>CANLOY010000001.1 GCA_947493005.1 uncultured Roseivirga sp.
TTTTTTAAAACCTCTCAAACCTCTCAACATTCCAAAAAATTAACCCCATTCCCGTCCGATGGGAGCGCAAAGGTAAAGGAATTATTCTTTACTGGAAACAATAAAATGAAAAGAAATTAAACTAATTACTTAAAGTACTCAGGATGAGGAATTGACAGTTCAATTTAATTTACCTAACCTATTTTAACCTTAGTGAAATGACTCATTAAGAGACTAGGCTAATCTCAAAATTCACCACCGTAAAGGTCATCTATACCAATTTGAATTAATCAATTCAAACTTGTTGAAGGGTTCGCAGAGACTCTGACTAATTCAAGTTATCGGATCTTTCAGTCAGCAACTCAAGCAATAACATGTAGGGAAGGTAAACCTTTGCCAAGTTAGAGACATAAAAAAACCTCTTAGTAACAAGAGGTTTTTAAATTTCATGACTATCTAAAATCAACGAAGGATAGTCTGTGTTCTATCTGGTCCTACAGAAACAATAGTAATAGGCACCCCGGTTTCCTGTTCAATAAACTGAATATAATCTTTGAGCTCAACAGGGACATCATCGTAAGACTTCACCTCTGTAACATCAGACCTCCAACCTTTCAATGTTTTATAAACCGGGGTTATTTTTTCATCCAACAGTTGAAAAGGAATCTCTTCGGTCAATGTTCCATCTCCCATTTGATAATGAGTACACACTTTTATCTCATCCAAAATAGATAATACGTCAGCCTTCATCATGTAAAGCTGAGTAACCCCATTGATCATTATAGCATACTTCAAGGCTGGTAAATCTAACCAACCACACCTACGAGCACGACCAGTTGTAGCCCCAAACTCATGTCCTTCTTTTTGAATAGCTTCTCCAGTCTCATCAAATAGCTCTGTTGGGAATGGGCCTCCCCCTACTCTTGTACAGTAGGCTTTAAAAATCCCGAAGACCTCTCCTATGTTATGTGGAGCAACTCCCAGTCCAGTACAAGCTCCGGCAGTCATTGTATTTGAGCTAGTCACATAAGGGTAACTTCCAAAATCAATATCTAGTAAAGAACCTTGGGCTCCTTCAGCTAGTATTGACTCTGAAGACTGAATGCTTTTATTTATCAGGTATTCTGAATTGACAAGGTTGAACTCTTTAAGAAAGCTGATTGCTTCGAAAAACGGTGCTTCTGCTTCATTGAGATCATATTCAAAATCAAAATGACTTAATGTATTCTCATGTTTATTAACAAGATTTCGGTACCTCTCTTCAAAACCAGGAGCTAGAATATCTCCCACCCTTATACCGTTTCTTGCAATCTTATCTTGATATGATGGGCCAATACCTTTTAGAGTTGACCCAATCTTATTCTTTCCTTTTGCTTTTTCATATGCTGCATCAAGGAGTTTATGGCTAGGCAGAATCAGCTGGGTTTTTTTTGAGATAAAGAGATTGGCTTTAAGGTCTATGCTAAACTTTGCAAGACCTTCTATTTCTTTTTTAAAGACAACAGGATCCAGAACGACCCCATTACCTATTATATTCTTAATCTTTTCTCTGAAGATACCAGATGGTATTTGATGAAGGACGTGCTTATGCCCATCAAACTCAAGGGTGTGACCTGCATTCGGTCCTCCTTGAAATCTGGCTACAACATTATACTGAGGAGCAAGGTAGTCTACTACTTTTCCTTTTCCTTCATCGCCCCATTGCAAACCTAGCAATACGTCTACTTTCATCTATCTTATATGGGTTAGTACACTTAATAAAGTGAGATTAAGATTTTAATTCTTTTAAGGCCTCTTCTACTGAATCTGAGATTTTGAAGATGGCTGTAAGTTTTGTAATGATTAAGAGTTTATTGACATGCTCTGATGGTTTTACAATAACCACTTCACCTTCCTGATTCCTGAACTTGGTCAAAAGTGTGATTAATACGCCAATACCACTACTATTTATGTACTTGACATTTTCGATATCAATGAGACATAGGGTAGTTTTATTATTGATTGCGTGATTGGCAGCTTCTAAAATACCCGAGCCTGCTTCTTCCCCAATCAGGTTGCCGTTTAATGAGAGAAAGAACACACCGTCTTCTTCTTTGGAGGTGAATTTCATATCAATCTAGTTTATTTTGTTCATCAGGTTTACCTGATTTCTTTTTAGCAAAAAAGTAAAGGGTATGATGCATGATATCTATATCAAACATCTCTTCTAGTGTGTTTTTAATGTTCTGAATTCTTGGGTCACAAAATTCAACCACTTCTGAAGAGTCAACCATCAAAATATGGTCATGTTGTTTATAGCCATATGATTTTTCATACTGGGCCATATTCTTACCAAACTGATGCTTGGTAACTAAGTCACACTCTACCAATAAATCTAAGGTATTATAAACAGTAGCTCGAGACACTCTGTAATTTTTGTTCTTCATACTGATGTAAAGTGATTCTACATCAAAATGACCTTCTCGTGAATAGATTTCTTCTAGTATAGCAAATCGCTCCGGAGTTTTCCTTAAGGCCTTATTTTCAAGATAAGCCGTAAAAATCTCCTTTACTTCATCGAATACTTTTTGATTTAGCGACATCTATATTGATTAGGGTGCAAATATAAGATTCTTTACCATTTAAGGAATCAAGAATTGTCATTCTCCTCAAGAGATTCAAAACGTGTAACTCTCATAACCCCAGATACTTTTTCAAGTTTACTGATAAGCTCATCCAGGTGCTTCGTATTGTTAATGTACAACCTTATTTGACCATCAAAAATTCCAGTCTCAGTATCTATACTTATTGATTGCATATTTACTTTCAACTCATTTGAAATTATATCGGTTACATCTCTCATTAGACCTACTCTATCGGTGCCAATAATTCTCAAGCCCGCCAAAAAGGCATTTTGTTGTTCGGAAAGCCACTTGGCCTTCACGATTCTATTACCATGGTTTGACAATAACTCGGGTGCATTGGAGCATGTAGTTCTGTGAATCTTGATACCTTCATTAACTGTAACAAAACCAAAAACATCATCCCCAGGGATTGGATTGCAACATTTTGAAAATTTGTAATCAAAAACATCCATATCCTCACCTATGAGTAAGATATCGGTACCTTCTGATTTAATCTTCTTGAAATCATCAGCATACTTGAACTCCTTGCTTTTTGCCCTTAAACTCTTTTGCTTTTCGGTTTTAAAGTCTTTAAAGTTCTTAATCCTTGATGGATCTATCAGGCCTCTTCCTACTTTATAATAAAAATCGGTGACTGTTTTCTCTTCGAAGTAGGCTCTCAATTGATTAGTCACATCTCCATCAAAAGGAATTTTCATTTGTTTCAGCTTTCGCTGAACGATTTCCTTACCATCTAATGCCGCTCTCTTCTTGGCCTCTTTAAGCGTATCCTTAATTTTAGATTTGGCCTTGGATGTAACTACAAATCTTAACCAGTCTTCATTAGGTCTCTGTTTTGTAGAGGTTAAAATCTCTACCTGATCTCCGTTCTTTAGTTTATAGTTTAAAGGAACAAGCCTGTTATTGACTTTAGCACCCAGGCATTTAGCACCTATCTCGGTATGTATATCAAAAGCGAAATCCAGGGAAGTGGCTCCGCTTGGCAAGATTTTTAAATCTCCTTTGGGCGTAAATACAAACACTTCTTCATTGAAAAGGTTAGCTCTAAAGTCATCAACAAACTCGATTGCATTTGTATCGTTTTGCTCTAACATTTCGCGAACCTTACCTATCCACAGCTCCAGCCCTGACTCATGGGACCCTGACATACCGTCTTTATACTTCCAATGTGCAGCATATCCTTTTTCGGCAATATCATTCATTCGCTTTGTACGAATCTGTACCTCAACCCACTTGCCTGTTCTACTCATTACTGTAGTATGCAAAGATTCATATCCGTTTGCCTTGGGCGTGCTCACCCAATCTCTTAGTCTATCTGGATTGGGGGTATAAAAGTCGGTAACTATGGAATACACTTGCCAACAAGCTGCTTTTTCCTGATCATTTGGTGTGTCAATAATTATTCTTACCGCAAACAGATCATAAACCTCTTCGAAAGGTATGTCCTGTTTTTTCATTTTATTCCAAATGGAATGTATTGACTTTGGTCTCCCTTTAACCTCGAATTTTAAGCCGGTTTTCACCACTTCATCGAGTATAGGCCCCATAAAGTTTCTTATGAACCTTGTTCTTGATGCTTTATTTTCAGCAATCTTAGCAACAATTTCCTGATAAACATCCGGTTCTGAGTATTTCAGCCATAGATCTTCCAGCTCCGATTTAATGGCATAAAGACCCAATCTATGTGCTAATGGGGCATATAAATAGATAGTCTCGGAAATTATTTTGAGTTGTTTGTGCCTGGGCATGCTTCCCAAGGTTCTCATGTTATGCAGCCTGTCAGCAAGTTTGACTAGAATTACCCTTACATCTTCTGAAAGCGTGAGTAACATCTTTCTGAAGTTCTCTGCTTGCTGAGAGCTACCGTGGTCAAAAACTCCAGATATCTTTGTAAGTCCATCAATAATCTTGGCCACTTTAGGGCCAAAGCTCTCCTCTATCTCCTCTAACTCAATCTCTGTATCTTCAACAACATCGTGCAGGAGTGCTGCAATAATTGAGGTTGTTCCTAACCCTATTTCTTCGACACAAATTTCAGCAACAGCAAGTGGATGATATATATAAGGTTCTCCGGACTTTCTCCGCATCTCTTTGTGCGCTTCTAAAGATGTATAAAATGCCTTTTTAATCATCTTGGCATCATCATCTTTTAGAAAGGGTTTGGCTTTTCTTAAAAGCCTCCTATATCTCCTGATGATTTCTTTTCTTTCTGCTTCAATATCTACCGCAATCATTTCGTAAAGTTATGGAGGATTTTAAATGAATTTTATTAAAATTTTTTTCCTGAATCTATTGTTCATTAAAAACTAAATCGTTTACCTTTGCATTCCATTTTCAAGGAGCCTGCGGATGTGGCGAAATTGGTAGACGCACTAGACTTAGGATCTAGCGCCTCAGGGCATGGGGGTTCGAGTCCCTCCATCCGCACTAAAAGAACCCTCAGTCGAAAGACTCGAGGGTTTTTGTTTATGTTGACATAAAACTGTAAAGAATTGGATATCACGTTAGACAAAAAGGATTCGAACTTGGCCTCTATTAAAGTTAAATTAAACGAGGCTGATTATCAATCGAAAGTAAACGAAAAAATCAAAGACTACAGCAAGAAAGCTCAAATCAAAGGTTTTCGTCCTGGAAAAGTCCCTCAGGGGGTAATTCAGAAGATGTACGGAAAGTCTATTCTTGTTGAAGAAATCAATCACCTAGTAGGTCATGCTATCCAAGACTACATCAAGGATAATGAAATCAAGATCCTTGGAGAGCCTATTCCGAACAAAGAACAAGTTGAGTCTGTTGATTGGGATAATCAGGTTGAATTCGAGTTTGAATACAATATTGGTCTGGTTGATGATTTCAAGGTTGACCTTAATAAGAAAACCAAAGTTACTGCTTACGAAATAGAGGTAGATGATACAGTAATTGAAGAAACAGTAACTAATGTAAGGTCTCAATTTGGCACGATGACTAACCCTGAGAAAAGTGAAGAAGGAGATGTTCTCTTTGGTACTTTTAAACAGGAAGATTTCTCTCATGATACCACAGTTGAGTTGAATGAGTTGAATAAGACTAACGCCAAGAAATTCCTCAATAAAAAGAAAGGGGATGAAATTAAAGTTGACTTATCTAAGCTTTACAAAGATGCGGCTAAACAAGCTGCACAGATTGGTAAAACTGCAGATGAGTTAGCCGGTATGGACATGAACTTCGTTTTTGAAGTTAAAAATGTGAACAGAAAGGAACTTGCTGAGGTAAACCAGGAGCTTTTCGATAAAACATTTGGCCCTGACACGATAAAATCAGAGGAAGAATTCAAGCAAAAAATTGTTGAGACTGTTGGTCAAAACTACAACAGGGAAACTGATGCTTGGTTAAACAAAACAATTCAGGACACTTTAATTGCCAATACTAAAATCACATTACCTGATGCTTTCCTAAAGGATTGGTTGAAACTTTCCGGAGACGGCAAAGTAACTGATGCTGATATTGAGAAGGAGTATGATATTTATGCAGATCAGTTGAGATGGAATTTAATTTCTGGTGAGATTGCTAAAGAGAATGAAGTAAAACCAGAGCATGATGATATTAAGGCTGCTACACGTAAAATGATAGAAGCACAGTTCATGGGCTCGGGGCTTGGACAGTTAGGAGATCAGATGGATTCTTTCGTTGAAAACTACCTACAAGGTGAAAACGGACAGAATTACATGAAGATGGCTGAGCAGGTTCAACAAGAAAAAGTGTTGGACTTCGTTAAGAATAATATTGAAATCAAGAGCAAGAAAGTCAATCTCGATAAATTCAAAGAGATTGTTGGAGCATAGTCAGAACTTCTGTTCTATTTAAGATGTTACCTAAAAGTCCTTTTGTAAGAGGGCTTTTTTTTTAATTTTGTTAGGATTAAGGTTAATAAACTAATGATTGACGGTAAAGAATTCAGAAAATACGCCATTCACAACCAAGGAGTGAGTGGTTCTACTATAGATGATTATGCAAATCATATCCAAAATATGACCAGATCGGTTATAGAGGAGCGCCCTACTCGTTTTGCTGAGATTGACGTTTTCTCAAGATTGATCATGGACAGAATTATATTTCTGGGTATGGGTGTTGATGATAATATTGCAAACATTATAACTGCTCAGCTATTATTCCTGGAGTCTGTTGACCCCAATAGAGATGTGGTAATGTACGTTAATAGTCCTGGAGGATCTGTTTATGCAGGTTTGGGCATTTATGACACAATGCAGTTTGTGAAGCCTGATGTTGCTACAATTTGTACAGGATTAGCTGCATCAATGGGTGCCGTACTTTTATCTGGCGGAGCAGCTAATAAACGTGCTGCATTAAAACACTCACGTATAATGATTCACCAGCCAATGAGTGGAATGCAAGGACAGGCTTCTGATATGGAGATATCTTTGAAACAAACACTTGAGGTTAAGAAAGACTTGTATGAGATTCTCTCGAAGCACTCGGGACAATCTTATGACAAAATCGAAAAGGACTCTGACAGGGATTATTGGATGAGATCTGAAGAGGCAAAAAAGTACGGCCTAATAGACGAAGTACTTGAAAGAAAATAAAACACATATGGCGGAGGTAACCTGTTCGTTTTGCGGACGAAACAAGAAAGATGTTGACCTGATGATATCAGGCATTCATGCCCATATTTGTAATCACTGTATTACTCAGGCTAACCAAATTCTTTCGGAAGAACTCAAGACCAAAACGTCTGAAGATTCTCCAAAATTCAACTTGATCAAACCTATTGACATGAAGAAGTATCTTGATCAATATGTTGTTGGACAAGATGAAGCAAAAAAGGTAATCTCCGTTGCTGTTTATAATCATTACAAAAGACTTATACAGAAGTCTGAATCAGATGATATTGTGATAGAAAAATCTAATATCATTATGGTTGGAGAAACCGGTACTGGAAAGACTTACATTGCTAAAACTTTAGCAAAGATTTTACAGATTCCATTTTGTATTGCTGATGCCACTGTACTAACTGAAGCTGGATATGTTGGTGAGGATGTAGAAAGTATTCTAACCAGACTATTACAAGCAGCTAACTATGATGTAGAATCTGCTGAACGCGGAATCATATACATAGATGAGATAGATAAAATTGCCCGTAAATCTGACAACCCTTCAATTACAAGAGATGTTAGTGGCGAGGGTGTCCAACAAGCGCTACTTAAGCTTCTGGAAGGAACTTCAGTCAACGTTCCGCCTCAAGGTGGTAGAAAACACCCTGATCAGAAGATGATTTCTGTGAATACAGACAATATCTTATTCATCTGTGGTGGGGCTTTTGATGGAATAGCCAGGAACATTGCCAACAGATTAAATACTCAACCTTTAGGCTTTGCTACTTCTAAAGAAGATACTGCGGATATTGACAGAGACAATTTACATCAATATGTAAACTCTCAGGATTTGAAAAACTTCGGTTTAATACCAGAACTTATTGGTCGTTTGCCTATAGTTACTCACTTAAATCCACTCAATAATGAGATTCTGAAAAGTATTTTGACTGAACCTAAAAACGCATTGACAAAGCAGTACACTAAGCTTTTTGGTATGGAGGACAAAACATTGACCTTCAAAGAAGATGCCTTAGAATATATAGTGGAAAGGGCTTTAGAATTTAAGTTGGGAGCCAGAGGGCTTAGGTCTATTTGCGAAGCCATAATGACTGATGCGATGTTTGAACTTCCTTCTAATCAAGAGGTTCAGACTCTGGAAATTGACAGGGCATATGCTCAGGAAAAGTTTGAAAAGTCTAAGTTCAAAAAGTTAAAAGTGGCCTAGGCCACTTTTTTTATTCTCCAAAGTATTCTACAAAGTTTCGGGGGGTCTCATATAACTTCAATGAATGAAGTTGACCATGTTCTGTGATTTCCCTAACCTTTGGCTCGAGTATTTTCCAGATTTCAATAACAAGATTCTCCGTACTAGCCATTTTCCCCTGCATAAAATCAACGTCAATATTCAGGTTTTTATGGTCTAACCTACTAATTACATGCTCTCTTATTAAGGTTGAAAGTTGCTTTAAGTCTACAACAAAGCCGGTTTCGGGATCAGGTTTCCCTTTTACTGTGGTTATTAACTCGAAGTTATGGCCATGCCAATTGGCATTAGCACATGGGCCAAATACCTGTCTGTTTTTTTCTTCAGACCAATTTGGGTTATAAAGCTTATGCGCTGCGTTAAAGTGCTCTTTTCTACTTACGTAAACCATCCCTACTCACAAATTTGTGCAAATATACTTTAGGAATTGATAGCATTCAATCACAAGTAAAAAACAGCGCCTTGAATTCTATAATCAGGGTGAATAAAATCAAGGGTTTAGACTTACCGTGTATTATCTGATAAAAAGTACCTGTACCCTAACAAGTAACCCAAAAAAACATCCTAATAAACGGTCTCTTTTCTACCGGGTCCCTCTTTGAGCTCTTCCGGTTTAACAAATTGATACTTATTTAAAACATAGATGCCGCCTTTGTTCATATTGGAAAATCTATCAAGTGCGGTTCTTAACTGATTCAAGTCTCCTTTGGTTTCTAGAATCATAGTAGCTCTTCGATTTTTGATTCTTAGTTTCTTGTCACCCAGTTCATTCTGGGCAAACTTCAATATTCGGAGTCGGTTATTGGAATTTAAAGTGAAGACTGTCTGCTTTACTTTGTTAACTGGAACTTTAACTGAGTCTATGGGAGTAACAACATGTAAACCATTGTCCAGTTCCATAGCACCATAAAAGAAAATAACGCTATCTCTCACTGCTTTCTTCTGTGTGTTTTTTTGTCCATATACTGAAAAACCAAATACGAACATCAACACAGTTAATAAAATTCTAACCTTCATATTTATAGTGTTTTATTTTCTATAAGATAGTTTCTTACATAATCTTCAACCCCCTCTTCTAAAGAAGTAAACGGTCTTGAGTATCCTATTTCAATTAATTTATTCATATCTGCCTCGGTAAAGTACTGATACTTGTCTCTAATATCCTCAGGAGTATCAATGAAGCTTATATCTTTCTTTTTACCTAAAGCTTTAAATGTTGCCGAAACCAGATCAAAAAACGTGCGAGCTTTTCCGGTGCCAAGATTATATATAGCGGAATCTCTTCTATGATGCATTAAGAATGTACATACCTCAACCACATCTTTTACATAAACAAAATCTCTCAACTGCTCTCCATCCTTATAATTTACATTATGAGAGCGAAACAGTTTCATTGCACTTGTCTCTTGTATCTGTTTATAGGCATGTAACACCACAGATGCCATTCTACCCTTATGGTACTCATTTGGTCCATAAACATTAAAGAATTTAAGACCCGCCCAAAAAAATGGTTTCTCGTCTTGAACAATCGCCCATTTATCAAATTCATTTTTTGAAACCCCATATGGGTTAAGTGGTTCCAGATCATTCAGAACATTATGACTGTCTTTATATCCATTTTCTCCTGCTCCGTAAGTTGCCGCAGATGAAGCATAGACCAGAGGGATTTGGTTTTGCGCACAGATTTTCCAGATTTGTTTTGAATACTCAAAATTCAGCCTGGTTAACAATTCATAGTCAAATTCAGCTGTGTCGGTTCTTGCTCCCAAATGGAATACGAACTCTACTTTATCAGCATTTTCTCGAAACCAATCAAAGAAAAAATCTCTATCGATTTTCTCCTTGAGCTTCTTTCCTTCAAGGTTTCTATCTTTTTCCTTTACGTTAAATTTATCAACGGCTATGATATCGTTAAACCCATCTGAATTGAGTTTACTTATCAAGCAACTTGCTATAAATCCTGCTGCACCTGTAACTATGATCATATGATATGCTCATTTGAAATCTGTCACAAATATACTGATTACCGATGCTCTTGTCTGGTTATAGACAACATAAATAGACAGGAAAAGGTCAATAACGACTAGACAGTCTATTATCGGACATGCTAACCTGAAGAAGCTCTGCTTTATCATTGTTCTTCAGAAGTAATACATGAGGCTTGCCATCAAATTCCAGCATAGCCATATCGTTAACAACTCCACTATTTTTCAAGCCGCTCAAAGCTTGACTCAAAGACATGAAATTACCTGATCCTGTACCTTTTAAAAGAATTGCACTTTGTGCGTCATATCTTCCAGTGAATACTTCTGGAGCGTATGAATTTCCTGCAAATAAAAGGTCCAATATTCCGTCATTATCAAAATCAAGTATCTGAATTGCACTGACAGGAGCAAACTGTACCTCTTTAGGCAATTCTTTCAACACATATCTTCCATTCTCATTCAGGAACAAGCTGGTTTCGAAATGAGTAGCTTGTAATACATCCGATGCATCAAGACGTTCCTTACCAAAAACATCTTCCATCGTTGCTTCTGCGTATTGTAGATTCTTTACAAACTTCTTTTTAATAGAGTTAATCTGCTGGGAAAGTGTTATTCTATCGTGGATAATATACTCCTTACCTCCATTGTAATAACTAATGACCGCATCTAAACGGCCGTCTTTATTAAAGTCATTAGCATAAACGGATAAAGGCTCTTTACTTGAAGCTTTATACCTACTGTTCAAGCCTAGGTTTCCTCCAATTATATCCAAATCTCCATCTTGATCTATATCTACAACTTTAATTGAGTTCCACCAGCCTTTGTAGTCGGACAGTCCGTATTTTTCAGTCTCATCTGAAAGTACATTTCCTGAATTCTCAAAAATCTTTATGCTCATAAACTCACCAGCCAAAACTAACTCATCTCGACCATCTCCATTAACATCTGCCCATACAGCATCTTTAACCATACCAACCTCAACCAATTCGGGCGCCAGTTTTTCGGTAACATTTGAAAATACACCTCCTTCATTGGAAAGTAGCATGCTCTTACCTGGTTTTGGATATTCTCCAGACAAGCATCTACTCCCCACAAACAGGTCTAAGTCACCATCATTATCAAAATCATTTGGCGTAACAACGCTACCACTGTTTGCCTCAATTCCTTCCAGGGCATTCACTGCTAACCTGAACCTTCCCTTGCCATCATTTAAATACAACCTGTCCTTGTAGTGTTTACTGCCTATTTCAAACTCATTACTTCCACTTACTACATACAAGTCTAAATCTCCATCCAAGTCTGAATCGAAAAACAGAGCATCAGCATCCTCTGATTCTTTACCCTCCAAATCTGCAACCTTGAAAGATGTATTCCCGCCAGATTTTGATTGTAAAAATATCTTGCCAGGTATACCTGCCGCACCTCCAATAAAAATATCATCCAACCCATCATTGTTAACATCAGCCCGTACCAAACACGGACCTTCCTCAGATATCTTATGCGGTATTAGTGGCTCTCTGTTAAAATCAACAAAGAAAGATTCCTTGTGGTTATAACTGAAATCTATACTAGACTCAGCCTTTTTGAGTATTCCTTCAAAGATTTCAGAATCAAAAACTTCTTCAACATTAGAGATTCTTCTGTCAATTTCAAGAAACTGATTTGCCGAAACATTGGTTTGTACTGTTTTGGTATTATCTGGCCAAAGAACCTCTAACTTATTAACAAACTTATGGTTTCCGAGTCCAAAGTGTAAACGTGAATCAACTGTAGATTGAAAACCTCTATATGGGTATACTTCTGAGGTAAATACTTCATCATTAGTATAAAGCTTTACTCTAGTACCAGTTGCTTTATTTGGATCATTATCTATAGAAATATCCAATGTGAGATAGTTAAGGCTATCAAGTTTCTCTGAATTATTTCTATAGAGAAATGACTGATGATTGATATTGTTAACAACTATATCCAGATCACCATCATTATCCAGGTCAGCATAAGCCGCCCCGGTCGAAAAACTTGGTTCATTCAAGCCCCATTTCTCGGAATAATTTTCAAAACTATAGTCTCCTTTGTTTACATAAGCATAATTCGGTACTTTTTCACCCTTCAAGTCCTTTAAAGCATTTATAACAACTTTAGGGTCAAACACAGTATTTCTTTTCTGATTTTCGCTTATTACAAAGTCACGAAAGTCCACATCTGTAACATCCTTAGTATAGCCATTAGTAATATAGAGATCATTATTTCCATCGTTGTCAAGGTCAGCAATCAAAGGTGCCCAGCTCCAATCAGTGCTACTAACACCAGCCATGTGCCCAATTTCTTGGAAGCTTGATACACCAGAGTTCATCTGTAGTGAGTTCCTCATGTATTGTGGTTGATAACCATTCTTTGTAAGCAGTTCAAATCGACTATAGTTCAAGCCACTCAACAACTTCTTTTGTCTTCTATTGTCTTCCGGTAACATATCTACCTGAAACATATCTATATGTCCATCATTATTGATATCTCCCATGTCAATGCCCATACCGAAATTGCTGGTATGCTTTAGAAACTCTCCAATTTTATCGCTAAAGGTTCCGTCTCCATTATTTATGTAAAGGTTATCATCGTAAGTAAAATCATTACTGACATAAACATCCAGCCAACCATCATTATCAAAATCAGAAACAGCTAATCCCAAACTATATCCTTCTTGCTTTATACCAGATGCCATAGAAACGTCAACAAACTTTCCATTGTCGTTTCTTAATAGTTTATCATTACTAATGGATTGCCCATCAAACTTCTTTTTCTTTATCGCAGTAGGATCCTTTTGTGGATTGTTTTCATAGTTGATCAAGTAGGCATCCAAATCACCGTCTTTGTCATAATCAAAAAATGCGGAATGAGTTGTTAGACTATTAACGTCCAAACCGTAATCCGCAGATGCTTCTTTAAACGTCAGATCTCCATTGTTAACAAAAAGTAAGTTTTTAGACGAGTTTCCCACTTCCAAACCGCCTACACTCAGGTATAAATCCTTAAAGCCATCGGCATTAATATCTATGACAGATACACCGTGTATCCAACTAGAAGTATTTAATCCCGAAGTTTCAGTAATATCATCAAACTTCATATCCCCCCTATTAAGGAAGAGTTTGCTCGACACCATATTACCAGCCATAAATACATCTTCTAGACCGTCATTGTTAAAGTCCCCTATTCCTACACCCGCTCCATTGTAGATATAAAGGTATGTATAGGCGTTTATGGAATCACTTTCGAGAAGTTGATTAGTAAAGTCAAACCCACTCTTAACGGGTTCAAGAAGTGAAAATCGTGTATTGTTATTTTCTCCCTGTTCGCATGAGCATAAAAAAATAGAACAAAGAAGAATTAAGATATAAGTCTTTTTCAACATCCAGCAGTAATAGTCTGAGTTAGCAAAATACATGCAAACACTTTGGTAATAACACCAAAATATCACATATCTTTATTTACCGTTGAATTTTGAGATGACCTTGATAGTAGTCTTAAACTACAATCATCAATAAAGTAGTAATAAATTAAGAGAGTTGCACGAGCTATTTTAGTTTTCTCACCACGCCACCATAACCCTTGCTGGTCATCACTTTTATCTTCTCTCCGTCCTTTCTGTAAAAGACGAATTTACCCGTTGACAAATCCAAAATATGCCCTCTAAACCCATAGAACTGGCCTAAATCATTCTTCTCTGATAAACTCAAGGCCTGAAATAATCCCATAGCTATGTCCGAAGGGCTAGAATAAGCACCAAATTCGTGATCTCCACCACCGGGCACCAATATTTTTTGCTTAGTTGTAGGTAGGGCGTTCTTCTCGTAAACCATCGAAGTATTCAAAGAATCTTCCTTCATCTGGTCATAATTGTTTACATGAGTAAATTTCACCCCATCAATAGATATCCAATCATTAACCCTTATAGTGTCTTTATAGGAAATTTCCACTTCTTCAGCGAGCACATATGGTTGTCTATCACAACTAGCATAGACACTTAAAATAATCAGTAATAACAGAAGGTTCTTTACAAATGATTTCATGATGGAAAATAGATTTAGCCAACGAATTTCTCAAATAGAAAGGTAATAAAAAAGCCCCAAGTAAAACTTGAGGCTTTTATTATATGAATTCTAATATTATAGTCCACCGAAAGTGTAAACATCAACACCAATAATCTCCAATTCCTGAGCAGGAAGAGGTAATTGTGAAGCTGTACCAGGTTGTAGCTGCATTGAAGGCTCAGTTGTCATTCTTCTGAAGAACCAACCATTTAAAGCACCATCCCATGCAAACTCAACTAGTCTTTCGTAAGTGATTTGCTTCAATAGCTCAGCATCTGATTCAGTACCAGTTAATGCAGCAAGTCCACCACGTGTAACTCTTGTAGCATTAATAAGGTTAGCAGCATCAGTCTTACTTCCACCAGTTCTAACTAAAGCTTCCGCTCTGATCATTCCGATTTCATTAAGCGTCAAGTGAGGCATTGGGCCTAAGAAAGCAGCCAGGTAACCAGGATACTTTCTAAAGTTATAACTACTAAAGAAGTAGTAACCTCTATCGGCAGCAAACTGAACACCAGTGTTATACTGAAAATCAGAAGTAATCCTAGCATCCCTAGGAGTAGCAATTTGAGGTAAAGTATTCACACCATCAGGCCACGGATAAGGAGCAGTTGCGTTACCAGGATCGTTAGTAGTACCACTACCAGTTCCACCTTCCATCATGTTGATAACACGCTGACTAACACGAGTCCAAAGAGGGAATTGTCCCTGAATCAGGATTCTTGTCCACCAGAAAACACCATCACCAGCAGGAGAAATATCAGCAGTTACAGTATTACTAGTAAGGTTAAGAATTCTATTCCAATCATTAGCAGCAGTTTCTGCACCGGTTCTTGCTGAATAAGCTAATAGCTTAGCAGCATAAGATCTAGCGAAACGTGCAGCTTCAACATTGTTATAATTCAAACCATTGATTGCTGAATGAGTAGTTGAGTTATCTCCATCAAATAAAGCAGCTGCTTCAGTCAATTTAGTAACAGCAGCCTGAATCACATCAGTGTAAGGGCTTAACTCCAAATCACCTAGTTCAGTAGCACTCACAGTTTCATCCGCAATAAATGACTGGTCAAATATTAGACCCAAGAAACCTAAGGTTAAACCTTGCAGTAATTTACCATTCGCAAATACTTGATTGGTAAGATTGTTTCCATTCTCATCAATCACACTTCCTCCAAAATCGTCATTAACAACTCTTAAAAGGTCGTTTACTTGTGACAGTGCTTGGTTCATTCTAGACCAAGGAGTTGTCATAAACCCACGGTTGTTATAAGTCAATGTATTCTGGATTGGTTGCCTTGGTATAGTACCCAAGTCTCTCATACCCCAGTTACCCCAGCTAGAACTTAATGTTTGAGCTCCAACTGAAATAGGCATGTTTGGTTGACTTAATTGAATACCTTGCCACCAAGTAAGGAATGCACCATCAACAACTGATGGGAACGTACTAGGATCAGAGAAGATATCAGAACTATCTTTTTCATTCAAGTTCTCCACTTCCAAATCCTCGCAAGAGGTTAGAGTAACAGCGAAAATCGCTGCTACTACCCCAAAACATTTGAATATTCTTTTCATGATTTTTTCTTGATTTAAGTCTGTTATTAGAACGTCAATGCAATTGAACCATTGTAAGATCTAACAAGTGGGTATGCAAAGTTGTCAAAGCTTCTGATTGGATCATAACCAGGGTAGTTACTGAATAATAACAGGTTACGCCCGATTAAACTCAATCTCACATTTTTGAACACTTTATCAAGACCAATTTTTGCCAATTGATCACCACCTAAATCATAGTTAAACGCAAGCTCTCTCATTCTCCAGTGAGTAGCATCTTCTACCCAGAAATCAGTAGCTCTGTTCACATTATAAATAGTAGCTAAGTAAGTATTAGCTTGTCTCTGTCCTTCAGGGAAGTCTCCTTGGTTAAAGATTGGGTGTAACCTATCTCTAGCCAACCACTGACCACCTTGGTAGTAAGTAGAACCACCATTTTGGTATTCCCAAAGCATGAATACTGAGAAGTTCTTATAATCAAAGCTAGTTTGCAACGCCATGTTAAAGTTAGCTTGAGAATCACCAATCAATAAATCATCTCTTTGAACACCAGACTCATCAGTAAGGTAGATAGCTGCTTCATTTGTAGTAAACTCATCAGCAGCAACTATTACGATACCATCTCTGTTGATTTTGAAATCAGAAACTGTTAAACCAGCACCAGGCACGTTAGCTACTGTTCCATCAGGAAGTACTGTAAGATCGCTTAAAGAACGAGCGATTTTTCTTCCGAAGAATTGAGTAGGTCTGTTACCTAAGTCCCAGATATTCAATCCAAGAGGGAATCTTGGTCTGTCGAATTCTGTGATTTCAGTTCTAGTTCTGTCAAAGATCAAGTTGAACGATAAGTTCATATCGTTTTTCTGGATAGCATTATATCCTAAAGTCAACTCAATTGTGTTAGTTGATAATGTACCAGCATTCTGACGTTGTGAGTTTCTACCAGTTACAGCAGAAAGTGGAATAGTCAAAATCTGCTCTCTATTCTCTTGAGTAGAGTAAGATGCTAAGAATGTAAATTTATCAAGGAATTCAACATTCAAACCAAGCTCTAGTTCGTCAGTAACATTTGGTCCTAATAGTGGGTTTTCAAGAACAGTTGGGTTCTGAATCGAACCGTTAACTACAGGAGCTCTTTCGAATCTATCGAAGAAACCTGGTAGTCCACCGGCCTGACCCCATGAAGCATTCAACTTAGCTTCTTGTACACCTGGGATATCAAAATCTTCTGTGATTCTCCATCCAGCTGAGAAACGAGCAAATGTCTGCCATCTGTTGTCTCTACCGAAAAGAGAGTTTCCATCACGTCTAACCACAATATCAAATAGATACTTATCCTGATAGTCACCACCAACAGAAAGAGAGAAGTTATTTGCAACAACTTGGTTCTTTTCTGTTGAACCTGCTCCTAAGAATGGAAGACCATCGTTTGCAGATAATGTAACGTTATTGAAACGATCGAAACCTGCAAGTCCAAGATTTCTACCATTAGCATTAAAGCCCTCTCCACCTCTATCTTCATACTGGAAGAAAGCGTTAGATCTTAAATTCCAATCCTGAATCTTAGTTACATAAGTTAAACGGAAAGAAGATGTGATAGCAGTAAACTCATTGAAACCTCTACCTAGGTTACCAACACCTGGAACACCCTGGTTAGCCAAGTATCCGATATCCTGGAAGTTTCTTGAGTAATCTTGCCAAGTATCAATACCGAAACGACCTTCAGCCGTTAATCCATCAATGATATCATATTTCAAGTTCATAGAACCGATGAATCTCTTACGAGTTCTTTCGTTTCTATTATTAGTCAACTGATAAAATGGGTTAAACTCAGAAGTTGGAGAGAATCTGTTCGCATTGTAGTTAAATGGCGAACCATCTTCTTCATTAGGAGCAAAGAAATCAGCACTTGGATCTGCAATAGTCAAAGTTCTGATATTCGGAGCATTGTTGTCCTGCTCATCCTGAATAAAACGCATAGAAGTAGATAGCTTCAGCTTATCTCCCAAATATTGCTCAGACTGTAACTGAACATTGTAACGCTGGTTACCATCATAGAAATCTACACCACCAGTTCTGTCCTGGTATTCAGCAGAAAGCACAAGGTTACCAGTAGCACCTCTAGTACTCAATCTTACATATTGAGTTAAGAAACTACTTCCTTTAAATAAATCATCAATATGATCTCTATATCTAGGGAAAGTATTATCTGAAATCAAATCAGGATCATCCTGAGCAGTTCCAGTATTATCCAATAAGAAATCACCAGTAGCAGGATCCATTAAGAAAGGATGGTATCTTGCTTTCTCGATATTACGAGAAGAATAAGCATTTTCAGTACCAACCTCAGTTCTTACGAAAATAGAAGTTGTTCCTACAGCTATGTCATTACCTTTCTTAGAAGTCAATGAAATCACACCATTAGCCGCTCTTGAACCATAAAGGGTTGCAGCAGAAGCACCTTTCAATATCTCATAACGCTCAATATCCTGAAGGTTAATATCAGATAAACTTCCTTCAATTATTGCTCCATCCAATACAATTAGTGGACCGTTATTACCACCTAAAGTAGTAGCACCCCTAATTTGTATAGAAGGCCCTCCACCTGGAACGTTACTTGGAATTACACGAACACCTGCTACTTTACCAGCAAGTGCAGAACCAGCATCTGTTGCAGGAACTTGTTTAATCACCTTTTCTTTTACAGAAGAAACTGTAAAAGGAAGCTTTTTAGCAGGAGTAGCAGCAGCCACACCAGTTACAACCACCTCTCCAAGAGAAGTAGCATCAGGAACAAGTATCACGTTGATTACAGACCTATCGCCAATCACAATCTCTTGTGTAACGTAGCCTAAATAACGGAATACAAGAGTACCCCCTTCAGCAGGTACATCAATACGATACTCACCATCATTATTAGTTGGTGTACCGTTAGTAGTACCTTTCAACAAAATAGTAACCTGGGGAAGTGGTAGTCCATCATCTGAACCTGTCACTTTTCCAGATACTGTCCTGTTCTGAGCAAATGCCGTGGTCGTAAAAACCGCAAGCATCAGCATGACACAAGTCAGTAAAATTCTCTTCATTTTGCTTTCGTTTTAGTTTAATTGATGAATAATTAATTTGTTTAGAACTCCAAACATAAAATAAAATGTCATCAATTAATAATTATTACGAAATAAATTTGAATCCACCTCAAAGCCCTCTAATGCCTGTTTTTCTGCGTTTAAACCGTTTTTTAGTGTATTTAAAAATTTTGTTTGGAAAAGTAAGGGTAAACCATTTTTGAAGAAATCCGTAGTGTCAAACATATCATAAATGCAAGCATTCGATAGTTCTTTTTTACGGAATACTCAAATAATCTATAAATTCAATTAATATTGAGATTTGAAATTGACTTATTTCAAGAAACCTGCTATTCGGAATTCTATTCTACGATTGTGCACACTCTCTTCATTGTCTTTTTGAGCACTCACAGGACGTGATTCTCCATATCCCTTAAAAACCAAATTTTCTTTGGGTAAGCCTTTACTCACAAAATATCGGTAAACTGACTTTGCCCTATCGACAGAAAGCTCATAATTCGGCTTTTCCTTACCTATTGTATCAGTGTGCCCCCCAACTTCAATAATCAACTCTGGATTTAGTTGTATAAACGAAATTACCTCATCTAATATAGGTAGGCTCTTGTCTTTGAGTTCAGCACTGTTGAAATCGAAGTTCACATCTCTTACTTCTATTTTCTGCCCAACCTTAAATGGCTTCAAAAGAAGAGTTCCACCTTTAAGCTTCTTAAATTCTGAATTAGTCAATTCAACTGGGTGGTATCTTACTGCTTTTACATTAATAAAATATGTATCGTATTCAACAAAGACTGAAAACGCTCCTGAAGCAATTTCTGTTGAAACTGATGTGAGCTTATTAGAATCAGGGCCTTCGAATTTAATATTCGCTTTTAATGGCTGAAGTGATACTTCATCTAAAACCAACCCAGAAATAAAGCGATCTTCTACACTAGGCAATAAACCTGCTGGTATCTTGAACCTCTTCAACTCAATCTTACCACTTTCTTCTGATGAACTATAATAAGCCCATCCTTTGTGGCTAATAGCATATCCTACCTGATCAAATGAATTGTTAATTGGGTACCCCAGATTCAATGGCTCACTCCAAAGCTCATTTTCTTTAGTTGAGATAAACAGATCGAAGCTTCCCATACCTACTCTACCTTTAGAAGCAAAAACAAGTGTCTTTTTATCTATATATATATAAGGAGAACAATCATCATATTTTGTATTGACTGAAAGCCCCAGGTTTTCTGCCTTAGTCCAACCACCCAAAGTTTTTTTACTATACCATATATCTTGCCCTCCAAAACCACCAGACCTTTTACTCACGAAGTAAAGTTCCTTACCATCCCTAGACAAAGCTGGTTGTGAATCCCATTCTATGCTATTGACTTCAATCCCTAGTAGTTCAGGTTTCAGCCAATCTTTACCGTCAAAGTAGCTGATGTATAAATCACAACTTCCAATGTTTCCTGGAACATTGCATGCAGTAAAAACCAGAGTAGAGCCGTCTGCAGAAATTGAAGCTGTACCTTCGTTACGATCTGTGTTAATAAACTGCGAAATAGGTTTGGGTTTAGTCCAATGGCCAATTGAATCTAGACTGAAATATAAATTCTCATCTCCCCTACCACTATTCTCTCTAACAGTGAAAACAAGCTTCCCTGAAGCGGTAATGGCAGGAAAGTACTGCATACCAAACTCATTTATCGGTTTGGGTAAAGATTCAAACCTAATCTCTGTTGAATACTTTATTTGTTGGACAGCGTATTCGACCGAATTACTAAGCATTTCAAATACCTCTTGAGGTATTCCATGTATTTCACCATTAATACCATTAAGGATTTCCTTAGCCTTAGAATATTCCCCCTCCTCAAAAAAATAGTTGAGTTGGTCCGAAAGTATTCGATTAACAAATGGTTGATCTATCTCGCTTCTGTATTGAGATAGTACTTCACTTGACTTCTCCAGATTGCCCTTCCTTATATATATCTGGTGCAAAAGCAAAATTGCTTCATCAAAGCTGTCATCTCTTTTAAGAGCACTAAGAATCAATTCTTCAGATTGATACAAATTCCCAATATCACTTAGACTCTTCGCCTTCTGGTAATTGGCAATGGCCTTCTTATTTCTGGAATGGAGTTCCTGACCGCAAAGCGAGTTAAGTGAAACCAGAAACAGTATGATAGTTATTATCCTCAAGACTATGGAATCTGCATAAACTTATGTGTTTGTAGCGATATTTTCCACTGAGGGTTGTCTTTTACATAATTTATTATTTCAGGAAGCATCACATCAGACCTATCCCATTCTGGTTGAAGATAAAGCAAACAGTCTGGGTTTACTCTGGCAGCATGTTCCTCCGCCCATTTAAAATCGCTTTTGTTATAGACAACTACTTTTAATTCATCAGCTGAATGATAAAACTCTTCCTTTGGCTTCATAAACTTCTTAGGGGAAAAACATATCCAATCCCAATCTCCGCTTAGCTTATGAGCTCCCGATGTCTCAATATTTGTTTGAAGTCCGGAATTCTTTAAACTTTCGGTTAATTCTGTCAAGTCATACATTAAAGGCTCACCTCCCGTAACCACTGCTAACCTGGTTGGGTGAGACTTCACTTCTCTAACAATCTCTTCAACTGATAGCTTTGGCCACTTTTCTGCGTCCCATGAATCTTTGACATCGCACCATACACAGCCAACATCACAACCTCCAAGTCTAATAAAGTAAGCCGAATTACCAGAGAAATGACCTTCTCCCTGAATCGTATAAAAAGCCTCCATTACGGGGAGACTACTGAGTTCTTCTATCATAATCAATTTTTTAAAGCAGGTGTTGAAACTGCTATTCTCTTAAACCAAGCCTTGATTAGCCAAATATGTATTCCAAAGTAAAGAGGCTATTGTCATTGGGCCAACACCACCAGGTACTGGTGTAATATAACTACACTTAGGAGCCACCTCATCAAACCGTACATCTCCTTTTAACCTGAAACCAGATTTCGTTTCAGCTGAGGGAACTCTATGGATTCCAACATCAATAACCACAGCACCTTCTTTTACCATATCTGCTGTAACAAACCCCTCTCTGCCAATTGCTACAATCAGAATATCAGCCTGACTACAAATCTCCGCGAGATTTTGAGTTCTACTATGACATAGTGTTACCGTTGCATTTCCAGGGTTAGCATTTCTAGACATTAAAACACTAATGGGTGTACCAACAGTATGACTTCTTCCAATCACCACACAATTTTTACCAGAAGTTTCAATTCCATTGCGCTCCATCAATAGCATCATACCCTTTGGAGTTGCGGGTAACAACGTTGGCAAATCCAAAAGCATCTTACCCAGATTAGAAGGATGAAAACCATCAACATCTTTTTCTGGAAGGATAGCTTCAACTACCTTTTGCTCATCAATTTGTTTAGGTAAGGGTACCTGAACAATAAAGCCATCTATTTCAGGATCATTATTTAATCTATCAACAGTCGCAAGAACCTCTTCTTCAGAAGTCTCTTCAGGAAGGTGAATTAGTGTAGATCCAAATCCAATCTGTTCGCATGCCTTGACTTTGGCATTTACGTAGGTTTTACTCGCCCCATCTTCGCCAACCAACACGGCTGCTAAATGTGGTGTCTTCCCTCCTTCAGATTTGATTTGTTCTACTTTTCCTGCTAGCTCTTCCTTTATAGATTTAGCAGTAGCCTTTCCGTCTAACAGTTGATATCCCATATTTAGTCAAGTTTTAAAACCGCCATGAAAGCCTCCTGAGGAATTTCCACATTACCAACCTGGCGCATTCGTTTTTTACCTTTTTTCTGTTTTTCCAATAGCTTTCTTTTTCGCGTAATATCACCACCGTAACATTTTGCGAGTACATTCTTTCTCATTGCCTTAACAGTTTCTCTGGCAATAATCTTAGTCCCAATAGAAGCCTGAATCGCAATTTCGAACATCTGACGAGGGAGTAATTCTCTTAGCTTCTCACAAAGTCGTTTCCCCCAATCGTAGGCTTTATCCCTATGTACGATAGCAGAAAGTGCATCCACCTTCTCTCCGTTTAACTGAATATCGAGTTTAACTAAGTTAGACTGTCTAAAACCAATTAGTTCATAGTCAAGAGAGGCATAGCCTCTGGAGATGGTCTTTAATTTATCGAAAAAGTCAAATACTATCTCTGCCAAAGGCATTTCAAAAGTGAGTTCAACCCTATCAGATGTCAGATATACCTGATTCTTTATTTCGCCTCGTTTATCAATACAAAGACTTATAATGGGCCCAACGAATTCTGCCTTAGATATAATCTGCGCCCGAATGAAAGGCTCTTCCAGGTGAGATGTCACATTAAATTCAGGTAGCTCGGAAGGTGCGTTTACCAGTTGTAAACTATCATCGTTCATTATAGCATGAAATTGTACTGAAGGCACTGTAGTGATCACAGTCATATTGAACTCGCGTTCTAACCTTTCTTGAACAATTTCCAAGTGTAGCATCCCCAGAAAACCGCATCTGAAACCAAAGCCTAAAGCCGCTGAAGTTTCTGGTTCCCAAACCAATGAAGCATCATTAAGCTGAAGCTTCTCCATTGAAGCTCTCAATTCTTCAAACTCCGAAGTTTCTACAGGATATATACCTGCAAAAACCATAGGCTTCACGTCTTCAAAACCCTTTATTAATTCTGTTGTCGGGTTTTCTACATGTGTAATTGTATCACCAACTTTTACTTCTTTAGCTACTTTAATTCCTGAAATAAGATACCCTACATTCCCAGCACTAATTTCTTGCTGTGGATCTTGCTTTAACCTAAGAATTCCAATCTCATCAGCATCATAGGTTTTCCCAGTATTAACGAACTTAATCTTGTCTCCCTTTTTAATAGAGCCATTAAACACACGGAATATAACCTCAATACCTCTGTACGAATTAAATACTGAGTCGAAAATCATAGCCTGAAGTGGTTCATTGAGGTCACCTTTTGGAGCAGGTATTTTATTAACAATGGCCTCCAAAATATCATCAACCCCTATGCCTTCTTTACCACTGGCATGAATTACATCCTCTGGCTCACATCCCAAAAGTTCCACCACTTGATCCGTCATCTCTTCAGGCATAGCACCTGGAAGGTCAATTTTATTCAGTACCGGTATGATCTCTAAATCATGCTCAAGTGCCAAATACAAGTTAGAAATGGTTTGTGCTTCAACTCCCTGCGAAGCATCTACTATCAGAAGTGCACCCTCGCAAGCTGCAATTGACCTGGAGACCTCATAAGAAAAATCTACGTGTCCTGGGGTATCTATTAGGTTAAGAACATACTCTTCTCCCTGAAATTTATAATTCATCTGGATGGCATGCGACTTAATGGTAATACCACGTTCACGCTCCAAATCCATATCGTCCAACAACTGATCTTGCATTTCGCGATCACTCACAGTACCAGTGTGCTGTAATAACCTATCGGCCAAGGTACTCTTACCATGATCTATATGTGCGATTATGCAGAAATTCCGAATTCTCTCCATGCTTTTTAAAAGAACTGCAAAAATAGAAAAAAGTGTATCATTTGCTTTGTGACGATAACCTTTAATTTTGCGGCTATGTTATTGGCAGACAAGAAAAAGCAGGAGAATATTTCAGAGTATATCATCTACATGTATCAAACTGAATTATTAATAAGAAACTTTGACTTTGATATTAACAAGATTAAGGCACATGTATTTAATAACATTCCAGATAATAAAATGGCGCCAGCTATTAAGGAAGAGATTCTCTCGTGGTATGAAACCGTGATAGCATCGATGAAGTCAGAAGGTTTAGAAAGTGAAGGACACCTTTCTTATGTACAGAAAGAAGTTCAAAAATTGTCAGACCTCAGCCTAAAACTATTAACTGAAGATCAGAATTATCAGTTGGTATTTAATTCAGCCCGACTGGCAATCAGAGAGAATATTGTCTCTTCCGAAGGTTTAGTCTCAGACCCAATACAAGCCTGTCTGAATGGTATTTTTGGTTTACTGCTAGCCAGAATGAACGGGAAAGAAATTCCAGAGGAAACAATGGAGCAAATAGAGCATTTTGGTAATGTGTTATCTTATTTGAGTCGTCAGTCCAAGTAACAGGTCATCTCTTTATCAATCTTACCAGATATTGATCATTTTCATCTGTGTGAAGAAAGTAAACAAACCACCCTGCTTCAAAAGCCGCTTTATCTAAAGTATCCTTATCAAAATACACCCAGTCGAACCAATCGCTTTTTTGGCCATCATATTCGTACTGAAATTTTACTTCACCATAATAACCAGTCTTTGGTAATTCTTTTTCTTCATATAAATACCGTACATCACTGCTGTCCAGTATAATCTGACCTCCAGGTTTCAAAAGTTCATCGGCTTTCTTTAAAAATTCATTCAGCCGTTCTTCTTTACCAATAAACCCTATACCATTCATCAGGCACAAAATTGTATCGAACTGACTGTTGTCTTCAAAGAAAAAGTAATCCCCATTTCGGGCATCCAAAACTTTGGATTCTCCCATTATTTCAACCGCCACCTTATTGGTATCAATAGCAGTAACATCATGCCCCATTTGTTGCAAACATATGGCGTGGCTTCCTGTACCTGCACCTACATCCAATACCCTGCCTTCACAAACTGATAGTGCCATTTTTTCAAGCTCCGGCATTTCTTCGTAGCCTCTGAAAAAATACCAAACTGGCATTTCTTCAGGTTCACCATAAGAGTTATGAAGTATCAAAGGCTTATCGTCCAAACCATTACTATAGTCTTTGAGAGCCGATCCATAGGGGTCCATCTTCCAAAAAAGAACAGATACATCGGCAATTCAAAATCTGTCTTTCAAACGACTCAAAAATAAAATTTGGTAATTACCTAAATCAACCAAACAGAAAGGACAGAAACCAACCAATTGACTGGTAAATTTTAGGTCTTTTAATTTCAAACCGAAACTTATCTAAAATTCTTATACACAATCACTTATCAAAAGTTTACCACTTACATTAAAAAAAGGCTAATTGGACAATTTTCCTTTCTGTATGCATATAACAAATTTCATCTTTGCATGTTGATACAGAGGTATGAGAAACGGGTTGATTAAGAAAGGTCTTTATTGTTTTGTCCTTTTAAGCATTGCTTTCAATATAATTGGGCAAGAGACGAAAAAGTCATTTAAGGCTGTGCGGACAACGGACAAAATTAAAATTGATGGCATCTTTGACGAAGAGGCTTGGGCAAGCGCTCCAATACTTACAGATTTCGTTCAGCGCAGACCGTCCCCAGGTACACCTTCCGGACGCAAATCCGAAATTCGCTTTCTATATGATGATGAAGCCATCTATGTTTCGGCCAAACTTTATGAGAAAAGGGAGAATGTATTCAATTTATTAACCAATAGAGATAACATTGGCAATTCCGATTACTTCGGCATTATCATAGATCCATTTAAAGCTGGCTTAAATGGTGTTGGCCTGTTTGTTACTGTAGCGGGAGTTCAATACGACACCAGGTACTCTAATGGAGGTAATGAAAGAATTTGGAGAAATGATAACGACTGGAATGCTGTCTGGCTATCCAAGACAGTAATCAATGATGATCATTGGACAGTTGAATACAAAATACCCTATGCGGTATTGAGGTTTAAATCCAATGATGTACAGGAATGGGGAATCAACTTTTTTAGAAAATCCACTTCTCTTAACGAAGATTCTTTCTGGAACCCAGTTGACCCCGAAATCAATGGCTTCCTAAACCAAGCAGGAGAAGTAACCAACCTTCAGGAGATTGAAACGCCCACAAGATTATTTTTCTATCCATATGTCTCTACAGTCTTTAGTAGATCAACCGAAACTGGTTTTGTCACTCCACAATTAAATGGAGGCTTGGACATCAAATACGGCATTAACGATGCGTTCTCACTTGACGCAACATTGATTCCAGATTTCAGTGGAGTGAGGTCTGATAATCAGGTATTGAACCTTTCTCCTTTTGAGGTGAGATTTGATGAACAGAGACAGTTTTTCACGGAAGGTTTTGAACTATTTAACAAGGCTGGTTTATTCTTTTCCAGAAGAGTAGGAACTGCTTTTGGGCACATTTCGGGAGAGCTAGGAGAAAATGAAAGAGTTAAATCAAGACCATTGGCTGCTCAACTCTTAAATGCAAGTAAGATAACGGGACGAACTAACAGTGGTCTTGGTATAGGCTTTTTTAATGCTGTTTCTAAAGCCACTGTTATTGAGGTTGAAGACACAGAAACAGGAGAAGTAAGAGAAATAGCAGGTGACCCTTTAACTAATTTCAATGTAGTGGTGCTAGATCAAAACTTGAAAAACAATTCAAGCGTTACCTTGACAAACACCAACGTATGGAGAGGTAAAGATGCCGATGATGCAAACGTAACCGGTATCAATTTCAGCCTAAACAATGCTTCCTTAAATTGGAGACTTTCGGGTTTTTACGGTTACAGTCAGGTCATTTCACACAACAGAGAGGCTGGTACAAAAAACAATAAGACGGGTTCTAAGTACAATATCAACTTTGCAAAGACCAGGGGTAATTTCAGATTCAACGTTAGAAGGAATGTTGAAACTGATGATTACGACATTAATGACCTTGGATTTCTAAGAAGAGCCAATCAGGTTGAACATGGCGGACAGATTTCTTACAATCAATTTAAACCCCAAGGAATTTTCAATAGCTGGACATTAAGGCTTGATGCACAGTATAGTGAACTTTATAAGCCCAGGGTATTTACGAATACCTTTGTCAATTTCAACGCCAATGCGCAGTTTAAAAACTTCTGGTGGTTAACAGCAGAAATAGGTGGAAGCCCAAAAGCTAGCAACAATTTTTTTGAGGCTCGTACCAGCGGCTTTGTATTTAAACAACCTAAGAATACCAGATATGGTCTCTCATTCCGAACAGATGGTAGAAAGAGATTTGGAGCCAACGGCAGAATAAGGTTCAGTAACAGGCCTGAATGGAATCAAACCCAAAAATCATTTAACATTACCGGTAGAATTCGTATTGGAGAAAGAGCCGAGATCAGCCAACGTGTTGATATCAACACTATCAAAAATGACAGGGGCTATGTAACAAGGCTGTTTGATAATGGAAGTCTTCAAAATGTAATTTTTGGTATCAGAGACAGAAAGACCTTAACAAATACAACAGAGTCCAGGTACATTTTTACCAATAGAATGGGGCTTACGTTCCGACTGAGACATAACTGGGATCGCGTTGAATACAGAGACTTTCTAGAGCTTACCGAAGAAGATGAGTTAATTGCAACAAACTACACTGGGCTAGATGAGTCGACTGGCAATCCTCGACACGACAGAAACTTCAATGCCTTTAATATCGACATGGAATATAACTGGCAGTTTTCACCTGGAAGCGAAATCAGGGCTATTTGGAAGCGATCAATAGGAACGAACGACATTAATACATCTCTGAACTTTTTTGAGAATTTCGACAATACCATTTCAGCTCCAAACTTCGATACAATTACCATTCGCCTGGTTTATTTTATTGATTACCTGAATGTGAAAAAACTCTTTAAGAAGTAAACTTTTTTATCAGCCGACCGCTTAATACCTTTAGATAAAAGCACTGACATCAATTTCTTAGCACATCTATATCTGTCTGGAGACAACGAAAAGCTTAAAATAGGCAATTTCATTGGTGACTTTGTAAAGGGTAAACAGTTTAAGAACTACGACCCCGTTATAGCTAAAGGTGTGCTCCTGCACAGAGAAATTGATCATTATACTGATAATCATCCAATCGTTATACAAAGTAAAGATAGGCTTAGAAAAAAATACAACCACTATGCAGGAGTGATTGTGGATATGTTTTACGATCACTTTTTGGCAAAATACTTTGACCAGTATTCCGACATACCGCTTCAGGAATTTACCCAGGAAAGCTATTCTCTGATGCAGCAAAACGAAGAAACCCTCCCAGAACGGTGCAAAAATATGCTTGCATATATGATTCGAGGCAACTGGCTTCTTAATTATGCCAAACCGCAGGGAATTCACCGATCTCTTCAAGGACTTTCCAGACGAACAAAATTCGATTCTAAACTGGATCAGGCAATTCAAGAGCTATATACCTACAACAATGAATTTAGAGATGAGTTTGAAGCTTTTTTTCCTGAGATTCAGTCTCACATTTCTCAATTCCGAGAAGATTTAATTAATTCGTCTCAATGATCATTTCCAAACCCAAGAGAACTACTATTTTTTCATTGACCGTGTTTACACTGATATGTGGTTTTGGTTCAATTTACTTTTTAAGACAAATACTCAGTGAGTCAGAGGGTACATGGCGCTACATTGTCTTAGGCATACTCATACTGACTACATCCATTCTTCTATCTAAATTATTGTTTGGTTATAAAGTGATTAAGATCAGTCACGATAAAGTACACATCTACTTCCCCTTCAGGTTTTTCAAAACCACACAAGACATCAAAAATCTAGGAGCATGGCAGGAATCAATTGTCTCTACCAACAAAACCGAGTTTAAGCAATTAAAACTGGTATTCGTTGATAAGGGCTATGTCAAAATTTCGAATCAGGAAAACAGCGATTACGACAAGGTTTATAAATACATTAAGCGGAAGGCTCCCAAAAAAGAAGTTAAAGACTAATGCTTAAAAACCTGATCATAGTAGCCGTTGGTGGTGGCGTAGGCAGTGCACTAAGATACCTTGTTCAGGAAACTTTACATAAGCAAATAGACAACTTTGAGCCGTACGGTACTTTTGTAGTCAATGTACTAGGCTGCTTGTTACTTGGTCTTTTAGCCGGGTTTGTCGAGCAAGAGAAATTGGTAAATCCATCGCTTAACCTATTGTTGATTTCGGGCTTCTGCGGTGGATTTACCACTTTTTCAACTTTTGCCTACCAAGGCCATTCCCTCTTTCAATCTGACAAACCTTTACAGGCCGTCTTATACATTGGTGTAAGTGTAATTATAGGGTTACTAGCCGCGTATTTTGGATATAGAATCACAAGGTCCTAGTGTGACCAATCATATTCATCAATATTCTCCAAACAAGCCTTTAGCAGATCAATAGACGCTTGAATATCATCCTTATGCGCCATTTCAATAACCTGATGTAAATGCCTGGTTGGAATAGATACAGCACCTGAAATAGCCCCATCTTTACCCATACGTTGCACTCCAGCGGTGTCTGTACCACCAGCCACAAGAATCTCAGGTTGCCATTTTATTTCATTCTTATTGGCTACCTCTTTCATATAAGCCACCATTCGGTAATCACATATGGTAGAAGCGTCAAGTATTTTAATAGCCGTACCTTCACCAAGCTTAGTAACCATTTCGTGAGGCTGTGCTCCTGGTAAATCAAAAGCAATCGTGGTGTCCAAACCAAAACCAAAATCAGGGTTTATGGTATGTGCTGATACGTTCGCTCCACGAATACCCACTTCTTCCTGAACAGTAAATACTCCATAAACATCATATGGGTGATCCTTTAGGTTTCTTAATGTCTCGATCAGAATAAAAACTGACACTCTGTTATCTATAGACTTACAGTTGACACAGTCGCCCATTTCAATCAACTCCCTTTCTCGCGTAATCGGGTCTCCAATTGCCACTACTTTGTCAACCTCTTCTTTTGACATTCCAAGGTCAATAAAGTAGTCAGACACCTTTGCAACTTTAGTTCGCTCTTCAGGAGACATTACATGAATTGGCTTACTTCCCATTACACCAATAACATCTTCTCTCCCATGGATAATAACTCGCTGCGCAGTAAGTGTTTTAGGGTCAAAACCACCCAGTGTCTGGAAACGAACAAAACCATTATCGTCAATGTGAGAAACTATAAAGCCAATCTCATCCATATGAGCAGCAACCATTACCTTTTTTCCATCAGGATTTTTCACTCCCTTTTTCAAAGTAATGACATTGCCCATGTTATCAACTTTGAGACTATCAATCAAAGGACTTACTTCTCTAATAACCAGATCTCTGATTCGTTTTTCGTAACCAGGAGCCCCTGCTATTTCACAAATACTCTTGAGTAAAGGGATGTCTAAAGCCATATGATATCAATTTTGACACGAATATATATTAAAGAGGAAACGAAGAGAAGACTGAAGGATTATAAATCTTCAGCAACAGTGAACACCACAGTTAATGAGTACACGCCAGGCCTGTAGTTAACACCAGGTGTTAATCGGTAATCGATACGAAATCGGTGTGTAAAAGCATTATTCACTGGATCGCCAGGCGCATTGGTACCTACACCTGAATTGGTCAATACATCATCGGCAGCAGAACCAATAAGATATGTCGGAGTGGAAAAGTCTTGCATCTGAAAAAAAGATGTTTGCTGAGAAGTCCCTCCTGGGCTAATAGCCCTTATTTCCAAAATGGAAACTGGAACTGTTGAAGAGCCTGCGCTAGAATAAGATTGAATAACATCCCACTGCCCTGGTACTATGGTTTGGGTACCGACATACAAGTCCCATTCGGCTGTGGACTCTATTCTGAACTCTGTAGCATTGGGAACAATTACGCCATTAGTATACTGACGTATTGTATTAAAGGTAAAATCAAGACTCGCACCTCTTGTAATGGTAATGTCCAGTGTCTGGGCAGAACTTAAAGAGGAGATAAATAAGAAGAAAAGTACTATGATGCCTGAGCCTCTTGGCATATGTAAATGTAATTAAAAATATACAAAAAGAGGTAGTATTAACTACTACCCCTTTTACCAATCAACATAAATCGAACTAACTTATTTACTACGTATTAGTAAATGTATATTTTAATTATAGGTCCTCAGCTAACGTGTAAATAACGTTCAAGCCATAGTAACCAGCCTGGTACTGAGCAGTCAAAGAAGGTATAATTCTGTAGTCTACTCTGAAGAAGTGAGAATCAGGGTTGGTTAGGTAAGAACCTGCAGGAATACCATCACTAGCAGCAACAGTTCCAGCGATATCTAAACGAGTATCAGTAAGCGGAGTAAACCCAGTTAAAGGCGAGTTACCAGCTTGGTCGATTACTCTTACTTCAAGCAAAGTTGAAGGAATAGTAGAAGTACCCGCACTAGAGAAAGCTTGCAACTGAGACCAGTTAGTAGTTTCAGCTTGTACATAAAGATCCCAAGGCACAGTAGACTCAACTTTAAGTTCAGTTACGTTAGGCTTGATAATACCATTTACATAGCTAGGAATCGAGTTGAATGAGAATTCAACATTAGGATCAGTAGCTAAAGTAAGATCCAATACACCTTGAAGGTCCATTGCAACGTAAACGAATTCGTTGTCATCTGGTAATACCTGAGCGTTAGCTTGGTTTGAGAATGTTAAAGCTAAAACTGTCGCTACGGCTAAAGCTTTGATTTTCATTAGGTTTTTCATGATTTAAAAATGTTTAGGTTAAAAGTTTCGACACGTGAATGTATGAACTTATTTTCATATATAAAAATATTCCTCAAAATTTTCTCAACTTTTTTTGTATACCCCGGATTATTGTGGTATGCAGTTCTGCCATGTGAGAAAGTCTTGACTATCATACAGTTCTTTAAATATTAATTATTGATTACTTCTTTGTTGAATTGTGATTTCGATTTCTGCCGCCTCCACTTCATCTCTGTTTCCATAGTCCAACACACCCAGCACTGAATATTTACCTGGTGGGTAGTCTTTAGGAATTACAAAAGTGACATCACGGTTGCTCGCAGGTAACACAGTAAAGTTCCTGGGCTTTAATCTGGAAGTTTCTCCAGTCTGCAAATTGGTAAGCTCAGCGTAAGAATTACATTTGAGAAAAGTCTCTCCAATATTTCTTAATCTGAGAATGAGCTGATCATCCTTTTGCTTAAAGTCTATCAACTCTCCCTTTGCATAAGTTGCTGTAGGAGGCGTTTGGAAAACATATACCCCAAAACGATAAGACTGATTTAAGTTTACTATCAATCCATCTTCTCCTTCTTGCTGAGACTTACGTTCTGCAGATAGCCTAATATAAGCCATGGCCCATCTGGCAATAAATGCCGAAGAATCCTGAGGAACATCCATTGTCAGTTCTACTCGTTGTGATTCTCCCGGGTCCAAAGCAAATAGTGCTGGCGTTGCATTAATCCAGTCTGCACAAGACCTTTCTGAAACTCCCTTTTCAAGAAACTTACTCTTTCCTGCTCGGGTAGCATCAAAATCTCCAAAATCCACGTTGAACTCTTGTCTTTCAGTAGCATTATTAGTTACCGTAATAATCCCCTTTCCGGTGGCCCCTGGGCTCACCTTAAAGTTCAAGCGTGTAGGCGATGCGGAGATCTTCTGACCAAACGCATCAAAAAACACGAGCGTACATAGCATTACAAGCAATGCCACTCTCTTTGTTCGATTGTGTTGAAAACGCTTCATATGTTGATTGTTATTTATTGTCAAATCGCTTAATATTTAACTTCCTTCTCTTTTCTATCAGGTAAAAAGCCAATTGGTAATTCGCTCCTATGTTGTTAATGTTTAATGTGTAAGATTTCTGAGCCAGCTCAAACTGACTATCCACTGCACTTTCATTAACTGATACTGTATACTGTCCAAATGGAACATATAACCTGAACTCTCCAGACTGTCCAGTCAATCCAGAATAAGAATTGCCCGTATTATCTGTAGCCGTTACTCTGATCCCACTTAAATCCATACCGCTTTCTCCAAGAGCAGAAAACTGTGCTTTCTGTAGAATAATACTACCGGCAATCTGAGACCCCCTCTTTAATGGGATATACAAAGTTTTACTCCTTATAAGGTTAACCGAAAGATCACTAGACTTAAACCAACCTTCATGGTTAGCTAATAACTGTGTGCTTACAGCATATTCTTTTTGAGGTAGATCTTTAAAAGTCACAGCTCCTTCTTCATCTGTCATTAATGACTCTCCATTCACACGGACAATCACATTTTTCTCAAGCTCTTCTCCCCTATCTCTTACATTGTTTCCATTTACATCTTTGAAAACAACAATTTCCAGATCATGAGATTTTTTACCTGGCTTGCTAATATTGAATTGCTTGACAATACCAAACCTAAGGAAGGTGTTGCCCTGACTGAATGGGCTAAATGCCGTTGAGCCATTTCCTTCACGAATACTTGCCAGTGGACTCTCTCCTTGGTTTACTTTAAAGAATTCCACGGTTGTATTGAATTCAAATCCTGACTTAGAGTAGTAGGTGATTTGAGGAGCCATATTCATTCTCCATCTGGCCAGTATAGACTCATAAGACATATTGACTGTTGGTCTTACCGAAATTCTGGCTTTGGTAAAATTCAATCTCGCAAATGCACTAAGGAAAAAAGACTGTGGATTAATATTGTCTTCTATAACCCTTAAGTTATCCAGAACATTGAATGGCCCAAAATAGTACCTAGCGGAAACATTAAGATTTTTATACCTGATGGTATTCTCCCACCTACTCACCATATAAGGCTTTATATCATAATCTTTCGGCTTGACCAAACCGCTATAAAACCTGGAGAATACTCTGACCTTGGAAGAGCTGTTTGTAGCAAATGAAATCCCTGCTCCAGTAGTTCTAACCCGAACATCCAGTACTTCTTCATCCAGTATTCTTGGGAAGAAAACAAAATTTCCACCTTCAGTTGCCCAACCAAACCTTGCCTCTAATGAATTTCTTTTAAACTTTCTTATTGGGAAAAGTATTCCTCTACTATAAATTTCTGGAGCTCTCTCGTTTATATTCAGCCTTAAACCAACAAACTTTTCCTTACCTAATGAATACCTCATATTGGTATTCATCATAGTAGTGCCCCTAAACTGAGAGGAATAACTTCCTGAATTATAACGTGCCTGAGAAGCAATACTAACGCCCTTTATACGGCCTGTATACTTAGCCAGTATTCCATAACCTGGCTTAGAAAAGTTTTCTGTAGCACTTTGATGATTTTCAATAGAATAACCCAGCTTAACGTCCAGAAGTGATTGATTTTTGAATCGATAAGATCCACGTAAAGTTGTCAGATTTCGTTTAACGGCATTGAACTGATCGTCTTGATTAACAATATCACTTCTTAGTATTAAGCCCTTTCCAGTTCTGAAAGTAGCAGTACCCCCAATACTCACCAGATTATTACTTACGTTTCCTGGCTGAGGCCTTGTAGCATAAATTCCAGAAACACTTACCTTATTACCCAAATGATATGTACCTCTGGCTCCAACACCATTAACCAACAACTCCAGGTTGCTACCGATATCACCAGCAGCAACACTAAATTTCGGAGTACTATACTCTCCGAACCTATACGAACCCAAAAACTGGGTTCCCGCAATACTGTTTGTTGAAATGATGGTTTGATAATAATATCTCAATGCACGGTCTCTACCCAAATCTGCCTCACCGCTTAAGTCCAGACTAAAGTTGGTAAATTGAGAAAGCACATTATAAGTATTGAATTCTACTTTCAGAGGAAGTGTAGAGGTTCCATATTCTGATTTAAATTTTAATGATTTTCTTAATCTCTTGAAGTCAATCCTTCCACCCCAGCTAGGGCCACTGCCCGTAAGACTTTTGATTTGAAGGTTTAGTTTAAACTCAGATTGTTCCAGTTGTTGCTGGTTAATTGGCCCAGCAGCGAAGAAATCTTCTTTCTTAGCCTCTCTATCTAGCCTGGCTGTAAAGGTTAAAACAGTATCCAAACCTACTGGAAGGTTCATAAAGAGTGTATTCTCTGCGAAAGGTTTACCAGCGCTGTCTAACACACTTATCCTACTATCAGGATTGAATATAATATTTACATCTTCCGGGGAGTTACCGCTATTTCTCACCTGAAGCTTGAAGTCAGCTTCTTTTCCGTCAGTTTTAAAGAACGCCTCTGATTGCATTAGCGCTGCCGACCATCTGGATATTTTTACAACCTCAATGGACCATGGTGCAGAAGCTAAGGGAACTCCATTTGTCGTTATAGCAGTTGCGTTCATAAAGTAGTTAACATTACCCTGAGCGTTCTTATCAGGTATTACCCTGACCGGAACAAATAAGCTATCACCATTGGCAACATTAAAAACTCTTTCAGAAGAGGTCAGGCTTTTCCAATTTTGAGGGTAAGCAATTTCCAGATTGAACACATATCTTCTACCTGAATTATTTATTACCCTAAGAACATTGGAAGCTACCTCATTAACTGAACCTGAGGTTTGAGACTTTACGAATTGTAGCGTGAGGCCGTTTGCGGATGCTGTTGTTTCAGACTGCGCCTGTGCTTTCGTGTTCGAAAACAGCAATATCAGCAGCGTAACAGCAAACACAGGATGGGAGATAAATCTCCACAATCTGGGATCACGAGTAGTCAAAATAAGTTAGTCCTTTGGTGTTAGGTAAAACCAAATATAGAAATTACAATCGATTCAACACAATTAGAACAAGCCTCTTTGCGTTACCAAATGCACTTTCTGCACACAATCTAACAAATTATTGGGATGAGTCACAAACTTTTGTATGTATAAAATTTGTTTTTTTCTCACAATAAAATTCGGCCAACCTAATAGAGAAGGAATATCTTCGTTTGTACAATCAGCTTTACATAGAATTTCCAGGAAGTAAAACTCACTTTTCTTTTAACTATCGATTGGGATTCAAATCAGGACTTTATTATAATTCACCATACTTAATTGATGGTAAAACCAAGTGTTTTAAAAGAAAAACCTGATCGCATAATCAGGTTTAAAGTGCGCACGAGAGGATTCGAACCTCCACACAAGTTAATGCACCACCCCCTCAAGATGGCGTGTCTACCAATTCCACCACGTGCGCTGGTGTTTTTTATGGGTTGGCAAAAGTAAATAAGAAATGCTCTATTTCAAACAACAATTCAGCACCTTTGGTGGATTGATCTTTGTTTAGACTCATCTAGTTTTCTAGATTTAGATTTTATACGCTAAAATGGACAAACTCAATAAGACAACCCTTCTCGGCCTGTTCTTTATTATTATCGGTCTGGTCACCGTAATGAACAATGTAGGCTTCATACCTTGGTACGTTAGAAGGTATATTTTTCAGTGGGAAAACATTCTAATGGTTATTGGCCTTTTTCTAATCATTTCAGACGAAAATAAAAAAGTTGGAGGTATACTTGCTGGTATAGGTTTCTTTCTTGTAATAGATGATTGGTTCAGGGTAGATATTTCTATCTGGGACTTATGGCCAATGATCCTAGTAGTATTAGGACTATATATTATAACTAATAAAACAAGAACCACTGCAGATTTGGAAACCGACAACTCAGGTGATGATGGTGACCTAATTGAAGATACTGCTGTTTTCAGTGGGGGTGATAAGGTAATTACCAGCAATAATTTCAAAGGAGGAAATCTAACCGCCATTTTCGGAGGGTCAAATATCGACCTGACTACTTCCTTGTTATCACCTGAATCTGGTACACTTGAATTGTTTTACATGTTCGGAGGGTCAAAAATCAGAGTGCCAAAAGAGTGGAATATTGAAGTTAAGGTTACTAGTATTTTTGGTGCACTTACAGATAAAAGAGTCATCAAAGATTACAATCCTGAGAATAAAGCAAGACTCCATATTAAAGGCTTAATTCTTTTTGGTGGAGCCGAAATCACAAATTAAGTACATTGCTATGAAACGAATTCTAACCATAGTTTTTCTTGTTCTTACTTGTAGCACATTTGCACAAGACAGAATTACAGGTCGAAAGTTTGCAACTCGTTCAGAAGTAATTGCTCAAAATGGAATGGCTGCTACAAGCCAGCCTCTGGCCACTCAAGTAGCACTGGATATTCTTAAAAAAGGAGGAAACGCCATAGATGCAGTCATTGCTGCAAACGCTGTTCTCGGTTTAGTAGAACCAACTGGTAATGGAATTGGAGGCGATCTCTTCGCAATTATATGGGACGCTAAAACTGAAAAACTATATGGCTTAAATGCTTCAGGCCGGTCCCCTTACAATCTATCATTGGCGTATTTCAAAAATAATGGTTACAAAAAGATTCCGGCCTACGGCCCTCTCCCAGTTTCAGTACCAGGAGCCGTAGATGGCTGGTTCGAAATGCATGGTAAGTTCGGCAGCATGAATATGCAGGAGATTCTTCAGCCAGCCATAGACTATGCCAATAACGGATTTCCTGTTAGTGAGCTCATAGCTTGGTATATGGAAAGAGGAGCTGCCAATCTTAAGCGCTTCCCAGGCTTTAAAGAGGTATATATGCCCGGTGGCCGAACTCCTAAAAAGGGAGAGGTATTCAAAAACCCCTCCTTAGCCAATACACTGAACCAGATTGCTAAGAGAGGCAGAGATGCTTTTTACAAAGGAAAGATTGCAAAAACAATTGCTGATTATATTCAACAGCTTGGTGGTTTTCTTTCGGAAAAAGACCTGGCCGACCATGCTTCGGAATGGGTAGAACCTGTATCCATAAACTACAGAGGTTATGATGTTTGGGAACTCCCTCCAAACGGACAAGGAATTGCAGCACTTCAGCAATTGAAAATACTGGAAGGCTATGACCTGAAATCTATGGGCTTTGGAAGTGCTGAATATATCCACACTTTCACTGAAGCTAAAAAATTGGCCTTTGAAGATAGGGCTAAGTTTTATGCAGACATGGATTTTTATAAAACCCCTGTAGACTGGTTAATCTCAGAAGAGTATGCCTCTGATAGAAGAAAGCTTATCAAACCTGATAGAGCAGGTCGATCATACCCTGCTGGACAATTAAAAGATGGCGATACCATTTACATGACTGTGGCTGATAAAGATGGCAATATGGTTTCCCTTATCCAGAGTAACTTCAGAGGCATGGGGTCTGGTATGACGCCTCCTGGACTGGGTTTTATCCTTCAGGACAGAGGAGAATTATTTTCACTTGAAGAAGGACACGCCAATGTTTATGCTCCACACAAAAGACCTTTTCATACTATAATACCAGCTTTTATAACTAAAGATGGAAAGCCATGGGTTAGTTTTGGGCTAATGGGCGGAGCTACACAACCCCAAGGTCATGCACAAATCGTAATCAACATGATTGATTTTGGTATGAACCTACAAGAAGCAGGCGATGCTCCAAGAATTTTGCACAACGGTTCATCTCAACCTACTGGAGAAAAAATGACGGATGGTGGAGTATTACAACTTGAGAGCGGCATTGACTATGAAGTAATCCGTAAGCTTGTGCTCATGGGGCATAAAATCTCCTGGAACGTAGGAAGCTATGGCGGCTATCAGGCCATTATGTGGGACGATAAGAACAAGGTGTACTATGGAGCTTCAGAATCAAGAAAAGACGGACAAGCAGCAGGGTATTGATCTATGAAACAAAAACTCCATGCCATGGCATTAGTCGTAAAAGACTATGATGAAGCCATTGAATTTTATACAAAAAAACTACACTTCGAACTCATAGAGGATATAAAACAATCCGAAACGAAAAGGTGGGTAGTTGTAAGACCAAAAGGGTCAGAAGGTTCACTCCTCTTAGCCAAAGCGGCCAACAATGAGCAGGCCTCCAGAATAGGAAATCAAACCGGAGGCCGGGTATTTCTATTTCTACATACAGATGATTTCGATAGAGATTATAAAAATCTTGTTCACCACAACATCAACATTGTAAACGGCCCAAGAGACGAAGTTTATGGACGAGTTTGTGTCTTCGAGGACCTCTATGGAAATCGCTGGGATTTAATTGAGCCTGCCTAATCCATTAATAAATACACTCCTGCTCACTCATCTCGAAGTACTTCAGCGGGATTCAGTTTACTAACCCTTAGCAATTGCCCAAACACGGATAACAGAATGAGTAAGAAAAATACTGCTAAAGCACCAAGAACCAATGAAGGTGTCAGGGTTGTCCGGTACACAAAAGAATCCAACCACATTTCCAGAAAGTAAAAGGCCAACGGAAAGGCTATAAGGCTCGCCATTAAAAGCACTATCCAAATATTAGTGGTGAGTAATCTCGCCAATGAAATAAAGTTAGCACCTAGCACTCTTCTAATACTCAATTCTTTCATTTTTACCTGAATCAGGTATGTCAGCAAACCAAAAATACCTAAGCAGGAAATAAAGATGGCTATTGAAGTAAAGGCACCGAACAATTGTCCCATTTTAACTTCTTCAGTATAGACACGCTCTAACCTGTCATCCATAAATTCAAAATCAAATGGTTGTTCAGGATAAACCTCATCCCAGGAATCTTCAATAGTACTCAAGGCTTCTGCATAATCAGTTGAATTTAACCTTATAGCTACCTTTGTTGGGTTTATCTCGTAATTGGAGTAAGCCAAAGGCGTTTCAAATTGTATGTAAACGGTCGGTTTTACCTCGGATTTTAGAGATTCGGTTGGAAAATCCCTCATAACTCCCAGTATTGAGGCACTCTTAACCAAGTTCAAATCATAGTTTTTACCCAAAGGCTCTTCTTTGGCCGCAACAAGCGCACTTTCGTTGACTAGAACATGCTCTTTTCTATTTCTACCATCAGGGTAAAAACCTGTTCCTTTCACTATCTCAAACCTCATTATATCGAAAAAATCTCTGTCCATAGCATGAATTTCAATGCCTCGAGTAAAGCCTTTTGACATGACTTTGATTTTCTTGTTATCATTTGGGCCAGGTGCCATGCTAGACATACCTACTTGTGATACTAACGGAAGTGCTAAAAGTTTTTGTTTGAATATGCCATGATGCCTTCCCAACACTCCTTTTACAATTAACACCTCTCCGAGTTCCGACTTATTATGGCCGGCATAAACAAAGCTCATTTGTTTTAAGAAGGTCAAAGCACCAACAATCAAAAAAGTTGATATCGCAAATTGCACTACTAATAGCCCATTCCTCATCAGTTTACCCCTGCTTGAATTGATGACTTTACCTTTTAACAACTCACCGAATTTGACTCCGGAAAGCAGTATAACGGGATAAATTGATGAGAAGATAGTCAGCAATAACAGAAAGAGAACGACCAGACACAATACCCACCAAATCATGTTCACATTCAACTGTAGTGAAAAGCCCAAATAGTTCTCTAAGGGGTTGATAAAATAGCCGATTACAATCAAGGAAAGCACCATAGAAACACTTGAAATAATAAGGGATTCTGCAACCTGCTGAGTCAACAAGGTTTTTAATGAAGCGCCCATTACTTTTCTAATAGAAACATTCTTAGCCTTCCTTAAAGAAATTGTAGTTAAAAGATTAATGTAATTGGCAACAGCCAACATTAAAACAACAGCTGCTACAATCGAAAAAATATTAACCACCTGACCATCAACACTTTCGATAAATGAATCTCCAATATCAATGTTAAACTTTATTTCATTCAGAGTTCTGAAAACATACGTTACATCAACTAACTCCTTATGATCTGTGAATGCACTTAAATAATCAGGAAACCTCCTCGCAAGAGTAGTTAAATCTGTTCCTTCAGTAACTCTGAAATAAGCACTATTATAATGATATATACGTGAAGAAGGAGCCAAACTCAATTCTCTTTCACCTTTCAGGTCATTGACTACTAAATCATTTGAAAAACTCGAATTAACTGGTAAATCTTTCAGTACTCCTGAAACAAAATACGATTGCTTTTCATCATATTTATCAATCTCAATAATTCTTCCGACCACTTCTTTTGACGAAAACAGTTTCTCGGCCATGCTTTCAGAAACTAAAGCCGTCCGTTCTCCCGCTCTTAAATTTTCTCCACTCACCAGTTCAAGTTGAAAAACATTCACGAAATCAGGCTCTACATATATTGCTTGAGTAGTAAGTGCCTCTCCTAACTTTTCCGTACTAACTTCTACAAGTACACCCATTACTCGTGATGCTGCCTCTATTTCAGAAAACCCTTCTTTGAGCACTGATGGTACCCCCACATGAACCGTCTCATTCAGTCTTACTATTCTATCTGAGTCTTCTAAAAAATCATCTTTATTGTATTGATTAAATACGAATAAGAAAATAATTCCAAAGCAACTAAACCCTAGTGTAAGGGTGATCACATTCAATGACTGATAAACTCGTTCTCTCAGTATTGATCGAAAACTAAACTTGAGATAGTAAGAGAATAGATTTTTCATTGGACTATATTTTCGTTTTTGACGTTTCTTTCTAACAAATAATTTGACCAAAAGCAGCACATCGAGCATATACTTCAACCTTGCCTTGAAGCTTCCCATTTTTCTGAGGTTATGATAAAAATCTTCCCTCAAGTCTCCTTCAATTTCTTCCATTCCCGAAGAAGGAAACATAACCAGTAATAATTTCAGGAACAGTTTTGGGGGAGAAGACTTCATAATTTGCTCACATCGTTTAGTATCATTGCCGGAATGTCATTCCAAAGCCTATTCCTGTTTTCCTTAATCTCCGATAAGCCTTTCAACCCATATGGAGTAACAGAAAACATTCTTTTTCGCTTCCCTCCTCTTTCCTTACTCGAATCTCCCATTTTGGAATTGACAAGTCCTTTGTCTTCCATCCGGTAAAGTGTTGTGTGGATACCACTAATGTTTAAACTCCTTCCGGTACGTGCTTCTATCTCTAGTTTTATGCTGAAAGCATATGCTTCGTTTTGCAATACACATATAGTGAGTAAAACCAATTCTTCAAATTCGCCTATTCCTGTCTTTTTCATATTATACAACAATGTAAATATTATATACACAACTCATATTTCCAACTTTAAAATCAACAAGTTTCATTTTTCAGGTCAGACAGGCTACATAAAAAGCCCTCATCTCATCCGATTAAATAAAATAGCTCCTCTTACTAACCAGATAAACCTATATTGATTTAAACAGCCCCTTACCATAATGAGACCATTTTACTTCTTACTACTTACCATCCTAGCCCTATCCTGTTCTAAAGCTCAGGAAGCAGACTTTGCCATTACCAATGTGAACCTCATTACCATGATTGATCAGGAAATAAAACCTGATCAAACGGTGCTTGTAAAAGCGGGTAAAATCATATCCATTGGCAATTCAAAAGACATTAGCGCTTCAGCCTCTAAGGAAGTGATAGATGGAAGTGGAAAATATCTGATGCCCGGAATTGCAGAAATGCACGCCCACATTCCTGGCAATCAAAACATGGAATTGCTTGAGGAAACACTCTTTCTCTACCTATCTAATGGTATCACCACTATTAGGGGAATGCTTGGCCAACCATATCATTTAGAGCTAAGAGATAAAGTGTTATCAGGAGAAATTCTGGGGCCAAGAATCTACACATCAGGCCCTTCCATCAATGGAAATACAGTAAGAAGTGTTGAACAGGCTAAAACTAAAGTAAGAGCTCAAAAAGAAGCAGGTTATGATTTCTTGAAAATGCACCCAGGCCTAACCCGAGAAAACTTCGATGCTGTGGTAACCACTGCTGATGAGGTCGGCATTCCATTTTCAGGCCATGTGAGTACAGGTGTCGGAATAAGAAGAGCACTCGAAGCCAAATATGCCTCCATTGATCATGTTGATGGATACATTGAAGGCATGGTTCCATCTTCAATTCGTATAAACCCAAATGCCAATGGCTTCTTTGGCATTAACTTCACCGACATTGTGGATGAAGATATTGTAAATGAATTAGTAGCCGAGACCCTAAAATATGATGTTTGGATTGTACCTACTCAAGCTATGATGGAACGTTGGATTGGTCCGGTCGACCCAGAGGAACTAGCAAAGAATAGTGAAATGCAATACATGAATTCACAAACCTTGAATAATTGGGTGCGAACGAAAAAAGGCATTATTAATGGCCCCAACTATAGCGGGGAAAAAGCATTGAAATTCAACGAAATCAGAAGGGGTATTATCAGTAAACTTCACAAGGCAGGAGTCAATATTTTATTAGGTTCTGATGCACCACAGGTATTCAATGTACCAGGGTTCTCAATCCAGAGAGAGTTAGACGCTATGATAAGAAGCGGGTTGAGTCCCTATGAAGCACTATATGCCGGGACAGTGAATCCTGCCAGGTTCTTTAATGACGAAGATAAATATGGAACTATCAAAACAGGTGCTGATGCTGACCTGATCCTGTTGGATGCAAACCCTTTTTCTGACATTGCTAACTTCAGCCAACAGTCAGGTGTGATGGTCAGAGGCAATTGGTTATCCGCTGCCGAAATAAAAGAACGCCTGAGTTCGATTGCCAAAAAATACGCTAAGTAAAGCTAGCGAATAGGTATCTCTAACCTGTACTATTTGGATTTTTGTAAATTATGGAGCTTCAACACTGAAAACACACGGATGAAAGCCATTATTTACATGCCCGGATTGGGCACTAGTTTTACAGATCAATCTTTGGCTACTTTTTCAAATCGCTATGCCAAAGCATTAGATATTAATGACCCCCAAGAACAAAAGAAATTCCAAATCAAGTTTCGAGAAGAGCAATTTGGAATAGATGGAAGCCTCACCACTAAAATTGCGGCTATTCATGAAGAGGTCAATGGAAAAACCAATCATATCATAGATATCTACGAGTTCAATTATACTAATGAGCTTACACAAAGCTTTAAACAAAAAAACGTACTCCTTAAAATTTTCTCACTCACTGCTATTATTCTCATAAACTTCCCGAAAATAGTGTTAAGAGCCATTTTTAGTATTTTCAAAAAAGTAGGAGGTGTTTCTGAAGCTAGCCCATTTCAATTTATATATGCTGGCTTAATTTTGTTACTATTGGCCTTCTTTGGGCTACTATTAGTTGCTTCATTTCCCGTAACGCTTGGCAGCATGGTACCCGCGGAAAGCTTGCCTGAATTCAACAACTTTCTTGAAAATTATTGGATGGGAAACCGAGTGCAAGATATTTACGACCTGCTTCGCAACAAGGCTAAATATATTATTGGTTTTTTTGCACTTTTCTATTTAGTGGTTCCAGACCTAAAACTCTTTGTTATTGAAATGGCAACTGAGTTTATCTGCATAATCAGGTATTTTAGTACTGGTAGAAATAGGCTTAATCTCACTGGCAAGTTTGAAGAACTTCTTGAGAAGGTATCTGAAGAGAATAACAAGTATGAAAATGTATCTGTTATGGCCTACAGCTTTGGTAGTGTCATAGCGTTGGACACTATATTCCCAATGAAAGGTGCCACCTCATTTCGGGTTTCTAATAAAATCACAGAGCTAGTCACCATTGGTTGTCCATTTGATTTTATCAACCTTTATTGGAGGAGCTATTTTGGGCATAGAGAGTATCAGTCAAACACTATAGCCAATTGGTTTAATGTATACTCTACTACAGACATCCTTTCTTCCAATTTCAGGAAAGATGGTAAGGAAGCCGATGCTCAACATTCGGTAAGTACTAAAGGCATAGTACCTACGAATATTCCTTTCAATGTTCTGTCTAAACAACATTACAACCCATTCAGGGTTTTAATGCTTTCAGGACTTCGTGCCCACGGTATGTATTGGGAAGAACAAGTCAATAGCGCAAGCTGCTTTACTTCACTTGTAGCTCACCAACAGCAAATAACCGAATAGCAACTTCGGCCATTTGCTATTGACAATAATTAGATTACTCCATTCTTAGCGAGCTAACCGGATTATTTCTGATTGCCTTAGATGTACCCACAAAAACAATTGTAATAATGAGTACTACAATTAAGAGTATTACCCCAACAAAAGTCAATGGATTAAGATCAATATGATAAGCAAAGCCGTTCAACCAATCATCAGCAAAATGAACTGTAATAGGTATGGCTATTATGGATGCAATAATCAGCAACAACAAAAACTGTCTACCCATAATGTAATATAAGTGAATAGCACCTGCACCTAGCACCTTACGAATACTAAGCTCCTTCAGCCTTCCTGTTATCGACATACTAACAATCCCTAATAATCCTAGGGTTGCCAAACCCAAAGCCCAGAATGTGGCAGACTTAACTATTGCAAACCATCGCTGTTCCGTTTTATACTGTGCTTCAATATCCTCATTCATAAAAGCGTAGTTGAACGGAGAGTCTGGGGCAATCTCGTACCAGGTATCTTCCAAATAACTCAACAGCTCTGAATTGGGAGCTTCACTTGCTTTGATTAAAACATTTGAAAAAGCCTTTTTGGATTTAGAGGTTAAGAGCATCACTGGTTTCAACTTACTGCTCAATGACTGAAAGTGAAAATCTCCCGACACTCCGATGACTTTTGGATTGGCTAAACCAGCATTTCTAAAATCAGTAAGATTATCGTTCAACTGAAAATGTTTCTCAATCCCTTTCATGAATTTTTGGTTTACGACAACACTGTTGCTATCAGCCGCCAATTTTGTATTAAAGTTTCTACCTGATTGAATGTCAATTTTTAAAACATCAAAAAACGAAGGCTCTACATAGTAAACCGAATAGCTTAACTCCGTACCATCTGGCAAATCATAAAAAGATCCAAACCCTCCTCTACCAAACGAATTACTGATTCCACTAACCGCTTCAATCTTAGGGTTTGAAGCCAGCACATTCTTAAAAACTTCTAGCTTTTCGGGTTCCGCATTCAATGTGTTTTCTAACACAATTACATTGCTGTTGTCGTAACCGAGTGACTTAGTTCTGAAAAAGTCTATCTGCTGAAAAACTACAACTGTACCCAGAAGAAGCATTACTGAAAGACTAAATTGAACAGTAATAAGGGATTTAGTGAATAGATTAACTCCTCCTAACCTAATTTTCTTTTTAAAGAATTCAAGCGCACGAACACCCGAAAGCACAATTGCTGGATATACGCCAGCAATCACGCCTGTTACAATTGTAACAATTGGCAACAACACAACTAGCTGAACATCCAATAAGTCACTCGCTTGAAAATTCTTTTCTGCCAACCCATTAAATGTTGGCAATAGGGCAACAATCAGAACCACACTTAACAACATTGCAAAACCACTCATTGTAAGTGCTTCTACCCAAAATTGGGTGATTAGCTGTTTTCTCTTAACTCCTACTACTTTTTTGATAGCCACCTCTTTACCTCTTAGAGCAGACCTGCCAATGGAAAGAATGGTGAAATTGGCACATCCAATCAGCAGAATCACAACAGCAATCACAGATAGAATATAAGAGTCCATCGGATCTCCTGTTGAAAATGAGCTACTCACATCTGCTGCCATATGAACATCTTCTAGCTGCTGGACTCGATAATTCATATACTCCCCTTCGTACTCTTTACTCTCCGCAACTTCAGACTTCAAATAGTTTTTCCAATGATGCTTTACTTTATCGTTGAAAGCTACAACGTCTACATTTTCATTAAGTAACATGTAGACCTCATCTATTCTAACTCCCCAATAGTTACTTGCCCAACTGTAATACCCCACCTGATCATAATTCATGATTAAATCAAACTGGAATGTAGAGTTGGAAGGAGCATTCTTTACCACACCAGTAATCTGATACTGAGTGTATACTTCATCCTGGCGGATTTCCAGTGTTTTTCCAATGACATCAATCGACTTGAAATACCTTTTGGCCAAATCTTCGGACACCACCACGTTCTTGGAAAACTCAAGGGCAGTTTCTGGGTTGCCAAGCAATAATGGAAAAGTAAATAATTTGAAAAATTCCGAATCTGCCAGAAGTACCTTCTCTTCCTGTGAGTTACTCCCGCTTCTTAAGTATCGCTCACTTTTAGCTATTCGCGTGATCCCTTTCACCTCCGAAAAGTCTGTCTTTAGCTGTGCTGCCAATGGGAGTTGATGACCTGCATCTGTATAGTCATAAGCACCGTCAGGTGAGTATCGGTCGGTTATGAGTCTGTATATATTTTCTTTTTTCTGATGAAAGTTATCATAGGAAAGTTCGTCTGAAACGAAAAGGAAAATCAGCGTTACAGCAGTTATTCCTAAGGTAAGACTAATGATATTTACAAACGAGGACCATTTCTTCCTGGCTATAATCCTTAGTGCAATTTTAACATTGTGTTTGAACATAATAAGTTGATTTGAATTTTTTGACTTTGATTTAAATGAAGAAGGCCTGAAGAATCTTAAAACATCCCAAATGAACCACCATTTGGCTTTTCTAAGCCCTACATCTTCTTTTCTATAATAAAAGGCCTCTAAAAGGTCTCCTTGAATCTCGTCAAGTAGGTCATCGGCACAATACCATTCTAAAAATCGATTTGCCCACTTGGGTGGGTTAACATTTGAAATGTCTTCTGTCATACTCACTCCTCGCGCAAAGCATTTACCGGATTACCGTTTGCCGCACTGAAAGACTTGAAGCTTACAGTAACAAAAGCAATCAATGAAATTGTCACTCCACCAAAAATGAATATACCTACTCCTATTTCTGTTTGATAAGCAAAGCCCTTGAGCCATTCTTGCATTAGGAAGTAACCTAGTGGAAAAGCGATAACAACTGCCAATAGTATTAGACGGGCATAATCTCTGGCGAGCAATAAAACCAGTTTGTCTACAGATGCACCCAGTACTTTTCTAATCCCAATCTCTTTTCTCGCTTGTTCAACAGTAAAGGATACTAACCCGAACAAACCAAGGCAAGCCACAAAAATGGCAAGAATGGCAAAGCCTATAAATATCGTGTTGAATTGTTCATCAGCCTTGTATTGACGGTCGAATAATTCATCAAGAAAGAAGAAGTCGAATGGGTTATCCGGGTAAAGTTCATCCCATTCTCTTTCAATTCTGGCCAAAGAGCTGGAATAATCATCGCTTACCATTTTGATCGAATAGAAATCACCAAAATCCTTTCGGAATGTAAATATCACAGGATTCAATGCCTGTTTTAAAGTTGCTTGATGGTAGTCATCCACAACTCCCACAATTGTCAATGGTCGCTCGGTATTAGGGTTAATTTTCTCTCCCAAAGCTTCTTCTGGAGTATTAAAGCCCAAATGTTTTAGTGCTACTTTGTTAAGAATGATTGCCGAAGTATCTGTTGCCATTTGTTCTGAAAATGATCTACCCGCTAGTAGCTCAATTTCAAATTGAGAAATGAACTTATCGTCAATCCTCATCCTATAGCAGTCCCTAAGTTCTGTTGGGTAATGCTTTGAAGTAAAACCGCTAATACTAAAGTTTTCTATTCCTGGAACATTATTGGATAAAGTAAATCCTTTTACCTCAGGCAAGGCTTCTAACTTGGTTTTGAACAACTTCAACCTTTCCTCCAGATCTTCATTGCTACTTCCTGAAGAAGCACCAGTAAGTACAAGGGTTTGTTCAATATTAATACCCATATCCTGACTTCTCATATAGGCTAATTGTTTTATGACCAAGAAGGTACCGAGGATTAAAGTGATAGAAGCTGTAAACTGGAAAATCACAAGAACTTGCCTAAATCCAAACTTTCTTCTATTGGTGTGTAAACGGCCCTTTAAAACGGTTACTGGTTTAAATGAAGTAAGTACAATTGCTGGGTAAAGCCCTGAACATAGAGTACCTAATAAAATCAAAACGAGTAACCCTCCTATAATTGTTGAACCAAAAAGAATTGATGTTTCCAGACTAATTTCAAGGATATTATTAATAGGGTTAATCAAAAACCAAACGGATAGTAAGGATATGATAACAGCAAATGCGTTGTATAAAAATGATTCTACCAGAAACTGTACAATGAGATTTGATTTAGCAGCCCCCACAACTTTTCTTATACCTACTTCCTTAGCTCTTTTGATGGCTCTGGCTGTAGCTAAGTTCACATAGTTTACCCAGGCAATAACAAGAATCAGCAAAGCAATTATTGATAGAAAATAGATTTGCTCTCCACCACCATTTTGTCCCATATCCCAGCTCAAATTAGTTGAGTAGAGGTGAATATCTCCAACCTTTTGTGTCCACATTACTTCACGAACATTACGTTCTGAGTAAAAGTCTACTTTCTTTTCATCTAAGTAATCTTCAAGCTTAGTATCAAGGCTTTTCTGGCTTATATTGGCCGGTGTTTTAACAAAAGTGTAAAAGTCATACCAGCCCCAATTATTCATAAACTCCTCATAGCCATCCCACGATTTGAGAGAGGTAATCATGTCAAACTTCATGTGAGAGTTCTCGGGGAAATCTTTATAAACTCCCGTGACCTTGAGTTCTCTGGTACCACGCCAAAATATTGATTTCCCTATTGGGTTTTCTGTACTGAAATAGCGCTCTGCCGCACTTTGAGAAAGGACGATTTGTTTAGGCTGAGCCAACACATTTTTGACATCTCCATCAATCAATTCAAACCCAAACATCTCGAAGAAGTTTTCATCTGCTAAAACCGCATGCTCTTCATTAAAACGAACTAAAGTCCCATCAGACTTCCGAACGCTGTAGACCCCACCTCCAAAAGGCAGAATACGTGTAGCCATTTCTACCTCGGGAAGGTCATTTAGCAAATTTGGTCCTACAGCTGCAAAAACAGGAGCGCTCTTGGTTTTGAGCTCGCCTTGTCCAAACATATCCATTACAACCCGATAGGTCTGGTCTGACTTTGGATGAAAGTTATCATAAGTAACTTCCTCCATTACATGTAAGCTAATTAACAGACAGGCGGTAATACCAACAATAAGGCCTGAAAGGTTGATTACACTATAGCCCTTGTGACTTCTGAAATTTCTAAGACTGACAATGAGATAATTCCTAAGCATTGCTAATTGATTTGAGTTATAAGATCTTTTTCCAAATGAAGAGGGCCTGAAGAATCTCAATACATCCCAAATGAACCACCATTTGGCTTTACCGACCCCTACTTCTTCTTTTCTAAAATAAAATGCTTCCAATAAATCCCCCTGGATTTCATCCAGTAGGTCATCGGCACAGTACCATTCCAAAAACCTATTCGCCCAACCGGGTGGAGATATGTTTTTGTAATTAGTCATTAAGCTGAAAAATTCAGTTTCGGCATTAAGTCCCAAAGCTTCATTCTATTCGACTGAATATGCTCTAAAGTGGACATGCCAATTTTAGTAACTTCAAATATTCTCTTTCTCCTTCCACCTCTTTCAGCAGTTGCTCCACCCATCTTAGAAATAATAAGGCCCTTCTTTTCGAGGCGTTTTAAAACTGTATGTATTGCTGAAATTGAAATCCGCCCTCCCATATGCTTATAGTAGGCTTCCGAAACAGTATATCCATAAGCCTCTTCAGCCATCACTGCAACTATTAGAAGTACCGTTTCTTCCAGGTTTCCTAAATTCTGACTCATATATCTACAACTATTGTAGAACAAATAAAGTCAACTCGATTGATTATTACAACATTTGTAGAACTTATAATGTAAATCAGCCTTGCATAAAACAAAAAAGAACCACCCAAGATTGTCTCAGGTGGCTCACACATACACACGACTCATCAGTTAACTGATGAGATATCTTAGTTGCTTTTAATCGTTTCTTGTACTGAACCGCAATGAAGCATTCTATCTCCGAAATATGGGTTATTGACCTCCTCTTCAGCCGCTAACCAATAAGCTCCTTTATTACCAAAAGCCATTGGGCAGTACTGTTTGTACAAAGGAGTACTTGAACCATTGGCTTTAACAAGTTCATACATGTTTTCAGAAAGGGTTTCAAACGTCACTCTCTGTGCAGCTACATCTTCCGTACCTACTATGGCCTGTAAAGATTCTTTCATAGTAGCATTAGGATTAAGGCTTAAAAACTCCTCTGCCGCTTTTTTTGCTAGAACTGGGTCAGTAGACACCAATGCATCCTTCACCTTTAAATATCCTTCTACTAAGGCTTTATTACTGTTGTTTTCATTCTGCTCTGTCTTGCCTCCACAAGAGGTCATAAGGACAGCTAATGCTATTAGAATAAGGTTCTTTTTCATAGTATTTATAATTTAATATTCACGTTTTACTTTGTTAATTATTTTCATTTTTAAGAGTTTCTATAACAGATTCGAGGCTACCACAGTTGAGCATAGCATCTCCGAAATATGGGTTGATTACTTCTTCATCCTGGCTTATCCATCGTGCCCCAGTATTATCATTAGCCATTGGGCAATACTGAACATATAGTGGACTCTCCGAATTTGCACCAAAAGATTCAAGGCTATTGATCAATGCCTTCGACAAGTTGATAAACTGTAATCTTTGAATTTCAGAATCATTGGAATCTTTGATGATATCAAGACTTTCTTTCATAGGCTCTAACATAGCCATCCAATGCATATGAGCTTCCCCCTTCAGCAAGCTCATGTCAACCTTATCCAAGGATATCGATACTTTTGTCGCTTGTTTCGCTATATCCACTCCATTCCCCTCCACCATCAAATCTTTCAACACAAGATATTCCGTGGAGAAGGAAGAGAGTTGGTTTTGAAATTCAGAACTGGTCATCCCCCTGTAATTCTTGACTTCCGGAAGTTCTACCTCTATAAATTTGGATTCAGGTTTTTTAATAGTACTCGAAGTATTCATCATACTTAGCTTCCCTCTCAATTGTGCCTCGGCATCCAAAGTAAAGACTCCGTTAACCACAACCTCTTCTCCTGAGCTTAAGCCAGATTCTATTGCATAACTATCACCAACTGACGCTCCCAACACTACTTCTCTAAGTTCAAAGCTCTGTTCATTAGGAGACTTAACATATACAACCGATCGTTTTCCTGTCCACAAAACAGCAGATTTTGGAACCATTAAGGCATCTTGTTCGGTTCCGGAAAGAACTGCTTCTACAAACATCTCAGGCTTCAATGCTCCATCCGTTCTCACATCTGCTCTCACCTCAACAATTCTGGTTTGCGGGTCAACTTCTGGAGAAATGAATGAGACCACTCCGGTATATGAAGTTTCGCCTTGTCTGGTTTTAAAATCAATCTTATCACCAATTTTCACTTTGTCCAAGTCCCGCTCATATACTTCAAAAACAACCCAGACATTGGATAAATCAGATATTTCAAGAAGTCCACCACCTTCATGAAGATGACTACCTGTATTTACCATCTTTTCAGTAACCACTCCATCATAGTCTGCCAATAAATCAAAATTTCGCATAGGAGCTTCTGAAGACTCAATCGCACTGATTTGTTCCTTCGTAAGTTTCCAGTGGTGAAGTTTCTTTCTTGCTGCTTCCAACAATATTGGGTTAGACTTTTCTAACTTCTTTGCCTCTATCAACTCTTCTTGAGCAGCTACTAATTCAGGAGAATATATAGAAGCAACCTTGTCTCCTACTTTCACCAAGTCACCTTCAAAGTTCTTATACAACTTTTCCACTCGCCCGGCAAAATGAGTTGTTTGGACATTCACTTCACGTTCATCCACTTTCACCTTCCCTTGCAAACTCAACGCATCAGATTCACTCCCTCTTTGAACAATGGCCGTTTGAATATTTGCTAATTCAATCGCATTATCAGACATTTTCAATACCCTTGGTTCATCATCGGTACTGTCTTCGAGCGGAATCAAGTCCATTCCACAAAAAGGGCAAGAACCAGGCTCTGATTGCCTAACCTGCGGGTGCATGGAACAAGTCCACTCTCCATTAGCATTAACTTCATGACTATGTTCCGTCTGCTCTGAAGAACTTCCCCCTCCAAAAAAGACAGCCCCTAATACCAAACCCAAAATCAGGGTGAGCGAGACTGTTAATATGTTTGATCTATTTATTTTCATTTTGAACTTCTTTTAAAGTGTATCCCATCAGATAATCTTTCATAAACACTGCCTTATGATACTTAACACTGGATTTCATTTTTTGAAGCTCCAACTGTAATTGTCTTTGCTGTGTTTCTAAGAGTTTTTCAAATTCCCGATGGTTATTTGAGTATTCACTAATCAGCACATTTAAGAGTACTTCTGTTTTCTGAGCTTCTGCTGTAAACAGGTTCAGTTCTTTTAGTGCCATTTCCATTTCATAATCAGCTTTTGTCCAATCATTTTTTAAGTCATTCTCAACAGCAACAAGTTTGGACTCCAGGCTCTCCGTTTTATACTGAACCTCACGCTTAAAGGACCTATTCTTCTTTCCAAAAATGGGCAAGCTTATAGTTGCCATTGGCATCAAAATATCCTTACCATTATCAGGTATCGAAACATCATTTCGCTTGCTTACAAAAGCATAATCAAGCCCAACACCTAAATTCGGTTTTCGTTTCAAATCGGCCAGTTTCATTTCTCCAGATAATGACTCCAAACCTGCTCGAATCCCTTTAATTTTCGGTTGGTTCGCAATAGCACTGTCCCTGCTCATACTAACCTGAGCGAAACTCAAAGTATCTTGAAGTACTACCTTTGATGCTAAATCACGATTCAACATTGTATTGAAGTCTCCTATTAATGGCACCTCCTTTAATTTTAATAAATCGAGCTGCGTTTTAGCATTGTCAATACTGATCTGTACTCGAATCAAATCTGTAAGAGACACAAGGTTCGCTTCATATTTTGTTTTTGTAGTGGGCTCATAAGAACGAAGGATATCCAGATTCGCCTCCATGATTTCAACCTCCTTTCGAAGCTCATAGAGTTCAAGCCATTTTAATTTCACATTGAGAAATAGTTGGTTCTTAGCCTCCTGAAATTCTTCGAACCGAACTTTTGCAATACTTGTCGCGACTTGTTCTCTTGCTTTCAAAGTACCTTTCCAGGGAAACATTTGAGAGAGAGAGACCTTAAAGCGCTGTGCCCCAACCCTGGTTTCGACAGGGGAAATAAAATAGCCAAAGCTTACTGTAGGATCTGGCAATGCACCACTTTGATCTACTTTTTCCAGTGCTGCTAAATACAGACTAAATTTCGATTTCAAAGATGGATTATGCTCAGCTGCTGTTTTCAGGTAATCACTTAGTTCAACCTGCCCAAGCAGCACAATAGATGCGAAGAGCATCATCAATGTATAAATGTACCTCTTCATTCTTCTATGCTTTTAATTTGACCACTTTTCTTTAGTTGAAACTCTTGATAAAGAGCGTATAACACCGGAACTACAAAAAGTGTGATCAGTGCAATTAGCATGCCTCCAAAAGAAGGAATGGCCATTGGAATCATCACATCCGCCCCTCTACCTGTTGAAGTCAGAATCGGTAATAATGCCAATAATGTAGTAGCGGTAGTCATTAAGCAAGGCCTAACCCTGCGCTTTCCTGCCTCAATAACAAGGGCTCGAATTTTCTTCTTACTCAGGTTTTTCTGTTCTGTAAAAGATTGCTTGAGGTAAGTGGCCATTAGTACACCATCGTCAGTAGCAATACCAAACAGGGCTATAAAACCAACCCAAACAGCAACGCTCAAATTGATTGGAGCTATCTGAAACAAGTCTCGCATATTGGTACCGAAAACTTCGAAATCCATAAACCCGCTTCTTCCATAAAGCCAGAGCATTAAAAAGCCACCTCCAAAAGCAACTGCTATACTACTGAACACCATAAGCGAAACTGAAACTGACTTGAATTGGAAATATAGAATCAGAAAAACAATAACTAGTACCAATGGAATTACAAGACTCAGCCTTTTCTCGGCCCTTAACTGATTTTGATAGTTACCAGCAAACTCGTAGGAGATTCCGGCAGGCAAAGAAAATTCTCCACTTCTGATTTTCTCACCTATCAAGAGTTGAGCATCTTCAACAGCGGCAGTTTCAGAAAAACCATTTGCCTTATCAAAAATCACATACCCCACCATAAAAGTATCTTCACTCTTAATCATTTGTGGACCTTGCGTATACTCAATACTAGCCAGTTCTCCTAACTGAATATTCCGCTTATCGGAAATTGGAATCAAAACATTTTTCAGTGCCTCAGGACTATCTCTTAGTTCTCTTGGGTACCTGACTCTAATCTGGTACCGCTCTCTCCCCTCCACAGTAGTAGACAAGGGCATACCACCAATTGCTACTTGTATGTATTGTTGCACGCTTGATACACTCAAGCCATAGCGAGCCAGTGCTTCTCTGTCCAAGTCAATCAATAAATAAGGTTTACCAACAATTCGCTCGGCAAAAACAGCTTCCTTTTTAATTGATGGCACTTCTTTTAGAATCTCTTCTAATTCCAAGCCTACCTTCTCGATAGTGGCCAGGTCTGGCCCTTTTACTTTAATACCAAGAGGAGACCTCATACCCGTTTGCAACATCACTAAACGTGTTTCAATCGGCTGAAGCTTTGGGGCTGAGGTAACACCTGGAAACTTGGTGACTCTTACGATTTCATTCCAGATATCATCTGGTGATTTAATCTCGTCTCTCCACTGTCTGAAATAAGAACCTCTTTTATCAGGAATAAGCTTACCTTCTTCATCTCTGACAAACTCTCCATTTTCCGCCTTGAACCTTAACCTTCGCCCATTCTCATCGGTGATGTATTCACTTTTATAGTTAATTACATTCTCATACATGGAAATAGGAGCTGGATCTAAAGCACTTTCAGTTCGTCCAAATTTGCCAACTACAGATTCTACCTCTGGTATTGCCGTTACAGCCATATCAAGGGCTCGAAGGGTTTGTTTGTTCTGTTCAATGCCCGCATGTGGCATGCTTGTAGGCATTAATAAAAATGCCCCTTCTCCCAATGACGGCATGAATTCTTTTCCTATCCCCGGAAATGTGTGATTTAGATTAGAATATACTTTAGTCGTTCTTACCTGTTGACCAAAAGTGGCCGGAAGAAATCCGAACACTCTATCAAAACCCAACCAGATTGTTGTTCCTAGTAAAATAATAAAGGAAGGGACTATTAAGAACTTCCAACGATGTTCCAAACACCACTCCAGAATTTTGGGATATACTTTGATGAATAGATGGAAGCCCCCCAGCGTGATACCTATGATCAAGGCAACAAAAACAAAGTTTGTAAACCCTGAAACCTCAACACCTAACGGCATCCATTCTCTGCTCAATAAAATACTTATAGCAATTAAAGAGATCAAAATATCAGCATGCTTTAAATAGGGTTCTGATTTTGGCATGAACCCTCTTAATAGATTGACTACACCAAAGCCTACAAGCACCAATGCTGCCAGATAGTAGCCTATGAATACAAGCCACAACCCAAAAATCACCAAGCCCGAATTGACCAGGAGTTTAAGCCATTTGGTTTTTGGCTTGAACCCAAAGAGCCAATAGGCCATAGTAGGTAAGATTATCAATGCCACCACAATTGCTGCCAGCAATGCAAAGGTTTTGGTAAAAGCCAGTGGTCTGAATAGTTTCCCTTCTGAGGCTTCCATTGTAAAAACAGGGACGAAGCTCACGATGGTAGTCATTACCGCGGTAATAATAGCAGGAGCCACTTCTTTGCATGAATCAAGAATCAATGCCAAAAGTGATTTTTCACTATCCTCATCCAGATGACGTGTAATATTTTCTGTCAGCACTATACCCACATCGACCATAGTTCCAATGGCAATGGCAATACCGGAAAGCGCCACGATATTGGCATCAACTCCTAGATACCGCATGGCGATAAAGCACATTAAAACAGCAATTGGTAATAGTGAAGAAATCAGAATGGAAGCCCTCAGATTTACCAGCATAACCAGCACAACAATGATGGTAATAATGATTTCCAGCGTTAATGCCTCTTCCAGCGTACCTATTGTTTCCTTAATCAGTTTAGTCCGATCATAAAACGGTACTATAGTTAATTTAGAAGTAGTTCCATCAGATAGTGTTTTCATTGGTAACCCTTCGCTGATCTCTTCAATCTTGGCCTTGACGTTGTCAATCACCTCTATTGGGTTCACACCATATCTGGCCACTACTACCCCTCCAACTGCTTCGGCACCTGATTTATCCAAAGCACCTCTGCGCGATGCGGGGCCTAGTGATACTCTAGCAACGTCTTTAATCTTAACAGAAACATTATTAACGGTCTTGACAGGCGCATTTTCCAGATCATCAAGGTTCTTGATATAACCCAGTCCTCTCACCAAGTATTCGACCTGATTAATTTCCAGTGTTTTTGCCCCAACATCAAGATTACTCTCTTTCACTGCCTTCACAACCTGCGATAGCGTTACCCCAAAACCTTCCATAGCTTTCGGGTCTATGTCTACCTGATATTCCTTTACAAAGCCTCCTATGGAAGCCACTTCAGAAACACCACTGGCTGCATTGAGGGCGTATCGTATAGTATAGTCCTGAACTGTTCTGATTTCCTGAGGATCCCAGCCTCCTGAAGGATTCCCATTTTCGTCCCTGCCTTCAATAGTATACCAGTACACCTGGCCCAGCGCTGTGGCATCTGGTCCCAAGGTAGGCTGAACTTCATTTGGTAGTAAGCCTGCTGGTAACGAATTCAGTTTCTCCAGAATCCTGCTTCTACTCCAGTAAAATTCCACATCATCATTAAAAATGATATAGATAGAAGATATTCCGAAGATTGAAGAACTTCTAACGGTCTTCACTCCAGGAATCCCCAATAGTGAGGATGTTAAAGGGTAAGTAATCTGATCTTCAATATCCTGAGGAGATCTGCCTTTCCACTCTGTAAAGACAATCTGTTGATTTTCTCCTATGTCAGGAATGGCATCCACAGGCACGGGATCTCTCGGGAGCCCAGTAGACCAATTAAATGGCGTGGTTACCAAACCCCAACCTACCAGCAGTACCAGTAGGATGAAGGTCACCAACCTGTTTTTTAAAAAGAATTCAATAAGTGAATTAATCATTAAGTTTTGCTTTTACAATCCAATAAATGGGAGATAGGACTTGTTGAGAACTCTAAAGAATAGAGTTTAACAAGCGGATAGTGAAGTCAATGTTAACATCATTCTTAAATGAAAGAACCTTCCATTTAGGAGATTCCTTCGTCAGGCTATGCCTTCCTCGGAATGACGCTCAGAAAGATCGACTTCAGGATTGTAAAGCAAAGGGTATTTTGAGGGAGCTATAAAGGATAAACAGGTCAGGCTCATGAACATCGGGTGGGCCCGTGTTATTAACCTCAACTTCTGCTTCTTGAAAAGTCTCTGAGGGCAGTAGTTCATTGAAAGGCACCTCATAAAGCAGGTGATAGACACCCGTTGGAGTATCGCTTCCATAAACAACTTGTTGTTCATCTTCAACAATTTTTAATGCCCACTCATCATCACAGCAACCTTCCATGTGAATATCCATGTCCATGCCGCAATCTGACTCTACCTTTTTAAAGAGTGCTGTACCTTTTACACGATCCATACAAATATGCTGACCTACCAGAATGCCCGATGAGGCTAGTAGGTAAACAAACGTGAACAATATGGTTGCTGATCTTTTCAAGCTTTACAAATATACGGATGATTTAGGAAATAGATTCGATTAGGTGTCAATAGAACCATCACTCTGAGTTTGAGGAACGAAAACGAAAGAGTCTGTCTCAAAAGTAAAAAAACACCGTCATTCCCGAGAAATCGGGAATCTCATTAAGGCTATACAGTGCTTTTAGGGAGATTCCCAATCAAGTTGGGAATGACGATAAGACTTTTGAGACAGCCTCTTTCGATCACTGCGTTCCTCAGAGTGACGTACAACAAGTACTACTTCTTTTTCTTTAATTCCTCGTTTTCTTTTTCCAGCGCTTTGATTTTCTCTCCTTGTGCTTTTACCGTTTTATTCAGCTCAATCATGTAAAGCGTCAACTCCTCTACTTTCTTTAAAAGTGTAGCATCCATATCACCCAAATCAAGGCCATTCTTGTCTACTTCTTTAGCTGAAGGAACTTCTGGAAGGTGCTGATTTTTATTGATAAATGACTCTACTTCTTCCAAAGTTCTTAGGCCATACTCAGGAGCGAAAACGAAGTCTGGCCAATCAGCTGATGCAGTAGAAACACGTACTTTTTTGGTTAGAATATTACCATTAACAGAAAGTAATTCCGTTGGAGAAGTAGTTCCTATTCCAACTTTACCTGAATCCCTGATAATAAGTCCACTACTCGACTCTTGATCTCCGTAGATTTCTAACACACCTGTACTGCTATTTCCTGCAATCCAAGAATCAAAACGGGAAGACCCATTAACATGAAGTTTTTGTGAAGGAGTTGTGGTACCAATACCAACATTGCCATTACCCAAAACTGTCAATCGATCTTGATGAACACTTCGATCTCCAAGAATAAAAGAAGTCCCATCAACTCTCATAGTAAAACTTCGGTTTGCAGTCTTCAGTCCGATACCATAAACTGTATTCTGTTGAATATCCAACTGAACAAGGTTAGGAGTAGTACCAATACCTAAAAGACCAGAGTTTGTAAGCGTCATTTTCGAGTCATAGGAACTGCCATTCCAATTTTTCCAGTTAATAGCTGAACCATTGTATAGTACCTGATAGTAATTACTTCCATTTGCTCTAAAGCGATATCCAATTTCAGAGAACCCTCCACCTTCAAAAGCCATTGCAACCCCGCCTTCCATTGGAGCAGTAGAAACTTTTTTAATCGTTAAAGGTGCAAAAGGAGAGGTTTCACCAATTCCAACATTTCCACCATTTTGAATTGTAAATACTTCGCTTAAACTTCCATCTATAAATGACATCCTATCGGAACTACTATCCTTAAAGTATGATAATGCCATACCATTAGATGTACTTCCATTGCCCGCATAAAAATAAAGTGTAGACTTCCCACCAGTATTAGTATTGAGTTTTCCAATCGACACCGTTGGATTATTACTGCTAGTCACTTGAAGGGTGTGGCTAGGACTACTGGTACCAATACCGACTAAACCTGAGCTATAATAAATATCATTTACATTGGTTGTCCATTGGCCGTATAAGACCGTACTAGCACAAATGCAAACTAAGGAAAAGAGTATTTTTTTCATGGAGATTATTTTTGAGATTTAAGCTTTTTGATTTCTTCTTTAAGCTGAAGATTCTCTTCTTCAACCTTCTTAAGCCTTTTGTTTTGCTCAATCATATAAAGCGTCAACTCCTCTACTTTCTTTAAAAGCGTAGCATCCATATCCCCCAAATCAAGGCCATTCTTTTCTACCTCTTTAGCAGAAGGTACTTCTGGAAGGTGTTGATTTTCATTGATAAAACGCTCTACTTCACTGAGTGTTCTTAACTCATAATTTGAGGCGAAAACAAAATCTGGCCATCCAGAAGTTTCTACTTTTACCTTCTTAGAACGGATGGTGCCATTTACTTCAAGTTTGTTATTTGGAGAAGATGTTCCAATACCAATTTTGCCTTCATTATTAATTCTAAGTGCTTCTATTAAGCCAGAGTTATTATTGACCATAAAACCTAGTTCGCTTCTTGAATTATACCACCCATTTGCATAGTGACGTATTGCAGCTTCGCCAACCGAAGTGGAATTAACTTTAAATGTCAAATCTTGATAGTCAGAAAGCTCTGCTCCACCAACATTCGTAAGCTTACCTTGAATATTTAGCGAAGTTGAATTAGAAGTATTGTTATTAACGTGAAACTTTGCCTCTGGAGTGGTAGTACCGATCCCCACCATACCAGATGTATTAAAAACCACATTACCTGCTTTTGAATAATAACCTCCAGGGTAAAAAATCAGATTTCCATTTTCACCTCCTATGTCGGCAGATATGCCTGTATTCGTACCTGATCTTTCCAATCTCAATTGTACAGAGGATTGATATGCACTAATATGCAGTTTTGCTAAGGTTGGGTTAGTAGTTCCAATACCAACATTACCACTTTGATTCACCGTCACATCAGCAGTTGCATCTGAGCCACCGAATAAGAAAAGGCTGTTTGCACCACCAGAAATTTTCCCATTAGTTGTTCCACTTTTGGATAATAAGAACTCTGGGTTAGAACCTGTTGAATTTAACCTAAGTTGTGGTAAATTACTTTGAATATCTAGTAAATAACTTGGTGATGTAGTTCCAATACCAATATACCCAGAGCTAAGAACTCTTAGCCTAGACAAGCCACCAGCATTTAATGAAATAAAAGAGTTATGACTGCCTAGAGTCAGAGGCAAAGTAGAATTTACACCTCCACCTGTTCCATAATAGTAGCCGCCAGCGTCAACACCAGCCAGTATATCATTATTGTATGTAGCTGTAAGGTAGTTCTGAGTCTGAACATTTTGCCCAAATGCGAGCGTACTTATACAAATACAGACTAGAGAAAGGAGTACTTTTTTCATGGAGCTAGAGTTTAAAAATTAGAAGATCAAATTTAAGTATTAATTTTCCATCAAAACAATTAAATTTAAATAAATCATCAAAAATCACAATCTGAGTTTTTAAGGAGTGCCAGAATAATTTACCGCTCATGTATTCAGGTAAACTTTAACAAGAAACAATTTGCAACATAGTTGCAAATAATATATCCTTGCAGTATCAAACTATTGTAGAAATGAAAATTAACCAGTTCCAAAAAGTAAAGTTGTTGTCTCTGAGTCTATTAATGGGCTTAATGATTGTTTCATGTAAAAGTGACGATCCTGAACCAGTCAACCCTGAAGAGTTAATCACTACTATAAACGTTACATTCACTAATACCAACGATGCCAACGATGTAGTTAGCGGTACATTCAAGGATTTAGATGGTGATGGAGGTAATGCCCCTACAATCACTCACCCAACTTTAAGAGCTAATGCTATTTATACAGTGAGCATTCAGTTCTTAAACGAACAGGAAAATCCTGCTGAAAATGTAACTACCGAAATCCAAGGTGAGGACGAGGAGCACCAAATATTCTATGTTTCAAGTGGAGGTCTAAATCTAACTTATGCTTACACTGATCAAGATGGTGATGGAAACCCTCTTGGGCTTGCAGGCACTGCTGCTACAGGAGCTGCCAGCACAGGCAATTTAGTAGTTAGTCTTGTACATGAGCCAGTAAAAACAGCAACAGGTGTGGCTGAAGGAAATCCCACAAATGCCGGTGGCGAAACAGAAGCTGAAGTAACATTTAATGTTACCATCCAATAAGAATTTTTCAATTAGTTACTAGCAAATCAGGGGCTTCGAATTATCGGAGCCTCTTTTTTTGTTCTTTATACCAAAGAGAACCCATTCCAATTTAACACGTATGTTAGCTTTTAATTATGCTAACACTCAAATCGTTCAGAAAAGCTTTTGGTAACCAACTTATCTTAGATGTTCCCGAACTAAATTTCGAAGAAGGCACTCACTGGGTTAAAGGGAAAAACGGCTCTGGAAAAACTACACTTTTCAATTGTCTTGCTGGACTTTCTCCGTTCGAGGGGCAAATCAATCTAGGACAGGTTTCTCTCAGGAAAGACCCAAATGCATATAAACTCAAGCTTAACTATAGCCAATCTGAGCCTATCTTCCCGGAGTTCCTGACCGGAAACGAACTTATCAAGTACTTCTCTAAACTTAAACAAGCAGCACCAAACCAAGTGAATGACCTTGTAGAAGCCTTAGAAGTGCAAGGTTATGCAAATCAGCCATGTGGAACTTACTCTAGTGGCATGATAAAAAAACTCTCTATAGTTCTGGCCTTTTTAGGGCAACCTGACTGGATCATTCTGGATGAGCCTTTGATCACGCTGGACAAAGAGGCACAAGCTTTGGTCACTCAAATGATCACTGAACATAGTAAAGCAGGAACCTCATTCATCTTTGCTACTCATCAGGATTTTGAAAACACCCATATAATAGCCGACTATATCTATGAAGTCAAAGATCAAACCATACTAAAGCTTTAATGAAAGAGGTTAGTAAAGTTCTGGTTCGAACGCTGGTCAAAGAGTTCTACAAAGAAAATGCGGGTTTCTTTCTGGTTGTGTTAGGCTTTGGGTTTGGTTTCCTAAAGACTCCACAACATATGGACATTGCCTCAGCATTGGCTTTTAAACCATTGTATTATCTAGTACCTCTAGCATTGTGGATACTCTATACGCAAAAGACCCTGAGCTTTTGTAGCCGTGCAAAACGACTTCCTTCTAACTGGTTTCTCACAGAGTTGGTCATACTTAAAGCAACTCACAGAAAATCATTAGTAATCTATTTACAGGTACTGCTTTTGGTTCCCGTTCTTGGCTACAGCATATTTTTAGCTTACATAGCCATAACATATCACCAATGGACTTCAGCAGGTATGGTTATTATAGCCAATGGTATTATCATTTTAACCTCTGCTCATTTATTACATCAAAAGCTCATTAATCCTTCAGATACAGTTTTATCAGGCAAGTTCAAGAACTGGACGCACTTTCTTCCCAGAAAATACTCAACACTTTTTATTCACCATGCCTTCCATAGACAGGGGCTTAGCTTAATCTTTACCAAGGTTTTTTCATTGAGTGTGATTATTGGCTCAACAACAATATTTGAAGTTGAGGGAACAGACACCAGGTATCTTGCTTTAGGCATATTGATTAGTGCAGGAGTAAATGCTGCATTTACTTTCAAGCACCAACTGTTTGACCGCCAGTTTCTCCCATTGTTCAGAAATTTGCCTATAAGCCAGACTAACTTATTCCTTAAGGACTTTATAACCTATTTGTTATTCACACTTCCCGAAATACTAGTGTTTACGGGAAACAACCTGATAAATGTTTCTGTGATTGCTTTACTGAGTTCTATACTGCTCTTACCCGTACTACTTCTATTTTATAAAAGCATAACGGTAACAAAGATCAACGACATAGAGCAGTTCTCTAAGTACGTTTTCTTCATCACCGTTTTTCTGTTTTTCGTTATCCTGGGCTATGTTAACCTTTATATTATAGCGCTTATTACATTACTAGCAAGCTTGATCCTTTACTTAAAACCAAGCAAAATTGAGTGACATTACATTTGCTAGATCGAACGCATTCGATTATTTCTCTTATTATGCTCCACTTCGGCAACCCCTAGTTCTTCCATTAGAGGAGGTAGGTACATACCAAATCTCCCTCGCAATCCTTTTTTCAAACCATACCATCCACCAATAGGATTGTCGCTTGATCTTGCCCAAGCTTCAATAGTATCCGGTTTAGCCTCTTTCTGTTCATCAGCACTACCCAATAACATCCAATCTCCATGTGCCTGTAGCATAGTATACAAATCCTGAATACATCTAGCATCGTAGTGAAGCACCGTTTTACCAACAGTACACACCAGAATTTCTTTCCCATCCTTTTCATCAAAATGCATAGTGTATTCTGAGCTTAATGGTGGCGTTTTTAATACCCAGGGATTCTCTTTTGTTCTCTTTTCCATGTTGTCTATCTATTTCTGTTTTTGAATAATTTCTGCCTCTGTCTTCAAATCTTCAGCAAACTTTTCGAACGATTCATCAAAAGATGGTATTGAACTGGCAGCCATAGGAAACATTAAACCGCCAATTTTCTCACTCATACTAAAAATTGTTGCACTACCTTGATGCTCAAGAGTATATGTCCGTAAGCCACTGAAAAAAGGAGCCGCCCCACTCGACCATTTCATTTCTTTATCAGAAAGCATTGATAGTACTTTTAGTTTAAAGGTTCTTTTAGGGTCTAATGTGGTCTTCAATTTTATTCGCTGTCCTTTTTCTATATCACCTTCAAACGAGGTGATAGTGCTATTCCAGCGCGTATAGTCAGAACCATTAGTCAATAAAGCCCAAACTATCGCTGCATCGGCCTCAATTTTTGTAGAGATGGAAGTTTTACGAGTGAATGTTGTTTTTACTGTGGTAGACTTACTTCTGGATTTACCAGGTGCTTTTCTAATTGTCATAATTGTACGTTAAGCGTGTTTTTAGATCAGTTTCACTTTTGACGCGCAAGGCAATTAAAACGATAGGGTTTACTTCACTTTTTTTTCAGGTATTCATTCATCACCCGATGATTATGTTTGAGATGATGCAATTGCAGCTCGGCTGCTTCTGACTCAAAAGGGTCTAATGATCTCATAATTTCTGTCCTGAGTTCGAACAATTCTTCCTTGCTTTTCTTCTCAGCATCTCTTACCATTTGAATCTTTGCCAACTCTTCACTGGCATTCTGTTTTGGATTGAAAATACCATTTAGCTCAGTGCACTGATGACATACTCCTCCCTTGTTAATTAATGCACATCTATGGTCAAAGATTTCAATCATTTTTGATCTGGCACTATGCAGATAGTATTTCACCATTGCCTCGGTATTATCAATAATTTCTGCAATCTCTCTGGCTTTGAATTGATACACCTCCTTTAACAAAAGCACCAAGTGCTGTTCCAGTGGGAGGGATTTTGTAACACAAGTAAGGCAAAAAGATATATGTTCTTTGATCTCGAAATTACCTTGTTCAGAAGTAGACCGTATCTGCATCATTTCTCCAAAAAACTGGCGATTGTTCATAGCAGCTTCTTTGCAGATATCTGTGACATTTTCGGGCCATCTTTTCTTAGACCTTAAAAGATCTTTGGCAAGATTGGAGCCAATTGAAAAGAGCCAGGTTTTAAGTGTAGAATTACCCCTAAACGAATCTATATTAGTACTTGCTTTCAAATACGTCTCTTGAACAATATCTTCTGCATCTTCTACATTAGTCGTTAACCTTAGTAAATAAGACTTTAGTTGCCCCTTACAGTTTTCAAATTCCTGATTAAGCTCTGTTTTTGTTGCCATGTCTATGTTCTTCTCAAAACATAGACATGGCTTCTCATCATAAGGTTGTAAGTGAGCTATGAGAAATACTTATTCATAACGTAAGGTTTTCACAGGATTACTCACAGCAGCCTTTAAAGATTGCCCGCCTACTGCCAAAGCTGCAATGACAATTGAGAGTATACCCGAAATAACGAATACCAGTGGGGTAATTTCAATGCGGTATTCAAACTCCTGAAGCCAGGCCTGACCAAAGTAGATTCCTAAGGGGATTGATATCAGGAAAGAAAGTACCACCATTTTAAAAAACCCTCTGCTAACAAGCACCAGAATGGCTCCAACTGATGCTCCAAGTACTTTTCTAACACCAATTTCTTTAGTTCTTTCCTCAATAGTGAAAGATGCAAGTCCAAACAGACCTAAACAAGCTACAAACACTACCAGAAATGTAAAGTACTTGATTGTCTGACCCAGCCGCTCTTCCTTAAGATATTGTTCAGCAATCACCTCATCCAGAAATTCATATTCAAAAGGCCATTCCGGACTTATCTCATCCCACACTTTTTGTACTTCTGAAATAGCATTTCTTAGTTCATTGTTGTTTCCAGCATTGAGTTTGATAGAAACGTCTCCCCAAAGAGAAAACTTAAAAACACTGGGGCGAATGGGTTCATAAAGAGATTCTAAATGTGCATCGGCCAGAACACCAATAACCGTACAATCAAAGCGCGTTTTGTTGTCACTACCTCCTACATAGCTCATCTTTTTGTTAATTGCTTCCTCGTTGGTCCAACCAAATGCTTTTACAGCTTTCTCGTTGAGTAAAATTCCATTCCTACTTTTCCGCCACCACTTTTTAGAAAAGTAATTACCCTCTACCAGTTTTAAATCAAACATCTTCATGAAGTCAAAACCAACATGTTTGATTCCAATTCGTTTAGCTTCTTCCAACTCTTGCCCTTCCACAGTAAAGCTCTGAGTCCAATCTCTGGTACCAGCTACATACCCCAGATTAGTTCCTACTACATAAGGGGTGCTTTTTAAACGATCGCTGAATACTTCAAAGCTTTCGTCCAGTTTGCCTCCATGCTTCAAAACAATAACATGATCTTTGTTAAAGCCTAAATCTTTCCCTTTGATAAATTCCAATTGACTTTGGACGATAATTATGGTGACCAACAAAAGGTTGGAAATCACAAACTGAGAGGTTACCAATACTTTACGCATTTGAATATTTCCTCTTCCCTGAGTAGCACTCTTTCCTTTCAATGCCCTAATGGGATGAAATCTTGACAGATAGTAAGCTGGGTATACCCCAGCAAAAACACCAATAGTAAGTGCTCCAGCAAAATAGATGAGAATAATTTCGGGATGCTCCTGATAAGGTATAGACAAAGATTTATCCATAAACTGATTAAAAACCGGAAGCATAACTTCAATCAGGAGAGTGGCTAAAGCTACTGCACAGAAAACAATTAATACCGACTCTACAATGAACTGGCGAATTAGCTGATCCCTTTGTGCACCCATTACTTTTCTCAAGCCTACTTCTTTAGCTCTTTTTGCTGACCTGGCTGTGTTTAGATTAATAAAATTGATGCATGCAATGACTAGAATCAGAACCGCGATAACTGCAAAACCATAAACCTGTCTGATATTGCCATTGGCCATAAACTCTCCAGATTTATTAGAGTGTAAATAAATTTCGCTCAAAGGAGTTGCCGAATAATCGTATTCCAACAAATCTGATCTGCCAAAAAAGTCTTTGCCATTTTCAATGAGCTTTTCACTAAAAGCTCCAATTGCTTCCGGACTTTTCAGCAATACATACTGCCATGCTCCTGACCACCTCCAGTCTTTTTCAAAATCATACCCGTTGTTCCCATCACCGCGTATCCATCGCTGCCTTTGTAACTCAACTGGCACAAGAATATCAAATGATATATGAGAGGTTTCAGGGACATCTTTCAGAATCCCAGTCACTTTCAATTGGTCATCATTTTTGTATTTAATGACTTTTCCCATTGGATCTTCTTCACCAAAATACTTTTTGGCTACAGCTCTGGTCATCACTATACTATTAATATCAGCGAGTGCGTTCTCAGTATTTCCTTCCTCTAGCTCAAAGTCAAACACTTTAAATACTTCAGGGTCAGCAAAAAGGACATTGTCTTCAGTAAAGTGACTTTCTTTATAGCGTAGTGTAGTCGCATCAAGTCGGTTTTGGTAAAACCTCACCACATGTTCTACTTCAGGATAATCATTCAAAAACATGGGCTTTAATGGAAAAGGAGTTTTCACTACTTCCTGACTATTTCCATTTGCTTCATATTGATATTCAACCCTAAAAATCCGATCCCACTTTCCATTGAACTTATCATATGAGGTTTCATTTTTCACATAAGCTGCCATCACAATAAAAACAGCTATGCCAATAGCCAAACCAACAATATTAATGGCAGCGTAGAACTTACTTCGAACAAGATTTCGAAATCCCACTTTGAAATAGTTCTTAAACATATCCATGTTAGTCAATTGGCTTTTTTTACTCCTTTTCCTAAAGGCAAAAGGCTGAAAGAAAGAAATTACCTGAAGCAAGAATCTGGTGCTTGCATATATTTTTCCACCTGCTTGAAGTCTTCTTTGATATATTTCTATCAAATCTCCCTCAATACCATCAACCAGGTCTTTTCTACAAAACCATCGGAAGAATTTGCTTATCCATTTTGGAGGTTGATTGGTCAATTGCTGCCTCCTTCCCAAACTACTTTAGGAACTTGTTCCCACATGGAATTCCTTAAATCCCTAGATCGATTCAGCACTTTTTTACCTGCGGCAGTTAATTCATAAAGCCTTTTTTGTCTTCCTCCTCTTTCTGCTGTAGCACCACCCATTTGGGAGTTCAGATAACCTTTATCTTCCAGCCTCACTAGTACTTTGTGTACTGAACTGATCATTACGCTTCTTTTTGATTGAGCCTCAAGCTGATCTTTAATTGCCAGGCCATACGCGTCATCGTGCAGTATACCAACGGTTAATAAAACCAGTTCTTCAAATTCACCGAGAGATGTACCTTTCATATTATTAGTTTCACCTTTGTCTTTTTACAGAAACTCTGGAAATAAAAAAAGGTTGCACAGCTCCAGATAAATTTCTTTCACCTTTGTCTATTTTGTGCTTTTATTACATTGGTATAACTTGAAGAGCACAAACGCACAGATATGAAAACTTTTAAAACAGCTCTCCTTCTAGTCTTACTCCTTTCCTTCTCATGTTCAAACAATGAGAAGGTCGAATTCATTATTCTTCAATTAAATGATGTCTATGAAATTGCTCCGCTTGAGGGTGGTAAGGTAGCTGGTATGGCAAGGGTGGCTTCACTTAGAAAAGATCTGCTTAAAGAAAACCCCAATGTCATAACGACTCTATCAGGAGATTTTGTCAGTCCCTCACTTATAGGTACTCTGAAATACCAAGGTGAGAAAATTGCGGGTAAGCATATGGTCGAAGTTATGAATGCATTGGGTGTTGATTATGCGGTTCCGGGAAATCATGAGTATGATATAAAGGAAGATGAGCACCTAAAAAGAATAGCAGAGTCAGATTTTCAATGGACTACCACAAATTGCTTTCACAGGGTGAATGGTGAGCTAGTTTCCTGGGAACAAAACGGTAAACCTTTTCCTGATCACATAATGCATACAATAAACGGGGTGGATATAGCTTTTTTCGGTTCGACAGTTCCATTTACCAAAAAAGACTACGTTGGCTATACCGACATATACCAATCCGTAAAAGCTGTGTATAATAAGATTAAGGATGAAGCTGAAATGGTCATTGGAATCACTCACCTGGAAGAAGACATGGATGATTCTTTGGCCACATATTTTGTTCCTGAACTTGATCTGATACTTGGAGGGCACGATCACTCCAACATGAAATTCCAGTTTGGTAATACTATTATGACTAAAGCTGATGCCAATGCTAAAACTGTCTATGTACACAGAATTAGCTATGATAAAAAGACTGGTAAAACGAGTATTAAATCAGAATTGGTAAGTATAGATGATTCCATTTCTGAAGATGCTGAAGTTAAAAAGGTCGTTGATAAATGGGTAAACATTGCCAATGAGAGCATGGCCTCAATGGGTTATACTCCAGATAAAGTTGTGATGACAACTTCAGACACCCTTGATGGCAGAGAAAGTAGTATTCGCTACAAGCCCACTAACTATCCGATTTTAACCGCGAAATCATTCTTGTTTGCAGCCCCCGAAGCAGATTTGGCAGTATTCAATAGTGGATCAATCAGGCTGGATGACCAGTTAACTGGAACAATCACAGAGTATGATATTTTAAGATCCTTCCCATTTGGGGGTGGTATCTCTTTGGTTGACTTGAAAGGTGATGTGATAGAACGAATACTTGAAACGGGAACGGTTACCAATGTGGGCATTGGTGGTTACCTCCAATTAGCAAATGTTGAAAAAAGAGGCGATGGCTGGTATGTAAAAGATATAAAACTATCTAAGATCAAAACGTACAAAGTGGCCATTCCTGATTTTGTTATGGGGGGTGGAGAAAAGAACCTTGAATTCATTGGTGATTATCAAAGTCAAGCTACATCCCCTAATAAATTTGGTGATATTAAAAATGATGTAAGGGATATCATAATAGCTTATTTCAGATCAAAATAGCAGCCTTCACCGTATATTAGTGCTATGACCACAGTCAAGGACAAACAATTATCTCATTTTGCCGCTGTATTTCCAGTCGAAAATGTTGATGAAACAATAAGCTGGTATACTGAAAAACTGGGCTTCAAAGTGGATTTTACCTGGGAAGATCCGATAACCTACGCTGTTATGAGTAGAGACGGTGTGAAAATTCACTTTTCTAAAAAGGAGGATCAGTTTCAACCTTCTTCTACCCATACATCACTCTATATTTTTGTATTCAATGTAGACGAAATCTTTGAAGAGTTTAAAGCAAAAAGCTTGGTCAAAGGAAATCTCACAAATGCAGAATACGGTATGCGAGATTTTGATATTACAGACCTGAACGGTTTCAGATTAACTTTTGGTCAATCATCTTAACTCAACCAGTACATTTACATATTCTCCTTTAGAACAAGTTTACCTGAGCGCCTTGTTGGGCAGGTATATGTAAATCATAACCAAGTTCTTCATTGAGTCTTTTGATTATGTACGCTGACAATAAAGGTGAAGCCTTTTCAAGGTTCTGATGAACAAAGAAATAAATGTCCTCTATCCCACCAATCTTGATCCAGCTCTTAATTCTATCGAACCAATCATCTAACCTGGTATAGTCACTTTCATGATTGGCACCTACATACCTAATAAAAGCAGAAGGTGTTGTAAGTCGCATATGGAGTAAATCTCTTCTTCCTGCAGTGTCAGTAATTATATTGGCAACATTATGCTTTTCCAGCAGGCCATAGAATCGTTCTGAAACTTCAGGGTCATTCAACCAGTCCATATGTCTTACCTCAACTGAAAGAGGTATGCCCTTTGGAAAATCCTCCAAAAACCTCTGAAGCCTATCCCAGTTTTTAGGAGCAAAGTTGTTATGCAACTGTAGAAATACAACCCCTAATTTATCTCCCAGACCAGCCAAACTGTGACAAAACTCTTCGGTGTACCTTCCAACATCCTCATTCAGTCTTTTCATATGACTGATCATCTGATTAACCTTAGGAAAAAACTTAAAGTCCTCAGGTGTTTTATCACGCCAGTTTTCAAATTGCTCGGTACTATAGAAATTGTAAAAAGTAGCGTTTAGCTCAATACTATTAAACTGAGTGGCATAGTAGGTCAGTTCATCTTTTGTCCCTCTGGGGTAAAACCCTTTAAGGTCGGTGCGATTCCATTTGGCACATCCAACATAAATATTCGGTTTTCCTTTGTAACCAGAAGACTTTAGCACTTTCTCCGTATCAGTATGATCTTTTGGCAAAGCAAAATCAACAAGTTCTGGGTTGGTAACACTTCCGAATTTCATGGCTTCTATTTAATGGCAATCTAATGTAATCATTAGCCCAATAGATGAAAACAAAAAAAGTCCCAACATATATTGGGACTGCAAGCAAAGAGTTAGGTTTCATCCTTTTTAACGATAGCTCTTAGGATGAGTCCAAACTATCGGTTTCATTAAATTCAAACCAAAACTAAATAGTGGTTTCACTTAAAAAAATTATTTTCGAACAATCTTCTAAAAAATTTAGGTGCTGAAAAAGCTATTCCAATACATCTATACCGGTTGGTCGGGAATTATGTTTATCATTCCCATGATCATATTCACGCCATTTATGGTGATACCTATTCTGATTTCCAGACGGTTAGATTTTATCACCTTCTTTTTTATCAGGGCATGGGTATACATGTTTGGTATTACCACAGGGATATGGTTTACAGGCCACAACAAAAAACTTGTTGATACTAAGAAATCTCACATTTTCGTAATCAACCATACCTCCTTTTTAGATGCCTGTGCTATTCCTATAGCCATTCCATCCACATTGGTTGGATTAGGTAAAAAAGAGCTCTCTAAAATTCCCATTTTCGGTTGGGTAACCAGTCGTTTCGCCATTTGGATCGACCGTTCAAATCCAGAAAGCAGAAAAGAAGGGAGTAAAAAAATGAAGGCACTGCTTAAAGGTGGCACTTCTGTGTTGGTGGCACCAGAAGGAACAAGAAATAATACTGATGAAGTCTTATTACCATTTAGGTATGGTCCATTCAGATTAGCCATTGAATCACAAATTCCAATAACACCTGTTGTAATTCATAATGCTGCCAAATTAATGAAACGCGGAAGTCTGTTACTTAAGCCTGGTGTTGTGCATTCATACATTCTGCCAGAAGTATCAGTTGAAGGTATGACAGAAGATCATTTAGAATCACTTACACAGAACGTATTCAAAATGATGAAGAATAAGATTGAAGAGCTGAACCAAAGCACTTAATTTTGTTTGGCATAATTTTTTCAATAGGCACTATAGAAACCAAACATTAAAGCTTATGAACACTTTCTACAAAACAATCTTACTGGGGTTCATGGCAGTGACTGTTGCCTCATGTGCAACAGGTAAAAATGCCTTTGATAAGGGAAATTATGAAACAGCACTTGACCGTGCTGTTAAAAGACTGCAGGCAAACCCAAATAACAAAAAGGCACAAGATGTATTAATCGATGGTTATCAGGTAGCCTCAACTTTTCATTTGAACAGAATCAAACAATTCAAAAGAAGTAATGACACCTTCAAATGGGAAAGTATTTATGGTGAATACTCTAAACTGAACAGCTACTATAATGATATACAAAGATGTCCGTCATGTATGTCGTTGGTTTCTCCGCAGGAATACAGTGCTGAACAGGAAGAAGCGGCCAATAATGCTGCACAAGTTCAGCTTGATTTGGGCAAAGAAGCCTTAGCACTCAATACAATCGAAACTGGTCGACAGGCTTATGGCTATTTCAATCGTGCCCTACGATATAATGGCAACATTGCTGGCATAGACACATTATTAACCCAGGCACGACAAGTGGGTACTGTAAGGGTGCTGGTGGAACCTATTCCAATACATTCAAGAAGTTTGCAGTTAACAAACGAATACTTTGAGAATAAAATGCTGGAATACCTGGATTACTTTAGCCAGGACAAGTTTGTGTACTTCTTTACTCAGGAAGAATCTCAACAAAGAGAGTTTCAGCCTGATCATATTCTATCCTTAGAGTTTGACAATTTTATTCTGGGACAAGCCAGAATTGTGTCTAAAACTATTGAGGTGAAAAGAGACAGCGTTGTGGTAGGACAGTTTACCGATAAAGAGGGTGAAAAGCATGATGTATATGGAACTGTTAAAGCTGACTTCACCAAAAATTCAAAAACATTACGTTCAGTAGGTTTATTAAATTTTGAGATAAGAGATGCTTATAGCAACAAAGTACTAACACAACGCAAATTGAGAAGTGAAGATATCTGGCAACACGATTGGGCCTCGTTTAATGGAGACGAGCGTGCCCTGAATAAAGATGAAATCAGAATGTCGAAGAACAAGGAATTGCCACCTCCAAGCCCTCAGGATCTGTTTATTAGTTTTATAGATCGGGTTTATGGACAGGTAGAAGGAAATGTCCGGCAGTTCTACAGAAATACAAGAATGTAACAAAAGCCTCGGTTGTCCGGGGCTTTTTCTTTATCAGAAGTAGCCTGAAAAATGCTTTCCATCCCAGGTCTGTCGAGGGAATATTATCAGAAGCAGAGGTTCTTCGACAAGCTCAGAATAAAAAGACTACTGGCATTTCGTCTGCTCAGTAGGTTTCATAGCTCTATTATAAAACCCTACAATTCAGTATCTTTCATCAAAGCATCTGATTATGAACAAGTTGTTTTCATTACTTTTTCTACTCTCTCTCTCCTTGAGTATTAACAGCTGTGTCGAATACGAGAATAAGGATGAAAGAAAAAAAAGGGAATCTGAGATTCAAGAAAAAGTGTCTTGGGAAATTGATAACAGTATCGACTCCAAAGTAATTAATAGCGATTTGGTAGCCGGAAAAATGACTATTGATGTGGGGATTTATTTTCCATCCAACCTGGATAAGGCTTTTAAAAAAGTAACACTCGATAAAATGATAGAGAGTTTTAAGGCTGCAAAAGAAATCTACAAACCCACAGATGTGCAACTCAATTTGCTTTGGGTAAAGACTGGAAAAGTGAACCCATCATTCTTTTCTATTCAAGCCAATGAAACTCCCGGAATACCCCGAACCGAATATGTCAATATGTATCAGCACATGCAGCGACATCCTGCTGTTTTAACCAAACATGCCAAGGCTGCCTTTGAACACATTGTGGAGCCTGACAAAGACAATCACAGGACAATCTACCTAATAGTTCTTCAGGAAGTATTTTATCCATTTCTGGATGTATCGGAGGGTAGAAACTGGATGATCAAATCTGTGAGAACAGGCGGCATGTCTTTTCCTACTTATTCTTATTTGGAAAATCTGCCTAACAGATTCAGAGGAGTTATGACCATTACCAACCTGAGTCGCCCTGATAGATTCAGAAGAACTATCGCTCATGAAATAGGCCATAAAGCAATGAATGTAAGTCATGAATATATGGAACAGGATCCGGAAAACGAAGTTTTTGCCGAAGGTGGCCTGATGCTCTATGGACAGGGGGAAGATATCCCTTCTGGAGAAAAAGGGCGATGGCATTTAGAACGTCTTCACTTATCTCCTTTCATTTATAGAATGAGTGCCGATGGCATTAAACAATGGAACCTGGACTATAAAGAAGGGGGACATTATTACGACCCAATCTATGGCAAAAAGATAATTCACTTTAGCAGCAAACCACCCATTAACGAAAATTGGTGATTTTCAAATCAATTTGGGTAGTTAACGGGTTATACATAAAATATGTTATGACTCTCTCCAAATCACGTTTTTTGGCAGTTCTCAATGCACTCGTTCTGGCTTTGGTCATTTATTGGAATTACTACGCTAATGCGCAAGGCATCAACGAAAATTCTGTTGGATCTTTAAGCGACCAATATGATAGCCTCTTTACACCTGCAGGTTATGCCTTTTCCATTTGGGGTTTAATCTATGTTGCTCTAATTATCAATGCCATCTATCAAATCAGTTGTGCTTTTGGCTACAGAGACTCCACATTTCTTGAAAAAGCAGGTCCTTTTCTTATCATAGCTAACCTGGCAAATGGATTATGGATATGGCTTTGGCTTACTGAAAGAACGGGAGCAAGTGTAATTGCCATGCTGGTTATTCTTATCTCCCTTATAATAGTGCTCCTGAAACTCAGGATTGGAAATAGTAAAGTTACAAAGTCTCAAAAAAAATGGATTTGGTGGCCTATCTCACTATATATTGGTTGGATTACAGTTGCTATGGTTGCCAATATATCTGCCTATTTAGCTAAGATCCAATGGCAATCCGGACCGAACGAGCAATACTGGGCCATATCAATGATGGTTACAGCAACCCTCATTTATGGGTTTGTATTGTTGAAAAGAGGAATGATCACCTTTTCTTTGGTAGGCGCCTGGGCACTAATGGCCATTGCAATAAGACATTGGAATGTTCAAGCTAATCTTCAATGGACAGCTTATAGCTGTACTATCGTTTTAATCCTTCTTGCTTTTCGAACCTTTAGAATCACATTAAAGTCACATTAGCAATTTTCTTTTTATTTGTGCCTTTTTGATATATTTCTCGTTCACTTTATGCCATAAAGTCTTTCAGACAAAGGCGTAGCATATCAACTCTTTACCTATGAAGTCAATTGCAAAATACCTCACCATAAGTGCTCTTATTATTCTCTCCGTAATCTTAGTATTTAAGCCTGAAACCAAAGATAAAAGGGTGGCTTATGAAGAATTTCTTAAAACGGAATATTCGAAATTTGCAACGCTAAACCCGGTTGAAGATGAGCAAAGGCCAGATCAACCAGATCACGCTTATTTTCTTAATCACTTACAAACGCTTGACCCACTAACAGGCAGAGTTCCCTTAGATGGCATCAGTAATGCTATCCTCGAAGCTAGTCTATTATCAACAAGAACCAATAGCATGGCATCTGAGGTTGCTGGTTCTACAGCAACAGCAAATTTAGTTTGGGACAATATTCCAGCAGATATCTCTGGTAGAGTAAGAGCAATTACTATAGATCCAGAAAGGCCAACCATTGGAGGAAAAGAAACAACTCGTTTATGGGCTGGATCCGTTACTGGAGGATTATGGGTAAATGACAATGCAGGAGATCCGAATTCTTCCTGGAAGTCAATTGAAGGTATCAACAAAAACTTAAGCATTAGCAGCATCACGTTTGATCCTGATAACAGTGATATCATGTACTTAGGTACTGGAGAGTCTTACACCGCTGTCAATATTTACCGGGAATCATCTTCTGCAGGAAACGGCATTTGGAAGTCTACTGATCATGGACAAACATGGACTCAACTTTCTTCAACCACAGAGTTTCAGTACATCAATGATATTGTAATCAAAACGGAGGGGGAAGACAATGTGATTTACACAGCTGTTGTTTCAGGAATATATAAGGGTGAAGTATTCGAATCAACGCCATCTGACGGATTGTACCGATCTGCAGACGGAGGGAATAGCTGGACACAGGTTTTACCGAACATTCCCAATAGCAACACACCATACTCCCCTTCAGATATCGAACTAGATGCCATTGGACGAATATTTGTAGGTACTATGAGAAACAATAACCTGGAAGGTGCAGGGGTAATTTTATATTCAGACAACGGCCAAGACTGGACTGTTTACGATGAAATTGCAAATACTGTTTTTAATCCTGCTAACTTGTATTACCCAGGTCGGGTAATTATAAAATCCGCTCCTTCTGACCCTAATCGGGTATATGCCATTATCAGTGGTGGAAGAACCGAAACCCGAACCGGATGGATAAGAGATGATGGACAAAACTCTATAATTGCTCAATCTTTCGACCAAGGGGAAAACTGGTTTCAGTTTTCATTACCTACTCAAGGAACATGGTCGAATATTACATGGCATGCTGCTGCTATGGCAGTAAACCCAAATGACCCAAACGACATTTTGATTGGAGCACTTAATGGATACAGACTCAGAAATGCTCACCTAGCAACTTCAGGATCAGGAGGCAGTTGGACACCTACTACGTTCTGGAATCCTCCGGGAAATTCTAAGTACGTTCACGCAGATCAGCACCAAATTGTTTATGACCCAAAGAAGCCGGATAGTTTGTTTGTATCGACAGATGGAGGAGTATTTTTCACCGCTAATGCTCAAAATGAATCACCCGATTTTAGTGAGGTCAACAAGGATTTCAACACACTGCAATACTACACCCTGGCCATTTCTCCTCTAATCAATGACCGGTACTTAATGGCTGGTACTCAAGATAACAGTACATTAAGATTGTCAAACGCTGCCATTAGTTTTTTTCCAGGTTCAGGAGGAGATGGAGCCTATTGTTTCATAGATCAGGATCAACCCAACCGGGTCATTTATTCTTCTCAATACAACGGGTTCCGAGTAGCCTGGAATAAAAATTCACCAACTACGGTAACTAATATTGCAGACAGAGGTGTGGGGCTATTCATTAACCCTTCCGATTACGATTCAAGAAATGACATCCTTTATACTAACAGAGTCGGAATAGATATTATCAACAATAATAACAACAGTACAAGACCAATTCTAAGAGCTACTTTGGCTAATAACAGAATCAGAGAAGATATTATGGATTTGGGTATTGAAATAAACTCACCCATTTCTTCTATAAAAGTTTCTCCATTTTCAACATCAGGTAAATCAAATATATTCTTCGGAACACAATCGGGTAGACTGTATAGAACCCTGAATGCTTCTGATACTCCATTAACTCGCGAAATTACTGGAAGCGATTTCCCAACATCCAACATATCAAGTATTGACATTGGAAGATCAGAAGCTGAAATCATGGTTACCTTTTCCAATTATGGCGTAAACTCTGTTTGGTACACCAACAACTCAGGAGATACCTGGCAATCGATTGAGGGTAACTTACCTGATATGCCAATACGATGGGGAGTTTTTAACCCTTTAGATCGTGATCAGATCTATCTGGCAACAGAACTAGGTGTATGGTTTTTAGATACCTCTGAAGGTGATGGACTAACCTGGGTACAAGAGCAAGGGGGGCTGGAAGATGTACGTATTGATATGATCAAAATCAGAAAAAATGATGGCTGGTTTGTTGCAGCTACTCATGGCAGGGGAATTTTTCAAAGTCAGTTAAACGTGGATGATTTTGTGACTTCAATTCCTGAATTGCCTATTCTTGATGTACAGGTTTTTCCTAATCCAACATCAAAAGACCTAAGGATAAAACTGAATGAAAACTGGAAAGGAGAAACACATCTGAGTTTAACCAGTCTTCAGGGTAAAGAGTTTGTCACTGAAACATTTCCTAAGTCCGATATTACCTTAGATGTATCAGAATTTCCGAAGGGAATATATCTATTGAAAATCTGGTCAGATAAATTCCAGAGTACTACAAAAAGAATCCTGGTTCAATAAGAGGCATGCTGGCAATGACTATTGATTAGTCATTGCCTTTAAAATATCATGTTGTGTAATGATTTGAGGATTTCTGTTTTCATCTCTAACCATAACCGCAGGATTATCCTTGCTGATTACGGATGACAGTACATCAAGTGTATTGTCTAAAGGAACAAACTGAAATGGTTTATCCATTACCTCTTCAACAGGTTTATTCTGTAATTCAGCATCATCAATCATTTGCGCCAAAAGCTTGGAGTCAATTAGGCTCCCCACAAAATCATCACCGTCTGTTACAGGTAGTTGAGAGATACTATTGGATGTCATCATTTTGATGGCATCAGAAACTTTAGCGCTCTTATCAATAGTGGTCAGTTTTCCATTGCCGTTTTGGTTGGCTAGTATATCCGCTGCTGTTTCAAAATCTCTTTCCTCAACAAAACCACGAGCTTTCATCCAGTCATCATTATAGATTTTACCTAAATAGCGTGTTCCGTGGTCAGGTAGGATAATAACCATTACATCGTCCTCTTTTAGGTTTTCTTTGGCATATTCCAAAGCACCTGCCACAGCCGAACCACAAGACCAACCACAGAAAAGCCCTTCTTCTCGAGCCAGTCTTCTGGTCATAATTGCACCATCTTTATCTGTTACCTTAACAAAGGTGTCGATCAGGTCAAAATCTACATTTTTAGGCAGTATATCTTCTCCTATACCTTCAGTCAGGTATGGGTAAATCTCTTTTTCATCAAACTCTCCTGTTTCTTTGTATTTCTTGAATACAGAACCATAAGTATCAATACCAACTGAAACAATATCAGGGTTTTGTTCTTTCAAGTATTTTGAAGTTCCACACATTGACCCCCCAGTTCCCACACCAGCTGCCCAGTGTGTAATTTTCCCTTCCGTATCTCTCCAGATTTCGGGGCCAGTGGTTTCGTAATGTGCCTGTGCATTGGAAGCATTATCGTATTGATTCGGGTAAAAAGAGTTAGGTATTTCCTTATTCAGTTTCTGAGCCACTGAATAATATGACCTAGGATCTTCCGGCTCAACATTAGTAGGGCAAACGATCACTTCAGCACCTACCGCCTTAAGAATATCCATTTTCTCTTGAGACTGCTTATCAGCAAGCGTAAAAATGCACTTATATCCTCTTGCAATGGCACCCAACGCCAACCCCATTCCTGTATTTCCAGATGTTCCTTCTATAATTGTTCCGCCAGATTTAAGATCACCTCTTTTCTCGGCATCGTCAATCATTTTTAACGCCATTCTGTCTTTCATGGAGTTGCCTGGGTTGAAGTACTCAACTTTAACTAGTATTGTTCCCGGAACACCTTTGTTAACAGAATTTAGTTTTACTAGTGGAGTATCTCCAATAGTATCAATGATAGAGTCGTAATAATGCATTTTCCTTACTTCTAAATAATTTTCACAAAGCTACGGCTTTCTAAATCCATTGCGAATTATACTGTTAGAATTATGTTATGATTCGGTTAGTTCATTCTTAAGAAAGTATCCACTTTGTCGGTATATCGCTCTTTGAATTCTGGCTCAGTGTAAATTCTTACGTGATCTGCTCCTTTAAAAAGTACTGGGTAAACATTCATCTGCCCCTCAATTTCAGCCTCCAGAATTTCGGCCGGTGTGGTAGCATCGCCATTACCATAAAGCACTAGTGCTGGCAATTTCTTATTTGAGAGCAAGTAAGAGAATTTCATATTCTCGCTCCACCCTTCCACTACTTTGTCAAAGTGTTTCCATGAAATGTTGAAAATAAAATTAGGTACTCCCATTTCAGCACCAGCTATTCTCGATGTCTCTTTGATATTACTCAATGGGCTAGCGAGAATTAGTTTATTCACTTTTAAGCCTTCCTTTTCCTGATATTCAACCAAATCTGGACGATTAACAGCTGTGGCACTAGCCATGGCTCCCATCGAAAAACCCCAGAGCACAAATTCCTTTTGGTTGTATCTGTCCTTGAGCATTTTCATAGATGCTGTAATATCCTCGGCAAATTCGTATCCCAATGCAGTTTTGGCCTCCTCAGATTTCCCGGAGTTTCTGAGGTCAGGGATGAAAATATTGTATAGAGAATCTAGTCCTTTATCTTTAATCAAGGCCAAATACTTCATGGTTTTCAAACGATTAGATGTTCTACCATGGTTTATCAAAAGTGTTTGGTTCACTCCTTGCTTTGAAGATGGTACGTACCAGCCATTTAGTTTCAGTCCATCAAAAAGTGTTTCAAAGTCAACCTCTTCATAGTTGAAAAAGCCGTAATCAGAAGGGTTTCGGTTATTTCCAATAGCATAGTCTTCAACCATTTCGGCATCTTCCAAGACAAAATCAAAGGTGTAGCGATCATAATCTGTGATCATACTCACCATTTTAGGAATGACCAGAAAATAGAAGGCCAATGCAATCAGCACAATGCTAATTGCCAGAATTTTGAGAAACTTTTTCATGGTATTTTATTTAGAAACAGAAGCCAGCAAGTACAGTACAGCCATTCTAATGGCTACACCGTTTTCAACCTGATCCAGGATTATGGCATGATCAGAGTCAGCTACATCACTGTTCAATTCCACACCTCTGTTAATCGGGCCTGGGTGCATAATCACAACCTCCTTGTTTAGAGAATCAAGTAAATCTTTGTTTACTCCATAATATAGCGAATATTCTCTCAGGGAAGGGAAATATTTAATGTGCTGTCTCTCTAATTGAATTCTCAGAATATTCGCCACATCACACCATTCCAGTGCTTTTCTAACATCCAATTCTACTCTTACCCCAAGAGAACTGATAAATTTAGGCAATAAGGTATTAGGCCCACAAACCATCACTTCTGCACCCAGTTTCTGCAGTGCAAAAATATTGCTCAATGCTACTCTGGAATGTAGTATATCTCCTATAATGGCTACTTTCTTTCCAGAAACATCTCCCAGCTTTTCTCTTATCGAATAGGTATCCAATAAAGCCTGAGTTGGGTGCTCATGTGTACCATCTCCTGCATTAACAATATTGGCATCTATATGCTTTGATAGGAAATGAGGTGCTCCAGGGCTTGCATGTCTCATCACAATCATGTCGACTTTCATTGACAAGATGTTGTTTACTGTATCAAGTAAAGTCTCTCCTTTCTTAACAGAGCTACTACTACTTGAAAAGTTAATCACATCAGCTGAGAGTCTTTTTTCAGCCAATTCAAAACTCAACCTTGTTCTTGTAGAGTTTTCGAAAAAGACATTGGCAATTGTAATATCTCTTAGAGAAGGTACTTTTTTGATGGGACGGTTAATCACATCCTTGAACTCGTCTGCAGTTTGAAAAATAAGCTGTATGTCTTCCGCTGTGAGGCCCTTTATTCCAAGAAGATGCTTTGTGCTCAACTGCTCCATCTATGCTTCCTTGTTTATTAACCAGATGTTATCCTCGCTAACACCTTCTTGTTCTTTCCATTCTACTAATACCTTCTGGCTTTCCATTGTATTCACTTCCTTACCCATGTAATCCGGAGCCACGGGTATATGTTTTGAATATTTCCTGACCACCAAGGATAATAGCTCAACTTTTTCAGGTCTGCCAAATGCAGTCATAGCATCCAAAGCAGCCCTAATCGATCGGCCTGTATACAGCACATCATCTATGAGGATTACTTTTTTGTCTTCCAGTAAAAAATCAATCTTAGTTTCATTTGCCCGTACTGGACTATCTCTTCTTCTAAAATCATCTCTGAAAAAGGTGGCATCCAAATAACCCAAATTCACCTCCTTATCAATAAAGGATTCTAACCTGGATTTAATCCTTTCGGCAAGGAATATACCCCTGGGCTGAAGACCTAAAAGAACTGTATTCTCAAAATTTTGATGATTTTCTATCAATTGCTGACAGAGACGACCGATTGTGATCGCTAGCTGTGGGTGACCTAGTAAAAGCCTTTTTTGCATTTCAGGAAACAAATATAATAAAAGGAAAGCTTCAATGAAGTGATGATTAGTTTTTAATCGGACTTGGTATCCGAAGGCATATCAGGACCAACAGCAATTCCATTGACAAAAAACACTTTTCTTAAGTCTGAAGATTTATCCTTTGGCCTTACATGTTGAACCCCATAAATAAGGTACCTGTTTCCATACCATTTAACCATCCCTTTAAAATTTTCTCTCTCGTGTCTGATTTCATCACCTTCAAGCAGAAGGTTAAGTTCACTTACATTCCCCTCTTTTTCTTTAATATTATTAAGGTGCTTCACAACCAGTTCTTTGTCATGGTAATAAGCGTAATAAGCCTCATCATCATGCCATTGAAATTCTCCAAAGTTGGTCAAGACACCTCCATCTATAGTCTCTTTAATATCAAAACTGCGATCCCAAAGAATCTCAGCATTTTGATCAATTGACAATACAAAGGCATGGGTAAAATTGAAGTCAGATGGGGTATTAACAGTCCTGATATCCCTTGGGTTTCTACGAAAACCTCTGTTGCTATCATAGAATGGGTCATAATCATAATAGAATGGGCTAAACTGATCCCTCTGCCTTTGATAATTGCTGGTTGAAACATTCCATGGTTTAAAGAATTCACCTGCAATAATAAGGTTACCATTTTCCTCGATTACTTCCCGAAACAATGCATCCGTTTTATACCTCCACTCCCCTTTGCTCTTCTTGGCTGCAAGTGCCTTCTTCTTTATTTTAGCAGCCCTTTTTTCTCCATTGTGATCCAAAAAGGTATCAAACTCTCCGAAACTCATGTAGTTCATGGTTTGTTTACCTGTTCTATCTACACGATTAATGAAAATACCAGTTGGGTAAGTGCCAGTTTTCACACTATAGAGCCCCACCACAATCTGAGATTTATCCATTATTGAAGATGACACTCCTGAGAGCAACTGATGATCAGTTTCTGTTTCAAGTTTATACCCTCTTATAGCATTGCCAGCGTAGTCATAAGTATTCACCAGAATAATTCTGTCTTTCTTTTTGTCTAACTCGCTAGCCAAAACGTTAAATGTAACGCTATCACTATTAATCTTTACCTCCAGTAATTCTGAGTTATTTTGATATACATTGGGTAGTGTTCTTATAATATCATTCTTCAGGTCATAGGCAAAAACTGCTGGTCGGTTTTCAATATATCCGCCTATAATCGCATTTTCTTTGATTACCTCAAACTCATGGATTTCCAGATCAACAATGTGTGCAGGCTCAAACTCTTCCACTTTCTTTTTGAAAGGGTCAATAGTCATGATTTTGATGTACTGATTATTGGTTCGATTCTGAAAAAGCAGATAGGTTAACCCCTCAGTATAATGGTACCCTTTAAGATATAGTTTCTTTGAAATTTCGAACAAACCTGCCCAGGTTTCTTTCAGTTCGGTATTCAGAAAGCTGTATTGTATAGAGATTGTTTTTCCTGCATCAGCAGTCATTGGTTTTATCAACAACACCCCATTTTTATCATTCGGTACTACAATGTAATTCTGATTATTCCATTCATGATCAGTTTCATACCGGCCAACATGCTCTACCTGGCCACAAAGTGACCCTAGGTTTAGTAAAAGAAAGCATACAGCGATTGAATTTCTCATCATACTTCGGACATTGCTATTATGATATCAAACTCTTCTTTCTTTACCGGCTGCACTGATAATCGTGAATTTCTAACCAGTACCATTTCAGATAAACGTTCATCTGCCTTCACTTGATCTAGTGTAACTGGTTTTTTAAGCTTTTGTTTAGGAATAAAATCCACTACTACCCAACGATCATCGTCTGTTGTAGGGTCTGGGTAAAAATCACTGACACATTCAGCTATACCCACCACACATTTATCATTTACACTATGGTAAAACAATGCAAGATCTCCAGGCTTCATTGCCATAATATTGTTTCGTGCCTGATAATTTCTGACACCATCCCAATGATCTTTACCAAGTTTCACTAAATCATCCCATGAATATGTATTTGGTTCGGATTTAATTAGCCAATAGTTCATAAAGACTTATTTTTAACTTTGTTACCCTGAAAATAAGAAAAGCAGCAGGGTAAAAAAAGCATTGAAAATCACTTCTCATTACAAATTGTCGAAACTTGGACAACTCAACTATACTTAAACAACTGAAACTGCAGTCTGCACTTATGGAGCTGCACGATGAAAACAGTTTTAAAATCCGTGGATATCAGAATGCGGTCTTTCAACTCGATAAAAGTGATGTAGACCTGACTGTGTTAGGGCTAAAAGAATTAGAACAACTAGATGGTGTAGGAAAAGGTATTGCAGCCACTATTTATGAAATATTGCAAAACGGTATTTCATCTGCCATGGAACAATACCTAGAAAGTACTCCAGAGGGTATTGTAGAGTTGCTCGATATCAAAGGTATTGGCCCTAAAAAGATAAAAGTACTTTGGAAAGAGCTTGGCATTGAAAGTGGCCACGAACTAAAAGAAGCAGCCAATTCTGGTTTAGTAGCCAACCTGAAAGGTTTTGGGCAGAAAACCCAACAAGCCATCATCGATGCACTGGAGTTTAAAGAAGCAAATGCCAACAAACTCCACTACGCAGATGCCGAACATCTGGCCAATGAGGTACTGGAAGTACTATCCAAAATAAGCAGTATTGAATCTCAAAGTGTTTCAGGTGGCCTCAGAAGAAAACTAGAAGTCATCGACAGTATAGAAGTATTGATTGCAGGCAAGGATTTCAACCAAATGGAATCAGACATTAATGCTTTGGCAGAATTCAATCAGGAAATAAAAATTAGTGGCCCGCTAACATGGAGAGGTAATTATAAGGAACACAAAATCTCATGTGAGCTTACCTATACAAAACCAGAATCTTTTACCAAAGACTTATTCATCAGAACCGGTAGCAGTCTACATCTATCCATTCCTGTATTGGAGAAGGAGAATTTACGTGACTTGGCTAACAAAGGGTCTTTTAATTCTGAAGAAGAACTTTATCAGTCTGCCGGAATGGATTTTATAGCACCTGAGCTTCGCGAGGGAACCTTCGAAATCCAAGCGGCTAAGGCAGGAAAACTGCCAAAACTGGTTGAGATGGAAGATTTAAAAGGTATTCTTCACAATCACTCGACATATAGTGATGGTAAGCACAGCTTAGAACAAATGGCTGTTTATTGTAAAGAATTAGGTTATGAATACCTTGGTATTTGCGACCATAGTAAATCTGCATTCTATGCTAATGGCTTAGATGAAAATCGTGTAAAAGACCAGCATGAGGAGATTGACAGGCTAAACGAAAAACTGGCTCCTTTCAAAATTCTGAAAGGTATTGAATCTGATATTCTGTATGATGGCCAGCTCGACTATGACTATGATGTGCTAGCCAGTTTTGACTTCATTGTTTCTTCGGTGCATTCTGTGCTAAAGATGAACAAGCAGAAGGCAACTCAGCGATTATTAACAGCCATTGAAAACCCTTTTACAACCATATTAGGTCACCCAACAGGCCGACTGCTCCTGAGACGTGAAGGATACCCAATTGATCATAAAGCTGTCATTGATCACTGTGCCAAGCACAACGTGGTTATAGAAATCAATGCCAACCCCTGGCGATTAGATTTGGACTGGCGATGGGTCAATTATGCTTTGGAACAAGGCGTAATGCTCTCTATTAACCCTGATGCCCACCAAATGGAAGGTTATCATCACATGCAATACGGACTACTGGCCGGAAGAAAGGGAGGCCTTACAGCTAATATGACCTTCAATGCGCTTTCTTTAGAAGAGATAGAAAAACATTTCAGCAAGAAAAAAGAGCAAGCAAAAGCGAATGCCTAAGAAAGTTCTGATCATCAGGTTTTCCTCTATAGGAGATATTGTACTAACCACACCTGTAGTTCGTGCAATCAAAACACAGCTGGAAAATGCCGAAGTACACTATTGTACAAAAAAACAATATCACGGTATTCTGGAAGCCAATCCATACATTGATAAAATCCATTTTCTGGAAGATGATCTGAACGCGTTGGCTAAAAAGCTAAAAGAAGAGCAATTCGATTTTGTAGTTGACCTCCACAATAACCTCAGAACTCGAATCCTTAAGAATAAGTTAAAAAAGCCTTCTGCAGCATTTCCAAAACTGAATTGGGAAAAGTGGCTGGTTGTCAACCTCAAAGTCAATAAGCTACCAAACATCCATATTGTTGATAGATATCTGGAAGCTGCCAAGCCATTAGGTATCAAAAAAGATTTACTCGGTCTGGACTACTTTATTCCAGAAAAAGATGAGGTTGAAGACGACTGGCTTCCCGAAACACACCGCAAAGAGTTTGTTGCATTTGCCATTGGAGGACAGCATGAAACCAAGAAGTTGCCATTGGATCGTATGATAGAACTCTGCGATAAAATCAATAAACCCATAGTAGTTCTAGGTGGTAAAGAAGATGCCGAAAATGGCCGAAAAATTGAAGAGTTTTTTGACAGAAAACACGAAAAGGAGAGCTTTAAAGAGCCTTTGAAAGAACTTGGTAAAAAAGCACTGATCTATAACGCCTGTGGTAAATTCAATATCAACCAGTCTGCCTCTATACTCAAGAAGGCTACTTATGTATTTACACATGACACCGGCATGATGCATATTGCTGCTGCTATGCAAAAGAATGTTTTCAGCATTTGGGGAAATACCATTCCTGAATTTGGCATGTATCCTTACCAAACTAAATTCACGCTGTTAGAAAACAAAAACCTGAGTTGCAGACCTTGTTCAAAAATCGGATATGACAAATGTCCTAAAGGTCATTTTAAGTGTATGAATGATATTATTTTTGACTTTTGGCTGCCATGAACCCGAGAAAACTTCAAATCGCTTCAGTAATACTATTGTTACTATCACTGCTTACAGAACTCAGCGAGAGTCAGGCCTGGATTGTATACAATGATCCTCAGGTGGTTTTCGGACTATCATTAGCTTTTACGCTCTTTTCACTATCCTTTAATGTAAAAGTGATTCGAACTATGGGCATTGCTAAAAACCACCGACAGCAAAGCCAAAGACTGGCATTTATCACAGCCATTTACGCATTTCTGGTTTTCGGGATAGAGTTGTTTTAGCTTAACAGATTCCTTAACATTGAATTCTTAACTTGAAAAGTAAGCGTTGCAATTTACAGTTATAGGCTAATCCTAATTTAATAATCTTTTTATCGATAACTTCTGTCAATGCATCTGGAATGGCTTAACGAACAAATTGATCGATATCTTATACCTGCTTCTATTGTAGCCCTAGCATTTATAACGCTTTGTAGCTTTTACAACTTAAGCCTTCAGCTCAATAACCTTATTAAGGTTGAAGGAAAAGTACAGTCGATCAAAATTGAGGAAGAAATACGCTCAAAAGGAAGCACCACACATAACTTATTTGTGTATCTAAAAACTGGAGATAGATTCAAAGTTATGGATGACGAATTGTTTGATCAATATCGTCAGACCATTGTAAGCAAGGTTAACTCAGGAGATCAAGTTACAATCTATAGGAGAACCAGCTTGCAGACAATCTTTGGGTTAGGAACATCTAACCTCATTTATCAAATGGAGCATAATGGAAAGGTATTAATGCCATTGTCTGTGATGAAAACAAATTTTCGTGGAATATCAATATTCTCTTTTTTGGCTCTTTTAATATTAATACCAATTCAAATGGGCAGAAGGAAAAAAAGAGCCAAAGCGGAAAAGAAGAAGTTTAAAAGAAGAAAGAAGCCCATAGACAAAAACATCTAGAAACGCTCTGCGCGTTTGAGATTAAGTTATTTTAGCAACAATACCAGTCACCCTTGACTTAGACCTTTTATTCAGAATTACGAGATTGAATATTCACTTTTCGTAAGAGTAAATCATGAGGTATTTGTGTCTAATAACCTTACTAAGTTTACTGACTTTTAGTGTGCCAGCACAGGAGAAAAAAGACCTTCTAATTAACTCTTGGGCACCTATTAATGTATTAGACATTAATGCGGAGTCATTCGGATATGGTTCGAGCCTAATGCTCTCCTTCTTGTCCTTCGAAGAAAGTGGTAAGGTGATCAGCTTATACGGAGGTACAGACTATTCAAAAGCTTTCACTTACAAACGAAATCATGATACGTTATCATTTTCAAATCCAGAACTTCCCGATTTTGAAGCAGTTATAATAAAAAACACCGAAACCCATCTGAAACTATTTTTAGATTCGATGAATATTGTCACTTATATCCCACTTCCCAAAAGTAATCGAGTTTTAAAAAATCGAATAACAAAGAACCTCTTAACATCAAAGCTTTGGAAACTTAAGAGGAAAAGATCTAATGACAGGTTTGTTTTGCCTTTGGACTTTGATATCGGAATTAAAGATTCATCAATTATTCGTTCACATTTTTTAGAGTATTCAAACCATCTTTATTTAACTCAAACTTTTCGGTTTAATGACGACTATCCCCACATTTGGTCTCTAGCATTCAACAATGGAAGGCCTGTTCTAAGAATAGAAGGGATTGGCATATCAAGTAATATTCTGTCATCCTTGTTTTTTATCGATAAAACTCATTCAAACAGAATACTACTACACAGATGGGTAAACGGTAAGAAGGAATATTTTACACTTAAGGAGCAAAAAGGCTCCTCAAAAAAAAGGAGGAAAAAATTGGCTTTACTCACATCACATGCCTGGAAGTTTAAAACTCATTCAACTAAAAAAGTAAAGAAGAGAGATGAACTGATTGATTTAGGTATAGCAGAGGACCACTTTAACGAACTAACACCTCCTCATTACCACCATGACACCACCTTTATTATCTCCGATTCAGATTTAATTCAAAAACAATTGGTTCTCAAATTCAATCAGAACCATACATATGAAATCAGAAGGGATAAAAGAATAATAGATTCAGGCCAATGGACAGATCACTTAAATCAGTTCATTGAAATAACAAGCAACCGAATACGCGAAAGTGACGGAATCGTCAGAGGTTACTTCGAAATACTTAAAATAAGAAGAGGTAAACTAACTTTAGAAAGAAGATTTAAATCAAGATTAAACGGAAACATATATACTGACAAAAGTAAAACTGAAGTCTATATTCCCATCAATTAAAGTTTACTCCTAATCACTTACTCCTCAAATACTTCTTCCTTTCTCGTTTTGTCATTTCCTGAGTAATCAGGTCATCATTAAGCAAGGCTCTATAAATACTTCGGTTGCTCAGTTGTACAGCCCCATGACTCTCGGTAACAAATTCAGGAGTGATGTATTTATACATATACCAGTCCTTCGACTTCATTGTCTTATTGTATTCAAATGACAAATAGAAAATCAAAAGTCTGAAGTGAGTACCAAGCTCATAATTCTCACCAGAAATTAATGCCAAAGGAGTTCCTGTGAGAATATCCTCTCCTTCTTTTACCATAGCAGACCCACTTTCAAAAATGTTATACTGGCCTACAGAACCATCATTATGCCTGATTTCAATAACGTTTTTGCTTTTAGAGAAAACGATATTCTCTCCTTCAGTAACTTTTCCCTGCACCACCTTAATCACTCTTCCGCCTCTTGCTGCAGAGATTGTATCGCCAGCATTTCCCTTAAAAGCCAATCCATAAAAATCATTAGGTCGGGTCTTCTGTCTAAAGGTTACGTTCGCATCAGTCAGGTTGAATACCTGAGTTTCCATTCCGTGTTTCACAGGTAGTGCATAGTCAACTTCTTTCAGTTTTGGATTAGCTACGCCTGGATATACATAATATTTATACTGAAAGTTAGCTTGACTCGACAGTTCATCTCTTTTCAGCTTGAACAGTTTACTCCTTCCAATTCCAATGTTAACTGCTGGTGGATTCATGGTTGTTTCGTATCCAACAAGTTCATCAAAAACCACTACAACATGGTGATCTTTACCCGTAGGGTTGGTTGCATAAATAACATAGTCTTTTTCATTGTACTTATCTCGTTCACGAAACACTCTTATTCTGGATTGTCCCAAAACATCGGTAAGACATAAGCTTGAAATAGAAAGGGTTAAAAAAGTTTTTAAAAGTGAAGTCAATTGAAGTGTATATTTAATCTAATCAGTAAATTAACACATTTTTTTTGCATTATATCATACCAAATTTAATAGCTTAATTCGTAAAAGAAGTCAGGTGATCAAATCATCTATGGCCACTATCCATTTGTCAAAACCAAACTGATCAACAACTGATTTCATCATGGTTTCAATCTCCTCCAGGTTCAATTGCCCAATACTTCCTTCATGTGTATGATTTACCTTTCTTTCGGGGTTAAAGTCTCCTTTTTCGATGGCTAAACCAATTTGCTTATAAGCGTCCCGAAATGGCACACCACTAAGTGTCAACTTATTGGTTTCTTCCACACTAAACAGGTACTTGTATTTCTCATTGCGAATCAAACCATCATTTATCTCGACTTTCTGAAGCATGTAGTCAGCCATAAACAAACTATCTTTCAAATCCTGAATTGCCGGAAAAAGTACTTCTTTGATTAATTGCATCTCACGATGATAACCCACAGGCAGATTGGTAGTCATCATCATGATATCATTGGGCAGTGCCTGAATTCTGTTGCATTTACCTCGCATCAATTCGAAAACATCCGGGTTCTTCTTATGCGGCATTATGCTTGAGCCTGTGGTTAGTTCATCAGGGAAAGAAACAAAACCAAAATCCTGCCCCATATACAAGCATACATCCATTGCAAACTTGCTAATTGTTGAAGCAATGGCAGCCATTCCCATTGCTAATGAACGCTCTGCTTTACCCCTTCCCATCATAGCGTAAACCACATTGTAATTCAAGTCATTAAATCCCAGTAAGTCCGTTGTCAGTTTTCGGTTCAAAGGAAAAGAAGAGCCGAAGCCTGCACCTGAGCCCAATGGGTTTTTGTTGATCACATCATAAGCAGCCTTTATCATATGCACGTCATCAACAAGGCTTTCAGCATACGCACCAAACCATAGTCCAAATGAAGAAGGCATAGCTACCTGCATATGTGTATAGCCGGGCATCAATACATCTTTATATTGGTTGCTCAATTGTAGCAGCCGATTAAAAAGTGTAGCAACCCCTTCGGATATCTCTTTTATTTCCTGGCGCATAAAGAGCTTTAAATCTACCAGCACTTGATCATTTCTGGAGCGACCACTGTGAATCTTCTTCCCCACTTCACCAAGCCGTTCAGTAAGCATCAGTTCTATTTGTGAGTGAATATCTTCTACTCCATCTCGCATAGAAAAGTCACCTGATACTATGGTCTTATAGATTGATTTCAATTCTTTATGAATCTGATCTCTTTCCTCCTGTTCCAGCAAACCTATACTACAGAGCATTTCGGTATGTGCCAATGAGCCCAATACATCGAATGGTGCCAGTTGAATATCAAATTCAAGGTCTCTTCCAACTGTATATCGGTCTACTATATCAGACACTTTAGTTTCTTTTTCCCAGAGTTTCATTTTAGTCTTTTTTATTTATCGTCATTGCGAGGAAGTCCAAGGGACGACCGCGGCAATCTCTTTATCACAAGGAGGTTCTTTCGGTCATGCTTCCTTCAGAATGACGTTTGATAATAGTTCTATATAGAGTTTAATACCCTCCTTAATTTCATTTGTATAAACAAACTCATCTGCTGTGTGCGACCTTGCAGAATCACCTGGTCCAATTTTCACGGATGGAAACGGCATCAGCGCCTGATCAGAAAGTGTAGGTGATCCATAGGTTTTCACCCCTAGGCGTTTACCTGCCTGGACAATAGCGTGCTCCTGATTTATCCCTGATGGGTTCAATCTGGTCGATCTTGGTTTTACCTCACAATCAACATTTGACCGAATGACTTCCAGGGTTTCTTTGTTCGAATAAACATCGGTGGTTCTCACATCTACTACAAACCGGCACTCGTCTGGAACTACATTATGTTGCTCTCCCCCTCCAATTACGGTTACACTCATTTTCACAGGGCCAAGAGACTCAGATTCTTCAGGAAACTGAAAATTCCTGAACCACTCGATAGCCTTCAATGCTTTATAAATGGCATTCACACCTTCATTGCGGGCAGCATGCCCTGCCTGGCCATGAGCAACACAATCGAGCACCATTAGTCCTTTCTCAGCAATTGCCATATTCATTTGCGTAGGTTCTCCAACAATAGCAAAATCAATTTGAGGCAAATGTGAAATCAGGCTTTCAATACCTCCACTTCCTGAAATCTCTTCTTCTGCCGTGGCTGCAATTATCAGGTTGTATTTCAAGTCAGGCTTTGGGTAAAAATGTAAGAAAGTTGCTATCAAAGCGACCAGAGATCCTCCTGCATCATTACTTCCTAAGCCGAATAGTTTTCCATCCATTTCTAAAGCTTCAAAGGGATCATTTGTATATCCTGAATTCGGCTTCACTGTATCATGATGAGAGTTCAAAAGAACAATTGGTTTTAACTCATCGAAGTGCATATTTTTTGCCCAAATGTTATTACCTAATCTTTGTGTGATAGCGCCTTGTTCTTTTAAAAATCCTTCGATAAGTTCAGCAGTTTCATTCTCTTCTCGACTTAAAGAAGGAGTCTCTATTAGTGACCTAAGAAGTGAGATAGCTTTTTGTTCCAATTCCATTACTCTCATTTTACTTTGTCAGATTGCTTCGGCTCAAAGGCACTTGCAATGACGATTCTATTTGTTTCCTTATCAATTAAGTTTTATCAATGTTCCGGCATTCTCATTCCCAACTAAGGCCTTCAAATCAGAAAAGTACCCTATTCTCACTTCTTTAACTCCTTCATCCAGGGCGTTAAAAGCATTATCCATTTTGGGAATCATTCCTTGGTTAATTGTGCCATCAGATTTCAGCGAATCATATGTTGATTTTGAAAGTTGCTCAATAACAACTTGATTTTCGAAATCGCTCAATACTCCTTTCTGCTCAAAACAGTAAATCAATCGCGTTTCATACTGATTAGCTAAAGCACTCGCAATGATACCAGCGATAGTATCGGCATTAGTATTCAAAAGGTTTCCTTTTCCATCGTGAGTAAGTGCACACAATACGGGAGTCATTCCATTTGCCATTAATTGCGAAAGCCTTTTGACGTTTACAGAACCAATCGAAATATCTCCAGCAAAACCATAATCGATTGCTCCCACAGGCCTTTTCACTGCTGTGAGTATATTTCCATCTGCACCCGTTAATCCAATGGCATCCTCGTCTAAGGCTTGAAGCCCAGAAACTATTCGTTTGTTCACAAGCCCCCCATATACCATGGTAACAAGTTCCAAAGTAGGACCATCGGTAATCCTTCTTCCTTCAACCATATTTGGTTTTATGCCAAGCTTTTCACCAATGTCAGATGCTATCTTTCCACCACCATGGACCAGAATCTTATCCCCTTCTATAGATGCAAAGTCTCTCAGAAATTGTGCTAACGACAGATCATCGTCAATTACCTTTCCACCTATTTTGACTATAACCAACTTCTTCATTTCCTATTTCAATAACTCGTTAAAAACTGCCTGTGCGGCAAAAACACGGTTCTCTGCCTGATCCAAATGAATCGCGTTTTCACTATCTAAAACCTCATCTTTAATAACAAGACCTCTACGAACCGGAAGACAATGCATCACTTTTGCATTATTAGTTAAGGAGAGATGCTCCTTCCCAAAAGTCCAGCTTTCATCCTTACTCAAAACCTGACCATAGTTTTCATAAGACGACCAGTTCTTAACATATACAAAGTCAGCTCCTTTTAGGGCTTCTTTCTGATCATGAACTACCTGTGCTTTTCCTGAAAACTCGGGAGCCAGATTATAACCTTCAGGATTCGCGATAACAAAGTCAACCGCAGCCTTATTCATCCATTCTGCGAAAGAGTTTGATACTGCCTGAGGCAGTGCCTTGGTATGTGGCGCCCAGGTCAACACTACTTTGGGCTTATAAACAGATCCCCAGTGCTCATGAATTGTCACCAGGTCGGCCAGACTCTGTAGTGGGTGACGAATCGCGCTTTCTAGGCTCACAATAGGTATTCCTGCATTATCTATAAAAGCTTTCAAAAGTCTTTCTGCATAATCCGTATCCTTGTTTTTCAAGTCTGGAAAAGTGCGTATACCCAAAACATTAAAGTAACGCCCCATCACCCCTGCGGCCTCCTTAATATGCTCGGCTTTATCTCCATCCATTTTCTGTCCATCTTCAAACTCAAGTGCCCACCCATCTTTTCCTATATCAAGTGCAATAGCTTCTGCGCCCAGATTCTGGGCTGCTATCTGAGAACTCAATCTTGTTCTTAAACTAGGGTTCAGAAAAATCAACCCAACTTTCTTACCTCTTGCTCTGAAGGGCTGAAAAGAGTTCTTCTTGAATTCCATTACCTGCTGAACAAGTAGTTCAGGGTTCTCAATATCTGATATGGATGTAAAGTGTTTCATTATAGGATTCATCATTACGAATAAAAAGTAGGGGTGTTCTCAAGTGGATTGCCTCGTTTTATTTATTCAGTTCAACCTTCAGTGCATCAAAAAACTGATCTAACTCTTCTTTGGTCACTGTTAGTGAAGGAAGCAGCCTAAGGGTATTTTTGTTGGCTGCTGAGCCAGTAAAAATCTTGTGTTCGAAAAGCAATTTTTTTCTCAGATCGGCCACGGGAAATTCAAATTCAGCACCGATCATTAACCCCTGACCTCGTACCTGTATGACCTCAGAAAATGACTGCAATCGCTTGCTTGCATAGTCTCCCATGACTTTTGCGTTGCTCATAAGATCTTCTTCATCGATAATCTCCAATACAGCCAGCGCAGCTGCACACGCCAAGTGATTTCCTCCAAATGTGGTGCCCAGCATTCCATGCCATGACTCAATTTCGGGACTGATCAAAACACTGGCAACCGGAAATCCGTTGCCCATTCCTTTTGCCAAAGTGATAATATCAGGTTTAACTGAAGTATGCTGGTGTGCAAAGAACTTACCCGTTCTTCCTGCACCAGATTGAACTTCATCCATGATAAAAACGGCACCATGACCCTTGCAAAGGCTTTGTGCCAATTGTAAGAATTCAGGTGAAGGAGTATACAAACCTGCCACACCTTGAATTCCTTCAATGATAAAAGCTGCCACTTCATCGTCAAATGCCAGTGTCAACTCCATCAGGTCGTTCATTGGTATAAATTGCACCTCATGGCTGGAATTGAAAGGAGCTATTATTTTTGGGTTATGTGTAACTGCAACTGCTCCTGAAGTTCTACCGTGAAAAGCATTTTCAACTGCTATTATCTTTTTCTTTCCTGTATGAAAAGAAGCAAGCTTCAAAGCATTCTCATTGGCTTCAGCACCTGTACTACATAAGAACAAATTGTAGTCTATATATCCAGAAACCTCACCAAGTTGATGAGCAAGTTCTTTTTGTAAAGAATTCTCAACCGCATTAGAATAGAACCCTATTCTTTGCAGTTGATCTGCAATTCGTTTTACATAGGTTGGATGACTGTGTCCTACAGAAATTACAGCATGACCTCCATACAAGTCCAGATATTCATTTCCTTCTTTGTCCCAAAGCTTAGAGCCAAGTGCTTTTACAGGCTCAATCGGATATAAGGGATATACATCAAACAGTTCCATCAGCTCTTCTTTTTCATATCATCAATCTTTTCAAAAGAGGTCACCAAACCTTTGATCAGTGCCGAACTCAAGCCTTGGTGCTCCATTTCATTCAGTCCTTCAATCGTACAACCTTTTGGAGTTGTTACCCGATCTATTTCCGACTCAGGATGGGAATCTCCGGATTGCAACAAACTTGCCGCTCCCAGGCAGGTCTGCACTGCCATATGCTGGGCCTCAGGTGCATCGAAACCAAGTTGGATAGCACCCTGGGTAGTTGCTCTGATCAATCGCATCCAGAAGGCTATACCACTGGCACAAATTACCGTGGCTGCCTGCATCAATTCTTCTTCTATCACCAGCACTTCTCCCAAAGTTCCCAGTATATCTCTTGCAACATCAACCTTAGCCTCGCCTTTTACATTTGCACTAATACATGTCATGGATTGCCCAACAGCTGCTGCAGTATTGGGCATACTTCTGATGATTGGAAAATCACTGCCAAGCATACCTTCAAAATCATATATTCTCTTACCTGTAATTGTGGAGATGATGGTATGATTTTTACTGCTTAACACGGGCTTTACTTCTTCCAATAATTCCTTAATCTGCCCTGGTTGCACTGACAAGACGATAGCTTCAGAATTGAGTATAGCCTCTTTATTATCACTGGTCACGCATACGTTTTCATGCTTTTCTGCCCAAACAGACAAACGTTCTGCATGACGCTTGGTCAAATACAGTTTTCCCTCTCCAATTACATCTGAGGATAATATTCCCTTGGCAATGGCTAGCCCTAAATTCCCTGCTCCTATAATTGCTATGTTCATTTTTCTTTTCTTAATCTGGTTCTACAAAAATTGTCCACCCCCTTCCCCCGCCAGCGAGGGACACCAAATAAATACTAGCCTCAATTCTATTTTCTCCTCCCCTTGGGGAGGTGTCCAAAGGACGGAGGGGAATCGTTGACAATGTTTCACAATCACTCATTTTAAAAACCTATTCCCTTCAGTTTTAACCCCACACTTTCTTCCAGCCCGAACATGAGATTCATATTTTGGACTGCCTGACCTGAGGCTCCTTTCAAAAGGTTATCTATAACTGACTGAACCATCAGGTATCCATTGTGCATGGTCAGGTTCAGGTAGCACTTATTGGTATTGACCACTTGTTTTACATTCAGTTCATTTTCACTCACCCATGTAAATGGAGCATCTTCATAATATTCCTTATATACATTTATGGCTTCTTCTAATGGCCATTCGCAATACTGATATGCTGTCACCAAAATACCTCTGGTGAAATTGCCTCGATAAGGAATAAAGTTGATGGGCTGATCGAACCAGGGTTGGTGATGTCTAAGACTGGCATTAACTTCTGTCAGGTGCTGATGATTGAATGCTTTGTAAGTAGAGATATTTCCATCTCGCCAACTGAAGTGTGTTGTGGCCGAAGGTTTTACTCCTGCACCTGTAGATCCGGTTATTCCAGAGACATGTACTTCTTTCAGAGCTCCATTATAGGCTAAAGGCAATAGAGCCAATTGAATTGCAGTAGCAAAGCAACCCGGATTGGCTATAAAATCAGCTTCCTTTATTTTCTCTTTATTAAGCTCTGGTAAACCGTACACCTTCTCCTGATCCATGCGGAAATCCTGACTTAGATCAATGACTTTCACATGTGAGGGAATCATGTTATCCTTTAGAAACTCAGATGATGCTCCATGTCCCATGCAGAGAAACAATACATCAATGTCATAATGTGCTTCTCCAGTGAATTTCAGGTCAGTTTCTCCCAATAAATCAGGATGTAACTTGTGTAAGTGTTGCCCAACCTGACTTCTACTTTGTACATAAACTATTTCTGATTGTGGATGTTGAAGCAAAAGGCGAATTAACTCTCCACCTGTGTAACCAGCTCCTCCTATTATTCCTGTTTTTATCATAATTCTGAATTTACCTGATGATAGATTGCATTCTGATTACCAAATATTTTGGCAAAACCTTTAACATCATCACCCGTCCAGGCATTGTTCATTTCGCCATAGTGACCAAACTTGGCCGACATTAAATCGTATGCAGATTCAATTCCATTTACCTGAAAACGATAAGGAAAAAGGGTAATGAACACTTTACCCGAAACACATTGCTGTGTGCTTTTCATCATTACCTCCATATCGCGCATAACAGGATCCATAAACTGCCCTTCGTGCAGCCAGTTACCATAAAAGGCGGCTATCTGGTCTTTCCAGTAAATCTGCCATTTGGTCAACACATGTTTTTCAAGCGCCTGATGTGCTTTGATGGTCATCATAGCAGCTGCAGCTTCAAAGCCAACACGTCCTTTGATTCCAATAATCGTATCTCCTACATGGATATCTCGGCCAATACCAAAAGGGCCAGCTAGTGTCTCCAGATACTGAATAGCTTCATAGGAAGCTTCAAACTGTTGGCCATTAACGCACTTTAGTTCACCTTTCTCAAAAGTTAACTCCAATTCTTCCGCTTCTGATTTAGTTAGTTGAGTTGGAAATGCATCCTCTGGTAAGTATCCATTGGAATTCAAAGTTTCTTTTCCACCAACCGATGTACCCCAGAGTCCTTTATTGATTGAGTAAGTGGCTTTCTCAAAGTCCATATTTACTCCCTTCGCTTTCAAATAATCAATCTCTGCTTCACGCGACAATTTCATGTCACGAATTGGGGTGATGATTTCTGCTTCAGGTAAGAAGGCCTGGAAAATCATATCGAACCTTACCTGATCATTTCCAGCTCCGGTACTACCATGGGCTATGTAATCGGCATCCAGTGTTTTGGCATGCTTCGCTATTGCCATGGCCTGGCTTACCCTTTCTGCACTTACTGAAAGCGGGTAAGTGCTATTCTTCAATATGTTTCCGAAAATCAGATACTTAACTACACTATTGTAGTAATTAGCAGTTTCTTCAATTGTTGTATGAGAAGTCACCCCTAATTCATAAGCACGCTTTTCGACACCGATAAGCTCTTCATGTGAAAAACCACCTGTGTTCACCAAGACTGAGTGTACTTCAAGTCCTTTATCTTCTTTGAGGTACTTCACACAAAATGATGTATCCAACCCTCCACTATAGGCCAGTACTACTTTTTTATTTTCCATTTTTATTTCTTTTCGCCCCTCCCCGAGATTTCGGGGTTAGAAGCACACTTTTCTTAAATTTTACCCAACGCTCAAATAGTTTGAAATCTTTGTCCAGCTCTCGCCCTTTCCATTTAGTGCGTTTTGGTTTTTGATTCTCTTCCCATGCCGGGTTGTATAACATAGCCGTGCATATACAAGCTTGTCGGTTTTTGCTTTTAAGTATTTCGTAATTGACACAGCTCTGACAACCACTCCAGAATTTCTCATCTTCAGTTAGTTCAGCATATATTACTGGCTTATAACCAAGCTCAGAATTAATCTTCATCACTGCTGCCCCTGTGGTTAACCCAAAGATTTTAGCATTTGGATAGTTAGTTCGAGAAAGTTGAAAAATGGCAGATTTGATCTGTTTTGCCAGACCATGACCTCGAAACTTCTGAGAGACAATAAGTCCTGAATTGGCCACAAATAGTGCATGTTGCCAAGCTTCTATATAGCAAAAGCCCGCCCACTCCCCATTTTTGGTTAGTGCAATCACGGCTTTGCCTTCCTCAATCTTACCCGAAACATATTCAGGTGTTCGCTTGGCAATACCTGTACCACGTATTTTGGCTGACTCTGCAATTTCAGCCACTATTTCATGGGCATACTTTACATCACCTGTTTCGGCCTTTCTTATGATAAACTGAGTTTTCATGTTTTACAGTCCGTCATTATGAGTACTGAAAGCCGAAATAATCTCTGCTAGATTAAGCAGATTCTTTCGCTTTGCTCAGAATGACGTATTAAGATTTAATACTCTGGAAATAAACAATACGGTTTGGGGAATGATGACCACCACGTAGGCAGTCGAGAATATACAGGCGCTTAGCGCCTTGGAGTCCTTGCCCTAAATGCAATAGCTTCTACAGTCACGGGAAGTGACACTGCTAATGGGAAATATGTAGAAACTTTTGTTTGCATTACTCTATTGAGACGCCAAAGGAAATAAAAAGTTTGGAAAGAGCAAATTATGCAGCATAGAAACTTCTTGAAGTGCACTCTACTTCACTCCATTTGAGAAAATGGCAACCCATTTAGAATTACCAGAAAACAGACATTTAATTATATTGCTTACTATATCAAGAGAATTTAACCTTATCAGATGAAAAATAAGCACTTGCACTGGGTACTAGTTTGTATTTGGGCAATTTATCTCTTGTTTCTTTCCGGAGTCAGTCTATTCATAACATATTTAGTGGTTGAAACTGAAGAAACAGGCCCTGCTCTCTACCTTTTCAAGATATCACCAGCGGTTTTCTTGTTAAACGTTTTCATTATTATTATCCCTAGGTTCTACTATTATAGAATCCTCCACTTTTTCTCTGTACTTATATCCACCTTAAGTCTTATTACTCTGTTTTTTTGGTTTTACTTTTACTGGTTCTACGCCTATGAGCTTAAAGATGTAGCAATAATAAATGCTTTAGGAATAATCTTACATTTGATAATAGCAAATTCAACACTCAAATATTTACATGAAAAAAGTTTGAGCTAACGTCAAAGCCATTAAGCTAAATATTTGTATTTAGTATTAATTTTCAGTTCAAGCATAAACCATGAATCCAATTCCAGATAACTATCCAAGAGTGAATCCTTTTTTGATGGTGACAGACATTCAAAAGGAAAGTGAATTTTTAAAACAGGTCTTTGATGCTGTGGAAAGTGAACGGATCACACTTCCTGATGGTGAGATTATGCATATGGAAATGAGGATAGAAGATTCAGTTATAATGATTGGTCAAGAAGCTGAGGGAATGACTGGTATGCATAGTATGACTTATCTCTATGTTAAAGATACAGCCGCCACTTATGCCAAAGCGTTGAAAGCTGGAGCTACTTCAATAATGCCTCCAGGTAAGCAATTCTATGGAGATATTAATGCGGGAGTTCAGGATGAGTTTGGTCATTATTGGTGGATTGCATCCAAATTCGAAGAAGTCTCAGAAGAAGAACTGAATAAAAGAGCCGCCAAGTTCAGGCAGAATTAATCATTCGATTACTCCTCAATCCACTCAGCTACAAACAGATTTGTATCTCTTGTACCTCCGTTATTTCTATTTGATGAGAACACCAAATACTTACCATCATTGGAAAATACTGGAAAAGCATCAAATGTCTCATCTCTGGTAATTCTTGTCAAACCTGTGCCATCAATGTTGATCATGTAAAGGTTGAATGGAAAACCACGTGTAGCCGTATGGTTTGAAGCAAAGATGATTTTCTTCCCTGATGGATGGAAGAAAGGTGCCCAGTTGGCTTGTCCCAGATCAGTCAATTTTCTCAGTTCGGTTCCATCTGCATTGCAGATATACAATTCCATATCCGTAGGCGCCACAAGTCCATCTTTCAACAAACCTTTATATTCATCAATCTCTTCCTGAGTTTTCGGTCTTGAAGATCTGAAAATCAACTTAGTACCATCTGGTGAAAAGAATGCACCACCATCGTAGCCCAATTCATGCGTTATCTGTTTTACATCGGTGCCATCAATATTCATGGTGAACAGCTCCAAATCACCCGTTCTCATTGAAGTAAAAACAATCTTATCACCTTTTGGCGAAACAGTTGCCTCAGCATCATATCCCTCTTCTGAGGTCAGCTGGGCTATAATGTTTCCATCAAGGTCGGCTGTAAAAATGTCGAAGCTTGGATAGATTGGCCATACATATTTACCATCTGCTCTCCTTTCAGGTACAGGCGGGCAATCCTTACCTCCTAAATGAGTAGACCCATAAACAATAGTTTTATTGTCAGGAAGATAGTATGAACAGGTAGTTCGACCCATTCCTGTACTCACCATTTGAGGTTTGTTACTCTTTAAATCATCATTTCTCCAATCTGTGACAAATATCTGATCGCAGTTTACGCCCCATTCTTTATAGTCAGACTGGAATACCAGATGATTGTCATCAAAACTCCAATAGGCCTCAGCATTGTTTCCTCCAAAAGTAAGCTGCTTAATATTCTTCAGATACTTCATTTCCTCAGGGTGCAGCAGCAGGGAATCCAGTTTTGATCTTCCTTCAGAAACTACGCTTTCGCTATTTTTCTGCATACCACAACCAAAAACTAACAGGACAAGAATTACTGAGAAATACCTCATAGAATTAAGATTCGTTAGATAATGGCGCGAAGATAATCATTATTATCTTTGACCTAAAGTTCAGTTTATGAAGAGTTTGATCCGCTTAAGTCTTTTTTTCATCGTATTGTCGATGACTTTCAGTTGTACTGACTTCACTACAAACAGGGAAATAAAAACAGACCTTGAAAAAGATATCGCATTTCTGGCTGATGATAGCCTGGAAGGTAGAGCCATTGGTACTCCTGGAGAAGAAAAAGCTGCCAATTACATAGCCGATGCTTTTAAAAAATTAGGACTGACTCCTAAAGGTACAGAAGGATACTTTCAACCTTTTTCGGTTAAAAAGGCAACAAACCCTCATGAAGAAACAGTAGTTGGCTCCAATGGAGAAGGTGTAACGGGTAGAAACGTTACTGGTTTTATTGACAATGGTGGTAATCACACCGTAGTGATTGGTGCTCATTATGACCATTTGGGCTATGGAGATGAAGGCTCTCTGCACAGAGGAGAAAAAGCTGTTCACAATGGTGCTGATGACAATGCAAGTGGTACAGCCGCTCTTATTCAACTAGCTCGCATTCTGAAATACAAAAAAAGTAAATACAACTTCTTGTTTCTTGCGTTTTCTGGTGAAGAGAATGGTCTCTGGGGATCAAACTACTTTTCCAAAAATTCCACTGTCCACATCGATAGTATCAATTACATGATCAATATGGATATGGTTGGAAGACTGAATGCAGAAAAAACATTAGCTATCAATGGTGTTGGTACCAGCCCTGTTTGGAAGCAAGTAATGGAAGAAGTCAATACTGATAGCTTAAAACTTGTAACATCAGAATCTGGTGTTGGCCCGTCAGATCATACTTCATTTTATCTTCAGGACATTCCTGTTCTTCACTTTTTTACCGGACAGCACGAGGACTACCATAAACCTTCTGATGATGCTGACAAGATTAATTATGACGGATTAGTTAAAGTAATCCGGTATATAGAAAGATTAGTCGTTTCGCTCAACAAAGAAGAAAAGCTAGTCTTTACCAAAACTAAGGATAGCTCTGGTGACAACCCTAGATTTTCTGTTTCGCTAGGTGTAGTTCCTGACTACCTGTATGATGGCGAAGGCATGCGCATTGATGGTGTAACCGATGGAAAACCTGCTGAGGAAGCTGGAATGAAACGCGGTGATATTGTTATCAAACTTGGTGACTCAACCATAGTTGATATGATGAGTTACATGCGTGCGCTAAGTGGTTTTAAATCTGGCGACCAAACTACTGTGGAATATAAACGTGGTGAAGAACTAAAATCTTCTGAAATTAAATTCAAATGATAATTTTTAAAACCTTAATCTCTTTTCTGAAAGATCGAGAGTATCGAGGTTTGCTAATTGCATCTGGTCTGATCGTTATCGTAGGCACAGTGTTTTATCACTTTGTGGAAGGCTGGAACTGGCTTGATTCCCTTTACTTTTCTACCATCACATTAACTACCATTGGCTACGGTGACTTTGCGCCACAAACAGATGCTGGAAAGATTTTTACGATAATCTATATCGCTATCGGGGTTGGTCTAATCCTTACTTTTATCAACACGGTATACATTCATTTCAGCCGATTCAACGAAGAAGAAAGCAACAAAAATAAAGAGAAAGGCAACCAATAGGCCGTTTTAAAAATTAAACTGAGCTTTGTGGAACTCTTTTTTGGAACGATCGTTCTTATTTAACATTTATTATTCTGGAACAATCATTCTAAAAAAGAAAACATGACGAAATTAACTAACAAAGTAGCCGTTATCACCGGAGGAAGTACCGGTATTGGTTTAGCTACTGCAAAAACATTCTTGGCAGAAGGAGCCAAAGTGGTAATAACAGGCAGAACTCAGGAAACACTCGATGCTGCCACTCAAGAAATAAATAGTGATAATCTGACCGCAATTCAATCAGACACTTCTCAGCTTGATCAGATCCAATCTCTTGCCGAAGAAGTAAAGTCAAAATTTGGTAAAATCGATATTCTGTTCGCCAATGCAGGAATTGCCTGGTTTGCTCCAATAGAGCAGTCCGATGAAGCTTTTTTCGATGCTCAATTCAACACTAATGTAAAAGGACTGTACTTCACTATTCAAAAGCTATTGCCCATTTTCAATGACAATGGAGCCATTGTTCTCAACGCCTCTGCTGCTGCCAGTAAAGGGTTTAACGGAGGCTCTGTTTACTCGGCTACTAAAGGTGCTGTAAGGAGCTTTGCGAGAACGTTATCCAATGAATTAGCTCCACGAAACATCAGGGTAAATGTAGTTAGTCCTGGTCCTATTGAGACTCCTATCTATGGTAAGATGGGCATGTCGGAAGAGGAACTCAAAGGAATGGCAGAGGGCTTTGCCGCACAGGTTCCAATGGGTAGATTCGGTTCATCTGATGAAGTAGCCAAGACAGTCTTGTTTCTGGCATCCAATGACTCGTCATACATCCTGGGTGAAGAGATATTGATCGATGGTGGTATAGCCACCATCTAGTTTGTAAATACTGGAACGATCAGTTAATTTTAATAGCCGACTGTATACCCTATATAGTCGGTTATTAATAAAGCTACATGCCTAGAAACAAGAGTTTTGTAGAAAGTGAAATACTCAACAAAGCATTAGATCTTTTTTGGGAACAAGGTTATCATGCCACCTCAATCCAAGACCTTGTTAATCACCTTGGTATCAATCGAGCTAGTATTTATGACACCTGGGGCGACAAACATGGATTGTATCTCGAAACGCTCAAACAATACAGGAGGTATGCCTCTTCTCACCTGTTGGAGAAACTCAGGTCTGAAAAATCCGCCAGAGAGGTAATCCGTGACTTTCTCAGAGACATAGTTTCCGATTCAGCCGGTGATCAGGCTAAGAAGGGGTGTTACCTATCTAACTCTGCTTCAGAACTCGCCAAATGTGACCAGGAAGTCAAGGACCTGTTCACCGATAATCGCAAGAAGATGGAAGCCGTTCTCAATGAATTGATCAAAGAAGGCCAGGAATCCGGTGAATTCTCAACATCACACTCCAGTGAATCCTATGCCCGGTTTGTCTTTAACACAGCCGGAGGCATGAGGCTTCTGGCCAAAGGCTCTATTTCAGAATCTGAGTTAGATGATATCGTAAATATTGCATTATCAGCATTAACCTGACAATCATCAGTTTTTTAATACATACTTTTCAATAAATTCGCGGTTGATCAATTGCGTATGAAGGCTCAAATCACCTCTTTCTTATCTAAGTATCAATTCACATTACTTAGAATCAGCATAGGTATACTGTTTATCTGGTTTGGATTATTGAAGTTTTTCCCTGGAGTAAGTCCAGCAGAAGATTTAGCTACCGAAACCATAAGAATTATGTCTTTTGGGATATTGAAGAAAGGCATTAGTCTAAAGCTATTGGCGATTCTTGAAGTAGGACTTGGGGTGTTATTGACATTCACAAAAGAATACAGAGCCACTTTCTGGCTTTTATTGTTTCATATGGCATGTACTATTATGCCGTTGTTCATTCTTCCTGAAATAACTTTTAAGTCCATTCCCTTTCAATTGACTATTGAAGGGCAGTATATTATCAAGAACTTTGTTATCGTAAGTGCCGCCTTCGTACTACTTTTTGCTCACGAAAGCAGGTCGCACTCATAATTTATCTTCTAACAGAGAACTTTTCTCTTCGTTTTTGCTTTAAGTTAGCAATCAAATAAATGGATACTTTGAGTTACGATCTCGTTATTATCGGAGGAGGACCAATAGGCTTAAATTGCGCCATAGAAGCAAAGAAAGCAGGCCTAAATTACATAGTTCTTGAAAAGGGGGTTTTAGTAAATTCACTTTACAACTTCCCGACAAACATGACCTTTTTCTCTACTTCTCAGTTATTAGAGATTGGTGATGTTCCATTTATAGCACATAGTGATAAACCAACCCGAAAAGAGTCTCTTGAATATTTCAGAAGAGTGAAAGATGCATGGAATCTTGATGTGAGTCTCTACACCGAAGTATCCGGCATGAATAAGAATAATGAGGCTTACGAAATACATACCACCAAGGGTGTTTTTCAGGCTCCTCATGTAATTGTAGCTACAGGTTTTTATGACACCCCCCGACTGCTGAATATTCCCGGAGAAGAGCTCCCAAAAGTCAAACACTATTATGATGATCCTCACCCTTATGTAGGTCAGAAGGTAATCGTTATCGGAGCTGCCAATTCTGCTTGTGATGTGGCTTTAGAAACTTACTATAAAGGTGCAGAAGTTACAATGGTAATCCGAGAACCGGAGATTTATCCGAAAGTCAAGTACTGGATCAGGCCTAACATAGAAAACCGAATCAAAAACGGAGAAATCAAGGCCTACTTCAATAGTACAATTACCCAAATTGAAGAAGACAAGGTCACACTAGAAACTCCTGATGGTAAGGTAGTTTTACCAAATGATTTTGTGCTAGCGATGACTGGTTATAAGCCTAATTACGACCTATTGGAAAAATTAGGTTTACCAATTTCTCAAGATGAACTCAAAATTCCAGTTCATAATGAAGAAACTTTAGAGACCCCATTACCAGGAGTATATGTAGCTGGAGTAATTAATGCAGGAATGCAAACGAGTAAACTCTTTATTGAGAACACCAGAGTTCATGCAGAAACGATCATTGAGTCCATTGTTTCATCAAAACACTAATCAGGCCTTCCATTTAATATTACAGCCTAAGCTAGGAATCTGAGTGCCTGAGACAGGTGTTCCCATTAAAATTTCGTCTAACGCCTTACGCATATCTTTCCCTGTAACCGGCTTGCCATTTCCAGGTCTCGAATCGTCTAACTGTCCTCGATAAGCACACTTGAGGTTTCCATCGAATATGTAAAAATCTGGAGTACAGGCTGCATCATAAGCTTTGGCCACTTCCTGAGTTTCATCATAAAGATATGGGAAACCATATCCAACTTCTTCAGCCTCGGCCTTCATCAATTCTGGTGAATCCTGAGGGTAATTCCGAACATCATTCGAACTGATAGCAATAAATGACACTCCTTTTGAATTGTAATCTTTTGTTAGTTTAACCAATTCATTATCCACATGCTTGACAAACGGGCAATGATTACAAATGAACATGATTACTGTCGCTTTCTCGGAAGCCAATGCCGATAAGCTTAAAGAAGTCCCACTAACTGTATCTGGCAATGTAAAGTATGGAGCTTGAGTGCCTAAAGGCATCATATTGGATGGTGTTCTAGCCATAATCTTTCTTTAAACAAACATAACTCAATATATGATAGATGAAACACGACTTTGTTGAAACTTAACCACCTCTCAAATAACGACTCATTTAGATTCAATTCCCTAAATTTATTATTCAGCCATAACAGATCGCTATGCATTATCTAAAATATACCAGTATTCTGCTATTACTTTTAACAATAGCTTGTTCTCCAGAGAAAAATACTAAAAGTGGTTCAGAGCCAGCTTCAGAAGAAGTATTAACAGCCAGAAACAAAAGACCGGTAGCAGCTGAGCTTGGCAAATTCTTTGAGAAAGACGGACGCAGGTACCTTTATGGAGGTAAGGACTCAAGTCAGCATTTTGACATTACAAACACCATCCTTAAAGACGAACAATATCACTACGGTATTGGGAGGGAGAAATTTATGGCATTAATTGAACCTGAGTTTATTTCTCTTGAAGAAGCCGACAAGGTATATCCAGACAGTGCCCGTTTCCTTTTGTTGAAGATAGAAGATGATGTTCGTGCTTATGGAATTGACTTACTGACAAAGCATGAAGTTGTAAATGATGTAGTAAATGGCCAACCTGTTATGGCCGCCTATTGCATATTGGCAGATTTAGGTGCAGTCTATCACCGAGTAATTGAGGGGAGAGCGTTTACTTTCGCATTAAGTGGATACACCTACTATGACCCTGAAGTATGGGACGGTATGGATGGTTTTGTTTTCTGGGATAGAGAAACAGAAAGTACCTGGTGGCCATTGATTGGTAAAGCGGTTTCAGGTCCTTTGCTTGAAACTCCGCTAACAGTTTATAAGGAAGAAAACTGGTCGCAAACTACCTGGGGAGCTATTAAATCGGAGCACCAGAAATTAAAAGTATTGAAGCCTGGACAAACAATGGACCCTCCACAAAACTGGCCGAAGTATAAGGGTTTAATAGAAGGCGCGGGCTTTGCTACTAAAAACAACAATGTTAGCGTTGCTCCTAGATGGGGTGAAAACGATGCGGTTAAAAACTAAGTTTTTTTTTCAATTAACATCCTTTAACAAATCTTGGCGCAAGTTTCTTATTCTGTTTCCATCTAACCTTTCAAAAACAAAATCGAAAAGTTATGAAAACAGGAAATTTTAAGAAATACGGACTTATTGTTTTGGTAGTACTTTTTACTGGCATTACCACATCGCAGGCACAGCAATTCAGAAAAGGTGAAAAACCACCTCAAGCAGAATTCAACAAACGAGGAAATCCTGCTGGCGAGATGAGAGAAAGAGGTCCAAAAGGTCCGCGTATTCCAAACCTTAGCGAAGAGCAGAGAGAACAACTCAAGACATTCAAATTAGAATTGGAAAAAAACAGCCTCCCGCTGAAAAACCAGCTAGCTGAAAAAGAAGCCAAGCTTAGAACTCTAACAACATCAGATTCATTCGATGAAAGGGCTGTTAATAAGGTGATTGAAGAAATAGGTGAGTTAAAGACATCACTGATGAAACTTCATGTAGCTAATGGTCAGAAAATTAAGAGTATTCTCACTGAAGAGCAGCTTGTGGTTTTCAACAACCAACTGGCTAAAAAGGGAAAAGGGAATAAGAATGGGAAACCTAAAATGGGACAGAAGCCTCATAGAGGCAGATAACAACTAGGATTTCCAATAATCATACAATCAAATTACTTTTAACTGACTGCCTCAAGCTATTTTAGCATTGAGGCGGTTACTATTCTTTTCAAATTCTAAAAAACATTGACAGACAAGGAGATCATCTCAGCACTTCAGAAAAAATCTGAATCAGCCTTTAAAGCACTTGTTAGTCAGTTTCAAGATCGAGTTTATAATACATGTCTGGGACTCCTTCAACAACCAGAAGAAGCTGAAGAGGCCGCACAAGATGTATTCATTGAGGTTTATAGATCAATTGATCGCTTCCGAGGAGATGCAAAGCTATCTACCTGGATTTATAGAGTGGCTACTACAAAATCGTTAGAGAGAATTAGAAAGCAGAAGACACAAAAAAGATTTGCATTCTTGCAATCTCTAACGGGCGCCAATCAAAAATACAATGAGCCAATCAGCTTTGATCATCCAGGAGTAGTGTTAGAAAACAAAGAACATGCAAGAGTACTTTTCCATTCCATCAGCACGCTACCCGAAAACCAAAGAACCGTATTCACACTTCACAAAGTGGAAGGACTTCCCTATCAGGAAATAGCAGATATATTACAAATCACGGTTTCTTCTGTGGAGTCCTTAATGTTCAGGGGAAAGAAAAACCTTCGCAAGAAGCTCAAAATATATTATGAAAAGAGTTTTAAGGAATAGCACAAGTTTTGACTACAAAAGACATCTAATTTGAAAGGAGATAACATATGAAGTCTGAAAAAGAAATAGAGAAAAAAATAAATCTGACATTAAACAGTCTGGAGGGGTTGGGTAAAGCTAAGGCGAACCCGTTTTTCTATAGCAAGCTGGAAGCAAGGATGCAAGACGAGCTACCCTCTTCCATTGGCAAGTTTGCTTTTATTGGAAACCTTAGAACAAGCATGGCTGTACTCAGTTTTATAATGGTCCTTAATCTGGCCAGTCTATATTTACTGAGCAATTCTGATCAACAAGGTTCTGGCGAAGAAACCGCTGAGAATTTATTTACTCAGGAGTATTTTTCAGACTCTGATGATTACGAATACTTAAACAGTTATTGAGATGAACTTCCTCAGAAATAACAAATATATCGGTTGGATAGTCATCTTATTGGCTGCATTGAATGTTGTTTTGCTGGTCTTCATCTGGTCGGGTCAGAAACGATTCAAGAAGGATGCTCCCAAAAATGGGATGAAGCTTCTTGAAGAAAGACTTGAATTAGATGCACATCAAAGAAAGCAACTTGAAACTATTCGAGAAGATCATTTCAAGGAAATGGAAACTCTTCGAAGAAACTCACATGAAGCCAGAAAAGCTCTTCATAACCTTTGGTCTCAGATCAATGTAGAAGATAAGGTTAACGATTTGACCCAGCGCCTTGGCACTATTCAATCTTCCATAGAAAAAGCAACCTACGACCATTTTGCTCAAATAAGAGCAGTTTGCACGCCCCAACAACAGCAGATTTTTGACAGTATGATCAAAGATATTCTGAAAAGAAACGATCCTCCGGGTATGAAAGATGGCAGAAGGCCTCCTCCCAAAAGGATACGCTGAGAAGACTTACCACCTTCCTTATTGGGGCAACACCTTAACGCAATTAAGAACTGCTCCAAAATTTAAAACTAAGAAGACATGAAGAAGGTATTTTTTTTATTCAGCGTATTAGCCATAACATTCAGTTGTTCAGATTCTGAAGATGTAACAGACATTGATGAAACTATTACTGGAGATTTCTCAGACATAATAGACTTACCCAGTGATCTTTTCAATTATGCCGATCCTGATTTGCCAAATCACTTTATAACTGGCGATGTATCCCGAATCGATAATACCCCGGGCAACAACCCGGTAACAGACGAAGGTGCAACCTTGGGACGTGTATTGTTTTATGATGTAAAATTGTCAGCCAACAATACAATTTCCTGCGCTTCATGTCACGTACAATCCGATGGTTTTGCGGATCCTGATGCCTTCAGTACTGGTTTTGAGGGTGGATTAACTGGTAGAAATTCTATGGGCTTATCCAATGCCAGGTACTATAATAACGGCCGTTTCTTTTGGGATGAAAGAGCCAACACTTTAGAAGATCAAGTATTGATGCCAATTCAGGATCAGGTGGAAATGGGACTTACACTAGACGAGTTAGTCAGTAAAATTCAGGATGCCGAATATTACCAACCACTATTTACCGAAGCTTTTGGCTCAACGGAGGTCACAACCGAAAGAATTTCTTCCGCTCTGGCTCAATTTGTAAGATCCATGGTTTCGTACGATTCCAGATATGATGCTGGACTAATTGCGGCAAATGGTAATGAAGACGCAGACTTTTCCAATTTCACAGAACTGGAAAACCTTGGTAAAGATTTATTCTTTAGTGGTAGAACTCAATGTTCTAACTGTCACGAAACAGCGACATTCAGCGGTGATCAGGCAAGAAACAACGGACTCGATGCTGTTTTAACTGACTTGGGTGTTGGTGGTGCCAATGGCAATAACCGTGATAATGGGGAATTTAAGGTTAACTCTTTAAGAAATATTCAAGTAACCGGCCCATATATGCATGATGGGCGATTCAGCACATTAAGAGAAGTTGTTGAGTTCTATAATAATGGAATCCAAAATAGTCCTAACCTCGACAGGAGGTTGAGAGATAACAATGGTGCACCAAGAAGGATGAATTTGAACCCAAATGAAATTGATGCGCTAGTTGCCTTTATGAATACATTAACTGATCAATCATTTCTATCAGATGAAAAGTTCAGTGATCCATTTGTTGATAATTAAGCATACGATCGTTCATAGTTAATACACTTTTATTTTGGTTGAAGAAAAGGAGTCTATACGAGGCTCCTTTTTTGCATTTATGCTTACTTTAAAGTGTGCTTGAAGAAAATCAAATCAACCAGCTTATAGCATTAAGGAGGTGCCTTCATAAAACACCTGAGCTTTCTGAAAATGAAAGTAAAACCTCCCAGCAAATCATTAGTTTTCTCAAAAAATTTGCCCCATCATCTATTGATACTCAGTTAGGAGGATATGGTATTGCGGCAAACTGGCAAGGGAAAGAAAGTGGAAATACCATTCTACTGAGAGCAGAGTTGGATGCCCTACCAATTCAGGAAGCGAATGATCTGGAATACAAGTCCACAATCAATGGGGTTTCTCATAAATGTGGCCACGATGGGCATATGGCTATTCTTTGTGGAATTGCCATGCTACTTCATAAATACCCTTTAAAGAAAGGTAAGGTAGTTCTCCTGTTTCAGCCTGCCGAAGAAACTGGTGTTGGAGCAAGAAAAATTCTTGAAGACCCTGATTGGGAAACAAATAAGGTTGATTACGCCTTTGCCTTGCACAACCTACCAAAACAAAAATCAGGGGTCATTTTATGCAAGAAAGGTACTTTCTGCGCAGCATCCACCGGTTTAAAAATCAGGCTCACCGGGAAAACAGCCCATGCCAGTCAACCAGAAACGGGTCTCAACCCTGCTATAGCCACAGCTCAGTTTATTTATTCTTTAAACAAAGTATTAGAAAGCAATGAGTACACAGACAAAACACGAATTGCATTAACCCATACACAGATAGGAGAAAAAAGCTTTGGTGTATCAGCCGGAGAGGCAGAGGTGTGGCTAACGCTGAGAGCACACGAGAGGCATGATTTTGACTTACTATTAAAGAAAGTAAAAGAAGAGGCTACCGCAATAGCTCAGAAACATGAATTAGGTGTACACTTCTCTTATCATGAGCATTTTGAAGCTACTGAAAATAATGTTGATGCTGTTGAAATGGTTAGGGAGGCAGCCCTAAAGGCTCAATTGGAATATGGAGAAATGGAAGCTCCCAACCCCTGGTCAGAAGACTTTGGGCTTTTCTTAAATGAATACAAAGGCGCAATGTTTGGACTAGGTTCAGGTTTAGAAACACCAGACCTTCACAATCCTGATTATGATTTTCCAGACAAATTAATTGAAAAGGGAGTACATGTATTCTGGAATATTATTCAAGGGCTTAACAGCTAAGTGAACTCTCTATCCAGGGTTGGTATATAGAAACAAAAATGCCACTTCAGTTTGAAGTGGCATTTTTTATGTTTTATCAGTTCTCGTTATTCAGAAGAACCTTCCTCTTCTTCCTTTTCCTCCTTCTTCTTTTTAGAAGCACGCTTCTTCTTAATCTTAATGGTTAATTGATCAGATTTACCATCATGATCAGCAGAAAGAGTATCTCCTTCATTAATATCTCCTTTAAGAATTTCCTCTGCTATCTGATCTTCCAGGTACTTCTGGATAGCACGGTTCAAAGGTCTGGCTCCATACTGTGGATCATACCCTTTTTCCCCTAAGAAGTCTTTAGCTTTTTCAGTTAATGAGACTTTATATCCCATATTCTCAATTCTACTCAACAGCTTGCCAAGAGAAATATCAATGATTTTATGGATATCTTCTCTACTCAATGAGTTAAAGATAATTACATCATCAAGACGATTTAAAAACTCAGGACTGAAGGTCTTTTTAAGTGCCTTCTGAATAGTGTCTTTAATAATTTCATCTTCTGCATCTCGCTTAGACTGCGTACTGAAACCAATTCCTGAACCGAAATCTTTCAAATCGCGAACACCGATGTTCGATGTCATAATGATAATTGTATTTCTAAAGTCCACTCTTCGGCCAAGACCATCAGTAAGAATACCATCGTCCAATACCTGAAGTAAGATATTAAACACGTCTGGATGAGCTTTTTCGATTTCGTCCAGCAATACTACTGAATATGGTTTTCTTCTCACCTTTTCGGTAAGCTGACCACCTTCTTCGTAACCTACATAACCTGGAGGCGCTCCTACGAGTCTGGATACAGAGAATTTCTCCATATACTCACTCATGTCAATTCGAACCAAGGAATCTTCCTTATCGAAAAGATAAGTTGATAACACTTTGGCCAACTCCGTTTTACCAACACCTGTTGGACCAAGGAATACGAAAGTACCAATCGGTTTTGAAGGGTCTTTAAGCCCTACTCTTGTTCGCTGAATAGCTTTTGTTAATTTGACAATAGCCTCATCCTGACCAATCACCTTCCCTTTCAATTGTTCACCCATTCCAACAAGCTTGGCTTGTTCTTTCTGAGCTACACGCTTGGTAGGGATTCCTGTCATCATAGCAATTACTTCAGCAACATTTTCTTCGCTTACCGTATATCGCTTCGATTTGCTCTCTTCTTCCCACTTGGCCTTGGCATTGTCAAGCTGATCTATCAGCTTTTTCTCTTTATCTCTTAACTGTGCAGCTTCTTCGTATTTCTGACTTTTTACTACACGGTTTTTCTCTTTTTTGATATCCTCAATGGCTTCTTCTAACTTGACGATATCCTCTGGCACATGAATATTATTGATGTGCACGCGGGCACCAGCTTCATCTAGTACATCTATTGCCTTATCTGGTAAGAAACGATCCGATATGTACCTATCTGATAGCGATACACAAGACTGAATAGCATCTTCAGTATAGCTCACATGGTGATGTTCTTCGTACTTCTCTTTAATATTTTGGAGAATCTGAACAGTTTCTTCAGGAGTAGTTGGATCAACCATTACCTGCTGGAACCTTCTGGCCAAAGCACCATCTTTTTCAATATACTGTCTGTACTCGTCAAGAGTTGTTGCACCAATACATTGAATTTCACCCCTTGCAAGGGCAGGCTTGAACATGTTAGAAGCATCTAACGACCCTGAAGCCCCACCAGCACCTACAATGGTATGAAGCTCATCTATGAAGAGAATCACTTCTGGTGACTTTTCGAGTTCGTTCATTACTGCTTTCATACGCTCTTCGAACTGTCCCCGGTACTTAGTTCCCGCCACTAAAGAAGCAAGATCTAAAGTAACCACTCGTTTTCCAAAAAGCACTCTTGATACCTTTTTCTGAACAATTCTTAAGGCCAAACCTTCCGCAATTGCGCTCTTACCAACGCCTGGTTCTCCAATAAGAATCGGGTTGTTCTTCTTTCTTCTTGACAAGATTTGTCCTACTCGCTCGATTTCCTTCTCTCGTCCAACAATTGGGTCAAGTTTTCCATCTTCAGCATATTTGGTTAAATCTCTTCCAAAATTGTCAAGTACTGGTGTACGGGATTTTTCTCCTCCTTTACCTGCAGGACGGTCAGAGGAACCTCCTCCTGAGCCTCCGCTACTTCCGAACATTTTTGAAGACTCGTCATCCGGATCTTCAGTATCGGACGATGCCAGTGGGTTGTCTGTCTGGTATTCAAGCATTTCTTTTACGACTTCATAATTCACGTCAAACTTCTCAAGTATCTGTGTAGCAATATTATCTTCATCTCTAAGAATAGAGAGTAACAAGTGCTCAGTACCAATAAGTTGACTCTTAAATATTTTTGCTTCCAGATAAGTAATCTTTAATACTTTTTCTGATTGTCTTGTCAGGGGAATATTGGCCAGGTTTTTAACATTGTGATTGGCCGTACCTTTTGTTGCTCTTTCAATAGCTTCTCTTAGTTCTTCTAAAGAAGTACCAAGTTTTTTAAGGATGCTCACAGCAACTCCTTCTCCTTCACGAATCATTCCCAATAAAAGATGCTCAGTCCCAATATAGTCATGGCCTAAACGTAAGGCCTCTTCTCTACTCAGGGAGATTACTTCTTTTACTCTGTTTGAAAATTTTGCTTCCATCTAATGTGTTTAAATACGGTAAGGATTATCCTCTGAACCGTAATTTCAATATAGTAAGATATACTTACGATCTAATACAAAACGTGATCAAAAACCTAATTGTTCTTTATAAAGACATTTGAACCATACAAAACCTCTAAAGCGTCAGGCCCCATACAAAACAAAAGGTCTATGATGCTCATGTTAGGTACAAAGTCTTTGCCAAACACTTGTTGGTAGTATTGCGGCTTAAACCATGTCAAATTGTCGATTGATTTTTTCGGGTGAATCTGAGAACGTAAGTCCATTATGCCTTCAGACGGCATTTTTACATATTGCTCTGTTTCAGTAATACTCACATCCAGCTTTAGGAGTTTCAGACATAATGTCAGCAATGCTTGATTTAACTCACTCAAATACAGATATTCCTTATTGATTTCTGCTCTTAAGTACTCTGCATAAAAATCAAAAAACGGAGCTTTTCCATATGCTGACTGTATAGCTCTCCAATGGTTATTCTTCCATTTCTGTTTATAGTCAATCTCCAGGTTTTGGATAGAAATCTTTCGGCCGGCATGGTGAACTGGAACACTCAAACTCTGCACCTTGTTGGCTCCGATAATATGACAGCGATTACGGTATGACTGTTTTTCGAAATTTTCACTAAGCTCGAGTAAAACTTCATCTGCATGGGCAAGTAAAGAGAAGTAAGCTACCGAGGGCAGATATTGAAGTTCAATCAGTACTTTCATTAAAGAAATGCATCAATATCCCCCAAACCCTCTCGGATAACATTAATATCATCACCCGAGCAATCTACTACAGTAGAAGGCACATTGCCACCATATCCACCATCAATTACAACATCTACCAGGTTTTGATACTTTTCAAAAATCAACTCCGGATCAGTGGAATATTCAAGTATCTCATCTTCATCATGAATTGATGTGGTAATAATCGGGTTTCCAAGGCTCTTAACTAATTCACGAGGAATGTTATTGTCAGGCACGCGAATACCTACTGTTTTCTTCTTAGCATTTAATACTCTCGGCACCTTACTGGTGGCATTCAGAATAAAAGTAAATGGCCCCGGAAGAGACTTCTTCATTACTTTAAACACAGGAGTACTCAGCCCTTTAGTATATTCTGAAATTTCACTTAAGTCGTAACAAATAAAAGAGAGGGATTGAGGTTTAGTATTTTTTATCTGACAAACCTTTTGAACAGCCTTTACATTGCTGAAATCACAGCCTATGCCATAAACCGTATCTGTTGGGTATATAATTACTCCTCCTGATTTCAGAACATTTACTATTCTATTGATCTTATCAATCTCAGGGTTTTCCTCGTATAGCTTAATGTACTCAGCTGCCATAACTTTGACTTACTGCGAAGTTAGGACAAATTGACTATTTTTGTGCCCCTATGAAGAAAAGAAAGCGTTTTATGATCGGGATGGTGATCTTTTCAGTGATCCTTACCTCCTTCTCATTTTACTTTTATCAGGTATTCTATGGAGCCAATGTGCTTCAGCAAGCACAACCTGCCACCATGCTGATAGATCATGATGATAATTTCGATTCTTTAAGGAATAATCTACTCGATGCTAAAATCATTGACGATGTAGTGTCATTTAGCTTTGTGGCCAAAGTGTTGGGGTACCAGGATAACGTAAAACCGGGTCTTTACTTGTTCGAGCCTGAAATGACCAATCTTGAAACGGTTAGAAGGCTAAGGGCCGGGGATCAAATCCCTGTTGACATTACTTTTAACAACGTACGTTTCAAACAAGATCTTGTTGAAAAAATTGTCAGCACAACGGGAATCGATGGTAATGAATTTCTCCGCTTACTAAATGATGATGATTACGTAGCTGAGCTGGGTTTTAATAAGGAAACTATTATGGCTATGTTCATTCCAAATACATATGAGGTATATTGGACGATTTCTGAGAAAGCACTTTTCCAGAGAATGAAGAAGGAATACGATAAGTTCTGGAACAGTTCTCGCAAAGCCAAAGCGGAAGAAATAGGCCTTTCTCCTGCCGAAGTCTCTACACTAGCCGCCATTGTCCAGGATGAGATGTCGATAGTTGCCGAAAGCCCTAAAATTGCCGGATTGTACCTCAATCGTATAAAAAAGAATATGCTGCTGCAGGCCGACCCGACAGTCAAATTTGCACTTGGTGATTTTAGTATTCAAAGGGTATTAACGGCCGACTTAAGAATTGATAGCCCCTATAATACTTATAAGTACAGAGGCCTTCCTCCAGGCCCCATCAATTTACCTACCATTGCCTCAATAGATGCTGTTCTGAATTACGAAAAGCATGACTATATTTATATGTGTGCTAAAGAGGATTTTTCAGGCTATCATCGCTTCGCTGAAGACTTAACCACACACAATAAAAACGCAAGGCTCCTTCACAGGGCTTTAAACAAAAGGAATATATATCGCTAAGTATGTATAGTGCTTCTACCCAAATACGGGTTAGATATGCTGAAACAGATCAGATGTCTTATGTATACTATGGCAATTATGCCATGTACTACGAGGTTGGGCGAGTAGAGGTCTTAAGGCAATTGGGGTTTGAGTACAAAAAGCTCGAAGAGCAAGGTATAATGATGCCCGTTCATGACTTGCAATGCAAATATCTAGCCCCTGTTACTTACGATGAATTGTTAACTATAAATGTGATTGTTCCTGAACTACCTAAGGTTAAAATGCTCTTTGAGTACGAAATTAAGAATGAAGCGGGGAAGCTGGTTAATGAGGGCAAAACAACATTGGTGTTTATCAATATGGACAATAACAGACCATGTAGGGCACCAAAAGAGTTGACGGATGTACTAAGTCCATATTATCAATGAAAAAGAAAGTATTGGCATTGATACTTGAAAACCCTATTTACCTTAAACTGGTAGGGCTACTGCAGCATATTAAGGTAGGTAAGGCTAAGGTAGGGCTCTATGATGCCATTTTAATCTTCATTGAAAAACTCAGCAACGACAGATTGGTCATAAGGGCAAATGCGGTTGCATTCAGTTTTACTATGGCCATTTTTCCGGCTATAATTTTTCTGTTTACACTTACTCCCTACATTCAGGACTTTTTCCCTGAGATTACAAACGAGGTAATCATAGGCTTTTTGGAAAATATTCTTCCAGAAAACCTTTACAAAGCTGCAGACTCCACCATCCATGATATTATTGGGAAGCAGAGAGGAGGCTTACTCTCATTTGGTTTTGTGCTAACACTCATTCTATCTACAAATGGAATGAACTCCCTAATGAGCGCCTTCAATGCCAGCTACAAAACAGTAGAAACCAGAGGGTTTCTAAAAATGAGGTTTATTGCCACAATATTGATTTTTATACTGGCAATATCCGTACTACTATCAATTGGACTGCTGGTAGTAGGTCAGCAATTGCTATATGACAACAGTATTAGAGAAGTAGTTCAAGACAAAATCTCTATAGATATCGTAATTGTTTTACGTTTCATAATCCTCTATATAATCTTTCAGGTTACTATATCCAGTATTTATTATCTAGCTCCGGCAGTACATAAGCGTTGGCATTTTATGAGTGTTGGGTCAGTTTTTTCAACTATTGCCATAATCATTGCTTCTTTTGGTTTCTCTATGTATGTCAATAGTTTTGGAACCTACAATAAACTTTATGGTTCAATTGGTGTGTTGATTGTGTTGATGCTATGGTTATTCATAATTTCCCTCATTCTTTTAGTCGGCTTTGAAATGAATGCGGCCTTTGACAAGGCCAAAACAGAAAAATTAAAGGCAGAACAGATTTAATTTACCCCTGTTGTTTGCAGAAAAAAAAATCCCATTATCTTTGCAGTCCCAAACGGGAGATCGCATACAGAGGCGTGGCAGAGTGGTCGAATGCGGTGGTCTTGAAAACCATTGTACCGCGAGGTACCGGGGGTTCGAATCCCTCCGCCTCTGCACTAATACTGGTCCGTTCGTCTAGGGGTTAGGACGCCAGGTTTTCATCCTGGTAACAGGGGTTCGATTCCCCTACGGACTACGAAAAGCTCAGCAATTGCTGAGCTTTTTTTGTTTCCACTATTTTCCAAAAAATCATCTCATCCAGAATCCCTTCTAAAGGTAATTGGAGCCTATTCTAATTATTTTACTTACAAAAGTGAAACTTTATATTTTTGATTCAGTATAATACTGACAATTGTGAAATTTATGGAAAAGATAAAGCTTGGGAATTTTGAAGAACTGGTGCTTTTACTGGTCGGTGTATTATACGATCAGGCATACTCTGTTAACATTGTTGCTGAATACGAAAAACAAACAGGGAAGAAAATTAACGTAAGCGCCATTCACACCGTACTTTATCGACTGGAAGAAAAAGGGTTTCTAGAATCTAAAATGAGTGAATCTACATCTGCAAGAGGCGGTAAACGTAAAAGGCTCTTTTACCTTACTCCATATGCATCAAAAGCACTAGATGAGTTAGCTACGCTGCGTGAGCAACTTCGCTACCAAATACCGGCTCAAGCACTCAACTGGGAAAAGTAATACCATGACAGAGATAAAACATCCACCTCGCCTGGCACTTCGTTTTTTCCGATGGTATTGTAGACCTGACAGACTAGAAGAACTTGAAGGCGACCTCGAAGAGTTCTTTTACGTGAGGTTAGAAAATGGAGAACCTCTATGGAAAGCCAACCTATTCTTCTGGTGGAATGTTTTGCGTTGCTTCAAATCGTACTCAAAATCAAAACAACAAAACAACATACTCATGACTTCTCTTTTCAAATCATATTTCAAACTTGCGCTAAGACACTCCTGGAAAAACAAAGGTCCTGTCACCATTAATGTTATCGGTCTTGGGCTAGCTTTAAGCATGTGTGTTTTCGTCTACATGATTTATGCATTCAACATTGAATTCGATACGTTTTATAAAAACACAGATGACATTTACAGAGTCCATGCGATTACAGAGCAAAGGGGAGAAGAGAGAAGAAATGAATTTTCGCCTATAGCACTAGACAGTAAGTTGCGCAATGAAATAAGCGGTATAAGTCAGGTAAGCAGCTATTTTGTCGAAACCAATCAGGTCAAAAAAGGCAACGATTTCTTTGCTGAAACATTCGCTGTTGTATCGACAGATTTTCCAGAGATGTTTGAACTCCCATTATGGTATGGGTCATTTGCTGACTTTGGCAAGCTACCACAGGTTTATTTAACCAAACCTCTAGCTATTAAATACTTTGGCAGCAGATCAGCTTTAGGAGAGAAACTCACTTTGATATTGTCAAACAAAAAAAGACTTGAGGTTACTATTGGAGGAGTGCTCGAAAAGATACCTCTTAACTCTAGTTTCAGATTTCAAATCTTAATGAATCAAGCCGATTATTTGCGTGCAATGAACATAGACGCCAATGACTGGTCCAATAATCTATTCCCAGGGCACTATCTAAAGATATCATCGACAAACCGAGCATCTGTTCTGGACAACATCAGTCTCAACATACCTTTGCAAAACGAGAAACATAAGCTCACAAAGATCAGCCGTTTTGAGCTCATTCCCTTTTCGGAAGCTAAACCTTCAGATTTAATAGAGAATGTGAGCTATGTAAACAATCGCATTGGCTCTCAAGGTTTAATTATTTTTTCTGTCCTGGCATTAATGGTGTTTTTCACCGCTTGCTTTAATCTGGCAAATACTTCAATCGCACTAATCTCCAGAAGGCTGAAAGAAATTGGGATAAGAAAAACACTTGGCTCAGGAAGCAGACAAATTCTAGTTCAATTCTTACTTGAAATGAGCCTGATAAGCACACTTGCTTTTATCATAGCGATGTCAACAGCCAACTTAACTTCTAAAGCAATTATGGGTATGCTAGGCGCAAGTTTCCTTCTACAAGACATTAATTTAACAGGAGTATTACTTTTTGTAACAGGGTTCCTTCTTTTTACCACACTGGTAGCAGGCCTACTCCCTGCCCTTTATGCCTGGAAATTTCAGCCAGTTGCTATCATGCGTAAGTCAGTCAAGTTAAAAGGTATAAACTGGCTCAACAAAACACTCACCGTTGCTCAGTATAGCTTCTCAATTATTGTATTGATTATAGGAATCACCTTCTGGCAAAACTCTGGTTTTCTAAATCAATTAGATCTTGGATATCAAAAAGAGGGAATATTTAATCTCCCTGTAGAGAATCAATATTTTGAAAAACTTAGTCAGGAGGTTAACCAAATCCCGGGAGTCATTACTGCCGGGGCAGCTAACCACATTGGAGACTTCGGAAAGTACAGTGAAAAGGCTCAGTTTCAGTTTCTGGCAGACACATCATCCCAAACTATACGCTATCATGGAGTAGGTGAACGCTATCTAGATCTAATGGAAGTAGGTATTGTTTCAGGTCGAAGCTTTATAGCGGGAGCAAAATCTGATCAAGACAAAATTCTTGTCAGTCAGTCTTTAGTAGACCAGTTTTTTGATGGTCAGGATGTAATTAATCAAGTAGTGAAAATCAATGGAGAACGTAAAACTATCGTTGGAGTAACCACAGATATTATTGATGATGTAGTAAAAGCTGCTGAATTATTACCTACTGTAATGGTATTGTCAGATAAGAGTGAACATGAGCACCTTGTTATCAAAGTTTCTAATAGAGACCTCAACGAAGTTGAAAACACACTCAAAACCATTTGGAGCAAACATATAGATGAGCCTTACACTGGAGTTAGACAGAAAGATTTTGCACTTGGTGCTTCAGGAGAAGACTCTAAGATTCTTCAGAAAATATTCCTCACTATGGCCTTATTAAGTGGCTTCCTTAGTATTGTGGGTATATTTTCACTTGCTCAATTAAATGTTGCCAAGAAAATCAAAGAAATAAGTATTCGAAAGGTACTCGGTGCTTCTTTCAAAGAACTACTTCTTACGGTAAACAAATCATTTAGCCTTGTACTCTCGGTAGCACTTGTTTTAGGTGCTGCACTTGGTTACCTCTTATCTGATCAGCTATTAAACATGATGTACAGGTATCATGTTCAACCATCAATATCAATCAGTGTGCTAAGTGGTGGTTTCGTAGTACTGATTTCTATAATTATTATTTCAGGAGTTGTTCGAAGCCCTATAAGCACTAATCTAATACATGGTTTGAGAGATGAATAAGGTACTCTCAGGACACCCGTCTATCATTTAAGACTTTTAGAAATGATGCTCCAAGGAAGATAATCTGTGAAGTGTAATAAACCCACATCATCAAAAGTGCTATTGTACTCATAGCTCCAAATGTTGTGGACAGATGACTATGACTAATGTACATTCCAATAGCTGTTTTCCCTATCATAAATAAAACCGAAGTAAACAATCCGGCACTTAGAGACACCCTCCATTTTACCTTGGAATCAGAGAGGAACTTAAACATAATGGCAAAAACCAAACAAAGCGCAGCAAGTGTAATAACATGCTCATATAAATATGCGAGTGCATAGTGACTATTCAGAGATGCTGAATACTTCAATAATAAACTATTAAGAGCCGTGCTTAAAAAAATAATTGCGAACAATACAAGAAGGGTCAGAAAAGACACAACATTCTTCTTTACATAATTAAGAACTCCTTTTCCTGGTTCTGGTTCTACTCCCCAGATATCGTTGAAAGAGCTATGTATTTGGCTAAACATTCCTGAAGCACTTAGCATCAACATCACAAAGCCCAAAACTGATGTCAAAACATTGTTATGATTAATATGTTGATTTTTAACTACCTCCTGTATCTGAAGCGCTCCCTCATTTCCAAGAACGCCTTTCAGTTGAGCATATATCTCTCCTGAAACCGCATACCTCCCAAAGAAAACCCCGAGTAATGACACCACTACTACTATCATAGGGAGTAATGAGAACACTGTATAGTAAGCTAGTGCAGCACCTTTTTGAAAAGTATTACTATCAAAAAAATGCTGAATAACGCTTTTTAAGAACTTAATCATCTCCATAACAAGACTGGCCGTCTAAAAAACAACAATCTAAAGCTTTCACTGTAAAAGTAGGGTAAACAACATTCTAATCGTATAGTAAGTGTCAAAAGAGCAAACCCCTAATTTTTGAAAGAAAACGTAACAATTTTCTTTAGTCAACTTGCATAATGCAAACGATTGCATAATTTTGTAACAAGCATAAAATTAGAGTCTGTTTGACAATTACTTGATTGTTAGATCTTTAAGCAAAGTAAACTAATGAAGGAGTTAAAATCTGGTCTCAATTCGGATGATTCATCACTGAATAAGGCTAAAACGCACTCTAAGGGTTACGCCAATTCTCAAAGTTCTTTAAATTTCAATCACCAGCGCGTTTCAGTGAGAGATATTATTGAGAACCACTACAGAAAAGGCAAGTAAATAAGAGCCGACATATGTCGGCTCTTATTTTTAGCTCCATTCAGGCGCAGGGGTTTCTATGCTCTTAAAATCAGTCACAATCTGTCCGCCTGTTCGTATCTACCAAGTGAAATATTTTCCATCCGCTATCCGACTTATACAGCTTAAAGACATTCACTCCACAGTGTGAAAATTGGTCTCCAAGATAGAATTTGAATGGCGTCCATACAGAGGCCATTTTTCCATCAATCATTATTGATTCAAATTCTATTCTTTCATCCCATACCTTAGGGTGTGGGGTACCAATAGCTTTGAGAAAAGCCTTAAAATCACTACTTACTACCCTTGCTTTGCCATCACTCGATTCTTGTACACGCTGAAATACAACTTCATCGGTAAACACTGAGTGAACCATAGCACTGTCACCAGCCCTCATACCGTCAAACATTGTCATGATAGCATCCTTTACAGCTTGTTCATCATTTTGTGCATGACCGGCATACCCAAACAATAAGAGCCCTATAAGGGCTCCGATTATACTTTTAAATTTCATAATCAGAGCTTTTGAGTTAAAAACTAAGATTAATCAAAAATAAGGACTTGTCTAAATAGGTTAGTGACTAACGGGCTCTTCTGATACTCCCCCCAGTGTTTGCTCTGGTATCAGTTCTAGGTTTTCCTTTATAGCTTATGGAACCACCTGTATTTGCACTGGCTCTTAATCTATCCTGAGCATTAACCCTTACATCTGCTCCGGTATTTGCTTTTGCATAAACCTCACTTGCTTCAACATCATAGGCATAAATAGTTCCTCCAGTAGATGCTTTGGCCTCTACCTCCTCAGACTCTCCAGATAAGTCGACTCTTCCAGAAGTTGTAGCACTCATTTCTAAATACTTGACATCAATTTTTGCTTCAACTAAACCAGAAGTGCTTGCAGTTATAAACAAACGATTGGTTTTAATAACATCTTCGAAAACTATCTCTGCTGAAGTATTTACTGCAATCTCCTCTATTTCTTCAGTATAAGTCAAGTAAGCCTTCACTCTTCTATTCCTAGATCTGCTCGAATATCTATCTCTAATATGTATACTTAACCTATCGCCTCTAACTTCTGTAACAACCCTGTCTACGTCAATTCTTGAAACTTCAATTTCAATGCTATTCTCGCTGCCTTTTTTCGCAATCAGCTCTATTCCTTCAGAAACTTTAATTTCTGAGAATTTTCTTAGCTGACGAGTGTCCTTTTCCTGAGCGAAAAGCAATGTGGAGATAAACAATAAGATTAGTGTGATTTGAGTTTTTTTAATGATTTTCATATCCATGACCTTTTAATTACTAAGCAATAGACATCAGGCAAGTAAAAGAAGTTGCATCAAATAAAAAAGAAGGTGTCCCAAAGGCGCCATATAATGCTCTTTCGAAAAAGAGAACAACAAGCTTTCCTTTAAAACACCTTCTCTGGTATATCAGAGATTTTAGCAATACTTAAGCTGCTAAAGCTCCAATATTAGGTATTGTTATTAGGCTTCTGCTATAAGCAATCACACCTTCTTCTTTCAACTCATTAATCAATGTAGTAACAGTTTGCCTTGAAGAACTGATCAAACTGGCAATCTCATTGTGGGTTAGGTAGTTCTTGATAACCAACCCATCTTCCACCGGCTTACCTTCTTTATTCGCCCAATCCATTAGAAAATCTTTCAGCCTGGCTTTTACATCTTTAAAAACCAGATTGGCATATCTATGCTCTAACCTTCTCAGCTTCTCTCCCATCTTCTTAGAAAAAGAAAGTGCCAGATTCGGGTGCTTTTCCATCAATTTCTCAAACTGATCCATAGTAAAAGTGCAGAGAATAACCTCGCTTGATAATATTTCTGCAAACTCCTGACTTGTTTGTAAACCCGTAATTGGAATTTCGCCAAACATATCTCCAGTAAGAATGATATCCTTTATCATTTCATTTCCCAGACGATCAACTTCACTGATTTTAATTTTACCATTGATCAAGAAATAAAGTCTTTTTGACTCATCATTAGCAAAGTATATGGTTTGCCCTTTTTTCATTCTCACAAACCTGGCTATATCACTTAAGTCGTGAATTTGTTCCTTACTCAGATTTTCAAAAAGATCGTAATTTCTTAAATACCAATATTTAATTTCCTTTTGCATGGCGCTATAAATTTATTACCAATTGAACAATAGCTATGGCGATAATAACCGCTCCTAGCACTCTATTATAGTTTTTAGTTAGCTTCATGTAGATGAACTCCCTCTTTCTAGTGGTGAATTCTGCAACTAAAACCTGTAACAGAAATGCTCCCAAAGCTGCCCCAATCACAAATGCAACCTGTGAAGGCCACGATGTGTTTTCCAGAACGGCATTGCTTCTGAGATACGTGATAATAAAAAGCCAAAAGGGGTAAAGTTGAGGATTGAGCATACCAAAGGTTGCGCCCAGCCAAATCTCCTTTCCTTTCTTTGTTGATTTATGTTTTTGCTCTGAAGAGGCCTTCTGAAAGATGAGGTATATTCCGAAGAGGAATAACACACCTACTGTCAAATATTTGAGGTAGTCCTCAAGCCCTTCATATTGCGATATAAAATTGGAGCTGCCAATGGCAAGCCCACAATAGAGCAATTCGGGTAAACTACCACCAAAACCAAAGATTATGGCCGCTTTCTTATTCTTGTGAAGTGCAGTATGTATGGTTCCAAAATTAACTGGACCTAACTGCACAGATCCTGCAAAACTAATGGCAGTTGCCAAAAACAGTGCTTCAATAACATTCCAAATCATTTGGTCATAGCTGTTTTTACTGCTCCAGATGTTTCTTGCTGATCAGGCTTTTTTGAGAAATGCACTCTTACAAGTCTATACATCTCCCAAAAAGGAGTTGGTTTTACGCCTAGCTTCATATTCTCTATACTTACAATGCAAGAGGTTTTCATGCTAAACATGGTGTCCTTGTATGCCTTCAACAGATTAAATTTTGGATCATAAATATGACCTGGTTCAGAAGTAACACCATTTAATTCCATCACCTTAATATGCTCTCCTGCATATAAGTCGTTTAGTGATTTAACCTTCAGGTCGAACCTTCCAAAATTGAAGCCTTCAATATCCCTGGCGATGTCATCGAAAACCTCGATCAGCCCAGGAGTAATTAAATGCTGCCCACTTAAGAATTTGGTTCCCAAACAGTGATTTCCAATCGGTTGCAGGTTTTTATGTTCTCCTTTTTGTAAAACAACATTCAAACCTTTACCTAACTTCTTTTCAAGCTGCGGAATCTGAAATCGAGCACGCTCATTTTTATGCAATAATTCACGAATACTGGAAGTACCATCTCCGGTTACTCCGAGAAATTCTTTCTGAACAATCGAAGTAATATTGCTTGTACCACTGATCGGTCGCTTATTGTATAATATGCCCAGTTCAATTTCATAATCAACAAACTCCTGTATTATGAAGTCCTGATCATTTTGCTCAAGGTAATGTTCAAGCTCCGATTCACTTTCCAGCTTTTCCACCGCAGACCCTCTTTCACCAATATTTGGCTTGATGATAATCGGAAAAATCAACTCAGATTTTTCTATCGCCTGCATCACTTGATGTAAAGTAGATTCTACTTTAAAAAACAGTGTAACAGGACGATACTTTGGCTCAATTTTTTCCAGAATATCAATCTTTGATTCTCCAAAGACTCCTCCATGAATAATACCTGGATTAGCAGCAGTAAAATAAGTCCACGACTTTGCTCTTATTGCCAAGTAAACCCAGTAAGGCACTAATGGTAAAAAAAACAACCAAAATGGCCAGTACTCATAGTAGATTATCTTAACCAGAAAATGAGGTAACTTATGTCTCATAAAATAATTTCGAAAGATAATCAACGCCTAAACATAAACTTAGTTTTGTCAAAAATAAGTGTTTGCCAACACTTTGTCATTCTACCGTCTGCAGAACCGTCTTTTTAATGACAATTAGCATGCCAGACGAAGAAAAACTCACTCAACCACCTGAATTACAATTACTTATCTATGAAAAAATTATTTATTGGTAATAATATAATTACGAAATATCAGGAATTTCATGATTATTCATAAAAAATGATATTTAAAACAAAAATGGAGTTAATGCGTTTTTGGAGTGCTTTTTGTTCACAAAAACTAAAACCAATATATATTCACGAAATATCAGGAAAACCAATGAAAGTTCTATCAACCATTTTTTGCTTATTCGCAGTTACTTTTATAAGCACCGAGACTCAAGCTCAAACCGAAACGAATAGCTTCAATAATCATGTAATCGTAATTCTACATGACAAATCCGAAATCAAAGGAGAACTCATCAGTGAAAATGATAAAGAGATTGTTCTAAGCAGTGAAACGCTTGGTATGCTTACTTTTCAAAAGTCAGAAGTCAGGAGAATCATTCGATTAGATGAGAAAGGAAGAATAGCAAACCCCAACCCCACCAGATACTTTATAGGGCAATCGGCATACACGCTGAATAAGGGAGAAGGTTATTATCAAAATATCTATGGCCTTATAAACCTTGTTAGTTATGGTATTACGGATAGATTCAGTGCTTTGGTAGGTACAGAGCTAGTCTCTCTGTTCAGCGGGTCTCCGATCATATTCACCAACCTGAAGTACGGAATACCAATTTCAGACAAACTGAATGCAGCCGCTTCTTTTTCTTACCTGACAGCTGCTGGAGATTTAGGTATAGACTTAAACCTAGGTAGCCTGAATGCATTATTAACCTACGGGGATAAAGAACATAATGTAACGTTTGGTACTGGTTATGCCTTGGCCAATGGAGAAATCAATAACACAGGACTTTTAACTATAGGAGGAATGACACGGATAAGCAAAAGACTAGCATTGCTAACCGAAAACTACGTTTTGCTTTCAGAAGATGATGCACTGATATCTGGAGGTATCAGATATATAGCCAAAAAAATAACTGTTGACTTATTAGTTTTTGAAGGAGGCGTTCCTGCAATTGATATTGTATTGAAATTCTAATCAGGCATACCCCTTTTAATACCAAGCTTCTTCATTCGGGATTCGAGGGTAGTAGGCTTCATACCAAGTATTCTTGCTGCCCCCCTTTCTCCACTTACTCTCCATGAGGTTTTGTGAAGCACTCTCATTATATACTTCTTTTCAAAATCATCGAGTGTATCGAACTCGGATGATGTTACCTGAGATTCAGTACCAGGTATCCAATCCCCAAGCTCCAGAGTTCTACCACCACTTAGTATTACAGCCCTTTCTATTACATTTTCTAGTTCACGAATATTTCCAGGCCAATGATAAGCCTGAAGTGAATTGATTGCTCTTTTGGGAACCGAAACTACTTTTCTTCCAATCTTTGCAGAATACTTTTCTACAAAATGCTTAACTAAAAGCGGTATGTCTTCTTTCCGTTCCCTAAGTGGTAAACCGTTTATAGGAAATACATTCAAACGGTAAAAAAGATCCGCTCTAAATTTCCCTTCGTTCACTTCATTCTTAAGGTCTCTATTTGTTGCGGCTATCACCCTGACATCAACATTCAGTGTATTAGTACTTCCTAGCCTTTCAAACTCTCCTTCTTGAAGAGCTCTCAACAATTTGGATTGGAGTTCCAGTGGCAGTTCTCCTATCTCATCTAAAAATATGGTTCCACCATCTGCCAATTCAAAACGCCCCACCTTTCTGGCCACAGCCCCCGTGAAAGCGCCCTTCTCATGGCCAAACAACTCACTTTCAATCAGGTTAGCTGGTAATGCGGCACAGTTGACTTTCACTAATGGCCTGTCGCCCCTTTTACTAATATTATGAATTGCTCTTGCCAGCAATTCCTTACCAGTACCAGATTCTCCCAAAATCAATACGGTAGCATCGGTTGTTGCCACTTGTTCTGAAGACAATAAGATTGATTTAAATCGGTCACTCCTGGTTATAATCTCTTGAAAATTATGCTCAAGCTTTATCTCTTCCTGTAAATATGTATTTTCTGCTTCCAGTCTGTCTTTAAGACTCTGCACCTCTTCAACAGCTTCGAGAAGTTTTTCATTGGCAATTTTACGCTCGATTTCCACAGCTGCTCGATCAGAAAACAATCTCATAATCTCCATTTCGTCACCTGACAGCTTAAGGGGCACATCATTCAAAATCGCAATATGACCAATGCAATCACCTCCATCAGCCAAAATAGGAACACCAAAATAGCCTTCTATCCCTCCCTCCTTTGCATATTTTTGCTGCACCCCTACTTCAATTAATATAGGGTCAGAGTTCTCCATTATAAACTTGCAAGGAGTATCTTCTGTATTGTATTCAACATTCTCCTTCAGCTCGCCTTCACGAAAATAAGCCAACGTACGCAATGTAGACTTTGTTGAATCGGTGCATTTGGTAACTATCACCATGTAAACATCCAATGACAATGCTATGTTTGCTACCAGCGCTTCAAAAAAATCGGTTCCCAGTGTGTTTGCAGTGGCCTCAGATACAGACCTTAAAAGTCGCTCTTTTCTTTTATGCTCCGTGACATCAAGTACAAAACTCACATTGTAAGCCTTACCTTCAAACTCCATATGGTTGACAAAAATCTCAACAGGAAATTCGGTACCATCCTTTCTGAAATGGGTAGACTCTAATCTAACCCTCTTTTCCTTCTTAGACTTTGCCCAAAGCTCTGCAAACAGTTCTTCATTAAAATTCCTGTTAATCACAGTTATGTTCATCCCAACAAACTCGTCTTCGGTATAACCATACTGCTGCTCAGCGGTTTTGTTGGCAAATGTCAAGTCACCTTTTTCATCCATCCAGAAAATAGATGCTAAAGCCCTTTCTACCGTGAACTCTGAAAGCTTTGAGTAATCTGGAAACTTCGGATGCTCTTTCATTATTCACGAAATATCGTATTTTTATTTCAAATAAGGATATATAGAGAATACTATTCAAAAATGTCAGGAGCACGCCTTTAAAGCAAACCTTAAGCACATATGACTGCGTAGTTATCTTTATCATTGTAAAATTTTTTGAAAATGAAAAGATCATCCATGTTCATTTTTTTCCTTTTGCTATTCTTAAGCAGTCAGCTTTCAATAGCGCAAGGTCAACCCTACTCTAAGAAACACTACAATCTGAAAAAGGGCTTAGCAATTCAAGGCTATGACCCAGTGGCCTACTTTACAGAAGGCAAGGCTAAAAAGGGAAATGAAAGCATAACTTACAATAACAAGGGAGTAACCTATAGGTTTTCTTCAGAGGGAAATAAAAAAGCCTTTATCGCTAACCCGATTAAATTCGAACCCCAGTATGGTGGCTACTGTGCCTATGCAATGGCCGATGGTGAAAAAGTTAGAATTGACCCTGAAACCTTCAAAATTGTTGATGGGAAACTCTACTTATTCTACAATTTCAGATTTACTAACACACTTAAGTCTTGGAATAAAGATGAAAGCAACCTCTTACCTAAGGCCGACACAAAATGGCGTAAAATAACATCAGACAATTGATTTGAACTCCGTTACGAGACAAAATTTCCGTATATATTACTTACATTTGGCTCTATCATCCGCAAAAAATAATACTTAATGCAATTAAAGCAGGTTTCGGCTAATATTTTAGACCAGCTAATACAGGTCTCACAGCAGTTAGAAGATCAGGCTTTCAGAAAGCCTTTGAAAGTGTTATCAAACAATACAATTGGCAAACACATTAGACATATCATTGAGTTCTATGACTTAATGATTCTTGGAATAGGTTCGGGAGAGGTTAATTATGACAAAAGAACTCACGATCGTGTGATTGAAGAAAACAGGCTAATGGCTATTGAGAAAATGAATTCGCTTAAGCTTGAGATTGAAAAAATCACTTCTGACAGTGCTCTAAAGCTAAAGGCAAATTATAGCCTTGACAAGGATGAGCCATTTGAAATAGTCACTTCTTATTTCAGAGAACTGCAGTATAATATTGAACATGCTATTCACCATATGGCTATCATTAAAATTGCCATTATCAGTGAATTTGCATCCGTCAATATACCTGAAGGTTTTGGTATCGCTTATTCGACAATCAAATACGAGAGGGATAAAACATGTGCACAGTAACCTTTTTACCGAAAGGTAAAAGTGGCTATATTCTTACCTCTAACAGAGACGAAACCCCAAAAAGGGCAGCCCTGCCCCCAAAACCATACATAGTAGGGGGAAAAGCCATATACTTTCCAAAAGATCCTTTAGCAGGTGGCAGCTGGATAGCTACAGACAAAAACCGATTTACAGTTTGTTTACTCAATGGTGGTTTTGAAAAACACAAGCACCAACCACCATACAGATTGAGTCGAGGACAAATGGTACTCCAGTTTTTTGAGTATTATGAAACTCAGAGATTTATTGACCAATTTGAGTTTTCAGGAATGGAGCCTTTCACTTTAATAGTTGTCGATTCAAATATAGAGGGTATTCAACTCCATCAATTGGTATGGGATGGCAATACACTTCATATTAAAGACCTTAACCCAGGAACCTCATTTATCTGGTCATCCAGCACTCTTTATCCGGAGAATGTAAGAAGAGAAAGAAGTTCATGGTTCTCTCAATGGCTTGAAGAACAGCAGGCTTTTTTCCAGGAAGAAATTATTTCATTCCATAAGTCTGGCGGAAAGGGAGATGCATGGAATGATTTTATTATGAACCGTAATGAAGTGGTAAAAACTGTAAGTGTCACCTCTATCGAAAAGAGAGATGAAGACTTCAGTATGATTTACCATGACCTACTAAAAGAAAAAGGCGTCATAGACGCCCCTTCTCTTTAATATTTCAACACTTCCTACAGGTCGAATTTGATACCCTGGGCCAAAGGCAACTCAGTTGTATAATTCAATGTGTTAGTCTGTCTTCTCATATAGGCTTTCCAGGCATCAGAACCAGACTCTCTACCTCCACCGGTTTCTTTTTCACCTCCAAAGGCTCCGCCAATTTCAGCGCCTGAAGTACCAATATTCACATTAGCAATTCCACAATCAGAACCTGCACCAGATAGGAAGTAATGCGCATCTTGTACATTGTTAGTCATAATAGCGGAAGACAAGCCTTGTGCTACTCCGTTTTGGATATCAATCGCACCTTGTACATCTCCTTCATATTTCAACAAGTATAAAATCGGAGCAAATGTTTCGGCCTGAACGATCTCAAATTCATTTTTAGCTTCAACAATGCATGGCTTCACATAGCAACCACTTTCGTAACCTTCTCCTTCAAGCACACCGCCTTCAACAATCACATTTCCACCTTCAGTTTTCGCTTGCTCTATCGCAGCCAGGTAACTGTTAACTGCATCTTTATCAATAAGCGGCCCTACATGGTTATTCTCATCCAAAGGATTTCCAATGCGAAGCTGTCCATAAGCATCAACCAGCGCTTGCTTCACTTTATCATAGATAGACTCATGGATAATTAGCCTTCTGGTAGAAGTACATCTCTGCCCTGCAGTTCCAACGGCTCCAAAAACACTGCCAATTACAGTCATTCTAAGGTCAGCATCGGGAGTAATAATAATTGCGTTGTTACCACCTAGTTCAAGAATGGATTTCCCCAAACGCTCGGCTACCGCTTTACCAACAATCTTACCCATTCTAATGGATCCCGTAGCAGACACTAATGGCACTCGACCATCTGAAGTCATCATTTCACCCACTTTGTAGTCTCCATTGATCATACAGGAGATACCTTCAGGAAGGTTGTTTTCTCTTAAAACTTCGGTTATAATGTTTTGGCAAGCCACACCACACAAAGGTGTTTTCTCTGATGGCTTCCAAACACAAACATCTCCGCAGATCCAAGCCAGTGCAGTATTCCAAGACCATACAGCTACTGGGAAGTTAAATGCCGAAATAATTCCAACAATCCCCAACGGGTGCCACTGTTCTTGCATATGATGACCAGGACGTTCTGACTTGATTGTAAGGCCGTGTAACTGACGAGATAGTCCTACAGCAAAATCACAGATATCAATCATTTCCTGAACCTCTCCAAGCCCCTCTTGAAATGACTTACCCATTTCATAAGAAACCAGTTTACCCAACTCATTTTTATAGTCTCTAAGCTTTTGGCCAAACTGTCGAACAATTTCACCTCTATTTGGAGCAGGCATATCTCTCCAGCTTTTAAACACCGACTGAGCTGTTTGAATAACATGCTCATATTCTTCTTTAGTAGTAGAAGTCACTGAACCAATCAACTGCCCATCTACTGGAGAGTAAGATGATAGAGATTCACCTGCTCCTAGTGATTGAGCTCCGGTAGAAGTCCCATGATTATTTGCTTGTACCCCAAGTTTTTGAAGTGCATCAGCGATGCCAAAATCTTGCTGAATTTCCATTTCCTATATAGTATTTAAATTTTGCCCCATAGTTACGGCTATTTTATATGTTGTGCAAAGACCAGAATCAGATTTAGCTTGAGAATACAGCGCATAAAAAAACCTCAACGTATTGAGGTTTAAATAAATCTGTTTTAACAAATACTGAATTACCAGTCTATCTTGAAATACTCTTTTTCGCCATCCGGGTATTTTCCCATCACATAAAAGTCTCTTTTTTTAGTATCCATTAGGCTCTGAAAATTCTTTAAGCTGGTAATATCCTGATCACCTACTTTGGTAATCACAAAACCTTCTTTGATACCAGCCTCTTTCCAGGCACCCTCTCCTATTTCAACTACCTGGACACCACCATCAATTCTCAGGCGATTCTCAATGTTTTCTGTGATATCGGCAAAAATTGCTCCTTCAATTTTATAAGTAAACCTTATCTCTTCAGGGCTTCTCGCTACAAATGTTTCTTTTTCCCTCAAAATCAACGAAGCCTCTTTTATATCTCCATCTCTTTTGAACTTCACCAGCACTTTATCCCCGGGCCTTTTTCTAGCTACAAATTCCTGTAGTTCACTTGTCGTTCTAACAAGTCTTTCATCAATACCAACGATTACATCATCTCCTCTCATCCCTGCCTCCTCAGCCGCTCCGCCAGCAGTCACTTCTCGAACCAACACGCCAGATAATTCATCCGTAAATCTTCCATCGGCATCCACAATTTGCACTCCTAAAAGCCCTCTTCGTACTTCACCAAATTCTAAAAGGTCGTCCATCACTTTCTTTACCAGAACCGATGGCACTGCAAAAGAGTAACCATTAAATGTTCCTGTATTAGTGGCAATAGCTGTATTGATACCAATCAGATTCCCGTCAAGGTTTACAAGTGCACCTCCGCTGTTACCTCTGTTCACAACAGCATCTGTCTGAATAAAAGACTCAATGCCATACTGATTCCGGACACCGCTGATTAAATTAATATTTCTAGCCTTCGCACTAACAATACCCGCTGTCACCGTATTGTTCAAATCGAACGGATTACCAACAGCCAAAACCCACTCGCCAATCTCCACCTGATCAGAATCTCCAAATTCAACAAAATCCAGAGCCCTGGCCTTTACCTTAATAAGTGCCAGGTCAGTATCAGGATCTACTCCTATCAATTCAGCAGGCAACCTTCTATTATCATCGAGCCTAACTTCTAACTCATCAGCATCTTCAACCACATGATAATTGGTAGCTATATAGCCATCATTAGAAATAATAACACCAGAGCCTGTAGACTGCCTCACTCGACTTCTTCGCCCTAGTAATCTAGACCATGCTCCCGATCTACCCGAAGGTGAGTTTGTATTGGTTATATGCACAACAGCCGGTACTGCTGCCCTTGATGCTTTTATAAAATTAATTCCTTCAGGAACAATGTACTTTCTGGGGCTCTCATCAATTTCATTGAGCGATGTGGTCAATGTTGTACTCTGTCCAAAAACATCAGATGAATCATCATTGTTTCTCTCCAGAAAACTCACCCCAACCAGAACAATCAGACCTCCTAATAGAGAGGAAGCCAACAACCCGAGAAAAAACTGTCTTTTTGTAATCATAACACAATCCTTTGCTACTGCAATTTGTAACGCGCGTTTGAGGTAAGGTGTTCGAATTTATCTAAAATCAGGCTGGATTTAACTGGATTTAACAAAAAAATAGGGCTATCATTTCTGATAGCCCCTTAATCAACCTCAACAACACTAACCTACTTCACGGTTATTTTCGATACAAGCCTCTTATTCTCATCCTTAGGAATTATGACATTCAAAATTCCATTTTCGTAAGAAGCTTCAATTTTTCCTTCTTCTATACTATCTGGTAATTGAAAAGACTTTTTAAAAGTTCCATATTGAGTCTGAACAGCATAAAAGTTTTTCTCTTTGTCTTTCTTTTCAAATTTTCTCTCCCCGCTAATCGACAATAGTCCATCTTTTAAGCCTACATTGATGTCCTTCTTCTTGAACCCCGGAACAGCCAACTGTATTTCAAATGCCTTGTCATTCTCCGCTACGTCAACTTTGGGATTAAATGTAGTATTATCATTTTCAAAATGATTATTGAAGAAACGATCAACAAACTTGTCTATTGTTACCGGAGCAAACCAGTCTGAGTTTTTTCTTACTATATCCATATTAATATTCTTTTGTTTTCAATTCTTTCCTCCCTATTATTCAAAACCGTACCATCAGGCCAATCCATTATTTTCCATGTCATTATGACTTGTTTTTTGACTGAAATCGCAATTTTAATGTCAAATTGACATTATTCTCTATGTAAGAATGGATATGAGATGATGTGCCTATTAATTATTTTAGCTGGAATCAAACCCACCTATGTCTTCTAAAAGAAAACATTTACTAAAAGCTCTCGGACCAGGGATTTTGTTTGCCAGCACATGTATTGGCGTTTCCCATCTTGTTCAATCTACCAGAGCCGGAGCCGATTATGGTTTTAGCCTGGTAATTTTCATTGCCCTGGCGCTGCTATTCAAATATCCGTTTTTCGAATTCGGATCCAGATATGCCGCTGCAACTCGTACAAGCTTATTACAAGGCTATTTAAAAGAAGGCAAATGGGTATTATGGGTTTACTTCCTGCTAAGCCTGGCTTCTATGTTTACAGTAACCGCTGCAGTTACGTTTGTGACCGCAGGAATGCTGAACAACCTCATGGGTTGGAACATTGACCCGGTGTACCTATCTGGTGGAATACTGATTGTTTGCACTTTGATTCTTGCACTGGGCAAATACAGCATCCTGGATAGTCTACTCAAAGTGATTGGAGCTGTACTGCTTGTCTCAACACTAACTGCCTTTTTTGGAGTGTTATTCAAAGGAAGGATAGCACCCGTTGAAAATTTCATTCCGAAGGAATTAATGGAGCGGAATGGAATTATCTTTTTAATTGCACTAATGGGCTGGATGCCAACAGCTGTAGATCTTTCCACATGGAATAGTCTTTGGGCTATTGAGCGAATGAATCAGACAGGGTATCGGGCAAAACTCAAGGAAATACTGTTTGATTTCAACTTTGGCTATATAGTTACTGCCGTGTTAGCCATTTGCTTTCTTACACTAGGTGCCTATGTTATGTATGGGTCAGGTACTGAGCTCTCGAACAACAGCACAGTATTTTCTGACCAAGTTGTACAACTATACACCAATGCATTGGGTCAATGGGCATACCCTATAATTGCCATAGCCGCTTTTTCAACCATGTTCAGTACCACAATTACTGTGGTTGACGGCTTTGGAAGAGCGATGGGAGAAACTGTTCGATTGCTATTCTTCAAGAATGCTGGAATCAAAACACTATACACAGCAATGATGGTAATTGTTGCAGTTGTTTCATTCTTCTTTATAGTACTACTCTCTTCCAACCTGAAAGATTTGGTTGACCTGGCTACAACGCTCTCATTTGTAATTGCTCCAGTGATTGCCTTTATCAATTATAAGGTGATTATGTCTGACCAAATTGAAGCGGCATATAAACCAAAACCATGGCTCAAAAATCTATCGATTCTAGGCTTGATATTCCTCACCGTATTTGCCCTAATCTATATCGGTGTGTACTTCAATTTGCTTGATTTAAATTTTTAAAATAAATGTAAAAAAGGGTTTGGTTTATTTTCAACCAAGCACTAATATTGCACTCCCATTCGCTGATCGAGTGAATGAAATGGAAAATTCCTCCTTAGCTCAGTTGGTTAGAGCATCTGACTGTTAATCAGAGGGTCCTTGGTTCGAGCCCAAGAGGAGGAGCTTAAAAATCAGCCACTTACGAGTAAAATCGATAAGTGGCTTTTTTATACATTATTAAAAGAAAGTAAGGAGGAGGAAAACATCCTCTCGAAGTAATTTTAGACTCGCTAAAAAAAGAGTAGGAATTACAAGAATGAACAAACAATTACTCGTTCTTGTAATTCCTACACTAAGAGAGTTATTCTAAAATTTGAATTGTGCTCCAATTTGAAAAGAAGCCCTAGGCCAGAAGCTGTAGGTAGTATAAGGATCATTAACGTTAAGCATGAAATGCATCCTCACATTACCAGTAGCTTTGAATAGGGTGCCCAAACCCAAATTGGTTGCAAAAGTACCTTTACCATATTTTTGAGCGGTAAAATTAGAATACCCGGTTCTGAGGTTAAGACCAGCCTGCATCAACCCATACCAACGGTACTTTCCAAACAACAAATTGTAGTTCAATTGAATCCCAGAATTATCTAGATACATTGGATCTTTCTTTTGCGAATACCCTCTCACGGGTAACCTAAACCCTAGTTGAACAAATGATTTTGATGTTAGATATTTACCCGCTCCAAACCCCACATTTCCAGCATGTCCAAAAAATTGATCTAACCCTGCATAAGTATAAGCATACCAATTCCATTCCTCTTTATTTCTAGAGCTTAAGCCCCTTCTCAAATCATTTGCTCCCCTCTGGGAAAACCCCCTTCTCTGCCATTTTTCAAAGTTCCCTAAAGAAACCTGAGCACCTAAAGAGATTTTCGAAACGGTGGATTGACCTTCTCCAAAAAAACGAAAATTAGTGTGTGAGAATCTCGTGAAAAATCTGAATTTTTCAGAAGTATGATAATATGCACCTACCCCAAAAGAAGGGCCCAATACGTCCTTGACAACTAGCAGCCCCAATTCAGGCCCAAACTTTAACCTGCCATCACCAAAAAGGTAACTAAAACTTGAGTAAAAATAATTTCCTCCAAAGTCTGCCTGAAAGACTATTTTTCTAGACAGGTTAAAGCCAAACCCTGCATAGAAAGTGTTTCTTAACACTCCTCTACTATTTTCTGGGGTGTTTTTAGCGGAGGTTACACCCGCAGTAACGAAAAACTTCCATGGGTCAATCAAAGTTCGCTTACGCTGGTTGATAGTGTCAGCTTTAAACACCTCCGGGAATTTGACTCCTATTGGATCTATTTTAAGACTCTTCAAATATTCGTGCCTATTCTGATGATACATTGGCATACCTAACCTAGATATGTAACTCTGTTGGAAATCCGCATTGATTGGCTCAATACATTCGTTTAACAACGGCTCTTTTTCACCATTAAAAGGCTTAACCAACTCTTTTACAGACTGATCGGTCTTGCTAAATGAAGTAGTTAACTTTCGGCTCAAATCATGTCTGTTTTCTTCTGCTAAAACAACATTAGTGGAATCGGTTTTTACCCCCACATTCTCCGGGCCCTTCTTCAAGGATGAAGTTATCTCTTTATCAGAAGGGTCATAAGTTCTAAAATGGAAACTGTCTGAGATACCGACATACACAGCTAGCAAAACAAACACTGCTGCAGTGGCAAGCCTAAATAAAAAGTATTTTTTCCTTTTTCTATTCGCTCCAGATTGAGCCTCAAGAGCCTGTTGCATTTTAGCCCAAGCCTTAGGATCGTAGGTGGATTTATGCCCTTTGACTCTTTCTATATAGTTATCTTGACTACTCATAAACTTCAGAATTAATATTAGACTCTGTGATTACTTTAAACTGTAATTTCTTTCTTGCCGAAGACAATAACCACCTCGAAGTACCTGCATTAATACCTGTCTCTTTTTCAATCTCTGGATGGCTATAACCGTCAATCTCATGCATGGAAAAAACAAGTCTTTCTTGTTCTGGTAAACCGTGTATCAGTTCAAAAATTCGCTCTACCTCCAAGCGGTCGAAAACCATATTTAAACTTACTTTCACATCGTTCATTTCCTCAACTCGCAGAAATGTCGATGAAGGACGCTGGTTAACGCTCTTTTTTAAATAATTGATTGAGGTTCTAATAAGTATTGTGGCTGCCCAGGCATTATAGTTTGTCCCAACAGAAAAATCCGGGAGGCTATTATAAACCTTGAGCATTCCAAAATTAAAAACCCATTGAGCCTCTTCAACATCCTTGCAATACCTTCTTGCACAATTGAACAGTTCTCTGTATGTATATTCATACAGCTTCTCCTGAGCCTTACAATCCTCCTTTAAACAGTCTTCTAATATTTGATTTAGCTCGTGTACTTCCAATTGTCTTTGTGTTCGTATCAGTAAACAGCTTTTAATAAAAATTGGCTCTTACTTCTTAACTAGCTTCATTGTACACTTCTGAACAGGATCTTCAATGTCAACAATATTTTCCATTTCTATATTTAGATTAAGCTCACTTTCAGATACCACTTCCATAGTACCAACATACTTATACTGATTCTCGAGTACTTGTTCTTTTATGATCAACTCATTTTCAACAATACTCACAACCCAACCATTTTCCTCACTTGGATAGTCCGGATACTTGAATACCATTGTATTAGGTTCATGGCCCAGTGCCAATTCAATGTTTTGCGTCCCTATATAAACACCTGTTTCATCATAACCTGGCCTACATTCAAAGGTTCCTTCATACAAGCCTAGGTAATCATTTATATCAAATGGTCGGGTTTCATCTTCATTGCAGCTCACTATCAGAATGCTACATGCCAATAGTAATGTTATAATGTTAGTTCTCATTTTAGATATGATTTTATATACCATATCAACCGAACTACATTAAACGTTGGCTCGAGGGTTGATTTTTTTTCAAAAGTTTAAAAATCAAAAGGAATACGGAACGAAAAGCTATAGAAAAGCCTAGCTTCGACTTCCTATTAAAAAGTCTCCTATACTAGGTTAAGGATTTTATGCCACTTCCGAGGCCTGCAACACACGAGCCCCAGGGTCAACAGCTACACTGTAAGCATCTCTACCTCCTGCAGCTTTTATCGCATTGATTACAACCTCCTCTTTGTCCTCAGGTGCTAAGGCTACGATACTTCCGCCTTTTCCAGATCCGACTATCTTTGCTCCGTAGGCTCCTGCATTCAGTGCAGCATTAATCATATCATCAATCTTTGGAAGTGTGATTTTCAATACATCCCTCAAAATCTGGTGGTGTTCATTAATCAAGCTACCAATGTGTTCCAGATTTGGGTCAGGCTTTCTAAACTCAGTCATTGCTCTTTTGGTAATATCATGATTAGATACGGCCGCGTAGAAATATGGCGCTATTTCCTCTGGCAATTGCGATAGGTATTTTGAAAGCTCTTCTTTCTCAACAGCTTTAATATCAAAAGCTTTATCTGTTTTTTGCAAGTAATGGATAGCCGCCCATGCCTTCTCTCGTAGGTCTTTTAACACACCTAAGGTAGGTTTAGGAATTCCCGACTCACCAATAATCAGCCCTGGTAATGGTTGGTGTATCACTTCATAGGACAATTCTTCTCCTGTTTCCAGGTAAATGATATTTCCCAGACCAATGCTGTACTGATCCATCTTACCCCCGGGAGATTTCTGCTCTACTACTTCCGCTTCATAAGCCAATTGCGAAATTGTTTCCGCTTCCAATAGTTCTTCCGGGCCAAACGCTTTAGCCAAGAACTGTATCCAAGAAATCACCAGTGCTGAAGAACTAGATGTTCCTGCATTGATAGGAAGGTCTCCTGAAATGGTGATGTCATAACCCTGATTGGGAATACAACCATACCTTTTCAAAACTTTCAGAGCGGCTAATAAGTGATCTCCTTTTTCTATCTCATGGATTTCATCATCGATGTGGATGATTCTTTCTTTCTGAATATCTGGTTTTTTTATATCAAAAATCCTGTGGTCGTTTTTATTGGCCACCAACCGAATATGTCGATCAATAGCACAGGCAATAATTGGCAATCCCAAATAGTCCTGATGGTCTCCAAAAAGGCAGGTTCTACCTGGTGCTAAAGTAATTAGCTCGTTCATTTAATTAGCTGTAGTAGTTGTTTGTTCTTAGTTATTAACTTTCAATATAAGTCTATTTCCCAGATTCATTTTGCATAACATTATAGTAGAAACTGGAATGCACTCAATAACCATCAATTTCAACTATAGGAAAATTACAGTTCACAATTATATAGCCTACAAATCAATCATTTAAAATAGTCTATCTAAAGCTCTCAAAAATGAGTTCCATCACTCATCGTCATCGCTAAATTGACTTTGATTTATTGACTTTGATTTATTGACATAGTACCAGCAGAGGAGGCGATTTGATCTAGTGTTCATATAGCACGTTATTGAAAGAGGTAAAAGGTTAATTGTTTTGAGTCTGTTTAATGTTTATAAATATGTATTGCATTAGTTATTCAGTTTTCAGTATTGAAAGCATGCCATTGTTTCTGGCAACCAACACTGCTGTAGTATGACCAATCTTTATAAATGCCGCATCTTTCACATCGCCTCCTGCCCATAAATTGGCCTTTTGGTTAGTTATCTGGTTATAAGCTCCACTGCCATTTCCCGCTAGCAACACACCATAACTTGCATCATTGCGAGGTGTTTCTACTTCTGAGCCATACAGATTGCCTAGCAATAGGATGTCAGGTTTACTATCATTATTAAAGTCCTTGACAAACACCTTATTCACAGAAGATAACTGTGCGCCATTCTCAAAAGGAGACACTTCGAACTTTCCATTTTCATTGATAAGCAGAGATGATGCAAAATGAGTAGCCTTGTAGGTAATTCCGGCTGTGAGCGCCTCACCATATATTTCTGAAATATTAGCCGACCCGTAATCATTGTAGGTTTTAAATTTTTCTTTTATAAAAGGCATCTGCCCAGAACTACATTCCCTTCCTCTTACAGGGTATACCTGAGAACCTTCACTATAACCTAGTACTATATCGTCTACTTGGTTATTGTCAAAATCATTTAAATAGAAATAAAAGGGCGAATCAAAACTCGCTTTATACTTGTAGTTCAGCCCCAGATTGCCTCCAATAATATCCAGGTCACCGTCATTATCTACATCATCTATAGCTACCGTATTCCACCAGCCAACATACTCGGAAAGCCCATATGCTTCTGTTTCATTTGTGAAATTTCCTGAGTTATTGATATAAACTTCTATTGGTCCCCATTCATTGGTGATTACTAAGTCCTGTTGTCCATCCTTATTCAAATCGGCCCATGTTGACGAGGTAATCATTGTGTGCTCCAGCATGTCTGGAATCTTATTTTCTGTCACATCTTCAAACCTGATTTTCCCACTGCCCGATGTATTTTCTAACAAATAGCTCTTTGAATAGCGTCCGTAAAAACCAGGCTTGACTCTGGACCCAATGAAAAGGTCAATATCTCCGTCATTGTCAAAGTCTCCTGGAGCAACTCTTAACCCGCTCGTTCTGATCATTGGTATCGCACCTTCTCTCTTTGTAAAAGAGCCTTTGCCATTGTTTTCATAAAATCTATCCTGATAATATGGACTATTGGGTGACTCCTCTGTACCTCCACTAACTATGTACAAATCCTGATCGCCATCCTGGTCAGCGTCAAAAAATGTAGCACCTACATCTTCGTGCATTCTATCGGCATAAAACAAGCGGCTCTTCTTAGTGAATTTTCCAGAACTGGTTTGCAGATAAAGGGCTGCTGGTTGGCCTTTGGCTCCTCCAATAAAGAAATCTTCAAGTCCATCATCATTAACATCGGCTACTGCCAATGCAGGCCCCAATTGTGACATCTTGTGAGGTAACAGCGTTTCTTTTTGGTAGTCATTAAAGTCGTTTTCCTGATGACTATAATTTACACCCGTCTGTTTAGTAATGTCTTCAAAGTTGAATTGGCTTTGGGTTTCATTAGCTCTAAACTGGCGCAATGGCATATAGCTAATCGAAACCGTTTGGTTAGGTTCTACTTGTCCCATAACCTGTTCTGTTCCATCACTCCAAACTACCCTAATGCTATCCACCAGCTTGTCCTCACCAAGCCCGAAATGAACTGCATCTGCCATCGCAGACTGAAACCCACGAGTGAAATGGTTTTCGATGTGTTGTTCTGTTGATTTTGAGTATAATGTTATTCTTGCTCCAAGAGCGTTAATATTCTCTTTACTACCCTTCAGCTTTACTTTTAGAAAATTACTATTAGCTGTATTATTCTGATAAACAAATGACACCCCAGCCGAGTTGTTTACCACCACATCAAGGTCACCATCATTATCAAAGTCGGCATAAGCCGCTCCATTGGAATTGGTAGCCTCTTGGTTAATTTCTTGTTTTTCAAAAGTGAGGTTGCCATTGTTCACATAGAAATAGTTCTTCTTTTCACGTGTAGGCATTTTCGACAAAATGTCATTGATATAGCTTTTAGGTTCAACCCTCTTGTTTTCAACAACCTCCGCTTGTTTCTTTTTCCTATAGTTTACAAAGTCGTTATTTCTAAAATCCCCCTTGATTCCGTTTGAAATAAAAAGATCTTTATGCCCATCATTATCCATATCGAAGAAAAGCGGTGCCCAACTCCAATCTGTGCTTGAAACTCCTGCTATTTGGGCTATATCTGAGAACATTGGATTTCCGGTGCTTCTGTCTACTCCACTATTCAATTGCAGGGCATTATACATGTACTGATGGTGCAAATCCAGATCAACGTATCTGTTAAACCTTTCCGGAGCCATTCCACTCATGCTGGTTTTCTGAGCATAGTTATCTTCGGCCATCATGTCTACAGACATTAAATCCATTAGACCATCATTATTAATATCTGCTACATCATTGCCCATAGAGAAATTGGAAACATGCCCAAAGGATTCAAGTGAGGTTTCCCTGAATGTACCATCATGGTTATTGATGTACAGATAATCCTTTTCTGAAAAATCATTTCCCACATGCACATCCGGCCAATTATCATTGTTGAAATCGGCAACTGCTACACCTAAACCATAACCGATCATATTGTTTATAATACCGGCCTCTTTTGTTACGTTCCTGAACTTTCCATCATCATTCCTGTATAATCTGTTGCCACGATGATCTGACTCTTTGGATATCAACTGTTCAATGGTATTTTCATCATAAACCTCGATTCCGTGATTGAGCAAGAACATATCTAAATCACCATCTTTATCATAATCAAAGAAGGTAGCTTGTGTAGTAAAATCAGGAATATCCAACCCATATTGTGCGGCCTGGTTCTCAAATGTTGGTATACCGGCCCCGCTAACTCCCTTGTTAATCAGGAGTTCATTTCTTCTTACATCAACATCCTCAATTTTTCCTGATTTTGAATAGTAGATATCCATCAGGCCGTCATTGTTGATATCAACAACAGTAACTCCAGTACCAAAACCATAGCCTCCCGTTGCATTGGCAGTTCGGCTAATGTTTCTGAATTTCATGTTACCAAGGTTCTGATACAGTGCATTATTGGTTGTGCTGTTTACAAAGTAAATATCGACCAGATCGTCATTATTGAAATCGGCAACAGCCACCCCTCCTCCATTATAATAGTATTCATAGTAGAGCCCATTATTATTCATGTTCTCTTTTAACTCATTAACAAAGGTGATCCCTGTTTCTTCAGAAGAAAGAACTGAAAAGAGGTTTTCGGGCTTCTGAGCACTGGAACTCTCTGAGGTTTCATTTTTTGAACCGCAGGCAGCTACTATTAGAAAAAGTAGAAAGGCAAGTATTCTTTTCATAACTGCAAGTTAGATCTGGAAGAAAAAAGAACCCCCTCTTTTTCTCAAAAGCGGGGCTCAAACTTAAAGCAAATTGATATGAATCTAATTGTATCCTGGGTTCTGGGATAAGTTTCCGTTCTTATCTCTTTCTCCCTGTGGAATAGGGAACAAATAGTTGGCATTGTCCCAGCTTCTGGTTTCCCAAACAGCTCTTCCTGGGCCAACCAAGGCTCCACTATTATCCATGTTTACCCTGTAAATGGTGAGCACTTCCGGATCACCAGCAATACCCCATCTTCTTATATCCCAAAAACGATGTTCTTCAAAGGCTAACTCAATTCTTCGTTCTCTTCTGACACGTGTTCTCAAAGTTGCCTGATCACCTACAGGGATTGCCGGCATCTGAGATCTTGACCGAACGGTATTGATAGCACTCGTTGCACCAGCAAGATTTGTGTTCGATTCAATAAGTGCTTCGGCATAGTTTAAATAAACTTCTCCCAGCCTCATATAAATCCAATGCTGAGTTGACTGCTCATTATGGTTACGATCTTCCTGAATCATTTTTTTCATAGAATATCCTGTCCTTGTAAAGTCACCACCTCTGTTATATCCAGCATTTCCATTAGGTCTGTGCTCAACTGTTATTCCTTTCCACTGTGAACCATCGTGAATAATTGATGCTTCAAACCTTGGGTCTCTCCCATCATAAGGATTGTTAGGGTCATAACCAGAACCAGCCTCTAAAGGCAACAAACCTGTAGCTTGCATTTCGTACTGATCTACAAGGTTCTGCGTTGGGCCTGTACCACCCCAACCACTTACGGCTGTATTGGTCTTTGGCGTATTGAAAAGGTTACCCCAATGCCCTCTGTCAGGGTCGCTGAACTGTTTGTCAAAAATCACTTCAGAAGCACCATTATTAACAAATACACTTGCATAATTACCATCAAGAGATCTTGAAGTATTGTCAAGTACAGCCTTAGAAGCTACTGCCGACTCCGCAAACTTACCTTCGTATAGTAGTACTCTTCCTTTCAAAGCCATTGCAGCATCCCAGCTACCTCTTGTGCTACTAGCGCTTTCAGCGTTTTCAAAAAACACTGCAGCCTGATCAAGATTGGTAACAATGAAATTCAAAGTTTCCTCGTTCGTATTTCGCGATACCAAAAGATCGTCATCCAGTTCTTGTGGCTTGTCAATAACTGGTACACCTCCAAAGGTTCTTAGCAACAGCGTATAGTAAAACCCTCTAAGAAAGTGGGCTTCTCCTTTTAACCTGTTGTTTACCATGTCAGTGCCCTCCAGCTTCTCATAGTTCTCAATAAAAATATTGAGCTTTCTGATTTGAGTATATGCATTCCCCCAAAGCCCATTGAATGGCGAGTTTTGCGGAGTAATGTTAGCCGTATTAAACCTGGTATTAGATGCTGGCCAAGGGTATGAATTTTCAGCGTCATCAGATGCAGCATCCAACATATACCAGCCTCTCTCAAAACCATTAGGTATACCCGCGTAAACCGAGTTTAGATATACCTGCGCAAAAGCAGGGTCTTTAAATGCCACCTCCGAAGAAATAGCTCCCTGCGGATCAAGGTCTATGGCGTCTTCACCGCACGAAAAAGTAAGTGCCAGTACAGCAACCAAAGACAGTATTAGTTTTATTCTTTTCATAGTCATAAATCCTTAGAATTGAGCATTTAAACCGATTACAAAAACTCTCTGCTGTGGATAGAACCATCCTCTTTGCTGAGGATTTTCAGGATCCAGATGTTTGATCTTAGACCATGTCATCAGGTTTCTACCGTTTAGGTAAACCCTTAGTTTATCAAGCCCAAGTTTGGCAGTCACATTCTCTTTAAAGGTGTAACCTACCTCAACATTCTTAAATCTTAGATAATCACCAGGTACTAGCCAGTATGAAGAGAATCGCTCATTTACCGCATTGCCTGTCAAAGTCAATCTTGGGTAAGTAGCACCTGGATTAGTTACATTACCATCGGCACCAATCTGTGCTCGGTCCAAGTGCTTGTCAAATACTTTACCTCCGTTGAAAAAGGCCCATGATGCTTCGTTAGAAAGGTACATATCGAAATTAGCAGCTCCCTGGAATAGGGCTGAGAAATCGAAACCTTCATATTGAAAACCGAAGTTCAAACCGAAAGTAAGTTCAGGCACATTACCTCTTCCTATTACAGTTCTGTCATCACCATCTACCTTACCATCACCATTCAAATCCCTGTACTTGATGTCACCGGGTTGTGGGTTCTGAGTTTGATAAACGCCACCTGCCGCAGCATTCAAATCATCAATTTCCTGTTGGGTAAGGAAAATACCATCAGCGATATATCCGATTCTGGTACCCGCCTGAATAGGTCTCCCTGTTCTTCTCCTTAAAGGGTCTACATCTTCTGGTTCAGCAATATCAATTACTTCATTTTTGGCATAGCCCATATTGAAGTTGGCGTAGTACTCTATGCCTTTGATATTGTTGTTATGGTTGATGCTAATGTCAATACCTCTGTTATCAACTACACCAATGTTTTCTGCTGGCAAAGTTGCCCCAAAAGTAGAAGGCACTTGCAATGATCTTGTTGTCAGAATGTCTTCAGTTCGCTTGTAGAAAAGGTCTGCTTCGATTCTGAGTATATCATCCCAAAGCCCTACCTCTGCTGCTATGTTGAATGTTTTTGCTTTTTCCCAAGTAGTAGATGGGTCAGCCAAACCGGTAGTACTAATAGTTTGGGCAACAGTACCGTTGTCAATAAATGCTCCACCAAACGTGAAGAATTCCAGGTATCTGAATGCTCCTATTGCATCGCTACCTAATACCCCGTAAGACAATCTAAGCTTTGCGTTGCTAACCAGGCTCGAACTTGAAAGGAAATCTTCTTCAGAAAGTCTCCATGCTACAGAAACAGAAGGGAAGAAATCGAATCTAGCCCCCTTGCTAAACCTATAAGATCCATCGTATCTACCGTTTACTTCAAAAAGGTATTTCTGATCGTAAGCATAAGTGAATCTACCAGCATAGCCTAAAATAGCTGATTCACCTCTGCCGTTTGAAAGAGACCTGGTTTCTGCATCACCGGCTATAAAGAAAGGCACTGTGGTTCCCAGCATATTGCTAATTCCTCCATTCAATGACTGTGATTCTGTAGTAGTACGTGAATAAACCAATGTACCACCGAAGTCATGCTTGTCTACAGTCTTATTATACCTTAGAATACCTTCGGTAACCACTCTTAATCCCTGACTAAACCCATCAGAAAGAGATGCTGTTTCCCCTCTGCCACTTGGCGTACTCAAAGAAAACTCTCCCGTATTCTCATCAAACAAAGTATAAGTTCTTGGTACGTTGAAACCCTTTCCTCTGGTAGATGTTCTATCATAAGCCACCTGAGCGGTAAAGCTTAAGCCTTTCAAAAATGGAAAATCAACATTAAGGGCTACTTTAGAATAGAAACGGAAAGTTTCGTTTTCGTTAAAACCGCCACTCTGAATTCTCGGCTCTACTGCAAAAACTGAATAGCCGCCATTGGTATACTGATTCACCTCTGTTGGCCTTGTTCTATACAGATTAGAGATTAATGTGCTTGAACTGATGTCAGGCCTGTTGGTTTTCTGAAGACTACCACTGAAATCTGTTGCCAGACTGATATTGTTTGTGATCTTAATATCAAGGTTAGTCCTGAAGTTAGTTCTGTTAAAATCATTGTTGTCATAAAGAGCATCCTGATACAAATACCCTAATGAACTGAAGTAACTGATGTTTCCATTTTCGCTGGTTCCTCTCATTGAAAGGTCAGCAGACTGCATGAAAGAACTACCCTTCAAGGTCTCGCCTACCCAATCTGTGTTTGGATGTGTATTAGGGTTTGAACCATCTCTGAACTTTTGTAAGTCATTTTCAGTAAATGAAGCAGGTGCACCATCATTAGTATTGGCCTCGTTTAGCAGAACTGCCATATTGTAAGAGTCCAAGAAGTCTGGCACTCTGGTAGCACTTTGTAGTCCGGAGTAAATATTCACGTTGAATTTAGGCTCTCCAGCGCTACCTCTTTTTGTTGTTACCAAAACCACTCCATTTGCAGCCCGCATACCATAAATAGCTGCTGCTGCGGCATCCTTAAGTACACTTATACTTGCAATGTCATTAGGATTAAGGTCATTAATTGATCTTGGCACTCCATCAATCAAGATCAGCGGTGAGTTGTTATTTAAAGAGCTAAGCCCTCTTATTCTCAGTGCTGCTGCATCAGCACCCGGCTCACCTGAGCTCTGTATAGTAGTAAGTCCAGCAAGTCGTCCTGAAAGCGCACTACTAATATTAGCCGTACTGTTTTTTACAATGTCATCGGAATTGACAGTGGCAACCGCCCCAGTCACATTCACCTTTTTCTGAGTACCGTAGCCAACTACTACTACCTCTCCAAGGTTTTTAACATCTTCTTCCAGCATTACTGTGAGTTGCGTTTCAGCACCAATTGTCACCTCCTTAGGTATATAACCAACAAAGCTGAAAACCAGAATATCTCCTTGGTTTACGCTAAGTCGAAAATTACCATCCGAGTCCGTAATCTGTCCTTGTGTAGTTCCCTTAATGGAAACTGAAACACCAGGGATTGTCTGGTTGGTTTTAGAATCAAGCACCCTACCACTTATGGATCTTTGCTGAGCCTGGAGTGCATTGACAGCAAAAACCATAAGCAACAGAATTGCTTTTACAAGTAGGTTTCTTTTCATATTAAAAAATTTAGCATTGTTTAAGTTTTGACCCGACTACAACATTCTAGCAAGGCTTTTCCTCATTATTATATTTCCAGAAATCCACTTCCATTCACTCATAGAAGCATATCTCATTTACAATTGTCTAGAAAGGTTTTTGTAAAACCAACCACTCCCTACCAGTTTTTTTAAAAAAAATTTTACATTTGTTTCATATGGGGTTAATAAATATTGAGCAAGACCTTGCTGAACCTAAGTACAAACAGATTGTGTCTTCCATCGAAAAAGGAGTGTTAGACCGGGTTTTGAAAAAGGGAGATCGCCTGCCTTCCATCAACAGTATCCGTAAAAAATTCTCTGTATCAAGAGACACTGTTCTGTTGGCTTATAGCGAGCTAAAAGCACGGGGCATTGTACAGTCAATTTCAGGCAAAGGCTATTATGTCAAAAGTGAGAATATCGACACTGTTCAAAAGGTTTTTCTTTTATTTGATGAATTGAATGTTTTCAAAGAAGACCTCTACAGCTCTTTTCTAGAAAATATTGAAGACAATATTCAGGTAGATATTTTCTTTCATCATTTTAATCATGACGTATTCAGTAAACTGATTTACGATAATATTGGCAGTTATTCCAGCTACATCATTATGCCGGCCAACCTGAAAAACACCAGAGATGTAATTGAAAAGCTTCCTAATGATAAAGTCTATATTTTAGATCAAACCAATGAAGACCTTCTGGAATACAAAGCTATATATCAGAATTTTGAGAAGGACATTTTCAATAGCCTGAATAAAGGATTTAATCTTATCAAAAAATATCAGTCTTTGGTTTTTCTCTTTCAGGAAGAAAAACAACCACAAGGTATGCTCAGAGGGTTCAACAAATTCTGTAAGGAGAGCAATTTCCCTGGTGAAGTAACAATAACATTTGACGACAGGGTGCCAAAACGAGGAGAGGTTTATCTTATCCCTGACAACAGGAACCTCATTCTGATTATTAAAAAAATCAGGGAAGAAGGACTTACCATTGGCAAGGATATCGGTATTATCGCCTACAACGATTCGCTGATCAAAGAAGTAGTTGAAGGAGGGATTACTACCATCAGTACGGATTTCAAAGAAATGGGAGAAAAGCTGGCTGAAATGCTCAAAAGCAGTGAGCACCTAATGATAGAAAACAGAAATGAATTGATCATTAGAAATTCTCTTTAGTCACCAAAACAAATGACCAACTCATCTAAAACAGAAACAAATTGTTCACATTAGCGCACGATACAAATGCAGGTTCCATTGCCGTGAATAACTCTCGATTAGGGTTTTCAGCTTCACTGTTCTTGAAAGAAGGTGGGTCACTGCAAAAGTTGATTTTGAAAAATAAGCACATCATAAAATTGCTTGATCCTGAAGAAAGGAAACAGCTTTTTACTTCATCCATACTTTTCCCTTTCGCTGGGAGGGTTAAGAACAATCAGTATAATTTTCAGGGAAACTCATATAATCTCATGACAAACCAGAAAGGTGAGTCAATGGCATTGCATGGATTTGTATACAATAAAACTTTCGAAGTTGTAGCATCTACTCTTGAAGAGCAATACGCAGCAGTCAGTTTAAAATACATCGAATCAGAAGAAACTGCTGGTTTTCCATACAAATATTCCATAACCCTGAACTATAAGTTCACACAGTCTTCAGTTGATTTAGACGTACTGGTGGCAAATGAAGATGCTAAACCGTTTCCATTCTCAATCGGTTGGCACCCTTATTTTAGGAGCTCCAACCTTCAGGAAAGTGTTATTAAACTTGAAAGCAATGAGCAAATCGTATTTGGTAAGGACATGACTCCAAATGGTACTGAATACATTCAGACTTCAGAAATTAACCTTGCCAATAAAAAGCTCGACAACGGCTACTTGCTAAATAATAAAGTAGCGCAATTCATCACCCCTGATTATAAACTCAATATCAGTTCCAATGCTTCTTCTGAGCAATACTTACAGTTGTATACACCTGAAAACGACAGTAATATAATTGCAATTGAACCGCTTACAGCGCCAGCCAATAGTTTCAACAATCAAATGGGGCTACAAGTACTCGAACCAAACAGAACATACAAACTAACCTTCGGGGTCAGCATGGATGAAACCATGAGAACCAATACACCATCAACAAACTAAACTGTCACTTATGCAATTCATAACCTTTATAGGCTTCACATTATTAGTAGGAGTTATTGCTTATCTAAAAAGTAAAAAGACAAACGAGCAAAGCTCTGACGGCTACTTTCTGGCTGGAAGAAGCTTAACCGGTGTAGTCATTGCCGGTTCTCTGCTTCTGACCAACCTATCTACTGAACAGATTGTTGGGCTTAATGGAGCGGCATTCAAAGAAGGTGTACTTGTAATGGCCTGGGAAGTATTGGCTGCCATTGCCATGGTGATTACTGCTATTTTCCTACTCCCCAGGTACTTAAAAGGAGGTATCACCACCCTACCACAGTTTCTGGAAAGAAGGTATGATAAGACCACTAAAGCCATCACCTCTATATTGTTCTTAAGTGGCTATGCCATTATTCTTCTTCCAATAGTATTGTACTCTGGATCGCTGGCTATTAATTCCATGTTTGATGTACCTGAATTACTTGGTGTTTCAAAAAATGTAGCCCTATGGATTACAGTATGGTCAATAGGAATAGTAGGTTCGATCTACGCGATTTTCGGAGGGCTAAAAGCCGTTGCCGTTTCTGATACTATTAATGCAGTTGGGTTGCTCATCGGGGGAATGTTGATTCCCATTTTTGGTTTATTGGCCGTTGGTGATGGAAGCATTTCTGATGGCATCTCAACCTTGATGGCATCTAATCCTGAGAAATTTAACTCGCTCGGAGGACCTGATTCTTCCATCCCTTTAGGCACCATATTTACTGGTATGATGCTGGTAAACCTTTTCTATTGGGGAACCAATCAGGCTATTATCCAAAGAGCACTTGGTGCTAAAAGTCTTAAAGAAGGACAAAAGGGCCTTGTTTATGCATCATTCATAAAGATCTTAGCTCCATTAATGGTTGTACTTCCCGGAATTATTGCCTTTCACATGTTTGGCAATACTTTGGAAAACCCAGATGAAGCATACCCAATGTTGGTTACCGAAGTACTACCGGCTGCCTGGGTTGGTTTCTTTGCAGCAGTGTTGTTTGGTGCTATTTTGAGTTCCTTTAATTCTGCTCTAAACAGTTCAGTAACGCTATTCGGGTTTGATATTTACAAAGAGTACTTCAAAAAAGAGGCAAGTGAAAGCGAAGTGGTCCGAGCCGGAAAAAAATTCGGTACGCTACTCGCAATAGTTTCCATGCTCATCGCCCCACTACTCATTTATGCTTCCGATGGCCTTTTTGACTACTTACAAAAGATCAATGGAATTTATAGCATTCCCATTCTAACTATAATAGTTGTTGGGTATCTAACTAAAAACGTACCTGCTATCGCAGCAAAAGTAGCCATCATATCAGGCTCAGCACTTTATATCATATATGTACTACTGGACAGCTTTGTTTTGGAAGATGCCTTTCCGCACTTTCTTCATGTAATGGCTTTTCTGTTCGTATTCAATGTGTTGATTATGCTGATCATTGCCAGAGTCAAGCCTAGAGAGGAAGCCTATATACAACAATATACAAAGCAGGTAGAAATAGTTCCCTGGCAACATGTCAATAAGATGGGGATCGCCATTTGCATTATTGTACTAAGCATCTACATATACTTCGCATAACCTAAACCAAACCCGATAAATAATCAAAGCATAACAATGGTCACTAAACAACTCTCAGTATCTAGCAACAGCATAAAAGGCAGCCTCATTAAAGTAATAATGGTTTGGGGGTGTTTCTTTGGCACTTCCACCGCATTCGGGCAAATTGATATTTATAAATACATCGAAAATGAGGCAGTAATATCTGAAAACAAAGAAGCGACTCATGCCACTTTTTACTCTTTCGCCAATGAAGAAAAAGCACTCATCAATAACTATAAGAATGCTCAAAACTACCTATCGCTTAACGGTCTTTGGAAGTTTAAATGGGTAAGAAAACCCTCCGATCGTCCTATTGATTTCTTCAATCCAACATTTAACACCAAGAACTGGGATGATATAAAAGTACCTGCCAACTGGGAAGTGGAAGGGTTTGGAGTTCCAATATATGTCAACCACCAATATGAGTTTGCAGACTTTAAAGCACCAGTTTCTCCAGAGATTGAGTTCATTGATGGTATTTATCCAAAAAACCCAGGCAAAGTACCTCATGACTATAATCCGGTAGGTTCTTACAGACGTTCTTTCACGCTCGGTAAAGAATGGCAAAACAAAGAGGTGTTCTTGCATATTGGCGCCATGAAATCTGGTGGGTTTGTCTGGATCAATGGTCATTACGTAGGTTATTCTCAAGGAAGTAAGTTACCTGCAGAATTTGATATCAGCCAATACCTTCAGGAAGGAGAAAACACTTTGGCAATCCAGATATTCAGGTGGACAGATGGTTCTTACTTAGAGTGTCAGGACTTCTGGCGAATAAGCGGAATCGAAAGAGACGTTTACCTCTATGCTCAACCTAAAACCAGAATCAAGGATATAGATACCAAAACCTTTCTGGATAAAACCTACGAAAATGGTGTACTCGACCTGGATATTGAAGTTCAAAATCACCATGCAAAATCGAAGAAAATAGCGATTCAGTATAAACTACTAGATAGCGATTCGAAAGTGGTTAGTTCAGAAACAAAGTCTTTTAAAATTGGAGCTAATGAACTTCAAAAAATTAATTTTTCTGATGTAGTTCAACAAGCCAGAATATGGTCTGCAGAACAGCCAAACTTGTACAAGTTGATTATCAACCTGAAAGAAAGAAATAAGGTATTGGAGTCAACCTCTGTTAACGTAGGTTTCAGGACTGTAGAGATTAAAAATGGTTTGCTGTATGTCAATAACAAGCGCATTACACTTAAAGGGGTTAATACACAAGAGCATAATCCAGAAACAGGCCATGTAATCAGTAAAGAGCAGATCATTAATGATATCAGGCTTTGGAAAGCACACAATATCAACGCGGTTAGACTAAGTCACTACCCTCAGCCTGAGATGTTTTATGACCTATGTGATCAATACGGGATTTATGTAGTTGACGAAGCCAATATAGAATCACATGGCATGTATTATGGCAAACATTCACTCGCCAAAAAGAAAAGCTGGGTTAATGCCCATGTAGACAGAATGGTAAGAATGGTAGAGCGTGACAAAAACCACCCTTCAGTTATTATCTGGTCCATGGGTAATGAGGCAGGTAATGGCACCAACTTTATGGAAGGTTATGCTCAAATCAAAGCTCTTGACAAATCGAAAAGACCTGTGCAATATGAGCGAACTTATAACGAGAAAGAAAGAGGCGGTCGGATTTTTGACATGACTTCAAACACAGACATCATTGTTCCACAATACCCTTCTCCTGATGATTTCCTCATGGTTGGTGAGCATAAAACGGACCGACCATATATACCAAGCGAATATGCACATTCTATGGGTAACAGTACAGGTAACTTTCAGGATTATTGGGACATCATTGAGAAATACGACAATCTACAAGGGGGCTTCATTTGGGACTGGGTAGATCAATCCATTTTCAAAACAGATGATAAGGGTAACAAGTATTATGTATACGGTGGCGATTTTGGCAAAAACATGCCATCCGACAATACCTTTCTTAACAATGGAATTGTTTTTCCAAACCGAACTCCTCAACCAGCACTGTATGAAGTCAAAAAGGCTTACGAATACATCAACTTTAAACCTAAGGGTGTTTCAGGTGATAAGAAGTTATTACTCTTTATAGAAAATCTTTACGACTTCACCAACCTCAATAAATTCGATTTCAGGGTACTGGTTAAAGCCAATGGGAAAACTATTCACTCTGCTAACCTACCAGACATTAAGGTTAGTCCTAATACCGGAAAGTTGATTCGAATCCCGATAGACAAGGTTACTATAGAAGAAAACACTGAATATCTGGCCGAAATACAAGCAGTGCTAAAGAAAGGTGATGACCTGCTAAAGAAAGGGCACATTGTGGCCCATGAACAAATTGCGTTATCTCAATTGGAAAAATGGACTAACAGAACATTAAACCCTGACATAATTGATTCATTCTCATTGACTGAAGATCAAAACTCATATTCGGTCTCTAATGATCAATTCAGTATCAAGTTTGACAAAACAAAAGGCATTATTACATCTTACTCTTTTCAGGGAAACAAACTATTGAAGGAAGGTAAAGGTCCCAAACCAAATTTCTGGAGAGCTCCAACCGATAACGACTTTGGTAGTAGAATGCACATTAGAAATATTGGATGGAAGGAAGCTTCTCTCTATCATAAAGTTGTTTCCTTTGAAGCAAAGCAGGCAGGCCAAAACATAGATGTCCAAATTGTTTTTGAACTCCCGGGTGTGGAAACCACTTTTTCATCTCATTACACCATATATCCATCGGGGGTTTTAAAAATTGCAAATCAGCTTGATGCCAGCAATTACAAAGCCGATATACCCAGAGTTGGAATGCAATTGCAATTACCTAAATCCATGGAAGACCTTACTTACTATGGAAGAGGGCCATGGGAGAACTACATAGACAGAAAAGCCTCTGCTTTTATTGGCCTTTATAGTAGTAAGGTAAAAGATCAGCATGTCCCGTATGTCAGACCTCAGGAAAACGGTTATAAAACTGAAACAAGATGGCTCGCTTTAAAGGATAGCAATCAGAATGGGTTAATGTTCGTTTCCTCCAAAGATAATCCGGACCAAATTAGCTTCAGCGCCATGCCAATGCTTAATGAAGATTTCGATGCAACTGGCGGTGTGATTTATGATGAGAGTCAGCAAAAGGATTTAGTAAAGAAATATGGGAAGCCATCGGATATAAATCTGACCAAGCACACCACTGATATTATGGAGAGAAATCTGGTACAGCTAAATATCGACCTGGCACAAAGAGGTGTTGCAGGAGATGATAGCTGGGGTTCTTTGCCACAAAAGAAGTATAGGCTTGAAAGCAATAAACAGTACAACTATACCTTCTACATGGTACCATTCATAAAAGGACATGAAAGCTATTTTATCGAGCAATTCAAGATATACCATAATCAACCTGGACATTGAGGTTTAGAGACAATATCAAACAAAGCGAAGCAGTCCTTTCAGCTTGCCTGTTGAAAGTAACCTGTTTTGCGCTATTTATATTCTTATTTAACTCGTGCTCAACAAAACAAAAGCAAGAAAGACTCAATCATTTAAAGGATGCGACCAGTCCATACCTTTTACAACATGCTGGCAACCCTGTAGATTGGTTTCCCTGGGGAGAAAAGGCACTATCGCAAGCTCAAAATGAAGATAAACTACTGGTCATAAGTATTGGATATGCTTCATGCCACTGGTGTCATGTAATGGAAAAAGAGTCTTACTCTGACACTACAGTTTCTCAAATCATGAACAGAAGTTTTGTTTCGATTAAAGTAGACAGGGAAGAGCGGCCTGATGTTGACCAGACTTATATGGATGCAGCCTTGGTACTAAATGGACAGGGCGGTTGGCCATTGAATATTGTCGCTTTACCTGATGGACGCCCTGTCTTTGCTGGAACTTACTTTGAAAAGGAAGATTGGCTTAAGGTATTAAAGTTCTTCGAAGAGACTTATAAAAAGGACAAAAACGAACTACTTCTTCAGGCCGAGGCAGTCATGGATGGAATAAAAGGAAGAGAGTTTATACCACTTGATAATATTGAAAATACATTTTCAAAAGAAGATTATCAAGGTCAGTATCAAGAAATACTTGACGCAATTGATTTGGAAAAAGGAGGCAAAAAAGGAGCTCCAAAATATCCAAAGCCCTATGTATTTGAAACCCTACTGGAAGCACATTATTTCTCAGACAATCCTTCAGCACTAGATGCTGTGAACAGCACACTAATGGCAATGGCTAGTGGTGGACTTTATGACCACTTAGGCGGTGGGTTTTCTCGATACACCTTGGATGAAAATTGGCGTATACCTCATTTTGAAAAGATGCTTTATGACAATGGTCAAATGATGGGTCTTTTCAGCAATGCTTACAGGGTAACCAAAAATGAACTATTTAAAAACACTGTTATTGAAACATTCAGCTTTCTAGACAAAGAGCTCTCTGATAAATCAGGAGGGTTTTATTCTTCCATTGATGCAGATAGCGATGGAGAGGAAGGCAAATTTTACACGTGGACTTTGGCTGAGATTCAAAATCTATTAGGTAAAAACGCTGATGCCTTTTCTACTTTTTTCAACATTACGGAAAAGGGCAACTGGGAGCAGGGGAAAAATGTACTTTACTATTCTTCAGCCGATAAATATCACGGTAGTTCGAAAGACTTGAAGGTAGCCAAATCAGCATTACTTAAAGAAAGGAATAAACGAGTAAAGCCTAAAACCGATTCAAAGATCATCACCTCCTGGAATGCGGTGACCATTATTGGACTGGTAGATGCTTACTGGGCTTTCAGCCAAAAAGAGTTTCTGGATAGAGCAATTGAAGCCGGAGAGTTTATCAAAACTAAACAGCTCAAAAGTGATGGATCACTTTATAGAAGTTATAAAGATGGCAAGTCATCAATCAATGGTTTTCTGGATGACTACGCCAGCACTATCAAGGCATTTATCAAATTATACCAAGCCACTTATAACGAAGAGTGGCTATATGCAGCTTCAAATCTATTAGAACACACCTTAGACAACTTTAAAGCTCCAGAGTCTGCTATGTTCTACTATAAATCCCAAAAAGACAATCAATTAATCACCAGGAAAATTGAGCTTACTGATAACGATCTTCCGTCATCAAATGCCTTGATGGCCGAAAACCTCTTTGTACTAGGCACTTACTTTACACGCAAGGAATACAAAGATCAGGCTAAGCAAATGCTTCAAAATACGGTTGCACAAATAGAGCAAAACACATTCTATCATGCTTCATGGGTACGACTAATGGGCTTAACAACCCACTCATTCTATGAGGTGGCCATAGTTGGAGAAAATGCAGACACGAAAAGAGATGAGCTACTTCAGAAATTCATTCCTAATGCGATTGTTCTTGGAGGAGAAACTGAAGGAACTCTAGAATTACTAGAATACAAACTAATGGAAGGTCAAACAACCATTTATGTTTGCAATGAAGGGCTCTGTAAACTACCTGTTACTGAAGTTGGTAAAGCACGACCTCTGATATCAAAGGATTGATCAAACATCTTCTTATTTTTGGGCATAAATATTTGTAATCGAGCTGATTCTACCCAAAAATGTTTTCCAAGCTTAAAAGGTGGCAAAAAGGCCTTCTGATTTTCTTTTCAATAATCATTATCATTTTGATAATTCTTCCCCCAATAGCCAAGAGGGTCATAGAAAAGAATAGTGTAGAATGGGTAGGACGAAAAATTGAAATAGGAAAACTAAAAATCAACTACTTCCGGTTCAGTGTAACCATCAAAGAATTCAAACTGTTTGAAGAAGATGCGCAAAGTAACTTCGTATCCTTCGATAGGCTCTATTTCAACTTTAACCCCTGGCCCCTTTTCAGTGATAAAATTTCAGTATCAGCTTTTGAGCTGGAAAACCCTGAAATAATACTCGTTCAAAAAACCGACACTACTTTCAATTTTGAATATCTGATGGAAAGTGGTGACACCACAATTGTTGAAGAAACCATAGACAGTCTGGCGGATGAAGCTCCACTATTCGATGTCAAATTTTCAATCGACAACATTAAACTTATTGGAGGACACATGACCTACAATGATGAGTTAATGGCTCATAAAATGGAGATGGAAGATATTAACCTTTCTATTCCTCACATTGCTTGGGACAACAAACAGTCAAACCTGGGGCTGGATTTTGATTTTGGTGAAGATGGAAGCGTGCATGTTGATGGTACATTACACCCAACAGAAGAAACCTATGCCCTTAATCTGGCGCTATCCAATATCGATCTGGGTTTTATTTCGAATTACCTGACTGATTATATGCTAATAGATTCCCTGAAAGGAAAACTGAACTCCAAGATCCAGTTGAAAGGCAGCCTGAGAGAAACCATGGATTTTGTACTTGGAGGTAGTGCCGAAGTTAAAGGCTTGAGCATTACAGAAGTCAATCGATCTGAGTGGGCAAGTGCCAAATCTGTGGGAGTGGTTTTTGACAAGCTTCACCCCTATAAAAACAATTACAAGTTTTCATCTATGTGGATTGAAGAACCCGTTGTGCAGGTCACATTGGCTGATTCAATTACTAATCTGGAGAAGGTCTTTGCCCCTTTAATGGTTGAAACCGATAGCCTGGAGAAAACTACAGAAACACCAACAACCGAAGAGGAAACTATCTTTTATAGCATAGATTCTATTTGGATGAAAAATGGAAAAGTCTCTTTCAATGATGAAACGCTTGGGAGATCCTTTCACTACTATTTGCTGGATATTGATTTTGAAACACACAGCATTGTGAGTACCTCTAATCAGGTTCCGTTGAACCTATCCATCAACCTTAACAATGCAGGCGAGTTCAAAGGAAATGGTATGCTTGATCCTATGGAGCCCTACAACTTTAAATTTGACGGTGCCATCAAAAACATGTCGTTAACCAGTCTTTCGCCCTACACTGAATATTATATAGCAGCACCGGTTACCAGAGGAAGATTGGACTATGATGTTTCCGTGGACATGACCCCTAATAGCCTGAAAAACGAGAATAAGATTAAGATTAACCGCATTAGATTTGGAGATAAGGTAAAAAATGAAACAGCAATTAAACTCCCTATCAAGTTGGCCATCTATATGGTAGAAAACCCTAAAGGAATCGTTGATTTTGATTTTCCGGTAAAGGGTAACCCTTCGGATCCAAGCTTTCGGGTAGGCCCTATCATCTGGAAAACGGTAACCAATACCATTCTTAAAGTAACCACTTCACCCATCAACATCTTAGGCAAACTGGTGACTACTAATCCCGAAAAACTGAAGCAGGTTGCATTTGAATATGGACAGGATAGCCTTACAGATTCGCAAATTGAAACTTTGAACACGCTGGTTTCAATTCAAAAGAAAAAACCCGAATTGACTTTCACCTATATTCAGGAAACCAGTCTACAAAAGGAGAAAGAAGCCATTGCCATTGAAGCAGTAAAAAATCAGTTCCTGCAAACAAATCCAACCTCCAACAACATTGACAATGCCAATTCCGAGTTCCTTATCTATGTTAATCAACAGGTAGCCAATGAACAAACCAGCCTTGGCGAAAAATGTATTGAAATACTGGGGCAAGACAAAGTAGATGAGTTGTTCAATAATGTGATTGAAAAGAGAAATAAGGTCCTTGAATCATTCTTTGCAAATCACCCGGAAGGTCAGGCCCTAAAAGTTAAGATCAGAACTGCAGATTTAAGAAATATAGCCCAGGAACAGCAGTCCCCCAAGTTCAGGATTGAAGTTGGTCTGGACGATTAGTGCAATTCCGGTACTTTGTCTCCTGAAAACTCATGGTCCTTTCTAGAGCGTAAATACTCTGAAGGCGACATTTTCATTTTCTTTTTAAACTGGCGGTTAAAGTGTGAAATATTATTATAACCGCAGCAATAACTAATTTCAAGCACCCCCATCTGTTTTTCCATCAGCATTTTGCAAGCAAATCCAATGCGGATTTCATTTAGAAATTCCGTAAAGGTCTTTTGGGTAGTCCTTTTAAAGTATCGGCAAAACGATGATTTATTCATACTTACCAGATCGGCAATGTCATCAATCTTGATTTCTTCTTGAAAATGATTCATTACATGATCATACACTTTGTCAAGTTTAGACTCACCAACTTCATCAAAGTGATTTATAAATCCCAAACTGGCAATGGATTGAGCATTTTCATCTCGGGAAAGAATCATGAGGATCTCCAGAAAACACAACAGTTGCTCCATCCCGATCATATTTTGAAGAGCTTCTATTTTCGGGCCAGCCTTTTTAATGATAGAATCAGAAAATTTGAGCCCTAATCTTGAGTTTTCTATTAACAAATGAATCGGGCGTAACTCGGGAATCTCCTCCAATTTGGTTTTCAGAAACATTGGACTAAAATGAGTCACAAATGCCTCTGCCTTTAGCTCCGAATCAGGCTCAAAATACTCTCGGTCATTCTGATACATATGAGGAAGGTTGCTTCCTATCAAAATCAATTCACCCGCCTGAAAACGATCAATATCGTCACCAATAAACCTTGTCCCCTCACTGCGAACCATATACACCAATTCCAACTCAAGATGATAGTGCCAGACCTTCAAAAAGTTTGAAAAGCTATGTTTCTCAGTAGAAAATGAACGATCGGGTGTTACTCCTCTTTTTAATAATGTTGCCTTCACTGACATTAATTTAACACTATCTATCAAAAAATAGAGCAGTAATGCAAAAATAGTACAAGAACTCGTATACACTAACGTAGTATTCACCCTTTGGATTTGAGACATTCGATTATGATCAAAAGTGGCATCTACTCAGACTGTGAGATTGTGGCGTATGAAGTGAAAGATATTCGCTTTCCGACCAGTAAAACCCTAGACGGCTCCGATGCAATGAATCCTGACCCGGACTATTCGGCTGCCTACCTTATTCTAAAAACTGATATCCCTTCCCTTGAAGGTCATGGACTGACATTCACTATAGGTCGAGGCAATTCTATATGTGTCGAAGCAATTAGAGAATTTATGCCAATGGTTGTTGGCCAAAAGCTAAGCACCATTACCAAAAACATGGGGGCCTTTTGGAGCAAACTGAATGGTGATAGTCAATTAAGGTGGCTAGGCCCTGAAAAAGGTGTAATTCATATTTCTTTAGGGGCAGTCGTAAATGCAGTTTGGGACCTATATGCTAAATGGGAAAACAAACCACTCTGGAGACTCATTGCCGATATGAGTCCTAAAGAGCTCATCTCTTGCATAGATTTCACTTACATTACCGATGTAATTACTCCTGAAAAGGCACTTAAGAATTTAGAATCAAAGGCAGCTTCTAAGCAGGAGAGAATAGATCAGTTAATGGCGAATGGCTACCCTGCCTATACCACATCTGCTGGCTGGCTTGGCTATTCCGATGAAAAAATAAGAAGACTCTGTAAAGAAGCAATTAACGAAGGCTGGAACTATGTAAAGATGAAAGTTGGCAGCGATATCAATGATGATATTCGAAGAGCAGCTATTATTAGAGAAGAGATTGGGTATGGAAGAGCCTTGATGATGGACGCTAATCAAAAATGGGGAGTAGATGAGGCCATAAAAAACATGAAGGCACTCGATCAGTTTAACCCCCTGTGGATAGAAGAGCCAACAAGTCCGGATGACATTCTAGGCCACAAAAAGATACGAGAAAGTATTAACCCAATACAGGTGGCAACTGGCGAGCACTGCCAAAACAGAATCATGTTTAAACAGTTTATGACTGCTGGAGCTATGGATTTTTGCCAAATAGACAGTTGTAGACTTGGAGGAGTTAACGAAGTACTTGCTGTTTTGCTAATGGCCGATGAACTGAATATTCCTGTTTGCCCTCATGCCGGAGGAGTTGGTCTTTGTGAATATGTCCAACACTTATCCATGATTGATTTTATTTGTATAAGTGGAACCACAGAAGGAAGGGTAATTGAGTATGTTGATCATTTACACGAACATTTCGAATCCCCGGTAATAATAAAACGTGCCGCTTATATGCCACCGGCAGATCCAGGGTATAGCATTACAATGAAAGAAGAATCAATAGAGACTTATAGCTACCCAAATGGTGCTTATTGGTCTCAGGAAAAAATAAGTGTCAATGGACAAGTTTAGTTTAAAAGGTAAAACAGCCATAATTACAGGAGCAGGGAGTGGTATTGGTAAAGCCATAACCTTAACCTTTGCTCAATCAGGTGCCCATGTGCATGCTCTGGAATTAAACAAGGACTTGATCACTACTTTGGTTCATGAAGCACAAAGTAATGGTGGAAAAATTGACGGTCATACTTGTGATGTTTCTGACCAGAAACAAGTGAAGCAAGTTGTCGATAAAATTGCCAAAAACCACAGAATAGATGTCCTAATCAATAATGCCGGAATAGCCCATGTGGGTAATCTTGAAGCTACTTCTGAAGAAGATATTGACCGTATCTACGATGTTAATGTAAAAGGCGTTTATAATGGTATGCTTGCCTGTGTTCCTCATATGAAAAAGCATGGAGGAGCAATCCTTAACCTGGCTTCAGTTGCTTCTTCGGTAGGTATAGCCGATCGTTTTGCCTACTCTATGAGCAAGGGAGCCGTACTTACTATGACACTTTCAGTAGCCAAAGATTACCTTGATTATGGCATAAGGTGTAACTGTATATCACCCGGTAGAGTACATACTCCTTTTGTAGATGGATTTATAGCCAAAAACTATCCAGGTAAAGAAGCTGAAATGTTTGAAAAACTATCAGCAACTCAACCCATCGGGAGAATGGGTAAGCCAGAAGAAATTGCAGATTTAGCATTATTTCTATGTTCTGAGCAAGCCTCTTTCATTACTGGTACGGATTACCCGATCGATGGTGGATTTATAAAACTTAACACTTAATGAAACTAATAAGATTCAAATCATCCGGTAAGATTAAGCCAGGCATTATTAACAAAAAAGGAGAATGGTTAGATGTGAGCAGGTTTGGAGAAGACTATAATGAGGAGTTCTTTTCAAACAATGGCATTCAAAGGTTGATTACCTGGTTATCAGGTAACATTGACAATTGCCCTAAAGTCTCTCAGGACGAACAACTGGCGCCACCTGTTTGCAGGCCATCCAAAATTGTATGCGTTGGTCTCAATTACGCTCAACACGCCAAGGAAAGTGGTATGCAATTACCTAAAGAACCTGTCCTGTTCTTTAAATCCACAAGTGCAGTTTGTGGTCCTAATGATGATGTCATTATACCAAAAAACAGTACTAAAACTGATTGGGAAGTAGAATTGGCTGTGGTTATTGGCAAAAAGGCATCTTATGTAAACGAATCTGATGCAATGAGCCATGTTGCCGGATACCTCGTTCATAATGATGTCAGCGAAAGGGAGTTTCAATTGGAGCGAGAAGGCCAGTGGGTTAAGGGTAAAAGTAATGACACCTTTGCACCTCTTGGACCATGGTTAGTTACAACTGACGAAATCAACGATCCTCATGATTTAAGGCTTTGGCTAAAACTCAATGGTGAGATGATGCAAGACAGTAATACCTCAGATATGGTATTTAAAATCCCTGAATTGATCAGTTACATCAGTCAGTTTATGACTTTGCTGCCTGGTGATATCATTTCAACAGGAACCCCTTTTGGGGTTGGCCTGGGGCTTGACCCTCAACGCTATCTGACACCAGGTGATGTGATGGAACTGGGAATTGACGGGCTTGGCTTTGCAAAACAAACCGTAATAAAATACGAATGAGAATAGACGCCCACCAACATTTTTGGAACTACAACCCGGTTAGAGATAGCTGGATTGACGATAAAATGGAGGTTTTAAAAAGAGACTTTCTTCCACAGTCACTTAAAAAAGAATTTGATGATTGTGGAATTGATGGTTGTGTTGCCGTTCAGGCAGACCAGTCACAGGCAGAAACTAACTTTTTACTCCAACTAGCTTCCGAAAATACTTTTATCAAAGGAGTTGTTGGCTGGGCAGACCTTCAGGCGAAAGATATAGAGCAACAACTATCAAGACTATCAGGAAATAAACGGCTCAAAGGAATAAGGCACATAGTACAAGCAGAGTCAATCGACTTTATGCAAGGTGAAGCTTTCAGAAGAGGAATTTCTGCACTTGCTTATTTCAACCTGACTTACGACATTTTAATTTTCCCTAAACATCTGGGTTCCGCTCTGGAACTGGTTCGCCAGTTTCCGGAGCAACCCTTTGTGATTGACCACATAGCCAAACCTCTGATCAAGGAGCAGGCCATGTCTCCATGGAAGGAGCAAATCCGAGAAATTGCCCAGGCTCCAAATGTATATTGTAAAGTATCAGGCCTAGCAACTGAAGCAGATTGGCATACATGGAATCCAAATGATATCTATCCTTATCTGGACATCGTATTTGAGGCTTTTGGAACAGATCGTCTAATGTTCGGGTCAGACTGGCCTGTGTGTTTACTAGCCGGAAATTATCAGACTACATATGAATTAGTCTCTCACCATTTGGAATCATTTCCTCAAGCCGACAGAGAAAAGGTTTTAGGACTGAACGCTCAGAATTTCTATAACTTAGAGTTAGGGACATCCGACTAAAACTTGAATTCAATAAAAATATGCCACTAAAACATCCGAGAATAGATTTTTCTTTAAGACTCAAAACCAACCCTACCCTAAAGGGAGTTGCCAAGAGTATCCCTTTAGGGAATAAAAAGGGTGATTTTCAGCTATTTCTTCGATCTCAAAAAAATCTTTCTCGGATGACAGTAACTTAGAATAAGATTTTTTATCCATGAGCCATTTCAAACCAAATATACTTCTCGCCTTTGTTCTTGCACTCGCTTTAGGTTGCAAAGAACACAAACAAGTCCCCGCTCCTGAAGGAATGGTTTATATACCCGAAAGCAAAGAAATTGAAGCATTCTTCATGGACGAAAGCCCCGTTACTGTGGGTCAGTTTAGAAAGTTTGTTGAAGCCACCAACCATGTGACCGAGGCTGAAAATTTTGGCAATTCAGGCGTATTCACCATTGAGAAAAACTGGTTTCTAAAAGATGGTGCCTATTGGGAATACCCTATGGGCAAAGATGAACCTAAGGCAAAAGATGACCACCCAGTTACCCAGGTTTCATATAACGATGCGCTCGCATACTGTAAGTGGGCAGGCAAGCGACTACCCACAGCCGCTGAATGGCAACATGCTGCAAACGATGGCAAAGAATTGAACACAACCTACAATTGGGGAAACACCTTAGTTGTAAATGATAAATACAAAGCTAATGTATGGCAGGGTTCATTTCCTTATGTAAATACTTTACGAGATGGATTCGAACACACTTCGCCAGTAGGTTACTTTGGAAAAACCAAGCTAGGCCTTACCGATATTTCAGGAAACGTTTGGGAATGGACAAGTGATTGGGATATCCCTTTTGGAACCAAAAAAGAAAACTACCAAGTCAATCAGCAAAGTCAAAAAGTGCTTCGAGGAGGATCCTTCCTCTGCGAACCATCATTCTGTCACGGCTATCAATTAACTGGAAAAAGTGAATCAACACCTGAAACCGGATTAATGCACACAGGCTTCAGATGTGTAAAAGATATCAATCCATCAGATTACCAAAAAACGCAATGAAAAAAATACTGCTAATCACCCTGCTAACACTCTTTTCGTTCACTTCCTTTTCTCAAGAGAAAATATGGGAAGAGACCGCTGAAGAGAAAAAAGAACGCCTTGCTTGGTGGACAAATGACCGCTTTGGGATGTTTATCCATTGGGGCACCTATTCCTTGGCTGGCCGCCATGAGTGGGTAAAAAAGAATGAAAGGATTCCTGATGAGAAATATCAAAAGTACTTCGATAATTTTAATCCAGACCTTTTCAACCCCACAGAATGGGCAAAGATGGCCAAAGCTGCCGGAATGAAATATGCCGTAATTACAGCCAAGCATCACGAAGGCTTCACACTTTTCGATTCAAATTTCACTGATTATAAAGCCACAAATACTGCTTATGGAAAAGACCTGCTGAAAGAGTGGGTTGAAGCTTTCAGGGCAGAAGATTTGAAAATAGGGTTTTACTACTCCCTGATTGACTGGCACCACCCTGAATACACCATTGACAGGGTTCACCCCCAAAGTGCCTCAACCGATGAAGCATACAAGCACTTAAATCGAGGGCGTGACATGGGTATATACAGAAAATACCTGAAAGACCAGGTACGCGAAATCATGACCAACTATGGAAAAGTTGACATCCTTTGGCTTGACTATTCCTTCCCTGGAAAACACGGAAAAGACAGAAACGACTGGGGTTCGGTGGAACTATTAAAGATGGTGCGAGAACTACAGCCCGGAATCATCATTAATGACAGGGCCGATTTAAAAGATGTTCCCGGAGGCTGGGATTTTACTACCCCCGAGCAATTCAAAGTATCGGAATGGCCAACATATGATGGTATAAAAATACCATGGGAAACGTGTCAGACTTTTAGTGGATCCTGGGGTTACTATCGCGATGAAATGACCTGGAAAAACAATAAGCAGCTTCTGGTTTTACTCATAGAATCTGTAAGTAAGGGAGGTAATCTATTACTTAATGTTGGCCCTACAGGAAGAGGCACCATTGACCATAGGGCAGAGAAAGCCTTGAAAGAAATGGGCCAATGGATGAAATTCAATAGCAGATCCATATACGGAGCAACACAGGCTCCTGAAGAATTTGTGGCACCAGACCATTCTTTGCTTACTTATAATCCGGAAACTAACCGATTATATGTACATCTATTAGATTATCCTTTACAGAATTTCACTCTCCGAGGTTTAAAAGGGAAAGTAAAGTATGCACAATTTCTTCATGACGCTTCCGAGATTCTGATTACCGAGCCTCACGGCTATTGGGGGAAAGAAAAGCTAGGAGAAGGAGATATTAACCTATCGTTGCCTGTGGTAAAACCGAATGTGGAAATTCCAGTAATTGAATTGATCCTGAAATAAATGAATCGGAGAAATTTCATCGGAAAAACAGGTGCAGCAGCTTTGTCAACATTGCTTCCTCAAACAAGCCTGAGCTTTATTCCTTCGGTTACAAGCAGTAATACTGATGGACTGCTAAAGTTTGGAATAGCCACTGACATTCATAAAGACCTGATGCCAGATGCCGATCAAAGGCTGGAGGCTTTTATGGAAAAGGCAGAAAACAAAAAAGTGGACTTCATTATCCAGATGGGGGATTTCTGCATGGCAGATTCCAAAAACAGAGACTTCCTTAAAATCTGGAATTCTTTTAAAGGCCCTAAATATCATGTTTTGGGAAACCATGATATGGACAAGCACTCCAAAGAGCAGATGCTGGATTTTTGGGAAATGCCCAAGACATACTACTCTTATGATTTCAATGGAGTTCACTTTATAGTTTTGGATGCCAATTTCCTTTATCAAGACGGAAAATTCACGGACTATGACAAGGCCAATTTTTATATAGACTCAAGCCTGAGGACTTTCATCAATGATGAACAAATAGAGTGGTTCAAAGCCGATTTAAATGAGACTAAATTACCTACAGTTATATTCTCACATCAGAGCCTTTGGCACTACCAATGGGGGGTGAAAAATCGCCTGACCATCCAGAAAATCCTGGAAGCCAACAAAGAAAAAGTTATTTGCTGTTTCAATGGACACAACCACATTGATTATCATCATGTATTAAATGGAATTCATTACATAGAAGTGAATAGTATGTCATATCAGTGGATGAGCGACAAATACAAATCTACTGAACGCTACCCCAAAGAACTTTATGAACAATATAAGTGGCTACCCAATCTGGCCACCTACAAAGACCCACTTTATGCATTCGTGGAAATTGACTTAAAGGGTTCAGTTACTATAGAAGGAGTAAAAAGCCAGTGGGTGTCTCCTTCACCTTATGAAATGGGTATGCCACAAGGCATTGAAGGAAGCAGGTACTCAGCAGAGATGTCAAGCTATTCATTGAAATTCTGAACCATTTGAGAAAACTCTCTACCATATTAGCGTTCCTCATAACCTTAGTGGTTTGTCTTGAGGCCCAGGTCAAAATAGCAGCAATAGGAAACAGTATTACCTATGGTTACGGAGTTGTCCATAGAGAAAAAAATGCTTACCCTGCACAATTACAAGCCATACTTGGCAAAGAATATGAGGTCAGAAACTTTGGCGTAAGCGGAAGGACACTTCTTAAAAAGGGCAACCTCCCTTATTGGAAAACCAATGAATACCAAAAAGCCCTTGAGTACTTTCCCGATATAGTAATTATCAAACTTGGCACAAACGATAGCAAAGCCATTAACCGTAAATACCTAAGTGAATTTAAGTCCGATTACCTGGAGCTAATCCATTCGTTCAAAAGCCTGAAAAGCAATCCCAGAATCATTTTGTGCCTGCCCGTACCTGCTTTTACAACAGACACCACAGGAATAACTTCAAAGGTAGTATCTGAGCAAATCATACCTCTAACAAGGGAGGTCGCCTATGAGTCAGGTAGCGAAATTGTAAACCTATACAACCTGTTCCTCGACAAAGAAAGTCTTCTGCCTGATAAAGTCCACCCAAATTCCCTTGGGGCTACCTTGATTTCCAACAGGCTTTACGAACAAATTGCACTAAAAAACAATCCGGATTTCAACCTGTTAGCAACACTTGGTATAACAGGAAAACAATCCAACTTCTATGGTTTTGAACAAACCACATTCAAATGGAACGGGGTAGAGAGCAAAATTGTAAGGCCAAAGCAAACCGCCAAGGACAAACCCTGGATTTGGAGGGCACGTTTTTGGGGGCACGAACCTCAAACTGACATAGCCCTTCTTGAAAGGGGCTTTCATTTGGTTTATCATGATGTGGCCGATTTGTACGGAAGTCCTGAAGCGGTTAAAAGATGGAATCATTTTTACGGCTTTATGCAAAAAGGTGGACTTTCCAAAAAAGTGGTTTTGGAAGGTATGAGTCGTGGAGGCCTGATTGTGTACAACTGGGCAGCATCCAACCCCGGAAAAGTCGCTGCCATATATGCAGATGCTCCCGTTCTGGATGGCAAAAGCTGGCCGGGAGGCAAGGGCGAAGGAAAGTTTAATCAACAGGACTGGAATAACCTGATGAAAGCCTATAACCTGGAGGAGGAAAAGAAAGCTGGCCTGTTTAAAGGCTTCCCCATCCACAAAGCCAAAAAGTTAGCAAAATCAGGAATTCCCCTTTTACACATCTGTGGAGAAGCTGATGAAGTGGTGCCAGTAGATGAAAACACAAGACCTTTTGAAGAAGCAATTATTAAATATGGAGGCAATATTAAGACAATTTACAAGGATGGAATAGGTCATCACCCTCATAGCCTTAAAAACCCCACAGTAATCGTAGATTTTATCCTTCGAGCTACCGGGCATAAAATTAATATGGCAGCTATACCCGCGCCAGGTTCAGAGTTCAGGTCTGCAGCCGGATGGAAAAAAGAGGCTGATTGGTGGGCTAACCACGAGGATATCAAATCGCTCTTATTAAGAGCCGAAGGCACCCTTGATGTACTGTTTATTGGCAATTCTATTACACAAAGTATAGGCGGAAACAGGGAAGCCGTAACATACAAGCCCGGAAGATCTGCTTTTAATGAAGCATTAAAAGGGTACACTTGGGAAACAGCCGGGATATCGGGCGACCGCACACAACATGTTTTATGGAGGGTTCGGAATGGAAACTATAATTGGGCTAAACCCAAAGTGGTGGTACTAACAATTGGGGTCAACAACTTTCCTTCAGATGAACCAGATGAAATTACCGAGGGAATTTCCAAAATAGTAGCAGAACTCAAAACCAACCTTCCAGATAGCAAAATACTTTTGCTCGGACCTTTACCAGCAGGCACTACACCAAATCATCCAAATAGGTTGAAATATGAAAAAGTGCATCAGCAGCTTTCCAAGCTGTCTAAAAAATGGAAAGTGAAATACATGGATTTGGGAAGTATATTGATAGACCCAAATAACAACCTCGATCCAAACTATTACAGCACCGATGGCATACACCTGGGTGTTGAAGGATACAATATATGGGCGAAAACACTAGAGCCTGTTTTGAAAGCAATGATCAACCAAACCAACCAAAGATGAAGAAAGTCGGACTATTACTTTTTATGGCTTGTTTTTTAAGTCAGGCACTTTTTGCACAGGCTATTTATGAAGACGAGCGATATGTACCGGAAACCGACCCGTTGGCTCTGGCTAAAATCAAAGAATGGCAAGGCTTAAAATTTGGTTTGTTGATGCACTGGGGAGCCTATAGCCAATGGGGCATTGTAGAGTCTTGGTCGCTTTGCCCTGAAGAGTACGGATGGTGTGTAAGGACAAAAGGCTCCAATCCTAACGATTACTTTACCTATAAGCGAGAATACGAGAATCTGGCACTTACTTTTAACCCAGTCAATTTCGACCCTGAAAAATGGGCCAAAGCAGCCAAGAATGCGGGCATGAAATATATGGTTTTCACCACCAAGCATCACGATGGTTTCTCCATGTTCGATTCAAAATACACAGACTACAAAATAACAGGCAGTAAAAGCATATTCAGAAACCACCCAAAAGCCAACTTGACCAAAGAGATTTTTGATGCATTCAGGGCGCAAGACATCTGGACAGGAGCTTACTTTTCAAAACCAGACTGGCACTCAGAACATTACTGGGACCCTAAATATCCTCCACGAGACAGAAATGTAAACTACGAACCCGAATCCAACCCTGAGAAATGGCAAAAATTCATAGACTTTACACATAATCAAATCCTTGAATTAATGACTGACTATGGTAAAGTAGATATCCTGTGGCTAGATGGTGGCTGGGTGGCCAAAACACCCAAAGGGCAAATCACAGACTGGTACAGAGGCCAGTTAGGAGAGCAGAACAAAAATGGCTACCTGAAGCACCGAATTGTCAATCAAGACATTAATATGGATCAGTTGGTAGAAAAAGCAAGAAAAAAACAACCAGGCCTTATTGTTGTAGACAGAGCAGTACATGGTAAAAATCAAAATTACTTAACTCCTGAAAACAGGGTGCCGGAAAAGCCTCTACCCTTTCCTTGGGAGTCTCCAATGATCTCAGGAGGTGGTTGGTCTCATACTTTCAATGCAAAGTATATGAGTGGTCACAAAGCCATACACCTGTTGGTCGATATTGTCTCAAAAGGAGGAAACCTCTTGCTTAACATAGCCCCCGGCCCCGATGGCACCTGGCAACAAGGTGCTTATGACCTTTTGGAAGAGTATGGCCGTTGGATGAAAGTAAATAACGAAGCCATTTACGAAACGCACTCACTTGCCCCCTATAAAGAAGACAAAGTAGCCATCACCCAAAAACCGGACGGCACTACCTACTTCCTCTATATGGCAGATGAAAACGAAAAAGAAATGCCTGTCGAAATCAAAGTCAAAAGCCTACAGCCCGCATCTGGTGCTTCAGTAAGTCTGCTAGGAAAGGGTAAACTCAAATGGAGAAAAGAAGGAAATGGCTTTGTGGTTTCTATTCCATCAAAGTGGCGTAAGTCACCTGCATCTGACTATGTCTGGACCATTAAAGTGAGTAATCTTAAATAGTCAGATGAGGCCATTTTTTATATCCTTATTGATAAGTTCCATTCTTTTCTCTTGCAGTAAAAGTGAACAATTTATCTACGTTAGTCCTTCAGGTAACGATCAGAGTATAGGCAGTATAGATGCTCCCTTAGAAAGTCTGGAACATGCACTGTCCGAAGCACAACATTTAAGGGAAAAAGACAACTTACCCGTTACCATCTTACTTCGAAAGGGCACTTACTACCTTAAAAATACCCTTCGCATTAACAATGAAAATGCTGGGACAGAAAAAGCACCACTGAAAATTGCGGGCTATCAGAAAGAACAAGTAGTACTATCAGGAGCCAGGACACTAATGCTTAAGTGGGAAAAGGCAGAGGGGAATTTAATGAAGGCAAAACTAGATGAAAATTTCAGTTTTAGCCAGTTGTACATCAATGGCAAGAAAAAGATCAGGGCCCGGTACCCCAACTTTGATCCAACCGAGAATATATTCAATGGCTATTCTGAAGATGCCATTAGCAAGGATAGAGTAAAGGGTTGGAAAAACCCCAAAGATGGGATTCTTCATGCCATGCACCGCGCAGAATGGGGTGGATATCACTACCTGATAGAAGGCAAAAAGGAAAGTGGAGAATTGGAGTTGACAGGAGGCTTTCAAAATAATAGACAAATGGGAATGCACTCTCATTTCAGATATGTTGAAAATATTCGTGAAGAATTAGATAGTCAAGGCGAATGGTTTTTAGATCAAGAGGAAAATGTACTTTATTATTATCCTGATGACGCAACTGATTTGAATTCAGCCTTGATAGAAGTCCCTCTTTTGTATCATTTGATCGAAATTGAAGGAACACAAGCAAACCCCACTCAGTATGTTGAAATTGAAGGCTTGACCTTTACACACACGAACCCGACCTATATGAAAACTGACGAGCCACTTTTAAGAAGTGACTGGACAATCTACCGTGGCGGAGCTTTACTATTTACAAATGCCGAAAACTGTACCGTAAGCAACAGTCACTTTACTGAGCTTGGCGGAAATGGAGTTTTTGTAAACAAATACAATCGGAATATTAGAATTCAGTCTAATCATTTTGAGCAAATTGGTGCCAGTGCAGTAGCCTTCGTAGGAAGTCCTGATGCTGTACGCTCTCCATCCTTTCAGTATTATGAATATACCCCTCTGGACAAACTTGATAGGCAGCCGGGACCTAAAACAGACGACTACCCTTCGCTATGCATAGTCAATGACAACCTGATTCATAATATCGGGCGAATAGAAAAACAAGTTGCAGGAGTGCAAATCTCTATGGCCATGGATATCACCATCAGCCACAATAGCATTTATAATGTTCCACGCGCTGGAATAAACATTAGTGAAGGTACCTGGGGAGGTCATATCATAGAATACAATGATGTATTCAACACGGTATTGGAGACTGGAGATCACGGATCATTCAACTCATGGGGCAGAGATAGGTTCTGGCACCCTAACAGAGATAGCCTGAATTATAGAACAAGCACAGAGCCCAACTTGGTTACCATCGATCCCATTCGTACTACCATTATCAGAAACAATAGGTTTCGTTGCGACCATGGCTGGGATATCGACCTTGACGATGGTTCAAGCAATTACCATATCTACAATAACCTTTGCCTCAATGGCGGCATCAAATTACGAGAAGGCTTCAATAGAACAGTGGAGAACAACATCATGGTGAACAACAGTTTTCATCCACACGTATGGTTTGATGAAAGTCATGATGTATTCAGAAGAAACATTGTAACCACCAATTACAAACCCATTATAGTACCTAAATGGGGAGATGAAGTGGACTACAACCTCCTACCCGATTCAGCAGCTTTGGTAGAATCCCACAACAAGGGAATTGACCTCAACAGCCTTTATGGAAATCCTCAATTCGTCAACCCTGAAATAGGCGACTTTAGTGTACAAGAAAGCTCACCAGCCTTAAAACTTGGTTTTAAAAACTTCGCTATGGATGAATTCGGGGTAAAATCGGCTGCCCTAAAAGCCATTGCAGATACTCCCGAAATACCACTATTGTTTTCATCCGAACTGGTTGAAGGAGATAATAGAACATTTGACTTTTTGGGAGCCTCTGTGAGAAAAGTGAGGGGAATAGGAGAACGATCTGCAGCAGGACTGGCCGAAGAGAAAGGAGTAATAGTATTGAAAGTACCCGAAAACAGTAAGGCATTTGAAAGTGGCTTAAAGGTCCAGGATGTGATTTTAAAAATTAATGATGACGACACTCCAGATATCCGTAAATTAATGGACGCATACAGAGGACATTTGTGGAGAGGGCATATTGAGCTGAGCATCATCAGAAATCAAAAAGAAAAAGAGATTTCTATAACACTAAAATAGTTTATGAAAACATTGACCGGTATTATGGTTATGGCCGTTTTGATATTTTTTTCGGCATGTCAACAAAACACTCAAAAACCAACTCGCAAAGCCAAACATGTAGTTTTAATAGGTTCCGATGGACTGGGAGCCTATGCCTTTGAAAAAGCCAAAGTACCCAACATGAGAAAATTGATGGATGGTGGTAGTTATTCTCTCCAGGCCAGGTCGGTTCTTCCTTCCTCCAGTGCAGTCAATTGGGCCTCCATGATCATGGGATCTGGCTCCGAACTCCATGGCTATACTGAATGGGGGAGCAAAACACCTGAGTTACCCTCCAGAATTCTCGGCAAAGAAGGCATCTACCCATCAATCTTCAGTTTGTTACATGAACAATTGCCCGAAGAAAAAATGGGAGTCTCCTATTCCTGGGGAGGTATTGGCTACCTATTTGAAAAGAACCTTGTTGATTTGGACTTCAATGGAAAATCAGATTCGGCCACTACTCAAACGGCCATTGAGTTTATAACAAACGAAAAACCCGCACTGACTTTCATTCATTTCGATCAACCTGATGGAGCAGGTCATGGGATTGGTCATGACACCCAGGAATACTATCAGGAAGTAGAAAAAATTGATGCACTCGTAGGACAGATAATTGAGGCCCTGGAAGAAAATGGAATAATGGAGGAAACTGTCATTATACTGAGTTCAGACCACGGAGGTGTAAATAAAGGACATGGAGGAAAGTCTTTACTGGAAGTAGAGATTCCATGGATAATATATGGTAAAGATATCCCTGCAAAAGGTAAGCTTAACTCAAGTATAGTAACTTATGATACAGGTGCTACTATTGCCTGGTTGCTAGGTTTAGAGCAACCACAGTTCTGGACAGGGCGGCCTGTCATGGAAGCATTGACGGAAATAGAATGAGATGAGAACTAAAGTCCTTTTCTTACTGATATTCTCACTTTCCCTTTTCAGTGGTTGTGAAAATGCTGATAAACAAGAGGATAAACTCCCCAATGTTATTTTCATTTTGGCAGATGATATGGGGTATGGTGATATCACCGCACTGAACCCAGCATCAGGTATTCCAACTGCGAACCTTGATCAACTTGTTGCAAAAGGTATGCATTTTACTGATGCACACTCCAACTCGGCAGTATGCACCCCCACTCGATACGGATTACTTACTGGTAGGTATGCCTTTCGTACTCGGCTGAAATCAGGAGTTTTGGTTGGTTATGACCCTCCGCTGATTGAGGAAAACCGAACCACTCTCGGCACGCTGTTTTCGGAGAATGACTATCATACTGCCTGCATAGGCAAATGGCACCTTGGCTTAGATTGGCCAAAAAAGAATGACTCATTACCGCTTTTTACCGGAAGCCAATGGGATAACCCCAATACAGAAAATGTGGACTATGCGGGTCACATTGGTGGTGGGCCTTCGGAAAGAGGTTTCGATTATGGATACATTATTCCTTCTTCTCTGGATATAGCGCCATACTGCTACATCAAAAATGGAAAACTGACTAAACCCATTAAAGGAAAAATTGAAGGCAAAAACCCTGAAAGAGGCGTTTTCTGGAGAACGGCTGATATTCAGCAAGACTTTGACCTGAAAGGTACCTTAGGACACTTAACTGACAAGGCAGTATCCTACCTTGATAAGCAAGGCAGGAAAAAGGATCAACCCTTCTTTCTTTACTTTCCACTAACCGCTCCACATACACCGTGGCTCCCGACAGACGATGTCAAAGGGAAATCTCAGGCAGGGGTATATGGAGACTTTGTGGTACAGGTAGATCAGGCCGTTGGAGCTATTATGAAAAAACTGGAAGAATTGGGGATTGAGGAAGAAACCTTAATCATCTTTTCGAGCGACAACGGAGCGCACTGGACGGCCGAGGATAAAGCAAATTTTTCGCATAGGGCCAATTACATTTACAGCGGTATGAAATCCGATGTTTGGGAAGGCGGCCATCGAGTACCTTTTATTGCCCGTTGGTCTGGTCGGATAGCAGCAGGAAGCAAAAGTACGGAAGTAGTTTCCATGACGGATATGATGGCCACCTTTTCTGCCCTATTAAACAACAATTCAAAAGCCGAAGACAGCAATGATTTTCTCCCCGTTCTCTTGGGTGAAGAAGGTTTTCAGAAAAGGGAGTATACAATTCACCATTCTGTCGATGGCATATTTGCCATAAGGAAAGGTGATTGGAAGCTGGTAGACTCAAAAGGTTCCGGAGGCTGGAGTTTTAATGGCAACGGAGCAGAACATGACCTACAGCTATATAATCTTACCAATGATCCATCAGAAAAGAAAAACCTACTCCGAGAGCATCCTGAAATTGCCAAAGAACTAAAAGACAAGCTAGATGAATACAAAGCACTGTAAACTACTTTTAGGCCTGCTAGTGCTAATGTGCATGGCATGTTCAGGCAAGCAAGAAGTTCAAAAGCAGCCTAATATCATTCTTTTTCTAGTCGATGATATGGGTTGGCAAGATACATCCGTTCCATTCTGGGACAAAAGAACTCCCTTCAACGATATCTACGATACTCCAAATATGGAACGCCTGGCTGCAGAAGGCATGAAGTTTACACAAGCTTATGCATGTGCTGTTTGCTCGCCTACCAGAGTCAGCCTAATGACTGGTATGAATGCGGCACATCACAGAGTAACCAACTGGACACTTCGAAAAGATGTACAACCTGTAGCCGATGATGATTTACTTGAACAGCCGGAATGGAACGTAAATGGCCTTAGTCCGGTAGCTGGAATTAATCAAACCATCCATGCCACACCTCTTCCTCAACTTTTACACGATGCTGGTTATTTTACTATTCATTCAGGCAAAGCACACCTGGGTGCGATAGGCACACCCGCTTCAAACCCTAAAAACATTGGATTTAATGTGAACATTGCCGGGCATGCTGCTGGTGCCCCTGAAAGTTATTATGGCAAAGAAGCCTTTGGTAATAACAATCCAAAAAAAGCCGTATGGGCAGTACCAGGCCTCGAAAAATATCATGGACAGGATATTTTCCTAACAGAAGCACTCACACTCGAAGCAATTAACTCTATTGACAGCGCTGTACAATCCAAAAAACCATTTTTCTTGTATATGGCACACTATGCAGTGCACACGCCAATTATGGGAGACGATCGGTTTGTTCAAAAGTACTTGGATAAAGGCCTTTTGCCAACCGAGGCTAAGTATGCCTCTCTGGTTGAAGGAATGGATAAGAGTCTGGGTGATATTATGGATCACCTTGATAAAGAAGGGCTAACAGAAAATACCATTATACTTTTCATGTCTGATAATGGTGGACTTAGTGCAGTAGCCAGAGGTGGAGAAAAGCACAGCCATAATAAACCTTTAAGCAGTGGTAAAGGCTCTGCGCATGAAGGTGGTATTCGTGAACCTATGATTGTCAAATGGCCAGGAAAGGTGAAACCCAATAGTATCTCACATGACTATCTCATTATAGAGGACTTCTTTCCTTCAATTCTGGAAATGGCGGGAGAAAAGAAATATAAAACAGTTCAACCAGTAGATGGAGTTAGCTTTGTACCATTACTTACACACGAAAACCCTGAATCGTCTAGAAATAGACCTCTTTTCTGGCACTATCCAAACCGATGGGGTCCAAAAGGCCCCGGAATCGCCTCTACAAGTACCGTAAGGCTAGGTGACTGGAAGCTTATCTACTACCATGCCGATAGAAGCTTTGAGCTCTTCAACATTCAGGAAGATATTGGAGAATCGGTGAACGAAGCAGAAAATAACTCGGAAAAACTTAAAGAATTGGCAACAATTCTAACCAATTACCTTAAACAAGTAGATGCACAAATGCCTACAGATAAGGCGACAGGAAAACAAGTCGAATACCCTTTAGAGGTTTTAGATTAAGATTAACTCCACGAAAATTGTTATCTTTTAACTGAAAGTCAGCCTGTTAAGACTGGACTTCATCATTATCAACCTTAAATTAATTAAGATGAACAATTTAAAAACTAACCATGCTGCGGTGTGGGTCTCCGTGGTTTTGATTACCGGATTAGGATTCCTCTGGTACGACACACTTTTTGGAGAAAAATGGATGTCACTAGTAGGGCTGGATCTTGCCACCGTTGAAGCCAACCCTCCGGGAGCTGGAGTTTGGGCAACCAATATTGTTGGTACTGTTGTACCAATGTATATGCTGTCCTGGCTCTTTATCAAACTTAATGTTGACACTGCGTTTAAAGGAGCCAAAATGGGGTTAATGATCTCATTTTCTTTTGTCTTTCTAAGTAAAATGACCAGCGACATGTTTGCTCAAAACCCTTATGAATTATCTTGGATAGAAGGAGGTTTTGATGTAGTTGCACTTATGATTGGAGGTATAATATTAGGCGCATGGACCAAGAAAAAAGCTTAGGTATGGTATAAAACGAATATAAAAGAGATTAGGCCAAAAGTCTTATCGTCATTCCCAACTTGATTGGGAATGACGGTATTTCTTTGACTTTTTATGCAACCACTGCTAATATCACTTTAAAAACAAAATGCATCTGTCAACTCAATGAAGAGATTTCAACTTCTAATCTTTGTTTTACTTGCCTTTCAAGCTTGTTCTAAGAATCAAGAACAAAATCCCCCCAACATTATCATAATCTTTGCTGACGATGCTGGCTATGCAGATTTTAGCTTGAATGGGAACAAGCTCATACACACTCCAAATATTGATGCCATAGCTGAAAATGGAGTAAAGTTTACTAATGCCTATGTCAGTGGTCCGGTCTGTAGTCCTTCACGGGCGGGCCTGCTAACAGGTAGGTACCAGCAGCGATTTGGTCATGAGTATAATATCGGGGGAAACTTCACCAACACCGACCCAGATTCAATAGGGCTAGCAGTAGGTGAAAAAACCATAGCCGATTACCTAAAAGCAGAAGGGTACAAAACTGGACTTATAGGAAAATGGCATCTTGGTGAAAGACCTCAGTTTCACCCCAATCAAAGAGGTTTTGATGAGTTCTTTGGGATGCTCAAAGGAGGCAGTCCCTACCACAAAGGTAAAGCAAAGTATATTCAGCGGAATGGAGAGACTGTCGATCCAATGAGTCTTTCCTATTTGACAGACACCTTTGGTGATGAAGCCGTTTCCTTTATTGAAGGGAATAAAGAAGCCCCCTTCTTTCTGTTTTTATCATTCAATGCACCACATACTCCCATGCATGCAAGAGCCGATTACTTGGCAGAAGCTAAGAAACAGTTCAAAACAGAACAAAGAGCAATCAATGCTGCAATGACAAGGTCGCTGGATGAAAATATTGGCAAGGTTATGACCAAGCTTAGAGACTTAGGCTTAGAAGAAAATACTCTTGTCATATTCACCAATGATAATGGAGGTGCCATGCCGTACAATGCCTCCAATAATGCTCCTTTTTCAGGAACCAAAGGCACCTTTCTGGAAGGTGGTATTCATGTGCCATTCGTAGCACAATGGCCAAAAACAATCAAAAGGAAATCTGTATATAATCAACCAATTATAACATTAGATATCTTACCTACAGCACTTTCAGCAGCTAACGCTGATTTACCAAAAAACACAGATGGGGTTGCCCTTCTGCCCTATCTCAATCAACATGTCGCTAAGCCTCATGAAAGACTATTCTGGAGACTTGGTCACCATGGAGCAATCAGGGAGGGAGACTGGAAACTGATCTGGTTTGACGATGCTCCTCCCCGGCTTCATAATTTATCTCAAGACATTGGAGAGCAAGTAGACCTAAGCGAACAAAATCCTGAAATCACTCAAAAACTGCTAAAAGCTTTTCATGATTGGGAGAAGGAACTCATTAAACCAACATGGAGAACAGATACAATCTGGAAAAGTCATTCCAGAAAGCGATACAATCAAGATTTCGTGAATACTTTAAGAAAGAATTAAAGATCACTTTTCAATTAAATATCCTAATTTAAAGTACTTTTTAGACTTAACCAGAATATGAAAAAAACCTACTTATTTCTGTTAGTCCTTTTCGCGATCACGAGCTGTTCGGAAAAGGAAAACACACCCTACAAACCAAACATAATTTACATTCTAGCCGATGACCTTGGCTACGGTGAATTAGGAATTTATGGACAGACCAAAATTCAGACCCCAAATATTGATGCGCTTGCAAAATCAGGAATGATGTTTACCCAGCATTATTCAGGTGCTCCTGTATGTGCACCTGCCCGCTACATGTTAATGACAGGAAAGCACCCTGGTAATGCTCATATTCGAGGTAATGACGAATGGGCTTCGCGTGGCGAGGTTTGGAATTATGAAAAAGCTGTAAATGATCCAAATCTGGAAGGACAACGCCCAATCCCAAATGGCACACTCACAGTAGGGAATATACTTCAGAATGCCGGGTATAAAACCGGTGTGGTTGGTAAATGGGGGCTTGGAGCGCCACTCACAGAAGGCATTCCTAACAAAAGAGGATTTGATTTCTTTTATGGCTACAACTGTCAAAGACAAGCACATCAGCTATACCCAAAACACTTATGGAAAAACGAAGAAAAGGTATGGACCAATAATGACCTTGTTCCTCCAAGACAAAAACTGGCAGAAGGTGCAGACCCGAGGGACCCAAGCAGCTATGATGCTTTCAACAAACAGCCAGACTATGCTCCCGCTTTGATGCAAACAGAAGCGCTTAATTTCATAGAGGAAAATAAAGACGAACCATTCTTTCTATATTATGCAACTCCTATTCCGCACCTTCCAATTCAGGTACCGCAGGAATACACAGATAGATACCTGAAGCTTTGGGGAGATGAAGAACCATATATTGGAAACAGGGGATACTTTCCACATCGGTATCCAAAAGCAGCTTATGCAGGTATGATTACCTATCTTGACGATCAGGTTGGAGAACTAATTGCTAAACTTAAAGAATTAGGGTTGTATGAAAACACCTTAATCATTTTCACCAGCGATAATGGCCCAACATATACGGGAGGAGTCGATGCACCATATTTCAATAGTGCAGGTCCATTTGAAACAGCCTATGGCCGAACTAAAGGGTTTACCTATGAAGGTGGCATTAGAGTACCTATGATAGCTTCATGGCCTGGAAAAATTGAAGCTGGTTCTAAAACTGATCATATTTCTGTTTTCTGGGATTTTATGGCTACAGCAGGAGAATTAACTGGAGTTGACATTCCAGAAAATACTGATGGGGTAAGTTATCTGCCAACGTTACTTGGAAACGGAAAACAGCAAGACAGGGAATACTTGTATTGGGAATTTCCCGAGTATCAGGGGCAACAAGCCATTAGAATGGGTGATTGGAAAGGTATTCGCAAGAACATCAAAAAAGGAAACATGACGCTGGAGTTATATAATCTTAAGGAGGACCCAGCTGAGCAAAATGACGTGGCAGCAGCTCACCCTGACATTATCAAAAAGATGGAAGACATCATGGTAAAAGAGCATACCTCTGCTACCCTCGATCGGTTTAAGATGACTCAATTGGGAGATATAATGACCGATAATTGATTTGTTAAAATTTAGTGCCACAGAATCATTTGCTAAATACCTGGTAATATTCTGGGTACTTGCCATATCATCTTGCAATTACTCAAACCTTGGGGATGAAAGTTCTTTCATTGCCCTCCGCAAACATGGAGATGATGGAATAGATACTTATCGAATTCCCGGACTTGTAACAACTAATAAGGGCACTCTGATTGCAGTATATGACAATAGAAAAAACAGTGCTGTAGACCTTCAGGAAGATGTAGACATTGGTATGAGTAGAAGTACTGATAGTGGCAATACCTGGGAACCTATGAAAGTAATTATGGATATGGGTGAATGGGGAGGTTTACCACAGAATGAAAATGGTATTGGAGATCCTTCAATTCTTGTTGATAAAGAAACAGGAACCATTTGGGTTGCTGCTGTTTGGGCACACGGCCATCCTGGGGAAAGAAACTGGTGGGCTTCCAAGCCTGGCTTGAAACCAGAGGAAACCAGTCAGTTTATGCTGACAAAAAGTGAAGATGATGGACTCACTTGGTCTGCCCCAATTAATATTACAAGTCAAGTAAAAGACCCAAAATGGCATTTGCTATTACAAGGCCCTGGGAAAGGAATTACTATGAAGAACGGCACATTGGTATTCCCTGCTCAGTTTAAAGATGAAAACGAAATGCCACACTCCACTATCATCTACAGCAGAGATAGAGGAGAAACATGGGAAATTGGTACTGGAGCTAAACCCAATACCACAGAGTCGCAAGTGGTGGAGCTAGACGATGGAAGCTTAATGCTCAATATGAGGGATAATCGTGGTGGTTCCAGGTCAGTATACACCACCACTGACATGGGAGAAACATGGACTGTTCACCCTACTTCCCGACAAGCGTTGATTGAACCAGTTTGTATGGCTAGCTTAATTAAACACTCCTATAAAGGTGAAAACTTTCTCCTCTTTTCAAATCCTAATTCATCTACGGACAGAGTAAACATGACCATAAAGCTGAGTAAGGATATGGGAAGCACCTGGCCAGAACAATATCAGGTTCTTTTAGACAGTGGAGCCGGACGCGGTTATTCATGTATGACCAGTATAGATGAAGAAACCATTGGTATTCTATACGAAGGAAGCCAAGCCGACCTTGTTTTTCAGAAAGTGAAAATTTCAGATTTTTTTAACCAATCACCATGAAACATAAAGCACAATTCAGGATTTTTCTGTTAGTCATTGTTACGGCAGTTGCATTTACATCCTGCACAAAAGAAAAATCATTTGTATATGAGTTCTCTAACACTGACAGAACATGGATAGGTCCGGAATTCTGGGCAAACAGATTACAGGATTGGAAACTGGAAAATGGGAAGTTGGTCTGCTTAAACCAAGCTAACCCTATGCGATCTGTGCACCTGTTGACCCACAGTCTATCTGACAGAGTGGAGAGTTTTGGCTTTAGTGTAGACATTAATTCTGAGAAAAGTGCCAATGGAAGCGCCAGTGCAGGGATTCTTTTTGGTGCCGGTGCTGGGCAAGATTATCGCCAGGCAGCACTGATTCATCACAGTTACGGAAAGCATGGTGGACTTTATGTTGGAGTTAGCCAACAAGGGCAGCTCTTCATTCGTGACTTTGAAACGGAAAACAGTTTTATTGCTCAAACTGATTTACCTAATACGGTTTTTAACAATGAAATTAAGCTTACAATAAAAGTAGATGTAAATGCTAACCTCACGGCAATTGCAAGTACTCAGGAGAAAGAACTGGGGCGTCTTGAGAATATTTCAATTCCATTTGATAGAACTATAGGTAGTATAGCCCTTGTGTCAAACCCCGATACTGAGTCGAAAACAGGTAGTTTTTCATTCGACAATTGGGAAATCTCGGGAAACAAGATTGATCATACCCCAAGCAGGACTGCTGGCCCAATCATAGGTTCACAGCATACGCTTCATAAGAACACATTGAAGTTAACTGCTCAACTCATGCCTATCGGATCAGCTGATTCACAGAGTGCTGAACTAGAATTAAAAATAGGCGATGAATGGAAGAGTGTTCAAAAATCTCCGGTAATTGTTCCGGGATTTACAGCAACCTTCAGAGTTGATAACTGGGAGTATAATCAGGACGCTCCATATCGAGTGAAGTATTATCTGGATGAAAACAAGTATGGTCCACATGTGGCTTATAGCAATGGAATCATTAGAAAAGAACCTCTAGATAAAGAAGAATTGGTGGTTGCAGCTTTTACAGGCAATCACAATAACGTAAGGCCAAACCCAAAACGTTGGGGAGGAGTAGATACCGGAAAGTTCCCATGGGACTGGGGTGTTTGGTTTCCTCACACAGATTTGATAGACAACTTCATGCAGCACAAGCCTGATGTACTATTCTTTAGTGGTGATCAGGTTTATGAAGGAGCAAGCCCAACCTGGGCTGACCGACAAAATGCCGAATTGGACTACCTCTACAAATGGTATTTATGGTATTGGGCCTTTGGGAAGCTTACTGCTGAAATACCCACTATAAGTATTACAGATGATCACGATGTTTATCATGGTAATATCTGGGGAGCAGGAGGAAGAAAGGCTGTGCCAAGTAAGTATGGAGGAACAGCTCAAGATGGTGGAGGATATAAAATGTCTCCAGAATGGGTTAAAATGGTTGAACGTACTCAGACCAGTCACATGCCCGACCCATTTGATCCGACACCAGTAGAACAAGGCATAGGAGTTTACTATACAGATTTCAATTATGGTGGGATCAGTTTTGCAGTTTTGGAGGATCGAAAGTTTAAATCAGCCCCGAAAGGCTTAATGCCAAAAGCGAAGGTTGTCAACGGTTGGGCAAGAAACCCAGAATTTAACGCGAAAAAAGAGGCTGATGTAAAAGGAGCCATCCTGCTAGGAAAAAGGCAATTGGATTTTCTGGAACATTGGGCTGGTGACTGGCAACCAAATATTGAGATGAAAGCTGTGCTTTCCCAAACCATTTTTGCCGATGTGGTTACCCTACCAACCAGCGAAATAAGTGATGCAAATTTTCCAGGTCTGGAAATATATCCTCAAGGAAGTTATGCTCCTGACGACATTCCTGCAGCAGATATGGATTCTAATGGTTGGCCACAAACCGGCAGAGACAATGCAGTTAAAAAATTGAGGAAAGCCTTTGCCGTTCATATTGCGGGAGACCAACACCTTGGAAGTACGGTTCAATATGGTGTGGATGAATACAATGACGCTGGCTTTGCACTTTGTGTACCTTCTATTGCCAATTTTTATCCAAGAAGGTGGTTTCCAAAAACCCCAGGCAAAAACCGTAAAGAAGATTCACCTGCATACACAGGAGATCACGAAGATGGTTTTGGAAATAAAATGACTGTGCATGCAGTATCTAACCCATACATCAGTAATAAATTTCCAGCCGAGTTGCACGATAGAGCAGCAGGCTATGGCATTGCTCGTTTCAATAAAAATAAAAGAACCATTACACTCGAAAACTGGCCACGTTGGGCAAACCCATCCAAGGGCGACAAGCCTTACGAAGGTTGGCCTGTGAGAGTAAGCCAAGAAGAAAACTATGGCCGTTCAGCTAAAGGTTTCTTACCGGAGTTACGTATTTCTGGTTTAAAAGATCCAGTAATTCAGGTGCTCATTGAAAACTCAGGAGAGGTTGTCTATACACTACGAATAAAGGGAAATGTCTATAAGCCCAAAATATTTGATACGAGTCAGTTATATACCATTACAGTTAGTGATTACAGTGGTAGCAACAAAAGCAAAAGCTTCAAAGGGTTAACCACCAAATCAAACCAACCAATAAATATTACCTTCGATTAAACAGAAAACTGCGTTTTATATCCTTTATTAACCCAAACACTTTCGATTTAGTATTTCTCTGCAAATATAGTGTCTACTATAGCCAATAGCTTGGTAGTAACTTTCATACAATCACTATAGCTTTATAACAGGTGTATTTTGTGGATATACTAAGGTTTCCTATTGACCTTATCAAGTAATCTCAACCATCAGCAAATGATAAAACTACTTTATAAAAAGTCTACAGCTTGGCTCTCCGTTTTAATACTCTTTTTACTAGTTACACAAACAAGTTGTTCGGATAAAAAGACGTTCCATTTCCAGAGTGATGCCTTCAGTATTGATATCAATACAAAAGGTGAACTCGAATCATTTTCTAGTAAGAAAAACGATCAAAATTACACCTTCAAAGACACCTTGAATGCGTTGATAAGTATTCAGAAACAAGGTGAGTTAATCGTTCCTGATAAGGCAGACTACAATTCTGAAACGAAAAGCTTGTCTGTCAGTTTTCCAGGCAACTACACAGCAGAAATTAAGATTGAAGAAAAACAAAGTCACCTGACCTTTGAGTTGATTTCTCTCACTAGAAGTGATGAAATCGAATTAATTGTTTGGGGGCCCTTCCCAACAACAATCAAAGGCACCATTGGAGAAACTGTAGGTGTGGTCAGGGATGATGAATTCGCTATTGGTATTCAATCTTTAAACCCTAAAACATTAGGAGGATACCCATGGAATGACAATGATGCTATGCCTCAGATTGACATTTTCGAAGGAGGGAATTATTCAGATATCAGTGAAGAAGGAAAGCGATATGTACTATACCGAGTAGAGGCTGCTAAACCAGCTGATTTCGGTAGTACACTTCAGGCATATACCAGAAACCGAAGTAAAGAAAGAGTAATCAAGAATTGGAGTAAAGACAAATATGTAGCTCCAGCATTCAACGATGGAGGAGTTATTGGTTCCAAAATAGCACTCTTTGGAGCCAAAACAGAAGATGCTCTGAGCACTATAGGAAAAATTGAACTGGCTGAAGGTTTACCACATCCCATCATTGATGGTGAATGGGGTAAAACCACAAGAACAGCTGCTGCTGCTTACATGATCATGGGCTTTAATGAAGCCAATATTGAAAGGGCTATTGACTATACAAAAAAAGCAGGTTTGAGATACCTATACCACGGTGGACCTTTCAAAACATGGGGCAAGTTTCAGCTTAATGATCAATTTCCAAATGGAAAAAAGGGGCTTAAAACTATTGTGGATAAGGCCCAGAAAGAAGGTATCATGGTTGGAGTACACACCCTATCGAACTTCATAACTACCAATGATCCATACGTAACTCCCATTCCAGATAGTAGATTGGCTAAGGTAGGCTCCTGCAAGATTACTGCTGACATTAGCTCAAACCAAAAAGACATCCCTATTGAGTCACCAGACTTCTTTCAACAGATGAAAAACAATAGCCTGAAAACAGTCCAGATAGGCACCGAACTTATTCGATATGGAACTGTTTCCAAAGAAGCCCCATGGAAACTAATTGACTGTCAAAGAGGCATGTATGGTACTAAAGCATCTGCTCACAATTCAGGTGATCAGATTAGTCTTTTAGCCGATCATGGCTATAAGGTGTTTTTGACAAATGCTCAACTTGGTGAGGAAATGGCGCAAAACATTGCCGATTTATACAATGAAACTGGTTTACGTCAGATTTCATTTGACGGTGTGGAAGGAAACAGATCAACTGCCATGGGTAATTATGGTGAAATATTGTTTACTCAGGCCTGGTATGATCACCTTTCAGATGATATAAAATCACATTTCATTGCCGATGCAAGCCGTACTAGTCACTACTTCTGGCACATGTATACCAGAATGAATTGGGGAGAACCGTGGTATGCTGGATTCAGAGAAAGTCAAACAGAGTACCGTTTGAAAAATCAGGCGTATTTTCAGCGAAACTACATGCCCGGTATGTTAGGCTGGTTTAGCATGCGTCCAAGTACAAGTATTGAAGATATTGAATGGATGTTGGCTCGTTCGGCCGCCTTTAATGCTGGTTATGCCTTTGTCACCAATTTTGATGCGCTGGAAAAAAATGGCTATTCCGATGATATCCTTAAAGCAATTGGAGAGTGGGAAAAGGCACGTATGGCCAATGTATTCTCAAATGATCAACGAAAAAGAATGGAAGACATTAAAAATGAGTTCCACCTTGAAACTATCGGAGAAAATCAATGGAATCTATACCAAGTTTATTCGCACAAATACAACCATGAAAAAAAGATCAGACAGCCAGGAGAGCCATTGTATTCAACCTTCAACTTTGAAAACAGTGCCGGAGAAAATGCCCTGCAATTTATCCTGACTGCTCAGGATGCCGACCTCTCAAAGATTACTTTAGAATTAGACAACTATAAAAAAGTAGTGCTACCAGTTACACTTAAAAGTGGACAAACTATTAAGTACACTGGCGGTAAGAAAGCTACAATCTACAGTGCCAATTGGAAGAAAATCAGAGATATTGACTTAAGTGCAGACTTCACTGTTTCCAATGGAAATCACACTATGGACTTTGATTGTACTTTCAGTAATGAAGGCAAAACACCTAATGCTAAATTGGAACTTAGAATTGTGGGATCGCCAGAACCTGTAAATGCTCGGTAAATGAAAAAGCTCACCTTTCTGATAATTGCGCTAGCATTTGTAAATGCTTGTGGAAATGCTCCCGAACAGCCGATGGACAGGTTGGTGCTTTGGTACAATAACCCAGCCATTAATTGGTCAAAAGAAGCGCTTCCCATAGGCAATGGAAGACTAGGAGCCATGGTTTTTGGAGGAACAGACAAGGAGCGTATACAATTGAATGAAGATTCAATGTGGCCTGGTGGACCAGACTGGGGAAATGCTCAAGGAACTCCCTCCGATCTGCAGAAAGTAAGGGACTTACTAATTGCTGGAAAAGTGCATGAAGCTGATAAAGAGTGGGTTGGCAGGTTTTCACATAAGAGTATCGTTAAATCACACCAAACCATGGGTGACTTAATGATTGACTTTGGGGATCGTACAGTATCAAATTACCACAGGCAACTCGATCTGGACTCTGCACTGGTAACAGTTAGTTATGACACTGAAGATGGTCATTTTACAGAAAGAGTCTTTTCAAGCAACCCCGATAATGTTATTGTGATTGAGCTAAAGACTACAGACCCGGCAGGACTCAACCTTTCACTAGAGCTGAGTAGACCAGATGACCAGGGACAATCAACAGTAAACTTGACAACCAAAAATGGTAATGAAATATGGATGTCCGGTGAAGTCACTCAACTTGGTGGCAAGCACTTTTCAAAGCCTGAGAAAATCGACTATGGAACTAAATTTCAAACCCGACTGAAAGTAGAAAATGAAGGAGGAGAAATTGAAGCCCTATCTAATCAACTCCATTTAAAAGGAGTCAACAAGGCAACTCTATATATCACTTGTGCCACCTCCTACTACCATCAAAACAACTTCCAAAATGTAGTTGCTGATCAACAGAAAAAGCTTACAGAATTTTCATTCGAAGAACTCCTGGCAAGACATGTTCGGGATTACAGAAGCCTGTTTAACAGAGTTGAGTTAGACCTTGGAGGACATGAACTTGATAGTTTACCAGTTGATGTAAGGTTGGAAAGAGTAAAAAGTGGATTGAAAGATCCTGACTTGGTCGCCAAGCTTTTCCAATTCGGCAGATACTTGCTAATCTCCAGTTCCAGACCCGGTACTAGTCCGGCAAATCTACAAGGGATATGGAATGAATACCTTCAGGCTCCATGGAATGCCGACTATCATTTAAATATTAACCTACAAATGAACTATTGGCCTGCTGAAGTCACCAACCTCCGCGAAACCCATCAGCCCCTCTTCGATTTTACAGAACGCTTGGCCGAGCGAGGTAAGGTAACTGCTAAGGATCAATATGGTATGCGTGGGTTTGTGGCTCACCAGGCAACTGACTTTTGGGCACCAGCCTGGATGAGAGCCGAACAACCTTATTGGGGAGCATGGGTAGGTGGAGGCGGCTGGCTCATGCAGCATTTTTGGGATCACTACCTTTTCACTCAAGACAAGGCGTTCTTAAAAAACAGAGCGTACCCGATAATCAAAGAATCTGCACTCTTCTATCTCGACTGGTTAATGAAAGACACAAGAGATAACAAGTGGATATCGGCTCCATCAACCTCACCAGAAAACTCTTATACAGCGGCAGATGGAAAATCCGCAGCAACCGTTTTAGGTACGGCCATCGATCAGCAGATTATAGAAGAAGTATTTACCAATGCACTGAAGGCTGCCGAAATCCTCAACATTGAAGACAGTTTCACAAAAGAAGTCGAGGAAAAGCTTAAAGAACTCAGACCAGGAGTGGTGATTGGTCCTGATGGTAGAATACTGGAGTGGGACCGCCCATATGAAGAACCCGAAAAAGGGCATAGGCACATGTCTCATCTTTACGCCATATACCCAGGTAATACTATCAATATAGGGGACACACCAGATTGGTTTGCAGCAGCAAAGAAAACAACCGAATATAGATTGGAACATGGCGGTGCAGGCACCGGTTGGAGCCGAGCATGGCTTATAAACCTTTATGCCAGACTTTTAGAGGGTGAAGAGGTTGAAAAACACGTAAACTTACATCTGCAAAAGTCCATCGTTCCAAATCTATTCGATATGCACCCTCCATTTCAGATTGATGGCAACTTTGGATTTACAGCTGGTATTGCAGAAGCATTGCTGCAATCGCATACCGAGTCTATTCACCTTTTGCCAGCGCTTCCAAAGAGTTGGTCGGATGGAAACATAAAGGGCCTTAAGGCTAGGGGTAATCTTACAGTTGATCTTTACTGGAGAAATGGAGCACTCGAAAAAGCTGTAGTTATCCCTGAATTCACTGGAAAGTATCAGTTCCAATACAATGGAAAAACCAAGTCAATGGAAATGAATGCTGGAGAGCAATATACAATTACCCGAAAATGGGTTGAAGAATAAATGCTAATTTGAACTAGTAAGATTAGCCAGAATATGGATTTGTATCTAAGAGATAAGGTATTTATTGTCACCGGAGGGGCCAAAGGAATTGGCCTTGCAATTGTCAATCAGTTAATAGCAGAAAAAGCTATTGTCGTAATTGTTGACAAGGATAAAACTGAAGGAGAAAGTGTTTCTACTGACTTAAGGGCAGCAGGGCATCAGATTTCCTTTATTGAGACTGATCTTTGTGATACTTCTCAGTGCCAGCTTGCCGTTTCCAAAACTGTAAAAGAGTTTGACCGATTAGATGGTTTGGTAAATAATGCAGGTATCAATGATGGAGTTGGTCTTAGTAATGGAACTCCAGAAGAGTTCAGGAAGTCATTGAGTAAAAATCTGAATCATATCTACGATATGACTCATTACTGCCTTCCATATCTAAAAGAAAGCAAAGGCACTATTCTCAATATCGCTTCAAAAACGGCAGTTACAGGACAAGGAGGTACTTCAGGTTACGCAGCATCTAAGGGAGGTGTTTTGGCCTTAACTAGAGAATGGGCCGTTGAGTTAATCAACGACAAGGTGAGAGTGAATGCTGTAGTACCCGCAGAAGTAATGACACCGCTTTATGCTAACTGGCTGAAAACATTTGACCAACCGGAAAAGAAACAGAAATCAATTGAAGATAAAGTACCGTTCGGCAAACGGATGACCACCTCAGAAGAAATTGCCAATACAACCGTGTTTCTACTTTCAGAAAGAGCTAGTCATATCACAGGGCAGCAAGTCTTTGTAGATGGCGGATATACACATCTGGACAGAATGATTTAGACTAAATATGACCCTAGACACGAATAATCGACCCAAACTCGTAGATAAAAAGATACTCCTTCCTTTTATTCTCATTACCTCTCTTTTTGCGCTTTGGGGTTTTGCCAATGCTGTAACCGACCCCATGGTTCAGGCTTTTAAGAAAGTGTTGGAACTCAGCAACTCTCAGGCGGCCTGGGTGCAAATGGCCTTTTATGGTGGATATTTCTGCATGGCGTTGCCTGCAGCTCTATTTGTCAGGAAGTACTCTTACAAAACAGGAGTATTAATAGGCCTGGCATTATACGCTTTAGGAGCCCTTCTCTTCTACCCTGCTGCCATAACTGAGCAGTTTTGGTTCTTCTGCCTGGGGCTTTACATTCTTACTTTTGGCCTGGCCTTTTTAGAGACTACGGCCAACCCTTACATTATGGCCATGGGAAGTAGAGATACAGCTACCCAAAGACTCAATCTAGCTCAAACATTTAACCCGATTGGCGCACTTGGAGGACTTCTTGTTGCTCAACAGTTTGTTCTAAAAAGACTTCAGTCTGATGATATTCCAGACTATGCATCACTTGATGCTGCAAAGAAAACACTGATCAAAACATCCGATTTACTGGTCATTCGAAATCCATATGTGATTCTAGGTCTGGTGCTCATTGGAGTGTTTATTTTGATTGCAGTTAATAGAATGCCTCAAGCCAAAGACAATGGCCAGGCTCCCGGTTTAAAAAGCACTTTTAATACCTTAAGAAAGAACAAAAAATATATACTGGGAGTACTAGCACAGGTATTTTATGTTGGTGCCCAAATCATGTGCTGGACGTATATTTATCAATACGCAGAAGCTATAGGTATTTCAAGCACCGTAGCTGCAAACTATCAGTTTGCAGCCTTTATTGTATTCCTAGTAGGCCGTGCTATTGGTACTTATCTCCTTCGATTCGTTAGTTCAGGTAAGCTGTTGATGTACTTTGCTATTTTGGCAATTATCAGTACGCTTTTGGCCATCTACTTACACGGAGCTCCAGGCCTATATGCTCTGGTTGCGATCTCCTTCTTTATGTCTGTGATGTTCCCTACTATTTATGGTATCGCTTTAAATGGGCTAAATGAAGAGCAATCTAAAATTGGTGCCGCTGGCCTCGTGATGGCCATTGTTGGTGGAGCGCTAATGCCAAAGTGGCAAGGGATGATCATTGATCTTGGAGGAAGTGGAGTAAATGACACTCAGATTGCAGGAGTTTCTGAGGTTAACTTTTCTTTTGTTTTGCCATTGATCTGCTTTGTTTACATCGCATGGTATGGACGTCAGGTGTTCCGCAAATATCAAACAACAAATGCTTAACCCTTCTCCATGAAACGCTATTGCCTTGCTCTTGATTTAAAAGATGATCCTCAGCTCATTGAGGAGTATAAAACACATCACCAGGATGTCTGGCCTGAAATTCTCGAGAGCATTCGGGATTCAGGAATCACCGATATGGAAATATACCTATTGGGCAATCGCCTGTTCATGATTATGGAAGTGGAAGATAATTTCTCCTTTGAAAGGAAATCGGAAATGGACCAGGGCAATCCAAAGGTGCAGGAATGGGAAGACTTAATGTGGAAATACCAACAAGCACTTCCTTTGGCAAAGCCGGGAGAGAAATGGATGTTAATGGAAAAGATTTTTGACCTTAACCCCAAAGTGTTATGACCTGGCATTACAATAGAAAATATCCATCCGTAGACGACTTGCGCAAGCGAGCAAAAAAGAAAATGCCAAGGTTTGCCTTCGAATACCTGGATGGTGGTTGTAATGAGGATGTAAACCTCTATCGAAATACTTCCGAAATAAGAGAGGTGGAGTTGATCCCCAGATACCTTGAACCTTACAAGCAGAGCAGCCTTAAAACGGAGCTATTCGGACATGAATATGATGCTCCTTTTGGTATTGCACCAGTAGGGCTACAAGGCTTAATGTGGCCCAATGCCACTGAGGTTTTGGCAAAAGCAGCTTTCGAACATAATATCCCTTTCATTCTAAGTACGGTTACCACCAGTAGTATTGAAAGAGTTGCTGAACTTACAGAAGGCAAAGCATGGTTTCAATTGTACCACCCTGCAAAAAATGAATATCGTGATGATATTCTGGATAGGGCAGAAAAAGCAGGTTGCCCGGTACTCGTGCTGTTGTGTGATGTTCCTACTTTCGGCTTTCGCCCAAGAGACATTCGGAATGGCCTTTCCATGCCTCCACGAATGACTTTACAAAACATAGTGCAAATTTTAGGACGACCGCATTGGGCTATGCAAACACTGAAGTACGGCCAACCCAACTTTGCCACATTAAAACCCTATATGCCAAAAAAACTCAACCTAAAGGCCTTAGGTGGTTTTATGGATCAAATGTTTTCCGGACGATTAGATGATGACAAAATCAGTGAGATCAGAGACAAATGGAAGGGCAAAATTGTGCTCAAGGGAGTAGCCAGTGAAGAAGATACCGAAAAAGCCATAAAGCTAGGGCTTGATGGTATTATAGTCTCTAACCACGGAGGAAGGCAACTGGATGCAGGTGAATCTACTATAAAACCTACCAATAGAATCGCCTCCAAATATGGCAATCAAATCAAGGTAATGATGGATAGTGGAATGCGGTCTGGACCAGATATCGCCAGATCTATTGCTAGCGGTGCAGACTTCACGTTTATGGGCCGTAGTTTTATGTATAGTGTTGGAGCACTAGGAAAGCAGGGTGGTGATCATATTATTGGATTGTTAAAAACCCAATTACAACAAATAATGGAGCAGGTTTGCTGCCAAGAAATATTAGATTTACATAACCACTTAAAAAAGTAATCTGAATCAACCAATTCATCCAATCCGTTTAGTTTAATGAACAAAATATTCAAAATAGGGTCTATATCAGTTATCGCTATTTTTTCGATAATCTCCATGAGCGATAAGCCTATTAATCAACAAGATTTTAATTCTTACAAAGAAGTCATTCCAGGTTCTGAGCTTTCATTTGATTTTGTTCCGATTACCGGAGGTAAATACATGGCAGGAAGCCCTGAGACTGAAAATGGTAGAAAATCTGATGAAGGCCCACAGCATGAAGTAGAGGTTGGTGATTTCTGGATGAGTACTCTGGAAGTAACCTGGGATCAGTTTGAGCTATTTCTATACAGAGAAACTGATAGCGAATTCAACACCGAAAACAGAGAAATTGAACTCCCGGTGGACGGTGTCTCAGGCGCTACAATGCCTTACGTAAACTTTAATAAACCAGGCTACCCATTAATCAATGTTACGCAACATGCCGCCTCAACTTTCTGTAAGTGGCTTAGCGCCAAAACAGGTCATTTCTATAGGCTACCAACCGAAGCAGAGTGGGAATATGCTTGTCGTGCAGGTAGTACAACTCCCTACTCCTTCAACGAAACCGAATTAGATAACTATGCCTGGCATGCAGGTAATAGTGAGGATAAACTTCAAAAGGGCGGACAAAAGAAGGCTAACTCTTTTGGGTTGTATGATATACATGGAAATGTAGCGGAATGGGTAATTGACGGCTATAACCCAACCTATTATCAAGAGTTGAAGGATGCTAAAAACCCACTTTTTGTAACTGATAAACTCTATCCAAGAGTAGTACGTGGAGGTTCTTTTAAGGATCAACCTGAAAGCTTAAGGGCTGCTTCAAGGCAGTTTTCAGATAAGAGCTGGAAGAAAAGAGACCCACAAATACCGAAAAGTTTATGGTGGCTAACCGATGCACTACACGTAGGCTTCAGGGTTGTACGTCCAAAAGTAGTACCACCAAAAAGTGAATGGGAAAAATATTGGGGAACACCCATCAGAGAATATTAAAACCTTAAAATCATGAGCAAACCAACTAATCTTAAAACAAGACGCAAGTTTCTGGAAACTTCAGTTAAAGTTGCCGGAACCGGAGCGCTGCTAAGTGCCATACCGCTTTCGGTCAATGCCTATGCCGGAGCAAAAGGTGAAATAAAAGTAGCCTTAGTAGGCTGTGGAGGCCGTGGTACAGGAGCTGCTACACAAGCCATTGAAGCCGATCCAGATGTTCGCTTAGTAGCCATGGCTGATGTTTTCGCTGACCGCCTGGAAAACAGTTTTAAAAGTCTGACCACCAAATATGATGGTAAGGGAAAAATCCTGGTCAACGAAGATTCGAAGTTCACAGATTTTGATGGGTATAAGAAAGCCATTGATATGGCTGATGTTGTCATACTCACTACCCCTCCTGGTTTTAGACCTTTGCACTTTGAATATGCTGTAAAGCAAGGTAAGCATGTGTTCATGGAAAAGCCCGTAGCTACTGATGTTGCTGGTATCAAAAAAGTACTGGAAGCTGGAAAACTTGCTCGTGAGAAAAAACTGAATGTAGTGGTTGGCCTGCAAAGACACTATCAGAAAAGCTATAGAGAAACTGAAAAATTAATTCGAAGTGGAAGCATAGGCGATATTGTTTCTGGTCAGGTATACTGGAACAGTGCAGGTGTTTGGGTAAGACCTAGAAAAGAAGCTCAAACAGAACTGGAATACCAAATGATGAACTGGTATTACTTTACATGGATCTGCGGAGATCATATTCTGGAGCAACACATTCATAATATTGATGTCGCTAACTGGTTCATTGGTGCCACTCCGGTATCAGCACAAGGAATGGGTGGACGAGAAACCAGGAACGGTAAAGATCATGGCCATATCTTTGATCACCACTTTGTAGAATTCGTGTACCCTGAAGGCCAGGTGATTTCCAGTCAATGCAGGCACCAAAGAGGTTGTATGAACAGGGTTGAAGAAGTTTTCCAGGGTACCAAAGGTCATGTACTGGTGAATAGTGGTCATGTCGGAAAAATGAAAGGTTATGATGGCAGCGTCATTCTCGATTATAAGGGAAATGATGACATCAACCCATATCAGCAAGAGCACAATGAGCTCTTTGCCGCCATAAAAGCTGGTGAACATAGACTTGACAATACGGAATACGGTGCAAACAGTACCATGACAGCCATTTTAGGTAGAATGGCTACTTATTCAGGTCAGAGAATCACCTGGGACGAAGCATTAGCAACGGACTTGAAACTGGTTCCTGATAATTTAACCTCCTTCAAAGACCAGGCTCCAATTCTTCCTAATGCAGAAGGTCATTATGAAGTAGCCATTCCTGGTAAAACAAGGTATTTATAGTATTCACAAAAGGGGTTGTACCAAAAGATTGTTTTGCCATTCCCGATTTCTCGGGAATGGCGAGGTTTTTTGACTTTTGGTACTACCGCTTTTAAATTAAAATCAGCACACATTACTTCTTCTTAGCAGAAGCCCGAAAGGAATTGATAATCAATGACACCCAAGGAAAACTTAAAGAAGCTAGGGTACGAGTTACCAAAAGTCTCCACTCCAGGCGGAAATTATGTATCTGTCAATGTTAGAAAGGACATCGCCTATGTGGCCATTCAGTTTCCAATTCTAAATGAAGATTATTTGTATCTAGGTCGACTTGGAACAGATGTCTCAACAGATGAAGGTTACAAGGCTATGGAGTTATGTGCTTTGAATGTATTGGCTCAAATTGATCAGAAAGTGGGTTTCGAAAAAATCATTGGACTCAATCACATTGATGCCTATTTCCAGTCTGGGAATGATTGGGATGATTCTCCGAAAGTGGTCAATGGCGCCTCTGATCTGTTTGTAAAAGTCCTGGAGACAAGAGGTCAGCATTCAAGAGCAATCTTTGGAGTTGAAAAACTTCCTCGAAATTTCAGTGTCGGGCTAACCGCCACTTTTACAGTCTCAAGTGAATAAACAATATTCGATATGAAATCAAAAGCTAAGTTCCATCTCATCAATAAGTCATTTTTTTCCTCGATTGACTTTAGAGTAAGCAAATTCAAATTCATTGGGGCTTCATTGCTGGTATTTCTAAGCCTGATCACCGTGAACTGTAGTACACCTCCCGAAGAGGCTGGCAAACCCAATATCATTTTCATAATGACAGATGACCACACGATACAGGCTATGAGTGCTTATGGAAGCGTTATCAACAAAACCCCAAACATGGATCGAATTGCCAATACGGGTATTCGCTTCAACAATGCATTTGTCACTAATTCTATTTGTGCTCCAAGCAGAGCCGTGATACTAACCAGTAAGTTCAGTCATATCAATGGAGTGTTGGATAATGCCCAAACCTTTGATGGGACACAACAGACTTTCCCTAAACTGCTCCAAAAAACTGGTTATCAAACAGCAATGGTTGGTAAATGGCATCTCAAATCAGAACCGACTGGTTTTGACTACTGGAATATACTTCCTGGTCAGGGGCTTTATTATAACCCTGACTTTATTGAAATGGGAGAACGAAAAATGCATGAGGGTTACGTGACTGACCTGACTACAGATTTTGCACTTGACTGGCTGGAGCAAAGAGATGAAGAAAAGCCATTCTACTTGATGTTGCACCATAAAGCACCTCATAGAAACTGGATGCCAGGGCCTGATCACCTGAGCATGTATGACGATGAAGAAATACCAATGCCAGATAATTTCTTTGATGACTATGAAAACAGAGGCACTGCATCTAAAACCCAGGAAATGTCCATCTCCGAAATCATGTTTCCTGTTTACGACCTTAAACTCTTGAATGCAGAGCCAACAAACGGCAATGACGAGTTTATGCTTAAAAGGTTAGAACGAATGACTCCTAAACAGCGAAATGATTTTGAAAATGCTTACAGAGAAAAAAATGAAGCATTCGCCAAAGCCAACCTGAAAGGAGAAGAACTTGCCAAGTGGAAGTATCAACGTTATATCAAAGATTATTTAAGGTGTGTAGCCTCTGTTGATGATAACATCGGTAGAGTGCTGGATTACCTGGAACAAAATGGTTTAAGAGAAAATACCATAATTGTCTATACCTCGGATCAAGGCTTTTATCTGGGTGAGCATGGTTGGTTCGATAAACGTTTTATGTATGAAGAGTCCTATAGAACTCCTTTGTTGATCAGCTATCCGGAAAAAGTTAAAAAGGGCATTGATAGTGACGCGTTTGCCATGAACTTAGATTTTGGTCCAACACTATTGGACTATGCAGGAGTCGAGATTCCAGAAGATATGCAGGGGAAATCCCTAAAAGAGATTTTGGATAATAATGGAAACGAAACAAAAGGATGGAGACAGTCAACTTACTATCACTATTTTGAATACCCTGGGGTTCATGCTGTAAAACGACATTACGGAGTCCGTACCAAGCGATACAAGCTTATTCACTTTTATCACGACATTGATGAATGGGAATTATACGACCTTGAAAAAGATCCAAAGGAGATGAACAATGTCATTGAAGATTTAAGCTACAAAGAGGTTAAAATGACATTGATGAAAGAGTTGAAAGAGTTGCAAATACAGTATCAGGATAGTGTTTCTATAAATTCCGTAACTTCTTCGGATTAACCTTGAACATTCCGAGTTGAAAATGATCGCTTCATATATCATCAGAACGTTTTCAAAGAACTGCTTCAAAGCTACGGTTCTTCTCTGCATGCTTATGTCAGGGTCTTTGATATTTGCACAACAACGCCCCAATGTCATTATCATTCTAACTGATGATCAGGGTACAATAGATCTAAATTCTTTTGGAGCCAAAGATTTGTACACTCCCAACATAGATAGATTGGCAAAAGAGGGAGTTAAGTTCACCCAATTCTATGCTGCCGCTCCACTCTGCTCTCCTTCAAGGGCATCCATGCTCACTGGCCTTAATCCACATGCGGCAGGCCTTCCTGGCAATGCATCTTCTATGAAAGGAACGCGGGGTATGCCTACCGATAGAGTTACCATAGCCGAAGCAATGAAAGAAGCGGGATACGCTACAGGTCACATTGGGAAATGGCATTTGGGTTTTACGCCAGAGACAATGCCCAATGGACAAGGCTTCGATTATTCATTCGGCCATATGGGTGGCTGTATTGACAACTACTCTCATTTCTTTTACTGGAATGGCCCCAACAGGCATGACCTTTATGAAAATGGTGAAGAGGTATGGAAAGATGGAGCTTACTTCCCTAACCTGATGGTTGAAAAGACAAACCAGTTCATTACACAAAACAAGGAAAACCCCTTCTTCCTGTATTACGCCATTAACCTGCCCCACTACCCTCTCCAGCCTACATTAAAGTGGAGAAACCATTACAAAGACCTACCACATCCGCGTAGAGATTATGCGGCTTTCGTCTCGACCATTGACGAAAGAGTAGGACAATTGCTCAAAACACTCGATGACCTCGAGCTTCGTGAAAACACTATCATTATTTTTCAATCAGACCATGGCCATTCCGTAGAAGACAGAGCCTTCAGAGGAGGAGGAAGTTCAGGACCTTACCGTGGGGCAAAAATGTCTCTTTTCGAAGGCGGTATTCGGGTCCCAGCTATTATCAGTTACCCAAAGGCAATACCAGAAAATCAGGAAAGAAACCAGATGGCTCTGAATATCGATTGGTTTCCAACCATTATGGACTACATAGGCGAAAAACCAAAAAAGCTCGAAGGAAAAAGTTTACGTCCACTAATTGAGGGGACAACAACTAAAACAGCACATTATGTTTTCAGGTGGAAACAAGGGGTTAGTTGGGCTGTGAGAAAAGGGGATTGGAAATTGATTGGGTTCCCACAAGATCCCACGAAACAAACTCAACTGGACTCCGAACGGGATGTGTTATTTCTCAGTAATCTCAACGAAGACATTAGAGAAGTAAACAATCTGGCAAGTCAATATCCCGAAAAAGTTGATGAACTGCTTTCGGAGTATATGAAATGGGAATATGCCCATAGTGACGACCTGCCAAAAGAAAGAGAGCAATTGAGGTCTATGGCTAAAACAGCATTGATTGAACTGGACAATCCTCCTCATTCAAAATACCGAGCTAAAGGAGCTCAAAGTCTGATAGATGAAAAGCTCGGTACACGACAATTCAATGATGGATTCTGGCTCGGATATGAACAGGAGGACTTAAATGCAACAATTGACCTGGGTAAAGTTCAGCAAGTTGAAAGAGTTATTGTAGGCTCATTACAAGATGCCTCCTCATGGATATTCTTTCCCGAATACATAGAAATATCATGGTCTGCAGATGGAAAGAAGTTTAGTAAGCCTGAACGGCTTGAAGTAGGTGCATTAAAAGATGCAAAAAGAAAACTGGTAAAACGAATCTCGTTTGAAAGAGAAAATGTTCATGCCAGATTTATAAAGATCAAAATAAAAAACACTGCAAGATGTCCTGAGTGGCATGTTGCACCAGGGCAAAAAGCCTGGCTGTTTATAGATGAAATAACTATTCAGTAAACTTCAGAATTATGAAGAAGATTTTTTTATTCACTATCACACTTCTTCTACCAGGTATACTCCTTAGCCAAAAAGCTAAAGTAGACACTGTGAAAGTCTTTTATCTGGGAGGACAATCCAACATGGATGGTTATGGATACAATAAAGATTTACCTGCCGACTTGCAAGAATTTGAAGACACCTGGATTTTCCACGGTAACCCTGCACCAGACGACTCTGAAAATGGAGGAAAGGGCATATGGAGAAAGTTAAAATCCGGGCATGGCGCTGGTTTCAAATCCGATGGACTGACCAATTCATTATCAAACAGGTTTGGAGTTGAGCTTTCTTTTGCCAGAAAAATAAAGGCGCTATATCCTGATGATAAAATTGCCATTATAAAGTATTCGTTAGGCGGTACATCTATAGATACTGCAGCCGCTAGTGCAGGCACATGGGATGCTGATTATGAAGGAATCAAAGGCATCAATCAATACGATCATTTTTTGACAACGCTAAAAGAAGCATTCAATCAAACTGACATCGACAATGACGGAACAAGAGATTATCTGGTTCCTTCAGGCATAGTGTGGATGCAGGGCGAAAGTGATGCACAAGAAGAAGTAATCGCCATGCGATACTATGACAACCTCAAAAAGCTAATTGGCCATATGCGCGCTGCCTTTTGGAATGATAATCTACCAGTTGTTATAGGGAAAATATCTGACTCATGGCAATCTCGAAATGGCAAAGTTTGGAAGTATGGAGAGCTGGTTCAGCATGGTCAGGAGAAGTTTGTAAGAAAAGACGAACATGCCGCCATAGTCAGGCAAACCAGGTACTATAAATATTCGGACGCAGCTCACTATAACAGTGAAGCCTACATTGATTTAGGTGAGCGCTTTGCTCAGGCAATTTTTGACTTGAATGCTCCGGAGGAAAAACTACCTTCTAAGGCTTCGAAAGGTAAAGTCCAGATTACCCATAAACCAAGTGATAGTTATAAAGCAAAAGGCTCAAGAAGTCTGATAGATGAAAAACCTGGAAGTAAATATTTTGATGATGGTTTCTGGCTCGGGTTTGAAGAGGTAGACTTGGAAGCGACAATTGACATTGGTAGCGTTCAACAGTTAGAAAGTATTTCCATTGGCTTATTACAAGATGTTGCCGTATGGATTTTTTTTCCCGAATATGTAGAAGTTTCCTGGTCTCAAGACGGAAAAAAATTCAGCAAACCAAAACAGCTTAGAACAGGTGTTTCACAAAAAGAACTTGGTAAACTAACCAAAAGACTATCGCTTGAAAAAAAGATAAATGCCCGCTTCATTAAAGTCAAAGCCAAAAACGTGGGAAGATGCCCAGAATGGCATTTAGGAGCTGGACAAAAAGCCTGGCTCTTTGTAGATGAAATCACAATCAGGTAATTATGAAAAAGCATCACCATACTTTTTTGATTGCAGCTCTTTTTCTCCTGCCTTATACTTTAAAGGCACAAAAGTGGAAAGGAACCAAACCTAACATTGTCTTCATTCTTGCTGACGATATGGGTTGGAAAGACCCTGGCTATATGGGTAATACTTATCATGAAACTCCAAATCTTGACAAACTAGCTCAGATAGGAACCACTTTTTCTAACGCATATGCCAATGCGCCAAACTGTGCCCCTACCCGCGCCAGCCTCATGACAGGGAAGTATACGCCAAGGCATGGGATTTTTACTGTGGCTTCTGCGGAACGTGGCAAAAGTGAAAACAGAAAGCTCATTCCACCCAAAAACAAACATGTGTTGGCTCCACACTTTGTTACTTTTCCGGAGTTGCTAAAACAAGCTGGATATACTACTGCAAGTATTGGTAAATGGCATCTTGGTGGGAGCCCCAAAACCACCCCCTTAGCACAGGGCTTTGATGTGAATATTGGTGGAAATCAAAAAGGAAGCCCCAGAAGCTACTTTAGCCCTTACAAAAATGAGCTACTGGAAGATGGCCCGGAAGGAGAATATCTAACGGATAGACTGACTGATGAAGCAATCAAATTTATAGATGACAACAAAGACGGTCCGTTCTTTTTGTATCTGACTCATTTTGCTGTACATACACCTCTACAGGGAAAGGCCGACCTTGTGAAGAAGTATAGAGGTAAGTCCCCACCAAAAGGCATACATAACCCTAAGTATGCCGCTATGATGGAAAGTTTTGACGAGAGTGTTGGAAGGGTGATGAAGAAGTTAGAGGAATCCGGACTTTCTGAAAACACCATTTTGATTTTCTTCTCAGACAATGGCCCGTACTATAGAGCGTCCGAAGCTACTCCTCTAAGAGGTTCGAAAGGAATGCTTTATGAAGGTGGTATACGTGAACCACTGATTGTTTACTGGAAAGGGCATACAAAACCAGGGATACAAATAGACGAACCTGTAATTGGAACAGACTTCTATCCTACTTTCCTTGAGCTTGCCGGTATCAAAAAACCGAATGATTCAACGCTCGATGGAGAAACCCTAATACCATTACTTGAAAAGAAAAAAGCATTAAAGAGGAAGGCCATCTACTGGCATTTCCCAGCTTATCTGGAGCCTTACGGAGGTATGAAACAAAAATGGAGACAAGTACCAGCTTCGGCCATTCGAATGGGCGATTGGAAGCTCATCGAAAACTTTGAAACAGGAGAACTGGAACTTTATAACCTTAAAACCGACCTTAGTGAATCCAATAATCTGTTTGAAAGCGAGCCAAGAATAGCGTCAAAGCTACATAAGCGACTGATCAATTGGAGAACAAAAGTTAATGCTCCAGTGCCAACAGAATTGAACCCAGAATACAAAGTATCCAACTAGTAACATGAGTATAAAAAAGACAATACTGGCCATACTGGTTTCCTTCGTGACATTCGGATGTAGTAAACCTGAAAACTCACCAGCTGAGAAACCCAATATTGTAATCATTTTCTGTGACGACCTTGGCTATGGAGACCTTACTAGTTATGGGCATCCTACCATAAAAACGCCCAATCTTGACAGAATGGTAAATGAAGGAATGAAGTTCACCAACTTCTATTCTGGTTCTCCTGCCTGTACTGCCAGTCGTTACGCCTTACTTACTGGTCGTTACCCTATTCGATCGGGTTTTGGTTGGGTCTTGGTACCAAGTTCACCTCGGGGAATGCACCCACAAGAAATTACACTGGCAGAAGGAATGAAACAAGCAGGTTATAGTACTGCCATGTTTGGCAAGTGGCATTTGGGAGTAACCAAAACTGAGTATATGCCACTACAAAATGGCTTTGACGAATTTCTTGGTCTGCCTTATAGTAATGACATGATTCCTCCCAAATGGAAAGACATTCCATTAATTGACGGAAACGATACAATAGAGCACAATCCCGATCAAACCAAACTGACCAAAGCCTATACTGAACGAGCGGTTGATTTCATTAAAAGAAAAAAGAATGAACCCTTCTTCTTGTATGTGCCCTATGCCATGCCTCATGTCCCTTTAATGCCTGGAGATGACTTTAATAATTCTGAGAGAGGAAAATACGGAGATGTGGTAGAAGAGATTGATTGGGGAGTAGGTGAAATTATGAAGACCTTAAAAGCTCAGGGTATTGCAGAAAACACACTAGTCTTTTTCACAAGCGATAATGGCCCATGGATCATTAAAAATGAACAAGGGGGATCATCAGGTCTTTTAAGAGATGGGAAAGGTAGCACCTGGGAAGGTGGGATGAGGGTACCAGGCATAGCCTGGTGGCCGGGAACGATAAAAGAAGGCACAATCCAAATGGAAAGAGCCAGTACTCTGGATCTTTATCACACTGCTTTTGAGCTTACCGGACAAAAAGCTCCATCAGATAGAACAGTTGACGGAAGAAATATTATGCCCTTGTTAGAAGGAGGTAAAACAGAAGACATAAAGCCTTACTTCTATTATGGACTCAACAATAAATTGATGGCTGTAAGGAAAGGCCCTTGGAAACTGCATATTGAAACATATAGTCAAACTGGAAAAGACTATTTCAATGGAAAACTTCCTTTACTTTTCAACTTGAGCATTGACCCCTCAGAACAATATGAAGTTTCAGATGACAATCCAGATATCGTTGCAGAACTACAGCAACTTATTTCATCACATCAAAAAAGAGTCGCTTCCGAACCTAACTTCTTCGATCGCTAGAGATATTATTAGAGCTCAATAAAACACCCCATTTGCATTAGTGTTGCAGTTTATATCATATAATGCAATTATAGTGTTGGCGTAAGTGAACGAACTGATAGAACTCAACAACTCTCCTGAGTACTTTAGCTTGAGATTAAACTGTCACTGGTATGCGCTTTAAAAACCTCACTAAATTTTGCTTAATCATATTAGTAATCGGTTCACTAACTGCATGTAATCAGTCAAGTGATAAAACTAATAACCTTCAAGGCCAAGACTCTCGAATGGAATGGTGGCGAGCCGCCCGTTTTGGCATGTTCATTCACTGGGGAGCGTACGCAGTACCCGCAGGTATTTATAAAGGAAAAGAAATTGGAGGAATTGGTGAGTGGATAATGAGTTCGGCCAATATTCCGATAAACGAATATGAGAAGTTCGTAGATCAGTTTAATCCAACAGAGTACAATGCCGAGCAATGGGCTCGTTTGGCCAAAAATGCCGGAATGAAGTATATCATTATCACCTCTAAACATCACGATGGATTTGGTTTATGGGATTCCAAAGTATCCGATTATGACATTGTAGAAGCTTCGCCCTATGGTAAAGATGCATTAAAAGCACTAGCAGATGCCTGCAGAAGAGAAGGAATCAAATTGGGCTTTTATTATTCAATAATGGATTGGCATCATCCAGATGCAAATGCGGAAAATTTTGCCAGCTACAGAGACAACTACATGAAGCCACAGCTCAAAGAACTACTTACCAACTACGGAGATATCGCTGTACTTTGGTTTGATGGGGAATGGATTGAAGAATGGACCGAACCTCAGGGAAAAGAGCTTTATGACTATGTAAGAAGTTTTCAGCCAGAAATCCTGATCAACAACAGAGTTGGGAAAGGCAGACAGGGCATGCAGGGGATGAACAAAGACAAGTCCTATGCAGGAGATTTCGGTACACCCGAGCAAGAAATTCTTGAAGGCACATCCGATATGGACTGGGAGTCCTGCATGACAATGAACGATACCTGGGGCTTCAAAAAGAATGATCACAATTGGAAATCATCAGAAAACTTAATTCACAACCTGATAGATATTGCAGCAAAGGGCGGCAACTATTTACTCAATGTTGGCCCTACCGCTGAAGGCTTAATTCCCCAACCTAGTGTTGAAAGACTGGAAGCTATGGGTAAGTGGATGTCCATAAACAGTGAAGCCATTTATGAAACTGTATCGATCAAAAAATACTATCAGGGAAAAAACATCCGCTATACACGAAAGAAAGGTACCGACACATTCTATGCATTGGTTCTGGAAAAGCCCAATGCACAAATACAGATCAAAAATGTAAGCCCTGATAAAAACAGTAAAATTCAGTTTTTGGGTTCAGATATCGATCTAATATGGACGTATAACAGCACAAAAGGTATTCTTATAGAGGTGCCTGAAAGTATACGAAACATGCAAACGGCCGCCTGGGTGTTTAAAATTCAGGGTAAAGAAACTAAATTGTTAGATGAACCTACTATTAACACGGTAGGGCAAGAAACTCAGCAAAGGAGCATTTTTTATAAAGAGAGTCAGGTAGAAATCCATGCCGCAGCAGGTACGGAAATCTATTACACATTAGACGGAACCATACCTTCATCCAATTCAAAAAAGTATAGTGGCCCTTTCACAGTGTCTTCTTCTGTAACAGTCAATGCGATTGCCACCAAACCAGGTTATGTCAATTCTGGGGAGGCTACAGCAGAGTTTATCAGTAGTTCAAAGTTTAAGAGTATTGAGCTGGGTAAGCCCTTCAGTCAAAAATATAGCGGTGTGGGTAAAATGACCCTTGCTGATGGTGAACGATCCAACGAAGGCTTTGCTGATGGCAAATGGCTAGGCTTTGAAGGAGAAGATCTCATCATCACCGCTGACCTTGGCGAAGCAAAGAAAGTAAACACTGTTACTTTAGGTATGCTTCAACACCATGGGGTATGGATATTTCAACCAGAGCAGGTTAGTTTTGAGGTGTCCCTTGATGGAAAGAACTACATAACCGCAGGTGTTCAGAAATTTAAAATTGAAAGTGGGCAACCGCAGAAAAGTTTGTCTATAAAACAGACCTTGAATGGCAAAAAAGTGCAGTATATAAGAATACACGCTAAAAACATTGGGACATGCCCCGATTGGCATGCAGGAAGCGGTGGAAAAGCCTGGTTATTTGCTGACGAACTTATTGTGGAATAAAAACCAAGAGGTACTAAATGAAATCATATAAGCCATTACTTGTTACACTTTTTTTATCAGTTGCTGTTCTCCAACAGTCGTTTGCCTTTCAAAAGCAATACGCTGCCAATTGGGAAGAATTAAAAGAAAGACCTTATCCACAGTGGTTTAAAGATGCCAAACTTGGCATTTTCATACACTGGGGAGTATACTCAGTTCCTGCATATAGCAATAAAGAAGATTACGGAGAATGGTATCTCAGAGGCTTAATGCTAAAGGATTCGCTCAGAACGTCATACATGAAGAAAAACTTTGGTGAAGATTTCACTTACAATGATTTCGCTCCCCTTTTCAAAACACAGCTTTTCTACCCTGATGAATGGGCCGACATTTTTAAAAGAGCAGGTGCCAAATATGTTGTAATGGTTTCTAAACACCATGATGGTTATGCTCTTTGGCCAAGCAAGTATACTCGAAACTGGAATAGCATGGAAGTTGGTCCCAAAAGAGATTTGGTAGGAGAATTGACTAATTCTGTAAGAAAGGCCGGGCTTAGAATGGGGCTCTATTACTCTCTTCCCGAATGGAATAATCCGCTTCACCGGTGGGATACCGATCCACATAGAAATATTGGTCCTTATGTAAATCAGCATATGATTCCTCAATTCAAAGAGTTGATTGGAACATATAAACCAGACCTAATCTTTGCCGATGGAGAATGGTTTAATACCGCTAAAGAATGGCATTCAGCAGAACTTATCTCCTGGTATTTCAACCTTGTGGGTGATGATGCTGTTGTAAACGACCGATGGGGAAATGGCAGTCAGGGAATGGGATTTCTGACACCCGAATATAGCTCAGGAATTGAAGTGACAGATAGACCATGGACTGAAGTTCGTGGCCTTGGGCGCTCTTTTGGACTCAATAGGTTTGAAAAGCTGGATGCTTACATGACAGGCACCGAACTGGTACACTTCTTTGTAAAGGCCGTGGCTAATGGTGGGGGCATAATTATCAATGTAGGCCCTAAGGCCGATGGACAAATACCATTACTTCAGCAAGACAGATTGATAAAACTTGGAGATTGGCTAAAGGTCAATGGAGAAGCCATTTATGGATCTACGGCTTGGAAAAAGACTGGAGAGGAAAGAGAGGTCAGCCTAAGAAGAGTAGACCCAAACATTGATTTCAACTGGGTTAGAAATGGTCCGGGAAGGCCTATCAAAGAAGATGACTTTACTGCTATTTGGACTGGATATTTAACACCTCAGTTTTCAGAAGAATACCAGTTAGAAGCTCAAGCAGACAACGGCATCCGGGTTTGGATTAATAACCAATTGATCATCAGTAAATGGGAAAATGCTCCCGAAGGAGCAAGCGGATTTGCAATGGGTAATAATTCTGCTGAATCTGAGAGTGGAAAAGTAAGTCTGGAAAAAGGTAAACGCTATAAAATCAGAGTAGAATACTTTGAAGGAAAACAGAACGCCAGTGCCAGGTTATTTTGGTCTAGTCAAAGTCAACAGAAGCAAATTGTTCCTTCTTCGAGTTTCTACACCACCGCTGGCGGTTCAGAACATGGGCTAAACGCAGAGTACCACTCTTCTCAGCAGCATATCGCTTATACACTAAATAATGACAATGTCTATGCTATTTCAATGGAATGGCCAGATGATGAATTAGTGTTAAAGGTCAAAAGACCCTCTCGAAGAGCCAAGATAAGTCTGTTGGGGTACGATGGAAATTTACCCTGGAAATACTCCCGAGGTCAGTTAAAGATTGATACCAGCAAAATAAAATTCAGCGCAGTAAAAGGAAAACACGCTTGGGTATTTAAAATTACCAACTACTAAATCAAAAAAGATGAACCTGTCGAAATCCATCATAGCAATCGCAATCTTTTTCTGTACTTTAACTAGCTGTCAACAGTCTTCACCGAACCTCACGGCAATAAATATTATCCCTACTCCCGTGAGTATGCATCAAGGAGAAGGATACTTTACACTTAATAGTAAAACATCCATTCAAATCGCCACTCCCAATTCCGAAGTCAACTGGGTTGGAGATTACATTCAATCACTTTTTAAGAAGGTAGATTGGGAGTTACCTCCACAAACTGGAAACTCACCTGAAGCTACAAATGTGATTCGGTTAACTATAACCGAAAAGGTTAAGAGTGAAGAAGGTTACGAACTAAATGTTGAAAGTGATGAAATTAATATCAGGGCAAAAAATGCCGTAGGCCTCTTTTATGGAGTTCAGACCCTTCGTCAGCTCTTACCGATAGAAATAGACAAGCCTAAACAGAGCTCCCAGGAATGGTTTATACCTGCCGTTGAAATAGCAGACGAGCCAAGGTTTGGATGGAGAGGCCTTCACCTGGATGTAAGTCGTCATTTCTTTCCTAAAGAGTTCATAAAGAAATACATCGATCATATGGCCCGCTACAAGCTCAATGTTTTTCATTGGCATTTAGTAGATGGTCCAGGTTGGCGAATTGAAATTGACAAGTACCCAAAACTTACCGAAATAGGTGCATGGAGGGTTGACAAAAGAAAGGAAGCCTGGAGTTGGCCAGCCACTGAAATTGGAAAACCTACAGATGGAAGGCCTGCTTATGGTGGGTATTATACCAAAGACGATATAAGAGAAATTATAGCTTATTCCAAAGAGCGCTTTATTGAAGTTATACCTGAAATTGAAATGCCAGGACATTCTTACGCTGCCCTTGCAGCCTACCCTGAGCTTCTATGTGTTAATAATGATGTAATTGGTAACATACAATTTGGCACTGATGCATTCTGTGCAGGAAATGAGAAAAGTTATGAGTTTCTGGAAGACATTCTTGATGAGACAATGGAACTGTTTCCTTCAAAACTCATTCACATTGGAGGAGATGAGGTGGTTAAAACAGCCTGGCATAATTGCCCAAGATGTCAAAAGTTAATGAAGCGTAAAAAACTGAAGAATGAAGAAGAGCTTCAGAGCTACTTTATTAGTAGAATGGCCAACTATATCGAAAGTAAAGGAAGAGAAGTAATTGGCTGGGATGAAATTCTGGAAGGCGGCTTAGCCGAAAATGCTAAAGTCATGTCGTGGAGAGGTATGCAGGGAGGCATTAAATCTGCCAACATGGGACATGATGTGGTCATGTCCCCCAATTCTTACACCTACTTCGACTTATATCAGGGAGACCAGTCTTTGGAACCACCAGCATATTCAAAGCTTTTACTCACCCAAGTGTATAAATTCGATCCCGTTCCGGCTGATATTGATGAGGACAAAAAACATCATATTCTGGGAGGACATGCATGTTTATGGACAGAAACAGTTCAAACACCGGAACATGCAGAATATATGCTCTTCCCAAGATTGTTTGCCATGGCAGAAACAGTTTGGTCACCCAAAGAAAATCTTGACTGGAGTTCATTCAAAGACAGAATGGAATTCAACTTTAAACGTCTAGACAATGCGGGTATTAACTATGCCAGAAGTGCCTATAATGTAAGAATTGATGGGATTTTAGATACTACAAACTATCACCTAAAAGTAGTCATGTCAAATGAACTCAACCGTTTTGACATCCGGTATACTTTGGACGGCTCTGACCCAGATCTCAATTCTAAAAAATACTCCGAACCATTTACCTTAACCGAAAAAGCAGACATCAGGGCAGCTACTTTCAAAGATGGAGAACTTTTCAGCAAAGTCTCCTCCAAAGAATTTAATCTACACCTGGCTACTGCCAAACCTATTCAATATACCACACAATGGAATCCCAAGTATCCAGGTAGCGGAAAAGGTACTTTGGTAAATGGCCTTACTGGTACTGCAGATTACCGTGATGGACAATGGTTAGGTTTTCAGGAAGATGATATAGAAGTAGTTATTGATCTGGAATCAGAACAAGAAGTAAGCAGCATAAGGGCACATTTCAATCATAAGCCAGCTTCCTGGGTTTACCTACCAAAGTATGTAACATACGCTGTTTCTATTGATGGTGTAAATTTTACAGAAGTAGCAAGAACAGACGATTTACCTGACAAGAAAACAGGAGTGAATACTTACGCAGAACAGTTCGAAACTGTCAAAGCAAGGTATATTAAAGTCTTTGCAAAGAACATTGAACACAGGCCTCATAATGTCAACCAAAAAGCATGGGCATTTATAGATGAAATAATAGTCGAATAATCATTTCCAGATAGTATGAACCATTTTGCTAAGTTAATCACAGCATTCTCTTTAATTCTAATATACGCTTGTCAGGAAGGTGAAGAGACTTATAACTATGTCGCTATTTCAGAGGAAGATACTCCCGAAATGATTATCGAAAAGGCTACTCATGTTGTTCCAACTGAGAAGCAGCTTGACTGGCAACAAAACGAATTCATTGCCTTCATACATTTTGGTGTAAACACGTTTACTGCTCGTGAATGGGGAACTGGTAAAGAGTCTCCTTCCATTTTCAACCCAACTGAATTTGATGCCCGACAATGGGCAAAGACTATGAAAGCCGCTGGTATGAAAATGGCCATGATAACAGCGAAACACCATGATGGTTTTTGTCTGTGGCCAAGCAGATATACTGAACACTCGGTAAAAAATAGTCCATGGAAAAACGGAAAAGGTGACGTATTAAAAGCGCTCTCCGAAGCCTGTCAGGAGTTTGGGTTAAAGCTGGGAATCTACCTCTCCCCTGCCGACTTACATGAAATTGAAAGAGAAGGAGGTTATTACGGTAATGGAAGTCAAAGAACGCTAAGAACTATTCCTTCCGGTACCGAACATCAGACATCCGTTTCCCGAACTTTCAAATACCAACTCACAGACTATGACACTTATTTTATGGATCAGTTGTATGAGACACTGACTGAATATGGGCCCATTCATGAAGTTTGGTTTGACGGAGCAAACCCAAAACCCGGAACCAGTCAGACCTATAACTATGATGCATGGTACAGCATGATAAGAGCATTGCAACCAGAGGCGGTTATTGCCATAAAAGGCCCTGATGTAAGATGGTGTGGAAATGAAGCCGGCCATACCAGAAGTGATGAATGGAGTGTAGTTCCTCTGAATGAACACCCTGATGAAAGTAGCTTTAAAGATGCGACAGCCAATGATCTGGGAAGCAGAGAAAAGTTGAAGTCAGCAAAATACTTGTATTGGTACCCCGCTGAAACAAATACTTCGATACGACATGGCTGGTTCTATAGAGATGAAGAGCAGTATGTAAAGTCAGTCACTGAATTAGTGGATACCTGGTTTAGGTCGGTTGGCGGAAACACCGTTTTCTTATTGAACCTTACTCCTGATAGAAGAGGTTTAATACCAGACATTGATGCCGGCAGGTTAACAGAATTGGGAAGAATTATCGAAGACACTTTTGATGAAAACCTTATCAATAACAATGTGGCAGAAGTTATCAGTGATGTACCCAATGTTACAGATCTTAAGAATACTATTGACGCTAACCCTGATACATATTGGATACCAGAAAATGGTAATGAAGCAGCTACACTCACATACAAACTTTCAAAACCCGTAACCTTCAACAGGGTAGTTATACAGGAATACATCAAAGAAAAAGGTCAGCGTATTGAAAAGTTTGAAGTAGATATATGGGATGGTATTGAATGGAAATTAGTAGCTGAATCTACAACAGTTGGCTACAAACGAATCCTTCGATTTCCGGCTGTAAACACAGATCAATTTAGAATCCGAATACTTGAATCAAGAGTAGCCCCAACGATTTCAAATCTTGGTCTTTATATGGGTGAAGAATTATTGGATTTGCCTTCAATCAGTAGAAGTAAGGAAGGAATGGTTACCATTCAGTGTGCTACCCCAGACCCCATCATTTATTATACATTAGATGGAAGTGCACCCTCACAAAGTAATACCAGATATACAGGTTCATTTGAATTAAAAAGTCCTGGTGTAATCAGAGCAAAAGCATTTACATCTGATCACTCTAAATCAACAGAGACGGTGACTGAGTTCTTTGATATAATCAAGGACGGATGGAAGATAGTTGCGGCATCTAAACCAGCCAAAGGTTTTGAACCGGAAAAGGCAATTGACGACAATATCTCCACTATGTGGCATACTCCCTGGACCAATGTTAAGAAAAGTCACCCTCACGAGATCACAGTTGATATGAATGACAATCATATTTTGAAGGGCTTCACCTATCAACCAAGAACAGATGGTAATATCAGCGGCACCATCAAGTCTTATGAATTTCAAGTAAGCCGTGATGGGAAAAACTGGCATACTGTTAACAGGGGTGCTTTCGACAATATCAAGAATAACCCAATTCTTCAAGAAGTTAAATTCACCAAACCCGTTTCAGCACGCTTTTTCCGTTTTATATCTAAAACAGGAGTAGTAGGTGAAGCATGGCTATCAGTAGCCGAAATAGGAGTAATTACAAAGTAAGATCATGATAAATAAGCATTTAAGATTGATGAAGTTCGTGTTTTTCGCTGCATTATGTCTGCAATTTGTAGCATGCAAAAATGAAGCATTGCCTCCTGAACCAATAGACCCATTGCCAAGTCCCCAACAAATGGACTGGCACGAAATGGAGTACTATGCTTTTGTTCATTTCAATATGAACACCTTCACTGATATTGAGTGGGGGTTGGGAGGTGAATCGCCAAAGCTATTCAACCCAACGGAATTGGACGTTAGGCAATGGGCTCGTGTAGCCAAAGAAGCAGGGATGAAAGCCATTATTCTAACAGCTAAACATCATGACGGTTTTTGCTTATGGCCATCTGAATTCACTGAACATTCTGTAAAAAACAGTCCTTGGAAAAACGGTGAAGGAGATTTAATACAGGAACTTGCCGATGCTTGTAAGGAATATGGCTTAAAAATGGGACTATACTTATCACCATGGGATCGCAACCATAAAGACTATGGGAGGCCAGAGTACATCACCTACTATCGTAATCAGTTAAAAGAATTACTAACCAATTATGGTGATGTCTTCGAACTTTGGGTAGACGGTGCCAACGGTGGTGATGGCTATTATGGCGGTGCCAATGAGACAAGGAATGTAGATAGAACTACTTACTACGATTGGGAAACTACTTTCGCATTGGCACGCGAGTATCAACCAAGAATTGTCGCCTTTAGTGATGGTGGCCCCGAAGTTAGATGGGTTGGCAACGAAAATGGTTTTGCCAATGCCACCAATTGGGCACCTTTAAGGCGAGCGGAGTTTGCGCCAGGAGTAGCTGACAGCAAACAACTAGGCACTGGCCATGAAGATGGTACACATTGGGTACCAGCAGAGTGTGACGTTTCTATAAGGCCGGGGTGGTACTATCATAAAGATCAGGATGACAAGGTTAAATCATTGGAGCACTTGCTTGATATTTACTACAAATCTGTAGGAAGAAATGCCAACCTTTTACTCAACCTGCCTGTAGACCGAAGAGGTTTAGTTCATGAAAATGATGTAAAAGCCCTGATAGAGCTGAGAAAGACACTTGACGAGACCTTCTCTACTAATCTCGCAAAAGGTAAGAAAGCAACTTCCTCAGACGATAGAGGAAGTAAGTTTAAAGCACAAAATGTACTTGATGGAGATAAATCAAGCTATTGGGCTACAAAAGATGAAGTCATAATAGGTGAATTAGAAATAGATTTCGGTAAACCCATTGAGTTTAACAGGCTTGTTTTACAAGAGTATATCCAGTTAGGCCAAAGAATCAAAAGCTTTGAGGTAGAAGCCTTAATAGATGGAGAATTCCATACTATTGCAACAGAAACAACCATTGGATATAAAAGAATTTTGAGGTTACCAGATACAAAAACTCAAAAGCTTCGTATCAAAATCAACGATGCGAAAGCTTCTCCAACCATATCGAATATTGAAGTATACAATGCCATGACTGAGCCTAACTAGGAGTTGTCTACAGTGACAATAATTCCCTTGTGACACACTGTTTAGAGCAAGATTAAAATTTTCTATATTTACCCTTAGATGAAGGAAGGTCTCCCAGACCCAATGCTATTCTAACATCAGGGAAGAGATAGGGAAAAGCATTGCTTCTTGCAGTTAATCTAGCTGCATGCCCTGATCATTTCGATCAACAATATTTAAAATTATGGGTATCAGAACATTCGAGTTAGAACGTATTCAATCACTCTATGAAAACACTGTAGACTTTAACCTAACAGAAAGCGGTTTTCATCCCTTTTCATTATCAGAGCTTTTAAGCCCTGAACAGCTTGAAGAGATGCAGCAACTTACATTAGGTTATGGCCAGACTAATGGTGCTATCCCCTTGAGAAAGCAAATCTCTTCTCTATACAAAGGCTTTAACGAAGACAACATAATGGTAACCAATGGGTCTTCTGAAGCCAACTTTCTAGCGATGCATACGCTACTTAAAACTGGTGATGAAGTAGTGATCATGAATCCAAACTATATGCAAATCTGGGGTGCAGTAGAAGAAATGGGATGTATTCCTAAAGCCTTCAATCTAAGAAGTGAAAATGACTGGGCACCAGATATCGATGAGCTAAAAACGCTAGTAAACAGCAAAACGAAAATGATAATCATTTGCAACCCTAACAACCCTACGGGATACGTATTAACAGCAGATGAGATGAACGAAATTGTGAAAATCGCAGACAGTGCTGACGCATGGATTTATTGCGATGAAGTTTACCGTGGTGCTGAGTTGAACTATCAGGAATCTACCAGCTTTCAGCATATCTACGATAAGGTTATGGTATCAGCAGGCCTATCCAAAGCTTATGCCCTTCCGGGCATCAGAATTGGCTGGCTGGCCGGTCCGGAAAAGGAAATCTATAATACCTGGTCTTACCATGATTACACTTCCATTTCAACTGGAATTGTAAGTCAATATGTAGCAGAAATAGCGCTTTCTGAAAAGGTGAGACCTACCATTCTAAAAAGAAACAGAGACATGCTCAACAAAAACATTGAAACTTTGAAAGAGTGGATTTCAGGTCATGGCGACCTTTTTAAGTTTATACCGCCAAAAGCTGGGGGTATGGCTTTTATGAAGTACAATATTGATATTAACTCAACCGAACTATCTACCTGGTTGAGAAAACAAGAAAGTGTCTTTATTGTACCCGGTGATTGTTACGGTATGGATGGTCACATTCGAATTGGAATAGGGGAACGACCAGAATACTTAATCAAAGGCTTAACCAAAATGAGTAAAGCCATTAAGGGCAAATTTAACCTATCATTTTAATGAACCTACATCAAGAAATAACTCAGGCAGTTCAACGAATAAGTGGGAAAGTATTAAAAACACCGCTGTTCTATTCTACCTATCTCAGTAAACTAAATCAGGGGGAAGTATATCTGAAGCTCGAAAGCGAACAATATACTGGTTCTTTTAAGGCCAGAGGGGCACTAAATAAAGTATTGAAACTAAATCAGGCAGAAAGAGATATGGGCTTGGTGACAGCTTCTACCGGAAACCATGCTCAGGGCTTTGCAAGGGCACTAACAATTGCCAATGCGAAAGGCACCATCTTTCTCCCAACAAATGCTGAACCCTCAAAAGTCGAAGCCCTCAAATATTATGATGTGGATTTACAATTTTTTGGAGATGATCCACTCACCACAGAACTGCATGCCAAAAGAATTGCACATGAGAATGGTCAAATCTGGGTTTCTCCCTACAACGATTTTGACGTGGTTGCCGGACAAGGAACAATTGCTAGCGAAGTAACAGATCAAATAGATAATGTAAACGCCATATTCGGATGCGTTGGAGGAGGTGGAATGATGGCCGGAGTTGCCTCATGGATGAAGCAAGTAAGTCCAAATACAAAAGTTATTGGTTGTTTGCCTTCAAATTCTCCGGAAATGTATTTAAGCGTGCAAAAAGGGGAAGTGGTTATGCTGGATGAATATCAACCTACACTATCAGATGGTTCTGCTGGAGGACTTGAAGAAGGTTCCATCACTTTTGATCTGTGTAAAGAGTTGATTGATGACTATAAACTAGTTGAGGAAAGGGACATTGCTGCTCAAATCAAATACATGGTTGACAAGCATCATAAAATTGTTGAAGGAGCGGCAGCAGTTGCACTGTCAGCTTTTATGAACAATGTCTCAGAATACATGAACCAGCGTGTTGTCATTATTATTTGTGGAGCAAATATTACTACTCAAAAGCTGAAAGAACTGATATGAGGGTATTAAATCTCAAAGACATCAAATCATTGATATCTCAAGCTCCAAAAGAAATGCTGATTCAGTGTATTGAAGATTCTTTCACAGCTCTCTCGACTGGCTTGGCTACAATGCCTCCGGTTGGTCATTTGGGATTTGATTCTCCTCCAGGGGATATGCATATCAAATATGGTTACATAAAAAATGATCCATACTACGTGATTAAAATCGCATCAGGCTTTTATGAAAACCATAAAGTTGGCTTGCCCAACAACAATGGAATGATGCTGGTTTTCGATGCCAAGACTGGTAAACCCGAGTGTCTACTCCAAGACCAAGGTTATCTCACTGACTTGAGAACTGCTCTGGCAGGAGCTGTAGTAGCAAAACACTTAGGTCCTGCAAACATTCAGTCTGTTGGCGTTTTAGGCACTGGGGTACAAGCAAGAATGCAATTAGAAATGCTCCAGTGGGTAACCGACTTCAAGGAGGTATATGCATACGGAAGATCAAACAATAGACTTAAAGATTACCAGTCAGAAATGTCTGACAAAGGCTTTAAAGTTCATTTGTGCAAAAGCCCTGCTGAGGTGGCTGCCAATACCCAACTCATAGTTACCACAACTGCCTCCCAACAACCATTGCTGCACCCTCAAGACATTGTACCGGGTACTCATATTACCGCCATGGGTGCAGATGCTCCAGGTAAACAAGAGCTTGATCCACTAATTTTAAAAGAAGCTGCGCTTATTATATGCGATAGTAAAGAACAATGTCTACATCATGGAGAATGTGGCTTTGCGGTTAAAGAAAACTTGATTGGAGCAAACCAAGTAATAGAATTGGGAGAAGTAATTACCAATAGTTTCAAAAGGTCAGAAAATGACATTACAGTTGCTGACCTTACAGGTGTTGCTACCCAGGACATAAAGATTGCTTCTTTAGTTATGAACTTTAGCAATTCGTAGTGTTGAATTGGTATTTCGTAAATCATGTAAAATACCCTCCTACTTTTTTCGTTAATTTTGGAGCCATGAGAAAGTCAGTTCTCTTCCTTATACTAATATGCATATCCTCTCTAGCTATTGCTCAAAGCAAAAAGAAAAGGAAGGACACTAAGAAAAAAGCCGATATTGAAAAGCCCGATATTAGGCTTAAAAAGGAAGCTGACACTATACCAGATGCGGAATTAAAGAAGAAAAAGAATTTCTACTTCGGAGAAAAAACCAAAAAAGCGTTTACAAGAAAGGAATCTCGTACAGCAGTTACCTTCGAGTTATTTCATATTTTAAAAGAGCCTGTCAAAGTAGATAATTATGTAAGAAGGGTATACTATCACGATACCAAAAGAGGAGAAGTGGTTGCTGTTACTGGCAGAGGTCAGTCACTAAGCAGAGTCTTGCATGGTCCTTACAAAAGGACAATCAACGATATAGTTGTTGAAGAAGGGATCTACTTCTACGGAACCAAGCATAAAACCTGGATGTATCAGAAAACTGATTCGACATTATACGATAAAAAACACTTTCATAAAGGTTGGTATAGAGATTCCAAAATCACCTATTATGATGAGGTAGAAAAGACTAAAATCAAAGAAGTGATACCTTACCGCTATGGTAAGAGAGAAGGAGATTATTTTCTGTTTTTTGAAAGTGGCAACATAGCAGTAAGAGGTCGCTATGAGTTTGATAGAAAAGTTGGTGTGTGGGAAGAATTCCACAATTTCCCAGGAGTGGTTCGTATTAAAAAGGAGGTTCAATACCCACCTCAATTTCATATCAAGGGTTTCAAGGCCTATGTTAGAAAAGAGTGGAACCGAAACGCAACTCCTACCTATGTAGCACCTCAATTAAATCAGTAAAAGGCATCTTTAAGATGTAATACTTCCGTTTCTTCTTTTGATTTAACTATGGCAATGATATCAAAGCGAATGTCACCTTTCCAGTTTGACTCCAAAAGATATTCCTCTGCTGCCCTGATTATGGCCTTCTGTTGAGTCAAAGAGACAAAAGATTCAGGTTCTCCAAAGTCTCTTCTGCTCCTTGTTTTTACCTCTACAAAAATCATTAGCCCCTCTCCTTCACAGATTATATCAATCTCCGATTTTTTAAATCTGTAATTCCTGGAAATGACTCGGCAGCCCTGATTCTCTAAAAAATCAATAGCAAGCTCTTCTCCTTGTTTACCAAACGTTTGCATAGATATGAATCAGGCCTTGTTTAATTTAGGTATTAATTTCTGCTAACTTCACACACTTCGAATTTAAAATCAGACATGCTCAGATCAATAAATCCTATCGAAACAAACAGCTGGCAAAAACTCCTTTCTCATTATGAAAGCATGAAAGATGTTCAAATGAAGGACCTCTTTGAAAAAGATTCCGGTAGGTTCGATACATTCTCTATACAGCTCGATGATATGTTGGTGGACTTCTCGAAGAACATCATTTCGGAAGAAACACTTCAATTGCTTCAATCATTGGCTAAGGAATGTAATCTATCAGAAGCCATTGAACAGATGTTTGATGGAAGTGAAATTAATGCAACCGAAGGAAGAGCAGTTTTACATACAGCTTTGAGAAATAAGTCCGACAAACCGGTTTTAGTAGATGGGCAAGATGTAATGCCCCAGGTAAATGCTGCATTGACTAAAATGAAAGCCTTTGCCGATCGTATCACTAATAAAGAATGGCTTGGCTATACAAAAAAAACCATCAAAAATATTGTCAACATTGGTATTGGTGGATCAGACCTGGGACCAGTAATGGTGACTGAAGCATTAAAGCCTTATGCAATACATGATGTAACACCTTATTTCGTATCAAACGTAGATGGTACCCATGTTTCCGAGGTTTTAAAAAATCTGAATCATGAAGAAACACTTTTCATGATAGCTTCAAAAACATTTACCACTCAGGAAACTATGACCAATGCTAATTCTGCAAAGTCCTGGTTTTTATCTAAAGGAGCCAAACAAGAAGATGTTGCAAAGCACTTTGTTGCTTTGTCCACAAACACTGAAGCAGTATCTGAATTCGGAATTAATACAGAAAACATGTTTGAGTTCTGGGACTGGGTTGGAGGACGGTACTCATTATGGTCTTCAATAGGCCTGTCAATTGCCTGTACTATTGGTTTTGACAACTTCGATGAGTTTCTTGAAGGAGCACATGAAATGGATCTTCATTTTAGAAACACCCCTTTTGAAAACAACATTCCCGTAACTCTCGCGCTAATTGGAATATGGTATGGCAACTTCTTCGGATCTGAATCCGAAGCAATCCTTCCTTATGATCAATATCTCCATCGGTTTGCCGCCTACTTTCAGCAAGGGAATATGGAAAGTAACGGAAAGTATATAGATCGTAGCGGGGAAAAGGTTAGCTATCAGACTGGGCCTATTGTTTGGGGAGAACCTGGCACCAATGGACAACATGCGTTTTACCAGTTGATTCATCAAGGAACTAAGTTAATTCCATGTGATTTTATTGCCCCAGCTAATAGCCACAATGAATTAGCCGATCATCATGATAAACTGCTTTCAAACTTCTTTGCTCAAACAGAGGCCTTAATGATGGGCAAATCCAAACAACAAGTTATTGACGAATTATCTGCTCAAGGAAAAAGTCAACAAGAAATAATCAATTTAACACCCTATAGAGTTTTTGAGGGGAATAAACCAACCAACAGTATTTTGTTCAAGAAACTGTCTCCAAAAGTACTAGGGAGTTTGATCGCCATGTATGAACATAAGATATTTGTGCAAGGGGTTATCTGGAACATTTATAGTTTCGATCAGTGGGGTGTTGAATTAGGCAAGGCTTTGGCTAAGCAAATTCTACCTGAACTATCAAAAAATAATGAGATTTCAAGCCACGATAGTTCTACCAATGGCTTGATTAATACCTATAAAAAAATGAGAGCTATATGAGTAAAAATATACCGCTATATCCACTCAAGTTTGATACAATCTTCAAGGAAAAAATATGGGGAGGAACAAAAATCAAGGAGCTTTTAAAAAAGGATTTTTCTCCGCTTAAAAACTGTGGAGAAACCTGGGAGATTTCCGGAGTGAAGAATAACATGACGCCAGTGGCTGAAGGTGGTTTGAAAGGGTGGACACTTCCTGAACTAATTGAAGAGTACAAGGAGGAACTAGTCGGTTCAAAGGTTTATGAACAATTTGGTAATGAATTTCCTCTTCTAGTTAAGTTCATTGACGCAGCAGATGATTTATCAATACAAGTACATCCAGATGATAAATTGGCGAAATCAAGACACAACTCACTGGGAAAAAGTGAGATGTGGTATATTCTTCAAGTAGATAGAAATTCCAAACTAATTAGTGGTTTCTCAAGAAATACCTCGAAAAAAGAATATGTAGAATATTTGAAAAGCGGAAAACTCACTGAGTTACTTAATATAGAGTCAGTTGAAAGTGGCGACTGTTTTTATCTCCCGGCAGGAAGAGTTCATACAATAGGCAAAGGACTATTACTAGCTGAAATACAGCAATCTTCAGATGTCACCTATAGGATTTATGATTTTGACAGAGTAAATGATGAAGGGAATAAAAGAGAATTGCATACAGAAGAAGCCCTCGAAGCATTGGATTTCAAAGCTCACTCAGAATATAAAACCAGATACAAACAATCCATAAATGAGGTAGTACCTCTAGTCAAATCGCAATACTTTCAAACCAACCTTTTAGACTTCACAACTGGCATTATCCGAGAGCATTATGACAACGATTCCTTTGTCATCTACACATGCCTTGAAGGAGAGGCCGAAATCAGCGCACAGGGGCATAGTACAAAAATATGTATAGGAAATGCAGTATTGGTACCACAAAAGTTCCCCGAAGTGCACATTCACTCCAAATCAGGTTTCAAAATGTTGGAAACTTTCATGCCTTAGTATATTTTTGGAATATGGCTGGAAAGAAGAATATGAAGAGCTTCTCGGCCACGTTCTTAAATACTAAAGACAACAGCGTGGTCAAGAAAGAGTTTCTGGCGCGTAATCACACTTCTGCCCTACGAAAAGCAAACCGACAGATAACGAAATACGTTCGTGTATTGTCAGTGCAAGCTGTAGGAGAACAGGAGAATCTGGCCTAACTTAGCGTGTGTATGTGGCCGTGAGCGCGTAAGACATGAGAATTCATATTAATAAGACAGTTAAAGTAATAAACCTAGGTACTGATGATTACAAGCGTGTGTGGGATTATCAGGAATCTATCTTCAAAAAAACGGTTGATCAGAAGATCTTTAACCGAAATACTAAGTACCCTGAAGAAAGAGTAGTTACTGATAACTTTCTTATTCTGTGTGAACACCCTCATGTGTATACTCTTGGGAAAAGTGGATCTATGGAAAACCTACTCCTTGATGAACAAGGATTAGAAGATCGCTATGCTCAATTTTACAGGATTAATAGAGGCGGTGATATTACTTATCACGGTCCAGGGCAGCTTGTTGCCTATCCAATCTTAGATTTGGAACACTTTTTTACAGATATCCATAAGTATTTGAGGTATCTGGAAGAAGCTGTTATACTCACTTTAGCAGATTTCGGAATCAGTGCTGGTCGTATCGATGGGCTTACCGGAGTATGGCTGGATTTTGAACAAGGCGACAAACAGCCTAGAAAAATCTGCGCTATGGGAGTAAAAACAAGCAGGTGGGTCACAATGCATGGCTTGGCGCTAAATGTAAATACTAACCTCTCCTATTTTAACAACATCGTTCCTTGTGGTATAGACGACAAAGCAGTCACTTCAATGAACAAAGAGCTCGGATATGACGTAGAAATGTCAGAAGTTCAAAAAAAGCTAGTTGGACATATCGCTGAATTGTTTGATATGGAAATCGAGGAAGATGAAACCTAAGCGACTATACACATATCTTACACCATTCTTAATATTACTAGTCTTACTAAGTTTTCTAGGGCTTAGAAACAATAATTCCTCAAGCAATTCCATAAAAATCAGTTTGACAGATAAGCATAGAGGCGTATGCTGGGTTGGCGGCCCAAACGTTGTCGACTCAAGCATGATGAAAGCCCTTGCTGCGAAACATGTCAACTGGATTTCTCAGACTCCTTTTGGGTGGCAAAGGGGCCATGACAATCCGAAAATAGGCACCAATATTGGAAATGCTCATGTCTGGTGGGGTGAAAGTGATGAAGGTTTGAGCGTAACTACCAGGCTTGCCAAAGCACAAGGAATAAACACCATCTTAAAGCCACATCTTTGGTTGAGTAGCAAAGAAGGCAAATGGAGAGGAGATATCTCTATGAGCACCGAAGATGATTGGCAAAAATGGTTCTCTGATTATACAGAGTTCATTTTACACTATGCCAGGCTTGCTGAAAAAGAAAAAATGGAAATGCTATGCATTGGCACAGAACTTCACAAGACATGCGTTGAAAGAGAGCAAGACTGGAGAGCACTGATAAAAAAAATCCGAAAAGTATATTCAGGAGAATTGACCTATGCTGCCAACTTCTCTAACGAATTTGAAGATATCACTTTTTGGGATGACTTAGATTACATTGGAGTTCAGGCCTACTTCCCGCTGACTGACAAAGAAAACCCCAGTTTAGAAGAAGTCAGGAAAGGGTGGCAGCCTCACCTCAAAAAACTTGAGGCATTTTCAAAAGAGTATAATAAGCCCATTTTGTTTACCGAAGCAGGTTATAAAAGCACCAAAGATTCAGGAATAGAACCTTGGGCATGGCCCCAACGCCTGAGCAAAGAAGAAAGGCAAAAGCTTTTTTCGGAGAAAGCACAATCAACACTCTATGAAGCTATGTTCAGGGAAGTTTTTGACCAGCCTTTCATAGCAGGAATACACATATGGAAATGGTTCCCTTCGCATCAATCTTCTAGCCAGAGCACATCATCAAAAAGTATGAATTACCATATAGGTTTTACTCCTCAAGGTAAAGCAGCCGAAAAGGTAATGATAGATTGGTTTTCTAAATTGAGTAAGTAAGACTCAGTTCTATTTTTAATTTTGCATTATGAAGAAGGACATTGAAATGCCTGAAGTAACAGGTGTTAAATTGTGCATTGGAAAAAGCACCAACAATAATGGAGAAAGTGAATGGCATGTCTATCTTATTAATAAAAATCACATAGAGCTCACCAATGTGATGATTGTCTCCAAAGGATATGAGAACAAATCGCCCGATGCGCGAAAAACCTCCACCCTAAGGCATATGATCGAAAAAGTTGATGAACAAAGCATGGCAAAAATCGAGTCCATCAGCCCCGAAGTATTCTCCTTTTATAACGAGTTTTGGGTTAGCTACTACATTTTGAACCAATTGTTCGATAAGAAATTCGTGGTGGAACCCTTTCAGGAGTTTGATTTAGAAAAAATTGAAGAACTAGACCTTAAAGGAAGGCTCGCCATTTGACTTCGTGCAATTGTTCATATAAATTGTGAACAACACACATGAAAGACTTACACGATATCCTGTTTCTCGACATAGAAACTGTAGCTGCTCAATCAAGTTTTGAGAAACTAACACCAAGATTCCAGTCACTTTGGAAAAAGAAATCACAGTTCTTCAAAGAAGCAGAGTTCCAAACACCCGAAGAGTTATATGATAAAGCCGGTATTTATGCGGAGTTTGGGAAAATAGTGACTATCGCTGTAGGTTATTTTGTTTCAAATGAAAATGACACTCTTCAACTACGTGTAAAGGCATTTAGCAGCCACGATGAAAAGCTATTACTACAAGAGTTTAGGGAGTTAATTAGTAAACATTTTAACTCAAAGAAATTAAGGCTATGTGCCCATAATGGTAAAGAATTTGATTTCCCTTACATAGGTAGGCGAATGCTGATCAACGAAGTTACCATACCAGATGCCTTAAACTTAAGTGGTAAAAAGCCATGGGAAGTTCCTCATATAGACACAATGGAACTCTGGAAATTCGGTGATTATAAACACTTCACATCTCTTGACCTTCTTGCAGGGCTCTTTGGCATTGAAAGTAGCAAAGACGATATTGATGGCAGTCAAGTAAATGAAGTTTACTATAAAGAAGGTGATCTAAATAGAATAACAGAGTATTGTAAAAGAGATGTAATGGTTTTAGCCCAGGTCTTTTTAAGGCTTAACCAAATGCCAATGCTGGAAAAAGAGCATATTACCATACTTTAAAGTATGTAGTCCATAGAGGTGATACTCAATTTTCTTTCTACTTTTATCACAAATCATACCTCTTTAATGTCCCGAAAGCGAAAGTCCAAGTCAAAACCTAAATCAAGAGAATCTAAGGGCAGTATTAAAAAAATCGAACCCCTGATTATTCAGTTTCTTTCCCAGAATGCTGGAAGAGGTTATCAGGTTAAACAAATATTGAAGTCTCTCGGAGTCAGAGATGCTAAATCAAAAAAGATTGTAACAGACGCAATTTTTAGGTTAGAAGACTCAGGGGTAATAAAAAAATTAAGAAACGGATCTTACTGTATAGAACTAGACTTAAGAACACTAACAGGAACAGTCGACAGTGTTAATGCAAGGTTTGCATATATCATTCTTGATGGAACTGAAGAAGTTGAAGATATATGGGTTTCTGCCAAAGACTTATTAGGTGCCTTGGACGATGACAAAGTGAAGGTTGTATTAAAACCTGGTAAACACGGCAAACGTCCTGAAGGAAAAGTAGTTGAAATTCTTGAACGAAATCGTGAAGAGTTCGTAGGACGGCTGGAAATGTCAACCCGATATGGGTTTGTAGTTCCTGACTTCAAAAAGATGTTCCACGACATCTACGTACATCTTTCAGATTTAAAAGGAGCTAAACACAATGATAAAGTCATTGTTAAGATCACACAATGGCCTGAAAGAGATAAAAAACCAGAAGGAGTAATTACGAGAGTCCTTGGGAAAGCAGGAGAACACAATGCTGAAATTCATTCTATTATTGCAGAATTCGGCTTGCCTTTAGAGTTTCCAGAAGGTATCGAAGAGCATGCGGAGAAGATTTCCGATAAGATTACATCTCAGGAAATGTCCAAGAGAAAGGACTTTCGAAATATTACCACGTTCACAATTGACCCCTTCGATGCAAAAGACTTTGATGACGCCCTTTCAATAAAACCACTCTCCAATGGAAATACAGAGGTTGGGGTTCACATTGCAGATGTAACCCATTATGTAGCGCTTGACACCCCACTAGAAAAAGAAGCCGTCAATAGGGCTACTTCAGTCTATTTAGTAGACCGAACTATCCCAATGCTACCCGAGAGGCTTTCAAACGGCTTGTGTTCATTAAGGCCTGAAGAAGAAAAATTGACTTTCTCAGCTGTATTCGAATTAGACCCTAATGGAGATATTCAGAAAGAATGGTTCGGCAGAACTATCATTTTTTCCGATAGGCGCTTCACTTATGAAGAAGCTCAGGAAAGACTCGAAAACCAAAAAGGAGATTTCTCCGAAGAAATCACAGCACTTGATATACTAGCTAAGAAGCTTAGAAAAAAACGCTTTAACCATGGAGCTGTCAACTTCGAAACTGTTGAAGTTAAGTTCAGGCTAGACGAAAAAGGAATTCCACTTGGTGTTGTTCCGAAGGAAAGAAAAGATGCTCACATGCTTATTGAAGAGTTTATGCTACTGGCCAATAAACGTGTAGCTGAGTTCATATACAATAAAGCTAAAGAAGCTACTCCATTAACTTTTGTTTACCGGACACATGATAATCCTGATCCCGAGAAACTGGACACATTTTCGAATTTTGCCAGAAGATTTGGCCACCAACTGGATTTCGAGAAAAGAGGTGTTTCAAAGTCTCTCAACGGGTTGATAGAGAACATTGAAGGAAAGCCTGAACAAAATGTCTTACAACAATTAGCCATCCGCACCATGGCAAAAGCAAGATATACCACGGATACAAAGGGGCATTTTGGATTAGCCTTTCCACACTATACTCACTTCACTTCCCCGATTAGGAGATATCCTGATATGATGGTTCACAGGTTACTCCAGCACTATTTGGACAAAGGAAAATCCGTAGACAAAGAGGAATATGAGGAACTTTGTAATCATTCATCTGAAAGAGAGAAAAGAGCCGCAGATGCTGAAAGAGCATCTATAAAGTATAAGCAAGTGCAGTTTATGTCTCTTGTTGAAAACAAAGACTTTGCTGGTATAGTTAGTGGTGTTACTGAATGGGGTATTTATGTTGAAATCACGGAAACCAAGTGCGAGGGTATGGTAAGAATCTCTGATATGGATGATGATTTCTATGAATTTGATGAACAAAACTACCGTGTGATTGGTAGAAGAAATAAAAGAATGATTAGCCTTGGCGATGCAGTAACTGTTAATGTAAAAGCAACCGATATCGACAGACGAACCATCGACCTAATTTTTTCAGAAAATGACCAGTGACCTTCAGCAGCTCATCCAGCAAATCAATCATAAGCTTGAAGAACAGCAATTTGGTGAAGCACCTAAAACACTTTATGATCCAATTGACTATATCATGTCTCTTGGAGGCAAAAGACTAAGACCACTTCTGGTAATACTTGCCTATAGACTTTTTAAAGAAGATCATGAGAAAATTCTGGATCAAGCCATTGCAGTAGAAGTATTTCACAATTTCACATTGATGCATGATGACATCATGGATCAAGCTCCATTAAGAAGAGGAAAGCCCACAGTACATAAAAAATGGAGTGAGAACGTTGCTATACTTTCAGGAGATGTCATGCTTGTAAAAGCCTATGACCTGCTTTTAGGTACAGACACGAACCTTAAACAGGTAATTAAAGATTTCAACACATGCGCTGCTGGTGTATGCGAAGGCCAGCAATTCGACATGAATTTTGAAGAGCTCCCAACAGTTTCTGAGGCCGAATATATTAACATGATCAGGCTTAAAACAGCCGTATTACTTGGTTTTAGCTTAAAGCTTGGCGCCATGTTAGCTGGTGCACCAGAAAATGCTTCCAATGCCCTTTATCAGTTTGGAGTTGACATTGGGATTGGATTTCAATTGAAAGATGATCTGTTGGATGTTTATGCTGACCAGGAGAAATTCGGGAAACAGGTTGGTGGAGATATTATTTCTAACAAAAAAACCTATCTCCTTTTAAAAGCGCTTGAACTTGCAAATACCCAACAAGCCGAACAGCTGAGATTCTGGATAAACTCTACCTCCTTCAATCCTGAAGAAAAAGTGGAAGTTGTGAAATCTATTTACAATGAACTTGGAATAGAGGAACTCACTTTGAACAAAATGAATGACTTTTTTGAAAAAGGATTTAACGGCCTGAATAAAATCTCTTTGGATGAAGAAAAGAAAAAGCCATTAATTGAGTTTACAAATTATCTGATCAATAGAGAAAACTAAATGGAAGTTACTTACGGGCTGATGGTTGCTATTGGACTAATCTCCTATTACTCCTGGCAAAACCCAGATATGCATCGCAAACTGATGCTAAACACATATGCTACTTACCATCAAAGGCAATTTGAAAGATTGATTACTTCAGGTTTTGTGCATAATAATGGTATGCATTTGTTCATGAATTTATTTACACTCTATTTCTTTGGAGGAGCTATTGAGGGAATTTTCAAACTATACTTTGGCAATGCAGGCAATTTCATATATGTATCTCTTTTCCTAACTGCGGTTGGAATCTCGAGTATACCCACCTTATTCAAACATAAAGACAATCCTAATTATAATTCCCTTGGAGCTTCAGGAGGAGTTTCTGCATTAGTAATGGCATTCATACTTTTTGACCCATTGCAAGAACTTTGCCTCTATGCAATAGTCTGCCTTCCCGGTTATATTCTTGGAGCACTCTTTATCATGTATTCTATTGTAATGGGTAAACGCGGAGGAGATAACATCAATCATGATGCACATTTATACGGAGCTATTTACGGAATCCTATTTATAGTACTTCTAAAGCCTTCGACAATTCAGGAGTTTATAACTACCATGTTCTGAACCTGAATCCCCGATAACCCCAACTCTTTAAGGTAAGGCAAATCATTTTCATAAAACAAAAAACCCCGATGTTTCCATCAGGGTTTCAATACCTATATAATAGAGTGTTTAAGCTTCAGCAGCTTCCTCAGCAAAAGGAATTACAGAAACATAAGATCTGTCTTTTCTTCCTTTTCTAAACTCTACAACACCATTAGACAGTGCAAATAATGTATGGTCTTTTCCCATTCCAACATTCTTACCTGGATGATGCTTAGTTCCTCTTTGTCTTACAATGATGTTACCAGCAATGGCAGCCTGGCCACCATAAATTTTAACACCTAGTCGTTTACTTTCCGATTCACGACCATTATTCGAACTACCGACTCCTTTCTTATGTGCCATGGTATTCTCTTATTTTGAAATTTTCTCGATTAATACTTTAGTGAATTGCTGGCGGTGGCCATTCTTCACTTTGTAACCTTTTCTTCTTTTCTTCTTGAAGACGATCACTTTGTCGCCTTTCACATGTCCGATGATCTTACCAGACACCTTAGCACCCTTTACCTTAGGGGCACCAACTTCTACTTTACCTTCGTTGTCGAGCAACAATACGTCACCGAACTCTACGGAAGCGCCTTCTTCGCCCTCCATCAATGGAGCATAAACGAATTGGTCTTGCGTTACTTTGAACTGCTTTCCTGCTATATCTACAATTGCGTACATTTTGAATGTTTTTTCAAAAACGGACTGCAAAGGTAATAGAATGTTGGCGAAAAACAAACCAAATCCTAAGCATAAATGCAAGAGATTTTTCAATATTAAATTTTCATTTTTTTTCACACATCCATACATTCGAAATTCGAATAAGCTTTAATGTAAGTCAACCCTCTCACCTATCTAATAAACAAGTAGTTAACTTAATTTAATAAATCGATTGCACATCTGAATTAACTAAAGATTTAGCGTTGATTTTTCAGCCAGTTTTTGTAATATTTGTTTCAGGTTACGACCCCAATAAACAACCTATCCTCTGGCTGATGACCTACTCATAAGAGTATCAAGGCTTTAGCTGGAAACCCTGAAAACCAATAGGAATTTTTCAAAGGTTTTGCCTTTGTTATATGTGTTTATGTGAAAAAGTTTTCTTTTTCAACGTGGCCTTTATTATTCGACCCCAATAACTAAAGATCAACATGAGTGAACTGACTGCCTCAGTACAAGAGCCCTTATTGAAAGAAAATAAGAATCGCTTTGTATTGTTCCCTATACAGCACGATGATATATGGGACTTCTACAAAAAAGCAGAAGCAAGTATCTGGACAGCAGAGGAAATAGATCTGCATCAAGATCTAACTGACTGGAACGAAAAGCTCACCGAAGACGAACAATACTTTATTAAGCATGTGCTGGCTTTCTTTGCAGCATCTGATGGTATTGTTAATGAAAACCTCGCAGAAAACTTCGTGAATGAAGTTCAATACACAGAAGCTAAGTTCTTCTATGGTTTTCAGATTATGATGGAAAATATCCATTCTGAAACTTACTCTCTACTAATAGACACATATATTAAAGATCCAAAAGAAGCCGACAAGCTTTTTAATGCTATCGAAACCTTCGATGCTATTAAAAGAAAAGCAGAATGGGCTTTGAAATGGATCGAATCTCCTTCTTTTGCTGAAAGGCTGATTGCCTTCGCAGCCGTTGAAGGAATTTTCTTTTCTGGTAGTTTCTGCTCAATATTCTGGTTGAAGAAAAGAGGGCTAATGCCTGGCTTAACGTTTTCTAACGAGTTAATCTCAAGAGACGAAGGCCTTCACTGTGACTTTGCATGTCACTTGCACAACCACCACTTGATCACCAAAGTACCAAAGGAAAGAATAAAAGAGATTATTGTTGATGCCTTAGACATTGAAAGAGAGTTTATTCTGGAATCTCTTCCAGTTCGTCTTATTGGCATGAATTCGGACCTTATGGCCCAATACCTAGAGTTTGTTACCGACAGACTGCTTGTTGAATTAGGATGTGAAAAAGTCTATAATTCAACTAATCCATTTGATTTCATGGAAATGATTTCATTACAAGGTAAAACCAACTTCTTTGAAAAGAGAGTTGGAGATTACCAAAAAGCAGGAGTCATGAAAGAAAAAGATGATGATTCAAATTCGAGATCTATATCTTTTGATGCAGACTTTTAGAAAAACTTTTTAAAAAATACCCCCAAACCCCAATAAAAATGTTAGTAGTTAAAAGAGACGGCAGACGTGAGTCTGTCAAATTCGACAAAATCACCGCCAGGGTCGAAAAGCTCTCGTACGGCTTGGATTCCAACTTTGTTGAGCCCATAGACGTAGCCAAAAAAGTAATAGAAGGCCTTTTTGATGGAGTAAGCACTCCAGAGCTCGATAATCTGGCAGCAGAAATTGCGGCAACAATGACAGTTCAGCACCCTGATTATGCTAAGCTGGCAGCAAGAATTGCAATTTCCAACCTTCACAAAACAACCAGCAAATCTTTTTCTAATACCATGAAAAGGCTCTACACATACGTAGACCCTAAAACTGGTGAAAACGCTCCTTTAGTTTCGAAAGAAACCTATGGTGTAGTAAAGAAAAACGCAGCGCTTCTGGACTCAACCATTATTTACGATCGTGACTTTAGCTATGATTACTTTGGTTTTAAAACCTTAGAACGTTCGTATCTAATGAAACTAGATGGCAAAATTGTGGAACGCCCTCAGCACATGCTCATGAGAGTAGCTGTTGGTATTCATGGCAGCAATATGGAGAAGGTAATTGAAACCTACAATCTCCTTTCTGAAAAGTGGTTTACCCATGCTACTCCAACCTTATTCAATGCAGGTACTCCTAAACCTCAGTTATCTTCATGCTTCCTATTAACTATGAAGGATGATAGTATTGATGGAATTTATGACACATTAAAACAATGTGCTAAAATTTCTCAGTCTGCAGGAGGTATTGGCCTTAGCATTCACAATGTCAGAGCTAAAGGTTCGTACATTAAAGGAACTGGCGGAGTTTCTAATGGTATTGTACCAATGTTGAGAAACTTCGATATGACCGCTCGTTATGTTGACCAAGGAGGAGGAAAACGTAAAGGCTCTTTCGCTATGTACCTTGAGCCATGGCATGCAGATATCTTTGATTTTCTTGACCTGAAAAAGAACCATGGTAAAGAAGAGTTAAGAGCCAGAGATTTATTCTATGCGCTTTGGATTCCAGATCTTTTCATGAAGAGAGTGGAAGCTAATGAAGACTGGACTCTACTCTGCCCAAATGAATGCCCTGGACTTTCTGATGCATACGGTGATGAGTTTGAGAAACTTTATGAAAAGTATGAAAAAGAAGGAAAAGGTCGTCAGACAGTAAAAGCGCAAGACTTATGGTTCGAAGTACTTGAAGCACAAATTGAGACTGGTACTCCTTACATGCTTTATAAAGATGCAGCAAATAAGAAGTCAAACCAGAAGAATTTAGGTACAATTAAGTCTTCTAACCTTTGTACAGAAATTGTAGAGTATACTGCTCCAGACGAAGTTGCTGTTTGTAACCTGGCTTCTATTGCATTACCAATGTACGTAGATCAGGAAAAAGGGACTTACGACTTCCAGAAGCTATACGATGTAACTTATGTAGCAACTAAAAACCTTAACAAGGTAATTGATGTCAATTACTATCCTGTAAAAGAAGCTGAGAACTCCAATATGAGGCACCGACCTATTGGTTTAGGTGTTCAGGGTCTGGCAGATGCATTTATTTTAATGCGTATGCCATTCGATTCCCCAGAGGCAAGAAAGTTGAACAAGGATATTTTCGAAACTATCTACTTTGCGGCAATGACTGCTTCTAAGGATCTAGCTAAAGTAGAAGGCTCTTACGAAACATTTAAGGGCTCTCCCGTCTCTAAAGGCATCTTCCAATACGATATGTGGGGGGTAACTCCTGATTCTGGGTTATGGGATTGGGATAGCCTGAAGAAAGAAGTGAAGAAGCATGGTGTTCGAAACTCTTTGTTAGTAGCACCAATGCCAACAGCTTCTACTTCTCAAATCTTAGGTAACAACGAGTGTTTTGAACCATATACTTCAAACATTTATACTCGAAGAACTCTATCTGGAGAGTTTGTTATTGTGAACAAGCACCTGATGAAAGACCTGATTAAACTTGATCTTTGGAATGGTGATATGAAAAACAAACTAATCGCTGCACAAGGGTCTGTTCAGAATATCCCTGAGATTCCACAAGAGATCAAAGACTTGTATAAAACTGTTTGGGAGATTTCTCAGAAAGCAGTTATTGATATGTCTGCCGATAGAGGTGCGTACATTTGCCAGTCACAAAGTCTGAACATCCATATTCAGGATCCAAACTTTGGTAAGCTAACTTCTATGCATTTCTATGCTTGGAAAAAAGGCTTGAAAACAGGTATGTATTACCTAAGGTCTAAAGCTGCCACAAGTGCTATTCAGTTTACTGTAGACAAAGCAGCAGCAAGTGCACCTACTGCAGCACAACTAGAACAAAACGCAGCCGATATGGCTTGCTCATTAGATAACCCGGATGCCTGTGAGGCATGTGGTAGTTAGTATGTATGGGGTTGATTACTACTAACCTGAAAACCCTGGCCATTCGGTCAGGGTTTTTTATTGGTATAAATCTATAAATACCATTTCTCTCATTAGGCAAATTCTTTGCATTAATACAAATGCAACAATGTTGCAATAATGAATGTAAGTTCATAACATTGCCCAATGATTAAATCTGTTGAAAATACTTCTAGGCTAGACAACTGGGGAATGGCCATTTCGCTACTGTGCTGCATTCATTGCGCACTTATGCCAATATTGTTTATTTCGTCAACTTATTTCAGCAGTCGGTATGAAAGTCTGCATTTACTGGAGTTACCTCTTCTTGCGCTTTCAATTGTCATCGGTATTACTGCCATTATCAAAGCTTACAAGTCACATAAAAAGTATTTGCCATCCATAGTCGTCCTTTCCGGTATAGCACTACTTCTCTTGGGTGGCCTGGTTAAAGAAGATATTCAGGAAACAGTTATAAGAGTTTCAGGCTCCATTACAGTAATTATTGGGCACCTCCTCAATAAACGTTCTCAAAACAAAACCACTTATGAGAATTAAAGCACTCTTAATCACCTTGCTCTGTACTATCCCCTTCACCCAAAACCCAAAGCCTGAAGGATGGGAAATCTTCAGCAAGGTAAAGTTCTTTCCAAAGTACTATGAAGAGATAGGTATTGAGTTAATCACACCAGAATTCGATGAAGCGTTAAAGGCACTAGAAGGAAAGGACATCACCCTGTCTGGTTTTTATATTCCTATGGAACTTGATTCTTTTATTATGATATCAGCGCTACCATTCAATTCATGTTTCTTTTGTGGAGGAGCCGGTCCAGAAACTGTGGCAGAAATACAAATGCAAAGCATACCTAAAAATTTAGACCCTGATACATTCGTAAAGGTGAAAGGCAAACTTAAACTTAACGATGAAGACATTAGTCATTTAAACTTCATACTCGAAGATTCAGAAATCATAAAAGACAATGAATAAATCTCACTTTTTTATTTTTTTGGTATTGTTACTTTTCTCTTGTGGAAATGACCAAACCGATAAGAAACAACTTTCAGAAGCTCATGATGCGCAGCTCAAAGCAATAAAAACAATCTCTGAAATTGAAACCATTCTTTCCACCACAACACATGCAAAGAAAGATTCTATAAAAGAGGTTTTACATGAACTGGAAGAAGCTCTATTCCCTATCCCAGGATATGAACTCGAGTTATCAGGACATGAAGGCCATGATCATGGGCATTCCAGACCTGAACTCTCCACAGAAGAAATAGTTCAGGTAATCAAAGAGCTAAATCAACAACTTTCAGAGATCGAGCAGCTATTTATAAGTAACGATTAGCACCAACTCCCTCTCTCAATTATTACCCTACGGAACAAGTTTTTGACCATTCATATCATAAGTTATTCTACATTTTTGCAACATTGTTGCGTTTAATTAATTCTCTATCATTATTGCAACATTATTGCAAAAACAAACAGATGCTACAAGCCAACAACCTAACAAAAGAATACAACGGTATAAGAGCCTTGGATGGACTCAATCTAAACATTAATTCGGGAGATATCTTTTGTCTTCTAGGTGCAAATGGTGCTGGAAAATCTACCACTATAAACCTGTTTCTCAACTTCATCAGGCCTTCATCAGGACAGGCACTAATCGACAAGGTGGATGTTTCTACTGAGCCTTTGAAAACAAAAGAAGTGATTGCTTATATCCCTGAAAACCTCAATTTGTATGAAGAACTTACAGGCCTGGAAAACCTCGAGTACTTTGTTGGACTCTCAAAGAAAAAGTATGATCGAACTACGCTGATCAATTACCTGAATGAGGCCGGGCTACAAGAAGCAGCGCATACTCAAAGAGTTAAAGCCTATTCTAAAGGAATGCGTCAAAAAGTTGGTATTGCCATGGCCATTGCAAAGCAAGCCAAGGCACTTTTACTCGATGAACCAACCTCTGGCCTTGACCCTAAGGCAAGCAATGAGTTTTCAGAACTCCTTATAAAGCTTAGTAATGATGGAGTAGCAACTTTGATGGCTACTCATGACTTGTTCAGAGCTAAAGAAACCGGAACACATATAGGGATTATGAAAACCGGTCAGCTTGTAGAACAATTTTCAACCAGTGAAATCAATCACAGCGACCTTGAAAAGCTATACTTAAACCATATGAATAAGTAGACCATGATTCTCCACATTGCCAAAAAAGAAATTAAAGAGACATTACGTTCAGGGCAATTTAAGTGGATATTGGGCATAACAGTTTTACTGAGTCTGGTAGCCATTTTTATAAGTCAGGAACAGTGGGAAAGTAAAAGTATTCAACGCGAAATATCTGAAGACAAAGAAAGAGAACTTTGGCTTGCGCAAGGTAGTGTAAACCCTCATAATGCCGGACACTATGGCACTTATGCTTTCAAGCCTCAATTCCCCCTTTCAATGATAGATCCTGGTGTAGAAAAATTCACCGGTATATCCATCTTTTTAGAATCGCATAACAAAAACGAAGCAGATAATGTGGCCGCCACAGATCAGACTGGGCTTTCTCGCTTTGGAGATCTAACCCCCGAATTTGTACTCCTATTTATAGTTCCATTGATGATTATGGCACTTGGTCACCGAGCCATAACTGGAGAAAAAGAACGTGGCACAATCAGAATTATTCAAACTCAAGGAGTAAGCAATCAACAGTTGATTATCGGTAAGTGGCTAGCCAACTATATTCCCGTAGTATTGATTACATCAATAATCTTTCTTCTTGCTTCAATAGTCATTCATAAATTCGATTGGACACTATTGGCAACTATGTGGGCTGTCTATCTGGTTTACTTCGCTGTAATAAACAGTCTTACTATTATTATCTCTTCTTTAGTAAAAACCTCAGGAACATCGCTGGTTATTTTGCTCTCAATCTGGATTGTGAACTGCCTGGTAGTACCAAAACTAGTAAGCAGCTATACCAATCAGGAATACCCATACCCAACCAAGCAAGAATTGGCTGCTTTAATTTCAGAAGACAAAAAAGAAGGAATTGACGGACATGCCCCATGGAGTGATGCTTCCAAAAAATTAGAAGAAGAAACACTTAAAGCTTACAATGTAAACAAGCTTGAAGAGCTCCCGTTTAATTTTGATGCACTTCGAATGCAAAAAGGAGAGGAACATTCGGCCAAAATCTACGCAAAGCATTACGACAACTTAAAGGCAATAAACCAGAACCAAACCAAAGTTTATCAGCGCCTGGCGTTTCTATCTCCTTTTCTACCTACCCGGTTTACATCTATGACCTTGGCTGGTACAGATTACAACACCCATTGGAATTTTGCTGATCAGGCAGAAAAACACAGGGTTGAAATGCAAAGAATCCTGAATGGTGATTTTGCCGAAAACTCAAAACTGGGTGACTGGGGTTACCAGGCAGAGGCATCATTGCTGGAGGAAGTTCCAGAGTTTCAATTTAAAGGCACAGGATATAAAGAAACCATTTATGCTGCCAGAACCAATCTGTTGATTCTAAGTGCCTGGTTATTGCTTTCCACAGGCCTTATGTTTTTTGTTTCAAACCGAATCTAATATGATCAAACATAATATTCGTCATGAGGTGCGCATACTAAGTCGCAATCACTGGTTCATCATACTGACATTGGTTTTGACACTAATGTGTTTATATGCCGGTCATAATGGGTTAAGACATTTTGAGAGGAAGCAAAAAGATCAGGATCAAGCCATTCAAAGGCAGGAAAAGGAAGAGGATAATGTCAGGGAAATAGGCCTGGCTCTTCAAAGAGGTGAAACGCATCCTCAATCCTATAGGCTGACACCAATGACTGTAGCCATAAGAACTGGCAGACTATCAGCATTGCCAAGTAATGATTTAAGCATTCTTTCAATTGGTCAAAGTGATTTATACAGGCATCAAACTGAAATATCGTCAAGTGATAATACCGCCACAATTGGTTTCAACGAGCTTCGTAATCCAATAGAATTACTCTTTGGGAAGTTTGATGTGACTTTTGTAATCACCTATCTGATTCCATTACTTGTAATTGCATTTACCTATAACTTGTATTCAAGCGAGCTTGAGTCGGGAAGACTCAAACTGATCGCCTCAAATCCAGTTCGAATACGCTCTTTACTTTTACAAAGATTCAGCATAAGGTTTTTCTCATTAGCGCTGATTCTAACAGTTGCATTGGCAATCACCATTCTGGTAACAGGCGTTGTATATAATAGTCGGTTGCTCTTATTCTTTATCCTAACCAATGCTTATCTGGTATTCTGGTTTGCCCTGTCTTTTCTAGTCAATCTCTTTGGAAAGTCTTCTGGCAAAAATGTAGTATCACTCCTCTCCATCTGGATTCTATTAGTACTAATCATCCCTACAGCAATTAATCAAACAGCAAATACACTTTACCCGGTGCCTTCAAGATTGTTGCTATTAAACGAGATAAGAGAAACCAAAAAAGAACTAAGCAAACAACAAGACAAAGTGCTTGATGAATATTTAAGAAATCATCCCGAGTTAATTAGTAGCAAGGGAGATAGGTCTTATGAATATTGGAAGGGCTTTTTTGCCAGCCAGGAAATAATGGAGAAAGAACTATCTCCGCTCACAAACGAATTTCATCAGAAACTCAATGGACAGCAAAAATGGGTAGATAACTGGGGTGTACTCAGTCCTGCCATTCTTTTTCAGTATGGTGCGACTCAATTGGCAGGTACATCATCCGATAACTACAATGAATTTAAGAAAGCTACTCAATCGTTTAGTGTTGAATGGAGGTCTCACCTGATGCCCTTCATCTTTTCCAATAAAAGCTTAACCTTAGAAGACTTTGAAAATCTGCCACAATTTAAATACGAGTCTCAGTTTAGTCAGGCAGCAATATCCTTAAACATTGGAGTCTTGCTCCTTGCTTCAGCACTTTTCGTGCTTATTGGCCAGGTGATGGAAAGAAAGAGGTCAATCATAAACTCAAAATGAAAGTACTCTTATTCACAATCTTCTACCTAGCTAGCTTTTCATTTATCGTTGCTCAAGAGGCAACGGGTAACTTCCCTCCTCCCAAAACAAAAAGGGAAGTAAAAGCCACACGTACTTCAAGTACAATAAAAATAGATGGTAAGCTGAATGAATCGGCATGGCAAGCGGCAGAAACCATTTCAGATTTTTTCAGGATTGAACCAAGGCAAGGAGGTAAGTATAAATACAGAACTGAGGTGAAAGTTCTGTATGATGACAAGAACCTATACATAGGAGCTTTTTGTGCCGATAGTCTAGGAAAAGACGGAGTAAGAGTACAAGACCTTAGGCGTGACTTTGTACGTGGAGAAAATGACATATTCAGTATACAACTCGACCCTCAGAACCTGAAGCAATATGCGGTGTCGTTTCAGACCACGCCATTTGGCAATCAATTAGATTTACAAAATTTCAACGATCAAGTAATAGATACAGATTGGAATGCGCTTTGGAGTGTTCGCACCAGTCAGACCAGCGAGGGATATTATGCCGAGTTTGCTATCCCTTTTAAATCGCTCAGATACAATGCCACTCCTGAGGGCAAGGAAGTAAAATGGGGAATAACCTTTAGTCGTCTCGCTCGAAGAGAATATGAGCAAACTGTTTTCCCAGCTATTCCGCAGTCTTTTTCTCCCTATAGAATGACATATGCGGCAAACCTAACCAATCTGGAGATACCAGAGCCAAGTGCTAACATCCGAGTTGAACCCTACACGCTCTACAATTATGAAAGAAGCAAGGCAGATGGAAATACAACTAATAGGGATGATTTTAAACTTGGAGGCGAAGTAAAGTGGGCAGTAAATCCTAATGCCGTTTTGGACTTCACTTTTAATACCGACTTTGCTCAAGCTGATGTAGACAGGGCAGTTAACAATCTGGAGCGTTTTAATATCTTCTTTCCTGAAAGAAGGCAGTTTTTTTTAGAGAATTCAGGACTGTGGGCAGGAGGAAGGCAAACATCTATCAGACCATTCTTTAGTAGACGAATTGGTTTACAAGGTAATTTCAATGCAGCAACAGCCAGAATAGATGCTGGAACCAGGTTCACTTTGCGCGATGAAAATAAAGCCATTGCAGGTCTGTATATGCATCAGGCAGCAACTGAGAATTCATCTGCTGCTAATTTTATGGTGGGTAGATACCTCAAAAATTACGGTAGAGAAAATAATATTGGTGTAATGATTACTCACAGACTCGATGAAGCTTCTGGTAGTCTGAACCTAAACCAGCAAAATAATAGTACCATAACTATTGATGGTCTTCTCAGGCCATCGAGTATTTGGTCGATTAACTACCTAGCTACAGTATCAATTGACCATGAACTTAACAAGGCTGGTTTTGCAGGACGCATTTTCGCAGGGAGGTCTGCAAATAAATCTTATTGGGGTTGGGTAACAGAGCTCACCACTAGCACATATAATCCCGCTATGGGATTCGTTAGGCAACGAAACGTGATAAGGCACAACCCAGGAGGTTACTTTATTCTAAGGCCAAAAAAACTTACATGGATGCGGAGGTGGGACCCAGGTTTCTTTGCTGACTTCTACCATGATGCCTCTGATCCCGGGAAGTTTCAACAAGGGAGTTTATACCTTTTTCCTATCTATGTGTTTTTCACCGATGGTAGTTTCTTCGAATATTCTCTAACTCCAACCTGGCAAAACATCAATTTCAATTTTGCTCCTTTAGGAATTTCAATTACACAAGATAGATATTTCTATACCCGACATGCCATACGTTTCAATACAGACCAGTCAAAGAAATGGTCTTTAAATGGAAGGTTTGAGTGGGGTAATTTTTACAACGGAAAGCGGGAAAACCTGAGCTCAGGAATACGTTTGGTTCCCGACCCGCATCTGGCCTTTACTTTTGACTATGGCTATAATCGACTAAGGGCTCTTGGAGAAGACAACCAAAACCTTGAAACTCATCTAAGCACTGTAGGTGCCAGACTTGCAGTTAACCCAAGGTTACAATTATCGAGCTTTTATCAATACAATACCTTTGACAAACAAGGAAGGTGGAATGTGAGATTGAGTTGGGAATATCAACCCCTTTCCTTTCTTTATGTAGTGTTTAATGATAGACAAATCCGTGGACTGGATAACCCTTTTCAGGAACAGCAGTTTATTGCCAAACTCACTTTCTTAAAACAGTTTTAAAGCTTGAGCTTGCACTATCTGATAATCAACCGGCCGGTTTTCAATATCCTATTTTCTTCGCTTACAAGTTGATACAAGTACAATCCAGAGTTCAAACCCTCAATGGTAAAAGAGTCAGTCTGAGAATTGACTTCAATTACCTTGACCCTATTCCCTTGACTATCTATTAACATAAGCCACTTTACCTCATCGGAATCGCTCAATAAGTTTAAGTCATCTCCTTGTCTCAGTGGGTTAGGAAACAGTGCAATGGACTCGGGTAAGATCACGGCTAGTTCGATCGATTCAGTAGAAGATACATTCAAACCATTCATTGGTTCCAATAACCTCACACTAGCCCTATATATAAAATAACCCGAATGCGAATGGCTATCTGTAAAGTTGAAAGAAGCCGCGCTATTAAAATTCTGATTATTGATAGAAACGAAGTCATTTCCATCCCATCTTTCAAAATTAATTCCATCAACATTATATGTAGTGGAAAGCCCTAAAGACAGGTCAACCTTTTCATTAGTTACCGAAGCCGTAAAAGTATTAAAGTAGCATCCAATGCCATCACTGTTAAAATTATAAACCTGAGCCTGTTCTGCAGGTTGGCCATCAATGATTGCATAAACACTCAATACATCAAAATTCCACTTTGTTACTTGTCGATTTAAAAACACAGCCGTATCACTGGTCTCCAGGACTTGTTCTAAAACACCCTCTTCATTAATTCTGGAAACTCGATACTTCTCAGCATTTTCAATAGACAACCAACTCATCAAAAAGTCATTCCCACACGCCAGTTCCTTCTCTATTACAGGGTTGGGTGAAACAACGAACCTATCTGAAAGAAAAACCTGCCCTTCAAATGTAGCTCTCAATTGAGAAATCACAGAAGTATCTGCCACAGTGAACTGAAAAAAACCAAGGTTGTCAATAGCTCCCAATTCCAACCAATCGTCATTCCCATATTTGATTGCAACACTTCCCTCATTATCGAAATTATTTTCAAACCTTAATGTCTCCACTTCATTCGAGTTTAACACATCAGACCCTGTTGGGAAAGTCCACTCAAAAGTATCAGCCTTATCAAAATAGTAAGCAATGTGATACTCCTGATCCCCACCAACCAAAGCCTCAGAAGACACAAGGATGGTATAATCACCTGAAACCGGATCATCAATAGTGATCAATTCAACATTATTTAAGGTGTCTGTTTTTCTTGTTGGAGGAAGGCTCAATTTATCCAGGTCTGGTGTAGGATCAAGCACCCAGGGTTGCCAGCTTTGTGCACTGTAAGCAATGGTCATATCCAAGTCGTTAACCAAAGCCTTAAAATCTCCAGGGTTGGCCGCAGGATCGTTCCAAACAAGAACTACTCTTAATGACTTAGTGTTTGCAGGAATTGAAACCTGATGCATTCTGCTAGTATTAGGAGTCAGGTCACCCGAAATCATTTGACTTGCTTCTATAAGTTGTAATGACCTTTTAGCATTCAGTTTGCCAAACCCTGATTCATAACTGACTTTTTGACTCTTTAATGGCTTGGCTCCTGCAATCAAAACAGCCTTCAACAAAGCTGATTCAGGGGTCCTTAAGTTCAAGTCTTCATACGCTTGTTTCAACAAAACTGATGTGCCAGAAACCAATGCAGCAGCTTCGGATGTACCTCCTTTACCGTATGCAACCATATCTGGTTTGATTCTTCCATCATATGCAGGGCCTCTGGAACTCCTTTCATCAACTCTACCCAATTCATCGACAGCTCCTACAGTTAGAATATTCTTAGCCATTTTTAGGCCGCCTGTAATATTAGAATACGTTCCTAAACCTGCATACTGACCATCTTCCGGAATTACAAAACCGGAGTTTCCTGAAGAAAATATATGGAGCAACTTTCTATTAGCATGCGTTTGTAGGTCATAAGCAGATGCAATAGCATCGTAACTATTATTAATTTCTACCCCATAAGAATGGTTCTGAATACTTAAGCCATTATTGACAAAGTATTCATCATCATCTGGTAAAACTCGTTCAAAAGATGAAGAAATCAGGCTAGAACCAAAAGCAACTCCTCTACTCAACTTTGATGTATTGCCCGCTCCTACGGCAATACTGGCCATAGCAGTAGCATGAATTGATTGTTCTTTGTCCTCAAAGGGAGATGCAATACCTCTTGGCCAGAGATCAATATCTTCCTTATTAAAAGCGCGTTCCTTTAACGCCAGAGCAATTCCTCGTCCAGTTAAATCTCTATAATTATGATGTACCCAGTTAATCATATTGGGTGATAAATCATGTGATAGCGTATTTGCTTCTTCTTCGGCAAAGTGTTGTCTCTGGATAAAATCTATATCCGGCCATGAAGCGAGCTCAGACAAATGATGACTCGTTGTTCGGATTTGAATAAGATTGAAGGTTTCATATACCCCTTTAATTTCAAAGTCATCTATGAGTCTTAATTTTCTTATTGTTTCGTGGAACTGCTTAGAATGAATATAGTATTCGGAAGTCCTTGATTTATCTCTGTGAAAATTCAATTCACTCGCCAATTTCCAGGAGTTATCAACTCTGAAAGCTCTATCAAGTTCATGAAACATTTGACTCTCAGGATCAAAAACCAAATATGTTTTTGCGTCTATTCTACGAACAATAGACTTAGCGTAAACACCAGGAAAACTTGCCCAACTTTTTTCTTTGACCTTAACCAATAAGTAAGTACTTTCATAGTTCTTCCGGTCATCCAACTCAATTTCAGAAACAACATAAGAGGGCTCACCTTGCTGAGCATAAATCTCAACTGTCAAAGACATCAAGAGCAACAAGAATATTGAGTCCAATCTCATATGTAGCATAATCTTTGGCAAGATTAAACAAATCGTATGAATTTTCTAAATTCATATATCCTTATAAAATCTTTTTACATTTCCAGAATTGCTATTCACAGTCTATGTCATTAAAAATACATGTTAAACAAATTAATACTTGTACTTTTTCATGAAGTCAAAATATTTTTTTGTTAATAAAATAATTCCACTATTTTTGGACGGTTCAAATATCATTTGAACGGTTTTAAAATCTAATCAATCTAAACTTTAACCATTACTAATTATGAAGAGATTATTATCGATTCTCACCTTACTGGCCTTCTCGGCCTTTGCTTTCTATTCCTGTCAAGAGGGCTCCGATCAGGATCCTATAATTGAAGAGGAAGTTTCACAAGCAGTAATTGACCAACTAGAGGCAGCCGGTTATAATACACAAGGGGTACTAAGAACTACCTGGCAAGGACAAACCGGATATCTTGTTGAGTTTGATCTATTCTTCTCAGATGAAGAAATCACCAACTTAAAACAAGATCCGAGCGTTCCGGGCACCGAACATTATCACACAACTAATTTGGTAGCCAACCTGCCAAGAGTGATCAAGGTAGCGATAGACCCTGCATTTAGTCAGTCAGTACAGGATGCTTTAACTCAAACAATTAACATGTATAATGCTGAAAACCTGAGTCTAACATTTCAGCAAACTTCAGTAACAATTTCAGGAAAAGGAAAAAGACAAACTGTAACTACCGATGCAGATATCTATATTTCTTCTTTCCGAGAAAGGCCTAGAAGAGGGTTTATTACATTGGGTATTGCTGCCGGCTTTCCAACCTCTTCAGGAGACCCTGCTGATGGTTTTGGATTAAACACTTACTGGATAGACAACTTAGGCCCTTCAGTTCAGGAAATCAAAGGTGTAATGGCTCATGAAATCGGACATACTATTGGTTTCAGACACACGGATTATACCACTAGAGAAAGTTGTGGTCAAAATACCAATGAAGGTAGTGCTGGAGTCGGAGCAATCTTTATTCCTGGTACACCAACAGGTTCAGATGCCACTTCTTTAATGCAAGCTTGTGGACCTTCTGATGACTTCAATGCAAATGATGTAATTGCGTTGAATTACCTCTACAACTAAGAACAGAATAGTTTACCAATCAACATTGAAAGCCCCTACCAGATTTGGAGGGGTTTTTTAACATCCTTCACACTCTTCTCCCTCCTCTTCAAACTCAAGGGTTGAATGCTCGATATTCAATTCAGCTAAAAGAAGCTTAGCACGCGATTTAATATCAGTCAGTTCTCTTAAAGAATACACCTTATCCAACACAACGTGAGCAGAGAGCACATGATATTGCCCGTCCATAGACCATACATGGCAGTCATGAACATCAATAATTTCAGGTAGAGATTTTAACCCTTCATGTATGGCTGGAATATCCACATCACTCGGAGTAGTTTGTAGAATAATAGAGAAGCTTTTCTTAAGATTGGAAACTACATTGTAGATAATAAACACTCCTATCATTACTGACAACAAGGGGTCAATGAAGTACCAATCGAAATACATTATTAAAAGACTACCTAACAGCACTGCCACCCAACCCAATACATCTTCCATAAGGTGAAGCCTGATGACCTTTTCGTTAAGTGACTTACCTTTTTCAAGGCGCAGGACAGCCGCACCATTAACAATCACTCCAAAAATGGCGATGATTAACATCCCCTGTTCATCAACTTCACCTGGGTTAGTGATTTGGGGAGCAGCCTCACTGATAATAATCACCGAGCCTATCAGCAATATGGCAGCATTGATAATTGCGCCTAACAAGGAGTACCTCTTATATCCGTAGGTAAATTTTTGGTTACTGTCCCTGGTATCTGAAAGGTGCTGGAAATACCAGGACATCCCTATACTCAAGCTATCGCCCAAGTCGTGAAGTGCATCTGACATGATAGCAAGGCTCCCGGTTATTAACCCACCAATAAACTCAACAATTGTAAAGGACAGATTGAGAAAAAAAGCTGTCTTCAGATTCTTGGATCCATGGCTGTGTTCAGCATGGTGATGATGATGTCCCATAATCCAAGATAATAAATTAAGTCACGCAACAAGGCTACATCTGATCACCTCTTTTTCCCTATAACATATTTCAACGTCAACGAGAAACGGTCATAATTGACTTGGTTTGTAAAGAAATTTTCTCTTAATGATCTATCATAAGTCACAGCAATCTCAAACGAATGCTTTGAAATATAGAATTGTTTTCCTAAACCCAGCCTCAAATGCCCGAGGTAATAATTACTTTGCAGAGAGGTTCTGTTTGCATTGATGATATCCGTTGTAACAACACCAACCAAATCGGTCGTCTTAGTTGTAGTCTTAAAATTTTCAGACAAAGAAAAGCTTGAAACAAGCCCAATCGAAAAATACATACTTTCTTGTGAGGGTTTGAAACGATATTTAAGGGCTATAGGAATAACAACACCTTTTTGATGGTACTCCGATTGTAAGGCTACATGGGTGCCATTACCCGTTTGAGTAGAATCCATTTCCATAAACCCTGTTGAATTAAAGGAGGTCATTTTAATACCAAACTCCAAACTCATCTGATCCGTCAAACTTCTCTCAATACCGAACCCAAATGAAGGGATGATCTTATTATCGAAAGATCCACTCCTCAAATAGTCAAAGGATTGTAATAGTTTGTAAGACCACCTGGTCCTTGCTATTGAACTATAATAAGTGGTTGAGTCAAAATAGTTTGAAGTCAATGTATCGTTGACGACTAAGTATTGATAGGGCTTCAATTTGGACAACTCTATTTTCAGGGCATTTTCCCTGATTATGAACCTCTTTCCCAACCCCTTTCTTTCATCCAGTTCTGAACCAGATACTGATTTAGTATCCTGAAGTTCATCAGGCAATTTTCCAATGTATGGTCTACCAAAGTCATTTTTGCTTATAATTTCTTCCTTTCCTCGGCTGTTGGCTACGGCTTTCTTTCTCTCTAGCTTCCTTTCCCGGTTTACCTCAGTGTCCGTAGCATTGGAATTATCAGTACCAGAATGCTCATTATCCAGAATAATATCAAAACTTTCGGAGAAACCACTATCAACCTTTAGCTCAAGCGGTGCTGTGCCACTCTCGTATCTGGTAGAATCGCTGACCTTTAAGGCAACAGGCTGTATTTCATTATCCGTACCCGGAACTGCCAAAAGATAAATGGCCAGAAACAAAATAATGCCCAAAAGGAATAGACGTGCTACCCACTTCAACCTTTTAACCCGCTTAACTTTTCTAAAGTGTTGCCAATTAGATGCTGAAGGAGAAACCGATGAGAGTTCCTTCTTGATCTTTTCGCTCAGTATTTTGTCAAAATCAGCTTTCATTGACAGAACTTCTCCGAATAAATGGCCCTTAAATTCCTTTTTGCCCGGGTTAATAACATTCGGGAATGTGAAGAACGTATCTTACATAACTCCCCGACTTCATTATGATTATAACCTTCCATCTCATATAGTATGTAAACCATTCTCTGGTCATCTGGAAGTTCTTTGAGCATTTCAAAAACATCTTCGGCTTGCAACCTTGATATAGCTTCAACCTGACCATCAGAAATCACTTCGTGCTTGCTCTCAAGCGAATCGGTAATCCTTTTTTTATTTGATTTTCTGAAATGGTCAACAGCCGTATTGATGGCAATACGCCCAATCCATGCTTTCAATGTTCCACCCTTTTCATTCTTATACTTTCTTTTGCTGTTAAAGATTTTTATAAAGCAATCATTGGTCAATTCTTCAGCATCACCTCTATCAAGCACATATTTAAAGACTATGGAAAATACAAAGCCATAGAAGTGATTATAGAATACTTCTTCTGACTTTGTTTTTCCTTCTATTAAATTAGAGAACAGCTCTAATTCACAATCTTCCAATACTTCACTCACTAAAAGTGATTTCGTTTAGTTACCTTAAAGAAACATTTGCTTTCTGTGATTTATTGTAACTGTTAACTGTTGTAATGGAATTAACACTACTCAAAGATTCCGGTATCTTCACCTCCACCGTAGCATTCACCTTTTTACTTGTTCCATTACATTGCGGAGCATAGGTGACAAGGAATAGTTCAATCTCAGGATTAGAATTATTGCCGTCCCAGATTACCTCAAACTTCTCCAACTCTTGGCAAATTGAGTCTAACTCCAAAACCAAATACCCTTCTCTCTTAGACATTGAGCTAAGGAACATGGCACTACCGGTACTTTCCGTTGTATCAATCTTGTTCCACCTTTCAGTGCTCTCCGTTACTTCAATGGCACTCGTAGATATATCTTCTATCTCAATCTCTGGTGAAGTGTCAGAATGGTTTTCACATGAATAGGCCAGGATCATAATCACTACGCCCATAAGGCTCACTGCTAGTTTTTTCATAGTTTTTTAACTTTTCCACCGTAACGGGAAAAAGTATTAGAGTGCAACAAGCCAGTGAATCTTTTTTAAAAAACGCATTTTTACGTTCAAAAGGGCGCAAAAACTAAGGAGGAGGGACTACTTGACTGATGGCACCCTGATGTCTTCTACCATATCATCAATCTCTTTTGGAGGCCGAGGGGTAAAACGACACACTGTTAGAGCAACTACAAAATTGATAACCATTCCAACCGTACCAAAGCCTTCAGGCGAAATCCCAAACCACCAATCTTCACTCGTAGTTGGTCCTCCGATCCATCCCAGTTTATATCTCATCATATAAAAAACTGTTACCCCCAGGCCGGCCAGCATACCAGCTATTGCACCTTCTCGGTTCATCCTTTTATAAAAGATTCCTAAGAATATGGCAGGAAAAAAAGAAGCTGCTGCCAATCCAAAAGCCAGAGCAACAACAGAGGCAACAAAACCTGGTGGGTTGATACCGAAGTACCCTGCAACTATAACGGCCAGTATAGCGGCCCCACGTGCAATCCAGAGTTCCCCCTTTTCACTTAAATCAGGAGCAATTTGTTTCTTTACTAAATCATGAGAAACTGAGGTAGATATAACAAGTAGTAGTCCTGCAGCTGTAGAAAGGGCTGCCGCCAAACCTCCTGCTGCAACCAAAGCAATCACCCAGTTTGGTAAATTGGCGATTTCAGGGTTGGCCAACACCATAATGTCGTTATCAATAAACAATTCATTTTGATTACTTCGATCAATATCATTATTCAATAGTCTCTGCCCATAAAATCCTTCTTGGTCAATGAAAACAGGTTTTTTTTCAGAAAACAGTTTTCCTGGACCGTATTGAATTTTCCCATCTTCGTTCTTATCGCTCCATGCCAGCAACCCTGCATCTTCCCATGTTTCAAACCATTGTGGAACTTCACTATAAGCTTTGTTATTTATGGTTTCCATCAAGTTTGTTCTAGCAAAAGCAGCTACTGCAGGAGCAGTAGTATATAGAATAGCAATAAATGCCAAAGCATAGCCAGCAGAAAGTCTGGCATCCCGTACTTTAGGCACAGTGAAAAACCGAACAATTACATGAGGAAGTCCTGCGGTACCCACCATTAATGCGGCTGTAATAAAAAAGACATCTATTTTAGACTTATTGCCATCAGTAAAGGCGGTAAAGCCCAGTTCTGTCATTAGCCCATCTAATTTATCTAAGAGAGCCGTTTCACTCCCTACAACATTACTTCCAAAGCCCAATTGAGGAATAGGATTACCAGTTAATTGAATGGATATAAAGATGGCTGGTACCATAAAGGCAAAGATCAATACACAATATTGAGCCACTTGTGTGTATGTAATTCCCTTCATTCCGCCCAACACTGCATAAAAGAATACAATACCCATTCCGATCAAAACACCGTTTGTAATGTCTGTCTCGAGAAACCTTGAAAACACAACTCCTACACCCCTCATTTGTCCAGCCACATAAGTAAATGACACAAATAGAGCACTGACAACTGCTACAGTTCTGGCCGTGTTGGAATAATACCTGTCTCCTATAAAATCAGGGACTGTAAACTTTCCAAACTTTCTAAGGTAGGGTGCCAATAATAGCGCTAACAGCACATAACCACCGGTCCAGCCCATTAAATAAACAGAGCCATCATAACCGGAAAAGGCAATAAGTCCGGCCATTGAAAGGAATGAAGCAGCCGACATCCAATCAGCAGCGGTAGCCATACCATTGGCCAATGGTGAAACATGACCTCCAGCTACATAGAATTCTTTCGTAGAGCCAGCTCTCGACCAAATGGCAATACCTATATACAGTGCAAAAGATATCCCTACTAGAATATAAGTCCAGACTTGTACGCTCATCTATTCTTCGTCCACATTAAATTTCTTATCTAATCGATTCATCAATCTGACATAGACAAAAATTAGAATTACAAATACATAGATGGAGCCCTGCTGAGCGAACCAAAAGCCTAACTTGAACCCACCTAAACGAATTGAGTTGAGTTGATCAACCAATAAAATTCCGAAACCAAAAGAAACCGTAAACCAAACTAGTAGTAGCACTGTAAGATACCTTAGGTTTACACTCCAATAAGCTTTAGAATTAGCAGAAGAAGCCATAGCTGACAATATACGCTTTTAACTCATAGAGTCGGTTGACAATCAAGTCGATATCGCCCTATTTCATTACTCAATCTTACATTCAGCCTCAAATATTATTTTTATTACTTTATATTTAAGAGGGCTTAGCAGCCATTTTACAAATCCACAAGTACTGACTACATGGGAGTTCTGACACCTAATACGATTACTATTTCGGTTGTCCTTTACAAAAACAGCCCTTTACATATAAAGCAGTTATCTGATAGTTTGTTGTCGACTAGTCTACCCATTGATGTCTTCTTTATCGACCATTCCCCGACTGATAGTTTAAAACGGAATATCCCGAAAGAAAAGAACTTTCATTATACATGGGGTAAAAAGAACAAAGGGTACGGAAGGGGACACAATTCTATTATTGAAAAATTTCTTGATTCTGGAGAATATCATTTGGTCATCAATCCAGATGTGTACTTTAAATCTGGTACTCTGGAAAAAATAGTAAACTTCCTTGACGACAGAGAAGATATTGGGCTATTGCTTCCTCGCGTCCTGAACCCTGATGGAACTGAACAACCCTTGTTTAAGTTACTACCAAAACCACAGGATTTATTCATTAGAAGGTTTATACCTTCAATTTTAAAAACACTGTTTGGAAAAAGTCAGGATTTGTACCAAATGTCTTTTGCCGATGAGAAAGAGAGTTTCGATGCCCCATATCTTTCTGGGTGTTTTATGTTTATGAGAAAGAAGTGTTTGAAAGAGGTTGGGTTATTTGACCCTAGATTTTTTCTCTATTGTGAAGATGTAGACCTATCGAGAAGGATAAGAGCCCACTCAAGAACTACTTACTTTTCCGAGGCTTCCATTCACCATTACTTCAATAAAGGTTCTTACAAAAGCCTTAAACTACTATACTATCATGTTTCTTCAGCCATTAAGTATTTTAATAAATATGGCTGGTTAAATGATATTGAAAGAGATCAGATAAATGAAGAAACGCTAAAAGCATTTCCAAAGCTAAAAAGGGTTACTTCCTTTTATCATGCAAAATGAATACACACGCAGCACACATCTCTATGCTTGAAAAAGCAATTCTTGAAGTATTGGCTTATACACACATATTCAATCACCCATTGAACAGAAGTGAAATTTTTTTACGCCTTAGTGTTAAGCATGTGGATGCATCGACATTCGATGACTCCATAAACAGGCTAACAACTTCAGGAGCTATTCAACACTCCAATGGTTTCTATTTTCTAAAAAACTCAGCCTCTATTATTGACGAAAGAAAAGCAGGAGAATTGAGAGCTAAAAAACTAATGAGAACTGCAAAACGCATGTCAGGAATTATTTATTGGTTTCCTTTCGTACGAGGAGTTTTCGTTTCAGGATCCCTATCAAAAGGTGTTATCCCAAAAGATGCGGATATAGATTACTTTATAATTACTAAAAGAAACAGGCTTTGGATTGCAAGAACACTACTTGTGGTTTTCAAGCGACTATTTCTTTTTGGCTCCAAAAAATACTTTTGCGTAAATTATTTTGTAGATGAGGGCAATCTGGAAATACCAGATAAAAATGTATTTACAGCTACAGAAGTTAGTACAATAATTCCATTGAAAGGAACTCAATATTGTGAGCAATTCATAGCCAAAAATGATTGGTACAAAAATTTTTATCCTAACATCAACCTCCCCAAAATGCCAGTATCAAACCCTGGGCTTATGAAAAATTTTTCAATGTTAATTTTAGAGCCTCTTTTCTTTAACAGTTTAGCAGAAAAACTGGATAAAGACTTTATGAAGAGGACATACAAACGCTGGACAAATATGTACGGCCAAGGATATTCTGATACTGAATTTGAACTTGCTTTCAGATCAAAAAGAGGCACTTCAAAAAATCATGATAAAAATTATCAATCAAGAGTCCTCAAAGCCGTTGAGGAAAATGTAACGAGAGCTTTGGAAGGTGTAAAAACAGAAACTATCAATGCCTAAGGTACTTGTCACAAATACTTATTTTTATCCTCTGGATTCCAAGCAATGGCATTTTAAGAAACCATATCCTCCCCTTGGCACCATTCAGGTTTCTGCCTTGCTTAAAGAAAAAGGATTCGATGTTCAGTTTTATGACAACTGTTTAAACGAAGACCCTTCAAAAATTGGTTCGGTAATAAACAGCTTTGAACCAGATTACTTCCTGATTTATGATGATGGCTTCAACTATCTGACCAAAATGTGTCTGACCGTAATGCGAGATGGAGCATATACTATGGCTTCATTAGCAAAAACGGCTGGTGCAAAAGTTATAATTAGCAGTTCAGATTCCAGTGATAGATTCGATCAATACCTTCAGCATAATATGGATTATGTCATTATGGGAGAAGGCGATGAAACTATTACGTCTCTAATTCAGACTCTTGAAGAAGGTAATTCGGTTGAAAACGTTTCTGGAATATCATATCTCGATGAAAACGAAGGGGCAATAAAAACTCCTAAGAGAGCGGTTTTACAAAAACTAGACGACCTCCCTCTTGCAGCATGGGACCTTGTAGATATAGAAGCTTATAAAAGAATATGGGTCTCTAACCATGGGTATTTTAGTATTAACATTGCTACAACCAGAGGCTGCCCCTATAAATGTAATTGGTGTGCCAAACCCATCTATGGGAACCGATACAACTCCCGTTCTCCTGAGCATGTGATTAAAGAGATAAAGCTGTTGACCAGCAAATATGGTGTCAACCATTTTTGGATGTGTGATGACATTTTTGGGTTAAAACCAAACTGGGTTCAACATTTCAACAAGTTGGTTAAAGAACATGGTTTGAGTTTTCAATATATGATTCAGTCGAGAGTGGATTTACTATTGCAAGAAGATACAATAGATGCTCTTGTAGAGTCAGGGCTCGAAACCATCTGGCTTGGAGCTGAGTCAGGTTCTCAACATATTCTAGATGCCATGGACAAAGGCATTACTGTGGAACAAATCCATGATGCCGTACCAAAACTTCAAAGAAAGGGGGTAAATGTGGCCTTGTTTCTTCAATTTGGTTATTTGGGAGAAACCTTAGAAGATATTTATAAGACCATCAATATGGTATTAGAAATTATGCCTGAAGAAATAGGCATATCCGTTTCTTATCCTCTTCCGGGCACCAAGTTTTATGATAAAGTAAAAGATGACTTACAGGCAAAAGCCAATTGGGTAGATTCTGATGATTTAGATTTAATGTTTGAGAACACCTACTCTCCAACATTCTACAAAAAGCTTCATCGATATGTACACAATAAGCATAAGCTGAAAAGAGGAGTTATGGCAATGAAAAAAGGGTTAACCTCGCCTAAACAAATCAACAAAAAACTAGCTCGTCAAATTCTTACAACTGGATATCACCTTCCGATGTCAATTATCAATGGAGCAACATTTAGGAGGCTGGCCAAAAATAGTAGATGACAGAACTCTTCGACATAGCGTCCAAAACATATGATCATGACTTCACTTATACTAAGACGGGAAGACTTCAGAGAGACATGGTATGGAAATATCTAAACCCGAATGTTCAATCATCCAAGCCACTAAAAATTTTAGAACTCAACTGTGGTACTGGTGAAGATGCTATACACATGGCAAAATCAGGAAATTCGGTACTTGCCACTGATATTTCACCTGAAATGGTTTCTCGAACAAGAGAGAAATCAATTCAACACAAATTAGAGACTCTGGTTTCTTCTCGCACCATTGACATGAGAATGATAAGTGAAGATATTGGAGAAGAGCGTTTTGACATCATTTTCTCAAACTTTGGGGGACTTAATTGCATTAGTCAGATAGAGATTCAAAGATTCAAACAATCCATTAAGCGTCTATTAAAACCAAATGGAAGAGTTATTCTTGTCATAATGCCTAAACTGTGCCTTTGGGAGAGCTTCTATTTTCTAACTAAACTTAAGGTAAAAGATGCTTTCAGGAGAAAGAAAGAATCAGTTAATGCAAATGTGTCTGGAGTGTTTGTGAAAACATGGTATTACTCCCCGAATGATATTAAAAAGATTTTTGCTCCAGAATTCAAAAGCGTCAAAGTAAAGCCTATTGGTTTTTTTGGCCCACCATCATATCTGGAATCGTTCTTCGTCAAAAAGAAGCTACTATTTCGAGTATTTGAACAATTAGAAAAAGGGCTATCCCGTTTTTCATGGCAAAGCAAAATGGCCGATCATTTCTACATTGAACTGCAAGCTAAATGAAGGTGCTTCTAACACATGGCTACTTTATAGCTGAGGACGAGAAAGAACAACAGATTATGCGTCCCTACCCTCCGCTAGGTCTGCTATATATATCTGGTTTCTTAGAACAGCAAGGTATACTCAATACTGTATTTGACAGTACATTCTCTACCAAAAAAGACCTATTCAATGAAATAGAAAATAGTCAGCCCGAGGTTCTTGCTATTTATGCTAACCTTATGACCAAGCTGAATGTACTTGAAATTGCAAAAAAGTGTAGTGTGCTTTCTCCAAATACAAAGGTTGTTATGGGGGGTCCGGATGTCACCTACAACCTGGAAAATTACCTTAAGCATGGTGCTGACTACATAGTCATAGGAGAGGGTGAAAATACAATGCATGAACTGGTGAGCTTTTTGTCTGAGGGTAATGATCAACAACCTTTGGGGATTTCTGGCCTGGCATTTCTAGATGCCCATGGAGAACTCATAAAAACAGCACCAAGAACAAAAGTCAGAGACATTAATGAATTGCCTTTCCCTAACCGGGATGCGATACCTCTTCAAAAGTATCTAGAGGCTTGGAAAAGTCATCATGGCCAAAGTGCCTTGAATGTTAGTACGCAACGCGGCTGCCCATATACCTGCAAATGGTGTAGTACAGCAGTTTATGGACAAAGTTATCGCAGAAGGTCTCCGGAAAAGGTTGTGGCAGAGCTCAAAGAAATTCAGGAAAAGTATAACCCCGATACGATCTGGTTTGTTGATGATGTTTTTACAGTTAGCCATAAGTGGTTAAAAGCCTTCTGTGAGGAACTGGAAAAAGAACAGGTTAGCATTTCATTCGAGTGCATCAGCAGAGCCGATCGCATGAACGAGGAAGTCATTGGTTTATTAAAAAGAGCTGGGTGTTTTCGTATATGGATTGGTGCGGAAAGTGGCTCTCAAAAAATCATTGATGCCATGGATCGTAGAGTTTCGGTAGATCAGGTACGGGATATGATCATAGAAGCCAGAAAACAAAGTATCGAGACAGGTACTTTCATCATGTTGGGGTATCCTGGCGAAACAGAGGAAGATATTAAAGAAACAATTAATCACCTTAAAATCTCCAATCCTGATCACTTTACGATTACTGTTGCCTACCCCATCAAGGGAACCGATTTATATGATGAAATAGAATCTATTAAAGTAAACAGTCCAGAATGGCACTTAAGCACCGATAGAGACATTGACTTTAAAAGAACTTATAATCGTAAATATTATGACCATGCTGTTAGTCATGTTATCTCTGAAGTAAATTTCCACAAGCGCATTTCTCATGGAAAAAGGGACATTCAAGGGCTCAAATCATGGCTCAAAAGCAAACGAGCTCGTCTGATGATGAATATGTATCGAGGAAAAGCAGCCAAGGAATCAGCCAATTAATGCTTGCGCCAAAACGAAATATCACCAGGTTATTGACCAATGCTGCCCTGTCCATCGTGAGCCTGAGTCTTGTCTTATTTTTTGCAGAGGTTTTTTTGAGAAACTGGAAACCCCATGACCGGTTTTACTCACTGGCTCCTGAAATCGATTTATCTGTAGATTTCCCTGCCACAGACCTTTACCCAGGGCTACCAAAGCAATTCACATTTACCACCAACCACCAGGGACATCGCTCTGCCAACCTGTTTGAAAAAGGCAGGTATGGTATTTTGGCCATTGGCGGCAGTACTACTGAGTGTACCTATGTGGGCGATGAAAACCTCTGGACAAATTTGCTGGAAGCGAAATTGAATCAGGAGTATGACCAACCTGTAACCATTGGCAATGTTGGTGTGGCTTCTCTCAATTCTGAACATCATTTGCTGCAGCTCCAACATCTGAGCCCACAATATGAAGGTGTTGAGGCGGTACTCATCCTTGTAGGTGTAAATGACTTCCTCAAGGCGCTTTATCCTAATGTCTATATGGGAGACAGTGCTAAGCAGGCTCGCAGGGCTTTTTCCGGTTTTCCACGCTCTTTAAATAACCGGTGGTACAAAAGAACCGAACTTTGGATGCACCTGAGAGACTTTAAGATCAACCGGTTAAGATCTGGTGGAGTAGGAGGAAATTTCAGACAAGAAGTTTCAAGCCGTAGGACCATGCTGGCTCAGGCTAAGCGAATCAATACATTGCCCGATCTTTCTGTGGACCTAGAACGCTATGAAAATACCATTACTAAAATATATGAGTACTGCCAGACCCACTCTAAAGAATTGATTCTGGTAACTCAACCCTTGCTTTGGAATCAGGAAATGCCAGAGCATGACTTTGCACTTACAGCCAATGGCGCCTACTTTTCAGCAGACAGCACACTCAATCCAGGCTTATATCATACTGGTATTTCACTGTACAACAAAGTGCTCCAAGGCTTTGACAGCCTCGATGGCGCAACTGTCATAGATCTGGCTGCCACACTACCACAAGACACCACTGTCTTTTATGACTATTGTCATTTCAATATTCGAGGATCGCATCAAGTGGCCGATATCATCTTTCAGAGTATACAATCACTTTTTGACGAAATTGCGGGAGATCAACATGATTAGTTCAAGGGTAGATATTCTCAAGCCATTTTTAAATGATGGAGTAAAAACCAGCGCATTGTCCAATTCACTTTTTGTAGTTGGTGAGCAAGTCGACAATGCCTTTGAACAAGCATATCTGGAAATAAGAAAGAAAGAAAACCGAGTGCTCTCAGACAAGGAGGTGCTTCAATTGCCTGTATTACCCAGGAAGCATCAGCACCACAAGGAGTGGGTTTTGCGTCTGGATAGTCTGAATCGCTTTTTTAAATACCTCTACAAAAACCCGGTAAAAGGCCCTGTTTTAGACATTGGTTGCGGCAATGGTTGGTTTACAAATATCCTTCAACAACGAACCAAAGAGCAAGTCATTGGAATCGATGTGAACATGGAAGAGCTCAGACAAGCAAGCAAACTCTTTCGGAATGAAAAATTAATTTTCTGCTATACAGATATCTTGAAACCCTGCTTTCGAGATAATCAATTTGCAATAATTACTCTCAATGCTTCAGTTCAATACTTTCATTCACTACCTGTTCTTTTACGGAAGCTTAACAAACTGCTATTACCAGGTGGTGAAATTCATTTAATCGACACTCCTTTCTACAAAGATAAAGAGGTCAATGCTGCCAAAAAAAGATCAGCAAAGTACTATAGTAATCTTGGGCACAAATATTTTGCTAATCAGTATTTTGCTAGGTCATGGAATGAACTTGAAGGGTTTCAATACACCGTAAAATATCGTCCTAGTTTTTTAAGAAAGAAGCTCCAAAAGTCACCTTTCCCTTGGGTAGTCATACATTCACAAAACAAGAAACCACAATATGCTTAATGGGAAAAAGATCATTGTTATTATGCCAGCATATAATGCAGCTAAAACACTGGAGCAAGTTTACAGAGAAATACCTTTTAACATTGTCGATGAGGTAGTGCTAACTGACGATTTTAGCAATGATGAAACTTCAAAACTTGCGGGTGAATTAGGTATTAAGCACGTAAAACGGCATGAAGAAAACCGGGGCTATGGTGCCAATCAAAAGACCTGCTATGGCATGGCCAAAGAATTGAATGCAGACATAATACTCATGGTACATCCCGACTACCAATATACCCCAAAGCTCATAGAAGCAATGGCCTCTATTATCGCCAATGACGTATATCCTGTGGTATTGGGCTCACGCATTTTGGGCAAAGGGGCATTGAAAGGCGGTATGCCCATATACAAGTATGTTGCCAACCGGTTTTTGACACTTTCTCAAAACATACTCATGAACCAAAAACTTTCAGAGTATCATACTGGTCTCAGGGCCTTTTCGGTCAAAGCCTTGGAAGAAGTACCCTATCGTCAAAACTCTGACGATTTCATTTTCGACAATGAATTACTAGCTCAAATCCTCTACAATGGTCATGAAATAGCAGAGGTCACCTGCCCTACTCGCTACTTTGAAGATGCTTCTTCCATTAACTTTTCGAGAAGTGTCAAATACGGGCTGGGCGTTCTAAGAGTCTCCTTCCAGTATTTCCTGGGAAAGACTGGTATCTACACCTCCAAGATCTTTAAAAAATGAGTAGCCTCAAGCTAAGTACCGAAAATTGGCTCTTTGGGTTAGCCCTCTCGTTACTATTTTCAATCATTTTTCTCACAGGGTTCAATGGGCTTTATGGCCAGGACAGCCATGAATACTACCGTTATAGCGAAATACTCATGGAGTATCTTAAGGGTGATGGTCCAAACGAAAATTTCTATTGGACCGTCTTATACCCACTCACCGGTACACTGATAGGATTTATAATCGGACATAGCCCCTTTAATCTACAGCTTATCTCCATATTAGCTTTTTCCTTTTCCTTAGTTCTGCTCTACAAAACTGTGAAAACTAAAACCTCTGACTCCTTCCTAATCGCCTTTTTAGTCATAGGGTTTTTGTTGAGTCCAAGCCCTCTGAAAATGGCCATGCTCGTCATGTCAGATACACTTGCCGCCTTTTTTGTGGTGAGTTCTATCTTCCTTTTTAAGATTTTTCTCAAGCGCCCCCATACATGGTCACTTAGCCTGTTGGCCGCCAGTATTTTGTTGGCTACCTATTGCCGCTATCAAATGGGTGTCTTGCTTTTGCCCATGGCTCTTTATGCACTGGTCATTGCCATTCAAACTCGCTTATATAAGGGTATTTTGGCTTCGCTGGTAGTTCTAATTATTTGTTCTCTCCCCGAATGGCTGCTGTCGCCTTCATTGCAAGACAATATTAGTAGTAATTACTTCCTGAGTGCCTGGTCTTTCAAAAACATGTGGTCGAGCAGCTTTCTTTCAATAGACGGCACTCTGAACTACAGCTTACCAAACATCATTTTTAACAGCAGCATTTTTTGGCACCCTTCATTTATGTTGGTGCTATTTATGAGCATATTCTGGCTCAAAAAATCAGATTTCACAAGGTTTGAAGTCACCCTATTGATAGGCTTGGTGATATACATCTTGCTGTTAAGTGGGCTTCCTTTTCAAAACAACCGTATGCTCATACCTGCATACCCTATAGCACTAGTAGTACTTTACAAGCCATTTAGAAGAGGTATGGATTGGCTTTGGAGCAAGTCGAACAAGCTGGCACTGGCCGGACTGACCGGTTTCTTGTTGCTTCAGGTAGCTTTTACGGTGTACCTGAGTCGCATTTTCATACAACGAAATCAGCTGGAACAGGATGTTTCTGCCTACCTGGAAATGCTGCCTGCCAACAGGTATTACGCATTCGACCTGGACGTGAGCATGAATACTTACCTTCCCGATAAGGAAATTAAAAACCTGTTGAAAGAAACCTACGAATTTACAGGGGGTGACCTCATTATATTCAACCAAACCGAATTCGACAGACTCTGGTCAAGGTCCAGAATTGCTGACAATCTGCAATTGATACAATTGCAGTTTAGCATGGAGACCGTGCATAATTTCGGGCAGGGCTGGGCCCTTTTTGAATTGAAGAAAAGAGAATAATAAGCTTACAGCAGTTCGTGCTCATACGATGGGGGACACCTTGAATATCGCAATCGCTGAATATGTGCCAAAGCAAGCCTTGCATTTTCAGCGCTTACCTCATTGAGTATCCTGGCCTGGAACAAATTTTGATGATCAAAAGGAAAGGTTTCCACGATTTCCAACTCAAGGTAATGGTTGAAAATTGAAGGCAGCGATAGTCCAAATTCTTCTGATGCAACCCAATCGGGTGCGTCTTCTTCATTGCCTCCGAACTTACCAAGCCTGTATATAATACCACGATAATCAGACGCTACATCAGACAGGCACAAACGTGTACCTATTTTCAGCTGTGCCACCGCCTCATTAGTTTTTCTCAATCCGAAAAAGGCTTGTTCAGAAGTGCGCATAAACAAATCGAGCGGGAATTGTAAAAGACTGCCATTCTCACCTTGCAAGGTCAACAACCTAACCTGTCTTGGATGTAAAAAGAAATTGCTGATAATGCGGTATACTGTGGGATTAAAATGACTAAGAAAGTTATGGTGGTTCTTTTTTAGCCTGCGAAACAAAATGTTGTTAATAAGCCTGTTTTGTAAAGAACCCAGAATCAGCTCACTGTCTGCTATACGGTAAACCAAAAAAGATCCTTGATTCAATTCGATTTCTGTATCGGCAGGTAATTTCATAGTACCGAGAACTTCCTGTTGGCCATCGTCTGAAAAAGTGAGTCTGGAAGAAGTAGACCGTAAATCAATAGGTAGAGGCTTATCTTCAAGGTCTATCGCCACCAAAGGCGGATCATACATAACAAATGCCGAACGTACTTCCAGTCGTTCACTGCCTATTTGCCACTGTGCTCTACTATCCAGGTTTGACGGCACGCCAATGGCCAAGTAGTCTGTTATAGGCAAAGAGCCAAAAGTCAAACGTCTAAGGAAGAGTCGGGTTTTTTTCAGCGACATACGATCGTTTTAGGAGAAATAAGCTAGCAATTAATCGTGATAATCTCTTTATATTTTCTGGTAATTCACAAATAACCCAGCATGTCGACAGTCTTAAAAATATTGAACTTAATTAATCACAAACCCCTATGGATCATCATTGTTGTTATGAGCTTAGCCTATGTCGCCAAAGTAGCGGTTTTTCAGGAAACCAGACCCGATAAATTGTGGAACCGTGGTGATGCCATATTCTACCAGTATATGGGTACCTCGCTGGTAAAAGACAAGGACCTTGATCTGAGTAATAATCATGATATCATGCCACTTTACGAGGGCCACTTTGCACTTTCAAAAGCAGGATATCCTACAGCCAAACAATCTCCCCTCATGACCATTATATCGCTACCTTTTCGATGGTTAATGGGTCCTGTGGGCACTTTATGGTTCAACATCATCTGTTCTCTCATCATAATACTACTGTTATACCAGTTACTGGCACATTGGGTATCACCGGTAGCCGCCTGTTTGGGTAGTCTGGTTGTAGGCATTGGCAGTGTTTTGTTCCGTTACGCATTCAACTTTTCGCCTGATGTATTCAGCACCTTATTATTAATCGGGCTTCTTTTGGCCGCCTTTAAAAAAAAATACCTGCTGACTAGCCTGCTAGCGGCCCTGGCCATAAGCGCCAAAATCGGCAATATCATAGTGGTATTCCCAATTATGCTTTATGTCTTGTGGAGCCTTCGGAACTCCACACGATCAGAAATCATAAAAAAGCTCGCCATCTTGTCGATTACCTTTCTACTTGGTCTGCTCCCTTTCATGCTTTACAATCAATGGCTTTTTGGCTCCTTTATGGAAAACGGTTACCAGCATATTTTATATGCCAATGAGCAGGGCATACCTTATACCCACTCTCACACCAGAGACTTTAACATCCCATTGTTTCAAGGCCTCGGTTCACTATTATTCAACATGAACAACGGTATCATAAAACATAACATCATTGTAGTAGTACTCATGCTACCAGGTTTGTTCTTCTTACCCAAAAAAGGGCACGGCCGACTTATACTCGTAGGCGCCATTGCACTCATTCAGTTGGTGTTTTATGCTAAATATGACCATCAGCTGGCCAGTCATCTTGGCAATCGGTTCTTGCTAATAAGTATTGCCTTTATGGCATTGCCGGTGAGTTGGTTTGCACAATGGTTTATTGACAGGCTGAAACCTAAAGTAATGAGCTGAAGGGAACAGCCTTTTCTTACAATCAACCGTATTAGTTACAATTATTATAAACCAATCATTCTTTTTATTTTTCCTTTTTGGTAGATCATAACATCAGGTCATTTTCATGCGAATATTAACCATAATCATACCTGTTTTTAATGAGGCTCCTTCAATAGCCAAGGTGCTCAACAATGTAACTCAAACAACGCTTGGAGCCCAATGGAAAGCAGAACTAATCGTGGTTGATGATGGGTCAAACGATGGGTCATATGACATCATTGATACCTATATCAAAGAGCATCCAGATTTCAACATAAAACTGTTGAAACACGAGATAAATAAGGGCAAAGGCATGGGAATTCAAACAGCACTCAAAAAGGCAACGGGAGACTATGTGCTCATTCAGGATGCCGACTTTGAATACGACCCCAACGACTATGCAGAACTATTGACCCCCATTGAAAAGGGTTATGCCAATGTAGTCTATGGCTCGAGGTTTGTGGGTAGTAAACCTCACCGTATTCTCCTGTTCTACCATTACATGGGCAATCGTTTTCTTACCTTCCTGTCCAATATTTTCACCAACCTCAATCTCACCGATATGGAGGTTGGTTACAAGGTTTTTTCAAGAGAGCTATTGAAAGATATTAGGTTGAAAGAAAAAAGTTTTGGATTCGAACCGGAGGTGACTGCGAAAATTTCGCGAAAAAAAGATCTGAGACTCTACGAGGTGGGCATATCTTATTTTGGTCGGTCGTATGCAGAAGGGAAGAAGATTAACTGGAAAGATGGCATTCATGCCATTTATTGTGTTTTGAAATACAACCTTTGGTCTAGGAGATAACAGGTAAAACAATACAGACCAAGACGTGAAAAGCAAGCTGCTCATATTGACCCCTGGTTTTACTCCTTCCGAAGAAGATGACACTTGCGTACCAGCTATGTTGGTCTACCTCAATGCACTGTTGGAGCATATGGACGCCAGGCAGATATACATAATAGCTATGAATTACCCTTACCAACCGGTGGAATATCACTGGCAAGATATCAAAGTACATGGCTTAGGACTCAAACAAAATTCATTTTTGCAAAGGCGCATTTCCAGCCTTAAGGCTTACCAGCAGGTTGTACGCATAGCCAGAGAGTTTCAACCACAACTAATACATAGTTTTTGGTTAAACCAAATGGCACCTCTAGGTAACCAGCTGAGCAAGGCCATTGGTGCTCCACACCTGTGCACCATGATGGGTCAGGATGTATTGCTGTCGCAAAAAACCGCATTTATGCGACTAAAAAATACTGCCCTGGTAGCCGTTAGTGAGTTTCAAAAAGAACAATGCGCCCTGCCTGTAGAAGCTGTAATACACTGGGGGATGGAGACTATAGTCGATCTACCTGAGAAAGCCGAACGGTCCGTTGATATTTTAGGGGTTGGCTGGCTCAACGAAGTAAAGAATTATGCCAAATTCATAAGGATAGTAGAGGCCGCTATAAAAGTAAAACCCAATCTAAATGTATTGATCATGGGCACTGGCACCGAAGAGGAACGGTTAAAAGTCCAAATATCCGAAGCAGGACTGCAAACACACATATCTATGACAGGCCTCACAACTAGGAAAGAGGTGCTTTCACAAATGAAAAAGTCGAAAGTACTGCTCCATACCTCCGACTTCGAATCATTTGGTATGGTACTGCTGGAAGCAGTGGGTTGTGGTATGAATACGCTTTCTCATGCCGTGGGCATTGCAGGCAAAATGGATGGCAGCCATGTAGCAGAAAACGAGCAGGAAATGATTGACCAATTGATCTCGCTGCTTGACCAACCAGCCCCTTCTAAACCACATGGCTTTCCTATAGAAAACACGGTAGACAACTATCTTAAACTCTACCAAAGACTCATCTGCTCAAATCAGAAAAAATGAGGCTTTCAAGGTTAAAGTTGATGGCCACCAGCGCCTTACAGGCCGCAGTGTTGCCGCTTTCAAACCTCTTAATTACCACCCTAGGCATACTCCGATTCAATGATGCCAATTGGGGATATTATATAGAAATTCAGCTATGGATCATACCCCTGATATTACTGTCGAATTGGGGCAGCCGAAACTACCTAATTGAGGTTTTTAGTCAGAAGCCTGCCACCGTGGCACCCGAGTTTTTAAAAAACCTGTGCGGAAGGCTTATTTTACTACCCAGTGCAGTTGTTTTGCTACTTTTTGTTCCTTCAAACATTGCCATATGGGCCCTATTGGTCATTCTAACACAATACATCTATCTGAGCTATGATGGGGTCACAGTATTCAAAGAGCGATACAAAGATCGGATCATTGCAGAAATAACAGGGACAATCGCATTTCTTGTAGGGTTATTATTCATGCCGGAATTTGAGCTACAACAGCTGCTAATGCTGCAATTTGCTAGTTCGCTGATTAAGCTTATGTATATGTCCGTTCGGCTGCGGGACCTGAAACTGTGGCAAGGCCCTTTGGTCTTTTCTCTGGGTGAAACACTAAAAAAAGGATTCCCCTTCCTAATGATAGGGTTTAGTGGTTGGCTACAGTCAAAGTCTGATCTTTATATGCTTTCGTTTCTAAAAGGCACTTCTGAAATCGCCTCCTATCAGCTTTTTATTGGTGGCATCCTGGTCCTGCACAGTGCTGTGAGTTTTATGTTAGACCCCTTGGTTAAGTTTATTTATCGTTCAAAAAGCAGCATTACCTTTCAAATTTCCCGTTTTGTCCTTCGCACAGGCCTGCCCATGGTTATCCTTGGTTTAGTACTGATGAGTATTGGGCTGCAATGGCTGGTGCCCAATAAGTTTGGTATAGAATCTTACATCTATGGTCTCAGCTGCCTCATTCCCTTTCTTATCTATTCTCCCCACATTTTTAGCATTTACAAAGCGGGGCAACATCAGATGATGGTGAAAATCAACATTATGGGAGCTATTATCAATGGAGTGGTCAGTTGGCTCTTGATACCTACCATGGGTGTTAATGGAGCCATCTTGGGTACAGCGCTATCTCAGGTAGCCGTACTGCCATTCATACTTTTGGCAGCAAGAAAGTATCTGAAACCCTGATTGGTATTTACTGCTGTTTGGTAGTAAATGTCCCGGACAGGTTGAATACAGAATCAATGACCTGAGCAACCCATTGATGACCCTCTGGACTCCAGTGTGTATCACAATCAAAGTAACGCTCTCTTTCCTTTCCAGCATCTTCTTTGCGGTAAACATCCAATAAGTCAAAATAGGCAAAACCTTTTTCTTGGCTGTAGACCTTAAGGCTATCACTGAGAGGTGTATTCAATCCTTCCTGACTAATAGCCGATATGATATTGTACTTGCCAGGTATGGTCACTAGGTAAATGGGCTTTTCACCAGCCCATTGTTGTAAAAGACTTATGTTATGTTTTATACGCGACCATTGATCATGGGTCAATTCAAAATAACCGGTGACTCCTTCCAGATAATTGCGTGCTTCAGGCGATTGAGCCACATATCTGAGCTTGAGATACCTGATTAAATGATAAGTATATGTGAAATTTCTCAATACTCCCTGCCAGCCTCCAAGGCCCGATTTCTTTTGTTTGGCTGCTTCAAAGCTTAAAGGGCCATAGCGCAATTGATAGTTGGGAGCAGTGCCATACCAGTAAGGCTTGTATTGGTCTTTATGTATTGCCTCACCTACTTTCGGGTCATCGTCTAAAAGGTCATTCTCAGGAAAAATCGTCCAGATGACAGCATCATGATCATAGACTGATGCAAAGGTTTTGTAGAGCAGGTACTGCTGTGTAAGTCCCGAATTGCTAATACCAAAATTGAGAAATTCGACCCCGGTCTTTTCTTCTAATTGATTGGTATAGCGATCCTCCAGATCTACCCCCCAGCCTTCGGTAAACGAATCGCCCAAAACCAGGAATCTCTTTTTTTCCGATTGCTCTTGTCGATCTAAATCGCGCATTCCCTGTTGGTTAGACATATATTCTACGTTGAAACAGCTAGTCATATGTCTATACCTATGGCCAGGAGTGCGCCATGTGGCAATGGTCGAATCCGGAAGATTCCAAAAATGCTCTATCCCTTTGAAGTTATAAGTAGGTTGCCCCAGGTTGACAAAACCAAAAGTAGTGCAAAGAGCCAGACCTAGTTCAAGAAAAATTGCAAGAAAGAAGAGTTGAACCACTAATACTTTTAGTTTCTTTTTCATGATCGGTGCTGTTAAATCACATTAGAGGTTTTAAAATGAAAAAGCTTCCATAATACTTTTAGCAGCCCATTGATGCCCTTGTTCATTCCAGTGGGCATCACACTTAAAATCATAATAATAGCTGACCCAGTCGGTCTCGGCAGCAGCATCTCCATCTGTCAGTAAATCCAGGTATTCGAAGTCCAAGGTTTGGCTCAAGCCTTTCAGGCTATCGACCAAAGGTAAACTTCCGCCATTAGCCTGATACTCTCTGAAAGTATGTTCACCCGGCAATGTTACTAGATAGAGTTTTTTATCTCCTATCAGTTTTTTCATTTGCTCTATGTTAAATCTAATACGGTTCCACTGTCCTGCATTGAACTGAAAGTATCCAGGTTCATTGGTGGGATCAAATTTAGGTTTGTCAGAAACACGCTTACGGTACTTCATCCAGCGCAACAAGTTATAAGTGTATGTAAAATTCTTTAATAAGACTTTAAGACGCTCCGGTTTCTCTAAGTAATAATGCGACTGCTCCAGTGACTGTAAACCGTGCTCAATGTGGTAATCGGGGTATTCGCCTACCCAATAGGCACGATACCGATCATAAGAATACTTAGCATGAAAATCAATATCGTCATCAATTAGATCATTGATAGGAAAAACCATCCATAGCACAGCTTCATGTTCATATGGCATGGCTTTTTGCTGGTAAATGAGATACTCTTGAGTCATACCTGCACTACCAACTGCAAAATTCAAAAAAGGTCGTCCGGTATTTTCTTCCAGAATATTGGAAAACCGGTCTTCAACATTAACCCCCCAACCTTCGGCAAAAGAGTCTCCAATGACCACCACCCTGCTTTGATTGCTGGATGATACAGTCCTCTCTCTATCTCTGGCCCCAATTGAATTAGTTTCATAAATAACATCAAAGCAAGTTTTCTTATGTCTAAAATGATAGTCGGAAGGTCTCCAAATACCAAAAGTAGTATCGATTTCAGCCCAGTATCTTCTAGAGTTTTCAAAGGTATAAATAGGTTCTTCGAGATCAATCACATTTGCTTTGGTGACAAGCATCAAACCGACCTCCAAAAAAACAAAGATCAATCCCAACTGAATGACTATTCTAAAAAATCTCTTTTTCATTTCTTCTATCGGAAAAGTATTGATGACAATGCGCTAAAATAGGAAAACAATCGGGTACGCCATTAAAAATTGATATACTAGATGTAGCGCTTAAAAGAATCAGGCTTCAATATGTGCTTCATTTAAAACACGTAATCATAGATAACTAATACTTTTTGTAATGCAGAAATTCCTTCTTAACCTGTATATTGGCTGATTGAAGAGAAAGCACCATTAGGAATTGAGCATTTAAGGATGGGAAGAGCAGAAAATCTGGCCAAACGTATGAATGGAAGGTTATTACCCCAAAAGCTTTTTTATGGTCCTCGCTGGGTGGTTTTGGGTGTGAATAATACATGTAACCTACACTGCAAAATGTGTGACGTAGGTACCAGTAATCTAAATACCAACTTTGCTACGAACCTAGTAGGTACGCACCCGATTAACATGCCATTACCACTGATCAAAGATGTTATCGATCAGTCACATCGTTACTTTCCCAACACGCGATTAGGTTATGGATTCACCGAACCGCTGGTTTATCCTCACCTGATGGAATCGCTGGAATATGCCCAGCAAAAGGGGATTTATACCTCCATTACTACCAATGCGCTGACGCTACCTAAAAAGGCAGCACCACTGGTAAAGGCCGGCCTTGATGCCATTTACATTTCTTTAGATGGTCCACAGGATATTCACAATCACATTCGCGGGCACAAGATGTCTTTCCAAATGGCCTTAAAGGGAATTGAGGCCCTGTTTGCACAGGACAGAGTACCGGAAATTGGCATCTATTGCGTGATCACAGAATGGAACATTGGCTATCTGAAAGCATTCGCTGATATTTTCAAAGAATATCCCATCACAGAATTGGGCTTTATGCACACCAATTTCACTCCTCAGCACATAGCCGACATGCATAATGTGGTTTATGGAGGCAGCTACCCGGCCACCGACTCGAATGTAGACGAGATTGATATTGATGCCATGGACCTGGATCTGCTATGGGAAGAAATAGAAGAAATTACATCAACAAACTATCCATTTCCAGTGTCTTTTTCGCCTGGTGTAGAAAGTAAATCAACTTTAATGGACTTTTATCATAAGCCGGAAAAACTAATGGGCAAAAGATGCCATGACGCCTTTCACAATGTGATGGTAAAATCTGATGGCTCAGTTATACCGGCACATGGCAGGTGCTATAACCTCACTATTGGCAACTTATACGACCAATCGCTAAAAGACATTTGGAATTCCTCTGCTATATCAAAATTCAGATCTACACTGAACAAAGCAGGGGGCTTATTACCGGCATGCAGCCGTTGCTGCAGTGCCTTTGGCAGTTAAATCTTATGAGCAAGAAAGCAGGAATCATTTTATTCAACCCAAGAAGTGCTGAGGGTAAACACCGCATCCCTAACTCCATACTACAAGTTGGGGCAAGTATTGAGAGTAAATATCCTTACGTCTTTGTAGACGGCAACCGTGAAAAAGACCCTTGGAAAACCATCAAAGGCTATCTGGATAGCGGAGATTATCAATATTTTGGTAGTACTGTAATGCCCGGCCCACAGCTTAAGCAGGCTATCCCTTTCAGCAAACAAGCCAAGACAGACTATCCAGAACTAAAAATCATTTGGGGTGGGTATTTCCCCTCCAATCAGTCGCAGGTATGCCTGGATAGCGGTTTTGTCGATTATATCATTAACGGCCCGGGAGACGATGTTTTCCCCAGACTACTAGATGCTCTTGAATCTGAAGAACCTGTAGGGACCATAGAAAACATCATTTATAAAGATGAAAAGGGCGAAATGACCAGTACCCGCAAGCAAGGCCTGCTCAATCAAGATCAATTACCTCGACTGCCCTATGAGTACCTGGATGAGTTCTATCCGTTGGACCAGTATTTTGGAAAGACTTTTTTGGGTGAAAAAACCCTGGCGTACCATTCTAGTTTTGGTTGTCCGTTTACCTGTTCATTCTGTGCAGTAGTACCTATTTATAATGCGCGCTGGAAAGGCAAATCAGCCAAGAGCATCTATGCCGATGTGAAAAAGCTAAAAACCGATTATGGCATAGATGCCATTGAGTTTCATGACAATAACTTCTTCACTTCACGAAAGCGAGTAGTAGAATTTGCAGAACTCATACTAGACGAAGGCATCAGTTGGTGGGGAGAAGGCAGAATAGATACCATGGACCAATACAAGGATGAAGACTTGGCGCTGATGAGTAAAGCCGGCTGTCGCATGATCTTTTTTGGGGCCGAAACTGGAAATGACGAAGTACTGAAGCAAATGGACAAAGGCGGGACCCAGTCTTCAGCCCAAATTCTTGCTTTTGCCAAACGACTACGCCAGTTCAATATTATACCTGAATACTCCTTTGTACTGGGACTGCCCGGCAAGGACGAAAAGGCGGTAATGAGACAAATAGATCAGGACATTGACTTTATCAAAAAAGTCAAGGAGGTGAACTCTGAAACCGAAATCATCATATACATCTATAGTCCAGTGCCTACAGAAGGCTCTGACCTGAATCAGCAAATAACTGCGGCAGGCTTCAAGTTTCCTGAAAAGCTTGAAGACTGGCTTGACCCTGCCTGGGAAAATTTCGATTTGCGCAAAAATCCGCTGACTCCCTGGCTGACTCCGCAGATGATTGATAAGATCAAAAACTTTGAGACCGTACTCAACGCTTACTACCCAACCGCATCTGACTTCAAAGTATCAGATTTTCAAAAGCGTGTGATGAAAACACTTTCTGGTATTAGGTATAAAACCAACCTGTTTAAATATCCCTACGAACTAAAAGCACTACAGAAATACTGGCTCAATTACAGGCAGCCAGAGATTGAAGGTTTTTATTCGGAATAGCCCACCTATGAGCCTTCGAAACTTCCTCAAAAAACTTTTCTTTCTGCCGCTAAGGCTGCTTTATGGTTTTCACAGTCGCAAAGCTCGGCAGATCCGCTTCAACGGCCTAAAACTCTCTATAGCGCCTGGTGTTTTTCACCCTAAGCTTTTTTTCAGCACCAAATACCTGGTGACTCACCTGGCAGGCCATGACCTTGTTGGCAAAAGACTGATGGACGTGGGCACTGGCTCAGGTGCTATTGCCATCTCTGCAGCCAAACTGGGCGCACAAGTCACCGCTTTAGATGTGAACCCAGCAGCCGTTGAAAATGCCAAAGACAATGCCAAGCAAAACGGGGTGAGCATGGCAGCTGTCCATTCAGACTTATGGCAAAATGTAAAGCCAGAAGCCTTTGATTTCATAGTTATCAACCCACCCTACTACCCTAAAAAACCTGAGAACGATGCCCAAAAGGCCTGGTATTGTGGTGAAGGTTTTGAATACTTTCACAGACTTTTCGAAAAGCTAGATGATTACATGGCCACTGATGCAGAAGTGATGATGGTGCTGAGTCAGGATTGTGACTTTGAAAGTATTGGTAAAATAGCCGCCAGTCACGAATTCAAAATGGTAGAAACGGACCAAAAAAGAACAGCCTGGGAGATGAATTATATTTTTAATTTTATACCTGAATATGCCCACTAGCCATCCTTACCAACTAAACCAGATCATGCACCTAGTGATCCAACAAAAACCCAAAACCGTTTTGGAAATTGGGATCGGCTTTGGTAAGTATGGCATGCTATTGCGTGAATATCTGGAAATATGGGGCGAGGGAGATTATTATGATCAATACACCAGAACCATTGATGGTATTGAAATATATGAACCCTATATACTGGCTCATCATGAACAAATCTATGACCGAATCTACAGAGGCAATGCGCTGGACATTTTACCCGATCTGCAACGATATGATTTGATACTACTCATAGATGTTTTGGAGCATTTTGATCATAACGAAGCCGTAAGACTGTTGGCCCTTTGTCAGGAAAAATGCAAGGCTTTGATTATATCTACCCCGAAAGACATTGGACATCAGGAAGGAGGCTATGGCAATGATTATGAAGCTCATCGTTCACAATGGACACGTCAGCTACTGAGCAAGACACTTGGGAAAGAAAATTTTTTCATCCCCAATCCTCATTCTCACTTGGTAATGCATGGATACTCTGATATCATCAAGCCTATTCAAAAAAGAACTCGAAAATCCTGGAAGGTCTCGGCATTAAAGCAGTATTTCTATCCGTTTTACCAAATACTTATGAAGCTCAAGCCTTGAACTATTTCTTCTTACCATTGAAAAATCGTAGCATATTGCTGGCAAAATCATCCTTCAAGCTCAGTCTCTTTTTTAGCTGAGTATAGATCATCACCAACTGCTTATCGGCCCAAATGAAGAATGCCTTGATTCCATCGCCTGGCCGGGATCTGTAATTGGTCGATTTTATTTTTAGCTTCTGATCACTCTTTGTGTAATAATATAAAGCGATGGACTTTCTGCTCTGTCCTTCCGGACATTCGAGTGGTACCGGAAAACCATGATATGAGTCAGCGTCAGTGGCAAAAATGACACAACGGTTAAAAAGCGGGGCAACGCTGGCAACACAGGTTTTCATATCTTTCGACCACAACTCCAGGTCACCTTTAAAATCTGGTTGCCAATCTTCATTCAGGTATAAGATGAGGTTTAATCTCCGCTGCCAATCGTCATGATGTGGATGGACCGTAAAATCTGCATGAATATTCAGAAAACCACCCCGATCGCTTAAATGAAGGCCGCCTCCCTCCAGACTGTCATCTGCTATCAGACCTTCTATTCCGGTAAGTCTTGAAAGGTAAGACAGGAATGCATCATCATGCAACTGGGTAATCACCGCCTGAATGGGCTTGGGTAGGGATTCAAACCGATTGAGGCCAAACTTTTTCTCATTATAATGAACATAATGAATCCATTGGTCCCGATTGCCGGAAGGAAATGAGGCTACCAGGTCTTTGGCTACTCCTTCATCCAGAAACTCTTCAATAACAGTGTAGGGAAAGGGTTCTGCTTCTTTAAAAGCCTTCTTTTGTTTTTCCAGTTCGCCCATTTGTGCGTGCAGGTTCAATAAGGCTGCTGTTTCGGTATTCATGGTTTTAGTTTCGTAACAGTTATTTTATTTTCTCCCGGGAGCCAACGAGCGTATTGAACCACCTTGATTGTTTCCTGCTCCATACCCGGCACAAACCTGACCTGGTATCTAGGCTCATCTCGTTTCCACCAGGTAGGATTTTCATTGTCAAACAAATACCAGCCTTCAAACTCAACCCCTCCTCCAATTTCTAAATTATTGATGCCTTTTGTCTGCAATTCTTCAATTAAGCGCCAACGCAGTCTGTTATAGGACATATAATCGTGGGTAGCCGCTGTGGAAAAGCATATGAACAAGGTCAAAAAGCTAAAGCCAGCCCGCAACAGAATCGTTTTGGTCCCTTCCCATTGCAGCCACCTGATTATTAACATAGCCACCAGGGGCATCATAAAAATCAGGTAGCGATCATAGTAACCGGTGATCATAAATGGCCCCATATAGCAAACAATCAGCACCAAAAGAAAGCTCTCTATGCTTTGTAGTTTCCAGGACCTTTCACGAATGTCATTAAACAGCAGTACTGCCATCACCGTCCCAAAAAACGCCCCGATGATGGTGATCAAGGATAGTAGCCAAACTGGTGCAGCCCCTCCCGGAGGAGCCATTCGAAAACTGCCAAAGTAGTCCATCATGGTATTGGGGCCTACACCAAGATTGATAAACACATTGTCTACAGCCGGAATGGTTTTATTAGTGGCAATGAGCATTCCTGCCAACAAAACAGTCGAAATGACTATCAGCCACCATTGTTTAAACTCAATACTCCGCCACCGAAGGAAAAAGAGCAATGGCGATAAAAACAGCCCCATATAAACGAAAAACAGAGCAATATACCCTATGGTATTGCGCAACTGCCTGAGGCCTGCCTCCTGAAGAAACCCTTTCAATACCCTGAGTTTTGAGCCATAGGTATCAGGTAGCAAACCATAGTCGCCCATCAGTTTGTTGAAGATCAGCAACACCGCCAAGCTTACTAAGAAAGGTAAACCCTTCCATGCCCAGGATCGGTCATTTTCTCTTTTGACTAACCAATGACTAATCAACCAGGCAAAAGGGATGACAAGGGCCAATTGCCGGGACAGCATGGCCCAAATGGTAAACAAAATAGCATAAATCAATGCCCTCCCTGACTGTTTCAAATCGGCTCTTATGAAAAAGTAAACAGCCCAGATGCAAAATGTGGTAAAGGGCAGATCGGTCATGTATGAAAATGACAGAGCCATATAAACCGGGCAAGCCAAAACGACCAGACCGGCCATGAATGCAATTTGTCTGGATGGTTGTACTAACAATAGCAACCTGTAGACACCAAACAAACCTAAAAATGATAGGATCAGGGTGGTGACACGTAATAGCACAAAAGAAAAACCAAAGATTTTGGCCAGTAGGGTTGCCGGAATCAAATGACTCACCAAGCTCATCTCTCCCCAGTTAATCAATTGAAACTGGCCTTTCTCCGCCCACTTCTTCACAATGATGGCATAGGCCCAATCATCATTAATGGGGAATTCGCCCAGAGGGTTGACCAACAAGATGATGCCCAGCCACATAAGAAAAATGATCAGTATATGAGGATAATTCCCCGATTGGAGATTATTGGAGAAGCCATGGCCGTGTTTAAAAAGTGTCATGGTCACCATAATTCAATTTAAAGCTGTCGAAATCAAGGCCAGATTCTAAGTCTAAATAACCAACTGTCCATGATTCATACCCGGTATAAAGAGATTGCAACTGCATATTTTGATTAGAGTTTACCGAAACATGAAACTGGATTTCATGAATACCTAGTTTTCTACACAAGATTGTCAACTGTAAAATGGCATTCTTCAAGTCTTGCACAGATGGTGACTCGAAAGTCCCAACATGAATGGCACTTTTAATCTTTAACCACAGCTTTACATTGTCGATCATGATAACCCTATTGAATGAGAAAAGCTTATAATCGAAATAACTCTGATCATATAGCTGAGCCAAGCGACCTTCTGCCAACAGTGGGTTTGACATGTAGCTTAAAGTCTCAAATTTCTTTAATGCACTTTCGACAGTGGAGCAATAAACTCTATTCAATGCCGCCATGCGATTGGCAACTTTACTCACAGGAAGAGTTTTAATTCTAATGTGATATCTTTTCATAGATTCGCCCACAACCCAACCTAGTTTTTTAGTCGCCCTCAAGGTGTTTAAGCTATGCATGGCATATACGAATCTAACATCATTTTCTCTCATAAATTCATAAGAACGTAAAGCCAAGTTGGTATGTAATCCTCTTCTGTGATGTGCTGGAAGTGTGAATGAATCACAGGCATGTACTGCCTTTATTAATTTCCCGTTTTGCTGAAAGAGTTGGGGCAACCCTCCGTACATTGCTACAGGTTTATCATTCTCATATGCTAAAAAACCTACATATTTTAATCCTGTGTATTCAGTACCATACTTTTTAAGTAAGTACTCGTTTGACACATTTTTATTAAAAACTGATTTAAAAAGGAACTTTACATCGGATATCCGATCATCAGACATCCTCTGATAATGATAGCTCATTCACAAAAGTCATTTAGTCTGCCTATTTCATAAAAATTTAAAGGAGGTGAAAGTTGCCTAACAGCTATTCTACCAACATAGATTAAAGTAGCCAATTTTAGTTTAATATCTACCTTTTATGATGGCTTTTGCCTGATGATGAAGTTTAATATAGGGATTTAAGCCAAAACGAGACCAAACCCTTGGGTCTGTTTCGTGGGCTTGAGACTGGTAATCTACTGCTAATTGATATCGATACCCTGCCTGCTCAGCCAAGTCTATGACCTTATCATTATAAGACCCATCCGGGTAGGCCAGTGAGTCTATTTTCTCTTGTAAAGTGTTTTCCAGATATTCTTTTGAGCGTTTCAAATCTTCAATCACTGTGGACTCAGATACCTCATCATAGTTGTTATGATACAGACCATGCGCCCCAATACTCACCCATTTTGATTGATTTAACTGTCTCAATTCATCAGCATTCATTAGTTTCCAGTACAAGTTCAGTTCCTCATTTTTTCGAAAATCCTCTGACACCTGTTCCATCATGGCCAGTTTAAAAGAAAAGTCTTCTTGTCGGCAGATGTTTTTGAGCGAATGACCCATAGTCGCCTCATAAAATTCGTGTTTTCCTTTTACGAAGCTTCTACCAGCAATTTCAATGTTATCACGAGAAAACTGAAAACCGAGATCTAAATAATCTGACCACAAAATATCTTGATTAATTGCCTGAATGGTTGTGACAAAAAAAGTAGCGGGTAACTCATACTTTTCAAGCAATGGCAAAGCCAATTGTAAATTATTCAGATAGCCATCATCAAAAGTTAAGGCAATATTAAAGCGATCAGGTTTCTGTTTGCCTTCCAACAAATCAGTAAGCGGAAGTACGTGAAAGTGCTCCTTGAAAAATGCCAACTGACGTTCAAAATATGTCTGACTTATAAATCGGGTATTAAAGGCCAATGAACCATGATAGTCGATGCCATGATAAATGAAAATACGAGAACCCCGAGCATTTTGCCAATAGGTATCGGGTAGCCATTGAGCAGAATAATCATGCCAAGTCCAGTTGACCCTTTTCTTAATTTTACTAATCAATACCTTCACCCTCTTGTATATTTTGCAATAAGTACTCTCCAATTAACCTCTGGCCTTCAAAATTGAGATGATTGTCGTTATTGAAATAGGTCCGAATGCCCATTTCCTCCTGAGTCTTTAAAAATGTAATCGGGTTAAGAAGCTTTACCCGGGAATCATCCTTAAAAAAAGATTGAAAGCGTCTTGTCAGCGGTGTATCCTCTGTTCCTACCTCAAAGTCTTTAGAAAACACAGCCCCTAATTGTATGGTTCTATCATTATAGGTATGGCTGACCTGAGAAGCATGAGGTATAACCAATACATAAATGTGGCAATCTGAATCTGCTTTAGCAAACAATTTTCGCACCCTGCTGAGGTAATCCTCTAAGTGTGCTGCTCTGCCTTCCTTGAGGTAAACTGAATTCTCAATGAGCATTGGTTCCACCCGATAATATAGTTTGTCTCTTCCTGTAAAAAAATCAGGCGAAAAATCCTTAGAAAGAAAATCATATGCTACCACGGGTTTACTCGAACTGCGCAGTACAGCTAACCTTTGGTTGAGGTAATTAAGACACCATAGATGCTCAGATATTTGCCAATAGAGGTTTCTAGCCATACTAGCCTCCGACCAGCGTACAGGATGATCCCAGCTAAAAAGGTCATTACCCACATAGTACTGAAAAATCAATACGTCTGGACTCAGCTGCTTCAATTTGTGTTTGCCAAAAAGGTATTGCTCTCGGATGTTAGTACCGGATACACTGGCATTATACGTATTATGACTGGTCAGATGATCATTTAAAAAAGAAGCATAACCTTCCTTAAAAGCAGTAAAAGAATCACCAATTAAGAGTAAGTCATCATTATCCTCAACTCTTCTGAAACCTTCATTCAAACCATTGATAGCGTAGCCATAAAAGTCGATGACATAAAAGCGAAAGCCGACTTCAAAAATAAATAATGTAGTACTCCCAATAATGGCACATTTGAAAAGTAGTCTAAAGGACTTCTTAACAAAGCTTTGCATCACCAAAGCTCCTCCAAATCTTTACTTGAAAACCAATGCTTTCTTGCAACCCATGTGGATCTAAAATTGTCATTTTCTGTCTTAAATTTTCCTTTCCCAGAGAATAGTTTCTGAAGCAAGGATATAGGCGTAAGAATCAAAAAATAAACCAATGTGAGTAGTACACTTCCAACGACCTTGCCCATAACATGGCCTAAAAACATCCATCCTTGAGCAACTATTCTGGCAATTGTTTTGGATAGTGCTGACGCCAAACCAATAACCCCAGCCATGTAAATCAAGGTGATCACATTCTCCTCCCATTTCCATTCTATCAGAAAATAAATAGCAATGAGTCCTGAGACTAAACCGAGCACAATTGCTTCAGAGCTTTGTTTTAGCTTAGGAGTCTTCAAAAGTCTAGAATAGAGAATAAATGAATGGCGACATAGCGGAACCTCCACCAAAAACGATCAGGAACCCTAATAGTAATAATACTAGTATGATTGGCATCAACCAGTACTTTTTTCTCTGCATCAAAAATTTACCAAGATCTCTAACTACTGACATTACGGTTCTTTTTTAAAAGGTAATTTCCTAAAAATAAATAATCCATATCCGTTTTCATAAAACAGTCATAAGCATCTTTCGGTGAGCAGACAATCGGTTCGTCTTTTACATTGAAACTAGTATTAATTAATATGGAATTACCTGTTAGTTTTTTATACGCAGATAGTAATGGGTGAAAGTTGGGATTAGTTACCTCATCAACTGTTTGAATTCTGGAGGAATAATCAACATGTGTAATACCAGGAAAAGTGGATTTTTCAGTTCTGCTCTTATCTAAAATAGAAAGCTCTTCGAAATCTGATGGAAGCGGTTTTTGAAATTCCTCGTTTATATCAGCTACCAATGCCATGTATGGCGAAGCTTCGGATAACTCGAAGTATTTTTCAAGATCTTCCTCCAACATTACAGGAGCAAAAGGTCTGAAGGATTCTCTGAATTTAATTTTTTGATTCACGATTCGTTGTATGTCCTGAGTTAAAGGGCTAGCAACAATACTTCTGGCTCCTAAAGCACGAGCTCCAAACTCCATTCGTCCTTGCATCCAGCCAATGACGGCACCTTCCACAAGAAGTTGTGCTGCTTTACCACAAAGCACCTCCTCATCTGGTATCTGTTCGAATTGTACATCTTTAGATAGCAGGAAAGCCTCTATTTGAGAATCAACATATTCAGGCCCAAGGAAGGAAATTCTGTTTTTTTCAAATTGATCCAAATCTCTCTGCTTATCTGACTCCAAGTAATAACTAGCCAAAGCGGCTCCTCCAGCACCTCCAGAATCTCCTACAGAAGGTGGAACAAATACATTCTTGAATATTTCTTCCTTAAGAAGTCTTCCATTGGCAACACAGTTATAAGCAACCCCACCAGAAAGACATAGGTTTGTTTGGCCTGTTACTCTTTTGGCTTCCTTTGCCAACTTAATAACAATTTCTTCGGTCAAATCCTGAGCTGCCAAAGCAAAGTCACAATGACTCTGTTCTAAAGCATCCGATTCTTTCCTGGGAGATAAATCAAACAGGCTCTCCCATTTATCTGGAGATATCATCCGTTTACCTAAAAGGAATTCAAAGTAATCCATCTGAAGCTGAATGGAGCCGTCTTCAAAAACATCGACAAGCTCTGGTAGTTTCTTTTTAAACCTTTGATAGGCTTCGTTTTTTCTGTCACCATACGGAGCTAGTCCCATCATTTTATACTCTCCATCATTCACCTTGAAACCCAAAAACTGAGTAAATGAAGAATAAAGAAGCCCCACAGAATGTGGGAAATGTTGTTCTTTTACTACCTCAATATTGTTCCCTTTTGCGTTAAAAATTGAAGTAGTTGTCCACTCTCCAACACCATCAATGGTAAGAACAGCACTATCCTGAAAAGGAGAGGTATAGTATGCCCATGCAGCATGAGAAAGATGGTGCTCCGAAAACAGTAGTTTTGCTTTTTTATATTGGCCTCTGTTCACATCTTTCAGGCCATCCTTAAGCAGTTTTTTGAAAAAGATTTTTTCGCTAATCCATTCAGGCATATGTTTCACAAATGCTCCCAGTCCTTTTGGAGCAATGGCATAAAACGTTTCTAGAATACGCTCGAACTTGATAAATGGCTTATCATAGAAAACAATCGTCTCTATATCATCAAGTCTAATTTGTGCCTGATCGAGACAAAACTGAATTGAGTTTATCGGGAAAGAGGAATCATGCTTTTTTCTGGTAAATCTTTCTTCCTGAGCGGCTGCAGAAATCAAACCATTCCTTAACAAACAAGCAGCTGAGTCATGGTAAAAAGCGCTAATTCCTAATGTGTACATCAAGGCGAATATATAAAACAACCTAAGTAGTTTTACATCAAGTCTGAGAAAAAGGAATTCTTAATTGAAATGTAAAATGTACTCTCCTTTTTATCTTAGAAACTAAGTTGAGCTAATACAGCAGCTAAGGCTCCTAAAATTGAAATAGAAAACCTTCTCCAGTTGAGCTTGTGATGAGGATCTGATTCAATAAAGATTGTAGTAGAAATCTGAAGAAAACTTCCAGCCACAATTGCAAAAAAGATAATCATATACCTTTCTGCCAATAGTTCTGAATGCCCAAAGAACTCCGAAAAGAGCAACCCCAGCGGAGAAGCTAATGCAAATATTAGAAGTAACAGTACAGCTTTACTTTTCTTCTTTATTTGAGATAATAACAAGGCCATTAATGCAAATGCAGCCGGAATTTTGTGCATTACTATTCCTAATAGAATTTTTGGTGAGCTCCCATGACTGTAAACCGAATCAGGTAAATGGTTAGAATGGATTGAATCAGTCATGATGCTGCCCTCTAAAAAAGAATGTAATCCCAATGCAATCAATAAATAAGGGATCGAGTAACTCCCATGTGCATGAAAATGACCATGCTCAACCCCATTGGAAAAGTTTTCCAGCACTTTTTGAATAAAAAAACCAATAAGAATGTATAACCCAAGATTAAAAGGATCCTCATCACTTAGGAATAAGTCAGGAATCAAGTGGATAACCGTCATTGAAAACAAATAGGCACCCGCAAAAACCAGAAAATAGTTAATACGCTTCTCGTTGAAGGTTCCCATCCTAATCATGAGTAAGCCAGGAACAGCTACACTCAGAAACAATATGACAGCATTAATAGTCATTCGTACATATTCTGATTTGCAATATTGTTGCAAATATCTGAAAGTAAATGATAATTCAGAAAAAAAGGTTCAATACCTATTCAGTAGTCTTTAAGGTTTTTCCTTTTAATCCTTGAGATACGTAAGATGCAACCTTACCTTGCTCATCGGTATAAATAAAATAGGCCTCAAGATTCTTATCTGCTTCAACCAAAGTGATGCTCTCTTCCAGGCCTAAAACCATACATGCCGTAGCATACCCATCGGCAAGCATACAACTAGGCGCCAGTATAGTGGCACTTAATAGAGTCTGCATCTTCGGAAAGCCTGTTCTAGGATCAATTGTGTGAGCTACCTTTCTGCCGTCATCCAATAATCTGAAATTTCTGTAATTTCCTGATGATGCCATTCCTTGATTTTCCAAGTAAATCGCATCAAAAAGACCTCCAAGTCGTGACTCATCTGGTACTTCTATACCAATTGTCCATGTTGTTCCTTCAATATTCTTTCCGTTAGCACGCACTTCTCCTCCAATCTCCACCATATAATCCATGATATCCATTGTCCCAAGCCAGTCTGCCACCACATCAATGGCTTGCCCTTTAGCTATTGCTGAAAAATTCAGTTTAACCTCGGGTCTAAGTTTGGTTACAGTATTTTGATCAAATTCGATTTTATCAAAACCAACAAACTCTAACAGAGAATCTACTTTTGAAGAATCAAGATTCAGTGTTTTTCCATCACCAAACCCCCAGGCATCAACCAAGGTACCTACTGTAGGATCGAAAGCTCCACTGGATTTTTCATAAACCATAGTACTAGCTTCGAGCACATCATAGAAGTAAGGAAAAACAAAAGAAGCTTTACCAGTCTGATTAAAAGTAGAAATCTCCGAATCGGGAATATAAGTTGAAAGCGATTTGTTGAAGTCTTGAAGCAGAGAATCAATCTCCTTTTTAAAGTTTCGTTTTTCACTATCCAGATATTTGATGTTATATGCTATGGTTCCCATTGTCATACCTTGCACATAAACCTCCTTGGGCTGATTTTGCCTATACTTCCAAACCACAAAGATGGCTATCATCAATACCAGCAAATAAATCCGCGATTTGGTATTCTTGTTCATCACTCCAAATTTGATTCAAAGATAGCTCAAAAGTTAACCCTGAGCATATCTCCATACATTAAACTTATTAGAAGAAGCATCATCAACTCTAATCTTTTATCTTGTGAAAAAATTTCAGCATGCGGGAAGACTATTTGAGTGCAAGTGATGATGAACTAAGCTCTTCAGAAAGGGATATAGAACGTGCTTTAAGGCCTTTAAGCTTTGAAGATTTCACTGGCCAATACAAAATAGTTGAGAATATTAAGGTATTCGTTTTAGCTGCTAAGCAAAGATCGGAACCGTTAGATCACGTTTTGCTACATGGCCCTCCCGGACTAGGAAAAACTACCCTGTCCCACATCATAGCAAACGAATTAGGTTCTGAAATCAAAGTCACTTCAGGGCCTGTATTGGATAAACCAAGTGATTTGGCAGGTCTATTAACCAATTTAGAAGAGGGGGATGTCCTTTTCATAGACGAGATTCATAGGCTCAATCCCATAGTTGAGGAATATCTGTATTCAGCTATGGAAGACTACAAAATTGATATCATGCTGGACTCAGGCCCCAATGCCAGAACAGTACAAATCAGCTTGAGCCCGTTTACTTTGATTGGTGCCACTACCCGTTCTGGTTTGTTAACTTCTCCGTTAAGGGCACGCTTCGGTATCAATGCAAGGCTAGAGTATTACGATTCCAAGTTACTCACACTGATAGTTCAGCGTTCTTCAGAAATTCTGAACACTCCAATCAATGAAGATGCTGCGTTCGAAATTGCTCGAAGAAGCAGAGGAACCCCAAGAATTGCTAACAACCTTTTGAGAAGAACACGTGATTTTGCCCAAATTAAAGGCACAGGAACCATTACTATCGACATTAGTCAAATGGCGCTCAATGCTTTAGATGTTGATTCTCATGGGCTGGACGAAATGGATAACCGAATTTTGTCTACTATTATCGAAAAATTCAAAGGTGGCCCCGTTGGTATTTCTACAATAGCCACTGCCGTGGGAGAAGAGGCGGAAACAATAGAAGAGGTCTATGAGCCTTTCCTGATTCAAGAAGGTTTCCTGAAAAGAACGTCCAGGGGCAGGGAAGCTACTGACGCTGCCTATGAGCATCTCAAATTAAAAAAACCTGGCCAAACAGGAACTTTGTTTGGGTAATGTTTAAGCCAAAAATATACTATGATAAAGAGCTGAAAGAGAAAGCTCGGTTTCTAAGAAACAACAGTACTCTGACAGAAGTGCTCCTTTGGAATCATCTGAAAAGAGGGCAAAGAAGAGGCTATGACTTCCATAGGCAAAAGCCAATCCTTCATTGGATTGTTGACTTCTTCTGCTATGACTTAATGTTAGCTATAGAGGTTGATGGTGATTACCATGAGTTTGATGAGGTTAAGACAAAGGACAAATACCGACAAGAGCAAATTGAAGCTTTGGGTATTTCATTTCTTAGATTCAAGGATGATACAATTAAATATGATATAGAAAGTGCTCTAATCGCTATTGAGAAACATATTGACGAGCATGAAAAACACTCCCCTAGCCCCTCTTAAAGAGGAGAATAGTTGTTCCCTCCTATTAAGGAGGGTTAGGGAGGTGTTAGCAATCTTATGAAAACACAGGTCACATATAACACCCAAATTGTTAAGCAAACAGCAAGAGAATTAGGGTTTGACTTTTGTGGGGTATCTAAGGCTGAGTTTCTTCAAGAGGAAGCACCCAGGCTAGAGAAGTGGTTGAAAGCAGAAGCTCACGGGAAAATGAGCTATATGGAAAACCATTTTGAAAAGCGGCTTAACCCTTCAAAATTGGTTCCTGGAGCTAAGTCGGTTGTTTCTTTACTTTACAACTACTACCCCGAAGAAGATTTAGCAAAAGACAGGCCTAGTCATTCCAAAATAGCTAAGTACGCCTATGGCCAGGATTATCATTTTGTAATAAAAGATAAACTCAAAACATTCCTGAAAATGCTTCAGGAAAAAATAGGTCAGATCGAAGGGCGTGTTTTCGTAGATTCTGCGCCCGTAATGGAAAGACAATGGGCAGCGAAATCCGGACTAGGTTGGATAGGTAAAAACACTTTGCTCATCAATAAGGATCAAGGAAGCTTCTTTTTCTTAGCAGAACTCATTATCGACCTTGAGCTGGAAGCTGATGGGCCAATCAAAGATTATTGTGGCACTTGTACAAAGTGTATAGATGCTTGCCCTACCGATGCGATCACTCCTTATGAGCTCAATGCCAGTCAGTGTATCTCATACTTAACAATTGAATTAAAGGATGGCATACCTGATGAGTTTAAAAACAAGATGGAAGGTTGGGCTTTTGGCTGTGATATATGTCAGGATGTTTGTCCTTGGAATCGCTTCTCAAAAAAGCATCAAGAACACAATTTCACTCCTAAAGAAGAGCTGTTAGAATTATTTAACAATAATTGGCAAGATTTAACAGAAGAGGTTTTCAGGTCAGCTTTCAAGGGTTCTGCTGTAAAAAGAACAAAATTTGAAGGCCTGAAAAGGAATTTAAAATTCCTTGAAAATAATTAAGCCCATCATTTCTGATGGGCTAGGTGATTAATTCATTTACTGTGCTAGAACAAACTGGCGATCTATGATGGGGCCATAAACCGTACCAAAATGCATGTAGCACCATTTTTTAAGCTCATTCAATTCATCTTCCACGAGTGACTTGATTGCTTTTCTTAACTCTCTCTCAAATAATCTCTTATCAAAGCTAACCTTCGAGAGGATAAGTTTGAAATACTCCAACATGTTAAGAACGTTTAGGGTTATGAATCTAAAACTAGTATTCGGTCGTACCACTTATACGAACGAATTATACTATTGGTTATTCCCTTTTAAAAATGAATTTATATTTGAAGTAGATTTAAAGGGGAAATGAAAATATGAAATTTTTATGAGAAAGTCCAGTCGATTTCTTGTTGCCTGTGTAATAACCTTGGTTTCCTTGGTTCAGATTAACGCTCAGGAAATAACCGTTCAGTTGGGCAACGATGAAGTTGGCCTGAATGAGTTATTTACCATTACAGTTACCCTTAAAAATGGCACTATAAAAAATTACACTGATTTCCCTGAAATAGATGGATTTGCAAAAAGAGGCACTTCGTCTTCCAGCAAAACCAATATCATCAACGGCCAGATAACTTCTTCACAAAGCATCATTCAAAGGTACCTTCCTTTGGAAGAAGGAACCTATACATTGAGCTCTTTCACTATGAAGGTGAATGGCAAAGAAATAAGTTCGGGTGGAAAAACTATCAAAATCACCCCTCCTGTCGAACGCAAAAGGAATAGCAGAAGAGGTAGGTTTGACCCCTTTTCTGGTTTCTTTGGAGAGGATGAGGGTTCTAGAAGAAATACGGAGTTTGTTGATGTAAAAGAAGATGCCTTTTTAGCACTCACAACAGATAAAGATGAAGTCTACGTTGGAGAAGGGTTTACTACCACTTTCGCTTTCTATGTAGCAGATGCCAACAGAGCGCCTCTGCAATTTTATGAAGCTGGAAAGCAACTTTCTAAAATCCTTAAAGATTTGAAACCAGAGAACTGCTGGGAAGAAAACTTCAACATTGAAAATATTTATGGTGAACGTGTAACGATAAATGGAAAGAGTTATACACGTTATAAAATTTATCAAGCCGCTTTCTATCCACTTAATCTCGAACCTGTGGAATTTCCTTCGGTTCCATTTGAAATGATTAAGTACCGTGTCGCCAAGTCTCCTTCTTTCTTCGGGCGTGATCGAAAAGAAGATTTTAAAACATTTCACACACGTCCCAAAACCGTAAGAGTAAAAGCATTGCCTCCACATCCTTTAAAGGATGCTGTGGCTGTTGGAGAGTTTCAGCTAGATGAAAAAATAGATAAAACTACAGTTGAAACGGGCGAAAGCTTTGAGTACAATTTCAACATCTATGGAGAGGGAAACATTGCTGGCATACCTGATCTGGAGATACCTAATTCGAAAGATCTTGATGTTTACCCTCCCAACATTAGTCAGGATGTAAACAGAGGAGCAGGTCGAGTAACTGGTTCTAAAAAGTATAGTTATTTCGGTATTCCAAATGAGCCCGGAGACTATAACCTCAAAGATTACTTTAGCTGGGTATTTTTCAACCCTGAAAAAGAAAAATACGACACATTAAAAGCTTCTGTAAAACTTAATGTGACGGGAGAGAGTAAAAAGAACGTTTCAATTTCTTCATCAGATTTAGGCTCTTTCTACGACAATATAGATGTGGCTTCTAACAAGCTTGAAAAGCTTAGAGACGATAATACAGCACAGGTCATTGCCAATATTTTAATATTCGCTATGTTAGCGGCTGCAGGTTTTTTATTCTTTAAGAAATAGATGGGGAGTTCATTTGGCAAGCTTTTTAAAATTCATACTTACGGTGAATCACATGGCTCTGCATTGGGTGTCATCATTGATGGCTGTCCGGCAGGATTGGTAATTGATGAGTCTTTCATTCAGGCAGAATTAGACAGGCGAAAACCTGGTCAATCTAAAATAACCACTCAAAGAAAAGAGGCTGACGATTTTGAAATACTTTCTGGAGTTTTTGAAGGAAAGTCTACCGGAACCCCTATTAGTATTCTAATCCGAAACCAAGATCAGAAGAGTAAGGACTATTCCCATATAGCAGAAAAATACAGGCCTTCTCATGCTGATTACACTTTTCAAGAGAAATATGGTATCAGAGATTATCGTGGTGGAGGCAGAAGTTCGGCAAGGGAAACTGTTGCTAGGGTTGCTGCTGGAGCCATAGCCAAGTTACTCTTAAAACACTACGGTGTTGAATGTCAGTCTTACGTGTCTCAGGTAGGAGAATTAAAGCTGGAGAAAAACTATACAGACCTTGACCTCTCTAAAACAGAAGATAACATTGTAAGATGCCCCGACCCTGAAGTTGCCGAGGCTATGATTGAACTAATCGATCAGACAAGAAAAAACAGAGATACTATTGGTGGTATTGTTACAGGAGTAATCAAAGGAGCACCAGTTGGTTTAGGCGAGCCTGTTTTTGATAAATTACATGCCGAATTAGGTAAAGCCATGCTTAGCATAAATGCGGTAAAAGGATTTGAGTATGGCAGTGGATTTGATGGAGTAAAACTAAGCGGGTCGGAGCATAACGATGCCTTCTACACAGAAGATGGTAAAGTAAAAACTAAAACCAACTACTCTGGTGGTATACAAGGTGGTATATCAAACGGACAGGATATTTACTTCAATGTAGCCTTTAAACCTGTTGCCACAATTATGATGGATCAGGAGAGTATAGATACTGCCGGCAATAAGGTAACCGTTTCTGGCAAAGGACGTCACGACCCTTGTGTCGTTTCGCGTGCCGTACCTATCGTTGAAGCAATGTCTGCTTTGGTTATTGCCGATTATTTGCTAATTAGCAAGGCTAACCGTTTGTAAATAAATCCAATTTCAGATTATGAAAAAACTTCCTCTTCATGTAAAAATCATGATTGGACTCGTTGCCGGTATTATTTGGGCATTCGTTTCCAGTGGATTAGGCTGGAACCAATTCACTATTGATTGGATAGACCCCTTTGGTCAGATTTTCATCAGAATGCTAAAGTATATTGCAGTGCCACTAGTACTGTTCTCTATCATTAGTGGTATTTCAAGCCTCAAGGACATGTCCAAACTTGGAAGAATGGGAGGTAAAACTCTAGGCTTCTATTTGATTACCACAGTAGCTGCAGTTGGTGTAGGTTTATTGTTAGTGAATCTGGTAAAACCGGGTAATCTCGTTGACGAAGAATCTCGAATCAAAAACCGACTTAGTTACGAAAATTGGGCCAATTCAAACGGTGTTGAAATTCTTGACGGCAAGGACTTTACGAATGATCCTAAGTATGCCAGTTATGAAAAGGCTGCTGAAATGACCGAGGCCCAAAAGAAAATGGTCGCTGAGAAAAGAGCAACAGCCGAACAGAATAAGGATGCAGGACCAATGAAGTTCCTCATAGACATGGTCCCTCAAAATATTGTTACATCGCTCGGCAATGATAAACTCATGCTGCAGGTTATTTTCTTCGGTATTTTCTTCGGTATATGTATGGCTGCCTTACCAGATGAGAAAGTCTCTGGACTAGCATCTTTTGTACACGGAGCTAATGAAGTATTCTTGAAAATGGTAGACTTTGTAATGAAGGCCGCCCCTTTCTTTGTCTTCTGCTTATTGGCCGGTGTAGTAGCAAAAATGGCTGATACTCCAGGAGAAGTATTTGAAATCTTTAAAGGACTTGCCTCATATTCACTTACACTTGTGGCTGGTTTGTTATTCCTGATTTTTGTTTTCTACCCTACCATAGTCAGAAGCTTTGTAAAGTCTTTGAAGTATAGAAAATTCTTTAAGAAGATAAGTCCAGCACAGCTCATGGCATTCTCTACCAGTTCAAGTGCAGCAACACTTCCTGTAACGATGGAATGCGTGGAGGACAATCTGGGAGTATCTAAGAATGTATCCAGTTTTGTCTTACCTATTGGAGCAACTGTTAACATGGATGGTACAAGCTTGTATCAGGCAGTTGCAGTAGTTTTCATGGCCCAACTCCACATGGTAGATCTTTCTTTCACTCAACAACTCACAATTGTACTTACAGCTACGCTTGCTTCAATAGGTTCTGCAGCAGTTCCAAGTGCAGGCTTAGTAATGATGGTGGTTGTCCTTCAGTCCGTTGGACTTAACCCTGCATGGATAGCCATTATTTTCCCAGTCGATAGGCCTTTGGATATGTTAAGGACTGTTGTTAATGTAACAGGAGATGCTACGGTTTCTACAATTGTTGCTAAATCTGAAGGCGAATTAAAGGAAGACTAAGAACTATTCGGCTAACTTTGCAGTTGGTATTCTAAATTCAGAAAAATATGAGACCAGTAAGCATATATATGGAAGCCAACCCCAATCCTAATTCCATGAAGTTTGTGGTGAACTTTATGTTGTTACAGGATGGTGTTAGTTTCGATTACCCTAACGTAGAATCTGCCAAGGACTCTCCTCTCGCTCAATCACTTTTCGAATTACCACATGTGGAAAGAGTGTTCTACATGAGTAATTTTGTGACAGTAACTAAATCTGAAAGTGTTGATTGGATTGAGATTCAAGATGGCATTCGCGACACTATTAAGCCATATCTGGAAGAGGAGAAACCTTTGATCCTTGAAGAGTTGGATAAAGATCCACTGTTTGATGAAAATGACTCAGAGGTGGTTAAAAAGATCAAAGGAATATTAGATGAGTATATAAGGCCTGCCGTAGAACAAGATGGTGGAGCTATTGGTTTTTCTTCTTTTGATGATGGTGTTGTAAAAGTAAGTCTACAAGGTTCATGCAGTGGTTGCCCTGCCTCAGCCATTACACTAAAGTCGGGGATTGAAAACTTGCTAAAACGAATGCTTCCAAACGATGTTAAGGAGGTTGTTGCCGAAGCAAGTTAGATAAAATATTAACTCACAAAAAGCCGCATAAACGGCTTTTTTTATGCCTCATAAACAAACGTTTGCACGGCTATCAAGGTGATTATAGTACTTTCATTTAGTTCAAAAGCTTATTTTTAGACTGATATAATTTATTATGGCTTCTAATATCAAGAGAATTGGCGTGCTAACTTCAGGAGGAGATGCTCCTGGAATGAATGCTGCTGTAAGGGCAGTAGTAAGGGCATGCATCTATTATGACATCGAAGTATTTGGTATTTACAAAGGCTATGATGGTCTGATCAACGGAAATATTGAGCAGCTCTTTGTGCGTTCTGTGTCTAATATCTTAAGTAGAGGAGGTACTTTTTTACTGTCTGCCAGAAGTCAGGAGTTCAGAACCAAAGCTGGTCGAAAAAAGGCTTTTGAAAACTTCAAGTCTCACAACCTCGATGCGCTGGTTGTTGTTGGAGGGGATGGGTCATTTACGGGGGCTGACATTTTCAGCCAGGAATTTGATGTTCCTGTGATAGGGGTACCAGGTACTATAGACAATGATCTTGCTGGCACTGACTTTACCATAGGATTTGATACTGCCTGCAACACTGCACGAGAAGCCATTGATAAAATCAGAGATACGGCATCTTCTCATGAACGTTTGTTTTTTGTAGAAGTAATGGGAAGAGACACTGGTTTTATTGCTGTCAATTCAGCCATTGGTGGAGGAGCCGTAGCCATGATTGTTCCCGAACACAACTGGACACTTGAAAAATTAATCCGAAGACTACAAAAAGGTGCTTCCAACCAAAAGGCATCTAACATTGTTGTAGTGGCAGAAGGTTGTCAACTAGGCAATGCCTATGACATAGCTGGCCAAGTCAAGGAAAGGTTAGACTACTTTGACATACGTGTTACAGTACTAGGACATCTTCAAAGGGGTGGTTCTCCAACTACAATGGATCGTGTTTTAGCTAGTAGATTGGGAGTAGCTGCGGTAGAAGGCCTAAAACAGGGGCAATCAAAAGTAATGGTTGGAATAATCAACAATCAAATTGCCTATACAAATATTCACGAAGCAGTTAAGACAGAAAAGAGGTTAGATTCTGAAGAGTTTCGCGTTGCAAAAATCTTGTCTATATAATAAAAAAGGGAGGTCTCCCTCCCTTCTCATTCTATTTCCTTCAGCAATTAATTTCTATTCATTGCATTCAACTCTCTGAAAGCCTGCTCCAATCTGGTAACAACACTTTCTTCTCCTTTTCTTAACCAAACTCTAGGGTCGTAGTGCTTCTTATTTGGAGAATCTTCTCCATCAGGGTTCCCAATTTGTCCTTGTAAATAGTCCTTCTTTCCATTGTAGTAATTGTGGACACCATCCCAGAAGGCCCATTGAATATCAGTATCAATATTCATTTTAATTGAACCATAAGAAGTAGCTTCTTCTATTTTTTCTGGCTCTGACCCGGATCCACCATGGAAAACAAAGTAAACTGGCTTTTCCTCTGTACCAAACTTCTCCTGAATGTAGTCCTGAGAGTTCTTAAGAATCTCTGGTCTCAATTCAACATTACCTGGCTTATACACACCATGAACATTACCAAAAGAAGCCGCAATAGTGAATATCTCTCCAACCTTTCTCAAAGCATCCCATGCTTCCGCTACCTCTTCAGGCTGCGTGTAAAGTCTTGAAGAATCAACATCAGTGTTGTCAACACCATCTTCTTCTCCACCAGTGATACCAAGCTCTATCTCAATACCCATTTCAATGGCATTCATTCGCTTGAAGTACTCACAGCTTATTCCAATATTCTCCTCAAGACTTTCTTCAGAAAGGTCGAGCATATGCGTACTGAAAAGTGGCTGACCATGTTTCTCATAGTATTTCTCACCTGCATCCAGTAGTCCATCAATCCAAGGTAAAAGTTTCTTTGCAGCATGATCGGTATGAAGAATAACCGGAACACCATAGTGTTCGGCCATTTGATGTACGTGCATTGCTCCAGAGATAGCTCCCTGGATTGAAGCGTTATAGTTTGAATTATCTAGTGACTTGCCAGCATAAAAAGCGGCACCACTAACAGAGAACTGAACCATTACCGGTGAATTCACCTTGCTGGCCACCTCCAATACTGAGTTAATACTATTGGTACCAACTACATTTACTGCAGGTAGTGCAAATTGATTTTCTTTGGCATAGTTCAGGCAATCTTTAAGTTCCTGACCATAAAGCACTCCGCTTCTGAATTTTCCCATTTTTGTCTAGCGTTTGAATTCTAATTTTATCAGTTGCAAAGAAAAGAAAATTTCTAATGACAGTGAACTCAATACATATTCAAATATGATGTCCAAAAACACTTATAGCGCATCAAGTGCGCTATAAGCAAAGTAAACTATAATAGAAATGGAGGAAATTACTGACAATAACCAGATGAATTCGGAAGCTTATGCACCTGTCCTTCATTGTTTATCGTCTAGACCAAAGTATAAATTTAATATTCAATTAACAAGCTAACTATCTTACCATCAATTCATTGCAAACGATTGAAATCCTTCATACTCCCATTAATTGCACAAAAAATATTTTCATATTTTTTTTACATGCGCAGAATACCCCACCATTACTTGAACATATTATCAGTTTCTTCTTAAGAATTTATATAGCATACTTTTCTTACACCGATTGTGATATTTCATTTTTGAGATAACCTCCTTATTTCTATCTTCAGGGCCTTACCCAAATCCTTATGAAGAAATCACTTTTACTACTAGCCCTGTGCGCTCTCGTATTTGTCAATTGTACTCAAAACAAGGAGAGTCTAGAAACTACATTTAAAAGAATTGACCAAGAAGTACTATCTAACTCAAAAGCCTATGCTACTCTTGGCGAAGCTACTTCTACCATAGGGCACAGATTAACAGGCTCAGAAAATGGTGCCAAAGCCGAGGAATACGCTTATAACCTTCTCAAATCTTATGGTTTTGACAATGTAAAGTATGCCCCCTTTGAAGTTGAGACATGGATGAGAGGTGATATTGAGCTTGAAATTGGCGGCCTTAACAAGAGAAGTTATGAAACTTACTCGGCTGTTAGTCTGGCACACTCACCTGTTGCTGCTGATATAGATTTAGAAATTGTGGATATGGGCAATGGTCTGGAGGCAGATTATGAAGCAAAACCTGGTGCTGTTGAAGGTAAAATTGCATTGGTTTACATTGGAGTATTGCCTGGTTCTCCTGAAGGTACATCAAACCTTCACCGCTCAGAGAAAACTTCTCTGGCCACTAAAAATGGGGCCAAAGGTATTATTATAATCAACCAAGTTGATGGTGGCGTTTTACTTACAGGTACCGCATCAGTAACCGGAGGACTAATTGACATTCCGGCAGTATGTATTGGTAAAGAAGATGGAATAGCACTTAAAGAAACACTCGTTAAAACCAGGAAAAGAGCTAAAATCAAAATGTCAAACACTTCGGACCAGATTAAAGCCCGAAATGTTATAGCTACTATTAAAGGGTCTGAATTACCCGATGAAAAAGTTATAGTTGGTGGGCACCTGGATTCGTGGGATTTGGCAGAAGGTGCTATTGACAATGGCATTGGATCATTTGCTGTTTTAGACATGGCCAGAACTTTTAAAGCATTGAACCTGAAACCTAAAAGAACGATAGAGTTTATCATGTTCATGGGTGAAGAACAAGGATTACTTGGATCAAGGGCTTATGTAAAAAAGGCATTGGAAGATGGGTCAATTGATCAGGTAAAATATGTAATGAATCAGGATATGTCTGGTAACCCAAGAGGTTTTAATGCGGGAGGAAGGCAAGAAGCTGAATCGTTTTTCAATGAGGTTGGTATAAAAATTAAAGCCATTGATTCAACTTTTTTCACTAATGCGAATAGTAATGGTGCCGGACTTCATAGTGATCATCAATCCTTTATGATTCATGGTATCCCCTACACCTCTCCTAACTCAAATTTAGATCGTTCTATTTATGGCTGTTACCATTCAGATTGTGATGATTTCAACCTGGTTAATGAGGAGCATATCCGAAACAATGTGAGGTTTTCTTCTATGATGCTATATGCACTTGCAGACGCACAAGAATTACCGGCAAAACGACTTTCTGATGCTGAAACGAAGGCATTTTTAGAAGGAAACGGGCTTAAACTAAAGCTCCAGATTGGTGGCGACTGGCGTTGGGAGGATTAACCTTTGGAGGTTGTAGAAATACTTATTCTGTTTGGAGTTGGCCTGTTGGCCGGGGTAATAAACACGCTGGCTGGCGGAGGTTCTTTACTTACCTTACCAGTCTTAATTTTCATGGGCTTACCTCCAAATGTTGCCAATGGAACCAATCGAATTGGCATTTTCTTCAATGGTTTATTTGCCATCAAAGGCTTTCAAAGCAAGGGAGCCAAAATATCCAAGTACAGTATATGGTTAGGAATATCGGCTTTTTTTGGTGCCATTATCGGTTCCTATATTGCGGTAGACATTAAAGGAGAAACATTTAATAAGATACTGGCAGCAGTAATTGTACTTATAGTTGGCTACATGTTATTCGGTGCAAAACCTGATGCAGATCTGGATGAAAGAAATGACTCTAAAACCAATGTTAAAGGTATTGTCTCGTTTTTCTTTATAGGTATTTATGGAGGTTTTCTTCAGGCCGGTGTTGGGTACCTTATTATGGCTTCCTTAACCTTAATCAACAGATTTTCTTTGCTCAAAACCAATATTGCCAAAGTAGTAACAGTACCAATTTATACACTTGCTTCCCTAGGCGTATTCATTTATAATGACTTGATTGATTGGGAGCTTGGGATAGCTCTGGCAATTGGTAGTGCCCTTGGTGGTTGGCTAACAAGCCGCTGGAGTGTTGGAATAAACGATAAGTGGGTTCGTTACTTTGTCATGTTCACAGCTATTGTCTTTGCTGTTAAACTATTTTTCTTTTGACCTTTTTTCATAGTAAGCTTCTGCCTCTTCGAGCTTAGAGAAGTCATCTAAATCTTTGTATCGTTTTGATCTTGATTTTTCATTTTTCAAATCGGTAAGTGAAATAACCCTAAACTTAATATCATTTAACAGCCTCGTATCTGCCCTGCGAAGTGCTTCTTCAAAAGATACTTCATTGCTGATATTCAATCTTGTCATCAATTCAACCACACACTCTTCATCTGAAAACGTAACCATTCTATCAGATTTCAGTTCAGCTATGGCTTCTTCTGGTAACTCGAAACCCAAATCATTCAAAGCCATTTTTAGATTATTCAAATTCTCATGTGTATTTGAAATCCATAAGTCCAGATCACCTGTGCTCCTGTTATAGCCATGAAAATTGACGGCAAAACCTCCTACAACCATATATTTAACCTCCAGATGATTGAAGGCATGGATTACCTGAAAGTAAAAATTATCCATGTTTTAGAGGAAGTTTATATCCTGAAGACTTTTTCCTTAGAGGGTTGAGCTTATTCATTAGTTGAATTTGGTTCATAAGCCAGGCAATACGTTCTTCAGGAGTCCTCATAAAAGAATTCTCTAGAATTCGTCTTTCAGCTTCTTTGTGGTCACCAACAACCTCAACTTTCTTCATCATACATAAATCTATCAAAAATGATTCCCAATTAAAATGCCTATAACTAAATTCAGTCATGGAAGAAATGATTGCAGGACTCAAGGCGAGTGTCAAACAATTTGTGAATCTTACAGAAAATGAAGAAGAAGCTTTTATTAGCCCTTGGAGTAAATTCGAATACAATAAAAATACTGTAATCACTGACTTTGGTCAGACAGAGAAGTACTTCTATTATGTACATAAAGGTGTAATGCGTGGCTATTTCATCAAAAATGGAATAGACTATAACATGGGCTTTTCTTATGATGGCGAATACAGCGGAGTGTTTGATTCTTTTCTTGACCAATCTCCCGCTGTCTGGGCGCTGGAAACTATCACTCCAACTTATGGTCTAAGAATAGAGTACCAAGCACTAATGAAACTCTATGATGATCATAAAGTCTTTGAACGCTGGGCTCGCCTTTTTTATCAAAGAGTATTAGTCGGGTATGGCGTTTTTTCAAGGAGTATTCTAGCCGATACTGCAGAAGAAAAGTTTAACAGGCTTGTTAAACAAAGTCCTCATGTTTTACAATTAATACCCCAAAAACATCTGGCCTCTTACCTTGGAATGACCCCTGAAACATTTTCCAGAATGAGAAAAAAGGCCATGTCATAATTTCTTGATACAGATCAATTTATGAAAATGCTTCTTTTCCGAATTTTACTTTCGTAAAAAAACAGATAGAAATGGTCATTAAGTCAGAACAACATATCGGCAATTCTAAAAGGGCTCTTGAACAAGTCATCACTGATGTTCAGGAAATTCTCGAAGGTATGGATCAATCAAGTCTCAACCTTTTAGAAGGTGAAGGAAAATGGAGTATACTTCAATGTTTGAAGCACATGTCTCTTGCTATTAAAGTCTATGTCGAGAATACTGAAAATGCTCTGGCCTCCAACAGGCATAGAAACCCTACAGATGAATTTGTATCACACTGGAAAGGAGATATGTTCACTAATATGGTTGCCCCAAAATCAAAGGGTGAAATAAAGGGCAAAATGAAAACATTTAAAAGCATGAACCCCTCAAGCTCTTTAGATGCGGAAAGCACAATTAGTGAATTCTTTGCATTGCATAAGAAGTTTATTAGCCAGATAGAACAAGCAAAAGACTTTAATATTAACAAAGTAAAAGTAAATACAGCACTTGGTCCTTTAGTAAAACTAAGGCTTGGCGATGCTTTTAGGTTTATAATAGGGCATGCTGAAAGACATGTAATTCAATTGAAAAGAATTAAGACTTCAATTCACCAAACGGCAGCATAATTTGTTACCTTGTTAGGGTAATGTCAACACCCGATAAAGACGAAGATCCAAAAGAAGACTATTATCCCAGACGTAAAGGTTTTGGAAGCATCGGAACAGGTATAGCCATTGGTATAGGTATTGGAGTTGCTATGGGCAATATTGGTATTGGTGTAGGGGTTGGTATTGCTATGGGTATTGGTTTTGAAGTGATCAACCGACAGAGAAACAAGTAACTACTCCTCTAACAATTCAAGTTTAAAAACCCGAATCAACTCGTAATCACGCTCAACATCTCCTTGGTTGGGGATGAATACGAATATTTCGCTTAACCCATTTCCTCCGATTATTTTTCCATGGGTAAATGCATTGTTAATAAACTCCATATCACCTTCCTGTGGTTCAAGAATGGGTAATTCAAAGTCAGGAAGAACCTTTTCTCCATTCTTAATAAGTTGATAGTAAAAGCGATAATACTTACGCCTGATTCTAGGCCAATCTTCACTCTTTCTATACCCCGGTCCACTGACCAACTTGTTAATAATATCTAATGGAATGGCACTACTATATCTCAGCAGTGTATGGTCTCCAAGTTGAATGATTTCATGGTAGCCGGAATTGGCCATTCTACCTCCTCTATTCTCCCAAAGCAGCCCTTCATACCCCTTAATTCCTCCGGTAGCTTTCCCTATTTCAATCCCGAATTCAAAATGGTCAGGTTTCAAATCAACCTCATCAACTAAATGGCCATTCTCAGCATTGTAAACTGCCATACTGGGTATTTCAGGATAAACCGCGTACAGCTGATTCTTTTTATGGTTAAGTGCCATTTTTGGTGGAAATGCGCTGTGAGGCAGCTTGCTACCAGGTGCATAAACAGGGTCATCTGGATATCCAAAAGATGTCATTACAAGTTCTTTTCCATTTTCAGAAGACTTTTCTAAATCGTAAAACCATAGAGGTTTGATTACTTGAAAGATACTATCCCGATGATGTTCCGCACTTTCGTTCATTCCAATTGGCAAACCGATAGCCAGTTTTTTACCTGTTTTCGAGAACCCAAAGTGTCCCATTGAAAAACCAGCTACATTTTTCATGTTGATATCCCGATATTTCTTCTCGAAACTTCCATCAATATTATATTGAAACAGCCCTGGTTTACCCATGACTCCAATTTTATCGGGGCCTAAAAAGAAACTATTATAAACTCCTTTCCCATGCTCCTCTGGCCCATCGCCTATGCAGTTAAATTGGTGAAGGACTTCTCCTTCTCTGTTAACTACTATGTATCCTAATTCATTGAACTTTGGGCCAGCACCAACAATGCGAAACAGTGGCCCCAAGTCTCCTCCTAAAAAGAGTTTTGATTGTGGTTGATAATCGTAAAAATCTATGTTACCTATGACATCTATCATGATAGAGTCAACCTGTACCATTCTGACTTTTTTATAGACTTTATCCGATGAATCAGAAGTTTTCAGGACGTTCTTCTGCTCTGAACCTGAACCGCAGGAGCTAAGAAAAAGAATAAGTGCAATTGAAAGAGACCTTAGTAGTAAGTTCATGACCAAATGAATTTACTACTAAATAAGTAGTTACTTAACTACAATAAAAGTTTTATACGCAAATTATGACACCTCTATTTAATCAGTAACAGGTTTTACCTTATAGCCTGCCTTCTTGAGTAGTGCTATTACGCCATTTTTCCCACCTAAGTGAGCGGCACCAACGGCAACAAACAGAGGTTGTTCTTTTGCCATTTTCAGGATTTGAGGTATCCAACGTTCATTTCTCTTGGTTAGCAGCTCATCTTCATACTTTTTATACTCTGGATAATTATCGAAGCTTGTCGCCATGGCTTTTATATCCTGCGACTTGTATTCCGCCACCATTTCCTTCCACATCTTCTTAGCTTTATCCTCATCCTTCAAAAATTCTTTCAACCACTCTATCTGCTCTTCTACGGGAATGGCATCAAAAATTGACATCTGAAAAGCTGCCGTTTCTAATCCAACAATTTCCTTTTCCTGTTTTTTAGACATCTCTGTAAAACTGTTTTCATAAGAAGCAGGCTGCGCACAATCCAGTACGCTTAGCTGTAAAACAGAACTCAAAGCAAAAGGCTTCATCGTCTTGAGAAATGCCATTCCAACCCCCATTTTCTCTTTAAAAATGGCATCCATTCTATTATACTGGTCTTCCGTCAACAAGCCTTTGTAGTCAACTGGCTCTTTAGAAATCATAAGTTGCTGAAGACTCCCCACCTCTCCAAGGTTATCCATATCTAGCTCCATCACCACTTTTTCAGACTTTGCAAAAGCTTCTTTTATCCTATCATCTAACTTAAAATCATCGGGACAGATGATGTGAATTGTACCGTATAAATAAGAAGGCTCGCTTAAGTCTTTACCTGTAATTTTCCACAATAGAGAGTTCTTCTTCTGAGCTTCTGAAGTCTTTGTTGTCGTTAGGCCTATTAATAAAACCAGTAGTAAGTAGAATAACCTGTTTACCTTTTTCATGCTTTTATATTTGTTATCAAGTTAAAACCCATTGTAGTTATAGAGCTACTATTAATGCTAAACGGAAGATCAGATATTTGAATGTTTCCCATAAAGGTTGGTGAACCGGTGTATTAATTAATTCAGACTATTTGACCACTGAAGCTCATCAAAGTATCAACCTTCGATTCTTTAACTATGGATAGAGGCATTTCCTGTTGATAATGAAAGCTTTATTTCTCACATTTAAGCATGCAAAAACTCTTTTTCTGTGTGTTAATGAGCTTTTTATGTTTCCAATATAAAGCATCTGCTCAGGAATCAGTTAAAGTGGTTTCTTTCAATATAAGATATGGAACTCCCGGAGATGGCGACAATAAATGGAAAAATAGAAAAAACCGGGTTTTTAGCATTTTCAAAAAATACAAAGATGGCATCATTGCCACTCAGGAAGCCCTTCCTTTACAAATCGAACAGATATTGAAAGAGACTCCACAGTTAGATGTAGTGTATAGGTCAAGAACAAAGGAAGATAAGAAAGGGGAATCCAATGCCATATTCTACAACAAGCAAAAATGGAAACTGATCAGCAATGAGACCTTCTGGTTTTCTGATACTCCTCAAGTTCCGGCTTCTAAAGGTTGGGGCAATACGCTTCCAAGAATCAGTACTTTGGCAGTATTTGAAAGTAAAAGCAGCGGTAAAAGAATAAAGCTTCTGAATACACATTTAGATAGAGCATCGGGCAATAGTAGAATTAGAAGCATTGAGCTGATCCTAAGAACGCTGATGACTGAGGTTGAACCCATGCCCACAGTATTACTGGGTGATTTCAATGCCGAATTTGATAATGAAATTATACTAAGACTCAAAAAATTCTTCAACGATGCTTATACAGGCCCTGATCTTGAGGGCTGTACCTACCATGGTTGGAATGGAGGAAGTCATTGCCCAAGAATAGACTACATCTTCTATAACAGCTCCGAAGGTTTGTCACTCTTAGATTTCAAAATTGATAAGTGGAGGCAGAAGCGTCTATACCCTTCAGATCATTATCCGCTGGTTGCTACTTTTGAGCTCAAGTAGTCTTCTTTTTTCCTCTATTGGTAATGAATACACCTGCCAGAATTGCGGCTATTGCCAACAGTTGACTAGTTACCAACTTTTCACCATCCAATATACCCCATGTCAAAGCAACAATTGGTATCAAATAAGTAACCATACTCGAAAAGATAGGGGTCGTAATTTGAACAAGCTTGTTGAAAAGGATCAATGCAATTGAAGTACTCATTACCCCCAGAAGGCTTACATAACCCAACGCTTCTACCGCACCAGGGGTGGTTGCCAGTTTTTCTGAGAACTCTGTTCCAACCAGAAGATAAATTCCTGCAAAGGGTCCCACTAACAAGATACTTACCCCTGTTATTACCACTGCATTCAGGTCTGCCAGATAGTACTTAATAATGTTCAGGTTGGTGCCATAGCAAACTGTTGCCAACACTATAAATATCGCATAGTAATTGAACCCTGAAAGCCCATTGTCACTCCCTGAAAAAAGTAATATTGCCGTGCCCACAAAGGCCAAAGCAACACCTAAATACTTCGCTTTCTCAAACTTTTGTTTAAAAAACAGCGCCCCTACCAAGAGTACAAAAACCGGGGTTAGCCCATTTAGTACTCCAGTAATACCACTATCCAACTGGGTTTGACCTAAGGCGAAAAGAAATGCTGGTATAAAACTACCAAGCATACCAATACCTAGCAATAGCTTCAGGTGTCTGGCAGAAAGCTTTCTCAACTTTGGAAGACTCACAGGTAACAGGAAAAAGCACGCTGCTAGAATTCTGAGAGCACCTACTTCTCCAGCACTATACACTTCCAGTCCCCTCTTTATCAAAATAAAAGAAGTTCCCCAAACCAAGGCTAAAACAATCAGGATGGTCCAGGAGAGTACTTTGATGTTTTTCATGAGCAATTTAGAATGCCCAAATGTAGACTTTTTGCTTGTGCAATCCGAAATATAAATCAGACTAGTGCATAGGCATCTTCAAACACCACTGACACCTCTTCTAAAATGTCGAAAAGCTCCTGAGGGCTTTCAGATTCTACCAGTTTAGTTCTGTAAGGCTTGAAGTTTGGTATACCTCTGAAATAATTGGTATAGTGTCTTCTCATTTCATAAATACCCTGTCGTTCATTCTTCCACTCAAGAGAGAATTCAAGGTGTGCCTTGGTTATCCGAACCCGCTCTTTCATATTAGGTGGATCCAACAACTCACCGGTAGCCATATAGTGCTTTATTTCATTAAAAATCCAAGGGTAACCAATAGCAGCCCTACCAATCATTATTCCGTCAACTCCATAGGTATTCCTATATTCTAAAGCCTTTTCTGGAGAATCTATGTCCCCATTTCCAAAAATAGGAATATGAATATCTGGGTGATTTTTTACTTCTGCAATTTTGGTCCAGTCGGCCACTCCCTTATACATTTGTTTTCGGGTACGACCATGAATGGTTAAAGCTTGAATACCCACATCTTGTAAACGCTTTGCCACTTCTACTATTTGGATGGTACTGTCGTCCCATCCTAATCGAGTCTTTACAGTAACAGGAAGACTTACTTGTTTCACAATCTCCTCTGTCATTTTCTGCATCTTAGGTATATCCAGCAATATACCCGCGCCAGCACCTTTGCAAGCTACTTTCTTAACAGGGCAACCGTAATTGATATCTACTAACTCAGGTTGTGCTCCTTCAGCAATTGCCGCAGCCTGACGCATCGATTCGATTTTATCTCCAAAAATCTGAATGCCAATAGGACGCTCATAATCATAGATATCCAACTTCTGGACACTTTTTTCAGCATTCCTGATTAAGCCTTCAGAGGAAATAAACTCTGTATACATCATGTCAGCACCGTTTTCTTTACAAACAGCTCTGAATGGAGGATCACTCACGTCTTCCATTGGCGCCAACAACAACGGGAATTCTCCCAACTCTATGTTTCCTATTCTTACCAAACCCAATTCGAAAATTCGCGTAAATTTACGCGATTATGACGAGAATTGATAAAGGGATAGATATCACAGGCGGAAGATCTGATAAGTCCACTTTTTTAATAGTATTGGGGCTTTTGTTTGTTGGCTTCTTTGTTGGACAATTTGTAAGTGCATTGATGGCCTTCATTTTTGCTTTTATCAATGGAGCACAACTGGATGCCCTCGGAGAAGATCCTAACGCCTTATACGATTACCTGGGACTTGGAGAGGTGCTTACAGCTCAAATGCTCTATACAATTGTTTTTACTTTTTTGACTCCATGGTTCTATTTAAGACTCATCGCAAAGAAGCAATTGAGTGTTGTTTCTAATGAAAGACAAATAAACCCAGTTCTTTTACTAGCCACCATTATAGGCACATTTGGCTTCATGTTTATCAACGCCTTTTTTGTAGAATGGAATGCTAATATCAACTTCCCTGAATTCATGTCTGGTTTCGAAGAGTGGGCCAGAGGACTGGAAGATCAGCTAGCCGAAGCCACAGAAAAGTTTACCACCTTCAATAACTTTGGTCAATTCTTATTAGGGTTTGTGGCCATTGCCATTTTACCTGGTGTTGGAGAAGAGCTATTGTTTAGAGGTGTGCTTCAAAACAGCCTTCACAAATGGACAAAAAATGCACATGTAGCTATCTGGGTGTCCGCCTTTTTGTTTGCTGCCATTCACATGCAGTTTTATGGTTTAGTACCGAGAATGATGCTAGGAGCTGTATTTGGATATCTCTACGTATGGTCTGGAAATATCTGGTACCCAATCATTTCACATATTGCCAACAATGGCATTTCCGTAATAATGGTATATTGGGCACATGTCAATGAGGAAGGTGTTGATATTGATAGTACAGAATCAGCCCCCATTGCACTTCAGGTGGGCGGAGCATTAGTCTTCATAGCTTTTATTATCTTTTTCAGAAATCATTACCTTCGAGCTAAACAAACCCCTTGAGTAACTGGCAAACCGTATTTGAAAGTAAAGTCCCACATCAGGCAGAAATTGTCAAAGATATTCTGACCAATGCCGGACTTCAGGCAATAGTCATTAACAAACAAGATTATGCTTACAAATTTGGTGCTCTTGAGGTAAAAGTTAACCCTGATTCAGTGATGAGGGCATTAAAAATAATAGAAGAAGATATCCACTTCGACAATGAGTAATCTTACCACAAGGATTATAACAGCCTTAATAGGGGTGTCATTAATGATTACTGGCATTGTTTTTAGCTCCTGGTCGTTTGCTGCTGTATTTCTAATCATTGCCTTGCTTTCGCTAAAAGAATTCTATGGCTTGGCAAGAAAATCAGGATCTAACCCATTTGAAATCTGGGGGATTGTTTTCAGTGCCATCATATTTGTAATGGTCTTCTTAAATCAGCAAGGAGAAATTACAAAGGACATTTTTTGGGTGCTCCCAGCACTTTTCTCAACGGTTTTTATTTATCCTTTAATGCGCCTTGAGCAGTCACATGCCATTAATTGTCTTGCTATTTCGATTCTTGGAGTGCTCTATATCACATTACCTTTTTCTCTTGTTTTCCCAATTGCCTATACATCAGGAGTTTTCGACTATGAAATTATAATAGGCATGCTGTTTACACAATGGGCCAACGATACTGGTGCATACTTTGCCGGCAAGGCCATTGGTAAAACCAAGCTATTTGAAAAAGTCTCTCCAAATAAAACATGGGAGGGAGCGATTGGAGGCCTGGTACTATCAATTGCTATCTCTCAGGTGTTTTGCTACTTCTTTGGGGGACTTACATATATCGAATGGGCAGGGTTGGCCATTGTTGTCAGTACATTTGGTACTATTGGTGATTTAGTAGAATCTCTTTTTAAAAGAACTTTGGCAATAAAAGATTCGGGAAGCACTATCCCCGGGCATGGTGGATTTCTGGATAGATTCGATGGTTTACTATTGGCATTGCCATTTGTTCTGGCCTATTTAACCATGATTAATTAGACATTTTATATCTCAATGGTTTTATATCTGATAAATGACGAAAACCGATCGTTGAAATCGTTTCCATTGTAGATGTTTAGATAAAAAAATACTTAATTTTGACGCAGACTTAAAATAACATTAAGCTCACTATGGGTTACATTGAACCGGCTCCGATAAAGGACAAGGCAAATCCTTTCGAGTCAATGATGTCCAGATTTAATATTGCTACTGAAGCATTAGGACTGGACGAAGAAGTTTATAACGTTTTAAAATCCCCATCCAAACAAGTTTCTGTTTCATTACCTGTCACCATGGATGATGGTTCCATCAAAGTGTTTGAGGGTCACCGCGTGATTCACTCAAACATTCTTGGCCCTTCAAAAGGTGGCGTGCGTTATGCTATGGATGTTAATATCGATGAGGTAAAAGCACTAGCCGCTTGGATGACCTGGAAATGTGCTGTAGTTGATATTCCTTATGGTGGTGCTAAAGGCGGAATCAGGTGTAATCCCAGAGAAATGTCTGCTGGTGAAATAGAACGTCTGACAAGGGCTTATACTCAGTCAATGGCTGGTGTTTTTGGTCCAGACAGAGATATTCCTGCTCCTGATATGGGTACTGGACCAAGAGAAATGGCCTGGTTAATGGATGAGTATTCAAGGTCAATGGGTACTACTGTAAATGCTGTAGTAACTGGTAAACCACTTGTTTTGGGCGGTTCACTTGGTAGGGTTGAGGCAACAGGACGTGGTGTAATGGTTTCTGCCCTTGCAGCCATGGAAAAACTAAAGATTAACCCTTATCACGCAACTATTGCTGTTCAGGGTTTTGGAAATGTTGGTTCGTATGCAGCATTGCTGATGGCTGAAAGAGGTTGTACTATCGTTTCGGTGAGTGATATCTCTGGAGCATACTACAACGAAAATGGAATCGATATTAAGAAAGCTATTGGGTACAGAAATAATAACAACGGCACCTTGGAAGGTTTTGATGGTGCTGAGTTAATGAAAGACCCAAATGATCTTCTGACACTAGATGTTGATGTACTTGTTCCTGCGGCTATCGAAGATGTAATCCATCTAGGAAATGTAAACGATGTGAAAGCTAAGTTGATAGTAGAAGGAGCCAATGGGCCAACTTCTGCCGAAGCAGATGCGATCATTAATGAGAAAGGAATAATGGTAGCACCAGACATTTTAGCTAATGCAGGTGGTGTTACAGTTTCTTATTTCGAATGGGTTCAAAATCGTTTAGGTTATAAATGGACTCGCGAGCGTGTTAACAGAAGGTCCGACAGAATTATGAAGGATGCTTTTGATAAGGTTTATCAGGCATCTTTAAAATATAAGGTACCTATGAGAATTGCAGCTTATATTGTTGCTATTGATAAGGTAGCCGAAACTTACAAATTCAGAGGTGGCTTCTAACAGAAACCAATGATTAAGATTCATAAAGAAGGAAGAGTACTATTGTTGGTACTCTTTCTTATTCTTACAGCGATCGGCCTTGGCCTGTTTTACCTGGTCGATATCCAACAGGAGATTTTTTGGGGAATATCCGGAGCAGGCATTTTAATATTTTTATTCTTCCTCCAGTTTTTCAGGAATCCAAAACGCAAGATTGAAATCAATGACAAGCATATTCTTGCTCCTGCGGATGGAAAAGTTGTTGTGATTGAAAACACAAACGAAGACGAGTATTTCAAAGGCAAGGAAAGAATTCAAGTGTCAATTTTCATGTCACCGTTAAATGTGCATGTAAACAGAAATCCAGTCACAGGCTTAATCAAGTACTTCAAGTACCATTCTGGAAAATACCTGGTGGCCTGGCATCCCAAATCGAGTACTGAGAATGAACGTACCACAGTAGTATATGAAATTCACAAAGGTGTAGAAATACTCATTAGACAAATAGCTGGTGCAGCTGCAAGAAGAATTAAATGGTACATTAAAGAAAACCAGAGCGTTATTCAAGGCAAAGAATTCGGCTTTATTAAGTTTGGTTCAAGGGTCGATATTTTTCTTCCTCCAGGCACTAAAATAACTGTAGAGAAAGGCCAGAAAACTAAAGGTGGTCAAACGGTAATTGCAGAATTAGATTAGCTTTTCAATAATCCGCATAAGTTTTTCTAAATGTATTCGGTCTCTTTCGTCAAAATCACATAACTGATCAGAATCTACATCCAGAATAAGGAACACCTCACCATCTTTTTTAGCTGGCAATACTATTTCAGACTTCGAATCAGAACTACAGGCAATGTGTCCAGGAAATTCATCAACATTTGGAACAATAATAGTTTCTGCATTTGCCCAGCTAGTACCACATACACCCTTGCCTTTCATGATTCTGGTGCAGGCAATTGGGCCTTGAAAAGGGCCTAATACTAGTTCATCATTCTTTACCTGATAAAAGCCAACCCAGAAAAAATCCATGCCGTACTTTAATGCGGCTGCAATATTGGCAAGGTTTGCAGTCAGATCATCTTCACCTGTTACCAATGCTTCAATTTGAGGAATCAATGATTTATACTTTTCCTCCTTGGATGCTTCGTTTGCTATAATCAGTTCTTCTGCCATCTGTGTTTCTTTATCTCAATGTTGGTTTTTATAGATAACCAAAGTATCTACCCCTGATTCCAGTTTTTCTTTTATTCCCCTTGAAATTTTAGGAGCTGCAATTCCCTTATCAAAATTCACTGGAGCAGTAAAAACCCGAGCTTCATCCCATAAGTTCCTTTCAATAAATGAATTCAACAGTGCACTCCCTCCTTCAATAATAACTGACTGAATTTTCCTGTTGTACAAGTCATCTAAAACAGAAGACAGATAATCCCCAGTTTCTACCTTTACGTAATCGATGCCTTCAGCGGAGTCAGTTTTCAAGTCATTGTAAACTACAGTATGTTGTTTGCCATTGAAAAGGTTGAGGTCAGTATTCAACTGTAGTTGTTTGTCAATAACTATTCTCAAAGGATTCTTTCCTGGCCAGCCTCTAACGTTAAGTCTTGGATCATCATACTTAGCAGTATTTGTGCCTACCATTATCGCATCCTCTTCAGTCCTCCACTGATGAACCAGGTTTCTCGATTCTTCACAACTTATCCATTTAGAATCATAGTTTTCTCTAGCCACAAAGCCATCAGCCGTTTGAGCCCATTTCAGAATAATATATGGCCTACTCTTTTCAATGGCAGTAAAAAACCTCTCATTCATCAACCTGCATTCTTCTTCAAGAAGCCCTACCTCAACCTCAACTCCGGCTTCTTCCAGACGTTTTATTCCTTCCCCTCCTACTTGAGGATTCGAATCAATGGCCCCTATAACAACTCTCTTGACTCCCTTTTCAGCCAACATGTCGGCACATGGAGGGGTTTTGCCATAGTGAGCGCAGGGTTCTAAAGTCACATATACCGTTGCTTTGGCAAGCAAATGTTGTTCTTTAACAGAGTTAACGGCCTGAACTTCAGCATGAGCCTGACCATATGGTTGTGTCCAGCCCTCACCTATAATTCTGTTCTCATGAACAATTACACAACCCACCATTGGGTTAGGGCTAGTTGTTCCTCTGCCAAACTCTGAAATCTCGAGGGCACGCCTCATGAAATGAATGTCACTCATGATCATTATTGAGGTCGCAAGTTAGCCAATGCATACGATTAATTCACTTATTTTGTGATATGCCCAAGGCCAAAGCCAAAGACCTTTTCAAAGCCATCAAAGAAGCATTAACAACTGTTTATGACGAACGGGAAGGTGTATCCATTGCTAAAAATTACTTATTGGACAGACTGCGCATTGACTCGATCAAATTAGCACTTAACTCAGAGATTGTTTATGATGAAGGCTTGTTTTCGCATGATTTAAGAAGGCTGAAAAATGGGATACCCTATCAACACGTAGTTGGCTTCACCGAATTCTACGGGCTACGGTTCATTAGTAATAAGCACGCACTTATTCCAAGGCCTGAAACCGAAGAGCTGGTTGATTGGATTATTAGAGAAAATGAGCAACTCTCTCCAGACATTCTGGATATTGGTACAGGTACAGGCTGTATTCCAATATGCCTGAAAAAGGAGATACAAGATAGTAAGTGCATTGGCATAGATGTTTCAGAAGAAGCTCTAACCCTGGCAAAAACCAATGCCAAAAAAAATGAGGCAGAAATAGAATTTATGGTGCAAAACATTCTTATCGATGATTTGCCAAATCAACAATTCGATATTATAGTCAGTAACCCACCCTACATTCCTGATGCCGATAAGGAAATGATGCATAGAAATGTGCTGGAACATGAACCCGGTCTGGCCTTATTTGTTCCAGACAGTGACCCAATAATTTTTTATACCACCATTGCTCAAAAAGCAACAGAAAGATTAAAAAATGAAGGTTATTTATATTTCGAAATCCATGAGTGTTTCGGAAATGAAATAGAGTCAATGTTAATTTCTACTGGGTATACAGATGTAATTGTAAAGAAAGACATGCAAAACAAAGACAGAATGATTCGAGCAATCTGGAAAAAGGCACAGCAATGAAAAAGAACCTGATATTATTACACGGGGCCTTAGGCTCAGAAATACTCTTTGATCCGTTGAAGGAGCATTTATCAAACTATGAAATATACAGCCTCAATTTTTCTGGCCACGGAGGAAAACCATTTTCAGAAGAAGGCTTCGGTATCGAAATATTTGCATCCGAGTTAGAAGCCTATATCCTAAAACATAAACTTGAAGGCTGTTCTGTTTTCGGATATAGCATGGGCGGGTATGTCGCACTTCACCTTGCTACAAAAACTTCAGGTTTAATAAACCAAATTGTAACACTTGGAACTAAGTTTAGCTGGACACCTGAAAGTGGGGCAAAGGAGACTTCCAAGATGAACCCAGAACTTATGGAAGAAAAAATACCTGCTTATACTCAAGTACTTTCTGAAAGACACGGTAAGGAGTGGAAGGCTTTGATTTATCAAACAGCAGGCATGATGATTGAATTAGGAGAGACTCCTCTTCTTAATGAAGAAACCCTTTCTGCTATTGATATTCCTGTATCCATTATGCGTGGAGATCAGGATCACATGGTAAGTGAAGAAGAATCCAAACAAGCAGCCATTTATCTACCAAAAGGCCAATATCTCGAACTCATTGACATCCCTCATCCAATTGAAAAGGTTAATGTTAGCCTACTTTCAATTGAACTCAAAAATCACTTATAAATATCAGTCTGCATTGGCTCCACTACCCAAAGTGGTTTATTGTTAGTCTGGAGTTTAACAATGCCTGTAACCTGAGCTGTTAACTCTATTGGTTCCAGGAGCATTTCATTCTCCCAATCGTTAAAAAAACCTTCTGATGTGAAGAAAGTATTCTGAGCTACTGGGTGTAATCCAAAAACCTGCCCAGTAGTTACCCACTTTTCAAACCGTCCCTGTTTAGACAAAATCCACTTTTGATCATTATAGTAAATAACAGAATCTATTTGAGAAGCATGTTCCTTTACCAAATCCAAAATCCTTGTTTGATACAGATCTGCCAATACATTAACTGCATGTTGATTCTCATCACTTAAGAAAACATAGGCTGCACTCAATAAATCGGAAGTCTCAAAGCCCAGTAACTGAACGGGTGATTGCGGTTTTAAAACTGATTTCAGTATATCAAGTTCATCAAGTCTAGCAACTACAACATCAATTTTAATTCCCCATGTTAAAACTTTATCCAAAGCATGAGAAGTAACAATTACTACCGGACTCCACTCCAATAGCAAGTCTACAAACTCATTGCTTAAAGCGGAGGGGTCGTCAATAAGTAATGCAGGTTCTTGTTTATCTCTTACAATATGATGTGATGACATAATTTAAATGGCACGTGCCTGTTGGGGCACCTGAATAGTCTGACTGTTCGCAATTTCGCTCCAAACTAAAGCACTTGCACCTAAAACAGCAGCATTTTTATCCATTAATTCTGAGAGCACAATCTCGATCTTCCCTTTGTAACCTGGGTACAAGTATTGATTAAATGCTTTTTTAGTAGGCTCTATCAGTATGTCTCCAGCTTTGGCAAGCCCTCCAAATAAGAAAATCGCCTCAGGGCTGGTCACCGCTGCTGCATCAGCCAATTTCAATCCCAGAATATCAGAAGTATATCTATAGGCCTCCAAGGCAATTGGGTCTCCTTCCAAAGCCATTTCTGTAATCCTTTTAGCGGTTAACGATTCATAGGTATAGGAACGTAATGGTGTATCCACGTTGTTTGTGGCCAGCAGCTTAAACACCGTTCTTTTGATACCAGATGCAGATGCATAGGTTTCGAGACAACCACTTTTGCCACAATTGCATTCACGCCCGTCTGGATATACATTGGTGTGCCCGAGTTCTCCAGCTAAACCATCATGACCATAAATAAGCTTTCCTCTGGTGACAAAGCCAGAACCAAGACCCGTACCTAAAGTCACCACAATGAAATCGTTATAACCTTTGGCCCCACCAAAAACCTTTTCTCCGATAGCCGCTGCATTGGCATCATTTGTCAAAATCATTGGCAAATTGAAGTACTCTTTGAACATATCAATAAAAGGCACTATGCCCTTCCAGTTCAGATTAGGTGCGTATTCTATAGTTCCCCTGTAATAATTACCATTAGGAGCGCCAATCCCAATTCCAAGAATCTCTATTGGTTCCGACAGTTCATCAAGGCTTTTATTTATGGCTTCACTCAAGGCATCTAAAAAAGGTCTTAGTTCCATATGAGTATAAGTAGGTATGGAGCCCTCCATTAACAAATTACCTTCTTCATCACTTAAACCAAACTTGGTAAAAGTGCCTCCGATATCTATACCAATGGCTGTCTTTCTCATTCTATTATGCACTCGAATTTACTTTCCAGTTGTTCTTCAAACTCAAAAAAACCAGAATGGGTAATGAAAACGAAGATGCAATATAGGTTTTGCTTTTTTAGTCCAACTGGCGGTTTTCACTGTAAACGTTTGCACAGAAATGCCTTTCTATCGGTTGCTTAACCATCTCATAACATTTCTCAGAAGTTCGGCATTCTGTTCCGCACCCAGAGTGTTCATCCCAACTTTGACTTTTTGCGGACCTGCCAATTGCGTGGTAAACATGGCTGCCTCTCCAAACACAGCAACTCTCCCTTTTCCGTACTCTAACACTGCTCCCTGATACCAGTTCTCGATATCTCGTCTGTAGGTGTCTTCATTAAATCTCCATGCAGTATCGGGTTCTAAGGAGAATGATCCTTTTGGAAACCTGAGAAGACCTTTGGCGCTGGAAGGAATTTGAAAAGCCTGCCCGGTAAATGTCATTACCTGATTAATTTCTTCAGTCACTTCATGATGATCTATCGTTTTTGCGGATACAGAAAAGGTATCGAACCCATTGCGCTTCGGCCACCTTGCAAAACCGTTGGTAAAAGTAAAACCGAAAGATTTTCCAAGATTCTCAGCTGCTCCACCAAATGGCATATGGTCTGCAATCAGAAATAACCTCCCTCCTTTCCTCACCCAGTTGTTAATAGCATTAATTTCTTTTTTAGAATATGCCGATGGGTTGGGTAGAACCCAATGGCCCAGGTTACTTTCATGAATGGGGTTTGATATAACCAAAACATCAATATCCCTTAGTTTAGCAGCACTAACCTTTCCTTTTAGTGAGGTCATTTGGAAACCATCCTTAGCCAGAAGTTTGGCAAAAGCGGCATATCTTCCTTCCAACGTATGAAAGTTATTATGCCCTTCATCTATGGCAACAGTCATCCCCTGTCCTTTCTCAAACAATGGGGTATCAATGATATAATTGAAATCAGGATCGGCTATTTGCTGAGCAAAGCCATACTGAAAAACAAGAACTAATAACGTGACATAAAGGAATTTCATATAACTAATTTATTAGTTATTTTCTAAAACAAAAAACCTGTTCCAAGAGCAAAGCCATTAAGCTGAACTTCTGAAACAGGTCTTTGAGCTAATTTAGAATGATAACCCTAGTGAAATCAGGAAGTTTGTTCCCGCCTGAGGGTAGAAATAATTCTCTCTTACTTCAAAACCTGGGCCACCGAAGTAACCAAAAGTGTATCCATTAGATTCATATTCTGTATTAAACACATTGTTGATTAACAGATTAAGAGAAACTTCTTTGATCAACTCGGTTTTGAAAGAGTAATTCACTCTGAAATCATTCACAAAGAAAGCGTCAATCTTTCTATTGTTATCAGATGTGTTGTCTAGAAACTGCTCTCCAACATATTTTGAAAGCAAACTCAGTTCCAAACCATTTGTCGGTCTAAAGGCTAACTGGCTTCCCGCTACAAGACCTGGGGAAAAGCTGATATCAGTATCTTCAAATCTTGTTCTTACTTCATTAAACTCATCAAAGTTCACTCCGTAGTCAAAAATGATCTCATCAAATGCTTTTATCTTGTTTTGACTCAAAGCAGCATTTACCGACCAATAAACAGAGTTCGAAAGTTTTACCATTCCAGAAACTTCAATACCTGTTCTATAACTATCAGGTACATTTGTTCTCACACCAGCACCAACATCATTTACCTCCCCAGTTAAAACCAATTGATTTTTGTAATCCATCAGGTAATAGTTCACTTCAAAAGCATAATTCGCTGACTGCTTACGGTAGCCAACTTCAAGGTTGCTCAATGTTTCGTGCTTAGGATTGGTTCCTGGAGCTGCATCGATGATATCAGATCTATTTGGTTCTTTGTTACCAATAGCAAACGATGCATAAATATTGCTTCCTTGCTCCAACTCATACGTAGCTCCAATTTTTGGATTGAAAAAGTTGAAATTCTTATCGAAATCTATCGCTCTTAAATCGTTATCTATCCCTGCTCCATTGTAATCAACAGTTCTAAATTGTAGGTCACCGTAAATGTTTAATCTGTTGCTAAACTGAAGATTCACCTTCAAGTAAGTGTTAAGATCAACTTTTTCAGATTTGCTATCATAAAATCTATGCCTGATACTACCATTACTAGCAAACCTGGCCCAAATCACCTCTCCAAAATGGCGACCGATATATTCGTTAACAGCACCTCCAAACGTAGCATTCACCTTATCTCTTGAGTAATTCAGGTCGAAAACCACACCGTAGAAATCATTATCTAGCCATCTTCTTCTAATCAAATCAGTGCTGGTAACCGTTGTTCCACCAAGTACCACATTTGATAATCCGTAGTCACTTAAATCCTCATCATCTTTAAACTCTTCAAAAAAACCACCTCCTTTTGTGTAATGACCTGCCAGGTTCAGGTTCCAGTAATCATCGAAGGTATGACTCATATGCAACTGATAATGATCCTGACCGTAATCATCCACCTGATTTTCGTACTGATAGAAATTATAGCTACGTCCTGAATTTCTGAGGTTAGCAGCCTGAGCAGGATTAAAGCCATTATTTGAAATTACCGCATCTATACCCGTGGCATCATTTCTCAACCTTGCCTCTGGCGTACCATACCAGCTCTGGTAAGTCACTTCATCACCACTAAATGTGATAAATTTCAGACTCGTCTTTTTACCAAAATAACCAGCTGATAAATAGTAAGACTTCAGATCAGAAGAAGCTCTATCGATAAACCCATCTGATTTGATTTGTGAAAGACGACCTTCAAAAGCCCATTTGTCTTTCAGCAACCCTGTTGAATAAACGGCATTGAATTTCTTAGTATTGAATGAACCAAAGCTGGTGTTTACCTGAGCCCTGGCCTCCTGGCTCAAGCCGTTGGTTAGGATGTTAATAGACCCTCCAAAAGCACCTGCTCCATTAGTAGAGGTTCCCAGTCCTCTTTGAACCTGAATATCTGAGGTAGAAGAAGCAAAGTCAGGTGTATTCACCCAAAACACGCCTTGTGACTCAGAGTCATTCACTGGAATACCATTAATGGTAACATTGATACGTGTTGGGTCACTACCTCTGATTCTTATTCCTGTGTAACCAATACCTGCGCCGGCATCTGAAGTCACGACTACAGAAGGCGTCCAATTCAGTAAAAATGGCAGATCCTGCCCAAGGTTTTGCTTTTCAATTTCCTCTTTCGATACATTGGTATAAGTTGTAGGCGTCTTTTCAGTTGCTCTGGTAGCTGTTACCACCACATCTTCAAGTCCCCTGACTTGTGGAGTCATTTGCAGATCTATTGTTACATCTCCACTTACTTCAATTGATCTTTCAATCACCGCAAACCCCACAGCTGAAACTTTTAATACATAGGTTCCTGAAGAAATTCCCTTTAGCTCATAGATACCATCGGGATTTGTAGAGGCACCTCTAAAGGTTGATGAGAGCCTGACATTGGCTCCATAAATTGTTTCGCCACTAACTGCGTTAGTCACTTTTCCTCTGACAGTGTATTGCGCAAATACACTCAGACTTGTCAGCATTAGTACTGACATCAAAAACACTTTTTTCATTTGTAATTTTTAAATGGTTCAACTTAGAAAAGCTAAGGGGTAGCTCTCCCGTAATTTGTTTTACCATACCTCCCTGCGACAGCATTATCTGCATCAGGTTCAATGGGTATAATCTCAGCCTGTTTTTAATCCTGAAAAAATCAGAAATAGGCACCCCTTATTGGCCGCGAATATAATAAGCAATTTTGAAAATACCCTCTTTTGGTCAGCGGATTCTATTAATGTTCTCTATGGCCTGCTCAAGACGCTTTTGAGAAGAGCCCTGAACTACCTGAAAGTTAACTCCATGTGATTTCAGCTCCTTTTCGTAGATATCGAAAAGTTCTGGTCTATTCTCTGGGCTTTCTCTAAGGGGATCATCTTCATAGGGTACATCGAAAAATGTAAGCAGGTAAAAATCCGCCTTGTTCATCTCCAACTGCTGTAGAATCCAGGGGTCGCAATTGCCATATTTAAATTCGCTCCACACTTTAATCACGAAAAGGTCGGTATCTAAGAAAATCAAATCCTTAGCCTTCTTTCTGACTTTCTTTTCAGCCCTCAACTGCCCTGAAGCAATTTCTATAAGGTCTGTTTGATTATAAGGTCTGTCAAGTGCGTTTAAGTATTCTCTTGAATATTCAGGCACCCATACGGTTTCAAATTGTTTCGCTAAAGATTGGGCTAAAGTTGTTTTGCCTGTACTTTCAGGCCCTACTATGGCAATAGATATCATGTTGAGGTAGTAGTCATTGTTTTTTTCCAGGCCAAGTAACCTGCCACTGCCATTCCTATATAAACAAGGTAAAGCAGCGAATAGAAATACAATCCTTTATAGAAGTAAATTCCTGTGGCTAGCACGTCAACCACAAACCAGTAATACCAGTTGTCAATCCTCTTTCTGGCGGTCAGCCACATACCCGTAACACTCAAAATAGAGGTAGTACTGTCCCAATAGGGCAATGCAGGGGGGTCAACTCCTTCAAACATACCTGGGATGGCCATTAGCAACTTTGCAAAAACAAATATGCCGACAATAGTGAGTGCAAATGTGAATAGCATGCTTTTGATACTCGAATGTGAGATACTCACATGTTTATTATCAGTACCATCTCCCTTCGTCCAGTATACCCAGCCGTACACATTTAAAACCAGAAAAAAGATATGAAGCAAAAAGTCACCGTAGAGTCGCGCTCCCCAGAACACTATAAATGAAACAATAACGTATAATATACCGAAAGGCCAGGTCCAGGAACTCTCTTTAATGAGGAAATAAACGGCAAGTAAACCAGCAATAAGTCCGGTAAATTCCCAAACATTAATCTGAGTTGAGTAGGTGACAATCTCTTGCCAAATCTCGTTGAGCTGCATGCGCCAAAGATAGGATTAATTGGTATATTTCAACCGGCTAATTGATGTAATATGGAAATATATAAAGCACTCATAATATTGATCATTCTGTTCGTCCTGTTTCCATTAGCGACCTCTGCCCAGGAAAAAATCTATAACATAGAAACCGAAAGTGTATCAGAGTATGTAGACAAGATTCTCAATGGCCCTATTACCAAAGAAGGACTAGTAAAACTACCATATAAGGTCTGGTTCAATAAGAGTTACAAGACTTATGTAGTAGATACAAACACACTCAAAAACATTAAAAGAAAAAAACTGAAAGACTTAAAGATTTTGGTCTTTATGGGGACATGGTGTCACGATAGCAATCGCGAAATTCCTCGCCTCATCCGAGTATGTGAAGAGTTAGGTATTTATGATCAGTTAGAACTCTATGGCGTTGATGTAAACAAAAAGAGTCAACAGAAAAGAGAAGAAGGCTATAACATTAGAAAAACACCGACTATCATTTTACTAAAGGATGGAAAAGAAATAGCTCGCATCTTGGAACAACCTGAGATTTCATTTGAGCAGGATTTCGAAAAAATCTTAAAGTAATATGCTTAATAACCAAAGACATCTTTTCAATCTTCCGGACGACATCACCTACCTGAATTGTAGTTACATGTCTCCTATGCTAAAGTCAGTTGCAGAAATAGGCACCCATGCCATTTATGCCAAAGAAGACCCAAGCAGTATCAAACCAGAAGATTTCTTTAATGGCACCAAAGCACTCCGTACGGAATTTGCCAAACTAATTAGTGCCCCTTCTGAAAGGTCATGTGCCATAACACCATCAGTTTCTTATGCTTTGGCCAATGTAGCTAAGAATCTGAAGGCTGGTAAAGGTGATAACATAGTGATTGCTGATGAGCAGTTTCCAAGTAACTTCTATGCATGGGATGTTTTATCAAAAGACAGGGGAATAGAACTGAAAGTAATTTCAGCACCTGATATTATAGAAGGCAGAGGTAAGCGCTGGAACGAAATGATTCTGGAAGCTATTGATAGCAATACCAAAATGATTGCGACAGGACATGTACACTGGGCAGATGGCACCAAGTTCGATTTGAAAGCCATTAGAAAAAGAGCTGATGAGATTGGTGCAATTCTGGTTATTGATGGCACGCAGTCTATTGGTGCGTTACCTTTTAGCGTAGAGGAATTCAGACCTGATGCCGTTGTAGCCGCTGGTTATAAATGGATGATGGGGCCTTATGCCTCTGGCGTTTCCTATTTTGGAGAGTATTTTCAAGATGGTAATCCGGTAGAAAATAACTGGATGAATCGCTTGAACAGTGATGATTTTGCCAACCTGGTAAATTATCAGGAACAGTATCAATCAGGATCAATTCGTTATGAGGTGGGCGAAAGTGCCAACTTTATTTTAACCCCAATGTTGACAAGGGCAATAGCTCAAATCAATGAATGGGGACAACAAAACATACAAGATTATTGCAAGGAATTAACCACTCCTTACATTAAAGAATTGATAGAGCTTGGCGTTCGAGTTGAATCTGATGAGTACAGAGGTCAACATTTGTTTGGACTTAGGCTACCTGAGCATATGGCTATGGAAGATTTGAAGAATCGTTTTGCTGAGAGAAAAGTCTTTGTTTCAGTAAGAGGTAATTCCATTCGAATTTCCCCGCACCTCTACAATCTTGAAAGAGACATGGATGTACTCTTAGATGGTTTTAAGATAATGAGCCATGCATAATCAAACCGTTGTTGCCTTTTTTGCAAGAGTATTACTGGGCATTATCTTCTTAATGCAAGGAATAGGTAAGGTTTTTACTTGGGGCATTGATGGAGTTTACAATAGCTTTAAGCCTTATGAGGAGACCTTTCTTCCAAAGTTTGCGGTAGTTTTTGCAGCATACTATACTTCTTTTGCCGAGCTTATTTGTGGAGCCCTTTTGGTTATAGGCCTCTTCAGAAATTACGCGTTGTATGCACTGGCATTGGTTTTACTCATCGTATCATTTGGTCATGGACTAACATCTCCCATCTGGAATCTTAATGATGTGATGTGGCGAAGTATACTTTTGATCTTCCTACTTGTGATTCCTAAAGAATGGGACAAATGGCAGGTTGAAAGATTAATCAGAAAATAACTTTCGAAAACTCACAAAAGAATAGATTGCTGATAAACAGTACATAAGGCCTATTTTGTCCTGTAAATTACCGCATCAGAAAAATTATTCCAGCAATTGTGATTTTATAAACCATTCAATCTCCTTACATTTGTCCGGCAAATAAAACCAGTTCTTTATTTGCCATGCCACTAGATTCAAACAAATTCCTTTTCGAAGCACTTACCTACGATGACGTGCTTCTTCTCCCCGGATATTCAGAAGTTTTACCGAGAGACACAAACACAAAAACTTGGTTGACAAAAAATATTCAATTGAATATTCCTTTGGTTTCAGCAGCCATGGATACTGTTACAGAGCACAAGTTAGCCATTGCTATGGCACTCGAAGGTGGTCTTGGCTTTATTCACAAAAACATGTCTGTAGAGCAGCAGGCTCAACAGGTAAGAAAGGTAAAGCGTTCTCAAAGCGGTATGATCCTGGATCCGGTAACTCTTCCTGTGAACAGCACAGCCAAGGATGCCGAGATGATCATGAGAGAGAATAAAATTGGTGGAATCCCTGTAGTAGACAGCGACAAGAATCTCGTTGGTATTGTAACCAATCGCGACATGCGTTTCATTAAGAAAATGAATACGCCTGTTAAAGACATCATGACCCAGGACAACCTTGTAACTGGCAAAATGGGTATAAGCCTGGATGGTGCCGAGGATATACTACAGCAATATAAAATTGAAAAACTTCCTATTGTAGATGAGCACGGCAAGCTTACAGGGCTGATCACCTATAAGGATATCTTAAAGAATCGCGACAGGCCGAATGCGTGCAAAGATGAGTTTGGTAGGTTAAGAGTTGGTGCAGCCGTTGGTGTAACACCTGATATTGATGAAAGAATTGCGGCATTAATCGGTGCTGGAGTAGATGTGGTAAGTATTGATACGGCACATGGACATTCTAAAGGGGTTATTGATACCGCCAAAAGAATTAAACAAGCCCACCCTGACCTTGACGTAATTGTAGGAAACATTGCTACCGCTGAAGCCGCAAAAGCACTAGTAGAAGCTGGTGCAGATGCGATTAAAGTAGGTGTGGGCCCTGGAAGTATTTGTACCACAAGGGTAATTGCCGGTGTGGGCATGCCACAGCTTTCGGCAGTTTATGAAGCTGCCAAAGCAATAAAGGGTTCTGGTGTTCCAATTATTGCCGATGGTGGTATCCGGTACTCTGGGGATGTAGTAAAAGCAGTAGCGGCAGGAGCCAGTACTATCATGATTGGTTCTTTGTTAGCAGGTACCGAAGAAGCACCTGGTGAAATGATCCTTTTTGAAGGGAGAAAATTTAAATCGTATCGTGGTATGGGCTCGGTTGAAGCCATGGAAGATGGGTCTAAGGACCGTTACTTCCAGGATGCTGAAGATGACATCAAAAAGCTTGTACCAGAAGGTATTGTAGGGCGTGTTCCTTTCAAAGGCCTGGTACAGGAAGTTCTTTATCAGATAACTGGTGGACTACAAGCCGGGATGGGCTACTGCGGTGCAGCAAACATTGAACAAATGCAGGAAGCCAAGTTTGTTAAGATCACTGGTGCAGGTGTTAAGGAAAGTCATCCTCATGATATCTCTATCACTAGAGAAGCACCTAATTACAGTAGATAATATTTTAAAATACAGGCTGCCTTAAAAACAAAAAACAGTGCCATTCTGAGCAAATCGAAAGAACCTGTTCAATCTAAAACTAAGGTTCTTTCACCTAAAAGGGCTAAGAATATTGGTAACGCAGAAACTGGCCTTCTTTTTACATGGAGAGAATCATAGCCTCAAAAACAGGAAACAGCAAAGAAATACTAATAGTATTGATTGGCAGCCTACATGGCAATGAAAAGGAAGGTGTCGAGGCGATAAACAGAACTTTTGAAAAACTGAACAAAGAAGGTCTTCCAATAAACGGAAAGATTGTAGGAGTTGTCGGTAATTTACAAGCCATAGGGTTAAATCAACGCTTTATTGATCATGACCTAAATCGCTGCTGGACGGAAGACTACATTCAAAAATGCCTGAGCTCTACCGAATCACTTACTTATGAAGACAAGGAACTGATAGCACTGTATCACCTCCTGAATGATATTCTGGCTCAGGACTACCAAAAGAAGTTCGTCATTGATTTACACACCACTTCTGCCGACAATGGAAACTTTTTAGTTTACCCTGGTAAAATCAACGACTCTACTATTGCCAGAAAATTAGGACTTCCTATGATTACCAACCTTGATGATTACCTGGAAGGCACCACACTTTTACAATACTATTCTTCTGATGAAGTAACCTCTTTTGCATTTGAAGGAGGTCAAATTGGTTCTCCCAAGGCCATAGACGTGCATTCAAAAGGAATCTGGCAACTTCTTCAATTATCGGGTATCATACCCAATTCTGGTTTTTCTGAAAAACTGATTGAAAGTGAAGAAGCACTACCTTCTTTATTAAAGGTGGTTTACAGACATGGTGTAAAACCAGATGATGAATTTAAAATGAAAGCAGGTTTCAGAAGCTTTCAACCAGTTCAAAAAGGAGAACTGATTGCTACTGATAAAAACGGAAGTATACTATCTCCAGGTAAGGGACTAATCTTTATGCCCCTTTATCAAGCCGCTGGCAACGATGGCTTCTTTATAGTGGAAGAAGTCTAGTTGAATCTGTTGAATACTGAATGGGACTGCCCCCTTCAGGTTTGACCAGATCAACGGAAATAAACATACTGTTAATCATTGATCTAATGCAGTCGTGAACTCATTCAGGGCTTTGTTTAATTCGAGTTCATTTTCGATTACCTCTCCATCTTGGAATGTATCATAAAATTTGGCCAAACTAAAAGTGGATACGACATTGGCTCCCAAAAAGGGAAGTAAGGTTTTAACATGCTCGGTTACATACTTTCCTCCAGATGGTCCGGGAGAAGTACTTAATAGCATTACAGGTTTGTTACCAAAAACATTTCTATCATGTCTTGACAACCAATCAATGGTGTTCTTAAACAGAGCCGTCATTGAACCATTGTGTTCAGGCAAAGCAATCACATAAGCATCGTATTCCTGAAGCTTATCAAACAGGCCTAGAATTTTATTTGGAATTCCTTCTGCTTCCTCAAGATCGGTGCTATAGATTGGAACGCTTTTGTCCAAATCAAACGTGTTTCTTGCTCCTTGAATTTTACTTAGAGTACTTTCTAGCAACTCCTTATTTATTGACCTTGAATTGCCGCTAGCCGATATGCCTGCTATTTTCTTCATTTTGTTATGTTTTTAATTTCATAACAAAGATTTATGGATTGACAGCAGATTCTCTTAAAGTAGTTTAATAAATCAAGGGAGGGTCAGTTTCTTTCGAATCATGCTTAAAAACTCTGGAGTAATACCCAAATAGCTCGCAATGTGCTTCTGGGAAATTCTTTGGCTCACGTTTGGGTAAACTTTTAAAAAATCAAGGTATCTCTCCTCTGCTGTGAAGCATAAGGTTTGCTCAATTCTTTTCTGATGTGCAATAATTGCGTTTTCAAATAGCTTATTGAAATAGAGTGTGATCATTGGTATTCTTTCTACCAACTCATCCTTGCCTTCTTTTGTGATGCATAATACATGCGTATTTTCTAATGCCTGAATATTCTGAGTGGCCATTTCTTGTTTGTAGAATCCCTTAAAATCTCCAGTCCACCAATTTTCTGTAGCAAACAATAAATTGTGTTCATTGCCATTCATATCAATGACAAATGTTCGGAGGCATCCATTTATCACAAAAAAGTCATGTTTCACTAAGGAATCGGAGTTCAACAGGTATTGCCTCTTCTTTATCTCCTTATGTTCAAAATAGTGAGGAATTATCGACTCCTCTTCTTTAGAAAGCCGAACGTGCTTCTTTATATGATCAAGTAATTGGTTTATAAGCGTTTTATTATCATCAACAATCACTACTTTGATAGTTTGGGCAAACTTACATATCAAGCAAATTATCGCTACAATTGAAATTTACTTATTATAGTTCAAAGCCTCTATCACCAGTAGAGTCTTTATGTCGCTCCAACAAAAAAGCCATCCCTTACGGAATGGCCCTTTCAATCTAAATCTAATATCTGAATACTAGCTCTGTTGCGCAGTAGCTTCTGCTTTTGCAGCGGCTCTGGCTCTGGCTGTATCTCTTTCTTTATCAGCAGCAGCATCCAATGACTTTCTAGTTAAGTCAACTACAGTTGGAGTAGCCACAAAAACTGAAGAGTAGGTACCTACCAAAATACCAATCAACAATGCGAACGAGAACCCTCTCAGTACTTCACCACCAAAGATGAATAGTACCAATACCACAATCAAAGTAGTCATTGAAGTAATCAATGTACGGCTGATGGTAGAGTTGATAGACTCATTGAATGTTCCAATCAAATCCTTAGAACCTTTCAACTGAAGGTTTTCCCTGATACGGTCAAATACTACCACGGTATCGTTTATTGAGTAACCAATAATGGTTAGTAATGCTGCGATAAACACCTGATCTATCTCGTAGCTAATGCCCAACCAACCTGCAATAGCAAAAGCAGAAAGTACGATGAATGCATCGTGTACCAAGGCTACAATCGCACCAAGTGAGAATTGCCATCTTCTAAATCGAATCAGGATATAAATGAATATCGCCAGGATGGCCAAACCGAATGATTTGAAAGATGAATTCTTGATGTCATCAGCAATGGTTGCTCCTACTTTAGACGAACCTGCAATAGTAAACTGACCTGCTTCAACATCCAGTTTTCCATCCATGAAAGTCTTCCCTGTTGCAGAGGCAAGTCCCTGAACAAGTGTGCCTCTTACATCATCATCGGCTTGAGTAGATTCTTCATCTACCTTATAAGAAGTGGTAATCTTCAATACATTGCTTGAGTTATACTCTTTTACTTCTACACCATCTTCTGTAAACACACCAGCCGATAATGCTGCTTTCACATCAGAAGCCACCATTGGCTCATCAAACTTCACAATGTAAGATCTACCTCCTTTGAAATCTACTCCTAATCTCAATCCATTTGTAGTCAATGCTAAAGCACCAACAGCAATGATAATTACAGAGATCATGTAAGCCAACCTTCTTTTTCCAAGGAAGTCGAAGTTGATGTTGGTTAACCAACCTTTTGAGAAAGGTGTTTCGAAAGAAATGTTGCTGTCGTTTCCTTTTCTGGTCATGCGCGTCACCACAACTCTTGTAATAAATACAGCTGAGAAGAATGAACAAACAATACCAATCATTAAGGTTACTGCGAATCCTTTAACAGGACCCTGGCCTAACCAATAAAGAATTACACCTGTAAGGAAGGTAGTTACGTTGGCATCTATAATAGAACTATATGCTTTCTTATAACCTGAATTGATTGCCTGAAGCAATGGAATACCATTTCTGAGTTCCTCTCTGATCCTTTCAAAAATCAGTACGTTGGCATCAATCGACATACCAATAGTCAATACAATACCGGCAATACCAGGAAGCGTAAGAGCTGCATTAAGGTTGGCCAGAATACCCATGATAAAGAAGATGTTGAAAAGCAACGCTACGTTTGCCACAATACCCCCTTTAGAATAGTATGCAATCATGAAGATTACTACAATTAGCAAACCTGCAAGTATCGAAGTTACTCCTTGTCTTTGTGCCTCAATACCCAAAGTTGGTCCGATTACTGCTTCTTCTACAATTCTGGTAGGTGCTGGTAATGAACCTGCTTTAAGAATGTTTGCGAGGTCTTCTGCTTCTTCCACCGTAAAGTTTCCGCTGATCAAAGAGCTACCATTTGCAATAGGCTCATTCACATTTGGTGCAGTGTATACATAGTTATCCAATACAACTGCTACTTGTCTACCCACATTCTGAGTAGTCAGGTTTTTCCATTTTTTCGCACCGATAGAGTTCATCTGCATACTCACTGAAGGGCGAGCTAATTCATCAAGACTCTGACGGGCGTCAGTAATTACTTCACCAGTTAAAGGCGCTTCACCTCTACCTGTTTTAATTGCAAAAAGCTCTAACAGTTCATCTGTTTTTTCAGCAACCTTAATCTTCCATTTAAAGCTCAGGTTGTTAGGAATTAACCTGGCAATTGATGGGTGTTCCAAAACTCTGTTAATTCTACCTGTATCAGCCAGGCTATAGAAGAATCCTTGATAAGGTCCTTGCTTTTGTAAAGCAAAGAAACTTGAAACACCTGGTTGCTCCAAGGCAGTTGAATCATTTGCAGCACTATCTGCCGACTGGGCTAATTGCGCTTCCAGTTCAGTTGTTGCTTCAGAATCAGCTGGCTTCAACTCAGAGTTTAAGTCAGTAGTACCGGACTTGTCATTCTTTTCGATTCTAACCAACTCATCATTGATTGCATTAAGTGTTGTTGCAATCTCATTCGGCTGGTATACTTCCCAGAATTCCAACTTGGCAACACCTTGAAGGAGTTTTCTTACACGCTCAGGATTATCTACACCTGGCAATTCAATTTGAATTCTACCAGTACCTTGTAGTCTCTGAATGTTTGGTTGTGAAGTACCAAAACGGTCAACTCTTGTTCTTAAAATCTGGAAAGCTCTGTCGATCGCCTGATTTACTTCAGTATCAATCACTCCCATTACTTCTGAGTTCGAAGACTCAAAGCTGATTTTTCCTCTGTTAGCCGCGTTTGAGAATATTCTACTCAATCTTCCACCCGGGCTTACCTCAGTGTATGCTTCCTGAAAAAGTGAAGTGAACGAAGACTGGCTATCTTTCTGACGTTCTTGTGCTAACTCCAATGCTCTCAAGAAATCCGGATCTTTGCTGTTACCAGAAAGCCCTTTGATAATCTCTATTGGAGACACCTCAAGCGTTACATGCATACCACCTTGAAGGTCTAGTCCAAGGTTCAGCTCTATTTCTTTAATTTCCTTATAGGTAAATTCTTTACCCAGAATATTCAATACTGGTTCCATCCAGATTGAATCAAGATAAGCCTGCTTCTTAGGCTGATCTACAACTCCACTTTCGTCTGTTGAAAATTCAACTGCATCTGCTTGTATTCCTCTTGAAAAGAAGGTAATTGATAGGTAATACAAACAAAGCGCTGTAATGACGATAGTCAGAAAAACGATTGTATTCTTATTTTTCATTATTAATAAATATGATTCAAAAAGATTAAATAGGTAATTATAAGCGCAAAACGCTTTTGATAAGGTTCAGACAAGAACCACGAAATGTATTATGCTAAACTATGGCGCGTTCGGTGATTGAATTTGCCGAAAGAGTGTTTTAAAGTGCGGAGAATTGTAAAGCGTAACTTCAGGTCTAAGATGTACTTTCTCCTCTGTTTCACGAATTACTTCTCCAATGAAAATTGCTTGAAAAGGCTCAAGTTCAAAACCACTTACTGGTAGTAATACCTGAGTAGACAGCGAATAGGCCAAGTCTTGTTCTGATTCCTTGTCAGCATCTTCTTCGTCTGCTTCTATAATTTCCTCACATATCTGCTCGCAATGGTAATCCACTACTTCTTGCGACACTACAAAAACTGCTACAAGTATTCCTAGCAGAAAGAATAATGACTTTTTCAAGTTTGATATGTAAACTGGGCTTTTCATGAAGCGGGCACGAATTTAATAAAAGGATGGAAGAAAAATTAATCCTTAGGCATTATTTTCGTCTGAATCAGTGCTTTAAGTACATCAATGGCTTTATCGAAGTCTTTATTGTTAGGAACAACCAGATCGGCCTCTTCTTTATAGGGCGCTATATACTTCTGATAGGATGGCATGATGTGATTCTCATATTTGTAAAGTACATCATCGGCATCGTAACCTCTTTCCTCTCTATCTCTTTTTAACCTTCGCTGAAGTTTAATATAATCCTTAGCATCGATGAAGATTTTCAGATCGATGAGTTCAGAGATTTTCTTATAGTGGAAAATAAAAATCCCTTCAACCAGAATTACAGGAGCTGATTTTCTAACAATCATCTGAGGCTGAACTTTCGGGTTATTGAAAGTATACTCTTGTTTCTGTACACTTCTACCCTCGCTAAGCTCTTTCAGATCACTTGCAAAATGTTCGTAATCAATAGATTCAGGGCGGTCGAAATCCAGTTCTCCGTTTTTGTCCACTAACTGATATTCCCGAGGTCTGTAATAGTCATCCTGAGAAATACAAGTCACATATCGCCCATCAAACCCACTCAACAACTCTTTAAGGAACCTTGTTTTTCCAGAACCACTCCCTCCCGTAATACCAATAATGTATGGCTTTTCCATAATGCAAAAATAGAAAGCTTAATGTTTAATTCAGAGAATTTAAGAATTGAGCCAGTTTTTCAACCGATCTTTTTCTATGGCTCATTGTATTTTTTGTTGCTGCAGAAAGTTCTGCAAAGGTCTGATCATACCCTTCAGGAATAAAAATCGGGTCATAGCCAAAACCATCCTCCCCCATTTTTTCAGGTGCAATAGCGCCTTTAATAATTCCTTCAAATTGTCTTGGCCCAGATTCATCCATATAAGTAATCACTGCCCTAAACTGTGCTGAGCGATCGGATTCATTGGAAAGCTCGGAAATTACTTTGTCCATATTCCGGATTGCATTTCGATCTCCTGCATAATGCGCTGTATGCACACCAGGTCGACCATTCAATGCGTCCACTTCCAATCCGGAGTCTTCTGAAAAAACAGGGATTCCAAGTTTATCGAAAAGGTATTCTGCTTTTTCCAGAGAATTTTCCTCGATGGTTTCGTGAGTCTCTGGTAATTCCCCTGCAAAGTCAACTTGCTTAAGAGACAAAACATTAAATCTACCTCCTAAGATGATGCGCACTTCTTCAAGCTTATGCGCATTGTTAGTTGCAAAGCAAATATCCTTCATTGATCTAAGAAGAAAAGCAATAAACGTTACCTGATATCAAGTACTTGAATATCAAAGACAAGAACAGAGTTTGGCGGAATCAAATCTCCTTGTCTTCTATTACCGTATCCCGATGCGGAAGGAATATACAATGTCGCTCTTGAGCCTTTGTTCAGTTCTCTAAGCCCAATATCCCATCCTCTGATTACGTCACCTCTACCAATAACTACATCGAAGGGTGCCCCTCCTGTAGAACTATCGAATTCGGTTCCATCTAAAAGATATCCTGTGTAGTGAACTACTACAGAGCTTCCAAAAGCAGCTTTAGCACCTGTACCCGCTTCGTGAATGATGTATCTTATTTCACTGGGCTTCAAAGTATCTGCCTCAAGGTTATTTTTAGCTAAGAAATTCTCGATCAGTTCAATATCTACCAGCAACTGTTCAGCCTCGTCAAAAACATTATCAGAGTCGCAAGCGGCAATAGAAAGTAAAAGGACTGGAAATAAGTATACTATTAACTTCTTCATTATATAAATATCAACTACAACTATATTATAACCTTACTGAACGGCTGTTGAAATAAGGTTTAAGTCACCCAAACTACAACACCGATCCTTAATCTGCACCCCAAAATTACTCAATTGAGTCTTTTACCTATTGAAAGTGCCTCTAAATATTTGTTAACGTCAAATCAGGAATCAAATTTTAAGCACTTAATATAGAGTTACTTTTCAAACTCTTTGTCCAATGCTCCCTGATAATCGCCTAAAATTCCCTCAAACAAATTAATTACCTCTGAAAGCGACTTAGACGACAGTTTACCTCCAGAAGCATTTCTATGTCCTCCCCCGTTAAAGTGTTTACTGGCAAGTTCGTTAGCCGGAAATTCACCAATCGATCTTAAGGAAACCTTTACACCATCTTCAGTCTCTTTAAACAGAGCCGCTAACGTAATTCCCTCTATTGATAAAGCATAATTAACAAGGCCCTCCGTATCGCCTGTCTTGGAATTATATTTATTTAACTCTTCTCGGCTTAAAGCAAAGTAAGCTACTCTAGACTCAGCAAGAACTTTCAGGTTTGTGCTTAGTGCATACCCTAAAAATCTAAGCCTGTCAATTGAATTTTTATCATAAATTTCCTTAGACACCCGGCTGTTATCTGCGCCTCTGGCTATCAGTTTAGCGACAACTTCATGTACATTTCTGGTAGTATTGGGATGTCTGAAGCCTCCTGTATCCGTCATGATACCTGCATACAAACATTCTGCAATGTCTTTGTCAATAAGTTCTTCATCACCAAGGGCAACTATCAGTTCGTAACACAACTCACATGTTGCTGCGGCATTTGTATTCCATAACCTGAAGTCTGCAAAGTCTTCAGGATTCAAGTGGTGATCTACATTTACCTTAAACCCACTAGCTGCTCTTACCATTTCACCCATTTCATTTATTCTGCTTAATACAGAAAAATCTAGCGTTATGATAATATCAGCAGCTTGTATAAGCTCCTGGCATTGAGATGAAGTGTCTTGGCTAAAAACCAGTACATCATCATTGCCTTTCATCCAATGTAAAAAAATCGGATAATCTGATGGGGTAATTACCTGAACCTGATGTCCTAGTTTGACCAGATAGTTGGCCATCCCAAGAGAAGAGCCTAGAGCATCGGCATCGGGTTTATGATGAGTTGTGATTATAATTTTCCCAGGTGTTTTAAGTCTGGTCTTTAATAAGTCTATATCCTGCATGCAAAGGTTCCGACACAGTCGGTCTGTCAAAGAATCGGCAAAGTTGCCAAGAATTCAGGTACTAAACAATCTATGCCCAGTTGATTATCACAATATTAAGTCCCTAAAAGATTCATTATCAGGCAACATCATATTTGAAATTATCTTCTATTTTTGCGCTCAAATTAAAAAAGGAACTACTTATAAAGTTATGGCAACTAACAGAACATTCACAATGATTAAGCCTGACGCTGTGGCAGATGGCAACATTGGAGGGATCTTAAAAATGATCGAAGAAGCAGGTTTTAAAATCATTGCAATGAAATATACCAGACTAACTACTGACCTGGCTGGTAAATTCTATGAAGTGCATAAAGAAAGACCTTTTTACGGTGAATTAGTGGAATACATGTCTTCTGGACCTATTGTAGCTGCTATTCTTGAAAAAGACAACGCTGTTGAAGATTTCAGAACTTTGATTGGTGCTACTAACCCAGCTGAGGCAGCAGAAGGTACTATCAGAAAAATATATGCTAAGTCTATCGGGGAAAATGCGGTTCACGGTTCAGATTCAGATGAGAACGCTGAAATTGAAGGGAACTTCCACTTCTCTCAGTACGAAAGGTTCTAGTCAAAAATATGACAAAGGAAAAGCGGCTCCGGCCGCTTTTTTTATGCCTATTCATCGACTAATTCTTCTTCAATTTTTTCTATCCAAAAATTATTAAACCCTTCTCCCAGGTGCATTGTGACTTTACGCATCTGTAAAAGGTCTAGTATGGATAGAAAGTTAAAGATCACAACAATCTTGTTGGGCTCAAATTCAATCAGTTGAACAAAAGACAATCGAGGACTGTCAAGAAGTTTATTCAGAATAAACTCTCTCTGAGTAGAAATCGAATATGGATATCGGACAACCTCATGAGTTGGTTTACTTTTCTCAAACTCATGACGTAACATAACTTTTTGGAAGACTTTCAGCAGTTTGTACAAGTCCAGGTCCTGAAGTTCAGACTCGACATTATTAGTCTCGGCAAGCTTCTTTAATTCCTTTACTACATTACCACGAGCCTCTCGCTGTAAGCGATCACTTTCCATCTGACCAAGCTCCTCTATCACAGATTTGTATTTCTTGTATTCCAACAGATGTTTAACAAGCTCCTCTCTGGGATCAACCTCATTTCCCTCTTCATCAAGAACAGGACGGGGCAGTAGCATTTTAGACTTGATTCGCATCAAAGTGGCAGCTACCAGAATAAATTCACTGGCCACTTCCACATTCATATGTTCGAGATGTTTGAGGTAATCGAGGAAGTCTTTTGTGATCTTATGAATAGGGATGTCATGAATATCTAACTCGTCTCTTTGAATAAAGAAAAGTAAAAGATCAAAGGGACCTTCAAAGAGGGGAAGTTTGATTTCGAAACTCAACGATTACAAGGTGTTTTCAATCAAATATATAGAGAATGGATAAATGTCTCATTTCGAGCCAAAAATATTTTTAATTTTGGGGCTGGTAAAAATCAATGCTAAACAATTAGCTCGTTAGTAAGTTGTTAGAGCATTAGCTTCTGAATACATGTTGATAGAACCCGGACCTTTACTCTCCAAGATTGATTCCCCAGCGGATTTAAAGCAGTTAGATCAGGCACAACTAGTTAAAGTATGTGACGAATTGCGACAATTCATTGTGGATAATGTATCTGTGTATGGTGGTCACTTTGGTGCTTCTTTAGGTGTAGTAGAGCTTACTGTGGCATTACACTATGTATTCAATACTCCAAAAGATCAGTTAGTATGGGATGTTGGGCACCAAGCCTACGGACATAAAATATTAACCGGAAGAAGAGATATTTTCCACACTAATCGTATTTATAAGGGGATGTCGGGCTTTCCAAAGAGGAAAGAAAGCGAGTACGATACTTTTGGTGTAGGCCATTCATCAACTTCAATTTCGGCAGCTCTTGGAATGGCAATTGCCAACCAGTACAAGAAAGAAGATCGTCAGCACATTGCGGTTATCGGAGATGGAGCCATGACAGGTGGACTGGCCTTTGAAGGCATGAACCATGCAGGCGTTTCCAATTCAAATGTCATCATTGTCTTGAATGACAATTGCATGTCTATCGACCCAAATGTTGGTGCATTGAAGGATTACTTAACCGATGTAACTACTTCTCATACTTACAATCGAGTTAAAGATGACGTATGGAACCTGCTAAGTAAATTCTCCAGATTCGGAAAGAGCGCTCAGGAAGTGATTTCCAAAGTAGAGCATTCTTTAAAATCTCTGCTCTTAAAACAAAGCAACCTATTTGAATCCCTGAATCTCAGGTACTTTGGTCCGGTTGATGGTCATGATGTTCATCATTTGACCAATGTTCTAAATGACTTAAAAGATATTCCTGGACCCAAAATCCTTCACTGTGTAACGGTTAAAGGAAAAGGATACAAACCTGCTGAAGAGGGTAATGCTACCAAATGGCATGCTCCAGGCAAATTTGATAAAGTAACAGGAGAAGTATTCAAAAAAGTGCCAGATGCCCCTCAGCCACCAAAATATCAAGATGTTTTTGGGCATACGTTAGTAGAGCTTGCTGAGCAGAATGAAAAAATAATGGGTATTACGCCTGCTATGCCTTCAGGTTCTTCTATGAATATTATGATGAATGCTATGCCAGACCGTGCATTCGATGTGGGCATTGCAGAGCAGCACGCTGTCACCTTTTCTGCTGGGCTTGCAACTCAAGGCTTGTTACCGTTCTGTAATATCTACAGTACGTTTATGCAGCGTGCCTTCGATCAGGTAGTTCATGATGTATGTACTCAAAATCTGGTAGTCAACTTCTGTCTGGATAGAGCAGGTTTTGCAGGAGCGGATGGTCCTACTCATCATGGTGCTTATGACATAGCCTACATGCGATGTATTCCAAACATGATTGTGGCTGCACCTATGAACGAATCAGAGTTGAGAGACATGATGTATACTGCCCAGCTTCCAAGAGAAGGTCAGGCATTTACAATCAGATACCCTCGTGGGCAGGGCGTTATGCCAGAGTGGAGAACAGAAATGAAGAAAATGGCTATTGGCACAGGCCGTAAAGTTTCTGATGGTGAACAAGTGGCTATACTGACACTAGGTCATATTGGAAACTATGCTATAGCTGCAAAAGAACTACTTAAGGAAGAAGGCTTAAACCCAGCTCATTATGACATGCGTTTTGTTAAGCCTTTAGACGAGGAGTTGCTTCACGATATTTTCAGAAACTTCAAGAAAGTAATTACTGTTGAAGATGGCTGTATAATGGGAGGGTTCGGTAGTGCCGTACTCGAATTTATGGCCGAAAACGAATATTCTGCTAAAGTAGTAAGACTTGGAATCCCTGATCAATTTATTGAGCATGGTACTCAGGAGCAGTTACATGCCGAATGTAATTTTGATACCGAAAGCATAGCCCAAACTGTACGTAAATTGGCAGGAGTAAAACTAACCAAGGGAACAATCAATAATTAAGCACTTTCAATCATTCTGGTTAAATCTCGCTTGGTCATTACACCAGCTCGATTTTCAATAATCTTCCCATTCTTGAACAAAACCAGTGTGGGGATACTTCTAACACCAAAGCGTTGGGCTATCGGTTGATTTTTATCAACATCAATTTTAATCACCTTCACTTTATTTCCCATTTCCTGAGCCACCTCTTTTAAAACAGGTGCCATCATCTGGCAGGGTCCACACCAATCTGCATAAAAATCAACCAGTACCGGTGTCTCCTGATCTATAAGTTTATCAAATTTTCCTTTCATAATATTTGCTTCCAACCTCCAGCAAAGAAACCTCTGATACTCAAGAATAGTTCCTATTACGCTATGCCATTAGCTCCCATTATTTATCTTTAAACCTGATTTAAAAGTATTCATGATGAAGAAATTGTTTCTACTCTCTGCCCTAACGTTGTTATTAGTCGCCTGCTCTGATACTCCTGCCTCCTCGGATAAAAAGGAAGTTACGTTGGAAGCCATTTTCAAAGACAGGAGTTTTGCCGTGAAAGGTATAGGAACCATCAGATGGATGAATGATGGCAGGTATTATTCTGCTCGAGAAAACGTTGCCGGAAAAGTTAGCCTTGTAAAAAAGGACATCACCACTGGAAATACTGTTGAAACAATCATCACCAGTGAACAACTTGGCTTTGACTTTGAAGAGTATGTCTTCTCAGAAGATGAGAAAAAAGTAATGTTTGCTGAGCAAGTGGAGTCTATCTATCGCAGGTCAACAAAAGCTGTTTTCCATGTTTACGATTTGCAAAACAAAGAACTCAAGACCTTATCTGATGGAAAAAAGGTGATGTATGCTTCGTTTTCTCCCAAAGGAGATAAAGCAGCTTATGTAAGAGACAACAACCTCTACATGGTGAACCTGAACAATATGAGAGAAAGAAGGATTACCAGAGACGGTGAATGGAATAAGGTAATTAATGGTAATGCAGATTGGGTATATGAAGAAGAATTTTCAATGTCAAAAGCCTTTAAATGGTCACCCGATGGAAATAAAATAGCATTCTGGAGGTTCGATGAATCGAAAGTAAATGAATACAATATGCAAACCTGGGGTGAACTTTATCCCAACGATTATAAATTCAAATACCCTAAGGCCGGTGAAGTCAATTCTGTTGTCCAAATCAAGGTGTTCCATCTGAGAAACAATAGAACCACTACTATGGACATTGGCACAGAAAAGGATATTTACATTCCAAGGATATTCTGGACCAGAGATAATAATGTACTTTCTATTATGAGACTGAACAGGCTTCAGAATAAAATGGAGCTACTTCATGCTAACGTAAATACAGGGGCTTCAAACCCTGTCTATACAGAAGAAAGCGAGACTTATCTGGAATACGACAACAACCTGACCTACTTATCAGATAACACATCATTTATTCTTACGAGCGAAAAAGATGGCTACAATCACATTTATCACTATGGAACGGATGGTCAACTCATCAAGCAAATCACTCAAGGTGACTGGGAAGTAAGCGGCATATCTGGTTTGGACGAGTCTAGTCAAAAAATCTATTTTACTTCTGCAGAAAAGTCACCACTGGAAAGGCACATGTATGCTATCAATATGGATGGTTCAGCTAAAACTGAAATGACTTCACAAACAGGCACCAATGGCACAAACTGGAGCCCTGACTTCAAATATTATATCAATACGCTTACCTCTTCAAAGCACCCTTCAATCACTACGCTGCACAGAGGAAATGGAGAGCAAGTACTAATGATGGAAGACAATGCAGAGGCAACAGCTAAAATGGCAGATTACTACATGCCGGAGAAGGAGTTTTTCAGTTTTAAAACTTCGGAAGGAGTAGAGTTAAATGGCTACATGATGAAACCTGAGGACTTTGATCCGAACAAAAAGTATCCGGTGCTGATGTATGTTTACGGTGGACCCGGTTCTCAAACAGTACAAGATACATGGCACAGAGATCGTGACCTTTGGCATATGCATATGGTTGCTCAGGGCTATATAGTAGCCAGTGTAGATAATCGCGGTACTGGTGCGAGAGGCCGAGATTTTAAGCATGTTACCTATAAAATTTTAGGTAAGTATGAAGTAGCGGATCAAATCGAAGCAGGTAAATATCTGGCAAGTCTACCTTATACTGATGAAGCCAGAATGGGTATTTGGGGCTGGAGTTACGGTGGCTACATGTCTTCGCTGGCCTTGTTTATCGGTAACGATGTTTTCAAAACAGCTATAGCTGTAGCACCAGTAACCAACTGGAGGTTCTATGACACCATTTATACAGAAAGGTACATGAGCACCCCTCAACTTAATGGTGATGGTTATGATGCATTTTCTCCAGTAACACATGTAGATAAGTTGAAGGGTAACTTTCTTTTGATTCATGGAACTGGAGATGATAATGTGCACTTTCAAAACTCAGTGGCCATGGTAGACAAACTGGTAGAAGCCGGTAAACCATTTGAGTCTTTTTACTACCCTAACAAAGCACACAGTCTTAGAGGAGGAAACACCATATGGCATTTGTATAACAAAATGACAGACTATCTGGTTGATAACCTATAATTCATAACCATTCTGACCGTAATATGAAATTCTTAGCAATTCGAATGCGTTTGGAAAGGCTTTCAATGCTATGCATAATTACGATTTTACCGAGCCCCTTACATTTCTCGCCTTAGCAGGTCTGATGTTTTTAATGGTCGTTTTTCGGTACAGTTTGATTGCCGGTATCTTTTATTTGGTGTTTTACAAAGCGAATCCCAAAGCATTTAGAAAAAGAAAAGTCCAGCCACTATCACAGAACTCTAAGCAGTTTAAAACAGAATTCCTTTGGTCTACATTTACCTCCCTTTTCTTTGCACTAGCAGGAGCCGGGATGGTAGTATTATGGCAAAAAGGATATACAACCGTTTATGAAGACATAGCCGCTTATGGATGGGTCTGGTTACCAATTAGTTTTCTAATTGCAGCACTGATTCATGAAACGTATTATTACTGGCTACACCGCTGGATGCATAAGCCAAAAGTGTATAGGCTTATTCATAAAGTGCATCACAACAGCCATATCACCTCACCTTGGACTTCTTTCTCTTTTCACCCGGCAGAAAGTGTTTTGCAATCAGCAATTATCCCTGTAATTATTCTCTTTCTTCCTATGCACTACTGGACAATTGTTGCCCTACTTGTTTTTATGACTTTGACCAGTGCTATAAATCATTCAAATGTGGAGATTTATCCAAAGGGCTTTAACAAACATTGGTTAGGTAAGTGGTTTATCGGAGCTACTCATCATAGTTTACATCACACGGAGTATAGATTCAACTATGGTTTGTACTTCACATTCTGGGACAAGTGGATGAAAACCGAAAGCAAAAAATTCCATCCAGGTTTTGAGGAAAACACGAAAAAGCCTATCTAGGAGCAAATAGAATCATGCAGTTTAAGTTTCAAACCAATGAATTTGCCATTTCAGAAGAAGGTTTTCATTATCTTAGAAACGGCTACAATTATAAAACTATTGATTACTCTGATATTCTAGAATTCAGATTAGAAAATGGTAGACAGGTTAACAATTGGCTTGTTTTGTTGTGTATTGGAGTCGGCCTTATTGGATTTTCAATCTATTACACCTTTACACTATTCAATTATATAAGTGATGATAATTCAACTGGTCCAATTTTCGTTGAACAAATCATAATTCCAATTATCCCGCTTTTTCTAGGTCTTTATAGTCTTAACCTCTCCCTGAAAATGGGTGCATCATTAGTCATAATAGCAAACAATGGCAGAACTAAACGGTTTCCATTGGCGAAAGAGAAAAAGAAAGGTGAAATAGACTTAATGATAGATGTGATTAATAAATCTCCACAGATTTCATCAAAATTCCATAACCGCCTTTGAGCGACTAAGCCTTTTAATAAATAGAACAAACAGTTACAAGTTAGGTTTGGCATGATCATTTCAGAAAAAGAGCTTCATTTTAAGGTAATTGAGCCACTGATTGGTATACCCGTAAACTTCTCCTATAAAAACCCTAAAAGCCTTGGTAGCACCTCCTACTTCTTAAAAAAGTTTAGTTCCAATGCCGAAACCCAAAAACTCAGAATCAACTCGAAATGCAATTTTCAACTTTATTCTAAAGGTGTTCTTCTTAAAGCATTTTACTCAACAGAAGTAAAAGCCATACCTCTTCCTTTTAAAGACATTACTAAAATAGAATTGATCAGAGGAGAGGAGTTTGTCAACCCTATTTTCCCATCGATTATGTGGTTCCTACTGAAACTAGGGGTTTCAATTCTAATAGCCAGATATTTTTCTCTAAGATTAAATCAGTATTCTATTGAAGATATGGAGATGAAAATAACTACTTCAGAGTATTCTATACTCTTCACAGCTGATGGTCATTTGTTTGAAAGTCAAGATCGCCTTTTTCGAAAACTTCCTGTCAATGTAATAAGTCAGTTTTAAATCAGATATCCACAAAACCATATCTTAGCAGGATGGAGGTTGTTTTTTTATTGGGCTCAATTCAGGCTTTCTTCTTTGCTTCCGTTCTATTTAGTAAAAAAGAAATGGCTGCGACTCACAAAGTACTTTTTGTGCTTTTTGTGCTCAACGGATTCATTCTTTTAGACCATTACCTGGAACTACAAGAGGTAATCTTTTCACACCCACACCTGCTAGGGTTAACCTATACGCTCCCAATGGTTATTGGGCCTCTTTTGTTGCTCTACACGTTACTACTTATCATACCTCAACGGAGTATATCGAAGCAATTTGCTTTTCACGGGATTCCCTTTTTGATTCTGGTAGTTTACCTCATTTTCGATTTCTATTTTCTAAGTGGTTCAGAAAAGCTAGCATATTATCATAGACAAACAGAAGTATCTACTTCATTCATGATTTACCTGGCAGAGTTCCTTCTCAATTTCTCTCTTCCAGTATACTCTGTTTATTCAATCATGCTCTTGTCAAAGCACAGTAAACAAATCAAAAATACTTTTTCATTTACCGAAAAAATTGACCTTAAGTGGTTACGGATCATTCTTTATTTGTTTGTTTCCATTTCGGTCATCATGCTTTTTACCAATCTGATAAGTGATGTATTCCCTATCATCTCATTCTTAACTGGTGATAGTTACATTTTCGCAGCACTAACCATTGCGATATTCTTTATTGGTTACTATGGCATCAAGCAAAAGGCAATATATCCAACAACTTCTAAGCACAAAGAAGAAACAACTCATACTAAGAACTCTTACCAGAAGTCTGGCCTCAAATCTTCCAGTTACGAGCATTACCTCCAAAAGCTAAATCGGCTCTTAGAGACCGAAAAGATTTATCTGAATGCGCGGCTTACCTTAAAAGAATTGGCAGATGAAATGCAAATGACGGAAAACAACCTTTCTCAACTGATTAATGAAGGGTTAAACAAAACCTTCTACCAACTAATCAACGAACACAGAGTCGAGCATTTCAAACGGTCTATCAGCAAATCCGAATTTCAGCACCTCAGTATTTTAGGGGTTGCACTGGAATCTGGCTTCAATTCAAAATCCTCGTTCAATAGTATCTTCAAGCAACATACTGGCTTAACCCCTTCTCAGTTCAAAAAACAGCTAGACAAATAAAGTCCACACCTACACTTTTGGACGATTAAACCCACCTAACAGTCATTCTTTGCCAAAAACTTAAAATGGCATTACAAAAAAGACTCTATTACATCGACTGGCTGAGAGTGCTTGCTTTTGGTCTACTATTCATTTTTCACTGTATGCGTTTCTTTGATATACACCCTTGGCATATAAAGAATGGAGAATCCAGCATAATCATAACTCGTTTTGTTGAATTTGTACATGGTTGGCGTATGCCACTTATATTTCTGATATCAGGTGTAGGCACCTTTTTCGCTATTCAATCTAAAAAAGAGTCGTTTGTCAGAGGGAGGGTTTTTCGTTTGATTGTCCCTTATGTTTTCGGAATTATATTACTCATTCCCCCTCAGAAATACTTCGAATTTATTTTCAACAGTGGTTACCAAGATTTTGAGATCTTCATTGGAAACTATCCTGAATTCTTGTTCAATGCCAATATTGGCTGGAATCTAAGCTGGTTAGGACATATTGGGTATCATATATGGTACTTGCCCTTTCTCTTTGCCCTTTCTGTTTTGCTCTTCCCTTTACTCAAAGCGATGAAATCTGATGGAAAATTAAACTCATGGGTCTACACCATTACATCAAGCCCTAAATTGATATGGTTATTGATTTTCCCCATTATAATAGTCGATTACTCATTAAGACCTTTGTTTCCATCTTACCTTGAATGGGCAGATTTTATGGTCTATTTATTCTATTTCCTTTATGGTTTCGCATTTCAGGTTAATCATAAAACAATAGAAAACATAGAGAAGAACACTTACCTCTTTCTGGGAGTAGGAACTACTATTTGGCTAATCTATATGATTAATCAAGCCAATATTGATATGGTATCGCAACCCGAGCATAGTTGGACATTCTTATTGATTAGCATATTTAGAAACCTCAATAATTTTTGTTGGGTGCTGGCTATTTTAGGACTTGGTAAAACATTCTTAAACTCAGGCCACAAACTACTGAAAGATTTAAACCAAGGAATTTTACCATTCTATATTCTACACCAAACGGTTATAGTTTGTATTGGTTTCTATATCGTTAATTGGGAATTAAGCCTCTGGCCTAAGTTTGTTTTAATCCTTAGCTCATCATTCTTGATCGCCATTGGTCTATATCAGATGATCTATAGAATAAAGCTCCTCAGGTTTCTTTTTGGCATGAAGAAACCCAAGGGCTAAAACATCTTCTATTCCGTTCTCAGGCTCTTAACAGGGTTCGCTTTAGCAGCTCGTGAGGTTTGGAAGCTTACAGTTGCTAAGGCAATCAAAAGAACAAGTGCGGCAGGTAGCACAAAAAGGTGCCATGATAAACCTATTCTGAAAGCAAAGCCATCCAACCATTGTTCCATTCCAAAATAAGACAACGGTACCGCGAGCACAATGGATAGTAAAATCAGTTTTAGAAAATCTGTGGATAGTAAGCTTAAGATACTTCCTTCAGAAGCACCAAGCACCTTTCTGATGCCAATTTCTTTGGTCCTCTTAGAAGTTACGAATGCGGCAAGACCAAACAAACCAAGGCACGCTACAAAAATGGCTAAGCCTGAAAAAATGGTAAATACACTTCCAAATTGCTTATCTGCTTTGTATTGCTCATCAAACCTGTCTTCCAGAAAGAAATAGTCAAATGGGTTGCCAGGGAAAAACTGTCCCCACTTTTCTTCCGCTAGTTGAACCACTTGCTGTGTATTTGCAGCATTGTACTTGATAGAATAGAAACCTCTTGTATTAGGGAGAAATCTGAAAATCAGTTTATCGTAATCTTCTTTCAACGATTCATGATGGTAATCTTCCAACACTCCAATTACGGTATAAACATTACCCCAAAAATCTACACGCATATTTAATGCTTCTTCCGCATCGGTAAAACCAAAATCTCTAACCGAAGACCTGGAAAGCAAAATTTTAGATTCCTCGTCTCCAAAGTCTCGCGAGAAACTTCTACCAGCAATAACTTCCAAATCAAAGGTTTCAATAAACTCATGTCCTACTCCCAATACACGATACTGTCTGCCCTCGCTGTCTGGGGCTCCTTCTTTTTTAATACCTCCAGCATTCCAACCAACCTCTCTTCCGGGAACTCCAGTACTTACTACAACATTTTCCACATTGGCATTTGCCTGCATTTCATCAGCAAAAGCCGAAAACTTATCCTGATATGTTGAATCAGTTACCGCAGGCCCTTTAAGAACAATTGTTCGATTAATGTCTACACCCAAATCCTGGTTTCTCATAAAAGAGACCTGCTCGTAAACAGTGTATGTGCCAATAATTAAACCCACAGAAGCCATAAATTGAAAAATGACTAATCCCTTTCTCAACCACGCTCCTCCAGAGTTAGACATATTTGCCCCCTTAAGGGTATCTATTGGTTTATATGATGATAAAACAAAGGCAGGGTACAAACCTGATAAAAATGTTCCTGCCAGAAAAAGAACAGTCAGTCCAACCCAAAAACCCTGTTGAGTAAACAAAGCAAGTGTCATTGGTTGATCAGCCAAACCACTGAATGGGGGTAATACCAAAATTACGATAACAAAGGCCAGTAAAACTGCCAAAAGGTTAATCAAAAAGGATTCTGTAAGAAACTGTCTGATCAACTGCCCTTTCAAAGAGCCTAACACTTTTCTCAAACCAACCTCTCTGGCTCTTTCCATAGATTTTGCAGTAGCCAGGTTGATGTAGTTGACCCAAGCTATCAGTATGATAAAGAAGGAAATACCAAGCAATGCATAAACCGAATCGCCATCTCCATTAACTTCCGCTTCCCCAATAAAATTGGAGTACAGATGAATATCTTTCAAAGGTTGAAGCTCAAAGTCCATCCAGGTATCTCTGCTTCTCATATCTTCTCCCCACCTGCTTTCAATGAACTCATCAATCTTCTTGGCAAATGCTATAGGATCAACTCCCTCTGCCAATTCTATATAGTTAAAATAACCATCCCAATACCAAACAGTATTCATTTGCTCTTCCCTACCCTGAGCTGTTGTTGCCCACGAAGCAAGGATATCATACTTAAAATGAGAATTGTGAGGAACATCCTTAAAAACTGCTGTTACCTTTACAGGCTGATTTCTATTGTACTTTAGCGTTTCACCAACAACATCAACTCTTCCGAAGTACTTCTTTGCTGCTGTTTCCGAGATAGCAATTGAGTAAAGCTCATCTAAAGCTGTTTCTGAATCACCGTGTAGCATTTTGGTGTCAAAAACCTTGAATACATCAGAATTTGCAAAGTAAATTTTGTCTTCTTTGAACTCAATGTTATTTGTAGAAAGCACTCCATTTGTTGTGGTTAACCTGGCATATCTCTTTACATCAGGAAATGCTTCATTAAGCAGGTGACCTATTGATACAACACCGGAAGCCCATTCTGTGCTCAGTTCACCTTGGTTGTATCTGTTTGTTTTTATTCTGTATATCCGGTCTGCCTTTTCATTAAAGTCTTCATAACTCAGCTCGTAATTCACATACTGCAGGATCAACAAACTGGCTGAAATACCAAGCGCAAGGCCTGTGATGTTTATGAGAGAAAAAACCCGGTTTTTGAGTAATGAACGAAAGGCAACTTTGAGGTAATTTTTGAACATAGTGGTGTTGGTTTGTTGTGAGTACTTTAAGTTATTGGTTTGGTTACAGATAAAGACGACTAAATACAGACTTTATTACACCGTTGATCTATTGGTAACTATAAGCTAATGATGAATCTCCACCGAAAAGGTTGCTTGAAAAAAGAAGACTTGTATATCTGAGATAGGTATAAAATAAAAGAGTCACTCCCGTTGGAGCGACTCCCTTTCACCTAAACACCTGGGTAACTAACTACTCATAGTGAATCTTTCGATTCCTACACCCAGACTTATCTTAAATTTACCGGGCGGTAAATATTATTTCATTATTCAAAAATCGGGTTACGTCCTACCCAATCCTTAACCAAAGTTAGTAGGATTTTTAATTAAATAAAATTTAACAAATCAATAATTTGGAAAAGTTTAGAATAATAACCTTTAAAAGCCTCATATTCAGTTTAAATACACTTTTCTGTAATACGTAACATAATTACAGTTTCATGCATACATTCTTTTTTTCACTAAAAAACTCCAGAACATCCCATCCCCCTTCTCTTCCAACACCACTTTTCTTGATTCCTCCGAAGGGTGTTCTAAGATCTCTGAACAACCAACAGTTCACCCAGATAATACCAGATTCCAATTGATTGCTCACACGATTCGCTCTTTTCAGGTTAGTCGTCCAAACTGTGGCAGACAGTCCATATTCAGTACTATTTGCCATTTTAATCACCTCTTCTTCAGCGTCAAAAGGTGCTAATGTAACGACTGGACCAAAGATTTCTTGTTGATTTGTTTGACAATCAAATGACAACCCTTCAAAAACAGTAGGTGCTATGTAGTAGCCCCCGGAAAGTTCACCCTCCAAAACAATTCTTTCACCTCCAGTTAACAGTTTTCCTCCCTCTTTTTTAGCCAACTCAATATACCCCAGCACCTTTTCCATATGTTCTTTAGAGACTACTGCTCCCAAGTTAGAACCAGCATCAAATGGGTCACCAACTTTGAGTTTGTTCACCTTATCAACAAAGGCGGCTCTAAACTTTTCGTACATAGAGCGCTCTACAAAAATTCTGGAACCACAGAGACAAATCTGACCTTGATTGGCAAAACTGGAATGAACAGATGTCTTTAAAGCATCCTCAAAATCACAATCGGCAAATATGATATTGGGGTTTTTTCCTCCAAGTTCCAGAGATAATTTCTTGAACATAGGCGCTGCAGTAGCAGCAATTCTTTTTCCTGTTTCAGTTCCTCCTGTAAAAGAAATGGCCTTAATATCCGGGTGTTCCGATATGGCTTGCCCTGCTGAAGCTCCCTTACCATGCACAATATTTAGCACACCTACAGGCAACCCTGCTTCAATACACAGTTCTGATAATAGAAAAGCTGTCATTGGAGTGATTTCCGAAGGCTTGGCTACTACAGTGTTTCCTGCGGCCAGTGCAGGAGCAATTTTCCAGGTAAAAAGATACAATGGTAAGTTCCATGGAGAAATACAACCTACAACTCCCAATGGAGACCTGAGTGTCATGTTAATCGCCTGATCATCACTTTGATGAGCTTCTGTTGATTCATGTAAGATAGCGGTAGCAAAGAACCTGAAGTTGGACGAGGCCCTTGGTATATCTACTCTACTGGCCAGTTTTAGTGGCTTTCCGTTATCCATAGACTCAGCCTCAGCCAGCCGGCCATGGTTGGCATCAATCAAATCTGCAATCTTCAATAAAACCTCTGAGCGATCAGACCGGCTTGTATTTGACCATTCTGCGAACGCCTTGCTAGCTGCTATTGTAGCTTTCTGCACATCAGCTTTTCCAGAATCTGGTATCAAACTGTACACGCTCCCCCTGGAAGGATTGTAATTATCGAAATAGAGTCCGTTTTCAGGCTCTACTAAATCTCCATTGATGTAATTGCGTATTTTCTCCATCGTTATTTCCAGTTTGAAGCGATAAATCTTTCTACATTTTTATATGCCAAACCAGCCAGTTCTTCAAAGCTCAAAGCATCTTTTAAGTTTGCCAGAATCGAGTGGTATTTTGTGGCATTCTCATGTTGCGGAAAATAATAGGGATCTCTTTCTGGATTAGGAAAATCTCCCGTATAAAAGAAGTCTGCACCAAATGCCATTGCCTTATCTCCCCCTTTTAGTTCAAAACCGTATTTAATATGATCCAAGAGTGCTTCTGGTTCTTCATCATTCAAAAAAGCCCTTAGAAAATTCACTCCTATTAAGCCTCCTCTATTTATAATCTCCTGAGCATTTTCTCTTGTTAGGTTTCTGGGGTGATCCCAGATTTCTCTAAAGTTCGAGTGACTGGCTATAACTGGTACGTTTAATCCTTTTTTATAAGTATAGTCAAGAATATCATGAGCCAGCGCATCAGAGGTATGAGACAAATCGATTGCGATTTGGGTATTATGCATATAATCCAATAATGCTTCCCCATCTGGCTTCAAGCCTGCTTCGGCATAGTTACCTCCACCAAACCTATTTTCTAAATGATGGGTAAAACTGATATAAAACAGCCTACCTACATTCTTCAATATTGTCTCTAAGTTTTTGAATGCATTATCAAGAGGTTCTTCTTCATTGCAAATGCCAGAAGCACTCTCTAAAGAGGCCACTGTACCTATACCCTCTTTGCCTGCACTAAAGTCTTCACTTGCCTGATAAACATCAGAGGAATACTCTTTCAGCATTCGATTATAAATAATGGACTGCTCCAGACCTTTTTTAGAACTCTCAGGTTCTACCCCTGTATATATAGCCATCACTTGCATGCCAACAGCGCCTTCTTTCAAGTAGTTGAACGAGGCTCCAAAAGCTTTGTCATCTGGTCGAGCTGCCCGATTCATCAAAAGATAAGTCAGCAAGTCGCAGTGAAGGTCGATTATCGGTAATTTATATTCTGACAAGGTTATAAGCTTACTGTTCTTCCACCATCTACTGGCAAATTAATTCCATTGACATACCCAGCGGCAGGGCTTGCCAGAAATGCAGCGGCAGCGGCCACCTCATGAGCTTCAGCAAAACGCCTGGCTGGAACCGCAGACTTCATTGCATCACTTACTTCCTCTATACTTTTACCTGTTTTGCTTGCCTTGTTTTCAATTATTGAACTTAAGCGCTGTGTTGCAGTAGCTCCAGGAAGTACATTGTTGACAGTAATTCCAAACTGACCTAACTCATTGGCGAGTGTTTTAGACCAGTTGGCCACAGCTCCCCGAATAGTATTGGAAACACCCAACCCATTCAAAGGTACTTTCACAGAAGTACTGATAATATTGATAATTCGCCCATAACCGGAATCCTTCATCCCCGGAACCATAGCCTGAGTTAATATCTGGTTACAGATGAGGTGTTGATTGAAAGCTATTCTGAACTCATCTATTCCAGCATCAATTGCCAATCCACCCGGAGGACCTCCAGTATTGTTGATTAGAATATGATACTGATTTCCTTGATTCAAATGATTATCAACCATAGACTTTAACTGATCTGGTTTCGAAAAATCTGCAGTCAATATTTGATGTGACTGACCTGAATCAACTGATAAACCAGACATCACTTGATTCAAAGACTCCTTGTTACGAGCACAAAGGGTCACATTGGCTCCCATGCCAGCCAGCTCTTCGGCAATTGCTTTTCCGATGCCTTGAGTACTTCCACAAACGAAGGCATTCTTTCCCGATAAATTAAGGTTCATAATGTATAGTGTATTGATCAAAGTTATGAAAATCGGGTTTAGTCCTACCGTGATTTTCTGTATTTTAGAGGCTGGTTAAATAAAAACAAAATGGGCATCAGAAGACCTTTCAACCTTACTGAATGGATTGAAGAAAACAGGGAACTGTTGAAACCTCCTGTAGGTAACAAAAACCTGTATCCTGAAGGAACAGATTACATAGTAATGATTGTGGCTGGTCCGAATGCCCGAAAAGACTACCACTACAACGAAACTGAAGAGTTGTTTTATCAACTCGAAGGTGAAATAACGGTTAGAATTCAAGAAGATGGGAAAGCCGTTGATATACCATTGAAAGCTGGAGACATGTACCTCCATCCGCCAAAAGTACCTCATTCTCCCATGCGATCAGAAGGGTCGATTGGGCTGGTAATAGAAAGGGTAAGAAAACCAGAACACACTGATGGCCTGATGTGGTTTTGTGATAACTGTAACAACAAACTTCACGATACCTATTTTCCTTTAACCAATATCGAAAAGGACTTTTTACCAAGATTCAAAGAGTTCTACGCTTCAGAAGAATTAAGAACCTGTAAAAACTGTGGACATGTAATGGAAACAGACCCTAGATTCGTAGGTTAATCTCAATACTCAGTACTTAATACTCAATACTAGTTAATGCTAAAAATCGACATGCATACCCACATCATTCCTGAGCATCTGCCTAAATGGACAGATAAGTTCGGATATGGTGACTTTATACATTTACATCATCACAAAGAAGGAGCCGCTATGATGATGAAGGGCTCTAAATTTTTCAGGGAAATACAAGCTAATTGCTGGCACCCAGAAATTCGGATTGAAGAATACGCTACACTGGGCACACAAGTTCAGGTTGTGAGTACTATCCCTGTTATGTTCTCTTATGATGCTAAGCCAAATGATGCCCTGGAAGTTTCCAGATTTCTGAATGATCATATCGCTGAGCTTTGTAATAAGTACCCTAAAAACTACATAGGACTGGCCACCATTCCAATGCAAGATGAAGAGCTAGCCATTAAAGAGTTAGAGCGGTGTAAAAACGAGTTGAATCTTCCGGGCATTCAGATTGGATCAAACATTAATGACAAGAACTTGAGCAGCCCTCGTTTCTTTCCAATTTTTCAAGCTTGTCAGGAATTGGATATGGCAATTATGATTCACCCATGGAACATGATGGGGTTCCATAGTATGGAAAGATATTGGTTGCCGTGGCTGGTAGGTATGCCGGCTGAAACCTCAAGAGCAGCTTGCTCACTGATTTTCGGAGGGGTATTGGAAAGACTACCTGACTTAAGAGTGAATTTCTCTCATGCTGGTGGTTCATTTTTACCCACGTTAGGGAGAGTGGAACACGGTTTTAATTGCAGACCAGATTTGGTAGCAATCGACAACCCAATCAACCCAAGAGATTACGTAGGTAAATTCTGGATTGATTCTATAACACACGACCCATTACTGCTAAAGTATGTATTGGAAATGCAAGGCTCAAAACGTATCACTTTGGGCTCAGACTATCCTTTCCCTCTGGGGGATTTGGAAATTGGCGCTTACATAGAAAAAATGGAGCTGTCGGAAGAAGTAGTAGAAGATATTTTTTGTAATGCAACACTGGAGTGGTTGAACCTTCCAAAAAGCCAATTTGAATAATGAGAAGTTCTGCAATAGCCTATATGGATTCACCACTCGGTAGAATCAAAATTGTTGGTGATGATGATGCCATTAAAATGGTGAGTTTTACCGATGGCGAAGAAAGTAATACAATGGAGTCGGTACCACTTGTAGTAAGAAACTGTAAGAAGCAATTAAAGGAATACTTTGAGGGCAAACGAAAAAAATTCAATGTCCCCCTAGCTCCGGAAGGAACAGCGTTTCAAAAAGAGGTATGGAATGCCCTATTACAAATCCCCTTTGGCAAAACCTCCACTTATGCAAAACAATCCGTTACCCTAGGTGATATTAAAAAGATCAGAGCTGTGGGTACCGCCAATGGCAAAAACCCAATTGCTGTGATCATACCTTGTCATCGAGTGATTGGTACAGACGGTAGTCTTACAGGCTATGCAGGTGGGCTCGATAAAAAAGAATGGCTGCTTAGACATGAAAACAGTATGCCTGGACAAAATCAAACCAGTTTGTTTAATGAATTTTGAAAACAGTCTTTCATTCGCACAGCAACTAGATAGTGCAGACCCACTAAAGTCTTATAGAGATCAATTTCATATTCCACAGGTAAATGGAAAAGACAGCTATTACTTTACAGGAAATTCTCTGGGGCTACAACCTAAAACCGCCCGTTCATTTATTGAAGAGGAGCTAAAAGGCTGGGAAACATTAGGAGTCGAAGGGCACTTTGCATCTAACAGAAGGCCATGGGCAGAGTACCATAAGTTCAGTAAAGAAGCCATATCCAGGATTGTTGGAGCCAAACCGTTGGAAGTTGTTTCTATGAACAACCTAACCGTGAATCTGCACCTGTTGATGGTTTCCTTTTTCAAACCAACAAGCACACGTTATAAAATCATTTGCGAAGCAGGCGCTTTCCCTTCTGATCAGTACATGTTTGAAACACAGCTGAAGTTTCACAACCTCAACCCAGATAAAGCATTAATTGAACTGAAACCCAGAGCAGGGGAACACACGCTCCGAACGGAAGATATCCTCTCCAAAATTGAAGAAACTGGAGATGAACTGGCTTTGGTACTAATTGGAGGAGTTCAATACTACACAGGTCAGTTTTTTGATTTAAAGTCTATTACTGAAGCAGGTCATAAGGCGGGTGCAAAAGTAGGCTTTGATTTAGCACATGCCTTTGGAAATGTGCCTTTGGCATTGCATGACTGGGGCGTGGACTTTGCCACCTGGTGTTCTTACAAGTACTTAAACTCCGGGCCAGGAAACGTTTCTGGAATCTATATACACGAAAGATTTGCTAATGATGATTCTCTCGACCGTTTTGCCGGCTGGTGGGGACATAATGAGTCTGAACGCTTCTTAATGGAAAAGGGCTTCAAACCAATGGCTGGTGCCGATGGCTGGCAATTGAGTAATGTGAATGTGATCGCTACGGCAGCCCACTTGGCATCACTAGAAATTTTTGATAAAGTAGGAATTAGCGCACTTCGGGAAAAGAGCCTTAAGCTTACTGGTTATATGGAATTCCTGATCAATCAGCTCAGTGGCGATGATCAGGTTTTCGAAATCATCACACCCTCAAATCCAGAAGAACGTGGATGCCAGCTTTCCATTTTCTGCCACAAAAATGGCAAAGCCCTTTTCGATGCTTTGACCAAAGAAGGTGTTATTGCTGACTGGCGTGAACCTAATGTGATTCGGGTTGCCCCGGTTCCATTATACAATACCTTCGAGGATGTATTTCATTTTGCCAGAATCCTAAGAGAAAATCTTCAAAACGCATAAACTATGGAAAGTAAAAACCAAAAAATCACAATTCTTGGAGCCGGTTTGGTTGGTTCTTTACTTTCCATATTTCTGGCCAAAAGAGGCTACCAAGTCACTATTTTTGAACGCAGATCAGACATGCGTAAAGCAGGTGCAATTGGTGGCCGCTCCATAAACCTTGCCCTCAGCCATAGAGGCCTGAAAGCACTTGACACAGTAGGTATTAAAGATAAAATACAAGAGCACTGCATTCCTATGCCAGGTCGTATGATTCACGATCTTGAAGGCAACCTGAACTTTCAACCTTATGGTAAAGAAGGCCAGTATATCAACTCCGTTTCTAGAGGAGGCCTCAACCAGCTCTTGATGAATGAAGCAGAAGCAAATGGTGTAGAAATACGATTTGACCACAAATGCATTGATGTAGATTTTGAATCTGCTACCGCAACATTCGAAAACGGAAATTCAGAATCTGCCGATTTTCTTTTTGGCGGAGATGGTGCTTTCTCTTCTCTGCGTGCTGCTATGCAAAAAACAGATCGTTTTAACTTTTCTCAGGAGTACATATCGGCAGGCTACAAGGAACTGACCATGCCTCCAACAGCTAGTGGCGATTTTGCTCTGGATCCCGGAGCTCTGCATATCTGGCCCCGTGGCGAGTATATGCTAATCGCCTTACCCAATCTGGACAAAAGCTTTACCTGCACTTTATTCTTTCCTTTTGAGGGAGAAATCAGTTTTGACTCTTTGAAGACCGAAGAAGAAGTTGAAGCATTCTTTAATGAAATATTCGGAGATGCAGTCCCCCACTTACCAAATCTTAAAAAGGAGTTCTTTGAAAACCCGACTTCCAGCTTGATTACTGTACGTTGCGATCCATGGGTAAAGGGGAATACTGCTTTAATAGGCGATGCAGCTCATGCCTTAGTACCCTTCTATGGACAAGGAATGAATGCTGGTTTTGAGGACTGCTATGTCTTTGATCAACTTTTAGAAAAGCATGGAGAGATCAATGGTGAGCTACTCTCAGAATATCAGGAACTCCGAATTCCTGATGGGAATTCCATTGCAGATTTGGCACTTTACAACTTTATTGAAATGCGCGATAAAGTGGCAGATGATAAGTTTCTCCTCCAGAAAAAGATAGAGAAGAAACTAAACGAGCTTTATCCAGACCAATGGATTCCGCTCTACTCTATGGTGACCTTTAGTGATCTCCGCTACTCCGAAGCCATTGCTCGTGGCAATAAGCAACAAGCAATTATGAATGAGGTGCTTTCTCAGCCTGGTATTGAGAAGAATTGGGAGGGTTTGGACTTCAACAATATTGTTACCCAGCTGGACTAAGTGCCCCCAAATAGCTTAGACTAACTCGTAGTTCGCACTTGCAGTGCGGACTGATTCAAACTAGAAATCATATTGTAGGTACAATACATAACGCTCACTACAAGTGATGTTACAAAACCAACACTCAGCACTAGAGGCTATCTTAGCCTGAGGTTAATTAAATAATAAATTCAATCGGTAGCTCTCCCACTTCGCCAGCATATTGCCTAGCCGATGAGTACACGTAATCAACAGTTTCATCGACAATACGCTCTGCTACCGGGTTGTTATGGATGTACTCTAATTTTTGGACAACCATTTCTCCGTTTAACAACTCAATAGGATGGAAGCCATCTTGCCAAACCCTGTAGTTCTTCCCTCTTACTTGTCTCTTTGCTTCAAAAGCAAACTTACTTAGTAGCCATTGCCTTCTACTTTCATTGATTGCTTTAATTTCTTCAAGGAGTTTCTTGGAAGTGTGTGTTTTAAAGTCGCGCATTACGTTTGGCAGTAGTACTTCTTCCTTTGTGCTTACTATTAAATGAACATGGTTGGTCATAATTACATAAGCATGAACAATTAACCCTTTGTTGTCAATGCAATATTTCAATGAGTTGATAAGAATGTCTTTATAAGTCGGTCTTGTAAACAAGTCTACCCAACCAACTACAGTGCAAGTGATAAAATAGACTCCCGCTGGATTTCTCACTTTGTATTTCCGAGACATACATCAATATGCTTAACACTTGCTATTCATTCGAACATTTTGCACAGACTGCACTATTTTATATATGAAACACAAACCAAACTACTCACACGTTAGTTCGCTCTTGTAGTGCGGACAATCATCACAAAAAGAGCCTACCTCCTATTAGAAGTAGACTCTATACTGTTTTTATTAAAGGCACTAAAAATACTTAGCAATACCAGCACTCACTACAAGTGAGCACAAGTAGGGTATTCATTCTAACATATTATGTAAACTACACTGGTTTACATATGAAGTGCAGACCAAACCTTACACACAAGTTCGCACTTGCAGTGCGGACTACTCTCTACACAACAAAAGAACCTACTCCTATAGAAGTAGACTCTACATTTTAGCGTTTATCAATGGCACTAAAAGTACTTAACAACACCAGCGCTCACTACAAGTGAGCACTAGGAGGACGTACCCTAACATCTACAACTGCGAGGCATGAAGCAGTCTCCTACTAGTTCTAACATAATGAACCATTTTCTTTAGAAGAACCAAGAATAGTAGTAAAACAAAAGAGTCTACTTCTAATAGGAGGTAGACTCTTCATCAGTTTTTATAAAAGCATTTAAAAGTGCTTAGTAACGAGGAGGTTAAAAATAAGTAAACCTAATACTGTTCTTTGTTCCCCATAAAACTCTGTTAATTCTAACGCGCCCATTACGTGAACGCCTAGTTCCTATCCCTTTCCTTTTTAGTTTGTTAACAATTATATTTCTAATGATTCTGGACCTTGAGTTTAAAACAGTACCGTATGTTTTGCTATTTTCTAGAACAGGTTTCTGACTTGCATTCAATGCTTCAGTTCCTATATCTATTATTACTCCGAGATTTGGGTCGTTAATCAAGTTGTTGACTATTTTTTTAATTTCCTCATCCAAATCTTCTATGGCACTCGAAGAAAGCCAACTATCTGTACCCCCTTCAAAAATTGTATCATCATAATCTGAAAATGTACCAATCAATGGGTTTGGTTTTTCTTCTGGTTCTTCCTCTGGCTCTTCATAAGGAGGATCGGATGGAGGTGAAGGGGGTTCAGGTCTAGGTTTCAGAGTTGGTACCTGACTCAATGGAGGTCTGAAAGAAATCGGCTCCAAAGGCCTTAATCCGCCAGGATGAACCTTTTTTGGCTTTCTCATAACTACATTTGCTCCTTTGCTTTTTCTATGATTTCTCAGTTGGGCAATCCTGAGTAGCCTCCTTGTCTTGGCTTTGTAACTAGTACCTGGTCTTCTGTTTCTCCTCTCTTTTCTAGCGGCTCGACAGTTTCTTCTTCCTCCTCTTGTACTTCTATCAAAACTATCACAAGGAGCTAAACCAAGCGGATCATTTAAAGAAACTGGGTTATTAAAACCAAATTGATATGAATTTATACCTGGCATTAGTTCGGTTAGAGGGTCTATCTGCATAAACCTTCCTAATACTGGATCATAACCTCTAAAAAGAGTTTCATAAGTGTTAAAATCAAAATCAGTATTGAATTCAACACCTCCATTAAATTTGAACTGATTTTGCTTCTCTAGTGGCGCAATGCTAGACAAAGCGTCAATATTCATCCCAAAAGGATAGTAATGGTCTTCCTGTAGAATACCACCACTTTTATGGGTGATCTCCAATTCATCGAAATAAACATTGAAATTGACATTGCCTTCATTGGATACATAAACATAAAGGAATCCTGATTGTTCAATGGCTATATCGTTCATCTGTAATAGCCTATGATTACCTTCAATCGTTCCCTGGTCTACTCTTACAAAGCCTGCATCAACAACTCCAAAGTCTCCATTGAAGAGGATATAGTTTAGGTAAGCCTTGATATCTGAATTACTAGTAGTGTTGGAAGAAGGTACTGCCTCTGCCAAATTGTTTTCAAAACCACTTTGAATCGCTTGTTCGCTTTCAGTACCTGAGGCATTCCCTCCAAAGGCGTTTCCAATCAGAGTGGCAAATGCCAAATCTGCAATAGGGCTATTATTTCCCGGAGTACCAGAATAATAAGCATATACCTCTAAGTCTACTTTGTCACCCGCAGTAACTTCCAGCATTTTACCAGGCCCCAACCTTCTGTTGGCATCGCTGCCATTGAGCCTCACTACTTCATTGCCAGTAACGTTGGCATCACTACCCGTTTTATTGGCTGCCGTGCTTACTTCTCTTAGGCTACCAATGTTGAGAAAATAGTTTTCTTCATCAGTAGACAACTCATTCTCCATTGTAGCCCTGTAAGTAGTTTCAGGCTTATCAGCAGAGAAGGTTATTCTCGTATTACCCAAATGGTCTTTCAGGTAGTAATCGTACACAAAATCACCAGTTGCTTTACGCCTTACTCTACCTTCGGCATGAGCAAATTGCTGCAATACACCATTTTCATAAATAAAACCTCCTACATATTCGGTGATGGTTATGCCATCATTGCCATGTACTATCTTAGCTAGTTTAGTGCCTGCAGCATCATAAACATAGCTAATGGTTCTGTTATTGGTAAAAGTGATGGTTTCCGGAAGATTGAGATGATTGTAGGTAATGGCTGTGATGTCTTTATTGGCATCACTAATCATATTACCATTTTCATCATAGGCATAATCATCACTTCCTGTATTACCATCTTTGAAACCTTCAGTAACATTTCCATTGTCTGTCACCGCCATTAACTGATTACCGGCATAAGCATAGGTAAGGTCATCCATAGCGGTAGAAGTATTGGTATGAAATCTTTCCAGACTTTCTATGTTACCATTCAGGTCGTAGGATAGATTTTCTACTTCAAACTCGGCTTTATCAATCCATGATGTACCGCTTTTTCTTTGCCAGTAATCTGCAGCCGTGAGCCTATTCATGCGGTCATAATCAAAAACATAAGCATCTCGCTGAATATTCCCAGCACTATAGTTACTCCATGAAATCAAACTAATGTTACCATTGTACATTCCTGTATTACCCAAATTGGTGCTTTTATCATAGATCAGTTTCATACCGAAATAATCTCCCTCCCCATCATTTAATACGGGCTTATTGATAAATGTTAACCAACCTCGAATGTTATATTGATAATCAACGGATTGCTCAAAGTTGAGCCCATTATCGGCAGAATGGAGTCTTTTATCAATTAACTCTCCCAGTTCATTATACTCATTATCCACCAGGATTATTTTCGGATCGCCACCCACTTTGTGAGAAGCTTGTAAAAGCCTACTCGCATGGTCGTAAGTAAACTCTTCTACTACTACAATGTCACTACCAGGTGTACCGTCATCATGAAAGGTTTTTGTTTCCTTCACTCGCCCTGAGAAATCGTATTTGAAAGAAACCCTATCAATACCTCCCAATCTGTTTTCTGTCTGTATCTGAATAACCCGATAACGATCATCATAGTAATTAATACTCTTCAGCCATACATTCGATCCATCCAGTAGTTTGGTTTGAGTTCCTACTACCTGGCCTTTTACATCATGATTATAAATATCCTCTACTTCTCCGCCTACACCAAAATCATCAACAAAAGTAAAATTGAAATCTGTCGGAAAATTTTTGTAGTCATCATAGTAAGTGGCTGTTTCATAAAGATCCGCATTGTTATTGTTAGGTATAGCACCTCTGGTATAGCCCAGAATGTTACCACTTGCCTTACTGATCTTTTCGTAAACCTCATAATTGGGTAGCAGGCCATCCAACGCAACCTGGTTGCTAGCAGCACTTTCAAAGGCAAATGCATTTGTAAGTATTCCTGTCAATACAATCCTTCCCAAAGAATCATATTTACTAAAACTTACAGTAATATCTCCATTGTCGGTTCTCTGAACAACATCTTGTGTGGCAATTACACGATCTATTCGGTCATACAGAAGGTAAACCCAACCTGCACCAGGCACTTTCTTTTCAGACATTCTATTATAATGGTCGTACTTGTACTGAAAAGCCCATTTATCAAGTAGTTCTTCACTTAACTGATAAGGAACAACTTTAGTATCCGGGCTTATCACAACATCAGGCGAAAAAGTGACTTTTGCACCTCTGAAGTACATGTATGATCCTCCACTGTAGTTTGCATTAGTAACTACCAGATCTTGCTTGACCAAAGTATATCCTGTTGGTGCTACGTCTGTTTCAATATTTTGAACAGCTTCCGGAGGAAGGACAACTTTCAGGTTACCTCTATCATCATAGATATAATAGGTTTCCGCCCAAGGAGTTGCTACAATACCGGTTGCCACACGTTTCAAGACTACCTGGCCTGATTTATTGGTGAACTCGATTACCTCATTCTGATCTTCATCAAAAGATGATGTTTTAAAGAGTGTAGCAGGATCATAGAACCCGTTGTTTGAAGCATAAGTAGCACTGTTATCTTTTACTTTAAAAGATTGAACTTCATCGGCAAGAGTATTTGTGGAATAATTTGATCTGACCACATGATCGGTAGTACTACCCTCAACTGGTTGCCAAACCGATCCTGGTGCTCCTTGCTTCAAGGCCCTATTGAGCGGAGATGGCTCAAGAATACTTAATGCAAACGGACTTGTATCATGCGCTACCTTTGATGCACTCTGATAAAACTGATACTGTGGACTATTCACATAATCAGCCTCATTTACACCTATAGGGTTTGGTTGAAAGATTCCACAACCATTAGACACATAAGGCAAATACTGCTTTGTTTGTCTACCCAATTCATCATATACAAATGGCTGTACAATATGCCCCTTTTGAGGAGATGCCTCGAGTGACACATTTTGCCAAGGACGCCCAAGACCATCAAGGTACTGAACGCTAACACTTCTTTCACCTATAGAAAGCCCTTCAATATGACTTTCTTCTGTTTTACCTTCCGCGAGAATACTGGTTGAAACAACGTAGTTGTAGTTTCCCAGACTTAAGGTGTTACTTCCTGTAATCAGGGCTGCATCACTAGTACTACTCAGCCCATTGGCTGCAGTTACGAGTACTGTATAACTACCTGTTTCAGTAGCCACATAAGTACTTCCTGTACCTACTGTAACCCCATCCTTTTTCCATACATAGCTACTATAGGTGGTAGCTACTGACAAGGTAACCTCTTCTCCTAATTTGCAAAACACATGGCTACCTGGTACTATTTCAGGGTCGACAATGGTATAAACCAAAACTCCCTTGCTTGGTCCCCAGCAGCCATTACTCTTAAGTCCTCTGATATAATATGTACCATCAGCTGTTACTGTATAGGTGGTGTTAGAATTTGAAGTTTCTGTTCCATTTGCATTAGTACCCTGCCAATACCAGGTAACTCCTGAAGGAGGAGCAGTTCTGGTAAGTGTGGCTGTACCATCACCTTGAGTTATACTTGGTGTTGCAGGAGCAGCCGGACCCGTGGTAATACTATAAGTCACTGTTCTGGCAGGACCCCAGCAAAGTGTACTGTTGTTTCGCGCTCTTAAGTAATAAGTATTACCGCTGGTCAATGTAATTGAAGCATTATCCGTGCTACTATTCGCCACCGTTCCATTAGAAGTGCTCTGCCAGTAATAGGTGATTCCAGAAGGAGGGGTGGCTCTTGTCAATACCGTATTATCACAATTGTTTGCCTCTGTTGGTGCAGGCGGCATTGACGGCACAGCATTAACACTATACGTAATGGTTCTTGCTGGCCCCCAACACTGTGTAGTATTGTGTCGAGCTCTTAGAAAATAGGTAGTACCGCTAGTTAAAGTTACTGTAGCATTGTCAGTTGTGCTATTCGCTACAGTCCCACTTGCACTACTCTGCCAGTAATAAGTAACCCCAGAAGGTGGGTTGGATCTTGTCAAAACAGTATTACCACAATTATTGGCTTCTGTTGGAGCCGGTGGCATTGCTGGAATAGCATTGATAGTATAATTAATAGTTATTGCCGGCCCCCAACATTGAGTTGCCTCTTTATACGTCCTTAGATAATAAGGGCCAGCAATAGTTCTTGTCAGTGATATTTCACTCTTATTCATGAGCATACCACTTGCACTACTCTGCCAATAATACTTAAATCCAGCGGGAGGAGTAGCCCTGGTCAATACCGTATTACCACAATTATTAGTAATTGTAGGCTGCGGTGGCGGTAAAATGGCAGATACTGCAGACACAACTTTTACTACAGCAGTACCCCAGCACCCATTATTACTTAGTGGCCTCAAAAACACACTCCCTGTGGTTTTGGTGGTCGTTGGTGACGAGTCATTAGTAGAGGTTCCTGTTGCAGAAGTTTGCCAATACCAAACAACTCCCGATGGTGGGTTGCCCCGAGTTATGATATTGGTTCCACAACCTTCCGTTACCGTGGGAACAGGAGGTGTTGCAGGAATAGCTTTTACTGTATAGTTTATCGTTCTGGCTGGACCCCAGCACTGTGTAGTATTGTTTCGAGCTCTTAGATAATAGGTAGTACCGCTGGTTAAAGTTACTGTAGCATTGTCAGTTGTGCTATTCGCTACAGTCCCACTTGCACTACTCTGCCAATAATAAGTAACTCCAGAAGGTGGGTTTGACCTTGTTAAAACAGTATTACCGCAATTATTGGCTTCTGTTGGAGTTGGAGGCATAGCAGGCAAACTGTTTACCACAACTGTTTTAGTAGCATAAGGTGCACCACAAAAGCCTGATGAAGGTATTGCAGTAGCAGTAATTGTAGCCGTGCCCACGAAATTTGCTATCCAATTGATCCTCCCGTTTACATCAAATGTTCCGGCATTTGAGGGAGAGACTTCCCAGGTAAAACCAGAAGCGTTGGTTGCAGAAGCATTGAAAGTACTGAACCCTCCTGCCATACAACGACTGCTTATTCCTGTAAGACTTACTGCCCCGATCTCCTGATCAACGGGTACATAAACACTTGAGAATCCATTACTCCAAACTTCCAAAACGCTATCATAAGCCCTTAAGTAATAAGTACCCGTAGTGGTTACCGCATAGTCGCTTGTAGCATTGTTGGACGTACTTGTACCATTAGGACTTGTCCCTTGCCAATACCAGGCAATATTGCCGCTACTTGGAGCACCTGGAGCATTAATTGATGCTCCACCGCATGATGAGCTTATAATTTGTGGGGTAGCAGGAGTAGAAAGCGGAGTATACAGCGTAATGGACTTACTAACGATATGCTCCTGTGTTAGACTACTATCCAATATTTTTGCCCTCAAGCTCCCAACGGACCCAGTAGTACCCCAGGTAATCGTTATCGAATTGGCTGTTGTAGAAACAATTGTCCCATTTAAAATCCGATCCCATGTGACACTAGCCACATCTGGTCCTACCGCAGTGTAAGTATGAGTAGAACCAAACTCAGCATTCGGAAGTCCCTGACTTGTAACATCATAACTTTGTGCATTAAGTTTAAATGACGAGAATACGATTAGCGCCATGAACATTACCATGTTACTGAATCTGATATTCAGTAAATTCATTATAGAAATTGGCTTGAAAAATGACTTTAACGAGGTGATAGAAACTATTTCTCTTCCTCTATGGAGCAGCTCTGCCCCTCTAAATTGAGTGGTATTTATCTGCTTCATCTTATTGTCCTTTGTAATGATACTTGTACGTCTGAATGATGTTCCCCTTATGGTCTAGTACTTTCACAAGCCTATTAAAGGCATCATAGAAATACTTAGTAGTAAGGCCGTTGGGATCAGTCATTGAGGTAATTCCGACTCCTCTTTTATAAGTGTATGTGGTTATCAGAGCTCCTTTGAATACAACATTGCCATTTGCATCCTTCCTGAGTTTTTCCAATTCATCAATTAACTCCTGGTCAGTAGCTGGATTGTCCAGGGTGGCTTGAGTAATCTTACTTGCAGGATCTACCCCCCCAAGATATCCAACAATTTCGGCTACAGGTAGACTACCTCCATAGCCCCAGAGGTAACGCTTCTCTTGACCCAATGCATCTCCACCTCCATGCCCTTGAGGGTAATTTTCAGATACATCTAATAGATTACCAGCATAGCTATATCTCTTTATCAACCTATAGGTACCTTCATCAAGATTAAGTGTAGAAATATTAACTGGCAGTTTACCATTATAAGTCACCTGATTACCTCCAATTAATACATTATTCTTCCTCCGTTCGGATCGAAGAATTCGTGTCGGAAAATTGGAATCTCTTAAGTATTCTTCTCTGAAAACTTCTCCCTGGCTACTCTGCCACTCCTTGGAATCATACATATAATAAGGTCTGTAAGCCCCTTCGGCTTCCGGGTATCCAAACTTTGAAGAACTTACTACAGTGCCTTCATCAAAAAACTGTTGTTCAATGGTCTCGCTTAAGTAGTGCCATGAAGGTTTCAATTCGTAGTAATTAGGTATATAATCTGTAGCCGTGGGTGAGGTATAGCAGAAAAAAGTATTCATTTGAGCAAAAGCCATTGAGAAAACTTTCTCCCCTTCATATTGCTCTTCCGTATATATGTTTTCTGTTTGACTTACCGGGCTTAACCTTGTCGGGTTCGTTATATCTGATACATACTTATAGACGGTTTGCTTTAACAACTTACCATTCTTGTGACCCAAGTCAACCGTAGGTATAAATGGGGCACCAACGTTATGAGCTGGCACTTCATTGATGAATTCCGAAACAGTTGCTCCATTCGGATATTCATCACCTCTAATAGTAGTCACCTCATCTCCAGCATACTCCAACACCCTGGAATAGCCAATATGACTTCCATGATAAAAGGTAGATGGTAGCTGGCTGACACTTCTGACACTTATTGAATTCACAGTAGCTCCCGGGCTACATCCCTGTTGATTTCCCCCTTCAAGGGTTCCAGTAGTATTTGATGTTACATCTCCTCCATGAATTAATGGTGCAAATAATTTCCCACTGGATTCTGATGACCCCTCTTGTGTGTATACATATGACTTTTTTAGTGTATTACCTGTTTCCGAATCAAGTGTAACAATTCTTTTCACCCTTAAACCTCCAGCAATAGCCGTAGAAGGTTCAGTCTGTTCATATTCAATTTTAACACTGGTTGTAGAAGTGTTACTACTGGAAGCCCTTAGACGATAAGTACCTGCAACCAGTACGTTACGGTTTCCTTCAATATTCCCTAATGGCTCCACCTGATAATTGTTCCCAACTAATTTCAACAGCTGAGCCCCGGCAGCACCATTGTCCGTCCAGGTAACGTGAGTATCATGACTAACAATAAATGGATCTGTAGTTTGAACATCAGTCTCTGTCGCACTTCCGGTTGCTGATATTTCATGAATATATGTCTTAACATGGTCAGCTTCATAATAGCTGTTCAACTCATACTCAAAAGTGGTATTTCCTCCAGTCGGATAAGTGATTTTCTGTAATGTACCAATACGCGCATTCAAAAGTACAGGGTCACGATTCACCGTAGATGCCTGATTAACATGATACTCTTCTCTTTTGAATGATGGAATTATAAATGCTCCATTACTAGCCCCATTATAGAGTCCCCAAAAATCCTGACTATTACTGTCTAATGCAGGAAAGTTAACATCATCGAAATAGGTAAATGTCTGTCCAGGAAGTGACTTAGACTCGTCAGCATTCTCCTGATTAACACTTAAAAGCTTAAGTTTTTTGTCCGTACCAAAATAGCCATGATGAAGTTTGTGGAATGAAACATCTGTATTTCCATGCCTTACTTCAATACGCTGCAGATGGTGACTACCAGGAAGATCCAGTCTATCAACCATTTCATTAACAATGAACTTAACTTCAATACCATTAGAAGTATGTATTCTTGACAGTCTTTGTGTTTTGGTTTCAAGTGTGTTTGTACAAGTATTATTGTTCACTGGACCAGAACCACTTACTTTGAAGTTTCCTGTAACAGAAGTTTTCATACTATACAGAATATCTTCAGTTACATATTCAAAACGAATCCACTCTCCATTTAAACTGATCTCCTCTAAAAGCCAGGCACTCTGATGACCAAAGTCAGGTTCTGGGTTTTCCGGTTGTGAGGTACCACAGCCTCCATAAGTTTTTGTACTTTCAGCTTTGGAGTATTTGTATTGCGTACCATCTGGGCCCTGAATAATCCAGACGTAACTTGTTGAGCTAGGCACATAACCAGCCATGGGCATTGACGGGCCATCAAATGGATGTTCAATGAATTTTGTATCATCCTTTGTAAACCTCATGATTTCACCTGTTCTACTGAAAACAAATTTCCCTGAACCTCCTGGGTAGCTGAAATTGTATAGGTCGGGCTGAGTGTCCAACCAGCCAGTCGCCAAGGAATCCGGAGTACTGACTGGTTCAGATGGTGTAGTTAGAATATTTGAAGGTGCATCATTAGCGGTTAACCAACTAATATTTATTCGACCATCTGCTTGAAACAGTTTATTATTGAAAAAGTAGCCCTTCTTACCTTTTGTTGAAGTACTAAGGCCAGGCAAAAATTCATCTGGCAACCCTCTTACACTTCTATTCACGGTGCCCCCTGCACTCAAAGACCAACCTGCTCCAACCCATGAAGCATACTCTTCCACCTTAAGACCAGATGCATGGTAGTTCAAGCTAATCGGTAAGCTTAACTGTTGCATTTGAATGTTATAAATAGGTACCGAAATACTAGGCACACCTGTATATTGACTTACTGGTACTTCAATGTACTTATTCAGTGCAGACACATTTGGAGATGGAGGTATCACATTCAAATCCGATGGCAGGTCTTGACTTTTAACCCAAAAGACACTGCAAACCCCTGCCACTAACATGGCCACGATTCTATTTCTAATCATCATCTGTTATTAGTTTTTAGACTTTGAGATACCTTTTTCTAAAGCTTCTAAGCGCTTTGTCAAACTCTCCAGACTAGATTTCAGTTTGCTATTTTGCTTGTCAGCTTCGATGATGTAGAGTGTAAGCTCTTCAATCTTCTCTAATAGCTTCTGCTGAATAAAACCAAGATTCTGGCCATTCGTCTCCACATACTCGGCTTTAGGAATATTCGGAAGATGACCGTTTTGTTTGATGAAAGTTTGTAGCTCATCCAGCGATCTTAATTTATAATCTGATTTAAACACATAGTCAGGAAACGAACCAGGGTCGGTTGAAACCTCAACACTCTTTGCATCTATGTTGTTAAGCACTACCAAATCATTACTGACTTGAGCATTACCTTCAACCTGAAGTTTAGAAGATGGGGTGTTAGTTCCAATACCTACATTACCATTATGATTTATCATCATCAAATCCTGACGCCCAGAAGCATCGACATTTCTAAAAATTATTCCTTGAGAATAAGATGAACCTAAGGCTAAGACACCATTGGTGTAAATCTCATTCCCATCCATAATCATATCTACTGTACCATCACCTAATCTCAAATAAGCTTTGCTCGGCAAAAACTTGGCACCTATGGTTCCAGTGTGTTTGATATCCAACTTAGCTACTGGAGCAGCAGTTCCCATTCCAATGTTGTTACCTTGTATAGTAAAACCATCAGCAGGAGCTCCTCCTGTTCCAATCCAGAAGAAGTCATTGTTATAACCTAGACTCGCTCCACCCTGATTGTTCTTTATATCAATCCAGCTATAAGCATTTGTCGAAACGAAACTACCCAATAGGTTTGAATCTGTTAACTTAAAATTTCCTCCAGCAAACAGAAAATCTCCTCCTCCTTCTTTTGTAAACTTGAAGTTATTTCCAGCATCCAGTCCCATCCAGAATTTACGGGTACCAGATCTTTTGAATTGGATATACTGCCAGGAGTTATCAGTGTTATTAAATGTTAATGGGTAGTCTGTATTTGTAGTAACTGTAAGTGGAACAGTATAATTCTGTGCAAAAGCAGCAAGGTTAATACTGAATAAAATTGTGCAGATCAGATATTTGGTTTTCATCTTTTTGTTTTTTGGTTAAGAATCTATTGATCAATGTAGATGCTCACCTCAAAACAAAAGTTTTGATTTTTCTTGCTAGATATCACCCAAGTGAAAAATCCCTCAATATTCAAAAAGGTGCTTTAGCTAAGTGCAGGTAGTTTCAGGTAAGCAACAAGCTTGATTGCCTTAAATATAGGACTAAAGAAGTATAATCTAAAGTTTTTTAATGATCAATAATCAAAATAATTATAATTTCAATTCATTTAATCAATTGTCATTTTGCTAGCATACTTTTTTGGAGTTGTTCCTGTAATCTCTTTAAATTTTCGATTGAAGTTTGAAAGGTTGCTAAACCCTACTTCGTAGCATATATCCGAAATAGATCGATCTTGTTCTTTTAAGAGTTTACAAGCTCTCCCCACCCTAAATTCATTTAGAAAGTCAACATACGTTTTGCGCGTATGCTGTTTAAAATACCTGCAAAATGCAGAAGGGCTCATGTTGGCCACATTAGCCACTTCATCAAGTTTAATAGGCCGATGATATTCCTCTAAGGTAAACCTGAAAATATTATCCAATCGCTTTCCTTGATCGTCACTGATAGACTTAAAATTCAATTGACTAGTGAGGTAATCAAATTCAACAGAACTGGAAAGTGAATTTAAAATCTGTAATAGCAAAATAACCCTTTTCAAACCCTCCACCTCGAACACTTCTTTTATCATCGGTGCCAAAACATGAGAACTCTCCTTATTCAGCTTCATACCTCGCTTGGCTGTTTGAATAAACTGACTAAGCTTTTCTGCCTCTGGTAAACTTAAAAAACCATCACCAAAAGTATGTTCATCGAAAAACAAGCTAAATGCCCTAGCACGTAAAACACGATCAGTTTGATAATAATCATTATCATTCCGAAAAACATGAGGCATATTAGGGCCAAGTATGAAGATATCTCCCGGAGCAAATGCACCTAGATAATCTCCATAAATGAAGTTCCCAGTACTCTCGATGATAAGTGTAATCTGTATCTCCGGATGCTGATGGAGCTTATCATAAAAGTAGGGCTCATCATCAATTTCAATGTGAAATGAATCCTGATCAGTCTTCGGTATTTTAAATGGAAGCGCCTTCACTGATATAATTTAATCATATCAAACATACATAACATATTAAACATGTTAAAATAATATCGGTTTTAGCGAAAATAAAGAATGATTTATAAGCTTATCTCCCATTACATTTGTATCATAATTCGTTCTTGCCCAAATCAAAATTTAAAATCTGGGCGTTTCAAAAAACCATTAAAGAATAAAAAATGAAAGTAGCTTGGGAAGGAGTTTATCCGGCAGTCACCACCAAATTCACAGCAGATGATCAGCTTGATCTTCAGATGTTTGAAACCAATATTCAAGCGCAGCTGTCAGCTGGAGTAGATGGAATTATTTTGGGTGGGACACTGGGTGAAGCCAGTTCTCTTATGGAAGATGAAAAGGATGTCTTAGTTAAGACCACAGCTGAAATCTGTGATGGTAAAGTCCCTGTAGTAATGAATATTGCTGAGCAAACTACCAAAGCAGCCATCACCGCAGCAGAGAAAGCTCAAAAAAATGGAGCAAGTGGTCTAATGATGCTACCTCCCATGCGTTATAAAGCTGATGATCGTGAAACAGTGGCTTACTATAAGGCGGTAGCTAACTCTACCGACTTACCCATTATGGTTTACAACAACCCTGTTGACTATAAAATTGAAGTTACTCTTGATATGTTCGAAGAACTAATTGAGTGTGACAACATTCAAGCAGTAAAGGAGTCTACTCGCGACATCTCAAATATTACTCGTATGATCAACCGTTTTGGCGATAGAATCAAAATCCTTTCCGGTGTTGATACCCTAGCTCTAGAAAGCCTCTTTATGGGTGCTGGCGGCTGGGTTGCTGGCTTGGTTTGTGCCTTCCCTAGAGAAACGGTAGCAATTTACAAGTTGCACAAAGCAGGCAGGTACCAGGAAGCTTTAGAGATTTATCGTTGGTTCTTGCCATTACTTGAATTGGATATTAACGCTAAGCTTGTTCAAAATATCAAATTAGCCGAAGTTGCGACAGGTATAGGTACTGAAAATGTTCGTGCTCCTCGTCTACCTCTTTCAGGGGATGAAAGAAGTCACGTATTGAACATTATTGAAAACGGTTTGAAGACCAGACCAGAACTACCTGACTACTTAAACCTCTAATATATGATTACCGGAAAAAACTATATTGGTAACCAAGCTACCGCACAAGGCAGTAAAATATTAAAAGCTTATAACCCTACTGACAATTCTGTCTTTGCAGAGGACTTCCCAGAAGCAACAGGGGCTGAAATTGATACTGCAGCGCAAAAAGCAGCATCAGCTTTCGAAGACTATAAAAGCATTAGTTATGAAAAAAGGGCTCAATTCCTTGAAGCCATAGCAGATGAAATAATGGCACTAGGAGATTCTTTACTGGAAAGAGCCAGTGGAGAGTCAGGCCTACCTGTTGGAAGGTTTCAGGGAGAAAGAGGTAGAACCTGTAATCAATTGAAAATGTTTGCCAATGTGCTTCGTGATGGTTCCTGGTTAGAAGTAAACATTGACACAGCAATACCCGACAGGACTCCAATACCCAAAGTTGATCTAAGAAAGATGCAGGTGCCAATTGGACCTGTTGCAGTTTTTGGAGCGAGTAACTTCCCTCTGGCCTTTTCTACTGCCGGAGGAGATACTGCATCTGCACTTGCTGCCGGAAACCCAGTTATTGTTAAAGGACATGAAGCACACCTGGGTACCAATGACATGGTAACTCAGGCGGTACTGCGTGCGGCAGAAAAAACCAATATGCCAGATGGCGTTTTTTCAATGGTTAATGGCGGCATTGCAACCGGACAACAATTGGTAAAACACCCTGCAATAAAAGCTGTAGGTTTTACAGGCTCGATAAAAGGGGGTAGAGCTATTTTCGATTTAGCAAACCAAAGACCAGAACCTATTCCGGTTTATGCCGAAATGGGAAGCACGAACCCGGGCTTCTTATTACCTGGAAAATTAAGTTCAGATCCTGAGGGGTTAGGAAAAACATTTGCTAATTCAATAGCCCTAGGCGTTGGGCAGTTTTGTACAAGTCCAGGTCTATTAGTTGGATTGAAGTCTGATGCATTAGACACTTTCGTAAATACGCTAAGTACTGAATTAGCCGCTGCTAACCCTGCCACCATGCTCAATGAGAAAATTGCAACCAGTTACTATCAGCACAGAGGGGTGATGATTGAACAAACTGGTGTTGAAACATTGGGAGATTCCAGTGATCCTGGTGAAAACAAAGGAAAACCGCTTACAGCAAAAGTCAGTGGTCAGGCATTCATATCAAACCCTAAGCTTCACGAAGAAGTATTTGGTCCATTTACCATTGTAGTTGAATGTGAGGATGTATCGGAAATGGAGTCTATAGCACGAGGTCTTCAAGGACAATTAACAGGAACTCTCGTGGCAAGTGAAGCAGACATTACTTCGCACACTGGAGTAGTAAATGCGCTTAGCAATAGAGTTGGGCGTTTGTTATTCAATGGAGTGCCAACTGGAGTAGAGGTTTGTCATTCAATGCAGCATGGAGGACCTTATCCGGCATCGACAGATCAAAGAACCACTTCTGTAGGCACAGCAGCAATTTCAAGATTTGCAAGACCCATTTCATATCAAAACTGGCCAGATGAGTTACTCCCTGATCCTTTAAAAAATGGTAACCCAATGAATATCTGGAGAGTTGTCAACGGAGCAATAACAAAGGCTCAGATTTCATGAGATTTATTTCAGGAGCAGAAATAGAATCCGTCTTTGAGTACGAGGTATTCATTCCCCGACTAAAAGAAGCATTCTGTAGCAATTATATAGTTCCTGAAAGACATCACCACGAGTTTGACAATGGAGTAGGCGAAGACACGTCTACTCTATTGCTTATGCCAGCTTGGAGTAACGGAGAACATCTTGGCGTTAAAATGGTTACCGTTTCACCCTACAATGGAGAATCTCGCCTGCCTGCCATTCAGGGAATTTATACTTTAATGGATGCTAGCAATGGGGTGATAGAAGTGCAAATGGATGCCAAAGTCCTAACGACTAAGAGAACTGCTGCAACTTCAGCATTGGCCTCATGTTTTCTTTCCAGAGAAAAATCGAGCACTCTTTTCATGGTAGGAACAGGGGCTCTTGCACCTGAATTAATAAAAGCGCATTCTACAGTAAGATCCATTAATAAGGTTTTGATCTGGGGGCGTAATAAAGAACATGCAGAAAGGCTAAAATCAAGAATACAAAAACCCGGAATCGAAGTAGAAATAGTTCTTTCTCTCGAAGAAGGTACTAAAAAAGCGGATATCATATCGGTGGCTACCCTAAGTAAAGAAGCCTTGGTTTTAGGTAAATGGCTTCAACCAGGCCAACATCTGGATTTAGTTGGAGCTTACAAACCAGATATGAGAGAAACCGATGATGATGCGCTAAAAAAAGCTTCTATATACGTAGATCATGATGGAGCCCTTAGGGAATCAGGTGATTTAGCTATTCCTTTGAAAGAAGGAACATTAAAAATTCAGGACATTAAAAATGACTTAAAAAGTTTATGTACCTCAGGTGAACTGGTAAGGGTATCTGATCGAGAAATTACCTTGTTTAAATCTGTCGGTCACGCACTAGAGGATCTGGCAGGCGCCCTTTATTTATTGGATTGCCTAAAAATGCGATAATGAAAAAATGTAAAAAGATGAGCATCATATTAAGTCATTATTCAACTAAATCAATAATATTTTGAGCAGTAAAAGATTCTTTTGTATTGATGCCCATACTTGTGGAAACCCGGTACGTTTGGTAGCCGGTGGTGGGCCTTTGTTAGAAGGAAACAACATGAGTGAAAAGAGACAGCATTTTCTTTCAGAGTTTGACTGGATTAGAAAAGGGCTCATGTTCGAACCTCGTGGGCACGACATGATGTCTGGCAGTATTCTTTACCCTCCTCAAAATGACGCCAACGATATAGGCGTATTGTTTATCGAAACCAGTGGATGTCTGCCAATGTGCGGTCATGGTACTATTGGCACAGTTACCATTATGCTTGAAGAAGGGCTTGTTATACCAAAAACATCTGGTAAACTAAGACTGGAAACACCAGCTGGTTTGGTATTGATTGATTACAAGCAAGAAGGAAAGAAAATTAAGTCTGTAAAACTCACAAACGTACCGGCTTATCTGGCCGCAGAGAACATTCAAGTCCAGTGCCCGGATTTAGGAACGTTAACTGTAGATGTTGCTTATGGAGGAAATTACTATGCGATTATAGACCCTCAAATCAATTATCGCGATATGGCAGATTACACCGCTGGACAACTTATTGGATGGAGCAAAATTCTTAGAGATAGAATCAATGAACATCATACTTTTAAGCACCCGGAAAATGATACTATTGGTGGCCTGAGTCATATACTATGGACAGGAGCTCCAACTCAGGAAAATTCAACCGCTAGAAATGCCGTTTTCTATGGTGATAAAGCGATAGATCGTTCACCTTGCGGTACAGGTACATCAGCGAGAATGGCTCAGTGGGCAGCAAAAGGAAAACTAAAAAAAGGAGATCAGTTCGTCCATGAGAGTATTATCGGCAGTCAATTTACCGGAAAGGTAGAGGACTCTGTAAAACTAGGTGACTTTGATGCCATTATTCCTAGTATTGAAGGGTGGGCAAAAATCACTGGATACAATACCATTTTAATCGATGAAGAAGACGATCCATATGCACATGGATTTCAGGTAATTTAAGTTATGGATAAAAAAGTTGTTATTGTTGGTGCAGGCATTGTTGGTTTAAGTACTGCTTATTATCTCAGTAAGTCAGGAGTTAATGTTACCATTATTGATAGCACTGATGGTAAAGACAACTGTTCCTATGGTAATGCCGGCTATGTTTCCCCTAGTCATTTTGTGCCACTGGCATCTCCCGGTATCATTAGTCAGGGCTTAAAGTGGATGCTCAACAGCAAAAGCCCTTTTTACATTAAACCGAAGGTGAACAAAGACCTTATGAAATGGGGTTGGTTATTTAAAAAAGCGGCAACAGATAAACGTGTCAAAGCAGCAATCCCTGTGCTTCACGACCTGACAATTCAGAGTAAACAACTCTACGAACAAATTCTGGAAGACGAGTCTTTTGATGTGGGGTATCAAGATGCTGGTTTGTTGATGGTTTGTCAGACAAAAGAAGCATTAAAACATGAGGTTGAGTTAGTAGATGTTGCCAATCAGTATGGGTTAGGGGCTCAAAAACTCTCAAGAGAAGAAACAGAAAAACTTGACCCTAATGTTCAATACAATATGGCAGGGTCTGTTTATTTCGACTGTGATAGCTGGATGACACCCAATGCTTTTATGAAACAGTTTAAGTCTCTTTTACTCAATATGGGAGTAAAAATGAACTTCAATACTGAACTTCAGGACATCCGTACCAACGGAAACCGCATCAAAGAATTCGTAACTGATAAAGGCAGTTATCAGGCCGATGAGTTTATCATTGCAGCAGGATCCTGGTCTCCGCTGCTAATGAAACACCTCAAAATAGATATCCCTTTACAGCCTGGAAAAGGATACAGTTTTACTCTTCAAGACTCTCCTGTTATGCCGAAACTGGCTTCTATTTTAGTAGAAGCCAGAGTAGCCACAACCCCAATGCTTCAAGGTTTTAGAATTGCAGGAACAATGGAAATATCTGGAGTTAATCATCAGGTTAATCCATCAAGAGTTCAAGGAATCATAGATTCTGTTAAGAAAGCTATCCCTGATTTTGAAGGCTATAATTTTGAAAATATAAAACCCTGGGCTGGTTTGCGCCCTTGTACACCTGATGGACTTCCATATATTGGAAGAACAAAAGCCATAAGTAATCTACTTGTAGGTACAGGCCATGCAATGTTAGGTTGGACCATGGGGCCAATAACTGGAAAGCTCCTCACAGAAGAGGTTATTGGACAAACTCCTTCTATTCAATCAAGCTTATTAAACGTTGAAAGGTACAATTGAAAAATACATACCAAAATATTCTAAGTAATCATGATTTCAGGAAGCCAGATGATTGGTTAAGAATCAAAACTATTGACATGCATACGGGGGGTGAACCTCTCAGGGTAATTGTTGATGGGTTACCAGAGTTGAAAGGAAACTCTGTATTAGAATATCGAAGGTTCATGAAGTCAAACTATGACCATCTAAGAACCTCTCTAATGTTTGAACCAAGGGGGCATGCCGATATGTATGGCTGTGTTCTACTTCCTCCAAACCATCCATCAGCTGACTTTGGCATCCTTTTCCTTCATAATGAAGGGTATAGTACAATGTGCGGTCATGCTATTATTGCTATTACCAAACTAGCCGTAGAGATGGGGTGGGTAAAAAAAGAGTCCCCGACAACTAAACTTGAAATAGACGCTCCATGCGGCCGTATAACTTCATTTGCCAGAATTGAAGAGGGAAAAGTACAAAGTGTATACTTCCACTGTGTCCCCTCTTTTGTTGTAGCACTTGATCAAGATGTAAATGTTGAAGGCCTTGGAAAGGTCAAATATGATTTGGCCTATGGAGGTGCTTTTTATGCATATGTCGATGCAGATAAGCTAGGGATTTCACTGCGGGAAGATAACTATACTCAGCTAATCAAAACTGGAATGGATATCAAAAGAGCTGTGGTGAAGTCTTCAAGTTTAGTCAATCATCCTTTTGAAAAAGACTTGAGTTTTCTATACGGAACTATCTTCACTAGTCAGAAAACATATAATGGAGCGGATAGTCGGAATGTATGCATTTTTGCAGAGGGTGAAGTTGATCGATCACCAACTGGATCTGGAGTAGCTGGTAGAATGGCCATTCATCACAAAAAAGGAGAACTCAAACCTGATGGAATGACAATTGAAAGTATCATAGGCACTAAATTCAAAGGCTCTGTTCATGACACCCTTTCTTATGGACCCTATGAAGCTGTTATTCCAAAAGTAGAAGGAACAGCTTACGTTACGGGTCAAAACGAATGGTTAATCGATCCAGAAGATCCGCTTAAAAATGGCTTCATTCTTAGATAGCAGTTTATACATATAAAATTTAGTGTCATAAAAGCGCTTTTTTGAGCCTAAAATCCTAGCATTACTTGCATTAGTAAAATTGCTGAGCCAAATTAGGGACGCTTAGGCTGACTTGACCGACTAAATTTTGACTGACTACCATTAATGAGCAAATCAGCTATTGTGATTGGCTCAGGGATTGCTGGTATAGCTTCAGCTATACGCCTATCTCAAAAAGGATATGCTGTGTCCGTTTTTGAAGCTAACGAGTACCCTGGAGGCAAACTCACAGAAATACGACTAGGCGACTATAGGTTCGATGCCGGACCTTCTGTTTTTACTATGCCTGAATATGTTGAAGAACTGTTCAAGTTATTTAAGTTCAATCCTTCAGATCACTTTCAATATAAATCTCTGGACTCTACTGGGAAGTTCTTCTTTCCTGATGGTACTCAATTAACCGCATGGACTGATATAAATAAGGTCTTGTCAGAGTTTGAAGAGAAATTAGGCGAACCGAGGGAGAACCTTGAGGCCTATTTCAAAAAAAGTAAATTCTTATATGAAAACCTGGCTCCGGTGTTTATGCACAAATCGCTGCATAAGGTAACTACTTGGTTAGGAAGTCGAGCTATCATGGCGTATACCAAACTGTCCAGGTTTGACTTCAACAGAACCATGGACCAGGCCAATGCCTCCTTATTTGAAAACCCAAAAACTACCCAATTCTTCAATCGCTTTGCCACATACAATGGCTCAGACCCCTATCAGGCTCCAGCTACATTTAATATAATTCCTCACCTTGAATTTGGACGAGGCATATTCTTTCCTTTAAAGGGGATGCACCATATTGTAGATAGCCTCTACAATCTTGCTAAAAAGGTCGGGGTTAAATTCTATTTCAATACACCAATAAAGAAAATCGTTGTTTTCGAAGGAGAAGCTAAAGGTGTAAATACGGCTATGGGCTTTCACAAATCAGATGTGGTTGTTAGCAATATGGATATGACTGCAACCTATAAAAAGTTGCTAAAAGAACAGAAGCAGCCTAAAAAACTAACATCTCAACCTAAATCAAGTTCTGCACTTATCTTTTATTGGGGTATAAAGAAAGAGTTTAAACAGCTTGATCTGCATAATATATTTTTCTCCGAGGATTATAAAGCTGAGTTCGAACACATTTTTAAAAAAGGAGATATCTACAGCGACCCGACAGTGTATCTAAACATAACAAGTACCCAAAAACCTGACGATGCTCCTGAAGGCTGTCAGAATTGGTTCACTATGATTAACGTACCAAATAATCAAGGGCAAGATTGGGACTCAATGATCAAAAAGGCAAGGGTCAATATCATTAAGAAGTTATCAAGTGTATTGGACACGGATGTTGAGTCTCTTATTGAAGAAGAAGATATTCTTGATCCCAGATTAATAGAGCAAAGAACAAGTGCTGTGGCTGGAGCTCTTTACGGAAACAGTTCTAATAACAAGTATGCGGCATTTCTCAGACATCCCAATCATTCCCGCAGAATAGATAGTCTATATTTCTGTGGTGGAAGCGTTCATCCAGGAGGAGGCATCCCACTAAGTCTTCTATCTGCTAAGATTGCAACAGATAATATCTCCTAACTCAGGAATTTTCAGCAATGAATTGGATTGCTGAATTATTAAAGAATTCTGGCTGTTCCACATTGCATACATGTCCGCAGTTAGGAACTACTTGAAGCAAGGATGATGAATGGGTTTCTACGAGCTTCATTACTTGTGGAAGAAACATGTAATCCTCATCTCCCATCAAATATAAAGTTGGCAACCTTGTATCGTTCTCATTAAAGTAATTAAGTAGTGGATTCAACTTGTAGGTAAGCTGAAACCATCTTATAAATTCCTTTTGGCAGAGTTTTTTAGCCTGATTGGCAAACAGTATTCTAGACTCCTGATTTCTCTTTCGAGGCATTATTATCCATGCAAAGAAGCGATACAGCCACATATATGGCACAACCTTTTTTGTGGCATTGCCAAGGCCAACTAAAAACTTTGATCTAACATTTAAACGTGTAACTGCTCCTCCCATAACAAGAGACTTAACTCTTTCAGGTGCTAACTCACAAATAGTCCTCATTAAGATGGTACCTAGCGAAATACCTACAAAATGCGATTGTTTAATTTTTAAATGATCAAGGACATCCAAAACATCTATGGAGATATTCTCGAAGTTATATTCATTGGTAAAGTAGCGTTCAAACATTTCCTGAGACTTGCCATGCCCTCTAAGGTCAATCAGCAAAACGTTAAAGTGCTTCTTAAAATCTTTTATTTGCTTGAACCAAATTGAAGAACTACCACCAGCACCATGGATAAATGTGACCCACTCGTTGGAGTCATTGTGTATATATTGTTTGTAGTATAGCATTGCGCTGAGCACGCAAATGTAACAAGTTTAAAGCGAATTGGTTTTGAATGAAGGGTACCAAAAGGGAATTCAAAATCGTTTTCGCACCGAATCACATTACTCTATTGTCTAAGCTTTAAGTATTCGTAACAAAGCTTTTCATATTCTTGTTTGGTAATTTCAATGGTATTAGGGTCTTCCAAATCTTTAAAAGAACTAACTCTACGCTCCAAACATGATCTTCCAGGCTTAATATAATCGGCATAAACACCATCTTTATCCCCTATAGTTTTGAGAAGCCGTATAGGTGTTCCATACCAGGTCTTATAATATTCGTAGCATATAAACTCTGCGCCCGAAACAGGTTCCGTACCATGGTAGCCATCGGGTAGACTCCATGAGTTAAAATCTATTAATCCATGACTATTTCTTTCCATAAAATATAGTACAACAAATCATCGACATACCTCAGGGTCATCACACAATGCGTTGATAGCATTTTCAAGTGAAGTATTATGTATAGAAACCCATTTAACTCTCTTCTTTTTCTTTCTATTGGATATGAAATCATGTATTGTATCTGCATAGAAAACTATGAGCGTCCCATACTCCATTTGAAAAGCATCATACATTTCACCTGATTTAGCCGGATCTCCTAGCCTTGACAAGGTCCGTTTTCTGCTTTTTCCGAAGAGCTTAATAGAAGTATCTATTCCAAACTCTTTCTCGATAATGAAATAATTCGAAAAATAATTAATCTCAATACCATGTAAAGAAGGGATGTCTGACCAAACTAATTCATCTACAAACTTGGGAAATAGAAGCTGGAATTGCTCTTCTGTAAAATCAGGTCTAGCACCATTCAGAGTTCCATTTTTAAAATCAACGAACAAATCAATTTTGGAATTATTCTCTATTTCAACCGAACCACAAGCATCTTCTATATGGCCTTTTCTACTCTTAGATTTTCTTAAAGAGGCAAGTTCAAAAGTACCAAATTGTTCGGGTAGATTCCCCTTGCCTAAAATCCTGTAAGCCCCTTTTACTTCACCAGTGTTCTTAAACCACTTGATACTCGCTTCAAAGTCAGAAAAAGTGTCTTTTGGCCAACCACCAACATTGCTACAATCAAAAGTGCCTTTGAATGAAATCTTTACTCCTTCATCATTCTTAGCTACCACTTCCCCACAAGTAATGGCTTTTCCATACAATAGAATGTTATCCCATTCAAACAACCCCTGCAATTGCCCTGATCTAAGAGCTGTGATACTAAGCCTGATTTTTCCCTCTGTATAGCTAGTACGATTCAATGCGTCACCACGTGCTGTTAGTACAAGTTCATCCACTGAATGTTCTTGATAGGCCTGAAGCTCTAACGCTAAAGTATTAAACAGCGTAACAAGCATTAATAATCTCTTTATTAGACTCATTTAACCAGTACTATATGCATTTCATCTTTCCCTATAAGCCCTTTGAGTACTAATTTTTCATCATAAAAAGGGTCAGGCATGAAGTAATACAGGCCTGTAAGCAGCCCACCTGCCTGATTCATATCTAAACGGATGTGATTAGGGTCCAGAATGGACCAGTTTCCTTTGGCCTCCTTCCGATCAACTTGCATAATGAAATCTCCATTATCTAGAAATTCGTAGAAAACTACCCTTTCCTCTGTAGGATCTTCTGTATCTATTACAATTCTTCCATTTGAAGCCATCGTCAGTAACTTCCATTCACCCAGGAATTGTTGGTTCTCAGTTTCTTTTTCGAAAAACATGTGACTCTTAACTATTTGTAGTGAACAAGTAGATTAGCAATATGATAAAACCAACAACTATGATTACCTTATAAAGCTTGCTGGCTATGTACCCAGCAACCAAGCCTGCAATAATTGTAGCCACCCAGTTTTCCTCAGAATTTTGATAAGTAGCAACTGCAACAATTATAAATGCAATTAAACCAACAACACCTTGAGCTTTATCTTCTTTACCAGTAGATTTCCCACTAGGGACTGACTTTTTAGGTTTTGATTTTGGAGGTACCCGTTTAACCGGGTCGGGAACAGTAATTCTACCTGTTCCATTGCAAGTATAACAAGTTTGCTCACCATGCCTGTAGTATGACGAGCTGGTCTGGATTTTCTTAGAGTAATCTGTAATTAGTCCTCTTCCTCCACAAGTTCCACATGTTTCAGTTGCCATTACTTTTAATTAGTTTGAATCAAAACTCAACTGGTTATTAAAGGTCGAATAGCCATCAATTTCGAAATCTAAAACGGGTGATGCACCTAATTTGCAGAATAGCCAACAAGGGCAGTCAAATAGCCAACCAAGCTGTTGTTTTATTCAATAAAGGACATTGTCAATCTTCAGCTCAATTACTCAATCCGTTGGTATTAATATTTCTCATTGCAATTCTCATTACCTCATTGGGATCCTGTTCTTCAAAGCGTTCGAACAACATATTATGTATATGCTCCAATCCCTCTAATTGATCTCGAGAAGATTTGTCAACTATAAAATGAAACATCATTAAATAAACCAGAATCTCCTTTCTCACCTCAAATGGCAATCCAATGGACATCTCAGTAAGTCCATCACATGTATAATACATGAACTCACCCTCCGGCATTTCTTCTAGGTTAGACTTCATATCAAACAGAATATCCTTTACATCTGAAGGTTTCATCTTCATTTGCATTACATCAATAGAAAAAAGAAGTTGAATTTGACTAGCTTTATTTAGTATCAGAGAATCAATCCTGCGATCAATCTGCCCTATAAGAATTAAACAGTGTCCCAGAACAGTCATTGATTGCTGATAAAAAGTCATGCCTGTAGCCTGGTTAATCGAATTAGGACTAATACCGTTCGGCATCTTTGGCTTCAGAAAGTCGAAAAGGCCCATTTTTTCTACTCATTTTTTTCTTTGATATATCAATCAACTCTATTTTAACTTCAATGGCCTTTCATCATTAATGAATCGAATCAGGTTTTCCTCAAACCTATCTATTGCCTCACTACCACATCCATTAAGCCTCAACATTTTATCTAAGTCCTTTATTATATCCATTACTATTCTTTGTGTACCCATGGTCTCTTCCCTATTAACCAGCAATTTTAAAGCGGTTCCTAAAGCCTTTTTGTCTATATTACTTTTAACCTTGTTATGAGCTAAAAAGAGCTTTTTGGAAGTATAAAGCCCAGATGGCCTGTCTTCCCAATCGGAGCAAGAGCGATTAACCACTACACCATACCCATTTCTGGTGACTGTTTCTTCAACGCATACTTCATCCATAATAGGGACAACATCTGATTTAGGTATATGGCTCACTCCGCATTTAACCGCTCTTTTGCGCATGAACTGATTGGCAATTGCACCAATCACTATGTCGTCTATCCAGCTATAGGATTTCATTACATCGAACCTACCTCTATAAATAAGACTCAGTGCGATGTCGATATCTTCATCTTCTCGATTGGTTTCAAAGTCTCTGGTTTCCAGAAAAAAACCATTGCTCTCCATTGACTTTTCTCTTGAGAGATCATAAGCATCTATAGTTGCCTGAATGCGTTCTTCTTTCTCTTTTCGCTTTCTTTTATAGTAAGCATGATATTCTTTTTCTGCAGTAGGAGCTTTTCCTTCCAGATAGTAATTTTTGAACTTTTCGTTATCCAAACTCACCTCAAATGTTTGACTTCCTTTGGGCACTTCTATTTTGTCCCCAGATTTGATTAACATTTCTTTCTGATGGTTGAATTGGTCATGAGAAGAAATATCATTACTCAGCATATCATTCACAGACCCATTTACTCCATAAGCTATTACCCTTTCTACAGTGGCATTAAAAAAGCCACCTCCGGCAAAATCCAACCTTAGTCTATTAAAAGGAAGCTCCTTTTTTGTGTTGGACTTAAAGACTTCAAACAGGTGAACACCATCAGGAAGGTTTTCCATCAGCCTGAGGTATACCTCTCCTTCAAGGGGATTTCCTTTTGGGTACTCTATTTTAAGCAGGTTATCAAATTTATTCTCGGTTCCATTGCCCTTAGAAAATTCATCCTGCCACTTAAATCGTGCGCCCAAGAGTCTGATCTTAATACCATCTTTTTCATAGTAGTCAATGTCAATATTCACACTTCCTTTATTTGGAATCCATCTCTTAATTCGGCTTTCCAGGGTAGAATTTTTCCGCTGCCATTTACCAATCAAGCTATGTCGTTTTTGCCTTTCAAGATCTGCCTTTCTCAATTCTTCAATTCTCTTATCTGCAAATCGCTTTAAGTCCAGGAGTTCTGCAATAGACTTCTTATTGACTTTGTTATTGTTTAGGTAGTTCAGAAATTCCTCATCGGGTACATTGCTTAAAAAGAATTCTGATAGCTTAAGAGGCTTGGTTTTCTTCTGCCTTATTCTTGAAATGATGTCCTTCTCTTCAAAACTGCCAATTTCAAGGTCATAAAGCTCAGCTCGTTTCATATAAACATACTTTATGGATTTAGCATCAGTAGTTGACTTGTATGTATTGACAATTTTCTGAATCGACTTTGGGTTTACTTTACCTCCCCTATAACCCTCAATAAGTCCGGTATCAAAAATCAGTTCATGAATCTTCTTCTTTTTATAAGTTTCAACATACTTTGTAAACTGTATAAATTTGCCTCGGTTATACCTTTCAGGTACTTCATAAATGATGCTGTATGAATTTATTAGCACCTCTTTTTTTTCAGGTTGCCTACCTTCTTTTTTTACAATAGGCATGTTAATCTTAGCTTCTATATCAACTATTGAAAGTTCTTTTTGACAATAGCCGGAAAAAACAGAGCCTATTATTAATGAAAAGATTAATACCTGCTTTCTCATTATTTTCCTTTTAAATACTTGACACTAAAATCTTCCACAGCTTCCTTAACTAGTGAAACTCTACTCGTACTCACCTCATCCGATACGCACATTCTGCTTCTTCTGTGGGTGTAAACTGAACCGGGGTACCTATACCAGTCTCCATTCAGTAGAATCAGGCAATTTTTGAGAATCACATTGGCATCTCCTAATACTACAAACACATCTTTGCCTGAATCATCGGTCATGTCGTAGCCTTTAGAACTAATAGAATGTAAGATGGAAGCCTGATCAACACCATAGTTATCTTTCTCAGCAAAAAGAACTCCCAGCTTTTTCAGTCGAACATTCCAACCTCCCAAATAGGATTTGTAGTCATTTTGATTCACTCTATTGATTGACTTGAGCCATGAAAGACTGCCGTTTGAACTCTGGCTTTTCATGTCGATAGATGATGACTCATCGAATATTTTCTCAACAACTTTAGACCACTCTTCTTTTGGCGTTGCAGATTGCTTAATAAATGGTTTGGAAAAGACATCTGACAAAAGATCACTCAATGTGATTTTGTAACCATTTCTAAGCCTGGTAATCTCATTTGTCTTTATCAGGTAAGAATTGGAAATACTATTGATTATGGTTAATCCATTAACAATTTCTCCGTTGTAGTATTTCAACCCATAAGTATAGAGCTGTACCCGAATGTTGGAACCGGTAACATTGGTACTAAAATTTTCGTCACCATTGCTCTTCTTTGAATAAAAAGTCCCTGCCTCTTTATTATCAATCAGTTCAAGAATGACATCAGCATCTTCTGATACTTTAATACCAACTCTTTCGAGCATGTTGATTACTTCTGTCTTGTCTGCATAAACTGATCTCAGTCGAAAATCTAACTTCACTTCTCTGATTTTTCCTAGAATTTCTTTTGAAGACAAGGCTTGAGACCTTGATAGATTAGCAAAAACATTGACATTAGATTTATCTGTTCTCCGTTCCAGAATTACTTCTTTAGATAATGATGCAACTTTTTCCAGGAGCTCTTCAACTGCTTTATCATCACTTATCAAGTTTCCATATTTCCTTTTCACTCGTTCAATACCTGAAAAACTAGATTGACTATTCATTTCAATCAATATGGAGTGCCTGTTGGATGTAACCATGGACTTACGAATCGATAGGTAGTCCTTCCACAGTTGTTTGACCAAACCATGCTCCCTGAAGAAATCATATTCCTTTAAGTTATTGTCGTAGTGAGAAGCCCAGCTCTCCATTTTTTTCCAGTTTTTCAAGCTAAGACCAAGCGATTTCAAGTGGTCAAGTTCTTGACCGACCAAAGTGGCTGTTCCCATCTCAAAGGCGCTTTGAACTTTTCTTTCTATCTGGCTTCTTCTTTCTACATCCAGAGAATTAATCTCACTTACATAAGTACCTCTGAAATCACCTAAGCTTCTAAGCTTTGTATAAAGCTCATGCTTGCTTAAAATGCTGCTCAATTGCTTCTCCAGATACTTAGCCGTTTCAGTTCTTTCTTCCTCAACAGCCAAGCCTCTTTGTCTTTCTAACGCATTTGTTAGGTTATCTACTTCGGTTGGGTAAACTTTCCCTTTATGATCGGAGATCAGTTCGATGATAGCGTTTTCTTCATCAAGCATGACTTCATTACTTGCGTTGAGTTTATCCGAAAGCGACACAATTCTATTCCTGTAATTGGAGTAAACAGAAAGGTTAGATTTAGATATTAGCTGTAGCTCCTGATCGTTGGGTCTGTTGAATACAACATACTTTGTATTCTCTTTTGCGTTGTACTTTCTCAGCCATTTCTTTTGATCTTCAGTCTGAACCGGGATAGGCTCCTTTATTTGCTCTTTCCTCTTACGACTGTTAAATATGCCATCGTAAATCCACAGCGATAAAACACCAAAACCTGCAGCAGCGATTATCTCATTATCATTAGGGTTGTTTTCCTGATTGTTTGCCAAAACCTCATCTCCAACATTCCAACCTACAAATGCTGCACCAACCATTGCACCAAACATTGTGACTTTATATGGTGCCCCCTTGTGCTTTTTCCATTGTGGAGTTACAGATTTAATTTCGGGGGTGATATACTTCTCATTTGACAAAACTGCCTTTTGTGAAAGGCAGGAGGTAAACAATGAAAGTATGACGATACTGAGGAGGATAAATCGTTTCATATATAATCGAATCATAAGGTATTATTAACCAAAAACTCCCATCCAGATGAGACTACCAATAACTAATAGTACCCAGAACCAATACTCCATTCTAATCCAGAAAAGCGTACTCAAGGGAATTATTTCGACCTTAGGATTTTCTCTATTATCAAGGGCTGATTTGTAAGTTTGAATATTCCATTTTCGGCCCAGAATGAGACTCACTATTGCTGTAGCATAACAAGCAATAGCTGCCGTAATATTATCAGTTTCCTCTAAAGGGGTTAGAAATATTATACCCCAAAAAAATACATTGAAGAATACTAGGATCAGTATTCCCTTACCTGACCAAACTATCATAAGGCATTCATCTATTGGTGATAAAACTTATTAAAGCTAGTTCATGAGTATATGGATAGGCAGCACTAGTCATTATTGCCAATAAACCACTTGATTTAGGCAACAAAGCCGCTAATGCAATCAATAAAATTGATCAAGGAATACCATTCGACTTTTATCAATCTGAAAGGATTTAAAACTTGATCGAAATCTCTTTTCTCTGAAGTAGATGGCCCTAAAACCTTCTGCACTCTTTACCTCCTCATGATCCTTATGGAAATACACTCCATCAATTACATAGTGCTCCGGTAATCCTATCTTGTTGCAATTGCAGAGGTATTCAAAGTAGATATGATCTTTGGTCAACCAGACAATGGTATTCTCCGATTGAGAAAGTCCAATATGTGGCCTTTTCATTATTATTTCTCCCTCCTGATAATGATATGTCATGCCTAGAAGATAGAATTCTCCGTCCCACTCGATTAGATAATTCAACCCAATACCATCTCCTATAAAAGCACTTTGATAGGCTCTTAGATAAGCTTCTTCTGTGCCTATCCGAAAGGTTTTGTTAGTTTTAACAGGCCTCAACCATAGGTGATTGACTTCATCATTTCTCCATTTTCCAAACCACTTTCCTGAAAATTTCTTCAGCGTATGCCTGTTTTCTTTAAATCCACCCCAACCGCTACTGAAGCTTGGTTTATGGTTATCTTCAATTTCAGATTCGATAAGCGTATCGTATACCCGGAAAAAGTGAGATTGAAGAGAATCTCTATTCCATTCTTTTTCTTCAATTATTTTCTTTAACAAATGTGCAGAGCAAGCCAAGCCCTCTCGAAACATTATTTGAAAATGTTGCTTATTCAGGTAAGTCAGTAATTCGCTTTTTGCAGGTTTTCTTATTCTATTGTATTGCCTATGCGAAGTTTTGAATTTCTTAAGATTAGTAAGTGAAATAGTCTCACATTCAAGTTCATGCTTATGTTGACCTTGAACATTCCATGAGCTTATCAAAATCAGCAAAACAAAAAGATACTTCACCACTTGTAGTTTCTAGGTTGAAACTAGCGGATCAGCTTTGGCATCTTATATAAAAAGACCTTTACCCAATAAGGAAGCTCTTTTGATCAATAAAGCAACTTAGTGGATCAATCAATTAGGTGCTCTGCTTCTATAAAGAGTTAAACCTGGCTATTAGCTGAGCTCTGTAAATAGGTGAAAGTTTCAACTGGGTTGGAGTTTCCTTTAATACAAGCATCTTCTCCTTGGTAATGTTCCTTTTGGAGTCAACAATCTTACTCAGCTTGTTGATGTTAATGGCATGCGACCTGCTTATTCTTTGCATTGCATTTGTAACCGATGAGACTCGTGACATAAAGTCCTTCATATGCGTAGAAACTACAACTGGTTGTTCTTGTGTAGTTATATAGACCTTTGTGACATTTCCATCAGCCTCTAAGTAAACAATATCTTTTTCAACATCGAGGTTATAAGTAGCAGTGGTATTTCTTATTAAAAAATTGCTATCTCTTTTAGATCTGGTTTGCGAAGGTTGAATGTCTAGCGAACTCAAAGCATTTTTCAATGCGACCTTGAGTTCATTATTCGTCACTGGTTTACTTAAATATGTTTTGGGGTAACCAGCAGCATCAATACGATCAAAAACCTCCTGATCGTCTTGTGTACTAGTCACAAAAATGATCGGTACTTGTCTACTCTCATTAAATCTATCAGCTACATCAATACCTGTCATTGAATCTTCTTCCAGACTAATATCACATAATGCAATATCGGGTGTGGCAGAAAGTGCCTCTTCTGAAGATCGCGCAGCTACTATTTCACAATCCACAAACTTATTGACGCGATCGCACAAATCTTCCAGCAAAATACTTCGGTCTTCTAGTATGAGTATTGAAGGTTTCATTTCTTTATTGGGATTACAATTCTGTATTCAACACCCTCCTCTGAGCTAGTAATCACGTTACCATTGAGGTCGTTAACCAACGAAACTACCAATTTACTATAGATATTGTCTTCATATCCATTCCTATCCTTCAATTGGGCATTATCAAAATAGTGAAGGTTTATCTTTCCACTTGATTCATTCAATTCTATAGCCATTCGATCAGCTCCATTAGGAATAGCATGCTTAATATAATTTATACAGAGTTCGTTTACAATCAGGCCAATAGACAGTGCTATATCTGACTTTATTGTAATCTTATCAACACTAAGGTGATAATCCAAATCTTCATTATTGAGTTGCATGGAATCCGGAACAATCGACTCCAGGTATTCTTTGAGGTCAATCATAGCTGTTCCCGAATAGTTCTTTAATTGCTCTTTGTAAAGTATTCTTGACAAACCTGTAAGACTGCCGATCTTGGTGTTCACTTCAGTCAAGAGTGATTTGTTCTCCGATGACTCTGCCTCTCTTTCCTCTAATCGAAAGATTGCCCTTAGCAACTCAAATGAATTGAATTGGTTATGCAGAATTCCATTTTTAAGATTTACAATTCTTTCATTTAACCGAACAAGGCTTTGGTTTTTCTTGATACTATAAGCCAGAAACAACATGACGATAACTAAAAGCATTATGGCTACACCTAATAGCAGTTTTCTGGATTCGGCAATATCTTCTTGCAGTTCATTGGTCTCCAGCAATAGTTCCTTTTCTTTCTCAAGTTCCAAAGTTCTCAACCTTACCTCAGTAGCTGCAACAAACTTCTGTCTCTTCTGGCTTCCATCTAATCTCAAAAGCGAATCTCTCTCATCCATAAATAACTTATAGGACGACAGGTCATTTGATAGGCTGGCAATTGTCGCTTTCAATTCCATAATGTTGGCCTGTTGGGAAAGGTTATCAAATTGCTCGTTTAGGGAGTCAGCCAAAGCAAGGTAGTCAACTGCCTTATTCAAGCTTATACCTAAGTTCAGCTTGGCTAACGCTATTGCTGTTTTGGAGAGGTTAACTGAGCTTTTATCTCTATTCCAGATTTCAAACGCTTCTGAAAAATACCTATTTGATTTTTTTTCATCTGATTCGGAAAAGAGTTTTCCTAAATTGAATAAGGTGAAAGCACGTCCCTTCTTATCGTTTATTTGTGTTTTTATCTTTAAGGACTCATCCATAAAATGAAAAGCCGAGTCGAAATAGGCAGATGCTCTCTCATTATTGTAAAGTCCTAAATAGGCATCGCCAATATTGTTTAATACTCTGGCATACTTTGCCGAATCCATTCTCTTCTTCAAGAGATTTTGTGCCCTAAACCCAAGAGTCAAGGCTCTATCGTAATCTCCATTCTTAATAAGATTTATTCCTGATTGATAGAGCGAAGAAATGTATTGAACCGAATCTTTTTTAGATAAGGCCAACTCAGCGGCCTTCTCATAAGAAACCGAAGAGAGGTCGTGCAAATCCAATGCAGCATATTGAATACCGAGGTAGTTTAAAGTCTTGATTTGCATAGTCGTGTCGAGAGTACCTTTAAATACTTCAAGCGCATTCTGGTATACATCGATCGTTTTTCCAATTTCAGATTTGCGTTCGTAAAGCAGTCCCAAAGCTGAATATGTAAAGCCTTTTAACTTTGGGTTAGGTTGAAGATCGCTTTTGCTCAAAGCATCCATAAGAAAAGCTTCTGCCTCAGGATACTTTCTCTGATAAATGTGAGTCTGGCCTAACTGAATAAGAGTAGAAACTTCCCACTCCTTATTATCCAAGTTCCGTGTGATATCCAGCAGCTCCAAATAAACATTGTCTGCCATCGCAAACTTTTGGAGTGACTCGTAGAAATAACCTAAAAAGTATCGTGTTCGGATTCTTCCATCCTCGTTGTTCAGACTATCAGCCAACAACACATTTTCTTTTAGAAAAACCTCTCTCTGCGAACCTTGGAACTGCCATGATTGAGAAACAACCTCTTTGAAATCTATATCATCAAGTCTCGTCTGGCAATTTGAAAATGCCAGCAGGCATAAAATGCCTGAAACAACAATTCGGTATTTTTGGTTGAGCAACATAGTTTAGCCCTGCACTTTTGAAGTGCAGGGTGGTTAAATATATTACAATTCGAGAAGTTACGAATTACCACACTGTGTACAATTACCCACCGTAGAATCCGGATCATCATAGACATAATCTCTGATATCCGTATCCTTCAGTTCTGAATCGTCCAGCAATGGTCTGATATCTTCTTCCGGACTGGAGCATGCTAAAACCATAGTAGCCAATACTCCCACCACAAGCAATAATCTTTTCCTAAGCATTGAATTTAGTTCAGGAGTTCTTATTGCTTATTGCGGCTAACCCAATGATGCCTTTAGCGCTGAGCGGTGCGTATCACCGATTGGATTCTCTTTGCTATTTAATAAGCCACACTAAATAATAACCTGACAATGTCAGGTCACTCATTCGCCATATGCGAAAACAGATCTGAATTTGTTAATCGACAAAGGCGAAATACCATATTAAAGAAGAGTATAGTGTAACTTTTCCAGTAGGAACACTGGATTTCCAAATGGAAATCTACAATTTGAAGTGTATGAAATTAGAATTAGATATTGTCTGGCATAAAATTATGACGCTCACAATAGTGATTCTTCTATCTATAAATGATGGAGTTTCCCAATCAGCTGTTGAGCAACGGGAACAGTTTTTTCTGGAAGCACTTCAGCATCCTGAGAATATAAAAGAACAGATTAATGGCTACGCCCAGTATAAGAATGATAAAGATAAACAGGAGTTGTATCGAATATACCTGCTTACTAAAGGTCTTATAAACTTTGAAGATTCTCTGGAATCAAAAATTGATGAGAAGTATAAGCACCTCATGGATTCTGTTAAAAAGCAGCATGAGAACAATCAGTTTCTTGAGCTTGTAACCAACCAAGTTCGTCAATTGGAGTCCATAGACAAACAGAATCAATTACATGCATTCAAAACAAGTTTGAATCCAAAGTTTAGAAATGGAATGACAATTCATTTTGACCCTGCTGTATCGTTCTATCTTCACGCCTTTTTGCCGAGCCTAAGATTCAGAAAGTCCTCTCGACTAGAAAACGATAAACTGAATAAAATAGATCAAACCATTGGTCAGCTTATAAGTGTATCTCCTAATATCCAAGAACTCTCAACATCATTTTATTTTTCTGGGCATCAAAACAGAAGTAATTTTATAAACAGTCTAAATGCCAACCTGAACGAAGTTTATGATTACTTTGTGAGATCAGTTTTATACTTGAATCAGGAAAGCAAAAGAAATTTTGCCCAACCAGTTTATGCACTAAAAAAAGGCACTGCATTTGTAAAAATCTTAAGGCCTATCTCCGACTTTATTGAAAAACATGTGCCTGATTTGGAGTATCAATATTATGCCATCATATATAACAGCACACCTCCTTTTACTCGCTTAATATATTTGGGAAATGGCCCCAAGTTAGAAAAGGAGTTCTACCAAGAATACTTTGATAACTATGCCAACCCATATAGTTCAGGTAGACTGGATGAAGATTTTTCATACAAAAGGTATTGGGAGGCCATAGAGCAGAAGTTACCAAAGAACGTCAATCAACTATTTTTTCAAGCACATGGAATTTACAATAAAGTAATGATAGAAGCTCTTGTGAACCCTAATGGGAATTTCATTGGAGACTCCATTGATATCATAAGGAACTTTGAAATCAACTCAGACCAGATAAGACCTCTTAGGAAATCTTCTAAAAGATCGAATAAAACTTTTGATCTTTTCGGTTTCCCGGATTATGAAAGACTCACTCTCGATTCATTACCTACTAAACCTAAATCTTTTGCCGAAATGGTGCTCAGTCAATTAGATAGTGACAAGTCGCAAAAAGAAAAAGATCAGGAAATGCAGGCCTGGGGTCAACAGAATCTGGAACGGGCTTTTAATAATAAAATAGAAGAAAGAAGAACACAGGATAGCTCTTTAAACATTAATCAGGAAAAAGCACTTTACGATTGGGTACAAAAGTCTAGTGAATACAAAAGTATTGATCCCGGACTCCCAAGTGAATCGGATAGCACACTCAGCCCTCTGTTAATGAGCAAATATGAGATCAAGGTTCTGAATAAGATTCTTCTTGACAATGGTTTTACAGGAAATTACTTTCTGGATACACTAGCTACCGAAAAAAACATTAAAAAGGTTGAATCTCCAACGGTATTACACATATCAACTCATGCTGAAAATGATAAGCCATCAGAAGTTGGATCGTTCGCACCTGACGAAACCAAGTTATTTCTATCTGGCGCATATTATAATTTGAATAAAGAATCTGTATTTAAAAGCATAGAAACTGAAAAATCTCAAGTCGCGGAAGAATATAATTCAAGATATAGTGCATTAATGGAACAGCATATTTACACAAAAGAATTACAAGAGTTAATGCTCAATTCAAGGTCAATAAAAAGTAAAAAGGCAATCAAAGATTATTTTGATTCTGTAAATATTATTTTAGAAGGACAAAAGCCACCAGGCGAATCGTTGATCCAAAAATATCAGGATCGGATTTACAACTTTGCCTTGCAAGATGGGGCTCTAGATAGTAAAGAGATTGAAGAACTAAGCCTTTCAGGTACACAAATTGTTACATTAGCGACTTGTGGCCCTATCAATCAATATATACCTGAGTATCATACTACTAATATTGCAGAACTCTTTCTAAATGCGGGAGTAGGCCATGTGGTTGGCAGTTTCTGGCCTGTAAATGATGAAGCAACGACAGCATTTATGCTTAAGTTTTATAAACATTGGCTAGATGGGAATTCGGAAAGAATGGCTCTGAAGAAGGCACAAAAAGATATAAGAGAAATTCCACAGTTCAATCATCCTTATTTCTGGGGTGGATGGATGGTCTATTCTAGGTTTTATTTTAATCATTAATGAATGCGTAAAATTCTTCTCACCGTTCTCTGTTCATTTTCGTTGCACTATTCTTTTGCTCAGGAAATAGCGCTCAAGGAAACTGTTGATGTTAGTTTGAAAACAGTGTTTATTGGGAATCGTCAGTTTCTAATATCTGATGACTGGAGTACTATACCTGTCGATTCAGAAGATAGAGAAGACATGAACAGCCCTAAGTTTGGTGGGAAGTTTTATCCAATGCGTAATCGCGATGGTTTGAATGAAAAGAGGGTATCTATTGCCAACCAGAACATGGAGGTTTGGATAGATGTAAAAAACGAAACTACCAAGACTTGGAAACTACATGCTGTCAGCATTGAAATCTCAGATCAGTATAGGCTCGACTTAATTGGTACCATCGAACAAGGCATTTGGAGAAACTATACTTCTCGATTAAATCAATACAGCCCAAGGATTGTTATTTCAAAAAACGCTGATTCAAAGGTTGAGAAAAAGTCAACGAAGCCTGTTTTCATCAAACCAGTTGGAGGCAATACCGATAACAGATTTTCAATTCGATTATTAAACAATTCAAAAGAACCCGTTGAAGGTCTGGTATATCAATTCGACATTGTTATGACACTGGTAAATACAGACGATCTTGAGGAAGTAATCGAGGTTAAATCTGACAAACACTACTTTTTAGGATTTCAGAAATGAACCAAATTCTAGAAAACACCGAATATAAAAAGCAAGTCAGCATTGCCGTAGAGCAATACAGTGAAGTCTTACTCCATCTTGTAAAAAGAAGTTATTTCCAGAAATCAATAGAAAAGGGCTCTTCTTTAACGCAAACTGATATCTTAAATCTGGTCAATACTCTTTTTGGGCATTATAAAACTAATGCACATTACAAAAACAGAAGTAAATCCATATTATCTCTGATTTATGGGTCAAGTTCCAAAACCAACAGTGCTACGGCCAATGACATCTATAAGTACTTATTAGCTAGTGAAGCCCAAGATTCAAATGATAGAGCAAAAGAGTTACCGCAATTTGATGTAAATCCCTTCAGGGGTCTGGTTGAATTTCTCAAAAATGTTGCTCCCAGTAAATCCGATTACTCATTGAAGCTTGCCATCTCAGTTTTTGGTATTGACATATCAAAAGAGTCATTATTAGTAGCCACAGACAATTTAGAGACTCTCAAAAGTGAGTTAAACTCACTTCAGGATCAACTGAACCTCATCAAAGAGCCTGGCAGGCTTGTAAGCGAATTAAAAAAACTGAAAGACTCCGTTGCCAACGTTCATGAGAAGAACATAGAAGCTGAGAATTCTATTCTTTCCATAAAAAAAGATGTCGAAAAATCTGAAAACCTAAATGACGAACTAAAGAAAAAATCAAGGAAAAACACCATACTGATTTACGTGATTGTAAGTATGATAGTTGGTGGGCTAGTGAGTTTGTTTCTTATCTACCAACCTGCCCATGAAGGTATTACGATGCTGGACATTGAATTATCAAATCCTATTCCTGTATCCAATCAAACTTTTCACGAGGAGTTTCTTTTGGAGGGAGTCTTAAACGATTCTAAAAGCGTTAACAAACAATTACTCAACTTTAAGTTGAGTAATTATACATCAAGTAACCCCTTTTTTATTGATGCCATTTCATTGAAAGTTATTGGCTCACCGAGTAGAATTTCCGCAATAGAGCACATCAAAGAAAGACAGGTTGATTCTCTTCATTTTCTATTAAACAAAAAAGCCAAATATTACTCTATCAAAACTTTTTCAGAAGATGGAAAAAGTAACCCAATAGCTCCCAAAGAAAGCACTTTCTTCTCTTTACAAGTTGGAGGAATTAAGGATCTCAAAAATCTTGAGTTCGCCTTTCAAATTATTATCGAAGGGCACGATAGTCAAGGAAAATCGATCAGTCTTAATTCCCCCAAAGATTACTCTATTATTTTCAGATAGCCTTTAAACTAAAAAGCCTGTCTACCAAAGGCAGACAGGCTTTTGTATCAGTTTTGGTAAGTATTAGTTACCGAAGATATATCTTAATCCAAGTTGCATCTGCCATCTTGAACTAGTCAAGCCAGAATCATCAATTCTATTGGCAGCAGGATCGTTGTCAAGTACACCATCAAAAGTATAAGTTGGTGTAGTTCCATCAGCTTCGAAACCTTCGAAGTTCAACAACTGGAAGTCAGAAGGTACAAAGTATCTTCTACCCCAATCCTTGTTCAACATGTTACCGAAGTTGTAAATGTCTGCAGTAAACTGAAGTGTATGCTTCTTACCACCAGCATTTAAGAAAAACTCTTGCATCAATCTTAAATCAAAGATATGAGTAAAAGGAGATCTACTCTTATTCACCTCTGCATAGTTACCTCTTCTTGAGTTCAAGTAGCTGTCATTAGAAATGAAAGAGTTTAATCTAGCCCACTGCTCATCAGCAGTACCTGCTCTTGCATCATCAACTAGAACAATATCATCTCTGTTAATCGGAACGTAGATTAGAGATCTTTCTCTAGACGCCTCGTTTGTTAGTCTGTCATTGTCATTGTAGATGTATGAGAATGGACGACCAGAACGACCTTCATAAACAAGACCAATCTGAGTAGCAAAATTCTTACCCCATTCTTTTCTGTAAGATGCCTGAGCAATGATTCTGTGACCAGGAGAGAAGAAAGACTTCACTAAAGGCTGATCAAAGTTTCTACCACCTACTGAGTGCAATCCTCTCCACTGAGATGAATTCTGAGAAGAAGTACCATCAAACACGTTGAAAGACTCACCATAAGAGTAAGAGGCACTTCCCTGGAAACCATTTGTCATTGGCATAGTCAAAGTAGTAGTTAAGTTATAAGCATACCCTCTACCAGTGTTCGAAGCCAAAATCACTCTACCATAAGTATCATCAACTTCATCTCTTCTATTGTAGATAGGTCTGTTATCACCAGTACCTGTAAGGTTAGAAGTTGAAGGTCTGATGTTGATATTCTCATATCTAACAGCGTAGATAGTTTTGGTATACAATGCATCAACTGACCAAATCCACCCATTACTCAAACGCTTATCGGCAGCGATATTGAATTTAGCAACCTGAGGAACTTTGAAATCTTCTGCGAAAAGATCAATGTTACCAGACTGACGAGAAGGATCAAAAGTACCAGGTTGGTTGTTAATATCAGGTCTGAAAACTCCATTAAACCCATCTGTTCCTATAAAAGCAGCACCTAAGTTAAAACCATTGTTATTGTACGCACCACCTGGCCATACCAAAGGAATCCTTGAAGTGAAAACACCAGCACCACCTCTTAATTGAAGCGACCTGTCACCATTAACATCCCAGTTGAAACCAAATCTTGGAGAGAACAATGCTTGAGTTTTGATGAACTGTCCAATTCTAGCTCCTTTTAAATCATAACCAGCAGCTTGGTACAATGGAATACTATTATTATTAAAATCGGCATTCTCTGGAGTATCATCAAATGCTTGCATATCCATTCTTAAACCTGCAGTAATCTTAAGATTCTCATTAACCTGAATTTCATCCTGAGCATAAATTCCAAATAAGCTAGAATTAAAAATCGCAGCAGCCTTAGAACCGTCACCAGTTACATCATCTCTGTTTGAATACAATCTGAAGTAGTTATTAGCAGGCTGATCTGTCAAGAAATCATTCAGGTTATTGTACTCATATTCACCATAGTTAAATGCAATAAACAAGTTCTCTACGGAGTAGAATTCAGCGTTAACACCAAAAGTATAGGTATGCTTACCCTTATAAAGCTCAAAGTTGTTATTGATTGTGAAAACTGTCTGATCCAACAAGTTTGCAGTAGAGAACGGCTCTGCTCCAAACCTAATTTCACCTGCTCCATCATTAATGTTCACCGTTGGAAAGTCAGTTCCTGTAGGATCTCTATCATCGTTTACTGAAACATATCCAATTGTCAATTTATTAGAAGCGTTTGATCCGATTGTTGAAGACCACTCTGCAGAGAGAGAGTTTGTTTTTGATAGGAAAGATTCAGATCTATTGTAGAAATTTAAAGTTCTGTTCGAAGACCTTACACCTTCAATATTATCTGCCTTTACATAAGAGTATCTAAGAGATAACTTGTTATTCTGATTAACGTTGTAATCGAATTTGGCAGTAATCTTATCAGAATCAAGCACTACAGGGTTAGGCTCCAACGTTCCTGGTTCATAACCAAAACCGCTCAATTTGTTCCTTAGTGCTGTGATATCAGCAGCAGTTGCATCACCTTCGTAATTACTGAAATCAAATGGTTGAGGAGTCTCATCACTTTGTTTCTCAACATTCACGAAGAAGAATAATTTGTCTTTAATTATTGGACCACCTACTCGAACACCGTAAGTTTCAGCGCTAAAATCAGCTAATCTTTGTCTTGGCCCTTCGATATCTCTAGGAGTTTTGCCAGCAAACTTTTCGTTTCTCCAGTATCTATATACAGACCCTTGGTAATCATTAGAACCCGAACGCGTTACAGCATTAACAGCTCCACCAGCAAAACCTGAAACTCTTACATCAAAAGGAGCAACCTGAATCTGAAACTGCTCAATAGCATCAATTGAAATAGGAGAAACACCAGTTTGCCCACCATTAGTACCTGAACCAGCAAGACCGAAAACATCATTGTTTACTGCTCCATCAATGTAGATAGAGTTGTATCTGTTGTTCTGCCCACCAATAGAAATTGAGAAGCCATCATTACCCTCATCAATAGTAGCTTGAGGAGTAAACCTGGCAAAGTCACCAATAGCTCTTGCAACCGTTGGAGTAGCATTAATTTGCTCAATACCCACAACAGTCTCAGCACCAGTTCTGTTACCATCAAAAACACCACCTCTTTCAGCAACAACTTCAACACCTTCAAGTGTCACAGCATCTTCTGTAAGTTTTGCGTTGATTTTGAAAGCCTGACCTAAAGTCAAGAATACGTTTTCTCTTTTGAATTCTTTGTAACCAACGAAAGTAACCGTCACTGTGTAAGGACCGCCAACTCTCATGTTAGGAATTCTGTAATAACCATCAGCATTTGTGATGTTTCCATAGCGAGTTCCACTAGGTGTGTGCACCGCAACAACAGTTGCACCAGGTAGTGTCTCACCACTTGCGTCTGTCACCCTTCCGTTAATAGAAGAGGTTGTTGTACCTTGACCGAATGCTGCGTTTACCGTAACAAGCATCAATCCAGCCATAAGTAACTGAAGTAGTGTTCTTTTCATAGAAGAAAATTTAAAGTAGATTAGATTTAGATTCACTTTACAACATTATGCGCTTGCGCGCGTTTTAAAGGCAAAATTAGTAGTTACCTAGATCGGCATTAATGGGCAAATGTTATGCTTTCGCTACCTTTGATATAGCGAATTAACTTTTTCTTAACATTAAAGTGTAGGTTTTTTCAAAAACTCTTTTTTATCTAAATAAGTAGTGATTAAAAAAACATTTGAATTATCTAACACAATAGGTATCAGCTATTTCAATATACTACCTCCGACTATCTCAGGGCAATAGTCTAACCCGACCGCTCTACATAAAAGTAAATTTTACTTTACAAATAAAAAACTCTTTACTGAGTATTTTACTCTCTAAACCATTCCATTTTCAATAAGCTAATAGAATCAGTATATTGCTTTCTTTGTCAAAGCCCAACTGTACTATGCATAAACGTTCGTTTTGTCTATTGATGGTTTCTCTAATGCTAATAACAGCACCAGGGTTTAGCCAAATAGATTTGTCTTATTACCTTCCAGATAACGTTCAATACAACCCTGAGATCCCTACTCCAGAATCTATTATTGGGCATGAGGTTGGAGAATGGCATATTACACATGACAAACTGGTTTTGTATATGAAGGCGGTTGCAGCTGCTTCCGAAAGAATATCAATTGAACAAACAGGAACAACTCACGAAGGAAGGCCTCAACTTCTCTTAACAATTACTGACCCTGTAAATCACATTGGGATTGATAAAATAAGAAGTGACCATGTCTGGCTAACCTATCCAAATGAAGCAGATAAGTTTAACGTGGAAAAAATGCCTGCCGTAGTCTATATGGGCTTTAGCATACATGGCAATGAACCTAGTGGTGCAAACGCGTCTATGTTAGTAGCCTACTATATGGCTGCAGCGCAAGGTGCGGAGATAGAAGATGCATTAAGAAACACGGTAGTCTTGCTGGACCCTTCGTATAACCCAGATGGTCTAACCAGGTTTTCTACCTGGGCCAATATGCATAAGGGTAAAAAGGTTAATCCTGACCCAAATGATAGGGAATATGGAGAAGTATGGCCTGGTGGACGTACTAACCATTATTGGTTTGACTTGAACAGAGATTGGTTACCCGTACAACAACCTGAGTCGCAAAACAGAATCGCAAAGTACCACATGTGGAAACCCAATGTCCTCACCGATCATCATGAAATGGGTACTAATTCAACTTTCTTTTTCCAACCGGGAGTACCTTCTAGAACACACCCTCTAACTCCTAAACTAAACCAGGAGCTTACCGAAAAGATTGGTGAGTATCACGCTCAGGCTCTGGATAGTATTGGCTCCCTCTATTACACAAAAGAGGGTTATGATGATTTCTATTATGGCAAAGGCTCAACTTTTCCTGATATCAATGGAGGCATTGGCATATTATTCGAGCAGGCCAGTTCAAGAGGGCATGCCCAGGAAAGCGCCAATGGAATACTAAAGTTTCCATTCACTGTTAAGAATCAATTCACAACAGCGCTCTCCACCTGGAAGGCTTCTGTCGAAATGAGAGTGGAACTTCTTGAATACCAACGAAACTTCTATAAAAGAGCCTTGAGAACTGCCGATGGTGACAATCATAAGGCTTATATCTTTAAGGCTGAGAAAGATCCGGTCAGGGCTTTTCATCTTGCTGAAATACTTGATAAACAAGAGATCGATTTCTATCGTCCGTCTAGAAGAATCCGACTTGCTGATGAAGAGTATAGACCAGACAATAGTTATATCATTCCTTTAAAGCAACGAAACTACAGGATTATAAAGGCAATGTTCGAGCAGCGCACAACTTTTGAAGATAGCTTGTTTTATGACATTTCCGGCTGGACATATCCCATGGCTTTCAATTTGGAATATCATGAGATGTCTGGCAGAGATTACGGAAGAAACCAATTAGGAGAAAAGGTCGAAAATCTTGAGTTCCCTAAGGGAAACATTGTTGGAGGACAAAGCAAATATGCATACGCCTTTGAGTGGCATGGCTACTATGCGCCTAGAGCAGCCAACAAACTATTATCCAAAGGAGTCAGAATCAAAGTTGCTACTTCCAAATTCCAAAGTGCAGACGAAAAAGAGTTTGACAGAGGCACAATTTTAATTCCAGTCGCTAATCAGGGCATCTCTGGCTTTGACCTCTTTAAACTTGTACAAGAGATAGCAACAGAGGATGGGTTAGACATCTATAATCTAAATACTGGTTTAACTGACGGTGTTTCCTTGGGTAGCAATTCTTTCGTAACTGTAGAAAAGCCAGAAGTTGCGTTGATCGTTGAAGCAGGTAGCTCTTATGATGCCGGTGAAGTATGGCATTTGCTTGATACCAGAATGGATATGTTCGTTACAAAACTTCCAGAAAGAAGGCTGGGAGGCGCTGCCATTGACAGATACAATACGATCATAATCACCGGAGGGCTAGATCTTGGAAAGAGTGAAATGGACAACCTGAAAAGATGGATTAGAAATGGAGGCACATTAGTTGGTACTTCAGGTGCCGTGGCGTGGATGTCAAGAAATAAGTTGACCAATCTAAAATCTGTTCAGGCAGAACGCCCAAGTGCAGAGGAAATTTCATATGATCAGATTTCAAATTATTCAAGAGCTCAATTCATTCCTGGAGGGGTTTATATGTCGGAGCTAGACCTCTCACATCCGATGGCTTTTGGGTATTATAAAGAGCTACTTCCAACTTTCCGTAGAGGCAATACTATAATTGAAGCCTCAGAAAGCAAATTTTCTAATCCGGGAAGGTATACGGAAGAACCTCTGATTAGTGGTTGGATTAGTGACGCTAATCTTGAAGCTTTAAAAGGGACTTCAACAATTAGAGTCTCTGCCATGGGCAGAGGCAGGATAGTTTCGCTAGTAGATAATCCAAATTTCAGAGCATTTTGGTACGGTACAAATAAGCTCATGATGAATGCTATATTCTTTGGCAGAATGGTGAACGGAATGGCCGCTCAATAAAAAGCAATCTAAACGACTGAACACGAGCAGGTAAACAGCTTTTTTCGCATTATTAGCTATAATTTTATAATTTTGTCAAAATTTTTTTGAGTGGGAGAACGATTATTCCTTCTGGATAAAAACTACATACTAAAACAGGTTCAAACTGATATGAAGCTGGAGCTTCAGGCCAGATTGATTGATCTTGTTAAAGAAGGGTACTTTAATCTTTTCAACCCTCTTAGACTACCAGATGATACAACCCGGCTAATCGACCATTATCAGCCAGCACATTTAGCTTTTTTTGATGAACTATATGATGTGATTTCGGGCATCTATAGATATCACCTTGGAGACAACCAATTGGAGTTACTCTTTGATGGAAGAAGCCATTATGATAAGTACATAGAAGATTGGTCAGAGGCTTTCAATAACTATGTAAAGCAGCTTTGCACTAAAAAGAATTTCGTTTTAGCCGGTTTAGAACTATCCGTTTTTCATAGCATTGACAAACGAATCGAACTTGCGCAAAACAGAATGAAAGTCAGTATCTATGACCACTTTGGACTAAAGGTATATAAACACAAAGGGATACAAAAGTTTAAATCAAAAACTGCTTAGCTCTTTTGAATTAAGAACTCCTTCCGATATAAAAGTTTCGATTCCGTAACCTCCACTCCTATTACATTTGAAGCCGGGGAACCAATGTGACACCATTTGACAAATTCCTCAAGTTGATCTTCAGAACCTTCAGCATGAATGAAAACACTATTATCTGCTTGATTCTTACACCAACCTTTCAATCCAATTCTATTCGCTTCTTTCTTTGTAAAAACTCTGAAGTAAACTCCCTGAACTAAACCTAGAACGGTTATATCAATGGCCCTCATTGAATTCCTTCATGATTTTCACTCCAGAAGAAGTACCAATACGATCTGCTCCTGCAGCAACCATAGATTTAAGTGTTAATAAATCCCTTATTCCACCGGATGCCTTTACACCGACATTTGAAGGAGAGTTATTTCGCATCAGTTCAATGTGAGTAGTCTTAGCACCTGCTGTAGAAAAGCCCGTAGATGTTTTTACGAAGTCCGTACCCGCTTCACAACAAAACTTTGTAGCAGTGACTATCTCTTCATCAGTTAGCAAGGCAGTTTCGAGTATTACCTTCATCATACACCCAGCGTCATGTATCAAGTTGGCACACTTTGCCAACTCTATTTTAACCCACGGCATTCCTGCTTTGAAAGCTGAAATGTTCATTACAATATCCAATTCATTGGCACCATGATCAATCGCCTTTTCTATCTCAGTCAACTTACTCTCTGTAATCTGGTAGCCTAATGGAAAGCCTATTACAGTTACCAACTGTATATCTGCGGAAGATAAATCGCGGGCAGCCCTTTTCACCCAAAATGGAGGAACACAGACCCCTACAAACTGATGATTAATTGCCTCTGTTATCAAAGTATCTACATCCTTATCAACCAGAGTTGGCCTAAGGTCAGTATGTTCAATGAATCGATTAATTTCCATTGACAAAGTCTTGCAGATACTTAAACCTCGTAGTTAGCCCACCTTCATTAGTAATTGATGCTCGTTCAATGATTGCATCTGTATCCTCGCCAATAAGGTTTGGAAGAATGTGCTTCAAAAATTCCTTACCAAAATCTTCAGAAGCGTTTCTTGGTAATTCGCAAGGGAGGTTATCAACTGCCATAACAGTCACATTGGCCTCATCTTTAAATGGTGGTTCCACTCTATCATTACTAGGATTGTAATCATATACGGGGTCATCAATTGTACTTGGCTTCTTTGTAGAGGGTATAGAACCTTCGATGTCGCAGGTAACATCAGCAATCACACGTATCTTAAAGTCATTCTGTACCATGTCATCTTTGGTAAACAAAACCGGAGCTTGAGGATCCCAAAAGGCTCCTGCAATTAATATATCCGACTTTCTCGCATATTGAAGAAAGGCCGATTCATATTTTTCGGGGCTTTGATAAAACTCATCTCTATCGAAATCACCACTCTCTATTCTTCTATTGTAGTCTCTTGTGTTTAACTGTGTATAAACTGGCCCATTGAAGTATTCATTGAGGAATTCTGCCGGACTAACTTTCCTAATACCCATTCCATTCAAAACTTCCATAGCTCCTTTAGAAACCCTTCCTCCACCAGTAAGTGCAATCTTAACTGGAGGAAGCGCCACCTTCTCATACTCGGTTTTCATATCGTCCATATCGAAACATTCATGGGCAGGACGTAAATGAAAAAGATTATACCGCTTACCAAAGGTGAGAATACCATTATAAGCTCCCACTATGCCTGCATATCTGCCAAAGGCAATCAACCTTTGACCATCCTTATTGGTCAGACATTCCCAGTCAATCAGTCTGATATTTTTCTTTAGAATTTCTTGAAGTAATTCACGGTTATACTCCTGTTTCTTAATTGTGTGAGAAAAAAAGAAATGAGTTTTACCATCAGATAACATGTTAAGAGGCACTTCTTTAACCCCAAGGATAATTTCGCAATCCGAAACATCATCTACCATTAAAGCTCCGGCTGCTTCATACTCAGCATCTGAAAAGCAGCGGATTTCACTACGCTGACACTTGATCTGAATATTAGAGTTTGATTTAAGAATTTCTTCAACTTGTGCCGGAATCAATGGCACTCTATGATCTACAGGTACCTTACCTTCTTTGATAATACCAATACGGATAGTGTTCATGCCTCAAAAGTAAGGAATTCGTCAAAATAGAAAACCCATTACAAACCACTTACTATTCTGAAGGCGAGTTCCTCCACATACTTGTCAGCATTTTTCATGGCATCCGCCTTGTTTCTGGCAATTGCCATCACCTTCTCTATACTAAAGGCCTCTAGCCAATTCAATTGTTTCGTACAATCTCCGCAAATTATACCGATTGGTATATTTTTATCTTTAACTCTTTCTACAACACCCCAAACAACCTTGCCTTGACCGGTTTGATCATCTAACTTTCCCTCACCAGTAATTATCAGGTCAACATCTTCTAAGAATTGTTCGAAACAGACAAGGTCCATAATAGTATGTATACCCGATTCAAGTTTAGCATTCAAAAAGGTTAATGCACCATAACCAAGGCCTCCAGCCGCTCCTGCCCCGTGAATGTTCTCATTACCATTATTCAAAACATCCGTGAGATTAACCATGCCGTCTTCCAGACACTCTATTGATTCCAAATCGCCTCCCTTCTGACCACAATAAGTACGTGTTGCACCTTCAGGTCCTAGTAAAAGGTTTTGAACATCTGTAAGGACGGTGAAGCTTACGCTACTGATTAAGGGCATTACTCTTTCTCGACTTATACTTCTTATAACATTCAAACCAGCTCCAGAAATGGAACAAGACAGGCCATCTTCATCAAAAAACTCATATCCCAAAGCTGAAGCCATACCAATACCAGCATCGTTGGTTGCGCTTCCACCTACTAACAAATATACGTTTGACACGCCTCCTTCAATAGCATGCCTGATCATTTGTCCAACACCATATGTTGATGTCTTTAATGGATTTCTTTCATCCTCGGATAATAGCTGAAGTCCTGAGGACTTTGCCATTTCAATAAATGCAGTATCGCGGTTCTTTATATAATATGTTTCAATAGGTCGACCAAGAGGATCACTCACTTGTAAATAGATTCGTTCCACATTCAGGTTTGCTTCTAAGACATCTAATGTCCCATCACCTCCATCGGCCAAGGGGAGTTTTATGACCTCAATTTTAGGGTCAAACCTGAGAAGACCTTGTTCCACAGAAGTCACCACCTCATCGGCAGTTAAAGAACCTTTAAACTTGTCGGGGCAAATCAGAACTTTCATATTGCTTCGTTCCAGTGAAATTAACTAGCATGCCAGTAAATAAAAATACCAGAGCCGTATACTCTGGTACCATTCATGAAGTTAGAGGTTTCTGATTACCGTATTGAATAACGTAGTATAGTTTTCAATCGGTCTTCAGACACTTTTCTTGGGTCACTGATATAAATTTCGTGGTGCCTACCTGCAACCTCAAAACCCTCTTGTGCTATATAAGCATATAGTTTTTCGAGTGTCCCAGTCTCATCATCATACGAGCCTACATGTAAAATTTGTGCCGAAAGTCCTTCATGGATCTCTTCAAACACTAACCCATGTTCACTTTCAATTTTCCCCTTTTCCAAAAGACTTTGAATAGCATCGTTAAATTCCATTTCACCTACGAAATCAGGCATTCTGAACATAATTTTCCAATGCCATTCTTCTCTGGGTGTTTCTTCAAAAGGCTGTTTTCCTTCTACCCACCAGAAACCCTCCATTTTGGGCACTACAAAATCGAGTTCCTTTGCTTTACATAGAAATTTTATACCATATGCCAAACCATAAAGTTGGTCAATTGCGCTATTGAAAACAGGTGCTTCAGGAGCAGATTTCCCATGAACAGTTATGTAATTGTAAGGCTCCAAATTGACAATTTGTGGTTTCGCCTTAGCCTTATAATACTCTGGGTAACTCTTAGCTAAATCAAGTTTTTGAATGGCTATCATGATAATTGCTTGAAGTGGTCAAAAAATTCTACTTTCTCAAATGCAGCAAGAACCTCTGCAAACTCACCGGATTCAGTCCGCTTTTTCCATTCAGCAGATGCGGCTTCTGCGGCACTCAAACTCGACCATTCAATCAGGTCGAGCATATAACCATCTTGTTTAATAGCTCCAAGCGTCTTGTGTGCCAGAAAACCATCTTGATTCTTAAGGAATTTTTGTAACAATGGGAGAACAGTCTCCGCGTATTTCTCCGTATAGGCAGTATTCACTTTATAAAGCACCACCTCTTCAACAGTTTCATTCATATTGCTCATGTGATCGATTTTTAAATTCACATGCAATTAAACTGGGGGTAGTGACAGCCCTATGTCAGTAGAAAAAATAAGGTCAAAAAAACTTAAGTATTATTTGATTTCAAGAGCCATAATGGTTTTGAAGTTCACTTACTCTTTCCTTCAAAGCGCCTTTCAAACTATCAGGCTCTATTGCTACTACGGAATCTCCCATGGTTAAAAGCCATCTGGAAAAATACTCTATGCTAGGAACCAAAAACTTCATTTCAATGAACTCGTCTTTAACCTGTTCACTAACAAATCCCTGATAGAATTTTTGATTTGAGATAAACCGAGACACTTGTTTTTCTACACCAATAACTACCTCTTGTAACTCCGTACCTTGAACCAATTGCCTCATAAAACCATCAATGGCCTTTTTATCCATCTCAAAACGTTCATCTTGAGCAGTCAAACGAACCAACCTGTCCACTCTAAAATCTCGTGGAGCTTTTCTTAACCTGCAATAGGCAAGCAAGTGCCAATGTCCTCCATAAAAAGTAAGACCAATAGGTTCTACTTGCCTTTCATTAAAATTACCAGTGTAGTTAGAAAAGTATTTGAACTCCAGCACATGCTGGTCGATTAGCGCTTTTTGAATTGTGGATAGAAAGTTGTTGGGGAAGTCTTCGTTCTCTTGATGTGGAATGGCAGAAACACTGATTTGAGACTCAAGTTTTTCTAACCCTTCTTTATCATCAGATTTTAACACACTCTTAATCTTTAACATGGCTTCCGTAAAGTGCTTCTTAATCGAGTTGTCAGTATGACCTTCAATAAGCTTTGCACCTAAAATCAAAGCGTTTGCCTCCTCTTGTGTAAACATGACTGGTGGCAGGTGATACCCATCCATAATGAAATAACCCTTTCCAGCTTCGGCTCCAAGAGGAACTCCAGCTTCTTCAAGGGAACGCACATCTCTGTATACAGTTCTTAGGCTTATATCAAATCTATCAGCAATCTCCTGCGCGGTAATTACTTTCTTGGATTGAAGTTGTACCAAAATGGCTGTTAAACGGTCAATTCTATTCATAGCTAATAAGCCTTAAACATAAAAAATATCCTTATCATTGCGACCATGTGGTTGGATCATACAATCTTATTTTTGAGTTGGGTGCTCTTCTATACTCTTCACAGTGTCTTACTGCTGGAGAAAGTAAAATCAAAAATCGGTTTAAAACCGAAAACCTATAGGATTATCTACAACCTTATTTCTTTGGTTGTATTGATCGCAGTATTACTCATTGGTGCTATTATTCCAAGTCCGCTATTGATTACCCCCGACCCTATGCTATTCTATGCAGGGCTCATGATTACCACTATGGGTATTTTCATCATAAAAAGAGCGTTTAGGAACTATAGTACCAAGGTGTTTTTTGGCTTCAAAAGAGAGGAGTCCAATGCTCAGTTGAAAACCGAAGGTTTGCAAAGCAAAGTTCGACACCCTCTCTATTCTGGAACCATACTGGTTTTTTTAGGTTACTTTATTTACAACCCGTTGCTATCCAGTTTTGTGACACTTACTGCTTTGTTAGTTTATCTACCTGTTGGTATAAGACTTGAGGAACGAAAACTTGTAAAACGCTTCGGGCAAGAGTATATAGAGTACAAACAAAATGTCCCATCCATTTTCCCGAGAATCTTAGCAAAAAGCAAACGTTGAAATGAAACATAAAATCACTACTGGAATTGCTTTCCTAGGGCTAATACTCGTACTACTGTCTTTTGTTTTCAAATACCTGTACCCTATAAATTTCAATATCAGAACAGCGATGCTTGTTATTGGCTTTGCACTGATGCTCTTAGGCACGCTATGGAAAGTGGTCATTGATATGAACGATGATAAAAGTGTTGATTAGGAGTTAAATCCAATAGCTTGTAAGGGTACTCAATAGGACAAAACTCATACGAAAAAAAGCTATATTTGAACTTATGAGGGGCAAACAAACAATTATACTATTGTTAATAGTATACCTGATTCAATCGTGCAATTCTGAAAAAGCCGTAAACGTTCAAGAGCAAAACCAATACATGGTTGACTTGCTAACAGAAAGGCATTCAAAAGCCAACCCTCTAGACCTTCAATATTACTATAATTCAAAAAGAGCCTTAGCTTACGATTCTATCAGAAAGGTAATAGACCCCAATTCTCCGGACTTTTCTAATCTTAGTTATTGGTTTTTCCGTGAAACACTCAACAGCGGTAAAACTGAAGAAGCAATTCTCGGTATAGAATCGTATCTATCAGATCTGGAATCTCAAGGCAAAAGCTTAGGTAAACAAGAGCTCAGTTTCTTTCAAAGGCTGCTTGCAACGGCATACATTCGATTAGGAGAACAGGAAAATTGCATTCTCAACCATACTTCAGCCTCATGTATTATACCCATTTCAAGTTCTGGAGTTCATACTAAAACCAAAGGTTCTGAAAAGGCGATCGAAATAATTGAAGACATGCTGGTTAACCTCCCAGATGATTTTGAGTTGAAGTGGCTCTTGAATATCTCATATCAAACGCTAGGTCGTTATCCGAATGATGTTCCTACCGAGCATTTGATCCCCATCGAGGCATTTCTTTCTACCTCTGAAAATAAAACTCCACGTTTTGAAGATATAGCGCCCAATTTAGGTGTTGCGACCCGAGGCATCGCTGGGGGTTCTATCACAGAAGACTTTAACAATGATGGGCTGTTGGACATTTTGGTTACCTCAAGTGGGTTTAAACCTGATGATCAAATGAGGTTTTATATAAACAATGGCAATGGAGGTTTTGACGACAAAACCAGTGAAGCGGGTTTAGAGGGATTAGTAGGAGGGCTTAACTGTGTACAAAATGACTATAATAATGATGGGTTTGTGGATGTATTTGTAATGCGCGGTGGATGGTTTGGTGAATGGGGAAAACACCCTAACTCTCTGCTAAGAAATAATGGAAATGGCACATTTACGGATGTAACCAAAGAAGCTGGAATTCTCACTTTTAATCCAACACAAACATCGGTTTGGGCAGACTTCAATAACGATGGATGGCTTGACTTGTTCATTGGAAATGAAACTACTACATCTGGACAGGGTATGGGAAGGGCGAATAGAAACAAAATTCACAAAGCAGAATTTTACCTTAACAAGAAGGACGGTACATTCGCCAACATTACCACTTCTTCAGGGCTCGGCTTTACCAAACTTATTAAAGGAGCCACAGCCATAGATGCAAACAATGACAACCTTATGGACTTGTATGTATCAGTAATGGGAGGTCAAAACAAGCTGTTGATCAATAAGGGGGGCATGAAGTTTGGCGATGCAACCGTACAATTTCAAGTACCAGAACCCTTTGTCAGTTTTCCTGTAGCCTCATTTGACTATAATAATGATGGTTTCGAAGATTTATTTATATGTGGTTATAGCACCAGTAACAATACCCTAGCTTATGAAACTGCTTATGAATTCATGGGTAACAAACCAACAGCAGCACTTCCAAAGCTTTATAGAAATAATGGAAACGGTACTTTTACCGATGTTACGGAAGAAGCACAAATGAATCATTCGATTTATGGAATGGGATTCAATTATGGAGACTTAGATAATGACGGATATCTGGATATTTACTTTGGCACAGGGGACCCAAACTTTGAAAGTATTATTCCTAACAGGATGTTTCGAAATATTGAAGGCAAATATTTTGAGGAAGTTAGTTTTGAAGGTGGTTTTTCAAATATCCAAAAAGGACATGGTATCAGTTGGAGCGATCTAGATAATGATGGTGACCAGGACATTTATATTACCATGGGAGGTGCTCATGAAGGTGATATTTATCAAAATCAATTATTGTTAAACCCAGGTTCAGAGAATAATTGGATCAATATTCAGCTTACAGGTGAGAAATCAAACCGCAAAGCTATAGGAAGTCAGGTTCATTTGGTTACATCTACTGGGCAGCACATTTACCGAACTATTTCTAATGGCGCAAGCTTTGGTGGAAACAGCTATGACCTGGAAATTGGCTTAGGTAAAGCGGAAAAAATTGACTTGCTAGAAGTTAATTGGCCCTCAACTGGCAAAAAACAAGTGTTTGAAAATGTAGCAATTAATCAGCACATAGAAATTAACGAGAATCGCTCGGAAATAAATGTCAGAACAGTACCTAAAATCAACTTTGTTGCTCAAAACAATACCTCTAATCAGCATGGTCATGAATAAAGTAAAACTCCATATTCTTGGACTATTTGTTCTGTTTGCTTTCGTTATCAGCTGTAAACAAGATAACGATCAACTATTCAAGCTTGTTCCTGTCAAGCAATCAGGAATCTCATTTGTTAACGAAATGAAGGAGAGCAAGGAAATTAACCTTCTGAATTTTGCTCCAATTTATAATGGCGGAGGTGTGGCCGTAGCTGACCTTAACAATGACGGATTAGAAGATCTCTTTTTCACTGGAAACTTTGTGTCAAGTAAACTATACATTAATCAGGGAGATCTCAAATTTGAAGATGTAACTCAAAAAGCTGGTTTGGAAACCTCTGTGTGGTGTAATGGAGTATCGATAGTAGATATCAATGCAGACGGGTACAATGATATTTACATATCTGTTTCCGGACCTGATGACAGTAAACGAGAAAACCTTCTTTATATCAACAATGGCGATCTTACATTCAAAGAGCAGGCCAAAGCTTATGGCTTGAATGATGATGGTCATTCAACACATTCAGCCTTTTTCGACTACGACCTTGATGGGGATTTGGATATGTACTTACTCACATATGGAAATAATGAAGGAACTGACCTCACTTTAGTAAACAAAAAAATTACTGATGGCTCTGGGCTTTCTAATGACAAGCTTTATCGCAACAATGGCGACAATACATTCACTAATGTAACACTTGAAGCAGGTATCTTGATTGAAGGATACGGACTTGGAGTAGCGGTCAATGATTTGAACAATGACCAATATCCAGATTTATACATCAGCAATGATTTTCTATTCGATGATATAGTATACCTCAACAATCAAGACGGAACTTTCACTGACAAATCAAAAGAGTACTTGAAGCACACCAGTCACTTTGGAATGGGGGTAGACTTTCAGGACTTCAACAATGATCTTTTACCAGATGTGATTCAGGTTGATATGATGCCGGAAGATAATTACCGCCAGAAAAAGATTCTGGGCCCAATGCATTTCGATTTTTATAACCTTTCAATCAAAGAAGGATATACGCCACAATACATGCGTAACAGTCTGCAAATGAATCAGGGAGAAAAAGGATTTTCTGAAATTGGGCAATTTGCCGGTATAAACGAAACAGACTGGAGTTGGGCTCCTGTTTTTGCTGATTATGACGCCAATGGCAGTAAGGATCTAATAATAACAAATGGATTCAGGAGAAATGTTACAGATTGGGATTTCAGAAACTATATCCGTGAACAACTGGAGATAGCCAAAGGGAAAGGAGATGATCCTGATGAAGTTGCTTTGGCCATAGTTAGAAAAACCAATGATCTGAAGTTACCAAATTATGCCTATGCCTATAATGGAGATTTGACCTTTGATGATGTGACTACAAAGTGGGGATTGGGAACTCCTACCTGGTCAAACGGAATGGTATATGCCGACCTAGACAAGGATGGAGACTTGGATATTGTTGTTTCAAATATTGATGACAGAGCCCATTTGTATGAGAATACCTTGAGTCAAAAGGAAAGCAGAAGTAACAACTATCTTAAAGTAATCCTTAAAGGAACCAAGCTCAATCCAGAAGGAATTGGTGCAAAAGTGATAGTAGATCAACAAGGTCGTAAACAGTCCCACTATCAAACCAAAACAAGGGGTTATTTATCGAATGTAAGCTCAGAAATATACTTTGGGTTTGGGGAAGATGATTCTTCCATAGAGGTAAAAGTAATCTGGCCTGACGGCACGGAGGAAATTAAATCATTGAGACCTAACCAAATTGTTGAATTTCAAATTGCAGATGCTGAAATTACTAATAAAGAAGAAGTTGCAATTGCTCTCAACATTGGGAATATCGCTTCACGGTTTGCGCTTGATCATCAAACCCCAGAAAGTGACTATGTAGATTTTAACTACGAACCCCTACTACCACACAGGCTTTCACAAAACGGGGTTCCAATTGTGAAAGGAGATATTAATGGTGATGGGTTAGAAGATCTATTCGTAGGAGGAGCTGCCGGGTATCCAGCACACTTATTTGTACAAAACAATAAAGGAGTATTTAACAAAATAGTTATACCTGATTCCTCTCCTTTTGAAGATACAGGTGCTGTATTCTTCGATGCGGATGGAGATAATGATCTTGACCTTTATGTATGCTCAGGTAGTAATGAGTTTGAAAAAACAGATGCAAGGTATCAAGACAGGATTTATATAAACAACGGTAAAGGACTATTTCAATGGCAAGAAGGTGTACTTCCTGAAATGATTTCGAGCTCAGGAACGGTTAGTGCCAATGACTATGACAACGATGGGGATATCGATCTTTTTGTAGGTGGCAGATTGGCACCACGTGAATACCCTCTTCCAGGAAAGTCGTATTTACTTAGAAATGATAATGGAACTTTCACAGATGTGACAAGTCAAATTAGTGAAGGGTTAAGAGACATTGGAATGGTAACCGCTTCGGCATGGACAGACATCAATGGAGATGGTAATTCTGATATTGTTCTGACAGGCGAGTTTATGCCAATAACCGTTTTCTTACAGAAACAAGGAAAGTTTGTTAACGAAACTGAGAATCTAGGCCTGTCCAGGTTCACCGGTTGGTGGAATAGCCTTTCTGTTAGTGATATTAATGGTGATAATAAACCAGATATTCTGGCTGGAAACCTTGGTGAAAACACGAAATACAAAGTGTCAGAACAAAAACCGCTTAGCATCTTTGCCAAAGATTATGACAAAAATGGAATGGTTGATGCTATCATGAGCTGTTTTATAGGTGATGAAGAACACCTTTTACACTCAAAGAGCACCTTGGAAGAGCAGGTAATTGGTTTTAAAAAGAGGTTTGTCAAACACGAGCCTTTTGCCAGAGCAAAGTTCGATGACATCATTACTCCTGAGTTGAGAGAAGGCGCCTATACACTCAGAGCTAATACTTTCAAACACATGGCATTTCTAAACACAGAATCAGGCTTTGAAGCCTTAAACCTTCCAAATGAAGTACAAGTCGCGCCCTTGAATAATATTATTAAGGATGGAGGCAGCTTCTTCTTAAGTGGGAATAACTATTCAACAGAAGTAACTATTGGTCAGTATGATGCCAGTCATGGCTTCGAATTGCTTTATCAACCAGTAGATAAGACTTTCAAAATAGAGACAAAATCACCCTATAGAGCTAGTGGTGATATCAAGTCAGCTGTAAAAGTAAAAGTAGGAGGAGAAACTATTTTGGTTCATACTGTTTCAGGAAAACAGCTGTACGTTTCAGGAATCAATTAATTACTCGTCCTCTTCACCCTTCAATTCATCAAGATCGTCTCGGTCTCTTAACTTCTTATCGTCAACGTTTTTGTTAAGAAACTCATTGATCTTGTCAATTGGCAGTGAACTCTGAATCTCTCCAAAAGAATCAATGTTTACCTCCAGTCCTCCGAGTTCAGGAGCAACTTTGGGTTTCTCATTCTGTTTGTTCTCTGTTTTTTTCTTTGCCATAACCAACTAATTAATTTTCAGTACATCAACTGCCACCTTGATTCTTTTGACAACTTCCTTTGTGCCCAATATCTCAATAATAGCCATTAAATCAGGACCTCCCGCTTGCCCAGTTAAACTTAGCCTAAGCGCTGGCATTATTCTACCTAAAGGTGTTTCATCTTCAGAAAGATAACTGGTTAAAATCTCTTTTGCTTCGTCTTTAGAAACGTTCTCTCGGGTCTCAAGTTTTTCCGCAAAACCTAATAGTTTATCAACCGCCAGTTGATTCCATTTCTTTCTAACGGTTTTTTCATCATAAACTGTGGGCTCTTCAAAAAAGAACCTACCAGCATCAACCATCTGATGAACAAAGGTCACTCTTTCTTTCAAAGCATTTACAATAGCCAAAGCCTTCCCTTGCTCAACAGACTGATCCATTAATCCAACAAACTCCTCTGCCAGCTCCTCATCTTCACGGCCCTTAAGATACTGCTCATTAAACCACTTTGCTTTCTCTATATCAAACTTAGCCCCTGCCTTGTTGATCTTCTCCAGACTAAAGATTTCAATTAACTCCTGCATAGAAAAGAGCTCTTTTTCGCCACCAGGATTCCAACCTAGCAAGGCTAGAAAATTAATAAAGGCATCTGGTAAATAACCCTCCTCCTTAAAGCCCTTTGATAATTCCGAACCAACAGGGTCGATCCAGTTTAAAGGAAATATAGGAAACCCTAGTTTATCGGCAGCTCTTTTGCTCAGTTTCCCATTACCATCAGGCTTTAGTAATAGAGGCAAGTGTGCAAATTCGGGTCTATCCCAACCCAAAAAATCGTACAATATAACGTGCAATGGCGCAGATGGCAGCCACTCCTCTCCCCTAATTACATGGGAAATCTCCATCTGATGATCATCAACTATGTTCGCCAGGTGATACGTAGGCATACCATCAGACTTAAGAAGCACTTTATCATCTAAAGTAGCTGTGTTTACAACTACCCAGCCTCTCACTATATCTTTAAATCGTACATCTTCATTTCTAGGTAGTTTGATCCTGATTACATATGGATCTCCTTTCTCGATTCTTGCTTTCACATCATCTTCCGAAAGTGTAAGCGAGTTTGTCATTTGCATTCGAGTAACTGAGTTGTATTGAGGGTTTGCTACTCTGGCTTCTTTCAACCTTTCCCTCATTTCATCAAGTTCCTCTGGAGTATCAAAGGCATAATATGCCTTACCCTCAGCTAATAGCTTATCGGCAAACTCTTTATATCTTCCTTTTCTCTCTGACTGCTTATAAGGCCCAAAATTTCCACCAAAACTCACCCCTTCATCAGGGGTTATTCCTGCCCAGCTTAATGCGTTCTCAATATAGGACTCTGCTCCTTCTACAAAACGTGTTTGATCTGTATCCTCAATTCTAAGGACAAAACTTCCATTATGTTTTTTAGCAAACAGATAATTATAAAGGGCTGTTCTTACACCTCCTATATGCAATGCTCCTGTTGGACTGGGAGCAAATCTCACTCGAACACTCATTATACTTCAAATTAGGCCGCAAATATAGAAATACTAAGGGATTAACCCTTGCTTATTTAGAGTTCCACGGCTATGCAAGAAATCTCAACGTTAACATCTTTTGGGAGTCTGGCCACTTCAACAGTTTCGCGCGCAGGAGGATTATTCTTAAAATACATTGCATAGGCTTCGTTGATCGTTGAGAATTGCCCCATGTCCTTAATAAAAATTGAACATTTCACCACATTCTCGAAACTCATTCCAGCTTCACTAAGAATGGCTTCTATATTTTTCATTACCTGATGAGTCTCCTCAGTGATATTCTCATTAATCATTTCTCCTGTTAACTGATCAAAAGGTATTTGACCTGAAACATAGAGTGTATTGCCTGCTTTAACTGCTTGGCTATATGGTCCGATCGGTGCTGGTGCCTGAGCACTTGTAACAATGGTCTTAGACATGTTCGATTATTTATTAGAATCAATACTTTTGTGTCAAATTAGTCATTTATGAAGATTCTAGTAATTGGTACTGAAAGAGATTTTAATGAATTCGAAAAAAAGTTTGGCCTTGATCATGAGTTAACCTTTAATTCCGATTATCAGTTTGAAGTAGACCCGACTGATTTTGATGCTGTTTTCGACCTTTACATTGGGGATGATCCAGATCTATTCTCAAATTATCAGGCATTTGAAGATCTACCATTGTTCGTAAATGTTCCTAAAATTTCTTTGGCCGAACTAGCGTATTTTCAAGACAATAATGTTGGCCCAAGGTTATTTGGATTCAATGGTCTACCAACTTTCCTAGATCGAAGTGTGCTTGAGGTGTCATTACTTAATTCAGAAGATCAAGAATTGCTAGAGTCAATTTGTACCAATTTAAAAACAGAGTATCAAATTGTAGAAGACAGAGTTGGAATGGTAACTCCAAGAATTATCTGTATGATTATTAACGAAGCTTTCTACACTGTTCAGGAAGGAACTGCTACTAAAGAAGATATAGACCTGGGAATGAAACTCGGCACCAACTATCCACTAGGGCCGTTTGAATGGGCCAATAAAATCGGTATACAAAATGTATACGAATTGCTCGAGTCTTTTTATGACGACACTAAAGAAGAACGCTATAAAATTTGCCCAGCTTTAAAGAAAGCTTACCTAAAGGCCTAAGAATGAAAAAGGAAGCCTAGGCTTCCTTTTAAATTTTTTACTCAACAGTTACAGACTTTGCCAGATTCCTCGGCTGATCTACATTACAACCTCTCATAACTGCTATATGATAAGATAGAAGCTGAAGTGGAATCACAGCAATCAAAGGCATGAGTGCCTCATGTGTATGTGGTACTTCAATAATATGATCAGCTATTTCAGAAATTTCGGTATCTCCTTCACTTACAATAGCAATCACCTCTCCTTTTCTAGCCTTAACTTCCTGAATATTAGAAACAATTTTCTCATAAGAAGAATCTCTTGTTGCAATAAATACAACTGGCATGTTCTCATCAATCAAAGCAATTGGCCCATGCTTCATTTCTGCAGCAGGGTAACCTTCAGCATGTATGTATGAAATCTCCTTAAGTTTTAAGGCTCCTTCCAGTGCTACAGGGAAATTGTAACCTCTACCTAAATACAAGAAGTTACTGGCATCCTTGAATTTTTCTGAAATAATCTCAATCTGTGGGTTGAGGTCAAGGCACTTAGCTATTTTATCAGGAATAGCCTCTAATTCTACCAATAAGTTTCTGAAGTCTCTTTCTGATAGTGTTCCTTTCTTCTGGGCTATCATTAACGCCATCATAGCGAGCACAGAAATTTGTGCTGTAAAGGCCTTCGTACTAGCCACCCCAATTTCAGGCCCAGCATGAGTATATGACCCAGCATGAGTAGCTCTTGGAATAGACGAACCTACTACGTTACAAACTCCCAGTATTGTAGCACCTTTAGACTTAGCCAAATCTATAGCCGCCAACGTATCTGCTGTTTCTCCAGACTGTGAAATTGCTATGGCAACATCCTTTTCTCCAACAATTGGGTTTCTGTACCTGAATTCTGAAGCGTATTCTACTTCAACTGGTATTCTACATAACTCTTCGAATATATACTCTGCAACCAAACCGGCATGCCATGAAGTACCACAGGCTAAAATCAATATCCTATCTGCGTTGAGTACCTTATTCACATAATCATGAATACCTCCTAAATGTAAGTGCCCTCCTTTTGCGTTCAACCTCCCTCTAAGACAATCGCCTACAGATTTAGGCTGCTCGAAAATCTCCTTGATCATAAAATGATCGTAGCCACCTTTTTCTATAGCTTCAAGCTCTATATCCACTGTTTGGACATAAGGCTTCATTTCTACGTCCTCAATGTTTTTAATGGTGAGGTTGTTGTCCTTAATTATCGCTATCTCCTGGTCATCCAGGTAAACAACTTCATTTGTATATTCAATAATAGGGGTAGCATCAGAGGCAAGAAAGAACTCATCTTTACCCAAACCTACTACAAGGGGACTACCTTTTCTTGCGGCAATTAGCAAATTAGGATCCTCAAGAGAGATAATGGCTATCGCATAAGCTCCCACAACTTTATTAAGAGCAAGACGCACAGCCTCAGTCAAATCCACTTTTGTATTTAGATAAATATCTTCAACAAAGTTGATGAACACTTCAGAATCAGTTTCACTCTTAAAATCATACCCTTTAGATACCAAGTCTGTTTTAAGAGAGGCGTAGTTTTCAATTATTCCATTGTGAATCATCGCCAATTTCCCACCTTTCGATACGTGAGGGTGTGCATTCACATCATTAGGCTCTCCATGTGTAGCCCACCTTGTATGACCAATTCCAATAGAAGAAGTAATATTCTGATCTTTGGCAAAATCGTGTAAGTCTGCAACCTTCCCTTTCTTTTTATAAATATTAAGGTCACCGTTTAATAATGCAACTCCTGCACTATCATATCCACGATATTCCAGCCTTTGAAGGCCTTTTACAATAATTGGATAGGCCTCCCTTTTGCCTATATAACCGACAATTCCGCACATAGTGATCTACCTTTTCCGAAAAGTAATAATAATAGACTGGCTATTTCAATTGAGAGTAAAAAATCTTGATATTAAGGTTACTCGTGTTAACCGAGAATCCAGAAGCTCCAAGATTCATATTAGATGGGTAAAGGAATATTTCATTCCTTCTAAACACATCACTAAAATAAGCTTGTGTAAATTTAGTCATAGAACCTGAGTAGGTTCTTGTATCTGGATCAAAAATCAATTGCAAAGGAGTATCACGAGCAAGCACACTTATTCTTTCTCCATCTCTCTGAATAGCTCTAAACACCGTACCATCCCTGATAACAGTATTTCTTTCATCTGTTATAAAAAGAAATAATGATGGAGGTGGTGGAACACCCTCTTGCAAATCATTGATTGGACCAATAGTAATCTCAGATAAGTTTATAATTGCTCCCTGATTCTGGTTTGTGAATCTTTCAAGGTCCGACAAGTCTAAACGAGTTACTATACCAGCACCAGACTGAACTACCAATCTCGGAACTGTAGGATATTCGATATTAGTCTGTTGAACTACTGAAAAGTCGGTAGCACTTCTATCAACGGTCAAGTTATGAAAGCTAGGCCTTCCGGTACTTGACATTTCAATACGTCTATTTGAAAACCCTCCACTTCCGTCATCCAGTGGAACAGAATAATAAAGAACCAGCTCAAAACTAGCACCTGGTACAATACCAAATACATTCTGACTGCTTCCTTCATGTGTTAAGGCAAAGCCTCTGAAAAAAGCATCGAAAGCAGACTGTGAATCAAATGTAGCATCACCACTTCTGATCCCTTCAAAAATCTGGCTGGCCCATGCCTGATCTACATGAATAGCATAAACGGAGTCTAGTTTTTCAACCTGAATATCTCTTGAAGCAATTAATTGATTAGACCTTTGGAGAGAGTTTCTGGTTATATAAGTAGTATCCTTAAACTCTTCAATTATGGGGTATGCTCTAATATTTAGCTCACGATTGTTAGCTGAAGTATCATAGAGTGAATTAAGAGTGAAGTTTATCCTTGCAGAATCGAAAACAGCCTCCTCATCTAAGCTAGGGTGTCTACTTTCGTTTAAATCTATACCGATATATCCGGTTGAGGAAATCTCGCCAAATTCAGAGCCTGAATGCTCTCCAACAAGCATTCTGCCCAAATTATTCGAGCGAATGGAGTCTAACCAGACGACAGAAGTATTTAATGAGATTTTTTCTGATTGGAATTCGATTGGTGCAACATCATCCGAGCCCAAGCCGAAATCACCTTTTTCCTCACAAGAATTAAATATGATGAGGCCTAAAATCAAGGCCCCATATATTCTAATCTTAGCCAACAAGTTCATTATATAGGTTATAATAGGAATCTAAAAAGTTATCGTCCTTTTCTATAGTACTAACCGTTTTATCTTGCCCGATTTCACTGAACAAATCACTTAAGACATCGCTAGCCTCTTCTTCAGCTCTAATTACTGCATCGGCATATTCCGCACCAGTTTTTATAAAACCTGAAAAGTCAGCGCTTTTTAAATTCTCCAACATACTATCTTCGATATCAAGCATTTTTACTTTATCCAATAAGTCATCATTAAACTGATGTGCAAAAGCATTATTGTAAATGGTAAAAACTGACCTTGTATCTTGAAATATTGGGTCATTTTTATAAGTAGTCTTCAAATACAAAGGAATTAAGCTAGTCATCCAATCGTTACAGTGTACTATGTCTGGTGCCCAACCTAACTTCTTCACGGTTTCCAAAACTCCTTTACAGAAGAATATGGCTCTCTCGTCATTGTCTTCGTAGAAGTTATCTTCTTTGTCGAAGAAAACGGATTTCCTATGGAAATAGTCTTCGTTATCAATAAAATATACCTGAAGCTTAGCGTTCGGGATTGAAGCTACTTTGATAACTAAAGGCTTCTCTTCCTCACCAACAGCAATGTTGATACCTGAAAGGCGAACTACTTCATGCAATCTGTTTTTTCTCTCATTTATGAGGCCGAATCGAGGTACTAAAATCCTAATTTCCATCCCTCTTTCTTGCATCGCCTGTGGTAGTTTTCTAACAAAATCTGACACATTTGATGTTTGAAGGAATGGTTGAATTTCACTCGCTACGTACAGAATTCTTAATTTTGACATACTTAATGGGAATTAAATGAAACCTCTTCTTTTGAAAAAGAGCCACAAAATTACGGTATTTGGGTCAAAAATCCTTCAATTTTACTGAAAAAGGGAATATACTATCTGTTCACAAGCGTTAATATAGGTTAAATACGCAATGGAAATTTTAAAAACCATCACCGAAATCAGAAGCTTCGTAAGGCAAAACAGAAAATCTGATAAGAGTATAGGCTTAGTCCCAACCATGGGGGCTCTTCACAAAGGCCATATTAGTCTGATTGAAAAATCAGTTGAACAAACCGATGTAACTGTAGCCAGCATTTTTGTAAATCCAACTCAATTCAACAAAACTGAAGATTTGGAAAAATACCCAAGGGCGATAGATCAGGATATAGAAATGTTGAAGGCTGCCAGCTGCAATGCTCTTTTTTTACCAGAAGAATCTGAGCTATACCCAGTTCAACCAACTCTGAAAATTGGATTCGGAAAACTGTCACAAAGCCTGGAAGGAAAATTCAGACCTGGTCACTTTGATGGGGTAGGGCTCGTTGTTTCTAAGTTTTTCAACATAGTGCAGCCAGACAAAGCCTTTTTTGGGCAAAAGGATCTACAGCAGTTTTACATAATCAAATCATTGAGAGACCAACTCAACTTTCCAATCCAATTAACCATGGTTCCTACGGTTAGAGAGGATAATGGCCTGGCAATGTCATCCAGAAACCTGCGGCTATCAGAAAAAGAAAGAGAAGAAGCTTCATTAATATCCTATGCATTGAACAAAGCCAAGCAAGGGCTGCTTAGTGGCAAAAGCCCAATATCGGTTTCGAATGAGGTTGAAGAACTATTCCTCAAATCTGAATGTTTCAAGCTTGAATACTTTGAGATCATTAGTGTTAATGATTTTGAACCAATCAATAAGGTTGAAGAAAAAGAAAAAACTGCCTTGTGCATAGCTGCAGAAATAGGCAACGTTAGGCTAATAGATAACTTAATGTTAATTTCTTAGCTTTGCGCTCGTTTTGAGGAGGAAGTATGCAAATAGAAGTCTTTAAGTCAAAAATTCATAGAGCAAAGGTCACACAGGCAGAATTGCATTATGTGGGCAGCATTACCCTTGATGAGTCATTAATGGAGGCTGCTAATATTATAGAAAACGAAAAGGTCCAGATTGTTAATGTAAACAATGGTGAACGCTTCGAAACTTATGTAATTAAAGGAGAAAAAAACAGCGGAACAGTTTGCCTGAATGGCCCGGCAGCAAGAAGGGTTCAAGTTGGTGACATTATTATTATTGTTTCCTATGGAATAATGGATTTCGAAGAAGCCAAAAACCATAAACCAACTATTATTTTTCCCGATCAGGATAATCGATTGAATTAATCAAACCTTTTGAATACAAGCTCAAAATCTATAATTAAGTATTTGGTGGTTCTTATTGTAACCGGCTTAATTTTTTGGTATGCTTTCAAGGATGTCCCACAGGAAAAAATCATATCAGGTCTGGAATCTTTCGACTATTCCTGGATACTGTTAAGTATTGGGATTTCTTTTTTCAGTCACTTTCTCAGGGCCTGGCGCTGGAGCCTTTTACTAAAAAGTTCTGGGCACCATGCTACAACACTAAACAGTTACTTTGCTGTAATGATTGGGTATTTGATGAACTCTGTGTTCCCTAGGTTAGGAGAAGTGGCCAGATGTGGTGTAATGAACAGAACAGATAAAGTCCCTGTTGCTTTCTCAATCGGGACAGTTGTAACCGAACGGTTCATTGATTTAATCATGCTCTTGTTGTTAACTTTTATAACATTCATACTTCAGTTTGATTTATTGGAAAGTTATCTTTTAGACGCGCAAGCTTATATTTTAGAAAGTTTGGAAGAAAAGTGGTGGATTCTGGTTCTTTTAGCTCTTGTTGGGATTTTTGGAATGTATATTCTGTTCTTTTCTAAACTAGCTAAAAGCATCAACCTCATAAAAAAAGTAAGGTCGTTCGTTGATCAGGTAATTCAAGGAATTCTGAGTATTAAAAAGCTAAAGAATCAAAAAGGTTTTTGGGCCTCCACAGTAGCAATTTGGCTAATGTACTTTTTAATGCTTTATGTGATCACGTTTGGTTCGGACATTACAAAAGACCTTGGCATTTTGGCAGGCATGTCAATACTTGTTATGGGTAGTTTTGGCATGGCTACCCCAGTTCCCAATGGAATTGGCCCATTCCATATTCTTGTGGCAGGTGTTTTAGGACTTTATGGCATATCCAATGGCGATGGAGAAGTTTTTGCTCTCATAATGCATGCATCACAATTTATTACCGTATTGGTATTTGGTTCAATAAGTTTGATCTTAGTGAATGTGATGTATAAACCATCAAAAGTTGGAAGAGACAAAGAACAAAATCAAGTCGAAGGAAAATCTTAAAGAGCTTATCGAGTCCTGGCAAACACAAGGCAAAAAAATTGTATTTTCAAACGGGTGCTTTGACATTCTCCATCTAGGTCATATTGATTATTTAGAAAAAGCCAGTGCCTGTGGCGACAAACTGGTAATTGGTTTAAACTCTGATGATTCTGTAAAGGTTCTCAAAGGAGAAAGCAGACCGATAAATAATGAAGAAGCAAGAGCACGTATGCTAGCCGCACTTTCTTTCGTTGATGGAGTGACAGTTTTTGGAGAGGAGACACCTCAAAAACTGATTGAATACCTTTTACCAGATGTTTTGGTAAAGGGGAGTGACTACAATGTAGAGAACATTGTAGGTGCAAAAAGCGTAATCGCAAATGGTGGTAAAGTTCAAACCATTGATCTGGTTAATGGTTATTCTACCACCAACATTATTGAAAAAATAAAAGGTTAAGATATGTTTATTGTATTAGTAGTTGGAATAATGATTATCAGTTGGGCTGTTCAAAGCAGCTTAAAGCGAAAATTTAAAAAATACTCTCAGGTAGGTCTTCAGATGGGGCTTTCCGGCAAGGAAGTAGCCGAACTGATGTTAAGAGATAATGGTATTGATGATGTAAAAGTAGTTTCCGTTCAAGGCAGGTTGACAGACCACTATAACCCAATGGACAAAACTGTAAACCTCAGCCCTGAAGTATACAGTGGAAGGTCTGTTATGGCAACAGCTGTTGCGGCACACGAATGTGGTCACGCAGTACAACATGCCACTGCTTATGCTCCTCTTAAAATGAGGTCTGCTTTGGTACCAATTCAAAATGCTAGTGGCCGTTTAATGAATTTCATGTTCATGGCACTATTAATTGGATCTCTAGGAATGCAGCTCATCCCGATGGAAATTGCTGGAATAGCAATAGTTGGTGCTTATGCTGTTTTCACTCTTTTTGCATTCATAACACTACCAGTAGAATATGATGCCACCAAAAGGGCCTTGGCGTGGATAGATCAAAGAAACATTGTGAATGGTCCTGAGCATGATATGGCAACAGATGCGTTAAATGCTGCCGCCAAGACATATTTAGTAGCTGCTTTAGGTTCTTTGGCCATGCTACTCTACTATGCTATGGCATTCCTTGGAAATGACTAGCAATTTTTAAGCAATTGATTAACTTTGCCTAACAAACGTTAGTTAAAAATTTTCCAATGAATTTCGAGTTAACAGAAGAGCATATTGCGGTAAGAGATGCGGCCAGAGAATTTGCCAACACAGAACTTTTACCAGGTGTAATTGAAAGAGACGAACACCAAAGATTTCCAACTGAGCAAGTTAAAAAGATGGGCGAGCTTGGTTTTCTTGGTATGATGGTAGACCCTAAATACGGAGGAGGCGGAATGGATAGCGTATCCTATGTATTAGCAATGGAGGAAATCTCTAAAATAGATGCATCTGCGAGTGTGTGTATGTCTGTTAATAATAGTCTGGTTTGCTGGGGTATTGAAAAATTCGGTAATGAAGAGCAGAAGCAAAAATACCTTAAGCCTCTAGCTACAGGTGAGAAAATTGGTGCTTTCTGTTTATCTGAGCCAGAAGCTGGTTCGGATGCCACTTCTCAACAGACAACAGCAGAAGATAAGGGAGATCACTATTTACTTAATGGTACCAAAAACTGGATCACCAATGGTAGCACTGCATCTATTTACCTTGTAATTGCACAGACTGATAGGGAAAAAGGTCACCGAGGAATCAACTGCCTTATTGTCGAAAGGGGCATGGATGGTTTTGTTGTTGGAAAGAAAGAAGATAAGCTCGGCATCAGAGGTTCTGACACACATTCATTGATGTTTACTGATGTGAAAGTTCCGAAAGAGAACCGTATTGGAGAAGATGGTTTTGGTTTTAAATTTGCCATGTCCACACTAAATGGAGGTAGAATTGGAATTGCATCTCAAGCACTTGGAATTGCATCTGGAGCTTACGAATTGGCCCTAGCATACTCTAAAGAAAGAAAAGCTTTCGGAAAACCAATCAGTCAACACCAAGCTATTCAGTTTAAGTTAGCCGATATGGCAACTGAGATTGAAGCTGCCAGACTACTTTGCTTGCAAGCGGCATCTCTGAAAGATCAGAAAAAGGATTTTGCTAAAGCTAGCGCAATGGCTAAATTGTATGCTTCTAAAGTAGCCATGGATGTGACGGTAGAAGCTGTTCAGGTTCACGGAGGTTATGGTTTTGTAAAAGAGTACCATGTAGAACGCCTGATGAGAGACGCTAAAATCACTCAGATTTATGAAGGCACTTCTGAAATACAAAAGATTGTTATCTCAAGAGAGTTACTGAAATAAATAGAAAAATCATATTTAAATGACCATTGGTATATTAAATATTGCCAATGGTCATTTTTTTTTGTTATTATTACACTAAACCGTAATTTAGTACACTTAAGAGCATGTTGTTTTTAAAAAGATTCTAAGCTAATATGGAAGATTATAACAAAATAATTGAATCTCTAGGGGTTCGATACATTAAGAGTAGAAACATCAAAATAGCCAAGTCGGTTACTATAGACAACTTTTATGATGTTGAAAATACAATACTACTGATCAATAATGGGGATGTCTACTATGGTCCTGATCAGGAAAAAGTATCTGAAGGTGATATGCTCTTCATTCCAGGAGGAAAGTCTCTTTCTATCTCTTTCGGATCTGTAACGGCACAAACTATTTCCAACGAGGAATTCATTTCTAACAAGAAGAAATATCTTCAAAACGCCAGCCCATCTGAAATCAATGATTTTGATGTAGATGGATTTAGTCAGGTAATGTTTGAAGCAAAGGTTTTCGATTCAGTTAACTTTTTCTCTTCCTTGAATATTACTCCTTTTGCCATAAGAAATTCAAGTGTTTTAGGAAGTCTGATCAGGCTTATTATTTCTGAGGATAACTCCGTGAAACCAGGGAAGAATAGAATTATCAAAGTAAACACTGAGTATCTTGTTGTAGAAATAATCAGATATATCTTAGACAACAGGCTGTTTGTTGAACAACTTGTTACTAACAGTACCTATTTCAAAGACCCAAGGCTTATTGACATTTTTGGTTATATCAAGAAAAACATTGGTGGTGACCTTTCTAACAAGGTGCTTGCACGTGTTGCCAATGTTTCGGAAGATTATGTTGGCCAATATTTCAAAATGCTAACTGGAATTAACCCACAAGACTACATCGAGTATCAAAGAATGGAAGCTGCGGTTGATTTGCTTAGAACTACTAAGAAAAGCATTAGAGACATCGGAAGAGAAGTGGGTTACAAAGACACTGCGTACTTCTGTCGAAGGTTCAAAATGATGTTCGGAATTCCTGCAGGAAAAATGAGAAGAAGAGAGAGCCTAATTAACGTTTAGCGCCTCATTATAGAAATGTACAACTTCAGAAACCTCAGTCATTAGATTGAGGTTTTTTTGTACCCCATTTCCTATTACTATTATATCTGCTCCAGCATCTAACGCTTGTCTCGCTTTCGCAGCATTGTCAATTCCACCTCCTACAATAATCGGAGTATCTACGGTACTCTTAACAGCCCTGATCACCTTTACACTTACAGGCTCTTCTGCTCCACTTCCTGCATCCATGTAAATAGCCTTTAACCCAAGCATTTCTCCGGCCAACGCAGTACTAGCAGCAATACCAGGCTTATCATTTGGAATTGGTAGGGAGTTACTGATATAAGAAGCACTTGTAGGTTTTCCTGAGTTTATGAGCATATAACCTGTGGGAATAACTTCCAAGCCACTTCTTTTTACAACAGGAGCCGCCACCACATGTTGGCCTATCAACAATTCTGGATTCCTACCTGAAATAAGAGACAAGAATAGAATAGCATCAGCACTGGCATCTATTTGAATGGCATTACCAGGGAAAAGAACACAAGGGATATCAGTATATGATTTAATCATGCTTACTACCTCATGCAGATTGCTGCTAGTCACCAGGCTCCCTCCTACAAATAAATAGTCAACCTTATTTTCAAGGCACACATTCAGACTCTTTATAAGGTTCTGTTCACTTGTATCATCCGGATCAAACAAAACAGCCAGTGATTTTTTTCCTGACTGATTTAATCCTTCAAATGAATCTCTGACACTATTTTTTCTCATCAGCATCTATTTCCTTTAAGAAAGCACTCAGCCTCTCCGTAGCAAGCCCCAATAAGAAGACAATCGCTTGTTCCTTTACTGTTGAAGTGAGCAAGTTTTCTTTATGTACTACGCTCTTACTCGATTTCTCCCTCTTCTGCTTATTCCTTTTTTTCTCCTTTTTCTTAGAACCAGTAAAACTATTGGCAAGTAAGTAAGCTCCGAGTAAGCCTCCACCAACAATCAGTGCATTTCTTCCTATTCTATCAAAGTCATGCTTAATCCCATCAAGTTGAGATTCAAGCGAATTCTTGAACTTGTCATTGGCACTTTGTAATTCTTCCCTTTTAGACATTCTGATTATCTGAATCTTTATTTTCCAATCCTTCTTGTTCTCGTGCTTTCTCTTTGAATCTGGTAGCTAGATTATCTTTCTTACTTAAAACAACTATGGCTATCAACAGATAGAAGACACCAACGATAAGAAAACCAAGATAGCTGCTCTTTAGGTATCCATTCAGAACCTGACTTAAACCAAAGGATAAAAGTGAAATCGCTATTAACGCACAAACCACAATTATAGATGAGACCAGAAGCTTAGAAATTAGATTTTCCAGTTCATCCTTAGCATCGAGTTTTAAGAGCTCAATCTTGGTTTCAATATAACCAGTTAGCGTATTAAGTAGCTTGTCTAAATCAAAGAGTTTCAAGTCTACAATTTAACAACAAAATTAACAGAAGAGCCAAACTGACTCTTCTTGATTAAAAATATTAAGACAATGAATTTTAAATCAGAAAAAGCAAATAGCCTAAAACAGCACTGCCCAACACAAGCCACATAGCACTAATCTTTTTGGGACCAAACGTAGCAAATAATGCCAATGCAGCAATAACCCATGCACGCCAGTCAACAAGAGAAGCTTTCCCCATCTCAAACAGAACTCCTAACATTACAGCAACCGCTGCAATATTCACAGAATCCAGAAAGAAGCGTAAAAGTTTAGACTTTCTCATTTTTGGGACCAAAGGATTCAAGATAAATACAAAAAGAAAAGAGGGCAGAAAGATTCCTGCTGTAGCGGCCAATGCTCCTCCAACACCTCCCATTTGATACCCAATAAATGTAGCTGTGGAAAGTACCGGGCCAGGAGTAAACTGACCAATCGCCACTGCATCAATTAATTGTTGTCTGGAAAGCAAACCGTTGGTTACAAGTTCTGCATCGAGATATGCAAATAGTACATACCCACTCCCATATAAAACGGCTCCTACTTTTAGAAAGCTCCAGAAAATCTTCATTGCTGAAACCTTAGCTATCGGAGCAGTAACCAGTGATATTATCGAAATTGGTGCAAAAAAGGACTTTAAGCTTCCATCCGACTTATTTGTAGCACCAAAGTATAGCATACCCAATATTCCTGCAGAAAGAAGTGCCAGAATTTCATTGATTCCCAGAAGGCTAGCCAGCAATACTAAGCCTCCAAGAATACCAAGCTCCCAACCTTTAAGTGCTTTTTTACCAAGTTTAAACACTGCACCGGCTATAATAGCCAGCACTGCTGGTTTAATTCCAAACACAAAAGCTTCTGCTTCAGGCAGGTGCCCATACTCCGTATAAAGCCAGGCAAAAAAGCCTGTTATAACCACAGCAGGAAAAATAAAGCAAAAACCCGCGACAAAAAGGCCTGGAACCCCAGCTCTTTCATGACCACAGTGCATGGTCATTTCTGTAGAATTTGGCCCGGGAACAAGGTTCGTAGCACCCATTAGGTCTAAAAAGTGTTGGCGATCCATCCACTTTCTCTTGGTTACCACTTCTTCTTCCATCATGGCAACATGGGCAGCAGGCCCACCAAAAGCGATACAACCTAGTTTAAAGAATAGTCCAGCAACTTCCGTTAATCTTCCTTTTGCAGATTTTTCCATGGATTACTAAGTAAATTAAACACTTCCTTAAAATCAGCGTTTACAGGTTAAGTCTAAGTTAATAATTCAAGCTTGAGACTACCTAGAACGCTACTTCAACTTGAAACCTATAAACTAAACGATTGCTAGTTCCAGTTCGATCGAGGTATGAAAAATCACTCTGTATTTTCAAACTGTGCCCTACTATATATTTGGAGAACCCAAGTGTATATTGTGTCTCTTCTCTCAAACCAGAGAAAGCGGTATCATCAGGGGTCAGTGAAGTAAACCTAAGAGCGAGTTCAGTATCATTCTTGAATAAGTAACCAGCTTGTAAATTTATAGCATCGCCAGTTACGTACTTAATTGTAGAACCATCATTTAGTGTAGCAAACAGATTATCTGAACCTCTTTTGCTACCATATTCCACCATAGCAGAGAAACCTCTGTATTTGTACATGGCATCAGCAAAAAAGGTTTTAAGATCATTGGCAAACTGATTGCCATTCGAATCTTGAACAAATTTACCTAATTGACCACGTTGTCTCGCAGCTCCTTTGTTAACATCATAAGTTAAACCGATAGCTAGTTTGGGGCTTTCTTCTCTTTTAAGATCTGAGCCGAAATAATCTCCCTTACTTGCAAACTTGCCAAACGGCAAGTATTCTAATCTGTAAGTATAATCATAGCCCCCAGTATTAGCAGCAATAATATCTCTACCCTCTCCCATAGAAATGGAAAACATCTTCTTTAGAATTCCATTAGTTCCAACTTTATTGTCATGTCTGATTTGAACTCCTATATCTCGATCGATATTCAACCTTGAGTTCAACAAGCTTCGATCTACAAATTGCAGTTTCTGAGAAGAAATTACTCGCTCTCTGTTTCCAGGCAGTTTAGTTTGCCCAAACCAAATACTCCAGTTTTTGGTCGCTTGCCATTTGACAACGGCATCTAATATTATTCGAGATGTATTACCCGCTTCATCAATATTACCCCCTCCATGGTCTCTATTAGAAAGTCCTAGTTCGATCTTATATGTTATGGAAGGATTATATACAAAGCCGTCAAACTTCAATCTGGCTCTTCTGACCAATACACGATCACTATACTCATCGCTGTCCAGATCATACTCACCTTGGTATAAGGTTTGAAATCGAGTACTGAACTTCATTGAAAAAGAAGAGTCTGCTGCGACAATCTTTATTCCTTTTCCAAATTTGTTGTTGCTGGTGTCTTGAGCCGAAAGACTAGCAATAGAAAAAATCATGGATAGCATAAGAAAAACAAGCTTTCCTTTGAGATTTTTCTGGTTTCTAATTAGTGTAGAAGTCATTTAGTTTAGTTTGTTTAATCAGTAAATGTCCGATAATGTAAAGCATGCTTTACATGTATAATCAAATTTTTTTAAGGTATTGTCTTATTAGTTTTTATAGCTATTTCCTGTTTTTCAGGAGCTTTTTTACCAATCACTGCCTTATGGATTGATATAAGGATAAAGGGTAAAAGAAAGAATGTGATTATTACATAAGCCAGGCCCATTACCCTTTTGCCAGATATGATTGTGCTAAACCTTTTTGTGAAATTCACCAGGCTTTGTCTAAGTGCTGATGACAACATAAATAGAATTGCCCCGGACAGATTGAACAATAAATGAGCAATTGCTATACTCATAGCAGTCTCGGAACTGAAACTTGCAGCTATCAGTGCTGTTAATGTTGTGCCCAGATTAGCCCCGATTATAAAAGGAAGTGCATTTACCAATCTCACCTTTTTTGTAGCCACTAATGGCACTAACAGAGAGGTAGAAACTGAACTTGACTGTATCGCTGATGTAATCAATACACCCCATCCAAAAGATTTTCCGGGGTTCTGAAAAACAAATTTTCTAAGTCTATTCTTTGAGTCACCAATAACCGTTTTTTGAATTACGCTGGTGAGCATCTTTATGGATACAAATAGCAAAACAAAGGATAGCAGGATCAGAACAACGTTATTCTGAATCAAGTCAGCCATTGAATTTGTTATTCCAAAATCCAAAAACCACTTCATATCCTGACCTGCACTGACAGATTTAGCTCCAAATATTAACTCTTGTAGCTTAATAGATACTCCAGAAAGAAGCCCATAGTAATACTCCAAAGGGAACAAGATTATGACCAGGATTATATTATAAAAATCATGGATAACTCCCGCTGATACAGCTTTTCTAAACGCCACCTTATCGGAAATGAAACCTAAGGCAACTATAGTGCTGGTTAATGTTGTGCCTATATTAGCACCCATTATAACTGGTATAGCTTCTTCTATAGTAAGAGTACCTGTGGCAACCAAGGCAACCACCATTGTACTAGTAGTTGAGCTACTTTGAATAATCGCTGTGACAAGAAGACCTATGAAAAGACCTATAAACGGATCTAATGATGAAGAGAGTATATTTTCCTGAAAGCTTCCGGCAAAACCACCTAAAGAAGTCACCATTAACCTTATACAGAATAGGAAAAACGCAAGGGTCAGAATGATCCTTACCAATGCCCTAGCAACAGAAAGCTGTTTGTTTCTATCTGTTCCCAATTCCTCCATAAAGGGTAGTTCTGTAGTTTTAATAGGTTCTTAAATAAGTTGCAAACCTATCTAAATCCTATGGCATTTAGATTTCCTTAAGATCATACAATTGTTAAGTATCCTTGACTTTTTGTAAAGTAGACTTAACAAAAACTTAACAGACCGTTTTTAAAAAGTATCCCTACTTTTACCGCTGAAAATCAATCTTTTGAAACTGAACTTCATCAGTAACTTTAAACTAATATGGACTACGGAATATTAAATGTGATAGAGCTTCTCGGTGCTCTTGGCTTCTTTATTTATGGCATGAAGATCATGAGTGAAGGCATCCAAAAAGCTGCCGGAAACAATTTAAGAAGCATTCTCGGAACCATGACCTCCAATCGCTATACAGGGGTTCTGACCGGTTTCTTAATCACAGCAATCGTTCAATCTTCCTCTGCAACCACTGTAATGACAGTGAGTTTTGTAAATGCAGGTCTGATTTCACTAGTAGAGTCTGCCGGTATTATGATGGGAGCCAACATTGGTACCACCATCACAGGCTGGTTAGTGTCTCTACTTGGATTCAAAGTAAAAATATCTGCTTTTGCATTACCAATTATTGCAGTTGCTATGCCAATGATGTTCTCTAAGAAACAAAATCTTAAGAACTGGGCAGAGTTTCTGATTGGTTTTGCACTGCTTTTTATGGGCTTGGATGCATTGAAACATGCAGTTCCAGACATTAAAAACAACCCTGACGTACTTGCTTTCTTAACAGAATACAGCAACCCTGGTCTTTTAACAAGGTTACTTTTTGTTGCTGCTGGAACATTATTGACTGTTATAGTACAATCATCAAGTGCCGCAATGTCTTTAACCATTGTACTTTGTGCTCAAGGCTTGCCAATTGAAATTGGTGCTGCCATGGTATTAGGGGAAAATATTGGTACAACTATTACTGCTGAACTTGCTGCGCTAATTGGAAATGTACATGCCAAAAGATCTGCTAAGATTCACTCCATGTTTAATATCATTGGTGTAACATGGATGGTAATTCTGTTGCCTTACTTCCTTGATCTTATACATTATATATGGCCGGCTCCATCTGGAGATGATGCAGACAAATACACCCTGGCAACTTTCCACACCATGTTCAACTCTCTTAATGTATTGATCATGATCTGGTTTGTTCCTCAGCTAGTTCGTTTGGCCACCAGAATGGTTACCTCTAAAGGAGATGAGGATGAAGAATTTCACTTAACATACCTTGGAAACCAAGGAGCTCCACTAACTGCTGAAGTTTCAATTTTAGAAGCTCAGAAAGAGTCAGTTAAGTTTGGAAAATTAGCTATCAAGATGATGGACATACTCAAAAAGCAATTGGCTGAAGAGAGCGAATCAAAGCGTACTAAGCAAAAAGCCAAGATTGAAGAGTATGAAACCATGACAGACGAAATAGAAGAAAACATTGCCAGCTATCTTGTCAAGATATCTGAGCAAAGACTGAGCGAAGACTCTTCTATCAAAATCAGATCTATCCTGAGTATATCTACAGATTTAGAGCGTATAGCTGATATCATACTAAGAATGTCTAAGGACATTGAAAGAGGAAACAAACAGAAGCTGTCGTTTACTGAAAAACAGAATGAAAATATTGCTAAGATTTTCGGTCTGCTTGATGAAGCTTTCGCTATTATGAGAAACAACCTTGAAGGTTCATTTGGTAAAGTAGACATAAGTGATGCCATTGCTGTTGAAATGAAAATCAACGATCTGAAGGCAAAACTTAGAAAGAAACACCTTAAGGCTACGGAGCAGAAAGAGTATGATGTTAAGAGTGGTATTATATACAAAGACTTGTTCTTCTCTGCTGAGAAAATCGGTGACCATATCATTAACATTAGTGAAGCCGTAAGAGGAGACTTCGGAAAAGATGATGAAGATTTAGAACTGCCAAGTGCTGAATAACATGAAAGGCCAACTCTAAGAGTTGGCCTTTTTTATTTCCTTTGCGTTGCTTTTCTTAAGAATGCGCTAATTGATTCAAGGCAATCCAAGCCATCATTCCAATTCCAAGTTCGATAGCATCTTCATCTATATTGAAGTTAGGTGTATGAACACCATTCGTTGTATGCTTAGTTTCATTCCCAGTTCCAAGCCTATAAAAGCATGCCGGAACCTCATGAGTATAAAAAGCAAAGTCTTCTGCTCCCATCCATAAATCCAGATCTACCACATTCTCTGTCCCCACGTACTCTTCAGCAGCTCTTCTCGCTATTTGGGTAGTCTCCACATCATTGGTTAAGAAAGGATAGCCCACATCAATATTCACATCACAACTACCTCCCATACTTTCTGCTATCCCTTCAGCTATTGAAGTAATTCTTTTGTGTGCTTCAAATCTCCAATCTTCATTGAGCGCTCTAAATGTTCCAGCAATTTTAACCTCTTCAGGAATGATATTCTGAGCTTGTCCTCCATGGATACTGCCAAAAGATAAAACAGTAGGTGTTTTCGGATCGGCATTTCTGCTCACCACCTGCTGTAAGGCAACTATAATATGAGATGCTATTAAAATAGAATCAATTACTTTATCTGGCAATGCTGCATGCCCTCCCTTTCCTTTTATAGTGAGATAAACCTCATCGGCACTAGCCATATACATACCTTCTCTAAACCCAACTTTGCCTGTTGGTATAAATGGCATTACATGTTGACCAAGCATTCGGTTAGGTCTGGGATTTTCCAGTGCCCCATCCTTAATCATCAAAGATGCTCCACCCGGATTCTTTTCTTCCCCAGGTTGAAAAATAAGTTTAATTGTACCTTCAAACTGATCTTTCAGTTCTATCAAGATTTTTGCAGCCCCAAGAACGCATGCCGTATGCACATCGTGCCCACAAGCATGCATAACTCCATCATTAGTAGATTTATACTCAACATCATTGGCTTCTAATATGGGCAGTGCATCCATATCCGCCCTCAAAGCAACAGTTCTCGACTCCGGGTTTCTTCCTTCAATCAGTGCGATTACACCTGTACCAGCCACCCCTTCTTTTGGGTTGAGCCCCATAGCTCTCAACTGTTTTGAAACATATTTGGCAGTTTCAAACTCCTGAAAAGAGAGTTCAGGATTAGCATGTATATGGCGCCTGATTTCAATTATATCATTAGCAAAATCTTTTGCTAATGCTTTTACCTGATCCGATGAAATATTCATTCTTTGATTGGAAATTTGTCAGGCACAATAGATGCTGTAGGATAATACTCCCTTATTTTTCTATAAAGAGGTTGTGCTTCAATTTGCTGATAAAACTGCCCCACCTTTACAAAATAAGTCGGCAACTTATACGTATATCTAGCTTCCATATCAGGGACAATGTCAAAGAGCCTGTTTCTAACTCGGCCAGCTTCAATCTCATTATTTCCTGAATACACTAAAACTGTAAAACCATTGATCACTCTAATTGAATCATTACCAACTCGCATAGAGTCTATGAGTGAATTTAACTTGTCCGAAATGTCAAACTTGGTTTTCAAGGGTTCATTCTCAATCACCTCGGTTGAAGATGATTCCACTGTTTCCTTCTTAAGATCAACCCTTGGACTGTACTTGGACAAATCATCGGAATGACTCAGATCTTCTACTTCCGTTTTCTGAGGTATACTACCTTTTGAACAACCAGCAGAGGCCAGGCCGACTACAAGAAGTATTAACACGATATTTAAGATGAATCTATTCATCAATTACCACACACTTGTTAGATTTTAAATCTTCTTCTACAGTTTTAAATTTAACGTCTTTTTTCACACTTCCGTCTGAATACTGAACTGATACCCGGTCATTTCTTCCAAAAACCTTCTCTGACTTTGCAGGGGCTACTTTTTCAGCTGGAGGTCTATTTCGTGTATCTTGTCTTCCTGCCAATGCACTTTGAGACTCTTCTTTTGACTCATTATAACTTTGGCGTTTAGCAGATCTTGCTTCCTGTACTCTATTCGGGTCTTCAGTCGGGATGATTGATTTGCTCAAGAATGACATGGTGTCTTCATTCACTTTAGACAAGAATGTCTTGAACATCTCGAATGCCTCAAACTTATAGATCAATAGAGGATCTTTCTGCTCGTAAACTGCATTTTGTACGGATTGCTTCAAGTCATCCATGTCACGCAAATGCTCTTTCCATGTCTGATCGATCACACCCAAAGTAATGGATTTCTCCATTGCTTTAATCATTTCTGCATTCTCAGTATCAATTGTCTTCTGAAGGTTTACAGGAACGCCAATTTGTCTCTTACCATCGGTAAATGGTAAAAGTATATTATCAACAGTACCTCCTCTTTCCTTCTGAATATGTTTCAATAGAGGCAGCGTATTGTCAGCAATTTGTTTATTCTTATTCTGATAAGCCTCAAAAGCTTCATCGTATAGATCATTCACCAAGGTATTTAAATCCGAAGTTCTGAATGCATCTTCATCAATCTTAGCATCTATACCCAATGTACTAATGCAGCTTAGTTTGAAAGCATCATAGTCTTCTCCTCCTTTAGAGTTATTGATAATATCTTCACAGGTATCATAAAGCATATTCATGATATCTAACTGAAGACGCTCTCCTTTCAGTGCATTTCTACGTCTGTCATAGATCACCGTACGTTGCTGGTTCATGATGTCATCATATTCCAGCAGTCGTTTTCGGGTTCCAAAGTTGTTCTCTTCAACCTTCTTCTGTGCTCTTTCAATGGATTTGGTGATCATAGAATGCTGGATCATCTCACCCTCTTTCAATCCCATTCTATCCATTAGCTTAGCTACACGGTCAGAACCAAACAAACGCATTAGATTATCTTCAAGAGAAACAAAGAACTGAGATGAGCCTGGGTCTCCCTGACGACCTGCCCTACCTCTTAACTGACGGTCAACCCGTCTCGATTCGTGACGTTCGGTACCAATTATAGCCAGTCCTCCCGCTGCTTTTGAGTCTGGATGAAGTTTTATATCCGTACCACGACCTGCCATGTTAGTAGCAATAGTCACAGTTCCAGGTTTTCCTGCTTCAGCAACTACATCGGCCTCACTGGCGTGTTGTTTAGCATTCAGTACCTGGTGTTTTATCTTTTTCAGATTGAGCATTCTACTCAATACTTCTGAAATTTCAACAGATGTAGTACCCACTAAAACTGGCCTGCCTACTTCTGTTAACTCTACTATTTCATCAACTACAGCATTGAATTTCTCACGAACCGTCTTGTAAACTTTGTCTTGCCTGTCATCTCTTTGAATTGGCCTGTTAGTTGGAATAACAACAGTATCCAATTCATAGATTTCCCAGAACTCACCAGCTTCAGTTTCTGCTGTACCAGTCATACCAGCCAGTTTATGGTACATTCTGAAGTAATTCTGAAGCGTAATGGTGGCATAAGTTTGAGTGGCATCTTCCACTTTCACATTTTCTTTGGCTTCAATTGCCTGATGCAAACCGTCTGAATATCTTCTGCCATCCATAACACGGCCTGTCTGCTCATCGACAATTTTCACCTTGTTTTCAGCCACAATGTATTCCGTATCACGTTCAAACATTGTAAATGCCTTAAGAAGCTGGTTTACAGTGTGAATTCTTTGTGCTTTAACACTGTAATCTTTAATAGCCTCATCCTTTTGTTTCAGTTTTTCTTCGTCATTCAACGAATCGTCTTTTTCGAATTTGGCTACAATTTCTCCGATATCTGTAAGAATGAAGAAATTAGGATCCTCTCCCTCACCGGTTATTAAATCAGTTCCCTTTTCGGTAAGGTTTACCACGTTACTTTTCTCGTCAATTGTAAAGAAAAGAGGCTCATCGGCCTTAGGCATATTTTTTTGATTGTCAGCCAGGTAGAAGTTCTCAGTTTTCTGGAGAGTTATTCTTACCCCTGTTTCACTCAAATACTTGATCAATGGTTTGTACTTAGGCAGACCTCGGTATGCTCTGAATAGTGCTAACCCCCCATCTTCTTCATTACCTTCCTTGATTAATTTCTTAGCATCATTCAGGTACTGACCACAAAGTTTTCGCTGTGCATCAACTAGTTTCTGAATTCTCGGCTTTAATTCATAAAATTCATGCTCATCACCTCTTGGTACTGGACCTGAAATGATCAAAGGTGTTCTAGCCTCATCAATCAACACCGAGTCAACCTCATCCACCATTGCATAGTGATGCTTTCTTTGAACTAGCTCGCTTTCTTCACGAGCCATATTATCTCTTAAGTAATCGAAACCAAACTCATTGTTAGTTCCATAGGTAATATCAGCACGATAAGCACTTCTTCTTTCTTCAGAGTTTGGCTGATGTTTATCAACGCAGTCAATAGAAAGGCCATGAAATTGGAAAAGCGGTGCCATCCACTCAGAATCTCGCTTAGCCAAGTAATCATTAACCGTTACTACATGAACACCACGGCCCGCTAACGCGTTGAGATAAGCTGGTAAGGTTGCTACTAAAGTTTTTCCTTCACCAGTAGCCATCTCAGAAATCTTGCCTTTATGTAGTACAATACCTCCGATCAGCTGAACATCATAGTGAAGCATTTCCCACTTAACCAGGTTTCCAGCAGCAATCCACTCATTATGCCAGGTGGCAGTATCTCCTTCAATTTGTATATGATCACCCGTTGCTGCCAACTGACGATCCATCATATTAGCACTTACTACAAGCTTTCCATTTTCTTTAAACCTTCTGGCTGTTTCTTTTACAACCGCAAAAGCAGTTGGTAAAATATCCATAAGCACAACTTCGAGTTCTTCGTTGCGCTTTTCTTCCAGTTTGTCTATAGACTGAAATACACTTTCCTTGTGTTGAATGTCCAGATCCGGTTCATTCTCAATTTTCTCCTTCAGGGATGAAATTTCATCATCGATATGCTTAAGGTCTTTAGCAATGCGCTCCTTAAACTCTGCAGTTTTCGCACGTAACTCATCATCACTTAGACTACCTAATGTTTCATGGATTTTGTTAATTTCTCCAACAATAGGTGTTACTTCTTTAACATCTCTGTCTGACTTACTTCCGAAAAGCTTTGATAGCCCCTTGGTTAAAATGCTCATATTGAAAATTTATGTGCTAAAGTTAATTTCTTGTATATAAATAAAGAAAGCATACTCTGATAATCTTAAATAGTGATTTGCCCCGAAAAAACTGGTTCGGCCGGGCCTATCAGATATATGTTCCTGAATGTATTTCCTTCTTTTGAAAACGACACCTTCAATTTACCTCCAATTGCCTGAAGAGACACTTCTTCTATATCGTTTTTTAAACCCAATGACAATGCGGCTGCTGTACAACCGGTACCACATGAGAATGTTTCTGCTTCCACACCTCTTTCATACGTTCTGATCTTAAGGCCATCTTTTTCGACCAACTCCAAGAAGTTAACATTAACACCTTCTTTTTCGAAGCGCTCAGAATACCTGATTTTTTGCCCTTCAATGACTGGGTCAATATCATTGGTGTGTTCAACATATTTCAAATAGTGCGGTGAACCGGTGTCGATGAGGTAGTCTTCACCAATCTCTTCATAATCCAGTACATCATGCATTAATAAATGAACCTGATCATCACAAATTTTAGCTTTGTGTACTCCGTCCACAGCCGTAAAGATTGTTTCACTCTGAATTATTCCCAAAAAGTTAGCAAACATCACTGCGCAACGACTCCCATTACCACAAAGCGATTGAGAACCATCCGGATTGAAATATATCATTTCAAAGTCCGTGGTTTCAGAGTCTTCAATAAGGATAACCCCATCGGCACCTATGCCAAACCTCCTGTCGCACAGGTTAGCTATATCTTTGAGATTACTTTTATCAAAGCCCCCTTCTCTATTGTCAATCATGACAAAGTCGTTTCCGGTACCTTGATATTTATGAAATTGAATTGTGGTCATTTTTGAGTTTCAACTCTTGATTGCAATTAACGAGCCTTTTTTAAATATGTGACAAAATGGCGCGACTAAAGTGGCACATAACAAAAAAGCTCCAACTATTTAGCTGGAGCTTTGAATATTTTAAGTAGGTAAATTGATTACCTAGAAATTCTTTCTTTGATTCTAGCAGCTTTACCTTGACGACCTCTTAGGTAGTAAAGTCTAGCTCTTCTAACCTTTCCTCTTCTCAACACTTCAACTTTGTCAAGACTAGGAGATAATAAAGGGAAGATTCTCTCAACACCAACTCCACCAGAGATTTTTCTTACAGTGAAAGTCTCGCCATTAGACCCTGGGTTTTTTCTTTGAATTACAGTGCCTTGGTACTGCTGGACTCTCTCCTTGTTACCTTCTTTAATCTTAACGTGAACGTTTACCGTGTCACCTGCACTGAAATCTGGAAAAGAAGCTCTTCTTTCGTTGCTTTCTTCCTCTATAAATTTGATAAGATCGCTCATAATCTTAGTTCTTATTCTGCTCTTCCTAAAATTGGACTGCAAATATAGGGAATCGCTTTCGAATAAAACAACTTGATTCTATTTTTTCCTCATCTTTTCAAGTGCCTTCATATACTCTCTGGCCCGTTTGTTCCTTTTTGGGTCAATCAAGGTCATATACGACTTAAAAAAGAGGTATGCATCTTCTATTTTTTTCTCTTCTACCAGTGCTTCAGCAATCCTTATCGCCAGTTCAGATTGGTACACAGGTTTAGGGTTTCCTAAAACGAACTCCTTTGCTTTGCTCAAATCCTTTAAATCTTCCCTCATTAAAGACTGTTGAAAAAGCAGGTTGGTCAGGAGCACTGTTGAATCTTTCTGCAAGTTAGGATCAAGCTTTTTAAATGCTTGAAAATAGACATCCCTTTTTTGCGGATTATAATTTCTTCTACTGTAATAAAAAGACAAGTGAAACAAATCTGTATATGAAGTCTGTTCAGGGAATCTGGCCTCCATTTCTGGAACGGTATTTTTTCCTCCAATTATCCTTGCTACCTCTGAGAGATATCTCTTTTTCGGAAAATACCCAGTGATTCTTTCAATTTCCTCACCGCTAGGCTTCACAAAAACTATTGTTGGAAAAGAACCTACATTGTATTTCTTTCCTAGTTCTCCTCCTTCTTCACTTTCAAAATCGACCTTAACGCATGATAACTGTTTGGTGTATTCATAAAACGCTTTACTACCATATACTTCTTTATCAAGCTTTTTACAAGGCTTACACCAATCTGTAAAAAAGTCTATCATTAAGACCTGATTATGATCTCTGGAATTTTTTAAAGCCAATTGATAAGTATCATAAAACCCAGGTAAAGTTTGACACCTTAATGAACTTGTGGAGATTACGATAAGAACTAAGTAATTAACAACTGATCTGACTTTCATGTTTCTAAGATTTTGTTCTATGCCCATACCGATAGTACAACAGATCAATTGAATCAATAAACAATTCTGGAAAACACAGAGGCGAAGCGCCTGAAATTCATGCTGAATCAACTATTGTGAGTCTAAACCTTGTAACCAAGATTTGAACCGAGGAGCCTTGTTTTTACTGATTGTGGTCGCAATTTCCTCCTTAGCATATAATCGAACGCTTAGTTTCTGGTGTGATGCTTTCTGGAAGCCATCAATCGCCTTAAAATTAGCCATGTACTGACGATTGAGCCTAAAAAAATGATTTGGAGCTTCACTTTGCAGATCATCAAGACTCTTATCCGTTAAGAATTTTGTGCCATCAAAAGCCACAGCATATACATTTTGGTTGCTAATATTGAAATAGGCAATGCTTCTAAAAGGAACCCGTCTCAACTCGCTTCCTTTCTTGAGCATGATCATCTTTGGTTCTCTAGCCCCTTTTTGTTTGATTTCGTAACCAGCATTGTTGGCCAATACAAATACAACTTCATAAAAGGCATTGATGATCAGAAGAACCAAAGCAACCACCGGTAACTCTATATGCCATCTGAAAACGTTCCGAAATGGCACACCAACAAGCACCCCAAAAAAGTAACAACAAAGCACAACAATGGTGATTGGCAGAATAAGGTTCACAGAAACTTGCAACAACAACCTAACTGCGGTATTGACTTTCCATTGATAGTTGTTGTTAAGCCAGAAAACACCCTTTCTTACCCAAAAAATTAAACCTGTGGTTAGCGCCAGATTAAATAGAAGGTTGTAATAGTAAACCCTGCTGTTTAATAAAACATTTAGTGAACAAGAACAGCCTAAGTGAAGAAAGAAAATACTTAAGAAAGGAATAGCAATTTTAAGAATCAAACGATCATTGATCCTAATTGGCTGTCTACTTTGGAGTACTGAATCACTCATTCCAAAGTAAATAAAGTATAGAAACTCATTTAAGAGCAAAGCAAACTAACTCAATCCTCGAGGTAATGTATTGAGGTGTTGAATTGAGCTATTCAAGCTAATCCAAAAGGTCGGGGCGCCTCTTCTTTGTACGTTTGAGCGATTGTTCGTACCTCCACTCTTCAATTTTCTTTTCATGGCCAGAGAGCAATATTTCTGGCACTTCAATTCCTTTATAGTCAGCAGGCCTGGTATAAACTGGGGGTGCAAGCAAACCATCTTGAAAAGAGTCTGTTAATGCAGATGTTTCATCAGATAGCACTCCGGGAATTAACCGGATAATAGAGTCTGACAAAACAGCAGCTCCTAGTTCGCCCCCCGAAAGCACATAATCTCCAATACTGATTTCACGCGTAATCAAATGTGTTCGTACCCTCTCATCCACTCCTTTATAATGGCCGCATAGAATAATGAGATTTCCTTTGAGAGACAATTCATTCGCAATTTGTTGATTCAGTGTCTCTCCGTCAGGAGTCATGTAAATGATCTCATCATAAGTTCTTTCGGATTTAAGACGAGAAATGCAATTGTCAATTGGCTCAATCATCATGACCATACCTGCTCCTCCTCCATAAGCATAATCATCCAATTGCTTTTTTCTGTTCACCGCATAATCTCTAAGGTCATGGACTACAACCTGTACCAGACCTTTATCTTGTGCCCTTTGAAGAATAGAGTGTTGAAAAGGGCTTTCCAGTAGTTTTGGTAAACATGTAATGATATCAATCCTCATCATTTCCACTCAAATATACGTCCAACAAACCTTCCGGAACTCTTAATTTCAACCGTTGATTGCCTCTATCTAGCTCCTTCAAAAGACTTCTATCATAAGGTATCAGAACTTCATTTTCATCCTTTGTCAAAACGGAAAGTAAAAGTTGAGGCCCTGATTCTATAACATTCTCAATACGACCAACTACTGTTGACGTGGATGAATCTTCAAGCTGAAAGCCAAGAATTTCATGAAGGTAGAATTCATCTCCATCAAGTTCTGGCAGCGCGTTCAAGGGAAGGTAAAGTTCATGTCCCTTTAACTCCTGAGCACCTTTTAAGTCCAGTACATCTTCGAACGCCACTATGGCCTTCACTCCATTCATACTGATAGACTCAATAAAAAAAGGAACCAGCTGTTGTCCTTTGCGAACAAAAACTGATTCCAAATTTTTATATTCATTTGGCGAATCAACATCCAGGTAAATCTGGACTTCACCTTTTAAACCATGTGTTTTGACTACATACCCTAATTGATAACAGTCATCAATGGTCATGATAAGTAAATTACTCTGCTTTTTCTTCTTCCGCAGGTGCATCTTCCGCTTTCTCAGCAGCAGGTGCTTCTTCAGTAGCTTCAGCTTTAGGAGCCTCTTCTACTTCTTCCGCCTTAGGAGCTTCTTCTACAGGTGCCGCAACCTCTTCAGCTGGAACCTCAGTGGTTTCTTCTGCAACTTCCTCAGCCGCCTCTTCTTCTACAAGTTCAGAATTCTTTAACGCCAATGCTTCTGCTCTAGCTGCACTAACTTTTGCCTCAGCATCCAACTTAGCTTTTCTAGCGTCAGCCTTTGCTTTAGCAAGTTGCTCTGTCTTACCTGCAATCTTAGAATCTTTACCTTCTATCCAAGCAGCTAACTTCTTGTCAGCCTCTTCTTGAGTAATAGCACCTTTGTCAACACCAACTTGTAAATGCTTTCTGAACATTACACCTCTGTAAGAAAGCATAGCTCTTACAGTGTCGGTTGGTTGTGCACCTTTCATCACCCAATCAAACGCTTTGTCATTATCGATATTAATCGATGCAGGGTCAGTGTTAGGATTGTAGGTTCCGATTTTTTCAATAAAGCGACCATCACGTGGTGCTCTTGCGTCAGCGATTACTACATCGTACATCGCTCTTTTCTTGCGGCCTCTTCTGGCCAATCTGATTTTTACTGCCATTTAATTTTTTATGGTTTCTAGGAGGATCTCGTCCTCAGCTTTTCAGGAACACGTCCCGAAAAAGGAATGCAAAGGTAAGAGTTTTTCTGATTTTAGTAAAACACTTATAAATAATATTGTACTGAAAGAAAAGAGGGTCATTTTAAATTCAAAATTTAATTAAACCGTATACTCGTTTAAACAGTTTTTAAAGCCTGAACCATTCCGCTACATTTGTAGTTAAGTACTGGGAATTAAATTACCATGGACAACTACACTTACTTAAGTAATGCAGACCCTAAAGCGCTGGAGGCACTTTACCAGCAGTTTCAGGCAGATCCACAAAGTGTGGATGAGGGTTGGAAGAAATTCTTTGAAGGTTTCGAATTTGCTCAAGAGGCATTTCCAATGATACCTGATGGAAAGGCAACATCAAGGACAGCCACAACTTCAGGGATATCCGATAAGGAGGTTCAAGTCAGAAATCTTATTCATGCCTACAGAACTAGAGCTCACCTTAGGTCGAAAACCAATCCTGTAAGGGAAAGGAAGGATAGAAAACCCATACTAGACCTTCAGTATTTTAATTTATCAGAAGCAGACCTTGATACTGAGTTTGTGTCTGGAGCTGAAATTGGTATCGGAAAGGCCACTCTCAGGAAAATCATAGAATCACTTAAGTACATATATGAAGGAACCGTTGGTTTCGAATACATGTCCGTTAGAGATCCGGAAAAGCTTAAGTGGTTAAGAGAAAAAATTGAAAAGGATGCATTGCATTTTAAACCTTCTCAAGAACAAAGGACTCGCATCCTGTCTAAACTTAACGAAGCAGTAGTTTTTGAAAACTTCCTTCATACAAAGTACTTAGGACAAAAACGATTCTCTCTGGAGGGCGGAGAAACTACTATTCCAGCTCTGGATGCAATTATTAATCGTGGTGCTGAGCTAGGACTTAAAGAAGTAATGATAGGAATGGCACACAGAGGAAGACTCAATGTGTTGGCCAACATTATGGGAAAGACCTACGAACAGATTTTTAATGAATTTGAAGGAGGTGCCACACCAGATCTTACCATGGGAGATGGTGATGTAAAATATCACTTAGGTTATTCCAGTCAGATTACAGCTACTAATGGAAATACCGTAGAGTTAAAGCTAGCACCAAACCCATCCCACCTTGAAGCCGTCAACCCTGTTGTTGAAGGTTTTGTAAGAGCTAAAGGAGACGAAGAGTATAATCGAGATAGGTCGAAAGTACTACCTATTCTGATCCACGGAGATGCTGCTGTTGCCGGACAAGGCATTATGTACGAGGTAGTACAAATGAGCAAATTGGATGGATATAACACGGGTGGAACTATTCACTTTGTTATTAATAATCAGGTTGGTTTTACTACCGATTTCGATGATGCAAGGTCAAGTATCTATTCTACCGATGTTGCCAAAATAGTAGATGCTCCAGTACTTCACGTAAATGGAGACGACCCTGAAGCGGTAGTCTTTTGTGTACAGTTTGCAGTAGAATATAGACAAAAATTCCAGAGAGATATTTTTGTAGACATGGTTTGTTACAGACGTCATGGACACAATGAAAGTGATGAACCCAAGTTCACTCAACCTTCTCTCTACAACAAGATTTCAAAACATCCTAACCCAAGGGAAGTATATAATAAACACCTTATAGAAAAAGGAGAAGTTGAAGGTGCTTTAGCTAAAAAGATGGATAAGGAGTTCAGAGCCATGCTACAGGACCGTCTGAACATGGTAAAGCAAAAACCTTTACCGTATACCTATCAACCTTTAGAAGAGGAATGGAGAAACCTGAGAAGGTCCAAGCCTGAAGATTTCGATAGCTCTCCTGAAACAGGAGTTTCTGCAGAAACAATAGAGAAAGTGGCCAATGCGCTTACTACTATTCCAAGTGGGTTTAAACCAATAAAGCAGATTGAAAAACAGTTGAAATTAAGGAACGACATGTTCTTTAAAGATAAGATGCTGAATTGGCAAGGTGGTGAGCTTTTAGCTTATGGCTCACTTCTACTTGATGGAAAGAAGGTTAGGCTTACAGGGCAGGATGTTCAAAGAGGAACGTTTTCGCACAGACATGCTGTGCTAAGAGATGCAAACACCAATGAGGCTTATAATAGCCTGAACCACCTTGAAGGTGCTGATAACAAATTTGAAATCTATAACTCGCTCCTTTCAGAGTTTGGTGTAATGGGTTTCGAGTTTGGCTATGCCATGGCCAACCCTAATGCATTGACAATTTGGGAAGCACAATTTGGAGACTTTGCCAATGGGGCACAGGTTATGGTAGATCAGTTTCTGTCATGCTCAGAGACCAAATGGCAACGTATGAATGGACTGGTTCTTTTACTACCTCATGGATACGAAGGTCAGGGACCAGAGCACTCTAATGCAAGACCTGAAAGGTATCTGCAATTAAGTGCCGAGTACAATATGATCGTTGCGAACATTACGACACCGGCCAACTTCTTCCATGCAATGAGAAGACAAATGGCATGGGAGTTCAGAAAACCATTGGTTGTTATGTCTCCAAAATCTTTGTTGAGACACCCAAAAGTCGTTTCTCCATTAGAAGATTTTACTCAAGGAAATTTCCAGGAAGTAATTCCTGACAACAATGTTACTGCAAGGTCTGTTAAGAAAGTCATCTTATGTTCTGGTAAAGTGTATTATGATTTACTGGAGAGAAAAGAAAAAGACAAACGTAAAGACGTTGCTATTATCAGAATTGAGCAATTACACCCATTCCCTGTTAAACAGGTGAATACACTTTTGAATAAATACAAAAACGCAGAATACATCTGGCTTCAGGAAGAACCTGAAAACATGGGTTACTGGAGTTTTGTACAAAGAGCATATCAGGATAAAGATTTGACTCTTATATCAAGAAAGGCAAGTGCATCTCCAGCTACTGGCTATGCCAAGGTGCATGCACAAGAACAAGAAGAAATTATTAACAAAGCTTTCGCTTAAATCAATAGAATCATGAGTTTGGAAATAAAAGTTCCTGCAGTTGGCGAATCAATAACAGAAGTAACCATTGCACAATGGTTCAAGAAAGAAGGTGACCAAGTGGAAATGGACGAGGTGATCTGTGAGCTTGAATCAGATAAAGCTACTTTCGAATTGAATGCGGAAGCGGCTGGTAAACTACACATTGTTGCCCAGGAGGGCGATACACTTGAGATAGGTCAGGTGATTTGTGAATTGGACACTAACGTAAGTGGTGGTACCCAAGAGGCTACCGCTCCTGCAGAAGAGACTTCGCCTGTGCCTAATGAAGCTCCTAAGTCTACCGGTAAGATTAAAGAGATGATTGTTCCTACAGTGGGAGAATCAATTACCGAGGTTACCATTTCAAGTTGGTTAAAAGCTGATGGTGATTTTGTAGAACTGGACGAAGTTATTGCCGAAGTAGATTCTGATAAAGCTACTTTTGAATTACCAGCCGAAGCAAACGGTATTTTACGTATAGTTGCTCAAGAAGATGAAACCATCGAGATTGGTGCGCTTATCTGTAAAATTGAAGTAATGGAAGGTGCTCCATCAACAGCTTCTGCACCAGAAACTTCAACACCAGCAGCAGCAACTCAAGCGCCTTCTGGAAATGAAACCTATGCTACAGGTCACGCTTCGCCTGCGGCAGCTAAAATTTTAGCAGAGCGCGGCATTGATCCTTCTACAATTAAAGGGACTGGGAAAGACGGAAGAATCACAAAAGAAGACGCTGAAAAAGCCCAAGTTGCGCCTCCAAAATCAGCACCTACACCAGTTCAAAAAGAAGAAGCAACTCCAGCACCAGTAGTTCCAGGAAGTCGAAATGAAAGAAGGGAAAAAATGACCTCTCTGAGAAAGACGGTTTCCAGAAGGTTAGTTTCTGTGAAAAATGAAACGGCCATGCTTACCACATTTAATGAGGTAAACATGAAGCCAATCATGGACTTAAGAAAAAAATACAAGGAGAGATTCAAAGAGAAGTATGAAGTGGGCTTGGGCTTTATGTCCTTCTTCACCAAGGCCGTTACAATGGCTGCAAAGGAATGGCCAGCAGTTAATGCAAGAATCGAGGAGAACGAAATCGTGTATAACGACTTCGTAGATGTTTCAATTGCTGTTTCAGCACCTAAAGGATTGATGGTTCCAGTAATCAGAAATGCTGAGTCCATGAGTTTTGATCAAATTGAAAAGGAAATTATCAGACTGGCAACAAAAGCCAGGGATAGCAAACTTACCATTGACGAAATGACTGGAGGAACGTTTACAATAACGAATGGTGGAATCTTCGGTTCTATGCTATCTACTCCAATTATCAATGCGCCTCAATCGGCAATTTTGGGAATGCATAATATCGTTGAACGTCCAATGGCAGTAAATGGAGAGGTTAAGATTTTACCAATCATGTATGTGGCCTTGTCTTACGACCATAGGATTATTGATGGAAGAGAGTCAGTTAGTTTCTTGGTTAGAGTCAAAGAGCTCCTCGAAGATCCAACACGCTTATTACTCGGAATTTAATAGTCCCTATACTAAGTACTTTATACTAAATACTCGACAATGAAATACGATGTAACAGTAATAGGCTCAGGCCCAGGTGGATATATTGCAGCTATCCGTTGCGCTCAATTGGGAATGAAAGTTGCCATCATCGAAAAATATAATACTTTGGGAGGCACTTGCTTAAATGTTGGCTGTATCCCATCAAAAGCCTTATTAGACTCTTCTGAACATTACCACAATGCCGCTCACACCTTTGGAGAGCATGGTATTGAGTTGAAAGACCTGAAGGTAAACTTAAAGCAAATGATTGATCGCAAAGATCAAGTGGTAAATCAGGTTACCGGAGGTGTTGATTTCTTAATGAAAAAAAATAAGATCGATGTATTTCACGGTCTGGGTTCTTTCATTGATAAGCATACTGTTAAGGTAACTGACTCTGAGGGGAAAGAAAGCAAAGTAGAAACAGATAGGGTAATTATTGCCACTGGATCCAAACCAGCCTCACTCCCATTCATTGAAATTGATAAGAAAAGGATTATCACTTCTACAGAAGCGTTGGGGTTACAAGAAATTCCTAAGCACATGATTGTTATTGGTGGTGGAGTAATCGGAATGGAGCTTGGTTCTGTTTACAAAAGACTAGGGTCAGAAGTTTCTGTTGTTGAGTTCATGGATGATATCATTCCATCTATGGATAAAACCATGGGAAAAGAGTTGAAAAAGTCTCTGAAAAAATCTGGATTTAAGTTCTTCTTAGGGCACAAAGTCACTGAAGTTTCAAGTACTGCAAAAACTGTTACTGTAAAAGCCGAAAATAAGAAAGGCGAGCTTGTTGAACTTAAAGGAGATTACTGTTTAGTTTCTATAGGAAGAAGGCCTTATACCGATGGCCTGAATCTTGAAAATGCAGGTGTTAAATCTGATGACAGAGGAAGAATAGAAGTTGACGAGCATTTAAGAACTAATGTCGATAACATTTATGCTATTGGAGATGTTGTGAAAGGTGCGATGCTTGCCCATAAAGCAGAAGAAGAAGGAGTCTTTGTTGCTGAAGCAATCAATGGACAAAAGCCTCATATCAATTACAATTTGATCCCAGGAGTTGTTTATACATGGCCAGAAGTTGCTGCAGTTGGCTATACTGAAGAGCAATTGAAAGAAAGTGGAAGGGCATATAAGTCCGGTTCTTTCCCATACCGTGCATTGGGAAGAGCCAGAGCATCAATGGACATAGACGGTCTGGTAAAAGTACTTGCCGATAAAGAAACCGATGAGATATTAGGTGTTCATATGATTGGTGCAAGAACTGCTGATATGATTGCAGAAGCAGTTGTGGCAATGGAGTTCAGAGCTTCAGCAGAAGACATCTCCAGAATGTCACATGCACATCCTACATATACCGAAGCATTCAAAGAAGCATGTTTAGCTGCCACTGATAACCGTGCGTTGAATATTTAAGGAGCTTGTAAAAGCGGAGTGTATTTATGAAATAAAACTTATAACGTCACTCTGAGGAAAGTATGACCGAAAGAGTCTCTTGTTATTTCAGGAGACTCTTTTTAGTTTTTGCCCTCAACCTACTATCCTCCTTTTGTGGAGGTGCCCATGGGGCGGAGGAGGATTTACACTTTCATATTGATTAATAAGCCTTTTTAAAATCAATCATTCTCTTTCGATAATTGTAACCAACCTTCTATTATTTTTCTTTGAGAAGTTGTATAAGTAGCATCATTACTAGCATCCAGAATATCCTTCTCTGGATTATCCTTAGTATTACTCCAACTGTCATCAGCATTCTTTTCTATAAAAGACCACTCCATACCACGTTGCTTTGAAAGTGGAACCCTTAAATCATCCGCATTAATAAGTAAAGGTCCAGATAAGAAAGTAGTAGATATCTTATTCATTGCATCTTCACAATACTTTAAAGGAATTTCAACTTTCTGCTCAGGCAATATTCCCATATTTAAATGTACTGGATTGCTTGGTGTAACCAGCATATATAGTGTGGTGATGTCTCCTTCTGTAGCTGCAAGTTGTACTTGTGTATTCTCACTAATTCCAGATTGTGTGATATCAGGGGCAGTATAGTAAGTTTTGAACGTTTTTGAATCATCTTCTTTATCCTCTTTAAAGAATCCATACAAGCCATCACCTTGACGGTCAAAAGTGCCTACTTGTGCTGGGAAAGTTACATTAGTAAAGCTAGCTATGCTTCTCTCTTCCTGAGGATTCTGCATGTCATTTTTCAATGCATTCCAACTCTCATCCATTTCTGGTAAGCCTTGTAATTGCAAGTCAATAGATGCTCTTACTAAGGCAATGGGTTCTCCTATCAGTGGCCCCATACCCAAGTCTTGTTTATATGAGTTTCTATTGATCCATTTCTGCGATTCTTTAATGCTCTTTATAAAAGACTGAAAGTAATCAGCGTCTTTACTTTTTATTCCTTTTACAAATTTCGCCAAATACTCATTAGCACTGGCCAATGCATCATCAATAGAAGGAGTTGTTCTCCCAGGAGCCGTTTGCCAGATAATTGGAGAAGAAGAATCTGCATCTAAAGCAACTCTCAAGGAGCCTAGTGCTGTACCATCACCATTATAGATCATAAAAGCATTCTCGAGAATATTGAGCATCACCCAACCACAAACTGGGTTTTGTCCAGAATAGCGAATCATTTCCGGAAGGCTTTCTTTGGAATCAGCATTCAAATATTCAAAAAGCACCCTGCTTGGTTGCGTAATTCGTGGCGGTAGCATGGCAGTATAGTTAACAATAGGAGTATCTAGTTCCAAATCTTTTGAATAGTCAACATTTTCAACATTCATTTTTTGATAGCGACCAAAACAGTCAACCAAACGCATTTCCTCCACTCTTATCAGCCCTGTATGAATCGGGTAATATTGATTAAGTGGTAGTGGTGAGCTCGTGTTTTCCTCTGCTACTGCATTTCTTATTTCATTGGCAAATGGCCTATCAAAGCCCGCAGCAAGCGGGTCATCTACCTGAACCTGAAGCGACTGTTGATTCATCACCAGTGCATCATTAAATCCAGTAAGTGCTTGTGCTAAGGTTGAATCTTTAGCTTCTTCCAGTTTGTCTTTAATATGCTGTAAACGACTCGTCAATTCTTCCGAATTGCTGTACTGCTCTATGGACCTATCAATTTGGTTTTTAGCATTCTCATTAACGTGCGGGGTTAAGATGCACTTCCCTTTTAGCGTTTGTTCAGCGCCAAAACTGCTCGCATAAGCTAGTACGTTCTGATTTGCTTTTAACTCCGTAGAATCAGAAGTAAGCGTGAAAGCATCAGAAATATATGAGTTATCATAACCTTCACTTCCTTTCCTCAAACCACTGAAATACACCTTCCAATGCAATTGCATAACCAACCAGGGGTTTTCGTTTTTCGGATAAGTAACAACAGCTATTGGCGAAGGCGGAGTACCACTATCATGACTAGCCATTGAACTCCCATTTCTTAAAATATAGCCTTCATTGATTAGTTCATTCAACACATCATGAAGCGGAAAGTTTTCCTTATTTGGGAGCACTAAATTAGCCTGTGAACTTTTGAGTATCTCAGTTGATACCCTACATGGTAACGCTACAGTACTCTTATCTGGTTCTGGTATTGCATTTATGTGATTTCGACTCCCTGCATATTGCCATCCTTCACCATTTGTATCTTCAAACAGAATAACGGGATCATTGCCTTGATAATAAGAAGGAGCTGGCGTATGACTAACAGTATACTTTTTATTCAAACCAGCATTTGCTGTTTCAATTGCACGCGTCAAACCAGGTATGAATTTAGATTCAATATCTGAAGACACCTGATTAAATGATGCTAATAGTGTATCCAGTTCCTTTAAATCTGTGTTTTCAATAAACGCTCTAATGGTGGCCGCTGAAATTTCAACCTCCTTTTCAGATGGACTACTGCCACTCTGAAAATAAGTGCTATCATATTTCTGAACCAAGTACTTACACCAGTCACTGAATACCCTTTCACGCATAGAAATAATGCTGGAACTGAGTCTATTATATTCTTCTTGTTTAGGGTTGATCTTAGCCAACGCCTCTACAATACCAGTTGGCAATTCCTTAACATTTTTGGGAGATGTAGGGTCATTAGTAGTTTCTTGATCTATCACATCCCATAAAAAGCCACCTTCAATTTTCTGAAAGCGATTGCTATGACTGGATTTTTCTACTTTTATCAGACCATCGGGAGAATCCAATTGACTTTCGATTCCCATTTGCCAGGCTGTCAGAAAAAGCTGATAATGACTGTCTGTAGCTAAAGTAGACAATGCCTCTTCCTCTTTAATTGCAAATGAGGTCTTTACGTCATAAGGCTCATCACCATTTTGTATATAGTTGATACTTGAATTCCAGTTTACACTAGCAACAGTACCTGAATACAGGGATTTTTCAATTTGAACATCATCATTTAATGCCCAACCAAACTTATCAAGTAATTCTTTAGTATTTGAAGATCTTTTGAAAGGGTCAGTACTACCCGAATTCAAATTGCTATACCAACCTGTTACTTGATAGGTTATTGCACTTTCATCATTAACACCTGAGAGGTCATCGTGAAAGCCAAAGACAGAATTGCAATTGGGGTAGTAACCCGCAAATTCCATATCTCCATAACCAATAGCCGTTAAATTGGGATAGTATTCCTCGGCTTCTTCGTTGTCTGGACTCCAGTTTGAATAGTTAAAATCTTCTCCCAGGTAGCGATAAGGTTTTGGAGACTTATCACTTATATAGGGCACGGTGACATTTAGTTTTTTAACCCCATCTACATAATCCTCTGATGAGAGCAAATCACTTTCCACCACCCAGGATTTAGAATACTCATCATTTACTATTCTTGTTATCAACCAACGATTAGGTACATTCTGAAACTTCATTTGTTGTCGGTCCAGAAAGCTCACTATTTCAGATCGTTGTCCTTCCAGTTCACCTAAGTTCTGGTTAGCTTGAGAAAGCAGGCTAAGATCATTAAAATAAGCCTCAGTTTCTTCTACAGGAATCAGCCATTGCTTAGTAGTCAAAGTTGCCCAAATTTCCTCTCCATTATCTTTGAAATGGTCAATGAGAGCCTTTTTTGAGATGGTATTATTTATAATAGCATGTGTGAATGCATCGGGTAATGCCCAATGTAAATGAATTCCCTGAGGCAAGGCATGTCTGTCACTATCAAATGGCTCATTCAGTATATGCTCGCTTATATTGGCGTAAGGATTATAGGTATTATTCCCATCACGATAAGGAAGCAATGAGAAATCTGCATTTCTCTTGATAAAATAAGGCTTTTTTGCATCTTCTTGTCCTATACAAATGGCTTGTACATTAACTGGAACTATGATTGTATTATCAGAATTATTGCTCATTTTCGGGTATTTTTTTCAAAGTAATCTGTTCTGCTCCTTCAGTCATTTGAAGGGCAAAATCTGCTGATGTAAAAGCATCACCTTGTTTAGCAAGATTGTTGTTGGTCAATGTTGATGAAATTTTATTGGCCAGGCCTTCAATATTAATGACGTTCACTACTCCGTTTCTAAAAGGAATGTCTGTTATAGCAACATTAAGATCAAGGTGTCCAATATCAGAGCTATTTTGATTGCGAAGGGCCTTAGAGTAGTCACCAGAAGTATCAATATCCAAACCATAATTCAACCCTTCTGAGGGTTGACTGAATCGTATGGAGGATAAAACTCCATTTACAATGCATAGCAAAACACCATCGGAGAGGTGCTCCATTCTTAGTATTGTTAATTCGCTACTGTTATCAGAAACCGTAACTTCCAAACCAGGGAAATCTGAAACTATCTGGGAATTCAATAAAAAACCTGTTAACGGTGTATTTATTGGCGTTTCATCTTCTGTTAATCCAAACATACGATTTCGTAGGTTAGCCACTCTGTGCTTTACTTTTGAATTGAGCTTTGTAAAAGTGGCTCTTTCAGATGCATTGACTAACTCAATATCTCGACCTATGCTGTAAGCACCATCAATAAGTGCTGTTGTGTAATTGGGGTCAATGTGAAATATCTTAATGGACTCGGCAGGAAGAAGGTCATCATGCGGTATTAAGTAGCGATACGGCACTCCATAAAGCAATTGCAATCTCGCCAACCAGGTAACGATTGCCTCCTCTGAGGTTTGCTCAGGCACTTCAGCAATTAAGGAGTCTAATTCATTAAAAGAATGCTCAATAGCTTCTGCTCTTTTTTGTCTTAAATTATGAGTTTCTATCGCCTTCTTGCCTTGTTTGCTAACGAAAGCCTCCATCATTGGTAGAATTGAACTTTCTAACAAATGCTGTGAAAGTTTCTTACTTTTCAATATCTCTGAGTCCTGCTTTAAAGCATCTTGTTCCGCTTTGTTAATAGCACTTATTGTCTGCCCTTGCTTCCATTGATAAAGCTGGTAAGCAAATCCTTTGTTTTGCAAACACAACAACTTTCCCAGTTGCCATGCCGAAGCATAGGTGGTGTCAAACATTGCATAATTAGGGTCGTAACGCATCAGACTATCTGCACCAAGCAATGGAACCTCTAGTGTTTCATTGATATTGAAAGGAACAAATGGGCTCCGTTGCCAGCAAATGGTTTTTTCTCCCAAACGGGTATGTTGTTCCAATGGAACATAACCCATTTTAAAGGCATTGTTGAGGTACTGTAAATGACTATCTGACTCTGGATTTGGAAAACTAGCTGGAAAATTTAGCGTAACAGGGGCGGAAAAAGCCTCCCCTTTATGGTCCTTTGTCGTTGTATTCAGGTTATTAACAATATCCACCAGTTTGGCCTTTTGCTCAGTGGCATAGAAAGACCAATTCTGCAATGTTACCAATCGCACTTTGTCTTTGGTAATTTTAGATAAACCATCACCATCTGGAAGATAATCCCCCATGTTTTCTAAAGAGACCAGAAAAAGATGGCACTCAGTATTTGGCTTGGGTAGCCTGTTACATACCATAACCGAATAATGTTGTTCCGGATCTACTTCTTGTAAAGTCAATCCATTTTGCGGGTGGTAATTATAAGCCAGCTTATGTGCTTTTTTGAGGACACCGACTTTTCTTACATGAGCGAGGTAAGGAAGGTCTGATAAGCTCGGAGTCATTTGATCAAACAGTGTTTTTTTGATATCAATTACTTGACAGACATCAGATTCTTTTTGATCATACTTAAAATCTATTGAGGGGTAAAAAGTGTCATTTGGTAGCTTTGAGCTTTTTAGATCATTAAGTGTAACCGATTTAAGCTTAGGCACCTCATCTCCATAAAACATTAGCAAGGCCAGCCAAGGTGTTTCTGTAGTTTCAGAACCTCCTACCGAGCGCGACCATGGTAATTGTGGATCAGATAAAACAATGTTCGGTAGTATATTACTCACATCTCCAGAAGATGCGGGAGCTGGATGAACCGCATGAACAGCTTTTGGATTCAACCTAAATCTCTCTGCTCCTACATAAAATGTTTTAGAACTGGTAAACGTTTCTTCAACTGACCTGCCGCCTGCTGACCCTCCTGTTTTCTGGGTAACATTTAATGTATATTCTCCTGCACTCAACGATGGCTTCTGATACTGAATGAACGTAACATTCGGATTCGTTTCGTTTTGTTCTGTGTTAATGTGTATGTTAGGGTTATTCATGTCTTTAACCATTATTTGAGGTTTCATAACCTAGCTCACTAAGAGTTGGAGCTGATGTCCAGTAAGTTTCTGCCTTTGATGCGGTTTTAGATAAGTTTGGAGTGATGTCTAGATACTTGTCCCATTTAGCTAATGGATTAAGAATATGTTCTCTATAGTCACCACTCCACCCTCCACTATTGATGCTAGTTACCATCTTTTCCATTGCCCCTTCTTGTGAAAGAGGGGTTGTGGGCTGAATATTAGGGTTACCAAACTCAAGCCGATTAACATAGGTCGGAGATGATTCAAGAAATTTGATATCTACTGGTAGTGTAGTATCGGGAGATGTCGTAGTTGGCTTTATCACTAAGCCTGTTAACACATCCTTGACCAATGGATCATTGATATCCGGGGTATTATCTTCCGAATTATCGTACTTCCACATAGAAGCTGGTACCGACTTGGTTATCGGCTCCACTATAAAATCTGTTGAATCTAACGGGGTTTCTTCTCCTTCTTTGGTCTGTACTGTCAGTACTACATTGAGGTCAGATGTAAAGTCGGTTGATAGAATTCGTACCATACCCACACCAAAATTGGTAGGTGTCTTTTCTAACGTAGCTCCGAATTTAGCTTTTTTAATTGGTACCAGTGAGTTGATTTCAAGTACCAGATTGGACGGGTCTACAATCCAATCTATAACATCTGTTTCTTTAGAAACATCCTTTATAAGCCCATTGCTTATCTGAGTGGAAATAATATTATCCGATGCAGGAAGGCAAGCTTCTTTGAACTCTGTCCATGTAATTGGTCCTATTTGTCGATCTTCTTTTGCACCAAAAGATATTGTAAAGGAAACAAACCATAATTTGATTTTTACCTTACCCGAAAACTCAGGACCCCATATGTGAATATTAGCCCCTACATGAACTGTAACCGTTTTACGCACCCACAACACCTTGATTCTGGCACTTACACCTATGCTGGCATAAACGGCTGCATCATAGTAAAATGGTTGCCATGCAATAATAAAGTCAAAGCCCATCAAGAACCAGGCACGTAGCGAACCACTCTTCCATTGGCAGTTCAGCATTCCTCCAGCCATTATGGCTGAAGAGGTCAATGCAAAATAACTTTCTCCAGTAATACTCAGTTGGCGAGTAATCTGCCAGTTAACACCAATTCTTTGGGGGTTTGGATAATAATCAGGAATTTTAAATATGGGATGATATCCCCCTGCCGTCAACACAAAATCTCCCGCATGTTCACCATCAAACCAAAGATAAAAGGCAAAGCCTCCAGTCAGTTTACAATTCTCTGAGAACAGGAACGAACGATCTGTCAAGGCTCCTTCAATAGAAACAACACCTTTATCAGGAATGAAACTGGCCAACAATGCCAGTTCTATATAGGCAATAGGCTTTTTACCCGTAAACGGAATTTGTGCCGTTGCCAAACCAAGTATATGAGCTTCTGTATGGTTACCAAAACTTAGCGTGGTTAGTGCAAATCCATCGATCAAACTAAAGGACCTAAACTTAACACCCAGACCAAACCAATTCTGACCTTGCTTTATTGGGATAACCGCTAGCATTTGCTCCAGATTGCGAGCAAGCGCAGCAGGATCATTTCCTTTGTCAAAAGCTGGATTACCAAATGCCGCCTCAATTAATGGAAACTCTCGTACACCATCTATAGAAGGGGCTATTAACTCACGGTTATAGCCAAAGCCCAATGCCCCACCAGTAACAAAGAAAAACGGTGGTCCACCCAATGGATAATCAATGACCGCAAAAGTAAATAGTGATGGATATCCCTCTTCTGTCTTAGCATATGACCCCAAAGCCGAGATCATCAATTTCTTTAAGGCAATAGTTAATTGTCCGTCATAACTTTCTACTTCTGCATCAATATTATGTACTAAGCCTCCTTCTATGCTCAGTGGCCCTCCGGTAAACCTTAACGCCAAACCACTCAATGAGGGAGAAATCTGTGTAGGGTCAGAAGGAGGAAAGCCTAAACCAAGATCATTCAAATGAATCTCTAACCCAGCCGTAACAAGGGATGCATCCAGTTGAAATGTAAGTTTCTTATCTTTTAGCGATACACCAAACTCCCTGAAGTTAAAGGGGCCAAGAGATTTACCCACACGTGACGCCCCTCCTAAATTGGAAGGTTCCGGAGCAACTGTAAACTCCTCGGTTACTTCTGAATCCAGCGCTTTCTTTGTTGCCTTTGGCTGATAGATTGGAACCGTAAGTTCTTGCACATCCGATCCTAAAGTCAATTCGCTAATAAACGTAACGCCTCGTTTCACATTGCTCAATTCAACAGTACTGGTAGAAGATTCTTCCAAAACGTCTACTGAAATACTTTCAAAATCAGCGGTTGAGATTAGAAATTGTATCTCAGCTAGCTTAAGATTATCTTTCAATTCATCTCCGACTAATGGAAGGATACCACCATCAATACTCTTACTTTCGGGGAGATGACAGAAGAAAATCAGTTGATTTTTCCTTTGCTCATCACGTACCGATGAAAGCGTAACCTTTCCCCATGTTTCAGAGTCTGCAGTTAGGCTAAATACTTTCTTAGAAAAATCATAAGTAAAACTGGCTGCTTTTAAGCCTAAATCCAGCTCTTCTGGTATAGAGAAGTCATCGAAGCCCAAGCTATGGGCTAAACTGTTTAAGCCAAGTGGTTCTCCTTGTTGATACCAACTGGCCTGCATTTCTTTATGCTCTTTGGAAAGAGCTAAACTAAAATTAAAGTGGGCATTTCCTAGTCTAATTCCACCTCCAAGCTGTGCATGCTTTTTTTCTTTGGAACCCGATAAGTAAAAATTAAATGTAGCACTAAGGGTTTGGTCTAAAATTAATAGATCGTAAGCGAGGTCGGCAGTTCCACTTAATCTATACTGCCATGCTCCTGATTGCTTAGTAAGGTTAATACTAAAGTCCGAGAAAGACATTTCCGGGAAATTCTCAGGTAAAACATTACCACCCAATATATATTGTGTAATCGCGTCTAATGTAACGGCACTCTCATATTTTCCTGAAATGTATGTTGTTGAAGGTGATACTTCATGCTGGATTTCAAGCAAGAATGGATCAGTAAAAACCTCAGGATAAAAGCTGAATTCCGCGGTTAATTCAACATTATTGGGTTTAGACTTGAAATCGTACAACTCAAAAAGCAATACAATATCTGATATGATAAAATTATCAAGTATTTCACTTTCTCCTGTGGCACCAATGGAAATTTCGGCACTCTGTAAGGCAGGTAGTTTTCCTTTTGACAATTCAAAAGTTGTATCAATGCCTCTCAACCCAACGCTGTTAAACGCTTTTTTGAATAGTTCAGGAATTGAATCAAAAAATTGAACACCTCCAGTCAATTCCAGTATATCTTTTGCCACAAGTGATTGAGAACGGTCTTCAGGAGTAAGTGAAAACCTTATTCCATCCCAATATTGGTGCAGTTCAGCTTGCAATACCAGATTTTTGCTGTTAATCGTTGTAGCGACTTCGAGATACTGTGCAATACGTTGAGACCCTTCATCAGTGTCTTCTGTTCGGATTGCTATTTTCGGAGCATCAAATGTTAACTTGGCCCATGGAAGATTAGGAGTTCCCGCAACTGCTGCGGTTAAATTCAGTTGAGGACAGACAACAATGGAACTTTCAGTTTCGAGTGTAGAAATTTTATCAAAAGGAGTTATATCACTTGCATCAACTGTTCCAGACATTAAAAAACTCTCTTTCGAACTTATGTTAGATAAAACAGTATTTAGAGCGTCTGGTATATTTCCAGATTGCATAAATGCTACGTAATTCAGCCCTGTTTCCAAAGAAATATTTTCTACTTGATTGCTTTCCTTTTGAAATGGAAAACTTCTCTGGTTGCTACTAAATAGCAATGTCTCCTGCGTTAAGGTCAGTTCCTCAAATGGGTAATCGGGTAAAAGAGGAAAACTTTCACTGAAGGTCCAATCAGTACATTCAATCAAAAGGTCGACATCTGAAGAATCACCAGATAACGAAAATGTAATTGTAATCTCTCTGGATTTTTCTTCAGGATGAGGAATATATGCTGAACGAACTGGTGTTAAAAAGACAGCAGTTCCCTGAAATGTTAATTCGCTACTGATTGGAGGCGCAATTTCATTGGGAACTTGTACTGTAAAATTTTCAGAAAGCATAAATTGTTTCTGAATCAAGTGATCCAAATGAAGAGGTGCTTTTAGGTTTGTATCCGTTTCAATGACTGTTTGATCAATAGTAATTGCATCATTATTGTTTGCTCGAAGCTTATTAAGCTGCTGTTGGAGAAGTAATAAACTCATAACTTAAATATCTATTGAAATGGGTAAATGGTCACTAATGTAAACTTCGTCATACGCTGCTTTCCAGTTTTCAACTGCACCTTCATTACAATCAATAGAAACCCTTTTGAGAGCTCTACTATCATCGGTTTCGGCTTCAATTCCTCCTATTTTATTTTTAGCACTAGGAGGCGGTAATTGTTTACCATTTAATAATTTGGGGAAACTCAGACCACTTTTATACTTCTCTGGAATTGTATCAATTACTGGAATTAAAGCATTGTTGTAAGGAGACCCAACAAAAGGATTTACGATAGTAAGTTTATAATCATGACCATCTCCTGGGAATGCATCTTCTCCAAACTTGGTTAAAAAATTATCATATCCCTTAGATAGAAAACCGTAAGATGGATAAGGGCCACTACGCGAAATTTTAAGTTGTCTGTATGTTTCTTTATTAGTAGAGTCTTGTGGAGGATTATTAAATGGTGTTGTATAACCTCTTGGAGTTAGTAAAGTTGTGCAGTATGGTACATAGGCTTCTTTTAAATCAGAATATCCTCCTGACAGCTCATCGCAAGCCTTAAAGGCGATATCGAACCCGGTAGAATCGCAGAAATCTAATAACGAATAATAAAGATTATAATCGCAACAATTAACATTAAAATCTCCTGTAATAACTACTACCTCATTGCGACCAGGCTTATCCTTGAATTTCTTTACATCCTTGAATTTTTTTACAGCATCATCAGCAGTTCCGGTTTTTATAGATACTTTCTTTCTCTTGCCATTAATTTCTACTTCTACATCTTCCTTGTTTTTCTTATCTGCATTAGGTGTAGTATGAACTGCGTATAGACTAATCTCCCTTTGTTTTCCTGATATCTCTTTGAACTTTACCAGATATGGTGGTCTATTATATTGACCAGGAAATTGAATAGGTTTTTTAGATTTCCCAGAAGGTTTGTACTCATACGCTCCTGAAAATTGACTTTCACTAACACTTTTATTCATCACTCGTGTTGACCTTCCAAGGGCCAAGGGAGAAAACGCTTGATAAACTGGTGCTGTTTTAGTGTTTTTTAATTTGAACTCCGCAAAAGGATAACTACCTAATTCTCTGTCCTTTTCTGGAGGAAGACTTCTTACTTGATTCTGTTCACTGTCGAACTTTTGTCGACTGTCTTCAGCATAAATCGTCTTAAATTCTTCGATTTTATAAAGAACATTTGGGCCTATAAACTCTAGTTTATCCGCTTTATAAAAAACTGCCACCCCTTCCCTATATTCATCACTAACTGTAAATAAATTAGGGGTTAATTTTGCTGGAGTAGAAAGCCCTCCAATATTGATAGGAGGAATCAACGACCACTCTTGATTTCCACCAAAGGTAGTTTTGCCAATCTTTTGAGCCTCCCTTAGTTTTAATAAAACTTGATACAATCCATAAATTGCGTTTTCATTTGTAATAGGTTGCCCTGTTAATTCATCAAGGTTCTCACCTGTACTTACTTCTATGATGACAAATATATCCGGGTCAACTGTTTTCACCGTTCTGATAATTTTATCAAGATTATCTTCATTTTTCCCGTTAATCTTGGCCTTTGAAAAATTTCTCAAGTTCCAGGTGAGTATTCTTGTAGACATGGCATTAACTTTTAGAGATTACAAAACCATTTGGTTTTTGGATCTTCAGGTCTTTATTAAAACTTAATTCAATACGATTATTAGCAGTGGAATAGACTACAAACTTGCTATTGGAGGTACCATCATTGTGAAGCCAGCACAAACCAAAACCACCCGAGGACGAGTCGTAATCATAATCTATTGCTAAGACAGTGTGCTCAGTAGGTTCAATTTCAGCGAGTATCTTTAATGTGTGCGCATAAGGATTACTGACTGTAAAGTCTATTCTAGCTAGTTGATTACCATTCATTATGAAATAAGCATACCTCGATGATAGTACAATATTGGAGGTCATATTCTCTCCAATTATTAAGTTAAACTCATTTCCCAAAGACTCTATCCAAGAATCATATGTTGGAGTATATCTGTAGATACTATCGGCTGTTTGTAAAAGCAAATACTCAAATTGAGTACTGGTCTCATTTGAATAACTGAGATAGAGTTGAGGAGAAAATTCACTCTTCCAATCACTAGAAATATTGGTTTCTAAAAAAATTCTTTTGCAACATGTATAGTAGCGACATGGCACAAAAAAGTATATACTTAGCATTCCAAAATGAGTACTTATGTTAGGAGCAATTCGACTATCTAAAGGGGTTGAATATGTCTTGACATTCCCAGGACACATATCAAACGATACTACGGAAGAGCTGTCATCTTCATCATGATAGTTTGATGGAACAACTGTATTCAATTCTCCACCTTTCCAAAGGTTTATATTGTCGCTATTGGAAGAATAATAAATGATGTTATCTCCTTTTTTCCTTATTGATTGAGCGGAATCTTCTACAATTGTTTTTAAGGAAAATGTATCTCTTTCAATATCTATTGTATACTCTTGTATTCCATCATCACTGGCCAGGTAAAATACGCTCCTATATTCCATTTGCTCTTTAATAGTTATCCAAATGGTTTTGCATATCGAGCTTTCAGAAGGTTGAAGTATTAACTCGTATTTCCCCATCGATTTGAATTGATGATTTACGGAATAATGAGTTGGCTCACCCTCCTTTGAAGTAAAAGAACCAATAAAAGCACCTTCTTTTGTGGTAATTGTCCAATCTTGAGCTTTCGTGCTAAAGACAGAGCAAGTTATTTTAACTGGTATTCTTCCGTTTTTTAAAACCAGACTTGATTTACTATCTGCCAAAAAGGAAGCTATATATTCTTCCTTTTGATAAACTTGAATAGGTAGTTCAACTGTCCCATCAGCATAGCTGGGTATGTCCCTGTAACTCACATACATTTTAGTAGTACCTACAGGCGCATGTGTAATGATGTTAGAGATATTGAATTCAAAAGATTCTCCGGCATCCAAAACACTATTTTTGTAGGGAATCAACTCCCAATAGGGCACATGACTTTGAGAAATTTCTTTGATTCCCCAATCAAGCACACCGTCAGAAGGATTAATACTGACATCAAAAGCACTTATTTCTGCAACAGTGGCCAAAGCATTTGGTGTCTTTTCTGGGTAATCTGAAGCCACAAAGGAGATAAAAAAACGGCCCTCATTTGCCAGCTCATTTTCTACCAGTGATGTGCTATTGAGGTTTTTGAATTGCAAACAAAGGTTATTCTTTATAGGCTCTCCCTTATTAATTGGAGTAGATCTAACTGTATTTGCTAAATCCATACCTTCAGATCCAATGAATTCAATACTCAAATCATCCTGTAAGGACTTTGGAGAAGTATCTATCAAGGAAACTTCTTCTTGAAAATCCAACTTGCCTTCGGTGCAGTTTATTTGTATTTGCACCAAACCATTTCTCAGAGGCTTATCTTTTATCGATAAGTAATCAAATATAATGGTGAAAGTTTCTCCTGCTCCTATTTCATTGCTGTCAGACGGTGGTGTTAATGCCCAGAACATGGAGGTACTAGAGTCAGGGTTATCAACAGACAAAACCTCCAATTCCCAATCGGAATCATCAAGCTGCATAGCCTCTATTTCCTCTTGAGAAAGCACATTGTCGACTTGAATCAGAATTGGAATATCTTCTAAGTTCTCTGTGGTTAGTTCTACGTAATTAAATGAAATAGAACTGTCACTGTTATTCTCTATTCTCAGCTCCATCCGATTATCATCCCAAACGTAAAAGTCTGGAGTCGGAGGGCTTTTAGAGACATTCAAAAGCTTTACTGTGATATTACTATCAGTGCTTTGAATACTATCAACTAATACGCTATCTGGCATAATATTATCAAACAGGTTAGAATTAGAATATCTCCTTAGCATGTGACTAAGGACTACTAATTAAGTTTGGATATCCATTAGAATCAGAATAAGCGGATTAGTCACAGAAATACCCATGCAGACAACAGGTTATAAAGGACTAACTTCTTTGTCCTCCTCTTGGAGGAGGTGCCCAAAGGGCGGAGGAGGAATTACAGAGGTTTGAGTTGTGAGCTATAAGAAATAAGAGTTGCCAAACTAAGCAGTTCAACTCTAATGGGAAGAGGTTAAAATAGACCTAACTCAATCGCGATACTTTTGCCTTATAATACCCTAACCCTAAAGGGAAACAAAAGCGGATTGAATAGCATCCTTTAGAGAATCAAGGCTTGACTTTCTTAACTTCATACCCCACTGTCCTCCTCTTGAGGAGGTGCCTGAAGGGCGGAGGAGGATTTGATAAGACTCGAGTTGTGAGCTATAAGAAATAAGAACTGTCAAACCGACAAGCTTATTACTTACTCACACGCTTGCCTTCAATGGGCAACGTATCATCTCCAAAATAGATCGCTCCGCTAAAGGTATCACCATCAAAGTCGCATTCAATATTAGCCACCGTTCCCATTACTTCTATATTTCCCGTCATAGCAGTACCTTGAAACTCCATATCATTTAAGTCAAGCGTACCAAACTGATCCGTTTGTAAAGCAGCGGCATAAGCCCCAGGGTTACCCTCAATAGTCAATTTACCTCCACTTGAAGCTCCATCAGGGGTTTCAACAGTATACTCCCAGGTTCCAGTCGGGTCGTATGGTTTCACTTTCCTGGTTTTCTTTCCTGAGGTAGTAGCTGTATTTGATGGAGCACACCCTATTACAAACAGTAGCATTACTACCACCGCCAGAGCTCCTTTGATTCCTTTAGACCGTTTCATAGTTTTAGTGTTTTTGAGGATAAAAGATATCTAGCAAAATAAGAATTTTTTTCTGACCCCATTTTAAAAAAGCCCCTATAACCAACAAAAAAACAACTCCGCATTCATTAATGCTTTTGAGGTTTTGATTATTCGGTTTATGGCATAACTTTGTGCCAATTTGTACCTAAGTCAACTAGTCGTTCCTTACTTTAGCAATGCCCAAAGACAATAGCATTAAGTCCATACTGATAATTGGTAGTGGACCCATCATTATCGGACAAGCCTGTGAATTTGATTACTCAGGATCACAAGCATCCAGATCATTAAGAGAAGAAGGTATAGAAGTTACCTTAATTAACTCCAACCCGGCAACTATCATGACAGACCCTGTCATGGCAGATAATGTCTATCTGAAACCGCTCACCAAGCGATCAATCATCGAAATCCTGGAAAAGCATAAAATCGATGCTGTACTGCCAACAATGGGAGGTCAGACTGCCTTAAACCTGGCCATTGATTGCGACAAGGCTGGTATCTGGGAAAAATTCGGGGTTAGGATAATAGGTGTTGATATAAACGCTATCGAAACCACCGAGGATAGAGAGAAATTCCGATTGAAAATGCAGGAGATAGGAGTAGGCGTTTGTAAAGGAGAGACTGCCACTTCTTTCTTAAAGGGAAAAGAAATAGCTCAGGAGATTGGATTCCCTCTTGTCATTCGCCCATCATATACACTTGGTGGTTATGGTGGTGGTTTCGTACATAATCAGGAGGAATTTGATGAAGCCCTTACCAGAGGATTAAATGCATCGCCTATCCACGAGGTTCTTGTTGAGCAGAGTATCTTAGGGTGGAAAGAATATGAACTAGAACTCCTCAGAGACAACTTAGGCAATGTAATTATCATTTGTTCAATTGAGAATTTCGACCCAATGGGCGTTCATACTGGAGATTCAATTACAGTTGCTCCTGCCATGACATTACCTGACACCACTTATCAGAAGATGAGGGATATGGCCATCACCATGATGAATGCCATTGGTCAGTTTGCCGGAGGGTGTAACGTTCAGTTTTCAGTTAGTCCTGAAACTGATGAAATCATTGGTATTGAAATCAACCCTCGAGTATCAAGATCTTCAGCTCTCGCTTCTAAAGCAACTGGTTACCCAATCGCCAAAGTCGCTGCTAAGCTAGCTATCGGTTATAATCTGGATGAACTCAAGAATCAGATTACGGAATCTACAAGTGCCTTCTTTGAGCCTGCGTTAGATTATGTGATCGTAAAGATTCCTCGCTGGAACTTCGATAAGTTTAAAGGTGCTGAAAGAAAGCTTGGTTTACAGATGAAGTCTGTAGGAGAAGCAATGGGTATTGGTAGAAACTTCCAGGAGGCTCTTCAGAAAGCCTGTCAGTCCTTAGAAATCAAACGAAATGGATTGGGTGCAGACGGAAAAGAAGTTACAGACCAAGCCCGCTTACTGGACAGTCTGGAGAACCCAAGCTGGAACAGACTCTTCCATATCTATGATGCTTTCAAGCTGGGTATTCCTTTCAAAACAATCCAGAAGAAAACTAAAATAGATAAGTGGTTCCTTCAGCAAATTGAAGAGCTGATTACTGTTGAAAAAGAAATTGAAAAGCATACGCTCGACACCATTCCAGAGTCACTGCTGAGAATCGCCAAAGAAAAGGGATATGCTGACAGGCAAATAGCGCACTTACTGGACTGTCTAGAAAGTAAGGTCTTTAACAAAAGGCACGAACTAGGCATCAAGAGAGTCTACAAACTAGTAGATACCTGTGCGGCAGAGTTTGAAGCAAAAACGCCTTACTACTATTCAAGTTTCGATGAGGAAAATGAGTCTGTGAGTTCAGACAATAAAAAAATCATTGTGCTAGGTTCAGGGCCAAACCGTATCGGGCAGGGAATTGAGTTTGATTACTGTTGTGTACATGGACTCTATGCAGCCAAAGAATGTGGTTATGAAACCATTATGATTAACTGCAATCCTGAGACCGTTTCCACAGACTTTGACACTGCAGATAAACTATACTTTGAGCCAGTTTTCTGGGAACATATTTACGACATTATCCTTCATGAAAAACCTGAAGGTGTAATTGTTCAGTTGGGTGGTCAAACCGCACTTAAACTTGCGGAAAAGCTTGATCGCTACGGTATCAAAATTATCGGAACCAGCTATCAAGCACTAGACCTTGCCGAAGACAGGGGCCGTTTCTCTACATTATTGGCTGAAAACGATATCCCATATCCAAAATTCGGAGTAATCGAAGATGCGGATGAAGCCTTGGAGCTTTCTAAGGAAATCGGCTTTCCATTATTGGTAAGGCCTTCCTATGTACTGGGAGGTCAGGGAATGAAGATTGTCATTAATGAACAAGAGCTTGAAGAGCATGTGGTTAACATTCTGAAAGACATTCCTGGCAACAGGGTACTTCTAGATCACTTCCTTGAAGGAGCAAAAGAAGCAGAAGCAGATGCCATTTGTGATGGAGAGGATGTTTACATCATTGGCATTATGGAACATGTAGAACCAGCAGGAATCCACTCAGGGGATTCTTATGCGCTACTTCCTCCATATAGTCTGGGCGACATTGTGATGAGGCAAATAGAGGAGCACACCAAGAAAATCGCTCTAGCACTGAAAACCAAAGGACTCATCAATATTCAGTTTGCTGTTAAAGATGATCAGGTTTATATCATAGAAGCCAACCCTAGAGCCTCCAGAACCGTTCCTTTTATTGGAAAGGCGTATCAAGAACCTTATGTGAATTATGCCACTAAGGTGATGTTGGGAGAAAATAAAGTCAAAGATTTTGATTTCAAGCCAGTTAAGAAAGGTTACGCAATCAAAGAGCCTGTTTTCTCATTCCATAAGTTCCCTAATGTAAATAAGGAATTAGGCCCTGAAATGAAATCTACTGGAGAAGCGATTTACTTCATTGATGATTTAATGGATGATCACTTTCTGGATATTTATTCGAAACGAAACCTTTACTTGAGTCGATAAAACGCATGTTAGGCAAACTCATAATATTTGGCATTATAGCACTACTTATTATGCGAATATGGTCGCAGTCAACAATGGGGCGATTGTATAAACAAGTTAAACAACAGCAAAGAGACAATAGTAAGAATCAACAAAGGCAGACTGCCAGACCGAATGATGGCAATGTTAATGTAGACTACGCTCCAAAAAGTAGAGGAACTAAATCAACCACCAACTTTAAAGGTGGAGATTATGTAGATTACGAGGAAGTAGACTAAGTATAGCAAAACATAAAAAAGCCGAAGTTTCCATGAGACTTCGGCTTTTTACATTAGAAAAGTTTTGTTTTTTCAAAAAGCATTTTAAATTGCTTTAAAATAAACCACTCTGTTATGAAAAAATCTATCTCAATTTTCTGCATTCTTCTTGGTATCACATTCTTTACTCAAAACCTAGGGGCTGCTGATTGTCAAAGTAATGGTCAAGCTTATTGGTGTATGTCTTGGGAATTTGATGCCATTAGAGAAGATGCACATAATAATTGTTGCGCTGGCAGTACTGTGGTTACATTTGATGTATGTCTTCTGAAAACAGTATTCATTCAAGTAAACGAAGACGGACCTTATTCTAGCTGTGCGACTGAATAGGTTCGAAACAACTCTTAAATGTCAAAGCAATATTATTTATACTTTTTGTTAAGCTTATCAGTCTTATGCTGCTCAAGTGTGGAATCTGATGACAAACTTTCAAGTATAAATATTACTCAAAGTAAAATCACATTAAGTCATGGAGATTTACTTCTTTCTAACTTTCCCACATATATCTCAAAAATTATTGGTTCAGATAGTCTCTTAATCTTTGATTCTCAAACAGAAACATTTCTGATTTATGATATGGTTTCCAAACTCCCAATATGGAACCACAAGTTTGCCATTGAAGGACCTGATTTTATAGACAGACCTGTGCTTGATGCCAATCTAAAAGGTGATACTTTGATCATTTTATCAAACCACTACTTTAGCTATTATGATCTAAATGGTAGGGCTCTCTCGAGGATTAGCCCAACTGAAATCCCAGAAATGAATACTAAATTTTCACTACTGCGTTTTACGATTTCAGAGGATAACAAAATCTTTTTTCCTAAATCTCATTTTGGGTTATCTGGAAGAACACGTCCCTTAGATAGTTCAGAAAAACCATTTATTGAAATGGGTATTAATGAAGGTTCCATTAAAGAATTAGACATTGGTTACCCGGAAGAAATGATCTCTATTGCAGAGAACCAGTTCTTTGAAGAATATGGAAGGCATTTCTGTACAGCAGTTGGCAATGAAATCATATTCAATTTTCGTTTTTCATCAGAAATTCACCGGTACAATAGATCAAATAAAACCGTAAGTTCCTATCTCGCAAAATCAACTTTTACTAAAAACACACGGCCTCCGTTTAACAAGACACAGAGTAAGCAAGAATTGCTAAAAGCACGATTTACCGGCCCCAATTTCTCTGGCGTCCATTTTGATAAATCAAGTGGTTATTTCGTTCGACTCCATACCAACTATACTCTACTGCCCTACGCTCAGAAGGGAGAAGGAGATATAAAAGCAGAAAGATATTTAATGATTATGGATTCAGATTTTAACGTCTTAAAAGAGTTTGAAATCAAAGAAAGAACATCGGATCAAATTTTCGTTAAAGACCGAAAAATCTATGTCTGGGGAAGAGATGATGATCCCGACAAAGAAAATACGTACTTGCTTCATGTTTATACCATAAACTCCAACTAAGGTACCTGATATACCATTGCATTGATATGCATTCCTGCCCCTACCGATGCAAAAATGATATTATCACCTGAGTTCAATTCATGTCCTTCCAGTTCACCTCTGGTGATTAAATCCAACATAGTAGGTATGGTAGCTACAGAACTATTTCCCAGTGTTTGAATAGTCATCGGCATTAAGGATTTAGAGTCGCCCATTTCTCCATAAAGCTTAAATAGTTTATGCAGTATGGCCTCATCCATCTTCTCATTGGCCTGGTGTATCAAAATCTTACTGATGTCTTTTAATTCGAAACCCGCTTTCTCAATAGCACATTTAATCGAGGCGGCTACATTCACTAAAGCATACTCATAGATTTTTCTGCCTTTCATTTTAATGTAGCTTCCACCATGGTCTTCTAAAGCGGGGTTATTAGATGGCCCCATTGCCAGATAACACAGCTCTTCATTCGCATCTGTTCTGGAGCTTTGGGCCAGATAACCACCTTGAGCAACATCAGAAGCTGAAAAAATAGTAGCTCCTGCCCCGTCCGAAAAGATCATGGAATCTCTGTCATGTGGATCCACAGACTGACTCAGTGTTTCTCCGCCAATCACCATCACATTTTGGGCATCACCGCACCTAATCATCTGAGAAGCTTGTATTGCCCCCTGAACCCATCCGGGACAGCCAAAAATAATATCGTAACAAGTAGTGCCAGGATTAGTTATACCCAACTGACTTTTAACTCTCGCTGCAAGGCTTGGCATCATATCAATTCTGTTGTTATGCCGCTGCATATCTCCAAAATTGTGAGCGAAAATGATATAGTCCAGGTCTTCCGCATTAATGCCACTATTAGCCAAGGCGTTTTTGGCGGCAACTGAGCCTAAATCAGAAGCTTTCTGGCCCGGTTGAGCATACCTGCGCTCTTTGATCCCTGTAATCTTTTCGAATTTTCTGATGATCACATCGTTCTCATCCGGAAATGGTTCTCCATTCTCCTGAAAAAACGTTGCATTCAAAAAGTCCTCGTTTTTAACAACTCTTTCTGGAATACAACTTCCTACCCCATTTATTACTACTCTCGGCATACTCATTAGTCGTGAAATCGAACGGCATCCCAGCAGGCTTCTGCCGCTTGGTCAATGCGTTCTTCTGTTAAAGATTGGTTATGGTCGATATGCAACTTTGAAAGCGAAACAATAGGACCATATAATAATGAAACAATAGTGTAGAGTGGCAGATCTTTCATAGCACCTGCTCGTTTTGATTCTATAAAAAAAGACATAATTGGCGCCAGAATAATAAAACTCTCCTCGCGAGTTACATTACTCATAAAAGGCGCATAGCGATACTGTTCTACAAACTGAAACTCCTTAGGATGTTCGATACAGTAATTAATAAGGTTCTTCCACAAATGCTTAAAACGCTCCTTGTAAGACCCTTCTTCTCTATAATCTTTTAGCATGGCTTTGATCACACGCTTTTTGATTGAAGTGAAGAGTTCATTGATTAGCTGCTCCTTGTTTTCAAAATACCTATAAATAGTACCCGCACCAACTTCTGCATGCTGGGCAATCATAGAAATTGGAGTCCCATGAAAGCCATGTTCGGTTAACAGATTCAGTGTGGTATTGAGAATAACTGTTTTCTTATCAACTGTCTTATTATCAGTCATATCTATAGCGGAATGAACGTTCATTCCGCACCAAAGTAAACGACAATAATACTGGTACCCAAGTGTTTTTATCAGTTTTTAAAATGTTTCTCCATTCAGTATTCTCTTTGCCAGTGAAGACTTTTAGTCTATTTTTGTCTTCACTTTGAAAAAAGATTAGACGTTAACACAATTATATGTCTTGGTTTCAACGAAAAGTTAAGGGTATTACTACCCCAACCGATCAAAAGAAAGATGCTCCTGATGGATTATGGTTTAAAACACCAGGAGGTACTATAGTTCATACTCGTGAATTAAAAAACAATGCTTATGTAAGCCCTGAAGATGGCTTTCATGTACGCATTGGTTCAAAGGAATATTTCGAAATTCTATTCGATCAAAACAAGTTTACTGAGCTGGATGCAGAGATGACTTCTGCAGACCCTTTAAGCTTTGTGGATAGTAAGCCATACCCTAAAAGAGTTAAGGCAACTCAAGGGAAAACTCAACTAAAGGATGCAGCCAGATCGGCTTATGGAAAAATCAACGGGCTTGACCTTGTAGTTTGCTGTATGGACTTTGCTTTCATTGGCGGTTCTATGGGATCGGTAGTAGGCGAAAAAATTGCTCGTGCCATTGATCATGCGCTCAAAACAAAGACTCCATTTCTGATGATCTCTAAGTCTGGAGGTGCACGAATGATGGAAGCAGGTTATTCACTGATGCAAATGGCAAAAACATCAGCTAAACTGGCGCTTTTGGCCGATGCTGGAATACCATACATCTCTCTGCTAACCGATCCGACAACAGGAGGTGTAACCGCATCTTATGCAATGTTGGGGGATTTTAACATTGCAGAGCCTGGTGCATTGATTGGTTTTGCAGGACCCAGGGTAATCAGAGATACTGTTGGTAAAGATCTACCGAAAGGTTTCCAAAGCTCAGAGTTCGTCCTTGACCATGGTTTTCTGGATTTCATTGTAGACAGAAGAGACCTTAAGAAACAGCTGACTACTCTATTGAGGATGCTTCAGAAGTAAGAAGTTTTAGTAAAAATTTAGAATAACGTAGCCGGAAACGACTACAATAAAGACCCATAGACTTATCCCAAAGACTATGGGTTTTATTTTTGTAGCCCTATTTACTTTAAAGGTTGAACCAATCAGAAACAACACCAAAGCCATCAGTGCTTTAGAAAAATCAAAAATCGTTCCCTTTAAAGTTTCCGGCAATGAAAACGAGTATCCGATAACTAGAGCCAATACAAAGAACAGGATAAACCAGGGGAATTTAAACTGAGAGTCACCTCCTTTAAAAATTGATAATGCTATCATTAAAGGAACGATCCAGAGCATTCTGGCCAGTTTAGCAGTAGTAGCCAACTCTAATGCCTGTTGACCATAAACGGCTGCAGCACCCACAACCGAACTAGTATCATGAATTGCCACAGCACACCATAAGCCAAATTGGTTTTGGTTCATTTGAAGTATAGTACCCATGCCTGGGAAAATAAGAACAGCCAATGCATTAAGCGCAAAGACTACAGTAAGCGCTATTGAAATATCATTTCCAGAAGCTTTCAGCACAGGGGAAACGGAAGCTATGGCGCTTCCTCCACATATAGCGGTACCCGAAGAAATTAAAAGAGACAAGTTCTTATCTAACCTCATGGATTTTGACAATCCAAACCCAGCAAGCATAACCACAATCACCGAAATAGTAATGAAAAGAAAGTTGTTGGCACCAACATCTATGGCTTCATGAATATTGATACAAAAACCGAGTGTAACCACCGCAACCTGCAGAAGCCATTTACAGATTTTCGATAAATGCTTGATTTCTATTTCACCTACTATTAGTCTGAAAGCACCTCCAATCAGTAAAGCCCATTGACTATTGACAACTGGCAAAAGGCAAACTGCTCCACAAAGGAAAAATAAGCTTATCTTGATTTGTCTATTCAAAAGGACACTATTGAACCAGATGTTCGAGATACTTATATCCGTTTCCCGTATTCATCATCAGAATGCGTTCATCTCTTGATATATCCCCCCGTTCAACAAGTTTGAGCAGGCCCTTCCATAAAGAACCACCTTCTGGTGCCATAAGTACCCCCTCTTTTTTGGCAACTTCCTTTACCCCACTGATCATATCATTATCATTTACGGTTACCACTGTTCCCCCAGATTCTTTCACTACCTGAGATATCATATCCATTCCAAAAGCAACTGGTACCGCAAGACCATTAGCTATAGATTCTTTATAGCTAGAAACTGGCTTTTCTTCACCGTTGATAAAATCCACAACAGGAGCACAATTTTCTGCTTGAACCACAACCATTCTCGGCAGCTTTGCATCGGGTTTCAGCCAACCCAAATCCATCATTTCGTGAAAAGCCTTCCATATGCCAATCAACCCGGTACCTCCCCCAGTTGGATACAGGATGACATCGGGCAGATCCCAACTCATTTGTTCTGCTATCTCATAACCCATTGTTTTTTTGCCCTCTAGCCTGTAAGGTTCCTTAAGTGTGGAAATATTAAATGCACTCTCTCTTTCTACAATTCCTGCCGCCACGACACCGCAATGATTAATAAGTCCATCAACAAGAATTAACTCGGCACCATAGTGCTCACACTCTTGTTGAAAGCTTATGGGAGTATGGCTTGGCATTACCACCGTTGCCTTAATCCCTGCCGCTGCACAATAAGCACTCATGGCTCCGCCTGCATTTCCGGCTGTGGGAATCACACAATGAGATATTCCCAGTTCTTTGGCTTTTGAAATGGCTACACTCTGCCCTCTGGCTTTAAATGAGCCGGTAGGATTTACCCCTTCATCTTTAACTAAAAGAGAGCTGAACCCATACTGATTTTCGAGGCTGTTAAACCTGATAACCGGAGTCTTACCTTCACCAAGGGATACAATGTTTTTCTGCTCCAGTACAGGTAGTAAAGTTCTATACCGCCACATGGAATCAGAGTCTTCAAGAAGTGATTTTCCAGACATATCTGAATCCAATGCATATTTCACTACTAAAGGTCTGTCACAGCAATGTGCGTAACTCTGCACCTCGTTGATAAAGTAAGAAGTGTTGCAATTGGAGCAAGTCAGGTAACTTGCCAATGAATTGAGTGCAGGTGTTTCAATCATATTGCAATGATCATCAACTCACTATTACCAGTCAAATGATTTATTCTAATCACTTATAACTAAAAGTTATAAGTGTGTTTCGCTTCATTAATAAAAGACTTAGTGGCTCCTGCGGGTGTTTCCCCTTTCCGAATTACAAAATTAAAGCTCCGCTCTACGTTCAAATCTGGCATATCTACCGTTTTTAGCAAGCCACTTTCCAGTTCCCTTTTAATGGCCCATGGCGAAAGAAAACCAATAGCCACGTCTTCAACCAGAAAATTCTTGAGCGCCTCAGTCCCTCCTAAGCGAGCAACAATATTCAAATCACCAATCTTAATTTTCAACTCATTAAGCTTTCTCGACCAGGCAGAAAGTGTTCCCGAACCTACCTCTCTTACTACAAGCGGTATATTTTTCAATTCGCTCACTGATATCTTTTGTTCAGCATAAGGACTGTGGTTTGAGCATACAGGAATAATCGTGTCAGCCATAAAGAAATCATATTGAAGCGCATTGGATTCGTGACGATCTTCAACAATGGCCAGGTCAATTTCTTCATTGGTCAATGCCTTTAATACATTTTCGGTATTCCGGTTTATCAGTTTAATTCTGGTCTGTGGCCACTTGCGTTTGAATGAAGAAAGCACCTTCGGCAAAACATAAAGCGATAATGTTGTGCTGGCTCCTACCCTCAGCTCTCCTCTGGCCTCCAATTGATCTTTGACAATATCTATATCTGACCCAATTCGTTTTTCAATTTGTTTCGCCTGTCTTAAGTGGCTCAACAATTTCTCTCCAGGTACCGAAAGAGCAACCGTATTACCCTTCCTTTCAAACAATCTTACTCCTAGCTCCTCCTCTAGATTCTTTACTTGCTTGCTTACCGCAGGTTGAGAAACGCATAAGATTTCTGCAGCTTTTGAAAAGCTGAGGTGGCATGCCACTTCATAAAATGTTTCGTAAGCAATAGACAGCATTTTTGTCGTTTTTTCTAGGAAAACGGTAATCACAAAGTGGTAAATCCCCTTATCAACCGTGAATTTACGCTAAAGAAAATCATACTTTTTTAAATTTTCCTTTGAAACTTCGTTAACGGCTGCTACGTTTGCAGCATCAAGTCATTCCAAATAGGAATCGATTTATAAAGAAGTGTGGAGAGACAGGCTCTTTGAAGCACTAGCAACCATTCCGAAAACCATCGGAAAAGGTGCTAAATCCTGATCCCAAAGGATGTCGAGTGACATTCGGGAGAATATAAATTGGTAAACATGAAAACTCCATTTATTCTCAGATCATTGTATTCATTAGGTGCTAAAAACCTAAATCAAACTTGTTATATGTGCTTTTTAAGACATCCAATGTCTTAATCCGAAATTCTTTTTCGACCCATTCAGGGCATTATTCAGTTCAAAGTACTTAACATCATGTATACAGATACAAAGACGGCTCAACAAGAGTCGGAAACCATACTGGGTGAACCAGTAAACTCATTCAACTCTAACACTCCTTTCCAGCTGGAGAATGGAGAAATACTTCCCGAACTCAGGATAGCTTATCACACATTTGGCAAACTCAACAATGACCACAGCAATGTAGTCTGGGTTTTCCATGCTCTGACTGCCAATGCTAACCCTATTCAATGGTGGCCAGGTTTAGTGGGGCATGATGATCTGATAAATCCAAAAGATCATTTTATAGTTTGTGCCAATGTTATTGGCTCGTGCTATGGCAGTACAGGTCCTAAAGATTTCAACCCTGTTAATGGAGAAAGATATTTAAGAGACTTCCCTCACTTCACAATTCGTGACATTGTGAATGCTCACAAGTTGCTTCAACAGCATTTAGGAATAGAAAAGATTTTCCTAGGCATTGGAGGGTCTATGGGGGGACAACAATTACTGGAATGGGCTGTTCAGGATCAAAATCTGTTCGAAAATATAGCTTTGGTTGCCACTGCTGCCAGAAGCTCTTCTTGGGGGATTGCCATCAGATCGGCTCAGCGCATGGCCATAGAAGCTGATCCGTCATTTTACTCAAGCTCTCCAAAAGGAGGCTGGAAAGGGCTGGAAGCAGCCAGGGCTATGGCAATGACTTCCTATAGAACTCATCAAAGCTATAACGAGGCTCAGCAAGATCCTCTTGATAAGCTGGACAATTTCAGAGCCGAAAGTTATCAACGCTATCAGGGTGAAAAACTAAGACAGCGATTTGATGCCAGAAGTTACTACGCACTAAGCAAGGCCATGGACACACACAATCTGGGCCGGGGTAGAGGTTCAGTTAACGAGGCACTGAATTCAATCAAGTCCAGAGCACTGGTGATTGGAATAGAAGGTGATTTGTTGTTCACTGCGGATGAACAGCGAATCATCGCAGACAATATTCAGAACTCAAGGCTCGCCTTTGTTCCATCCAAATATGGTCATGACGGATTCTTAATTGAGTCACAAAACATAAGTATCATCCTTAAAAATTTTTTAAAAGAACACTCATGAAAAATATCAAAATAGGGCTTTTCGGTTTTGGCTGTGTAGGTCAGGGGCTTTACGAAACACTAAATAGTTCGAAGAACTTTGCAGGAGAAATAAGTAGAATCTGTATCAAAAACCCTAACAAAGCAAGAAAACTTCCAGCTAAACTATTTACGGATAAAAAGAAAGACATTCTATTTGATGAGTCCATCGATGTGATTGTTGAATTGATAGATGATGCTGATGCTGCATTGGATATAGTAACCACCGCACTAAAGAACAACAAGTCTGTAGTGACTGCCAACAAGAAAATGGTTGCTGAAAACCTGGAGTATCTGGTAGAATTACAGGAGCAAACGGGAAAAGCGGTTTTGTATGAAGGCGCTGTTTGCGGCAGTATTCCAATCATACGCACATTGGAAGAGTATTTTGGGCATGAACCTTTAAATCAGATAAAAGGAATTTTTAATGGTTCTACTAATTACATTCTTACAAAGATATTTGACGAAAACCTGAACTATAAAAAAGCACTTACTCAGGCTCAAGAACTTGGTTTTGCCGAAACAGACCCGACACTGGATGTGAAAGGTTTCGATGCCAAGTATAAACTTAGTATACTACTCACCCACGCCTTTGGTATCCACGTTCCTCCCACCCAAATAGTAAACCTGGGAATAGATGACCTGAAGGTGGCCGACCTTGAGTATGCCAGAGAGAAAGGGTTGAAAATTAAGCTTATTGCTCAAGCACAACGAATTGAAGACAAAGTATATGCCTTTGTTACTCCTCAGTTCATCAAGCCTGATAACAATTTACACTCAATCAATAATGAGTTCAACGCGGTAACACTTAATGGCGAATTCTGCGATGACCAGTTGTTTATTGGAAAAGGAGCAGGTAGTTTACCAACTGGAGCAGCAGTGCTTTCAGACATCTCAGCCCTTAGCTATGAGTATAAATATGAATATAAGAAGCACTACAATCTAGGTAAGCTTCCATTCAGTAATGAGTCATTGCTAAAAGTATACGTAAGTTTTGACAGCCCAAAGGAAATAGACCTTTCTGATTTTGAGAGCATACAGCACAAATACTTCAGTTTTGACCACAGTTATGTGATTGGAAACATTTGCATTAATAAACTGTTGAATAAAAAGTGGTTGAGCAATAGCAATAACAATATTATTCTTTGCGATAACGGGACAGAAGGAACTCTAGGGAACCTATGTGTAGACTCCTTAAATGCAGAAATTGATGAATTGAAGAAAGGACAAGAATTACTACAGAAAATCAGTGTTTAACGGAGTTTCTGGTTAGCTATCTTTTTTCTGTTTCACCTACTGATTTAAGGTTTTAGTGAATATATTTGTAGCCCTGACAAAACAGGTATGTCAGATTCAGATTATTGATTTAAAATCGATTAATAGATGTCATCTATCATTATTACTTCAATCGTAGCCTTTTCAGCGGTTATTCTGCTGTTAGTACTGATTTTATTGTATGCTCAATCTAAATTGGTACAGTCTGGTGATGTTAAAATCATTGTGAACGGAGACGATTCTAATCCAATTGTTACAGCAGCAGGTTCTACATTGTTAAACACGTTGTCTGGTCAAAAAATATTTTTACCATCCGCATGTGGTGGTGGTGGTACTTGTGCCATGTGCAAATGTACTATTAACGAAGGTGGAGGAGATGTGCTGCCAACAGAAGTTGGACACTTAAGCCGTTCTGAGCAAAAAGAAGGCGTAAGACTTTCTTGTCAGGTAAAGGTGAAGCAGGATATGCGTATTCACATTCCTGAAGAAATCTTCGGTATTAAAAAGTGGGAATGCGAAGTGGTCTCAAACTACAACGTTGCTTCCTTTATTAAAGAATTTGTAGTGAAGCTTCCGGAAGGAGAAACGCTTGACTTCGAAGCTGGCGGATATATTCAGGTTGACGTACCTCCTGTGGTATGTGATTTCAAAGACATGAATATTGAACCACATCCAGATGATCCTGCCGGACCAGATAAATTCAAAGAGGATTGGGACAAGTTCAATCTTTGGGATTTGAAAATGGTGAACAAGGAAGAAATCTTCCGCGCTTACTCTATGGCCAACCACCCTGCTGAAGGTAATATCATTATGTTGAACATTCGTATTGCTACTCCGCCATGGGATAGAGCAAATAACAAATGGATGGATGTAAACCCTGGTATTTGTTCTTCTTATGTATTTACAAGAAACCCGGGTGATAAAGTAACTATTTCAGGTCCTTACGGTGAATTCTTCATCAAGCCTACAGATGCGGAAATGCTTTATGTTGGTGGTGGTGCAGGAATGGCTCCTATGAGATCTCACCTATTCCACCTATTCCACACATTGAAAACAGGAAGAAAAGTTTCTTACTGGTATGGTGGACGTTCGAAAAGAGAGCTTTTCTATCTTGATGATTTTCAGAAAATAGAGAAGGAGTTCCCTAACTTCAAATTCCATCTGGTACTTTCTGAACCGGTTCCTGAGGATAACTGGGTTGAAAAGAAAGACATCAATGACACTGAAGGAGATGGCTTTGTAGGATTTGTACACCAGGCTGTAATTGATCAGTACCTTAGCAAGCATGAGGCTCCAGAAGAAATTGAATTCTATTTCTGTGGACCTCCAATGATGAATGCGGCAGTAATCAAAATGTGCGATGACTGGGGAGTGCCAGACGAAAACGTTGCTTTTGACGACTTCGGAGGTTAATGACTTTCAGATAAAAGATTCAAAGCCACTCAATGAGTGGCTTTTTCATTTAATATGGAACGCTATTCTGAGCGAAGCGAAAGAATCTCCTGCGTTATTCTAAAACAAACGATGGAGATTGCCTCACTTCGTTCGCAAAGACGTATTAATTTGACCTAGTGCTAACTAGCTACTGAAGTCTTTCGATTGGAAAGGAGAAATCTCCTCCTCCGTCCTTCGGACACCTCCTCAAGAGGAGGACAATGTTTGCTCCAATCGTTGGTGGAAAAGATGTTTCAGCAAACACAACAGAAAATTTATTCAAAGAAACGCAAAATCAAATTAGTACGTCTTTTCAACTGAAAGGAGAAATCTAAACCCGACCAATAAAGAATCCAATAGTTCTCTCACTGCGCTCGAGATGACTGCAGGGACGTACATATTTACTCTTACAAGTATTAGTGCTAAAACACTTTTAGGTTAGAACTTCGACAAGCATAAACTATTTCTAGCATGTCTTTTCGACTGAAAGGAAAAATCTAAAACCGCAATGGTTTGCCCCCATAACTTCATGCTCTCTACAATAGAGCATTGTCAAATTATCAATTCAAATGTTCTATCTTTATTTCTAGTATCTGATTTCGTCTTATGAACCTCAAACTCTTCTTCACCCCTACCGAATCACAACAAGATCTTCCTACAAATGCTATAGGCCAAAGCATCAAACATTTGCAAGATGATGGCTTCGACATCTCTAAAATGGATTTGGCCTTTGTTGGCATTAATGGTAGAGGAGAAGCAGACTTAATCAGAGCCAAATTCTTTGCATTGAAAAGAAGTCTGGCAACCTATCGCATAGCTGATTTAGGGAATATTCAAACTGGTTCGGACGAAGAACAAACACAGGCCAGAGTAAGAGAGGTTTGTGAGTTTTTGCTTTCTCAACGCGTGGTTCCTATCCTTATTGGAGGCAACCAAGACCTGGCCATAGGTCAATTTAAGGCTTACGAAACAGCAGGAAAGTTAATCTCTGTTTTAAACATTGATGCCTTTATGGATTTAGAAGAAGAAGGTGATACTTCCTCTAAATTCCTCAATGATATTCTGATGCACCAGCCCAACTACATGTTGAGCTATAGCCATATGGCACACCAGAGCTACCTGATAGATGCAGCCATGCTAAAGGCATTGGACAAGCTCTATTTTGAATCTATGCGTTTAGGTGAAATCAGGTACGACATTAAGCAGGCAGAGCCTTTGATTCGAATGGCCGATATGGCTTCATTTGATATCTCAGCCATACGTTCTTCAGATGCTCCGGGCAACCCTAAAGCGCAGCCCTTTGGACTTTCGGGAGAAGAGGCTTGCCAGCTCACCTGGTATGCAGGCACCAATGAGAAATTAAGCTCCATTGGCTTCCACGAATACTACCCTTCTCTGGATGATGATGCCCTAAAAACGGCATCGGTAATAGCCACCATGATATGGTACTTTATTGAAGGCTTTTACAACAGAAAAGACACTGGTCAGTTTAATTCTGATAGCTACACCAAGTACACCGTAAGCTTTGAAGGAACTGATGATACTATGACCTTCTATAAGAGCAGACTTTCTGAAAAATGGTGGATGCTAGTGAATTACGGAGACAACTTTATGGATCGAGCCTATATTCCTTGTAGCTATGAAGACTATACCGCAGCCACACATGGAGACTTCCCTGAACGATGGATTAAAGCACAAGGGAAACTTGTCTGAAACCGGTGTGTATGATGAATGAAACATGCAAGATCTCAATTCTCTAAAGCTTCTCAGGAGGGGTTATTCTATCTATAAAGACAAGTCCATCGAAATGCTTTGATAAAACCAACTCATTGGTGCTATCAAGGTCAATAAAGGTATCATTTACTATCAGGTTCCTGAATAGCCAACAAAAACCCTTCTTTGATTTTTTGGGGATATTCAAAAAACCAGCTCTTCCATTCAGCTTATCAATGATATGCTTTATATCCAAATTATTTTTAGAAGCAGTCATCAGGCTTTTTGTCCTGCCAAAGTTATCAAAATACTCTCCCTTACCTGCAAAAACTCCAATCGAGTACATTTTTGACCCAAACTCTTCTTTAAGAAATTCTCCCATGACTTGCTCATTCTTATTGAATTTGGAGATATGGAAATTATGAGCAACTACTATCACCTTCTCGCCTTTATAAACAGATTTCAAAAGCCAGCTGATATTGGAATACATCATATAATCTCTTGTTTCCCACCTTTTCCTCCAATCATTCTCTCTAACAAAGTCCAAGAAATACCTTAAATAGGATACACGGTTTTCAATGGTCCTAATCACAAAGAGCCTGGCCAAATCATCATTTTGGCTTGATTGATTCTTGAGCTTTTCCAAAAGTAATTCATAGGTTCTAATCAAACTCGGAGTAGAATCTTTCACCGAATCATAAGCAGTCTTTCTATTTGTTAATCTTGCTTTTTCTTTAGTGAATTCTTGTTCCAGATTGTCAAATTGGGGCAGCTTCAAATCCGATTTATCAAGTTCGACCAGTAGTAGTTCTTCGAAAGATCCCCCTGTCCTCTGCACATCAAACCCACTAATACTGATATTATTGGATTTGGCATACTCCATTAATTCCACAAACTCCTTTGTCCTCCAGCCCCCCAGTAAGCCATTGGTCATCTGTCTGGCAGTTAAATCTTCTCTTTGAAGGTGAATAGCCGCCAACTCTCCAATGCCAGACTCAAAAAGGATTACGTCAAACCCCAATTTCTCGTGGAGTGACTTTATCAAATCATTTCTCGAATCAAATATCTCTCCAGAACCATGGTTTGGTTCTCCGAGAAGGACTATTATCTTATCCTTAAGCTTCTTCAATACAGGGTTCCAGTTGCCATTTTGATACTCTGAATCAAGATTTAAGTTTTTGAACTCCTTATTCACAAAAGCCGAATCAGGTATACAGTCAATTTGGGCCCTGATTGGACTTGTAAATGAGGTTAGAATGAGTAACCCATATATAATTACACCTAGTTTCATAAATTCAATCCCTTGCCTTAAAAATTATTTACTCTATTACGTTTATTGTAAAGTAAAGCACGTGTTAGAATGAGATCTCCACAATACAAAAGAAGTGAAAACACCAAGAGGCTACTCCAATCTTTAACTTCTAAAATACATAGAAAGCTTAAAGGAACTGATAACACAATGACTCTTTATAAAAGTAGGCTATCTGAAAAATGGTAGATGCTAGTGAATTACAGAGACAACTTTATGGATCAAGCCTATATTCCCTGCCGTTACGAAGATTATACTGCAGCCACGCATGGTGACTTCCCTGAACGATGGATTAAAGCACAAGGGAAGTTGGTTTAAGGTTCTTTTAAGAAGCTCTTTTCAAATAGGAAAGGCTAAACCTCTCCTATCATTACATCTACCCCCCCTGTAGCAAAATTTGGAATATCGTTAACTGCAGCCTGCCCTTCTGGGGAGCCCATATGTTTTTGTAGCTCTTCAAGAGAATCAAAATAGACTTCCGCCATTCTATAATGAGATGGACTGCTACCGTCAGGAGTTCCAATGAATTTGGTTAGCTCTACTCGCTTTACTCCCGGAATTTTAGAAGCTATGGGAAGGTGTTTCTCGGAATAATACTTTTCAAAAGCATCTGAGTCTTCTGGGTGGCCATACATTACTACTAGTTTCACCATAACAATTTGATTTTAAGCGATTAGTTGATGGTTAAATATACCATATAGTTTTAAGATGATGCTATTCGAATTATGACCAATCCGTACAGCAGCTTGGCAAAAAGTATTTACCGAAGCATATCCCACTTGTTATGCGATCTATATAATGAAAAATCCCCCATTCCATACGAACAGGGGATTTCTACTGGGTCATTAAAATAAAATGATTTTCGCTTTTCTTTTATTAATCGATAAACCTTGAATATGAGTTTTAACGTTTTTAATACGTCTTTATCAGTTTCGACCCTACTTTTTCAGGAAAAAACAGATAAACGTATTTGCGTTTGCTTATGTAACGCTTAGGGTTTAAAAGGAAACACAGTAAACTGAACTAACCCATTGCTGTTTTTAACATACCTGGCCAGACAGTACCTTTCAAAGGCTGGATCAAAGTTAGTTCGGCCACTCAGTGCCTTTATTGGGTAAGGGCTATCCTGATGAAAGAAATACACTTTGGTAGTACCCAGTTTACTATAGGGCATTAGCTGACCATACTGCTCCATTTCATTCCAAAGGGTATCATTAGTGGCAACTATATATACTCTTTCAATCGGGCCAGTATTGTTCTCATTTCTATACAGGTCAACCTCTTCAAAAGCAGACTTAAAATCACTAACACCGGGTTGAGAGAGGGCATTCCATAGCATAGTAATCAGTATCAATAAAATGACCACCACATACAATCTCTTCTTGCTTCTGCTATTCATCTGGTTTGTTATGGAACTTAAAGAATCCAGTTAACCTCATCATGATGTGCATATTCATTATATCGACTATGGACATTACTAAAGAGATTCCGGATATTTTTCTTCATCTATTGTGAAAGTATGAAGAAAAATTCCGGAATGAAGCAAAGAAAGTGGCTTTATCTCCCATCTAATTATTTATCACTTCCTTACCTACACCTATTAAATCAGTCCTCTCGACTTAAGCTCCAGGTACTTGTTAATGGTATTCACACTTAGCTCTTTTGGTGGGGTAAGAATACTATGTATTCCATGAGATTGGAGCTCCTTTACTATCTGCTTCTTTTCAAAAGACAACTGTTCGGCAATGCCTTTTGTATATACCTCTTCAAGGTCATTTGCCTTAGTATTAATGATCTTTTCAACTTCCGTATTCTGAAAGAAAATACATACCAATAAATGCTGCTTATTGATTCTCTGAAGAAAAGGCAGTTGTCTTTTCAATGCTGAAAGTGATTCAAAATTGGTGTACAGCAACACCAGTGAACGTTGCGTTACTTTACGTTTTAGGGTAGCGTAAAGCTTAGAATAATCCGACTCTTTATATCCGGTTTTCTGCTTATACAAATGCTCAAGAATCAGGTTCAGCTGCATATTTCTTGAAGAGGCTGGCAGCATAGAGTTTACCTTTTGCTGAAAAGTAATAATGCCGGCTTTGTCTCCTTTTTTCAATGCGATATTCGAAATCACCAGACTGGCGTTAATAGCATAATCCAGCAAACTCAAACCTTCGAAAGGCATCTGCATTACTCTACCCTTATCAATCACAGAATATACCTGCTGAGAACGTTCGTCTTGATACTGATTGATCATCAGTTGTCCTTTTCTGGCAGTGGCTTTCCAGTTTACTTTCCGGTAGTCATCTCCTGAAACATAGTTTTTGATTTGCTCAAACTCCATGTTGTTTCCAATCCTTCTGATTTTCTTTACCCCAAAGGCCTGGAGCTGATTGGAAATGGCAAGCAATTCGTATTTTCTCATTTGAATAAAGGACGGGTACACTGCCACATTTTTTCGTTCGCCCAGTTGATATCTTCTTCTCACAATTCCCAGTATAGTAGAAGCAAATACATTGATTACACCAAATGCATATTCTCCCCGTTTGGTTGGGTGGATATCGTAATTAACTTCTTTTACAGTTCCAGGCTCCAAAGACAAATCGAATTGCTGATCTCGGATTTGCAGTTGCTCTGGCAGCTCATCAATAACCTTACAATCAACCTTAACAGGATACCTGCTTTCCAATATTATGCGAATTGCATTTTTATCTCCATTGGAAAATTTCTCTGTAGTTAACCTTTCTAGGCTGATGCCATTCTTCGTTCTGTAAAGAAGCAGCATATCAACTAACAAAAGTGTAAGTGATAAGTAGAAAGCGGCTTCTGCCACAATACTGAAAACGGGTATAGCAAACCCCAATACAAACAGGAATATCAACGCGCCTGCTGTATAAAAAAATCTGTTGGTGATATAGAATGAACGAATAAAAGGCATTAACGCGGCACTTCTATTTTTGCAACTAGTTGTTGTATCACTTCATCGGTAGAAACACCCTCCATTTCTTTCTCAGGTGTAAGCATAATTCTGTGCTTTAGTACTGGAGCTGCTAAAAACTTAATGTCTTCAGGGGTTACAAAGTCTCTACCCTGAATAGCTGCAAAAGCCCTTGAACCATTAAGCAGAGCCAAAGACGCTCTTGGGGAAGCACCTAGGTAAATAGAGTGATCATGGCGTGTTTGGTTAACAATGCCTGCAATGTAGCCAAACAGTTTATCATCAACTATAATATCCTTGAGTGTGTTTCTATAGCCGGCAATATCAGCAGCAGATATTACCTGCTCAATTTCCTCCAACTGAGTAGTTTTACGACCTGCGGCACGGCTGAGAATTTCTGTCTCTTCTTCTAGTGAAGGGTAACCTATCTCAATCTTAAACAAAAAACGGTCAAGTTGTGCTTCAGGAAGCCTATAGGTACCTTCTTGCTCTATGGGGTTTTGCGTGGCCAAAACCAGATATGGACTATCCATTGTATAGGTGTTTCCATCAATAGTTACCTGACGTTCTTCCATCACTTCAAACAATGCGGCCTGAGTTTTTGCCGGAGCCCTGTTGATCTCATCTATCAGCACGATATTAGAGAAAATAGGCCCTTTCTTGAAGTCAAATTCACTGGTTTTCATATTGAAAACACTAGTTCCTAAAACATCCGAAGGCATGAGGTCAGGCGTAAACTGCACTCGAGAAAAATCTACCGACATACTTTTGGATACCAATTTGGAAACCAATGTTTTGGCAACTCCCGGTACACCTTCTAGCAAAATATGACCATCGGCCAGAACAGCAGTAACAATCAGGTCAACCATTTGCTTCTGGCCAACGATTACTTTACCTATCTGTTCCTTTATCCTTTCGACTCCTTCTTTTAGCTTGCTGAGGTCTACTCTGCTTTCGAATGACTCTTGATTTTCCATATTATTCTATTCCGTAAAACGCATTTAAATTCTTCTCTATTCTAATCAACTCATCTTGATTGATTTCTGACCCACTCTCTACTTTTTTAATAAAGTGTAGTAAAACCTGAACTTTATTAATCTCTAGCCCGGATTTCTTAGATAACTCTTTCTCAAATTCTTCATCGAACTGATCGACCCTCAAATTGAAGTTCCGTCTCACGAAGTCTTTCCAATAAGAGACCCTTTTCTGAGCAAGTTTTTTATGATCTTTTTGTCTGTAATAAAGCCTCCCTAAAGTCTCTACAAACTCTACAGAAAGGTTCTTTAAAGGAGTTATCAACGGGATGATACGCTGCCTTCTTTTCGACTCAAAGAGTAAGAAAATCACCAGTGTGAGAAGTAAAATAAACATTGCCCAGCGCAATGACTTGTTAGCCAATACTACGCGAAGAGGCGTTTGTGACTCATTTCTTCCTAGTTGATAATACTCATTATGTATCAATGATTCATCTTCAGGAAACAGACTTAAGATTGACGAAGCAAACGAGGATGTTTTTTCATTCAATACAAAGTAGTTTGTGAGTGCCAAAGGCATAGTAGAAATATACAGTTTACCTTTAAGCCCTGTATACTCTGCCAATACAGCTTGGCCGGCCTCATTAAAAGCTCTTACCTTAAAATTCTCTTCAGGCACTTTAGTGAAAAATGAAGTAGTTGCCACATTGGAAAAAGGATATAAAACGGACTGGTCTTTGTCCAAATCGAGTGTTATTACTTCAGTTGCTTCTCCCACTAAGGTTTCCTGAATGGCTTCAAAATCATAAGTCAACAAAGGGTCTTTCACACCTATTCTGAAATCAAGAGAATCGGTAAGTGCACCTCCAAAATCACGAGCACTCAAAACAACAGTATGCCCATCATTAATGTAGCTAAGTAGTGTCTCCATATCATTTCTATCCAGTGCAATGACATCAGACATCAATAATAAATTGCTTTCTATTTGGTCTTCATTAACCAGTTCATAAATCGATTTGTAAGCAGGTTCAGCAGGTTTTCCTGAAAAAAGATCTTTTAGTAAATCGTGTGTGGCAAAAGTACCGAAGGGAATTTTATGATTGGAATGATACGTGGCCGTCCAGTTAATTGGATTGGGCTTAGCCAATTCTGTAAGTATATAAATGATGAGAACGGCCACCAGAAAAATAACGTATTTCTTCTCTTTCACCTGCCTCCTCCTCTTACGTTTTTAATCTTAGAAAAATGGTCCTGAGCTTGTTCAACAATGGCATTGTCAGCCTCAAAATGGCCGTACCATGTGTAGTCAAAGATAAAGCTCAATTTCTCAAAGTCTTGTTCTACATCTTTACCCGAGAGCTCATATATATAGTCTCTATTCGTTTTTCCTTTTTTAACAGTTAACCACTCGGCATCCGCAAGCAACTTAAGGGCATGCAGATAGGTAAGCCTGACTACAAATCGCCACTGCTTTTTCTGCATGGCCTCGGCAATTTCCTCTTCAAAATTGATTTCGTGAAGCTGTTCTTCACTTACCTGATAAGGTAATGTGGTGTTCTTTTTTGGTTTGAATATGGTAGTAATCTCAATGCCGAAAATCTTGATGATAAAATAGATAAAGGCAACAATCAATAGCACACGAATCAGTATTTCAAAAACTGTCCCCGTAGTACCCGAGGTAAGCATTCGGGTAAACCAATTCCATATTCTGTTAAGAAGCTTTTCTAAAGCACTTTCTGGCTCTGGTTTTACCAACTCATATTTAAAGTCTCCGTTTTCCTGATATTCCTGTAGTTTCTGAGCATCGAACTCCCTAAGCTCCGTTTTACTATACGTGCTATCGGTATCCTGAAATGGGATAGAAAAGAGTGTAAAAAAAGTAAGTATTAAGGCACTAATAATCTTCATCTGCCTCTTCCTCGCCTCCTACTTCATCCATTTGTTCAATCTTCGCTACAAGACCTCGTGATTCTCTTCTTTCAACCAGATTGAAATATTGGAAGGCAATGGCAATATAACTCAGTGAGTAAAGCAGAATATTTCCAAAAGTTTCAAAAACTGAAAACAGGATATTTAAGACCTGATCTGTATCAGACATTTCTGCAATACCTCCAAAATCACCTGTATCTTCAAAACTTGTGAACATTTTCATACCAAACAATATGGTTCTGGGTAAACCAAAAAACATACTGATGATATAGCCTATTATTGTCATTACAAACAATATACCGAAGGTACTCCACCACTTCCCTCTTATGAGAGTAAACGACCTACCAAAAGCATCAATAGGGTTGTTCTTTTCAAAAACAATAATAGAAGTACCTAAAGTAAGTACAACGGCAAGGAAAATACCTGGCAGGATAAAGAAAAAGAACCCAATGATTACAACTATATAGAAAAGTATATTAAAGCCAAGAATATTAAAGAACCTATTGGAAAACCCACTAACAACTTTCGCAACCGTAATATCTGAAGGGTCATTATCCTGATAGGCGACCATATAACCGTAAGTCACTGCAGGCATTATCGTTGTAGTCACAATTGCCATTAACAATACCATTCCATACAACTGAAAGATATCAATCATCATATTAGCGGTGAAATCACCCGTGAATCCAAAGAAGTCAAAAGCACTCTGATTGATAATGATATTGGCAATGAGCAATATTGGCCCGGAAATCATCATCTGTACTTTTAAGTACGGCCATGCATTCTCTCTGATAAAGTAGAAGGTAGCGTTTATTTTTTCGCCAAACTGGCGTTTCTTATAGAATTCAACTTTTCTGGTAAGTCCCATTTTTAAAGAGTTTTCTTGGGTATAAGATAATGTAATAAATCATGAAGGCCAGCGAGCCGAAAATAATCAAAGCTTTAACAAAATCGGGCATTCCGAAAAGTCGAGTAACAAAGGATTCCAGAAAGCCGGCAATAATAAATAATGGAACCAGACCTAAAACCACTTTGGCACCAGTTAATGCACCTCTGCGTAGCGACTCAATGCGTGTGTAAGTACCCGGAAACAACATAGAATTGCCCATGATCAAACCAGCTCCTCCAGCCATAATAATTGAAATAATCTCGATTGTTCCGTGAATCCAGATAGTCAGTAAGGATGTAACCAACAGCCCTTTTGAATAAAAGAAATATTGAAATGACCCTAGCATAACGCCATTATTGAACAATGCGTAAACCGTTCCTATAGAAGCCACTATTCCCAGTGCAAAAGCAATAAACGAAACTCGGATATTGTTAAAGGTGATTAACACAAACATATCTGTTTGTGCCATCTCTCCATACACTCCGAGTGGAACACCTCTTTCTATATTGTTGAGCGTCATATTCACATACTGATCTCCAAGTATCAACCTGACAAAGTTATCATCATGAGCAGCAGAAAAAGCACCAATGATACATGCCCCTAAAAAGAATAGAAATGAGTACAAAAACTCTTTTCTGTGCTGCCAGAAGATCAAGGGAAGCTCAAGCTTCCAGAACTCTACAAATCGATTACTTCGTTCTTTTTTGTTCCTGTAAATGTACTGATGAACTTTAGTAGAAAGATTGTTTAGATACTGTGTAACCTCAGACTTAGGGTAATGCGTTTTAGCATAGGAAAGATCGTCCGTAAGCTGGATAAACAAATCTGCCAACTGATCAGGATCCTTTTTTACTTTGGTAGCAATGAGACTTTCGAACTCTTCCCATTTACCTATATTTGCCTTCACAAAAGCGGACTCCCTCATAACCAGATTCGTATTTAACCCAAAAATTATGCAATAATAGTTCTTATGCAAGCGGTCAGTATTCAAACAACCCAAAACATTCAATTAGAATATCCATTAGCTGGTATTGGTGATAGGCTACTGGCCTTCGCTATTGACTTAATGATACTTGGAGGACTCTACCTTATTCTAGGCTTTATCTTTGATGAGATGGGGTTTGGGGGCGGACTGGCTGTCAATGCTATATTGGGTGTATTGGTTTATTTGTACAGACTAATCTCTGAGGCCTTTTTCAATGGACAAACAGTTGGTAAAATTGCCTTGAGCATAAAAGTGGTTAAACTGGATGGAAGCACTCCTTCTTTTGCAGCTTACTTTCTAAGATGGCTGTTGGAGCCAATCGACTTTTTTATAGTAGGGCTGGGGGTGGTGTTTATTATCCTGACTAAAAAAGGTCAACGTGTTGGTGATATTCTGGCTGGAACTACAGTTGTGAAAATAAAGAAAATCACCTCTACCAATATGCAGAACAAGGTATTAATGGACAAAGTAGATGAGGGCTATGAACCACAGATTCCTGAAGCAGCAAACATTTCCGACCTTGAAGTTCAGTTAATCAAAGATGCCTTAAAAGCACATAAGCATGATGCAACCAAAAGGCCAATAGAGATGATTGAAAGAAAGCTTAAGGATAAATATAATATTCAAAGCAACTTACCTACCGTAAAGTTCCTGTACACCTTATTGAGAGATCACACTTATTATGTCACCAGGTAAAGCTTGCCTAATTATCATATCACTGTTGTTTTCCAACTTGGTTTCACAAGGACAAACCGAATATCCTAATGTATATATCGAATCTGAGTGGGCTCCCAAAATTGACTCCTTAAGATCAGTTTATGGTAAAAACATTACATACAAAAACAAAAAGGGCATTGAACTTGCCGCACTGTTAGCCGTTGCACACTACCCTGAATTGCAAAACAGAAAGCTGAAGATTATCATTAAAAACATGAAGGGAGCTCCTGTGGAAGCCAGTTTTGGCGTATTTAATTTTATTAAGCCAAGACGAAACAAAGTTTACAAAATTCTTATTCAGGAAAACTCATTCATGGAAAGATTATCTCTTAATAAGCAAGTAGCTGCCTTGGGACATGAGATGGCACATTTTATTCAGTATGAAAGGCGTAAATATTTCGGTACACTTTTTACCCTTTTACAGTACGTAATCTCGGATAAGTATAGAATACGATTTGAGAAAAGAGCAGACCAGATAGCAGTTGAGCATTTTCTTGGCCCTCATATGCTGGATTTTGCATTCTACAGTTCGGATGAAGAAATCCGCAAACTCATGAACGCCATAGATCAATGATTAAGGAATACACCAAAAACCAGTTAGCACTTCGGAACGGACAGGACAGAGAAGAAATTTGGGTGGCTTATCGAGGAAAAATCTATGATGTAACTAACTCAAAACTCTGGAGAAATGGGAAGCACTATGAACACTGGGCCGGACAGGACTTAACAGATGAATTACCTGATGCTCCACATACTGAAAGTGTCTTTGAGAAATTTACAGCTATCGGGAAGTTAGTCAATAGTTAGATCAGAGATTAGTATATCGGGAAATGGTTAATAGTTATTGGCTAATTGATGTAACAGAATCCACTATTAACCAATAACTACCTACTATTAACTAATCCTCGATACACCAACTACTTACTCTCCTTTAGCAACATCTTCGACAGCACGCCAAACTCTGAATACATTCTTATAGCACATTTTAGCAATGTCCTCCTCAGTATAGCCTCGCCTTAGCAATTCATATATCAGGTTTGGATAAGCAGCAACATCTTTAAGTCCGGTAGGCAAAGAATCGCCAACTCCATCGAAATCAGAACCGAAACCTACGTAATCAGTACTTCCCGTTAGTTTCACTACATGGTCGATGTGGTCGGCCACTTTCTCTACATTGCTCCAGGGGTCATCAGTTTTTGTATATTCTCTAATATAGGCCCTGGCCTTAGGATCATCGCTGGTCAACTCATTATCGGCAAGCCAGTTAATCACATGTTCATCATAAGTTGCTCTTCTGGCTCTGTACTCTCCATCCAGAAAACTAGAACCAAAATTGATCATAATCACTCCATTATTTTCTCCTAGTTTTTTGATCATATCATCTCCCATATTCCTTTCAAAGCCTGGAGTGAATTTCCTTGCCGAAGAATGCGATGCTATTACAGGTGCTTTTGTCAATTCCATCACCTGCCAGAAAGTGTCGTCAGAAACGTGAGAAATGTCAACTATAATACCTACCCTGTTCATCTCAGCAACCACTTGTTTACCATAGTCACTCAAACCACCATGGGTTCTGGTATCATCATAAGAAGAATCACAAATCTTATTGTCTTTACCATGTGTAAGTGTCACATACCGAATTCCAGCCTTTTGGAAGTATTCTACCAACGAGATATCATCTTCAAGAGGTGCCCCATTTTCCATACCCATAGGCAATGAAATTTTTCCTGCCTCAAAATTGGCCTCCACATCATCAGGTGAGTAGGCAATGGCAAATTGTTGAGGGTAAGTATTGGCCAGTTGCTTGGTCATTGAAATCAACGAATCTGCAAATTTCTTAGCATACCCAGGCACTTGTTGATATTGAGAAGGAATGTAGATGGACATAAATGGAGCATCTAATCCACCAGCTTTGGCTCTTGGAAAATCAAAATTTCCATCAGCGGCATCAATGGATACATTCAACACTTTCTGTTGAACCATAAAACCGCCTTGCTCCATTCTATAAGGTAGGTCTACGTGACCATCAACAATTATATATTTCTGAGCTAGTTCATTGGCCATATCTCTCAGTTCTTCATCGGTAAGTTCCTTTGTGCCTGAATCACAGGCCATAAAGAGAGATAGGAATAGTAGGGAAGCAATTAGATTTAGTCTCATCTTAGTTCGGTTTATGCACATAAGATAAGCATAGCCATAAGAAAACGGAAGGTGCTTTACACCAACCGTTTTTCAAGCTAAATTCAGTCTTCTAGCTTCTCTTTTTATCATTCTGGCTCCAGCAAATGAAGTAAGCAATGTAGCTAGCAGTACAGCCCACCAGAAGTATCGTATATCCAACAGCCTGGTGCCTATTTCTGCCCAAAAAGCACAATACAAACCAACAACAGACCAGCACATATAATAAAAATGTCGTCCATACCATTTACTGTTGTTCTTTTTAATGGCAGGAATCAACCCCATAAACACAGTAACCAAACTTATAAGTGCAAAGACATGGAAAAGGGAAGGACCTCCAAAGTTATAAATACCAAAGGCCGAAACGTTTAGTAACAGCATATTGACCACGTACACATAACCTATTTTCCTATGCTTCTGAGTACCCTTTTTTCCAAGTAATACAATGGTTCCAAATATCATAGCCATGATAGCTGTTACGGTATGGAATAAGCCCAACCAACTATCAGTGATGTATAGTTTTTCTAAAAACTCCATAATGTATTGATTAACCGAAAGCTGAATCTTACTTGACTTTTTTCAAGTTCATTTCCATCATAGGATACCAAGTGTTTCCATCCATACTGAAAGCACCTTTTTCTTCCCAGGTATCTGCGGTTAGTGTAATAGTAAACCTTACTTGACCACCGGGCACATCAAAACCCCAGATAAAATTGCCCGAATCATCTATATAGGCTTTTGCCAGTGTTGTCATACCATCCTGAGTTATCGATTTCATCTCGTATGTGCTTTTATCCAGATTGTAGTAGATCAAGCCTATAGCATGATGTCCTAGGAAATCAGCTTTATCACTTTTACCTTTTCCTTCGACAAATAGTGCAAGCCCACCAAGCTTCGACTCCACCTTTTCTTCTACTGAAAACTGAATGCGCTGTCTGGTAGACCGATCCATTTGCCAGCCTTCTCCTTTCCACGTTCCTTCCCAATGAGAAAGTTTTTTCATCTCATCTTTCCCCAACCGGGCATTTTGAGCATATATAGAGTTAGCAAAAAGAATTGTGCTTAACACGGTAATCCATACGCTATTAAAACGTGCATTTAAACTTTTGAACATTTGATCTTTCATATCGATAAATTTTATTTTTGTAAACTAGTTTATATTATAAACTATATGTATAAAAAAATTATGGCTTTAAGTATTGCTGAATTGTCTTCACGTAACTTTCAAAAGCATCGACCCCTTTAGAGGTGATTTTACATGTGGTTTTTGGTTTCTTACCTTCATAGCCTTTCGTTATCGCGATGTACCCTGCAGTAGATAGCTTATCTAACTGAACACTCAGATTGCCTGCAGTAGCAGCTGTTTGTTCTTTGATGTAGACAAAATCTGCTGTTTCGACACTTATCAAAAGAGAGACCACTGCCAATCGCAGTTGTGAATGTAATAATGGATCTAATGGCTGATTAAACCCCATTCCTTTTCGCATTAAACTTCATAATGTACCCTGGTACTAAATAACCCAACATTGAAATTGATGTGATTAACATTTGGTATGCTTCAGTACTTCTGAAAGCCACAAAGCTAAGAATCCAAAAGACAATACCTCCAATTTGTAATGGTACAAATTTCATCATTGCTCCAGAAACAAAGGTTCCAATAGCCATAAGCAAGATGATAAAGGGTACAACACTCCATTCAAGAATTGCTCCATTGAAAATTATAGTAAACATGGAAATGCCCAATGCCAGCCATAACCAACCATAAGTTCCATCTGTATGATTAGCTACAACTCTTTTTTTAGAATCTTTCACACTCTTGAATATGGAAACAATTACCCCTATGATATTCAAAGACCATCCGATATACGGATACGGGTATTCTGTGTATTCTAACAAATAGAAATGAATGGCGCTAGCTATTAATGTGATCCAACCCCATAGTAAGAAATAGAAGCTATTATCAGTATAACGTTTGCGAGCTCTACCGATCATTGCATTGATCAGTGCCATGCTCTCTTCTGGAGATATGTCTTTCTCTTTCATACAATCATTTTTCACAAAAATAAACTAGTTTATAATATAAACCTAATTTTAAAAACAAGCCTTAACTCATAATAACATGCATGAGTTAAGGCTTGGGTGTTTAGTTAAATGCGCCTATGGCGATATCCAAAAAGTAGTGTAGAACCCCCAACCAGATAATATCACGAGACTTTGCAGTTGTGGAAAATACAACAACTGTGACCAATGCCGTAAGCACCGAATCTATTAAGATTACATCCAATGGCGATTCTTCGTTAATGGCACGTGGAATGTGTGCCAGAGAGAAAAGGATAGCCGGAATAGCAATAGCCCATTTCAAACCTACTGTCCATTTTAAACGAACAAACAAAAAGGCGAGGGCTACTCCTTCTAAAAACACCGGAAGAAAGTTTCTGATATTCTCATAGTCTAATCCCTTAGTCAAGATAGTGCCCGCATGACCTCCATTAAACACCATGTATAACTCCACTCCAACAATGGCAGAAAGGCCTCCAAAAACCAGCTTTACCGGTACATCCTTAAAGCCTAAGAAAATGGTGTGTAAACTCTGCTTCCTTAAAAACAAAACTATAAAAACCGGGCTGTAAATAATCAGGTTGTTCAACCAGTGTACAATCACTGACATTGTGCCTTTAGATGATGGGTATGGAATGAGCAAACCTGCCGACCATAGCTGACCTATACCCAATATGCCAAATACTGCCAAAAGCCCATAAATTAAATCTCTCCCAGGCTTTTCCGGCTTTTCAATGGTTATAATAGGCCATACACTTGGTTTGTACTTTGAAAGCAAATACCACAATAAACAAGGGATTCCATAACCCAATAAAACCGGCAAAAAATAAGTGCTTAAACTTTCCATTATCATGTTCTTATTAGTTGTTGAAATTTTCCATATACTGATCAAAAGTGATCACTTTAAGCCCATCATGCCTTTCCAGATATCGCTTAACAAAAGGCACATGAAAGGCTCCAAAAGCAACCAATACTTTTTTCGAGCCACTTTTTTCTATTGCGGATATAATCCGGTCGGCCATTACCCTATTTCGGAACTCCCACAGCTCCACGGCTTTCTCATATTCTTGCTTTTCTTAAACCGATGGGCATTGTCGATCAAATCCAGATAAAACTCCTGTTGCTCCTGTGAATTGATATGATCCATTAGCTTTCCAGCCCTTTCTGCCTCCAGCATTTCCGCATTCATTTGCTTCATCAGCTTTTTGAGCTTGAAAAACTTCAGGCTGAAAACTGTACCTATAGCCGCTCTTTTCACTCGCTTCAAAAATTCATCTTCATCGGCCCTGTAATCTATGTTCTCCAACAATTGGATATTCAATTTATTGGCTACCGGGTAAACAATATTGTTATACTCTCCCCTTTCACCCCTTTTGGTAACTCTGGCATGGATTGAATCCAAAGCAAAGGATTCCAGAAGGGCACTTCCATTTTGGAGAATTCCGTTTTCGCTTAAATCTCTGTCTAGCAAGTAATACTGGTAATAAGCATTCCAAAAATCATGGTTGGCATACAGGTGATTGGCCAGCTTGGACCTCAAAACCTGATTGGCAGGGTCTCTCTTGAGTGAAACAAGTAACTCACCAATCCGGACAGAAAGGTATAATTGCTCGATCCCTTTTTCGTTCCTGAGCTTCTCGGCCACACCAAGCTGTTCCTTTCTGACTTCCCTCAGGCTTGCTGCATCAGATACAGGGATGGATTCAATACAAATGATTTCCGGAGAAAACTTAACCAACGCGCTGTTGATCTCTTGAAAGTTCTGTCTCAGCAAAAGAGAGTCCGAAAATTGGTGTTGCGTGCCTACAATCAGCACCTCAACTTTGCCTTGGCACTTACAGAAAATGTAAGCAGTACAAGCATTAAAGAACATAATAGATGTTTCATTTCGCTAAAATTTATTGTTTTCGACTTTTTGTTTGGATGATTGATTTTTATCAACCGAATGATAGAATGGCCTGGTTCATCATAAAATGAACTATGCCCAACCAAATAATGTCTTTGGACTTTCCGGCCGTGAAGAGAAAAAGCATTGGTATCAATGACATCACAATGATGTAAGGAACCATAGTAGTAACTGGTTGCCCCTCACTGATCCATTTGGGTATATGTGAAACACTGAAGAGTACTGAAGGAATTATGATTGCCCATCGTTTACCAATTGCCCATGACAGTCTTACAAACAGCATAGCAACCGCTACTCCTTCAAAAAATACTGCTAGAAACTTGTTCAGCCTCTCCAGTTGAACTACATCTGAAAATATGGATAAAAAGGCCTTTTCACTGCCACTAAACAGGTAATAAACAAATGTAGCACCGGCTGCAGCTAATAAACCAAACCCAACTTTCACAATCAGCCCTTTGGAAGAAAGGAAAACCGTATTCAAAGACTGCTTTCTAAAGTATATAGCAATGAATATGGGAGAGTAAATAATCAAGTTATTCAACACCCAGGAAAGTGAAGCCAGGTATTGATTGTTTGGTTCTGGTATCAGAAAACCCAAACTATACACTTGCCCTATTCCCAGCACTCCGACAACTACGCCAAGCATAACCAGCAAATCAATATACTTTGAATCAGGCTCGACCAACTCCTCATCAGGCCACCAGCCATTTTTCAAATGGTCAATCCCCAACCATAGAACAAAAGAAAAAGAGTAAGCCAGAGTTACACCCAGAAAGAATATTAATGAAGTATTCATAATTTATTTTTTCCCTTAAGTAATGCTCAGGAAAATCAAGACATCCTTCATTTGGTCTCAATACCATATTCTTATGTCTGAAATAGGTACTTTCAGCAGCATCAAAATGTCTGAAATACCTATATTCATGTCCGAATTCTAATGATTCGACAAGTCATTATTGATGCAATTAGTACTGAACTATAAGCTTTTAAAGAAACCTAAGACTGTCCTGTTGACTACAGCCTGCCTGGTGATAGTTTATAATATCCTTATCTATTTTCACCCCTCTAATCAAGGGTGGATTGGTAGTGACAATTTTAGTTGGGAGAACCTTGTCAGGTTCATTTTGATAGAACAGTTTTTAATCGAAATCATTACCACAATAGCAATGTTTACCATAATTTGGTACTATGCTCGTTGGCGAAAACTATTCAACCTTGAACTTACTCCAAAAGCAATATCTACATACCTGCTCAAGTTTCTGCCTCCATTTCTTGTAGCCTTCTTTTTATTCAACCCATTTACGCAGACTGCTCGTTTCTTTTTGAATGAGATGGAAGCATTGACACTAGATGTTTATCTGAATACCTATTTACTCAATTTCAATCTTTATTTCGTTTATCTGATTCCTGTTTTCTTAGGAGGCTATGGCATTCTTACAGCCAATTTGATTCAACTTTATCATAGGCAGCTAACACAGGCAAATCAAGATATTGAAGAATTGAAAGCACCACCAAAATATACCACCAAGTTGGTAACACATGATGACTGGGGTGAAGTGCCGGTAGAAACTCATCAGGTACTCTGGTTTGAAAAAGAAGGACGAAAATATTTTGCACAAACACGTAAAAACAGATTAAGAACAAGGGAAACACTTACCGAACTGGAATCGTTGTTAGACCCTGATAAGTTTGTAAGAATCAATCGATCAGTCATTGTCAATGTGAGGGCAATTCTGAACTATTCTTTCTGGGAAAACGAAAAATATATTTTGCGATTAAATGATGACAAGAAAACTGAATTCATAATGTCCAGAGACAGATTAAAAAAGGTCAAGTCGCAACTCCAATTGAACTAATGAAAATACTGATAGCCGATAGCGGTTTTACTAAAACAGACTGGCGTGTAATTGACGGTCAGGGTGAAATATCTCAGGCCCACACAGCGGGCATTAACCCTTATTATCAAACCGAAGAGGAAATACTCAAGGAAATTCAAGAGCTACACAATCAGGTTCCTGAAAAAATAGACAGGATATATTACTATGGCACAGGTTGCTCTTCTGAGCAAAACCGTGAAAGGATTACCAACCTGCTACTGAGATATTACCCTCATGCAGAAATTGATATCAACCATGACTTGCTTGCCGCAGCCAGAGCATTGTGTGGCGACAAAAAGGGTATCGCATGTATTATTGGTACAGGTATTAATTCTTGCCTTTATGATGGCCAACAGATCGTTGATAATATTCCATCTCTTGGTTGGGCAATAGCCGATGAGGGAGGCGGCACTTACCTAGGCAGGGAACTTGTTTCTGATTACTATCGAAAAGATATGCCTGAGCATCTTAGAACACTCTTCAAAGAAGAATTCGAGTTGACACGGGATAACTTTCTGGCAAAAATCTATCAGGAACCTATGCCAGGAAGATTTCTGGCTAGTTTTGCCAAATTTATTGGTAAGCACATCTCAGATCCATACATGTATAGGCTGGTAGCCAACGGATTTGAGCTTTTTATCACAAAGAACATTTTAAAATACAAGGAGCATCAAGATGTTCCGGTACATTTTACCGGATCGGTGGCTTACCATTTTGGCAGTATTCTAAGAGATGTTGCAGGAAAGTATAATCTCCATATTCAACATATCTCCAAACAACCTATAGCAGGCTTAACGTTATTTCACCAATGAACATTACGGAATCAGAATCAAACTATAACCAACTGGAGCAAATGTCTGTAAAAGAATTGCTCCTGAATATCAATAAGGAAGATCAGACAGTAGCTACAGCTGTTCAAAAAGTAATACCTCAAATTCAAGCGCTGGTATTAGAAATAGTGCCTCGAATGGAAAAAGGGGGGAGGATTTTCTACGTTGGTGCAGGTACTAGTGGACGATTGGGTGTAGTTGATGCTTCAGAATGCCCTCCTACTTATGGTGTTGAACACGGTATGGTAGTGGGTCTAATTGCAGGTGGAGATGGTGCTATCCGTAAAGCTGTTGAATTTGCCGAAGATGATGAAGAGCAAGGTTGGAAAGACCTTCAAGAGTATATGATCAATCACAAAGATATTGTGATAGGTATTGCTGCATCAGGTAGAACTCCATACGTAATTGGTGCCATAAAAAAAGCCAAAGAGCATGGCATACTCACGGGTTGTATAACCTGCAACCCCGACAGCGCTTTGGCATGGGAAGCAGAGTACCCTGTCGAGCCAATTGTGGGTCCTGAATTTGTTACTGGCAGTACTCGCATGAAAGCAGGTACAGCTCAGAAATTAGTGTTGAACATGATTTCAACAGCCGTGATGATACAGCTTGGTAGAGTAAAAGGAAACCGAATGGTGGACATGCAACTCTCGAATAAAAAACTGGTAGACAGGGGAGTGAAAATGATAATGGAGATGCTACAAATAAATTATCAGGAAGCCGAACGATTATTAAATGAACACGGTTCGGTTAGAAAGGTGATTGATTTTGTGAAGAATTCCTGATGCATGACATTGAACCCTATTATAACTGGCTGAAATACTACAATGTAGCCGAAGACTCCAATTCTCCCTATGATGGGAAAGAGTATAATTTCGATTTATACTCAGAAAACATCTATGGCTATTACATTGACCCGCACTGGGACTTTATGGGTTCCGAAACGCTTTATATCAAAATCCTGTTCACAGATTATGAAAGAGGTTTTATTATCATCGAGTTTATAGGAGAATGGAATGATGCCATTAACAATGACATCATGCACTTTAAACGTAACATTGTTGACCATTTTAATAGTTACGGAATCAAAAAGTACATCCTAATTGGTGAGAACATTCTCAACTTTCATGGATCTGATGACAGTTACTATGAAGAATGGTTTGAGGATATGGAAGAGGGTTGGATCACTGGGGTAAATTTCCGAGACTTTGTTCAGGAAGAAATGCAAAATTTCAACATCGACTCTTACATCAATTTTGGAGGGGAATTGGACATTGTAAACTGGAGAACACTAAAGCCGCTAATCTTTTTTGAGCGCATCAACTCAATCATTAGCAGAAGAATTGATTTGGTTTGATAAACAACTCCCCTCCTTTGAGGAGGGAAGTAATTAGTTTTTCTAAATGAACACAAGAAAATTGACCAAACCTAAGGGACAAGAATTGTCCTAATCTGATTAACCACAGTCTGATATAATTTTACGGTCATCCGAGAAAGATTTTTTGAGATCGAAGAAATAGCTGAAAATCACCCTTTTTATTCCCTAAAGGGATACTCTTGGCAACTCCCTTTAGGGCTGGGGTGGTTTTGAGTCTTAAAGAAAAATCTATTCTCGGATGTTTAATGACATATTTTTATTGAATTCAAATTTTAATCGGATATCAGTAATATAATTTAGAGATCCCTGTCTACGCAGAAATGACGTTCATATTAATACAACGCTTCCACTTCAACCACCATTGGAATCAAGTACCTCTTCTGGTTTTTTAAATCAAGACATACAGCTCGGGTTCTCTTTTCCTGTAGTTTCCTAAATGCTCTTTTTCTGAAAACAAACTCCTCGTTTAACTGAAGCTCTTTGAGTGTAGGGCCTAATTGTTTTTGTGTATTGTAGGCCGACAAGACATTCAGCAATTTTGGATCTGCTGCCGTACTTGCCTTAGGGTTTTTCATATGCCTTGCCAATACTCTGAGTATATCTTCCGGAAAGATTTCTGGCCTCAACACAGGAAGCATCAAATGTTGAAATGTTTGCTTCCATACCGGTCCATGAGGTTTCATTCCTGAACGCGGTTGATGAACTCTTCTATGAGCTACCTCATGTATGTAGGTAATCAAAAACTGATATGGATTTAAATCAGCATTAACCGTTACGGTATGACTCCCATTTCTGGGGTCATATCTGTAATCACCCAGCTTGGAACTTCTGGATTTTGATAGCTTGAATTGAAATGGCGCCTGATCCCAAAGTTGAATACAATAGCCCAACGACTCTTCTGGAACTTTACCTCTCAGGATATCTTCAAGCCTATTCACTACTTCTTCCTGAAAACCAGCTTAATCGGAACTCCGTCAAATTCAAATTTTGCTCTGATCTTATTCTCCAAAAAACGCTCATAAGGTGCCTTTATATATTGAGGAAGGTTACAGAAAAAAGCAATCGTAGGAGAGTGAGTAGGCAGCTGTGTTACATACTTAATCTTGATATGTTTGCCTTTCAATGCTGGCGGTGGATAGTACTCAATTTCAGGAAGTAAAGCATCATTCAATTGAGAAGTAGAAATCTTTCTGATTCTATTCTCATATACTTGAACGGCCATCTCAATGGCCTGAAAAATTCTTTGCTTTTCTGTTACTGAGGTAAAGATTTTTGGTATCCAGTTAAGGTGTCCAAGTTTCTCTTCCAGTTCAGCTTTGAAGGTATTCATGGTCTTTGAATCTTTTTCTATCAAATCCCATTTATTCATCATCAACATGATACCTTTCTTGTATTTCAGCGCCAGACTGATCAAGTTCATGTCTTGTGCTTCCAGACCTCGAGTGGTATCTATTACAATCACGCAAACATCTGAGTCTTGTAGTGCCTGCAAAGCTCGCATTACAGAATAGAATTCTATGTCTTCGCTTACTCTGGATTTTTTTCTAACTCCTGCTGTATCAGTAATGATAAAGTCCTTGCCAAACAGCGTATATCGCGTGTTAATAGAGTCTCGGGTAGTTCCTGCAACATCCGTTACAATAGTCCTTTCTTTCCCAAGTAAAGCATTGATGAACGAGGATTTACCGGCATTAGGCCTTCCCAGAATAGCAATGCGTGGAATCCCATCTTCTGGGTTTTCATCCCCTTCTTCTTCAAAGTGCTTTACCACTTCGTCCAAAAGCTCTCCTGTTCCCGATCCACTTGACGAGGAAATAGGAAATACCTCACCAAGTCCCATCCCGTAGAACTCACTGGACTGGTACGACCACTCCGCTGTATCTGCTTTATTGGCAGCTACTATTACAGGCTTTTTGAGTCCACGAACAATTTTAGCAAAATCGTTATCAAGGCCCGTAAGTCCATCATGACAGTCGGCCATAAATACAATGACCGAAGCTTCATTCATAGCCTCTTCTACTTGTTCTCTAATGGCCCCTTCAAATACATCTTCCGAACCAGTTACATACCCTCCTGTATCAATAACGGTAAAGTGCTTTCCAACCCACTCTGCATAACCGTAGTGTCTGTCACGGGTAACACCACTTTCGTTATCCATAATCGCTTGTCTCCTTTCAACCAAACGGTTAAAAAAAGTCGATTTTCCCACATTGGGCCTTCCTACTATTGCTACTATATTTGCCATTTATCTAGTCTTGAGTTTCGAGTTACAAGCTGTAAGTGCTCAATAGCCGAAATTCTTCAATTTTAAATCTTTCTTTCTCCAGTCACTTTCCACCTTCACAAAGGTCTCCAAATGAACTTGCTTGCCAAAAAATGTTTCCAAGTCTTTTCTGGCTTCAATTCCAACTTTCTTAATCGCTTCTCCTTTGTGACCTATAATAATTCCTTTCTGACTCTTTCTTTCCACAAAGATATCAGCCCGGATTCTGATGATTTTATCATCTTCTTTGAACTCTCTGGTAATTACCTGACAGCTATAGGGTACTTCTTTTTTATAATTGAGAAAAATTTTCTCCCTGATAATCTCATCAACAAAAAAGCGCTCAGGCTTATCTGTTAAAGTATCTTTTGGAAAATACCCCGGGTGCTCCGGCATCAGCTCAACAATACTATTAAAAAGCTTCTCGATGTTTTGCTGTTCCAAAGCAGAAACCATTATTACATCGTCAAACTTGAAAAGCTCTTTCCAGTAAGCTACCTTATCTTCGGCCTGGCTGCCCTTACTCAAATCAATCTTATTCATTACCAGAATTACTGGTACCTTTTTTTCTTTTAAAAAGTTAATCTGCTTCTCATCTTCAAACTTCTCATAAAGATCTGTTACAAAAAGAATCACGTCTGCATCCTCAAACGAGCTATTTACAAAACTCATCATTGAGTCGTGTAATTTGTACTCTGGCTTGAGAATTCCCGGAGTATCAGAATATATGATCTGGAAGTTTTCCCCACTCAACACTCCCATAATTCTGTGGCGTGTGGTTTGTGCTTTCGAGGTAATGATTGACAATCTTTCACCTACCAAAGCATTCATTAGGGTAGACTTACCCACATTGGGTTTACCTATAATGCTCACAAAACCAGCCTTATGGGGTTGATCACTCATCTTTTTTTAAAATTAAACCGCAAAGGTACTTGTTTAGAATGGATTTCTCATCTACATTTGTAGCCCACTTCAGAAATCGTCTGGAGTTGTGATAAATCGCGGGATGGAGCAGTTGGTAGCTCGTTGGGCTCATAACCCAAAGGTCGCAGGTTCGAGTCCTGCTCCCGCTACAGAGAAAGACACTAAGAAATTGGTGTCTTTTTTTATGCCCTTTGGTTAAAAAAGTTCATCTTTTACTGATCCTTACGTTTATTCCAATTCTAAAATGATCAACATACGTGACTTTTTCCAGCCTTCTCAACCTTCGGTTGCTTACGAACAATACCATCAGGTAAGCTACAATGAAGTAAGTCCAACTAAAGAGTTACAGGGACACATCTATTGTTATTGGCAGCTTCGAACCACTGAAAAACTAGATTCCCCATATGTTTACAGGGTTGTTTCTGACGGATGTATTGACATATTGGCGGAAAAGACACTTTTTAAGGACATTTACATAACAGGTTTTTCTACAAATTTCATTGAATATCCTTTAGGCAATTCTTTTAACTACTTAGGTATACGATTCTTACCCTGCGGATTTCCAATGATGTTTAACACCTCTGCGGGCAAGTTCACCAATAACTTTTTAAAGCTTGATGAAACAATGCCTCAGCTTTCAAAGGAGCTATCCCAATCAGTTGACAAGTCGGAAAGTCTAGATGAGTTTTCCGGTTTACTCAATCCCATATTTCTTAGAATACTCGAGCAAAGCAAAGAAACAATCAAACCAGACATGCGGGTGCTGAATGCCATTAACACAATTCTCCGGTCAGGGGGGAAACTTGATTTAAAAGCCCTTGATACTGGTATTAGCCCAAGACAGCTTAGAAGGTTATTTCAGTTTTATTTTGGAGATACACCGAAGACATTTGGTAAAGTAATAAGGTTTCAGAACGTGCTAAAATCAAAGCCTTCAGTTAGTAGCCTGAAAAAAAATAAAGTCTTTTATGACGTTGGATACTATGACCAGTCTCATTTCATTAAAGAGTTTAAACAGTTTTATGGAGTAACTCCTAGTCGGGCGTTTGGCCGATAATACTATGTCCGTTTTTTACAATATCCACGCTTAAAACTATATGATGTTTGTAATGTAAAACAACAACATTATGAAAAGAAGCCTAGTAATCCTTTCCACAATGGTGACATTAATTATCACCAGTTATTGGACAAAGAACTTAGAACAACAAAACACAAAAACCATGAAACTAAACGCAGGAGTAATTACCGAAAAGCTAACTGAAACCAAACAATTCTATCAAGATATATTGGGCTTTAGTACAACATTCGAAAACGAGTTTTATCTACTATTAAGTACACCAGGTAATCAGAGCCAGTTGAGCTTCTTGCTACCAAACCACCCTTCACAACAGCCTCTTTTTCAATCGAGGTTCGCAGGCGAGGGCATGTACCTGACAATTGAAGTGGACGATGTAGATGCTTTGTATCAAAGCATAAAGGACAAAGGAGTAGAGATAAAAATCGATATTCGAGATGAGCCATGGGGCGATAGACACTTCGCAATTCAAGACCCCAATGGTATTGGAATTGACTTAGTAAAATATACAGCACCTGACTAGGCAATTAATCACCTGTGGAAAGCTGACTTGTTCATAAGTCAGCTTTCCCCCTTTCTTAGTAAAAAAAGTGTTAATTAATGTCAATCTCTAGTTTTTCGGGTAACCAGTTACGTATTTTAGAGTTTAAGGAAACAAAGTCACGTTCCAATTCATCTTAACTCAAAAACAACATCAGGGTCATGATCAAAAACTATCTAAAGGTTGCATTCAGAAGTCTCAAACGACAGCCGGCTTATACCGCTCTGAATATAGTTGGGCTCACAGTGGGTATTACTTCAAGTTTACTCATCCTACTCTATATCTTCCATGAGACCAGCTTCGACAAATATCATAGCAAGTCAGAGAGAATTTACAGGATATCATCATCTATCACAGAACCTGACAATTCATTCAAGTGGGCAGTAACGCAATTGCCTTTGGGTAGAATGCTTAAGCAGGAAAATGCCGAGGTTGAACAGTATACCAGGTTTTCAGGGGGTGGTAGAAGAAGATTCGAACTCAATCAGGTAAATTATTTTGAAGAGAATGTCTACTTCGCAGATTCAACAGTATTTGAAATCTTCGATTTTGAGTTTATCTCTGGCGATAGTAAAACGGCACTAGAAGCACCCAATTCCATTGTTATTAATGAAACCATGTCCAAAAAAATATTTAAGGGTGAGAACCCAATTGGACAAACACTAAAATCTGACGGTAACCTTACATTTCAGGTCACAGGGGTTTACAAGGATATGCCCAATAACTCCCACATCATTGCCGATGCGATGATCTCTATCTCTACGAGATTTGGTCCAGGAGCTGGAAGTTGGGGAGGGTTCAATCTTTACACTTATGTACTTTTAAATGAAAACGCTAAACCTGATGCCTTTCAGGCCAAACTGGACTCCACTATTGTAAAATACGTAGACCCAATATTTGAGCCCTTAAAGATTGCTGTTGAATATGCATTGTTACCCATCACATCTATTCATCTGAATTCAGATTTTCAAGGTGAACCAGTACCTCCTGGTGACATAGAGTACATCTATATATTCTCGGCAATTGCCTTATTCCTTATTGTAATTGCAAGCATTAATTATATGAACCTAGCCACTGCAAGATCGATGAAAAGGTCTCTTGAAGTAGGTATAAGAAAAGTGCTTGGTGCCCAAAGAGGTGGTTTAATTGGTCAGTTTTTAACTGAGTCTATTATACTCACGCTTATAGCACTTATCTGCAGTGTTGCCATTCTAACCCTGATCGTACCTCTGGTCAATGATTCGGTAGGTACTTCAATGAACATTAATGCCTTGCTGGAAACAAATACTATTCTGGCTATAATAGGCATTGTTGTCTTCACAGGATTGATTGGTGGTAGCTATCCGGCTTTCTTCTTATCAGCTTTTCAACCTGCCGCGGTACTAAAAGGAAATACCGGAAAATCTGGAGGCAAGGTACTTCGCAAAGTTTTAGTCACTCTGCAGTTTGCTATTTCCATTTTCATGCTCATTGGTACTTTAGTGATTTACCGACAAATGGAGTATGTCCGAAATAAGGATCTTGGGTTTGATAAAGAACAGGTATTGAGCTTACAACTTAATAGCAGAATTACCCGACAGCAGTGGCCTGTGTTGAAAAATAAATTGCTTCAAAACGCTAACATCAGTAGCGCAGGAACGGCAAGTACAACTCCGGGAAATGGTTTTGGTAAGTTGATCATGTACATAGAAACCAATGATGGAGTGATGGATCAAAGAGGCATTGACAATTACAATGTGGACTATGAATTCTTTCCAACTTTAGATATTGATTTTGTAGCTGGAAGAAATTTCTCCCTTGAATTCCCATCAGACTCAGCTTCGGCAGTAATCGTCAACGAAGCGATGGTTGAACGCATGAATTGGTCTGACCCAATTGGTAAAAAAATCATTATCGGAGCAAGTGATACATTACCTGGTACAAGGGTGATAGGAGTGGTTAAGAACTTTCATCAACAATCACTTCATGAAGTTATTCCTCCACTTCTGTTTCTTCCTAACAGAACAAACAGGGGAGCAATGATCAAAGTTGCTGGTGACATTAGACAAACGGTTGCCTTTATCAAGAGCACATGGGAAGAAACCTTCCCAACACTACCATTCGAATATGAGTTCTTAGATGAGCAGTTTAATGAGCAATATGAAACGGATGATGTAAGAGGTCAGCTATTCCTGGGCTTCTCATTTATGACCATTCTTATAGCCTGCCTTGGCTTACTAGGACTTGCTTCATATACCGCAGAACAAAGATCAAAAGAGATAAGCATCAGGAAAGTGCTAGGTGCAAGTACCAAAGGGTTAGTCAGGCTTCTGATCAGAGACTTCATTATTCTGGTACTCATCGCTGCAGTTCCGGCATCTGTACTTGGCTATTTCTCCATGAACAACTGGTTGAACGACTTTGAATTTCATATTGATCTAGGAGTAGCCATTTTTGCGACTGTTCTGTTAGCAACGATAGTGGTCACAGTGCTCACTACTGGATATCATGCATTAAAATCCGCAACAGCCAACCCTGTTGACAAGCTCAAGTATGAATAGCCAATATGAGCGGAAATATAGAAGCCTCAAAATTAAACCGACTTTGAGGCTTTTATTTTGTGCACACTTTAAACCTGACAGAAATCATATTCTCATCTGACCCATATCAGCGTTAAACCTAATCTTTCAAACTAGCTTCAATTATTAATCAAAGGAGGTAGTTATGAAAAAGATAATAGTTCCGATAGACTTTTCAGATTGTTCAAAAAACGCATTAAAAAATGCGATTAAAATAGCCGAAAGGATGCACATGGAAGTGCTTCTATATCACTCCGTAGTTGTACCTATTGGTTTGGCCGAAGGTGTTCCTGTTGGAAACGTAGGATATGATTTTGAAGAAATGGAAGCTTCTTCCCGTTCCCGGCTGGAAGAACTTAAAGCTGAATTTCCATCGCTTGAAAAAGTGCAATCAAAAATTGTAATCATGTATGGCCCACTTCATGAAAGTATCAACTCTCTTGCGAAAGAAGAAGAAATAGCGCTCATTGTTATGGGTACTAATGGAGCCAGTGGTATTGCAAGATCTTTAATTGGTAGTAATGCTTTTCATGTGATGAAGCATGTAGATATTCCAATTATTGCCTTACCTGAAGATGCGGATATCAGCAGTATGAAACATATCGCCCTGGCAGGTGATTACCTGAATGTTCCAGACCATGATACTATACACTTAATCACCGATCTCGTTCAGGCCTTCTATGCGCAATTGCATATTATACACATCGACAAGGGCAATGTATTAATGAAAGATAAAGTTGATATAGCCAGAAGTATGGATAAGTATCTGAAGCATATTAACCATTCATTCCATTTCAGAAAGTTTGATGATGTTGAAGAAGGCCTACTTGAATTCTCCAAGGAATTAAATATAGAGTTGATCGCTATGATTTCTAAGCATCATAACTTGTTTGAAAGACTGAGACATAGAAGTGAAACCAAAAAAATAATACTGGATATTCCTATCCCAATCATGGTACTTCATGCCAATTAACTTAAGTAGAAAGAATCTTCTTAGCAGGGAGATTCTTTAACTATCCACTATAAAACTACTTCCACCAAGGCAGTGGAAGTTTTAAATCGGCAATAGAATCTATCACCATATCTGGTTTGAAAGGGAAATCATTGAGTTGCTCTTTTCTTGACATACCAGATAAGGTCAAGATAGTATTGTAGCCTACCTGAATACCTCCTTGAATATCTGTCGCCAAAGTGTCGCCAATCACTGAAACTTCATCCGTAGCTAAACCAATGTGCTTTCTGGCCAACCGCATCATTACGGGGCTTGGTTTACCAACTGAAAAAGCCGTTTTTCCTGTAGCCGATTCAATCATTGAAACAATTGCTGCAATTCCCAAATTATTCCAGCCTGACTTCCTAGGTGAAGGATCAAGGTTTGTGGCGATAAGCTTGGCTCCTCCCAAGATGAAGTCAATAGCCTTTTTCACCATTTCTAATGTAAAGTTGATTCCCTCGCCAACCACTACAAAATCAGGGTCATTTTGAACCAGGGTAAATCCATTTTCGTGCAAACTGGAAATCAAGCCTCCCTCTCCTAGAACATAAGCGGTACCATTTGGGTATTGTTGTCTCATAAAATGAGCCGTAGCCATAGCCGAAGTGTAGATGTTTTTTTCTTCAACATGGATTCCCATTTTATCAAGTTTTCGGACAGCATCCAGAGGAGACCTTTGACTATTGTTGGTCATAAAAGTGAAAGGAATATTCTGCTCCTGAAGCGTTTTAATGAATACATCTGCTCCGGGAATCATTTGGTCTTCCACATATATTACCCCATCCTGATCTATTAAAAACCCTTTTGTCATTACCGTCTTTTAAAAAATTAATTGAATATGGTCGAAAGAATGCTCTCAACCAATTGTGCACTCTCCAAACTATCTTGATGCGAAAATAAATCCGATTCTTTCTTACCTTTTTTTATACAAGACACTACCTCTTCAATCTCATGAACATAGCCATTGCTTTTAAATGGTATATTGAAAGTACTCACATCTTCTCTTTTGACTATCTGATATGATTCTGCTTGCCAAAAAAGAGGCATTCTGATAAATCCCTTCTCTCCATAAATACAGGCTTCCTTATTGGTTTCAAGCGCAAAGCTACCCGAAATCTGTGCCATTCGGTTGGCACCAAAATCAAACTGAACTTGTATCGTTTCATCTACTCCTGTATTCGACTTAATAGCATGTGCCTTAAAATCGACAGGCTTCCATCCGAACAAATCCGATACTATTGTAAGCGGGTAAACACCTACATCATAAAGAGCCCCTCCTGCTAAATCAGGATTCAATAGTCTTCCATTTGTAGCCAATTTGCTTTCAGACCTAAACCCAAAATTTGCCGTAATATATTTAGTCTCGCCAATCTCTCCAGATCTTACTTTAGCTATTGCTTCACGGTAAGCAGGTAAAAAACGCATCCACATAGCTTCCATCAAAAACTTACCAGAATCATTAGCAGCTTCAATCATTTCACGTATTTCGCTGCTTGAAACTCCCATTGGTTTTTCACAAAGCACATGTTTGCCTGCCTTTAAAGCTTCTATTACATTTTGACAATGAAAATTATGAGTGGTACTGATATAAACCACATCAACATTCGGATCATTCAGTAGTTTAACATAAGAATTATAAACTACTGTATCGGGAAACTCTTCCTTTAATTTTTGGGCATTTGAACGTGAGGCAAATGCATAAACCACCTCATCATCAACTTCATTCAAACTAGTCAGAAACTTTCTGGCAATTCTGCCAAAACCTATAAATCCCCAATTCATAAAACGAAGAACGGAAATAACAGACTAAAAGCCAGAACAAAAGAGCTATCTCAGTTTATAATTTTAAACAATAGGTAAAACTGAAAATAACTATTAGAAATATCGGTTTGATTAAGCACTACATCAAGGTCAGAGACCCGGTTAAAGGAATAGTTATAGCGGGCACCAACTTCAGCAAAAAAATCCAAGGCATAACTTGCACCTAAAACTCCAGCTATTTCACTCTTCTCTGTATATATATGCCCGATGCTCTCTTTTTTACCGTCTCTTAACTTATTATTTGCTCCAGTCAAGTACGAGAGTTCAGGCCCGATACTCAGCCTTATTTTCTGTGAAGGATAATAGTCTATAAGCAATGGTAAATTCAAATAGTTGAATCTATAATCCAGATCATCATTCTCAATTCTAACCCCCTTCAAAGAATATCCTGGTTCAAAAGACACACCAAAAGCTGACCCCCGGAATCTAATATTTGATACTAAAGCAATGTTAGGTGCAATGCGATTACTGAGCTTATGTGAAGAGGTCCCTTCTGCCTGGATATTGGAAAACCCATAGCCTAGTCTCAAACCGAGATACATTTCCTGCGCATCAGAAAATGAGGTGAAAGAAAACACAAAAAGAAAAACAATAACAATTCTGGATCGAAGACCCTTGACCGGTGAAATTAAAGTTGTTATCACTTGTGTATTTTGATGCGTTAAAAAATCAATACTTATATATGAACGCAAGCTATTCAAAAAAGTACAGAAAAAGCACCAAAATTAATATTGTAAATTTTAAATGAGGAGCCTCCTTCAGAGACTCACTCATTATCAATCGACTAACTAAAAACTATCTTAAAACTTTTTGAAATCAGATATGCCAGAGCTTGGCTTATCTCAACTTGATAACCAAGTTTGTACCGAAGCTCAAAAACTTAACCTGTCCCTCTCCTATACCTGTAAGTGGAAGCTTTACAAATGGTTCTATCCCTAGCGCAAGTTTCTTATTAAGTGAAGTTTCGTAACCCACACTAAGATTAGCAATACCCGCAAAGTGATTGTTTCTATTGCTTACAGACCATTCATTGAGCCAGTTAGGCCTTGGATGAGTATATTCATAAGTATAATCTTCTCTAAGCATCAAATAGGTAGAGACACCTGTATTCACAAACCATTGGTTACCTTTTTTAGTAGCAAAGTATCTTCTCAGATTAAGAGGAACATCAATCACCAAACATCTGGCCGTTGCACCAAGAAAATCATCAGGGCGAGCTGCAATCCAGCCAGGTGTAGCATACTCCGTTCCAAGCGCTCTATACTTCTTGATCGAATAACTAACACCCGAAAGAACACTCCATTTTCTTGATATTCTGTATTCCGCTTGTAACCCTATCATGGTTCCTGGATCAGTAAAACCATCCAAACCTGTAGCACTCAAGTCAAGTGAAACCAAAACACCGAAAGACCATCTCTTAAATTGCTGCAGACTATCTAAATCTGGTGCGTGGTAGTTCGCGGAATCTATAGTCATGGGCTTCAATGACAGATCGAATAAGTATTCCCGTGGACTCCAACTCGGTATTATGGTTCCAAAACTTGCCTCGTATAGGCCAGTATTCTCATTACCTGTACCTGTTTGATCTGCAATTGGCTGCGTAGGATCAAAATATTCTACTTCATCACGCTTTGATTCGGGTTGAAACTGTTCATTACTTCTTTCTGCAACAAGGCCATCATCTTGAATGGTAGTCCTAGTTCTTTCAACTAAGGTTTCCTTGTTAGTATATGTATCTTCTAAATTATCTCCCTCTGTGGGTCTCTGCTCGCTGGACTCATCGAAACTTGGAGCCGCTGCCTGACTGTTGCCTGGAGAATTATCTTTCTTGTCGTTATTCGTAGCCTTGGTACCTTCTTTACCGGTATCAGTGTTACTTTTCAACCCTGAGGTCTGTCTTTCATTCAATACATCCTTTTCAACTGGTTGGTTAAAAATGAAAAGTAATGCAAGCAGTATCACACCTATAATTCCAGAAAACCACCACCAAAAGAACCCTCTTTTAGGTGCATCAAGTTTTTTCTCCATAGCTGTCCATGCAGCAGGGTTAAACTCAAACTGAGCTCCCTCTGCGGCTGCTTTAGCTAACTGCTCTAATCCGTCTCCCTGATTCTTCACCTCATCCATATTGATACACCTCCTCACTCAACAATGCCCTTAAGGCAGCCTTTGCTCTTGTCAAATTTGCTTTAGACGTACTCGTTGTAATCCCCAATTGCTCAGCAATTTCATGATGCTTATAACCATCAATAACATACAAGTTGAAAACTGCTCTGTAGGCAGGGGACAGTTCTCCGATCTTTTTAAGGATTTCTTGATAATCCATGTTATGATCTGGAGCTTCCTGATTGGTTTCTTCCACCTGCGCCTCTGATATATCTGACAGGTGATTGTGCTTTGCATTCTTTTTAATGTGATCGATACAGGCATTGACTAGAATTCTTCTTAGCCAAGGCTTAAAAGGTTTGCTCAGATCAAATTTCTCAATATTCTTGAAAACCTTTAAAAAAGCATCATTGAGTACTTCAACAGCGTCTGCCTCACTACCAGTATAACGGATACAAATGCTCATAGCATAGCTGTAGAAATTGCGATACAATTCCTGCTGGCTTTGCCTGTCATTCTTCTTGCAGCCGTTAATAATTGCTTCCAACAGTTTTCCGATCTTTGTCAAAACAGCCCGTTTTCAATTCACTATACCTCAGTGAACAGCAAAAGGCTGCTTGAAAGAAAATAAAAGTTGATATCCGAACATCAACTTATAAAACAATAGTTCACCTGTCAGTAGAGAACTTGATGAATCATCTGATTTCTGTGTATAAACGGGACAGTTTGTCATTAGAAACTCCAAATGCCCAACCAAAAGCAATGTAGAAATAAATTTTGTTTGCCTTCCAAAAGCCCCACTCTTTCACCCTCCGATCTGAAGAATAAATCAGTTGATGTACCATCTTAATCTTGCCTAATTGATTCATTCTGATACACAGATCTGCCTCTTCCATTACTTTGACTTTCGGATTGAAGCCTCCTGATTTAAAATAATCCTCTCTCCTGCAAAACATCATCTGATCTCCAAAAAGTAATTTCAACCCTTTTCCAAAAAAAGCCATAGGCATATAAAACATAGGGCACAGATAGGTTTTAATGTAGTTAAGAAAGCTGAACCAATACCTTGTTCTTTCGCCTTGCATTAATGAGACAAATCCGCCCATAACAATCTTTTCACTTGTAAGAGTGGCTTCTATTACTTGCCTAAAGTTATTGGGAGGAAGCGTATCGGCATGAAGAAAACAAAAGTATTCTCCTGTGGCTAGTTTTGCCCCCTCATTCATCTGAAGTGCCCGTCCAGGTCTCTGTGTCTGAATCACTTTTATATTGTAACCATTGGCAATACTGACTGTTCTATCAGTACTACCTCCATCAACGATAATTAACTCCATTCCATTCTGTTCCAGTTTTTTCAGAGATGAAAGTGTTTTTGAGAGGTGCTCCTCCTCGTTTAAGGTTGGAATTATAATGGAAAGCGTTTTCAAGGTTATTTTATCAAAAATAGCTTCTCAATAAAGGTAGTTGAAAATTTCTCTTGACACCTATTTCAGGAAAGAGGACAGACAGGTTGATTACATGTTGTGCTTTCAGGTCATAAAAAAAGCCTACCCAAAAACTTGAGTAGGCTCTATATTTACTTTAAATAAGTTTTATCCATTCATAGAAACAAGGAACTCATCATTGCTACGAGTACCCTTCATTCTATCTAACAAGAACTCCATAGCTTCTACTGAGTTCATGTCAGACATGAACTTGCGAAGTATCCAAACTCTCTGAAGTTCTTCTTTGCTCATTAGTAAGTCCTCTCTACGAGTACCTGAAGCTGGAACATCAATGGCAGGATAAACACGTTTGTTAGATAGTTTTCTATCCAACTGAAGCTCCATGTTACCAGTACCTTTGAATTCCTCAAAGATTACCTCATCCATTTTAGAGCCAGTCTCAATCAATGCAGTTGCGATGATAGAAAGAGAACCTCCGTTTTCTACATTACGTGCAGCTCCAAAGAATCTTTTTGGCTTATGTAGTGCATTAGCATCTACACCACCTGATAAAATCTTACCTGAAGAAGGAACTACAGTGTTATAAGCTCTTGCTAGTCTGGTAATGGAATCAAGTAGAATGACTACATCATGACCACACTCTACCATACGTTTAGCCTTCTCTAAAACAATGTTAGAAACCTTCACGTGACGATCGGCCTGCTCATCGAAAGTTGAAGAAATAACCTCAGCTTTTACACTTCGTGCCATATCCGTAACTTCTTCAGGGCGCTCATCGATCAACAAAATGATCAGGTAACACTCAGGGTGGTTTTCAGCAATAGCATTCGCTATTTCTTTCAATAGCACCGTTTTACCTGTTTTAGGCTGTGCTACAATCATGCCTCTTTGCCCTTTACCGATTGGTGCAAACATGTCCAAAATACGAGTAGACATCTGGCTAGGCTTAGTGCTTAATTTGATTTGCTCGTCTGGGAAAAGTGGAGTTAAATATTCAAAAGGAACTCTATCTCTGATTTCCTCAGTAGTCTTCCCATTTACAGATTCAACTCTTAACAAAGCGAAGTACTTCTCGCCTTCTTTCGGAGGTCTGATTTGTCCTTTTACAGTGTCGCCTGTCTTAAGTCCAAAGAGCTTGATCTGAGAAGGAGATACGTAAATATCATCAGGGCTAGCCAGGTAGTTATAATCCGAAGATCTTAGGAAACCATAACCGTCTTGCATCATCTCCAACACACCTTCATTTTCAATCAATCCATCAAAATCTTTGATGTTTTGGTTGTACTGTTGACGCTGGTTTCTTCTGTTATCTCGGTTGTCTCTGTCTTTTCTGTCTTCTCCGCCTTCTCTTTCCTGTCTTGGTTTATGTTCCTTTTCAGGCTTAGCCTCTTTTTTGTCCTGTTTATCTGTTTTTTCCGGCTTTTTCTCATCAGCCTCAAGAGATGCAGCCTCAGCTACATTTTCCCTTTTTGGTCTTCTAGGCTTGGTAGGCTTGTCATCAGATTCTTTAGACTTTCTTGCTTTAGGTTTTTCTTTCTTTTCTTCCTCAGCAGGTGCGTCTGGCTTTTCGTCTTTTTTAACAGGGAGTTTTTCTTCTGGGGTGATGGCTTGCTGATCCAGGATAGCATAAATGAGATCTTGCTTGTTCAGCTTTTTGAAGTTTTTTACCCCCAATTTCTCAGCGATTTCTTTCAGTTCCGAAAGAAGCATGAGCTTTAATTCGTCAATGGTATACATACAATAAGTGTGTTGGGAATCCTCGCGAATGAGGAATATAAAAATGAATTATGTTTAATGAATAGTTGCTAGAGATGAACCTTGGATATGCATCCTATCATCCTAAGGACTCTACAATATTAGACTAAACAATCCAGACTGTCAAAGAAAGCCGTCTCTTTTTATCCCTTTCAGGTGTGAAAACCCCTTTTTCCACTCTAAATATTACCAGGAATTGGTTTACTTTGTCGCCTCAAATTCAATAAAAATGCTACAAGTAGCCAACATCATTGCCGAAAAGGAACGTTTTGTTCAGGGTCTTAAGAAAAGAAATATTGAAGGTGTAGAAGCTTTGCTTGATGAAGTTATTGCACTTGACAGCGAGAGAAAGAAGACTCAGCAAGAGCTGGATAGTAATCTTGCCGAGGCAAATAGTATAGCCAAGCAAATTGGTGCACTAATGAAAGAAGGCAAACGAGACGAAGCTGAGCAGGTAAAATCAAGAACCGCTGAACTCAAAGCATTGAATAAAGAACTTGGTGAAAAACTGAATCAAACTCAGGAGTCATTAAAGCAAGCATTATATAATATCCCCAACATACCTCATGAATCAGTACCTGCTGGAAAAAGTGATGAAGACAATGTTGAAATTGAACGTTATGGGGAACTTCCTAAACTTGGTGATCATGCTCAACCGCACTGGGATCTGATCAAAAAGTATGACATTATCGATTTTGAGCTTGGTATTAAAATCACCGGAGCAGGATTTCCTGTCTATAAAGGTAAAGGGGCCAGATTGCAACGTGCATTAGTCAATTTCTTTTTAGATGAAGCTTCTAATGCGGGTTACTCTGAGGTACAACCTCCTATTGTGGTAAACGAGGCGTCTGGATATGGAACTGGCCAATTACCTGACAAGGAAGGCCAGATGTACCATATTACTGCGGAAAACATGTACCTGATACCAACAGCGGAAGTACCTATTACCAACCTTTATAGAGATGTAATTCTAAGTGAAGATAATCTACCGGTAAAAAATGTTGGTTTCACACCTTGCTTTAGAAGAGAGGCTGGTAGCTGGGGCGCCCATGTAAGAGGACTAAATAGATTACACCAGTTTGACAAAGTGGAAATTGTACAGGTAAGAAAGCCTGAGGAATCTTATGAGGCACTTGAAGAAATGTGCAAGCATGTGGCAGGTATATTGAAGAAGCTTGATTTGCCTTTCAGAGTCTTAAGGCTCTGTGGTGGTGACCTTGGGTTTACTTCTGTACTAACTTTTGACTTTGAGGTATACTCTGCTGCTCAGGACAAGTGGTTAGAAGTGAGTTCTGTTTCTAACTTCGAAACATATCAGGCAAATCGCCTGAAGCTTAGATACAAAGACGGAAACAAAAAGTCTGTTTTGTTACACACTTTGAATGGCAGTGCATTGGCTCTTCCAAGAATTATGGCAGCCATTCTTGAGAACAATCAGTCTGAAGAGGGCATTCATATCCCTGAAGCGTTGGTGCCTTATACTGGATTCAAAGTGATATCTTAGCCAACCAGAGTACGCACTTTTGGTGTGCCTCGCCCAAAACAATAATTATGAAAGTTGGCTAAACGCGCGCCTTTTGTTCATATATTACTTTACTCCATCATTTTTTTATCGATGGCCTCGGGTGAGTTATGTGCTCAAATTATTCCAAAAGTCCAGGCTCAGGACAAATATTGTTTTGACCCTTCACAGTCACTCTCTTTAGATAATATTGTATCGATAGATGGTACGGGAACAGACTTGCTGGACGGAATTCAAATCTCCGTTTCTCAAAGCTACAGTGCTATCACAGATGAACTAAGTTATACGGAAGATGATGGAATAACTGGTTCATACGATTCAAATAACGGAATACTCACACTATCTGGGAGTGCAGATATTGATACATATAACAAAGCTCTGACCCGAGTATTGTTTTCAACCACTGCAATTGATAACACAACTGGTGAAAAGATTATTACGGTGTCACTTTCTAATCTTGATTACTATCCTGAAACCGGGCATTTCTATAAATTCTTTTCTGAAGCTGGCATACTTTGGACGAAAGCTGAAACGGATGCCTCTAACAAAGATCTTTTTGGTCTAAAAGGTTACCTGGCAACTATCACAACTACCGGGGAAAATCAGTTCATTCTTGACAGAGTAAGTGGAACTGCCTGGATAGGAGCAAGTGACAAAGACAGCGAGGGTGACTGGAGGTGGGTAACTGGCCCAGAGGCGCTTGAGGATAATGGAACGGGAAGAAAACTGAGTGATGGTTTTACTAATTGGGAAACAGGAGAACCCAATAATGTAGGCAATGAGGACTACGCTCATATGATGGACTGGTCTAGCCCACCAGGAAAATGGAATGATTTACAAGATGCAGGGAGTGGAGGTCAATACAGCCCGACAGGCTACATTGTAGAATATGGTGGGCGGGCTGGAGACCCAGATGTTTTTTCGTCTATCACTGGTTCTACAACTTTAGACCTTTTGCAAGACTTGACACTCACAGGAGCAGTATCAGTTTGTCCCAACCTTAGTGGTGTCACCTATACTGCAACCTCACTTACCAACTACTTCTATAATTGGGTTGTATCTGGAGGGATCATTATCAGCGGTCAAGGAACAAACGAAATAATAGTAGACTGGGGAACAACAAATGCCAATGCAAGCGTAACTATAAAAGCTACCTCCTCCATCAGCTGCGAAATCAATAAGATACTACCAGTAAAAATCAATGTTCAATTAGAGCCTCCCTTACCTTTGGGGCCAATTGATGTGTGTTTTACAGATATCAGTACACCTCAGGTATATTCTACTCCCATTACTGCAGGTTCTAACTATAATTGGATAGTCACAAATGGCCAGATAGTAAGCGGAAATGGCTCTAATAAAATCAGCGTACTTTGGAATGCTTCTGGCACTGGACAGCTGTTCTTCACAGAGTCTACAAGTACAGCAACTGATATTTGTGATGGTGACTCCCCTGTACTGATGGTCAGATTAAGGGAAGAAATAAACCCTGTGCTATCCATTAAAAATGTAAGTTGTTCTGGTGGTACTGATGGAGGTGTTGAAATCGCCATTACTCAAGGCCTACCTCCATTTTCATATCAATGGAATGTTGGTAGTGGAGCCACAACATCAGGTAACATAGTTAGCGGATTGAGAGCTGGCAGCTACTCTGTTGACATAAACTCTTCAAATTGTATTATCAATATCCCTTTTACCATTACTGAACCTCAGCCACTGGCAGGTTCCATCGAAGTCACCGATGTATTGTGCTTTGGTGAAGCGACCGGTTCTGCAGAAGCACTGATAACTGGAGGTACAGGTGCTTATCGATATGTCTGGAGTCATCAGCCAACCGTTAACCAATCCGTTCTGAACAATATCCCAAAAGGTGATTTCCATGTTGATATCTATGATGAAAACAACTGTAACATAAGGTTGAACTTTTCTGTAAAAGAACCCGAAAGGTTGATAATAGAAGAAATTCAATCAACACTAATTTCATGTCCAGAAGGAAATGATGGAACATTACAAGCCACTGTATCTGGAGGAGTTGCGCCCTATACTTATTCTTGGGAAAGTAGTTCGGAAACCGGTGCATTGGCATTAGGCTTTTCAAAAGGAACATATCAACTGACAGTTACCGATGCTAACGGCTGTTCAACTTCAGCTTCACAAGATGTAACTGAAGCTACACCTAAGATTCTATTTCCATCGGCTTTCAGCCCTAATAATGATGGCATAAACGATACTTTTGGCCCCACAACACCTTGTGCCGTTGATTTCAACATGGTAATATATAACAGTTGGGGAGAATTGGTTTTTTCCACAAAAAACTCTCAGAATACTTGGGATGGTACTTTGAATAACAAGCCCGTACCATCAGGTAAGTACAGTTATATAGCCAATTGGGTTATTGAAGTGAATAATCAGATAATAACTAATGAGGCAAAAGGTGTAATCAAATTAATAAGGTAAATACATCAATAAAACCATCGGAAGTCTGATGTGTTTCTTTCCTTCTATCCTTAAATTTAATCTGAATTCTAACTCACTATGCAAATAAGAAAAGGGACTGTAGCCGATCTACCCAAGGTATTTGATCTGATAATGGAGCTTGCTATTTACGAAAAAGCACCTGAAGAAGTTGTTAACTCTGTTGAACGAATGAAGGTTGATGGTTTTGGAGAAAAACCGGTTTTCGAATTCTTTGTGGCAGAAGTAGAAAACGTGATTGTAGGAACAGCGGTTTATTACTATAGGTATTCAACATGGAAAGGTAAGGCCATCTACCTTGAGGATTTGGTTGTTAAAGAATCCGAACGAGGAAAAGGATACGGTAAATACCTGCTCGATGCCATAGTGATGGAAGCCAAGGCTACAAATTCAAAACAAGTCAGGTGGCAGGTACTCGACTGGAACGAACCAGCGATTAACTTCTACAAAAAGTTAGGAGCCGACCTGGATGGTGAATGGATTAACTGTACACTCTCTGAAGAACAGATTAAAAACTATTCAACTGACTGAAGTAACGTTCTAAAGGCAGCCATTTTGTTAGGAAACTTCATAAGCGCCTTTTGTTGAAGTTCAGGAGCAAAAGCGGCCATATACATTTGTATGTTTTTCATATCTGCTGCAAAATACTGAACACTGTATGATGATGACTCAGGATCTTCAGTATTCAGAACTTTGAAAAACTTGTACTCTTCAAACTGATTGGTTTCCATTACTTCAGGAATATGAACATTTTTCATCCATACTACCCATTCCATTTCCACAGCCTTATCAATAGCTACCGTTACATTGTAGAGAATCATCACATTATATTTGTGACAAATCTAAGGCTTTATCAATTCAAACATTTATTGTTGCCTTGAGTTTCGATATCTATGATCAACAAAATTGATAACCTACCTTTTGTAAATCAGAAGAATGCGCTCTACTTGCTGTTAGCGATGCATATCGCTGGTACAATCGGGCTAAGCATACCCGAAACTCAAGAACTCTTTAAAATACTCACCCCCTTTAATTTGGTTGGAACGGCAGCCATTGTGCTTCATTTTGAAGAAAGGAAGAGCATTGGTTATGGAGTATTCATCTTAGTAACGTTTATAGTTGGTTTTTCAATCGAGGTTCTGGGTGTTCAAACCGGGGCCATTTTTGGTGATTATAGTTACGGTAAAACACTGGGATTTAAGCTATTTAATGTACCCCTTGCTATAGGTCTTAATTGGATAGTACTAATCTACTGTACTGCTCAACTAAGTAAGCAGATGTTCGAAAACACATCCGTAAGGATACTATTTGGTTCTTTTTTAATGATTGTCGCTGACCTTTTAATTGAGCCTGTGGCTATTGCCTATGATTTTTGGAACTGGCAAAGTGTAAACATTCCTTTACAAAACTATTTAGCATGGTTTCTGATTAGTGCCTTACTTCACGCAATATTTTCAGTGCTTATGAAAGATTCAAATAATCCATTGGCAGTTAAACTGTTTTACATTCAGGTAGGTTTTTTTCTACTATTAAACTTTGTCTGCAATTTGAAAACAATCTTTCAAACAACTTGTTAAGAGAATTAAAGAATGATTACAGCCGTTTTATTGATCATTTTAGGTTTTTTACTAACAGAGATTTTCTCATGGTTTATTCACAAGTATATTATGCATGGGTTTCTCTGGAAAATTCATAAAACACATCATGAACACTCAAAAGGCATTTTTGAATTGAATGACCTTTTTACTGTTGTTTTTGGTGGAATGGCAATCATACTGATATTCAAAGGTATTGACAGTTTCGATTACAGATTCTGGATTGGCTGTGGAATCAGTCTTTATGGTTTGATGTATTTCATTCTTCATGATGTGCTCATCCATAAACGTTTGAATTGGTTCAGTCGCCCGAAATCAAGGTTTCTCAAGGCAATTACGAATGCACACAGAGCACATCACAAAACAAAAGAAAAAAATGATGCAGTATCTTTTGGGCTATTTTTAATACCTAAAAAATACTTTTCAAAAGAAAGTGAAAGGAGTTAGGACGTGGCAAAGTATTCAATAAAAGATTTAGAACATCTATCCGGCATCAAAGCCCATACACTGCGTATTTGGGAACAACGGTATAGTTTAATCGACCCTAAACGTTCTGATACGAATATTAGATTCTATAGTCAATCTGACCTCAAGCTTATTCTCAATGTCTCTCTGCTAAAAGCTAATGGGCATAAAATCTCAAAGATTGCCAAAATGTCTAACGAAGAGATGTTTGAAGCTGTTTTGAGTGTAACGGATAATGGTTCAGATTTTTCTGACCAGATTTATGCTCTTACGCTATCAATGATTGACTTAGATGAACAGCGTTTTGAGAAGATCATTTCATCAAACACTTTAAAGTTTGGTTTTGAAAGTACAATGCTGAATATCATCTATCCCTTCCTATCTAAAATAGGAATCATGTGGATGACTGATGCCATCAACCCCGCTCAAGAACATTTTATTTCGCACCTAATCAGGCAAAAATTAATCGTAGCGATTGATGGCCAGTATGCTACTTTAGAAACAGGTGCAAAGCGATGCATGCTATTTCTCCCTGAGGGTGAACTTCATGAAATCAGTTTACTATTTGCTAATTACCTAATGCGTTCTCGCAAACACAAAACAGCGTACCTTGGTCAAAATATGCCATTTAATGATTTAAAGATGGCTTTCAACCTATATAAGCCTAACTATTTAATGACTATTATCACTACACGCAATCCAAACATCTCTCCTCAAGCCTATCTGGAAAATTTATCAACAGAATTTCCAGACATTCCAATTCTTGTGTCTGGTTCGCAAGTAATAGGGCAAGATTTAAACGTTTCTGATAATGTGATTTTAGTTGCCAATCCAAAGCACCTCATTTCGTTCATAGAGGGTAGTATTGATTAATGCTAAGCAAATTCGTTTATCATATCTGATTTTAGTTCCACAAAAAAGTCAGACTAAATAATCCTTATTAGCTGTTAGAGCTCATTATAGCACTATAATGAATATCAAGCTTTTTGTTTTTAATTAACTTTGTTTAACTTTATTGAAAAAATATTAAACAAAATTATTACTACTTCGTTAAGACTGTAATCGTTGTTAATTAAAATGTTCTAATTATGGCTACTCTAGAATTCAACTACACATTATCCCAAATGTCAAAATCGTTGAAGCCATTCGCTTTAAAACTGACCAGAGATACAGATGATGCCAATGATTTGTTACAAGAAACTCTAATGAAGGCTTTTAATCACAGAGAAAAGTTTTCTCAGGGAACCAATCTTAAAGCCTGGCTCTACACAATTATGAAAAACACCTTTATAACCAATTATCAAAGAATGGTTAGAAGGGGTACTTTCATCGATACAACTGATAATCTTCATTTTATCAATTCTACCGGTTCCAGAATAGAGAATATGGCTGCAGGTAATTTTGCTTTAAGAGATATCAATCATGCAATAGAAAATCTCGATGATGTACATAAGACTCCTTTTATGTTATATTTCAGAGGGTTTAAATATCATGAGATTTCGGAGAGACTTGAGATTCCCATTGGTACCGTGAAAAACAGAATTCACATTGCTAGAAAGCAGTTAAAGGACAAGCTAAGTATTTACAAATCATAAGATCAGCTCCATTTTAATGGGTAAAAAAAAAGCACTTGTAATTGGCTCTGGCTTTGCCGGGCTATCTACAGCCATCAATTTGGCTTACAAAGGCTTTGATGTTACTATTCTTGAGAAGAATAGCACAATAGGTGGTAGGGCAAGACAATTCTCTGAATCAGGGTTTACCTTCGACATGGGACCAAGCTGGTATTGGATGCCAGATGTGTTTGAATCATTTTTCAACAGGTTCGGTAAATCTGTTTCAGATTATTATAATCTCATCAGGTTAGATCCGAGCTATCAGGTGATATACAATAAAGGCGAAACACTTTCCATTCCTTCAGGCATGAGGGATCTGGAGTCAATGTTCGAATCTTTAGAAACAGGAGCTGGCCTTCAACTCAGAGCATTCTTAAAGCAAGCTGCCTATAAATATAAGGTCGGCATAAATAAATTAGTCTATAAGCCAGGTCGTTCGTTAACAGAATTTGCCAGTTTAAAGCTATTGATTGATGTAGTTCGAATGGATGTTTTCCAGTCTATGAGCAAACACATTAGAAAATTCTTTAAACACCCTAAACTCATTCAATTAATGGAATTCCCCGTTTTATTTCTCGGGGCATTGCCCGAAAACACCCCCGCACTTTACAGTTTAATGAATTACGCTGATATGTCTTTAGGTACTTGGTACCCAAAAGGAGGTATGTTTAAGATTGTTGGAGCAATGGAAAGTCTGGCCAAAGAGTTGGGTGTTGAAATCTTAACAAATCAGGAAGTTGTAAAGATTAATCACTCAAATGGTAGAGTACACTCAGTTAATACCAAACAGGTTGAAATAACGGCAGATGTGTTGGTTGCAGGGGCCGATTATCACCATGTAGAGACTCAATTGTTGGATTCATCAACAAGAAACTACTCAGCCAAATACTGGGATAAAAGAGCGATGGCTCCCTCCTCTCTTCTTTACTATCTCGGGGTAAATAAAAAGCTTGACAAGCTACTTCACCACAACCTTTTCTTTGATACTGATTTCGCACCCCATGCACGAGATATCTACACTACTCCGAGATGGCCTGATAAACCATTATTCTATGCTTCGGCCACTTCCAGAACAGACGAAACGGTTGCTCCCCAAGGCTGTGAAAACTTGTTTTTGCTAATTCCGGTAGCTCCAGGACTTGATGACAATGAAGAGATAAGGGACAAGTATTTCGATATGATTCTAGAAAGATTGGAAGGGTTTACTGAAGAAAATATCGGAGATCATATTGTCTATAAGCGAAGCTTTGCACACAAAGACTTTGTCAAAGATTACAACTCATTCAAAGGCAATGCCTATGGTTTGGCTAACACCTTAAAACAAACGGCAATTTTAAAACCATCTCTAAAATCGAAGAAATTAAAGAACATGTACTACACAGGACAATTAACTGTTCCAGGGCCAGGTGTTCCGCCTAGTCTTATCTCGGGAATCGTGGTTGCCAATGAAGTTGAAAAAGATATGGCCTAAACCTCTCAGCGTTTTATTAGTTATTTTTAAATGATGGAATTATTTGACCATACCGCAATGGATTGTAGTAAGCTGATCACTCAGCGTTACTCTACCTCTTTCACTTTGGGGATCAAAACCTTAAACAAAAAATTCCATTACCCCATTTATAGCATCTACGGCTACGTAAGATATGCAGACGAAATTGTAGACACATTTCACGACTATGATAAGACCAAACTTCTAGAGAGGTTCAAGAGTGATACCTTTCGGGCAATTGATGAAGGAATAAGTCTCAACCCCGTACTTCACTCGTTTCAGAAGGTTGTTAACGAATACAATATAGATCATTCATTGATTGATGCTTTTTTGAAAAGCATGGAAATGGATCTAAACGAAACCAAATACAATGAAGCAGATTATCAAGAATACATTTATGGTTCTGCAGAAGTAGTTGGTTTAATGTGTCTGATGGTTTTTTGCGAAGGAAATAGAACTATGTTCAAGACTCTTTCTGCCTCTGCCAAAAGGTTAGGAGCAGCATTCCAAAAAGTAAACTTTGTACGCGATATTAAAAGTGACTTTGAAGAAAGAGGGAGAGTATACTTTCCGGGAGTAGATTTTAACACATTCTCAGCTTCTTCAAAAAAACAAATTGAAGCAGACATTCAGGCAGATTTTGATGCGGCTTTAGTTGGTATAAAACAATTACCTAAAGGAGCCAGAATGGGGGTTTACCTGGCATATAAGTATTACCTTAAGCTGTTTAGAAAAATTAAAAACTGTCCTTGCTCAAAAATTAAAGAGCAAAGAATACGCATCCCCAATACCAAAAAATTCAGCATTCTGTTAAGCACCTACCTACAGCCTATCTAGCGGCCATTCTTACCATTTAGGAAGGAATTATTGAATTCTTTTAAACATATCATACTGTTGTTTGTTTAAAATCTATGTTCAATCTCAAAGTTGATATTGATGTTAATTCAGGTTTCTGCTTCGGTGTAGTTTATGCCATTGAAATGGCAGAAGAAATTCTATCTGAAGATGGCCAACTATACTGCCTGGGAGACATAGTACATAATGACGAAGAGGTAAAAAGGCTAGAGCAAAAGGGCTTAGAAATAATAACCCATCAACAGCTGAAATTTGTACGTAACAGCAAAGTTCTAATTCGTGCACATGGTGAACCACCGAGTACATATCAGTTAGCTCTGGAAAACAATATTGAGTTAATTGATGCTTCTTGTCCTGTTGTTTTAAAACTTCAAAACAGAATAAAAAACTCATACGACCGAAAGGAAAATATCTACATATACGGTAAACATGGACATGCAGAAGTGGTTGGTCTTTTGGGGCAGACTAGCAATCAGGCGGTAGTATTTCAAGACTTAGAAGAACTTGATACCAAGACGCTTCCTCAAACAATGACACTGTTTAGTCAGACGACTAAAAGCACAGATAAATTTCATGAAATCAATAAAGTTCTTCGTGAAAATGGCATTGAGGTTAAAACCAATGATACAATTTGCCGTCAGGTATCAAACAGAGATAACGAGTTGAGAAATTTTGCCAAAAAATTCGATGTTGTAGTTTTTGTCAGTGGAACAAAATCATCCAATGGAAAGGTACTCTATAAAGTTTGTCAGGAACAAAACAAAAGAACTCACTTTGTTTCATTCATAACTGACGTAAAAACTGAATGGTTTGGCAAAAACGAATCCATTGGAGTTTGTGGTGCAACATCCACCCCAATGTGGCTAATGAAAGATGTTAGGCAACATCTTCAAAGGTTATAATAGCTAACTTACATTAGTGAAGAGCTTGAAGTCACATATGGGTGTAGTCATCGCAACTATATTGATCCTACTATGGTTTACATCCCTTATCACTGGACTTCACTTGGATATAAATTATTCATCTCCGCTATTGTACCTTCTAATCCTGGTTCAAACTCATTTATATACAGGCCTTTTCATCACAGCACATGACGCTATTCACGGCACAGTATCCAGAAATAGATGGTGGAACAGGAAAATAGGTCAATTCTGCGCCTTGTTATTTTCATACAACTTCTATGGCAGATTGCTTCCAAAGCATCATGAACACCACCAATTTGTAGCCACCAGTAAAGACCCTGATTATCACCATGGAGGTTTTTTTTCCTGGTATGTAAGTTTTCTGAAACAATACATCAGCTGGTTGCAGATTGTTCTTATGGCTGTAACGTTCAACATATTCAAGCTTTTTTTCCCCATTGAGAACCTCATACTTTTTTGGATGCTCCCAGCAGTTTTAGCCACATTTCAGTTGTTCTACTTTGGGACATACATTCCTCACAAAGGACATCATTCAGAAAAAAACATCCATAAGTCCAAGAGCCAAAAGTTCAATCACTTTCTGGCGTTTATAAGCTGCTATTTTTTTGGTTATCACTACGAACACCATGCCTCACCCGCCACCCCCTGGTGGCAACTTTATAAGGTCAAGAAGCATTATCATTTGAAAGGGTACCCTTATAGATCATAAAAAAAGCCACCAAAAGGTGGCTTCAATTCTATAATCTTAGCTATGATTAATGTCTATCGTCTCTATCAAGTCCTCCATCAACTAAATTGATGGTTCGCTTGCCATAAGATGCGTTATCTTTCGAGTGAGTTACCTGAATGATGGTCATTCCCTCTTCATTAAGTTTTTGAAACAATTGCATGATTTCTTCAGCCTGGTCGGAATGTAGATTACCAGTAGGCTCATCGGCCAATAGTAGCTTAGGCTGACCAATCAAAGCCCGTGCTACTCCAACCAACTGTTGCTGCCCTCCGGAAAGCTGTTCAGGGAATAAATCTTTCTTGGCAACCATTTGAAAACGGTCCAGCATTTCGGCAACCAGACTTTTTCTTTCTGATGACTTAACACCTTTATAAAGTAATGGCGTTTCAATATTCTCATACACCGTCAATTCATCGATTAGGTGGTAAGCCTGAAAAACAAATCCAATATGGTGTTTGTGTAAATCTGAACGCTTACGTTCCTTCATTTTATGAATTGGCTCATCAAAGAAGTAATACTCTCCTTGAGATGGTTCATCCAGCATGCCTATGATATTCATAAGTGTAGATTTACCAGCACCACTGGGCCCCATGATGGTTACAAACTCACCTTGTTCGATCTCAAGATCAATACCTTTCAGAATAAAAGTTCTTTGATACTTTGAATCGATGTATTTATCAATATCTCGTAGTTTTATCATTTGTCTTGATTAAAGTTTTGACCTCAATGCATTTACCAATTTATATGCCAATAGCGAATATATTCATTTTAGGCATGAACAAAAGAATACTATCTTGAAATGTGTACATTTTCGATCAGTCTTGTTCGATTATGACACGAATACGGATACTTGAATATGGTGTTTTTATACTTTTAGAAGGTATAAAAACCTGATTGCTCTTGTGGAGGGAAAAGTAGCATGGCACAAACAAATGCTACAATAGAAAGTACGAATCCAATCATGAAAGTTGTATAGCACAATCGTAACAGTTTGTACTTTTTACCCAGCACAACTCCAAGAAAATAAATGTCCTTAATCATACTTCCATATAGATATTCACCATCTTTCATCATTTCTCTCATTCCCCACTCATAACGATCCAATTTCATCTTATGGAAATTACCAAAGAAAAGTAGATTGGTTTTTCTGCTCAACACATCATCATCGGTAAACACCCCTGATGATACATTAGGTCTTGTTGCTAAAATGGCCAGAACTATAGTGGCCAAACAGACTACCACCAACATAATGGTAGGAATGATCAGGTTTGGGTATTCATTGAGTTTCCTGATTAAAACTGATACTACAACTGAAAGGATGATTGTATTAACAGAGATCATGATATTAGCCTTATTATCGGCCATAGCACTAAGCTCCAAATGATTTTTAGAAGTGGTTCGAAACATTGTTTCCACTCCTCTGTCCGGCTTTAACGCAACCTTGTTTTCGAGCTTAGCTACCTTAGCTTCCAGCTCTTCTACATACTTATTTTCCTTTTTTTTCTTCTTATATGCCTTCTTAATCAATTGAAGGTTTTGCTCCTTAATGGGCTGTAAATGTGTTTTTGCATATGGAGTAAAGAACTGATGATCTTTGAAAAAAAGATAGTTCATCTCGTTCCAGGAATCACTATCTATTTTCTGATTCTTCATATGCTCTACCTCTTTGTGCATTTTCTGAGACATATCTCCATAGTCGTTGCACGCCAGATGATGTAGATCCGCATCGCATAAAACTTGCTCAAGAAGGTTTTGAGGGTTCTGTGGCATCTTGGTAGCCACAATACAACCTTCAACTTTGGCAATCTTTTCTTCGGGGTAGTTTTCTTTTGTTAAAAAGGATTTTGCGATTTCAGCACTGATAGACTCATGACCCTGGCAACCATTCTTATAGCCGGTATCATGAAACCAGGCTGCTATAGTAAGTACCTCAATATCCTCTTCGCTCAATCCACTTTCGCGACCAATCATCTTAGCTGCTTCTACCACTCGAACAGTATGATAGTTATCATGGTATACATACTTTTCAGGAATCTCATTTTCCAAAATAGACTTTGTATACACTTCAACCTTACTCAGGATATTGTCAGTTGCCACTATTCTTGAATCTAGAATCTATAAATATAAGGGGCTCATTTTAAATTACATATAATGACCTCTTCGATATATGAAATGAATTTATCGTGAAATTAGTTTACTAACTGGAAACATTTTTGTCACTTATGAAATCAATACATCCCTATTTTTGTTCGTAATAATCATGAGGAAAACGCTCAAGGCACTTTTTATTTTATATCTCATCCTTAATTCTTTTGTCTCTTCGGGTCAGGAAAAGAACAAAATGAGCTATGATTTGAATAAACCGGATGAAACTTACATTCTACCCGAGTATTTAGAAGAGGTATCAGGCCTTACTTACTATCAGCCAGGGCAGCTCGCCATGCTTAATGATGAACACGGAAGAATGTTTGTATATGACCTAAGCAAAAAGAAAATTGTACGTAGAGTCCGGTTTGAGGGAAAGGGAGACTTTGAAGGTATCGAAAGAGTTGACGATTACATATACGCCATTAAAAGCAACGGAAAGCTCTATAGATTCAATGTAAAAATAGAAGGTGTTGTTGAGAAAATAAATACCCCATTCGATAGTGAAAACGATGTTGAAGGTTTAGGCTATGACCCTGATTCGAATCAGCTACTCATTGCTTTAAAAGCAAGTGGCGATATTAAGGGAGTTGAGGTAAAAGGTAAGGCAATCTATGGTTACCATTTAAGTTCTCAGGAATTTACGAAGACACCCTTATATATAATCAAAAACAAAGACTTGGAACGTGTTGTAGGCAAAAAGTTCAGATTAAGGCCTTCAGGAGTGGCAGTCCATCCAATTAGTAGGGAAACTTACGTTGTTGCTGCTTCTGGAAATTCATTGTTGGTATTTGATACTGAGGGAAAGCCAAAACATCTATTCAAGCTTAGGACCAGTTTGTTTCCGCAACCTGAAGGCATTGCCTTTGCACCTAATGGCGACATGTTTATTTCAAATGAAATGGATGGTGAAGGAGGGAAAATTCTCAAGTTTGTTTTTAGATAGACTTACTCAGTTTGTTTTATGGAGTAAGACATTCAAGTGTGTTTTTACATTGTGCTAGTTTAGTACCTTGTTTACTCTTAACTTAATATTTGAATCTTTTTTGTTCCCATTGGGTTAATATGCCAGATCAAAACCTAGCTGTAATGAGCAAGATTTTTTACACCATCTTTTTTTCAGTATCCATGTTTACTTTTAGTACTTATGGCTTTCAGGAAAGTCCCGTTTACTCTGTTTTTCTTATCGGAGATGCTGGTGAGCCAATAGAAAATCCCGTGCTCATTACCTTGAAAGCTGAGCTTGCTAAAGTTGGAGATAAAGGTGCGGTAGTGTTTCTGGGTGATAACATTTACCCACAAGGACTTCCTCCTGTTGGTCACCCTTTCAGGGCAGAGGCAGAAAAGGCAATCAATGGTCAAATTGATGCGGTAAGGAGTTTTAGCGGAAATAAAATATTTGTGCCTGGAAATCATGATTGGGCCCAAGGAAGGTCATATGGCTCTGAATGGCTTGGTATTCAGGAAAAGTATGTAGAAGACGCACTGGATAGTATGGATGTATGGTTGCCTACCAGAGGGTGTCCAGGTCCGGTTGAAGTGAATCTCACAGAGAAAATCACACTTATTGTAATAGATACGCAATGGTTTTTACACAAAGGAGATAAACCTACTGATGGGTGTGGGGTAACGAGTCTGACTGATGTGGCTGCCTTGTTTCAGGATGCACTAAGGCGAAATGCTCACAAAAAGGTTATTGTAGCCTCTCATCACCCCATGTATACCTATGGTATTCATGGAGGTATTTTCAGCGCGAAAGACCACCTGTTTCCATTAACAGCATCAAAAAAAATGTCCTGGGCATACTTACCAATGCCAGTTTTAGGTTCAATATATCCATTATACAGAAAGTGGTTCGGGAATATTCAAGACGTTACTCATCCTCAGTATAAGAGGTTCCGTGATGGCATGGTGGAATTAATGTCTAAGCACCCTGATATTATACATGTTGCAGGTCATGAACATGCACTCGAGCATATTGAAAAGGAAGGAATGCACTTTGTTGTCAGCGGTTCGGGCTCGAAAAACAACGCACACGTAAAGAAAAAGGGAGATGCGCAGTTTGCCTCCAATATTATAGGCTATGCGAGACTAGATTATTTTGCCAATGGCAAGACTGAATTGAGTTTTATTACCCCTGATCAAAATAATCCAAAAGAGGTCTACTCAAATGTTGTTTCAGAACGCCCTTTTGCACCAAATCCTGAAGATTTGATGAAGGTCTACAGTCGAATCTCCTACGCTGGAAAAGACACCGTTTTTGCAGCCAGTAAGAAATACATAGGAAAATCAAGGCTTCATAAATCGCTCTTTGGAGAAAACTATCGAAAAGAATGGGCTACAGAATTAAAATTCCCAGTTTTTGATATTGCTACGGAAAAAGGAGGACTAACGATTCTCAAAAAGGGAGGCGGGCACCAAACCACATCCTTAAGGCTGGAAGCTAAAGACGGAAAACAGTATGTTTTACGATCTATGGACAAAAACCCAGCTCTGACATTACCTCCTGAGTTAAGAAACACCTTCATTAAGAGTGTTGTACAAGACGGTATTTCATCATCTCACCCTTATGCACCGCTTGTGGTTCCGCCATTAGCTGATGCTGCCGGTATTTTCCACGCCAACCCTAAAATTGTTTACATCCCTGACGACCCCAGGTTTGGAATCTATAGAAATGAGCTAGCCAACTCCTTAGCCCTCTTTGAGGAAAGGGTGAATAAAAAGCAGGTGAAAGAAAATATCTTCGGAGCGGGAGATGATGTGATTTCAAGCCCGGATTTATATGCAAAACTTAAGAAGGATAACGATAACAGAGTAGACCAAAAGTTTGTCGTAAGAAATCGTCTGTTCGATATGTGGATTGGTGATTGGGACAGGCATGATGACCAATGGCGCTGGATAGAGTATAAAGAAAAGGATGACAAAAAGATTTACAAGCCCATACCCAGGGATAGAGATCAGGTCTTTTTTGGAGGTGAAGGAAGCTTTAAGAAGCTTGCTGCTTCTAAATGGGCACAGCCTGCACTAAAAGGCTTTGAAGAAGAAATCAGTTATACTCCTGCATATGGGTTTTACCGTATTCGTTGGTTCGACAGGTATTTTATGACAGAGCCTTCGCTGGAAGACTGGCTTCAGCAAGCCAATGATTTAAAGAACGCACTTACAGATGATGTAATTGAAAAAGCTGTAAGAATCTGGCCCGATGAAATATATGATCTTAGAGGAAACGAAATAATCCGAAAACTGAAAAACAGGAGAGACAAACTTCATGAGTCTGCTGAAGATTATTTTAGATTTCTTTCGAAAAGGGTTGATATTCTTGGAAGCGATAAAAGAGAGCTTTTTGTAGTAGAGCGTATCGATGATGAAAATACTAAAATCACCATGTTCAAAATCTCCAAGAAGGGAAAGCGAGATGAGGTACTTTATCAAAGAACTTTCAAAACTTCAATAACAGATGAAGTAAGGCTTTTTGGTTTTGACGGAGAGGATGAATTCGAAGTCAAAGGAGATACAAAAAAGAGCGTACTGGTAAGAATCATTGCCGGAGAAGGAAAGGATAAAATCACTGACAATAGTTTGGTCGGAAATGGAAAAAACAGAACGGTTGTTTACGACAATGTTACTGGAACCACGTTAACAGCAAGCAAAAGTACAAAAGACCTAAGGTCTGATTCAAACCCAGATATTAATAGGTATGATATGGAAGAATTTGACTTTGATTTGAGAATGCCTCTCCTGTCATTCAATTTTAACCCAGATGATGGGCTTTTCCTGGGAGGTGGAATAATGTTTAGAAAAGATGGTTTCAGAAAAGAACCATATGCATCATCGCAGAGCTTCAGTGCAAACTACGCACTTGCCACATCATCATATAATATTGCTTACAGTGGCGAGTTTATTGACGCAATTGGTAAAGCTGATTTCCTGCTGGACGCCAGTATAAAAGCCCCTAATTTTGTGAATAATTTCTTTGGATTAGGGAATGAAACAAGCTATAACGATGACATTGAATTGACTTTTTATCGTACCCGATTTGAAGAAATTTCGATAAATCCATCAATCAATCTAAATGTTGGCTCCAAAGCTAACCTAAACCTAGGCACTCACTACAGGGGTATTGAAATACAAAGAAGTACCGATCGGTTTATAAGCGATTTTCCAAACAATGGACTAGATCCTACTGACCTTTTTGAAGATAAACAGTATGTGGGGGGGAGTATTGGTTTTCATTTTGAATCTAAAGATGAAGCAATAGTTCCCAAAAGAGGGGTAACGTTTAATACTTCATTGACCTATAGTGCTGGTACTAATGGCAACTCTAAAAATAGTGCACAATGGGACACTGATTTAACATTGAGGTGGGCCCTTGGACCGTTCTCCAGAACTTCAATTGCCACTAGAGTCGGATATCAGAAAAGCCTGGGAAACTTTGAATTCTTCCAATCAAGTAGGTTGGATGGCTTTAGCACGCTAAGAGGCTATAGAAGGTTTCGTTTTGCCGGAGAGAGTAGTTTCTATCATCAGCTCGATTTGAGGGTTGATTTGTTCGAGTGGCGAAACTATTTTCTGCCGTCAACAGTTGGCCTTATTCTTTTTAATGATCTTGGGAGGGTTTGGGTCGATGGAGAAACCTCCAATACGTTACATCATGGATATGGTGGTGGTTTTTACATTACTCCTTTTGGTAGGTTTGCTGTGAACATTCTACTTGCTAAATCAGAAGAAGCGCTCTTGCCTTTGATCAAGTTTGGGTTCTATTTCTGACGAATTTCTGGGAGAGATACTGTAAAGGTGGTGCCTTTGTTTACCTTACTTTCATAGGTAATTGTACCACCGTGCATCTCAACAAATTGCTTTACAATAACAAGTCCTAAGCCCGTTCCTTCAATATCTCCAACATTAGATGCTCTGGAAAAGGATTCGAATAATCCCTGCTGATCTTTTAACGGAATTCCAATACCAAAATCAGTAATGGAAATGTTTACCAGGTCTTTTTCGAAAGCAATAAGCACCTCTGGATCCTGCTTACCCTGTGAGTATTTTAGTGCGTTGTTTACAAGGTTAGATACTACGTGGCTGATGAGTTGGCTGTCTAGTAAAACCTGACGCTCAGTTCCCTTCGTACTCACCTTAACCTCTCGTCCTTTGAAAGGAATAGAGTTTTCTAAAACCACTTGCTTAACGATAGCTGTAAGTGAGGTGATATCTTTGTTTAATCGAGCTTTGCCTACATCAAGTCTACCAAGAGTAAAAACATCTTTCAACAACGAGTTTAAGCGCTCTAGCTCAGTTCTGATTCTTGATACGTGTTTTGCAAGCTTGGTGTCAGTTGGCATATCTGAGTTGTCCAGATACATGCTGATCAATTCATTACTCGATTGAATCGTTGTCAGAGGTGTTCTGAATTCATGGGATGCCATTGAAATAAAACTTGATTTCAGCTTATTCAACTGCCGCTCTTTTTCAATCACTTTTACAATCTCAGATATGTCTCTGGTAGAACTCTGAACATACTTAGTTATGTTCTTTTCATCAAGAACCGCAGACAAGGAAACGCCTACCCAGATATATTCACCATCCTTCTTCTTCAAACGATAAGAAGTGGTAGCATCCTTTCTTTTGTTAAGTATAGTATCCATAAAGGCCGCTTTGACCTTTTCAATATCTTCTGGATGCACTAGACTAAAAGCATCCTTCATTTTCATGGTTTCTTCTACTGTTAAGCCAACCACACGATAACAAGAAGGTGAAACGAAAGTGAAATTTCCATCCAGATCGTGTAGAGCAATAATATCTCCCGAGTTTTCAGAAACAAGTTTGTACTGTTGTTCTTGTTCCTTCAGTTTATCTTCTGTAACCTTTTTCTCAGTTATGTCAGTTTTGTTTGATCGGAAATAAATTGGCTCTCCCTCATCATTCAAAATCACTCCTCCAGTTACCTTCAACCAACGCCACTCACCCGATTTATGTTGGAAGCGGAAAACAGCAACTTCTTCTTTGCTCTTAGTTTTCAGCACATGTTGCATTGATTCAACAATGTATTCCTTGTCATCTTCATGAATAAAATCGAGCGTTTTTCTCCCAATCATTTCTTCAGGAGTATAGCCCATAGTATCCTTAATTGATGGTGATATGAAAATGTAGTTTCCTTCAAGGTCCATTAAGGATACTATGTCATTTGAGTTTTCAGTAATTAGTTTATACCGTTCTTCACTCTCCTTAATTTTCTTCTGTGCTTCTATACGGTCTGTTACATTTCTGGTAGAAGTCTGTATATAGGTTGCTCTTTTGTCGTTATTCTCATCATCGTAAATGGCTCCCGCAATAGTTTCAAGCCATTCCGTCTTTTTCCCTTTACTATAAGCTTTATAAACAAGGGAAGCTGTTCTCTCTTTTCCTTTAATCAGGTTTAGAATTTTCTTTCTCAGCAGCTCTCTGTAATCTTCATGAATAAATTCATTCAAATCCAGTTCTTGCATCTCTTCAGGGGCGTACCCCAAAACTTCTGTAGATGACGGACTCACAAAGACAAACTTTCCAGATACAGTTTGCAAACAAATGCAGTCACTGGAGTTTTCGGAAATAAGCTTGTATTTGGCCTCACTCTCTTTTAGTTGAGATTCTGCTTTCTTAAGTGAAGTAATATTGGAAAGTGACCCTACTGCCCTTTGAGGTTTTCCTTCATCATTATAAATAATTCTAGCCTTGAAAAGAGCCCATATGATACGTTCATTACTAGCTATCAATCGAATTTCCAGCGTTATTTCACTTACCTTATCTTCATAGCTTTTCAGCAGCCTGGTCAAAAAATCAGCGCGTTCAGCTTCAGGAAGATACTTTGTAATCAACTGATCATCCAGTGGATTATCTTCAGGAGGAACTTCCATTCCAGCCCAAAACTGAGGTGAGAGGTAAGAGTTTTTCTTTTTAAAATCATACTCCCAAATGACATCATTTGTGCCCTCAACAGCCATATGATATCGCTCATTACTTTCTTTTAGCTGCCTTTCAAGATTTTTTCTGACAGTAACATCCTGAAGGATAGTAATGAAACAGTTCTCATTCTGGAATTCAAGGGGCATAGTTGAAGCACTCACCCAAAACGACTCTCCTTTTCTGTTCTTAAGCAAAAGTTCATGATTCTGAACATTGCCTTCTTTGGTGAGTTTCTCGATATATGATTTTCTACCTTCAAAATTCTGGTAGAAATGAATCACCTTCCGACCCAGGAAGTCAGACGGGCTCATTTCATAAACTCTGAAAAGAATCTCATTCGCAAAAATTACAGTACCTCCCTTTTTTGTGGATATAAATACTGGGTCTGGTAAAGCATCAACAATACTCTTAAGGCGCTGTTGACTAAGTTCAAGGTTCAATCGAGACCTTCGAATACTATCTATGTCAATTGTAACACCATCTAACCGAACTGGTTTTCCATCTTCAAACAATACACTCACCCTATCTCTACAGTACCTGAACTCGGTAGCGTTCTTCATGATTCTGTATGAGTAACCAGTTTTCCCTACACTTAAGGCATTAACCATTTCCTCTAAAACCCTATCTCGGTCGTCAGGATGAATGCGTTTTTGCCATTCTTCTATGGTTTTTGGGGGGGGACTTAACCTTTCTTCATCTCCCTGTAAAGTCTGGGGGTTATTATGATAGTGAATTTCGTAAGGTTCCGTAGTCAATTTGATGGACCATATAACCTCAGTTAGATTTGATATCACTGATGCAAGGTCAATCTCACGTACCTTCGCATCCGCAAAATCGTTTAAACTATCCTTAAAAATGTTTTCCATCACACTATTAGCTCGAGAGCTCTGAAATTCAGTATTTTTAAAATACTATTTTAACCGAACTCGGCCAATTAAAATATTAATTTCAGATATTCACCTAAACAAAAGTCACTGTTATGGAACAGTCCTATAGCCAAAGTCCCAGAATACTGATTGTTGAAGATGAACCGTTTATCGCGGAAAACCTACAGGAAATGCTCAGTATTTTCGGCTATGATGAAACCGAAATGGCTAATTCCGCTAATCAAGCCATAAAAGCAATCAAAGGTTCAAGACCCGACTTAATACTACTTGATGTCAAAATTAAGGGAGATCAAGACGGCATTGAGCTTGGTGCCATAATAAAAGAGCAATATGGCGTCCCATTTGTTTATATCACCTCCTATTCGGACAAAGACACTATTAATAGGGCCAAACATACTCAACCTTTAGGCTTTATTGTAAAGCCTTTTACAAAGGATGATGTATATGCAGCCATTGAGGTAGCACTTTTCAACAAAAACAAAATTGCTGTAAGCTCTACAGGAGATAGGATGGTGGCAGCCAACCCGACTACCTACAGTAATGATTCAATCTTTGTTAAGAAGAAAAGTCTGCTTGAGAAAATCAAGTACGAAAACCTTCACTGGATTGAAGCAGATGGAAATCACATTACGATCCATGCGAATGATGGTAGGAGTTATACTATTAGGAAATCCCTTAAGGAGATTACAGATAAGTTGCCTAAAGACAGGTTTTTAAGAGTACATAAATCATTCGTTGTACTTGTAGATGCTGTTACAGCTATTGATACCAACTTCGTTTATCTCGGAGACAAGAAAATTCCAATAGGAAGATCTTACTACAATGCCTTTACAGCCACATTGAATACGATTAGTGCTAGCTAGTTAATTTCGAGTATAAGTGTACAGAACAACAGGTTCATTATTGCCTGCTTCGCTTAAAGTGAAGTAGGCATTTCCATTTGTATGCCATGCAATGGACTCTCCTTGAGGCTCTACAGTATAAGCTAGCCTGGAAGGGTCATCTGCAAGAAGTTCAGGGATTGTTTCATTAGCAGATTTAGACCAATGGTAAATGTTCAAATAGTTCTTGATCAATACTTCGTTTCCATCAGGAGAAATATCGGCTGCTGTTATTTTGGTAAATGGGAGCACTCTGACTCTTTCTGCGATGTCCATACCATTTGTTTCCTGTGGATATGGAAGTACATATAGAATTACACTAGCTTCCCTTTTAGAGACAATATATAGGTCTCTTGTACTTGGGTCTACCATAAGGGCTTCTGCATCTCTTGCCCCATCTTCATAAACAAATTCAATGGACTCAACATTGGAAAGCGTTGAAGTGGCTGGAATATCAGTGATATTCAAATCCGGCTCTTCAACTCTATATATAGTATATGAATCTCTTACTGATCTGTTGTCTCCAATATCTGCGGCATACAGGTAATTGGTATTCGCAACCGGGCCAGGGCCAATAGCCATGTCCTCCCAATCTACATTCTGAGCACCATCGAGTACGAATCTTCCTGAATCTGCTCCAGACTGAGTCATAAGAAAAAGCATAGGATCTCCTCCGCTGTCATTGTGAGACCATAAGTATAAGGGGTTAGATCTGCTATGTACCAAACCTGATGCTTCATCCAGATCAGAAATTTGAATTTCTCCCAATGACTGATTGCCAGTAAAGGTATCGGCTATTTCTCTCTCATCAAGCTGTGGATCCACATCATCAATGGATTCCTTGCATCCATTGGCACAAAGCATTAAACATAAAAAAGCAGCTAAAAGTCTGTTCATGATGTACTTAATTGACTTTAGGGATTTTCCTGACATTACACCAACTCTTATAACTGCTTGAAGAGAATATTATTATAGGCTTTATTTCAGGCTTGCTCTAACTTTAGCCACTTTGGCTTTGGTCAACACTTTTTCAGCCTTGTTACCCCAGGAATTCATCACAAAATTTAAAACGTCAGCAATATCCTGATCATCTAAACCTGTTGCTGGCATTACCTGATTATATTTTGTCTTGTTAACCTCAATTTCACCAGACAAGCCTTTTATCAAATTCGATATGGCTCTATCTGTATCGGCCATTAAATAATCTGATTTTGCCAGTGGAGGAAATACACTTGATATACCTTGTCCCTTGTCCATATGACAAGCCTGACACACTGCATTGTAAGTTTTTTTACCAGCTTCCATACTCTTTTTAAGCCCGTTATCTTGACTTTTAAAGGTAAATGAAACGGTCATGATACCTAGTAAAGCGACAATTTGTAATGATCTTTTCATAGCTGATAAATTCCCTTGTTTGTATTGTTATTATTCGAATTGCTAAAATACTTGTTTTATAATCTTCAACAACCAATGTGCCAATATTGGTTATTGAAAAGAAGTGGCTCTAAATATCTACTTCTACTTGATTTCTGATTAGGTCTTCAAAAACTTCTCTTTTTCTAATCAAATGGGCTTTACCCTTATGAATTAATACTTCTGCTGGTCTTAACCTTGAGTTATAATTAGAAGCCATACTAAAGGCATAGGCTCCTGCATTTTTAAAAGCCAGAATATCTCCTTCTTTTACTTCATTAAGCTTGCGATCAAGGCCAAAAGTATCGGTCTCACAGATATAACCTACTACTGTATAAACCCTACTAGTACCATTCGGATTGGATAGATTAACTATCTCATGATATGCATCGTACATCATGGGTCTGATAAGGTGATTCATACCTGAATCTACACCAGCGAACACTGTAGCAGGAGTGGTCTTAACCACATTTGTTTTTACCAGAAACAACCCTGACTCACTTACTATATACTTCCCTGGTTCAAACCACATTTCCAGCTCTCGTCCATAGTCTTTACAAAAGCTCTTAAAAGATTCACTCAGCTTAGCACCAAGTTCCTCTATGTCTGTTGTAATGTCCCCCTCTTTGTAAGCTACTTTAAACCCACTTCCAAAGTCAATGAATTCAAGGTTTTCAAAACTCCTCGCTGTATCAAATAATATATCAGCCCCCCTTAAAAAGACTTCAGCATCTAATATATCAGATCCCGTATGCATGTGTAAACCTACCACATTGAGGTTATAGGTTTTTACTACTCTAAGAATATGTGCTAGTTGGTAGATAGATATTCCAAATTTGGAATCAGCATGCCCGGTAGATATTTTCTTGTTCCCTCCTGCCATTATATGCGGATTCAACCTGATGCATATAGGTACGGAACCATGGTACTCATGCCCAAACTGCTCTAGTATAGAAATGTTATCCAGATTAATCATTACACCAATCTCCACCGCCTGTCTTATTTCTGAAAAAGAAACACAGTTAGGAGTATATAGTATTTGATCAGGAGAAAATCCTGCCTTTAACCCTAACTTAACTTCTTGAATAGATACACAGTCAAGTTCTGAACCAAAGCTTTTTAGCAGCTTAAGTATTGAAAGGTTAGTTAAAGACTTGGTAGCATATTTTACTCTAAGCTTAACTCCTTTAAAGGCATTTGTAAGTCGATCGAATTGTGAACGAATCTTATCCGAATCATAAACATATAAAGGGGTTCCAAACTCTTCCGTTAGGTTTACTAAATCTACCCCTTGCACCGTATATTTGTTGTTTTCAACAAGCATGATCAATCAATTGAACGCCAAATATAAGGGCTATAAAAAGAAAAGAGGAAGCATTCTAAAACTTCCTCCTCTCAGTTATATGAAAGCTTGAATTTTACTCTATGATTACTCTTTTGGTAAGGGCTTTGTTGTTTTGAATCACCTTCATGATGTAGATACCTTTTTCCTCATCCGTAAGATCTACTTTGAAGTCATATTTTCCATCTACTGGCTTACCTGTTTTGTCATACACTTTATTTCCATTGGGCCCGATTACAGATATATAAATCGGAGCATCGCTACCTGTCTCCAACTCTACATCAAAGCGTCCATCACTCGGATTAGGATAGAAGTTAATGTCCCTCAGCTCCAGACTTTCCATATCTTCAGTGCCAGCTGCTTTTTTATCCTCGTCTCTTGCCGACCTGATAAAGACACTCACTCTGGAAATTACACGCACATCATCGTCATCGTCTCCGAAACTCGACCAGCTTCTCCATTTATTACCAAAATCGTCATCATCAAAATCAAAGTCGAAAACCATGTTTCCAAATTGATCTTTCAAAGCCTTTCTTAGTGAATCAATATCCATCACCTCATCACCATTGAAGAAGAAACGACCATTATCATTTTTAAAGTTGAATTTTTGCATCAATGAATCCATATCCATGAAATTGTCATGGTCAAAACCAAACGAAAATGAGTTTGGACCAAAACCTTTCATCATTCCTTTAAGATGACTTCTTAAAGAATCAATATCGAAGTCAAAATCATGATCCCAGAATCCTTGACCCGGACCACTATGAAAGAAAAACTTTGGCTGACTTCCGTTGTTGCTTCCAAACCTGAAAGAGAAAGAATCTGTATTAATACCATACTTCTCCAAATCCGGATCATTCTTCATATCCTCGTATGAATCATATGTTTTTTCAAAAGTAGTTTCGTCATTACCCTTCTTGATTACTACTTTCAGTTTGACCTTACCATCTTCTGTATTAGAAATGGAAACAGACTGACTCTCTCTTACATTTTCAGTTTGAGCCAATGCATGATAATTGTAGCTAACCATTAGCATCAGCGTAAGAAAAGCAGATAAGAAAATTGTTTTTTGTTTTGACCTATTCATAACTGTAACCTTTTAAAAGCTCTAATCAAAAGTACTGAGAACCAATGCAAAACGATGTTAAAGAGGGGTTAAACGATGTTAATTATTGTTAAGTAGTCGGATGTGGCATAATATTTAAACTACTTTTGAATATGACGCGTACGCGAATTCGTTGGTTGATTGGATTGCTAAGTTGTGCACTAATTGGATTAATAGCTTTCCAGTATTACTGGATTACTGAAGTTACCAAAGTGAACAAGGAACGCTTTAACCAAAGCGTCAACGATGCTTTGAATAGTGTAACTCAAAAGCTGGCAATTGAAAATGGAATCAATTTTCTAGAAGATGACATGCGAGCCAGACCTCCCCTAAGAAGAGTAAATACCAATGTGCGCAGAGATTCTTTGAACGAGTCAATCCCAGTCAATAATCAAGAGCATATCCGTGCACAAGACATTCCGAACCCGGAAGAATTTTTTAGTAGCTTTTTTAGAATTTCAGTAGATGAGACAACCGGAGAAGTCTTCTTTCAAATAGACTTTGAGGCTTTTTCGAGAGCTACATTTCCGAATCAACCATCATTTGTAAATCCAAGAGATCAGCAAATCCAGATGGAACGTCAGATGAACAGGCAAATGGACTTGTTGAAGCAACGTTGGGCTCGTCACCTGGTGGGAAGCGATAATCTCTTTGCTCGTGTTGACCCTCCCCGTTTAGATACCCTTCTTGCTGCGGAACTAGAAGACCGAGGTCTGGACATGACCTATAACTACGGCATACTTCATAAGCCTACGAATGAATTAAAGCTATTAAATGCAGACAATAGGAACGCCAGCGAAGACATTAAGTCTTCTGATCTGATGGTCAACCTTTTTCCAACTGACTTAGTTGACAGGGATTTCTACCTGGCCATTGACTTTCCTAATGAAAGGAACTACCTGCTCAACAAGGCTATTTTACCTCTCTCGGCATCAGGTCTTCTCCTCATTATTGTTATTGGTTGTTTTGCCTATGCCATCATGGTTATTCTACGACAAAAGAAGCTCTCAGAAATTAAGAACGATTTTGTGAATAATATGACCCATGAGTTCAAAACGCCTATAGCCACCGTGTCTTTGGCAACTGAAGCACTACAAGATGATGACATAAAAGGTAACAAGGCTATTGTAGATCGCTATGTTAAGGTGATAAGAGATGAGAATAAACGACTAGGGATGCAAGTCGAAAAGGTGCTTCAAATTGCTAGTCTGGATAAGAAAGACTTCAAATTAAAATTTGAACAAGCTGATATTCATAACATCATCGAAAAAGCATTGGTCAATATCAATCTAATGGTTGAAAAAAAGGGAGGGTCAATTAGCAGCCAGCTTTTTGCAGCTAGCTCAATTCTAGAAGCAGACAAAGTCCACCTTACAAATATCATTTACAACCTTCTTGACAACGCCAATAAGTATTCACCAGATGCGCCAGAGATTAACATTCGAACTGATAATATCTCCTCTGGTATAATTCTAAAGATTTCAGATAAAGGAATTGGTATGTCTAAAGAGGCTACCGAGAAAATTTTTGATAAATTCTATCGTGTTTCCACTGGAAATGTTCACGATGTAAAAGGCTTTGGTTTAGGTCTTTCTTATGTTAAAAACATAGTTGAAATGCACAAAGGCTCTATTAACGTCAAAAGCGAAATAGGCAAAGGCAGCACATTTAAAATATACTTACCTTTCAAACATGGCTAGTTTCAAACTTTTACTTGTTGAAGACGATCCGAACCTGGGTCAGATACTTAATGAATATTTATCATTGAAGGGCTACGAAACTACGCTTTGCCGAGATGGTGAAGAGGGTCTCAGTGCTTTCAAGAGGGAGTCATTTGATCTATGCCTCTTTGACATTATGCTGCCCAAGAAAGACGGCTTTTCTATGGCCAAGGAAATCAGGAGAAGCGACTCCGTGACTCCAATTATATTCCTGACAGCCAAATCAATGAAAGAAGACACTATTGAGGGGTTTAAAATTGGTGGCGATGATTATATCACCAAGCCTTTTAGTATGGAAGAGCTATTGTTAAGAATTCAGGCCATTTTAAGAAGAACTGCGGAAAAGAACCCTCAAATCTCTGATCAGAAAGAATTTGATTTCGGAACGTTCCACTTTGATTACGACAAACAGCTCCTAATTAAGGCTTCGGAACAAACAAAACTCACCTCAAAAGAATCTGAATTGTTAAGACTTCTTTGCCTTCATATTAATCAACCATTAGACCGATCCATTGCACTAAAAATGATTTGGAGAGATGACAGTTATTTCAATGCCAGAAGTATGGATGTATATATAGCCAAGCTCAGAAAACACCTTAAGGCTGACCCTACGGTACAAATCATGACTCTGCATGGTTCTGGTTTTAAATTGATAACCAACGCCCAGACAACTTAAAAACAGGTTGTTTATACTTGGGAAGCTCGCCCTTTTTTTGTATGTTCATAAGCTTCGGTTATAACAATTATTTAAACTGGATTTTCACTTTTCTGGTTTAATATTTACTAGTTTTGGCCTCTTTCAATTTTTCAGGAGAAACTTATGATTCAGATTATACCTTCTATTTCAATTATTGACGGAAAGCTCACCAGGCTAAAGCAAGGTGATTATGCAAGTGAGAAGGTCTATAAGAATAGCCCTGTAGATATTGCCCGGCAATTTGAGGATTTTGGTATAAAAAAGATTCACCTGGTTGATTTGGATGGAGCCAGAAAAGGAAGCCCGATTAACTACCACATTCTTGAAGCCATAGCGGGCTATACAGGTCTTGAGGTTGACTTCAGCGGTGGTATTTCTACTGATGGAGATATAAGCAAAGCCTATGAATATGGAGCCACTTCGATAACTGCAGCTTCAATAGCCATTGACAGGAAAGAACTCTTTTCTTCTTGGATGATGTCATACGGAAGAGAAAAAATCACACTTGGAGCGGATGCAAAAAAAGGAAAAATCTCTATTAGGGGCTGGCAAAAAAATACTCAGACCAACCTGGAGGATCATATAGATTATTTCTATATGAGAGGCATCAAGTATGTTAAAAGTTCTGATGTAGAAAAAGACGGAATTCAGGAAGGTCCTAATTTCGAAATGTACGAAAGACTAGTTAGCAAGTTCCCAAACGTCCACTTTCTTGCAAGTGGTGGAGTTCGATCAGTAGATGATATTAAAAGGTTAGAGGATATAGGAGTTAAGGGGGTGATTTTCGGACGTACTTACTACGAAGGTAACCTTACCTTGAAAGACATTGAGGGCTTATTGAAGTAAGCTGGTTTCCTAAACTGATTAGAAGGTATAGCTCAACTTTAAACTAATATTTCTTCCTAGTTCATCGGCATAATACCTAAACCTGTTCAAGTAATCTCTATAGCTATTGTTAAAAAGGTTATCTACGGATAGGTATACATTAATGGTCTGGTCTTCTTTGAAGCTCCAATCAAAACCTCCACTTATATTGAAGTTTATATATCCGCTTGGTGGAGCTACAAAATCAAAAATACTTGGGTCACTGGCAAAAAGATCCGCATCAGTTCTATTAGCATCCAAAACCTCCTGAATGCTAACCACTCTTGGTGCATTTCTCTGTCTATCTACCACTTTAAAACCAGCCGAAAAGAAAGGGCTAGCTAGTCTTCCTTCTTTGAAATGATATCGTAATGTGCTTTCCAGCTGATTAGCAGGCATGTTAATCAGAGGACTATCCAACCTCCTGTCCTTCGCTCTTATTAATGAAATGCGTGTATTCAAATCAAAACTATCAGAAAAATGATACTCAAAGTCGGTATCCAAACCATAAATTAAAGCATTGGTTTGACGGTACCTGAAAACAGGAAACGCTCCCCTGATTGTCAACTCAACACTTTCTGGTCTTAAGTAGATGTAATCATTTATAATGTTGTAATAAGCAGATACATTCAGACTGAGTTTTTGGGTTTGCTTTTCTAGACTCGTTATCCACTTAATGGCCTTTTCTGATTTTAACTGATCATTACCCTCCTCAATGGCTGCAGCACCTTGATGAAGTCCTTCACTATATAATTCATTTACGTGAGGTGCTCTCCAGGCGGTACCAACATTTGACCTCAAAGTCCATTCATTGGCAAGGAAGAAAATACCTCCCACTGAGCCAGTGAGATTATTAAAGTCAAACTCAGGTTTAAGTAAATTGTTGCTTCGGTCAAATCGTTTAACTAGGTAGTGTTTAAAGTCGTACCTAACACCTAACTCTAATTCGAATGCTGGTTGAATGTAACGACTTATAAGGTGTGCCCCTGCTGTCCAGTTTTGGAAATTGGGAATTAGTGGCCTTATTCCGGTTTCAGAATCATTGCTATTATCTTGATACATAAAGCTCGCACCAACATCCCATTTCCAATTGTTTTTAGCCACCATATCCAAGTCAACATCAAGGGTATGCGTTATCAAATCCAAAGACAAAGCAGGAATTCCAGAGCGTCCAGCTCTTCTGGGATCGAACTCTCTTCTCTCATTTCTTTGCAATCCATATTGAACAGAAAATGCTCCTAAATTCTCCAAATCAATGTGCCCATTTGTCTTTAACAGTTGATGGCTAACTGCTTGAAAGGGATTATTAATGTCATAGCTAAAATCTCTAATGAATAAAGGACGATCACTATCTATGGCAATTGCCAGATCAGTCAGGTTACCAGTATGTGCGCTTCTTAGTACCCCCAGATCTGAATTGAAGCTACTGTAAAAGATTTCTAGCCCGGCATTCTCTTTATGATAGCCCAAACCAAGAGAAAAGTTCTTTTCTTGAGTTCCTGTATTTGTTAATCTATAATCAGGAGTTCTTGAGTCTCCAGCTCTTTTGTAAGTTCCTTGTAATCTCCAGCCAAAACCATCCAAACCATCAATTCCTCCTTCAAGTAATAGCGAACTAGCGTAGAGTCCACTATTAGATGCTCCTACAACATTCACTTTTCCTGCTACCGGAGGTGAATCTGGCAACTCTGATGGATTAACCAAAATAACTCCTCCAATGGCATCAGATCCATACTTTACTGCTGCTGCCCCCTTAATCAACTTCAGATTATTGGCAACGAATGGATCAATTTCAGGAGCATGTTCTTGCCCCCATTTTTGACCTTCTTGACGAATTCCATTGTTAAGTATCAAGATTCTGTTGCTATGCAAACCATGGATAATAGGTTTGGCAATAGTAGGACCGGTTTGTAACATGTTTACCCCGGAAATATTTGTAAGAGTTTCGCCCAAAGAACTTCCAGCAGACTGGTTTAGTTTTAACTTGTCAATGCTGCTTTGTTGGAGAGATACTACTTCTTCAACTTTTTCCCCTTCTACGGTAACTTCTTCAAGGTCCTTTACATCCACTTCTAGCTTTATTGTCAGTTCATTATTCCCCCTTGTGAGTGAGTACTTCTTTTCGAAACGCTTAAAGCCAACATATCTAACAATGATTGAAATTTGAGAATCACATAAATTATTAATTACAAAAGTTCCATCAGGCTCGTTTATCAATGACTTTCGGTCTTCACCACTAATAACTTCTATTGTAGCTCTCGGAATAGGTTGCGAGTCTTCCGTAGATATAACCTTTCCTAGCAGATTATATGAGCAAGGGGTTTGCGCATTTAAGGAAGCACAAAATAATAAGAAGAAATATGAAAGTATAAACCGCTTTTTTAGCATCCGGCAAATGTATGTTTTTTCGCAACAATATTGCAAAAACAAAATTTTGAACGGTAAAGCGAGAATTAAGTTTTACTCAAACACATCTACGTGCTTGAACTTGTAGATTAAGTAGTAAAGGATGTTGAATGAAACTCCTGATTTGCCTTCTTTTTCTTTGATTTTTGGTTTATCAGGGCCGTCAGAGACTGGAGTTGCCTTTTGTGGTACACCATTAATTGGTTTCGCATCTGGAAGTTCTTCAGCTGGAACTCTAAATTCGTTTAATGGTTCTGGTTTGTTTTCTTCAAGTATAACCTCTCTATTGGAAGAATCAGAACTAACAATCACTCCTTCTTCTCTCTCCTCCTCAGTTCCTCCTTCTTCCTGAGCTTGAGCGTTAACACTCATAAAACACAGCCCCATTAAACAGGCTGTCGCGAATACTGTGACCTTTTTCAGCATACTCTACTCAGTAAGGGGTCATAAAAATAACAAAATTTTGTAACTAGCTTAACGTCACACTAATAAATTTGTTCCAATAAACTCTAATTCTTTTTATACTTCAACAATTATGACTCTAATTAACTGGCAAGATTTCGAAAAAGTATCTCTAAGAATTGGAACAATTGTAAAGGCCGAAGTTTATGCAGAAGCAAAAAGGCCTGCTTATATTGTTCATGTTGATTTAGGTGAGGAATTAGGAGTAAAAAAAACAAGTGCCCAAATCACAAAAAGATATCAACCAGAAGAACTAATCGGAAAACAGGTGGTATGTGTAACTAATTTTCCTCCAAAGCAAATTGGAAAAATCATGTCTGAAGTACTGATTACAGGGTTTCCAGATGATAATGGGGATGTGGTTCTCTGTACTCCAGATTTCAAGGTTCCTAATGGTGTAAAGCTTTTTTAAAATTACTGTATTGGAGATAGCAGAAATAGCAGCCTTAGTTGACGCAACTATAATCAGTGAAACATCTGATTCCACAATTCAGCACCTTTCTATTGACAGTAGATCTGCTAAAAACACTGAAAGTGAACTATTCATTGCATTAAAAGGGCCAAACCATGATGGACACAGATTTATTTATGATTTGGCAGAAAAAGGGTGTAAAAACTTCATAGTAGAAGACGACATTAAAAGAATTGAAGGGTGCAATATTTTGAAAGTAGCATCTTCATTGAGAGCTCTACAAAAAATATCGGCATACCAAAGAAGTAGATTTGAAGGTACCGTTGTTGGAATTACCGGCAGCAATGGAAAAACAATAGTTAAGGAGTGGCTCTACACAATACTATCTTCAAGGTACAACGTACTCAAAAGCCCAAAAAGTTATAACTCTCAAGTAGGAGTACCCCTTTCTATATGGCCCATTGATAATAAGTATGATGTAGGTGTTTTTGAAGCTGGTATATCAGCGCCTAACGAAATGGAGTACCTCGAAAGCGTTATTGTTCCAAACATTGGCATATTTACAAATATTGGTACAGCTCATGAGGAGTTTTTTGAGTCTGAAGAAGCAAAGGTCAAAGAGAAACTGAAACTGTTCAAAAACTCCCAAGCACTGATTTTCAGGACAGAAAAAAAGAAACTCAGGGAGTTAATAGAAAAGGACTTTAGCGGTCATAAAATCTGCTGGTCATTTAAAGAAGGCGCTGAATATAAAGTAGAGTTGAACAACTCTGGTCAAATAACTATCAATCATAAGGACAATACATTTCAGTTTGAAATAACGTTGAGTGATGATGCTTCTGTTGAAAATATTGTGCACTGTATAATTACCGCACTATATCTGGGCTTAGATCAGCAAGAGATACAAAGGGGGCTTTTTCAGGTTAGTCCTGTAAAGATGAGACTTGAATTGAAAAAGGGCATCAACAATTGTTATGTAATTGATGATAGTTACAACAACGACCTGGTTGGGCTACAAAAGGCTCTGGAGTTTATGGATCAGCAAAAACATATGGTCAATAAAACTCTTGTTCTATCTGATTTTGTTCAGAATGACCCTTCAGGTTCTTTTTATGCTGATCTTAACGAACTCTTTGTTCTAAAAGGAATAGATAAACTTATTGGTATTGGAAATGAGTTGTCTCAGCACAGCCATGCTTTTAAAATGTCCTGTTCATTTTATCCTGACACTAAAAGCTTTCTGGCCTCTGATGAAATCAGGCAATTTCATAATGAACTGATTCTAATAAAAGGTGCACGAAGGTTTAAACTAGAAGATGTCTCAAAATCCCTGGCAGAAAAAGCACATAAAACGGTACTGGAAATTAACCTTGATGCTATTACCCATAACCTGAACTTTTACAGATCGACACTGAAGCCGAACACCAAATTAATGGTTGTTGTAAAGGCTCTAGCTTATGGTGCAGGGAGTGCCGAGATTAGCAAAATGCTTGAGTTTCATAAGGTGGACTACCTAGCAGTTGCTTATGCTGACGAAGGAGTATCTCTCAGAAAAAATGGCATCACTCTCCCAATAATGGTTATGAACCCCTCAGGTGATGACATTTTAAACCTTATTGAGTACAATCTAGAACCTGAGATTTATAGTCTTTCACAGCTAAAACAATTCCTGAGCATCTATAAGCTTACAGGTACTACTTTACATGCACACTTCATTCTAAATACCGGAATGAATCGACTAGGGTTTAATACGGAAGATATCGGAGAACTATGTTCTTTTATCAGTACCGAAAACAACCTTAAGATCAGAAGCATTTTTTCACACCTTGCTGCATCTGAAGAAGAGAAAGAGGAAGACTTCACAAAATCACAGGCTCTCCTCTTCAGAGAGCTTGCATCAAGAATTGAGGCAGTCCTGACCTACAAACCGATCAGACACATTCTGAATTCCGGTGGCATTATAAGGCATAATGAATTTCAAGAGGATATGGTAAGGCTAGGCATTGGTCTACATGGCGTTGAGGTGAGTGACTTAAAATCAGAGAAGTTAATGAAGCCTGCTACTCTAAAAACCGTTATCTCACAAATTAGAACTGTGAAAGCAGGGGAAACTATTGGATACGGAAGAAAAGGCCATGCAGAAGCTGATATAAAAATTGCCACAATAGCAATTGGTTATGCTGATGGCTACTTGAGATACTTTGGTAATGGGAAAGCCTACGTAACAATCAATGGGTTTAAAGTACCTACCATAGGCAACATATGCATGGATATGAGTATGGTGGATGTAACTGGCCTAGATGTTAATGTGGGTGATGAGGTAGTGGTTTTTGGAAACGACCCCTCTATAAATCAATTGGCTAGCTGGGCCGACACTATTCCTTATGAAATACTTACAAATGTCAGCAATAGAGTGAATCGGGTATTCTATACTGAGTGATTAGCCTCCACACCCGATATTTCGTTTCAATGAAATGTTCTTGGGTAACCCACCGAAATCAAACTCCTCATTTTCAACAACTTCTGTGTTTTTCAAAGATTGAGATTCGAGATTGTCTTGTTTTTCGTTATTTGGAATTGCCTTCTTTTTCTTTTTAGACATACTGATATAACCTTATTTTTGATAAATTGATTCAATTACACAACACTTGAACTGGTTAAGAAAGCAATTTCAACCCGTAGATAATGCTCCGTTGATTCTCTTTAGAATCATATTTGGGTTGTTAATTTTTGCGGAGAGTTTTGGTGCCATCCTCACCGGTTGGGTAAGAGAAGTTCTCATAGAACCCGAATTTACATTTACACTTATTGGCTTTGATTGGCTTCAACCACCAGATGGATATGCCATGTATGTGTACTTTTCTTTAATGGCCGTATCGGGGTTAATGGTTATGCTGGGTTTTTACTATCGTATTGGAATGGCCTCCTTTACGTTATTATGGACCATGGTGTATTGGATGCAGAAATCGGCATACAATAATCATTACTATTTTCTGATATTGCTTTGCCTGTTTATGTTGGTACTCCCAGCACATGCTTATGCATCTTTTGATTCTAAACGCTGGAACTCGGTGATTTCTACAACCTGTCCCAGGTGGTGTATTAATATTTTTCTGATACAACTCTGGATTGTATATACGTTTGCGGCTATCAATAAATTTTATCCGGGCTGGCTCGATGGTGAATTTATCCAAATGAACTTTGCTTCAAAGAGCAATTACTGGCTCATAGGTTCAATGCTTCAGGAAAAGTGGTTGCAGCAAATAATAGTCTACGGAGGAATTCTTTTTGATGGGCTCATTTTCTACTTCCTTTTATATAGAAAAACACGAATTCCGGCATTTATTATCTCTGTTTTCTTCCATCTGTTCAATTCGGCAGTCTTTCAGATTGGTATTTTTCCATACCTCATGATAGGCCTGATGGTGTTCTTCTTCGATCCTGAAGCAGTTCGCAAGACTTTCTTTAAAAATAAACCAATCGTTAATTATGCCTCTCTTGGTTTACCTGATATCAATTTTGGCAGAATTGCCCTAAGCTTTCTGTTTGTCTGCTATTTTGCCATGCAGCTTTATTTACCGCTAAGACATCACTTATATAAAGGAGATGTTTTTTATACGGAAGAAGGTCACAGACTTGCCTGGAGAATGATGTTACGCTTTAAGTCGGGAAATATCAAATACTATGTGAAATCAACAGAAATGGATTCCACCTGGACAATCAATCCACGAGATTTTCTTACCTCGAAACAAGCCAGTTCTCTTCCCTCAAAACCAGACATGATTTGGCAGTTCGCAAGATACCTTGACAAGAAGTATAAAAAAGAAGGTTTTGGTGATGTTGAGGTAAGGGCAGAAAGTTATACCAGGCTAAATAGAGGACCTCTTTATAAACTGGTCGATGATACATTTGACCTTACAAGTGTCAGGTGGCAATCGTTAAAACATGCCGACTGGATATTAATCTCTGACAAATAACCTTTAAGGCTTTGTAAAGCCATTATTGGCTACTAAATTGCCGCTCTTTATAATTAATCTAAATAAAGATTGAGAAATCTAACTCATCTTAAAATTAACGAAAGGGGAACCATCAAAGGGTTTACAGATGAAGTGTTGTCTGTAAAGTTGATGGAAATGGGTTGTTTACCCGGTACAGAGGTTTCTCTTGAACTAATTGCTCCATTAGGTGACCCAATAGCCATTTCGGTAGCAGGTTATCAACTCTCTTTGCGAAAACAGGAAGCATCAAGTATTCTGATAGAAGAAGCATAACATGTCGGTAAAAGCGAACTTGAGAATAGCACTAGTAGGAAACCCAAACTCTGGCAAAACCACGCTATTTAACCTATTAACTGGCCTCAATCAACGAACCGGCAATTTCCCAGGGGTTACAGTAGACAAAAAGACCGGTACTTTAAAACTACCTAATGGTCAGCAAGCAGAAGTCGTTGACCTTCCTGGAACCTACAGTATTTACCCAAAGTCTCTTGATGAGCAAATTGTTCAGGAGGTACTTCTGGATACTGATCATCCTCAACACCCAGATGCAATTGTTGTTGTGGCAGATGCATCAAACCTAAAAAGGAACTTACTTTTATTCACCCAAATCCGCGACCTTAATATTCCAATTGTATTGGTACTCAATATGATAGATGTTGCTGATCGCAGACAACTCAAAATAGACCTTCGTTCTCTCTCTATTGATTTAGGAGTTAAGATAATACCAACTAATTCTCACTCAGGAGCAGGTATTGATACCTTAAAGAGTGCCCTGTGCCTGTCACTTGTAAAACCAAAGAAGCCTTTTTATCAGGTTAGGCATCTGGCTGAGAAGACCATTGATGAGGTTAAGTTCGAATTCAACCTTGAAGAGGACTATAGAGCCTATCAATATGCTCAACAAAATGGTAGACTCAAATTCCTAAGTAGTGAGGACAAGGAAAAGATTGAACGGATAAAGAAAGAAAACAACTTCTATAATGTGCCTACTCAATCACAGGAAACCATGGGTCGCTATGCCCTTATTTCTAGTATTGTAAATAGGAATGTTAAAAAAACTAACCCAGAAAAAAAGCTTTCAGTATCACAGAAGATTGACAAAATAACTACCCATAGGGTTTTTGGTTATTTGATTTTCCTGACCATTCTTATGCTTATTTTCCAAGCCATTTTCGCTTGGGCAGAAGGACCAATGGACTTTATTGAAGGCTCCATAAGCTCTTTTGGAAACTGGGTAAAAGAAGTTATGCCAGAGGGGGTATTAAACGATCTTATAACTGATGGTGTAATAGCTGGATTAGCTGGTGTTCTTGTGTTCATACCTCAAATTGCTATTCTCTTTGGGTTTATTTCTCTGCTTGAAGAATCCGGATACATGTCAAGAGCAGTGTTTCTCATGGACAGACTTATGAGGAACTTTGGGTTGAGTGGCAAAAGTGTAGTTCCTCTGGTATCAGGTATGGCCTGTGCTATTCCTGCAATTATGGCAACAAGAAATATTGAGAGTTGGAAAGACAGGCTAATCACCATATTTGTCACCCCATTCATGAGCTGTTCAGCAAGGCTTCCGGTGTATACTTTGCTAATTGCACTAGTTGTTCCTGAAGAATATGTTTTTGGGATTTTTAATCTTAAAGGTTTAGTACTAACCGGGCTTTATCTGCTTGGCTTCTTTGCGGCTATTCTCTCAGCTTGGGTGATGAAGTTTATTTTAAAAGCCAAACATAGGAGCTATTTCATTATGGAATTACCGGGATATAAAATCCCTCAATGGAAAAATGTTGGGCTAACCATTTATGAAAAGTCTCGAACTTTCGTGTTTGAAGCAGGAAAAGTAATTGTTGCTATTTCAATTATTCTATGGGTACTGGCCTCTTATGGCTTCGGAGATAAGTTTAATAATGCCGAACAATACGTAAGACAGGAATTACCAGCAGGTGCTTCGGAAGAAGAGTTTCAGATTGCTTTGGGGGCTTATAAACTTGAACATTCGATGGCAGGATCATTCGGTAAATTCATAGAGCCCACGATAACCCCTCTTGGATACGACTGGAAAATAGGTATTGCCTTAATTACTTCTTTTGCGGCAAGAGAAGTATTTGTTGGCACTATGTCTACCATCTACAGTATTGGCGCTGAAGATGATGATGAACGTACTATAAAGGAAAAGCTTAGTAAAGAAATAAACCCTAAAACCGGAGAGCCTATGTATAGTATGGCTGTTGGATTATCCTTGATGGTGTTTTATGCTTTCGCAATGCAATGCATGAGCACACTGGCTATAGTTTACAGGGAAACCAAGGGCTGGAAGTGGCCAATTATTCAAACTGTGTATATGACAGCCGTAGCCTATTTATCGGCATTGGCTACATATAGCTTTTTCTCTTAATCGGGCTTATAGTTCAGGGGAAGCCAATCAGAGAATGCTCCCCAACTCCACCAACCAGCAAAAAGTACATCTCTTGGATTAACAAACTGACCTGGAAACACAATTCGTGCATCATAGTTCAGGAAGAAAATAATTGACTTCTGAAATAAATCCACATCTGTAACATCCAGCCCAAAAACCTGATAACTGGATAAGCTTTGGCTATCCGTTAAAGCTATTGAAGATCGCACCTTTTTATCCGTGTACTTATAGTTTCCGCTCTTTGAAGTACTTCTGTAGAGCTTCTTATAAGCACTCTCTTCATATTCTCCACGATACGTCACCTCTATATCCGATTGTGCATGAAGTGTAAAGAGGTACTCTTTATCTGTTGCTTCAATAGTGATGATTTCTTCTACTGGAGGCGGGTTAAGTGGAGTTGTGTACTCTGAGGTAACAGAATCATATTGGACCAGGTTTATCCCAAATCCCTCTTCTTCCAGATTACCAGAAATCATAGAGTTCAGAAAATGCTGAGGAGAACCATTATAAGCACGTTCCCGTGCAGTCTCCCATTTGTTATACCTTCTTCTCGATCGTGTTTGAAGCTCCTTAAACTTGGCACTTCCAATATTCAGTTTCAGGCCATTCTCGAATCTGAATTCTTCCAATAAATATTCCACCCTAAAGCCAAGTGCTTTATTCACTACAAATAGAGGTGCATCGGCTGTAACTTTATAGTTATCATAATCATCCAATATTTCAAAATCCAATACTTCAGGGTTGATAATCTTGCACTTTTTAGCATTATCGGACCTTCCCAGAAAATCAACCTGAAATCTTTGTAATAGCTCGCGTTCCTCAGTGGTTCTGCGTCTGCGTATTTTGCCAACTACTTGAATACTTTGTAACGCAACAGAATCCAGCTCCATTTCAATAATGTACTTTCTATTCTCAACCTCATGTTTGTAGTTAAAGGGAATCACCTTTTGTTTGTAGCCTACATATGAAACAATCAGGTTGAAGCCAATATCAGGGATATCGTCAATTTCAAACTCTCCATTCAAGTTGGTAGGAACCCCAAGTGTACTGCGTTCAATGAACACGTTAGCATACAACAGTGGTTCTTGCGTGTGCATATCTACTACTCTACCAGAGATCTTTCTTTCGCTATATATCCTTTTGAGTATAAAAACCGTTCCATCCAGCTCTCTGAAGTATAGCCCCACAGAAGAAAGCACATCTTCAAGTATGGACTTAGCAGGTTTTTGGATATAAGACTTGGAAACCCTGGCTTCGCGAGGAATGATATTTCCATTATAAGAAAAGTTAATTCCTGCCAGCTTGCTCAGTTGTCTGAAAACGTTGGATATAGAGACGTTATTGAATTGAACAGTAACCTCTTTATTGAGCGCAGTAGAGTCTGATTCTTGCGCCAGTAGACTTGTATAACCAATCAGTAAAATGGAAATCAGAAATTTCCTGAGCATGCACCAATTTAATTAGTTACATGGCTTTCCTTCAATTTTTATCTGATTTTCTTCTCCAAAAGTATACTTGATGTCAGATGCCGGGAATGATATTTGGATTTTATCAAGCACTTGCTTCAACGTATGGTTCTCATATTCAGCATTCAAAGGGCATCCTTTCAATGCATCACTAAAGTCAATCTTCACCCAAAATGTTTTCTCCAAATCTTTTGCGACTTGTTCAAAAGGAGTTTGTTCAAAAATTAATTTACGAGTCCACCAAGCAGCATAGTTTGCATTTTCAACAGTACCACGCTCAAGCTCAGTACCGTCCTCAGAAAGCATTGCTTTCTCTCCAGCCTTCACTAGCTCCGTTTTAGAGGCTACCACTTTGGAAGAAAATTTCACCTGACCTTCAGAAACATTCAATTCAATTTCTTTACCAGGATAAGCTGATACATCAAAGCTTGTTCCTAGCACTTCTACCTCGCTCTTTTCTGCTTCAATAATGAAAGGAAGACTTTCATTTCTCACTACATCGAAGTTTGCACCACCAATTAGGGTAATACTTCTATGATCTGTACCGAAACCTTTTTCATAAGAAACTTTTGAGTTTGCATTTAGCTTGATCACGGATCCATCAGGAAGGCTGAATTCCTTCATTTCCTGACCTGTAGATAATACACTTAAAGTAGATGAAGTTGACACTTCACTTGAACCAACACCACCAGGTCTTGTAATGAAATAACCGGCCGTTAGGACTATTAAAAGCGTTGCTGCTATTTTCAAAAAAGTATAGCGCGGCTTTCTTTCTAATTCAATTACACGGGTTTTAGGACTCGTTTGATTAGGCATACGAGTCCATGCCTGATTGGTATCAAATGATACACCATCAGTTTGAGCTGTTTCATGCCACAGGTTGAGGTAGCTCTCAAACTCCTCACTTAAAACCTCGTTTTCAGCGAGTTGCGACTCAAAATCTGCTCTTTCCTTCTCACTTAACTCATTGGCCAGATATTTGGCCATTAGCTCTTCCATCTTCTACTTTTTTCTATTCACAAAATTAACAACCATCTCTCCCTACACCCCTACATCAATGTGATAATCGGCAAAAAAAAGACTAAGTAGTCCTTTAAACTGGTTCTCAATAGTTTAAGTGCTTTGCCCATGTGCACTTCGACTGTTTTTTTTGAGATACCCAATTCCTCTGCAATTTCATGATATTTCAGACCTTCTTCTCTACTCAACCGAAATACTCTTTGGCACTGTGGTGGTAGATCATTTAATGCATCTTTTATTCTTTTCTGAAGTTCAAAATCAGGTTGATGGCTCACAAAGTTCTTTTGAAGCTCTACTATTCTATCCTGTTTTTTGGCTACATAAGAAGAAACCACTTTTCGATGCTTTATGTAATTCAGTGCGGTATTATAAGCTGCTCTGAAAACATAGGACTTAAAACTGATGTCCGACCTGATCAACTCCCTTTTTTCCCAAAGGTTTACAAAAGTGGCCTGAACAATTTCTTCAGTGGTATCACTATCACGGATAATCCTAATGACATACCTGCAAGCAGGTTCATAGTAAGTTTTGAATAGTTTTTCAAAAGCTGCATTGTCGCCTTTTGAAAAAGCTTCAAGCAACTCGCTCTCTTCGATTGCCACAGACTATTTGTTCAGTGAGCACCGAATATATAAAGAATTTCCAAATAGAAAGAATGTACCAAATCACTAGTTTAGCGACCCGTTAAAATCTATTTGTAAACTAGCACGTATTCATACTGAAAAACTGAAAGCTCCTTGAAAGAAGTTATCTATAAAACATACCAGACAAAACAGCAGGAATTCTCTGCTTCTGCCTTAAAACTAAAAAGTCGTTATACATTCCTTTCATGGATAAGGGTATTACTTTTTGTTGGTGCAATTATTGGAATCATTGTGTTTGCCGACCAGAAAAATGGTGCTGCTATGCTAATCACCTCAGCAGTTGCCATAATTGGCTACTTAGCGCTTTTAAAAACACATGCAAACCTAAGATCGGAACTCAAGCTTACGCAAGCACTGGAGCAAATTAATGGAGACGAAATCAAAAGACTAAACAATGACTTGAGTGGCTTTGAAGATGGAAAAAAATTCTATTCTGTAAAACATCCATACCATGAAGACCTTGACGTTTTTGGAAGGCATTCGCTATTCCAGCTAATTAATAGAACCTCTACTTTTCTCGGAGAAAAAGTACTTGCATCGTGGCTTGGTCATGCTTCATCATCAAATGATGTTCTTCAAAGGCAAGCTGCTGTAAAAGAATTGAGTCCTGATCTGGCATTTCGTCAAAATTTTGAAGCTTATGGTAAGGCTAACTCCGATTCATCGGTAAATCATCAGCCACTTTTAAACTGGCTAAAGCAAGAAGCAAGTTTAAAAAACCCACTGTTGCTCAAATTACTGATGGTGGTTATGCCTTTGGCAATGGTAGCTACAATAGCATTAAGTACGCTCGACATTGTTCAAACAGGTGTACCCGTACTTATTGGAATGGCCAATGCAATGGTATTAGGTAGTTTATTTAACAGAATACAGAAGATCAGTAAACAAACTGAGGATGGTTACAAATCGCTAAGCGCAATGCGCTACCACATTGAAATGATTGAAAAAACTGAGTTCTCCAGCGAGAAACTCAAAGCCCTGAAAAGCAAAGTTGTTCATGACAATGTACATGCTTCAAAAATTATAAAAGAACTGCAACTGATCCTCGATAATTTTCAGAGCAGGATGAATGTGATTTATATCATTTTCGACCTGCTATTACTATTGGATCTCTTTTGGTATTTAAAAGCGGTAAATTGGAAGCAAAAAAACAGAACAGACATAACCTCTTGGTTCGATACTATAGGAGAACTTGATGCCTTGGTCAGTATTGCAGGCTTCTCTTATTCTAACCCATCTTTCAATTTTCCTTCAATAAGTGATGACCATTTTAGTATCAACGCCAAAGCCCTGGGGCACCCACTAATTAATGGTGAAAATCGTGTGACTAATGATTTTGATTTTAATGGTGAGGGAGGAATTTGCCTGATTACGGGTTCAAACATGAGTGGTAAAAGTACCTTCTTAAGAACTGTAGGTGTTAACTGCATTTTAGGTTTGATGGGGGCACCTGTTTGCGCTTCTGAAATGACCGTAAGTCCATTAAGGGTTTTTACAAGCATGAGAAGTCAGGACGATCTGGAAGAAAACGTTTCTTCATTCTATGCAGAGCTCAAGCGCCTTAAGCATTTACTTTCATACATAGATGGTAAAACTCCTGTATTATTCATGATTGATGAAGTTTTGAAAGGCACCAATTCTAAAGACCGACATAAAGGGGCTTTAGCTTTAATCAAACAATTAAACGCTGCCTACGCTTTTGGCTTTGTATCGACTCACGACATTGAACTGGGAACAATTACTAATGAATTGAAAGGGGTCAAAAATTACAGCTTCAATAGTCAAATAGTTGGTGATGAGATTAAGTTTGACTATACATTGACTCCGGGAATTTGCAGAAGTTTTAATGCAACTAAGCTGATGCAAAAAATGGGTATTGAAATTCCAGAGTAGCTTTATGGACAGGCACGTTTTCTCGCTTCTGAATTTTCTACGCTGAACACAGCCGAAGGATCTCACTAAATGGTTCCCTCGACTTTGCTAGGTATTAAAGAGAGTAAAGCAATCTAACATACAACTTTTCTTAATCTGAACTCGGGTTATTTAATTAACTTTGGCGCTTTCGATAAAAGATCATGTCATTCAACCCTAACCTTAAAATTGGCGTACTAGGAGGCGGTCAGCTAGGCCGTATGATGATCCAGTCAGCCATTGATTTCAATCTGGATATTCATGTAATAGACCCTGATACCAATGCACCATGTAAAAGCATTGCCACCACCTTTACCACGGGTTCTTTAACCGATTTCGATACGGTATATGAGTTTGGAAAAGATAAGGATCTAATTACTATTGAGATCGAAAATGTAAATACTAAAGCGCTGGCAAAACTAGCTTCTGAAGGTAAAAGCGTTTTTCCGCAGCCTTCAATTATTGAGCTAATCCAGAATAAGCTTCATCAAAAACAATTCTATGCTGCTAACGGAATTCCCACTGCTGAATTCAAGGTAGTAGATGGCAAAGAAGAGGTTGCCGGGAAAAAAGACTTTCTCCCATTTGTAAATAAACTGGCTACTGGTGGATATGATGGAAGAGGAGTTCAGGTGATTAGGTCAGAAGGTGATCTCGATAAGGCATTTGATGCACCAGGATTTGTGGAAAAGCTGGTAGATTTTGACAAGGAGCTTGCAGTGATAGTGGCCAGAAACGAAGCTGGAGAAATCAAGACCTTTCCGACAGTAGAAATGGTATTCCATCCGGAAAAAAATCTGGTTGAATATTTATTCTCTCCTGCACAAATCGCTGCTGATATTGAGCAGGAGGCTCAATCCCTGGCAAAAGATCTTATCCAGAAATTGGATATGGTTGGCCTGCTGGCTATTGAAATGTTCCTGACAAAGGACGGTAAGCTATTGGTTAATGAAGTTGCTCCACGCACACATAATAGTGGACACCAATCCATTGAAGGCAATGTCACCTCACAATTCGAGCAACACCTGAGAGCCATTTCTAACTGGCCACTAGGTGATACGGACAATGTCCTTCCTTCGGCTATGCTGAATGTACTAGGTGAAGATAATTTTACCGGTGAGGCACTTTATGAAGGTATGAGTGAAGTATTGGCGACAAATGGGGTTCACGTCCATTTGTATGGAAAGAAGTTCACCAAGCCTTTTCGAAAAATGGGTCATGTGACAATTACAGACTCAGATACCGCTCGATTAAAGGAAAAAGTTAATTTCGTGAAGTCAACACTAAAAGTAAAAGCATGAGCCAGCCAGTAGTAGGAATTATCATGGGAAGCCAGTCTGATTTGCGAGTGATGCGAGATGCGGCTTCCGTTTTAGAAGAATTAGGTGTTCCTTTTGAACTCACCATTATTTCTGCTCATCGAACTCCTGAAAGAATGTTCGAATATGCTCAAAACGCTCGTTCCAAAGGTCTAAAGGCTATTATTGCCGGAGCTGGTGGTGCGGCACATTTACCAGGTATGGTAGCTTCTCTTACAACACTTCCGGTAATTGGAGTTCCCGTGAAATCAAGTAACTCTATTGATGGCTGGGATTCTGTGCTCTCAATACTTCAGATGCCAGGTGGTGTTCCTGTGGCTACAGTAGCCCTGGATGGTGCTAAAAATGCGGGTATCCTTGCTGCTCAGATTGTTGGTAGTGCTGACGATAATATTGCTGAGAATCTGCAACAATACAAGGCCGAGTTGAGAATCAAAGTCGAAAGAAGCATCCACGATGTAGCTGAAAACGGTTGGAAAGAAAAGGCTTAATTAGGTTTGAGAGGCTTGTTTGAAGTTTACTTTTTTCAAAACTCAAATAGCTTTATAAACTAGTATTTAATAATACTAATCCTGTACTTCATCAAAAACTTCTTAACAGAACTCCTGATGAATCTATATTGTAACAAACGCTCACAATATGGAAAACCAATATTTCATAGGAGTTCAAAAAAACTCTGACGGATTCATCTTCCGTACAAGGAAGCACCACCCATTAAAAACACTTTTGTTCCTTTTCCTACCTTTGGTTCTTATCTATTCTTGTGAAAAAAGGGCAGCAAGCAATAAGCCATACAATCAAGTACTAAGCATCACCCCATCTCTCGCCAAGAGCTATCATACTGATGAAGTGTTCGAGAGTATAGAGTATTTAAGTCTGGATAACAAAGAACGCTTCATTGGTTCGATCGATAAAGTAATTTTTAGGAATAACCAATACTTTGTAATTGACAAAGACAATACAAATGGCCTTTATGTCTTCGATGAAAATGGTAACACATTCGTAAAATTGGAAACGAGGGTGATGGCCCAGCCGACTATGGTGATATCAACGATTTTACAATTGTGGATATTGACGGTTCACAACAAATTTGGATGCTAGACAACATAAATAGCTACTTTTCAATTTCAAAATATAGCCTGGACGGAAAGTTTATTGAAAAAGTGAAATCCACATTGATGGCTGATTTCATGGACTTTATCTCTTCTGGCAAATTACTTTTTAGCACCTCAAATCAATGCAATGACGATTTTTGTTCAGACTTGTTCACCACAGACCTTAATCTTAACCTAATTTCAAAAACCAATAAACCTTATCCGCTTTACGAGGAACTTTGGCTTGAACCCAACAATCCTATTTTCATTTCTAAAACAGGAGCTTCAGCAATATCATACGGTCATAATGAAATTGTAAAAGTTGATCCTGGCACCGGGCAATTAATCAATGATATAAACATTGACTTTGGCTCATGCGGGATGTCCTCAGGATTATTAGAAAAAACGCATGACTCAATAGAAGAGTACCTGTTTGAAGTGCAAAAAGAAAAAGCCTGTCACCAGATTGACAATCTTTTCCATACTAATGAAAACTTGTTTTTCAGTTTTGATTATGGAAGTAAAGAATACTTTTACTTAAAAAGTCCACACCATAATAAGGGTGTCATTATTAAAGAAATCATCCTCAAAACTGGAGTTGATGTAGAGCTACCGATAAACATCATAGGTAGCAAAAACAACACATTGTTTTCACTCCTTGATTCAGAAGAACTTATGGAGTTCTATAAAAAATATAAGCATAAAATAGACAAGCATGAAGGTTGGTTACAAAGTCTTTTAAAAAACATTACTAACTCTTCAAACCCCATTATTCTCAAATTAAGGTTTAAATAGAAGCGTATTTCCAATTGTCAGAAAGACTTTCACGCTTTTCATAAAGAACTAAGAGAGGGTGGCTCCTTTGCTGATCAAACCTCCGAATCTAGTTCATTGGATGGACACTGAAAGTCAAACCAGTACTCGTATTGACTATATTCTATTGCCTCAACCGTCTCTCCATCAACATCTTTAAGTGCGCTTATGCTTTCTTGAGAAATAGACGCTCTCATTGCTGAAGGAAGCTTTGATACGCGAACATAACTGGTATCTAAATCGGTATGTGAATTAACCTTTGCCATAGTACTGCAAGCTTACTCAATCAATAGAATAAGCCCACTTATTAGGTCTTTAAGGATTTATTATTGAATTGTGAAGGGGGCAATTTCCATAGATTTAATTATCCTTCTTTTTCTTCTTCTTTTTGATCAGGCCATTAAGTAAGCCTTTGGCTTTTTCCTTTACACCTTCCAGTTTCTTGTCAACACTGTCCTTTTTTACACCCAGTTTCTGAGCTGCAAGGGTGGCAATAGAATCTTTCTGCGCCTGAATTAGCGTATCAGCTTTAGCTTTCAGAGAATCCTTGGTAGCATCTACTACTTGCCTTGCAGAATCTTTAGCCTGATCTACTTTTTCCTGAACCACTTCCTTAGCCTCCTCTTTTTTCTCTTCTACCTTGGCTTTAACTGTAGTGGTGACTGTATTTTTTACTGCACCTCCATTGGCTGAAGAAACACTTCTTAACCCAAATTCTGGCTTGGTGAAAATACCTCCCATACCTATGTTCAGCACCAGGTTATTTCCTGTCAGGTTTTGTGCGCCTGTTAATGAAGACACCAATGAGTTCAGTTGACTACCAATCTGCCCTGCTGGCACATTCATTTTCAATAGATAATCAATTGATCCATCAATTCCTGTGCTTCCGGAAATGGTAGTTTTGTAATCCCCTAATTTTACATTGAAGGGCTTTACAAACAGTCGACCATCTTTTATCTCAGCTGACATTTTTACTTTTTCAAGGGTTGCTGAACCTACCTTAGCCAGCTTAGTCACGGAGGTTAAACCAGACATTAAATCTGACTGACCTAGACTGGCCTGCAAAACCTGAATCAGTCCATCACCTGTGATGGTGGAATAGTCAGGCATCATATCGGCACCCAATGCCCCTTTCAAACTAAAGTCTGTCGAAAACAAACCTGTCATTGTTTCTGTTACCGGAGCCAGTTTCTGTACAATGTCCAAAGACTGGAATGAAGAAGGTATTGAGATTTCCTTGGCGCCAAACTTAAAGTCGAAAGTAGGTTGTTCAGGTTTACTATCATATTCTCCTTTTATTCCTACAGTTCCGTTCATTGCCTTGAAACCAGCATCATCAAGACTTACTTTTCCGCCCTTTACAATTACACGTCCTTTCATATCATCCATCTGCAAACTATTGTAGGTTACTTTTCCCACATTGGTCTGTAATCTGAAGTCCACATTTTCGGGCACCCTAACCACTTCCATGGCTTCCGAGGTAGTTTCTATTTCGGTTTCTTCACTTTCAACCATCCATTCGCTAATGGCCAGTTGATCGGCTGCAACAGACAGAGAGCCCTTCAAGACTTCATCATTCAGGGCAAAACCCAAATAGTTGGTAATCTCTCCTTTCAAAGAATAGTTAGTTGAGCCAGCCACACCATTGTACTCTGTCAACTGCATCTTATCATTAGTAAATGAAGCAACAGCTTTTGAGATTGATATCGGCTGGTCTATAGCATCTCCTTTATAGTCAAAGTTGGTCAGTGAAAGACTGCCTTTGGTTGGCATTTTACTGTAACGCTTTGCTTCCAGATCACTCATTTTCCCTTTACTAGAAAGATTTGTTTCAATCTGTCCTTTCAAGCTAATGCCTTCCATTGGGTAAAGTTTCATTAGCTTATCCAGATCAAGATTCCCTTCTACATTGATATCCCATTCAAAGTTATCCGGATTGGCCAGCGTCATATTTCCTTTAAATGGCTGACCATCTAACAACATTGACAAATCGGCTACAGTAATCTCGGTATCCTTAAGCTGACCACTGTTGTTCTTCACATTGGCTTTTACTATAAAGTTCTCTATTGGTGCAGGAACATAAGGGGTTTTGATTCTCCCGTTTTCCAGGTCAACGTTGATATCCATAACTGGTACCATGTGCTTTATACTATCATAAACTCCCTGCGCTTTCGCATTCAGGTTAAGCACTCCGCTTAGCTCATAACCTTCGAGTGGAATATAATTGGTCAGTTCATTAAGATTTAGCTTTCCCTTAACATCAGTATTCATTCTGTAATCTCTCAGGTTCTCAATAATCAACTTGGCATCCAAGGGGTTATTACCCATTTCCATGTGAAGCTGATTCAAGTCAATTCTTGTATCTTCAATAACTCCCGAAGTGTTTTCTACTTTGAGGTCTACCTGCACATTTCTAACTGCATCTGGTAAATCAGGGTATTGAAACTCACCATTATTTACTTTCAATTCCAGACCAAAGGCAGGCATGGTGTTTTCATTATATTCACCAGTCACATTGCCTTTGAAAGAGAGTGTTCCGTCCGATTTTAAGTCTTCAAAAGATTCTGTATAAACTCCGGGGATCAAAGAAAGCAGCTGTTTAAATTCCGACCTCGGTGCCTTAAAGTTCAGGTCCATCCCAAAACCTTCTTCCAACATAGCGAAGTAACCATTTACAGAAAGGGGAAACGAATTGATGTTAAACTCATTCTCTTTAAACGTGTATTTAGAATTTGGCAAGTCCATAGAAAGCACCACATCCATATCCAGGTTTTTGTCGGCTATATAGTCGGTACCATCATAGTTCAGGTCAACCAGATTGAGACTACCTTTTGTGATCAGATCGAAAATATCGGCTTCAAAATCTCCTGATCCTGAAATGTTGATATCGGCCAGCTGAGTAAAAAAGGCCATTCCCTGATCGAAGTATACAAACTCCCCATCTTCTATACTGAAAGACTTGATTCCAAAACTGACTGCCTCAGATTCTTCTTCAACTACCTCTTCAGCCTCCTCAGATGCTTTAGCAATATCATAATTAGCTGTTCCATCGCTCAACGTAATAATCGTGATATCCGGTTTGGTAAGCTTGATGGACTTCAGGCTGATTGACTCTCCGAAAAGGACTTCCTGTAAGTCTACAGATGCACTCAGGTTAGCTACACTCATTAGCGTATCTCCTTCAAAAACACCCTTGCCTGTGATACCCATATCCGAAAGCCCAAGTGTAAAATCTGGAAAGTTCTTAATCAGACTCAGGCTAAAGTCTCCAAAGTATAATTCCGCTTCAGTACTCTTTTTAAACTCGTTGATAACAAGTTCCTTTATCTTGTCCTTGAAGAAAACAGGAATTAATAGTATGGCCACTATTAATACACCAAAAACAATCAAAAATATTTTACCGACCTTCTTCATTAGACTACATGTGTTTAATCAATATGAGTTTTGATACTAAAACCGCCCCATCGTCACTCTGAGCTATTTAACGTTATTAGTTAAAATCTTAAAAAGCGAAAGAGTCTCATCTACAAAGGAGATTCCTTCGACTCTTAAAATAAATTTTAATCAGTCTCGGAAAGACGGTTTTGGGTTTACCAACCCTAACTCATTTTAACCTAATACGAATTTAGGCAATAATTAAGTGTAGGGTAATACTGGAAATGATTCTTCAAAAAGAATTAATACTATGATTTTTTCTTAAGCCCTCTGATTTTCTTAGGCCCCCACCACAACCAAACACCTGAAAGAATGAGCACTAATAAGCCAAACCCTAAAAGGTTCATAGAAAAAAGCTTGAAAAAATCGGAAACTATGGAGCCATCATGAAGACTCTCAATCCAATCGGAATGTCGTTTGGCAACCGACAACACCTTAAGCGTTGTGGCATCGACCTGAACTTCCCAGTTACCACTATCAAAAAGTACTTTGGCTATTCCTTTTGAAGGTCTGTATTCTATTCTATCCAGATTGTCTGCACTCAGGTTTAATGAGTCTACGGCTTGCACTGCAGCCTCAGCCAGTTTGCTTACCGGTTGATATCCATTGAGCGTTTTGTTATCCGCAGACTGTGTGGGAGGTTGAAGCACATCAATATCTTTTTTCCAGGCTAGTAAAATACCGGTAATGGCACTTATGATAAGAAGGAGTGCAATGGTAAGCCCAAGATACTTATGAATCTTTCTGTATCCTCTGATTGATTTAGCAATTGACCTGGTACCCATAAGCTGAATAAGGCCGCAATAAGTACAAAATTGATTTTGTGCGCAAGCCTATTCTTATGTTATCTAAATATTAATACACGAGCGAAAACAGGCCATTTAGCATTATAATGTAATGCTTGCTTGTCATAATTTGTTTTAATGTTAAGTTAATGTTAACTTATATTTACCTCAAATTTATGTGGAGGTCATTCTTAGCATATTCAAAACGGTTAGTGAAGGGAAAAATCATCATATTATTTTTGTGTTTTACCTGCATTCATAATGCGGGAATAGCTCAATCATGCAAAACAATTGATGCCAACCCACCATTAAATACCGCCATCAATCAGTTCTTAATGTCCGAAAGGACTTCTTTAGGGGCCAGGGCTGATTTTACAGAAACGCTTACAAAGACAGTTGAAGATTTGGAACGTATCCAGAAAAAAAAGAAAAGTGATGTAAGGTTCCTGAGATCAATATTCTATCGTATCCATAAAAACAGCCTGATAAAATATGACAAGCAAGCTACTATGGACGAAACACTAAAGTCTGGAAGGTTTGGTTGTTTATCAGGAACAGCCATCTATGCAATTGTTCTTGAGCATTTCAATTATGACTACGATATCATAGAGTTACCAAATCATGTATTTCTTAAGGTGAACCTGAAAGGGCGAACAATGATACTGGAATCTACACTTCCAGATGACGGCTTCATTACCTTAAACACCGAATTGAGCGAGATTTTGGAACAAAAGGGCTTTGACCCACGTAATATAAAGACATTAACCACAGTAGGCGTAGGAAGTGTTGATGAGTGGAGTTTAGTCGATGGGCATAATAAGATTAGCCTTCGAGAATTATCGGGACTGCAATATTTCAACGAAGCAGTACGACTCTACACTCAAAAGGAATATATCAAATCGATGGACATGATTAATGAGGCGTATACACGCTATCCATCTAAAAGGAATGAAAAACTTATGCAATTAGTAATAAATAAAATATTGAAATACGACTCGATTAAAGAGGAGATCAAGAATAAATACCTGAAACAGTATATCAAAGTTGTTAAACGTCAGAAATTAAGCCAAACAAAATAAAGACTATTCTAATTTGAGAATCGTAAACTCAACTCTACGATTCAAAGCCCTTCCGGCATTTGTCCTGTTAGATGCAACCGGGACACTCTCCCCATACCAAACAAACCTTAGTCTTTTCTCATCTATACCCAGAGAGGCGATTCCTTTACGGACTGCTTCTACCCTACGATGTGCCAGGTCTACATTGTAATCATCCGTACCATAGCTATCAGTATGGCCCGCCAATTCTACAATGGCATTGGGGTAGTCATTCATGAATTTCACGAGGTTACGGATTTCAACCCATGATTGAGGTTTCAAAATGTCTTTATCAAAATCGAAGAAGACATTCCTGATTATAAAAGACCTACCCGGCAAGGCTCTAACCATTTGAGGAGAAGCGTTGATGGTTGGTACTTGCACTCCACTGGTAATTGCATTTGAACTCAAGACAGGTAACCCTAACTCCCTTCTCTGTGCGTTAAGCACTTCGAAGGTATCTCTTTTGAGTTCTGGTAAAGCTAGCGTAATAGAAACCGCCTTTATTACATCTTCTGGCACCTCAATTGGCAAACCTTCGGCTACTTGAGCACTGTCCAAGTCCAACCTATCTAGGTTTACTGCATAAACATTGAGGTCCGCTATATCTAAAAGATCAATGGTAGAACCAACTGGAACAAAGCCTGGAACTTCAGCTCGATAGCTATATATTTCGTCTGCAGGTAACTCAATACAGTAATTACCTCCCGCATCAGTTCTGACTCTACCCACTTCCACACCGTCTCTTAATCTTGAAAAAACAACCTCTGAATCAAGGGCTTTTTGAGTTTCCGGATCTACTATCTTACCACAAAGAGTAACTAATCTCAACTGTCTGGTCACCAATGGCAAAGTCAAGGTGTGAATATCCAAATCATTGCCTTCAACTTCTCTGGTGAAATATCCATAAGGTCCGTTTTTCGGCACAAATAAGAACATATCATCTTCGTTGGAATTCACCACAGGCCCGAGGTTTTCTGGTTCAGTCCAGCTTCTCCACGAATTATCGAGCCTTCGGGTCATGAACAGGTCTTTCTTACCGTATCCACTGTGTCCATTTGAAGAAAAGATTAGTGTTTTCTTATCAGGCATCAAAAATGGTCCCTCTTCTTCCCCAGCTGTATTGATAATATCGCCCATATGAACCGGTTCAGTCCATAAACCATCTCTTTGCAGAAAGCTTACATACAAATCTCTTAACCCTTCAGTCCCTCTTCCTTCTTCTGATATAATCAATACTTCACTATCAGGAGTCAACCAGAAATTCACATTCTCATGAACGTTGAGGTCATTATAGATTTTAAGGTTCTGCGGATAAGTCCATGTAGTTTCGTTAAGTCTACGACTCTTCGAAATGCCGTAATTCATTTTATTGGATAGGTATTCATTGCCCAGAATAATATATTCATCATCCTGTTGCCTCAAAAAAGAACTGATGAAATTGGGGTCGAGATTGTTTAATGGTTCACCAATGTTCCTTCCTATACCCCAATCTTTAGTGGTATTATCGAAGTCAGAGAACCAAATATCTTCCAGATCGTCTAATCCTCCCACATTACCTTCGTGGCCTCTTCTGCTAAAGTATAGCGTTTTAGTATCAGTAGTTAAAAGAGGCTTTATTTCCCTCTTATCACTGTTTATAAGGTCGTTCAGCCTAGATACCTGAAGCTTAGTATTAATGTTGGGCATTAGATTGATTGATGCCTGAATTGGTGTTCTGGAATTTGAAACACCAATACAATCTATATCTGAAAACCCATCGACAGAAGACCCGTCAATTACCAACCTTAGGGCTTTAACATTGTAATCTGTACGGTCAATGAATACTCTGAACATTCTCCATTGTTCACGAACTGGACCCGGTTGCTGCTCAAAAACCAGATATTCATTGTCATCGGGGTCGTATGCATAGATCTCAATTATTGCCCCGGGGTTATACGTTTCACCGATTGCGATTTGCTCAATCGGCATTGGAAGGTCAAATTCTACTTTGATTGTTTCTTCAGTATTGGGCTTATAGGCTCTCCAGGCATTAGGATTGTCACCTCCACTAGGCAAAATGTTTGGTTTAAGTAGAGCCTGACGTGCTGAGTATTCAAGTTCAGTATACTCAGAAGATACCTCTACCACCCTGGTAGCCCATTGTACCGTAGTTTGGGCTCCGGCCGATACCAGCATATTGACCAATAAAAGGAGAGTTAGGTAATATCTCATTGATAAGGCTTCTGAAGCAGCACTATTCAACAACCTATAAAGTTAACGATTTATGGTATTCATATATCATAACTGAGTATACACTAGTCATGAGACTTTCTATTAAAGATAAGATAACCAAACGACAACATGAGGTTGAAATGAACATTATTGTCTTCAATGTAGTTTAACCTGAGACTTATTGGCCCTGGAAGGGTGTTATAAATCAAGGTTGTCATACCCATAAAAGCTGGCTCATTGAAGCCCTTATCAATAATTGCATTCTGATTAGCGTCTGGACGAACTCTCTTGTAAGAGCTAAATGCATATAGTTCAGTTCTAAAATCAAGGCTTCTGGTAATACTTATAATGTGTTTCATACCCAAGGCTACATAACCTTGTGCTCTGTAGTTGTCCAGAAAATATGTCTCAGAATCAAACAAAGGTTCAAAACTAGGAAGGTAAAGCAGGGTGCCACGATAATTTTCAAAAGTCTTTACAGTTGAATATTGAGCATTTAACATCCATCCAAAAGTATATCGCTCTCCGACTTTCGTGTACTCATCAAACCCGAAGTTAAATGAAACCCAATTCCGGTTTTTTGAAATCTCCAAACTTCTGTTGGGTCTGAAAAGTACAGATGTAGAACCTGGTACATAATCCGACTTACCATTGAAATACTTGGCTGATGCGTAAAAGCGTGTTCCTAATGTTGGGAATTGTTTCTTGTTTAAACTGTTCCTCTCATAGGCTATTTCTGATACAAAGGAAGTGAGTTCTAACTTGTCCAGAATGTCATTAGAAGAAATTACAGCCTGATTTCCATATTCATCAGAATTTCTTAGCAAGCTAGTGCTTAAAGTGATTACACTTCTTTGACCTGTACCGATACCTATTGTTACTCCTGCCTTTCTATCTATTCTATCAATAATTACCGGATCTACGGAGTCATCAAAAATGTCATCCGTACTTAGGTAGTCCCAATGATTAAACACAAAATTAGGTTCGATGAAAAGCCTGTTTTTAGGATTGATGTTTAGTCTGGCAGCCAAGTTCAAAGATTCATAAAACCTCCCGGTGGAAACATTTAGTTTATACGTATTCAACTTCTTTCTGAAAGAATTCAGTCTGAAGCCCAGTTGTAATGTACTGACCTGCCTGGTAGATAGGTTTCCTCCAAAGTCAAGGGAAAGAGCATTCTTAGCTGTTGGCTTTAAAAACAGTTCCAATACATAATGACCAGCATCTGAGTTATACGAAAAGTTCGGATATACATTCTTAAAATAGGGTTCTGAAACAAGCTGAAAGTAGGCTTTGCTAATAGCATCTATTGACTTTCTTCCAGATTCAAAATCAATAAGCTTTTCTACAAATCCTTTTTGTTCTTCACTAAACCCTGTGAGTTTCAATTCTCCGAAAAGAAATGGTTCAAAATCCTTTTTAAAAGCAGCTCTTTTTTGGTTTAACTCTTCTTTGCTTGACCTTCTGGAAACTTTTGATTTCAGGAATTCAATTTGACTTAAACCAGCTTCATAGCCTGATTTGACAAATCTTTTAGCCTGATCAAAGTCCAATGCGCTTAAGTTGAACACATCAGGCTCAATGTATATATTACCCTCTCCCAATACATTGGGATCGGTTTTATCGAGAAACATAAACAAGAGTGCATCATTGATGATTTCCTCATCATTTTCAAAAGGGTATTTAGCACTCTTTTTTGTTGCCACATTGGATCCAATGATAAGATCAGGCCCAAAACCCTCTTGCATAATATCTACAGGGAAATTGTCATAAATCCCACCATCAAATAAGTATTGATTGTTATACTTTATCGGCCGGTAAAAAAAGGGAACCGCCATTGAAGACCTTACGGCCTCCATTATTGAACCTGAATCTATGGGTACTGTTTTTTGCCTAAAAACATCGGCCGCTACAGACTTGAACGGAACGAACAGTTTTCCGAAGTCAAAGTCAGCTTTTTTTGCAGCTTGAGTCAGGTACTCGTTCAAAACAAAGTTGATAATTAAGTCATTCGCTATGGGAGTATTGAGTTTAGCACCAGCACCGGAATCTAAAAGTATGTCCAGTGTTAACCATGAGGCGTTATCTTCAGACTTTGTGTAATTATACTGATACTTTTCAGTAGATGTACCATTCACCCAGTTCTGAAACTCTTCACTAACCACAAGGCTCTCGATTTCATCCGGGCTATAACCAGCAGCATAAAATGCACCTACTACAGCTCCCATAGAAGTGCCCACAATGTAATCTATTGGAATATTATTCTCTTCAAGAGCTTTAATTACCCCTATATGTGCAATTCCTTTAGCTCCTCCTCCACTCAAAACTAACCCTACCTTCTGTGCAGAAAGCTGAATTGACAGGGTGAGTAACAGTAAGGTGGAAAGAAATTTCATACTGTTGAAATAAACGAAAAAAAGCAGGGCAAGTGCCCTGCTTTACAATATGCTTATTTTAATCTTATTCATTACTAGCCGAAACAGTTTTATCAGACCAGGTATTGGGAATGTCATTAAGCTTTTTTTCTATTAATTCTGTAACTGCCTCAAAGCCGATCATCTCTTCTGCTGTAAGTGGTTTTTCAGCTGGCAATTTTTCCTTAAGAAAATCTACTTGCTTTCCTCTTTTCCAGAACCTGAAACATAAGTGTGGGCCGGTGGTATATCCTGTTTTTCCTACATAACCAATAACCTGACCTTTCTTAACTCTTTGCCCATTCTTGAACTTACCAAAACGGCTCATGTGCAAATAACCCGTAGTATAAGTTCCGTTATGCTTAATTTTTATGTAGTTACCATTTGGTTTTGTATATGCTCTGGCTACGATTATACCATCTGCAGCAGCTTTAATTGGAGTTCCTATACCTGCTGCATAATCAGTCCCTAAGTGTGCCTGTACACGGCCATACATTTTTAGATATCTTCTTGGGTTGTATCTGGAAGAAATTCTGGAATACTCAACAGGGTATCTTAAAAAGGCCTTTTGAACACTTTCTCCACCCTCATCATAAAAATCAAGACCATCACCTTTATCATAGGCATATGCGTAGTAGGAGTTTTTCATGTGGTTGAACTCTGCTCCAATAATATTGCCTATTCCAACAGACTCACCATCCACAATTCTATCTTCATAAATGACTTTAAACCAATCTCCTTTTCTAAGAGTTCGAGGATCTATTTGCCAACCAAAAACATCAGCCATAGCACTCACCAATGCAGGAGATCCCCCTTCTGCACGAATAGAATGATCTAATGACTGTGAGATCACTCCGGCCATGGTTCTTTCAAGAATTTCAACCTTCCGCTCTTCTCTGAAAACAGCTAATGAGTCATCTAGTTGATAGACTACATATTCCAGATCATTAGGCTCATAAACAAAGTAAGAAGCCTTTTTGATAGAGTCGTTAGTATAAAAAATGGTATACTTTCTTCTCGGAACGAAGTTCCTGACACTAAAAACATCTCTGGAAATTTTATCCATAGTGTAGATGTCTTGTCTGCTTAGGTTGTATGGCAAAAGGATATCGGCAAAGGTTTGATTACGTTTGATTCGTCCCTCTTTGATATCAAATAACTCTACTGGAATGCCAAATTTAAATAGTGGAGCAGGCTCTTCAACGACTTCTTCTACAAGTGTCGATTCAAAGCTATCTTCTTCAACTACCTGATTATCTTTTGTTGAAACGAAATAAACAGCGGTAAGAATCACCACTAAGCTTATCCCAACTACCGTAATCAAACGTTTGTTCATGAGTTATTTTTTGCCTTAAACGCCAAATTAGCACATTTTAGATGTAAATCATTAAAAAAAACGAGATAGTCCTCTATGATATTCTTAACCTGAGGCTATTTAAAACTACGCTCAGGGATGAAAATGCCATAGCTGCACCAGCCACCATGGGGTTTAGCATGAAGCCATTCCACGGAATCAATACGCCAGCGGCTATTGGAATGGCGATTAAATTATAGAAAAAAGCCCAAAAAAGGTTCTGATGCATTGTTCTGACGGTCTGCTTAGAAACCTGAATTAACTCATTGATTTTACTTAAGTCACCCGAAAGCAAGGTAACATCGGCACTTTCCATAGCGATGTCGGTTCCGGTACTCATTGCAATACTCAGGTCTGCTGTGGCCAGGGCAGGAGCATCGTTAATACCATCTCCGGCAAAACCTACAGTGATCTTTTTCTTTGCATCAGATACAATCTGAGCCTTTTCATCCGGCATCAAACCAAAACGGTAGTCATTAACACCGACTTCGTGGGCTACTGAAGAAACAGCCCCCTCATGGTCTCCAGACAAAATCTCCAAAGCAATTCCTTGACTTGCCAACAACTCTACTATTTTCTTAGAGTCCGTTTTGAGATTATCTCTGAGTCCGAACAGGGCTTGAAGTGTCTGGTTTTTCCAGAAAAAAACCAGTGTTAAACCATTTGCTTTGAGCTGATTTATGGTTTCTTTTTGTTCATTAGATAACTTGGCAACTCTTGACTTATCTATTCCTGTAACTTCAAAGATATCATCTTCGATAGTCATCTTTAAGCCTACACCTGGTAAGGTTTCAACTTGTTTAACGAAAAACGGAAACAGATTGTAATTGCTATTCAGGTATTCGACAATGGCACTGGCAATTGGATGAGCAGAACTCGATTCCATTCCGTTTAAAATACTAAGCCGTTCAAGGCTTTGTTCTTGATCGAAGTAAGTTTTACAATCCGTTACTTCCAACTGACCTTTAGAAATCGTGCCCGTTTTATCAAGGAACAACTTTTTGACTTCTTTTGCTTTTTCCAAGGCTGTTGCATTTTTAATCAGCACTCCTTTTGAGGCCGCTTTTCCAATGCCCACCATAATAGCAGTTGGAGTAGCCAGACCCAAAGCACATGGACATGCGATAATCAGCACATTGAAAGTATTAATGAATGCCACCATAAACGAAGTGTCCGGCACCAGAAAATACCAGATCAGAAAAGTGCCTAAGGCAAGAAGTAAAACAATTGGAACAAAGACAGAAGCAATTCGATCGGCCAACTTTTGTGCCGGTGCTTTGGAGCCCATTGCGTTTGAAACAATCTTAATAATCTGCCCAAGCATGGTCTCTGCTCCGAGTACCTCAGCACAAATTTCTATTGTGCCATTTTGGTTCAGTGTTCCTGCCTTAACATAATCTCCAGCACTCTTTTCCGCTGGAACAGACTCTCCTGACAGCATACTTTCATCAACTGTTGAGTTACCTGAAACCACTTCACCGTCAACTGGAATTCTGTCACCCGAACGGATCAGCAGTATGTCTCCTACCGCAACTTCATCTACGTTGATTTGTTGTTGTTCGCCATCTTTAACCTTGATAGCAGTATTAACTTTTAAGCCATATAATTTCTCGATGGCTCCTGAAGTACGATGTCTGGCCTTTTCCTCCAGAAACTTCCCCAATAAAATGAAAGTTATAATGACCACGGCAGACTCATAATAAACATGTACCTGCAATTCCTGAGATTCTAAGACCTCAGGAAATAATGTGGTATACAAACTAAATAAGAAAGCCGCACCAGTTCCAGTAGCAATAAGGGTATCCATGTTGGCCCCACCTCGCAAAAGTTGATTAAAGGCACCTTTATAAAAGCGTAAACCCGACCAGAATAAAACTGGTAACGAAAGTAGGAGGAGTAAATAGCTCTTCAAGTAAAACTCCCCAACAAACATTGATAGCATTACAACTATCACCGTCAAGGGTAGTGCAACGGTTAAGTGCAGCTTAAGCTTTTTCAGCTCATCCTCATTGCTCGCCTTACTTCCATCAACGAGCAAATTGTATCCAGACTTCTTAACTGCTTTTTTTAGTGCCGAAAGTTTGGCTTGTTCGGTAAGCTCTAAAGAAACAGACTTGGTTGCGTAGTTTACTTCGGCAACTTCAACACCAGTTTGGTTCAGTAGTGTTTTTTCAACTGTAGCTGCACAGGCTGCGCAGGTCATCCCTTTGACAGGTAAAGTAAGTGAGACCCGCTCTTTTTCCATGCTACAAGAACACTCTAACGTTTCTTAAACTCTTCAATTCCTTTATCCAGAAAATCGACAAAACTATCTACATCTGGGTCATAAGCTTTAGGGCTTACCAAAGGTTGCTCTTTATTATCCAATAGCACATAATACGGCTGAGCATTGCCATTGAAACGGACGATCTGAAAATCGAAGTTTTGCTTACCTATTGTTTTCTTAACCTTTCCATCAAATTCAGAGGTGTACCATTCTGATTCAGGTAACTCTGTTTTATCATCTACATAAATAGCAACTACAACATATTCATCTTTCAACCTTTGGAGCACCTCAGGGTCTGACCATACATTTTGCTCCATTTTACGGCAGTTAACACAACCATGACCTGTGAAGTCTATAAACAATGGTTTGTTCTCTTTTCTGGCAAAAGCAATTGCCTGATCATAATCGAAAAAGCCTTTTAGTTCATGTGGTAACTCCAGGAATTCGGCATATTTTACCTTACCGTTAAAACCTTCTGGTGTAACATCATGCTTTCCACTTTTCTCAGCCAGTCCAAGCGCTTCCTGAAAAGAAAAATCTGTACTCTTTTCAGGAGGAAGATACCCTGCCAATGCACTTAATGGTGCATTTCTAAATCCTTGAAACAGGTATACAGCAAAGGCTATACTACAAACTGCAACAATCAGCGCCATAGGTTTAAGCTTTCTTTCTTTAGAGTCATGAGGGAAACTTATCAACCCGAAAAGGTAGAATGCTAAGAAGATTGCTAGCACAAACCAAATGGCTATATAGATTTCTCTATCCAAAAGCCCCCAATGATATGCTTGATCGGCCACACTCAAAAACTTAAACCCAAGGCCAATTTCCACAAAGCCTAAAACCACTTTCACAGAGTTTAACCATCCTCCAGATTTTGGTAAATCTTTTAACATGCCAGGGAAAAAGGCAAACAAGGTAAATGGAATAGCAAAGGCCGAAGAAAAGCCAAGCATTCCGATCACTGGTTTAATAACAGCACCTTGAAAAGACTGGATAAGTACAGTTCCTACAATTGGTCCGGTACAAGAAAAGGATACCAACACCAAGGTGAAAGCCATAAAGAAGACCCCTAAAAAGCCTCCCTTTTCTGCTTTCTTATCCATTTTATTGATAAATCCTGTCGGCAGGTTAATCTCAAAATATCCAAAGAAGGAGATTGCAAAAATGACAAACACTAAAAAGAAGATAATGTTGGCCACCGCACCAGTAGCCAGATCATTGGCCAGACCTACTCCAAAGAAACTAGTGAAAACCAGCCCAATCAGAATGTATATTGCAATTATGGATAAACCATAAGTCAATGCTTTAATCTTGGCTTGAGACTTAGACTGTGAATTGTTAGTAAAGAAAGCCACAGTCATTGGTATCATTGGAAATACACATGGTGTTAACAATGCTGCTAATCCAAAAACAAAAGCGGCAATGAAAAAGCCCCAAAGCGAAGCACCTTCATTTGATTCCAGTAGTTCACTATAATCTCCTGAAGCCGAAGAGTTCGTGGCTTCTATGCTTTCGCCACCTTTTACTTTGATGAAGTCAAACTTGATTGCCTCATCACCCAAAACACACAGTTTGGTAATGTCTGAGCAAGTCTGGAAAGCCAATTCACCCCTTATTTTTAAGTCTTTATTGAGTATTCGTATTCGTTGTCTGAACTCTGCTTTATTGTTGAAATAAGTAACATCGGCCTTCCAGATATCCTCATACTTCTTTTTGGGGTCAATTGGCACAAGAGGCCCCAGTACTTCAAACGAACCATTGTTTTCAAATTCAATTGTAGTTGGAATAGGTCCGGTACCGTCTTCAATATCACTGGAATAGAGATACCAATCCTTTTTAATATTTGCCTTAAAAATGAGTTCGATTTCATCTCCAGTATTAACTTCCTTCTGAGTGGCATCGAACGACCAAGTTGCATACTTTTCAAAACCTTGCGGAGAACCTGGTATAATTGCTGACGGTCTAGGGGCTCTCCTTTTCTCTTCTACAACCGTGATAAAATCAAAGTCTACATCTTCATAGCCTGGAATACACTGACCATCCACATCCGTACAAGTCTGAAAAGCCAGCTCTCCAACAATCTTAAGATTACTTTTGAGCACTTTTACCCGCTGTCTGAACTCTCCTGTTTTTGTGAAATAAGTAACATCAGCATTCCATATTTTGTCAAATTTTTTCTTGGCATCAACTGGAACTAATGCACCAATTACTTCAAACGAACCATTGTCTTCAAATTCAATACTTGTTGGAATTGGTCCCACATCATCAGCGATATCGCTGGAATACAGGTACCAGTCTTTAATAATGCTGACCTTGAATATTAAGTCAATTTCATCACCAACTTTCACTTCTTTTTTACTGGCATCAATGGTCCACTTGGTAGTTTTTTTGAACTGTGCCATTGCCTGGACACTGACAAAAAAAAGAAGCAGAAATACTAAAGACTTTTTCATGGTATATTAAAAAATGGATTAAAGTAGTTTTTAGTTCAATACAGCATACCCGTATTAACCCTAACCTTTCATCTCAGAAAAATTCTGATAAAAGAGTGGAATAGTTTCAATCCCCTTAAAATAGTTAAACAATCCGTAATGTTCATTCGGAGAATGAATCGCATCAGAATCAAGACCAAATCCCATCAGTACTGTTTTGGTATTCAGGATTTGCTCAAATAGGGATACAATAGGGATGCTTCCACCGCCTCTGAAAGGAACGGGCTCTTTACCAAAAGAAGCTTCCATGGCCTTAGCCGCTGCCAAATAAGCTGGTGAATCTGTAGGAGTCACCGCTGGTTGTCCTCCGTGATGCGGTGTTACCTTTACACTAACCGACTCAGGAGCTATACTTTTAAAGTGTTCTTCAAATAGTTTAGTAATCTTATCAGGGTCTTGGTTAGGTACCAGTCTCATAGATATTTTCGCATGCGCTTTTGATGCAATAACCGTCTTGGCTCCTTCTCCTGTATAGCCTCCCCAAATACCATTGACATCTAAGGTAGGTCGAATGGAGGTTCGTTCCATTGAACTATACCCATTCTCTCCCTCAACATCACTTAAACCTATTGATGCCTTAAAATCTTCTACATCAAATGGTGCTTTGGCCAAAGCAGCGCGTTCCTCAGCAGTCAACTCAACCACATCATTGTAAAACCCAGGTATATTTATTCTTTGATTTTCATCTTTTAAAGATGCAATCATTTCAGAAAGGATGTTTATTGGATTTGGAACAGCGCCTCCATAAAGGCCAGAATGCAAATCCCTGTTGGGTCCTGTCACCTCAACTTCTACATAGCTAAGTCCTCTTAGTCCAACCGTAATGGAAGGAACATCATTAGCGATTATTCCAGTATCAGAAACCAGTACAACATCGCACTTAAGCTTCTCTTTATTGTTCTCAATAAATGTATCCAGATTGTCAGACCCCACTTCTTCTTCACCTTCAATAATAAACTTGATGTTGCAAGCCAATGAATCAGTGGCCATCATTGTTTCAAAGGCTTTAATATGCATGTACATCTGACCTTTATCATCGCATGCTCCTCTGGCAAAAATTGCGCCTTGTGGATGCAGCTCTGTTTCCTTTATCACCGGTTCGAAAGGAGGAGAATCCCATAGTTCATAAGGGTCCGCAGGCTGTACATCATAATGCCCATAAACCAAAACTGTTGGCAGGTCTGCTCCAACCATCTTTTCACCATAAACAATCGGGTGCCCTCCAGTCTCACAAATCTCCACTTCATCGGCTCCTGCAGAAATAAGCTTCTCCTTTATAAAATCAGCTGCTTTTCTAACATCATCTTTGAATTTGCTATCGGCACTAACCGAGGGAATTCTTAATAAATCGAGCAACTCGTTAAGAAACCTATCCTTGTTTTCAGATATATAATCGTTTATAGTATTCATCCATTTGTAGTTTCAGGCAATTTAACCCAAAACTGGGAAAATGCAGGTTTCAGCAACCAGATTTGAGAGAATACGATTTTAAGATACGGATGCTTAAATACTAAAAACCATCACCCTCAACGGCTTTACCTTTCTTAAGGGATTGATTGGAATCTGATGCCATTAACAATCGGTAAGGTTCATCAACTCCATAGTAAAGCTTTTTGAAGTCCGTGGCCCACTGAATCACTTCCTCCATTGTATTCATGAATACCCTGAACGAGCCGATTTTGTTCTTTGAGGAATTGCTATTCATGATAGTAGCATTATAGGCATCGTTGGAAGAAAAGGATCCAAAGCTAAATCCGTCATAGGTGAAATAATACCATGTACCATCGGTCATCTCCAGCAATACTGTAATAATATCACCTTCGGGGGTTTTTCTGATTTCAACAAACCCGTCCAGTTGCATATTTAGGTCAATGTTAGACACATTCGATACACCAATTTTTCCTTCGCTATAGAAAGCTTTGTTTTGCTTAGACCATTTTAAGTGAACATCGGTAATCACTAAGTCCTTGATAAGTTCGCCATTTGGCGAGGCGGTTGCCAATGGTACAGGAACAGTTTGGTAGCTTCTGTCCCAATTACCAGTTGCATCGTTACCAATAAACTCGGCCACACGATATATCAGTTCAGACCTATCCTCCAAAGCCCTTGGAACTCCTAGTTGGTCTCCCATTTCTTTAAGGTTTTGCCCCATAGCAGCTGCGCCTTCTACAGGTAAGCCAAAAGAGAGCACAAACATAGCGTCCAGTTCGAAATTGGCGGAATCCAGATTTCCAGCACCTTTTCCAGCCGCTTGAATGTTTGGAAATTTATTGCCAGACATGAAGTTCAGTTTACCTTCGAAGCTTACCTCTTGAGTAACTTCGCTATAGGAGAACATACTTCCAGCAAAATTGATATCAGGGCTCTGAGATTTAAGAGGGTTTTCAATTCTATAAGCCTCATTTTCGGCATCGTAAAAAAGGTTCCCTCCTCTTGGAACGAAGAAGTCGTCATCTAAGGAGTTTCTCTTTTCAGTAATAAATGACATATAAGGCTCTCTCTTTGCATCAAAATGGATTCCCGCATTCAACGGTTGTCCCTGTCTGGTCAATGCCTGGTCAAAAGGAATGATCACCTCCTCTATGTCATCATTAGAAGTGTATTCTATCCAGATATTTCTTTCGTTGAGCTTTTCAAGATCCAGTTTTACAGCCCCATCTAATTCAAGTGCTTTTTTGTAGGCATACATAGTCACTTCTCCTTCATAGATGAAACCCGGAGAAATGCGGATACCGTCAGATGCTTTTACAGTACCACTGGATTTAGTATGTGGGCCATTGACCTCGTCTTTTTCTACAAAAAGGAATTGGTCGAATTGTATAGAGAAGGTATCCTGAACCGCATTGATCAGCTCATAGGTTCCTTTGCCCCTGAATCGGTTTCTAGACAGAATTTCAACCTCAGCATTATAAAGCCTGTGAAATGCATTGGCCGTATCAATAATGATTACGGCATTTTCAAGTTTTTCAATTCGGGAATTCTCCAGGATAGTCAACTCATTTCCTTCAGGGGTTATCTTGGCATCAGCCACTTTAATGAATGGAATACCCTTCACATTCAGCTCTTTCTTTTCAATATCATAAAAACCGTCAGTGGCATTAAAAGCCAATGAATCGAGTCTTTTATTAGTGGAGTAAAAAAATGATTGTTCGAGTGGCACTTCTTCAGGCTTACTCATGGTTACTGTCTTCTCATTTACATCCCAAAGTGCTGTTGGTATAGAAGTTTTAAACTGTGCGAACGGGAATTCCAATGAAGCCGACCCTGCGACCTCTGGCTCAATAGTAGCCTTGGCATTATCCACATCAAAACTCACTTTTGAATCTACTGTACTCAAGATTGGCTTAGCAGAATTAGCAGCTTTTAACGTTAAGTCAGAGTGCCTAGATTCGAAGGAATCATCAGTAAAAGCAATTGAATCAGATATTATTTTAGAGCCCTGAATATCCATCTCACCGGAACCAAAAAGCCCTACTTTTCTCAGTGTGAGTTCTCCCCTAAGTTGTGCCTGTTTATCAAAAATTTCGAACGGTTTTTGAAGTTCCAGATTCTTTAAAATCATACTGTCTTTCTTAGTAAGCCAGTTCATTTCATAGGCCTCCACACTTACCGATGGATATGAAACAGTATCTACAAACCCTTCCTGAATTGTTGCTTTTATACCTTTCTGAGAAACCAGTGAATCCAGAAAAAGAGTGGCCACTTCGGTATCAAATGTACCAGTAAGGTATTCTATATAGCCCGGTGAGCTGATACCATTCTTATCCAATTGAACATCTCCAAAAAGCCTACCTCCTGTTTTATAGAGGTTGTACCCACTATCCGGTATAGCGTGAACAAAACCGAAGCTTTTATCCTTCATTAACTTCAAGTCCTCTTTGAATTCGGGGAGAATTCCATTGGAATGGAAAGTACCTTCAAAGGCATATTTGGATGGGTCTGCATCTGCCACACTATCTAGTTCAAAGGGAGGTACATCAAAATAAACAGTACTATCGTAGGCTCCTTTCAATACATCCCCCTTATCAAAAAACACATTGGCACTCTCTGACGATGTAAATATGGGGTACTCAGGTAAAGGCCTTAAAGCTGATTTATTATCAGGTTCATTAATCTTTAAAACTCCTGAAGTATTTACAAGTTGATTACTAAGGGCCTCTCTTCTTCCTTCATCTATTTCTACTTGTAGTTTGATGGAATCAATATTCTCAAGGTTTACAAGAAAGCTGTCGTAACGAAAAGTAAACTTGGTACCGTTAAACTGAAAATTACCTGCATCTAGTGCGCCATCAAATTCAATATCCCTGTTTTTCAGTACTCTGATTTCACCATCGGTTGGTTCAATAATAACATCTAATGAATCACTAATCAGAAAGCGCTGAACCCCTCTTACTGTTAATACTGAGTCTTTAAAACTCATAGTAGCATTAGGAGCACTCGCAATAATTGACGGAATCAATATATCGTCATAGTCAGGCTCTCGATTACCAGATTCTTCGTAGTGATATCCTTTTTCCAGTACATCTACCTGACCAGTTCCTCTATCAAATTTCACCATGCCACGAGACATCAGAAGCTCCATAGTTTTGTTAACCAAAGCTTCATCCAGGTTCATATCCTTAGCCATTTGGCTGGTATAAAAAGTACCCCCATATTTATTTGACATATTAACCGCCATAATCAAAGGGTGGAAACTGAAAATCTGTGCCAGGTCATGAAATTTTTCGGCACTATAAAAGTCTTTGGATTCGATAATCAAGGGAACTTCAGCACGAGCGGAATTGACTATTAAATCCAGTGAATCCGCGTTTAAATCCCATGACAGTACATCACCGGATATGTCGATGTTATAAAATGAAGACCTGAACGGTGTAGTTTTATAACCCTGAACACTAGTTACGGCCTGAAGGAAATCCTTCTTGTAGTCATAGCTTAGCTGTACAGCAGGATGATAGATTGAATCTCCCTTATGATAAATCGTTAGCTCTGCGTCATTGGATGACACTATCGAATCTGATGTATTAAAAACAAAGCTTTTGCCCTTGCTTTTAAATTTTACCTGACCATCATGGAAACCCGTTAATAGCGAAGATTCCTCATAAACAGAACGTGAATAAAAATCAATACCCTGATAATTTATACCTCCTGTGAATATTAGTTTTTCGGACCCTAAGCCTTTAATAGGAGTATCGGCATTATAAGACAGAAACCTCGGATAAGACCCTTTTTCGTTTCTAGTCGGCCTAATGTTAAGTAAAAGTTCTCCCTGAACTGGTTTATCAATTTTCTGGGGTTGGCTCAGGTATACATCATCGAATTTATACTCCCTTTGGTTTACCCCAAATTCATAACCAGAAAGCCTTACTTTCATCTCTTGTCTGGGAATACCCAGCTTCGACCAGTCTACAATTCCATCCTGGCCTCTAAAAACCTTCTTGTCAAATAAATAATAACCTTCTACTCCAGTAATCTCAAAAGTATCTGAGCTACTGGCAAAAACCAGGTCTCCTTTTTTCAAGTGAATAACCGCTCCCAGTTCCTCTAAAAGATCTGGAAGCTCCTGAGTCATTTTGTCTATGGGTTTTGGTTCTGGGGCAACATACTCTCCTCTTGCTCTCGCCTGCAATTCCTCTATGCTCACTTCTTTTTTCGGTTGATAGACTATGACCTCCTCTTCTCCAGCATTGTACTCATTGAACAGCACTTCGTATTCGGCATTTTTAAAAGAGATTGATTGATAACGATCCTTATAAATAGCCTTTTCCTTCATAAAGCCATGAAGGGTCTTTATATAGGCTGCGATCTTAACCCTGTTGTATTGTTCTGTTGCTTTTTTGATGGCATAAGTCAGGTTTTTCATTGACTGGTCGTTGAAGTTGTGCTCTTCTCTAGCCAGTTGTAAGACCTCCAATAATTCTCTTAGGTCGTATCGGACCCTGATGCGCATGGCATCGAGATTATTCAGACTTGTTAGCAAGTCCTTTTTCATTTCTGGAGTAAATCCGTTCTGCTGATAGTTCTCTATAAAGAACTTATACTGAGGGGGAAAACTCTCGGGGTCATCCGTTTTAACAATTGCTTCAACGTTTGGAGTGGTTGGAATAGAGTCAAGAGGAACCTCTTGTGAGTAAACGAGTGTACTCAGGAAGAAGACCGAAATTATCCCTACTATGAATCTATGACCTCTAATCATAAAAGATTCCCTAATGTTTTGACCTATTAAATGAACGAATAAAAGATAAGAATAGTGAAAAGTTGTCAGACTTTCTGAAGTACGATACCCACCCAGTTTTTTCTAGTGGTATGTTTTACTTCACTCAAACCATGTTCAGCAGTAAGCTCAAGAACTTTTGACAAATCACTTTCATAAAATCCACTTAGGAACAAATACCCACCTTCTGTCAAGAGTGTTTCATAAACGGGTATTTCATCCAACAATACATTGGTATTTATATTGGCCAAAATTATGTCGTAGCCTCCATCCAGGTTAAGCTCATGAATGGTTCCTTTCTTCACAAAGTCTGGAGCCACAGTGTTTATCTCAAAATTCTCCAAAGAGTTTTCAATGCACCAATCGTCAATATCAGTTGCGGCTACTTTAGTAGCTCCCAGCTTAGATGCCATAATGGCCAGAATTCCCGTACCTGAACCCACATCAAGTACATTCTTTCCTTTATGATCAATATCATACTGAAGTGCCAGCATCTGATGAGTTGTCTCATGATGACCGGTACCAAAAGACATCTTTGGGTTAATGACTATTTCATATGGGTACTGAGGTTGAGCATCATGAAATGTAGCTCGTACATACACCTTGTCATCAACGTTTATAGGGTCATAATTCTTCTCCCACTCCTCATTCCAGTTAACCCTTGGTATCTTTTTCAATTCATACCAAATGCGTGTTTGCTTTCGATAATTATTGAATAATACCTGAACAGCCGGGTGACTAAATTTTTCTTCGGCCACATATGCCTCAAAACCAACTTCTGTTTCCACAAAAGAATCAAACTCAAGCTGACCCATTTCAGCAATCAGGATATCTGCAAACGGAGGGTCGCAGTGAACATTGATGAGTATATAATCCATTAGTAGGATTTAGCGATATCAATAAAATCTCGTGCTTTCAGAGATGCTCCACCAATCAAACCACCATCTACATCTGGCTGAGATAAAAGCTCCTGAGCATTACCCGGTTTCATACTACCACCATATAATATGGAGATCTCCTTAGCCACTTCGTGTGTGTATTGGGTGGCTATGAACGACCTGATAGAGCGATGCATTTCCTGTGCTTGCTCTGAACTTGCAGTAACTCCTGTACCAATTGCCCAAATTGGCTCGTAGGCAATTACAATTTTCTTGATATCCTCAGCCGAAAGGTCAAAAAGACTTTCATCTAACTGCTTATTCACAAAGTCAATATGCTCATTTGCCTCTCGTGTTTTGAGAGATTCACCACAACAGAAAATCGGGGTCAGACCAATTGACAATGCTAGCTTTACACGTTGTGCAAGCTGAGCGTTTGTTTCAAAATGATACTCTCTTCTTTCACTATGACCAATGATTACAAATGTGGCTCCTGTAGAAGCAACCATATTACCAGATAAATCACCAGTATATGCTCCAGACTCATACTCACTCATATTCTGCGCTCCAACAAATACATTAGAGCTGTCTTTGGTCGTAGTTGAAACTGCTGATAAATGAATTGCAGGCGTGCACATAACCATGGTTACATCATTGGGCACTTCATCTGCTGCCATGTTAGTTACTTCTGAAGCAAGGGATAGCCCTTCTTCAAGGTTCTTATTCATTTTCCAGTTTCCTGCGATAATCTTTCTTCTCATGGTCATTTTGAATTGAAGCTCAAATATACTTCAGTTAGAAAAACTAACATGCAGGGTGATCAGAAAATTGAAGAATCACCTCTCCATGCAGCACTTTTACCAGCACCTCGACTAGTTAAGCAAGACCTACCTTCTTGATTGTGAGAAAAAAACATCACCTACTAGCCATTCCAATAGTACTAGTATGCCTTTTACTGGTAATCTTCTTATTTATTGAGCAAAGGGGAAATGACTCTCAGTACTCATATCCAAATCCGTTTCCCGAAGAAAATCAGGAGGAACTGGATGAATGGCTAAGAATGCGCCTTGCCGATCCAAGGACGGGTCAAGTCCCCGTTCAATTACAGGTTCGTGAGTATGAATTTGTAAAAAGCATTCCGAGTCTTGAAACTAATTTTTCCATTCAATCTCAAAGAGCAGGCGCCCAAAATACCAATAACAACCATTCCATTTCTTTTGTTGGCCCTTATGAGCTAGGAGGTAGAACACGAGCAGTGGCCATTGACATTACTAACGAGGATGTGCTTTTTGCGGGAGGAGTTTCAGGCGGGCTTTGGAGAACGGAAGATGCAGGAACTACATGGAATAGGGTATCTGATCTAGATGCTTCACCAAGTATTTCTTCCATTGTTCAGGACAAACGTCCTGGCAAAGAACACATCTGGTATTATGGAACTGGTGAAACTAAGGGCAGTTCTTCCTTTCGAAGCCCGGGAGTTGGGGTTTTCAAGTCTCAAGATGGTGGTACGTCATGGAAACATTTAGAAAGCACATTAACAGCAAACGAGGACCCTCTATTTACTTTCTCAGACTTCTCCTATGTTAACAAACTTGCAATTGATTGTTCAAATACTTCTGAAGACGAAATTTATGCGGCTGTAGGATCGAAGATCATCAGGTCTGTCGATGGATTTAAAACTTACGATGTTGTCCTTGGTGAGGAAAATGGTGAAGGAGCAAGGGAATGGAGCGATATAGTAGTACTGTCGAACGGTACCGTAGTAGCTGCTATTAGTGGCCTAGGCGCTGGTGTTAGTCAGTTAGAAGGGGTTTTCATATCTTCTGATGGCTTAGAATGGAAGGATGTAAGCCCAAGCGGATTAAAATCAACAACCATTCGAATCAAAATTGCCATTAACCCAACAAGTGAAGACGAAATATATTTCCTTAATCCTGCAAGTCTTCACAAATACACTATCTCTACTGAAGAATGGGAATCTCTAACTAGTGCATTACCAGAAGGCTATGATACACAAGGGGGTGGGTATAATATGGCTTTGGCTGTAAGTCCGGAAAACGAAAATGCTGTTTTTCTCGGTGGGGTTTCCATGTATAGATCAACCAACGGTTTTCAAGACCAATCAGGTACAGAAGAACATTGGCCTTATCATTCAGATTTACACGATTTCCTTTTTTTCCCTTCAAATGCATCCAAAATGCTACTTGCATCTGATGGAGGTGTTGGTATAACTGAGAACGCTTTGGGAGATGTCTCGTGGAACACACTTAATGATGGGTACCATACTGGTCAATTCTATTCTGTTGCGTTGCACCCTTTCAATGCCCAGGACACTCAGGTGTTAGGAGGGACCCAAGATAACGGCACTTGGTATAGGCAGGAAAGTGAATGGAGAAAAATCATGGGTGGAGACGGTGCCCACTGCGCCATAATGAATAACTACATTTTAGTTTCCTGGCAAAAAGGAAACCTCTTGCGTGGTGAAACAAACAATGGAGACATTACACTGAATGATATTAAACCGGAAGGAACCTTCATGTTTATTAACCCTTTTACAGTTGATCAGGTAAACAATGAAAGAGTTGCAGTTGGTGCTTTGGGAGAATTCTTTCTAACCAATAATGTAAGGGAAATAAACATTCCAGAGGATTGGCAAAGGGTTGATATTCCGCATTTCGGCCAGTCTTTCGTTTCCAGCCTGGAGTTTTCTGTGTCACCAGAGAACACCTTGTTTTTGGGGAGTAATATTGGGCGAATTGTTAAAATCAGAGACGTAAACAGGCCCGATAACCAAGAAGAAATAGTTATTCCTCAATTGACCCGCGGGTCTAATATTTCCAGTATCAGTTTAGACCCCCGAACAAGTAGTAAACTATTGGTTTCTGCCAGCAACTATAATGTCTTAAGTCTGTTTCACTCTTCCGATGGAGGAAGCACATGGGAAAATATAAGTGGAAACCTGGAAGAATCTGAAGAAGGGAATGGTAGTGGCCCCTCTGTTTTTTGGGTTGAAATATTACCAAATGGAGAAAGCGAATCCATTTATCTGGCTGGAACATCATCAGGTCTATACATGACAACAGTCTTAAGTGGAAATTCTACAACATGGAGTAAAATCGGAGATGATGTTATTGGAAACGCTCCTGTTGATATGATGGCTACAAGATTTGTAGATGGTACTGTTGCCATCGGCACACATGGCAATGCCATATTTCAGGCAAAGTTTAATACTCCCTTAATGGCTCAAATCAGCTACTCCCCTCCTCAGGACTTATCAGATCCGGTAATACTTCAAGGCAATAAATCTTCAGGTTCAGATTACAACTTTCAATATCAATGGCTAAGGAATGGCGAAATTATCGATGGTGCCACGGGATCAACATATGCAGTAGAATCACATGGAGACTATAGCCTGAGGTTAACCAATACTATAAATAGTGAAATATCTACCTCCAATGCCATCCGAATAGATCAGAGGATTATTACCTCTTTCAATGATGACATGGATACCAACAATATTAAGGCTTTCCCCAACCCATCAAGTGGAATTTTTCATATTGTTTTAGGCGAAAAATATTTGAAAGGATTTGCTTTAAAAATCACAGATATAGGTGGAAAAGAAGTTTATACCTTGAATCAAAAACAAAATACAAAAGAGCAACTTGAGATCGATTTGTCTAACATGCCAGATGGAGTTTTCACACTAACCATAAGCAATGGGTTAGAAAGAGATTTTTACTCACTTATTAAAAGCACACAATAGAAAACAAAAGAACCCCATCATCCTTGGGGTTCTCAATTGAATCATTTCAGGGATTGAAACTTATAAACCAAAATCACCTTACAATGATTTTCCCCTCCATGATTACGTGTAAGCTACAATAGTAGTCAGCACTTTCAGTTATAGCACGTTGCCAGACCGCCTTGCTTTTCATCTCACCAGATTTCCAGCTTTTGCTCTTCCTGTCAGTTACATCATGAAATACAATGTCTTGATTTATCCATTTGACCGTATCACCTTTCTTAATAGTAAGTTCAGCAGGAACAAACTTTGAGTCCTTCATTACCACAACATGTACTTTAGGCTCATAGGTCTTCAGGCCAGGATGAATCATGGATATACTTCCAACAGCGATAACCAACAAAAGCAAAAGCCTCTTCATTTTGTAGTTCCAGTTCATAACCAACGGAGTCTACTTTGATACTTTTTCCTGAACTGATTTGGCATGCTTTAGATGTGTTTTGAAGATTGGTACTGCCGTCTTCAGCAAGTCTCTCAATTCCTTGTTTTCGGTTTCAGGAATAAGCAAACCCTCCACAGCACCAATTACAGCCTCATGGTATGCTACCTCATTGTCAATATAATAGCGGTCGAAATCCTTACCCTTTTTGGACATCAAGTCCTTCTTTATTTTTTCTGCTCCTTCCAGCAGCGACTTGCTTACAGCATTAGCCTTTGGCGTAACTCCAAGTTTCTTTGCCAATTCTCCAGCCAGCCCTAAAACTGAGTTGTGATCGTTCAACATAGTTTCGGCAAACTTTTTCACCTCTTTGTTTCTGGCCTTTTTCTTAGCGATTTCGGCATAGCTAATGTCAATCTGATTGGCTACAACAGCCACCATTGCTACTTCTGCATCTGACAACTTTGGATTGCCTTGAGCAATTGCTGCAGCCCCAATAAGCACCATGCCCATTAGCACAAGTACTCCTTTCTTCATTTGTTTCTCTATAGTATTCATAATTCTTGAGTTAAATAATGTCTTCTAAAATTTGATTCTGTAAATGTAAGAGAATTAAACATATTAAATCAAGTATTTACTTTGTTTAATATTCAAATAATTTTTTCTTCTTACTTTTGATATTCTCAAACTGATTCAAAAACCAGCTTAAACCGATATTTAAAAGGTTCATTTAATGAGTACTGATCGTAACAAAAATCTCTTTGGCCAATCCAGATGGCACATCATTTCACTGCTTAGAAAAAAATCCATGGGAGTAAAAGAACTTGCAACCGAGCTGGGCATGACACCCAATGGCATAAGACCGCATCTTGCTTCATTGGAAAGAGACAGGCTTGTACGCCAAATTGGTGTAAAGCTGAGTGGTGGCCAGCCGGCTCATATATTCGAGCTTACTTCTGAGGCTGAGTTGTTTTTTCCAAAAGCCTATGGAACATTGTTATCTCATATGCTTACGGAGATCAGGTCTACTTTGGATGAGTCTAGTTTTAACAAGTTATTATCCTCAACCGCACTCAGATTAGCCCGAAACTGGCCTAAAGCATCTGGGGATAAATTGAGCAAGGTTCAAACTGGTATTGATGTCTTGAATGAACTAGGAGGCCTGGCAGAACTTTCCAAAGAAGAGGAAACTTATTTTATTCAGGGGTACAGTTGCCCCTTAACTGAGGCTACAAAGAACCATCCCGAGGTTTGTTATCTAGCTCAAATTCTATTGGAAGACTTGACTGATATAAAATTTGAAAGATGTTGTAGCTATGGTGAAAAACCTAAGTGTCGCTTCCAGATCCTATAAAGTCTAATAACTTACAACGCCACTCCCACTTGCATAGGAATGGCGTTTACTTTTAAGATATTTTTTCAATACTACTCAGACCGTAGAGATTTAACCGGATTACTCAAAGCAGCTTTAATACTTTGTTGACTGACCGTTAGAATAGAGATAATTATTGCCAAGAAAGCTGCCAATACTAACACCCACCAGGAAATGTCAATTCTGTAAGAGAAATCCTCCAACCACTTGTTCATTATAAACCATGCCAATGGCAATGAAACCACAATAGCAACTGCCACTAGTTTAAGAAAATCGGAAGATAGTTTGTAAGTAACCTGAGCCACTGTTGCTCCAAGCACTTTTCTTATACCTATTTCTTTGGCCTTTCTTTCTGCATTGTAAGCAGCCAGACCAAACAAGCCCAGACAGGCAATAAAGATTGAAAGTGTAGTGAAAACCACGAATACCTTACTCAATCGTTGTTCGGCCTTATAAGTCTCATTAAAAGAATCGTCCATGAAATAATAACTGAAAGGCTGACCTGACGCTAGCTTGTCCCATACACTTTCAATACCGGCTATCGTCTCAGAAAAATCAGAAGCCTTAAGCTTCACCATCATACGGTCAGACTCTTTTCCAACCACCAGACTAAGCGCGTCAATACTATTCCTCAGTGTTTCGAAATGAAAGTTTCTCACCACTCCGATGACCGTGTAAAAGTGCATATCCTTCTCAGATTCTTTTCTGAAATCATCAGTAATTCTCAGACCTAAAACATTTTCGGGAGTTTTCCCAAGCATAGCTACAGCTGCTTCATTTAAAAGCACAGCGCTAGAGTCGGTCATTAGCTGTTCATTAAAATCTCTTCCCGATATAATGTTAAGGTTGAGTGTTTTTGCATAATCGAAATCAACCTCCCACTGGTCAATTATTATAGCTGCATCTGCATGTGGCACTCTTCCTTCGGGAAAATAGGTCGTGCCACCTCGTTCAGATGGTGTGGGCAAATAGCTGCTCAGAGAAACACTCTGGACATTACCCAATCTTTCTACTTCATTCTTTAATGTTTCCTTCTGATCTCCCACCATACCAATATCATTGAGTACTAACACTTGATCCTTTTGAAAACCAAGGTCTTTTTTCTGGATAAACCTCAATTGTTGAAAAATCACCAGTGTGCCTACAATCAGAAAGATAGAAACCGCAAACTGTACTACTACCAGCAGGCTTCTGGTCCTCGCTCCACCACTTGTCTTTTCTGCACCCATACGCAGACCCTTAAGTGGCGAAAACTTCGACATCAAAAATGCCGGATAGCTTCCAGAAAAAAGTCCTAGCATAAGCGTTGCACCAAACAAGATGAACCAAAAGACAGGCTCTTCAAATGGAATATGGATAGATTTTCCTGATGACGCATTGAAGTATGGCATTGTGATAATGGCCAGGATAATGGCCAGCAACAGAGACAAAAATGTGACCAATGAAGCTTCTGTTAAAAACTGTACAATTAATGCGGGTCTGTTGGAACCAAGTGTTTTACGAATACCCACCTCCTTAGACCTTTTTAATGAACGAGCTGTAGACAAGTTCATGAAATTGACACAAGCCAGAAGCACCAAAAACACACCTATTGAGAATAGTATATAAATGTCCTGAATGTCTCCATTTAGACTAAACTCCCCCGATAAATTAGGAGAATGCAGATGCGTATCTACAAAAGGAGTTGCCCCGAAAATCATATAGTTACCGGTTTTTTCTTCCTGTTCTTTTAAAACTTCCATAGTTAGGCCAGGAATCGTTTTCATGGCCCATGGTATTAAATACCGATCTTTAACCTCTCCCAGATAGTTCTGAAAATCAGACACATTTGCTCCTTCTTTCAACTTAACAAAAGTGGGGAAACTCCATATATTCCATGCAGGACTATCATGATCGTCAAAACTTGAAATCGAGATGAAAACTGAATGATCTCTCAAAAAGGAATTCTCTGGGAAATCCTCTATTACGCCAGTAACCATATAAACTTCCTCATTGTCCAGAATCAGCTGTTTACCCAATGCATCATTTAGTCCAAAGTGTTTTTCGGCTGCCGATCTCGTGAGTACAAGCGTATTTTTCTCACTGAAAGCGGTTCGAGGGTCTCCAACCAATAAGTCCAGTCCAAACATATTCAAAAAGGAAGTGTCTGCTCCCACAACATGATCTTCCTTAACATTGTGAACTGCATTGATCTCACGAATCAATTTGCTTTTGGTATGTCTGAAACGAGTAATTTTTTCGATGTGAGGATAATCCTTTGTCATTACCTCAGCCAGAGGTCCGGAAACCGCTGCGTACTTGTTAACCTCACCTGCGATCTTATTATCGATGTTTACTCTATAGATGCGTTCAGCATCATCAAACATTTTGTCAAAGCTTAACTCATCGTATATAAAAAGAGAGATGAGAAGACCTCCGGCAAGGCCTATCGCCAAACCAAAGGTATTTAAGAAGGTAAAGAAAGGCTGACCCTTCAGGGTCCTCCAGGCAATTTTTATGTTGTTTTTAAACATGGATACTGTATTTGAGTTGTTGACATTTTTGAATGATTTAATAAAAGCAGGCCTGAAGTATTTGATAACGCTCCAGATAAACCTGCGCTTTGCCATGGATGGAGATTCATCATAGCGCTTTTCAAAAAGCTCTATTAAGTCTCCTTCTACCTCTTCGAGGTAATCCTCTCGGCAGAACCACCGAAGAAATCTCCATGCTATTTTGGGTGGTTGAATTTTCATTGACCAAATGAAATCTTCGGAATCTGTTTGTAAATACTCGTTCTCAGTTCATATTGTCGATCAAGCACTTTCTTACCTAATGAAGTAATGCTATAGAACTTTTTTCTTCTACCTCCTCTCTCTCCAGTAATTCCTCCATAGCTCGATTCAACGAAACCCTTATTCTCCATACGCTTCAATGCCACATGTACAGCACTGATATTAACTTTCTTTCCAAGTTTTTCTTCGAGGTTTTCAAGGATTAAGACACCGTATGCTTCGTTATTGTAAGCCGCAACAAAGAGTAGCACTAACTCTTCAAACTCTCCCAGTGAATGTTCTGACATAAGTGATTATTTACTTAACAAAAGTAAAAGTAATAATTATTTTCATACTTGTTAAGTAAATGGATTAGAATCTTCAAAATCGCACTTTAGAGTAGGCAGAATCAAATAAATACACTTCTTTATGTAAGTTTAATGGATGGAATCTCTCCTTAGATATATCGGCTATTATGTCAACCTTAGTTCACAGTCGAAAGAATTAATCACCAGTACTTTTAAAGTCAACACTTATAAGAAAGGACATATTCTCTTCAATGAAGGAGATACTTGTCGAAACTTATATTTCATAATAAATGGAGTTTGCAGGACGTATCATGATCATGAAAAAAAAGAAGTGACCACATGGATCTATCCCGAAAACTATTTTGTGACAGCCTGGTCTAGCTTCATTTTTCAACAACCCAGCCTTGAATCAGTTCAGGTTCTGGAAGATTCTCAAATTGCCTATATCACTAAAGATTCACTTAATCTCCTATATGATCAAGACCGTCTTATTGAGCGTTTTGGCAGGCATCTGGCTGAAGAACAATTGGCTCTTTTAGATGATTACTCCAGAGGTTATGACCTTAAAAGTGCAAAGGAAAAATACCAGTCACTGTTGTCCTTCTTTCCTGATGTAACTCAGAGAGTAAATCTTGGCTACATCGCTTCGATGCTAGGGATTACCCAAGAGACCTTAAGTAGAATCAGGCGAAATGCTTGATTGATAAGCCTTTGCTCAGAAGTCTCTATTCATCCATTGTTTTATTAATGTCTGAAAGCCTCTTATGGGTTCTTCACCATGCTCTGCAAAATGTTGTACGTCATAAAGAGGGTTTTTTAGAGATTTTTGCTGTTGTTCACATGCGAAAATATCTTCTTCCATAAAGTCCATTAGTGAAAATACGTCCTCTTTGTCCGTACTATCATATTTTGCCGAACCACCCATAATCTTTGACCAGTTCTTCTTAGACTTCCTGTTTTGATAGTAGTACTCCATAGACGTCATCTCTTCCAACTTCGTTCTAATTTTAATTTTTGTCCTATCAGGAGATAATGGTTCGATGTGAAAAGTACTCCATGAAGACTCTGTCTCTGCTAATCCGAGGCTCGGAAAAAGCCAAGGTACAAAAGCACTTAAATATGAATCTGTCACCTCCTGTATCCTTTTGAACGGTATTAAATCTTCAAGATTCTCTCTGTATTTTCTTTCCAGTGGTTCTCGAAACATATAGTGATTCTCCACAAAGCAAAACTCTCCTTTTCTATGATCATACATGTTGAGCGTATTCGAGTGCAAGTGTGACAGGTGATAAATGTCAATATAGTTTTCAACAATGATCTTCCAATTTGCGTTAACTACCTTCTCATAGCTAGAGTCAGGATATTCGATCAGTCGTGAAGGAACATGAGGCCCCAGGTATTGGTCGGTGCCATTAAACCATCCCTCAATATTCTTACCCGGTTTTGGATGCACCCAAATAATTCCTCTCCAAATTCCAACAGAAGCTTTGTGTAAACAAATGGTATTTAAATCGAGCGATGGGAATTCTTTTTTTCTATCAGGAACACCTATCAGTCGCCCCTCCAAATTATATGTCCAATCATGATATGGACAGGTAATAAGTTTCTGTCTTTTTCCTGCTGTTCTAAGTAGCTGTGTTCCACGATGACGACATATATTATGAAATGCCATTAATTTCCCCTCTCCATTTTTGATAATCAAAATGCTTTGAGAACCACATTGAGTTATTAATGAATCTCCTGAGTCACTTAGGTCTTCAATCAATCCGGCATACTGCCAGGAATTTCCAAAAATGTACTGCTGTTCTTTTTCAAACCATTCTTGAGAAGTATAGGCCGATTTCGGAAGTATTGTTGTTTGGTTCATGGAATTGACATTCATTAACCAAAATTATACCTCCAGTTATCCTACTTTTTTGACTTAAGTCAAAAACTCACTGATTATCAGACTCTACATTTAAGCTCTATTTGATCTTATGAGAGCAGGATTTGTTTTGATAGTTATACTTGGTATAAGCTCATGCAACCAGACGCCCAATCTGCTTGAGGGTAGTTGGAGTGTCTCAAGTGATTTTTACAAAGCCAACTATAGAATCACAAAGCAAGGTAGAATGCATCATGCATTGATTTTAATGTACGATGATGGTACAACCAGATTCAAACATGATCCACTAAATCCTAATTACCTCTTTAAATCTTTAAGAAGCAGGAATGATGGAATATATGTTGACGCTATTAGTGGAGCAACTAAAAGCAAGAATACTCAAGCCAACTTTCGAATAAGTCAAATAAATATAGACACACTGTTTGTTGACCAATACATCAAAGGGAAACCAATTAGTGAAGTATGGGTCAGAATGAAAAATTGATTATGAGTGATTTAGTAAAAGCAACTTCCATTCTATTGCTGATTGTATTTTTTAGCGGTTGTGAAGATGAAATTAGAAACATAGCTGAGATTAATGAGTCTCCTTCTCCCGACTTGTCCCGAGAAGTAAATCCATTAGATATCAACGTTGATGGCTTTGACTTTTTAGAAAAAATGCAAGGTCACTGGACAGGACCTCTACGAATTATCGCAGATGATTTTGATTGGTTTGCTTTTGATTATCGCGCTATTTCTCCCTCACATATCCATGGAATTTTTGAAGGCGGTTCTGCAGGCAATTTGCTCACTTCCTTTTTTGTCACCGACTTTAAAAATACCAGAACCATCATGGCAAGAAACGGTGGGTTACTGAATGGGATTTATCGTACCAGTTACTTCGTGTTGGACAGTATCAGGTATGACGCTGACAATAGCAAATATTTCAGGCTTGTAGATGCTAATGGAGGTGCGGCCATTATGTACATGGAACTAAGGTTTAAAAGTGACAGCCTTTACTTCAATGCCTATACAAGTAGACTCGGATTGAATCTAATGCCTGTTAGACACATGACCTTTAGATCTAGTCGAAAAAACCCTGAACTGGCATTGCAAGCAGCTCAACAATTAGGTTTCCCTCAGAACAATTCTGCCTGGGATTTTTCCGGTGGATTTAGGCAAGATCTTCTCTACATCAACCCTGGTGATACAGAACCAAAATCAGCGACTTTTCTCGCTCAACAAACAGGAAGTAATGATGTCTTTACCTTAGCGGACGAATCTCGCGACCCATTCAGAATTCAAGATCACCCATATCTTGGCTATTTGACGGTAAACATTGTTAGAAATACAGCTATCGAAGACAAAGGTTGGTTTCTGTATTTATCTAAAGAACCATTGACAGACAGTAATGGGTTTTTTATTAATGAGTCATTCAGTTCTGTACTTCGTTTTCCTGAGATTATAGCTACGGAGAACAGCTTCAATTTCACATATATGCATCCTGGTGAATACTATGTAACCGTAATCGCTGATGCCAATGAAGACGGGAGTATCTCTGCTGGAGATATAACTCATGTGAGTCAAAAAATTGAATTAAGTCCGGAACAGACTTTAACAGTTACCATTGACAATATCAATATCCAGAATTAATAATCTACTGATGAAAGTAAAATATAGTATTGTCAGCCTTCTGGCTATATGGGTTTCAAGCTGTACCACAGCAGTCATCGAAGAGACTAACCCTGAGGAGCTACCACCTATCACTGAAGTTGTACGATACAACCCAGAAATACAGACTATCATGTTTAATTATTGCACAACCTGTCATTCGGGTCCCAGTGCCAATGCTGGGGTTGAACTGGATACTTACCAGAGCGTGAGATTTTATACTGAAAGTAGTAACCTCATTAACAGGATTAATAACCAGGTTAATCCTATGCCTCCTAGCGGACTGATTCCAGCAGTGGATCGTCAAAGAGTTGCTAAATGGCTAGAAGACGGATTTCCTCAAAACTAGAAATTATGGTAAGAAAATTAAGAATTATATCAATAGCCCTTTTCGTGAGCTTTAACATTTCATACAGTCAGGATGAAGAAGACCTATTGAGCATACTTGAATCCGAAAATAAAGCAGAGACCTTTAATTTACCATCATTCAAAGCGATGAAGATTGGAAACTTACAATCTACAAAGGTGGCTGACAAAGGCGATTTATACTTGTATGTTTCTCATCGGTTTGGAACCTTAGAAAATGCTGGATCAACTTTTTTTGGTTTTGATAATGCCAATACAAAAATTCAAATCATCTATGCCATTTTCAATGGTGTACAAGTCGGAATAAGTCGAGAATCATTAAGAAGAACCTTTGCCAGTTCTGTCAAAGTTCGGCTTAAAAATCAAACAGCCCAGTTTCCAGTTAACATCAGCTTTTATAGCACGGTCAACCTCAATACTGACTTAAGCAAAGAAAGGTATCCTAAACTTAAATATTTCGATCGCCTTAGTTATGCTTCTCAATTACTGATTTCACGAAGATTGAATGTAGATTTCTCCTTGCTGTTAGCTCCTACTTTCGTTCGACAAAACCTGGTTTTAGAAGCATTTCAAAATCATGAGCAGTTCGCTTTGGGAATGGGAGGCAGACATAAACTCAGCAAACGTCTTTCTGTAAATGTTGACTACGTTTACAATTTCAGTAGAGCGGAGCAGTCTATCTATAAAAATCCCTTAACGATAGGAATAGATATTGAGACTGGTGGACATGTATTTCAGTTATTGTTTTCCAATGCTCAATCTACTAATGAACCTGGGTTCATCAGTAATGCAGAAGGTAATTGGAGTCAAGGAGATATATTCTTTGGGTTTAATATAGTAAGGTCCTTCTAGCTTACCTGAGTTTTCGAAATAAAAGCTACTCTACTTACCATTCTTTGGGTTTTTGTAGGCTACCAAATAGTCTATTCCAAACCATAGAATGATAAAAACACCCCAAATCATCCATGAGTATACCCCATAAATGTACATTACAATCATTAGGAGAATGAAGATAATATTGACAGTGGTACGAATCATAACTCTAATCGTTCGGACTTTGTAATTCTACTATTTTTCAGGCTCCCAACCGGGAGGTTTGATAAGGTAATTAACCTTGTTTTTAAATCCTTTGGTGGATTTGATACTACGATATAAACGAGTAAAACCGTGGAAAAACACCTTGATCGGGTTTATACTATTCAAAGGCTCTGTTATCCCGTATACGACTTTCTCCTTTTCTTCAGCAAAAGTGCCTAAAAGACGATCCCATATAATAAAAATCCCTGCATAGTTTTTATCTAAATATTGTTCATTCGAACCATGATGCACTCTATGATGAGAGGGTGTATTAAAAATGTATTCGAGTGGTCTGGGAAGCTTTCCAATTACCTCTGTATGTAAGATTGCCTGAAAAGATTGCACAAAGAGTTCGACAAACAAAAGCATCCAGGGGTTAAAGCCCAACATAACAATGGGAAGGGAAAAGAAGATCGGAAAAACAGCATCAAGAGGACCAAACCTGTATGCTACTGACATATTAAAATGAGGCGAACTATGATGTACTGTATGTGTTGCCCAGCCAATCCCGATTCGATGCATCACTCTATGATCCCAGTAGTAGGCAAAATCGGCTAACAATATGCAGCAGGTTACTGTAACAATATTCAAAGGCAAGTGTGGTAGACTTATGTATTCATATACATAGAAATAAAGCTTGTAAAGCAGTAGTGCTCCTAATGTAAACTCGATCATAACAAAAGCAACAACTGTTATTATATTGGCAATTGAGTCACCCAGAATATTCCAGTTAAGTTTTTTAAGAACGGCATATCGGATCAATTCCAGTATAAAAAAAGGAATGATAAGATAGAATACGCTACCATTATTAACGTAATCGAAAAAATACTGTAGCTCTTCTAGCTCAAATGTTTGGGTTAGAAATTCCATTGTGGTCTATTGTTCAAGTCTTTTCCAGTTTTCTTTACCCTCATACCCATAGTAATTATAACTGAGTGTTACATTACCTTCGTCATCCATTTTCATTTGACTATCCACTTTAAGTTTCTTCCCTTCATATTCAATTTGATACACGGCTTTTGCAATTGAATCAGTTATTTGAATGTCCTCCATGACGATGGCATTGTCTTCAAAGCTATTTCCGTTTGCATCAATTAATAAGATCGAGTAGCATTTATATTGATCTGACTTTTCACGGATTTCATAGTGTGCTTTCTCTTTTATCCCATCAAAGCTTACTTCATATTTCCCAACCCAATATGGTTCCCAGCCTTCGTTTACTTCATCTGTTACTATTTCCGGAATTTGTGGCTCTGCTATATCGCTTTCTTTGGTTGAACTGACATACAATGCTAGAGTATGAGGGATACCTGCTATAGTTACAACAATAAGCAATGACCTCAATAGAAGGGTAGAGTTCTTCATTATCTTCGATTAAGATTCAAATATGAGCTATAATAAAATAGTCAATTTTGATCTATATCAAAAAGAGCCAACAATGTTTAACCATTAGGCTGATACTCAAATGGGTAAGATCACAACTTTAACTGAAGTGTAAAATAGTAGCTCCTTGGGTCTGAAGGTATAATTCCAGGGCCAGGATAACCCGTTGCTCTTCTGGTAAAATACTTGTTGTCTAAAAGGTTATTGATTCCTGTTTCAACCTTCCAGTTTTTAAAAGTGTATGAAAAAGACAAATCCATTATAGAGTAGGCTGGAATTTCGCCAATAACACCATTTCTCACATCTCCATCTGTAGGTACTGATGAATTCTCTACGTCAGTAAACTGCTTTGAGAGGTAGGTAAACTGTAAGTTGGCCAGTAAGTTTTTATAGCCAGCTTTTATACCCGTCTTCAAATTCACAGTAGGAATAAATTCCACTTTCTTTCCTTTTACGTTGTTCTCTTCAGATTCAAGGTACTCTGAAGTTGTTAAGGCTCCATTAACAAACCAATTCAACCTATAGAGTCCATCATTCATATTTAGCGTATTTGCCAGATTCCAGTCCGCAAACCCTTCAAGCCCATAGATAAAAGCTTTACCAATATTCTTTCTCACTCTATTGGCACGATCATCAAGAATGATTCCTATCCTATCGTCATACAATAATGCGAAACCACCCACATCATAAGAAAGTTGATTATTCCATTTTCCCCGTAGACCAAAATCTCCTGTAAAGCCTTTTTCATCTCGAATGTTGGGGTCAATAATAAAGGTTGGATTGACTGTTCTGATATCACTGAAAGTTACTGAGCGATAGTTTTGTGAAATGTTAGCATATATCTCGAGGTTCTCAGAGTGATCATAACTTGCTCCTAGTCCTAAAAGCAAGAAGGTTCTCTTTAGTTCTCTATTGTCCTCAAGGGTTCTGTTAAAAATAGGATTCCCTGCATTATCAAAATTCACCTGCCTGAAAGCACCTATACTTTCTGTTTTGATATGTTCCAGTCTGAAACCAGGAGTAAGAGAAATCTTTTCGTTCAGGTAAAAAATATGCTCACCGAAAAGTGTAGCATTCAGGTTAGGGAAGTTAAAATCAGACTGGTTAGGATAGTCTGGGAACCGACTGTTTGCAAAGCTGAAATTCGCATCTGTCCCCCTGGTACCAGCACCCTGTCTGCTAAAATTATCAGCCTTGTAAAACTTGGCACCAATAAGAAACACAGCATCTTTGTCCAACAGCTGATACCTTGTTAATAACCTTGCCTCAGCTCCCCAGTTATTAAAATCTCCTTTGATTAAATCCCTTGGGTTTACAAACCCTCTATCAACGTTTTGTTCATCTAATTCTAAAACAGGATTTGTATTGAGAAGTGTTGGGTTACCTCTAAAACCTAATGCATTTCTGGATGCATCTAAACCAAATACATTCAAGCTAAAGTCTGTTCTCTGCGAGAACTTATGTTCCAGTTTAAGGGAAAAAAGATTCCAGATCACATTAAACCAGTTTCTGGTTCGATTACTAAAATTAGGATTGTTTCGAAATTGTGTATCGGTTAACCCTCCAGCTTGTTGAGCCAAATAGTTCAGGTGAGTAAAATCAAAGGAGAGTGAGGTTTTCGGATTAAATGCATAATTGATATTGGCAAAGTAATTCTTTGACTCATATTCAGAATTAGCTCTGAACCCATCACCTCTTTTGTAATTGAAATAAGTGTAGTAGCTCAATTTACCCAAGGTTCCACTAGCGCTATTAAAGCTGGTGAAAAGACCAAAAGAGCCTGCAGATTGACGTGACACCCATTCAAGTTTCTTAGATGGATGAGGAGTTTTCATCTTAAAGTTAATTAAGCCTCCAAACTGAGTTCCATATTGCAAAGATGCTGCTCCACGAATCACCTGGATTTCACTTAAACCCTCAGCGGGTGGTGTATAATAACTTTCAGGGTAGCCTAATACATCGGCACTGATATCATATCCATTCTGACGTGTATTGAAGTTAGCTGTTCGATTAGGATCAAGCCCTCTTCCTCCTATGCTTAACTGAAGTCCGGCATCAGCCGATTCATAAATATTCAGCCCAACCACCTGAGCATATACCTGCCGTGCATTGTTTGAGGCAAGATTACCAATTGTCTGATCTAGCAATACAACTTCTGATTTTTTCCCGGCAAAAATCGAAGTGCCTTCTACTGGTTTAAGACGATTAATGCTAAAAATTTTCTCTCTTTCCTGCGAAACCACTACTGCCGAAAGTTCTCTGGAGATCTCTTTCAATTCAATATCCAGAACTATGCTTTTGGAGACCACCACAGCTCTTTCTTCTACTTGATAAGAATGAGAATAAACTACCAGATAATAAGTCCCTTCAGACAAGTCTGGCATAATGTATTCTCCACGGGAGTTGGTTTCAATGATCTGCTGTGTGTTCTTGTTATAGACTTCCGCCTTCGTCACGGGTCTTCCACTTTTAGCATCGGTGATTTTCCCTTTAACACTATACTGTGCCCAAACTGCTGTAGGCAATAGCATTAACAATATGAAACTATAAACCTTTGATTTCATCATTAAATGGAAGTATCCATGATTTATGTTTGAAAGATTCTTTAAAAGAAGTCAGGTCAACCTCAGGGTTTATATATGGCCGGCTTCTTCTACCATTAAGTGCCACATAGCTCTCGACATAAACTCCTATATTTTCATGTCCCTGACTACTGAAATGTTTTTTTAGGTAGTGTGCGTATTCTAAAATAAAGTCTGGCTGCGTAGCCATTTGCTTTTCCTGAAAAGGCGTAAGAAAGTCTGTATTGTCTACATAAAACCGGTCTCCGGTTTTCTTATTTACAATTTTAAAATTGGCATAGCCGGCTTTTTCCATCAGCATTACTCTCCATGAAAACCGAAAGCCCTCTTCAGTCCAGAAGAGTTCTCCCGGATACAGGTAATGTCGAAAAGGCAAAAGCAGTTGAATGGCAAAAAAACCGGTTAGCAGATAAAGACTGAATCTCCGTCCAGAATTAATAGCCATGTTCAATCCATTGTCAAACGTTGGCTTTTGAATTCTGAATAAGCGGGAAATTGTGTTAAGTATCTTATGATGCAGGCTTGAGTCAAAGAAAATTAGTCCGCTCACAATCATGATGTATGGGAACATTCCGATTGGAAACAATATCCTTGTAATTACATGAAAGAAGACAACTGCACCAAAAGCATAAACGCGTGTTTTTTTGTTAATCAACAAAAAGGGTATAGTTAGATCATACAATGCTCCACCCCAACTGAAAGCATAGTGTACCCATTTTTCCTGCAAAAAATCCCCCAACAAGGGTATGTCATACTTAGAGGGCAACCAGATTTTTAATGGCATAGCTTCAACTAACCAGTCTGAATTAAGCTTTGCCAAGCCAGCATAAAAATATACAATAGCCAAAAGCAGTTTAATACTATCAATTGTCCATTGAGGGACTCTCTGAAATCTCTTTGTTTCATCTTTAGCGGCATCAAAAGATAAGTAGCTATCTGCGGGTAAAAAGATCATGACAAACGCCACCAGACTAATGAAATAATAATGGTTGAGATAGGTGGTTTTATCCATCAATTCGATGTAAGTGAAACTGATGAAAAATGTAATGATTGAAATTCTATACCTGAACCCTAACATTACTCCCACTGCTGAAAGTGCGCAAACGACAAAGAGTAAGTAGGTATATTCACCTAAAGGTTTTACAAACTCAAAGCCATAATAAGAAAAGGAGAAGTTGGGTTGTATATAGAGTTTATCGATCCAGCCATAGCTCCAGAAGCGAATGATGCTGACTAGCATCATCAGGCCAAATAAAATACGAAAGACTGCCAATGGCGCAGCCTCCGTAGTTTTTTGAAAATATGACCGATCAAACAACCTCATTTAATCTCCATCAGCATCAACAAAATCAACCTGAATACTCAATGCCTGAAACATATCGACCTTCATCAATACCACATTCATTTGAAGCTGATCATAGGTCTGGAGCATCAAGGTATTATTAGTTGTTACTTGCTGTGAGAAGCTATTTTCCAGATTTGTTGCACTAGTCCTGCTACCATTAAACTGATTGTTAATCAGCTGGCTTAAATCTGTTCCTTCTTTTATGGTATTAAGAAAATCCAGATAAGACTTGAGGCTTTGCCCTGTTGTGCTACTGCTATAATGCTTACCATTGAAGAAATTCTGCGCAGCATTCAGCGCCTCTAAGAATAATGCTTTTGAAAAGTCCCCTTTATAAAAAGCCTCTACTTTTTCATTGAAAGTATTGTTAGAAAATACCCCTGCAGGAATGCCGATTTTACCTGCTCTCAGCGATTTCTCATAGTAAAACATGAAGTCGTTTACTAATTTATTCACTGCACTTGAAGCAGAAGATCCATTGTTATTCACAAAAGTGTCTCTGTAAGTAGTAGTCCAATCGTTCAGTACCTCTGTTCCCAAATCACGAAGTCTGGTGACCACATCATTCAGATAGTTCTTATGATTGGTTGTATTAAGCGCATTAACTATTGAGGCATCATCACTTGCTATTCCGTTAAGCAAATAATCCAAAGCAGGGAAACCTTGTTCATCGTTGGTCGATGGAAGTGTAAGGTTATAATTTCCTTGTGCTATATTCTGGTCAATCTCACTGGCATCGGCCGGGAATATATTGGTAAAGTTCCTTAAAGTCAGTGCTTCGGCTCTGCCAATTTCGAACATGGAAACGTGCTGCCACTTTTTATAGGCCTCTTGCCAGGCTGTTCTTAATTCGTTAAGAGTTGCCACAGAAGGAGAGGCTATAAATCCGTCTGACTTAGTCTTCAACTCATCAAGTTCACCTTTGTAGGCCTGATAAGAAGGAACTATGATATTGTCGGCCCAATTAACGAGCATGGCAGACCTGTCAAAGTTGTCTGTAGTATCTGGTCCATTATCGGAAGACGAACAACTAGCAACGATACTGATGACAAATAATAGTGTTAATACTTTTTTCATATGGCTTCTTTTCTTTTAAGCACAGAAGAGGATAGCGCTTCCGCACCATCCTCTTTATCTCATTAATTATCTTTTCTCAGCTGCCTGCCTGGGCAACCGTGAAATCGAATTTAGCTGCAATACTATTTGAAATTTGATCTAAAGTAGCGGAAGTCAAATCCCAGAAACCGTTTCCATTTCCAACCAAGCTGTTGATAAATCCATCAACTTCTGACTTGGTGAAATAAGATGCTCCGGTTTGAGGGTTTCTGGTAAATCTTAAGCTATACACAAAACCAAAACCTTCCGACAAATCATGGAAAGCCTGTCCATATGCAGGAGGGTTTTGTGATAGTCCATTCTTTCCTTGTTGTAAGTAATAAACTGCTCTAATAGCAATTACCTGAGACAACAGATCTCTAAGAACGACTGCTTGCTCATCTCTGACAGTGTAATCCCTAGCTACAATCGCTGCTCTTCCTAATTTAAAAGCATCGAAAACTTTTTGAGCTATACCCGCAAAATCACTATCTCCTTCAACTCGTCCTAAGTATTTGTTAAGGAAGGCATCTTCATTACCAATCTCACTTACTGGGTTAGTAGGATTAACTGAAGTACCAAAAAGATATCCGTATGCTTCATCCCATTTGTGCTCCATTGTTGTATAGGTTTTACCAGAAGCCACGGTACCCGCATCATTGTCAGCACGGTTCGAAGCCTCATTCAATACTGCCGTACCCAAGTAATTATTCAACATCTGATCAAGCATCAATGCACCAATCAAACCTTTGTTAACTGCTTGATTATATTCCAACCCTTTTGCGCTTATATACCTAGTTGAAGAACCATCTGCAATCTGACCTGCTGTTCCGGCAGCAGCAGCCGTATTTTCATTAGGGAATACTTCATTGATCTGAGCAGTAATCCAGTTTTCAAAATCCTGCTTTATAGCAGTGGCTTCAGTGACATTAGTAGAGAAAAAATCTCTTGAAGCTGCTGTTTTGCTCCTAACACTCTTTGTTGAAGCATTCAATTCTGCAGATGCAAATGGGTTGGCATCACCACCATTTGCTGTTTCATTTCTAAACATTTCTAATGCTGTAATCAAAGTCGCATTATCGAAATCTTTCATTTCACCGATGAGCTCAGTTGCCATTTGAATTCTAGCAGTCTGACCACTAAAAGACACTGTAGACTGGCCATCTCTCATAAATGAATAGGTAGCAGGCGCCTCAACAGAAGGCTTATTATCATCATTATCACAAGAACTTACAGCAACCAAACTCAACATTGCCAAAGTCCATATCTTCACTTTTTCAATCTGCATTTCTTCTTATTCTTATTTAGATCAATTCTAAAGAGCTGCAAATGTATGCTTCGTTTTTTAACCAGACAATCACTAGTACTAGTAAAAATCAAATTCTATGAAAATGGAGTTAAGGAAGTTGAGCAATGTTGAAACGTGAGCCTCTAAGGGGTAGAATTCAAACTCTCACTTAATGAAGAAATTGTAATTTATTAGCTTTAATTATCAGCATTTAATCAATTAGTAACACAGTAGCCTCAATTGGTAACTTTAATTCTTTTTTATACATGACATGGCTTATACTTGTCTTTAATAGATATTCTTGGAATTGAGTTGAGAAAGTGGCTATGGTTAGTGTATTCTAATGTTACTAATTGAGTAAGCAAGGTTCTACAGAAATAAAACAAACGTTATCCTCTCACAAAAACATAATATATCGATTATCATACCTGCTCATTGCAACACTCCGGAGCTTGCTCGCAGTCTGTCTTCGATCAAAGCTTATGGTCAGGATGTTTCTGAGGTTATTCTAGTACTGGATGGGTTGAAATTGACAGCTAAGCATTTCGAATCATTAGGTTTAGAGAATCTAATTATCATAAGCCTTAATGAAAACAGAGGGCCTGCTTTTGCGCGAAACCATGGAGCTGGTATAGCTTCTGGAAATATATTATTCTTCCTCGATTCAGATGTAGAGCTTTTGCCCGACACGATTTCCCGACTGAATGCTCATTTTTCAACACCAAATCACCAAACTGCATTAATCGGTTCTTATGACAACATTCCTTCAGAAAAAGCACTTGTCTCTAAATACAGAAATCTCTTGCATCACTATACTCATCAAACGGCTAAAGAAAATGCTACCACTTTCTGGGGAGCCTGTGGTGCTATAGAAAAGAATACTTTCCTAAGTATTGGTGGCTTTGATGATTCTTTTGGTAAACCTAGTGTGGAAGATATAGAACTAGGCTATCGATTATGTGAAAAAGGACAATGTATTAGACTCGACAAGGAGTTACAAGTAAAGCACCTTAAGAAATGGAGTTTTTGGAACATGGTTCGAACAGATGTTTTATATAGAGCCAGGCCATGGACAAGGTTATTAAAATTATACCCCAAAATAAATGCAAACAACTTAAACATAAGTTACAACGAACGCTTAGCAGTAGTCATGTTACTAGTCGGGTTGAGTGGTTTATCTTTAAGCATTGAATTTAGTTTTCTACTTCCAATGGGCCTTGTGAGTTTTACACTGCTACTGCTTGTCAAAAGAAAAATCTATAGCTTCTTTACTAAACATTTTGAGTGGTATAAGGTTCCAGCAGTAATTCTTCTACATTGGATTTATTTGCTCTGTGCCTTTATTGGTTTTGTATTAGGTACAATAGATCATATTCTTTCCAGAAAACACAGAACCAAAACATTGCAAACCTCAAATAGAGAGGGAAAGCTTGTACTAGATGAATGATCAAAGAGAAACGATAGTGATCATTGGTGCGGGACCTGCTGGACTCACAGCAGCTTATGAACTAGCAACAAGTAATAAGGACTACAACATTGTAATCATCGAAGCTGATAATCAAGTAGGAGGCATTAGTAAAACCGTTGATTATAAAGGAAATAAGATTGATATAGGAGGGCATCGTTTTTTCTCTAAATCCGATTGGGTTCTGAACTGGTGGCAGCAGTTTTTACCAATACTCAACGATGGAAAAGAAGTGCTTACCACTTATCAAAACCGCCAAAAGTCTTTTCAAGTCAAGCCTTTCTCAGATGCGTCAAAGCCTCATATGCTTATACGCCCGCGTAAGTCAAGAATCTTTTACAATCACCAATTACTTGACTACCCCATTAAACTAAACCTGAATACACTTTTAAAAATTGGATTCTGGAAAAGCCTGAGCATATTTATCTCTTTGCTGAAAAGTCGAATTACGCCAATACATGAAGAAAAGAACCTTGAAGACTTCTTTATCAATCGTTTTGGAAAAAAACTCTACGAAACATTCTTTAAAGAATATACACAAAAGGTATGGGGTAAATCATGTACGGAAATAAGTCCGGAATGGGGAAGGCAAAGGGTAAAGGGTTTGAGTTTCAAAAAAATTGTTAAGCATTATTTCACCACACTCTTCTATCCAATGCGCCAATCTTTTGGAAATAAAGAGGTTGAACAAACGCTTACAGAGTATTTCTTGTATCCTCAAAAAGGACCAGGTCAATTGTGGGAAATTGTTGCCGAAAAGTGTAAATCAAAAGGGGTAGAACTTAAGTTTCAACAGAAAGTTATTGGACTTAATCGTAAAGACAACAACATCGATGAAGTCAATGTATATGACACAATAAACCAAAACACCTATACTCTTGCTTGCGATCAGGTAATTTCAACTATGCCAGTAAAACACCTGATTGAGGGGCTTGGCAAACCTGTTCCAAGTAAAGTGAAAGAAATCGCCTCCAACCTTGAGTATAGGGATTTTATGATTGTAGGTCTTCTGTTAGATGAACTGAATCTCAAAAACAAGAAAGGTGAAGCTATTGATGATAACTGGCTCTATATTCAAGATAATGGGCTAAACGTTGGTCGCGTACAACTCTTCCATAACTGGAGCTCTGAAATGACTTCAGAATCTGGTAAACATTGGATTGGAGCTGAATTCTTTTGTCAAAAGAATGATCAACTCTGGGCATGCTCAGATAAAGAGTTAATAAATCTGGCAACAAACGAACTTTCAAGTATCGGGCTTCTAAAATCATCAAAAGTCCTTGACGGTACTGTGGTAAGAATGCCAAAGGCATATCCATCTTATGTAGGTAGCTACCAAAAATTTGATGTTGTTAAAGAGTTTCTAAATACAATAGAAAACCTTTATATGATTGGGCGTAACGGAACTCATCGCTACAATAATCAAGATCACTCAATGCTTACCGCATTAGAAGCAGTCAATAACATCCTCACAAAGGAGAATAAAAAGGAAAACATCTGGAAAGTGAACACCAACCCTGAATATCATGAGACCCTTGAAAAGTAAATCAAAGGTTTGGCTGTTTGCAGTCTTGATATTCTGCATTGCCTTTGCAACTGTTTACTTTACAATGCCTAAAAATGAGTTCAGATATAACCCAGATGTTGGTATAAGCCCCTTTGGTATGGCCCTAAGTAAAACTTACATGGACATGCCGGAAAATGCACCTGACAACTTTCAAGGCTATGTTCAAAATGGAAAATTCACAACATACAAGAACTGGCCACCACTTCCTTTTATTGTTCTGGCCAATTGGTTTAAACTGACAGGTCAAAGCGATATTTATGCTGCAAGACTTTTTTACACACTATTGTATGCTATCAATGCGCTCTTATTCTTAGTTTTTTTAAGACAGTCTCAAGTGGGTATTAAAACAAGTATCATATCCACCATCGGCTTTATACTTCTCCCTTCTCATCTGGATTTTGCTTCCGTGATTTATGTTGATCAATGGCAAGTGACTTTCTGGTTGTTAGCATTAATCATATACAATTCCAAGCTTCTCATAAGGACATTGCTTTTTTACTCTACGATTCTTTTGGGCTCTTTCTTTACTTGGTTTACTATTTTCCTTTTGCCAACGCCTGTGATTCTTTACTTAACTAAAAGGCACAAAACCAACCTCAAACAAGTTTTGGGTATTATTAGCATCTCTATTGTTGTATTATGGACACTCCAACATTTATTATTCACAGCATTTTCTGAGGCCTACGCAATCAAAAAAATCTCAGCATATTCAATTTTTGGTATAGTGGATTCTCCCCAGGTTTTTGGTAAATGGTTTCTAAAGAGGATTGTTTCAATGGGTTATGAAGTATTAGTGATTTTTCCACTTCTGATTTTATTAGGTAGAAAAAACTGGAAATCAACACTTGTTTCTACAAAACCGGTATTACTCAATTCCCTTCTCCTCTTGTCAATAGCACTGTTTCTTTATACTGTGTGTTTTACCAATTGGTTTGGCATGCATCGCCATGGACTGGGAATGTTCTCCATATTAATTGGGGGAATAATTGCCATGCTTCTGTCGCAACTGGAAAATGAATCCGTTCGAAAGTTCAAGCTAGGTTCAATACTCACTATTACCATTCCTTGTATCTTGTTTTTGTTACTACCTCATTTCACTAAAATTGCTTCTGAAGTGAAAGAACAAGATGCTCAAGTCGCAAACTTTATCAACCAAAGACGAACAAGCCCTTCAAAAAAAACATGCTTATTCTTCGATTCCCCTAATATAGCGGCAAAGGACTTTTTCAAGTTCTATATGGGTCAGTTTGCGATTAAAGAATACACCAATGCATATACTTTCAACTTACATGAAATGCACGAGCAGGTGAACATAGAGGAAAATATTATATACGGTATTTCCAGGCTAGAAAGTAATCGGATTCCAGACTATGACCCAAACTCCGCATTTCTGGTTTCAATTAAGAATCAACGTTTTGATAACATTGAAGTTCTTGACTCCATTATCGTCAATGGTTACCATGTTTATCAACTGCGCATCAAAAAGTAAAACTCTGTTTGTTTCTGTAATTATACCGACCTATAACCGACCAAACTCTTTAAGAGCATGTCTTAACTCATTAAAAGCGCAATGTTTAAGTGAGGATTGGGAAGTAATAGTGGTAGATGATGGTGGAAAAGAGAGCTTGAATGCCCTGAAAAAAGAGTTTCAGCAATCTTTGAGCCTAACAGTGATCAGGCAAGAAAATTCAGGGCCCGCTACCGCTAGAAACAGGGGAGCTGCTGTAGCTAAGGGCAAGTTTCTGGCTTTTCTGGATGATGATTGCGAGCCTGAAATGGACTGGCTTGAAAAGCTACTGATAAACGCTCAAACTGGAGTGATGATCGGAGGAAGAACAAAAAATAAGCTGATACAAAACAACTGCTCCGAAGCCAGTCAGATACTTGTTTCATTTTTATATGAATACTTTGAGGACACTCCTTGGTATTTCTTTACTTCCAATAATTTCTTGGTTGATAAACAGGCTTTCATCAGTATAAGTGGTTTCGATGAAAGCTTCAGGACTTCAGCAGGAGAGGATAGGGAGTTCTGCACGAGATGGAAACAGAAGGGATACAGAATGGATTATAGGATAGAAGCACTCATACATCATTCACACAATTTATCTATGAAGTCTTTCTGGAAGCAACATTTAAAATATGGTACCGCAGCGATTCAGTATAGAAAAAACTCAAAGAAACTCAATATCCCTTCCCCTCCCTTTAGAATAAAATTCTATTTTAAAATGTTGAATCGTGCCTGGACTTCAGGGAATAATCTCTTTGGAAGAATCAAACTATTGTCCTTAATCATGATTTCTCAAATAGCCACCTTCATTGGTTTTGTAAAAGGCAATTAGACACATTAAAAAAACATGTACAACTTTTGGAAAACACATATTAAGCCAATAGCGAACATTATTAAAGCCACTGACTTTCTTGAAATCGGGGCCGAATATGGTCGAAATACAGAACAGTTGTTAGCTTTTTGTAATGAAGTCAATGGCAAACTCTCTGTAATCGACCCGGCACCAAAGTTTGATGAAGCATTTTTAAGAAATAGATACAAACAGTGTCATTTCCGTTCGTACAAAGACTTAAGCGTCAATGTTATTCCAGACATCGAAGATTTTCATATAGGCCTGATCGATGGTGACCATAATTGGTATACTGTTTTTAATGAGTTGAAACTTATTGAAGAAAAATATGCTCATAGAATAGATCAATTCCCTGTCCTTTTTTTTCATGATATCAGTTGGCCATACGGAAGGCGAGACTTATACTATAACCCGAAAGTAATTCCTCAAAAGTATCTTCAGGAACACCAAAAGGCTGGGTTGTTATTAGGCGAGTCGGAACTTAGTCAAAGTTGTTACTTTAATGCACACTTATTTAACGCTACAATAGAAGGAGGAGATAAGAACGGTGTTTTAACAGCTATTGAGGATTTTATTGATGAAAGTCTGATAGATTTTGATTGGCTAAAATTCCCAACCTCGCATGGTTTAGGAATATTGGTATGTCAGGATAGAAAACTCAGTGCGCCTGAGCTTTCTCATTACCTTGATAAGATAAGACTTTCACCAACAGTATTCCAAGAAATGTGGGAAGGCGAAAAGCTAAGACTACAAAAACTGATTCAGGATTATCATAACCGGATTGAAAGAGAAAAAAAGAACAAAAGGTGGTTCAACTTTCTGCCCCAGTTAAAATTTAGAAACAGATGAAAAATCAATCTTATGTTGACATTGAAATAAATATCTACAAACCAATGGCTCTGAAATGGTGTGCTAGAAGAAAGAAAATTTAGCAGTATGGAGACGTTGAGGTCAATAAGAAAATACTCAGAATTCTTCTGGACATTCACATGGCGAAACATCAGGTTGCAATACAACAATTTTTGGTTTGGTCTATTCTGGGGAGTAATGCAGCCTCTGTTGATGTCCGCCATCTTCTATATAGCATTGAACAATAGTGTAGGAGTTAACATCCCCCAGTATTTTATTTACATCTATTCCGGTTTTATTTTTTGGAGTGTTTTTTCCGGTAGCCTGTCTCAAGCCTATGTCTGCTTTTTGCAAAATGATGATATGATAAAGCAAATATACTTTCCGAGATTCTTACTCCCAATCACTTTTCTTGCTGGCAAACTACCGGATCTTCTGATTGCTCTGGTCATTCTGATGGTCACGTTAGTTATCTCAGGAGTTGACATTCAAGTAGGCTGGTTTCTAATTTATTCCTTCTTGAGCCTGATCCAGCTCTTGTTGGTGTCAATTGGTTCTAATCTGCTTTTTTCGGTGATCTGTGTGAGATATCGCGGATTTCAGGTAGTTTATCCATTCATGAGTCAGGCCATCTTCTTTACCTCTTCCATACTCTACAATGTCTCGCTTTCCATAGAAAACGAGTGGATAAGACCCATTTTTGAATTCAATCCTATTAGCACTATTCTCTACACATTCAGGTTGGGTATTTTTCCTGAGGACGGGCAACTTGTTAAAGTAGTTCTGTTTACACTCTATGCTATGGTCATATGCGCGTTAGGGTACATCTGGTTTAAAAGTGAAGACAAAAATTTGATAGACCGGTTATAGATCATGCTATTATCTGTAGAAAATATCAGCAAGAGTTATTTAGTGAAAGATCCTGAAACAGGTAAAAAAATGCCTTTTTGGGCTTTGAAAGATGTTTCTTTTGAGCTGGAGAAAGGTGATTGTGTAGCGTTAGTTGGAACTAATGGCTCAGGAAAATCCACTCTGCTTAAAATCATCAGTAGTATAGTTACCCCAACTTCTGGTTGGGTGAAAATACAGGGTTCTCTGGCGCCCTTGTTAGGTCTGAACGCTGGGTTTCACGATCAGCTAACAGGGCGGGAAAATGCCTATGTATATGCCTCTCTCATTGGAATCAAACGGAAAGAACTCAGGCAAAAACTGGATGAAATCGTTGATTTCGCAGGTATCAGTTTGTTTCTGGACACAAAACTAAGGAGTTATTCAAACGGGATGAAAACACGGCTCGCCTTTAGCATTGTAAGTCATTTAAAGCCTGACATTCTTCTGGCCGATGAAATTCTGGCTTTCGGTGATAAGCAATTTCAAGAATTGTGTTTGAAGAAAATGAAGGACTTAAAAAAATCCGGCACAAGCATTATCATGGTACAGCACAATGAAAAACTCATTCAAAGCATCTGTAACAGAACTCTCTTGTTGAAAAATGGAAGACTGAGCGACCCTGATTTCAATTAAGGATTGATGTCAAGTCGCTATTCAATACTTTAGTGAATTGAATCGACCCTTCATTATTCAGGTGATTGACATCGAAAAATAACTGAGAGTTTTTCTCGTAGAGTGTATCATAATTTAGGAAGAAGACATGTTCGTTATCCACTACTTCTTCCATAAAAGCCTCTCTTTCATCCAAATGCAGTCCATCAACGTATCGATTAAATAAGTGATACTTGGGAGTACTAACAAATATTATTCTGATGTTTTTATCCAGGCATTCTTTTAAGATTCTCCTGTAGAGATCAAGATTTTCTTTTGTCTTGTCAGCACGAATATTTCCTTTCACAAATGTATACAACGCTTCCATTCGAGGATGATTGAGGATAAGACTATCCTGATAATCAAGCTTTTTGAAAACATTCCACTCTTCGGGTATTTCAGGCTGGTACCCCCATTGATCATAATTTGGCGAGGTTTCTAAGGGGAAATACTGGTTTAATGGTATCTCGGTAAGAAAATATCCTGTTAGCTCACTAGCTTTGATCGTTGGGAAATAATAAGGAAGCCTAACAGACTTGATGAAATTGGGTGTTCGGTAATTAATTAAGTAAGTTTTAGAGGCGTCCAGCAGCACAAATTTTGGCCTTGATACTTCTTTCGCATAGGTAAATATCGAATAGTCAATATTAAGGGCACTTCCTTCTAATGCAAAAGAAGCTACATTGCCATCCAAATATTGTGGTTGAATACCGCACCACATGTAGGAGGATCCGAAAACCAGTCCATCCAGCTTACTGGAATTCTCCAGGAAATACTCATTCTGAATATAAATAGAAGACCCATCATTTCTTCGATTTAACACTTCCATAGTAACCAGAAGTATTCCAACAGGAATTATGACGATCAGTAACTTGGACAAAAATAGCTTCATGATTCTTTAAAATTGAAAATAGAAAAATTGAGAACCTGGAGCTGAGAAAAACAGAATGAGTAAAATGAGAGAAAAGTAAATACTCCACCGAATTGTGCCCTTTGTTTTTTGGCTATTCATTTCAAGACCATGATTCTTGTTACGCTGTAACCATTCTACACTAAACAATATTATACAACCTACACCTAGGGCTGGGTCCGGTAAATAAGGGACACTGAAAAAAGACAGGCTAAACATTTCCAAAATAAAATTTAGCCCGTCGTCAAAAGTGTCAATTCTGAAAATGATATTAATGACTGCAAAAATCAGGAAGGTTCTAATCATTTGAAAAACTTCTACACATGAAGGTAGAAAGCCATTCCTGGCAACTTGACCCCTAGGTCTTCTCTCTCGCCATATAATATGGAGAAGAAAAGCAATGCCATGCAAAACACCCCAGAGTACAAATGTGAGATGGGCACCATGCCAAAGCCCGCTCAGGGTAAAGATGGCCAGAATGTGCAAGAGCTTCCTGATTTTACCCTTTCTACTGCCACCTAAGGGTATATATACATAGTCTCTGAACCATGAAATAAGCGTGATATGCCATTTATTCCAAAGCTCAGAGATATCTCGAGAAAATAAAGGATAATCAAAATTCTTAGTCAAATTAAATCCCAAAATTCTTCCCAAACCTATAGCCATATCTGAGTAACCAGAAAAGTCGCAATAGACCTGAATAGTAAAAGCAATCGCGGCAATGAATAGCGTACTACCTTGTTGATCTCCAAAGGATGTGAAAACCTCAGTGACAAAAATGGCACAATGATTGGCCACAAAGAGCTTTTTAAATAACCCCCATAATATTTGTCGCATTCCATCGGCAGCCTTTTCATAACTAAAAACTCTTTCTTTGCCGAACTGAGGGAGTAGGTTGGCTGCTCTTTCTATAGGGCCAGCTACCAATTGAGGGAAAAAACTGACAAAAGCAAAGAAGCTAACGATGTCATGATGCGGTTTTATTTTTTTGTTATACACATCTATGGTATAGCTTAAGGTTTGCAATGTGTAAAAGCTGATTCCTACAGGTAAAACCACATCAATGGCTTGAAAGGGGGTGCTTTGAATTGAAAAAAGCACTTTGAAAGCATCGAGAAAAAAGTCAAAATATTTAAAGAGGAACAATATCCCCAGATTAGTAGCCAGACTGCTGTAAAGCAGCATTTTTCTCTTCAGGTTATGCTTAGTTCTGCCAAGTCCCATACCTATCAGATAATCTACCAGACTACTGATGATGATTAGAGAGAGGAACTTCCAATCCCACCAACCATAGAACACATAGCTCGCTATGAGAATTAGCGTATTTTGTCTCTTAAGGCTGTTGAAGAGAAACCAGTAAAGTAAGAAAACAATACTAATGAAAACCGCGAAATCCAGTGTAGTAAAGCTCACCTTAACACTTTTGTTTTACTTATTATTCGTTGACAAAGCCTCCATTTTAATCTAACTTTTCATTAATTCTTTTCAGGTAAATATTTGAGCGTTTACCCTGAGTTGATTGTTCTGTCAAGGCATCAAATTAAGATTCATTCCTCTAAAGTCATTACGTTTTCATACCGTAAATAAATGTGATTTTTTTCCTTTTAGACTATCCTATTTTCAAAAAATTTAAATAGCTTTTAATAAAGCTAATCATTGCTATTTAAAGTGTAACTTTTACCTTCAGGTTCAGCAATCCAATGTGACCCAGGACTATTCCTTTCAATTAAAAGAACACGTAAATGGATGGCAAAATCTTTTGTATAGGAGTGAATAAAACAGGCACCAGTTCCCTTCATCAGGCATTGGGGTTACTAGGATACAAGAGCGTTCATTACTTAGATGATCAAGGTAATAATATCAAGGCAATGATTGAAAGTAATTATCTCAACAATCGTAATGTTTTGGCCGGTCTTGAACAATATGATGCCATCTCAGACTGGGATTATCCAACTCATGCCGTTGCTATTTTTAAAGCATTTGATGAACAGTACCCCAATAGCAAATTCATCTTGAACACACGTGAAATGAATAGCTGGCTAGCAAGTAGAAAAAATCATGTATTAAATAACCAAGCTAAGAAATTGCGTAATCCAGATTCTCAAGAGCCAGGTCTTGAATGGCAGATTTTTGATATAGATGCTTGGAAAAGAGAATATGAATTACGTCATCAAGAGGCATTCAATTATTTTAAGGATCGAAAAAATGATTTATTAGTCTTCAATTTGAGCAAAGGAGATGGTTGGGAAAAGCTATGCCATTTTTTGGATAAGCCAATTCCATCGAGGCCTTTTCCCAGAGTCAATGAAACTACTCTAAAGGAACGAATTACTGCCCGTTTGTTTTCGATTTTCTTTTCCAGACCTAATAAATAGCCCCCCTTCTCCGTAGACATCTCTCTGAAACATTACCTAGAAGAAAGGATCGAGTCCAAACCCTTCCAATTCCATGATAATATAAGTAACCATAAAAATAACCTGTAGACCATTAATGCCTTTGATACAGGTTGGGGTAGGGTTATGCAAGTGTGGTTTAATATCCTGACGCTCTGGGTCGGAAACAGCTTTGTTTGTGAGACAAACTCTATTGAATACCTCTACACCCCCGTCTCGGGGTAGTTTAGTAGCGGCATTCTCATTACTTTCCTGGCTCATATGCACGTTAGCGATTATTGGAAGTTATTATAGCCTGATTTTGTTTACATAGAATATTAGCAAGGTGTCTATTAAATTCACCAGTAGGGTGCCCATCTCCTGGAATAAACAAATGATTGTCAGTCTGATTACCATGCAATACAGCTTCATCCACATGGATGAATTGAATGCTTTGCTCTTCCAAATACTGTATTATATTTTCCTGTATATTTTTGAAGTACTTACCAAATAGTGGGTCAGATCCAGATGTATTCTGAACCAGAACAGTAAATTCAAAGCCCTTTTCTTTGAACAAAAGATGAGTCTCTTTAATAAGCCTCAAAACCAAATCGATTTCGTCTTTTCGGGAGGCCACTCGATTTTTTATGCGATTGAAAACACCTGAATTTGTCCAGATGAAACTTAAAATTTTTGAGACTAAAAAGCGGGTGTTTTTTGATTCCTGAAATGTACCCGTATGTTTAATTCTCCCATTTTCCACCATGAATTTAGCACTATTCTGATCCCATTGCGAATAACCGTTTGCTCTAAGTATATGAGGATCGATAAACCAATAAAAGATTTCGACATTTTCCGCGGTATGCAAAGCAGAATCCGTGACAAGGTATTTTTTGGCAATGGTATATACCTGATGCGTGCCATAGCCATGAAAACCATAGTTTCTAATGTTTCTCTTTTGGGAATAGAGTTGATTGTAATAATAGGGTAAGGTTTCTGTATCGTTTATCCCTTCACCAAATGTAAACGACCCTCCCAAAAAAACACTATACTTCTTACTAGACGAATCTGATCCAGGAGTCACTCTTCTACCATCTGCGAAAGAATACGTAGCATCATAAATTTCTTTACCTGACTTTTTCCAACGTTTGGTTGCTTGAACCGAAAACGAATTATCGACCACTCCATAACCTAACTCCTGATCGTGAGTATAGTAAGTGTTGCTATAGGTAAGCTCTGACTTTGGTCTATTTCCAATTGTCAAGAAAAATTCGAATAGAAGCAAGGCTATGAAAATAGCAGACAAGTTGAAAAAAAGATGTTTCCGCAGTTTCTTTTTGGCTCTTAATCCAAACCAAATAATGAATGCAATTGTCATTAACAGTGCCAACTCAAAACCGAAAACAGCCAAAAACAGCTTCATAGTTTATTCAGAAATTCCATCTTTTAATATCATTCACTTAAGTAATTCTCAGGAGCATAATATTTTCCGCTTTTTCCAACAAAAGCATGGAAAATACCCATCAAATGTTTCTTTGTCAAAGCAGGTACCTTTCTCTTTCGAGCGACATTTGCTGATAAAAAACGCATTGAAAAGCGCCTGAGATAATATAACACCATCCGAAAAGCACCATGCCTTTTTAAAAGAATAAACAGGTTACGATAAAGATAATACTCCATGACCTCTTTTAACAAAGGATTCCCACTTGTGCTTCCTTCTTTTTCGTGATACACTCTACTGCTGCCTACCCAATAAGAAGGGACTCTCTTTTTGAGCAACCTCAGGCAATAGTCTGTTTCTTCATAATAGAGAAAATAGGAAGTATCCATAAAGCCATGCTTCTCAATAAGTGATATTGGAATGATTAAACTATACCCCACTACGTTGGCTACTCGAAGGGTATGATTCTGACTTAGTCTTTCTTTGGAAACAGCCTCAAATCGGGTGTTAAAAGTGTTTTCATCCAATTGCCAGATAAGCTCAGTCGTAAGGTTTAGATCAGTGCTCACTGATGCACTTCCATAGACTCCATTTCCATTGGTCTGATAAGCATCCAGTAAATGGATCAGCGTATCGGGAAATACTTCAGTGTCATTATTTAACATCCAGAAAAGTGTAGCCCCAATATTTTTGGCATACCCAAGTGCTTGCAATTGACCAGCTGCAAAACCAAGGTTTTCATCATTTTTGAAAATTATCAAGTCGTTATAAACACCTCGAAGTTCTTTATCATTGAAGTTCAATGAACCATTGTCCGTTACACAAACAGTCAGGTTTGGATAGTTAAGCTTTTGGAGTGACTCAAGGCATGCAATAGTTTTAGTAATACTATTCCAGTTTAGTATAGAGACAACGACAATCATTTACTCATTAATTGTTTGGTTAGCATTTAATGCTGTTTTTGAATGATCTTTCACGATCGAAGAGCTTCTTCTTAAAAGTTTAATACCCTCCAGAGTATAGCCAGATAGCAAACAAAGCCACTGAAGAATCACCAAAAAGTTATTAATCAACACTGATTTCTTTTTAGCAGTTGAAGGCAGAGGCACCAAGCTTACCTTATGAAACTCTCTAACCAACCTGTTCCCTCTTCCATATCTTATAAATCGCTTCACAAAGCCAGTTAAGCCATCATTGAACTCATGCAAAATCACTGAACCTGGAGTATACGCTAACTCTCCGACTTTTGAGAGGCGTAAACCCAAATCAATATCCTCACCTCCAGCTAGATTAAAGGTCTCGTCAAAGCCATTAATTTTATTGAACGCTTCTTTTAAGATTAATACATTGGCAGTTATAATGTGATTAGGTAAGCCACTGGCTTCTGATGGGGGTTTATGTATCTGTTGACTCTCGTAATATTTAGAAACATAGTCATTACCCAAAGCGGCTACAAAACCCTGATAGCCAACAGCACTCCCCTCTTCGGTCAAATAACCTTTGATCATACTTTCAGTAGATATACAGTCACTATCCACAAACAATAGCCATTTTCCTTTAGCGTGCTTAGCACCTACATTACGAGCACTTGCAGGCCCAGGCTTATCACATGTCAATAATTGTATCGTTATGCTTCGTTTTGCATATTCTTCTGGAATAAAAACAGGGATAGCAGAGTTATTATCGACAACAATGATCTCTCTTGGAAAGTCCTTTAGCTGGTGGGTCTGAAAAAACGAGTCTAGAAAGTGGTTTACTCCCTGTTGGTTGTCCTTGACAGGAATAATAATAGAAATTTCATCGAGTGTTACTTTACTGCATGACCCCATTCTATTCAAATCAAGTAAATTCAAAATAACAGGATTCTAATTAAGAAAAGAATCTGTTCGGAACATAATTACCCCTTTTCAGAACATAAAGTGGCAATAATAAAAATTAACCTTCTTATTAGATTGAAATCCTGTTTTAAGGTAAAGCAATATTAAAAGATTAAAAATTTAAGATTGATGGCTACTTATTTTGGTTGAGGAATAAATAATAGTCCAACAAAAAGCCACCAGAAGGGTGGCTTTTACATTATATATCATATCCAAGTGACACCATAGAAAGTGTATTATGTCAGGACTTTCAAGACATTGAATATATTGTTTTTGATGGGGGGTCAACAGATGGGACTGTTGAAATTGTTAAGTCGTATGGAGACAAGGTCAAACTTATTTGTGGTAGTGATAAAGGTATTTATGACGCTATAAATCAAACCATTTTACAATCTTCTGGAGAAATTGTTGGTATCCTAAATTCTGATGATTTTTATACTCATCCAAATGTTATTTCCAGAGTAATGGAAGAGTTTGAATCAACCAATACTGATTCAGTCTATGCCGACCTAGACTATGTCTACCATAATGATGTAGACCGTGTATATCGCAAGTGGAGCGCGGGACAATTTGATACTAGAAAATTTGAGTTTGGGTGGACTATTCCTCATCCTACTTTTTTTGTTAAGCGTAAGCTATACGATGAGTTAGGCCTCTATGATACCGAATTTAAATTGGCTGGAGATTATGAATTGTTGATAAGGTTTCTTTATAAACATAGAATTTCGTGTAGCTATATCCCCGAAACACTCATAAAGATGAGAAACGAGGGCTCCAGCAATGGTTCATTTAAAAAAAGATTTCTGGGGCATAGTGAAGATTATCTTGCCTGGAAGAAAAATGAAATTAAACCACCTTTCTATACCGTTCCGTTGAAACCAACCCGGAAACTCATTCAATACATTATTCCAAAACTCATTAGGCGTAATAGGCAGTACTCTAAACAACCCCAAAGAAAGGTACTGGAAGTTGCTAAAGGTATTTAAACCGTTCGAACGCTGCTTTTTCAAGAGATTCCTGATGACTTCGATGGGCAATAGAAATTAGTGATTTTGCTCTTTGTCGAATGTTTTTATTCCTCTAAGGATTATACTCAGAAATTTTTAGCTTGTTAAAGCAATGTGGTTGGACAAAGGTAGTCCGTAACCCTAAACTGACCTGATTCTTTTATAGCATCAAAGCCTCCTTTAACATCTATGAGATTGCTAAATCCCCTGGATCGTAATATGGAAATGAAAATCAGTGACCTGTAACCTCCAGCGCAGTGTACATAGCACACTTGCTCATTTGGCATCTGTTTTATGCTATCATTTACATAGTCGAGCGGAGCATTTTCCGCACTCATTACATGTTCGCTGTTATACTCACTAGCTTTTCTAACGTCAATTATAAATGGTTCTTCTTTCTTGGCAAGATCCATAGTGGTTATCACATCTACTGAATCTACTGCTTTTCCACTTTCCTTCCAGCTCTCAAAGCCTCCTTTCAAATACCCTTGAGTATTGTCATATCCAACTCTTGACAAACGAGTAACCACTTCTTCTATACGATCTTCTTCTGACACTAAGAGAATTGGCTGTTGAACATCAGGAATGAGAGTACCTACCCAATTAGCAAAGCTCCCATCAATTCCTATAAAAATGGAATTAGGTATAAACCCTTCCCTAAACTTATCGGCCGAACGTGTATCAATGATTACTGCATTTGTCTTATTGGCTAATTGCTCAAACTCAGATGGACTAATCGCCTTGGTACCTCTTTCAATTACTTTGTCAAGGTTATCATAGCCATGAATGTTAAGTAGTACATTCTGCGGAAAATAACCAGGAGGAGGCATAAGACCATGAAGTACTTCTCCGACAAATTCATCTTCTGTCATGTCAGGTCTCAAAGCATAATTAGTTTTCTTCTGGTTACCTAAAGTATCTGTAGTTTCACTGCTCATGTTTTTGCCACAAGCACTTCCTTTGCCGTGCCCTGGATAAACTATTAATTCATCGGGAAGCGACATTATTTTAGTCCTCAACGAAGTATATAGGTGCCTTGCCAGCTTATCTTCCGTCAATTCGGCAATGACTTTTTGTGCCAAATCGGGACGCCCAACGTCACCAATAAACAGCGTATCACCTGTGAAAATCCCAACCATATGCTCCTTCTCATCTCTCAACAATAAACAACTGCTCTCCATAGTATGGCCTGGTGTATGCAGTAACTCAAGAGATATATTTCCAATATTAAAGCGTTGCCCATCTTTGGCTACTAACTTGTCAAAGCCTGTTTGCATAGTTGTTGGGCCATAAACAATAGTCGCACCTGTTTTTTCGGCCAGATCCTTATGGCCGGAAACAAAATCCGCATGAAAATGAGTTTCAAAAATATACTTGATTTTAGCCTTGTCTCTTTCTGCACGTGAAATGTAAGGTGCGGATTCCCTTAGTGGATCTATAATTACTGCTTCGCCATTAGATTCAATATAATAGGCAGCTTCTGCCAGGCACTTGGTATAAATTTGCTCAACTTTCATAATCTGAGTGATGGAATGTAACAGACTATAAAGTTGTAGGTTACCAGGCTTCTAAAAGCTGATAATTGTCATCCTGGTTAATGATTCGGCACAGGTCATTTGAGACAAATCAGGTATTTGGTATCGATTGCAAAACCTGCTCAGAAATCCAACAATATGTTTTCTCAAGGCCCTGCCTCAAACTGAGTTTTGGTTTCCAGTTTAGTTTTTCAAAAATCAGCCTATTATCAGAATTTCTACCTCTGACTCCCTGAGGGCCTTCAATATGCCTAACCTTCAGGTTCTTTCCTGAAATTTCAAGGTATTGCTTTGCCAGATTGTTAATAGAAATCAACTGATCGGAACCAATATTAACTGGTCCGTTAAAATCTGATTGCATTAGACGGTAAACCGCTTCAATACAATCATCAATATAAAGAAAGGAGCGTGTTTGCTCACCATCTCCCCATATTTCAATTTCACCAAATTCATCTGCTTGTGCGACTTTCCTTGCCAATGCAGCAGGAACTTTTTCTTTACCTCCATCATATGTTCCCTCAGGGCCAAATATGTTATGAAACCGAGCTACTTTTACGTCAGTACCATAATTGCGCATAAAAGAAAAGTAGAGCCTTTCACTGAAAAGTTTCTCCCAACCATATTCACTATCAGGCTGTGCAGGATACACTGTATCTTCCACGCAGTTAGGGTTACCAGGGTCCAGTTGATTGTATTCGGGATATACGCAGGCAGAAGAAGAGTAAAACATTTTTTTTATGCTTCTATCAGCACAGCTTTTTAATACATTAAGATTAATAAGAACTGAATTGTGCATTATATCAGCGTCACTATCTCCAGTAAACAAATATCCTGCACCTCCCATGTCAGCAGCCAGCTGATATACTTCATCAAAACCTCTATCAAAAAGACTATCGACAAGTTTAGGATCTCTTAAATCACCTATGATAAAATCATCCGCATGCGATTCAGAAAACTCTGGGTATTTTAGATCAACTCCTTTGACAAAGTAGTTTTTTGCCTTTAAATACTTTACCAAATGACTCCCTATAAAGCCTCCTGCACCGCATACCAATGCGGCTTTCATTACTCCTGAATCTGTCAAAATATCTTGTGGTTATTCTTTTGTCAGAATCAAGGTCAATCCATTCTGACTTTCTTCTTAAAGAAGACATTGAAAGCTGTAACAAACAACTCCTTCAATGAAGACTTTTTAAAATTCCTTTCCTAGTTTAATTTAAACTTGGATTATTAAGATTTATATATGACAAACGCCTTGATTGTTAATTCAAGAGTAAAGCTTGAGGCATGTAAACTAGTTTCTACTGTCCATATATTTTCGAAAACAAATTCGTTTTCTCTGGCCTGCAACATAACCCGAACTTCTTACTAAGAGTCACAAGTGTTGATCGGGTAAAGCAGATTGTGTTCTTTGAATTTCTCTGAGTTCTCAAAAAACTCATAAAGGTGCCATGGCAGTACCAATAAATAATCTGGAGACATCTCTAATACTGAATCTTCGGAACGAATAGGGATATTCGTACCAGGCGTATATTTACCAAACTTATCATCATTCACTTCACCAACAACATCCAGCAAATCACTATTTACTTGACAGTATTGTAGTATTACATTCCCTTTCGTGGATGCTCCAAGACCAACTACTTTTTTACCCTCTTGCTTTAGGTCTTGGATTTTTTTTATCAGTTGCTCTTTTGAGGCCTCTACTTCTTCTGCAAACTTTTGAAACGGTTTCAATTCGCTATAAACAGACTCAGACTTTAAAACTTCTTCTACTTTCGAACAATGCTTCTTACCCAAAAAACCTGGGTGAGTAATTGTAACTGAAAAACTTCCGCCATTCATTTCATTAAAACTCACGTCAATGATCTCCAAGTTTGCTTGATCCATAATCCACTTGATCTGTCTCAACCCATAATATTCAAGGTGTTCATGACAAATCGTATCGTAAGAAATCTTTTTGAGCATAGTAGGCATATAGCTTTGTTCCAACACCCATACTCCCTGATCATCAAGTATATCAGCAACTTCATTTGCAAAACCTACCGGGTCTGGCAAATCATAAAACATAGCGAATGAAGTAATTACTTTTGCCCTTCTATTACCATGCCTCTCAATGAACAGGTTTTTTGAGAAAAATTCACTGATTACATCTATATGCTTAGGGTGATATCTAGCAAATTTCTTAGAAGTGGGGTCGATACCCACCAACGATTTGATGTGCTTCGGATAAAAACTCAGTGTTGTACCATCATTGCTTCCAATGTCAAGTACTAAATCTTTATTATTCAGGTCTACAATGTCAAGAATGGCTTCGACCTTGTTTTTCAAATGCTTAACGATATGTGCATTTAACCCAGAACGGTATCCATAGTTGTTACCATACATTTCAACAGGATCATAGGTATGGGCCAATTGTAAAAGTCCACAACAAGATTCACCATGACATTTAGTGAGAATCAATGGCATTTCCGGCACATGTTGCTCAATAGAATCAGGAAAAACACCCGCAAGAGCCTGATTACCCAAATCAAGAACATCCACTAAGTTGGTGTTTCCACACACCCTGCACTGATCAATCCTATTATAGCTCACCTGTTTAATTATTTTGATTTATCCGGAGCACAACTCTATTCATTAGTGCCCCTTCTTGTATGAATCAGTTATCTTCGAAACTACTAAGTCTTTTTTGAACCTATCACCTTCATCATTGCTTTTTTCACTCTTTGAGAAAACAGTACCATAGGGCTGTATAATGGTCGGTACTTGTAGAGTTTAGCTTGCAGAGCAGTTTGAGATCTCGCATTGTCTGCCACATGAAGTAAATTCGTATTTTTTATGAGTGACCAAGCTGGTTTGGTTTCTTTTACCGCACCACCGTTCCACCCTGAACCATAGTCCTGTCCGAATGAGTACCTTTTTTTAATGCTCAAATCCAAACAGTTAAGTTGCGGATTCATATACATGGCAAACTCACTTAATGCAGAAGCCCCTTTGATCAAAAAGTCTGCTTTGGACAAGAGACACATGTCAAAAAGTACATCTTCGCCTTTTCTATATGGCGATATATTCTTGAGGTTGAAAATGGCTTCTTCATTGGACGATCTATTACTATCATACGAAACTACCCGGTCACCATAACGAGCTTTGAAAGCATCTAAATACTGCTGCTGATCTGTAGCAACGAATACCCTTGGTTGCTCATGAGATTCAACCCAGTCATCAATATGATGAAAATACTCTGCGGGACTTACCGGTGGGGCATAAGTTAAATCCGTACCTCGAATGTGTATTCCTAAAACTTGGTACCCCACCAAGTTTGCCTTCCAAAACGCATTGATGCGTGAAGTGATTGAGGGTTTGATCTGTATATATTTCGAAAACGTTTCATGTCCCTTGAGCCGCTGATGATCATACCAAGCCACAATATCCTCGGGAGGGCTCAACCTCCAATCGGCAAAAGTGTAAGAGAAAATACTGCGTTCATCATGCTCACATATATGTAGCATCTCACTATCCTCTAGGTTGTAAAAGTCAAAAGAAGACAGTAAATGAGCCGAGTCTTCACGGTACTTTTGGATAGTAGAATAATCGAAGGGCGGAACCAGCGGTTCAAAATATTGATCCCACATATTCTCACCATATTTCCTATCAAAAAAATGGCTTTGACAACTCTCATCGTAATTCACTACAGGCATTAACCCATTACGCTCGCAGTACCTAATTTGGTTCAAAGTCTGCAACAACATGGCTCCAAACCCTGCACCCTGAAGATTTAACTGAAGAATATAGATACCTTTATACCATTCTAAAAGTCTATTAATCTCTGATTGATCTACTTTCTCAACAGACTTATCTTCTTTCATAGAAAATGATTAGCGCCATAATTAAGGATTTTGAAGGTCATAAAAATACCTGCCATTCCCGAACAATTTAGGAAAGATTATCTCGGATAGACACGAATAATTATCTTTGATCAAGCCTGATTGAATAAACTCAATTTAGTAGATCACCTCACGATTAAAGAACTTGTCTATAGGAATGAAACTCACAAAACTGCAAAGTGACACCAAAATTCTGATCATTCGAATTAATCATTCCAATGCTGGATTCTTTGCCTACCTAACCTTTGTACTCAATCAAATTATCCATTGTGAGGAACACGATATGGTTCCTGTAGTCTATTTTGGTCCATGGTCAGTAGATGGTCCCAATGCATACCATGACCCAAGTGTAGGCGACAACATGTGGGACTATTACTTTGAGCCAGTAGCGGGCTATAATTACAGTGATATTCAGGCTTTAATTGCGAATCCCGACCATCCAATTACGGAGGAGAACCTCATTTACCTGGAAGATGATGTGATGTCATATCTGCATGATGGTAACCCTGACAGCATTTACAATTATCCTTATGGTTATTACACTGATCTGGAAGAAGGTGTTGATCATTGGTATGAGCGTCAAAGAAAAAAGGCCAGTCAGCTGATAGAAAAATATGTGCACGTCAAAGAAGAGCTGCTGACGGAAACAAATGCTTTTATCCATGACCATTTTGAGAACAACAAGGTACTAGGAGTACATATGAGAGGTACGGATAAGGGGTGTGCAACTGAAGTACAGCATTTATCCAAAATCATTCCTCCTGCTAAGTACTTCCCGCATATCGATGAGTTTATTCAAAAGCAACCAGATGCAAAAATATTTCTGGCGACAGATCAAGCTCAGTTTGTAGAACAAATGAGAGCAAAATACCCTGGTCGTATCCTTACTCAGTCAACCATTCTCTCAGACTCACAAGTAAATACCTTTCAAAAAGAAGGTGGAAACAATTATCAGAAGGGTAAAGAGGTTCTACTTGATTGCCTCATTCTTTCTCGCTGTAGTCAACTTCTGAAATGTACCTCAGCTGTTGGTGAATATGCTCTTTATTTCAATAACAACATAAGCAGCTTAGATCTTAATGAACTCTATGGGCGTCCAAACTTTGTTCAGAAGATTAAAACGCTCTTACTAATAGAACCCTACACTTTTATGAGAGATGCTGTTCGGATATTAAGGGACTCCTCAAAAAGTAATTCAGCTCTTTTTTGGTTTATAATGACTGATTACCCGCTTTTACGCAGGTTTTCAAACTGGTTGGAGTCAACACAGTTCTCTGGCAAGGTTTTCTGGCGTTCCTTATTTTTCTTAAAAAAGTACATCTCTTTAGTGCGTCATAAAGAAGAAATCCCCTTTCAACAAGTAACTCAAATGGCTAATCATGCTCGCAAACGTAAAGGTGCAAGCTATTATTCCTTCAGAAATGCAAAGGGAAAGAAGTATCTAGAAATCCGGGCCGATGGCGACCCTCAAGCTGCCTTTTTTGCCCAGTTTGTCTACGTTTTGCAGCAGCTACGTTTTGCCGAGACACACCACCTCATCCCAATAGTCAATTATGATCACCCTTATAATTACTACCAAGATCTACGTGTAGGTAACAATGTATGGGAAAACTATTTTGCGCCTGTTTCTGGCCTATCTTCTTCTGAATTAGAAAAACTGGATCCCGCATCAATTACTTTTCTTCATCCGGAAGAACAACGATTACTCTTTTTAGGTGAAGGCGATCAACCACCCATCCAATATGATAGCCAGACCAGAGAGTGGTGGCGAAAACAGCGAGAAATGGGCTCCAAACTCACCGCAAAATATGTGCGGGTACGACCAGAGATTATGACTCGGGTTGATGATTTTTATCAGACTCATATGCAAGGGCACACAGTCTTAGGCATGCATCTAAGAGGAACTGATAAATCCGTTGGACCTGATGGGAAACGTTTTGATTGGCCGGAAACCTTTATCCGTATCGTTCCTCCTAAAGAATACTTTCCATATATCGACCAATTCTTAGCTCATAACCCTGAAGGCAAACTGTTTGTAGCTACAGATCAAAGGCAATTCCTAGAAGATATTGTGGAAGCGTACGGAGACAAAGTAATTCAAACAATGGCCGTACGTTCTGAAACTGAAAAAGCAGTCTTTAGTCGTTCAGGCAACGGATACGACCGTGGAGTAGAAGTACTTACAGATGCATTACTTTTATCAAAATGTAATTTTCTTGTAAAATGTATGTCGAATGTGGGTGAGGCTGCAGTTTACTTCAATCCCAAGATGCCTGTCATAGATATTTTCTACCCTCAGAAGGCAGAAGATTTTGAGACTTTCTTTAGTAAATAAGACATTAAAGGTCGGCTGTATTTCTCAGATTCACTAAAACGCATTTTAGTAAGTTTTTTCCAGATCAAATACTGCTCTTCCATAGCGTTCCATAAAAGCTTTTACTTTTTTGGCTTCTTTATCTTCAGTACCTCGCCATATGCCTCCATATTCCAATATTCCCTTACGAATGGTTGCATGTTCATAAGTCCAGTCATCAAACTTGTGTACTTTTTCTTTTTCCATAAAAATCTGCACCGCTGCAGACTGCATGACTAAATCGTTCCATCTATAGATATGACTAGCTCCCATTTGGTCGAAATGATGTAAAAAATGCTGAACTCGCTCACTTTTCCAAAACGATAGTTTGGATATGAAAAAGTTATTAAAGTACCCCCAATTGTCATACGTTCCCTTAACCTTAAGATGATCTTTCATTAGAGGGTATCTTATAGACAAAAGCTGATACATTACGTTTCGCAGTTTATCCTTAAAATCAGGGTTCCATAGATGCTCATTAAAAAAAGTAGGTGATATCTTATTATCTCTGATATAGGCATGCAGGGCATCACTAAAGCCTTCTGTCAAACGGTGTGGTTCTCTAGAGTCCACTCGATATCCATATTCGAAATTATTACGTTCCATATATTCGAAGATATCATAGTCTATGGGCGAGTGAAGTACTGAATCATCATCAAAGCGACAAACCCAATCGAACCCAAGGTCACTAGCAATATCAAACAATTGAAGCGTATAGAACCTACACATATGTCGATGACCCATGCCCCATTCTCCATAAGCACTCCCTGCTGATGAAACCCACCTATCGGGTATTTTAGATTTGTCAAGAAAGTCCGGAACCTTAAACTCAACTTCTTGAAACGAAATCTCTGGACGCCCCTTAATTACCTGCTCCTGATCAGCCTCAGTATAATCTCCTTCATGAAATACAATGATAGACTGGCGGAATTTGTCATTATAGTTCTCGTACAGCTTGTCGAGGCTGAGCTCAAGCATAGTCCGTGAATCTCGACCCCATTGAGGATCTTTTTGAGTGTTCTGTGCCAGGTAAACGAAGGTTGGATTCATTATTAACTTAACTGTTGATCTGTACAGGGCTTAGTTTTTACTAATATCATTCAGAGAGTCTGTAAAACTCATCCATTTCTCAAAGTTGACCTTTTTTTCTCGTTTAAAGTACTCATCCCATTTTTGCCAGGTTCTTAACATTGCTCGAGGAGTTAAAGAAATTGATTTGACGGCTGCGGTCATTGCTTTGCGATGGGTATTATAATGGAGTATATCTGGGTCGCTTAGCAGCACAGTTCGTGCAAGGCTTGCACCATTGTGAATGAGCACATTACATCTTTTCAGAAGTAAATAATCTACCAAAGCTTCAGCACCGTTTTCAACCGCAACCATTGGATCAGAAGCAATATATGCTGGCATTAGGGCTCCGGTTGGCCCTTTGCCTGCTGGTGCTGTTCCTTCTGAATGTAAAATAGTAGCGCAGCTTATAACCTCTAAACCATACGCCTTTTTGATTGCATCGAGAGAAGAAACGGAATCAGTAGCTACAAAAATCTTTGCCATTGGAAAACGTTTTTTTTCTATTTGAATACGTTTTAAATAACGATCCAAGACCAGAGAATTTTTTCGAAACAGTCTGGGCTCTGCCTCACTAATTGCATCTGTTCCACGAATATGAACGCCAATTATGGGACTATCTTTAAAGTGCTGTTCAGCAAAAACACCTGCTCTTTCTAGCAAGTATTGCTTAGGTCTTATGAAGCTTTTTATAAGTCGGTTGGAAACCCTCCTTAACCAGTCATCAGGATCATTCCATTCGAAAGGAATCGCCAGGCAATCATTTCTGAGCTGGGAATGGTCTCCAAAATTATTGGTCAAGAAATGATTTTTATCAAAATGCACTCCTTCCATTCCTCCTCCCAAAAGTGCTTCTTCAGAGAAACTTTTTACTTCTTCTGGAATTACATCACTTGAATAGTTTTCCAATAATGGTTCAAAATAGTATTCCCAAACATTATGCTTACCCTGATAACCACTTGGTACCCAGTAACAACAATTTTTTCCAAAATACACTATCGGAATGGACTCAGCATTAAGTGCTCTTGGCAAATTAGCTACTACTTGTTGTATAAGCGAAAACAAGCCTGCATCACGCTCACAAATTACGAAGATTCGTTCCTTAGCTTGAGAAATCATTTGTGTTCCAAGTTGTAGGTTAAATCAAATGTTGATCTTTATTTTTCATTATTGAGGCTGTATAATTCTCAGTGTTTGACTCATTGAGAACCTAATTACTTTGACTCGACTATTCAAAGTAAAAGTTTTGTCTAAATTTAAATCGCCTGGCTCGTAAACTATACCTCTAACTCAATATTTTTGTATTGGGTTTTGAGTGTAGTAAAGTTATAAAAGAGATTTATTTCACTTTCAAGCCATATATTGCTGCTAATGAAAAAAATGCAAGATAATAATGTCTATTACAATCGATTTGTAATAGTTAAGAAACTTCTTAAGTCTATAGGTTTGTATGCACCTTATGAAGTATCAAATACCATTCTATCTCAGTACATTTTTTTTAGAAAACTCTTCCGTTTTCTTGGTTTATATCCTCACATGAAGGCAATGCACTTTTACAACGAAAATCCAAATTCCTTTATGGCACCTAAAGTGTATGAGTATGGGTGTATGATGAAAATGACCGATTTAAAAAAGACAGACGTTGTACTTGATTTAGGTTGTGGAGAAGGTACTCTTACATTATCACTGGCCAAATCGGTCAAAAAGGCGGTTGGAGTGGATACACATTCCAGGTCAATTGAAGATGCCAGATTCAAAAGTTTAGAGTTAAAAAAGAAGGTAAATGCCGAGTTTTATTGTGAGAGAATAGAAAAACTAAACCTTCCTACCGGTAGTTTTGACAAAGTATTCAGCTTTTCAGTAATTGAACATATTCCCAACTATGAAGAGGTTTTTCATGAACTTTATCGGTTGTTGGCAGAAGGAGGAGAACTAATTATTTCCGTAGATAGTTTTAGCAACTTTGACCAAGAGCTTTTAAAAATTCACAAACATATATTTTTTGTTGAGAAGTACTTTACAAGTAACGAATTAAAAGATTTACTCTTAGGTCTTGGCTTTAAAACCGTTGAGATCAAACCTATCTTCAAAAGCTCATTTGCCAAAAAGTGGTTTACAAGGGTTATGAAGGATCCTGCGGAAAGTTTTGGTTTTCATAAACGCATCTATTCATTCCTACTATATTATGTTATTCGCTATCATGAGCGCAAAACAAAGGAGAGTAGTAACGGTATTTTTCTTTTGGCCAGGTGTGTGAAATAGTATGCTCTCAGAGTATTTTTTTAGAATAAAAGCAAGAACTGACTGACTTTTCAACTTCACTCTCTTTAGTAGACTCTGATAAATTAAACATGGAATTATTGAAAGATGAACCTGTTAAAGCACATGGTCTTTTAATACTCAATTAAAGAGTCAGAGTTAATTAATCAAGATTGCCAATAAGATAATTACACCCATTCAAATAAAATCTCTACTTTGGTATTATGCGAAATATTAATCGTAGAAAGTTTCTTAGTTGGATGTTGTTTCTAACTTCCTTTATCAACAGCAAAATCGGAGAATCCAATTCGAGACATCGTGTGGTAATTGTAGATAATTGGTTTCTACTTGAAGAAGATTTAAAAAGCTTGAAAATCAAGACTCAAAAGAGTAGAATACTTACATAAGGGTTCAAAATCAACTCGACTAAAACACGAAAGCCGTGCTGGTAGATATTAATAGCATTGACACAAACGAACTAATTGACAAAACTTATGATATCTGTATATGCGGAGCCGGGCCAGCAGGAATAACCCTTGCACGAAAGCTGGCCAACAAAGGCAGGCATGTAGCCCTTATGGAAGGTGGTGGTAAAAAGTTTGAAGATAGTTCCCAACGGCTTTATGAAGGAAGCTCTATGGGTACTCCCTATCCGATTGCTGCTTCCAGGCTACGTTTTCTTGGAGGAGCTTCAAATCATTGGGGAGGTGAAACCAGATCTCTTGATGCCAGAGATTTTCAATCACTACCCTATCATGAATTCAATGAATGGCCCATCACAAAACAAGAGTTAGATATCTACGCGCAAGAGGTTAATCATATTCTGGACCTTGATAAGTCCGAGGTCAAAAATGACATTTTTAACGAAAAGGCTCCTAACCTTCCGTTAATTAACCCCCTCTATCGATATTCAAAACCTATTACTCGCTTTGGTGAAAAGTATGTAGAAGAACTTACTAATTCTTCTAATATCTACCTTCATTTAAATGCTAATCTGGTTGATATTTCATTGGACAGTAATCATTCCAAGGTTATCCAGTTTGTCTTTCGTTCGGATCGCAACTCTCCTGTTTTTCCAATAAAGGCTAAGCATTTTATATTGAGCTGTGGTGGGCTGGAGAACCCACGAGCACTTTTGCTGGCGAATAAACAAATGCCAAACGGAGTAGGAAATACATATGATATGGTTGGGCGGCACTTTTGTGAACATATAGCTGCCACAATAGGAAATGCAGTAATGAGGTCTAAGCATGATTCACTTGGTTTCAATATCTGTTCAGACGCATTAATGCAATCAAAGAAATGCCTTAGTTTTTTGGTGGAATTTGGTGCCATTACCACGGATAGCAGTGCTTCTTTTCTTGAACGTATGTATAATTCAATACTTGGGGGTGCAGAATTAGAATCAGAAATCTACGTCATTGTTCAACAAGCATGTAACCCGGAAAGCCGTGTTACGCTATCAAACGAAAGAGATCACTTAGGTCTAAAACGCCTAACACTGAATTGGCAACAGGCATCATTAGACTATCATACCATGCGAACTGCGGCAATTGAAGTAGCAAGTACGCTGGCCAAGCATGACATCGGTCGTATGAAAGTAGCTCCTTTTGTATTAGACAAAAGTGCAGAGATACCCATTGGCTTTATGAATCATCATATGTGTACTACAAGAATGAGCAAAGATGAGAGGACAGGAGTCGTAGATCAAGACTGTAAGATTTTCGGGTTAGATAACTTCTTCATTGCAGGCAGTAGTGTTTTTGCGAGTGCTGGTGTGTCCAACCCTACATATACCATCATCCAACTTGCTTTAAGGCTAGGGGATCATATGGATGAATTACTTAATTAAGCTAACTTCTTAACCTGAGTTCAGGACAGGAGAAGAAGTCATGCCGGAAAAATAAGCCTTTACTTAAGAATAAGGCTTATTTTATCCGGTGTCTCTGCATAATTGACTTGAGATTCCTGATATTTTTCCTCTCTCTGCGCAAAGTTGAGAGGAAAAATCCTGGAATGACGGAATTAGTGCTGTTTTAGAGGTTTTTCGAAAATCTTATCCAGAACAGGTTATGAACGAGTATTGCATTTTTGGTCAGAGCTACACTGCCAGAAATTAGGTAATGATCACTTGCTTGATAGCGGGCGAAATATGTTTGCAATGACAAATGTTAAAAGGCAGTGCTTTATTGAAGTTGCATATTAATCCAATCAAATAGCTTCTTTAAACCATCTCTGGTAGTACCGGAAGGTTTCCAGCCAAGTTCGTTTAGTATTAAAGTATTGTCTGAATTCCTGCTTCTTGTTCCTTGAGGTCCTTTGATATGCTTTAATTTCAAACTTTTACCAGAGAAGTCAATATAGGCTTGCACTAACTCATTAATAGATATCTCTTCATCAGAACCAATGTTAACAGGGCCATGAAAATCATCACTTTCCATTAACCGTTGTATACCCTCCATGCATTCATCAATGTATAAAAAGGAACGTGTCTGCTTCCCATCTCCCCAAACTTCTACTTCGGAATGATTCTCTGCTAGTAGTACTTTTCTGGCAAGAGCTGCAGGTGCTTTTTCTTTCCCTCCGTCATAGACCATTTCAGGACCGAAAATGGTGTGAAATCGTGCAATCTTAGTAGTGATTCCATAATTACGCATGAATGAATGATATAGTCGTTCACTGAATAGTTTTTCCCAACCATATTCGCTCCCTGGCTGAGCAGGGTAAGCATCACTTTCTTTATAATTACCTGAATCAGGGCTCAGGTCATTGGTTTCAGGGTAAATACAAGCAGATGAAGGATAGAAAATTTTCTTCACTCCTTTCTCTGCAGATCTTTTGAGTACATTGAGGTTTATTAGTGAAGCATTATATACAATATCGGCATCTTTTTCACCAGTGAACATATAACCAGCTCCTCCCATATCAGCAGCCATTTGATACACTTCATCAAAGGGTTGGTTTATCAATTCTTTAACAAAAGAAATGTCTCTTAAATCCCCTACTTTAAAATCGTCTGCCTGACTTTCAGAAAAAAAAGGCTTTCTAATATCGCTTGCCATCACATGGTTCCCTTTTGACTTCAAGAATTTCACCAGATGATTACCAACGAAACCGGCAGCTCCACATACCAGTATTTTTCTCATTTATCAGACTTGTTTGATGCCTAAACAATTATACATACTTTTTTCGCGTCAAAACTATAGCACACTGACTTAGTACGCATTTATTTCTCCTCCACCTCAAGTACATGTTGTCAAAAGCTTAAGCAATATTTATTCTATCTATAGAATAAAATGAACAGTCATACTTTCTTAACTTGACCCAAGCACAAAGTTTAATCAGCAGATTAAGCCCAGAGTCTATACTAAGAAATGGATAAGTCAGAAAGCACCTTAAATAAGAAAAAACCATTAATATGGAAAGGAGAGTCTTATGAAAAGGTCCTTATTATTCATAATCATGATCTTCATGGTGCTGGATTCTGTGCACTGATTATCTATGCCCTTAACGGTATCCGAAAAGCGAAGGCTATGCAGGCGATCCCAGTCATTGACTTTAATGGTAACAATACCCTATACTTCTACGATTCATCAAAAGGGGAATCTGTCTGGGCCTATTTCTTTGAAAATATCTCACCATTTAGTCCAGCTGAAATAATCCGGTGGTTGAAAACAGGTGAAATAGATGAAAGTCAAGTACTTTATATTGACTCAGAAAAAGCGTCTAAGGACCATCAAAATGACCCTGATCGATTAGCTACCTTTTGGGCTTGGCAGAGACCAAAGAACCCGGAAGGTTGGATGAAAGATAAAAGGGCCTTGGGAAGAAGTTATATTGAGGAATATGTAAAACCGCAGGCTAGCATTCAGAGCAAAGTAGATAGCTTTGTAAGCGAATATTTTAACACCAGTTTTATTATTGGCATCCATATAAGAGGGACGGATTTTCATTATGCCGTACCAACTTCAATCAAATCTTACCTACAAAAGATTGATGAGCTATTGATAAAAATGGATACTAACGATTATCAAATTTTTGTAGCAACTGACCAGCAACAATACCTTGAAATTTTCAAAGAACACCATGGAGGAAAGGTTTTATCATGGAATGCAATTCGATCAAACAACCATATTGCCCCCTTGAAATTCGATGAATTTAGTGGGTATAGGAAAGGGGAAGATGTATTGATCGACATACTTCTTCTTTCTCAATGTAATCATATAATTAAAGGAGCTGCTGCTGTAGGTGAATTGGCATTATGGTTCTGCCACCATGACCATATCACCGATTTTGCCATTGAAAGTGACTTTGTTAGAAAGCAATATGGACAATTGGAAAGTGCCTTCTCTCAATTAAACGTAGGAAATAAAAGGAAATCGATCTTAAGAATCTACAAACTAAGGGATCGTATCATTCGTAAGATGATGGCCTCGTGGGTTGGAAGAAATTTATCGGTTAGATATTCCTGGGCGAGGAGATTACTGAGGCACTGAAAATATTTAGTTTGCAGGTTCTAAACATTTATTCAATTCGATGAATTTAATAATTCCAATGGCAGGCAAATACATTCGCTTTAGAAATGCGGGTTATTCACTGCCTAAGTTTTTACTCCCTCTTGGAAATGGCAAGACCATTTTTCAGGAAATTATGGAACAGCTGGTTTCTGGCTACAACTTTGAAAACATTATCATAGTTGCCAATCAAAACGACTATCAGCACACAGCCGAAATCGAATCAGCCATCAAAGCAAGCGGTATACATGAATTCGATCTTCTATTTATTGAAGACACCAAGGGCCAGGCGGAAACTGCACTAGTAGGAATAAATCAATTAAAGAAAAAGCAATGCAGAAGCAAGAAAATCGTAATTCATAATATTGACACTGTTTTGTATGAGAGAGATATGCATCGAATAGATAAACTACTTGATACATATCATGGATATATAGATGTATTTATTGCCAATACTGACAATTATAGTTACGTCAAAACTGATGATAATAATGTCGTAACGGACATCAAGGAAAAAGAGGTGATTTCGAACAAAGCCACGACAGGATTATATGTCTTCAAAGACCTAAATGAATACGAGCGTTATTTTAAACAGATGAAAATAGCTGGAGAATATTACATAAGTCACTTATATGAGTTAATGCTCATTGACCAAAAAGAGATCATTGTGAATACTAAAATGACAAGTACAATAATACTGGGTACACCGCAAGAGTACGAACAGCATAAAAACTCATTCTAACTCAAGGTTTAAAATCCCAAAACATTGATTTTGAATAACTCTAATGCCATTAATTTCACCCCAAAGCATCATATTGATGATACAAGATCTATGCTATTGAATAAAACGGTCGATGTAATCATCCCCTTTTATAATGAATCGGGAAATGTCATGAAAGCTCATGAAAATGTAGTACGACTGGAAAGCATATTCAATATTAAAAACTACATCTATATTAATAATGGCTCAAAAGACGGAACTTTTGAAGAGCTCAAATGGCTGGAGCAAAAGCATATTAAAATCAAGGTGATAAGCATCAAAGAGAATATCGGGTATGGAAATGGCTTTAAGAAAGGGTTCGAATTCAGTAAATCCGATCTAATAATTACAAATCATGCTGATCAGCAGTTTGATGCCTTCCATTTTTTTTCAGGGATTTCCGATGAATTATCAAAATTAAGTGAAGGTTGCTCCATATTCCCTTTAAGAAAGGGAAGACCACGGGTGGCTACTTTCTTTACTCTCATACTCAGATCTATACTTTCAATAAAATTAGGTACAAGACTGAAAGACTTTAACGGACAACCTAAACTCATCGATACTGCTTCAATTTCTCTACCAATCAATGATTTCCCAGACAATTTCTCTTTTGACCTTATGCTCTATATTACCACGGGTAAGAAACGATTTTTTCCTATTTTTGAGAAGCCTCGAAAACTTGGTAAATCAAGTTGGAATCATGGTATAACATCTAAATTCTCTTTGTTCATTAGCTACCTTAAAAGTGCAAAAAAGATCAAAAAGCTAATAAAACAGTCACCAAAATGACTAAGGCTATTCGTGATAATCGATCCAAGAGGTTCTCTGATTTTTTGTATTATACGCTGGCACTTCTAATCCTATTAATCTACACCCAAGGTTTCTTTTGGGTCGATGATTCAAGGATAATCTTTCAGGTAGTAGAGAATCTATATCAAGGATTTGGCCCAGTTTACACTCAGGGAGATCGGTTCCAAGCCCACTCAAGTCCACTTTGGGTATATTATCTGTTTTTTTTTAGAGTATTTACTTCTGACTATTCTCACATTACATTACTTAGCTCTGCTCTTCCATTAATCAGTGTGATTCTATGGTTTAGGTTTAAATACTATAGCCATAGTTTTTTCTTCTTGTTAGTATTATTCTTATCAAACGTACTGTTTAGTTTCTGGGGTAGCGGACTGGATAACCCATTGGCTTATACGCTAATGACTATACTCATCTATGCATTTTCTAAAGAAAAGGTTAAGCTGTTTATTTTTATTTCTGCCTTACTTCTTGTCAATAGACTCGATGCAGCTTTGTATATCGTACCATTGGCATTTTGGTTTATCAGCAAATTATCGTTGAAGGAAAATATTATCAACTTCATTAAGTTCGGCTGGCCGTTTTACCTGCATCTGATATTTTCTTTTGTATACTACGGAAGTATCTTCCCCACTACCTACTATGCTAAAATTGCCAGTATTAGTATTACAATGGAAGAACGCATCACCACACTCGCTAAGTATACGCTTCCCATCATTGCTCATAGTCCTCTAGATGTAATCTTAATTCTTGCCCCATTTTTACTTTTTCTCATCTTTCAGAGTAAGTTTCTTAAAAGTGACAAACACAAAGTTTTACTCGGGCTTACTTCATGCTCTCTAATGCTATTCTATACTTTTTGGGTGGGGTTTGATCAGTTCAACCCCCGACTTTGGGGAGTACCATTGTTCTTTGGTCTTTTGTTAGTTTTCGATTTTTTTACACCTCTCCTGCATCAAAAAACCAAAGAGAGTAAAATTAGGGCTTCAATTCCTATAGCCATTGCCTTGATCATTACTTTAACCATTGCCTTCAATTCAACCTACCTGCCTATCAACAAAATCAAACTCATGCGCCAAAAGGACAGCCTACCAATTTTAGAATATAACAGCGACTTAAATATGTTTGCCGATATTCAGGTGGCAAGTTCGGAGCTTAGAATACTAAATGGGAAGCATAAGGAGAAATTAGAGAGACCAGAGATGTCTCCGCATATAGTGAGTATGGTTTCCGAAGCTGGAACCGTATTGGAAATCGGATCAAATGTTCATCTGGTTGATAAGAATGGACTGGCTGACCCATTGATGGCTAGAATAAGATCTACTCAGCCATACTATGCCCCCGGTCACAACTATAGACCTATCCCAAGAGGGTATCCTGAAACGCTGATAACAGGAACGAATCAAATAGTAAATCCAGCACTGGCCGCTTATTATGATAGGCTTAAGAATGTAATCTCAGGTAAAATATTATCGGCCAGCAGATTTAAAGATATCCTGTACCTCATGAAGCACAAGGTACCTGTTGACCCTAACGACCCAAAATATGCCGGAGACTTCCTATCACCAAAAGAGTATGAGCAAATTTTTGAAGAGGACTATGGGATTTACAAACAGCTCAACGAGTTTGAAAGTGAATTCAGGTATTATAGTCTGAATGGAAAGAAGTCTAAAGGTTTTACCTCAGGCTACTGGAGCGTTGACAAACTACTTCCATCGAGCACTCAAAACACAGCTCATGATCACTTAAGAGCCAATTTAAATGACTCCAAAAAATTAGTTAGCTCAGGCCCCTTCCAGTACTTGCGCCACGGAGTATATGTTTTTGAAATCGAATATAAAAGTTCACTACCGGAGAATACCTCAGCTGGTACATGGGAGGTCTCAGTCATGGCGGGAAGTGAACATGAAGTAAATCTGAAAAAGGGAGAAATCTCAGGAACAGAAGGCACAGCATATAAAATTTCTAACAGCTTTACGTTGGGAACTTCATTAGATATGACAAAATTGAACATTAAAACCTTTGTAGAAGAAGGGCAAAATTTAACTGTAATAGGCATCAGACTTACTAAGTTGAAAGCATCGGATGACCGTTAATACCAATTAAAACGAATACCCAAAACAATTTAATATGAGAATCTGTATCGACCTGGACGGAGTAATTGCTCAGTTCAAAAAAGAGGGACAAACCTATGCCGATGTAGCACCTGTTGACGGTGCCATAGAGAAATTAAAAAGCCTAAAAGAAAACGGACATTATATAATTATTTTCACGGCACGCCACATGAAGACCTGTGATGGCAACGTGGGTAAAGTTAATGCCAGGATTAGTTTACAAACGCTGGATTGGTTAGACAGGCATGAAGTGGTTTATGATGAGATTTTCTTTGGTAAGCCCTGGGCAGAAGTATATATAGATGACAACGCCTTTAGGTTTGAAAACTGGAATGATATTGATGGCAGTGGTGAAACACTTCCGGTATCTAACGAAAAAACAAAAGACCTTAATCAAAAACTCGGTTCATGACTCCACCTCTACTCTAAGCCTAGTGAGTTTTACTTGTCAATCAACGGTAATAGTAACTCACTAATTTTCTCGGCTCTTATTTGGTTGCCTAAAAAATTGAAGTGCATACCGTCCGTGAGCCACTCATCTTCAAGAGACAATTCCTTCTCTAAGTCTAGCAGTGGCACACCGTTGTCTTTGCTTAAATCTCGAATTATGTCATTGTGCTCTAAAATACATTCTTGAAAAGCTTCCAGCTTAAGCTCCGTAACATAGGATGGGTGAGTTTTGGAATAGGTAAAAGTAGAAAAGACTACCTGGGTGCCATTTGATCTTGCAACCTCGACCAACATTTTCAGATTTCTGTGAAAGAAAATGGGCTTATTTACTTTCAACATCATATCGACAGGAATTGTATCGAAAATCCCTGAAGGATATGTGTTATTCCTCAATTGCTTTTCTAACGCAACACTATGATTGGATTCTGGTATTTTGACAACATTGTTCCAACTAGTTTCGGGGCTGATGACTCCTGCAAAGATCAGCGGAACCCGAATAATACTTAAACTGCTGATGCCTTTATATTCAGGAGATGACTGAACGGTGTAGGAACCAGACTGATCTGCTTTATAGGCTTCAGGTGGCCAGACTGCACGAGTCCAAATATCATTAACCGCATGGTAGACTAACAGCATATCTGGATTTAAGTCTTCAATTTTGGTCAAGTAGTTTATGTAAGATTGCAGAGAATTATAGCCTCTTACCCCTGCATTGATCACTTCGACATGAACCCCGGACTCATTTAATTTTTTCTCCAGCAAAAACGGATACGAATGTTCATAGTCATCCACACCGGTACTATAAGTAGTAGAACCACCAATGCAAACTATTCTAAAGGTGCTGTCTGGTTTATCTTTAAGAATTTCTTTGCCCCTGAATCCAAGACTATTATGCACATTAACTCCATTATTATAATTGGGTGTGTTTTCATAGCCCAGATAGAAATGAGGCATGACAACAGGCTTTATAAACCTCTTTTCAATCATGCTTCTGGAAGCATAAATCTGAAATCTCTGTGTGTCAGCAAAGTGAATAAGATAAACCCTCAATGCGACCTCACAAATAGTCAATAAAAACAGGCTATATGCTAGCCAACCCAAGACCTTTTTTTCTCTTTTTGTCAATTTCATGATTCACTTAAAACTCTCGTTTCAATAATTAACATGAGTGTTATCAAGTTATTTTTTTTTCAGAGTAATTATTAAACAATTCAACTGAAAAGCTGAGAAATCTTCCTAATCGGCTTGAGCAGAATAGTATAAGGCGCAGGGCTAAGACCATTACTCTTCCATGCCCTATAATCTTCTTTAAGTGAGGAGAGGCGTTTAGAAATACCCCCATCGCTATTACCTTTATTTCTCATCTTCACTAAAACCTCAGGGATATAAAAAGTACTAATCTCCTTTTTATACAGAAATCTTAAAATGAGTTCATAATCTCCTGAAATCTTAAAAGAGCTATCGAACAAGCCGTATTTATTATAAACCTCTTTTTTAACAAAAAAAGATGGATGCGGAATTGCCCATCCAAATTTGAATTTGTTTTTGAAAAATCCTCCTGATTTCCAATTACGATAAACCTTACCTATGTTATCACGATGTACATAGTGTAAATCACCATAAACTGAATCTGTGCCTTCAGTAAGAAAACAATTGGCTACTTTTGAAAGTACTCCAGTATGACTATAGAAATCATCAGAATTGATAATCGCAACAATATCTCCAGTAGTATAAGAAATAGCTTGATTCATGGCATCGAAAATACCTGAATCATTTCCTTCAATAAGTTTTATCGCTTTACCGAAAGATTTGATAATAGGGATGGTCTGGTCTGTAGATCCCCCATCAAATATAATGTATTCAATATCTGCGTAATCCTGTACTAAAACACTTTCAATGGTATCAGAAATGGTAGATTCACTATTAAGACAAACTGTAACCAGAGAAATCTTCATAAGGATTTGCTTCAATCTATACTATATAGCAAATCAGCTCGAAACGAGTAAGCTCTCATTCTGATTAACATTTACTTGTTCAACTATCCAATTATATGTTTTCGTCAGCCCTTCTTCAAGTGTAAGTTGAGGTTCCCAACTCAGTTTTTCAAAAATCAATTTATTATCTGAGGTACGTCCTCTAACACCCTGAGGACCTTCAATATGTTTGATTTTAAGTGACTTCCCCGAAATATTTATATAAAGTTTGGCTAGGTCATTAATAGATATTAAAAACTCCGATCCAATGTTTACAGGTCCATTGAAATCTGACTTTACCAATTTATAAATGGCATCAATACAATCATCAATATAAAGAAACGAACGGGTCTGCTCACCATCACCCCAAACTTCGATCTCATCTAAATTTTTGGCTTGTACCACCTTTCTTGCTAATGCTGCTGGCACTTTTTCTTTGCCTCCATCATAAGTGCCTTCAGGTCCAAATACATTGTGGAATCTAGCTACTTTCACGTCAATGCCGTGGTTTCTCATAAATGAAGCATACAGCCTCTCACTAAACAGCTTTTCCCAACCATATTCGCTGTCAGGCTCTGCAGGATACGCAGAATCTTCGGCACAATTCGGGTTATTAGGATCTAGTTGATTGTACTCTGGATAGATACAGGCTGATGAGGAATAGAATATCGTTTTTACTCCCGCTTTTACAGACGCATGAAGCAAGTTTAGGTTAATCATCGCTGAATTGTGCATTACATCAGCATCATTATCCCCCGTAAATAAATAGCCTGCACCGCCCATATCAGCTGCCAACTGATAAACTTCATCAATATGGTCTTCTAGCAGACTAGCTACCAATACTGGATCTCGCAAATCTCCGATAATAAATTCATCTGCGGTACTTTCACTAAACTCTGGGTATTTTAGATCAACACCCCTTACATAGTATCCTTCATTTTTCAAGAAGGTCACCAAATGGCTCCCAATAAACCCACCTGCGCCACATACTAGTACACGGTTCATACGTTTCTGATTTTATAAGTAAGTTGAGCAAAACTACTGGCTGAGAATTGTAAACATAAGAAGACAATGTAAAAAGACAAAGACAAACGCTACTCATTCTATCAATTACAACAAAGAAAATGAGAGCTTCTAAAAATGAAAACCCATTCAGGTTATGATACTAGATTTTTTACATTAAAAAGATGTCTTTTTCTAAGAAGACTGATCAAAGTTCAATAGGATAGTCATGGTAGAAGAAAAGATGATCAGCCATAAACACTCATCAATGTATAAAGAAAGACCAAGTTTGTTTTCTGTTATCTCAAACTTCTATTGACTTTCCAACTTCACATATCAATACCATACTTTACGTATTTCATTCGTTTGAATAGACAAGCCATAATGCATACCATTTGACTTATGAAAAGTCGCAATAATGCACCCGTAGTTTTTCACTCATATTAAAGAGAATATCTGCACAGGAGTGATATATTAGTGCTTTGTTCTGATGAGTATTTCATTCATTGATTTGATAGGGTGCCCAATCAGTTTATAATATGTTATGAAAACAGCACTTATCTCTGGAATTACTGGACAAGATGGCTCTTATTTGGCAGAATTATTACTCCAAAAAGGCTATATAGTTCACGGAATCAAGCGTAGATCTTCTTCATTTAATACAGAGAGAATCGACCACATTTATCAAGAACCACAAGCGCCTAACCCAAAGTTCACACTTCACTATGGAGATCTTACTGATGCCACCAATATTATTAGGATTATTCAGGAAGTAGAACCTGACGAAATCTATAACTTGGGAGCTCAAAGCCATGTAAAAGTGAGTTTTGAAACTCCTGAGTACACGGCCAATAGCGATGCTCTTGGTACATTAAGGATATTGGAAGCTATCAGAATTTTGAGACTTACTAAAAAAACCCGATTCTATCAGGCCTCTACTTCTGAAATTTTTGGGAAAGTACAACAAGTTCCGCAGAGTGAGCAAACACCATTTCACCCTAGAAGCCCCTATGGAGTAGCCAAACTATATGCGCACTGGATTACAGTAAACTACAGAGAGGCCTATGGCATGTACACTGCTAGTGGCATACTTTTCAATCATGAAAGCCCAAGGCGTGGTAAAACATTCATTACTAGGAAGGTAACTAGAGGTGTAGCGGCTATTAAGTTGGGGATGAAAGATTGTCTGTACGTGGGCAATTTAAATTCAGAAAGAGATTGGGGAGACGCTCGGGACTATGTTAAAGGTATGTGGCTCATGTTGCAACAGGAGGAACCAGATGATTATGTACTGGCTACTGGCAGAAAACACAGCGTCAGGACATTGATAGAAATAGCATTCAATGTTGTGGATGAAGAGATAGAATGGAGAGGAAATGGTCTTGATGAAATCGGTGTCTTGAAAAGTTCAGGGCGAACCGTTATAAAAATAGACGAGAAGTACTGAGACCATCTGAGGTTGATGCTCTGGTAGGTGATGCTTCAAAAGCTAGGGAAAAGTTGGGTTGGGAACCCAAAATAAGTTTTGAAGAAATGGTAAGTGAGATGGTATTAATTGATCATGAACAACTAGTAAAACTTTAGATTAGCCTCTTACAGATAAGCTCGCATTAGCCAAGAAGATATTTGGCGAAGGAAGTTGTTTATTATTGTCATGAATCTTCATCTACCATCTAGATAGCATTAAAAATTTTACTAGTAAAAAGCTCCAAGTGAATTTCATGAAAGAAGTGCTCAATAAGTATGACAAAATCTATGTAATTAAAGCACCACTAACTGGAGCTGGATTTGGTGCTATAATACTCAATGTATTGAGCCATTTAAGATATAGTAAAAGAGCTAACTATTATCCTGTGGTAAACTTCGATAACAGTTGGGACAATCCGTATGCTGATCCTTCTCTTCATGATAATTTCTGGCACCACTACTTCGAACCAGTGATGTCATATTCAAGCAATGATCTAAAAAAGTATGCGGCTGAAATTAATGACTCTACGGCAGATGATTCTATTTTCTCCATGCCTTACGAAACGTTTGTTGAACTGGTTGAGGAACATCCTGATAGTGTTTACAGTTTTACCTTTGGGAAGTGGCGATTTGCGAAAAATTTGGACCTTGATGAATGGTACAAGGAGCAACGAAGAAAAGGCCGAGAAACCGTAAAGGAGTTCATTAGACCCAAGGCACATATTGTTGACAAGGTAAACAGTTTTTATAAACAACACCTAAAAGGCTCTTTTGTACTTGGATTACATGTCAGAGGTACGGATATGAATTATGGCGCGGTTGTAGCGCCTGCTGAATACTTTAAGCATATTGATTCTTACATAAAGCAGCATGCTGATCTGAAAATCTTTCTGGCAACCGATCAGGTTCAGTACCTAGAGGTTTTTCAGGACAAATATGGCGAAAGGGTATATTATACTAACTGTCTGAGGTCGGAAGATGAAATAGCCCCATTTAAAATGGAGAATGCTTCTCCCTATCAAAAGGGAGAAGAAATACTTCTTGATATTCTCTTATTAGCTAAATCGGATTTTTTAATTAAAAGTGCTTCTAATGTAGGTGAAATGGCCATATACTTTAGTGAAAACCTAGAGTGTCTTGATCTTGCTTATAAAAAAAGGTATGCGTACGGAGAGGATTATGCAGATAATTGGGATACTAATGCAAATACAGTTGCATGGAAACTAATGGAAGGACGCAAACTGGATGAATTATCAGAAGATGCTCATCACTATAACAAATTCTTTGCATTAAAGGCAAGGGTCATAAGGTCATATATAAGTCTAAAAAGAGTAGGGGGAAAGTTAAAAGCAAAGTGGCTCAATATTTAATGAATAAAACGCATAAAACAATCACCATTCGTTAATGGTCTCCATTCAGGAATTGAGATTTAGTCCCGCATTGGGATCTGGATTATCATTTACATATTCAAATATTCGTTCCACATGTGCTATATCCTCACCGCTTCTTACTGCAGTTAGCTCATTTGCAAAATGGATTTCCATCTTTTTCTCCAAAGCTAATGCTAGTAGTTCTTTTCTTCTAGCAGATGATGTTGGAAGTGAATAAACAGAGCACAGAATAATACCGTCAACATTATATCCACTTATAAACTCTTCAAGACTTGGAAGCCAATCGCAAAACTCATTCTCAAACAGGTAGTCATTGATCTCTATTCCAAGTTTTTGGCAATAATTATTAATGACATTCCTTTGCATAGGTAAAGGAATACCGGTCGAGAATGGTGTATTCCAACCAGCATAAGATATCCATGTCTTATTGTTGTCTAATTTAATATTTGATTCCCTTTCATTTAGAAAACGAAAGTACCCACCTGGTAATTTCCTATGATAATGCCCTCCTTTAGGTAAAATTCTGCCGTCCATTGACCAACGGGTAATGTCCGTAGTGTTATTAATATTACCATGAATATGAAATTGTTGAAAAAGTAGTGCTTGCCCAGGTTTCATGGTAACTGGGTTGGTTTTTTCCAGACAATGCTGTTGAATAGTTGGGTAATCCCATTGATTATTATAAATCTGCTTGGTAAGCTCAATACTTTCCTCATACGAGCATATCTGCATACTATTTGATGAAAACACTTCAGTAAAAGGAGTCCAAATGGTTCGCATCCCTAAACCGTTACCTACCCAAATACCTTGATGGAAAGGCAACAATCTTCCTTTGTTTGCCTGATTGGGAATTACAATGCGTATGGTAAAATATCTTTGAATCATCCATTCCCTTAGTTGAGTATGTGTGTGAACGATATCTTGAAAATACTTATCAACTCGATCACAAAACTCAGCAGAAGCACAAGCTGATTGACAGTATCGACCAAGCATGAGTATTTCTGAAGGTGAGAGAAGTTTATGTACTGTTTCTAAAGATTCAATTTGCGGAAACCTTTCTTGAGCTATAGAAAGCCAATAATTTGGCCAGTCATGTTGATTTAAATCATAATCAACTGATTTCAAGTCAGTATTGTGGTCGAGAACATTAAAATTCATAAAGAGACATTCGTTCTTAGTAAATAGCTAGCAGGCCTTTAAGCGAAAAAATCGAAACCATGATTAAACTAATTCATCAGTATAGACAACACTAAATTAAAAAGAAGAAATCTTTTCATTAAAAAAACTAGCTTCTAGTCAGTTTTATACCTTATAGAAAAATTAAAGATAAGCTCTATTACAAAACCCGATGCTTTAGTGTAACAAAAGAATCGAAAGTACTTTGCATTAATGGATTGGTTTGTGAAATCTTTATATTTCGACATATAGATTATGTAATGAATAAGCCTGAAAAAAGTATTCAAGACAAGGTACCATTTATTTGGCATGGGCAAGAGTATGAAAAAGTACTCATTATCCAAAACCATGATTTGCATGCAGGCTTCACTGCTTTATTAATCTATGTGCTTAATGGAATTAGGAAAGCCAAAGCAATGAATGCCGTACCTGTCATTGACTTTAACGCTGAAAACACACCTTATTTTTATGATGCGCCCAGCGGAAAAGATGTGTTTACATATTTCTTTGAGGCCATAAGTCCTTTTAGATTATCTCAGATTTTAAAATGGGAAAGAGAAGGCAAAATTGACAAAAATCAAATACAGTACATAAAACCTCAAGAAGCCGCAAAAGATCATCTTCATGACCCTGATCGTTTAGCCACATTTTGGGCATGGGAGAAACCTCTTGACAAGGTGGCCTGGATGAACACCAAAAGAACTCTCGGAAGAGAATATGTCCGAAAGTACCTTAAGCCCAAAGTCTCCATACAGAAAAAGGTAAGCAAGTATATAGATACATATTTCAAAGCCGATTTCATTATAGGAGTCCATATCAGAGGTACAGATTTTGCTTATGCTCAACCGACTTTGTTCAAAACATATCTACAAAAAATCGATGAGTTACTGAGTAAAATAAAACCAGTGGATTATCAGATTTTCGTGGCTACTGATCAAGAGCAGTACCTAGAAAACTTCAAAGAACATTACGGTGAGAAGATTTTATCGTGGAATGCCATCCGATCAGTCAATCATATTGCCCCATTCAGGTTTGATAATGTAAGCGGCTATCAAAAAGGAGAAGATGTATTAATTGATATGCTACTGCTGTCAAGATGCCATCATATGATTAAAGGAGCGGCTGCCGTTGGTGAGTTGGCTTTGTGGTTTTGTGATCATAATGACATTACCGATTTTGCGATTGAAAGTGACTTCAACAGAGTGCATTATGGAAAGCAAGAAAGTACATTCTCTAGATTAAATGTTGATAGAAAAAATATTACAAGGTTAAAACTTCATAAGCTGAGGGAGTGCTTGGTCCGCAGATTGGTCGCTTCTCGTGTAGGAATGGCACTCTATGTTAGATCGGCTCTGGTTAGAAAAGTATTGAAACATTAAATGATTGTCAAATTTGATAATCTTCAAGCCGAGTTGAGAACCAATTGGAAAATTGGTTGTTTGAATATCAGACAAATACCACCTGTCTTGTAATAAGTAGTTTTCATTGAAGTAGATAAACAAAGTATATGTTTATTTAGAAGTAATAAGAAGAAGATTAACTACACTAACCAAAAACCCTCATTTCTTATTTCATTGGATCTATGCCCCCCTTAGGATAGTAGCTGCTATTGCTCGTTAAAGTATGTAAGAGTTTATAAAAGAGAAGGTAGACTATATGGCCCAATAAGGATAGATCATATGCCGTTGGCCATTCAAAAGCAGTTTTCTCAGAATTTTGAAATAGTCACCCCCAGAGATATTCGACTGAGAAGGGTATTAGATGCGTCAAATGTTGTAGTAAAGAGCAAATTCCCTCAACCTGTCAACAGTATATACCTTATATCAACAGAATTACAAAAAGAAGTGGAAAAGTGAGATAGTTGATCAGAAATATACCTAGCCGTTAACAAAGACAGAACATATTTATCACACTAAACTGTTCTAAACATTGGGGGATTATCAAAACGAATCATTAGAAAGAAATTGCATTAATTACCTTTATTTAGATTTCAAACTGGCCGTGAACATGACTTACCGTTTTAATTCAGTGATATTAATTTTCCCAGGCTTAGTGATATTATCCATTATGGCCATTTGGATCTTTAGTCATTATATATTTTTATATGTGAGTCTTGTTTGGCTTGTGATTATTGTGATTAAAGTCATGTTTTCTAAGAATGAAAAAATAAAGCTATTTGCTATCTATATGGGCAGTGTAATCTTAGCATTTTTCTTAGCTGAGCTATACTTTATTAATCTATCTATCAAGGATAGTACAGAAACAAAACCTACGAAAGAGGTAACATATATAGCAGGTTGGGAAAATAGAAAACTCGTAGGAGGTTCCCCTCTTAGCAATTCAAAAATCCTACACCGATTAGTCTACGGTGATTCTATCGTTTTCGATGTAACTCAGACCATCGGAAACAATACCATTCGACACACTCCTGGGCAAACAAATAGCGATGCAATACCTATCTTGTTTTTAGGGTGTTCATTCACATATGGTGCTGGTTTGAATGATGATGAAACTTTACCTTATTTCCTTCAAACTACAAGCAACGGACAATTCAAGACCATAAATATGGGTTCTAATAGCTATGGAGCTCACCAGACATTAGCCATTCTCCAAGCCAGATATGAAGAAAAGGAACTTCTAGGGCAAAAACCAAAAGCAGCCTTCTTTACAGCTATCACAGATCATATATTTAGGGGTACAGGTGTTTTTGCCAATACTTTTGGCCCTAAATATATCTTGAACGATAAGAAAGAAATTGTATATAAAGGAATTACTCCTTCTTACATAGAACGTTCTGAGAACTTTCTAAGGTTTCATTTGGGCAAATCATATACACTCAACCGGGTCTTTTTTGGAAGAAGAAAAGCAAAAGACAGGCAAATAGAACTTGTGGTCGCTATGATTCACAAAGCATCAGTTATATTTGAATCTCGTTATGACGCTCCATTTTACTGCTTATTATGGGATGAGTTCGATGCAGAACCTGGTTTATATGAGAAAATTCTCAAAAGGCTAGAACAAAAAAAAGTTAAGACGCTAGAAATCAATAAAATTATTCCAAACTACACAAATGACCCATCACCTTATTTACTATATCAGAATGGTCACCCAAATGGTAGAGTAAATCAGTTGATTGGAGAGTACCTTTATAAATTCCTTGAGGGACAAGACGATACAGCCACCGACTGATGATAAGAACATCAATTATTTATGACCTATAAAAACGAACGTTTATCAAAGAACCTGAATATAGGATTACTTCATTTAGATACTCATTTGATAAGTAAGCATAAAGACACCGAGAAAAATAAAAATTACAATACTGTTTAAAGGAATATATAATAGATTTTGCCACAAAAGGAATGATTTCTCACAAACATCAGGCTATTTTCTTTCATGTGCCCAAATGTGCTGGCCAGACAATTAATAAGCTACTCTCAAACACAGTCGAATTCATTCCTATGCATAAAACAACGGGCTTTACGAAAGTGGTTGATAGATATCTTCCATTTAAGTATTATTGGGATGTTGTATTAAAGGAAAGAGAACTCTCCTCTCCAAGGTCAACGTTAAAAATCGCATTAGCAAACTTGAAGTATCTAGGTAAACCCACCTTAGAACTAAATTCATATAGAGGTAAAGTAAATGATGAGCTTTCAGGTGAGTTTAGAATTGGTATTTACAGAAGTTTGCAAAGATCGATTAATCAGCAAACTTGGAAGGAATATTATAAATTGACCTTTGTAAGAAACCCCTATGACAGACTCGTTTCTGCATGGGCATTTTTGACTTCTGAAGGACGTGGAGCTGGCAAGTTAAATATCAATTTCCCTGATTTTGTTAAAGCAGTAGTTAACAGTGATTATCGTTTATTGGACAAGAACCTTCGAGAAATTGACTATGTAGATTTGGAATGGCATACCATGCCCATGGTAAAACATCTTAAGGATGCAAACGGTGAAATATCAATGGATTTTATTGGAAAGGTTGAAAGTTTTGATTCTGACTGTAAAAGTATTTTTGAACGGTTTGATCTGAGCACATTAAACATCGTAAATGTGCGTATCAATGCCTCTACTCACAAAGATTACCAACAACTTTACAATTCAGAACTTGAATCTCTCGTATATAATTTTTACAAAGAGGATTTCGAAACCTTCGGTTATAATAAAAAAGTATAGTTGTATTATACTTGATTACTAAGTCTCTTCATAGACTATTATTCCATTGAAAACGGAAATTTAACCTTATAAAGGGATTATTTGAATCTCTTAAACTCTATTCTGATGATGGGTCAAATACCACTAAACCGCAATATGTTGTATTGAGAAGTATCTATAAAAAGTTAGGAATGTATCCAAGTATGAGATGAATGCATTTTTATTATGAGCCGGCTAATTCTTTCATGGCTCCTAAAGCGTATGAGTATTTTAATATGCTTAAAATGTCAAAGTTAAATAAAACAGACACCATTTTGGATCTTGGGTGCGGGGAAGGAACACTGACATTGTCCAAATCTGTAAAAAAAGCCATTGGTATAGATGCGAACCAAGAGGTTATAGCTGATGCAATCATTTTAATGGGTTTCTTCTGACCTAGATCCCATCATAATATTGTCCAAACTTCCTTGCTCAATGAATCTACCTCTTTCAATATGTATGGCACTTTTACATACACTTTTTAAAATATTTGTATCATGACTTACCATAAGGATAGTGCAACCTTCATCGGCCATTTGCTTCATTCGTTCAATAGATTTTTTTCTAAAAGATTTATCTCCTACAGATAAAACTTCATCCACTAACAAAATATCCGTTCTTAAGAAAGAAGCTACAGCAAAGGCAAGCCTGACATACATACCACTAGAGTACTTTTTGACGGGCACATCCAAATAGCTCTCCACTTCTGAAAATGCAACAATTTCATCAAACTTCAGATCTATCTCAGGTCGAGTCATACCCAGAAGCGTGCCATTGAGATAAATATTCTCCCTTCCACTAAGCTCAAGATGAAAACCTACTCCTGCCTCTAGCATACAAGATACTGAACCTCTCAACAAAATTGCACCTTCTGAAGGGTCGGTAATCTCACCCAATAGTCTGAATAGAGTCGTCTTGCCGGAACCATTGCCTCCCGTAACCGCTACAATATCACCCTGCTCAATTTTGAAGCTAACATCGCGAATAGCCCATTTATCTTCATAACGGGCAGAAATAGCAGATTTAACCCAACTCCTTTCCCTTTTTTTCCTTTTAAGGTCTTGTTGAGTATTCCTAATCATGTATTTCTTGCCCAGACTGAAGGTTTCGATAATTGGTTTACCCATTGCTTTTAAATTCTATCTGCAAACTTCCTTTCGTTCTTACCGAAAACATACAATCCTGAGATTAATAAAATAAGTAGGGAAAGACTTCCGATTAATATACAGTTGATATCAGGTCGAAATTGCTCACCAAGTATACAATAGCGCATTGACTCAATAATTCCAACCAATGGATTGATACAATAAACATCTTTCCATATCTCAGGGACACTATTCAGTGTAAAGCCAACAGGACTGACAAACAAACCTACCCTGAGTAGAAAAGGAACAACAGTACTTACATCATGATAGAAAACATTCATCGTCCCAAGCCAAAGACTCATAGCTAAGTTCAGCAATACTATTGCTATGAAAATAATTGGGAGCCATACCAGTTGAATGGTAAATGGAATACCATAGTAGATCATAAAACCAAAGGTGACGAGCAAGTTAATACCGAAGCCAATGGTATTTCTTAAAGCCGCATTGAACAATAGAATGATACGAGGGAAATTGACCCTTGTAATCAAATCACGATCATCAATGAGGCATATACTGCCACGATTCACTGCATTTGAAAAGAACTCCCACGCAGAAAGTGCACTTAAGCCAATTAAAATGTATGGGAGTCCATAATCAGGGAAATTGCCAATCTTATCAAATACCAACACCACTATTGTAGCCATAATTAAAGGCTTCAGAACAGTCCATGCTACACCAAAGAATGTCTGCTTATATGTGACTAACAAATCACGCTTCATCAGATGAAACAAAATAGGTTTAGCCTTCCACAGCAAGGGAAGCCTCATAAACCTAAAACCAGTATCAGTATAACTAATTCGTTTTTCCAATCGATCTGTTTCTGTCTACAAATAAGGTTTTCTTCTCAACTTTTTAGTAAGATACCATGCATATTTGAGCTGATACCAGCTCCATCTTCTCAAAGAACCTGCTACAATGTTAAGAAATAACCCAATGTGTCTTTCATTTTTAATTTCCCAATTTGTTTCTAGCGTAAAGGGATCAATTGCCAATGGTTTTCTCTCAAGGTTATATTTACTCAATCCCCATTCTGAGCCATTCGGGTTCAACACAGGTTTGTCAAAAGACTTGGACCAATCAGGATTCAATTTACGATGACTATGTCTAAAGCGAATCCCTTGTCTGATATGTTCCAAATGAAAGAAGTCATAACCAAAAGCTTTTCCTATGTTAACAATGGGATACTTTTGAATAAGACGAGTACCTAAGTCCACGTCCATAAACCAATAATAGATAAGCCTTTCATCATATCCTCCCAAGTCATCCCACATATCTCGATGCATCATCAGTATGCCAACAGGTGAAGCCCAATGGCAAAAACTGAGTTCTTCACTAAAAATCCATTTCCTGAACCTCTGGATACAGCTATCAATCATTTCTGGGTCTGGCTCCTTTTTCACAAAAGAATATGGAAGCTGTTTTCTGGCAGCAAACATATAAGACTTCTTCAGGTCAAAACCATAATCTTTTTTCCCTTCATGAGCATCAAAAAAGCTTATTAAAAATTCCTTAGTCACCAAAGTGTCCTGATCAATTCTACCAATATATTGACCTTCACTATGTCTGGCTGCTACATTCAGGGCATATACTTCACCGAAAGGGCTATCTTTCTGCTTTTCTTCAGCGAGCGAAGGTTTTACATGTACAAAACGAGTAAGAGAAACTGCTTTTTCTGTAAGTAAGATTACTTCTGCTATGGGGACCTGACTACCCCAATCAGCCACAACAATTTCTACTTCTCTCTCCCTTTTCAGAGCAAATACCTGATCTGCCACATAGTTAATACTAGTAGCCAACCTCCACATGGGGTTACCCATGTAATTATCATTCCTGGAACAAATAATAAGCGAGAGAATCACCCTTTTACTATTCTTCAAACTCTCTTGTGTTTCGGTCTAAATCATAAATATTTATGATTCATTTAATGTCGCAAAGTAGCGTAAATAGTCTGTTTGCAAAAAACTTTTAATAACTTAAAATGAGAGAATCGAAATTGAAATAATAATATTTCAGTTACACTCATGATCCTATCAAATACACTATACTCAATCATTAGCATTGCAAACTTGTTAATTAATTGACAAAGTATCTTGTGTGAATTTTTCAATGCACAAAAACAAACCTCTATGAGATCTGATTAAATTAAATCAAATCACACAATCTATGGTGCTATAGAAAAAGAAATTTAATTTCGAAGAATGAATCCTTGTATTGTCTATCTGGCTCAAAATACTCCTAAAGACCTTCAGTATGGTAGAGATTCCAGGTCTATGTTGGAAAAAAGTCTTGAATTACTTTATAAGAATTATAATGATCAGTTCCTTCATGATATTCTGATTTTTCATGAGGGGGATTTTGCCCAAAGAGATCAGGATGAGGTCAGAGCTGGTCGGATGGAAATTCAATTTCATAAGATACAATTTGAAATTCCTGATTTTCTGAACCCCAAAGAAATTCCTGAAAAATGGGACGGTCTTTTCGGAATGGGGCATAGACACATGATTCGATTCTATTCACTACAGGTTTTTGATATCCTCAAAGAACTTGGTTATGATTGGTTTTTCAGGATGGATGATGACTCATTTATCCACTCCAAGATTGATTATAATCTATTCCAATTCATGGAGGATAACAGCTATGAATATGGTTATCGGGTAGATATAAAAGAACCTGAACGAACTTCTTTCGGCTTTTCTGAAATGATTCTGGCTTACCTGAAAGCAGAGCGGATTAAGCCTCAAAACTTCCTTGAAAACTTTGATGCATCCACCAAAGTCAATAGTGAATACTTTGGCTTTAAAGGCAGGATCAAAAAGCAAATAGTAGCTTTCATCAATGGACTATCGGAGAAAATCAACCACGACCTGAATAACTGGCCTCCAGCCACTGAGTGGAATCGCATGGGTTTCTATAATAACTTCTTTATTACCCGTGTTGGTTTCTGGCATCAACCAGAGGTGCAGTCTCTGATTCACCACTTCGACCGAACCGGTGGAATCTATAAATACCGGTGGAATGACCTGATTTTTCAAACTGCGGTAGTCCAAATATTCCTACCCGAATCAAAAGTGCATAAATTCATTGACTGGACTTATGAACATGCAACATTCAAGAATAATAAACTTGATTGGGGCGGCATTTATCCTGGTAAAGGTGATGAAATCAATCCTGCTGTAGAAGCTTTTAGGAAGGAGTTCGGTAAAGAAAAAATTGAAAATAGTTTCTGACCTTGTGGTAGGAAGCAAATAACATCATCAAATAAAAGATCCGTTTCTTTCTAATGGTAATTAAAACACAAGGCCACCTTAAAGGTGGCCTTGTGCCTAGTTATTATTAAACCAAAAACAACAACTAGTAACTATTGCTTCATTACTTCCATTTCCACCCTTCTGTTCAGGGTCCTTCCCTCTGGTGTGGCATTGTCGGCTATCGGATCGGCTATACCATAGCCTTCTGATATGATCCTGCTCTCTGCTATGCCTTTGCTCACTAAGTAGGTCTTCACAGCCCCTGCCCTGTCTTTCGATAGCTCCAGGTTCCTTGTTGCATTGCCACTGCTGTCTGTATAACCTGACACTTTCAACCTGATTTCTGGGTTTTCTCTAAGTATAGCAGCCAGCCCGTCTAGTGATTCATAAGAAGCTTCCTTCAATACCGCACTACCAGAGTTAAACTGTACCAGCTTGGTGGCCATCGTCAAGGCCCTCTTGATCTCTTGTTCCTTCTGCTGAGCCAAGGCCTGTCTTTCTCTTTCCAGCTTCAATCGCTCTATCTCTGCCAGGCGCTCTCGCTCTGCCTTTTCTTCCGCTGCCTTCTGTGCATCTCTTCGCTTCTGCTCTTCTGCCAATGCGGCTAGTCTGGCTGCTTCTTGCTTGGCCATCTCTTCTGCCTTGATCTTTGGAAATAGTGCTTCATAAGCTGCCTCTGCTTTTTGGTTCTTCTCTTTCTTCTTGCCCGTGGTCTCCAGACTTCTGAAGTAACATAGTGCCTTCTCTCTGTCTTCTTCGCTCACCAGATTGGCATCAAATATCCGCTGGTCAATGATTCTGTTCACTACGGCTTCACCTTCTTCCGGACAAGGGTCTTCTGCTCTGTCCTTCAGCTTGTAGTGCAACCCAAACTCATTGAACCCATCGGCAAGGAATGGGGCATCTTTCTGTCCAAAGTCATAGTTGTAGGTGAACAATAACTGAGGTAAGACCTGAACCCCTACACCTGCTGATATACCATAGTTGTCTCTGTAGCCTAGCGTGGCCCTGAACTTGTTGCGGAAGTTCAACTCCCCCATCATGTCCAGCTCTCCACCTATCGTTTCTCTCAACCGGATACCTGCATAGGGGGTAAGGGTCAAGTCTGGGTTAAGCATAAATTCATATTTTACTCCTCCTATGAAGTCGGGCACATTGTCGTCATTAATCTGGATATAGGCATCATCAGACAAACTCTCATTGATCAGTGTGGGAATGGCAATGTCAATGCTCAAGGCTTCTCTTCTGTAGCTGACTGAAAAGTCAAAGCTTAGTGAGCTTCCACTTTGTCCCAAAAGATCAACCAATACATTGTCCACAGGGTTCTCGGGGTTTACCCTTTCTTCATTTAGGCTGAAAAAGGATAGTCCTACTTGACCGCCTATCGAAAGGCCATCTTTGCCTTCTCCAAAAACCTTGTATCCTACGCCTGCCGATAACTTTATCTGACTGGTAAAACCTATGTCTGCTGTGGTAATATTGCCGCTGAAGGCCATACCATTACGCATTGTCGTGTTATAACCCAAGGCAAAATTCTTTGGAGAACCGACAAGACCCCCAAACTGGTCCCTGTAAATAAGGCTTACATACCGGTTCTCCTGAAATACTGTAGTGGATGGGTAGGCAAGGTTTCCTGAATAATAGTACTGGTTAAACAGGGGTACTTGCTGTGCTTCTGCTTCTATGGCTGTTAAAGCCAATGTAAAGGCAGCGATAAATATTCTGATTATACTTTTCATTTGCTTTTGCATGACTTTAATCTTTATCTGTTTCTAATAATGGTTAAGAAGCCTTTGATTGTCCTTGCCGGGGTGGTGGACTGGGCATTGGCAAAAATCACGATCTCATAGTAGTAGGTACCGTCTGGTACCGGGTTGTCCTTAAAGGTGCCTCCCCAGTCATTGGTATAGTTTACTTTACTGTAAATCAGCTTACCGCCTTGAGCAAACACTTTTACCTCATTGAAAGGGTTGTCTGTCAGGTCTTCAATCACCCAGGTCTCATTCACTCCATCGCCATTCGGGGAGAATACGTTCTTCACATTACCGCCTGGTACATTGGTGACATAGTCCCTGATTGGTTCTGCTACTACATCTTCAATGGTGATCGTAAAGGTTTGTACAAAGGTCAGTCCCCCTGCATCGGTCACTTGTACCCTGATGCTTCTGCTGGCTCCATCTTCAAAGTCGATTGCCCCTGCTGTACTTAGGGTATTACCGCTAATGGCAAACTGACCATTATGGGTATCTCCTTCACCTGCTATCAATGCATAGCTAAACGTATCTCCATTGTCTGGATCAAGGGTCATCAGGTTACCTACTTCCTGCGCATCATCTGATTCGTCTATTGTGCTATTGGTCAAGCTCAAGGCAAATGGTGATTCATTTACATTGGTTACTTCAATAGTCAGTGTTTTAGCATAAATGCCGCCTGATCCATCATCGGTTTGTACCCTGATGCTATAGCTTGTCCTGTCTTCAAAGTTGAAGGAGGTGTTGTTTACCTTCAGCTCATTACCTGCTATGATGAAGCTGGCATTGTCAGCATCTCCTGCACCTGATACCAAACTGTAGGTATGGCTGTCTCCTGCATCGGCATCGGTGGTTGAAAGGTTACCTATTGTGGCATCCAGTGCATTATTCTCTGCTATGCTGTTAGCACTTAATGCGATGTCAGTAGGAGCATTATTAAAGTCATCATTGACAATCGTGACTGTGGCTCCGTCTGTGATATCTACTCCAAGACTGGTACTCAGGTTAGATAGGCGCACTGTCAGTGACTCATCATTCTCGATGATCAGATCATCGGTTGGTGTCACTGTAAAGGTTTGCGTCTCGCCTGCTGTGCCTGCAAAAGTCAGGGTGTGGCCAGTCACAGCGGTGTAGTCATTATTGGCTACTGTGGCTGTACCGTCTGTTGTGCTTACATCTACCGTGAACCCTCCTTGTACGGCATTGTCCAGAGTGGCGGTTACAGTGATTGCTCCATCTCCTTCATTGCCACTTATATCGGCAATCGTTATTGCTGCTGCATCATCATTAGTAATCGTCAAAGTAGCTTCATCGGTAATGACTACTGCTGCTGTTGTGCCTGACAGGTTACTCATCGATACGGTAAGGGTTTCATCAGCTTCCAGCTTCGTATCTGCTGTCGAGCTGACTGCAAAGGTCTGGGTCTCTCCATCGGTTCCAGCAAAGGTTAGCGTATGGCCTGACAGTGCGGTGTAGTCCCCGTCTGCTGTTGTTGCAGTGCCATCTGTTGTATTCACTTCTACTGCGAAACCGCCTGCTATGCTTCCTTCCAGGGTAGCTGTCACTGTAAAGTTTCCACCATCTTCTGACTGGCTTACATCTTCAATAGTCACCTGGGCATCATTGTTTTCAATGGTGTAGGTGAAAACTGTGTTGGTTCCCAGACCAGCCCCCGATGGGTTAGATAAGGTAACCACTACTGTCTCATCTGCTTCTATCAAAGCATCATCGATGATGGCAAGGCTGATATTTTCTGCCACATCTCCGGCAGCAAAAGTCAGGGTGCCACCTGTCAGTGTATAGTCTGTGCCTGATGTTGCTGTTCCGGTGATCGTATAGTCTACTGTCGCAGTTGATAAACCTGCTTGATCTAACACTACTTCAATAGCACTGCTAGTCACAGATTCCGAGTTGGATGCGCTGACCGTTGCAAAAGAAACTACTGGTTCATCATCATTTTCTATGGTAACTGTAGCCTGGTCGGTAATCGTCACCGTATTATTGGCACCCGTGACCAGATTGCTCATGCTCACCATCAAAGTCTCATTGACTTCCACATTGGTATCAGCAGTTGGAGTGATTGTGAAAGTTTGTGTCTCTCCAACTGTTCCTGCAAAGGTGATGGTCTGAGCCGTAACGGCTGTGTAGTCAGTTCCTGCCACGGCTGTGCCATCTGCTGTGCTTACATCTACTGTAAAACCACCTACTACAAAGGCATCTGAGGTCAGGGTAACGGTGATGTTACCATTGTCTTCATTACCGCTTGCATCGGCAATGGTTACCGTAGCTGTACAGCTTTGTGAATCGTTTTCTATCGTCCAATTATGATCATCTATTAAAGACTGACGGGCATCATTTCCAGCACAGTACTGCAAACCTTCTACTCCGAAGCTCACATCGTTTTGTACCTCTTGTGCTGCCCAGCTGATTAAGATGGCATCGTAGTTGGCGATACTCAAGCCGGTGCCGCTCAACATGCTACCCATATTGGTAGCCGAAGCAATTTGCCAACGGCTCAAGTCCTGATCAAAAATGGCTACTTCCCTGAACATGCTGGAGAAATTTCTACCGCTGCTCACATCCCAACTGCTGATGTCCTGATTGAATGAAGCGGCCCTTCCAAAAGCCCAGGAGAAGTCGGTGATGTTGCTTACATCCCAACCTGAGATGTCTTGATTAAAGGAATCCGCATTTTCGAACATTGAGCTGATGTCGGTAATATTCCCCATCTCCCATGCTGAAATATCCTGGTTGAAAGCATCAGCATCCCAGAACATGCGCTCCGTATCGGTCGCATTCGGGAATCGCCAGGCACCGATGTCCTGATTAAAGACCAGTGCGTCTCTAAACATAGCCGCTAACTCTTCTGCACTGGCCAGGTTCCAGGCACCAATGTTCTGATTAAAGGCCCTGGCATCTTCAAACATGGCTTCAAAATCATCTGCTTTGGATACATCCCAATTGCTGATATCACCATTGAAGACATGGGCATCGTTGAACATTTCTTTGAAATTGATGACGTTCGAAACATCCCAACTGTTTAGTCCCTGATTGAAAGCCATTGCATTGTCGAACATCTGACCCATATTTTCAACCTTGGACACATTCCAGGCATCCAGCGGTTGATTGAAAGCATCTGTATTTCCGAACATGCCAAACATATTTGTCACATTGCCGGTCTCCCATTTGGATAGGTCTTGATTAAATACTTTTGCTCCTCCGAACATAGACTGCATAGTAGTGACCTTGCTCACATCCCAGTCCCCAATAGGGCTGTTGAAAGCTGAAGCAGAGGCAAACATGCCTCGCATATTCACCACATTGCTGGTATTCCAATTACTCAGATCATTATTGAAGCTCCTTGCTCCAGAGAATATTGATCTCATATCCGTCACCGCAGACACATCCCAATCGCTGATATCTCCATTAAAATCAGAGCCTGAGAACATATCAGACATATTTGTAATGGTAGAAACATCCCAGCCATTAAGGTTAGGGTTACCGATATTGGCATCGGCAAACATTCTCTCAAATGATGGACCTGATGAAAGGTTCGGAGCATCGGTCGCATTGATGCCAAACTCATCCCTGAAGAAGGAAGCCTCCATCGATTCCCATACAATATCACCCCACTGTTCCAGGCTCTCAAACCTGAAATAATCAGTCGAGAAATGTGGGAAATCTCCTGTGATCTTGACGGTATAAGTACCATCTGCAGCATAGCTGTGTGAAGCATCACTTGTCAAACCAGTCTCAACGCTACCATCTCCCCAGTCTACACTATAGTTATAGGTAAAGTCTTCTGAGGCGTTGAAAAACACCCTATCGCCACCATTAAAATCACTGGCCTGAACTTCCCATGTAGTAATAAATGGCCTTTGCGCTACGGTCAAAGTACCGTTGACCAGATTCAGGTTATAATTGGAAGCTGCTCCTCCTGTCAAAGTGATGTCGTAAGTACCAATGGCACTTGTAGCATCGGCTACTGTAGCAATGGTTGGTTCAGCGATATCACTAGCGATATCTCCATTGGCAAAGCCTTCGTAGCTAATCGTCAGCTCGGGGTTAGCATCTCCTCTGTATTTTGTCTTGTCATCGGCTGTAGCCGTCAGGTCTTTCTTACCTATGGTCAGGTTAGCTTGTACAAAGGTAATCTGGTAGTCTGCATTGTATAAAGCGTTTTCCAGTGCGTAGTCTCCAACATCTTCGCCTTCTACCCTGCTGATTCCTCCCATCAATTCATCTCCTGTATTCAATGCACCACTGGTAATGGCATAAGTGAATTGAGGGTCGTTGTCACCATAGGTTTTGTTTACTGCATTGGCCGTGATCGTAAGGGCATTGGCATTGATGGTAAAAGTACCATTCACCTTGCTGATCTCGTAGTTACCTGCATCGGCACCATCGGTGAAAGTCATGCTGTAAGTACCTACACTTTCTCCTGCATCTCTGCTTACTGAAACTACATTGTCACTGCCTACAATAGCTCCATTGGTTACGGTAAAGGCCAAAGTCGGATCGGTTGCACCTACTCCTTTGCTGGCATCGGTTGCGGTGACTTCTATTGCCCTTTTGTCTATCGTAATCGAGCTATGAATTGCCCTGGATTGGTATTCTGCATCTTCAGCCAGAATTACGTCTACTGCAATCGTACCTACATTGCCCAATGTGACTGTTGCACCTGAAATGCTGGCACTGGTCTGGTCATTGTCGAAACTGTAGGTAATGGCACCCGAACTGTTAGTAGTGGCAGCCAAGTCAAAGTCTGCATCGCCATATACTTTGCTAATGTCTGCCAGTGAAAGCGTTGGTACTTTCTTGTCTACTGCGCCTACTACTGAGCTCTCGGCTAGTGTACCATCTACTTTGCTGTCATTTGGCGTTACTTCAAAGCTGATAAACTTACCTGCATCTGCTGCTGTCAGTGTATAGGTAGTAGCTGTAGCTCCTGCTATGGCAGTTTTGTTGGTACCTGCATTATCATCGGCCCTGTACCATTTGTAGCTGGAGTTGTCGGCATCGTTCTCCGCATCGATAAAGTTGTAGCTACCAGTCAATTGCTCATCGATGGTCGTAGTTCCTGTAACTTCTATACCATTTACTGATGGCGCGGTGTTACTGGCTTCTACGGTGATGGTAAACTCCTGGGTTTTGGTCCCTCCGTTTGCATCATCTGCGGTCAGTACAATGATATGGTCTCCTACTTGTCCTGCGGGGTTTCCACTGAGTACGCCTGCTGAAAGTGTTAACCATGCCGGCCCTGTGGTTTTAGTCAGGCTTACTGTGTGTGAGTTCAGGTCTTCGGTGGTAATGGTGTAGCTGTAGGTTACATTGTCCAGAATGGTAGTAATTGGATCGGATGTAAAGGCTGGTGGTATGTTGGTCACTCCATCATCGACTAGTACGGGCCCGAAGAAATCACTTTCTACGGCTGTTCCTGCCTGGTTGCCATCATTCGGGGTTACTTCAAAGCTTACATATTTGTTGTGCTCTGTTGCCTGGGCTACATAGTCTTCTGAAGTAGCTCCGGAAATCGCTGTTTTATTGGTACCTGTAGCATCATCGGCTCGGTACCACTGGTAGGTAGAACCTGATTCCGGGTCGTCATTGCCATCTGAATAGCTGTAAGAACCTTCTAGTGGAGCATTTACAACGGTTGACCTGTTAATACTTACTGCACTGGCTACCGGGGCCACTTGCGCTTCCTTGGTGGTAAAGTTCCAAACGGTCTGGCTGGAAAGCCCTGCTGAGTGATTACCATCTGCGTCTACTAAGGCAGTTGCATCGAAAGTCACGGTGTAGAACTTACCTTCGAGCAGGTCTGTCGTTGGATCAATAGTAACATTGGTTCCTGAAACGGTTACTGCTGAAGCGCTGATGTTTATGACTATTGGTGCGCCAGCAGTCGGAGTCAAAATAATATTTCCATTGCCTTTAGTCACTGATTCGCTCATGACAAAGCTGAGGTTATTGCTTACCACAATATCTTTCGCCTCATCTGCCGGTACGGTACTTACCAGTGTAGGGATTACTGCTGGTACTACTTCTTTGTAAGCTGTAAATACTTCTGTGCCTGCATCCATGCCATCGTTTGGTGTAATGGCCAGGGCGATGTACTTACCTTCTTCGCTAGCAGTCAAAGTATAGTTTTGAGCGGTAGCGCCACTAATGGCCGTGCTGTTTGCTCCTGCTGCATCATCGGCTATATACCATTGGAAGGTGGTACCTGACTCGGCATCAGTGTCGGCATCGGTATAGGTATAACTTCCTGTCAGCTGCTGATTGACTTCAAGACTGCCTGTTATGTCCTGGGCACTGGCTACCGGAGCTGTATTTGGTTGGGCTTCGGTAGTAAACCTGATGGCATTGACATCGGTTACTCCTGCAAACTTGGCATCGGTATTGGCGATAAATGACTCTGCTTCTATTAGTAAATAGTAAGTCTCGCTATAGCCTAAATCTGCCGCTGGGTTAATGGTTACCGTAGCTGCACTGTAGGTTAAACTGTTGGCTGGGAAGCGTTCTACTTCCGTGCCTGCCCCATTATAGAGTACTACATCGTTTACGGCAGTACCAGTCTCTCCATATACATAGGCTTGCACATTTTCGCTGAAGGTCAAAGCTATATTGGAGGTTACCGCTACATCTGTGGCTCCATTGGCTGGTACAAAACTGTCTAGGGTAACTGCATCTGGTGCTGCAAAGCAATTGCTGGCCTTGCCTTCATCATAAATTTCCCAACTCAATGTGTTTAATAGAAAATCCCTTTGGGTTTCTGAAGCACAGAAGGTAGCTGGTACATCATAGAGATAGCCTTCTGGCAAACCATCTATAGCAGCCCAGCCTATTAAAGTTTTATCATAGTTTGAGGTGGACAAAGCGGTGCCATCGAACATATAGGCCAGTGCTTCGGATTCATCTTCAAGGGCTGGTTTAATATTCCATGCCCCTAAGTTTTGGTCAAACTTGGTAGCATCTTTAAACATCTCATTAAAACTCAGAGAGGCAGAGACATTCCAACCGGAAATGTCCTGATTAAAAGTTGATGCTCCATTGAACATTTTTGACATGGTAGTCACAGCGGATACATCCCAACTGGAAATGTTTCCATCAAACACAGAAGCACTACTAAACATTTGCGACATGTTCGTCACATTCGCTACATTCCATGAATTAAGGTCCTGGTTAAAAGCAAAGGCATTGCTAAGCATAAATTGCATACTGGTTACCTTGCTTACATCCCAAGAATCTATATCCTGATTAAACATTCTGGCGCCAGAGAACATTCTATCCATGTCTGTAACATTCCCTACTTGCCAACTGGAAATATCAATATTAAAAGCTCTTGCACCCTGGAAAACACTTTCCATATTGGTTACCTTGCTTACATCCCAATTAGAAATATCCTGATTGAAGATTTCTGCTGAGTTGAACAAATCTTCCATGGTAGTCACATTACTTACATCCCAAGCAGATATATCTTGATTGAAGACTTTACAGTCGTCAAATACAGCTGTCATGTCAGTTACGTTGGATACATTCCAGGTAGAAACATTGCCATTAAATGCGCTGGCATTGGCGAACAACTCGTTCATATTTTGAACTGCACTTACATCCCAACTCGATAAATCCTGATTGATTTGTTTTGCATCCTTAAACATTCCTGACAAAGTGGTCACATTGGCAACGTTCCAATTTGAAACATCGCCATTAAAGACTTTAGCATTTCTAAACGCTTCACTCATATCAGTGACAGTACTTACATTCCAGGAAGAAAGGTCTGAATTGAATAAATCAGTACTTGCAAACACTCGGTGAAGGTCTGTCACCTTAGAAAGGTCGGGGGCATCTGTAGCCGAAAGTGAGGTAAGTCTGGTATCTGCAAAAGCCCCGTTCATGGACTCCCATGATATGTCTCCCCATGCCTTGATATCGGTTACTTTTTCTGCATTGGTAGCATTTCCATCAAAGGAGATTGCTGGAAAAACTCCATAAATTTTTATGTCATAGCTTCCAGCCTCTGAGTAAGCATGAGAAATACCTATAGTTTGTCCGCTTTGCAAAAACCCATCTCCCCAATCTATAAAGTAGTCATAGGTAAAAGAATCAGTTATCGGGATCTCAAATGTTTCATCCGCTCCACTGATGTTTATGGTAAAAACAAAAGGGTTAGAAGTTGGCAGTTCCTCCAACACACTTAGTGTAGCTAAACCGGAAGTCTCTTCACAATCTCCTTTGGTGACTTTTACAAAGTATTGGGTACCATCTGCATCTTGAGTAAGGTTGTTGATTTTTAACTGATTGGTGGTTGCTCCCGTGATTTGGTTATTTGCATTAGGGTCTGGGTTGTCTGATAAAGGAGAACTGATTTCTAAAATAGACAATGATAAACTCGTAGCTACATATAATGTGCCGTTAGATTCATAAACGGAGGTAACAACAGGGTCTCCCAACCCTTCACTTTGATTATATGCCATCCACTGACTTTCGCCCTGTTCTAAAATTGCGACACCTCCTCCACTAGTACCTGCATATACGATTCCATCAGATACATAAACTGAAGTCACTCTATTATTGGGGAAATTATTGTTTCTTTCAGGAATATGCACATCCCACTGACTGTCACCTGGTTTTAAAATTGCTAAACCTTGATTGGTAGCTGCATACAATGTTTCGTTGGATACGTAGACCGATTTTACTACATTATTAGGTAAAGGAATATCTGATGTTGCATTAAATACTTTCCATGCATTTTGACCTGCTTCTAAAACCGCTAAGCCACTTTTTGTACCTGCATACACCGTTCCATCAGATTCATAAACAGAGTAAACAGTAAGATGTGGAAAATTATTTCCTGTAGTTGTATTATGAAGATCCCAAGTATCTTGACCTTGTTTTAAAATTGCCAAGCCACGATTGGTGCCTGCATATATAGTTCCGTTAGATTCGTAAACTGAATTAACTAAATCAAAGTGGTTTGGAGTCTCAAGACCTGAAATTGGGGCATATACTTTCCAATTACTATTTTCTTCTAAAACTGCCAACCCAGTAGCAGTTCCTACATACACGGTTCCTTTAGATACATAAACAGATCTAATGTCATTATTAGGCAAACCATTATTCGCATTAATCACTTCCCATTCATCTTCACCGTCTTCTAAAATTGCCAGACCACCTTCTTCAGTTGCTACATATAGGGTTCCTTCAGATTCATATGCTGAGTATATATAACCACTAGGGAAATTTTTGTTTTGAGCTGCGTTGTGTATTGTCCAAGTAGGTTCAACACTTTCAAACCACTGATAACTAGCTCCTTCTATCTCATCTACAGAAAAAGTTGCACTTCCTCCAGTGGCTCCACTTTGGTTGGTGGGTTGGGTTGGGATTAAGTCTGGACACACCGTTTTGAAGGTTACCGCATTGGCAACGGCAACATTGTCTTGAGCGGTAGTATTTCCGTTTACCACTCCTGCTTCAAGCTCTACAGTATAGGTAACTGCAAAGTCTAAATCAACCGTGGGGTCTATGGTTAGTTTGGCACCGTCTACAGTGGCGTTGCTTACAGAAATTGTTCCTACCACGCTGTCATCAACAGCATTTTTAATGATGATGTTTCCAGTTCCTTTGCTAATAGCCTCGCTAAAAGTAATTTCTATGTTGGCATCTATGGCAATGTCTGTGGCATCATTTGCTGGTATAGTACTCACCACGCTAGGTGCTTCCAGTACCGATAATGTGACTACTTCCGAAGTTTCTTCACAATCGCCTTTGGTCACTACTACAAAGTACTGGGTTTGGTCAAACGCTTCGGTGAGGTTATTGATAATTAACTGGTTAGCGGTTGCTCCAGTGATTTGGTTGATTGCGGATGGATCTAGAGTGTTAGTTAAAGAAGTACTTCCTTCTAATAATGCCAAACCGCCACCAGCAGTAGCTGCATACACATTTTCGTTGAATTCAATAATTGAGGTCACCCAATTATTAGGAAGGCCGTTATCACTATTATGCACTTCCCAGGTACTTGTACCTGCCCTCAAAATTGCCAGGCCTGCAACATTAGTTCCTACATACACGTTTTCGTTGGATTCATAAACTGACTGAACAAAGTCAATTGGGAAGCCATTGTTTCTAGCAGTATTATGTACTTCCCAAGTACTTGTACCCTCTTTTAATATTGCCAAGCCGCCTCTAGTACCAGCGTATACATTCCCGTTGGTTACATAAACTGAACGTACAATATCATGAGGAAAACCATTATTCCTGGCAATATTATGCACGTCCCAAGTACTTGCTCCTTGTTTTAGAATTGCCAAACCGCCACTAGAAGTACCTGCATACACCGTTCCGTTGGATTCATAAACTGCATCAACCGTGTTAAGAGGAAAACCATTATTCCTGGCAATATTATGTACGTCCCAAGTACTTGCACCGGCCTCCAAAATTGCCAAACCGCCACTAGAAGTAGCTGCATATACCGTTCCATTGGATTCATAAACAGAACTAACTTGGTTACCAGGAAAACCGTTATTTCTGGCAGTGTTATGCATATCCCAAGTACTCGCTCCTGCCTTCAAAATTGCTAAACCGCCACCACTTGTACCAGCATATATGGTTCCGTTAGATTCATAAACTGACTGAACATTATTACTAGGAAAACCATTGTTTCTGGCAATATTATGCACTTCCCAAGTACTTGCACCGGCTTCCAAAATTGCCAAACCACCTTGAGTACCGGCATACACCGTTCCGTTGGATTCATAAACTGCATAAACATTATTACTAGGGAAATCATTTATGCCTTCACTATGTACTCTTTTCACTGAAGTTTCGGCATATTTAAACCACTGATAACTAGCTCCATCAACGGCATCAACAGCAAAAGTTGCACTACTACCAATAGCTCCACTTTGGTTGGTGGGTTGGGTTGGGATTAAGTCTGGGCAAACAGTAGAGAAGGTAAGTGCATTCTCAATTGCTAAATTGTTATTGCTAGTCGTATTTCCATTAACTACACCTGCCTCTAGTGCTACGGTATAGGTAACTGCAAAGTCTAAATTAGCCGTAGGGTTTATAGTTAGTTTAGCACCGTCTACAGTTGCATTGCTTGCAGAAATTGTTTCTACCGCATCACCTGCTGCATTTTTTATAATAATGTTTCCAGCTCCTTTAGTAATAGCTTCACTAAACGTAATTTCTATATTGGCATCTACAGCAATGTCTGTTGCGTTGTTTGTAGGAATAGTAGAGACAACAATTGGCGCTTCTATTACCGTTAGTTGAGCGATATCTGATTCTTGCGTACAACCGTCTTTGGTTACTTCTACAAAGTATTCTGCATTATTTTCATCTAAGGTTAAATTGTTAATCCTTAATTCATATGAAGTTGCTCCCTGGATTTGATTGGTTGCCGTGTTGTCTGAGTTGTTTGATAAAATACTCGTCTGAGATAAAATAGAAAGACCTTCCTCAGTAGCTACATAAGCTCTATCACCATCAGCATAAACTGAATTCACATCGTTAGAATCGGCAAAACCATTTTGATTTGCAGTTGTTGTGGTCCAGTTCGCGCCTCCATCGGTAGAAATAGAAATTCCACCACTTTGAGAACCGGCATAAATTGTATTACCTTCTACATGAACTGAAAGAACTATATTTGAATTAGCAAAACCATTTTGACCAGATGTAGTAGTCGTCCAACTAGCCCCTCCATCAGTAGAGATGGACAACCCACCATTAACTGTTCCTACATACACATTATCACCATCTACATAAACTGAAAACACATTATTTGAAGCTGCAAAACCATTTTGATTAGCTGTAGTAGCCGTCCAACTAGCTCCTCCATTAGTAGATATTAATATTCCACCACCATCTACTGCTGCATACACATTATCACCTTCTGCATAAACTGAACGCACATTACCTGAATTTCCAAAACCATTTTGATGAACTGTAGTAGTCGTCCAACTCACGCCACCATCTGTAGAAATAGATAATCCACCACCGAATGTCCCTGCATACACATTACCTCCTTCTGCATAAACTCCATGAACTTTACTTGTAGCTGCAAAACCATTTTGATTAGCTGTAGTAGTCGTCCAACTAGCCCCTCCATTAGTAGAGATGGATAATCCACTATCTGTTCCTGCATACACATTATTGCCTTCTGCATAAACTGAATTGACCAGGTCTGAATTAGCAAAACCATTTTGACCTGAAGTAGTAGTGGTCCAGGTAGTTCCACCATCTTTAGAAATACTCAAGCCAGCAACAGTTCCCGCATAAATAGTGCTACCATCTGCATAGACTGACAGCACCCAACTATCACCAAAACCATCCTGTTCACTAGTTATAGTTCCCCAGCTTTCTTCCTTTTTATACCACTGATAACTGGCCCCGTCAATCTCATCTACAGAAAAAGTAGTATAACTTCCTACTGCACTGGTTTGTGGCGTGGGTTGAGTAGGGATCAGGTTGGTATAACTCAGGCTAAACGCATCGGTCTTTTGGAAAAGTGGGGTACCATAGGATACAGAATAAGCTGTGGTACCTTCTTCTACAGTGATGTTTCCAGTGGCATCGGTATCAAATTCGGCTTCTCCTTTTTTCCATGAGAAAGTGTAGTTGGCAGAAGCATCATAATCAGTGAACGTTTCTTCCTGATCATTAACAAAAATGGTACTGTGCGAAGCCAAACCATTGTGTCCATTACTTGTGAGGTCTCTCAATTGGTTATCCGCTATTCCGGGTGAAGTACCGTAAGCCGCCATTAAATTGGCTGTATTATGAGCGGGGGCAGTTGTTCTTAGGGTCGTTACTTCCTCTGAGGTTAGCACTTTATCCCAAATGGTGATTTCGGCCATTTGCCCATCTAAGTAATTGGTGAGCCCATTTTCAGCATACCTTGCACCTAATGTTGCAAACCAGTTATCGGTAATGGTAAGATCCAAATTGGTACTGGTAAGGGCCTCTTGGTCATTTATATATAGCTTAATTTCTTTGCTAGTGGTATTGAATGTGAAACCTACAAAGTACCAGGTATCATTACTCAAGGCTACTGGACTCTGAAAAAAGTTTGACCCGTCCCAAAGCGTTACACGCTCGCTGCCTGTAATGTAAAAACGACTTGTTGTTTCAGTATCCGAATCCTGAAAGGCCAGCAATTGATAAAAGTCTCCGCTCGCAACAGAACTTTCTTTTTTGACCCAAAGAAATACAGAGTAGTCTGTATTTTTCAAATCCTCTGATAATGAATTAACGGCTATGCTATTGCTTTCTGATCGCTCGAAGTCTAAATAATTTACCGTATTGGCAGTAACAGTTCTGGTAATGGGGTCATCCGCACAAAGCGTTTCATCCGCAAGATTGTCAACATTAGCCGCATTTTGGTTCAAAACCATGTTCCAGGTATCGGAGCTTTGGACAAAATTACGCGTGGCGGTAAACTCATAGTTTCCGGCCGCTACATCGGTAGTAAAGGTACTGGCAGTTGAAACTTCTGTTCCATCTTTTTTCCATGAAAAATTATCGTACCATCCAGCAGCATTGAACCCTGGAATGGATTGCACACTCTGAAAATCCTGGGTGAAGCTATTTTTCATGACCCCGTCATTGTTGTTTCCGGAGTGGTCTTTCAATACGGTGTTATCATCATTGCAGTCACCAAATACTGAATAGTAGCCTTTCAGGTTGGCATGTTTTGGGTGCGTATTGTCAATTTTCTGTTGCATGGCCTGACCGATGTCCGCTCCGGTCAGTACCTCGTCCCATACAGAAATTTCGGCCATATCGCCATTGTAGTGGAAACGCTCTGTTGTACCACTAAATTCTTGTCCTAAAGAATATCTTGATGTAGCCGAAGTAGATTGGTCCCTGGTGAAAGTGGTGGTGAGAATACCATTGACATAAATAGAAGTAAGGAAAGTAGTAGCATCATAGGTGTATCCTACATAGTTCCATACATCACCTGATAAATTAAAATTTGAGTTTTGGAATATTGCATTTTGCGCGTTTACCCGAAGTTGATCATTGGTAGGATGAATATATAAAGTAGTAATAGGAGCACCTGTTCCTTCCCTGTTAGTAGAAAACAACACCTCAAAGTCGGTTACATTACCTTTTGATTTCACCCACATAAAAACAGAGCGGTTGGTGCCGTTCAGGTCGTCTTGCAAGGCATTTAAATCCACATAATAGTCTTGGGGTGTATCAAAAGAAAGTACCCCTGTGGCATTGGTGTTAGCCTGATAGGTGACTGAGCCTGATTCGGCAATGGTGGCGTTTTGGAAAACATCTACGGTAGGCTCTGCCCTGTCGAAAGTGACGGTATAAACCGTTCTGGTTTCGGCATCAGTGTCTTCATCTAACACGGAGCCCGAATCAGAAACGGTATTGCCCATAGGAGTGGTGTAAGTGGAATTAACACACTCTGTTACATTTACTTCAGTACAAGTGTAACCATCGGGACAACAAGTAATGGATTCATCTACCGTAATATTGTAGGTGGTAATGATTGACCCTATGGTTTCCTGAACCGAAGAAGTTTCTGTAATCACCTGTCCCGCGGGGGTAGTGTAGCTTTCAGAGCTACAGATAGTTTCACTCACATTATTACAAGAAAAGCCTTCTGGGCATAACTCTACAAAGTCAATGATCAACCGATCCGGATCTCCCATTTGCCCTGTCTCTTGGTTCGAATTCCACACATACACCCAATAAGTACCAGGTTCTAAATAATGCTTACCAGACTCGAGTGTCTCATCATTTCTCCAGCCATTATCTGGGTATTGTGAGATGTCTTCGGGAAAAATGCCGCTAAAAGTCGCAGGACTCCATGTGGATAAAATGGATTGCCTACGGTATTCATCCTCAGGGGCAACCTCATAGTTCGGGTCAAATTTCAGTCGCCATTGGTAGCCAGAACTCGGGGAAGAAAATCTTCCAAAACCACAAAAGTTGTTGGGTATCCCTTCTATGTAAGTCAGTTGATCTGTTCTGGTAATATTTTCACTTTCAGCTTTATACCACAAGAGCCCTGAAAGAAGAGGAGGCTCAACACTCTCAAGTCCGGACACCAATGAGCCTCTGGTGTCTATTGTGATCTTGTACCAAACCCCGGAACAGCAGCTAATACTACTACATTGACCTATCATGCCTGTGGGTGCACCTGTAGCAACGGCATCAGAATCAAACCCATCTTCTATATAAGGAAAAGAGGTGACTTCGATGGGCTGGGGTAATACGGTATAAGGAGTAGGTGCGTTCTGCGCTTTTAGAGCAAAGTTGACGAATATGCCAAAAAAAATGGTTATGAACTTAAATACAGCAGATGGCTTCATATGTATAGTGTTTGGGTATCTCAAAATTCAATAGCGAATAAACTCACCGTTATTCGCGTGTAAAATTTTATGTTCTGAACTCAGGTTGAGCTGTTCTGAAAGTGAAGGTGATTGTCATTTATGGTATGATTCTACAAGCTTTTAGTACCCTAAAATTCTACTCGAACATTAGGTCAATGACTGTGAGTGGTGTTTATAAAGCCTGATTAATAAATAACAAAGAACTGTACTGGAAGGAAATTTATTCTGAACAACACAATTTCCAGTCTGAACTCCATTAATATCATTTAATCAACATATTGGTTGAGGCCAATGGGTAATTCTGGTGCAACGGTAATAAGAATTGTATCAACGACATTTTTTTTGTTCTGAACTCATGGATTTTTGTTCTGAACTTCTGAATTGTAAAAAAGTGCTGGGGTTTTAAGGTGTAGATGCTTCGGCAGGCTCAGCAGGGAACTTCCCCCTCCGTCCTACGGACACCTCCCCATGGGAGGACAGGAATTGGAAGTCGTGTAATGCGTAGTTCGTAGCAGGTCTCAAGTCTCACACTCCATGTGGCTTGTAGCGTACAACTTGTATCTTGTATCTCATCACTCAAAACTAAAAACTTTAGATTTCTCCTTGTAGTCGAAAGGACGTACTAAAAAGTATTCTTAAACCCAATTAGTACGTCTTTGCGAACGCAGTGAAGCAATCTCCGTCCCCTTTAGAAATAGCAGTATAACCCGAAATTTCCAGGCATATGGTGAGGTTCATCTCCATACTTTTCTATCCAGAGCTTGCCGAGGGAACTCAAACGCTGCTACTAGAAAGATGCTTCGGCAGACTCAACACGAAAAAACACTACACCCACGCAGTCTCCTCGAATGCAATGAGAGGTCTTATGGAGTGTTTGAATTCTCCCTCATGGTCGAAAGGACGTTCTAATGAGGGTTTGTTAATGCTAGACCACTAGTACATCATTGCGAACAGTGTGAAGCGTGCTCCATTCTCTTTAGAAAAAGTAGGTCAGGAATTGGAAGTCGTGTAATGCGTAGTTCGTAGCAGGTCTCAAGCCTTAAGCATCACGCTCCATGTGGCTTGTAGCGTGTAACTTGTACCTTGAAACTCATCACTCAAAGCTCGAAACTAAAAGCTTTAGATTTCTCCCATTCGGTCGAAAGGACGTACCAAAAAGTATTCTTAAACCCAATTAGTACGTCTTTGCGAACGCAGTGAAGCAATCTCCGTCCCCATTAGAAATAGCAGTATAACCCGAAATTTCCAGGCATATGGTGAGGTTCATCTCCATACTTTTCTATCCAGAGCTTGCCGAGGGAACTCAAACGCTGCTACTAGAAAGATACCTTAGCAGGATCAGCACGAAAAAAGACTACACCCATGCAGTCTCCTCGAATGCAATGAGAGGTCTTATAGAGTGTTTAGATTTCTCCCTCATGGTCGAAAGGACGTGCTAATGAAGGTTTGTTGATGCTAAGTCAAACTAGCACGTCTTTGCGAACAACGTGAAGCGCGCTCCATTCTCTTTAGAAAAAGGAGGTCAGGAATTGGGGGTCGAGTAATGCGTAGTTCGTAGCAGGTCTCAAGCCTTAAGCATCACGCTCTATGTGGCTTGTAGCGTGCAACTTGTATCTCGAAACTCGCAACTAAAAACTTTAGATTTCTTCTTTCAGTCGAAAAGGCGCGCTAAAAAAGACAAGTAAATGAAATTACTCCACCCTGATCTTTCTCAAAAGATCGTCTCGGTAATTTTTACCAATAGGAATTTGCTCACCATTTATGAGTACATAGGCAGAGTTAATCGCGTCCATATGATCCACATTAATGGTATAACTACGGTGTGTACGATAATAGTTCTTTGGCAAACGTTCGGAAAGATCACTCAAACTACCTCTGATAAGGTGCTTAACGTCATGAACTGTATAGATTTCTACATAAACATGGTCGCTTTTGAGATAGCGAATATCAGACAGTTTAATTTTATGGAATAAGTTTTTCTCTTTAATAAATATGGCATCGCGAATCAGCAAATCGTCCTGCTCATCTTCCTTTTTCTTCCCTATGTAATTGTAAAGCGCCATTTCAATCGAGGTGTATAGATCATCTCGGTTGAAAGGTTTTACCAGATAAGCAGGTGGCGCAACTTTTTTTGCTCTTTCTACCGTAGCGGCATCGGCATTGGAGGTCAGGAAAATAAAAGGGAACTCATATTCTTCTTTAATCTTCCATGCCAGATCTATTCCATCTTTTCTGCCTCCTAATTGGATATCCAGAATGGCGAGATCGGGTAATTCTTCCTTTATAGTTTCTAAAGCTTCATCATAATGAATGGCAGGCTCAAGTACTTCGTATCCCAAATCTTCCAGAATTGCACAGATATTGTCTGCAATTACGATTTCATCTTCGACTACAAGTATTTTAATCTTGCTCATTTAAACAGCCCTTCTTTGTAATGTATCAGTGAAGATAACAACAAATTTTGCTCCTTCCTCATGGGAATATGTAACCGATCCATAAAGTTGCTTGGCCAGTCTCCTTACCAACCTCAGGCCAAGACTCTTAGCTTTTTGAAAATCAAATTCAGCCGGCAACCCTTCTCCTGAATCTGATACCGTCAACTGGTGCTGACCATCGCCTAGTGGTTCGACAGAAACATTTAACTCCCCGGCAGACTTACCGTCAAAAGCATACTTGTATGCATTTGAAATTAACTCATTGAGAATCAAACCAAGTGGCACGGCAGTATCGATATCGAATTGTGAAGCGCTTTTAGAATTTACTTTTGTTTGAACCAATTTGGCAGATGGATAAATGGTAGCCAGTTCTTTCATTAGATTTTCAGCATATTCTGCAAAATCTATGGTCGCCAGGTCTTCATTTTGATAGAGTTTCTGGTGAATCAATGCCATGGCTTTCACCCTGTTCTGGCCTTCCATAAAGGTAGATAATGCCTCTTCGTCCTCTATGCCTCTCGACTGTAAATCCAGTAAACTGGAAACCACCTGAAGGTTGTTCTTTACCCTGTGGTGTATTTCCTTTAGAAGAAGTTCTTTCTCCGAAAGTGATTTTTCTATCGTTTGATTTGCACTCTTTAGTTTTAATCTACTTCGGTAGATAATGACTGCTATGACTAAAATAAGCACAAGCAAGGCAATGGCTCCATAGATGACTAAATTCTGCTGTTTAAGTTGAGCCATTTGGGCTTTTTGACTTTGCTTTAAAGATTCATTTTGGGCTTCCACTAGTTCTGTTTGATATTCGGTGGTCATCTTGGCAATGGCCTCGGTTCGTGCCTTATTGTTGATCTCTTCAGATATCTCCTTGGCCAACTGACTAAATTGATAGGCCTTATCAAAAATTTTCAATCTGCCATATAGATTGGCTTGTGCCTGAGCTAGCCTGTGTCTGACATTACCTGCACCCGAATGATCTGCCAATTTCCACCCTTCAACAGCATAAGGTAAAGCCTCTTTCCATAGTTGTTTTTGTTTTGCAGGGTTATTAGCAAAAACAGAGTCTGCTAAAATCATTTTTTGTTCTATAAGACTTCCATAAATATCTCCTCTCGTTTGAGGGGCTACCCCATAATCAGGAAGGTTTTCAGCCGATTTTACTATATAATCATGCGATTGTTGATAGTTGCCACGTAGCATTTCTATTCTAGACAAATGCCTATGGTATTCTGCAGTCGGCCAGGTCGAGAGGTTCATATCTTTAGTCAACTCCCAAGCCTTAGTAAACGAGTCATAGGCCTCATCCAAACTGTCTTGTTTGATTAAAATTTGCCCAACATTGGTGTATGTCAAAGCTACCGAACGGACATTGCCCATCACTTCGTGTATTACTCTGGATTTCTTGATGTATCTCTTGGCTAACTCAAACTGTTCTTGCTGCTTTAACACCAATCCATAATTCATATAAAAAGCCCTCAGACTCATGGTGTCTTCCTTGCTTTTGACATATCGAATACCATCCAGTAACAATTTTGAGGCCTTGTCAAGCTTTCGCTGGTAAAAGTAATCTAAGCCAGCATTGTTATAGGACAACACCATAGAGTAATCTGTACCATCTGCCAGATTACGCTCTATGACACGTTCATAATGATAGACTGAACTGTCAAATTCTGACATGGCCTCAAAGTATTTACCCAGGTCGGCCTGAGTATATGCCCGTTCTTTTTTTTCATCAAGTTTTGCAAAAACTGCTAGCGCTTGCCTGTAAAATGGCACACCCTCTTCTTTTCCATTCACCCAGTAGGTTTTACCTATTGTCCTGAGTACTACTCCTTCAAAATGAGGTTTTTCGTTTCTATTTTGTTTAGAAACATCGAGCGCTCTGTTGAGATAAAAAAGGCTGGAATCGAAATTTGATCTTCGCAGACTTTCAGCAATCAATATATCTGTTTGAATCCTGGTAGTGTCATGTTGAGCCTGCTGTCTAACTTGTAGCAAAGAATCAATTTTTGATTGAGCATAAACAGTTACCGATGATAGGTAAAAGCAAAAGAGCATTGCAAATACACGTGTAGTCTCAATCATAATAATCCCGTAGTCTTCAGTCAGAGTGAGCCAAAGGTAATACCTATGGTTCGATATCATAATATATGAATTGTATGCTGAAAAAGCTTTTGTCCTTTTATAAAAGGAAACTACTGATATCCAGCCAAAACTTGAATTCAATAAAATATGCCTCTAAAACATCCGAGAATAGATTTTTCTTTTAGACTCAACACCACCCCTACCCTAAAGGGAGTTGCCAAGAGTATCCCCTTAGGGAATAAAAAGGGTGATTTTCAGCTATTCCTTCAATCTCAAAAAATCTTTCTCAGATGTCAGTAAAGGGAAACTCGAAATGAAAAGATTACCTTACATAATTCTAGCTTACAGCATTAAAATTTGGCTCGAAAAAATGTACGAGCCTTCTTCACTTAAATAGCCTTTCTTTGTAACGTATCAGTAAAGGTTATAATGAATTTTGCTCCTTCTTCATGGGAATAAGTCACAGATCCGTAAAGTTGTTTGGCCAGTCGCCTTACTAATCTCAACCCAAGACTCTTTGCTTTCTGAAAATCAAATTCAGAGGGCAAACCGACTCCCGAATCCGATACAGTCAACTGGTGCTGACCATCGCCCAACGCTTCCACAGAAACATTCAAGGCTCCGGCAGACTTACCATCAAAAGCATACTTGTATGCATTAGAAATTAACTCATTGAGAATCAAACCAAGTGGCACAGCAGTATCGATATCAAAAGCCGAGTTACCATCAGCCTGAATATTTGTTTTCACTCCTTTGGCCGATGGGTAAATGGTAGCCAGTTCTTTCATCAGATTTTCTGCATACTCGGCAAAGTCGATGGTGGCCAGGTTCTCGTTTTGATAGAGTTTCTGATGAATGAGTGCCATGGCCTTCACCCTGTTCTGGCCTTCCATAAAGGTAGATAATGCCTCTTCGTCCTCTATGCCTCTCGACTGTAAATCCAGTAAACTGGAAACCACCTGAAGGTTGTTCTTTACCCTATGGTGAATTTCTTTGAGTAAGATCTCTTTTTCTGAAAGTGATTTTTCTATGGTTTGATTGGCTTGCCTAAGGTTAAGCCTACTGCGGTAAATAACAAGTGCAATAATGAGAACCAAGATAAGTCCCATAACGGAACCATAAATAAGATAATTCTGCTGTTTGAGCTGAGCAGCCTGTGTCTTTTGATTTTCTTGAAGTAAAGCATTTTCATTTTCTACTCTTTCTGTTTCAAATTCAGTAGCCATTCTGGCCATGGCATCGGATTGGGTTTTCTGACCGGTCTCGATATTTGCTTCATTCAATAGTTTAGCATATTTAAATGCTTTTTCAAGGTCATTCAAGCTTTCATAGATATCAACAAGGCTCTTAGCCGCCATCACCTTCACCTCTAAAGAATTACTGGAGTTAGCATATGCCCAAGCCCTTTCACCAAAAACTGCACCTTCTTTTAGCGTTTGAACTCTTCTTGAATTGACTTTTGTATAAACTGAATCCGCAATTACTTTTTTTACTTTTGACAAGTTTATGTAAATCTGACTTTTAAACCGGTCGGTAGCTCCTTCTGGCATGCTGGATTCGGCAATCAGCAAGAAATCTTCAGCTTTCTGGTATTCTCCCAATTTCACATAGATATTACCCATATTCAGGAAACAACCTGAAAGGAGATATATACTGTTTACTTTCTTAAAAAGCTTGCTGGCCTTATCATAATAAACTAACGCTTTATTAAGGCTATCTTGAGAGGTAAGTACATCAGCAATATTTTTATAACTCACTGCTTCATTTGGCATATGTCTGGCCTCTACAAAGCCATTAAGTGCTTCGTTGTAATATGACTTAGCATCTTCAAGCTGTCCTAGTTTGTCATATACCATACCTATATTGAGTATCGTACAAGCCACATCGTATACACTACCATTCTCCTTTCTCCTCTCCAATGCCTCGGTGTAGTATTCCATTGCTTTATCATATTCACCCTTACGATAAAGGGCTAATCCACCATTGTTATAACTCCCACTTACATAAACTGTATTGAGTGTGTCACTAAGTTCAGTTGCTTTAGAGAAGTAGATTACCGCACTGTCGTATTGGGAAAGATGACTACTAAAAAAGTATCCAATACAGAAGTAATTGTAAGCTAATTGAATCAGGTTCTTTTGTTCTATAAAATAGGGCAATGACTGCTTTATAGATTCAATTCCCTTTCTCTTTTGGTCAGAGGTATAACCATAAGCCAAACCTAAATAAGTCAATGATCGGTTTTCGTATTCGGGATAAGCTCGCATGGCATCTGATCTAGACAAATCAAGTGCGCGTTCACCGTAGAAAACTGCTGAGTCTGAATTTGAGGTCCTGAAATGATTTGCGAGGGTTATATCTATTTCAATTCTCAGAGAGTCATGCGTAGCAATGCTTCTTGCCCGAAGCAAAGAGTCCACTTTTGACTGGGCAAATGAGTTTTCAAACGAAAAACAAATACAAAAAAGAGTGATGAGTGCGCGCGTAGTCTTAATCATAAAGCCAGTAATCGTTAGGAGCAAAGTAAACCAAAGATAACACCTCTGATTGTGAAGTATAATATATGAAATGTAAAACGAAAATTGTGTTGCGTTTTATGAGAGGGAAACTTGAAACGAAAAAAGCCCCTAAAAAGGGGCTTTAAACGTACCAGAGGCGGGACTTGAACCCGCACGAGCAAAAGCTCACAAGATTTTAAGTCTTGCGTGTCTACCAATTCCACCACTCCGGCTGCAACTACCAAGTAGTTGTATTATTCTGAATGGGTTTTAAATCAAAAAAGCGTGATCATGATCGCGCTTCTTTATTTATTGAGCGGGAGACGGGATTCGAACCCGCGACCCCGACCTTGGCAAGGTCGTGCTCTACCAGCTGAGCTACTCTCGCTTAATTTTCAGTACTTCTGATTCGCGCTTTTCGCGAACGGGAGTGCAAATTTAATGAAGGGCTTTGAATTTGCAACGGCTTGTCGAAAAAAATTACTTATTCAGTTTCCCTTTTATTTCATTAAGCTTTAATAAGGCCTCAACAGGAGAAATAGTATTGATATCTAATGTTTCCAGAATCTCTTTTATCTCTTCAAAAGCAGGGTCTGCTTCGAACATACTCAGTTGGTAATTGTTTTTGGGAATGCTTTTAATCTTTTCATCGGACTGATTTCTGATCTTATCCTGCTCCAGATGCTTCATGATTTCAGCCGCTCTGATTACCACCGGGTTAGGCATTCCTGCCATTTGAGCCACATGGATTCCAAAACTATGTTCACTTCCTCCTTCCTTCAGCTTACGCATGAAAATGACTTTGTTACCCACTTCTTTAACAGAAACATTGAAGTTTTTGATTGCTGGAAAGTCTTCTTCTAACTGATTCAATTCATGATAGTGTGTAGCAAAAAGTGTTTTGGCTTTAAACTTTTCATGGTTGTGCAGGTACTCTACAATCGACCAGGCAATGGAAATACCATCATAGGTACTTGTACCCCTACCTATTTCGTCCATTAAGACAAGACTCCTTTCCGACAGGTTATTGAGAATACTGGCTGTCTCCGTCATCTCCACCATAAAAGTAGACTCTCCCTTTGACAAATTATCTGATGCTCCTACTCTGGTAAACACCTTATCCGTAATTCCAAGTCGTGCTTTAGAGGCGGGTACATAACAGCCCATTTGTGCCATCAGTACAATAAGTGCCGTTTGTCTTAGCAAAGCCGACTTACCTGCCATATTCGGACCGGTTATAATCAGTATCTGATGGGTGTGATCATCTAACGACACATCATTTGGAACGTATGATTCCCCTACTGGCAATTGCTGTTCGATAACCGGGTGACGACCATCCTGAATATCGATGATCATTTTTTCATCTAGCTCAGGTCGACAATAATTATTGTCTTTAGCAATGGTAGCAAAAGAAATCAAACAATCTATGGTGGCAATAACACCCGCGTTTCTCTGCACTTTAGCCGTAAACTCAGCGGCAAATGCGACCAATTCTGCAAACAACCGTTGCTCTATTACTTTATACTGGTCTTCTGCGTTGACAATCTTTTCTTCATAGGTCTTGAGCTCTTCAGTGATGTATCGCTCCGCATTTACCAGCGTTTGCTTACGAATCCACTCTTCTGGCACCTTGTCTTTATGCGCATTGCTCACCTCCAGGTAATACCCAAATACCTTATTATAGGCAATTTTCAAAGAGGTGATTCCTGTAGCTTCACTTTCACGCTGCTGTATCTGAACTAAGTAATCTTTACCACTGAAAGCAATCCCTCTCAATTCATCCAGTTCAGCATCTACTTCTTCAGCAATAATGCCTCCCTGGTGTACAAGCATAGGGGCATCTTCTTTTAACTCGCTTTGGATTCTTTCCAACAAAGGAGAGCAATCATCCAATTGTTCAGCCAAAGTCTTTAGCGACTGATGACCTGAAGATGCCAAGGCTTCTTTTATTGGACCAATACTCAAAAGTGCTTTCTTGAGTTGGTTCATTTCCCGTGGGTTAATTCGGCCCACAGCCACTTTGGAAATCAGACGTTCTAAATCTCCAATACCATCCAATGCTTCAGATAGTTCATCGCTAAGCGATGCGTTTTTATGAAAGGCGTCTACGATTGAAAGGCGTTCTTCTATTCTCTTTAGCTCTTTCAGTGGAAGCACCATCCAGCGTTTCAGCATTCTGGAACCCATTGGAGTGAGTGTCTTATCTAGAATCTGAATAAGCGGAACACCTCCCTCATGTTGTGGATAAATCAATTCCAGATTTCGAATAGTGAACTTGTCTAGCCAGACGTATTTATCTTCTTCTATTCGACTAATGGCTGCAATATGACCAACTTCTTTGTGCTCAGTATCTTCCAGATAATAGAGTATTGCGCCTGCTGCAGTAATGGCCAAATCCATTTCCTCTACTCCAAAACCTTTCAGGGATTTGGTTGAAAAGTGATTGGTTAATCTCTCATAACCATAGTCATACGCATATACCCAATCATCTAAATGATAAGTGTTAAAGTCATCTTGAAACTGTTCTGCGAATTGCTCCTTTTGCGTCTTTGAGAAGATGAACTCTGAAGGGTTCAGGCCTTGTATTAATTTATCGATGTAGCTGGGTTTACCCTGAGCAGTTAGAAACTCGCCTGTCGATAAGTCTAAGAATGCTACACCAACCTGATCCTTTCCGAAGCTTAGCGAAGCCAGATAATTGTTTCGCTTCTGATCAAGCACATTGTCATTGAACGACAACCCTGGTGTAACAAGCTCCGTTACCCCTCTTTTTACTATGCCTTTGACCGATTTTGGATCTTCCAATTGATCGCAAATCGCCACTCTGTTTCCTGCCCTCACCAACTTTGGTAAGTAGGTATCCAGCGAATGATGTGGAAACCCTGCTAGTTCGATATGGCTTGCCGCTCCATTTGCCCTCTTAGTCAATACAATATCCAGTACCTTACTTGCCTTGATGGCATCGTCTCCAAAAGTCTCGTAAAAGTCGCCAACACGAAATAATAACAATGCTCCAGGGTGCTTTGCCTTAATGGCATTGTATTGTTTCATCAAGGGAGTTTCCTTCACCTCTTTCTTTTTGGCCATAATCTAAAAATGGTAGGAGTTCGATTTTCAGTAACAGTCCAAAAATAGTAAATAAATGATTCGATTTTTTTCAATAGAAGAGATTCTGAATTTCTCAAAAATCTATTAGCCAGGTTGCTAAAAAATCAGGGAGTATTTAATATCCAAATCTGACCCATTGCATTAAAAATGAAAGCTTTGAACATTGTTCTTAACCATTATCACAGAAGAATAACTAAGTTTTTCGTTTATTTATGCAATAACAACTAAGTTTTTCGTTATACAAGCGAGAATCATCACAAACCTGTTCTCGGAACCACCAAATCCAACACTGGCTATACACCACAACAAAACAGACTATATGAGTCTGACAATACACTGTATATCGTATATCCATTCATTAAACATTAAAAACCTAAGGAAGATGAAACAAACGATGAAAATCGGCATGGTATTGCTAGGTGCATTAACCATTGCTATGTGGTTCGGAATCTCCTCCACCGCTAAAAAAAAAGAAGTATTAGAAGGTCAATACGCTCAACTAGAGCGGGAAATCATTCGGAAAGAATCGGCATTTGAAGAAGTAATGGGCCTAATCACTGAGGTAGAAGATCAGATCGGTACCATTGTAGAAAAAGAGAACCTGGTTTATGGCCAAAGCCATGAGTCACTTAACAGGGGCAAAAAGGAGAATATCATGAAAGAGATCGAAATGATTGACAACCTGATATTTCGCTCAAATCAGAACATTAAGATCCTTACTGACAAAGTAAAAAGTGCTGATCTCAAACGAGGTGTTTTTCAGAAACGGATCAACACCCTTCAAGCAGATTTAAAGGAACGTCAGACTGTTATTGTCAACCTTAAAACTGAACTGGTGACCAAAGACAAAGCGTTGGCCTTATTAATTCATCAGACTGATTCATTAAATGGTACAATCAATGCCAAAGCAGCTGAAATTGAGCAAAAATCGCTGGAGGTCACTCAACTAACCGCACTTAATGATGAATTGAACAAAGGTTATCTGGCCATCGGTTCTTTTGAAGATTTAAAAGAAAAGGGAGTTGTAGACAAAGAGGGGGGCTTTCTAGGTATTATCGGTAGAAAAGTTACGCTACAAAGTGATGCCAGCAAGGATCAGTTTATGGAGCTGGACAAACGCAAAGTCAACCAACTAAGAATAGAAGCAACCTCTCTATCACTTGTGAGCAACCACCCAAGTGGATCTTACCAAATCCTCCCCGGAGAAAATGAAACGGTAAAGGTTCTGGAAATCACAGACCCGGAAGCTTTCTGGCAAATTTCAAAGTACCTGGTTATTTCAAAGAAAAGCTAAAACGCATAGAAGACACAGTTTTGATTGGTGTTGTTTTGGGGTGTCTGTCCGTATGGGATGGGCACTTTTCTTTGTTACGATTCTTTCTCTAACACTCGATTGAATGATCTAATTAATAAGAAGTAATACGTAAAGCCAACGACTGCAACCATAATCAAGTCAATGATTACGCCATATCCTTCCATAACATTTGGGAAAAACAATAGGAACAACGCTCCTATTGGTATACTCATCAATAAAAATAAAATGAATAGCCTAACCAAAACCACCAACCCTAAACTAAAATAATACTCAATAAACCTCTCCTCCTCACCAGAATCATTACACATTGCATAAAGGTGAAAGGTAAATCCAACTGTTATTATTAACCCTAAGATTACACCCAGATTATCGACCCACAGATTAGTAGGCGCACTACTGTTAAAATTCAGAGGAGCCAGACTTAAAAGTATTAAATGGATTAAGAAGTAATTAAATACTGCCTTTGCAGGTAGTGTTTCTCTTCTCAACTCCATCTCTAACTTTTTAATATCCAAAAGAATCATTCTACTGAAGTTTAATTTAGAATGGTTTCCAAAAGACATCTTTAGGAAATCCTTTTTGCAATGAATGAAGGTAGTTCTATCACCGCTTCTGATCTCTTATTTTGATCGAAACACTGATATACACTGACAAGCTTCATTTATTTGGCTTAAACAACTATTTCACAAGTGAGTAAAAACAATGTTATTGATATTAACCAATCAAAATAATCTACAGCACTGTAATTTCAAACCTTGTAATTTTGGAAATTCATTCTTAATTTACAAAGATGTTAATAAGAACTAAAGCGTTGGAGTTACAGGAATTACTTGGTTCATTTCCAGCTGTAGCACTTATTGGTCCACGACAGGTAGGAAAAACGACCTTGGCCAATGAGCTTTTGGTTTCAAGGGATGGTGTTTATCTTGACTTGGAGTCTCCAAGCGATTTAGCAAAGTTGACCGACCCTGAATTGTACTTAAATCAACACCGAGATAAGCTGGTCATACTCGATGAAGTACATCGGTTACCTCAAATATTCCAGCTTCTGCGAGGTATCATTGACAAAAACAGAAGAGAAGGGATCACTTCAGGCTCATTTCTTCTATTAGGTTCTGCCTCCATTGACTTACTGAGACAATCAGGAGAAAGTCTTGCAGGCCGTATTGCCTATATGCATCTTGACCCATTCAACCTTATTGAGTTAGAAGGTGAAGATCAGAACAAACTATGGTTAAGGGGAGGGTTTCCCGATAGTTTTTTAGCCAAGTCCAATAAACAAAGTAATCAGTGGAGAACTAACTTTATCAAGACTTACCTGGAAAGAGATATCCCTCAGTTTGGCCCCAGGATTCCTGCTGAAACACTCCGAAGATTTTGGACCATGCTAGCCTACGAACAGGCAGGTATGATCAACGCATCTAAGTTAGCCCGAAACCTTGGAGTCGACTCAAAAACCATAGCTAACTATTTGGATCTACTGGTTGATCTTTTGCTCGTTAGAAGGCTACAACCATGGCATCAAAATATAGGTAAGAGACTCGTAAAATCTCCAAAAGTTTATGTTCGCGATACTGGCATAGCACACACACTGCTTAACATCGACAGCGCTGAAGCATTGTTTTCTCACCCAACAGTAGGGGCAAGTTGGGAAGCTCATATAGTAGAAAACATTCTTTCTGTTTTACCTGACGGAATTGAACCCAGTTTCTACCGATCATCAGGAGGTGCTGAAATAGATTTGGTACTTTCTTTTGGAAAAGAAGTTTGGGCTATTGAAGTCAAAAGGAGCCTAGCTCCTAAAGCTGAAAAAGGCTTTTACTATGGCTGCGATGACATTAAGGCAACCAGAAGATACATTGTCTACCCTGGTGAGGAGACATATCCGATGACCAATGGTATCTTTGCAACTTCTTTAAAATCCCTGATGCAGGAAATAGCCAAGGTTTAACTATGCGAAAACTAAAAAACGAAGAACTGGACCGCCCCAACCTGGAACAATTCAAGCAAGCTGGAAAACTTCCGGTAGTTATTGTTATGGACAACGTTAGGAGTATGCACAATGTGGGTTCAGCTTTTCGAACAGCTGACGCTTTTGCTATAGAAAGCATTGCACTGTGTGGCATAACGGCTCAGCCTCCACACAGAGAAATTCACAAAACTGCACTGGGAGCTACTGAATCTGTAGAATGGAAACATTATGATTCTACCAAGGCGGCATGTGAGGCGTTACGAGCAGAAGGTTATTCCATTATGGCTATCGAGCAGGTTGAAGGGTCGATTTCTCTAAATGATTTCAAACCTTCATCCGATCAGAAAATTGCCATAGTTTTTGGCAATGAGGTTTTTGGCGTGGAAGATGAAATAGTTGCATTGGCCGATGGCTGTCTGGAGATTCCTCAGTTTGGCACCAAGCATTCACTGAACATTTCTGTAACGGTGGGTGTAGTACTTTGGGACCTGGTTACTAAAATGAAACTCGCATAGCAATTTCAAATCTCTTAAATTCACTAATTAACTAAACTGGTCAAATGAAAGATATCAACAATAAAGGCAAAGTAAACAGGTTCAAATTTTTGCTCTACTTCTATGGGCTTTTTGTCATTTTCATTTTTGTTTACAAATACATTATCTCTCCTGAACTACCAGGACTAATACTTTTAGCGGCCTTTGCTCCACTCTTTGGCTTTATGTCTTCATTTATCAACTGGCCTGTTTACATCCATGCCACAGAGGCTGAAGGAGGAATGGTAGTCAATACCAATAAGCTGTTTTCCAAGAAGAGAAACTCATTATTAATTAATAAATACAACTTTGACAGCTATTTCGAAACGGACCATTTGCATATTGGACTGAATATCCTCGATGAAGATGAAAAGATGAAACAGCACAAAATCAAAGTGAGTTGGATGCGTCTAAAAGATCTTAGAGCTCTTGAAGAAAAGCTGAAGGAGATTAATCCTTATGCTCCAGTGAAGTAAATGAGATTAATCTAAAACCCTCATTAGCAAGTCTCTTCGACCACAAGGAGTGTAGTCTTTTTCCATGCTGAACTTGCCGAAGCATCTTTCTAATTGTGGTGTTTAAATTCCCTCGACAAGCTCGGGAAAGAAAGGTATGGAGGAGAGTTTCGCCTCGCTACCCTTGATGTCTATAGGACGGAGGGAAAATTTGAGCTGCAAGCTTCAAGTTTCGAGTTACAAGTCACATGGAGCGTGAAGCAGAAGTTTCTGGATATTCTGCTATTTCTAAAGAAAATGGAGATTGCTTCACCGTGTTCGCAAAGACGTACTGATTTGGTTTAGCATCAACAAATCCTCATTAGCAAGTCTTTTCGACTACATGGAGAAATCTAAACACTTCTTGGATTGATCTTTTTACTAGAAGCCTGAAGGTGTCTAAAAAGGGAGTTTGGCCAAATCTACATTTCCACCTGTTAAGATTACACCTACCTTTTTGCCTTTGAATGCTTCTTTGTTTTTGAGCAGTGCAGCCAGAGGAACAGCTCCTGATGGCTCAACAATGATTTTCATTCGTTCCCAAAGCAAACGCATAGCTTCTATGATTTCATCATCTGAAACCAAGAATATACCTTTTACCAAAGGTTGTATTATACCAAAGTTCTTTTCACCCATACTAGCCAACAGGCCATCGGCAATAGAGCCTGGCTGATCAACTCTTGTCAAACTACCCTTCTGCATAGATAGATAGCTATCTTTTGCTCCTTCAGGCTCCCCTGCAAAAACTTCTACTTCTTGCTTAATATAATGGGCGCTTAGCGCTGTTCCGGCAACAAGGCCTCCTCCTCCAACTGGTGCAATAATCACCTCCAGATCTTTCTCTTCTTCTAAAAGCTCTTTAGCACAAGTAGCCTGCCCGGTAATGACAGCATAATCATTATAGGGAGATATAAATGTAGCTCCAGTTTCTTTTTGAATACGAGAGGCATTCTCTTCTCTGGATTGTTGGGTTGGTTCACAAAGCGTGATTTTAGCTCCATATCCAGCCACTGCTTTTTGCTTAACCTGAGGAGCAGTCTTTGGCATCACAATGTAGGCTGGAACATTGGCCATTTTTGCTGCCAAAGCTATAGCCTGCGCATGATTTCCAGAGCTATGGGTCAAAACTCCCTTTGCTCTTTTCTCCTCTGGTAAAGATAACACCGCATTGAGCCCTCCACGAGCCTTAAATGCACCGATCTTCTGAAAATTCTCACACTTGAAGTACAGTTCGCAACCCGCCATATCGTTGATACTTTCAGAAGTTAAAACCGGAGTTTTATGAATAAAAGGTGCAACTAACTGATGTGCTTGCTGAATTTCTTCTAATGAAACAGGGAAGTTCATATGGCTCTTAATTTCTACCCAAACTTATCACTTTTTAACGAAGGATTCCGTAAGTCAAATCTTCCATTTTCTACCTTAATTTCTTACGCTAATCTTCTATATCACCACATAAACATGTGGTTTTAAAGCATTTAAAGAGACTTTTTACTAACACTCCGTTAAACCGAAAAAGCACAAATGCTATGAAAAAAAATATCCTTCAATATTTATCCTTCATCCTCCTCCTTGCTACAACTTCAGCCTGTGGAGGAGATGGTGAAGGAGAAAACCCTCAAGAGCCAAACATAAAAGCAATAAACGTTACCATCACCGACCTCAACAATAATGGTAATGCCTCAGATCTTCGAATTGGCTTTACGGCTTCTTCAAATGAGAGCTTTCTAACGGCTTATCGAGTTGTTATTGTAAAGTCTGCCAGCGCAGGCATGATCAGCCTTGAAAAGGTTGAATCTTTATCGGCTAGTAGCTATCAGGATATACCTAAGAGCGGTCAAAATATCTCTACTTTTCTAAATGCTGGATTATTGGATGTTGAAGGTAACGCAATCCAGGAAGGAGAATCTTATCTGGCTTATGTGGTAGCGTTAGCCGATGGTACAAATGCCAAAGAGAATCAACTGAGCAATCAATCAAACCAAACATTATTATCCAACACCGATGTACTTGAGATAGTCACAGAGCTTCCCATAGGAACAGGAGGGGTTGAGGTAGATGCTAATGGAAATGTATACTGCTCAGATTTCGGTAAATCTCTGAACAGTCCCCCTGGTACATTAGTCTACAAAGTAACCCCTCATGGGGCATCAAGTATTTTTGCATCAGGTCTAAGAGGTGCTTCAGGAAATACATTCGGGCCTGATGGAAACTTCTATCAATCAAATATAGGCGGAGGTAGTGTCAGTGTTATCTCAGCTACTGGTCAGGTATCAAACTTTGTCTCTGGGATGTCTTCTCCTGTAGGCCTTGTCTTCGACCCTCAGGGGAATTTATATGTTGCCAATTGTGGTGATAATACTGTTAAGAAAGTAGACACTAACGGCCAGGTCACGACCTTTGCCAGCGGTACATTATTCAAATGCCCGAATGGTATCACCATAGACAATAGTGGAAATTTATATGTTGCCAATTTCAGTGATTCTAACGTTATAAAAATTGATCCTCAGGGTAATGCTTCAGTCTTTGCCACCTTTAGCGGAGGCAACAATGGACACATCTCATTCTTTGAAGACAACTTGTATGTAGTAGCAAGAGCCGCCAATCAGATTTTCAGAGTAGATCTGGAGGGAAATAAAACTTTAATTGCAGGAAGTGGCACACGTGGTCATAAAGAAGGGGCAGCACTTCAAGCGGAGCTATCACTACCAAATGATTTGATGTTTAGCCATGATGGTAAATTTTTATACATCAACGACTCTAAGCCTATAACGGGCACTCCCGCCAATAGTGATATTCAACCTACTTATTTGAAAAGAATGAGGTTTAAGAGAAACTAAGGGTTCAGGCTCTTTTAACAAAGACTGGTATCTAAACTTCAATAAACGAGATTCCTGATATTTTTCTTCCTGCTTGAGGTTTTAGGAAGAAAAATTCTGGAATGACGCACTCTTATTAAACCAGTTTATCCTTTAAAGCCTTGGCAACTGCCTCTGATTTAGAGTTCACCTCTAGTTTTTTGTAGATGCTTTTGATGTGAGAGCGAACTGTATCCTGACTTATGAATAAGGCATCAGCAATAAGTTTGTAGCTCTTGCCTTTACAAAGTTGGTCAAGTACATCCATTTCCCTTTCGGTAAGGTCGGCTCGTTGTTGCTTACGAAAAGACTTTACCACCATTCTCGCAATACTGGTACTCATGGGAGCACCTCCATTCATCGCCTCAACTACTGCCTCAACAATGCGCTCTGGTGGTGTACTTTTAACCAGATAGCCTGAAGCACCTGCGCAGAGAGAATCGAAAACCAACTGATCATCTTGGTGAACTGTTAGCATTAAAGCTTCTACTGACGGAATCTTCTCTTTCATTTGCTCCACTGCTTTGATTCCGGTCATTCCCGGAAGAGAAATATCCATCAAGACTATATCAGGAGTTCTATCACTCAGGTCATCTAAGAAATCCTCAGCGTTATCGTAGGTCTTTTCGCATATCATACCTTTACTAGTATTGATGATAATTGCCAGATTATTCCTGATTTCCGGGTCGTCTTCTACAATGCTCAGTCTTATTGTTTCGCTCATAATTGTTAAATCCTTTCGTCTACCTGTGGCTCACCCATAAAAGTAATTCTAGTTCCTACACCAGTCTCTGAATCTATTTTCAACTTGCCATCTACTTCAGATATTCTCAGTTTCATATTTCTCAAACCGTAACCTTTCGAGGCGCTCTCCAGATCAAACCCTTTCCCATCATCCTTGAGAGTAATACTGAATACTCTTTTTTCCAATTTGAAATGAAGGAATACATTTTGTGCTTCGGCATGTTTCAGTACATTATGCATAGCTTCTTTGAAAGTCATTATCAAATGCCGCTTCCAATCCATATTCAAGGTAATTTCATGAAGTGCTGCAGGAATCTGATCGACAGAAAAAGCCACATCCGTTTTGTCAAAAAGCTCTTCTCCAAAGTCTTTCAACATAGTGGCAAGGTCATAGGCTGTATCTTTCTTAGGGTCCAAGGCCCAAAGAAAGTCACGCATAGAATTATTGAGGCTCCTTGAATTGCTTTTGATTTTCTCTACATATTCAGAAGTCTCTGGTTGAGCACCATTTAACTTACGCTCCAGGACTTCCGAAAACAGCGCTATCCTTGTAAGCTTGTTTCCCATTTCGTCATGAAAATCTGCTGCTGCTTTTTTTCTTACTGTTTCCATTACCTTAACCTTATGTAGTTTGCTCTTGAGTCTTAGAAAATGTAGCAGGTAAAGGATTGCTACAAAAAGTAATATGATGGAAAGGTAAAACCACCATTTCTGCCAAAACGGAGCACGTATATGAATGATCATAGTTGCTTCCTCAGGACTCCAATCACTAGCATTCAGGCCTGCTCTTACTTTGAAAGTATAGGTTCCTGGAGGTAGGTTAGCGTAGTTAGCACTTCTCAACTTGCCATTGTTAACCCAATTTTCATCTACCCCTTCAAGCTTATAACTGTAGTTAAGTTTATCCGAGTTTGAGTAATTAATGGAAAGAAAATCGAACCCGATAAAGTTCTGATTATATGAAAAACTAAGTTCAGATATCTCTTGAATAGGCTTGTCTCTTTTAAGTTCCGTATCAAATAGCCTGACACGCTCAATAAAAACATCAAGAACTGCTGTTGAGGCCTTAATTGAGGAAGGATCGAAGTTGACCAAAGCACTGTTGCTTCCAAAAAACATGGTATTTCCTGTTTTGTAAGCAGCCTGAAGTTGAAAATCGATTGAATTCAAACCCTCTTCAAAACCAAATCTCCTGAATTTTTCGGTTTCAGGGTTGTATTTGTGCAAGCCATCAATTGCCGACATCCAAAGACTTCCGTCTTCTGCCTCCAGTATCCCCTGAATATTAGGGATTGGTTTTGCGCCTTTTGGTGTCATATTATGCCACTTTTCTATTTCCCGATCGAACTTCAACAGTCCACTACTGAAGCCGCCTATCCAAAAGTTCCCTTTGCTATCCTCAAGAATGGTGTTTACCGTTTGCGCCTGATTTTTAGTTTTCCGTATTCCTGTATAATTGAATTGGTCGAAACTAACCTTATCATTTTCTTCTTTTATTCTAAAAAGGCCTGCCATTACTGTACCTATCCAGACATCATTTTTTGAATCAACCATCAACACTCTGTTCTCAACTGCCTTCAGAATCCCTGGCATGTTTTCCAGCCCACTGATATGCCATACTTCTCCATTAGAAAAGTCATACTTGAAGAGTCCTTTATTTCCTGTTATCCACAAGGCTTCATTCTGATCCAAGGCCAGATTGGTGATGTTCTGCCCTTCAAAAGTTGCGTTAAGTTGCTTTAGGCTTCTGCTTTTAGCATCGAACTCTAAAACACCTTTTGTTGTACCTAACAACAGGTTCTTTTTATAAAACACAATTGAATGAATCCAGAATTCATCACCAGTTTCATAAATAATTTGTGGTAAGAGTTTTCCTGAACTGAATTCATATTTCATCAATCCTTGGCCAGAGGAAAAGAAAACATCACCTTCTCCTGAAGCAGAAATTGCATTTACCCTGTTCTTAAAATCTTCCTTTCCTTCTGGGTAAACCTGAATGTTTTTAAAATCCTGATTCCTGATTGTAATTTTATTCAGGCCAGCATAATTACTACCAATCCAAAGGACTCCTTCTTCAGCATCAAAAGAGTAGGTGCCAATTGGTTGCGGATGGTCCATAATAAAAGATGCAAGTCCCGTTTCCAGGTTGAAAAGGTATACTTTATAATTTGTATCAATCATCAATGCCTTTTTCTGCCCTTCTATTAAATCAGCATACCAAAACTCATTACTCGAAAAACCTTCAATCTCTCTTTCTTTCCAGCCGTTTGAAGTATACTCCAAAAGCCCCTTCCCCTTAAAAGAAATAATCAATCTACCTTCTGATTCAAACACATTGTTTACATTTTCAGCACTATTATCAGGCAGTGGTATTTTCTCAATAGTCAAGGATGCTTCATCAAACCTATATAGACCCTTTTCTTTAGAATAAACTAGACCTTCCCCGTTATCGGGGCTCAGAAACTGTCTGGTTTTGGGTAGTGACTTTCCTTCGTAAGTCACTTCATGGAAGGAATTTTTCTGTTCATCAAAAGTGAACAAGCCTTCATCACCTCCCATAAGAATTCTCCCATTTTTCGTTTCTGCGATAAAAGACACGCTTGGGTTTTGAAAGCCCTGTACATCTACCGGGAAATATTTTCCCTTATCATAATCTACTTTGTTGATAGTAAGATTGCTGCTTACCCAGCTTCTCCCTTTCGAATCGAAAAACACATTTGTAACGAAATTATTGGAGTGAGAAAGGTTTTCGTAATCGTAGCAAAAGTACTTGAACTGCCCCTTTGCTCTGTCCAACATTGAAATTCCGCCAACATCCAGTGTAACCCAAATATTGGCTTTCTTGTCTTCATATATTTTTCCCTGGCTATTGGCTCTTATCGAAAATGAGTCTTGAGGATCATAGCGAAAGACTTCAAATGAGTATCCGTCAAACTTATTCAGCCCATGACCGGTAGAAATCCATTTATATCCATATTTATCTTCATGAATTTCTCTTACTTTTTCACTGGAGAGGCCATGTTCAGTTCCGATTTTCTCAATAGTAATTGTCTGCGCAACTAAATCATTATTTTGAGCAAACACTATTAGAAACAGACAGCATAAAGCCACCTTGAAAAACAGATTGATTAACCTGAGAGGCATACCTCAAGTTACATAATTCTTACTTGAGGCAATTCACATGTTTGTGTGATATCGTTAATGGGCGACCAACCAGTTTTCACCAATTCCAACTTCCACGTCCATAGGAATATCCATGGCTATGGCATTCATCATCAGTTCTGGAACCCTGGTTTTCATTACATCCAGCTCAGGTTTGTACACATCAAACACCAATTCGTCATGCACCTGCATGATCATCTTGGATTTTAGATTTTCCTCCTTCATCCATTTGTGAATATTGATCATGGCCACCTTAATCATATCAGCAGCACTACCTTGAATGGGAGCATTGATAGCATTTCTTTCCGCATGACCTCTCACCGTCATGTTTTTCGAATGGATATCTCTCAGGTATCTTCTTCTACCTAAAATGGTTTCTACATAGGTAAATTCACGTGCTTTATTCACCTGATTATCCATGTACCTTTTTACACCCGGAAACTCATTGAAATATGCTGTAATAATCTCTTGTGCCTCGGTTCTGGAAATTCCAATATTCTGTGCAAGGCCAAAAGCAGAAATGCCATATATCAAGCCAAAGTTTACTTCCTTGGCCTTTCTTCTCATATCCCTGTCTACTTCTTCCAATGGAACACCAAATACCTTAGATGCCGTAGTGGAGTGAATATCTCTTCCTGATTTAAAAGCTTCCATCATACTTTCATCTTCGGCAAAAGCAGCCACAATACGTAGTTCAATCTGCGAATAATCCGCAGCCATTAACACATGATCTTCCGACCTGGGAATAAACGCTTTCCTGATCTCTCTTCCTTTTGGAGTTCTGATAGGAATATTCTGAAGGTTCGGGTTATTAGAACTCAATCTGCCAGTAGCAGCTACCGCTTGCCTGTAATCAGTATGTACTAAACCATCTACGGGACTGATCATGGTTGGCAGTGCATCTACATAGGTTGATTTCAATTTCTGATATTCCCTGAATTCAAGAATTCTTCTGGCAATATCATGCTCTACAGCCAGTTTGGATAAAATATCTTCGCCAGTAGCATACTGACCTGTTTTGGTTTTTTTAGGTTTATCAACCAGTTTTAGCTTATCAAAAAGAATCACACCAAGCTGCTTTGGAGAAGCTACATTAAACTCTTCACCTGCCATCTCAAATATTTCGGACTGAGCCTTTCGACTTTCCTCTTCTAATTCTTTAGACATCGCAGCTAATGCCTCAGTATCTATTTTCACACCATTGTATTCTACATCAGCCAGTACATGCATCAATGGTAACTCCACTTCGTCAAAGAGTTTTTTAATCTGGCCTTCTTCCAACATTGGAGAAAGACTGTTTTTCAGTTGATAAGTGATATCAGCATCTTCTCCCGCATATTCAACGACTTTATGCACAGAGACGTCTTTCATGTTGCCTTGCTTTACCCCCTTCTTTCCAATCAATTCAGTAATTGATACTGGTGAATAGTTAAGATAGTTTTCAGATAAAATGTCCATGTTATGACGAGTATCCGGGTCGATTAGGTAATGGGCAAGCATAGTGTCGAAAATCGGCCCCCTTACTTCAATTCCATAGTTTTTCAGAATCTGTATATCATACTTGGCATTCTGAGCCACTTTCGTGATCGATTCACTTTCAAAAACTGACCTGAACTCTTCAGCAATTCTCTTGGTTTCATCTTTGTCATCATGCGGTGTAGGCACATAATAGGCTTCTCCTTCTTTGTAGGAAAATGCTATACCGATCATATTAGCTTCTATTGGTTCCAAACTATCCGTCTCTGTATCAAAACAGATTTCGTCTTGTAGCAACAGATACTTTACGAGCCTTTCTCTTAACTCAGGTGTATCAATCAAGTGGTAATCATGGGGTGTATTGGTAATATCTCTCTTTTCGTGAACAACCTCTTCTTCACTTTGCAGCGGAATAGTAGGAGAGTCATCAGAAAAAAGCCCCATTTGTGCTGAACCAGAAGAAGCGGGTGAAGGCTTGGCTTTAGCCGTAGCAGTTTTGCCAGTTGGTTCTCCAAGTATTCTCTTGAGTGTGGTTCTGAACTCCAGGTCTTCAAAGATCTTAGTGAGCTTATCCACATCTGGGCCTGTATATTTAAGGTCATCTTCTTTGAACTCTAAAGGTACCTCAATTTCTATACGAGCGAGTTCCTTCGACAGAATTCCCTGCTGGCCGAACTCAGCAACTTTTTCTCCAAGTTTTCCCTTCAGCTCATGGGCATGCTCAACAATATTTTCAAGCGTGTCATATTGTTTCAGTAGCTTGGCTGCCGTCTTTGGACCCACTCCTGGAATTCCCGGAATGTTATCAACAGAATCGCCTTGCAGCCCAAGCATATCTACTACCTGATCAATTCTTTCAATGTCCCATTTGGCCAGAACCTCAGGAATACCCATAATGTCTACACCATTGCCCATAAAGGCCGGTTTGTATAAGTAAACATGCTCCTCTACTAATTGACCATAGTCTTTATCGGGAGTCATCATAAATACCTCAAACCCTTCACGAGCTGCTTTCTTTGCAAATGTGCCTATCACATCATCAGCTTCATATCCATCAAGTTCCAAAACGGGAATGTTAAATGCCCTGACAATATCTTTAACAATGGGGGTTCCAATTTTAATATCTTCCGGAGTCTCTTCTCTGTTGGCCTTATAAGGCTCATACTGTTCATGACGAAAAGTGGGAGCACTGGTATCAAAAGCCACAGCTATGTGGGTGGGTTTTCTTTTATCTATTATCTCGTAAAGGCTATTCGTGAAACCAAAGGGGGCTCCAGTATTTAATCCTTTAGAATTGATTCTTGGGTTTTTACTAAATGCAAAATGTGCTCTGTAGATAAGCGCCATAGCATCTAAAAGAAAAAGAGATTTTTCCGGTTTACTCATTTTATAAAGATAGGTATTCCGGAAAACTGCGGAAAAGGAATTTCTTAATTAGAACCGTAAGAATTGTTTTGAGTAATAAGGTTCAATGCATAGGTAAAAACGGCATCTCTCTTTGCCATTAAATCTTCATAAGTCAATTCTACCAAGAAGTCAGGGTAAGTACCATGACCTGCATTGTCTTCAGTAACATTCACAAACTCTTCATAAATAACAGGAACCTGAAGAACTGTGCTTGTATTAGGTAAGCTATAGTTTGCTAACATATTAGCAGCTCTTCCTACATGAGCACCTCCTGTTTCTTCACCTAAAAGAACAACGTTCTCCATCTGGCCTAGTATTCTTGCAAAATCTGCAGCAGCAGAAAACGTTTTACCTGAAATCATCACGTAAATGTTTCCTTCAAACTTTTCGCCTTCCCAGTTGATTCCTGAATCGAATTCGTCATACCAGTTTAATAAAGGTGCTTCAAAACGGTCTTCCTTTTCCTGATTGAAGTACTTTCTCAAATAAGTTTCAGCACTTTCTACTACCAGGTCAGATTTGGTAGAACCATTGATTGCCAGCAAGTGCTCTTTCATTTGAATACCGTTTGCACGAGTATAAGTCATTGAAGGGTCATTCAAACGCTCACCAGTCAGAAACTGGTAAAGAATACTCAACAATCTGCGATCGCCCCCCTCGTTATTCCTCAGGTCAATAACGAGATTTTCAAAGTCGAACTCCTTGTCATTCTCATTGTAACGTGACGAGACTTTTTTGTAGAACCAGTCAGGGTTTGCCTGGAACGTGTTTAAAGTCAATACGAGGGTTCCGAGAGAGTCGATCGCATCAAGGTGAGTAAATTGATTGTATCGCTTATGCGATAAGTTGACAGGTCGGAAGTAATTATTAGCTAACATAGTGTTTCCAGCTACGCCATCTATTTTAATACTTTCCTGCTGTCCATTAGGGTTCTTAAAGCTTACATCGAAACTTGAAGAAGCACCATACTTAAGGAAGTAGTAATAGCCGAACTTACTTTCTACTTCTCTTAAAGGTTTTGTATTGCTGTAACCATCAGTCACAGTAAGGGTTAATAATTCTGGTAACATTTGAGCAACATTTGCTCCATTAATGCTGATTAGCTCTGATCCATGAGGAATATTTCCTTGCTCAAAATCTACATAAACATTGTTTTCAATCACTCTAACTGGTAGTGGAAAAAACTGACTTAAGCTAGTCGCTTCTTTGATTAGATTAACATCCATTGAAACCACGGTGTGACCACAACGAAGTTTGTTGTTGAGTTCGGCAAGCATTACATCAAACTCTTTAAAAGTGATCACTTCTGGAAGTAACTCTACTTTCTCGTTGATTAATTGCTGAAATGCTTCACGTGAGATGTACTGGTAAGGATTGCCATGTTGCTTATCAATGATTTGAAAATAGACTTCCAAATCACTGGTAGCTTCCTGACGAGTAATTGTTCTATCGTAATCGTTAGCAAATGAAGAAAACGTAGAGATCAAAGCAAAAATGCCGATCAAAACGATTCTGTTTAGAATACTGATTAAAGACTTTTTCATAACCCTGTTTTTTGTTTTCAGGGTGATGATCATTTTTCGGCTTTCAACAGCCCGTTCGACTTGGCTTCTTGTTGAAGGAGAGACTTAAAGAGTTCGGCAATAAATCTCGAAATGGACACCCTGAACATCAGGGGGTAGTTGAGATTACTTCAGCGATTGCTTCAGTTTTGTTAGGTACTTAATACAGGTGGTTTGTGAAATAACCTGCGTGAGTAATGAAGAGTAGATACTGGTGTTATTGTGAAAGTGATACAAACATACAAAAAAAGGTCGTTCACCCCAAAAAAACTTGTTGTTCACATACGTTTTTTTGCTATTCGTATATATTAACATTTATTCATAATAGTTTTTTGTTTGGCAAAAACACTCTTTGGAAAAATTTTATATTGAATTAAAATTGTTTGACGGATTTTATTGTACGCATTCCACGTAATTGTGAAATCCGTGGTTTTATGAAATATTTACCGCTTGTGATCGTATTTTTAACGCATTCTTTAACTTTTTAAGTAATCGGACAACGTACTTTCATTTCTCTGCTCTTCATATTTGCATCGCTATCCCTGGATGCACAGCAGTTCAATGGGTTCATAAATTCTGATTTCTCAGGAGTACTTAGTACCCGTGTTCAGCCAGCAAGAATAGCAGGATCGCCCTATAAGTATGATTTTAATGTGTTGAATGCCGGGTATTACGTGACCAACAACATAGGATTTCTACAAAGCGACTCTGAGGGCACCAAGTTCATAAGACATATCAACCCAGATATTAAGTTTCTACATTCAAATGTTGGTATAGGAGGCCTATCGGCTATGCTTTCCTTACCTAGAAATCAAGGCATAGCCATACAGTTTCAGTTAAAATCAGTTGGGAGCATTGACAACATGACTCCCGATTTTATTTCTCAGATAAAACGCTTCAATGATCCAAGATTCCTCGACTCTAACATAGCAGATCAATCTGGTGATTTTGCTCTTAGTCTTTGGCAAGAGGTTGGACTAACCTATGCATTCATAAAAAAGGATGACGGTTTTCACCGCTGGAAAGTCGGGGCCACGCTCAAGTTTGTTAATCCAATTGCCAATGTATGGGCGGGTATCAAGGATATAGATTATGCCATTGACAATACCGGGCTTGCCAATTTCGGAAGCTTTGTTGTAGAAGCTGGCTACTCTTCAAATCTTGATGATTTGGAGTATTTTGATGGTAACCAGAGTTTTAATAAACTTCCAAAAGGAACAGGTTTCAAGCCCGCTGCAGATATTGGAGTAGTATATGAAAGAGTTGCTTACAGGCCCGACCCAAGAAGCGAAATAGGAACTGCTTTGGAAAGAGACCTTACCTATGAATTCAGACTAGGGGTATCAATTACTGATATTGGCACCATGCAATTTGAACAAGGTTCAGCAGCTTTTATTACTAATGGTGTATTACCTGGTCTAAACCTCATAGACTTCAATGGGTTATTCAATAATGTAAATAGTTTCAGAGATGTCAGAACATCCCTTGAATCAGTACTACAAGTTCAGGATAAAACCGGTAGCTATACCGTAACATTACCTACATCATTAAATTTGAATTACGATTACAACTTTGGTAATAACTTTTACATCAACGCTGCCGGAAGATTCGATTTAACGGCATTAGTTCCCGCTGATTATAGAGTTAACTACCCCAATAGTGTTACAATTACCCCAAGGTATGAAACAGGTTTATCGGGGTTCTATTTGCCCGTTTATTTTAATCTAGATGGAGATACTGATTTAGGCCTTGCCTTTCGGTATGGGCCTTTAACTTTAGGAACACCAAGCTTTGGTTCGTTATTATCTGATAAGAAAGAATCTGGAGGCGCCTTTTTAAGTCTTAGTTTGAACAAGCTCAAGGCGAACTCCAAAAAACCATATTGCTTTGGCAGTTCAAGAGTGGGGAGTGGTTTTACAAGAACAAAAAGAACTCCTCTATATAAGAGAAAGAAATTTCTATTCTTCTAATGAGTTAGCTTATTCGGTCTCTTGTGGAGGGTTTTCTCGCTTATACTTTCTGTATGCCAAAGCGCGAAAACCAATATATATTAGAAAAGGGATCCATATGGCATCGTTCATGAGCAAATGGAATATTGCTTTTCGCCCAACCTCTTGTTCAAGTATTACATAATAAAACCATGCTCCTCCGATAACTTTGGTCAGTGCACCAAAAAAAGCAAGAAACCACCATTTACCTGGGTGAATAGCACAAGCTATATAGGCAAAGGCCATAATTAAAACCACTCTTCCCTGCCATACAATTATACCTGGAGCTGTTTGCTCAGACTCTGTCACCCATTGAAAAAAGCTTTCGGGAAACCACGCGATAAAAATGCCCCACAAAATATTGTAAGCCGTAGCAGCCAGTAAAAACCCTCTTATCCAGTTAGGGAATATCATTTGTGGCGTTTTTATGGAATTCATAACTTATCTGACTAATTGGATGTGATTTGAACCGTTTCTGGTTCAAATCTATAAAACACTTCTGCAATGACTAAGCTCAACCTTAAATTTAAAAACCACACTGTTCTACTGACCCTTCTTTTAACAGCTTCTGGATTCTTTGCCGGGTTCAAATTGGCTCAAAACACAGCCATTCAAAAAGAAGATGTTAAGGCAGCTCAAAAGCTATTAGACCTGAGTTTTAATGACAATGAAATAGAGCAACTCCTACCTAATGTAAACAGAAACCTAAGAGGCATTAAAGAATTACACGACTATTCTGTGGACAACAGCATTCCACCGGTGCTTTGGTTCAAACCTCCAAAAGGAGGTAAGCCCATTGCAAAAAAGCAGCAAAGCATTCAATGGGGTTTTCCTGATCAAGTCTCTTTACCCGTAAAGCAAAGTGATTTAGCCTTCTATACTGTAGCGGAACTTTCAGTACTTATCAAACAGAGAAAAATTACCTCTGTTGAGCTCACCAAGTTCTTTATTAATCGATTAAAAACTCATGGAGATTCTCTAAGGTCCGTGATTACCATTACAGAAGACCGTGCTATAGCTCAAGCAAGAAAGGCTGATGAACTCTTAAAAAACGGAACATATTTAGGTCCTCTCCATGGCATACCATATGGCGCAAAAGATTTGATGTCTGTGCCGGATTATAAAACCACCTGGGGAGCAAACCCATACAAAGGTCAAAACCGAGGAAAAGAATTGGCTACAGTTATTAAGAAACTGGATGAAGCTGGGGCAGTACTAGTTGCCAAACTCACCTTGGGTGCCCTGGCTATGGGAGATGTATGGTATGGGGGGACTACCAGAAATCCCTGGAATCTTAAACAGGGATCAAGTGGTTCATCAGCAGGCTCTGCATCAAGTGTTGCCGCTGGTTTGGTTCCTTTTACTCTTGGGACAGAGACTCTGGGTTCCATAGTTTCTCCATCTACACGGAATGGTGCTACAGGCTTAAGGCCTACTTTTGGAAGAGTTAGCAGAGCTGGTGCTATGGCACTTAGCTGGAGTATGGACAAAATAGGGCCAATCACCAGGAATGCATTTGATTGTGCACTGGTATTTGATGCAATCAGAGGTGAAGATAATATCGATTTAACTGTAGAAGATCAACCTTTTAACTACAATGGCCCTGCAGACTTATCAAAGCTTAGAGTCGGGTATCTTAAACCATACTTCGATAATAATCGCCCCAACCAGAAAGCAAATGACGACATGGTACTCGAAGTACTAAAAACCCTTGGTGCTGACCTTAAGCCCGTAGAATGGGTTTCAGACATGCCTTTTAGCGGAATGCAAGCCATTCTAACTGCCGAAGCTGCTGCTGCTTTTGATGCCTTGACCAGATCTGACAGAGACTCTCTTTTAGTCCGACAAAATGCAGGAGCATGGCCCAATTTATTTCGTAGTGCAAGGTTCACCTCAGCCGTAGATTACATCAATGCCAACAGGGCTAGATATGACCTTGTCCAAAAAGTAAATGATTTAATGAAAGACTACGATGTGATTGTAACACCTAGTTTCGGGGGAAGTCAGCTCCTCACCACTAATTTGACTGGGCATCCATGTGTAGTACTCAAAAATGGATACAATCAAAATGGAAGCCCAACCAGTATTTCATTTATAGGAAACCTATTTGACGAAGCAACTATACTTGCTGTCGCCAGGGCATATCAGGAGGCAACCGATTTTGATGAGCAACATCCACCAAAGTTTGTCGATTAGTTCTTACTTAATTTTTGGAACGGAGGATATAAAACTCTAAACTTGACTCATGCTACTGGCTATTGATGCGGGAAATACTAACATTGTTTTTGGGATTCATAATGGTGAATCATGGATTCATGAGTGGAGGTTTGAGACTATTCCAGTAAGAAATCAGATTGAGTATGAGATGTTTCTTAGGCTCAACTTTCTGGAAGCCAATCTAAAGCTTAATGAAGTTGATAGTGTAGTAGTATCATCAGTAGTTCCTCAGTTGAATGATATATTGAGTGAATTTACCAAACCGCTCATTGATAAGGATCCGATATTTGTTGGTCCAAAAATCTACGACCAGCTTCCCATTACAACACAAAGCCCTTATGAAATTGGCACCGATTTAATTGCCAATGCAATGGCTGGGCATCTATTATATAAACAAGATATTGTGATAGTGGACTTTGGAACTGCACTCACATTTACTGTGGTAACTGAGACAGGGAATATTAAAGGGGTAAACATCGCACCAGGTCTTAAAACCGCAATTAAAGCCTTGGTTGGCAACACAGCACAATTGCCCGAAGTCCCTTTAGAGCTACCGGAATCTGTAATAGGAACAGATACAACCTCGGCCATTCAAAACGGGGTTTTGTGGGGTTATGTCAGTATGGTAGAAGGCATGCTGGACAGAATACAGAACGAATTAAAAAAAGAAGTCAAAGTAGTCGCTACAGGAGGCTTATCTTCTATTTTACATCCTTTGCACAACCGCTTCGATCAGGTGAACAGACATCTCACTTTGGAGGGTCTTAGGTTTATTAATCAGGCAGTAAACAATATTTTATGAAGAATTACAGATGGATGGCAAAAGGAATTGTCTTTGGCCTCTTACTATGGATTTTAATGTACATTGTTTTTCCTCAGTTTAGCGAGGACCAAATCGTTGAACCTGAAAACCACTTCAAAGAGTTACTGTTTGCCATACCTGCCGGACTGTTTTGGGGTTATTACCGATTTGTAATTCTTCCTAAAAAAATGAGGGAAAGGGATGGTAAAAAGGAATAGAATCAGCAGGTTTCTATCTCTGATTTGAATCAAAAAGGAGTCACTCTCTATAGAGAATGGCTCCTTTTTTAAACGCTTACTGATGTGAGGTTCTATTTTATCCCATACAACTTCTTTCCAGTCTCATAGTACTTATCTCCTTCTAACCAAAAAGGTCTTTCAGGAGCATTACCTATCATTCTAGAAGCATAGACATAACTCTTAAAAAACTTCTCCAGATAGTCATAATCCACGGTATTGGGGTTGTCTCCAGCCTGATGGTAGTACTTGGTAATTTCTGAATCAAATGCCGTGAAACCCAAGCTATATGTTGGTGCCGGAATTCCTTTTCGGGCAAAGCTTACATTGTCCGATCTATCAAAAAGTCCTTGTTCACCGGCAGGGTCATCTATAGCTGTAAGTCCAAATGCCTGATTGGCATCTTTAATGAACTGAGCTGCTGTTGTACGTTCCAAACCAATAATTGTAGATATGGTAGTATCATTGTATCCTCCGTTGTCACTATTCCAACAGAACACAATTTCATCATTCGGGATTATAGGGTTGTTTGCCAGGTATCTGCTACCCAACAAACCTTTTTCTTCTCCTGTAAACAACACAAAGAGTGCTGACCTCTTCATTGGGTACTTGGCTATATTCTCAGCAGCAGATAGTACCGTAACGGTTCCAATGGCGTTATCACGCGTACCATTATAAATAGAATCCCCTTCTGCATTAGGTCTGCCTATACCCACGTGGTCATAATGAGCAGAAAACATGATAAACTCCTTTTTCAACTCAGGGTCAGTTCCTTCAACCATAGCCAGAATATTCTTGTCTTTGGTCATTTCATTTTTCATTCCCTCAATTTTCAGACTTGCTCGTTTCACACTGCGAGTTCTCATGAATCTTTGATTGGAATTATCAAGATCTTTCAGCCAAAGGTGTGGGATGATGTCCTTTTTCTCTTTGCTTTCATCCAAAGTCAGATTTACGCGATTGAATAGAAAACCCAACTGGTTCCAGGGTGTAGCTGGAGAATTATAGAACTCTACCAGGCCGGCAGCACCTTTATTCCTTGCCAGCTCATACTTTTCGCGGCTCAAACGTAAAATAGCTCTTCTGTCAGCAGTTTCACCATTTCCTGCTTTAGCGAAAACAATTTTTCCTGCAACATCGGCTCCATTATAGTCGGCTTCAAGTCCATATTCCAGATAAACTACCTCTCCTTCGTAATCACCACTTTTCCCATCAACTATTAGGAAGTCATCATTTAAGTTAAAGTCCTTTCCAGCATAACTAAAAGTAGCAGAAGTAGCAGGTGTTTTTATTCTTAGCGGTACAGGCTGAAAATAACCATCAGCTCCAGAAACAGTTTTGGCACCATAACTTTCTAGCTGACCTGCCAGATAATCTGCTGCTTTAAGAATCTCGGGAGAGCCTGTATTCCTACCCTTCAATTCATCTGAAGCAATGTAATAAATGCGCTCTTTGATAGTTTCCTTCTTGACTGTGGCCAATGTTTTCTCCATATCTGTCTTTTGAGCACAGGCATTGATACAAACAATAGCAATCAGTAGTAAATAATTAAGTCGATTCTTCATTTCTTATTTAATTTCGAAGTATTTAAAAACTGGGTATTCTACGGCTTTTTCCGCGATGTTATTTTGGTCAAAATAGGCATCGAAAAAGTTCCATGTAACTAATCCGTCATCAGATTCCGGTTCTAACATGTAAAAGATAAGGTTGGCTAGCGGTTGTGCCAAATCTACCCAGAAATCTCCCTTGCCAAACTTTCTATTAGCAGCTTTATAAGCGCCTTCAATGGTGGCCATCTTATGCTTTTCAAAAGGTCGGCTGGACTTTGTCAATTTGGTGGCTGTATAAACCTCTCCTTTTACCCTTTTATTCTTTGTGAGCTCCACCACATTAACTCCATGCTTTTTCAAATGCGCTGCAATTGAAGCAAACTCTTTTGGGATTATATAACCCTTTGGAAGAGTAGCTGTTTTGGTAGCCTCAAAAGCACTGTTGTTAACAACATTTTTCAACTCAATAATCTCGGGTCTTCTCAAGTAAACTTTCTGACCTCTTTCGTTGGTAGTTTCCAGGTGATTGTATGTTCTGTAAGCTGGTATTTTCTTATCCAGTGGGGCCATTTTGAAACGCACACCCTTCTGTATCTTTCCTCCATGTTCTTTCACCAATTTAATAGCATCTGCCTCCGCCTGAGCATTGATACGCAACATCTCCTTCCCATTCTGGTTAGTGAACTCCAGTATTTCGCTAACAAATGCATAAGTAGAATTCATACGCTGATAGAGACGTTCATGAGCAAAAGCTTCACTCAGTATGGCCATTCTGTTTCTCAAACCAAATTGGTTCACCAGGTAACGTGGGTGATGATTGTAGGTATAAATTGATTTCACTGGCCAACCCTCACGTCTGGTGTAGTAATAGCCATATGGCCCAAGGTATACATCAAACTTATTCAAAACCTTTTCAGTTACTTCAGGCAAAATTTTGTCCCACGTAAAATCATAAGGTGCTTTTTCTCCAGCATAATGATAGCTTGGTGCCCATGTTAAAGAGTATCCGTGCCATGTTCCGTTAGTCGTGTGAAGGTCTACGAATAACGTAGGATCCCATGGTACTATGATATTCTGAATCAGACCTTGCGTTTCAATTGCCTCCATCTTAATACCATCTCGATTAAGGTCCCATCCTTGACTATTAGCTCTGATACCGGCTTTTACTGGACTACCTTCCTGAGAAGGTCTTCTTCCCGCCTCCATTTTATCATTGCTATCAGTATTATAAATCGGTACGAAAAGGATAATCTGATTATCGATTAAGTACTTTTTATCACCTGTAAGAATCTCTCTCATCAGGATTTGAACAGCTTCCTTACCCTCCACTTCTCCTGAGTGAATATTTCCTTGAATATAGATAATCGGTTTTCCGCTTGCTTTGGCTTCAGCAGGAGTCTCTATTCTTGGGTTTGCTAATACAAACACAGGAATATCTTTGCCCTCCAGGCTTGTTCCCATGCTCACCTTCGATACATAAGGACTGTTCTTTGTTACTTCTGTGGTAAAATCTATTACATCCTGATACGTAGATGTTTCTCTGTAACTGGTTTTTTCTGGCTTGGTAAGCAGGCTGCTTTTTACCTGTTGGGCAAAAAGTTGAGAGGCAAAAAGGCAACTTAGAACAAGCAGCGTATATTTTTTCATTTGGTTATAGTTTCGTCTTTTATATCAAAAAATGTCAAAGCTTCCCCGCAACGGGAACTTTGTCGACCAAATTACAAAAAGGCATTTTAAACCAGGCTTATCCTGGTTTCATTTATACCAATGGTTAGTACTTGAGAAATGAGACTGTTAAATTCAATCAAATTATCAAGTCATGACTAGTCGTAGATCATTTATTAAACAAGGTACCGCTGCTGGTACATTATCTTTTTTACCATCATCTTATCTATGGAAAGCCCTTTTCCAAAATGGATATCAGATGAAACCACTGCGCAACGATGTAGGCATTTTCACAGAACGTGGAGGTACGATTGGATGGATGATTTCCAACGAGGGATTAGTGGTAGTGGACACACAGTTTCCGGAACAGGCTAAACACATGGTGGAAGAGATCCGGAAAAAATCGGATCGCCAAATCGATTTGCTAGTCAACACCCACCATCATGGTGATCATACTGCTGGAAATATTGCTTTCAAAGGGCTTGTTAAAACCATAATGGCGCATGAGAATTCCAAAGCAAATCAAAAGCGGTCGGCCGAAGCGAGAGGTGGATTGGAAAACCAATTGCTGCCTGATACCACGTACAAAAAAGGGAAGGTTCGCCAAAAGGTGGGGAGAGAAAAGGTAGCCCTACACTACTTTGGAGCGGCTCATACTAATGGAGATTCTTTTGTTCACTTTGAAAATGCCAATATTGTGCATTGTGGCGATTTAGTTTTTAACCGAAGAGCTCCGTACGTTGATAAATCATCGGGTGCCAATATGGAAAACTGGCAGAGGGTAATGGAGAAGGGTTACAAAGCATTTGATAAAGACACGCTATTTGTTTTTGGTCATTCGGGAAATGGTTTTGATGTGACCGGAACTCGCGAAGATTTAAAGGCTTTTCAAAGCTACCTTGGTAAGGTAATGGACTTTGTGAAAAAAGGAAAAGCTGCCGGAAAAACGAAGAAGGAGTTAGCTGCAGCTACAGAAATTCCTGGAGCTCCAGAATGGAAAGGCAATCAGGCTCGACCAGTTAATGCCGCATGGACCGAGCTCTTCGAAGAGGGATAATCGAATCGCATTAGTACTTCGCAATGCGTACTGAGCCAAACTACTCAATACGCATTACTTAAATGATTAAAGCCCGAACAGGTGCTCATTGAGCCTTTTCAGGGCTTTTTCTTTATTGGCACTATCGGTTAATAAGGAAATATTATGACGACTACCTCCGTAAGAAATCATACGAATCGGAATATCTGCCAATGATTCAAAAATCTTATTCACAATTCCCTTTTGCTCGGCAACAAAGTTTCCAACTACACAAATTATGGTCTGACCCGAATCAATTTCTACCTGACCTAATTGATTCAACTCTTTAACAATTTTGTTCAGGTTAGCATCTTCATCAATGGTCACAGATACGGCTACCTCAGAAGTGGTAATCATATCAATGGAGGTCTTATACTTTTCAAATATTTCGAAAATCTTCCTAAGGAAACCATAGGCCAGAAGCATCCGCGATGACTTTACTTTAATGGCAGTAATACCATCCTTAGCAGCCAGCGCTTTTACGTCATCAGAGTTTGTTGTTTTACTTATTATTGTGCCCTTTGCCTCGGGCTGCATCGTATTCAACAACTTTACAGGAATACCATATTTCTGGGCCGGCCATATAGAAGCTGGATGAAGAATTTTTGCTCCAAAGTAGGCAAGCTCGGCAGCCTCATCAAAAGACAATTCAGCAATTGGGAACGTTTTGTCCACCACTCGTGGGTCGTTGTTGTGCATTCCATCAATATCAGTCCATATCTGAACCTCAGAAGCTTTGATTGCAGCTCCAATTAAAGATGCCGTATAATCACTACCTCCTCTTTGCAGGTTGTCTATTTCGCCTTTGTGGTTTTTACAGATATAGCCCTGAGTAATCAATAAGGGTATATTTTCAAACTCTGGAAGTTTGGTATTCAGAGCATCGCTGATAGCGGCAATATCAGGCTCACCTTCTTCATTTGTCTGCATAAACTCCAAAGCGGGCAAAAGGGCCGCATTAATTCCTTGCTCCTGTAAATAAAGAGTAAAAAGCTTTGTTGACATCAATTCTCCCTGAGCCAGAATATCTCTATTCAAGGCTTCATTGAAAGATATCTTTAGCGTGATTTCAAAGAACTCAAAATGCTCATCAATGATACTTCTTGCTTCACTTTGTTTGGCCTGTGAATCCAACAACTCAGCTATAAAGCCATCATAATGAGCTCTTAACGTATCAATCCTATCTTTTGCTTCTGGTTTTTTGCCTGCTGCCAAAGACTCACCAAGCCCGACTAGTGCATTAGTAGTTCCTGATAGTGCAGAAAGTACGACTACCTTTGGCTCATCGTTTCTTGTGATAATCTGAGCAACGGATTTCATCCGTTCCGGCTTACCAACCGAAGTGCCTCCAAATTTTAATACTTGCATGGTTTGATGGAATTAAAAACCTAACATTTTGATGGCAGTAATGGCAGCTTCGTCTCCTTTATTACCATACTTTCCTCCTGCTCTATCCAAAGCTTGTTTTTGAGTGTTTGGTGTCAGCACTCCAAAAATTACAGGTTTATTGTACTTCAGTGAAACGTTAGTTATTCCATGAGCCACGGCATCACAGATAAAATCGAAATGCTTTGTTTCTCCTTGGACTACACAACCAATGCAAATCACAGCATCAATACCTTCTTCCTGAGCCATCCATTGTGCAGCAAGTGACAGCTCAAAGCTTCCAGGAACATTTTTTCTTATGATATTGCTCTTGGTAGCGCCATGCCCTACCAATGTTTCAAAAGCTCCCTGATACAAAGCTTCTGTTACCTCTTCATTCCATTCAGATACAACAATTGCAAATTTGCTTTCGCTAATATCTTTTACATTCTTGTTAGTGTAATCGCTTAGGTTTTTTTCGCTTGATGCCATAGTTCTATAAACAAAAAAAGGTAAGACATTTTGCCTTACCTTTAGATTCAATTTTTTCTTAAAATTTATTTTCCGGCAAGGACTTCTAATCTGGCCTTATGTTTTCGAGCCTCGCTGTACTCAGAAGCGTCCTTGTAATCGTTAAGTATAATATCTAATGCCTTGATAGCTGATGTATAATCAGAAGACTTCTCATAAGCAAGTGAAGCATTCAATAGGTAACCCGGAGAAAAATACTGATCTTCTACTGTTTCAGCAGCATTCATGTAATTCTTGGCCGCATCTGTAAAATTACCCAACTCCATATAGGCATCGCCCAAAAGCTTGTTAGCTCTTGCCTGAACAATTTCTTCAGACGTGCTGAATTTGCTTAGGTAATCTACAGCCTCATCATATTTCCTTTGCTTAAGGTAAGCAGCTCCAGCATAGAAGTGGGCTAAATTTGCTACCTCAGTTCCACTGTAAATGTCAATAATATCTAAGAAGCCAAGATTACGACCATCACCTAGAAGTGCTGACTCAAGGCTGTCTTTTTCGTAATAGTATTGTGCTTGAAAAATCTCGTTTTGAGCTTTATCGTTCTTCTTACTTTTCTGAATATCAATAATGAAATATCCAGCTGTTCCTAAAATCAGAACAAGCCCTACAATAGCTCCAATAAAGCCCGAAGGCCCTACTTCTTTCTTGAACTTATCTATTGAGTTCCCTCCTTGTGGAGCTGTTTTGGTTTCCTCTGAAGAAGTATTCTTCGTCATTTCTTGAAAATTAGGTCGCAAATATAAAGAAAATGTTGGATAACAATGCTTTAAACCTATTCCATTATATAAGGATAGTCTTCTTGCGCATAAACATCCATATATGCTTCTGAAGGGTCCGGGTATGGAGACTCCTCACCAAACTTCACGCATTCCTCAACTTCCGCCTTGATGCGCTTGTCCATTTCCTTCAATTCTTCTTCCGTAGCCCATTTGCTATCAAGAATCTTGGATCTCACCTGTTCTATTGGATCTCTGTCCTTATACTCAGCTACTTCCTCTTTGGTTCTGTATTTAGCTGGGTCAGACATTGAATGTCCTTTGTAACGGTATGTTCTGAATTCAAGCAAAGTCGGTCCATCACCTCTTCTAGCTCTGTCGGCAGCTTCTTCAACAGCAACATGCACATTCTCTGGATGCATTGCATCGACAGGAGCAGCAGGCATATCATAAGATTCGGCAAGCGTATATAACTCTCTTACATTTGATGTTCTTTCAACAGAAGTACCCATTGCATACCCATTGTTTTCAATCACAAAGATCACAGGTAGTTTCCATGTCATTGCCATATTCAATGCTTCGTGAAAAGCACCTTGTCTTACCGCACCGTCTCCCATCATACAGATACAAAGGTTATCTGTTTTATTATACTTTTCTGCAAAAGCAATACCTGCTCCAAGGGGCACTTGTCCTCCTACAATACCATGGCCTCCAAAGAATCCTTTTTCCTTGTCGAACATGTGCATAGAACCTCCCTTACCTTTAGAAATCCCTGTTGCCTTGGCCATCAACTCTGCCATGACTTTCTTAGGGTCTGAGCCTAATGCCAAAGGATGCCCATGGTCACGATAGGCCGTAATCCATTTATCACCTTCTTTCAATGCACTAACGGAACCACTTGAACAGGCTTCTTGCCCAATATACAAGTGACAAAAACCCTTAATTTTCTGCTGACCATATAATTGGCCAGCTTTTTCTTCAAACCTTCTTTGTAGCAACATGTTCTCAAACCAAAACATATAGTCGTCTTTAGAGAACTTTGGTTTTTTAGTTGCTTTTGCTTTGCTTGTTCCTTTCGCTGCAGCCATAGCTTTATATTTTCTAAGGGAAATTCCCTCTTATCTTCATTTATTCAAACAGGACTGCGAAAATAAGACAAAAACCCTCAACTTTGAAATTAATGCACCTGGAATCTATTAGGCTATCCAATTTCAAAAATTATGCTTCTGCCAATCTGGAGTTTTCCAGGGATATCAATTGTTTCCTTGGCAAAAACGGAAGTGGTAAAACCAACCTATTAGATGCAGTTTTTTACTTGTCTTTTACTAAGAGTGCATTTCAGACACAAGATGCTCAGTGCGTACTTCACAATGAACAATTCTTCTCCATTAAAGGGTCGTTTAACCTTGACGAGAAGGAAAGGGTGGTGTTATGTGGTTTGCAAACAGGTAAAAAGAAGTTGGTTAAACTTGATGACAAGCCATATAAAAAAGCCAGTGAACATATAGGCAAATTTCCAATAGTGCTTATTGCACCTAATGATACCGATGTAATTCGCGGAACAAGTGAGGATAGGCGTAAATTCTTTGATGCTATTATTTCGCAAGTTGATACTCCATACTTACAAAATCTTATTCAATACAATCATGCCCTTAAGCAAAGGAACAGCTTGCTAAAGCAATTTGCAGAGCGTGATTACTTTGATAAAGACTTACTAGAACCATTCGATGAAAAGCTGATCACGTTGGGAAATGAGATTTATAAAATTCGAAAAGCATTTCTCTCTTCGTTTCAGGATATGGTCAAAAGTCATTATCAAAACTTATCTGAAGGAAGCGAAGACATTGACCTGCTCTACGAATCTCACTTTGCTGAGGATGTCAGGGCAAGGTTTGCTGAAAACCAGAAAAAAGACTTGATTCTAAAACGCACCAACGTGGGTATACATAAGGATGATTTTCCGTTTTTAATGGGAGGCCTGCCAATAAGAAAGTTTGGTTCTCAGGGGCAGCAAAAATCATATCTCATTTCATTAAAGCTTGCCAACTTTGATTACCTGCTGGATAAAAAAGAGGTTAAGCCATTACTCTTACTGGATGATATTTTCGATAAACTGGATGACCTTAGAATTGCCAAACTGATTGAAATGGTAGCCTCGGATAAATTCGGGCAAATTTTTGTGACTGATGCGAGGCCTGAACGCACCCGTTCAATGTTTGAAAAGATAGATCAAGATGTGAGAATGTTCCACATAGAGGACAATGTTTTGAAAACTATGGAGTAGTCTATTCTATTTCTTGATTGTTTTAATAACCTGAGAATTACTTCTGCTATTAAATTCTGTAGCATACATACTTTCTACAGTAGCTATTCCGGTTGAAAAACTACCGGCATTGTTAACAATCAGTTCATACTCTAATACATATTTTCCTTTTCTAAGCTTATCAAAAAAGAAATGAATACTTGTATCATCAATACTTTGATAAGCATGGGCTCCTCCAAAATTTTTGTGTTCCGAAATTACCTCCAATGGTTCAAACCCAGCGGCCCTGAGATCTTTTAAATGGATAAACTCCATATCTCTATCTGTAGAAAGTAGTAGCCTTACCTTAACTCTGTCTCCCACCTGAAGTGTTGTAGCATTTACTAATGGTTCACCTTTCTTTGAACCATTTAACTTAAATATTTTCTTTACCAGATTCAAAGAACCTCCACTTGACTCAATACTCTCTAGTTCTTCAAAATATTTATAGTTAATTATTCCCCAAGCCGCATTTTCGCTTTCATTTTTAATACTGACATTGGACATTTCAGGTCTAATTTCTTCTGGCCTACAAGTCTTAGATATAAACAGGTTATTTTCATTTTTACCTGAGCTGATTATAACTTCATTCCCGACTTGAATAGAAAGCTTATTTTCCTTCAGAGACCCCAGTTTATCATTCCTAAGCAGTGCATAAATGGCAGAAGTAGTTGCTTTTGTGTTAGACCATGAATTGACTCTTTTATGTTGAAGCAACCATTTACTCAGTTCTTGGTACCTCTTTTCATCTGGCAATATCTCTTTAAAAGCTTCCATCAATAGCGCATGAGTTTCTATCGGCATTTGATACCAATTAAAACTTGATTCATTTTCTAACCAATACATCCCTCTTTCTTGAGATAAAGTCGAGTTCTCCTCCAAAGACCTCATAATATCCTTTGCCAAGTTTATGTCTCCTTCCCTCTGGAAGTAGAGTGCCAACATTCCTTTTGTCTGCAAACTTTGACTTTCCCAGGTTCTTTCAAATTGCTTTGAAAAGTGGGTTATGGCTTCTTGTAAACTATTGTCCGTGTATAGAGAATCGTAAAAACTTCTCGCATACAAATAGTGAATCTGACTGGATTTGCTGTACTGATTAACGCCTTCTTTGAACATCTTATAATCTTTGACTAATTGATTATCTAAATAGTCAAAAGCCTCATCAATGAGGTCTTCGGTTTTTTCTCTGTCCAGATTTATTCCTATGTGCTTTAACTGTCCAAAACCTGCAACAATGTGAGTAGTGATTGTCCTATTAGCTATATCTCCTCCGAACCATGGAAACCCTCCATTGTCTAATTGCAATTGACTAAGCTTATTAATTGCAGCATCTAATTGTTGTTGTATTGAGTCTGTTGCCAATAACCTTGCAAGGTTTTGTAATCTTTCTTTTTCGTTTTTGGCATCAAACAACCATGGTGTCTCCTTAAGTGCAATAGACCTTAGGGCATCATTGTGAAATAAAGGGCCAGGGCTTTCATCTGCTGACCAACTGCTAATTAATGACCTCAATTTTGAGCTTTCTTTTGTCAGATGATTACCCACTGCATTTGCAAAAAACCTGGAAAAAGTTTGTTCACTACACTCATATGGAAACTCTATCAAATAGGGTAAGGACTGAAGTGCATTCCAAATTGGGTTACTTGTAAATTCAAACGTTAATGAATGATCTGTTTTTGTATCAGAATTCTTTGCTAAGGCTTTAAGGTTGTATGTCTTTTCCTCCTCTGGACTAATCCACATAGGTTGACTTTCTGTTACCAGAATTCGGTTGGACAATACAGGCAAGTAGTTTTCTTCTCCATCTGTAAAACCATTGGCCGAAGCCAATATCTTGTACTTTATTCCTGAAATACCTTTAGGGATAGTAATCTTCCATTCTAGTGATTCATTCCCTTTTTCAGACAGATTGAATCTTTTGTCCTTTTTCTCTCCAGCTACAAGGATTTCCAGAGGTGAACCATCTTCAGGATTTAAGAATTCAAGCCTTGCTACACCAGTCATTTGTAAATTGCTCAGACTAGCCACTTTTACTGAAATTAGTAAGCTATCTGTTTCGCGAACAAAACGTGGGAGGTTAGGAATTACCATTAACTGCTTTTGAGTCTGTATAGTATTGACTAGCAAAGCACTTGATAATGACTTTGTGTGCGCTAACAACTGAAGTTTCCATTTGGTCAAAGATTCTGGTGCAGTAAAACTAAAACTGACTTCCCCCTTTTTATTTGTTCTTAAATGAGGAAAAAAGAAGGCGGTTTCATTAAAGTTTGTTCTGGTTTGAATACTACTTAATAGTGCCTCTTGAGCTTTTTTCCCTTCTTTTGTGGTTAACATAATTACTCCATTCGCAGCTCTTGAACCATAGAGTGTCGCTGCCGATGTGCCTTTCAGCACTTCATACTCAGCAACCTCACTAAAATCAATATCACTAAAATTACTTTCTAACAATACACCGTCTACCACTATCAATGGCGCATTCTTCCCTGACAATGAACTTGCCCCTCTTATTTGAATGCTTCGTGCATTCCCAGGCCCGAAATTAGAAGCTGAAGTAACTCGAATACCTCGTACTTTTCCAGCTAAAAATGTTCCCGCATCAGTTGCACTTACTTGTTTCAATACTCGTTCTTCAACGGAAGAGACAGTAAAAGTCAACTTTTTTGTCGGTGTGCTTGCTCTATATCCCGTTACAACTATATCATCCAATTTCGTCCCTTGTGGCATAAGTTGTACATCAAAATAATTGTCAAAATGAGTTTTAACTTCTACAGTTGAATATTTTGGATAGCTTATTATAATGGTATTCTGGGGCTTAACTTGCAATGAAAATTCACCTTTAGTATTAGTGAGTGTTACAACTTCAGAGTTCACCAGTTTGACTTTTGCATTTGTCAATACACGTCCAAAATGATCTCTGATTATTCCCTTGATAAAACCTTTTTCGATATCATCATGCCTTTCCCAACGTACCCTACTGACATAAGGGTTTAGGAAATCATCAAAGTATTTGTCTTGCGCTCTTTTAGGATTGATAAAATCATAGCCAAACCAATTAAGAACATAATTTGATTTGGCAGGAAGGCTGGTTACTGCATAGGCATATCTACCCGAAGAAAGGTGGTAATCAGAAAAATTATTCCCTACATAAATCCTCTTACTATAAGAAGAAGAGTTATAAAAGAAGGGGTCGTAATGCCACCAGTGTTCTGCAAATTGATCTAAGGAAGTATCATACATTGAAGCAAGCAGTTCTGCTTCTAACTTATCTTTTTTACTTCCCTTCAACTTAAAGCTCCAAACCTCTTTCTCTCCTGGTTCAAGTTTGTTTCTAAAAGAAGTTGTTTCTAATTCAAGAGTAGATTTTGGATAAGGTACATTGACCGCTATTTGACCAGACTCAGCATATCCTTTTCCCTGAGCCAGGTAAGTAATATTGAACCCTCCCAAATCTTTCTCTGAGATAGGTAAGTTGAGTACTTGAGTACTATTGCTTAGGCTGAAAAGATATTCTTTAGCACCTCTATCTCCCCTATCAAGAATCATGGTCAGAAATATTTTTTCGAGACTAGTGCGCATCGTGAGCCCTACATTCTCTCCTGGTTTATATACCTCTTTATCTATATTCAATTCAATGAATGTCGGCTCGGTTTTAACTTCCTTATCATTGACTATTGTTACTTTTTGGGTAGTCTTGTGACGAATAATATCATTTAGTTCAAACTCTATTCTGTACTCTCCAGCTTCCCAGTTTTTAGCACTAGCAATACGTAATGTGTCCATCTCTTTTGAGACCTTTTGTTCAAAGATCAATTCTCCAATCGTTTGCTTTTTCGCATTCTCAAAAGGTTCTAAAGGAAATAATTCTTCAAACTTTTCTTTAGTTATTGTCGGCAAATCTGGAGCAGACCAAATTCGGTCTTTCATTGGAGAATTAGTGGGTTCAAGTTTATAAATGGACAACTTTCCTCCTATTTTTAATGTCTGCCCATTTAAGTTCTTTTCTGTTAACAATAGCTTTAGAGGGCTCCCATATGTCAGTTCTGAAAGAGTAGCGATATAAGCATTCGCTTTATGATAGCCTACTTTCAGGTTTTGTTGCATCGACCGTGTTTCTCCATTAAGATCAGTCACGTCAACACTCAATTGATAATCAAAAACAGGTAGTTGATCTCTTTCATTTTCAGCTTTGCCTTCGGCAAGAAACTTAACCTGAAAAACACCTTCATTATTTGTTTCTGTTATACCTTCATGAATCACTTTGCGATCATTGACTCTCGAGTTATAATAGTCTGTTGTTCTTCGTTTATTATACCCAGTTCTTTTGACTGTGTACTTTACTGAAGCATTGGAAATATCACTTCCTGCTAAAGAAATAGCCTTCCCTTCATAGACAACACTGTCACCTAGTACGTACGCTTTTTTTATAGGTAAACCTTGAACTTCGAACTTTGGTCTTTTGTAATTCTCTACTCGAAAACTGTGGCTAGTTCCATAGAAATCATCCATTTCCTCATCATAAAGTTTACTATCAGAGTCTCCCTCAACTACCTCAATTTCAAAGCTACCTGGGAGTACAGATTTAGGAATTCTTAAAGAATCACTGAACGAGCCATACTCATTTGTCAAAAAGGTCTTCTCATAAATTTCATCAAAGTTTGCATCGTAAATTGTAACAATTACTTCCTCTGAAGCAACTATCCCTTTCTTTCCAGCTTTGTTTTTACCCAGGATGCCTTTGTAATACAGCATCTGCCCTGGCCTATATATTGCACGGTCTGTAAAAACATCAGCTTTCACAATTAACTCATCAGCTTTATCAGTGTATTTGTTTCCTGTGGAGAATCGAAGATTCTCAAAAACCGTTGTATCCCCATTTACAGAAACCGTTGCTTTCACATTGTAAAACCTTGTTCTTGCATTGTAATAAATACGTCCATTCGAATTAGACTTCAATGAGATGTTAAAGCTGGCATTACTATCATTTCGACTTGCTTCTAGCTTTACCATAGCCCCAACAATAGGTTTTCCTGTCTCTCTATCAGAAATCAGGTATTCATTGCCAACCTTACTAGGCAGTTCTATCAGTGTGTGATTTGTTACTTGAAAAGCGCCACGTTGCAAAACGTTCTTTTGATCAGGGTCATATGCCACCAAAAGGTAAGCTCCACTTGTTAGTGGCTCTATCAATATTTCGGTAGCATGTTTTTGATAATCACTTGTCGAAGGAAGTGTTGAGGTCCACTTTCTTACTGTTCTTAATTCATTGATTTTTTCTAACAAATCATCTCCACTATAGCTTTTCAATAATTGAGTTTGCTCCCTGTTGCCTTTATAAACCACAAAGTTTACTTCCTTCTGATTCTTAAATTCCACAAGGATTCTAGAAAACTGATCGGCAGCAACAAATTCTTCTTGTCGAATGTCAAGAGTTGAAAGTTCAATTGTTAACATCAGTGCATAAGCCTGTCTTGCCTCAAATGTCTTTGGTGTTGCCTTTATAATTTCTTTACACACCTCATAAGCTTCTTTTTTTGCCCAACGATGTGTGGTGTCTCCTCGGTAACTGAAGCGATTACCCAATTCATTCAATGCATCGGCTTTAGCCATTTCAACCAGAGCTTGTTCATGACTGTTACCAATACCAGATAGTTTGTCAAGTATCAACAGATAAGATTGAGTCGAAATCACTCTTTTACTTTTCAGCCATTTTAATCTATAAACCTCCCAATTCAAGTAGGCAATATTGTCGCCTTCACTTTTATGCTTTAAAAGTATTTCTTGAATCAGTTTGAGCCCCCGGCTTAACAAAGGCTTCTCATCATTGTCATCAATAGATAGGCTCAAAAAATTTTCTGAGTTCCAAATATCTTCCTGATTAGTAAGCCATTTTAAATTGTTCAGATATGATTTCTGGAAGTCCTTGAGATAGAATTTTAAGGCTTCTCTCAAAAAATAATCATGAACAGAACCTGATGCCAATTCTTCTCTTCCTGAAGGGCGAAAAAGTGTAATGAAATTTGAAAAATCGAGCGAATTATCACTGCCCCTTAAACCATCTAATGCACTGGTATATAAATAATCCAGTTCCTTTTGGAATTGATTTTTGTTCCAAAATTTAAAGTCAGCTGTATCGATCGGTTCTTCATCAATACTACTTATTCGATAGTCAAACCGACCATAGTAATCGAACAAGGATTTGGCATTGATGAACGCATAAAAGTTACTGAAGGGGAAACTGCTATTCTCCACCCTCTCCTTTAGACTAGCGACTACTTTTAATTGTGCATTTTCTTCTAACTGAAGCCAGAATTTACTTCGGTATAATGTAGCCTTCAAAGTTTCCTGATCATCACCAATACTTTCAGCCATTTGCAATATCGAGTCTACTTTTTGCAAGGCAGATTTGGTCAAACCAATACTTTCCAGCGCATATACTTCAAACCATTTTTTCTCAATTTCATCTGTTTGAGCAAAGCAAAAACAGGGAATAAAAAAGAAGAAAATTGAAACGGTTTGACGTTGGAGGTTAGTCATAGCTTAGTCAGTTGTCTTGCTTAAATAACAGCTGAATATAGGTTTTACCTCTACTCCATTTATTGTTTAAACTAAAAATAATCTATAATAAACGCAGTATTAATTAGTGCTAAGTACTCTCTTCAGCGTGCTCGACCTTTCTTGGCTTAATTGCAAACGTTCATCAAAAGGAGGGCTTAATTTTATTTCAAGATGGCCAGGTTTGTATGTCGTTAACTTTTTTATTGCATCAAGGTTGGTTAAGACTTGCCTACTGACACGAAAGAAAGTCCTTGGGTCAATTAACTCTTCTAATCGATTCAAAGAATCATCTATAATATAGGACTGACCATTAAAAAGTTTCGCAAAAACAACTTCATTCTTAATGAAAAAGTAGGCTATGTCTAGGCTATGTACCGGAGTAAGTTGGTTGCCTGTTTTCAATAAAAACCGCTGCTTATATTCGACTTCTCTTTCCATTTTAATGGCATCGACTAGTTCTATGTACTTTCTTTGCAATTCCTGCACATTAGCTCCCTTGAGCTTATAAAACTTATTAATCGCCTGCTTAAGATCCTCTTCGGTAATGGGCTTGAGTAGGTAGTCTATTCCAGTAGTTTTAAAGGCTCTTATTGCATATTGATCATAGGCCGTAGTATAAATAATAGGACATTCCAGTTCAACCTCCTCCAATATTTCAAAAGAAACACCGTCTGACAGCTGAATATCCATGAAAATCAAATCAGGACGTATGTTCTCGTTTAGCCATTTTATTGATTCACTTACAGTCCCTAAACAAGCTTCAATATGAAAAGCATCAAACTTCGTTAGTAGCTTCTTCAAGTGATTTTGAGCACCTACTTCGTCTTCTATGATTACCGTTTTAACCATGGCTATGAATTAGAGGGATAGAAACACTAAACTCTTCTGGTTTATCGAGAATAATAACTTCTTTGTCCGTAAGATATTTATATCGCTTTGCAATGTTGATTAAGCCTGTTTTGCTTGTTTCAGCAACCTTCTTAAGGTTTTTATTATTCTTTATGGTTAAGTATTCATTGTCAGTCGAAAACGAAATACTAAGTGGTAAATCCTTGTCTATCCTGTTGTGTTTAACTGCATTTTCAATAAGCTGCTGCAAAACTAACGGAGGCACTTGCTTGTTCTCAAAAGTATCAGGCGCAATATTATCTTCTAGATTAAGTAAGCCAACATAACGCTGCTGAATTACTTCCAGATACTGCTTAGCCATCTCGAACTCTTCTTTAGCAAGTACCAACTCACTATCATTGTTCTGTAAAATATAGCGGTACACAGTAGATATATTCTTAAGAAATTTTTGAGCAAGCTTACTATCCTCGTCTATTAAATAATAAAGTGTATTGAAATTATTAAACATAAAATGAGGGTCGAGTTGATTCTTAAGAATAGAAAGATTCGACTGAGCGATCTCGTTCTTAAATAGCTCATTCTCTAGCTGAGATTTATAGTATTGGCCTCTCCAGTTCATACCCAACTGAACAAAACCAAAGATCAGAGAAAGTACCAGACCAATTAAAAGTGCCAGCAGCATATGCTGAAGAAATGGTGGTTCACTTCCATGGAGTAAATGATCGATCCACTTGAAAATATAAAACCCTATAAAATAGGTTATGGTGCCTGCAGCTATACTAATCAGGGTAACATTAAGATCTTTGTTTCTTTTGGAGTTACTAAACTCCTTTGTCAATCTTTTCTGAGTATATACTACTACCTCAAGAGTTAGGTAAATAAGTAGCAACCAGAGCAATGCAATAAAGCTGATTCCCGGAGGGTATCTGAATTTTGAAGAAATCCAGATTATCCCAAAAACCAGTATGCCGATTAAAACAGAAAGCCCTAATCGCAAGATCCAGGAAAGTTTTGGAGGTGATGTATTCATAAACAGGCTGCCCATCAATAGCAGTAAATCGTAAAATTACGTAATAGAGAGTGTTCCATTTTACACAATAGAAGAACTCACTAAGTAATTTAAGCCTTTCCCATCCAATTTTTATGAGTTCGGGTCGATAATATATGACTTGACGAAATCAGGTAAAAAAGCAGAAAGTATCCATAGTAGTTTTGAAGACTATCAAGTGAATTTCAAGATGAAAAATATACTCTATTCAGCTTTACTGCTTTTTGGATTTGTTGTACTGTCGAATGCACAAACTGAACCTGATCTAAACAAATACATGTTTCAGGTAAATGATCTGACCGAAGAAAAGTTTATAGTCTTTACAAAAGAGCTTTTAAACAATAGTCAGTTTGTATTCATCGGTGAACAACACGGCATAAAGGAGGTAGGAGAATTTACAAATCAGCTCTTTAATCTTGGTCAGGAGTTCAATTACAAGGCACTATGTATTGAAACGGATGCAGTGGCTGCCCGGAAAATAAGCGAAGCGGCAAAATCAGGTTTTACAAAACATTTAAAACCACTTCACAACAAGGCTCCTTTTTCTATTCCCTTTTATGAAAATGAAGACGATGCCGTATTGTTCGAAAATGTTATGGCAAAGGGAGGATCAATTTGGGGAATTGATCAAACTTTTATGACCCAGTTCCGAATGAATTTTGATCACTTAATTGAAAATACTTCCAACAAAAAGCTAAAGGAAAAGCTTAATAAACTTAAAAATGCAGCACATGAAGCCTACAAAGTAACTGTGGAGACAAAAGATTTCACCGCTCCATACTTGTTTAAATATGATGAAAAAACTCACAAAGAACTACTTCAATTAGCTACTAAAAAGGCAGAAAAGGAAATAGTGGAACAACTCTGGAATACTAAAACCATATATGGTTACAATTTCAGCAAGCAGTTCTATCTGAACAACAATGAAAGAGGAAAACTCATGAAAGAAAATTTCATGAAGTACTACCGGAAAGCAGAAAAAAAGGAAGATACTCCAAAAGTGATTTTCAAGCTAGGAGGGTACCATGCCTCCAAAGGACTTACAAGAACTAACATTTATGACATAGCCAATATGGGAAGTGAATTAGCCGCCAGCAATAGCATGAAATCAATTCATTATTTAGTAATGGGTATTTCAGGAACTGCAGCCATTGGAAACCCATTTGCACCACAGCCAACTGCTCCTTTTAATAGTGTTAAGACATTTCCCAAAGAGGTTCAGGAGTTGGTAAAAGACATTTCCGAAAAGTATGCCATTCTTGACCTCAACCCCCTTAAAGAGCTCGGATATGGCGATACTTTTTCGGATGATTTCAAAAAATGGATCTTTGGATATGATGTATTGATATTGGTAAAAGATGCAGAGCCACTTAAGATGTTTTAAGCTTATAAAATGTTAACCTGGTGACGCACTAGGTTTAGAATTTCTAACTCAATAGAAACAAAGTGTAAGTAGTGACGTAAAAGCACAGATCAAATCAAACGCTACTTATATGAAAACTACCTACAAAACTGCAACAGCTTTTGCGCTACTTTTATCAGCTACATTGCTTTTTACCTCTATGAAACCATTGGAAGAGAAAGGTGGATATGATTGGTTAAAAGGAAGGTTAGATGCTGCAAAATCTTACACCATGGATGTGCTAAGAGCTATGCCCGAAGACGACTATGATTATAAACCCAACAGCGATCAAAGAACTTTTGCAGCACAAGCGTATCACATAGCTTATAGTATTGAGTATTTTCACAAAGCCTTCAGTTCTGGTGGAAATGCGGCCTGGAATCCTGGAGATGAAAACTCAAAAAGTAAAAAAGAGTTACTCAAGTGGGCTGAAGAAAAGTTTGATGAAATGAATGCATTTATTCTCAATGCTGACTCCAACGACCAATTAACCGCGGGAATCGTTTATTATCTTGACCATAATTCTCATCATAGAGGTCAGATTGTTACTTATCTGAGAATGAAAGGAATAGCTCCTCCAAGCTATAAGTAGTTCTCTTGAGCAAAGCTTTATGGAAATGCTTCATTCGACTGTCTATTGACAAGCGAATTGAAGCATTTTTTTATCTGATGATCAAGGAGATTAACTAAGCCCTTAATAGTTCAGGGTTTATAATTTCTTCATTCAATTTTCATAAATGTAGAATTTGATTACATTTGTTCTACATTTACGAAAATTGATACCATGAAAGGAACTCAACTAGGCGAATTTGAAGAACTCGTTTTACTAATAGTAGGAGTACTGTACCCTGAAGCTTATGGTCTGAGCATAAGGGAAGAAATCATTTCGCAAACCAATCGAAAGGTAGCCATCGGTGCTGTTCACTCCTCCTTAAGCAGGCTTCAGGAAAAGGGCTTTCTGAAGTCCGAATTAGCAGAAGCCACTCATGAACGTGGTGGAAGACGCAAGAGGCTTTTCTCTATAACTGCAGACGGAAAGCGTGCACTGGAAAAGAATCACGAATTGAGAAATGCGCTTTTCAACCAGATTCCAGAAATGGCACTAAAAGGACTTCAGCTAAGTGGAATCTAAACAAAACTATATGCCACCAAAGTCAGCAGACTGGGTACTGCATCTTTTCTGTAAAGAAGATTTACTCGAAGAAATCGAAGGAGATCTCTTTGAGCATTATCAGATAGAGCGTGCAGAAAAACCCAAATGGCGAGCCAACCTGGCCTATTGGCTCCACATGGCAAACTTTCTAAGGCCTTTCGCAATTAAAAAATTCGGTCAACACTCAAATTTTATCATTATGTATAGCAGCTATTTCAAATTTGCCACGCGCAATATGTGGAGGCAAAAAATGAATACCTCCTTTAACTTGATTGGCTTAATACTGGCTTTTACAGTAACAGGCTTCATTTATCTACACCTGCAACAAGAACTATCATACGACAGCTTTCACGAGCGTTCAGAGGACATTTATAGAGTAGCATGGATGGGAGATAATCCGCAGACCAGAACACCTCACCCTCTGGCACAAGCCATGGTAAATGACTTGCCAGAAGTAGAAGCGGCAGTGAGCTTATCTCCAATTTATGGAGCAGGCCTTACAAGGCAGGCTGTTAAAATCACATTGGAAAAAGAGAACATCAGTTTTCTGGAGTCTAACGGCTTTTTCGTTGATAGTACATTTTTTGATGTATTCGACTTTAAGTTTCTAGAGGGAAATCCGGAAACAGCTCTGAAAAGTCCATTCGGTGTCCTACTCTCTAAATCAATGGCCATGCGTTATTTCGGAGATAAACCGGCAGTAGGTCAAAGACTTTCCTTTGACGTGAATACTGACATGCTGGAAGTAGTTGGTGTGATAGAAGATGCCCCCGTAGCCTCACATTTCCACTATGACTTTCTAATCTCTTACGTCACACTTAAGTCTTTGAACTTTAATGACCCCTGGATGTCCTGGGATGATTTTGGTCATTTTAATTATCTAAAGCTGAGCCCAGGTTCTGATGCGAAAATACTTGAGTCAAAGATTCCGGAATGGGTCAAATCATACCTTAACTGGTCTGAGGATGGTATTGCTTCATTACTTGCCGGTGAATATAGCTTTGCCCTACAACCTATTGAAGACATACACTTACATTCTAATATTCGTTGGGAACTTGAAAGCAATAGCAGTTTTTCCTATTTGCTTGTCTATGGTATTTCCGGCTTGTTCATCCTGCTGATTTCAATTATCAACTTCGTTAATCTGAGTACTGCCCGTTCGGCAGAACGCCTTAAAGAAGTTGGCGTTAAGAAAACTTTAGGGGCTCACAAGAAACAGTTACTATCTCAATTCACTTTTGAATCACTTCTGTCTTCATTTATTGCATTGTTCTGTTCCATCTTATTGATATATGCACTTGAAAATGCCTTCAATCAACTGGTAAATGGAAATATTGTTGCTGCAGATATATGGCAAAGCGAAGTGATTGTATTCCTTCTGGTAATTACAATACTTACGGCAGTACTAGCTGCTGTTTACCCTGCTTTGTATCTTAATTCCTTCAACCCTGGCCAGATTCTGAAGGGAATGGATCAAAAGAAAATTGGTGGGTCAACGGTAAGAAATAGTCTGCTCACTGTACAGCTCATTGCTGCCATTGTAATGGTAAGCGGAAGCCTTATTATTAACAATCAAATCTCATTTTTGAAGAGTAAAGACCTTGGGTTTAAACAGGACAACCTAATGGTGGTAGATCTTAATAATTATGATAACAAATCTGAGTTGATCAAATCAAAGCTCTTGACACATTCTGGAATAGAAGCCATTTCAACTATCTCAAATGTACCCGGAGGTTCCTTTAATCAACATTCTATTTATACTGAAGAAGACCCATCGAATACAGTAGACGCATCTGAAATGTTTGTGGATAATGAAGCCATATCTGTTTTGGGTTTTGAAATTGTTGAGGGTCGCATGCTAGACAAAGCATTCGCTGCTGATTCGGCAGGGACTTCATTTTTAATCAATGAACGGGCTGCCTTAGAACTGAACCTTGAAGAACCCGTAGGCAAAACACTATTCTGGCAGGAAAATGAAACACTTGTTAAAGGACGTATTGTTGGTGTAGTAAAGGATTTTCATTACAAATCTCTTCATGTGCCCATTCGACCACTAATTATGCTCGTCAGGCCAAGAAGCTATAATTACATAGTAGCCAAGATAGACGGCCAACAGATCAGAACCACAATTCCACAAATGGAAGAAACGTATAAGGAGGTTTTCCCTTCATTCGATTTCACATATAGGTTTCTGGATGAAGAGATATCAGCCTTATACAATGAAGAATCCAGGACATTACTCCTTACTTCTATACTATCAGGAATTTCTATATTTCTAGCCATAGCCGGCCTAATTGGTATTGTATCAATAGCCATCAAACAAAGGGTAAAGGAAATAGGGATACGAAAAACCCTGGGAGCATCATTGAGTCAAATTCTCATTCTTGTGAATACCAAATACCTGATTCTAGCTGGAATTTCTTTAGTAGTTGCAATTCCTGTTTCTTATCTGTTAATGGCTAAATGGTTAGATAATTTCACTTATCAGAACGCGATAAACCCATTCGTTTTTATTGCCACTGCCATTGCAGCACTAGCATTGATTTTCTTTACTATCAGCGTAATTGCTATAAAAACTGCTAAACGGAATCCTGCTTACTCCTTGAGGGTAGAGTAAGTCAAGGAAGACTGTTATTGTCTGTAATATTTTAACAAAGAACCAGTCTATATATTCCAGGCTGGTTTTTTTATGCATAAGAAGTTATTAAAACTACATTTAGGAATTTTTAATTTGACTTTCTGTTTTAAAAAACTACATTTAGGACTTTAATAGATTTACTACTATGAAAAAATATCAGTTAGGAGAGTTTGAAGAACTGGTTTTACTCACAGTTGGAGTACTCTATGGAGAAGCGTATGGAGTCGCTATAAAGGAAGAAATTGAGAAGCGTCACCAACGCAAAGTCTCAGTAGGTGCGCTTCAATCGGCCTTAAGAAGAATGGAAGAGAAAGGTTTTCTCACATCAGAATTTGGGGAAGCTACCAAAGCACGAGGCGGTAAACGAAAGCGTTACTTCAAGATTACTGCTTATGGTAAAAAGGCATTAGATCATAACATTCAAACCCGCTTGGAATTGTGGAATCAAATCCCTGAGGTAGCCTTTGAATTCAAAGTATGCTGAAAAAGCTTGGTCATAAAATATTCAAACTCTATTGTCACCCAGATTTTCAAGAAGACATTCTTGGAGACCTGGAGCAGTATCATGAGTGGAACACTGAAAAGAAGAACCTCCGATATGCCAATAGGAAGTTCTTTATTGATGTACTTCTGCTCTTTAGGTTATCCTTACTCAGAAACAACATTATCAGTCAAAACTTAATTTATACACCCATGGTCAGAAACATTATCAAAACAGCATTTCGAGTTTTTTGGAAAGAACGAGGATATGCTACCCTCAATATTCTAGGGCTTACCGTAGGTATAGCCACTAGCATGTTGCTGTTCCTCTATGTAGAATCCGAAAAGTCTGTCAACGGTTTTCATCAAGACATTGACAATATCTATCAGGTAATGGAACATCAGACTTATTCTGATGCAACTTTTACCTATGAATCAAACCCAGGCCCCCTGAGTGATCATTTTGTTCAGGACATGCCAGAAGTAGAGTTTATGGCTGCATATACCTGGTCGGAAGAGAGGCTATTCCGAATAAACGACCAAAACTTTAAAGAAACTGGCAGAGTGGCGAGTAAAGACTTCTTCCACATATTCGAAGTTCAATTTATCGAGGGAACAAAAGAAAATTCCTTGGTTCGGCCAACTAGCATTTACTTGTCCAAAAGTACGAAGGAAAGAATATTTGGCAATCAGTCTGCTTTATCTAAAACAATGAGCGTAGATGGTTGGGGAGAATATCAGGTTGAAGGAGTCTTTGAAGATGTTCCAAAATCATCAACTATAAACTTTGACTTCATAATGCCCTATGAACCATGGAGGGTACGCAACACATGGCTAAATGACTGGGGAAACAATGGAATAAGAGGAATTGCCAAATTGAAGCCCGGGGTTGATTATAGAGCATTCAACAAGAAGATTTCTACTTATGTTGATGAAAAAATGGGTGATCAAGAATCGGTGGTTACCATTTTCGTTCAACCTTTCAAAGACAGGTACCTATTTAGTAACTATGAAAACGGACAGTTAGTTGGTGGTCGGATTCTCTACATTCGCTTGTTCAGCATCGTTGCATTTTTTATCCTTCTCATCGCGGCTATAAACTTTATGAACCTGGCCACAGCTCGATCTACAAAAAGGGCAAAAGAGGTTGGTGTGAAAAAAGTTGTTGGTTCTACAAAAACTCAGTTATTGATGCAATTTATGCTGGAATCCATCTTATTGGCATTGATATCAACTGTTCTTGCTGGCTTGCTAATCATGGTAGTTTTGGCTCCACTAAATATACTGGTAGAAAAGGAGATGACTTTTTCTATACTTCAATTGAACAACTTGTTGCCACTGATTATGATTGGTTTTGGAGTAGGCTTTCTGTCTGGTATTTACCCTTCTTTAGTGCTTTCAGGTTTCAAGGCTATAAGTGTACTAAAAGGTACATTCAAAACCTCCGCCTGGTCTAACGGACTAAGGAAAGGTTTAGTGATATTTCAGTTTATTATATCAACCACCCTTATCATCTCTACTTTGGTCATCCACGATCAGATGAATTACATTAAAAGCAAGAATCTGGGGTATAATAAGGAGAATATTGTTTTTGTTCCGGTTGAAGGCGAACTGGAAAATCAGGAAGTTCGGGATCAGTTAAAAACAAGAATACTTAACAACCCAAATTTCATCAGCGCTACTTTTTCCAATGGCTCTCCTTTAAGTGTTAACTCTTCCACTTCTGGTGGATTCTCATGGGAAGGAAGACCAGAAAATCAAGAGACAAACTTCAACATCATAAGAGCAAGTCATGGGTTTATAGAAACCTTCGATATGGAAATCATTCGTGGGCGCTCATTCGACCCTCAATTGGCTACTGATACCTTGAATTTGATTATCAATGAACAAACCGCAAGCTTAATGGGTATTGAAGACCCATTAAATTACCAGGCCACTTTTTGGGGTAGGACAGGCCGAATAATTGGGATTGTTAAAGACTTTCATTTCAGTTCTTTACATGAAAAGATAGAACCCTTGATCATTAGCCTAAGACCTGAAGACAGCTTTATTTTTTTAGCCAGAATGACTGGTGAACAAACTACTGATAACATAAAATATCTAGAAGAAACACTTAAAGAACTTAATCCCAACTATCCCTTTGACTATAAGTTTGTTGACAAAACCTATGAAGAGCAATACAAAAGTGAAACAACAATTGGTATTCTGGCTGACTACTTTTCTGGCGTAGCCATTTTCATTTCATTGTTGGGCCTATTCGGCTTAGCTAGTTTTGCTGCAGAGCAAAGAATCAAAGAAATCGGAATCAGAAAAGTATTGGGGGCAGGCTTGTTAAACCTGATACTGATTATGACACGAGGTTTTTTGATGTTAGTAGGTACTGGTTTCTTATTGGCAATCCCTCTTGGCTATTTCCTTGTAGATAACTGGCTAGATGCCTTCGAGTATAGAGTGAACATTGGAATAACGGTATTCCTGATTGCTGGAGGAGCTTCCTTATTAATAACAGTCATAACGGTAAGCTATCATTCTCTAAAAGCGGTATATGCCAACCCCGTAAAAAGCCTACGGTACGAATAGGTTTCCTTGGAAATAGGATTGTGAACCTAGTATACTGATTGATTTTTCTAAAAAGCTTTTTCTATCCTAAGCAAGGGTGAAGGATTCTCTAAGGCGGTGTTTATTTATTAATTGAGTAAGTTCCCTCGGCTTCGCTCGGGATAAAAAGGGTGTAATATCTTTTTGGATATCATATCAGTTTTTGATTTAAGTGTAAGACTCATTTCAAATACTCGATTTTTTTCACAAATTATGCTCCGCTAAAATCTCGCAGCCCATAATTTTTTAAAAAATGAGTCACAAAATTCAAACCCTATCAGGCTACTTCCACGAATACCAAAAAAGTGTAACCAATCCAGAAGCATTCTGGGCACGTATTGCAGAATCCTTTCACTGGAAAAAGCAATGGGACAAAACACTAGAGTGGAATTTTGAAGAACCTGATGTAAAATGGTTTGTCAACGGTAAACTCAATATCACGGAAAACATATTCGAAAGGCACCTATATACAAAGGGTGACACTCCGGCCATTATCTGGGAACCTAATGGCCCTAATGAAGCCAATAGAATTGTAACTTATCGTGAGTTATACGAAATGACCAACCAGTTCTGCAATGCACTGGAGGCTCAGGGCATTCAAAAAGGCGATAGGGTAATCATCTACATGCCGATGGTTCCTGAAGCTGCGGTAGCTATGCTGGCCTGTGCCAGAATTGGAGCCATCCACTCAGTAGTTTTTGCTGGATTTTCTTCTTCCTCACTTGCCGATAGAATCAATGACTGCGAAGCAAAAATGGTGTTGACTTCTGATGGAAATTTCAGAGGAGCTAAACAAATTCCAGTAAAAGCAGTAGTTGATGAAGCGGTTGAAAACACACCAAGTATTGAGAAGGTTATCGTTTTGAAAAGAACCGGTGAAGAGGTAGTAATGAAGGAGGGCCGAGATGTTTGGTGGCATGATGCTATTCAAGGCCAATCTTCTGAATACACTGCCAAAGAAATGGACTCTGAAGACTTACTGTTTATTCTGTATACCTCAGGTTCTACCGGCAAGCCCAAAGGGGTTGTGCATACCACTGGTGGGTATATGGTATACTCTGAATATTCATTTTCTAATGTGTTCCAGTATTCACAAGGAGATGTATACTGGTGTACTGCAGATATCGGTTGGATTACCGGTCATTCCTACATTGTATATGGCCCTTTGCTAGCCGGAGCAACTACGCTTATGTTCGAAGGTGTGCCTACCTTTCCACATGCCGGGCGTTTCTGGGAGATCGTGGATAAGTATAAAGTTAACCAGTTCTATACTGCCCCTACCGCCATCAGGGCACTACAGGTTTATGGACTGGAACCTATTGCTCCATATTCTTTGGATTCATTAAAGGTAATCGGCTCAGTAGGAGAACCAATAAACGAAGAAGCCTGGCATTGGTACCACGATCATATCGGTAAAGGGAACTGCCCGTTGGTAGATACCTGGTGGCAAACAGAAACTGGAGGAATTATGATTTCTGCTTTGGCAGGAATTACCCCTAACAAGCCTGCGCATGCATCTCTTCCACTACCAGGAATTCAACCAGTTATCGTTGATGCCGAAGGAAATGAATTAAAAGGGAATAATGTTGAAGGTAACTTGTGCATCAAGTTCCCATGGCCTTCTATGCTGAGAACCACTTACGGAGATCATGAGAAGTGCAAGAATGTCTATTTCTCTGCCTATAAGAATATGTACTTCACGGGGGATGGTGCCAAAAGAGACCATGATGGGTATTTAAGAATTCTAGGTAGAGTTGATGATGTAATCAACGTTTCGGGCCACAGAATGGGTACTGCCGAAGTTGAGAATGCAATTAATGAACATCCTAAGGTTGTAGAATCTGCAGTTGTTGGTTATCCTCATGATGTTAAAGGGCAAGGCATTTACGCTTATGTCATTTGCGATATGGAAGGCAGAACAGAAGAGAGCCTTAAGCAAGAAATTAAAGATACGGTCAGAAAAATTATCGGGCCAATTGCTAAGCCTGATATGGTGCAGATTGTACCTGGTTTGCCAAAGACAAGGTCGGGTAAAATTATGCGTAGAATCTTGCGCAAAGTGGCAAGTAAAGACATTTCTAACCTAGGCGATACTTCTACTTTACTCAATCCTGAAGTGGTCGACCAGATTGTAGAGGGTGCAGGTCTTAAATAATTATGAAGACATAGTTTTCATGTTTAGGTATTAAACCTTTTGTATCGGGCCTTATCAAATAGCTGAATTAAATAAAAAGTTATGAGGTCGATATTCAAAGTTATTCTAACAACAAGCATTATTTTTTCGGGTATGCAATTAGCTGCTCAAGACAAGAGCAAAACACTTTTACAAACTGAAAAAATGGCCACCGAACTGGGGCTTTCTGAAAAGCAAAAAGTCCAATTAGACAAAGAGCTTAAAGCAGCACAAGCCAACAGAAAAGCAAAGCTCGAAAAAATCAGGGCCTTACGTGAAGAAATGCGCAGAGACGCTTACGTTGAAAGGCAGGCTCGTGAACAAAAGCTGAAGGAAATCCTTACGGAAGAGCAATGGGCTAAATACGAAAGCAATAAAAAAGCAAGGACTAAGCGTTTAGCCTTTAGGAAGCTCAAGGGACAAAGAGGCGCTGCAAGCTTCAGGAAAGGAAGGGGCCAGTTCAAGAAACAAGGGACTCAAAACGGAAGGTTCCAAAGAGGAAGGTTAATGATGAGGAAGAAAAAAGAGCTAGTTGAAAAGAAAAAAGAGAAGAGTGAAGAAGGTGGTAATTAAATCCTTTACCCTTACACAAATACACCATAAGGAGTCTGTTCAGGCTCCTTTTTCTTTTATAGTCAGCCTAAACCCACTTCCATGAACATTCAGAATTTTAATATCTGGATCAAGAGAAAGGTACTTTCTTAGCTTAGTAATATAGACGTCCATACTCCTGCCTGTAAAGTAGCTGTCATCTTTCCAGATTTTAAGTAACGCTTCATCTTTTGGGGTAACTCTACCCATATTTTGGCAAAGCAAGTTCAGTAGTTGAGCTTCTTTAGGTGAAAGTGTAAACTTATGGTCGGCTGTGAAAAGTTCTCTGGTATCAAAATCAAAGTTAAGGGTTCCTATTTGAAAGCTCGGAGCCTCCTCCTTTAACCCAACAATCGCGTTTCTACCTAAAACCGCCTTTATCTTAAATAACAAGAGCTCGGAGTCAAACGGTTTTACTATATAATCATCAGCTCCCAGTTTATACCCTTTTAACTGATCTTCCTTCAGCGCTTTTGCTGTTAAAAATATTAACGGCATTCCAGGATTAACTTTTTTGATATCGGCAGCCAAAGAAAAGCCATCTTTAATAGGCATCATTACATCTAATATGCACAAATCATAATGCCTCTCTTCATTAAAATCTCTCCACCCAGCGCCACCATCTCTGCTCAGAACTACAGTATACCCACCTAGCTCCAGATAGTTCTTAAGCACAAGCCCAAAGTTGGTGTCATCTTCTACCAATAGTATTGTTTCTTTCTTAGCCATTGTCAATTGGTAAAATCACACTGAAAATAGTTCCCTTTCCGAGTTCACTCTCTACCAGAACTTTTCCTCCATGTAGCTCTACAACAGATTTTACATAAGTAAGCCCCAACCCAAAGCCTTTCACGCTATGTAAGTCCCCTGTTGGTACTCTATAGAATTTTTCAAAAAGCTTTTCGAGTGATTCCTGAGCAATACCAATTCCCCTGTCCTTTATTTTAAGAATAACATTTTTTCCTTCTTTGGAAGAAGTTATATCAATCGCGGGAACCTCTTCTGAGTACTTAATGGCATTGTCTATCAGGTTCAATATTACATTTGTAAGGTGAGTATCATCAGCCTTAACATTAAGTGGAGTACTCGAGAGTTTAGTTTTTAACTCTCCGTTTACTGGCTTTAATGAAAGCTCTATGGTAGCAATGCTTCTTTCTATAATCTCATTAAGGTCTAACGCTTTGAGGTTTAGCTTTAACTGTTTGTTTTCTAACAGTGATGTTTGTAAAACAGTCTCAACATGATCATTCATCCGTTGGCTTTCTTCTCTGATAATTCTGGAATAAGAACGTAACTGCTCTTTATCCTCTAACACCAGAGGGTTGTTAATCGAATCAGCAGCGAGAGAAATAGTAGCAATAGGAGTTTTGAATTCATGAGTCATATTGTTGATGAAGTCATTCTTTATCTGTGAAAGCTTTTTCTGTCTTACAAAACCTTTTGTCACATAAATGAACGCTCCCAGAATTATGACTATAAAGAGTAAAGAGAGTACAATGACTAAAGCGGTAGATGTTAACAAGTAAAGCTGCTTGCGGGGAAAGCTAACCATCAATTCTGCCTTTTCATACCCTAAGGAGTTACTGGGAAACAAACTGGTGACAAAAGCATCTTCCATTGGAAACCCCACAGCAGGCTCACTGCTCTGGAACAGTGTCTCGTAGGTTTCTTTCGATTCTACCATAAACTCGAATTCGGTGTTGATTCCAGTGTTTTTGAAGGCTGATTTTAAAACGGAATCAATCTGCATCAATGGTAGTCTATCTTTCAATGCATAGTTGGAGTTATTAATTGAAATGGCATTTTTAAAGGCATTACCCGATGTATCCATTAGCTGGATCATATCATTATCAGCATTAAGAATCCATTTCCCAGTCACTTCAGCACTCATTGCAGCCGTCTCAATTGTCTGATCCGTTTTTGATGTTGAATCAACTTTGGCTAACATACTTTGCACTCTTAAAAGGCCAAGAGAATCTACAGGCACTTTTGACATAAATGAAATTTTCCCCTTGTCTCGAATTACCTCCTGAACAAGTTTATATCCCTCAACCTGCTCCAGAGTTTCTGATACTTTTTTAATAGCATCATATACCTGTTGATCGAATTGCCTCTCCGTTACTTTCAGTGCATTCTGAATCCAGTAGAACTGTAGACCCATTAGACCCAAAAGCGCTGCACTCATGGCAACAACTATATATTTAATAAAGCCTTCCTTCACACTTCAAAATTATTGATTATAGACAGTCATTCAGAACTTTAACATTTCTTTAACAGGGTTTAAATAAGCATTAACACAATTGTTTAACACTTCCGAATAGGTTTGAAACATGTTTTACAACTTTTCAAAAATCATGAAAAAACTCATACTATTCGTATCGCTCATAGCTGGTTTTCAAGTATATGCTCAAAAAGAAATCACCATAAACTTTGATAATGAGTACGATCACACCAATGTCAGGGGTAAAGGATTCAATGTAGTCTACAAACTGAAAAACAACCAGGTTTATGTTAAGCATGATACTTCTTTTCATACCATTACTCCACCAAAGAAGTTCAATCCTAAAAACCCTGTTTATGGTTATCTCTTCTTTATAGGAGCAGAAAGCGGAATTTTAAGTCGATCCATACTCTTTGTTGTTGATGATTATACAACGGAATTTCCCAACATTTTTGTAGACTTTAATAACAACCTGGACTTTACTGATGATGGTACTTCACTAAAGTATGAACAAGATTCCTCTGTTATTGTGAGTTTGAAAAATCTGGAAGTGCCGAATGCAAAAGCGGTTGTCAAACTATCCAGGCTCAAAATGCCCGAGGGAGATCAGAAAAAACAGGTTGAAGAATACCTTCTTCCTAAAGGAATTCATGCTCAGAACAGTGAGGCTCTTCCAATCGATTATTGGTTTTCAGACGAAAGGAAAGCAAACAGAATCAAAGCTTTGCAAATCAAGGGTAAGGAGGCTAGAATCGGATTACATGATTTTGACGTGAACGGCTTGTTTAACAACAAAGGGAAGGATTTAATCATGATTGGGGATACTGAGAAAAACTTTATCTCACACAGAAGGTCGGAAGGTGCAATTGTCTATGACGACCAAACACTACTTTCAATAAACGGGCAAACTTATGAAGTACTGGAAATAGAACCTACAGGCAGATACTTAAAGCTGATTGAAAGTGATAAAGAGTACACTGCAGGCTTATCTGTTGGATCAATGCTTCCAGAAAACCCCGTTAAAATACTTGATTCTCCTTTTTCAATCGGGCTTTCTTCATTAGTAGGGCGAGACAATAAGTATACACTCCTTGAAGCCTGGGGTACCTGGTGTAAACCATGCACAATTCACCTTCCTGACTTAAAAAAACTTGCCAATGATCACAAAGACAAACTAATGATAATAGGTCTTAATTATGGAGATAAACCCGAAAAAGCCATAGCGTTTTTTAAAGAGCATGAGGTGAAATGGGCAAATGGCGTCCTTTCGGAAGAGCTCAAAGAAAAACTCAAGGTCACAGGGTTTCCTACTTACATACTTGTAGACCCCCAAGGAAAGGTGGCGCTCTTAAACGGGTCTTTAAGTCAGATTGACAAGCTACTATCACAGCAATAAAACCTAAAGAGGCTGCACCAAAAGTCAAAAAACACCGTCATTTCCTCCTCTGAGGGAATGACGGTTTTAAAAGTCAAGCCTATCTTTAATTTGACCAGTCACCTTCATTTTCAGGCCCCATATTTCCTTCTACACTTTTCAGTAACTCTTTAGCATTATAAACCTTACCCCCTTTTATAACCCAAGATACATTCCGTGTATTTGTGATTTCTGTCAAAGGGTTTCCTGTTACTACAAAAGCATCTGCCAATTTGCTCACGGCTATGCTGCCCAGCTTGTCACTCATTCTTAAAGCTGTGGCTCCGTTAATGGTAGCTATTTTGAGCACCTCTTTATTTGGAATTCCGATCGAAACCAGCGCTTCCATTTCTCTATGTGCACTAAAGCCAGCAATGTATTCCCCTACAGAAGGGTGGTCTGTACCCAAAGTGATCTTTCCTCCTCTATCAAAGTATCGTTTGACAGTTATCTTCTTCACGTCAAATATCTTCTGAAACATATCCAGCTTCTGCCGCGTATCTTTTGTGATTTTATAGGCATATGGCGTTAAGTACTTACGCTCATCATGCCAATGGTTATAGAATTCTTCACGATGACCATAGTAGCCATAAGCAGTTAGTGTGGCATCAAAAAAGACTCCGTTAGCAATGAAATGATCTATTTGTTTATCAATGGCAGGGTCATTTAAATCAAGGTCTTGTAGAGTAGCATAGGCCGATTTTGAATTTGGTAGGGCGTCTCCTCCTAAAAAGTGTTCAATTCTATCGATGCCCATGTTTATGGCGTCTCTTGGATTAACTGTATTCCTATAACCCGAACCCAAATGACCTGTTACCGGCAAGCCATGCATATGGGCCCTTTCTATCAGCGCTTTAAGCAAAACTGGTGAAATCCCTTTCGCTTTAAAACCTGCTACCCCCAGTTCTGCCCATTTATCAACTGTACTGTAAACATCCTGAATAGTTGTACTCCTGTTCCAGGCTGGAAAAGCTGTTCCGAAATATGGTCCAGAGCTATGAATTCTTGCACCAATTTTTTCGCCTCTGTTGATTTTCCTCCTGGCTTCCAACATAACTTCAGGTTGAATTTCGCCACCTGGAAATGTGGAAGTAACTCCGTTAGCTAAAAAGATTACAGGGTTGGCCTCCACCTCATCCCTTCTTACTCCTTCAAAAGTGACTCTGTAATGGGCATGAAGGTCAAAAATCCCTGGGAGTAAGTATTGATTATCATCCAGCTCAATAACTTCATAACCTTCGGTTGAACTTAAAGATCCACTAAGCGACACGAACTTCCCGCTTCGGATAACTATCCCCTTGTTTTCGATCATATCCCCTGATTCAACATCGAAATAGGCCCCACCTTTTATATATAGGTTCTGTCCTGAGACACTCATCGAAATCAAAAGCAGCAGAATTGCGAAAAGGTTGCTGGTTATTATCTTTTTCATAAGTCTAACTTTCTAATAAATATATAGTTACAGAATTAAAAGCTAACTCAAGAACTGATAAGAGGTACAAAAAACTATCTATTTCAATATAGTATTAACAGCAAGACCTTGCGTAAGTGTTTTATGAACCGGGCACCTACCTGCAATTTCAGCAATACGTGCTCTTTGAGCATCAGTCAGATTTCCGCTTAACTCCAGTTCCAAATCAATAATCTCTACCTTGCTTTTCTCATCAAGTGATTCAGCATCTGCAGCATGCCTCTTTTCACGATTCAAGTGAACTTTTACTTCATGAAGATCTATTCCTTTATGGTTGGCATACATTCGTATTGTCATTGCAGTGCACGCACCAAGTGCCGATACCAGCAGGTCATAAGGTGTTCCACCTAAGTCGGTTCCTCCCACACTTGTAGGCTCATCAGCAATCAGATAGTGGCCATTGGCCAAAACCTCGGTTAAATATCCTCGCTCTTTTTCATTCCGAACAACTACTTGTCTATCGGTGGTCAAGTCTGCTTTTGTTTCATCAGAAACATATCTTTTTGCCCAAGAGGCTATCACCTCACCTACATAAGAAGCGTCCTCTTTTCTGGTCAAAAGATGGTCGGCACCATCAAGCGAAACATAGCTTTTGGGATGCATGGCATTGATATAAATCTTCTCAGCATTCTTAATGTCCACAGTTTCATCTTGAGGAGAGTGTAGAATCAGCAAGGGCTTTTTAAGGGATTTAAGCATAGTTGCCAAGTCCGTTTTTTCAAGATCATCGACAAATTGCTTTTTAATTTTAAAAGGTCTTCCGCCTAAAGAAACCTGAGCCTCTCCTGCAGACTCAATTTCTTCCAAAGCATTTTGAAAAAGATGTTTTACATGTGGAGGGTCTGCAGGAGCTCCCACCGTGGCAACGGCCTCTGCTGAAGGAATACTACTAGCTGCCATCAATACAGCAGCGCCACCTAAAGAGTGGCCTATTAGAATTTTCGGGGCTTCATATTGTTGTTTCAAATATGAAGACGCAAGAATCAAGTCTTGAACATTGCTGGAAAAATTAGTGTCTGCAAAATCTCCTTCACTCTCTCCCAACCCAGTAAAATCAAAACGTAAAACCGCAATTCCTTTTGAAGTCAATGCCCTACTGATATTAGTAACGGCATTTAAGTTTTTAGAACACGTGAAACAATGGGCAAACAGTGCATAAGCCAGCGGCATTTTGTCTACTGGCATTTCGAGTTTTGCTGACAACGTTTGCCCTTCGGCATTCGGAAACTGAAGTTTTATGGTTTTCATAATCTCAGGTTTTTATATGAAAGCCAAGTTGAGGAGAAAAAGTTCGGTCTACTTATTCAACTTAGCAACGGTGCTCGAATAAATGGAAACAAAAAAGGGAACCGTATAAGTAATTAAGAATTTAGGCATATGTAGCTGATCAAAGTTTTGATTCACAAAGCATTCTCCCTGATTGATGCAGTTTAAAATGGTGCCCACTATCAATGACATTTTAAGTGCTAACAGTAAGTTCTTCTTATCTGAGAAAGCCTGAAGAAAAAGATTCGAGGAACGTGCTTTCATTGCTTATGAATTTTATGACCCAACACAAAATTGGGTTTTAAATTTAAAATGCAGTGTCTTCTAAATCACAATTTCAATAAATCACCAATATGCTATAAGGGTCTTCCTCTTTCTTGTTGTTATTAAAGCGACTACCTTATGAGTATCGCAAACCGCCTGATGGTAAGTGTTGGTTAATTGAGGAATTACCAGCAAAAAGCTTCTGTCAACAAGGTGAGCGTGAACATAGATCCAAAGCCCGGGACTTTCCGGGCTTTTTTTATAGCAATGCAATTTTCTTTTGTTTCTGCTGAATAACGTAAAACAAATATCTTTGCTCTCAGTTTTATTGGAATATATAAGAAATGGGAAAAGAAAAGATTGGTGTTTTGCTGGTCAACCTGGGCACTCCAGATAGTCCATCAACCAAAGATGTAAGAAAATACCTTCGCGAATTTTTAATGGATGGCCGGGTGATAGATATCCCATATATTCCTCGTTTTCTTTTGGTCAATGGAATTATTGCTACGTTCAGGGCACCTAAATCAGCCAAAGAGTATGCTAAACTTTGGGAGGAAAGAGGCTCACCTCTTAAGTTTTATGGATATGACGTGAGAGATCTTCTTCAAAAGTCTCTGGGAGAAAATTATAAGGTGTCTTTGGGAATGAGATACCAAAGCCCGAGTATTGGGGAAGCCCTTGACGAGCTAAAAGCTGAAAATGTAAAACGAATTATTGTCATTCCATTATTTCCTCAATATGCTTCGGCAAGTACTGGGTCTGTCTCTGAAAAAGTAAATGAGCTAGTAAGCAAATGGCAGATCATTCCATCGGTTTCTCATATCAATCAGTTCATGGATCATCCAAAGTTTTTGGAAGCATTTGCAAACAATGGCAAAGCATTAATGGAAAACCAAGAATATGATCATGTGATTTTCAGCTATCATGGCTTACCTGAAAGACAAATTAAAAAAGGTTCTGTTGGTCAACAGTGTCAATTAGGTACTTGTTGTAATAAGCTTCATGAGAAAAATAGGTATTGCTACAGAGCACAGTGCTTTTATACTTCCAGAGAGTTGGCCAAACGCTTAGGCTTAAAAGAAGGTGGTTATACTTCTACTTTCCAATCAAGATTAGGCAAAGACCCTTGGATTAAACCTTATACTGATGAAGTATTGACAGAATTACCTAAAAAAGGAATTAAGAAGGTACTTGTTTATTCTCCTGCATTCATATCTGACTGTCTGGAAACGACACTTGAAGTTGGGGAAGAGTTCAAAGAAAGTTTTTTGGAATCTGGAGGTGATGTTTGGGATTTAGTACCGAGTCTGAACGTTTCAAATACTTGGATAGAGTGCCTTGAAGATTTGGTAAAATCAGCCTAGTTCGCTAGGCGAATTTGTTCAATTCTCAGCTTTGAAGGAGGGTTAGACAAAGTACTACAATCGGACTTTTCTGTAAGAAATTCAACCTTCATTAAAACCGAAAGTCCATCTTGTTCATATTGCCTGTTCAAGTATGTTGGTTTATATAGCTCTCCATCTATTCGAACCATATAGCCACAATTTTCTAACCCTTGTATTCCCGAGGAATCCACAATGGTGCCAGAAACATTGGTTACCTGAAAGTCATCCTTACCACAGGCCATACAGCAAGCAATCAGGATGACAATAAAGAAGGGTTTAAATCTCATATGCGCTTTAACCTTTACAATGGTAAACTCTTATGCTTGCATAAAAGTTACTAAACCATTGCTGGTTGAAGTATTTCTACAAGTTTATCCAACACATAATCAACTTCTTCTGGTTTATTATACTTTGAAAAAGAAAAGCGGATACCTTGTCTGTCTGGGTCTGCTTTAATTCCATTGAGTACGTGAGACCCCATTGTCGCGCCACTATTGCAAGCGCTACCTCCAGAAGCAGAAACACCATTTATATCCAGGTTGAAAAGCAACATATCATTGTCCTCAAACGGAGGAAAGCTCACATTTAGAACCGTATAAAGACTATATCCATCTCTGATATCACCATTAAAAGCAACGCCTGGGATACGGTCTTTTAGGCCTGATATCATTCTGTCTTTTAGGTTTCTAATATATCTTTCATGCTCGTTCATTTCGCTATAAGCAATTTCAAGCGCCTTAGCCAAACCAACGATTCCATGAACATTTTCGGTTCCTCCTCGGTGGTTTCTTTCCTGTCCTCCACCCTCAACAAACCTTCCAATTTTCTTACTCTTGCAAACTCTCAGGAACCCAACTCCTTTAGGCCCGTGAAATTTATGAGCAGAACCAACTAAGAAGTGACAATTCAGGCTTTCAGTATCATGAGCAAAATGTCCCATTGTCTGAACAGTATCTGAATGGAAGATTGCATCATACTGGGAGGCCATTTCACCTATAGCATTGATGTCATTCAGTGTACCTATCTCATTGTTAGCATGCATAATTGACACCATAGAACGACTATTATTCTTCAATAACTCATTCAGGTGGTCCATATTAATGTGACCCTCATCGTCCAGCTCAAGATAGCTCACCTTAACTTTACCTGAATTTTCCAGTTTTCTAGATGTTTCAAGTACGGCTTTATGCTCTATTTCAGTGGTTATGATGTGTTTCAGGTCATATGCTTCTACACAACACGTAATAGCAGTGTTATCCGCCTCAGTCCCTCCCGAGGTAAAAAAGATCTCTGAAGGAGAAGTATTAAGCAATTCGGCAACAGTTCTCCTGGCATGTTCAATTTTTGTACGTGCTTCACGCCCATGAGAGTGTGTAGATGACGGATTCCCAAACATATCGAGCATGATTGGCCTCATCGTTTCAAACACCTCTGGATCCAGAGGAGTAGTTGCTGCGTTATCAAAATAAACTTTCATCACTTCAAAAAATTTCAGTTTGACACTATTTCTTTAATATCAGATATAATCTTGTTAGCCAAATGCTCAGCTGTTGCCTGAGATTCTGATTCAGCATAGATTCTTATAATTGGTTCAGTATTAGATTTTCTCAAATGTACCCATTCCTTGTCAAATTCGATCTTTACTCCGTCAATCGTATTTATAGGCTGTTTTTCGTACTTCTGTTTAATACTTAAAAGCACATTATCAACATCTATTTCAGGAGAAAGGTCAATTTTATTCTTAGAAATAAAGTAGTTAGGGTAGGATGATCTTAACATTGACATTGGCTTTCCATAGTTAGCCAAGTGCGTTAAGAAAAGAGCCACTCCTACTAGCGCATCTCTACCATAGTGAAGCTCAGGATAGATAATACCACCATTACCTTCACCACCAATAACAGCATTCGTTTCCTTCATTTTAGTTACTACGTTAACTTCTCCAACTGCTGCTGCAGTATATGTAGCACCATGCTTTTCAGTAACATCTCTCAAAGCTCTTGTAGAAGATAGGTTAGACACCGTATTCCCTTTGGTTTTAGACAATACATAGTCAGACACCGCTACAAGTGTGTATTCTTCACCAAATGGGCTTCCGTCTTCAGAAATCAAAGCCAGTCTGTCTACATCTGGATCCACTACTATTCCCAGGTCATATTTTCGTCCTTCTAAAACAGAAGATATTTGCCCCAAGTGCTCAGGTAGGGGTTCCGGATTATGAGGAAACTGACCGTTTGGTTCACAAAAAAGTTCATGTACTTCTTCTACTCCCAGTGCTTTCAACAATGGAGGAAGAGATATTCCTCCTGTTGAGTTAACACAGTCGATAACCACTTTAAACTTAGCCGCTTTTATGGCATCTACATCAACAAGTGGTAAATCCAGTATACTCTGAATGTGTTTTTCTATATAGGTATCGTCTTTAGTTACTTTACCCAGGCTTTTAACTTCGGCAAAAGTGTAAGCGTCAGAAGCAGCTATTTCTAAAACCTCTTTGCCATCATCACCACTGATAAACTCCCCTTTTTCATTAAGAAGTTTGAGTGCATTCCACTGCACAGGGTTATGACTCGCTGTTAGTATAATTCCTCCTCCGGCATCTTCGGCAGGAACTGCAACTTCTACAGTAGGCGTAGTAGAAAGGCCCAGGTCAACTACATCGATTCCCAGACCAATAAGTGTAGATGTCACAAGGTTAGAGATCATTTCTCCAGAGGGGCGGGCATCTCTACCGATAATAATTTTAGGCTTCCCAGATTTTTGTTTTACCCATGTTCCAAATGCAGCTGCAAACTTAACTGCATCGATTGGGGTAAGAGATTCGTCAACTTTTCCTCCTATAGTACCTCGAATCCCAGAAATAGACTTAATTAACGTCACTTTGTTTTGCTTGGTTTGACTGCAAAAGTAGCAAAAACAAGCAAAGAAACGTGCTAATAATTAGGGTTGAAAAGAAAGGGCTGAAATTGACCCTTTAATTGAATTTTGCCAGTACCTTATCGACTTCATTATCAGGGTTTCCACAGGCATCTCCCTCTTTGACATCTTTGCCGCAAAATCCACAACGAACACCCTCTTTGTTTAGAAAAGGGCTTTGAGAAGCACATGTCCCTTTGAACTCGCCATTTTTCAAGAGAATTAACCTGACGGACATTCCCACAAAAAACAACCCCACCAGTACTAATGTCAATATTAATGTTGTCATGACAGACTAATTTGATGCAAATTTAAATATACTTGATCGCATAACGCTACCTTTGTCTCATAAGTTTCTGAAAAGTAACATTGCCTTATGATTCAACCTCCTGAAGACCTCCGTAGAAAACAAAAACTGGAAGCATTCGACCGTCTTTTGACGATTATGGATGAATTAAGGTTGAATTGCCCCTGGGACAAGAAACAGACTTTAGAAACCATTCGTCATTTGACAATTGAAGAGACTTATGAACTTTCCGATGCCATACTGAATGAGAATATTGATGAGGTTAAAAAAGAGATTGGTGACCTGATGCTTCATATGGTATTTTATTCTAAGATTGCTGATGAAAAAGGCGCTTTTGATGTGGCAGATGCCTTGAATGCCATCAGTGATAAATTAGTAAACAGACACCCTCATATTTATGGAGATGTAGAAGCCAATGATGAGGAAGCTGTAAAAGCCAATTGGGAGAAGATAAAGCTGAAAGAGAAAGGAAATCAGTCCGTTCTTGGTGGTGTTCCTAAGTCTTTACCTACGCTTGTGAAGGCGATCCGGATTCAAGACAAAGCCAGGGGCATTGGTTTTGACTGGGAGAAAAAAGAGCAGGTTTGGGAAAAGGTTGAAGAAGAAATGCAAGAATTCAAAGATGAGTTTAATGCAGCTTCTGATAAGGAAATAGATAAACAAAAAGCACTGGAAGAATTCGGAGATTTAATGTTCTCCTTAGTAAATTATTCAAGGTTCATTGATATTGACCCTGAAGAGGCACTGGAAAGAACAAACCTGAAGTTTATCAAGAGGTTTCAGTATCTGGAAACAGAATCCAAAAAGGATGGTAAAAACATATCCGAAATGAGCCTTGAAGAGATGGATAAATATTGGGAAAAAGCCAAATCTTTTAAATGAGTTTTAAAAAACTTCTAGGCAAATTTCTGGTGTGGCGAATTCGCCATTTGAGTAACCGCAATTTTGTAATTCTGCTTGGTGGTATTACTGGTATTGTTGGTGGGTTTGCAGCTGTTTTATTAAAAAGCGCAGTCCACTTTATTCAGGAGTTTCTTTTAGACCTCAATGTTTCATTTGCCTACATCTTTTTCCCGGTTATTGGTATCCTTATAACTGCTCTTCTGGCTAATTATCTTTTAAAAGAAAAGCTAGGGCATGGTATTACGTCTATACTGTATTACATCTCTAAAAAGTCGAGCATTATAAGCAGAACAAAAATGTATAGCCGGATGCTCACTTCCGGACTTACTGTTGGCTTTGGTGGTTCAGTTGGGTTAGAGGCTCCAATTGTGGTGACAGGATCTGCTATTGGTTCTAATATAGGCCGCTTAATGCACCTTAACTACAAACAAAGAACCCTAATGATAGGCTGCGGTGCCGCTGCTGCTATATCGGGAATCTTCAACTCTCCTGTCGCTGGGGTCATATTCAGCGTTGAGGTAATTTTAACAGAAGTAACTGTGGGAGCATTTATACCTTTACTAATTGCTTCTGTTTTAGGGTCAATGGTTTCTATGCTCTTATTGGGGGAAGATGTTCTTTTCTCTTTTGACCTCACTGATTCCTTTGTTGCTACAGACTTCCCTTTCTTTTTACTGTTAGGGGCATTGTGTGGTTTGGTGTCCTATTACTTCTCCAATACCACACTGTTTGCTGAACGATTAATTTCTAGGGTGAAGCAACCCGTTTTAAAGGCAATCTTGGGAGGTTTAGGGCTGGGTGTACTCATATTACTGCTAAATCCGCTGTATGGAGAAGGCTATAATACCATCAAGCTTATTCTAAATGGGCAGGCTGGTGAAGTTTTTAATAACAGCCAGTTTCTTTCTGAGTTCAACCAACCCTGGACCATTGTAGGTTTTGCTTTTCTTGTTTTACTTCTTAAGCCTATTGCCACAGGGTTAACCATTGGTGCAGGTGGTAATGGAGGTATTTTTGCACCATCACTATTCATTGGAGGCATTACAGGCTTTCTTTTTGCACAAGTGAATAACTTGCTGGATTTAGGTCGAACGCTCTCTGTAAGCAACTACACTCTTGTAGGAATGTGTGGTGTAATGAGTGGTGTACTTCACGCACCTTTAACTGCCATATTTTTGATTGCCGAGATAACTAGTGGGTATACTTTGTTTCTACCATTAATGCTCGTATCAGCTGTTGCTTTTAGCACCAATAGTTACTTCCAAAAACACTCTTTTTATACCGCCAAACTCATTGAATCGGGAGACCTAATCAGATATGATAAGGACCGACAGGTGCTCAGTTTAATGTATATCAGCAAGCTAATTGAAAAGGATTTATTAACCATACATCCTGAAAAGACACTCCATGATTTAGTGAGTTTAGTTAAGAAATCGAAGCGAAATATCTTTCCAGTTGTTAATGAAAGCCATGAATTACAGGGTATAATCACACTTGATGATATTCGTGAGATCATGTTCGATCCAGAATCTCAAAAAAATGTAATTGTTCAAAGTTTGATGCATAGACCCCCTGAAACAGTTTCTTCAACAGATAACATGCAGGATGTTATGGCCAAGTTTGAAAAAACAGGTGCGTGGAACCTTCCTGTCATTGACAATGATCAATTTGTTGGCATTGTTTCGAAATCGAGAATATTTAACACTTACAGAACTAAGTTGAAACGCCAGCACAAGGAATAGACCTTCAAAACCCTCTAAAATTAGCCCCAAGGCACATTAGTAATAATACATGCCTTATTTGAGGTGTCAATAGTTATCAACAAAAATTTAGATTACCAAAACACCCTTAAAAAGCTGACAAACAGTTAGTTATGGGGTGCGTGTTGAAAAATGTGGATAAAAAGTCAAAAATGTGGAAAAAAAAACATCTTGTTTTTTGATTCTTTTTTTTGTCTAAAAAGGCAGGCTGGATTACTGAATTATATCAACGGTTTAGTTAAATAATAACTGGAAAAAAGCTAGTAGAAAAACCGGTATATACTGTGTACAAACACATTACACCTCTCTATATTTTGCCAATTATGAAAGTATATAAGCTGTTACATAAATTTTACGCCAATCACCCGCCATTCTAAGCCACAGGTAACAGTGGGTTTATATTAAATTCTCTTGACGAAGCATAGAATTCAACCACATTAGAAAAGTACAATTATTTAAAATGCTGAATTGCGTTACTTTTTGTCTTTATAGCGCAAAAAATTATATGCAACTAACATAAGTACTATCAGCAAAATATGAGTGAATTAGTAGGTGATATCCGCTCTAAGATGGGGAATGAAGAATGAGCTTAAACCTTGGCTTCTACGCCCATTAAATTAAGAATATCATCTAGGTACTCTCTGGAATTTGATAATCTAGGCACTTTGTTTTGGCCGCCTAGTTTTCCACGGCTTCTCATCCACTGATAGAATGTTCCTGTTTCGGCCTTATGCACAATTGGGAGAGACAGTGCCATATTTCTATAACGTTTGGCATCGTAGTCAGAGTTAATCCTTCTTAAAGTGGCATCAAGTACTTTGACAAACTCTTCTAAACTAGATGGATCCTTTTCAAACTCAACAATCCACTCATGTGCTGCTTTCTCGTTTTTCTCAAAATACTTTGGAGCAGCAGTAAAATTGTTGATTTGAGCTCCCGTTACCTCACTCGCCTCTGCAATAGCCCTTTCTGCATTCTCTACTACAACTTCTTCACCAAAAGCATTGATAAAGTGTTTCGTTCTTCCCGAAATCTTAATTCTATAAGGTTCAGTCGATGTAAACTGAACAGTATCACCAATCTTGTACCTCCACAAGCCAGCATTAGTCGAAATCAATAGTGCGTATTGTTCTCCTATAGTAATCTCATCCAAACCAATAACTTTTGGCGAATCTTTGTGGATTTCTGAAAACGGGATGAACTCATAATAAATGCCATAATCAAGCATCAGCAGCATGTCATCACATCCCGGATCATACTGGATCCCAAAAAACCCCTCAGAGGCATTATAGGTTTCCATATAACGCATATTGTCAGAAGGAATTAGGCTTTTAAATATTCCTCTATACGGGCCAAAAGCTACAGCACCATGGAAGAATACCTCCAGATTAGGCCAAACTTCATGAATATTATTAACTCCTTTAAGTTCCAGTATCTTCTGTAAAAGAATGATTGTCCATGTTGGTACACCTGATATACTCGTAACGTTTTCGTTCATTGTGTATTCAGCCATTTTGTCAATCTTAGACTCCCACTCATCCATCAATGCGATGTCGAGAGTCGGAGTTCTTACAAACTTTGTCCAATAGGGCAAATTGGACATGATGACAGCTGAAACATCTCCATAAAATGACTCACTGTTACTATCAAACTGATTGATTTGCTGGCTTCCTCCAATAGTAAGGCCTTTACCATCAAACATTTTGGTTTCGGGGTAATTATTGCAATAGATGGAAAGCATGTCTTTTCCTCCCTTGAAATGACATTCCTCCAGTGCTTCATAAGATACTGGGATGAACTTGCTTCGGGCGTTTGTAGTCCCTGAAGATTTCGCAAACCATTTAACATCAGATGGCCAAAGCAGGTTTTGTTCACCTGCCATATTCCTTTCTATATAAGGGCAAATTTCCTCATAAGAAGAAACCGGAACCATTCTTCTGAACTGGTCTTGGGTATGCACATCGGCAAAACCATATGTTCTTCCAAACTCCGTATTCCTACCTGTTGTGATTAACTTCTTGAATAGCTCTTCCTGAACTTCATGAGGATATTTCATGAACAAATCGATCTGGTGCATGCGTTTCTTCATGACCCAGGTCAGTATGGAATTCAGTATGGCCAATTATCTTAAATTTTGCGCTTCAGTTCAAAATGCTTACCAAGATACACTTTTCTCACTTGCTCATCGGCTGCCAGTTCTTCAGCAGTACCTGCTTTTAAAAGTTTCCCTTCGAACATCAGATAAGCTCTGTCAGTAATTGAAAGTGTTTCCTGTACATTATGATCGGTAATTAATATACCAATATTTCTGTTTTTCAACTGCGCAACAATAGATTGAATTTCCTCAACAGCAATTGGATCTACACCAGCAAAAGGTTCATCCAGTAAAACAAACTTTGGGTCTACTGAAAGTGCTCTGGCTATTTCAGTTCTTCGTCTTTCTCCTCCGGAAAGTACACGCCCAAGGTTTTTGCGCACATGGGTTAGACTGAACTCTTCTAGCAAAGATTCCATCTTTTCTTTTTGAGCCTGCTTTGAAAGTTTGGTCATTTCCAGTACTGCCATGATATTTTGTTCAACAGTAAGCTTCCTGAAAACAGAAGGCTCTTGCGCTAGATAACCAATTCCGAGCTGTGCTCTTTTGAACATCGGAAGAGCTGTAATATCAGTTCCTCCTAGCAGCACTTGTCCTTCGTTTGGCCTTACTAAGCCCACAATCATATAAAAAGTGGTAGTCTTTCCAGCTCCATTGGGGCCCAAAAGCCCCACAATTTCTCCTTGTTCTACCTGAACTGATACATCATTTACAACCTTTCGTTTCTTATATGTCTTTACAAGGTGCTCGGCAGATAGTTTCATCACGACAAAAATAGTTTAATCAGTCAAACTTGAGGTCTTTGACAAAGAGTTGTAGGGATTTATAACCTCGAAATTCATTTTCCTCTATGTTATAAGCCATATGAAAACGCATTCCGCTATCAATCAAATCAGAATATTCTCCCAGACCAAAGCCTATCGCATCATAAGCAACTTCTGTACCTTCTTGCTTAACAATGAATTTTAAATGCTGATCTTTTAAAACTTTAACATTTGTTGCATAAACATTCTCGGACATAAATACCGGTTGCATATTGCCTGGGCCAAAAGGAGCCATCTGAGAAATTATACCATAAAGTTTTTGGTCTATATCACCTAGAGAAATAGTCGAGTCGATATCCAAGCATGGTATAAGCTGTTCTTCAGTAATTCTACTGGAAACTACTTGCTCAAACTTCTCTTTGAATGCATCCACATTATCTATTGGCATGGTAACTCCTGCAGCGTACATGTGCCCCCCATATTGAGCTAGTAGATCTGAACACTCACAAATTGCTGCGTAAACATCAAACCCTTGAACAGATCTCGCGGAACCTGTCACCATATCGTTTGATTCTGTGAGGATAACTGTTGGTTTATAGAACTTATCTATGCATCTGGAAGCAACAATACCGATAACTCCTTTATGCCAGTCTTCTTTATACAATACCGTTGACTTAGCATTCTCGAAATTATCATCCATGGCAATCATTTCAATGGCTTCTTCAGTAATGGAGCTATCGAAATTCCTCCTTGTTTCATTTTTATCATTAACAGTTGCTGCATATGAAGTGGCTTCTTCTTCAGTTTTTGAAAGCAATAAATCTACTGCAGCTCCTGCATGATCCATTCTTCCTGCCGCATTTATCCTTGGTCCTATACCAAATACAATGCTTGAAATGGTCATGTTTTTCTGAACCTTGTTCAAATCAATTAATGCCTTGATGCCGGGTCTTGGAGACTGGTTGATTTTCTTTAGTCCAAAGTACGCCAATAACCTGTTTTCTCCAGTAATAGGTACAATATCTGAAGCAATACTGACTGCCAGCAAATCCAAATACTCATAAAGCTTTTCAATACCAATTCCAGACTGGATTGAAAAACCTTGCAAAAACTTGAATCCAACACCACATCCAGATAATTCTTTATACGGATATTCGCAATCCGTTCTTTTGGGGTCTAATACCGCGTAGGCCTGAGGCAGCTCTTCTCCCGGCATATGGTGATCACAAATAATGACATCTATCCCTCTTTCCTTAGCCTCTCTTACTTTGTCAATGGCTTTAATACCACAATCCAGGGTTACTATCAAAGAGTAACCTTGTTCATGAGCATACTCAATTCCTTCCTTCGAAACACCATAACCTTCTTTGTATCTATCAGGAATGTAGTAACCGAGGTTGTCATAAAATTCATTTAAAAACCCATAGAAGGTGGCCACTGATGTGGTTCCATCTACATCATAATCGCCATAGATCATTATTTTTTCATTGTTGCCAATGGCTTCGGTAAGGCGATTTACCGCCCGATCCATGTCTTTCATAAGAAAAGGGTCGTGCAGCTGATCTAACGATGGCCTGAAAAAGGACTTGGCTTCTTCAAACGTAGAAATGCCTCTTTGAGAAAGTAGTTTTGCAAGCGTTTCATTGATATTGACTTCTTGCTGCAAGCGCATCACAATCTCTTCATCAAACTCATCTTCAAAAAGCCACCTCTTCTGCATGCAATAAATTTAAAGGTTAATAGGTAATATAAGGCATAAAAAAAGCAGTGCCTTAAGAAGGCACTGCCCTAATTGTTTCTATAGCAGACTACTTTGGTTGCTTACCAACCTCTAAAACATCTTTTAATGGAACACGCTTACTATCTCTGTATGGTACAATCCATGCATCCTGTACTCCCATTTCTCTTAGGTACCTCTTCAATACGTTGGCATCTTCATAGTTTCTGAAATTACCGATAACGTATTTTCTCAGGTCTTCCATCCCTTCCTGAGAAAACTCCTTAGAGCTTTTAGCGTACTTATCAAGGTCCATTTTACGGAAAGCACCTACCTGAACTTTAAACACCACACCAACACTGAAATCTTCACCGTTGATCAATTCTGGATTATAAACAGGCTGCTTTGGTTGGTCCTTCAGATTTTCGATTTCACGCTGAGCCGCCTGGTAAGCAGCTTGCATACGTGTTACCTGCTTCTGAAGGTCTATCACTTTATCATCTTTTGAAGAAACCTGTTCTTCAAGATTCTGAATTTCTCCTTGAATACTTGCTATCTGTGCTTTTTGAGCTGTATTCTCATCATAAAGCGTTTTAAAGTCATCAATCGACATCTTCTTCTTACGCTTTTTCCACTCTTTCTTTTCCTTTTTAGTTAAAGGCCTTGATTCGGTAGTTTGTGCTAAAGCCACCGTAGCAACAAAAACACCTAGCAATAGTGTAAAAAATACTTTTTGAGATTTCATCGAGTAGTTGTTAAATGTAACATACAAGTTAGGACATTAACATCAGCTTTTCAAACTGCCAATCATATCCTCAGGCCTCACCCATTCGTCAAACTGTTCTGCAGTCAGGTATCCAAGGTTAACAGCCTCCTCTTTTAGAGTAGTGCCATTTTCATGTGCCGTTTTGGCAATTTTGGCTGCTTTTTCATATCCGATCTTGGTATTGAGAGCAGTCACAAGCATTAACGAGTTGTTAAGGTGTTCTTGTATACTTTTGGTATTTGGTTCTATACCAATGGCGCAATTCTCTTCAAAAGAAACACAAGCATCACCAATCAAACGAGCAGACTGTAATACATTGTAAGCCATAACGGGCTTAAACACATTCAGTTCATAGTGGCCTTGTGCTCCACCAACTGTTACTGCCACATCATTACCCATCACCTGTGCACAAACCATGGTCATGGCCTCGCATTGTGTTGGGTTTACTTTACCTGGCATAATTGAAGAACCTGGTTCATTAGAAGGAATAATAATCTCTCCGATACCCGACCTTGGCCCTGACGCAAGCATTCTGATATCATTGGCAATTTTATTCAAAGAAACAGCCATTTGCTTCAATGCGCCATGAGTCTCTACCAACGCATCATGAGCAGCAAGGGCCTCAAATTTATTTTCGGCAGTTATAAATGGTAAGCCTGTAAACTCTGCGATTTTACCAGCAACATGCTCGGCATAACCAGCTGGAGTATTGATGCCCGTTCCAACCGCAGTTCCTCCAAGAGCTAATTCAGACAGGTGAGACAGCGTGTTTTTCAAAGCCTTCAATCCATGATCCAACTGCGATACATAACCAGAAAACTCCTGACCTAAAGTTAGTGGAGTAGCATCCATGAGGTGTGTACGACCTATCTTCACCACTTTCATAAACGCCTCAGACTTGGCCTTTAATGTATCACGGAGCTTCTCAACCCCAGGAATAGTGGTTTCAACTATCATCTTGTAGGCCGCTATGTGCATACCCGTTGGGTAAGTGTCATTAGATGATTGTGACTTATTCACATCATCATTAGGGTGTATCAGACGATCTCCTTCGTCTAATTTGTTTCCAGCAATTACGTGAGCCCTATTCGCCACCACTTCATTTACGTTCATGTTGGATTGCGTTCCAGAGCCTGTTTGCCATACAACCAAAGGGAACTGATCATCCAGTTTTCCTTCCAGAATTTCGTCACAAACGGCTGAAATCAGATCTCTTTTATCAGCACTCAAAACACCTAAATCACAATTTGTATGGGCAGCAGCCTTTTTCAAATAAGCAAATCCATATACTACTTCTAAAGGCATACTTCCCTCAGGGCCTATTTTGAAGTTGTTTCTTGATCTTTCTGTTTGAGCACCCCAGTACTTTTCTGCAGGTACCTTAACATCGCCCATTGTGTCTTTCTCTATTCTATATTCCATTGTAAAAATGATGTTTTAAGCGCCCCAAAATTAGGCATTGGCCTCTTGAACGTAAAACAAAAACAGTGTTATTCACCGAAAGGTGTCAGTTATGCAAAAGTTTTTGTCGAAAGTGTTGACCGTTTACCGATGGTCAGCGTTGCTTTACCGATTACGCAGGACCTCAAGCCCTTGATGCCCCGTACATTTGAGTAGTCAAAAACAACAAAACAATTGGTCAGAGTTTGGTCGCTCGAAAAGTCCAAAGGTTAAAAAACTCAAAACAACACTTAAGAACTAAAGTCATGGAATCTAAAATGAATAAAAGAATATTTACAGGGGCAATTTTCCTTATTATAGGTTTGTTCCTGACACTTGGAAACCTGGACATCGTATTGTTCAGAATTCCGGATTACCTTTTCGGCTGGTATTCTATTCTAATAATAGTCGGTGTTTTCATGGCTGGAGCTAGAGAAAAGCTCGGGCTGGGTATTACGCTTATTATCATTGGTGGAATATTTATGCTTGACGAAATGGCCTATTACTACTACTGGGACTTTGAATTCAGAGATATATTCAAGTTATGGCCATTAGTATTCGTTGGCGTTGGTCTTTCTCTGATTCTTAAAAGAAACCGACACAATGATTATGAAAAAAAAAGCTTTGAAAACGAACTAGATACAGTTGATGAACTAGCCGTTTTCGGAGGATCTGAAAGAGTAGTTACCTCAAAAGAATTCAGAGGTGGAAAACTTACTTCAATTTTTGGAGGAACTGATTTAAACTTAGCAAACGCTGACTTAGCCTGGGGCACGAACGTATTGGATGTATTTGTTCTTTTCGGTGGTTGCGATATTAGAGTTCCTTCAGACATGAATGTGAAAGTAAAAGTAACTGCTATCTTCGGTGGCTTCTCAGATGAACGCAAGGTCATTAATGAAAATGAAAACAATGATGGAAAAGAGCTAATCGTTAAAGGACTCGTTCTTTTCGGAGGGGGAGAGGTTAAATAACTTCTAACCACACACATGAGTTACAAGTCTTTTCTTGTAACTCATGGTTAGCAGATGACAGCTTTTCACTAATTTCCGCTTCGTGCGGATTTTTTTATGAATCACCCATTTATACGAAATAAGAATATCATCATCTATACCATCATCTGGCTGGTGATAAGTACGCTGTTTGCGTTTGCACTTTTCTTTTTCTATGATTTTGAACCAAGAATTGCAGCAATAGACAGTCTAGTATTCAATGGAATATTCTATGGCCTAGGCCTCTCTTATTGGTTCAACGTGCGCTACAGCTCATTTGAAAAATCACAAATGCTCAACCTGGTGATAAGTCATGTAGCAGCATTGGTGATTTCTATTGCTTTGGCAGTCTTTCTAAGTCAAAGTGTCTTAAGGCGAATCCCTTCAGACGAAGAGTATTCTGTTTTCCTAAAAGATTCTATTCCATGGAGAGCAGCACTCGGTCTGATGTATTATTCAATTATTATTCTGGTCTACTACCTTATCCTTTATTATGATGATGTAAACCAGAAAATGAAAGAGCGATCTCAGTTGGAAACCATGCTGAAAAGCTCTGAGCTGGAAATGCTCAAATCTCAGATCAACCCTCATTTCATTTTTAATAGCCTTAATTCCATTGCTTCACTAACAATAATTTCACCTGAAAAAGCTCGTGAAATGGTTGTTAAGGTTTCCGAATTTCTAAGGTACTCACTAGGTAAAGAAAATGACCAGATGAACACAGTTGAAGATGAACTCAACAATATCATTCTTTATCTGGACATAGAAAAAGTACGTTTCGGTGATAGACTAGCAATAGAAAAAGAAGTAGCCAAAGATTGCTTGTCTTCTACTTTACCAAACCTTATACTTCAGCCCATTTTTGAAAACGCCATTAAACATGGTATTTATGAAAGCCTTGAAAAAGTGACCATTAAGCTGAAAACATGGCAAGATCAAAATATTCTCAAAATAGAAGTCAGCAATCAGTTTGACCCAAATGCCGTAGGAAAAAAAGGCAAAGGCATTGGCTTAAAAAATGTTAGTGAACGACTGCGCCTTATTTATGGGGTGTCACAATTGGTATTTACTGAGAAGACTGATAACTTATTCACTGTTCGATTAGATATCCCTCAAATAGCAACCGAAGTATGATCCGTACCATCATCATAGATGACGAAAGCCTGGCAAGAGACCTGATTAGAGCTTACTTAAAAAAGTTTGAAGACATTGAGGTAATTCAGGAGTGTGGTGATGGCTTTCAAGGTTTAAAAGCCATACAGGAGCACAAGCCTGACCTCATTTTTCTGGATATACAAATGCCTAAAATAACTGGTTTCGAAATGCTCGAACTTCTTGAAGAACCTCCAGTGATCATTTTTAGTACTGCTTTCGATCAATATGCCATCAAAGCATTTGAACTAAACGCTACTGATTACCTTCTGAAGCCGTATGCGGAACAGCGTTTTACAGAAGCAGTAGAAAAGGCAAAACAGAAAATCGGCACCAAGAAAGTGGTCAAAGAAGAGCTAGAAAGCCTTCAGGAAACACGGGCAGAAAGTGATGAGTCACTCGATAGAATTGTAGTGAAAACTGGAAATAAAATTCAGATACTTTCTCTTGAAAGCATCTCACACTTTGAGGCACAGGATGACTATGTGGCAATCCACTCGGAGCAAGGCAAGTTTCTGAAGTTAATGCGGATGAAGCATCTCGAAAACAAACTTCCTACTGGTGAGTTTGTGCGTATTCATCGTTCGCATATTGTCAATGTTAAGCAAATAGAGAAGTTAGAACTCTATGAAAAAGACTCTTATCTGCTACATCTCAAAACTGGCAATCGATTACCTGTTAGTAGAAGTGGACATGGTAGGCTCAAAGAGGTTTTGAAGTATTAATTTGCTTTTCTTTTGTTCTGACTACCAGACAAATGCAACTCTGAGAGTTTAGGTGTGTCTATCAAGTAGCACCAACCCCTCTCAACATGCTTAAAAACTATTTCCTCACTTCGCTAAGGTCACTGGTAAAGAATAAGTTTTACTTCTTCCTAAATGTTTTTGGCTTGTCTATTGGCATTGCCGCCTGTTTGCTTTGCAACCTTCACATCAATTATGAGCTAAGCTATGATCAATATCACAGCAATTCTGACAACATCTATCGTTTAGTCACCGGAGATGTAAAAGGTAACAATGGCTGGGTAAGGGTCTCTTCTCCTATGCCACCAGCTTTGCAAAGGAACGTGCCTGAAATTGAAAAGTATACCCGACTTACCAATATTACCCGAGATCCACAGGTTACAGTAGAACATGACAGCAAAATCTTCAGTGAAAGCAAGTTCTTCTTAGCAGACCCTGACATATTACAAATCTTTGACATTAACCTTATCAGAGGTCAAAAATCAGAGGTACTTACCGATTTAAACAGTGTGATTCTCTCCTCCTCCTCTGCCAAAAAGTATTTCGGAAACGAGGACCCAATAGGTAAAACCATAAAAGTGGATAGCCAATACGATTTTCAGGTTACTGGTGTTTTCGAAGATATCCCTTTCAACTCACATTTTGATTTCGATTTCCTGATCTCATTTCAAAACCTGGAAAGGGTACTATCAGGAACGAGTCTTACTGGAAACTGGGGGCAGTTTAACTATTTTGCTTACTTACAGTTATCAAAAGGAAGTGACCCACAAGTTGTTCAATCAAAAATACAGTCAACAGATGTGAACCTGGGAAACAACAGAAATTTTGATCTGGGCGATATTGGTATTCAACCGCTTTCTGAAATTCATTTTGTGGATAACAGGGGAAACCTGAAACAAGCTTATAACTTTAAATACATCTATATCTATGGAGCTATTGCGCTTGCTATACTTTTTATCTCATTTATCAACTTTGTAAACCTCAGCATTGCAGGTTCTACCAAAAGAATCAAAGAGGTTGGTGTGCGAAAAGTAGTTGGTGCCAACAGAACACAGTTAGTTGTTCAGTTTATATCCGAATCTTTCTTAATTGCCATTTTTGCCACCGCAGTGTCCCTTGTTCTATCTATGTATCTGTTTATTCCGGCCGTCAACGACTTAATGAACAGTCAGATTTCCATAGATTTTAGTGATCCACTAATGCTAACGACCATAGCGAGTCTGCTTGTATTGATTGCATTAGGGTCAGGTTCATATATTGCTTTTTTCATTATATCAGCCAGGCCTATTAGTGCTTTGAAAGGCACCTTTAAAGCAGGTAGTAAAGGAAAAGCATTTAAAAACGTATTGCTTGGCATACAGTTTTGTATCTCAACTGTACTGATCTTATCGAGTGTCTTCATTTACAAACAACTCACATTTCTGGGAAATAAAGATCTGGGCATGTCTAAAGATCAGGTAGTAAATGTGGCTTTAAGTAACAAAACCGCTCAGGAAAACGGAAAACTGATTGCTTCCAGTTTTAAGCAAATTTCAGGAGTCAGAAATGTGGCAGCCACTGATTTTATTCCTGGAGCAGCTAACTGGAATCAAACAGTTTGGTGGGAAGGTCAGGAAGAGCCAATTAGCATGTTCCTGATTACAGTTGATGAAAATTTCATCGAAACTGTGGACATGAAACTGATAGAGGGAGATTTGGAATCCATTAAGGCTAATCAGGGCACACAATTCATACTAAACGAAGCCGCAGTTAAACAGATAGGTTGGCAAAATGCTTTGGGAAAATCATTTAGTGCCTATGGTCAGTCCAATGCTGTTCCTGTTGCCGGGGTAGTCAAAGACTACAACTTCCGATCGTTACACTATGGAATTGATCCTTGTGTTTTAGTGGTAGAACCTGAGAGAAACCATAACCAATTGGCAGTCAAGCTGGATGGCAGAAATGTTAGGCAACTGTTATCAGAACTTGAGACAGCATACCTTGAAGTACTGCCAGAGATGCAGTTTGAATACACCTTTATGGACGAAGGGTTTACCAAACTCTATGAAGCTGAAACACGAACAAGTAAAATTGTAGGTGCACTTACTTTTGTTGCAATACTGCTTGCAGTTTTAGGGCTCTATGCTTTATTGACATTTGCCGTTCAAGAACGTACCCGTGAATTGGCTATAAGAAAGGTGTTGGGTGTACAAATCAGACAGGTTCTTGTGCTTCTTTCAAACAGCTATGTCAAGTTGATGATTATAGCCAACTTGATTGCAATTCCTATTACTTGGTATATGCTAGATGGCTGGCTGAGTAACTTTAGCTATAGAATAAGTTTGAGCTTTTTGACTTTTGGAATATCTATAACTACCACGTTTTTACTTATCTATTTGGTTGCTGGTCTGAAAACACTGCAGTCAAATAAAATCAATACAACCGATGCCCTAAGAAATGAATGATGAAAGCTGTAGACCCTTCAAGTCGTTTTACGGTTCATCCAGACAATCCTACAATTCGGTAAGTCTTATTTATAGAAGAACAGCAATCACAACACCTTTGGTTAAAATTAAAGCCCAAAGGTTATGCAACGATTACAAATACTCTTCGCTCTTCTTTTGATCAGTTCGGTCAGCTGGTCACAAACAATTATAAAAGGCTCAATAAAAGACAACAAAGGGGAAACCATTCCGGGTGCCAATATCTACATTAAAGACTCATTTGATGGAACAAACTCAAAAGCAGACGGTACATTTTCATTCGAAACAACAGAATCCGGTTCGCAAATTCTGGTAGTAAGCTATGTAGGTTATAAAACTGTTGAACAACCTGTTGAACTAAATGGTACATCATTAAATCTCTCGCTTGTAATCCAGGAAGAAATTAACAAGTTAGACGGGGTCACAATTACTGCTGGAGCATATGAAGCGAGCGATGTTAAAAAAGTAACGGTATTAAAGCCTCTGGATATAGTTACTACTGCAAGTGCTGCGGGTGACATTATGGGTGCAATCAATACCCTACCAGGAACAGCTACTGTTGGTGAGTCAGGCAGGTTATTCGTTAGAGGTGGAGAAGGGTACGAAACAAAAGTATTTATAGATGGGCTTGAGGTGCGAAATGCTTTTGGTGCCACAGCTCCAAATGTGCCAACAAGAGGTCGTTTTAGTCCATTTCTTTTCAAAGGCACTACTTTTAGTACAGGGGGATATTCTTCAGAGTACGGACAGGCCTTGTCTTCTGCTCTTGTACTTAACTCTAACGATATAGCGGAAAAAACTCAAGGAGACATTTCAGTGATGTCCGTTGGAGGCGACCTGGCATATACCAAACGCTGGAAAAACACTTCCATCTCTGGTAAGGTACAATATACAGACCTACGCCCTTACCAAGACTTGGTTAAACAGCTATTCGACTGGGAGCAAGCCCCTGTTGGTAAAGTAGGAGAGTTTGTATTCAGACAAAAAGTCAATACAAATGGAATACTCAAGGTTTATGGAAATGTGGATTTCTCGAACTTTAAAATCAGGTTTCCCAACATCAATAACGGAGGGCTTAAAGACACCATTCATGTCGATAATGAATACGCTTATCTCAACGCAAGCTATAAAGACATTTTAAACAAAAAATGGAGTGTAAGAGGGGGGCTTTCCACTACTTATAACAAAGTAGGTACTGGCTTCAATCAAGACCAAATTGATGAAACTGAAAAAGGTGTTCATGGAAAACTAGCCTTTAACTGGGACGCCCATGAAAAGGTTTCAGTAAATCTTGGAAGTGAATTTTTCCACAAGGATTACAAGAGGTCATTAGACCTTGCTGATGGGTTCAATGGAAATTTCGACTTTGAAGATAATACACTTGCCAATTTTGCTGAGGTAGACTATTTCGTTTCAAATAAACTGATTTTCAGAACAGGGCTTCGCTACGAGCATTCTTCATTGCTGAATAAGCATTGGGTTAGCCCAAGGCTGGCAATGTCTTATAAGGTGAGTGAGTTTGGTCAGTTTTCAATGGCTTATGGTAGGTTTTTACAGGCACCACAAAATCAGTATGCGCTGGTAAACAACCAACTGGCGCCAGAACAAGCAACACATCATATATTGAACTATCAGTATATCAGGAATAATCGCATTTTCAGAGTAGAAACATACCTGAAGAAGTACGATAACCTGGTAAAGTTTCAAAGCCCAAATGATTTTAACCCACTGAACTATTCAAATGCAGGTTTTGGTGAGGCAAAAGGTATAGATGTATTCTGGAGGGATAGCAAAACATTTAAAGAAACGGATTACTGGGTATCTTATTCATATGTTGATTCAAAGCGTAATTATCAGAACTTTAATGAATTGGCAACCCCATCATTTCTTTCAAAGCATAACTTTTCATTTGTGGTAAAGCACTTTGTCGAGTCAATAAGAGTACAATTTGGCGCTACCTACAATTATGCTTCGAACCGCCCTTTTCATAACCCAAACAGAGAGGGTTTTCAGAATGATGCGACACCAGCCTTTCATGATATAAGCTTGAATGCAGCCATTTTACTAAAGCAGAATATCATCATATACCTGTCTTCTTCAAATGTGCTAGGTAGAGACAATGTGTTTGGGTATGAGTATGCTTCTCAGCGAAATTCAAATGGTTTTTTTGACAGGCAGCCTATCAGACAAGGAGCTAAACGTTTCATATTTCTGGGACTGTTTATTACGCTAACAAAAGATGGTCAGGAGAATCAATTAGACAACTTATAATTGGTTATCAGCCTATTAGATACGATTCATCTTATAAATTCAACGATTCGGTAACTCCTTTTTTCAGTGAGTAGATAAGGGTGGTACTTTTAAAAAATCAAAAACGAAAAAGAAAGATTATGAAAACAATTACAACCATACTAATTGCTGCGGGGCTATTTCTAGGTTTAGTCCCGACAAAAAAAGAAACTGTAACCATCACTCTAACCATTGACGGCCTAAGGAATGATAGCGGTTTTATCATGGTAGCTCTACACAATGGAGAATCTGAGTTTCCGGCAGGAGAGCCTTACGAAACGCAAGCTGTTGAAGCAAAAAAGGGTGCTGTTGAAGTGATTTTCAAAGATGTGCCCGCAGGAGACTATGCCATAGCAGTTGCACATGACGAGAACAATAACGAGCAAATGGATTTCAATGAATATGGAATGCCATTGGAAGGGTTTGGTTTTTCTAATGAAGCACAAGCTGAAACTGGCCCACCAGAATTTGATGCTGCTGCTTTTGATGCATCAGAAGATACAGAGGAATACATTGAGATAATTTATCTGGGAGGTTACTAGACAATAAATCATCTAATGAAAAGCCCATGTTATAAAAAGCATGGGCTTTTTTTATTAAAACCAAAGCACAGTTAACAACCATCCTCCTTGACACTAAAGAGAAACCAGAAGGTGGGAGTTCTAATGACTACGACTCATCCTTAATATTCTACGATTCGGTAAGACATTTTTCTTACCACCTTTTCTGAAGTCTACATTTAGAGTATCAAAAACAGAAACCTCATTATTATGAAAAAGATAGTTTTATTAATCGGATTATTAGTTGCTGGGTTCGCTTTACACGCTCAAGGTCAAGCAGCCTATATAAAAGCTATGTCTAAAGGTTTGCAAGCCATGGGCACTGCCCAGACAGTTGAAGAAATTCAGGCAGTTGCAAGCCAATTTGAAAGAATATCGGCTAAAGTAGAAAGCGAATGGCACCCTCATTACTATGCTGGTCTCAACTACATCAATATGTCAATGAGAGCCAAAGACATTGCAACTAAAGATAAATACACCAAACAGGCTCAAGCATTTATTGACAAAGCAATTGCCACAGATCCAAACAACTCTGAAATTGTAGCACTTCAAGGCTATAACTACATGGCTCAATTAGCAGCGGACCCTGGAAACAGGGGACAAATGCTTTCAGGCAAGGCAATGAAGCAGTTCAGCATGGCTATTCAGCTAAATCCAGAAAATCCTCGCGCCAATGCACTAATGGCACAAATGCAATTTGGTATGGCACAGTTCTTCGGTTCACCAGTTGATAAGCCTTGTGCAATGGCTAAGAAGACAATCCCAACATTTGACGCAGAAGAAAAAGGCAAAAGCTTTGACCCTACCTGGGGTAAAGAAATGGCTGAAAGCCTGATTTCTCAGTGCGAGAAATAATCAAGAAATAAATCCCTTCAAAGCCTGTTAGTAAGCAGGCTTTACGCTACTCATTGATAAAGAAGAAAATGGAAATGTTAGAAAAATTACTTATTGGTTCTCATGTATTAGCAGGCATTCTCTCATTATTAACGGGTTTAATAGCTGCATTTATAGGTAAAAAAGGAGGAAAGTTGCATAGACAAGTAGGTAAAGTCTTCTTCTGGTCCATGTTCTGGGTATTCATAAGTGCGCTACTCATTATCAGCTTTGTCCGGTTTAGTGCATTCTTAATGGTAATAGCCGTTTTTAGTTTCTATATGGCTTTTTCAGGTTATCGCACTTTAAAGATCAAAAAGGCAATGAAAGTGGAAAAAATAGACTGGATAGCCGCCATAGTAACCGGAATATTTGGGCTTGGAATGATAGGTATGGGTATTAACTACTTAACACCTTCAAGCTCTTCTTCTGCATTAGGTTACCTATGTCTGATTTTTGGATTCTTTACTACCCAAACTGCCATTAAAAGCATCTATCAGTTTAGAAAACTGCATAAGGCAGACAAAATGTGGTGGTGGTTCGCTCATTTAGATGCCATGTCAGGAAGTCTTATTGCATCCATAACAGCCTTCTTAGTGCAAAATGGGAGGTTATTTGCCTTGTCATCAGATTACGGATGGGTGTTCTGGTTGTTACCTACAATTGTTGGCATTCCAATTATTACATACTGGAATATAAAATATAGAAAGCAATTTCGTAGCCCCGTAGTTTAACTCTTATATTTAAAAATGAAAACTCCCTCTCAAAAGCTAGTCTGGCGCACCGAATTGGTTCAGATACTTCTGATTTTCATTCTAGGGTGCTTCATGGTTTTTGTTTTTAACTCTGGACTATTAAATAGTTCATGGCCTATTATTAGAGTGTCTGCAATATATTCAGGTTTCATGTGGCTGTTTTTCTGGAAAGGAAACCAATACTTAATCAATTTTTGGGACCAAAGAATTTCATGGCTTGAACAGCCGGGAAAACGCTTTGTTGTTGGTGTAATTACCGTAATAATTTATACTCCCTTGATACACATCCTGCTGAGCGAGGCATTTAGCCTGCTTCCAGGAGTCAAAATAGGCTGGGGAGGTAAAGATGTTATTTATTCAATTCTAATCACCTTTTTTATCACCTTTTTCATGTTCGCAAAAAGCTTCCTTGATAACTGGAGAGTTGCTGCCGTTGACGCTGAAAGAATGAAACGCGAGCAGATGTCTACAAAATATGAGTCGCTCAAAAATCAGGTAAACCCTCATTTTCTTTTCAACAGCTTAAACGCACTCACAAACTTGGTTTATGAAAACCAGGATATGGCTGCCGATTTCATCAGAAAACTTTCTAAAGTATACCGATATGTACTGGACAATCAGTCAAAAGAGGTGGTCACTTTGGAAACCGAACTTGCCTTTGTAAAGTCGTACCTTTTTCTCCAAAAAATTCGCTTTGACGATAAGCTTAAGGTTAGTTTCGAAACTGAGGGGTATGAACAAAAAATGATCCCTCCAATAGCCCTTCAAATGCTTTTCGAAAATGCAATCAAGCACAACACCATAGCAGAAGAAGAGCCTTTAACCATAGAGGTTTATGTTGAAAATGAGGAACGCTTAGTAATTAAAAATAACCTACAAAAGAAAAATATTCCGATCGAAGAATCCGCTGGAGTAGGCCTCAAAAACATCAAAGCTCGTTACGAATTTTTGAGTCAGGTACCAGTTGAAGTTCTGGAAACAGAAAACGAATTTATTGTTAAACTCCCTTTACTTTCTTTCTCATCATGAACGTACTGATAGTTGAAGATGAATCTATGGCCGCCAAAAGGCTGGTTACCCTATTGGAAAAGGTCAACCCCAATATCAATGTTCTGGCCAAGTTAGATTCTGTAAAAAGGGCTGTTAAATGGCTTTCCGAAAATGAAGCAGATTTACTCTTCTTCGACATTCAATTGGCAGATGGTTTGAGTTTTGAGATTCTGGAACAAATCCCGGTTTCATCTCCAATCATTTTTACCACAGCTTTTGATGAGTACGCCATTCAAGCATTCAAGTTAAATAGCATTGACTATCTGCTGAAACCTATTGACCCTGAAGAACTCGAGCGTGCACTAAAAAAGTATCAGGACAGGTTTGGCGCCCAAGAACAACCTCCAATGAATATGGCCTTGATTGAACAAGCCATGAAAATGATGACTAAGAAGTTCAAGGAGCGATTTGTCGTTAAAATTGGTGAACATATCCATACCATTCCAACTGCCAATACTGCTTATTTCTTTAGTCAGGAAAAAGCTACTTACCTGCAAACCAGTGAAAAAAATAGATTTATTATTGATTATACACTCGAGCAGGTAGAACAACTTGTTGATCCTGAAAAGTTTTTCAGAATTAACAGGAAGTACCTTGTTTCTCTTGAAGCTGTAAATGATATAGTTACTTATTCCAATAGCAGGCTGCGTCTTGTACTCAAACATACGGATGATATGGATGCCATTGTAAGTAGAGATAAAGTTCAGGACTTTAAAAAATGGCTGGATCGTTGAGATACAAAACGTATCTTAACGTATGCTTAAGTCAACTTGTATACTTCTTCTAATAATCACAACAAGTCTTCATGCCCAACAACCAAAGGGCAAATGGTTATTGGCTTATGTCAAGGCTCTCCAGCCAATTTATACTATGGTAGAACAGGATGGAGAATACCAAATTGACGAAAGTGAACCTCAAGACTCATCTTTTCTTTACAATTCAGGATTAACGGTCATTGAGTTCGGAAAGGGCAATGTCGCAAAAAGCTATTCATGGGGTGAAAAAGAAGATTGGACAGTAAGCGTAAAAAACAATACTATAGAGCTCTTTGGTAAGCGAGACACTCTTTACGGTAGTTTCAATAAAGAGCAGTTGATTGTAAGTTCGACACTAGATGATAGACCCACATTCTATCATTTTGAACCATTAAATAAAAAAAAGTTATCCACATTTTCCTTAGAAGAAAAAGAGTGGGCAGTTGATTTAGAAAACCATCATCTGGGCAATCAAATACTTATTTTTAGTAATAGCAAAAGCAAATCACAGATCGATGATGAACCCACAAAAAGTAAAGTTTATTTTACATATAAAATTGGAAACCTATGGGCAGTTGAATACGATTTTCAGCCAGACCCAGAACATGGATTTGAACAAGAGTTAGGAACAATATATTTTTACAAACCTAAAAAGGGAGTAATTACCGGAGTGTTTTACCCAATTACAGATGGAATTGACCAGCCTCAAAAACACTATTTGAAACTAATACCTCTTGATAAATAAGGGCTAACTATTGCTTATCCGTAATACCATTTCCCGACCATTTATGAACCATCTCTTTGAGCGCATTCAAGTCAATGGGCTTAGGCAAAAAATCATTCATGCCCGCTTTTAAGCATTCTTCTTTATTATCCCTGAAAGCGTTTGCAGTCAGTGCTACAATAACCAGTTCATTATTCTCGCCAAGATATTCTCTAATTTCCCGGGTAGCCTGGATACCATCTTTATAAGGCATCTGAACATCCATCAGCACAAGGTTGTAGGTATTACTTTTTACCATTTCAAGAGCCTCGTTTCCATCCTTAGCCAAATCGGCCCTTATCCCCATTAGAGCCAACATTTTGGAAATCACTACCTGATTGACCTTGTTATCTTCTGCTATCAACACTTTGAACTCGCTTAACTCCATTGAATCCTTCTTTTTGATGTACTACCACTAACTTCTACCAGAGTTATGAAGTGGAAACACAAAGTCCAAACATTTAAGCTTGCCTTACTCCCTTACTTCACTACATTCAGAAATCTGCATTAGAAGTTAACAGATTAATCGCTCTTTTAAAAACAAGCAAGTAAACGCGCTGGACACAAAAAAGCCCGAGAAGCAAGTGTCTCAGGCTTTTAATATTTAGTGTTATCTTTCTAATCCATCAGTTGCTTCCAGTCTGGCCAGCTCTCTGCATTGGGTTAGAACCTGAAGACTGACCTCTCGCAGAAGTTCCTCTGCTTTTAAACAACTCAAACCTCGTAGGCTTGTTGTTTCTTGGGAAGTAGTTGTTTTCTTCATTAGTATCAGCGGTCTCCCTATCTGGATCAAGTCTGATCTGAACAACTTCCTTATCCTTCATGAAAGCTTTTGTTACCTTCTCTTCATTCTTTCTCCAGATATATGCCGGAATTCTATCCACTTCCTTGGTTCCGTCAGCAAATGTCCACTCAATAATAATTGGCATTACGAGGCCTCCAACATTAGAAAAATCAATCTCATAGAAGTTCTTTCCTCCTCCAAGCATGGCACGCTCCTGAGGCGTCAAAGAAGCATCAAATCTTTGGTAGGCCTGTCTGGCTCGATCTGTTACTTCAAACTGATCGTAAGAGTAGTAGAAATCCTGAAGTCTTTCATCTTCTTCAACATAGAACTTCTTTCCTTCAGCTCTGTTTCTATCAGCTGCTAGTGAACTCTGCGTAGCCTTTGCACTGGCACTCAAAATAGGGTTCTCAATTTCAGGGTTTTTAGTACTCAACTGATACCACTTCACATCATCAATAGAAATGTCTACGTTATCGATTGTAAAATACCAACCCTTAATAAACCAGTCAATATCAACCGCAGAAGCATCTTCGAGGGTTCTGAATAAATCATCAGGAGTAGGGTGCTTAAATGCCCACCTTTTAGCATACTCTTTGAAGGCAAAGTCAAACAACTCACGACCCATGATCGTTTCACGAAGAATATTTAAACCAGTTGCCGCTTTTGCGTAAGCATTGTTTCCAAAACCAATGATATTCTCAGAGTTTGTCATAATTGGCTCCAACTGATTCTTAGGCAAAGCCATGTAAGGAGCAATTTTATGAGCAGGGCCTCTTCTGTGAGGATAGTTAGGGTCAAACTCTTGTTCAGTCAGGTATTGAACAAAAGTGTTAAGTCCTTCATCCATCCAGGTCCACTGACGTTCATCAGAGTTTACAATCATAGGGAAGAAGTTATGCCCCACTTCATGAATAATTACACCAATAGCTCCATACTTAGTAGATTCAGCGTATGATCCGTCTGGCAAAGTTCTACCATAGTTGAAACAGATCATTGGGTATTCCATACCGTTAGATGCTTCAACAGAAATAGCAACAGGATATGGGTAAGGTATGGTAAACTTTGAATACGTTTTTAAAGTATGAGCTACTGCTTTTGTAGAGTACCGCTCATATATGCCATAAGCTTCCTTAGCATAGTAAGACATTGCCATTGGGTGGTCAGATCTACCTTCAATGTCAACAGCCATCGCATCCCAGACAAACTTTCTGGAAGATGTCCAGGCAAAATCCCTTACATTTTCTGCTTTATAGTGCCATGTTTTAGTTCCTGAAGCTTTGCTCTTTTCATTTTCTTTTGCCTCATCAAGTGTTACAATTTTGACTGGCTCAACAAATTCCTTTTGTGCCTGATTCCAACGTTTCATTTGTTCTGATGTTAAAATCGACTTGGCATTACTCAAAACACCTGTTGATCCTACCACGTGATCTGCCGGAACCGTCATCTTCACATCGTAGTCACCAAAAGTTAGAGCGAACTCTCCTCTTCCTGTAAACTGTTTGTTGTTCCAGCCCTGGAAATCAGAATACACAGCCATTCTTGGAAACCAGCCTGTGACAGTATAGATATAGTTTCCATCTTCAGGAAAATACTCATGACCACCACGTGCGCCAGAAATTGCTCTAGGTGTAGTATTGTACCACCACTTAATATTGAAAACAATCTTTGCACCAGGTTTCAACGTTTGTTTAAGGTCAATACGCATCATCGTTTGATTGATGGTGTATTTCATGTTTGCCCCTTTAGCATCTTTTACCTCCATTATATGGAAGCCCCAATCGTTGTCATGTCCATCTAGTGCATCCAGTTGGCCATAAGACATTCTTGGTCTAATGCTACTTGGGTCAAATTTGTAAGAATCATTTTCAGGGTTACGTACATTCTCGTCCAGTGCAATCCACAAGTAATCCAATGGGTCTGGAGAATTGTTGTAATAAGTTATCGTTTCTGCTCCTGTGATTCTTTGATTCTCATCGTCAAGAGTAGCTTCAATTTTATAATCTGCTTTTTGTTGCCAGTATTGTGGACCTGGAGCTCCTGAGGCTGTTCTATAAACACTCGGGTCTCTCAACATACGCTCCATTTGTTCAAAGCGCTTACCATGGTTGCTATTGACCACTTGAGCAAAAGCACTAGCCCCTGTAAAGGTCAGTACCATTGTTATAAGCCAAAGTCTTTTCATTGTTTATCTATTTTAGTTTACCAAAATTTTGTTTCTAGCATTAACGTAATGGCTATTCCTGCCACTGCCGATGATATGATCAGATTCCAATCTCTTCGAGCCACATTAAAGAGATTCACAAAGACAAATGATATGATCATAAAAAATACCACTATTAGTATTTGACCTAATTCGAGTCCAAGGTTAAACGCTAAAAGTGGTGTAACAATACTGTCTTCTTTACCCAATATGCTCTTCAGGTAATTTGAAAAACCTAAGCCGTGTATAAGCCCAAAAAACAAGGCGAAGAAGTAATTTGTATTCAGGTTTGTTGGTGTTAATGCACTTTGTTTCCTCAATAAATTGGAAAAAGCTGTGATGAAGATTGTTGCCGTTATTAAAAATTCAACTACATCCATTCTCACATTGACCAACTCTAACGTACTTAATGCAAGGGTTATAGAATGACCAATGGTAAAAGCCGTCACCAAAATCAGCACCTTCTTCCAATCCTGAAGTAAATAGATTGCGCACAAGGCAATCACAAATAAAATGTGATCATATGCCTGCCAATCCAGTATGTGCTCTCTGCCTATTTCAAAATAAATGCCAAATTGGCTCATGTCGAGGTTTTAATTAGGGCCTGATGTTTGTAAGGAATGCAATAATAAAGGTTAATTTTGAATACCCCTATAAAACTTAAAGGCATGAGGCTAAACCTTATTTATTCGGTTTTATTCAGTGCTTATCTGCTTTGGCACCCTTTTCATGTTAGTGTTACAGATATTGAACATGATGCTGAGGGCAAATCTGTTCAGGTAAGTCATCGAATTTTTGTGGACGATCTGGAAACGGGTCTTAAGCAATATCACAAACTGGAAAGGGTGGATACTTACAAGCCTGAAAACCCTGTGCTTCTTGACAGTCTTATCGGTGCTTATATCGAAAATAGAGTCTTTTTTAACATCAATGGTTCCCCTAAATCATTCAACTATCTTGGCTCAGAACTAGAAGGGGATGCACGCTGGTGCTATTATGAAGTAAGTGGAATAGATGATGTTACAGAAGCAGAAGTTACCAATGTGGTATTAATGGATACTTTTGAAGATCAACAGAACATTGTACACTTTAAGTCAAAGGGCAAGCTGAAAAGTTATAAACTCGATAAAGACAAAAAATCCATCACCTTCAAGTTCGACTAGTGAAACCCATCTATCCATTAATTCCACTCCTTCTCATACTCGTATCATGCGAGTTTGACAACAAGAAAGAGGCTTTTAAAGAAGATGACAGCATTGAAGCCATTAAGCAGTTTGTAGAATACAAAATAGAGGTGATTAATGAAAAGTATGGACCATGTCTTACTGATAGCCTGGCTAGTCAGTGTATTGACTTTAGTATTGAATACCCTGTGATTACAGGGAGGTTATCAAATAATGTTGTTCAAACAATCAATGAGAATATTAAGGAAAATATCTTTGATTATGCCTTTATCTCAGACAAACCCGAAAGCTTCGAGTCGCTGATAAGAGAAATGTCCTTAGAGTATTCCGAAATCTTAAATGATGTCGATGACTATAAGACTTCCTGGTCACTGGAAATAAATTCAGATATCATTTATCAGGATTCTGCATTTATAAGTATTGCCTCCACAGTTTATTCATATACAGGAGGTGCACACCCCAATTCCTATCAGGTTTACAAAAGTTACGACCTTTCAACAGGGGCTCCTATAGGTCTTTCAGACATTTTAAAGGCTGGTTATGAAAACGCTTTGAATCAAGCTGGTGAAATTGAGTTTCGAATGTTAAAAGAAGTTCCACCTTCTATACCGTTGAGGGAAAAAGGTTTCTTTTTTGAAAACGGTAAGTTTCTTTTGAATGAGAATTTCGCAATCATAAATAAGAGTTTGGTTTTTTACTACAACCCTTATGAAATAGCTCCGTATTCCAATGGCCCTACAGAATTGGAGTTAAAACTAACAGATTACGTTAACTGGATAAGTGATACCGGAGTACTTCATGACCTCAAGAACTAGCCTTTTAATTTTTTTCTTAATGCTATCGGCATGTTTGTATGGGCAAAAGCCCGCAGATATCTCTTTTACAATAAAGAATGCAGGTATTAATGTAAAGGGTCATTTTGATCAAATATCAATATCCCAAAAATTTGACCCTGAAGACTTGGTCAATAGCATGTTTGAGGTTTCTATTCCGAGTATTACTATTGATACAGGAATAAAAGGTAGAGACAGGCACTTGAGAAAAGCCAAATACTTTGATGTTGAAAACCACCCCAATATCACCTTTAAATCTACTATTGTTGAAAAAGCTCAAACTGGTTTTCTGCTTAAAGGAGAATTAAAGATTAAAGAGACAACCAAATCAATCGAAATTCCATTCAGCATTGAAGACTCTGAACAAGGCAAATTCTTAAAAGGTTATGTTGAAATCGATCGTAGAGACTATGGTGTGGGTAAAAACCATTTGATAATGGGAAACAAAGTGAAAATCTACATAGAGGTACCATACGCAGAATAGATACTTGTTAGATGCTGAAACAAGTTCAGCATGACGTGCAGGAAAGGTTAATAATCCGTCACCCTGAATTTAGTTCAGGGTCTATATTAAAATGAAAGGAGGAAGTACTTACATTATGTCTAATAAAAATAGAAGTACTTTTTATATGGTGTTACATCCTATTTAACCTCAAGGGTCATTCAGCATAAACAAGGTATAGATTCTCAATATGACATATGACTGTTTAAGGTGGGCTAGAAATCAAATTCTTTATAACCTCTCCACTTTTTGCCGTCATACTTTAGTAGCCAAAAAGAATCAACATCGAATTGAGTTTGAAACCCTTTGTTTTCAAATTCATTCCAGGCTAGTTCGAATTGATCCTTTTTCAAATCTCTGAATGCCACAGTCATGTGAGGGTGAAAGCCCTTGTTGTGCGTAGCGTTGAACAAGTTCAGTTCTCTTTTGGTATAAGCCACCAATGCTTTCTGAAAATCAATCAATGGCTGACTGAAATCATTCTTAATGAAGATAGATCTGGGAGCAAAAGCCCCATAACCATTGAGTTGTAAAGTGAATTTCTCAGTTTTATTTGCGCGCGCAAGTAAATCAATCAAACGACTTTCGTTTCTTTCCTTCCATATGAATGGCATATGCAAAGTGATGTGAGCAGGAGACCGAAGAGCTGCTTTGCTATTGAAAGCGTCTCGAAAAGATTCTTTTACCTCCATTACTTTCGATTGAACCTCTTCCGGAGGCAGGATAGCAAGAAAATACCTGGCTTCACCAACTTTCACAGCCGAATCTAATTAATCCTACCTAATATTTTGTTTAGAGTTTAGGACAATATCCTTTATCTAATTTGCTCACATAACATCTTGTTGTTTTGAGAAACGAATTGGTGTAAATTCCGACCTTCTAAATATTCCATGATGAAAAAACTCCTAACAACGCTCACTTTACTAATCATATCAATCGCCATTACCCAAGCTCAATCACTCAAAAGCCCCGATGAGTTTTTAGGTTATGAACTTGGGTCCAGATTTACCCCTCACCACAAAGTTGTGGCCTATTATCAGCACGTTGCAGATCATTTGAATAACGTGAAGCTTCACCAGTATGGCCAAACCAATGAGCTAAGACCTTTGGTTGCTGCGCTGGTTTCTTCACAAGAAAACATCGATAACTGGGATCAGATTCGTACAGACAACCTTAAAAGAGCTAACCTTTTAGATGGTGAGCCTTCAGGAGATAAAAAAGCCATAGTTTGGCTTAGTTATAACGTTCATGGAAATGAGGCCAATTCTACAGAAACGGCTATGAAAACATTGTATGAACTAGCCAGGCCTGGCAATTCAACATCCAGAGATTGGTTAAGAAATACTGTTGTTATTCTTGACCCTTGTATTAACCCTGACGGTCGAGACAGGTATGCGAACTGGATTAATCAGGTAATTGGTACCTCACCAAACCCGAACCTAGATGCAAAAGAGCATAGCGAACCATGGCCTGGAGGTCGTCCGAACCACTATCTATTTGACCTTAACAGAGACTGGGCATGGCAAAAGCAAGTTGAGTCTGAGCAACGCATGAAGCTTTACAATATGGTTATGCCCCATGTACATGTAGACTTCCATGAACAAGGTATAAACAGCCCATATTATTTTGCCCCAGCAGCTGAGCCTATCCACGAACAAGTAACCGATTGGCAAAGAGAACTTCAGGATATGATTGGGCGCAACCATGCAAAGTATTTTGATGAGAACAGCTGGTTGTTCTTCACCAAGGAAAGTTTCGACATTCTTTACCCTAGTTATGGAGATTCTTACCCTATGTACAATGGTGCTATAGGCATGACTTACGAGCAGGCAGGTCACAGTCGTGGTGGAGTGGCTGCTGAAACAGAAGAAGGAGATACACTTACCCTTGCAGACAGAATTGCACATCATCATACCACAGGAATGTCAACTGTAGAAGTTGCTGCAACCAATTATGAAAGAGTTGTTGACGAGTTCACCACTTACTTCGATAATGCTGTTAATAGCCCAAAATCCAAATACAAGACTTACGTAATCAGGGGTACTAACCACCCTGACAAGCTTTCACAACTGAAAGTTTTTCTTGAAAGACACCAAATTCAGTATGGTACTGGCAGCACACGAAAACCTGTTTCTGCATTCAATTACCAAAGTGGGGAAACTAAAAATATGACCATTCAAAATGGTGATATCGTCATTTCAGCTTACCAGCCAAAAGCCGTTTTGGTTCAGGCTTTCTTTGAACCAAACACTTATACAAGCACTATAGACACGTATGATATTACTGCTTGGGCAGCGCCATACATGTTGGGGCTTGAGGCATTTGCTACTGAAAGCAAAGTTGACGTTAAGCCAGCTGAAATTAATATCCAGCAACCAGAGATTGTAACGCCTCATAGAAAGCCAGCCGCTTATCTGGCCAAGTGGGAAACGCTGGATGATGCTAAGTTTTTGGGTGAGCTTTTAAAGCACAATATTAAGCTACGTTATGCGACTCAAAAGTTCACAGTTGCCGGAAGGGAGTTCGATGCAGGTACATTAATCATTACACGTAAGGGTAATAAAAACATGAAAGAGCGTTTTGATCAAGTTGTCAAAGCTTCAGCAGAAAAGTATAACCGAAGCCTTTATTCCAGTCCGACTACCTATGTTGATGCAGGAAAAGATTTTGGTTCAAACAATGTTCCTTTCATAAAAGCCCCTAAAATATTGGCACTAAGAGGTAATGGAGTTTCTTCTTTGGGTTTTGGTGAGTTCTGGTATTTCATGGAACAAGAGTTGAATTACCCAATCACTATGGTTGATACTGATAATTTCGGTTCTGTTAACCTGGATAAATACAACGTGTTGGTAATGCCATCAGGTGGATATGGACGTATGCTAAACAAGAGTGGTATGGATAAATTGAAATCTTGGGTTCGTGGCGGAGGCAAAGTGTTGGCCATTGAAAGAGCGATTAACTCTTTTGTGGGGAGAGATGGCTTCCAACTGAAAAGAAATGCTGAAGACAAGAAACCAGACAAGAAAACTGAGGAAGAAAAAGAGAAAGATGCCTTAACTCCTTATGCCGATAGAGGTAAGAGGTTTGATGATTTCAGATTGCCTGGCGCCATTTTCAAACTTAAAGTAGACAATACACACCCAATGGGTTATGGCTACCCAAATCATTATTTTACTATTAAGAATAATAGTTCCAGACTGGCATATTTACCTAATGGCTGGAATGTTGGAATTATAGAAAGTGAAGATTCTCATGTTTCCGGAGTAGCTGGAAAAGAAGTGAAAAAGCAGCTCGCCAAGTCCATGATCTTTGGTGTTGAAAATATGGGTGGAGGTGCAATGATCTATTTTGCCGACAACCCTCTTTTCAGGGCCTTCTGGGAGAATGGAAAAATGTTTGTAGCCAACGCATTATTTATGGTGGGGCAATAATCAGGTCTTAAACAACAATAAAAAGGCGGTCTCAATCAATGTTGAGGTCGCCTTTTTACTTAGAAACTATAGCTTACTTTTCTCTTGGTTAATACCCGAAATACCCCTTGAGATTAGCCGCTTGAAAGCCTCCACTCTATCAGAAATATCAATATTTGCTCCAATATCGCTGTGAAGGGTCTTTCGGAATTCAATTAGCTCCATATTTCCAATGTAACTAATGCTCGGGTTAATCTTGTGTAGTACTTTTCCAGCTAACTTCAAATCCTTATCAAATACCGCCCTTTCTAGTCTTCTCAATTCGAATGGAAGTGTTTTGATAATGGTATCTAATAACTCTTTCATCAAACCAATATCTCCCTGAGTTGATGCTCTCAAGTTGCTTAAATTCGTTTCCAGAGGTCGGGTCAGATCAGACATAAGTCGTTTCAGCTCATTCAGTTCAATAGGCTTCATCAAGAAGTACCAGTTCGCCACATCTTCAAGATTAGCATGCACTTTTTGGTCATCACCAGATAAAAACACAATTGGGGTTGCGGTATTTTTGTAAGTATCTTTATTCAGGTCGGCCAACAAGCTTATAGCATTTCCGTCAGTCAAATTGATATCTGAGAAAATGCAGTCATATTTCTCCTTTTCTAACTCAGTTCTCAGGTCACCAACATTATCTATATAACAAGCCTTAACACCTAATTGATCTATTGCTGCTTTTAAAACCAAAAGGTTGGTCTCATCATCTTCAGCAACTAATAAGGAAAGTTCTCCCAACTCATAGTTAGTCTCTTCATTTTGAACACTCTCCTCCTCTTCTCCATTTAATACTCTATCTAATAAAAGTGTAAAAGACACTTTAGTGCCTTGATCAGGCTTACTCTTTATGGATAATTGTCCACCCATCAAATCTATCAACTGGTAGGCAATACCCATTCCTAAACCAGTACTATCTAGTTCATGATAGTTTTGCCCCTCAACCTGGGCATAAGGCTCAAGTATCTTAATCACCTGGCCCTCAGACATCCCTTTACCAGTATCTTCAATACTAAATGAAACCTGATAGAAGTTCTTTTCATAATCTATTGAGCTTACTTTCAGTGCAACCGTACCTTTTTCAGTATACTTAACGGCATTCCCCAACAGGTTATAAATAACCTGAGAGATTCTGACTGAATCACCCTTGAGAAGGGTAGGAAATGAATTATCTATGCCAAAGTCCAACTTCAGCCCTTTATCATTAGCCAGCACGGAAAAACCCGTGATCATATTGGTGAGTTCTTCTTCAAGGTTAAATGGTGTGATGTTCAGCTTCAACCTACCGGCCTCAATTTTAGATAAATCAAGCACATCATTGATTATGGATCTTAGGTGACTAGATGTGGATTCCAATATGTTGAAATATTTATGGTCAGCATCACCATATTGTTCTTTTAACAGACTAATTAAGCCTGAAATACTATTGAGTGGGGTTCTCATTTCATGACTAACCTCAGCAAAAAACTGCTCTTTAAATTTCTGGACTCGAAGAAGCTCTTCATTCTTATAGTCTAAGAGTTGTTTTTCTACCTCAAGGTATTTGCGCTGCATTTCAAGAATTTCCTCGTTAATGGTAGCATTATTACGCTCTTGCTGAACATTGAGCATGTCTTGCCGCTCGCCTGATTTGTCCTGAATAATCCACAGCACTCTATTGGAATCCAGCTTTTCAAAACTGATGGCAAACAAAGCTTTCACTTGTTCTTCCCATTCAACTGTGGAAAAATCTATTTTTTCTCCTTCAGGAAGCTCTTGAAAAACTTCTTCCAGACTCTTAAGAAAGTCAAACTGACTAAATAGGGTTTTGTCTTTTTCCGTTTTTAAAAATGTGTCACAACTATCAAGAACTTTTCCTGAAATGTCGAAAATAGTCACCTGGCACGTTGAGGAAATAAGATTGAGCTTTATTTCATCCAGGCTCTTCATTATGAAATCATGGATTTAGCTAACAATTCAAACGCCTCATCTACATGTTCCCCTGTTTTCGCACTAGTTTGAAAAATTTCGTAATCCTTTAGCTTTTCAAGAACATTTGTTCGCTCTTCAATAGAGAGCAAATCTGTTTTATTAGCTAAAATCTGGAATGGTATGTTTGGTAGAATTTCGTTGAGGTAGCTCAGTTCATTGTCAAGATTTTCATAAGTAGAAGGCCGGCCAATATCAAAAACATAAAGTATACCATGTGCCCCAAGTCTATAGCTTGCTGGAACTTTCTTTTGATTATCTTCTCCTGCAATATCCCAGATAATCATATTGACCTCAAAACCATCAATTGATACCACTTTCTTGTCAATCTTGACTCCGATTGTGGTTACATAATCTTCGGAAAATTTCTGATGGACAAAGCGTTTTACCAAAGAAGATTTCCCAACACCAAAATGCCCTATGAGGATTACTTTTTTACTCACTGACATCGTCAAAATCATTAAAGTGCTCTTCCAGCCCAGACGCAACTAGCTCTTTGTGACTTTCGATTTCTGTATCTTCTTTAGCCTTAGAAAGGACTTTTTCTGCAAAATTGAGTAGTTGAGTGTCCAGTTTATCTTTAAACTCAACATTTGCCACACCTGTACAAACCACTGAGATATAAAAAGATTTGAAGTTCTTAATTATCAATTTATAATTTTCATAATCAATACTCTCCAATTCCTGCGTATCTGCATTAAACGCATCCTCTACAAAGGCTTTAATTGCCGTTAGCATTCCGGCTACCATATCTCCATCCAGTGATTCTTTCTTTGAATAGCTTCCTATCAAAATCCCTGAATTTCTCTCTACGACAAAAACCTCTTCAATTTTCGGTTCAATTAACTTAGACATCACCACATTCTTTTGTGGTGTGCCTGAGAACCATGCTTTAATTCGAATCTTCCAGCTCTCCCATGAAAAGGCTTCTTTCATTTGAGCATCTACCTTTTCCGACAGTTTTTCAATCTCTGAGGTAATATACTTTTTGATCATTCGACCAATAATGGGGTACAGTACCTCCACTACCTCGTCTTGTGATTCCTTGATTTGTTTGCTAATTGATTCGGTGATTTGAGGGCCGAAAAGATGAGAAAAATTCTTCTTCAAAGCTCCCTCCTGGTCGGTAAGAATTGGGTTAATGCGTTCCTCTAATTTATTTCTTTCATTAAGTTGGCTATCCAGCTCATCTAACTTTCGAGCAAGCTCATCTCTATCCTCTCGATCTTGCTCCAAGAGGATTTCCTTAAGTTTCTCAAAACCAACAGCTTTGCTCATTAGCTAAAACTATTCCGCAATTTGTTTACCCATTTCCTGAAGCATGGTACCCAGGAGTTTGCGATTCACTTTTCTTTCATCAAGATCAGCAACCGAATCGTCCATATCAGATCTTAGCTGAGTGACTTTCTTATTCATATCACTTCTCAAATCAGACAAATCATTAGTTAATGTTTCTTTTGTTTGATTTATGATTTTGGTCAATGCATCACGTGTATCATTAATCTCATTTTCAACCTCTGTACGCGTCTTTTTAATTAATGCCTTGATCTCGTTAAACTCTGAATCATACTGTTGCATGTTTTCACCAAAGATCAGTTGTTTTACTGCTTCAATTTTGGGATCAGCTGCCGCAACTGCTGCTTCTGGTGCCTTATCTTCTTTTTGCTTTGCCATAATTTATTTTAATAATGCTTTTAAAGTCTGTTCATCAAGTACTCCTGATGGAAACAACCCATGTTCCGTCTGAAAAACTCTTAATCTGTTTCTGGTAATTGTATTAAATATCCCATCCTCCGGAATACTATCTCCTTTAGCGTTGAGCATTTTTTGAAGTTCCCAGGCCTGAGCTCCATTGCTGCCTATCTGAAGACCTATCAAATAGCTCTTTTCCTCTAATAAAAGGTCATCAGGTGTAAGGCCTGTTTCTACTAGCACCTTAATTTGACTGTTATTATATCCTTCTTTCTTCTTTTCAGCCGAGTACAATAGCTTGTTCTCCAGCATTTTTGTAGTCACCCATAACAACTCATAATATTCTGTAGCTTGCGTGGACTTGAAATCTTCCCGATCCATATATCGAACATCTATTCCATCATTGTTCCAAAGTGAACGAGCAAATGAACCTATTTCCAATGCATTCTTATAATACTGTTTGATTACAAGAGTATCAAAATATTCTTTATCTATAGTTTCCGAAATCTGATAATCATAAGACGAAGGAGGGTTGAATCTTCTGTCTTTAAAGTATTGAACCACTATGTAGGCAATGACCCCCACAAGGATCACTATAGTCAGGAGGCGTTTCATTGTTTGTTTGGTTAAAATCTACTGGCAATAAAAATAAACAATTTTGCCAGTCAAGAACCTTTTTAAATATCTAAACTGACAAAGGTCATAAAAAAAGCCTCAATTATTAACAATTGAGGCTTAACGTATATTATTGAGAGTCAGGCTACTTTGTAGTTATTTCAATAACCGCATCTCTACCTTTGATTTTCCGCTTTGAATACTTCTTTTTCATTACCTCTCCATTGTATAATTGAAGTCTTGATATTGTTTTACGATCAAGTTCATAAAGATCTGACAGCTTCCATTTTGATTTTGATTTCCCATTCAAAATTATAAGTGGGTTTTTGGTGGTCGATTCAAGCTTTTCTTTTGTGGAGGTTGTCCATCTCGGCTCGTCAGATGTAATTGTTAAATAACTCATATTGCTACGAATACTGTTATAAACGGATTCCATATGCTCAAGCGTTTTTATGTTTGACTTAAGCTCATTAAGCTCGTTTTCATCCATCATTCCTGCAAGCCTCTTCTGAAGCGCTAGAACCTCTTTCCGTTTTAGTTGAGATTGGTCCTTGAGTATTCCTCTGTGCCTGTTAAACTCTTCTCTAAGCAGCATGCTAACTTCTTGTTTATCTTTTAAATCAAGCTGTTCTTCAAGCCTTTTCAGCACTTCTTTGCGCATATTAACTTCTTCTCTACGCATTTCAACATCTTGTTTATCTTTTGAATCAAGCTCTGCCTTGAGTCTTTCTAGTTCTTCTTTAAGCACGCTGGTCTCTTGTTCTAATAATTTTTGCCTTTCCTTATCCAAGGCTTTTTCTTCTTTCTCCAAGAGTTTCATAGCAAACTCCTGTAGCTGTTGATAAGCTTTCTCATAAGTCTTAAACTCTTCTCCTTTTAATTTTTTTCCGTTACGCTCAATCTCCGTGATTTTTCCCGAGTCATCAATTTCGAATTTAATAGAGCCCGTTTTTTTAACAATCTCCGCAATTGCTTTTTGCAATTCATTTGTATCACTCTGCAGTAACCTCAGAGGGCTAAAATTCAGTTTTTTAACAGCGATACTATCGACTGTAAGCTTCAGCGTCTTACCATCTCCATTTATCATCATGCTATCAGCGATTAATGTAAAAGTACTGACAGACGAACTGTCCACACTAATTGTCGGTTTTGGAGTTTCTTCTTTTACTTGCTCTTTCGTTTGTGCCTGGCTCATTAAAAAGAAGGCTGTTCCCAGTACAATTATTGAAAGCATAGGGCTAAGCCAATTGGGGTTTTGTTGTTTTTTCATAATTCTATTTACACGTTCGAGTAATTGATTCTTTGAGCTTCCTGCAAAACCAAGAGCAGGCGACATCATTTGAAATTCTTTTGTTTTAGTGAGTGCTTTGATAAAAAGAAGGTTGTCCTTCTTCAGGTTCATGACTATTTCATCGGTTGCAAACTCTCTTTCATTGTCTAGTTGACTTTGCAACCACCAAAATGCGGGGTGATAAAAATAGACCGCACTTAACACGTTGATAATTATGTTAATAACATAATCGTTTCGTTTCAGGTGAGCGAGTTCGTGAAGTAGAATAACCTCCACTTCTTCGACAGTTAAACCTTGTATTAGTCCTGCTGGAAATAAAATCACAGGTTTCAGATAGCCATAAACCAAGGGGCTGGCCAACTTGTCGGATTCTTTGATAAGAACATCAAGTTTAAGGCCCAGACTTTGCTTTAACTCGTTAAAACGTTGGTTCCACTCTTTTTCTTTAATGTCCCATGCCTTCGATTTCAGACGGTTGAGGTATAAAAACCCTCCCAAACTTCTGATTACAAATACGCTTAAACCGATGACCCAGATAATTGCAATCCAATGTACTCTGCCCATAAATGAAGAGGATATATTGGGCAAAAAACCTTCAGTGGAAAACTCCTCATTCCCAGAATTAAAACCAGTGGTTTGGGCCGTAGGATCTGTTATGGAAATTGAGTTATCAACAGCATGTCCATTAGATTTTCCATGTTGATGGAAAGTATATACCCCCCATGCAGGAAGAGCCAGTATGCAGATAAGCAGAAAGTTATGGCGGATTTTTGCCGAAGCTCTCTTAAGAACAACAAGACTCAAAAATGCAACGGCAATAAGGATAGCACCCTGCCAAACTGAGTCTATAAGGGTTAAACCCAACCGGTCAATAATAACGCTATTGATCTCCATTTTCCAGTTTATTTATCAATGCCTTAATTTCTTCAAGTTCCTTTCTGGAAGTATTTCCCCTACCTAAAGCATTCAGCACCAGCTTTGAAGCTGAGCCGCCAAAAGCAGAATTCAACAGCTTATCCAACATTGCTGTTTGTACTTGTTCTCTTTCAATCAGTGCCTCATAAATATGTGTTCGACTAGTCTCATCTCTGTTAACCAAGCCTTTTTGAGCCATTATCTGCATAATCTTGAGCGTTGTGGTATAACCGGTTTCTTTGGATATATTGATTGCAGCGTTAACCTCTCTTACACTACATGGCCCTTTAGACCATAGAATACTTAAAATTTCAAGCTCTGCTTCAGTTGGTTTTATCATACTACGATGGTTTTCGTACTTCAATTATATACGACAAGTTTCGTACATCCAAATATTTATACGAAAAGTTTCGTATTAATTTCTTCTTTTAACTTTATTTAAGAATTGTAGTTTTGATTTGTAATGGCAGATCAATCCAAACGTAAGAATCAGAACAGAGAGCTGGGTTTCGGTCAAAAGGCCTATTCTAAAAGCACCAGGCTCATTTCTAGTGAAGGAGAATTCAACGTGGAGAAGACGGGTATGAACTTCTGGCATTCACTTGATATTTATCATGAACTGATTTCAATGAAGTGGTGGAACTTCTTTGGTTTAATCACCCTCATGTTTTTTTCAATAAACCTGATTTTCGCCTTTCTATACTATCTATCGGGTGTTGAAGGAATTGAAGGACACGTAAGTTCCTCCGCTTTCGATCAGTTCGCAACTTCTTTCTACTTTAGTACACAAACCATAACCACTGTAGGTTTTGGTAAACTCAGCCCTGCCTCTAACCTTGTTAGCCTATTAGCAGCTTTTGAATCTTTTTTAGGCTTGCTTGGGTTTGCAATGGCTACCGGTCTTATGTTCGCACGGTTTTCCAGACCTAGTAGAAGCCTTTCATATAGTAAACAAGCTGTAATCGCTCCCTACGAAAGCATAAATGCACTAATGTTCAGGTTTAGCAACAAAAGCAAGAATCAACTGATAGAGGCAGAAGTGGATTTGGTTATTTCTTATTGGAATGCAGATGAAAACAGAAGGGTATTTAAAACGGTTGAACTGGAGCGAAAAAAAATCAACTTCTTTTCAATGAGTTGGACCATTGTTCATCCAATAAATGAAAAAAGCCCTATTTACGGATGGACATCAAATGATTTCAAAGAAAAGGAAATTGAAATAATAGTCATGTTCAAGGCTTTTGACGACACCTATGTACGCCACGTATATGACCGAATCAGTTACGTTGCCGAAGAGGTTAAGTGGGGAAAAAAGTTTGTCAAAGTTTATGATGACTCTGCTAACGGAAAGATTCATATCAATATGGAAAAGCTGGGACAAACAGAACCCGCTCAACTGAATTAACCTTCCATCCCTTTTTTTATTAGGTCAGTGTATTACTACTTGATTTTCAAGTAGTCACAAATAATTTGACTAAGTATATCAACTCATTTTATTATGAAACTGCAGCATAAGATTTTCAGAACAATTGGCATATGTCTTTTTGTCATCTGGTTTTATACAGTTCCTGTAAAAGGGCAAGAGGGCTATCAACGCCCACCAGAAGTCATAGCAAAACTTATAGATGCTCCCTCCACACCATCGGTAAACATCGATTCAAAGGGAGAATGGATGTTATTAATGGAAAGGCCTGGCTACCCAAGCATTGAAGAGGTTTCTGCTCCGGAATTGCGAATAGGTGGAACACGGATTAATCCAGCTACAAACGGTAGAAGCAGGCAAACCTTTATGACTAACCTTCGGCTTAGGGAGATTTCGAGTGGAAGAGAGTTTTCATTTAGCGGTTTGCCCGTTAAGCCTCAGATTAGCAATGTAGGTTGGTCTTTAGATGAGCGTAAAATTGCATTTACTCATACTACATCAGAAGGTATTGAACTTTGGGTTGCTGATGTGGCTACGAAATCGGCCAAACGCTTAACTCAGGCAATCATTAACAATGCATATGTGCCAGCCTATGATTGGATGCCTGATAACGAACACCTGCTAATCAGTACAATAGTTGAGAACAGAGGTAGTGCTCCTCAAAAACCCAGAGCGCCTAAAGGTCCGGTGACTCAGGAAACTGCCGGTGCTGAAGCACCATCAAGAACTTATCAGGACCTTATTAAAAACCCTTATGACGAAAGCCTTTTCGAATACTATACCACCGTACAACTAAAAAAGGTAGATATGGATGGAAATGTACAAAAAGTAGGAAAACCAGAAATCATCAAAGGCTTTTCATTGTCTCCTGATGGAAACTATATCCTTGTTCAAACCATTCAGAAACCATTTTCATATCTGGTGCCGGCATCAAGGTTTCCGTTCCAGTATGAAGTCTGGAATAATAAAGGGCAATTGGTAAAAGTAATGGCCAAGATTAAACTAGATGAAGTAAGACCCAAGGGTTTTGATGCAACTCGTTTGGGCCCTAGAAGTATGACCTGGAGAACAGATAAAGCTGCCACATTGTACTGGGCAGAAGCTCAAGACGGTGGAGATCCTAAAAGAGAAACTTCTGAAAGGGATTTCGTCTATTCAATGAGTGCTCCATTCAATGGCAATGCCACAAAATTAGCTTCAACAGGCCTGCGTTATTCAGGTATTACCTGGGGTGATGACAAAAGGGCCATACTTAATGAAAGATGGTGGGCTAAACGATTGGACAGAAGAACACTAATAAACCCCTCAAAGCCTGGCACTCAGGGGCAGGTCATAATCGACCGTAGTACTACAGACAGCTATAATGACCCAGGAAGACCAATGATGGAAAAGAATCAGTACGGTCTTTACAATATGAAGTTTGACAAAGACAACATCTTCATGAACAGTATTGGAGGTTCTCCTGAAGGCAATCGTCCGTTCCTAAGTAAGTTCAATTTAAAAACTCAGAAGCAAGAAATCATATTCAGGTCTGAGGCTCCATACTATGAAAGGCCTATAGACATTCTTTCATCCAAAGGCGATAAGATTATTACGCTGAGAGAGTCAGAAAACGAGCCCCCTAACTATTTCATTCGAAACCTGAGAAAGGGGTCAATGGAACAAATAACTGATTTTCCACACCCGCAACCTGGTATGATGGCTGTAAACAAGGAAGTAATCAAATATCAGCGTGAAGATGGTGTTGATTTAACTGCAGTATTGTATACACCAGCAGGGTATGACAAAACCAAAGACGGGCCCTTACCTGTTTTAATGTGGGCCTATCCCATTGAGTACAAATCAAAAGCTACTGCAGCACAGGTAAGAGGAACCCCGTATTCGTTTACCAGAGTTAGCTCTGGCTCACCATTATTTTGGGTTTTGAGGGGGTATGCCGTAATGGCCAACACGGAGTTTCCCATAATTGGAGAGGGTGAAAATCAGCCTAACGACAGGTTCAGAGAACAATTGGTAATGAATGCTAAAGCCGCAATTGATGCGGTAGTAAAGCTGGGTGTAGGCGATAGAAACAGAGTTGGAGTTGGAGGCCATTCTTATGGTGCATTTATGACAGCCAACTTGCTCGCTCATTCCGACCTCTTTGCCGCGGGTATTGCCAGAAGCGGAGCCTATAACAGAACATTAACTCCTTTTGGTTTTCAACGGGAAGAACGTACATATTGGGAAGCTCCAGAGCTTTACAATTACATGTCTCCTTTTATGCATGCCGATAAGGTTAATGAGCCATTACTATTAATTCATGGGGAAGCAGACAACAATTCGGGTACTTTTCCAATTCAAAGTATCAGATACTACAATGCCATAAAAGGGCATGGAGGTACCGCTCGCTTAGTCATGCTCCCAGATGAAAGTCATGGATATAGGGCAAAAGAGTCAATTTTACATATGCTCTGGGAGATGGATACGTGGCTCGAAAAATATGTGAAAAATGCTTCTACAAAACCTGAACCTGCAAGTATAAACTCCAAGGGAAGATAGTATAAAGCACAACGCATCATTAAGGCCCGCAGTAGTGGGCCTTTTCTATTTTACTGACATTAAGCAAATTATATACAAGGTGTGTGAACTTTTTAGGTTCAAAGTTTATTAATGTATGTATGTACATGTATTTTATATAAACCAATATAATTATGAATCCTAAAGTCACATTATTAGCAAGAATACTTCTCGCTATCATCATGTTAGTTTTTGGAGTTAACAAGTTTGCGAATTTCTTACCTCCACCAGAGCTTAGCGAAGCAGGGATGGCCTATTTTGGAGCCATCTCGAGTGCCAATGTTCTAACAATCGTAGGCATCCTAGAAATAATTACTGGCTTAGCCTTTCTGTCCGGTAGATACGTAGCACTGGCCTTAGTCATCAACGCTCCTATTGCCTTCAATGCATTTCTATTTCATGCCTCTCTCGATGTGGCAGGCATAGGCCCTTCAGCGCTTTGGATTGTATTGGTAATTTTGTTGTTATTTTCAAATAAAGAAAAATACGCAGAGCTATTGAAAGCCTAGCTAAATGCATAGTTTAATATTGAAAGCGTCATCTTTATAAGGAAGTGACGCTTTTTTATTTCCACCGATGGAAGAATGACTCCTTAAGTAATAGTATTTGCCTTATCTTACTCTGGCAAACCAAACTATCATGAAAAAATTAGTATCCCTCATCCTGATAAGCTTCTTGTCCCTGACATTTCAAGCAGATATTCTTGGACAACGAAAAAAGAAAAAGAAACAAGAACAGCCCAAAGTAGAAGATCCATTTAAGGGTGTTTCACTCAGTAGCATTAAGTTCAGAAGTATAGGGCCAGCCCTGACCTCTGGAAGAATTGCTGACATAGCCGTTAACCCAAAAAACACAAGCGAGTTTTATGTGGCTGCCGCAGCCGGTGGTGTATGGAAAACTACCAATGCAGGTACCACATTCAGACCTATTTTCGATCAATATGGAAGCTACTCGATTGGTGCCTTAGCTATGGACCCTAATAATCACAATGTTATTTGGGTAGGAACCGGAGAAAACAACAATCAAAGATCTGTATCCTATGGAGATGGTCTTTACAAATCTGTTGATGGAGGTGCCTCATTTAAAAAAGTCGGACTGGAAAAGTCTGAGCACATAGGAATGATTAAAGTAGACCCTAGAAACTCTGATGTAGTTTACGTAGCAGCTACCGGACCATTATGGAGTGCTGGTGGAGACAGAGGCCTATATAAAACAACCGATGGAGGAAAGAACTGGACAAAAGTATTAGAAATCAGTGAGCATACTGGGGTTAATGAAGTACACCTGGACCCAAGAAATCCAGATGTAATTTATGCTACAGCACATCAACGAAGAAGAAGACAATGGACCTATTTAGGAGGAGGCCCGGAGTCTGGAATATATAAATCAACTGATGCAGGTAATACTTGGGAAAAAGCTAACAAAGGCCTTCCTGGAGTAGATAAAGGACGAATTGGAATGGCCATTTCACCAGCTAACCCTGAAATCATTTATGCTGTAGTAGAGGCAAAAAGTGGACAAGGTGGTTTTTTCAAAAGCACTAACCGTGGAGCTTCCTGGCAAAAGATGAGCAGTACTTCTTCAAGCGGTAATTACTATCAGGAAATTGTCGCAGACCCAGTTGATGAAAACAGGGTTTACTTACTCAACACTTTCACTCAGGTTACTACTGATGGAGGAAAAACATTTAACAACCTGGGCGAAAAAAGCAAGCACTGGGATAATCACGCCATGTGGATTGACCCAAGCAATCCACTTCACATTTTACAAGGTTGTGATGGTGGAGTATATGAAACTTATGACAGAGGTCAGAACTGGAAATTCTTTACAAATCTTCCGGTAACTCAGTTCTACAAGGTTTCAGTAGATAATGCTAAACCATTCTACAATGTTATGGGTGGGACACAAGATAACTATAGTCTTCATGGTCCTTCTCAAACAGTTAGTCAACATGGTATTATCAGCAGTGACTGGATTGTTACTCAAGGTGGAGATGGGTTTGAATCTGTTCCCGATCCAGTTGATGATAATATTGTATATGCCCAGTATCAAAACGGTGGTCTGATTCGATTTGACAGAAGAAGTGGTGAAGGTGTAACAATTATTCCTAGACCCAGAAAAGGAGAAAAAGCATACAATTTCAATTGGGATGCTCCTTTAATGGTTAGTCCCCATGACCACAAAACATTATACTATGCAGCTAACAAGCTGTTTAAGAGTACCAACCGGGGAGATTCCTGGGAAGTCATCAGCGGTGAGTTAGACCAGAATATCGATAGGAACCTATTACCCGTGATGGGCAAGGTGTGGCCAATGGATGCTGTAGCCAAAAACGGATCAACTTCGAGATATGGCGCTGCAGTTTCTCTTGATGAATCAAGAATTCAAAAGGGTTTGCTTTATGTTGGCTCAGATGATGGTCAGATTAGCATCTCCGAAGACGATGGGAAAAACTGGAGAACCATTAACCGCTTTGAGGGAGTTCCTGAAAACACATATGTATACGACCTGGTGGCTTCAAAACATGATGAGAATACCGTTTATGCCGCGTTCAACAACCATAAGAGTGGAAACTTTACTCCATACATCTATGTTAGTAATGATAAAGGAAGAACATGGAAAAACATTAGTGCCAACCTTCCTACTGGTGCCGTATATGCTATTGAACAAGATCACATTGATGAGAACATTCTATTTGTAGGGACAGAATATGGAGTGCATGTTTCTATTAACGGAGGCAAAAGCTGGAAAGCATTAAAGTCTGGTATCCCTACAATTAATGTAAGGGATTTAGCCATTCAGGAAAGGGAAAGCGACTTGGCCGTAGCCACTTTTGGTAGAGGTTTCTACATTCTTGACAACTATAGCCCGTTGCGAGAATTATCTAAAAAAGTGACAGAAAAGCCTGCCCACGTTTTTGCTATTAAAGATGCATACATGTTCAACACATGGACTCCGCTGGGAAGCTTAGGCTCACGAGAAAAGGGTTTTCAGGGAGAAATGTTCTATGCAGCTAAAAACCCTCAGCGAGGTGCAGTTATTCGCTATTGGATAAAAGAGGGTACTTCAACTTTGAGCGCTGAAAGAAAGAAAAAAGAAGCAAAGGCATTTAAAAAAGGAGAGACCATTGCTTACCCAACAGTTGAACAATATAAGGCAGAACAAAGCGAATTACCGGCATATTTGGTTTTCACAATCAAAGATCAACAAGGTGATGTAGTAAGCGAGTTAAGACGCGGTCTTGCTAAAGGAATGAATCAAATAGTTTGGGATCTAACATATACTAGCTTCGGACAAGTGAGCCAGGGGCAAGCAAGCCAAACTCAGGGGCTACCTTCCTCTGGTGTATTGGTAGTTCCAGGTACCTATACGGTTAGTATCAGCAAAAATGTAAATGGTGAGTTGGAAACGCTTACTGGGCCAACCTCATTTGAAGTGATGGAACTCGATAATCGTACAATTCCAGCTTCTGACTGGTCGAAAATGACTGCATTCAAGAAAAAGGCAGTTAACCTTATGAATGCCATCAATTCAACTCAAGCAGTCTTAGGTGAAATGAATACAAAGGTTTCTGTTTATAAAGCTGCAGCCAAGGCTTTACCTTCTCAAGAGTCCGCTGTCGTATTTAAGGAAGCGATGAACCTGGAAGAAAAGCTCAATGCTATTCGTATCTCAATGAACGGAGACCCTACTTTTGGAAGACTTGATATTGATGCGGAATACGGAATGAGACAACGCGCCCAAAATGCCATTTTTGATGTGTTTGGATCTACTTCAAATGTAACAGGAACCTCAGAAGCTAACTATGAAATAGCAGCAAGTGAGTTTGAAGTCATTCTTAAAAATGTAAAAATTCTTCAGAATGCATTCGAACAAATGGATAATAGATTAGGACTAGCAAGTTCACCGACACTACCAGGTCAATTACCTAAGTGGAAAAAAGGGCAATAAACTCACATCAATAGAAAAGGAATATCAACCCGCTTTCATTAGGTTGATATTCCTTCTCATATACTCTCCTCTATTGAAAGTCAAAAACTACTTTTTTGACTCCGAACATTCTTCGGAATATATGTACAAACCCATATTATCAAATCATTATTTAGCAACAAACAACACAAAATTGTGTGTAAAAGAATTGATTTCTGTGGTATATTTAACATTCATTCTAACCTCGACTACTACTGAAGAATGGCAAAACCTGTAAATTTGCTAATAGCGCGCTGCTGGATCATTGAAGTACATAGTTGCCATACTAGTATGCTTAATTTCTGAGAATATATATTCTCAGGACCTGATTTCTGTTGCCTCAACTTTCTTAAACGACCAAGACTATATTGAAGCAAAAAAGGCCATTGACGAGGCTTTTGAAGGGCAAAATGTTAATGATAACTATAGAGCCTGGTTTACAAAGGCAAGAATTTATCATGAGATATATAACTCTAAAGATGCTAACCTCAGACAGTTCAAGCGTGATAAAACTGCGTTTGTTACTACAATTGTAGAGGCTTACAATAAAACACAATCGCTAACAACCAGAACCAGCAATCTATGGGTTGCCTCGAAAAACCAAATCGAAATTCTATGGGCTGCAGGGATTAATGAAGGAGACAAGCTGTTCAAAGAACAAAGGTTTGAAGAAGCAATTAAAGCATTTGAAGTCTCTAAAATATCCAAACCAGAAGATGCAAAAGCATATATCTACTCTGCAATTTGTGCTCTATATGCAGGGGAGTATGAACTGGCCGTAGAAAACTATCTGGCTTCAAAAGACCTTGAAGGATTGAGTCGAGAAGCCTATGACGGATTGATCATAGCCAAGCGAAAACTGCAAGTTCCTACAGAAGAGTTACTGGATGTTATTGAAGACGCCAGGTTCAATTACCCCAACCACATTCCCTACATTATTGAACAGTTAAGAACACTCATAAGGCTAAACAAACTGGAAGAAGCCGAATCTACTCTGAATACAGCCATTCAAAGGAACCCTAATAATGCACAGCTGATTTTAAGGCAGGCCGATTTATTCGATATCATTTTCAAATCATCCTATATCAATGGACAACCCGAAAGGTCAGAAAGGTATTTCGAAAAAGCATCCACTAACTATGAGCGCTATCTGGCTTCTTTTCCTGATGATTTTGCCGCCAATTACAACTATGCCGTTATGATTAATGAGCAAGCTAACCGAAACTACGTGAGAATAAACCTGATGAGCAATGAAGAATACGAGCTCAAGGGAGCAGACACAGAAGAAATTGGTCATGACTGGACCAGAAAGGCTTTGCCATACATGGAAAAGGCCTGGAATGTAAGACCCGGAGACAAAAAAGTTAAAGAAGCACTTACTGTTTTTTATGGGCGCCTTAAAATGGATGAAAAACTAGCAGCGTTAAATAGTAATGGAAATTAAGGTTGTTGTAGGTTCTAAAAACCCGGTAAAAGTTAATTGTACAAAAGCGGCTTTTGAAAAGGCTTTTCCTGATCATTCTATTATTGTCGAGGGTGTTTCTGTACCATCTGGGGTTAGTGACCAGCCCATGACTGATCAAGAAACATGGACAGGAGCCAAGAATAGAACTGAAGCTGCCAAATCAGAATTCAATCAAGCCGATTACTGGGTAGGTATTGAAGGAGGTATTTCCGATAGCAAAAACCATATGGAAGCCTTTGCATGGGTTTACATACTTTCAAAAGAGCAACAAGGGCAAGCCAGAACAGCCACTTTTCAGCTTCCTCCAAAAATACGTGACCTTGTCAATCAAGGCATTGAATTGGGTATTGCCGATGATATGGTTTTCAATCGTCAAAACTCCAAACAATCCAATGGTGCTGTTGGCATTCTCACAAAAGACCTTATTGACAGGGCTGAATATTATGAACCAGCCGTAGTGTTGGCGCTTATTCCATTTGTCAATTCGGAATTGTATTAAATAAGTCAGCGCTTCCACAATTTCCTTGTAGGCTTAAATGGCTTGGTTAATTTGTTCATACCAAATTGAATCAGGAATTCATGTGAACCTGTATTAACCCTGCTTAGAGAAGCAGGTCCAGACGGTATATCATAAGAGTAAGCGAAATAATAATCTCTCGCCAGTTTTAGCCTGAAAAGAAAGTCAAAAGATTCAAAGGAACGATACGAAAAACCAATCCATATAGAACTACGCATTCCCAAAATAGCATTGATATCAAATTGTGCAGGGTTTCCTGACTGAACTTTCAATAGCGTGCTAACATCTAGTATCATTTGATTTTTGAGTGTAAAAGCATACCCATTGTCCAAATAAATAAAACGGTTAATATCAGAACCTTCCTGGAAAGCAAACTGCTCAAACTTTTGCTCAACCAAATTGGGTATGGATAATCCAACATGAAATTTTTCATCATAATAATAAACACCTGCACCGAAGTTAGGTCGAAAGGAAGTTCTGTTTCCCGAAGCAAAAATAGGGTCATCAGCAAACCCATCTAACTCGGAAAAATTAGTTTGGTCTGTTAAAATACCTCCTTGCAAACCGAAAGAAATAAATGCTTCTTTTTTCACCTCAAGCTTATAAGAAGCTGTCAGATAAGCCGCCCTTTGCGTGGTGACACCTATTTTGTCACTTACCATGATTCCACCCAAAGACATGGTCTTTTCAAAGTTTATGGGCGCATGCAAACTGAGCGCCTGAGTTTTAGGAGCTCCATCAATTCCTCTCCATTGATCTCTGACTAATAGTGCGGCTTGAAGCCTATTGCCAACACCAGTGTAGGCTGGGTTTATAAGGTGACGAGTGAAAATATACTGCGTATTTAAAATTTGTTGTTGGCCTAGTACTCCAAGAGGAGATAGTATAAAGCATATAGTCAGTAGTAACTTGGTTCTGGTCATCTTATCAACGCTTTAGTATGAAAAAGCCTGTTACAGTCTTACTACCATCATTTGGTTCTATCACATAGAAATATGTACCATTGGGAACAATTCGATCTGTGTTCACAAAGAACCCAGTATTTGGCACCCCAGTCCACCCTTTATCTCGGTTATTATACCCTGTTATTTCAAAAACTAAACTCCCGTTTCTATTGAAAATGCTCACCCTGTTGTTTGGGTATTTTTCCGCATCTCTTATTTGAAGTACATCGTTGATTCCGTCTCCATTTGGACTGAATATCTTATTGATGTTCATGTTTTCTTCTGAGTCAAGAAAGTTGAAAATACCATCGCCATCAGTGTCATCGTCAAATAGGTTTAAATTGTTATTTGCGTCTTCTTCAAGGGTTGGTATGCCATCACCATCATCGTCATTATCTAGGTAATTAGGTAGTCCATCACCATCTGTATCATCATTATCTGGATTACCATTGTTGTCAATATCTTCATCTTGGGTCCTGATCGAATCTCCATCATCATCATTGTCCAGATAGTTGGGTAACCCATCTCCATCCGTATCATCATCATCTAGGTTTCCGTTATTATTCAAATCCTCTTCTATATCAATGATTCCATCACCATCTGAATCCGTTATGTTAGGTGTAAATGTGACCTCTTCATTATCCCGAATCAGAACTCCTTCCAATAAACCGGTTATCGTTACCACTTCGCTAACCGTATTTGTAATTGTAGCAGTATAGCTTCCATCAAGGTTATCCGTAACCGCACTTAACACAGCACTTCCTGTTGTATTCAAAAGAACCGCTCCTCCAGAGTTCGTTAACAAGTTGCCACCAGCGTCAGATAACTGTACCTCAATTGTTGATGTGGCTATTCCATCGGCCATTACACTAAGAGGAGTAGCTGTTATAGTCGTATTCACATTTGTCGGATCCGCTGCATCATTATCTCCGATCTGGATAGATTGAGTAATCATGCTACCTAAAACAACTCCTGATGTAGGGTTACTAAGAGTAAGTACAGCGGTTTCATTACCTTCAATATCTGTATCGTCCTGTATAGTAAAGGTGGCTGTACCTATTGTTTGGCCATTCAAAATAGTAATGGTCGTTGTACTTAAAGTATAATCTGTATTTGTAATACCGGTACCGCTTACTCCAATGTCAACCGATTGATCACCAACTACTGTACTGGCGGCAGTAGCGGTAACTATAATCGCAGTAGTAGCAGCCTCTGTACCGGTATTAGTATTTACACTCAGTTCTACAATTGGAAAATCATTATCGGTAATCGCTATGTTTTGGGTGGTGGTAGAACCTAAAGTAATTCCAGCAGATGGATTGCTAATCGTTAAAGTAGCTGTCTCGGTGCCTTCAATATCTGAGTCGTCTTGAATCGTAAATGTGACTGTTCCAGAAGTCTGGCCATTTAATATGGTAATGGTAGAACTACTTAAAGTATAGTCTGTACCCGTAATGCCTGAACCACTGACTCCTAGATCAACCGTTTGATCTCCGGTGACGGCTGCAGACGCGGTAGCAGTAACAGTTATCACAGTTCCTGCTGCCTCGGTGCCAGTATTAGCACTTACACTCAAATCAACAGGTGGAAAATCATTGTCGGTAATGACTATGTTTTGGGTAGTAGTACTGCCCAATGTAATCCCTGCTGAAGGATTACTAATCGTTAAAGTAGCGGTCTCAGTGCCTTCAATTGTACTATCATCTTGGACTGTAAAGGTGACTGTACCTGTGGTCTGGCCATTTAAAATGGTAATGGTAGTATTACTGAGCGTATAATCCGTTCCAGTAATGCCTGTTCCACTTACCCCTAAATCAATAGTCTGATCTCCGGAAACTGCTGCCGATGCAGTGGCAGTTACAGTAATAGCCGTAGCCCCTGCCTCAGTGCCGGTGTTAGCACTTACACTCAAATCAATCGATGGAAAATCATTGTCGGTAATGACTATGTTTTGGGTAGTAGTACTGCCTAAAGTAATTCCAGCAGATGGATTACTAATCGTAAGGGTAGCTGTCTCGGTACCTTCAATATCCGAATCATCCTGAACTGTGAAGGTGACTGTTCCAGTCGTAGCGCCATCTAAAATCGTGATGGTACTATTGCTCAGTGCATAGTCTGTGCCCATGATGCCTGCACCTGTCACAACAAGGTTAACTGTCTGATCTCCGGTTACAGCTTGAGATGCGGTAGCCGTTACGGTTATCACGGTGCCTGCTGCTTCGGTGCCTGTACTAGCACTTACGCTCAAATCAACACTTGGAAAATCATCATCGGTAATCGTTATGTTTTGAGTAGTCGTACTGCCCAAAGTAATACCTGCTGAAGGATTACCAATCGTTAAAGTAGCAGTCTCGGAACCTTCAATATCTGAGTCATCCTGAACGGTAAAGGTAACCATGCCTGTTGTCTGACCATTTAATATGGTAATAGTCGTACTGCTTAATGTGTAATCGGCACTAGTTATGCCTGTGCCACTGACTCCTAAGTCAACCGTTTGGTCTCCTGAAACTGCACTTGAAGCAGTGGCTGTAACAGTGATGACTGTAGTTCCGGCCTCGGTGCCTGTGTTGGCTGAAACACTCAAATCAACTGATGGAAAGTCATTATCAGTGATAGCTATATTTTGGGTAGTAGTACTGCCTAAAGTAATTCCAGCAGATGGATTACTAATTGTTAAAGTAGCTATCTCGGTGCCTTCAATTGCACTATCATCCTGAACAGTAAAAGTCACCGTACCTGTAGTTTGACCATTTAATATTGTCATCGTAGTACTGCTTAATGTATAATCGGTACCGGTGATACCTGTACCACTGACTCCCAAGTCAACCGTTTGATCTCCAGTGACGGCTTGAGATGACGTTGCTGTGACTGTAATTACCGTAGTTCCGGCTTCGGTACCAGCATTAGCACTTGCATTCAAATCAACAGATGGAAAATCATCATCGGTAATCGCTATGTTTTGGGTGGTGGTAGAGCCTAAAGTAAGCCCTGATGATGGATTACTAATAGTTAAAGCAGCTGTCTCAGTGCCTTCAATATCTAAATCATCCTGAATTGTAAAAGTCACTGTACCTGTAGTCTGGCCATTTAATATGGTAATTGTAGAACTACTTAAAGTATAGTCTGTGCCGGCAATCCCTGTTCCTGTCACACCTAAGTCAACAGTTTGATCTCCGGTTACAGCTTGAGATGCTGTGGCAGTAACCGTGATAACTGTGCCTGCTGCCTCGGTACCTGCACTAGCACTTACACTCAAATCAACACTTGGAAAATCATTATCGGTAATCGCTATGTCTTGAGTAGTCGTACTGCCCAAAGTAATACCTGCCGAAGGGTTACTAATCGTCAAAGTGGCTGTCTCGGTGCCTTCAATATCTGAGTCGTCCTGAACAATAAACGTAACCGTGCCAGAAGTCTGACCGTCCAGAATGGTGATGGTAGTATTACTGAGCGTATAATCCGCTCCAGTGATGCCTGTTCCACTCACCCCTAAATCAACAGTCTGATCACCAGTGACTGCTTGGGAGGCTGTGGCTGTAACCGTGATAACTGTGCCTGCTGCCTCGGTACCTGTATTAGCACTTACGCTCAAATCAACACTTGGAAAATCATTATCCGTAATCGCTATGTTTTGAGTAGTCGTACTGCCTAAGGTAATTCCAGAAGATGGATTACTAATGGTTAAAATAGCTGTCTCTGTACCTTCAATTGTATTATCATCTTGGATTGTAAATGTGACTATTCCAGTAATCTGGCCATTTAATATGGTCATGGTCGTATTACTAAGCATATAATCTGTACCCGAAATACCAGTACCACTGACTCCTAAGTCAACAGTTTGGTCTCCTGAAACTGCACTTGAAGCAGTGGCTGTAACAGTAATGGCTGTTGCTCCAGCCTCGGTACCTGAGTTAGTGGAAGCACCTAAACTAACTATTGGATTGGCTGCAAAGTCATTATCAGTAATTACAATATTCTGACTCGTTATACTTCCAAGCAGTATACCAGAAGAAGGGTTGTTAATAGCCAAAACCGCTGTTTCAGGACCTTCAATATCTGAGTCGTCCTGAACAATAAACGTAACCGTACCAGAAGTCTGGCCATTAAGGATAGTGATAGTCGTTCCGCTTAATGTATAATCGCCACCAGTGATGCCTGTTCCACTTACCCCTAAATCAATAGTCTGATCACCAGATACTGCCTGAGATGAAGTTGCAGTAACAGTTATCACAGTCCATGCTGCTTCGGTGCCTGTATTAGCACTTACGCTCAAATCAACTAACGGAAAGTCATTATCAGTGATGGCTATGTTTTGCGTAGTGGTAGAACCTAGTGTAACACCCGTGGATGGATTGCCAATCGTTAAAGTAGCTGTCTCGGTACCTTCGATATTTGTATCATCCTGAACAGTGAAAGTTACCGTTCCTGTTGTTTGACCATTTAATATGGTAATAGTGGTGCCACTTAGAGTATAATCTGTGCCATTTATGCCTGTTCCATTTACGCCTAAGTCAACGGTCTGATCTCCGGTGACTGCACTTGAAGCCGTGGCTGTTACGGTTATTACAGTTCCAGCTGCTTCGGTACCTGAGTTGGTGGTCACACTTAAACTTACTATAGGGTTTGGTGCAAAGTCATTGTCTGTAATTACTACATTTTGATTCGTTGTACTTCCAAGCACTACTCCAGAAGAAGGGTTACTTATAGTCAGAACCGCAGTTTCAGGACCCTCAATATCCGAATCATCCTGAACCGTGAAGGTCACTGAACCGGTAGTCTGACCATTTAATATGGTGATGGTCGTATTACTAAGCATATAATCTGTACCTGAAATACCAGTACCACTAACTCCTAAGTCAACGGTCTGATCTCCAGTAACAGCTGTCGATGACGTTGCTGTAACCGTAATAATAGTAGTCCCTGACTCGGTGCCAGCATTTGCGCTTACGCTTAAGTCAATAGATGGAAAATCATTATCTGTAATAGATACATTCTGAGTAGTCGTAGAACCTAAAGTCACTCCTGCTGAAGGATTACTAATCGTTAAAGTAGCTGTCTCGGTGCCTTCAATATCAGCATCATCCTGAACAGTAAACGTCACTGAACCTGTCGTCTGACCATTTAATATCGTGATCGTAATGCTACTTAATGTGTAATCTGTACCTGTAATTCCTGTACCTGTCACACCTAAGTCAACCGTTTGATTTCCACTAACCGCTTGAGATGATGTGGCAGTAACAGTGATGGCTGTTGTTCCTGCTTCTGCACCTGTATTAGCACTTACACTTAAGTCGACTGTTGGAAAGTCATTATCAGTAATAGATACATTCTGAGTAGTCGTACTGCCTAAAGTCACTCCTGCTGAAGGATTACTAATCGTTAAAGTAGCTGTCTCAGTGCCTTCAATTGTACTATCATCCTGAACGGTAAAGGTGACTGTACCTGTGGTCTGGCCATTAAGGATAGTAATTGTAGTAGCGCTTAAAATAAAATCTGTACTGGTGATTCCAGTACCGTTGATTCCCAAGTCAACCGTTTGATTTCCACTAACCGCTTGAGATGATGTGGCAGTAACAGTGATGGCTGTTGTTCCTGCTTCTGCACCTGTATTAGCACTTACACTTAAGTCGACTGTTGGAAAGTCATTATCAGTAATAGATACATTCTGAGTAGTCGTACTACCTAAGCTTACTCCTGATGAAGGATTAGAAATCGTAAGTGTGACGGTCTCCGTGCCCTCAATATCTGAGTCATTCTGAATGGCGAAGGTCACTGAACCTGTCGTCTGGCCATTTAATATGGTAATGGTAGAACCACTTAAAGCATAATCTGTGCCCATGATGCCTGCACCAGAAACTCCAAGATCAACCGTCTGATCACCAGATACTGCCTGAGATGCCGTAGCCGTTACGGTTATCACAGTTCCTGCTGCTTCGGTTCCAGTATTAGCACTTACACTTAAGTCGACTGTTGGAGAGTCATTATCAGTAATAGATACATTCTGAGTAGTCGTACTGCCCAAAGTAACGCCTGTCGAAGGGTTACTAATCGTTAAAGTAGCGGTCTCAGTGCCTTCAATATCTGAGTCGTCTTGAATCGTAAATGTGACTGTTCCAGAAGTCTGGCCATTAATAATAGTAATGGTGGTGCCACTCAAAGTGTAATCCGTTCCTGTGATTCCAGATCCCGTCACACTAAGGTCTAATGTCTGATCACCAGATACTGCCTGAGATGCCGTAGCCGTTACGGTTATCACAGTTCCTGCTGCTTCGGTTCCAGTATTAGCACTTACACTCAGGTTCACGGATGGAAAATCATTATCGGTGATAGATACATTCTGAGTAGTCGTACTGCCCAAAGTAACGCCTGTCGAAGGGTTACTAATCGTTAAAGTAGCGGTCTCAGTGCCTTCAATATCTGGGTCGTCTTGAACAGTAAACGTAATCGTTCCAGTAGTCTGGCCATTAAGGATCGTGATAGTCGTTCCACTTAGAGTATAGTCAGTACCAGTGATACCAGTACCTGTAACACCAACGTCAACCGTTTGATCTCCAGTGACTGTCTGAGATGCGGTAGCCGTTACGGTTATCACAGTTCCTGCTGCTTCGGTGCTGGTATTAGCACTTACACTCAAATCAATAGATGGAAAATCATTATCGGTAATGGATATATTTTGAGTAGTGGTACTACCCAATGTAATTCCTGCTGAAGGATTACTAATTGTTAAAGTGGCGGTCTCGGTACCTTCAATTGCACTATCATCCTGAACAATGAAGGTGACTGTTCCTGTTATTTGACCATTCAAAATAGTAATAGTCGTACCGCTTAATGTATAATCCGTACCAGTAATGCCTGTGCCACTGACTCCTAAGTCAACCGTTTGATCTCCACTAACCGCTTGAGATGAAGTTGCAGTAACAGTGATGGCTGTTGTTCCTGCTTCGGTGCCAGTATTAGCACTTACACTCAAATCAACTGATGGAAAATCATCATCCGTAATGGATATATTTTGGGCAGTAGCACTGCCTAAAGTCACTCCTGCTGAAGGGTTACTAATTGTTAAAATAGCGGTCTCAGCACCCTCAATGGCACTATCATCCTGAACAGTAAAAGTCACTGTACCTGTAGTCTGGCCATTCAAAATAGTAATAGTTGTGCCACTCAATGTATAATCTGAACTTGTTATATCTGTGCCACTGACTCCCAAGTCAACAGTCTGATCACCGGAAACTGCCTGAGATGCGGTAGCTGTTACGGTTATCACAGTTCCTGCTGCTTCGGTTCCAGCATTAGCACTTACACTCAAATCAACTGATGGAAAATCATCATCCGTAATGGATACATTCTGAGTAGTCGTACTGCCTAAAGTCACTCCTGCAGATGGATTACTAATCGTAAGCGTGGCGGTCTCAGTACCTTCAATATCTGAGTCGTCTTGAATCGTAAACGTCACTGAACCTGTCGTCTGACCATTTAATATCGTGATCGTAATGCTACTTAATGTGTAATCTGTACCTGTAATTCCTGTACCTGTCACACCTAAGTCAACCGTTTGATTTCCACTAACCGCTTGAGATGATGTGGCAGTAACAGTGATGGCTGTTGTTCCTGCTTCTGCACCTGTATTAGCACTTACACTTAAGTCGACTGTTGGAGAGTCATTATCAGTAATAGATACATTCTGAGTAGTCGTACTGCCTAAAGTCACTCCTGCAGATGGATTACTAATCGTAAGCGTGGCGGTCTCAGTACCTTCAATATCTGAGTCGTCTTGAATCGTAAACGTCACTGAACCTGTCGTCTGACCATTTAATATCGTGATCGTAATGCTACTTAATGTGTAATCTGTACCTGTAATTCCTGTACCTGTCACACCTAAGTCAACCGTTTGATTTCCACTAACCGCTTGAGATGATGTGGCAGTAACAGTGATGGCTGTTGTTCCTGCTTCTGCACCTGTATTAGCACTTACACTTAAGTCGACTGTTGGAAAGTCATTATCAGTAATAGCTATGTTTTGAGTAGTAGTACTGCCCAATGTAACACCTGCTGAAGGATTACTAATCGTCAAAGTCGCAGTCTCGGTGCCTTCAATATCTGAGTCATCCTGAACCGTGAAGGTCACTGTACCAGTAGTCTGACCATTTAATATGGTAATAGTCATGCCGCTTAATATATAATCCGTACTGGTAATTCCCGTGCCTGTCACACCAAGGTTAACTGTCTGATCTCCGGTTACAGCTTGAGATGAAGTTGCTGTGACTGTAATTACCGTAGTTCCAGCTTCGGTTCCAGCATTGGCACTTACACTCAAATCAACTGTTGGAAAATCATTATCGGTAATCGCTATATTTTGTGTAGTGGTACTACCCAATGTAACTCCTCCTGAAGGATTACTAATCGTCAAAGTCGCGGTCTCAGCCCCCTCTATGGCACTATCATCCTGAACAGTAAAAGTCACTGAACCGGTAGTCTGGCCACTCAAAATGGTAATAGTAGTATTGCTCAAAGCATAGTCTGTATTCGCAATGCCTGTACCACTAACTCCTAAATCAACCGTTTGATCTCCACTAACAACCTGAGATGAAGTTGCTGTGACTGTAACAACCGTAGTCCCTGCCTCGGTGCCAGTATTAGCCGACACACTTAAGTCGACTGTTGGAAAATCATTATCAGTAATGGCTACATTTTGAGTAGTCGTACTGCCCAAAGTAAGCCCTGCTGAAGGATTACTAATCGTTAAAGTTGCAGTCTCGGTGCCTTCAATTGCACTATCATCCTGAATGGTAAAAGTGACTGTACCTGTAGTCTGACCATTGAGAATAGTAATTGTAGTACCACTTAGTGTATAATCTGTTCCTGTAATACCAGTACCACTTACCCCTAAATTTACTGTCTGATCTCCGGTGACGGCTTGGGAAGCTGTAACGGTAACCGTTATCACTGTAGTTCCGGCCTCCGTTCCTGAGTTGGCACTTACACTTAAGTCAACCGATGAAAAATCATCATCAGTAATCGCTATGTTTTGAGTAGTCGTACTCCCCAAAGTAATGCCTGCAGATGGATTACTAATTGTTAAAATAGCGGTCTCTGTGCCTTCAATATCAGCATCATCCTGAACCGTGAAGGTCACTGTACCAGTAGTCTGACCATTTAATATGGTAATGGTAGAACCGCTTAAAGTATAATCTGTGCCCGTAATGCCTGTTCCACCAACTCCTAAGTCAACCGTTTGATCTCCACTAACCGCTTGAGATGATGTGGCAGTAACAGTGATAACTGTGCCTGCTGCTTCGGTGCCAGTATTAGCGCTTACACTCAAATCAACTGTTGGAAAATCATCATTAGTAATAGCTATGTTTTGAGTAGTAGTACTGCCCAATGTAACACCTGCAGATGGATTGCTAATTGTTAAAATAGCTGTCTCTGTACCTTCAATAGCACTGTCATCCTGAATCGTAAAAGTGACTGTGCCCGTAGTCGCACCATTCAAAATGGTGATAGTAGAATTGCTAAGGACATAATCAGTACCTGTAATACCAGTACCAGAAATTCCCAGGTCAACGGTTTGGTCTCCTGAAACTGCACTTGAAGCAGTGGCTGTTACTGTGATAGCTGTTGATCCTGCTTCGGTTCCAGCATTAGCTGAAACACTCAGTTCTACAGATGGAAAATCATCATCAGTGATGGCTACATTTTGAGTAGTGGTACTGCCCAAAGTAAGCCCTGCTGAAGGATTGCTGATCGTTAAGGTGGCGGTCTCTGTGCCTTCAATATCTGAATCGTCTTGCACTGTAAAAGTGGCTGTGCCTGTCGTTTGACCACTCAGAATGGTAATAGTGGTATTGTTAAGCGTATAATCTGTGCCAGTGATTCCTGTCCCCGTCACACCTAAGTCAACCGTCTGGTCGCCCGAAACTCCGCCCGAAGCGGTGGCAGTTACTGTGATGACCGTACCATCTGCTTCAGTACCGCTATTGGCCGATACCGACAAGTTGACTTCAGGGGCACCACAGAGCGTAAAGCGCATAATGGGTCTATTTGCTACCGAATTTCCGGTTGTTTGAGCAGTACCGGCTGTCGAGGAGCTTTCAGAGTATAGCGACATCGTATTGTCGGTATTTTCCAAATCAATGGTGGAAGAGGTTCCAGAAGAGTTGAATGTATCAGTTACAAACTCTATTACCAGATTGCTGCTACCATCCCAGACGAATGGATTGTCCAGTGTAAAGGTCTGCCAACCCACCGTTGCCGTATTCGGTATATTTCCGACTCCAATTACTGTAGTAAGCCCATTTATATAGGATCCAGTACTTGAGGTGGTTCCAGCCGTGTAGAAATTTTGTGTGGTGGTACCCATTTTCATAACCAACCCATCTACAGGGCTTGTATTGGCACTTACAAAATTGAGGTCAAGGGCCGTGATCAAACCTGCACCTGATATTCCAATTTCATTAAGTTCGGCAGCCGTAATAATATATTGTCTCCGGATGCTTCGATTACCAACAATAAACACCCAATATGGACTAGTTGCGATAACCTGTAGTTCCGAAGTTCCTCTTGTATAGACTCCAGATGCACTGCAAGCCTCATCAGTAATAAGGATGTCTTCCGTAGTGTTGGTTCCTAGTGTAAGACCTGTTGAGGGATTGCTTATGGTAATTGTAGCCGTTTCTGCTATTTCATTGTCCGTGTCACTTTGAATGGTAAAGGTGGCTGTACCGATAGTCTGTCCGTTCAGAATGGTGATAGTTGAATTGCTGAGTGCGTAATCAGCACTGGTTATCCCCGTACCAGAAACACCAAGGTTAACAGTTTTATCACCGGATACAGCAGCAGAAGCAGTAGCGGTTACGGTAACTACAGTACCGTCAACCTCATTTCCTGTATTAGCAGAAACACTTAATTCAACTGTTGGGAAATCATTATCGGTAATCGCTATGTTTTTAGTGGTAGTGCTACCCAAAGTAATTCCTGCCGATGGGTTGCTAATTGTAAGTGTGGCGGTCTCTGTACCTTCAATATCGGAATCATCTTGCACGGTGAACGTGACTGTTCCGGTGGTCTGGCCATTCAATATGCTGATAGTGGTATTGCTAAGTGTATAATCTGTACTGGTGATTCCAGTACCTGTCACACCTAAGTCAACCGTTTGGTCGCCTGAAACTGCTTGAGAGGCGGTAGCCGTAACTGTGATAGCAGTCATACCTACTTCTGTTCCCGCATTAGCAGATACACTCAGGTTAACATCTTGTACTGATACTGTTGTAGTAAAGGTTTTAACCGTTCCATAACTGGTTCCTAACTGATTAATCGCATAAGCGGCATAGGAATACTGAGTCCCATCAATTAATCCTGAAACCGTTTCATTAAAGACTCCTACACCCGTACCATTCACTGCTTTGATTGTACCTGTACCGCCAATCTGTGGATTGGCATTGGTAGCAGTTGGCGCATAGACAATACCTCGTTCAGTAACTGAAAAACCACCACTTGAGACAACTTCACCTCCAAGGTCAGCAGAGGTTCCCATAATGTTAGTTGCATCAGCCGTTGTCGCTGTTGGCAATTGTACAGAAGTACCATCGGTATTATAGTGTACCGTTACACTTGTATAACGGTTATTTATTGTTGTACCGAACGGATAATCCTTACCCACACCTCCTTTAATTTCTATGTTAGCATCACTACCTAAACTTGTTTGTGTACTACTACCATTTGTATATTGGGTAGCACCATCAGTTGTTATGAAAGTGAGATAAAAGCCATAGGTTTGTCCGGCAGGAATAGTGACATTAATAGGGATAGGAATAGACACATTGGAACCAGACGCTCCAGCATCGATGCTAGCCGTACCGGCCAGTGTCCAGTCTCCTGCTGTAGATTCCGAACCTACGAATGAGCCCGACTTATAGTGTATTTCATAACCAACAGCACCCACTGAAAGCAAGAAATGATCAAAGCTGTTGATAATGACCTCATTGTTGGCTACAATATCAAACATAACGCCCCTCTGCTGGTTATCTGGTGTCTGCTCAGTGCTAGGTAAGCTGGTGAAAGTAGTTGGAGGAGTACCATCATTATCTGTAATGGTTACATTTTGGGTGGTGGTGGTACCGAGCGTCAACCCTGAAGAAGGATTGCTTATGGTAAGTGTTGCCGTTTCAGTTCCCTCCGCATCCGCATCATCCTGAATGGTGAAGGTCACTGTACCTGTAGTCTGACCATCCAGAATCGTTATGGTGGTATTGCTTAAGGTATAATCTGTGCTTGTGATTCCTGTGCCACTTACTCCCAAGTCAATAGTCTGGTCTCCCGAAACCGCTGAGGAGGCTGTTGCCGTTGCAGTGATCACCGTTCCATCTGCCTCTGTTCCGCTATTGGAAGACACGCTCAATTCTACTTCAGGGTTAGAGGCCCCCGTGCTGCCCGTTACCTGAATGTTGTCAAACCTCCAGAGTTCAGTGGCCGTCCAGCTCACACAGGAAATTCTCCACTCTATGGTGTTGCCTATGCCGGATGAAATAGTAGTAGCATAGCTCTCGGTTCCTCCGGATATATCGCCTATCTGAATCATACTTCCCGGAGCTTCAGTCATCGTAGCCACACAGTTGTCTTCTGCCACTTCCTGCCATGTGCCTCCATCAATTCTGTATTCCAGCTTTACCCAGTCGATACATATGGTTCCTGAGCCACTACAGTCTGCACAGGCTTCCATGTTTCCATCTTCAGACATGTCCATGGTAAAATCGATCCTGTTGTAACCGGAAGTATTGATGGTCCCGGTGGTCCAGGTAGCAGCAGGGCTATTAGGGTCTTTGGCTTCAAGGAGGCCTCCTACCACTTTGAAATAGTCTGTAGTGGCCAGTGCACCTGGTGTCAGGGCTGTCCAGGAAACACCACCTGTATTATCTACACCTGTGGTTGCATTTTCGGCCTCGTCAAAGGTCTCTGAAAAAAGGAGAGTGCCTGATGCAGCATTTATTGGCAATACTAAGGAAGACTCTTTCGTGAAGGTTGCAAAATGCATGATTGATATTACACTCGTGTTGTCTCTCTCATCAAGCTTATTTTCAATGTTTTTTAATCCGCCATTCTTAGACAGTCCATCAGTCCAATATGACATACCATCATTGACCTCATAAAGTATATTATTAGAGGGCAATGATTGCCCTTTAGCAATCACCGAACTCAAGATGAAAGTAAGTGTCCATAAAAGGAATCGAATGCAAAGCATTCTGTTATGATTTACTATGCTTTTTTTAGCCGGTTTCAAAGCAGTCAATAAGTAATGTTCTGGCGTCAGTCAACCTTTAATCCTTTGACTTGAGAAAAGGTTACTTTTGAGAAGTGAAATTAGATGGAGAGTATAGCTGAGTCTTAACTCAGAATTGACATTCTTTGACAGATTTCGGGCAAACCTGCCCTTCTATTGATTTTAGGAGGTTTAAAGTAAGTGGCCCGACAAAAAGTAGAGGTTAATCTTGTGTTGAATACGCTGAAGGTGAGCAGCCATATTCGGAATGAAAAGCTTTAGAAAAATAGGACAGATTTTCGAAGCCAACGTCATAAGCTACCTGACTAACCGAGCGAGCATTTGCTCTTAGTAACTGTGCTGCCCTTTCCATCCTGAATTTTCTCAAATATCCATTAGGAGAATATCCACTTATACTTTTCAGTTTTCTACGTAACTGAGTATCACTCATTTTAAGATGTGCGGCAATATCTGTTACTATAAGGTCAGATCTATGAAAGTGCCCTTCTAAAAAGTCCTTTAAGTCACCAAGGAATTGCGTTTCTTTCGAGCTAACAACAATTTGATTAGGCTTAAGGTCGAAAATCTCTTTTGAAAAAACCTCTTGCATCTTTTTGCGATTAGCCTTTAGCGCAGAAAGTACACTTCTGAGTTCTCTGGCATCAAAGGGTTTTGTCAAATAGTTATCAACCCCTAGCTCATAACTCTCTATTTTGCTCTCCGTGGAAGCCTTTGCGGTAAGCATTACAATTGGAACGTGACTGGTTGCCTGCTCCTCTTTAATAGCCTTGCTGAATGCATAACCATCCATTACCGGCATCATGGCATCACAAATAATAAGGTCGGGTACCATCTCATTTGCCTTAACAAGTCCCTCTGCTCCATTTTCTGCTTCAATCAGATTGTATTCTTCGGAAAGTAGAATACCGATATATTCACGCATTTCTGAGTTGTCCTCAACAAGCAGAATCAGCTCCTTGTCATTAAGTTTCTCTTCATTGGTGACTACCTGATTGGTAATGCTTGTTATGGAACCATTAGAAGGTAATTCAAATTCCATCGGCTCCTTATTTCCAATAGTGTATTCACTCCAATCATCAAGTGCCAGAGGTAGTGATATACGAAAAGTAGTGCCTGTTTCTTCTTTGCTTTCCGCAGTAATACTTCCCTGCAAAACATCTACTAGCTCTTTAACCAAGGCCAACCCGATACCTGTTCCTTCATAGGGAGAGTGGTCTGCTTGATAGAATCGTTCAAAAATATGGGGTAGGTCTTCCTTGGTAATTACGCTGCCTGTATTATGAACATTCAAACAAATCTGTTCTGGCTTACTTGTGTAATCGGCTCTTACTTCTATCTGCCCTCCTTCCGGAGTGAACTTTAATGCGTTGGATAGCAAGTTGTTCATTATTTTCACAAACATTTTTGTGTCATAATGGCCAAAAAAGACCTCTTCGTTTTGACCCAGCTTGAGTTTAATCTTTTTTGATTCCGCAAGGGATTGAAACGAAAATACCAATAACCTTAATTGGGCTGAGATGTCTGCTTTTGATATTTCAGGAGTCATTTTGTTAACCTCAAGTTTCTGGATATCAAGCAACTCATCAACAAGGTTTCTAAGTTTGCTCAGGTTATTGGACAACAAGCCCATAAGTCTTTCTCCAGGATACTTCTTTACCAACTCTTGCGATGGCCCGTGCATTAAAGTCAAAGGTGTTCTTAGCTCATGAGAAATGTTTGTAAAAAAGCTTGTTTTCAGTTTGTCCAATTCCTGAAGCTTTCTGTTCTGATCAGCTTCCCAAGCCAGGTTTTGCTCGGCATTAAATTTTCTTCTTTCAACCTGTTTGAATATCTGACCCAGAAATATGATGAATGTGAGGATTTCGGCCGCGAACATAAAAAAGGCCAAAGCAAAAATCCCCTCAAAATCGATATGTAGCAGCAACCTTGACATAATCAGCATATTGCTTACTAAACCCAAAAGAAGAGGTATTGAATAGTATTTATGAATGTTCTGTCGCTTCAAAGCAAAGTAAGCATAGAGAAGCAACGTGAATACACCACTTAAAACAGTAAGACTCATTCCTGCTTTTATCCAATACCATTGATAATCAAGAGTTATAGTAAGGTTAACCACTAACGCTATTACCAACAGGGTATATCCAAACCTTGCAAGCCAGTGTGAAACCTTATGCACTGGCAATGTTTTAAGTGCGAAAAACAAAAGGCTCAAAGGTGCTATACCATATACTAGCTGATCGATCTTCGCAATGACAAGTGGGTCGTTTGAAAATATTGGCCCGGTCACATTGCCCAAGCCCCAGAAGCCAATTGTCTTAAACAAAATAACCGCTGAATATGCACGGAACATTTTATCGTTAATGACAAAAAAACTAATGATCAGGATTAATAACAGACGAAAAATCAATAGACCGTTGAGGAAAGATTGCCTTCCAAAATCATCAAATGAATAAGCATTGTAGGCCATGGAAGAGTAAACTTTTAGCCTTCCATAATGACTCCTTCGACTATCCAGGAGCAGATAAATTACTTTTCTACTTCCTTTCGACAGCTCAAACTTAAAAGTCGGTTCTTGGGTGTAAAGCGTGTAATCTTTCTCATCAGAAAGAGTAGAAACTTGTTTGATCTCAAATGCATCGGTTACCGAGGAATACTCATAATAAGTAAGCTTTTCCAAAGTTGGGTTATCCCAGTGCAATATCCAGTTTTCATTGTCGGAACTAGAGTTAATTAGTTCCAGTCTAACCCAAAAAGTACTACTGGTAAAAGGAAAGATAAAATCGTCTTTGCGGTTTAGTTTAAAGTGCTGATCTTCTATACCATGGATATCCAGCCTACCTGTTGAGTCTTCAAAAACCTGCATTTGGCCTGAAATATTCAGTCCATTCATTTCTCCATCAGACACATCTATTACCTGACTTTTGGCTACTAAAGTCAGCATAAACAATATTCCGAGAGTGAATAAAAATGTTCTCACTAAACAGTGGTTAGTACTATAGTCTGAATCACTAAAGGTAAAAAAGATACCATATAGTTCGCCTGAGGAAATGAAAAAGCCTCAGCAACTTTTTGTCAAGTTACTGAGGCTTTAAGGTTTTATAATATAAAGAGGTTTACCTCCCTCTGTTCAAGCTTTGGAAAACTTTTGGTTTTCTAGGCATCTTTTGATCCATATTGGCAGTTTGCATAACCATAGTAGCAATGATTACTGCGTTCTTTCTTAAATCAGCTGCCTGAAGTCTCTCATACAAGTCCATATTGGTATGGTGCGTACGTGTACCATAATCAATTGGATCCTGAATAAACTGAAAGCCTGGTAGTCCAATTCCATCAAAAGCCTGGTGATCTGTACCTCCGGTATTTCTTATAGTAACCGTATTAGCACCCATATCTTCAAATACAGAGAACCATTCTTCGAATATTGGTCTGATGGCTTCATTTCGCTGAAGGTAAATACCTCTGATAGCACCCGTTCCATTATCCATATTGTAATATGCAGAGAGTTTCTCGTGCGCTTTGTTTGGCTTTCCACCTTTCATAAAGGTGTTCTGTACATAGTTACGAGAACCAAAAAGACCTTGCTCTTCACCACTCCAAAGTGCAATTCGTACAGTTCTTCTCAAAGGAACTCCAGACTCTTTCAATATTCTGATGGCCTCCATCATAGTAGCTGAACCTGCTGCATTATCAGTAGCACCAGTTCCTGCAAACCAGGAATCCATGTGTGCACCCAGCATAACCACCTCATCTTTTAAGTTAGGGTCCGAACCTGGTATCTCAGCAATCACGTTGTAACCTTTTAGGTCACTTCTGTGAAACTCTGTTTTTGTATCAGCTTCAATCTTTACAGTTTGCCCTTTTATGGCTAACCTTACCATTCGATTATAGTGCTCTGGTGCTATTTCCATTTCAGGTAGTGCATTTGGATCTCTTCTGGCACCATTAGAAGTAAAGAATGTTCCCTGGCCACCCCCTCTATGGGTATTAAGCACCATAGCAACACCTTCATCCTTAAATAGCTGGTAAGCAGCATTTCTAAGGTTTGCTCTTCTTCTGAAATCAGACACTCTTCTTGGAGAAAAGTCACGGTTGGCATTACTCACTCTAGCAGTAGTCATTCCATCCAGTTCATCTTCTGTCCATCTTCTGGCGTCTGCTTCAAAAGTAGTTTTAGCCTCAATAGAAGTCGGCAACATTACTACTTTACCTGCAAGCTTTCCTCTGTACTTAGCGAGTTCAGACTCACTCTGAGCATCTACATAAACTACTTCCGCTTCAATTTGTCCGTTAGTTCCAGGAGTCCATGCCTTAGGAATTCCGATTAAAGCCTGATAGTAAGGAACTGTCATGGCCAGGTAAGATTTCTTAACATCCCATCCCGGGCCAAACTCACCCCACGCTTCAACCTTTACATTTGAAAGGCCCCATTCTTTCATTTGGTTTGAACTCCAGTCATAGGCCTTCTTCAAGCCCGAAGAGCCTGTTAACCTCGGCCCAATCCTATCGGTAAGATTCCAGGCAATATCCATTACCTGACTATTGTTCAATCCTTCATCTTTGATTTTATATACTGCATCGTAGTCAACTTCCGTGTTCTGAAAGCCGAAAGCGGTTGCGCTTATCAAAAACATGAACGCAAAAAATACACTTAGTTTTTTCATTTTGAATATTTGGTTTTCCTAAATATAAGAAGACCCATCTTCAAGAAAGAGTAAATTGGTACGTGTGGAAAATAGCTGGGATTAGTTAGAGTTTTTTCGGATAACCTCATTCATTTGCTCAAGAAAATGCTCTAAAGCAAGGCTCCAATCTGTTGAAGCATCCCATTTTTTACCTACATAGATATTGTTGTTTCTTAGGTCGCTTAGATAGAATTTATGTACCACTCTATCCAAAGCAGGTTGTCTGTCGGGAAAAGCGATCCAATCGTAAACTTTAGTTTCCGGTCCGCTGACATACATCAATTCATATTGAAAACCATTCTTTCTCAAATCCTGATTGGTACTCTTCTTTTCCCTTGAGAAAATGTTGTTGGTGCTATCCACAGCTAGCGCTTCTATTTGATAGTTGCGCTCAGTATTGGTCATTTGAAAAGAGTTTTGATCATAGAAATTATCATAACGAAGAACTGCTGGGCCTCTTTGCTGAAAAAGTGATGGATCAATGGCTTGTATGGCTACTTTGAAGTCAGCCAGTTTTGGAGGAATACTCTTTGATACAATACCTAGATTTACCTCAGGAAGAAAAAACTCTGCAGATTCATTTACCAACAGGTTATCTCTATAGAGCGCACCAGTTTTAAAATATGTATCTAATTCACTTGTAACAGGTGAAAGTGTTGAGGATTGACGTGCCCAAAATGAAGCCCCTTTATCGAAGAATGACGCTTGTCCGTTATAAGGACCAATGGCCAGAAAAACAGAAGACTCTTTGTCTTTTACCGTAAAGAGAATAAGGTTTTTTATTTCTCTTTTCTTTAACACTTCTGGTATTTCAAGCTGTTTATTAGGAATTGAAAACAAGGATTCATTTTCAATGTAGGCTACAGCATCTATGCCTTGTTCGGCAAGAAACTGCTGCAGTTCATCTACCAAAATCATCCATTCGCTACGCTTAGAGACCTCAGGTACAGAAAGGAGCACAATTGATTTGGTACTTAGGATATCTTCGGGAGGATATAGAGCCTGGTTGAGCTCTAATTTGTCTAGTGTATTGTCTATTTCTGACTGGCCTTTTACACTGAATGCCAGGTAGAAAAGGAGTAGACAAGGAAGTAATTTATATGTTAGTGGTCGCAAGACTTCGTTTCGTATTGATTATGTTTATGAAAGTTAAAAAACCACAATCAAACGATTTAAGCAACTTTCAATAACACTAATAACGATGCAAAGGTATTCAAATTTCATTGCCCTGTTCATATTCTGTCTGTGCTTTTCGGCACCAGGTATGGCACAGCTAGACAGGCTCGACTCTGAGTTTATGCTGGAAGACCTCAGAAAACTTTCTCATGATAAAGCGGAAGGCCGAAGAATAGGCACTAAAGGAGGTGCTGCAGCAAGAAAATTCATTGTAAGACAAATGAAGGATGTAAAAGCAAAAAGCCTCCAAAAAGGTTATGAACATCCTTTTTCATTTAAAAACAGGAATGGGGAAGAAATTAATGGCGTAAATGTTATTGGGTATATAAGAGGCGAAGAACAAAAAGCCTTTGTAATAACTGCCCATTATGATCATTTAGGTGTAAGAGACGGAGAAGTATTCAATGGAGCCGATGATAATGCTTCGGGTGTGGCTGCCCTGTTAGCCTTGATGGAGTACTTTAAGGCCAATAAACCAAGGCACACTTTTGTATTTGCTGCTCTTGATGGAGAAGAAATGGGTTTACAAGGCGCTCGGGCATTTGTAGAAGATGAAAGTATCCCTTTGGAAGAAATTGTCTTAAATATAAACATGGATATGATTAGTATTAATGACAAAAACGAGCTCTATGTTGCAGGAACACATCATTACCCAAAGCTGAAGCCTATAATTGAAAAAGTAAAGGCCGAACCTCTTCAATTAAAGTTTGGCCATGACTCTCCCGATTTGGGTAATGATGATTGGACAGGTCAGTCTGATCATGGTGTATTCCACCAAAAGGGAATCCCTTTTCTCTATTTTGGTGTGGAAGATCATGCGCATTATCATAAATCAACCGATGATTTTGAAAATATAAATCAGATGTTTTACATCAGGGCAGCTCATGCTATTCTGGATTGCCTTTTAGCATTAGATGCCTCTTTAAACTAAAGTAATATGATAAAAACTTTGATAAGCCATTCCTGGAAACAACAGTTCCGATCAGCTGTATGGGCTAAAAACCTGATGTCTAACATCTTCCTGGGTTTTGCAGCATTAATAATTACTGTTTATGCCCTACTTCTAGGGCTGTTCCTTGACAAGTTTATAGAGGCTTTGTTTCCAGACCAAAACCCAATTGGTATTATCAATGGTATCGTCATTTACTATTTTGCATTTGAATTCTTTATCCGGTTTTTCCTTCAGAATGTACCCGTTCTTTCCATAGAGCCTTATCTACACTTACCAATGCGAAAGTCGAAGATGATTCACTTCATGCTTCGAAAAAGTGCTATAAGCGCATTTAACCTTTTAGGCATTTTCTTTTTTACTCCGTTTGCAATTAGGGTTATAGGAGGTTCTTATGGTATACAGGCTGGTTTGGGGTGGATTGTGTTCGTTGTAGGTTTGGCATTTACACTGCATTACTTGATCATTCTTTTCAAAAAGAAGTTAAATGAGCATCCAAACCTACTCTTTGCGATGCTTATCCTTATCTCGGGTTTAAGTGCATTAGACTACTACAATATCATCAGCTTATCAATTGCCTCAGCGAGTATGATGGAGACTGTTATCACAACTCCTTATCTGGCAGCAATACCAATACTATTATCAGGCCTCCTTTATTTTCTGAATTTCACCTTTTTGGTAAACAATACTTACCCAGAAGAAATTGCCATTAGAAAATCTAAATCAAAAGTCTCTGGTGATTTTGCCTTCCTCAAAAGGTTTGGGCATATGGGAGAGCTTATTGCAGCTGAACTCAAGCTTATTATCAGGCACAAACGTCCTAAAAACACCGCAGTTATCAGTGCATTCTTCCTGTTATATGGGCTAATATTTTATCCAAACCCTCAATATGCCGAAATGGAATTCATTTTTGTATTTGTTGGAGTGTTTGTTACCGGTATTTTCTTTATCCAATATGGTCAGTTTCTACTGAGTTGGGATAGTAGTTTCTTTGATTTTGTACTGATAAGAAAGTCCACTTTCAAGCAATACATTGAAGCCAAGTATTACCTTTTTGTAGGAGTATCAACTATTCTGTTCGTCATTTCTTTGGGTTATGGGTATTTCGGTTGGAAAATCGTTCTGATTAACCTTTGTGCATACCTTTTCAATATTGGCATCAATGTATTCGCAGTTATGCGGATTGCCATGTTCAACCCTAAAAAGATTGATTTAAATAAACGAGCCACCTTTAACTATGAAGGTGTGGGCGCTGCTCAGTTCTTAATAGCAATTCCTATCATTATATTACCCTATGCCTTTTATGCTCCGCTGGCCATAGCTGGCTATGCAGACTTAGGCATTGTTTTAACAGGGGCTGTAGGCCTAATAGGTTTTATTCTCAGAGACAGAACACTTACTGTTATTACCAACCACTTTATTAAAAACAGACATAAAATTGCTGCGGGATTCCGTGCACAATAAATTTCTATACTATGATTGATGTAAAAGAACTATCAAAAACATATAAGGGAGTCGAAGTAGTTAATATTCCTGAACTTTCTATCGGGAAGGGCGAAAGCTTTGGGTTAGTTGGAAATAACGGTGCCGGTAAAACTACTTTTTTTCGTATGATTTTAGACCTCATCAGGCCAACTACTGGGTCGGTCACTTCTAAAGGTGTTGATGTTCGAAAAACAGAAGACTGGAAGTATTATACAGGCTCATTTCTGGATGAGTCCTTTCTGGTAGATTACCTGACTCCTGACGAATATTTTGAATTTGTGGGTTCTCTACACAATTACTCTCCGGGAGATATGCAAGAGTTTCTGGACAGGTTTGAGGCCCTATTTAACGATGAAATTGTTGGCAAGAAAAAGTATATCCGAGACCTATCGAAGGGTAACCAAAAGAAAGTGGGTATCGTAGCAGCGCTAATGGGCAACCCAGAAGTGATATTGCTGGATGAACCTTTTGCAAACCTTGACCCAACTACTCAAATTCGATTAAAAGACATTCTGAAAGACTGGAAGGAAAACCATCAATTAACCATGCTTATTTCCAGTCACGACCTTAACCATGTTACAGAAGTTTGTGAGCGTATTGTTCTGCTGGAAAAGGGAGATATCAAACAGGATATTCAAACCAGTGCTTCAACCTTAAAAGACCTGGAAGAATATTTTGCTACCTATTAAGGCAACCTAAACCTGATTAACCAGTCGCTGTACAAAGCATTAATATCAATCCTTTGCCCTTTTTGAACAGAGGCTGGTTTATCAAAATAGAAAATGGCTTGCTGCCAGTGAATTAGTTCTCCACCAGGCCCGGAAGAATAGCTGGCTGTTTCGTCCATATGTAAATCGAACCAGAAAAGCACTGCATGTACACTTCCATTTTCTGTGCATTCAACACTATAACTTTCAATTTCCGGGTCTTTGAAAGAAACTTCTTTGTCAGGAATGTTATAGAAGTCATAAGATCTCAATGAAAATTCATCACTCAAAAAAGTATTCAGTTCCTGATTGATATCAATCAGTTTATAGATATCCGAAACCCTGAATTCATCGAAGTGTGAAAGGTCAAACCCTGAAATATCATTTACTGGATTAACCTTACTCAAACGTGGAACTTCAACTAGTCGAGCTTTCAATGAAATACCTGACGGGATTATTCTTGCGTTAGGTTTTGCCAGATTCTTTTTGGCATGCCTCAATGATGGAATAACTCCTTCTCCTAAGCCACCAGAATCCAGTATTTCTGAAACGATCACATCAAACTTCTCTTGATAATCTTCCCCTTCTACTAAGAGATCAGACCTTTTTGCTACTACTTCTATTTTATCCTGATAACCATTCGCTAAAACTACCTTTTCGGCCGCTTTAGCAATATCAGGGTTTACTTCACAAGCTAGCACCGAACCTGCACCGCTTCTTGCCGCCATCATTGCTAGCAAACCAGAACCCGTTCCAATATCAAGCACTTGGTCACCTTCTTGAACCGCGTTTTGTATCGCCTTATCAAAAGCCTCATTTCTAAGAGGGTCAGCCAGCATATCAAAATGCCATTCGGGAATTTTAACGATAATCAGCTTTTCAAGACCTTGCTTTGCAATGGGGTGGTCAGGAACCTCTTCAAGAACTTCAAGGTAGAGTTGTTCAGCCTGTTCTCTTTTGCCCTGATCAGCCAATAAATTGGCTATCACAATCATTTGGTCGGTGTTACTAACACCGAAAACAGAAGTTAGGTCTCTCATAGTTTTAATAACGTAAGGCCTCGTATTTGTCTATGGCAAAATATGCTTGACTTTACTCACATCCCAATCTATTACCAACCCATTGCCAACGCCAATGGCTTTATCTCTTCCATAAAGAAATTCAACAAGGTAGAGTGCCGGGTCATAAGATTTAGCCCCTCCTGCCGAGGTAATTGCCTTGCCATCATGTACAAAACTTACATCTTCATATACATCCAGTTGTGGAAAAGTCTCTCGGAACTTTCCAATGTCTCCGGGAAATGTAGTACACTTGAGGTTATCCAATAAACCCGCTTGTGCCAGAATAAAGGCTCCATCACACAAAGACATCACATATTGAGCTTTATTTCCTTTTTCCCTTACAAAAGCAATGAGCTTTTCGTCTTTCAAGTCGGAGTCCATGTTATGTTCAGCACTTGGCACTATCAAAACGTCTATATCAGGCACGTTTTCGAATGAGTAGTGAGGTGTAACCGTTATCCCTTCAAAGGTTGTAATTGGTTCCATAGTCGGAGAAACTATGAATGTCTTCATTCCTGGGTCAGTATGGAAAATCGTATGTTGGAAAATGTCATAAGGAGCAATAAGCTCAGAGTTATAGACTCCGTTGATAGCTAAAAAGCCTACATTAAGTACTTTCTTTGGTGAGTTTTCTGGTGAGTGCACCACAATACTTGCTTGTGCAACTTCTTTTTCTTCTGGTTTCGGTTGGCAAGCAAAAACCACGCTTAGAAATAACAGGCTATATATCTTTTTCATCATTTATCTTCTTTATAAACTATACCATCTTTCATTACAAAGCTCACCTTTCTAAGGTTACTTATATCCTCCTCAGGGTTTCCTTCTACGGCAATAATATCGGCAAGAAAGTCATTCTTTATTTGACCCAGTCTATCCAGATGAAATATCTCAGCATTTAGAGATGTGGCTGAAATTAGAGCAGCTTTAACACCCATTCCATATTCTACAAGCATTTCCAGCTCTCTCACATTATCCCCATGTGGAAACACTCCTACATCTCCACCAAAAACTATTTTGACACCAGCATCGAGCGCCATTTTAAAGGACTTTCTTTTATTTGCAATTCGGGTAGGTTCAGCGTCAACCCCTTTGTTCCACCCTCTATATTGCGAAATGGCATCTCCAGCAGCCAAGGTTGGGCAAAAGCCAATTCCTTTGTCAGCCATCAACTTAAAAATTTCCGTTGTGCCACCATCGCCATGTTCAATGGTTTCTACTCCTGCTTCAATGGCTCTCCTCATACCTTCTTCTGACGATGCATGAGCTACCACATAGCGTCCACTGCTTTCAGCTATTTCCACAATAGTCTTTAATTCAGCTACAGTAAATGTGGCCTCTGCGGTATTGTCCGGACCCCATCTATAGTCCGCATATACTTTGATAAAATCTGCACCATGTCCTATCTGATCTCTTGTAACACGAATTAAATCATCAAATCCATCGGCAGTTTCTGCACCTAAGGGTACTTGGACTCCTTCATGAAAGCCTTTTGGCCCATAACTTCCTGTAGCTACAATTGCCTTACCTGCCACTAATAACCTTGACCCTGGGATTATTCCTTTTTCTACAGCTTGCTTTATTCCCACATCACTATAGCCCGCACCTTCTGAACCCAAATCTCTCATAGTAGTGATACCTGCTAATAGAGATGCTTTCAGGTGGTTTACTGCTCTTGCTGAACGCTCTGCGTAGGACTCTTTTAATACCTGATCGTTCCAAGAAGTTTCATTGTATGGATGTAGTAAAATGTGTGAGTGACCTTCTATCATTCCTGGCATCAAGGTCGTACCAGAAAGGTTAATTACTCTTTTAGCTTTGACGTTTGTAGCGGGGCCTGCATAAACGATTTTATTGCCTGAAATTGTTACTATCCAGTTTTCATGCATTGATTTACCATCAAAAACCCGATCCGGCTTTAATAGATAGTCTACCTGTGCACTAACTGAAACCCAGGTAAAAGCTAAAAGAACAAGTATGAAGCGCTTCATTTTGCAAATATTTGAGATGGATCTTTAAATGCCTTAAACTCTAAAGCATTCCCACTTGGATCAAGAAAAAACATAGTGGCCTGTTCTCCTACTTCACCTTCAAAACGAACGTAAGGTTCAATGATAAAATCAACTCCTTCCTTTTTCAGCTTATCTGCCAGCGTATGCCATTCTTCCCATTCAAGTACAGCACCAAAATGGCGAACGGGTACATTTTTCCCATCTACCGGGTTAGTACTTGCCTGAACTAACTCTTCTGGTTTTACATGTGCGCTTAATTGGTTTCCAAAAAAATTAAAGTCTATCCACTTATCCGTTGAACGACCAATCTCACAACCCAATAAGTCGCCATAAAAAGTTCTTGTGATTTCAATATCCTTAATCGGAAAAGCTAAATGGAAAGGAGCGTTCATAATAAGTTTGTTTTCGGTAAAATCATGAATAATTTGCACGAAAGCAAAGACATTTAGATGAACACTGAAGAGTTCCGAAAACATGCTCATGAATTGGTCGATTGGATGGCAGACTATTTCGAAAACGTAGAAAAACTTCCAGTACTTCCCAATGTTAAGCCAGGAGACATACTGAATCAGCTTCCCGAGAAAGCTCCCGAGAAAGCCGAGTCATTCGAGGCCATCTTTAAAGACTTCAAAGATGTAATTATGCCCGGCATCACCCATTGGGAAAGCCCTAATTTCATGGCCTATTTTCCGGCAAACAAAAGTAAAGCTTCTGTACTTGGAGAAATGTTAATGAGCACCCTTGGCTCTCAGTGTATGATCTGGCTTACATCTCCAGCCGCTGCAGAGTTAGAAGAACAGGTAATGAACTGGCTTTGTGACATGTTGGGTTTGCCAAATACTTATACTGGTGTAATTCAGGATACTGCATCAACAGCTACCCTTTGTGCCATACTAACAGCCAGAGAAAAGGCAACCGGTTATTCAGTAAATGAAAAAGGTTTCGATCTGCAAAAATTCACTGTTTATGCTTCTGAGCAGATACACTCTTCAATCGAAAAAGCTGTAAAAATAGCTGGCATCGGTGCTGCACAATTCAGACAAATTCCCGTGGATGATGCTTTTGCTATGATACCCGATGCACTGTCTACACAAATCGAAGAAGATATTAAGGCTGGCTTTAAACCAATCTGTGTAATCTCTGCAATCGGCACAACAAGTACTACAGCAATTGACCCTGTTTCGGAGATAAGTGATATATGTAAAAAACATAACATCTGGCACCATGTAGACGCTGCTTATGCAGGAACTGCTTTGGTTCTCCCTGAAATGCGTTGGATGTCTGAAGGAGTAGAAGACGCAGATTCCTTTGTTTTTAACCCACACAAATGGATGTTTACCAACTTTGACTGTACTGCTTACTTTGTTAAAGATCCGGTAGCCCTGGTCAATACATTCACAATTACACCCGATTATCTTAAAACATCGGTTGATGAAGAGGTTAAAAACTACAGAGACTGGGGTATACCCCTTGGTAGAAGGTTCCGAGCATTAAAGTTATGGTTTGTGATCCGAGAGATGGGAATAGAGGGCATTCAGGAAAAAATACGCAAACACATTGCATTTGGGAAGTGGCTTGAAGGAGAGATCGCAAGTCATCCTGATTTTGAACTAATGGCGCCCGTACCAATGAACACCGTGTGTTTCAGGTTTACAGGAGCTGATTCAGATAAACTTGATGAATTGAATGAGCAGATTATGACCACTATTAACGAATCTGGCAAACTGTTCTTCACACAAACTAAACTACATGGAAAGTTTACCTTGAGGCTAGCCTTTGGAAATACCAACCTTGAGGCATATCATGTAGAGAATGCCTGGAAACTGATTCAAGAAACAGCTAAAGCTTTATAATTAATCCGAAAAGATATTTCGAACAACAGAGAAGAATGAATTAGTGCTCTTCTTTTTTCTTCTTGCCTTTGAAAATAGCATCGTGTTGGCTCAATGCCCCTACGAATCCTATTAAGATTACTACAATCCAAAGAAAAGTATTTGCGCCAGAAGCAATTGGTGGATCAAACAACATAAGTCTTTTATTTAGGTGGGCAAAGATAAGTCAAAATTGAAATGTTAAGAAGCGCTTCACATATTTTTAACAGCCTTATAACAATAAAGCCATTTTTAAGCCTAAAATGTAATATAAAGTTAACCGCTCCTAGCTCAAACTAATCGTCTTTCACTATAATTTCGGGTATTCAAATTGTATCTGCAAAATGAAGACGGTATTAAGGGAAGAACGAAAAAAGAAAAGGATAACTCAAGAACAGTTAGCTGGTATGGTTGGTGTTTCGCGGCAAAGTATAAATGCCATTGAAAGAGGGAAATATACCCCATCAACAGTATTGGCGCTTAAAATCTCCGAAATTTTCAATACCTCAGTAAACAGACTTTTCGAATTAGAAGCTACAGATTAGGCTATTGACCGTGAGCTGTAAGCACCAGATTACGGCTACCTCCATTGTTCCTATGCTCGCATAAATAGATTCCTTGCCAAACTCCAAGGTTCAATTTCCCTTCAGTAATTGGAATAGTTAAGGAAGAACCAAGTAATGATGCCTTAATATGAGAAGTCATATCATCAGGCCCCTCCAATGTGTGTTGATAGTGTGTCCCTGCTTCAGGAACTAACAAATTAAAATGCGATTCAAAGTCCTCTCTTACAGTAGGGTCTGCATTTTCATTAATTGTAAGGCTAGCCGAAGTATGTTTAATTAAGAGGTTTAATAGTCCTTTTTCTATTTCCCTGATTTCTTTTAGTCCTCTAAGTACTTCTCCAGTTATCAGGTGAAACCCTCTTGGGTAGGGCCGAAGGGTTATTTCTTCCTGAAAATATTTCATTCCTGACTCCCGTCCTGAAGTTTGTCGGCATTTTCAGCAATTCTCAGATTTTCTATAAAATCGTCAATCTGACCATCCATAACAGTAGGTAGGTTATGAACAGAGTAACCAATTCTATGATCGGTGACACGCCCTTGAGGATAATTATAAGTTCTGATTTTATCTGAACGATCACCGCTACCTACTAGTGACTTTCGCTCTCCGGCAATTTCATCTTGCTGCTTCTTTAGTTCTTTTTCATATAGTCTTGAACGAAGAACTTGCAGAGCCTTTTCATAATTCTTGTGCTGAGATCTACCATCCTGACACTCCACAACAGTATTTGTAGGCAAGTGTGTAAGTCTTACTGCAGACTCCGTTTTATTAACGTGCTGCCCTCCAGCTCCAGAACTACGATACGTGTCTTTCTTCACATCTTTCATATCTAGCTCGAAGTCTACTTCATCAGCTTCGGGAAGAACCGCTACTGAAATTGCTGAAGTATGGACCCTGCCCTGAGATTCTGTTACAGGTACCCGTTGCACCCTGTGTACACCTGACTCAAACTTAAGAGAACCATAAACGTCTTCTCCTGAAACACCGAAAACAATCTCTTTAAATCCACCCGATGAGGCTTCATTAGAGCTGATCAATTCTCTGCTCCAACCCTTCCCGTCTATAAAGCGTTCGTACATTCTGTACATATCACCCACAAAAATTCCAGCTTCATCACCCCCTGCTCCGGCACGTATTTCTACAATGACATCTTTGTGATCATCCGGGTCTTTAGGAATAAGCATCACTTTGAGCTCTTCTTCCAGTTCTTTCTCCTTCGGGTTCAGCTCGTCCAACTCCATTTTGGCCATTTCCCTGAACTCTTCATCCTTTTCGGTTTTGAGTATTTCCTTTGCAGAACTGATATTGTCCAGTACACTTTTATAGTCTTCGTACACCTTGACAATCTTTTCAAGGTCTTTGTACTCCTTACTCAATCTTGAATAAGCTTTCATGTCAGACATGGCGTCTGGCTGAACAATTAACTGACCAACTTCTTCGAACCTATCTTTTATTGCAGCAAGTTTTTCAAGCATACCTAAATGGATTAATCACCAAAATTAAAAAACAAAAGCAATCCGTTATACATTTGTAGCATTCCATATTGAAACTTAGGATGAAGAACTCTCTGTTTATCATATGCGCTGCTCTTTTTGTGTTTGCTTGTGGCGACCAAAAAATAGATACCTCTAAGGCCAAAGCCGAAATGGAGGCGCGTGAAATCAAAAAGGTTTCTGAGGCTCAAATACTGGAAGAAGCCATGAAGCTGGGAAGAAAAATATCAGCGGACTTTCACCTGAGTGCAAGACCAGACGCCAAATCCGAAACCTATATATTCAACATATCTTATGGCCCGGACTCTCTTTTTGAGAAAGATCATTACTTCTTTGACGACCCTAGAGATTTGGAAGGAAAAGCGCTTCAGGTTTTTGAAGCCTATTTATACAACAGTAATCATGGCATTAGGTCCGAAGAAAACCTTCAGTCGCTAGAAAGTGACCGAACTTTGCTTTACACCAAGCCAATGTTAGCCAACGACACCACAGAAGTAGGAATGTGGGCAATCAAAATTCCTAAAAAAACCGTTGTGCTTAATATTAAAAATTAGGACATCTGAGAATAGATTTTTTGAGATCGAAGAAATAGCTGAAAATCACCCTTTTTATTCCCTAAAGGGATACTCTTGGCAACTCCCTTTAGAGTAGGGGTGTTTTGAGTCTTAAAGAAAATCTATTCTCGGATGTTTTAGAGGTCTATTTTTATTGGATTCAAATTTTAGTCGGATATCAGTAATTAATAATTAAGGCTCATAGCGAAAACAATCAACGGTATGGTCGTTGACCAAACCACATGCCTGCATATAAGCATACATGATTGTGCTACCAACAAACTTAAACCCTCTTTTCTTTAAGTCTTTGCTTAGAGCATCAGACTCTGGTGTTGTGGCAGGTACATCACTCATAGTTTTCCAGGCATTAACAATTGGTTTTCCTCCCACAAATGACCATATGTACTTATCGAAAGAACCGAACTCTTTTTGAACTTCCAGAAATTTCTGTGCATTAATAACCGCTCCGTTCACTTTTAACTTGTTTCTTATAATCGATGGGTCTTGCAATAGCTCATCAATTTTGGATTGGGGGTATTTGGCAACTACTGTTGCATCAAAATTGGCGAAGGCCTTTTTATAACCATCTCTTTTTTTGAGAATGGTTGCCCAGTTCAAACCAGCCTGCGCACCTTCCAGAATCAGAAATTCAAAATGAATACGATCATCATGAACAGGAATGCCCCATTCCTCATCATGGTACTTTTCATAAGCTTCAAAAGTACCTTCACACCATGCGCATCTTTTCTTCATGTGCTTAAATTAAGAAACATTAATTTCATTTTAAGCTCAAATTAATATCCGACCAATATGTTTGGACAAAATACTCAAACATGAAAAAGCTATTACTAATTTCAACCGTTCTAACTTTAACTATAAGTACGCCCATATTTGGTCAGATAAGAGATGCCACCGAGCAAAGTAAGCGAAGGGGAAGAACTCAATTTCACATTGAAAAAGAATATAAGGGTAAGGTTGTTAAAATATTGTTTGGCAGACAAACCTTTGGGGGCGCTCTAAACGGTTTTGTTTTTGAGAGGCCTAATGGAACACTATTGCACGTTGATGTACCTTCTTACTATGGTAAAGAAGTTGGCCCTCTTTTAAGAGAAAATGAAGAAATTGAAATTAAAGTAACAGGTGATGAATTACTGTTAGAAGAGATTTTCTCTAAAAACCTATATAGAAAAAAGATTGAGGTAGCCCTAAAAAGACCGCTCTCTGGAATGGCCAATATTGCTGAGATCAAAAGCCCCAGAGGTAACTTCTCCATTAATGACATTGATATTAACGAGCGATTAAAAAAGCATTTTTCTACCACCGATGAAGCCATTTTAGATGCAAAGGTGGTAAGAAGAATTAGGCTAAGAGACAAAGAAGGGATTCTTGTTTTGGATAATGATGACAGTCTGGTTTTCTTTCGAAGCTTTGCACCTGAAAGTGTATGGAATCAAAACCAAGTTTCTTATCTACGCACTCTTGACGAATCATCACCAGCATTTTATAAAAGCCCAAAAGTGCACAGAATGACTACTGGAAACCCAGTTTACGTTAAAACAGCTAGCAGGCCTAATACTCACTCAAGGCTTTTTGGTTTTGGCAATGCATTTCTAAAACCAATCGATGTTGAGTTTGTCGATATGATTACTAACAAATCGGGCTTTATTAGTGGATTCAGAGCCAACACAAAAAGAAATAAGCTTGATACTTTTTGGTTCGAAAAAACCAACGCTAAACAATTTCAAACAATACTTAAACAATCCAGAAATGATAAAATAAAAGTATACTTCCAAGAGTTCCCAGATGTTGATTTTGTAAGGGCAATCCGATATAAAGATCAGGTGGTCAAAGGATATGATAAAGGCTGGCGTAAAAAAGATATTCAGCCATTTTTACCCGAGAAAATTTCTTTCACTGGTAAAATCTCAGAGATTCAGTATGCATATCCTTCCTTAAAAAGCTCTTTTAGAAACATTATCTTGGAAGATAGTATTTACATTTCCGTTAGTACTGTGGTGGCGTTATCGATAGCAAAGCAAATTGAAAAAGGAAAAGAGATAAGTTTTGATGGATGGGTTCGCACAGAACATCCTGATGAGATTAATATTAAAGGATATACTCGCATACTTCCTCATAAAATCACTATTGATGGAATTACATTTACTAATCATTCCAGTAAGAGCAACTCTTTATGAGAATTCTGTTAGTTGAAGATGAAGTTAAATTAGCCTCTTTTATTCAAAAGGGGTTACATGATTCTGGTTATACTGTAATACACGAGGCTAATGGAAGTATTGCTTTGGAAACAGCTGCTGCCGATCATTTTGATTTGATTCTCTTGGATATCATGCTGCCTGGACAAAGTGGTTTTGATGTATTGAAAAACCTTAGAGAGTTTTCCATAGACACACCCATCATATTTATGAGTGCTTTAAGTGAAAGCGATCATATTATCAAAGGTCTTGATCTGGGAGCAGTTGATTACGTAAAGAAACCCTTTGATTTTGAAGAGTTAAAAGCCAGAATAAGAAATGTTCAAAGGAAGTTTGGCTCGAAAAGAGCATCTCTACTTCGTTTAGCCGACCTGGAGGTTGACCTGATTCAAAGGAAAGTGATAAGAGGAGGTAAGCAAATAGAGCTAAGTAAAAGGGAGTTTTCTATATTGGAGTTGCTCATGCAAAATGCCAACCGAGCGCTTTCAAAAATGGAGATCACGGAAAAGATCTGGAACATTAACTTTGATATGGGTAGCAACGTTATTGAAGTGCACATGCATCAACTTAGAAAAAAGGTAGATCACGATTTTAATTCAAAACTGATAGAAACTCAAGTCGGGTATGGATATAGAATCATAGGAGAACTAGTAAAACAATAGCTCTTGCCTAAATACCATTTTTATAAAAGCCTCAGATTTAAAATAGCCATGATATTCTTCATGGTTTTTCTTTTAGTTTTTTCTGTATTCAACATTCTGCTTTTCAGGAATATTCGTTCAGGATTAATAGAGGCATTCGAAAAAAGTGTACAAGTCGAAGCCGAAAGCATAGCAAGGCCACTTTTAGAAAACCCAACGGAGATTCCTCTTACCAAAGAAGATCAGCCTATTCAGGTGTGGTTCAATTCGCTGATGGATATCCAGAAGATTTATGAGAGAATAGACTTTCCAAAAGAATACAGTGAGTTTTTCTCAGCTATGCAAAATGAAGGCTTCTCAAATAGTGAATCGAACTCAACAATTCTTGAGTTAGACAACTTTACTTTTTGCATTTTTAATCAGGAAACGGCATTGTCTCAAGCAGCTATGGTCAGTCTGGTTTTAGCTAAGGACAATACTGCTACATATAGTCAAATCCAAAAAATAGCACAGTGGATGATACTGGCTAATTTTGTTGCTGCCGTACTCGCTATGTTGGCTGCTTTATCAGTATCAAGATTTACTTTAAAGCCGATTCAGGAGCTGATCCTAAAAGCTCAATCCATAAAAGCATCTGAAGAAATGGAGCGGTTGCCCGTTTCAAAGGCCAATGATGAATTAACGCAACTCTCTCAAACGATTAATCAAATGATCGAACGAATTGAAAGTTCCATTAAGTCTCAGAACCAGTTTTTTACCTCTGCTGCACATGAATTGAGAACACCTTTGGCAAATATGTTAGCAGAGCTGGAGTTGAAAATCTCTGAAAATTCAACAAACCAAGACAAAAGCCTTCTTTTAAGCCAGAGGGAAGAGGTGGTTAGACTAAAGTATGTTGTTCAGGACTTCCTCTTAATGAGTCAGTTGAAATCCGATACAATAAGGTTTCAGAAAGTACCTTTCAGAATAGACGACCTCCTCTATGATATTCTTGAAAAAATGAACCACTCGGTTAAAGCCTCTGGCTTTGAGATTAACGTAAACATAGATTCTACGGCAAAGGATATCGATGCGGTTGGTGATATCATCAAAATGGAAAGCATACTTGTCAATTTATTACAAAATGCACTCAAGTATGGAGATAGGGATGAGTCAATAAAAATCAGACTTCAAAAAGATAAAAGCTCAAATATTATTCAATTTGTTAATAAAATAGATTTTGTTAAGCAAAATCAAAGTGGAAATCAGCTAGGCCTTTGGATATGTGGACAACTTTCAGAAAAGCAAGGTTTCGTATTCTCCTACCAAGCAGACAATACTCACTTTCATTCCACACTGGAAATTCCTTTTAATGGACATAGCTAGCTGCATTTATATCAATCGTGGAGCCTGTAGCATGATCAGCCAAACCACTTGACAATAAAACTACCATTGGTGCCAAATCCTTGGGTTCAGTTAACTCATTAAGTGCAATATCATCAAGCGCATAATTCTCACCATATTGATCCATAAAGTCTTGTGCCATGTCCGTTCTTACAAAACCAGGAGCAATATTGAATGCTTTAATGTTTTGCTTACCGCAGTACCTTGCAATTGATCTGGTCAAAGAAGGAATGGCTCCTTTCGAAGCCCCATAAGCCAGATAGTCCATAGTATCTCCTCTGAAAGCAGCCCTGGAAGATATGTTAATGATTCTACCTCCACTTCTCTCTTCAAAATGTTGAATGGCTTTTTTACACAAAAGTCCTGTAGCCCTTGTATTTACAGCAAATGTTGTGTCCCAATTGGTCAACCATTGGTCATCTTCCTGGTTAAGACCAGAAGAAATAGCCACTCCTGCATTGTTTACCAGTACATCGATATGTCCAAAGTGTAAAATAACTTGTTCAAACAATCTAATAATTTCAAAAGGCTTACTTAAGTCTGCCTGGAAAGCCTTAGAATCTGTTTTGAAACCTGTGGTTAGCAGCTTTGCTTTTTCAACATTAGCATTACAATGCAACGCTATATTTGCGCCTGCTTTTGCTAAGGCTTTACATAGAGCCTCTCCTATGCCTCTCGAGCCTCCCGTAACTAAGACTACTTTTCCTTTTAAAGAAATTTCCATGTTTAAGACGTTTTGGTCGAATAAATTACACTCTTAATCGCGCTTTAAAAACATTATTGTTTTGAATACGATTAACTCCAAAGACAATATAGAATTATGATTAAACGAACTCTCGTACTTTCGCTTTGCCTATCTATTCTCGCACAAGTCAATTTTGCACAGACTGTGACATTCGAAGAATATGACCCTCCCTCTTCTTTGGTTGTTCCGGAAAACCCGGTTTTCAGTTCCAAATTCCCCTTTATTGATGTCCATAGTCACCAATGGAGAATGGGAGAAAGAGACCTCAATAAATTAGCTTCAGAAATGGATTCCCTAAACATGGGGCTAATGGTTAACCTTTCAGGGGGAAGTGGAAAAGCTATTGTAGATGCCATATCCAATATTAAGGGTAATCAACCCAAAAGGTTCGTTGTATTTGCCAATGTAAATTTTAACAATATTGATGACGAGTGGGGGCCACGTGCCGCAGCTCAACTGGAAAGAGACTACAAGCAGGGAGCAAGAGGGTTAAAGATTTTCAAGAGCCTCGGTTTCTCGGTTAAAGATAAGGCGGGCAATAGAGTGGCTGTTGATGACCCTCGCCTTGACCCGATTTGGGCAAAGTGTGGAGAACTTGGCATTCCTGTACTTATTCATACTGCTGACCCAAAGCAATTCTGGGAGCCTTTTGATGCCAACAACGAAAGGTGGTTGGAGTTAAAAACAAGGCCGAGAAGAAAAAGGGGGCCAAATGATCCTGCACCATGGGAACAACTTATGCAGGAACAGCATAATGTTTTCAAAAAACACTCGAAAACCATCTTTATTGCCGCTCACATGGGGTGGTATGCCAATAACCTAAACCATTTAGGAGAACTACTCGATACTATGCCCAACATGATGGTGGAGATAGGTGCGGTTATTGCCGAGCTAGGAAGGCAACCTCGCTTTGCCAGAGCCTTTATGGAAAAGTATCAGGATCGTATACTTTTCGGTAAGGATTCATACAAACCAGAAGAATACCCTACCTATTTTAGGGTATTGGAATCTGAAGATGAATATTTTCCTTACTATAAAAGGTATCATGCTTTTTGGAGGATGTATGGATTAGGCCTGCCTGATCATGTATTGAAAAAAATATACTACAAAAACGCAATCCGCATTATTCCAGGAATTGATTCAAGTGCCTTTCCTGATTAACTAAAAGTTCAGTCGTTGTTTTTCCCGATTCAGTAAATGAAAGCCCTAGTCCGGCTCAAACCCCTTCAAATTATGCAACAGTGCCCCTACGTTTGTAGTATGCAAAAACAGAGTCAAATAAGTCAGGATATGATAAGAAGGGTATTGCTTTTTGTAGGAGTTGCAATTGGCTTGTTAATCATTTTTAATGAAGCTAAGGCACAAAAAAACTCGGCTATCTACGGTCGGGTAACCACTGTTAGCGGGGATAAATACACAGGTGCAATTAAATGGGGGACCGATAATTCATCCAAGGCTGAAGTCTTTTGGGCAGAAATTTTCAATGGTACCAAAACCTCTAATGATTTTCTAAAACATCTTAGTGAAAAAGAACAAGAAGAGCTTTCTGAGGGAGAAGAAGGGTCTTCTTGGATAAAAATTGATTTGGGAGTTTTAAGTATCTGGGAAGATAAATTCTCAAGGTCTCAACACGAATTTAAAGCACGTTTTGGCGATATCAGGTCAATAGAGCCAATGCGTAGAGAACGTGCAAGGGTAACACTGAAAAATGGAGTGATACTGGAAGTTACCGGAGATAACAGCGAGGATATTGGAGAAGCAATTACAGTTTATGATTTCGAACTGGGAGAAGTAAAGCTTTCATGGGCTCGTTTGGAACGTGTTGATTTTATGGAAGCACCTAAAGAGCTAAACGATAATTTTGGTAAGCCCATATTCGGTATTGTAGATGCCGGAAGAAAAGGCACTTTCAAAGGCCAGATAGAATGGGATTCGGATGAGCGTTTTTTGCATGAGATTCTTGATGGGAAAGATCGAAACGGAGATCGAAAAATTCCATTCAGAAGTATTAAAAAAATTGAAAAGGGAAGAAGTGGTGTAGATGTTACACTCAATTCGGGAAGAACTCTTTTTATTACAGGCAGCAACGATGTAAACCAGGGAAACAGAGGTGTAATCATTAATGACCCTGAAGTTGGACAAGTTAAAATTTCATGGAGAGACTTTATGGAGCTTGAAATAACAGGAGACCAGAACCTTGGCATGTCTTATAACGACTTTCCTGTTTCTAAAGGAATTACGGGAACTGTTGTAACCATTGATGGTGAAGAGCATAAGGGACTGATTGCATATGATCTGGACGAAGCCTGGGAGTTTGAAATTCTTGATGCCAAAGATGACAGAGCTGAATTTCAAATACCGCTCAGAAATGTTAAAAGCATAGTACCTAAAAATTACAACTACTCAATGGTTAGGCTGAAAAACGGAGAAAGCCTGTTGTTGGGCGAGCACCGCGATGTTAGCAATAGCAATGCAGGTATTCTGGTTTTCCCATCTAAAAATGGAGAGCCTATTTATATCAGATGGTCAAAAGTTGATGAAATCATTTTTGATTAAATTGTAAGGTGCGTCTCACAAAAAAATTCAAAGTTCAGCTAATTATCAGCCTCATCGTAGTTGGGGCTGTTTTTCTTGTTCTGTATCTCACCGATGCAGACCGAGAGCTATACTTAACCGCTGGTTGGCTGGTAATCACTTTGATTCTGGTATGGGTGTCTAACCATTTTCTTACCAAAAAGCTAGATCGCAGTCTACCATGGCTTAAACATGGAAACAAAAGGTTTTACTGGCAGCTGGGCATAGGTATTTTCCTTTCCTTGCTCATTATTAATGTTAGTTATTTTATTCTGAAGTTTTCATTAACAGCCGACCCTCCTGATACTACTCAGATAGTTTCTATGAATGTATTGGGAATCTTAATTCTACTTCCCACAATATCAATCAATTTTGGTATTCAGTTTTTAAGTAACTGGAAAACTGCGCAACTTAATTCTGAGCAATTTCAAAAAGAGACTATCCGTGCAGAATTAACGACTCTAAAGAACCATCTGGATCCACACTTTCTATTCAACAACCTGAACATTCTTTCTTCATTAATAAGTGTAGATACAGAACTGTCTCAAACTTATTTGGAAAAGTTCGCAGATGTATACCGCAATATTCTTAAGAGCAGTAAGGAGGAGCTGGTGACCTTAAACGATGAACTTCGCTTCATAGCTTCCTATCTATACTTACTTGAAATCAGGTTTGAGGATAGCATACAAACGTTTATTGACATCGACAGCAAAGAGCACGTTAAGTATCTCCCTCCACTTACCTTACAAATGCTTATTGAGAATGCCATTAAGCATAATATTATTTCGGAAATACGGCCCCTTAAAATTCACATTTCATGTCAGAATGGATATCTGAATATTAAAAATGGTTTGCGTGTCAAAAAGGTTGAGAAAAGAAATAGTGGTAAGTCAGGTCTTGATAATATTAAAAAAAGATATTCTTATTTTACGGATCGAGAAGTTCAGGTATTTCAGAATCCAGACAATTTTATAGTCAAGATACCATTGATTGACCTGGAAGCCGATTAAAGATGAAAGTTGTTGTTTTTGAAGATGAGAAATTAGCTTCGGATCGTTTGATCGAGCTACTGAAAACGCTTAAGCCTGAGGCTGAAGTGCTGGCCGCTATGAAGTCAATAGAAGCGGCTGTACTCTGGTTGCAAAACAACGAACATCCCGATTTGATTATCAGTGATATTCAATTGCTGGATGGGTCCAGTTTTGAAATTTTCGATCAGGTGGAGGTAAAGACGCCAATCATATTTACTACTGCGTATGATGAGTATGCGATCAAAGCCTTTGAGGTAAACAGCATCGATTACCTTTTAAAGCCAATTCAAAAGGAAAAACTTTTGGGTGCCCTAAATAAGTTTGATGAGAAAGTAAGCGGTCAGGCGAATGATAATAACGGCATCAGCATTGATGAAATTAGAGCAGTAATCAGTGGTTCCTCCAAAGAGTACAAGTCCAGGTTTCTTGTTAAGCTTGGACAAAGAATTAAAGCTGTTCCAGTAGAAAAAATCGCTTATTTCTTTTCTCAGGACAAACTAACCTATCTGGTAACCTTCGAAGGTCAAAAACTACCAATAGACCAAACGCTAGAAGAACTGGAGTCTTTACTAGATCCTAAGCATTTTTATAGAGTCAATCGTAAGTTCTTTGTGCATTTTGATGCCGTCACCGACATCCACCCCTATTTCAAAGGCCGTGTTAAGCTTGGTCTGAGCCCGGATATCAATGAAGATATTGTAGTGAGCAGTGAGAAAACTCCTGCCTTTAAAAGGTGGTTAGATCAATAACATTGAATCAGGCAGTCAGATTCGGTATCAGCCCTTCCCGTTTCAGTTCGAAAAAGCCCCGATAGAACCGATCATCATTTTAATACCCAGGTTTTGATTTCATATTTGATTCGTTAAAAACGAACAACAACTAAAACATAATAAATGGTCATGAATTCAAAACTTAAAATAACACTGATCGCAATCTTCACCTTGGTAGGGTCAATGAGTGCAACAGCTCAAGATGAAGCATTGATTTACGGTAAACTTACTACTATCGATGGCGACACTTATACAGGTCAGATCCGCTGGGGTAAAGAGGAGGCTTTCTGGACGGACTTGTTTAACGGAAACAAAGATGAGAACGAAAACTATCGCTACCTGAGTAGAGATGAAAGAAACGATTTGCGTGATGATAGAAGAAGCAGAAGGTGGAGTGGTTTTAATATTAGCTGGAGCAGTGATTATGAAACTACCCATGAGTTTCAAGCTCGTTTCGGAGATATCTCTAAGCTAGAAATCCACAGACGATCTGAAGTAAAGCTAACCATGAGAAATGGAGAGGTAGTTTATGTTGAAAATGGTTCTAACGACTTCAACACTACGATTCATGTGATGGATGGTGAACTTGGTAAGAGTTCATTCAAGTGGAGCCGTGTAGAAATGGTTGAATTCATGGATACTCCTAAAAACCTTGATGAAAAGATGGGTGATGCGCTTTATGGCACTGTTGAATCCTATGCAGGTGAATTTACAGGATACATTCAGTGGGATCATGATGAAAGACTTTCAACAGATGTTCTTGATGGAGATACCAGAGATGGAGATGTGAAAATCCAATTCGGAAAACTTGAGTCAATAGAAAGAGAAAGAGGAGGTAGCAACGTAGTTACTAAATCTGGCAGAGAAATGTACTTGAGGGGTTCTAATGATGTAAACAGTGATAACAAAGGAATCATTGTAACCACAGAATATGGTAGAATTGACATTCCTTGGAGAGAATTCAAAAAAGTAACTTTCAGTGACGCACCTAAAGGCGGCATGACTTACAGCCAGTTTGCCAATATGAAAAAGCTTTCTGGAACAGTGACTACTACCGATGGTGAAACTTTGAAGGGAGACATTATCTACGACCTTGATGAAGAGTATTCCTTTGAAATGCTTCAAGGAGAAGATGATGATGTAGAGTACATTATTCCAATGGAGTTTGTTAAAAGTATTAGTCCAAAGAACTACGATTACTCAAACATAGTATTGAAAAACGGAAAAGAGTTGCTTTTGGGAGAGTCCAGAGATGTGAGTGAAGATAACGATGGGGTATTGGTATTCGTCAACGGCAGTAAAGACCCTAAGTATGTACGTTGGGATGATATTAAGACAATAACATTCAATTAATAATTCCGGGTAAAAGCCCAAAGGTCAAAATATTCTTCATAAATCTATTGCTTGCAGAGGTCACGTGGTCAGCGTGACCTTTGCTATTTAAAACAGCATTCTTAAAAACTGAAAAGGAAATAGAAAAACAGTATTACCCACACTACATCGATAAAGTGCCAGAAGTCTGTTAAAATTTTGAACTTAACTTTCTGATAAGGGTTTGTTGTATAAACCAGATGCTTAACAACATCTTTTGAAGTGTGATGACATTCCATTAAAAGCACTACTCCATAAATAATGATGCCTAATACGTGAATAATATGCAAGCCAGAGATTACATATAGGTATGCTCCGGAACGGTGTCCGGCAAAAAGAATATCGTTAGACTCTAACTCTTTCCAGCCTGTTATCTGTACTGCTGAAAAAATCAGACCAAGTAAAACTGTCAAGCCAAGCCATTTTTTGATTTCATCCAGGTCATCCTTTTCAAAAGACGGAAGCACTCTTGAAACCGTATAGCTGGATAGTAGAATGACAAACGAGCTAATGATAAAAGACTTAGGAAATTCAATTTTGAGAAAATCTGCGCTACTTGGTTTCGATACCGTAAATGCCACCATAGTAAACAGAAATATGACAGCACTACCAATCATGCTCACATAGAGCAAAACCAAATGTGGGTGTAGGCTTTCAATGCGTTTAAGTGCTTCTTTTTTCAAGTCCAACCTCAGTTTTTCTTGCGTCATATTCGTCAGAGTAACCTCTATTTAAACGAAAGGGTTTTCTTTAGCAACAAATAATTCACCAATGGTAAACATAAGTCGTGTATACTGCAAAGAGAAAAATATTACATTTGCATCCCATTCTAGCGATGTCCATTGAAGGTTAAAGATTTCATAAAGGTTTATAAGGAAGATGGTGTTATTCAGACTGTTGCAGAAAGAATAAAGCCCAATGAAACCAAGTATCTGAGATTAAAAGGGTTGGTTGGTAGCCTGGATGCTGTAGTTGCGGCCGCTACTTATCAGATAAATAAGCAAACCAACATCTTCATCTTACACGATAAAGAGGAAGCTGCGTATTTCCATAATGACCTTCAAAACCTAATAGGTGAAAAGGAAGTTTTACTTTTTCCAACCTCTTACAAAAGGCCCTATCAGTTTGATGAAACTGAAAATGCCAACATTCTCATGCGTGCAGAAATCCTCAACAGGATAAACAATAAAGCAAGTACCGGAGAACTAATAATTACCTATCCAGAAGCACTTACTGAAAAGGTGATCAACAAGAAATCTCTTTCAACCAATACTTTTTCAGCAAAAGTTGGTGAACAATTGGATATCGCTTTTCTATCGGAACTGCTTCAAACCTATGATTTTGAACAAACTGACTTTGTTTACGAAGCAGGCCAGTTTTCGGTAAGAGGGGGTATACTGGATGTCTTTTCTTATGCCCATGATCTACCCTACCGAATCGAACTTTTTGGAAATGAAATAGACAGTATCAGAACATTCGATCCTGTTACTCAGCTAAGCGAGCAAAGTATAAAGGAGATTAACATTATTCCGAATGTACAGACCAAGCTGCTTGAAGAAAGCAGGCAGTCGTTTCTGAGTTTTATTCCAAACAACTCGAAAATTTGGTTCAAAGACTACCAGCAAACTCTGGATACTATAGACAAGTACTTCCAGAAAGCCACTGATAATTTTGACGAAGTACTTAGTGTTACTGATACACAAGTGGTTTTGGGACCAGCAGGGTTGTTTGAAAAATCAGATACATTTTCTACCGACCTCAATGGTTATGCTCAAATAGAGTTTGGTAGCAGAAGCTACTTCAAACATGATTTTGAATTTTCTTTTGACATTGAAGCACAGCAATCGTTCAACAAAGATTTTGACCTGATTGTCAAAAACCTTGGGGAATGGCAGTTGCAAAATACTACCCTTTGTGTAGCGGCAGAATCGCTCAACCAGATCAACAGGCTGGAAACCATCTTTACAGAGTTAGACCCTACCATTTCCATTCTTCCCATAAACATTGGCTTAAGGCAAGGGTTTATTGATAAAAACAGGCAAATTCTCTGCTATACTGACCATCAGCTTTTTGATAGGTTTCATAAGTACAAAACCAAGAACAAGCACTCTAAATCAAAAGCACTTACCCTAAAAGAGCTCCGTTCACTTCAGCCTGGAGATTATGTTACTCACATAGATCACGGAATAGGTCGTTTTGCGGGAATGGAGAAAAAAGAGGTGAATGGAAAAACACAAGAATCTGTTCGGCTAGTTTATCGAGACGATGATTTACTCTACGTAAGCTTACACTCTCTTCACAAAATATCTAAGTATACGGGCAAAGAGGGCAATGCGCCTATGATGAGTAAGCTTGGTAGCCCGGAATGGGAAAACAAGAAAAAACGAGTCAAAGGCAAGGTTAAAGATATTGCCAAAGACCTTATTAACCTGTATTCCAAAAGAAAGAACGCTCCAGGCTTCGCTTTTGGACAAGATGGATTTTTGCAGGCAGAATTAGAATCTTCTTTCCTTTATGAAGATACTCCCGATCAGGCACTGGCCACTGAGCATGTTAAAAATGATATGGAATTACCCAATCCGATGGATCGGTTGGTTTGTGGTGATGTTGGTTTTGGAAAAACAGAAGTGGCCATTAGAGCTGCTTTCAAAGCAGCAGTAAATGGTAAGCAAGTAGCAGTACTTGTCCCAACAACTATTTTGGCCATGCAGCACTTCCGTACCTTCTCAGAAAGGCTCGGCAACTTCCCTATTAAGGTTGAATACATCAACCGATTTAAAACCACAAAGGAGATCAAGGAAACGCTGGGTCGTGTAAAAGAAGGCAAAACGGAGATACTGATTGGAACCCACCGAATTGTCAACAAAGACGTTTCTTTTAAAGACTTAGGCTTACTTATTATTGATGAGGAGCAAAAATTCGGTGTAAAGGTTAAAGATAAGCTAAAGGAGTTTCGGGTTAACGTGGATGTGCTTACATTAACCGCAACACCAATTCCTAGAACTCTTCACTTCTCTTTAATGGGCGCCCGTGACTTAAGTGTTATTGCCACACCTCCACCAAACCGTCAGCCAGTAACTACTGAAATACATACTTTCAACGAGACCATTATGCGCGATGCCATCAGCTTTGAGCTTCGTAGAGGTGGTCAGGTTTTCCTGGTCCATAACCGTATTGGTGATATTGAGCAAATAGGCAACATCATCCTAAACCTTGTTCCCGATGCAAGAATTGGTATTGCTCATGGCCAGATGGATGGTAGCTTATTGGAAAAACGAATGGTTAAGTTTATCGAAGGTGAATATGATGTGTTAGTATCCACCAACATTATCGAATCTGGTCTCGACATCCCTAATGCCAATACCATCATCATTAACCATGCGCATATGTTTGGTTTATCAGACTTGCATCAAATGCGTGGAAGGGTTGGTCGCTCAAACCGAAAAGCATTCTGCTATCTGCTCACCCCTCCAACTATAGGTTTAACCAGCGAAGCCAGAAAACGATTGAGTGCACTTGAGGAGTTCTCCGATCTTGGTGATGGATTTAAAGTCGCAATGCGAGACCTTGACATCAGAGGTGCTGGTAATCTGCTAGGTGCAGAACAAAGCGGGTTTATTTCAGATCTGGGTTTCGATATGTATCATAAAATATTGGATGAAGCAGTTCAGGAACTAAAAGAAAACGAGTTTAAGGATCTATTTACAAAAGACTTGGTGAAAGAAGCTGCCCAAATTGTAGCCAAGGATTGTACTATAGAAACTGATCTGGAAATTCTTATTCCGGACAGTTATGTTTCTAATATTTCCGAAAGGCTTAGCCTTTACTCAAAGCTGGATAGCATTAAAAATGAGGAGAAGCTACAAGAGTTTATAACTAACCTGAAAGATCGCTTTGGTGAGCTTCCTGATTCCGTCAAAGACCTGATTGAAACCATCAGGCTAAGGTGGCTGGCTGAAAAGCTCGGTTTCGAAAAGGTAATATTGAAGAATGAAGCAATGAAGTGCTACTTTATGCCTTCAGAAAATGAAGCCTATTTTCAATCTCCTACTTTTGGAAAAATTATCGCTTACATTCAGCAGCACCCAAAAAGAAGCAAAATGAAAGAATACAAGACTAGATTGATTCTGACGTTTAACGAAATTTGCTCTGTAGACGAAGGGAAAGCGCTCTTTAACGAAATTATTTAATCTCAAACTTAGTTAAAAACTCTTCTGATTCTTTGAGGTAGGCTTTTACAGTGCTAAAAATAAGGTTCATTCTGAACCTAAGGCTTAACACCTCTGGCAATATCTCTTTTGCACTATTTTCAGACATTTTGCCGATCAGTTTTTCCATAAGATCAAACATCTTTGACCCTTGTTCTGAGTAAAACTCCTGAGTAGCATAAACCTCAGCAATACCCATGTTCTTTTCATTCGACAAAAATGTCAATGACTGATTGCTCTTAGCTACTTCTCGAGCAGATTTACCTAAAAAAGAAAAGGAAAAATTAGTAGAAAAACTCTCATGTTCAACCCCTTCTTTAACGTCACTAATCCATTTTGAGATGAATTGAAGGTCTTTAGCCAGTTTTGCCGAGTCATTTCTTAGTTCCTGCCTATTTTCTTCAATTTCGGTAATAATGTTATTAAAACTTTCCGCAGCCAGTTTCCTATTAAGATGGTTTTGACGCATTTCTGAAAGAGACATGGCAAGCACAACCGCAATAACTATTGAGGTAAACTCCAGTGCTACACGTCTTCTATCAATTCTCATAGAATCTTAAGGTTTAAAAACTCATTAGTTCCTTAAATTTAAGCGTTTGTCTTCTAGAAACATCTATCTCTTCGCCTCCTTTTAGGTAGATACGCAAACTTCCGCTAAACCATGGTTCAATACGCTCAATCCACTTCAAGTTAATAATTTGCTGTCGGTTGGCTCTGAAAAACGTTTTATCGTCTAACCTGGACTCCAGATAGTTTAAGGTTCTGGTAATCATCGGTTTGGAAGTGTCGAAATACACTGTAGTATAGTTTCCACTCACTTCAAAGAGCCGGATATCTTTGAGTTGAACAAACCAACACCTCTCACCATCTTTTACAAATACCTGATCATTAATGGTTAAAATATCTTCCGAACCATTTTTCTGTTCATTTTCCTTTTTCTTGATCTTATCGAAAACCTTGGATACTGAACCTGCCAGGCGCTGTTTTTGTACTGGTTTTACCAGGTAATCCAGTGCATTATATTCGAAAGCCTTCAAAGCATACTCGTCATAAGCCGTTGAGAAAATAACCTCAGGTACAGCTTCAAGCTCTTCCAAAAGTTCAAAGCCATTCTTTCCAGGCATTTGTATATCCAAAAAGATTAAGTCAGGTTTTAATTCCTGAATTTTTTCAATGGCTTCATCCACACTAGCAGCTTCACCTACCACCTGAACGTTATCAAACTCCTTCAGTAGTCTTTTCAGTTCATTTCTGGCTAATCTCGAATCGTCTATTATTAGTGTTTTCATTGTCATAGGTTTTAGATTAATTCAAAGGGATCTTCACTGTAGCGCAAACCATGTTTTCATTCATATTTTCTACCGTCAAACCTGCTTTTTCTCCATAAAGCAGCCTCAATCGCTCTCTGGAGTTGCTTATACCAATCCCCCTTCGTCCTTTCTTATTCTCATTTTTAATGCTGCCATTCACCAACTGGCCAGTATTTTTAACATAAATTATCAAAAACTCATCTGTGACTTTTGAGCCAATAACAATCTCTCCCCCATTCGGTAAATTATTGATGCTGTGTTTAATGGCATTCTCAACCAGCGTTTGCACAACCATTGGAGGAATCAGCATCTCTTTCGCTTTCTGATCAATAAGAAACTTGTACTTCAGCCTTTCTTCCAATTGAATAGCTTCCAGCCTTAAATAGTCTTCAACTACCTCCAGTTCCTTCTCTATTGAAACCTTTTCATATTGATCAAACTGTATTGAAAACCTCAGAAGATCTGATAAATGTGTTATTGAATCACGTGCTCTTTCAGAATCTTCAACAACCAGAGACCTGATATTATTCAAGCTATTAAAAATAAAATGGGGGTTGATTTGTGCCTTTAGTGTACTTAACTCTGCATCTTTTACCGAAGCCGAAAGTTTCCACCTTTCAATCTCCATCTCACGCGTTTTTTGAAGGTATTGATAGGCAAAATATAAAGCCGACCAACAAATGAAGTATATGGCAAAACTGGTAACAAAGCTGAACAAAAACACCAATAACTTACTTCCCGAAAAATTTGCCATTGTCGCCTCTCTCAGTTTCTGCATTACCTCCTCACTAACACCTTCCAGTTCAGGCAAGCCCATTAAGCTATCAACCGCATTGGGGTCTGTATTTAAAAAAATGAGTAGAGAAGCAACTAAAGAGATTAATGTAAGAATGGATAACACAGTACCTTGTAAAATACTGGCTATGAGTACTCTGGGAACTAGTTTAGGAATTCGTAGTTCTTTCCAGTTTTTCTTTTTTACATACCCCCGATAAAAATGGCTTACAAGTACTCCGAGCAAAACAGAGATCAGGTTACTGGTTATAGTTGGAAGCACTGGTATGAACATAGCCATTGCCATAAAGCTGGTTACCATTAAACCACCCCATCCACCAAACTGAAGTATCCAGTACAGCTTATTCTTATTCATAATTCAAATAAAAATGATTCTTTTGATCCAACACCTATCATTTGCCTGAAAGGTTCTGTAGGCTGATTAACCGAAATATACCAAGACCAGTTTCACAATGTAAACCATCATACCTACGTTATGAAAAGGTTAAATCAACGGTTTCGATCAAAAATCAGGGGGGTTCAGCAGTGATTTCTACTTAAATTTGGAAATAACATTCTGAAAATCTCGTTCTGATCTTTGAATCAGGGGGTTGACTTTGCGATAGATAGAGTATAAATGTATATTAGCGAGTTCAATTTTCACCTGAACAAGCTTAAATAGTTAGAAATGAAAAACATAACGGGTTACTTAAAAGCAGGATTTTTCAGTCTCTTGCTGATTTTCTCGGTGAGCGCTTGCTCAATACTTGGCAAGAAAGATAATCTAAGTAGTACAACAGGCTTGAGCTATGGTACCGACAAAAGTGTACTAGGGTACCAGCCTTATGATGACCAAAATTTACCTAACCCTCCGGGGATGGTGTTTGTACAAGGAGGTAGAACTATACTTGGATCATTTGAACAAGACCTTTACGGTTCCAGAGATAATATTGAAAGAACTGTAACTGTGAATTCATTCTGGATGGATGAAACAGAGGTAACAAATGCAGACTGGAAAGAGTATGTTTTCTATCAATACAACCCTATTGATATCTATACCCCAAAGAATATTGAAATAGAAAACCCTAATGATAAGGATCAGCAAAACTCAGCTAATCCTCCACAACCTTTTATTCCGGATTATACTGGACCTACCCACAGCACAAGCAACCCAAAAATGCTTGCTGATATAATTCCAGATGACAACGTTTGGACGAGCAATTTTTCTTTCAACGATGTTTATGCTGAAAACTACTATAGTAACCCAGGTTTTAATGACTATCCCGTTGTTGGTGTTTCCTGGAGACAGGTTGTTGACTATTCTAAATGGAGAACTGATGTAAACAACTTGAACCTCATATTCCAAATGGACTATGAAGATTTACCTGAAGCGTTCAGAGAAGAGTTTTTGGTGGTTAATGAGACTACAGGAGATGTGGAATTCGGAATTGGTGGCCAAGTGATTGGCGACAATAACGGATCTGCACAGGTTATTCCGGTAGAAGATTTTGATGATTTTCAGCAAGAAGTTGTTGAGTTCATGAACGACCCTATCAATAAGAGACAGTTTATTGAGAGAGGTATTTACCTTCCTGAATTCAGGCTTCCAAATGAAGCAGAGTGGGAATATGCTGCTAAAGCTACTATTGGAACGGTTTATCTGGATGAAAATGAAGAGTATGGAAGAATTTACCCATGGGATGGTAGAGGAACCAGAAACCCTTATGGTAAAAAGAGAGGTGAGCACTTAGCTAACTTTAAACGAGGAAGAGGTGACTACGCAGGTATTGCTGGAAGTGTGAACAATGATGCATCTGTAATTCCGGAAAAAGTAGGAACCAGAGAGCCAAACGACTTTAACCTGTTTAATATGGCAGGAAATGTTAGTGAGTGGGTTTTCGATACTTACAGGCCCCTTTCTTTCGGGGATTTCGATGACTTGAACCCTGTAAGAAAAGATGGAACTAACGATTCTGAAGCGGATTATGGGTGGCAGTCAAGTCAACAAAAGGACAGCATCTCCTATAACCCTCAGCTAGAGTATCGTTCTTTAGTGAACGACAGGTCTAAAGTATACAAAGGCGGTTCTTGGAAAGATGTTGCTTATTGGATGACACCTGGTACCAGAAGATATCTAGATATGGATCGTGCGACTAATACAATTGGATTCCGTTGTGCAATGATTTCAATTGGATCACAACAGTATGATCAGTCTAATGGCATATTCAGTAAAGTATTCGGAGGAAAATAAACTCTGATTAAAAAGTATTTCAAAGGCTCTGATATTCTTATCGGGGCCTTTTTCATTTTACACCACCAATAGTAGCTATACTTATCCTGTTTGGTTTACAATGAACCAATGTCTCAACAGCAGCAATCAAGGTAGACCCTGTCGTAAGCACATCATCTACAAGCAGCACCCTCTGGTTTTCAAAAATTGTTTTATCCACTACATCAAAAACACCATTAGTACTTCTGATTCGGTTTACCTTATTCTTTCTCGTTAAAGAATCTATGTTTTTCATCTTAATTAACCCTTGGGTATTCATGGGTAGGTTCAACGCTTTCGACAACCCTTGACCAAAGTATTCGCTCTGATTATAGCCTCTTGAGCTCATTCTTTTACGGTGTAAAGGAATTGGCACAATTAAATCATACCCATTTAGCAAGCCCCTTTTTGATAGATCATGCCCATACCATAAGCCTATAGTTTTTCCTATTTCTGGTAGGTTGCCATACTTCAGTTCATGAAGTAGTTTTTGAATTATCCCCCCTTTTATGAAGTAACAATAAATCAATACATACTCAATATCCACGACTCCTTGAAATTTTTCTCTGAACTGGGGAACTTCCAGCAAATGACTATTGCTTTTTGGTAAATTGTAATGACATTTCGGACAAAGATATTTACTGTTCTTAGGTAATAGATTATCGCAACCAATACATAAGTTTGGAAAGAACAGAGATACAAAATCAGAAAAGTAATTATTTAAAACTCCCATAACAGATTTAATAAAGAAGTTCACAAATGAGTTTAGTTCAAGACTTTAATGACTATAGGGCAAAAATGAATGACAAGATTCTTAAGGAAGACAATAAAGTACTTAAGAGGTTATTCAATTTGGATACAAATGCTTTTGCAGAAGGAGAGTTGGATATAAAGACCAAGGAAATTATCGGTTTAGCTTGTTCTATGGTTTTGCGTTGTGATGATTGCGTACGATATCATTTAGGAAAATGTCATGAAGTAGGTGTGACAACTAAAGAGGTTTTTGAGGCATTTTCAATTGCCAATCTTATCGGTGGAACTATTATAATACCACACCTTAGAAGAGCGGTTGAATATTGGGAAGAATTACAGCAAGAAGCCTAACATGTATAAGAAGGACCTTGAACTTCAGAAGAAATGGGTAAAGCTACTTGCAGAAATAGGTCAGACTATTGGTAAGAGGCCTAAAGACCTAAACGGTATGCTTTTTCTTATTGGGGTTCAAGAACTGGGTAAAGGAAAACAAGAGTTCTCTAAAGAAGAGAAGCAAGACCTAATGCACATTGCCATTTGCAAAGTGTTAAGCTACTCTGGTTATTATGAGTTAGGTGGCTTAGATGCAGAAGGTTGGCCACATTGGAAACCAACGAAAAGGCTGCCAAGGTTTGATTTGCTCGATCAGGAGAAACTATTAAAAATGCATATACTCGAGTATTTCGAGCATGAATACGGATTAAAAATATAGGTATGAAAATCATCTCTTATAACGTCAACGGAATTCGCGCAGCACTGAAAAAGGGCTTTTTAGATTGGATGCAAGAAGAAAACCCTGATGTTCTTTGTTTGCAAGAACTCAAAGCAATGCCTGAACAAATAGAGCCCTTTTACGAAGCCCTCGGTTATAAAATGTATTGCGAAACCGCAGAAAAAAAAGGTTATAGCGGGGTTGCTATTCTGTCCAAAGAGGAACCAAAGCATGTCGAGTATGGCTGCGGAAATGACCTTTACGATTCTGAGGGCAGGGTGATAAGAGCTGATTATGATAATTTTTCGGTAATGTCTGTTTATATGCCAAGTGGAACGAGTGGAGATATCAGGCAAGATTTCAAATACGAATGGCTCGATTTCTTTTTTGATTATGCTCATGAAATTGCACAAAGTCAACCAAATCTGGTAATCAGCGGAGATTATAACATAGCCCATAACGAGATTGATATACACAACCCTGTTTCCAACAAAAATTCATCAGGTTTCTTACCTGAAGAAAGAGCATGGTTAAGTAAGTTCATAAATTCAGGTTTTACTGACACATTCAGAATTTTCAACCCAGATCCGCATCATTATTCTTGGTGGAGTTACCGGGCCAATGCAAGAGCAAATAACAAGGGCTGGCGTATAGATTATCAGATGACTTCAGAAAACCTGAAGGACAGATTAAGATCCGCTTCGATTCTGCCAGGTGCAAAACACTCAGATCACTGTCCGATTGTACTGGAAATTGACTGAATAAGTATTATATTCTCCTGTTTGTCAATTGTTTCACAATCCTTTAGTCAGGATTTGCGTAATTAAAGTGTAAATCAAATGTTCTAGAAGAGATGGGGTCGAATAATGAGCTGAAAAATCAACTTAAAGCCTATAAGTCCAAGTACTATAGGAATAGAGCCATTAAAGGCGCCATTATTTTTTCTGCTCTACTATTACTTTCATTTCTTGCCATAAACACAATCGAGTTTTCAGGGCGTTTAACAACAACAGGACGAGCGATACTACTTTACGGTTTTTTAGCACTCAACTTAATAGTCTTCTATACACAGGTAGTAAAACACTTGCTTGTACTTAAGGACTCTCGAAAACAAATCAGCAATGAGGAAGCTGCAATACAAATTGGCAAATTTTTCCCCGATATTTCCGATAAACTATTGAATATCATTCAGTTAGAAAAATTGTCTGGTAAAGAAAATGAGTTGCTTATTGCGAGTATTAAACAAAAGAGTAATCAGATTCAGAACATTCCTTTTGTTAATGCAATTGATATAAAAGCCAATAAGAGATACTTAAGATACATTTACGCCCCTGCCACCATAATTGTACTGTTACTCATATTTCTTCCACAGTTTATAACTGAAAGTTCTACAAGAATCATCAAGTACAATAACAAGTTTGTTCCAGAGGCTCCCTTCAGCTTTTTAATTGATCAAGAAGGACTTCAAGGTTTTAAAGACGAATCTTTTTCTATAACTATTAATACAGAAGGAAGGTCTGCTCCAGAAATGGTCTTTGTATGGATAAATGAAAGAAAGATTAAGGCTGAACGAATTGGAAATGAGCATTTCGAATATCGCATTAACCGGCTAAAGGGGGATACTCGATTTAAAGTAGAAGCAGAAGGAATTACATCTTCAGAGTATTTGATAGAAGCCTTTGAAAGGCCATCTATTACACTATTTAGTATTGACATAGATTATCCTGACTATACAGGTAACCAAGATGAAAGCATTAAAAACTCTGGAAACCTAAGTGTTCCTGAAGGCACAAAAGTTAACTGGAAGTTTGATACCAAGAACACAGAGTCTGCAACGGTTTATTTCGAAAAATCAAACGAGAAGGTTGAAACGGAAAAAAATGGTAATGAGTCGTTTACACTTGAAAAAGAAGTGCGAAGCTCAAGCCCCTATTCAATTGCCTTAAAAAACCAATACAGTAGTAACCGAGATTCATTGAAATTTCAGATTGAAGTGATCAAAGATCGGTTTCCTGAAATTATACTTGATCAGTTTCAGGATACAGTACTTTACAAAAACATAGTTCTTGGTGGCAATATTAAAGATGATTATGGTTTTTCATCCTTAGCATTCAAATACTCTTATGAAGGTGGAAATCAAGAATATGAGTCCATTGAGATTCCGTATAACAAAAGACTTACTGATCAGAGTTATTATCACGTTTTCACCCTCGATTCGGCTAAAATCAAAGCAGGAGGTGAGTTAACTTACTTCATGCAAGTATCTGACAATGATGGTGTTAATGGAAGAAAAACAGTCAAATCAGCTACTTATACCTTCAAGATTCCATCATTAGAAGAGTTAGAGTCAGAAATTGAAAAAAGCAATGAAAAGCTGCAAAGTGAAATAGACAAAACGCTACAGGATGCTGAAGAGCTTAACAAGATGATTGAGGAGGCCGATGAACGCCTTAAGACTAAGAAGGAGATGGAGTGGCAAGATGAAAAACTCATGCAGGAAATTCTTGATCAAAAAGAGAAACTGGAAGAAAAGATTGAAGAGCTGAAAAAGGACAACCAGCTAAACAATCAGAAGCTTGAGCAATTCAAACCCCAAGATGAATCTGTTAAACAGAAAATGGATCAGCTTCAGCAAATCATGAATAATGTGCTGGACGATGAAACCAAGAAGCTCTATGATGAACTTAGGGAGTTACTAGAGGAAAACTCAGATATAGAAGAGTTTCGTGACCAAATGGAGGAGCTTAAAGATAACAGTGGAAACCTTGAAAAGGACATTGAAAGAACGTTAGAACTATTCAAAAAGCTTCAGTTTGATATGAAACTAGAGGAGAACATCGAAAAGCTTCAGGAGCAAATAGAAGATCAGGAAGAACTTAATCAGGATACTCAAAACGGTGAAAAGAGCAATGAGGAGCTAGCTGAAGAGCAAAAGAAAGAAAGGGATGATATCAACAAACTTCAGGAGGAGCTTGACAAACTAAATGAACTCAACCAGGAACGAAAAAACCCTGAAGCATTACCAGATGATCTCAACGAACAACTAGAAGAAGTTAAAGAAGAGCAAAAGAAAGCAGAAGAAGAGCTAAAAGGAGAAAAAGACGAGAATAAGTCCGGTTCTGAAGAAAATAAAGAAGGGGAGCAAGAGAAAAGTGAAAGTGGTGAGCAGAACAGCGAACAGCAAGAAAATGAAGAGAGTTCTGAATCACAAAAGCAAAACCAGCAACAACAGCAACAGAATAAGCAGCAAAGGCAAAATGCTTCTAAACCTCAGAAAAAGGCTGCTGAAAAAATGAAAGAGGTGAAGAAAGGGCTAGAATCGATGCAAAGCAGCATGCAGATGGAACAGCAAATGGAGAATATGGAGAATCTCCGTGATTTGGTGGATAATCTGGTAACACTCTCTTTTAATCAAGAAGGGCTTATGAATGAGTTCAAGGAGATACGTCAGAGCGACCCACGTTATGTAAAGTTATCTCAACAACAACTCAAACTACAAGACGATTCTCAAATCATACAAGACAGTCTTATCTCTCTTTCTCAACGTGTATTTCAAATATCATCATTTGTTATGCGTGAACTAGAAGAAATGAACCGTCAAATGGATGGTGCCGTTGAAACGCTTAAAGAAAAAAGAGTCAATCAAGCAGTCGGTAAGCAGCAATTTGCAATGACTTCAATCAATAACCTTGCGCTACTATTAGATGATGTTCTTCAGCAAATGCAGCAGCAAATGGCCAATCAAATGGGTTCTGGAAAGGGTAAACCAGGTCAGAAAAACAAGCCTCAAATGGGTGGATTAAGCGATTTGCAAAAACAATTGAGTCAACAAATACAAGATTTAAAAGGAAGTGGCAAGTCAGGAAGACAGCTTTCGGAAGAGCTAGCCAAGTTAGCCTCTCAACAGGAAAGGCTCAGAAATGCATTAGAAAATTTTGAAACCGGTCTGGATGGAAATAAATTGGGAGAAAAAATTGATAAGCTTATCGATCAAATGGAACAAAACGAGTGGGATTTGATCAATAAGAATATCACAGACGAAACTGTTCAAAGACAACAAGATATTCTAACGAGACTACTAGAAGCAGAAAATTCTGTTCAAGAAAGAGGTGAAGATGATCAGAGGAAGGGTAGAACAGCTCTAGATTATGACTTGTCCATTCCAGAATCTCTGAACGAATATCTAAAGGCAAAAGAAAAGGAAATAGAATTATTAAGAACGATTCCTGCAAAACTCAATCCTTATTATAAGAAAGAAACCAACAAGTACTTTAAAAAGATTAAGGAAAAGAATTGAGCCCCTCCATGAAGAAGATTAATATAGAAATACCATCGCTTGTTGAAAACATTCGAATTGTAGAGAGCTTTATTGACAATGCCAAAGAGAAATACTCTCTCAACGATGATCTCTATGGCAACATTATGATAGCTGTAACTGAATCTGTTAATAATGCCATCATTCACGGAAACAAATTAGATAAAGACAAATCAGTATCTCTTTCCGCATATCTACAAGATGAACAGATTGTTTTTACCATTGACGATATGGGTGCTGGTTTTGACCATTCAAACCTTCCTGACCCTACGGCACCAGAGAATATTGAAAAGATTGGTGGTAGGGGCATATTCCTTATCAAGAATCTAGCCGATGAAGTAGACTTTAAAAAAGACGGTCGTTCCGTACAGCTCACTTTCTACCTCAACTAATGTCAGATATACACTTCTTTCAAGAAGAGATTACATTTGACCTTCAACATCAAACCATACTAACACAGTGGATTAATCATGTCGTTAGCCTGGAAAAACAGGAAATTGATATAATTAGTTTTATTTATTGTTCAGACAACTATTTGCTCGACATCAATAAAACATATTTAGATCATGATTACTATACTGATATCATAACTTTTGATAATCGCGATTCTGCTGAAGAGCCTATCAACTCCGACATATTTATATCTATAGATAGGATAAAGGATAATGCCAAAACCATGAATGTAACTTTCGAGCTCGAACTACATCGAGTAATGGTTCATGGTGTTTTACATCTTCTTGGTTATAAGGACAAGACAGATGCCGAAAAAAATGAGATGAGAGAAAGAGAAGAAGCTTCTTTATCTTTGCTTCAAATTTGAACTATTCACTAGTGTTCCACGTGAAACATTTAAATCAAGTTGATGAGTGTTCCACGTGGAACAGTTGATTTTAACCATGTATCCTAATTACGATGTTATAGTTGTTGGTGCAGGTCATGCCGGCTGCGAGGCCGCTAATGCCGCTGCAAAAATGGGCTCCAAAGTGTTGCTCATAACCATGAACATGAACACTATTGCTCAAATGTCATGCAACCCTGCTATGGGTGGCGTAGCAAAAGGTCAGATTGTTCGAGAAATTGATGCACTTGGTGGTATGTCGGGTATTATTTCCGACAAATCTATGATTCAATTTCGTATGCTCAACAAATCGAAAGGACCTGCTATGTGGAGCCCAAGGACCCAAAATGACAGAATGAGATTTGCGGAAGAATGGAGGCTGGCTCTCGAGGCCAATCCAAATGTCGATTTCTGGCAAGAAATGGTAACTGGAATCATTGTAGAAGATAATCGCGCTGTAGGAGTTACAACTGGAATGGGCATAGAATTCAGGTCTAAGTCTGTAATACTTACCTCTGGAACCTTTCTCAATGGTGTTATACACATAGGTGAAAAACAGTTCGGAGGGGGAAGAACAGGCGAAGGAGCATCAAAAGGAATCACAGAACAGTTGGTAACCCTTGGATTTGAAGCCGGCAGAATGAAAACCGGTACACCACCAAGAGTAGATGGTCGATCGCTCGATTATTCCAAAATGGAAGAGCAGGCAGGTGATACCGAACCAGAAAAATTCTCTTTTAGCTCCATAACCAGCACGCTTAAAGAACAAAGGAGTTGCTACATTACCTATACCAACCCTGATGTTCATGAAACTTTAGAGAAGGGGTTCGACAAGTCGCCTATGTTCAATGGGCGAATTCAAGGTATAGGCCCTCGTTATTGTCCATCAATTGAGGACAAGATCAATCGGTTTGCCGAACGTAATCGTCATCAAATATTTGTTGAACCAGAAGGTTGGAACACGGTTGAAATCTATGTGAATGGATTTTCCACATCTCTACCTGAGGATATTCAATATGAAGCCATGAGAAAGATACCTGGGTTCGAAAATGTCAAAATGTTCAGGCCTGGATATGCCATAGAGTACGACTATTTTCCTCCCACCCAACTCGACAATACATTAGAAACTCGACTGGTTCATAACCTATATTTTGCAGGCCAAATCAATGGAACCACCGGCTATGAAGAAGCAGCTTGTCAAGGTCTAATTGCAGGAATTAATGCTCATCAAAAAATTAATGAACAAGATGCTTTTACACTGACAAGATCAGAAGCTTATATTGGGGTTCTTATCGATGATCTAATTAACAAAGGTACAGATGAACCTTACCGAATGTTTACTTCAAGAGCTGAACATCGAATACTTCTCAGACAAGACAACGCAGATATAAGGCTAACCTCTAAGGGGCATGCGATTGGTTTAACTACAGATGAAAGGTTCAATCAAATGAAAGACAGGCTAAATCAAATACAGAAATTACTGAATGACCTGAATCAGAAGAAGGTTGACCCTGCAACAGTTAACCCTCTACTCAATAAATTGAACACCGCAGAAATTCAACATAGAACCACGTTCACAAAACTTATCAAAAGACCCCAAATTAACATCACCGATCTCTCTCACATAAACGAAGAAACTGCAGATTATCTAAGCAAGTATGATAAAACTGTAATGGAAGGTGCTGATATACATATTAAGTATGAGGATTATATTGATAAAGAAACTAAGCTGGCTCAAAGAATAGCTGAGTTAGATCAACTAGCCATTAAGGATTCATTAGATTTCACTTCAATAACTGCGCTATCGTCTGAAGCAAAAGAGAAATTGAATAAGATAAAACCCAAGACTATTGGGCAAGCTTCAAGAATAAGCGGAGTGTCTCCCGCAGATATATCTGTTCTAATGGTATACATGGGTAAATAATGTCTGAATCAATCAATAAGTGCCTACTCTGTGGAAATGAACAACTCAATCCACAATCTGAAATCAGAGACTTCTTTGGAGATCAAGAGGTATTTCAATTGATCTCCTGTAATCAATGCAATACTCTATATACAAGTCCACGTCCAGATGAGAAATCAATCATAACTTACTATAAATCAAATAGTTATATATCTCATGGTGATAAAATCAACCCAATATTCGATAACATATACAAATCGATACAACAACTCAACTTCAAATACAAGCATAACATTCTGAAGAAGTATACACTTACTAGGAATCACCTTGATTTTGGTTGCGGATCTGGTTCATTCCTGCAATACTTGAAAGACAAAAGTTGGAACGTAACTGGTATCGAGCCGGATCAACAAGCAAGACAACAGAACCAAAAACTTGTTATTCAGGCCTCACTTGATAATATCAGCCCTAAAGACCAATTCAGTTCAATAACACTCTTCCATGTACTTGAACACATCCATCAGTTGGAAACCACTCTTAAATCGCTTGTTAATCACTTGGACAAAAACGGAGTACTAGTTCTCGCACTTCCTAATTTTCTATCTTTAGATGCCAAGCACTATCAGGAATATTGGGCTGGGTATGATGTACCAAGGCATTTGTACCATTTCTCACAAAAAAGTATACATCAGTTAGCCAAAACATTTGGTCTGAATATTGTTGCCACACACCCGATGAAATTCGACAGTTATTATGTTAGCTTACTATCAGAACAGTACAAGACAGGGAAAAAAAATTACATTCGTGCTTTTCTTAATGGGTATAGGTCCAATCGTAAAGCAAAAAAGAGCGGGGAGTACAGTAGCCTAATATATGTTTTAAGTAAATGAAAAATCAACTAATCCAGTTCCTTAGCATTCTATTGATTGGTGCTTTTACTTATTCATGCGCTAGAATAAGTTCTCCTACGGGAGGACCTGAAGATGAAACACCACCCAAACTGACTCGATCCGTTCCAGAAAATGGGCAAACCAATTATCAAGGCAATACAATACTCTTATCATTTGATGAGAGAATTCAGACCAAATCAATCGAAACAGATTTAATTATAACTCCTAAACCAGAAGGTTCATTTAAAACAAGGGTTAACAAGAACAGCGTATTGCTCACTTTCTTTGAACCATTCAACGACAATACGACCTATAGTTTCAGTTTCGCCAGTACCATTCAGGATATCACCAATAACAATCCTGGTCAAAATATTAACCTTAGTTTCTCGACAGGTGATTTCATAGATTCACTTAGCATTAGCGGAAACATTCTTAATCTGTATTCACAAGAACCAACAGAAGGAGTGTTAGTCTCTTTATACTCAGAAACCGACTCTCTTGATATTCTCAAAGGTTCTGCATCATACTACAGTATAACAGACTCATTAGGTAACTACACATTTAGAAATCTACCAGGCGGTAAGTATCGCATTAATGCGGTAAAAGATAAAAACAACAACAACAAAGCCGATTCTGAAAATGAATCTTATGGTTTTTATGCAGATACAGTAGAATTACAACAATCTCTTGAAGGCATTGACTTCACCGTTCAAAACTTAAATACAAAGGAGTTGAAGACCAGTTCTTCAAGGCCCTTTGGAATCTATTACGATCTTACATTCAACAAAGCGATTACTAAATTCAACATTATATCGTCAGGTGATTACCTCTATCAGAAACTAGCTAAAGACAAATTTAGGTTCTACAGAAATGGTGTGAACTTCTCTGATACTACACAATTGATTTATGAAGCACAGGATTCTTTGAACTACGTACTAAGAGATACGGCAGCTCTGTATTTTGTGGATTCCAAACTGAAGCCAATTGACTTTAGTTTTACAATATCACCTAAAGACGATGCACTACCACCTAGTGATACAATCAAGTTGAAATTCAACAAACCCATTGCTAGTATTAATTCAGACAGTATAGTCTATGTTCTAGATACACTCAATTCAATACCTGTTATTAATGAGCAATCAAGTTGGAACAAGTATAGAACTGAACTATCAGTACCTATTTCAATCAAAGAATTAGTTAATTCAAAAGGACCAAGTATTAGCTTAAGTCTCAAACCAGCTGCATTCATAACAGTGGATGGTGATTCTTCAAAAGCTAAACAACGCAACTTCTCTTCGCTTGAAATAGAAGAGTCTGCGGTCATCGGTGGAACGGTTAATACTTCATCTGAAAGAGTCATCGTCCAACTTCTAGATGCTCGTTCATTTAAGCTTATAAGGCAATCCAACAGCAAAGATTTTCTCTTTGAATACCTACCTGCCGGTCGTTATCTCATTCGTATTATAAAAGATCTTAATGGCAATGGCAGATGGGACATTGGGAACATTTTTGATCTCAAACCACCCGAGCCTGCTAAATTTTACTTCGACAGTTTTTACAATACCAAAGTGATTGAAGTAAGAAAGAATTGGGAACAAACAGACATCAATATTTCTTTTTAACTCCTATTCTATCATAAAACTCTATTAGATAACTTGTGGATAAACTGTATATTTTCACTCAAGTATTCCACAAATATCACTTTCATTAATGTCAAACTATAAGCCTGTGGAATAACTTATCATTTACCAACACTATATATTTACCTAATCCACATTGCCATCTATCATCAAAGTTATCCACTTCATCATATAGTTTACCAACACAATAAAATAATCATCTCAAATACAGTATTTTACAAGTGAATAAAGTGTGAACAAAAACGTATTATTAAACAATACGTAAACAATTATCTTAGACGTTAGTGGATTATAAAGATTTCCACATTTCCACACTGCTAATAGAAACAACTTAATCTTATTTAATTAAATATATTCTAATATGGGTATGTTAAAAGTGTTGATAAAGTATTCATTCTACGCTGTATCTTGCGTCATAATCATTAACAATTCCTTGAATGCTCAAACAAATGATCCCATTGAAATTGCAAAAGAATATTACAATCAAGGTGAATTTGAAAAAGCTAAAGCTGAGTTTGAAAAACTTGCTCGAAACAAGAAAAATACGCCTCGAATTCATGATACATACTTCAACTTGTTGCTCACTCTTGAAGATTTTGAAGAGGCTGAAAAGTATCTGAAAAAAGTAATCAAAAATTACCCTCAAATATTTATTTATGAGATTGATTTGGGAGTATTATACAGAGCTCGAAAAGAAGATAAAAAAGCAGAAGACCTTTTAGTTTCAGTAATTGAGAAAGTAACTCAAAAAGCAGCTGTCGATAAAAAGTCTAATCAGATCAGAGTATTAGCTCAGGTATTTTTTGAAAAGAACTTCCGAGAAAAAGCATTGTCTGCTTATATAAAAGGAAGAGAAGCGTTACAAAAACCGGATATGTTTTCGCTTGATTTGGCGAACGTATATCGAGTCACGAATCAGAAGAAACTGATGATTGTGGAATACCTTAACTTTATAAGAAATCAACCGCAAAACCTCAATTATGTAAAGAATTCGCTCCAACGATATTTAAATGAACCAACTGATCTGGACACCTTGGAGATCACGCTGTATGACTTTATTCAAAGAGAAGCAGGAAATCCATCATATAACGACATATTGGTATGGACTCACATGCAACAGAGAAATTTTTCCGCGGCCCTTCGGCAGGCGAGAGCTTTAGATAGACGCCTGAAAAATAATGGTGATAATATTATGAATGTAGGTATGATCGCTTTTAGAAACAATGACTACAAAACTTCTCAAAAAGCCTTCACCTATATCATTAATGAATTTCCAGAAAGCCCCAGCAAGCGGTTAGCATCGAGATATATTCTTTTATCAGAAGAGGAGGTACTAAAAAATACATATCCGATTAACAAAGAATCGATAAGACAGCTTATCACCAAATACGAAGAGTTTATCGCTCAATCCAGAGATGTATTTTCAGTGATGGAGTCTCAAAGAAGAATAGCATTACTTCAGGCTTTTCAATTGAATGAAGTAGAGAAGGCTATAGAAACATTGAATGACATGTTGAAGCAACAAGTGGGAAGACACAAAGTAGTTGCTGAAGCAAAGATGGATTTGGCCGATATCTATTTGCTTAACAAGGAGCCTTGGGAATCAATATTACTATATGGCCAGGTCGAAAGAATGTTTAAAGACCAGCCACTTGGTTATATGGCCAAATTGAAGAGTGCTAAACTCTCTTATTTCAAAGGTGAATTTGAGCTAGCGCAAAGTAATCTGGATATTTTAAAACTGGCTACTTCACGTGAGATTGCAAATGACGCATTGGATCTTAGCATACTTATCAAAAATAATACAGTTTTTGATTCTACAGATGTGGTGATGCGGGAATATGCCAATATTGAATTGATGATGTTTCAAAATCAGAAAACCGAAGCGCTGACATCAATGGATTCAATGTTGACAAAATATGCTAATCACTCTATAGTTGATGAATTGCTATATCTAAAATCTCAAACCCTTAGAGAACTAGGTCGCTTCGAAGAGGCACTAAAAGCACTTGAGCAAATTAACCAAGCACATTATTATGAGATTTTAGGTGACGATGCATTGTTTCTCACCGGCATTATTCAAGAAGAAGACCTAAAGGATGAAGAGTCTGCTATGAATTCCTACAATGACTTACTCACAAAATTTCCAGGGAGTATCTATGTTTCTGAGGCAAGAAATAGATTCCGCGAACTGAGAGGCGATTACAGCAATTGATTTTTAAATTTGTTTATGGCCAAATCACTCAATAATCTCAGGGTAGGGAAGCAATTTCAATTAACCAACTTTGGTGAATCTTTTGAATTTGAGGTTTTAGAAATTATGGGTAATGGTGATTGTCAATTAAAGGATGTACACACATTGGAAAAGTATACTCTGTACGATCTTATAGGGTATGGTAAGGGTGAAGATTTCGATTTATCGGAGTATTGAAACACTTTGTATACACAATGTCTACTCTATATTAGTTTATTCTTTTTCTTTTAAAAGATCAATAAGAAAGCTTTTCTCTAATTTTGCTAGGCGTTTTTTCTTATATTCGTAAAGGAGGGCGTAATCCAGATTATGTCCTCAACCACCAAACAGATAACCATGACCAGTCATTTTGTAGACTCAGTAGAGAGGTATATCCTTTTTACATTTCTGCTTGTATTGTCTTGTTCTGCCATAGGACAGACAGAACAACAGATTAAGCGCGAGCTCGAAAGAAGAGGGATTGATACAATTGAGGAGATTCAGTCTGAACTCCGCAAGAGAGGAATGACTGAGGAGGATGCTAGAAGACAAGCCAAGCTCTATGGCTTAAACTATGACCAGTACTTAGAAAAGTATGTACTTAATAAAAAAGGGAGTACAAATGCTTTAGAGCCAGTCCAGAAAATCACATTAGATACAATAGACTATACTTCTGAACTCAAGGACAGAGAAAGAAAATCAGCACCAATCATTGAAGTATCAAAACAAACAGATTCAGAGAATGGACTCACATATTTTGGGTATGACATTTTTAACAATAACCCTTTTGCCAATCAACAAGCTCTGATAGGAAATATAGACCCTGGCTATATAATGGGGCCAGGCGATGAGTTGAGAGTTTACCTATGGGGAGAAGCAGAATTTCAGTTTGAAGGAAAAGTAGATATTAACGGAAACATTTTTATTCCGAATGTTGGTCAAGTTTTTGTTTCAGGAACCAGTTATAAAAACCTGAACGAAAGGCTTAAACAATACCTTTCTCGTTTCTATTCAGGATTAAGCAAGAATAAGATTTTTCTAGATGTCTCCTTGACCAAATTGAGGCCTATCAGAATTATGATCATGGGTGAATCAAAAAACCCAGGTTCTCAACTAATCAATGCTTTTGCTACCACTATTAACTCACTTTATGCTTCAGGGGGAATCAAAACATCGGGTTCGCTTCGTGAAATAAAAGTATTTAGAAATAACAGGTTCGTTTCTACAATCGACCTTTACGATTATCTCATAAAAGGTGCTGTATCTGAGGATCCTCGACTAATCAGTAATGATTTAATATTTATTCAGGGAAGAATGAATAGCATTGTTTTGAAAGGGGAAGTTAATAGAGAAGCTATATATGAACTGAAGCCTGGTGAGGGCTTAATGGATTTGATTGGATTTGCCGGAGGATTGAAACCTACAGCACATACAGAATCAGTGACCATTAAGAGAATAAAACCTGTTATGAATAGATCAGGAAACTCACCTTTTGATCGTGAGATCATTAGTATTAACTATGATGATTTGATAGCGCAGGGTATAAACTTCAGATTGCAAGATGGCGATGAAATAGAGTTCAAAAAGGTACTGGATAAATATAGTAATATGGTTACCGTAGCAGGTTCAGTTTTCAGACCAGGTGAATATCAACTTGAAAATGATATGACCATACGTGGTTTAATTGAAAATGCTGGAGGACTAAGACCAAATACGTATTTCGATAAAATTGATGTTTTCAGAAGAGACCAGAATGGTGATTTGAAATTTCGATCATTATCGCTGGTAGATATTGTAAATGGTAAAATCAGTTCGGACTTAGGTCTTCAGGCCGATGATTCTGTGAAAATTTATAACAATGAAGAGCTGAAATCCCTGGAAACGGTTTCAATAGAAGGTTTTCTTTCTGAACCAAAGAGTGTCCTTTGGAGAGATAATCTGAGTTTGTATGATTTGATTTTTATGTCTGCTAATGTAGAAGATCTGGAATATCAAAACCGCGTTTTGACTAGCAGAGCAGACTTATTGAGGTATCAAGCAGGGTTAACAGATTATCAGGTTATTCCATTTAACCTTGACAATGTATTGGATAAAAGATTCAATGTGCTTCTAAGACCAAAAGATAAGGTCATTCTATATAGCAAAGATATCCATGAGGTACTGGATAAATACGTAACCATAAGAGGGGCAGTAAAAAATGAAGGTAGGTTTCTTTTAACGGATGAGATGACCGTAGAAGATTTGATACTGCAAGCAGGTGGTTTTGTTAGAACTTCTTTTAGAGACTCAGTTACCATATCCAGAGAACAATTTGACTTTACTGGGAACCAGATTGCGAAAGTGGTAAAGGTTAAAACAGATATGCAATATTTACTTGGTCTGAATGCAAAGAGAGAAGATAACTATTACTTGGAACACAATGATTTTGTAACTGTAGATCAGATTCCGGGTGCTTCCCAGCAAAGACAAATAAGTGTTGGTGGCGAAATAAAGTTTCCAGGTAAGTATTATTTAGAAAGCAAAGGTGAACATCTTTCCAGAATTATAGCAAGAGCAGGAGGTATTTCAAAGAATGCATATATACCAGGTGCCAAACTTTATAGAAATGGAGAACAGCTTTCCTTTTCATTTGAAAAGTTGATAAATCAAAATGACTTAAGCCATGATATTGTGATGCAACCTAATGACAGTATTTATTTTCCTGAGGCTGTTTATACAGTTAAGGTAGAAGGCGAAGTTTCAAACCCTTCTCTCCAAAAGTATGTACCAAACCAAGGAGTAAAAGCATATTTAAGAAACTCTGGAGGAAAGACCAGGCAAGGCCGAAAAGTATACCTTACTCAACCCAATGGATTTACCAGAAGAATTGGTTGGCTTTCTAACCCCAAGGTTTTGGATGGTTCTGTAATCACAGTTGTACCTAAACCACCTAAAAAAGAAAGAGAGCCTGGTAAGTTTCTAGAGAGTTTTGGTACACTTGCGGCTATTGTTAGCTCTGCACTTACTACAATTGTTTTAGCCAAGCGCTTAGATTAGGTTTAGAAAATATTAGTAGTCCTTCCTTGATAAGTCAGCTATTTTACAGAAAATAGTATGCATGCATAACAAATTTTCTTTAACTTCGTAACCCTTTGAGTAGCTTATGAAGAGAGAAGAAACAGTAGATCACCAAATAAAAATGTGCTGGCATGCAATTTACCGAATGTACAACCAACAGGCGGTTAAACATGAAAGTACAACTTCAATGGCCTTTGTGGTCTTAAATATTGATCCTGTAGAAGGCACTCCAGCTACGAAAATTGCTCCTCTGATGGGGCTCGAATCCAGAAGTCTCACACGAATGCTCAAAAGCATGGAAGAAAAAGGCTTCATTTACAGACAAAAAGACCCAAAAGACGGAAGATCCGTCAGAATATTCTTAACTGATCTGGGTCAGGAAAAACGAAGAGTTTCTCGAGAAACGGTTATTCGGTTTAATGAAGCTGTTCAGGGTGCTATAGAGCCAGAAAAACTGGATGTCTTTTTCGAGGTAGTAGGAAAAATTAACCAATTGATAGATTCAAAGTCAATATTCTAAACACATGAGTCGAAGTATAAAGAAAGTAGCAGTATTGGGTTCTGGAGTAATGGGTTCCAGAATCGCCTGCCATTTTGCCAATATTGGTGTTGAGGTTTTGCTGTTGGACATTGTTCCAAGAGACCTTAGTGATGATCAAAAATCTAACCCAGCGGCCAGAAACAAAATTGTTAATGATGCACTCCAGTTTGCATTGAAATCAAAACCTTCACCCATTTACGACAAGTCATTTGCCAAACGGATCAGTACCGGCAACTTTGAAGATGACATGTCCAAAATTGCTAAGGCAGATTGGATTATTGAAGTAGTAGTTGAGCGACTTGATATTAAAAAAATTGTTTTTGATCAAGTTGAAAAGTATCGCAAACCAGGTACACTAATTACCTCAAACACATCCGGTATTCCGATGCATATGATGTGCGAAGGTAGAAGTGAAGATTTCCAAAAACACTTCTGTGGTACACACTTCTTTAATCCCCCAAGGTATTTAAGGTTATTAGAAATTATTCCGGGACCAAAAACGGATCCGGAAATCATAGACTACCTGATGCACTATGGTGATTTGTATCTGGGTAAGGAAACTGTGCTTTGTAAAGACACCCCAGCTTTTATAGCCAACCGTATTGGTATTTATGCCATTATGTCTGCTATGCATACTATAGAAGAGATGGGCCTAACAGTAGGAGAAGTTGATCGAATGACTGGTCCGATTATCGGTCGTGCCAAATCAGCAACTTTCCGTACTATGGATGTAGTCGGTCTGGATACCACTGTCAACGTTGCAAACAACCTGTACGCTGGGCTTCCGAATGATGAATCGAAAGAAGCATTTGTATTACCAGCCATTGTAAAGCAAGTACATGAAAGAGGTTGGTTTGGAGATAAATCTGGCCAGGGTTATTTCAAGAAGACCAAAGACGCAAACGGTAAAAGACTGATTCAGGAACTTGATCTAAAAACTTTTGAATATGTAGATAGAACAAGAGCCAAGTTTAAGGCACTTGAAGCTGTCAAGGATGAAGAAAACCTGAAAGCAAGAATAAAGACACTAGTAAACTTTGACGATAAGGCCGGGGAGTTTTACAGAAAAACTTTCTACGATACTTTCAAATATGTTACCTACCGTATTCCAGAAATTTCAGATGAACTATTCAGAATAGACCAGGCCGTTTGTGCAGGCTTTGCATGGCAACTTGGTCCTTTCGATACCTGGGATTTACTTGGTGTTAAGTCCGTTGTAGAGCAGATGGAAGCTATGGATATGAAGCCAGCTCCATGGGTTTATGAGATGTTAGATGCCGGAAATGAATCATTCTATGTTATTGAAGGTGGTATTAAGAAATATTACGATATACCAACCAAGTCATATAAGACCATTCCTGGTACAGAGGACCTAGTCATACTTGAGAATATAAGAGAAACGAATAAGGTATGGGGTAATGCTGGTTCATCACTTTTCGATATCGGAGATGGCGTGCTTTGTTTGGAATTCCATACTAAAATGAATTCCATCGGTCAGGAAGTAATAGAGGGTATTGAAACGGCTATTTCTATGGCCGAGAAAGACTATAAAGGTTTAGTAATTGGTAATGAAGGTGAAAACTTTTCGGCTGGAGCTAACCTGGCGATGCTTTTCATGTTCGCTGGTGATCAGGAGTTCGATGAAGTAAACCTGATGGTCGCCCAATTCCAGAACACAATGAAGAGAGCTAAGTTTTCTTCTATCCCTGTAGTTTCTGCACCGGCAGGTCTTGCACTTGGAGGTGGTTGTGAGCTTTCACTGCATTGTGATGCTATTCAAGCCCATGCAGAAACATATATTGGCTTGGTAGAAGTTGGTGTTGGTTTGATTCCTGGTGGAGGAGGAACCAAAGAACTTACATTGCGAGTAGCTGATTCTATTGCCGGAGGTGACCCTGAATTGAATCGATTGCAAGAAGCATTTATGAATATAGCTACCGCAAAAGTGGCTACTTCAGCCGAAGAAGCCAGAGGGATGAGTATTCTGAGACCTGAGGATGGAATCACATTAAATCGCAAGCGTTTGCTGACAGATGCTAAGGCTAGAGTATTGGAACTCTATGAAGCGGGTTATACACAACCTGTGGAAAGAAAAGACATCAAAGTTCAGGGTAGAACAGGTTTAGCACTTTTCGAAGCTGGTATCAATGGTATGTTGCTGGGTAATTACATTTCAGAACATGATGCAAAAATTGCGAGGAAACTAGGCTGGATTATGTGTGGTGGAGACTTGACTTATCCGCAAGAAGTATCGGAACAGTACCTACTGGATTTAGAACGACAAATGTTTGTTGAATTGACAGCAGAACCTAAAACACTGGAAAGGATTCACAGCATTCTTTTCAAAGGAAAGCCGCTTCGCAATTAGTAGTAAGATATCAGACTTTAGACATGAGACTCATGCATAATTTCAAAGAACTAAAGGTATGGCAGAAAACGAGGAAAATGGTCAGAGAGGTTTATTCGTTAACAACAAACCTCCCAAAGTCTGAACAATACAATTTGAGATATCAAATGCAGTCATGTGCTGTGTCTGTAATGTCAAACATAGCAGAAGGTGCAGGAAGAGGGTCAAATAATGACTTTGCCCGATTTCTGGATATCGCTCTAGGTTCATCATATGAGCTCGAGAGCCAGTTAATTGTCTCCACAGACTTGGGTTATTTTATAAACCTGTTTTCGAACAGATAATGACTCAACTATCGGAAGTGCAAAGAATTATAATTGGATTAATGAATAAACTAAGAAGTCAGCAATCTAAAGTCTGACATCTAAAATCTAATAACCTAATGAATGCATATATAGTAGCAGGATATAGAACAGCAGTAGGGCGTGGAAAGCGTAGTGTGCTTAAAACGGTGCGTCCTGATGATATGGCTGCTGAAGTAATCAAACACCTGGTAGGTGAAGTACCAAACTTTGATGCCAAGCGTGTCGATGACCTCATTGTAGGCAATGCCGTACCCGAAGCTGAACAGGGCATGCAAATGGCGAGAATGATTTCACTATTGGCTTTACCAATAGAAGTTCCTGGTGTAACAGTCAACAGATACTGTGGCTCAGGACTTGAAGCCATTGCTTTGGCTTCTGCAAGAGTCCACGCAGGTACAGCGGATTGCATTATTGCTGGTGGAACTGAGTCAATGTCTATGGTACCTGTAATGGGTTACAAAACGGCACTGAACTACAAACTAGCAACTGAACATAGTGATTACTACCTAAGTATGGGTTTAACAGCTGAACAAGTAGCTAAGGAGTTCAATGTAAACCGTGATGAGGCCGATCAGTTTGCTCTTGACTCACACACTAAGGCAGTTGCTGCTCAGGCCGCTGGTAAGTTTGACGATGAAATTGTGCCAATTAAGGTAACCGACAAATTAGTAGGTCCTGATGGAAAAATAATAGAGAAAAACTACACCGTAGATAAAGACGAAGGCCCAAGAGGTGATACATCTCTCGATGTTTTAGGTAAGTTAAGACCTGTATTTGCACAAGGTGGTCAGGTAACCGCTGGTAACTCATCGCCTGTGTCAGATGGTGCATCATTTGTTATGGTGATGTCAGAAAAAATGGTCAAGGAATTGAATCTGGAGCCAATAGCCAGAATGGTCACCTATACTGCGGTCGGTGTACACCCGAGAATCATGGGAATCGGTCCGGTGGAAGCTGTGCCAAAAGCATTGAAACAAGCAGGGTTGAAGCAGTCTGACCTTGACCTGATCGAGTTGAATGAAGCCTTTGCAGCGCAGTCTCTTGCTGTGATTAAAGAGCTCGATTTAGATCAATCCAAACTGAATGTTAATGGTGGGGCTATAGCGCTAGGCCATCCACTAGGTTGTTCCGGAGCTAAATTATCGGTTCAGCTTTTTAATGAAATGAGAAGAATGGGCAATGCTAAATATGGAATGGTAACCGCTTGTGTTGGTGGAGGCCAAGGCGTTGCCGGGATTTATGAGTTCCTTAAATAGTATTGAGAAGAGCGTATTGTGTATTGCGATGCTTCTTTGAATAACACATGCATAACTACAAAGAACTTAAAATATGGCAGAAGGCTGTTGAGCTGGCCGAATTGGTATATAGTTCTACAGCTGATTTTCCGGTTGAAGAAAAGTTTGGTTTAACAAGCCAACTCAGAAGGGCGGCAGTTTCTGTAAGCTCGAATATTGCCGAAGGTGCTGGAAGGAATTCTAAAGGAGAATTCAACCAGATGTTAGGAATAGCTTATGGGTCTTTATGTGAGATTGAAACTCAACTGACTATAGCTAATAGATTGAAACTATTAAAAAATGAAAACTTCGAAGTATTGATTGATGAGATAGATGTATTGCAGAAAATGACTTTCAGTTTGCGAAAATCTCTTAAGTAAGTATCTCACTACTCAATACTCATATCAAAATACTAAATACATGTCAACAGAAACTAAACACTCAATTAAAGGCGGAGAGTTTCTTGTAAGAGAAACAGAAGCGCATGAAGTATTTATTCCCGAAGAGTTTTCGGAAGAGCAAAAAATGATGGCGCAAGCCTGTCAGGACTTTATTGATACGGAGATTAACCCGAATGTGGAGGAGATTGACAGTATGAAAAACCCTGACCTTGTTCCCGCTATCTTTAAAAAAGCTGGAGAGCTTGGCCTGTTAGGCATTACTGTTCCTGAAAACTATGGTGGTTTAGGCATGAGCTTTAACACCAGTATGCTGATGGCCGATATAATTGGTGCTGCAGGTTCGTTTTCAACAACCTACGGAGCACATACTGGAATAGGTACACTGCCAATTCTCTATTACGGAACAGAAGAACAAAAGCAGAAATACCTGCCAAAACTAGCTACAGGAGAGTGGGCAGCTTGTTACTGCCTGACAGAACCTGACGCTGGTTCAGATGCTAATTCAGGAAAAACCAAAGCGGTGCTTTCAGAAGATGGCTCTCACTACAAAATTACCGGGCAGAAAATGTGGATTTCAAATGCTGGATTTGCTGACCTTTTCATCGTTTTCGCGAAAATAGAGGACGACAAAAACCTGACTGCCTTTATCGTTGAAAAGACCTTCAATGGAATTACCATGAACGATGAAGAGAAGAAATTGGGAATCAAAGGTTCTTCTACCCGCCAGGTATTCTTCAACGACTGTGAGGTGCCTGTAGAGAACATGCTTTCAGAAAGGCAGAACGGATTCAAGATTGCAGTTAATATTCTGAATATTGGACGAATCAAACTTGGAGCAGGTGTTTTGGGAGGTTGCAGAACAGTAATTTCTCAAGCCACTCAATATGCTAATGAGCGTAAACAGTTTGATGTATCAATTTCCAGCTTTGGTGCCATAAAACATAAGCTAGCCGAAATGGCAACCCGCGTTTTTGTAACCGAATCTTTAGACTACAGAGCGGGTCAGAATATTGAAGATAAAATTGACGACCTGATTGCTTCAGGTATGGACGATGCAAAAGCCAAACTGAAAGGTGTAGAGCAATTTGCTATCGAATGCGCCATTGGTAAAATCCATAGCTCAGAAGTACTTGATTATGTTGTAGACCAGGGCTTACAGGTATATGGAGGTATGGGCTATTCGGCTGATGCACCAATGGAAAGAGCATATCGTGATGCACGTATTGCAAGAATATATGAAGGTACCAATGAGATCAACCGAATGTTGATGATTGGTATGCTATTGAAAAGAGCGATGAAAGGAGAGTTGGATATGTTTGAACCGGCCATGGCAGTTTCTAAAGAACTGACTGCGGTACCAACATTTTCAACGATTGACAAATCTGTGCTTTTCAATGCAGAAAAAGAGGTAATCAAAAACCTGAAGAAAGTTTTCTTAATGGTTGGAGGAAAAGCCGCAATGGCGCTTCAGGACCGAATTGAAGACGAACAAGAGGTAATGATGAACCTGGCAGATATCTTAATTGAGATTTATGCAGTGGAGTCGGCTATGCTCAGAACAGAAAAATTAATCAGTATGCGAGGTCAAGAAGCCTGTACTGATTATATTGCTATGACGCAAATATACATGGCGCAGGCAGTGGATAGAATTAACGCTGCTGCAAAAGAAGCCATAGCGTCTTTCACAAAAGGTGACGAGCAAAAAGTGATGTTGATGGGCTTGAAACGTTTCACTAAAATGGACTTAGTAAATACCAAAGAGCTCAGAAGACAAGTAGCAGATACTATGATCAAAGAAGGAAAGTTTCCTTACTTCTTTGGATAACGATATCTCCTGATTTCAGGAGACAGGGGGAAACCCCGATTGAATACCCCGGAAGGGGACACAGCCCTCTAAACAAGGCCTACTAACTAAAAAAGCGAACCCATATCAGGTTCGCTTTTTTTATCATCGTATTAACAAACGGGTTCTTGATGCTTGTAGCTTGAACCGTGTAACTTAACGCCTTGCCTCTGCTTAAAAGAACAGCAGAAAAGAGGAAGCGATGTCAACTCATGGGTGCACGAACAGACCAACGCAAGCCCCCCTCTCTACCTTACACAAAACACACCAACCATTTTGGATCCAACCAAAAGAGAAGTGATAGCACATTGATATCCTCAACCCGTGTACTGAAGTACTTTCCACCGTGTGTGAAACGGGACAAGCTCTATTTAAAGAGAATACCGTTGTGCTATCGAGCAGCCCACCAGTTGATGATTTGTATTGTCCTGTTCTACTGAAGAAATAAGGACAAATAGCAGCCGATTTAGTTTTATGGTATAGTTGTTTTAAACATCCATAAAATTGTCCGAAGATATTTTAAATAATATTATAAAACAAACTTAATATTGTTAAAGTAGGCAAAGGTGTTGTTAAAAGCTTCTTTTTTATAGACAACAGGTTTAGAAAAATTGATAATTTGGAGGAAACAAGCTCTAAATGTCACGCAAAAAACTCAACCGGATTAAGGCCGTATTGGCTGAAAGCGGCCGAACCAACCTATGGCTAGCCGAACAATTGGATGTCAACAAAACCACTGTTTCTAAGTGGTGTACCAATGAAATGCAACCCCGCATCGATATGCTTTCCCGCATAGCAGAACACCTCGAGGTAGATATTAGAGAGTTGTTGGTGGGGACTAAATAGCAAGGTTTGCTATGGCCATTCATAACACCTCATCCGATTCAGCTAATACTGCAGTAAGAGCATTCCTAACAAAAATTGGAGAGCATTATTGGAAGAGTACTTTTAACATAGGTTCGGGTTCATCGAAAAGGATTTGGGAGAAAATAAGAGATGAGGTATTTAATAGCTCATGTGCTTATTGCGGAATAAATGGTGTTAAACTTCAAGTAGAACATTTGATAATGTTTAATCGTGAGCAATATGGACTCCATCACCCAGGAAATATTGTTCCTTGTTGTGGCCCCTGTAACAAGAGAAGAAGAGATTCTGATAAAAACTATTTGAGCTGGGAAAAACACCTTGAAGCAATTTGCAAAGAAAGAGATGATTTGAATTCATTCTTCCTTAGAAGGGATAAGATTGTAGACCATACTAATGGTGAATTCAAATACCCTATTCTTAATGAATCTGAGAACCATTCCATTAGAGTAATAGCCAATGCTCTTTATGAAAACATAAAAATGGAAAGCGAAAAGGCTTTGGGAATGTATATACAGCTTGATAAGGCGTTTATACAAAAGGGTCAATAATGCTTAGGATAAAGACTTAGTCAAAAACATACTCCCCATCCCTAACCATCACATTCGGAGGGGTAAGGTATTTTTCAAACCAATCATAACCGGCTTTGAGGTTTTTCCAGAAATCAATAGAAGGGTGACCACTGTGCCCGTTTATATTCCGATCAGTCATTTTGAATGGGAAAATATGAACCCGAAAAAACGTTTGGCCACCTTCCAGCGCTTTATGGCCTAAGGTGTAAAGTTCTTCTATCACTTCATTGGTCATGGCATAGCAACCAATAGATACACATGCACCATGAATCATCAGATAATCTCCAGTGTAACCTTTGGCTCTTTCATAAGCATTAGGGTAGCCCAGGTTAAAAGATAAGTGATAACTACTCCACGGGTTCAGCCTGTGTCGGTTAATGAAATAGAAACCCTCAGGGCTTTTACCATCTCCCTGTTTGGTTTTGGTGCCTAAACCACCAGAGTAATAACAAATTTCATAGGTTTTAAACAGCTCAAATTGCTCACCATTCTGAATCCAGACTTCCAGTTGCATTTCTTCTTTGAATATGCGAATGAAGATAGGCGCACCAAGCTTAAGGCCTTTTGCTGAAAGTGCTTGTTCCAGTTCAGGAGTTTTTTGCTGAATGGCTCGTTTTGACCTTGGCGTTTCTGGTAGTTGTGCAAAAGCCAGGCTGTGTAAAAGACAACCCAGAAGAACAATAATGAATCGCATAAGCCGAAAAGATCAGATTGATCTTCCAAAAGGAGCAAAAGCCAGGCCAGCCAGTTTAAAGTGCTGAGCACCAAAAGGAATTCCGATAATGGTAATGCAAAACAGCAAACCCCAGATTATATGAGTTACAAATATCCAGAAACCTCCGAAAATCAGCCAGATGATATTCAGCGGTAAAGACAAGCAGCCACTTAAGGTACGACCGGGTTCAATTTTTTGCCCAAAGGGAGCAAAGCCCAGAATGGCCAGTTTAAAGCATTGAATACCGAAAGGAATACCAACAATGGTGATACATAAAGCAATACCACCGATAATATATTCTAAGGCGATCATCCAACCCCCAAAAACTATCCAGATAATATTGGCAACTAAATTCATAATGAATAGATATCCGTTTTAATTCCTTTGATACTTATATGATAAGAAGTTACGGGTTATCAGTAAATAGAGAAACAGAAATTAGTACTTCCTGATTGCTAATTACCGATTAACTAATAACTAACCCTTAGATTTCCTTAAAAGACAATACCTCCAGGCTCTCCTTGTCAAGTTCGAAAATACCTGAGTGCTCTCCGTTTTTCAAACCAAACTTGTGATAATAGAAAACAGAGTTTCCATTAGTCAAATTGATATTATAAATGGAAAGATTAAAAGCCGAAAGCTGACTATTCAAAATACTTAAAGCCTCTTCTTCCTTAGCTTTTGCAGCAAGTAGTTCAGTTGGCAAAGCTCCGAAATGTGTATTAAGGGCTTTATCCAAACGGATGTTTTCCATCAGGAACTCATCTACTTGATCTACTGGAAAATTGCCAAGTTTTTTTGTGAGCTCGTCAACCAGTAGCTCACTCTGTACAGCAAGTGTTGCATAGTATTTCAGCTTGGTGCGGGTAGTATCCTGTAAGGTGATCAAAGACCTTTGGATTTCTTTATTCGAAGCAAAAAAGTCTAAGTCAATTTTCTGAAAATCAATGGACTGATAGCTACTGAAATCATCGGCCTGAAGTGAGATAAAATATCTGATTTCAGCCTGCCACTTTTCTTCTTCACTTCTTTTGTCGCAACTCAGCACAACAAATGCTACCAGACTCAGGGAAAGCAAAAAATTCTGGTAAATACGTTTTTTCATAATGCTAATCTAACGAATGAGAACGAATACTTTTTAAAAACATTTTCTATTACTGACATCCGAGAAAGATTTTTTGAGATCGAAGAAATAGCTGAAAATCACCCTTTTTAATTCCCTAAAGGGATACCCTTGGCAACTCCCTTTAGGGTAGGGGTGGTTTTGAGTCTTAAAGAAAAATCTATTCTCGGATATCGGTAATTTTCTACCATAGCAGACCGAAGCTTGCTAGTTATGGAATGGAGTCTAAAGAGAGGTTTTGCTAAACTTGATAAGTTCCCTCAGTTTCGCTCGGGATGAAAAAGAGAATTTACATGGTATAGCAATTATCTAAATCATCGAAAAAGGAGTCAGTTTAATATTCAGCGTCTCACCATTTCTTTTGACAGTCAGGTTTATGGTTTTTTTACTGCGCGAAGCAAACTGACGGAACTCATCGTGCGTCATCTTACTATTTCCATTTACTGAAATAATTCTGTCACCGGTTTTCATGCCAGCCTTTTCTGCTGCCGATTCGGGAATAATGTTCTCTACTTCCAGATAACCTTTCTTCTTTTTTAGCTTCAGGCCGGTGGTATTATTTCGAAAAGGAACCTCAAACAAACTGTTCTTTTTCACATACATTACCTGCTTACGATAATCAAAGATCATGTTGAAACGTTTAAGAATTTCCAATCCTAAGATTCCATCTACCTGACTGTAACTGCTTACACCGGTGGTAACATTGGCCATTCTTATCGGTACACCATTAAACTGTTGGTCAAGGATTGAATAAGCCTTTAGCCGTCCTATATGGTCAACAGAACTATTACCCAGTGCCCGACCGGTGTACTCAAAAGAAGGAGTAACCTTTTCGGTCAGGTCATTCTTTTCTACAGTTGGTGTATTGATTCTTAAAGCAAGTGCTGCACCAGTATCTACCAGATACGGACCTGTAATGGTTTCGTTTTCTGAGACTTTTAAACTCCCTTCAATTATCGGAATACGGAAAGGAGCCAGTTTGATTTTATGTGCATCATATCCATTTGGAGCGGGAAAGTTCTCTTTTTCAAAAAGCCTGATCACACTTTCGTCAAAGTTTAACTCTACCACAAAACGATTGAGCACATTTGCTCCTATGATACCATCGAGCGGGAAATCATAATCTCCTAAATGATCGAGGTTCATTACCAGAAAAGTCTGGTTTTTTAGTCCTAGTTTATCACTAAGCCAGAGTTCATGGTTTTGTGATGACTTAATAGAAACTGGACCTGAAGCTCCACTAACCCTACGGGTACCCGATATTTCCAAACCGAGTTCTTCAGCAACCTCTTCGCTAGCCAGATTGGCTGCTGCACCCGTATCGAAAACCAGGTTTAAATCTCTGCTGTCATTAATTTTTGCTTTGATATAGATATGGCCCAGGTGTATTTCGAAGGGAAGAGTGTGTAACGGCTTAGGTTCATTAGCTCTGGTAATTGTAACAATACAAATCAGAGCTGTAATAAGTAAAACACGCATAGTAGTTGACCTTTTGAGTTAATTGATAGTTCAAAGAGGAGTTGTCATGCCGGAAAAATAACCCTTAACATTTATTCAAGGGTTATTTTATCCGGTATCTCAAATACAATGGAGATGAGATTGCGGACATTTTTCTTGTCGCTCAGTTAAACAGACATGAAAAATTCCGCAATGACGTCCTTTAGTTCATGTTCTGAACCCTAGTAAATATACTTATTCATAGGCCTCAGGTTGCAAAAGGCGATGAACGTTAACACTCGTTAAGAGTTGGAAGGTAGCGGTTAAGCATAGATATCGTCACTCTGAGTGTTTTGAAGAATGAAAAACCGTCCCGATACTTCGGGAAAGTCTTCTGATACCTTGGAGAGATTCTTTCACCTTCGTTCCTCAGGTTTCAGAAAGCGACATAATTCAATGATTTAGCATACTGGCAGGAACTTCCTGTTTTTCCATGCCTGGTCCTTCTATCATCAGACTTAAAGTCTCACCACCACCAGCCTCGAAAAACCGAACTTCAATTGGGTGAAAACCAGCTTTCAGAGCAATTTGCCCCTGTATTTCCTGAGGACCGTGTGGGCCATCATTATCCACAACCAACTGATCATGAACCTTCAATGTACTACCATCATCAGATCGGGTATAGAATGTGTAAATACCATCAGCAGGCACGTTGATCATTCCATTGAAAATCAATCCAAAGGTTGAAGGCATTTCTTTTGGAAGCCCAATTGTAGAAACCACTTGAGTTGATTCCCCTTTGGCCTGATCCAGTTGGTTTACACTGTTAAACCTGCCTTTGTACATGGTTGAATTCACTCCATCATCAGCCTTCAATGGTTGAATGGCTTCGGTCAGTTTAGCTTTTTGATATACCGCACTACTTACTGCACTTAAGTTACCCGATGCCGTGATCACTACAGCTTTAACAGTAACAGGTCCTTCAGACAAGTCAATTTCAAAAGGAGCTTTATATATGGTGGCGTTCTTATCTGGTTCACTCCCATCAATGGTATAATAGACCTTACCATTTTTAAAGGATGTTTCCATGCTGATGGTCTCATGACCTTCCAATGTTAAACCGTCTACCAGGCCTGTTGGTGCTGCAATATGATAGTTGACATTTCTGGCATCTAACAGACTATACTGGTTGGACATTTTAGATTGAAACTTGTCCCAACTTTTGTGTTCCGGTTGGGTCCATAGAACTTCGGATAGCGCAACTACTCTGGGGTAAGCCATATACTCCACATGCTCGCTGGTTTTCATGTACTCTGTCCATACATTGGCCTGCGCGCCTAATACATATTTATGTGCAGACTCTTCCAGTGCACTCGGAATAGGTTCATAACCATAAACACTTTCCAGTGTGGTATAGCCTCCAATAGCCAGCGGTTCAAATTTGGGGTCAGCCTGATAATGATCAAAGTACATATCTCCATTAGGCGACATCACCACGTAATGGCCTGCATCGGCAGCTTCAATACCTCCTGCTTCCCCTCGCCACGACATTACTGCGGCTTGTGGAGCCAGACCTCCTTCTAGTATTTCATCCCAGCCAATGAGCTTTCTACCCTTGCTGATCAGAAACTTTTCCATACGCTGGATAAAATAGCTTTGTAACTCAAACTCATCTTTTAAGCCCTCTCTTTTAATTACCTGCTGAGCAAGCGTGCTTTTCTTCCAAACAGCCTTAGGCGCTTCGTCTCCACCAATATGGATGTATTCACTTGGAAAAAGCTCCATAACTTCAGTCAATACATCTTCCAGAAAGGCAAAGGTCTTTTCACTAGGACAGTAAATGTCTTCGTAAACACCCCATTTAGTGCCTACTTCATAAGGTCCCGGGCCGCAACCTAATTCAGGGTAAGCAGCAAGCGCTCCCAGGGAGTGACCAGGCATTTCAATTTCCGGTACCACCGTTATCTGACGTGCAGCAGCATAAGCGACTACTTCTTTTACTTCTTCCTGGGTATAGAAACCACCATATGGTTTTCCATCACCTACATAAGGGTCGAAATTCTTCTCGACAATAGTTTCTTTTCGTTTACTTCCTATCTCTGTGAGTTTAGGATACTTCTTGATTTCGATACGCCAGCCTTGGTCTTCAGTTAGGTGCCAGTGAAAAGTATTTAGTTTGTATAAAGCCATCAGGTCGATATACTTTTTAATAAAATCGACTGAATAGAAATGTCTTCCTACATCCAGGTGAAGGCCTCTCCATTTAAAGCGAGGCTGGTCCTCTATCTCCATATAAGGAAGCAAGGCGATTTTCTTGTTGGCGGGAAGCAATTGAATTAAAGATTGGGTACCATAAAAGAACCCCTCAGCACTTGATGCTTTTATGTGGATACCGGTATTATCAATGCTAAGCTGGTATGCCTCGTGATCCAGGCCTTCGCTTTTTTCAAAAGTAATGCTGGCGTTTTCTTTGCCTGTTACCTTACTAGACCAACCACTGCTTTCAAAGTGGCTGTTTAAGTAGTTTACTGCATCGCTGGCAAGATCAGCATTTGAGTTTATGGTGGGCTCACCATTCAGTGTGAAGTGCTTATTCACATTGTATTCAATGTATTGTGGTTCAGGAACAATTTGAGGAATAACCACATCAGCTTTGTGGGTTTGGCAACTAAAGCAAACAATAGCAGCTAAACATAAAAATAGAAAAGGCTTTAAGAAGGTAGCCGAAGTTTTAAGGGTTGATTTCATGCGGGAAGATATTGAGTTTGATGCAAAAATGAAATCGCTTTATAAATGGTTAAGTAGATGCCATCTGTTTTCAATATCTTGGTGAAAACTTTGAACATGACTAACAGAAGGAAATTTTTGAAGTCGTCCATTTATAGCGGACTGGCAGTAACTACGGCAAGCTTAAGCAGCATGGCATGTGCAGGCCCGAAAGAAACCAAAAAACCCATAGTTATATCAACATGGAACCACGGTATGGAAGCCAATGCTGGTGCGTGGGAAGTGCTTTCTAAAAAGGGTAGGGCAGTGGATGCCGTTGAAAAAGGAGTGAGAGTAACTGAAGACGATCCTAATAATGCGACTGTAGGTATTGGAGGTTTCCCTGATAGGGATGGAGTGGTTACACTGGATGCCTGTATCATGGACGAGTTTGAAAACTGTGGTTCTGTAGCTTTTCTTCAAAACATAAAGAACCCTATTTCTGTGGCCAGAAAGGTGATGGACGATACGCCACATGTGATGTTGGTAGGTGAAGGTGCCAGACGCTTTGCCGTTGAGAAAGGGTTTAAAGAAGAGAACTTACTTACTGAAAAATCTGAGAAGGCCTGGAAGAACTGGCTAAAAAATCAGGATTACCAACCTGAAATCAATGTAGAAAATCATGATACAATTGGCATGGTGGCGCTGGACGATATGGGCAACCTGTCGGGTGCATGTACCACCAGTGGTGCTGCTTGGAAAATGCATGGCCGTGTTGGTGATTCTCCCATCATTGGAGCTGGTCTGTATGTTGACAATGAAGTTGGAGCTGTTACGGCTACCGGTTTGGGTGAGTTTGTGATAAAAATTTGCGGAGCCCATATGATTGTGGAACTGATGCGTCAAGGCTTATCTCCTCGAGAAGCGTGTAAACAAGCGGTAGAAAGAATAGTCCGTAAGTATCCAAATGATTACAAGAACCTGCAGGTTGGTTTTTTGGCATTGAGCAAAAGTGGAGAGTATGGTGCTTATTCTATCCACAAGGGCTTTAATTTTGCGGTGAAATCTGATACGCAGAATGAGCTTATTGATGCAGAATATTATGGGTCTTAATTGGGCCCTTACTTTTTAACTATGGGCTGCATTTTTCCATAAGTAAGCGACCTCCAGATCCATTCGAAAGGGCCGAACTTAAAGTAGTTGAGCCAGAGCTTGGCAAAAACGATATTGAATATCCAAATACCCATAACAAATACTATCTGACCTGTTCGGTCCATGTCACCAAATAGTGCCATTCCATGCCCATAGAAAATAAATGAGCACATGATGGATTGAATCAGATAGGTACTTAATGCCATTTTACCAACATCTGCCAGGCGCTTAGCCAGAAAGCTTCTGGTGCCCGACTTACACATGAGCATAATAACACCTATATATCCGAGTGCCATTAAAATGCTACCCCAATAATTGAATTGTGTGAAGTAGAAGAAACTGAGTTTAAAATCCCAGTCATAGTTAAAGTTGAGCAACGTACCAATTATTACCAGCGGCAAACCAAGGCCAAACCCATAACCGATCATTTTGGTATAATACTTAACCGTTTGCTTGGCTTTGAACACTCTACGCTTGTAAAGCGCCATACCAATTAGCATCAGGCCAGCCACCCTCCAAAAGGTCTCGAAAATGAATACAGTAGTTTGCATTTGGAAAGCTTGCGGTGCTCTGTACAATATCTGCCGCTCCCAGTTGCTGCGGTAGAAATCAATTTCTTCCATAATAGCTGTTGGGTTGGGAAGCCATATTTCAGCTGCTGTAGCCTCATACTCACCAGGTTCCCAGAGTGGAGTAGAATACCCGATAATCAAACTTATCAATGAACCAACTATCAGGAAAATGATACCTGTTCTTATCTGAACCGATGATTTTTTGCTTCTGAAAATAAACATGAAAAACCCACAGATGGCGTAAACAAAGAGAACATCTCCAAACCATAATAGGTACGCATGTAACAGACCGAAAATGGCAAGAAAGATAAAGCGTTTGTTTTGCAAGTCGGTCGATCTTACTTGTTCCTTTCTGGCTTTTTGCGATAGCATCACCACACTGGCTCCAAACATCATTGAAAAGATGGCCATGAACTTCTGATCTGCAAAAACATGACTGACCAACCATACCCAAAGGTCATTGCCCACCAGGTTTTCATATGCCGTTGGGTTGTTATAGGCCACCGATGGCATGGCAAAACTTTGGATGTTCATGATTAGAATGCCCAGAACGGCTATTCCACGTAATATATCCATAGATATAATTCGTTTTGCCGGAGCTACTGGTTCAAGAATATAAGATGATGATGCCACTTGGGACGGAAATTATACAATCTGAGTGAATATAAAAACTTCAATATAGCTTGATGAACAACCCCGCTTCAGAAATTTCGACAGGAAACGTATTCATGGGCTTGCATAAATGATGAGCCTCAGCTCCTGTTTTAAGGTTAAACCGATAAGAATGCAATGGACAAATAACTTCTTGAAATGCGTTAATAGTTGATTCTTTCAGAGGGTGTCTTTGGTGTGGACAAAGGGCATCAAAGGCAAAAAACTCATCATTTACTTTTGCCAGGCAAACCTTTTTGTCACCAATGCGAAGCACTCGAATAGACTTTTCCTTAAAGGCCTCGTCAGCCTGAGCACTATTGTTGAATATTTTTACCCTTTTTACTGTTGAATCCATTACCATTAATATAATCAAGAACTTTTTTAATGAGCAATGTCTGATATTAGCGAATCGAAATAACCCTAAACTTTAGATGCTAAGATTCTTTTCAGTTTTATCATTGCCGGTTTTAATAAGCACCCAAGCTTTTGCCCAGAAGTTGAGTATTAAAAATGAAGTCCTTCAACCACTTTCTTCTGCTACAATTGTAGTATTATCAGATTCAACGGTGTACACAAGTAACCCAGAAGGAGAGGCTCAGTTGAATTTATCTCAAACGGAAGAGGTAAGTGTTTCCTATGTTGGCTATGAAAGCAAAAGAATAAGGGTGTCACCTAACGATGACCAGTTGGTAATTCTTAGCGCATCAAGTCAACAGTTGAATGAAGTGATGGTGGAGGGTTTTCAAAGTAATAGCAGACTGAACAAACAGGCTGGGTCAATTGCCAAACTATCTCCATCCTCTTTGTATCGCTTTGATGAAAGCTCTCTGGTAAATGCAGTGAGTGCTATTCCTGGAGTAAGATTTGAACAAAGAGCCGCGGCCAGTTATCGTGTTTCTATTCGGGGAAGTTCTATCCGTTCGCCTTTTGGCGTAAGAAATGTAAAGGTTTACTGGAATGGAATTCCCTTTACCGAACCTGGAGGAAATACTTTTCTCAATTCTTTAGACTTAAGTAATACTTCACAATTGGAAATTATTAAAGGGCCTGGTGCCAGTATTTATGGCGCTGGAAATGGAGGTGTAATTAAGATTAAGAGCACAGACCTTTCTTCCCTGTCCAATGCCAGTCAGCTACAGTTTTCGGTAGGTTCTTTTGGACTTTTAAGGCTTAGTGGAAAACACAATGTGTTGAACAACAACAGTAGTCTTACACTAAAATGGGCCAGCCAGGAATCCGATGGATATCGAGAACATAATGCTATGGACAGAAAAACGGTCGAACTAGATGCACTATTCTTTCCAGACAATAAAAGAACCATATCTGCCTCGGTACTCTATTCCGATTTATTCTATGAAATACCCGGTGGCTTGAACCCAGACCAAAGAGCAATCAACCCAAGACAACCAAGACCCAGAAGTATAGAGCGTAACTCGTCTGTTTCAAACGAATTATTTTTATTAAAGCTGGGCCAGGAATACCAGATCAACGATACATGGACAAATACCACCAACTTAAGCCTAAGCACCAGAGATTTTGAGAATCCGTTTATTTTGGATTATAAAAGGGATAATCAGCAGGTATTTGCTTTGCGAACAGCATTTGAAAAACAGTTTTCCATTGGGGGCAAACCAGCTAATTGGACTTACGGAATTGAGTATCAAAAATCATTTTTCGATGGAAAGAACTTTGGCAACGTAAATGGAGTATCGGATACCATAAGGTTTGCCGATGAAATTGAATCTGTCCAAAGTATCGTTTTTGCCAACCTCAATTATGATTTATCCGATGACCTGAGTATTACCGCTGGTTTGAGCAGAAACTTTCTGGAATATGACATAGAAAGAACCATAGACAAAATCAATAATAGCCCGCAGGGTTTTGTTAAAGATTTTGATGCAGTTTGGACGCCAAGGCTGGCTTTATCAAAGCAGATCAACAGCAAGCTTTCGGCCCATTTTAGTGTAATGGGAGGCTTTTCCCCTCCCACAACTACTGAGGTGAGAACTAATGAAGGAAGTTTGAACAGGGCATTACAGGCAGAAAAGGGAGTTAATTATGAGTTCAACTTTCGAGGGGCTACTTTTAATAATAAACTGTCCTTCGATTTAGCTTTGTTTCATTTCAGGCTGAAAGATGCCATTACCACATTTACTAATGGCGATGGTGTGGTGCTTTTTAGAAATGCAGGTGAAACCCGCCAGAATGGAGTGGAACTATCAACACAAATAAACTGGCTGGAAGATGAGATAGGGGCAGTGAAAAGCCTGCAAACCAGACTTTCCTATACCTATCATGATTTTAGCTTTGAAAACTACACTACAGGAGGAGATGATTTTTCGGGTAACCCTTTACCGGGTACTTCACCGCATGTAGCGAATATTCAGACAGACCTTTCATTTGACAATGGGCTTTACCTGAACCTTACATACCACTATTCAGACCCAATTGCTTTAAATGATGAGAACACCTTTTTCTCAAGAGCATATAATCTGGTGAATTTAAGAGCAGGTTATCATGGCAAAATAGGCGGAAATAGCTTTGAGTTATTCACAGGAATTGACAATCTTTTTGATGTTTCTTATAGCTTGGGAAACGATTTGAATGCATTTGGCAGGAGATACTATCAACCTGCTGCTAGTATCAATTATTATTTCGGAATCAAATTAAAACTCAACCACTAAATGTCGCAGTTAGACCCTCAATTGGTGAATGAACTCTTAAGGAACAGGCGTTCAGTTTACCCTGGAAAATACACGGGTGAAATAGTAGAGGAATCAGTGATTCAAGATATGCTTGAAAATGCCAACTGGGCACCAACACATCGGCTGACTGAACCTTGGCGCTTTGTAGTATTTATGGGAGAAGGGCTCGAAAGACTGGCGGCCTTTCAATCAGAACTTTATAAAGAGGTAAGTAAGGCTAACGGAACTTTTGATGAGGTTAAATTCAATAAGCTGGCAACTAAACCCATGATGGCATCACATATTATAGCGATAGGTATGTCACGGTGTTCTAAAGAATCAGTTCCGGAAGAAGAAGAGCTTGCGTCTGTGGCTATGGCCGTTCAGAACATGTACCTGACAGCTACAGCTCATGAGGTTGGTTGTTATTGGGGTTCTGGAGGAGTAACCTATTATGAAGAGGCGAAGCCTTTCTTTGGTTTAGAGTCTGACGACAAGCTGCTTGGTTTCATGTACATCGGCAAAGTGGATTCTAAAGACTGGCCAAAGGGAAGAAGAAAGCCAATAGAAGAAAAAGTAAAATGGGTTAGGAGCTAAAAAAGACCAGTTGCCACCTGAATGCCCACATCCATTTTAATTTGTACCTGTCAATTTCAGCAGAGCGCATAATTGCTTCCAGGTCTTCTCTTTTAAATGATCTCCTCACAGATAAGGGGGCATCGTATTTAACCATTTTCGATTTTGAGAATAGTTGTGTGAGCAACTTTATGGAATAATAGGCGAACCAATGCCTGTGTAAATCATTAATAACTACGCCCAATTCGGCCTGTGTATTAAACTGCCTGAAAATTCTTGCCAGCTCATCTTCTCTGAAATGATGGGTAAACAATGTGCAGATTATGATATCAAACTTATTGGTTTGAAAAGTGCCGGAGAAGATGTCTTCCGTATAGAAAGAAATCTCAGGAAACGCTTTGCAGTGTTCAGTAGCGTACTCAACAATGTTTGGATTGGCGTCATATCCTTTGAGTATTACATTGATGCCTTTTTTTCTAGCCCATTTTGCTACGAGCATCAACATATCACCACCACCACAACCCAGGTCTGCTATGACAAGGTTTTCGGCAAAAAACTGCTTTTCAAGTAGTCTTTCCAGGCCATTGATGGTTACCTGATTTCCACCGAGCCATTTGTTGATTGTTTCAAGCTCCCGAAGTGTTTGATGAATTACAGCTCCTCCGGAACTCAAATCATCCATCAATTCTTCCTCGTATGCCCGCTTTTCAAACATAGTGTGCTCTAATAGGTTTCTTCTTTTAAACTTAATGATTAAATTATGTCTTATGAGAGTCTTTGGCTCAATATTAACGACATACCTTCTTATTGTACTAAACGTCTCCTTAAAGGCGCAGGCATTATCAGAAAATGAACGAGCAAAAGCGTTTATTCTGAAGGTGATGGCGGAGTATAAAAACCCAATGGCTTACTTCCCATTGCGAAAAGACATTTTTCTGCCAACAGAAGAGGAAGAGCTTAAAATGGAATTAAAACATAGCTATCCGAATGGGGCTGTAGTTTTAGGGAGCATTGTTTTTATTAAAAATGAAAAGGAATTTGAACGAGAGCCTTTTGTAGATGCACAGGGTAACCGAATGTTTGACAATTTCCTGAGGCGCTCGAAACCTATATCACTGAAAAGTAATAAGGCGTTCTTTTTATCGAGACAGAAACGACTACTAGGTGCCAACCCGAATCTCGGCCGGTTTTTGTTGTACAATAAGCAATTTTCCGGTAACTAAACTACTTCTAATATCATGGATTCCACTGTGAGCCCTGGCCCAAAGGCAAGAGAAAGCACTTTGTCACCAGTGTTTTGAGCCCCCAATGATTCTAAGAGCCTTTTCAGTACAAACAGAACTGTTGGGGAAGACATATTTCCGTAGGCACTCAATATTTCCCGGGCAGCCCAATTGTCGTTTTTGGAAATGTTTAACTCCTTTTCAATAACCTCCAGTATTCTTTTTCCTCCGGGATGAATGGCAAAGTGGTTGGCCTCACCTACAGATGCCTTCTTAATTATTTGACCGACAAGTTGACCAATACCCTTTTCTATTAATGCAGGGACATAGGTGCTTAGTTTCATTTCAAAACCAAAATCTCCAATATTCCAAGCCATTTCATCGGCTCCTTCCGGGAATAGTTCATTATGAAAAGCAAGCGGTTTAAGACTTTTGACACCACTTTTTGATTTATGCTTGTTGCTGATTAACAGTGCCGCGGATCCGTCTCCGAAAATGGCATTGGAAACCAGATTATCTTCATCTGCTTTCTTTTGAAAGTGAAGCGTACATAATTCTGTGGCTACTACTAAAACGGTAGCCTCGGGATTAGCATCACAAAATGCTTTGGCTGATTTAATGCCGACAAATGCGGCATAGCAACCCATAAAATTGATACAGGTGCGCTCCACATTTCTGGAGAGCTCTAGTTCATTCACCAAATCAATGTCCAGTCCAGGAGCATACATACCTGTGCAACTTATGGTAATCAAATGGGTAACCTCTGAAAGTGTTGCATTGGTTTGGACTAGGCAATTTTGAATACTCTTTAAAGATAACTTTACGGCTTCTTTCCTATAGAAAACCGATCTTTCTTTAGTAGTAGGGAAAGGCTCAAGGTTATCGCTTGAACTATAGAATTGCCTGTCATTCGTACTTGCAGATGCATAGTCTGGAATGGCTGAGTACCGGCTTTTAATTCCAGTGGTCCTGTATAGTGCTTCAAGTCGTGTTATGTCCCTGCCAGACATGCCATGTGCTTTCGCCATAAACCTGACCACTTGGCTTTGAGGAATTTGATTTTCGGGAACAGCCGTACCAATGGCAATTATGGAGCAAGTCACATGCTATATTAGCGGTTTTTAACCTAAATTGTTTGTGGAAAACACGGATTATGTTCAAAAAGTCTAACTGGTTACACCTTAGGGTTCACTTTTCATATTTCCTGCTACCTATCTACCTGTTTGCACTTTCTATAAGCCCTAATTTTTCTGAGATTGGCCTGCTCAGTTTGTTCATTATCCTGCATTTGTTTATATACCCTGCCAGCAATGCATACAATAGTTTTTTCGATAAGGACGAGAAGAGCATTGGAGGCTTAAAGAATCCACCACCAGTTGACAAGAGTTTGTATTATCTGGCACAACTCTTCGACCTTATTGGTTTAACGCTAGCTCTTTTGCTTTTTCCTGAGAACTACACTCTGATTGTAATGTTGCTCGCCTACATATTGGCCTCCAGAGCCTATAGTAACCATAAAATCAGGTTAAAAAAGTATGCTATCGTCAGCTGGCTTATTGCCGGGTTTTTTCAGGGAGCATGGGTAGTCTGGACCGTTTATATCGGGTTGAATAATTTTCCTTTTACTCATGTTTTTAAGCCTCATGTTTTGATTCCCGGTTTGTTGGCTTCAGCTATTTTATGGGGTTCATATCCTATGACTCAGATATACCAGCATGAGGAGGACGCAAAAAGAGGGGATCAGACACTTTCTTTAAAACTTGGTGTGAAAAGAACATTCTTGTTTACAGGACTATTCTTTGGTTTGGCAAGCCTTGGCTTTGTATTCTATTTCCAGCAATTCTTTGTTAACAAATACGCTTTAGTGTTTTTGGCTGCCATGGCTCCTGTGGTGCTCTATTTTACCTGGTGGTTTATAAAAACCACAAAAGATAAGAGCCAGGCCAACTATACAAATACAATGCGCCTGAATTGGATTTCGGCAACATGTCTGGGAGGGTTTTTTCTGTATTTATTCCTTAACTCTACTAATATACTTGCAGTGGCAGGGCAGTATTAAAAAGTATGCCCATGTGTGTTTTTCACTATTTGACGGGCAATAGCAGGGGAGTTTTTCATCAGCTTAATGGCAATTTCCGAAGTTAAACCCGAGCCAAAAAGAAACTGTGTAATTCTTCCAACTTTGAGTCTTTTTTTGAAAACCTTGTTCCAGGCAAGCTTATAATCAGACTCGAGCTGTTTTCTGTTGAGTACTCCACCTTCATAGTGTTTTTCAATACAATCACAGAGCATTTTTGCAGAATGAATAGCCATTGCCATTCCGTTTCCACAAAGTGGTGTGATTAAGCCAGCAGAATCACCAGTCATTAATACATGTTGTTCTACAGCTTGTTTTGGTACGAATGAAAACTCATTAATTACTTCTGGCTTATCAAATAGAAAATCAGCATTGTTAAATATTTCATTGAGGTGTGGGTTCTTTTTCAGAAGCTCCTCTTCCATTGTATCAATGGTCCCATACTTTCTAAGCTCCTCTCTACTGCCCAAATAACATAGATTATACTTCCCATCTTCAATAGCACTAATGCCACAATAACCACTATTGAAGTTGTGGAGGGCTATTTTATCTTTAGGAAAATCAGTTTTAATGTGATACTTGACACCAATGTAGGGAGATCTCTTTTTGGTGAAACTCCGATTGAGCTTTTTATCAATTACACTCTGTTTTCCTTGAGCACCAATGACCATCTGACTTTCCAGACTTTCATGGTCAGTTGTAACAACGAAATGAGAATGTTCAAAGCGCACATCAGAGACCTTGGTTTTTGTTTTGACTGAAACACCCTCTCTCAACGCTATCTGATACAAGAACTCATCTAACTGATATCTGCTAATACCAAAACCACCAAGATCCAAAGGCATTTCACAGCTTTTTCCTTTTACTGAAGTGAATTGAAAATAGTTGATTTGAGGAGGGTTGTAGGTGTTTGGAAAAAGACCGTTTCTGAGTAGAAAAGGCTTTACTTCATTGGAAATATACTCACCACAAACCCGATGAAACGGATAGTGTTTCTTTTCGAAAAGAGTTACGTTAAACCCTTTTCGGGCCAGTAGAATAGAACTGACCAATCCTGCAAGCCCGCCACCAATAATTGTTATTTGCTTCAAAACACCCCTAATATCGCTCAACTACCATTCAAATAAAATGAGACACCGTTTGCATAATTTGAATTAAGTTTGGACTCATCTTAAACTGGAATTTCCAAATCTAAATAAATGAAAATAAGTAAGCTAAAACGAACGACACTCTTCACTTGCTTTTTAGCAGTGTTTATGCTTTTGGCAGTAAACCCTGCTGATGCACAGAGAAAGAAAAAGAAAAAGAAAGGTAAAGATGCGCAAACCGAAGCGCCTAAACCGAAGCCAAAACCTCCTGTTAAAAAAGGGGGAATTCAGCCTTTTGACAAGGTTATTACTAAAGATGCTAAAACTGACGAAGGCCTTTTTAATATTCACACGCTGGATAAGAAGTACTTCTTCGAAATTCCTAATGACATGTTGGGAAGAGACATGTTAATGGTTACGCGTATTGCTAAAACTGCTTCAGGCATTGGTTTTGGTGGAGGAAAAACCAATGAGCAGATGTTAAGATGGGAAAGAGTTGACGACAAGATATTGTTAAGGATTATTTCTACCACGATTACTGCTGCTGATTCACTACCAATTAGCGAGGCGGTAAAAAACTCTAACCTTGAGCCAATTTTGGCCGCATATGATATTAAAGCTTTATCTAAAGACTCTAGCGGAGTTGTCATTGACGCATCTTCCCTTTTAACAGGAGATGTAAAGCCTTTAGGCTTACCACAATTCAGAAGAACTCAGTATAGAATTTCAAGAATGGACAACTCAAGGTCTTACGTGGTTAGGGCTAGCAGTTACCCTGAAAACATTGAATTGCGTCATGTAAAAACTTACTTCGCTGGTCAGTCACCTTCAAGCTCAGCTGATGGTTCGATTACTGTTGAAATGAGCAACTCTATGATTCTTTTGCCAGAAGTGCCAATGCAAAGAAGGTTAATGGACGCAAGAGTAGGTTGGTTTGGCAGAGGAACAACTGACTACGGCCTTGATGTACAGCAGTCAAAAACTGTTCGTTATCTGGACAGATGGAGACTTGAAGTACGCGATGAGGATATGGCTAAATTCCGCAGAGGAGAATTGGTTGTACCTAAGAAGCAGATTGTTTACTATGTAGACAGAGCTACTCCAAAGAAATGGGTAAAAGCTATTAAGGATGGTATCGAAGATTGGCAAGTGGCATTTGAAGCTGCTGGTTTCAAAGATGCGATTATCGCTAAGGAAGCGCCAAGTCCAGAGGAAGACCCTGATTGGAGCCCGGAAGATGTTAGATATTCTGTAGTAAGATACCTTGCTTCTCCAATTCCTAATGCAAACGGACCTCACGTAAGTGACCCTCGTTCAGGAGAAATCCTTGAAAGTGATATCAACTGGTACCACAATGTAATGACTCTTCTAAGAAGATGGTTCTTCGTTCAGACTGCGGCTATCAACCCAGAAGCGCAAAGCCCTGAATTTAAGGATGAAGTAATGTCTCGTTTGATTCGTTTCGTGTCTTCTCACGAAGTAGGCCACACTTTAGGTTTACCACACAACTTTGCTTCAAGTAATGCCTATCCTGTAGACTCTCTAAGATCTGCTTCTTTTACGGCTAGAATGGGTACAGCTCCTTCTATTATGGATTATGCACGTTTCAACTACATTGCACAGCCAGAAGATAAAGGTGTTGCTTTAATGCCAAACGTAGGGCTTTATGACAAATACGCTATTTCTTGGGGTTACAGACCAATTTTGGATGCAGACTCTCCGGAAGATGAAGTACCTACTTTAAGAAGATGGATTGAAGAGAAAAATGGTGACCCAATGTACAGATATCACCAAGGTGATTACACTGCACAAACAGAAGATTTGGGTGATGATGCTATGAAAGCAAGTATGTATGGTATTGCTAACCTAAAAAGAATCATGACTAACCTTCGCGACTGGACATATACTCCAGGTTCTGATTACAGTGAGCTTCAGGAAATGTATGGTGAAGTAGGATCTCAGTTCAACCGTTATATGGGCCATGTTGGTCAATACATTGGTGGCGTTAAAGAAACTACTAAAACTGCAGATCAAGATGGACTTGTATTTACTCATGCGCCTAAGGCTAAGCAGAAAGAAGCAGTTCAGTTTATTGCAGATAACTTATTCAACACACCTAAATGGATGTTGGACAAGGAAATTCTAGGTAGACTTCAGGAGTCTGGTGCAGTGGAAACTATGCGTGGACGCCAGGTAAGAGCATTAAACTCTATGTTGGAATGGAGAAAGCTTGGAAGAGTAATGGAGAACGAAGCTTTAAATGGCAATGATGCTTACAAAATGACGGAGCTTTTTTCTGATGTAAGAAATGCAATCTGGTCTGAGTTGAGAAGAGGAAATACAATTGACAACTACAGAAGAAGCTTGCAAAGAGCGCACATTGAGCGTCTTGAGTTATTGTTGACTGGTGAGATGCCTCCGGTACCTGCTCAGTTCAGACAGTTTTTTGGCCCTGGAGTTGATGCTAGCCAGTCTGATATCAGACCGGTAGTTAGAGCTGAATTGAAAACGCTTAAGTCTAGAATCACAGCTGCTATTCCTAGAACTGCAGACAGAATGTCTAAGCTGCACTTACAAGATGCTTTGGAAAGAGTAAATAATATTCTTGACCCTAAGTAATCTTTATAGCGAGATAAATGAAAAGCGACCTAGATAGGTCGCTTTTTTTATGTCTTTTGAGTTAAACTTTTTATTCACCCCCCTTTTATCCTGAATGGAGCCGAGAGAGCTTATTATGTAGTTGTTGAAAGCACTTCTCCAGTAAAGGCCCTTAGGCCCTGCTCATGGTTAAAGGAAGACCAGTCGATAATCAGATTATATCAAGGTTTTTAAGACAAGGTCCTTCTTATAGAGGTTTCCGTTTCGTTTGATAATAATAGACAGTTTAGAACCTTCAGGCTCACGCAAGAATCCATTAATGTCAGAAAACGAATAGAAAAATATTGGTCTCCCCTCAATAGAAATAATTTCATCGCCAGGTTGAATGTCCTTTTCCGAAGCAGGAGAATTAGGGATGATTTTAGAAATAAAGAAACGCTTCGATTCACCCTCTTTTCCTTCAGTATTAAAAGTAAAACCAGCAGTATTAAACTTGAAAGGGTCTCTGTACGACTTGGTCTTCTTTAAATAAACTGCTGAATTCAGGTAGTCAAAGATTACAGTAAACCTTGAGAGAATATCAGAACCAATCGTTCCATGTCTGGTTAGCTCTCTTCCTTTGCCACCTACAACTTTCTTAACCTGCCAGTTATCTGGAAAAGAGGTAACTACTCTATTGAAGTTAAACTTGCGGCCGAACTTTAACTTTTTGACCCTGCCTACTTTTCCTTCAAGAAGTCCGGTAAGGCTACTTCCTAGAGTATGTTCAACCGCCTTTTTAGGAACAACAATGTTATCATGTCTTTGCTGGTCTAAGAACAAGGCACTACTTGCACCAGTGTCAATAAGCAGGTTGATATTAGCTTTTTTCTCACCTTTTTGTTTGACATGGGCTTTGATGTAAGGCCTGAAGTTTATGATGTCTACATCTACCTTTTTGAAACCTTTAGGTACTTTGAATTTAGCAGGTTCATATAGTCTGAGTTTCTCGTTTTTGTAATCTATTTCCACTACAAAACGATTGAATAACTCAGAACCTAGTACCCCATGAGCGTTAACCCCAAGAATGTTTTCCACGTCCATTTTATTCTCTTCTAAAACGAGCATGGATTGATCTGCACCATTCACCCCCTTCATTTGAATGTTGATATCATTGGCTACCAATAAGTCAGTGATTTTATTTCCGTTTTCAGCATAGATTGGAATGGTTCTGGCATTAGCAAGGTTGTTCTCTGCAATTACCAGTCGGTCAAAGATCATTCCCGATTCTGAACCTGTATCCAAAATAAAGTTGAAGGGTCCTTGCTCATTAACAAGAATCGGAACAACAATCAGGTTACTTTCTTCTTTAAAGCTAAGTTCTACATATTGCTTCCCGTTGTCGAACGAAAACCCAAGTGGGTTTTGAGCAAAACAGGATATAGAGACGAAAAATGTGGCGATCAGTAAATAATATCTCATAGACTTAGGTTTGTGGTGGAAAAATGTCTCAAGTCAGTTATTTAACACTAACGGGACATTGAGACCCTTAGTTTTTTCGGAAAACCCTTCTGTAGATAGGTTTCCGGTAGAGAAACGGCATTAACAATATCGGATAAATTAAGTAGGTAAGAAACTTATTATCAGTTGTATACTCAATAGCGTCTGTTATCAGACAACCATTTTCGTGTGCCTCAACCTTATGATGATGCCTCCAAAAAGTAAATGGAAACGGCATTTTCCTGCCTTCATCTACAAATTCAAACACCTGATCATTTTCATTATCAAAAGTGATTTCACTAAGCCATTTTTGTCGGCTGAATTTGAAATCAAGATCTAACTCAACAAAGTCACCTTGCCGGCAACCATCAAAACGAATAAGGTCGACAGAAGGAAAGGGTGGGTTGAGTTTGAGAAACAACTCTTGATTAAAGCCAGCCTTTACATTGGCTAAAGTACTATGGACTTGTGTTTGAACTTGAAGCAACATACCTATTTAACATGAAATACAAACTATTGTTGGTACCTAACAGTTGTTTGGATGTTGGCGTATTGTTTGTAAATTCAGTGGAATTCGCCTTAACCATACATCTGTGCATCAAATTATAAGACTTATCGCCTTTTTGGTGGTACTTACATTATTTATTTTTCCTCCGGGCAGCAGTGCCCATGCACAAGAGCGCACAATAAAATCTAAGTATGAGTTTAGCACTCCTGAGCTAAATGCTGCTCAAAAACTTTATAGTGGTAAAAAATATGCCGAAGCCCTTTCTGCATTCGAAGCCATAATTGAGAAAGCTAAAGCCAGCCAAAACTATGAAGAGCAGATCTTCGCTATGGAAAAGCGAGCATTGGCTCTAAGAAGACTAAACCGCTATGACGATGCCATTGAAACAATGGATCAAGCTATCCAGCTTGCTTTGGATAAGCTACCAAAGGGTCATTTCTTGGTTTCAAGAATGTACTATACAAGGGGAACCACAGACCATAACTTGAGAAACTTCTATAATGCAAGAGCATTTCTAGATACTGCTGTGGTTTACTATAGGGGTGCCAACACTTATGATTCTGCTACTTACTATAGAATGGTAGAATACAAGTATTATGCGTATCAATATTCAGAAGGTTCTTCAGACACACTATTGAAATATTTGGATAAGTTGAAACAACTGGAAGAAATAAGGCAGAACAAACTATATAAGCCAGATGTAATTCTTAATATTCTGCAAGGTTATCCAACCATTTATATTCAAAAAGGAGATTTTCAACAAGCATTAGCCCATGCGATTCGAGGTTATAAGTATGCAATTGAAAATAGAGAAAAGGTATCAAATAGATATTTAGCAGAGGCTCAATACTATTTGGCACAAGTACTCTATTTCAAAAAGGAGTTCGTTTTAGCGAGGGATGTGGGTCTTTTGGCAATGCCAATAGTTGAAAGTACTCCAAAGAACTTGATGCCGGAGTACTATGCTTTTAATAATCTTCTTGGGGCCATTTATATGGCTTTAAATGAATATGAAGAGGCCCTTCCATATTTTCAGAAAGCTGCGTCAGAGCCTTTAAGTAGAGGAGGTTCTTCTAAAAACAGGGACAGGGAAATATTTCGAAGTCAAGTAATCATGAACCTAGGTATCTGCTATACTAACTTAAACAAAAACATACTTGCGAAAGAGTACTTTCAAAGATCTTTGGAATTGAGGAAAGACTACATCTCCATACCTAATTCGGGCTTTCATGACATTTATGAGTTTTTCGGTGATTTTTATTCGAGAAATGGAGATTGGGCTAATGCAATGATATCCTATGATTCTGCACTTAGAAATGGGTTATCTTCATATAACGGACCTCTTTTAAAATTCCCAAATGATGACAAACAAGATTATTCCTATGCAGATTTAAGGGCTCTTTCAAAAAAAACAAATAGTTTGAAAGAAGTTGCAGAAAGCCAGAGGGAGCCTAAAGATTTTTTGCTGTCTGCTCAAAAGTATGTTCAAAAGACACATGATCTTCTAATGAGGAGTAGAGGTGATTTTGCTGCCTCAGAAGGAAAGCTTTTTCTTAGTGAAAACTTCAAAGGCCTTTATGAAACAGGTCTTGATGCTTGTTATCAACTATATTCCTCGACCGGTGATTTAAAGTTTTTTGAATGGGCTACATTATTTGCCAAACAGAGTAAGGGAATATTGTTTCTGGAACAATCTCAAGAGTTTAGTTTGGTGAACAGTGAGTTATTATCACAAGATCTAAAAGAGTTATTCTTTGAGTCAAAAAGGGACTTAGAAAACCTTCAAAAGAGTTTTGAAAAGTTGATTAACACTTCCTTTACAAGTGACTCTGTAATTAGTCTGAATGAAGAGCTAATACTTGCTAGGCAAAGGAATGAAAAAGTAAAGGATAGTATCACAAACGTCCTATCTGAGTATAGTTTAGATGAGACTATTTCTGCTAGAATACTTAAAGAAAGAGCAACTCTTGAAATTCCTGAAGATCAACTGTTGATAGAATACTTTTATGGTCAGGATAATATTTATGTATTAGGGAAAAGCTCCGAATCAGTTTCATTTCAAAGAATTGATAGAAATGAAAGTTTTGATAAGTCACTAAGAGGTCTTATTGATATTGTATCAAGACCTCCTGTAGTTTCCGAGATAGAAAATGACTTTTCTTCTTTCACAAAATACTCATCCTATCTCTACAAAAAGTTGGTTGAGCCTACCTTGGATATTTTAGGAACACAACCGAAACATTTGATAATTGTGCCTGACGAATTTTTATCAAGGTTACCTTTTGAGACCCTTGTAAAAGGTGAAACAACAAAATCAAATGGTTTTAATGAGTTAAACTATTTGACACGATCTTTTAGTATTCAATATGAGTTGTCCTCGGAATTATTTAGCAATGAACATAACAAAATCAAGGCAAGAAAACGGCTTTTGGGAATTGGCTTTAAGCAGTCTTTAGAGTCCGATTACGGGTCTTTGCCTGGAACCGATAGAGAGATTGAATATCTACAATCGGAAGTTGAAGGAACCTATATGATTGAAAAGTCGGGGAATAAAAAGGACTTTTTGAATGCTGCAAGAGACTATGATATTCTACATTTAGCCGTTCACGGGGAAGCAGATAGTACCAATAGATATGAGTCTAATTTGATTTTTAATGGGGCAGGAGACAATGTATTGAATACTAATGATCTTTATTTGGCTGGATTAAATGCAAGGTTAACAGTTTTAAGTGCTTGTGAAAGTGGTATCGGCCCTGTCAATAGAGGAGAGGGGACGTTTAGTGTAGCAAGGGGGTTTGCTCTAGTGGGAGTCCCTTCTGTAGTAATGAGTTTATGGAAAGTTAATGACAAGATCACCTCTGGCTTGATGGTTGACATGTACAAGAATTTTGTAGAGGAAGGCAAGCCTATTAATCAAGCATTACGTTATTCAAAGTTGAAATACTTGGATGGTAGCGATGAATATTCGGCACATCCATATTATTGGGCTCCCTTTTTACAATTAGGTCAGAATATTGCCTATAATGAGAGAAATATCGGAAATCAAGAAACTATTTTTTACATAATAGGTGGCCTTGCCTTAATGTCGTTACTAATATTTCTTGGAAAAAGAAAAAGGGCCATTTAGCCCTTCCTCTCGCGTGTATATGTGTGTGAAAAAAGATTCTTTAAAAGTTAGGTTACATAACCTTTTCTAAGATAAAGGCCCAACCTTTACCATTTCTTCCGTTTGCCTTTCTTAGGATAATGTATTCTACTATATCTCCTCTTTTAAGGCCTATAATTGGATCCTCATTGTGAAACTTATAAGTTTTGTTTTCCCTGAGATCAATAATTTCCCCGTATTGAATTTGTCTATTATCGTATACAACACCACTCGGAGAGTCTTCAGTGTCTGGTTCAAGAACACTTGTCTCAACACCGGCATCTCCGTCAGGAGTATCGAAAATTTCAATATTCAGTTTCTTCAATACCTCAGTACTCTTTAGTTTGTATGCATTTTCTTTTGTAGCCAAGGATGCAAGAGAAGAAAGTGCTTCTTCTTCTTTATCGGCAGCTAATAGCGCCATACTCAAGAACCACTTTGATTGGTCTTTGTAAGTAGAGAAGTTGTTAAGCGTAGTATTTAAGTTTTTAACAGCAGTTTCATAATTGCCGGTTTCTATATTGGCAATGCCCATATAGAAATAGTTTTCGGCAGTTTTTTCTACTTCAACAAGTGCTTCAAATTTTTCAGCAGCCAGGGCATAATTCCCTGCATCGTAGGCATTGTAAGCTTCAGCACTCATAGATGCTGCACGAGTTTCACCCCTAACCGCACCATTCAGGTTGTTATAGGGTTCATAATATTCTGTAAACACGTCTTGCGAGGACGGGAGACCGTTACCGGTCAAAACTAGGTAGCCTACCGATGCAATAAGCATCAAGCTGGCAGCTACCATATACACTTTTTTCATAGCAGTCTGGTTATTTTTATTAGTCGATTCCTTTGGGTTGAGAGAGTCCTCTATGTCAGTAAAAAAGGACTTAATTTCTCTGCGGGCTTCTAGTTTAACGGCAAGTTTGATCTCCTTGATTTCCTGAAACTCCTGATTAAACTCAGGATCGTTCTTCAATCGCTCGTTAAAGGCTTTTAGTTCTGCCTTATCCAATTCGTTGGAAAAATATCTGTCTAACAGATCAAAATTGCTCATCAATAAAGTATTTAACCCTACAGCTGGTTTTTAATTCTTTGGAGACACTTGTACTTAAGGTTTTTTACAGTGTTTCCGTTTTTATAGTTCATTACTTCAGCGATCTCGTCATTCGTCAAGTTGTTGAAGTAAAATAGTTTCAATATCTGACTGCAAGGTTCTCCAAGCTCTTCTACCAGCTTTTTGATTTTCTTAATCCTTATTTCTTTCTCGGGGCTTTCTTCTTCTATGCTTTCGAATAAATCATCCTCATCGAGTTCTTCCTGATAAGAAATCTTTGATTTTCTTCGGTTATCAGCTAAAAGCTTGTTTTTGCCTATTGAGTAGAGATAAGTTTTAATCCCTGCATCATTCATTTCTTCAAATGATTCTTCCAGAACGTTTTCATAGAAGGAGAGAATCGAGTACTGAAATATATCAACAGCCTCTTCATCTGTGCACTTGTGCGTATAGGTAATCCACTTAATAAAGCTGGTTCTATACTTTTTATATATATCCTCAAGTGCTTTGCGGTCACCGTTCCGTAACCGCAAGATGAACGAGTTTACACTCATGCTCTCTTAACTTTAGTGATTAGGCAAACAAAAGGTCACCCAAAAGAGTAAGTTTTTTTTAATAATAATTCACGCGACAGATCATTAATTATAATCTGAAAGACAAAAGTCAAAAAATTCTTTGAATTGAAACACAACTAAAATGTTTTTCAAAAAGTCAAAGAAAAATATCAGTTATATGGGTGACTTTCATAATCTTGAATCATTAATATCATACAAGCAACTTATTTATGGGTGCCAAATCATATTTTCTGGTTGATAACAAGATACAATCAATGGACGAAGAATTCATTGAAGGAGTGGAGAAAAATGAATCTCCATCATCTGAAGTTTTGGCCGGAATTAATGTTTTAATCATAGATGACAACCCCATAAACCTTATCGTTGCTGAAAAGACACTTCGTAAATTTGGTGCCAAATCTCTGAAAGCACTGTCTGCAAAAGAAGGTATTCAGAAATTTAACTCAGAAACAGTAAATCTGGTATTGATGGATTTACACATGCCAGGCATCGATGGTTTTAAAGCGACTGCACTGGTGCATGAAACTGAAAAGTATAAATCAGATCCTGTTCCTATTTTGGCGTACACTACTTTTGCTTATGACGAAGTTCAAGCCAAGATAGATGAGCATAAACTTGACGGCTATATAGGTAAGCCTTTTACCCAGGGTCAGGTTTTCGAAACTATCATGTCGGTTTTGCAAGTAAACGAAGCCTCTGAAGAGGTTTAAATCCCCTTTCCAAATCTTAGAAAATCTTCGTTAGTAATGCCATTGGTAATTACTTGTCCATAGCTTATTTTTGGCAAAACTTTATTCAATGCAGCACGACCAAACCGTCTTTGACCTGATTTCAAAAGAAGAGAAAAGACAAACTGAAGGACTAGAACTTATCGCTTCCGAAAACTACGCTTCTTCACAGGTAATACAGGCCATGGGCTCTGTTCTAACCAATAAATACGCTGAAGGCCTTCCTGGTAAAAGATATTATGGAGGGTGCGAAGTTGTTGACGAAATTGAGAATCTGGCGATCGACAGAATCAAAGAGTTATTTGGTGCTACCTGGGCGAATGTGCAACCACACTCTGGTGCTCAGGCCAATGCTGCTGTAATGTTGGCATGTCTTAATCCTGGAGACAAAATTTTAGGTTTTGACCTTTCCCATGGAGGACATTTAACGCATGGTTCGCCAGTAAACTTTTCAGGGAAACTTTATCAGCCACATTTTTACGGAGTAGAAAGAGAAACAGGTCTAATAGACTGGGATAAGGTAGAAGAAACTGCTGTTAAGGAAAAACCACAAATGATTATTTGCGGAGCTTCTGCTTATAGTCGTGATTGGGACTATGCAAGGCTCAGAGATATTGCAGATGAAGTTGGCGCTATTCTATTGGCAGATGTATCGCACCCTTCTGGACTGATTGCAAGAGGCTTGCTAAATGATCCGATAGAGCACTGTCATATTGTAACCACAACAACTCATAAGACCTTAAGAGGCCCTAGAGGAGGCTTAATTATGATGGGAGAGGATTTTGAAAACCCTTGGGGTCATAAAACCATGAAAGGTGATATTAAGCTAATGTCTCAATTACTAGATGGGGGTGTTTTCCCTGGAACCCAAGGAGGGCCACTGGAGCATGTAATTGCAGCTAAAGCAGTTGCTTTTGGCGAGGCTTTGAGTGATGATTACATGAATTATGTACTTCAAGTGAAGAAGAATGCTGCAGTGATGGCGCAAGCTTTTGTAGACAGAGGCTATAACCTGATTTCGGGCGGAACAGATAATCACTTGATGCTGATTGACCTGGGCTCTAAAGGCATAACAGGAAAGCTTGCTGAAAAAGCATTGGGGCTTGCAGATATCACAATCAACAAAAACATGGTTCCTTTTGATCAAAGGTCACCGTTTGTTACTTCAGGAATGAGAGTAGGTACGGCTGCCATTACCACAAGAGGTTTGGTTGAAAACGATATGGAAAGAATCGTGGACTTGATGGATCAGGTGTTGAAGGATCCTGAAAATTCAGCTACCTTGAATAAGATTAAAGGAGATGTAAATTCCTGGATGAATAATTACCCTTTATTTAAGTCTTAATTGGCACTAGATCAAATACAAGAATCGAGCGAAAAGGAAATGGGTTTCCTTGACCACCTGGAAGAATTGAGGTGGCATTTGGTACGTTCGGTTATGGCTATTTTTGTTTTTTCCGTTGCGGCATTTCTTGCCAAGACGTTCATTTTTGATGTGGTGATTTTAGGCCCTACCAGACAAGATTTCTGGACCTACAGAATGTTGTGTGACCTGGCCGAAAAACTAAGCTCGCCAGCACTTTGCCTTGGAGATATTCCCATGGAAATTCAGAACAGGCAGGTTGGAGGTCAGTTTCTGATGCACATCAAATCATCATTTATCATTGGTTTGATTCTGGCTTTTCCATACACCTTTTGGGAGATATGGCGATTTGTTAAGCCTGGCTTAAGAACAGGCGAAAAGAGGGCATCAAGAGGAGTAGTGTTTGTAGTGACGGTACTGTTTCTGATAGGGGTGCTCTTTGGCTACTTCATAGTAACTCCATTGAGTGTTAACTTCCTGGCCAACTATGAACTCAGCCAGTACATTAAGAATGATATAGACATTTCATCCATACTGGCCATTGTAGGAATGTTACCCTTGGCTTGTGGACTGATGTTCCAATTGCCGGTGGTTACCTATATGCTTTCCAAAGCAGGTATTGTAACGCCTAAGCTGATGAAGCGTTACAGGCGCCACTCAATAGTGGTTATTTTGGTAATATCGGCCATTATTACTCCTCCGGATATTATTAGTCAGTTGTTAATTGCTTTCCCTTTGACGCTGCTCTACGAAATTAGTATTATGATATCACGCAGGATAGAAAGAAAACAGAAAAAGAAAAATCCATGAAAAAGGTAGGAATTGGTGGCGATCACGCTGGCTTTGAGTACAAACAACAAGTAATTTCATTTTTAGAGAGCCAGGGCTACGAAGTGAAGGACTTTGGTCCTGATTCTTCAGATTCTGTAGACTACCCGGATTATATTCATCCTATGGCTACTGCCATAGAAAAAGGTGAGCTTGATGCTGGTATTGCCATTTGTGGTAGTGGTAATGGTGTTTGTATGACTGCCAACAAGCATCAGGGTATTCGTGCCGCTTTGGTTTGGGAAACAGAACTGGCTGCACTTTCCAGACAACACAATAACGCCAATGTAGTTTGTATCCCGGCAAGGTTTGTTAGCTATGATCTGGCGCAAAATATGGTTTCAACCTTTTTAAGTACCGACTTTGAAGGAGGTCGCCACGAAAGAAGAGTTGACAAGATCAGCTGTCAATAACCTAGAAACATAGTAGCTAACGCTGCAATCAGTAGCGAAATAAAGAGTAGTTCTGCCATCACTTTTTTGGATAGTGAAACGAGCATTTTTGTGCTAAAGTAGCTCAAAGCAGGAATAGTAAGTGCTAGCGCTAATACATTGTTGCTGCCAAAAATGGCAAATGTCAATATACCAAAGAAGCCAACCCAGGTCATAGATTTTTGCACCAAAATCTGATGGTTGGTCATACCCAAACCTGAAAAATGCTGTATTACAGCAATAAGGCTAAGGGCCAGTCCCAGCGAAAAAGCAACAAGTGCCTGATCAAAACCAGAACCTATGGTTTTGGCTGATACGATAGCAGTGAAGAATGTATTTAGAAAACCAGTGTCGTTGTCCAGAACAAAGAAAACAACCCAGGCAATCAGTATGGGTAATATAAAGCCCCAAGTCATAAGAAAGTACCTTCTGGTAATGGTGCTGGAGTAAAGCAAATAGATAATAAGCACCGATACATAAAGCCAGAAGAAAGGGTAGTAGAATAGGGTAGCCAAGCCAATGGTGAACCCTGTGCTTAAAATGTTCTCTTCAGTACCTCGGTATTTAATATGATAGAATAAAAAGTTGAGGCTTATCAGAATAAAAGAAGACCCGATCAGCGATGGGCTTAATAAGTAGAAATCCTTAGAAGCACTGATTATAATGATGTATAAAGCAGCTGGAATAAATGTACTCTCTTCAAAAGAAGCATTTCTGATAAAAATAGAATTCAGCAAGATACTATTCAGGAGTATCAAGACAGCCGCTAGAACAGCACTTAGGAGAACAGAATTAATTGATTTGAGACCAGAAAAAGTTAAATCAGATAATGGTCCTGAATGATCGTATTGTTGAAGCACTGTTAATACTGATTCATCAGAATTTGAAAAAAAGAAAAAAACCACCCTGCTGATCACCAGAATAAGGATCAGGGCAACAATTCTATAGGGGTCGTTTTTCTTAAAGTACTTAAACAAGAGCTCTTCTGTAAGGAGATTGCAAATAAGCTAAAAAATGCGCTGGAAGGAAAATCAATAATTATATCAGATATTTGTGGCATGGCAGGAAGTAAAAGGCAACAACAGTTTTCCAAACTTATTCAGAAAGAGATAAGCCGAATATTACAGCAGAACTATTCGGGTAATTTTATGGGGAAACTCATTACCGTAACGGATGTTGAAATGAGCCCCGATTTAGGTTTGGCAAGATTGTATATCAGCGTTTTTCCAATGGGTGCCGCCAAAGATGTATTGGAGTTCTTAAATAATGAGAAGTCGAAAATCAGAGGTGCCTTAGGTAGATCAATTGGTAAAGACGTAAGAATTATTCCGGAACTGGCCTTTTTTATTGATAGTACTGCTGAAACAGGTTCAAGAATGGATAGCCTGATCGACTCCCTCGATATTCCTAAAGAAGATAAGGAAACAGAAGAAGATTGAATGTCTCGTCTTTCATAGCGAAACGATATTTCAAGGCCAAAAAGAGCAAGAACTTCATACAGATACTATCAAGAGTATCTATGATTGGTGTTGCCATTGGCTCTATGGCACTAATCATTGTGCTTTCGGTATTCAATGGCTTGGGAGAAGTACTTCGTTCGGTATACAAAACCTTTGACCCAGACCTTAAAATAGAAGCAGTAAAGGGAAAATCCTTTGAAGTAACCGAGGCATTTGTTTCGCAGATTGAAGATATAGAAGGCATAAAATCCACGGCTCAGGTTATAGAAGATAATGCCCTTGTTACCTATCGCGATAAGCAAGTGGTGGTAAGGATGAAAGGAATAGAAGAGAGTTATTTAAGAGTAAACAAGTTAGATACGTTTCTGCTTAGAGGTGAGCTGAAGTTTCAGAATAGCACTGGGGACGAACTGGCCATACTTGGTGCCGGGGTAGCTTATGAACTGGATATAAAATGGAATAACGATCTGTTCGATATGCAAATCATTTATCCACGTAACGTAAGGCCCGGAGGAACACTTCGTACCAATATGTTAAGAAAAATACGTATTGATGCAGGGGCCGTTTTCAGTGTGGAAACTGCTTATGACGAATCATTGGTACTAACATCACTGAACGTAGCCAAAAGAGTGTTAGGTTACGAAAAGCAACGCACTTCTATAGAAGCTTATCTGGAGCCAGGTGCTAACCTTGAACGAGTTAAGTCGGAACTAAAAAACATATTAGGCACTGACTTTAAAGTAACGGATAGTGATGAACAGCATGCTGAATTGTTGAAAGCCGTTAAAATAGAGAAACTCTTTGTTTATATAGGCCTCACATTTATTACCCTGATTGCTTCTTTTAACATATTCTTTTCGCTTTCTATGCTGGCTATTGAAAAGCGCAGAGACATGTCCATTCTATTCGCCATTGGGGCTACAAAAAAACTGGTCAGGAGAGTTTTTCTAAAGCAAGGAGTGATGATTGCATTTGTGGGCTCCTTTATCGGATTATTTGCCGGCTTGATTTTCTGCTGGCTTCAAAAAGAGTTTGGCCTTATTGGATTGGGCATGACCAATTCAGTTGTTCAGGCGTACCCTGTAAAGGTGGTTTGGCTTGATTTTCTGTGGGTTGGGCTGAGTATTTCAGTGGTCACTATGGTCACAGCATACAGGCCTGCGGTGATTGCCTCAAAAGTGAACCCGATTCATCATTTAGACTAAGTAGACAGTTAAGTTATTGAGAAAGCTTTTTCTACCCGGAACGGAGCTGAAGGGTATTATGAACCAGTAAACACCTCAAAGTGAGACATGTTTCTTTCACTGGGTTCAGGATAAAAAGAGGGTATGATATCTTTCTTGTAAAGCAGTAAAAAATTTACGTTGCCATAGTGTTTTTCCGTTTAGAAGAAATCTTTAATTTGCGATTCGCTCAAAATTCAAATGAAGGTTTCTACTGCTCAACCGTTCCAATTAATCTACTCATTGTTTCAGCATGAGTACCTCGGATATTTATTCGAATCTTTTGTTGTGCAACTTGACGAAAAAGGGCGTTTAACACTTCAGCATCAGAATATTTCGGCTAAAAATGCCAAAGAGTTCTCCTCGGGTCTCAACGAAGTAGACTATGAGCTGATTCGCCTGATGGATGAAATGCAGCAGGAAGCCATTGTGCTGAAGTTTTACAATCAAAAAGTAAAACCTGCCGACTTCTTTTTTAAAGTCTATGACAAAGAAAAAGGAGATAAGGCCTTACAAAGTACTATACACCACTATCTGGAACATAGAAGAGCTAAAATTCTCGACTTGCTGGGTGGTAAAATGGTGTTTGAAATGGGACGAGATGGAGAACCGGCCTGGAAGCAGCTTCATTGGCAAAAAGAGAAGGCTAGCGTACTATTCCATTTTAGGAGAAACGAAGAGAACACGCATTACTTTCCAACGATTAAGCACGAAGGGGAAAAGATAGAGTGGCAATACAATGGTTCTTATCTGATTTGCCATGAGCCCGCCTGGCTGATTGTGGAAAACAAGATTTTACGTTTTGCCAAAAATGTAGATGGCAATAAACTGAAGCCTTTTCTTAACAAAAAATTCATTGTTGTACCAAGAAAGGTGGAGGAAACCTACTACCAGAAATTTGTCACCCAACTTGTCGCATCTTTCGATGTTTACGCAAAAGGGTTTGATATTAATACAGAAAGTTATCCCGTAAAACCAACGATTTCTTTTTCAGAACTTGTGCAAGCAACTAGTGGTGATTTGTTTGATAAGAATGGTGGCGCCAATACCCAAACCGATGAGGATAATAAGATTTTATTCAAGCTAGGCTTTGACTACGGCCCCTACCAATTTGGCTATGAAAAGGCTCCAAACTCTTCTGTAAAACTGGATAAGGAAGAAGACAACTATGTTTTCCATAAGGTTAAGCGAGATGCCGATATTGAAATAGAAGTTGTTCAGAAGCTACATGAATCTGGCTTGAAACTTCAGAATGGAAGAGTTTCTTTACCAAGAGGCCAGGCCTTTTCCTGGCTAAGCGAAAATGCAGAGTTGCTGGAAGCGTTTGATATTTCCATAAAGCAAACGAATGTAGAAAAGAAGAAATATTTTGTAGGAGAATCATCACTTGAAATTAAAGTGAATGAGAGTATTGATTGGTTCGATATCCATGCCATTGTAAAATTTGGTGACTTTGAGATTTCCTTCAACGAACTTCGAAAACTGATCAACAAAAGGAAGAAAGAGATTACACTGCCCAATGGTGAAATAGCAGTAATACCCGATGCCTGGCTAACAGATTATGCCGAGCTTTTCGCGTTTCTAGAAGAAGATAGCTCTGATAATAAGCTGAAGCTTCGCAAACACCACCTTTCTTTGATTCAGGATCTGACCAACGGAAAGCTTGCTCAGGTGACTATGGACAGAAAGCTTCAGAAGCTACAAGGCTTTGAAGAAATTGAAGACTATGAAGTGCCGGCCAGATTCAAAGGAGAGCTACGCCCGTATCAGAAGGCAGGCTATAATTGGATGCGCTTTTTAGCGGAGTACAGTTTCGGAGGATGTTTGGCAGATGATATGGGACTTGGAAAAACAGTTCAGACACTGGCCTTGCTTCAAGCGCAAAAGGTTGAAGGAGCGCAAAATACCTCTTTGTTGGTGATGCCCACTTCATTGATTTACAACTGGCAGATTGAAGCATCTAAGTTTACACCAGACCTGAAGGTGTTGATTTATGCAGGTTCTCATAGAAATAAAAACCCGGAGATTTTTGCAGGTTATGATCTGGTCATTACTTCCTATGGAATAACACGAATAGATATAGACATCCTGAAGTCATTTTACTTCAACTACATTATTCTTGATGAATCTCAGGCCATAAAAAACCCAGACTCTCAGATCGCGAAATCTGTAGGTCAGTTGAAGTCCAGACATAGGCTTATACTTACTGGTACACCTTTAGAAAATAGCACGTTGGATTTGTGGTCTCAGCTCAGTTTTATCAATCCAGGCTTATTGGGCAACGAGAAGTACTTTAAGAATGAGTTTCAGTTACCTATTGAGCGAAAACAAGATGTAGAGAAAACCAGAAAGCTCAATGTTATCATAAAGCCTTTTATACTGAGAAGGCAGAAATCTCAAGTAGCAAAAGACCTTCCCGAAAAAATTGAAAGTGTCAAGTTCAGCGAAATGACTCCTGAACAGGCTGAAAAATACGAGGAGGTAAAGTCTTTTTATCGGAATAAAATCCTCGATACCATAGAGAAGAGTGGAATTAAGAAATCACAACTTTTGTTGCTACAAGGTTTAACCAAACTGAGACAGATTGCTAACCATCCATTAATGGTGGAAGAAGGTTTTGAAGGTGATTCTGGTAAACTGGAAGACATCCGCTACATGATTAATGCAGCACTTAGTAAGGGGCATAAGATTTTAGTATTTAGCCAGTTTGTGAAACACTTGAGTATTGTCAGAAAAGAATTCGATGAAAAAGGGTTGAAGTATGCCTATTTAGATGGAACTACCAAAGACAGGCAAGGCCAGGTAGACCTTTTTCAGAATAACGATGACATCAAAATCTTCTTGATTTCACTTCGTGCCGGGGGCTTAGGCCTTAATTTGACTGCCGCAGATTATGTATTCTTATTAGACCCTTGGTGGAACCCTGCTATTGAAGAGCAAGCAGTAGACAGGGCGCATAGAATTGGACAAAAGAACACGGTGTTTACTTATAAGTTTATTACCAGAGATACAGTTGAGGAAAAGATATTGGCACTTCAGAAGAATAAGTTAAAGCTGGCTTCAGACCTAATCACCACTGAGGAGAGCTTTATCAAAAAGCTGACAACAGACGACATTTCCGAACTGTTGGCGTAAGAGTAGCTTTCCTTTCAGTCCCATTTAAAATCGATTATATTGCCCTGAAATGGCCAAAGTCAAGAACGTATTCATCTGTCAGAACTGTGGAGCTAACTCAGCAAAATGGATTGGAAAATGCCCATCCTGCAATGAGTGGAATACCTATGTGGAAGAAGTAGTTGAAAAAGCAGATCCTTCGAAAACGTCATGGCGAGATAATTCAAGCCCTACGGTAAAGTCTAAACCAATCAATGTAAAAGAAATTGAGAAAGGTGCAGAACGCAGACTGGTAACCATTGATAAAGAACTAAACAGAGTATTGGGTGGAGGCATTGTAGCAGGGTCTCTGGTGTTGATAGGTGGAGAGCCAGGCATAGGTAAGTCTACACTTATGCTTCAGGTGGCACTGAGTGCTTCGAAAACCAAAGTGCTTTACGTTTCCGGTGAAGAAAGCCAGCAGCAGATTAAAATGAGGGCCGAACGTATTGGCGTTAAAAGTGACAATTGTTTTATCCTTTCCGAAACCAATACCCAAAATATCTTTGCTCAGGTGAAGGAAATGACTCCTCAGGTATTGGTAATCGATTCCATCCAAACCCTGAGTACCAACAGAATTGAATCAGCGGCAGGCTCTGTTTCGCAAGTGCGCGAATGTACTACAGAACTGATGAAGTTTGCCAAAGAAACTAACACCCCGGTTTTTCTGGTAGGGCACATTACAAAAGACGGTAGTATTGCTGGTCCCAAAGTGTTGGAGCACATGGTAGATACCGTTCTCCAATTTGAAGGAGACAGGCACTTGACCTATCGAATTCTGAGAACTGTGAAAAACAGGTTTGGTTCTACATCAGAACTGGGTATTTATGAAATGCTAGAGTCAGGACTTAGACAGGTATCTAACCCATCAGAAATACTCATCTCTCAAAGGGCCGAAGACCTTCCAGGCGTGGCTATTGGTGCTACTATTGAAGGCAACAGGCCTCTGATGATAGAAATTCAGTCTTTAGTGAGTGCAGCAACCTATGGTACTCCACAAAGAAGCAGTACAGGCTTCGATAGCAAAAGGCTGAATATGCTGTTAGCTGTTTTAGAAAAGCGTGGTGGCTTGCGATTCAGTAGCCAGGATGTTTTCCTCAACATTGCAGGAGGCATCCGAATAGAAGAGCCAGCCTTGGATCTGGCAGTGTGTGCCTCTCTTATCAGTTCCTATCATGACATCCCTGTTTCGGAAAAAGTAGCCTTTGCCGCAGAAGTTGGATTAGGCGGAGAAATCAGGGCCGTGAACCGAATAGAAAACCGTATTTCCGAGGCCGAAAAATTAGGCTTTGAAGAGATATACATTTCGAAGTATAATACTAAAGGTTTGGAGCTCTCCGGCCGGAAAATCACTATCAAGCCATTTGGAAAACTCAAAGAAGTTTTTGAAGATTTAATGGGTTAAAGAGAAATCAACTGCTTATAGCAAGAAACTGTTTAGGTTATGTGCTAACAATCAGTGGCTGATGGCCTCATTATGTAGCTCCTGTCTTTGTCTGTTATTTCAGTTTCAGGCATCATTTCAAGTGATTTTAATCAAAACATTGTCGTTTATCTCTATAAAACCGTAGTTAGTAACATGTGGTGTAGTTCATTGATTTTTTGATAAATTCAAAAACAGCACTAGATTTTTTGATTTTATCTGTATAATATTGCATTTGTAAGCAAAAGCCTACTGATTCATACTGAATTGATAATACCGAATCTTTGGGCAAATGTTTTGATGACCTTTTTGATTGGTCTGGTATTAACCTAAAATGAATCAATACACTCGTAAATATTCTCCATTATGAAACGTTTTTCTTTCCTTCTACTCTTTGCTTTTTGTTCTGTTTCACTTTTCGGACAGAACGAAACTGTTAATGGAAGTTTGACAATTAATCATGCTAGTCCATTGCTTATATTCAAGAACAACACTTACAATGGCGCTGCTGCTTCTGGATATATTGAATGGCGCCAATCGAATGGTACCAGAACTGGTTGGTTAGGAGATGGAAGTCCAGGAAATAATGATCTTTATTGGCAAAATGAAGTAGGAGGGAAGCTTAGTCTTTACGCTGGTGGAGGTATTGACTTGTTAAGTAATACTAGTCTTGTAGGTAATTTGAATCTCGGAACAGGTACGGGAACTACTGCGAGTATTAATTTTACCAGTTTGGCAAGAAATCAGATTGCAGTACCAATTAATACTAGCTTAGAGTTTAGAGAAGGAGTAAATGAAAGAGCCCGTTTTGTTGCGGGTAGCGGAAACTTCATCTTAAATAGCACGGCAGATTCAGGTCACAAACTTCAGGTTAATGGTACTACGCTTTTCAATGGAGCAGCTGAATTGAATTCTACCAATGCTGTAGGTCTTTTGATGACTAACGAAACAGCTTCTCAAGGTGTAGGTACTTTATCCAATACGTTTAGGGTAGTTGCTGATTCGGATGGTGACGGTACCGGAAATATCTCACATGAGATTGGCGGAGTAGGAAGTGTCCTGACCAACTTAACAGCGAACGCTTATACCATAAAAGTTAAGACAATAGTTGATGGTGACATCGAATCCAAAAAAGTAAAAGTTTCGGCAAGCCCAGGTACATTTCCAGACTATGTCTTCAAATCAGACTACAAACTATTGACCATCGACCAACTTGAAGAGTTCATCAAAGCCAATGGTCACTTACCCAACATCCCTAAAGCCGCAGAAGTAGAAGCCAACGGCCAGGACTTAGGTTTGATTCAACAAAAGCTATTAGAGAAAATTGAAGAGCTTACGCTTTATACAATTGAGCAGGAGAAAAAACTAGAGATATCAGATGTTAGATATCAGAAACTAGAAATCAAATACCAAAAACTTCTCGAACGAATTGAAAAACTGGAGAAAAAGTAGAATAGAGTTTAACACTAATTTCAAACCAATATAGTTATGCGCAAAGTTTGTTTATTATTTACCCTTTTGCTGATCAATGAAGCCATTGGCTTTTCACAAAGCTATGTCAATAAAACTGGCGATACCATGACTGGTGATTTAACCCTCACCAATGCAAACTTTTGGACCAATAAAGTTTACTATAACACAAGTGGTACCTATACAGGAGCCCTCTATGGTAGTGGCATTAATTTTATAATGGAAGTAGGAACGGGAGGAAGACTAATGTTCAAACCAAACAATCAAATCAGAGGGTTATGGACAAGCACAGGTTTAAGAATTGGTGACTCGGCAGCTCCAGGTTACACTTTAGATGTAGCAGGAACGGGGAGTTTTTCATCTTCTTTGAAAGCTTTGGATTTTAGATCCTTTTCTGGTGATTTTGTTGCCGGAGTATTGAATGGAAATGTCCGTGTTGGTTCTGGAAATACTGCTCAAGGATTGGATTTTTATGCAGGCGGTGCGAAACGGCTATGGATTTCTACCAATGGAAATGCAGAGTTAGCAGGCAATATGAATTTAGGCTCTAGTAGTCCTACTACAGTTATGCTAAACCTCCAAAGCACAACGAGAAACCAAGTTACGGTTCCAGTAAATTCCAGTTTGGAGTTCAGAGAGGGAATTAATGAGAGGGCGCGTTTTGTAGCGGGTAGCGGAAACTTCATAATAAATAGTACTGCAGATTCAGGCCATAAACTACAGGTTAATGGTAGTGCACTTTTCAATGGAGCAGCTGAATTGAATTCGACTAATAGCGTTGGTATTTTGCTTACTAACGAAACAGCCTCTCAAGGTATAGGTACTTTATCCAATACCTTAAGGGTAGTTGCAGATTCGGACGGTGACGGGACCGGAAATATTTCACATGAGATAGGAGGAGTAGGGAGTATCCTTACTAACCTAACGGCAAACACATATACTATAAATGTTAAGACAATAGTTGATAATGACATTGAATCCAAAAAAGTAAAAGTATCAGCAGACCCAGGCACTTTCCCCGATTATGTATTTACCAACGACTATCAACTATTAACTATCGACCAACTCGAAGAGTTCATCAAAACCAATGGTCACTTACCCAACATCCCTAAAGCTGCAGAAGTAGAAGCCAACGGCCAGGACTTAGGCCTGATCCAGCAGAAGCTTTTGGAGAAAATTGAAGAGTTGACACTCTATACCATTGAGCAGTCAAAAGAAATCGCTCTATTAAAAGCTAAGGTTAAGGTATCCCCTTTAGGGGACCAAGGGGTAGATCAGGAAAAAGAGAGACTTGAAGCTAAAAACTTGAAGCTTGAGTCTAAATACGAAATACTCAATACGCAATTCGAACAACTATTAAAGCGTGTAGAAAAACTCGAATCTACCAAAAACTCAAAAGCTAATAATTAAACACCAACCCGATGAAAAAAGCCTTTCTGTTCATATTGTCCATGGCGCTAGTGGTACAACTACCGGCCCAGGACGTTCCGAATTTGATTCCTCCTTCACCAGAGGCAGCCTCTATAGTAGGCTATGGAAACACAGGGGTGAACCCTATGATTACAAGGGTATTAAAGCACCAACCAAAGTTCATAGCCACAGATGGCTTAATAGTATACAGAAGTCTGATTCCAGGAAGTCTTCACGTACGAGACTCTTACAGAATTACTGTAAAGGGTAGAAATAAAATAAGGGCTGATATAGAACAGGCCAATGGCTCAGCTTCATAAGTAATGTATCAAATTATCTGGTTTAGTAATTAATGTCACTGAACCTAAGTGTAGATTGCATCTACACTTACATATTAATTTTTGAAACAATGAACTGTAGGCACTGTACATCACTATGCTACAAATGCGGTAAACAAAAGAATGGCAGACAGCGGTATCGTTGTAAGAAATGCCTGAAATATCAACAAGCCAATTATAAGTACAAAGTCTATCATCCAGGTATCAATGGTCAGATTGTTTCTATGCTCAAAGAAGGAGTAGGCATTCGAGGTATTGGCCGTTTATTATCCATTTCCAAAAATACGGTGCTGGCAAGAATCAGATCAATTGCAAGCACAGTAAAAAAGCCAGCAATGGCATCAACAGGTAGTATTTATGAAGTCGATGAGATGTGGACATTCAATAAGTCAAAAGAGAACGTATTATGGATTACATACATCTATGACAGAACAAGCAAAGGCGTAGTAGATTTTGTTGTAGGCAAAAGAAGCAGGTCTTTTCTAAAGCCTATGATTACAAGGGTATTAAAGCACCAACCAAAGTTCATAGCCACAGATGGCTTAATAGTATACAGAAGTCTGATTCCAGGAAGTCTTCACGTACGAGACCCGTATCAAACCTTAAGGATAGAGCGCAATAACCTGAATTTAAGGACACATTTAAAACGGCTATCAAGAAAGACAATCAATTACTCCAAAAGTATAAGTATGCTACGTTCAGTATTGACACTATATTTTTGGTCATAATTTCAATCGAAAAGAAAGCTAAGTGTAGTTTGTAACTACACTTTCATATCCTTTGCAAACCATTTTAGACTAATGGAACAAAGGAGCACAACATGATTGTTGTATACGAAACAGCTCTATATGCTTAAACCATTAAAAGTCATTTTATTATTACTTTCCTTTTCATTCGGTATCACACAAGAGGTGGTTTACAAAGGAGAATGGGATAATTACAGTCGCTGGACAACATTCGAAGGCAGTTGGCAAATTGTGAAATCAGAAGAAAAACAAGAGATCATATTCGGAGATGATTTTGAAGCCAAAAAAGCTCCTGATTTGAAAATATTCTTTTCCAAGGCCAGCTTAGACGATATCACCAGTAAGAATGCACTCAAAGCGGGAGAACCTGTTTTCGTAGCCAAACTTGCATCCTACAAAGGAAAGGCGACTTATACCATTCCATCATCAATAGACATCACCAAATATAAAACAGTGATTGTGCATTGCGAGGAGTACTCCAAACTTTGGGGAGGCTCTCCCTTAAAGTAAGTAACTCTCTTAGCACGTCATTCCGGAATTTTTCTTTCTGATTTTCAAGGAATGAAAGAAAAATATCAGACATCTATTTTAGGTTATAACCCTTACGCCCCTGCAGTCCCCCGGTATGAATAAACAAAATACGACTTCCTTCAGGAAAATATCCATTGTGGATAAGTTGATAAACTCCGAACATTGATTTGCCAGTATAAACAGGGTCTAAAAGTATGTTGTGTCTGGCTTCAAAGTCTTTCATAAAGTCAATTAACTCTGGTTTTACCTTAGCATAACCGCCAAAGTGATAATCCGTATTGATACTCCAGTTTGAGTATCGATTATCACAGTATTCTAACAACAGTTGCCCCACTTCTCCTTCAAGAAAATTGCCTTTTAATGATGTAAACCCTAAAACCTGCCTTTTTCCATTAAGACCTGATATTACACCTGATATCGTGCCACCCGTTCCAACAGCCAGGCAGTAATAATCATACTCCTGATCGAGATCTTTTACAATTTCCTTGCAACCTTTAATCGCTAATTGATTAGTGCCTCCCTCCGGAATGAGATAGAAATCCCCAAATTTATTATGTAAAGTATTTTTTACTTTTTCTTCATTTTTCAACCGATAACTTGCCCGATCCAGATATATAAACTCCATGCCCATTGATTTAGCAAAAGCAAGCGTTGGATTTAGCGGTAATGTTTCCTCACCACGAATCACACCTATAGACTCAAACCCGTAAGCATTCGCGGCTGCAGCTGTAGCATAGATATGGTTGGAATAAGCACCCCCAAATGTCAGCAGTTGTTTGTGTCCCAGGCGCTTTGCTTCAGCTAGGTTGTACTTCAGTTTTCGAAACTTATTCCCGGATATTGTCGGGTGATTCAGGTCCTCCCTCTTTACAAACAAACTGACTGCCTTTTCCTCAAAAAGGGGCTCATGAATTTGCTGTATAGGGACGACCTCTGTTTTCATCCCGACAAGTTATCATATCTTTGCCTGACAAAACCAGTCCAATGACCGAAGAATTTGAAGAAGAGGAATTGTTTGAACACCACCGTATAGTGTGTGATCCTGGACAAGAACCATATCGTATTGATAAATTCCTGATGGATAGGTTACCGAACGTTACGCGTAACAAGGTGCAACAGGGCATAAAGGATGGTTTTGTTAAGGTTAACGGAAGCGATGTAAAGCCAAACTATAAAGTACATCCCAATGACGAAATCGTAGTGGCACTTCCTGAGCCTCCTCGAGAAAATGAATTACTTCCAGAAGATATTCCAATCAATATCTATCACGAGGATGATGACCTGCTGATTGTAAATAAAGAGTCGGGAATGGTAGTTCATCCAGCTTACAATAACTGGTCAGGAACGCTTGTAAATGCACTGGTTCATCACTTTCAGCAGTTACCAACTATGAAAGACAATGAAGGGAGACCCGGTTTGGTACATCGAATAGATAAAGACACTTCTGGGCTTTTAGTGATTGCTAAAACGGAGAAGGCTATGAGTGGTTTGGCCAAGCAGTTCTTCGACCATAGCATTGAGCGTACTTACTATGCTTTGATATGGGGAGTACCCAAAGAAAAGGAGGGGACGATTAATGTTAATTTAGGACGAAGCGAAAAAGACAGAAGGATTACTGTGGCAATTGAAGATGGATCCAGAGGAAGAACTGCAATTACCCACTACAAAGTGCTGAAAGATTTACGTTATGTATCATTAATTCAGTGTAACCTGGAAACCGGAAGAACACATCAGATCAGAGCACACATGAAATACTTGGGGCATCCGCTATTCAACGATGCAACCTATGGAGGGGATAAAATCCTTAAGGGCACTCAGTTTTCTAAGTACAAGGCTTTTGTAGATAACGCCTTTAAAATGATGCCAAGGCAGGCATTGCATGCGAAATCGCTGGGCTTTGTACATCCAATTACGAACGAGTTAGTTCAGTTTGATTCAGAGCTTCCCGAAGATTTTCAAAATGTTCTGGAAAAGTGGGAAAACTATGTCAAATACGAATAATGTATTTGACAACTGCCCAGGCATGAAACCCTGTTCCACTTAATACAAACACATGCCATATAGCATGGTGGTACTTCAGCTTGCGCATCAGGTAAAATACCACACCTATAGTGTACGAAAGCCCACCATAGAGCATTAAATCAACCGCATCGCTTCCCAATACCTCTGATATTCTTCCAAACATTAAATAGCCTAACCAGCCCATTCCGAGATAGGAAATTAAAGATATGGCCTCATATCGACCGGTATAGAAAACCTTAAAGAGAATTCCCGCCAAGGCAATCAACCAAATGCTAATCAGCATGTTTTGGCCTAAAGTCTCGTTTCCCAGCACACTCCAGGCAAAAGGAGTAAAGGTTCCCGCAATTAAAACATAGATGGAAATATGATCTAGTTGCTTAAACAACTTCTTTCTTTTTTCTGATTGAACCCAATGATATACCGATGATGCTGAGTAAAGCAAAATCATGCTTAGAAAGAAGATAGCACAGCTCCAGAATGTGCTGATCTGCTCAAAAGAAACATTTAAAAAAGTGAACGCTAGTCCGATAAATCCACCAATTACTCCAATGAGGTGAGTGAGTACATTGGCCTTTTCCTCTTCGGGGCTGTAGAAATCGAGTTTGATGTCCTTTTTCAAGCAGGCAGTTTTTCTCCACAAAACTTACAAAAAGCAGCATTGGCTTCGTGTCCGGTCTTTTTACATGCTGCACATGCCCGGATTTCAGCTTTGTGTTTTTCTTTGCCCAGTTCAACGGTTACGATACCAGTAGGAACAGCAATTATAGCGTAACCCAGAATCATAACGAATGATGCAATGGTTTGTCCAAGTATAGTTTGTGGAGCAATATCTCCGTAGCCCACTGTGGTTAGTGTAACTATGGCCCAATAAACACTTCTTGGAATACTTGTAAAGCCATTTTCACCACCTTCTACAAGATACATTACTGTGCCCATAATCATCACCAAGGTTAAAACACCACCCAGAAATACAGTGATTTTATGTCTACTGGCTTTAAGTGCTCGGCCTAACTGCTCCCCCTCGCCTACAAAACGACCCAACTTTAAAATCCTGAAAACCCGGAGTAGTCGCAATGCGCGAATAATCAGCAGATACTGTGTTCCAGTAAAGATCAGGCTAAGGTAGGATGGGAGTAAAGACAGTAAATCTATGATTCCATAAAAGCTGAAAATGTATTTACGTTTTATTTCCGTCACATAAATTCTGGTAATGTACTCCAGAGAGAAGGCAATCGTCAAAATCCATTCTACTATCCGAAATACATTGCCATACTTGCTTTCCAATGTTGGAACGCTTTCTAACATCACAGCCAGAATACTAATGAGAATGGCTATTAATAGGCCTACGTCAAAGGCCTTGCCTGCCGGGGTATCTGTCCCAAAAATGATAATATAAAGCTTGCGCTTGATATTGCTACTCATAGCTTAAAAGTAATAATTATTGGGAATGATAGACTTATCTTAATCAAGGTTCACTGAAGAACCATTCAAAACAGGACCTGAACATGATACAGATAACTTTCTTCTAACCTTTCGAAAGCCGTCTCTTTTTCTATTTGTGATCATTTTTTCACCCCTGCAGTCATTTAGAGTGAAGTGAGAAAACTATTGAGTCCAGTTAGCTTAGATTTCTCTCTACGTTCGAAATGACGTTCTAAAGAAGTTTAGAGGAGCTTATTAAATAGCTTAAGGTTTTTAAGGGCTTTTCTTTTCCACTCATAGCCACCTCGAACATTAAGAGCAGGTTGAACAGGTTTCTCCTTGCTCGAAGTAAGTACAAGTATGTTTGACGGCTTTAAATTTAAATACACCATTTGTGCACCCCCGCAGTCATCTCGAACATAGTGAGAGATCTACTAAATGATGTACCAAACCAAAAGAGTACGTCTTTGCAAGTGAAGCGAAGCAATCTCCACCCTTACAACACAAACCCATCACTCTTGCTTTAATCGAAACCAAGGTGCCGTATAATCCTTTGGCAGGTGTTCTTCTGGAATAGTAGTATGATTACCATCTCGATGTGCTCCATAGTGAGGAGAGAGTATTTCAATACCTTCCTTAGCACATAAATCCTGAATGTTCTTATGCATCTCGGAATAGATCACAGCCATTTTATGGATTTCCCTAGTGCGTGCGTTCAACTGATAGCTTACATAGAAATCATCCAGACTAGTTTGTAATACGTATGGCTTGGGTAATTTTTTTACAAACTCAGTATCCAAGGCGGCTTGGATCAATACTTCATGAACCTTTCTCCATGGCACATCATAACCTAGAGTAACAGTGGTATGTAAAATCAAGCCATCCTCGTCATTGGCAGTCGTATAGTTGATAGTATGGCTGTTTAACATCTGAGAATTGGGAATAGTAATGATTTCGTTTTTAATGGTTTTGATTCTGGTATTCAGTAAAGACTTTTCTTTAACATCGCCCATTACATCACCGATTTTAACACGATCACCGATTTTGAAAGAGCGCATATAAGTGATTACCAGGCCAGCAATAACATTGGATATGGCTCCGGCACCACCAAGAGCTACTAACAAACCAACAAATGTGGAAACACCCTTAAAAATGTCAGAATCAGACATTGGGAGTAGAGGCCAGATAGCGATGAAGCTAATGGCAATAATTAACCCTTTAACGATATTGAAAGTAGGCCTTGCCCATTCTGGATAAAAGCCTGGAAGTTCTAGTTTTCCCCTGGCCACTTCGTCTTTGAAGAACCTTAAAGCCTTTAGAATATACCTAACTACCAATATGATGACTACTATGGTCAATAAATTAGGAATGAAGTCAATGAACTTAAGTCCAATGTCTTTGAGTGGATCCAAAACATAACCGAACAATGTATTGGCAATATCCCTGGTCCATGGAAAAAGGGAGAAAAGCACTGGTAGAAGCAGGTATATGATGAGTACCAGAACGGCAATTCGTATGCCTTTTACTATGTAGATAGCAAACAGCACCTGTTTTTCGGCAGTTAGTAATTGGTAATTTTTTACACTGAAACCATTGAAGAATTTGCCTTTTTGCCCATGAACTTTCATATAGACCAATCTGAACAGGCGGTTGAAATACTTTAGCCCAAAAAAGAAGAGTGCGATAATTACTAAAGCGATACCAATATTGATTAGCAGAGACTGTATATCTAATGGAACACTTTCTTCCTTGTGCGTTTGCTGTACAATCAGGTTCTTATAATAATTTGCAGCAGCTGCTTTGCTTAGTCCAAGAGCTTCGGCATCAATATCCTGAATACTCATGATGAGTTCACCATTGTAGAAAAGGTCATGAGAAACCTCAGTTTCACTAACCTTAAGTGAACTTGCTGCAATCTTGCCTTGCGAAATACTTGCTATACGTTCGGTAACTAAATCTGCCCTTTCTTCCAGTGAATAAGGTCCTTGTCCATGATATAAATAGATTGTGGAATCGGTGCTAACCGGTAGACCTGTTCTTTGTTTTTTCGGTGCTTGCAGCTCTATACTGGTGATAGAATCCTGCTGAACCTGATCTGTATTGGGGACAATGTCTTGAAAGACAAAAAGAAGTATTAGGACGAAACTTTTCATAACTAATCAATTTAAAAATATACCCGATTAGTTGATGGAAATTTATAGTAGTTGGGGCAACGATATTAAGTATACTTTTACTGAAATCAAAAAAAGCTGTCTCAATAGTAATACACTGTTGTTTCTAATTTAATAAAGGTCAGGAACAGTGTATATGCTTTTGAAACAGCTTTTTAATCAAGCAAAGTTACTGCTTTATAAACTCATCATTTCTTTAAATCTGGCGGCCTGTCTACGACTTACCTCTACTTTCTCACCTCCTCTGAGTACCACCATTAAACCACCATTAAACCACGACTCGATACTTTCTACCCAGGTCAGATTAATGATGTGCTTTCTGCTAGCACGGAAAAAAGAACGGTCATCGAGCTTTTCATCCAATGCATTCAGAGATTTATGAATCATCGGCTTAAAGTTGTCGAAATAGATTTTGATGTAGTTTCCGTCAGACTCGAAAAGGCGAATGTTTTCCAGTTTTACAAACCAACATTTGTCCCCATCTTTTACAAAGACTCTATCCTGAGGCCCTAGTTTTTGTCCAGTTTCCTCTGATTGTACCTCTTCCTTTTTTGGTCTGTTTACCAGCTTAGTGATGGTTTCCTTAAGTCTGTCTGGCTCAATAGGTTTCAACAGATAATCAAGCGCATTGAAGTCGAACGCTTTAAGGGCATACTCATCATAGGCGGTCGTAAAAACAACTTCAGGAACTGAATCCAATGATTCGAGAAGTTCAAAACCTGTTTTGCCTGGCATTTGTATGTCGAGAAAAAGTAGCTCTGGCTGAAGGGTTTTGATTTTTTCTTCAGCATCTTCAGCATTTACCGCTTCTCCTACAATTTCCACCTCAGGGTATTCCTGAAGCAGATTGGTCAGTTCTTTTCGCGCCAACCTTTCGTCATCAATTATCAGTGCTTTCATCTGTTTCTGTTTTGCTTATATGCGCTGAGGTATTTTCACTTCAGTCACAACAAACTTATTATTTTCATTATAAATCCTAAACGAAGCGGCTTCACCATAAATTAGTTTCAGTCGCTCTTTTGTATTAATTAATCCTACGCCTTTTCTTCCGGTTCGGTTCCTTTGCCCATTAACCAATTGCCCACTGTTTCTGATTTTCAGTATCAATATAGAATGCTCTACGGTTGACTGAATTTCAATCATTCCCCCTTCCATCAGGTTAGAAACGCCATGTTTGATGGCATTTTCTACCAACGTTTGAATCATCATTGGAGGAATTTCATAGTTGTCAGATTTTGGGTCTATCTCATAACTAACATTAAGCCTTTCTTCAAACCTGATGCCCTCCAAAGCAAGATAGTCTTTTACAGTATTAAGTTCTTCGCCAAAACTTACGACTCTTTTCTTATCTGTGATTAGAGAGTTTCTTAAGATGTTGGATAGTTGTGTGATGGCCACTTTTGCTTTGGTTGGCTCTTCATCTACCAAGGCCCGCATGCTGTTCAATGCATTGAAAATAAAGTGTGGGTTAAGTTGAGATTTTAACTGGTTGAGGTGCATTTCGTTCATAGCAGCCTCATACTTGAGCGATCGGTTGTTACTTTCCAGAAAGTGATAGAGAAAATATACGGTTGACCAGATGATGTATAAAACGGTATAAGTTATAAAGGCAAAAAGTGCTTCTGTCAGAATGCTGGAAGAGAGTTCTACCGTACCTGCCAGCGCGTAAAGCAGATAAGAAACCAGTACAACTATGATAGATGACAACACAATGATGCCCAGTATTCTCGGTATAATTCGTGCAATGTTAATACTTAGCCATGATCGCCTGATGATAATCTCTCGTATCAGGTAGTGCGATACTAAAAACAGTGTTGGTGTATGAATAAGCAACTGTATACGCGATGTACGCATGTTTTCGGGGCCAAGGCCTTGTGGGTCTAAAGACATGGCAATGAAGTTGGCGAAGAAATAAATTCCCCACCCTAAAATCTGAAGTGTCCAGTATAATCTCCGCTTCCTCATTTTATAAAAGGTAAAATAAGGAAAGTTTAACCATTATAAAGTCTCCTTTGAGATAAGAGGTAAAGAGCGAATTTTTACGGAGTTTATAAGGTGTCTCCTGGCTTGTAGCGCTTATTTCTCAGGAAGGTTCTGATGATCAGTCTGGTACCTCTGTCATAAGTCAGGTAATTCCATACCCAGTTACTTAAAATTACCAACCTGTTTCTAAAACCAACGATTGACATCAGGTGAACGAACATCCACACCACCCAGGCAAAAAAGCCCCTAAAATGAAATTTCGGCATATCTACCACCGCTTTATTACGCCCCACGGTTGCCATAGAACCCTTGTCTCTGTATTTGAATGCAAGAGGAGGCAGGTTCTTTGCTTGTCGCCTTAGGTTTTTGGCTAAGTTTTGTGCATGTTGAATAGCGACAGGAGCAACCATAGGGTGACCGTTGGGACATACTTCGGTTTTCATCACTGCAATATCTCCCAGTGCGTATACATCAGGATATTCCTTCAACTGATTATACTCGTTCACCAATATCCTGCCTCTTTCAACTACACCTTCAGGTAGGCCATCAATGATGTTTCCGGTAACGCCAGCAGCCCAAACTACAGTTTTAGCAGGAATCACAGTACCATCGGTAAGCCTTACATCTTTGCCATCATAATCTTCTACCCTTGTGTTAACCCGAACGTCAACCCCAAAACCTTTTAGGTATTCTAATGCTCTGTCTCCTGCCTTTTCAGACATACCGGCCAGCAACCTTGGGCCAGCATCAACCAGATGTAGCTTCATAATATCAAAATCGATATCGGGATAATCCTTAGGCAAAACATGTCTTTTCAGTTCTCCTAGTGCACCTGCAACTTCAACCCCTGTTGGTCCTCCTCCAACAATTACAAAGTTTGTGAGCCGATCTTGTTCTTCAGGGTCTGGAGACATCACTGTTTGTTCAAAATTTTGGAGCATATGGCTTCTTAAATCCAAAGCCTGAGGAATCTGCTTCATTGGGAAAGTACGCTCGTACATTTTCTTATCTCCGAAGTAGTTGGTTTTCGATCCGTTGGCAATCACCAACATATCGTAATCAAGTTCTCCTACCAGGGTTGATATTTGTTTATTTTTCAGGTCTATTCCCGTTACTCTGGCCATTCGGAAATAAAAGTCCTTATGCTTCTCGAAAAGATGCCTTAAAGCCCCTGCAATTGAATCAGGCTCTAAACCAGCAGTAGCCACCTGATATAAGAGTGGCTGAAAAGTATGGTAGTTGTGACGGTCTAAGAGGACAATCTGATAAGGGAGTTTACGCAATGATTTTACTAGTTGGATACCAGCAAAACCTCCTCCGATTATGACAATTCTTTTACGTTCTGTTTTGGGAATTTCCAGGTGTAAATGATGGAATGCAGACATAGTTTTCAGGGTTAAATATTATACGTTTAAGCCCTTTGAAAGTTAGGTGAAATACCGACTAAATTCCTTGAACTCTGAACTCTTAAGAATTGTTAAAAAAGGAGAAAAGAGATTTTTTTTCATAATACCGATCAATGGCCTCCGTTATGTAGATGAGTGTTCAAAAAATATTAAAAGAAATTAGAATCGGTGGTTAGAGTTTGCCTGAGGTGAAAGGCAAGCATGTGAAGCGAGATCGGTGAATCGGTTTTAATGTTTTGGTTGAAGATGGTGCTGTTCGCGAAAGCGGCAGCATCTTTTTTTAATACCCATTACCTTTTAAGCCATACTTCTTCTTGAACTCTTGAATTTCCTCGTAGCTTAAGTCTTTTCCCAGATAAGTTCTCCCTGCTTCTTTGACAAAGAGGCCAGCCTTATAGAAGTATTCAAGAGTTTTAATCAAGTCGGTTCTGTGATTGTTGTTCAGAATCATGAAGTTGCACTTTATACTTTCTCATCTGTTCGGACCTCTAAAGTGTTTTCTGTTCCGGCCTGGCGATAGTAGAGAGCCCATTTATAAGCTACTTTTTTCTTTCTATGACTGTTAAAATGAATGGAAAGCTCTATAATATCAGATAGGTTGATAAACTCTGAATTCAGCATTATGCCTTTTTGTCAATTACTAGCTCTCCAAGTCGCTTCTCTACTCTAGGTATTTTTCCTAAATCTAAATATGGACTAATGATAAGCCCGACTGCAGCTACTCCAATCAATGAATTTCCATAACTAATGTTGGACGTATTTAATAGGAAACCTAAATTGTATAGTAGTATGCATATTATAAGACCATAGGTGCTTTTAGGCTGGTTTTTGATCTATGGGAGCATTATATAGAAAGGACTCAAAAGTGTTCATTTACTAACTATAAAAATAATAGTATCTAAAATATAAGAGGTAACTACTTTTTAGTTCAAACCAATTAGGAATGAAGTAGATTTCTCCACTAGGGTCGAAATGACTTTCTAAAACAATCTTGTATTCATTTTGGTTTACCGAAGAAATTAAAACGAACTGGCTTTGTCCTCCTCTCGGAGGAGGTGTCCGAAGGACGGAGGAGATATTTAACTCAATTCCTCTTTCAAGAACTTAGGAGTATAACCCTTGGTACTTTTAGCTACTTTTTCTGGAGTGCCTTCAGCCACAATGGTTCCCCCTTTATCTCCACCCTCTGGGCCAAGGTCAATAATATGGTCAGCGACCTTAATTACATCAAGGTTATGTTCAATTACCAGTACAGAGTTGCCCTTGTCTACCAGGCGATTCAATACGTCCAGTAAATGCTGAATATCTTTGAAGTGGAGGCCAGTAGTGGGCTCATCAAGGATGTAAAGTGTTTTTCCCGTGTCTTTCTTAGAGAGTTCTGTGGCGAGTTTAACACGCTGCGCTTCTCCTCCGGATAAAGTAGTGGCATGCTGTCCTAGAGAAATGTAGCCAAGCCCAACATCATTTAGGGTCTTGATCTTTCTGAGAATCTTTGGCTGATGTTCGAAGAACTCAACGGCTTGCTCAACTGTCATATCGAGCACATCTGAGATAGATTTTCCTTTGAAGCGAACCTCCAGTGTTTCGCGATTGTACCGTTTTCCTTTACAAGTTTCGCAAGGCACATGCACATTAGGTAAGAAATCCATCTCAATCAATTTCATACCTGCACCTTCACAGGTTTCACACCTACCACCTTTTACATTGAACGAAAAGCGCCCTGCTTTGTATCCTCTGATTTTGGCTTCAGGCAATTCAGTAAAGAGTGTTCTGATATCTGAGAATACACCAGTATAAGTAGCCGGATTTGACCTTGGCGTTCTTCCAATAGGAGACTGATCAACTTCAATTACTTTATCTATATTCTTTAGTCCATCTATGGATTTATAGGCAAGTGGCGATTTTCTTGATCTGAAAAAATGCTGATTTAGAATAGGGAAGAGTGTGTCATGAATTAAGGTTGATTTTCCACTTCCTGAAACGCCAGTAACACAGACCATTTTGCCCAAAGGAAGAGTAAGTGTTACCCCTTTCAGGTTGTTGCCTCCTGCTCCCTTCAATACAATGCTTTTGCCATTGCCTTCACGTCTCGTCTCAGGAATAGCTATAGTTCGCTTTCCTTTAAGGTAATCTGCTGTAATTCCACCTTCCTTTAGAAAGGTATCGGGACCACCAGCCGCAACAATTTGCCCGCCATGACGGCCTGCTCCAGGTCCAATGTCTATGATATGATCAGAAGCTAGCATCATATCCTTATCGTGCTCAACAACAATAATAGTGTTGCCTATATCTCTGAGGTTCTTTAAAGCATTGATCAATTTTACATTATCTCTTTGATGCAAGCCGATACTAGGTTCATCCATGATGTATAGGACGCCAACTAATTGTGTGCCGATTTGAGTGGCCAGTCGAATACGTTGGGCTTCTCCTCCCGAAAGCGTTCTTAACGGACGATTAAGCGTGAGGTAATCGAGGCCAACATCAAGCAGGAAACCAATGCGCTTTCGGATTTCCTTCAGAATTTCAGGAGCAATCTGTTGTTGCTTTTCAGTCATCCTGTCCTCAATGTTCTCAAACCAGTTGGATAGCTGGTTGATATCCATTTGAGCCAGCTGGGCAATATTGGTATCTGCAATCTTGAAGTGTAGTGACTCTTTCTTTAATCGTGCACCATTACAAGTAGGACATGTTTTAATGTGCATAAAGTCCTCAATCCATCGCTTGGTCTTCTCGGTTCCTTCCTGTTTCTGTTTTTCCAGAAACTTGATGATTCCTTCAAACTTGGTATTCCACTCTGTCCCGGGATACTTCTTTGAGCTCACTGCCACAGGAACATCATCTCCATAGAGAATAACATCCATTACCTCTTTGGGAATGTCTTTGATTGGTGTGGATAGATTGACTTTATATCGCTTCAGAATAGCATCAATCTTCTTAAAAATCCAGATATCGCGGTATTCTCCCAATGGAGCAACTCCTCCTCGGCTGATGCTGATTTTATCATCAGGTATTACACTCCCTTCACTGATTTCTTCGATTTGACCCAACCCGTTACAGGTTTGACAAGCTCCATAAGGAGAGTTGAAGGAAAAGTTATTTGGTGCAGGTTCATCATAGGAAAGTCCGGTTTCCGGATCCATCAGGTATTTAGAGAAGTGATGAACGTTAGCCTCTTCATCATGAACCATCATTACACCTTTGCCATGAGAAAGCGCAGTTTTGACACTTTGTGCAATACGATAGCGGTCATTAGAATCGGCTATTATGCGGTCAACCACTATTTCAATATCGTGGGTTTTATAACGGTCTACCTGCATTTTAGGAACCATGTCCATTACCTCACCATCAACACGGACTTTAGTAAAACCCATTTTTCGGATTTGCACAAAAAGCTCTCTGTAGTGACCCTTTCTACCTTTAACCACAGGTGCGAGTAGAATGAGCTTCTTATTTTGAAAATTCTGTATCAGGTGATTGACAATCTGGTCCTCTGATTGCCTGATCATCTCTTTTCCTGTCAGGTATGAATAAGCAACTCCTGTTCTGGCAAAGAGTAACCTTAGAAAGTCATAAATCTCGGTGAGTGTGCCAACCGTTGATCTTGGGTTTCTTGAAGTGGTTTTCTGCTCAATAGAAATTACCGGACTCAACCCATTTATTTTATCTACATCAGGCCTTTCCATATCACCGATGAAGGAGCGTGCATAGGCCGAAAAACTTTCCATATACCTGCGCTGCCCTTCGGCATAAATGGTATCAAAGGCAAGAGAGGATTTACCCGAACCTGAAATCCCTGTGATTACCACCAGTTTGTTTCTTGGAATCACTGTATCGATGTTTTTCAGATTGTGTTCTCTTGCTCCGAAAATTTCAATATGCTCATGACCTGAAAGGTCCACTGGGGCAAGATCGATAGAAGCGTTTTCCTTGAATTTTTCCATGAATCGGACTACAAAATGCAGAATCCACAAAAGTCTGGATTTAGCAGGTCAATTACAACTTACCTGATATCATAAATAAGAATAATCAACTCCTTAATTGTCAGGTTATTCTTTAACCCATTTGTAAGGATTAAGCTTTGTTGTGTCCATTGGTGTTAACCATTCCAGAGAGTCACTTAACGTCTTTATTTTGACGAGCCTTTGTTTATGTTCAAATGGTTTACTCTGAAGTACAATTCTCTGATTTTCAAATCGATGCCTAAATAGTAATTCTTCGTCTACCCACTCAGATGGACCAATTAAATTGAGAATAACTATAAGGCCAAGGGCGAACAAACCTTTCAAAAGGCCCATTGTGATCATCAGTATAAAATCAGAAGCCTTCTTGGCCTTAGCACTTAACAGGCAATGAGCTATTAGAACCGCAATGGGTGTTCCCGCTCTAAGAGCCAGATAAAACTCATTTTTATGCTGCCATTTAATGAACCTTATCGGAACCCAACCTGGGTCGATGAAGGTTGCAAATGCAACAAGAATAAAAATTATACATAACCAAATACATGCCCTGATCACAGCCCACCAATCAAAAATGTTCCTAAAATCGCTTTATGGTCGGATGTGATTTTTACTGCATCCAATGAATCGCACCCAATACCTTTTGAATGGAATATGTAGTCGATAGGAATCTGAGCCAGAAGAGGGTTCCAGGCAGGAAATGTAGGGGTCAGCTTTTTGCGACTGTCTTTCAGGTTGGTAGATGACTTAAAACTGAGTAGCCGTTTGTCCCAGGGCACAGTATTAAAATCGCCTAGCACTAAAAACTCCCCATTTTTTTCTGCAATGTATTGCTGAGCACTTTTAATGTGCAGATTTCTGTCTTTCCAGCGTGCCTTTGACATTGGAGATCGTGTATGAAGGCTTAGAAAATTGATCGTTTCGTCTCCAACCGATACTTTTCCAGCAATGTTAGATGTGCCATGCCAGTCAATAGTCATTACATCTACTAGTGGAAATTTGCTGAAAATAGCTATACCCTGACCCTCATCTAGATTCCTGACTACTTTTGAATATGGGTAATCTTCTTTGAGTTTTGCTTCCAGGTTATCTGCCCATGGATTACTTACCTCCTGAAATGAGATGAGGTCGGGAGAAATCTGTAGCAACCGATTGATCGTTTCATCATAAGCATTGTTGGTAGAAAGTACATTGAACTGTAGAATACTCAGTTTTTCATCTCCTTGAAAAACCTGATATCCTGTATCAATGGGATTGTTAATCTTAAAAAGCAACAGTATATAAATACTGAAATTGATTCCAGCCAGACGATAATGATGCTTAAAAATCCATATTACACTGAACAGGCCATAGATCAACATGGCCTGAAACAGGAATGATTGCAACAGGGTAAGTGTAAAGGTATAAGTAGGTATTAAAAGAATGATTGCTGGAATAAGCAGCATGGCGGCAACCATTCTTTCCCTGTTCTTTTTTTGTCTGAACCAACAGTAGGCCCTAAGGAGAAATACTCCTCCCCTGAGCAATATTTTGAGTTTAAGCGGATGCATGGTTATTATTTCTGAATTTTAAAAGTACTTTGTGTTTCAAAGTGAAAGCATAAAAAATATTATACTCTCCCTGTCTGTTCTTTAATTAATGCCTCCAATGCATCTATATGCGCTTTGAAAGCACGTTTTCCGGCTTTTGTAGCCAGGTATTTTGTGTTAGGTTTTCTACCCACAAAACTCTTTTGCACCTCAATAAAAACCTCCTTCTCTAATGCCTTTAAATGGCTGGCAAGGTTACCGTCAGTTACCCCTAACAGCTCCTTTAACCGATTAAAGTCCATGGCTTCACCAGCAATTAGCGCAGACATAATGCCTAACCTTACTCTGTTCTCAAAGGCCTTATTAAGTTTATGTATATCTACTTTCAACGTTCGTATTTAAAGTACATCATAGCACCATAGACAATGTGCAGCACACCAAAGCCTAAAGCCCATATTAAAAGCCCATAGCCAACTACTGCACTGGCAACAAGTCCCAATATTACTTCTGAAATCCCCAAAAAGCGAATGTCTCTATAGGTATAATGACTTGCGTTGATCAATCCCATTCCATAGAATATAAGTGTAATGGGGGCAATCATTCCAATTAAACCTTGCTGGTAGAAAATGATTACCAGTATGCCTCCGGCTAGCAAAGGAATAAAGAGGTTAACCAGTAACCTTTTTGTGGTTTCGTCCCATGTTTTTACCCCATCCTTGTTGGCCTTTCTTTTGGTAAGGTAAATACCAGTACCAATGGTAAGTACAAGGGTAGATAGTGCGATAATCACTAGGTTCAATAAGTTTCCTCTTACATCTCGGATTACCAGTTGTTCATAGACAACGGTTTGACTTGTGTAAACCAACCGATAGGCGATTGCCGCACCAACAAGTGCATAAACTCCGGCAAGTATACCAGATAGGCCGCTTAGCGATATAAACCGAGAAGACTTCTCCATGATGGATCTTATCTCAGAAATATCTTTCAAATAATCCTTTTCCATTTTAAAAGTACTTTGAATTGCAAAGTAGAAAAATGAAATTTAACAGACAATCCATAATGGATTAAATTTTCGGATTATTTTTGGGCCACGTGCAAAGCCAGGACCACACTCATCTTCAACAACAACTTGCTCAAGGCAGTGAAAATGCATTTGAAGAGGTATTCAATACTTACTTCAAAGTGTTAGTGGTATTTGCCAAAAAATTTGTGAATGACCTTGACCTTGCTGAAGACCTGGTTCAAGAAGTTCTGATCAAACTATACCAAAACCGAAAGTCCATTCAGTTTCATACTTCTCTAAAGGCATTTCTATTTCAGTCTGTAAGAAATAAGTGCATTGATCATTTGAGGTCGGCCAAAACCAAGTCTGAGCATCACGATCAAATCAGGGTAATGAATTATGACGAGCAGTTTGACTTGAACGATACTATGGTACAGACTGAGTTGGAAGAGAGAGTTTACAAAGCCATTAGTGGTTTACCAGACCAGTGTCAGCACATATTTAAGATGAGTAGAATGGATGGTAAGCGAAATCAGGAGATTGCAGATGAGCTGAATATTTCGAAAAGGACCGTTGAAACACAAATCAGCAACGCGTTAAAGAGGCTAAGAAAAGATGTTTTGCAGTATGTTAACTTATTGATAATCATGCTAATAAAAATATTTATGTAAAAAATATGTGACAGGCTTACGTGTATTTGTAAGCTGTACCGTCACACCATTGAATCAGATGAAGAATGAACCTATCATATCGGACCATTTGCTGATAACCTATGTAAAAGGTGAAGCCAGTGCTCAGGAGACTCAGATTGTAGAGGACTGGTTGGCTGAGTCGGTGGATAACCGAAATGAGCTAGGTAAAATAAAGCTGCTTTGGAAGGGCTCAGAAGCCATAGCAGATTTTGAAGCCATAGATATGGCTAAGAACTGGAAGGAGCTTCAGTCCAGAATTTCTCAGGCGCCTGAGAAATCAACTGTAAAATGGCATGTATGGAAATATGCCGCGGCTCTTTTGCTACTTGCGGCTGTTACTTTTCTAATAATCAGACCGGGAGAAGAGTTAGTGATGCAGAATGCCTTGGCTAGTGAAGGCCCAATAGAATTGAGTCTTGCAGATGGTTCTAAGGTTTGGCTGAATAAAGGTGCTTCTTTAGATTATCCGGAAAAATTTATCGGTTCGAAACGAGAAGTTACATTAAAGGGAGAGGCTTTCTTTGAAGTTACTCATAACCCTGAAAAGCCTTTTATAGTAACTGCCGATGGAACTACAACTGAGGTTCTCGGAACGTCATTCAATATATATGAGGGAGAAGGAGAATTGTTTCAACTAGTGTTGAAAACAGGTAAGGTTCGCTTTACAAAAGATAGAAAAAGAGCGACACTTTTGCCCGGTGATAAAATCAGTGTTAATGCCAGAGGGGAAATTATGAAAACGGCTAACACTGACAGAAACTTTATGTCCTGGAAAACCAGAAAGCTCGTTTTTGAAAACACACCTATGGAAGAGGTGATTGGAGATATATCGAGGCTCTACGGTGTAGTACTGGAGATAACCGACAAAGAATTCTTGAGCTGTCCACTTAATGCTACGTTCAACAACGAGCCATTAGAAGAAGTAATGGGCACTATAGAATTACTTTTTAATGTAGAAGCACGACAGAATGGTCAACTCTATCAACTAATAGGAAAGGGGTGCAATAAATGATAAGCTTAGCCCAAAGCATATAAACTCAAAAAATCATGCAACGCGAAATAATCATAATAGCAGCCCTACTGCTACCGGTATCGTATTGCCTTTCCCAAAAGCCTCAGTCCAGACTAGAGGCCAAAGTAAGCGTCTATATAGAAAGCGAACCTCTGGCCAATGCATTGAAGATTATTGAAGAAGCAGGCAACTTCAAATTTGCATATTCTTCAAATGATGTGGATTTGAGTAGAGAAATTACCTTGGTTGCCAATGGGGAGTCCTTAATAAGCTTACTTCGCAAAATTTTTCCAGATAGCAATATTGTATTTAAGGAAAGAGGAAATAAGGTATTGATCATTAAGACTATTCCTCCATCAATTCTTCAAACGGTCAGAGGGGTAGTGTTGGAAGCGGAGACCAAACAGCCCATTCCCGGAGCCAATGTGATTATTACAAACACTGAGCCTCTACTTGGTGCACCGACTGATATATATGGGAGGTATAAAATTGAAAACGTACCAGTAGGTAGAGTATCTGTACAAGCTACTTTTTCAGGTTATAAGCCTTTTATTATTAGCAATATGTTTGTTGATGCTGGTAAAGAACTAGTGCTGAATATTAGTTTAAAAGAGTCGGTAACGGAATTGCAAGCGGTAGTAGTGATTGCAGACTTAGATAAGGCAAGGCCGATTAACGAAATGGCTATGGTAAGTGCTAAGTCTTTTACTGTAGAGGAAACCAGCAAGTATGCTGGCAGTTTTAATGATCCTGCCCGAATGGCCACCACATATGCCGGTGTTATTGGTGCGCAAGATGATACAGACAACGGCATTATTATTCGTGGCAACTCTCCAAAAGGCCTACAATGGAGGTTAGAGGGTGTTGAAATTCCAAACCCAAATCACTTTGCTTCTGACGGTGCTTCGAGTGGTGCCGTGGGTATGTTAAACAGCAATGTGTTGACTAATTCTGATTTTATGACAGGAGCCTTTCCAGCTGAATATGGCAATGCATTTTCAGGAGTATTCGATTTGAAGCTGAGAAACGGAAATAATGAGAAAAGAGAATATTCTATTCAGGCCGGCCTTCTTGGCATTGACGCATCGTTTGAAGGGCCAATAAAGAGAACAAATGGAAAGCAGCTCCCTAACGCTTCCTATCTGGTGAACTATCGATATTCAACTATTTCCATTTTAGAAAAACTGGGTTTGAATATAGCCAATAATGCTTTGTCTATTCCAGTATATCAGGATCTTGCGTTCAAGTTCAATATGCCGACTGAGAAAGCCGGAACCTTTTCATGGTACGGGCTTGGAGGTAAATCTAAATCGCATGAAACCTTTGAGAACCTGGGAGCTAATCAACCACTCAGAGATAGAGAGAAATACCAAATGGGGCTTACAGGGATTTCAAATGTGCTTAGTCTTGGTGATAATTCATTTTTGGAAACAAACCTCTCTTACAGTATTACGCAATATGATTTTCTGCTGAACGTAAGAAGCAACAACCAGGTTTTTGATGAGGATATTGAAGACTATACAAATGAAAGTACCAGACTTTCTACAACCTACAACACTAAATTTAATGCCAGGCACAGTTCAAAATGGGGAGTAGTATATACAAGGCTCGGCTATGATATCAATTCAGTGGGTAAAACACCTGAAGGGCAACCTTTATATCAAGCAAATGAAAAGGGTGGTTTTGGAATGTGGCAGTCGTTTATCAGCCATAAATTCAATGTCACAGATGAGTTCTCCTTAACTGGAGGCCTACATTACATAAGATTGAATCTTAATGGTCAGGACAATATTGAACCTCGGCTTGGAGCGCGTTGGCAGTTTGCCAACAACCAGTGGCTTAGCTTTGGTTTCGGTATACACAGTAGAAGGGAAGAAACATCTTTGTATTTCACGGAGCTTTTCAGGTCTGACCTGACAGCTCATCAGCCCAATACAAAACTTGAATTGGCAAAAGCACGGCACTTTGTAGTTGGCTACGACAGAACCTTTAATAAAGACTTTCATTTGAAACTAGAGGTCTACTATCAAGACCTCTACAATATACCTGTAGGGGCCGACCCGACTAGTCTGTATTCATCACTAAATCAGGAAAATGCCTTTCAGAGAGTTGCATTGATCAATAAAGGCAAAGGCAGAAACTATGGACTTGAATTTACTTTCGAGAAATTTTTATCAAGAGGCTATTTCTTCTTAACAACCGCTTCTATTTATGATTCCAGGTTCAAAGCACAAACTGGAGGATGGTTTAATACACGCTATAATGGTAGATACAATGTAAACCTTGTGGGGGGAAAAGAATTTAAGTTAAGAGGCGTAGACAAGCAGAAGCTTTTGAATGTTGGTTTGGAAACTGTTTTAGGCGGAGGGGTTCGTACTACAGAAATTGACTTACAGTCTTCAATAGATCAGGGTAAAACGATCTACTTTTTAGATAGGCCTTTCGGGAGGCAATTACCCGATTATATCAGAATAGATTTTCAGATTGGAATAAAGACTAATAAAAAAGGAAGAACGCACGAATGGAGGGTTGATATCCAAAATTTGACCAGCAGGTCTAATCTGGTCAGAGAAATGTTTTCAGCTTCGAAAGAGGCTATAATTCCCTCTTCTTACACAGGTGAAATTATACCTGTATTAAGCTATAAACTTACATTTTAATGAATAACTCAAAAATCAAAATTATGAAAAGAACAACGATTACTTTATGCTTGCTTTTATTGGCAACATGTGCATTTGCTCAGGAAGAAGAGGAAATGAAAACACTCTTTGGAAACAATGGAATTACCTCTCATGGTGGCTATGGTGGAATTACAACGTCCTATACCAATATTGACAACCGAGACGCTATTATGATAGGCGCGAGAGGTGCCTGGCTTATCAATCATAAAATTGGAATAGGCCTGGCAGGAACAGGTTTTTTAACTGAAGGCAAAGTAGACACCCAATTGAATGGAGACAGGTATCAATTAGAAGGTGGTTATGGTGGCTTGTTTCTGGAATACATAGTAAACCCTAATAGTCCGATTCATCTGAGTTTTCCGTTAACCATTGGTGCAGGAGGAGTGTCATATACCGAGTCTTACAATTCTTTCAGAGGAAACGATTTTGACCACTTTGGTGAGGATGATGAAGCTTTTTTTGTAATAGAACCTGGTGTTGAACTTGAGCTTAATTTGCTGAAATTTATGCGCATGGCTTTTGGCGTAAGCTACCGTTATACTTCGGATGTATCATTGAACTATGTATCCAACAATCAAACGATTGTTTCGAAGGATGTTTTGAATGGATTTTCAGGAGGTATTACTCTAAAGTTCGGAAAGTTCTAACTGCTAAACGTGAGAAAGAGGTTACTCATATTATTGCTAATAATATCCTCTTGTGCTTTGTATGCACAGGAGGATAAATCTCTTTTGGACCGAGAGGTAACCCACTCTTTTATTGGACTTACACTTGCGGATGTACTTAAGGCGCTGGAATCCGAAATTGATGGGTTGATTTTTGTTTACTCTCCTAGTTCTTTTGACATGGAGAGAAGGATTTCGGCCAGATTTGAAAAAGAGGTACTCAGAAACGTTCTCGAAACAATCTTTAGAGAAGGGTATATAGATTATCAGCAGAGGAATGACAAAATAATTCTTAGATCCAAAAGCCCTGGAGAAAGAAGGGCTGATGCTTCTAGTCGAAAGTTAAGTGAACAGAAAACTGTTTTAAATAAGGCAGAAGAAGAAGCATCCATTCAAGCGATATCAGAAAAAATACAGAAAGACAGTTCTGAAATTAAGTTACCCACTGTAGCTGTTGGTGAACTTGTGAACGCTGAGAAAGCGGAGGGTTTCATTACTATAAATAAGGCTTCCGAAACGATTTTACCGGCTGCTTCAAAACCAGATAGCGTTACCGTTGGACAGGCTATACCTCAACCTATACTGGTTAAGAAAACTCCGAAAGTAGCTAGCCACATAGCTTTTCCTTCATTACGTCTGGGAGCTCATAATGCCACTTTCTATGGTGGGTCAAGGGTGAAAGTAGATAGCACTCCATTTAAAACAAGAATCTATCAAAAAGCATTGGCAAAGTATAATCGATTCCAAATAAAGCAAGCTGAAGAAAAGAAGTTCAGGGCTTATCTTTCATCCTATACAGGTTATACCCAAATAGGAGAGGATGATGGTATTCAAATGGGGGGAAGCCTGGTATGGTTGAAAAACAAACGTTGGGGTTTTGGCTTTTCTGGGTATGCAATTCAGGCTACCGAAATTGATGATCAAATACTTTCTGGTGGATACAGAACAGCGGGTGGTTATGGTGGTTTTCTAATAGAATATACACTTAAGCCTTCTAACCGATTACATTTCAGTTTTCCCTTGACAATAGGAGCAGGTGGGATTGCTTATGTTCAACATCCGATAAGGAATGGTGATAGGTTAATTGAAGATCAGAAGTTCATCATGGCCATTGAGCAAGGTGCAGCGATCGAACTGAACGTTATCAAATACATCAGGGTGGGTTTTGAGCTCAACTATAGGTTCACATCCAATACAAACCTTAACTATCAAAACAACCGGGGAGAAATTTTGGCTTCTGATGCTTTGAATGGACTTAACTTTGGTATTAGGGTTAAACTTGGTTTGTTTTAAAGCTCTCGTAATCGTTGAGTTAACTCATTATGATTTCCAACCAATTCTTGTGCTCCAGCATTTTTTAAGGCATCGGCCAGTCCGTTTCTTACATGACTGCCCCCCATATATCCAATAGTATGTAATCCTGCAGCTGTGGCGGCAGTAACACCAGCTACGCTGTCTTCGATAACCACTACATCTTTTTCGGAATGGTCAATTTTTGATAGAGCAAAATGATACAAATCGGGGCTCGGCTTTCCTTTTTCAACCATTTCGGCAGAGAAAACGCGCCCTTCAAAGTGATGTTCTATTTTCAGCTTATCCAATGCTAGTTCTACATAATCTTTGGCACTATTGGAAACTACTGAGCGGGGTAAGGTTAATGCATCCAACATTTCCCAAACCCCATCAATAGGTTTCTGATTTTCCCTGATCTTATCGTCAAGAACTGGAATAACTTCTGAGAGGTTCAAATCTTCTCTCAATCGCTTTTCAGCTTTTAAGGAGGTAACGATATCTGTAAAAGTTTTACCGGTGTAATTGCTGATATATTCTTCAATATCAATTGCTACAGATTCACTATTTAGCCAGATTGTAACTATTTCTGCAGCAACTATTTCTGTATCAATTAACACACCATCACAGTCGAAAAGGATATGTTTTACCATTAGAAGTTTGGAGAGAGTAAATATTTAGAATAGAACTCGTCAATTACAGCAACGGCTTGAGTTGGAGTTTCTACCAGGTTGATCAAATCCAGGTCTTTTTCACTAATGTTTCCGAAAGAAAGCATGGTGTTTTTTATCCAGTCTAATAAACCTCCCCAGTACTCTTTACCTACCAATACAATTGGGAAACGGCCTATTTTATTGGTTTGGATTAGGGTAATCGCTTCAAATAGTTCGTCAAGCGTACCAAAGCCCCCTGGCATTACAATAAAACCTTGAGAGTATTTCACGAACATCACTTTTCTTACAAAGAAATAATCGAAAGAAATCAGCTTGTCCGGGTCAATATAGATGTTGTTTCCCTGCTCGAAAGGAAGCTCAATACCAAGTCCTACAGACTTACCATTTTCACTATTGGCTCCTTTATTACCAGCTTCCATTATACCAGGGCCACCACCTGTAATTACACCATAACCATGTCTAACCAGTTTTGCCGCAATTTCTTCGGCCATTTTATAATGAGGTTGATCTGGTTTGGTTCGTGCAGATCCAAAAATAGAAACGCATGGTCCGATTTTAGCCAGTTTCTCAAAACCTTCGACCATTTCGGCCATAACTTTGAAAATTACCCATGAGTTGTGGCTTTTGATTTCGTTCCAGTCTCTATCTTTAAAGGCCTGCTTTATTTTATCTTCATTTGTCATATTCTTCTAAAATTTAATTGTGCGTATACAACGCGGCTTACTGAAATTTAGTGAGCCCAACCTACCACATACGAATGAATCAGGTAAAGGTTGGTTTAAAAAATTGTGAAGGCAGAGTTTTCTAAATTACTTAGCGGGCAAGGTCTGCCAATGCCTGTTGCAATTTAGGGAACTTGAATTTAAAACCTGCTTTCTGAATTTTTTCACTGCTGATTTTGCTCCCTCCAATGACAATTACGGCCATTTCTCCAAGCATGATTTTCAGCACAAGTTTGGGCACAGGAATCGGCAGAAATGTCTTTTTAAAAGCTTTGGCGGCTTGCTTAGTCAATTCTTTATTGGTTTCGGGCCTCGGCCCAACAGCGTTGTATGGTCCTTCCCAGTCGGAATTGTCTATTGCCTCAATAAACATGTTACACAAGTCTGTCATGTGAATCCAACTCATGTATTGATCTCCTTTGCCTAAAGGTGCTGCAACTGGAGGTTTAAGTAGCTCTACCAATGCTCCTCCTTTAGGGCTTAATACAACACCCACCCTTAGTTGTACTAATCTGATTCCTAGTGTTTGGATTTTATTGGTTGCGGTTTCCCAGGCATCTGTTACATGGGCCAGAAAATCATGCCCCACAGGAGCCGTTTCTTTGACCATTATGTTTCCGGTATCATTTCCATAAATACCTATGGCCGATGCTGCAATAAAGGTCTTTACCTGATGATTGCCTTTTTCCAGCTCCTTAAAAAGTAAAATAGAGGTCTTTGTCCGGCTATTGTAAATTTCATCTTTACGCTCTGGTGTCCATTTAGATTCGGCTACACTTGCGCCTGCCAGGTGAATAACGGTATCTACCCCGTTAAATGCTTCAGGTTCTATGTACTCACGTTTATAATCCCACTCAAATACAGTATACAGGTCGCTTTTGGACTTCTTTCTACTGAGCACTACTATTTCATGACCAAGCCTCTTAAGCATTGGAATAAGTGCCGTACCTACTAAACCAGTACCTCCTGTTATTAGTATCTTCTGTGACATACTTTATAAAGCGATTTCAACGTGAATATGTTCAGCTAATATAGGCGTTGCTTGCGAAAAGGCTGTTCATAATTATCATGTTGATGCCAAGCAAAACTGAGGAGAGGGGAGATTGCTTCGCTTTGCTCGCAAAGACGCCTGATAGCAGAAAGCCTTACCAAGCCGGACAGGGATCGTCTCTGAAGGATAGATATCTTACTATTTTCCATGTTGAGCTTGCCGAAACATCTTTAGGAAAGATAAAGACCCTTCGGTAAACTCAGGGTAAAGAGACAAGCAGGTATTTAAGTGGAAGAACAACGTCCTGAAGCTTCGGGACAACCTCTTGTACGGAGCGGAGATTGCTTCGCTTTGCTCCCAATGACGGGCAAATAAAAAAGCCCTACCAAAACTGGCAGGGCTCTATACTTAAATAGTAGTTAGACTATCTTAAGAAATTGTAGCTGTATTTTATTCTTATTGAAGTTCCAGGATCTCTTCGGGTTTCAATAAAGTTGGTGCTTCCAAACGACTCAAATTCTCTTTCTCTTAAATCACCTAGCAGGTTGTTTACTCTTAAACCAAAAGTGTGCTCTCCATCCAACCCAAAGCTTTTCTGAACATTGAAGTTCAAGCTGTTGAATGGTACATCATAAGTATCAGGAGTACGGTTAACACCAACAACCGCAAGTGTTCTTCCCTGAACATTGTAACCTACACTAACTTCCCAGAAGTTTTCCAGGTCAGTATAGTTAAGAGAAGCATTAATGATATAGGGAGGCTGCCCTACAAAGTCACGAGTTAATTCAAACTTTTCACCAGCTCTTAAACCGTTAATTCTACCAATTTGCTCTGCTGCATTAAGGTTAACTTTTGCATCAGTAACGGTGATGTTAGAAATGAAAGTTAAGTTTTCCAGCTTAGGCGTAATAAACGCAAGGTTCTTTCGGATTTCTAATTCAACTCCTGTGATTTCAGCATTACCCACGTTTCTGGGAGAGAAATCGTTTGGTGCAGCTTCAGATCTGATCAGTTCGATTGGGTTAGTAAAATCCTTAATGAAACCACCTATTGATATAGTCTCTCCTCTACCGAAGAAATATTCCCACCTGATATCGAAGTTGTCAATATTGGTTTCAACCAGGTCGATGTTACCAATAAAGGTTCTTCCTGTTAATACATCTTGAATCTCAGCGGTTGACTTCTCTTTGAAAGAAGGTCTTGCAATTGTTCTTGCATAAGAAGCTCTTAAGTTAGAGTTCTCAAAAACATTGTATATCAAGTTCAAGGAAGGGAAGAACTCGAATGAACTCAATACTTTTTCATCCTCAAAAACTCTTCCTGTAGGGTCATTTGGATTAGCACCAGCCTGGTTTACCCCTGTGTACCATTGATCATACTGTTCTACCCTAAGACCAACAATAGTCTTAAGTTTTTCAGTTACAGCCAACTCACTCATTGCATAAGCTCCGGTAGTGTTAATTCTACCTTCGTAAGCATTAGAAAGGTTAAAGTTGCTCTGAATGTAAACACCAGTACCTCTGTCTGGATTCCAGATGTTATCAGGAGTAAATAAGTTATCAGGGTTACTGTCCAGACCTAACAAGTTCTGGTTTCCTCTGATTTGAGTAACAAAGTTCTGGATTTCGTAATCCCTTGTTTTATAGATATTGCTTAAGCCAACTTTTAGCTTTGACGCTCTTCCTCTGAAACTGAAGTCTTGAGTGTAATCTACTTTAGCAACGTAGTTTTGCTCATTTAGAGACCTCCAGATTCGGTTAGGCTCTCCACCTTCTTGTGGGTTAATAGAAATTTCGCCTTCATCGATTGTGAAAGGAGTGATTCTAACATCTTTGTCATTGATAGTAGAGAAAGTAGGAGACACTTTCCACTCCAGCTTTGACTCATTACCGTTGAAGTAGTGCTCACCACCAAAAAGAATGTTGGTGAGGAATCGTTCGGTGTATTCCAGGTTGCTTACTCTGGAGGTGTTGAAGTTGTTGTTTGAACGTATTCTTGTTCTTAAGGCTGCTCTTTGCGTGCCATTCTGGATATGCATGGCCTGGAACCTGTATTTGTTCTTGTCTGTTTTTAGAGAAAGTCCAGCAAGGCCACTCAATTGAACATCTTTGATTCCTAAAGCACCTTGAAATCTTGTGTCTGATAAAAGTGTGAACTCATCATCGCTTGTTGGCTTTACTGCTGCTCCATCAACTGCATCCTTATAGAAGGTACTATTATTACTGTAGTTAACAGCTGCAATGTAGCCTAGTTTTCTTCCTTTCCAATCTAGTTGATCTCCTGCTGAAAAACCAAGACTGAAATTAGCAAAGTTAGATTGTTGCTCTGTAGCCATTGTAGGATCGAAAGACCTTGTGGCAGACTCCGTTAATGGATCGCGAAGAATTGGAGAAGGAATATCTCCTGTTCTTCCATCAAAAGGTAATTTTCTTGTACCATCATCAAAACCCAGAAAATCAGTGCCTCCACCGTTATAGCCTATGAAATCGCTACGAAGGTGCATGTTAGGGTTGTATTCCATACTGAAAGACAGGTTCAAAGTCTTTTCATCAGGAAAATCTTTTGTTTCAATGTTCACGGTTCCCCCAACAAAGTCAGCGCTTAGGTCGGGAGTAAAGTTTTTGTAAACAATGATGTTATCAATTAGGGAAGTAGGGAATATGTCAATCTGGATTGCATTTCGGTCTGGATCTAACCCAGGTACCTCTACTCCATTAAGAATTGTCTTTGTATACCTGTCACCAAGACCTCTTACAAAAACATACTGTCCGCCTTGAATAGAAACTCCAGGAACTCTTTTAATTGCTCCGGCCACATCGCTGTCGCCCGATCTTTTAATTTGCTGAGATGAAATACCATCTATCAGGTTTGTCGCTTTTTTCTTAGCTGTTAACAAGGCAATATCTGTTGTTTTAATTGCCTCAGCAGTAACCACAACATCTTCCAAAGTGTTGATTGCCTCTTCCATCCAGATAGCATCGATTACAGTAACTTCGCCAGCTTTTACAACAACATCTTTGATTGTAACTGTTTTAAAGCTTACAAATTTGGCTTGTATCTCATAAGTACCGGGGGCAACTTCAATTTCGAATTTTCCATCAAAATCGGCAGCTGCACCGCTTCCTGTGCTTGGAATAAAGACCTGAACACCCCACATAGGCTCTCCGGTAGAACGCTCGTAGGTAGTACCTCTTATTTTTCCTTTTTGGGCAAAACCAACCTGCGCCACAGCGAGGAAAGATAGGAGCAAAACAAATTTTAGATTTTTCATTATGGTTTGATTGTTAGTATTTCTCTCTAAATGAAATTGCCCGTGAGCTTTAGCTCACGAGCAATTTCTGTGTATCATTCCTCTACTAGAAGTTAGCCAACAGGCCTAATTTCGAGGTGTATGACCAGGACATTCCTGAGACATCTGCACCTACAGATCTATTAGCAGTTGTTACAAGCTTGTTACTTGTAGGGAATTTTACGTCTTCGTTGTTATCGATCTGATTTGCTCTGTCCGCAACAGCAGCAAAAGAAGGATCTAACTTGTCATTTAATATTTTCTTGATGTCGGTAAATGTATTGTTACCATCTCTGTCAAGGCCATTGAACTCAAGGCCAGAGAATTTGATTAGAACATTACCAGCGTACCCATCAGAGTTCTTAGGATTATCAGATAACTTCTTGTCAGCATCATTAGGGTCAACTGTACCGTCAGCATCTAATTCAAGGTCAACACCGGCTTTAAAGCCGAAGAAGTAGATATCTTTAAGGTCGTACTGAGCACCATCTCTAAGGTCAGCAAAGTCAGAAGCACTTCTACCCCATGCCGTTGCATTAACAAATTTTCCAATCTCAGGATCGTCAGCATCATTACCTTCAGGGCCATCTAATTCGAATGGGTGATCTGAGTTGAAACCAGCATCTACAGCAGCACCAATGTACACTAGGTTAGAAGCAGTTCCGCTCCAGCCTTGATCAGCATCGTATCCATCATCATCAGGATTAAGTACGATGAAGTTTGAAATGTTAACAGTACCACCAAAGATTTCAACACCATCATCTGCAGAGTTGATGGACTCTACGTGGTTAATTGTAGTTCCAGAACCAACACCACCAAGGGTTAAGCCTTGAAGCTCGTTTCCAGGGCCTAATTGCTGGCCAGTAAACCTGATAGAGCAATAAGTGAATGAACCAGAGTTGTCAGTAGGGTCGCTACCTCCGTAAAGGCCTTCACTTACAGAAGAAGGAATTCCTTCAATTTGTTTTTCAGAAGCTTCAGCTACAATTGGAGCGTTTCCTAAGATAAGTACACCTCCCCAAAGACCAAGGTCGTTGTTAATGTCTAAAGTAGAAGTAAACTCTCCAACATTGATGTTGTCAAGAATAGAAGTAAATACGATTGGGTTTGAAGCAGTTCCGTTAGCCTGAATATCGGCACCTCTTGCTATTAATAATACAGAAGCTAATGCACCTTGTCCGTTAGTGCCTTTAACAATTGTACCAGGCTGAATAGTTAAAGTAGCACCAGCAGCAACAATCACACGGCCATTAAGTACCCATGCAACATCATTAGTAAATGTAAAATCACGATTGATGATTCCGGAAATCTGAGTTTGCTTGAACTCAACATCACTTCCGTTGATAGATCTGGTTTCAGTGATATCTGAAGTAGTAAATGTATCAGGAATATCACCTATCTCCATTACTACTGTAGTTTTTCCAGTGTTTCCAGCAGCATCGGTAACAGTTAATACAATAGAACCTGCACCATTTCCACCAGCAGTATATTCTACAACTATAGTTCCGCTTACATCGCCAGTTGAAGGCTCCGAAGTAGTAGTAGTAGTTCCGCCAGTTGCTTCAATTGAAGAAGAAGCATAACCACCGGCAACAGTAATGTTAAAAGTAACAGTAGTAGATTCATTTTCGGTAACACTGACCTTTGCAGGACCATTAACTACAGGGTCAGCAATTTTTGGATCGTCATCACCGCAAGCAGATACAGTCAATGCGATTGCTATCACAAAGAGCAAGCTAAATAGTTGATTCAGAGAACGTTTCATGTTTTTGATTAGGTTTTAATTTCTAAACCCAAAACAACATGATTGGAATCACAAAGCTTTTACCTCTTTGTTAAGAATAGTTGTCATTCTGTTTAACAATATGTTAGCCAGATTAACAGAATGTTATCAAAGACTTAATGATTGATTGGTATCTTCTTTAGCAGCTTTTCGATAATATTCTCGGTGGTAATACCGTCAGCTTCTGCTTCGTAGTTAAGGATAATTCTATGGTTCAATACATCTGAAGCAATTGCCTTAATATCCTCAGGAAGCACATAATCACGCTGATTAAAGAAGGCCATAGCTTTGGCTGCCAGATTCAAATTAATACTAGCTCTTGGAGAAGCTCCAAACTGCATATAATAGGCTTCATCATTTAAACCATACTCTTTAGGGCTTCTTGTAGCAAATACTAATTCTATAATGTATTTCTCAAGTGATTCAGATATTGTTACTTGATTTACTTCATCACGAATGGCGAAAATGTCTTCTTTGGTTAACAACGTTTCAATTTCGGGCTGAAACTTCATGTTGGCCATTCTTCGCATCACTTCCAGCTCTTCTTCTTTAGCAGGATAATCAACCTTTACTTTAAGCATAAAACGGTCAATCTGGGCTTCTGGTAGGCTGTATGTTCCTTCCTGATCGATTGGATTTTGAGTTGCCAATACTAAGAAAGGTCTGTCAAGCTTATAACTGGTTTCTCCAATAGTAACTGTTTTCTCCTGCATAGCCTCTAACAATGCAGACTGTACTTTGGCTGGAGCACGGTTCACCTCATCCGCTAAGATCACGTTACCAAAGATTGGGCCTTTCTTTACTTCAAACTCTGCTTTCTTTTGATTATAGATCATTGTACCTACCAAATCAGCAGGTAGTAAGTCAGGCGTAAATTGAATCCTTTGAAAATCAAGGTGGAGTACATCTGCCAGGGTGTTTACAGTTAATGTCTTAGCAATTCCCGGTACACCTTCTAACAAGATATGACCATTGGTAAAGAGACCAATCAATAAACGGTTGACCATATATTCCTGTCCAACCACAATCTTGCCCACCTCGGCAGCTACACGGTTAATCTTATCCTGATGTTCCTTTTTTAAGTCGTTTGATACAACCTCTTCCATGATTTTCAATTCTTAAAGCGTGCTAAAATAATCAAATAGATAATATACTGACCATAATACTTACATGAGCGCAAAAGGTTTGCTCAAATGAGTAAAAAGCAAATATGGATGATAGCCCAACGATCTCACAATATCGCCTTTGCATTTAACAAGAATTAACAGCGAAAAAACTTTAAATTTTTTTTGATCATAAATGCACAAAAGAATCTAAAAGCCTCCTCTTTTCTTTCAATTCACCTGAGATACAGGGATTTGTTTTTCACATTTCTATTTTTGAAGAGCAGCCTGTCGTATAAGAAAAATACAAAAAACAATCGCGCTTAACAAAGCGGCATTTTTGGATAATTCTAAGAGTGTCCAAATAGTTGTTGGGTTTGATTATTAAATATAAAGGGTTGATATTCAGTCTGTGGAAGAATAATATTTTACCTAAGCATAAACAGCCACAAAAATGTCAGACGCAACCATTAAAAGGTATTACCTTAGAATAATTCTATTGTTCATACCATTGTTGTGGCCTCTAGAAAGTGCTTTTTCAGCAGAGTCTGATGATGAAGCTGGACCAATCATTTCTTCCGTGAATATCAATAGCTGTGTTGGCTCCATTACCATAAGTGTTACCTCAGGTGTACTACCCTACAGCTATGTTTGGAAAGACAACATGGGTACTGTTTTACCATTTACGTCTTTTATTGCCAGTGGCTTATCAGCTGGAGACTACACTGTGGAAGTTACTGACGGAAATGGTGATTCAACTGGCCCAGCTACCTATACCGTTACTAACCCTCCCGATCTGGTTGGGAATGTAGTTGTTAATGATGTGAGTTGTAGAGGAGACTCTGATGCTCAGGTAGTGATTACCATGGCAAATGGTAACCCGGGTTACGACTGGGAATTGTTCAATGGTGGAGGAACATCCATCGGAACCGGCTCAATAGCTTTTCCCAACAATGTAATTACACTTACTGGCTTAGGGGTTGGAAACTATACTATAACTACAACAGATCAGGATGGGTGTACAGGAGATATTACTTTTACCATAACTGAGCCGGCCAACTTTCTTGGTTATTCTATAGGTTCCTCGACAGACGCTACTTGTTTTAACACATCGGATGGAACCATCAGTGCGACAGGAACCGGGGGCTGGGGTAATTATACCTATAGATGGATCAGGGTATCTGATGGAGTGGTAGTAGGTACTTCGGCTACTGTAACAGGTTTGGCAGCTGGCGATTACAGACTTGATATTACTGACAGGTCTGGAACAGGCTGTACTATTAGTACTCCTATTCAGACTATCGATTCACCTGCGGAAATTGTACCAACTGCTAATATTACGGATGCACTTTGTAATGGAGATGCTAATGGATCAATTGATTTATCCGTGACAGGGGGAGTAGCTCCATATACTTATTCCTGGTCTAATGGAGGCACTACTCAGGATATTTCAGGCCTTACCGCTGGCAACTACACGGTGACAATCACTGATAATGCTGGCTGTACCGATATCGAAACCTTTATAGTGGGAGAGCCTGGTGTGTTAACCATCTCTCCGTCCATAACTAACGTAAACTGTTTTGGGCAAAGTACTGGAGCAATAGTCAGTAATGTAACGGGAGGAACCGGGCCATATACTTATTCTTGGTCTACAGGAAGTAGTTCGGCAAACATTAGTGGAAGAACTGCCGGAACTTATTCTCTTACTGTAACCGATGCTAACGGCTGTGTGGCCAATGCTACTGGATTAAATATCACCCAACCTGCAATGGCACTTTCTAAGCTTTCGGAAAACTTGACAGATCCTTCATGCTTTGGAGATAATGATGGTAGTGTCACCATTACTATGCAAGGTGGAACCGCTCCCTATAGTTATTCCTGGTCTAATGGAGATAACACGACAACTGCCAGTAATCTGACCGCAGGTATTCATTCTGTTACCGTAACGGATGCCTTAGGTTGTATCTATAATGAATCATTTACACTCAATAATCCGCTTAGAATAGCACTTGCCCCAACACTTACCTTACCCACATGTAATGGAGCAGCAGATGGTGTAATAGCGGTAGTAGCTAGTAATGGTACAGGGCCTTATACTTACAACTGGAGTACGGGAGATTCCGGCCCTAGTATTACTGGTTTGGTAGCAGGTACCTATAGTGTAACGGTTTCTGATGCGGGAGGATGTTCTATTGTAGAATCTATTGTTTTGGGTCAACCTTCTGTATTGAATGGAAATGCAGTGGTGAATGATATTTCTTGTAACGGATTGACAGATGGTAGCATATTCCTTTCAGTTAGCGGAGGTACAGGTCCATATACTTATACCTGGAGTACGGGAGCTTCGACAAATAATATCACCGGTTTATCAGCAGGAGGGTACTCAGTAACTATCACAGATTCGAAAGGGTGTAGTATTGTTGAAAACTATACTATTGTAGACCCTGCACCCATTGGAGTAGGCTTCACTAAAACAGATGTAGTTTGTAAGGGAGCAACTACCGGAGCTATTGACATTACACCTTCAGGAGGAACGGCACCTTATTCATACTTATGGTCAAACGGGAGTACTGCTCAGGATTTGGCAAATGTGGCAGCCGGTAATTATAGTGTTACAGTAAAAGATGCTTCTAACTGTTCAGTCGTTTTAAATGTAACCATTGACGAACCAGCATTAGTATTAAACCTCAGCGGTTCTGAAACTAATATACAATGTAATGGCTCAAATAATGGGTCGATTGACCTGACGGTAACAGGAGGGTCAGGTCCTTATACCTACTTATGGAACACGGGAGCAATTACAGAAGATATTACCGGACTGGCTCCCGGCAACTATTCCGCCACTGTAACAGATGCCAATGGCTGTATTAAGTCAATCGGTTTTACAATTACACAACCTTCACCATTATCAGCATCTCCTGCATCGACTGATATTACCTGTAATGGAGCAAACGATGGAACAATAACACTTTCTGTTTCAGGAGGCACAGGTCCTTATACCTATAGTTGGGCCGATGATGGTAGTGTGACAACAAAAGACAGGTCGGGTCTGAGTCAGGGAAACTATACTGTGACGGTAACTGACGCCAATGGTTGTCAGGACGTAGAAAGCATAACTATTAATGAACCATCACAACTAGCGTCTGTTGGTATAAGGCAAAACGTTAGTTGTTTTGGTGGGAGTACGGGAGCAATCAACCTGACTGCATCGGGTGGAGTTGGCCCGTACTCATTTTTATGGTCAAACGGAGCCTTAACTGAGGATTTAACGAATATTTCGGCAGGCAACTACTCCGTTGTGATTACCGATGCCAATGGGTGTACAGTTAATGATTCTTTTACAATTACTGAACCATCTGCTGCTTTGACAAAAACGGATAATGTACAGCAGATTACTTGTAACGGAGCTGCCGATGGTATCATTAATCTAACTGTCTCAGGTGGTTCAGCACCTTATACCTATAGTTGGTCGAATGGAAGCACCAGTGAAGACTTGAGCAACCTGCCCGCAGCTACTTATACGGTTGTGGTTACTGATGCTAATGGATGTACCATAACAGATAGCTATGTGATAACCGACCCACCAGTACTGACACTTTCCGGTACAACTACAGACATTACTTGTTTTGGTGCCGATAATGGAATGATTGATATTTCAGTTGGAGGCGGAGAAGCTCCATATACATATGCATGGTCAAATGGAGAATCCACAGAAGATATTTCTGGGCTTTCGGCAGGCAATTACTCTGTTAACATCACTGATGCCAGAGGATGTACGACCAACCAGAACTTTGTAATTCAGGAACCTTCGGCATTAAGCTTGTCATACTCCACAAACAATGTTACCTGCTTTGGGTTGAGTAATGGTGCTATTGATATTACTGTTAGTGGAGGTACAGCACCATATAGTTATACCTGGTCAAACTCAAGCAACGGTGAGGATTTAAATAGCTTAATTTCTGGTGATTACACCGTTACAGTAACAGACGCAAAGGGATGTACGATAAATGAAACGATTACCGTCTCTCAACCAGCAGCAGTATTAAGCACCAGTGCGAGCGTTACTGATATCAGTTGTTTTGGGGGGAGTGATGGAAGTATTCAATTGACCCCTGACGGAGGTACAGCACCATATACATATAGCTGGAATACGGGGGCAACAAGTAAAGACATCTTTGGTCTTTCGGATGGTAACTATCAGGTAACTATAACCGATGCTAATGGGTGTAGTATAATGGAAACGTATACCATTAGTATGCCTACTGCCTTGTTGGTGAGCGGGACTCAAAGCAATGTATTATGTAATGGACAAAGTACAGGCAACATTGACCTGACCGTTTCCGGAGGTACTGCTCCTTACACTTATACTTGGTCCAATGGAGGGTCAACAGAAGACCTGTCAAGCATTTCTGCTGGTAATTACTCAGTTACAGTTTCCGATGCTCGTGGGTGTACTATCAATAGATCGTTTACTATCACAGAGCCACTGGCGCTCAATGTGGTGGACAATATTGTAGATGTTGCATGCTTTGGAGATGCAGACGGGAGTATTGATGTCTCTGTTTCTGGAGGGATAGCTCCTTACACTTACATGTGGTCTAATGGGGCCACCACGCAAGACCTGTTTAATATATCGGGTGGAAATTATACATTAACCATCACGGATGGCAATGGCTGTCAAACAGTAAACAATTATACTGTTACCGAACCTTCCTCTGCACTTTCGGTATCTGGAACGACTACGGATGAAACCTGCTTTGGTGATAACCAGGGAGCCATTCAATTAACGGTTTCCGGGGGTTCCGGGCCTTATACTTATTCATGGAACCATGGAGCTACGTTAAAGGATGTGGCTGGCTTAGGCCAAGGAAATTATCAGGTGACAATAACCGACAAAAATGGCTGTTCCATTCAGGAGAGCTTTACTATTTCAGGCCCTTCGGCACTGGAGGCAACAGGGGTGATTTCAAATATAAGCTGTAATGGCCTGGACAATGGAACCATAGATATTCAACCAAGCGGAGGAGCAGCTCCTTATAGTTTTTTATGGGGAGATGGTGATACTTCAGAAGACAGAATAGGTTTAACGCCAGGAAATCACGGAGTTACCATAACCGACACCAATGGCTGTTCCATATTCAAGAGTTTTACCATAACTGAGCCAGCTGCAATTTCCATTGGATACACAGTTTCGGATGTTACCTGTTTTGGGGCGGGTGATGGTAGTGTTGTTGTTACTGTGAGTGGAGGAACCCTGCCTTATAGTTATTCGTGGAGTTCGGGAGAAACAAGTGAAGATTTGAGCAACGTTTCTGGAGGAAACTATACTTTGACCGTTACTGATGCCAATGGTTGCCAGCTTTCGGAAGCAATTACGGTAAATGAACCCACATCGGCCCTGACATTAAACGAATCAATTACTAATGAAAACTGCTTTGGGGATAACCAGGGGGCTATTGCATTAAATGTTACTGGCGGTACGGGTCCATACACCTATTCATGGAATCAAGGGGCAACCACCAAAGATATTTCGGGACTTTCACAAGGGGTATATCGAGTAACGGTGACCGATAGTAAGGGCTGTTCGATACAAGCAGATTATACAGTATCAGGGCCTGCTATATTATCAATAGCAGCCAATGCAGTTTCCATTAGTTGTCATGATGCCAATGACGGAACTATTGACCTTACAATTTCGGGAGGTACAGGACCATACACTTATAACTGGAGCAATGGGGCAACTACAGAAGATCTTAGTGCTTTGCCTCCCGGAGGCTATGCTGTGGTGATTACCGATGCCAATGGATGTATTACATCTGCAAGCTATACCATTTCGGAACCTCTTCCTTTAGCCATTAATGCGCTTACAGCAGGTGTTTCCTGTTTTGGTGCCGATGATGGAAGTATTGATGCAACAATTACAGGTGGAACATTACCCTATACTTACCAGTGGGATAATGGTGCCTCTACTGAAGATCTTAACAGTTTGGCAGGAGGCAATTATCAGTTGACTGTAACTGATGGCAGGGGCTGTCAGGTAAGCTCAACCATTACCATTACAGCCCCTTCTGCTCCTTTGTCAGCAACGGCAACAATAACAGACGCTCTATGTAATGGTCAGCCTGATGGAAGGGTAGTGCTTGCTGTTACGGGAGGAACGGCACCATTTAACTATTTGTGGAGTAATGGATCGAATCAACGTGATTTAGTTAACGTATTTGCAGGCAATTATGCCGTGACAGTCACTGATGCCAACGGCTGTACTTATTCAGAAACCTATACAATTGGTGAACCAGATGCAATTGACATAGACTTTAGCGTGACCAATACTTCTTGTTTTGGAGATAGTGATGGTTCGGTTATTGTATCCGTAAGTGGAGGCTCCGGACCATACTCTTATATCTGGTCTAACGGAAGTACAAGTAAAGATTTAGCAAACATAAGTGGAGGAACCTACAACCTTACTGTAGTAGACTCTAACAATTGTAGTGTGACAAGGTCTGTCTCGGTAGGAGACTCAAGAGACCTTGCAGTAGATATCCAGAAGCGCGATGTGTTGTGTATGGGAGAGCCTAGTGGTTTTATCCAGCTAGGCGTTACAGGGGGTAGTGGTTCTTATACTTATTCCTGGAATACCGGTGATAATTCAGATCGACTAGAAGGTCTTGTTGCTGGGGTTTATGAAGTAGTAATTTCAGATTCAGGAGGGTGTTCGACCACTGCCTCTATAGTAATTTCAGAACCTGCCGAAGCACTGTCCCTACAGCTTGCTGACTATGAGGACCTCAATTGTTTTGGAGATCAGTCCGGACTGATCAGAGCCATTCCTCAAGGAGGTGTATCACCTTACACCTATTTATGGAGTAATGGTGAACGAACCAATCAGATTACTGATTTGGGTGCAGGAACCTACTCTGTAATAGTAACTGATGCCAACGGTTGTACTGTTCAGCAAGAAGTAACCATTGCACAACCATTGGCTCCAATCACGGTTAATACTTCGGCCAAACTTAATCTATCCTGTAAATCAGATGGAGATGGATTCATTACGATTGATGTGGATGGAGGTACTGCGCCATATGAGTATTTGTGGAGTACCGGGTCGACTACAACTTCCATTTTTGGGTTAAGAGCGGGAGATTATACAGTTCGGGTAAAAGATGCCAATAACTGTGTAGTAGAACGGGTATATACAGTTTCCGAACCTGATGAGTTGAGCCTGGAAGATGCTGTGGTAAATGAAAGCCAGTGTTATGATGATCGAAATGGTTCTATTGAGCTAAATATTAAAGGTGGCACTGCACCATTTTCTTATCAATGGAGTACGGGAGCAACTACGAAAAACCTGATTGGTATAAGTTCAGGAACATATGAGGTATTGGTTACAGATGCCAATGGATGTCAGGTGCAAGGAAGTTATACCTTGGCAGACCCGGCACTGTTTAGAATAAGTCCGGAAGTATCACCCATCAGCTGTATTGGTGCCAATGATGCTTCTATTTCATTAAATATTGAAGGAGGGATTGATCCGATTGCTATTCGGTGGAATACAGGTGCTTCTTCGGAAACACTCACCGATTTGAGTCCAGGGGTCTATAATGTTTTGGTTACGGATAAGAATGGCTGCACTATTCAGAACTCCTTCAATATTTTTGACCCTCTTCCATTAACCTTAGATGCCTACATTGAAGATGCAACCAGGTGTAACGATCCAAGAAGTGGAAGAGTAAATGTAATTGTCTCGGGAGGAAATGAACCATACAGTTATCGCTGGACAAATGGTTCAACTGAGTCTTCCATCATTGATGTGCTACCAGGAACTTATGTGGTTGAAGTTACCGATCGCTATGGCTGTACAGTAAAAGGAACCTATACTGTACTTCAGCCTGAACCTTTACAAGTAGGCTTTAGTACCGAACCTTATATTGATTGTGAAAACAGAATTGCCGGAACATTGGTGAAAGCTAATGTTAAAGGAGGTGTGGGAAAATACCAATACGCGTGGTCTATAGGAAGTAGTGCCGCACCTGAGCTTTTGGTTACTGACCCCGGAAGATTGACTATTGAAGTGTCAGATGGCAGAGGTTGTTTCCAGCAAAAATCTATTGACATCGATATTCCTGAGTTGGGAGTAGCAGACTACGAGTATAATGCAGAATCGATTGATTTAACAGGAGAATTAGCTTCTAACGATCCAGTGAGTTTCTTCGATCTGTCGGTGGGAGAAGTGGTTGATTGGAAGTGGGAATTCGGAGATGGCTTCGATTCTGATGAAGTCGACCCTATTCACACCTATGATGCCCCGGGGACTTATACCGTAACACTTACGGTTACAGACCGAACAGGGTGTCAGACTGTTAAAACCTCCATACTGGAGATTACCGAAGGTTATCGAATTATGCTGCCAAATGCATTTACACCAAATGGAGATGGCAACAATGACTTTTTCAGGCCAAGAATGCTTGGTTTGACAAAAGCGAGACTGATTATTTATAACACCTGGGGGGAGGTGATCTTTAGTACCGATGATATTGAAACCAAAGGCTGGGATGGAATGATCAAGGGGAAACCAGCCGAAAATGGCAATTATGTCTACAAAATTATTGGCCTGAGCTTTAATGGATTGCAAGTAGAGCGTGAGGGTATTTTCGCCTTAATCAAATGATATGAAAAGATTCCTACTGACCTTTTTTACCTTGTTGCTGATTTTTCTTGACTGTGATTTGCAGGCACAGGATCCCCAGTTTTCACAGTTCTATGCTTCTCCATTGTACCTGAACCCTGCCTTAACAGGTTCAACCGACCGAGCTAGGGTTGGGGTAAATTATAGAAACCAATGGCCATCATTAACACATTCCTTTACTACTATTTCTGCTTACATAGACTATTTTTCTAAGGCAGCCGAAAGCGGGATAGGTATGATTATTACTGAGCATAAGGAAGGCTTTTTAGATTTTAAATCTAGCGAAGTTGGCTTGCTTTATTCTTATAAACTGAAGGTATCTGATGAGATAATTATGAGAACCGGAATGCAGCTTTCATACTTTAATAAGAACTTGAACTTTGAAGACCTGATCTTCGGTAACCAGATTGATATTGATAATGGTCAGGTTATCGGACCAAGTGGTGAAGTATTTGATCGTGGTGCAAAAGTGGACTTCTTGAGTGCATCTGCTGGAACACTGATTTACTCAAGCGACACATGGATTGGCTTTTCAATACACCATATCAACAGGCCTAACCAATCCTTTTTAGATCAGGAGAGTAGACTATCGAGAAAGTATTCTTTACATGCTGGGCATAAGATCATGTTTGCAAAAGGGAGACGGCTTAGAACCGTTTCTTATCAGTTTCAGGAACGGTCGGCAACTTTTGCTGTCAACTATAAATCTCAGGGAGGCTTTAATCAGCTGGATGCAGGCCTTCAGTTATACTTCCAGCCCATATTAATTGGAGGGTGGTACCGAGGCATCCCTATTCAGAATGTTGGTAAAGTTTCCAAAAATGAGTCCGTTATAGCACTTTTTGGTTTAGAACTCAATCAAGACCTCTCCTTTGGTTACAGTTATGATTTTACTGTTTCCAGGTTGGCAGGGTCTACGGGTGGAGCGCATGAATTTTCTTTAACACTTTCATTTGGAAAGATTGTTAAGCGTACCCGAAGAGATACCATTCTACCTTGTTTTAAATATTAGTTTCGGCTAACCTCAGCCATATAAGAAAAGCCCGCTCAAAACGAGCGGGCCTTTCAATTTTGTCACACCAGAGTTCAATATGAAAAGATAATTTCTATTTGAACCACGATTGTTTTGTAAGTTAAAGGCGTTATACCAGATGATATGAAGATCCTTTTTATTCAAACCGGAGGTACAATTGACAAAGACTACCCTAAAACCAATGATGGTTATGCCTTCGAAATAGGAGAACCAGCTGTTTCAAGAGTTTTAAATAAGGTTCAGCCAGGTTTTGAATATGAAATTGTAAGCATACTATGTAAAGATAGCCTTGATATTACTGATGCAGACAGAGCAAAACTGAAGTCTCATATCTTGTCATCTTCATTCACGAAAATTATTGTAACACATGGTTCAGACACTATGCCTGATACAGCACGTTTTCTGGGCATTGTTGAAAACAAGACTATTATCTTCACAGGATCGTATAAACCGGAACGTTTTAAAGAATCTGATGCGGATTTTAATCTTGGTATTGCAGTCGGAGCCATGAACGTTTTGGGAGAGGGCACGTTTATTGCCATGAATGGAAATATAATGCCACCGGACAACTGCTTTAAGAATCCGGATAACGGCTTATTTGAATTGAAAAAGTAGAACACATAAATATGAAAAAGAGATTATCAATTGCGTTAATGCTATTTACAATAGGAGTTTCTGCACAGGAATCCGACTTGCCGAAGAACTGGTTTAACCTGGATCCAGTTCAAAACAAGGTAAATGGGGTAAGTACAGAAAAAGCCTACGAATATTTGAAGGGAAAGGAATCGAAAACAGTTATTGTGGCCGTGATTGATTCAGGTATAGATATCCTTCATGAAGACTTGAAAGATGTAATCTGGGTTAATGAAGACGAGATTCCTGACAACGGAATTGATGATGATAATAATGGATATATAGATGATGTTTATGGCTGGAATTTCATTGGAGGAAAAGACGGCCGCAATGTTGATAAAGATTCTTATGAACTTGCCAGAGAGTACAAACGCCTTTTGCCTAAGTATCAGGGAAAAGTAAAGTCTGACTTCAAGAAGAAAGAAAGAGCAGAGTTTGAATATTGGGAAGGTGTAAAAGAAGCATTCGAAAAAATAGCCAATGAATCTACAGGTCAGCTTCAAATGCTGGAGAACATAGATAGTCAGCTCAAAAGGTATAATAAACTGTTCGAGGCATACCTGTTAACTGAGAGAGTAGATTTTAAGGCTGTTGAGAAAATCAGTTCTACAGATCAGGTGATTCTTCAGGGGAAGGGATTGCTGACCAGTATTTTCAAGGCTACTGATGAGTCTTTGAGTCTGGATAGCTTGATTTATTTTCTAGGTGAAGACTTAAAACAGATAAGAACAGATGCAGAGTATTCTTATAACCTGGATTTTAATCCAAGAGAAATTGTAGGAGACGACCCGAACAGATTAGATGATATTGGCTATGGGAACAATGATGTAATCGGAAAAAACACGGATAACTTTCATGGAACACATGTGGCGGGAATTATTGCTGCAAAACGTGGAAATAGCATTGGTATAGACGGAGTTGCAAACAATGTGAAGATTATGGCACTTAGGGCTGTTCCAGATGGTGACGAACGAGACAAAGATGTGGCTAATGCCATACGCTACGCTGTTGATAACGGTGCTCAGGTGGTGAACATGAGTTTTGGAAAGAGTTATTCTCCGAATACTGAGTACGTTTATGAAGCTATTGAATATGCTGCTTCAAAAGGGGTGCTTTTGGTGCATGCTGCAGGAAACAGTGCTGAAAATATTGACGAAGCAGATAACTTTCCTAATGACAACTTTGGTAGAAAGAAAAACTGGCCTCATTGGGTTGAAGTAGGCGCTTCTTCCTGGGGCGAAGAAGATGACTATGTTGGTGTATTCTCCAATTATGGCAAAAAGAATGTAGACCTTTTTGCTCCTGGAGTTTCTATTTACTCCTTAGCTCCTGATAATGGATATGAAAATGCAGACGGTACGAGTATGGCTTCTCCAGTAACTGCTGGGGTTGCTGCTTTACTGCTTTCATACTTTCCTGATTTAAAAGCAGAACAGGTTAAAGACATATTGATGAGGTCTTCAAGAAGCCTGGATGTTCGTGTATTGAAACCAGGTTCTTCTGAGGAAGTTAAGTTCTCTCAACTTTCAGTGTCAGGGGGAATAGTTAATGCTGCTGAGGCGGTTAAGCTGGCTGAATCTATGAACTTGAAGAAAGGAAGGTAGCTCTTTCCAAAAAAACCTATATCGCCATTCCCAACTTGATCCGATACTTCGGATGGGAATCTCCCTGATCGTATGGCACTAGCGAGATTCCCGATTTCTCGGGAATGACGGTGTTTTTTTACTTTTTAGGGAGCCTCATTTTACTCGTATCGTAAAGAATCAACAGGGTTTTTCCTTGCCGTTTTAATCACCAAACTACCTACCAAAACCAAAGTGAGTATTAATGCAGATAAAATTCCTAATGCAATCAAGCTAACATTAATTGCTGTTTGATACTCGAAGTTTTGCATCCATTCTAAAACGATGAAATAAGAAAGGGGTGTGGCAATGATAGCGGCGAGTACAATTAACCTAAGCGTATCAGAAAACATCAATGATATTATTCTTCCTGTCATTGCTCCAAGTACCTTTCTAATGCCAATTTCCTTTTTGCGTTGACTGATATTAAATGAAGTAAGTCCAGTCAGCCCTATTAAAGAAATAACAATACATAATAAGGTCATTGCACTTATCAGTTTGCTTTGAGTTCTATCAGCCTCGTATAGGGTGTTCATTCGATCATTCAAAAAACTATATTCAAGCGGATAATTAGGTAACGCACTATCCCAGTTTGATTCCAGTGCGGCAATTGCCTCCTTTACATTGTTCTGGTTGAACCTTACTATCAAATTTCTTCCAGGCTGAGGATTGTAAACGAAAACCAAAGGTTCGATAGGGTTGTGTAACGAAAAGTGGTTGAAATCTTTCATTACCCCAATCACCTGACCTGGAACTTCCTGATGAAAGAACCCAAGCTTTTTCCCAATGGGGTCTTCCCAACCTAGTTGTTCGGCAGCTTTTTCATTGATTACAAAGTACTGATTTCCTCTGGTCTCAGTACCATCATAGGTTCTCCCGTTTTTCAGTGGAATCTGAAATGTCTCCAGATAATCTTCATCCCCATGAATGAATTTAAATTCTTGCTGTACCATTTCTCCTCCCTTATCAACATTGAAAACAATCCTTCCGATATCAGTACCTGGAATGAAGTTAGAGGAGGTAACTTGTTCAATCGATGAAGTAGCTTCAAGAGCATCTTTCAACACTTGATATTTTGATTGAGCAATAGAGTCAGATGTGTTGATCAACAAAATCTGATCTTTTGAAAAACCCATGTCTTTGGTTTGTAAAAAGTCTATTTGATCTTTCATCAGCAGAGTACTCAACAATACTCCTATTGAAATTACAAATTGAAAAAGAACCAATGCTTGCCTGAAAAGATTGCTTTTTGAATTAGCTGTCCAGCTGCCTTTAAGTGCTTTTGTGGTTTTAATTTTAGATAAGTATACAGCCGGATATAATCCTGAAATCAATCCCGTTAAAGTGACAATTCCTAGTGAAACTAGAAGCAATGATGGATTCTTGAAAAGTGTAAAGTCAAAAGAAACACCCAGCCATGATTGTAGTGGTGTTTTTGTAATTACCAACCAAACAAAGAATAGAGAAAGAAAGTATGCTATGAATACTTGTACAATAGACTCCATGATTATGGAGGCTTTTAACTTTGCAACGTTGGTTCCTAATACCTTCCTTATGGCTATTTCTTTAGCTCTGGAACCGGCTCTTGCAGTTGAAAGATTGATGTAGTTAATGCATGCCAATAAGAGAATAGCCAGACCGACAGTAGAAAAGATGATCAGGTTTACAGGGTTCCCTTTTGCAAAATCATCCTCAATTAACTCAGTATCGTAGTGAATATCTTTTAATTGCTGTAGGCGCAACCTATGTGAACCACCGATTTGATTGCCAAAAGGCATAAAATACTTTTCGTTGAAAGGGGCGAACTTCTTTTTGAAATCTTCAATGTTGGTTCCTTTTGCAAAGAGTAGATAGCTAGCACAGTTTGCGTTCCATAGCACTTCAGAATTAAAAACCCCGCTTTGCATGGCCCATTCTCTTCCACTGGCACCGGATATTAGTACATCAAATTTGAAGTGTGTGTTTTTAGGAAGATCTTCAAAGACTCCTCTTACAATCATGTCATTTCCATCTATTTTGATGGTTTTGTCTAGCGCATTAACGTCACCAAATAGTTTATCTGCAACTGCTTCTGAAATGATGGCACTTCTTGGGTTTGCAAGGGCCGTTGATTCATTTCCAACTATCATGTTAATGCTGAAGATTTGAAAGACCTCTGGGTCGGTATAGTACATCCCGGCTTGTTGAAGCAACTGATTGTTATAAAGGATTTCCGAGACTTCCAGGGACTGAAATCTTGCAAAGGCTTCTAATTCTGGAAACTCTTCTTTCAGCAAAGGATTTAATTCAGAAGCAGAGTAGGCTGTATTGAATTCAACCCTGGGGGCCGTAAGTACATGACTGATGCGATATACCCTTTCGTGGTTCGCATGGTGTTGGTCAAAAGTCAGTTCGTTTTTAAGGAATAAAACCAACCAAATACTTGCGGATAAACCGAAAGTAAGGCCAACAATATTGAGTAAACTAAAGAACCTGTTCTTCCAAAGTGTACGCAAGGCGAACTTTATCATAATGAGAGAGTTAATTTTCAACTAAAACTTTCGTTAAAGGTAAAGTATGCGCACGAGCTTTCAAACAATATGGGTGTCCTATTTGTTTCCTGAATGTTAAGTAAGCTTAACCGTTAATTAAGGTTAAAAAAAATGCTGAAACGAAACTTTTAGGCCAAATTTGCATCTATATAGTAGGGTATGCGACCCGAGAGTTGGTACAATTATTGAAAGTACCTAAGAAATTGAATTATCAGAATTACAGTCAGTAATTCTCTTCATATATAGTTAGTAGTTTATTTGTTTAGTAACCCGAGGAGTAGTTAACCTCGGGTTTTTTATTTAATGTGGGTTTTATGCTTCATAACTTCTTCATAAAAGTGATGGATTCTGAACATTTGTTCTGCCCCAACCTTTTGACCTCCCTGAGCAACTAAGTATAAAATCAAGGCAATTCCTCCCAGTATGGGAATACCCCATAAAACATGAGCGGGTTCATTCAGCATAAATTTAGATAAACCGTAAACGGCTATAAAAAGAATAAAAACACCAATAGCAGCGTAGGACATAAAGAACACTGCCCAAACACTGGGCTTTGGACCATAAAGTCCTCTTATAGTCAGATGATTTTCTGACTCCTGTTCTATGGTTAAAGTAAGCTGCGGAGACCAGTAGTGCCTGTCTTCTGGCCGAATTTTAAGTACACAATATCTTTCTGATATCAGACCAGTGAATTCCTGAGTTCTATCAAGTGCTTTTTGAATAGATTCTTTGAAGTTTAATGCTGTTGTATCTATTTCCTCTTTGAATCGTGGTCTTATTCTCAGGCTGGACATCTCCTGAATTTAATGATTCATTTTTTAAAATAGTGTGCTAAGCACAAATCGATTTTAGTCTTTTTCACATATCTCTGTAGTTATCTACAAACAAAACAATGAGTGTACTAGCTTTAGAATAAGAGTTGCAAGGAATGGCTGATCATGGACAAATGATTGAAGCTTTTGAAGAGGTAAGAGAAGGCAAGGCGGTAAATTCAAGTCCGCCTACTTACAGTACTTTCTAAAGAGCCTATTCAGTTCTTTTGTTTCAGGGTGGTTTAAGTTCTTAGCTTTTTTTGCGCTTTTACAAGCTTCATCAGATCTCTCAGTTTGTCCATAGATTTTGGCGAGATTAATAAACGCAAAACTATTGGCTGGATCCAGACTTAGTGATTTGTTCACGAGATCTAGTGCTTCGGAATATTTACCAAGATTTATAAGGCACTCTGCCTTATTGTTGTAAGGATATGGAAATTCGGGGTCTAGTTTTATGGCTTTATCTAAGTGCTTAATTGCTCCTTTATAATCACCCAGCTTCATTTTAAAATAAGCTACATTATTTAAAACGGTAATATGCTCTGGATCTTGCTCTAAGGCCTTAATGGCGTACTTCAAGCCCTTCTTGTTATCACCTTTGTAAAAACCATAGATGTCAGTGAGTAAATAGTTTTTATCAAACTTAGTTCCTCCTGTTTCTTCCACTTTATAGGCATCTGATATTGCCGATTCAAAATCTCCTACTATTGCATACCACTGACCACGAAGAAAATATGACGTTGGATCATTTCCAGGGTTATATTCAATGGCTTTATCAAGGTGATACCCTGACCTAACAGTATCCATATTGGGATCGATAAGAAGAATTTCACCTAGGTACCTATGACTCCTCCAATTCATTGAATCATATTCCAGAGATTCTTGGTAATACAATGAAGCAGTTTGATAATCAATTTGGGAGAAATGATAGGACGCTTTTGAATAGTAAATGTCAGAGTTCAGCTTTGAGTCTTGACTCATATATATGGTTTCAATTGCCTTATCCGCATATTTTTTTACCAAGTTCATACTGTCGACTCGGATATAATAATTACTTAAATTGAAGAATAGTGAAGGGTTGATAAAACCTATTTTTTCAGCTTTTTTATAATCATTAAGAGCAAGGTCAATCATTTCAAGTTGTGCATAGCAAGCTCCTCTTTGTGTTAATGCTGCACCTGAATCTTCTGTTTTTTGCTTACTTATTATTTGATTTAGATAATCTATACACTGCTGGAACTTTCCTTCATAGAAAAATGATACGGCTGGCTCTATTGAATCAGCATTTTTTTGACCGTAGGATTGATGAATTGTTAAAAATGTAATAAATACTAATTTGACCAATATTCTCATTTCTAGTGATTTATATATCTAAAACCTTCCCCTCACTAGCGGCTTTTTTATCCTGGGTCATGCCAACAGCCATTCCGATCGGCATGCCAATGGGAAGACCTATACCGAAAAAAGCAAAGTTATCTAGCGCCAAGCCAAACATTAACCCAAAGGGAACACCAAAAATAGTCATACCTAGTACCATCCATAAGTTTTGGTAATAGCCCTTTGTAACTAAACCATGTTCCTTCTTAAGGTGCATAGTGAGTTTTGTTTTGATATGTGATAAACGGCTTTGAGAAACAGGGTTGGAATCGAGAGTTGTTTGAAGGTCGTTAGCAAAATCCTCTATCCCTTTATAATCTATTTTGCGATCCTTTAATTGACTAAATATTTTGGCCAACTGAGAGAGTAATTTTTTTATACCTGATTTGGGTTGAGTGTCACTGGATTGCTCCAATAGATTAATTAATTGTTGATAGTTCATTTATTACCTTCTGAAGGTTAAGAGTTCAATTAAAACTGAGTGATGAAGATAGTGAACAATCTTAACTAGCGTAGAGCTATTTCATGAGTTCAGTCAAACCAGCTTAAAGCTTCGGCAAACACATCATTAATTAATTTGATATCAATATCTTCATTGGGGTCTACAAAAAGAATTTTGGATTGTGTTTTACCCGCGTCTTCCAAACTTGTATGATTTAATCGCTTGCCCGGATACATAGCAATATAAGGGAGTTGCTTTTTCTTGTCCACAAATAAATAACAGAAGATCTGGCCTTTATAGAAAAAGCAAGGTAATCTGTAGTACCACTTTTCAGTGACAAATTCTTTATCAATGTTTAGAATAATTAAGCGTAACGCATCCAGACAGGTTTTTGCGGGCTCTTCCTGAGAAGCGAAAAAATCATCTAGCTTGTTCATCAGACCAAAATAAGGAAAAGCATTATTTCTTAGTAATTCATAATACAGATCGAAATATATTCATTTACAGGTTCTTTTAAACTTTCAACATCTTTTTGGATTCTTTTTGCATCAAATGAAAAAGGTAGTTTTATGGCTGTCATGTAAGTGTGCGTTGTTTGTAATAAATGTATTGAAAGAAAACACCAACGTAAACACCCTTTTGGGTCGTTTGCAATTATAAAAATGCCGTTCAAATAAAATATATGAAAATCAGACCAATTGGCTGATAGTTAAATCCATGTATGTACTTTGAAAATGAGGGTTTAAAGGTATATTTTAAAGGTTGCCTTAACCATGAAGAACCGTGTTTTCATAGCTATTCTGACAATTACGCTGTCTGTATTTGAATCAATGGCATTGCCATATAATACTACAATAACTGGCACTGTAACTCATGAAACATGTGTAGGTGATGGTCAAGGAGCTATAGATATTAGCCTTTCTGGTGGTACCGCACCCTATACTTTTTCATGGAGCAACGGAGCAACAACTGAAGATATTTCAGGCTTGACTGCAGGAAATTACACAGTGACGGTAACCGACAATAATGGAGTAATAGACACTGAGACTTTCACAGTGAATCCAGGTCTGGATTTAAACTCAGGAACTAATGACAATATTAAAGATGTGACCTGCTTTAGAGGAAAAGATGCCAGCATTAAAATTACGGTAAGTGCTGGTGTTGGACCCTATACTTATTCATGGCAAGATTCAGATGGAAATATTGTGGGAACACAATCTTTGTTAAAGGATGTTCCTGCCGGAGTTTATACAGTATTAGTAACTGATGGTAACGGGTGTACACTGTCTAAGACTTTTACCGTCAACGAACCTCCTCCAACTTTTACAGTTACACCCACATTGACGCATGTTTCTTGTAATGGAGGAAGTAATGGGGCCATTTCGCTTTCTGTTACCACTAGCGGCTCAGGCAATGGTAACTTTTCATACACATGGACTCATGGAGAGTCTGGAGCAAGTATTAGTGGTTTAACAGCAGGAGTTTATGAGGTTCAAATTTCTGATAATAAAGATTGTGAGATCCACACCTTTACGATCACCGAGCCCTTAGCATTAAGTTTATCCACGAGTCAGGTAGATGTTTTATGTAATGGAGCATCAACGGGAAGTATTGACTTAAGTGTAACAGGTGGCACGGGTGGTTATAGCTATAGCTGGGACAATGGTGCTAGCACGGAAGACTTAAGTGCTCTTTCAGCCGGAACATATACTGTAACAGTAACCGATGGCAATGGTTGTATGGCTAACACTTCGGTAACGATCACCGAGCCCTTAGCATTAAGTTTATCTACGAGTCAGGTAGATGTTTTATGTAATGGCGCATCAACAGGAAGCATAGACTTAAGTGTTATAGGAGGCACCGGAGGATATAGCTATAGTTGGAACAATGGCGCGAGTACTGAAGATTTAAGTGCTCTTTCAGCCGGTACTTATACTGTAACAGTAACTGATGGGAATGGTTGTATGGCGAACACTTCAGTAACGATCACCGAGCCCTTGGCATTAAGTCTGTCCACAAGTAAAGTAGATATTTTATGTAATGGAGCAACAACAGGAAGTATAGACTTAAGTGTAACAGGAGGCACCGGAGGATATAGCTATAGTTGGAACAATGGCGCGAGTACTGAAGATTTAAGTGCTCTTTCAGCCGGAACATACACTGTAACAGTAACCGATGGCAATGGTTGTATGGCTAATACCTCAGTAACGATCACCGAACCCTTGGCTTTAAATTTATCCACAAGTAAAGTAGATATTTTATGTAATGGCGCAACAACAGGAAGTATAGACTTAAGTGTTACCGGTGGTACCGGAGGATACAGTTACAGTTGGGACAATGGCGCGAGTACTGAAGATTTAAGTGCTCTTTCAGCCGGAACATATACAGTAACCGTAACCGATGGGAATGGTTGTATGGCAAACACTTCAGTAACGATCACTGAGCCTTTGGCTTTAAGCTTATCCACCAGTCAGGTGAATGCGAGTTGCAAAGGAGATACAAATGGAAGTATAGACTTGAGTGTAACAGGCGGCACCGGAGGATATAGCTATAGTTGGGACAATGGTGCGAGTACTGAAGATTTAAGTACTCTTTCAGCCGGTACCTATACAGTAACCGTAACAGATGGCAATGGTTGTATGGCAAATACTTCGGTAACGATTACCGAGCCAGCTACCTCCATGACAGTAGGCAGTACCAT
>CANLOY010000002.1 GCA_947493005.1 uncultured Roseivirga sp.
TCACTTGTTGGACCTACGGGAGCAACTGGGGCTACTGGAACTAAGGGGGACAAAGGTGATCAGGGAGATACCGGGGCGACTGGCGCAACAGGAGCTGCTGGTGCAAACGGTACCGATGGTACTGACGGCAAAACAATATTGAATGGAACCACTGACCCTGCCGGAGGAACTGGTGCCGATGGTGACTTCTACATCAATACAACCACCAATACCCTATTCGGACCTAAAACTGGCGGAACTAATTGGGGTGCTGGTACTTCTTTAGTTGGGCCTGCAGGAGCTGATGGTGGAAATGTTCAAATCTATGAAACTTCAGTTGGCAGTGGCATCATGGTCAAAGCATCAGCTACAGGCATTACTTCCAGTAAAGCAGGTGGCGTGGCAACAATCACTATTCCTGAAGGCGTAATTCTTCATGCAGTGAGGGTTAGGGGGGCAACAGCTGACTTGGATGGCAGCAACAATTTTTCCATAGTACTGGACTTCACAAACCCTGGGTTTAATACGGCTTGGAATGATAAATTCTTCCCCCCTGCCATTCAACTAATCGACTTAACCAATACACTGTTTGGTGGTCCTTCCACAGGAGCTCCACTGTCTTATGACATTGATACAAGTCCCGCTAAACAAATTACCAGTGTTTCGGGAGGAGACGTTACAACCAGGGTTGTAGGCCTAAACGCCTTCGCTGCCTGGGTCATATCGCTCCAATTGTAGTAAAAAGATTTCGAGGATAGATAAAAAAATTATGAAAGCATTTAAAATTATAGTCGGATACCTGATACTGCAAATGGTTAGTATATCCGCGGTAGCACAAGATGCTTCACTGTTCAGAGGTACCTTTTTAATAGGGCCTAATACTGACTTAGGTAGTAATCAATATCAAGTATTTGCCTCATTTACTGATCTTTCAGGACAGTATACTGGTGCCGATATGCAGCCAGGAGATATTGCTTTTGACCTCAATTGTAACCAGTATAGGGTCATCTCGATAAGTCTGCCTGTAACTTTTGTACTCGAAGACATCAATGGCGCAGGCCCGCCATCCGGAGGACTTGGGTCAGTAATAAGGCCTACTACAAATAAATCTTATCCTCTATTTGTTCCTGGAATACCTGAAACACTCCAATCCTGTATTCAATCAAAGTTTATTGTTCTCTTGGATGGTGACGTCAATAATGGAGGAGGAACCGGTGTGCCCGGTGCAGGTATTTTAAATGGTGAAGGAACCCCTTCAGGAGCACTTGGTTCTATTGGAGAATTTTACATTAACACGCTTACCAATGATATTTATGGCCCTAAAACTGAAGTTAGCGGCTGGGGTGATCCAGTATCACTCATTGGTCCTGCTGGAGAAGACGGAGGATCGGTACAGATACAAGGTTCCCTCAATAATACAGGTGAATTACCTACTCCCGATGGAGGAAACATTGGACATGGTTACCTGATAGGAACTCATTTATGGGTCTCTGATGGAACACAATGGATAGATGTTGGTCCGGTCCGAGGTCCAAAAGGAGACATAGGTGATCAGGGACCTCAAGGAGCACAGGGACCTCAGGGAGAAAGGGGTGCTGATGGCACCGCCATAACCACCAAAGAAGCCGTAAATACGGCTGACGATTTACCAACTACTGGTAATACCGCAGGCGATTTGAGAATAACACTGGATGATTTACATGGTCATGTATGGGATGGTACACAATGGGTTGACATTGGACCAATACAAGGACCCCAGGGAAAACAAGGGCCTATAGGTCCACAAGGAATTCAAGGTCCGCAAGGAGCGGATGGAACAGCTTTTAATTTTACAGGCTCAGGACCACTACCCGATCCCGACACCTATGATGGAAACATTGGTGATACATGGATCGATGAGAGTGGGAATGGCTGGGTCTGGAACGGAACCCTTTGGGTAAGTTTAGGTGAAGTGAGAGGACCCCAAGGGCCACAAGGGCCCATGGGACCTCAAGGCCAAGACGGTGCCGATGGTAAAGATGGCTCTGCCATTACAACCAAAGGCACTGTTGACGGTCCTGAAAACCTACCCACAACAGGAAATACTATTGGTGACACCTATATCGATACAAACACATTGGATGCCTACGTATGGGATGGCACCAAATGGGTAAACATTGGTCCATTTCAGGGGCCACAAGGAGATGCAGGACCACAAGGTGCACAGGGGCCTCAGGGACCTCAAGGAAATGAAGGTCCTCAAGGTGAAGTAGGACCCACAGGACCTACTGGCTCAGACGGAAGTTCAATTGCCATCACTGCTTACGTAGAAACAACAGATGCACTCCCCGACCCTTCTACTGTGCCAGATCAGGCATTTTACATTGTGGGCACAGTAACCGATGGTGGTGAACATGATGGTGAAACCGGTGTAGGATACGTTGAATCTAACGACACGTGGTTATACATGGGAGGTATGAGGGGACCACAAGGAGATGCAGGACCACAAGGTGCACAAGGTGCTCAGGGACCAATTGGATCTCAAGGGCCAATTGGTCCACAAGGTGAGCAAGGCATCCAGGGAAACAATGGTACAGCACTTAACACTGCAGGAACAGGTCCCCTACCTGACCCTACAACTTATAGTGGTGCCACCGGAGATCTTTGGATAGATGAGAATGGAACGGGTCACGTGTTCGATGCTTCAGGTCCCAGCTGGACTCAGATTGGGCCAATACAAGGGCCAACCGGAGCTCAAGGCCCAATGGGTGCTCAAGGGCCACAAGGGGTTGCTGGAAGAGATGGTAGTGCTATCCGCTTTTTAGGGTCAGTAGCTACCGAAGCAGATCTTCTTGCAATCTCATCCCCCAATATTGGAGACACTTATGCCGCATTAGACACAGGTTTCGGTCATGTTTGGGACGGCAGTACATGGATTTCAATAGGACCTTTTGTTGGACCTCAAGGAGAGCAAGGAGCACAAGGTGCGCAAGGGATACAAGGCCCTAAGGGAGATAAAGGAGACACGGGTGCTCCTGGGACAACCGGACAAAATGCTGTAGCGGTAAACATAAAAGGCTCAGTACTAAATGTTTCAGCAAGAGATGCATTAACAGGACTAGAAGCAAATGATGGCTACTTTGTTGGTAATGATGGAAGCCCTGCTACATACCAACTACATGTTTGGGATGGAACGCAGTGGGTAGTTACAGATGCACTTCCTGGTCCGCAAGGCGAAGCTGCTCCAGAAATTGTCCAGTTTATTATTGCAGATGGTATTACCAGCTACAATGGAGCAGGAACCCCTCCAGAAGGGCATTTAGTAGTAAAGTTCGACAATGATTTACACTATGATGCAGGAAATGCAAAAGGAGATACGGGGCCGGCAGGCAATGCGTTTAATATACTTGGTAGCGTCACCATTACTGATCTTGAAGGCCTTACCGGAACAAATCCAGGGGATGCCTATATAATCACAGACAGCAACAACGAAATCTATGTTTGGGACGGAACTATGTGGCAAGCTACTCAAGCAACTCAAGGGCCGTCTGGTAATTCTATTCATAATGGTTCGGGTGCTCCTACTGACAATGGTTTGGGACAAGATGGCGATTTCTACCTGGACACTGATACTTATACCATGTATGGGCCGAAGGCTGCCGGTACATGGCCTGGATCAGGAACAGTCCTTAGTTCAGGAGGAGCTTTATCCAATATCACAACATATAGTGCCGGAAATGGAGCAATAGTAACCGCTTCAGGACCACAAATCATTTCTTATTCTGTTAGCGGTGGTATTGGTACACTGACAGTTCCAGCTGGGTCTGGTATTCAATTGCACAGCATTAGAATCAAAGGAGCTACCGCTGATATTAACAACGGTGACTTCAAGATTGTGATCGATTATTTGGGTGGATATGCAGAAACAGGACAAAATAACAGCTATCAACAGGACTTCTACCCTCCTACTATTCAGTTGCTAGATATGACCAATGTCAACTTTGGTTTTGGGAATAGTGATGATGCAGGTTTCAGCTACGATGACAGCAATAACCCTAAAAAAAGAATTACCAGTGTTTCTGATGGAGATATCACGCTTTTAATACAAAACATTGATGCTTTTGCTAATTGGATGATCTCAATAGATATGTTCTAATATGCTTTATTCTAAGTCCACCATATCGACCACTATCCAGTCAATGAAGATGGTTTCATTCAGTAAACTTATAAGCATTATTATAGCCGTTAGCCTATTAAATGTTGAGTTGCTCATTGCACAATCTGGCTCGGTACAACAACAACCTCCATCTCAAGTAATAACGAGTGAAACATTTACAGTTCAGGTTTTAGCTCTTGATGGCAAAGGACAACCTTGGGTAAATGTACCTGTAGTTGCCGGGGTTGCTAACGACCCATCAGGTTTACTTCAAGGCACCTTAGAAGTATACACGGATGCTTCAGGAATAGCTGAGTTTTCAGATTTACAAATAGATCAAGCAATCAATGATATTCAGCTATTATTTTATGCTGGTGATGCTTTCGAATTGTTCTCAAACACCTTTAGTATTGTCACATCAGCACAAGGTGCAGAAGAAGCTGGAGGAGCGCCTTCATTTGCAATACCTAATGAACCTACAGGTGCTATACCTACTGCAACTGGAGCACAACTGGTACGGGTAAGGCTTCTTGATGAAACTGGAGCTCCAGTAGGAGACCTCAACGATGTACCAATAACAATAACGTCCAGCAACAATGATTTTTTTGGAGCAGGAACACCTTCAAGAACTGTCAATTCAGTCAATGGGAAATCAGATTTCTGGTTCGCCATGCCTACAACCCCGGGAGATGAGATTTACACATTTACTGTTTCCTCTCCAGGCTATACCTCAGTGAATACAACAGGCTTTACTTTGACTACCAGGGCAACCTCAGTAGAGTTCTCTGTTCAACCACCTTCAAGCGTAAACCTAAATGAAGACTTTAGTTTCACTGCCAGGTTGATTGATGGAGAGGGAGGTGTGGTCTTAAATGAAACTCATAACATAACCGTATCAATAGCAAATGACCCTTCCAGTGGAAGTGCAGTGCTCTCAGGAACTAAAACACAAACCATAGACCTGTCAACCGGACTGGCTACTTTTACTGCATTACAGCTTAATGAAATTCACAATAACTATTCTTTAGGTATAAGCAGTGATATTACAGGCATCAGCTCCTCCACTTCTAGTTCTCTTAACGTCACTGGTACACCTTCATTTGCAATACCCAATCAGCCAACTGGATCGGTACCATCAAGTTCTGGAGCTCAACTAGTACGTATAAGACTGCTGGATGCAGCTGGAAGTCCAGTCACTTTAAATGATGTTCCTGTTACCCTGACATCCAGTAACAATGATTTCTTTGGTACAGATACTCCTTCAAGAACCGTAAACTCAGTCAATGGTCTCTCGGATTTTTGGTTTGCAGCCCCTTCCACTCCTGGAGATGAAACGTATACATTTACTGCCACTTCATCTGGTTATACTTCTGCTAACACAACAGGTTTTACAGTATCAGCCCGAGCCACCGCAATAGCGTTCTCAGTTCAGCCTTCTTCAAATGTCAACATGAACGAAGACTTTGGCGTGACTGTAAGGTTGATAGACGGTACTGGAACCACTGTTTTAAACGAAACTCATGACATCAGTATATCTCTTTCCAATGATCCTTCCGGAGGGAGTGCTACCCTATCAGGTACCACAACACAAACAGTAAACCTTGGAACAGGGAGTAGTGTATTCTCAAGTCTTCAATTAAACGAATCTCATAATGGATATTCCCTAAGGGCCAGCAGTGGCATTAATGGGATCTCCCCTATTGTATCAAACACCTTCAATGTCGTCAGTAACCCTTACATTGAAATTACCAACCAACATATAGGGCAAGTACCTACTTTCGCTGGTTCACAGTTAGTAAGAATAAGGTTACGTAATGCGGATGGCACCCTTGCCAACGAAACGGGAACGCCAGTTCTCCTTACTGCTAATGAAAGTAACTTCTTCGAAGATGGCGTTGCTGCCAAAACAATTCATACCAATAATGGAGTGGCAGATTTGTGGTATAGAGCACCTAAGACCCCAAAACCGAGTAATGACCCCGATGGTCTTTACCGATTTACAATTACATCGACCAATTATGATCCAGCAACGACTGATGGCTTTGAAATTATATCAAGAGCTGATAACATCTTTTTTAGCGCGGAACCAAAAAATTCAGTAAACGGTCACAGTTTACAAACACATGTTCAACTCAGAAGTGGAACAGACCCAGTCATTAACGAAATACAAAATATTAATATCCAAATCGAATCTGATGGTTCTACAGGAGGAAATGCCATTTTAAGTGGCACCTTAACACAAACTGTAAATAGGCTCACTGGTGTTGCTACCTTCAACGACTTACAAATAGACCAACCGGGCAGCTACACGTTAAAAGCCACTTGTGCCGAAACGGGGCTTACTATTGTCAGTCAGTCTTTTGAAATAACCCCTGCTTCACTTTCAATTTCCACTCAACCTGGTAATGGAGCAAATATTTCAGCAGGTTCCGAAGTCACTTACAATGTACAGTTGGTCACTCCATCAGACGTACCCGTTTTACAAGCTGGAGTACAAATTGCTATTCAGGACAACGACAATGTGATATCCTCTGGTAATACCTTGTCTGCCACAACCAATGAATTGGGTGTAGCAAATTTTCAAATCAATTTTAACCGACCGGGAAACAACTACGAAATTCATTTTTCAGCTGACCAGATAACTGCACCTGAAAGCAGCAACTCTTTTAATGTATTATCCAAAGCCACTTCTTTGGTTTTTGCTACTCAACCAGCAAACTCAGTATCTAATGGATCAATCCCTGACTTTCAAGTCAGGGCCTTAGATACACATGGAGCTTTGGTCACCGATGAGCAAATTGAAATCAGTATAACTATAGGTCCTTCTAACGACCCTTCTGGAGGTTCCGCAACTCTATCTGGCATTACGGCTGTACAAACTTCAAATGGAGTATCAACATTTGAAGGGCTTTCAATAAATGAACCTGGTTTGCAATACAAACTGCTAGCTACAGCAACCAATGTAGGCAATGTATCTTCAGATTATTTTGATATCTCTGGTGAAGTCAGTTTGCCAAATTCCAGCATGTCAATCTCTAACAATGGTGCTATTGCTGACGGTATTTCTGAAATAAGTATTGTAATGACAATGCGAGACATTAACAATACCCCTATCAAGAAAATACCCGTCTATAAGTTCAGTACAGTTACCACAGCCCCGGTGATTACGAACACACTGGACTTTGAAGAACTTGACAATGGAGCTTATGAACTTAAAGTACGCAGTATTAACAGCGGAACTTTCTCACTGGATATTTCATTCGAGTCAACTCCTTTTCAGAATCCAACAGTAAATTTCTCTCCAGACCATAGCTTGTTCAGAGGTAAACTAACCATTGGTAATATAGCATCAGCTTCAAGTAACTATTACCAACTCTCATTCAGTTTTGAAGACCTTACTTCAACCTTTACTTCTAACGATATACAAGCGGGAGATTGGGTTTATGACAGAACATTTAACAGGTTTGAAATCGTTTCTGTTTCTGGAAACAGCATGACAGTTTTTACTTCAGAGGGTGCTCTACCTACCACTGGTATTGGTGCCATAATTCGCCCTACAGAAAACTTCCGATACCCCTTAAGCATTGCAGGCATTCCTGCTCCGCTTCAGTCCTACATCTTCAGTAGCACCGCTTCATTAATAGACAATAGAATTGCAGAACTTGATAATACTCCAGTAAATGAAACGTCTCAACTGTTTGCAGCCAAACTATTGATTGACCCTACCGGAGCTAGTCAATTCAACTTTTCAATAGATGACCCAACGGGCAGGTTCAATTCAAAAGATGTTCAAATCGGTGACCTGGTATTCGACAGCAACTGCCAGTCATTTAGGGTCACTGCGCTTAACGGAACTTCATTTACACTTAGTGGCATCTATGGAAATGAAACATTACCTGTGAGTTTGGATCAGGGGGTGATAATGAGGGTTTCAAACTCTTTATATGCATACCTGCTAAGCATAGCAAGGATATCTCCTGAGTTGAAGGTCTGTATTGAAAACAAGCTGATTGATATGATTAGCAGGGATTTGGTAAGAATTGATCAAACAAGATAAGAAAGGGCACTATGAGTATCAAATCGTACATATCGCCAATATTAACGCTTCAAGCATTTCTGTTTTTATGCTCAGTAGTACATGGAAAAGAACTAACAATAACAGAAAATGTAGCTCCTGAAATAAGTATAAGTGCCCCTTCTAACGCTTCCGTAAACATTTATAGTGACCATGTTTCCTATACAATAACTTATACCAACGCTTCTGTAATCACATTAAACAATGATGATATCTCACTGAATACCACTGGCAATGTCACTGCCAGCTTTACTATAACAGGCACTGGTAACACAAGAACCATCACTTTCGCTCACCAAGGCACAAACCCTCTGGGGCAAGGAACAGGTACATTAGGTTTTACTATAGCTGCTGGTTCAGCTGAAGATGACACTGGAGCCCCAGCTCCGTCAGTAACGAGCTCAACGTATATTATCGACCTGCAACCACCTACAGTGTCAATTTCACCAGTTACAACAGCTGTTACTACCAATTCTTCCATTCAAATGAGAGTTACATATTATGGTGCAGACAATATTAACCTAGGTGTTAACTTCCTTAACATTAATTCCAAAACAGGTTCAGCGAGTTTTGGTTCTTATGAAATTGAAGTAGACCCTGAAAATCCAGATGCCAGAATAGTCACTTTAAACAACCCTTCGGGTGGTGGAATTATTGAGTTTATTGTCATAGAAGGTTCTGCGAGCGATAATGCTGGAAATTATGTTCTGGAACATACTATATTCGAAATAACAGTATTATCTGCAGATTTAGGTGACCCACGTTCTAAAATTGCATCTGATGTACTTTACATTCCTGCTGATGGAACCACTCAGGCCAACCTCACGGTATCCCTGGTAGATGCTGATGGCAATCCCATGAGCAAGTATAGTGGAGAAGTTGAGCTATCGGCAAAATCAAGCGATGTACTTTCTAGCACGGTCACTTTTAGTCCAGCTGGAACCCAACAGGGAAAAACGATTGCTACATATGAAAATGTTGGTCATACGTATAGTGCCAGCATATCCAATACCGCTGTCGAATTAATTACTTTGTCATTTACACTCGATGGAGAAATATCATATTACCCACTCAATATCTATTTCTACGACCCTGCTGTTGGGCCTCCTGATCCATTAGGTGTTGTCATAGGACCACCTTCTGTTACAGAAACCATCTCTGGGCCTATTCAGTTCGAAGTCACCATTACAGGTGCCACTTCAATTAATATGGATGCAAATAATGTGGCCATTAGTGTTGATACAAGTCCTAACAATTTCGTATTAACAGAAGGTCAAGGCACTGTTGAAAATCATCCTACAGACCCTGATAAAAGAATAGTAACTCTCAATAATTTTGGCGGGGAAGGTACAATCAGGTTACACATTTTTTCATCTGACAGCTACAACAACTTCATTGCCACTGGTTACTTAGGAGAAGTCCTTGAAGGAAATTGGGAGTCTGATCCAATCACCGTTATTTCTGACATAGATTATGACAATGCAAATACCAGATTAATTGCAAACCCTCAATTACTCATTGCTGATGGTGTTACCAACACAACAATTACTTTAGAAGCTGCTGATGCTACCGGAACATTGATATCTCACCCTCCTGGTAGAGTTTCTTTTGAAGTGTATAGTGGCTCTGAGTTATCTGAGACAACAATTCGTACAGGAAACATTTACAACAACGATTACACAGTAAGTTTTAGATTCAGAAATACGGTAAGCGAAGTAGTTACAGTACGCGCCTATTTAAACGGCCATTTAATAGCCAATTCTGTCAATGTTCAGTTTTCTCAGTTCATAGCCTCCCCAAACCTCGAACAATCATCTGTATTAACCCAATCTGTATCAGGCCCACTTTTGGCTAATGGCACTTCTGAGGCACTCATTACAGTTATACTCAGAGATGTTCAAGGCAACCCTTACCCTCGGTCAGGAGGAACAATCGCTCTAAATAGTACAGGATCAGGAATAATAGGCAATGTTATAGACAATCAGGATGGTTCATATAACGCCCATATAGTAAACAACACTGCAGAAACTGTTACCATATCTGCCACATTGAATGGAGAACCTCTGACTAGTACCAGCTCTATTGTCTTCGGTTCTTTGGATCAAACTGATGTGAAAGGAAAGATCACAATTCTAAATGCATCACATGCAACTGGCTACCCTTCCAACTTCTACGATGTTCAGGTTTCATTCGAAGATGAAACTTCTAAATACACCATCTCAGATCTTAAATATGGTATGCAAGTTATAGATCAAAACTTTCGCTTCTATGAAGTCATTCAAACTAGCATAGGAGGAGATGATAGCATGTTGCTTTTAAAAGACAACTATGAATCCGACCAAACACCTTTTGGCCAGGGTGTCATTTACTATAGTTCCAGTAGAGGGTTTCCAAGGATGGTAGTTGGTATTTCTGCACAATTAGAAACGTTTATCAAATCTTGGATTAGCAGGGCCATAGATAGAGAAATGCAAAAAATCAGAACCAGAAACTAATAGACCTAGAGAAGGAATGAAATAAGGAAAACAGGAGTATTTGACACATCAAAAAAGAGGATTATGAAACGTATATATATTATCTCACTATTGTTTATAAGCATGAGTGCATTAGCTCAACAGGTAATTTCATCGCAAGGTGGAAGCTATAGCAATGCCAGCTACAGTATAGATTTTACGATTGGTGAGGTAGTAACTCCTACCCTTTCCAATACGAGCTACATTGTTACTCAAGGTTTTATTCAACCTATTGTTGGTATGACTGAAGTACCTGATGATTTACTCGACTATATCAAAGCAAACATAGCCAGTGCCATTACTCCAAACGGAGATGGCATGAATGATTATTGGAAAATTCCCGGCATTGAGAATTTCCCCAATAATGATGTGAAAATCTATAATCGCGCTGGTAATCTGATTTTTAAAATAGAGGGATACAATAACCAAGACAAGGTATGGAAAGGAGAATCCGATCAGGGTTTACTCAATAAGTCCAACATCGCTATAACAGGCACATATTTCTATGTAGTCAACCTGGGGCCAGGTCAGCCTTCTATCAGCGGTTTCATTCACTATAAACGTTAATATCATGAAGAATTTAATTAGACTCATTTTGATATATACCGTAGTAGTGCTATTGCCTTCCAGAGTAACAGCACAACAACAGGCGCTTTATGCTCAGTATATGTTCAACCAGATGGTCATTAACCCTGCATATACAGGTAGCAACGGCTATACACGAGGCGTTTTTAGTTTAAGGCAGCAATGGGTTGGTCTGGAGGGGGCGCCTAATACACAGACTTTCACTATAGATGCTCCTATAAACAAAAACAGAAGTGCCGCATTAGGAGCTATTCTTATAGCCGACAAAATCGGTGTCACAAGCCAGAATGGAGCATTTCTTACTTATTCAAAATCTGTAAGGCTAAATGAGACCTACAAGTTATCCATGGGGCTTCAGGGAGGTGTTTATAACTACAAGTTTGAAGAAAGCAAGCTCAACAACATAGACCCTGACCCTATTATTGGTGGTGATATTAACGCGCTAAGATCGAATTTTGGTCTTGGTCTCTTTCTTGAATCGCAGCGGTTCTTCTTCGGTCTCTCTATTCCACAAACCATCGAGAGTAGTCTGGATTTGAATAATGAGGATTCAGATGCCAAAGCCAGAAGACATTATTTCACCAATATGGGATATGTAATCACCCTTAATAAAGACCTCAAATTAAAACCTAATGTACTAGCTACAATGGTGGAAGGAAATCCACTGCAGATCGATTTTAACATGAGTTTGTTCATAAGAGAGTTGCTCTGGTTCGGGCTGAGCTATCGATCTTTCGATGCAATGGATGTCATACTTCAAGCTCGATTAACTGACAGAATTCAATTCGGCTATGCCTATGATTTTGCCAATACTAAAACAGGATTAAGAAGGATAAACGGAGGCTCACATGAATTCATGCTCACTTTCAATCTACTTTCCAGAGATAAATATACTTCACCTAGATACTTCTAATGATGAACAGACTTGCACCTAAATACAAATCATCGCTGGTCAGCACATATTTCACATTAGTGCTGATGCTTATCTCAACATCTACCCTATTAGGTCAGAAAAATATTGCCGATGTCCTAAAATCTTATGAAGAAAGGGGGAATAAACTTTATGAGGCAGGCCAATATGAAAAAGCCATCAAAGCCTTCAATATTTTACTGGAAGAAAACAGGTCACTTGTAGATACCAAGCGAAAACTTGCTTACGCTTATTGGGAACAGAGAAACCCTGAAAAAGCAAGAAAGTGGTTTGAAGAGTTGATTAATGAGGATCGGATGGATTTGACTCCTGAAGAGCACATTGCATACATCGGTACATTGGTAAGTGGCAAGCATCATAATAAAGCTGAGAAGGAGCTTCAGAAATTCTTAGAGGAAGATCCTAACAATCAACAAGCACTACGCTACCTAGAAAGTATCAGAAATGTAGATCAATACTATGAAGATGCCTGGAGATACAAGATTCAGAACTTAAAACTGAACACTCACGAAGATGATTTTCTGGCTGGTTTATATCGTGACAGCTTGATGATATTAGTTTCTGGAAGAAACAATATCCAAAGGGTAACCAAATCGGAAGAAGAAGAAATAGATGATCTGGACTTATTCCAGATACCTTTAAAATCGATAAATGACTTAAAGGTTGAGCCTTTCGGTGATGGAAAACTGAACACCAAATATCCCGAAGGGCCTGTTACTTTTATTACAGATTACCTTGTGGTATTTGCCAGAAGTATTCCCAGTGATGACAGCGACAATGGGGTTTACCGTTTGAAATTATACTACTCTAAGCTTATTAAGGGAAAATGGAGCAAACCTGAGGTACTATCTTTAAATGCTGATGGAAGCTCATCTGGTCATCCAGTCTATGACAAAAAAACTGGGTATCTATACTTTTCTTCGGACAGAGATGGTGGTTACGGAGGTAACGACCTATATCGTAGTCAGTTCTCGAATCAAAAATGGGAAGAGCCTGAAAATCTTGGCAGTCCAATTAATACAAGTGGAGATGAGATGTTTCCTACCCTTAAGAATGACAGCCTTTTCTACTCTACCGATGGGCATGGCGGCTTAGGAATGTTAGATATTGTGGTAACGAACATTCAGGATACCACTCAATCTGTTCATAACCTTGGAGTTCCCATAAACTCCAATTATGACGACTTCAACCTTACCTGGAGAAAGACAGGTAACCGCGGCTTCTTCTCCTCTAACAGAATGGGTGATGTATGGAAAGACGAAATCTATTCTTTCGAATATGATAATACTGTTCTACAAGAAAAATCAGAAGAACCAGAAGCAATAGTTGAAGAAGAGGCTCCTCAGCTTGAAGAAAGTGATATTGAAGAAATTCCTGAAGACAATGAAAACTATGAAGTAAGTGAGGAAACAGTTCTCCCTGAATCATCCAAGGTAGAGCCCGTTCAGGAATTACTTGCAAACCAGATTAGCCTGGGAACACTGGTATTTTTCAACTTTGAACGTTACTCCGTTGCAGATCATCCTGATAATGCGAAGCGACTTACTTCAATTGAGCAAATACTAATAGACAACCCTACTTCTATATTAGAAATAACAGGCCATACTGATTACTACGGTGGCGAAGATTACAATCTGGAATTAGGTCAAAAAAGAGCCAATGCGGTAAGAGACTACTTTGTTTCAAAAGGCTTTTCAGAAGAAAGATTTGTCACTATATCAAAAGGCGAGAATCAGCCTATGTCCTCTAACGAATCATTTATGGGTAGGCGGCTCAACAGGCGTGTCGAATTTAAGCTTACACTTTAAACACATCCATTAACGAAACCCTAGAACTTATGAAAGCATCACCACAAGAAACAATAATATGTAATGCCAAACTGGAACATGCCGGTGAACTCTATTCATTACTTCAGGAATCCAGAAAAGGACAAATGTGCTCCGAAAGTGCTTTCAGAAAAAAATTCTGGCAAAACCTTTACGATATAGATTTCAAATATTTAGTAGCTATTGATTCCGATGGAGTCGTAGGGTTTATAGGAATTCACTTGGTCAACTCACTCTACTTTGAAGAGCCTGTAGCAACTGTAGAAAACCTTGTGATAAAGAAAACAAGCAAAAGTACATCCGTCAAGAAAAAGTTAATTCGAGCTATACAAAACCTCATCCGTAGTCAGAATGTATCACTGAACATTAGTCTCATGAATAGTGAAATTCAACTAGCTCAGGCTTAATGTAAATAATCAAACACAATACCCAAGATCCCTTAACTACGACATAATGATTGCTCAGCAGCGTTCATTTGTTTTGGTCAATTCAAAAAGCCACTTCATACGGAAGTGGCTTTTACTTTGATCTATCCTGAAAATTAAAATATATTTGTCAAAATTTTAATATATCAAAGAAACAGAATGAAGAGATTATTGATTCTAATCCTCTTGTTTTTTACCCTACCCACTCTTAGCAAAGCCCAAGCAGATACTACATATTTCTATTCCAACGGCTCTAAAGTCTCTAACAAGAACACTAAAAGTGCAGATTATTATGAATTAAATTCTGGTAAAGAAAGAAAAGGAAAGATTGAACGATTTTATGTCAATCATAAACCTTATGGATACGCTAATTACTCTGAAAATAAACAACATGGTAATTATGTTATACTCTATTCAAGCGGGAACATTAAGGAATCTGGTTTATATGAAAACGGTAAGGCCGTTGGAATGAGAAAAAGAAGGTATCAAAATGGTACAATGAGATCAACAGAACTTATGAAAGGCTATGTCCATTACCACCAACCAAGGCTTGTCAACGCTTGGGACTCTTTAGGAAATCTTGTGGTTTCCAACGGGGAAGGCACCTATCGAAACGCTCTTTTTCATAATGATAAACTGGTAGAAGAGGGTACTTTAACAAAAGGCTTTAGGACTGGTCTATGGATCACTTCAAACTCAGAAAGAGTTCTTTATAAAGACACTTACAATGACGAAGGGAAGTTAATCTCTGGTGTAAGCTATGATGATAAGGGAAAATCGTATAAGTACACAGAGTTTGAAGAGGATGCAACTTTTAAGGGAGGAATGGCAGCTTGGAATAGTTTTTTAGCCAGAAACCTAAAGTATCCTCTAGAAGCTAAAAGGTATGGAGAAGAAGGTAATGTGTATTTGACTTTTATCATTGACGAAAATGGAGATATAAAAGATGAAGAGATAAGTAGAGGAGTCAGTAGATCATGTAATGAAGAGGCCTTAAGAGTACTAAAACGGTCGAAAAAATGGATTCCAGGCAAACAAAGAGGACAACCAGTCACTCAACGAATGAATCTTAGAGTGGTATTTAGATTGAAATAAAAAAGACCTTTGGTTAAACTCAAACTGGAATTGGCTCTCTTTCCTAGATTCACTAAATAATCTATGGAATGCTATTGACTTCTCCGTTACCATTAAACGAATTACTTTCTAATCATCACCTTCTTGGTAACTATTCGTTTACCATCGGTTACATACATCAAGTAAACTCCTTGAGGATAATTGGATACGTCAATGCTAATAGACTTATTCCTGAACCCCGTTTTCCGAAACATTGAGAAGCCACTAAGGTTCATTAGTTCAATGTCCAGCTTTTTCGAACCACTTTTGGAGAAATCTACATTTAACATCTTGCTGGTTGGATTTGGGCTTAAGGTAATCCCACTAGCTTCAATACTCTCATTATCTGTACTGGTGATAACCTCTCCTTCTGCTGTAAGCTGCAGACTTGCCACTCCTCCATTGGATACAATCACAACTTCTCCTGAATAGGTTTGCTGTGCTATGGGTGCAAATGTGACCTCAAGTGTGTGACTCTCAGAAGGCCTGATTGTAATATTAGAGTTTGCACCATAAAATCCATTCGGGTAGGTAATCTCACTAATTATGAGGTCTGCATCTCCATCATTGTGTATCAACACATCAAATATTGATGTAAGTCCCAGAGCTGTTGTTGGAATATTCAAATCAGCTTCCAATCTTAATACTGGTTCCGCAACATTGGTGACTGTAATTACAACAGACATATTGGTTGTATTAACACCATCATTAGCATTCACCTCCAGTACATACGCGTTATCTCTATTTGAATCAACAGGGTTTTCAAAGTCAGGGGCAGATTTAAATCGCACTTCACCACTATTAGTATTTATACTAAAATGACTTTCATCATTCGATTGTCCAATACTATAGGTTATTGAGTTCTCGTCTGTAGCCACTACTGAGAACACAACACCTTCACTATTCTCTTCAAAGTTGAAAGCCGACATCGTTGTAAACACCGGTGCAGTATCATCCTGATTAGTAACTGTAATTGTAACATGCTGTGTAACCGTATTAGTACCATCAAATGCACTTACTTCAATCACGTAATCATTATTGTTGTCGGCATCGGTTGGGGCTTCAAAATCAGGTGACGACTTAAATGTAACGACTCCTCCGTTCAGGTTAAAGAATGATTCATCGTTACCTGTACCCAAACTGTAAGTCAATGGGTTAGCATCAGTAGCTGAAATGGTATAAACAGTCTCAGTGCTGTTCTCTACAAAATCGACAGCAGTTGATGAGGTAAATACTGGAAGTATTTCATCGACATCAGTGATAGCAATGGTCACCGTTTGTTTGGACATATTCAAGCCATCATTCGCCTGAACTTCTATCACGTAACTGTTCTTGGTCTCAAAGTCTGGTGAAGATTTGAATGTAACAACTTCTCCATTCAGGTTAAAGGATGACTCATCGTTACCTGTACCCAAACTATAAGTCAATGGGTTAGCATCAGTAGCTGAAATGGTATAAACAGTCTCAGTGCTGTTCTCCATGAAACTTACAGTTGTAGATGAAGTAAACACAGGGGCGATCTCATCTACATCGGTAATGGTGATGGTCACCGTCTGACTTGCCTCATTTAATCCATCATTAGCTTTTACCTCGATAGTATAACTGCTCTTCGCTTCAAAATCCGGAGCTGACTTGAAAGTCACTACAGCTCTGTTCAGGTCGAAGAGAGATTCATCATTATCAGTGCCTAAGCTATAAGTAATGGTATTGGCATCAGTAGCTGCAATCGTATAGACTGCCCCTGTACTGTTCTCATCAAATTCTACAGTCGTAGCAGAAGTGAATACTGGAGCAAATTCATCTACATCGGTAATGGTAATCGTTACTGTTTGTTTAGCAGTATTCAAGCCGTCATTGGCCTGCACTTCGATGGTATAGGTATCCTTGACTTCAAAGTCAGGAGCTGACTTGAAAGTTACTGCAGCTCCATTTAGGTCGAAGAATGATTCATCATTATCAGTGCCGAAGCTGTAGGTGATGGCATTGGCATCTGTAGCTTCAATCGCATAGACCGTACCAGTACTGTTCTCAGTAAAATTCACCGCTGTAGCGGACGTAAAGACTGGCAAGATCTCATCAACATCAGTGATTGTGATCACTACGGTTTGAGATGCAATATTGAACCCATCATTGGCTTTTACCTCGATAGTATAACTGCTCTTCGTTTCAAAATCTGGTGATGTGTTAAAGCTTATCTCTTCTCCTTCTATATCGAAAAGAGCTTCATCATTGCCCTTACCTAAAGTATACCTTAGAACATTATCGTCTGTTGCAGTTACAGTATAGGCAGTTGCAATACCGTTTTCGGCAAAGTTTACCGCTGTAGGTGAAGTAAAGACCGGTATAGTTTCATCGGAATCGGTAATTGTGATCGTCACGATCTGTTTTGCAGTATTTAAACCATCATTAGCTTGTGTTTCAATCACATAACTACTTTTAACTTCGTAATCTGGCGATGCCTTGAAGGTTACTATGCCATCGTTAAGATTAAACAGACTTTCATCGTTTCCTGAGCCTAAAGCATAAACAATGGAGTTGGCGTCTGTAGCTGTGATCGTGTAAGCCGTTCCTGTACCATTCTCGGAAAAGTCAACTGTAGTAGCCGAAGTGAACACTGGAGCAATTTCATCCACATCAATAATAGTAATCGTAACTGTTTGCTTAGCGATATTCAAGCCATTTTTGGCTTCTAATTCGATTACATAGCTACTCTTAGTTTCAAAGTCAGGAGCCGCTTTGAAGGTTAACGATGCACCATTCAAGTTGAAGAGTGTTTCATCATTGCCAGTACCCAAGGCATAGGTGATATTATTAGCACCTGTAGCTGAAACGGTATAGACAGTACCAGTTCCGTTTTCAGTAAATCCCGCGGTAGTACCTGAACTAAAAACTGGTAATATCTCATCAATATCGGTAATGTTGATTGTCACCGTTTGTTTAACCGTATTAGTTCCATCGTTGGCCTGAACTTCGATCACATAACTACTCTTGCTTTCAAAGTCAGGAGCTATTTTAAAAGTGACCACTCCCCCATTCAGGTTAAAAAATGCTTCGTCATTGCTGTTTCCTAAGCTATAAGAAATAGTGTTGGCATCTGTAGCCATAGCAGTATAAGCTGTTCCTGTTCCGTTCTCTTCGAAGTTGACGGCTGTTGTTGAGATGAAGACTGGCAGTATCTCATCCACATCGGTGATAGTAATGATGACTGTTTGAGAGGCCGTGTTGAGACCGTCATTCGCGTTGACTTGGATCGTATAGATTGACTTAGTTTCTAAGTCTGGTGCAGCTTTGAAGGTCACTACCCCGCCCACGAGGTTAAAGAAGGCTTCGTCATTGCCCGTTCCTAAACTGTAAGTGATCGCATTAATATCAGTAGCTACAATAGTATAAGCCGCTCCTGTTCCGTTCTCTTCAAAGTTGACAGTCGTGGTTGAAGTAAAAACTGGTAGTATCTCATCAACATCAGTTATCGTAATTATTACTGTTTGAGATGCTGTATTGAGTCCATCACTAGCATTCACTTCGATAGTATAGCTTGACTTAGTTTCTAGGTCCGGTGCAGTTTTGAAAGTTACTACCCCGCCTACTAGATTGAAGAGGGCTTCATCATTGCCCGTGCCTAAGCTGTAAGTAATAGCATTAGCATCAGTAGCTACAATGGTGTAAGCCGTTCCTGTTCCGTTCTCTTCAAAGTTGACAGCCGTGGCTGAAGTGAAAGCTGGTAGTATCTCATCAACGTCAGTAATGGTAATGGCAACCATTTGAGAGGCTGTGTTGAGTCCATCACTAGCATTCACTTCGATAGTATAGCTTGACTTAGTTTCTAAGTCCGGTGAAGTTTTGAAGGTCACTACTCCACCTACTAAGTTGAAGAGAGCTTCATCATTACCAGTTCCTAAGCTGTAAGTAACAGCATTAGCATCAGTAGCAGTGATTGTGTAAGCAGTGCCCATTCCATTCTCTGCAAAACTTATTGCTGTCGCAGAAGTAAACACCGGAGTAACTTCATCAATATTGGTAATGGAAATTGAGACAATTTGTTTAGCTGTGTTGAGACCGTCTGTGGCCCTAACTTCAATTTTGTAACTGTCCTGAACTTCAAAATCGGGAGACGATTTGAACGTCACTGCTCCCTCATTTAGGTCAAATAGATGTTCATCATTAGCAGTACCTAAGCCGTAGGAAATGGCATTCGCGTCTGTTGCTTCAATGTTATAGACTGTTCCTATACCATTCTCTTCATAGTTCACTGTCGTAGCAGAGTTAATAACGGGTAATATCTCATCTACGTCAGTAATGGCAATAGTCACCGTTTGTTTTGAAGTATTCTGCCCATCATTAGCCAATACCTCTATTACATAACTATTCTTTACTTCAAAGTCTGGTGATGTTCTAAAGCTCACTTCTCCACCATTGAGATTAAAGAAAGACTCATCGTTTGCCGTGCCTAAATTGTACGTAACGAGGTTCACGTCACTCACTTCAGCTGTGTAGGCAATTCCCGTTTCATTCTCAATAAAAGTTGAGGTAGTTGGGGAGATAAAGACAGGAGCCGAATCATCTACATCGGTGATGGTAACAGTAATCATTTGTGAAGTCACGTTATTTGATATGTCTGTAGCTTTCACTTCAAGAACATAAGCATTGTCCTTATTTGCATCCAATGGTGCTTCAAAATCAGGAGAAGCCTTAAAGGAAATCTGACTATTATTCAGTTCAAACAGCCCCTCATCGTTTAAGGTCCCTAGACTATAGGTAATCGTACTTTGATCCGTGGCCATGGCATTGTAGACAACACCTGTAACGTTTTCTTCAAAGGTTGAGGCCGTTGAAGAAGTAAAAACAGGTGCTATTTCATCGACATCATTAATTATAATGGTAACCAATTGCGATGTCATATTATTAGCCACATCGGTTGCCTTCAATTCAATGATATAGGTACTATTCTTATCTGTATCTTTTGGGTCCTCGAAGTCAGGAGAACTCTTAAATGAGACGAGGTTATCATTCAAATCAAACAGTACCTCGTCATTTGCTGTCCCCAAGCTATATGTGATAGCGCTTTTGTCTGTAGCCAGAGTTGTATAAATAGTTCCAGTGACGTTTTCGTCAGAATTGACTATAAAGGCAGAAGTAAAAACAGGCTGTAATTCATCAATATCAGTAATTGATATTGACACAAGCTGCTTCGCGACATTAAAACCATCATTAGCCTGAACTTCAATAACATAACTACTCTTTTGCTCGAAGTCTGGTGTAGTTTTAAAAATAACTTTGTCTGCAAAAATATTAAACGACCCTTCGTCATTACCAGTACCTAAACTATAGGTAAGTGGATTGGCATCGGTTGCTGCTATCGTATATGCCGTTTCTGATCCATTCTCAACAAAATCGAGTACTGTTGCAGAGGTAAATACTGGTAGGACTTCATCTAAATCGGTAACTGTGATTGAAACCATTTTTGTTACGACATTCAACCCATCACTTGCCTTCACTTCTATTACATAAATGTTATTTCCGTCAGCGTCAGTTGGAGTTTCAAAGTCAGGCGAAGTTTTAAAACTTACCTCACCATTGGTTATATTAAAAAGGCCTGAATCGTTGCCATCTCCTAAGCTGTAGGTTATCGCATTGACATCTGTTGCAACAACTGTATAAACAGTGCCAGTTTCAGTTTCCATAAACTCAGCAGTGTTAGAAGAAGTAATGACTGGAGCTGTATCATCAGCATTAACTACACTTATTGTCACAATTTGACTTACCACATGGATACCATCGGTTACTTTAACTTCAATGATATAGGTGTTGTTGCCATCGCTGTCCGTGGGTGATTCAAAGTCGGGTGCTGCTTTAAAAATCACTTTATCTGAGTTTAAGTCAAACAAAGCTTCATCCCTATCACTTCCAAAACTGTAAGTCAAACTATTGGCATCGGTGGCGGCAATCGTATAAGCCGGTGTTACACCGTTTTCTGTAAAACTAGTGGTAACTGAGGAGGTGAATACTGGGGCAGTATCGTCTATATTAGCCACAGAAATCACGACAGTTTGTGTACCTGTATTTATACCGTCATCAGCGATTATTTGGATTGAATACTTGTTGTTTTGATCCAGGTCTATCGGAGATTCAAAGTCAGGAATCGCTTTGAACAATACTGCTCCATTAGATTCAGATATCGTAAACAACCCCTCATCGTTTCCAGTGCCCAGACTGTAGGTCAATGCATTATCATCAGTGGCTACCGCTGTATAGGCCGTTCCGCTCCCGTTCTCAACAAAGTTCTCCGTATTGGAAGAAGTGAAAACTGGACTCGTGGCATCATTCAAAATTTTGAATTGTCCTGCAGCCAGGTTCTTTGTGCCCAAGTCATTTGTAGCAACATCTTTCGGTACATCTATGGCTACTATGCCATCAACAGCAGGGATTATCGTAACACTGTAGCTTGTACCTGACCCAGTGAAGCTTGTACTAGTAGCATTGCCCAATACCAGGTCTGTCTCTACAAAATCTGTCACTTCAGAACTAAATACAATCGACACGTCAAATGAACTGTTAGTGACATTTTTTGCAGTGCTAGTTATGGACACAGAAAGCACCGAGGAATCCACTAATACCGTGAATGGAGAAGCTGCGGTATTTTTATTCCCAGAAGCATCAACAGCAACCTCGGCAAGAACATTAACCACAACTGTACCATTAGCAGAAGGGGTAATAGTTGCATTATAAGAAGCGCCAGAACCACTAAAATTCGAAGCTGTTCCATTGGTTAAGTCAAGATCAGAGATATCAAAACCGGTTACGTTTTCAGAAAAAGTAATCGTGACATCAAACGCACCATTTACAGTGCTACTGGCAGCGCTAGTAATACTCGTTGCAGGAGCTATTTCATCCAAATCGGATACCGAGACATCCACGAATTGCGAAGTAGTATTCAAACCATCGCTAGCGATTATTTTGAGTTTATAAATATTATTGGTGTCAGCATCTTTAGGTGCTTCAAAATCAGGAGCAGAATTGAAAGTGATTACTCCTGAGTTGATACTGAAGAGACCCTCATCTAAATCACTCCCAAGAGAATAAACCAATGCATTTGCATCCGTGGCTATGGCAGTATAGGCAGAACTTGTAGAATTCTCGCTCACACTTACGCTACCAGGGGAAGTGAATACAGGAACAGTATCATCAATATTGGTCACAGTGATGGTCACCAGTTTTGTAGCTCTATTCATTCCATCGAATGCGATGGTTTCCACGACATAGGTATTGTTACCATCACCGTCTGTAGGCATTTCAAAATCGGGAGCTGTTTTAAAAGTGATCACCTCCCCACTGATATTAAAAAGGGCTTCATCGTTACCTGTTCCTAATTGATAAGTAAGACTATTATCATCAGTAGCCACAATCGTATAGGCAGCTCCTGTACCATTTTCTACAATACTGACGGCCGAAGGTGATGAAATTATTGGAGTTGTGTCATCAACATCTATCACTGTAACTTTGACTTTCTGAATCTTGTCAATTACCCCATAACTTGCCTTCACGTTCAGGATATAAATATTATCAGCGTTTTTATCTAGAGGATTTTCAAAGTCTGGGCTATTTTTAAAAGTAATTTCGCCAGTAGATTCTACGATATCAAAAAGAGATTTATCGTGACTATTCGCTAAACTGTAAGTAACATTGCCAAAGGCTGTGGCAACTGCTGTGTAAGCTATACCTGTTCCGTTTTCCGAAAAAGTAGCTGTTTCAGAAGAACTAAAAACTGGTGGGGTATCCTCTACATCTGTAACCGTGATATATATCTGTTGAATACTATGATTTGTCTTATCATTAGCAAAGACTTTTAATAAGTAAGTGTTATCGCCTGTTTGGTCTAGAGGATTCTCGAAGTCTGGGACTTCTTTGAACCTGATTTCTCCTGTTGTTAGATTGATATTGAAAAGACGTTCATCAAAGTCATAACCTCCACTATAAAAAATTGGATTCTCATCTGAAACATTCTCCTTGTCATGGGCCACAATAGTATGAACTACACCTGTTCCATTTTCAGCAAAACTCACTGACCTTGATGAAGTAATCACAGGAGTTGTCTCATCACGATTAGTTACAGTAATCGTCACCAATTGACTAGCTTCTTCATTTATTCCATCACTGGCAATTACTTCAATCACATAGGTATTGTCTGCATCAGCATCTTTTGGTTTTTCAAAATCAGGTACTTTCCCCCAGAAAACCCAAGTCCCTCTTACAGAGAATAGACTTTCATCATGACCTGTACCTAATCTATAAGTTACATCACTTGCATCTTTAGAGAAGATATGATATGCTATATCATAATACCCTTCCACATAATCGACAGCGGTAGGTGATAAGAATACAGGAGGATCTTCATCTAAATTGATAATGTTAATGGTTACAATTTTCTTAGCTGTATGGAGACCGTCATTGGCCCTAACTTCGATTTTGTAACGCTTCTTTACCTCATAATCAGGAATTGTTTTAAATCGCACCACTCCTTCATTAAAATCAAAGAAATGCTCATCATTTTCAGAACCTAAACTGTATGTTATACTATTCTCATCTTTTGCAACAATGGTGTAAGCTATACCTGAGCTATTCTCTTTAAAACTGACTTTTGACGGTGATTTGAATTCTGGCTCAACATCGTCATAATTGGTTACTGAAATTTTAACAAACTCAAAGATTTCGTTAATTCCATCATTGACTTTAACTTTTATAGAATAGACATTGTCTTGGTTCTTGTCCTGCGGATTTTCAAAATCTGGTGCTACTTTGAATGTGATGTCAGTCCCGTTTAAATCAAACAAACCACCATCATCAGCGGCTCCAAGTTTGTAGGTCAAAGGACTGTTATCTGTTGCTGATATCGTGTAAGCTACACCCGTTGAGTTTTCAAGAAAGCTGGCTGTGGTTGAAGATGTAAACACCGGTGGGGTATCATCCACGTTCATTACGGTAATAGCGACAAGTTGACTTACTTCATTTATTCCATCACTCACATTCACACTAATCAAGTAGACATTATTAGCGTCAGCATCAACTGGCTGTTCAAAATCAGGAATTGTCTTAAATGACACATTTCTCCCTTCCAGCTTGAATAACGTTTCATCATTACCTGTCCCTAAACTATAGGACAAGGTGTTCGCATCTGTGGCTTCTATTCGATAAGCCTGAGTTGTTTTATTTTCTTCAAAACTCACCGCATTTAGTGAGGTAAAAACAGGAGGAGTATCATCTAGGTTTCTAACTGAAATACTAACCAATTGACTAACAGTATTAACACCATCAGTGGCTCTTACCTCAACAACATAGATGTTATTGGCATCACCATCAGTAGGAATCTCAAAATCAGGCACTGCTTTGAAATTGAGAACATTTTGAGATAAATTAAAGAGTACCTCATCATGACTATTCCCTAAACTGTAAGTAAGCGGATTTGTATCAGTGGCAGCAATCATATATGCTGAAACAGTTGCATTCTCATCAAAATCGATTGAAGTAGCAGATACGAAAACAGGTGCTGTATCATCAATATTGGTTACTGTAATTTTGACAGTTCTTTCCGCTTCATTAACACCATCACTTGCTTTAATTTTTATCCAGTAGATATTATTTGAGTTAAAATCCGAAGGATTTTCAAAATCAGGAGATACCTTGAATGAAATCAAGTTTCCATTGATGTTAAACAGGTTTTTGTCATTGGTAGAAGCCAAACTATAAGACAAAGGGTTAGCATCTGTCGCCAAAACAGTATAGGCTGTACCAATACCATTTTCAGCAAAGTTCACTTCAGTAGATGAGGTGAATACTGGCGGTGTATCGTCTTGATTGGTCACATTAATGACCACCAATTGACTCTGAGTATTTAAACCATCATTGGCGAGCACTTCAATGACGTATGCATTATTGGCATCTCCGTCTTTGGGATTTTCAAAATCAGGAGATGTCATAAAAGTTACTTCAGCTCCTTCAAGCTTGAATAACGACTCATCATTTGCATTCCCCAAGCTAAAGGATAGTGTGCCTTCATCAGTTGCTACTATAGTATAAGCTGTCTCCTGAATATTTTCGGCATAACTGACACTTATCGGAGAGGTAAAAACAGGAAGGGTTTCGTCAAGGTCAGCCACTGAGATAGTCACCAGTTGACTGGCAACATTTACCGCATCTCTGGCATTGATCTTAACAGTATATTGATTGTTAGCATCTCCATCTCTGGGGTTTTCAAAGTCCGGAGAATTCTTAAAGCTAAGTATACCACCGTCCAAATTAAATAGATTTTCATCGTTTTCAGACCCTAAACTTAAAGTCACTCCATTGGTGTCCGTGGCTTTTATATGGTGAACTTGCCCAGTACCATTTTCGATAAAATTAACTGCTCCAGAAGAAGTAAAAACAGGTTCAATACTATCATAAATTCTACTAATTTTTTCCGTTGCCTCGTTGCCGTGATTATTTTCATCGAATGCTTTGTATGCATCTAAACTAACCACCACAAGCCCTTCATTTTCTGGAGTGATCAAGGCACTATAAACACCAGGGCTTTGCATCAAAAGATTACTAGCCTCACCATTAACAACCGTAATATCACTTGCTACAAACCCTGAGACCGAACTAGCAAATGTAAATACCACAGTAAAAGGACTTTTCACAGTTTCAGGTGCTGAACTTGCAATAGTCCCTGCCACAGACTGTGATTGGAGATTATATACATTAATGCGATCTCCAACAGTCCCCATTACAAACATCTTAGTGCCGTCAGGGCTGAATTCAAGTGAGCGAGGAGCAGACTCTTTGCTACCAACCGAGAATTCTTCATCATTTTGATATACAGCCGAAGCGATATCATAAGGTGTAGGTAAACTGTATTCGGTAATATCTTTACCCTGAATACCCAATACGTACATTTTAGTACCATCCGCATTGAATGCTAACGAATATGGGTTAATCTCCCTCCCAATCACGGACCTTACACCGGTATGCATGGCAGTTGAGGGCTCATAAGGGCTTGTAAGGTCGTAGGCTTGCACGGCATCGTTGCCTGAACCTAAAACGAATAGTTTTCTACCATCTCTGCTAAAGGCCATAGAGGTCGGGTCTCCTTCAATTTCTCGGACAGAAAATGGTGTTACATCATCTCGTAGTGTTGCTGTAGATATGTCAAAGGCCTTAGTTAGTTTAAATTCGTTGACTATACCATTAGGCCCCAACACAAACATTCTTTTTCCATTTTCATTAAAAGCCAGAGAACTTGGACTAGTTGTTACTGCCGCTACTGAGAAATCAACTCCAGTGAAATTCGCTGTAGAGACATCATATGGTGTGGTCAATTTATAACTGTAAATGGCATCATTTACTCTACCCATCACAAACATTTTTGTCCCCTTTGCATTAAAAGCAAGCGATCGGGGTCCTTCATCCACGTCTGCTACTGAGAAGTGTTTGGAAAAAACAGCTTTGGACACATCAAATGCAACACCGGCATAAAAGTAATTTCCGTCAGTAAATCCGCTGGTCGGTGCTCCATCTATTACATCAACTATTCCAGTTCCTGAGCTCTTTAAGTCAATACTCAATATACCATCTGCAAATGCCGGAATATCGCTTACGGAAACCAAATAGGAAGTTCCGCTCCCACTAACTGCGGATATAGCTGCGCCAATAAGTTCAGAAGAAGCTTCTAATTCAAAATCGTTAACATCGACCCCTGTTACAGCTTCACTAAACGTAACCTCAAAATCTACAGCGCTGGCATTCTTTGCCGGATTTCCAGACAGATTAATACTCACTACATCCAAAGGAGATGAGTCCATGTAGTATTCATGAATGGTACTATTATCATTGTCCAGTACAAACATTTTAGTGCCATCATCGCTGAAACTCACTTCTTCAGGATTTATAATACCAAGTGGGGTCAAATCAATTCCTTGATTCACTCCTGAAAACTGAATTGTCCTTAGATCATAAGCTTCTGTCAAGACGTATTCGTAAACCGATGTTTTGCTCTTCCCTGTAATATATGCCTTAGTACCATCTGCATTAAATGCCAATGACCGAACATCGTTTTCTTCTGTAATGAATGGAGTTGTCTTTCTTATAAAAACAGCCGTTCTGATGTCATATGGGGTAGTAAGCTTAAATTGATGCGCTTGAACCAAGTCCATCACGATTAACTCAGTTCCATTTCGATTAAAAACAGCGCCATGAGCGTTTAAACTACTTAAGTTATCTGAAGTACCTTCATAGGAAGCAGTTGAGACATCAAAACCAGTGGTCAGGTTATATTGATGAACTCCTTTTTCCCCGCGTCCACCTACAATCATTCTTGTACCATCTAGATTAAAATTGATAGCCGTTTGGTTGCCTACTTCGTCTGCATCAAATCGCCTCTTATAGATTGCGGTTGAAGCATTAAAAGCAACCGGCAGGTCATACTCATGTATATAAGTAGTATTACTACCATGAACGAACATTTTCTTACCATCTGAACTGAAAGTCAACCCTTTTGCCTTGGACTGAGATTTCTCCGTAACTGTGAAAGTTCGCTGACTACCACCATACACAGCCTTGGAAATATCAAAGGCCGCACCTACATAATGATATTCATTTGAAGGACTGCTCTCGATAAGAGAATTACCATCAACATCTCTGATTCTTGCATAATTATCTATCAACCGAATACCCAGTGTTCCATCGGCTCTCGCAGGGATGTTAGTAACGGTTATAGTGTACACGTCACCTTCTCGTTTGAAGCCAGAAACAGTGGCTCCTACCACTTCTCTAGAGGCCAAAAGTTCAAAATCGGTATTGTAAAGCCCAGTTACAATCTCGTCAAACGTTACAATAAAATCTACAGTGGTAGCGTCAGGAGCAGGATTATCCGCCACAGTGATACTGATTAGCTCAGGCTCTGAAGAATCTAGGTTGTACTCGTGGATAACATTATTTTCATTACCGAGCACATACATTTTTGTCCCATCAGAGTTAAAGCTCAAGGAACGAGGTAATGTCTCCTGATCAGCTACTGAAAACCTTTGATTATCTCCTGCATAGACTGCATTGACTACGTCATAGGGTGTTGCCAATGTATACTCATTGACATCATCACCTTCTGTACCCATGATGAACATTTTGGTGCCATCAAAATTGAATGCGATTGAGTATGGGTTCGCTTCACGCCCTCCTACTGCCCTGCTGCCCGAATGTGTAGCTGTCGACACGTCAAATGCCTTAGAAAGATCATAGGCCTGGACGGCATCATTGCCAGTACCTAGCACAAACATTTTTAGCCCATCTCTACTAAAAACAACAGAAGTTGGTGCGGATTCTTGACCCGAAATAACCTTGCGTTCTTCCTTGCCATTAAATGATACTGTGGACAGGTTATAGGGTCTGGTGAGCGCATACTCATTGACATCTTTGCCTTTTGGACCCATGATATACATTTTCTTGCCAGAGGAATTGAAAGTCAGTGACCTCGGGTTTTCTTCTTCATTGATTGTGGAAAAGATTTGATCATTACCCGCCTTTACGGCTGTAGAAATATCATAAGGTACTGTAAGGTTATACTTAGTAACTTTTTTGCTATCTGTGCCCATGGTGAACATTGCCTTTCCATCGTGACTGAAAGCAAGTGAACGAGAATAGCCTTCTTCATCAGCAATCGAAAAACTTTCTGAACTGCCTGCATACACAGCCTCAGAGATATCAAAAGCCGCCCCTACATAGTGATAATCCTTTACAGGTGAATTATCTATTTTGACTTCAGACCCTTCCACATCTTGAATTCCAGTACCAGAAGCTTTGAGCTTCAAACTCATGTAGCCGTCTCTATTAGGTGGAATATTATTAACAGTGATTGTGTATGATTTTCCGCTACCACTTATTGAGGATATGGTAGCCTCCTTCACTTCTTCAGAGGCTTCTAGCATAAAGTCGTCCAGGTCTACTCCCGTTACTTTAGCGCTAAACTTTACTTTAAACTCTACAGAAGTCGCAGTAGCCGTAGGTGTATTTAACAATTTAATTTCCAGAACACGTGGGGCGGTATTCAATCTAAATTCATTTACTGATCCGTCAACGACTAACATTTTGGTACCGTCAGAGTTGAATGTCACGGACTCGGATCGGCCCAATTGAATAAACTGTTTTTCATTCAAAAAATGACGGGTTCTGACATCATTGGCCACATGCATTCCGTATTCGAATACGTAGTAAAGCTCGTCCTCAAAACCAAACATCCTTTTACCATCAGGTGTAAATGCCAAACCTACAGGTTCATTTCCATAGCGCGTATAAGTGCTTGATGCTTGCCGTTTCAAATAAACATAACCTGTACCATCCAATTCACCACGAGGGACTCCTCCCAAAACAGTTTCAAAAGGTATAGTAGATAAATCATATGGCGCTTTTAGCCGATATTCATAGGCCTTTGTATTAGTGTTCCTACTCGCCACATACATATGTAAACCATCTGGGCTAAATGATAAATGTGTGTGCCGGCTCCCATCCAGTACATATACTGTCCTTTCAGAAGGAATTTCGGTTGACAAATCGAATCCAGTAGCGAGGCTGTATTGTCTTAGTTTTTCGGTAGGGTCAGCGTAAGGCTCTATCCCTTGCATAAGGAATAGTTTAGTTCCATTCTCGTTAAAAGCTAGAGACACGAAACCTGTGGTATCAATGACGAAGTCTTTGTCAACTCCAGCATATTTCATGGTCTCTACACTATATGGAACATCAAAATTGAATACTTTTATTTTCTTGTTGCTAGAAAGCACAAATAGTTTACTTCCATCCGGACTGAATTTACCGTCAAATTGAAAGCCTGCCGAGTTGTTTATGGCATTATTATCTCCAACAAATTCGGCCTCTAAACTGAATGACTTGCCCACATAATGATACTCCCCCTTGGTAAAACCAGATACGCTTACACCATCTAAATTACGAATAGCGGTACCTGTTCCTTTTATATCTACACTTAATATACCGTCAGAGTATGGAGGAATTCCACTTACCGTAACTGTATAGTCAGCTCCACTTCCCGTGACATTTGAAATGACTGCACCGTTCAGTTCCGATGACCGCTCTATTAGGAAATCATTGATATCAACTCCAGTAACCTCTTCACTAAATGTGATTAGAAAATCTACCGAAGCAGCACTTCTATCTTGGCCATCAATTGGAACAATACTGATTACTTCAGGATCGTTGGCCTTAGTCGTTTCGCCCTTATCCCCAAGGACTGCGGAAGAGACTGAAACAGGCAGAAAGCAAAGAAGAAATGTCAATGGTAAAAGGCTCAATACTGACCTGTTGCAAGACAAAACAAAGCCCTTTTGAAAGGCTTGAATAAATGCTTTTGTAAGTACTATCATAATTCTTTCTGAGTCGGTGTCTAAAGACAACGTGACATAACTAGACATCTAAAAATCGAAAGAACTTCTGCTCATCCTTTCACCCAGGGCTGGGTGATTTCTCCTAAAAGCACCCATAGACACTCTCAGAGAGGATTTTCTCTAAAACAAAAAGTAGGAAAACTGGAATGAAAACTTACTCTGCCAGCTCAATCAGGCGTTCGGTCACCTCTGTACGGCTACTGATATCTAGTTTGGAGTATATGTTTTTGAGGTGTGTTTTGACTGTATTCCGAGAGACATGCAATTGCTCTGCGATCTCCGGATTAGAGTAGCGTTTGGTAATAAGTCTGATCACGTCTATCTCTCTTTCAGACAAATCATAAGCCTTTATTAGCGCTTCAGTATTTGCAGTGAAACCACCAGATGCATCGGTCTCAAGCCCCTTCAGTTCCCTCAATATCTTGATACGGTTTTCAAGAATGTTTTTGATCCGCGCTAAAAACTCAGAAGCATTGAATGGCTTGGTCAGGTAATCGTCAATGCCCATGGTAAGGGCGAAAAGTTTGTCTTCCTGCTCAGCTCTGGCAGTCAGCATAATCAATGATATTTCATGCAAAGACTCATCTGTTTTGATGGCTTCCAGCAACTCAAAGCCGTCCATTATCGGCATCATTACATCAGATACTACTATGTCTACTCTCTCAGACTTCAAAATCTCCAGGGCCATTTTGCCGTTTTCAGCCTGCATGATTTCAAAATAAGGCTGCAGTGTCTGGGATATGAAGTTCCTCATCTCAGGGTGATCTTCGGTGACCAGTAATACAGGTTTGCCTACTTCAAACTTATGCGCATAATGTTTTACAGTTTCTTTCAATGCTTGATCCACATCTTCAATAGCAGCATTAAAGCTTATAGAAACTACTTCTGATGTCACTTCTTTATAAGGAAATTCAAAAGTAAACCTACTTCCAATACCCAGTTCACTTTCAACGGCAAGCGTACCCTCAAACAAGTGAGCTAGCTCTTTGGCCAAAGCCAAGCCAATACCTGTACCACCAGCAGCCTTCTTTTCTGGCTGTTCCGACTGATAAAACCGATCAAAAACATGTGGTAGGTCTGAAGGATGAATACCCTCTCCCGTATCCGAAACGGACAATTGTATGCGTTCAGCATCACCTGGCTTAAATCTTACCTCACAGGCTATAGCACCTCCTTCAGGTGTAAACTTCAGTGCGTTTGATAAAAGGTTGTTGATGATTTTGCTTGCATGATTAGCATCCAATTGAATAGTGAAACCGGGCTTCGGCTCGAAGTCCAATTTAAAGGCGATGGATTTGTTTTTAAACCCCTGCAAATAAGGTCTCATTGTGTCTTCTAAAAACTCAGAAAGCCTAATAGGGTTTTCGATTAACTGGAGCTTGCCCGCCTCCAGTTTAGTGAGGTCCAATATCTCTTCGACTAAAGTGAGTAGACTATCCCCATTTCTTCTGGCCACCCCTAGTATTTCAAGCGCCTCCTCATCTCCTATCCTACCGCTTTCTATCAAAGATTCTAGTGGAGCATTGATCAAAGTTAGAGGGGTTCTCAGCTCATGTGAAATATTTGCAAAGAATCGGGACTTCACTTTGTCCAACTCTTGCAACCGGTCTGCCTGCTCTTTAATGAGCACATTGGCGGATTCGACTTCAGCCATGCGATTAGCGATCTCTTTTGTTCTTTCCTGTACGGTGCGTTCCAGTTCTTTCTTTTCCCTTTCCAGACGTTGCGTATTGAATTTGACGATTCGCCAAACCAGCACCACTAAAATTAATCCGTAAAGGGTATATGCCCAAATGGTAAAATACCATGGAGCTTGAATCGAAAAAATCAGCTCTCGAACGGGGCTTTCTTCTCCATACCGGTTTCTTGCTTTAACCTTAAATTTGTAATGACCATGTGGCAAACGATCGAACTGTTTATGATCACTTGAACTCCATTCTGACCAAAATTCTTCTGCTCCTTCTAATAATGTTTGAAATTGAACCTGATCTGATTGGTTAGTGGAATTCGTAGAGAACTGAAAGACGAGGCTAGATTCATTCATGCCTAGTTTAATTGAGCCTGATGTTTCTGGAGCTACTTTAACCAGTGGCTCTTCGGGGTCTTCACTGACTACTTTCCATAAGCTTGATTCTTGAAGTATCAGGGCTTTTGCATCTAAAGTGTATTCAAGAATTTTATCTTTTCCATTGCCTAACACAAACATTTTAGTGCCATCATTATTGAAAGTGATAGAACGAGGATCTCCATCTTGATCTGCGATAGAAAACCGCTCAACATCTCCACTATACCTAGCAGTAGAAATATCAAAAGCAATCTCTAAAGCATATTCATTGATGTCGTTCCCTTCATTGCCCAACACAAACATTCTAGTTCCATCCAAATTGAACTTCAGTGAGACTGCCGACCTGTCCTGAATATCAACGGAGAGTTTCTCGGCATCACCAGCATAGGAGGCTGTTGAAACATCAAAGGGCTTAGAGAGATGATACTCATATACACTGGCACTTCTCATCTCCGTGACAAAAAGCTTAGTACCATCATTATTAAATGATATTGAATATGGAAAATTACCTTGTGGTTTAGTGTCAAATGATTCGTGATCACCTAAATAAATTGCTGTCGAAACTTTAAAAGGAGATGACAATTGATATTCAAGAACTCTATCCCTTTGAGAGCCTATCACAAACATTTTACCCCCGTTTAGATTAAAGAATATAGATCTCGGGTTGATTTCTTGAGGAAACACATGAAAGCTATTTTCATCACCTGTATAACTGGCAGTAGAAATATCGAAGGCTTCCTCTAGGTGGTACTCAAAGATTCTCTTTTCTCGAAACCCCATAACAAACATCTTCCTTCCACCGGGAGTAAACTCTAATGAAAACGCATGACCTTCTTGTTGGATATAGGAGAATGCTTCCGAATCTCCTGAATAGACAGCTCTAGAAACATCAAAAGCAGCTCCTACATAATGATAGAGCCCATCAGTAAAGCCTTTGGGTGATTCTCCCTGAGAATTAATGATATCAGTCCCATTGTCCTTTAAGTCGATACTTAGAACGCCATCAGCATACTTAGGAATACCACTGACAAGCACGATGTACTCTGCCCCTGAACCGCTAACAGAATTGATTCTAACACCCTTCAATTGATCTGAAACATCAAGTAAGAAGTCATTTATATCTACCCCCTTTACAGCTTCATTAAAACTAACCAGAAAAGTTACAGAGTCAGCTATACTCAAAGGATTGCCTAAAACACTTATGCTCGTAACATAAGGTTTGTCCTGCTCTGCATAGCAGAATGAAGAGAGCAATAAAAGCACTAAAAGAAAAGTGGGCCTTACCATAATGACTCAAACGTATTCATCTGGCTTCTGAGATTTCAGATTAAAAAGCCACATAGCAATATACTAAGCAGATTTCAATCTGAATAATACAAAAAAGGCCAACTGTCCTCAGTTGACCTTCAAATAAATTATGAGATATAGTTTTATTTACTCACTACCCCACCTTTTGCACTGTCCACAGTGATGGTGTATTTGCCTTTACCTCTAACAATCCATCGTACTTTTATAAAAGAGTTTCCAGGAATATTGTTTAATCTCAGCTTTGCTGGTTCAACTTTTTGCTCACGAGTGAAGTTGCGATCTTCATTGTCTACAACCATTCCAGCCTGTACATCAACACCTGAAATAGAGATAAAATCTGGTCTTTCAATCTTGTACTTTAAGTCCTGAGAAGAGTGTGTTGGCATCAATCTATCATTCTTGATTGTAGCGGTGATCTCCTTCAATCCTCCTCCCAAATCTTTCTCCTTCACTTCCGAAATACTAAGATTAGGCATATGGTAAGCATGATACAATGTAAAAGCCATATTTCTATGACACTCTTCTTCCAGCATAAAACCAGGAGTCGCTCTACCAAAGTTCTTCTTGAATCCTCCTACCTCAATTTCACCATAAGTAGGGTGATTAAAGGTTTTCCAAGGCTCAAAAGCATCGCCCATTAGCATGTCTTTATCTACCTTATAAGAAAGGTCTTGCCCTCCCTCATTGTTTTTGTAGTATGCAAAACGAGTAAAAATCTCATTAGTAAAAGTGTAAATACCTCTTCCACCATAGAACCAATCCAGCTCACCACCAAATACAGAGTAAAGGTCTTTGTAAACCACCAAATACCTGTATCCTGGCATTAGCTCCTCTCCTTTTCTACCGATAGCATCGTAAATTCTTACATCTGCTCTGTTATAAGTCGAAAGATCTTCCTGAGCACCTGGCCCTCTAAGAATCATCCCTCCTGAGTTGTGGTAACTCTGCCCTCCGGCTATGTTAGGATGTGCTAGTACAAAGTCTGCTACATTTCTGTTTTCCGGAACACTGAATGGATATTTGTAAGCTCCTCCCTGAATATAATCAGGTTGCCACTTCCATCCCCAGTCACGGTTAGGGTCATAGTAACCATGTGGGTCTTCATTCACCCTACCATCACCATCATTGTCTATACCTTCCTGGCCTAAGAACTCATATCGTTGAACCCCGTCTGCTATTACATCATCTACCCCTATACCTATCATCTTTCTAGGGTCTTTAGGGTCAACTATAAATGTACCATTTGGACTTTTTCTTCTCATTTGAGTAATTGAGCCGTTTCCATCAATATCATCTGGAAGGTCTTCATCAAACAATCCATCCCGGTCATCGTCAAGTGCTATCATACCAGCTCTTGGAGAGCTTCCAGTATTCGGCTCCTGCATATAGTTGTTTCTGGCATCTGGATTTATAGTTGGAACAATGTAGAAAATTCTGTCATCCAGCATCTCTGTGATGAAATCAATATCTCCATAGTTCTCTGTTAAATACCATGCTGTATAGATAGAAATCTCACCTCCTTGAATTTCATTAGAGTGGATATTCCCATCAATGTAAAAGCCAGGCTTTCTATGTGGGTCTCCTTTTTCAAAATTGGTAATTTGAAGCATCCACATATCTCTTCCTTCGTAAGACTTTCCAATAGAAACTCTACGCACCAAGTTTGGATATGCATCAGCTATTTTCTTACCAATGGCTGCAAGGCCTTCGGCAGTGTAGTATCTGTTAAATGAAACCTGAACTTTGGGATTATGAGGTGAACCAACGGCTCTGAAAACTTCATTGGCACTTTGGGCAAAAGCCGTAGCAGTAAACCCAAGTAAGCAGATCGAAAAAACGAATTTATTTATATACTTCTTCATGGCTTATTTGAGGTTAACGTTAGTTGAAACAAATCCTACGTGAGGTGCTCCTGCTTCTATTGAAACAGAACCTTTCCCCTTAACCAACCAGGTAAAAGTCTGTGCTTTGTCTCCTGAAATAGATGGAATCAGTATGATATTTCTTCCAGAGAGAATTTGCTGGCCATTGCCCAGTTTAACCTCTACTTTCAATCTTCTCATCCATTTTGATCTTACCCCCATTTGTGAGTGAGTTGGTAAGGTGCCACCATTATAAAGGTCTACTGTGATACGTGTTAATCCCTTTCCGACAGACTCTGTCTTCAGGTTTATCAAACTTAGCTTGGCCTGCATTTTTGCCAACTCTATAATGAATTCACTATGCTTTTTAGCCAGGTCATCAATCATTGAAATCGGAGGGTTTAGCATTTTGTAAGGAGCAATTCCTCCTACTTCAACCTTTTGTCCTGGAAAGTCAGGGTGATCGATTGTTGTCCAGTTAGCGAAGTAATTCGACTGGTTTTCTTGTTCAGCCCATCTCAGAAAGTTTACTTCTCTATTCTTATCTGCATTCTTTTTCATAGAAGAATCTCCTTTAACCATTGGTGCCCACCATGCTGGAGTACCAAAGCTTAATTTTCCAAAATGGAAGTATGCCCAACGATAGAAATCTCCACCTTGATTGACTGATGGAGGTGCATCTTTGGTTTCTACCGCTTTGTTATACTTTCCTGAAACCAGCTTATTAATTCCTTCATCCTCTCTTAGCACGCTGGTTACTACTCTTTTAGTAGCACCGGGTCGGTTATATTTCCAGGCCGAAGAAAGGTTGTTTCCTGGTCCAAAAGTCATCACTGCATAAATGTTCCACTTGGTATAAAGTACATCAAGCAATGCTCTGTTTTCTGGTTCAGATACTGGATGTTCTCCTGCGCCTGGAGAAAAATAGTCGTATGCAAAGGTTAAACTCTTGTTAAAGTGAATACCTCCTTCTCCATCTTCGTTGAACTTTCCGTCTTTGTCATTGTCTTGCCCTTCTGTATATACATGGTATTGACCTTTCTCTCCTTTGGCTCTATTAGCTCTGATCATTACTCTGTTGTCAGCCGGATGCATAATCCAGTCTCCTGTCTCATCTTCAACTCGCATCATGGTAATCATTCCATCACCATTCAAGTCTTCAAAAGGATCTTCGTTTACACGACCATCTCGATCATCATCAGTTACTTTAGCATTACCACTTCTACCATACTTAATAGCATCAAAATAAGCCTCAGTGGCATCAGGGCTCATATTTGGAAACACATAGAATGTGGTATTCTCCAGAGCTGAGGTATTGTTATTTATAATATCTTCTGCAAAGCGCACTGCCATTTCAACCCCTAGCAAGTGTTTACCTTCAACACCTCCCACAATTGCAATAGCAGGCTTATTATCTATATCTCCTGTGCCAAGCGTAAGCATCCAGATGTCTTTGCCTCCTTCAGTTTTTGTTAGTGACTTTAAAGTAGCAGCGTTGGACGAACTGGCCAGGCCGCGAAGTCGTTGAGCCAACTGACTGGCATTGTTATAATCTTGTGCCCAAGTCATCTGGACTAACAAGAACAATGCTGCCACAAGCCCAAACTTGTTCCGATTAATTCTCATAGATTGTTAATATTTGAGTAAAATAAAAGTGAGTTTAATAAATAATCTCCGAAGTAAACCAGAGGATTGTAATAGTAAAAGAAATGACACTGTGAATGGCCATAACAACGTTTAGATGGGATTAGATTGATTTATCTACGAATAAAGATCAAAAAAGGCCTCTACGTTGCAGAGGCCTCTGATTAAGACAAGTTAAAGCCAAAACTGGTTCAACTATTCTATTGCTCTACAATTTTCATTTCCACTCTTCTGTTCAATGCTCTCCCCTTCTGTGTGCTATTATCAGATATCGGTCTGTTACTTCCATATCCCTCGGCACTAATCCTTACACTGGCAATGCCCTTGACTGACAGGTATGTTTTCACAGATGATGCCCTGTCCTTAGAAAGTTGCAGATTGCTTGCTTCATTACCCGTATTATCGGTGTGGCCACTTAACTCTAATTTGATACCAGGGTTCTTAAGAAGTAATTGTGCCACCTGATCTAAAGCAGAAAAAGATTCTTCCGTCAGCTCTGCACTGGCCGTTTTGAATGCTATGGACTCTGTGGCAAGGGTCAATACTTTATTAATCTCCTTTTTCTCCTCTTCTGACAATATGGGAGTAGTTTCGTTCACTGACTTTTCAGACATGGCCTCTTCCTGACGCAATTCAATAACATCCACCTTCGCCAAACGTGCCACTTCATATTTAGCTAATTGCTGGTTCTTGGCATGAACAAATAAGGTTTCGTAAGCTTCCTGCGCCCTGATGTTTCGTTCTCTTTTACTTCCTATCTGTAAGCTAGACAGGTATCGCAATGCTTTACTCCTGTCTTCTAGGTTAATCAAATTGATATCGAAGATATTTTCTTCACTAATTCGCTCGACTACAGCCTGGCCTTCATCCAGTCTATCCTGTTTAATTGCTTCTCTACTCTTAAGCTTCACATGTAAACCAAATTCGCTATAGCCATTGGCCAGGAATGGTACATTACGCTTTCCGAAGTCATATTGATAGGTGAAAAGGAGTTTGGGTGTTAGCATAAAGCCCAGGCCAGCTGTGGCGCCATAACCTTCACGATAGCCGCCATAAATCCTGTACTTATTATCATAAATAAACTCAGTCATGAAATCTATCTGGGCGCCAAATACTTCTTTATGCCTCACGCCTACATAAGGGTTTGCCTGAAGTTTGGGACTGATGATCCATTCATAGGATATCCCTCCCATAATACTTGGTGCGTTGTCATCATTGATTTGCACATAGGCATCATCCGTTATGCTCTCATTGATCAGGTTAGGTGCCACAACATTGAGTTTAAATCCATTTTGCTGGTAGGTAGCCGAAATATCAGCACTCAAGGAATTTCCATTTTGGCCAAGCAACTGTACCAGCAAAGCATCCCCTAAACTCTCCGCATTAATTCTGTCTTCATTTAAACCGAAAAAGGAAAAGCCAAGCTGTGCACCCAGTGAAAGGCCATTTTCTCCTTCCCCAAACAGTTTATAGCCTAAACCAGCATTGATCTTCACCTGACTAATCAGTCCGGCATCATTACCAAATGCATTGGCGGTAAAGCCCAACTTACCATTGGTGGTTCCTTTGTAGCCTAGGGCAAAATTGCGAGGGACACCAATCAAACCACCAAACTGATCACGATAGACCAGGCTTATGTACCTTTCTTGCTGAAATACAGTGGAAGAGGCATAAGCAAAAGACTCTGTTTGAAAGTACTGATTAAATAGCGGTACCTGTTGTGCTTCTACCCTATTACATATCACAGCTACTGTCAGCAATGCTAAAATTCTGAAAGACAAAGTTTTGATCTGATTTTTCATGACTCTACTTTTCTTAGTTTCTTAAAATGGTTAGGAAACCACGAATAATGGATTCACCATTGTAAATATTAATCTCATAATAATAGGTACCCGCTGGTATGGGCTCGCCATCAAAGGTGCCGTCCCAGTCGTTTTCATAATTCCGCTGACTGAAGACCAGTTTACCGGCTTGATTAAAAACTTTTACTTCGTTAATGGGATTGTCCAGAATATCTTCGATCACCCAGGTGTCATTTACCCCATCTCTATTCGGTGTAAAGACGTTTTTAACCCTGGAATCTGCTTGCCCCCCCTCGAAATCTCTGAGCGGCTCAATCGTAACATCATTTACTGTAATAGTAAAGGCTTTTTCAAAAGTCAGGCCTTCATTATCAGTTACCTGTACTCGGATAGAGAGCGTAGAGGTTTCCTCAAAATCAATCGCATCGGATGTTCTAAGTTCACTACCACCAAATTTGAATAGTAGATTGTTGGCATCCCCTTCTCCCGTTACCAGGCTGTATGTAAATGTTTCGCCATCATCAGGATCCATAGTTGACATGGTACCTACTAGTACATCAGCATCGTCTGATTCATCAATAACATTGTTCGATAAGGCCAGGGCAATGGGTGCTTCATTCACATCATTCACGGTAATTGTGAAGGCTTTTTGGAAGGTACCACCTTTGCCATCGTCTGTTTGAATTCTGACGCTAAAGCTTTCATTCGCTTCATGGTTAAATGACTCAGAAGCCAATAAGCCAACTCCATCTATAGAGAACTTGGCATTATCAGTATCGCCAGTTCCTGAAACCAAAGTGTATATATGGGCATTGGTTTCAGCTTCATCAGTAGTACTCAAATCACCTACTTTCTGGTTGACAGAGTTGTTCTCGTCAATGCTACTGACATCCAAGCTGATATCTGTAGGTGGGAGATTTACACTGACCGTAAAACTCTGCTCATTTATTCCTCCGTTACCATCATCTAGTTTCAAAGAAACTTCATGATCTCCCGCTTTTCCGTTACTGTTCCCTGATAAAGTATAAGTAGTAGTGCTAACAATTTTTCGAATCTTATGATTATTAAAGTCGGCCACAAAGAGGTTACCTCTAGAATCAATGGCTAAGCCTGTAGGACCTGCGAAACTGGCTTCTGATTCTATTCCATCAGTACTTCCAAACTCTCCTGACCCAGCTAGGGTAGTGACTATCCCTTCAGGGGTAATCTTGCGAATTCTTGAATTGTTATAGTCCACTACATAGACACTACCAGCTGCATCTAATGCCAGCGCTCCAATACCATCGAAGCGGGCAGCAGTACCCGTACCATCGGCATATCCAGCTGTTGCAGTTCCTGCCAATGTGCTTACCACTCCTTCGGGTGTAATCTTATTGATCTGATTAGTAGCTGCTGCGAAGATATTACCCGAAGCATCTATGGCTATTCCTCCTGCAGAAGAAGCTGCCAAGGTAGTCACCTCTCCCGAAGGAGTTATCTTGCTAATAGTAGTTCCACCTACATAGATATTTCCCATTACATCAGTAGCTAACCATCTAGGGCTATCAAAACTGGCGAATGTAGAAACTACACCCAGAGGCGTAATTTTTCGAATTCTGTCACTTCTTTCTTCAGCCACATACAGATTACCTGTTCCATCTATTGCTATACCATCAGGCCTATTAAAGCTGGCGGCCAGTCCAACTCCATCAGCGTCCCCTAAGTTTCCTGAACCAGCCAAAGTGGTAACTTCTGCTCCTGGTGTAATTTTTCGGATCTTATGATTGAATTTATCGACTACATAAACATTCCCAGCTGCATCAGTAGCAACATCTGACGGGGAGCTAAATTGTGCCGCAGTGCCTACTCCATCCACATCTCCTCCGATGAAACCTCCTGCACCCGCAAAAGTTGAAACCACAGTTTCAGTTACACTACTTAAGGTCAGCCAGTCAGGCAAAGTGGTACCAGTAACCGCCACATCATCCCCATCAAGATCAGTTACCGTGAAACTGTAAGTATAGATATCTCCTTCATCCACTATAGTCGTGGCTTCACTATCAAATTCTGGTACATTATTAAACGTGGTAAAAGTTTGCACTGCACTTTCCCCTGCTCCGGCACTATTAACTGCATAGGCGATAAAACTGTATTCTACATTTGGGCTTAAGCCGCCAATCACCGTATTAAAAGTAGCTTCTGTTCCAGTTGCTCCTATCTTAAAGACGGTAGTCCCATTTACCTCGGTAAAGGTGGGGCTGGAATCATCTGAGGTTTTGGCATAAACAAAGCCTCTTTCGGTGATAGTGCCATACCCATTTTGGGTAATCTCTCCATTTAAGGTAGCTCCCCGGGTAATCACTGATGTAGCTCCTGATGAAATCACTGTGGGTTTTTCCACGACAGACACTGTGAAAGCCTGCTCAGATGTGGCAGCATGGGTGTCTTTGGCCAGTAATACTATGTCATAGGTTCCGGCTTTATCTTCGGAAGAGCCTTTTAAGGTATAAATATAGGAGACCGCAATGATTCGAATCTGATTTGAATCTCGACCAACCACATAAATTTTGCCCTCATTATCTATATCAAGTCCAACTGGAGATAAAAATGAGGCGTTATTACCAACTCCATCTAAAATATCACTATTAGGAACCCCAGACAATGAACCTGCCAAAGTAGTGACTACACCTTCAGGTGTAATCATTCGGATATTATGACCATCTTGGTCGGTCACAATCAAATTCCCAGAAGCATCGAGTGCAATACCTATCGGTGATTCAAAGGTAGCATCAGTACCCGTACCGTCCATAGTACCTTGCTCCCCAGAACCAGCCAAGGTCGTGACCACACCTTCAGGGGTAATCTTATGAATTTTAGCCCCAAACCTTTCACTGGCATACATGTTGCCCATTTCATCGATGGCCACATCATGAAGTTGGCCAATAGGAGCTGAGCTTTCTATGGTGGTTACCACACCTTCAGGGGTAATTTTGCGAATATGAGTACCCCCAGTTACAAAAATATTACCTGAGGGACCTACCTCCAAGCCTCTTACATCTTTGAAACTCGCTTGGATACCCGTTCCATCAACTTCTTCTCCCCTTCCTGAACCTGCAAGCGTAGTTACTACACCTTCAGGGGTAATTTTGCGAATCTTTGGTTGACGAAAATCACCTTCTGATACATATATATTGCCTGTAGTCTTGTCTACTGCTATTCCCATAGGCCGATTTATACCGGCCTCTCGTCCTTGTCCATCAACACTTACACCTGCCCCAGAGCCTGCGAAGGTGGATACCTCTCCAGAGGGAGTAACTTTTCGGATAACATTGTTAGCCCAATCAGCAACAAATATGTTCCCAGTAGCATCCAGAGCAATACTAAAAGGAGTATTAAACCGAGCTACTGGTCCTGCGCCATCTACATGTCCCCTTAAGTTTGGTCCTCCGGCCAAAGTGTTTACCACCACTTCTACAGGTTCAGCGGTCAAGGTTAACCATTCTGGGATTGTGGTTGCCTTCACACTTACCACATCTCCATCAGGATCGCTAGTGGCGATGACGTAGGTATACTCATCTCCTTCATTAACCGAAACAACCGGTGGAGAGGAGATGGAAGGTGGGTTGTTAGGTGTGCTAAATGCTTTTACCACACTACTTTCTGTGGTACCCAAACGATTAGTTCCATAAGCAATATAACTGTAGGCTGTACGGCCTGAGAGTCCTGAGATATCCGTAAAAAAACTATTGGCCTCGTCTTTAATGTCAACATTTACATTAAATACAGTGGTACCATTAACTTCAGCCAAGGTAGGATCAGCATCGTCAGTGGTTTTGGCATAGACAAACCCGCCCGTCTCTACTGCTTCTCCACCATCAGAAGTTATACTTCCGAACAATCTCGCACCTGAACCACTTACTGAGAGAATGTCCTTTGTTTCAATTACCGGTTTACCCTTGACAGCAATGGTAAAACTCTGTTCGGACATCCCACCATTACCGTCATCGGCTTTCAAAACTACATCGTGATTTCCTACTTGACCTGTGGTACTGCCTGACAGAACATTTTCCGCACTCAACGTCAACCAATCTGGTATTTTAGTTGCGGTTACAGTCACACTATGACCATCAACATCATTGGTTGTAATGGCATAGCTATATGCATTTCCTTCATCTATGGTTAGGACAGCTTCTGATGTAAAGGTTGGTGCGTTATTGGTGGGTACAAAAGTCTTTACTTCACTTATACTGATACCTACGCTATTTATGGCATACGCAACAAAACTGTATTCGATATCCCGAGATAATCCGGTAATGGCTTTTTCAAAGACTCCTGTATTTCCATCTACATTTACCTTAATTATTGTTGTCCCGTTAGCTTCAGCTACTGTTGGACTAGCATCGTCAGAAGTCTTAGCGTAGACAAAACCTCTTTCTGTAATAGTTGCTCCACCGTCACCAGTCACATTACCATTGAGTGTAACCCCATTGGGGAAAATAGAGGTGGCCTCACTAGCAATTACAGTAGGTATTGTAAGAACTTTGATCGTAAACGATTGCTCGACAATCCCCCCCTTACCGTCATCGGCTTTTAATACTACAGAATGGTCACCAGTCTCGCCTGGAGCCGTGCCCGATAATATATTCTCTGAATTCAAAGCAAGCCAAGTAGGCTTGGTAGTTGCGGTAACTGTTACTCCATCCCCATCTGCATCATTGGTGGTAATGTTATAGCTGTATTGCTCACCTGCATTTACTGTGGTGATAGCTGTAGACGTAAAAGCAGGTGGGGTATTGTCATTATCATTAATCGTATAGGTATGGACAGTATTCGTACCTAAAGAAGCATTTGAAGGATTTGATAAGGTCAGTACAACCGTCTCATCCCCTTCAACCATGGTGTCGTCTTCTATGCTAATCACAATGTTTTTAGTAGTATTTCCCGCAGTTATGGTCAAAGTGCCATTGGCTAATGTAAAGTCTGTTCCACCTCCTGTGGCTGTCCCTGATACAGTATAATCTACAGTAATGTCCCTCCCACTAACCGCACTCAGACTAAGCCCTAAATCTGCACTAGTATTACTCTCTAGTCCATTACTGCCGGTATTAGTAAATGAAATATTAGGTAAAGGATCATTATCTGTTATCGTATAGGTATGTACTTTATTTGTACCTAATGAAGCATTAGATGGATTGGAAAGTGTAAGTATGATTGTTTCATCGTCTTCATCTAAAGCATCATCCACAATACCTACTATTGCCAAAGTGATATCCTGATCTCCAGGGTTAAATGTTAAGGTTCCAGATGTGGTATTGTGATCTGTGCCACCTCCAGTAGCTGTGCCACCCACTGTATAATCCACAGTGACGGTTTTACCACTTATAGCACTTAAGGACACCTGTATATCCTGACCGCTTTCACTTTCCGATTGTCCATCTGTGGTAAGCGCAAATGATACTGCAGGGGCACCATCATTGTCTATTATTGTATAGGTATGAACCGTATTTGTACCCAGGGTAGCGTTGGTTGGATTGGAAAGAGTAACTATTACAGTCTCATCTACCTCATCCAAAGCATCTTCCACAATACTCGCAATGGTTATATTATCGGTGGTATTACCAGCCGCAATGGTGAGCGTTCCATTGGCCAGAGTATAATCTGTTCCATTGCCTGTAGCTGTTCCGGTAACTGTATAGTCGACAGTGACTGCAGAAGTACTTGCAACACTCAAATCTATCAGTAGATTAGCACTATTAATCGATTCCGTGCCATTACTGCTCGTTGAATTAAAGGCTATAGTAGGACTTGCTGAAGTAAAGGTTTGTACTGAACCTTCAGTAGTACCTGCACTATTGATGGCATAGGCAATATAGTTGTAACCTGTATTGGAGGTAAGACTAGCGAGGTTTTCATTAAATGAACCCGTTGTACCACTTACTACTACTTTAACTACAGTACTTCCGTTGGCTTCTGCTACTGTTGGTGTTCCATCATCTGAAGTTTTAGCATACACAAAGCCTCTTTCAGTAATGGCTGCGCCTCCATCAGAGGTCACATTACCGTTCAATGTGGCTCCATCTGCTACTATTGAACTTGCTGCATTAGTGGTAACAGAAGGAGCGGTTGCCGGATCCACCACGGTTATGGTAAATTGCTGGGCAGCAAACTCATTATCTCCTCCATTGGCAGTACCTCCATCGTCAGATAACACAACGGTTACTGTGGCATTACCAGTGGCATCGGCCGCGGGAGTAAATGTCAAATTTCCGCTGGCGTCAATAGCAGGCTGAGCACTGAAAAGACTGTTGTTGTTATTAGTTAAAGCAAAAGACAACGTTTGTGAGGCTTCATTTGCTGCCCCACTATTTAGATTGGTAGCCCAGTTGTTTACAGTTTGTGCCCCTGAGTTTTTATTAACTTCTTGGTCCGCTCCCTTCGTGAAACTCGGTTCATCATTAACCGCAGTCACTGTAACGGTAAATTGCTGCGTAGTAAAGGTATCATCACCACCATTAGCAGTACCTCCATCGTCTGACAATACTACATCAACTGTGGCTGCACCATTCGCATCAGCAGCCGGGGTATAGGTAAGATTGCCACTAGCATCTATGGCGGGTTGCGCACTAAAAAGTGCATTGTTATTATTGGTTACAGCAAAAGACAATGTCTGACCAGTTTCGTCTGCGGGACCTTTGCTTAATGAGGTAGCCCAATTGCTTACAGTCTGTGCTCCTGCATCTTCCAGTACTGTTTCATTGGCACCCTTAGTAAAGCTGGGTTCATCATTCACAGCAGTTACTGAGACAGTTGTTTGTATCGCTGTAGTGCTTAGTGCGTTGCTGTTGTCTTTGGCTTTTACCGTAAAGGCATTCAGAGTGCCATTAGCATCGGCATCGGGCGTCCAGGAGGCACTAGCAGCAGCAGTAATTTCCTCATTTACTCCAGCCAAATATGGTCCACCATTGATCATAAGGGTCCCGGAAGAAACAGCTTGTACCACGAAAGCATCTACGGTACCATCACTATCTGCTTCATCACCTTGGGCGGCCATTTCAGCAAATGTGATTTCAACGGCCGCATCTTCATTTGTGGTTTCAACGGAACTAGTAAATGAGGTTAAAGTAGGTGCCGCATTAGACACGGCTACTGCTCCAAAAAGAAAAACATCAAATGTGCCAAAGTAATCGGTAGCGGCAATGATCCTGACTTCATCTACATCCCCAAAATCAGCATCAGGAAAATCAGTGGCGGAGTGCTCTTTTCTGTCCAATTCAGCCGTGGTCAATGCTACAGGACCAGAACCTGTTGCCACACCATTTTTAAATCCGCGCACGTTCAAGGTAACAGCACCGGCTCCAGCAAATTCCCAGGATTCAAAGCCATTAAAGTCAAATTCACTTCCATCAGCCGAAGTAATTTTTATTCCTCGCCAGGCAGTCGTAGCAGGATCATTACTTACTGATATCCCTTCTTCTCCTGTTGCTCCAAAACCAAAGTCAGTAACATTATAAATCAAATCCGCACCAGTGGCATTCCCTGAAGCGTCAATAGCAACAATATTGATTTGCACTCCGGTAATGTCAGTAGAGCCTCCTTCCCCATCATTAGCTGTTGACCCTAAATTTGTATTGTCTGTAGTACTAAAGTTGATGGTTTCAGGGCCGCTAATTTGCCCCTTGACCAAATTGCCCAAAAAAAGAAATATGAACAATGAAAGAATGCCTGCTGACTTTTTCATTCCACGCGAGATTAATTGACTGATCTTTTTCACACTAATCACTCATTCAGTGCGGTGAATTGAGTGATAGGATCAAGATAGAACCTTAATAGTGTTGGCATATCACCCTTTTCGGGTGATTTCTAGGAGAAATGTCAGCATGCTTATTTGGATTGTAACTCCTGCACCACTTCAATGAGTTGTTGCCTCGAAGAAACCCCCATTTTATAGTAGAGTTTTTTCACATGGGATTTGACAGTGTTCACTGATACATATAGTTGTTCACTTATTTCCTGATAGCTCAGTCTTCTATATACCAAGTCAAGCATCTCTGTCTCACGGCTGGAAAGTTCAAAAACAGCAGCAGCCTTTTTCAGTTTTAATCGAATTTCTGGTTGCTGATGCATCAAGGTCACTTCAATGGCCGCAAGTATCTCTTCAGGTAAAAAAGGTTTGATGAGATACGTACCTGGCCGAGTACCAGCAGCCTCTCGAATAGTATTTCGATCAGAATAAGAAGTTATAAAGAAGAATGGGATACCTAGTTCGGTGCAAAGTTGGCCCAAAAGAATTCCTTCATGTCCGCCCGAAAGGTTTATATCCAATATAGCCAGGTTATAAACCCCAGATTTGAGTAAAATCTCTGCTTCATGAAAATCTTTACATCGATCAGAATCCGGGTATCCCATTCCTAGTAATTCCCTTTTCATAGTCTCTGCAAGAATTACTTCGTCATCAACGATTAAGATTTTCAATGTATCCACAGCCTTCAATTAATTCAAAAAATCTGGAACAACTATTAGATTATTGGAAGCTTGCAAAAAATTGAACTAATTATACCTTAAACAGATTTGATTAAGCAGATATTACTTCCAATCTTGTCACAATGTTACTTCACATGAAGCGTGTAGTGCAATGGTCGATAATGACCCATTTGTTGCTAACGATTACATCACAAATTTCCGTTGCACAGGAAATAGAACCTACTTATGAAGTTGTAAACTCTTTCAAAAACGATCTAGAACAAGCTCGTTTGAGCAAGGACACGATGGGAGTCTTTGAACATTATATAGGTCGCCTGATAGACCGTGGAAATTATGTTCAAGCCGATTCCATATTAACCCAAAATGCCACTGGTTTATTACAGATACAGGATTCCTCACTTTTAGTAAACATATATCTCTCAAGAGCCTTTATGTTCAAAGTTCAAAAGCGCTTTGAAAAATCATTAGAAGATTACTTATGGCTAACTTCTTACTTCGAGCACAAAAATGACCCTCAGGGTTTAATCGAGATTTACTCTCTCATGGCCGAATATTATAGGGCAATCGCTCAATATGACCTTAGCGGCAAACATTTGAGAATGGCTGAGTCACTATTCAAGGAGGTTACCCCTAGCGACAAGAACTTGGCCTATTGGTATAGCAGAAAATCTGCTTGGGCAAATGAAGTTCTTAGCAATAATGACAGTGTCGTTTACTATGCAAAAAAAGGACTAAGCTTAGCCTCTGAAGATTCAGACGTATATACCAGAGCTCTGTTGCTCAATGAACTCGGCTTCAATGCCATGCATAATGATCTAAATAGAGAGACGGTTTTGAGTTATTTTAATGATGCTAAAGACTTATTGTTTAAAAATGAACGATACCGAGACTATGTAGAAGTGGTGAACAATATTGGTATCTATGAGTATCGCTTTGGAAGTAAATTTGAGACCATAAGACTTCTCGAAGAACTCATTCAAATAGAAGAAGAAAACAAGTGGTATGCCCCCTTAGAAACTACCTACAGGTATTTAACCGGGGCGTACCGGGATACTGGCCAACTAGCCAAGGCGGTCGAGATGAGTGAGTGGGCTACGGCAACCGTAACCAGAAATATGACCGCGCGATTTCGTATACAGATGACAGATCTAGCCCTCAACTATGAAAAGGGTTTGGCAGAGAAAGAACTTGAGGTTCAAGAACAAAAGACAAAAACGGCAGAAACAATCGCTAAAAGCAATCGTAGAAAATTCATCATTTCACTAACGATTGCAGTCATTTTATTAGTACTGGTTGTCATTGTCATTCAAGTTTCTAATCGTTTTCGAAGAAAAAATGAGTTGTTACGTCAGCAACAGGTGGAAATAAGTGATATTAATCAAAAACTTGAAAAGGCACTTTCACATCAAACAACACTTTATAAGGAGCTCAATCATCGTGTAAAAAACAACTTGGCCATTCTCAGTGGCCTCATCTATTTACAACAGGAACAAGAAAGTCATAGTTACACTCAAGAAGTTCTAAAAGTGCTTCGTAATCGTATTAAATCGCTGGCATTTTCGCATGACAACCTATATCAAAACAATGAAAATGAAGAGGTTGACTTCCACCATTATTTGCAAGAACTTTTAACTGATCTGCAAATTGGACTCATGGGTTCTAAAAATATCAAAACACATGTTAAGTGTGAAGAACTTAAACTCAATCTCAATCAGGCAACACCACTGGCCATGGTGATCAATGAACTCTTTACCAATTCGCTCAAACATGGCTTCAAAGATCTGGAAGAAGGGACAGTCTCAATCAAAGCACTTCACAAAGATGACGCATGGCTAATTAGTTATGAAGATGACGGTCATGGAATCGATACTCTTAAGGAAGAAGGCAGCTCTATAGGTTTAACCCTGGTCAAGCTTTTGATAGAACAACTGGATGGAACAATAACCAGACAAGAAAGTAAAAAGGGTATTTCATTTTCTTTGTGTATTCCATTTAAACAACCTGTCATTCCTGAAGCCCAAATCACTGAATAGAAATAGATTCTTTAATTCTTCATAAAAAAACTCCGAACATCTGTCCGGAGCTTTTTTTATAAGTTTCAAATAGTTTGTTACTGTCTGATCAAGAGTGAGTTTACTAAATAATCACCGAAGTAAACCGGATAGATTGTGATAGTAAATAAAATGCCAATATGAGTGGCAATGAAACCATTTAGATGGAATGGCTTATAAACAAGTCATACAAAAAAAGGCCTCCACATCTCGGAGGCCTAAACGGAAGCCTCGACTTTCTACTGACTATATAATTACCTACTTCCTGACTATTAACCTGATGGTACGATATTTTCCAGCTGTAACTAAGCGTACCAAATAGACCCCATTAGACAACTTACCTGTTTCATAGCCCACCTCTACTTCTTGATGGGCTTCTACTTCTTTATCAAACACCACGTCCATTATTACTCCTTTAGTATTCATTACAGTCACTTTGGCTGGTCCTGCCAAATCACTCCTGAAATTGATTACTGTATATCCTGAAGTTGGATTGGGATAACTCTTTAAGCTAATCTCCGGCACCACATTAATATCACTCTCTACTTGTGCCTCTTCTTGAACTTCCAAACCACCCGGCTGAGAAGAAATATTACTACAACTTCCAAATGATGCGCCACGTCTTAACCAAAGTGATACCTGCTGCCTTGAAACCTTAATAGACCTCCCTTTAAAACACATATTCACAATGCTACCAAAACTATCTCGATTAACTACTTTCACTTTGACGAAGCCTCTTGTCACGTTACCCGAATGATCAATTGCAACAACTCTAACTCGGTTTATACCTGTATTTCTGATAGTAAAAGTTCTACGTTGAAAACTTACTGTCCTAATACCACAGTTATCAGAAACTGCTTTTAACACATCCCTTCTCAATAGGTAGGCATTTCTTCGACTAGAAACTACGAGAGTAATTGGTTCATCAGAAATTTCAGGGCACTTTCTATCTACTACATTGATATAGGCAATAGCCCTGCTACTATTCCCAGCAGCATCAGTAACGGTTAAAACAACAGGTTGACCACGGCCAAATCTCCTCCTTCCATTCCTCCTGATATCTTTACAGGTAAAAGTATCTTTACTCAGTCTATAACTTACAATACCGCAGTTATCTGTACTTCTTCCACCTACCACTCGGGGATCCACAGTGGCTCTCCCATCATCACCAAGTCTTACTGTGATATTTCTGGCAATAGCTCTTGGTGCAATTCTATCTACTACGGTCACCGTTGCACTAGCGCTGGCAAAGACTCCATTTTGATCATGAGCAGTAAGTTGAACAACGTTGTTTCCCAGGTCAGCACAGCCAAACTGTTCCATATTCAAACTCAATGTAAATGCGCAATTATCAAAAGTACCTCCATCTACATCAGCTGGGCTAATCGCTGCGCTACCATTGCCATCCAACTCAACTATTATATTTTTAGTAACCACTGTTGGAGCAATTTCATCTCTAACCTCTACATCTGCTTGACCTGTGGTTGATAAACCATTGCAATCTGTCGCTGTTACATTGATCACATGAAAGCCTACATCGTTGCAGTTAAATTCTGTCCTATCGATTGTCAAACTGACTATATCACAATTAGAAGAAATCGTCTCGCGGTTGAAGTCATCTGGACTGATTCGGGCTACCCCATTCTGATCCAGTTGAAGAATGAAAGACTCCCTTGTTAAGAACTCTGGAGCAATCTCATCTCTAACTTCTACATCAGCCTGACCTGTGGTTGATAAACCGTTACGATCAGTTGCTGTAACATTGACCACATGAAAACCAACATCATTACAGTTAAACTCTGTTCTGTCGATCGTCAAACTGACAATATCACAGTTGGAAGAAATGGTTTCACGATTGAAGTCATCTGGACTAATGCGGGCTACTCCGTTCTGATCCAGTTGAAGAATGAAGGACTCCCTTGTTAAGAACTCTGGAGCAATCTCATCTCTAACTTCTACATCAGCCTGACCCGTGGTTGATAAACCATTGCGATCAGTGGCTGTAACATTGATCACGTGGAAACCAACATCATTGCAGTTAAATTCTGTTCTGTCGATTGTAAGGCTTACAATGTCACAGTTAGAGGAAATTGTCTCTCGGTTGAAGTCATCTGGACTGATGCGGGCTACTCCATTCTGGTCCAGTTGAAGAATGAAAGACTCCCTTGTTAAGAACTCTGGAGCAATCTCATCTCTAACTTCCACATCTGCCTGACCTGTAGTTGATAAACCATTGCGATCAGTTGCTGTAACATTGACCACATGAAAACCAACATCATTACAGTTAAACTCTGTTCTGTCGATCGTCAAACTGACAATATCACAGTTAGAGGAAATTGTCTCTCGGTTGAAGTCATCTGGACTGATGCGGGCTACTCCGTTCTGATCCAGTTGAAGAATGAAGGACTCCCTGGTCAAGAACTCTGGAGCAACCTCATCCCTTACCTCTACATCTGCCTGACCTGTGGTTGATAGACCATTGCGATCAGTCGCTGTTACATTGATCACATGAAAGCCTACATCGTTGCAGTTAAATTCTGTTCTGTCGATCGTTAAACTGACTATATCACAGTTAGAAGAAATCGTCTCTCGGTTGAAGTCATCTGGACTGATGCGGGCTACTCCATTCTGGTCCAATTGAAGAATGAAAGACTCTCGAGTCAAGAACTCAGGGAATATCTCATCTCTCACTTCTACATCAGCCTGACCTGTGGTTACATTCCCGCTTGCATCAGTGGCTGTGATATTAATGACGTGGAAACCTACTTCGGTACAATCGAAACTTGTTCGATCAAAAGTGATGCTTTCAACACCGCAATTATCCTTAATAGTATCAGGGTTCAAGTCATCGGGCGTTACTCTCGCCACTCCATTATCATCCAAGAAAATAATAAAGGACTCTCTGGATAGAAATTCAGGTGCTACACTATCGACAACGGTTACATTGAAAGTTGCAAAGCTTACATTTCCGGCATTGTCTTCTGCTCTTGCCGTTACCTCAGTAACACCAGTAGAAAAAACCGAACCTTCTGCAATATTGAAAGACAGACTTTTGATACCAGATGGAGCAGATGCACTCGCTCCATAATTATTTACCACTGCTGAACATCCGTCATCTCTGGTAAAGACGGTGATATCCTCTACTGTAATGGCTGGGCTTTCATTTTCTTTAACATTTCGGCCAAAAGTCAAATTTGTAAAAAAGAGTAGCATAAGTACTGCTACTAAATTTCTTAAGTAAATTTTTTTCATACGTCAGTAGGTTATGTTTTGGTTATCAAGAATGATTAAAGAAAACCCTGATATAATGTCCCTAAAAACAGCGTCCAGAAAACGATATACAGTACATTCGCCAGGAGTTTTCGTCCTTGCTTCTCTTGCACTTTCTCACTATTCATTTCGGTTCTCTTTAGGTTAAAGGATTCGATCATTGATCATGAGAAATACTAGAGTTTCTATTAATCAATGGTTCCTACAAACCTAGTGTAAGTGCTTCTTGCTTTTACACATTTAAGACACCCAAAAAACAGACATTCAAGGGGTAGAAAACAGACACAATCATCAAAAAACAAGGTTTTAAATGCACAAATAGTTATTTCAATGTATATACAAGAAAGTGTCGTCCAATACTTGCTACAATGGTCTATTCCTACTTATATTAAAGGTCATCAGTGAAACTGATACTACTGACACAGAGACATTTGCTAAGACTAAAACTTATTATTTCATGTTTACTGGTTTGCTGGCTTAACTCTAAAGCTTTCGCACAAGAATACACCTTAGAAATAAACTCTTATGGAGTTGAAGAAGGGCTGCCTACCCGATATTTTGAATCCATATTGGAGGACCAAACTGGTTTCATATGGATGGCCTCAAAACACGGACTACATCGATTCGATGGCATCGACTTTAAGCATTACCCTGTAAAGCATGAAGGACAGATTACACAGGCAATCGAAGGACCAAGTCAACATATTTGGGTGCACCGAGCTTTTTTAAAGCGAACTGATTACAATGAAAAGCTCCGAGAAGAACGTTTTTCTGTCTACGTTTTTGATCCTAAATCGGCTACTGACTTAGCTCTGGAAGATTATTTAGCATATCCTTTACCTTTCAAATCTTATCAAATTTCTTCCATGCACTCAACGGGTAATGAAAGCGTACTAGTTGGAACCATAGATGGCAAACTTTACGAGCTTGAGAAGGATAAGTACATCCTAAGACATTCACTTCCAAAAGTGGAATCTATCAGTCAACTGATCAAAGTAAAGGACGGATATTGGCTTACTCTTTCAGATCGCATTATAAAGATTGATATCAATTGGGTATTTAATAAGGCAATTCCTTACAACAATGTTATTAGGAGCAACTCCAATGGCTCTATCATACATTATAATACCGGACATGCTGTCTATTCGCCAGTTCAGGATAGAAAAGGTCAATTACATGCGTTAACCTTAGACTCTAGTAAGGGATATCTAGAAGCGCGGAAAAAATTAATGAATAAGTGGTACACTATCGATGGTTTAAAAAAGAAATCTTACACTACAAATTTCAAGCATGCTGTATTTGCCATTGAACCTGAAACGCTTTTCCAATATGCACTAAAGGAAAACGATAATGGTAGAAAGTCAATCGTTGTACTCAACAACCATGGAAAAACACTAGCAGAAAGCCCCTTACAGATCAACCATGCCTTGTTCCATTTCATTGATAGTAAAAAGAATTTATGGGTTACTTCCAGAAGAGGTGTTCATGTAATCAAACTCAAGAAAGCTCCTTTTAATAATTATATAAATGATTTAACCACTGATTATGGGATACCTCATGCATCAAGAGGCATTGCCGAAATTAATGATTCTACTATAGTAATTGGAGGCTCTGTGTACCCTCATCGAGTGAATGTAAAAAATGGTGAACATCAACAGTTTACCTCGATAAGACAGTCGTTTGCAGTAAAGCAATTTGGAGAAGATTTATGGATAACCCGAGAATATCCTTCGGTTCACCAAATCAATATGTCTACTGGTTCAATCATAAGCTATGACTATGAAAATGACTTTACTGTAAATTCAGACAAGACTGACAGCGTACAAAATGGTGGGCACTGGTCTATCCACAAAGATAGATATGGTACCATTTGGTTAGGCGCACGCAATGGACTTTCTATAGTAGACTCCAAAACACAAACTATTAAGAATACAAGCACACCCTTGTCTTTTAGTAAACCTACGGTGATGCATATTTATGAAAACAACAAAGGGCTTTGGTTGGCTACTTTAAAAGGGATATACCTATGGGATCCACTGGATAAAAAGGTCTTGAAACATTATCATCCTGAGGCAGCCCCTCCCTACCAGTTACCAGTTAGTGATTTCGTTCACCTCTATGAAGACGCAGAAGGTATATTTTGGCTTTCCAGTTTATCGGGAGGCTTAGTTAAATGGGAACCTGAAACAGGCGATTATGAACAGTATACTACAGAAAACGGCTTGAGCCATAATACCATTTATGCTGTATACGAAGACCATAACCAAAACTTATGGATTCCTTCTTATTTGGGAATCAATCAGTTCAATAAAGTTACTGAGAATGTAAGCTACTTTTTGACTAAGGATGGTATCGGACATAATGAGTTTAATCGCATCTCTCATTATCGTGGCCATGACAGCACCTTATATTTTGGTGGGGAAAACGGAGCTACTTCCTTCCACCCTCGTGATTTTGTTCCGGTACAGCCAGAAAAATCTTCTTTGGTGATTACGGAAATAGCTAAGCGTAATAAGAAAGATGGCCTCCTTAAAGATGCACTTATAGAATTAGAAGAAACCAGTGAAATAACCCTTTCTGCAAATCAATCGGGTATTTCGCTCGAATTCCGACTTTTGAACTTTAATCTTAATGGCAAGAACAGGTACGCCTATAAGATTGAAGGTATAGATGCTGATTGGATTTATCAATCGACTCCTTCTGTCAATATCAATAAGTTACCCTTTGGCAGTTATATTTTTTTATTAAAAGCGAATGGGGAAAGAGGCTTGTGGACCGAGCCTATCTCTTTTCAACTGACTGTATTGCGTCCGTTTTACCTGCAAGCATGGTTTATTATACTCAGTTCATTTATTGTCCTAATCAGTATCTATCTACTGTTCTATCTTAGAAACAGAAGACACTTGAGAAATGAACGACTTCTAAAGGACGAAGTGGCTTTAAGAACTGCAGAAATTCAAAAGCAAGCATTAGAACTCAAAAAACTGGATGCAGCCAAGTCTCAGTTTTTCGCAAACATATCTCATGAGTTGCGTACACCACTTTCATTAATTCTAGGACCGACAGAACAGCTTATCAAAGACAAAGGACTGAGCGAAACTCAGCTTACTCAGCTAAATCGTATGTATAGAAATGGCAAGAGCCTTTCCAATCTGGTTGAAGAGATCTTAGAGCTTTCAAAATTAGAGGCTGGAAAGCTTGAGGTATTTGAAAGTCCGACATTGCTTAAACCTTATTTAAATAGAATTCATTCTGCCTACGAATCTTTGGCATTTCAAAAAGGAATAGAATATTCATCCGAATTCAACTTCTTCGATCAGACAACTTTGTATCTGGATACAGGAAAACTTGAAAAAATCATTAACAATCTCCTGTCCAATGCACTTAAATTCACCTCAAAAGGAGGATTTGTAAAGTTTTCTGTGTTTCTGGAGAAAAAATCACTCAGAATTTCTGTGGAAGATTCAGGAATAGGAATCTCGGCAAAAGATATCCACTCTATTTTTGATCGTTTTTATCAAAGTCAGGTCAAAGAAAGATCCAGGCTTCGGGGAGGAACCGGAATTGGCCTGGCATTAGTAAAGGAACTAACCGAAGCACTTGGAGGTACTATCAGAGTAGAAAGCACTCCAGATAAAGGCTCCCATTTTGAGGTAATCCTTCCTAAAAAGGAAGCCAAGGCATCTGACATTTTGAGTGATGAATTGGTTGAAGACCTGATATCAAATATTCCACAAGTAGAACTAACCGACTCTATTGATAACGGGCAAGAATTCACCATACTTATTGTTGAAGACAATCAGGATATGCGAAGTCATATTTATGATTTGCTAAACAAAGACTATCGAATCATACAAGCGGAGCACGGAAAAGTAGCCTTAGAGTTATTAAAAAATCAAAGCATTGATTTAGTCATAACAGATGTAATGATGCCAGAAATGGACGGCTTCACATTATTTAATAGAATAAAATCTAATGATCTATACAGAGGTCTACCAATCATCATGTTGACTGCACTGGCCGAAGACGATGATAGATTAAATGCATTGACCATCGGTGTTGATGATTATATCACAAAGCCTTTCTTAGCCAATGAATTAAAAGCAAGAGTTAAAAACCTTCTGGCCAACTATCAAAACCGAAACACTGGTGGTCAAATAGATATAAATCAGGGCTCAGAAGAGGCTTTAACAACATCAATTAACATCAAAGTAGCTTCACAGGCAGATTTACAATGGATCAAAAACCTTGAAAAAGAAGCACTTTCAAGATTAACAGACATTGACTTTTCTATGGAAACACTCGCTTCCTCTCAGGGAATTACTGCGAGGCATATGCAGAGGAAGATCAAAGAAATAACAGGACTAAAGCCTAACCAATATGTTCAAACTTTAAGGCTTCAGCTGTCGAGATCCTATTTAGAAAGAAAAGCTTTCTCAACCGTTAATGAAGTAACCAAAGCAGTAGGCTTTCAATCGTCTAAGTACTTCTCCAAACTGTTTAAGGAGAAGTATGGAAAAAATCCAAGTGAGTATTTAAACAAACCTAAACACTAATCTGCCAAAATCGCTCTCCCCTTTTTGTTTTAATTGGATGCAGTATGAATTGATCGGAAAGGATAATTACAAGGCCTAAAACTCACACTTTTCAAATTGCGTATATCCTAAACCTGCCAGAGTATAAAACAAAGAGCTCCAAGCAAATGCCCGGAGCTCTTCTATGTATGACTGGCTATTAAATTATTGTCTGATTAAAAGCTTAGAGCTTTTGGCACCAAGCGGTGTCATTAAGCGAATTAAATACATACCTGTTTTAAGAGTTCCTGTATTAATTTCAACTTCTTTCTGCTCATTTGCTTCTAGGTAGCCTTTGAAAGGAGTTGCTCTCTCTACTCCATTAGCATCCATAACAACTAACTTCACCTCTCCTGCTAGTGCAGAAGAAAAAGTAACCTTGATGAAATCGGAAGCAGGATTAGGATAGGTATTAATTCTAAGTCCAGAGCTATTAAAGTCTTCAGAGTTAGTCTCTGATCCCTTCTCAATTGATTCGGCAAAAGCGAACTCCTGAGAATTAACTTCTGAAGCCATACCACCATTTCCACAAACGCCTAATGCATCTCCATGTTCCATCAGGTGATCTGCAACTGCATTAACACTAATACATAGCGTCTTACCTTTATGACAGATATGAACCTTCTTACCATCCCATTTATCCATAGTTTGTGGATCGGCATAATTACCTTTACTATGCTTTCCTTTACCTCTTATACGATCAATATGTAAACATCTAATGTCTATTACATTAACAGTAAAGTTCTCTGTGACAGAGCATCCATTTTCATCAGAAACTTCAACACTATAGGTAGTAGTTTCCTCTGGAGCTACTTCAATAGCAGGAGTCGCTCCTCCAAGAATAATGTTGCTTCCAGTCCAGCTATAACTATAGGTGTTATTTCCACCAGTTGCTGATGCTGTTAACATTGCCGTCTGAACCCCATACCCAAGATAAATGGTATGATCTGCACCGTAAGTTGGCACTGGATTTTCTGGAGACATATCAATACTAGCTTCTAATGGTTCTGGTTCTGTAAGGGTTACAGATTGACTTATTGAACTTCCATTTCCATCTGTAACAGTTAATGTATAAGTCCCTGCAGCCAAATTAGTGGCATCCTCGTTTGTATCTCCATTACTCCAACTATAAGTATAAGGAGTACATCCGCCTGTAACAGTAGCATCAATACTACCATCTGCGGCTCCATTACAACTTACATTATAGCCATGAACATTGTTAAACACAGCCGGTGCTAATGTCATTTCCATAGGGATTGGCACTACCGTTACATCAAAACTCGCACTCACCTCGTTGCCACTTCCATCAGTAGCCGTATAAGTAACTGTGGTTGTACCTACCGGGAATACATCCCCAGGGTTATGAGAGCTTGTCAGGGTAACTGAACAATTGTCAGAAGCATCAGGCGCATCCCAGTTTACTACTTCAGCACAACCTGTATCCTGCGCATTCAATGTAATATTTGCAGGCATGCTTGACAATACTGGTGGTTCATTGTCTACTACTGTAACAGTAAAGTTATGCGTATCATTTCCACAAGCATTTGTAACCGTTAAGGTTACATTTGTAACCCCTAAGTTAAAAGCTGTTCCAGCTCCAGTTCCAGCCCCATTACCAGTAGTGGCACCCGTAAAACTATAACTCATTTCAGGAGTTGGATTTCCATTAGCACTAACCTGATAGTTAACCAGCGCAGAGCAAGCTTCATCATCTGTATTAACTGAAATATTCGATGGAACATCTGAGAATTCTGCTGCTACGCAGGTAATCTCGGCTGCAATATCAAAAGTGATATTGCCTTCATCACAGTCATTACTCACTATAGTCACTGAAGCACTATAAGTGGTAATGTTTGGTGCGTTGAATACGAGATCGAACGTTTCAGAAGAGTTCGCTGCAACAGCAGATGGAGCTCCGACAATACTGAAGTATTGTGCATCAGCACCATTAACTAAGATTTGAGAAACATCGAGTGAATTTGCCCCCGTATTGTTGATTGTAAAGGTTTTTACATTATCAACATTAGGGAAAACATCACCATAGTCACTCAAGCTTCCATTGCTAATTGCAGTAGCTCCTTCAGCCACGTCAATTTCTGGTGGATTTGCAGCTACAACCACATCATCAGACTCAGCAGAGCAACCAAATAAGTCAATTACTCTTACACTATATGCACCTACCTCAGTAGCAGTATAAACTTGCTGTGTAGCATTTGGAATATCAACCCCATCCTTCATCCACTGATAAATTGCAGACTGTGAAGCCGTTAAAACTGCCGTACCGCTTGGAGGACATATATAAGTAGTTCCTGACGGAAAAACGTCAACCGTTGGGTTATCATTTACTGTAAGGTCTGTTGGTAAAGACGTTCCAGAACAACCTCCTGCATTAACTACAGTAACAGTATAAGCACCAGATTCAGTAGCTACATATGTTTGATCTGTGGCCCCTGAGATATCAACTCCATCTTTTTGCCATTGATAAGAGTCTCCTGCATTAGCCGTCATTGGAATTGTCTCTCCTTGACATACCGTAGTTTGTCCGGTAACTATAATGGCAGCAGGCTGTACATTAACAATAGCTGGAGCTGTTGTCTGATTACCTGCATTATCAATTGCAGTAAGCATTACTTCATTCTCACCAATATCGGCACAAGTAAAATCAGTAATATCCAATTCCAATCTATCCAATCCACAAGCATCACTTGAGCCATTATCAACATCTTCCGGAGTTATGGAAACAGTTCCATCAGGGCCTAAAGCAACAGTTATGTTTTTGGTAATTGCGGTTGGTGGATCAGTATCTACCTGAGCGCTTGTATTTCGATGAAAACGAATAGTTCTACTATTAATTCCAGATGTAGCAATATCAGGAACAAAATCGCCATCCAAGTCACCAATTACTATTCCCGAAACTTCAGCTCGCGAAGAAGATGTGTAATCTACTCTTGAGGCGAATGTTGGTGCTCCTGGTCCTGAACTAGTATTCTTATAAACAGAGAATACATTAACACCAAGAGATTTAGTTACTACATCAGGAAAACCATCTCCATCAACATCTCCAACACCTATTCTATAATTTCTTGTTGGAGAAGGAATATTAACCGTAGGAGCAAAAACTATATCACCAACAGTGGAAATATTTCTCCAAATAGCAACGTTCGTATTTCCCAGGTAATTACAAGAGGTAAAATCAATCTTGCCATCCTTGTCAAAATCCGCTATCTGAGCTCTGTAAGGGAATGTTCCCCTACCGTCAGACCAGTCAGAATCCGAAGACCAAAATTCAGGTGTTTCAAAAGAAGCCGTCATGCTACCTGGTGCTGTTGTATTTCTTACACTAACAGCACGGTTTGCTCCTCCTTGAGATGCAATAAAGTCGGTTCTACCATCTCCATCCACATCAGCAACTTGAATACCCGTACAACGGCTACCAACATTTCCAATAACTTGTCTTGGTCCGAAGCTAAAATGGCCAGGGCCAGTACTCGTATTAAATGCTATCCATGCTACATTCCCGTTTTCTCCAACAATATCTACTTTTCCATCATTATTGAAGTCTCCGGCAGCTACCTGATAACTAGATATACCTTGTGAGCTGTGCGCATACGCCAGCCCAAAATTTCCAGGGCCGGTACTGGTGTTCCTCAAAACACTGGCATTGGTCACCAAATCTTTAAGTCCATCACCATCAAAATCTGCCGCGAAAACTGATCTAGTAGCAGTTGGGAAATTATATGCGCTGAAACTCAAATTACCTGGTGTACTATTATTCCTGGCTATTGTAATCCCTCCATTCAATCCAGATGAAACCACATCGGGCTTACCATCTAAATCCATATCCTGAGAAATCATATTATACGCCCCATAAATACCACCCAATTCGAAAGCCGTATTTTGGTACGTCTGATTATTTATCGGTGTAGGACAGAATATACCATTAAATGCCACCTTAGAATAGGCAGTCAAATCACATTGGTTTTTCACTGAAATTGGCGCAGTCGAAGCTCCAACCGGAACAATCACTTCGAGTTTTCCAAAAGTTGCGGAAATGACTTCTGCCTCCGTAGCTCCAAAATAGACTTGATTATTCTCAAGGTTTGATGCATCAAAATTAGCTCCAAAGATTGTTACAACACTTCCTATAAACCCAGTATTCGGTTCAAAGCTATTGATTACCGGCACATCTGAACAAGATTGTGCATTTGATTGCAGACTCACTCCCAAGCAAGCAATCACTATTAAAGTTGAAATTAACTTTCTCATGATTACTTGTTATAGGTGATTTCTATTGAAAGGCTAGCTGCATCCAACCCTTCAGGTACTGCAAACTTTAAATTCTCATATTCATCAGAATCACAAGAAGCGATTTGCATATCTGCAAATTCAATGTCAAACTTTTTAACAATGTGTTGGGCTTTTTTACCCTTTCCATCAGTAAAGTTTAAGGTAAACCCAATACTCTTTACATTTCCTCCTTCGTTAAAGGCATTAAGTAAGATCATTGGTTTACTATCGGGACTACACTTCACAACGGCATATAACACATCGAAGTGAAATTCTGCTTCTTCTAAAGCAGTCCAACCCTGAATGTAATCAGGCTCAGATTCAGATTGCGCTTGGGCTCTATCAGGCCCACTAAAAAAGAGTAAAGAGATTAACAGAGGCATAAAGACATACCTCCAGTTCTTGGTAAAATTAGTTCTCATACGTTATTGTTTTGGTCGATTAATAGCCCAAGTGACTCAAGATCGCTTAAGCAATAGTAATTTAAGACCAAACCAATGACTACCCCCTACCCAAAAAGGGTAGTTTTAACAAATTATCGTATGCAAACAGCAAATGAATTAATTCCAATAGCTGATTTCAGCCATATTCACTTTTCAATGAAATCAACCGCTCAGAGAGATTTGATCGACTATCTATACCTAATTTAATATAGAGTCTTTTAAGATGATATTTAACCGTGTTAATAGAGAGACAGAGCTTTTCTGATATTTCAATGTTAGTCAATCTTTCTGACAGGTAATTGAGAATTTCAGACTCCCTTTCTGACAATTCCAGTGCTCTCGATATACTATCCAATTCACTGATTTTTGAAACGCAATGATGCATCATAGTCATTTCTATACCCACTAAAATATCTTCTGAGCTAAAGGGTTTCAAAATATACGCACCGGGCTTCGCCTCTTTTGCAGACGATATTGTTTTATGGTCAGTATAAGAAGTCACAAAAAAGAAGGGTATATTTTGATGTTCGCATAAGTTACCGAGCTTGACACCATGGTGCTCTCCATCCAAGCTAATATCCAGTATAGCTATATCAAAATACTCATTTTCAAGGGCTTGTTTAGCAGGAAGAAATGAATGGAACACCTGTGATTGATGGCCAAAACCGTCAACAATGGATTTGAGTAACTCAGCAATAATCAGCTCATCCTCTACGATCAGAATTTTAAGATCTTTTACAGAATCCATAAGTAGGTTTACCTATAACAATTTCAGTAATAGAATCAGCAGTCGATGCAGTATAGTACTTCTAATCGAGATAAGCCAACTTTACATTTTTATTTAATGTTGGTACATAGAAAATTTATATTTTGAGTCTTCCCATTGAGAAAACAAGCAGAGAAACTTGTTTAGTTAGATGTACAAAAGAAAGCTATTTCAAAGTAAAGGTCGAATTACTGAGATAAGTATTCTTTATGAGTCCCTAAACTTTAGGCTATCAGTAGTTCAATGGCCAATAAAACATGACCGTGCTTAGGGAAAGTATCTATTCGTTAAAACGAAACAACCAATTTGCCAAACTGCTTGCCTTCCTTCATATCATCAAAAGCAGTAGCTATTTCCGAAAAAGGTCTTGACGAATCTACAATTGGCTGAATCTGATGCTCTTTTACAAAGGCAATCATATCTTCAAATTCCTGATCATTGCCCATTGTAGAACCCTGAAGTGTAATTTGGTTCCAGAACATTCGGAACATATCCAGGTTTTGAGGTGTACCATTGGTAGCTCCATAAAACACTATACGTCCTGAAGGCTTCATCATTTTAATAAATTCATTGATTTGGTCTCCGCCTGCACTATCAATTACTACATCAAATCCTCCGGTAATTTTAAGTGAGTCCTTTTGCCAACCTTCCGATTTGTAGTTAAAACCTCCTTTAGCACCTAGTTTAAGACAAGTATCTATTTTTTCATCGTTACCTGAAGTCACATACACATTGGCTTTTGCTGCCAAGGCAAACAAAAATGCAAATTGAGCCACACCTCCCCCAACTCCAGAGATTAATACACTCTTACCTTCTGTTACTTCACCATGGTGGAAAGTTGCACGATAAGCCGTTAAGCCTCCCAAAGGCAAAGCAGCCGCATCTGTCCATGAAAGGTGTTTTGGTTTTTCAAAAACCTGATGAGCCGAAACAGTCACATATTCTGCAAAAGTCCCATTGGTAGGCATTCCCACAATATGATAGTCAGCACTTTGAACCTCAGGATTTTCGCCCCAATTGATATTTGGATTAAGGACTACTTCTTTACCAATTAAACCTGTGTCAACATCTGATCCAACAGACTCGACTATACCTGCTCCATCGGACCCAAGAATAGTATTAAATTTTATTCCAGGGTACTTGCCTTCACGAATCCACTGGTCTCTTCGATTGAGTGCCGCAGCTTTTAACCTCACCAATACCTCCCCCTCAGAAGGTTCAGGCTTTGGTACATCTGTCAGTTTAATTTTGTCAGAAGGTTCATCTACTAAAAGTAGTGCTCGCATGGTTTAATTATTTGTCTTTAGAAAGGTGCCTCTTCGCCTCCACTAGATGGAAGATTAGGTGTATCACTGTTCGCCTTACTCTGGAATGTCATTGCTCCTCCTGATTCAAATTCAGAAGTACCAGATGTTGGGAACGAATTTCCGTAAGTAGCTCCTCCAGCAGCAGCAAAGTCTAAATCGGTAAACTTGGTGTACTTACCAATAAACTTAAGGGCCACGTTTTCCAAAGAACCGTTTCTATGCTTGGCTATTATTACTTCTCCTACTCCCTGGGTTGGCATTCCATTCTCATCCTGGGTAATACCATAATACTCAGGGCGATAGAGGAACATTACCATATCTGCATCTTGCTCAATAGATCCTGACTCCCTCAAGTCGGAAAGCATTGGTCGTTTATCTCCTCCTCTTGTTTCAACTGCACGACTCAATTGTGAAAGTGCAATTACTGGCACATTAAGCTCTTTAGCCAGGTTTTTCATCGCTCGTGAAATCGAAGCAATTTCTTGTTCACGGTTACCTCCTCCTCCACCGCTTTTAGAAGAATCGCCTGACATTAATTGGAGGTAATCAATTACCACCAATTGAATGTCATGCTGTTGTTTCAACCTCCTGCATTTCGCTCTCATCTCTAAAATTGAAAGTCCGGGGGTATCATCTATAAATATGGGGGCTTTGGTCAAATTTGCCGTCTTATGCACCAACTGAGCCCATTCGTGCTCGGCCAGGTTACCTTTTTTAATTTTCTCACTTTCCAACTCTGCTTCTCCTGAAATCAATCGATTAACCAATTGAACAGAAGACATCTCCAGAGAAAATATGGCACAGGCATGGCCATGATCTACCGCTGCATTTCTTAAAACTGATAAAACAAATGCTGTTTTACCCATTGCAGGTCTTGCAGCTATAATAACAAGGTCTGATTTTTGCCAACCTGAGGTTACCCTGTCCAGGTTGGTCAAACCAGATGGGATACCGGTAAGACCATCAGTATGTTCCTTTCTGGCCTGAATCTCTTCAAGGGCAGTAGCCATGATGTTTTTCATGCTATCATACTCTTTTCGAATATTACTCTCTGAGACTTCGAAAAGAGACTGCTCCATTCTATCTAAAAGCTGGAAAACGTCATTTGTATCTTCGTAAGCTTCTTTTTGAATTTCCGATGAAATTCGAATCAGTTCACGCTTAATTGACATTTCCACAATAATGCGGGCATGGTACTCAATGTTGGCAGCTGAACTTACACGGTTAGTCAACTGAGTAATATAGTACGGACCTCCTACTATCTCAATCTTACCAGTCTTTCTAAGCTGATTTGTTACTGTAAGAATATCAATGGGTTCCGAAGCCTGAAAGAGATCAAATATTGCTTCGTATATTTCCTTATGGGCTTCTTTATAAAAGGATTCAGGTCTAAGAATATCAATTACATTGGTCAATGCATCTTTCTCAAGCATCAAAGCTCCGAGTACAGCTTCTTCTAAATCAGTTGCCTGAGGGGGAAGCTTTCCTAGTTGAGCAAATTCATTAGTTGCTCCAAGTCTTGCTTTATATCCCGTTCTCGTTCCAGCTGATTTCCCTTTTTCCATTAAGACAAATGTATTTCGATTTTCAACAATATTGACGGTCTTTGAAGTCTTTATTTTTCAAGAGACTTGCGAACATATAATTTGAGTTTTCCACAGGTTTTATCCACCATTTTATATAACGCTTATAAAGCGCCATTTTGTTTGAGTGCGATTGCATTTCTCTTATTTTTGACTTTGGCTTATCTCAAACATTAGATGATTAAAAACCAAAGAATTCACTTCATTGCTATTGGCGGAAGTGTGATGCACAACCTTGCAATTTGCTTGAAAAACCTTGATAATAAGATCACAGGATCTGATGACATGTTCTTCGACCCTTCCAAAAGCAACTTAAAGAAACATGGATTGTTGCCAGAAAAGGAAGGCTGGAATGATGACAGAATTACACATGAGATAGACCTTGTGATTCTGGGAATGCATGCAAAATCCGACAACCCGGAGTTACTTAAAGCTCAGGAACTTGGGTTAAAAGTACTCTCTTTTCCACAGTTTATTTTTGAAGCTTCACAAAACAAAAAACGAGTGGTTGTTGCCGGAAGCCATGGCAAAACCACAATCACTTCTATGATTATGCATGTGCTTCAATCTATGGGCCAATCATTCGACTACATGGTAGGTGCTCAGTTAGAAGGTTTTGATCAAATGGTCAAAATCTCCGATGCTCCAGTAATGATAATTGAAGGTGATGAATACACTACCTCTCCACTAGACCTTACACCCAAGTTCTTACATTACAAACATGACCTCGCTTTGATTTCCGGAATAGCATGGGATCATTACAATGTCTATCCTACGATAGAAAACTACAACCTTCAGTTTGAAAAATTTATCGGGCAAACACCTACCGATGGTAAGGTGTTTTATGCCGAAGAAGATGATGCGCTTTGTAAATTGATAGCAAACTCTGAATATAAAGAATACTCAATACCTTATGGCCCACATGCATCTGTTATCAGAAATCAACAAACATTTTTGGTTCATCAGGGTGGAGAAACCCCAATACAGATATTTGGGCAACACAATATGCAAAACCTGCAAGTGGCTAAAAACATATTAAATGAAATTGAAGTAACAGATGCTGATTTCTACAAGCATATTCAAAGTTTTGCAGGAGCATCAAAGCGAATGGAGAAAATAGGAGAAAATGACCAAACAGTTATTTTCAAAGATTTTGCACATGCTCCTTCCAAATTAAAAGCCACTTCTACTGCAGTGAAGAGTCAGTTTGAAAACCGCGAGCTTGTTGCTTGTATAGAGTTACATACTTTCAGCAGCCTGAATAAGAACTTTATCAACCAATACGAACATACTTTTGACACACCAGATGAAGCACTGGTTTTTATTAACCCTAAAACAGTTGCGGCTAAAAAACTGGAAATGATTAGCTCAGAAGAAATAAAAGACGCTTTTCAAAGGTCGGACGTTATGTTGTTTACAGATGCTAAATCACTCGAAAATCATCTTTTGTCTCAGAATTGGAATGCTAAAAACTTACTTTTGATGAGTTCTGGTGACTATGGTGGATTAGACCTGGAAAAAATTAAAGAATCAATATTGAATTAATCACCCCTCTCAATGCAACTCAACCTAAAAAACCCATTGGTTTTCTTTGACCTGGAAACTACAGGAATCAATATTTCTCAAGATAGAATAGTAGAGCTGGCTATGCTCAAAGTGATGCCAAATGGTGACACCGAAAAGAAAGTACAATTGGTAAACCCCACTATTCCTATTCCTGAGGAGTCAGCAATGATTCATGGAATCAGAGATGAACATGTTAAGGACAAACCAACATTCAAAGAGCTTGCAAAGAATCTGGCCAAATTTTTAGAAGGATGTGATTTAGGAGGATATAACATTGTGAGGTTTGATGTCCCCCTTTTGGTGGAAGAGTTTTTAAGAGTAGATGTGGATTTTGACGTAAGCAACCGCAAACTGATTGACGCACAGAAAATATTTTTTCTGATGGAGCAACGTACGCTATCAGCAGCCTATAAGTTCTATTGCGGGAAAGAACTTGTTGGTGCTCATGGTGCTGAAGCCGACAACGATGCCACATTTGAAGTGTTTAAGGCGCAGATAGAACGTTACAACGGAATGGACGTGACCGATGCCTCAGGAAAACAAGTAGGTAGAATCGAAAATGATATGGGAGCAATCCATCAGTTAGTAGCCTCCAGAATGGTTGACTTAGCAGGTAGGATTGTCCTGAATGATAAGAATGAAGAAGTCTTCAATTTTGGAAAGCATAAAGGGAAACCTGTGGCAGAAGTATTTAAAAGAGAACCTGGCTATTACGATTGGATGATGAAAGGTGATTTCTCTTTGGATACTAAACGAAAACTCACTAAGATCAAATTGAGTGGGTTTCAATTGGGGTGATAGTAAGGGTAATTAAGAATTTGGCAAGTTGACTCTTTTAAACTTTCTGACAAAAACAATTGGTATTGATATTGGAAGTAAAAACCTAAGAATTATTCATGAGAGGAAATTGGTTTTCAACCAACCTTCACAAGTTTCCATAACGAGAAAAACTGGTAAAGTCTCAGGGTTTGGCCATCAAATCATTAAAACCGATCAGGTAATAAAGCCTATCAATTCTGTAATTGCCAGCTTTGAAGCTTTTGAGATATTATTAAAAAAAGCTATTCAAAAAGCCTTTGAAGAATCTAGATTTCCACCACGTAGTTACCGAATGTACTTATCTATCCCCATGAACGCTACTGAGGTAGAACAAAGGGCCTATCGAGATTCAGCAGAGCACTCATTTGGAAAAGAAGTATTCATTATTCATCAGCCGTGTTCCGCAGCAATAGCGATGGATATTCTACTCCATAAAAAAGATTTTATTCTCATGGACTTTGGTGCCAGTAAATTGGAGATAACAGTCTTCTCGGAATCAATACCGATCTCCTCCAGTTCCATTCGCATAGGCACATGGAAACTTAAACAAGTCTTAAAGAACTTTATCTTTAGGAACTATGAATCAATTGCTTCTTCCGAAGAACTGAATACCATTTTAGAAGCAATGTCAAACCCTAATAGTATTTTTAAAACTGATTATAAAGAAGTCTCTTCTCATGAATTGATAGAGGCGTTAAACCCTTATTTCTTAATGATCGAAGATCAAATTCTCGAAACCATTGAGAGAGTTGGTTCTCATAAAAGGTTTGATAAAATTATTACTAATGGAATTTACTTTACTGGCGGAGGCTCAAAACTTGACTGGATGCTGAAGCGATTTACACAGAATTTAAGTACGGATTTTGAAGTAAGTACCACTCCATTCTTAGATAACATAAATGGAATAGATAAGATCATACAAAACCCAGGTTTGTATAAACGATATTTAATGGTTTGAACTGGGCAGTAATACATGAGACCGAAATCACTTATTATTATCATTCTATTACTACTTTTTTCCTCTTGTATTCCAACCCCCTATTCAAAAACTGCTAAGTCTACTATAATCAAATCGTGTGATTGCACCTCTACTTCTGTTTCCATAAAACATGAATTATCCGTTGGAAATACTCCTTGGAACAGAATAATAACGCTTCCTTCTTCGGGAAGCTTTGTTGAGGAAAGTCATTACGTAACTACTGAAGACAATTTCGGTAAAAGGCAATGGCCAAATGCCAAAACTCAAGACATTTACCAGCACCTAAAAAGGTCTTATGATCTCTACAAGAAATATGATCCAAAAGCGAAGTTCGAGGACTTGTATTTAAATTCCTGGCAAAAAGAATGGACTCCCGAAGAAGGTGGACATTTTGGTCAAGGAGCTGTAGGTAATGCTCAACTCACCGAGTTAACCACTGAAATGGAAATGTGGTTTATGACCATGATGTGGGCTAAAGGTGAACGCCCCAAGAGAGGCACTCGTTTCTTACTCTCAGCTAATGGAAAACATGTAGTAGTTATTGCAGGATATGAAACTGGTCCTTCGAGCAAAGTTTACCTTGGTGGTGTCACTCGAGAAGTCCACAAGTGGTTAAAAACCAATTCTGAATCACAAATAACAGTTTCTTTACTTAAAGATCAATCTATTGACATTGGACCGGTTACTTGTCAGTAGTTTTGTAGACATAAGTGAAGGTTTTAATTTCAAAAAGTTAATTTGTTGTCTTAAATCAGTTGATGATCAAGTTTGAAAAAATAGACACGCCTAACTTTTCCGACCAACTGGAAAGTAAAATTTTATACTCCCAACACAATCAAGATATATCAATAGCCTACCAATCCACCTACACATTAAAATACGTTCTTAAGGGTAGTAAAAACTACACTTTCGACAATAGGGAAATTGAAGTTTCTAAAAACGAGTACTTATTTATAAACGAAGGGAAAAATATTCATACCGAAGCGAGTAAGGGAACTGTTGGCTTATCCTTCTTTCTATCACCTGAACTGATCAATGACATTTATTCCAACCAATATGACAGTAACCATTCTCCACAAGAGTTTCTAGAGCTATCCCAGATAAGATCAAATGATCATATAAGCCCCTGGCTTCAGAAGCTCACTTACAACTTTGATGAAAGTTCTTTGAATTCAGTTCATCAAATAGAAGACCTACTCATAAAGATTACTGAGTTAATCATTAAAGAACAAACTTCTATAGAAAAAGGATTCGAAAGATTAGAAGTTGTAAAGTACAACACTCAAAAAGAACTCTATAAGTTTATTCACCTGTCTAAAGAGTACATTGATGACAATTTCCATTCTGAAATAACACTGGACAGCATTAGTCAAAATGTATGCGTGAGCAAATACTATTTACACCGCTTGTTTACCGAGATCACTGGAATTACCCCCATACAATACTTGACTAAAGTAAGACTTGATAAAGCAAAGTATAAGTTGCAGAAAAGTAAACACTCAATATCTGAGATTGCTTCAGAGTGTGGTTTTGAAAGTGCTGCTTATTTCTCCAGAGCATTTAAAAAACATATAGGTATCTCCCCTTCTAAGTATAGAAATCCTTTATAAAAAATCCGCAAGATTGTGCAAATGATATAAGTCCTGACTTTCTACTTTTGTCTAAGTAGATGAGTAACAAGATAGCACATATTACCGACCTCCATCTGGATGAAGAATTCCCATTGAGTCATGGAGTAGCAACAAGGAACAGGTTTGAAGCCGTTCTTAACGATATTTCGCAAAGAGGCATTTCCGAAGTTATCTGCACTGGTGACATTGGAGAAAATGATAGTCTGGAGTATTTTTTCAAAAAGCTCTCAGGTATTAGTCTATCAATTACTTTGGGAAATCACGACTCCCTGCATCAAGTTAGCAATTACTTCCAAAAAGGACCTAGTCTAACATCCGACAGGCTTTACTATTCAATTGAAACCAATTCTCACAAGTTAATTTTTCTCGACTCCTCCGCTGGGTACATCGATACCCAACAAATGCATTGGCTAAAAGAAATGCTGGCATCCTCTAAAACGATAATTGTTTTTATTCATCACCCTATTATAGGTTTAGACTTAAAAGTGGATGAAATCGGAGCATTGGAAAACAGAGGTGAGTTGCTAGACTTACTAACAAGTGTGCGTTCCAGAGTTGCTGTATTTTGTGGACACTACCACATGGAAAGCAGTATAACCCAGAAAAACGTTACTCAAAACATTACACCAGCGGTCAGCTTTCAGATAGAGAAACTCAAAAATGAAATAGTAGTAGACACCAATCAGTTTGGTTATAGGATCATTGAGTTAGAAAGAGAAGAGGTTTCGTCAAGCATTATATTACTGAGTAATGCAAACTAAAAGACAGTCCCTGGTTGAAAGTCTAATCAATGTGACTGTTGGATTTTTTGTCACCATGATTTCATTGTATTTGATACTTCCTGCCTTAGGCATTGAAAGCAACACTCAAAAGAACATCGCTCTGACATTCTATTTTACCGTTCTGAGCATAGCAAGAAACTATTTACTCAGAAGGTATTTTAATAAGAAAAGCAATTACTGATATCCGACTAAAATTTGAATTCAATAAAAACATACCTCTAAAACATCTGAGAATAGATTTTTCTTTAAGACTCAAAATACCCCCTACCCTAAAGGGAGTTGCCAAGGGTATCCCTTTAGGGAATAAAAAGGGTGGTTTTTAGCTATTTCTTCTATCTCAAAAAATCTTTCTCGGATGTTACTAAAAAGCAATAATCAATTGGTTTAATAATGATCTTTGTGATATAACTTTCCCCGGCAAATGTGATCTACCCAATTGAGATTAACCGTGTTAAATAGAAATGAAAAAACAACTCAAAGCCTATTTCAATCGATATTTAACCTTTGATGATGCTGAAATAGATGCTATTTATGCTAGTCTTACTCAAAAGACATTTAAGAAAAGAGCATTCCTATTAGAGAAAGGAAATGTTTGTAAACACAATTTTTTCATTCTTAAAGGAGTAGTTCGAGCCTTTCATATTGATGATAAAGGAAAAGAGCAAATCACCCTTTTTGCTATTGACGACTGGTGGGTAACCAATATGGAGAGCTTTATTAAAGAAATTCCATCCTATCAGTATATACAAGCTGTAGAAGATACTTCTGTACTCTGTTTGTCTAAAAACACTCTGGAAGAACTCTATATAAAGTTCCCTAAACTCGAACGGTTATTCAGAATCATAACGGAGAACATGCTAATCGCTAATCTGCGCAAGAACGATTTGTTTCTTCAATTAAAAAGTAAAGAACGCTACTACGATTTCATTGAGAAGCAACCTGCCTTTGCTCAGCGTGTTCCACAGTACATGATAGCCTCCTATCTGGAAATTACTCCCGAGTATTTGAGTGAATTAAGAAGAAACTCAAAGTGATCTCGTTTCTTAAGACATCTTAATTTTTTCATCATTATCACCAGATAGATTTGTGACATAACAAAAATCAGAAGTTATGGAACGAATCACTTACAGAGACATCCCGCAGGGCATGTTTGAGAACTTAAGAGTTATTGAAGACACTCTAGTCAACTCTACTCTGGACAGAAAATTACTGGAAATCATCAGACTCAGAACAGCGCAACTCAATGGGTGTGCTTATTGTACAGACATGCACCATAAAGAGCTAAAACATTTGGGTGAAACAGAATTGCGCTTATCATCTTTATGTGTTTGGGAAGAGACACCTTATTTCACAGACCTGGAAAGAGTTACTCTTCATTTGACTGATGCTCTTACCAAACTGAAAGAAAAACCTATATCTGACCAATTGTACTTGCCGCTATTAGACTTCTTCACAAAGGAAGAAATTTGCTTTCTGACGCTTGCCATTTCGCAAAGCAATACCTGGAATAGGTTAATGAAAGTTTTTCGCTTCACTCCAGGCCAATATCAAGTAGAATCTTAAGACAATTCTATGCAAAACAGAATCATCAAACTCTTTTTAAGAGGGGCTATTTCTGCGGGGTTCCTATCCGCTGTTGCTGATAGGTTTGGCTTATGGGCAGCAAACAACTCTACTTGGGGCAATTGGGATGCTTTTCTGGAATACACAGGGCTGATCAATCCTTGGTTTCCTCAAAAAATTATTCCCGGTATTGGAGCACTGGCAACTGCTGCTGAAATCATTCTGGCTCTATTTCTGATTCTTGGCTTCAAAACAGCACTAGCAGCAAAACTAAGTGGATATCTTTTGTTTCTATTTGGATTAGTCATGTCATTTTCTACTGGAGTAAAGGGAGCGCTGGATTACTCTGTTTTTGCTGCCGCGGCAGGAGCATTGGCATTAAGTACAATAAAGGAAAAACACCTAGAACTCGATATTTTGCTAGAAAAGAAGTCCAAGATTAAGTGACTTCGTCATGCTATTGTTTTTCACCTACATTCACAAAAGCTGTTTCAAACAGTTCATAAAACATTAAAGTGTTTGGGTACAAAACTCAAACGCTTTTTTAATATTTAGCAGAAAAGAATCAAAGCCTCACTATATTGTTCCAACTGAGATTTTGACGTTACTTGATTAGCATGAGTTTTCTGAAAGCAGAGTGGAGAAAATTAGCAATTGCAAACTATGCGGTAGACCCAGTAATATTAACCAAGTATATCCCTCCTAAAACTGAATTGGACTTATGGAACGATACATGCTATGTGAGCTTGGTTGGTTTTATGTTCTTGAACACAAAGCTACTCGGTTTACCTATCCCATTTCATAGAAATTTTGAGGAAGTAAATCTTAGGTTCTATGTTAAGTTCAATGACAGAGGTAAATGGAAAAGGGGTGTTGTTTTTATCAAAGAAATTGTCCCTAGACCTGCCTTAACCTTTGTTGCTAACACCATATACAAAGAGCATTATCAGACCATGAAAATGTCTCATTTATGGCAAACAGTAGCCAGTAATCAGATTGTGCGATATGGTTGGTCTTTAAATGGAAATGAAAATTCAATAGAGGTAATAGCAAATTCAGAACCTCAAGATATCAATAAAGGATCCGAGACAGAATTCATCACAGAACATTATTGGGGCTATACTAAAGCGAATAATAGGACTTCATTTGAGTATGAGGTGACACACCCTCGCTGGGAAGTTTATCAGGTAATTGAGCACAATATTAATGTCGATTTCGGTCAGGTTTACGGTACAGAATTCTCTATGCTATCCAAAGAATCTCCTAAATCTGTAATGCTTGCTGAGGGCTCTGAAATAACCGTAGAAAACAAAAGGAGAATATAGAAAAACCGTTACTTACTACTCTCATTATAATACTTCAACGCTTCTGGTAAAGCATCATTCAAACGCTTAATGCGTGTTTCATGAGAAGGGTGAGTAGAAAGAAACTCTGGTGGAGCTTGTCCCCCACTACCTGCCGACATGCGCTCCCAAAACTTTGGAGCCTCACGCGGGTCATAACCAGCAATAGCCATAAAGGTCAGGCCTAGTTCATCAGCTTCTGATTCGTGAGTTCGAGAATACTTGAGTAGTGCAAGATCTGTACCTATACCAATGGCTCTGAAAACCATTTGCTGACTCATTGTTGGATCTTGTCCAAGGGCTATGGCACCAATAGAAAGTCCAACCTGCTTCGCATAATTCTGGTTCATTCGCTCTTGTCCATGTTTAGCGATAGCGTGAGCCACTTCGTGCCCCATCACAACAGCCACACCAAGGTCATCTTTACAAATAGGAAGTATACCCGTATAAAAAGCCACTTTTCCACCAGGCATTGCCCATGCATTCACAGTGGTATCATTTTCAATTAAGTTAAACTCCCAATTGAATCCCTTCAAGAGGTTTCCATTACCCGAATCATTCAGGTATTTCTCTACTGCTTTTTGAATCTTTCCCCCAACCCTTTTGATCATAGCTACCTGCGTCTGATTATTCGACATAGGCAAAGAGTCCAATACTTGCTTGTAAGCTTCAGCACTCATAGCAATTACCTGATCTGAGCTAATTACGCCAGTCAATTGTTTCCTGCCTGTAATTGGCACAGTAGTACAACTCCAGGCAAAGGCAATAATGAAGACAAACGAAGTAATCTGAAAGAGTTTTGAAGAACGATTCATATTGTTTACACTATATTTAGACCATCAAATTTGACTAAACTTTACTTGTTGTCAAACGCGATCAGGTTTTAATTTTGTTATCTATTGCCAGTGGGCAAAAATCCCTGTAATAAGAACTCTTATGAAAATTATAGCCATAGGCAGAAATTACACCGCACACATCGCTGAACTGAACAATGAAAGGCCATCATCTCCTGTCATTTTCATGAAACCAGATACAGCCGTATTACGCAATAATGCCCCATTTTATTACCCGGACTTTTCAAAAGACATTCATTTTGAAGTTGAAATACTGCTTAAGATAAACAAAGAAGGTAAATACATAGATGAAAAGTTCGCACATAAATACTATGATGAAATAGGCATAGGAATAGACTTTACTGCACGTGACTTACAATCAAAGTGTAAAGAGAAAGGTTTACCATGGGAAATTGCCAAAGGCTTTAATGGCTCCGCTCCTATCTCTCAGTTTTTACCAAAATCTAATTTTGACCTTCAAAATCTGGATTTCTCTTTGAATCAAAATGGCCAGCAAAAACAAAAAGGGAACACCAGCCTAATGCTTTACACATTCGATCAGATAATTGCCTATGTATCGCAGTTCTTTACATTGAAAAAGGGAGATATTATATTTACAGGAACTCCTGCAGGAGTTGGCCCTATAGTTGTTGGAGATAAACTAGAAGCTTATATTGAAGAAGAAAAGTTACTAGAAGTTGAGATTAAATAAGTCAATTACACTATTACTACTCACTATTTCAACCGGCCTTTGGGCTCAATACAAAGGCATAGACAAAGATTACTTTGAATTCCCCATACAGCCAGATCAAATCAACTACCTAAGTGGCAATATGGGAGAACTAAGGTCTAGTCATTTTCATGCTGGACTTGATATCAAAACTGCGGGAAAAGAAGGTTTAAAAGTTTATGCTGCTGCCAATGGGTATGTGAGCAGAATCAGGATTGGGACTGGAGGCTATGGTAACTGTATTTACATTCAACACCCCAACGGAACCACTACTGTTTATGCACATTTGCAACGTTTCAACCCAATCATAGCAAAGTATGCACTGAAACAACAATACAAACGTAGATCATTTACTGTTAACCTATTCCCCAAACGCAATGAGTTTGTTATTAAGAAAGGTGAGATCATAGGTTTATCTGGAAACTCAGGTTCCTCAACAGGCCCGCACTTACACTTTGAGATAAGAGGTTTAAACCAGGAAGTATTAGACCCTTTGAGAATTGGGTTTGCCGAAATCAAAGATAACATTGCTCCTACAGCTCAGAGAATTGCGCTCAAAACAATGGATATTGATGCTAGGGTCAATAATCAGTTCGGTAGGTACGAGTTTGCACTTGAAGGTTCAGGAAAACAGTTTATGTTGAAAGACACAGTCGAAGTTTTCGGAAAGATTGGCTTGGAGCTCTATGCTTTTGACCAACACAACGGTGCAACCAACCGAAATGGAGTTCCTTTGATTGATGTATTAGTTAACAATTCGCTTCATTTTCAGCAGAATATCGATACAATTCGTTTTTCTCAGCAGAAAAACATTTTGATACACACTAATTATCAAGCTCAGAAAGAGGGCCGCAGACGTTTCAATAAACTATACATTGACGATGGTAACTCTTTGGATTTCTATGACGCCAAGGTGAACAATGGTTTTTTATATGTTGGACCCGGTGAAGTAAAAAGCATTCAGATTAAGCTTACTGATGCCTATAAGAACCAAAGCGAGGTAAAACTGATACTAAAGGGTATTGATAAACAACTTGCCTTGAAGAGCAAAATCCAAAGTAGAAAGCGACAATATATTGTTGACAATACCTTAATGTTATTTCATAAAAAGGATTCCCTTTCAAGTAATATCACTTTGTACAACCAACAAGGTTCAATCGTTTCAGAACCAAGCTATTTTGATGATAGAACCAATGTTTACTTGGTTGACCTAAGAAGGTTTCTGCCGCAAAAGGCGGTTTTTTCTAATGGAGAAACAGAACCATTATTTTTTGCAGATAGAATACCGGCTTCAAATGCTCACTCCTATTTATCCGAGACCTACTCCTTGAGTTTCTCTAAGAAAACACTTTTCGATACCGTATACCTTAGACCTCAGCATTATATCAATAAAAACAATGTTGAAATAATTGAGGTTGATCAAGATTTACACCCACTAAAAGGTGCTATTAAAGCTGAATTTCAGCCATTGAGAAAGTATGAGTCACTTGAAGACTATCACGTTTACAATGTTAGTAACCCCAACAGCCCAGCATTTGTGGGAGGAGAACTAAAAGGTGAAAAGTTTACTTTCCAATTTTCTACCTTTGGAAAGTATACGCTCTTGAAAGACGATGTAGCACCGACAATTACTAAGCGAAGCATAAAAAATGGAAGAATTAGTCTAACAATAAAGGATAGTCTATCGGGAATTAATAATTTCGAAGCAAAATTAAATGGTGAGTGGATACTCATGAATTATGAACCTAAAAGAAGCTTAATCTGGTCTGAAAGATTAGATAAAAATAAGCCCCTTGCAGGTGAGTTTGAACTGAGAGTGTCAGACAACGCTGGCAATGAATCCATTTTCAAACAAAAAATTAACTAACCATGGCATTAAGTGTAGGCGACAAAGCCCCGAATTTTGAAGGCATTGATCAAGACAGCAACCCAATCAAACTTTCGGACTTTAGTGGCAAGAAACTAGTACTTTACTTCTATCCAAAAGACAATACTCCAGGCTGTACGGCTCAGTCCTGTAACTTAAGAGACAACTATGATGCACTACTCAAGGCTGGATATGCAGTAGTTGGAATTAGTTCGGATTCTCCAAAAAAACATCAGAACTTCATTAACAAATATGAACTCCCCTTCCCTCTGATTGCTGATGAAGATAAAAGTATCCATGATCAATTTGGTACCTGGGTAGAAAAATCTATGTACGGAAGGAAGTATATGGGCACAGCAAGAACTACCTTTGTGATTGATGGCAATGGAGTGATTGAAGAGATTATTTCCAAAGTAAAAACCAAAGACCACACAGCCCAGATTTTAGTATAAAACCAATCAAACCTTTTTAATAGTGAGCAAACCAACCACTCAAGAACTAGAGCGTATTGCATCACAGGTCAGACGTGACATTGTGCGCATGGTACATGCTGTAAGTTCAGGACACCCAGGAGGATCTCTTGGATGCACAGACTTTTTAGTCGCCCTTTATTTCAAAGTCATGGATCGCAAAGACTCTTTTGATCCAGATGGAAGGAATGAAGATATGTTCTTTCTTTCTAATGGTCACATTTCACCCGTGTGGTATAGTGTATTGGCCAGATCGGGTTACTTCGAAGTATCGGAATTGAGTACGTTCAGAAAACTGAACACCAGATTACAAGGACATCCTGCAACGGAAGAAGGATTGCCTGGAATACGTGTAGCATCAGGATCTTTGGGACAAGGATTATCTGTTGCTTGTGGTGCTGCTCAAGTAAAAAAACTGAATGGTGAAAACAATTTGGTTTATGCATTACTCGGTGATGGCGAGTTAGAAGAAGGTCAAATATGGGAAGCTGCCATGTATGCGGCTCATCACAAAATTGATAACCTGATTGCTACCGTTGACTATAATGGACAACAGATAGATGGTCCAACAGACGAAGTGATGTCACTTGGCGACTTAAGAGCTAAATGGGAAGCATTTGGCTGGACTGTAATCGAGAGTAATGGTAACAATATGGAAGAAGTTGTAGCTAAACTTGAAGAAGCAAAAAGTCTTTCAGGTCAAGGCAAACCGATCCTTAACCTTATGACTACTGAAATGGGATTTGGAGTTGACTTCATGGTAGGCACTCATAAATGGCATGGTGTTGCTCCAAATGATGAGCAACTTGCCGATGCATTAGGGCAATTAGAAGAAACTTTAGGAGACTACTAAACTGGAAACGATGACAAAATTTACTTACACTGAGAAGAAAGACACACGTTCTGGTTTTGGAGCAGGTTTAGCAGAACTAGGCAGAACTAACCCAAATGTGGTAGCGTTATGTGCCGACCTCATCGGCTCTCTTAAAATGAATGCATTCATGGATGAGAACCCTGACAGGTTCTTTCAAGTGGGCATTGCTGAAGCCAATATGATGGGTATTGCTGCAGGTATGACTATTGGAGGTAAAATTCCATTTACCGGAACTTTTGCCAACTTTTCAACCAGCAGAGTTTATGACCAGATTCGTCAGTCTATTGCTTACTCTGAAAAAAATGTGAAGATATGTGCTTCGCATGCTGGCCTAACACTTGGAGAAGATGGAGCAACCCACCAAGTGCTTGAAGACATTGGCATGATGAAAATGTTACCAAACATGACGGTAATCAATCCATGCGACTTCAATCAGACTAAAGCGGCTACAATTGCTATTGCAGAACATGAAGGCCCTGTTTACCTGAGGTTTGGCAGACCTGCCGTACCTATCTTCACACCTGCTGACCAAAAGTTTGAGATTGGAAAAGCACTTAAACTCATTGAAGGAAGTGATGTAACCATTTTCGCAACAGGCCATTTAGTGTGGGAAGCTATTGAAGCAGAAGCTAGACTTGCTGAAGCAGGCATCAATGCAGAAGTAATCAACATCCACACCATCAAGCCATTAGATACAGATGCTATTTTAGAATCAGTTGCTAAAACAGGTTGTGTAGTAACGGCTGAGGAACATCAGATGAATGGAGGTTTAGGAGATAGTGTCGCACAGACATTAGCGCTTAACCACCCTGCTCCTATTGAAATGGTAGCAGTTAATGATTCTTTTGGTGAAAGTGGAAAGCCTGCTGAACTTATGACTAAGTATGGCATAGATGCCGACCATATTGTTAAAGCAGTTAACAAGGTAATGACCAGAAAATAATTATAAATCAACCCGTAATAAGGTATTTAAAAGCCCTGATCCAACGATCGGGTTTTTTTGTTTATTCACCGAAATAACCCGTTGAATCATCGTATTAGAAGGTATTCTGGCTTTAATCAATCCATATTTAATTAACCAACAATTTAGATATGGACACAAACACACAAACAAAAAAAGTATTGATTGTAGATGACAATCCTTTAAATGCAAAACTTACAGCTTGGTGGTGTAACAAATGGGGCTACTCCACTGATAAGGCCAGCACGGGAGATTCAGCGCTAAAAAAGGCATGTCAGAATGATTATTCGCTTATCATAATGGATCTCTTTCTTCCAGACATGCTAGGAGTTGAAGTTTCTGAAAGATTATACTCAACCGGGTATAAAACAAAATTTGTATTTCATAGCGCTATCTCTAAAAACGAGTTTATCAAACGCTACAACACTAATGAATTGTTTATAGCAAAACCTTATAAACCGGAAGAATTGTTGAGCATTGTCAACAAAGCGCTTGAAAAAGAGCTATCCAAAATAACTGCCTAATCTAGTTCAATCAAGTAAATGGTATCTTCCCAATACTTAAACTGTTTATGAAGTTTATATGAGTTACCTTTTGGCAGATCTTTTTCATAGCAAAAATAAAACCCGCTCTCATAAGAATCAGTTTGGTAAACTGCCTCCTTTCTGGCTCTTTCAAGGTAAAAGACAATAGTCAGAGACATTCGCAGGTTTCCTATCCTGTGTAACTCCTCTCCTTCGGTAAGTCTCGCTATTTCAATTCCCAGCGCTTTATCCCTTGCCGCACCTGTGTCTACTTCCCTGGTTACTGGAACAATAGATGAAAATCCAAATTTCATTACAGCCATTAATCCAAAAACAATCAGATAAGGTCGCGCTTTCTTTGTAAAGATTAAGAACCATAGTATACCGAGCAAAACCAACATAAGTATTACGGTTAGGTTCAGGTTCTCAACGTTGTTTAGTTCTTCTCTGAAGAAGAGTATCGGTAAAGCTATGGTCAGAATAGAAAGCAGAATAAAAGAAGTAATTCTGATAAACTTCTCCCATGCAATTTTAGACGATTGTATTGCCAAATAAATCAATGGGATGATGACAAATGGAAACAATGGGTAGATGTACCTGGATTTTGCTTCTGCTGAAAACCAATAGATTAAAAAGTTAAAAGCAAAAACAAGCACACAATACCACACAAAACGGTTGGCACGAAGCTTTGAAATGGCACCTTTTCCAAACAAAAGAGGCAACAATAAGCCCGCGGGCAATATGTTCTTCAGCGTGTCAACAGGAAATGAAACCAAATGATTTAAAAACTCAACTATACCTCCTGTTGCTTTATCGGCCGATTCAGAAAACAAAGTTGTCCACCACCCAGAAACATCATGATATTGGCTATAGATATAGAAATAACCACCTGAAATCAGAGCAAACAATCCAACCCCTGTAAAATGCTGTAGGCTTAACAGCTTCTTGAAATTCTTTTTATGGATGAAGTAAACCAAAAGCGTTATGGCCGTAAAGGGAAGAGAAGTCAGACCTTTCGTAAGAAAGCCAATTGCCGTCAGTAAATAGACAGTAATAAACAGCCTCCAGTACTGCTTCTTCTCTCCAAAACTATAAATGGCAAAAAGCGAACTAGATGTGACCAGAGCATAAAAAAGATCAATTTCGCCAAGCGTACTGAAATAGAATAATATATCAGCTGAGATTAACAAACTAATTGACACCAGTATAGCAGCCATTTGACTGAGGTGCTTTTTGACAAAACTGTAAGTCAATCCACATAATATCAGATGGCTAAAAACTGAGAAAAAGCGAGTGGCGAATTCTGAATAACTACCAAAGAGGTTGTATGCAGCTATTAACACCCAATTGTATACCGGTGGTTTTCTGAAATAAAGATCGCCTGTCTGTGTCGGTACCCAATAATTGTCCTGAAAGATCATTTCTAATGCAATAAGGCCTCTTCTCGGTTCTTCGAGAAACAAAGGATATATACCCAATTGATAGAAGAATGAAAAGATCAGCAACACCAACCCAGAAACAAGCAATTGCTTTTCGGGCTTAATAAATGGCTGATTACCGATCATGCATCAAAACTAACAGATCGAAGTCTTTCCGTAAACATATCTTCATTAATTTCGTGCATGAACTCTGCTGAGACATTCGTAAAACACCTGGCACAAACCTCTCCGCATCCTTTGAAACTGGAAGTAAGCCATGCTGAGGGTGCTCATATTTTTGATGTACATGGAAAAAAGTACTATGACCTTATATCAGGAATAGCTGTCTCTAACATTGGCCATAGACACCCTAAGGTTGTGGAGGCTATCAAAGATCAGTTGGATCAGTATATGCATGTAATGGCTTATGGCGAGTTTATACAAGCTCCGCAAAACGAATTAGCCAAGGCATTAAGTCAGGCACTCCCAAATACACTCGACAGTTGTTACTTCGTGAATAGTGGTACAGAAGCCAATGAAGGTGCGCTAAAACTTGCCAAACGGATTACTGGAAGAACGGAAATAGTATCATGCAAAAAATCCTATCATGGCAGCACACATGGCTCTTTGAGCGTTTCTGGCAACGAGGTTAAAAAGAATGCCTTCAGACCATTATTGCCAGATGTAAAGTTTATAACGTTCAACCTTGAGGAGGATTTATCACAGATAACAGAAAGAACGGCTGCTGTGATCATTGAACCTATTCAAGGGGATGCAGGAGTAAGAATCCCAACAAAAGACTACATCCAAAAGCTCAGGCAGCGTTGTACTACCGTGGGAGCTCAATTAATTTTTGACGAGATACAAACTGGGTTTGGCAGAACGGGCAAACTCTTTGCCTTCGAACATTTTGATGTAGTTCCAGATATTCTGACCATAGCCAAAGCTTTTGGAGGTGGTATGCCTATTGGCGCCTTTATCAGTGATAAGGCTAATATGGATTTGCTCAGCCACGGCCCTATGTTAGGTCATATTACCACTTTCGGTGGACACCCCGTTAACTGTGCTGCTGCTTTGGCCAATCTGAAGGTTATCCAGGAAGAAGGATTAATTGAGCACATTGAAGGCAAAGGACGGCTTTTAGAAAAAGCTATAAAGCACCCTTCTATCAAGGAAATCAGGAGAATAGGTTTAATGTTTGCTGTTGAGTTTGACTCGCCTGATACTGTTCAGAAAATAGTAGGAAGATGTCTCGAACTAGGTGTTATTACATTTTGGTTCCTGTCCTGTCCTGGGAGTTTTAGGTTAGCTCCTCCTATTAATATTAATAACCAAAATCTCGAAAATTCGGGTCGTTTAATCCACCAGGCTATTAGTGAAAGCACATAAAAAAGCCAGTGTTCAAAGAACACCGGCCTTACAGGTTGATGGTTATTTTCCGTTTAATTATTCTTCTTAGAGATTATGGAATCACCATAATCACTTTGCCTTAATATTTTCACTTTGTCTTTGCCCGTTACTACATAATCTACTCTGAACTTAGAAGCATCCTGAATGCTCCCAAAGCAAATCAATAGTTGTGCTTTAGTGCCAATAGCTATAGATTTCTTTTCTTCCCTATCCCTTATAGAAATATTAATAGGTTCTGCATTAGCACGTGCCAATACTATTCCGGAATTCCCAGCCTCAGCCTTCTTAAAGGGGTAAATATGATAATCAGCACCCAGCTTATCAAGCTCGAACTTCTTAAGATCAATATCAGTCCCTTCCTCTTTGGTTAAAAGAGTCACCACACCATCCTTAATTCCTAGAGCGGCATTTTCAATAACCTCTCCATCTCCTAAATGTACTGTTGCGCCAAGCAACAACCTCCCTTCAGTAGGATCTTGATATACGGTGGAAATTGAACGTTCCGTACACGAGAGTGATAAAAAGAGAAATACTACTAAATAAGTAGACCCTATTTGCTTCATTTCAATGTGTTAATCTATAAGTACAGCCAAATTTTCCATCTCATTTCAGATAAGAAAAATACAACTATACACTTATAAAATTACGAAATTCTCTCTACAATCAAATTATGATTGGTGTAGATACAGATGTCAGCGGCAATTTTCAGGCTTTCTGTGACAATTTGTTCACTGTCCATATCAGGCGCATGTTGAGTTAAAGCCTGGGCGGCTGCTTGCGCATACATACTTCCAGAACCAATTGCTGCAATACCGTTGTCGGGCTCCAACACATCTCCTGTTCCCGAAAGTATCAATATATCTTCTTTGTCAGCAACGATTAACATAGACTCCAGCTTTCTTAGATACCTGTCCATACGCCAATCTTTTGCCAATTCGATAGCAGCACGCTTCATACTACCTCCATAAGCATTCAGTTTTTCATCAAAGCGTTCCAGTAGTGTGAAAGCGTCTGCAGTAGAGCCTGCAAACCCAGTAACTACTTTACCATCTTGAAGCTTCCTGATTTTCTTAACATTACTTTTAGCTACTGTATTTCCCATAGTAGCTTGTCCATCTGCACCGATAGACACAGAGCCGTTGTGCTTCACAGCCAATACTGTTGTCGATCTTATCTTTGTCATTTTACAAATCTCTTTTAAAAAGAAAGTCCCATATGGCTACGGGACTTTTCAAACAATGTTTTAAATCAAAATCCTCACCGGATCTTCAAGTAAAGACTTAAAGGTTTGTAGGAATGCTGATCCCACAGCTCCATCTACTACTCTATGGTCGCAAGACATGGTTACTTTCATAATGTTACCAATAGTCAACTCTCCATCTTTTACAATAGGTGTTTGTTTAATTCCACCAACAGCCAGTATACAAGCATCAGGTGGATTAATGATGGCAGTAAACTCTTCAATACCAAACATTCCAAGATTTGAAATTGTAAAAGTATTGCCTTGCATTTCTTCTGGTTGAAGCTTCTTACTCTTGGCCTTACCACCAAGCTCCTTCACTTCTGCGGAAATATGTGACAATGGCTTATTATCGGCAAAACGAACTACCGGAACCAGAAGTCCTTCATCAACAGCTACAGCAACACCAATATGCACATGATGATTGATTCTAATTTTATCTTCCAACCATGACGAATTTACGCCCGGGTGTTTTCTCAATGAGGCAGCAGCAGCCTTTATGACCATATCGTTGAATGAAATTTTTACAGGTGAAACTTCATTCATACTTTTTCTGGCCTCAATCGCTTTGTCCATGTTAATTTCCATGGTTAAGTAAAAGTGTGGAGCACTGAACTTACTCTCGCCTAGTCGTCTGGCGATAGCCTTACGCATTTGGCTCACTTTAACTTCTTCAAAGCTTTCTTCTCCAACAATTTGAGGAAGTGCAATAGGAGCACTTGCTGCAGGAGATTCCTTAGTTGATGGTACAGCAGTTACTGGTGCAACTGCAGGCACAAAGTTTTCAATATCTCTTTTTACTATTCTACCAGCTTCTCCGGTACCCTGTACCTGGGCAATATCAATTCCCTTTTCAGCCGCTAACCTTTTAGCCAGTGGAGACGCTTTTACTCTTCCATTTGATGAAGTGTTTTCTGAAGCTGTTACTGGAGCAGGTGCAGCCGAAGGTGCTTCATTTGCAGATGCAGCAGAGCTCTCTTCTTTCACTTCTACCGGAGCGCTACTGCCCTGACTATCCGCCTTTATCAATGCTTGGTAATCCGCACCAGGTTCACCAACAACGGCTAGAATTCCATCAACCTTAACAGCTTCTCCTTCTGCAGCTCCTAAATAGAGTATGGTTCCATCGTTGTAAGACTCGTATTCCATGGTTGCTTTATCAGTTTCCACATCAGCAACCAATTCTCCTGACTCAACGGTATCGCCAACTTTTTTATGCCAGGCAGAAATCACACCCTCTTCCATGGTGTCACTCATTTTTGGCATTCTTACAATTTCCGCGTTGATATTACTTGTATCTATTTTCTCTGTTGTTTGGGCTACAGGTTCGGGGGTAGCCTCCTTAGCTGGTTCACTTGAAGCAACACTAGCACCTTGATTTAACAGTGCTTGAAAGTCTTCTCCTTCTTCTCCCACAATTGCTAAAACACCATTCACCTGAACAGCATCTCCCTCTTCTGCCCCAAGGTACAGCACAGTTCCATCGTTGTAAGACTCATAGTCCATTGTGGCTTTATCTGTTTCAATTTCAGCCATCAATTCTCCTGATTCTACTTTGTCTCCTACCTTCTTATGCCAAACAGCGATCACACCTTCTTCCATGGTATCGCTCATCTTAGGCATCTTTACAATTTCAGCCATATAACTCTGCAAAATTTGAGCACCAAAAATAGGTTTAAATCGCTCTATATTCAAATTAAAGATGGGCTATTCTCTAAGCTTATTTTTGTTCTATTTCTGCAATCGATTGAAGTCTATTTATGCAAACAAGCTAAGCGCTCAGTCAATTAGTTTTTTAACTCAAGTTGAGTTAACTTTCTCAAAAGTACTTCATGCAAATAAACTTCTCCATTGCTTCTGATGCTCAGTTGGTAAAAGAGCATTTTCAACTTGAAGTCACAGACGAATACCGTACCAGCTATAACGCCCATCCAAGTGATTTGCTTCCTGTGATAACCAGTAAAACACCTGAAGGATTATCTTTTTTCTATTGGGGCATAAACCCTTCTTTTACAAAAAGCAGAAGTGTGAGCAACAAGTTGCTTTATGCACCTGTTGAAGACATTTTAACTAAACCCAGTCTAAAAAAAGCTTTACAGCTGAGACGTTGTGTAATTATTGCCGATGGTTTCTATGATTGGAAAGACATTGCAAAAAAGGAGAAGGTACCCTATAGATTCCACTTGCAAAACAACTCTCTGTTTGGAATTGCAGGGTTATGGGACTCCTTCGAGACGGAATCTGGAGAACTGATTCATACTTTTATGATGATCACTACACCCGCATCAAAAGAAGTACAAAAAGTAACTGATAGAATGCCGGCAATCTTGAATGAAGATTTGATGATGGAATGGCTTAACGAATCAAATACATCTGACACAATGCTTCCATTCGTAAAGCCATATGAAGAAGAACACATCTTCAGTTATACTGTCAACCCTAAACTAGCCGATCCGGCATTTAATAATGAAGCGCTTTGGAAAAAAGTACCTCCTGCAAATCAGTTTGGTAACCTTACCTTATTCAGTTAGAAGTACTAGTACTGAGGTTGACCTTTATATTCTCTAACTTGATGTCTGAAATTAATCTTAGCTGATCTGTCTCAAAGGCATAATCAAGTTCCTGTGCTGGAAAGTCTTTACTGATAGTATAATTCTTGTAGTCCTGGAATCTGATTCCATTCACTTCGCGAGGATTGTATGCTTCTCTGAATCTTACTCCTCCTCCATTTATGTTAAAACTATAGGCCAGATAATCAATGGTAAAAGTTTCTTTGTGTATCCAATAGACATATACGTTTTCAAAATCTTCCCCTCCACCATTTTTACCGTAAGTCATCTCAACTTTATAATATGGTTGGTCATTGATTTTGACAGGTCTCATAAGCTGTCTATTAACTACTGGATCATCAAGATTGAAAGGTAACAGCGCAAAATAAATTACAGAATTGGTCGCTGTTCTGTAGGTTCTCATGTTTTCCTGATCGAGTTTAACTTCGCGTTCATCAATCATTCTTTTGAATTTGTCATTGGACCACACATCAGTAACCCAGCCTTCTTTGGTTCGAAAGCTCCTTTCATAAACATATTCTCCATTACTGATTTTTGCCCTGAAATGACGTTTGCGAAAGTCAAATTCAACTTCCATGTTATCATATCGTTCACCCCCATGACGATCGATAGCTTTTTGAATAATCTGATCAGCAGTAAGTCTTTGTGCTTTATCTCCACAACTTTCCAACCCAACAACCCCCAACAATAGCAGACAATAAAGCCTATAATTTCTCATCTCTTGAAGTTACCCTATCACCTGTGTTACGAAATGACATCAATCAGGTTGCATAACATGCTTCCGTTCAGCTAAACATTACGAACTCAGTACCTTAAACAAACCGTGAATATGTCGATATTTTCTTTATTCACATAAAGCATATGGACAAAAATGAAAATGCTCTGTTTGATAGATTTTATTTAACTTCACTTCTATTGATTTATTAGGATATACCTTTAAAGTTGCTATACTCCTTGATAAGTAAAACCATAAAATCTGAAGCGTGAAAAATTCTAAAATTATTGGATTGGGACATTATGTTCCTGAGAATGTGGTTACTAATTCCGATTTGGAAAAAGTGATGAATACCACAAATGAATGGATTGTAGAAAGAACTGGGATTGAAAAGAGAAGATGGTTTACACCTGATAAAGATACTGTTGCCAATATGGCCACTCGTGCGACTAAAATGGCACTAGAAAGAGCTAATCTGGAGGCAAAAGACATTGAATTCATAGTATTCGCCACAATTACTCCTGACTATTTCTTTCCTGGTTCAGGTGTACTACTTCAAAGAGAATTAGGCCTTCAAGGAATAGGTGCTTTAGATATACGTAATGCATGCTCTGGTTTTATATATGGTCTTTCAGTAGCAGACCAGTTTATAAAAACCGGTATGTACAAAACTGTTCTTGTGATAGGTTCTGAAATACAATCATCTGCTTTAGATAAATCTGACGAAGGAAGATCCAGCTCAGTTATCTTTGCCGATGGCGCTGGAGCAGCAATACTCCAGGCTACCGAAACAAAAGAAGGAATTCTATCAACCCATCTTCATGCTGACGGAGACTATGCGGAAGAACTTTATGTACGTGATCCGGGATCTAGTAGAAAAACCAGACTTTCTAAGGAGATGCTAGACGGTAAAACATTTAACCTTACCATGAATGGCAATGCTGTATTCAAACACGCTGTAGTTAGGTTTAGTGAGGTAATAACAGAAGCCTTGAAACAAAATGGGCATACCCCTGAAGATATCGACCTATTGGTACCTCATCAAGCTAATCTGAGAATCAGTAATTTCGTTCAAAAACAGTTCAAGTTACCTGATAGTAAAGTCTTTAATAACATCATGTACTATGGAAATACTACCGCTGCATCTATACCAATTGCGATGAGTGAGGCTTGGGAACAAGGCAAAATTAAAGAAGGAGAATTGATTTGTCTGGCTGCCTTTGGAAGCGGGTTTACCTGGGCATCTGCACTAATCCGTTGGTAAAGTGCTGAGTACCAAATCACTCGATTTTCTTTCTAACAAAGAGAATTTCGAACTCAAAAATCAAATTGACAAAGAAGTCGGTCAATTACTACATGAATTTCAGAACAAACTAGCAAACCTACTGAATCATGAGAGTTTCAGTTTACCTACCAAACTAAGCAAACAACCAGGTAAGATTAATAAAGGAAACAATCATAAGGGATTTCCATTTCAAGTAAGTGATTTTCCAGCTGTATTAGGAGAAACAGATGCTTTCTCCTTCAGAGCAGTAGTTTGGTACGGAAATTTCTTTTCATTTAGCCTGATTCTAAAAGGTCAAATAAAAAACCGTTTCCAATTACCTTTTATCAAACTCTTAGACAAAGGCTTCTCACTCTCTTTGAATGAGAATATATGGGAGACTACTTCTACCAGTGTTATGAACCTACCCATAAACAACAAAAATCAGGATAAGGCAAAGTCTCTCATCTCCGAAAGTGAGGGAATCAGGATATTCAAAACCTATTCATTGAATCAAATTCATGATTTTGAACGTTTAGGAGTCGAGTGCTTTAGAGAATTCTTTGCTTAAAAGATTTGGCGCGATATTTGACCTTCTGCCCATGTCTCAGCCAGACACCAAATGGATATGAACAAAACGAACAAACTGCTTTCCCTTCTAATATTATCTACAATAGTGCTTAAACCATTAAGTGCCCAAAATTCTGACTTTGAACTACTATTCCCTTTAGATGACCCAAGCTTAATCTATTCAGGCAAAACTGTTAAAGGCAAAAAGGCTGGTATCTGGTCTGGATATGATAGAGACAGCTCCTATTTGCAAACGGGTTACTATGAAAATGGATTAAAAAATGGTAGCTGGGTTATATATGTCAACAAACTGGAGAGAGCCCGTTTGAGGTATGAGAATGGTTTATTGCAAGGCGGGTATCTCCTTTTCTATGGCAAGGGGTCTATTGCAGTCAGAGCAAACTTTCAAAAAGATCAACTTGAGGGTGAATGGAAATCTTACAGAGAAAATGGAAAGCTGTTGGACAATGGGCAATTCAAAAGCGGTATAAAAACAGGCAAGTGGGTTTCTTATCACCCTTCTGGAGAAATGGAAATTGTTTCTGAATACAAGGATAACTACCTAAATGGACCTTATGCTGTTTTTGATGAATACGGAATTAAGACAATAGACACCAATTATGAGGGAGGCCTGCTCAATGGAAGCTGGGAGAAGTACGATTATGATGGATTTGTTATTGAAAAAGGTGAATTCATGAAAGGAAAAAGAAATGGAAAGTGGACATATTATCATGAACCTGGATCTGTTGCCGCCTATGAATATTACGAAAATGGTGAAAAAACAGGCACCTGGAAAAGCTATCATTTCAGTGGCCGATTGGCATCTGAAATCACTTACTCTGAAGACAAACCTGTTGGCATGGCTCAAAGCTGGCATGAGAACCGTCAGCTTGAATCAAAGTCGTTTTATAGGCTAGGTTTATTAGACAGCACCTATATTCAGTATTATAAGAATGGAGCTAAGACCAGTGAAGGCGAATATAATCTGGGCCTAAAAACAGACATCTGGAAATACTACCATGACAATGGCATGATTGCTCAATTCGGACAGTATAAAAATGATAAAAGGTCAGGGAACTGGAAGTTTTTTAACAAAACAGGTACTCTTATTGGCGAAGGCGATTATAGGCTGGGTGAAGAGAGAGGACAATGGTTTATATACTATTCTAATGGGAAACTAGAGTCTATTGGAAGTTATTTATTAGGAGAAAAAGACGGCTTATGGGGTTATTTTCATAAAGATGGGTCAACAATGAAGGAGGAAACCTGGGTAAAAGGAAGGTTGTTAAAAATTTCTCCTTTCACTACCGATGACCAAGAGCAAAAGCCTACCGGAACTTTAAAGGAAGGTAATGGTTCGGTTATTAACTACTATGCCAATGGCAGAAAGTTTTCTGAAGGTCCATATAAAGATGGTTACCCTAACGGAGATTGGATATTCTATGATGAGAAAGAACGTAAAATTACGGAAGGGACATTGATAGAAGGAATAAGACAAGGGCAATGGAAAGTATATACTCGAAATGGACGTATTCTACGGACTGAGTCCTACAAAGATGGAGAGTTAATAAAGCAGAATTAAACAATCCAAGTACCTGTAGTGTTAATCCTCTAAAAGTCGTCATGAGTTGGTTCAGGAGAAGTTCAGAAAAAGAAAAGCTAGAAAAGAAATACAGAAAACTGCTTGACGAAGCTTATAAACTATCTCATTCTGATAGAAAATCCAGTGATTTAAAAACCGCTGAAGCAGATACCATATTAAAACAAATTGAGGCCTTAGATTAACCTAACGTTCTATTCAATTTCCAGCTCATTTAGAAGTTCCAGAATTTTTTGCTTTACCAATGCATACTCATTCCAGGGCAAAAAATGATTCTGCTCATCTAAAAACACTATTTCTTTTGGTGCATTAATAAGCATACTGTCAGCAAATGCAGCATTATCAGGGTGTACATAAGTGTCTCCACCACCTTGAATTATGATACTTGGAGCTGTTACGCTTTTCCAAAGAGGCAACATTAACTCGAGTTCTTCGTCCAAAAAAATGAGTTCTTCATTAGAAATTCTGAAAATCTTAGGCGCTATTGCCCCAATCACAGGCCACCGCATAGGCACTCTAAACCAATCTTCATTTGGTTCCAAAGCTGGATCAAGTGCTGGTGCCAACATCACCAGTCCATCCACTAATTCTGGATAGTCCATAGCCATTCTGGCAACTAAAGGTCCTCCTAATGAATGTCCTATCAGAATTCTTGGTTTAGAAGCTGCCTCAAGTATTGGCTTCATAAGTCTGGACTGCTCTTCTAAAGACTTTATTGGTTTAGCATAACTTGACTTGCCAAACCCTGGACGATCAGGGGATAAGATATTGGCTCTGTTATAAAAAGAACTGTCTACAAAGTACGAAATGAAAGCATCCCACGAGCCTGGAGTTCCATGGATAAAAATTAGACTGGCTTCTCTCCCCATATCAAGGTGCTTATAATGCATTTGATAGCCATCAACCTCATAAAATTTGCTCACAGGCTTATTCTGATAGGGTTCGAAATACTTATCTACCTGTTTATCTGTCTTAGAAAAGCTAATACAACCACTTACCACTTGAGTTAAGACTACAAAAAGCACCAACATTGACAGACAGCCAATTCTTATTTTTTTACGCCATTTTCCCATAAATGCAGATATTAAGCTAAATAAAAAACCACTCCGATAACAGAGTGGTTTCAAATCTTTAGTCTTTTCCGAGACTTTATCTCAAGAACAACATTTCTCTATACTTTAATAATGGCCAGTCTTCATCATTAAGTAACAACTCAAGTTTGTCAACTGCTTCTCGAATTACATCAAAATACTTTGTCTTCATTCTGTCACAGTAAGCAATTGCACGGTCTCTTGTATCCTCTATCTTATTGATCTCTCCCCTCTCTTTGTTCATCTCCACAACTTGAGTCTGAATTGTATTAATATGTCTGTTCAGTTTTTCTAAGATGGTCTTGATATGAGAATTATCCATACCAAATTCTCCTAATCCTCTGGCATTATCCATCAATTTATTCTGGTATTGCATTGCGGCTGGTAACACCTGAGTCATACCCATTTCACTAATTAATCTAGCTTCGATTTGAAGCTTCATAATATAATTCTCCAGCTGAATCTCATTTCTGGCCTCAAGCTCAAGTGCAGTCATCACTCCAAATTCTTCAAAAGTAGCCTTAGACTCTTTAGATACATATGCATCCAAGGCCCTGGCAGCATCCTTCACATTTGGCAAGCCTCTTTTTTCAGCCTCATCAGCCCAATCCTGAGAGTAACCATCACCTTCAAAACGTACTGCCTTAGAAGATTTAATATAATCCCTTAATACATTAGCAATAGCGATTTTCTTGTCTTCTCCCTTATCAGTTCTCTCACTAACTGTCTTATAAAACTCTCTTAACTGCTTGGCCATAATCAGGTTCAGCACAGTCATTGGCTCGGCAACATTCTGATCAGAACCAACAGCTCTGAATTCAAACTTGTTACCTGTAAAGGCAAATGGAGAAGTTCTGTTTCTATCTGTATTATCAAGGATGATTTCAGGTATTTTATCAATACCCAGCTTCATGTACATATTATCTCCCTTATCAACTTTTAGATTTCCGTTGTTTTCTAATTCATCGAGCACAGCTGTCAATTCAGAGCCCAGAAAAACAGACATAATTGCTGGAGGAGCTTCATTTGCGCCTAATCGATGATCATTACCAGCAGAAGCTATACTTGCTCTAAGTAACCCGGCATTCTCATGGATTGCCTTGATGGTATTTACAAGAAACGTTAAAAACTGAAGGTTCTCCCTTGCACTAGAACTTGGCTGGAAAACATTAACACCAGTGGAAGTAATCAATGACCAGTTGTTGTGTTTACCACTACCATTTAATCCTGCGAATGGTTTTTCATGGAATAGTATCTTCAAAGAGTGCCTTTCTGCAACACGATCCATCACATCCATCATTAATGAATTATGATCAGTCGCTACGTTAATATCTCCAAAAAGAGGTGCCACTTCAAATTGAGAAGGAGCTACTTCATTGTGACGAGTAGAAACAGGGATACCAAGCTTCAAGCACTCAATCTCAAAGTCCTTCATGTAATTATATACCCTACTAGGAATCGACCCGAAATAGTGATCGTCCAATTGTTGCCCTCTGGCAGGGTGATGCCCAAAAACAGTTCTTCCTGCCATTACAAGATCTGGTCTTGCATTGTAAAGTGCTCTATCGATCACAAAATACTCCTGCTCACAACCAAGAGAAGCACTCACTCTGTTAACGTTCCTATCAAAAAGCTGACATACCTTTGTAGCAGCCTTATCCACAGCTTCAACGGCTTTCAATAATGGCGCTTTATAATCAAGCGCCTCCCCAGTGTAAGAGACAAATATTGTTGGTATACACAAAGTACGTCCCCAGATAAAGATGGGCGAACTTGGATCCCATGCAGTATAACCTCTAGCTTCAAAAGTAGATCTGATACCTCCATTAGGAAAAGAAGATGCATCTGGTTCCTGCTGGATTAATGCCGATCCCTTTAATACTTCTACTCCTTTTTGTGCATCAAAAAAAGAATCATGCTTTTCAGCAGTAGACCCTGTCAAAGGCTGAAACCAGTGTGTATAGTGCGTGATCCCTTTTGATAAAGCCCAGGTTTTAACTGCCGAAGCTATTTGATTAGCAGTTTCAACATCTATCTTCCTACCTTTATCAATGGCAGCTTGAACATTTTTAAAAGTATCTGGCGCAAGGGTTGCTTTCATCTTGTCCATTGTGAAAACATCATCAGCAAAAAAATCAGAGATTTTGTCTGAAGGGGCATTTACTCTGTCAGTAGTTCTGTTTTGAACTATGTCCAGGGCTCTTTGGCGTTGATTTGGCATGATTTCTTAATTATCAGGTTCTAATTAGCACTCAAAATTAACACTTTTGCGTAAACTCAATAAAAATCGGCTGAATTTTAAACCAAAAATAAATTGAAAAACGTTTCTCAAAGCATATCTGATATTTTTAAGAGCAGAAACACACATTATTCAGTTTAGGTACTACACCTTTCCTCTTCATAAAAGGGAGGATTTTTTACTAACTTGTGCGCCATTAGCTTGGAATGAAAAAGGTAGCCTTCTATACACTCGGTTGTAAACTAAATTTCTCAGAGACATCAACGATTTCACGAGGATTTAAGGAGCGAGGATTTGAGAAAGTAGACTTCTCAGAATCTCCTGACATTTTCGTAATTAACACTTGTAGTGTTACTGAAAATGCCGACAAGAAGTGCAAGAAAATAGTAAGGGAAGCACAGAAAGTAAACCCTGATGGTTTTGTAGCCATTATTGGTTGTTATGCCCAGTTGAAACCTAAAGAAATTTCAGAAATACCCGGAGTTGATGCCGTTTTAGGAGCAGCAGAAAAATTCCAGCTTCTTGATTTACTTGGTGACTTTAAAAAAAGCCCAGAGGCGCAAGTGCTGGCTTCAGAAATTAAAGAAGCCAAGGCATTCAACAACGCTTATTCTATTAATGATAGGACAAGGACATTTCTAAAAGTTCAGGATGGATGCAACTACCATTGTGCGTTTTGTACTATTCCATTGGCCAGAGGCAAAAGCAGAAGTGATATAATTAAGAACATCATCAAGTCTGCTCATGAAATTGCAAGCACCGAAGTCAAAGAGGTAGTCTTAACAGGTGTAAACATTGGAGATTTTGGCATAGTAAATGGCAAAAGAGAAGAACGTTTTGTCGATCTTGTTAGAGCCATTGATCAGGTTGAAGGAATAAGCAGAATTAGAATTTCTTCAATTGAGCCCAACTTGCTCACCAATGAAATTATCGACTACACCAGCAGTTCAAACCGTTTTGTTCCCCATTTTCATATCCCGCTTCAATCTGGCAGTAACAAGATTCTGAGGGTAATGCGCAGAAGGTATTTGCGCGAATTATATGAGGATAGAGTAAATAAAATCAAGCAACTGATGCCAGATTGTTGTATTGGAGTTGATGTTATTGTAGGGTTTCCTGGCGAAACTCATGAAGATTTCCTAGATACCTACAACTTTCTGAATGAATTGAATATCTCTTATCTACACGTATTTACCTACTCTGAAAGAGCCAATACTACTGCAGCAGAAATGGATAGCCGAGTTCCATTAAAGGAGAGACAAAAGCGTTCCAAAATGCTACGCATACTTTCAGAAAAGAAAAAAAGACAGTTTTATGAATCGCAATTAGGCACAACGAGAACAGTGCTATTTGAAGATGATGTAGAAGATGGAATGATGCATGGCTTTACTGAAAACTATGTTAGAGTGACAGCCAAATACGACCCCTTATTAGTCAACGAACTAAAAGTCGTTACCCTTAAATCAATCAATGATAAAGGAACTGTTGACGTTGAAGAACCTGAACTGGTTTTTGAAAACCATTAAATCTCAGGCTCGTCAATTCTCTTTTAAAAAGTTAAGTAGCCAAAAGAAGCGCCTAGTCTGCTAGTAGCGTTTCTAAACGGCAGACACAGATTGATTATGGCGTGTATGTAAATGATCGCCCTGCCCCACCTTTGATTCAAGAGACCTTACAGTTAATTCCAGAATTACAGTAGAGTAAAAAAGTACGTCATTGTAAACAGGCTGTTTTCCCTTTACATATTCTGAAAATTCCTTTAGAAAAAGTGGTGCTTTTATATAACCTAAATCATGCAGTCTGGAATCTTTAAAAAGTCTATCAATAAAACCTGAAGACATCTTCAAACCAAGCTCTAAAACAGGCGAAAAACTCTCTTTTATTTCAGGATGTGTAACCGACCTTGAACATCCTGCCTGCTTAAGAAACTCTCTTTGCAGGTAACGATTCTCCCTCCACTCTTTTGGCAGACTTCGACAAAACCAAATCAGTTCAGGGGTACAAAAAGGGCTAACAGGCCAAACACCATTACTAAGGCAATTGGCTGATCCAGTAGCGGCAGCTTCAAGAGCGGAGATTGGCACACCAGAATAAGGTGCATAATCAACATCTGTAGCCCCATCCACATAAGCTTCAAAAGTACTTGAAGTTAAATAGTCTGGTCGCTCATTTCTCCTAAGCTCCATTCCTTGAAGATACTTACCTTGTTCTTCCCTACTCAGTTCATTCCAAAATGGTGAAAAGAGTTCATCTCCCCCTAAACCATTAAGCATCAAAACCTGCCCTTTATCAGCCGAGGCTTTTTGGAACAATCTGGCAAATGCACTCCAGTAAATCTCCTCCCATGGCACCACTTGATTATCCGGAATTCTTTTATCACTTAATGAAAGAGGTAGATAATCAACAGCAGAAACGTCTATGTTTTTGAGATGAAAATTCTTAACCAACTCCATTCTTCTCAGCTGTTGGGCTTGACCACTGATTCCTGGAACAATAATCCCATAAGCCTCTACAGGCATATTGCTGACTTGGGCCGCTATTGAAGATATGATTGCTGAATCAAGCCCTCCGCTCAATTCTGTAGTAAAAGGGTACTCCAGGGAGTGCCAGCTCTTTAGCGATTCTTGAAGGATTTCACGAAACATTGGCAAGACCTCCATGTTGGATTTCAAATTTCTTGGTTGAGGCTCTCCTACTGGATTTGGATATTGGATTCTTAATTGAAACCCTCGTTTCCCGGACTTTGACCAAACTGCTGTACTGCCTGCGGTTAGGGCATTCATTTCTGGAAAAATAGTTTTCCGGGAGTAAGGGGTATTAAAGCCCACTAAAAACTGAGCCGCAAAGTCGCTATCAATCGAAGTTCGGGTTAAGAAACGATACAACTCTGCAGGATTCCAGTGACCATTCAGTTTATCATTATTGGAAACAGTGAAACATGGAGCAGTTCCCCATAAACCACTTAGAATTTCCGCCTTGTTTGATTCGCGATCTATAATAATAATTTGGTACTGAAGAGGCCATTGCCTTAAATCTGAAACCAATGCCGGTAGCTGGTCCTTAGGTACTAATTGATTAGAAAGAACTGGAAGTGATTTACATTTTTCACGTACAACAAAAACATCAACATACTCACTCCTTATATGAGCATCTTCCAATGCATAGTGCTTATATGGGAAAATGTGATTTGAACCAGAAACCCAACCCTGATTATTGAGCACCCAGCCTCCTTCTAAATCATTAAAATTCAGATGAAAATGAATCATAAAGTATTGGTTAAATTAAAAGCCTGAAGCTAGAAGCTTCAGGCTCGATCAACTATGATGTGAAATAGTCTAATGACTACTCACGTCTAGATCTGGCATCAGCTCTACCGTTACCTTTTCTGGACATAATAATAGTGCCTGTTTCAGCACCAACTTCAACCAATTCTAATTTTTCAGCCCCACTTGTTCCTTCGAAAATCTGACTTCCGTTAGGAATAGAACGGCCTTGCTTTTGTTCTTTAAACTCTACTTTCATTGTGATTTTATTATGTTTATTAATTATTACTTCATTATGAAATTATACAATCAATTTTATTTAAAAAACAAATTCATCATATATTTAAGTATAAATATTACTTATAAAATCATTTTTTGGTAGACATAGCAGACATATAAACAAACTGATTTCAGGCAATAAAACATGAAAGTTAAAGCCACTCTAATTGTTAAAACACACACATGAATATGAGTAACAAAAAGCTTCGGTTATTACCTAACATAAAAGTGACCAGGTATGCCAATCAACATTATCTATACGACATCAATGCATCAAGAAAAATGGTCGTCAGCATACCTACGCAAAGTATCTCAGCAGATATCTATGAAGTAATAGCAAAAATAACCAGAGAAAACCCTAACAGAGAAGCATGGTCAATGGATCAATACGCTGGGTTATTTGGCCACCCACGTGCCGATGAAATACTGCAATTCCTAAAAGAAAAAGGTTACCTGAGAAATGAAAAAACCCAAAGTCAAATCAAACAAGAAGAAAGTCTGATATACCCTCCCGAACCCGGCTCAAAAAAAAACATAGTGGAAACCTACTCCTGGCTAATTCAAACATTCGACCAGGAGGAAAAGAAACGTTTTTTCAAACAACCTGTATTTTTTAACCTGCCCACTGAGCTAAAAGATGAAGAAGTTGAAGTCGGTATTGTTGGCTTACCCTTCTCTTCAATTGAACTATCATCAGGTACTTCATTCGCACCCAACCATCTGCGTACCAGAAGCCAGCTTGCCTATACCTGGTTTGACATTTTTGAAGAAGGCTTCAATTCAGAAATTGATATAGCAGATGAGTTACCTAAGAAGATTTGTCAGAATATAATTCTTAAAGATTATGGAAACTTAGAAACCAATTCCAATACCATAAGCAGTCTATTCAATGACTTATACAGCTTTTACAGAAACACTTTACTTAAAAACAAAGTACGCCCAATTTTTATTGGTGGCGACCATGCGGTTACATTTCCTATAGTTGACTCCCTCATAAAAGAGCATCCAAACCTTCACTTGATTCATTTAGATGCACACAATGATCTGTTTTATTGTGAGCATATTTTATATGATCATGCTGCATTAGTATCAAACCTCCTTTTATACTCAAATCTGGAACATGTTCACTCCTTTGGTCTTCGCACATTTTATGATAGCAGAACCAAACATCTGGATCGTATTGCAAATGATAAGCGTCTAAAAGGTCGTTTAGACTTACATTCCATAAATAGTTTAAAAAAGTTTACCCTTGATCCTTCTAGTTTCAACAAACACTTGCAGGCAACGATTCCAAAAGGAACACCATGTTATTTAAGTATAGACCTGGATGTATTAACTGCTGAAGCAATCGCCAATCAGCTATCTACACCAGCTGGGGCTGGAATTGAATGGTGGGAGTTGTTCTCAACTATAAATATTCTATTTGATAACCTCAATATTATAGGCTGTGACATTGTTGAGTTTAACCTGGCTCATAATACAGGCGGTGAAGATAAGAATCAAAACATAATTGCTTTAATACTTCAATTAATAGATGGGCTAGGAAAACAGGCTAAGTCTGACAAATCTTAGCAATTGAAACCTAAATGTTAACAAAACATACAGTTGGTCAGGATAGATCGGTCGTAGTACACTTTCTTAATATTCAGGTCAATTCACTTAACCAACCAGATGAAGGTGCCTTGAAATGGGCACCTTCATAAATATTATTGTAATGGACAGTTAACTTGTAAATTCTGGGTCACTCCAGTGGTCCATGTTCCATTACTGCGTCTTACTTCCAGAGTTACTGTAGAAGCTCCACAAGCCAAATCTCCTGGCCCCAACACTAACCAGTTGGTGGTACCAGTTGACCATACCGGACCCGAACTCAAAGTCCATCGGTATTCCACAGCATTACAAACTGGGTTTACCAGAAATTTCACAATGTCATTCGCATTTGAATAAACACCACGGTTGGTCATTTTGAATGCAGTTGGTTGTGTGATACAAAAAGCATCATCAACCCCTTTAGCCTCCGACTTTGGGTTAAAGACAAAAACAGCAACAATTGCTAGCGAAAAAAGTACTGCTACGCTTAGTTTTTTCATAATCGTAAAAGTTTAAAGTGATAAAACAAGCTTAAGATTAGTTACTAAAATCTGATTGAGGTAATTAATCATTAAACTAAACCAAATAACAAACGACAAGAGATAATTTTTTATTATAATATTTATAATATATTCTAAACAATCTTTACCCCTCCAGAAAACCGTTCATTCACAATCTCAAACCAGAGTATTCCCAACTACGAACAAATAAGTATATCAAAGACAAAAGTTATGGTAAATGGAGGTGGTGGTGGTTTTATGTCTGGAGCTATGAAGAGCTTCAAGTCAAACAGAGCTCTTTTAATAAAGGAAAGAGGTGCTTTCGATATTAAAAAAATACGAGAGTTTAAAGGTAAACCTTTTGCCGAATACAAAAAGTTCAGATTCAAGAGGGCTAGTCATTCATACTTGAGAAAAATCAGAGAAGCTACAAAACAAGATCAGCTCAATTCACTCTTGAAGAAAGTGGCTCTATTGCTTGTTTCAATTATACTGACTGTATGGGGTTTTATATGGCTTAACAATCAACTATTTCAGTTATTCTATTAGAAGGGAGGTTCCCACCTCCCTTCCGTGAATCTGGAACCTAATCTACTTTGATCCCTCCCATGTTGTCAAATTTTGCCATTACTCCCCATCCCCCAAAATTTTCAGAAACTGCTATCCATAATTCATTCTTGCCTTTTTTCAGGGGTAAATACACAAAATCAAAAAAACCCATGGTTCCTAAAAACCTATAATCTCTGGAAGCATAATTATCTTGCCCTCCTCCTATCGCTTTATCATTTAAAAAGACTATGGCTCGGTCACTAAAACCATAAGACATTTTCTTAACCTGCTCCTTATCAGAATGAATAATGACTTTGGCAAAAGTGGTATTGTTCTCTCTACTTCTAAGCGCTACTCTAGCCAAATTTGCATACCCGGCATTTTCGGTAGTTACTTTCTCCCACCTCAAGTCAGGCTTTACCCTTTTTTTCAGTTCATACGATTCCTTTACAAGTTGTTCTGGAAAACTGTTAGATACTTGCCATTCTTTTATCACTCCTTCGGCTAAAGGAGCCACTGACTTACGTGAACTCTTGAGTATCGGGTTGCTAATCTTTTTAACTTTCATATCAGCCATATGAAAAGCTGAAGGGCCACCTGCTTTAAGGCCAACATTTCCGGATTCAGGATTTCTTTTCAATTCAGGAATATAAATAGCAGGAACATCCATGTCATTGATATAGATTTCTGCATCTCTCTGAGCAATAACCAACTTAATATGATTCCATTCATTCATCTTATAAACTATTGGCGCTGAATACTCTTCACCATAGTAAAGCTGCCACCCTCCAACTCTATTAAAAACCGGGGTGTATTGATTAGCATCAGGATTCCCTGACTGATGAGGTCGTATATAAAACTCTTCGAAATTGGCTGCGTCTTGAATGCGGAATTCAACCCCAGGAAACCCTCTTCGCTCAGTTACATACACATCATACTCTATTACTCCTGTTAAAAAGTTTATTGCTGTTTTTAAGTTTGCTCTCCCCCTATATAGATACAGAGCTTGTTTTCCTTTGTAATTCTCGAATACGGCACCAGCTGCTTGCGTCTCCCAAACATCAGGTATCATTGGGTAATCCTGTGCCCTAAGATTTAATGAAAAAGTCAGTACTATGAGTATTACCAGTGTATTTGTTCTATTCATAACCGTTCAAGTTGTTTAGTGCAAACACGGTTTTATAGATTTAAGGATCGAACAATACGTGTGCAAGTCCGTTCAAAATGGTGCAACCTAATTCAAACACAAAGAGTCATTACATTTGTGTCGGTATATGAATAGAGAGCTTTTAAAATATTGTCTTAGAAGAATCGAAGAACAACTTGGTTGGACCTCCAGTGACTTATGGCTAAACCAAGACTTCCAGTTACTAAGTGATAAGATTTTTGAAGAAACCAATGTCAAGCTAAGTATCACCACGCTTAAGAGGGTATGGGGAAAGGTAAGTTATACTAGTGAGCCGAGCATTTCAACACTCAATACGCTGGCAAAATTTATTGGCTACGATAACTGGAGTGAACTCAAAAACAGTCAAGGGCCAATTGCGAAAACAGAGAATTCAAATACTAAACCTGAGAAACCTATACTTTCAAAAACTCTGGTTCGCGGACTTCTAATTTTGGGCGCTTCAATAGTCATTTTCAGTGTCTTTAGTATCACAGGAAGTACTTCTTCTAAGGGTAAAATCAACGTTGAACAGGTTAGTTTCGGAGTTCACCCTGTTACGCTCGGGCTTCCAAACTCCGTAGTGTTTAAATATGATTTTGGCTCAAGTGAGGTAGAAAAATGCGCTATACAACAATCCTGGAATGAAAAGCTAACTTTTGAGATAGACCCCAATGGAAAAGAAGCCACTGGTATTTATTATTACCCCGGTTACTTTAGAGCCAAGTTAATTGCTGATGGAGAGATACTTAAAGAACAAGATTTGCATATCAGGACAAATGGCTGGGTAGGTACTATCTCTGAGGATGAGGTACCAAGGTATCTTTACTATAACGAACTAGAGATCAACGGAAAGATTGGCATAAGCTCAGAATTATTGAAAGAACTTCATACCAAGGAAGTTGATAGAGCCAAGACCCTCACCTATCACTATTTTGATGACATGAGCCCAGTCAAGGGTGATAATTTCACTTTTGAAGTTCGTTTTCGCAACACTTACAAAAAGAGCAATGGCATTTGTCAACAGGTCAGTCTTCTTGTACATGGCAAAGACGCCATCTACCTCACTCCTTTTTCTATTCCAGGTTGTACCAGTGATATCAATCTTATTTTGGCAGGGGAAACCTTTTCTGGAAAGAAAAACGACTTATCAATGTTTGGAATTGAAGCTTCCGAATGGCAAAATTTCAGGTTGGAGGTTGCTAACCAACAAGCTCAGTACTTTTTAAATGATCAATTGATTATGACAAAAAATTCCGCATTGAACATTGGCGATATTGTTGGTTTTAAGTTAAGGTTTGAAGGAGCCGGAGAAGTTGACTACCTACAGCTCTCAAACGAATCAGGAATTGTTTTTGAAGAGAATTTCGATCACTAACCACAACTCAGCTTTATGGTAATAGACATCTTTCTCAAAATCAACTAGTTTTTTAGTTAAAAATCATTATATTAAGCAAACACTAAATTATAGCACATGAGAAACGGAGCACTGAGAATCCCCAGTTTGATGATGTCGTTTGGCAACAATTCATCCAATAAAAACCAACCATTCAATATTCAGGAAAACAACCTTTTTATGGGACCTAAGAGACCAGTCCCAAAAATCAGAAAATTAACTCCTGACCAGAAAGTACTTATTCATACAATGATATCAGAGGATAAGTCAACAAAATACAGACAAGCTATAACTACGGCCACCTTTACTGCCATTTTCATTTCAATTTGCCTTCTACTGGTATTTTAGAAGCATTCAACCTTGCTTCGTATGAGATGTAAACATTTCTTAATTGGCAAAAAGAAAGGTGTGCTATTTGAGCACACCTATTATCTATTCATTTCCTTGGTGCTTACTTCTCTGCTCCCATATAAATTGAATTAAAAATCAACTTATAAGTCCCCCTTGGTTGCCCTCTGAACTGAGGCCTAAAAGCAAATAAAATCAAATTGCCCTCACCACGCTTCACTTGTAGCATTGCCGAAGTGTTAGCAAGATACTTCTCTTCACCTAAAGCCCATCCACTCATTAACAAATCATCCGCAGCATATTTGACTACCTCACTGACTCCTTCAGCACCATCTTCTACCTTAAACCCTCGGCTTCTATTAAAAGAGGCAGCTACCTCTTCCGTCATACCAAAGCCAAGACGATGACTGATATCCACATCCGATCTTATCAACGAACCAGGAATGAAAAAATCATTTGGCTTAATGCCGTTCGTTGCATTTTTGACCGGTAGTTTAAATTGTTCAATTGCAAAATCACTAGCTCCATCGTAGAACAAAATAGTCCCCCCATTACTTGCGTAATCACCGAGGGCATCCACCCCTTCCTGGCCAATTCCACCTACAAACTTTTCTGGCATTCTACCTTTACGGTGTCCATTCAATATTCCATAAGGGCTTTGAGAAGGCATAATAATGGCACTGTATTGAGACAGATTTCCATTCTTAATATCATTGTTATGTAACGTATCCAAGTCAAACTCAAATTGCTCGAGCATCCATCTGCTCCAACCTTCATCCATATTTGCCTGCCATGACTTATAAATGCCCAATTTGATCTTCTTTAACTCTTTTCTTGCAACTGAAGGTCTTCTTTGAACACCAGTAAAATCAAGTCCAAGATCTGTAGCAAGTACATCTACCTGAGCCTTTAATCCTCTTTTATTTCTTACTAACAATGAACCAGCATCTGCACCTTCAGTTATCAGACTAACAACATAACCTGCTTTCTGAAGTCTGTTTACCGCAGTAGCACTTTGGTTGTCTTTGTTGGAAAACTGATAGCCATAACGTCCATTTCCAGCAACAATCCCTTTTCTAAAATTCAACTTACCATTAATGGCTTCAGTGGCAGCATTGAAACTAGTCTCTATCTTATCTACATCCACTCCCATTTGCAATGGTAAAGTCCAACCTGCTAAATCATAAGGTGGTTGTGGCGGTCCTCCAGGGTACAGAAACTGATCCGGATAGTCCTGCTTTTCCATCAAATCTGCCAGAAACGGTCTGAAAGATTGCGCTCCATAAAAAATAATTGAACCCGTTTCATAAGTCTTCCCATTTACAGTAAAGTCATTTGTTGCACGATGCGCTTTCAACCCACCTTGGATCAAAACATTTGTGAGATTAATGGCCTCACTCGGGTTCCACTGGCTTTTTGGAATTATATAAGCAAAGGCTCCATCTTCATCCTCAATGGCATCTTTTCCCATACTATACATGTTGTATAGGAATTCATCGCGCTTATCGGCTGCTAAATCAAGAATAGCCATCGATGCAGTAAGCATGTAATCAACTGCATGTCTGAATTTAACTTCTCCTCCTTCAAAAGGGTATGGGTAAAAGATTTCTGTTCCATTGGAAGCTACACCTCCTACATTTTTCGGCTTTTTAGCAGGGTCATAATAAGTAGGTTTTGGGCTTGGCTGAGCCACCTCTGTTAAAATACCAATCTGATTATGGTAGTATGGTGCTGTTCTCATACCACCATTCCAGAACATACTAAAAGAAGTGCCGGATATTACTCCGGGCATTTTCTTCATTGCAAACCGATTGGCCATAGCTGTTCCAACCAGATTCACCCCAGTGGTTATGCCCGGGTGGATTCTTGGGTTTACCGGACTTCTGAATGGCGGTAGAAAAATCATAGCCCATCTTGGCGCAGTCTGGTGATGATTATGCACAATTTGAGGATACCATGAATTATGCAAAATATTAGTTATTGCCTTTGTCTCCGGCATATTATTCATGAACCAATCTCTATTGTTGTCATGTCCAACATACTTCTGATAAAGTATTGGTGGACCTGTTGTTTCAAAAGGTGTCCCTTGATTCTTTCTGTACCAATCAACCACAATATCAACACCATCTGGGTTAATTACTGGTACTACAAGCGAAACCACATTGTCTCGAATCTTTCTCATTTCGTCAGATTCCTCGGAAGCAATTCTCCACATTAGCTCTGAAGTCATTTGAGCATGTGCTCTTTCTGTGGCATGCATGCCTCCATCAAACCAGACAATTGCTTTGCCATCCTTAGAGAGTCTTCTTGCTTCCTCTTCTGATATCTCTGCTCTTGCTAGTTTTTCACTGATTTCTCTCCATCTATCCAAAGATTTCATATTCTCTTCACTGGATATAAAAACCAGTTTGATTGGTCGCCCCATTACAGACTTTCCAATTTCAATCATCTGAACTCTATCCGTGGAAGCCGCGAGTTTATCATAGTACTCGAGCATTTGATCATAATCAGCCAATTTATAATCGGCTCCTACTTCATGACCAAACGTTTCTCTTGGGTGAGGTATTTGAGCATAAGAATATGTGCTTAACACAAAAAGCAAGCACAAGAATTGCCAAAGCGTTTTTTTCATCTTGAAAGTTTAATGGTTGTGCTTCAAGATAGGAATTAAGCTTCAGCTTTAAACAAGTTTTTGGATGAGCGAAAATATAACGATGTATGATGATTCAATGCCAATATTGACGGCATTATGAATCTCTAAATCAAAAAGAGCCGCTTTGTAGAGCAGCTCTTTTCTTACTTAGAGAACCCTAAACATCTAAAAGACAATCTCTGATTAATTCTTGCTTGAGCTTTAATATCTGTAAGATCTCCATAAAATCATTGAACCAGATAAGCCGCATCATTTCACTAGTGGTTGAGGGGCACTCTCGCAATCGAGACAATAATCATTATGTGTTTATTGGCCTGCATTGTGTGTTGATATAAAAGTAGGCTAAACATATGCTTTTAGTATCAGTGATATAAGTGAGTTGAGAATCTGGTAGAATTCAGCTAGGTAGCTAATAAACTCTAACCCATATTAATTTAAATGGTTGAAAGTGACTACTTTATTCATTCATGGTTTTTACTCTTAACTCAGTAGTAACTTCTACCTAGCTTTGATTCATCAATAAACAAAACACACACATTATGAATTACAAATCTAATTTAGAGTTCGGCAGAATCTACAAAGCAAACACTAATGAAATGGTGGTTGCTCAGCTCAACGTTGTCAATAATGGAGGAAGAGGCATAATAACTATCATTGGAATAGATGCTAATGATAATGAATCAATCATTGGTTGTGCTTCTGTTCACTTTTATGAGAGTTCCGATACTTGGGTACCATGCAATACAGCTTCTGCACCTGTTGCTGCAGGTGACAGGTATAGAGTAGAAATGGAAGAAACTTCTCCAGGAATTGCTGGTTACGCTTACTCACAGGCTATCTAAGCATACCTTTTTATGCTAAAATTGAGATCATGACTTCTCAGACCACTAAGGTCAGAGAAGTCTTTTTTTATATACGTTCTTTGGCATAAAAATCGAGAGGTTCAGCACCTTGCTTCCATTCTTTTTCAGTACTTTCGTTTACTGACTTAGTCCACCCTGAAGGCCAACAAAGTCGCAACCTAGCAAAGTACATATGTATCTGATATTTGATACCGAAACCACTGGTTTACCACAGAATTATAATGCTCCTTTAACCGACTTCGACAATTGGCCACGACTGGTTCAATTAGCCTGGCAACTTCATGACACCAATGGTAAGCTGATTTCCGCTCAAAACCTTATAGTGAAACCCGATGGTTTCACCATCCCTTATAATGCGGTGCAGATACATGGTATTACAACTGAAAGAGCACTAGAAGAAGGGCTTAATATCAAAGAAGCTCTCGGTATTTTCAAAGATGATATCGCTAAAGCTACTCTAGGTATTGGACACAATATTGAATTTGATTACAATATTGTAGGTTCAGAATACCTACGTGCCGAGCTAAGTAATGAACTTGAACCTCTTGAACCGTTAGATACCAAATTAGTCTCTACCGACTTTTGTGCTATTCCAGGTGGTAGAGGTGGTCAGTTTAAATGGCCTACACTAACTGAATTGCACACCAAGCTTTTTGGAGTACCCTTTGCCGATGCACACGATGCCGCCTATGATGTAGATGCTACTGCAAGATGTTTCTTTGGCCTAATAAAAGAAAGTGTTGTCCCACATGCTGAAGGGCTTCGACTTGAAGATGTAGTCTATGAAGCTCCGGAACTAGACGATGCAAACTTTGCCAAGAATGAAAAAGAGGGAACAGGAACTGATCAATCTAAAATCAGTACCGAAGGCCTATCTGCTCTTGAAGATGTCCCATTCACTCACCTGCACGTTCACTCGCAGTTCTCAATTCTTCAATCAATCTCTGAAGTAGAAGGCATTGTTAATGCAGCTAAGGAAATGGGGATGCCAGCTGTTGCTTTAACCGACCATGGCAACATGATGGCCGCTTTTCAATTTGTGCGTGCTGCACTTGGTGCCGAAATCAAACCAATAGTCGGGTGTGAATTCAACATCTGTGCAGATCGATCGAATAAGAAGGTTCAAGACAACGGATTTCAAACAGTAATACTGGCCAAAAACAAAAAAGGGTACCACAACCTTGTCAAACTATCTTCAATAGCTTTTACCGAAGGCTTCTATTATGTACCAAGAATTGATAAGAATGACCTCTTAGAATATAAAGATGATCTTATAATTACCACAGGGGGGCTCTGGGGAGAAGTTCCTTATAAGATCCTTAATGTTGGGGAAACCCAGGCAGAAGAAGCCTTTTTGTGGTGGAAAGAGCAATTCGGAGATGACTTTTATGCTGAAATTAACAGACATGGCTTACCTGAAGAAGATCACGTAAACCAAATCATTTTACAGCTCTGCGAAAAACACAATGTAAAATATATCGCCTCCAACAACACATACTATACCCGAAGAGAGCAATCAGAAGCACATGACGTTTTACTATGTGTTAAAGATGCTGAATCGGTTAACAAGCCAAAGAAATACATAGGTAAGCGAGGAAGAGAATTCAGATATGGATTTCCAAATGATGAATTCTACATGAAGTCTCCTGCAGAGATGAAAAAGCTCTTCTCTGACATTCCAGAGGCCATTGCCAACACAAACGAAATTGTAGACAAAGTTGAGTCATACGAACTTGCCAGAGATGTATTGCTTCCCAAGTATGAAATTCCTGAGGAGTTTATTCATGCAGAAGATGATGTTGATGGAGGTAAACGAGGAGAAAATGCGTTTCTACGTCATTTGACTTATGAAGGCGCTAAGAGGCGTTATGGAGAAATTACAGATGAAATAAAAGAAAGGCTTGATTTTGAGCTGGCTACTATTGAAAACACAGGATACCCCGGTTACTTCCTGATTGTCCAAGACTTTACCAACAAAGCTACCGAACTCGGTGTTTCAGTTGGTCCTGGGCGTGGGTCTGCAGCAGGATCCGCAGTAGCCTATTGTATCAATATCACCAATGTAGACCCAATCAAGTACGATCTCCTTTTTGAGCGTTTCTTGAATCCAGACAGGGTATCACTTCCCGATATTGATATTGATTTTGATGATGAAGGGAGACAGAGGGTAATCGATTATGTAATTGATAAATACGGCAAAAATCAGGTAGCACAAATTATCACCTATGGAACAATGGCTGCTAAGTCTTCCATTAGAGACACCGCCAGAGTTCTGGAACTACCCCTGCCCGATGCCGACCGAGTGGCTAAGCTAGTTCCGGATATTAAACTTGCGAAGTTATTTTCACTTAGCGATCAGGACCTGAAAGCTAAACTCAGATCAGAACAGATCCCTTTGGCCAATGAATTAAAGGAAATTGCCAAAGGCAGTAACCTGGAAGCCAAGACTGTCAATCAGGCCAGAGTTCTGGAAGGCTCTGTTCGTAACACCGGTATTCACGCCTGTGGTGTAATTATTACCCCAGACGATATTACTAAGTTCGCACCCGTTGCCACTGCGAAAGATTCTGATATGTGGTGCACCCAGTTCGATAACTCAGTGGTTGAAAGCGCAGGGTTGTTGAAAATGGACTTTTTGGGACTCAAAACCCTGACCCTGATTAAAGATGCTGTTAAAAACGTAAAAGAGCGACATGATATAGACTTGGTTCCGGACGATTTCCCATTAGATGATGTCAAGACATATGAGCTTTTTCAAAGAGGTGAAACTGTAGGTATTTTCCAATACGAATCTGCTGGCATGCAGAAGTACATGAAGGAACTGAAACCAACAGAGTTTGCCGACCTGATAGCCATGAATGCATTATACCGACCGGGGCCACTGGAATACATCCCTTCATTTATTCGAAGAAAACACGGTGATGAACCAATCACCTACGATCTGGCGGATATGGAGGAGTATTTGGCCGAAACCTATGGTATTACAGTTTATCAGGAGCAGGTAATGTTGCTTTCTCAGAAACTAGCCGACTTCACTAAAGGTGAAGCCGATGTACTAAGAAAGGCCATGGGTAAGAAGCAACGCCAGGTACTCGATAAAATGAAACCAAAGTTTGTCGATCAGGCCAAAGCAAAAGGGCATGCTGAGGACAAACTGGAAAAGATATGGCGCGACTGGGAAGCGTTTGCGTCTTATGCATTCAACAAATCACATTCCACTTGCTATGCTTACATTGCTTTTCAAACAGCATATCTAAAAGCCCACTACCCTGCCGAGTACATGGCATCCGTTCTTAGTAACAACATGAATGACATTAAGCAGGTCACCTTCTTTATGGAAGAGTGTCAACGAATGGGCATTTCTGTATTGGGGCCAGATGTTAATGAATCGAACTACAAGTTTACAGTAAATCAAAAGGGAGAAGTCCGTTTTGGAATGGGGGCTGTAAAAGGCGCTGGCGAATCAGCCATTGAAGAGATTATAAGGGAACGTAAAGAAAACGGGTCTTATCCAAATATTTTTGATTTTGCAGAACGCATTAACCTTAGAACTGTTAACAAACGAAACTTTGAATCTCTTGCTCAGGCAGGTGGATTTGATTGTTTCGAGCATTACCATAGAAGGCAATACTTATGGGCTCCTGAAGGTGAACAGACCTTGATTGAAAAAGTAATTCGATATGCCAACTCAAAGCAGGCTGAAAAAGATGCTGCTCAGGTATCCCTTTTTGGTGGAGATAGTGCCGTAGCAACTCCATTGCCAAGGGTGGCAGATATGGAACCATTCTCTCAAATGGAAAAACTTAAAAGAGAAAAAGAAATAGTAGGCTTCTATATCTCCGGACACCCACTGGACCAGTTTGAAATTGAGTTGGAAAGCTTCTGCAAGCCCATTAATGATATCAACAAATTCCCCAATCAGGAAATATCCATTGGCGGAATAGTTAACAATGTTAGAAATGGCCAAACAAAGAATGGAAAGCCATATGGGGTAGTCAACATAGAAGACTATAATGGAGCTGTTGAGTTATTCCTTTTGGGAGAAAAATTCATTAACCACGCACAGTATTTGAGACCAGGAGAATTTCTGTATATCACGGGGCGAGTAGAAATTAACTGGCGCAAAAAGAAAGAAATCAAGGAAAACCCGAGTATTAACCCAAGCCCTGAAGATTGGGAGTTACAAACCTTTGCAATTTCATTATTGAGTGAATTAAGAGAAAAAAGAGGTAAAGGGATTCACATCAGGTTAGATGCCAGAATGGTAGATCAGGAGTTTATTGAAAACATTACAGAATTAACCGAAAAGCACCCGGGTGAAACAGACCTTAAAATAGAATTGGTGGATAGAGCAGAGAATATTTCAGTAGAACTTTTTGCAAGAAAAACGAAAATAAATCCTAGCAACGAGTTGATTGCCGGACTAAAACAATACGTTGATTCAGCCAATTTAATAACCGCGTAAATAGAATGTAATTTGTTCCGACAGGTCTTCGGAACTTTTTACTTACTTTTGATGTCTTTCACGTGAAACTGATTAACAAGAACTAAGAATAAATAATACAAAAAATGGCAAAGGCATTAGAAATTAACCAGAGCAACTTTGATGAATTGGTGTTGAACTCTGACAAACCTGTTTTAGTAGACTTCTGGGCAGCTTGGTGTGGTCCGTGTAGAATGGTTGGCCCTGTAGTGGAAGAAATCGCTGGAGAATACGGTGATACTGCTGTTGTTGGAAAAGTTGATGTAGATGCAAATCAGGATATTTCTATCAAGTATGGAATCAGATCAATTCCTGCATTGCTTTATTTCAAAAATGGAGAAGTTGTGGATAGCGTGATTGGTGCTGTGCCTAAAAACGTATTAACCCAAAAACTTGACGAAGCAATTGGTGCTTAATTGCAAGCATTAGCATAAAGTATTTATGAAAGCCTTGGTGAAAGCCAAGGCTTTTTTATTAATTAAAAGTCTAATTCATAAACTACTTTAAGCCTTCCCCCATTGAATAGTAAATACATTTTTAGGTCAGAAAGGCTAGGCTTCCGAGACTGGAACAAAAGAGACATTACAGCACTTGCTGAATTGAATGCTGATAAGGATGTTATGGAACACTTTCCAAAAACCCTCAATAAACAAGAAACTATAGCGCTTATAGAACGACAGCAAGAACACTTCAAAAAACATGGTTTCAATTACTTTGCGACAGAGCTTTTAGAGACAGGAGAATTAATTGGATTCATTGGTTTGTATTATCAGGAATACAAAACTGATTTCACCCCTGCTACTGATATTGGCTGGAGGTTGAAGAAAACTGCTTGGGGAAAAGGTTATGCCACTGAAGGAGCAAAAAGGTGTCTCGATTATGCTTTTAATGATTTAGAGCTTAACAAAGTAATATCAGTCTGCACGGTTGATAACCTAAGGTCTGAAAGTGTAATGCAAAAAATCGGGATGATCAAAAAGGGAGAATTTAAACACCCTAAACTAAAAGAGTACCCTGATTATGAGCGTTGCGTTTGGTACGAGATTGAATCACAAACAACATGACAACTCTGGTAGTAGGCGCAAGTGGAGCAACAGGCAGTTTGGTAGTAGAACAGCTCATTGGCAGAGGTCAAAATGTTAAGGTCATTGTGCGTTCTCCGGAAAGAATACCAGAACCATGGAAGCACAATACCCTTATTTCTATCATCTATGCGAGTGTCCTGGATATTAACGAGGCTGATATGGCTGAACACGTCAAAGATTGTCATGCCATAGTCTCATGTTTAGGTCATAATCTGAGCCTAAAGGGATTGTATGGAAAACCACGAAAGCTGGTTACTGATGCGGTACGGTTACTATGTAATGCTGTTGAACGAAACACTTCGAATAATATACCTGTGAAATTTCTTCTAATGAATACCACAGGTAATCAAAACAGAGACTTAGACGAACCTGTTCCCACGAGTCAAAAGTTAGCTACAAGTCTTTTGAGGGTCTTACTACCTCCACATGCTGACAACGAAACAGCTGCTGACTTTTTAAGAATTAACATTGGTCAGAAACATGAGGCAATTGAATGGGCTGCTATTAGACCAGATAGCCTAATAGGTGAAAAAGAAGTAAGCGAATACGAAACCCACATCTCTCCTACTCGAAACCCAATATTTAACGCAGGAAAAACAAGTAGAATTAATGTCGCCCACTTTATGACTGAGTTAATCCTGAAAGATGATTTGTGGAATCAATGGAAAGGGCAGATGCCAGTGATTTATAACAAGTAATTCAAATTTAAAAATGAACTATCCCAGTTAACCCCTCTGATTTATGTAGTTCAACATTTAATGGGTGTCAATACTGTAAATTCATATACTTTCAAACATGAGTATTTATCAGTTACTAAAAATTATCCTTAGAGGCATTGGTGCTTACGCACTTTGGAAATCAATATCATCATTTACTTTATTAATTGGAGTAGCCGGAATGGCCGCCAGTTCTTATATGGGGCCAACTAATTCTGTACTTGTTGTTGCAATAATATCCAACCTTATACTCTTTTTAGTTCCAGCCAGTTTTGGAATATTCGCACTGGTAAGAACAGAAAAAATCATCTCCCTTTTAGGAGTATCAAAAAATGACGAAACTAAACTAAAACCTGACTCAGATTTAACTGCTTACTTTATTGTTATTTTGGTCGGAACAATGTTCATCATAAATGGAAGTAGTTCCACTTTAAAATTGGATTACAACTCAAAATTCAACTATGAGTCCAAACTCATCAATCTTGATGATATGAAAAATGGAGCCAAACCCATAATGCAAAAAACTAATACTACGGATTCTACTGAGCGAAATGCAAGTTTTAGCCTTTTTTCACTTTTAGAACTAATTTTCGGAGTAATTCTTCTAGTAAAAGCCAGAAGCGTTACTAGTTTCCTCATTCGAAGGAATCAATCGAAACCAATCGATTTAGAATGAACAGATTATTAATACAGAATATTCAAGTCATTGATTACCCCAACAAGTCAATCACATTGTGGCGGTAAACCGCACCTATTGGCAATACCTTCTCTCCCACCCACAACTCATTTCCCTCAATACGCTTGATCATTTTTCTGGGTACCAGATAGCTTTTATGAATCCTGATAAATCCATAAGGAGATAATTTAGATTCATAGTTGGCCAATCGCTCTAGCGTTATGAGGGTTTCGTCACCAACATGTATCTTCACATAGCTCCCGTAGCTCTCCAGATAGTGGATTTTCTCAACAGTCACCTGATGCATTGCTTTACTATCTTTTACAAAAATGGATTCAGGTAAATCATTTTCTGGTATAAAAGCTTTTGGCTTCTCATTATTCTGCCCTTTCAAAAGTTTTATCTGTTCATGCGCTCTACCAACCGCTTTTAAAAAGCGTTCCAGGGCAATTGGCTTCAATAAATAGTCAATCACCTTCAACTCATAACCTTCAAGAGCAAATTCAGGATAAGCCGTGATTACAATTACCAAAGGTGGATTAGACAAGGTTTTTAGAAAGTCAAGGCCTTGAATCTTCGGCATGTTGATATCCAGAAAAATAAGCTCAATTTTCTTTTCTTCCAGAAAGCTCATGGCTCCCAATGCAGAATGTGCACTACCCGCAATATCCAAATAAGGGACGCCTTCGGCATGGTTACGAATAACCTTATGAGCAAGAGGTTCATCATCAATGATCAGACAGCGCATTTAATCCAATTTTATAGTTAAATCTACCGAAAACACATCAACTGCTCTTTCCGCTTTTAGGGAATATTTAGACCCGTATACCAGTTCCAGTCTCTTCTGTACATTTTCCAGCCCAATTCCTCCTTCATCAACTACCCTTTCACCAACACTGTTTATGACAGTAAAATTGATCTCCTGACTATCGGCTTTAAGATTCATTCTTACAAAAGATCCGTTTTCAGAGCTATCTACCCCATGTTTAAATGCATTCTCCAAAAACACAATCAGAATCAAAGGGCAAATCACTACATCTTGATCGTCAATGTACTGTTCAAAAGTAATTTCAACTTGCTGGTGATGCCTTATTTGTTGCAGGCTGATATAGTTACAGAGATAGGTAACTTCACCAGACAAAGGAACATAAGCCGTATTACAGTCATACAGCGTGTATCGCATCATTTCAGAAAGCTTTAGTATTACATCAGGAGTTTCCTTAGACTCTTCCAATGCCAGCGCATACAGGTTGTTAAGCGTATTAAAAAAGAAGTGAGGACTAATTTGATTTCTAAGCATCATGAGTTCTGTATTTAGACGCTCATTTTCGATTTCCCCTACCTTTCTACTGTGCCATATCGCTCTGTAAGTCATATTTACAAGGGTACTTAACACCACTACAAATAGTATTACAAATATGCCCACCGTACTAAAAGGTTGGTCAAAATCCTCAGGTTTAGTACCAAAAAACCGGGCATCAGCCATATTGCTAATGTAAATAGGCAACGGAGGCCATATAGCCGCAAAAAACAATACACTTAAGGCATATTGCCAATACTTTCTTTTGATCAGTAAGCGAGGAATTAAAACCAGGGTATTGAAATATACCGCTGGCACTATGAACAGTGTTATACCCATGCTTCCCTGAAGCAAAAGGGACAAAAACGTACGGTCTTCTTCGTGACTCAAACTGACACCATAACCAACCAAGGCAGCTATCAGTAGCCAAAAAACCACGTTTAATATAACCTTGATTACGTTTCGCTCAACGCTGAAAGATAAGTTCATATTCAATGCTAGTATATCAAGATAATAAGCAGGTGGCTAATTCTTTCAACGAAACCTGTTAAAGATTAAGCAAAGCCCATGATTTTATAAACGAACTCAGTTTAGCCCTTCAAACAACTCATTTGATAAGACATCCCCCCTGTTTATTAAACAAACTTTCATAAGCCTAAAATGTCGCATTGATTGCTTCAAAAATCAAAGTGATGAAACTCAAAATACAGAACCTATCAAAAACTTATCCCAATGGAGTTCACGCATTAAAAGGAGTCAATCTGGAAGTATCCACCGGAATGTTTGGTCTGCTTGGGCCTAATGGTGCAGGAAAGTCTTCTTTAATGCGCACACTCGTTACACTTCAAGAAGCCGATGGAGGCTCTATATTTCTTGGAGATATTGACATACTAAATAACAAAGATGAGGTAAGAAGTCATATTGGTTATTTGCCACAAGAGTTTGGTCTTTACCCAAAAGTAAACGCAGAAGTGTTGTTAGATCATTTTGCTGCTTTAAAAGGGTTAAAAGACAAGACCGTAAGAAAGCGAACAGTTGAAGAACTGTTGGAGAAGGTCAACCTCACCGATCATAAAAAGAAGAATCTGGGTGGTTATTCCGGGGGAATGAAGCAAAGGTTTGGTATTGCTCAGGCACTAATTGGAAACCCAAGGATGGTAATCGTTGATGAGCCCACTGCTGGTTTAGACCCGCAGGAAAGAAACCGTTTTCACAATATTCTGGCTGATTTAGGCAATGACACCATCGTAATACTTTCCACACACATTGTGGAAGATGTAAAAGACCTGTGCACCGACATGGCGATTCTCAATAAAGGTCAAATTCTTATGCAAGGCAACCCTCTTCAGATTATCACTGAAACACAGGGAAAAATCTGGGAAAAGGCGGTTGACAGAACAGCAACCTTACAGCTAAAGGAGTCATACAATGTGATTTCTGAACGGTTCTATAATGGAGAAACCATTGTAAGAATATATGCCGACAATCAACCAGATGAAAGTTTCAATGCAGTTGATGCTACTCTTGAAGATGTCTACTTCAGTCAATTACACCATAAAGGTCTTTAATAATTACAGATATCCGACAATAGATTTTTTTAAGACTCAAAACACCCCCCACCCTAAAGGGAGTTGCAGAGAGTATCCCTTTAGGGAATAAAAAGGGTCATTTTCAGCTATTTCTTCGATCTCAAAAAATCTTTCTCGGATGCCACTATTTAACAATCTTAAATCTCATAATGATGAACATCAAAGAAATCATCAGGTTTGAACTTCAATACCGAAGCAGAAGACCTGCAACCTACCTATACTTTCTTATCCTTTTTATTCTGTCGGCATTACTCAGTTCGCTTGGCACAAAAGCTTTTGGTAATGTATCCATTCAGGTAATGGCCAACGCCCCAATGATTATCGACCAACAGTTGGGCATGTTAACAATGCCAATGATTCTACTGGTATCTGCCATCATGGGGGTTGCTGTAATAAGGGATCACGAGCACAGAGTTGACCAACTCCTTTTTAGCAGTCCACTCACCAAAAGAGATTATCTCCTTGGACGTTTTGCCGGCTCTTTCATAATAATGTTGTTAGTGTCTCTTGCTATTCCATTAGGTGCGATACTAGGAGAATTATTTTCTTCCAAAACAAGTCATGAACTGCTCCCCTTTTCATTATGGAATTATATCAGAGGGTACCTTTATATAGTAATCCCAAATACTTTCTTTTTGAGCGCTTTGTTTTTCTCCAGTGGAGTGCTGACCAAAAAGATGGCAGTCATTTATACACAGGGGATTGTAGTGCTCATCATCTTTGCCTTTCTGGATGAGGGGGCTATTGAAACAGCACAGAACTTAAAGTTCTCTACCCTTTTCGACTTATTCATGGTTCAGTTAATCGGCCTGAAAGCACAGTTCTGGAGTGCCGCTGAAATAAACCAACAACGTATTCCATTTGATGGCGACATACTCTTAAACAGAAGCATTTATACCTCTTTAGGGTTAATCGTATTAGCATATACCTATTTCAGGTTTAGCTTTTCAATCAAGTCCAGTGTCAAAAAAGCTAAAAGTCATGATTAAGCACAGGACGATCATTTCAAGTTTGGCAAGGCTGAACTTTAAACAGATATGGAATCAAGTACCTTTTATAATCCTGGTTGGTTGTGGACTGGCTCTTTTCTCGGCACTAACCATTCTTTCAAAAGGTACTTATAAGGACGATATACTCCCTGCGACATATCACATTCTCGACACAATTCGTGGGTTTGAAATAGGGATACTATTGATCCTCGCATTGTATACCAGTGAGATTTTCTGGAAAGAGAAAACCTTCAATGTTCATCATATCACTGACTCATTACCCATTGCTACGGGTGTCAAACTCATGGGACAAGTATTGGGTATGACTATGATTCACTGCTCTCTTTTATTACTCCTGATGCTCAATGGTATTATCATTCAATTGGCTACCGGGTTTTACGCTTTAAACATTGGACTATATGTAAGTACCCTGTTCACGGAATTCTTAATAAATGGTCTGCTTATCATTCTTCTGAGTGTTTTTCTGAACACCCTCATTAACCAAAAGCTTGTTTCAAATGCTGTCATTGTATTGGTAATCACATCCATTAACTATTTCCCGGCATGGGGGCTCGAGCATAAACTCTGGCACTTTGCTCGACTGAACCTCGGGATGTACTCAGACCTGAATGGTTATCAAACCTATCAGCTAAACGCATTTTATCACTACACTATCTATTGGTTAGGTTTCGGAATCCTTCTCTTTCAACTTTCGAAGCTTATCTATGTCAGAGGGACTGATACTTATTGGCGGCAAAGAGTCCTTACGGTTAAAAAAAGGTTCAATAAGTCTTTTGTATACCCTATTAGTCTTTCTTTTATAGTCATCCTTAGTTCTGGTCTATCCATTTATACCAACACTACTCGCCTGAATACATTTCAGTCCAGAAAGGATTTGGAACGGTTCAAAGTTGCCTATGAAAAAGAGCTAAAACCACTTGAATCAATAGAAACGCCTGAAATAATCGACCTGAAGCTTAAAATTGACCTATTCTCATCTAAAAGATCTTACAGAGCAGAAGGTACTTATACAATGATTAATTCATCAGAACAACCTATCCCATCAATACACTTGTTAGCCAACCCCAACCCGAAGATCTCATTACATGGCGTAGAATTCAATAAAGAATTCCAGTTACCGGAGTCCTTTCCTGAATTCAAGTATAACATATACACTTTGAATGTTCCGCTACAACCAGGAGACACTATCAAGATGAATTTTGAAATGAGTTATGTCTCAAAAGGGTTTGCCCAAAACGAGAGCTTTTCAGTTGTTCATGGAGGTTCATTTTTAACAAACATGCACCTTCCCAAACTCTCCTATGACCCTAATTTCGAGTTGGAAAGTAGTATTTCCAGAAGTAAATACGGGCTAACACCAAAAACAAGTTCAAAGGCAATTGGTGACCCAAAAGGTTACCGATTAGGAACAAGCTATGCTAAGAACATCGCGTTTGATGTTACGCTTTCTACTGACTCAGATCAGGAAGCAGCTACTTCAGGTTACCTAGTTAAACAATGGTCGGAAGAGAACAGGAACTACTTCAACTATAAATCAGAGTCCCCTATTGAAAATCAGTTTGCCGTACTATCTGGAAAATTCAAAAACTGGAATGAAGAATTGATTATCAATGAGGATACCATATCGCTAAGAATTGGTCATCATAAATCGCACAATTATAACATCTCCGATATGATGCGGGCTATGAAAGCAACAATCACTTACAACACAACACATATCTCGCCTTACCAATACAAAACACTCAATCTTTTTGAAATTCCGAGATATCATGACTTTGCCATGTCAATACCAAACACCATAGCTTTTTCTGAAGGCATGGGGTTTATGCTGGATAAAAGCGAAGATTTCAACATTCCTTTTTACATCACAGCACACGAAGTAGCACACCAATGGTGGGGAGATCAGGTAAGAGGTGCTCTGGTAAAAGGCTCTGAAGTAATAGAAGAAACTTTAGCACAGTACATAGCAGCGGTTGTGTATATAGACACCTATGGGGTTGACAAACTGAAACACATCATGGATTTTGAAAAAAGAAGATACATGGTGGGAAGGAAAAGAGAAACTAAAGTTGAAAACCCATTATTAACCGCAGAAAATCAATCTTACGTGCATTATGGAAAAGGCTTGATTAACATGATGGCGATCAGGCACTATATATCAGAAGATAGTGTGAATAATGCATTGAAAAACATGATTAGAAAATACCCTGCCAATCTGGGGATTTATGCTGATGTCAATCACCTGATTACAGAGTTAAGAGCCGTAACTCCGGATAGTCTTCAATATTTGATTACCGATATGTTTGAAGAAATTGTATTCTATGAAAATAGCATTCAGAAAGCGAACATAAAAAACAGTGATTCAACACATTACGAAGTATCTCTTGAGGTTGATTCGAAAAAGTTCAATGCAAACGCTGAAGGTATCTTAATGCCTGTTCAGTTTAATGACTGGGTAGAAGTTGGAGTATATACAATTGATAAAAATGGTAAAGAAGTTCTTGGCTACCGAAAGATGTATCGTTTGAAAGCGGGAAATAATGAAATCATCATTCCACTTAAAGACAGACCCACTAAAGCAGTAATTGACCCTGATAATTTACTAATGGACAGAAATGCTGATGACAACATCTGGAAGTTCTAACGCTGATTCAAAAACTGTAGGAATAGATTCTTTTAACTTGAATGTTTAGATTCATGAATTAATAGTTATTGCTTAACCATTACTTTGAAATGAAGAGCCTGCAATTCCTTTTTGTTTTCCTCCTTATTTTAGGCTGTCAGTCTTCAAACAAAGATGTAGGTGCAAACTTTTTAACTGATCAGGTACCAGATGATACGCCTTTGGTATTTATGGCAGATCTTGCTCCAAAAGATGCCATTATCCATAAGGGAATATTCAGCCCCGATTTGAAAGCGTTTTACTATACCCTCTCAGACAAGGCTTTTGAAAGGTTTGATGTTTATGTAATCAAGAAGCAAGGCCACCGCTGGTCGAAACCTGAAAAAGCTTTTTTTAACAGCGAGTTTAATGAACATGGGATGAGTTTTTCGCCAGACGGAAAAACACTATACTTCAGCTCAACACGACCGGTTAACATGGAAGGAGTACCTGCAACCTGGCATATATGGAAATCTGAAAAGAAAGGTTCAGAATGGACTAAACCGACCTTTGTGGACATCCCAAATCTAAGGGACAAATCAGTTTCTCACCCTACCGTCACCAATACGGGTACCCTGTATTTTCATTCCAGTGAATTGGATTACAGTAAAATGAGCATTTACCACTCAGCACTTGTAAATGGAAAGTACAGCGAGGCTGTAAAAACGCAAATCACGCTGGACATTGATGTTGACAAATGCACTCCTTATGTTTCTCCAGATGAGGACTACTTGATGTTCGCCACTGTTGGCAACGAACTTGAACTTGTAATATGCAGTAATAACGGAAACGGGGTATGGCAAAATGCCAGAAAGCTAAACAAGCAAATCAACACATTGGGACAAGGCAATCCTTATGTAACTCCTGGTGATCAATTTCTATTCTTTACATCAGGGGACCATACAGGTTCAGATTGGAAGCTAAAATGGGTGAACATTGAAAATGAGTTAAAGGTATCTGAGAAAGATTTTTTGAGATCGAAGAAATAGCTGAAAATCACCCTTTTTATTCCCTAAAGGGATACTCTTAGCAACTCCCTTTAGGGCAGGGGTGGTTTTGAGTCTTAAAGAAAAATCTATTCTCGGATGTTTTAGGGGCATATTTTTATTGAATTCAAATTTTAGTCGGATGACAGTAAAAATGAGTTAAAGGCAATTCAATGATAGATTTAGTAGATAAACTTCCTGAACTTGACAAAAAGCTCATTGAGCTACTTAAAAACTTAACTCCTGAGGATTGGGAAAAACAAACTGTAGCTAAGCTCTGGACTGTTAAAGATGTGGCTGCCCATCTGCTTGATGGAAATATAAGGTTGGTATCAAACCTTAGAGATGAACATCAATTAGAAATTCCTTCAATTGGATCATATCAAGACCTGGTAGATTACCTTAACCAGCTCAATGCTGAATGGGTTCTGGCCATGAGAAGAGTCAGCCCCAAAATGCTGATTTATCTTTTAGAACAAACTGGTGATGCCTTCAATAATTACTATGCTTCACTCGATCCTTATGGGAAAGCCAAATATGCTGTTGCCTGGGCTGGGGAGCACGAAAGTACCAACTGGATGCATATTGCTCGTGAGTACACGGAAAGATTCTTACATCAGCAACAAATCAGAGATGCAGTGGGTAAACAAGAAATCCTGACAAAAGAATATTTCTACCCTTTTCTTGATGTATGCATGCATGCACTGCCCCACACATTAAGAAATGCTTCTGCTGAAAGTGGCTGCATTCTGGAGATGACCATTAGCGGAGAATCAGGAGGTTCCTGGTTTGTACAATACGATGGAAAAAAATGGAGCAGGTTGGATACTAAACCTACTACCGATCCAGTTACGAAAGTAGAAATAGATGAGAATGCCTCCTGGAAGCTTTTTTCAAAAAGCCTTAGACCAGAGGGCCTTAAAGATCAGATCAACATCGCGGGAGATTTGGAACTGGGAAGAACAGCCGTTGAAATGGTGTCTTTTATGGCTTAAAAATTGCATAGCTGACGTCTAAATAAACTGTAATGCTTTACATCCAATTCGACATCACCGATCAGTACAAGTTTGAAGAATTCAAAAAGGTTTATGACGTCCTGTATATGATTAAACCCAAAGAAGAAGGTAAACCAATAGACTTCTGGTTAAGGTTAATTCCAGATTATGTAAAGCGTTTTCTGGCTGAGTACTACAAGGAAGATCAAAATAGTGGTGAAATGGCACCCTACAGCTTTACTGCCACTATTAATTACCTGGAATTTGGGTTAGAAGTAGATTTCAACAACCTTACTCAACCAAGCCCCAATACAGGTAAGCTAGAGTACTCAGCACTTGCTTTTCCCTATGGGGGAATGGAAAGGCTCCTGATTTTCCTTAAAGCATATGGACTTATACCCAATGAAACCTATAATGGTTTTGCGGTTAATCAACTCAAATGGGAATCCTCTTTTATATGTGAAGCAACCGAACTTCCAGATAAAACCACGGCTTACTTAGCTCAGTTTGAAAAGTAAAATGAAGCTGGAAACTATATTCCCAAAGGATAGCTTTAGGAAAAGTCTATTGGTTCAACACCACATTTCATTTGTAATTATATCAACAATTCCTTTTCTTCATAGGAGATAGACGCGCAGCCCATCTTTTTAACAAGCTGTACTTTTCTGATAAATATTAAAAGGTGCTTATGGCCCAGTCATATTGGTTGTATACCATTGAAAAAAAGAAAAGCCACCACACATTCAAGCACATTTAATTTTGCTCGTACCTCACAAAATCAAAAGAGCTTTCACTTCCCCACCTCTATCCAAATTAATAATTCAAATATTTGCCAGTGATTTCATTTACTGGCGTTTTTTTGATTTCTAATATTCGCCAATTATTACTATCTTTGGCATAAATTAGATTTGAAATGCCGAAAATCATTGAAAATAGACTCATAGAGGAATTTAAAAACAGAGATGCTTTCTCAAGAGAAGAGTTATTTGATTTTTTTAGGTATTTCGAACCAAACCTGAAGGAAGGCACATTTGGCTGGAGAATATATGACCTCAAGAATAAGAATATAATCAAGTCTATTCAAAGAGGTTATTACACCATTTCATATAAACCAAAATACAAACCCGAAATTTCTGTAAAAATTTTAAAACTTGCTAAAGTAATTACTGAGCGTTTTGAAGATGTAAAACATTGTATTTGGGACACTGATTGGATAAATGAATTTGCTCAACATCAATCAGGAAAAAAGTTAATCATTATTGAAATAGAAAAAGACTTTGTTGAATCGCTCTATTATGAATTGAAAGATTCTTTTCGATTTGACTTCTATTTAAATCCTGATGAAAAGGCAATTGATTTCTATATCTCCGAAAGTCAAAGTCCTGTTGTGATAAAAAAACTCATCACTAGATCACCTATTTCAAAAAGGACAGAAAAGAGAACTAAATTCTATACTCCTCTACTTGAAAAAATATTGGTTGACCTATATACAGAAAATAAATTATTCTATTTCTATCAAGGTGCAGAACTGATGCACGTATATGAAAACGCCTTAAAAAACTACACACTTAATTACACTAAACTATTCAGTTACGCCAAACGAAGAGACAGAGAACAAGACATTAAGCAGTTTATGACCAACAATATGTACCACCTAGTTAAAGACATAATCGAATGATAAAAGAACATTGCTTTACAGATGAGTGGCTAGACTCCTTCAAGAAACAGAAGGAACATAAACGAATAGACAAGGCTATTCTAGAGAAAATGATTTATGCATTGCATTTACTGGAACGTATTAAAGCAAATGGACTTGAATTCACCTTTAAAGGTGGGACAAGTTTAGTCCTGCTATTAGAAGAAGGAAATAGATTCTCTATTGATATTGATATCATCTGTAATACGGACAGAGAAACTCTAGAAACAATACTGAAAAAGGTTATTGATTCATCAAACTTCAAATCATTTGAATTAGATGAACACCGCAGTTATAAAGAGGGCGTGCCAAAAGCACATTATTCTTTTGCTTTTGATTCTGCAACGAAAGGAAAACATTCTGGAACTATTCTGTTAGATGTATTAATTGAAGATTCTATATATCCAGAATTAACTGAAAAACCTGTTCAAACCAAATGGATTGAAACGGAAAATGAAACAAAGATTATAGTACCCTCTATTGATGCTATTACAGGAGACAAACTAACGGCTTTTGCTCCAAATACCATTGGCATTCCATATTTTAAAGGGAAAGATCAACAACCATTCTCAATGGAGATTTGCAAACAATTATTTGATTTAAGCAAACTCTTTGAAAGAATAGAAAATATAGAGATTGTTGCTCAAAGTTTTGAAGCCTTCGCTATACAAGAAATTGAATATCGTAAAACTGAAACATCGGAATTATCCACAGAAAAAGTTTTGCAAGACACAATTGACACTTGTTTAATTCTAGCTAAAAAAGGGAAAGGTTCAGAAGATGAAAAACAAAAATTCACTGAATTACAAAAAGGTATAAGAGCTTTCGGCACAGGTTTTCTTATGAATGGGAATTTTAGGATTGATGATGCTGTACCAGCAGCTGCAAGAATAGCTTACTTAGCTGCAAAGATTTTGCATAACGACTTATCCCCCATCGAATATTACGAAGGACAAGACATAAAAGAATGGAATATTGAAAATCAAGACTGGAACTTCTTGAATCGATTAAAAAAACAACCCGATAAATCAGGTTTTTACTACTGGTTTAAAGCCATAGAAGTAATGAATTTGATTAAATAAGAATAAAAAATACTAATTGAAGAAAATATAAGGCACAATCAATAGAACCGAATATTGCAGATTTAGCCAACGGATGATTGAGTAGAATAAAAACCTTTGGCAATATTGTATGAAAATATAGCCGAGACAGAAGCAAATTAAAAGGTTGTAGCCCGTTTCAACTTTCTCATAACTTGATAGGAAAGTGCATTGCAATCGGTTACTATTCTTATGCTAACCGTTACTCTAAAACATATTCCCCAAGGATAGCTTAAGGAAAAGTCTATTGGTTCCACACCACATTTTATTTGTAATTATATCAATAATTCCTTTTCTTCATAGAAGATAAACGCGCAGCTAATCTTTTTTAACAAGCTGTACTTTTCTGAGAAATATTAAAAGGTGCTTATAGTCCGCCATTTTGGTTGGCCAACGTGCACAAACTCAAATTATATGAAATATATCGTGTATAAAACTGCACGTTACACAACGTTGTGCTTCATTATTGGAAACAAACAACACATTATAATCAGTTTAATTCATCATTATGGCTAGAAAACCTTCACTTAAGTTCGCTACATTTAATCTGTATAATTTGCAGGTACCGAACGAACCAATGTACCACGGCAATAAATACACCAAAGCCCAGTATGAGAAAAAAATCAAATGGACTGCTGGATTACTAAGAAGAATCGATGCTGATATAATTGGATTTCAAGAACTATGGCATCCAGATGCTTTGAAGGAAGCTTTTGAAGCTTCAGAATTAGCAGACGATTATACCCTTGTAACAAAAGTATTTAACAGAAGTATTGGAACCGCTCTAGCAGTAAAAAAGGCTCATGAAATAAAATCAACAAAGTGGATTAAAGACTTTCCCGATGAGCTAGTACTTAAAAAACGAAAATCATCTTCAAACTCAGGAATCCCTGATTATAAAATCTCAGTATCTGCAGAATATTTTGCGAGACCTATACTAAAAGTAAAAATCAAACCATTTCAAGGAACAAAAAATACCCCAGAGATACTAGTTTATGTCGCACACTTTAAATCTAAATTACCAATGGATTTAGACAAGGTTGAAAAGCAAAAACCATCAATTAAAGTTCATCAAACAGCCATTGGAAACGCCTTGTCCACCATAAGAAGAACTGCAGAGGCAGCAGCTTTAAGAGTTCTATTGAATAAGGACATGAAAGGAACTAGCATTCCAGTAGTTGTTATGGGTGATCTTAACGATACTGAACATAGTGTAACTAATACTTTGGTAACAGGAGATCCAAATTATAGGCTATTCCATAGTAGCAGGGGGGGTAATTCAGACACTGGTTTATTTTCGTCATCTTCTCTTCAAGAATATAGAAATCTTCGTGATGTAAATTACACTCATATTTTTAAAGGAAGGCATGAAACTTTAGATCATATTCTGGTTTCAGAACAGTTCTACGATTATTCTAAAAAAAGAATATGGAGCTTTAAAGAAGTTCGTGTTTATAATGATTATTTGGAAGATCATGATGATAAGTCATCAGGAGATCATGGGGTAGTGACTTCAGAATTTGTATTTCATCCTTATAATGATTGACTTAAGAAACATAGTTATTTAAAGCAAACAATAACAAAAGCGCAACAAGGTATATAGTTCGTAGTTCTCCTTCGGGATAGCAACGCACCATACGTAGAACACTAAACACAATTAGCGCATGACAGAGTTAACTCTAAAATTGATAATTATTTTAATTCCAGGAGCAATTGCCACAATTGTATTCGGTAAGTTAATTCTGCATAAAGAATGGAGTAATTTCAGGTTTACCCTTTATTCAGTACTCTTTGGAATATTCTCTTATTTGATTCTTCAAATAATCATCGAATCAATAAATTTAGCTTTAAAATGCTCGATCCCAGATTTGTCAATTTGGAAAACTTTGACCAACACGAAATTAATCCCGTATAAGGAGGTTTTATACTCCTCTATCATTTCCATCATTCTAGCATTCATTGTATCATTAATGGAAAACAAAAAATGGATTTATCGATTCGCAAAAACATTAAAGGTTTCCAATAAATACGGAGGTGAAAACCTCTTTTCAAGATTTCTGAACGAATCAGATACTGAGTATATTTATTTACGAGACATCAAAAACAACTTGACTTATCATGGTTGGGTAAAATCCTTTTCAGAAAATGCAACATTATCAGAAATCAAACTAGCGGAAGTATCCGTTTACTCGTATGAAGAGTCCGAATCACTTTATGAAGTAGATGAGATTTACCTATCTCTCGACAAAGCGAATATTATAATTGAAAAGGCTAAAATAGTCGAACCTTAAATTCTATATCATGGAAAAGAAAACTCCAAAAAATACACCAAAAACGATCATAACTGAAAAAAAGAGTTATGGCTCAGACAAGCCTGCTCCAAAATCACCTAAGGCGAGTACTCAATCTCCACCAGCACCAAAAAAGAAATGAAAAGTATGTAACAAAAGATAAAGAAACATAGTGATGATCTGCAATCCGAAGTTCATTGGATTCTAGAATATCGGCCAAGTAGAAAAAATTTTAAAAACTGTTCTTGACTCGTAGGCCAAGGAAAGCGAGGTGCTTTTTAATCCCTACGTTTTTTATCAAGACGTTACCCCAAAAGCAATCCCCTCAAGTTATATCGCCATATTTCCAATAAATATGACATCAAAGAAAACACTCATTGGTTCCACACCACATTTCATTTGTAATTATATTAACAATTCCTTTTCTTCATAGGAGATAAACGCGCAGCCCATCTTTTTAACAAGCTGTACTTTTCTGAGAAATATTAAAAGGTGCTTATAGCCCACCATGTTGGTTGGCTAACGTGCATAAACTCAAATTGTATGAGATATATCGTGCATAAAAGTGTACGTTATACAACGTTAACCACAATATATTAACAGAATGAGTGATTTTACTTACGAATTACCCCCAGACCAAGATTTTCATAAAACTCTTATCGAATATGTAGAACATAAAGGTCAAAATGAAATCGCTGAATTACTCAAAAAGTGCACAATGACGTTTGAAAAAACAAGCACGTTTACAGAGAAAATTTGGAATACGTTTTGGTGTTCTATTACTTTTTCATTGCCAGTATCAGAACTTGCAAATATTGAACAAAGTACACATTCTTTGGTGAAAGAATTTTGTGGTCAATTACTGCCCACGAAATCTGGGTATCTAATCGAAGAAATAAATTTTGTACCTCAAATTGTTAATCAAACAGTTGAACAACCTGCAGATGTAGAAGTAGTCTTTGAAGAACAAAAAAGTAAGATTATTGAAGAAATCAATAAAGCAAAATTTACAATTTGGATTGCTGTTGCTTGGTTTACATTGGATGAAATTTATGACCTATTGGTTCAAAAAGCTGAAGAAGGTATAGATGTCCGAATAATTGTGAGTAAAGATGAAATAAACAAACCAAAATGGGAGAAATATAAAGACCGATTAAACATCAAAGGATACCCCAAATTTGGAGCTTTTAATGACAATTTAATGCACAACAAATTTTGCGTAATTGATTTGAAAAAAGTAGTTCACGGTTCATATAACTGGTCAAAAAGGGCTGGATACAATAAAGAAACTGTTGAAATTGTTGATGATAGAACTGTTGCTGAAGAATTTGCTGAACAATTCAAGCAACTTCAAATTGATATAAACAAAAAATAAAGTGGTTAACAAGATGTATAATGCATACCCTGCGGGATACGCACTATACGCAAACCGTTAGCCCAAAGCAATTCCATGAAGTTACTTTGCCATATTCCCCATAAACAAAGCATTTAAAAAGAGCTTATTGGTGCCATACCACATCCCTCTGAAGTTAGGGTTGTCAGCAAACATAATTACGTTACCTCTACCTATACCACTTACAATTAAGGAGGCTGTCCCTCCTATTTTCGCCAGATTAGTCTTGTTTACATAACCACTTAACAATGGATTCTCTTTATACCTCACCACAGTGCTAAATGGGCTACTGCTTGGTGCTAAAAAGATGGAATGATTACGATAAACAGGAAGGTCTCTTTGTGTATATCCAAAAGCTAACGGGTGTGTAATATCCACATCGGTCATATACATAGATCCACCGATGGCATTGGAGCCGTTAAAATCTCTTGAGGTCACAAAGTCCATACGTTCGGGTATATCTCTTTGCGGTCTTTCGGCAAATTTCTCGTTCACAAATTTAGCCCGTACCGCCCAGCTGGTCGCATTTCTAATGGTGATCACTGTTCCGCCTTCTCGCACCCATTGTTTAATTCTGTCTAAGGTATTCTTACCCAAACTACTGTAATTACCTGATGGTAAAATCAACGTGTTATACTTACTCCAGTCAATTCTACCCACATTGTTTGTCATCACTTTGGTAACAGGCATTCCCACTTTGGAGTCCAATAAGTGCCAGATTTCACCAGCTTCATAACTGCTCACATTTCCTCCTATCAGCATGAGTGCTTTTGGCTTTCTGATGGTTCTAAAGTTTCCGCTACCCAAATCTATACCGCTAGCACTATAGCCTGATTTCACGCTAAAAGCACCAATACCAGCAAGTTCGGTGGCCTCCTCTATAAACGCATGTACAATGTTAGCATCTACCTCTTGTCTGTTTACCGGAATCATTAAAGTGCCATAACCGAAACGCTTCATTCCTTTGTCTGTCTCAATACTAAACTCTTTGAAGGCCGTATTTACATACAAGCCTTTTTCCAAAAGGTAATGCAGTGCCTTGGGCGCATAATACTCATCCCATTCAATAAGGTATGCGTAGTTGGATTGGCTTACACTGCTGTAGGTAGAACTATTAAAAGTTCGGTCTATCTCTTTTCCTCCCAGCTCATTTCTTCCAGAATAACGTTCATAAGGCATGTTATAAGTCAAAGCAGTAGTCCAGGAAGAAGCATCATAAAAAATGCTATCATGAAACTCCGTCACTTTTTCAAACATGGTTCGTACCATGCGATACTGGCTTTGCTCATTGGGTACATAAAAGGCATTTCCTGCTTTGAACTCTTTGCCATTCAGGGTGATATCTTCGTTCAGTTGGATAGTCTTTATTTTATGTCTTGTCAACAGGTCAATAAACTCACCGTTTCTTCCTTCATCTTTCTGATCACCAAAAACCCAACCTCCAGAAGCCTTCTTGCCTTCTTCTACTGCCGTTCTGAAAAACTTGCGCTGATGATTCACCAGTGTCTCCCGCTCTCCTACTGCTCCCCGAACAGTAGCAATACTCGAAGTCAGATGGTTTTTAATAGTAAATGCAAAGGCTACTTTGCCCATACGAGAATCTTGCAAATGCCCTCTGGAACTAGCTTGTTCAAATACTAAACCCAGGGCTCCATGGATATCGGGATAAGTGGAGCCATATCCGGGGTAGCTATTATCATATTGTTCTTTTGTGAAGTAAAGGGAGCCAATTTCATCTAGTGCTTCGTGAAAGTACTCTGCAAACAGATTGTTCAACCCATCATAATTATCTCTTGGTACTACAGGGTTTTCTGAACCGAAGGGTTTTGTAGGTTCAAAGAAATAGGTGGAGTTGGTACCCATTTCGTGAAAATCGGTTACCACATGAGGGTACCATTGGTGGTAAAAATCAATTCTCGACTGAGACTCTACATGTGCCAATGGCAACCAGTCCCTGTTTAAGTCGAACCAATAATGGTTTGTTCTTCCTCTTGGCCACATTTCGTTATGTTCTGCATCAATAGGGTCTGACACCAACGGATCACCTTTGAAGCTATTGGCCCAGGTAGTATGTCTATCTCTGCCATCGGGGTTAAATGTTGGGTCAATGAGTAAAACTGCATCATTCAATGCTTCTCTCACCTCAGCATGCTGACCTGCTACATAATAATAGGCCGTAAGCAAAGCGGCTTCACTACTTGAAGGCTCATTTCCATGCACATTATAACCTAACAACACAACTGACTTCTGGTTGCTCAGATCTTCTTCATTAATCGGTGGAGTAATGGCACGAACATGCTCTGATCTTATCTGCTCAAGATTAGACATGTTTTCAGGAGAAGTAACAGTTAGAACAACCAATTGCCTATGCTCATAAGTTTCACCTATAGTATCCAACCTTGCCCTGTCAGACAATCTCGCTAACTCTCTCATGTACCCTAGAATCGCATCATGTCTGGTATGCAGCGTTCCAATCGGATAGCCCAGATACTCTTCAGGAGTTGGAATACTCTTATCGAAGCGGGCATTCTGTGGAAAGAAATAATCGGTTTGTGATTGCAGTAAGCTCGCTGTGAAAACAAGTACCAGGGCGGTTAAGATAATTCTGTATTTCATACTAACAGGTTATTGGTTATCAGTGATCAGAAATCAGGAGGCCTGTTAACTGATTACCATTTTACTAGTCAACTACCTTAATGGGTGGTTGATTATTCACTTTAAATTCAAATATATCAGGCCGATGATAGTGTCCTATCGGGTCAAAGTCAAGCTTGCTTTGTACGATCAGGTCAGGGTTGATTTCTGCGGTAAGTATGCCTTCTTTACCCCAAAGTGGTTCTGCCAAAACATTCCCTAGTGGGTCGACTATAATTGAGCCTCCATTAGCCATTATTTCTGGTTGCCCCTCTAAATCAGCACCTCCCGGAAGATCATCCGGATACATATCTTTTGTAACAAACTGATTGCACCCTAAAACAAAACACCTTCCTTCAAGTGCTATATGCCTCATGGTTTGTTGCCAACCTTCTCTGTTATCTGCCGTAGGCGCAAGGTAAAGTTGCACCCCTTTTTGATACATGGCCATTCTGGCCAATGGCATATAGTTTTCCCAGCAAATAAGTCCTCCTATTTTTCCAAGGACTGTATCAAAAGTAGACAATGTACTCCCGTTGTCTTCCCCCCAAATCACTCTCTCTTGAGCCGTAGGCTTGACTTTCCTGTGTTTTCCAAGGAATTGTCCATCAGGACCAAAGTAGAACATGCTACAATATAGTGTGCCAGCAACCTCATCCTTTTCGTTGACGCCTATTACCAAAAATACTTTCGCATCTTTAGCAATGTCTCCCAAACGCTTACATGCCTGATCTCCTTCTGTAACAGATGATTCCCAGTACCGCTGCCACAACTCTCTTCCATGTGATTGTCTACTCCCCACTACGGTCCCAAAACTCAGGCCTCTTGGGTAAGCCGAGATAAAGGCTTCCGGAAAGAGCACAAGCTTTGCTCCGTTAGAAACGGCTTCACTAACCAGTTTTTCTGTTTTGTCTAGTGTTTTGCTTAAATCAAATAATATCGGAGCAGCCTGAACTACTGCAACTTTATACTTTGTGGACATAGTGTGAAGTTAGAAAATCTAGAGAAGCATCACTCAGGAAATTACATAAGCTTTTTTGGATGTAATTTGACAGACTTATTGTCTAAAATCTATAATTCAAATAGTCCTTTCAAATCGAATCTACTACATTCGAACAATCCTTTCATACCCTTAAAATCACTTCCATGAGTCAAACATCAATTGCCGAAGCCAGAGGCCTACTCAATGCAAAAGATTTTGGAATACTTTCTACCATTTCATTGAAGCTAGAAGGTTTCCCTTTTGGTTCAGTTGTTCCCTACTGCCTTGATGAACAAGGTATGCCTGTCGTTTTGATATCCACTATCGCGGAGCATACCAAAAACATAGCAAGTGATAATCGTTGTTCCATTACTATCATTGCTGATAATAGTGATGTACAAACCAAAGGTAGGCTATGCGTAATTGGAAATATGGAATTGCTTGAAACCGAGGAAGAACATACAAAGGAACGGTATTACAGACACTTCCCTAAGTCAAGAGGCTATAGTCAAACTCATAACTTCTTCTTTTATCGACTACGTCCTGTCTCTATAAGATTCATTGGAGGTTTTGGTGCAATTCACTGGATAGAGGCTTCAGATTTTTTAATCCAAAACCCTTTTCATGGACAAGGAGAGGAACGAGTAGTGAATCATATGAATGAAGATCACCTCAAAGATCTTATCAGCTATTGTGAATGTTTCAAAGACATGACTATTGACTCAAACGATATTGTTAGAATGGTAGGTATTGACCGTTGGGGTTTTGATGTTTTTGTGAATGATCAAAAAGTCAGGTTTAACCTTGAATCACCTATTACAAATGCAATGGAGGCAAGAGAAAGCTTAGTTGCTTTATCTAAAGCAGCTAGACAGACGCATTAAAAGGAATTGTCAAAACCTTAAAAGAGGGTGTTTCAAAAGGTGTATTCGTCATTCCCGGGTATGCGGGAATCTCCTTAATTAGGCATTTAACCTATTTTGAGATTCCCATTTTCATGGGAATGACGTCCGTTTTAACTTTTTTAGACACCCTCTTATACTCTAATTTAGGTCTAGGCCTCTGCGAAGCTCACATCAATTGAAGCTATGATATCGGTATTTGGTCCAGAGGCTAATGGTACATTGACTGTCTTACCACTGAAAGCCACAATAGCATGACCGCTCGGAGGCGTGGGACTAGTAAAGGCTACTTTAGAGGATGCATTATTCATACTTCCATAAGGCCCATATACCTTGCCATTTTTTGTGGTAAAGCTTATTTGCAATACACAATCCCATCCAAACCAGACTCCAGTATAGCCAGAAATACCTACGAGATAATCTCCAGAATCCAGAACTATTTCAGGAGCTGCCGTACCACTATCGCCCCCATGCATGGGCATATTATAGTCCAGCACTACAGGTTGATTTTCAGGGTTTATAAATGTTACCGAATTATTGACTTGAATTGCGTTAAGCACATCTCCGAAACGTATATTTAAAGATGTGATTTGCGGAGCATTAGGTGTCTTGCTCGGATCTGTAGCTGCAGTTACGATAGGCATATCATCAAATGAGTTACCCTTTGGTCCATGCATCAGTTCGAAAAGGATCATCTGTTGTGCCTGCTCGAAAGCAAAATCTCCAGAGTTCACTCTCCATTGAGTAATCCCTGCTTTGTAATCATCTGCATTGTACCCATCATACGCTTGCTTAGCAGTCTGATAAGGGACAACATCCCCATTCCCAATACTCTCGAACTTAGCACCATAAGCAAGTAACGATTTATCTATTCCATTCTGTATACATGTAGTCCCAATGTAACTATTCCCGTAAAGCTGAAGGTTTACCAAATCCATTTTGGTATTTACTGTATCAGCCACCATAGTTCCATAAGATGCCGGTGAAATAGTGATATAATACTTTGAAGCACCTGTCAGACTATCAAACTCAGTTCTTAGTGCATTAATGAGAATTGTAAAACGAGCGGTCGAAATCTCATCCTGAATTGGCCATTCCCAGTCTAAATCAACACCATCCATTTTATTGGTGGTCAAAAACGTTCCTACATTTTTCGCAAACTGAGTTGCGCACATTTCATCTGTTATAGTTACTCCATGAGCATTTACTTTGCCTGACGACTTAAAAATGTTTGAGTAGATACCTGAGTTGTACCCAATCGTAGCCACTATTGGTAAGCTACTGTTTATCGCTCTTGCATCTGTCAAGGTAGATGATAAGTAATCTTGATTAGTCAAGCCTCCCGGATGTGTCCCAGGCATAATGTCGAACCCCATATAATCACTACCTGTAATATCTACAGAAGTGAAGAACCCTAAAAAAAGGATATCCAGATAATTGTAAGTCTTGTTTCTGATTAAACTTTGATAACAACTGGTTGGGTCATTGTAATTGGTACCTGAAGGAGCGTCATCGCCTATGTACATCCAGGCGTTGACTGGTTTTTGATTAGAATTCATGAATTTGTGTGTGTTAGTGTGTGTAAGTTCAAGGTGATCATTTGTTTCTTAATTTCCATAGCTGTACTCTGCTATTTCTTTGTTTAGCAGCTCCATTTTTCTTAAGTCCCACCCATTTCATTTCATCAGTTAAATCCATTTTTAGGTTACCTTTGTCACACCATTATGTCAGAAGTAAAATCTACTCGTATCAATAAGTATCTTAGTGAAGTTGGCTTTTGCTCTCGCAGAGCAGCAGACAAGCTTATTGAGCAAGGAAAAGTCACCATTAATGGGAAAGTTCCTGAAATGGGCACAAAAATCATTGAGGGTGATGAGGTAAGAGTTGACGGGAAGCTGATCTCGGAACCTAAATCAAAACACGTATATATTGCTTTTAACAAACCTGTAGGAATAGTATGTACTACCGATACTCGGGTAGAAAAGGACAATATCATCGACTTTATTAATCATCCTCAGCGGATATTTCCGATTGGAAGACTGGACAAGCCTAGTGAAGGGTTGATTTTTCTAACAAATGATGGAGACATAGTAAACAAGATACTAAGGGCCAGAAATCACCATGAGAAAGAATACATGGTTACCGTAAATAAACCAATTCGAGCTGATTTTGGAGAAAAAATGAGTAATGGAATTCCAATACTGGGTACTGTTACCAGAAAGTGCGAGGTTGAAGTATTAAGTAAATTAAAATTTCGAATTATACTTACTCAAGGACTCAACCGGCAAATCCGAAGAATGTGCGAGTATCTTGGGTATCGTGTTACCAAATTGAAGAGAACACGGATTATGAATGTGGGTCTGGATATTCCAGTTGGTCGGTGGCGCGACCTAACTGAAAAGGAACTGAAAGAGATAAATAGATTGGTATCAGACTCTGCCAAGACTCATGATTAAAACCATATTAATTAATTTATCAGTTCATAATTAATTCTGTGGCCAAGAAGAATTTTCCTTATTATGCTAGTTGGGATTTGAACAACATAAAATGGATAGCTATCATATCGATCCTTATTTTAGGTTTTGTAGCCTATTTCCCTGTTAAAAGACACATTAGAGCCAATAAGTTAGATAGCTATAAAGGTGAGGCCATTGCTACTATCTATGAGGTAGTGGAAAACAAGAAATTTGAACAGAGCTATGAGGGGAATAAAATGGTTATTACCTCTTACAAAGTCAGCTACACTTACAATGTTAATAATGCCATTATCAATAATACTGAATATATCAATCCGAATGATTGGATTTATCACAACAAAGCCATTTCAAGAGACACCTCACTGATCCCATTTAAAGTAAAGTATGATCTGGATAATCATTGGAAATCCGTTTTAGTGCTTTATGACCTCTCATCTAAAACTCGTTAGTGTATAAGAACTAATTGTTTTAGATTCACCCCTGTTCATTAACAACCAATCTTGACATGAAGAAATTTCTCATGGCCATTCTGGCCCTGACCGTTACTTTCTCTGCAATAGGGCAAGATGCTCCTGCCAAGAAAGACACTACAAAAACAGAAAAGAAAAAGAAGAAAGGACTCCCCCTGGAGCCTGGTCGTACATTTGATTTTGATCTTACCGAGGGTTCCTGGATAGCTCTTGATGTAAGCCCCGATGGTAAAACAATCGTGTTCGACTTCTTAGGAGACCTTTATACCATACCAATGAGTGGTGGTAATGCCACTCAGCTAACTGAGGGAATGCAATTTGATTCTCAACCTCGATTTAGCCCTGACGGTAAGAAGATCATCTATATCTCCGATGAATCTGGAGGTGAAAACGTATGGACGATAGAAGTTTCTTCAAAAGAGAAAAAGCAAATCACAAAAGGCAACCACAGTGCTTATCAAGGACCGGAATGGACTCCGGATGGTAAATATATGATTGCCTCAAAACAAGGAGGCGGTGGTTCCCATAAAATCTGGTTGTACCATGTAGATGGTGGTTCTGGAACGGCTTTAGTAAGAGAGCCTGGACAACTAAGGATGTTGGAAGGAGCCTTCGGGAAAGAAGATCGGTATGTATGGTTTTCGAGAAGAAATGGTACCTGGGATTACAATGCTTCAATGCCTCAGTATCAAATCAGCAGATATGACCGAGTTACCGGTGAGATGATTACTCAAACTTCCCGTTATGGCTCTGCATTCAGACCTACTCCGAGTAGCGATGGAAAATGGCTGGTTTATGCCACAAGGCATGACACCGAAACGGGACTTATTCTTAGAAATTTAACCACTGGTGATGAAAGTTGGTTGGCCTACCCTATTCAACATGATGATCAGGAATCAAGAGCATCACGAGATGTATTGCCTGGTTTTTCCTGGACACCAGACAACAAAAGTATTGTAATTTCCTACGGAGGGAAAATTCACAAAATAGAGGTTAGTTCTAAAAGAGCTACAGAGATTCCGTTTAGAGTTAAAGGACATATTGAACTAGGCCCAGAGTTGGACTTTGATTACCCCATTTCTGATGATGCTCAGTTTACCGTAACCCAAATCAGGGATATAGCTCCTTCACCTGATGGAAAACAGCTTGCTTTTACTGCCTTAAACGAGGTTTACCTGATGGATTTACCAAATGGTACACCTCGGAAACTGGTAGAACTTAACGAAACCCAAGCGGAACCTGTCTGGTCTCCTGATGGTGAATGGCTTGCTTTTGTGACCTGGCAATCAGCAGGTGGAAAAGTATATAAAGTAAGACCTAATGGTCGCAACCTCACTCAACTAAATAAGGAGGATGGTGTTTTCCAAAGTCCGGTGTGGAATAATGATGGCTCTCGAATTGTACTTATAAAGGGGCAATCCGAAGACTTCAGAAATGCGCTTCAAAGAACTGCATTCAGAGGCACAAGTGATTTAGTCTGGATTTCAGCCGAAGGCTCTAACAATAACTTTATCGCTTATACTAACGGAAGAAGTAATCCTCATTTTATCAAAGATTCTGACAGAATCTATCTATCAAGCTTCAGAGGATTGCTTTCCATAAGATGGGATGGAACAGATGAAAAAGCACATGTACAGGTAAGAGGAAAAGCTGCTGCTGGTTCTTCTAATGCACCGAGAGCCTCGTGGATAGAAATGGCACGTGAAGGTGATCAGGCACTGGCAGCGGTTGGTACCGATTTATATGTTGTCACTGTACCTCAGGTTAGCGATCAGGCTCCTACCATTTCCGTTGCCAATGCAAAGAATGCTGCTTTCCCTTCCAGAAAACTGACTGATATTGGTGGGCAATTCCCGGCATGGAGTTGGGACACCAATCAAGTACACTGGGCCATTGGAAACGCCCATGTAACATATGACCTGGCTGATGCCAAAGCGTTTGATCAGCAAAAAGCAGAAGAGGCCAAGGCAAAAAAAGAAGGAGAAACTAACAAAGAAGGTGACTCTAAGGATGAAAAAGATAAGAAACCAAAGGACTATGAACCTACTGAGAACAGAATAGAAGTGAAAGCGGATAGAGATATCCCAAAAGGAACGATTCTTCTAAAAAATGCTCGCTTGATCACCATGAAAGGAAATGAGGTTTTAGAGGGCACCGATATTCTGATAGAGAATAATAGAATTAAAAGAATTGGTAAAAATCTTCAGACTGGCCGAAGAGTTAAGGTAATGGATATGACTGGTAAGACCATTATACCAGGTTTTGTGGACACACACTCTCATTTCCGTCATCCTGTGAATTTGCATAGAGGTCAATTCTGGCCATACCTTACTAATCTGGCCTTTGGAGTAACCGCCACACGTGACCCGCAAACTGCAACCACAGATGTACTTACTTATGGTGACCTGGTAGATGCAGGGAAACTTATAGGGCCGAGAATATATTCTACAGGCCCTGGGATTTTCAGAGGTGAAGGCATCAGTAGTCTCGAGCATGCAAGAAAAGTGATGAAACGTTATAGCTCATACTATAATACCAAAACCATAAAAATGTATGGTGCTGGTAATCGTCAACAAAGGCAGTGGATCATTCAAGCGGCTTTTGAGCAAAGCATTATGCCTACAACTGAAGGTGGTCTTGACTTTAAAAATAACCTGACCCAAGTGATTGATGGGTATCCAGGACACGAGCACTCCTTCCCTATCTTTCCTCTTTATAAAGATGTGATTGACCTGGTAGCTTTTTCCAGAACCGTTTACACGCCTACTCTTTTGGTAGCGTATGGTGGGCCATGGACTGAGAATTACTTTTATGCCACCGAAAACCCTCATGCTGATCCTAAACTAACTCACTTCATGCCTCATTCTAACCTTGACTCAAGGACCAGAAGGAGAAATGCAGGATGGTTTATGGAAGATGAGTATGTGCATGTTGAGCAATCGGGATTTGCAAAAGATTTGGTTGAAGCAGGCGGACGCGCTGGAGTTGGTAGTCATGGACAACTTCAAGGGCTTGGATATCATTGGGAACTTTGGGCAGTACAATCAGGTGGAATGACTGAGTATGATGCTTTAAGGGCTGCAACAATTCTTGGTGCCGAAGCTATTGGACTAGATCAAGATCTTGGCTCAATAGAAGTTGGAAAACTTGGTGATTTAGTTATTCTTAATAGCAATCCACTGGATAACATTAAAAATTCCAAAGACATAAGTCATGTCATGTTCAATGGCAGGTTATATGAAGGAGATACTCTCAATGAAGTTCATCCGCAACAGAAAACAATGCCTAAATTCTGGTGGCAAGAATTTGCTCCTAAAAATGTCCCCGGCATAAAGAAATAATTTATAATGACCGAAAAGCCTCACTAGCCCGAAAATCGATTTAGTGAGGCTTTTTTGTTAATCCAATTTAAATTGAAAGTTGATGATATCGAGGCAGTGGAAATGTATTCTCAAAGAAGAAGAACATGACAATTATATCAGATTTCTTAATGAGGTAGTATTCAAAAAAGCTAAATCTTTATCTGGCTTTGTCTCATTTCAAATATGCAAACGCCCTCTGAAGCAAAACATTGAGTTTATGGTTATCACTCAATGGTCTGATTTAAAATCGATCGAAGCCTTTTCTGGAAAAGACATCAATCTTGCCATGGTGCCAGAAGAAGCACAACAAATGATGATCTCGTACGATTCACATGTTACCCATTACGAAATTAATGTTGATTAAATGAGGTAAGTATGTAACTAACCAGAAAGAAAAGCGTATATTTACATATTAATAAGTGTAATTTTACACCAAACTTTAAAAAAAAATGGCTAATGCTTATAAAACCCCAGAAGACAAAAGCGCACTTCAAGAGCCATTAATAGCCTATGGGCATACCAATTATTATAGGCTTGCTCAAAGGAATATATCAAAAGACTACATTAAACATGTTCTTGTTATTTCAAAGCTCACTATTAGTGAGTTAATTACTCTGATTCCTATCTCAGTAGATACTTACAAGCGTAAGAGTGAATTCAACCCTGCAGTCACGGAAAAAATCTTAGAAATTGAGGAAGTATACAGAAAGGGCATTGAAGCATTTGGAGAGGGTTTTCATCAATGGATGAACACCGAAAACATTGCTTTGGGGGGTGTTATTCCAAAAGCTCTTTTGTCTAATAGCTTTGGAACACGTAGGCTTTTAAATGAGATTGGCCGAATGGAACACGGTGTACTGGCTTAATGGTTGTTTACAGAATAAGCAAAAAACGGTACTCCAATGACCTATCGGGTACAGGTGCTGCACTATATGGAGGCAGGTGGAACCCTCAGGGGGTTAATATTTTGTATACTGCTGGTAGTATCTCTTTAGCTTGTCTGGAATACTTAGTACACAATTTTCATATTATGTCATCAAAGGACATTTGTCTAAGTAAGATTAACATTCCCCGATCTAAGTCAATTCAAGAATTCTCTAAAAATGATTTACCCTCTGACTGGCAAGAAAAATCATATGAGCCTTTGTCTACTCAACAAATTGGTCTTGATTTTATTCAGAGAATGGATGCATACATACTGAAAGTACCTTCTGTAGTAGTTCCTGATGAGTTTAATTATTTACTGAATCCATTACACCCCGATCACAAAAAGACTATTATCGAAGAGCAGATATTCCCTTTTGAGATAGATGCACGGTTATTCAACCGTTGAGAGTCAAGTTCTTTCGCTTACCTTATTCTCAAACCTTAGATGACTTTCTACTAAGAAAAATGTAAACCAACCGTATACCAAAGAAACAATTAAAAGCATGGGATTATTCTGGGATCTAATTCAACAAAGTCAAATTGAAAATCAAAAAGCAAGAGCCAGTACTTTAGAAGATAGAGTCACTCACCTCGAGCATGAGTTAAGAGAAACACAGGTACTTTTGGTAAAAACACTCAAAGCGTTAGAAAAAGCAACAAATCAGGATATTGACGGAGATGGTATAGCTGGGTAGTTCTTTCCGTACATCAATCTAGGTTAAAGATAAAGGTTTATTTATCTATCTGAACTTACCTTTAAGTGCTGCCAGTTTTGACACCATGTCGGTTTCAGGTTGTTTTCTCTGTTTCTGTCTTTGATTTTTTTTGGTCTTTGGTTTAGATTCTCCCTTCATAGAAAGTGAAATTCTTTTTCTAGCCACATCAACTGCAGTAACAGTAACTTGAACCTTTTGCTGTACTGAAAGGATATCTGCGGGATTACTCACAAAAGTGTCTGACATCTCGCTAATATGGATTAAACCATCCTGATGCACACCAATATCCACAAAGGCTCCAAAATTAGTTACGTTAGTAACTATCCCAGGAAGTTTCATACCTTCTTTCAGGTCTTCCATTGTATGTACATCATCTGCAAAACTAAAAGCTTCAAATTGCTCTCTAGGGTCTCTCCCTGGTTTTGACAATTCCGATATGATATCTTTTAAAGTAGGTAACCCTATGGTATCTGTCACATACTCCTTTAGCTGTATCCCTTTTAAAAGAGATTCATTATTTAGTAAATCCGAGACTCCACACTTTAAATCCTTCGCCATCTTTGTTACAATTCCATACGACTCAGGATGAACAGCACTTTGGTCCAGAGGATTTTTTGCTTTTCTGATTCTCAAAAACCCTGCTGCCTGTTCATAAGCCTTATCACCAAGTCTACTTACTTTCTTGATAGCATTCCTATCCTTAAATGGACCGTTCTCATTTCTGTATTCTACGATATTCTTAGCCAGTTGCGGCCCTAAACCAGAAACATAAGTTAAGAGCTGTTCGGAAGCCGTATTCACTTCAACCCCAACCGCATTAACACAACTCATTACTACATCATCCAGTGATTTCTTTAAAGCACTTTGATCAACGTCATGCTGATATTGTCCTACACCGATTGATTTAGGGTCAATCTTCACAAGTTCGGCAAGAGGATCCATTAGACGCCTGCCTATAGAAACAGATCCTCTGACTGTAACATCCTCATTTGGAAACTCATTTCTGGCAATCTCTGAAGCAGAGTAGATTGATGCTCCACTCTCGTTAACCATTACAATCAATACTTCTTTCGGAAGCCCAATATTTCTTACAAAATCCTCGGTTTCTCTACTAGCAGTACCATTTCCAATGGCTATGGCTTCTATAGCAAACTCTTTTACCAGATGTTCTATAACAGCTGCAGATCTTCCGATCTGTTTTTGTGGTTCATTTGGAAAGATTGCTTCGAAGTGAAGTAGTTTCCCTTGCTTATCAAGACATACTACTTTACAGCCCGTTCTAAAACCAGGATCAATAGCAAGCACTCTTTTACCTCCCAGAGGAGCAGCCATTAGTAGTTCTTTCAGGTTTTTTGCAAAAACATTAATTGCCTCTTCATCTGCCTTCTTCTTGGAAGTCATTCTTAATTCCGTTTCCATAGAAGGGCTTAAGAGTCTTTTATAGGCATCTTTTATAGTAAGCTCCATTTGCCGGCTAGTTTCTCCCGATCCTGATATGAATTGCCTTTCGAGCAGCGCAATAGCTTCTTCTTCTGGGGGAAGTATATCAAGCATTAACAACATCTCTGCCTCTCCTCTTCTCATTGCCAATACTCTATGAGATGGAGCCTTACTTATTTGTTCTTCCCATTCGAAATAATCTTTGTACTTCTGAGCTTCCTGCTCCTTCCCAGACATAACCCTGGATTTAATGGTAGCTGTTTGCAAGAACAGTTTTCTCATCCGATCTCTTGCTTCGGCATTCTCATTAATATTTTCAGCTATGATATCGCGAGCACCTTTCAATGCATCATCAGTATTTTCTACTCCCTTTTCAATATTGACATATTTCAAAGCTTCCTCCTCAATATCAAATGCCTTTTGTGCAAATATCATTTCAGCCAAAGGTTCCAAACCTTTTTCCCTGGCCATGCTTCCACGTGTTTTACGTTTTGGCTTATATGGCAAATAGATATCTTCCAGTTTAGACATGGTTTCAGCTTCCAAAACCTTTGCTTCAAGTTCGCCTGTGAGCTTATCTTGCTCTTTCAAGGATTTAATGATCGCTTCTCTCCTTTTCTCTAAATCTCTTAGCTGTTGTACTCTATCCCTTATAGCGGCAATACTTACTTCATCTAAACTGCCTGTAACTTCTTTTCTATATCGGGAAATAAAAGGTACTGTTCCCCCTTCATCTAATAATTTAATAGTTGCTGAAACCTGCTGTGTACTGAGTTTCAATTCTGATGCTATAAGTTGTAGGAGTTTTGTCATTCAATCGAAGATTAAAATTTGAGGTGGACAAATGTAAATAAAGCGCTGAGTCGTGAAAATCGTTTTTTGACTTTTTTCATTTTTTGAGAACCGATACTAGCGCAAAGCTGTTGACAGAAAAACTTTCATTACTTTTCTCTGGAAACAATATACTATGGCAAAATTCTACGATAAACTTGAACCTCAACTGATTGACTTTATAAAAGAGCAAAAAATATTTTTCACCGGGACTGCGGCTCCAGAAGGAAGGGTTAATGTTTCTCCCAAGGGCATGGATTCCATGAAAGTGCTATCTCCTAATGAAATGGTCTGGTTAAACCTAACAGGTAGTGGAAACGAAACTGCTTCCCATATTAAACTTGTTAACCGAATAACTTTAATGTTTTGCTCTTTTGAAGGAAAACCTCTTATTCTGAGGGTTTATGGAACAGTAAAGACAATTCACAAACAGGATAAAGAATGGAATGATTACATTAATGAGTTTCCAGAAAGCCATTCGGCAAGGAACATCTTTCTTGTTAGAATAGATTCTGTTCAAACATCTTGCGGTTTTGGTGTTCCACTAATGAATTATCAGGAAGATCGTGACACACTGAATATTTGGGCTAAGAATAAAAGTCCTGAGGACATACAAGCGTACTGGCAACAAAAGAACACTACCAGTATTGATGGTTTTCCCACAGGCATTTTCGATTGAGTGTACAATCTACTGGCTTTTAATATTATGGGTTCATTGCAACTCAGAAGCAGTATCAAGTGTCTAAGTAGGTGTCTTTGATACTACAATTGTTTAGTTAAGGACATGTTGCTATCCAATATGACTGCGTTATATTAGCGCATGACACGTTTTTGTATAAATTTGTGACTTTGATAACCCTACTAAAATGATGAAAAAGATTACTCTACTTTCTTTAATAGTATTAACAGTGATGAGCTGTGGTTCTGGAAATGGTGATGATGGCTCCGGTGGAGCACTTCCATTTTTAATCACTGGCAGACTGGAGCAAGCCGGAGTAACTTACATTACTGATGTCACTGAGATAAGCTTTTCTCAAACAAGTCAAGATGGGGACTCTACCTTTTTTGAGGCTAACTTAGATGTTGATGCTAACAATTCTACCGACTTAAAATTTCAACTGGTTACGTGGACCGATAATACCGTACTCACTATAAGACCTATTGGTTATGCCATAACTGCCAGTTCAGACAACTTCGAACTAATTGGAACTGAAGTCTCACTAGAAAGTCTTCAGCTATTCCCAGCTGAAACAGAGTTGAATTCAAGCATTTCTGGTTTTACAACTGGAAAGGACTTGTTTATCAGTCATATCCTTAATGGCAACCTTACCACAGCTAGTCAGAGTATTTGGAATGGTATTGCTTACCTACCTTTTGCTTCCGCAACCAGATCGGGATGGGTTGGACTTAATATTAAGGCTAATGGCAATGACATTCAAGGAATTGGTATTAACACCATAGCTTTTAGATAAGCTCCTGCCTTTTACAGGTGCAATGTTCCTTCAATATTAAAGTCATTGCACCTGAACTATTATTTCTCTACAATCGTCTGATCCAAAGATTAAATTATGAAAAGGTTCAGACTATATTTTTCCATTGCCCTATCTCTATGCTTATTAATATCGGCTTGTCAATCGCCAAAATCGACAAGTGAGCCCTCTTTAAGCATCGATTATGAAAAAATCATACTTGACAACGGACTTGAAGTAATTCTTCATGTCGACAAATCAGATCCGGTAGTTGCCGTAGCCCTAACCGCTCATGTTGGATCTGCCCGTGAAAAAGAAGGGAGAACTGGTTTTGCTCACCTTTTTGAACACCTTTTGTTTCTTGAGTCTGAAAACCTTGGTAAAGGTGGACTTGATAAAATGAGTGCCCGAATTGGTGGTTCTGGAGCCAATGGTTCTACAAACAGAGACAGAACAAACTACTTTCAAACAGTTCCTAAAGATGCTTTAGAAAAAATGATTTGGGCAGAAGCCGACAAATTGGGTTGGTTCATTAATACTGTTACAGACCCTGTTTTGGCTAAAGAAAAGCAGGTAGTAAAAAATGAAAAGCGTCAAAGTAATGACAATCGCCCTTATGGGCATACTTCTTATGTTATAGACAAGCACCTCTACCCCGCTGATCACCCTTATAACTGGCAAGTAATTGGTTCTCTCGAAGACTTACAGGCCGCTACTTTGGATGATGTGAAGGAGTTTTTCAGAAAGTGGTATGTGCCTAACAATACAACCCTGGTAATAGCCGGAGATTTTGATCCACAACAAGCCAAACAGTGGGTAAAAAAGTACTTTGACGAAATTCCTAAGGGAGAAGAAATAGCCAACTTATCGAAACGTGCCGGAGTGGTTAATGAAACCATTAAACTATACCACGAAGATAACTTTGCCAGACTACCTGAACTAACACTTACATGGCCTACAGTTGAATTATATCATCCGGATTCCTACGCATTAAATGTTCTTACACAGTATTTAACAAGAGGTAAGCAAGCACCCTTCTATCAGGTGTTGGTAGAGGATAAGAAGCTTTCTTCAGGAGCAAGGATGTTTAACAGGACTTCTGAACTAGCTGGTCAGCTGCAATTATCTGTAAGAGCTTTTCCAGATAAAGATTTAGATGAAGTGGAAGGTGCTATTCAAGAAGCATTCACAAAGTTTGAAACTGAAGGTATGCCTCAAAAGGATTTAGATAGAATAAAAGCAGGTCAGGAAACCGGTTTCTATAATGGTCTAAGCAGTGTTTTAGGCAAAGGTTTTAGGTTGGCTCAGTATAACATCTTTGCAAATGATCCGGGTTTTGTAGAACAAGATGTTAAGCGAATTCTGGATGTTACCACTCAGGATGTCATGGATGTTTACAATAAGTACATAAAAGGAAAAAACTTCATAGCTACAAGCTTTGTTCCTAAAGGAAGACTTAATCAGGCTCTTGAAGGTTCCATAAAGGCTAATGTGGTAGAAGAAGCAATTGTACAAGGAGCTGAAGAGCGCTTTGATGCTTCTATTCAAGCAAACTATGAAAGAACGCCATCTAGTTTCGATAGAACTGTGGAGCCTCCATATGGTGAAACTCCGGAAATCGCCATACCTGATGTATGGGAGTCGAAGCTTAGCAACGGCATGAGAGTTTTCGGTATAGAAAATGATGAAGTTCCGTTGGTTCAGTTCAATATTTCCATAAAAGGCGGTCTTCTTATGGATGATATTAATAAAGTAGGTATTGCTAACCTTACCGCTGATTTAATGAACCAGGGAACCAAAAACAAGTCCCCTAAAGAACTTGAAGAAGCTATTGCTCAACTAGGAGCCTCAATAGGTATTTTTGCCAGTTCAGAAAGTATAACAATAACCGGGAACACTTTAAAAAGAAACTACCTTAAGACTATTGACCTTGTAAAAGAGGTGCTATTAGAACCCAGATGGGATGAAAAAGAGTTTGAACTGCAAAAGCAAAGTACCATTTCCAGTATTAAACAACAAGAAGCAAACCCTAATGCTATAGCATCTAATGCTTACAACATTCTTGTTTATGGCAAAGACAACATTAGATCTAAAAACATTCTCGGTTCTGAATCTTCTGTTTCAGGTTTTACTGTAAATGACTTAAAAGCATATTACCAAAAGAACTTCTCTCCTAGTATAGCTACCATGCATATAGTTGGAGATATCAGTCAAGAAGACGTTTTGGCCTCTTTGAAAAGTATTGAGAGCGAATGGAAAGCTAAGGATGTTCAAATTCCTGAATATACTTCACCCCAGCCTCCAAAAGAATCGCAAGTCTACTTCTATGATGTACCGAATGCCAAACAATCGGTATTGAATATTGGTTATCCTGCGCTTGCTGTAACCGATAAAGATTATTACCCGGCTACCGTTATGAACTACATTTTAGGAGGTGGTGGTTTTGCTTCACAGTTAACCCAGCAACTAAGAGAAGGCAAAGGATACACTTACGGAATTCGTTCTGGTTTCTCAGGTACAACTAGTAAAGGTGCATTTACCATTTCAAGTGGTGTAAGAAGTAATGTAACGTATGAGTCTACCCAACTCGTAAAAGATATTCTTGAGGATTATGGTGAAAACTATAGTGCTAAGGATTTAGAAACTACTAAGAGTTTTCTGATCAAAAGTAATGCTAGAGCATTTGAAACTGCCGGAGCTAAACTTGGTATGCTTCAGAATATGAGCAGGTATGGTTGGTCTAATGACTATATCAAAGAAAGAGAAGCTATTGTACAGGGTATGACTGTTGGGAAAATTCAGGAACTAGCTAACAAATATCTGGATACAGATAAAATGTTCTGGTTAGTTGTTGGCGATGCAAAAACACAAATGAAGAGCCTAGAGAAACTTGGATTTGGAAAGCCAGTGTTAATTAATGATATGGTTTCTCCTGAGAAAAAATAAGCTACAGACAGGTTAACGGAAATCAATCGAGGCCTGTGATTAGTTTCATAGGCCTTTCTTTTAAATGACTTTGTGACTCCCAAGAAAGCAATGTTGATCAAGCCTCTTATTCAACATTCTTGTAATCCGTTGCTTACTAGCATTGAATTATAATCCAATCTTCTAATTGAGCACAAAAAAAGCATCCTCATTCCTGAAGATGCTCTTAATATCTAATTAGGGAATTCTTATATCGAAATCCCCATAAAACTCATAAATGCAATCCCCATTAATCCAGTAATGAACATTGTAATACCTAAGCCTTTCAAGCCATCTGGAACATTTGAGTATCTAAGTTTTTCACGAATGGCAGCCAATGCTATTATCGCCAGGAAGAAACCTATTCCAGAACCAAATCCGAAAACAGTTGCTTCTCCAATTGTGTAATCTCTTTGTGCCATAAAAAGTGATGACCCTAAGATTGCGCAGTTTACAGCAATCAATGGTAAGAAGATACCCAGTGAACCATAAAGCGAAGGTGAAAACTTCTCAATTGTCATTTCTACTAGCTGTACCATGGCAGCGATAATGGCTATAAACATGATAAATCGTAGAAAAGAAAGATCAATTTCAGCGAAGTTAGACCCTAGCCATGAAAGCGCCCCCTCGTTAAGGACAAACTCATTCAACAACCAGTTCATTGGTACTGTTATGCCTAAAACAAAAACTACTGCTAGCCCCAAACCAAAGGCCGTTGAAACCTTTTTAGAAACCGCGAGGAAAGAACACATTCCCAAGAAATAGGAAAACACCATGTTCTCAATAAAAATCGATTTAATACCTAAGTTTAATAAATCCATGATTCAAATTTCTTAATGTTCTACGTATCCGGTTTTACTTCTCTGTACCCATATAATAAATCCGAGTACGATAAACGCTCCAACTGGTGAAACCATCAGTCCATTTGCAGCAAAATTCTCGAAGCCAATAGCTCCCATCAGGTCATATCCAAATACCTTCCCTGATCCCCATAGCTCTCTAAAGAAAGCCACGGCTAAAATAATCCAGGAATAGCCCAAGCCACTTCCCAGTCCATCAAGCACAGAATCGTAAGGCTTATTACCTAGAGCAAATGCCTCTAGGCGTCCCATCACAATACAGTTAGTAATGATCAAACCAATAAAAACTGACAATTGCTTATATATGTCGAAAGCATATGCTTTCAATACTTCATTTACTAGCGTAACAAGAGTTGCAACAACGGCTAACTGTACTATAATCCTAACCCTTCCTGGAATAGCATTTCTCATTAGAGAAATGATAAGGTTAGAAAAGATCAGTACGAAAATTACCGACATAGCCATTACCATAGTTGGCTTCATCTGAGTTGTTACCGCTAATGCAGAACAAATACCGAGTACTTGTACAGTTACTGGGTTGTCATCATTCAAAGGGTCGGTAACGAACTTTTTGCGTCTTTTCGATAGTAGAGATTCTGACTCTTTTGCTACCGGTGCTTCTATAGTTTCAGTACTCATTGTCTTATTGATTATTCATGGTTAAAGCCTTACCTCTTACCTGCTTATCAAAATACTTTTGATAGTATCCTATATAATTCAAAAGCATATCATTGACACCATTAGCTGTCAAGGTTGCTCCTGCCATTCCATCTACCTTATTTGGCCCTAACATACTCTCAGGAGTTTTTTCACCCTTAACCATGGAAATCGATACGAACTCTCCGTTTGTATCGTAAAGATCCTTTTGTTGGTAGCGTGCCTGAATTTCGTCAGTAGTAATTCTAGCTCCCAACCCAGGAGTTTCTCCCTTATGGTCTAAGCTAATTCCAATTACGCTCTTGAGATCGGGAGTAAGTGCCACAAACCCCCAAATTGCATCCCAAAGTCCTGCTCCAAAAGTAGGAATGATGTATGCTTCCTGGCCGTTTGCATTGTACTTAAACACCGGGAACATCCTATCTTCTACAGACTTTTTGTAATTCTTCTCAATGTTAACCTCTTCGGCTACCATTGGGCCTCCTTTCTCATTTGTATCAACCAAGTTCCCTTGGAAGTCAGAAACAACACTGCTGATTACCTCTTCATAGCGAGCCAGAATCTGCTCTGCTTCCATATCAGCCAAAGCTTCTTTTTCTGACGGAATAGCACCTAAAATCTGCTTTTTAGTGTCTAAATCCTGAGCTTTCTTCTGTAATGGTCCTAACCCTTGAGATACTCCAGCCAACAAAAGGGCAAGAACAATTGTAAGGGAAAGTGAGAATAAAATTATGTATCGATTAGACTGTTGCACGAGATAACCTCCTTTTCTTATTTGCTTGTACTACATAGTAATCTATTAATGGAGCGAATACATTCATAAAAAGAACTGCCAACATTATGCCTTCCGGGTATGCAGGGTTCACCACCCTGATCAAGACTGTCAACATTCCAATTAACAAACCATATATCCATTTTCCTACTTCCGTCTGCGCTGCAGATACAGGATCTGTCGCCATAAAGACAGCACCAAATGCTAAACCTCCCATTACAAGGTGGTAATGAGCTGGTAAATCCATAAATGCGTTAGCACCTGCAAGATTAAAGATTGTTCCCATGGCAAACGCCCCTGCAAAAACGCTAACAATAATTTTCCAACTGCCAACTCCCGTAGCTATAAGTATTAAAGCACCTATTAATGCCATTAACGTTGAGGTCTCCCCGATAGATCCCGGTATACCTCCAATAAGCATATTCTGAAAGCTAAAGAAACCATCACTGAAAGGAGCAGCCAAAGCACTATTTGCCTTATTCAACCCTTCCACGACTGACTGTGCACCTTCAATAGATGTGCTGTTGGCAACGGCCAATGCAGTGGCTCCAGAGAATCCATCAACTGCTTCTTCACCAGCTAACTGAGTCCAAACATCTCCTGATATCTGTAAAGGGTAAGCGAAGTATAAAAATGCTCTTGATGTCATTGCTACATTCAGAACGTTCATACCCGTACCACCAAAAATCTCTTTTCCAACAACAACACCAAAAATTGTAGCTAATGCCACTTGCCAAAGCGGGATTGTTGGAGGAACAATTAAAGGAATTAACATTCCTGTCACCAAGAAGCCCTCATTGATAGGGTGTTTTCTTATTACTGCAAAAACAGCCTCAATAATGCCTCCGGCAGCATAGGCTACCAATACAATAGGTAATACCCATCTTGCACCAAACAATAAGTTATCTATTGAAAAGAATGTTGTTGCTTGCCCAGTAGCCACATTGTGCTGATACCCTACATTAAAAATCCCCCAGATAAGACAAGGTACCATGGCAATCACCACGGTCATCATCATACGCTTAAGGTCTATGGCATCTTTAATCTGAACTCCCTTACTATTAGTAGTACTTGCAGGAGAGAACATAAACGTTTCACCAGCTTCAAAAAGGTAGTACAGCTTTTCAAGCTTACCTCCCTTTTCAAACATTGGCTTTTGCTTCTCTAAAATTTTATGTAAAAACTTCATCCGAATTATCCGTTTTGCATCAATTCAAGTCCTTCCCTAACTACTTGTTGTATATCATGTTTCGAAACATCAACATACTCACAAAGTGCTAAGTCTTCTTCAACTACTTCGTAAATACCAAGAGCTTCCATATTATCATAATCTTCAGCCATAATAGCTTTAACCAGATAAGTTGGATAAATATCCATAGGGGTTACCTTTTCAAAAGTTCCCGTTTGAACAAAAGCACGTGGTTCACCATTGGTATTAGTATCAAGAACATATTCTTTATTCTTTCCATTAAGGAAAGAGAAAAGCCCCCATGCTCTGTGAAAACTCAATACTTCTTTCCTTGGCATAATCCATCCAAGAAAATCAGCATGGTCACCTTCAGGAATTACTGTAAGCAAATTGCTATAGAACCCCATGCAACCACTTTCATCAATTCTTTCGCCAGTTAAAACATTACCGGAAATGAACCTAACATGGTCACTCTTGAGATTACCATCAATAAACTTGTTGATAGATGCTCCTGTATAAGTTTTATAATATTGAGGTGACTTTACTTCAGAACCTGCCACTGCAATAACTCTGGAAGCATCATAGACTCCTTTAAGGAAAAGTTTTCCTATCTGAGCTACACCAAACGGAGAAATAGTCCAAACAATCTCACCTTTAGAAATTGGTGCAATATGATGAATCTGCACACCTACATTCCCTGCTGGGTGAGGCCCACTGATTTTATTATTCTCTATACCTTCGACATTCGCAAAAACACTGGAAACCTCTCCATTAAGGTCGTGGTTCAAGTGAATTTTTCCAGATGTGAACTTCTTCAATACACTAATACCTGCTTTAAAGGCATCCTCCTCACCTTTTAAGGTAAAAGCAGAATCTGCTGCTAACGGGTGTGTATCGAACGAAGAAATAAAGATGGCTTTTGGAGTATCAGCCTCATTGGCCACAATACCATAAGGTCTCTGAATCAAATTAGACCATACTCCACCTTTCAGCATCTGCTCTTGTGCCTCTTCTCGAGAAAGGCTATGCAGTTCTGAAACATTGTAGGTCTTAAATGTCTCATATTCAATTTCCTTGTCGGCCAAAATCTTAACTTCTAATAGTTTTCTCTTGGCTCCCCTCTTCACTTCAACAATTTCTCCACTTACTGGCGAACAAATCATCACATTTTCCTGCATTTTATCATATAACACAGGTGTACCGGCCTTCACGTTGTCACCTTCAGCTACAAATAGCTTAGGTCTTTTCATACCTACAAAGTCTGTAGGCTTGATAGCAAACGTTTCCGAAGGTGGAGTACTAGCGATTGTCTTTTGTGCCTTTCCAGCGAGGTTAATGTCAAAGCCTTTTTTAAGCTTTACAGTTTTAGACATACTCTTTTAGTTGCGAATCACTAAGGTTGATCAAAATCGAGGCAAAAATAATACTTTTAAAGTCATATAAAAGGTTAATTCGCCCTTTTCGAACGGAAATTTAGCCCAAAAAAAATTGTGGATGAAAAGCTAAGTGAAATATTATGCTGAGACCGTTTCTGAGAATGTTTTTTCGATGTACTCCGCCACATTTTTCATCAACCACATTGGTGTTGATGTAGCACCACATACTCCAACAGTATCATCGGCATTGAACCAGCTCATCTTCACTTCATTTTCATTCTCAACAAAGTAACTTCTTGAGTTCTGTTGTTGACAAACGCCATAAAGTGCTTTACCATTGGAACTCTTTTTTCCGCTGACAAATACAATCACATCGACATCCGTAGAAAATTTCTTCAATTGAGGCTCTCGATTAGAAACCTGACGGCAAATACTATCATTTGCTGTAAAGTCTAATTCCCGTAAAGTTCCGTTCTGAGCCTTGATGCGCTCTTCTATCATAGAACGTATTCTATAAAAGCCCTTGGTACTCTTGGTTGTCTGAGAGAATAAAGTCACTGGTTTTGAGAAATCGATTTTCTCAAGGTCCTCGTCTTCCATAACAATAATAGCATTGTTATTTGTCTGACCAGTTAATCCAATTACCTCGGCATGCCCTGGCTTTCCATAGATTACGATCTGACCATCGATTTTATTCATTTTATCGTAGGCCACTTTAACTCGGTTTTGGAGCTTAAGTACTACGGGACATGAAGCGTCTATCAATTCAATATTATTCTCCAGAGCTACTTGATATGTTTCGGGTGGCTCTCCATGAGCTCTTATAAGTACTTTTGAATCTCGGATCTCTTTTAGCTTGTCTCTGTCGATTATCTCCAGGCCTTGTTCGTTAAGGCGCTTAACCTCCATACTATTATGTACAATATCACCTAAACAATAAAGAGGACCATCAACCATTTCATCTTCTGCCATTTGGATGGCAAACTCAACACCAAAGCAATACCCGGAATTTTGATCAATGATTACTTCCATTCTTCTCTACTCTCTGTTTAGACTTCCGATTCGATCTTGAGCCAAATCTAATACTTTTTGAACTTGCTCTTCAAAAACCTGATCAGAAGTATCTATTTCAATCGCATCGGCCACTTTTATAAGAGGACTCTCCGCTCTGGTAGAATCCTGATTATCTCTGGACTCAAGGTTAGCCATAATCTGTTCCAAAGAAGCCACTTCTCCTTTCTCTTTCAACTCTAACAGTCTCCTTTTTGCGCGAACTTCGGTTGATGCTGTCATAAAAACCTTTAATTCAGCCTCGGGAAAAACAACAGACCCAATATCTCGACCATCCATGACTACGCCTTTGTTCCTACCCATTTCCTGCTGTTGAGCCACCATAGCCACTCTCACAGCCTTTATAGCCGAAACAGGGCTCACCATTTCTGAAACATACATTTTACGAATCTCTTCTTCAACATTTTGTTGATTCAGTATTGTTTCATTTTTTTTAGATTCTTTGTTAAACACAAAGTCAATCTCAATATTGCCTAGGGCATCAGTCACTTGCTGATCAGAACTCAAATCAACATTATTCTGAAGAAAATACAGTGTAACTGCTCTATACATTGCTCCGGTATCTATAAACTTATAGTTGAGTTCTTTAGCTACTGCTTTTGCAGTACTACTTTTCCCACAACCAGATAGTCCGTCAATAGCAATGTTTATTTTCTTCATGTCTAAGTTTTGGACAAAGGTAAGACATGAATATTCAGACCACATATTTACTCAGGCAATTTATTTGCAAAAGCTTCAATCAAATTGAGAGTCAATTTATCAGAGAACCCCTACCTTCAAGTCGAAATTGGTTCTTAAGTTTCTTTTAAAGAAATTCCGAAAACATTGATCAATAAATGAAATCGCTCCGCTCTCTTTCTTCAATCATTTCCTTCTTAGCAATTATCTCATTAAGCTCTTGTAGTCCTGATGAAAAAAAACAGGCTGAAAATGAAAAAAGGGAATCTCATGATTTTAAAATCTCATTAGCACAATGGTCTTTACATAAAAAGTATTTTGGAGACGTTGAAGCCAGGGGTGGCTATGATTGGTTTATTAAAACGTTAATGGAATCGCCTGATCATGCCATTGTGGAAGGGCAAGATCCTATGGACTTCCCTATAGAGGCTTCAAAGTTTGGAGTAAACTCTATAGAGTTGGTGAATACTTTCTATTTCGGTAAAGTAGGAGACAAAGCATACTGGACCGAATTCAAACAAAAGTGTAAAGAAGCAAATGTAAATGTAGGCCTAATCATGTGTGACCTATTAGGTAATCTGGGAGATTCCGATCCATCTGCTCGAAATGAAGCCATTGAAAAACACTACAAATGGGTAGATCTCGCCAAATTCCTGGGTGCTCATACTATAAGAGTAAACGCAGCTGGTAATGGAACTGCGGAAGAGGTTGCGAAAAATGCGACTGATGGCCTGAGAAGATTGGGCGAATATGGTGCCGAGAAAGGAATTAATATAGTAGTAGAAAACCATGGCAGTTACTCCTCAGATGGCGCCTGGTTAGCTGGAGTTATAAAAGCGGTTGGAATGGATAACGTAGGCACGCTACCCGACTTTGGTAACTTCTGTATTGAAAACGGACCAAACGGCTGTGTCAATGAATACGATCGATACAAAGGTATTGCCGAGTTAATGCCCTATGCAAAAGCGGTCAGTGCAAAAGCTCATGAATTTAATGAGAATGGAGATGAGGTAAACTCTGACTTTTACCGTATTATGAAGATTGTGAAAGATTCAGGCTATAAAGGGTACATTGGGATTGAATATGAAGGGAATGGACTTTCAGAAGAGGAAGGTATTAAAATGACAAAACTCCTTTTGGAAAAAGCATTCAGTAAAATCAACTGATGCTCGATCAATTAGCTAGCTAATCCTCCCGAATAAGTACCCCATAACAGGTTAAATGATAGAAATGAAAATAAGCGGTCATATTATAGATGTAAGAAACAGAAGAATCTTCGATGGACGAGTAACTGTAGAGGGTCAATATATTACCCACATTGAAGAAACAGATCAGGTAACTGACCAATACATCTTACCTGGCTTTATCGATTCACACGTTCATGTAGAAAGCTCTATGTTGGTACCATCAGAATTTGCCAGACTCGCTGTAGTACATGGAACTGTTGGCACTGTATCAGACCCACACGAGATTGGGAATGTAATGGGCGTAGAAGGTGTTGAGTACATGATTGAAAATGGCAAAAAGGTCAATTTCAAATTCAATTTTGGAGCCCCCTCCTGTGTGCCAGCCACAACATTCGAAACTGCTGGCGCAGAAATCACCCCTGATGAAGTTGAGTACCTTTTGAAAAAACCAGAAATAAAGTATCTGGCTGAAATGATGAACTGGCCTGGGGTACTGTATAAGGATGAAACAGTTTATCAAAAACTAAACATTGCTAAAAAGCTTGGAAAGCCAATTGACGGGCATGCCCCCGGATTGCGAGGCGATCAAGCAGAACAATACATTAAAGCTGGCATCTATACTGATCATGAATGTTTCACGGCAGATGAAGCTAGGGACAAGCTGAAACATGGGATGAAGATTGCCATAAGAGAAGGTTCCGCTGCAAAAAACTTTGAGGCTTTAGTTGGGCTCTTCAATGAAGCACCTGAAATGCTTATGTTTTGTTCTGACGACAAACATCCTGATAACCTGGTTGAAAACCATATCGATGAACTAGTCAGAAGAGCACTTGCCAAAGGACATGACTTGCTTGATGTGCTTAATGCTGCTTGTATTACTCCAGTTGACCATTATAACCTTGATATTGGAACGCTTCGAAAAGGAGATTTTGCTGATTTTATCGTAATAGATAACCTACAAGACTTCAGTGTAAAATCTACCTTTATCAATGGAGAAATAGTCGCAGAAAATGGGATTACTAAAATTCCAAAGGTTTCAAATGACATCATTAATCAGTTCAATTGTGACCCAATTGAAGAAGATAGTATTCGGGTAAAGGCTGAAGCCACTAAAGTACATGTTATAGAAGCTCTAGATGGCCAGTTGATCACCAATTGCCTTTCTCTGGATTGCATGGTCGATAATCAAGGCAATGTTATCTCTGATACGGACAACGACATATTAAAAATGGTTGTTGTTAACCGTTATCAAAATGCTCAGCCGGCAGTTGCCTTTATTAAGAACTTTCAATTAAAAGAAGGAGCAATTGCCTCTTCGGTTGGTCACGATTCTCATAACATCATTGCAGTTGGAGTTGACGATACTTCTATTGTAAAAGCAATTAATAAGGTAATAGATGCTAAAGGTGGAATAAGTGCTATATCTACCAAAGAAGAAATGATACTTCCACTGCCCGTTGCTGGAATCATGTCTGCCGATGACGGATATGAAGTAGCCAAATCATACACGGCTATTGACAAGCTTTCTAAAGATATGGGTAGTACACTTAACTCTCCATTTATGACATTATCGTTTATGGCTCTGTTGGTCATTCCTAAATTAAAGTTGAGTGACAAAGGGCTTTTTGATGGCGAAAAGTTCCAGTTCACAACACTTTTCCCTTAACCAACTAACACATTAGTTTAATCTTGGCATATTTTTGGCTACCTTGGTAGGTGAACCTTAAATTAAAATGCCATGAGAGTTTTAAGCACCATGCTATTATCTCTTATTGTATTGTCTGGTGCGTATGCACAAGATGCTACTTTAAGAAAGGAAATTGAGAACAAATATGTAGTCGCAAGTGATGCTGAAGATTTAGGTCAGCCAGAAAAAGGACTTGCTTCTCTGCATTGGCTTTTGAAGAATGCTCCTGAGTATTCTAAAAGTGTTCAAAACATGGCTATTAAAGCTTTTGAAGCAGTGGCCATCAAAACAAAAGATGCCAAGCAAAAAGCAACGTTGTTAGATTCGATGATAATCGCTTATAAATCGAAAGAAAAACACTTTGGGTTGAGCGATTTGGATAAGAACAAACTTGCTTTTCGATATTTCAAGTATTTCCGAAAGGATAAAACCAAGCTTGAACCTGCATTGAAGAGTTTTCAAGATGCATTCAACACACCTGAAAAAGTAATCAATAATAATCTTGTACCATACATGTATATGGCTCAGCAATTTCATAAAAAAGTAAGGCCCCTTTCTAAAGAGGAGGTTCTGAAAATTTATGATCAGCTGGATGTGATCATTACCAATAAAAGGTCTGCGGGAGTGGATGCAAAAAGACTGGATAAGTATATGGCAGATATTGATAACATCCTGGCTTCTACTTTAAAAGAGAATATATCATGCGATGTTGTTGAAAGGCTGTCTAAAGGTTTACTCAGAGCAGATAGCTTAAAAGTATCTAAAAGAGTAATGGGCTTGTCTTTAGAAGCAAAGTGTGGGAGAACTCCGGCTTATGAAGATGCTCTTCAAATCTTGGCGAGAAATGAACCTACACCAGGCTTATTGAAGATTCAGGCACAATATAAAGCTTCTGAGAAGCGCTACCCTGAGGCTATTGCTTTATACGAACAGGCTCTTGAGTTGGAAATTGATGATGCTAAAAAGGCCAATATTCATTTTGATATAGCACAAATACATTTTCTGAATTTGAACAAACCTCTTGCCAGAGCCGCTGCACTGGCTGCATTGGAACTGGATAAAGAGAAATCCGCAACGGTATACACTTTCATAGGGAACTTATATATGGCAAGTTTCGATGAATGTGCAGAGTCTGATAACATAGTAGAAGACAGGGCAGTGTTTTTTGCAGCCTACGATATGTTTGAAAAAGCAGGAGATGCCAAAGGTAAAGAAGATGCCAAGGCTCAATTCCCTACACAATCAGAAGCATTTAACCAAAACATGTATGCCGGAGACCCTATTACTGTAGAGTGCTGGATAAATGTTAAAACGAAAATAAGAACCCGCAAAAGCAATTAGGATCAATGACTCGACTCTAATTGCTTTGATTTTATATACATTGTAACAACCTCAGCTTTTTAAACGTTTGCCAGCAGAATAGAAAAGCAACAATTTGATAATAACCTCATAAGTTTTTAATTTCTGAGTTAACATTAAATTTGCGGCCTGTTAATTTGGAATAGGCTTTGCTATAGTAAAAACGGTCAAAAACAAAAGAAGATGAAACAACTGTTACGCATAACAACTTTTGGATTAATATTAATCCAGGCTTTTCAGCTTAGTGCTCAAAAGCTGAACCTACCCCCTGACGAAGATCTTGCCTCTGAAGCTTCAAGAAGATTTGCCCTTTCTGTTGACGCCATGGCTATAGAGGACTACAGAGGAGCAGCCAATGCTTTGCACTGGATGCTTAAAAATGTACCTAATCTATATGACGGTCAATATATAAATGCATATAAGGCTTATGAAGAACTTGCAAAAGCCACTTCTGACAAAGCTGAAAAGCAGGTTTTTCTGGACTCAATGATATTGAGTTTTGACAAAAAAGAAGAAATATATGGGTTAACCACCAGGGAAAAGAACAATAAGGCATATAGATATTACAAGTACTGGAAGAGTGATAAATCCAAAATTGATAATGGGCTTGAAGCTTACAAAGTAGCCTATCAAGAACCAGAAAAAGTAATTAACAATAATATAGTCTCATATATTGATCTGGTCAGAAGATACAGAGCCATGGGAAATGAGTTTTCCAATACCGATGTTATTGATGTTTATAGTAAGGTTATGAACGTTATTGACTTAAAAGCTGCCGAAGGTGAAGACGCTGCCAAACTAGATCGTTACAAATCTGCTGTCAATGGTCTTTTAACCAAAATAATGGGAGATGAATTGAACTGTGAATTTATCAATGAGAACCTGGCTCCAGCACTCGATCAAGGAGAAGATTTAACCATGGCAAAAAAGGTTTTTGGTTTACTATTGGAAAGAGGATGCGGAGACAGCCCCTATCTGGAAGTAGCTGCTAAAATCATTCAAAAGCAGGAACCTACTGAAGGCATAGCCAAAGTATTAGCCCAAAGAGCATACGCTAACAAAGATTATGAAAGCTCTGCAGCATATTACCAGGAGGCACTGAAGCTTTCTACAGATCCTGAGAAAAAAGCTGACCTTCAAATGAATATCGCTCAGCTCAACTTAATGAAAGGTGATAAACCAGCTGCAAGAGCTGCTGCAATGGAAGCTGCAAAGTTGGATCCGGAAAAAGCAAAAGAAGCTTACACCTACATCGCCAACATGTATATGAATAGTTTCGATGACTGTTCTCAAAAGAAGAGTATGGTTGATGACAGGTCAATATTCATGGCTGCATACGACCTTTACCAAAAAGCTGGAAATACTAAAGGAATGGCCGAAGCCAAAGCACAGTTCCCTACCGTTTCTGATATTTTTACAGCAAACAAAGAAGAGGGACAATCAATCAGAGTAGGTTGCTGGATTAACGTAACCACTACAATTAAAGCTAGACCAACTAACTAATGGATTCAGACAAAATACTTAAGGAAATCAGAGAGAAGATAGATGAGTTGGTAGATAAGGCCAAAGATGCCAGCGAAGAAGTTCGTGAAGAAATGGAAGAAGCTATAGAAAGCCTGAAAAACCAAAGAGACAAGCTCGAAGAAAAGATGTCTGATTTCAGGTTAAAGAACGAACCTAAAATTGAAGAAGCTAAACATCATTTAAAGTCTGCAGCTGAAGAAATTGGAAAGGCTTTTGAAAAACTTTTTAGAAAAGGGCCTGGTGCTGAAGAAGTTTGATAAAACCAAACCCCGTAACTAATAAAATTGCCCCAAAAGATTGATTTGATTTTGGGGCACTTTTTGTTTTTCTCCCCCTTTCACTCTCCATTTACTACATATTAGGGTGATAAAAACCCTACTGATGTACAGATTCTTTTGAGAAACCTAAATTCGAGTTATCTTCAATGCATGTCTACATCAAAAGGTGAAAAGCTAACTCAAGTTGCGGTAGTCATTATCGCAATATCGGCAGTAGTTGTTTCTGTTTGGCAAGGAAGGATTTCGCAACAGCAGCTTGAATTAACTCAACAACATAATAGGCTAACTGTTAAGCCATATTTAGATATTACTAGATTTACCAACAGTTCTACAAATACCTATGAAGTAATAATGACCAATCAAGGTTATGGACCTGCTATTATCAAAAAGTTTGAGTTAATGCACAATGGAACAGCTTACAAAAACTGGAACGCTGTTTTAAGAGCCGCTGGCGAAAACAATAATATTCGCTACTTAAATAATTTTGATTCAGGTTCAGTTTTATCGTCTGGAAAAGAGGAAACACTAATAAGACTTCAAACCAAATCAAGTAAAAAAGGAATCACCATTAAAATCATCTATGAATCTATATATCAAGATGAACAAGAATTAGAGTTCACCTTTTAGGTATTTTAACCCCTACAGTCAATGAATAAAACCGAGAAACTAACACAACTTGCGGTAATGATTATAGCTGTTTGCGCAGTAGTTGTTTCCGTTTGGCAAGTTCAAATCTCGCAAAAACACAATAGGTTAAGCGTGATGCCATACCTGAACCATCTATCTGGCTGGGCAAGCGATAGTACATGGAGACTTAACATTATGAATGAAGGTATTGGGCCCGCAATAATCAAGTCAACTGAACTTAAGTATAAGGGGAATACTTATATCCATTGGGACGCTGTTTTAGATGCTGCTGGCATTAGAGATTTGCGAGTTAATTCCACCAACCTTGGAAATGATGCTCCTTTTAGAACCGAGAAAGAGGTTATATTTCTAGAAATTAAATCGGATCCTTATAACCCTAAACACTTCGGAATTGACATTACAATAAAGTACACTTCCATTTATGGTGCGGAAGTATACGAGTTGAAAACCAGTTTTTAAAAGCTGTCTTTAGCTGAAATCAGGTCAAATTTGATCGGAATTTCCCTTGTTATATTTAGCATATAGTAGTTTAGGTTATCTAAACTCAGGTAAAATGAAACGAATCATATACATCATTTCCATGTTTGCTATGATAGGCCAATTGGTCGGGCAAGAACTTAAAACAACTGCACTTCAACATTTCAATAATCAGGAATGGAAAGAGGCTGCAAAGAATTATTCCAAATACTTAAAGAAAAACAATGGTGACTCGTCAGACTGGTACAATCTCGCCTTCAGTAAGACGCAATTGTCTCAATACACGGACGCTATCAAGTATTATAAAGAAGCCAGAAAAAGAAACTACCCCGCCCCATTTATTGTAATTGGTTTAAGTAAAGCTTATGCACTCAGCAATGATCAGCAAAGTATGTTCGCCACGCTAGAGGAAGGAGCAAAAAACGGACTTGGAGCTTATAAGTTATTGAAAACGGATCCTGTTTTTTCTCAATATCAAAACTCGCCAGAGTTTGTAAATATTTTAAACAAAGTGGAACTCAATGCCTATCCATGCTTAGGTAATCAGAATTACAGACACTTTGATTTTTGGCTAGGCGAATGGGATGTAATGGTGAATGGACGTAAAGTTGGTGATAACTCTATCACTATGCCCACAGGTGGTTGTGCCATACATGAAAATTACACCACCGCAGGAAACTATGCAGGACAGAGTATCAACTTCTACGATCCAATTGATAAGAAATGGCACCAACACTGGGTCGGGAGCGGTGGAGATGTATATAATTACCTTGAAACCAAACGTGAAGAAGGACTACTACAATTTGAGAGTAAGTTTATGAATCCAAATGGAAACATTTCATTATCAAGACTCACATTTACGCTTAATCCAGATGGCACTGTCAGACAGTTATTTGAAAACTCAAATGACAATGGTAAAACCTGGACACCAGCTTTCGATGGGCTTTATGTAAGGAAGAAATAACCAGGTTTTGTCTGTTATTCTTCTCTAAGTGTATCAGCTGGGTTTTCTCGTGTAACTTTCAATGATTGACTTAGTGTAACCAACCAACAAAGCACTAAGAAACTAGAGAATATTCCTACAAAGAGAAATGGTGAAATCGTAATTCTATACTCGAATTCAGTTAACCAACCTTGCATTGCGTAAAATGCTACCGGGGAAGCTATAATAAATGCTAAAAAAACAAGAATAGAATACTCTCTATTAAGCATTAGAAGCAGACGCTTTAGGGATGCTCCCAGTATTTTTCTAATGCTCACCTCTTTTCTACGTTGTTCAATAGTGAAAATTGTCAACGCAAAAAGTCCTAATAAGGAGATTGATATAGCCAGCGTAGCAAAAACCTTGAACAACCTAAACTGTCCTTCTTCTTTTCTATAGAATTCCCTTATCTCATCATCTACATAGTGGAATTCAAATGGGCGATTGAAAATATTCTCATATGACTCTCCTACCTTCGCCAATACTTCATTTTGATTCTGACTATTCAGTCTGAGTAGTAAATTTCTTGTTCCCCAATCATTAAGGTATTGGATACTAGTAGGGTTTACTGATTCCTTTAGAGGCTGTAGATGAAAATCTTTAACGATTGCCACCAATTCCAATCCAACTTGATCATTCCAACGATATAGTCTTTTACCATCAGGCTTATCCAACAATTCAAGCTTTCTAGCCAACGATTCATTTATAATCACCTGGTTTTCTGTGAATTCATTTGTTCTAAAATGTGGAGACTTCCAAAGAACTTCAATTTGTGTAGTTTCTAAAAAGTTGTTGTCCCCAAACACCAAGTCTGTGCTTGATGAGATACTCCCTTCAGCTTTTCTATCTGAGCTATTACTAATAGAAGTCATCATCTTACTTCCTGGTTGAAAGCCACCTAAACTCACAGACTCCAAGCCAGAGACCGAACTGAGTTCATTCTTAATTGTCTGGTAAGACCTTACAGAATCTTGATATAGAGGTACATTTACCAGAAGTTCAGATGTAAAACCGAGCTCCTTAGATTTTAGGAAATTCATTTGTTGTGAGATGATCACAAGAACTGTCAAAAGAATACCAGAAGTTACAAATTGAAATAGAACCAAAGTTTTACGGAGCCATCCTTTACCACCTGTAGTGGTATTCTTTTGTAAAAGGGTTAAAGGTTTAAATCTGGTAATATAGAAGGCTGGATAGGCTCCAGAAAGTATGCCAATTGCAACTCCAATGATCAACACCCATATCAAGAAATCCAAACTGAAATACTCCAGTTTAATCTCCTTATCAAGTATTGTATTTATTGATGGAATAAGTCTTTCCGTCAAAGCAAATGACAAACAGAAAGAAATAACCGTTACAGTAATGGATTCTGCAAACTGATATGCAACCAATTGTCCTCTGGAAGCTCCAACAACTTTTCTAAGGCCAACCTCCTTGTACCTTCTAATTGCCTGGGCAGTGACTAAATTCACATAATTAATAATAGCCAATAGCAACACTGACACTCCTATTGCAATAAACATCAGAACATAGGATATGCTATTTGTCTCAAAATAGTCAGCTGGATAAGGAGCATATAATCTCTGGTTCTCAAACGGGAATATTCCAAAATTCTGACCCTCTAAAAAATCACGATACACGGGAAGGGTTTTGGCTTCATTAAGCAGGTTTTCAACTTCATTAACTCTGGCATTATTTTCTAAAGTGACGTAAGTCATAACTGTCATTCCACCTGACTTATCAAAACCGTCTGAGAATAAACCTTCATCATACCTCAACATATCAAATTGAATAGAACTGTTTTTTTCTGCTGGCTCTACTAGAGCTGAGACAAACAGCGTTTCTTTTTTATCGAACTCAATAGCTTGGCCAATGGGATTCTCATCTCCAAATAATTTCTCTGCTAACTCAGTCGTGATCACCACAGTAGATGAATTATTGAATACCGATTCTGGTTTAGCATTCTTTAGCTCGAAGTTGAAAAATTCAAAGAAATTTGGATCCACTCGCAATACCTTGTTTGAATAAATACTACTCTCTCCCACCGTAAGCAACTGTGGATTGTTATAATTAGTAATTCTACTAAATCGAGTGATTTGTGGAATATTATCTCCTACTATTTCAAGATAATTAGAAGCTAAACGCCCTCTGATCCCCCATTCCTTATGTTCATAATAGATCCGATAAGTATTATCATATTTTGCAATTCCTTTATCAAAGCTAAGTTCGTCTTTGACATAAAGTGCAATTATCAAAAAGGCGGTCAAACCAATTGTCAAACCAAAAATATTGACAAAGCTATAAACCTTCTCCTTCTTTAATTTTCTTAAAACAAGCTTAAGGTGGTTCTTTAACATACTATTCATTCCTCAGGGTATTAATAGGGTTCAATCTACCTGTCTTGATCGATTGAAATAAAACCGTTCCAACAGCTATAACTATTGAAAAGAAAGCCGCTATAAGGAAAATACCAATTGTTATAGGAATTCTCTGAACAAATCCCTGTAACCAAAGGTCTACTCCATATATTGCAAGGGGTACTGAAATGAGAAAAGCCACGAGTATTAATTTGATAAAATGAAAACTAAAAAGCTTGACAAGATTTTTAACACTTGCTCCAAGCACCTTTCTAACACCAAACTCATGCACTCTTTGATCGGCAACAAAAGAAGCTAATCCAAAGAGGCCAAGGCAGGAAATAAAAATGGCAAGGATGGTAAACAACAATACTGCATCTGCATCTTGTTTTTCTTTGGCCAACTGGCTTTCAAAGTTTTGGTTCAAATAGTAATAGTCAAAAGGTTCATTAGTGAACTCATTCCAAACCTTTTCGATTTCGGTTAAAGGCGCAATGTCAGCGTTTATTCTTAATGTAAGGCGATTATGATGCTCAGGACTATGCATAAACATTACAGGCCCTATTTCATTCCTGAAATCGTCATAGTAAAAATCTTCTACGACTCCGACTATCCTCCAATAATCACCCAATACTTTGCCAATAGGCTCTTCAAAACCAAGTTGTCTTAAAGCCGCCTGGTTAATCACAATCAAGGAATCGGCCTGTTCTTTTTGAGTATTAAACCATTCCCCTTCTAAGAGTTTAAAATCAAGTACTTGCTGTAAATATTGGTCTGTTTGAAAGCCTTCAAAAGACATGCTAGTTTCTTCATCCAACATTGTCGAAGTGATATTGGACGAACCATCCGCAGGAAGTCTATAAGTAAAACTACTAGCTTCAACTCCGGATAATCTTAGGAGCTCTGTACGAAGTGCATATTTGTTTTCGCCTAGTACACCGGCAGCAGGTAAGACAATCACTTGATCCTTTTCAAAACCCAGATTTAGATTCTTTAGAAACTTGAGTTGACTATAGACAAATAATGCTCCGATAATTAACGTTGATGAAATTGTAAATTGAAGAACCACTAAACCATTCCTTAAAAATTTAGCAGAGCCCAAGTTTAATACATTTCCCAACTTCATTCCCTTTAGCAATGGAAGCATTTTGACTGATGATAAATAGAAGGCTGGATAAATTCCTGCAACTAAGCCCAGAGAGAATGTACCAAAGGCAAAGTAAATAAGTAAAGCAGGATAGTTCATAAGAGAGACCCCAATGACTTCTCCCATTGATTGATTAATCAACTTTATGAATAGTTCTGACAAGCCTCCGGCAATTAATGCCGATAAGAAAGTGATCAATAAGGACTCGAAAAGAAACTGTCTGATTAAACTTGAACGTTCAACACCGAGTACTTTTCTAACTCCAATCTCTTTTGTCCTCAATGATGACCTCGCTGTTGTAAGGTTCATAAAATTGATTGCCGCAATCACCAAAATAAAGATTGATATTAAACTCAGTGTAATTCGAGTCTGTCTATCACCATTATTTCCTATTTCAAATTGCAGGTTAGACTCAAGGTATATATCTCTGATAGGCTTAGCATAAAACCTCACCGTATTCTCAGAGTTTAGCCATTCTTCTACAGATAGTCCGCCATTTCCATGTACCACTGGATAAGCATGCTTTTCACTTAAAGCATCCAACTTTACATTGAGGACCTCTTTCTCAATCTTGTTAGTGGTTTTGACATAAGTGTAACCACCGATATTAAACCATTTATTAACATCATAAGCATCTGGTTCGCCTTTAAACCTTGCTAAATCAAAATCTAAATGGCTATTTATGACGGAGCTTTTTATAACACCAGAGATAAAGAAATCTCCATTATTTTCGAAATGTATTTTTTCACCAAGTACATTTACCCTGTTAAAGAACTTTATCGCAGCACTCTCGGAAATAACGATATCACCCGGCTTTGACAAGGCCGTTTCAGGGTCTCCATACAGGAATTGATAGTCGAATACTTTAAAGAAACTCGTATCTGCAATCAAGGTTCTTTTCGTTTTGAATGCTATTTCATTAATAAAAAATTCACCATTCGAGAATTGCTGAAAACGAGTAAATTGTTCGACTTCAGGTATTTCATCAATAACATGTTGAAGATTGGAATTTGACCATGCCAACCTACCCATACTTAAAAAATGCTCCTCTACTCTATATATCCTATCATAATCTGAAAAGCCTTTTTCATAAGAGTTTTCCTGGAATAAATAGAGGCTAATTACCAAAAATGCAGAAAGGCCAATGCTCAACCCTGTTACGTTGAGCAAGGAAAGCAATGGTCTTTTCAGAAATGATCTTACTGTAACTTTTAGATGATGTCTTAACATACTACTCGTCTCTTAATGATGTTACTGGATTGGCCGATGCCGCTTTCAGAGACCTGTAACTGGTGGTAAGCATAGCTATTAATACGGACAGGCCTATACTGGCAATAAAAATAACTGGGCCAATACTGATACTGTACGCATACTCCTGAAGCCATGAATTCATACCAAAATATCCGAGTGGAGCCGCAAACAAGAATGCAATACCTACAAGTTTTAAAAACTCCAATGAGAAGTTCGAAACCAAACTTCTGACAGAAGCCCCCAGCACCTTTCTAATTCCTATTTCTTTAGATTTCTGATTGGCCATAAAAGCAACCAAACCATACAATCCAAGGCAACCTATGAAAATGGATATTCCTGCAAATGTGGTTAGCATCTGAGACATCTTCTTTTCAGTTTCATAGAATTCCTGAATCTCCTGATCAATGAATCGGTAGTCAAATTCATATTCCTCATGCATATCGAACCAAATGCTTTCCAAAGATGATATTATCTCATCTGCTCTTCCCGCGTTTATCTTCAGTGCCACGGTATAATTTTGAGTTGCATCTGCAAACATCACCATAGGTTCTATCGCATCAGAAAGTGTAGTTTGATGAAAGTCTTCAACAACACCCACTATTGGAAACTTTCTTCCCCAAACATTCATTGTTTCACCTATTGCCTCTTCAGGGCTTTTTACACCAGCTTTTGCAAGGAACCTTTCATTCACCACAAATTGGTTCATAGTATCACTCTTTGCTATCCAGTCGCCAGCAAGCATTCGAAGCCCGTAAGTCTCAGCATAAGACTCGTCTACTCTTTTAAATTGAACATCAATTTCAATCCTTGAAGTATCAGAATCATAGTAATATGCATTTGTTCCACTTATACTACCTGAGAATGGTGGGTGAGAATTTACAGAGCTTGCCTTAACACCTGGTAAGTCTGCAATCCTTGATTTCCACAGCTTTTGTTTTTCCAGGTCATTTTCGGCCATATTGAAGAAAAGTACCCACTCCTTATCATAACCCATATCCACAGAGTTAAAATAGTTCATTTGCTTTACAGCTACTATGGTTCCAAAAATCAGTAGCTGACAAAGGAAGAACTGAAAGGCTACTAAAGCCCTTCTCAGAAACATGTTGTTTCCCTTAGAGTCTAAAGCTCCTTTTAATGCTGTAATAGGCCTGGCGCCAGACAACACAAATGCAGGGTATAAGCCGGCTAATAATGAAACGGAGATCAGAATAATCAAAAGGTATAATACAAGCATACCATCATTGATCAAGGAGAAGGTAATTTGTCTATCAACGAAATCGTTGATCACCATTGGGATTAAACGCTCGGTAATGGCAATGGATAATAAAAGAGAAACAAGTGTGATAAAGAAAGTCTCTCCTAAAAAGCGCGCAACCAATTGCTTTCTGCTACTGCCCAACACCTTACGCATCCCCACTTCTTTTGCTCTTTTAACAGCCATAGCCGTTGACATATTGATGAAGTTAAAACAAGCAGTTACGATAAGGAAAAGACCTATAGCAGCGTATGTCCAAAGTAATTGCTTGGAAGAGCTACCTCCGAAAGTATTGAACCTGTCATCAAAATGGTAATCCTCTAAAGCAGATAAAACAAAAGCTCTTTCTTCCCTTTGTTCCTTATCCCAGTGCTTTTCTACGAAATCAGGAAATTGAGCCTCCACATCCTCAGGAAGTGTGTTTGGAGCCAATTGAACAAACATTACATTGTCACTACTAATGCTATTCCATGTATTAAAATTATCTACACTCCTTTTGGTTTCCATAGAAATAAAGATTCCAAATGGGAAATCAGAATCCTTTCGAGCATCCTCAAGAACTGCTGTCACTAGTAAGTCTCTCTCTTTGTTAAGTCTTATTGTTTTCCCAACTGCAGACTCATTTGGAAAATACTTCTCCGCTACCTTCTTGCTCAGCGCCACCGTATTAGGCTCATTGAAAGACTTTTCAACAGCACCTTCCAATATATCCCAATCGAACATTTCGAAAAAGCTAGGTTCCACATAAACTAATTCAGGAGATTCTTCATAGTATTTAATCTGACCGTCTTTTTCTGTAACGGAAATCAAGCCATATCTTCTATGAGATATCAAAGTGGTGTTTACCAAACCTACTATCTCATCGGCTACAGCTTCCTCCATCACCAATGGAACCCCACCCTGTGGATATTCATTACCATCAACATAATCGATATGACCAACTCTGTAAATAGAATTGAGATTACTATGATATTGGTTAAAACTGAGTTCCTCTTTTACAATCAGAAATATGATAAGGCTGCAAGTAATCCCTAGTGTTAAACCCAATACATTGATTAATGTGAAGGCCTTGTTTCTTACTATGTTCCTAATTAAGATTTTGAAGTAGTTCTTAAACATGAGCTTATTTGTTCTAACGTTTCACCTTTCTTACCAATTAAAATGCCAATCTTTCAATAGATTGATTTTCAATTAATTATGCTCAAAAACCAAACTGAAGTAAATTGATTTAGTTTGTTTTTATAACACTGAACTGTTTGTTTTTGATACAGTTGATTTACTGGTTTCTGAGTACTTGTGCTGGGTTTACTCTACTGGTTTTAAGCACTTGCAGTAATAACACAACAAGCACCAAAGTGATAGTAGTAATGATAGAAAAAGAGAACTCAGCCACTCCAGGTTGTATTCTATATACAAACTCTTCCAACCAACCGGAGATCATATAGTATACAACAGGTGCGGCAATCACAAAGCCTAAAGCTATCATGACGAGATAACCCTTTGCAAACAATGAGAATATTTGCTTGAATTCAGCACCTAAAACACGCCTTAAACTGATCTCTTTTGATCGTTGCTCTAGCGTGAAAGTTGAAAGTCCTATGAGTCCTAAGAGTGCTATAAATATGGCAAGCCCTGCAAACGAAAGGAATAACTTTCCGAGTCTCGATTCAGCCTTGTATTTGTTATCATAGTCCTGATCATAGAATTTGAAGTCTAGGGGTCTTCCGCTATTAAGCTCATTCCATTTATCTTCAATCTGTGTCATTGTCTCCTTAATATTCAAAGGGGACAGCCTAACTATTACATGACTTGATGAGTTTTTATTCAATGCAATACCGGTGGATCGTATTTCGCTCTTAAGTGATTCATTGTGAAAGTCTTTAACTACCCCAATTACTTTAAATTTCTTACCCCAAGCCTCAATACTCTTTCCTTCAAAACTATCCCATCCGAATTCCTTAACAGCAGCTTGATTAATTATCATCACTTTTTCATCCGTCTCGATAAAATCTCTCCCCTCAGCAATTTCCATTTTCAAGGTTTTTAAAAAGTCTTTATCCACGTTAAAAAAGTCAAAGACTACGCTCAATTCCAGATCACTTTCCAAATGATCATTGGTTAAGAAAGCAATATCATTCCAGTCGATTGCACTATTGGCCACGGAAACGGAATTAACTCCAGAAAGACGCTGTAACTCTGTTTTAAAAACATCTTCTTTCCCTATTATTTTGTCATGTGTCTTAATTTCAATCAGATGCTCTCTGTCGTATCCCAGGTTTTTATTCTGAATAAAATTCAACTGTTGCTGGATAATTACTGTTGCGACAATCAGTAATTGGGCTATGAAAAACTGAGAAACTATCAAGAACTTCCTCACTCTGTTCTTAGACTGAGTTCTGCTTCCCTGAAGTGCCTGAAGCGGGTTTGCTTTAGACAGGAAAAAAGCGGGATAAACTCCAGCAAAAAGACCAATAACAAGAGTTGTCCCTAGTATTATAAGTAAAAACTCTGTTGAGAAATAATCCAATGACATTTCTCTTTCCATCAACTGATTCAACAATGGTAAAACTCTTTCTGCAATTGCAAATGCGAACACCGAACTGATAAATACCATTACAAATGACTCTGCCAGATAGAACCTTACCATTTGACTTTTAGATGCACCAACCACCTTCCTCAGTCCAACTTCTTTGGATCTCTTCATAGATTGTGCTGTGGTCAGGTTTGTATAGTTTATGATGGCTATCAAAAGAATAAGAAAGCCAATAGCTGTAAACAAGTAAACATACCTGATATCGCTTGTATTTATTCTGGTAAAGTTAAGGTCCGACCTAAGATGAACATCAGTCAGATTCAACAGATGGTAGGGTAATTCAGGGCCAGACTCTTCATATATAGAGTTGTAGAACATAGACTCTTTGATTAGCTCGGCCATCTGTGTTCTTACTTGTTCAATATTATGTTCAGGATTAAGAAGTAACCAGTTTTGCGTAGGAAAGTATCCATACTTTGAGTCCTTTTGACTAATCTCTCTCTCAAACATAGTTTCCCCAGACAACAGAAAATCAAATTCAATGCTTGAATTGGAAGGCAAATTGGCAAACACTCCTTTTACTTCGTAGGAAGTCTTCTCTTCAACCTTTAACACTTTCCCCATGGCGTTTTCAACACTTCCGAAGTATTTCGCAGCCGCAACTTCAGAGATCATTGCTATACCTGGCTGTTCAAAAGCATCTTCTTTTCCTGCTAAAAGATTAATATCGAAGACCTTGAAAATATCCCTCGATGTATAAGCTACATTGTTATTATAAAATGACTCCTCACCATTAGAAACCAGTTCGTTTCTACTTTGCAAACTAACAAGAGCCTCTACTGAAGGTACTTCCTCCCTGATTTCCTTGGCCATTCTGTAAGGTACACGAGAAGAATTCTGACCACTTTTCTGTCCTTCTTGCCATAGTAGAAAAACATTATCCTTTCTACTATTGTGTTGATCAAAGCTTAATTCACTCTTAATAAAAAGGGCTATCAGTAAAACAGTAGCCAATCCTACTGTAAGGCCACTTAAATTGAGAAGAGTAAAAAGTTTCTCTCTTTTAAATTTTCTAAAAAATGTACGTAGGTAAGTTTTAAGCATGACAGGTTTGTTTATTCGTTTCTAAGTGCCTTAATCGGGTTTGCAGCAGCCGTCTTAACAGATCTTAAGACTACAATAACCAAGTTCAATAGCATTGCGGTAAAGGCAACCACAACAAAAGGTTTTACACTTATTGAGGTATGGTAAGCAAAGTCATTCATCCATGACGAGACTATGTAATAAGATAGTGGTACTGAAATCAAAAGCGCTATTCCTACAAGTACTAAAAGCTCTTTGCTAAGCATGGAGAGGATTTGAGCAACTGTAGCTCCTAATACCTTTCTGATGCCAATTTCTTTGATTCGCTGATCAAGTTTGTAGCTTATTAAACCAATCAAACCCAAAACGGCCACAAATACAGCAAGTCCTGTAAACAGGCTAATAATCTGCCCCAACCTTTCTTCTTTCTCAAAAAGCCTGTCAAATCTTTGATCAAAGAAATAATAATCAAAAGGTTGATTGCTAAAACCAGCATAAACTGATTTTATATGGTCGATAGTTTCTCTCAAGTCTCCGCTGACCCTGATATTTATTTGAGACGTAAGCGGTCTGTAGAAAAAAGCAACAGGGCCAATAGCTCTGCTGAAATCCTGAAAATGGAAGTCTTCAACTACCCCAACAATCTCTACATCCCTACCGTTAAAATTGGCATCAAACCTTCTTCCCAATACATCTCCACCCAACTGTTTTGCCAAAGATTCGTTCACTACCATGACATCCATGGATCGATCCATCTGATTATCAAAATCTCTTCCAGAAACCAACTTCATTTTCATTGTAGATAAAAACTGCTCATCGGTATACTTATATTGGATTTGTTGGTATTCCGAATCAGGAGTAAGCTCAATCATGCCACTCAAAGGCAGTTGATTAATCATACTATAATGGCTATAGGATACTCCGCCTATTCCAGTATTCTTTAACAATTCATTTCTAAAAGGTTCAACGTTCTGATCTTCATCACCAAGTTGGCTCTTACTGTTATCAACTATAATTACATTGTCCTTTTTAAAACCAAGATCTTTCTCCAAACTATAGTGTAACTGCTTTGATACAAACAATGTAAACACTGCCAAAAGCAGAGAAACAGCTATTTGAAATACCACAAGAGAACCTCTAAAGATTTTACTCTTGTTACCCACCTTAAAATCTCCTTTAAGAACAGCCGAAGGTTTAAATTTTGTCAAATAAAATGCAGGATAAATACCAGCCATAAACCCAGTAACAACCGCTATTAGCAACATTCCCCCTAAAAGTTCTGGGTGCTGAAATGTGTTAACTGAAAACTCATTTAAACCTATTGCTTCAATTACTTTTAAAGCTACTTCTGCCAAACCGAAGCCTATGATAACGGACATTATGGACACTAAAATGGATTCCATTAAAAACCTGCCCATAAGTTGCTTCCTGAATGAGCCTAAAACAGTCCTTACCCCTATTTCTTTTGCTCGTTTTGAAGCTTGAGCTGTAGCAAGGTTCACATAATTAATAGCTGCCAGAACAATTATAAAAATGGCTACTGCAACAAAAATGTAGAGATGCTTCTCACTACCAGGTTCAGAAGCTTCGAACTGAATATCAGAATTCAAATGAATATCTTTCAAAGGAAGTACCCAAAGACCTGAACTATAATTCTCCTTAAATTCGTCCAGACTCTTACCTTCTCCAAACCTTTCATGGTCTACTACAGCAAAAACATCTTCAATTCTTTGCCTTAACCTTTTGATATCAGACTTGCCTCTTGTTTTAAAGTAGCTGTATCCAGTTGTATAGTTAAAATTTCCTCTTACATCATCAACCAGATTTTTGGGCGTCTTGGCGAGTAGTGAAAACCGTAAGTGAGTATTTCCTGGTAAATCAGGGACAACGGCTTTCACCCTATAAATATCTTCCGAAAGCTGTGTAGAAACAGTAACCTCATTACCTATTGGGTTACTCTTGCCAAAAAGCTTCTCAGCAAGTGAAGCTGTCAAAACAAGTCCATCAGGCGTTGATAAAGCTTCATCTGTACTTCCATAAATTGCCTCCAGATCGAAAACATCAAAGTAATCTTCTCCGGCATAGTAAACAGAATTATCTACAAATTGCTGTCCATTATTCAGTGACAATGTCGCTGAAGGGTTTGGCATCAAACAGATTGTAGATTCGACCTCTGACATCTCCGCCTTAATCTTATCCATATGAGCAAGAGATGAAAAGGCAAAGCTCTTTGCGCTTAATCTGTAAATGCGCTCATGGTTATCGAAATGCCGATCGTAAGTAATCTCTCCTACCACATAAACTGCTATGAGTAAAGCTGAGGCAAAACCAATGGCCAGGCCACTTATGTTAATAGCGGTATACCCCTTATTTTTCTTAAGGTTTCGGATTATAGAAATCAGATGGTTTTTGAACATGGCTATTCGTTTCTAAGTGAGTCAACAGGGTTGGACATGGCAGCCTGAAATGACCTGAGCCCCGTAGTTACCATTCCTATGACTACTGTAAAGCCAATAGCAATAATAAACATCCATACATTAAGAGATATACTATACTCAAAATTTGCCAGCCAGCTACTCATTAGGTAATAACCAATCGGAGCAGCTATGAGAAAGGCAATCAAAATCAGTACTAACAATTCCTTCGAGAAAATCTGAAGTATCTGATTTATCGAAGCTCCTAACACCTTTCTTATACCTATTTCCTTCCTTTTTTGCGCGGCCATAAATGAAATCAGACCATAAAGTCCAAGACAACCTATGAGAATGGTGATTCCTGAGAAGACCTGAAAAAGGGTTAGTGTATCAGACTCTTTTTTATAATTCCTCATAATTTGATCTGAAAGCAAATTGTAGTCAAAAAGAACTTCAGGATATTCTCTTGTCCAGACTTTTTCAAGCGTTGCTACTAAGTCATTGAATTGAGCATCAGAACCTTCAAAACGAATGGCTCCTTCATAGAAATACCCAGGAAACCTGACCATAATCATTGGATCAATTTTTTCTCTTAAGCTCTTATTATGAAAATCCTTGAATACGCCTACTATCTTCTTGTCACTCCCAAAACCAGTTTGAATATTCAATCCTATAGCATCTTCTGGATTTTCAATTTCCATTAGCTTTAGTATCTCGGTAGATACTAAGGCCTCTGTTAAGGTATCTGTTAGTTTTATATCTCTTCCTGCCAATAATTCTACATCATACAACTTCAAGTAATTCTCGTCTATAACTTTAAAAGCCACATCAAATCTACCGTCTGTATCTAACGGTGCATAACCGAAGTCGGAGGATATGTTGGATTCATTCATTGGGCTGGCAAACGCATAGCTGACCAATTCAACACCCGGGAATCTCAGCAGCTCATTCTTCATTGGGTTAAGTTTTCCCACTTCGTTCGATGGTAGAGGAAATGTAATAATAGAAGTCTTCTTAAACCCAAGCTCCTGATTTTCAAAGTATTTCATTTGAGAAACTACTACCAAGGTGCAGATCACAAGTACCTGGGAAATGAAGAACTGAAAAATTACCAACCCTCTTCTTGTATTGATATTGCCAGACAAAGCAGACTGTCCTTTGCCTCTTAGCACCGATACTGGCTTTAAAGATGAAAGGATCAACGAAGGATAAAGCCCTGCAAATAATGTTACACTTATTACTACAACTGCTACTAGCGTCAAGAGCGTGAGATCACCGAATAAATCAAGAGATAAATTATATCCAATCAAACTTTCCATATTCGTCATAATCAACTCTGCAACGCCCATGGAAAGTATTACTGAAACCAAGGTTATCAAGAAGGTTTCGCCAAGAAACTGAAAAATAAGCTGAGCTTTAAAACCGCCAAGAACCTTACGTATACCTACTTCTTTTGACCTTTTAATAGCTAAAGCTGTAGATAAATTCACAAAATTGATACACGCTGTTAGTATCAAGAAAACACCAACAGCTATTCGAATACTCAATAATTCGTGAGTCTGAGCTAAATCCCCATAGTTATTAAATTCAGGTTCAAAATGAATATCCCCTAAAGCCTGTAACTCGTAGGTGGTTTTATTTCCAGTGGCGGGTATATATTTTTCTCCAAAACCAGGCAGTACATCTCTAACCTGCTCTGGTCTTACATTCTCGTTTGTCAAAAAATAAACTTGTGCATTGGAGGATGTTGAAGTCCATGATTCAGGTTGATAAAAATCAAATATTCCTTCTAAGGCTTCGTATTCCATTAAAATTTTAAAAGGAAGCGATGAGTTTTTCGGAGGGTCTGCTACCACGCCCGTTATAAACACTTCCACCTTACTATTTAACTTGACTTTTTTTCCTAAAACCCTATCATATCCACCGTCTGTTACTCCAAACAACTTCTCTACCAGTGAAATAGAAATTACTGCGGAATTGGGTTTGGTCAAAGCCGTCCTAGCCTCTCCTATTTTCCATTCGTAGTCAAAGAGATCGAAGAATTCCGGATCAACAAATGCAATTCCATCCTTTTGTTCATAATGCGTCCAATCGCCAGTGATGTTCTCAACACTTAATTGATTCTCACCAATATAGAAAGTACGAACAGGCGTTCCCAGATCAGGGAAATCGGTTTTAAATGCTTTTGCGAATGGGTTTTGAATACCTGCTTCTCGCTCCACTAAATTTGGGCTCTCCACCTTTTTTATAAAACGGTAGAGTCTGTCATATTTACTCTGATACTGATCAAAGCTCTTTTCAAACAAAACAATCTTGAAAAGTACCAAAGCGGCACTGATACCAAGCGCCAATCCAAATACATTGATAATAGTGAAACTCTTATTTCTGATAAGATTTCTTATTGCTGTTATAAAGTAGTTCTTTAACATCTTTCGTTTCTTAAGAGTTTCACTTACTCATCTCTAAGTGAGCTGATTGGATTGGCTGTAGCTGACCTGAATACCTTCAAACTAATTGTAATAGTGGCAATAAACAGAGTTGCTAAAATTCCGAGTACAAACACTTTTGCGCCTAATTGTATATGATAGACATAACCTTCCAACCATCCGTTCATAATGAAATATGAAAGTGGGCAAGCCAATGCAAAAGCAATTCCAACTAAGACAAGTACTTCTCTAGAGAAAATTCCAAGAATACTTGAAACCGTTGCTCCCAAAACTTTTCTGATTCCAATCTCTTTTACTTTCTGATTGGCCATAAAAGACACTAAACCATACAGTCCTAAACAACAGATGAATATGGCCATACCAGCAAAAATCTGGAAAAGACCTGCTACCTTTTGCTCAGATTCATACTGACCGGTAATCTTATCTTCCATGAAGTCATAGGTAAACACATCGTTTAAAAACACATTACTCCATATACCTTCTACTTGATCTATCACCGCCCTATAGCTCTCTGACCCACCTTCCAGAGCTACACCCGCTTCAAAATACTGTTGAGGACCTTGCATCATGAATACTGGGTCAATTTCACTATGAAATGAATTATTATGAAAATCCTCAACTACTCCAACTATGTAAAAAGAAGCATTGTAAGTCATGTTAAAACGTTGCCCTATAGCATCCTGTGGATTGGTAAAACCAAGACTTTCAGCTAGTCTTCTGTTAATCACTGTATGATCTCTTGGAGATTCTTCTTTGTAATAAGCTCCCGCTACTAGTTTTAAGTCGAACAATTCTCCATATGTCGGGTCAACATTTTTTCGGTTAGCCCTAATTCCATCCTGATTCTCTCCTTTTGGATCTTCAATCGTGTCTACATTATTGGTATTAGAAGCTCCAGGTGTAGCCACGAAGAAACTCATATCGCTGATACCTGCAATTGATGATAACTGTGTCCTGAGCAACTCCATATTCTCAGGAGTTCTATCCGGAATAGGAAAGGTCAACACACCTTTAGACTTAAACCCTATTGGTTGGTTTCTCATGTAGTCCATTTGAAACAAGACTACCAATGTACCAACGATCAGTGCTTGAGAAATCAAGAATTGAAAAACCACCAAGCCTCTTCTAATTGAGAAACTCGCCTTGTTTGTCTTAGTTGTCAAACTGCTATTTTTAATAGCATGAACCGGGTTATAATTGGCAAGTACCACTGATGGATAAAAGCCTGAAAGAATGGTAACCAGTATAAGAAGCCCAACTAAAAACAATATAGTACCTGGCTCTGAAATAAGGTTTAGTCCAAGGTTATATCCTAAAACAGGTTCTAACCTCATTAATACCCCCTCGCTCAAAGCAAGAGATATCAAAATAGAGACCAGTGTGATAATAGCTACTTCACCGAGAAACTGTGAAACTATCTGTTTCTTTCCACTTCCCAGAACCTTTCTAATTCCAACCTCCTTAGCTCGCTTAACAGATTGTGCGGTTGCCAGATTGATAAAGTTGATAGCGGCAATAACAATCAATATGATGGCAATAATACTCATGCTATCCAGAGCACTCTGATCAACATAGCCATAAGCTCCTAGATCCGGATCTAAGTGGATATCAACTAAAGGCTGTAAGCCAAAATAAACCCCGGCTTCAACAGCGTCTACCCCAATATTCTTCAAATATTTAATAGAAGATTCTTTTAAAGCTGTCTCAGCCTGTTCTTTTGTTTGGCCATTCGCAAGCTTTACAAACATGCGTGTAGAACCATTTCTTGTTCCCCATGAAGTCAATCCATTAGCATATGGGTAAATTTTGGCGCCCTCATAAGACATTAAATAATCAATACCATAATCAGAGTTCTTTGGTGGATTGGCATACACAGCAGATACACTTAAGTTAAGTTTATTCTCAAACTTTAGTGTTTTACCTATTATCGATTGGTAATTGCTACCATTCAAACCAAACAACTTATCTGCTCCATCTGCAGAAAGTGCTATTGTATTTGGCTCACCAAGCACTCCTTCCGGATTTCCTGCGATAATGTCAAAATCAAACATTTCGAAAAAATCGGATTCCACAAAAGCCATATTATTAGGCTGTTTGATTTTAGTTTGTACACCCTGATCATTTTCAGAAATGAAAACACCATCATAATACCAATGGATTCTGGAAACCTTCCAATCGCCATAATCCAATGCAATGGCAGGTCCGAGTGGGTGCATTACAGAAGCAGATTTCTGAACATCGCCATCGTTGTCCTGAATAAGGTTGATTCGATAAACACTTTCGGCATCTGTATGATAAGAATCAAAGCTCTTTTCAAATGCAGTAATTCTGTATATCACAATTGTCCCTGTAATACCAAGTACAAGGCCTAACACATTGATAATTGCGAAAACACGGTTCCTCAATAGGTTCCTTACTGCGGTCTTCAAATAATTTCTGAACATAATTGGGTTCTTTTATAAGCCTTTATTACCAAAACTGAGACCAAACTCGTAACAATCTATTAATCAATGATTTATAATTTTTAAATAATTAATTTAGGAGAATATCCGTTTGTTTTCAATACATTTAAGTGTTTGTTTTTGATACACCTATAATATGCCCAAAACCGAAGCCAAAATATTGGTTGTCGATGATGACATTGACATTTTAAATACAGCAAGAATGTATTTGAAACAGCAATTCACGCTGGTTCAAATAGAAAACAATCCAGAGAACATTCCTCTCCACTTCGAGAGAGAGTCATTTGATGTAGTATTGCTGGACATGAACTTCCGTAAGGGAGAAAACGATGGTTCTGACGGTCTCAAGTGGCTAAATACTGTTCTGGACATTGACCCTAATGCTATAGTTATACTCATCACAGCTTATGGTGAGTTCGACCTTGCTGTTAAAGCTATAAAAGCTGGTGCCACCGATTTTATTACAAAACCATGGAAAAACGAAAAGCTGTTCGGCACCATAACTTCCGCTCTACAACTAAGAAAAAGTAAGCTCGAGGTTGATAAACTTAAAAGCACACAAAAGACCATTGCCAGTGATCTGGATCAAAAGCAAGGGAGTTTTCTTGGAGAATCGGAACCAATGCAAAGGGTGTTCTCACTAATAGACAAAGTAGGGCCTACCGATGCTAACGTTTTGATACTGGGTGAAAATGGCACTGGAAAAGGGCTTGCTGCACGGGCGCTTCATAAACAATCCGATCGATCTGATAAGGTCTTTATTAGTGTTGATTTAGGTTCTATCAGTGAAACACTCTTTGAAAGTGAGTTATTTGGCCATGTAAAAGGTGCCTTTACTGATGCCAAAGAAGATAAACCAGGTCGTTTTGAGTTAGCATCTGACGGTACTTTGTTTCTAGATGAAATAGGTAATCTATCTTTACCGCTTCAATCGAAGTTGCTTTCTGTTCTACAGCAGCGAAAGGTTAGCAGAGTAGGCTCTGGAAAAGAAATTGATATTAACATCCGGCTCATTTGTGCTACGAATATGCCATTATATGATATGGTTAAGGAGGGCACTTTCAGACAAGATTTACTTTACCGAATTAATACTGTTGAAGTAAGAATGCCATCACTGGCCGAACGCAAAGAAGACATGGAGTTTTTGGTTAAGCACTTTGTTGATACTTATTCCAAAAAGTATAAAAAGCAGAACATGAGAATTGACGCTGCTACCATGAACAAATTAAAACGTTACAACTGGCCAGGTAATATTCGTGAATTGCAGCATGCTATAGAAAGGGCTATTATCTTATCGGATGACAACAAACTTTCTACCAATGACTTCCTTCTGCAAACCGCTAATAGTGGTTCCGAGAAAACACAGGATGAAACCTTGAACCTCACTGAAATGGAAAAAAGACTGATTCTAAAAGCGCTAGACAAAAATAATGGTAACGTAACACGTGCCGCAAAAGAATTAGGACTGGATAGGCTAGCACTCTATAGAAGGCTTCAGAAGTATGGGTTGTAAAAAGAATTTGATGAGAACTTATCTCCTACCTGCTTCTTCCAATTCCTTTTCATCAAATCACTGATAAACTATTAGAAAATGGTATCTAAACGGTTTGCTTTCTTGGTCATTTTAAGGATAGTGTTGCTTATGCTAACCTTAACTGCCCTAGCATTTATTTTCGCTCGAACTGAATTGTTTTTCAATCAGATTATTTTATTGGGTGTAATTATTCTTCAGGTTTCTGAACTTATTAGGTTTATCACGCACACTAACAGAGAGTTGGCCAAACTTTTAATGGCCATTCGTTATTCAGATTTTTCTATCTCATTCAAAGGCAATAAAAAGGGTAAGTCATTCAAAGAACTTCAGGAAGCCTTTGTTGAGATTATAGAAGCTTTTAAAAAAGTTAGTGTAGAAAAAGAAGCTCAATTCAGGTTCCTCAAAGTAATGGTAGACAACATCAAAGTTGGTGTCATTGCTATTAAAGAGGAATACTCAATAGAATTAATCAATGAAGGGGCTCAGGGTTTACTCAAGATTGGCAGCCCAAATTACTGGAAACAATTTCAACAAATACTTCCACATTTTTCACAAGAAATATCGGACATGGAAGACGGTGAAAAGAGGCTCCTGGAGTTAAACATTAAAGGAGAAAGGCTACAAATTTCTGCTCAGGTTAACCGCCTTAAGATACTTAACTACAGGTATACAATTATCACTTTCCAGGATATCAAGAGTGAAATTGAGCAAAAAGAAATCGAGGCATGGCATAAACTGATAAGAATTCTGACTCATGAAATCATGAATTCTGTAACTCCAGTGACCTCCTTAACCGAAACGATGTTGATGCTACTTCAAAACGAAGGCAAACCATTGACCCTTCAAGAACTTTCAGAAGAAACCCTGGAAGACCTAAGGTTTTCTCTAAAAACTATTCAAAAACGTAGTGAAGGTTTATTGCACTTTGTAGACGACTATAGAAGTTTAACAAGGATTAAGTCTCTGGAATTGGAAGAAGTAGAAACCAGGGGGCTATTAGAAGAAATTGTGATGTTGTTAAAGACTGAGGCTGAAAAAGATGGAATTGAACTGCACATAAAATCTCCAAGCCATCTGTTTATTGATATGGATAGAAAACTTATTGAACAGGTCTTAATCAATCTTATTACTAATGGGCGTCATGCAACACAAGGCAAACCAGACGGCCAAATTAGCATAAAAGCATACAGCGATAGGGATTCCAAAATAATTGAAATAACAGATAATGGTAATGGTATAGAAACAGCTAAACTAGAGCAAATTTTTATTCCTTTCTATTCAACAAAAGAGCAAGGTTCTGGTATAGGACTTAGTCTTTCTAAGCAGATTATGAAGAAACATAAAGGGGATCTGAGTGTAAAGTCAGAACCAGGTGTTGGTTCTACTTTCTACCTCACTTTCAGGAGGTAAAATAAATCTACCTTCCTAATTAATACAATTACCATTTCTACTTTAGATTAACTATACATATTTTCATCAGTTTCTTACATATTTGCAGTGAATAAGCATACAGTGTTTTAATCATGTTTGCCTTATCTCTCAACTAAAACTGTCAACATTGACCATGGATGTATTTACTATCATCACTGTACTAATTGTGCTTTCCGCACTATTTGCTTACATCAATACACGCTTTCTAAAGCTCCCATTTACAATTGGCCTGATGATCATTGCCATTCTATTCACCTTGGCAATTATCGTTCTTGGGCACTTTGAACATTGGGTTTTAGACGAGGCCAAGTTGTTGATTGAATCAATAGACTTCAAAACAGTCTTACTTGAGGTCATGCTAAGCTTTCTCCTTTTTGCAGGGGCACTTCATACCAAACTGGACGAGTTAGCGAAACACAAGGCTCCAATCATGATGTTTGCCACTTTTGGAGTGTTTATTTCAACTTTTATTGTAGGAGGAATCTTCTATTTCATTGCTCAAGCTATTGGGCATGAAATACAGTTTATTTACTGTTTACTCTTTGGAGCATTAATATCTCCAACCGATCCCATAGCTGTTTTGGGCATTCTAAAAGATGCTAAAGCACCAAAGAAATTAGAAATTAAAATTGTTGGGGAATCGCTCTTTAACGATGGAGTTGGGGTTGTAATTTTCCTTGTTATCTTATCAATTGCACAAAAAGGAATCGCTTCTGTAGAGGCCGAGGAAGTCGGCTTTTTGTTCTTTGAAGAGGTGTTTGGCGGAATTGGATTAGGACTTGCCATGGGTTGGATTGGCTTTCAATTGATGAAGTCAATCGATCATTATGAAACGGAAGTAATCATAACGCTTGCTCTTGTGATGGGCATTTATTCCATAGCACATTTTGTTCATTTTTCTGGACCATTAGCTGTAGTCGTTGCAGGGATTTTTATTGGAAACAAATCACCTCAGATTGCCTGGTCAAAAACAACCCATGCCTATGTTGACAAATTCTGGGAACTGATTGATGTATTACTGAATGCGATTCTCTTCGTATTAATTGGTTTTGAACTACTAATCATCACTATCAACGGAGAGTATATTCTTCTTGGGTTATTGGCAATACCTGTCACATTGGTTGCTCGATATATTGCATTAGCTGGCCCAATATTCTTATTCAATAAGAAGCTTGATTTTATACCTAAAACCGACTTAATCATGACCTGGGGAGGTATCAGAGGTGGTATATCTATCGCGTTGGCATTGTCTCTTCAGCCAGAAATGGAAAGAGAATTGTTCCTAACAGTTACCTATGTTATCGTGGTGTTCTCCATAATTGGGCAGGGACTAACGATTGGACCTTTAGTTAGGAAAATATTGAAAGGAAAAAGTTAGGGTTGAAGCCAAAAGAGTTGTATGGTTCTAATTACGAGTTACGAGTTGTGAGCTTCAAGTTTCGAGTTGCACGTTACATGAAACGTGAAGCTTAGAACGTGGAACGCAGTACCCAATTCCTAATCCCTGTTTGCCAATCACTAACTCACTGCTCAATCATGTCCTCCCCAAGGGAGGTGTCCGAAGGACGGAGGGGGAAGTTTAAGAAAAAAGTTGCACGTTACTCGCTACATGAAGCCTGCAACCTGAAGCATGAAGCTTTAAAAACAGATTTCTCGTGCCTCGAAATGACTAGAAAAGGTAAAGAGTTGAGAGGTTCGAGTCATGCAACATTACTCAAAATGTCCATCCTGCGCATAGGCCACACGCGAAGTGCCCAGCGCAGTATTGAACTTTTGGTTCCTTAAAGTAGAAACCCCTGGTATAGTGTGGCTGTCAATATAATCCAAAACAGGGCCTGGAGAACATGAGCAATAGTTTTACGTTGGCTTTGAATTTGACCTTTCATATTTAAATTTTAAATGGGGCCTCCCTTTATGGAAGGCCCTTCTAAATCAGAAAATTCGTTGACTGACTACTGACACTATCCTCTGACTTAAACATTTGTTACTTGACATTATAAATGTGAAAAAAATGCAGATTCAACCACCTACCCACAGCGGGTAGTTTTTCATACAAACGACCATTTTCCCGAGTTAAACAGCATAAATAAAGGGTAGTTAACAAAATCAAGCTCTTAGCCTTTGCTGGCTATAAACTAAATTTCCATTTTCTCCAGTACTTCGGAACGACTTGTAACCCCTAGTTTTCCGTATAGGTTTTTGATATGAAATTTAACGGTATTGGTAGATATGAAAAGTTGTTCACCAATTTGAGCATTAGTCAAACGTTTCTTTAAAAGTTCCATTACCTCCACCTCTCGTTCAGAAAGGTCGTATTTCTTTGAGAGTATCGATACATCCACTAGCTCTGAAGATTCAGCTACACTTTTAAATTCTCTCAGAATCTTAATTCTGTTTTCGAGAATATTTTTTATTCGCGCCAAAAACTCAGAAGCACTAAAAGGTTTGGTCAAATAGTCATCAATTCCCAAGGTTAATGCAAACAGCTTATCCTCTGGTTCTGCTCGGGCTGTTAACATAATGAGTGAAATTTTGTGCAGTGTTTCATCTTGCTTAATTGCTTCAAGCAATTCAAAGCCATCCATTACTGGCATCATTACATCAGAAATGACTATATCTATTTGAGAAGATTTTAGAGTTTCCAGTGCCACCTTCCCATTTTCAGCTTGTTTGATCTCAAAATATGGATTGAGGGTTTGTGCAATAAACGCCCTCATTTCCGGATGGTCTTCTGTTATTAGTAATACGGGTTTATCCACATTGAAACAAACCTTGTACTTTGATATTGTTTCTTTCAAAGCCATTTCCAGGTGCTCACTATCAGTAGTTGCTAATGGCACCAAAGTAGTTTCCTTGACCTCTATAACAGGCAATTGAAAAACAAATTCGCTCCCTTTACCATAATCACTTTGCACTGTTAAATTACCATTGTGCAAAAGTGCCAGTTCTCTGGCCAATGCCAGTCCAATACCTGTTCCACCTTCTGCTTTTTTCCCTGGTTGTTCTGATTGGTAGTAGCGATCGAAAATAAAAGGAAGGTCATTGACATGTATTCCTTCTCCATCATCTTTTACCGCAAAGAATACTCTGTTGGAATCATCCTGGTGATGCCCTACAGAAACTGAAACCTCTCTTTTTGCAAACTTCAATGCATTGGACAGTAGGTTGCGAATCACTTTACCACACTTGTTTTCATCCAACAAAATGGTGTAGTCATCTTTAAGCTGAAAGTCAAAGCGCAAAGATATTCCTCTCTTATCAAAGCCAGTTCTGTAATCTTTCAAAAGGTCATTTAAAAACTCCTTTATACTGACTGGGTTTTCGACCAATTTGAGCTTTCCGGCCTCCAGTTTACCCAAATCCAGAATCTCTTCTACTAATGAAAGTAAGCTGACACCATTTCGTTGAGCTGTTTTTAGGGTTTCCCTTATTGATTCATTCTCAATTTCTCCATTATGAATTAGCGACTCTAATGGAGCATTAATCAGAGTGAGCGGTGTCCTTAACTCATGAGAAATATTGGCAAAGAACCTGGACTTGACTTTATCGAGTTCTTTCAACCTGTCAGCTTGTTTTTGAATGAGTTCAGTAGCTTTCTCTGCCTCTTCTTTTTGCAGCCTTATTTCTTCAGTTCTCTCTTCAATGAGTTTTTCTAACTCCTTTTTTTCACGAACCAGTCTTCTTTCATTTAATTTAATCAGTAACCAAACAAACCAAACAACAAGCATTCCATAAACTATGTATGCCAGGGTAGTAAAGTACCAAGGCGTCATGATGGTAAATGAATACTCATCGATTTCACTGATCTGTCCATATAAATTTCTGGCCCTTACTTTAAACGTATAGTCGCCATGAGTAAGGTTTGTATAATTTCGATTTGACTCTGTGGTCCAGGATGACCAACTATCCCCAGAGCCTTCCAAATAACTTTGGTATTCCGTCCTTTCAGCTTGGTCAAACCAAGTTGCTGAATAATTAAACCTGATTGCATTTTCACTCTCTTCCAGCTCGACATTCTGAGTGACATCAGCTCCGGAAAATATCAAAGAATCGTTCTTATTAGAGATTTTGACACCTCTTATATGTGTTCGAAAATCTGAATCCGTTTTTGCCTGCATATCTGTAGCTACATGTTTTATGCCATAGCTGGCAATCCACAGATCACTTCCTCCAAAAGAAGATACTGCTTCAGAATTGTGACTATAAATGCGTGGAAAAGGATTGAAATTGTGCTTATAAGCTGCACCGTCTTTATAGAGGATAGATTTACCTCTTTCCACAAGAGATACGTAAACATTTCCTTCGTTGATTTCTGCAAATCTAAAAATGTAATCATCATCCAGATATGGTTTAAACCTTTCTATTTCTTTAAAGACATCCTGATCATCATCATACTTATATACTCCACTACCAGTGGCAAAGTATAGGCCATCACTATGTCTGAAGACACGGTTTTTCTGCACATCCGGCAAGCCTTCTTCTATTCCGTATGTTTTGATCGACAGGACTGTATCTCGAGATTGATTCATATGAACTTTATATATTCCAGTTCCTGAATCGGAAACCCAAATATCCCCCTGCTCAGTCTGCTCCAGAAAATCAACAGATTGATTAAACCCTTTTATTTGATGCTTATAAGCCCATTCTCCTCCTTTTTTCTCCAACAGGTGCAAATGTCCTTCTACACTACCCACTATCACCTGATCTTGATGCTGCATGGCCACTACTGCCCAGATTCGTTCTCGATTATAAAGGTTTTTCAACCCTCTATTGGTCACCAGGTTTACACCATCATTTCCCATGGCAAAAAAATCTTCCCCTTTACTCACAAATATCCAGGCGCGTTCTTCAGATTCACCTAATGGCTTAAAGGGTTTATAGTTTCCAATTTTTTGCCAGGGAGAATTATCATCTTTATATAGTACTCCATTTACGGTTGCCAAATATGTTCTACCATTATGTCTGGCCAAGTTTAAAACATATCGAGAAACACCATGGCGTTCGTCAATACTGGTAATTGGAGAGTTGATAATTACCTGAGTAATCCCGCCCTCTTGTGTAATCCAAAGTGTATTATCTCTGTCTATCAATAGGTCAGTAACCCAACCATTACCAGCTAAGCCAGTACTCATATCTAATTTTTGGATCAAACGGCCTGATTTATCGATGATCATGACTCCGGCATACTCAGTGCCAATTGCATAGTAGCGATCTTTAATATTGACCGCTGCAGTCCCTTTTGCAGACTTTAAAAAATCAGATATTTCAGTGTCAAACTTTATCAGTTGTTCAAAATCGAAAATGTAAAAACCATTTTCTCTGGTCAGTATCAATAACCTATTCTCATCATACCTAAGTATTTTTCGAATATGAATATTCTTAAGTAGCTCTCCATGTGGCACCAGTTTCAGTTCATTGCCTTCCATTCTGAGCAGTCCTTTCTCATAATCATTAATGTAATATTGATCATCTACTTTATCGGCCTTACCAAAGCGCTGCGATGAGAATAATGAGACACTATCTGATTTGATATGATAAACTATCAGACTTTTTGAGGATTTGTAAATGACTCTATCATCAACAAATTCCACACCCATAATACGTCCTTTACCTTTAAGCCCCTCTGGTACAAGAGATAATACAGAGTGAAAGATCATTTCTCCCAACTCATTGGGTTCCATATATCCAAAATCTGATTGACTGACGACATAAACACGGTGATTTGACCCTATAGCTACTCCAGTGATATTATCATCCGAAATTGTATTATCAACTCGCCAAGTGGTTCCATCAAACTCAACCACGCCTGTCACACTTGCAAAATAAAGTAGTCCATTTTCGGCCTGATCAAGCGCATGTACTTGTTGGTGAATATTGATATCCTTGGATAAATAAGTATTGATGAATGGCGTACCTGTTTCCTTTATTACAAAGGGCTTATTTTGAGCTAAGGCACAAACATGAGAAGATAGCAACGTACCAAGTAATAAAACTATAAGTTTAGCCTGTTGTTTTCTGTACATTTTGGAGTGTCAACATTAGAACTAGATGTGGTGGGTGTCTAATGCCTACAAGATAACTCGCTTATTCTTACAAGCAAAATATACATATTTTGAGTTGTGAGATACGCACCACCCCCACTCCTCTTCTTTTCAATCTGAGCTAGACGAAGAATCTTTACCTTAAAAACTACTAACCAACCAATCCGGGAATTCTTTCGCTTGGATATTCTTCAGGCAGAAGATTATCCGAGCTCAGAAAGGCTATAGCGATAGAGGTTTGAGATAGAAGACGGAAGACATTAGGTATGAGACATTAGTTTCGAGATACTCAATCCCCACTACGCTCTACTCAATACCCATTCCTCGCAATTCAAACACTAATTACCCTTTTTAACTGGCCTCTTCCATCTTATCGGTGCAGCAGGTTCTGGTTTTAATTGAACCTCTTGTGTTTTCAAAAGCCTCATTGCTTCTTTTACAGCAGCCTCTAACTGAGGATCTTTGCCATTAATAACAAGTTTAGGTAATTGCTCAACTTCTATATCTGGTGCAATACCTATTCCTTCAACATCCCATTCGCCATCTATATTGTAAAATCCTCCACGAGGTGCTACCATTCTTCCATTATCAATAAATGGTGGGGTGTCCCAGGTTCCTACCAAGCCTCCCCAGGTTCTTGTTCCAATCAAAGGGCCTATTTCCATTTGTTTAAACATGAAAGGTAATAGATCTCCTCCTGAACCAGCACGTTCGTTAATGAGCATCACTTTAGGACCCCAGATGCCTGCACTTGGCGAAGGAAAAGCTTTATGTCCTTCTATTCTACTATTAAAATAGCCATGTAATTCACGTGTCATCACATCTACCATATGATCTGCAGCAGAACCGCCACCATTATTTCTTTCGTCAATAACAGCACCCTTTTTATGCTGTTGCGAAAAATAGTAACGGTTAAATGAGGTATATCCTCCATTTCCGGTGTTTGGCACATATACATACGCTAGTTTACCATCTGAGAGCTTGTCAACCAATTTTCGGTTTCCCTCAATCCAATCGGTCTGTCTTAAGCCCCTTTCACTACCAATAGCTCTAACAATAACTCTTCTGGCACCATCTCTTTTTGGAGAGTCATTTACCAGCAATGTCACTTGTCTGTTGGCAGTACCTTCAAAATAGCTGAAGAAGTTTTGTGTGGTGGATACAGATTGACCATCTATCTCCAAAATATAATCTCCCTCATCTACATCAATACCTGGAATAGCCAAAGGAGCTGTCAGGTTAGGGTTCCAATCTAGCGAGGTAAATATTTTTTCAATTTTGAACCCATTCCGCCCTTTAACAATATCTGCCCCCAATAGGCCAACACGATCACTTGTCAAACGTGGATAATCTCCACCTGAAACATAAGAATGACCTACTGCAATTTCACCACTGACGATATCTACAATGTAATTCAGGTCTGAACGATGTCTTACATGTTCCACCCAAGGCGAATACCATTTCCAAACATCATCCCAAGGTGCTCCATGCGTATTGTCAACATAGAGGAAGTCTCTCATATACCTCCAACCTTCTTTCAAAATTTGCTTGGCTTCAGCTTTCGGATCTACTTTTACTCTTACTCCATTTATGCTTAATCTACCATCATCAGGTTTCTTAGGTCCCCCACCAGTGGATACTATTCCCCAACTACCACCGCTATTGTACAGCATGTGTTTTTTATTTGTTGAGACCACTCCGGTCCCAAATCGTGGTAGAAAAGTAATCGACTTCTGGTCTTTGATACTATACCTGTTCAGTTTGGTTCCTTCATTAGGCACTTGTTCTGTATAAAAGAATTGTCCTTTTTGTCCTGGTAACATGCTTATATAATTTCTGGCTGGAACTCTTATTGGGATTATTCTTGCTGCAATTCCCTCCATATCAATAACCACTGACAGTTCCTCTTTATCCTTTTTCTTTTCATCCTCTTCTACAGGTTCTTCATCACTTTTTGGTAAAAATGGAGACTTACCATCTTTCTTGAGTACAATAAGGTAAGGTACCCTGGTTACTGGCATATTATAGGAACTCATATCTAACCAACCGGTAGCCATACCATAATCAGTACTTGCCAGAAAATACAAATACTCTCCGCTTTCGTCCCATACAGGAGAAATGGCATCTGCCATATGATCTGTTAATTGAAGAGTTTTTCCAGTTTCTATATTATGGGCCTTCACAGATTTGAATTGATTTTCCTGTTGCTGGACGTATGCTATCCATTTACTGTCTGGAGACCATTCTGGATTAAGCGAACGATTCGGGTGAGCAAACCGATCCGTATCTACCTTTTTAGCTTCTCCTGACTCTACATTAACATACCACAAGGCATAATCGGTATCTGTATATGCTATATGCTCACCATCTGGTGACCATTGAGGTCTGAAATAGAAATTCTTGCTAGGCAACGAAATAGCTCTTGGGGTTTCTAACCCCATTTGGTCAGCTATCATTAATTCATATTCACCGGATTGATCTGAAAACCAAGCTACTTTATCTCCTTTTGGCGACCAAAGCGGACTTCTGTCTGCATTATTGCTGGAATTCGTGAGGTTTCTCCAGTTTCCATCTTTTTTAGGAACCGTAAAAATGTCTCCTCTGAATTCAAAAATCGCTCTTTTACCTGTTGGAGAAATTTGCGCATTGCGCATTTGACCTGCCGAAGCATTTACCCAACGGGGTCTGCCCCAATTCATATCTCCAGCTACATTGATATTCAACTGCTTTGAACTTCCGTTAGAAGGATCCAAAAGATGCAAGTAACCTCCTTGTTCATAAACTATACTACCTCCACCTGCATCAATATTCTTTACATCAAAATCTGAATGAAATGTAATCTGTTGCTCTTGCTTTGTTTTAGGATTAAAACTCCAGATGTTATTGGCATAATCTCTTTCAGACAGATAGTAAACAATACCATCTAACCAAACGGGACTTGTATGTCTTTCCCCGTCTGTTTGTGGGGTTTCAATCAAGTCATAGTTACGCATGTTAACAATCCAAATAGGTTTTGCCTGCCCTCCTCTATGATTTCTCCACTCAGGATCCCAAAAAGATATTTGTTGATATGCCATCCATTTTCCATCGTGAGAAATTTGACCATCAACTGCTCTGGGGATAGCTAATTCTTCAGGATGCCCTCCTTTTGGAGACACTGTGTAAAACTGAGATTCTTTTGTTGCATGCCCTCTTCTACCGGAGCTAAATAGTACTTCTCCTTTTGGACTCCAACCCGTCACATTATCAGCGGAAGGGTGCCAGGTCAACCTTTTTGGTTCGCCACCAGCAGATGGAATAACAAAGACATCTGTATTTCCATCGTACTGACCGGAAAAAGCAATCATGCTACCATCGGAAGAAAAATGCGGGCTTGTTTCACCGCCAATATTAGAGGTAAGTCGCTTGGCATTACCCCCGTTTTTATCTACCACCCAAAGGTCATTAGCATAGACGAATGCAATCTGAGAATCTGAAACTGTCGGTTGCCTTAATAGCATCGTCCCCTGTGCTTTCGCAAAAAAAGGTGTGAGGAGCAAAAGCAATGAACAAAACTGGAGTTTGAAGCTTGTCTTTATCATTTGGTTGAATTTATAGCACATAATGTATGAAAAAAGGAATTCATAAAATATTACAATTCATTTCAGCGGTTCCCTGACCTTCTAAGCATTTTTCAGTAGATTAAAGAATTATAACCAAGCCATATAGGAGTCATGCAGAAGATTAAAAAGGTTTGTGTTTACTGCGCGTCCAGTGACAAAATAGATAAAAAGTACTTTGAAGCTACACGAATTATAGCCAAAGCACTGGTAAAGAATAATACTACTGTAGTTTATGGTGGAGGTGCCAGAGGACTGATGGGAACTTTGGCAGATACTGTAATCGAAGAAAAAGGGAGAATCATTGGCATTATGCCCCATTTCATGAAAGAGGTCGAATTCCATCATAAGGATGTCAATGAATTTATCTTCACCGCAGACATGCACGAAAGGAAAAAGCAATTTATGGTCGGTGTTGATGCCTTGATTACATTGCCGGGAGGGTGTGGCACCTTTGAAGAACTGATGGAGGCCATAACACTAAAACGTTTGGGGATATTTACCAAACCAATAGCTATCCTTAATCTTAATGGCTATTACGATGATCTGCTAAAAATGCTTGATAAGGCAATAAATGAAGGATTTCTCAGCGAAAAACACAGACCAATATGGACAGTATTTTCTGACCCTGGCAAAGTAATTGAAACAATACAGAATAGCGAGCCTTGGTCGAGTGAAGCTATTAAGTTCGCTCAAGTTTAAGATTATTTACAATATTTTTTTGGACTATGCTTAGACGCTTCTTCAAATGATTCAATCAATTCATTCTAATGATTTGCATAAATGTAGAAAATGCTGAAATTCCCATTTGAAAAGTGCCATAATGCACCTAAACAGATTTTACTTCTATATACTTATCTTTTTCAGCACCCAGCTGAGTTTTGCCCAAAATGGGTTCTATAAAAATATCCATCCGGTTTATTCCGAAGAAGGAGAAATTATTGAGTCAAGTGAAATCCTGGTATTTCGAGACGATGAAGGCAGCAAGTCTATCAATGATGTACTTAAACTTGAGCAATCCGACTTCATCAAACTAAGCAGTATCTCTGTTTTTAATAAGGAAGCAAATTATTGGACCTATTTTCAGCTATCAAACAGAATTGGTCGGGATTTGAAATTTGTATTGTGTGGGGGCAGGAACAGTAAAGAGACATATCATATTTTCAGTGATAAAACTGCACGCTCCATTATAAAGCAAACTGGAGCTCACTTTCCTTCTGCTCAAAGGGACATAAAGCAAGGACATCAAACTCGAGTTAGACTGACCATTCCTGCTGACGAAACCTTACATGTTTTTGTAAAGGTTGAAAGTACAGATGGCAAAGCTATTGATATTAAAGCCGAATTAATGTCTGAGGCTGAATGGAATGCTGACTTTGAAAACACCAACCTATTTCAAGGTATTTTCTCTGGTATATTCATAGTCGTTTCTTTTATTTCCTTCTTTATATATGGGTATACGGGCCAACGAGTATTCCTATATTTTGGGTTTTATACCCTATTGATCTTCATATACTTTCTGCATGTTCATGGTATTCTCGAAGTTCACTTACATCCAAATGTCATTAATCCCTCTCCAGTACTTTGGATGAGTCCCTTGTTGGGAGCAGCCGCATACTTTAGTTTTACCAGGTACTTTCTTGAAACCAAAACAGAGTTCTCCAAATGGGATTTCTTGCTTAAAATACTTACTTACTTCTCTCTAGGCAGTTTTGTTCTTTGTTCAGCCTATATGTTCATCACTGGAGACACTGCAGTAGGCATGAAAGCCCTTCTCATAATATTACTCCTCTTATGCTTGTTTGCTTTAATACTGGTATTCTTTGCGGGTAAGAGCGACAATCTTATTTCAAAATACTTTGCATTCGGTACACTTTTCTTCATTATCTCTCTATTAGTAGTAATTATTAATCAACTAATTACACCTACTAATGGATTACCAATCTTTGTTCAATGTGGAGTAATTATGGAAGTGGTGATTTTTAGTTTAGGTATTAGCCATAAGCTAAAACGACAATTCGAAGATCACGACATTACTCAACGCTCCCTTATTCTTCAGCTAAGAAAAAACGAAAACCTTCAACTGGATATCAATCAAGAATTAGAAGAAATTGTTGCTGACAGAACTCAGCAAATTAAAAAGCAAAACAAAGAACTAAGCGAAGCCAGAAGAGTAGCTGAAATAGCAACTAAGGCCAAATCGGATTTCCTATCTGTAATGAGTCACGAAATCAGGACTCCCCTTAATGCAATTATCAGCTTGTCACATATCATGGAGCTGGACAATAAGGATGAAGAAATGCAGGAGTATATTAATGCATTGAAGTTTTCTGCAGAGAGCCTTCACTCACTGATCAATGACATATTGGATTATAATAAAATAGAAGCAGGCAAACTAAGGCTCGAATCAATTGAATTCTCTCTTATAGATTTATTGAAAAACTTGGGGCAAAGCTTTAAATACAAGGCCAATAGCAAAGGAATTGAAATGAGGATTGAAATTGGAGAACATTTGCCCGACAGGCTTTTTGGTGATCCAACCAGACTGACTCAGATACTTAACAACCTCATTGGCAATGCTATTAAATTTACTCATGAAGGGTATGTGCATGTGAAAGCTACCCTCGCAGGAATAAAGGACGAAACGGCTACAGTATCTTTCAACCTTCAGGATACTGGAATTGGTATACCGGAAGATAAACTCAAAGCGATTTTTGAAGAGTACGAGCAAGCGGGGGATGAAACAACACGTGAATATGGAGGTACTGGACTGGGACTTTCTATAGTTAAGAAACTACTTGACATGATGGGAAGCAGTATCAAATTGAAAAGTGCCGAGAATAAAGGGACTACATTTTCATTTAATATTGATTTTAAAATCGACCCAGAGTTCAGCCTTGTAGATCTTCAACAACAAGATAGAGATAAAGACCTGGAGTTAAAGCAGATTTTGGTAGTTGACGACAATTATATGAACAGATTAGTCCTCAAACGTTTGCTTCAGATATGGAATGGTAAATTCGATGAAGCTGATAATGGACATGATGCTATTGAAAAGTGTTCAGAAACCAAATATGATGTAATACTTATGGATCTGGAAATGAAACCTATGAATGGATTCACTACCACATTGGCCATTAATAACACTAAGGTTAATAAGAGTACTCCAATAATTGCAATGAGTGCACACAACCCTCTAGACTTCGAGATTGAATACGAAGAATCAGGTTTTGTAGACTTTGTACATAAGCCTTTCGATCCCGAAGAACTATTTCAAAAACTAACCACAACAATTAACCCTAAAGATGTCAAATAGAACTAATTACTCGTCAGGAAGTCCATGGGAAGACAAAGTAGGCTATTCAAGAGCTGTCAAAATAGGAAACGTTGTTGAGGTAACGGGTACTGTTGCCGATAATGAGGGTGAACTGCTTGGAGGTAGCGACCCATATCTTCAAACCAAATATGCCCTTAAGAAAATTCAATTTACGCTTGAAAGTGCAGGTTCAAGTTTAGAGGACGTAGTAAGAACACGCATGTTTGTAACTAACATAGCAGATTGGGAAGCAATTGGCAGAGCACATCAGGAGTTTTTCGGAAATATTAAACCTTGTACAACAATGGTAGAAGTTTCAAGATTAATAGATGATAAGTATCTGGTAGAAATAGAAGCTACGGCTGTTATTAGCTAAACAAAGGGCGGACTGATTTCCTCCACCATATGGACAAGTTCGCTTAAAATCATAGCGGTTGCTCCCCACACTACTTCTCCTTCAACGTCAAAATATGGTGAGTCGATTTTATACGGGGGAAAATGCATTGTTTTGATTCCTCTTCTCTCCTTATCTAACAGTTCGTTCAAAGTTGGGGTCAGAACCTTGACCACTTCTTTTTCCTCAGGAATCATTATTGGCTTTTGATTCAATACACCAACTGTTGGGTAAACTTTAAAATTACTGACAATTATAAATAGTTCTGAAAGCTCTCCTATTACTTTAATCTCGTTAGAATTTACACCTATCTCTTCTTGAGTCTCTCTAAGTGCAGTTTCGATCAAGTTTCGATCTGAAGATTCCACCTTACCTCCTGGCAAACTCACCTGACCACTATGCGCCCCATTATAAACAGGCCGCTTTGTTAAAGGGACATAAATCTCACCATCATGTGGATAAAGTAAAACCATTACCCCTCCAGGCCTCGCTGGTTTTTCAGGGTTTTCTGAAAATCGTCTTTCATCGATTGGCCTCGGGGCCATTAATTCATGAGCAAGCCTTCCGGGAAGAGGTTGCTCCAAACGGTTACTCAATTGATCTATGAAAAGTTGAAAGGCGTCTATGGTCACTTCGTAAAAATGTATTTAATTAATAAAAATTAAATTATAAACTTCAGAGATAAAATATCGTTCCATTCTTTAACAAAGAATACTCCATTTCAAAATTATGTTCAAGAAAAGCCTGATACTATTAATTCTTATTTCTCTCTCAAACATTTCATTCGCTCAGAAAGAGAAATTAAAAATGGCGAAACTCAAATATAACGGAGGTGGAGATTGGTACGCCAATAAAACCGCACTTCCTAATCTTGCCCGATTTTGCAATGAGAACTTAAGGACTTCATTTGATGAGCAAGACGCAATAGTTGAAGCAGGAAGTCCGGAAATATTTGAATACGCATACGTTTACATGACTGGGCATGGGAATGTAGTTTTTAGCAGTGCTGAAGCAGAAAACATAAGAAACTATCTTGTTGCAGGGGGATTCCTTCATATTGATGATAACTATGGGTTGGATCCATACATTCGTTTAGAAATGAAAAAGGTTTTCCCTGAACTGGAATTCGTTGAACTACCTTTCGACCACCCCATTTACGACCAAAAATTTAAGTTCGATAAAGGCCTGCCTAAGATCCATGAACATGACAAGAAACCATCACAAGGTTTTGGCTTGATTTATGAGGGTAAACTAGTGTGCTATTATTCCTATGAATCTGATCTTGGAAATGGTTGGGAAGACAAAAGGATTCATAATGACCCGGAAGAGGTAAGGCAAAAGGCACTGCGAATGGGAGCCAACATTATCTCGTTTGCCCTAACACAATATTAAACTAATCACATGTCACAAAAACTAACTGATTAGTTTGAAAACTAGCCGGATAGTTGTATTATTGGTCACGAGCATAAAAAAGAAGAACTATGAAGGAGTTAACTAAGGCAGAGGAACAGGTTATGCAAATCTTATGGCAAATCGAAAAAGGGTTTGTTAAAGATGTTTTGGCCAAAATACCTGAACCCAAACCCGCCTACAATACAGTATCTACTATTATTCGGATTCTTGAAAAGAAAGGCTTCGTTGGCTATAAAGCATATGGAAAAACGCATGAATACTATCCTTTAATAGATAAAAAGAGCTATAGCAACTTTTATCTTAAAAATTTCATAGGAGGCTATTTCGGTGGCTCTTTCCAAAAACTTGTATCATTCTTTGCTAAGGAAAATGACATGGACATCAATGATTTCGAATCATTGATAGAGCACGTTGAAAATGATCTAAAAGACGAAGAAGCATAAATGGGAAAGCATCCAACCATAGAATTACTGGAAGGCCTAAACGGTGCATTAATATATGCACTAGAGTCAGCTACTTGTCTGGCTATACTTTATTTGGCCTATCATTTTCTTCTTAGAAAAGAAAAGAGCTTCCGGTACAATCGATTCTATCTTTTGGCTGCTGTATTTTTCTCAGTACTTTTTCCTTTAATAGAAATAGGATATAATCCTGACAACACTCCCGCAGTTTTAAACTCGATACATCAGGTAGGTAACGAAGTAGGTAGTGAGCCTATAATTGAGGCAGATCGGGCCTATTCATATACCATTACTGCGAAGTCTGAAAGACCACTTTTATTATGGTGGGAAATTTTATTAATCATATATATCAGTGGAACTGTAATTGGTCTTTTTAGGCTATTACTACAAATCAGGTCCTTTAAAGAGATCATCTGGTTTAAACGACATGCCACTAGATATAAATCGAAAGAGTCATTTTTTCTTGTAAATACTGATGGTACAATGCCTACTTTCTCCTTTTTCAATTATCTCTTTTGGGACAATACTCTGGAGCTAACAGAACTTGAAAAAGAGCAAGTAATGAATCATGAGAAAGTGCACATAAAAGAAAAGCACTCTTATGACATTATGTTCATTCAGATATTAAAAGTTTTTTTCTGGTTTAACCCCTTCATGTACTTGTACAAAATATTGCTCGAAGAAAGTCATGAGTACCTTGCAGATAGAAAAGTTGCTTCTCAAACAAGCGCGAAAGTCTATACTCAACTGTTAGTGAAAACGGTCTTTAGAAAAATGGGGCTTGAGTATGGTAGTTACTTCAGCAAAAACCAAACAGTTAAGCGAGTGAATATGCTTAGCAGTAAGAAAAAAGTGAATTTTGTTCGTCTGTTCATACCACTTCCAGTATTGGCACTTTTATTCTTTATTTTTTCGTTCGAAGCAAAGCTTCCAAGCCAAATCACAATAGAGGATTATCAATTGGAAAACAATGTGTTACAATCTTCTGACATAGCTCCTTCTCCTGTTAGTGGAGTTAAGGAATGGAAAGATTTTCTGAAAGACAATATTACATATCCTTCAAAAGCAATTTCAAACAATATTGAAGGAGAAGTGATGGTCTCATTCACAGTCAATAAGAATGGAAATCTGGAAAGTCTAAGCTTCGATCAAAAACTCGGTTATGATTGTGAAAGAGAAGTGTTTAATGCGCTTGCAAAGTCTGGAAAATGGAATCCAGCGATTAAAGATGGGAAGCCTGCAGATATGCGAATCAAAATCCCTATTCAGTTCAAAAAATCTTAAAATCTCCTATTAAACACTTCAGATGCTATAAATGCTCGTTTTGTAGCATCCAAGTCAGAAAATATACCTGAGTAATCTTCTTCAAGTTCTTCCTCTTCATACTCTTCAAGTGTCACTAAAGGCTCAGCAACAGGCTTTGACTTTTCTTTAACAGGCCTAGGCTTGGGAGCTAAAAACACTTCAACTGGTTTAACAGGCTCCTCCACAATTGGCTCTGGTTCAGGTTCCGCAATTCTTTTTCCAGTAAATTCCTCTAAAAGTTCTTCAAAGGTTGGAGACCTGTCTGAAGGTGGTGGACCAACTGTTTCTGGGTCTTCCGGACCAAGGCGTTTTTGTGCCTTTTTCTTATTCTTCATCACACCGGTGAATATGAAATATAATATTCCCATTGCAATGTAAACCAAGGTTCCGAAGTCGAAGTCCATGTCGTTAGCAAATCTAAGAATTAATTCTAATTTTGTTAGCTATACCTTGATTTACGGATATCTGATTAATGCAACTTACCAAACTCGAGATAAAAGGATTCAAAAGCTTCGGAGACAAGGTAGTTATCAATTTTGATGAAGGTATAACGGGTATTGTTGGGCCTAATGGTTGCGGAAAGTCAAACGTAGTAGATTCTATACGTTGGGTGCTCGGTGAGCAAAAAACCAGAATGCTTCGTTCCGAGAAAATGGAGAATATAATCTTCAACGGAACCAAGAAAAGAAAGCCTACACAACTCGCAGAAGTTTCCCTCTCTTTTAAAAACACAAAAAACCTCTTACCCACCGAATATACTGAAGTAACCATTACAAGAAGGTACTACAGGTCTGGGGAAAGTGAATACCTACTCAATGGTGTGAGCTGCCGATTGAAAGACATCAATAACCTTTTCATGGATACCGGTATTGCTTCTAATAGCTATGCCATTATTGAGCTGAAAATGGTCGATGATCTTTTAAATGACAAAGACAATTCAAGGCGATCACTATTTGAAGAGGCTGCAGGCATTTCAAAGTTTAAAACTCGCAAAAAAGAAACGCTCAGGAAACTTAAAGATACCGATGATGACCTTGATCGAGTCGAAGATCTTCTTTTCGAAATTGAGAAGAACCTGAAATCGTTGGAGAAACAAGCCAGACAAGCAGAGAGATACTATAAACTCAAAGAGGAATACAAAGTAGATAGCGTACTACTTGCCCGAAAAGCGGTCTCAGAAAAAACTGAGAATTTCAAAAAACTCGAATCGGAAATCAAGCAAGAGACCGATAGAAAAGTAGAGATTGGTCAGTTGGTAGCTAAACAAGAAGCTGGAATAGAAAAGGGAAAGACCGACCTGATTTCAAAGGAAAAGCTACTTGCATCAAGACAAAAGACGCTTAATGAGCATGTAAACAAAATACGACAGTTTGAAAGTGATCGAAAGATTAAAAATGAACGGCTCACCTTTCTTGAAGATAAAAGCGACAACCTGAGGGATCAGTTAGAGTCAGACAAGAAGAGTAATGAAAGAGCAGCCTTTAGTCTGGAAAGCCTTAGAAAAGAACTTGATGAAGCTGAGAAAGGACTTACCAACATTACTGCTGAGGTAGGTTCACTTCAAAAAATGTACGATGAGCAAAAAGCAGTTGCTCAAGATGCTCAACAAGAATTTGAAGATAACAGGAAGAGTTTTAATGAGAAGAGAGAAAAGCTTTACACCTTAAAGAAAGAAATAGAAATCAAAGAAATTCAGTTAGACACCTTGAAAACTGAATTTGCGAAGACCGAGTCAGACACTTCAGAACAGTCCGAAACACTAGCGGAGTTCGATAAAAAGTTAGCTACTGTTGAGAAAGATCTGAATGCTAAACGGGGAGTACTTGACAAGCGTAAAGCCGATGAGGAAAAGCATGCCAAAGCCATTCAACAAACCACGGAAACAATTGATATTATCCGTGAGGAATTAACTGCTACCAGCAGAAAGCTCGACTCAAGAAAAAACGAGTACAATTTGACCAAATCTCTGGTCGAAAACCTAGAAGGTTTTCCAGAAGCGATTAAGTTTTTGAAAAAGAAAGCGAACTGGAATAAAAATGCTCCCCTCCTCTCCGATATCATCACTTGTGACCAGAAGTATCGTGTAACAATCGAGAATTATCTCGAAGCCTACATGAACTACTACATTGTAGATACAGAACGCCAGGCTTTCGAGGCGGTCAATATACTTAGCGATGCTTCAAAGGGTAAAGCCAATTTCTTTATTCTGGATGCGCTGGATCATTATGAAGCTAAAGAGCCTATGCTCTTTGAGAATGCCATTCCTGCTACTGAAATCGTGGAATATGAGCCCAAGTACAAGAAGTTGATCGCTCATATTCTGGAGAATGTATTTATCATCAACGGTGGCCCTGGTGATATTCCAATGGATGATAAAGCCGTTTTTATTACTGAAACAGGTAAGTACACCAAAAAGAAATTCAGCATATCAGGAGGGTCTGTTGGTTTATTTGAGGGCAAGAGAATCGGTAGAGCAAAAAACCTTGAAAAACTAGAAAAGGAAATCAAGGAACTGGAGACTAAGTCGGTTGACATCAAAGAAAGGCTCGAGCAAAGACAACAAGAGCTTGCCAGACTTAAATCAGATACATTTAAATCCGAAATAGAACAGCTTCAAACTGATTTCAGTAGGACAAATGAGGAATACATCTCTTTAAAGACCAAGAAAGAACAGCTAGGTCAAATGCTTTCTAGTAGGGCTAACAGAAAAGAGGACATTGTTGCCAACATAGAAAAAATTGAAGCATCGCTAGAACAACTGAGGCCTGAAGTCGAAGAAGAATCTTCAGCATTTTCCAAAGTAGAAGGTATTATTAGTGAACTGGAAGTCAAAGCCAAAACAGAAAACACCAAGCTATCAGAAAAATCTCAGGCCTTCAATGAGAAAAACATTCAATTCCATCAAAAGCAAAATAGGGTAAATTCAGTTGCTCAGGAAATAGAGTATAAACAAACAGCTTTTGAAGGAAGTAAACAGAGGATTGAAAAGAACCATCAGGAACTTGCCAACAACGAAGCTGAAATAAAACGCCTGATCACTAATACCGAATCTAATGAGGATGAACTCATTGGCATGTACGATGAAAAAGAGTCCATTGAAAAAGGTGTAAACGAAGCTGAAAAAGATTATTACGCTCAGCGAGGAGATATTGATGTATTTGACAAAACACTTCGCGAGTTACAGCGAAAGCGTGAGTATTCAGATACGTTAATGATGGAGCTTCAAAACAAGCTGAATGAGACTAAACTTGAGCTTAGTTCAGTAAAAGAAAGGCTTTCAGTAGAGTTTAATGTAGACCTTGACGAATTACTCAGTTCCGAAGAAGAAGTGACAGATGAAAGGTCTGCAGATGAATTAGAAGCAGCCGTGTTAAAGTTGAGAGACCGACTGGAGAAAATGGGACCTGTCAATCCTATGGCTATGGAAGCTTATGATGAAATCAAGGAAAGGCATACTTTCATCACTGAGCAAAGAAATGACCTACAGGAAGCTAAAGGCTCATTATTGGAAACTATCAGCGAAATAGACACTGTAGCCAAAGAAACTTTTCAGGAAGCCTTTGCTAAAATCAAAGAGAACTTTATCAAGGTATTCCGGTCTTTGTTCACAGATGAGGATGATTGTGACCTAAGATTGGCTGAGCCTGATAATCCTTTGGAATCTGCCATCGAAATCATGGCCAAACCTAAAGGAAAAAGACCTTTGACCATCAACCAGCTTTCTGGTGGAGAGAAAACGCTAACAGCAACTTCCCTCCTCTTTGCAATCTACCTGTTAAAACCTGCCCCATTCTGTATATTCGATGAGGTAGACGCCCCTCTTGATGATGCAAACATTGACAAATTCAACAACATCATTAAGAAATTTTCAAATGAATCGCAGTTTATCATCGTTACACACAATAAACGTACTATGGCTGCCACTGATATCATTTATGGTATCACAATGATTGAACAAGGCGTATCCAGAGTAGTACCTGTTGACTTGAGGGAGTTGGCAGAATAAATGACTAACCTTACAACTAAGATGTTGCACAGATCGAAATTAACACTGGTTCTTATTGTATTGATAACTTCCATTTCATGTATGGCACAAAGTAATAAAGCTAAAACCTACCTTGCATTAGGTGATTCATATACTATCGGTGAAAAAGTAGCTGAGAATGAAAGGTGGCCTGTTCAGCTTGCGGCACAACTGACAGAAAGAGGTATATCTGTAGAAACACCAAAAATCATTGCCAAAACAGGCTGGAGAACCGATGAGCTTAAAAAAGCCATTGTAGATGATTTCAACCTGAGCTACTCTTACGATATGGTATCACTACTGATTGGAGTTAACAATCAATATCAGTCGCGACCTATTGAGAAGTATGAAAGTGATTTTGAAAAATTGCTCAAAACCGCCATTCAACTTGCCGACAACAATCCGGAACATGTATTTGTAGTATCAATACCTGACTATGGTAAAACTCCTTTTGGAGCCGCCAAAGAAGAGCAGATTCGCAAAGAAATTGACCTTTATAATCGTATCGCCAGAAAAATCTGTAAGAGATACAAGATTAAATATTTTAACATCACTCCAATTTCCAGAAAGGCAAAAAGCCAACCTGAATTGATTGCAAGCGATGAACTTCACCCGTCAGGAAAGATGTACAGTGCATGGGTAGACCTAATGATTGATGATGTAGCTAAACTTATAAGAAAATGAGAGTATTAATAGCAGCACTCCTTCTCCTGAGTTTTAGCACCTTCGCACAAAAAACTACTAAAGGACCTAAAAACGGACATCTTATTATTGCGGGAGGTGCACTTAGAGACCAAGCGGTATTCGACAAATTTATTGAATTGGCGGGAGGAGAAAACTCTCACATTATTGTGATTCCTACAGCTGGTGGATATGAAGTGACTGAGCAAAGAAATGCCAGAACAATCAGCTATTGGAAAAACCATGGAGCTGGCAAAGTCACGGTTTTACATACTACAGATCCCAAAGAGGCCAATACAAAGGCATTTGCAGATGTAATCAACGAAGCTACTGGCGTTTGGCTCCCAGGAGGCAGGCAATGGAGGTTTACCGATGCATACCTGAATACAAGAGTCCAAAGGAACCTCTTTAAGCTACTGGAAAGAAATGGTGTCATTGGAGGAAGCTCTGCTGGCGCTACCATTCAAGGTTCCTATCTGGCTCGTGGTGATAGTAAAACAAATACTACAATGGTAGGAGACCATGAAGAGGGTTTCGGCTTTGTTCAAAACATTGCCATCGATCAGCATACTATAGCCAGAAACAGGCAATTTGATATGTTTGAAATTCTAAAAGTCTATCCAGACCTTCTTGGCTTATCTATTGATGAAAACACTGCTGTGCTCGTGAGTGGAGATGAATTTGAAGTTATTGGTCAGCACTATGTACTCATTTATGATGGTACCTACTGGGATCAAACTAAGGGTCAATATGTTAAAGTTAAAGATGGACAAGAGCGTTTTCACTTTTTAGGTAATGGTGGGAAATACAACATGTCCACAAGACAGGTTATTCCCAGAGGTCGTTAATTTTCAAATGCTGTAAACACATAGTCTTCCATCCAATTCAGGATATTATACATCCTGTCTAACCCATGGTTTCCTCCGGTAAAAACCACCACTAAATCTAATTCCTTATTCACAACAATAAATTGGCCCCCATTGCCACTGGCATAAAAACATCTGTATGTTTTTTCAGGGGTTACAAAGTCCCTTATCCACCATTGATACCCATAACCACCATCTTGTGAATTGATTAATGGGAATCTGGCTCGCGTACTCTTCTCAATCCACTCGGTAGAAATAATCTGGTTATCCTTCCACTTACCATCATAATGATAGACGTAACCTAGTTTCATCATTCGTCTGGATGTCATTGTAGTAATGTATGGATAGTCACCTTCTTCCTCAACCATTGAGAAAAAGTTATCCTCAGCAAATTTGGTTAAGTCTGTACCTTCATCAAGCGAATTTGATACTACATCATCCAACATAAGTGAAGCTCCTGTATTATAGGTAAACCTACTCCCCGGAACATCTCTCATAGGTAAGCCCAAAACATAAGGAATCCATTGAGATCTTGGTTTAGCATACATAGCACTCAGATTGTGCTTTGGATGACCTTTGGGGTAGGCCCACTCTTCCCAATCAAGACCGGATGACATAGTCAAAACATGTTCTAAAGTAATATCATCTTTCAAGTCATCATCATTCAGGTCGCTATGCTCGGGAAAAAATGAATAAAAGGGTACGTCAACGTTTTCAATTATTCCTTTATCAATAGCAATTCCAACCAACATAGACCTAAAGGATTTACTAGCTGATTGAAGTGTATGGGGAGTAAATCTATCCCAGTCGACTAATTCACCATCAAGGTTTCTTCCTGAATAATACTCTTCTAACACGAGTTTCCGATTGTGCATGAGCAAAACGCTATGCACCTCGGGATAATCACCTGCCCTTAGTCTATCAATTCCTTTAAACAACAAATCCTTAGTATCTGAATTGAGAAAATCCAATGGACCAACCTCCCAACCATCCTGATCTCTTGGAGGAATACTGTAGCGATAATTGGTAAAAGCTTGCAATTCAGTATTTACGGAAGGAACCGAAACAATACTAAGTCGTGACTTTTGAATAACCTCTTCCCCTAACTTCCATTGAATTCTGATAAGCCCCTGATCATCTGACAAACCATTGAAACCTTCAATAACCCCTCCACCTTCAAAAACAGCAACCGCTACTTCAACACCTTTTTGAGGATTTTGATTAGCATCAGTTATCTTAATCACAATTGGCTTTGGAAGTGAATGCCCCTGAATGGTACTTTGGCTGTTCCCGGATATTATGCTCAATTGGTATTCAACAGATGGACTATCGGAACAACTCGCTACTATCAGCAAGATTAGTCCAAAAAATACTGGTAGTCGTTTCACGTTTGAGGTTGGTTAAGTATTGACTCAATTAACCAACGAAATCACCGGTGAAAGGAACATTTCCCTCAGTTCAAAGCTTTTTCTATGTGGTTTTTATAAATACAAAAATTGCTAGATACAATCATATCTCATCTAGTTAATCGACCTTCTAATTCAGGTGAAAATTGAAAGCATAATATCTGCAAAGAGTATAGAAATCATTTTTCCTACAATAGCTCTTGTTAGACGCACCCATTTAGTATCCACTTTAAGTAGACTTACCAAAACAGGAGACGATTATCAAGAGTAGAAATTTGGATATGATATGAATATTTCTTTTAAAGAATAGCATAAAAAAAATTGACATCCTCTCTTTTTTGCCTAAACATAAATACAATAAAAAGCTATTTAGAGTAAATATTATTCTTGTTTAAAGAAAAAAGAAACCATTCATACAATTCACACCATTACTTCGTTATTTTATTTAAGTAATTCACTATACATTTATATTTAAATGAAAAAAACATTCGTAGTTCTAGAGCGCTTATTTAATGTTTACTCAGTTCAACACCTTTTTCGAGATTTTAAATATGAATTGAACTCCCATCCAAACTTTCCTAGTCTTAAATCAATCTCAGATACTTTAGAGCTTTTCGGTTTCGAAAATGTACCTGTGAAGTTAAAGCCAGATGACCTTGAAAAGCTTGAAGAACCATTTCTATGCTACATTAAAGAGAATGAATTAGCGTATGTCACCCCCCTAGAAAATGAGTTAATTCATTATACAAGTGAGCTTCAAAAGTCCAATACTATAACCCTATCAGACTTTATTAGGGAGTTTAGTGGAATAGCAGTATTGCTAGAGTTCGATTCCTCTCAAACTCCAAATAGAAAAGTCGATCGTTTTAAAGAGAATCAAATAAACAAATTTCTACTAGCAACAATACTTATCCTATTGGTAGCTTTTGTTTCTGGAAACCAATCAAGATTGTCGAGTGTCCTATTTACTCAATGGTATTCCACTCTTCTTCCCATTACAAAATCAATAGGTTTGATATTTACCTCAGTTCTTGTATTAAAAGAATTTGGACATTCAGGAAGCTTTGTGGATAAGGTTTGTAAAGTCGGAAAGCAATCAGATTGCAATTCGGTATTGGAAAGCAAGTATGCCACTGTTTATGCTTGGATAAAATGGAGTGACTTAGGATTAATTTATTTCCTTTCAAGCCTTTTATTAGTTAGTATGGGCAGTTTTGGAACCGTTAATTTACTTGCTTTAGTAGCTTTTCCATATACCTTCATTTCATTGTACCAACAAATCTTCCTGATCAAAAAACTATGCCCTCTATGTCTTGGTGTAATTACTATGTTGAGTATTGAGTTTGTTTTAGGGTTGAACATGGTTCCCAACCTAAACACCCTATCTACTCAATTATTCAATGCAACACTCCTCATAATAATTACAGGAGTAGTTCATCTATTGCTAAAATCTTTAATGCTCAGTAAGAGAACCAAAGCGAGCATAGAGTACCAATACAATCGTTTGAAGAGAGTTCCTGAAGTTGTCACTACCGTTGTGAAAAAAGAGAGGCCATTAATACTCCCGGAAGGAATTCCCATGAATTATTTGACTTTTGGCACACAAGAACAAACATCTCTAAAAGTTCAAGCTTTTCTAAGTCTTCATTGCAGTCATTGTGGAAGACTTTTCCATAAACTGGATGAGATATTAAATAATTCCTCAGACTTAAATATAGAACTCTTCCTGGGTTTCAATCCAAAAGACGAAGGAGATAGAGCAATCATGGAAGAGGTCCTGAGAAAATATCATTCAGGAGAAGTTAGCAAAGCTTGGAGTATGATTGGAGAATGGTATGCGAGACCTGAAGGTTTTGTAAACACCCAAGTAGTTGCTGAGCCAACAGAAGCATTGAAAAAACTATCCTTTACTACGAACTACTTGATGATGGCCAATGAGATTTCTGCTCTTCCAAAGTTGTTTGTTGAAAGGTATGAGAAATCTCCCCATTATGAATTATTAGAATACGTTGAGCATTCAGATATGTTGAAAATGCAAGTATCAAAAGACCAAAGAGAAATGATCATTACTAAATAGTGTTAACACACATTACTTAAATTATTTTTAACTTAAAAATTTAATAATTATGAAAATTATTGGAGAAAAATTAAATGAATCAGAGATGCTTTCCATTAAAGGTGGAAGTAGTTGCAACGTATGCACTTGTTCATCTGGGGATGCAGGCCCCTTTTATACTCTGACAGAAAGTCAAGCAGAGGCAAGAGCGGAGTTCGCAGACGATTGTGGTCAGAACTCAACGGTTAGTTGCATTTGGAAGCCTGATGATAATTGCCCAGGTGTTATGTAATAAAAATCAGGTTGAATTTTAAATCTTTTATGAACTAAAGTTACTTTAAGTAGCTTTAGTTCGACTATATTCAAAAAAATGCAAAACTCAAATATTATCTACCTAGTCATTTTTTGTTGTACTATACTCGGCATTATTTCATGCAGTACAAAGAGTGAAAGCGAAACGTTTGGTATAGAACTGATTGAAGTTACCAATGCACTAGAATCGAGTAAGACTTTGAACGTCTCTGCTTTAGGTGTTGAATCATTTGAATATGTTTCTTTAGAAACGAATGAAAATACATTTAAGCTTGCTAACCCCTATGTGATTTCAACTATCGGTGATGATAAATTAATTGTCAAAAAGCATAGGCAAATGGCCTTGTTCAATCAAAAAACAGGGAAGTATATTTCAAATATCGGCAAATATGGAGATGACCCTTACTCCTATGGAATAATTACTTCAACTATTAATGATAGATTTGATCAGGGCCTAGTATCTGCCTGGGCAAAAGGTTCAAAAGAGATAATTGAATACAGTATAGATACCAGACAAATAGTGAATAGAATTAATATTCAGAATGTCACTTTGAACAACGACACCCTACTTTCTCCTACTACCTCTCGCTTATTTGATGTGTTCTTTGAAGATAAAGAGAACATATTGGCATTTTTACCTAATCTCTATGGTGACTCTCCTTTTAGATTAATACGGTTTAACGAAAAAGGAGTCATTAAAAAAGCTTACCCTCAAGGACAATCTATAAAAGAACGACCAAGGCGAGAAAATCTCTTCTTTGGAGAAGCAATTTTTTATAAATACGGTGAAACCGTAATGTTTAAAGAGCGATATTCTGACACTTTGTTTGTGGTAAACGATGAAAGTTTAAGCCCACGTTATGTATTTAATCTGGAAGACAAATCACCACCCTATCAGGATAAAAATGAGCACCTCTTTCCAAATAAAGCATCTTACCTAAGATCTGGCATACCATATCCATACGTAGATAGAACGAGGTATCTCTTTATTGAATCTCTAATAGAAAATGATGACTTTTTGATTTTTTCCATTATGCACATGGAAGAATTATCATATGGTTTTTTCGATAAAACTAAAGGGGGCACATACGTCTCAAAACTGCCTAATGATCCTATCAATGGGTTTTACAATGACATTGATAATTTTATTCCTTTTCGTCCTACTTACATCGACAGGAAAAACAATAAAATTGTTGGTTTTGTTACGGCTGAAGATGTGCTTACTTGGTTCGATGAAAATCCAGAATTGGCAAATAAACTTCCTAAAGAATTATCAGCCTTATCCCGAATTCAACCGGAAGACAATCCTATTGTAATGATTGGTAAATTAAAAAATCACTAAGGCTTGGGTAAGTTTAATTTTAGTAGGCAACTAGATGCGATGGACTGCGGCCCTACATGCCTTAAAATGGTTGCCAGATATTACGGAAAGACTTATAGCATACCCAAGCTAAGAGAGCTAAGTCATATTACCCGTGAAGGTGTATCCATGATGGGTATCAGCTATGCTGCCGAAGCCATAGGCATGCATACACAGGGGGTAAAACTCACTTATGAGCAATTAAGAAATGAAGCCACATTGCCCGTCATTGTTCATTGGGGGCAAAGCCATTTTGTTGTAGTTTATAAAGTAAAAAAAGGGCACAATGGTAAAGACAAAATTTATGTGGCAGACCCTGCTCATGGCTTGCTCAAATATAACAAAGAGCAATTCCTGAATAAGTGGCGGCAAGACAATACTAAAAATTCAAAAAGAGGTATTACATTACTTATTGAGCCTACTCCAGAGTTTTACCAGGAAAATCCAAACGAAGAAAGAAAGCTTAAGGCAGGTTACTTGCTAGGTTATCTACGTCCTCACAGAAAATACATTATACAATTGATGTTGGGTTTGCTGACGGGTAGTTTGATCAGTCTTATATTTCCTTACCTGACCCAATCTCTTGTAGATGTAGGAATCAATAACAAAGACATGGGCTTTGTGGTATTGATCCTCATTGCCCAATTGGTGCTTACCTTTGGTCAAACGGCTAATGGCCTAATAAGAAACTGGATATCTCTTCATGTAACCACCAGGGTAAGCATTTCGCTTATTGCAAATTTTTTAGCTAAACTCATGAGACTACCCATCGCCTTTTTTGATGCCAAAATGATAGGTGACATCATGCAGCGAATCAGTGACCATAACAGGATACAATCGTTTCTGACTAAGTCATTGATAGATATCATTTTTGCGGTTATTACCTTAGTACTCTACAGTTTTGTAATGGCCTCCTATAGCTACAGCATACTGGGAGTCTTCTACTTAGGCAGCCTACTCTACATTGGTTGGATATTGGTTTTTCTCAAGCGCAGAAGGGACCTAGATTACAAACGGTTTACTCAATCCTCAGAAAATCAAAATAACATTGTCCAATTAGTGACTGGAATGCAAGAGATAAAACTCAACAACGCAGAAAAGAGAAAAAGGTGGGAATGGGAGCGCATACAGGCTAAACTTTTTAAGGTTAGCGTAGGAGGCCTAATCCTTAATCAGAATCAACAATTAGGATCTACTTTTATTGATCAAACCAAAAACATCTTTATTTCATTTCTCACCGTACAGGCCGTTATCAATGGAGAAATGACGCTAGGTATGTTGGTTGCTGTCCAATACATTATTGGTCAGCTCAATGCGCCTATTCAACAATTTATCGGCTTCACGCAAGTAACCCAAGATGCCAAAATAAGCCTTGAGAGGCTAAGTGAAATACATGAAAAATCTGATGAGGAAAAACCCGAAGAACAAAAAATAAACACCATCCCTTCAGAAGCTCCCATTCATATCAAGAATCTTACTTATCAGTATGAAGGTCCAGCTTCCGAAAAGGTATTGAACGATGTGTCCATAGATATTCCTGCCAATAAAATAACGGCAATAGTTGGTGCTAGTGGCAGCGGTAAAACAACCCTCATTAAATTGCTACTAGGTTTCTATCAACCTGTTAATGGAAGTATACAGTTGGGAAAATCCCCGCTTCAAAGGTTTAGCCCATCGAAATGGAGGAAAAACTGCGGTGTTGTTATGCAAGATGGGTTTATCTTTTCCGACAATATCATCAACAATGTCAGTATCATAGATGACGTACCCAATATTGAAATGGTTGACAAGGCCGTGGAGGCAGCCAATATCAAAGAATTCATTGATTCTCTTCCTCTGGGTTACAATACTAAAATAGGTAATGACGGAAAAGGTGTTAGTTCTGGCCAAAAGCAGCGCTTATTAATTGCCAGGGCTATTTATAAAGACCCTAAATATCTTTTCTTGGATGAGGCTACTAATTCATTGGATGCCAAGAATGAGCGGGTAATCATGGAGAATTTAAATCGGTTTTTTGAGGGGAAAACAGTTATTGTGGTTGCACACCGTCTAAGTACGGTAAAAAATGCGGATCAAATAGTCGTGCTAGACAAAGGTACAGTGGTAGAAGTTGGAACTCATGAAGAACTAGTGAGTACAAAAGGAGCATATTTTGATCTAGTAAGGAATCAACTTGAATTGGGTAATTAATTGTCTATGAGATGCCTGAATTAGATTTTGAAGACCATAGTGAAGAAGTACAACAGATTTTGGGACAAATTCCTAAATGGATTATTCGCTGGGGAATAACTGTTTTATTCTTGATTATTGCAATGATTTTTATAGGGAGTAATTTCATCCCGTACCCTGTGAAAATTACGCTTCCTATCAAAATAACAACGCAGAATGCTCCAGCTCCTTTGGTTTCTCAAGGAACAAGTACGCGTATCTCAAAATGGCTAGTTCAAGATGGGCAGTTGGTTAAGAAAGGAGATGTACTTGCTTTTTGGGAATCTGAAGATAAATATGGCCACGTTCTTAAACTTCAAGAGTTACTAAAGAGAGCAAACTTAGAACCATTAAGCGATACTTTAACTTTGCCTTCATTTCTCTCAGCAATACGTAATTTGAATAGGTCCATTACAGGGTTGACGTCAGTTAGAAATTCAAAAAAACATCTTCAGGATATAAGAATTCTAGAGGTTAGCATCAATCAGGAGATCGGCTATTTAGAATTATTAAAAAAGCAAGAGTTGGTAAGGGAAAGAGAGTTTGAATTGCTAGAAAAAAAATTCAAGCAAGATTCTACCTTTTTCTATGCTGGAGACTACGGTATACTTCAACAAGACTTTAATCGTGAGTTATTACAGTTTCTGCAAAAAAAATCATCGTTCATACAATACAAGGCATCTCTTCAACTTTTAGATCGATCGTTGATTACCATGAAAAACAACATTTTGGAAGTTAGACAACAAAGAAAGTCTGATTTGGAATTGGCAAAAGAAAAATTGGAGGAGTCCTTATTTTCTCTGAATAAAATGATTAGAGAATGGAAGCTCAAAAACCTCCTGATTGCACCAATTGAAGGAGAAATTGACAGGGCGTCATTCTGGAGTAAAAATCAATTGGTTCAGAAAGGTCAAGCTGTGGCAACTATACTTCCAAGAAATCCTAAAAGTATCATTTGCAGAGCTTTTGCGAGTGTTGAGAATGTTGGCTTAATAAACAAGGGCCAAAAGGCACTTATAGAATTAGATGGGTTCAATCAGCAACAATTCGGAATAATAGAAGGGCATGTTATTGATATTTCTACCATTCCATTTAATAATGAGTATATAGTGAGTATAGGTCTACCGAACCAAATGATAACAATGGATAATAAGCAAATTCCAATGATACACGAATTGACAGGAAAGGCTGAGGTCATAATTTCTGAATCAACCTTGTTTGAAAAGCTTATAGGCTTTAACAAGTCAATTCGATAAGCTATGCCCATTCTGTCTTTGGGTTTTGTTCAATAAAACCTACCTTAATTAAGAACTATAATTTGTGACACATTTCTAAATGGTCTTATGGTCTCTTCTCGCTCCTTTGTAAAAGGTTATTCAAACGCTTCAAACACATGATCCTCCATCCAACTAAGAATATCAAACATTTTACTGGACCCAAAATTTCCACCAGTGAATACTACCACTAAATCCAGTTCTTTATTAACAACTATAAATTGCCCTCCATTTCCACTGGCGTAATAGCAATCATAAGACTTAGTCGAAGTACTAAAGCTCTTCAACCACCACTGATACCCATAGCTACCTGAAGAGTTAATATTTTGAAATCCAGGTTCAATGCTCTTAGCTATCCATTCTGGAGAAACAATCTGGTTTTCTTTCCATTTACCATCATAAAGATAGATATACCCAAGCTTTGCCATTTGTCTGGAAGTCATAGTGACTCCATTAGGATTATTGGTTGAAGTACCTTCTACCAAGTCACTATAATACTGTTTGGTGAAATTCCTCAAGCTGGTATTCAAAGAGTTTGAAATTACATTAGCAAGCATTAATGAGGTTCCGGTACTATAGGCAAACCTACTCCCTGGTACATCCCTCATGGGAAGCCCAAGTACATAACGTACCCATTGATTGGCAGGCTTTGCATACATAGTACTGAGATTGTTTTTAGTATGACCGAAGGGAAATGCCCACTCTTCCCAATCAAACCCAGCCGACATAGTCAATACATGATCCAGTGTAATATCCCCTTTCATATCTTCATTATTCAAATCACTATCATTAGGAAAGAATGAAAAGAAAGGTACATCAACCCCATCAATCACACCTTTTTCAATGGCAATACCAACTAACATAGACCTGAAAGACTTACTGGCAGATTGAATCTCATGCAATGAAAACCTGTTCCAGTCTATCAAGACACCACTAGAATTGCTGCCAGAATAGTACTCCTCCAAAACAAGTTTTTTATTGTGCATTACCACAACGCTATGTACTTCTGGATAGAGCCCGGCTCTTAGCCTATCAATTCCATTAAATATCAATTCTTGTGAAGGTTTTCTTAGGAAATCGAGATTACCCACCTCCCAGCCATCCTGATCTTCTGGCGGTGTATTATACCTGTAGTTTGTACTCGCGTTAATTTCGAGGTTTACTAGAGAAGATTCTTTTACACTCACCCTCATCCTGTGAGTAAAATCCTCCCCTAACCTCCATGTAATATGTACAAGTCCATTATCATTAGTAACACGTTCCAGACTCTCAATACTTCCATCGCCTTCATAGACAATTGCGTTCAATTCAACACCTTTCTGAATATCACCATGCTCATCAGTAACACGAATAATTATTGGTTCATTTAAAACACTGCTCTGAATCCCACTTTGATTGTTTCCTGAAACCACATTCAACTGGTAAACAATCTCTGCTTCTTCTGAACAGGCTACTCCAGCCACTACCAAAACCATTAAGGCAATTAGATTTCTTATCGATACCCTTATCATATGTTATTTGAGTTTGATCATTCACATATATAACTGGCTATCAACCCAATAAAACATCACATAAAAGGGTGAATTTCAATAGAAATACAAGCGTAAACTCAATTGGATCAAGGTGCTTTCAATAGTTACGCTCATCATTAAAAGTAACCGCTTAGTACCTCGTTGATTATAGTACATTTCAAATTCAGTATTATAGCCAGTGTATTTGTTCAGCATCTTATGAATAACAAGAAAAGAAAGGCAACTCTGGAAGCATATTCTAAAATCAAAGAAGACACTTTTGATTTTGATCAAATAGCCAAGTACAAATCTCCTCCAAGCAAAGAACCTTTTAAAATATCATCAAGAACATTCCAGGACCTCGACTTCAATGAGTTTTTCATGTTTCTGGACAGAACTTCATCCAAAGTTGGTCAACAGTATTTATATGAGCACTTTCAAATCATACCCAATAATGAGAAGTGCACTGTAGAACGTGAGAAAAGAATAGAAAACCTAAATGAAAACTCCAAGGTTAAAGAAGAATGTATCCTGGCACTCTCTAACCTTAGCCAACGCGAAGCACTCTATTTAACTTCACTCTTTCAGGAAAAATACCTGACAAAGCCAAAATGGTTTTTAGCCATACAGCTCTCTGCAGTTTTGAGCATTGTTACCTTCATAGCAGCGTTCTTTGTTCCCGCACTATGGATCGCCATGGTGTTCATATTAATCATCAATTTCATAATACATTATTGGAACAAAAGAAACCTCTATGAATATGGAGCATCACTGCCACAATTATCCATACTTGTTCAGAGCTGTAAAAAAATTTCCAGTTTATTAAAAGACGGGAATGCTGGTCTGCACAAGTCCATATTACGACTTACCAAGCTGAACCGGGTTCTCTCCGTTTTCAAACTCGAAGCAAGTATTAAATCTGACGCTAGTGAAATAGCAGAATACATATTGGAAATGCTCAAAGCACTGTTTTTAATCGAACCAATATTGCTTTTCTATGCGCTTCGTAAATTAGAAGATAGCAAAGAGCACATTCGTACACTCTTTGAATACATTGGCAAAATAGACATGTGTCTATCCATAGATGCACTCAGGAAGACTTCAAATTTAAATTGCCGCCCAATCATTCTCAGTGAAAGAGAAACAATGGTGATTGAAGAAGTCTATCATCCACTTCTATCCAACCCAGTTAATAACTCTGTCGATCTAAAAAACAAATCTGTTTTACTTACAGGATCAAATATGTCTGGGAAAACTACATTCATCCGAACTGTGGGCATCAATGCTATTCTTGGACAAAGTATGAATATATGTTTTGCCAAAAGCTTCCAAATGCCAAGAATAAATGTCCATTCAACCATAAGAATCACTGACGACCTCATGGATGACAAGAGTTATTACTTTCAGGAGGTCCTGGAGATTAAAACACTCTTAGAAGCAAGTGAAAGCACCAAACCTAATCTTTTTCTGTTAGATGAGCTTTTTAAAGGCACAAACACATTAGAAAGAATTGCATCGGGGAAAGCTGTCTTAAGTCATTTAACACAAAAACGGAATATAGTATTTATAGCTACTCACGACTTAGAACTCACGACTTACCTGAGTCAGGAATATAAACTCTACCATTTCTCGGAAGATGTAGAAGGTGAATCTATACAGTTCGACTATAAACTAAAACAAGGGAATCTTAACAAAACCAATGCAATCAGGATATTGGAAGTTAATGGCTATCCCTCTCAAGTAATAAAAGAAGCCAGAAACATGGTAAACAGGCTCCAATCGCAATCTTGAATACATCACTTTAGTTTTTCTTAACTTCCTTCAAACTTTTTTATCTCCGCCTACATCATAAAGTCGGAACAAAAAACCAATGAAGGAAATCAACCTGATGCCACAAACCAGTTTTTTAGTCAGTGCTGCTAAGTCAGGTGATGTTATTGCTATCAACCAATTGGTTAAACTATGGCAAAAACGGATCTACAACTTTGCTTATAAGTACTTCAATGATTACGACCTGGCAATGGAGGTAACTCAGAAGACTTTCATTTCGATGAATAAGAACCTGAAGAGTCTGAAAGAGGAAAGTAGCTTTAAATCCTGGATTTATAGAATTGCCGCCAATTACTGTCATGAAGAAATCAGGAAGCAACAAAAAAGATGGGTCTTTCCTTTCATGAAAATTCAGGCCAAAGATGAAGCTGCAAGTATTGAAAACTCTGTAAGTGCCACAAGACATGAAAATCCTGAAAAGGTATATGGCAACGAAGAGTTGAAATCATTGCTAAAAAAGGCACTAGCCAGTTTACCGGAAGAACAAAGGATAGTAGTGATTATGAAAGAATATGAGGGGCTGAAAATCAGAGAAATCGCTGAGATCATTGATATCTCAGAAAATACAGTAAAGTCCAGGCTTTACTATGCATTGGGTAGTCTTAAAAAACTACTCGATCAATGGAATATCAACAGAGAAACGGTGCATTATGAAATATAAACCAACCGAAGAAATCTTAATGGCTTACTTATATGGTGAGCTTGATCATGAAGAGTCCGTTTGGGTAGAAGCCTACTTAAAGGATAATCCCGAGGAGAAAGTCAGGCTAGAAGGTTTAAGCGACACACGAATGATTTTCAATCAACTGGAAGACGAAGAACTTCCTGAGCAATTAGCCTTTATTAATCCGGCAAAGAACGAAGAATGGTTATACTGGAGAAAGTATGTTGCCGTAGCTGCTACACTCTTACTTCTAATGACTTTTGGCTGGCTTTCTGGTTTCAAAATCAATTATGGAGAAGAAGGTCTTTATCTGGGGTATGGAGAAATTCAGAAAGGCTTAAGTGAGCAGGATGTAGCAAATATGATTAATGACAACAACCTCTCTATTTCCAACTATATGGAGGAAAGCCTCAGGGCCAATCAGGATAGTCTACAATTAAGAATGGAGACCTATCAGGCTAATAACAGTAATGAAGCTGCTATCAAAAAAATATTCGATAGAGAAAAAGATGCGCTTATCACACAAATGGCTGGGTTAAATGACAAGCTGAGTGGTGATTACAGAGAAATTTTAAGACAACTTATTGTAAACTTTTCAAACAATATTGAGACGCAGCGCATCGAAGATTTAAGAGGTATTCAAGCTGCCTTTACTGAATTAGAAGATGCAACAATTGGAAAGCAATTCGATTTAGAAAATGCATTAGCAAACCTGGAAGAAAAAGTTAATACAGTTATCGCAAACAATTCAAACAACAAGTAAAATGATCAAAAACTCAAAATATCTTTTACTTCTGATTTCCCTGCTGTGTTGGAATAGTATAGTTGGTCAATCCTTCAACGCAGTCAATCGCGACATGGAAATTACCAGAGTAACGCTTGAAAACTTTTTGAAAAAATGGGACGGAGCTCCATTGCTCAATAAAATATCCAATACAGAAGTGGAGCATAAAAAAGGTTCAGGGGTCAAGTTCAAGGTTGAAGCTCCCCATGCAAATATTCTTATGAATACTCAAGGTGGAATGTTCATAAATGGAGATGCGCAGATAATGGACACTTTCTATACCAATGAAATTATTTCCCTACAACAAGAAAGGCTAGTAGCATGCATAAAGAAATTCATCAGTGATTTTTATACCTATATGCCACAACTCAGTAGTGATGAAAACTTCGAGATAGTGTTTGAGGTAAAAGACGCTAAAGTCAAAAGAGATGGTAAAGTAATGCCTCCTACTCCAAAAGCAGACACACGACAGTATCAGCTAACTGCGAGATGGAAAATGACAGATTTGAAAGATTTGAAAGATGGCAAGCTGAATGCAAGCCAGTTTACAGAAAGAATAACAATAGAAAAAGAATAATAAAGTATCTGAATTATGAAAAAGCAAACAACAATAAAAGCATCGTTAATAGGTCTTTTAGCCCTGCTAACATTAAATCTGGAGCTAAGTGGTCAAGATTACTATCCTTCAGGAAGCGTGTCATCAACTTATTCAGGCCGCTCACAAGACCTAAGTAAGTTACCCAAAATGGATAGAGACATCATTATTCTTCAGAATGTATTGAACGATCTATTCAACGGAGATAGAGGGTCGTTTTACAGTTCAGGTGGAGCTAAAGGAATATATGTACCTGGTAAAGGAGTAATATTTAACGTTGGGCAAAATAATCACTCAGGTAGTTTCGCTTTAGTAGAAGATATCCTGATCTCTCAGACTGCTGGGAGTAATACACCAAAAGAGGAAAAGTCTGCCAGCGAAGTCAATAAAGAAACTGAAAGCCGAATAGAAAGGCTCTCAGAAGAGTTTCTTGTAAGTTATGGGAGCATACTAAGTGAACTGAAATCGGGAGAGAAAGTGATGTTAAATGTGAATTATTCCACTCTGAATGAAGACAAGAGTGATAGAAAGAAAAACACCACTATTTCTGGACAAGCTCAAGTTATATATAGAAGTAGCTACGGAAGAAGTATTAAAAAACGAATGGTCAGTTCAATAGACTATTCTGCCATAAATAGTTATTTGAATGGAAAATCTTCTCTGAAAGAAGCGGCTCAAAAAATCGATAAGAATATTGTTGACAAGTCTGGAAACTCTGCTCAAGATGCTAAAATTATGGCTGGTATTCTAGACGATCTTTTCCAATCTAATTTTGAAGGCAACTTTAGAAGAAGTAGAAAAACAAGCTGGACATACTTTGAAGGATTTGGCTTAATGTATGATTTGAACCTAACGGGAAACAGAAGGTCCAACATCATTGCTTACACGGTCAATGGAGGTACAACTGATGGTGTAAGTATTTCAAACAATGATGAAAAAAATGAGAAAGACAAAGAAGCTAAAAAAGCAGAGCTAGAAGCTAACTATAAGCGGCTCATCGATATGGTTAAAGAAAGCATGATTACCTATGGAAGAACTTTAAGAAGTGTAAAAGGTGATGAAGTAGTTATTCTGAATATCAATTTTGGTTCTTCATTCAGAAAAACCGATATCCCACGTGCAGTGAGGTTACAGGTGACCAAGAAACAGATTGAGGCCTTTTCGAAAGGACAAAAATCCTTGGATCAGTTAAAGAATGAAATCGATATTAAAAAGCTTAGCGCAAGTACATCTCATGGCAGTGACTTTTTTGAAGTACCATCAGTAGGTGATTACGAATCAATTATCTACGAAACGGCTCCTGAGCCTACTACTCCATTAAGAAGAGTAACTAGCGGCAAGGCAAAAAAGAGTAACTAACTGTAACCATATCTATAAAACTAAATACCCGGTTGGTCACCGGGTATTTTTATTTAGAATGAATCTTAATTATTAAACTGAATTCCATAACTTCGACCCAAATTCGACAGTATGAAAAAAGCCTTGAAGCCTATTCTTCTAATTTTACTAGCTGCGCTGGTGATCATTCAGTTTATTAACCGACCCGAAAAAATAAGTGAGCCGGTTACTGAAAATGATATCATTGAAGTTTTGAAAGTAAATACCGAGGTGGCTTCAATGCTCAAATCAGCTTGTTACGACTGCCATTCTGATCAACCCAGGTACCCTTGGTATGCAAACATTGCCCCTATCAGCTGGTCAATTGGTGAACATATTGAACACGGCAGAGATGAATTGAATTTCTCGAATTGGGGAGAATATTCTGCAAAAAGAAAAGACCACAAACTGGAAGAAATTATTGAAGAAGTAGAAGAAGGCCATATGCCACTCCCTAATTATGTAAGAATGCATAGTGAGGCAAAGCTTTCTGAAGAGCAGATTAAAATGCTTGAAGAGTGGGTAACGTCTGAACGTGAAAGACTTGCTCCAGAATTGGCTGGAGAGAACTGAAAAGAGACTAATTAAACTCCCTACTCCCCTATTGTTTCTTCAATTCTTTGCTTCAACAATATACCAGAGTCTAAAGCCCGTTGCAACTGTCCTATTTCTTGATTGACATAGACTGGAATTGAGAAGACAATATCTTTGAATTTTAAAGTAAACAGTTTCTCAATATTTAAGAACTGATCTGTTTTGACTACATATACGTCTTCTTTAATTGCAAAATACTTTGCCAACCATGATGTTAAGTAACCCTCAGCAGAAACTACACTGGGCAATATCTCCAGGAAGTATTTGTCCAATTCATTCCTAAGATTCTGATCACTCAAAATTCTATAATCCCCGGACTGTAGAAGTGACTTATAACTATAATCTACTGGTATAAAAGGAGGGTTTTGATTGAAAGCATTCAAGTAGAGTCTCAAGAATTTCTTATCAGCTGCTTGCCCTAAGTCTAATAAGCTATCCAACTTGATAGAGTATTTTTTATGTGTATTGCTGAGACTTATTTGGTATTCCAGAATACCTATACAACTGTTCACATCTTCTAACAAATTGTTCAAGTAGAATTCCTCTAATTGTTTTTCCTTTTTGGTCTCATTCCAGTTGTTAACTACAAAAGCCAAATAGATACTCAAAGTAATCAGTAAGAATTCTCTGACTGTATGCCCTAGACTAAATTGTCCCTTACCGTTTTTAAATCTGCTCATGGTTCATGGTTTACCTCTACAAGACGATTCTCTTTAAGAATCATTTCTTCTAGCCTTAAATTAAACTCCAAAAGCTTACTTAAATAAAAAATGTCGAAAAAAACGACTTACCTCTTTGTGTTTTTAGTTATTATTCTACATTTGTAGAACATAGTAAACAAAAGTAGAATGAACTTACCCAAATCAGAAGAGCAGCTCATGCAACATTTATGGAAGCTTGATAGAGCTTTTATGAAAGACATTGTTGAAGCATATGAAGAACCCAGACCAGCCTCAACCACTATTGCTACACTACTTAAACGGTTGCAGGACAAAGGAGCCATTGGTTTTAAGAAATATGGCAGTGTAAGAGAGTATTATCCGATTTTAAAGAAAGAGGCCTACTTTTCAAAACACTTCAATGGTGTCATCAAAGACTTTTTTAACGACTCAGTATCTCAGTTTGCTTCTTTCTTCACCTCAGAACAAAACTTAAATGATGAAGAACTCAATGAGTTGAAACGCATAGTAGAGGAACAAATAAAAACAAGGAAAAAATGATGGTCTATCTAGTAAAATTTGTGGTCGTCAGTGGAATACTCTTCTATTTCTACAACCTTGTTCTCAGGAACCATAAACTATTCAAGTTTAATCGCTTCTACTTGTTAGCCATACTAATAGTTGCTCTGTTGGTTCCGGTTACTGTAGTAAAAACCGAGATAGTCGAAATCCCTATATTCAGCGACACTGCAAACACTTCAGAGCCCAGTACTTCAGCAATCCAAAATGAGTTTACCAATTCATCCAGTGTAACTGACAAACAAACACCTTCTTTATCTACCAATGATATCTTACTCTTTCTCTACCTGTCGATTGCTCTCCTTTTCTTCATAAAGTTCTTTAAGAATTTACGATGCATTATCAAGCTTAAGGAAAAAGTTGACATCGTTAATATAGAAGGAACAGGCATTGTATTGAGGTCAGATATCCCTACATCTTTCAGTTTCTTCAATCACATGTTTACCAACAAAGAGCGGTTTGAACAAGGAAACCTACCGATTGAGGTTATTGAACATGAAAAGGTTCATATCAAGCAAAAACACAGTTTAGATATTGTTTTCATAGAACTTCTACAATGCATATTCTGGTTTAATCCCTTTACATACTTGATTAAAAAAGCTATAAAACTCAATCACGAGTTTCTGGCAGATGCCCATGTGATCAGCACCTTTTCTTCAACCTATGACTATCAAAAGATACTGCTCGATTATTCAAGCAAACATATACCTCAATCGCCTGCGATTGTAAGCAATTTAAATTATGGATTCACTAAAAAACGATTTAACATGATGACTAAAAACACAAGCAGATTCAAATCTGTCATGATGCAGGTTGCAGCCTTCATCACTATTGTTAGCACCTTTTGGATGCTAGGAGAAACCAAAGTTGTAGCTCAGGAAGTTGAAGTGATTGTCAAGGCTGAATTATCAGGCAGTAGAGCTCATTTTGACTTTACTACAAAAGAAAATTCAAATATTGAAACCAGTGTTACCCGCAAGCCAAAGCTATTATTGCAAGACACTTTAAAGCCTAAAGTCAAAGAAATTGAAGTAGTTCAAAAAAAGAAAAGCCCAAAGGTTACGATTTTAACCATACCTAAACAAGACGACCTTGTAAGGTTCAATGACAAATCAGGGAAGCTTATTGAAAAGAAGTTTAAGGATTTAACAAAAGACGAGAAAAGGTGGTACAACAACCCTAAATCAAATCCTGAGTATTTTAGAGTTTCTCCTCCCATGCTTAAAATCAGTCAGGAAGAATGGAATAGTTTCTTTGACAAAAAGAAATATGGTGTTTGGTTAAATGATAAGAAGTCTAGCAATGACGAGTTAGAAAAATACAGTCCGGATGACATTCATTACTTTATTGAAAGCAAACTTTATGGTAGAGCAAAAGAAGGCAGATCCTATACTCACCAACTAAATGTATACACAAAATCATTTGTGAAAGAGACAGAAAAAACTGGCTGGCAGCCATATGCCCGCCCTGTTATCATTGAAGTAAAACCTCAAAACAATAAGAAACCTCAAAAACCCACATTAAACGAAGTTCCTGCAAAACAGCAAAAATCAAAAAATGAGCCTAAGCAGGTAATGGAGTCAAATGGTAAAAAGCCTATCAAAATTCAGGTTGTAGAAATTCCTGTAAAGGGAGAAAAAGCAAAGAAGAAGAACTAGTTACCAAGCTAAAAAGTAAAAACCCATTCACTCATGTGAATGGGCTTTATATTTTAAAAATACTTCCTATTCTACTTATCGATTGAACCCATCACTCGCTTCATAAAACCGTTGAGGGCTTCCTTCTTAGGAGTTCCCTCCTTAATCATGGTATTTACCTCCAACGCTCCGTACATATTAGAAATCAACTCTCCTATTACATCCAGTTCTTCATCTTTAAGCGATTCAGATTCTGTCAGATCTTCAAGAGTCTCCAGCGTTTCTAATATGTAGTCCTGGTCATTTCTCTCGATAAAATCGGTAAGGTGTTTAATTAGTGGTAACCTCATCTACCAGTTCCTTTAAAGATTCAAACTTGTTAGTCTGTACTTGCTTTACAAACTGCCCCTTTTCAAAAGCAGCAAACGTAGGCAAGTTAGTCACATCCGCAAGTCTCCTTGACTCAGGAAACTTTTCTGCATCCACCATCACAAACATGGCTCCATCAGTTTCATTAGAAAGTTTCTTGAACTTTGGCTTCATAATTCGGCAATTGCCGCACCAAGAAGCTGAAAACTGAACCAATACCCTATCATTGCTATCAATGATCTCTTTCAGATTGTCCTGATCTAACTCAGTTACCATAATTACTTAGATTTATTAGTGATTGCTTAGGTAAGAAGCTACTCCTTCTCTGTTGGCATTCATAGCATCTTTTCCTTCTTCCCAGTTAGCAGGGCAAACTTCACCATGCTCCTGTAAGTGGCTATAAGCATCGATCAATCTCAAGTACTCATTCACGTTTCTACCAATTGGCATATGATTGATTCCTTCATGGAATACAGTTCCTTCTTCGTCAAGTAGGTAGGTAGCTCTGTAAGTCACGCTATCACCTTCTACTAAATCAAGACCTGTTTCCTCATCAAAGGTCACATCAGAAATATCAAGGATATCTAAAATTCTGGATAGGTTTCTATTTGTATCAGCCAAAAGGTTATAAGTAACACCTTCAATACCGCCATTATCTTTTGCAGTGTTTAACCATGCAAAGTGAACTTCAGCAGAGTCACAAGAAGCACCAATTACAATAGTGTTTCTTTTATCAAACTCAGGAAGAGCTTCCTGAAAAGCATGAAGTTCAGTAGGGCATACAAAAGTGAAGTCTTTTGGGTACCAGAAAAGAAGCACTTTCTTCTTATTCTTAACAGCCTCCTCAAAAACATTCACCTGGATGGTATCACCCATATCGTTCATTGCATTAACTGCTAAGCTTGGAAATTTTTTTCCTACGTAAGTCATCTTTTTATGTCGTTTTTAAAATGAAAATTGATTTCTAAATCATTGTTACACGAAGATAGACAATAAGCTTATTAGCTCTTATAATTCTTAATTCACTTTTTAAATATCTTATAGAAAGAATCTATAAGTACAACGCTAAAGAAAACTCAAGGCAGATTTGTCACCAACTACCGCTCAAATTGTGATTAGACATACCCTTAGTTTTCTGTAAAACACATTGGACCTAACCACCGTTTCTTACATCCAGCATATTTCTTGGGGTTCCATTGTTAAGCGACTTGCTACCTCGCCAACGTCCAAAATCTACAATTGTACGAATACGCTTAACCTGATCATAAGACAAATCCCTTACTCCATTGGGTTGATTCCAGTAATCCATCACATTATAACTAACGAAAGGTGTGCCTTCGCAAGAGGTTCTATTGCTATCGGTCGTGCCAGACTCATAAACACTTCGATCATATTGATGAGTATCATCGCAAAAGTCGGCATCAACCTGACAACCACCATGGTCTGGAAAAATGTGGAATAGGCCAAATACATGTCCCATTTCATGTGGAAAGACCCAATTCCCTTCCCATAAATTATCAATTTCCAAGGCTATACCTGTCAGTTCATCAGGGTTCTCATCATCAGAACAAAAAATACCATCGGGTATCAAATCCATTTGACAAGTTACCTTTGGATAAATCCCCCAACTAGAGCCAGATTTTGTATCTCCTACCCAAACATTAATGTAATAGTCAGGATCCCAGTAATGAGCCCACATCCAATCTTGAAAAAGAATCGAAGCATCCTGATTTGGTCTTTGGAATCGGTTAATCCCAGGCTCAGTCATTGTGTTTCCCTCAGGGTCTGTTGTTGCTAATTCAAAATTGATTTTGGGTAAGTAAGAGTTAGGCGTAACTGGATTTTCTGTTTCAAAGACTGACCTCAAAAGTTGCATTTGATAGGCTATTCTTTCAGCACTGAGGTTTAAGCCCTCTCCTACGCTTTCTCCATCATGTACAATATGAAAAACAATTTGGTAAGTTCTCTGGGTAAGCTCTAATCCAGGTCTCATTGTCACCTCAACAGTGTTACTAACTATATCACCTGATTTTATTTTCAGGCTAAATAAGCCGGCCTCTTCACTCTTGAATTGCTGAAGTTTTCCCTTGCTTTCTTCATCTGCCAGCAAAGCATAATTGAAGTTCCTGAGTTGTACACCGCTACTGTTATACCCGGAAATCACCAGTTCAATTCCTTCTGAACTGTTTGTAACTCCAAGAGGCATATCAACTGATAGTTCCAGTCTGGCTACTTTCGAAAGATCCGGAACAGGGCCACCATCATCATCTGACTTACAGCCTGAGATTAGAAACCATAAGCAAAAAATAATCAGTAGGTAACTCTTTGGCGATGTAGTGGGTGTTTTATTCCATTTAGATATTAAATTACTTTTCATTAATGACCGTGATTCATATAAATCAGGTCCATTTCACCATGCAATAATTGTAGACACTAAGATACATAAAATAGTTGTACAAGGTTTTATCACACACATTTTCAGCACCTTGTAGAATCACTCACCCATCGTTTTTACCGCTAGGCATTGATCAAGAACTTCATTTAGAAAGTACAGGTATCTTCATGTATGAAGAATACGAGAAGAATCCTATTGACCATTGGTTTACTAGGAATAGTTGCAAGTGTAGTGAGTGTCATTCAAGGTCAAAATATGACAAGTACACTTACCGGGTTTATCTGTGGGGTTAGCTTGATTTATGGGTACTTCGAGCTTAGCAAAAGTACAAAGCACAGCGAATAGAGATAATCATCCTTTAGAACTGAGCAATATCTATCAAAAGATATTTCCTGATAAGTCTTTAACATTGTTGTCATAAACAATGGAAGATATAAAAACTGAAAGAATAGGAAAAGCGATTCACTTTGTTGAATCCAACCTTAGCACCTCTCTTAATCTGGATAGCGTTGCAGCACATGCATGCATTTCCAAATATCATTTCTCTCGCCAGTTCAAGGCAATTACAGGGGACAAACTTGGAGACTACATTCGCAGACGTAGGATTACCGAATCAGCTTTTGACCTTATCACAACAAAGGCTTCCATCCTGGAAATTGCTGAAAAATATCAGTTCGACTCGCAGGAAGCATATACAAGATCTTTTAAGAATGTTTATCAAATCACGCCTAATGTTTACAGGAAAAATGGTATTCATCAACTCGCCCATCAGCGTAGTGAACTAACTACCGAAAGGATCAATCACTTAAAAACCAACATTTCTCTAAAACCAGAAATTATCGGCACTCAGCAGAAAAAACTGATTGGTTTACATTGTAAAACTTCCCTACTCCAAAACAACATTCCTACGCTTTGGAAAATCTTTATGAGAAGAAAGCATGAAATTGTTGAGCGTATTGACAATGGTTGGTATGGCATAAGCGGTTACAGCTCTGCCAACGGCTTTGAACCTAATCGGTTCTCTTCCTCATCCATGATCGAAAAATGGGCAACGGTGGAAGTGAAAAACTTCGACCTAATTCCCTCTGAGATGGTTAGCTACAAACTTACGGGGGGCAATTATGCCAAATTCATACACCGAGGAGGAAAGAAAAATGTACAAATGTCTTTCGAATATATGTACAGTGTTTGGTTACCCAATTCTATTTACGAACTTGATGATAGAGATCATTTTGAACATTATCCAAAAGACTATAAAGGACCTGAAAACCCAGAGTCAGAACTCGCAATTTACTTGCCTATAAAGTTGAAATACGTGAAATGAAGAAGAACTTAGTAGAAGATCAGATATTCAAAGGGATTGATTTCTCCTTAAAATTATTTGAGAAAAGTGACTACGAGTATTGTCAGTTTATAGCTTGTAATCTTACTGAGCAAGACCTCACTAATATCAGCTTTTTGGAATGTGAATTTGTTGATTGTGATCTTTCTTCTGTAAAGCTGTTGAATACAGGTTTGAAAGATATTCAGTTTAAAAACTGTAAAATGCTCGGTCTCCACTTCGATCAGTGTAGCACCTTTTTGTTGAATATGACATATACAGACTGCCAACTTGATCTTTCTTCATTTTATCAATTACCACTAAAGCAAACCAGTTTTACCAATTGTAGCTTAAAGGAGGTTGACTTTGTAGAAACCGATCTTACGGAGTCAACATTCAAAGATTGTGACCTGACAGGGTCAGTTTTTGAAAGCTCTATTTTAAATAAGGTAGATTTTAGTACCGCATTCAATTATATAATTGATCCAGAGATTAATCAGATAAAAGGAGCCAAATTCTCAATATCAGGTCTTATTGGCCTTCTTCAAAAGCACAATATCAAGGTTATTTAAATAATTTTAAATTTTACCAAACGTTCGGAAACTTTTTCAATGGTACCATGGTTTACCTTCCATGCGACCACAGAAAGTAGATGATCAGCAGTTAATGTCAGGCCTTTTGGCTGTACTTAGAGCCAAGGGGTTTGAAGGTGCCAGTTTAAATGACTTAGCGACAGCCACTGGCTTGAAGAAAGCCAGTCTTTATCATCGATTCCCTGGTGGTAAGGAAGAAATTGCGAAAGCAGTATTGAGTTTTGTTAAGAGCTGGAACCATCAGCATGTTCTAATGGTCTTAACTGATGAAAAGAAAAGTGTCAAAGAAAGACTAGATAAAGTAATCAAAAACATTGAGCGGCTTTACGACAATGGAAAATCAGTTTGTATTCTAAGAGCGCTAAGCACTGATGCCGGAATCCCAATTTTCGGTATTCAAATTAAGGAGAGCTTTGGAATATGGATGAAAGCCTTCACCGCTTTGGGAGTGTCAAAAGGTTTCATACCAGAAAAATCAGAACAAATGGCCAAAGAGGTCATTATCAAAGTTCAAGGATCCTTGATTTTAGCTAAAGGCATAAATGACTATGCAGTCTTTCGTAATGCCCTAATGAATATTAAGGAGATGTATTTGTAAAAATTTTAAACAGTATTTTACCGATCGTTCGGTAATAAATATAATTATGAAAACTAAATCAACATGGCGAATTACAAACAAGGTTTGGAACCGCCTCAGTCAACAAACTTTTTTCATCCTGATACTTACCCTTCTCGCTTTCAACCTGAAAGGTGAGTTTGCTAATCATGGCAAAAAACACCCGGTGCTATACAAAACCGTAGAAGTTAATGGTGTCGAAATCTTTTATCGTGAAGCAGGAAACTCAAATAAGCCTACCATCCTGCTATTACATGGATACCCTACCTCCTCTCATATGTTCCGAAACCTAATGAGAGACTTATCGGACGACTTTCACCTGTTCGCTCCAGATTACCCCGGGTATGGAAAAAGTGAACAACCTCCCATGTCTGAATTCGAATACACATTCGACAATATGGCCAATATTGTGGAAGACTTTCTGGAGGTCTTAAACATAGATAAATTCAGTATTTACCTCATGGACTATGGAGCACCTATTGGGTACAGGATAGCGGCAAAATACCCAGAACGAATTCAGGGGCTCATCGTACAAAACGGTAATGCGTATGAAGAGGGTTTGAGAGACTTCTGGATTCCATTGAAAAAGTACTGGAAAAACTATACCCAAGAAAATGGTGAGCCCTTACAAGCTTTTCATGCTATTGGAGGGCTCAAATGGCAGTACACTCATGGTGTTCAAGATAGCCTTACAATAAGCCCTGATAACTGGCTGATAGACCTTCAGCATTTATCAAGGTTTGAGAACAATGATATCCAGTTGGCCATGTTTTACGATTATAGAACCAATGTACCGCTCTATTCAGGTTGGCAACAATATTTCAGAGACTATCAGCCACCAATGTTGATAGTCTGGGGTAAGAATGACTACATTTTCCCTGCAGAAGGTGCTTATGCCTACAAAAAAGATCTGAAAAATATCGACTTCCATTTATTAAATACCGGACATTTTGCCTTGGAAGAAGAAGGAGAAGCAATAACCAGATATATCCGAAGGTTCATGAAAAAGAATAAGATCAAATAAATTAGTACAACCAACGCCCGGCTTGTTTGTCAGGCCGGGTGTTTAATAATAGATGATGGCACAAAACTTCACAAAATTTGCTTTCACCGATAGTGTGAAATCTCGTCAGGAGAAATTCGGTTCCAGACTCTCCTATGAACGCATGGAAGCCCATGATAAGTACAGAATCTTTCATCGCGAAATTCAATTCATTGCTAATCGAGATGGCTTCTATATGTCCTCGGTTGGAGAAAATGGTTGGCCTTATGTACAGTTTCGAGGAGGACCAAAAGGCTTTCTTAAAGTTATTGATTCTGAAACTTTAGCTTATGCTGATTTTCAAGGCAATAAACAATACATCAGTACCAGCAATATGGATAGCAACAATAAAGCTATGCTTATACTACTGGATTACGCTACCAGAACTCGCCTGAAAATCTGGGCTGAATCCGAAGTACTGGATCCAGATGAAAACCCTGAACTTCTGGAGAAACTATCTGATCCTTCTTACAATGCCAAAGTAGAACATATCATTATCTTGAAAATCAAAGGGTTTGACTGGAACTGTCCTCAACACATTACTCCTAAGTTCACTATTGAGGAAATGAAAGAACTAGTCAAGCAATACCCAGAATTAATCAAAGAATTTACAATGAGTGATGAAGAGTAAACAACATAATCATTTCATGAAAAGATGCCTTGAACTAGCCAGGAAGTCTATGAAGCTAGGAAATGCTCCAGTAGGTTCTGTAATAGCAAAGGAGGACAGCATAATAGGAGAAGGTTTGGAACTTGGGAAAAGTAAGAATGACATCACATTTCATGCGGAAATAGAAGCTATAAGAGATGCACTCAAGAATGAGAAGGTTTCAAAGCTTTATAAAACCACCTTGTATACCACTCATGAGCCATGCATCATGTGTTCTTACACTATAAGACATTATGGTATTGAAAAGGTAGTCTATGGCCTCTCTTCCAAAGAAATTGGAGGACACACTTCCGAATTTGCTCTATTGAATACAGCCAGCGTAAGTAATTGGGGTTTAGCTCCTGAAATTATCAGTGGTTGTATGGAAGAAGAATGCCTGGAATTGAATACAATCTTTACTACACAACAAGAGAAAAAATGATACTACTCACTTGCTCTGAAGAACTTAAAGAACTCCAATCATGGAAAAATCGACTTGAGGAAATGGTCGTATCTCACACGATTGTGAAATCTCAGAAAGGCGAACCTTATTTAAAAGAAGGTCAAAGAATGGTAAAAGGAATTGACGCTATAAACCACTTCCTGAATCAGTATGAGAAAGATGTTGCATCCTGGAATCAGGATCGGTGCGATATGTGGTTCTTTGATAATTAGGAAAGCAAAACGCCAGACCTATTACTAAGTCTGGCGTCTGATATCTAAATCGTGGAGATTAAAATCTATTTATTCTCTCCCTTGGTTTTCTCTAGTTTCAAACTACTACCCTCTTTTACCTTTTCCTTAGACTCATCAACCAGGTCATAACGAAGTGTTCTACCCTTTAGTTTGGCAGGTAAGCCATTAGCCATCCACTCTGGCATTGGTGCTCCTTTCAAATAGTGATCGAAGAACTGAGTCATACGAATAGAAAGGTCTTTTCTGTTCTTGCGCTTTCTCAGGTTATGCGCCTCACCGTTGTAAGACACCATCCAAGCTGGTTTCTGAAGTCTTCTCAAAGACATGTAGAACTCAATACCCTGATACCATGGCACAGCACCATCCGCATCGTTGTGCATTATAAACAATGGCGTTTCAATATCTGGTACCTTGAATAAAGGTGAGTTCTCAATGTAAAGGTCTGTTCTATCCCATAAGGTCGCTCCCAATCTACTTTGAGTTTTCTCGTACTGGAACATACGGCTCATACCGCTACCCCATCTGACACCACCATAAGCGGAAGTCATGTTAACTACAGGTGCACCAGCTCCCGCAGCCTTATACATATTAGTTCTGGTAACGATATGTGCTACCTGATAACCACCCCAGCTTTGTCCTTGAATAGCCATGTTATCTTCGTCTACAAAACCCATTGCCATTACGGCCTTGGTGGCTGGTACAACATGGTTCATAGCACTACGCCCAGGATGCCCCAACTCATACTTGATATCTGGCACCAATACCAAATAATCATTACTTACATAATAAGGTATATTAATAGTACTCGCACTTGGCGCAGGGCTTGGGTGACTATGTAGTGAGTTTGATCTACGCTCGTAGAAATAAACCATCATTGGATACTTCTTATTAGGGTCGAAGTTTTCAGGCTTGTATAAAATCGCCTGCATAGTTTCCCCATCATAAGTATTATTAAACTCAATCAGCTCAGCAGTTCCCCAATTATATGGTTCTTCCTGAGCACCTACATTACTCAGCTTTTTCAGGCCTGACATGCTCAGGTTATTAGCAGCATACAGCTCACTATAATCTTCGTAAGTAGACTTTCTTATTAATATGCGGTCTGCATCTTTAGCTTTAATCAGTGTACCAAAGCTTACATCGTCCATCACAACTGTCTCAGGGTTAGCAGAGCCTCCCATATTGGCAGTAACAAAACCTGAAGCCTTTGTCCATTCGTTGAAGGCAGACAAAATTGCATTCTTGTTTGTAGGGATTGTAGTTTCTTCTCTATCCAATCGTCTGTAACGCATGGTAATCTTGTTATCACGTCCATAACCATTGGTTACATTCACAGCACTGCCACTTTTCGGGTCAAATCTCCAGATATCGTATCTATCATAAAGGAAGAAAGCCTTGTCGTCATCAGACCATCCTGGCCCACCGTAACTACCTGCCAAAGAAGGAGAATCGTGAAGTTCATTCGAAAACTGAACATTCATGCCTTCTGTTAGATTTTTAATTCGTCCGGAGGCTACATCCATCAAATACCAATGGCCGTCTTCACTATTATGCCAGGTCAGGTATTTACCTTCTGGAGAAAGAGAAGGAAATCCTTTCGCACCTCTGAGTAAAAGCTCTGCTTCTCCTGTAGTAGTACTTACTTTATAAAAATCACGAGGAATCTGAGTGTCCCATGTGAATTGAGTTCTGTACGGCTGATCATTCATAGCCATTACAAAATCACGATCGTTCTCGTAGTCGATGGTAACAGACTCTAAATCTGGCCCTGCTAACTGAACTAAACGGCCTGACTGAACATCATAAACCACATCGAACGTTCTGTTCTTCTCTCTACCAGCCTGAAGCTTCTGCATTGGTTGAATATATGGGTCATTATATGCCCAAATATCGACATCTGGCCTGTCTGTCTTCAGTAGCGTTGTATCAGCCTCATAGTCATATTTGAATGGTCTTGGAGCGGTTCCAAAATAAACACGCTTACCAGATTCTGAAAAACGGATGCTACTTTTATCACTAACCATCCAGTTATCTGGAATTCCTGCAGTAGTTGTATCTGCTACATTGTCAGCAGAAGTATCACCAGCTTTCCAGTGCATCAAACTGAAGTATTTGTCTTTATCATCTTTCTTATTCGCAGTTGCAAAAAATGCTAACTGATCGCCATTATCATCAGTCACCATTTTTTTATAATCGGTCATTCCCTCATTCAAAGTTGCCAACTGACCTGTAGCAGTATTGTAAGCATAAATTCCAGAAGGGTTTAAAGAATCCACTTTATCATATTCAAAGAATAAACGATTTCCTTCTTTGGCCATTCTATACTCCATAACTCCAGAAAAGCTCTTTTTCTCTCCGGTTTTAAGGTTGTATAAAACAAGCTCGGTACCCTTTGATTTTGCTCTAGGATCTTTAGGTTCCTCAGGCTCCTTATCCTCCTCTTTCGGCTCTTCCTTTTCTTTTTCTTTGCCTTTTTTGTTCCTCCCCTTCTTTTTCTTTCCTTTCTTCTTGCTGGTTTCTTTTTCTTCCTTTTCCTCTGTATCCTTTTTCTTAGCTTTCTTTTTAGCCTTTTTCAAAGGCTTTTCATGAAGCCACACCATCCACTCATCAGAATCTGATGGAAGTTGGTAACTCTTAACTCTGGCCACTTTATTGATATCGCCTGTAGATAGGTTAATAATGTAAAGTGAGTCTTTAGGCATTTTAGAAGCTGATGCTTTTTCAAGTTTCAGCTCTCGCTCCTTCAAATATTCTGGTTTAATTTCAGCAGCAACATATTGACTATTGGCCGAAAAAGAATATCTGGAAACACGGTCAATAGTAATTGACTCATTGGTATTCAGGTTCTTAAGTTTTAAAACGGCATCTCCAACTTGAGGAGTAATCCTATAACCAGCCCAAACACCGTCATTGCTCAGACTAACTGAAGTCAGGCTCTTCCAATCGTCATAAACATCATGTGTGAGTGGTTTTTTCTGGGCAAATGCCAGCACAACAAAGCACAAAAGGCTTAGTGTTAAAAGGGATTTTCTAAAAATCATAAGTCTTTTCTTATTTGGTAGCCTTACAAATATAATTGTATGGTTGTGTTTGCAAAGACTTCTTATATTGATGGCATCAGATAAAATATTAACCTGAAAGATATGTTTAGAAAATCGCTAGTCATTGCATTGTTATCACTCTTCTCTTTTGTGGTATTTGCTCAGAAAACCATTTCTGAAATGACCAAAGGCATGACCAAGAAAGAAGGCTATTTCACCTACTATTGGGATGAAAAAAATGGGAAAGTGTGGTTAGAAATTGATGATCTTGATAAAGAGTTTTTATATGTTAACTCACTTTCTTCCGGAATAGGCTCAAATGACATTGGCTTGGACAGAGGTCAGCTTGGAAGCACAAGAATAGTTGAGTTCAGAAGAGTTGGCCCAAAGATCATGTTAGTACAACCTAATTATTCTTATAGAGCGGTCTCTAATAATACGGATGAAGTAAGAGCTGTGAAAGAGGCATTCGCAGAATCAATTTTACAAGGCTTTAAAGTGGCAGCCGAGAGTGATGGAAAAATTCTGATTGATATCTCCTCCATGCTATTAAGCGATGCACATGGTGTTGCTGGTAGATTAAGAGGACAAGGCTCATATAGAGTAGATTCTAACAGGTCTGCCATCTATCCTCCAATGCTGAAAAACTTCCCGAAGAACTCGGAATTTGAGGCTACCATTACCTTTACAGGTTCAGCTACTGGTAGTTTTATCAGAAGTGTAACTCCCACTTCCAGTGCAGTAACCGTTCGAATGCATCACTCATTTATTGAACTGCCAGATGCCAACTACAACCCCAGAAAAGCAGATCCCAGGTCTGGCTATGGATCTATCCGCTATATGGACTATGCTACACCTATTCAGGAAAACATTGTTAAGCAGTTTGCCAGAAGGCACCGATTGGAGAAAAAGAACCCTAAAGCAAGAAGAAGTGAGCCGGTTGAACCTATTCGTTATTATGTAGACAGAGGAGCCCCAGAACCTATAAAATCTGCTTTGATTGAAGGGGCAAAATGGTGGAACCAGGCCTTTGAAGCTGCTGGGTACAAAGATGCTTTTATTGTTGAGGAAATGCCTGTGGGTGCAGACCCTTTAGATGTACGCTATAATGTAATCCAATGGGTACACCGTTCTACTAGGGGCTGGTCTTATGGCTCTTCTGTAACTGACCCAAGAACAGGTGAAATCATTAAAGGGCACGTAAGTCTGGGCTCTTTGAGAGTGAGACAAGATTTCTTGATTGCTCAAGGTTTATTAACTCCTTACGAAAATGGAACTACTCCTGACCCTGCGCTCTTAAAAATGGCACTTGCTCGTTTAAGACAGTTATCTGCTCATGAAGTAGGCCACACCATAGGTTTAATGCACAATTACGCATCTAGTGTGAATAACAGAGCTTCAGTTATGGACTACCCTCACCCATTGATTGAATTAAAGAATGGAAAAATCTCACTAGACAATGCTTATGATGTTGGTATTGGAGAATGGGACAAGGCTGCGGTAACCTGGGGTTATCAGCACTTTCCTCCAAAAGTTAATGAAGAAAAAGCCTTGAACGATTTACTAAATGATCAGGTAAAAAAAGGACTGTATTTTATTACTGATGCAGATTCAAGGCCCATAGGTAGTAGCCACCCACAAGCGCACCTTTGGGATAATGGCAAAAGCCCCGTTGAGGAATTGAATCACTTAATGGAAGTAAGGGCAAAAGTATTGGATAACTTCTCAGAAAAGAACATACCAGTTGGAGCTCCAATGGCCAAGTTGGAAGAGGTACTTGTACCAATGTATATGATCCACAGGTACCAGTTAGAAGGAGCTGTTAAAGTATTAGGAGGTACATACTATAATTATAAGCTTCGTGGAGACAAACAGCCTAACCAAAGAATAGTACCAAAAGAAGAACAAACGGGTGCTCTGGATGCTCTTATTAATGTGCTAACACCAAAAAACCTGGCTTTCCCAGATCATATTCTCGAAATTATTCCTCCCCGACCTCCTGGAAATGGTCGTTCAAGAGAAACTTTTAAGGTAAGAACAGGCCTTAACTTTGACCCTGTAGCACCAGGAGAAACCATATCCAGTGCAGTGATGAGCTTTATATTTAACCCTCAACGTGCCACACGCCTGGTACAACAAAAAGCCATGGATCAAAATCAAATTGGTCTGACTGATGTTATTAACAAAATGATCAATGGTATCTCGGGTAGAACTTACAGCAATCACTACTACCTTGAGTTAAAACGCGTAGCAGAAAAACAAATGGTCAATGCTTTGATGAATCTTTACAATAGTGGTTCGGCATCTTCTCAAGCAAGAGCTGAAGCACTGTTAGGTCTCAAAAACATAGCAAAGCGGATGACCCCTGAGAATAATGATGGACCGGCAGATGAAGCTCACAGGATTTTCATAACAAGTCAAATCAAAAGGTTTTTTGTAAACCCAGGAGATTTACAAGTTCAAAGAGCCTTAAGCCCACCTGACGGTTCCCCTATTGGCACGGACTTACAGGATTGGTGTTCTTTTGGCGATCACAAGTAAAACCTATCGATTAGCGCATTATTCCCAATGAGACGAAAACTTAGGTTCATTAGGAATAGTGCTCTTTTTTAACTTTTGAAATTACTGTCATCCGAGAAAGATTTTTTGAGATCGAAGAAATAGCTGAAAATCACCCTTTTTATTCCCTAAAGGGATACTCTTGGCAACTCCCTTTAGGGCAGGGGTGGTTTTGAGTCTTAAAGAAAAATCTATTCTCGGATGTTTTAGTGGCATATTTTTATTGAATTCAAATTTTAGTCGGATATCAGTATTTTGAATCCTCCTTTTTTTATTTTCACGTTACCTTTTGACTCAAACTAACGTCATTACCGTATTGAATTTCTTTCTATGAACATCAGGAATATAATTGCACTTGTATTAATGGTAGCCTCTTTGGTTTGTTTGTACCCTGGACTAACAGAACCAATGTTGAGTATTCGGATCGCTGCAAAAATCCCTTTGATAGGCGATTTTGAACTCTTTGAAAGAACTCAAAGTGTCATAGAGGTGATTAAAGAATTATACAAGGCAAATAATAATCTTGTTGCCACTCTTATACTCTTGTTTTCGGTAATTATCCCAATACTTAAAGCTCTTCTATTAATGATCATCATAGCTTTTAAAAAGTGGTCTTTCAGAAAACACGTTTACAGATTTGTTTCAGCCATTGGCAAATGGTCTATGGCCGATGTATTTGTAGTAGGTGTATTTCTGGCTTACCTGGCCACTTCTTCTGAGGAGAGTATTTCGGCCGAAATATTTATTGGATTCTATTATTTCACTGCATACTGCATCATCTCAATAATTGGTATTCAGATAATGGACCTGAAAGACATTAAAAGGTCCATTGGCTATAGAAACTAGCTTGTAATCAAAGGCACAGATCTTATAAATCGTGCCTTCCAGTAATTTACTTTAGCTAACGCAGCCTTCCCTTTATAAAAAAAGTATAAGTAGATGATATCCAAGTCGTACACTTCGTCTATTTTTATTGAAAAGGGATATCACCACTGACCATTTTCTTAACAAAAGTCATAACATGGAACTATTAGCCACTATACCTTGGTGGGCATGGATTTTAATTGTGCTTGCACTTATCGCTATCATAGATATTTCACAAAAGAAACGAACCATCAGGCACAATTTCCCGATTGTTGGTAATCTGAGATATTTTCTGGAAAAGATAGGCCCTGAATTGCGTCAGTATATTGTTGCCAACAACAGGGAAGAATTACCTTTCAACCGAAGCCAACGCTCCTGGATTTATGCTTCGGCCAAGAAGGAAAATAATTATCAAGGTTTTGGTACAGATCAAGACCAATATGCTCCGGGTCATGTCTTTATCAAACCTAATATGATTCCTTTCGCTCTTCCCGAAAACCATGTCAATAAGAAAGCTCCTGATTTAGTACCATGTGCGAAGGTAATGGGTGAATTCAATAGGAGAAAGAGACCCTTCAGACCGAAATCAATCGTAAACATATCAGCAATGAGCTATGGATCACTTTCAGCCAAAGCGGTTGAATCCCTAAATAAGGGAGCAAAGCTTGCTGGGTGCTACCACAATACAGGTGAAGGCTCTCTATCCAAACATCACCAGCATGGCTCCGACATCATGTTTCATTTTGGTACTGGCTACTTTGGTGTAAGAAACACCGAGGGAGGTTTCTCAATGGAGAAAATGGTATCTCTTGTAAAAAACAATCCACAAATCAGAGCCATAGAGGTAAAGTTATCACAAGGTGCTAAACCAGGAAAAGGTGGTGTATTACCCGCATCTAAAATTACCAGTGAAATAGCTGAAATCAGAGGGATTCCGCTTAATGAAGACGTAATTTCTCCTGCTTATCATTCTGCTTTCTCCAATATTCCAGAGCTATTGAGTTTTATAGAAGACATTGCACAACATACAGGATTACCAGTTGGCATAAAATCTGCTGTAGGTAAGATGGAGATGTGGGAGGAACTGTCAGATTTAATGATCAAAACTGGCAAAGGTCCTGATTTCATTACCATAGATGGTGGTGAAGGCGGCACAGGAGCAGCTCCCCCATCTTTTGCAAACAACGTATCTCTGCCATTTGTCTTTGGCTTCGCAAAAGTCTATCAGGTTTTTGCCCAAAAAGAATTAACTGATCGTATCGTATTTATAGGTTCCGGAAAACTGGGCTTTCCTTACAGCTCGCTCATGGCATTTGCTATGGGTGCCGATTTAATCCATGTAGCAAGAGAAGCCATGATGTCAATAGGCTGTATACAAGCTCAGGTTTGCCATACCAATACTTGTCCCGCAGGGATAGCTACTCAAAACAAGTGGCTCCAAAGTGGAGTTGACCCCAGCTTGAAGTCGGTTCGTTTCTATAATTATGTAAAAACGCTGAGAAAAGAAATTCTAGACATTACACATGCTAGTGGTTATGAACACCCATGTCAGATGACCATGGATGATGTTGATATTAGCATGGGTGACAACAACTATACAAATGCACTAAAACAGGTCTATCAATATGATAAAGTTCCTGTAGCTTTTACTAACAACGAAGTACTCGCGAGTTGTAAACATCTGGGTGGTAGTAACCCTACTATTGATTAAGTCTTAGAGAAAATAGATTGGGCTTTCAAATATGGTTAAGGGAGTTATACCTAAATTATAGTATGAAAAAGCTCATTCTAGTCAACCTCTTAATATTAGTGGTTCTGTCTCCTATTCAGAGTCAGACAAAACAGGAAACAGCAGATAAAAAACTTCAGGAGTTTGTGGAAAGAACCGGTGCCCCAGGTTTGAGTATTTCCATTGCTCAAAAAGGGAAGTTGGTTTTTTCGAAAGGCTATGGATATGCCGACCTTGAAAATAAAATCCCCGTAGACCCATCTAAAACAAAATTTAGGATTGGCAGCGTTTCTAAAACACTTACGGCTACTGCATTGGCTAAACTCTATGAAAACGGAAAGGTAGACTTAGATGTCCCTGTTCAAACTTATGTATCGCGGTGGCCCGAAAAAAAACAAAATATTACTTTAAGGCAGCTTGGCGGTCACCTTGCCGGAATAAGACACTATAGAGGAACCGAATTTCTAAGCAAAAAGAAATACGATAATGTTGATAAGGGTTTGGATATCTTTATTAATGACCCTTTGATTAATACCCCGGGTACTGAGTATGCCTACTCTTCTTATGGATGGAATCTTATTTCGGTCGCTATGGAAAATGCCGCTGGAATCAACTTTCTCTCCCTAATGCAAAAAACTGTGTTTGATGAACTAGGCATGAACAACACTGTTCCTGATCATGCAGACCGGAATATCACAGACAGAGTTAAGTTTTACCAGAAACGAAATGGCAAAGTTGTGGAAGCTCCATATGTTGATAATAGCTACAAATGGGCTGGCGGAGGCTTTGTTGGTACTACCGAAGACTTGTGCAAGTTTGGTCAAGCTCACATGAAATCTGGATATCTAAAACAATCTACTCTCGATGAATGGAAAAAGTCTCAAGCAACCACCTCTGGCAAAAAAACTAACTACGGTATAGGTTGGAGAACTTTTAATGGGCCTGATGGCATTAGGCTTTATGGCCATAGTGGAGGTTCAGTTGGTGGGATCACTTTCTTCTTAATGCACATCCCCTCTCAAACTGTCCTTGCAATTACTGGTAATATGGATCCATTAAACTATGGTGGTTTACAATTTCAGTTGATGGAACTGTTTATTCGCTAAACCTTACTTCACATTTCGGTAATGGCCCAATAATAATTACGATTTCTAGGTTCATTACTTTTTTATTTCAATTTTAACTAATACTTTAGTTTTATATTTAATAAATTAGTTAACTATAATCCATTGACATGAAAAAGCTAACCTTACTCTTAACACTTTCTCTCGTGTTTTCCTGCGGGGATGAAGATTTATATGTAAAACCGGATGGTACGGATTATCAAGCTGTAAAAGCCCTTCCCGATCAGAACTCGCAATCCTCTGCTAATGGAATATTTCTGATTGTTGAAGATATGCCTGAGTTCCAGGGAGGAAAAGATGCCTACAATAGTTTTTTGCTGAAAAACCTCAAGTATCCTGAGCAAGCAAAGAAAATGGGAGTTGAAGGTCGAGTCTTCATATCATTTATAGTAAATGAAGATGGTTCTCTATCAGACTTCGAACTTGTAAGGGGAATAGGTTCTGGCTGCGATGAAGAAGCCTTGAGAGTCTACATGGAATCTCCTAATTGGAGCCCAGGTAAACAAAAAGGAAAAGCCGTAAAGACTCAAATGCAAGCACAGGTTGTATTCAAATTGTCCGAACCAGGCAATGTTTCAACTATTAGTAATGAGACAAATGATATTCAATCAAAGCTGGATGAACTGGTTGAAAAAGGCACTATAAACTCGGACACCAAGCTGAGCGAAGTAATAAAAGCTATTAACACTCAAAATTGAACAAAGGTCGTGTAGCATATATGGCGAGCCTTACCCTTAGGCTCGCCATTTCATCCACCCTCCTCTTCTATCAACAACCTAATAATCAATCTTTAGAATGTGATAGAAGTGATACAAAAAAGACTTCACCAGTGACTTCCGATTCTTTTCCGGAGGTGAGAGCACAATACCCTGGAGGGTTGAGAGCATGGAATAACTTCCTGAAAGAGAATGCTCAATTTTCAAAGTTCAAAAGAGACACAGCGCTTCCAATATTTCTGGCTTTCTCAGTAGATAAAAATGGAGGCATAGAAAATATCAAAATCATAGGGGGCAACAACCCAATAGACAACAAAGAGGCCATTCGCCTTTTAAGGCTTTCAAGCCCCTGGCTACCAGCAACAAGGAACAACAAACCAGAGACTTGCAGCATGTCTATAAGAATAACCCCTCGAAATTACTAAATCACTTTAACCAACTAGAAAACAAAACCAATGAGGTCAATCTTTATGCTGTTCTTAATGAGCAGTCTTGCTTTAAATGCACAAAACTCAATCAACGAGAAGTACTATAGACAATTGTCATATAATCATGTTTCACCACATGTTCCGATAATCGGAACACATGAGATCAGTAGTCGAGAAGCAGAGAACGCTTCTCACTATATATTCAGATATGACGACCAAGGACGACTTACCGAAATTGTCAACAATCATTATCACACTGAGAAAATTCATCACCTGACCACTCTAGGCGCATACAAAACAGTTTTTGAATACAAAGACAATGTTGAAATACGCACTTACTATGACAAAAACGATAAGCGTATAACCAACGAGCGTAGAGTATACAAGGAAGTCTATAAGCATGATAAGAAAGGTTTTAAAAATGAGCTTCGATATTATGATTTGCAAGATCAACCAATGGAATCTAACTGGGCAATTGCCTACTATAAATGGCAAAAGCATAAGAAGCTTGTGGTCGAAAGAAGGTTCAATCTAAAAGACCAAGCCGTCAATGTTTCACCTTACTTTGAGTTCGGTATCACGGGAATTCAATACAATAAGCAAGGCTTGGTGAAGGCGCACTATAACCTAAATGAAAAGCTAAAAGTTGAAGGTAATTCTATGGGACTGGCATCATACCAGGACACTTATGATGAAAAAGGGAATCATATTAGATATAGCTACCACGACAAGGATGGAAAGTTAATGAAAAACCAATGGGGTTTTTCCATTGGAGAAAAAGGGTATGATGAAACAGGCAATTATGTAAATCTTGCCCAATATGATGAAAATGAAAAATTGCTTGGAAGAAGACCTATATACAGCAATAGCACAGTTCGTTTGGCTTCTACTCCAAGTCAAAAAGATTCTGCCGAAATCAGAGAAATATCATTGGGTTACTTAGTCGCCTTACAAGAACTGAAACCGGAGCTTATGAAAAGAGTGATGAATCAAGATTTAAATAAGGTTACACCGGGCTTTAATCCAGCAAAGAAAAAAGAAGAAGTAAGACCTACCACTTATCAGCAAATGATTGATTTTGCTAAGTCCTGGAACAAGCAAGGAAACAAATTCCCTCACAACCCTAAAAACCAAGCGTTCATCTTAGACATCTATGATCGTATGGCTACAGTTAAACTAGTATCCGACAACTGGGTAGAATATGTACACTTGGTAAAACTCAACAAAGAATGGAGTATTATTAACCTGATTTGGCAACATAAGGACGTAAGAAGATATCCATCAAACTAGGTTATCAGCAACCTTTAATAAAAGAAGAACCTGTTTTTGAGGCACGTGTTCGCACGTCAATAAAACAGATTCTTCTACTCTATGCGTTGGATTCCGCTTCTCTTTCTTTAAGCTTTCTTCTTAAAATTTTCCCTACGTTAGATTTAGGAAGCTCATCAACAAATTCTATAAACTTAGGCTTTTTATACCCAGTAAGTTCTTCTTCACAGTAAGCTCGTAATTCCTCTTCGGTTAGAGATGGGTCACTCTTCACTATAAAGGCTTTTACGCATTCGCTGGACTTCTTATCAGACACACCAATCACCGCAACTTCCAACACCTTTTCGTGGTCGGCAATCACATTCTCTACCTCGTTAGGGTAAACATTGAAGCCAGAAACATTGATCATATCCTTTTTGCGATCAACTATTTTAAAGAAACCATCCTCATCCATCATTCCAATATCACCGGTTCTAAACCACCCCCCTTCGAAAAAGACTCCTTCATTATCCTTTTTCCAATAACCACTCATTACCTGAGGGCCTTTGATGCAAATCTCTCCTATCTCCCCTTGACTCAAATGGTTTCCTTCATCATCACATATTGACAGTTCTGTCGAAGGAACAGGAATACCAATGGTTCCCATTCTATGTGTACCGTCAAGCGGATTGCAACTCGCAACGGGTGATGTTTCAGAAAGTCCATACCCCTCAACCAATGGTGAGTCTGTCAACTCTTCCCATTTCTTAGCCACAAAGTCCTGAACAGCCATCCCTCCTCCAATCGCACCTTTCAGACTTGTCCAATCTACTTCTGAGAAGTTAGGTTGATTCAGCAAGCCATTAAAGAGGGTATTAACACCTGTAAACAGCGTGAATTTATGTTTCTTAAGTTCTTTTATAAACCCAGGCATATCCCTTGGATTTGTAATCAGCACATTTTTGGCTCCAATGTGCATCATAAATGTGCAATTCACATTCAATGCAAAAATATGATACAAAGGAATTGCTGTAATCATCAGTTCTGTTTGCCCTTCTTTTAAAAGCGGTTTAAACCACTCATTAATGATCAATGTATGCGCGATCACATTAGCATGAGACAAAGTTGCTCCCTTAGACACCCCTGTGGTACCTCCTGTGTATTGCAGAAAAGCCGTATCATTGGGTTGAATATCAGGCTTGGTATATTTCATACGCGCACCAGCCTTCAGCACGTCATTGAATTTCTTAGCCATTGGTAAAGAATAGCTCGGCACCATCTTTTTTACCCGTTTCACTACAAAATTCACAAGGGTTCCCTTCACTCCTCCAAGTAAATCTCCAAGGCTTGTTACAATAACATGTTCGATTTTCGTTTTTGCTAAAATCTCTTCGAGGCTATGGGCAAAATTGGCAATAATGACTATTGCCTTGACTTCAGCATCGTTGAACTGATGCTCCATCTCTCTTGGAGTATAGAGAGGGTTAGTATTTACTACAATACAACCGGCTTTTAATGCGCCAATTAATGCAATAGGATATTGCAAACAGTTAGGCATCTGGATAGCAATTCTGTCTCCTTTTTGAACTTTCACCTCATTTTGAAGGTAAGCAGCAAAAAAGTCAGACTGTAAGTTAATTTCCTGATAGGTCATTACCTTACCCATGTTCTCAAAGGCTTCTCGGCTACCAAAACGCTTGAAAGTATTATTGAAAAGCTCCAGTAAACTCTGGGATCTGTCTTCAGTTATTTGTGCAGGAATACCTTCTGGGTATCTGGCTATCCACGGATGCGTACTCATAAGTCAAATTTGGCTAACACCAAATATAAGAGAAATGCTGAGTCGATCGATTGGTGATATAGAAATAAAGCCACTCCTTTCTAATAATGAAGTCACTTAAGCTGTAGGAGAAGGATTCGAACCTCCACGGAGAGATTAGGCCGATTGGCTTTATTTCAAAATCTCCACCCTCGAGAAAGGAGGGCACGGCTGCCTGTTTCGTCACCCTACAGTATGTAGTCTTCTGCCTGAAGGATTCGACAAGGAGCTTATTTAACTAGCCCCCTTGTCATTCATCAATTTCAAACAAAATGCTGTAGGAGAAGGACTCGAACCTTCACGGAGAGATTAGTCTTACTAGGTAGTTTAGATTTATCTCTTTTTCTCCACCCCCGGGAAAGGAGGGCACGGCTGCCAATTTCGTCACCCTACAGTATATTAAATCATTTCAATTCTTGATACAGAATCAAGTTGAGAGACAACCTATCCCTCCTACTCGAACCTGTTATTCGCGTTTCCTTACGAATTATCACAAATGTATAAGGATTAACGCAATTGATAAAATATCATTAATCAATAGACTATATATTTACAGATTAATTAATTTTACAATCATTTTATTGTCAAATCAAAAAATACAACATAAAGAAATGCCGGATAATTACGAAATCGATAATGTGGATATCAAAATCTTGTCCCTTTTACAGCATAACGCCAAAAAACCTTACACAGAAGTAGCAAAACAAGCGTATGTTTCAAGTGGAACTGTTCATGTTCGAATGAATAAGCTGGAAAATATGGGAGTAGTAAAAGGTGCTTCTCTGGATTTGAACTTAACTGCTTTGGGTTACTCAGTAGGATCGTTCCTGGGCGTGTTTTTGTCTAAAAGTTCGCTTTACGAAAAAGTTGCCTCTGAGTTAAAGAAAATCCCAGAAATCACATCCATTCATTATACCACGGGTAACTATAGCATGTTCATAAGAATTTATGCCAAAAGTACAGATCATCTCAAAGACATTCTGCATGATAAAATCCAAAAAGTAGACGGCATTGAAAGAACTGAAACCTTTGTCATTTTAGAAGAAACTTTAAGTCGAAGTATCGCACTTTAGGTAGCTTAAAACATCAGAGCTCTATAGATATCTTCAATACCTCATCAATAAAAAAGAAGAGTTGAAACCTTTAGTTAAAGTTTTAGGTTGTACCTTTGTATTTGAAATCATTCTAAATAAGTTTTGATGAGTAATGACGATCAGATTTTAGAGGAATTCACATCTAAGGAATATGAGTTCGGCTGGACGGTTGATTTAGAAGCAGATGAGGCCCCAAAAGGACTCAATGAAGATATTGTCAGGTTTATTTCTGCAAAAAAGGAAGAGCCTGAATGGCTTCTGAAATGGCGTTTAGATGCCTTTAAGGCATGGCAGAAAATGACAGAGCCTAAGTGGCCAAATGTAGATTACCCTGCTATAGACTATCAGGATTTAATCTATTATTCTGCCCCAAAAAAAGGTGCGAAACCGAAATCTTTGGACGAAGTTGATCCGGAGCTGCTTGCCACTTTCGAGAAGCTCGGTATATCACTTACCGAACAAAAAAGACTTACAGGTGTTGCTGTTGATGCTGTTATTGACTCTGTTTCTGTAGCTACCACTTTTAAGGATACACTTGCTGAACTAGGCATCATTTTCTGTTCGTTTTCAGAAGCTGTAAAAGAGCATCCTGAATTAGTTAGAAAACATATGGGTTCAGTTGTTCCGGTAACTGACAATTACTTTGCTGCCCTTAATTCAGCTGTGTTCTCCGATGGTTCTTTCTGCTATATTCCAAAAGGAGTAAGATGCCCGATGGAGCTCTCTACTTATTTCAGAATTAATGCAGCCAACACTGGTCAGTTTGAAAGAACACTTATTGTTGCAGATGAAGGGTCTTATGTAAGTTACTTAGAAGGCTGTACGGCACCTCAGAGAGACGAAAACCAACTACATGCCGCTGTAGTAGAAATTAAAGCAGCGAAAGATTCTGAGGTTAAGTACTCCACAGTTCAAAACTGGTACCCTGGAGATAAAAATGGCAAAGGTGGCATCTACAATTTTGTGACTAAAAGAGGAATTTGTGAGGGCGATAACTCAAAGATTTCCTGGACACAAGTAGAAACTGGTTCGGCAGTTACCTGGAAATATCCTTCTTGTATTCTAAAGGGTGATAATTCTCAGGGTGAGTTTTATTCAGTAGCTGTCACCAATAACTACCAGCAAGCAGATACAGGAACAAAAATGATTCACATTGGAAAAAATACTAAATCCAGAATCGTTTCTAAGGGTATCTCGGCAGGCCGTTCCCAGAATAGTTACAGAGGACAAGTTCATGTAATGAAACGTGCCGCTAATGCGAGAAACTTTTCACAATGTGACTCACTACTAATGGGAGACAAATGTGGCGCACACACCTTCCCCTACATTGATATAGAAAATCAATCAGCACAGGTAGAACATGAAGCCACCACCTCTAAAATAGGTGAAGATCAAATCTTCTATTGCCAACAAAGAGGTATTGACGAAGAGTCTGCAGTAGCACTTATCGTCAATGGCTACGCTAAAGAAGTTTTAAATAAGCTACCGATGGAGTTTGCTGTAGAGGCACAAAAGCTTCTGGCCTTAACTCTTGAAGGATCAGTAGGATAATCACACACCAATTTTCAAAAGATTAAAGCATAAGGAATGTTATCGATAAAGAATTTACAAGCCAGAATTGAAGAGAAGGAGATCCTAAGAGGTATAAACCTTGAGGTTAAACCAGGCGAAGTACATGCTATCATGGGACCGAATGGTTCTGGAAAAAGTACTTTGGCCTCTGTGCTTGCGGGAAGAGAAGACTACGAAGTAACTGGAGGTGATGTTGATTTTCTTGGCAATGATCTGCTTGATATGGATGCTGATGAAAGAGCAAGAGAAGGAGTCTTTTTGGCTTTCCAATATCCAGTTGAAATACCAGGTGTTAGCACAACTAACTTCATGAAAACTGCCATTAATCAGGTAAGAGAACACAGAGGAGAAAAAGCCTTGGATGCTGTTTCTTTCTTGAAGCTGATGAAGGAGAAAATGAAGCTTGTGGAGATTGATCAGTCTCTTTTAAGCAGATCTCTGAATGAAGGTTTTTCCGGAGGTGAAAAGAAGAGGAATGAAATATTCCAAATGGCTATGTTAGAGCCGAAACTTGCTATTCTTGATGAAACGGATTCTGGACTTGATATTGATGCACTTAAAATTGTAGCAAATGGTGTTAATGCATTAAAGTCTAAAGACAATGCGACTATAGTGGTTACTCACTATCAAAGACTTTTGGATTACATTATTCCAGATTATGTTCATGTCCTTTATAAAGGCCGTATCGTAAAATCGGGAGCAAAGGATCTTGCTTTAGAACTCGAAGCAAAAGGTTACGATTGGATTAAAGAAGAAGCTGACGCAACGGTTTAAGCAATGAATAAGTTATCAGGCCAGTCTATACTAGATACACTTACAGGGCAATTCGAAAAATTCGAGAAAGGACTCAATGGGCAAAGCAAAACGGCTATCCATCAAGTTCGAAAGGATGCTTTTAATCGTTTAAAAGATACTGGGTTTCCTGCACCTAAGAATGAAGAGTATAAGTTCACCAACTTGACAAAAGCACTGGAAAAGAACATTGACTTCAGCTCTACTCTTAGGAATGAACTTAGCAAGGATCAGATTGAAAGTGTCAAAATAAACAATCTCGAAGCCTATGACCTTGTATTCATCAATGGGGAGTTTGCAGCGCAATATTCCGACAATATTCAAGAGAAAGGACTGAAAATCAGCACCTTCGAAAAAGCGATAAAAAGTGATACGGAATTAGTAATAGAACATTTTGGTAAACAAGCCAATGTTAAAGAAGATGCTTTTGTTGCTTTAAATACAGCATTTAGTAAAAACGGTGTATTCATAAAAGTGGATGACAATGCAGTCATTGACAAACCTATTGCGCTATATTTTATTGGTGATGGCACTTCATCGCAACCCATTTATAATGTAAGAAACCTCTTGCTGGTTGGTAAATCTGCCCAAGTAACAGTTTTAGAGAAGTTTGACACGATTGGAAACGAGAAATCTTTCACCAATGCGGTTAACGAAATTTATGTAGCACAAAATGCCAACACTCGTTATTTCAAGATAGAAAATGATACGGAGAGCTCTTATCATATTTCTAATATCAGTGTAGCTCAGGAACGAGACAGTAATTTCACAGCTAATACCATTGCCCTTGATGGAGCTATGGTTAGAAATAACCTTGATATTAAAATAAATGGAGAAGGTTGCGAAGCCTACATGAATGGTCTCTACATGTTAGGTGGTAAAACCCATGTAGACAATCATACAGTAGTTGACCATATGATGCCTAACTCCTACTCTAACGAGTTATACAAGGGAATAATGAATGACAAGTCCAAAGGTGTTTTTAATGGAAAGATCTTTGTACGTCAGGATGCACAGAAAACAAACGCTTTTCAGTCCAATAAAAACATTTTGCTGACTAATGATGCTACGGTAAATACCAAGCCTCAATTAGAGATTTGGGCAGACGATGTAAAATGTTCACATGGGTGTACAACTGGCCAGTTAGACCAGGAAGCACTTTTCTACTTGCAGGCCAGAGGAATTAAAAAGGAGAAGGCCAGAGCCATTTTGCTTCATGCCTTTGCAAGTGATGTTATTCAGAACTTGGCTTCGGAAGCAATTGAAGCGTATGTAGAAGAAATTCTTGCCTCACGATTAGAAGTATAAATCATGTCAAGTACATTGGTTGAGTATAAAATCGATATTCAAAAAATCCGAGAGGAGTTTCCTATTCTCGATCAGCAGGTAAATGGTAAGCAACTTGTTTACCTTGATAATGCAGCTACCAATCAGAAGCCCCAAAGAGTTGTTGATGCTTTGGTATATCACTATCAAAATGATAATGCCAATATCCATAGAGGCATCCATACGCTAGCAGAGCGATCTACAACAGCATTCGAAGAAACAAGAAAGGCAATACAGGGCTTCATTAATTCAAATGAAGCAGAAGAAATCATCTTCACGAAAGGCACCTCAGAGAGTATTAATCTGGTCGCCAGTTCCTGGGGAAGAAAATTCTTAAACGCTGGTGATGAGGTGCTCATCTCAACCATGGAACATCATTCTAACATTGTACCATGGCAAATGATTTGTGAAGAGAAGGGTGCCATTCTTAAAATAATGCCTATCAATGAGGCTGGAGAAATTGTGATAGAAGAGGTTAAGAAACTTCTTTCTGAAAAAACCAAAATGGTTGCATTCAATCATGCTTCTAATACACTTGGAACGGTTAATCCTGTTAAGCAGATCACAAAGATGGCTCATGCTGTTGGTGCAAAAGTTTTAGTTGATGGTGCTCAGTCAACTTCCCATCTAGAAGTTGATGTTAAGGATCTTAATGTCGACTTTTTCGCTTTCTCCGCACACAAAATGTACGGACCAACAGGTCTTGGTGTGCTATATGGGAAAAGAGACATACTTGAGAAAATGCCTCCATACCAAGGTGGAGGTGAAATGATCAAAGATGTTTCTTTTGAAGGAACCACTTACAATGATATTCCATATAAGTTTGAAGCTGGTACTCCAGATATTGCAAATGTAATCGCTTTCAAAAAGGCCATTGAGTTTATTGAAGAACTGGGAAAAGACAATATTGCCGCTTACGAGCATGAATTATTGATCTATGCTACAGAAAAACTAGCAGCTATTGAAGAAGTGAAAATAGTTGGAACAGCTAAAGACAAAGTCAGCGTAATCTCGTTTACTGTAGAGGGAGTACATCACTTCGATTTGGGAATGTGGTTAGATGCCAAGGGCATTGCTGTTAGAACAGGTCATCACTGTACACAACCTTTAATGGAGCATTTTTGTATTGAAGGTACTGCCAGAGCTTCATTCTCTGTTTATAATACGCATGAAGAAATTGATGCTTTTGTGAAAGCTTTAAAAGACATCATTAGCAAATTCAAATAATTGGATATGAGCCAATCCGTTGTAGAAATACAAAATGAAATCATTGAAGAATTTTCCATGTTAGATGGTAACATGGAAATGACCATTGAGTATATAATGGAACTTGGCCAGCAACTTCCCGAAATGGAAGAAAGCGAAAAGACTGAAGAAAATATTGTTAAAGGTTGCCAATCAAAAGTATGGCTCGGTGCAACATTAGAAGATGATAAAATTCAATTTGTTGCCGATAGTAATACTGCAATCACTAAAGGGCTGGTGAGTCTTCTGGTAAGAATTTTATCAGGAAGAGCACCTCAGGAAATAGTTGACTCTGACTTGTTCTTTGTCGACAAAGTAGGCTTAAACAGGTTCATTGGCACCCAAAGATCAAACGGTCTAGGCGCCATGATGAAACAAATGAAAATTTATGGATTGGCGTTTTCAACTAAAGTTGAGAACTAAAATACCAACAAAACAAAAAATTTTCGATTCAATGAGTGAAGGTATTAAGGAAAATTTGAGAGATGAGGTTGTAGCGGCAATCAAAACAGTCTACGACCCTGAAATCCCAGTTGACATCTATGAATTAGGGTTGATATATGAGATCAATGTCTTTCCGGTCAACAATGTATATGTCTTGATGACATTAACATCTCCATCTTGCCCGGCTGCTGAAGTTATCCCTGAGGAAACCAAACAGGCAATCAAGAAAATAGAAGGCATTGGTGAAGTAGAAATTGAACTGACATTTGACCCTCCATATACGCAAGAGATGATGTCTGAAGAAGCTCAGCTAGAGTTAGGCTTCATGTAAACGAACAAAAAACGAAAACAGTAATAAATATGTATCCAGAACATTTATTAGTCCCATTCAGACAAGAATTGACTGAAGCTGGGTTTACAGAATTAAAAACGGCTGAAGCTGTTGAAGAACATTTTACCAACAGCAAGGGCACTTCTTTGGTGGTCATCAACTCAGTTTGCGGGTGTGCAGCTGGAACAGCCAGACCTGGTGTTAAAATGGCTTTAAAGCTTTCAGACAAAGCTCCGAACCATTTGACAACCGTTTTTGCTGGTGGAGATATAGAAGCAACAGCCAAGGTTAGAGAGTTCCATCTCCCCTTTCCTCCTTCTTCACCTTCAGTAGCACTGTTTAAAGATGGAGAGTTGGTTCATTTTGTAGAAAGACACCATATAGAAGGTAGATCCGCAGAGGTTATCGGGAATCATCTTGCAGATGTTTTTGAGGAACATTGCTAATCTCTAACCAACACGGTATTTTTTCCATATTGATATTGAATAGGTTGCCCTAAAAAGCAACCTATTTTTATTTTGTTAATTAAACAAACAGCAGAATAAAATTCTTTTACCCCAAGAGATTATTTATAAACCACTGCTTTTGTTTTTCACACCTGACAAACGGTTATTCACACACAATTCAAGTGGTTTATCATTTAAAGGTAGATATACCGACTTGCTTAGTTCAACTATGTACCTTATTATTGTTATGCCCTAAACATCTGAGATTACTCAACTCAGTAAAATTAAAAGGAGCTACCTGAATGGGTAGCTCCTTTTTTTATCCTGAAGATAATAAAAGCTGATTTCACCATGAAAAATAATTAAAGACAATCAAGTTACATTCTTTCAAAACACTCCTCATATCACTTCATGGTTTATACTAATAATAGGCTCTACCTCCAGCGGAATCGCTAACATAGACTTATCAAAATTTAATAAAGTCAAACACTTATAAATCAAAATTTAATACTGAATATTTCTCCAAACTTTGTGCACCGAAATTCATGTCGTTCACATACCAAATCAGGTCATTAACAATCATTTCGCGCTATTTATCATTTTAACAGGATGGCCGTTGCTTGTTTAGTTCAATTTAGATGTATATACTTGTAATACCCTAAACATCTGAGATTACTCGGACACTCAGTAAAAGTAAAAGAGGGTCTTCATTAGCTTGAGGGCCCTCTTTTTATTTCCAAACAATAATATTTCTATACAATAAAAAAGGGTACTCCAAGAGCACCCTTAAGAATTAATATTTAAGGCTTAAATCAGATATCCAATCTGTAGTATTTAGTATTATCATATTCAGTAAGAAAGTCACTTGCGTTCAATAACTTTCTTAAATGCTTGTTTTTGGACTGTTGTAGTTTTCTAATTGGAGCTTCTAGCAACAATTCATCATTGCTATCATAAACTTTGATTATTTGAAGTGGCTTAACTTCTTCAAACATTCCTTCTTCATCAAAAACCAACTTGGGCTCATATGTATCAATCTCAAGTTCTTCTTTTATAACCGATATAAGCTCCTTTGCTTCTTTTTCTGTCAACCTTGCCTTTTCCTCTATTGGGTTAGCAAGTACCATTGTGCTTATTCCTACCAAGATACCGATCACTAAAACGAATCGTCTTTTCAAGGTACTTAAGTTGTTTAATGCTATTGAGTTCATGACCTTTTGTTGTTTTATTTTGAGTTTCGATCTTTTTGTTGCCGACCAAAGCAACAGACCTGACATTCTTTATCCAAGCGCTGTGCCATAATTCATAAATACTTGATTAACAGATATTTATATTCATGTCATGATTTTACAATCTTGTAAAACGTACATTTTTGAACACTTATTAACCATTTTTGACACACTATAACATTTTTTGAAAAGAACCGTTGCAACCCTCTGTACATGTCTTTTCTGACTAAGAATCTATCTCTTACTCCCTCTATTTTTAATCCATTCCTTCTAAGAGACAAAGAGTTACGTTTTGATCTTTTAGGTTTTTTTTCAAAATTTATCTCAATCTTCGATCAGATAAATATGAAAATCGCTAAACACTTTTTTACTTTTCTTTTGTTAGCTCTGTTATTTTTTTCGGGCTGTAAAGGAGATGACACACCAATTGAGATTACTATTTCTGACATAACCGTCACTATGGATGAAAATCCCACAAACGCACAAACTGTTATCTCAATAAATGCAAGTGTGACCTCAGGACAGATTTCTTTTAGCATAAAATCTCAAACTCCAACAGGTGCTTTCTCTGTTGATTCATCTACTGGTCAGCTAACTGTTGCCGACCCCAGTTTGTTTGACTTTGAGACTAATCCGACTCTTACCTTAGTAGTTACGGCAACCAGTGGTGCTATTTCAAAAGATGCCACCATAACTGTTAGCCTCAATAATGTTCTGGAAACTGTCACAACAAGTGATGAAACCGTTACGATTGACGAAAACCCAGCTCAGGACTTTCAGATAACAACCGTTTCAGGCACTACTGACTTGGGTTCAGTCAGTTTTTCCCTAGTCAATGAAAGCGTTTCAGGTGCATTTTCGATTAATCAGAGCAGTGGTGCTCTGACTGTAGCCAACGCATCTCTATTCGACTTTGAAGTCAATCCAAGCCTTACAGCAACGGTTAATGTTACAAATGCGTCAATAACCCAAACAGCAATTATAACTGTTAACTTGAACGATATTTTTGAAGTTGCCTGGACACAAGCAACAGGTAATGCAGCTTTTGGCGCCAGGTATGATCACCGGATTGTATCCTTTAATGGTAAATTATGGGCAATAGGAGGCATCGTTAACATTACCAGACAGAATGACGTTTGGTCTAGCACTGATGGTATTACCTGGACTAAAGAAACCACTGTTGGAAATATATTCTCTCCAAGAAATGGTCATCAGTTGATCGTTTTCAATAATAAAATGTGGTTAATAGGCGGTTTTACTGCCAATGGACGAAGTAATGAGATTTGGTCTAGTGCAGATGGTATCAATTGGACTTTGGAAAACATAAGCGGATCCGTTTTCTCAGCAAGAGCCGATCATTCAGCCGTAGTATACGACAATAAAATCTGGGTGATTGGGGGTAGTGATGGAAACTTCCAAAATGATGTTTGGAATAGTGCAGATGGTACCAACTGGAACAATGTAACTACGGCAGGAACAATATTCTCCAAACGTTTAGGACACACCATCACCAACTTTGGAGGAAAACTGGTGTTGATAGGAGGTTCAGATTTAGATGGTCAAAATCTTCAGAGATACCGTAATGACATATGGACCAGTACCGATGGTGTGAACTGGACTGAAGTTACCGTTTCTGGAAACCTATTCGCAGAAAGATGGATTCATGAAACGATTGAATTTGACGGAAAGCTTTGGGTTATTGGTGGAGATGACTCAAGTGGAAACAGGTTTAATGATGTATGGATATCCGATGATGCAATTAGTTGGACACAAATAAATTCCAATGCACCCTTTGCTGTTAGAGATAGCCCTGCCCTTTTTATTCACAATAATAAGCTATGGATAAGTGGAGGGAGCAATAATGACGGGATACTTCCAGGTATTTGGAGAACCAATTAAGAAACGTTGCATTTACATGAGATAATAAAGAGGTAGGTCTCTCTCTACCTCTTTATTAAGAATTTACGTATAGTTTGTTTGTCTCCTATTTGAATAATCAGGAAATAAACTCCACTTGTATAAGTAGCTACTTCTATCTCTAAACCCTGTTTTCCATAGCCTTCTATCGCAAAGTATTCCCTTCCATTAATGTCTTTCACTTTAATATCCAAAACAGCTCCTTGGTAAGCCGATAGATCCACATTAAGTAATTCCGTTGCTGGATTAGGAAACACTAAAACAGTATTATCACTTAAAGCGTCTTTAATGGATGTTACGATAGTACCAATGGCTTCCACAGATATTCTGTTTGTTCCGGCATTACTCTCTATGATAATTTCTCCACTATAACTCTGTTCATGAGAAGGACTGAATGAAAAAGTAATAGACTCACTTTTATCTGGGAGAATTGATATCCCTCCAGAAGGGCCATCAAATGCAGTTGGGTAAATAATATTGTTTATGGTCAAATCAGCATTCCCATCATTGTAAATTACTACACTAAAAAATGTTGTTGTCCCCAAAGCAGTAGTAGCTATTTCAAAATCATCACTGAGCCTAATTTCAGGTTCGGCAACATTTAAAACATTAAGCGTAAACGCCTTCTGAAAGATCCCTCCTCTTCCATCATCTGTCTGCAACCTAAAACTATAACTACCACCATTTTCAAAGTCAAATTCCGCAGCTGCTCTAAGTTCATTCCCTACTATTGAAAACAGTAAATTATTCGCATCACCGTTACCCGAAACCAGAGAATAAGTATGGATATCATCTGTGTCAGAATCAGAGGTAGATAGTATACCTATCAGTTCTTCTAAAGCATTGTTCTCATGTAAAGTGAGATTCGAAACACTTAAATCGGTTGGAGCATAGTTAGTTTTATATACCTCTCCATCAAAAGTACCTGTCAAAGCATTACCAGCAACATCCATAGCTCCTTCAGTACTAACCAGATTTAATCCAAAGCTCCCCTCTCCTGCAATATTGTTAATAGTCACTGTTACACTTGTTCCAGAACTGGCTGAAAGCCTCGAAATATCGGCATCTTGAGTACCTGTAAATGCAATGTCAAAATGTGACACATCCAGTTTATAGACAGACTCACTAAAATTAACTGTGTATTGCACAGAACTTCGCTGAGTAGGATTTGAATTAGACCTTTTGATAGAAGTAACAAATGGTGATGTTAAGTCTATTCGGATTGGTTTAATTGAGCTATTATCACTCTTGTTTCCTGCCAGGTCTTCGGCTATAACTGAATATAATCCAACACCATCAGATAAGTTCAGAACACTCAAATCAAATGCATACTCTCCCGATTCATTAGTCTCAGATGTGATTAACTCTGTAGCATCACTAACTAATACTACTCTCGAGTCTGGCTCAGCATTCCCATTTATTATTAGATTAACATCGTTCGTAATGAAATCTGAGTTACTATTTCCTGCATCATCGGATATCGATGTAATTGTAGGCCTTAGCGGATTTTGAGTATCTACCGTAATAAGTACCAGATCACTAGATTTGCTTATGTTTCCAGCTAAATCAGTAGCTTTTGAAGTTAGCCTATAATCTCCATCAGCAAATGCTTGTCCATCAGCATTGAAACTCCATTTCCCTGTATCATCGGACTTTGTGCTGCCCAAACTTGTGCTACCATCAAACACCTCAACGTTACTCCTGGCTTCTGCCGTTCCTTCTATGGAGAATGTATTATTGTTGGTTACTCCATCCGATGCATTAATTCCACTATCTTCTGAAATACCAGTTATTATAGGTGGTTCCGGAGCTATCTCATCCAGATCAGTGACTGAAATGGTAACTGCCTGTATTGAAGTATTTACACCATCAGTAGCCTCTACCTGTATCAGATAAATATTGTTGGTATCTGTATCTTTTGGTAACTCATAATCTGGAGTTACTTTAAATGCTACTACTCCAGTACTAGCTATTATTTCAAATAAATCATTGTCCCCACCAGCACTCAGGCTAAAACTAACAGTATTGGCATCAGTTGCTATGGCAGTATAAGCCCCTCCTGTCCCATTCTCTAGGAAATTCACCAAAGTGGGAGATGTAAAAACTGGAGCTGTTTCATCTTCAATATTGATTACATAAACCGTTACCACCTGAGTGGATAAATTAGTGCCATCGCTGGCTATGATATCAATAACATAATCATTGCTACCATTTGAATCTTTAGGCATTTCAAAATCCGGTGTGGTTTTAAACATTACCACACCTGTACTACTGACAATGTCGAAAAAGTCATTATCTCCTCCTGAACTAAGACTATAGCTAACAGAATTCACATCAGTGGCTACCGCAATGTATGCTGCCATTGTATTATTCTCTAAAAAGTCCACTGTGGTAGATGAAGTAAACACTGGAGGTATATCATCTATATCGATAACATTAATAACCACCTGAAGCATGGCCGTATTATAACCATCATTGGCTATCACGTCTATTACATATTCATTATTTGAATCGGAATCATGAGGCTGTTCAAAATCTGGCAATTGTTTAAAAAGCACTTCACCGGTAACACTATTTATCTGGAATAAAAGATTATCACCTGTTGTACCTAAACTGTATGTAATCATATTCGCATCTGTAGCTACAGCAGTATAAACTGTTCCTGTTCCATTCTCTAGAAAATTCACTTCAGAAGCCGAAGTAAAAACAGGTAATATATTATCAATACTATTCTCGTTAACATCCGTCACTGTAATCGTAACAGAATTTGATGTAGTATTAATCCCATCATTGGCGATTACTTCAATGAGGTAGGTATTGTTCGCATCCAAATCATTAGGAGATTCATAATCAGGAGATGTTTTAAAAGTCACCACTCCTGTACTACCTTCAATATCAAACTTGCTATTATCATTCCCGCTACCCAGACTATAGGTGACTGTATTCGCATCAGTAGCTACAGCAGTATAAACTGTTCCTGTTCCATTCTCAGCAAAACTCACCGCATTGGACGAGGTAAAAACTGGAGCTGTATCATCGACATCAGTCACACTAATCGTTACTGAATGTGATGCAATATTAGTTTCATCATTAGCTATCACCTCTATGAGGTAAGCATTATTCGCATCCAAATCATTAGGAGATTCATAATCAGGAGACGCTTTAAAAGTCACCACTCCAGTATTAGTCTCGATATCAAACTTTGCATTATCATTTCCTGTACCAAGACTATAGGTCACTGTATTCGCATCAATGGCTACGGCAGTATAAACTGTTCCTGTTCCATTCTCAGCAAAATTCACTGCATTGGACGAGGTGAAAACTGGAACTGTATCATCCACATCGGTTACACTAATGGTTACTGAATGTGATACAGTATTAGTCCCATCATTAGCTATCACCTCTATGAGGTAAGCATTATTCGCATCCAAATCATCAGGAGATTCATAATCAGGAGACGTTTTAAAAGTTACTACTCCTGTACTACCTTCAATATCAAACTTGCTATTATCATTCCCGCTACCCAGACTATAGGTGACTGTATTCGCATCAGTAGCTATAGCTGTGTAAACAGTTCCTGTTCCGTTCTCTTCAAAGCTCGCTGCATTGGATGAGGTGAAAACTGGATTAATATTATCTCCAAATGTGCTTTTTAAAGCTTCTCCCAGAATTGAAAAATGCTCCTCTTCTCTGATATAGTACTCCCCGGGTGAACTCCCTTGTTCGACATGTAAAAAATGACCTGTATTTTGGGTAGCTGATGTACCACATGGGTCACTACTACCATTGAGATATCGCCCTTGAGTATTAGTAGATCCTAATAACCTGCTAAAATTATGATCCGGATCGTCATGTCCAACTTCAACTTCAAAAGTCTCGGAAGTTCCAGACAACTGCCCCCACCAATAAACCAAATGAGTTCTTAATGTTGACAAATGATCTACTGTTGGCGGTGTCGTGTACTCATCACGGCCATTACTTAAAATGGCATGTGGATCCGTACTTCTTCGCCCGTACCCGTGTAATTGAACAAAATAATAGTCTGGATTAGCATCAAACAGATTTTCAGTAAACTTTTGAAATACAGTATTATCATTATGAGCCATATCTGCTTTCCTGAACTTTCCAGAATCAGTCAAAAAACCGGCAGGCGGTGCCACTCCACTAACACTATTGTTACACACATTACTCGTTCCATCGCAACCGGAGGTTACTTCACTATTACATCTGTGAGCTCCAGACATAAAAAAGAAAGAAGCTCTCGTTTGCCTGAAGATAAATGCTCCTTGTTTTCCTGTGAATGCATCAAATGAAGGATGCGGACTTTGTATTACTAGATCATCAATTAATGGTTCAGGATTAAACACATATGTACCCCAATAATTGTTCATAGTAGAAGATGGATCTCTTTCCAGAATATAATAGGTGAGTGAAACTGTTGAATCAATGAATTTCACCAAGCGATACCCATATGTTTTTGCATTGGTTGCCGCTGTTTCAAAAGAAGAGTTTTTCAAAGGAGTCAGTACATCAGAGACCATCCCGTTTATTTCAGTCGATGAAGGATCAGTATATATCGTGCCTTCACCGAGGTTGTTCCACTGCTTAGGCATCAAACCTATATTAGCATCCATTCTCGCAACAAAATCACCGCTTTCTTCAGTAATGTCACTCTCATATATTTCATAATCAATAGAACCAACTGTGAGAAGCAAGAAGAGTAGTGAATAGACTTTCATAGGTAATTCTTAAAAGGGAAACCGGTTTTATTAGATTGACCAAAGCATTTGTTGCCGATCTGAATGAAGCCAATCCATCTATTATGAAAATAGCCTGAAACAGAGGCTTAACTTAAAAATTCAAATGAGTTGGGAGTAATGAAGGTCAGACCACTCTTATACTGGATAAATAGCTAAGTGTCAATTTAGGAACACACCTGACTCTATTAGGATTTCACAACTACTACCAGCAGCCCTTTTGTTCGGATTTGAGTAATACAGTAAAAGTTAGTAAGGTTATTTTGCTTAATTTTGAACAAATTATCAGCACTCAGTGTTTTGGTATTGTGAAACAAAAAAAGTAGTAAGCAAACTTCTTACTCAATTAGAAAAAATCACAAATGAAAGTAGCGGTTTTTAGAAAGGAGCATTTCAATGCTGCCCATAGATTACATAACCCAGACTGGTCGGAAGAAAAAAACGAGCTGGTATTTGGAAAGTGTAACAACAAGTACTTCCATGGTCACAATTATGAGTTGATCGTTAAGGTAATTGGTGAACCGCATCCTGAAACGGGATATGTGTATGATATGAAGCTGTTAAGCGATATTATCAAAGAACATATAACCGATAAGTTTGACCATAAAAACCTTAACCTTGATGTAGAAGAGTTTAAAAACTTAAATCCTACAGCCGAGAATATAGCCGTGGTCATCTACAATATCTTAAGAGAAAAGATCGAGTCGGAACTCGAACTGAAAGTAACGCTTTATGAGACAGAACGAAATTATGTTGAATACCCAGCCTAAAGAGTTAACCGTAGAAGAAATAGGTGATGAGCATATCGGCACTTCATATGACACTCCTATGAAGGAAAATGCGTTCGATATGGATGATGAATTGAAGATGAACCTCATCGAGGATAAATTCAAAGACATCATGGAAATAATGGGACTTGACCTTACTGATGACAGCCTTAGTGGCACTCCTAAACGTGTTGCCAAGATGTATATAAAGGAAATCTTCAGTGGGCTAAACCCTGCCAACAAACCCAAAATTGCTCTATTCGAAAATAAATATCAGTACAATGAGATGCTGGTTGAAAAAAACATTACGTTTTACTCCAATTGTGAGCATCACTTTGTTCCAATAATTGGAAAAGCACATGTTGCCTATATATCGAACGGAAAAGTAATTGGTTTATCCAAAATCAATCGAATTGTGAACTACTTCGCAAAGCGCCCTCAGGTTCAGGAAAGGTTAACTGTTCAGATAGCCAATGAGTTGAAAGCAGTATTGGAGACAGAAGATGTAGCAGTAATCATTGATGCTGAACACTTGTGTGTTTCATCAAGAGGTGTTGAAGACATCAATAGTAGTACGGTTACAGCTCAGTTTCATGGAAAATTTAAAAACGTAGACACAAAAAACGAGCTACTCTCCTACATCAATAATAAGATCAAGTAATGTCTGCTAAAACCATCTTAATAGTAGGCGCCAGTTCTGGCATAGGAAATACTTTAACCAAGCAACTTCTGGAAGAAGGAGTTAACATTATCTTTCCATCACTTACAGAAACACCATTAACAGAGCAGCTTTTGGCCACTGATCAGAAAAAAGAAGCTTCGAATAAACGTCACCCGATTGGCAGGTATGGCCAATCTGAAGATGTTGCTCATTTAGCACAATTTCTTTTATCCGATAAATCGAGCTGGATTACAGGTCAGGTAATTGGGGCCGATGGCGGTGTTGGTTCACTAAAACCATAAGATTTAAGGCATTCAATAATATCTCTGTCCTTTAACCCACTGATTCAAACTCTCATATTAATAGCACATGTTTTTCATTTTCTATGTGCTTCTTATATCTTTGCAGGTCTTTAAAAAAAACGACTTTAAAATATGTCATATCTACTTTATGCAGTACCCGTTCTAGGGTTAATTGGCTTGTTGGTTATGATCGTGAAATCGCGATGGGTTAACAAGCAAGATGCTGGTGATAAAAAAATGCAAGATCTTGCAAATTACATCAGAGAAGGAGCACTTGCTTTCCTAAGTGCTGAATATCGAGTTTTAGCAATCTTCGTTGTTGTTGCTGGTGTTTTACTCGGAGTAATTTCTACCATAGTTGATACCACACACTGGTTCATAGTAGTGGCATTCGTAATTGGTGCCTTCTTCTCTGCATTAGCTGGAAACATAGGTATGCGTATAGCTACTGCCGCAAACGTAAGAACCACCCAAGCTGCACGTACAAGCTTAGCACAGGCATTAAAAGTATCTTTCACTGGAGGTACGGTAATGGGACTTGGTGTAGCTGGATTAGCTGTTTTCGGGCTTAGTATACTTTTTATATTCCTGTTCCAATTCTTTATGAATGGTAACATGGACAATGGAGGTGTTGACAAAATGATTATTGTTTTGGAAGCATTGGCAGGTTTCTCTTTAGGTGCAGAATCAATTGCCCTTTTTGCTCGTGTTGGTGGTGGTATTTACACTAAAGCTGCAGATGTTGGAGCAGATTTAGTAGGTAAAGTTGAAGCAGGGATTCCTGAAGATGATCCTAGAAACCCAGCAACCATTGCAGATAATGTGGGTGATAATGTAGGTGATGTTGCGGGTATGGGAGCTGACCTCTTCGGGTCATACGTAGCTACTGTTTTGGCCTCTATGGTTTTAGGTAACTACGTAATTAAAGATATGGGAGGATCTATTACCGATGATTTTGGTGGTATTGGTCCAATTCTACTCCCTCTTGTTATTGCAGGAGCGGGTATTATCTTCTCGATTATAGGAACTCTTGTAATCAAGATATCAAACGAAAACGCTAAAGAAGCTGAAGTGCAAGCAGCACTTAACAAAGGAAACTGGGGATCAATTATTCTTACAGCAATTGCTTGTTACTTTCTAATTGACCTGCTTCTTCCGGCAACCATGCAAATGGAGTTGTTCGGTGAAGGAATTGTAGAGATCACTTCAATCAGAGTGTTTGGAGCCGTAATTGTCGGATTAGTTGTTGGTGGTGCAATTTCTTACATGACTGAACACTTCACAGGTTTAGGTAAAAAACCTGTAATGGACATCATTCAAAATTCATCTACCGGAGCTGCAACCAATATCATTGCTGGTTTAGCAACTGGTATGAAGTCAACCTTCGGTCCTGTACTTCTTTTTGCTGCAGCTATCTGGGGTTCATACGAGTTTGCTGGTTTTTATGGAGTAGGTATTGCAGCTTCTGCTATGATGGCAACTACAGCCATGCAGTTAGCAATTGATGCTTTTGGTCCTATTGCTGATAATGCTGGTGGTATTGCTGAAATGAGTGAACTACCTGAAGAAGTTAGAACCAGAACAGATATTTTAGATTCTGTTGGTAATACAACAGCAGCAATTGGTAAAGGTTTCGCTATTGCTTCTGCAGCACTTACCGCTTTAGCACTTTTTGCCGCTTACGTTACTTTTACAGGAATCGATGGAATTAACATTTTCAAAGCTGACGTATTAGCCGCTCTTTTTGTTGGTGGTATGGTACCAGTTATATTCTCTGCCCTTGCTATGCAATCTGTGGGTAAAGCAGCCATGGAAATGGTAAAAGAAGTAAGGAGGCAGTTCAAAGAAATTCCAGGTATTATGGAAGGAACTGCAACACCTGAGTATGGCAAGTGTGTTGATATCTCAACTAAAGCTGCGATTAAAGAAATGATGCTACCAGGAGCCATCACTATTATCTTCCCTATCATTATAGGTTTTGCCATGGGTCCTGAGGCATTAGGCGCTTATATGGCTGGTGTAGCTGTTTCTGGAGTACTTTGGGCAATCTTCCAAAACAACGCTGGTGGAGCATGGGACAACGCTAAGAAGTCTTTTGAGGCAGGTGTTGAGATTGATGGAGAAATGACTTACAAAGGCTCTGAAGCACACAAAGCTGCCGTTACTGGAGACACCGTTGGTGATCCTTTTAAGGACACATCTGGACCTTCTATGAATATTCTAATCAAGCTAACCTGTTTGGTTGGTTTGGTAATAGCACCAATACTTGGTGAAATGTATGGCTCAGGAGGTCATTCAGAAGATTTAAAGGTTGAAGCTGAGGACACAAAAGAGATTCAGGTTGAACTTGATGAAATGATTACAGAGGTAGAGTAATTGCTTCTAACATTCAAACTCTTTAAAAGGCTGTTCACATGAACAGCCTTTCTTTTTGTCACTTATAGGGGAAACATACGTTCTTAATTGTGTAGAATATGAAGACTTTGATAAAGTTTAACAGATATTTAAAAATTTGCTAAACCTACGCCACGTTGATACGTTACGTTTTCATTAAGGTCAATTAGTCAAAACTCAAACAACTAGATTATGAATTTTCTAAGGTCAACTATTGTCAAATTTCACACACACATCAATCTAAAACTTTGGGCAAACAGCAGAATTGGATCAGATACTTAAAGGTTTTGGTTTATGGAAGGTTTGCTGGAAAAGTTAAAGTCAGGAGATGAAAAGGCTCTTGAAGAATTGGTGTACATACACATAGCCAAAGTCTTCAATTTTTCATTCTCGATATTGAAATCAAAAGAAGAAGCTGAAGAGGTCAGTCAGGACGTATTCATTAAACTCTGGAATAGCAGAGAGAAACTGGATACCGCCCTACCTGTCGACCGTTTGCTTTTTCGGATAGCCAAGAATTTAACTTTGAACAAAATCAGAGATAACCAAAAGCACAAGCACGGTGTGGAAGTTTCTGAAAATCTTCTAATTGGCAATAGTACAATGGAAGATATATTGTTTAAGGAGATGGAAACCACCTTGCTTAAAGCTATAGAAACTCTCCCACCAAGAAGAAAGATAATCTTTGAGTTAAGCAGGCTTCAAGGGCTGTCTAACAAGGAAATCAGCGAAAAGCTTGACATATCCGTAAACACAGTAGAAGGTCAAATAAGAAAGGCTATTAAGACCATTCACTCCTACACTGATTCCATTTCTGTTTAAAAAAATTAAAAAAAGTTCGCGCAGGGAGTAACGGCAATGACTTTTTGTGGTGTATATATAGTAGGAGCTTATATTTTTTCTAAACAAATAATTGGAAAGCAAGAATCTCATATATCATATATTAAAAGAAGACTGTTCTAAAGAAGAATTAGAAAAGCTTCACGCTGCCCTTACAAAAGAATCAGATCAGTCCACGGTTGAAGAGGTTCTTAATAGTGCTTGGGAAAAAACATCCCCTAAAAACATTCATAACCTAAACAAATCGTTTGCCACCAAGCGGGTTATGAAAACCATAAAGCCAGAAAAGTCAAAACCCACAAAAAGTCATACTTACATTTCTGCACGTAGGAAAAGAAAGAGCTACTCTTTAAGTATTGCCACTTCTATATTAGCGATAACACTTACTATTGGTTATTTCCTATCTAAGGATAACGTAACCAATCCAGTTGAAAACCGCATAGTAGCCGAACAAATTGTTAAAGAAACTCCTAGAGGTCACAGAAGCTCTATTGTTCTCAGAGATGGTTCTAAAGTCACACTTAACTCAGAGTCTAGGATCACCTATGATGAAAACTTTGGTTTAACAAACAGAAATATACACTTAGAAGGTGAAGGTTTTTTCGATGTAGCTAAAAACGAAAACCTGCCTTTCACTGTAATCTCCAAAAATCTTGAAACCAGGGCCATAGGTACTTCATTTAATGTCAGAGATTATGGAGACGAGAAAAATGCCTCAATAGCATTGGCCACAGGTATAGTTGATGTTAAAAAGACTTCAGATACCGATGGGCTTTCAAAACTTATTTTAAAGCCGAACGAACAAATTGTACTAGATAAAGCGTCTCAAGAATGGATGAAATCATCATTCATAACTGAAAAGGTGCTTTCATGGAAAGAAAATAAACTCTATTTCAACGATATGAGCCTGGCTCATATAATCAGAACATTAGAAAGATGGTATGATGTAAAAATTGAAGTTAGAGGAAGTGGATTCGAAAAACTCAAATACCAGGGAACTGGAACATTCGAAAGGCAAAGTCTTGAGAATATACTTATCTCCCTCGGTTACACGATGGGATTCGAGAGCCGAATCAGTGAAAAACAAATTATGATCAAACTGACAAATTAAAGCAAATGCCTATGACAAGAAACTAATCAAAAAATGCCAAGGCGCCCTATTGCAGTAGAAACGCCTTGGACTTACTATCTATATGTTTAACTAAAAACACGAGCAAATATATGAAAAATATATACATCGCTTCGTTGCAGCGAGGCGTGACGTACTGTCTCTATGGGATGGTGCTTCAAGTTGTTCTTATATCATCATTAATGGCTAACAAGACTAGTGCTCAAAGCATTAGGGATTTTAAAGTTAGTCTGGAACTACGAGAGGCTTCAATATCACAAACTTTTCAAAACATTGAAGCTATAACCCCTTTCAAGTTTTTCTATAAAAAGAGAGACCTTGATAAAGCGGTAAAAATCAATATACCAAAAGGCGAATATACAGTGGCAGATGTACTGGAAGCAGTTTCCAGAACAGCAGCTTTGAACTTCAAACAAATCGACAAAACAATATCTGTTGCTCCTGTTTTAAAGAATACGAGCATTAACCCTGACAGAGTTGTTGTTGTTAATGAAGTACGAACTATAACAGGAAGAGTAATTGGTTCAGACGACAGTCTCCCATTACCACAAGTAACTATTTATCAGAAAGATGCAACTACAAATGGAACACTTACTGATAATGATGGTAACTACTCTATTAATATCCCTGATGGTGGCGCTACTTTAGTATTTCGTTACCTGGGATATGTTACTCAGGAGATTGAAGTTGGAAGTCGTTCTGTTGTTAACATATCACTGGAGCCAGATGTGAAAAGTCTGGGAGAAGTGGTTGTAACAGGTGTGGCAGCGGAAACTCCAAAAGAAAAGCTGTCATTCTCTATCGCAAGTGTTACTTCTGATGTACTTACAAAAGCACCAGCCGCCAATGCGGGAAACGCACTGGTTGGTAAAGTTGCCGGTCTTAGAATTGCCCCTAGTAATGTTCCTGGTCAAGGACCACAAATACTACTTAGAGGAGCGACTAACTTAAGAACGGGTAATGGTCCATTGGTACTTTTAGATGGAGCTATACTAGAAGGCAGTTTATCTGACATCAGTGTTCAGGACATTGAAAGATATGAAATCCTTAAAGGAGCTTCTGCTGCTACATTGTATGGTTCAAGGGCTGCAAATGGTGTTATTGCAATTTACACTAAGGCAGGACAAGGCTTACAAGCTGGTCAAACCAGTGTTTTCTTTAGAAGTGAAATAACAACCGAAAGTACTGATAAGAGTCGTCACCCTGCCAAAGCAAGGTTCCACAACAAGCAGACAGATGCTAATGGAAACATTGTAACGGATAATGATGGACTTGCATTGGACAAGAACCCTTCTATCAACGATGCTGCTTTTTCTAGATACAGAGATCACTTAGAAGATTTCTTTCAAGGAAGTACTTCTCTACGTAACTATATCAGATTAAGTAACAAAACCTTAAATGGTAATGTTAGTGTTTCTTTTGAGCAGCAGAATGCCTCTGGTGGTATTGATATGCACGAAGGTAATAGAAGATATAACTTCGCAGTTGGTTTAGACCAATCATTCTCTGACAGATTCGATCTTAAAATCAGATCGAGATACATTTGGGACAGAGATGACACAAGACCTAGAAACATTGGAACATTGATCTTTGCATCTCCTGATGCTGATTGGTTTGCACCAAATGAAGAGGATGGCAGTCCTTATAACTACAATGCAAACTCATTCATTCTTGGGTCATTCTTTAACCCTTTCTATATTCTGAATAACAATGAATCCGAAAGAGTTAGAAAACGTTTCATTGGTAGTGCTCAAGGAGACTTGCATATCACTGACGACTTAAAGTTCACTGGTGTATTCGGTTTTGATACTCGTCAGGACAACTCTTCTAACTTCCAGAACCCTGGTTATTTAGCAGTTGTAGGTGACCCTGGTCAAGGTGATATTGATAGAGGTTTTGCACAAACTTTCGCTATCAATGCTAGTGCTGCATTAACCTACATCAAGAAGATCGGTGATAACATCAACTTAAGGTCTACTTTGAAGTATCAGTATGAAGACAGACAAGATGAGGGTTTCACTATTGATGCAGACTTCTTAGGTCTACGTAACTTTAACAACCTAGCTGCAACACTATCTGACACAGATGGAAGAGGTTATCAATTCTTCTCAGCAACGGATACAAGAAACATTCAGGTAAGATCAGATAGTTATACGTTTGCAGTTGGTGGTGATTACCAAGACAAGTACATCTTCGATGCTGTTGTTAGAAGAGATGGTTCTTCACTTTTTGGTGAGGATGAGAGATGGCAAACATTCTACAGAGGGTCTTTAGCATGGAGAATTACTCAAGATTTCGATATCCCTGGTGTTCAAGAGCTAAAATTATCTGCATCTCTTGGTACAGCTGGTGGACGACCTAACTTCAATGACAGGTTCGAAATTGCTAATGTTACTGATGGATTGATTTCATTCCCTCAGCAATTAGCTAACCCTAGACTTAAGCCAAATATCACTACTGAAACTGAATTCACTCTAGGTGGCCAGTTTCTGGATAAATTCGATTTCCTAGCTTCTTATTCAGCGCAGGAAAACAGAGATCAGGTACTGGTTGTTCCAATTTCAGTAGCAGCTACCGGGGGTAGATCTACTCAGATTCAGAATGCAGCAACACTTTCAACAAACACGTTTGAATTCACTTTAGGGTACAATGCTATCCAGAAAAGAGATATGGGATTGAGCTTTGATCTTGTTGCTGACAGAACTGTTCAAACCATTACTGAATTCAACGCGCCTCAAGTACTTGCCGCTGGTGCCGGTATCTGGAGAGAAGGTAGTGAGTTGACTCAAATGTATGGAAGAAAGTATGCTAAGTCTCTTTCTGACCTGACTGTTGACGAAAATGGTATCGTACTAAATGGTCAGTTTGCTGGTTTAGGTAACACTTCTACTATTGATGATTATGAGATCAATGACCTTGGTTTTGTAATCCCAGCTGGAACGCAATACACTAACAATGAGCGTGTTGTTCCATTGGTAAATGAAGATGGTGAGGAAGAGCAAGAACTAGTGATTGGTAACGCAAGACCTGACCTTAACCTTGGTTTAAGAACTGCTTTCAGATACAAGAATGTTAACATTTACATGCTTTGGGAAGCACAAATTGGTGGAGATGTATACAACTCAGGCCTTCAGGCTTTAGACAGAGATGGTTTAGGTCCTGATTACGATCAGGCTCACAGACCAGAAGGTCAGAGACATTGGACAGCTTTCAGACAATCTATCTACAATGGTAGAAGATTGAATGCTGAGTATGTTGAAGATGCATCTCATGTTAGACTAAGAGAGCTTTCTGTGAACTATGAGCTAGGTTCTAGCCACTTGGAAAAAATTGGTATGGCCAATGTTTTCAATAAAGTACAGTTCAGCTTCATTGCAAACAACCTGTTCTTGTTTGCTAAGTATCGTGGATTCGACCCTACTATGGGAGGAATCAATGCGAGATTTGATGGTTACGCCTTCCCATTGATTAGAACTTTCTCAGGTTCTATATCATTGACTTTCTAAGGTGCTAAGATCAATTATTAACTTAAAAAAGACTTTTATGAAACTTGGAATAAAAATAAAGTCCGTCTTAGCAGCAGCATGTTTAATAGGATTTGTAAGCTGCGAAGACCTAGAAGTAGACAATTTAAATGCATTAGATATAAATGGTGTTTTATCTAATCCCGGTGAGTTCCCTGCCCTAGTGCAGGGGGCCTACGGGCAATGGTGGAATCAAACACAGATTTCATATCCCAATATGTACTTAAGCGTTGCTGCGCAGGTATTTTCATCATCGTGGACCAACTACGCAATGTTCGATGCAGGTAGAATTCCTCCAAGACCATTCGTAAACTCCAATACAGCCTCTACCAGGCTTGTAAACAGAAACCCATGGAGAGGTATTTACAACTCTATTGGACCTGTAAACGATGTTTTGAAAGTGATGAATGCCAACTTTGAAGGCAAAGCAATTGACCCTGAAACAGGAGCTGATAATACGCCAATTGTATTGGCTAATGCACGAATGATGCAAGGTCTTGCACTTGGTTGGGTTTCCTTGATATTCGACAGGGGCTTTATCGTTAGCGAAGAGTTAACTGATGAAGATCTTGGCTCATTGGAGTTCAAGGAATATCGTGAGTGTGCTGATGCGGCAAAAGCGAGATTCTTAGAGGCTGCAGCACTTTTCGATGCTAATCCAGACATTAACTTTACAGGCTTCAATGGAATAGTACTTCCTGCTGCAGAGGCTGCTAGATTTGCCAGATCGTATGCTGCAAAAATCGAAGTATTCTCTGCCAGAAATGCTGAGCAGACTGTAAATGAGACCGACTGGAATGAAGTATTGCAGTTAACTACTAATGGAATTACTGGAGACATTGCCCCAATCGGTGATGGTGGTAACCAATGGTGGACAAGAGCACTTAGAAACGGTCAGTTTGCTGGCTGGGTAAGAGGTTCTCAAAGGTTAGTTAATATGATGGAAGGTGGTTCTGGAGGTAGAGATATCCAAAACCCTGCTGACACAGACCCTACCCATCCTACTGCTCCGTATCCTTGGCAAGACAATGTCTTGAGTTACCCTGAAATCGCTACACCAAGAGATAACAGGTTGGCTACTGACTTCACTTATAATAATAGTGTTCCATTCAGATCAGATAGAGGTTTCTACATCTATAGTAACTATAGCTATAGCAGATACATTTATTTTGTGAATGACAACCTTGTTGGCCCTATGCCACACTTCACAGTAACTGAAAACAATCTGTTAAGAGCAGAAGCATTAGTTAGAACTGGAGGAAGTAAAGCTGAGGCTGCACAGTTGATTAACAACACAAGAGTTACTCGTGGTGGACTAGCTGCTTTAACAGGTGCTGAATCAGATGATGAACTGATCAAACAAATCACTTACGAGCGACTTGTCGAGCTAAGCTGGCATGCTTCTACAAATGGTTACCTCGCACGTAGAATTACTACACATGAGGATTATAAACTGACTCCTGGAACACCATTAAGTATTCCGGTACCAGCATCAGAACTTGAAGCACTAGGGAAAGATATCTACACCTTTGGTGGAATTGGAAACCCTGACGGATCCTGATATTTTCTTGATTAGATTAACCAACATGGAGAGGTCATCACTGCATGGCCCTCCATGTTACTCTAAAAAATAAACTGACACTTAAAGCGAATGTATGAGTACAACAATACCATTTAAATGTTTCCACTGATGAGACCAACTAAAACAGAAAGCTTGTAAAAGCTTCTGACGACTCAACATCAGTTACTTAAACTAAAAACTATATATAACTAAGAGATATTAAAAGGTAAAGTGCCAAAGTGGATAAAGCCCATATGAATAAGCTTTCCCCACTCTCAGAGGCACAAAAGAGACATACTTCGCTTTCGTTTAGTCAGTATGTAATTTGTTTAGAGGGCTGGTTCCAAACGGGAACCAGCTTTTTTGTCCGCTATTCGCAAAGACAATCCTCAAATATATCACATTATTTGAAGACTCATAATAATAACAACCAATACCTCAACCTTACCTGATACGGAGGAGACATTAATCATAAGAAAACCTGCACAAAGTCCTTTGACCGTTTGCTTTGTGCAAAAAGAAAAGGCATCCTTTATGGATGCCTTTTTACTTCTCTATTTATTTCTATTATTTCGATCTCGATAGAATAGTCCGAAACCCTGCCCTATCTCACTTACACTAAGTGAAAATCTATATTAATGTCTTAATCGTTACGCCTTCTATCATTCTCTCCTAGTTTTCTGGCAGAGCTTCTACGTGCACCACCAAGATTGGAAGACTTAATTCCAGACTCCCACACTTTCGCCTCAGCTACAGTAGAAAAGCTTCCTCTTATCTCCTGTATCAATGTGCTATTGCTCGAAATATCCTGTGAATCAAGTCCAGCATTAAAATTGGCTTCAACTCTTTTTCCAGAAACATAAACAAAGGCCCGTCTCTGCTTAAATGTCAATTGCTCAACATAATCAATCACAGCCTGAAGCGGCTCATTCTCTCCTGAATCAATTATTCTGTACCTGAAAATCTCTCCAACAACTCTGGTGGCACCTCTCCTAAACGTTACAGAAGTACCCGTTTGCCCAATAGATGATGTCTGAATAGTGATGGTATCTCCATGGATTTTGAAAAAAGATTCGATGCTGGAAGAACCTGTTCTACCATCATCTCTCAATACAAAGTCCTTAGCTGTTAAAAGTTCTTTTGCTCTTTTTCTGATTTCATAAATCTTATTAAGCTTCTCGATCTCTCTTGCTTTTTTACGCTTAGCTCTGAGTTCTTTTCTAGTGAGCTTTCTCTCACCTTCCTCAGTTTGTCCAACAACTATAGAGGTAGAAAAAATCAGTAAAATCAGGACGATTGGAAAAAATGTACGTTTCATTGTTTTAAAATTATCGAAATCAAAAATCCATAGAACCAGATCCTTCGATCAGTTCGTTTTTCTCACACCCGATTCCCACAGTTTAGTTTCGGATGCTTTGGCATATTTCCCATCGAAAGTCACATTACGATCTCCATTGAAAAACCTTGCCTGGGCTTTATCACCCCATATATGAATGTGAACACTCATTACATTCGCGCTCAAAGGACTGGTAAAGTAAATCACAAAATTAGTTGTCTTATTTTCTCCCTCATCGGGTTCGTTAACTTCGAAGCCTTTGATTATTCCTTGAAAAGTAACACCACCCAAACCATTTTCTCCTCCCGACTTACCAGGTTCTCCATATTGAACAGTAACCTTGCTGCTATCAACTTTTACAAAATTGGTTGTTTCTCTAACCGGAACTGTAAAACCACTCGGGCCATTAATTGTTTTAGCCAACAGCACAAAGTCCCTCGACTTTAACATCTCTACCCCAACAGACTGCTTCTCAGACCTGACTTTTCTCTTCTCTGCCCTTTTCTCCTTACGCAGTTCACGTTTAGTCTTTTTAGCCTCTTTAAAATATTCTGTTTCCTGAGCATATGACATGCCCAAAATCAGTAATCCTCCCAAAAGAGTAAAAAACAATTTCCTCATAAAAATGACTATTGCTACACTAAGGTAACTATTTAACAACCTAAAGTAACACTAACACCTAGTCTTATCCGATTACAAGAGCCTATTCAGGTGATACATATGTGCACTCAGGGCATTAACTAGCAAAATTTATGCTATAAATATCCATTACCAGCGAGCTGAATCGATAATTAGCTATTCAATCGTTTTTGACGTATTTCTTATTCATTCTTGGCATTTACTATTGTAGTTTTGAACTGCATGAATTATTTGTCTGTAGAAAGTATCTCCAAAACCTTCGGAGACCGAATTATTTTAGATCAATTATCCTTCGGTATTGCTCAAGGCCAGAAAGTGGCGCTTGTTGGTATTAATGGATCTGGAAAATCCACTTTACTAAAGGTACTTACTGGTATAGAGTCTCCAGATTCAGGAGAAGTTGTATTCAGAAATGACATAGTAGTAAGGTCGCTACTCCAGAACCCTCAATTTGCTACTGGTCAAACCATTTTAGATGCCGTTTTTGATGCGAAAGACCCTACGCATCAACTTTTGATAGCTTATGAACAGGCACTGGCAAAAGGAGAAAGTGAAAAACTTGAAAAGCTAATAGAACAAATTGATGCTGCAGATGCGTGGAACCTGGAAAGCCAGGCCAAACAAATTCTTGGAAAATTAGGACTACATGAACTTAACCAACAAGTATCCAACCTTTCCGGAGGACAACAAAAAAGAATTGCACTAGCCAGCGTACTTATCCAGAAGCCCGATCTACTAATTCTGGATGAGCCAACTAACCATTTGGATATTGAAACCATAGAATGGCTTGAAAACTACCTGAGCCTATCTAACATGGCTTTAATTCTGGTGACACACGACCGCTATTTCTTAGAAAAGGTCACCAACGAAATTCTAGAATTAGACAAAGGAGAGGTTCATTACTACAAAGGAAACTATGCCTACTTTCTGGAAAAGAAAGCAGAAAGAGAAATGGCAGATAGTGCTTCTATAGACAAAGCCAAGAACCTTTACCGCAAAGAACTAGACTGGATAAGAAGGCAACCAAAGGCCAGGGGTACTAAAGCTAAATACCGTGTAGATGCTTTTCAGGAAACCAAGAGCAAGGCATTCAGTAAAGAAAACAGTCAGGATTTAAAACTGAAAGCTGAAGCGCAACGTCAGGGTAAAAAAGTATTGGAGGTAGAAGCCCTAAGCCATGGGTTTGGCAGTAAACAGCTTATTAACAACTTCAGTTATGTATTCCCAAGAAAAGACAGGGTGGGCATAGTAGGGCCTAATGGAAGTGGTAAAACCACATTCATTAACCTGTTAATGGCCGAGCTGTCTCCAAACGGTGGTGAGGTTATTAAAGGCGCCACCACTAAATTCGGTTACTATAGACAGACAGAACTCAGTTTTGATAATGAACAGACCATTATCGACTTTGCCAAATCAATTGCTGAAGTGGTAGAAGTGGGTAAGGGAAAAACAATTCCTGTATCTCAATTCCTGAATCGCTTCCTCTTCCCTCCCGATGTGCAATACAAACCAATTGGTAAACTAAGTGGTGGCGAAAAACGAAGGCTTCAGTTATTACAGATATTAATCCAAAGTCCTAATTTCCTGATACTGGATGAGCCTACCAACGACCTCGATTTAATTACACTAAATACGTTGGAAGCTTACCTGGAAGCATTCGAAGGTTGTCTGATTCTTGTATCGCACGACCGCTATTTCATGGACAAACTGGTAGATCACCTCTTTGTTTTTGACGGTAGTGGTGCAATCAAAGATTTCCCCGGAAACTATACCGATCTCCGCCTGAAACAGCAAGAAGAGAAGCTTGCCGACACTTCTTCTCAATCTAAGGTTAAAAAAGAGGTGACCCGGGAACAAAAGGAGAAGAAAAAGCTTTCTTTTAAAGAGAAAAGAGAGTTTGAGACACTGGAAAAAGAGATAGCCCTACTGGAAGAAGAGAAATCAGAATTTGTGACTAAACTCAACCAAGGTTCTGGTGACCATGAAGAGCTAACAATCTGGTCGAAAGAAATTGAGCGCATTACTGAACAATTAGACGAGAAAGAAATGCGCTGGCTGGAACTCTCAGAATTTATTTGAGCAAATGGCAGAAGTAACCCTTACATCAGATAATATCAAACTTCAACTCGAAGGAGATGAAACCATTCTTCAGGCCGCCCTTAAAAAGGGGATTAACCACTCACATGCCTGTGGCGGAAATGCACTTTGTTCTACTTGTAGAATTTACATAGAAGACGGGCTAGAGAGTTTGGATATCCGCAATGATAAAGAACAGAAGTTAGCAGATCAGTTAGGGTTAATGCCAGAAGTACGCCTCGCCTGTCAGATTGCTCCCAAGAATTCTATATCAGCCAGAAGACTGGTGCTTGATGATGTTGACAGAAACATCATTATGCAACATGGCGAGTCTGACAAACCCAGAAGTCTTGGAGAAGAAATAGAAGCCTCTATCCTCTTTGTGGATATTGCTGATTATACTGCCTTTACCGAGCAAACCCCTGCTTATGACGTAGTCCATGTGCTCAACCGATACTTCTATATTGCCGGCAACATTATCAAAGAAAACAAAGGAAGGATTATCGACTACTATGGCGATGGTTTCCTTGCCATTTTCGGATTAGATGGGGATGAAAATCACGCTACCAATGTGATTCGGGCAGGTTTTGCATTACAAGAAGCCATAGACAAGTTTGATCATGATGTGCATGAACTGGTTCACAAAGACTTCAGAATCCGACTTGGAGCACATACTGGTAAAGTAATCTGGGGTACCATTGGCATTAAAGGCATGCAAAAAGAGGCCGCTATTGGTGATGCAGTGAATTTTGCGAGTAGAATTGAACAAGCAAACAAAAATCTCAATACCAAATTCCTGATTTCAGAATCATTGTATAAGCAATTCGACAAATGGTGCACTGTGACAGGCTGTTACGACATTGAAGCAAAAGGTAAAGAGGGCATTCATAAAGTATATGCGCTCGACAGAATGCTTGCCCCCATGCCCGACAACTCTGCTACATAATCACCCGTTCATACTATCATGAATATTGCACTCTGGATTATCCTTGGTTCATTGGTTCTAGTGGCCAATGCGTTTCTGTTTATCGATGCCTACCGATCGAATAAGACAAGAGTTGGTAAGCAACAAATCCCCATGTTTCAAGCATTCCTTATAGGTCCCCTCTTTTACTTTATCCTCACCAATCATCAGCGCAAAGAAAGAAGGGTTTTTATGGAAAATAAGCGAAGGTTTTCCTAACCCCGTCCCTATTCTGAGCCACCTCTCAACTCATTGTTTTTTCTGGAGGCTACTATGAAGCCGATATGAAATCAATTACTCTACTAAAATTATAGAGAAAACATACAACTTTTCTTTTCCGTTACCGTCTGCCATTCTATAATTGCACTGCAAAGCGAATAAACTTCAGAGAAAAAGGTGAACTCTTTCTCGTTCAATACACTTTATCATTTATGAATCGCGACTTCATCAATACCTTGTATATCAGGCAGCAAGCATGCCCCAACTGCCCTTCTCACGAAGTAATAGCCAATTGGTTTAATGATTTACTAGGCACGCTTTTTCCTGACTTTGCACGTCTGCAATTCACCACACAAAAGGAATTTGAGCTTCATGTAGAAAAGCTGAAGCTTCAACTAGATCAGATACTATCCCGAAATCCTGTGAAGACTGAGCAGGACTCTTCTGAAATTGCAGAGCAATTCTTTGATACCCTGCCAGCCCTCCACGAAAAGATGGAACAGGACATTACCGCGCTTTATGAGGGAGACCCTGCTGCCAAAAGCAGAACAGAAGTAATTAGAACCTACCCGGGATTTATCGCCATTGCAGCCCACAGAGTGGCCAATTTGTTGCACACATTGGAAGTAAGTCTGATTCCCAGAATCATTTCAGAATACGCACATGGAAAAACAGGTATCGATATTCATCCGGGTGCACAGATTGGTACTTTCTTTTGCATAGATCATGGTACGGGCGTTGTCATAGGAGAAACAACTGTAATTGGTGACCATGTGAAAATTTATCAGGGTGTTACACTAGGTGCGCTAAGCGTGGATAAAAAAGATGCCAAAACAAAAAGGCATCCTACCATTGGAGACAATGCGGTGATCTACGCGGGTGCAACAATTCTGGGGGGAAACACCCATGTAGGGCACGATTCGGTTATTGGTGGTAATGTCTGGTTAACACACAGCATCCCTCCTTTCTCAAAAATCTACTACCAGGCACAAATGTCTAATGCTGAAGGCGAAAAAGATACTATCATTTTTAAAGGCGAAAGCGCATGATCATTGAAGAACTTATTGGAAACACTCCTCTCGTAGCCTATAAAGGCATAAGTCCAAACCCCAAAGTTCAGATTTTTGGTAAACTGGAAGGCAACAATCCTGGAGGCAGTGTAAAGGATCGTGCAGCCTATGGAATGATTAAAGGTGCATTAGACCGAGGTGATATAAAACCCGGAGATAAGCTGGTAGAAGCCACTAGTGGAAACACAGGCATAGCACTGGCCATGATTGCCAGTATTATGGATGTAGACATGACCTTGATTATGCCCGATAACTCTACCCGAGAACGGGTATTGAGCATGGAAGCTTATGGTGCCAAAGTGATCCTTACCCCTGCTAAACAAACGATAGAATACTCCCGAACGGTTGCTGAGCAAATGGCGAATAACGAAGGTTATTTTATGCTCAACCAGTTTGCTAACTCCGACAACTACAAACAACATTACAAAACCACTGGCCCTGAAATATGGAATGACACCAATGGAAAAATCACACACTTTGTTTCTGCTATGGGCACCACGGGCACCATTATGGGCGTTTCCCGATACCTGAAAGAACAAAACCCAGGCGTTCAGATTATAGGCACCCAGCCTACCGATGGTTCAAGTATCCCCGGTATCAGAAGATGGTCTCCTGAGTTTCTCCCTAAAATCTTTGAGCCAGAACGTGTAGACAGGGTAATTGATGTAAGCCAGGAAGAAGCCACTGCTACAACCCGAAGAATGGCCAAAGAAGAAGGAGTGCTAGCCGGTATGAGCAGTGGTGGTGCTTTAGCAGCAGCCGTAAAACTCGCCAATGAAATTGAAGAAGGTCTGATTGTCCATATCGTTTGCGATCGCGGAGACCGGTATTTGAGCAGCGGTTTGTTTGGGTAAACCAAAACGCCTTCACTTGGCAAAGAAGTAAGCATATCAAAAGCAAAAGCAGTACTTCATTCCCGCGCAGGCGGGAATCTCCATGATATAGTAGAAAAACTACTTTGAGTTCTAGTCTGATACTTAACTTAGTCCATGTTTAGAAACATAGATTTTTAAGCTCCATTTAAAGCATCTATATTAGGATGGACTGCTGATATACAGTAGTACACCACTCACCCAACTTCACCAATTTTCATTATTTTAGAAAAGACAACTGCAGTCCTAATATCTTAACTAGCTGTTAGATTGACCTTTTATGAAACACCTCCTACTCTTCATTCTATTTCTTTTGATTTATAATCCTTCCATTGCTCAGGAAAAGGAACTCACTCCAGCACAGATTAAGGCAAAAGAACGTTTTGAGGCCGCCAAACAGCACTTTTTGAACGATGAACATGAGCATGTAATCAACTACTATGATTCCATCTTAAAGAAATACGCATATACTGATCTTGAAACCTATAAAATGGCAAATGAGAGCTATTCCAAATTAGCACTCATAAACACAGAAGACAGTGAGGCATATGTAAACCTTGCCGAAGGAGCCTATAATCAGGCCCTAAAATGGTTTGGTAAAATGCAGGTTGAAGAAAAGTGGGACTCTCTAAAAATCGAAGTCAATCAAAAAGCTAACCTCACCAATACTTCATACACAAAGCCTGATTTCCCAGGAGGCATGACCGCTTTTTATAAATACATTAGAAAAGAGCTGAAGTACCCTCAAGAAGCCGTAGAGATGGGGATTGAGGGGAGAGTTCATGTAACATTTATTGTCAACAAGGACGGTAGCATAGATGCCATTAACGCCCTGAACGCAGTCAGAGGAGGCTGCACAGAAGAAGCGATAAGAGTAATATCAAACGCATCCAATTTTATTCCGGGCAAACGTGATGGCAAGCCTGTCTATATTCGCATCCGAATACCTGTCCTGTTTAGCCTTGTCGATGAAGTCTCAGAGGAATCTAAATCCGAAAAAAGAAGGAAGAGGAGAAAGAAAAAAAGGGGTTGAAAGAAACTTCAGATTAAGACTTAAATCAACTGGAATTCGTTTTTTTACTTGTACTCCTTCATTTCTCAAACCAAAAAATCCATCCTTCTTACTATAAACCCTATAAAGCACCTCACTCAAAGTGCTGACATACCCTCCTCTTTGCCTCAAGGTTTATCAAACTGATAAAATCAGTAAATTAGGCTTATGAAAGTAACCCCCGAAAAAAATGAGCAGGTAGCGAAATTCAATTTCGGATCTATTTACCCGCATTATCTAAAGAGAATAGAAAAGCACGGCAGAACCAAGGAAGAATTGGATCAGGTTATTCTGTGGCTAACAGGTTATGATCAGGATAAGTTAGAGTCTTTTATCGGTGGTAATGGAAGCTTCAAAGATTTTTTTGATGGCGCTAAAATGCACGAAAATGCGCATATGATCAAAGGTGTAGTATGCGGATATCGTATTGAAGAAATAGATGAAGAATTCGCTTTGTATCGTGATTGCAGACGTATGGAAAAGCTGATTGATGAATTGGCAAAAGGGCGTAAAATGGAGAAAATTCTACGAGAAGAAAAAAAGTAAAAACATGAACCCTTCAACATTTTTAACATTCGTAGGTGACCAATGTGGAAAGGCCGAAGAAGCAATAAATTTCTATACTTCTCTCTTCCCGAATTCGGAAATTAAAAGCATTAAAAAATACGATGAAGGAGAAGCAGGTGGTACGCCTGAACTAATCAAATATGGAGTATTTACATTGAACGGAACCGAATACATGGTTTCTGAAAGCAATTACAATCATAACTGGTCTTTTTCTCCTGCTGTATCACTTTTCGTAATTGATAGTTCTGATGAGTTGATACAAACGCTTTTCGAAAAGCTTTCCTCAAATGGTGGTCAGGTAATGGTTCCTTTAGATGACTATAAGGGTGAAGGAGACTATGGCTTTGGTAAAAAATTTGGGTGGTGCGAGGACAAATACGGTATATCATGGCAATTTGTGCTTTCTGAATAAATGAGATGGTAAATCTTTACTCTTATATAAAAACAGGAGACACTTTTCGAAAACTAAAGATAAATGAGCTTTTGTTTTCAGAATATACCTGCATGCAAGAGGAAACAAAGTTTGGTATTTGGTCCGACTGTAACTACTTCGCTTTTGTCACTTCAGGCAAAAAAACCTGGAAAACAATTTTCAATGATTATGAGGCCAATGATGGAGATATTCTTTTTATCAAAAAAGGAGCTAATCTCACACATCAATTTTTTGACGATGAATTCTGTGCCATATTCCTTTTTATTCCAGATTCGTTTATTATTTCATTTCTTGAAACGTATTCTCCAACCTTGGATTTGCCTTCAAAAGATATCTCAGGTCAGGACGCTGTATTGCGAGTTGTGCCTGACGACCTCCTGTCCAACTACTCCCAATCCATTCGATCGTTTTTTTCAATTAAGAGCCAGCCAAATGAGCAACTCATACGATTGAAGTTTGAAGAGTTATTGCTTAGCCTCTTCAGTAAACAAACCAATAAGGATTTAACAGGATATTTTCTCTCCCTTTGCCAGTCGCGAGAGCTTCAAATGGCACGTATCATGGAGGAGAACTTTGCTTACAATCTTAAAATTGATGATTATGCCAAGCTTTGCAATATGAGTTTATCTAGCTTTAAAAACGCTTTTAAAAATCATTACATGACCACACCAGCTGTCTGGCTAAAAAATCGAAAAATTGACCTTGCTAGCCGCAGACTCGAAAACACTGATACTCCGATCAATCAATTGGCCTTTGAATGCGGGTTTGAAGATTCTTCTCACTTTATTCGGGTGTTTAAGCAAAAACATGGACTCACTCCGCTGCAGTTCAGAAAAAAACAACTTGAGAAAAGTATTTAGGAACAAAAAGACTTTTTAGTCGATTTTATTGACTTCCTATCCTATCAGCAAAGCTCAGATACTCCTCATCTTTGCCTCATATTCAATCATATCACTCAACAGGATAAATACTTTGATTATGAAAAAAGTTGTAATGTTCACCTATTCCATTGTATGCTACCTCATAGGGTTTGCATCTCTCCTTTTTTGGATTCTGTCCATCAGTCATCTAATCCCTGAAATTTCAATTGATAGACCCGCTGAAATGGAATGGCCGATTGCATTGGCAAAAAACCTGGCACTTGTATTACTTTTTAGTATCCCACATAGTGTAATGGCTCGCCCGTATTTCAAAAACTGGATTACAAGATTTGTTCCTAAACCAATAGAGAGAAGTACATATGTACTTCAGGCTGGTATTTTACTATTTATACTCATCTGGTATTGGGAGCCTATGGGAGGCATAATATGGAGCATAGAAAAAGAATCTATCTTGTATTACGCTATGTTTGTGATGTTCTTCCTTGGATGGATAATCCTATTTATCAGCACTTTCCTGATTAACCACTTTGATTTATTTGGTTTGAGACAAACCTTTCTAGAACTGAAAAGCAAGCCTTACACACCGCTGGATTTTAAAGTAGTCTCCTTTTATAAATACACACGGCACCCACTTTATCTTGGAGGAATTATGGGGCTATGGTTTACACCTCAGATGTCTACCACACACTTAGTTTTTTCCATATTGTTGACCATCTATTTCTTCCTAGGAGCATATTTTGAAGAAAAGGACCTTAAGAGTTATTTTAAAGATACCTATCTCGAATATGCGCGTAAAACACCAATGATGATTCCATTTACTAAATGGAAAAAGAGATGAAATAATAGCAGTAAAAAGAACAATAAGGTAGTAAATGCTTATAACAGATACGATCATTCATGCGCTAAAAGAACCCCTGGAAAGAGTTTATCTAATTAAATTCATAAATATCGAAAAGGCTACTTGCGAATAAAAATCAGGCATTATCCTAGCGAATCTTGCTCAGTATCCAAAAACCCGTAGATTTACCTTAGCTAGGCTAAATGCTCTAAAAGTTAAACATGGAAGTATTCTTTTACGGTTTGACTAAGCAGCTTATATCACTATTGTCAACCTCACCTTTTAAGATGAACTTCGACTTGTTTCAGACCATCTATTGTCACCCAAAAATCACCAGTGACGACTTGTCTTCAATAATGGATGAGCATCAAATCATCAATTTTAAGAAAGGTGACTACTTTTTAGAAAAAGGGAAGCAAGCAAATGAGTACTATTTACTTGAGTCCGGACTGCTCAGGGCATATGTTCACGACTTCAATGGAAATGACATCACCATCGGCTTTCAGAGTGAAGGTGAGATTTCTATAGAAGTTTCTTCTCTGTTTCAAAGAATGCCGACAGAAGAAAACATAGTAGCACTTACAGACGGAGTTGCCTGGAAAATCAGCTTTGAAGATTTTCAAAAATTATTTCACAAGATAGAAGGCTTTAGAGAATGGGGACGCGCGTGGATGTCGGAGCAATTGTTTATCTCCAAGCAACGCCAGATAGAAATGGTGACTAAGAGTGCTACTGAGAGGTATGAAAAGCTGATTAACGACAAGCCCAACATTATCCAACAAGTGCCAGTAAGGCATATTGCCTCTTATTTAGGGATAACCGACACATCGCTGAGTAGAATAAGAAAGAATATAGTCTAGTATAGATTTCCTGTCATATGGCAGGAAAATTCAAGGTTCACATTTCTACTTTTAGTTTAAAAAAAACACCCTTCATAAACTAAAAGAGACAAAGTGAAGAAGAAAATTATAACCTTGATCATCGGCACCTTAGCAATCTTCATATGGAATGCTGTTTCCTGGACGGTACTACCACTTCATTCTAATTCTTTGAATAATATCCCGGATTCCGTTATCGACCAACAGACATTTAAAAGCCAGTTGCCAGAAAGCGGCATCTATCATTACCCCGGGCTGCCAGAAGATTATTCGGAGGAGAGTATCGAGCGAATAGAAAAGAAGCTGGCTGAAGGTCCAAGAATCACCTTTATGGCATACACAAACGGTTCAACCAAGTTGTTTGAAATGAAGGCCTATGCTTTTAATCTGGCATTCAACTTCATTAGTGTTCTCCTCTTGTTATTCATAGTCAGCAAACAACATTTAAAGTCACTTCCCAATGTTCTTGTGACAACAATATCAATTGGTTTATTGATAAGCTTTATGAGTGATTTGCCCCAAATGAACTGGTTTATGTTTCCTTTAAACTACACATTGCCGAATATTCTGGATCATTTGGTTTCATTTACTTTACTTGGACTAATATTCGGTTCGTACACTTTTAAAACTAAAAGCTAACAAGTAGAGCATGGAAGTATTCTTTTACGGTTTGTTTATGGATGTCGCTATTCTATCTAAGAGTGGAATTGAAGCTACAAATGTAAGAATGGGGTACCTTCAAGACTATACTTTAAAAATTGGAAACCGGGCCTCGTTGATTCCAGCTAATGGAGAAAGAGCCCACGGGTTGCTAATGACGGTTGGTAAAACAGCCATACAAAAGCTATATAAAGAACAAAGTGTAGCGGATTACATCCCCGAGGAGGTGAGTATAACGACAAACAAGAATGATGTTGTAAAAGCAGTTTGCTACAACTTGCCTCTTACTCAACTCTCTGGAACTAACCCAACCTATGCCCTCTCCTTGTTCGAGCTATCCAGCAAGCTTGGTTTCCCCACTAAATACCTTGAACATATCAAAAAGATGACGGGTCTTTAAAGTCAGTTAACAACTTTCTCAAGTACTAAACTTAAAAACAGTTTAACTTCCAAACATGCCCTTTCAACCTAAACTGGGACAAATCAGCTGGAAAGTCCATTTTGCTTCCCCCGTGGAATCTGTTTATTTGGCACTAACCACCGATGAAGGCCGCGGTAAATTCTGGGCTGAACATACCAGGGAAGAAAATGGGATGATAGCATTCTCAATACTAAACTACCCGGTATACCAAGCGCAAATTCTGGAGCAAACAAAGCATAAACGATTTCGATTAGAATACTTTGGAACTGAAGTCACCTTTGAACTTACCCCTACACAAGATGGTGGCACCGACTTGGCATTAACCGCAGTCACTCCAAACGAAAAGATAAAGCAAGAGATGACTGCAGGTTGGGTATCCGTATTACTGGCAATGAAAGCTGCAGTAGACTTCGGTGTAGACCTTAGAAATCACCACCCGGAAAGAGTCTGGGACAATGGTTATCTGGATAACTAATCACACACTTAATTTACGTCAGAATAAAAACACTCCATTGGTTGAACCTTTGGAGAAATTGAGAGACTTTTAAATTCAAAGGCTCAGCAATTGATGGAATTATTTGAACGTGAAACAGACCCGGATAAAAACTGGTTACCACAAGATGGTACTGTTAACTACTTCGGTAAAATCTATAGTACCAGTGAAGCCAATTCCTTCTTCGACAAGCTCATGAAGGAAATCAAATGGGAAAACGATAAGGCCGTCATTTTCGGGAAACCTATTGTTACTAAACGTAAAGTAGCCTGGTATGCCAGCCAACCATTTTCTTACACTTATTCGGGTACCACTAAAGTGGCCTTACCTTGGACAGCCACTTTAGAGGAAATCAAACAGAGCATTGAAAAACATACTGGAGAAACTTACAACTCGTGTCTACTGAACCTTTACCATTCTGGAGAAGAAGGCATGGCATGGCATAGTGATGGAGAAACGGAACTAAAGAAAAATGGAGCCATAGCATCGGTTAGTTTTGGAGTGGAGAGAAAATTTTCCTTCAAGCATAAACAAACCAAGGAGCGCATTGACTTACCTTTAGAACATGGCAGTTTACTTGTGATGAAAGGAGCTACCCAAACACATTGGCTACACAGGCTCCCTCCCACTAAAAAAGTATTTAAACCAAGAATCAACCTAACCTTCAGACAAATGAATATCCGTTAGAATTGTCAAACTATCATAAGGTGTATTTCTGCAAATCTTATACTTAATTGTTTTCCAAAGAGTTATAACATAGATTTCGCAAACTCAACTGAATAAAGGTCAAATGAGAACTAATTACTTCACCATTTTATTTCTTGTTCTATTTAGCTTCGGTGCTTTTGGTCAAAGTATTTTTAGGACAGCCTGTCGCGGAGACATCTCCAGACTTGATAGTCTTCTGCAACACAATGATATCAACAGTCAAGATGAACTAGGCCGATCTTTGCTACACTGGGCGGTAGCATGCCGAAAACCCAAAGCAGTAGATTTTCTGGTCGACCGAGGAATCAAGCTCAACACAGAAGACACTCAAGGTGCCACCCCATTGTTTATGGCGGTCAGATACAACAGCCCCGAATTGCTTGACAAGTTGATCGAACTTCAACCAAATAAAGACTGGATCGAACGCTACGGACCGTCATTAATGGAACGTGCTATATTGAATAAAGACTTGTCAATAGTCAAGAGGCTAGTTGAAAAAGGCCTTAATGTAAACGCTGTAAATAAAAGAGGTAGCTCCCCTTTAGAAATAGCTCAAAAGACCTTCGTAAATGAAATTGTAGAATGGCTGGTATCAGTTGGTGCCGACCAAAGTAAAGTGAGAAACTTCAATCTGAAAGGACCATATATGGGGCAAAAAGCACCTGGTTCTACCCGAGCAGTCTTTGCTCCTAATTTCATTTCTATAGAGGAATATGAATTTGGGTCTGTCTTTAACAAAGCAGGAACTGAGTTTTTCTATGGAGTCGATGTCAATGGCAAGCCAGAAATCCGATATTCAAAACTAGTCAACAACCATTGGACTCAGCCAGTTGTTGTACTCAGTCACGAACGATATGGCTACAACGACCCGTTTCTGTCACCAGATGAAAACAGGCTCTACTTTATATCGCAGAGAGCATTGGATGGTAAAGGTGCTCCTAAAAAAGATCATGACATTTGGTATGTAGAAAGAACGAAAGATGGCTGGTCAGAACCGATCAACGCAGGTAAGAACATTAACTCAAAAGGGAATGAATATTACATCTCTTTTACTAATGATGGCACTATGTATTTCTCATCAAACAAAAGTTCGGTAGAAGGAAGTGACAATACAGGTCAGGATATTCAGTATTCTAAATTCATCAATGGACAGTTTCAGAAATCAGTCGCTCTTGGAAAGTCCGTCAACACCCCTGCCTACGAAGCTGATGTTTTCGTAGATCCAGCCGAAAAATATATTATCTTTTGCTCCACAAGATCAGACGGACTCGGTAGAGGCGATCTTTATATCAGTTTCAAAAATAATGATGGCTCATGGACTGAATCCATCAATATGGGAGAAACCATAAACACCAGACATCATGAACTTTGTCCTTTTGTTACTGCCGATGGCAAATATCTTTTCTATACAAGCAATGAAGACATCTATTGGGTAAGCACCCAAATCATTGATGAGCTTAGGAAAACTGCTAAATAACTTTTTAGACGACATCAACATTTAAAATGAGTGCATCAAATACCACCTGGAACCCTGAGCTATACACTGAAAAACATGCATTTGTTTACAACTATGGAGAGTCATTGGTAGAACTACTAGCCCCAAAACCACATGAAACCATATTGGACTTAGGTTGTGGTTCAGGTCAGTTAACGGCTTTAATCAATGAATCTGCTAATGCTGTTATTGGTATCGATAAATCTCCTGAAATGATCGCTCACGCAAAAGATGCATTCCCTCATATCTGTTTTGAAGTAGCCACTGCCGAAGACTTTTCATTTTCAGAGAAATTTGACTCCATTTTTTCCAATGCAACCCTTCATTGGGTAAAAGATTACAAAAGTGTCATAAAATGCATGTTTAATAACTTAAACCCTGGTGGAAAGCTTGTTCTGGAATTTGGAGGAAAAGGAAATGTTCAGACCATTGTAAACCAATTAAAAACTTCTCTAAGAGAACATGGGTTTCTACAGCAATCGGAATTAAACCTTTGGTACTTCCCATCTATAGGTGAATACACCAGTGCTTTGGAATCTGAAGGTTTCAGAGTAGTATTAGCCGAGCACTACGACCGTCCTACAGAACTTGCCGATGAAAACTCTGGGATAAAAGACTGGATAAACATGTTTGCCAAAAGTTTTTTTGAAGGTATTCCTGAAAAAATGGTCGAGGAAATTAAAACAGAGGTACAGGAAAAAATCAAAGACAAATGCCTGATTAATGGAAAATGGTATGCCGACTATAAGAGGATCAGAGTAGTTGCACTAAAGGAAGACTAATTCCATTCACAATTCCTTTGACCTTAGTAAACCTATCTAATCATGAAAGTACTGATCGTATTCTCCCACCCCAGCAAAAATTCATACACTTACCAGATTTTAACACAGTTGAAATCGGCCTTAGACAAAGCTCAAATCTGTTACGAACTATCAGATTTGTATTCTATGGGTTTCCAAACCGATATGAGTGAAGCGGAATACGAAAGAGAAGGCTTTGCCAAAACTGAAATTTCCATATCGGATGACGTGCAAGCCGAACATAGAAAGATAGAAAATGCCGACTGCATCATATTCCTTTACCCGGTATGGTGGAGTGACTGTCCAGCAAAATTAAAAGGATGGTTTGATAGAGTTTATTCAGTGGGTTATGCATATGGCTATGATAAATCTGACCATAGTATAAACAAAATGAAGCAAGTGCCTTACGGTTTTGTAATCTGTACAGCAGGGCACCCTAATGACTTTCTTGATGAAATTGGAATTGCTGAGAGTATGAGAAATGTAATGATAGATGATAGGCTTGGGCAAAGGTTCAAGCATAAGGAAATGCATATTCTTGGCGGAACTCTGGAAAAAGAAAAAGTAAGGCCTGTTCACTATCAAAAAATAATGCACATAGTTAAAACTATAGAAGACTCATCAAATCAATACGATTAGTATTTGCTATGGCTTATATTTAGGGCTATTGTGCTAGTTCAATATTAGATGAAAACGCTCCAAGTTCTTCTGTTATTCTTTCTATCTCTGAGTACTCTCATATCTCAAGAGGCAACCCAATTAAGATGGTGGAATCTTAAAGACAGTCATTCCCCTGTCGTTCAAGGACAGTTCTGGAGTAATGAAATGGAATCACCATATCACAGACTTCCCTCAAGAGCAGAAAAAAGTGTAAGAAAAGCAGTATGGAACCTCTCCAAGCAATCCGCAGGTTTATCAATAAGGTTTCGTTCAAATGCATCCAAAATAATTATAAAGTACAGCGTAAAAGGAGATATTTCCATGCCCCATATGCCGGCAACAGGGGTGTCGGGTCTTGACCTCTATAATAAGTCCATTGAAGGGGAATGGGTTCGAAGCTGGGGTGGTTATTCCATAAATGACTCAAGTAGCTATACTTTTAACATAGATAGAAGCGATAAAGCTTATCGAAAGAATGGCGTTGAATATCAGTTGTTCTTACCATTATACAATGAAGTATTAAACATGGAGATAGGCGTTAATCAAGAATCTCTCTTTGAAGTACTCCCTCTTAGAAAAGAAAAACCAATTGTTGCCTATGGTACTTCAATCTGCCAAGGAGCCTGTGCTTCTAGACCCGGAATGGCCTGGACGAACATTCTGGAAAGAAAACTAGGAACCCCGGTAATCAACCTGGGCTTTTCAGGTAATGGCAGGTTGGAACCCGAGGTATTAGATTTAATGCTGGAAATTGATGCATCAATTTATATCCTGGACTGCCTGCCCAACCTCGACCCTGACAAAGACGACACTTATCAACTGATATTGAATGCCGTGAAGAAGATAAGAAAAACAAGACATGAAACTCCCGTCATTCTAACCGCACATATTGGCTATGCCAATGCATCAACAAATGCAATAAGAAACAATTTCCAGACGAAGCTCAATAATGAATTGAAGCGTGCATTTGATCAGTTGATATCTGAAGGTTATTCAAAAATTCTCCTCTTACGAAAACAGGATTTGGCCCTCAAATCAGACTCTTACGTTGACAGTATACATCCGAACGATCTGGGTATGATGCAATATGCCGATGCCTATGAGAAACTTATCAAAAGGATTAGCAACTAACTTTTGAAGAAAAATCAAGAGGCACAAAAGGCCTCTTAGTATCAATAGTAGAATACAAATGATTCTGGAATTCCGGTGTCAGAAAACCGGGTATCTGCTTTTCCCTTTGGATTATTCGAGTCCGCCTCTTTAAAAATGACTTTCCCGGAAGGAATATCCTCAACAAAAAAAACACCTTGTTTCCCTTTCGCTGGAAAGACTCTGAAGTTGCCAAGAATTTCTCCTTTGATTCTAAAAGCTTCACCCTCTTTAGAAAAAGTAATATCCTGAAAAAATCGATGTCTATAAGTGCCTTTATATTTGCTCAAAAGCTCATCATCAAGCATATCCAACTCGGGTTCAGGAGTATGTACTATCAAATCGGTCACTTCAGGGTTTACTACACTTTTGGATGTTTTAGCCTCTAAAGACAATCGAACCAGTTCATTTATATGATGATCGCTCTCTTTAAACTGATAATAAGTATTTACCTGATGAACAATGACCATCTTAGATCTTGGGAAGACAAAAAGTCGGTGCCCTCCCAACCCACTGGCATAATAGCACGGTTCATTAAAAGTGCTATTATCTACCCACCACAAATAACCATAGCCACCTCTATTCTCAAAACCGGGCAAATTCTTTGAAAATACTGCGGTACTCTCCTTTATCCATTGTCTTGAAATTATGGATTTGCCATTCCATTTGCCATTGTTGAGATACAACTGACCGAATCTCGCCAGGTCGCGAGCAGAAACCTTAAAAAGATAAGCTGAATGCTGTGACAAATCAGGCTCTCGCCTATACCTCATATCCTCTATTCGTAAATCCTGCATACCAATGGGGTTGGCAATCTCCTCAATGAATGCATCAAAAAATGAAACTCCCGCTTCTTGCTCAAGAATGCTATGCAAAGTATTAAAGTCCCAATTGTTATAGAAAAAGGCTTCTCCTGGTTTTTTGCTGCCCCGTACGGGTCGGTTCTTCTTCATGCTTTTAGGCTCATACGCTGCGGGGTGGTAAATTCCAGACCTGGCAGTAATAAGGTTCTTTATGCTTGCAGACTTTTCCTCATTTGTCAATACTTCTATATCATCAATCCCCAATTCGCCTATGGTTTTATTCAAATCAATCAGCCCTCGATCATTATAAACTCCATACATTGCACTCATAAAACTCTTACGCATAGAATGGCTCATATACCGGTTACTAATATCCCCGGAAGTAAGTACGACTCTACCATCTGAAACAACCATATAAGATGCTGTCTTCATCCCTTTGAGCATTTCCTCAATCGCTTTCAGCTTTATTGGGTCAAAACCCGCTTCTTCCGGGTCTGTGTATCTCTTCCATTCTTGTTTTTGTTGGGCAATACAGAGCCCCGTCAGCATCATGCAGACGCTGATTAATGTTACTTTCAACATGTGAATTTGATTTAAGTTTTAACTCTTTTTATTGGAAAACCTGAGGCTTATAAGAAGTCCTATTCCACTATAGATAAGAATTGGACCAAAGTACAGAGGCAGTTCAATACTTGATGGAAAAATTGCCGATTGCTCAAGTAAAATACCTGTAAAAAACCCCAATCCGGCTGTGCACATCAATATACCGGCACGATAGGTCTCTTTTCGATAACTATTAGCTATTGTCTCATTAGGGTCTATTCCTTTCTCCACCATACGCATAAGTTCTTTGTGCTTAGTAGTTCGGTGGATGTAAAACAGTGAAACCACTAATAGTGCTACTACAAACATCATGGCTGCGATCCCTAACATTTCCATCTTAATACATTTTAGGTTTTCTTATATTTTAATGACGGGAGCATCAAAGCCATTGGTTACAAACTTTAAAAACTATTGTAACCGAATAGGTAAACAACCCCGTCACTATTATAGAGTCATAGCCAGACTTCATGAAAACAGATGCCCAGCTCGTACGGAAAATAATTAAGTCAAAATCTGAGTATGAAGTAATGTTATTGGTGAAACGACATGAAACCAGTGCCTTCAATCTAGCCCTCAGAACGCTCGGAGTGCGTGAAGAAGCCGAAGAAGCCTGTCAAGATGGATTTATTAAGAGTTTTCTCGAGCTTGAGAGACTCGAAAAACCTGAAAAATATAAATCGTGGCTATTAAGTATAGTATACCGAAAGTGTATAGACCGATTAAGGCTGAAGAAACATCACTTTGTAGATATTCAAGATGTTGCACTTGAACCAGAACTCTATGAATTACCTACCTCGTTTTCTTTTTCCTTTAACGAGGAATTATCACTGGCAATTCAGAAGCTTTCTGAAGTTGATAAAGCATTAATCACGCTTTACTATACAGAAGGATATAATATAAAGGAAGTAGCCAAAATTACTGAACTATCGGAAAGTAATGTCAAAATACGAATGATGAGGGCTCGAAATGAGTTAAAAGTATTATTGTTAAAAGGAGAAATTAAAAGATGACGAATAAGACAGAAACTACAGACAATCTGCAAAAGGCTCTACAATCAATACCTAAGAGCATACCATCTCAGGGCTTTTCCGGTCAGGTTTTAGTCAGAATTAAAAATGAAACCAACCTGATAAAACCCACCCCCGATTACTTATCAACTATTAAGAAAGTACTAATTGGCGGCTTTGTTCTAATGCTCATTGTCTTTTCATCTATTCTCTTAATGAACTTAAAATCGGTAAGCTTTAGCATCACAGAACCTTGGAAGTCCTTTTACTACACTACGCTATTTTTTGCAATTGGAGGATTCTTGTTGGCAATTTTTAATAAATACTCTTCAACCAAAAAACTATCAAATGGATAGTTAACTATAAATCAATGTGATTAATGTGGTAAGAACTTCAGATCACAAATTCTCCATTTCATTCTTTTAAGACACTACTCCTTTCATTGATAGCACAAACAGGGTTAAATTAGCCCACTATCTATGGAAAAATCAAAACTTTACAAACAACTCGCATCATCTCAAAACAGAAGAGATGAAGCCCTTAACCTTGCTTTAGCCGATGAAATTGTGAAATCCGGAAACAAGGCTCATGTAAACCAGTTAGTAACTTATTTGACCGATAAGAAACCGCTACAAAACGACAGTATAAAGGTATTGTATGAAATAGGTAATCAACAACCATTGCTAATAGCAGAACACCTAAACACTTTTATAAGGTTACTCCCCACCAAAAACAATCGTCTTCAATGGGGTTTAATGACCACCATCAGTTGTTTGGTAGAGACAAATCCCGATGTTGTTTACAATGCGCTACCTGAAATTATAGATACTTCAGACAAAGGTTCAGTGATTACCAAAGATCAGGTAATCAAAGTACTTATTAAGCTTGGTAAAAACTCTATCTACAAGTCGGATGCTATTCAGTTGCTAATGGAACAGCTTGTTAAAAGTACTCCAAATCAGTTACCTATGTATGCCGAACAAGCCCAAGAAGTAATTGATGAAGCACATAAGGATGTATTTACAGAAATACTTAATTCCAGATTACCCGATTTGGAGAAAGAGTCAAAACGAAAACGTATTGAGAAAGTAATTAAGAAGTTATTGACAACTTAAATGGATAATGTAATGCATACTTTACAAGTCTATTTGATCAATTTATTTTCTACTTAATTAAATGTTTGATTATCCTTACCAAAATTCAAAGTCAGATATCCTTAAAATCATGAAAAAGTCTCGCTTGCTATTACCCTTTCTTTGTTTAGTGCTTAGTTTTTCCGCCTGTGAAAATAGTAGTCATAGTAAGAGAGTAGTCATAATAGGTCTGGACGGGCTAAGTGTTGATGGATACAATAAAGCAAAGCATCCTAACCTGGACAAGCTTTTTGAAGATGGCATATTGTCTTTAACCACTCGAAGTGTTATGCCCTCAGTAACTCTACCAAATTGGACAAGCCACCTTACTTCAGGTGGTCCGGAACAACATGGTGTAGTAAGTAATGGTTGGACAGTTGATAAACATCAATTAGATCCAATTGAACAAGATGACTCTGGTTACTACCCTTCTATTTTCAAAGTTTTGAAAGAACAGGTTCCCAATGTAAAAACAGCATACTACTATAACTGGGGCAACCTAATCAACTCAATTAACAAGGAATACCTTGACGAGTACAGCTTCGAGGAAGATGATGAATACAAAGGTAACTACCAAAAAGCCCTAAACTTTATTGAAGAACACAAAGCTGATCCTACACTTGTATTTCTCTACTCTGTCCATACCGACCATGCCGGACATAACCATCGTTGGATGTCTCCGGAATATATATCTTCTATTGAAGAAGTAGATATTGAAATCGGCAATTTTATAAACAAACTCAAATCTTCAGGTTTGTACAAAGACACCAACTTTTTGTTAATCACAGATCATGGCGGAAATCCGGCCAGTGGTCATGGTGGATTAAGTAAAATGGAAATGGAAGTACCCTGGGGCATTACAGGACCCGGAATAGTAAAGGGAAAACAATTATTAGAACCAAATAGCAATGCCAATACTGCTAAAGTAATTTCTGAAATTTTCGAGTGTACGGAAGTACCTCAATCTTGGATAGGAAAAGTCCCTCAATCAATCTTTGAAAAAAAGTAGTCAAGGCCCCTTTAACATCAGTTCTATAACCCTATATCCTATATTAATAGCTTTTCGAAGCTGATGTATATCATGTGCCTTCTTCGATCAAAGTAAAAATATCCTCCACCCCTACTTCTAAAGCCCTGGCAATTCGAATAGCCGTGACAGTTGTTGGGACAAAACGCCCTGTTTCGATAGTATTAATTGTTTTCCGAGAAACACCTACTCTTATAGCCAATTCAGCCTGAGTCATGTCTTTTTTAGCACGCTCAACTTTAATCGAGTTTTTAAGTACTGTCCCTTCCATCTATGATACTTGGCTTTCAGTTTCAGAGCTCATTCCAGTCCCTTTTTTACCTAAGTAATACTTCATTACAAGTGCAAATACCAACCCACCCAGGGCCCATGAAAATGCGCTAACGATTAAGAACTTAACATCAAAAAAGTGTGACATATAATCGCCCTCTACATCTACAAAAAATAAGGTAATGGCTTTGAAAACAACGGTCATTAACACAAACATAACGCCCGCGAATATGGCTCCCATTTTCCACCAAATCAACTTATTAAGTTCAATTGGATCACCATTATAGTTAGCAAACCTTTTCTTCTGCTTCTTTAACCATTTGGCCTTCCAGTCCTCTTTCTTCCAGAACCAAAGTGGATAAGTTAACATAATCAATATCCATGAAAAACCATTTCTAAGGCATGGAATAGTTTCTCCACAACTTGGGCAATATAGTCCATACCAATTCTTGTTTGCCGTCTTATTTTGTATTGACCATACACTTGCATTATGCATAGTTTCACAAGAAGGACAGGGAACATAAGACCTTTGGACAAAAGCTTTAGGCGAATGCTTATCAATAAGGATCACTTTAGGAGTTCTTTGCCCCATAATTAACTCTCCAACTGCCACTCCAGGGTTAATTATATAATGAAAGAATGAGAGTTTTCTCCAGTTCCATACCTCATATTTCTCCTCATCAACATCCATACTAAAAAGTGTGATTGCCAGTAGTTCTTCCTGCACTATATACACGCTAAGTGCAATTCCAACCCCAACAAAAATGCTCAATTCAGCAGCCATTTGACCATCAACCGTAATAATCAATGAAAGTGGAATCAAAGCCAACTGAGTTACTAGCAATGCGAAAAACCCTGCCTGTCTGCTTTTTAGTTTAGTCTGAGCTGTCAATTCATCATTAAAAACCTCTTTCAACAACTTATCTCTCTTAACTCTTCTACTAATCATCCATAGCTGCTGAAGACTCATCAATAGAATAACTCCCCCTAAAGCTTGCAAAATCACCAATAGTAAATAAGGCGCTGATTCCAGTAAATAAACCTGAATGAGCCTGGAAGTCCCTCCCAGAATAAAACCTGACAAGCATAACCTAAGCAAAGTCAATTTCTTGTTTTCTAACCGTTCGGCTATCTCATGTATTTCTTCCATATCAATCACCTTTATGTTTCTTTTAGTTAATCATACTACTTATAATGTTACATAAAGGTTACAAACCTAATAATTTATCAATTCAAACCAATTAAAAGAAAAAATCTTACTGAGTACTCGAATTAGATACAGGGGAAATAACGTTTAAAAGCTTTATTTCCAAGCAACTAAGCCTTTAAACAAAATAATACATAATCGATCATATCTAACTCGAATTTCTATTCGGAATTTCACTTTACGCTCTTAAATAAAGGTATACAGAGGCACCTATCAACAAGTAAAAGAGTATGAGTTCTAGAAGAGAAATAAAATATGGTCAAAACGAATCTCTTGATTTTATCAAATCATAGAGAAATAGAAAGTTCAAAACAAAAGCATGAGATAAACTTTAATGTATAGAGTTAATATCTCAACTTTCTCCTAGTTATCATAATTAACTGAATGTATAAAGCATTAATATTCTTCTTTCAAATATACATTTAGAACAACAAATAGCACTTTCAATGTAAAAATTCTAAATTAGGTAAAGAATCTACTATTTCCCCTAACTCTTATAGAGAGTAAGACAAATTATTAAAAATAAGACTTTAAACACCACAATAAAATCTGGCAATGAGAAAAATACACTTTGATTGTGCACTTATCTTCGCACTGGAAGAAGAGTACAACATTATTAATGACTACCAAGAAATAAAAATAGAGAGCGGCTTAAAACATTTTAACTTCTTTGATAAAAAAGGGCTTGAAAGAAAATGCGTTGTTGATTACGTAGCTAAACCATCTGTACACAATGCATACAAATTTTGCCAAAAATTTCTAGAAACGATAAGCTATGAAAAATTCTTCGTCATTGGACTTTCAGGTCAATTGAGTGATGATATAAGACTTGGAGATATTGTGATTGCAAACCATATAGACTTATACGACTACGAGCAAAAATTCAAGGGAGGAGACCTAAAGTTAAGTGGAGATGTTATCAAATTCGAAGGGCATTCCAATCAATTAGAGCAGTTAAACACAATTCACAAAATAAAAATTGATGAGTGGAAGAGCAACTCGCATAAGGTTTTAAATGAACTACTTGAACAACAAGAAATAAAAGAACTAGAAGACAAATGTTTCATTTGGCCAAAGGCTGATATTAATTTCAAATATGGACGAATAGCCGTTGGCAGTAGTGTTGTTGATGATTCTAGAATAAAAGATAGAATATTAGCAAAAGATCGTAAACTGCTTTGTGTAGATATGGAATCATTTGGATTTGCCGATGCGTTCAAAAAAAACAATAACCTATTTATAATTCGAGCAGTTTGTGATACAGCTGATGGACGGAAAAAGGAATTAGATAAATTTAGTAGCAAACCTGATAGTTTAAGAAAATGGGCATTGAACAATGCCTTTTACTTATTTCAGAATATCCTATTGAGTGATATTGAGTTCACCCATGATTCAGGTAAATGTGCTTATAAGACAAGGGTCAACAAGACCATCGAGTCTTTTACTAATACCCATGGAAGAGAGGCCTTTGAAGTCTACTCTCAATTGTATCATGAGATAACTCTAAAAATCAACAAAGACAAAACAAGTTGTTATCAATTGTTCATTGATAACATCCAAAACAGCAAAAATAACCCTTTGGTTGTCAAAGGCTTACCAGGAAGCGGAAAAACTACTCTCTTATACTCATGCTACAAATACTTGAACAACCATGGCATAAACTGCAATTACATAGATTTACATTTTTATAAAAAGTCACGGTCAAATTCAGTTATACAAACTTTCAAAAGCGATCTTGAAGTAATAATCAAAGATGAGGTAGCAAAGGTTCTCGTTATAGATGGAATTGATGAGTATGAACGTTTTTTTAAAAATCGAGAAGTATCAATTAGTGGGCGTTGGAAAGAAATTTCAGAGCGTTACGAGAATATAATACTAGGAATTACTAAGCAAGATTTTGAAAACGAAGAGGATGAACGAAGGCAATATTATATTAGAGAACCAAACACTCTACTAACCCTAACGAATTTCACTTTTAATGAAAAAAACAAAGATTGGTTAATTAAGAACCTACTCTGTATTAACAATGAAGATCCAGAGAGGTTTGGATTAATTAAAGCGTTTTTTGAGAAAACAAATATTAAAGAAATTGATTGGCATACGGCTAACCTGATTGTTAAGAATATTGGAAAATTTCATTATGACAATATTAACTCATTAGGGGAACTTTTTCATAGATTCGCCCATAACTTCTTCGCTGACAAGAAAATACCTGAGCAAAGAGCTACAAAGAAAGCATCTGACTTGGCTTTTTCAAAATATATCAAAGAAGAGAGATTAGATCAAACTGACTATGAATCAGAACAATGGATATTTATTCAACAAAGCAATACAGTTAAGCAATTTTTGATCTCAGAGCATTTAATCCTCCAGTATATAAGCTTGAAAGAAGAGTTCAAAAAATCCATTGAAGACCTCAACTATGTTTATTCATTCAAAATCAATTCCTACTTCAAGGATAATCTTAATAGAAGTAAAAAAATCCAAAAACAGGTTTTTGAATCTGTAACGTCAAAATATAAAGACCTTACTATAATTCAACGACCCAACGTCTGCTATATATTGGGAAGGCTAGAGCTATCAGTACTAAAAATTGAATCCACTAAATTCTTAAAGCGTCAACTGGAAAATGAGAGAAAAGATTTTGAAAACAATGTTTATAAAGATGATATTTCTAAATTCCGTCAACATTTATTACTTATTAGAACAATTTCCATAAGCCTTGTCTATCAAGGCGAAAAGTCGGCTTCTGATGATTATATTAAATCACTTTTGACAAACTCTCAATGGGATGATTTGAATAGAGGGTTTCACATGGAATACTATGGGGACAAAAAATATGACCCTACAAAATTGGGCTTACATAAGGATGACTTGAACTTAGACTTCCTAAACACCTATCGTAGATTATCTCAAAGGATTCGTCAGTTCCTAAGAAACTCTGAAAGTGCAACTTACTTAATGTTTGATATTGAACTTCAGACAATAACTTCACTGGCAGTAAATCGATTTATATCTGGAAAATTAAAAAAGAATATAATCGATGATGTTTCTTCATTATTGTTTGAAATTCTGAATCATGACAACATTAGATATTGCAATAACTTTTTAAAATCGTTTATCGCCCTATCACATTACATAATTACAAAGAATAAAACATCCATTTCGAGTATCTTGGAAGACATTTATCAAATCAAAACGATTAAAAGAAGTGGCTGGAATTTCAAAGGATATAGAGGGAATAGTTTTATTGAGAGAGTTGTATCAAATTCTGAATCAGTAGCAGACCATACGTTCGGTGCACTAATTATTGCCGTACTTTTCCTCCCCAATGATTACTCACAGTATGGGAATGTGGTTGAGAAGAATGAGTATTCCAAAAATGACATTTTGAAAATGATACTGATACACGATTTAGCAGAAGCCTTTACAGGAGATATTATAACTTTTAACAAAGGGGAATTAGAGGATATTGCAGAAGACGAACAAATGAGAATATTGCTTTCAATGAACATCTTAAATGGCTTTGGGGACTTTACTGAGTATCTTGATCTATGGGAGGACTTTGAAACTAAGAGAACAATTAATGGAAGAGTTGCAAACGATATAGACAAAATAGAGAATTACTTTCAACTTCAACTTTATAAAAAGGATTCCGAAAATGTATTATCCGACTTTGAAGATTGGGCATCTGCGCTTAAGAGAAGTATAAAATCTCCGTTAGGGCAGGATATACTAAATAGGCTTTCCTAGTTTGTCCTATCAAAGCATCTTGTTAATATTCAATATACTTCTTAGTATAAAATAAAAAATAGCAATATTCTCTAAATATTGTAGAAGTATGTTGATATTCCTAAACGTCTAGCTATGAACGTTAAACCAATCAATATCTATACAGTAGATTCATTTACTAATGAGTTATTCAAAGGCAATCCGGCAGGTGTTTGTCTTCTAAAAAAGCCGTTAACCGAAAAGCATATGCTGTCAATAGCCAAAGAGTTAGGGTTTTCGGAAACAGCATTTATCTTTCCATTAAATGGCACCCACAAGTACAGCATTCGCTATTTCTCACCTAAAATGGAAATTCCACTTTGCGGCCATGCTACACTAGCTTCATCAAAAGTACTTTTTCACAAACACCAGGATGTAACCAAAATACACTTTGTTACCATTGAAAACCTTGACCTTTTCATTCTTAGAAAAGATAATTTGATAGAAATGGAATTCCCTGTTTATGAAACAGAGCCTGCCAGCGCTTCCACCGAGTTGCTATCATCATTGGGTATAAAGCGCATTGTTAACTGCGAATACAATCAGGAAACCAATATCCTGTTGCTTGAAATTGATGACTGCTATCTATTGCGAAATCTGCAACCTGATTTTCAGGCACTCCTTCACACGCATGACTCCATAAACGGAGTACTGGTAACAGCACTTTCAAACGAAACTGTTTATGATTTTGAATCAAGATATTTCTGGCCATGGAGTGGAACTAATGAAGATCCAGTGACAGGAGGCACTCACACTTTTCTAACCAAGTATTGGAGCCAGCGCCTTAATAAAAAGAAAATGCAGTCATTTCAATGCTCTGAACGAACTGGTTTCATGGAAGTCGAATTAATCTCGAACGATAAACTTGCCATAAGAGGTACTGCAAAAATAGCCTTAGAAGGTAATTTTATACTCGATCTAAATTGACGTTTACCCCCCTTTTGTCTTGTATTTGCTTTGCTTATACAATTCCTATAACTACTTTGTTATTTGTTAATTGACTCAAAAGTATTGAGCAAGTAATTAAAAGGCCTTAACCGCATTATGTCCAAGAATTTAAGTGAACTATCAGGCAGGAAAAATCTCGAAGATAACCTCTTCGATAAAATGGGAAAACTGGCAAAACCAGAAGGCTCTCCTAGTGTTGAAGAGTTAGATAAACTAGCTGATGAATTTCTTATAGGCAGTGCCAACACCTACGGTACAGCTACTTTTTATGATTTTTTAAAACCAGAGAACAAAGGCAAAAAAGCCTATGTATGTAATGGAACAGCCTGTGTTTGTGCCGGAACACAGGAAAAGGTCACAGAGGTACTCGAAAATCACTTTAAAGCGGAAGAAATCGGGCACATGACATGCCTTGGAAGATGTCATGAGAACAGTGCATTTCACTACAATGGAAAGAACTATTCAGGTAAAGCCATTAGTGCCATTGGCAATATTATTGATGAAGAGCAAGGCTTCAATCAAGACACTTACAATATCCAGGCTGGAAGTCATGAAATTCTGACCACTCCATTTTCAGATATTAACACCTACTACGCTCCCTTTAAATCGGCCCTTAAAAGACCTTCTGAAGATATTCTTGAAGAAATCAAAACTTCAAATGTCAGAGGACGCGGTGGAGCTGGATTCCCAATGGGACTCAAACTTGAGTTTTGCAGAAATACTGAGAACGACACCAAGTTCATTATCTGCAATGCAGATGAAGGAGACCCTGGTGCCTATTCGGACCGTTATCTGCTGGAAGAAAGACCTCATGCCGTATTGTTCGGCATGCTGATCTCAGGATATGTTACACATGCCGAGTATGGGATTTTATACATTAGAGCAGAATACCCAGAAGCCATTGAGATTGTACAACAAGCCGTTGATGACATCAGAGCTGTCGGGTTAATTGGAAAGAATATTGACGGCAGTGGATTCAATTTCGATTTCAAAGTTATCAGTGCCCAGGGATCCTACATCTGTGGAGAAGAAACTGCATTGATCAATTCAATAGAAGGACAAAGACCTGAAGTGAGGGTTCGTCCTCCCTATCCTGCTCAGCAAGGATTGTTCAACAAACCTACAGTGGTGAATAATGTGGAAACCTTAGCAGCTCTGCATTATATTATTGAAAATGGTGGCAGTGCATGGAAGTCCATAGGTACCGAACGCTCTTCTGGAACAAAACTGGTTAGCCTGGATAGCTTCTTCAACAAACCCGGAATGTACGAAGTTGAAATGGGTACCGCATTGTCAACAGTAGTTAATGAACTTGGGGGTGGTTTTAAGAGTCCGGTTAAGGCACTACAAATAGGAGGTCCTTTGGGGGGCCTTGTACCAATATCTAAAATTGATGAATTGAATCTGGATTTCGAATCTTTTGCTAATAACGGTTTCTTATTGGGGCATGCTTCAATAGTTTCTGTTCCAGAAGATTTTCCTATCATGAAATTCATTGAACATTTATTTGATTTTGCAGCCTATGAAAGCTGTGGCAAGTGCTTTCCATGCCGTTTAGGCACCAAAAGAGGTCAGGAAATCGCTGAAAAAGCATTAAATTCAGACTATAAGATCGACCGAAAATTATTCAACGATCTGCTCACAACACTAGAACAGGGTTCTCTCTGTGCACATGGAGGAGGAATCCCTCTTCCGGTTAGAAATGCCTTACAGTATTTCGATACTGAGCTAAAAGAATTCTTTAATTAATAACTGAGAGAAAATGAAGTTTGCATATATCAACGATAGGCCTTTCGAAATTAAAGAAGGTGAAACTATACTCTCATTTGTAAAAAGACACAAGGGAGAAACTTCAATACCAACACTATGTGACGCTCCCAATCTTGATCCATTCGGTTCCTGTAGAGTATGCAGCGTGGATGTAAGTCTTGAAGAAAATGGAAGGACCAAAACCATGGCTTCATGTCACACTCCTGTGGCAGAAGGGCAATACATCTATCCTAATTCCGAATCTATAAAAGACCTTCGTAAGAACATAATTGAACTGGTACTTACAGATCATCCACTGGATTGCCTAACCTGTGAAGTAAATGGCAATTGTGAACTTCAAACGGTAGCCGCACAAGTAGGAATTCGTGATGTAAGGTACCCGGAAGGTGCAAACCACTTGGATAGAGAAAAAGATCTCAGTCATCCATACATGACCTCAGACCTGTCTAAATGTATTAATTGTTATCGTTGTGTTCGTGCATGTGACGAAGTACAAGGCCAGTTTGTGCTAAGTATGGAGGGGCGCGGTTTCGACACAAAAATTATTAAAGGACACGATCAGTCTTTCATGGACTCAGATTGTGTAAGTTGCGGAGCCTGCTCTCAGGCCTGCCCTACTTCAGCCATTTCGGATGTGTTTCAGTCAAAAGCTATTCAGGCAGAAGAGAAAACAAGAACTATATGTACCTACTGCGGTGTAGGTTGTAACCTGGAGGTTTCAACAAGCAATGGTGAGATTCTAAGTATCCAGGCGCCATACGATGCCGAAGTAAATGAAGGTCATACCTGTCTGAAAGGCCGATATGCTTTCAAATTCTATGACCACCCGGAACGTTTGGATTCTCCAATGATTAAACGCAATGGCGAGTTTGAAAAAGTAAGTTGGGAAGAAGCTTATGAACATATTGCTTCACACCTGAACAGTTTTAAAGACGAGTTTGGTCCTGATTCGATTGCAGGTATATCTTCTGCCCGCTGCACCAATGAAGAAAATTATCTGATGCAAAAGTTCATCAGAGCTGTTGTTGGTACCAACAATATCGATGGCTGCGCAAGAGTTTGCCATTCTCCTACTGCTTTAGGTATGCAAAGAACTTTTGGTACCGGAGCAGCTACTAACTCTATCGATGACTTGAAAGATGCTAACTGTATCATGGTGATTGGCGCTAACCCTACTGATGCACATCCGGTAACCGGAGCTAAATTCAAGCAATTCGCGATGAAAAATGACAATACGACTATTGTCATTGACCCAAGAAGAACAGAGATTGCCAGGTATGCCGATTACCATTTAGCATTAAGACCAGGTACTAATGTAGCAGTACTCAACATGATGATGTACTACATTATTACTGAAGGTCTGGCTAATGAAAAGTTCATTTCTGAAAGAACAGAAGGGTTTGACACTTACAAACAAGAAATTCTAAGCCTTGACATTGATAAAATGGAGGCGGTTTCCGGGGTTGATAGAAACCTTGTAAAAGAAGCTGCAATTGCTTACGCAACAGCACCTAACGCCATGTCTTTCCATGGTCTTGGTGTTACAGAACATTCTCAAGGTACGTTTACAGTAATGCAGATTGCCGACCTGGCACTATTGACAGGAAACATTGGTCGCAGAGGAGTGGGTGTTAACCCGCTACGTGGTCAGAACAATGTTCAGGGAAGTGCCGACATGGGAGTGCAACCACACCAGGGTGCAGGCTATCTGGATATCACCAACCCTGACGTAAACAAGCACTACAATGAGTTCTATGGAGTAGATGTGCCAAGTCACATTGGTTTCAAAATTCCAGAAATGTTCGATGCCGCACTAGAAGGCAAACTCAAGGCGCTTTGGATTATCGGAGAAGATGTTGTACAAACTGACCCCAATACTCAAAAAGTGATCAAAGCTTTACAGGCTACGGATATGGTTGTTGTTCAGGAGCTTTTCATGACAGAGACCGCTAAGCAAGCCGATGTTGTTCTGCCTGGAGCTTCATTCCTGGAGAAAAGCGGAACGTTTACCAATGGGGAAAGAAGAGTGCAAGCTGTAAGACAAGTGGTTAAACCAGTAGAAGGAAGCAAGCCTGATGGGCAGATCATTGTCGATATCATGAATAAAATGGGCTATTCGCAGCCTGACTATACAGCGGAGGGTGTGTTAGAAGAGGTTTCTCAAATCGTACCTTTCTTTGCTGGCATTTCCTGGGAAAACCTGGGCATCAATGGAAAACAATGGCCTGTTGCCAAAGATGGAACAGATACTCAGATTCTTCATAAAACCGAGTTTAAGCGTGGAAAAGGCTATTTCGAATTTAATCCATGGAGAGAGAGCGAAGAAATTGAATCTTACGGTAAAGATTACCCCTATATTCTAACCACTAACCGTGAACTTGAGCATTATAACTGTGGTGCTATGACGCGAAGAACTGGTAATGGTGAAATTTTACAAAGTGATTACTTAATGATCCACCCTACCGATGCGGAAAAGAACCTAATTAATGAAGGGGATTTTGTATGCATAGAATCACCCCGTGGTAAAGCCGATGTTAAGGCTAAGGTCACTGATGAAGTAAATCCGGGAATACTGAGCACGACATTTCATTTCCCTGACATCATGGTCAATAATCTTACTTCAGATGTTCATGATTCAGAGGCCAAATGCCCGGAATATAAAGTGGTTGCTGTTCGTATTAGAAAGAGTAAAGGTAAGTTCAAACAAATGGCCAATACTGGTGAGTAAATCTCAATGGCGTTTGCTCAAATAGAACTAAAACGTTGGAAGTCGCTATTACTCAGGTTATCAATGACCTTTTAGTCAAGGTACCTCAAGGTACTGCTGAAATGAGGGACGACAGAATTAACAAAGTATGGAAGATTGAATTAGACTCATTCCAGCTTTCAAAATTCCCGGTAACGCAAAGCTTATATGAATCCATTATGGGTGAAAATCCCAGTATGCGCAAAGGAAATTCTTTGCCGGTAGAAAATGTATCATGGATTGATGCAGTTACTTTTTGCAACCAACTATCCGAATCTCTGGAACAAACCAAGTGCTACAATATTGATCTAAAGTCCGGAAACATCAGCTATAATACGGATGCAAGTGGTTATAGGCTTCCTACTGAAGCTGAGTGGCAATATGCCTGTCAAGCTGGTTCTCAAAATATAAGGTACGGCAACCTGCTGGACATAGCCTGGTTTAAAGACAATTCCGCGAACCAAACCCAGGAAGTTGGTAAGAAAGAACCTAACGAATGGGGCCTTTATGATATGCTTGGAAATGTATGGGAATGGTGTTCTGACATTTATGACGAGACAGTCTATGGCTCATACAGGGTATTCAGAGGTGGTGGCTGGTGCGATACTGAAAGAAGTGTAATGGCAACTACCAGAAGAAGAAGTCACCCTTTTTCGTTTAAAATAGACGATTTGGGTTTCAGGGTTGCAAAAAACATCACCAAATAAAGATCAAGTCATTAAGTAAGCTAAATCTGCAATACACAGCCTTCCATAATTCTCTTCGAGCTAACTGATTGCCCAATTATTGACTAGCTTTGGGTCTTTATGACGATAAAATATACTAGAAAGACTCCTCAGGAAGGACAGGTTAACAATCCTTTACATGGTGTTAAATTGGTAGACATACTTGAGTATCTTCTTGCAACCAAGGGCTGGGCTAGCATGTCCAATACAGTGGATATCAATTGTTTTAAAAGTAACCCCAGTATAAAATCGAGTTTGAAGTTTCTTAGAAGGACACCATGGGCCAGAGCTAAAGTAGAACAGCTATATCTCGAATCAATAAAAGCTTAGCTCTCCCATGTCTGAATTTCATAAAAAACCAAATCGTCAAAGCAACTTTGCCCAAGCCATGAAAAAGCAGGGTGAAAAAGCCAAGAAGAATAAACCTAAAACCAAAAAACAAGGAGGTAACAAACTCCACCCTCGTAATAAGCATCAAGGTAAATACAACCTGGAAAAACTTACCAAAGTATGCCCTGGCCTTTCTAAACATATTGTTTTGAATGTAAGAAATGAACAGACAATAGACTTTTCTAACCCCGAAGCTGTTAAATTGTTAAACTCCGCCTTACTCAAACAATACTACAATCTCAGTTATTGGGATATTCCAGAAGGGTACCTTTGCCCGCCTATCCCTGGAAGAGCAGACTACATTCATTATATGGCCGATGTTTTAGCGGAAAGTAATGATGGGAAAATTCCAGAAGGGGCTCAAATCACTTGCCTGGATGTTGGAACAGGTGCTAACTGTATCTACCCAATCATCGGAGCAAATACCTATGGCTGGTCATTCGTAGGTTCAGATATAGATAAACAGTCAATAGCCTCCGCCAGAAAAATCGTTGAGAAGAATCTGTGTCTCAATGAAAAAGTTGAACTGAAACTGCAACCCAACACGAAAAACATTCTTCAAGGAATTCTGAGTCATGAAAAACCAGTTGACCTAACTATCTGTAATCCCCCCTTTCATGCATCTCTCCAGGCAGCTCAGGAAGGAACACTCAGAAAATTGAGTAATCTGAACAAAAAGAAAGCATCAAAAGTCGTTTTGAATTTTGGGGGTAAAGGAAATGAACTTTGGTGTGAAGGTGGCGAGTTGAAATTTATAAGCAATATGATTCGTGAAAGTAAAGCGTTTGCCAAATCTTGCCTCTGGTTTTCTTCTTTAGTTTCAAAGTCCTCTCACCTGAAGTTTATCAATGAAGAACTAGACAAAGCAGGAATTGCTAATGTAAAGACTATACCAATGGGGCAAGGTAATAAGGCAAGTAGAGTTGTAGCCTGGACTTTTCTGAGTCAAGAAGAACAAAAAGAGTGGATCCAAACAAAGTGGAATACCGATGGTTAATGTGAACCATATTTTATTGAAATGTTTTTTTACTAAAGGGGTATTATAATATTCAGATACTGCATTATATTTCGGGACTTTTATGATCCGTAAATGAAGAAATTAGATCGGGGGTACCGAATCCCCAGCGCAGCGTACACCATTCCTCGCAAACTGATAAAGGGATATGTACCGATAGATAGAGCACCTAAAATTGGTGACTTGATTTATGGCCAGGTTACTACTCTAGGTCAACACAGTTCTTTAGAAAATAGCCAAGGCAGAATACACACGATACATCAAGGAACTAAAGCCGTGTTTATTTTTGGCAACAGATACGCTCCTGATTATTATGAAGGACTTATTCCTGATTCAAAAGATTTTGAAGAAGTAGATTTACTGGCACGATCCGGTGTTGTCGGAAAAGTACTCTCGAAAAGCGGTAAAGTCATCTCTCCTACCAGTATAAAACCTCTTGGTTATGTATGTGGAGCAGATGGAGAAATTCTTAACACCAAGGATTTTAGTATAGTAAAACCTAAAAAGGTCGAGAAGAAATTCCCAAGAGCAAAACTTATACTAGTGGTAGGCACCGCCATGAATTCTGGTAAAAGTGCAGCTGGCACCGCTTGCGTTTATTCACTCTCAGTACACGAAAAAGAAGTCAGAGCATCGAAAGTTACAGGTACTGCAAGCTTAAAAGATATACTGAGCATGAATGATGCTGGCGCAACGTATTATTCAGATTTTTCTTTTCTGGGCTACCCTTCAACCTATATGATTGAAGAAAGCGAAGCAACTGATATATTCAACAAACTTGATCTCAGGTATGCCAATAACAAAGACAACTATTGGGTAGTTGAGTTTGCAGATGGCATCAATCAACGAGAAACAGCTCTTCTCTTGCAAAGTCCTGAGGTTAGAGAAAGAATTCATAAACTCATTTTCTGTGCTGCTGATTCATTTGGCGCTATTGGTGGGTTGGAAGTATTAAAGACAAAGTTCAATTTAACTCCTGATGCGATTTCTGGTGTATGTTCAAGTTCGCCACTGCATATAAAAGAGTTAAGCGAGTACACTAATATTCCGGTTTTTAATAGCCTCAGTGTCAATTCAGAAGAATTATTTAAAATCCTGAGCACCCCAAGAAAGCCAAGAAGGAAAACTGTGAAATGAAAAACTTCGGCATAGCCATACATGGCGGAGCAGGAACCATTTCGAAAGCAGGCCTGAACAAATGGAAAGCTCGAACTTATAAAGAGGTTCTGAAACGCGCTTACACTGTTGGTTATCTTACCCTTGAAAATGGAGGCACATCCGTTGATGCAGTAAAAGAAGCAATAATCATATTGGAGGACAGCCCTCTTTTCAATGCTGGTAAAGGTGCTGTGTATACTCATGAAGGTAATATAGAAATGGATGCGGCCATTATGGAGGGTAAAAAATTACAGGCAGGGGCTGTTGCTGCAGTATCCAATGTGAAAAACCCTATTCTTCTGGCAGAAACCGTTATGAAGAAATCCAGGCATGTATTGATTAGTGGCGAAAAAGCACTTGACTATGCAAAAGAACAGGGATTGGAAATCAGAGAGAAAAGTTATTTTGAAGAGGAAGAAAGGTACAAACAGCTTCAAAAACTATTGGAAAAAGACGGAATAGGCCTTGACCATGATGATGATGAAACTGATAATAAGTTTGGGACGGTAGGGGCAGTTGCATTGGATAAAAAAGGCAACCTTGCTGCCGGCACCTCTACGGGCGGCATGGTCAATAAAAAATATGGGCGTATTGGGGATAGTCCTTTAATTGGAATAGGAACATACGCCAACAACCAGAGTTGCGCCATCTCTTGCACAGGCCACGGAGAGTATTTTATCAGAGCTGTTGTGGCTCATGAAATTTCATCTCGCTTGCTCTATAAAGGAGAAAGTCTTGAAAAAGCCACTCATGAAGTAGTCATGGAAAATCTTCCAAAACTAGGTGGTAGAGGCGGATTAATTGCCATAGACAAATCAGGAAAAATTGTACTCCCATATAACACCAAAGGAATGTATAGAGGTTTCAGAAGCTCAACTGGTGATGAATTCGTTGGAATATTTGATTAAACACCCTCTCTTAAGAACTTATCTTCGTCCAGGTTTCTATTCTCATTCAATACCTCTACCTTTGCGGCCAGAAAAAACAAGGCTATGCTTACAGCACAAAATATATCTCTCTCATTTGGTAAAAGGATTCTCTTTGACGATGTCAATATTAAATTCACAGGCAACAATTGCTATGGTGTAATTGGAGCCAATGGTGCAGGAAAATCAACTTTCCTCAAAATTCTATCAGGAGATCAAGATCCAAACTCAGGGAAAGTAGCCATTGAGCCGGGTAAGCGAATGGCCGTACTTAAGCAAAATCATTTTGAGTTTGACGAAGTATCTGTGCTCGATACTGTCATGATGGGACATACAGTGCTTTGGAACATTATGAAGGAAAAGGATGCCATTTACATGAAGCCTGACTTTTCTGAAGAAGATGGAATCAAAGCCTCTGAACTTGAAGCACAGTTTGCCGAAATGGATGGTTGGAATGCAGAGTCTGATGCCGCTGCGTTACTCAGCGGCCTTGGTATTACAGAAGACCTTCACCATAATTTGCTAAAAGACCTAAATGGTAGCCAGAAAGTAAGAGTGCTTTTAGCTCAGGCACTTTTTGGAAATCCAGACATTCTGATTCTGGATGAGCCTACCAACGACCTTGACCTTCAAACCATAGCATGGCTGGAAGATTTTCTACTTGAGTTTAAAAACACAGTGATCGTAGTATCACACGACAGGCACTTTTTGGATACCGTATGTACTAATATTGTAGATATTGACTTCAGTCAGGTAAAACTATTCACAGGTAATTATAGCTTCTGGTATCAGTCAAGCCAGTTGGCGTTAAGTCAAAGATCGGCTGCCAACAAAAAGGCAGAAGAGAAGAAAAAAGAGCTTCAGGAATTCATTGCACGCTTTTCTGCAAACGCTTCAAAATCAAAGCAGGCAACAAGTAGAAGAAAGCTCCTGGATAAAATCAATGTAGAAGACATCCAGCCTTCTACTCGTAGATATCCAGCCATTATTTTTCAGCAAAACAGACAGGCTGGTGATCAAATTCTGGAAATCAAGAACCTTGGCAAATCGAATAGTGAGAAAACCCTTTTCAATGGACTTGACCTCTTTGTAAATCGAGGAGATAAAATCGCCTTATTGAGTAGAGATAGTTTAGCAACTACTTCATTATACCAGATTTTGGTAGGAGAACAAAAAGCAGATTCTGGTGAATTTAAGTTTGGTCAAACCATTACAGAAGCCTATTTACCTAATGAAAACTCTGAATACTTCAATGGAGATCAGAATCTGGTAGATTGGTTAAGACAATTTACTGAAGGAGAAAAGGACGAGGTATATATGAGAGGATTTTTGGGCAAGATGCTTTTCTCTGGAGAAGAAGTATTTAAGAAATCCAATGTGCTTTCTGGAGGAGAAAAAGTTCGTTGTATGCTTTCTAAAATGATGCTGGCTCAGGCAAACTTATTACTGATTGATGAACCTACCAGTCACCTTGACCTTGAATCTATCCAGGCATTCAACAATGCCCTTAAGGATTTTCCTGGTACTGTTATATTCAGTTCTCATGACCACGAGTTTACACAAACAGTAGCCAACAGAATTCTTGAAATAGGTCCTAAGGGTTATGTAGATAAGCTATGTTCTTATGACGAGTACATTGCCAATGAGGCGTTTGAGGCTCAGAGAGCTGCCATTTACTAGGTAAAATTAATTATCTTTTCAGGTACACTTACCTGAAATGCTTTTAGAAACCGAAAGACTTGTATTGCGTGAAATGTCATGGAATGACCTTGACAACATTCATGAGTTCCATTCTATTAAAGATGTAGCAAGATTTAATACCATTGGTATCCCTAAGGATATTAATGTGACCAAAGAGATTATCCGAAGAGCCATAGAGGATCAAAAAAATAAGCTTAGATCAATTTATGGTTGGACAATCAATCTGAAAAAAACAGGAGACTTTGTAGGGGAAACTGGAATATCCCTTTCCAACGATAGGTTTAAACGCGGAGAAATACACTATCATACCACACCTAAATTTTGGGGCAATGGTTACGCCACAGAAGTTGCCAAAAGACTGATTCAGTTAGGCTTTGAAGAACTGGGTCTGCATAGAATCGAAGCAGGAGTCGCTACTGAAAACATAGGTTCAATCAGAGTATTGGAAAAAGCAGGTATGCAAAGAGAAGGCACAAGAAGAAAAATTCTCCCTATAAGAGGTCAATGGTATGATAATTACATGTATGCGATAGTTGATAGTGATTTGACTGACTCACAATAGATTTGTTTCTACTTTCACCCCCACATAGCCTGTTAGCCCCTTGACCAAGAAACTCAAAATAAACACTCCCCATCTATTCAGCTTTGATGAATGTCTTTTCTTTCTGAATAGAAATTATGATGAATGTTTATATCAGATTATCGACAGAACTCTATATAGGGTAATCAAAGTTAATGAACGCCTGATACCATTCTCCCTGTCAGAAAAGGATGGGAAACTATTAATTGAAACCCATTCCACATGCTCGGCAAAAGAAAGTAAGTTCATCATTAATTTCGTTGAAAAATGGTTGGACCTTGACAGAGATATTCGACCATTTTATGAACTATTAAACGATACATCAAAGCTTACTCATTTCAATAAAGACTATAATGGGTTGAGATTAATTGGTATTCCTGATCTTTTTGAAGCAATGTGTTGGAGTATTATTGGTCAGCAAATCAACCTGACATTTGCATACAAACTCAAGCGCAGGCTAGTTGAAACTTATGGCGAGTCAATTATCTGGAAAGGAATTAAACTCTACCACTTCCCTACTCCCAAAGTTCTCTCCAATTTGGACGAAGAGTTTTTAAAAACGCAGCAATTCTCCAGAAGTAAAATTCAGTACCTGAAAAATGTCGCTCTGGCATTTTCAGAGGAAGGATTATCCAAGCAGCTTTTAGAAGACCTACCTGATTTTGAAAGCAGGCAAAACCAATTGACCAAAATCAAAGGAATTGGCGTATGGTCTGCAAATTATGCCTTGATGAAAACCCTGCATCAGCCAGAAGCGATTCCATTTGGAGATACTGGACTGACACAGGCCTTGTTTAACCATGAGATCATTGAAGATAGAAAAGATGAAAAGGCCATTCTAAAATTCTTCAAATCTGTAAAAGGATGGGAAGCATACACCGTGTTCTATTTGTGGAGAAGTTTATCTGATTAGGTTCTCAGCTTTTTATTGTCCTATAAGGCTTCTATCTTAAAGGTCAATTAAACACACACATTATGAAAATCGAAATTCTTAACAGTTCGGGGCAAACCGTCTATACCAAATTAACTGGTAATAGTATACAGCCTTCTTCAATTACAAAAAACCTAACCATTGACAAAGGCAGTACGGGCTCCTATGACCTTACACATGTTGAATCCGGCAGAATATACTTCTCCTATGGAAAAGCATTAAGTACTGATGCCCCTGATGGAGCTAACTCTGGAGATACGGATTATTACACCAGGTTTGACAAAATTGAATTGAGCTATGATTCGGGAAGTGGAGGGAAGGCAAACCTTACATCAGTAGACTTTTACGCAATTCCATTCACCATGGAAACTTACCTTGAAGATAAAGGCGCTAACAAAGAAATATGTGTAGGACAATTCACGCTTAAGCAAGGATCGAACGGCAATGACCTTAAGACCTTAATCCTATCAGCCATCAGCAAAGGAAAGACGAGTGATGCTGAAATTGAAAAGGACAGTAATTTCATCCGAATCCTTTCGCCAGTAAAGGCTCCTGAGGCCTATGCATCATTGGATAGCTACGTAGATGCTGTGGTATCTAATTTTAACTCATTCAGTATTAAGGGTATCTTTTATGGCTCTGGAGGTGGCTCGTATGATTTTACGGCTACAGTGGACTCCACCAACATCACACTTACACAATCTGGCATGGACACTATAGTGGTACCAATAAGTTCACTCAAAAGTACAGCTGCCAACGGAAGCGCAATTTATACCTGTAATGGCCCTTTTACTGTTGGAGGCAATCCAGCAACCGTTTCAGATAACACCATTTACTCAGCAGTTTACAGAGATCTGGTTGCTGGTTTTAATCTGGGCTACATGAATGGAAATGACGGAACAGACAGTAGTGCATGGTGGAGTCAAGCTCCTTTTTCAACTGCTGGGAGTAATTACAATCAATATGCTTCTGAAGTAAATGATGGCTATCCTGGAGCCTATGGATTCCCTTTTTCAGATAGACAAAAAAATGTACTACTCGACTTAGGAGGTGATGTTAATAAACTCAAGGTTGAAGTACTAGCCGATGATGCGTCCCCTACTCCTATAACTTTGCCTGGCGTACTCAACCCTCAAAGTACAGGAAGTAATGGAGCTACCTTTAATATTGCCTTTGCTTTTGGAAGCGCTCATCCAAACGAAGAAAGCTTCACATTTGGCACTAACCCTGCGGCCATTGGTAGTATTTATAACTATCAAACTCAGCAAAATTCCGGAAGTTCAGGAAGTAATGTCAGTGCTCAGGTAACGAACGTCACAGCTCAGGATGGTTGGAATAAGTATGATCTGACTTTGCTTGGTAAAAACTTTATGGTTTTAGCCAAAGTTAATGGTGGTGCTGTTACACAAGCTACAATTTCTGGTGGCGGTAGTGCTACTTATGACAGCGGTACCAAAGTTCTTTTCCTGGGAAGTCTCGACAACTAGAATCCAATAGAAATGTAATTGAATTTAAGGAGGCAAATGCCTCCTTTTGTCGTAAAACGCAAGTTGTTTATCGCCAATCTCAGTATATCCACAAGGCACTCAAATCTAAAAAAAACAGGCTATAAGTCATCTAATCACCTATTCTACTTTATAAATCAGCACTTCTAAGTTATAGGTCACTAGCTGTTCAAGTCTTCCAAACACTTAATTGAGTAACAATTTTATTCTCACCAACTCAAGACTCAATTTTATGGAAGTATTTAAAACAACAGTCAAATATCTACCTCTTATCATTTGCTTAACGACTACTCTGCTCTTTACATCTTACGCACAAGACGCACTTACTTCAGATAAAGTAAAACAGCTTGTAGACAGCTCTCTTTCGGAGTGCCAGAACAATCCGGGTTGTGTGGCAGGTATTTATCAAAATGGCAAAAAACTATATACAACCGGATTTGGTTTGGCTAATCTGGAATACAACATACCAACCACAACAAACACTGTGTTTGAAGTTGGTGGTTTATCTATGCACTTTACTGCAGCATGTATTATCATGCTGGAAAAAGAAGGGCTTATCTCTTTAGATGATCCCATACAAAAACATCTCCCCGAATTCCCTGATTACAAAGAAGGGGTTATCACAATCCGAAACTTGCTGGATCACACCAGTGGTATAAGGGACTTCATTGTGCTATTGATAGCAAGTGGCAAGTCTTTAAACTCACCTTACAACAATAGTGACGCAGTCCAACTACTAAGCAAGCAAAAAGCGCTATGTACCATACCCAATACAGAGTATCGATTCTCACATTCCAATTATCTCTTACTTGCTGAAATCATTGAAAGTGCCAGCAAAATATCTTTAGGCGAATATGCTCAAAAAACACTCTTTTCTCCAGCTGGAATGGGTCAGACTTTGGTATACGACAATTCGAACAGAGTAATCAAGAATAGGGCAATAGCCTATAGCTCTAGTGGAGATACTGTTGAAAGAAACACCCCTCTGGAATTTGTGGTCAATGGTGCAGGAAGAGTTTATTCCACTATGGAGGATTTCAGTAAATGGATATCTTTTCTCAAAAGTCATCAAGTAGGAGAACAAAGCATGTTGGAGAAACTCTCTACGGCCAGAGACCTGCCAAATGGTACCCAAATGACCTATGCACTGGGTTTAGAAAACGGTCTTTTTAATGGTAATAAGCTAGTTGCCCATAATGGTTATTGGGCGGGATTTTCAGCCATGTACCTCAACTTCCCTGATCAGAATTTAGATATAGTAGTAATGAGTAGCAATGGTAATGTAAGTGCGCCTGTAAAAGCATATGATTTGGCAGAAGCACTAATACCACCTATAGACTCACCTGGAGGAAACGAGGTAAATACAGGGTTTACTTTCGAAACGTTGAGCAAACACCAACTTCGCAAGTATGAAGGTCAATACTTTGACCCGAAGTATGCTTATAAAAGGGAAACATACATCGAAAACGATACACTTCGCCTGGAGATCAACCCAAATGTAAAGAGGACACTAATCCCGATTTCGAAAAACGAGTTCTGGATTTCGGGACAAGCCAAAGGTACAACAGTCAGGTTCCAGGGATCAGGTAATCAGATGTTAACAACCGTTGAAGGAAACCTACCTCATACGTATGAACGTTACTCTCCCACCACCTACACTATACAAGAATTGAACTCTTTTTCAGGCCAGTATTATGCCGAAGAGCTGGGTGTTAGTTATGAGGTCAGAGTGGTTAATAATGAACTAAGAACATTCATCGATAATCAGGAATTAGTTGTATATACTTCTGTAATGCAAGATACTTTTACCTCGGCCCATGATGGTTATATAGCTTTCACAAGGGGTAAAAATGGAATAATCACGGGTTTTCAGCTTACAGATTATTCTCTAGGTACGATTTCATTCCGCAAACAAACCAGTAATCACTTGGCCCCATCTGGGCAATAAATCAAAGGAATGTAAGGTGATATGAAAAACGGACTTTATAAATAAAGTCCGTTTTTTATTGAAGGTATTTTTTGAAATTACTCCACCCTCAGAGTCTCTGAAGGGTTCATAGTTTTTATTCTTCTCATTTGCGTATTAATTGTTAACATCGCTACAGCTAAAAGGATTAATGAGGAGAGCATTAATGTAAAAACACTTATTGGTAAATGTTCTCCAAAAGCGGAATCAAGTAATAAGCCAACAAGCTTAGTACCAACCAAACTTCCCAAAACTATAGCAAAGCCTAAAATGAACACAAATTTCCTATACACTTCTTTGGTGATATGCATAGTACTTGCTCCAAGAATCTTTTTTATTCCAAAGTCCTTTATTCTCGCAGAAACATTGAGTGAAACCAAACCGAAAAGTCCCATAGCCGATAGTATGATGGCGAGTGTAGCTGTGAAAAGCAAAACATTACGTAAGCCTCTGGCATCAGCAAACTCACCGTCCCGAGTTTCAGATTGAAGAAAACTACTAAAAGCAGTCTCTGTTCCAAGATCATCCCAAACCTCTTCCAATTCATCCCTCACCTCTGAAATAGTCCCATCTTTTACCAGTACCGTCAAACTTGTCAATTCAGAATCTGAAGCAACCTTGAATACCGCTGGCTCAATTCCATCACTGAAGGAACTGTAATAATAGTCTTTCAACACTCCCACAATCTGATAATTAGTGCTATCGATAAGCACCTGATGATCTTTTGAATTATCGAGCAAAAATCTCTTCATAAAGGTTTCATTGACCAAAACTGAAGAATTCAAATCACTAACGAGGGTTTTATCAAAGTATCGACCAGATATCAATGGGATTCCTAAAAGTTCGGGGTAATCTCTGTCTGTGGTTAAAACCTGACCTATTAGTTCTTCTTCTCCGATTTTCATAGGTTGAAAATTCCAGGTTCGGCTCAATCCATTAATGCTACCGGCAACAGCCAAAACATTTGGATTCTTCAACACCTCTTGCTTAAGGGGCTGGTAGTACGTTGGCGAAACACCAATCACAATTTTATTGAATTGATCATAGCCCCACTCTTTAGATTCATTGGCACGGTTAGCCTGTACAGCCATAATACCACCCAGAATGGTGATAGTTGCCAGAATCAATTGAAAAGTAAGAAGCACACTGGTGAACCTTCTCTTGCCACCAACATTTTGGTTACCTCTAAAAATCTTTACAGGCTTAAACTTAGAAACGAATAATGCCGGATAAGCACCTGAAACAAAGGCAATAAAAAGAAGTAATCCAAGAAGGAAAATCCACAATGAATCGTGTTGGAAGATGTTAAACTTGAGGCTACTACCTGAAATATTATTGAATTGTGGCATGAAAAAGCCAGCAGCCAACAAGCAGCCCAAAACGACAGAGAAGGTACATAAAATGAGGTTCTCTGTTAAAAACTGAGTGATCAATTGACTTCTTTTACCCCCAATAACTTTACGAACACCAATTTCTTTTATTCTTCTGGTGGCCATTACCGTTGCAATGTTGATATAATTGAAGGTGGCCAGAATAAGCATGAAACTACCGATACAAGCCAGCAAAACCATTGGTGCCATTGGTGGCGTTCTTCCAATTCCTCCATTAATCTGCTCGGAGTTCTTAGCCATCGTTTTTATAGGCTCTAATCCGATTGATTCATATTTTGATTCTAAATTGAAACCATTCTGAACACTGACCAGAGATTGAAAGCTTTTGATAACCTCTGTAGTATTAGCATTTTCATCTAGTTCGATAAAAACATGGGAATTAATTTCTTTGGGATCTTTGTTCTTAGTCAACCAGGAATAATTGAGCAGCACTTCTGGTTTTAAGCTAGAGTTATGTGGTGCTTCTTTAAACACTGCAGCAACCTCAAAATCCTTACGTTCTTCTCCAATCTTAATGCTAATAATCTTTCCTATAGGATAATCTTCTCCGAAATATCTCTTTGAGGTCTGAGTAGCCAAAGCAATTTGATCTGGCTTATCCAATGCATTACTTTCTCCATAGATAAGTTCAAAAGAAAAAGTTTTAAAAAACTCACTGTTCGTAAACCCGGCAAATTCTGAAAAGCCTCTATTACCAATTTTTACGCTAATACTGGCTCCAGAGTACTTTACCACGCGATTAACTCCTGAAAAACCTTCAGCAATTTGATCGGCAATCGGTAAGGATAAGTAGCCGTAACGTTGCAAGTCTCCTTCTTCAAAGGCTTCATGGGTTCCTAAAAATATCTGATCCGACTTTTCATGATAATCATCCCGAATGATTTGAGAATCGATATACATATAAGCAATTATGCTGCAGCCGATGGCCAATGAAAGCCCAATTATATTAATCGTGGAAGGCATTCTTTGCTTCCACAGGTTTCTCAATCCTATTTTAAAGTAATTTTTAAACATGGCAATGTTGTTTGTTTTTTGAGTTTGACTTGTTGTTCTTTTAATATTTGACCACCTGAATAACCTTATGACATCCCAGGTAAATGATCGTTTTGCCTTTTCATAACCTTCTTCTTCCAGGCGCCAGTAAAACAGTTCGTGGACATCGCCTTGAATTTGCTCTAAAAGCTCTGGGTTGCAGTACCAACTTAAAAACCGGTCTGCCCATTTGGGTGGTTTCGTAGAGTTCTGACTCATGAAGAAAACTGATAAGACCCCAAAGGAGATAATTGACTATATAACCTTTCACGCACAGACCGTACCTGATCCAGCGTTTGCCTACCAGTTGAAGTGAGATAGTAATTTCTTTTTCTCCTACCTCCTCTTGTACTCGAAGAACCTCCCATTTCTGACTTTAGAAACCCCTTTTCTTCCAACCTGTTCAACACGGCATGAACCGCACTGATGTTGACTTCCCGACCTGTTTGATCCTTAATTTCTTTTAAAACCGAAACTCCATAAGCACCATCATAAAGCACTCCTACTACAAGCAGTATCAATTCTTCAAGCTCTCCAATGTTAGATCCTTTCATTATTAAAGATTATTTAATCTACAAAGATAGATCAAATCTATAATATCTATGTTTGTAAAACAAATAGACTACACAATTTTCGGATGAGTTACACCATTCCCAATTCTGATTTGTCAAAGTCTCAAAATCAGATCATATTTATGTATATGCTTCGCTGCCTTACCAAAAGTGATTTTCAAGCCTATTCTTCGCTTAGATCTTATGGACTCGTGACTGATCCAAGTTCTTTTTGGGCAAGTGAAGAAGAAGAGTTACCCATCAGAAAACATAGGTTCGAAAAACTTGTTGACGACCCTTTTGATTTTATTTTAGGGCACTTCCATAGTGGTAACCTGGTTTCTATAGCTGGCTTTAAAAGAGAAGAAAATTTAAAGCTTAAACATAAAGGGACAATTTGGGGTGTTTATACTCATCCAGAATTTAGAGGACAAGGCTTAGCCAAACTTCTCTTATTGGATGTAATCAGGACAGCATTTGAATACGAAGGCATCAATCAGGTCAATCTCTCCACTAATACTAAAAACACAAAGGCAATCAAATTGTATAAAGCTATGGGCTTTCAAGAATTTGGTGTTGAAAAGCAATGCTCACTAATCAATGGTCAGTTTTATGATGAGATGTACATGGTAAAGTTTAGAAATCAACAGTGATAAGTTTACATTTCCTATTATTATTAATAATTTTAGATCTTTAATAATAATTACTGTTAAATGTCATTTCAGATTCATTTCAAGTCGAAAACCCTAATCTTAGTCTTCGCTATTCTAGTCATAAGCTGTAATAGCGAAGATGATTCAGTGATCATTGGTGCAGTAAAAGGAAGAGTAACCAATATTTTTGGGCAACCATTGGAAGGTGTATTCATAAAAATAGTTGGAAAAGGCATCGAGCGTAGTCAAACCACAAATCGACCATTATATGGATTTGACAAACTTCCAATTGGCAACTATACTTTAAGTGCCCAAAAAGATGGGTTTGAAGAACTCATACTCAATATCGAGGTTACTGATGCGACTCCGAAGAACATTGATCTATCTCTAAATGCCGGAGAAGGATTTCTTAATATTTCCAAAGAATCTCTAAACATTAATCATCAAACTGGTGGCATTGATATTGAAATATATAGCAATCTCGAATGGACTATAGAAGCCAATGTTGACTGGATTAGTACTGATACTCAGCGTGGAGAGGGAAATAGTGCCATACGAGTAACTTGGGAGATAAACTCAAATATTGAACAACGACAAGCTATATTAAAGATTAAGTCTAGAAGTATAGAAAAACAGTTTTTAATAAGTCAAACAGCAAAACTTACAATCACTGAAATTATGCCTATCTATGGTAATCTCGAAACCAATGTTTCCGACTCGGTATACCTTAGATTCAACAAAGAAGTTGAGTTGGTGAACTTACGTTGCTCTATCTGTACAAGCAATACTATGGATTTCAGCTACCATAATGATAAAAAGGGATTAACATTTCGGTTTGGGAGCCCTGGCCTAGGAAGTGATTATGAGTTTACAGCTACTGCGAAGGATATCGACAATTTTGAGATAATAGAAGATTTTGAGGTTCAGTTTTACGAACAGAAGGTCGAATTAATTGGTGAAATTCAAGACAGTTACATTGATGATGAATCAAATGCATATTTCCTTCTTACTCGAAACCCTAACCGCCTTTATCAAGTTTCAACCACAGATTTATCCATACAAAACACCTATGATCTAAGCTTCACGAGTAATAAAATGAGCTTTAACGCCTTCAATAACAAATTTTATCTTAATGAATTTAGATCTCCTATAATACATATTTTTGACCCTATTACTGAAGAGTTTCAAGAACCTGTAGAATTTACAGCAGATTCTCAGGACCATCCTAATTCACCAACCATTATCCCATATGATTTCGAATTTACTGCCAACGGAATTGGCTTAGTGCTACTTCAGTCTTTATACAGTAGCAGTAAAAAGTGGAAACTAATTGATAGCAGAGTCAACAATCAAATTAGTGTGCATCCACAATATGATCCTTTTGGATTTGACGAATTCGCATCAATACGTAGAAATTATAATGGCCAGAACTTGTTTCTCACTGACCTCACTGGGTCACCAATTATCACTTTATTCGAACAATCCTCTGAAAGATTGTCAACTTTTAAGCCCATAAATATCAACAGAGATATCATGGTCGTTGCACCTAATAGAGCTAATAACACAACTTTTTTTGGACAAGGAAGAACTCAATTAGTTTATAATCATGATAATAACGTTAGGTCAACAACTTCTTTCATTGAGATGAACCGTAATTCAAAGGCTGATTTTAGCTATAACTCTGGAGAGATCAACAAAATATATTCCATCAATCAGATATATGCATCTGGATTAGCTAGAGTTTTTTATGTTTTTGATCATGACAATCAAAAGATACTACATAAACATGCTTTAAAACTTGGAATTAAAGACCTCTTATGTACTACCGATGGTAAATATTTAATCTTACAATCAAACAGTGCTCTATACAAAATCTCTTCCTCTTTTTTTTGAGCTAAATAACATCTTATTCAAGAATATCACTTCAAGGCTTTATCAAATCGAGTTTTCTACTAGTAATAAGAGTACAAACTCTATGAGAAACTCTGGTTTAGAACCTACAACACAAAATCCAATTCTTCCTGCGTAAACAATGATAAGTATGTATTATTAATCTCAGAGATTTATAAAATCTGAGTAACCCTCTGAAGAACTTCTTCATTTCCTGATACGAAACAATCATTTCAGAAAACATTTTGAAAAACACTTCGTACTTTTACATAGATTATCAATGTATATAATAAAAAAGGTATGGGTTTATTTTCAAAGTCACTAGTTGCAGCATCATCTAAGCCATTAATCCTCGGAATTCTTCAGGAGGGTACCTCCTATGGCTATCGCATTATTCAACGTGTTAAAGAAATCTCCAATGGTCAGATTGAATGGTCTGACGGAATGCTATATCCTGTACTGCATCGATTGGAAAAAGAGGTACTAATAGAATCTAAATGGATGCAATCGGAAGAAGGCAGGCATAGAAAATACTACTCTATTACTGAAGCTGGAAAAGAAGCGCTTCATGTCGAAAAGGCTCACTGGACTAATATGAATAATGTTATGCAAAACCTTTGGGATCTGAACCCCTCCACTTCAAACAACTAAGCACCATGGATCTGGATAAGAGAATTACACAATGGAAGAAGAGCTTACATGCTCATGCTGGCCTTGAGGATGGATTTATTGAAGAGTTAGAAGCTCACCTAAGAGATGAGATTGATGAGCTTATTCACCTGGGAAAAACAGAGGATGAAGCTTTCGAAATAGCTATAGAAAAGTTAGGACATATAGAACAGATTAATGAACAAGAGAAGATCGTTAATACCTCTAATTCAACCAAAAATGTTATCTCCACAGGGCTCATTGGAAGTTTCCTCAAAGTTGGTCGAAGGCAGTTTCGAAAAAACGGATTCATAAACATTATCAACCTAACAGGCTTAACGGCAGCCTTTACAGCCATACTTTTTATAGCCCTTTTTCTCAATGACGAACTCAGTTTTGAGCGACATCATCCAAATGCCAATCAGATTTATCGACTAGGCTATGAATTTACCGGAGAGAATGGTCAAACCGAAAAAAGGGCTTTTACTTCTGGTATGTGGATGGATATAATTAAAGATGATATTCCTTCTCTTACAGACCATCTTCGTTTTCTTACTCTATCCTATGGTTACATTAGAAATGAGAAGATCAACAAGTCATTTTACGAAGAAGAAATCTACTGGACAGACCCTAACTTTTTCGAATTCTTCCGCTTTAAACTTAAACAAGGTTCCTCTTCAATAAACCTTAATACAATGGTGATTACAGAAAGCATGGCAGAAATGCACTTCGGTGATCAGGATCCAATTGGCCAACAATTACAATATATCAGGCGTGGACGAACTGTAAACTTTACTGTCACCGGAGTAATTCATGATCCTCCTTCCAACTCTCAGTTCAACCCAAGATATATAGCGCATATAGACGCCATTGATGGTGTTTATGGTCCAGAAAGAAGAGGATGGGTTAAACAAGACCCCAGACCAGGCTATGTCTTTTCTTTCCTTAAGATTTCTAACGAACAAGGTTTAAAAGATGTCCATGAAAAACTCCAGACCTTCTGGAATACAGTACTTCCAGAACAAGCAGAATTTATGTCACCAACTTTGACCAAACTGGTAGATATACATTTCAACCCACCAATTAAATGGGAGATGGATAAACCAATCTCTAAAAGCTACTTGTACGGCCTTATGATTATCGGTTTTTTTATCTTGCTTATCGCGCTAACCAACTTCGCTAACCTTACAACTGCTCAGGGTACCAAAAGACAAAAAGAGATAGGGCTAAGAAAAACACTTGGCAGTTCCAGGCAACAACTCAGGGTTCAGTTCTTTATGGAGTCGGCCTCGCTTACCATAATTGCCAAGATTTTGGCACTATTATTCATGTTTGTTTTATTGCCAAGCTTCAATCAGTTAGTTGATAAGAACATTGAATTCAAAAAGGTAATATCCAACCCTATTCTTCTTTCTTACCTGACAGGTTTTACCCTTTCTGTCGCAACACTTGCTGGCATATTGCCTGCATTATATTTTACACGTAAGCTGAAAGCTAACTTTAACCTTAACCAGTTTTTTAAAACTGAAAGCGCAAAGTCATTAGGTAGAAATACTTTGGTAGCGCTACAATTTTCCATTGCGATTGTATTGATTATAAGCACCATTACAGTTTACAATCAGTTACAATTGATTAACAATGGAAAACTTGGGGAAGGCCGTGAGACTATTCTTGGAATCCGTACTTCACGTATGGGGACTGATCAGCAGGCACAGACTTACATCAATGAAATTAATTCTTTAGCAAATGTTCAAGCTACAACATTAGGCATGCATCTTCCACGCCAGAGTGGTTTTGGTAGAATTAACACTAAGTACTTTGTAAGAGAGGTAGATAATGAAGCGCACTTCTGGAATAAATTCGATGCTGACGGTGGTTTTGCCAAAACCTATGATCTGGAATTTGTTGCAGGTACAGACTTTACTAAAAGTTATGACACTACTTCCTACATTTTGAACGAAGCAGCTGTTATTGACCTTGGCCTTACACCTAACGAAGCTATTGGTTTGTTTTTAAAGGAAGATAGTATTGCCTATACTTTTGGCCATTCAGATGGGATTGTTATTGGGGTAGTCAGAGATTTTGCATATAAGTCAGTCAAAGAAAAAGTAGAGCCACTAGTAATAGCAGCAAATACATTGAGTGGTGGCGCATTGTCAGTGAAGCTCGGTGCCGGTGACAAACAACTAACAATTAAGAAACTGGAAGAACTTTGGAATGAAATATACCCTGGAAGGCCGTTTGAAACCTGGTTTCTGGATGAAGAATTTGGTAGACTCTACAATCAGGAACGTAGACTTGGAAAACTCATTCCAATGTTCTCAGGGTTGGCTATTCTAATAGCTCTGTTTGGCCTATTTGCTCTTACGGCTTATACATCTGACTTACGAAAAAAAGAAATCGGAATTCGAAAAGTTTTGGGCTGTACAACTTCAGGTATTATCAGGATGCTTAGCACTCAATACTTGAAAATAATAGGTATTGCCATGGTAATAGGAATACCCATAGCAGCTTACAGCATGAATTATTGGTTAGATAACTTCACCTATAGAGTAGATGTTAATGTTCTCACTGTCATTTTTTCTGTAGGATTCATACTAATTCTATCACTTGCTACTGTTGCCATCAAATCCCTGAAGGTGGCAAAAGCAAATCCGGTAGAAAGCCTTAAACATGAATAATCGAATGATTTAATTTCCTTCAATGTAACCTTTTCTCTAGCTACGCGACTATCGGTGCAAGAATCCTTATTTTAGATTATGGCCGATAGCAAACAGAACGATTTTATGAAAGCTTATGAAGGCTGCCATGATCGTTTTCTTCGCTACTGCTCTTCTCTTGCTTTTGGCAAAATGGATGTGCAGGACTTAGTACAAGATGTACTTGTTACGGCTTATCACAAATTTGAGAAAATTGAAAATAAGGATCAGCTTTTACATTACCTGATAAGGGCAGCTCGCAATCGTTCGATTAGTATTTGGCGTAAGCACAAAAAGCAATCAGAGCTAACTGAACAACATGCGGAACGCCTTTCAGATCAGGGTGTATCGCCCGAGATTATTCTTGACATTCAGCTACTCTATCAAATGCTTAATAAACTCCCATTAAAACAAAAAGAGGCACTTATTCTCTTTGAAGTTAATGGGTTCAGCATGAAAGAGATAGCCGAAATACAAGGAAGCAATGAAGGTGCAATAAAGACTAAAATTAGTCGCGGAAGAAAGAAATTGGCTCAATTGATGAGTGACAACACTTACCGTTCAGTTTCAGGTTTATTAGAAACACTTCAAACAATTACATTATGAAGGCAAGAAATACGTCTGACCTGTTTGAATTAGCTAAATCAGCACCAGCTGAAATCTCTAAAAGTCAGGTGATTGACTTCATTACAAGTATTCCAAACCTCCCTCCTCCGTCAAGCAACTGGTTTCAAAATTTCAATTTAAACTCAATACTTATGACAACAACAGCAATCACTCTTATAACAAGTGTAGCAATCTACTTTTCTGTTCAGGAGAGCAAGTTACCAAAGCAGCCTGAAGACTCTATTACCCCAATAACGACCTATGAATCACAGGACAGTCGGCAGTCAGCAATAGGAAAAATCGCAAGTCAGGACATCCCTTATACACCAACCCAGCCTTCCGAAAATGAAGACGATCAAGTCCATCGGGCAAATCTTTACTCTTCAGAAGTCTTAAGAACACTGGACTCAATAGAGGATCAAGAGGAAGAGGTTACACCTAAGAGTCCCTATCACAACTCTGTCAATATTATGAATGCCGGTGAGCGTACAAGTTTTCACCCTGTTGGTGACAACACGGCCGTTTCACTTAGTAGCTCTGAGCTAAAAAAGTTAAAAAGTCAGCTTTCAAAGTTTATCAAACAAGATCAATTGAAGAGAACTCATGGAGGCTTAATTACGATTAAGTATACAACAGAAGGTCTTTATATAAACCACCGTGAACTAAGTGGAGCAATGCTAAAGAGGTATACTGACCTCTTAAGAGAATTCAATATTTTACCTGGTCCAAACAGACGAATAGTCATTGACAAAAAATACGTTATGGTTGGTGACTTTACCGAAGATGGTTTTGAAGGCAGTGCATTGGGTAAAGCCATGGAAATTAGGTTCAAAGAATCTACTGGTGAAGTCGCGTCCTTGCTTCACTCCGTTTTTAAATTGAGACCAGGACTGATTAAGCAAATGGAGATTATTCCGTTGGATGAACCTGACAGACTCGGTGGATTGTTCACTCAGCCCTTGAGTTCGCCTCAGAAGCATAAAGCACTAAACTCGGTAATTAATAATGATAATATATTAACCGATTCTACCTCTGATAATGATGGGCACCAAACGCAAGTCAAAATTAGTAACAGGTCTATTATTACATTAAACAAGGGACGTAGAAATTTGCATGCACACCTTAATAGAAAGAAGCTAAAAAGTCTAAAAAAAGACCTTTACAAGGTTCTGGTATCCCACGAGTTAATCCAGAAAAAGGGTCAAGATGTAAGGATAGTTGAAAAGAACGGTAGCCTCCACATCAATGAACAAATACCTGAAGAAAACATATTACTTAACATTGAAAGGCTATTAATGAAATATCGCATTACTTTTAAACCTCAAACCAAACTCTTAATGAACTCGAATTTCCTGGTTGTTGGAAAGTTCATGGATGGAGATTTTTCAGGAGCAGTTTCCGGTTCAATTAGTAGTACAGACCTGTCTAAAGGCTTTTTCTCAAATGACTTCAAAGGAATATCCATTTTCGAATTCATGAGATAATCACCCAACTAAGCAATCTGTTCTTTTACATGAGAGCAGTATAAATTGCTCTGTGTTCAGAAAGTGTGTACATTAAAAAACACAGCTAAATGGCTGTGTTTTTTAATTAGTTTCAATTGGCACAATACAAGTCATTAGTAACCGGAGGAGCAGGATTTATTGGTTCACATGTTGTTGACCATTTACTCAAAGCGGGACATCATTTGGTTGTTCTGGATGACCTGAGTGGAGGTTTCACGAAAAAACTTAATGAGGAGGCAGAATTTGTTAAAGGTTCAATTTTAGATGAGGCCTTAATCGAAGAACTTTTCAGGAAACACCAGTTTGATTATGTATTTCATTTAGCTGCTTATGCCGCTGAAGGGCTCAGTCATTTTATTCGAAAGTTCAATTATTCCAATAATGTCATTGGAAGTGTAAACCTGATCAATGCCTCTATAAAGCATGGCATCAAACGTTTTGTTTTTACATCATCCATAGCGGTATACGGAACTGGAGAACTACCTTTAACGGAACAGCAGACCCCTAACCCTGAAGATCCCTATGGAATTGCCAAGTATGCTGTAGAACTGGACTTAAAAACAGCAAACGATATGTTTGGTTTAGATTTCACCATTTTCAGACCTCATAATGTATATGGTGAACGCCAGAATATTGGTGACCCTTACCGAAATGTGATTGGAATCTTTATGAATCAGATTTTGAAAGGTAAACCACTAACCATTTTTGGAAATGGAGAACAATCAAGAGCTTTCAGCTACATCGATGATGTTGCTCCGTTTATCGCAAAATCAGTAGCATTAGAGCAAACTAAAAATCAGGTTTATAATATTGGGGCAGACAGTCCAACGTCATTGAATACACTTGTCTATACATTGGAAAAGGTTGTTGATAAGAAACTTAAAATTGAACATCTACCCGAACGTAAGGAAGTTATCCATGCATATGCGGATCACAGCAAATTCGCAGAAGCATTTGGTAACAATCATGAATACACAAGTCTTAAAAATGGACTGCAACAAATGTGGCAATGGGTCAAGAAAAACGGAGCAAGAACAAGTCAAAAGTTCGAAGGAATAGAAATTGAAACAAGTTTACCTCCAAGTTGGAAAGCACTACTATGAGCACAGCACAGCCCTTGGTCTCCATTATAATGGCCGTTAAAGATACAGCTCCATACTTAAGAGATTGTATTGATTCCATCATTGCTCAGACCTACTTGAATTGGGAACTCATAGCCATTAACGATCACTCATCTGACGGAACACCAGAGATTATGGAATCATATGCTCAACTGGATTCCAGAGTTAAAGTCTTCCATAGTGACAGGCCAAAACTCATACCCACGCTCAAGTATGGCTACCAGTTTGCTAAAGGTGACTTAATCAACCGAATGGATTCAGATGACAAAATGCCCAAAGACAAGCTGGAGGTACTTGTTAATGAGTGGAATAAATACGGGAAAGGCACCATCATAGCAGGAGGCACAAAACACTTTGTGGATGAAGGAGAAGTTGGGGGTGGTTTCTTGAGATATGAAGAATGGCTCAATGATGTGGCCAGACGTGGCATTCATTATCAAGAGGTTTACCAGGAGTGTGTAATCCCCTCTCACTGCTGGATTATTCATAAAGATGATTTCGACATGGTTGATGGGTTTAACCCTGAAGTGTACCCTGAGGACTATGACTTATGCTTCAGATTCTATAAGTACCAACTAAAAGTGATCGGCATAGATAAAATTCTGCATTATTGGCGTGACAGGTCTAATCGAATATCAAGAACCTGGGAGGAGTATAAAGACAACCGATATTTCGACATGAAGCTCAGGTACTTCTATCAACTAGATAGGCATTGGTCTAGACCTCTTGTACTTTGGGGAGCAGGTCGAAATGGAAAAGACATGGCCAAACTGCTTCAAGCAGCAGGAGATAATTTTCATTGGGTTTGCGACAATAAGAAAAAAATCGGGTTAGATGTATATGGAGTCAAAATGGAACATTTCGACATTATTACCGAACTGGACAACCCTCAAATCATGATAGTTGTAGCCTCCCCTGAGGGGAAGACAGAAATCAGAGAATTGCTTAACTCCTGGAATAAAAAGCCTGTTGAAGATTATTGGTTATTTGCTTAATATCAACTTATGAACCTCAATCAAATCACGGTACCATCACTTGACCTTACAAAATCGGTTTCTTTCTATAAAAAACTTGGACTGAAATTAATCGTAGAAGCACTACCTCATTATGCAAGGTTTGAATGCCCTGATGGCAATTCGACTTTCTCAATCCACCTCTGCGATAAACTACCGATTGGCGATGGCATTTATGTATATTTTGAATCAGAGAACCTGGATAATGAAGTGGAAAGACTGGTTCAAGAAGGGCTTGAGTTTGACGAACTTCCCAATGACAAAAGATGGTTATGGCGCGAAGCCAGGCTCAAAGATCCAGATGGAAACCAAATCATTTTATTTTACGGAGGTGAAAACAGGCTAAACCCTCCTTGGAGAATCAAAAATGAATAAACACTATGAAAAAATTTGAATACAAGATAATCACGATCAAAGCAGAAAACCTTTACAATAAAAGTGCAAAAGCCAAAATGGAGACTCAGTTCTCTCTATGGGGAGAAGAAGGTTGGGATATGATTAAAATGGAGGCCATCTCAGCTGGAGGTCATATTACAAATGGATCAACTACTAAATCCTTTGTGGCTGTTTTTAAAAAAGAGAAAGAAGATTGACTTGTTTTTTCAAACAAAAAGAGCAGCCATAAAGCTGCTCTCCTAACATTAACCAACACCACTTCCTTACATTTTTTTGCTTAAGGAAGGCCAGTTTGACTTAGCTTTCTTCGACATTGTTTTTTCATCTGCAACCCAAAGCTGCTTAGCGTCTACTTCAATACTATTCAGGAACATGTAGAGCTTTCCATTACGTACCAGAAACTTATTAGGGTCCGTTCTGAACTTAGCTCCTACTGCAATTCCTGTTGCACAATACCCACCAAATTGTGGTAAATACTTCTGAGGGTTGGCATCGAACTTTTTCTTTTGATCAACATCAACAAAGAAGTACTTCACCCCCTTGTATTCAGACTTAATATCCTTATCTCCTCTTTGAGCAAGATCAAGGTCTATATATGACACAGGGCTATAACCAGCCAAAGCAATTTTGCTGTCATCAATATTGTACTCGGCTTTGCTTTGTGCTGCTGCTTCAAAAGAAATGGCAAAAATTGCCGCTACCATAAATAATCTAATCGTTTTCATTTTTATAAATTTTAGTTTGTTTGAATAGGTTCGTTGTGATCGGTCAGACTTACCACCAGATATACAACTGCTGCATTAATCAGGTAATAAATCATATCCAGACCTTCAAATTCAAGTGCAAAAGGCACTATCATAAAAGCGGTTGCCGCTATCAGGTCAATGGCAAGGTGACCATCAAAAGGTATCGTTCTGAAAAGACCATAGCGATAATCTGTCAGTCCACTAGCCAACAAAACAGTTACCCCAACAGTTACAGATATCCAAATTGCTAGCGGAGATGATTCTCCCAATGAGAGTAGAAAAGGAGCAATGATTAACCCAACTCCCGCTGAGTAGTCAATAATTCCATGAAAAGTTGGAGAAATAATCCTGAGCTTCATGATCTTCTAACCTTTGAAGTACTGCTCGTGTACTATTTCTCCATTCTCCCATTTAGATCGTAAGATTTCATGCCATAATACTTGGCTCCCATCTTTCATGTCAAAATTGAAAGTGAACTCTGCAAAACTTACATCACCGTTAGCACTTGCATTGTGAAGAGTGATCTCATTCACATTAGCTATTGCGCCTGCAAAGCCACTCATTTTATCGAGCATCTGTGCTTTATCAGATGTGGCTGTTCCATCAAAATCTAATGTAGAAGCGTTGTCAGCGAAAAACTTTTCGGTTGCTTCAACAATTTGTCCCTTTAGAATCATTTCATTCTTTTGGGCCAATAATTCAGTTACATTCTGTTCCATTTGCTTTGTATTAAATCTTTTTGTTGACACAAAGCTAGGTGCAGCTAAAGCAGGGAATGCTACAAAATTCTCCCTAAAGAGTATACATTTGGGAGGTTTGGAAAATCAGAGGTGTGATGCCCTTATAGCGCTTAAAAAAAGAGGAGAAATGATTGGGCTCTTTGAAGCCGAGGTGATAGGCAATATCAGTAACAGAAGTACTTTCAAGCAGTAGCGCTTCTGCTTCTTTGAGTATCTGGTTTCTAAGTAGTTCATGAAACCCTGTCCCAAGGTTTTTCTTGATTTTTCTGGAAAGTGTCTTCTCAGTAAGGTTCATTTTGTTGGCATAAAACCCAAGAAAACGTTCATCCTTATAATTCGCCTCCAACAGTCTCATAAATTCTAATACATCTGAATCTTCAGCTTTGAAGTCAAATGCCAACCTGAATTCTCCTGGAGTTTGTGAAGTATAGGTTTTAAAGAACTTATTAAAATGAGAAGTATGGCCGAAGCCCAAATCATAGGAAATTTCCTTAGTGCTGTTACCTGTAAAAGCAACCTGCCGTTTTGCCTCTAACAGCCTTTTTTGCTGTGATATCTGATAGACAGTAGATTCTAGTTTTTTCTTGGTGAGACCTTTAACCGTATAAATACTCTCTCCAATCTGCTTAGCCACATCAGAGACCGATAGTTGGTTCCTGAAATTTGTATCTACAACTTCTTTTATATCGAAGAGTATATTCAATTCATTCATAGACACCCTAAACGGGTTCAGCGCAAGCCAGCTTTCAATAGAATTATCCAACAAACTATCATCGCTTTCTTTAATCTGAATAGCCTGAATATCCAGGTGACCAATATAACGTGTGTTGGTCACATTAATATGTCCCAGGCTAACTAAGTGTTTAAAAAGAAACCTGGAATCCCTACGTTGACTAACAAGGTCGCCTGTGAAGGTGTAAATTCTGACATGAATATCTCCACTGATCAGCTTGAAATACTGCCCTGGTGAGAAGAAAAAGCCAACACCAGAACTATAATTATAATTCTTAAAATCTACCTGAAACGCGCCTGCCCCTTTTGACAACACCACGAGTACGTAATCATCAAACCTGATTGTGCTGTATCGATCGGGAGCTAGTTCCTGAAATTTCAAAGTTGGTGGTGTTAACAGTCCACCTGATAACACATCAATTCATATGTTCAGTTCCATGCTATTATTGAAAAAAAGCACTATCTCCTTCTAATTTGTCTGTAAGGAAATACAACTGGCGATTCATTCCCATCTTTCCCTACAGCGGCTACTCCGAAATAATAATTGTCAATAACAATACCTTCAAGTGTATGTTCATTTCCTTCAGCAACAAATTTCGAATTATCCCAGGTTGGAGAAGTTGTTAACCTCCAGTAAATCTTATACCCTGCAATATTAGGATCATCAGACTTTTCCCACTGTAAAGTAGTAGATGGACGTACAGCCCCACCAATTCTCACTTCTTTTGGTGCTGGAGGCGCAAATGCCAATGATGCAAGTGATATTGCATTCACAGCAGTCAACTTCTTTGCATATGGAAAATTAACTCCTTCTATCACATCTCCATATTTTATCCCATTCTCTTCTCTGATGTTCTGATGTTGACGGTTATAGTTTTCATGCGCTTCCATAATACGCACACCTGCATAGCCAAGATCATTAAAAGGTCTATGGTGCCCTCCCCTGCCAAACCTATCCAAACGATAGATCATCATAGGATTCATTTCAGGCATGTACGTTTTTACTTGTTTGTGTATATATCTGGCCAATTGCCGAGAGTTACCATCCACTTCTCCCCCCGTAAATCTTCTTGCTCCTCTTTGTCTATCTGTTTCATTTGCTGAAGTAGGCTCAGAGAAAATTCTGAAAGCACGATTGTCAATTACTCCATCTACTCCCTCAATATTACCAATCATGTCGTTATTCAAAATACCTATCATTTCCCAGTTATTAGCTTTTGCATAGTTAGCAAGGCCTCTTCCCCCAAACAGTCCTTGTTCTTCTCCTGAAAGTCCAACAAAGGCAATACTATGCTTAAACTTGTATTTAGAAAGAACTCTAGCCGCCTCAATAGTCCCGGCCATTCCCGATGCATTATCATTTGCACCTGGTGCATCTATTTCGTAATCCATTGTATTAGATGCCCTGGAGTCAATATCTCCCGACATCATCACATAAGAGTTTGGATAATCTGTACCTCTTAATACTGCCACTACATTAACTATATAGGCATCTTTAGGCACACGCCTGTTTCCCTCTTTGGTAACTAAGTCTCTTTGATAGAAAACCTCTAAACAACCTCCACAAGATTTTGAAATGGCTTCAAACTCAGATTTGATCCATCTTCTGGCAGCACCAATCCCTCTGGTATCAGAAAGTGTATCAGAGAAAGTGTTTCTTGTTCCAAAGTTGGCTAGTCTTCTAATATCCCCCTCAATTCTATTAGCAGATGTGGCATTGATTATATCATAAATACGAGTATCAATTTGAGGTGGCGCTTCTTGTGCATGAACAGTTTGAAAGCTAAATATCAATAAAACTAATAGTGTTTTTAGTAGATTTTTCATTAGGTAGCGAGTTGATATACAGGGCTTAAAATAGAAAACAATAACACATATGTAAATCCATTCTTGACTAACGGAATTAATTTCAAAATTATCTATTCCTAGTGTAGGGGAAACGACCATTTGAGGTGTATATCAATTACAATATTCTTAGAAAAAAGAATATTTTATAGCAAGTGTAACAAACCTGGCACATTGATTGTCGTATAAGTAGAGTAAGGAATATTAGAAATGAAAAAGAGAACATTATTTTTAACAGCAGCAGTAATCGCCACAGGTCTAGGTATTTACAGTATTGCAGGAAAGAAAATTGCACTTCCAAAGAAAAAAGGCAGCAAAAAGTAAACGCTGTTTCTTTAGAAACTTTCTACCTCGTTAAATACTGTTAAGATATGCAGCCTCGGTATACCCGGGGCTTTTTAGTATCTAAACTTTGTTAATTTTATCATTTAAACTAATCCAATGAAGAAAATCACCATTCTAGTTTTCTTGTGTGCTTTCTATTCCTTCAAGGCTTATGGTCAGATACGTCCTGAAGACCCAAGGTTATTCATTGATTCTGCAGTGGTCTTAATGGATGAACAAAAGTATCTGGAAGCGGATGGGTATTTTATGACTGCATTAAGCAAAATTGATTTACTCCCTGCAGACTTCTGTTTCTTCTTTGGTAAAAACTCCCTGTTTCTCAAAAAATACACTCAAAGTATTGACTGGTTGAATAAATACCTAGAACTGAAGGGTAGTAAAGGACAGTTTTCAAAAGAAACTTTAACACTTCTTGAAAAGGCTGAAGAGGGTTTCAGAGTTAACAGAGGTAGCACTTCTTCTGCGGACGTTAATAGTAAATTCTTCTACCTCAATACAATCAAGTGTGATGATGATAAGCCTATCGTTTGTCCGGTTTGCAAGGGTAATGATGTGATTATAAGTACTGACCGGCTGGGAGAGAAGGTTTATAAAGAATGCCCCTACTCTACGAATGGTGTCCTTACTTGTACAGAATATAACTTACTTATACAGGGTAACCTGAAACCTAAGCGGAAATAGAATTTATTTTTTTGAATTATCTTTCTTCTTGATTTAACTGGTAATATCATGTTAAAAAAAGGAAAGAGAGGAAAGGCGCTAGAATACTTATTGGAGTTCTTCATTGTACTCATAGGAATCTGTATTGCCTTTTGGCTTGGAGAACAAACCGAACAAGGAAAGAAAAACAAGCTTGAAACACAATACCTCGAAGACCTGATTGAAGATTTAAGAGCTGATATAGAGTTAATTGAATACTTAAATACATTGCTCGATGCTAAAACTGAGTTTCTCAAAGAAGGAATATCTTTCTTCACTGACCCTTCTTCTCTAATTAAACTGGAAAGCATTCCTGATTATATAGACCAGATGACAGACATTGACTTATTCTATGCAAACGACTTTACTTATGGTTCTCTAAGGCAGAGTGGTGACTTAAAGCTGATTAAAAATCATGATGTCAGAAAAAACCTGGTCCAACTCTATTCATCATATGAATCTATTGAAAAAGAGCAAAATGATTTGATAGAAGCTTTAGAAAACAACCTATCTCCCATTTACTTCAAAAACTTCGATGCTGCCAATAAAAGAATAATTAATAAGTCATATTTCAAAAGTCCTGAACTCTCCAATTTTATGATGTTCACTCTAGATAAAATGAACATCATATCGGTTTATTTCGAAAGGTCTAATACCATAGCACAACAAACACTGGATTCTATTATAACCCAATTGAAATAGTTATGATGCAGCCTTATGAGATTTAGTCGGTCTTTTTCCAATAATGCGTTATATGAAGAGGAGAAATAATACCAGAATCAAAGAGTATTTCATTGAGTTTATAATTGTGATTTTGGGAATCACAATAGCTTTTTGGCTAACCAATCAGAGCGAACTTAGAAAAGAGAAACGTCTTGAAAAAGCTTATCTGAAGCAACTTCTCGATGATCTCAACCAAGATATAGAGTCTTTCAATATTACTACAAAGTTCAACAAGAATAAAACTGCATCACTAAACGAATGCCTCATATATATAGTTGAACATCAAGGCATGCTATCAGCCGACACTATTGCCAAATATGCTCTTCAGGTAGGAAACTATAACTTCTTTTATCCAAGCAATCACACCTACTTAACACTTCAACAGAGCGGAGATTTAAGGCTGCTACAAAGTCAAAAACTAAAGAAAAACCTGGTCGTCCTATATCAATCTTACAATTTGATTAAGAACGAACAAGATAACCTGATTCAAGCTCTCGATGATAACTTTTTCCCAGAACTATACACAAATGTAGACATGATTACCGGTAGGGTAACTAATAAGAAATACTTTACTACAACTCAGTGCACTAATTTTCTGGCTTTCACCAAGCAACAGACTCAACAGTTGATAAGACAGGAAGAAATTTCAAAAAGACTAGCTCAGGAAACCTCAAACCTAATAATAACTGAACTAGGACTCACACAAACGAGTAAGAGTGAAATGAATTAGATTATCAACCGCCATTTCAGCATTATTTGAAAACTCCTGACGCACCCTGTTTGCAATAAGTGCGTTAAGACTTATCATTTCATGCCCTAACAGCTTGGCCATTGCATAATAACCTGCCGTTTCCATTTCAAAATTTGTGAACCTTCCATTGGGAGTATTCATTTCAGCCAGTATATCTAACATATCTGGAATTCTTGTCCGAAGTCGCACTTCTCTACCTTGTGGAGCATAGAACCCAGGGGCTGTAATAGTTACCCCTTGGTAAAAATCACCATCAAACGTCTCCATTAAAGCACCGGAAGCTTCAGCAAAGTAAGGCTTAAAAGATAACCCTAACTCATATTGGATATCTGACACAAGTTTTTCCGAATCTTCACCTTGCTCCCACCTATAAAAATTCATCAGGCTATCCAAGCCAAGTGCTGCCTTTGACATTAGGCAGGCATCTAAAGGAATATCATCCTGCAAACAACCTGAAGTACCTATTCTGATGATTTGCAGCTTTCTCAGGTTATCCTTGACCTTTCTTGTCTTAAGGTCTACGTTAACCAAAGCGTCTAGTTCAGTCATTAGAAGTTCAACGTTGTCAGTTCCCATACCAGAACTAATTACCGATAACCTCTTATTTCCAATGGTACCTGTATGTGTTACCAGCTCACGACTGCTGACCTGATATTGAATCTTATCAAAATGACAACTGATCTTTGGTACCCGGTCGGGATCACCCACTACAATAATAGTATCCGCCACCATTTCAGGAAGCAGGTTCAAGTGATACACCCGTCCTTCAGGGGTCAATATTAATTCAGATTCAGGTATCCTACGACTCATTAATTAACTTTAGCTGGCTCTCTCTTAACCCCCTTCAATGGATTGTAATGATTAGTATTCTTCTGATAGTACCCGGTACCATCATAAGGTCTTCTGGACGGGTTCTTTCTACATTCTTCTGAACAACATCCATCCATTAACCAACCAGCTTCTTCAGACATTGGAATATGCGCATTACATTCAGGATTAGCACAATTCACCATTCTGTCGGTACGTTCACCAGTGATATGACACTTTGAAATTATGGTTGGATTAACACTGTTAACATCAGCCGTTATACGATTGTCAAAGACATAGCATTTACCTTCAAAATCCTCACCTTCTGCCTCCATCCCATACTTAATAATGCCACCATGAAGTTGGTAAACATTTTCAAACCCTTGTTCCAACAGATAAGCGCTTGCCTTTTCACACTTAATTCCACCCGTACAATAGGTTACTACTTTCTTTCCCTTCAGATGATCAAGCTCTTTTACCTTCTCTGGAAAGTCTCTGAAGTTATCTATGTCTAAAGTCAGTGCATTTTTGAATTTCCCAACGTGATGTTCGTAATTACTACGTACATCGAGAATAACAGTATCCTCAGATTCATTCTTCAGAATTTCTCTGAACTCTTCTGGTTCTACATACACTCCTGTTCTTTCCCTTGGGTTTATATGATTAAGGCTTGAATGAACAATCTCGGGCTTAACCCTTACATGAAGTTTAGCGAATGCCATTCTATCGTGTGCTTCAACTTTAAATTCGGTATCTGCAAATCGTTCATCTGACTTTACATAAGTCATATAACGCTCACAGTCTTCTTTGAGGCCAGAAACCGTCCCATTCAAACCTTCCGGAGAAATAATGATTCTCCCTCTCAGGTTATTTTCTATACAAAAAAGGTGATGTTGCTCTCTGTATGCCTCATGATCCTCGATCTTGGCGTAGCAGTAATAGAGTAAAATTGAATATTCTTTTTCCATAATTCCTGCCCTATTGCTTGTAGGGTGGTTATTTACACTTCAAATATATTAAACTTCCTTGGCTGGATTTCCAAAGACAGTCTTACCTGCGGCCACATCGGCAACAACAACTGATCCGGCTCCAACCCTGGCATTTTTACCAATCTTAATTCCTGGAACAATAGTGACTCCAGAACCTATAAAAACATTCTGTTCAATTGAAGATTCTGCACCTACTACACTTCCTGCACCTACCTGAACCAAATCACCAAGGCTGGCACTGTAGTCAATAGCCACATTTGTATGTAGCATACAATGGTCGCCTATTTTGGCATTAGCTCCTATAATCACCCCACTGTTAATGAACTCTCCATGTCCAACATGTGCCGATGGGGCTATTTCTGTGTTGCTATGGATAGCATTCACAGGCATCATTTTTCTTCGCTCCTTCATCAACTTCACAATGCCCTTTCTTAAGGCACTATCATCAACAGCTATAAAGCCTTCACACTTTTTTCCGATAAGCTTCAAAAAACCATCATCGTCAGTTCTACCCATTACGGATAACTCACCGACCTCCGTTCCATGCAGTTTTTCATCATCATCAAGATAACCATAAACAATGATGTCGTTACTCTCAAAAATCTCTCTTGCGGCCTGCCCTAATGCATTGGCTCCAAAAATGATAACCGGGTTTTTCATTCCATTTAAAATTGGATGCAAAGATAAGGCATTTAAGAGGATAAAGCATACATGGATAAACTATCGCGCAATTAATTCAGCACCGATACTGCAATTGACGCAATCCTTTTTCATACAGTACTCGTTATGAAGTTCCAGTAGTCCTTGGCTATCAAATGCCGATGATACATTCCAACCTAGCTCTCCCCATATTTTTGTAACTCGATTCTTCTCACTTGGTAGCGATATCAAAAGATTAATTGCCTTGTCTAAAGGCTCTACTTTATCATGGTATTTAGAAAACGCGACTAAAAGGGGGGCTGTGGTATTTATGAACAGATTATTCTTTGCGGTTTCAGTTAGTCCTTTCAATTTGAGTGTAGTTGCCTTATCAGCGATTACATGAGACCTCCAGTATTCAGATTGCAATATTTCCAATTTTGTGCTTAAATCCTTCTTATCAATAAACTCCGTAAGAAGACTGAATAGGTTTTGGTGTTTAGCCAACAGAGCTGCAAACTGAGCAATTCTAACTGTTGGATAATTTCCTGGCCTGACGCCAGAGAAATGCCATTCATTATAGTTAAGACGTTCCTGAATATCGTATTTAGACCTTAAGAACATATACTCTTCCTTAAGCTCATTTATATACTTATCCTTAAAATCGACATTCAATAAACCAGAAGCTCCTAAAAGAATAGCTTCTATTTGAAATAAATCAGCATGTTTTCGAAGGAATTTCGAAGGCACAGAATAACTAAGTTCCATCATGGAAAGGGCGTTGGTTTTAAATCCAAAGCCTTTAGCCAACCACTGGTAAGTTGTTTCTTCCCAATCGAAATTATTTTCACTGAGCAAATAAAGTACCGATCGGGATTTTTCCTCAAGCCTTTGGATCAAAGCTCTTTCAAGCATAGAGAGCCTGGTAATAACATGTGTATTCTGGAACAAGTCGCCACATGGAATACTGGTTTTTCTTCTTAAAATAGATTGATATCTGTCTAGCATTTTGGGCTTAATCAGCCCTTTTAATGAAACAGTAGGTATTTCCTGCCTTTCACTATTAAAAACCTTCCTGTCATGTTCGTAGACCAAATGAAGGATTACATTATCATAATTGGGGTCATTCTGATGCTGATGCAGATACCAATCAGAAGATTTCACATGAACCTCAACTGAGCCAGCCCAATGAATACCTGCAATTCTTAACTCTGCTTCTTTAAAGTCTGGCCCTGCAAGCTTATTATGAAAACCGGTTTTACTAATGGAAACCAGCTGTCCATCTTCTGTTCTAAGATTTGACTTGTTAAAGTATTGATTTTTCCATACAAAATGCAGAAAGGCCTCTTGAATCATGCGGTGATTTTTTCACCGAAAAATTACAGGTATTCTTCCAAATAGACAGCCATTTCCTGATGTAATGCAGAAGCCTTGGCACGAGCTACATCAGCAAAGGATTTACTACCATCTGCATAAATAATTCCACGGGAAGAATTTACTAGAAGGCCGCATGAACTGTTCATACCATATTTAGAAACTTCTTCTAAACTTCCCCCTTGTGCACCTACTCCTGGTACTAATAAGAAATGATCTGGAACAATTTCCCTTATCCTCTTTAATGCCTCGGCTCTGGTGGCTCCAACCACATACATCATTTGGTCAGAATTTCCCCACTCCTGACTCTTTCTCAGTACTTCTTCGTAAAGATCTCCTCCTTTGTTCAACTCCAAATTCTGGAAATCTTTGCCTCCAGCATTTGATGTCAAAGCCAGTAGAATTACCCATTTATTCTCAAACTCTAGAAATGGTTTTACCGAATCTTCTCCCATATAAGGAGCAACTGTGATTGAATCACAATTCATCTGTTCAAAAAATGCCCTCGCGTACATCTTAGATGTATTACCAATATCTCCCCTTTTAGCATCAGCAATAATGAAGGCTTCCTTAGGAATGTAGTCAATAGTTTTTTGAAGGCTTGTCCAGCCTTCAATACCATGTGCCTCATAGAAAGCAATATTGGGTTTATAAGCCACAGTAAAGTCTATGGTAGCGTCTATAATTTGCTTATTAAACTCAAAAACAGGGTCTTCTTTTTCAAGAAGATGTTCTGGAATTTTCTTGATATCGGTATCGAGCCCAACACAGAGATAGGATGACTTTCTCTTGATTTGCTCAAAAAGCGCTGCTTTGTTCATTTAATTTCGAAAGTCTTCTTTATGTTGAACAGGGTTGGCCTTCTCATCAAACTCAAAGAATTTTGGGCCATATACCTGATCTGGTTTAAAGTTAGATACTTCAAAGCCCGACTTAACGCCATCAAAGTCTATTAAGTCCCATGCTTTTAAGTAAGAATCCTTCTGGCCTATGTACATGAATATATTCGTAAAATCAGCATACTCATTGGTTGAAATCAACTCAATTACATGTACCAATTCGCCATTTATATTATCCTGACGCTTGTATTCATAAGTAAAACCTTCCTTGTAAATGTCATAGATATTAGTAGGGTCTATAGCACCTTCTTCAGGTTCAAAGTTTGTAATCGTCAGTTCCTGAGATTCTACCAGATAAGTCCACAATGACTTACCGTCACAGTAAATATGCTGCTCTCTAAATTTGAGAAAGAATTTCTCCTTAGATACAGTAGCTGATCCGGTATACCTCTCAATTACTTCTGCTTCACTATAAATTTTTTGGGTAAACGAGATTTCGAAACCTGCCATCTCTTTATAAGTCTTGCTCATTTTGTCAAGAACAGACTTTGCTTCTTCACTCTGCCCTTTGGCTGTTAAAGCTATAACCGCCAAAATCAACACATAAATTACTCTCTTCATCTTCTTATCTATTCTTCAGAATCAATTATCATCAAGGGTATTCAATAACTGTTCCAAACTATATTCATCCGCTACAAGTACCTGCCTTGCTTTACTTCCTTCAAAAGGTCCGACTATACCAGCAGCTTCCAATTGATCAATCAAACGACCAGCCCTGTTATAACCTAACTTCAGTTTTCTCTGAATCAAACTAGTACTACCTTGTTGATGTGCTACAATTAATTTTGCAGCTTCTTCAAAAAGGGCGTCCCTATCTGAAAGATCTATATCTCCACTTCCGCTTTCACCTTCATCCCCGGTAAATTCAGGAAGCATGTAAGCAGTCTCATATCCTTTCTGCGACCCAATAAAGTCGCAAATTTCGTCTACTTCTGGCGTATCTACAAATGCACACTGCAATCTTGTAATATCAGACCCCATGGAAAGCAACATATCCCCTTGTCCAATCAGCTGATCGGCTCCTCCTGCATCCAAAATAGTTCTTGAATCCACTTTGGATGTCACCCTAAACGAAAGCCTGGCAGGGAAATTAGCTTTGATAATACCTGTAATTACGTTAACCGATGGTCTTTGTGTTGCAACTACCAAATGAATACCTATAGCCCTTGCCAACTGTGCTAAGCGAGCAATTGGTGTTTCTACTTCCTTACCAGCTGTCATCATCAAGTCAGCCAACTCGTCTATCACCAAGACGATGTAAGGCAGGAATTTGTGACCTTTTTCAGGATTTAATTTTCTATCAATGAATTTCTTATTGTACTCTTTTATATTTCTACAGGCAGCATCTTTAAGTAGGTCGTATCGCTGATCCATTTCAATACAAAGTGAGTTCAACGTATATATTACTTTCTTTGTATCCGTTATAATCGGTTCCTCATTGTCTGGTAGTTTCGCCAGATAGTGCCTTTCAATTTTGTTAAAAAGTGTCAGTTCCACCTTTTTAGGATCAACCAATACAAACTTCAATTGAGAAGGGTGCTTCTTATACAGCAAAGAAGTCAGTATTACATTCAAACCAACTGATTTACCCTGCCCTGTTGCACCGGCCATCAGAAGGTGAGGCATCTTAGCCAAATCTGCAACGAACACCTCATTGGAGATGGTTTTACCCAAGCCTACGGGCAATGCCATATCGGAGTTCATGAACTTATCGGTAGAAATTACCGATTTCATTGAAACCATTTCCTTGTTGGTATTTGGTACTTCAATACCTATGGTTCCCTTTCCCGGAATTGGGGCAATAATACGTATTCCCAAAGCCGCAAGACTCAAGGCAATATCGTCTTCTAGGTTTTTAATCTTGGAAATCTTAACGCCTGCTTCTGGAACAATTTCGTAGAGTGTTACAGTTGGTCCAATGGTGGCCTTTATACTTGCAATACCAATTTTAAAATTGGTAAGTGTTTCTACAATCTTATCCTTATTGGCCTGAAGTTCTTCCTTTGTCACTGAAATTCTTCCAGTAGAATACTCTTTCAGCAAGTTAACTTTAGGAAACTGAAACTTGGCCAAATCTAAAGTTGGATCGTAGTGTCCGGCTTTTTCTACAAGTTTTTCAGCTTTTTCATTGATTTCAACCTCAAAGGTTGGCTCATTCTCTTTTGGTTTATTTACTGACTCAATTGGTTGAGACACCTCCAATTCAAGGTTGTTATCCTGCTCAGGTTTTTCTATTGGCTTTGAAGGTACAGGCTCCAACTCAATCGAATCAGAAACTATAGTTTCTTCTTCTGATTTTGGAGTCCCCTGTATTGGTTCAACAGGTTCAGTATTTTCTTTCTCTTCCTTCAGAGAAACAACCCAATCTTTTAACTCTGCATCAGTGTCAACTGCAGCACTTTCACTTTCTTTGTCATCCTGTTCAGTTTCAGAGACAACATTATCCTTTACAGTAGGTTCTGTCTCGTCAGTATTAACGGAATCCTCACTTGCTGTGCCATGAGACGATTTCTTGAAAAACAGTACTTCGGTAATATTGAAGAAGAAAATCACAAATACTAGGAGTGTAAAAGCCAGAAACAGAATTGTACCAAAGCCCAGCAGGTTATCAAAAAATATAGACAATTGGTAGCCTAAACCTCCACTGTAAAAACTCCATTCCGAAACTGAATCATCCCCTTTGATCATTGAGCCCATCAACAGACTTACCCAAATCAGAAAGAAGAGCGTAAATGTAACTGCCCTGGAAAGTTTAATTAAAGCCTTGCCCCAAATCACTTTATAACCAAAAATGAATAGTAGAGGTGGAATTAAAAATGCAGATATCCCAAACCATGAAAAAATCAGTTTATGAGAAACCAGGGCACCAAGAAGTTTCATCCAGTTGGCAGCTTCCTGCCCAAGAGATTTAACCGTTTCGTTTTGATCGAAAAAAGCCTCAACTACGCTTTGATCAACCTTACCGGTGAACAGATAACTAACACACGAAAGGAAAATAAATATTGCTGCCAGCAACAAGAAAAAACCTGCTGAAAGCTGAAATCTTTTGTCTTTTAAAAAAGGAGGTACGTTTATGCGTGCTGAAAGGCTTTTTTTAGGCCTTTTACCTGCTTTGCTACTTGACTTAAAAGTGTTGGACTTATACGTGTTTTTAGTCATCTAAAAATCTAAAACCTGATAATACGAAATAAATCGAATTTTATGAACCCGAGTCGATCAAACCTCAAACGAACTTATCGTCTGTTTTCTTTCCATCGGGCAATACCTTTATTGATTTTCTTGATCATTCCGGGCCCTTCGTAAATAAAACCGGTGTACACTTGTACAAGACTCGCACCCGCTTTAAGCTTATCAATGGCATCTTGAGCCGTATTGATTCCTCCTACCCCGATAATTGGAAAAGCTCCATTTGAATTTTCATGCAAAAACCTAATCACTTCTGTAGACCTAGACCTTACTGCTTTTCCACTGAGCCCTCCGGCTCCAATATCTTCAATTGTTTTATCAGGCGTATTAAGCCCTTCTCGAGAAATTGTAGTGTTGGTGGCAATTATACCACTGATACCTGTTTCCCTTACTATTTCGATAATATCCTCAAGTTGCTCTTCTGAAAGATCTGGAGCAATTTTCAAAAGTATTGGTTTAGATTCTTGAAATGCCTTACCTGCATTTTTTAAACTATTGAGAATGTGCTTAAGTGGTTCTTTTTCCTGTAGCGCTCTTAGATTAGGCGTATTTGGAGAACTCACATTTACAACAAAGTAATCCACATAAGGATGAAGACCTTTAAAACAGATCAAATAATCGTCAACGGCATTTTCGTTAGGTGTAACTTTATTCTTTCCAATATTTCCACCAATTAATACGTCTGACTTCCTATGCTTTAACCTTTCAATCGCTGAGTCTAACCCTTCGTTGTTAAAACCCATTCGATTAATCAAGCTCTGATCTTCAGGGAGTCTGAATAGTCTGGGTTGAGGATTACCAGACTGAGGCTTTGGGGTAATGGTACCAATTTCTATAAAACCAAAACCAAAGGCCGAAAGCTCATTGAACAACTTCGCGTCTTTATCAAAGCCCGCAGCTAGGCCGATTGGATTTTTAAACTTCAGCCCAAAACATTCCTTTTCAAGAGTCTTTGAATTAAAATTATAGATAGACTTTGAAATCGAAGAAACTCCAGGGATTTTAAAAAGTCTTTTGATCCATCTAAATGCAAAGTAATGAGCTGTTTCAGCACTTTTTGTAAACAGGAAGGGGCGTATTACACTTTTATACAAAGGGGGGAGATTTTTGGCAAAAATAAAGCTAAAAACCGAAAGGTATTATAGTTTAAATAGAATTAGTTCTGTGAACTCTCAATTGTTTAAATTTACCTAAGTATAAAGAAAAACATGAACGAAATTCTCGAGCTTTTTGACCTTACCAAAATCAAGGCACTAAACTATCTGTTCTTTACACTGGCGGTTCTCTTGATTGCTTTCGTACTGTTGAAAAGTTTACGCGCTATTCTCAACAAATTTATAAAGAAGTCAAGTACGGATCTGAAGGTCGATCCTACTCAATATAAGTTCTTAAATAATGCTTTGGGCTTCATTATTTTCATAGCAGCTTTCAGCGTCATCTTTATTACAATTCCCTCTTTAAAAACACTTGGACTAACTCTTTTTGCAGGTGCAGGTATTTTTGCCGCAATCGTTGGTTTCGCATCACAAGCAGCATTTTCAAACATTGTGAGTGGAATTTTCATTGTAATATTTAAGCCCTTCAGAGTTGGCGATATTGTCAAAATCAGCAGCCTTTATTCAGGCACAATTGAAGACATTACTTTAAGACATACTATAATCAGAGACTTTGAAAATAAAAGACTCATTATACCAAATTCAATTATCAGTTCAGAAACCATTCATAATTACAATATCATTGACGAGAAGGTCTGCAATCACATATTTTTTGGTATTAGCTATGATTCTGACGTTGACCTGGCCACAGAGATTATCAGACGAGAGGCCATGTCTCATAAAAACTTTGTAGACAACAGAACTCAAGAAGAGATTGATGATGGTGTACCAGCAGTAATCATAAGGCTCATAAACTTTGGAGAGTCTAGCGTAAATTTAAGAGCTCAAGTCTGGTCAAATGACCCAATGCTTGGCTTTGAGTTAAAGTGTGATATTAATAAATCAATCAAAGAACGTTTCGATCGTGAAGGAATTGAAATTCCTTTCCCTCATAGAACTATTGTCTATAAGGAGAAAAAACAAAAGGATTGATGTAGTATCATGATTTGGTTAACTCCTTGGGTGAAATTCTTGAATCACCTGCTTTAAGTAGTCTCTGTCCAAGTGGGTGTAGATTTCGGTTGTAGTGATTGATTCATGACCAAGCATTTCCTGAACTGCCCTAAGGTCTGCTCCTCCTTCAATTAAATGTGTTGCGAAAGAATGTCTGAAAGTATGGGGGCTTATTGTTTTTTGTATTCCTGCCTTAGCAACAAGGTCTCTTATAACAATAAATACCATTTGTCTGGTAAGTTGTCTCCCTCTTCTGTTTAAGAACAAAAGACCTTCATGTCCCTGCTTGATATCCAAATGCACTCTTACTTCTTCCTGATACATCCTGATATACTTAAGTGCTTCTCTGCCAACAGGCACAAGTCTTTCTTTATTTCCCTTACCAAAAACCCTTAAGAAGCCAACTTCAGCATGAATATTAGAAACCTTAAGTCCAACTAACTCTGACACCCTTAGTCCAGAACTATACAAAGTTTCGAGCATGGCCCTGTTGCGCATTCCTTCTGGGGTGGAATGATCTATAGCTGATAAAATCAGGTCAATCTCCTCTACACTTAGGGTATCAGGTAATTTTCTGCCCAATTTTGGTGCTTCAAGAAGCGTAGTCGGATCATCCTTTATTTCACCTTCATAAACCATGAATTTATAAAACGACTTGAGACCAGATATAATTCTGGCCTGAGAAAAAGCACTCATCCCAAGATCATTTATCCACTCTATAAAGTTCTGTAATTCAATAATAGAAATCTGTGTAGCGGCTACCTCCAGATTTGAGATTTCAAGAAACTGTTTTAGTTTTACTATGTCGTGAACATAGGCTTCAACCGAATTTGTACTAAGAGAACGTTCCAATTTCAGGTAGTTTTCATATTCCTGAATGTAAATATCCCAAGTCATGGCCAAGTATAAGCAAAACTCTGTTTAGAATCAGAATACACTAGTTTTATCCTTATGAAAATAATAATTATCAACGGCCCCAACCTCAACCTTTTGGGAACCCGTGAAAAAACAATATATGGTAATCAGAATTTCGAATCTTATCTGGAGAAGCTCAAAGCTGAGTTTTCAGGCATTTCAATTGATTATTACCAAAGTAATGTGGAAGGCGAACTCATTAATAAACTACATGAAGTAGGTTTTAATTATGATGGAATTGTCTTTAACGGAGGAGGATACACCCATACTTCTGTTGCAATTTCAGATGCTATTGCTGCTATCAACACACCTGTTGTCGAAGTTCATATTTCGAACATTCATGCCCGTGAAGAGTTCAGACACCTTAGTTTAATCACTAAGGAATGTGCTGGTTTAATTACCGGCTTTGGACTATATGGTTATAACATGGGCATCAATTACTTAATAGAAAATCAGACTCAAACAGAATAAACCTTATTGACCAACTAAATTTTACGACTATGTTCAAACACAAGAAACTCACCAAAGTGTTTTTCACACTTTTTCTTGCCATTTTATCAGTACCTCTAGCCGCTCAAAGCCATGGAGATAGTGGCTCTGACAGCTTTAATGAAATCTTTGGATTGATCGAACTTCCTTTCTTGATTATCGCCATCGTCTTTAGCTTTCTTACAGCCAAAAGATTAAAAGGTGGAAGGTTTGGCTCAGGTATGCAATTACTTGCCTGGGGCTTTCTAATAATGGCAGTAGGTCATTTACACATGCAGGTAGACTCACTTTACAACTTCAATCTGTTTAATACATTATTAGGGAATACTGGCGGAAGAGCCGCCTGGTTTATAGCACTGGTTGCTACCTGGGGTTTATCAGCTCTTGGTTTCTTGAAAATTTATAAAGCTAGTAACCTGTAATTTGAAGTTAACTCCCCTCATTGGTAAAGTAACCTTATCCCGAGAGCTAACCCATGACCTCTCGGGAGTAGGGAGCTTTATGTCTGAAATGTTGGGACGAATAGAGCCATCCGAGCTTTTCAAAAATGAATTTGAAGAATTTGAAAAATCAGGTTCAAAACTAAAACTTCATACTTTCCCTGTTCTCTACAACGATTTTGAATCACATTTTGATGGCAAAGAAAAACTCCTGCAAGAAGCGAGAATGAGATTCAGAGTGAGCTTCCCTTATCTCTCATCTCTACAAGAAGTATCGGTCTTTTTTATTCCTCCAGATAAGCAACCCTGCATCATTACTTGTTTCTTTTTAAATGGGGTTCTAACAAGGGTTTTCGATGTTCAAGGAAAGAGTCCGACTCTTGTAAACATGTATCAGCAAGTATCAGATTATTATCAGGCATGTCGACAAAACGAAAGTAGCTCCCAAGGTTGGGATCCTGACATTGAAGTTGCTTCAATGCCTACTGAATTATTTAACATGCTCATTCCCAACTTAGGAAAAGAACCTGTCCTGAATCTTTATCAAAGAATATTTGGGAAGCTAAGCACTAAATATTCAAGCCTTCCTTCTTTTCATTTTCTTCAAAATTCAATAGAAAAGTTTTTCACAAGCTGATAAAAAGAGTTTTCAAAAATTAGAGCGCACTGTTTTCTAATTATCTAGCTTTGTGAAAACACTAAAGCAATGCTAAGTTTTAAGGCAATTCTCTCCGTATCGCTAATCTTATTTTCAGTTATCGATATACTGGGTTCTACTCCAATCATCATCGACCTGAGAAAAAAGAATGGACACATTCAGTCTGGCAAAGCTACCTTAGCAGCGGGAATACTGATGATTCTGTTCCTATTTGTGGGAGATGACCTTTTAGGGCTATTCGGGATTGATGTAGGCTCTTTTGCCATTGCAGGTTCAATTGTCATGTTTATTTTGGGACTCGAAATGATATTGGGGCGTAATTTTTTCAAAAATGAACCCAACGCTGGCAATACTTCATCAATAGTACCCATTGCATTTCCTTTGATTGCAGGAGCGGGTACCTTGACTACTATCATCTCTATCAGAGCAGAATACAATGAATGGAATATTCTCATCGGTATTATAGTCAACCTGGCTTTTGTCTATTTGGTGTTAAAATCTACTAACTGGCTGGAGAAAAGAATTGGTGCTGCGGGACTCGGTGTTTTGCAAAAAGTCTTCGGAATTATTCTGCTATCCATTGCAATCAAGCTATTTAAAGACAACATTGTAAATCTATGATCATAATATATACTGACGGTTCTTCAAGAGGCAACCCTGGGCCCGGAGGCTATGGCACAGTAATGAAGTACAAAGAACACCGTAAGGAGATGTCTGAGGGCTTTAGAAAAACTACAAACAATAGAATGGAGTTACTTGCTGTGATCATTGGCCTTGAAAGCCTCAAGGTAGAGCAAGCTAATGTTAAAGTATATTCAGACTCTAAGTATGTAATTGATTCGGTAGAAAAAGGGTGGCTTTGGAACTGGATCAAAAAGGATTTCAAAGGCAAAAAAAACAAAGACCTTTGGCTACGATTTGCCAATGTGTATAAAAAACACAGAGTAAGCTTTCAGTGGGTTAAAGGGCATGCTGGAATCCCAGAAAACGAACGGTGCGACCAACTGGCTGTAGAGGCAGCAGAAAGTGGAGATCATAAAATTGATGAAGGATTTGAATCAGGTTTATACTCTTAAAACACGCTATTGCCTAACTCCTACTTTCAATTCAAACAATTTAGAATAGACCAGCAGGTAGCTGGTATGAAAGTCACAACCGATGGTTGTTTGTTTGGTGCTTTAATTGAGCCGATCCAGAGTGGAAACATCCTTGATATTGGTACAGGCACTGGTCTTCTTGCGCTAATGATTGCTCAAAGAATCAATGTAGCCATTGATGCTATTGAGATTCAAAAAGAAGTTGCACAACAAGCCACCGATAATATTCTGGCATCCCCTTGGACAAACCAGATAGAGGTAATCCATAAAAGCCTGCAAGAGTTCACCCCTCAAAAAAAATACAAGCAGATAGTTTGTAACCCACCGTTTTTCAAGAATAGCTTCAAAGGTGATTCTGAGCAAAAAAACACAGCCATTCATGACCACCTATTACCAATGGAAATATTGCTCAGTAAAAGCTTAGCGCTACTCGAGTCAGATGGAAACATCTGGGTAATGTACCCTGAGTATGAGGCTGGATTGTTCGAAACTATGGCAAATGATAATGATCTATACCTAATCAAGAAAACCAATATACACAACACACAAAACGCTCCGGTTTTCAGGGTTATTTCAAGCTTTGGAAAAACTCCAGTTAAATCACCACTTCACAATAGCATAGTTATCAAGAAGGCAAACAATGAGTACACGGAAGCTTTTATCCACTTACTCAAAGACTATTACTTGCATCTTTAGATTAGTGGTCCATTTGTAGCACCTCAATAATTCTGATATCTTGCGAGCTTTCTGAATTTACCATGGACATACTTGGAATAGACATTGGAGGTAGCGGTATTAAAGGCGCCATTGTAGACACGCAAAAAGGTCACCTCATTTCAGATCGATTTCGAATACCTACACCAGAAGGCAGAATGCCAAATGATATGGCCGAAGCAGTAAGCCAAATCCAGGAGCATTTTAATTGGAACGATAATATCGGTATTGCTTTTCCTACAGTAGTAGTAAATGGAAAAGCAAAACACTATGGCAATTTAGATCCCAGTTGGAAAGGATTGCAAATAGATGATTTGCTTAGAGAACACTGCCACCAAACCTGTAATATCATTAATGATGCCGATGCCGCGGGAATGGCCGAAATCAAGTATGGAGCCGGTAGACATCACTCCGGTCTGGTATTAATGATAACCATAGGCACAGGCCTGGGAAGCGGGCTATTCTATGATGGTGTTTTGATCCCCAATTTGGAATTGGGCCATATGCTTTATAAAGATGAAAAGCTAGTAGAATACTATGCGGCTAACTCTGCTCGGAAAAGGGAAAAACTGAGTTTTGACGAATGGGGGAAAAGACTAAATGAATTTCTGGCCTATGCCGAACACATTATCAACCCTGATTTTATCATTCTTGGAGGGGGTGTCAGTAAACATATTCACAAGTACCGCGATCAGATACAAATTAGAACCCCATTTGTAGTTGGTGAAAAAGAAAACAACTCTGGTATTATAGGAGCTGCAGCATACGCTGCAGACCATCATAAGTGATCTAACATTAGTTTTAATTCAGGAAGTTGTTTTTCATCAAAAACAATTTCCCCTTTGTTGAGAAACCTCTGCATACCCAACATAACATCATAGTTAGGTTGATGCAAGTGCTTAGGTATTTTATATATCCTGGCATCTTTTCTATCAAATGGAGTTACCACTTTAGATTTAAATAAATAAGGCATTAAAATTTTAGAGCAACTGAAGGCTATACGTTCAAACTCATGTTCTTCAAAATGCTTTGCTAGTCTCTCATTAATGTTTTCAAAGAACTCTAATGTTTTAGCCAATCTGACTCTCGAACCCGCTCTGGATTTTCCTTTAGTTTTTAAGTGTTTAATCTGGCTCTTCCCTTGCTTCTTTCTAACCATATAAGCTGTCAACACTTTGTGCTCCAGGCAATCCCCTCCACTAAAAACACCGATACTGGCACTTCCGGTTTGTACCAACACCATAATGTACTTGCCATTAGAAGGGTAAGGAACAAAGCCCTCATTATCGAAGTTCAAAGTAATTGGCAGTCTCAACTGCGCCTCTCCCCTTTCCTTCGATATAGTTAACTGGTGTTTCTCAAAATCATACTCCATTTTCCAATCAGCCTCACTTAGAAGCTTAAAAAACGCTAGTGTCTCTGATTGGTTAAGAAATTTTCGATAATGATCCACGAGACAATTATGTACATTTTAGATTAAAAAACACAGTCTTTGCTCCCCTAACGCTAATAGTTAATTTTACGAGCGGTTTCTTATAACAAGTATTTGCGCATCGCGTTACCTACTTGATCTCATGGCCAGAAAGAAAAAGAAAAAACTAAAAGTACTAAAGTGGATATTGGCGCTTTTTGCCATATCCGTGGCAAGTCTGTTTGCATTCTATTTAAGTGTGCGATGGGAGCTATGGGAACCTCTGCCTTCAGAACAACAGCTTTCTAATATCAGGCAAAGTGAGGCCACTGAAATTTTTGCCAGCCAGGGAGAGTTGCTAGGAAAATACTTCATCTTTGACAGACAACCGGTTGAGTACGCGGAGATTCCAGAGCATCTAATCAATGCCTTAATTGCTACAGAAGATGCACGATTCTACCAACACAATGGAGTAGACAGAAGAAGTCTGCTCAGGGTTATTTTTAAAACCATTCTGTTAAGAGATGAATCGTCCGGAGGAGGAAGTACCATTTCTCAGCAGTTAATCAAGAATCTGTACCCACGGAAAAATCATGGTGTTTTCACCATGCCGGTTACCAAAACAAAAGAAGCCATTCTGGCCACACGACTGGAAAAGATTTATTCCAAAGAGGAGATCCTTACGCTCTATTTAAACACTGTTCCATTTGGAGACAACACCTTTGGTATTGAAAGTGCAGCTGAAAAGTTCTTCGGTAAGGCTGCTTCAGACCTAAACCTTGAAGAATCTGCAGTAATAGTAGGTATGTTAAAAGCATCTTACAATTACAACCCTCGTTTGTTTCCCGATAGGTCGGTTAAGAGAAGAAATGTCGTGCTTAAACAAATGGAGAAGTACAACTACCTAACAGCCGAAGAGTATGGCATTACCTCCAAAGAGCCTCTAACGCTTGATTATACTCCCTTTAATCATAAAGATGGTATTGCACCTTATTTCAGAGCTTCACTGCGACAAAAAGTACAAAACTGGTTACAAGAATACAATGACTCCACGGGTAGTGATTACAACCTATTCACAAGCGGCCTGAAAATATACACCACACTGGATTTTGAAATGCAGAAGCTAGCAGAAGAAGCTATGGTCACTCACTTGACAGCCCTACAAAAAGATTTTGAAACCAGTTATGGGAACAACGCACCATGGATAAAAAACAAAGCTATACTAAACGATGCCTTAGAGTCCTCTCATGTTTACAAGAAATTAAAAGATAAGGGGCTTTCAGAAAAGCAAATTATAGACTCCCTTAGCATCAAACACAATGTGGAACTCTGGGATTGGAGTGGTAAAAAAATTGTGAAAGCAAGCACTCTTGACAGCATAAGACACTATCAGAAGTTTATCAATGCTGGAGTACTTTCAGTAGATCCATTCTCAGGAGAAATCAAAACCTGGGTAGGTGGAATTGACTACGAGCACTTTCAGTATGACCACGTAAGACAGAGTAAACGTCAGGTTGGTTCTACCTTTAAACCAATTGTCTATGCTACGGCATTGGAAAACGGGGTCAAGCCATGCAAATTCTATTCGGCTCGTCAGGTTACCTATGCCAATTATAACAACTGGACACCTGTCAATTCTGGAGGTGATGACTATGACAAGCAATACGCTATGAAAACCGCACTGAGTAAATCAGTGAATACCGTAGCAGTAAAAGTGATGGAAGACGGTGGTATCAACAATGTAATTGATCTGGCTTACCAAATGGGCATTACATCAGAAATTCCCGAGCTCCCCTCAATAGCACTTGGCGTTGCCGAAATCAGTGTATTGGAATTGGCTGAAGCATATACTAGTTTTTTAAACAGAGGCAAGCCTTCCACCCCATTCTTTATTCGAAGAATTGAAAACGGTAAGAGGGAAGTACTTGCAGAATTTAAACCTCAAGTAGCTGAAGAACCTGTATTTTCTGAAACCACTCGTCAGTTGATGATTGAAATGATGAAGGGAGTAATTGAAGAAGGAACAGGAAGGAGATTGCGATGGAAATATGGTTTGAAAAACGATATAGCTGGAAAAACCGGCACCACTCAAGACAATAAGGATGGATGGTTTGTTGGCTTGACTCCTAGACTTCTTACGGTAACCTGGGTAGGTGCCGATGATCACAGAATAGGTTTTAGAACTACTGCTATGGGACAGGGCGCCAATTCAGCACTCCCTATTTTTGGGCTAATGCAACAGAAAATGGTAGCCGACCCTGGTTTTGACCGTTATACTGCTTCTCGTTTCCCTCCTCCTTCTACGGCTATTCTGAATGCGCTCAATTGCGCTCCAGAAAAGAAAAACGGGCTTTTAAATCGTGTTTTCACAGATAATGAAAAACCTAAAGTCACCCGATTTAAATACGAAGCACAGACTGTCACACCAAAGAAAAAGGAAGGCATACTCAAAAAAATTGGCAACCTCTTTAAACGCAAAGACAAGAAAAAGAAGAAGAGGAAAAGGGATAAGGGGTGAAACCTGTCAGATCAAAGCACTCTTTTAATGAGCCAAAAAACAGCTCAAACTCCATTGCTATGTATTCGTAGATAAGAAGAATGAGTATCAAATCCGCAATAGTATTCTTTAGTCTAATTACCCTAATTGGCTGCAGACAGAAGTCTCTACTCACCGATTCAAGTGGCTATACCTATCCAATAAAAAAATATGGAGAAACAGTCTGGATGACTAAAAACCTGAAAGTGAAGCAAGACAGTTTGGGTAATGCCATAAAGTATTTTTCCCCCAACAATGATTCAACTAACACTTCATCTTTCGGGCTGCTTTATGATTATGAAACTGCTTGTAAGATTTGCCCAAGCGGATGGAGGCTTCCAACAAACGAAGATTGGGAGGCACTTTTTAAGCTAAATGAAGTTAACATAGCTGGCAACTTCAAAGACAACAACTATTGGGCTGAAGAAAAAAACTCGAACAACAGTGGATTTTCAGTTAGGCCAGCAGGCTATGGTAATAATGGAGAGCACAACAACAACTTTGAAGCTAGTGCCATACTCTGGTCTTCGACAAAGGAAAATGAGCACTTCATTTGGACTTATATCTTAGAAAAAGGGAAAGATTCTATCCGAGTTGCCTCACAGCATCCCGAGTACGCATTCTCTGTCAGGTGTGTGAAAAAGTAGCTAGACAGCTTAATCCAAAATCACTTCCTCCTCTACAAACTCGAAGCCTAACGTTTCCAGTTCGGCAAGTATAGGATTATAGAATTCAGCCGTAATAGGAATTTGTACTCCTCTGGCTTCAATTTTTCCTTCCATCAACAGTTTTGTAGCTATCCCTAGTGGTAAACCCACCGTTTTGGACATGGCTGTATCTACAGCGTTTTCTCCCGTTGCCACCATAGCGGATCGAATTCTCTTGGTTTGACCACCTTCTATATAATCAAAAAGGTGCCACATCACAATCTGGTCTTTTTGATCAGGGCTGATCGTCCATTTCTTTTTCAGTATATGCTCCAGCACTTGTGCAGGCGATCCTTTTAGTAGTCCTACAGGCTCCTCATCAAAAAGGCCTAACCATCTCAACTTATGCATTTCCGGACCATCTACATCCAAACCTAAATAGTGCGCCAGTTTCAACTCTACAGAATCGTTTGGATTGTAAGAAAGAAAGGAGTTGATGAATTGTCTATGTGTCATTTCAGCCACACCATCCATCTGATAAGAATCGTCCGTTGCACCCAGTTGTACAAAAACATCCCAGCCTATACAAAAGCCTGGTCTTCTTAATGTACCTCTATAAAGTGTTTCAATTCCCTCTAACTCGTATACTTCCATATACATTAAAGAGTCCCTGTTGGCGTAGCCCTCAAAGTACCCATGATTAGGTATATGAATCAATTCAGTTCTTCTAAACAGTTTGTGGTAAGGAATGTATTTAAAACGCCCCTCCTGCATAAACTTAACTGTCCCCTGTCCTGCCAACACTACATTTCTTGGGTTCCATGTAAAACCATATTCCCATGGGTTGTCGTCAGAAGCATCCGGTGCTAACAATCCACCAGTAAATGATTCAAAGGCTCTCAACTTAAGGCCTTTCTCAACTCTTATATGATCAATCACCTTCTTAGCCGACATATGATCAATTCCAGGGTCGAGACCACATTCATTCAAAAAAAGAAGACCTTTCTCTCTGGCCTTATCATCCAAACCTCTTAATTCATCAGAAACATAAGAAGCTGTCAATAAATGTTTTTCGTGTTTCAAACATGCTTCTGCCACCACAGGGTGAAAATGTGCTGGCAGCATAGAAATCACTACATCGTTTTGAGAAATCAACTCTCCTCTTTCGTTTTCCTTATTAATATTGAAGGCCACAGCCTTTCCATTAGCATGACCATTGACTTTTTCTTCAGCCAATTGAAGAGCATAGTCTGCAACCGTAATTGTCCAGTTTTTTGAAGATGCTTCTTCCAACAAGTAGGAAATCAAAGAAGTAGCCGATCTTCCGGCTCCCAAAACTAAAATGCGATTCATATATGAAGTTCGTTTGACCCCGAAATAGGCAAAAAGCATTCTAACTTCAAATAATAACTTGGAAATGATTTCAGCACAACCTTCTTTCAAAAAGATTCGTATCTTCCTATCCCCTTGAAAGTAACCTATGGCTCAAGAAATTAAGAAAGAAGTTTCTCTTCAAATATTCAAAGAATCTGAACTCACACCCGAAATCAAACAGTTATTAGAAAAGGCCAGGTATGCTGCTAAGAATGCCCGGGCTCCCTATTCTGACTTTCAGGTGGGGGCAGCCTTGCTGCTATCAGATGGCAGCATTGTTTTAGGTAATAATCAGGAAAACGCTGCTTATCCGGCAGGTCTATGTGCGGAAAGAGTTGCGTTTTTTGCTGCCAAAGCGAACAACCCAACTGCATCAATTTTGAAAGCAGTAGTAGTTGCACTCAAAATGAAATCAAGCCCAAACAGTATTCCAGCACCTTGTGGTAATTGCAGACAAGTAATGAGTGAATATGAACACGCTCAGCCAGAAAATATTGAGCTTTATTTAGCAGGTGGTGAAGGAGATATTTTAATGTCCAAATCAATAGGCAATCTGCTACCTTTCGAATTCTCTTCTGATCAGTTAGTATAAATGGAGAAAAGAATCTCTTTTGAGTTCAATGCCCGCTATGAAATTTTGGGAAATCCAGGTCCGGATATTGAAAGACTCTGGTTCGTATGTCATGGACATGGTCAGTTAGCTAAATACTTTATTAAAAAGTTTGAAGTACTCAATAATGGCAAAACAATTATTGTAGCACCAGAAGGTTTGTTCAGGTATTACCTCCAGGGTTTTACTGGAAGGGTTGGTGCTACATGGATGACTAAAGAAGACCGTATCAGTGATATTAATAATTATCTACAGTACCTGACAGCCGTTTTTGAAAGTATAAAGCTTCAGCTAAATAAAAATGTTAGCGTCACTTTATTAGGTTTTTCGCAAGGGGCAGCTACTATCTCAAGATTTGCTACTCAGACCAGTGTATCATTTGATAAACTTATACTTTGGGCTGGAATTTTTCCTCCAGACTTGCCTCCCTTAGAAAGTCACAGACGGTTGTCAGATAAGGAATGTACGTTAGTCTATGGCTTAAAAGACCCTTATTTAACCGATACCAGAATAAAGGAGCAAGAAGGCATAGCCAGTCAACTTAAGATTACTCCTAAAGTAATTACCTTTGATGGCGAGCATGAACTGAATGAAAAAGTGATTTTGGAATTGTAAGGTTCTATGGGCAAGAGTTAAGGTTTAAGATATTAGGAGCTAAGATTACCAGCTTTTGGCTTCTATTTTCCCTCCTTATATAATCTTTCTTACAAGATTGATTTTCAATAAGTAATTCATATCTTTGCAGCCCGAAAAACAAATACATTTATAATGTTAAACAATTACGAGACAGTATTCATTTTAAATCCCGTTTTGTCTGAAGATCAGATGAAGGATGCTGTCGGCAATTACGAGCAACTCCTAAAAAGCAATGGAGCCGAGATCATAAACGTGGAAAAGTGGGGACTTAAGAAATTGGCTTATCCAATTCAGCACAAGTCTACAGGTTTCTACAATTTGGTTGAGTTCAAAGCCGACCCAAAAGCTATCGCAGCTCTTGAAATCGAATTCAAAAGAGATGAAAGAATCATGCGATTTCTTACAGTGTCTTTAGACAAGCACGCTGTAGAGTACAACAACAAAAGAAGAAGCGGAGCTTTTAACAAGAAAAAGAAAGAGGAGGCAGCAGCATGACTTTAGTTAATGAACCAATCAACAGAGAGCAGCAAAGAAAAAAATATTGCCGCTTTAAGAAAAACGGAATCAAATACGTTGACTACAAGAATCCTGATTTCTTGATGGCTTTCGTAAATGAGCAAGGTAAGATTCTTCCTAGAAGACTAACCGGAACTAGTTTGAAGTACCAAAAGAAAGTTACCCAGGCTGTTAAGAGAGCAAGACACCTTGCTTTGATGCCTTACGTAGCTGATGGATTGAAGTAAACCCTAAACTGAGATAAAGATGGAAGTTATATTAAAGACTGATATTAAGGGTTTGGGCTACAAAAATGACACAGTTAGTGTTAAGCCTGGTTACGGTAGAAACTACCTTATCCCTCAGGGTTTTGCCATTTTGGCAAGTCACTCTAATAAGAAGATGATCGCTGAGAACATCAGACAGGCGGCTCACAAAGCAGAGAAAGTTAAAGCAGATGCTCAATCATTGGCGGATGCAATTGGAGATATAGTTTTAGAAATTAAAGCTAAAGCTGGTGATAGTGGTAAAATATTTGGTGCTGTTACTACCCTTCAGATTTCGGATGCATTGAAAGCTAAAGGTTTCGATGTTGACAGAAAGAAAATCTCTTTCAAAGGTGAAGTGAAAATGATCGGTGACTATGAATTAGAAATCGACCTTCACAAAGAGGTTAAGAAAGAATTGAAATTCAGCGTAGTAGCTGAGTAAGAAATCATAATTACATAGAAAGCCTGTTCATGCAAATGGACAGGCTTTTTTTATGTTCAAAGTAATTCACACATCGCTTATAGAGCCGAAAAGATGAACTATCTTTGATTATGTTCAGAACTCCAATTGAAGACATAGGAAGCACTTTCCAAATCACACACACAGACAAATTGATTACACTGGGCTCTTGTTTTGCTGAAGAAATCGGGTCAAGATTACTTTCGAGTAAATTCAATATAGAAGCCAACCCTTTCGGCACCATATTCAACCCCCTTTCAGTATTTGAACTGATAGAATTATCTCTGGAACCTTCATTAGCCATTGAAGCTGGAATGATAGAAAGAGATGGCATGCATTATAACCTGAAGTTCCATTCCTCATTCAGGAACTCCAGTAAAGAAGGACTTTTGGAAATCATCAACAAGAAACTAGAAGAAGTCAAATCACATCTGGCGCAAGCTAAGGTTCTCTTTATCACTTTTGGCACTGCCTGGATTTACGAAACCAAAGCTCACGAAATGCTGGTAGCAAATTGCCATAAACTTCCTCAAAAACAGTTTAATAAACGGCTTCTTAATGTTGATGAAATTGTTTCAGCTTTCTTTTCACTGAAGGAAATGATTCAACCGATAAACCCAAACCTACAGATCGTGTTAACTGTTAGTCCAGTAAGGCATACCAAAGAAACACTAACCCTGAATTCAGCCAGTAAATCTGCGTTACGATTGGCATGTCACTACTTGGCTGATATGTCAGAGGATGTTCACTATTTCCCTTCCTATGAAATTATGATGGATGACCTGCGTGATTATCGTTTCTATGAAAAGGACATGATTCACCCCAACGAACAAGCGATAGATTATATTTGGGATGTTTTCTCCAAGGCATTCTTTTCAAAATCTACAAAACAGGTTATAACTGAATGGGAAAAGGTAAGACAATCATTAAATCACCGACCATTTAACCCAAACAATAAGAGGCATCAGGTATTCCTGAATAAAACGCTAACCAGATTGCAAAGCCTGAAAGGCAGACTCAATATCGAAGAAGAAATCAAGAAAGTTCAATCGCAGTTAAAGAAGCATGGCTGATAATCAATTCACTAACAGGCTCATAAAGGCCTCCTCTCCTTACCTATTACAACATGCTCACAATCCAGTTGATTGGTTCCCCTGGGGAGAAGAAGCGTTAAATAAAGCAAAGGAAGAAAACAAACCGATCATTGTCAGTATTGGCTATTCAGCATGTCATTGGTGTCATGTCATGGAACGTGAGAGTTTTGAAGATTCTGACATTGCCCAAATCATGAATACTCACTTTGTCTGTATTAAAGTAGACAGAGAAGAGCGACCTGATGTTGATCAGGTTTATATGGATGCGGTACATGCCATGGGACTACAAGGGGGCTGGCCGTTAAACGTATTCCTGCTACCAGATCAAAGACCATTCTATGGAGGTACTTACTTTCCTCAAAAAGGATGGGCCCAGCTATGTAACCAGATTGGAAGAGTTTTCAAGGAGCAAAGACATCAACTGGAAAAATCGGCTGAAGGCTTCATGCAAAGCCTTGGTAAAAGTGAAGTAGAAAAGTATGGTTTGATTTCAACAAACAATACTTTCACAAAAGAGGCGCTTCATGAGATGGCTATAAAACTGGCCGAAAACTTCGACTTGAAAAAAGGTGGTAATAATCGTGCCCCAAAATTTCCGATGCCTGTTACCTATCAATTTCTATTACGCGAAGGAACAATCAATAATAACCAGGAAGCATTAGATCATGTAGAACGTACACTTAGCCATATGGCATGGGGTGGTTTATACGATCAAGTTGGAGGAGGCTTTACAAGGTATTCGACTGACATGGATTGGTTTGTCCCACACTTTGAAAAAATGCTCTATGACAATGGTCAACTTGTGAGTCTCTATTCAGAGGCCTATCAAGCTACTAAAAACCCACTTTACAAACAGGTGGTATTTCAAACAATAGACTGGTTGGAAAGAGAAATGACCAGCCCGGAAAATGGATTCTATTCTGCCCTTGATGCAGATAGCGAAGGCGAAGAAGGCAAATTCTATCTTTGGAAAACTCAAGAGTTTGAATCCATTCTTGGACCCGATGCCGAACTACTCATTGATTATTATAATATCACTTCAGGTAACTGGGAACCTGAAAAAAACATTCCTTTCAGAAATGAAAGAAATGAAGATTTTGCCCGGAAACATAACCTTGATTTTGAAGAGCTAGAAGACGTTATCACCTCAGCCAACTATGCCTTACTCCAGGAAAGGGCAAAACGAGTAAGGCCAGGACTTGATGATAAAATACTCAGTGGCTGGAATGGGCTCATGCTCAAAGGACTTTGTGATGCATATGCCGTTTTTGGAGAAAAGCAGTTTTTGAATATGGCAATCAAAAATGCCAACTTTCTACTGAACAGTATGCTTTCAAAGGGACGGTTGAAAAGAACCTACAAAGACGGTGAAGCTTCAATAGATGCTTACCTAGAGGATTATGCAGCATTGATACAGGGGTTAATTGCTCTGTATCAAGTAACATTTAACGAAGAATGGCTAAGTCAAGCAACAGCATTAACAGAAACGACAATTGAAGCATTTTTCGATCCTGACGAAGAGCTGTTCTTTTTTACATCGAATACTTCAGAACAGCTGATTGCCAGAAAAAAAGAAATCTTCGATAATGTAATTCCATCTTCCAATGCTATGATGGGGCACAATCTTTATTTGCTTGGTTTACTCACAGATACACAAAGCTACATTGACAAATCCTTATCAATGATCAGGCGAGTTGACAGAATCGTCAATATGGCTCCACAGGATTTAGCTCACTGGGCTTCGCTTTATAGCTTAATGACCTACCCTACAGCAGAAATAGTAGTTGTGAGTAGCAACCCTGTCAAAGACATACATGTCTTAAATCAGCATTTTATTCCAAATAAGGTTGTTGCAGGAAAAACTACAGGAAAAGTATCTGATTTAGCCCTTCTAAAAGGCAGAGAACTGGTTAATGATAAAAGCACTTTCTACTTATGTTATAATAAAGCCTGTCAGTTGCCTGTTAACTCGGTTGAAAAATTATTAGGTCAATTAACAAACTGATAATGCTTTATCGTTCAAAAACTTGTTTTTATGCTTAGATTCAAAACCTTAAGCAGAACAATCTGATAAGGGATATATTTGAGTGAGCTACAACTAAATATTGATGCGCCAGATGGGGACGAAATTTATTTTGCTGATATAGCGCTTCCCCTACCTATTCCTCAGCTGTTTACATATAGAATTCCTGGTGAGTTTCTTGAACTTTTGCAGCCCGGTATCAGGGTAATAGTTCAATTTGGCAGACAGAAGGTAGTAACCGGAGTTGTAGACAACATACACCAAAAAGCACCTGAAGTATATACTGCTAAACCGATTCTGGACGTAATGGACGCCAGTCCTATCATTACACCTCAACAAACTGAGTTAATGAAATGGATATCATCTTACTATATGAGTACACTTGGTGAGGTATTGAATGCAGCCCTACCCTCAGGTTTAAAACTCAGTAGTGAGTCCCGAATTCAGTTGCATCCGGATAAGGACTGGAACGATACTGAGTACCCCCTAGATGATAGGGAGTTAATTCTTCTTAATGCGCTCGAAAATAATGATTCGCTAACCTATCGCGAATCGGCAGACTCGTTGGGGTTAAAGAGTGCATATAAATACATCAAATCTTTGGTTCAAAAAGAACTCATCATAATTTATGAAGAGGTCAAAGAGAGATACAAACCTAAGAAAGTAAAAAGGGTCAGGCTGAACCCGGATTTTCTTGAATCAGAAGAACATATTCAGGCGCTTTTCCAAAGTCTTGAAAAGAAACCCAAACAAACTGACCTCTTATTAAAATACCTTCAAGAGATACCTGTATATCAAGAACCTGAAAAGAATGAGCAGGGTATTGACAAATCGGTGTTTACTCAAAGTGGTTTGTCCAGTTCTTCCCTCAACACACTTATAAAAAATCAGATATTCGAAGCCTTCGAGGTCGTTGTATCTCGTTTTGGAGAATCGGAATCCAAAGTATTAAAAGAAATTGAGTTAACTGAAACCCAGAAAAGTGCTCGAAATGAGATTCTGGAGCATTTTCAAACTAAACCGACAGCCCTTCTACACGGAATAACCGGAAGTGGTAAAACAGAGGTCTACATTGATTTAATAAAAAATGCACTCGAGGCAGGAAACCAAGTCCTTTATCTGCTCCCTGAGATTGCTCTTACTGCTCAAATCGTTAATAGACTGAGCGCAGTTTTCGGAGATAGAATGGGAGTTTATCATTCTAAATTCTCAGACAACGAAAGAGTGGAAGTTTGGCATGGTTTGCTTGATGGTCGTTTTGACTTTATCGTTGGAGTAAGAAGCGCTGTATTCCTCCCATTTAGACAACTCGGGCTAATTATTGTAGACGAGAGTCATGAAAGTTCCTATAAACAGTTTGACCCTGCACCAAGATATCATGCACGTGATGTTGCCATCTACCTGGCACACATACATCATGGAAAAACCTTGCTTGGTTCAGCCACACCTTCTTTAGAATCTTACACCAACGCTTTACAAGGAAAGTTTGGCTTAGTGGAATTAAATCAACGCTTTCATCAGGCCGAATTACCTGAAATACAAATCGCAGATATCCGATCTGAAAAGAAAAAGAAAACAGCTATTGGTGAATTTACTTCTGTATTGATTGAAGCCTTAAAAAGCACCATTGAAAAAGGTGAACAGGCCATTATTTTTCAGAACCGAAGAGGGTATTCAAATTATCTCACATGTGAAGACTGTGGCTACATTCCCGATTGTCCAAGGTGTGCAGTTAGCCTGACATATCATCAATACAAGAATCAACTCAACTGTCACTACTGTGGGCATAAACAGGCAGTTCCATTAGTCTGTCCAGCTTGTGGGGGCACCAGAATACATACAGTAGGAATAGGTACCGAGAAGATTGAGGAAGAACTAAAGCTCATTTTGCCCGAAGCCAGAATACAAAGAATGGACCTTGAAACCACAAGGGCCAAATATGCTTACCAAAACATTATTCATGATTTCGAGAAAGGAAATATTGACATTCTGGTAGGCACTCAAATGGTTAGCAAAGGTCTGGATTTTGATAGGGTCAGTCTTGTTGGAGTGTTTGATGTAGATAGAATGATACATTTCCCAGACTTTCGCTCTATTGAGAGAACTTTCCAGTTAGTCACTCAGGTTAGTGGTCGTGCTGGAAGAAGAGATATAAAAGGAAAGGTTATTATTCAAACCAGAGATGTAGATCAGGGTATTTTGAAACTCATTCAGCAACACCAGTTCCTAAGGTTCTACCAAGGTGAAATGTTCGAACGAGAGCAGTACAATTATCCTCCATATACAAGAATGATACATATTCTTTTGCGGAGTAAAGACAAAAAGTTAACAAGCGAAACTGCTGGATATCTAGCTAACATTCTTAAAGAGGATTTGGGTCAGAAAAGAGTTCTTGGGCCTCAGGAACCTTTGATTAATAAGATCAGAGACAAATACCTAATGGATGTCTATCTAAAAATAGAACGTAAATATAAGATTGAGGCCGTTAAAGACATCATTAAATCTGCCCAACTAGAGCTTCTTAAAAAGAAGGAGTTCAGTACGGTAGAGCTTGTATTGAATATCGATCCTTATTGATCATCTCTTTTTTCTTCATCGGATTCCTCTGATTTTTCATCCGAACCATCTGGTTGTTCTCCAGTCTCAGCTCGGGCCTCTGCTTCATCGCTCATTCTTTCAATAAAGTAAGACACCTCACTATTATCAGACTCGTCACTTAAAGCATTGGCTATGACTTCTTCTGGTTCTAATTCCGGTTTATTATCACTGAACTTTATTAAGCCCCAGGTCATAATGATACTGGTGGTCAAAATTGTGATCAGAATTATATCAGAATTAAAATTATCAGATGTCAGATGCGAAGGAATTGAGAAAAACAATAGTACAGTAATCAAACCTCGGGGAGTAATAAACACCTCGGGCAGAATACTTTTCTTTAAAAAGAATATCTTAAGCAACAGGAACCTGGAGGCATAAAATACCCCAACAATAATTAAGCTTACCCCAACTATCTCTAAGTTAAGTAAAGCCCTAAAATCGATGGTAGTTCCGAAAACCACAAAGAAGAAAGTTCGTACCACAAAGGCCGATTCACGTGTAACCAAGTGCAAATCCTTCAATACACTTCCTATCATCTTATCATCGATCCACTCTTTGAGTTTTCCAAAAAAGAAGAGATGCGAATTATTGAGCAATAACCCGAACACAAGAATAATTACAAGAGATGACAGGTGTAGTTGCTTGCCAATAGCATAAAGCAGAATTAACACGGCAATCAACATAAAGAGCTTAACATCACCCACAATACGCTGGAATAAAAGCACTAAAGCGTAACTGATTGCAATGGACACTACGATCGTAATTACTATGTTTCCGATTATACTGTATACAACTGTGTTGGCACTTTCCACCCCCACATTCTCAGTTAAGAAATAGAAGAACATGATACCGAGAATATCAGAAAATGTACTCTCATATATCATAAACTCTTTCTTTTCATTAAATAACCCGGAAACACTAGGTATTACAATTGCACTACTCATAATAGATAGCGGAACAGCGTACACCAAAGAAATTATGGGATCCTCCTTAAAAAACTGATTAATTATAAATGATATAGTGAATGCGCATACCACCAGGGAAAACAGAGCCACCAGAAATGATTTCCATATAATAGGCCATTTTTCTTTTGATAGTTCAAGGTCAATTGCAGCTTCAAGAACAATCATGATCAACCCAACAATACCTAACACTTCAAGTGTGCTAAAAATCAGTGCATCCTGATTATAGCCCTTAAAATCCATGAACAATTTGATTCCAACTCCAAGTAGAATCAAAAGAATAACACTTGGCACCTTGGTTCTCTTTGACACAAAGTTGAAGATGTGTGAAAAAATAATCACACAAGACAAAGCAATGATCAGGTTATAAGCATTCATAGATTAATAATAGGCAAAAGTTCTAATTGATAACGGATTTAATTCAAGACTTTTTCAACAAACCTTAAATAAAGCAGCCAATCCCGATTCTGAACGTATTGTGGACAAGTATTGTTTATCAAAAACTGTGTTTCAAAAACACGTTAATTAATAGTACTTTTGCCAAACTTTTTCACCTGTAGTAAGTAAAAGGGATTACACCTATAATTAATACCATTTGTATGGATAATAAGGCCAATAAAACAGCGGAAGAATTGCTCAGAGAAATAGATGAAATGGGTGATGGACATATAATGACATCAATAGAAACTCCTATGAGAAAGGATGCTTTTGATATTTCTGACAGTGAGAAGATAGAGTTGATTCAAGGTTATTTTGAAAAAATTATGCATACACTGGGGCTTGACTTAACCGATGATAGCCTTAGAGGTACCCCCAGGAGAGTGGCCAAACTATATGTTAATGATCTCTTCAAAGGGCTGAATGAAAAAAATAAGCCATCACTATCTACTTTTGAAAATAAGTATCAATACAGTGAAATGTTGGTTGAAAAAGACATTACGCTTTACTCCAATTGTGAACATCATTTCCTGCCAATAGTTGGAAAAGCACATGTTGCCTACATTCCAAATGGAACAGTAATTGGTTTGTCTAAAATAAATCGTATTGTAGATTTTTATGCAAGAAGGCCGCAAGTACAAGAGCGATTAGCTTTACAGGTTTTAAATGAGTTGAAGACTGCACTGAACACGGAAGATGTAGCCGTGTTTATTGATGCCGAACATATGTGTATCAGTTCGCGAGGAGTGTCAGACCAATCTTCGTCCACTGTAACAGTAGAGTACAGTGGTAAATTCAAGGAAGAAAAAACAAGAAACGAATTCCTTACCTATATCAACAACAAAATTAAATGAGCCTTTACAAGCAGTACCCCGTAAGCGTACATAATACTCTATCTAAACAGAAGGAATTATTCAAACCTCTTTCAGAAGGTAAAGTGGGTATGTATGTATGTGGACCTACTGTTTATAGCGATGTTCATTTGGGTAACGTCAGAACCTTTTTGTCTTTTGATATTGTATTTCGCTACCTTACTTTTCTAGGGTATAAAGTCCGATATGTAAGGAATATTACTGATGTAGGCCATTTGGTTGGTGATGCTGATGAAGGAGAAGACAAGATTGCTAAGAAAGCCCGATTAGATCAATTGGAGCCAATGGAAGTAGTACAGAAGTACACCAATGGCTTTCATGACGTAATGCAGCTTTTTAATATTCTACCTCCTTCGATTGAACCAACTGCGACAGGTCATATCGTGGAACAAATCAGCTTTATTCAGCAAATCATAGAAAATGGTTACGCTTATGAAGTTGACGGTTCTGTTTACTTTGACGTAAAAAAGTATAATGAAGATCACCCTTATGGTGAACTATCTGGAAGGAATGTAGAAGAAATGATTTCCAATACCAGAGAACTTGCCGGCCAGGAGCAAAAGAAAAACCAACTTGATTTTGCGCTTTGGAAAAAGGCCAAGGGAGGTCACCTGATGAAATGGCCTTCTCCCTGGGGTGAAGGGTTTCCAGGCTGGCATTTGGAGTGCTCGGCTATGAGTACTAAATATCTCGGGCAAGATTTTGATATCCATGGAGGAGGAATGGACTTAAAATTCCCACACCATGAAGCCGAAATAGCTCAAAACAAAGGCTGCAGCAACCATGGCGGTGCAAAGTACTGGATACATGGAAACATGCTAACAGTGAATGGCCGAAAAATGGCTAAAAGCGAAGGTAATGGCTTTACTCCTGAAGAATTACTTACCGGAAACCATAAACTTCTGGAAAGAGGATACAGCGCCATGACTGTAAGATTCTTCATGCTAATGAGTCACTATGCGAGCACATTGGATTTCTCTAATGAAGCCTTACAAGCAGCAGAAAAAGGTTACAAGCGCTTAATGGCCAGCGTAAACCTGATTGATAAGCTAGCAACACCTGGAACGGGCAACGTTGACGCGAAAAAATCAGAAGAATTCAAGGGTTTTGTAGAGAAAGCACTTTTAGACTTAAGTGATGATTTCAATACTGCTAAGGCCATAGCCTCTCTATTTGAGGTTAGTAGTAAAATCAACACATATTATCAATCACCATCTGAACTTGCTCAAATTGATAAGAGTATTTTCGAATACACTGTAGGCGTTTTTAAAGATATAATACATCAAGTACTAGGCCTCAAAAACGAAGGTGATGGTGGACAAGATGGAGAGTTACTGGATGGCGTAATGAATGTACTGATTGAACTAAGAAAGCAAGCAAAGTTTTCCAAAAACTATGCCCTATCGGACAAAATCAGGGATGATTTGAAAACCGTTGGTGTTCAGATAAAAGATGAAAAAGGGGGCGAAATGTCCTATACAATTGACTAGCTGTTATGATCTTATCAGGTAAAGAAATAAAACGTGAGATTGGAAAAGGAATTAATATTGAGCCCTACAATGAAGCTCAGCTTAATCCGAACAGCTACAATCTGAAGTTACATAATGAGTTGATGGTCTATACCAATCCGGTTTTAGACATGAAAACGCCCAACCCTGTTGAGCCATTGACAATACCTGAGGAAGGCTTACTATTAGAAACAGGTAAGCTATATCTGGGTAGAACTGTAGAGAAGACTGAGACTTCTAAGTATGTACCGATGCTTGAAGGACGCTCTTCTATTGGTAGATTGGGGCTTTTCATACACGTAACAGCAGGTTTTGGAGATGTTGGCTTCAACGGCTTCTGGACGCTAGAGATTTTCTGCGTTCAGCCAATTCGTATTTATGCAGGTGTGGACATTTGTCAGATTTTTTACCACACCATAGAAGGTGATTTTGATACTTATAAAAACGGGAAGTATCAAAACAACGAAGGTATTCAGGCCAGTATGCTTTATAAAGATTTCAAATGAACAAGGTCTTAAAGGCCATATTCATTTTTCCAATTCGTGTATATCAATATGCTATCTCTCCTCTGTTAGGTGCGAACTGTCGCTTCTCTCCTACCTGTTCTGCGTATACTGTTGAAGCTATAGAGGAATGGGGTCCACTCAAAGGGATATGGCTAGGCATAAAACGTTTCAGCAAATGTCACCCTTGGGGTGGGCAGGGACATGATCCGGTTCCTAAAAAACATAAGTGATAAACTGTAGATAATTGTTTAGCTTCGAGTTTAGGTCAATTAATCCTCAAAATGTCAGCCCCATTTATACGCATTCTTAACAAATCTTTGCTCCTGCTTACCCTTGTTTTCTTATCTCAGTTATCTCTGGCTCAAAAACAAGTATGCATTACTGTCGATGATTTGCCGGTAGTGGGTTATGGTTTAAACTCAGACGCTGATTGGAAATCTGTAACAGATAAACTCATTAGCAATTTCAAGAAGTTTGATATTCCTGCCATTGGTTACGTTAATGAAGGCAAATTGAAGGTTCGAGGAAAGTTGAGTCAGCAACGAGTGGCACTTCTTGAAACATGGCTATCCAATGGCTATGAACTTGGTAATCACACCTACTCACATATCGATTATCACAAAAACTCATTCAAAGATTTTGTCAACAATGTTATAAATGGAGAGCAGGTCATCAGGCCTTTGATGAAAAAGCATAATTCAGAACTCAAATATTTCCGACATCCATATTTAAGATCAGGAGAAACCAAAGAACGTTCGGACTCATTGGCGACTTTTCTTTCAGATGCAGGCTATGTCCCTTCCCCTGTCACACTGGATAGTGATGATTATCTATTTGCCAGTGCATACGCCAAAGCTTTTAAGAAGAAGGACAATACCCTTATGAAAAAAATTGGCCAGGCATACATTGACCATACGGAAAAGAAACTCAAGTTCTACGAAGAACTCACAGAAACAATATTTGGTAGACAGATTCCTCAAACCTACCTCATGCATGCCAACATGTTAAACGCAGACTACCTTGATGAACTCGCTGAGATGTTTATTGCCAATGGATATGCCTTCGCCTCACAAACCCAAGTACTAAAAGATCCAGCCTATCAAAAGTCGATCACGAAATTCGGTAACTGGGGCATGTCATGGTTGTACCGTTGGGCCCTAACTGATAACAAAGGCAAGGAACTTTTTAGGAAGGACATTCAGGTTCCGGATTTCATTAAGGAATAATAGCCTCGTTGATTATCCTTCAAAGACAACCGTTAAACAAATAAATTTGTCTTAAAACACTTAATTCTTGCATCGAAATGCTATATGACTATTTTTGCAAAAAAATTCATTTTATCAAAATGCAACAACTACGGATTTTATCCCTTTTAGGTCTCTTCATCGTCAGTTTATCTCCCAACTTAAAAGCCCAATCTGATTGGTTAGATGGTTTTATGGTCAAATTAGACGGAGATACAATTAGAGGCAAGGTGGGATATCAAGGAAATGCTTCTCACTACTCTAATTTCCTCTTTAAAGAAGATAAAAATAGTAGGTTATTTTCTCCAAACGAAGTCTTGGGCTATGGTATCGATAACATTAGATCTTATTCATCTCAAGTGGTCAAAGACAAGTTCGTAGAAGTTGTTGCTACCGGTCCATTAAGTCTGTATAGGGAGAACAAAACTCTGTTTATCCAAACTGAAAACGGAGAAATTTATTCTCTTACATCCAAACAACAAAGAGAAATAAAAGATGGTGTTGAGTACTTAAACCAAAGCAAAAAATGGAAAAGTATTCTTTATGGAATTGTCTCTTCTTGTGACATTAACCCAGAAGACATTAAATCCTTATCGTTTAATGAAAAGAATGTTCTTAAACAGATAAAAAAATACAATAGCTGCAAAGGGTCAACAACTACTGATTATAGGAACAAGACGTTCAAAAAGACATTGGTCGATTACGGAATTCTTATAGGCAGAAGAAACAGTGAACTAGATATTTCCAGTGTAGATGGGATTACTAAGTTCGTGGATGGTAGTTACAAGACAAGCGATTATGTTTTTGGTATTCTCTTTGACTTTAGGTTTCCAAATCTGTCGGACCGCATATCACTAGAGTTAGGGTTGAATCATCAGTCATCGTTGTTACTTAGTAAGATAACAAGGTCAGCAAATTTAATAAGAGAAATAGTGAATCGTTTTGATGCTATTAGTGTACCCATTTCACTAAAGATAATCATCAAAGAAGGTAGCGTCCCCCTATTTTTGCAAACGGGCATTACTCTCCAAAACTATTATAATACATCAAGTGTGCTTTATACAGACTGGAGAATAGGCAACGTAATAGAAATTAGTGAACGGGACAGAGCTTTTGATATTGAGAGAAGCAGATCTTATTTCTGGTCAAGGGTTGGATTATCAAAGTCATTTAAAGGGCTGTTTAAAATAACTCTGGCTGCTGATATCGTTTTTCCAGGTTCAGGACTTTTAAACAGCATAGAGAAATTCTCTCCATTCAAACAATCAGGTATATCATTAATCTTAGCTAGATAATAATGAAAAAAGTCATAATGCTCTTTATAGCCATTTTATTGGTTTCTTGTGAGGACAATGTTCAACCATCTGAGGTAGATTGGCCAAGGGTAAAAACCACATCTTTCACCCCTGTAAATAATACCTCAATAAGGGTTGAAGGTACTATTACACAAAATAGTAAGGGGTCTCAAATATTGGAATATGGGTTTTTAATAGGTGTTGGCGGACTTAGACCAAACCTCAATAATAACCAAGGCATAGTAATAGTGGAAAGTCAGAATGGCAAAGATTTCTCAGGTCAACTTGAACTACCCAATACTAACCCTTTTTCCGTTTTCAATGTACGCGCCTATATAGTAACCGCAGAGTATACCGTATTAGGGAATTCTATAACGTTCAAAATAAGTAATTTGGACTAAGCTAAACCTATCCTAAAACTCCCAATCCTCATTGATTTGGGCAATGGTATGGTGAGCCGTTAGATCGTACTGGCAAGGAACTACTGCCACATAATTATGGTCTGTAGCCCACACATCACTATCCTCCCCCTTATCATTGTTTACGAAGTTACCAGCCAGCCAGAAATAAGGTCTTCCATATGGGTCGTGTCTATGGTCAAACTCTTCTTCCCAATGCGCATTGGCTTGTCGGCAAACCTTAATACCCTTGACCTTTTCATACTGTTTCGGAGGGAAGTTTACATTTAACGCAACTCCTTTTGTTAATCCATTTTTTAAAACCTGCTCTGCAATATGCTTCACATATTCTCTTGTATGTGAAAAATCCGCATCATGAGCAAAATCACATAGCGAATAACCTATTGATGGAAACCCTTCTATTGCACCTTCAATAGCAGCAGACATTGTTCCAGAATACAACACACTAACAGCAAGGTTACTCCCATGATTAATACCACTTACCACCAAGTCTGGGTTGCGATCTTTTAGTAAGTGATGCTTGGCCAACTTAACACAATCAGCAGGTGTCCCTGAGCACTTATAGGCTTCAACATCTAAATCATCAAACAACTTTGACTTGTATAACCTTAAAGGTTCTCCGATTGTAATGGCATGTCCCATACCTGACTGTGGACTATCAGGAGCCACAACAATCACTTCTCCCAGTTCATTCATTACTTCTATCAGTACCCTAATACCATTAGAAGTTATACCATCGTCATTTGAAACTAAGATTAGAGGTTTTGCCATGCTTATTAATTTAGGAAAGCTAATTTCGGAACATTAGCCAGCCCGTCCAGCAATCGATAAGATTTTTTTAGAGATTTTTTTAAAGGAAAAGGAGCCTATAAATTTTCCAGTTGATTGTAGTAGACTACCAAAGATTTCACATCCTCTATTCTATCTACTTTAATCTTTTGCTTTTTGATGAACTTTCTTAGTTCAGCGTGCTTACCATCAAATGCATAAATCACATCCTTCCTATTAGAACTGAGTAGCTCAATTTCACCTTCAGGACTAACTAGATACAGGTTATGATCCAGAAACCTTACTTTCAAACTCCTGCTGTTCCCATAAGGAACAAATCGAGTACTCCCTCTAAAATAAGTACCGGCATTGCTTCTCGTAGTTATGGAAATGAATTCTCTGGCTAAAAGACTTGTATTACCTTCATAAATCAACTCAAAGAACTTTGGTCTCTTATAACCATATTCTGTAACATAGGGAATTGAGTAAAACGTTCTATAGGTTCCAATATCCTGTTGAAATATTCTAAAGTCCTTTATCTGATTGGCAGCGTAGGTCAGTGTTTTATTCTCGATGATGACTTGTATGGCATCCGCTTCCAAATCATATTTAATACTACCCTGAAATCTACTCCCATCATTTAAGGTAAAACCACCAGCATGCCAACGCTCACTCGGGAAGTTGTAGCGTTGAGCGCTAATATTGGTTGAAATCAGCAGTATTAATATGCCTGAAAAAAGTAGACGCATATAGTATTAACAACGATTACTATACGTTTTGTTTCAACAAACGGCTGCTTTTATGTTCTGAAGCAAAGAGAAATACCTCTCAAAGGTCACCAAATAGACCCCTGAGAGGTATTTATCATTCTGTATTATAAAATGCTATTATCTAATTCAATGAGTTGTAATAAGAAACAAGTTTAGTCATATCCACAAGCTCTTTTGTATTCAAGCCGTTAGCCTTAATAAAACTTAAAACTTTTTCCTGATTGCTACCGAAAGACATAGCGACTTTCTTCCTTCTCGTTTTGACTGCCTTTGGTTCACCACCATCTGCAACCAGATAATAATCATAGTTAAGGGCAGCCACTTTAACTCTATGGAGTCTACCTAACCCATGCTTTGCCTCTTCATTCACTCTGGTCTGACTAGTGTATTTAATAAATTCTCTTGCCAAGAGGTTGGTCTCGCCTTCAAGAACAAGTTCAAAAAGTCTGAGTTCATGATTACCTTCTGACACTCCATATGGCAATGCATAGAAATTTCTTTGACGATCAATCCCTTTTTGAAAAAAGCTAAACTTCTCTAATCTGTCTGCCTTATAAATGAGGATTTCCCCATCCTTACTTAGCCTGACAGTTTCTTTTTCAAGGTCATATTGAATATGCCCCTGCTCCATGGTGCCATCTTTTAAAGTAACTTCCCCCTTGTGCCAGACTTGGCTTGGAAACAATGTCGCGGACTTTTGAGCAAATCCAAGGTTTGAAATCAAAAAAAGTGTAATTGCTGAAACAAATAATCGCATAGTTTTAAATTTAAAGTTTAATAACTAAACGATTAGTTGATTATAAGGTTTCACGTTACTTATTTCTCAAGCTATTATAGTATTCAACCAGTCGAACGATATCTTCTAATAGATCTGTTTCTAACCTATTCTTTTTGATAAACTTCTTTAATTCTTCCTGGTACTGCCCAAATGCATTGGCTATACTTTTTCGGCCACCCCTCAGAAGTACTACTTCATTTTTTTCTCTCAACAAATAGAACTCATATTTAACCGACTCTATTTGAGGTCTGCCCCATCGGAATTTCATTCTTGCTGGCTGGTCTCTTCTAACGCCACTGGAAATATGTAAAAACTCTCGGCCCAGCAAAGCTATGCCTCTACCTGAATAGTGGATAGCTTCGAATAGTTTAGGTCGTTTATAGCCAGTTTTATTAACGAATGGAATAGAGATAAACTCTCTTTGCTTTTTAATATCTCTTTGGAAAATACTGAAACGTGCGAATTGATTGGCGGCAAGTATTTGCTTTTGCTCATTAAGTTTAAGGTGAATAAGGTCGGATTCCAGGTCGTATTTAATTATACCTGACAACTCTTTGCCATCATTGAGAAATACAGTCCCCTTATGCCAACCTTCACTAGGAAATCCATATTTTACTTCTTGAGTAAAACTTTCAGCAACTAAAACACACAGAAGAGAAAGAGATATGAACCACTTTACCATATCCCATAAGCAACAAATTTTATTCCAGATTACCAGGCCTGACTTTCCTCAGTTCTCCTTTTCAGAGGCACATAGTCCATTATTTCCAATCCGTAACCAATTATCCCAACTCTCTTTTGTGGATTGTTTGAAATAAGCTTGATTTTAGAAACCCCAAGGTCTCGAAGAATTTGAGCTCCAACACCATAGTCCTTCTCGTCCATTTTAACACCAAACTTTCTATTTAAAGGCTCTTCGGTAATACCTTCTTGCTGTAGGGTTTTAATCTCGTGAAGTAAGCGCTGTCCTCTGGCATTCTGATTCATGTATAGCACTACCCCTTTGCCCTCTTCTTCAATCATTCTCATGGCATATTTAATAGGGTTGCCAGCATCGAACTTAAAGCCAAAGATATCTCCTAAAGTGCTGGAAGAATGCACTCTCACTAAAACAGGCTCATCAGGTTCCCATTCACCTTTTACAACAGCTAAATGCACCTCTCCAGTGTTAATTTGCTTATAAGCCTGTAAGTGGAAATCTCCGTATTCTGTTGGCAAGTCTATTCCCAAGTCTTTCTCTATCAAACTCTCATTTTCAAGTCTGTAAGAGATAAGGTCTTCAATTGAAACCAACTTGAGGTTAAATTTCTCTGCTACCAACTTCAAATCAGGGAGCCGGGCCATGGTCCCATCCTCATTCATGATTTCGACCAAGACACCTGCAGCTTTCAAACCTGCTAACCTTGCAAAGTCTACAGCAGCTTCAGTATGTCCGGTTCTTCTAAGCACTCCACCTTTTCTGGCTCTTAGAGGAAATATATGTCCTGGCTTTCCTAGCTCTTCTGGTCTTATTTCCGGATCAATTAATGCTTGAATAGTCTTTGATCTATCTGATGCAGATATTCCAGTAGTACAACCATGCCCTATTAAATCCACAGAAACCGTAAAAGGAGTTTCGTAGGCTGCAGAATTGTTTCTCACCATTAAATCAAGCCCCAATTCATTACAACGATCTTCCAGAATAGATGCACAAATCAACCCACGCCCATGTGTTGCCATGAAATTGATAATCTCAGGGGTTACTTTTTCAGCAGCACAGATAAAATCACCCTCATTCTCGCGGTTTTCATCATCAACAACAATGATTACTTCCCCATTTTTGATGGCGGCAATTGCATCTTCTATCGGATCTAATTTGATTTTTTCAGACATATTGGTGATTTAAGCGATGCAAAGGTAATAAGTAAATATATGCATCAAAACTAACGTGGAATTACCGTACCCAACTCTGAATCCACTTCCATTAAAAGGGTTTTCAAGTGCCAGTACATTTTCAGCAGCTCCTCTTCTTCTTCTAAGCTTGCCGATTTTTTTAAAGACTCATCAGTTTGGCTGATTAGCTTTTCAAGCTTCTTCTTTTTCAACCTGAGTACCATTTTGTAAGAAGCGTGTGGCAAATCTGCCGATTCGTGCACAATTCCAATCCTGTGCTTTTCGTGCCAGCCATCACTCACAAAATACTTCATCTCGAGCAAGTCAATAACTAATTGACTCATCGAGGGGTTTTTCGGCCCTATAAACTGATCAGCTTCCAGTTTTTTACCACTTCTAACAATATCAGACGCCTTATTGAAAGTTTCTTCAATCATTTTATCATCAAAGCTGATTGCTTCTGTTTCCTGAAGAATAAATTCAGCTACGGACATATCAGTATCAAAAGGCTCATTACCATAGTTAATCAGCAAGCGAAGACACTCTCTTTCAACATGGTAAGAAGTAAATTTCAGCTCCTCTTTTTTGGGTGCTAAAGGTGATTGTGGTAAAGGTTCTTCTTCATACCTTTCTTGCCTTTCCTTATTCTGTTTATCCTTTCGCTGCTTCTGAATCAGAATCTTATTCAGTTCGCTGATCAGTACTTGTTCTTCAATTTCTAACTGATCGGCACAACTTCTGATATAAACGGATCGCTTAATACCATCAGGAATCAAAGAGATACTCTCTATAACATCTCTGATTACCTGTACTTTTTTTACCGGGTCAACTTTCTGACCTCCGTCTGTAAGTACGTTAGTTTTGAAAGTGATAAAGTCTTGAGCATTGTCAACAAGGTAATTCTGAAAAGCCTCAGAACTCATGCTTCTGGAATAGCTATCAGGATCTTCTCCTTCCGGGAAAACCACGGCCTTCACATCCAGATCATGCTCAAGGATCATGTCAATCCCTCTAAAAGATGCCTTTATACCTGCGCTGTCGCCATCATATAAGACTGTTATATTCTGGGTATATCGACTTATCAGTTGAATCTGTTCCTTGGTCAGTGAAGTACCACTTGATGCTACCACGTTCTCTACTCCAGACTGGTGTAAAGAAATCACATCGGTATACCCTTCTACCAGATAGCACTGATCTTCATTCCTTATGGCCTGTCTAGCCTGATGAATACCGTAAAGGATATTACTCTTATGGTAAACTTCAGTTTCTGGGGAATTTATGTATTTGGGCTGCTTCTTGTCTTTTCTAAGCGTTCTGGCACCAAATGCGATTACTTTACCAGCTACATTATGGATAGGAAAAATGACCCTTCCTCTAAAGCGATCGTATTTCTTATTGTCTTTATCCGACTTCAGAATCAACCCAGCCTTTTCCAGCATCGTCTCTGTATGTCCTTTGGAAGTAGCGGCTTTCAGCAGCCCATCCCAAGCATCTAAAGAGTAACCCAGATCAAACTTCTTGATGGTAGACTCTGTAAAACCTCTTTCCTTGAAGTAGCTAAGTCCTATCGATTTTCCTTCAGAATTTTCATGCAACAGCTTCTGGAAGTATTCACTGGCAAAGTTCAGTACTATAAAAAGACTATCCCGTTCGTTCTGAGCTTCGATTTGCTCATCAGTCAGCTCTTCTTCCTGAATTTCAATACTATACTTCTGAGCAAGGTATTTAAGGGCCTCTATATAGTTTATGCCCTCAACCTCCATCACAAATGCAATGGCATCTCCCCCTTTGCCTGTTGAAAAGCACTTGAATATCTCTTTGGAAGGAGAAACATAGAAGGAAGGTGTTTTTTCGTTGGTAAATGGGCTTAATGCTCTGTAATTGCCTCCTACCTTTTTCAAGGTCACAAAATCACCAATCACCTCGACAATATCGATGCGATTCTTGATATCCTGTATGGTAGAGTCATTAATAGCCATTCGCTTTTCAAATATAGCGATTGGTTCGACTATTCTTGAACTAAATACTTCTTCAAGTGTTAATGAAAAAGTAAATCGAATGCATTTTATTTGCACTAGAAAAGAAAAGCAATGGAGTTGACTAAGGAGAGTGTATTAAATGCCCTAAGACATGTAGATGACCCTGACATAAAAAAGGATCTGGTGACCCTGAATATGATACAGGATATAGCTATTGACGGAAACAAACTATCATTCACCGTCATGCTGACGACTCCTGCTTGTCCGCTAAAAGAGGTCATCAAGAATGACTGCCTAAAAGCTATAGAAGAGCACATAAGCAGTGAAATTGAGGTTGATATCCTGATGAGTTCGCATGTAACCACTACCAGAGATAATACTCCATTATTACCAGGTGTTAAAAACATTATTGCAGTGGCATCAGGTAAAGGTGGTGTCGGAAAATCTACCGTTACCGCTAACCTGGCTGTCGCATTAGCAAAAAAAGGGGCAAAGGTTGGTGTAATAGATGCAGATATTTTCGGCCCTTCTATGCCAACAATGTTCAATTGTGAGCATGAACAACCAGGAATAAAAAAGGTAAACGACAAAAATCTGATTATCCCAATTGAGCAATACGGTGTTAAACTGATTTCAATTGGTTTCCTGACACCTTCAGAAAACGCTGTGGTTTGGAGAGGCCCTATGGCTAGTAGTGCATTGAAGCAGTTTATTGCAGATACTGAATGGGGAGAATTGGATTACCTCTTGATAGACCTTCCTCCAGGCACCAGTGATATACACCTTACGTTAGTGCAAACTGTTCCAGTGACAGGGGCTATTTTAGTAACCACTCCTCAAAAAGTAGCTTTAGCCGATGCACAAAAGGGCCTAAATATGTTTATGCAGCCACAGATCAATGTTCCTGTTCTTGGTGTGATCGAAAATATGGCTTACTTTACACCTGAGGAACTACCTGATAATAAGTATTATATATTTGGTAAGGATGGTGGAAAGCGATTGGCTGAAAAGCATGAAGTGACTTTCCTGGGAGAAATACCATTAGTTCAGGGCATAAGAGAAGGTGGTGATATTGGATATCCTGCTATAATGCAAGAGGGAGCCACTTCGGATGCTTTCTTAAAACTAGCAGAAGCAGCCGCACAGCGTATAGCCATTAGAAACGCTGAGCAAGCAGATACAAAAAAGGTTGAATTAAAAGTTTGAGATATGTTAGACAGAGTAGAAGCGGCACTTGATAAAATCAGACCTTTCCTCATTGCTGATGGAGGTAATGTGAAAGTCCTGGAAATCACCGATGATTTAGTGGTCAGGTTAGAGCTTGAAGGGGCTTGCGGCACCTGCCCAATGTCTCCCATGACTATGAAGGCTGGTGTAGAAGAAGCTTTAAAAAGAGATATACCTGAAATTAAAGGCGTAGAGGCAATTAACGTTGCAGAGGTTTAATTCAGTCTGAAAGTTAAAAGATACAGGCACCTTGATGGTGCCTTTTTTATTTGTTAAGATTGACCTGAAAATTTGTCAGTTACATTGAATAACTATCTTTGTCAATAACTTCTTAAGTAGTATAAAATGAACTGCTAACAAAGACGTTACATTAACTGAAGATGAGCAATAAGCCTTTTACCATTATCCGTTTCCTGAAAAACATTGGTATCATGGCAGGGATTTTTACAGTGTTATTACTGTTCTTTTTTTACATCTACCTGCCCAATACCACAAATCACAACGAGACGATTACCGTACCAGACCTAGTCGGAACCTCTTTCGATAATATAGATGGGTTATTAACTAACAGGAGTCTCAGGTATGAGGTTGTAGTAGACTCTGGCTACTCAGAAAAGTTTGATCCTGAGGTAATCCTCAGTCAGAATCCGAGAGCAGGCGCCAAGGTTAAAGAAAACCGGAAAATATATCTGACACTTAACGCCAATGTACCTCCTCAAGTTAGAATGCCCAACTTGATAAATACTGACCTACTGAATGCTGAAGATATTTTAAGTAGCAATGGGCTTAAGCGTGGTGAGATCACTTACGTCCCGGATCTAAGGGTAAATGCTGTAATCAAACAACAACTAGACGGAGAAGACATCACACCGGGCACCATGTTATACAAAGGCTCAACCATTGATTTGATCATCGGAAATGGGGTGGGTGTGGAAACTTTTGCAATACCTGATTTTATTGGGCGAACTTTAGATGAAGCTAAATTTCAAATTCAGGATGCAGGTCTGAAGCTGGATATGATAAACTATATTCCTGTTGACTCTGTCCCTGCAAATACCATATACAAGCAGCTCCCTCCTGTTGGAACAATGGTTAGAAAAAACAGGATCATTGAGTTATGGGTAAGCGGAACAAAACCTGAAGAAAAAGAGGAAAACGAAGATAAATAAGCTTGAAACAGAAGGTCTTTATATTATTACTTCTTGTACTACAGGTTTGCGCTCAAGCGCAAATTGTAGAAAGGCCACTGCCTAATAAATTTCGTAAACCTCAAGCCATATCATTTGCTGCAAACCAATCAACTCAAACACTCTCTACAGTCAACATTCCTTTTTGGGAAGATTTCTCTACCAGTTCTTTAGTACCATCTATCAGTAAATGGACTAATTCGCAAAACGTAAGGATCAGTAACGGTATCGGGAAAAACGCCCCAACCATTAATGTTGCGATCTTTGATGGAGTTGATGTTAATGGAGCACCTTACAATGCTAACAGTCTGATAAATGGTGCCACTGATAGTCTGACATCTCAGTTAATTGATCTTTCTGTGCTTGGAGCAGATCAGGCAGATTCTGTATACCTGAGTTTTTTCTGGCAGGTCAATGGTAATGGTGAAATTCCCGATCTGGAAGACTCTCTGGTTTTACAGTTCAAAAACCCTACTGGCGAGTGGATTAATATGTGGTCTCAGATTGGCGGAACAGAAAATGAGTCAGAAGAGTTTACTCAGCAACTAGTCCAGGTTCCGCAAAGTTTCTTCTACAGTTCTTTTCAATTTCGCTTCCAATCTTATTCAAGGTTGGCGGGAGCTTTCGACACATGGTTAGTAGACTATATCTTTCTGAATGATTCCAGGTACGCAAACGACATTGCACATGTTGATCGGGCTTTGACTCAGAAACCATCATTTCTGACAGCCCCCTATTCGGCCATGCCCACCGAACAGTTTTTTGCTAATCCGACCAGATACTTAATTGCAACCGAAACGGAATTCTACAACTTGAACTCATTCTTTCAACCTATACAGTACACTGCGACAGTTCATGAGCTTACCGATAATATTCTTGTAGAAACACTAAATGATGAAACAGTAGCAAATCCTCTACCAGGCCCTTTTGAAAGACATGTTTTTAACTCGCCAATATTGAATCACGTGCCTCTGGACCGAAATGCTGATTCGCTGCTGTTGGAAACCACCTATTACATTCGCTCTGGAGATAATTTCTTTATTGAAGATATCAATCCAGGAGTCGATACTACTTTCAACACCTTGGTAGATTATCGTATCAATGATACAGTAAGAATAACCACGGTAATTGATGATTATCTGGCCTATGATGATGGAGACCCTGATTTTGCTGCGGGAATCAACCAAAGAGGTGGACAAGTCGCTTATGCCTTCTTTGCGGAGGAAAGGGCTTTACTTACGCATATCGATATCAACTTCCCTTTTATTCAACAAGCTGGAGAACCTATTGAACTTTTAGTTTGGAGTAAGCTAGACAAGAATCCTGAATCCATCCTCTTTCAAGACCCTTTCAGTGTACTGAGACCTGAATCCATTGGTGACTTAAGGGCTTATGAGTTAGATACTCCTGTTTTTGTTCAGGACACTTTTTATATAGGTTTTCAGCAAGCTACCAATGAGTTCCTTGCCATAGGGCTTGACAAGAATAATGACACTGGGGATAAAATGTTTTTCAATGTAAGCGGAGAATGGAGAAAGAACGAATTTGTCAATGGTAGTTTTCTAATGCGTCCACGCTTTGACAAGACCGTAGCTGCCAACTTTGTCCCGCCTGCAGAGATCGCTCCTACTGCGCCAAATATATATCCAAACCCTAGCTCCGGTTCCATATTTATTGAAGGAGAAATAGAGTCACTTCAGGTTTTTGATAACTGGGGTCAACAAGGTGCTTTTTCTATAAAGAAAACCGATGATGGCATTCAAGTAGACCTGAGTAAAAACAAAAAAGGGATATATTTGCTCAAGTTTTTCAAAGAGGGAACCCTCTTTACCAAAAGAATAATTCTCAACAACTGACATGCAGGAAATTACCGTACAGGCACTAAAAGAAAGATTGGCCAACAACGAGAATCTGAACATTATTGATGTTCGTGAAGAGTGGGAACACACAGAAGATAATATTGGAGCAAAATTGCTACCACTCGGAGAACTTCCTCAACACCTCCAGGAAATTGAGCACCTTAAAAATGAAGAAGTAATTGTTCACTGCAGAAGCGGTGCAAGATCGGCCAAAGCGCAAAAGTATTTGATTTCGCAGGGTTTCCAGAATGTGATTAACCTTGCCGGTGGCATTTTGGCTTTCAGAGAAGCAGAATAATCATTCAAACAGATTCATCCAATCATCCGGACTTTGGTTATGGTACACTTGTAACCCCAACTGACTGGCTGCATTGATATTCTCTAGCTTATCGTCTATAAACAAGGCATTATGGGCTGCGACAGACTGCTCATCTAAAATAACCTGCCAGGCTCCTGAGTCTGGCTTTCTTTCTCCTATTTCATTTGAAAGATAAACTTTATCGAAATAAGCATAGAAATCCTTTTGTGGTGAGAAGTGATCAGCAATTTGAAGGAAACGTCTCACATGAATTGCATTGGTATTACTCATTACATAGAGTTTATAAGCCGACCTAAGTCTATTCAGTTTTTCAAACTTCGCTTTGGGTATAGTGCCAAGCATTGCATTCCATGCTTCGTCCAAGTACTCTTCTGGTCCTTCAAATAAAAAAGATTCTCTAAGATGGGCTCTGAAAGTGGGGTCATCAATCTTTCCTGTTTCATAGTCCTTAAAGTATTTCTCATTGGAAACTATATCACCAGCTTCTTCAATCGACATTTTTCCAAGTGCGGCAAATGCCTTAATTGTTTGTGACTCAGCCAGGTTAATGATTACGCCACCCAGGTCGAAAATAATTGCTTCAATTTTAGTGATATCTAAAGGCATTTGATGTTGTTTAATTAGCCGCAAATATGTAACATTGCAATCCAATTTTCAAAGGCCTTCGACAGCTTTTGGAAAGGGCCTATAACTCAGTTGGTTAGAGTATCTGACTCATAATCAGAAAGTCCCTGGTTCGAGCCCAGGTGGGCCCACTTGAAAATCAGCCAGTTACGAAAGTAGCTGTCTTTTTTTATGTATATATCGCGTGCTTTTCGCGTGCTTTTTCAAAACCAAAATCATGCTATTCCAGCTGGAATAGCATGATTCCTTATTATGGTTTTGTGCTTGACACCAACAAGTAGATTGAAATACCATTCAAGTTTTTGCGTCTTTTTATAAATAACCCGTCTCTAAATATAGAACACTAAATTTAGAGCGATGCAAACAGACGTTTTAGGCATATGGAACGAAATCAATCTCAGATTGACAGAATTTATAAGGAGCAAAACAAAAGATCCCGAAATAGCAAAGGACATAGTCCAGGATGTATTCTTAAAAGTCTTTTCTAAAAATGAAATGCTCCGAGAACCAAAGAAACTTGTGGCATGGATTTATCAAGTCACCAGAAATGAAATCATCGACCATTTCAGAAAATTAAAGAATGATAACCCCAACATGGACATATCGGAAACAGGTAACCAAGAGGAAAATCTAACAGGAGACCTTATTGACTGTTTGCAACCCATGGTAGACACTCTTCCAGAAAAATATAAAGAAGCATTGATCTTGTCCGATTTAAAGAAGGTATCCCAGAAGGAAATTGCCCAAAAGCTGAATATTTCTTATTCAGGAGCAAAATCAAGAGTGCAACGCGGTCGTGAAATGCTCAGATCTGCTTACGAGCAATGCTGCGATATTTCCGTAGATGTTTATGGAGACGTAATTGACTACCAGTATAAACCCTGCCCCACTGACTGTGAAAAAAAATGTGACTAACACATTTTTTTTGCGTCTTTTTTTTTGACATGCGTCTATGTAGCAAAAGAATTTAAAAACGCTAAGCATAAACGTTATGTCACAAGAAATAAAAGAAGTAGTAAAACATACTTATACCGAAGTGGTTAATTCTGAACCTGGATGCGGGTGCGGCCCTTGTTGTGGTTCTCCCATTCAAGAAGTGATTGATCAAGATTGGTCATTAAGTGAGAGCTATTCCGCAGTAGAAGGTTATGAACCCAAAGCTGACTATGCTTTGGGATGTGGAATTCCCACGGAACATGCTAAAATAAAAGAAGGAGATACGGTGCTAGACCTAGGTTCGGGGGCGGGCAATGATGTCTTTGTGGCCCGAAGCATTGTTGGTGAAGCTGGAGCTGTCATCGGTGTCGATATGACCAAAGCAATGATTGATAAAGCCAATGAGAACAAACAAAAACTAGGATATGCAAACGTCAATTTTGTCTTGGGAGAAATTGAGAATCTACCAATAGAAGATAATTCAATTGATGTGGCAGTGAGCAACTGCGTAATGAACTTAGTCCCGGATAAAAACAAGGCTTACGAAGAGACCTACAGAGTTCTGAAACCTAATGGTCATTTTAATATGTCTGATATCGTTTTAAAAGGAGAGTTGCCAGAAGGCATTAAACAGGCCGCAGAGATGTATGCTGGCTGTATTTCCGGAGCCATGCAAAAGCAAGATTATCTGGAGGTAATTGAAAAAGCAGGTTTTAAGAACATTGAGATTACAAAGGAGCGGGAAATTGACGTTCCAGATCAAGTGTTCCTTCGATACGTTTCGGAGGAGGAACTTGCCACTTTTAAGGAAGGGGGAAATTCGATTATTAGCCTGGGGGTATACGCAGAAAAATAGTCAGAATTTACTAATCGCAGCCTAAAACCTTGAGGCTACTTATTAATAACCACAATTGCATTTAAAATGAAAGCACTTAATAAAATCACCTTGGCATTCTTGGTATTCACCATATTCCGATTCTCTGTCTATGGTCAATCAAAAAACAATAGTTCCATTTCAACAATACACGAAATGGAAGCAGCAAAAAATCACTATAAGAGCTTAAGCACATTAAGTCCTGAAAAAAGAAAATCTTATTCTTCAATGGACAAGGTCAAAAACCTACCGAAAGATTTCACAAGGTTCACGTTGGTTTATGGACTCAATAAGCCCTACTATCTATCCTTATCTCAAGTGGACTTCATAGTAAAAGCTGTAGAGCACCCTGCCAATAGTTCTGAACAAACCAGAGCAGAGCTGGATTTTTTATTGAAGCTTCAAAGCGAAAGAAACGAGAAGCAAACAGAACGAGTTCGAGAGCTTGGCAGAATCGGCTATTGGCCAGCACTTAACTATACCAAAGCCCACCCTAAATACAAGGAAAACGAAGAAGATCTTCTTTTTATGATCCATCAGGTTACGGGTAAGAATTTCACTTCTGACCAAATACCATTCACAACGAATTTGTTGAAGGGAGTTATGCATGATACACGATTGATGGAATTTGCAATCAAGCATAACCTTCTAAGAGTAAGGCCCTATCGTTTAGACACAAGAATTACTCCACTGAGTGAGATCCCTACACCTTCTTTTGTAAGCGGCCATACACTATGGGCTTACTCCATTGCATTTGTAATGAGTGAACTTGTACCAGACAAACGATCCGAGTACTTGAACTTAGCCTATGAAATAGGGCTTTCAAGGGAGATTATGGGAGTTCATTACCCAAGTGATGAAGAAATAGCTCGTCAAGTAGCCAATCGCATGCTCACACTTATGTGGCATACACAAAAATTTCAGGATGACTTTGTCAAGGCGAAAAAAGAATGGAAATAACTCAAAACTTCAGGTCTTAATTAAAGCACATAAATATGAAAAATTCACAAAACACTGCTTGTTGTACACCAGATACTGACGCAACAGCTAATACTAATGTTGACTGTTGTTCTCCCAATGCTGAGAATCAGAACAAAATATCGAACAACAAATACGCTAAAAGCAATCCAAATTACTTGCAGTCTATGTTTGGAGCTACCGATTTAACTCCTTTATGGCTTGCTGATATGGACTTTAAAGTTGCTGAACCAATTACTGCTGAAATTCAAAGGCTTGCCAATCGAAGTAACTACGCCTACGAATTTAATTCCGGGGAAGTCTTTAGTGCAATAGCGAATTGGAACAAACGAAGAAATGGTTTGGATTTGAACCCTAAATCTTTTGTCCAAGTACCAGGAGTGCTTACAGGCATCGCTTTGCTCATAAGGGAACTCACAAAAGAGAGTGACAATATTCTGATTCAAACGCCAGTATACCATCAGTTTTTCAAAGTAATAAGTTCTGCAAAACGAAATATTATTGATACCCCCCTTAAAATAGTTGACGGTAGATACGAAATGGATTGGGAAGACCTGACTAATAAATTGGTATCTAATGATGTCAAGTTGATGATACTCTGTAATCCTCACAATCCGGTTGGCAGAGTATGGACAAAGGAAGAGATTCAACGTCTGTCGGATTTGGCGAATGAGCACAACGTGACTATCATCAGTGATGAAATCCATTCTGATGTCGTTTTTGCTCCCGCTCGCTTTAATAGCATTGCCAGTGTAACAGACAATCGTCACATAGCTGTCCTAGGTTCTCCGGCAAAGACTTTTGGTATGCAAAGCATTTCTCAGGGCTATCTATACATAGCAGATCAGGCCATGTATGAGCAAATTAAAGCCACTGTCGGTTCAATGTATCTCGATCATGGCAATGTTATTTCAAACTATGCGACACTCGCTGCCTATAATAGATCGGAGGACTGGTTGAATAACTTGATTGATTATCTTCAGGACACTATTAAATGGATTGAGAAATTCCTTAGAACCGAACTACCTCAGGTAAAAATGTATACCCCAGAAGGTACTTATCAAACCTGGTTGGATTTCTCAGGGCTTGGTTTGACAAAAGACCAACTAAATGATGTTGTAGTCAAAAAAGCTAAATTGGCATTGACACCCGGAGATTGGTTTGGGGCCGGGCATGAACATTTCATGAGAATGAATCTAGCCTCTCCAAAAAAACAAGTCCAGGATGCCTTCATTAAACTATCAAAGGCAGTAAATGAAAGTTTATGATACTATAGTCATCGGTGGCGGTCAGGCAGGGCTCTCCATGGGCTATTTTTTGAGAAGACAAAAACTAGATTATCTCATTCTTGACGATAATCATGACTCAGGAGGTTCATGGCTGCAAACATGGGATAATCTGAAGCTCTTTTCTCCTGTACAATTTAGCTCAATGTCAGGATGGATGATGCCCAAAGGTGAGGGTGAGTACCCTACAAAAAATGAGTTTTTAGATTATATGTCACGCTACGAACAGCGTTACGCTTTCCCAATTAAGCGTCCTGTTGATGTTAAGCATGTCAGGAAAGAAGGAGGAATATTTATCTTAGAAACTGATAAAGAAGTTTTTAGAACAAAGACGATCGTGAGTGCTACTGGTAGTGCACAAAATCCACTTATTCCAAGCTATCCTGGGCAATCAACTTATGAGGGTACACAGTTCCATTCTGTGAATTACAAAAATGCCGATGACCTCTCCGACAAACGCGTGCTCATCATTGGGGGAGGTAATTCTGGGGCTCAGCTATTAGCCGAAGTGTCAAAAGTCGCCAAAACACAGTGGGTTACTTTAGAGGAGCCTTATTTTTTACCTGATCATATTGATGGAAGATATCTATTTGATGCTGCTACCAATAAATACCTGGGAAAACAAGGAAACTCTGCTTATGAAATAAAGGCATCGTTAAGCAATATTGTGATGGTAGACAGTGTCAAGGAGGCTCAAGAGAGAGGTGTGTTGCATGCAAAAAGGCCATTCAAGTCATTTTATAATGAAGGTGTAGTATGGGAGAATGGAATTTCAGAGCCCTTTGACGTAGTAATCTGGTGCACTGGATTCAAACCCAATTTAGCCCATCTGCAGGGCCTTGGTATTGTTGAAGACTATCGCATAAAAACCAATGGAACACGATCTACCCTTGAACCCCGGCTTTGGCTCTTAGGCTATGGAAACTGGACGGGGTTTGCATCTGCAACAATATATGGAGTAGGTAAAACAGCCAGACAGACCGCAAGAGAAATTGTAGATGAGCTTGGAACTTAGAAATTCATGCCAAACTGCCATCGAACCCCTTGTAAGTGGATAGAATTGGACTACATATTGATGTCCACCTCAAAATCAGACAGTTATGAAAGGACTGTCTTTTGTTTTTACGATACATTGAATATATCTCTTTAACCCTTAACGAACATTCTTTAATTCCCAATAGATACCTCTACACGTCTTATCATTCCCGACCTATTGAAAAGCTCTCGGGAATACTCTTTGGGAAGTAATGTACTTTCTAGTTTAAATTTTGAATCATCTTCAAATCTCAATTCAATCTTATGACTTCCCTGGGGCTCATTATTTCTGGTATAGATTATTGGTACCTGACAATAGGTAAATGCCAACTGATCAGCTGAAACCGGGATTTCTTCCCACTCCTCATTCACAGCATAGTATTCAAAAGTTCTGGCTTCTGTAAGCCATTCGTTTTCGTTCAGCATAATTGGGTTAAAATGGATACATCCATCAATAACTCTTACACCAAGCTCTGCCCAGCGATTGATAATATCTTCTTTCACCTGACCAGTCATCCCAGGTTGTTGTGCTCCTTTTCCATACGGGGTATGTGAGTATGGGTCTGTAGGAAATGCACCATAAAGTTCAGGGGATTTGTTAATACCAATTCCCGCCCTTATCTCATAATAATGTTCAACCATTCTTCCCATTACCTCAGTACCTTCGTACTCATCATGACCATTGTAAATACATTCCTGTACGGATAAAAGCAGCTTGGATACCATATGCCAGTAAATACTACCTAACCCCTCATAGCCAAAAAACGTACCCGATCTACCTGTGAATTTCTTATGATCAAACTGTCTTTCAAATTCGCCTAGAAACAGATCGTATTCATCGTCAATTAAACTTCCATATTTAGTGGTGGACAGCTGATTTAAAGCATTCTTAAGGCTTTCTGCATTATTAAACTTTCCATTGAAATGGCACCCTCCAAAGTCATCTCTGACAATTACTGAACTATCTCCTGACTTCAAAAGCTGTTCTGCCAGCTTAGAGCTTTTCATGAACTCATTCGACAAAGCGTTCTTATCGAAAAATCTGGACAACTCCTTATTGGGGTAAAGCATGTAACTATACTGATCTTCACGATACATGTCACTTTTTTTCAGTGCATCCAGCACAGCCAGGCTTTCTACAAGGTTTAAAAACCCAGAGCTAAGAACAGCTACCTGCCCTTCCAGCATTTCATATAGGTGTGATAGTTGCGCTTTATCGTCCTTAAATTCAATAAGGTTATAGGCATGATAAAGTCCATCAGCTCGTTTATTAGCTCTGATTGAATGGTCAATGTAAAGTGTAATGTCTTGCAGAAAATCCAGCACATCATCTTTAGATAAATCACTCATCGTATCAGAAACCTCATTGTAGACCTTTGCTCTATACGCCTCACCTGAGGTGCCAAGCTCGTCCATAAACTGCTTTCTGATACTATCAGAAAACCCGGTCTTCAGTAAATCTTTGTGCTTAGAAAAAGAACCAGATAGTGCTCTAAACAGCTCCACTACAGGTAGATTTAAATGATAAGATTCATTACCTGTATTTGATAAGAGTTTTTGGCAAAAAGAAACGTAACGCCTCAAATAAAATAGTGTCACCATTGACACTCCGTTGCCCACAAGCGCATTATTGGCATCATTCCACTCCGGGCGTTGCGTATTGAGCCATATCCCCCCTTCGGGAATAAAATTGGATAACTTAACCAGTAGCGTAAGTAAAAGCTTTTCGATTAAGTTAGCTCTATACAACTGCCCATTGGCTTGTTGGACTAATTTACCGTCAGCTCCCATCTTTAATACTTCGGCCTTAACCCTATTCTCCAGGTCATGATCAAAGTCTATTGTATCATGAGGGTTATTCACAATATCAGCATAGCCTTTAACTCTATAAGGTACATTAGCATAGACAAAGTGTCTGGTAGATAAGAGCTTATCCAAAGCACTGCTATTGTGGTTGCTAAGCAATTCTAAGAGTTTTAGCAGATAAATTATCTGATGGTCTCCCCAATAGCCAATATAAGACCAAGGATCATCTGGTTCGATCACCTCCCAGTCAATACCTTCTCGTGTAATCCTGTATGGGTTATAGCCATCAATTGTTGAAGCATTTACAAAGCGGGTAATCATCGACTGTAAATAGCCGGGATATGATAATGCCAATGCCTCCCAGTTCTGAAATATATCTCGCCAATTCCCTTGATAGCTCCTGTTCCTGGAACCATCTTCTTTTTTAATTTCAATAGAAAATTTATTCCAGGGCCTGCTTGGGTCACCATGCCTTCTACTAAACATCAAAGGCAAATATTCAAAACCGATTCGAATCAGGTCGATATCATTTGTTGAATTGATCTCTTCAAGTAATCTATCATGCTCGATATGCATTCCCAGAGCGCATAAGAATTTCTGGTTTCTTAGGTAAACCTGATTGTTGCAGCCAGTGACATATTCTATAAAATCGCAAATCTCAATTTGGTAGGCCTCTTCAAAAATCCCTCCTCGCATAATGTTGAAGAGCACATTAGAAAAATGCCTTCCGTTAACCAACCCATCTGCTGTTACCTGCAAACCATCGGCTTTTGACATGAGTGTTTTCAAAGCTCTTGTGGTATTTTCAATATCTTCTTCGAGAAGCTTCAATAACTCATCTGGTTTGGATTTCAGGTGCTCTCTTAACTTAATAACTGTTGCGTGGTCCTGATTAACATCTGCTACCAGAAACCAACTTTTAGAAGTCTCCTTTGGCAATTTTATTGAAGCATTAATCATATAAGCCCCTGGTGCAGCCTTAACATTTGTTTCGTTACTTAACACCTTCCCTTCTCTGAAGCAATCCACCTGGCGCGATGACAGTAAAACATTGTTCACTGCTACTCCAATGGACCAGACTGATGTAGCCATCAATGCCTCACTTGGTTCTGCTTTGTCTACAATCATGGAGCTTAGAACAAACAAACCCAGCCCTGAGTCCTTATCCAGTTCATTTTTCTTGTAAGCATTGACGAGGTTGCTTCTTTGTTGTAACATGATGGCTCCGGCACCATAGGGTTGTATGTTTCTTATACCATCTAAAACATCGATACTTACATCTTCATTAGCCAGATTATAAAGTGTTGATTTCTTAACAAAACCATACGCTTCTGAAAATTGCCAGGAGTACTGAAACTTTAGCATCAAATCACTGTTTATCTCCTCAAAAATCAGCCTGTTCCCTTCAACGTTCTTATATAGATTTCTGCTTATCTGATAAACACCATGATACCTTTCAGAAAAGGGTTCCCATAAATGAGCACACCCTTTTTTTTCTACCAGAAAGAGGGATTTACTTCCGGTTTTCCCTGCTGTATCGGCAACTTTATCATCCGTTCCATAGGCAAATAATGCAGACTCTTCATTTTTTCGGCCTGCTGTCATTCCACCTGTACTGGAAATAAATAGCCAATGATCTGAATGACTGACAAGAGTCATGAAAAATGCAGGCATTGCATCATAATTGGTGATCTTATAGAATACTTCTCCCTCAATATGGGTGTAGCCTCCTTCAACCTCTGTTTGTCCAGTATTAACAGAAGTATTGCCTATGTAAATCGTGCGCTTTGACATTTATTAATTCCTTAGCATCCAGAATTGCGGTAATCAGGCAATTCACCTATCAGTTTATGATGTTATTGAGATATATAGGCTTCATGTTCAAGCCTTAAAGAGATCATGTCAGGTTTTACTTCAATTCGTAAACTCTGACATAATCAATTGTGAACTTTTGAGAAGTCATGGTAGAATCAATTCCCATAGCTCCCCCCCAGCCACCACCAATGGCAAGGTTAAGCACAATATTCTGCGGCTTATCGAAAGGCCATTCCATCTCATTGGCGTTTTTGTCATAGCGATAATATAGCTCACCGTCTACATAACCTCTGATTTCGCTTGGAGTCCACTCTACCGAGTAAGTATGAAAACTGTTAGTGATGTCTTTTATTTCTTTGGTATTGGATATCTGATTGTTAATCTTGAAATAATAGGCTGGTGTATGCACTGTAACGTGGGCTATTCCTCTTCCATCTTCGTTCACTTCGTAGCCAACACTTTCAAGAATATCAATCTCGCCACAATAAGGCCAGCTTAGCTCATCAACATACGCATCTCCCAAAGTCCAGCCAGCAGCCCAATTTCCTTTTTCAGCAGGTACTTTAGCTCTGAATTCTATCTTACCATAAAGGAAACTCTCTTTTCCTCTGGTAGTTAGTCTGGCCGAAGTCCAGGGATAGTCAAGATCATCCTTCAATGCTTCAATAATCAAATGTCCATTTTCAACTCTGGCATTCTCTTTTCTGCCCACAGTATAATACTGAAGTTCACTATTTCCCCATCCCCAGTTTCCTATGTCGTAAGTCCATTTAGTGGTATCTACCTCTGAACCTTCAAATTCATCGGACCATATAAGCCCCCATTCTTTTCCATCCATAGCCTGGGTGAATGTAACAGGGCTATTTTTATGGGGTTTGATCAAATCAAATCTCAGCTCATTAATCGTTACATTCTTTCCTGAAACATGGAGTTTGATTTTATGAAGCCCTTCATTCATTGGGCTTCCTATTTTGACGGGCACTTCATTACCAGCCGAAAGAGACATCTTTCCAGTAATGTCATATGTCCTCCCATCTTTGTTATCGTAATAATCCTCGATCCAGAAAACACCCTCTCCTTTTGCATCTACCTCAATCTTGTACCTTCCAGCTTCTTTAATCATCACGTCAAAAGCCAACCATGACTTTCCATCTTTATGCATTATCTGGCCATTGCTCTGAGATACCTCTCCTTCACTAGCCGTATAGTCAATAGCATTGATACTTACTTTTGAATGGTTACTTTCCGAATCATGCTCTACATCACTTTCTGCACACCCTAGTACAAAAAGAAACAGGCATACCTGAATAATCTGATTTCTTATTATCAATTTCATTCTGTTATTTTTTAATCAAAAGGGACTCCAACTCTTCCAAACTCTTTCCTTTTGTTTCAGGCACTTTTCTTATGATAAAGACCAAACCGAGTAAGGCAAAAACTCCATAAATCATAAATGTTGGTCCGCTACCTATGGTCGATAGTTCCCATGGAAAAACAAGTTGCACTGCAGTGCTTATTAGTGAATTGGCAAAACCAACTACTGAAATAGCCAAGCCTCGCACATAGATTGGGAATAGCTCAGAAAACAAGACCCACATTACAGGCCCAAGCGATATTGCAAAGCAGGCTACAAAGCCCAGAATACCAATCAAGATGATGGTTGGGTTCATAGAAATAGCTGCAGTAATCAATTCAGATTCGAATTGTTTGGCAGTGGATTCTCCAAGGTATTGTTTTAAAGCTTTCTTATAGGCTACATCGCCATCGAATGTCTGACTCAGTAAAGGGGCAAGTTGCTCCTTGTCAATAGCCAATTCCAGATTATCCACCTTCTCTTCGGTAAGTTGATAGCTGGCCTGTCGGAAACCATATGTTAGTAAAAACATAAAAATTGCAATCCCTCCAACCCCTACAATTAACAGTGGCTTCCTGCCTATTTTATCAATAAACAACATGGCAAGGATTGTGAAAACAAGGTTTATCAGTCCTACCAAAATGGCTTGCATAAAAGACGCATCTGTACCTATTCCAGACTGCTCAAAAATCATAGGGGCATAGAAAAAGACTGAGTTAATCCCGGTAATCTGCTGAAGAATTCCTACTACAAGACCAATGGTAATCACCAATCGAAGTGCAGGTTTAAAAAGCAGCTTTATAGGAAGCCTATCTTGTTTCTTATCTGTCAGGCTTTTCTTAACCGCTTCTAAATCCTGAACAGCTTCGTCATTTGAACGAAACATCTTTAATACTTTTAATGCCTCTTCCAGTCGGTTTTGCATAATGAGCCAACGCGGGCTTCTCGGCACTATCTGAAGTCCAACAAAATAGAGCACTGCAGGTAAAGCCTCTACTCCCAGCATCCATCGCCAGTTGTTTTCATTGATTCCCAGACTTTCAACCCATGCTGCATTTGAGTCTCCTAGTGATAAGATTAGATAATTGCTGAAAAACGCGAGAGAGATCCCTACAACGATGTTTAACTGGTTAAAAGAAACCATTCTTCCTCTTACGCCTGGAGGAGATATCTCAGCTATGTACATGGGAGCCATTATCAAAGAGGCCCCTACTCCTATTCCTCCAAGCATCCGGAATAACACAAAGGAGGTAAAAGTGGTTGCCAACGCAGAACCGACTGCAGAAATGGCAAAAACCACAGCACAAACCTTTAATACAACCCTTCTACCGAACCGATCGCTCAAAGGGCCTGAAACCATCATCGCCAAAGCGGCAATTAGGGTGAGTGAACTAACCGAGAACCCTAGCTCCAAATCGGTTAGATTAAACTCAATTTGAACAAACTTATTCACTCCTGAAATCACAGAAGCATCAAAGCCCATGAGCAATCCACCAAGAGCAACTATGGCGGCTATTTTGGTTGTAAACAGATTATTACGTGTCATACAATTAGATTTCTAATGGACTGAAAGAAAACAGACTGGTATATATATGTGTGTAGGAGGTCACAGTTGAGGAGAAAAAATCTCCTCAAACCACAACCCGACATGAACTGACTACTTGTTCAATTATTGGTAAACTCTGATGTAATCGACTTCTATAGTTGCTTCTGTAAAAGCACCATCAATGGCACCTCCCAAAGTTCCTCCCATTGCCAGATTCATAATGAGGAAGAAGTCTTTATTAAATGGGTATGTATCATTGTTTTTGACAACAGGATTATAGGTGTAAAACAAGTTGTCATCTACAAGGAAGTAGATTCCATCAGCACTCCATACCATTGAGTAAATATGGTATGCTGTAGCGTCTGCCACCATAGTACTACCACCGTTAGCTGTACCGCCAAAGCCTGATGTTGTATGGGTTGTTCCCAAAATCTTGTTCAGGTCATTTCCAGTATGTTCCATGATATCAATCTCTCCAACCGCAGGCCAAGCAGTCGCTCCAAAATCAGCTCCTAACATCCAGAATGCTGGCCATGTTCCTCCATCTGAAGGAAGCTTGGCTCTTACATCTACTCTTCCATATTGGAACTCAAACAAACCTTGCGTTTTAATTCTTGCAGAAGTAAACTGACTACCATTGAATGTCTCTCTTTTTGCTATGATTTTAAGGACATCATTTTCAATGATCACATTGTCTGCTCTATTCGTGTAGTATTGCTCTTCGTTGTTACCCCAACCATTAGTTCCAGTTCCAATGTCATAATCCCACTTAGCAGCATCTAAAGCTCCCGGGGTATTAAACTCATCGGACCAAACCAGATTTGTAAAGTTAGGTACCCCTCCACCAGTAGCTCCTTCTGGAACGAAACTAAAATACCAGGCCAGTGCACCATCCTTTTGCAAACCTCTAACAGATAAAAGGTCATTGGTGAGTTCAAGAATCTCCCAATCGGCAATATTTGAATAATATGACATAAAGCTACCTCCAAGAGTAATTGTCTGAACTCCAGTATTTGCATCAGTCACCACAAGAAACCCTGTTGAGGTAGGTAATAAATTACCTGTTTCCACATCTCTGCATTCATCAACAAATTGCTGAGGGTTAGCTCCTGGAAACAAACTTGTTACTACTGCCCAGTTGATATAAGACTGTCCATTTGTATTTAAGCTATAACTGTAGTTATCATTAGCATCAAAGCTAAAGGTCAACACATCATCGTACAGGCATGCGTTGAGCGCGTTAGGCTGTGCTGAAAAGAAATCCGGAGTTCTACCATCTGGTGGTCCAACACCAAAGTGACCAGCCACATTCTGATTCCAAACCCAATTCTTTGTGCCATTCCCTGCCAATTTCGCCAATGTAGCGGCATCAATAAATAAACGCACATCTAACGGTTGCTCAACTACTGCTGAACTCGAAACTCCTCCGGGTCCGAAAGCAACGACCCGAATAAAAACATTGTATTGCCCTGATCTGGTGTAACGGTGATCAACGGAGTTTCCTGGGAGTACAAGCGTAGGAGATTCATTATCAGAATCTCCAAAATATACATGATACGATAATGCTCCTGTAGCACTTGGTGTCACTGTCACATTTCCTGTTTGCCCTGCCTCTACTACAACAGCAATTTGTACATCTGATGGTGCATTTAGTTCACCTAAACCTGCGATATTCTCTTCGCAGCTCCAAATGACCATCATAAGCACTAATGAGAGCATATATAATTTGTTCAATTTCATGATTCTGTCTTTTTAGTTGGCTTGTTGGATATCATCGAAATAGTACTTTGTACCGTCTCCTGCAGTACCGAAATCAAAGAAGATGACCACTTTATGGTACGTCTTGCTTACATCAATGGCAGAGAAATCGTAAGTGAGTTCCTCCCACCCGTTAGCCACAGTATTGACCACATCTATTTCATGTGCAATACCGCCATCAGTGGCATTTTCCACTTTCAATTTGATAGTAATACCACTCTTTGGGGACCAGACTTTCACCTTAAACTTCTTCATGGTAGAAAAGTCTATGGCGTCTGGTAGCTCAATAAAACCTCCACCCCACACCTCAGCTCCGTTGGCCTTATCAGACTCGGCAACTTTTGACGTAGTATTAATACCACTCGCATCTGGGTTGTTTACTACGGTAGTAGTTACATTACCAAAATTCACAAAGTTGTAGTTGAGCGTACTTGACTCAAACGTGAGCGGTAAGTTCAATTGATCTTCCAAACGGATGTCATCGAAGTAATAGGTAGATCCATCTCCAGCATTACCGAAATCGAAGAAGATGACCACTTTGTGATACTGTTTACTCACATCAATTCCGGAAAAGTCGAAATTGAGTTCTTCCCAGGCATCAGTCATCGTATTCACCACATCTATTTCATGAGCGATTCCGCCATCGGCAGCATTCTCCACTTTAAGCTTAACTGTAATGCCCGATTTTGGTGACCATACTTTTACTTTAAAGTTTTTGGAGCCGGAAAAATCTATAGGGCTTGGTAGTTCCAAAAAGCCTCCAGCCCACACCTCTGCTCCATTGGCTTTGTCGGTTTTTCCTACTTTAGAGCTCAGGTTAATGCCTGATGCATTAGGATTGTCTGCTACGGTTGTAGTTGCGTTTCCAAAGTTGACAAATGAATAGCTTACAGAAGTTGATTCAAAATCGAGTGGCAGTTCTAACACATCCATCGAAATATCTCCAATTGACATGTCATCGTAATAGTATTTAGAACCGTCTCCAGCTACACCAAAATCCATAAAAACAACTGCTTTATGATAGGTCTTGGTCATGTCAGCTCCTGACATGTCAAATGTTAATTCCTCCCAGGTATTGGCTCCTGTGACAGTACCGTCTACTTCATGAAATACTGTATTGTCATCTTTATTCTCGATCTTCAGTCTTACGGTAATTCCAGCTTTAGGCGACCAGACCTTCACTTTGAAATTTGTGCTGGCCGAAAAGTCCATTGCATCTGGAAACTCAAGGAAACTTCCTGCCCATACTTCGGCTCCTGACGCTTTTTCTAACTGAGCGACAGTACTACTTGAATTAATACCAGTTTTCTCAGGGTTTTCTATGACTGTTGAAAAGGCATTCCCAAAATTGGTAAAACTGTAATTAATGTTCTGGTTTTCGAAATCTACAGGTAACTCAAGCTTTACAGGCGTATCGTTGGTTTGTTCAACGTCATCGAAGAAGTAGTCACTTCCGTCACCAGCTACTCCAAAGTCAAAAAACAGTATAATCTTAGAATACTCTTTGGTAACATCTATTCCGCTGAAATCCCAAATGAGCTCTTCCCACTCATCTGCCTTAGTATTCACTACATCTACTTCATGATTGATGTTGGCATCTGCAGCATTCTCCAATTTCATTTTTATCACAATACCACTTTTAGGAGAATAAACTTTGGCTTTAAAGTTTTTAAGGGTAGAGAAGTCTATCGGTCCACTGAGCTCCAGAGCAGTACCTGCCCAAACTTCGGCACCAGCTGTCTTTGTAGACTTGATGGCCTTAGCACTTGTATTAATACCACCAATTGAAGGATTATCTGCCAATGCAGTTGCTGCACCTCCAAAATCACCAAAGTTGAATGTGATATCTGCGGCTTCAAAATCTACTGGAAGCGAAACGCTTTCTGTAATGGTTACGGCTTCAGTCACTTCAATAGTAGCCGCACCAGCACCTTTGGCAACAATTCGCACATTGTAATCTCCAACGGTTTCATAAACATGACTTTTAGATTCGTTAGGCATGATTACCGTTGCTTCCTCATTTTGGACATCTCCAAAAAAGACTTCGAAAAGTGTTGCTCCATCAGCTGTTGGAGCAACAGTGATGGTTCTATTGGAAGTGGTGATTCCTGCTACTAAATTTTCTGGTGGATCAAACCTGATAATAACATCCTTTGTTGCATCAACCGCTGTATCATCTGCACCAATACCTGTGATTGTCATCACATAGTCCCCCTCGGCATATACATGAGAGACGCTCTGGCCTGGGGTTACTTCAGTTGGCTCTTCACTATCGACATCGCCAAACTTGATTCTGAACTTAATTACATTTTCTCCAGTTGGTACAACTGTTAATGTCCCTGTATTATCGCTAGAGATGCTAAAGACTCCATCAATGTTGGTAGGAGCTTTTGATAACAACTCTTCAAATTCATTCTTACAAGCCACAAAAAACAAAGCAGCGACCAGTAAAAAGGAAAGTAAATTTCTTATCTCTTTCATAATTATAATTTCTTAGTAGCCTGTATTTTGTGACCAAACATTACCAGCAAGTTGAATCTCTATTAATGGAATAGGGAATACTTCATGTTTACCTGCCTGAAACCCGCTTATCTCATTGGCAGCTCTTCCGGTTCTAACCAGATCAAAGAAATGATGACCTTCGCCTGCCAGTTCTACTCTTCTTTCATGATAAATGGCATCAGTAAGTGCTGCCCCTGAAGATGCCACATCTGCCAATTGTGCTCTGCTTCTTACACGGTTCAGGTAAGTTCTTGCTCTGGCGTCATCAATACCTCCTCTATTAAGTGCTTCAGCCGCCATCAACAACACATCGGCAAATCGAATAGCACGGTAGTTTTTATTACTTGTCAGGTGAGTATCACCTACAAATTGTTCTCCTTGTCTTGGAATATACTTCTGATTAAAATATCCGGTATGCTCAAAGCCTTGACTGTACTCTGTTCCTGGGTTTTGAGCTACAAAGGCATCAATATCAAGGATAGCCACTGCTAATCGGATATCTCCTGCTTCAAATTCATCTACAAGTTCCTGAGTTGGTACATTAAAGCTGAAGCCATCGGCATACACAGGACCACTATAACCTCTGATGCCGTTAAATCCTGGTGCTATATTTCCTTCGCTACATTGAAAGCAACCAAAACCAGCTCCTTGCTCACCTGTATATTGTACTTCGAAAACGGATTCAATACCATTTTCTCCTGATTCTAAAAACTGAGCCTCATAATTTGCAGCAGTAACTAAATCATACTGACCGGAAGCTATTACTTGTTCCAAAACCGTTGCAGCCTGAGAGTACTTCTCCTGAAAAAGATAAACTTTCCCTAAAAGCGCCTGAGCAGCTCCTCTGGTTGCTCTACCAGCCTGAGCTGGTGTTGCTGGTAAATTTGCAATTGCTAAAGACAGGTCTGCTTCAATCTGAGCATAAACATCGGTCTTGTTTGATTTGGCAAAATCAGAGGCCTCTCCAAACTGAACCCTTTTATCTAAAGGCATTGGTACATCTCCAAAGAACTTTACCAACTCAAAGTAGTAATAGGCTCTTAAGAAATAGTTTTGAGCTAAAACAGCATCCTTACCATCAAAATCGGTTTTGTCTTTGAATTCAAAAACATAATTGGTTCTGTTTATTCCAGCATACATCCAGTTCCAAATACTTCTCAATTGATCGTTAACTGGTGTATGGGTCATATCATCAATCTCCTGAAAGGCTGGAACATCATTGGCATTCTCGCCTCCTGCCAGCGTATTATCAGAAGCCATCTCACCCAGCATTGAGTTCAGGTAAGTTGTTTGCAATAAGTCATATGAAGCTATTGTCGCTAACTCATAATCTTCTTGAGAATTAAAAAAGTTCTCAGAGTTGATGCTAAAAAGCGGGTCTACGTCCACGAAATCTTCACAGTTAGTCAAGAGAACAGCCGTGGATAAAAACAGTAAATATGTATAAAGTCTTTTCATGATCTATCAGTTAAAAGGTCACGTTTAATCCTAAAATGTATGTTCTCGCCTGAGGGTAAAATCCTGCATCGATTGTAGAGGCCAGTGGGTTTCCTGTTGATATATTCGGATCATAACCTCTATACTTTGTGAAAGTGTATAGGTTGTTTACCGAAGCATATACCCTAAGTTTTGTCATCTTCAATGGTCTGATAATGGACTCTGGGAATGTGTAACCCAATTGTACATTCTTTATTCTCAGGTAATCTCCATCCTCTACATAGAAGTCAGAGAAGAGGTCATTGTCATTAGCACCCGTTGTAAGTCTTGGATCAGAATTACTGGTTCCTTCACCTACCCATCTATTCAGGAAAAAAGAAGTTCTGTTAGTAAGTGGTAAATTCCTTTCATAGTTTCTAACAATGTCAAAACCAATCTGTGACTCGGCAAAGGCGGAGAAATCAAAGTTCTTGTAGCCTAGTTTTAGACTAAAGCCCATTATCAATTCGGGAATTGGATCTCCAATAAAAGTGCGATCTTCAGGAGTAATAGCTCCATCATTGTTAAGGTCTACAAATCGAATATCTCCAGGAGCAGCTGTTCCACTTTGAGCGCTATTGCTCACCTCTGTAGCATTTTGAAAAATCCCATTCGTCTTTAGCCCATAGTAAGAACCAATAGGCCTTCCTACTTGCCAAAGTGTTGGTGGCAATTGTCCAATTCCAAAGCCTCCACCTGGAATTGGGTCACCTCCAGCAAGACTTAATGTTTCGTTGGAAAGTGTGGTTAGATTGTATCCAATATCAAACTTTAATCCGTCAATTTGGTCCGAGTAATTGATACTGAACTCAATTCCCTTGTTACGAATAGTTCCTGCATTTGCAACAGGATCTGCCGCGCCTGGAGCACTAGAACCGGTCAACCCTGAGGTTGGCACAACCAGAAGTAGGTCCCTGGTAGTTTTCACAAAGTAGTCGAAACCACCAGATAGTTTTCCGTCTAGTATATCATACTCGAAACCTACATCAAGTTGTTCGTTTCTTTCCCATTTGATAGCTGGATTCGATAAAGCGCCTAAAGCAGCTCCTCTTATCAGGTTACCATTAAAGACATATTCCGCTTCTCCTGTGAGTAATGAAACAAAGCGGTTATCTCCAATTCGATCGTTACCAGTTTCACCATAACTTAATCTTACTTTAAGGAAATCGATAAAGCTGACATCCTTCAGAAAATCTTCATCGGATATTACCCAACCTAATGAACCTGCATAGAAGTAACCAAACTTGTTTTCAGGTCCAAATCGAGTAGAACCATCTCTTCTAACAAGCCCGGAAGCCAAATATCTGTTCAGAAAATTGTACTCAACTCTTGCGAATAGTGAGGTTTGTCTGAAATCTCCTTGAAAAGAAGAAGTCGAATTCTCCCTGATATCTAATGCCGCAGATAGGTCAGCAAAATCGAATGAGTTATTTGGGATATCAAAACCTGTCGCAATTAAACTTTCAGAACGTTCTCTACGAACTACTGAACCAACAGTGAATTTGAATTTATGGTCTGGCCATATTTCTTTAGAATACCTTACTACATTATCTATGTTGTAAGAGAAAAAGTTTTGCTGTCCTTCAGTCACAGAGCTTTCAACCTGATTGAAGACTTTTCCAATGCCAAAGTTGACTATTGGAGAAAAACTTTTAAATCTTACGTTACTGAAGTTAAAATTGAAACTTGACTCAAATTCCAAATCTGGTATAATTTCATAGACAGCTCCTACGCTACCAAAAGCCCTGTTTACCGTAGTTCCATTATAAGTGTTGGCTATTTGAGCCAAAGGATTAATAACCTCACTTCCTAAGCCGTTGGCCAATGTGAACTCACCACTATCGTCAAAAGGAGTAAAGGTGGGAGCCATGTTAAGCGCATTGAAGAGTACTGAACCGAGTACATTTTCCGGCAATGAGCTTCGCTTTATGTTAACGTAGTTGACAGCTGTCTTTAGTGTCAGGTTAGGAAATAACTCTTGTGTTGTGTTTAGTTTGGTTGTGAAACGATCGAAAGTTGATTTGTCCTTACCTACGATACCATCCTGAGTAAAATACCCGGCACCAAAAGAGTAAGTGGAGTTTTCATTGCTCCCTCTTACCGAAAGTTGATAATTCTGTATGGGTGCCCTGTCAAAAACTAAATCCTGCCAATCAGTTCCCGCTCCTAAGTTTGCAATATTTGTAAAAGGGGGAACTTGACCTCCATTGGCAAATGCTTCGTTTGCTAAAACTGCATACTCTGTAGCGTTCAGTACTGGTATCTTTCTGGATGTTTCCTGAATACCATAGTAAGAGTCAAAATGGATTTGAGCTTTACCAACTGATTTGCCACTTTTAGTAGTAATGAGTATCACACCGTTTGCTGCATTAACTCCATAAATACCTGCAGTAGCGTCTTTCAAAACACTCATGCTCTCTACATCATTAGGGTTAAGTGCATCAAGATTTTCATAAATCACTCCATCCACCACAATCAATGGTCGGTTATCTCCATTAGTAGTGATACCTCTAATACGTATATTAAAGGCTCCTCCTGGAGATCCGGAAGTGGAAGATATCTGGACACCTGGAGTTTGTCCTTGAATAGCTTGTTCCAGTCGTGTAGGATTAAGTGCTTCTATCTCTTTTGCCCCAACCACTGATACAGCACCCGTCAGTTCTTTCTTAGTTGTAGCACCATAACCGATTACTACAACCTCATCCAATTCGGTAGAACTTGAAACCAGTGCTATATCAATCCTTGTTCGGTTGCCCACTTTCACTTCCTGGGTTACATACCCCACGAAACTGAAAATCAAAACCGATGAAGTATCCGGTACTGAAATAGAATAACTACCATCGACTTCGGTGATTACTCCTTCACCACCTTGGACTCGAACAGTAGCGCCAGGCATTGATAACCCATCGGCATTATCAGTTACCTTACCCTTTATTACTATCTGCGACACACCCTGAAAACAGGTCATCAGCAGTAGTAAAATAATTAGTAGGTGTCTTTTCATTTGTTTAAAATTCGTTTCACATTTCTTAATGTTTCGGTAAACAATGTATTTATAGAGTATCACTACATCAAAAATTTCTATACATCAAGAATACATCGATTAGAAAAAAAGAATACATCAATAATTCATCAATTGTTTTCAAAACCTTGTTTTTCAAGCATAAACCGCTATGTTGAATTAAAATCTATTTCTCACAGGATTTACCTTCTGTTCAATAGATTACAACAGGCTAATGAAGAGACCTATACAAATACTTGATGTATTTCTGCGCTTGTGCATACCGTTACTCATGGTAATGTTAGGCATCAATGCACATGCTCAAGGTCCAAAACTCAAGGGGCTACCATTCATTAAGAACTTCACAGCAAATGACTATAATGGAGGTATTCAAAACTGGGATATTACCCAGGATAAAAATGGAATAATCTATATAGCCAATAACCTCGGTCTGCTCGAATATGACGGCAGTAGTTGGAACAAATACAGTTTTCAGGGAAGTTCTAAGTTCCGATCCGTATACATCCATGATTCTGGTAGAATTTACATTGGTGTACAAGGAGATTTTGGGTATTTCTATCCAAATGATTCAGGTCAACTTGAATATACTTCATTAGCGGATAGTCTGAAAATCGAAAATCGAAACTTCGATGAAACATGGAAAGTTTATGAGCAAAACGAAAGTATTTATTTCTGCACATTCAAAAATGTATATGAGTATGATGGCTCAAAGCTCAAAACCTACTCATCTGACTACAATCTGGAGATATCCTTTCAGGTAAACAACAAACTTTATGTACAGCAATGGGAATTAGGACTAACAATCCTAAAAAACGGTCAGTTTGAATTGATTCAGTCAGGTGAGTTTTTCAAGGATAAAAGGATTTCTTCAATCATTCCATTCCAAAAAAATAAATTACTTATAGCCACTTTCAATCATGGACTTTTCGTTTTTAACGATGGAAATATAACCTCTTACCCACTGGACCCTTCTGTCTCCTGGTCTTCAATTCAAATCAATTCAATTTTAAGGCTCCGTTCAGGAAGAATAGCTTTAGGCACTCAAAACGCGGGTATTTTTATAATTGAAAATTCAGGAAGAATCAATTACCACTTGGACAGGTCATCTGGACTACAGGACCAAACAATCAATTCAATTTATGAGGACTATAATGGCAACTTATGGCTGGGGATGAATTTTGGAGTTTGTAGAATAGAGCTCAGTTCCCCATTTAGCATTATAGATCAACGCCTGGGTATTTCTGGCACAGGTTACACTGCTTTAATGCACGACAGCATTGTTTACCTAGGCACTAACAATGGTCTGTATAGGATTCATCATAATTACTTCAATAACCTGCTACTTCATGAGCATCAAAAACTGGTCAAAGGAAGTGAAGGACAGGTTTATTCCTTAAGTGAACAAAATGGTCAACTTGTAATGGGGCATCATAAAGGAGCATTTATTGTTGAAAATGATCGGGTCAGAGAAATTTCAAACGAGAAAGGAGCATGGTTATTCAAACAGCTCCCTGGTCAATCAGAGTACTATTTGCAAGGAAGTTATTTAGGTGTCAACCTATTCAAAAAAACACCTGGTGGATTGAAGTGGCAGCACAAAATAGAAGGTTTCGGTGAGTCTTCCCGTATTATAGAGTTCGGTCTTGATGACGAGATATGGATTACCCATGGCTATAAAGGGGCTTACAAACTAAAATTAAACAGGGGGCTAACTCACTTTACTGAAGTAAAGCATTATGGACAAAGTTCTGGTTTTCCGTCAGACAATCTTATCAACGCATTTAACATCAACAACGAATTGATCTTTTCTTCAGAAAGGGGCTTTTTCTCATATCAACCAGCAGGTGACAAATTTGTAACCAATAACAGCTATAATGATTTAATAGGCAGCCAAAGCTCTATAATAGATATGAAAGAGGATGATATGGGAAATGTCTACTTCATGGAACAGTCGGAAATAGGAAAGCTCACCCCTACTTCTCAAAACGGGTTAGAAACTAACTCAAAATCGTTCAATAAACTAAAAGGGCTTCTCAATGATGACCTTGGCAATATCAATATAATTGATTTTCAAAGTGTACTTTTTGGAGCTAGTGAAGGTTTTATTCATTTTGATGCCAGCTATCCATTTGACATTAACAAAGCCTTTAAACTACTCTTTAGAGAAATTAGAAGTCCAAAAGCTGAGGGACCACATTACTTTTATGGGAGGTTTATTGAAAATGGAGAAGTTAAAGGTGATCAACCATCAACGGCAATTCCAGTAATACCTTATCAGGAGAACTCCATTAGTTTTGCTTTCTCAGCTATACACTTTGAAAGCGGGGATAATATACGCTATCAATACAAGCTTGAAAACCTGGATGATGAATGGTCGGACTGGACACTATCCAATACCAAAGAGTATACTAGTCTTCCGGAAGGGAAATATAGTTTTCAGGTAAAAGCACAAAACATTTATCAGCAAGAGAGCGATATTATTTCATATGAGTTTGTAGTTAAACCTCCGTTGCACCGTACAAACCTTGCTTATAGTATTTACAGCATTACCGGCATTGCATTACTGTTTTTCGGGTTTAGAATACTTGACAAAAAGTATAAGCGAGAACGTTCAGAATTAGCTCAGAAGCAGGAGCAACAATTATCGAAAAAAGAGACAGAGATAAAAACCATTACTGAACAATCCGAAAAGGAAATCATGAAGTTGAAGAATGATAAACTCCATTCAGAAATTCAACACATGAACAATGAACTCACCTCTTCAGCAATGCACCTGATACAGAAAAACCAGCTTCTCAATAATATCAAAAACACAATACAAACACTTACAAAAAGCGGGGATGAAAAAAATCATAACCAAGCGCTTAAAAAAATAGTCAAATCAATAACGGCAGACCTTTCAAATAATGAGGAATGGAAGGTATTTGAGAAGAATTTTGATAAGGTTCATGGTAATTTCATTACCAGACTCAAAAAGGCCTTCCCAAAGCTATCGCCTCAAGAGTTGAAGCTTTGTGCTTACCTAAGAATGAACCTTAATACAAAAGAAATTGCCCACTTACTTAACATATCCGTTCGTGGTGTAGAAATTGGAAGGTATAGACTAAGAAAAAAACTCGGGTTGGAACGCCAAGATAATCTCACAGATTTTATCTTGAGATTCTGAAAGCCAAATAGCGCTATATTATACTCTAAACTCATATTTATTTATGCCGAGTTCTATCACTTTTAGTCATCTAAAAAAGCTATTTCAGCTACATACTCCTGATACTTCTCTATTGCCTCTTTCTAATTTGAGTGACTTATTGAAAGTTGTAGTTCTAGAATATCTAGTTTTCTAGCATAAATCTGGACTTTCGAAAGCTTACCCTCCAAGTTATGATTAGTTCTTAGGCTTGTTACCACAATGGCGATAAGTGTAAAAAATGATGCTCCTATATACATAAATGCCAGGTAGTACCTAATGCATTTATTACAGGTTTACCAGCAGAAGCAGGAATACTGACGTAAACAGTCCCAATTATGCCACAACCTATAGCTGAATTTATAAGCCATTTGTTCCGTGGTTGAATTCTAGTGACATAGGAGTTTACTTTATACTTTTGCGCGTCAATACGTTCTTCTAATTTAATGCGTGTGATTATTGATTCTAAAGTTTAAGATAATCAATAGATCAAATAATCACACGTATCAGTTCTAGTCCTGCTTCTTCATTAAAGAAACTTGATATTCGAGTCTCTTGATTTCCCTCATCAATGAATTCTTATCCATTTGATTCCAGCCCCATATCTTCAACAAAACCATAGCCATAAAGCATACAATAGTATAAAACATCCACTCCATTTTGTCTACTATGACCTCGGAATCAAGCATATTAGTGAAAGTATAAATAGCCACAACAAGTGCTATTACATGGATGACAGCAATTAAAATGTTCATCCAACTATTTTTCCCTTTGAATAGCCCTATAAACTGTTGTGGGATATTTTGTTCTCCTAATTGATCAAAAAACTCAGCTTCCTCTTTAGAAAGTGCTTTTTGAATTAAATCATCAACTTCTTCTTTGCTTTTGTTACTCATGATAAACTTCCTTTAACTTATTTTTCAATTCCTTTCTTGCATAAAACAATCTGGATTTCACAGTACCTTCAGGCAATCTTAATGACTTAGCAATGAGCTTAACCGGGTACTTTTCCAGGTAAAAAAGTCGCAGAATTTCTTGATGGAGCACAGGTAACTGTTTAATGGCTCTCAACATCAAGTCTGTCTTTTCTTCTTCCGTAGATACTAACTCAACTACTTCATCCAAACATTTGGCAGTCTCATTAATAGCATTCCGTTCCTTTTGCTGTCCTCTTATAAAGTCGGCTGACCTTCTTTGAACTATTCGGTAAGCCCAAAAACGAAAAAATGCTGGGTCTTTAAGTTTATCTATACTCTTAAATATTGAAATCCAGCTTTCCTGAGCTACCTCATACGCCTGGTTCTTGTCTTTTACAAAATCAAAAGACCATTTGAGCACCTTAGGCTGCCATCTTTTCCAAAGAAGCCCTAATGCTTGTTGATCTTTCTCTTTACAGCGGAGAATTAACAACTCATCAAATATTTTGTCAGAACTTCGTTCCATAGGATTCATAGAAGAGTCGGGAAAAACCTGGAAAGGTTCAATCAATATACAACATATGGAATCAAAGTACCGCAGTACAACAGCCCCTGATGACACCGCCACTCTCTTAAGGCATTAAAACACCCACTCGGTGGTAAGGCCAATTGAAACAATATTATACCATAATCAATTGGAGCTTTGAATCAGAGAAAAGACTATCTCATAGCTAGGAGAGTTCCAGTTCTTGATTTGGCAGCAAGTAGGAGTTTACTGTTTTTACCAATAGGTTATAGTTAACTGGCTTGGTTAAGTAATCATTCATTCCTGCAGCAAAACACTTCTCTTTTTCTCCTGTCATAACGGCTGCTGTTAATGCGATAATCGGAGTTTTTGACTTAGCACCATCCAACTCCCTGATCTTCCTGGTAGCTTCATAGCCATCCATTACTGGCATCTGCAAATCCATCAATATCACATCAATATCTTCATTCAATAGAGTTTCAACTGCTATTACCCCATTTTCAGCACAGATCACCTCCATACCTTTATTCTTGAGCATCTTACTAGCTACCTTCTGGTTAGTAGGGTTGTCTTCCACCAGAAGTACTTTCCCTAAAACATTGGCTTTAGGTTTAATATTCTCAGGATAGGAACTTATACTTTCCTCTTCCATTTCAAACACTTTAACAGGGACATAGAATTTGAAAATCGATCCTTTATTCTCCTCACTCTCAACCCATATTTCACCCCTCATTTTCGCAACCAGCTCTTTGCTTATACTCAAGCCTAAGCCGGTTCCTCCATACTCTCTGGTATTTCCAGTATCAACCTGACTAAAACTTTCGAATATTCCTTCTTGATGAGCTTCTTGTATACCAATACCAGTATCAGTGACTGTAAACCAAATTTCGACCTCATCTGTATTCTCCTTGATCAAGGCCTCAGCAAAAATTGTAACTCCGCCAGAGTGAGTAAATTTGACTGCGTTTGATACTAAGTTCACAAGTACTTGTCTGATATGTTTTGCATCTCCTTCAACATAAGCCGGCACATCAGGCAGTATCCAGTGCTTTAATGTTATATTCTTTTCTTCTGCAGCGTAGGAAAATGAAGACACTATCTCCTTTAATAAGTCTTTAATACCAAATGGTTCAATCACTACCTCCAAACTTCCTGATTCAATTTTAGCAATATCCAAAATATCATCAACGATAGATTTTAAGGAGTCAGCAGAGCTTGATATAGTCTTTAATATATCCTCTTGTTCCCTGTCCAGATCACTTTCCAGTGATAACTGAGTAAGTCCCATAATACCATTCAAAGGGGTCCTTATCTCATGACTCATATTGGCCAGAAACTTGTTTTTTATTTGATTGGCATCTTCAGCATCTTCAAGTGCAGACCTTAGTTTAGCTTCTACTCGCTTTCTTTCCCCAATCTCCTTATGCAGTTCTGACGAACGTTCATCAACAAGTAACTCTAACTGCTGACGTTTACGCTTTAATCGCTGCTCTCTTAACCAGAAAAAGAGCACAATCAGGCCTACTATTAATAGAACCATTAGTACTCTAAACCAAAGCGACTGGTAAGGATGTGGTTGTACTCTAATGCTCAAAACTCGTTCTTCAGACCAGCCACCTGAAAGTCTTCCCTTTGATTGGAAAACAAAATCATAGTTCTTACCCGTAGGGATCTCTTTATATGATGCTTGCCCAATTTTGGTTTCAATCCAATCATCGTCATAATTGGTTAGCTTATATCTATATAGCACATCATCTGGTCTAACATAATCCAAAGCACTAAATTCAATAAGAAAGTTATTCTGCTCACAACCTAAAATAAGGTCGTCAATTAAGGCAATGCTCCTGTCCAAAGGGGAATTTTCTTCTCCGGCCTTCACTTTCTCATCATTAACAGTCAGCCTGATAAAATTAGGGTTCTGTTTGATCTCAAAATCTTTAACCTTCATTGGATTAAGCTCGGTAAGCCCGCTTAGTCCACCCATAAAGATTCTATTATCATTACTTTTAGAAGCGGCTCTTGCTGAAAATTGATTACCCTGGAGTCCGTCACTAATATCATAATTGTTCACAGAGACTTTCTCCAGACTATCAACACCAACTCGAAGTTTCGTCACACCATCGTTAGTTGAAAGCCACATAACTCCTTGATCATCCTCTACAATTGATCTTATATCCTGAGCTTTTAGCCCACTTTTTTTATCATATACCTTTACAACTTTTAAATCATTATCTAGCAACAACGCTCCATCTTCTTGGGTCCCAACCCATATCCTATCTTTTGAATCTTTATATACTTCGTTAATAGGGATATCGTCCGGCAACTTTTTAAACCCATTGAAAGGTACTTTTACCAAAATCCCTTTCTCAAACTTGAAAAGTCCTTTTCCTGTCGCAACCAAAACCATTTCATTAAACTTCTTAATTGAACGAATGGAAGGGACTAAATCCATTTTCACTCCGTCTATCATAAAATCCACATGTCTCAGCATCCTACTGACACTAGCATACAGTTTAACCCCATGTTCTTCCGTTCCAAGCCAGACATTGTCATTCTCATCAACCATAACAGTATTAACAACATGCCCCTTTAACTGGGTTGGCATGATATACTCAAATCCCTTCCTACTATTTCTCCATTTCACCAAACCATTATTAGTACCTAGCCAAAGGTAGTCTGCACTGCATTGCCCTATTGATAATATACCATTGACATCATTACTTAACTTTTTAGGAAATGGATAATGAACGAATTTATTTGTAGAGGGATCTAGTCTAGACATACCTCTTCTTGAACCCAACCAGACACCTCCATCTCTTGCTGAAAAAATAGAAAACAGCGCATAATCCATTAAATCATTATCCGTTCCATCGGCCCTCGTTTGTCCGTAGTAATCGAATAAGTTATCCGCTTCATGATAAAAATTAACTCCAGAATTAGGAGTAGAAATCCAAACAACCCCAGATCTATCTTGATAAACATCTCTCAGTACTGGGTCGGAGAGTGAATATGCATTATCAAAATCATGTTGATAATGAAATATTTTACCTGTACTTGGATTTATAACACTTACACCATTATTTGTTGTAACCCAAACATCTCTTTGATTAACAACTGCAATATCATTGACAAAGTCAGATATTATCCCTTGTGAACTGTTCTTGGCATACTCTTTTAGTCCGCCATTACGGTATTCAAAAAGTCCACTTCCATACGTTCCAATCCATAGTTTCTTATCAGTTGACAGTAGGCTGGAAATTGGTTTACCTTGAAGCATATCCACTCTATTGAGCCTATCGTCACTAACGACAAAGAGTCCTTCAGAACTTCCAACCCACAAACGTGATTCAAACATTTGAAGTACTGACAACCTTGTTTCTGTATTAGATAGGTCAGATACTTTCAAATCGCTTAACTTTTTATGAGTTGTTCCATCTATCTCAACTAAATGTTGATTCAATATCATCCACAAATCACCTTCTTCATCTTCTTTAATGTCTACTACAGAAATACCACTTGCACTTTCAAAATCTCCCAGAACATTCACCTTTCTGAATTTGTCTCTGTTTCTGTCGAAGAGATTCAAACCATCCTTGGTTCCCACCCATAGTCTCTGCTGGCTATCTTCAAAAAGAACTGTGATATAATTATTGCTAAGTGTAGTACTGTCAGACCGGCTATGCTTATAAATTTCAAAGTCATTATAACCATTCACTCGATTGAGTCCTTCTTCAGTTCCAAACCAAATGAACCCAAGGTAGTCTTGAATAATAGAAGTTGTCTTGTCACTTGACAACCCATAATCGGCAAACAGGTGATAAAAAAAAGGGCTTTTTGACTGGGATTTAAGGCATAAGCTTAGGCAGCTCAAAAAATAAATGAGTAGTAGTTTTCTCATACGTAGTGTCAAGGTAATCCTCTAATTTACATTTATTTTCAGAGAACTAAAAAAATACAACTGTTTGGCTTTCAAAAGAATACAGTTAACACTAGGACAGCTATCAATTATTGAAGCTTTGCAATATCCAATTAATGTTATATTGGTTTAACATCAAACCGGTTATTCATAAAGCCTTTCAAGCAATACTTAGGTTATCTGATAATGCTATGCTAAACTCATATGTCACGCACTATCCTCCTTTTGATAAGCCGTCTCCTTAAATACCCCCTACCTTCTGTTATGTAAAACATCAGGTTTGTTTTTAAGAAAACCGTCTAAACGATTGAGCAACTTATTAAATCACGACTGTATCAAGCCCTACCTATTCAGAGGAATAGTAAAAAAAACAAATACACTACAAACAACTAATAATCAGTAAGTTAAATACTTTTGCATTAAACAAAACCAAGCTATCAGGAAATTTATTTTGCAAATTCAAAAATGATTTTAATACATTTGCAGCAAGAAAAAGCGAAATGATAAAGAGCTATTTACATACTCAATTAGGGACACCACTTCGAATTAGTGATGTTGAAAATTGTTGTGTAATGAGGTTCGGATAAGATATATTTCTTATAATGAGATATTGAAACCCGGGCCTTACAGCCTGGGTTTTTTTATGACTAAAAATTTACGAATGCAAGTACGCAAAGAAGAATTACATATTGATCGTTCGTGGAGCACAAGTCCAAGTCAAAATGATTTTGGAAAAGGTGAAATCCATCGAATGCATAAGGTCGAGCACGATATTTGACAAAACTGTACTTCAGTTTTGAAAAGCCCGATCTTATTCCAAGGTCGGGCTTTTTTATTGTCAGGATGGCCCTATGGTAAGGCACCGGTCCGCAAAACTGGAGGTCATCGGTTCGAATCCGATTCCTGACTTTAATCACAAGGTGGCCCAAAGGGAAGGCGTCAGTACCTAAGGCACTGAAGATGCAGGTTCGAAACCTGCCCTTGTATTGAGCAAAAGACCAATATCCAAACAAACTGAACGAGTAACCGACTTATTCAGAAAGCCTCTTCTGAGAGGTAAAGAAGAGGTCATTCATTAAATGGCCTCTTCTCAGAAAATAGTAAAGCTCAAAAGAGCGGAAAAGAAGCTAAAGGAGAGGCAGAACGAGTGTCTCCTGAAACTGGAGAAGGGTTAAAGCCCCTAAATAGTGCTTCGTTCGGACTATGATGTTTGAAAAAGCTCCAGTGTACATAGCAGGTTATTCCAGAGTGAAATTCATTAATCATGAACTGATTCTGAGAATGACCTTAATGGAAATGCGATAACGATGGCGAGTTATATCGGTCTGTAAAACCGATGCTGTATGCTGAATAGGTTCGAATCCTATCATTTCCACGGGAATATTACTCAGGTATAAGACCTGATGAGGGCTTCGGTATAGCCCCATAGTGCCGGAAACGGTATGCTGCTTAATAGTTGAAGGTGTTCCCACCATAGGCTTAAGGCGAAGGTTCGAATCCTTCTCTCGACAAGAGTCGGGATAGCTCAGCTTGGTTAGAGTGTAAGCACCACTTATGTGGAATGGACTGTTACTCCATCAGAAGTGCTGACTTCTTTAAAAACAGCAACACTTAGAAGAGGTGTTTGATAAGTCCCCTCTCTCCTTTTGGAAGAGAAGGAAAGTTTTGAAAAACCCGAATGATCAGGATACCGCCTGATGCAGTAGTTGACTTCTTAGCACATTGTAGGTATGAGAAGTGAGACTTTGTCTCATGGTACTCATCCTTCAGGCGCTGGAACTCAATCATTAATTCAGACTTAATGATTATTCCGCTTTTGATAAATGATTTATCAACACTCTTCCTATTTGAAAGACATTATATGGCCAATAATGATAAATGAATATTGACCGGGGCATGGCCTCACAAATTTTAGAATAATGAAAAGGGTACTAATAAACCAAGGTAATGTAGGGTTGGTCTTCAGAAATGGAGACTACAAGAGAGTGCTTACCGCTGGAAAGCATTGGGTATCAATCTTAGACAGTGTTGTCAAATTCGATATGGTTAAACCATTTATGGCACCTAAGACCATAGACTTGTACTTGGGTGACGAAAAATTGGCCGGGTTACTGAATGTGATCAGAGTTGCTGATACGGAAATAGTCTTGAAATACAAGAGAGGAAACTTTCGAGAAGTACTTACCTCTGGCACATACGCTTATTGGAAAGGCTTGATTGACTACAGCTTTATCAAAGTTAATCTGGCTGATTATGAAATTGATGAATGTATCGACAAAGAGGTACTTATTGATAGAGCCCTGTACTCTTACGTCAGGAAGTTTACTATTGAATCCTTCGAAGAAGGTTTGCTTTTGGTAAATGGAAAATATGTAAGGCAGCTCGACAAAGGCACTCATTACTTCTGGCAGAATACTACAGCGTTGACTGTACTAAAGGCTGACATGAGACAAGTGCAAATGGAGGTCAATGGACAGGAAATTCTGACCAAAGACAAAGCGGCACTTCGAATCAATTTCTACGGTCAATACAAAGTCAAAGACATTGTCAAAGCTTTGATTGAGAATAAAGATTATGAGAAGCAACTCTATGTGTTGATGCAAATCGCACTCAGAGAGTTTGTCGGAAGGTTTACACTTGACGAATTGCTTGAAGAAAAATCTTCTCTCGCAGAATATGTGAAAGAAGTCTTGAAATTGAAATCCAAAGATCTGGGGATTGAGATCAGGGATTGTGGTGTCAAGGACATCATTTTGCCCGGTGAAGTAAAAGACATCATGAACCAGGTGTTAGTAGCTCAAAAGCAAGCACAAGCAAATGTGGTTACCAGAAGAGAGGAAACTGCCTCTACACGGAACTTATTGAATACTGCAAAATTGATGGAGGACAACCAAATGTTGTTTAAACTCAAGGAGATGGAATATGTTGAACGGATTGCCGAAAAAGTAAGCAACATTTCTCTGTCTGGAGGAAACAAGGTTCTTGACCAGTTAAAAGAAGTCTTTACTGGTTTTAAATAAATAACATCTCAGTCTCAATGGTTTGAGGCTGAGATACTAACGAATAATTATGGAAATACAACTAATAACCTGAGGGCAGAACTGCCCTCTGAATTCAAACAAAATGGACATTTACGAAACGTACATAGAAAACTTAATTCAGCTGGCAGAAGAAGCAATAGATGACTGTAATTATCAGCAAGCGAAGGATTTGTTAGAAAGTGGTCTGGCTGAAGAGCCTGGCTATCCAAAATTACACGCCTCGATGGGAAGGTTATTTCACTATGACCTTGAGAACCCCGCGATGGCGGAAAAGCATTACCACCTGGCAATTCACTTTAAACCCGATTACCAAGGCGTTTACGAAGATTTAGCTTGGCTCTACATCAAGCATAAAAAGTACATTGGTCTAGAGCACTGGATGAAAAAAGCCAGGAAAGTAAAAGGCCTGAATAAGTGTATGATTTATGAGAACCTGGGAAAGGTTGCTGAAGAGAAAGAGGATTTCAAAAAAGCACTTAAACTATTTAAAAAAGGGCTCTTAAAATCACTGAACGATCACGATGCAAGTCGGCTGAAAAAGCACATTAAAAGAAACAAATACAAGAAACTCGAGCTCGTCAAAAAGGGCCGCTCGAACAAACATTAAGACAATGGCATCTAGAAAACTAACAGGAAAAGACCTGAAAAAACTGGGATTCCCCGAAGGTAGAGCCATAGGAGAAGCTATGCGAGTAATGGAGATTCACTATAAAGGAAAATCCATTCTCCATAAGAAAGCTATGCTCAGAAAAGTGTTGGATACGCCAGCACTCTACAAAAAGCATGAAACATTAGGAGCAATTGCCACTGCATTGCTGATTGCTGAAATTTCTAATAAACCCTTAACTATGCGCCAAAAGCGTATTCCATATAGTATTTACGGACAGGAAGGCATAGAACCAGGAGCTATTAATCAAATGGAAATCGCCATGAAACTGCCTGTAGCAAAAGCAGGAGCACTTATGCCCGATGCTCATCAGGGTTATGGTTTACCAATCGGTGGAGTTCTGGCCACGGAAAATGCAGTAATCCCTTATGGAGTTGGAGTGGACATTGGATGTAGAATGTGTATGACAGTGTATGGCGTCCCTCCGGCATTTGCTCATCAAAGTACTGAAGCTTTATCTCAAATGTTAATGGATAATACGCGCTTTGGTCAAGGCACTTTCAAAAGACCGAAAGACCATGCAGTATTAGAAAGCTCATTATTTAATGAGATTAACATTTTGAAATCATTAAAAGACAGAGCATGGAGTCAGATAGGTTCCTCAGGTGGTGGTAATCACTTTGTAGAATTCGGAATTACAGAAATCTTGAATCCTGATAACGAAATGAATCTGCCTATTGGTAAATACTTATCGGTACTCTCCCACTCAGGATCGAGAGGGCTTGGTGCTAATATCGCAAGACATTATACCAAGTTGGCCATGGATATGACCAAGTTACCGAGTGAAGCCAAACACCTTGCCTGGCTAGACCTGGATAAAGCAGAAGGTCAGGAATACTGGTTGGCAATGAACCTGGCCGGTGACTATGCTTCGGCATGTCATCACCAGATTCATGAACGATTGGCGAAAGCACTTGGGGAGCAACCATTAGCAATGATTGAAAACCATCACAATTTTGCTTGGAAAGAGCAAGACACCAACGGTAACGAGATCATTGTTCATCGGAAAGGTGCTACTCCAGCGGGAGAAGGTGTCATGGGAATAATCCCTGGATCAATGACTTCGCCTGGTTTCATAGTCAGAGGCAAAGGAGTTGGTGAATCAATTAACTCGGCATCTCACGGTGCCGGTCGATTGATGTCCAGAACCAGAGCAAAACAAACGCTTTCTATAAAAGATGTTAAAAAACACATCAAGAAATCTGGAGTAACGCTTATAGGTTCTGGAGTAGATGAAGCGCCACAAGTTTATAAAAACATCCATGAAGTGATGAAAAGGCAACATGACCTTGTGGAAATCATGGGAACATTTCATCCTAAAGTAGTAAGAATGTGTGGAACCAAGGAAGCAAGAGGTGGTTTCACAGAAGTAGATTAACCGAAAATGGCATCGTTTTGGTGCCATTTTCAAAAACGTTTCAACCATGGGATTAGATTATGTAAACCAATGTGTCAACTACAGAGATTTAGGTGAATTCATTAACCTGATTACAGGAGAAAACAACTTTCCAGAGAACAGGATTTTTAGAAGTGGAAGCATCGATCATGTTAAAAACCTAAAAGAAATCGGATGTCCCTCCTCAATAATTAATTTGAGAAACAGACCTGATTATCAAGACTTTGATGTTGATTATTACCATTTTCCAATGGCCAACAAAGTTGAGAAGTATGACACTTCTCAAAAGGAAGTCAGGCAATGGTTAAATGGAATCCTTAGGCTTTTCGAAAAACCTGATTTAGAATACCCGGTACTTATACACTGTTTATCAGGTAAAGACAGGACGGGTATTGTAATAGCCGCTATTCTATTGATATTGGGTTATGACAAAGGCACAATAATGGAAGAATATCTATTCAGTGAAGGTGAGGTTAAAGTCGAACTTATTCAACAAGCTCTCGATGGGATGCAGCCACTTGAAAAGTACTTTGCAACAATAGATTTTGATAAGGTACAAAATCAATTAAGAGGTGTTTCATAAGAGTTGGCAGGCTTTCCAGGAAGCCTACCAACCTCTCTTACTAATTCCTTCCGGCAATTACTCCTCCATCGACATCCCAAATAGCTCCTGTAACCCAGCCCGCCTTATCAGACAACAAGAAAAGGATAGTATCTGCCACATCTTGTGCTTTACCATTTCTTCCAATGGGATGAAAACCATGGAATCCCTGCAATGCCTTATTAGCTTCTTCTTCGCCCCCGAATACACCATGATATACTGGAGTTTCTACTACCGCTGGTGATACAGCATTGACACGAACATTGGCATCCCCCAATTCCATTGCCAAATGCTGTGTTAAACTATGCAGCCCAGCTTTCTGCATGGAGTAAGCAGATGAAGGGGTAGCTTTCACAGCTTGTTTGGCCCACATAGATCCCACATTTACAATTGCCCCTGATTTTTGCCCAACCATTTTTCTAGCTACCGCCTGAGTAATAAAAAAGAACCCTCTGTTCAGGTCTTGATAAGCATCATAATCTTCAACGGTATGATCAAGAAATGACTTAGGTTCAAAAATTCCTGAAGCGTTAACCAGATAATCAATGCGTTCAATTCCTTCCAGATTAGCGAGTAACTGAGACACAGCATGCTGATTTGTGATATCTACTACATGAGTAGATAGTGAATATGTGTTAGCAGCAGCTAAGGCTTTAAGCTTATCACTGCTTCTTCCGACAGCATGTACGTTTGCTCCTCCATTTAATAAAGACTCTACAGTAGCTCTTCCAATTCCACTACTCCCCCCGATTATAAGGGCTGTTTTTCCAGTAAATTCTGACATAATTGTTTATATAATTTAGATTAAATACAGACAAGTCTGTATGTTTAAATTTTAAATTTTTTTACTCTATTAATTTGCCTGCCATGGTCTTCACTAGTGAAATAGGCCAGTTATTCGAATACAAATAACTTTCTACAAGTGCTCCTTCATATAATATATAAAGCTGATCTGCCAGTGAAGCTTCCTGATTCTCTTTGAGATTATCATCCACCAAGGATCTTATGATCCCCCTAAGGCTCTCCTTTTGTTTTCTTATTTCCTCCTTTATTCTAATATCATCTTGAGGAATCTCTGCTATTGTATTCAGACACCAGCACCCTCTGAAGTTCTCGGCATTATAGAAGTCTTCTAAAAATTCAAACACTGCCAAAACCCGATCAACTCCCTCCTTCTTCTGGTTAACAAAAGTCTTAATGTTATGTGTAAACTGATCGTCCATTTCTTGCAAATAGGCAATGCATATATCTTCTTTCGATTTGAAATGATCATACATACTAGCCTTGGCGACTCCAGATTCTTTCAAAATTTGATTGATCCCTGTACGATTGTAACCCTGCTCGTAAAAAAGACGAGAAGCCGTTTCAATCAAGCGCTCACGTACAGGTACCGGGTTTCTTGGCATAAACAGACAGGTTTGTTCGTATAAACTTCACTAAAGAAACGAAAGTTCAATACGGATAAAAATTAAAAGGAGATTTTATATTGTCTGTCAGAAAAGACTTTCTGCTTCCAGAGATTAAAAGAACTAGAATTCATCTCACTCCTCATTAACCTTACCACTTCTGCCTCTGGTAGTCCATACTGAGCCCTGATAGTGTAGAATGGTTTCTTATGTTCCCATGCAATTTGTATTACACAATCTATATCATCAAATGTTAATCCGAATTGATTGAACATATAAGTTCAATCGTTTGATCAATCTAAATGTTTTCAAATCAACAGATTAGCTTCGTATTTTTACATAAATGGCAAAATTCATTTCTTATCTAGCAAATAAGAGGGTTGCGTGGGGTCAAATTCAACAGTGTCTTATCTTTAATTTTTCTATACTTTAGCCAGCTAATTGCTATTCATGAGTCTGGAAAAAGAATTACAAACAAGAAGCCAATCAACTTGCGAGTTGTGTAGTGCTGAAAATGAACTCTCTCCCTTTGAAGTAGTTCCATCGGATGGAACTGTAGATCAAACCGTCCTTATATGTAGTACCTGTAAGTATCAAATTAAGGCCCCAGACCAGATGGATCCTAATCATTGGAGGTGTCTTAATGACAGCATGTGGAGCGCTGTTCCAGCTGTTCAGGTTATGGCATGGAGGTTACTGAACATGCTTAGCAAAGAGGGTTGGCCAGCAGACCTTCTGGACATGATGTATTTAGACGAAAAGACATTAGTCTGGGCCAAGTCAGGTCTGGATAGTAATGATGAAGAAACTGTAAAACACATTGATAGTAATGGTGTCGTTCTACAGGCTGGTGACACGGTAGTTTTAATAAAAGACCTGAATGTTAAAGGTGGTGGATTTACTGCAAAACGTGGCACAGCAGTAAGGAATATTAGTTTAGTACATGACGATCCTGAGCATATCCAAGGAAAAGTCAATGGGCAGACCATTTACATTCTAACCAAATTTGTGAAGAAGTAAGTTGAATATTAATCATCCATATGGTAAAAGAAGGTGGTGGCGTGCAAGGCTACCATGGTTCCTCATCAATTTAGGCATTGCAAAGAAAGGTGAGAATTGCGAAAAAGCATTTGCTCATCATGAATGGTATAACATAGATGGGAAAACCTCTGGATGTTACTATTGCGAGGTTGTTTCGGATGGTCAAAAATGGAGAGTATCAAAGGATAGAAGCACTGACTTAAAATAAGTAAACTTCAACAAACACAATTTATTCAAAGGTGCTCAAGTACTTATTTAAGGCGTTTTTAATACAGTATTACTTTGGGTGTTGTAAATCTTACACAACCAAAAACATTAGATAAATTAAAAAAATCATTAATTTGCAATAAAAGACCTACACTCATATAGAAGCCCCATGAACTATTTTCTCGCATTATTATTCGTCCTCAACCTTAGTCCTGAAAAGAACGATTTAGGACTAAAGCTTGAACTTGGAAAAACATATAGTCAAACCTATGTTTCTAGAATAGATATTGCTCAAACTATTAATGGAATAGAGCAAGAGCAAAAAATGGAAATCAAGGGTGGTATGGACTTTAGAGTCATACAGTCATTAGAAGACAGGTACATCATGAGTACTTCATATACCAGTTTAATAATGAAAATGAATTCATTTATGGGTGAAACCACCTTCTCATCTGAAAATAATGAAGAGAATCTCCTTTCAAAAATCTTAAAAGACATGAAAGGTAAGGAGTTCACGGTAGAGATGTACAAAAATGGAGTCATTCGTCAAATAAAAGATATCGAGAATTTGTACTCTGGAATATTTGAATCATTTCCTGAAGTTCCACAACTTCAGAAACAACAAATATTCTCTCAATTAGAAAGTGCTTATGGTGAGAAGGCTTTCAAAGGAAACATTGAAATGATTACTGCGATTTTCCCAGACTCAAAAGTAAAAGTTGGAGAACACTGGAATAACTCAGTAAAGCTTGAATCAGGAATGTCTGGTTTAATCAACAACACGTTTACACTTTCTAAGTTTGATAAAGAGAATGTTATAGTAGAAGGAGTTTCGAAAATTGTTACAGAAGACAAAGAAGCCTATGTTGATGTTAATGGTATGCCTGTCAAGTACAACCTTTCTGGAACAATGAAATCCACCTTCAAATTAGACCCCATTTCTAACTGGATTCTAGAAGGTACTGTTGAACAGGAAATATCGGGTAATGTTGAGATTAAAGATAATCCCAATATACCTGGAGGTATGGTAATACCAATGATTATGATTCACAACATGATTATTGGCCAATAATCTACATTCTCCTTTAATCGAGGTGACATACCATCTTATGATAACAATAAATACTTTTACCTTGTCGGTATTGTCACCGACAAGTCATATTCAAAGAGAATCATTACTTCCTTGCATCACCATGAGCTATTAACGATTGATTTCCAACTTATACCCAACACCATGCACTTTGGTCAGTTTAATAGTATCATCATTCTCCCCTTGTCGGTGTTGTCACCGACAAGTCTATTCAAAAAGAATTACCCTCTCTTATATTGGCAAGAGCTGTTAATGATTGATTTCCAATTTATAACCAACACCATGTACATTGGCTAATTTAATCGTATCATCCTCTTTTAACTTTGTGCGTAGTTTGGAGATATAAGTATCTAAACTCCTACCCACTATCACACCGTTATCTTCCCAAACTCTCTTGGTCAATTCATCACGTTTTACCACTTGGTTTGGGTTAGCTACAAAAATTGTCAGTAATTCACACTCTTTTCTGGAAAGCCCAATTTCAGAAGCAGCCTTCACGAGTTTGTTTTGTTCAGGGTAAAACTGAAAACTCCCAATAGCCGTATACTGATCCTTGTTTTCTTTTCTATTCACTCCCCTTCTTCTGTTATACAAGAGGAAGGTTATCAACACAAATAAAATCAAGATTAATAAATAGAAAAGGGTACTCCCACCAAGCAAAGCAGTTGAATCATTAGTGAATTTTACTTCTATAGTATAACAGCTTTTCGGTAGCATCCGGCCAGTGCAAGGAATAATTGTTGTCTGCTCGTTGGTTGTCATCCTATAACTATAGGCGATTTCTTTATCCGCACACTGAACAACTTCAACAATATAATTCTCGGGCAATGAAGCCCTTCGAAATGAGTTTTTAATAATTGATACTAACCTGCTTGGCTCAAAAGAAAGAGGGGATTGAAAAGAAAGTTCAAACTCAAAATCTGCCGATTCAACTATTGGTAAAACTAAAGAACTAGAATCCTGGTTGGCAAGCAACAATTGGTTTCCTATGTCTCGCAAAGAGACTTTTACCATCCCTGAAAACTCTTCACTCTTATCGCTTGAGTCTTGAAAGAATGACGCGATAAAAACAACAAGCACTACAACCCCAAATGAATAAACCTTTCTTCTGCTCATAGAATCTGCAAATAACATTCAACTCCTCGACTTTTTACAATGGTTGACATTTCTTTTACATTTTTTTGACACTCCTCCCTCTCAGACCGATCTAGATTTACAGCCAAACAAACCATTTAATCAAATCATCATGAACAAAACTATTCTCATTCTCTGCTTAATTGCCGGCAGTTTCTCAATAAGAGTAAATGCTCAAGAAATCACAAAAATAGACATTGAAAACAGCACTGTGAACTGGGCAGGATCATACTCATTTAGCTTTGGTGGACATGAAGGAACTGTAAAGATTAAAGCAGGCTTACTCGTTGCTACAAAGGGTAAAATTACCGGAGGTTCCTTTGTTATTGACATGAACACGATTGTCAACACAGATGGTGACTATAGCCAAGATCTTGTAGACCACTTGAAAAATGAAGATTTTTTTGATGTTAAAAATCATCCAACAGCCCAATTGGTCATCACTAAAGTCAAATACCATGACCCTAACAACACCAAGTGGAGTGACAAGACTTATGTAAGAATCGATGCCAATCTCACTATCAAGGGAATTACTCATCCAATACAATATGAAGCAGAAATAAATGCGGAGAACACTCAAATGGAATCAAAATTCAAAATTGACAGAACACTCTGGGGAGTTACTTTTAAATCAAAAGGCATAGGAACAAGACTTAAGAATGGGATTATTTCTGACGCTGTAGAGTTCAGGATTGTGCTAAAATTAAATTGATACAATACACTTGATCTCCAACACTAAACAAGAGAAAATGAAAAAATGCATTACACTCATGGTAGCTTTGCTACTTCTTTCAACACCTACACTTGCGCAAGAAGAAGCCTACCCGGATTTACTAATATCAGATGATTGGGGCAAAGAGATTTTCACTTTCCCCATACGATTTGCAAAGAAGATTCCTTTTGACGGATTCGAAGAAGCCAGATTCCCCAAAGGCTGGGGAGATAAAAGCAGCCCATATTTTTGGACTTATGCATTTGTCTGGAAAATAGATGTTGATTCTTTGTTGTCTTCGACCGAACTGGAAGTGAACTTACAGTACTATTTTGACGGATTATTAGGACTGGATTTCCATGAAGATAAGCCCAAAACGAATGCTGTCTTTGTCAAAAACGAAGGTTCTGCCAATTCATCAAAACTTAAGGGAAAGATCAAGACACTTGATACTCGTTTCACACAAAAACCAATGACACTGAAAGTACTAATAGATCAACGGTATTGTGAAGAGAGCAAAAAACTCATTGTGCTTTTCAAGTTTTCACCCAAAGCATCTGAGAATGAAGTATGGATCAAATTAAATGAGATAACATTTAGTCCTGATGTGTGTAAATAATGATAGACTCATTTGCCAACGAGTATAATGAAAATCTAATGATTTTTTCTACCCTGAGCCAAGTCGAAGGGTCTTTTGAGGCTACTCGGATTATTAATTGGATAAGTTCCCTCGGCTTCGCTCGGGATAAAAAGACAATGTACTTTTCCAAAAGGAGCTCTAACTCTATTGACAACTTCATAATTAATATTGGCAAACAAAAGTATAGAAGTTACTTGCTCTTCTTAATTCCAAACTCCTTTTCGTAGAATGCCATAATTGGCTGAAAGGGTCCAAACTTATGCTGTTCTGCAGAAAATGAGTCCACCCATGGCCCATATGGTGTTGAAACAGGCTTTAACTTTTTATCGGGGAAATCCGCTTCTGGATTTCCCTTTTGGGGCCTCTCAAAGCTATTGATATAAGCAGCAACATGATAAGCCTCCTCGTCTGTCAACACTGGCTTTTCTAATGTGGCTTGTAAATAAGGCATATTGCCTTTAATAAACTGAGAAGCGGTAATTACGCGGTGCATTCCCGCACCATGATTATAAGTATCGGTTCCCCAAAGTGGCGGGTATAAATAGGGCTCATTTGCCGAAGGCCTTTGCCCTTGCCCATCCTCCATGTGACATGTTTGACAATGCTTTGTGTAAATTACTTTTCCCTTTACTGGATCTGCTTTCTCTTCAGGTAATACTATCTTAGCAAAGCCCTTAAACTCAGCAATTCTCTCGTCAGGAACATCTTCACTTAACCACTCCATATAGGCCACTATAGCCTGCATTTCAAGACTATTTTCAGGCAACACTTTCCCATTCATACTTCTTTCCATACAGCCATTCACCCTCTCTTCGAGAGTTCCCATTTTATTCTCTCGCCCTCGGAATTGCGGGAAACGACTAGCTACACCTACAAAAGAAGCTGATCCGGGTTTTCTGCCTGCCTCCAAATGGCAATTCTGGCAACTCAAGTTATTTCCTGCAAATCTAGCTTTCACCTCAGGTGCCAAAGGTCCAATGTGCTTACTGGTTTCCGTAATTAGCTTATAGCCTAAATTGACAAGGTTGTCATTTGCCTCAGAACCCAAATCCGTTTCAGGATTTCTTGGCTTCCAATCCTTAACAGAAACTTCCTTATTTATTACTAGTTCAGGGTTTGTGTGAAGAAGAAAAAGGAAAACCAAAAAGATTACCACAAGGCCAAAAACAGTATAAACTGCTTTAGTAATTAAGGTCAATCTCTTTTCCAGGTTCATCAATTATCTTAATAATTTGAAGATCATCAAAAGCTATAACTAAGTATTAGATCCAAATGGAAAATGTCCACTTTGTTAATTCTAAGGCTTTCATCACCTCCAATCTCATCATTCAAAAAACGATAAGCTGTATATACTTCTGCCGAGAATCCCTTAAAGCCAGATGTCTTTGGCTCATATTTAAGCGATGTATCCAAATGAATATTTGATGGCACTTTAAGCTTACTTCTCAAGGCATCATTAGGGTTTGGCAATGAACTCCATGACAAACTTGTGTAAAATCTCATGTTTCTGTTTTCATCGTCCCAATTACGCTGCCACTTTCCCATAATTGTAGTTACATCCTGAAAACCCTCTACGCGCGTTCTTCTTTGGAATGCATAAAATGGCTCCTTCCCCCACTCTCTCGGTAACAATAACCTGCCATCATCGCTTATCCTGGAAAAATTGAGCTGAAACAAATCAGCATTTTGTTTCTTCTCTAGCCTTAAACCATAATAAGTGGCACTGGATGATGAAAAGTATCTCAATGATGGGTTAGCATTTCCACCGTCCCCTACTCTACGCTGATAGATTAAAATGGTCTTCAGGTTAAACCCTTCATCAAATTTAAGAGTAGGTTCTATCAACAAAGAATTCGAAATATTGTCGGCAAAGTAATTCCAAACATCAAGACTCAACTTTTCTGATATCTCTACATTCACGTTGGCAATTGCCAGGAAATCTGCATCCACATTTCCAGGATATCCACTTGGGTTCCCATCAACACCTACACCTGTACCTACTTGGCCTATCGACTCTCCTATTCCTTCAAACCTGCCCGTGAATCTTGGCGCAATTTGATGAATACCTCCAAACTGAACTTTAAGTTTCTCATTTGGATCGAACTCATACCAAATTCCTTGTAATGCATTTGGGAAGGGCCAAACCTCAGCATTAATTGCTGGGGTATCTCTTAGAAATCGACCCAGGGTAATCTTGTGCTTGTCAAAGTTCAGTGTAGCATATAGTTGAGGTAATGCAAATTCATGACCTCCTTCCATACGATTCTGATTCCACAAGTTTCCTTCATAAATAGGACCTGCACCAGTGAGAGGATCTCTTTTCGTAATGTTATCGATTCCAAAGTTGACAAGTCCATTTCCCTGGGCGCCTAAACTTAGCCAATCATTAAATTTGTGTTCGTACTTCAAATATCCAAAGGATACCCAAACCGAATAATTTGTCAGATCACCACGGTTGTCGGTTCGCATGTATCGTGTTCTGAACAACCCACTTAACTCACCGCTCTCCTGAGCAGAAGCAACCACCGAAGCACTTAAAAGAAGTGCTATGCAAATAATGCGTTTAATCAATTTTCAAAATTTCCAGCAATTAATGTGGTAATTTGGTCTTAAGCAAGCCATATACATAAGTTCCTAGCAGACCTGAAGCAATTGCTGCAATCATCACTAAAAATCCATTCCCAACCTGAACAAACAATGGTCCGGGGCAAGCTCCTGTCAATGCCCAGCCTAAGCCGAATATTGTTCCCCCAATTAAATATCTTGGGTAAGAAAATTGCTTGGGTGCTATGATTATCGGATCTCCTGAAAGAGATTTAAGTCTTCTAGCTTTGATAAAGCGCGTAATAAAAATCCCTAGTACCACTGCCGATCCAATAACACCATACATGTGAAATGCTTGAAATTTGAACATTTCATAAATTCTAAACCAGGAAATCAGTTCTGCCTTTGTAAGTACAATCCCGAAAACTGTTCCTAAAATGAGGTATTTAAAATATTTCATAAGCCAAACTTTAAAGGGTAAGTATTGAAGGAAGAATAAGCCAGGTCATAATTAACCCACCTGCAAAAAAACCGACTACAGCAAGTAATGAAGCTGGCTGTAAATCACTTAGTCCACTAATCGCATGACCTGATGTGCAACCTCCAGCGTATCGGGTACCAAAGCCAACTAAGAATCCACCGATAATAATCATTATGATTCCCTTAAGGGATAGCAATGATTGAAAATTGAAAATTGATTCAGGCATCATACCAACACCCGCATCTGCCATTCCGTAAGTTTGTAACTCTTCTAATGTCGTCTGGCTTATGGCAACCGTATCATTTCCTGAAAGGAACTGACTTGCTATTACTCCTCCCAGAATTGTTCCTGTAACAAATACTAGGTTCCAGGTTTGTTTACGCCAATCAAAATCAAAAAACTCGCAGGATTTACCTGCTCCCATCACAGAACATAGATTTCTGAAATTGGCCGAAAGACCGAAGCTATTTCCGAAATAAATCAGGCCAAACATAACCAGTGCTATCAGCGGGCCTGCCACATACCATGGCCAAGGCTGACTAATGAATTCAATCAATGATTCCATAATTTATTTTAGGCAATCCAATCCCATTCTACTTTCGGACTATTGAAAGCAAAGAGCAAAAGGACTTCGTTTTAATTAAAAATTATCTGTACAATCTGAGAGATTACTCCAGTGTAGTAGGGCAAACATAATCTGTTACTGGAATACCAACCTTCTTAATAGCAGCAAAACCTCCTGCTACATCAATTACTTTGTCAAAACCTCTGGATTTAAGAATAGAAGCAAAGATTACCGATCTATACCCACCTGCACAGTGCACGTAGTATTCTTTTTCCTTATCAACTCTTTCCATTCCATCATTGATAAAATCAAGAGGAGTACTTTTGGCAGATTCGATATGCTCTGCAGCATACTCTCCAGGTTTTCTCACATCAAGTACGTTAATACTCTCGGTTTCAAGTTTGGTTTTTAATACCTCGGCTCCAACAGATAGCATACTATCTACTTCTTTGTCTGCATTTTTCCAGGTAGTAAAGCCTCCTTTTAGAAATCCTAGCGTATTATCATACCCCACACGAGACAATCTGGTCACTACTTCTTCCTCTCTTCCTTCATCTGCAATAAAGACAATAGGCTGGTGCAAATCGGCTATCAGAGCGCCAACCCATGGTGCAAAGCCTCCATCAACCCCTATGAAAATTGAGTTTGGAATAAATCCATTGACAAAATCTTTCTGATGACGTGTATCAAGTACTAAAGCTCCTTCATGGTTAGCCATAGCTTCAAAAGTTTCTATATCCAATGGCACATTACCTTTGGCCATAACATCATCTAGGCTATCCACCCCAGTTTTGTTCAACATAGCATTCTTAGCAAAATACTGTGGGGGTGGAAGGATTCCTTCTGTAACTTCTTTAATGAACTCTTCCTTGGTCATATCAGGGCGTAGGGCATAGTTCACTTTCTTTTGATTACCTAACAAGTCTGTAGTCTCTTTACTCATGTTTTTGCCACAGGCTGAACCTGCACCATGAGCTGGATATACTACTACATCATCGGGTAATGTCATTATTTTTTCTCTAAGACTATGGAAAAGTAAACCTGCCAAATCCTCTTGAGATAAGTCTGACTTGACAGCAAGGTCTGGTCTACCAACGTCTCCGATAAACAGTGTATCACCGCTAAAAATTGCATGCTCCTTACCATTCTCATCTATCAGAAGAAATGTAGAACTCTCCGGAGTATGACCTGGGGTATGAAGCACTTTAATTTTAATATCTCCTAGCTCAAAGATTTCTCCATCCTTTGCTTCATGAATATCATATTCCGTCTTTGCCCCGGGTCCGTACACAATTGTAGCTCCTGTTTTTCTAGCTAAATCCAAGTGACCAGACACAAAGTCAGCATGAAAATGTGTTTCAAAAATATACTTGATCGTAGCCTCGTTTTTCTCAGCTTTCGCCAAATAAGGATGAGTTTCCCTCAAGGGATCTATAATCGCAACTTCTCCTCTACTTTCAATATAATAAGCTCCTTGTGCTAAGCACCCTGTATATATCTGTTCTATTTTCATCTTAATACTTTCAATTCGTTTGCCGATACTTAAGTTCAAATTACGTAACTATTTGGTACAATGTCTGTAACTCTAGTTACATTGAACGTTAGCGTTTGTTTGTACAGCCATTTTTGCTCTTGTACTTTCGTATTCTTCCGAAAGACAATACTTTACAGCATCATCAGTCGTCAAAAAGAAGGTCTCCTGATGCTTTCCTATAACCAACTCATTCTTATACAGGGCATCTCTAACCGGACCTATAACTTCTGCAAACAAAAGTCTTATACCTTTTTCGTTCAATGTCTCTATCAAATCTCTCAAACCAATTATTCCAGTAGCGTCTATATGAACCACAGAAGACGCATCCAAAACAACAAACTTCAGCTTACCCTCTCTTTTAAGGGCTTCGTTGACCATGCGCTCTTTAATGGTTTGAATATTTACAAAAACAAAAGGAACATCTATTCTAACTATTAACAAATCTTCCCAGGATTCCAGCCCCTCAAACCTATTTAGGTTTCTATATTCCGTAAACCCCTTGACTCTTCCCAGAAGGGCAATATGTGGATTGGCAGCCTTAAAAAGCAGGATTAATACTGACAATATAATTCCCGAAACAATGCCCGGAACCATACCAAAAATTAAGGTAACAACTACCGTGGCCAATAACAGTCCAAGTTCAACCTTGTTGGTTTTCCAGAGTGTATAAGCATACTTAATATCTATCAACCCAGAAACAGCAACAATAATAATGGAGGCCAGAATAGCGTGGGGCAAATGATAAAAAAGTGGCGTTAAAAATAGCAAGGTTAATGCTACCAACACGGCACTTATAATTGAAGACAAAGGTGTTTGAGCACCAGCTTGTTCATTTACTGCCGACCTGGAAAAGCCTCCTGTAACCGGATAACTTTGAAAGAGAGAGCCTATGATATTTGCTGCTCCCAAGGCTATCAATTCCTGATTTGGCATAACCCGATAATTTCTTCTTTTCGCTTCAATAGCTTTTGCCACAGAAAATGCTTCCATATAAGCAACAACAGCAATTGTAAGTGAAAGTGGTAGCAGTTTTCGCATCAATTCCCAGGAAAAATCCGGCAATACAAAAGCAGGTAGTCCTTGCGGAATATCTCTCACAATGCTCACTCCTTGTTGATCCAGGCCTAAACCAAAAACCACCAAAATACCCAATACAACTGCCACGAGCGCTCCGGGAATCTTATTATTTAACTTCTTAGAAAACTTAATGAATAAAATACCAGAAACACCAAGTATTAGAGTAGCCCAGTGAACATCTCCAATATTCTCAAAGGCACTAGCCAGTATCTTGTGAATCTCGTGCCCCCGTTCTATGTCTACTCCTAAAAGGTACTTCAATTGGTTTAGCCCAATGATTAAGGCAGCTGCAGAAGTAAACCCACTAATAACAGGCTTGGACAATAAATTTGTGATAAAACCCATACGGATTAGCCCAAGTATAAATTGGGCTGCTCCCATAAAGAAAGCCAACAGAATGGAATAGGTAACATACGCCTCAGTTCCCTCTGTTGCTAGTACTGAAACACCTGTTGCTACTAGTAACGAATCCATGGCCACAGGTGCTACTGACAATTGTCTAGATGTGCCAAAAACAGCATAGATAATTTGTGGCACAACCGAAGCATACAAACCGTAAACAGGAGGCAAACCTGCTATCAGTGCATATGCCATTCCCTGCGGAATAAGCATAATACCTACAGTGAGCCCAGCAAACAAGTCATCACTCAGGTAATTCTTTTTGTACTTGGGCAACCAGGAAAGTATTGGAATAAAATTCTTCAATCAAAGTTGGTTTTGAAATAAGTACTCAAATGTAAGCGGATTCGTTCTTTTCAAAAGTAACCAAAGTTACTAAAGCATTACCACAGCAAAATTGTAGAATACATAGACTAATTTATTTTCTAAAAAATGATTGATAACTTCAACCTACATTTCACCTACAAGTCAACCTTTTAATTCAGATCAAGAAAATGAAACTGTTAATTTTCGGAGCATCAGGTTCTGGAACCACAACATTAGGCCAGGAGCTTGCGCAACAATTGAATTGGGTTCATTTGGATGCAGATGATTACTATTGGAAAAAAACAGACCCACCATTTCAAACCAAGGTTCCCCTGGAGGTTAGAAACTCAAAACTTACGGGAGATTTTGAGGATAACGACCCTGTTATAATTAGTGGTTCACTAGTTAGCTGGGGACCGTATTGGGAGACTGTATTTGATATTGCCATTTTCTTATACCTTCCAAATCACATTAGAATGGCAAGGTTAAAAGAACGAGAGCATGAAAGGTATGGAGGGCTTGAGAACATGAGTCAGTCAGCAATTGAAGGTTCAAGAGCATTTCTGGATTGGGCAAATGAGTATGACAATGAGCAATTCAATGGACGTAGTCTTGCTCAACACAGGCTTTGGATGGAAAAACTTAGCTGTCCTATTATTAGTATTATGGGAGATACCTCCACAGAAGAAAGGGTGAACAGGGTGATAGAAGCCGTTAAGCTATCTAAACAACCGCAAAAAACTATCCGAAAAAAGACATCAAAAAACTGATTGTCCCAAACTACAAAGGCAATCTTTTTTATCACATATTGAGTGACTCGTTAAACTGTCAATTACACTTCAACAGGCCAATTCTAATATTCAGGGCAGTAATTCTATGACTCAACCCTATAATAAATCAAGTCAAAGCCTTAGTCGTATAACCTAGATGGATCATTCTAAACCTATTGACAATGAAACTTCTAATCTTCAAGACAAATATTGAATCCGTTCTGAAACTAAAAAAGATAAATTCAATCTTTGCTTATGACCCTCAAATTTTAGATTGGTCCGTAGATACTGAAGATATTGACAATGTATTAAGAGTTGAAGCCGAAGATCATTCCAATGAGTATGAGATAGTTAAAATGGTTGAAACTTGCGGGCTTCAGTGCGAAGCACTACCAGATTAAGCTCTTCTAAACAGGCATATATCGTGAAATAGCCTCATATTTACCAGAGGTATGACCAGGGACATCATAGAAATCAACAACTTCATTGTTCTAATTGAGCAGTCGAACAGTTCTAAAACATTTATTGAAAAGTGTGGTTTTAAAAGTAATGTCATTGGAATTGCCTTCTATGGTGCAGGAGAAGTAGAGCTCAACATTATTGATGAAAATCAGAAAGAAACTTTTCAAAATACAAAAGGCACAGCGCTCTCATTCTTTGCTTCAGCAAACTCAACCTTTGAGCACACCATTACACCTAACAACCCCATGCAATCAATTTGCATTGTATCAACTATAGATAACTTCAAGAAACTCCCACTGCAAGAGCAAGAAGTATATAAGAAAGAACTTGGTCAATTGGTTAACCCTCAGCAGAATATTGTAAAAGGACCTTCATTTGGCATGAATCATCACATGCAAAATGCTGTGAGTAAAATATTTGAGACAGAGTTCAAAGGAACTACCAGAATGATGTTCCTGCGCAGCCAGGTAACCGAATTACTAGCTCATTTTTTTGAAGAGTTATCGACTCCCAAATCTCACTCTATAGAGGATGAGGATATACGAAAAGTTTATCAGGCTAAAGAAATCATATCAAAGAATATGACCAGACCACCTTCTCTAAACGAACTCTCGAAACTTATTGGCCTAAACAGCTATAAGCTTAAAAAGAACTTTAAAGAAGTGTTTGGTGTACCAGTTTTTAAACACCTTCAAAATGAAAGATTGATCAAAGCACATAGTATGCTTAAAGAAGAGAGAGTGAGTATACAAGAAGCTGCCTGGGAAGTTGGCTATGAAAGCTTAAGTTCCTTTTCCAATGCTTTCACCAAGAAATTTGGTTACAGACCAAGTCGGTTGAGTAAGTAATACTTCTTGAACAAATCTCAATCCTTATGAAACAAATAAAGTACTCACTTATATAAGAGTTTTGAGCTATCGAAAAGGATAGCAATATGAAACCGTATCTATTAAGTTCTACTATTTTCTTTACCGCACTTTCAGCAGGCCTTTTTTATTCCTGGTCTGTATCAGTTATTCCTGGTACAAAGAGAGTCAGCGACTCCGTATACATTGAAACCATGCAGGCCATTAACAAAGCGATTCTCAACCCTTGGTTCCTTATTATTTTTATAGGCCCAATAATTCTTCTCTTTATTAACTGTTTTGAATACTACCATCATAAACAAGTTTTTTATGTGGTACTCATAGCTAGCATCTTTTATACCCTGGGAACAGTTGGTGTTACTGCTTTTGGCAATGTCCCTCTGAACAATGCTCTGGATGCGATAAGTACCAACAAGCTGTCACTAAAAGAGCTTATTGAAATTCGTCATGAGTATGAGGTCAAATGGAACCAATTCCATTTCATCAGGACAATTTTCTCTGTGACTTCCTTTGCATTGCTATTGTTGGCAATCAACCTTGCAAATAGCACCTCTCATTAAAAGCATTTAACAACTCAAAATCAAACATTTTATGAAACAAGAAAAAATCCTCGTTATAGGAGGAACAGGAAAAACGGGTCGAAAAGTAGCCAAAAAACTCAATTCACTTGGACACTCCGTAAGGATCGGTTCTAGAAACTCCAGTCCTTCATTTGACTGGGAGAAGCCTGAAACATGGAAGGATCCAATTGAAGGCATGGACAAAATTTACATCACATTTCAACCTGACCTGGCCGTTCCCGGAGCACAAAAAGCCATTAAAGGTTTAATAGAAGAAGCTTCCAGAGCAAATATTCAAAAGCTTGTGCTTCTATCTGGTAGAGGTGAATCAGAAGCGGAACTTTGCGAACAGCTAGTAGTCGATTCAGGAATTGCCTATACCATAGTCAGAGCCGATTGGTTCAACCAAAATTTTAGCGAAGGTCTTTTTACAGAAGCCATCAAGGTAGGAAAAGTAGCTGTTCCAAAGGCCAATGTCCCCATTCCCTTCGTTGACACAGATGATATTGCTGATGTAGCAGTAACTTCTTTACTTAACAACACTCATGATGGAAAAACCTATAAACTCACAGGTCCTGATTTGTGGACTTTTGAAGATTGCATTGCTACAATTGAAAAGTCTTTGAACAGAAATATTGAATTCACTGCTGTGAGTATAGATGAATACACAGAAATGCTAAAAGCGATTAATATACCTGATGACTTTGTCTGGCTAGTAAACTATCTCTTCATTAATGTACTTGATGGTAGAAATTCAAACACTACCGATACAATTGAAAAGATTCTTGGCAGGCCTGCTAAGAATTTCAAAGAATTTGCGAAAGAAGCGGCTTTAGCTGGGGTTTGGAATAAATTATAATAAGTATAAACAAGAGTTGCTTTCGAAAAGTTTAGAGCAACTCTATCCTATTTCTATAAAGCTCGATTTTGTCTTCTCTTTCCAACTTTTTTAAGAGACGTGATATAACCACTCTGGAACTATTCAACTCCCGTGCTATTTGCTCATGTGTTTTATGAATAATATATGAACCCGAACTTTGTTTCTTATCGAGCAGGAATTTCATTAGTCGCTCGTCCATATTCATAAATGCAATACTATCTATAGTATCAAGCATTTCGTCAAAACGGCTTTGATAAGAATCAATGATGAACTTTCTAAAGGAAAAATACCTTCCCATCCATTCATCAATATAGGTCATGGGTACTACCCAAAGCTGACAGTCATCTTCAGAAACAGCTTTGAATTGACTCAGTTGAGTTCCCAAGCAACAAGAAATAGACATAGCACATGCATCTCCTCCTTCCAGATAGTAGAGAAAAATCTCGTTACCCAAATCATCTTCTCTCATTATTCTGAGATTTCCAGAAAGCACAAATGGCATACCTATAGCCTTCTCTCCAGGGCTTATTAACAATTCATCGGCTTTTAAATTTACAATCTTGCCCACGTTAACTATCTCATCAATCAAACCCGAAACAAACCCGAGTTGAGCAAATTGTACTTTTAAGCTTTCTTTGTCCATTCAGAATAGTGATAAAAAAAGCAGCTCTAGGCTGCTTTCATTAAACATTATTTTCTTCAGGTGACTGCTGTATCAAATTCAGAATTTCTTTATCTATGGTCCAAAGTCCTACACCATCCTCTCCGATCAGATCAAATAGTTCAACCGCTCTTCTGGCTAAGGTCTCTTCTTCTCTTTGTTCTTCAACAAACCAATTCAGAAAGTTCATAGTGGTAAAATCCTTGATCTCATAGCAGTGGTTAACAATTTCGTTGATAGAGTTGGTCACGGCAATCTCATGATCTAGAATTGTTTCAAAAACCTCTCTAAGTGAATTGTAATGGTGTTTGATATTAGTAATCTCTGGTTGGATGGAATGACCTCCAGCTTCATTTACATAATGAAATATCTTGAGCATATGAGCTCTTTCTTCATCAGAATGCAGGTAAAGAAATTTAGCTGAGTTCTCATAACCTGTCATCTCGCACCATGAAGCCATAGATAGATAGGAGGCCGAAGAAGAGCCTTCCATCATAATCTGGCGATTGAGTAATTTCTCTGTTTCTATAGTTAAAGAGCGCTTTGCTGTTACTTGTTGTCTTTCCATTTCCTGAATAGTATTTATTAATGGCTAAAGTTAACGATAATCGAATTAGCACAAGAGACCATCTCTTCTTTTTCAATAATTCAAAATGATTCTAAAAATTCAGATATGGGATACCTGCTGACCAATATAAATTTACTTTAGCCTTTTCCATATCGGACATTAGCTTCATTAATTTAACTTGTGTCTCTAATAACTTATCTTGTTGAAAATTTATCTTGAAGAGATCACTTTCTCCATTTTGCAGATTAAATAGTTCTGCATTTAATAGTGCTTTATAGTTATTTACTGCATTCTGCATTTGCTCTAACATATCATTAGTGGTACCCAATTCAAAAAACCAGGCTTGAATTCGGTTTACTACCTCTCGTTCCAATCGACTCAACTCATACTTCGTCTGTTCAATCTTTATTCTGGTTTGCTTCAATTTTGACCTTTCCTTTCGTAAAAAAAGAGGAAATTCAAATGATACTCCAAACTTATAATTGTTTCTAAGCTGAACGTCTATAAAATCCCCACTACCATTAATTGGAGCATTAATCAGGTTATAGTTTAAATCCAATCTGGGCTTCAGGTTTTCTTTTGCCAATCTCTCATCGATACCGAGCTGATCAAGTTTTAGGTTTGTCTTTTCTAAATCGGGGTGTTCTTTCAAAGCCAGATTCAACAGGTTTTGTAAATCACTTTCGGACAAAATTGTTTGATCAACGCTCGATAATTCTGGCAATAAATTGTCTTTCAATTCTAATGGTTCTTCATTCTCTCCCCATAAATAGTTAGACAAGGCAATACTTGCTAATCTAAATTCCATAAGGGCTGACTGCCGTTCTACCTGTCTGTTTTGCAGGGTAATTGTGGCCTGTATAGTATCCATTGCCGCTACCTCTCCGTACTGAAAATCGACCTTTACACGTCTGTAGATTTCTTGCGAAATGTTCAGGCTCTCTTCAATCAATCTGAAATTATAAAATGCGAAGTACCAACTCCAGTAATCTTTGGCGGCCGAGAGTAGTACCTTATTAATCATCTTCACTCGTTCAGCATTGGTTATTTGCCCAAATATCTCTGCTTGCTTAACCGCTGCCCTTCTTTGGTCAATGATTAAACCCCTGCCGATAGGTAAGCTCAAACCTGCTGTTACCTGCCTGAAGTTATCAGCTGCGGGTATTGAACTCTGAGGGTTTAGAAATACCCCCCGGTTTCTGTCAATACTGATTTTGGGATCAATGGGAAACCATGTAGGTACCTTTAAAGTAGTATTAAAAATGTCGTAATATTCTTTATTATCAAAGTTTTTTACATCCCAGCTAACCTCTAGCTTAGGATCAAAAGTTCCTTTGGCCAGCCTTACTTCTTGCTTTGCATTTTCTGGAAGCAAGTCTGCCTGCTTTATCACCGGATGGTTTTTTACTACAATTTCTATAAACGACCTCAGGCTCATTCTCAAGGTTGAATCAGAGTTTTCTACTTCAAGAATCTGTTCTAAAGACTTCACTTTAATCTCCTGAGCACATACTGAACCCATTGTAAGAAGACTGAGCAAGCAGATAAGTATTCTCTTCATACTCCTACCCTTTTTTTGCTTTTGCATCCACATCTACAGGGGCTTGATACAAACTTGGTGGAAACCCATTCAGTTGCCTCCATATCTCGTACCACACCGACACATTATCCAGCATTACCCAACCTTTGGTTCCTGAACCAACTCTTAGCAGGTCTGGCCAGGGCTCATCTTCCTGATCCTGAGTGACGAGAATACGATATTCACCAGCCCTGCTACTGACACGATCAATAACTCGTACTACTCCACCAAAAGTGCCTACAGAAACGTTTGGCCACCCAGAGAACTGGAGTGCCGGCCATCCATCAAACTGAATTCTGACTTTGCGCCCCTGTTGAATCAGTGGCACATCCATTGCCTTTACATACATTTCAACTGCTAACTCAGGGGTTTCAGGCATTATTTGCGCCACAGATTCTCCTTCCTTTATGGTTTCTCCAATACCAGCTTTTAATGTCTTTACTATATAGCCATCTTGTGGAGCAATCAATTGATACTGCTCGTTTCGTATACTCAAGTTCACATACTCATTCTCTAGTTTCGCAAGACTTCCTTCACCATCGTAAATCTCAGACATAGTACTATTGACCTCAGATTCTGCCTTACTTATTTTATCTTGATATTCAGCTTTTATAGCACTAACAGACACTTTCACATTGACCAACTCTGTTCGGCTTTCATAGAATTTATTCTCGGTACTTATCTGCTTCATTTTAGAAGACTGATATTTCGATTCAATCTCTTGAAGTTTCGTTAAGGCAATATTGCCAGCCTCATACAGCTTTTTATTTCTTTCATAAATATTCTTTTGATTCTCTAACCGAACCTTCTCTGCCTCATAATCAACACTGTCACTAACCAGTTTATATTGAGCCTGTATAATCTTATTCTCTGTTTGTTCCTGTTTAGCCATTAATAGTTCCTTCAAGGCTTCTATCTGGTCTTGTAGTGCTTGAATCTTTTCTTTCTTTGAATTAATGCTAGACTTTTTTGCCTCAATTTGATCTTGCATTCTTCTGAGCAAAGCTGGGTCAAAATACTTGTCTTTAATTTCAGATAACGTGAGAATTGTATCGCCACGATTTACAAACTGTCCCTCGATTACTTTCCAGCTTTCAATACGTCCTGCTATGGCTGTTTCAATAGATTGTGGTCTTTGTTCAGGCGCAAAGGCAGTAACTTTACCCTTACCCCTGATATTCTGTTGCCAAGGCAAAAACAGAAGAATTAGGAAAAGAAAAGTCACTGATAAGAGCACCTTTGCCAGAATCTTTCCAGCCTTCGGACTACCCAAAGTTTTAAAAAGAATGCTCTCCTGCTCTCTAACTTGTTGATTACGATTAGATAAGTTTAGCATGACTCAGACTTTAATAATTTGATTTAAATGACCTTTAGTCAACAACTCTCCATAGGTACCTTGAACTTTTATAGTACCATCTTCCATTATAATGGTTCGTCCACAGGCTTCCATAACCAAAGGGTCATTAGAAACAGCGACCAATGTGCATTCTTTCATCTCCGTTACCAGTTTGATGAGGTTTTCTTTTTCAGACTTCTGAAACGAAGCGAAAAAGTCATTTAGAATCATTAACCTTGGTTTTTTCGCTAAGCACCGCGCTAAAATCAGTTTATGGACAAATGAACTGGAAAACCCTTTACCACCACTTAATACGCTAGTATTCAGACCTTTTGGCAACATGTTAATTTTATCATCAAGACCAACTTTCCGAATTGCATCAACCGCATCGGTAGTAGATACTTGTGGCTTACCTACCAGAATATTATCTAACAAGGTTCCTTCAAAAATGTCTTCTTGAGACACATTCTTAGCTACTTTGTCTCTAAGATTAGTCAAGTCAAGATCTCGAAGGCTGTAATCGTTTATGGTAATAGCACCTTCATAGCCTTGATTAATACCAGATAAGGTATTCGTAAGGGTAGTCTTGCCAGAGTCATTCCCCCCGGATATACAAATCTTTTCCCCGCTCTTTAAATCAAGTTGTATTCCATGAATAGCAGGCTTCCTGTCTCCCGGATATGAATAATTCACATCTTTCATATTCACCGAAAAACCTTTTGCAAGTTGTGACCTACTTAGATCTACACCCTCAGTTTTTTCCAAAGGGAGGTCTGTTACCTGACTGATTTTATCTACAGCAGTAAGCATATCGTAAACCACATCCATGTAGGTAATTATCTTTTCTACCGAATTAAGAATAAGAATGATTATAACTTCAGAGGCTACAAACTGTCCAAGTGTTATTTGTCGGTCAATCACCAATGAGGTTCCTATTATTAAAAGTCCACCGGTAATAACTGCTTTAAACAGAACAATGTAGATATACTGACTCATAAGCACCTTGAAGTGCGCTTTTCTATTAATCAGATAATTGTTCACATTGTATTCTGTTTTCCTAATTGGCAAAGCCGTATTACCTGATATCTTGAAAGAATTTAAGGCTCTGGCAATCTCCTCCAACCAGTAAACTACCTTATACTTGTATTGTGATTCCCGAATAGAAGATTGAAGTCCTTTGGGGCCTGTCAATCTAAATATAAGGATGAGGGTGAGTACAAGAGTTAGCCCAAAGAAGACAAAAAACGGATGGTAAAATGAAAGTAATAACAGCCCAAAAAGAATCTGTATGATTCCAGACATTAAGTCTCCTAGTAGCTTTGGTAGGCCTTTTTGTATAGTTAAAACATCAAAAAACCTATTAATCAACTCAGGAGCATGAAGGTTGCTAAGAGACTCGATTTTCATTCGTGGTATTCTGAAAGTAAATTCCAAAGCAGCCTTTGTAAAAATCCTTCTTTGCAAATACTCAACAATAGTGATTTGCATCACCTGAAGCCCTCCAGCAGCCAATACCCCAAGTAATACCAAGCCTATTAATAGGTAAATGGAGCTAAACACCACTCCCCCCGAAACCAATTCTACCGTAGCCTGTATACCCAATGGTAGGGTCAGGGATACTATACCAACAAAAGCAGCATAGATAAAAACGTAAACGATATCACGCTTTTCACTGCTCAGCAGCCTAAAAAGTCTTTTTACAGGTGAAAGTTGCGATGTCTCCTCATCTCCGGACTGTTCCGAAACCAGACTCTTATAACTAAAAGCACCAAGGGTCAGAATTTCTCCATTCGTATCAAGGATAAACTTATCAGAAACATCATCCAGTTTAATTGGCACTGTTTCTCCGGCTTCTACCTGAACTGCTTCAACACGGCCTTTTCTAATTCCCTTAATGATTATCGGAGCAAAACCAGATTCAGTTTGGAGAAACAGTACAAGAGGTATTTCTATTTCTTTGAGAAAACTCTTCAGGTTGTTTTTGTCCAATGACTGATCGAGTAAAACAATTCGAGCGCCATTGGCAACTTCCACTAGATCTCGTTTAAACTCAAACACCTCATCGATTGCATACTCTCTTGAATTACTCATTGAATCATTATAGAATGAACTGTCAAGATCTGCTCCAAGAACTAATGCAACTTCCTTAAGAGTGTTTGTCAGATGTTGATTAGTCATTGCTTGCCATTTTTAGGTTTTACTGACCGAAGAACCATTTCTAATAAAAATTTCCTGTTTTGTTCAAATACTTGCTGCTTTTCAAACTTGTGATTCGATAGAGAAGGAAGATGCTCCGAAAAGAAGATTTGTTGGTGTGCAGCCTGAAGCACTGTACTAACCAGAGAATGTGGGTATTCATAATCAGGATTGATTTCCAGTACGATAGCTGCTATGCGTTTGCATAATGATTTAAACCCTCTGAAAAGCCCCTCTTTGTTATCATCATCAACCTGTTTTGTCAGATATGCTTTGTCAGACTCGTTAATTACAATACGTTGTAAAGCAGATTCATCAATTGTCGGAAAAGAATTGTCGTACTCGTTTTTCTCAGTAACCAGTTCAACCGCGATACCTATTTTTTCTTCGGCAGAGATTACGTTGTTTGTCATAAACTCTATTCTATACTCTAACCAGTTCCAATACCAGGCTATTAAATATACCAGTAGCTTGTGTTTGTTTTCGAAGTAGCGGTAAATAGATGCTTCTGTCGATTCAATAGCTATTGAAAGCTTTTTGAAAGTGAAAGCCTCTAGCCCCAGGTCATCAATCAATTTGATTGACTCATCGATAATCTTCCTTCCTAAATCAGTATCCTGAGGGTCTTTAAGGAAAAGATTGGAGTTCATTTCAAGCCTAAGTAGTGCCATTTGATTGTTTTTTTAATGCTTACTATCTATAACAATAGTATTACTATCATTTTAGTCAGTAACACAACGCACAAGTCTTGAAAAGGTTTGAAAAAAGATTTGAAGAAATGCTGGAGCAAAAAAAAAGACCACTCCCCAGTGGTCTTTTCTGTATTTTTTCAAATACCCCCAAATAACAAAAGTGGGGAGCGATTTCTCACCCCCACTCACATTGAAACAGTAAATACCATTTCAATGTGCCAAGGTACTGTTAAGAACTTATTGAACTTAAAGGCCCAAGCAATTAAGCTCAAACATGTCTTCTTAGGCTTCGCCTATAGTCCGATGCTCAGCATCCAACATTTTGAATGAAGTTTTTGCAGTTTTCTGTTTATTCAATTGAACAAAAACCAATGTTCTTTACTAAAAATACCCGAAAGCAATTCAGCATATTCCATCTTGCTATGAGCAAAATGTCAACTACTGTTACCAATAGTCATTGATTGTAATCAGAAAATACCGGAGGTATTACTCTGTCATGTCAGCTTTGATTGCTCAAAATCTGACAGCAACTACTAATAAGCGCTATCCTAATGACCTTTCATAGAAAGATTTTCGAACGTCTCATGATTACTCCCTTTCAAAGTTGTGATCATAAATGGCTCTGAAAATTGTCCCTGAAGCAAATTTTCAATTACAAGAAATTCTCTTTCGATACTAACTTGTAACACCAGCAGTATTACCTTAACTGTTTCAGGTTGACATTAAATGTACAACCCTTTCACTACATTTTTTCGGGCTTATCCCGAAGAGAGACTGAAGTTAAACTTCTGTTCTTTATCCCTCGCTTGGTATATCTAAGGTACCCTTAATAACTTTGAAAGCAAGCTTTCTAACTATCTAGTTTTCAACAAGTTTCCCACTGTTTCATTAACATAGTTATCCACTGGGTTATCCACAGGTTTATTCACATTTTTGAGAAATCTGCGATTTACTGCTTATTTTCAATACTCAAAACTTAAGTAAGCAGGCCGTTGAAAACAATCACATCCAGAAAGGAAGTAAATCCAACCATAGAATTGCTAAAAAATTCAAACGCCCTTTTATCCAAGCGTTCAAAGATCACTGAAAGTCAATGGGAACTGTTCGAAAACGAAATACTCGTTCATAAGGTGAAATTTCCAATTCTTGAATATGTAGCAACCGAAATTCAACACTTCTTTTCAGACCAGCAATTGCAAGACTTGCTTAATAGAGCTGCAGCCACAAGACACATGTCTTCATATCCAGTTATAGGAAAGATACTTCAGTGTAAGCTCGATGTAGATTTAAAAGAAACTTACAGAGAAGCTTCAGATCATATAATAAAAGGGAATGAATGGTATGTGTGCGATATCTTCAGCGAAAGAGTTTTCGGAGAAGGTCTATTGAGAAATTTCAAAGAGAGTTTTACCATGCTTTCTCAAATGGGCAATCATGAGAATATGTGGATCCAACGTTCTATTGGTATTGCCACGCATTATGCTACAAAGAAGAAGTTGCCTAAGCAAAATGTAGAACAACTCCTCTTCCTTATGTTAGCACATGGCCACAAAACTCAACTCTACATAAAAAAAGGTATTGGCTGGCCAGCAAAAACCATTGCAAAGTTTCACCCTGACCTGATCTACAAACATGAAGGAAAGATCAAGGAACAGAAGCTTTCTAAATGGTTTAAGAACAAAATCAATATTGGTCTATCACTGGCCAACAAGACTCCTATATCATATGAATGAAGTCTCAGCCAAAACCATTTTAAACTCAAAAAAACAGCGTGACCCTTGGTTTTTGGATGACTATACAGTGAACCCGTATAGCGGATGCTCTTTCAACTGCCTTTACTGTTATATAAGAGGCAGTAAATATGGTATTCATATGGAAAGGAAATTGGGTGTTAAAACCAATGCCCCAGAGTTACTCGACAAGGCGCTATATACAAAAGCTAAGAAAGGTAAGTACGGAATTATTGTGCTGGCATCTGCAACAGACCCTTATCTTCAAATTGAAAAAGAAACCCAACTCACAAGACAGCTTCTTCAAGTTATTCTTAAGCACAGGTTTCCACTACATATTATAACAAAATCAGATTTAGTACTTAGAGATATCGATTTACTAACCAAGATTGGGAACAGAGCCATACTTCCAAAGGACATCAACGGACTTCATAAAGGCAGTTTGGTGACATTTTCCTTTTCAACAATTGACGATGAAGTAGCAAAAGTGTTTGAACCAGGAGCTACGCCTCCTTCGTTGAGATTGAGCACACTGAAAACCATCAGTAATAACAATCTACTAACAGGTGTTAGCATGATGCCACTCTTACCCTGGATTTCAGACACTACCGAAAGTTTGAATGCTATGTTTAATACCTTTAAAGTAAATGGTGCACATTACTGTATGCCTGCAGACCTTACTTTGTTTGGCACCGGATCTTCTGATAGCAAGACACTGGTATTAAGGGCTATTGACAAGCACTATCCGCATCTATTAGATAAGTACGAAAGCTATTTTGGAAAGCCTACAGAAATGCCAGCCTACTATAGAAAAGCATTTTATAAGAAGATGGAAGAAATGGGGGAAACATACCAATTAAGGAATCGAATTATCCCTCACACTCCCTATTAAATAAAACCCATTTCCTAATCTCTTTTCAACGCTTTTCACTAAAATTGCAATTCGATTCTGAACGGCATAATTATGAGTGAAAACGAGAACAAAGAGTCGCTCAATTTTATTGAGCAAATGATAGAGGATGATTTAAAATCAGGTAAAAACTCCTTTGTTCAGACCCGCTTTCCTCCTGAGCCAAATGGGTACCTTCATATTGGCCATGCTAAATCTATCGTACTGAATTTTGGCTTAGCAGAAAAATACAACGGTAAGTGCAATCTACGTTTTGATGATACCAACCCTGAAAAGGAAAGTACAGAATACGTAAATGCCATCATTGAAGATATAAAATGGTTGGGCTATGACTATGGTGATAAACCATTGTTTACCTCCGATTATTTTGACACCCTTTATGAGTATGCCATCAAGTTGATCAAAAAAGGGAAAGCCTATATTGATGATCAGTCGGCTGAAGAAATTAGTGCTGGCAAAACCAACCCATCAATACCAGGTATTGAAAGCCCGTTTAGAAACAGGTCTGTTGAAGAAAACCTATCACTCTTTGAAGAGATGAGAGATGGAACTGCTTCTGAAGGTAGTCGTGTGTTGAGAGCAAAAGTGGATATGAGCTCTCCTAACATGCAGATGAGAGACCCTATCATATACAGAATCAAGAAGGTAGCTCACCATAGAACTGGCGATAAATGGTGCATTTACCCTAATTATGATTTTGCCCATGGACAGTCTGATTCTTTAGAGAATGTAACTTACAGTTTGTGTACTTTGGAATTCAGAGATCACAAGCCTCTGTATGATTGGTTAATAAACGAATTAGAAATTTTCCCCTCAGAACAAACGGAATTTGCTCGCCTCAACCTGGGATACACCATCGTTAGTAAAAGAAAATTATTGCAACTGGTTGAAGAGAATCATGTATCAGGATGGGATGATCCGCGGATGCCAACCATCTCTGGTTTTCGCAGAAGAGGCTATACACCAGAATCGATCAAAAGTTTTGCACATAAAGTTGGGGTAGCCAGAAGAGATGGTGTCACTGATATTGCACTTTTAGAACACAGCATCAGAGAAGACCTTAATAAAAAGGCCAACAGGGTCTTTGGTATTCTTGACCCACTAAAGGTAGTGATTACTAATTGGCCAGAGAGCAAAACCGAAATGATGCCAGCTGTTAATAATCCAGAAGATGAGTCTGCCGGAAAGAGGGAAATGCCACTAACAAGAGAAATCTACATAGAACGAGGAGATTTTAAAGAAGATCCTCCTTCTCCGAAAAAATGGTACAGGCTTGGACCAGACCGTGAAGTCCGTCTAAAGTATGGCTACATTATTAAATGTACCGGATTTAAAAAAGATGAAGCTGGCAATATTACCGAGCTACACTGCGAGTACGATCCTCAAACTAAAAGTGGTCATGACACAAGTGGTAAAAAGGTTAAAGGCACTTTGGGCTGGGTTTCTGCAGAACATGCGGTAAAAGCCGAAGTAAGAATGTACGACAGGTTATTCAAAACAGAGAACCTGAACACTATTGACGATGACTTTACCAACCACTTGAACCCCGATTCCTTAACGATTAATAACAAAGTTCTACTTGAACCATCTCTTGCCTCTGCAAAAGTTGGTGATAGCTTTCAGTTTGAAAGACAAGGGTATTTCATTGTTGACCCTGATAGCGATGAAAACAATCTGATATTTAACAGAACAGTTACACTTCGGGATAACTGGTCTAAAATGTAAAAGTACTCTCGATTAATTGTATAAATTCATGTGGTTAATACGCATGAATGAACATACACATTTTTAGGTTCTTACTATTAAGTTCAACTGTTATATACAGTGCTAATTTAACGTTAGCGCAAGAACACTATTCCATGGATCATCAAGTTGGTTTGTTAAAAAAAGCCGACTCTCTGAATAATACAGGTAACTATCAATCCGCAATTCCTTATTTCGACAAGCTCCTGACTTTAGATACAAACGACAGCCTTAGTGCTCCAGCTTATTATGGAAAAGGCTATGCTCTTTTTAGCTTAAATGAAATCTCTTCAGCAATTGATCAAATTCAAGAATCGGTAAAAACATACTCCAAATACCTTCAACCCAACCATAGCAAACTAATAAGGCCATATGCCATGCTAGGTTATTTATATAGGTATTTTCAAACTAATGAGCGTCTGGCTTTAAAGTATTATCAGTTAGAGCTAAAGGCCATATTAGCAAATGACACTTCTATCGGAATCCAGAGTAAATTCTATAATGCCTATAATCTAGCTACTACATATCGGTTGATTGAAGATTATGAACTTGCGCTTAACTATGGTTTCAGAGCCCTCCAAATTGCTCAGAACGATCAGAACAATCAGTTTCTGGAACTGAGCTATTCAGTTATAGCAAACACCTATTCAGCCAGCAAACAAAACAAGGAAGCAATTGCCTACTACCTGAGAAAAATACAAACAACGAGTACTCTAAGAGGAAAGCAATCAACAGTGTTAGTGAAGGATTTCGACAATCTTGCCTTGGCTCAATCGGGTATGGGAAACTTCAGTGAAGCATTAGATTCATTTAATAAATCACTAAACATCTCAGTAGCTAAAAAACTTCGCCAAGATCATGCTTATACCTTAATGCTAATTGGAACCTTATTTAATAAAAAAGGAGACACTCAAAAAGCAAAAGAATACCTTTTTCGATCTCTTTCAGGCAGTACTAACCGCAAAACTAAAACGCTCATTTTCGAATCAATTGCCAATGCGCTTGCCAAAGAACATCGGTTTGATTCAGCTCAGTACTATTTTCAAAAATCTGTAGCAATAAGCCTCAAGATTGACAGAAACAGCATTCTTGATACTCCTCTCGAAGAACTACAAGCAGTACCGATAATTTTTCAAACATTAAAAAGGTCAGCTCAAACTTACCTCAACCAATATAAGTCTGATTCCAATATAATTCCTTTACAAAAAGCCCACCTTATTTATCAAAGAATCGATTCTGTTGCTTCTTCCAGAAGAAATCTTCTTTCAACGCAGGAATCGAAGTTATTTTTTCAAAAAAATGCCTACCAGCTTTATGAAAGTGCTCTTGAAACAACCTATCAATTGAACGAAAATGATAACTGTGATGACTGCCTTGAAGCGGCCTGGCATTACATGGAAACTAATAGAAACCTGACACTTCAAGAACTAATGGATCAAGCTTCCTTTTATGAAGATATTGGTTGGTCAAACGATATTAAACTGAGAGAAAAAGAGTTAAAAGAGGATGCAACTCGTTTAAAATCGCAAATAGTAAGCTGCGAACTCGATAATGATTGTACTGAACAAGAGCTAACAAGTTTAAGAAACAAATCGCTGCAAAACGAGCAACAGTATAGCAGGCTACTCGATAGTCTTCAAGGGTCATCATCGACATACTATAATAGGAAATACTTGAGTTCCGCTATTTCCCTTGAGAATTATCAGAAGTCTATAAAGGATGAATTACTAATTTCCTTTTTCCAAGGTGAACAACATATCTATTGGCTAGCAGTAGACAAACAAACAAAAGAATTCGGGCGCATAAAATTTGATAAACCCCTTAAGACAGATCTAAGCAATTTTCTCAGCGAAATCAGTGGACAAACTTTATCTCAAAACGGAGTTCGAGATGCTTTTACCAATTACCACCAGTCCGCTTACAGGCTTTATAGGACTCTATTAGCACCGATTCTAGAAAACACCAACAATAAAAAACTTGTGATGCTGGCAAATGGAGTACTGCATGAACTACCTTTTGAAGCGCTAATCATGGAGCCAGTAGCAGAACCAAACCGAATAGATTTTAAGAATCTTAAATATCTAATCACCACGTATCAAATTGACTATGGGCTTTCTGCCAACTTGCTCCATCAAAGCAAATTGACTCAAGTAATAGAAGAACCTAAAACACTAGCATTTGGAAATCCTATTGGTGAAACCTATGCCAAACTTCAGGGTTCTGTAAAAGAGCTAGAGGCTATTCAAAAAATCACTTCGAACCCTAAGGTATTCAATGGAAAAAGCGCTACAAAAGCTGCATTCAAGTCTGCAACAGATCAACAAGACTTCGATATTCTTCATCTTGCCCTTCATGGGTCTGCCAATAGACAAAACTCACTCAATTCTAAATTATTCTTCAGCAGTGATTTAGACCTACTGAGAGACAGCGTACTTCACTTATATGAATTATTCACACTTAATCTCTCAGCTAAACTTGTGGTTTTATCTGCCTGCGAAACCAATCTGGGGCAATGGTCAAAAGGTGAAGGTACTATTAGCCTGGCACGTGGATTTGCCTACAATAACAACCCCAACATTGTCACAAGTCTTTGGAAAATAAATGATTTAAAGTCAGCACAACTCGTATCGGATTTCTATAAACACCTATATGCAGAAAAGTCAATAAGTGAATCACTGAGAGAAGCCAAACTGCAATTATTGAGTACATCAAATGAGCTAACTGCACATCCTTCAAATTGGGCTGCTTTGGTACATTTCGGAAATTCTGAACTAGTAATTTCTTCGAAGAGAAACCTTTTGAAGAGCATGAACCCAATATTAATCTTGATTACCCTCTTTTTCTTTACTATAGTATTAATAGCTCTATACAAAAAGAGGCTTTCTTAAAGAAAGCCTCAATAGAGATTATTTAGTTAGCATGCTCCATAAATCCATATTCGGATAATGTGTATTGTTATCACAATCCCTGCTACACCAATAGAAAGGTTCATGAAAAGTTGTGAAGGAGGAGGAGGTGGTGGTATATGATCTCTTATCTTCCTGTTTGCGTCATCATCAACTGTTGTGTCGACTGGATCATCGATTTGGTCATCTGCCATAATTATTTTGGTTTTGGTTGAAAAATATTAGTCTAGTTTCTTCAATATTTCTTTAGCATTATTACTATAGGAGCTTTCTCCCTCTTCTAACTTTCTCAACAGTTCCTTGGCCTTTAAAAAATCCTTTTGTCTTATTGCATTCAAAGCTCTATACCAATTGGCTTGCAGTGTAAAGTCAGAATCAACGCTACTAAGCACACTTTCTGCCTTCTCTCTATCTTCCAAGGCCATCAAGACTATTCCATAATAGAACCTAATGTATTCACCATTATCCACTGTTAACAATTGTTCGAACAAAGGCCTTGCCTCTTGATATTCTCTTAAATCATAATGATAAAAGGCCCTTTGCTTCAAACCTTCATCACTCATATCTCTTTGGGTAGGAACCATGATATTATCATATACTTTAAAATAGCTTCCATACAACCTCTTTGCTTTCTGGCCATCACTTGTGTACCAAGAAAAGATTGAGAAGAATCCAACTACCAATAAAGCAGCCCAACCTATATAAGCTCTCCACGGGATTACATTGCCAAGCTCTGTCCCTTTCTCACTAATCAATGGGTTTACATTAGAATCCCATCGATTCATTTTCTCCATTAGATTCTTTTTGCCTGCGGCCTCGATGCCAGATTTTAACTGCAACAATTCATCCTTTATCACCCTCAAGGCTGGTTCTACCTCAAGTCTAGTCCTAACCTTATCCATTTCTGCATCAGACAATAGATCTGATAAAAAGCCATCCAATAATTCTAAGTCTCTTTCCTGGTCATTCATACTAGTTCCTTCCCGTATAAATTTTCCTTAATCTACCTAAGCACTTGTATTTTAAGTTCTTGGTAGTGTCAGTATTCTTGTAGTCTAATCTATCGGTAATTTGCACGAGGCTCATTTTCCGATAATAAAAAAGCTCCAATAGCTTTTTACAGGGATCTCCCAACTGACTCAAAGCCACCTCAACCTTATCTAATATCGATTCGTGCAGTAACTTTTCTTCTGTTGTCACCTCCCCTCCTTTTACTTCAATTCTTTTCTTTCTTTCAACCTCCCTTACCTCTCTTATTTTATTTTTCCCTATTCCAAAAAGATAGGTTTTCAAACCACTACTCAATACAGTAAGCTTCTCACTAACCACATTTTCATACAACTGTACCATACACTGTTGAAAAACCTCTCTTCCTTCTTCATATTCGCACTGATGATGTTTGTTAGCCCAAATGATAAACTCATCTCTGTAATCGGCATATATGTTTTGAATCACATCATCATTACCTTCTTTAATCAGGGCAATCAGTCGTGTATTATCCATTTAATTCAAGCCTTAATGAGCCATTTCTTAAAAAGTAACCTAATGACATAGATTTTTTATTACTATTTCTCAAAATAACAAATTGGTATGTAGTAGAAAAGGATTCGTAACAGCTCCTATCACTCAACACCCTTACCGAAATCAATAGATAGCAACAAGGGGCAAAAAAAATATTTTTCTTGTGGGTTACCTTTCTTCCCTCTTCCCATTAAGTGTGCTATTCAAACTGTAAACAACAGTAGAATACGCTTAACCTATTAGTTAACAAAATCCAATTACAATGGCAACAGACAATATTTTCAAATTTGTGTCGCTGAGACCTCCAAGAAAACCTTCCTCCAAAAATTCCAAAGTAGGCTTTGTGAGGTATGACAAGGGAAGAAAATCCCCTTTCCATAAAGCACTCGATCAACTTAAAGATGACAATCTGGGAATGAAAGCGAGAAAGATGGCCGAAGAGTATATTCGCTCCGAAGTATATAATCCTGACATTAGTGATGAAGTTCAACTCGCTAAAAAGCTGTTTGAGACTAGTACCCCAGAAGAAGCAAGAGAGGTGGTAAAGAAAGAAACTGGGAAAAATCTGGATTCATTTCTAAAAAGTAGAGACATAGAAAACAAATGGAATCAATTATGGGACAGCCTTTACGCCCAATCCATTTCTCCACACATAGACCCGGAAGGACGGGGCAATATTCACAATGGAATAAAGGCGATTGAATACTTGAGAGCCATTCAAAAATCAGATGATGAGATGCCTCCGCTGATAGATGACTCAAAATTCAAACCTGTAATTCCTAAGGAAATAATTCCAAAACAACCTAAAGACGATAATGCCGCTTCGCCTGAAGAAAAAGACAGAGAAGAGACACTTGCAAAGTTCAACAGTCTCTACGAAGAGTTAAAACAAATGGACAAAGCAGCATCAGATATTAAAAATACTGATGTGGGTTATCGATCTGTACTCCAAAGAAAAGTAGCCCTCACGGATACCGAAATCAGTGATGCAAGCATAGGAGCATTCAAGGAGTTTAAGCTTTTTGACCTTAAGAACCCTATACTTAGGAATATTGGCAAAAGTGCTGTTACCGATACAAACTACCTGATTAAAGACAAAACAGGAGATGAAGAAGTAGAGACTACTTCCATGATCATTCCTTCTACCAAGCCATGGATCTTCGATGATTTTGGGCAAAAGAAGCTCAAAAAAAACACTCAAAGTATATTGAGAAACCATAAAAAGGAATTTGAGGAATTGGAATCGGCCCAAATTATATCCAGGCTGAACATCAAAATGGCCGATAAGGTAAAAGGCTTTTTCAACGAAACCACTAAAACCCAACAGTCATATATAGTCAACACAACAGGTCTACAATGGATAGCTGCCAACCTCCCAACCTGGACAAATGTGAGTCCAACCAAAGCAAAACCTAAACCAAAGCCAAAGCCTAAATCAGGGTCTGCAAGTGCCAGAGGTATTAAGCCATTAGGTATTGGTGATTTATTAGTGGTTAAACAAGAACTTCAGAAATACACAGCTGGAGAAGTAGCCCACATAGAAAACATCATGGGGACTGAAAAGAAAAACAGAACTCACCTTCGAATGAGAGAGACGGAGGAAATCACAATTACCGAAACCGAAGAAATCGAAGAGTCAGAAAGAGACTTGCAAACGACTGAAAGATTTGAATTGCAAAAAGAAACTCAAAAAACAATAGAGTCTGAAATGAGTGTAGAAGCTGGTGTTTCAGTATCTGCATCTTATGGCGTGGTAACGGCCACTGCTAATGCCAATTTCGGCCTGAGTCAGTCTAGTTCTGAATCAACAAGAAATGCTACCAATTATGCAAAAGAGGTAGTTGACAGATCATTGTCTAGAATTACTCAAAAGAGCAGAGAAGAAAGAACTCGTAGATCTTTGGAGAGATTTGAAGAAAAAAACGAACATGGCTTTGACAATACTGCCAACCAAGATCATGTCATTGGTATTTACAGATGGGTAGACAAGCATTATAAGGCAAGAGTAATCAATTATGGTAAAAGGTTGATGATGGAGTTTATCTTACCTGAACCCGCAGCCTTCTACATACATACTCAGGAGAATAAGGAACTGGAAGGCATAAATGCTGTAAAGCCAGAGGTTCCTACAATTTGGGGACGTCCACTTGAGCCAACAGACCTGACCAAATCTAACTACACTGATTTTATTGCGGCATACAATGTACAGGATTCGGAAGCTTACCCAGATGAAATTGTAAGGGTTTCATCATCAGTAGCTGATGCTCCTGGGGCCGGAGGCAAAAAGAATGTACACTTTGCCAAAGAATCGGATAAGCTTAAAGTACCTGATGGCTATCAGGCCATTGACTTTTACGGCTATTCATCCCTGGGCGGTTACAAAAACAAATACATGTATTTATTTATTGGAGGAACTGATTTTTCAAATGCTTCAGTATATGGTTTAGAAGGCATCATCCCAATGTCTGTAAACGGCTGGGGTGCTGACTATAATGCTAGTATTGCAGTGAAATGTGAACTCAAACCTGAAGGAATCAGCGCCTGGCAAATCAAGACCTTCCAAGCCATAATGAATGCCTATGAAAATGCTATGGCTACTTATAATGAAGAAGTAGCAGCAGCTGAAATTCAGGAAGGTGTAAAAATTGAGGGAAGAAATCCTGACTTCAATAGAACCATTGAGCAAGAGGAACTGAAAAAAGGTGCATTGCGAATGCTTACTAACAACTTTGCCAAAACAGAAGTAAGTGGCACCTGGCGATACAATGAGTTTTTCAACGCCATGAAAGACAATGGTCAGTATGGCTACCCTGAGTTTGATATTGAAGAAGCACAGGTTGAAGGAAAAATCATTCAGTTCTTTGAACAAGCATTCGAATGGGCAAACATCACCTATCGTTTCTATCCATATTACTGGGGAAGAAAATCAGATTGGGATGAAACTTATAATAAGGAAGATACCGACACGGATTTCAGCAATTTCTTAAGAGCAGGAGCTGCCCGTCTGGTAATTCCAGTGCACCCTTCATATACTGAAACTGTACTTCACTATATGTATACCAATGAAATCTGGAATGGTGGTGAACCGCCTGTACTTGATGATCCTTTATTTATTTCAATCATTGATGAAATAAAGTCTGAAACTGATAGTGACCTTGGTGGTGATTTGCCAGGTTGCTCGCTGGAATCGGGATACCCTTGCCTTAGTGATGAATGGGACGTAAAGGTGCCGACCAATTTGGTATACCTACAGGAAGACAGTGAACTACCAGATTTCACTGAAGAGGATAGTTAATCATTCGCGAAATCACAGATTCTATTATGTCTAGTAAGAATTATTTCGTGAATAGTGGATCAGCCATCAGTAACAACTTTGTATTACCACTGATGAATGGTGAAAAAGCTTGGCGGCAGGCATACTTACAAATGGATGCCGCCAAGAAATCCATTGACTTATGCTTCTGGGGCTTTGAAAGTGACCACCAATTGGTCAGAAATCAAAACGAAGCTTTACTCGGCCCCAGCAAACGTAATAAGTATACTATGTACCAACTGCTTCAGAAAAAGAAGAAAGCTGGTGTTAAGATCAGGATACTATTGTGGGAGCTACCTTTCAATGCCGGTTGGAATTTCTCGGACATGCTTATTCGCTTGTCAGGAATGATTGGTGATTTAGAGGTACTTTATCAGCCACACCCCACTCATACTATTGGTTCATGGCATCAGAAAACCATCGTAATCGATGATACCATTGCTTTTGTTTCTGGTATGAACGCCAAGGAAAATGACTGGGATACATCTGACCATAAGGTATTTGATATGAGGCGTGCTAAACACAGATTGACCGCTTCTGAAAGAAAGAAGATCAATCTGCACAAAGATCACGATGCCATACATTTACCCAGAAGGGACTACATGGCTATGATAAAAGGCCCAGCTGTTACTGCTGTAAAAGCGAACTTTGTGGAACGGTGGAATTACTGTATTAGTCAGAAGTACTACTTCCATGATAAAGTAAAAAAGCTATCAGCACCAGCCTTAAACCAGCCATTTTCGGATGTAAAGGCCCAAATAACCCGTACAATTCCTAAGTACAAACCAACTCCAAAAGGAGACAGAAGTATTCAGGATTCGTATCTAAAGGCTATCAGTCTTGCTGAGAAATACATCTATATCGAAGATCAGTATTTCAGATCTCAGGTATTGGCAACCGCTTTGGCAAAGGCTATTAAGAAGAACAAAAAGCTAATTCTTATTGTTGTCACTCAACCCGATTATCTGGCGGAGATAGAGCCTGGAGAATCATGGAAAATTGGCACTCCTAGCTCCTACTGGACTAACAAGGCCTACGAAACAGTAAAAAAAGCACTCCCAGAATTTGTGATGTTTTACCTTCAGGGAAGTGAAGTTCTGAAAGGAAAACGAGTATTCAAAACCGTAAACATTCACTCTAAAATCATGATTGTAGACGATGAGTTCTATACTATTGGCTCTGCCAATGTTAATGAAAGAAGTTTCGAATATGATGGCGAGTTGAATGTGGCCGTACAACACTCTTCTGCCAAAGACTTCAGGAAAGAGGTGTTTTCAAATCTTTTACAAACCACTTGTCCTGATGACATCAACAAAATGGTAAAGCTATGGTATGATCATGCTAAATCAAATCACAATGCTTTCAACAATAATTCAAAGCCTACAAGCTTAGTATATCCATTTAGTCAGGGAGGTCCCTTATTACCAATCGTACCTAATGATTGGACTTAGTTTAGTCTTTTAGTTTTAGTAGTTTGAAAAGCATGATAATTGAAATTATCGTGCTTTTTTTGTGTATGGCTATTCTTAAAAGCAAAGTATCGGAGCTTAATTCGAATGACATTGCAATCCATGGTGTTTCGTTTGACGAAAATTCGTCCTTTATGCAAGGCCCAGCTAAGGCTCCTGAATTAATTATTCAATCCATTGAGTCTGATTCTTCAAACTTCTATACCGAGAACCTCATTGGCTTGAATGAACACCCAAAGGTGAAGTGGTGTGGTAGCTCCAAACCTGAAAGCTATTTCGAAATTGCTAATCCCATTCGCGACATACTGGCAAAAAATGCAACTCCATTCTCTCTGGGAGGTGACCATTCAATTACTTATCCTATTATGAAAACCATGGCTGAAAAACATCCAGATCTCCACATTGTGCATTTCGATGCGCATGGAGATCTTTATGATGAATTAGACGGTAATAAGCACTCTCATGCATGTCCTTTTGCCAGAATAATGGAAGAAGGCCTGGCTAAAAAGCTTACGCAAATTGGTATCCGTACTATGACTCAACATCAGAAAGAACAGGCTGATCGTTTTGGAGTAGATGTTATAGAAATGAAAAACTGGTCTCCTAATCTTAACTTAAAATTTGATGGTTCTCTTTATATCACTTTCGATATGGATGTGCTTGATCCGGCTTTTGCGCCTGGTGTTTCTCATCACGAACCTGGTGGCTTTACTACAAGAGAGGTGCTTTCAATGATTCAAAAGCTAGATGCTAACATTGTAGGCTGTGATGTGGTAGAGTATAATCCTGACAGAGATTTAAATGGAGTTACTGCCATGGTGGCTGCAAAAGTGGTAAAGGAGTTATTAGCGAAGTTGGTGTAGATATTTCACAATTCAACTAAGATGATTCCCGTCTATGCGGGAATGATGATAACAACATTCTTCGGCCTAAATAATTCTTGCAAAACACCTGTACTTATTTAAATACACTCTTCAAAGCTTTTCCGGCCTTGGGTTGTTTGTATTTAATTCCTAGAAGCTCAGCAACTGTTGAAGCAATCTGATTTTGATAAAATTGACCTTTTGTACTTTCTCCCAGGAATTTTGTATCTGGCCCCAATGCGGCAATCCAAATTTGATCTGCTCCTTTAATACTACTACCATGCCCTTTCCAGGTTTCTTTTGGAATGGTACCTCTGCCATGATCGGTAGTAATGAGTAATGTGGTTTTATCTCTGTACTGTGGAGTAGATTGAATGTAATCCCAAATCTGTTTGATAAACTGATCTGTTTGATGGGCTGACTTCAGATAATGATCATACTTTCCTTCATGGGCAAAATCATCGGTTTCACCATAAGCAATATAGATGAGTCTTGGCCCGTGCTTTTTAACATATTCCATCATAAAATGGTGTGTAAATGCGTCTAATCTAACACTTCCCCACGGGCTTGGAATTTCATCCTGGAGCTTATTCAGAAAGACTTCTTTCTCCGAAAGAGGTTTATCTTTTGATTTTTCAAAACCCGCATTAACAGGAACACCGCTTCTTTCTTCGTTGATGATAAAAGGAAAAACATCCCAGGAACCAAAAGCTGCTACTTGTCCTTTAAATTCTTCTTGCTGATTGATATACTCCAATACAGTAACATTGGGGTTTGGAATCTTTCCATTTGATTTGATATGTTCATCATCCGCAAACCCTGACAGGATTTCACTATAACCAGGGTAAGAAAACCACATATTATTTGTACAGTTCACCTTGCTATTCTTCCACCGATTTCCATAAAGTTGCCCTTGCTTATTAATAATCGACCAGAAAAATGGCATTAAGGTTTCTCTCCTTTCTTTCGCGCTTTCTTTCCAAAAAAGCTCTCTCAACTCTTTTGTATTACCTACATACTTTTTATCGCCTATCAAAGTAGAGTCTGCACCTCCAAAAAGCTCTTGCCAGCGAAGCCCATCGAGTGTTATTAAAAATACGTTTTCAGTCTTTTGATTTTGCGCGCAACTTGAAAATGAAAGCAGTAAGCATGCCCAAAATAGAGTCAATCTGTTCTTCATAGTTTAAAAAGTGTTGAATTACCAACTGTTATTGTGTATTCAATATTAAATCATTCAAAGTCTTCTAAAGCACTTAAAAGAATATCTATTTCTTCTTCTGTATTATAGTAATGAACTGAGGTCCTTACAATTTCTACCAACCCTCTGGCTGTCATATCCAGATAAGTGTTTGGCACCCCATTCCACGACACGTTAATGCCTCTGCCAAAAAGATACTGTTTCACATCTTCTGCCGATTTTCCGTCTACCGTAAATGAAATTATACCACTTTGAACCGATCCTATATCATGAACTTTAACTCCTTCAATTGACCTGAGTCCCTTCCTCAATTTGCCAGATAACTCACAGATGCGTTTCCATATATTTTCGGTACCAATTTCTAGTATATAAGAAACAGCAGCGTTCAACCCCATAGTTGCCGCACGATTTCCTTCCCAGTTTTCGAACTTTCGCGCATCATCTCTTACCTCATAGGTATTCTCTCCTGTCCAGTTTGCTGAATGCAAATCGATACAGTAAGGATTTAGCTTAGGTAGCACCTCTTTTCTTACATATAAAAAGCCAATACCTCTGGGGCCTCTTAAATACTTTCGTCCTGTTGCCGATAGCATACCACAACCAATTTCATTGACATCTAAAGGGTATTGCCCTGCTGACTGACAAGCATCCAAAAGGTACAGTACGTTCTTTTGTCTACAGATTTTTCCAATTTCCTTAACAGGAGTTACCAAGCCTCCATTGGTTGGCATATGAGTAATTGAAACCAGTTTAGTTTTAGACGTAAACATTTGGGTAAAAGCTTCCAAATTGGGATCACCATTTTCAAGGTTTGGGATTACCCTAATTACCAAGTCTTTTTGATGATGCAGGTAAGACAGGTAATTACTTGCATAGTCTGGTTGATTAGTGATAATTTCATCACCGCCTTCCCAATCAATTGCCTGAAAAGCAGCATTCCAGGCTGCTGTTGCATTTTCCAGAATGGCAATTTCTTCTTTATGTGCATTGATCAGTTTAGCCAATAGTTCATAGGTGGATTCAATCTTATCGGTATACTTTGAATTCACTTCGTACCCCCCATAAGTAGCTTCTTCCACTATATAATTTACCATAGCATCTCGAACTGTATTTGGGGGAAGGGCACTTCCAGCATTATTAAAATGAATCACTTTCTGAACGCCATCAGTTTCTATTCTGAACCGCTCAATATCTTTGGCACTAAACATGTTTGAAAGATAGAAAACAAAACAAGATTTAAAGACATTCTAACACTCGGTCTTCATAAAAAAATCATCCTCAAACCTTAAAGGGAAACTATTAGGATTTAGTAATGATTAATAAAAAGACCGTATTTCACAGAACTCTTTTTACCCTATCATTCGTATTCTATATTTGAACTCATGTATACAAGTTTTATGCGCATTCCCATTTTCAGCCTTTTAGTTTTATTAAGTTCTATCTCGGCTTTTGGTCAGATAGATCCGGTTAAAATCGAGGCTTTTGCTACATCATTTGCTGAAAAACACAAAAGATCAAAAGATGAAGTATTGGCTATTTTAAAGACTGCAGAATTTCAACCTTCGATTATTGAAAAAATATCAAGGCCTGCCGAAGGCACAATGACCTGGGAAAGGTATAGGAATATCTTCATTAAAAAGGAACGTATTGATGCTGGTGTAGAATTCTATAAAGAGCATAAAGCGACACTGGAAAAAGTTAGTGCAGATACTGGAGTACCCGCTGAAATCATATTAGGCATTATTGGAGTAGAAACTTATTTCGGTAAAATCAAAGGCTCATATAAAGTGCTTGACGCCTTGTATACCTTAGGCTTTGGGTACCCAAAACGTAGCAAGTTTTTTAAATCAGAGTTAGAGAAATTCCTAGTCTTAACGGAGCTAGAAGACTTAGATGTCAATACTATTGAAGGTTCTTATGCTGGTGCTATGGGTTACTCACAATTTATGCCTAGCAGTTATATCGCCTATGCTAAAAGCTTTGAAGAAAATGGCACAAGAGATTTAATGAATAGTCCGGAAGATGCTATTGCCAGTGTTGCTAATTACCTAAAAGTTCACCGTTGGAAAAGAGGACAGCCTGTTACCTCCAGAGCTGAAATGACTCGAAAAATCACAGGGCTTAGAAAACAATCAACACGCCCCCAAAACAAAGTATCGGATTATACTAAGATAGGTTTTAAACCTGCCGAAAAATTGGATGCTAACCTACCTGCAACCATGATCATCCTTGATAAGGAAGGCAATACAGAACACTGGTTTGGCCTTTACAACTTTTATGTAATTACACGATATAATCACAGTCCGTTGTATGCCATGGCGGTCTATCAATTAGCTCAAGAAGTGAAGAAGGGAATGAATTAGGTGATTGGGTGATTGGGTGATTGGGTGATTGGGTGATTGGGTGATTGGGTGATTGGGTGATTGGGTGATTGGGTGAAAAATCAAATTTTCAGAACTTACTATCAACTATTCATTGTTAATTCTTCATTAACACCTCCTCTACTCAACAACATTCTTAATAAACATTTAGTCTAACTCATACCACTCAATATCTTTCAGGTTAGCTCTTCTCCCCTGATCTTCTGGTGCATAATGCGTAGATAGGTAATCTAAGATTTTTTCTTCGTTTTCACCTAAGTCCCAAAGGTTTTGAGTTTTCTGCATCCAACGGATCATATTTCTCCATCCCTCTCTTGATGCTCTGTTTTGGGTAACCAATTTAGAGGAGTGGCATGCGGTACAATTGGCTACTACCAGCATTTTATGCTCACCATCTAAAAAGCCTGTTTCGTCCTGACCATTAGCTTCAACAGACGTAATCTGCTCCTTATTACCCAACATGCTTTCAGGAGAATAAATCAATACCCCGCCATAATAGATCACAACCAACAATACAATTACCAAACCAGCTAAGGTCAGTTTTAAACTTCTAAAACGTTGCTTAAATTCTTCTGAGTTCATACTGCTTTAACCGCTATTCTGTGACAAGCATTATTTAGATATCCTTTGGGGTTCCAACCAGGCACTACCATAGGCTGAGACTTTCCCTGACTGTCAGTTGCCTTGGCCCAAATTTCATAATAACCTTTTTTAGGAAGTTTAACCTTTCCAGACCATTGTTGCCAGGCCAACCTATTCTTAGGATTATCTAGTTTCACTTTTTGCCAAGTAGACCCAAAGTCAATGGAAACATGCATTTCACCTACTCTTAACTCTCCTGCCCAGGCATGTCCTCTTACCTCAACTTCATCACCTACTTTAACCAATGCACCGGATTTGGGGTAGGTAACTAAAGATTTGACAGGCATTGATTCAATAATGCACATTTTATCTTCTGGTACTTCTGTGCCTGGAGCTACTGCTTCGCAAGGCACGCGATAAGCAGTACCCGTCATCTTTGGACCATCGTGCACTATGTTTCTGATGGTCAATCTATCAATCCACTTACCAGAGGCGGATGCCGGAAAACCTCCTGCTACAAGTCTCAAAGGGTAACCGTGAGCCAATGGAATATCTTTTCCATTCATTTGAAAAGCCACCAGAGTCTCGTCCTGCATAGCTTTTGCAATCGGAACACCTCTTGATATCACTACCTTGTTTGAGTCTCCGCTTAAGTGCTTGTCTCTGCCATAATATCCAACGTAAACAGCATCATCCTTAACCCCCACATCTTCCAAAAGGTCTCTTAACCTAACACCAGTCCAGTTGGCACATGAGACAGCTCCAATAGTCCATTGGTTTCCTTTTGCAGGAGGATTGAATTCACTTCGTCCATTACCTCCACACTCCAATGTAAGTTGATAAGTATATGATTTGAACTTGGTCTTCAGATCATTAAGTGTATAGGACTTAGTTGTTTTAGCAGATTCACCTTCAATAGTCAAGGTCCAGTCATCTACTTTTATGCCTTTGGGAATGATTCCATTGTTACGGATAAACATTCTGTCTTCAGGTGTTACCAGGTCATCCAGTAAATGTGCCTTGGCTTCAATATTCCAAGGACGGTCATTTAGAGTAGTCATTTCCTCATGTTTCCCAAAGAGAGTCTGAGGATCATTCTCTTCCATAAACAAAGGGGAGTAATTGGCATTAAGTTTATCTCCAAAAACGATATCAGTACCTATAAGCGCAGAAAAAGTAGCAAGAGTACTTTTTCGAATGAAATTACGTCTATTTCCCATAGCAAATGGAAAGATAGAAATTTGAATTAATTATCAGAACGGTTTCTGAACAACGGATTTATTCATTTTTCAACTACCATCCTTATCCCTTTACTATGTAATCTCTAAGACAAAAAAAGATCCTGACGATGGGTCGCCAGGATCGGGATAGAAAACACCTGTTTAATTATACCTCAAACCAAAAACTAATCAGGTTTCCTTAAATTTCTTGTTCTTTCAATAAAATGAACTACTTCTTTATTTGTTATCACTTGCTTACCTTCTTCCCTTAACTCATCCAACAGCATTTCGGCCATTTGTTCATCCACTGTAAGTTTTCTATTAATTGCCGAACTAGAGCTGTATATTATATTCAAGTGATCTGTTAAAAGCTTGCAGCATTCTTCCTCAATATAGAACACCACCCCGCTAATGGTAATCTTATTTTGGCCATTCATGGTTCCTAAGTAAAGGGTTGGTTGTGTAAACATGCGTTAAAGTTCTTACTCTGTTAGACTTCAGCTTTTTCAAATGGTTACTGAAGTATTGCTCGCTTTCATAATATAGATGCGACCAACAGGAAAAAAGTTGCAATCAAATGGCAGATTTAACAGTAGTTAAGAGAATTTAACTTTTATAAAACCAAATTAGCCCTTCCTTAAATAGATATTGCTGGTTACTGTTTTAAGGCTCAGGTACTTGTTTTTGTCTTTGTACACTGTCTCTATGTTATGTGTACTGATCACAGGTAACCCTTTATTCTCAAGGTCAAGAGGGAAATTGGTATAAATAGCACCATTCACAGTTTTGATCTCTATCTCAGCCCCATCACTTTCGGGCCAGGTAATATCTACGTCTCCTGTCACAGTCTTTACATGCAACTCTTCGAATTTGCCTTCAACAACTACATCCGCAATAATAGCTTCAATATCCAAGTCCGTTCCGTTGGGCAGAAAAACTTCCACAAGTATTTTGGAGCATATACCTGATCGGTGTCGATTTCCTAGTTGAATTGTATTTTCTTCATCACAATCACCCAACCAATTCTTACTTCTCACTTTTTTCTCATCCACATCCAATTTGAGAAAAGTTCTGCTACTCTGTTCTCTAAAATCGATATCTAAAATATCATTGAGATCACCTCCGTTTATCTCGTAACTTACTTTAACCTTAACTTCTTTCTTATCCCAATTAGTTACCTGAATTTGATTTGCCAAATCTGCCTGAACAGCTATTCTCTGTCCGGAGTATTTAACTGTCTTTTCAAAAACCTTTTCCTGAGACTGTGCCTTAAAGAAAGGCCCCATTAAGCATATCGCTATTACAAGTAGTTTTTTCATTTCTTTGACTTTCTCAAGAACACATTACCAAATTCTGTATTGACCTTTACAGACTTACCTCCTCGGCCGTTTGATAATTCCGCAATCATTTCTTTACCCAGCATATCATTGCCTCCTATTTTAACATTATCTGATAAGTTGCTGTAGATCTGCCCCCAGGAAGTGGAAGCTCGAAGAGAATTTATTGAATTCTCAGACATTGCGATATCCGCTCCGCCAAACTTAGCCTTTACAAATAGTGATTTGGGAATATCAATTACCTCGACCATTCCAAACTGAGAATCAATGTTTAACTCAATATGCTTTGGCATCTTTACTTTCAGTACTATAGATACCTGAAGACCATTATTACTATCTCCAATGACAAGCTTTTTGCCATTTCTAGATATAGTAACCGTTTCACCGTCATTGTCATCATCATTAATATAGATATTAACATCCCTATGCTTTCCCACATTTTTCAAATAAGACGATATGGTCAGTTCTCCACCCTTGATATGTGATTCCAATTTGAAGTCATCGTTGCTTTCCCCGCCATCAATTTGAAGTTCAGCAATTATCTCAACCTCGTTTTTGTCCCATGTTTCTAGTTTTACAAGTTCAGGATACTTAAAATCAAGGTTTATTCTAGATGCATTTTTGACCTGAAAGGTCTCTTTTCTCACCTCTTGCCCCAAAGAAACAGAGACTACAAACAGCAGGTTGAATAATATTAATATTGTTGTTTTCATTGTTTGTGAGTTTAGACCAAAAAACGGCACCCTTTTAGAAGTGCCGGCTTTCAATTATTTTTTTCTTAGGTATACACTCTGATATGAAGCCTTTATTTCGAGCTCCACTCCTCCTCCGTTCAATAGCCCTTCAATAACTGAGCTCATACGTTTCATTTCACCTTCCTCATCATTAGAGAAACTGATATTCATATCTGAATAAGCTTCACCATGAGGTGTTTTAATCGTAATGTTAGCCTTAGTATTTCCAGGTAGTGTGACGTCAACATCACCATAAACAGAGACCAATGAAGTTGGACTTGACTGACTTAACTCTGAGAATTTAGCGACAACTTTTCCATACACTGTATTTACCAATGCTGGACCAACAACATCATTTAAATACACATTGTTATATCTTCCTGAAACTTCAACCTCACCAGTAATTCCATGCACCTCTATGTCGTTTCCTTCCCAATTCCCGGTATGCTCTATCTGAACTTTCACTGACTTAGGCACCTTGATGGTATATTTCCCTTTAGGTCTTCTGGCCGCCTGAAAGATTGTTACTTCATTTCCATCCTTTTGCACATTTAAACCAATACCGGTATTATCCTTACCTCTAGCACTTAATGCTTTAAGTCCTTCTGCTCTTTGAGGCTTGGAGTTTCCGTCACTATTCTGAATCTGAATATTCGATCCATCGTAGGCTTCAACACTTACTCTGTTTACCTCTTTCACTATAATGGTTGTTTGAGAAGGGTTCGATATTTCCACTGTATAGTCCTGAGCACTAAGGTTCAAAGCACACAGTAGTGCTGCGACTGTCAGTGTTAGTTTTATATTTAGCTTTTTCATTTTCATTGTTTTTTAAATCAGATACTTGAGTTTGCCCTTTGGGCTATTATTAGATTAAAATCGATTTTAATTTTTATAATTCTTTTAGTTTGAAAATTCCCAGGTGCGCCTCATCCTGAACTTCCTTAAGCACTGAGGAATCTTCCGTTAATTTTTTCAACACTTCCACGGTTCCTTGCTGTTTCAAAGTCACCAATCCTTCAATCAACGCTAGTTGAACAGCTGGTTCAGTTTCGTCTAAGAGCGCATCGCTAAAGGCTTTGCTCACCTTTTTACTAGCACTCAATTTGGTTAGCGCCTCAACCGTTTTTGTTCTTACATGCATGTTTTTTTCATTCTTAAGGAGAGCGATCAAAACATCGACAGTTTCGTCATCTACCTCTTCCATTCCCATTGAATTGTTGACAGCTTGCAACCTTCCACTAGCAGAACTACTTTCCAATTGAGTAAACATTAGCGCTTTCATTTCATCCAACTGCCCTTGGATATTCTCCATATCACTACCAGATCCAACCTGATTACCTACCCAATACCCTACCATGACAAGTGCAACAGCCGCGGCAACTCTATAAAGCCAGGTAAGGCTTAATGGCTTCATTTTAATTACTGGAGTTTCTTTTGATTCAGAGACTTCAATCTTAGAGAAAAGATCCTCATCAGTCATTGTACTCTTAACTTGTCTTAATCCTCCGAACAAAGTAAACTGGTCTTTGTGGGACATTAAATGGTCGGGAATTCCCTCTCCTTCAAAGAAAGTTTGGAGTTGCTGTTCTTCTTCCAGAGAGGTGTTCCCGTTGTAATATTTTTCAAGTAACCCTTCTATATCTTTATACTCCCTCATAACTACTCATTTTTAAATAGGTCTTTCTGGCAGCCTTTCTGGCTCTAGATAAACCAACTCTGATGTTATTCACTTCCAACCCAGTCTGCCCGGCAATTTCCTCAAAGCTGTATCCCTCAACATCACGTAACATTATCAGCAACCTTTGCTGTTCTGGTAATCTTTGAAACGCATCCATCATGGTGGCCATACTTTCATTTAGTTCCAGTTTTTTTTGAGGAGAAATAAAACCTGAGTCAAGCTCCATTTCCTGAATATCCAATTGGTTTTTATGCTTCTTAGACTTCAGTTTATCAATGCAATAATTCTTTGTTATTGTTACTGCCATTGCCTCAATACTTCTATACCCCTCCAGTTGCTCTCGTTTACTCCAAAGCTTCACCATCACATCCTGAAGGGCATCTTCAGTTTCTTCCAAGGATTTAAGCATGCTCAGGGCAATTCTGAACAAGCGATCCTTAAGAGGTAGAACTTTAGTTTTAAACTCTTGCAACTCCATGTTGTAGGGTAGACGAATACTTTAAAATGGCATTACACCAAAATTGAAAAAACATTACTTTTAGCTGAGAATTAAATTATATCTAACTGAAAATCAATAAATAAGGAATATAGAAAACTTCAGAGTATTTTCGTTATTCTGATTTTATGTTTTTCTTCCTATCCAAAATACTAGCATTTTTTGTCAGACCAATCACATGGATGATTGCGCTTTTCCTACTATCAGTATGGTTAAAGAATAAAAAATGGAGAAAACGGTGTTTTTGGGCAAGCTTCTTTCTTCTCATTTTCTTTTCCAACCAATATGTTAGTAACAGGGTAATGCTCTGGTGGGAATACGATCCAATCCCAATTAATGAAATTGGCACCTACGATGTAGGAATAGTTTTTTCTGGGGTTACTAAAGGAAGTAAAACTCCAAGAGACAGGGTCTACTTCAATAACGGAGCGGATAGAATCACACACACATTGCAATTATATAAGGAAGGAAAAATCAAACATATAATAGTAAGTGGTGGACTTGGATTTCAGCAGGTGGAGAAAAGTATTGCCGCTAATAGACTATCATCTTTTCTTCAAATGGCTGGTGTTCCAGACTCTGTAATAACGGTGGAGCCTGATGCTGTTAATACCTATGAAAATGCTGTTAAGGTGGCTGAAATATTAAAGGAGGAGTTTCCGAACCAAAGGTATCTGCTAATCACATCTGGATACCATATGAAAAGATCTAAGCTTTGTTTAGAGAAACAAGAAGTGAGCTTCGATATTTTCCCAGCTGGTTTTCGTACGGATAGACCTACTATGAATTTTGACGACATCGTTATCCCAAAGGCTCAGTCAATATCCAGATGGGAACTAATAATTAAGGAAATTGTAGGAATAGCTACCTATCGCTTAATGGGATACATCTGATATTAGAAAATTGAGCGATTCTTGGTTTTGTTAAAAAACCATCACATTAACGTTCTCAAGAACTTTAATTAATTCAGGAGCCTCTTTCATTTTAAGGAAATAGAAAATATTCTTCCCTTCTCTTTTACTACCTAGTACTCCTTTCATCTTCATATTAGCGAGATGGTGTGATGTAAGTGACTGCTCAAGACCAAGGTAGGCCGTGATATCATTCACAGACAGCTTTTCATTGACATTGAGTATATCAATAATTGCCACCCTCATAGGGTGTGCTACCGTTTTGAGAACGAATGCAATCTTCTCAACTCTCTCATGATCAAGTTGGGTTTCCATCTCGATAGGTTTGAGCTCAAATATATGAACATACTTTCATATTAAAAAGAGATTTTATATAAAATTGCGACAACCACAAAATGATATGGCTCAAAATATAGGACTCAATTATGTTTCGAGCTCAGATAGCAAAGGTTAAAAAACATTCATAAACAAAAAGAAGGCACCCTTATGAAGGTACCTTCTCAATATTACTTTTTAAATGGGCCTAATTAAAAACTATCTCCAATTCTACCCTTCTATTAGCAGCTCTTCCAGCTCTGGTATTATTATCTGCAATTGGGTTTGCAATCCCATAACCTTCAGATCTCAATCTATTTTCATCAATTCCCTGACCTATCAAGTACGTTTTAGCTGCTGCAGCTCTTCGTTTAGATAAATCCAGATTCTTATCAACATTACCCGTATTATCAGTATATCCTGACAACAACAGCTTGAAAGATTCATTATCCTTCATTAGTTGTGCCACTTTGTTTAGTGACTCATATGAAGAAGGCTTTAATACATCACTTCCACTATTGAACTGAATATTCTTAACCGCCAAATCTAATGCTTCTTTTACTTCCTCTTTGATTTCAGGACAGCCATTGTTTGCTGATATACCTGCTACCTGAGGACATGTATCATCCTGGTCTCTTATTCCATCTCCGTCACTATCAGGACAGCCATTCAAAGTTCCAGCAACTCTTGGGCATTGGTCATCTTCATCTTTTACTCCATCACCATCAGTATCAGGGCAACCATTTAAGGTTCCTGCCTGATTCGGACAAGCATCTTCTGAATCCTTAACACCATCACCGTCACTATCAGGACAGCCGTTAAACTTGGCTATTCCTGGTGTATTCGGACAAGCATCTTCTGAATCTTTAATGCCATCTCCATCTGAATCAGGACATCCATTTAAAGTACCCGCTTCACTTGGGCATGCATCATCCTTGTCAAGAACGCCATCCCCATCAGTATCCGGCCATGGGCACCCTCTGTTTTCAGCAGGCCCTGCTTGATTTGGACAGGCATCTTCTTTATCATAGATACCATCCTTATCACTGTCTTTTTTCCTTCCAATATTGAAATTAACTCCTAATCTATATTGCAAATAATCGGGAGCACCATTACTATGGTAAATTCCTCCAAGCTGGATACTCGCCTCTTCAGAAACTTTGAATTCGACACCTACACCAAATGGCGTATCAAAATTGTTACCTTCCCAATTTCCAGAATTGAGCCCCTTGAAGTTGCTATAGTTACTAGTTCCTATACCCGCACTTATAAAAGGCGCTACTTTAGCTTCTTTCTTCAGAATATAGCCGTTATCAAACTTATAAATCAAGTTAACATTTACATCTAAAACATTACTTTCAAAAATTTGCTCATAAACGAGTTTGCCATAGCCAACTCCAAATTCCAGATCTAAACTATTATTAAGGTACCTCTGAGCTCCAACTCGGAAGCCTGCATTACCTAATTCGCCAAAATCAAATAGTCCTTCCCAAATACGGTACTTGAATTTGTTATTAGTAAGATCAATATTAACCCTCCAAGGTACATCCTCAGATTGCGCATAAGATGACATTGTAAAAATGCCTAACATAAAAACGATTAAAAATTTCCGCATAGTCGTGGTTTTTGGTTTCAGGTGTTATAGCTAAAAGTTTACCAAACTGATAGTTTTATTTTTTAATAATTAAAATACCACAAAAAGCTATGATAACAATATTTAAACTGGACTTTTTAGACCTTTCAAGATTAGTACACTCCTATTTTTGTACATTAATTCCCAAATTGAGAACAGCTAGATGATCCAGATTGGTTTGATTTCTGACACCCATAGTTACCTGAATCTTCAGGTGCTGACTACTTTCAAGAATTGTGATGAAATATGGCATGCAGGTGATGTTGGTAACATAGAAGTATTAGATCAATTAGAAGGTATTAAACCCCTGAGAGCCGTTTTTGGAAACATCGATGGGCAGGATATTAGAAGTAAACTCCCAGAAACAGAGATTTTCACTTTAGAAGGCGTCAAGGTGTTTCTTACTCATATAGGTGGAACACCTCCCAGATATTCAAAAGGTATTTTGAGTAAGTTGAAAAAGGAAGAACCGAAGCTCTTTATATGTGGGCACAGTCACATCCTGAAGGTTATGACTGATCACAATTTAAATAATATGCTTTACATGAATCCAGGAGCAGCCGGTCATCACGGATTTCATCATATGAGGACCGTTCTTAGGTTCAAACTTGACAAAGGTAAAATATTTGACCTTGAAGTTGTAGAATTAGGCAAAAGAGGGAGAAATTAAAAAGGCCGGATAAACCGGCCTTAGAACTTAATTTTTCTATGAAGCTATTCCGCAGAATCAGCTGATTCTTCCTTCTTTTCAACCTCTTCAGCTTTAGCTTCTTTCTTTGGCTTAGCCGCTTTTTTTGCCTTTGGCTTTGATTCTTTTTTGGTTTCTTCAGTAGCTTCTACAGCAACTTCAGCTTTTGGAGCCTCTTCCACTTTCTTCTCTTCTTTCTTAGCCTTAGGCTCAGCTTTAGATTTTTTTGGAGCTTCGGTAACTGCAAAAGATGCTATTAACTCTTCCTTATCAACATTTTTAAGTACTGGCTTCGCAGTTAAATGCTTTATAGAATTATTTCTTTTAGCTGCTGTTTGCTTATTTCTTCTTGCTTTTCTCTTTAATCTTGTAACTCCCATGATATAGGCTTTTCCTAAAATGAGCGGCAAAGATAAGAGTTTGTTTGTTTTTTTCGAACTATCTTTTCATTAATTATTAAGAATAATTTGATAAGTCAGTATCTACACCTATTCTTTCACATCTCATTTTAGTAGTTTTGCCCAAAACAAGAACTAATGGCACAAAAACCTTCTTTACCTAAAGGCACCAGAGACTTTGGCCCACTACAAATGTACCGAAGGGAATACATTCTAAATTCTATAAAAAGTGTATTCAAAAAGTATGGTTTCATGCCGTTAGAAACTCCAGCATTAGAAAACCTACACGTTCTAACAGGTAAGTATGGAGATGAAGGTGATCAATTATTGTTCAGAGTACTCAATTCTGGAGATTTCTTAAGTAAAGCATCAATCGGGGATTTTGAACAAGGTTCAAAGGTACTTTCTTCCAAAATAAGTGAGAAAGGATTAAAGTACGATTTAACGGTACCTTTCGCGAGATACGTAGTTATGAATCGTAACGATATCGCCTTTCCATTCAAAAGATATCAAATCCAACCCGTTTGGAGAGCAGACAGGCCCCAGAAAGGGCGTTACAGGGAGTTTTATCAATGCGATGCTGATGTTGTCGGAACGGATTCCTTGATTTGCGAAGCCGAACTTCTCGCAATTGTCGAGGAAGTGTTTAACAAACTCCAGTTTACAGATTACAAAGTCTCTTTAAGTAGTAGAAAAATACTCGAAGGAATAGCATCAATCTGCGGTGCTTCAGATAGCTTTTCTACTTTTTGTACCATTCTGGATAAACTAGACAAAATAGGACTTGATAAAGTAAATGAAGAGCTAAGAAACACTGGATTAAAAGATAAAGACTTAAGTACTCTCAATGAAATTATTGATCTTGAAGGAGATAATTCTGAAATACTCAATCGCCTCACCTCTTATTTCAAAAGTTCACCTGTTGGTCTTCAAGGAATAAATGAGATCAAAGAAACCTTTACTCATTTATCTGATCTTGGAATTGGACAAGACAATATCCAAGTAGATTTTACTTTAGCGCGAGGCCTCTCCTATTATACTGGAATCATTTACGAAGTAAAGCCAACGTCTATAAAAATGGGCACAATAACAGCAGGTGGCCGTTACGATAACCTAACAGGTGTATTTGGTTTAAATGATGTTTCTGGCGTGGGAATTTCTTTTGGTGTCGACAGAATTTACGACACGCTTGAAGAACTTAATTTATTTCCTGACCATAGTACCCAAACAACTCAAATATTACTGACGAATTTTGATTCTGATGCAGAAAAGCATGCACTAAAAATTCTGGGATTTTTAAGAAAATCAGGAATTGCCAGCGAGATTTATCCAAAGGCTCACAAGTTGAAAAAACAAATGGGGTATGCAGACAAAAAGCAAATACCTTATGTTTTAATGATTGGTTCGAGAGAAATTGAAACGGGGATTTATACACTCAAAAATATGGCATCGGGCGACCATGAAGAAGTGAATACCGACCAATTGATAGAAAAGCTATCTGCCACAGATTAGCCTGCATTAATCATTCATAATAGGCAGATTAGTTTTTTTTGAATAAGTTTCGAATGAAACTACCGTTTATTCAGCGGAGTATGATGTCAATTTTGAATCACGCTGTTTTTAATCTTTTTAAACCAATGCAGACCAAATGGGCTGCTTTGCTAATATTGCTTGCTCTATTAGGCAACACTACACTTGGACAGCATTTGAGCAGAAATGGTGACTTCAGGTTAGCACACGTTTCAGGATGCGCTCCTTTTACAATTACTCCTGAAGTCCTTTTTCCAGTCACCAACGAGCCCGTTCTGTATTATTATGACAATACACTTAACCCTGATAACTGTGCTGTAGACATTAACCAAAACCCAGCCGCATGTGTAGACACTGGGCTTTCCTCAGCCACACAATTTACTTTTAGTCAACCTGGCATATATTACATTGTGCAAATCATTGGAACAAGCCCAACCCCAAGAGTAGATTTTATTGAGGTAAGAGTTATAGAAGACAGAGCACCCTTTATTGGTATTTCTGTTTGTGACAACAACAACGCACAGTTCATTTTCGATTTCTCTGGAGATTTTTTTGACTTTTACAACATTGACTTTGGTGATGGCAACACAATGCAATTACCAAAAACTGGAGACAATACCATTATTCACACTTACAGTCAACCAGGCACATATACCATGACCGCACAAGGTCAGTTAAACTCAGGAGATAATTTATCTTGTTCATTAATAAGGCAAGAACAAATCACAACAATAACCCGAATTCCCTCCCCCATTATTGATAGTTTGATTGTAGAAGATGGTATTGAATCAACAATATATTACCAGCAATTGAACGATCGCCTGGTTTATAATCTGGAAATAGATATGGGCAGTGGCTTTCAGCTTTTCCAAAGCATCTCTCCTCAAACAAACGGGCGGTCATTTACAATCAGAGACCTCTCTCATGATAATGCAAATGAGTTTTATCGATACAGAATAGAAGCTACAGATCATTGCGGTTCTGCTTCACAATATTCAGACCCCATTTCAAGTATAGCATTTAACTCTTCTTTAGCCTCTTTTAACAATGGAATTGAAGTTACTTTAAACTGGCAAACTTCTAGTACAAGTTTCAATACTGTGGATTTTTATCTGAATCAGGCATTTCAGCAAAGTTTTAACACCCCCACTAACAACACAGGATTTACAGTTACATTTTCCAACTGCAATGAATTTGGACAAATGTATATGGAGCATGTTTTTAATGGGAAACTTTCACGGAGCATTATCTCAACTCCACTTCAGGGACAAAATCTCGATTTGCCTCCTCCACAAACTCCCGTTGGACAGCTAAATGGCACAGGAATTACTCTAAACTACTCTCCTCCGGATTTTACCGTTTCAGAATATTTGATTTTCAGAAGAGATGAATCTGGCACCTTTCAACAACTTGCCAATGTTAACTCCAATTCTTATCAAGATCAATCGGTTCCCACGGGAGTTTCCCAAGTATGCTATGCTGTAAGGTATGTAGACGAATGTGGCAACATGTCAGAATTGAGTAATGAAACCTGTATAACAGTATCAGGTGTATTAAGACTTCCTAATGCCTTTACCCCAAATGGTGATGGAATTAATGATGAGTTTAGAGTAGCAGATGGCATATTCCAATCTTTTGAATTGCTCATTTACAACCGCTGGGGAACTCTTGTGTTCCATTCAACTAACCCAACCAACGGATGGAGAGGAACTTTTAATGGTAAACCGGCTCCATCTGGAACATATACCTATAGAGTTTCGTTTGCGAATGCAGACAATGTAGCTTCGGTAAAAACAGGAACTTTTGTTTTAATTCGATAGCTTTGGCAAAAAATCACAAGCATGTTCGACATGATGAAAATGATGGGCAAGGTCAAAGAAATGCAGGCCAAAATGAAAGAAGCCCAGGAGAGGTTAGAGTTTATTGAAGAAACCGGAGAAGCAGGTGCTGGCATGGTAAGGGCAACAGTTAATGGCAAGAAGCAAGTTATCTCAATTGATATTGATGAAAGTCTATTAACCAAGGAGGACAAAGACATGGTTCAGGACCTTTCAGTTGCCGCAATAAATAATGCTTTGGAAAAGGTTGAGATCAAAGCCAAAGAAGAAATCAAAAACAGCACCGAAGGTATTTTGCCTAATATTCCAGGAATGGATTTTGGCAACATGTTCTGATGAATATACTATCAGTTGTACTTCTTAATTATAATGGAAAGCACCATCTGGAGTCTTTTCTACCCTCTGTAGTTAAATTCAGTAAACCATATGAAGTGATAATTGTTGATAATGGATCTACCGATGGATCCGTTGATTATGTAAAAACCAATTTTCCTTCAGTAGTTACCATACCATTTGACCAAAACTTTGGGTTTTGTGGTGGTTATAACCGTGCACTTGCTCAGATAGAGTCTGAATATGTAGTATTGCTAAATACCGATGTTGAAGTAACTGAAAATTGGATTGGGCCAGTGCTTTCAAGTCTTCAAAGAGATTCCTCGATAAAAGCTGCTCAACCAAAAATTCTTGATCAAAAAGCTAAAACCAAATTCGAATATGCAGGTGGTTCTGGGGGCTTCATAGATACACTAGGATACCCTTTCTGTCGTGGGCGTATTTTTCAAACCATTGAAACAGACACCGGGCAATATGAAAACTCACGAGACATTTTCTGGGCTTCGGGCAGCTGCCTTTTTATGCACAGAGAAACATACCTGAACCTTGGAGGGCTTGATGAGGATTTCTTTGCACACATGGAAGAAATTGATTTATGCTGGCGCATATGGAATTCTGGAAACAGAGTCATTGTAGCCCCTCAGAGTAGGGTCTTTCATGTTGGTGGCGGAACATTAGATAAATCAAAGCCGCAAAAAACATATCTGAATTTCAGAAATGGCCTAAGTTTATTGATAAAAAATGAGCGTTCAACTACATTAATCTGGAAATTACCTCTTAGAGTAGTTTTAGATTGGGTGGCATTAGTTAAATTCTCTCTGGAAAGTGGACCAAGTCATGGGTTGGCAATAATCAGAGCTCATTTCTATATTCTTTTTCATCTCGGCTCTAATTTAAAAAAGAGAAGTCCCTCTAAGGCCTCGGTAAAAAAACCAATCCTTAAAGGTTGGATAATTTGGTCATACTTTATCAAGCAAAGGAAAAAATTCTCTCAGCAAAAGGCTATCAATTAGTTATACCACACAGGATTTTTTCTTCTTCTCAAGTGTTTTCTAAAATTGATTACATACGCTAAAGAAAGGTAAATAATCACTGGAGACCCGAAGGTTAAGAAGGAAGCATAAATAAAGAATAGGCGAATACTAGAAGTAGAAAGGTTTAACTTTTCTCCTAGCTTGGTACAGACTCCAAACGCCTGATTTTCAAAAAACTGCTGAATTCTTTCCATTTCCGTCTACCTTATTACGAATTTAGGAACAATTTATTTACTCTAAAATCGGAATCTACTAAAAAATTCTTAAACTTGCAGCCTGTTTGAATAGGCTTAAACAGACGAAAACAATCAAAATTCTTATGAAAACCCAAACTGCTAAAAAAATTTTTCCTTTGCTGCTCATTGGCGTAATGTCAATCTCAGGCTGTGCCTTGAGTCAAATGAAAAAAGCGGCAAAAAACCAGGAGCTGGTTGTAGTCCCTAATCCATTAGAAGTACATGCCGATACTGTAAGGTTCGAGCTATCTGCCAATCTACCTGTGAAAATGTTGAAACCTAAGAAGGTTTATGAGATTAGCACTTTCTATAAATATGGTACTCAAGAGAGAGCTTTAAAGAAAATCGAATTCAGAGAAACTGACTATCCTAACTCTGCTACTGAGCAACCAAAAATCACTCAAGAGTATACTTTCCCTTACAGAAAGGGAATGGAGAGAGGAAATATCGAAATTCAAGGTAGAGCGATAAACCCAAAATCAGGAAACTATCTTGAAACTGAAAGACTAGGTATCGCTGAAGGCTTGATTACTACTTCTAAACTTGTGCAACCTTCTTACAGTGCATCTTACGCTTTCCATGGTTACAATGATCAGGAAGAACTTATCCCAACTAATGTTGAATTTTATTTCGATCAGGGTAAATCTGTTTTCAAAACTTCTGCACAAGAAGAAGCAGCTTCCAAATTTGCAGCTTTCATTGCTGAAAAGAATGTTACTAAAACTGTTACCATTACAGGTTCTCACTCTCCTGAAGGTAGAGAAACTATTAACACTGACTTAGCTAAAGAAAGAGCTGATGCAATTGAAAAATGGTACAGAGAGCAAATGGACAAGTATGATTACCAAGGTCTTGCTAGCAACATCAGGTTCATTATCAAGCCAGTAGTCCAAGATTGGAGTGGCTTAAAAGCAGCTCTTGCTAGCTACAATGGTATCTCTTCAAGCCAAAAATCTGAGTGGAACAGTATCATTAACGGTGCTGGTTCATTTGAGCAAAAAGAAAAAGAGCTTCAAAAGCTAAGTACTTACAAGCAAGTATTTAAAGATGTTTATCCTTCTTTAAGAACAGCTAAAACAGAAGTTCTTACTGTTAAGCCTAAAAAGACTCCAGCTGAAATTGCTTCTCTAGCACTTTCTTCTCCAAATCAACTTTCTGCTGAAGAATTAGCGTATGCTGCTGCAAACAACCCTTCATTAGAAGAGAAGAAGAGAATTTACGAAGCTGCTGTTAAGAAAGATGACACATGGGTTATTCAAAATAACCTAGGAGCTGTTAACCTAGAGCTAGCCATGCAAGCTAATGGTAGAAGCCAAAGAAACCTTATCACGACTGCCTTGAATCACTTTAACACTTCTAACCAGAAGAAAGCTAATGCTGAGGCTCAGGCTAATATTGGAATGGCACTTGCAATGCAAGGTAACCTTTGGGGAGCTCATGAAGCACTTACTAAAGCAGCTGGCATGAACCCTGGAAATAACGTAAGACAAGGTATTAATGGTACTAAAGGCGCTGTTGAGATCATGGTTGGAAGATATGATTTGGCTATTGGTTCTTTAAACAGAGCTTCTAACAGTTCAGTTGACCAGTTTAACAAAGGCCTTGTTCAGCTATTGAGAAAAGACTTCAGAAATGCACAAGTAACCTTAGAGAATGTTATTAGCAATGACAGAAGTTACGTTATGGCGCACTACGTTGCTGCTGTAGCTGCTGCACGTCAAAGCAACGAAAACAAGGTCATTGAGCACTTAAGAAACGCAGTTAATGCTGATTCTTCCTTGAAGCAAAAAGCAATTACTGATCTTGAGTTCAGACAATTCTCGGGTACAGATGCCTTCATCAACCTGATGAAATAATATCTAAAAAGCATAAATTGAAAAAGTCTCTTTCCTGCAGGAAAGAGACTTTTTTTTTTGCTAGTTATTATGCCCTTTTGGTTGTTGGTAATTGAAGGTTGAATGTTTATTTTTACGCCCGCTAAATAAAAAATTCAATGAGAGTTATACAGTTCAGAGAAGCCCTTAGAGAAGCGATGAGCGAAGAGATGAGAAGAGACGAAAAAGTCTTTCTTATGGGTGAAGAAGTTGCAGAATACAATGGTGCTTATAAAGTGAGTCAAGGTATGCTGGATGAGTTTGGGGCTGAGCGTGTAATTGACACTCCTATTGCAGAACTTGGGTTTGCTGGAATTGGTGTTGGAGCAGCCATGAATGGCTTAAGACCTCTTATTGAGTTTATGACATTTAACTTTTCATTGGTAGCTATAGATCAGGTGATCAACTCAGCTGCCAAGATGATGTCCATGTCTGGAGGACAGTTTCAAGTACCTATTGTATTCAGAGGCCCTACTGGTAACGCAGGCATGTTGAGTTCTCAGCACTCACAAAACTTTGAAAACTGGTATGCAAATACCCCAGGATTAAAAGTTGTTGTTCCTTCAAACCCTTATGATGCTAAAGGACTTTTAAAGTCTTCTATTAGAGATAACGACCCTGTAATCTTTATGGAGTCTGAATTGATGTATTCAGACAAAGGGGAAGTTCCTGAAGGCGAGTATTTACTTCCAATAGGTCAGGCCAATATTACTCGAGAAGGATCAGATGTAACACTTGTCTCTTTTGGAAAAATGATGAAAGTAGTAACTGAAGCGGCTGAAGAATTGGCAAAAAATGGAGTCAATGCAGAAGTTATCGACCTAAGATCTGTCAGACCAATAGACTATACAACCATTATTGAATCTGTCAAGAAAACAAACAGGCTTGTAGTTGTAGAAGAAGCATGGCCACTAGCGTCTATTTCTACGGACATAGCTTTCAATATTCAGAAAGATGCTTTCGATTATCTGGACGCGCCAGTGAAAAGAGTAAATAGCTATGACCTACCTCTACCCTATGCTCCTACATTAATCGATGCCATATTGCCAAATGTAAAAAGAACTCTTGAAGCAGTTGACTCTGTGATGTACAGATAAAAGAATTTTATTCTAAGCTAAGCCGGATCAAAAGTCCGGCTTTTTTTATGTTTACATATGGGTAAGCTCATATTAATAGCAGGTGTAAGCAGGTCTGGCAAAACTACTCTGACCAAATACTTAAATGAACACCTGAACAACTGTTTAGTTATTCATCAAGATAGGTTAGTCTTGCCCAAAGCTCAAATTCCAAAAGTCAGAGACAGAATAGACTGGGAAAGACCAGAAAGCATTGATTGGACCAATTTGTTTCGACTGCTGACAGAATCAGCATCATCTTATGATTATATCATTGTTGAAGGGATATTTGCCTTATCCAACAAAAAGCTTGTTGAGCAATCAGATTATTCAATAGCACTTGAAATTGACAAAGAGAGCTACTTGGAAAGAAGAAAGCTTGAAACACGTTGGGGAACAGAGCCCGCATGGTTTCTTGAACATGTTTGGGATAGTCATCTCAAGTATCACAACCCTTACAATATCGAAATAGACACCATTTTAACAAACCCCACTCAATCAGATTACAGTCAGGTTTTAAACGAAATCAATAAGCTCTGAAAATTTTATTTGCATCTGGGAATTCAATTCTATACTTTAACGAAAAATTTAGTTGAATTGAAAAACGTACACAAAACACTTCTATTCTTTTCAATACTAAGTTGTGGTATCTTCGCATGTACTACTGCTGAAAAGCCCGAAGAAGAAGTCCTTAACCAGCCAGAAACTGTAGCTAAAACTATCACTACAGATATTGATGCAGATTTACCAACTTACAGATTTCAGTTTGGCTCTTTATCTCTTAACCAGCACATGAAGGATATCGACCCCATAGTTTTCAAACACTATGGCGAATTCTTCACTGAAGACTTCAGTATATATAGATTAGATAGAATTGATTACCTAGCTGAGTCTTATTTTATAGATGACATTAACCTTTATTATATAGACAGCCTATTGGTTAAAATCCAAGCTTACCTAAGAGAAGATAAAACAGATGAGTTTTTGAGAAAATACGGAAAGGCAAAGATTCTTATCAGTGATTATCACAATAAAAAACTTCTTGAAACAGAAGATGTAATTACGAAAAAGGACGGCAAATACCAAGTAAACGAAAAACTTGACGCTTATAAATTAAAGTGGGGACGTAAACACCTTGACATCGAGTATAGTGTGAGCAAAAAAGCTGATACTACCAAGATACTCCAACCTCATGACATCAGACGATTTGATGACAAAAGGCAACGATACAAGTTAACTTTTCAAACCAAAGATTTTGACAATCAGCTGGCTTGGGTAAAATGGGAATCTTATAAGCAGTCCAGAGGATTGGTAGCCGAACCGGCAAGTGATAAGTAATTACCTTCTGCCAGCCATGTTAGCAAGTCCGGCCATTGCACGTTTTCCTCCAACCTTATTCATGGCTTTCATCATTTTGCGCATATCACCAAATTGCTTCATTAGATTATTCACTTGCTGAATAGAAGTACCAGAACCATCTGCAATTCGTTTCCTTCTACTACCGTTAAGAATTTCAGGGTTAGCTCGCTCATCTTTAGTCATTGACTTAATGATTGCCTCAATTGGCTTAAATGAATCGTCATCAATGTCAATACCTTTCAATGCTTTACCCATTCCTGGGATCATTCCCATCAAGTCTTTCAGGTTACCCATTTTCTTAATCTGCTCAAGCTGGGAAAGAAAGTCATCGAAATCGAACTTGTTCTGACGAATTTTCTTGTTAAGCTTCTTGGCTTCTTCTTCATCAAAAGATTGCTGGGCCTTCTCAACTAGTGAGACCACATCACCCATACCAAGAATTCTACTCGCCATACGATCAGGGTGGAACACATCTATTGCCTCCATCTTCTCCCCTGTCGAGATGAACTTGATTGGCTTATTAACTACACTTCTGATAGAAAGTGCTGCACCACCTCGAGTATCACCATCAAGCTTTGTCAGAACAACTCCATCAAAGTCCAGACGTTCGTTGAACGTTTTAGCAGTATTTACAGCATCCTGACCTGTCATTGAGTCAACCACAAAGAGTGTTTCTGAAGGCTTAAGCGCATTCTTCAGCTGCTCTATCTCTTGCATCATTTGCTCATCCACAGCAAGACGCCCCGCAGTATCCACAATAACTATTTTCTTGCCAATAGCTTTAGCATGCTTTATCGCATTATTAGCAATTTCAATTGCATTTTTATTCTCAGGCTCTGCATAAACATCAACATCAATCTGCTCACCAAGTACTTTCAATTGGTCAATCGCAGCAGGTCGATAAATATCACAGGCAGTCAGCATCACCTGACGCCCTTGAGATTTTAGCATTTTGGCTAGCTTACCGGAAAAAGTAGTCTTACCAGATCCCTGAAGTCCGGAAATTAGAATCACAGCAGGGTCGCCTTGAATAACAGTATCAACCTTCTGCCCTCCCATCATCTCAGTAAGCTCTTCACTTACAATCTTGGTCAATAACTGACCTGGAGATACAGAAATCAATACATCTCTTCCTAATGCTTCCGTCTTTATTCGGTCGGTTACCTCTTTAGCAACTTTATAGTTAACATCGGCATCAATTAACGCTCTTCGGATTTCCTTGACCGTTGTGGCCACATTAATCTCTGTAATTTTGCCTTGTCCTTTTAACGTCTTAAAGGCTCTATCTAACTTTCCGCTTAAATTCTCAAACATTTACCTGTAATTTGGGATGCAAAATTAGCCAAATTTCTGTGCATTAAAAGAGTAGAAAGCTTGATTTCGTATACAAAACCTTTTGTATTCCATGCCTTATAGAGATATTGGTGTTTAAATCCCAAAGCAGACCAAATGAGAAAGATTAACTTTCAGAAAGATATACTCCCTCACCTTATTGCAGTTGCCATTTTTCTGGCCTTAACAATCTACTTTTTCAAGCCAGTTTTTTTTGACGGACAGACACTGAATCAAGGTGATATACTTCAATGGGAAGCCAGTGCTACTGAATTGAAAGAATACCGTGATGCCACTGGCGAAGAAGGTCTATGGACAAATTCAATTTTTGGTGGCATGCCTGCTTATATGATTAGTGTTAACTGGGGCAACCAGCTAATTAAGTTCATTCATAAGCTTTATACACTCGGCTTGCCTCACCCCACTAAGGTATTGTTTGCTTCAATGCTGAGCTTCTATATAATGTTACTCTGTTTTAAGGTAAGGCCGTATCTTGCTATTCTAGGAGCTATTGCATTTGGTTGTTCTTCGCATAATATGATTGGTTTTGTTGCCGGACATAACGCGAGAATTTCTGCTATCTCTTTGATGCCACTGGTTGTAGGCGGAATACACCTTTGCCTAACTAAAAATAAGTGGCTGGGAGCTAGTTTAACAGCCCTTGCATTAGCCATGCAACTAAGAGTAAACCACATACAAATCACCTACTATCTTGTTTTCGTCATTGCCATTTATCTTGCTATTCAACTAATCTACAGCTACAGAGAACAGAAGCTAAAAGAGTTTATGAGTAGAGCAAGCCTGTTAGTGCTTGCTGCTATAATGGCAATAGGCACTTACTTTGGCGAGTTTTATGCCACATATGAGTATGGAAAGTACTCAAATCGAGGGAAGTCGGAACTTACTCAACAAACCGACATTGAGAAAAATAAAGATGGACTTTCTAAAACATACGCATTTCAATATAGCAATGGCATATGGGACCCAATGACATTGTTTGTTCCCAACATACTTGGTGGAAGTGCCGATTTAGGACCTGATTCCAATGTAGCAGATGAAATGAGAAAGGTTGGTGCCACAGAGGGTCAAATAACGCAGCAGTTGCCTACTTTTAGCAGAATCACTTATTGGGGCAAAGAAACCCCAACTACCTATTATGCTGGTGCCATTATGGTTTTCCTATTCGTTGTAGGAATATTCTTTGTTGAAAGAAAGTATGTCATCTGGCTAGTTGCAGTTACAATACTTGGAATTCTATTGAGTTATGGCCGAAACATGCCTGGCTTGAATTTCTTTTTATTTGATAACCTGCCAGGTTATAACAAGTTCAGGTCGGTTACATTTACCATAATCCTACCTATTTTCTCAATTGCTATGCTGGGGATACTTGGCCTAGAAAGGCTCTTTCAAACCAAACTGGATAAACAATCAACCAAGAAGGTATTGATTGCTCTTGGAACTACAGCAGGGCTAGCATTACTACTGACAGTGTTTGCCGGTGCTTTTGGTTTCCGTGGAGCTACGGATAATCCACAATGGCCAGACTGGCTCAAAAATGGAATAATGGCAGACAGAAAGGCACTTTTCAGAGCAGATGCTTTCAGGTCATTTATCTTTATAGCCTTGTTCGCAGGTGTTTATTACCTCCACTCTATCCAAAAACTTTCAAAGTCATTGGTTTATGGCCTATTCATGCTTCTTGTGGGGTTAGATATCATACTAATTGGTAATCGTTTTATGAATGGCAGCAAATTTCAAACTGCAGTCACTGATCGATATTTCCAGGAACTTCCTGGTGATACTTTTATTAATCAAAATGAAAAGCTGGGAGATCGTGTAATTGATTTAAGTCCTGGAATATTCTATGATGCCAGAGCCTCCAGGCACCACAGTTCTATCAATGGATACCATGGTGCTCGAATAAGAAGATTTCAGGAGTTACTTGATGCAGACCTTCAACTTGAAAGGGAACAAATGAGGAGAGATTATCAAGGCGGTGCTTTGGACTTCAGTAACTATGAAACCGTCAATATGCTCAATGGGCGTTTCGTTATTGCAAATCCTTCTGCCACACAAGGCATAGTAATTAATGAGCATGCCAACGGGGCCGCCTGGTTTGTGCAAGAAGTTAAACTTGTGAATTCTCCTGATAAAGAATTGGAGACAACACAAAGCATTAATTCAAAAACCACAGCTGTAATTGATGAATCGAAGTTTTCAGGAATCAACTCTAGTTACTCTGGTGGAGGAACAATTTCTCTGGTAGACTACCACCCTGGGTATTGGAAGTATCAATCTGACAATTCAGAAAAAGGATTAGCAGTTTTCTCTGAAATACACTACCCAAAGGGTTTTCAGGTAACAATAGATGGTCAACCTGCGGATATGCTCAGAGCAAATTACATTCTAAGGGCCCTTGAGGTTCCTGCCGGACAACACGTGATTGAATTCACGTTTGCTCCTAAGATTTATAAGACTGGATCTTTAGTGATGCAAGCATTTTCAATTCTTACACTGTTAGGGTTCTTTGTATCTATATACTTTTCCCTCAGAAAGAATTAGAATTTAGCATAGAGTTTTATAAGATCCTGGGCGGTTACTTTCCAGTTGTACTTATCAGCAACAGATCTTTTCCCTCTGTCACCCATTTCTTTTGCTAAAGAGGGGTTTTGATGCAGTTCAAGAATCTGTTGCGCCATATCTTCAGCATTTTGAGCTTCGAAAACTAAACCACAACCTGCATCTTGAATAATCTTAACCTGAGATGGGCAATCACTAACTACCAACGGCTTAGCGCCAGCCATGTACTGGAAGATTTTATTGGCTAAAGTAGTATCATGATGCCTATTTCTATGTAATGGTGAAATACATACATCCGCAGATTCAATGTAAGACGGAAATAAAGAAACATCCTGCCAACCTTCAAAAATAACTTTATCATTAAGTCCTTTCTGGTCTACCAGATTTCTCAAAACATCATCTTGAGTGCTTCTTCCCACAACTATCAAATTGATTTCGGGGATTTTCTCCATTAAAATTTCGAGCATCTCAATAGAAGTATCTAATCCCCTTCTTAAGCCTGTATCACCAACATATACTATGTTAAATTTTCCACTAAATCTCTCCTTAATATTTTCATCAAGAGTATAACTATAGTAAATATCTGGTTCTATCGTATTAGCTACAGCAGTAAAACTACTTAGCTCCTTGTTTGTCTCTGAAACAGCATCTTGTATTGCTTCTGGGGTAACCATCACTACATGGTTGGCCCTTTCTATCAGGCTTGATTGCGCTTTCCTCCACTTGTCGATACTAATCATGTACTTCCCAGGGAACTTCTGTAAATGTGGATAAAACCGAAGTATTTCTGGCCTGTTTTCATGTAGATCTAACACCACTGGTAAATGAAAATATTTGTCATTCACATCCATCACTGCTTTCGCAATCAACATATCATGAATATGAAGCACTTCAGGTTTAACCTCATTTATAAATCCCTTGATTGCAAAACGAAGCATGAAATGAAAAAATGGGAAGGTATAAGCCAATGCCGAAAGCTTATAAATTATTCTACTAACCTCTATTCTATGGACTCTTATGCCATTAACCTCTTCAAAGGATGGAGTTAAGTTTTTGAAGTTTAGAGAAAACAAATCCACAGAGTGACCTGCCTCAGTTAATGAATATGCCTCATTTTCAACTCTGGAATCAGGGGGGAAGGATTGATCTAAGAAAACTCCTATACGCATTGAGAGCAAATTTCACGAAACTCTTTAACTTTCAAAGAAAAACAATTCATATAGTTGTGTTTTGTATGTTTGCCAACCCAAATCATGAATGACTCATTAAAACTGTTTGAAGATTTAAAATCCAATATTGACAAACAGTCCTTTTATTCTGGAAATATTAGTCACCTAAGATCTTTCTCATTCAAGTATTTGAAGTACAGAATATTTAGGCCATATCTAAAATTGAAGTATCGCTGGTTCCAATGGCAAAACCCCACGAAACCTTGGTTGACTCCAGATGCTATTATGGTTATCAAATCTCTTTTAAAAAAAGAGCATGTGGGACTTGAATATGGAAGTGGCAGGAGTACGGTTTTTTTTTCGGAACTAATTGGAAAATTATACAGTATTGAGCATACTCCCAGTTGGCATTCGAAGGTAACAGAGATATTAAAGGAAAAGAACATTGACAATGTCGAATTGATACTTCGAGAAGCTGAAACAGAAGTTCCAAAAATCAAATTCTCAAGTGAAGAACAAGTCTTTCTCTCTTTAACAAATTACCCAATTAAGGATGATCTTTTTAAAACTTATTACAGCACTGTGGATCAGTTCGAAGATTCATTTTTTGATTTCATATTAATCGATGGTAGAGCACGAGTTTCGTGCTCATTAAAGGCTATTGATAAACTCAAACCTGGAGGAATATTCGTTTTAGACAACTCTGAAAGGAGAAGGTATGAAAAAGTGCACAGTCTGTTAAAAACTTGGCCTTCAATTCACACCACAACAGGACTTTCAGATACCACAATCTGGAGAAAGCCATACTAATAGACATAAACAATATTTACAATCTATCATCATTCTCCATAAAAGAAAGTATGAAGCAAGTTGACTAAATTAAACCACTCTCGTTTCACTCTGGAGAGAATAATTGATAGAGAAAAGAACCAGGAAAATCATTTAAGAAAAATGACTTCCTTATAAAGAAAGTTTAAACTTATTTGGCATTTACTTTAAAGCGAGACACTTCAATGGTACAATTACTTTATAGACTAATATATAACCCTCAAGTCAATCGATTCTTAAGAAGCTTGAATATGTTTTTAAAACCATTGCTCCCCAAGAAGTTTAGAATTCCACCATCTGGAACACTGGTTATCAAAAAAAAAGCAAGCAAGGCATTAAAGCTCAAAACCAATCAAACCAGTTATCTGACGCAATTTATTTTCTGGAAAGGCGGGTATGAAAAGTTTGAATACACTCCCATATTTAATTCTCTAATCAAGAAAGTAAATTCATTCTTTGATGTAGGGGCTAACATAGGGTACTATTCTCTTATAGCTGCTTTCGAAAACCCCAATATTAAAATAACTGCTTTTGAACCAGCCACCGGTCCTCTTTTCTTCTTAAAGCAGAACATAAAGATCAACCATTTCTCTAACATCCAAGTTGAATCTATAGCTCTTTCGCATCTAGATGGACAAATTGAATTTCATGAAATCAAGAATAAAAAATACAAGTACCTTGAGCATAACCTAGCTGGTGAAAGTAATACCGGCACCAAAACAACTGGAAGAAACTATATAGTACACAAAGTTGAAACTACGACTTTCGATAACTACATATCCAATAATAATATTTCGGGCATAGATTTGATCAAGCTTGACACTGAAGGAACCGAACACCTCATTCTCTCAAAAGCTAACATTGTACTTAACAAGTTCAAGCCAATTGTAATTTGCGAAACCTTATTCAACACAATTGAAAATGAGCTTGAAGAAATCTTTAAACCACTCGGATATGAGTTTTACAACCATACTGAATCTGGTCTTGAAAAAGTAAAGAGCATAAAAAGGAGCACAGACAATGGTGTTAGGAACTGTTTCTTTGTTCACCCAAGTAAACATTCTTTAATATCAGAGTATGTTAGTACATGATCATGTTCGGTTTTGAATTAATTAATACATGACTCATTCTAACTCAGTTTATTAAAAACTAAATATACTTTCGTTAAAAAAATAAACGGCTTGGGCATAGTAATAAAACAGAGTATACGGTCATCTATTGTCGCCTATTTAGGAGTAGTAATTGGCTACATAAATGTTTTATGGCTATACCCATATTTTCTAACAACAGAACAGGTTGGCCTTTTTAGGCTTATTCAGAGCTCAGCTTATTTACTTGCCACATTTGGCCAAATTGGCCTGGCACAAAGCCTTGTGAAATTCTTTCCTGAACTTAAAAAGAACAAAGGGTTTCTCACCGCAATAATAACAGGAGGTTTTTTCGGTTTCATTCTTCTTTGTGGAGTTTCAATATTATTCAGAGGTGCTATCACCTCATACTTTTCCAAAGAGTCTGCCTTGTTTGTAGATTATTTTCAAGTCACTATTATTATTTCTTTTTTGCTTATCAACTTTAGCTTGCTTGAGGCATACTCCAGAAGCTTACTTAAAATAGTAATACCAACACTTCTAAAAGATGTTGGACTAAGAATCCTGACCACAGTTTCCTTACTGCTTTACGGCTTTGAACTCATAAATTTCAAGTACCTGATTTTTTCATTACTAATCATTTATTCTACAATAGTAATTTCCTTAGCACTTCATTTAAAATATAAAGAGGGCTTATCAATAAGTCTGAGATTTGATTTTTTAAAAAACGGAGTCTGGAAAAGAATTCTAAACTTTGGTCTCTTTTCATTGATAGGTGCAGGTGGAACTCAAATAATACTGCAGATAGACAGTATTATGATTAGCAGTGCTATTGGCTTGGAAGCCACAGGTATATATACAATAGCTTTCTTTATTGGTGTTGTTATTGAGATGCCTAAAAGAGCAATAACCCAGGTTAGTTCTGCTCTCCTATCTCAATCTTTCAACAAAGGAGATATGGGTGCTGTAAAGAAGCTCTATCAACAAACTTCAATCAACCAAATGATCATTGGGGCACTATTGTTTATTGGCATCTGGTCAAATCTGGATAACATCTACAGTTTGATACCCAATAATGAAGCCTATATTAATGGATTCAATGTTGTACTGTTTATAGCACTTGGGAAACTCAGTGACATGGCATTCGGTACTAACGGAGAAATCATAGTCATGTCGAAATTCTACAGGTTCAATGTAGTAGCTGTTTCTATTTTGGCCATTGTGACAATTGTCCTCAACACTTTGCTCATACCTATCTATGGTATTGATGGAGCTGCCATAGCATCATTTTTAGCTATGTTAAGTTTCAATATTTTAAAATGCCTTTTCGTATGGTGGAAATTTAAAATGCAGCCATTCACTCTTTCAACAATCAAGTTCGTTTTAATTGTGGGAATCACAATTGTGGTAAACCAGCTTATCCCCAACTTAGGTAATCTCTACATTGATATCATTATCAGGTCAGCGATTATAACAATAACACTAATAGGAATCACTTATTTCTTGAAAGTATCAAACGAAATAAACGAGTTAATTGATAAAGGAGTGAAAACACTATTCGGTTAAATTCTTTCTAATAGTTCCGCTAAGTCTTTGGTGAGGTTTTTTCTTTCAAATCTGTCTATTCCTTCAAACCTCCAAATCGGTTCTTTCTTCTCCCAGGCTAAGAACTCTTTTTGTATAAAGTCTTTAATTTCATGCTCATCCGCATAATCAAAAGACTGACCCGAATTGGTATCCTTCAATATTTGAGCAATATCATTATCACGCTTGCCAATAGCAAGAATTGGCCTTTTAGCACTTAGGTATTCAAACAATTTACCTGGCAACTGTGAGAATGCTCCATCAGCTTTTGTTTGAGCCAACACCAACACGCTACTGTTATTGTATTCTTTAAAGACATCTTTATGAGAAACCGAATCACCAGTTACCAGTTTTTTACTCAAGCGGGGTAGCTTCTTGATCGATTCTATTACTTCCGGACTTAAAATACCTATTAGTTTAAGCTCCAAAGCTTTAAAAAAAGAAACATCTGAGCATAGATTCTCCAACACATTCCATAAAGCCACTGGATTTCTATCACTATTTAGCATCCCCAAATGACTTATTGTAAACCTAGGCTTTGCTTTCGCCTTATTGCCAGTCGCTATATCATCCTTATCAAAACCGTTAGTGATATAGTTCACTCTTCTGGCCCCTAATTTCTTAAACTCCTCAGCAGCTGTATGACCAGTCGCTAGAACCGAATCGGCCATTTTAAGCACTTCCTGCTCAAGTTTTAGATGACGTTTCCACACAAAAGGTGTAATCATCATTTTCCTAAGAATATCCCACTGAGACCAAGGGTCCCTGAAATCCGCAACCCAGGTGAGTGCAGGGTTTTTCAACTTCAGCCTCTTTCCTATTAAATGAATGCTATGAGGCGGGCCTGTGGTGATCACATGTTTGATGTCATTAGATTCAAGAATAGATAAAATATACTCCGAAGACGGTTTCACCCAAAAAATCTTGGGATCTGGAATAAATAGGTTGCCTCTAATCCAAATAGAAGCTTTTTTCATCCAGCTTCTTTTTTCAGATTCAAGAATTTGTCCTTGCTTCAAAGATTTATTGCCTGATATTCTCTTAAAAATCCTATATGGCTCCCATATTGGAAACTTTAGCACTTCAATACTTGGGTTAACATCCTTGAGAAGTGAGTCATCCTTTAAATCAAATTCAGGAGAGTCGGGAGTAAATACAATCGGATCCCAACCAAACTCGGGAAGATACTTAGTAAACTTAAGCCAACGCTGCACTCCTGCCCCACCACTTGGTGGCCAATAGTAAGTAATCACCAGTATTTTCTTTCCAGTTTCTCCTTCCATGGGTATCAAAGGTTGCTATTATTGTATGTTGTCAAAACAGCATTTGCAATTAACAGTAAAAAAAATTTACTTCAGCCTTAAATTACGGTCAAACTCAAATTTAAATTCATGGGATATATACCTCTCTTCATCGCTTTACTTGGTTTAGTTCTGCTGTATACCATTTACACCTACAATCTTATTAAACCTCGAAAAGCTCGTTTAACCCAGGTAATAGATGATATGGCTGAGAACAGCCGAAACCGTAAGAATATAATTCTGGAACACGATCGATCCAATGGTGATTCTCCGTTGAAAGAAGTAGCTGAGATGTTAAAGAAGGCCTCTACGGATAGATTTCAAAGCTATAGAAAAGAAGAAGAGTTTTTATCTTCGATTGAAACTGCCATTTCAGGTATTGATGACAACGACCTTAGAGACAAACTTCAAGCTATAAACGAAAAACAAGCCTTATTGATCAAAAAGCTTCAGTCTGTATCAAACGATTACAACTCTTTTATTGAAAAGGCACCAGCAAGTATAGTAGCTTCAGTTTTTGGGTTCAGACAGTTTTAGTCTATCATCCAGATACTTGATTATTTCTTGATAATTGTTCGGTTCAAACCACTCTGTTTCTGAGTCGCGTTTGAACCATGTCAACTGTCTTTTTGCATAACGCCTGGAATTACGTTTTAACAAACGTATTGCTTCTTCTCTATCATACTCACCTTCCAGATAACCAAAAATCTCTCTATAACCAACCGTTTGCAATGCGTTCAAGTGTTTAACATCTAGAAACTGTTCTGCTTCGTCAAAGAGTCCATGTTCAATCATCAAGTCCATTCGATGATTTATTCTTTCATATAGCTTTTCACGACTTGTTTCTAATCCTATTTTGATTACTGAAAAAGATCGTTCTTTGAAAGACCTTTTTCTAAATTCAGTAAAGGTTTTTCCAGTTGACCTAATGACCTCCAATGCCCTGATAATTCTTTGAGGGTTTTTCGTATCAACAATCTCGTAATATGCTTTATCATTAACTTTTAATTCCTCACAGAGTACTTCCAATCCAAACTCTTCAAGTTCTGAGTTAAGTTGGTCTCTAAAGTCAGGTGAGATTTCAGGGAATTCATCTAGCCCCTTACATATGGCATCTACAAACAACCCAGATCCCCCCACCAAAATCAAAGTCTCATTAGTTTTGAAGAGCTCTTCTAGTTTAGAAATTGCTTCCTTTTCATACTTACCAACATCATAATCATCATAAATCGAAAGAGTATTAATAAACTGGTGTGGTGCTTGCTCTAATTCATCTAAGGTTGGCTTAGCCGTTCCTATTTCCAATTCCTTGTAAAACTGTCTGGAGTCAGCCGAAATAATGTTTGTATTAAAATGATTAGCCAATTCAATTGCCAAAGAAGTTTTTCCAACTGCGGTAGGTCCTACAACGCAGATCAGTTGCGGTTTTAACATTGGTATACTTAGAAGTTAGACGTAAATATATTATAATTGATGTAACGCGTGTAAATGGGAAAAGGCTCTATTATAGTTGTTGATGATAATGACATCAACAGAAGGTATGTGAAAACCGTACTAAAGGATCTCAACAATGAAATCTTATTAGCTGAAAGTGGTTTTCAGGCATTAGAATTGATTAAAAAAAACACTCCAGATTTAATTCTTATAGATATTCAAATGCCATTGATGGATGGTTTCGAATGTTATGATAGAATCACGAAAGATCTCGGAATCAAAGTACCTATCTTAGCAATTACTGCTTTTTCAGATTCAAAAGACCGTGAGCGCTTCATTTCATATGGTTTCAATGATTACCTTACTAAGCCAGTTCGTCCGGAGGTTTTGAAGAACACTGTAGAATATTGGCTCAATGAATCATATGTCAGTCCAAAGAACCATAAAACATACGGAAATCAGGATTTAGACATGGAAACAATTAATGAATTGAAGAGGTATGCTAATCCTTTGGAATTAAACGAATTGTACAAAGAGTTCATCGAGGAAACAAAAACTTTCTACGATAAGCTTGCATTTTTACAAACTGGTGACAATTTTACTGAAATTTTAAGTATCTTGCATACTATTAAAGGTAATGCTGGGTCTTTAGGTTTTGCCAAGCTTTCACAGTTAACCTCAACGCTGGAGAAAGACATTAAAAATGGTGCTAAGATATCTTTACCTGATCGAACCCAAGAGATCATCCATTATTCCAGCGATATTTTTAATAATTATAAGACAAAACTGAATCTAAACATATGATCGTTATGACTGAAGTGGACTATAAAAAAGTTCTAGTGGCTGAGGATAGTTCGGTGATCCAAAATTTGCTCAAAAAAATTCTTCTTTTTGAAAACTGTAAAATCACTTCTGCTAAAGACGGGCAAACCGTTCTTGATAAATTCGAAAAGGAAGATTTTGACTTAATTATAATGGACATCAACCTTCCGATAGTTGATGGCCTTTCGGCAACGAAAAAAATTAGATCAGGCAAGACCAAAAAATCTAAAATTCCGATCATAGGAATTTCTGGAAATGCAAAAAACCTTCCAGTTTCAGATTTTTTCGAGGCCGGCATGAATGAATACATGCAAAAGCCATTAGATTACGATAAATTGATTGAACTCGTCAAGAAATATACTGAGGAATATTAATGACAATTCGATATACAAAGCAGTTTCTGAATAAGTTAGAAGACATCTTTGCAGAATCTGACTATGTATTAAGATATGAAAAAGGCAATTTCAAATCTGGGTATTGTTTATTGAAAGATACTAAAGTTGCCATTGTCAATAAATATTACACTACAGAAGGAAAGATCAGTTGCCTTATAGATATCTTGAAGTCTGTTGAAATCGATAAAGCAACACTCAGCGACAAGAATGCTGCTCTTTTAATGGAACTATCTCAAACGACTCTTAAACTGTGAAAGTAACAATACTGGGTTCAGGCACTTCTCAAGGAGTTCCTGTTATTGGTTGTTCTTGTGAAGTATGTCGTTCGTTGGATTTCAGAGATAAGAGACTAAGAGTCTCCATACATATTGAAATTGATGATCTAAGTTTGATAATTGATTCCGGACCTGATTTCAGGCAACAGGTACTTCGTGAAAGAATTACTAGACTAGATGCCTTAATCTTTACTCACGAGCACAAAGACCATACAGCTGGAATGGATGATATCAGATCATTCAACTTTCTTCAGAAAACAGACATGCCTGTTTATGCAAGAGACAGTGTAATAAACCAATTAAAGCAGGAGTTTGCCTATGTTTTTTCTGAAGATAAATACCCAGGTGTACCTCAGATTAAAATTATTCCAATAGAAAACACTCCTTTCAAGATACAAAATACAGAAATCACCCCCATTGAGGTAATGCATTACAAACTACCTGTTTTTGGATTTAGGCTAAAAGACTTCACATACATAACAGATGCTAAAACGATTTCAGAAACTGAAAAAAACAAGATAAGGGGATCAAAAGTACTTGTACTTGATGCGTTACAGAAAGAAGATCACATAAGCCACCTTACTCTTGAAGAGGCCATTGAACTTGCTCAAGAACTTGAAATAGAAACCACCTACCTAACACACATCAGTCATAAAATGGGACTTCATAAAAAGGTTAATGCTCAGCTTCCCGAAAACATTAAACTAGCTTACGATGGACTCGTAATAGAGTCATAATGCAGTTCAACTATTACACACTCAAAAGACTTTCAAAAGAACTTCAAGTTGTTCTTAATAACGCTACCTGGTTTGAGTCATTCAGTCAACAGAAAGATGAACTCATAATTACACTTAAGACGGAGAGTTCGAATACATTCTATATAAGATGTACGCTTAGTAACGACTTTAACTGTCTCTCTTTTCCAGAAGAGTTTTCTAAGAGCAGGAAGAACGTAGTCAAACTCTTCGACCAGCTTCAAGGCTTGAAAGTGCTCAGTGTAGAACAATACCGGAACGAAAGGGCTTTTTCTTTTCACTTTGAAAAACAACTCTGTTTAGTTTTTAAGCTGTTCGGTAACAGAGCCAATGTAATTTTATATTCAAGCAACGAAACCCCTTCAATACTATTCAAGAATAAGCTATCGACAGATTATAACATAGTTCCTGAAACACTACACAGGAAAATCAACTTAGATTTTGAGCTTTTTAAAAGGAACCCCGATGTTCATTCATTCTTTCCAACCTTGGGTAAGATTGGGAAAAAATACCTATCTGAAAGTGACTATGATCAACTTTCAGTGGAAGAGCAGTGGAAGTTTCTGTTGGAATTGGACACCCAGTTAAATATCGATCCATTTTTGATTCTTCATACAGACAGCAAACCATCACTTAGTTTGCTCCCTATTAACGACTTAAAGCATGAGGCTTTAAACAGAAGTGCCATTTATTCATTAAACTCATTCTATTTATATTTTACAAAGGTTTATTTCGTAAAACTTAAAAAAGAAAAAGCACTGCTTTCCTTGAGGCAGAAGGTTAAGAAATGTGAGAATTACATTTCTAAAACCAGCGTCAAACTAAACACCTTGAAGACGGAAACTCCGCCTAACCAGTTAGCCGATATCATAATGGCTAACCTACATAAAATACCCAAAGGAGCCTCTTCTACCACTCTTTTCAATTTTTATAATAGCAGTGAGGTCAAAATAAAGCTCAAAAAAGAAGATAGCCCTCAAAAAAATGCAGAAAGGCTATACAGGAAGGGAAAGAATAGGGAATTAGAGATAGACAATCTTAAAAAGAATATCAGAGCTAAAGAAGAAGTGGTTTTATACACCATGGAGTTGATGGAAAAAATCGAATCTGTAAATCAGATGAGGGATTTACGCAAAATTCTAAAATCAGATGTTGAATTACCAAACAAAACCAATGAAGGAACTAAACCTTATAAAGAATTCAATTATATGGGTTTTAGAATTTGGGTTGGCAAAAATGCAAAGTCTAATGATTTGTTAACCTTGAAACACACATTTAAAGACGACTTATGGCTTCATGCAAAGGATACACCAGGCTCTCATGTCGTTATCAAGTACATCGCAGGAAGGAATACTCCCAACGCAGTAATAGAAAAGGCCGCAGAAATTGCAGCCTACTATTCTAAACGTAAGACAGACTCATTGGCTCCAGTCATCTATACACCTGCCAAATATGTACGAAAGCGAAAAGGAAGCCCACCTGGAGCAGTAATTGTCGAAAAAGAGAATGTACTGATGGTCCCCCCGAAACTTAGTCTCAAAGACTAATCTGCAACATTCAACTTTAGCATATTAGTTCTACCTTTCTCATGTATAGGCATACTGGCAGTTGTAATGAAAGTATCTCCAGAATTAAGGTGACCATGCTCTTTAAGTATGCTTTCCTGATCATTGAATGTTTCATCAGTAGAAACAATATTATCATAACTAAAGGCCTCGACTCCCCAAACCAAACTCAGTTTCGTTAGAAGGTTCTCATTAGGTGTAAATATGAATATTTGAGCCTTTGGTCTACTTGAAGAAAGCTTAAATGCGGTATAACCAGAAACTGTGTTACCTACAATAGCCTTAGCCCCTACTCTATCACTCAATTTGCAGGCACCATACAAGATGTTATCATTCATGAAAGTCTCACTATCTCTAACAGGTACTCCTACCTTGTCATAAATATTACCAGAGTGCTCTACAGAGGCAATAGTTCTTGCCATTGTTTGAACAGTTTCAACAGGGTACTTACCTGCCGCAGTCTCCGCAGAAAGCATCATCGCATCTGCTCCATCCATTACAGCATTAGCCACATCATTAGTTTCTGCTCTAGTTGGCCTGGGGTTTTTTATCATACTCTCCATCATCTGTGTAGCAATGATCACAGGTTTAGCTGCCTGATTACACTTTTCCACCATCATTTTTTGGGCCATTGGCACTTCCTCCATGACTATTTCAACTCCCAGGTCGCCCCTTGCTACCATTAAAGCATCAGCTTCAGCTATAATTTCATCTATATTCTGTAAAGCTTCTGGTTTTTCAACTTTAGCAATCACTCGTACATCCTTACCCGATTTAGCAATTCGACTCTTCAAGTCCACTATATCCTGAGCACTCCTGACAAAAGACAATGCTACCCAATCTACTTCCTGCTCAATACCAAATTCCAAATCCTTTTTATCCTTTTCCGTTAATGCCGGAGCCGAAACCTTTGTAAAAGGAAGGTTAATACCCTTTCTGGATTTTAGTGAGCCTCCATATTTCACTTCACATATAACTTCCGTACCCTTTACCTCTTTTACTATAAGTTCAAGGTTGCCATCATCAATCAATATCATATCTCCCACTTTGACATCATCCGGCAATGCTTTATATGAAGTACTAACTTTTTCAGGGGTACCAACACAAGTCTCTGTAGTAATGATCAACTTATTCCCCGGCTCTATAAACACTTCTCCGTTTTCTACCATTTCAACACGGATCTTTGGACCTTGAAGATCTTGAAGAATGGAGATATGCATTCCAAGTTCTTTATTTACCTCTCTTATACGCTGGACCACCTCTCTATGTGTTTCGTGTTCTCCGTGTGAAAAGTTTAACCTAAACACATTTACACCCGCTTTTGCCAAAGCTATGAGCATTTCCTTCGATTGGCTGGCAGGCCCCACTGTTGCCACTATTTTGGCTCGTTTGTTTATTTCAAGTTGACCCATTATTAGAATATAAGGTTATCTCTGGATTTCAAGGATTCAATATTCACCTTTGTGGCGAATTGAACGAAAGGTATTTCTTTGATTTTGCTAAAAAAAACATTCTCATCGAAAGTACTGGATTCGTTTTCCAAAACAATGAAGTAGTCAAAGTTCTTCATCTCAGGAACTATAAAGGCATCAAATTGCCCCTCGCTTTCTTCTGCTCTGTTCCTAAGTAGCCTGATAGTTCTGTAAGTATCCTGATCCAGGTAATTTACAATGCTCAAATTACGACCTGCCGTAAAGCTCAGTTCTATATTGTCTTTTTTAGAAAGATCAATTTTCAACTGATTATTAACACTCCAAGCTAGTTTATATGCCTTAACATTTGCATTCAATGCGAATAATGAAAAGTCATAATCATAAGTGATCTCTAGCTTATTTTTAGCCATAATTGCTAAAATTACCGTTATTAAAGGCCTTTGACAAGATTAAAAAATTTGTTTGACATTAACTGTAAATTGCATTTCTTTGCACGGAGTTTTAACTAAATAATATCCAAAATGTCAGAAATAGCATCAAAAGTTAAGAGTATCATTATAGATAAATTGGGGGTTGAAGATTCTGAAGTTACAGCCGAAGCTAGCTTCACGAATGATTTAGGCGCTGATTCTCTTGACACAGTGGAATTGATTATGGAATTCGAAAAAGAATTCAATATTTCTATTCCTGATGACCAAGCTGAGAATATTGCCACTGTTGGTGATGCAATCTCTTATTTGGAAGCAAACGTACAATAATATTTTCCTTACTATTACGACTCAAGTATGCAATTGAAACGAGTTGTAGTCACTGGACTTGGCGCACTTACACCATTAGGCAACAATCTGAATGATTACTGGAATAACCTAAAAAAAGGTGTAAGTGGAGCCGGCCCGATCACGAAATTCGATCCCGAAAAATTCAAGACCAAATTTGCCTGTGAGGTAAAAGGTTACAATCCTCTTGATCACTTTGATCGCAAAGAGATGAGGAAGATGGATCTTTTTACTCAGTACGCAATGGTCACTTCAAAAGAAGCTATTGAAGATTCAGGCTTGGATCTGGATAAAATTGATAAGCTTAAAGCTGGAGTGATCTGGGGCTCTGGAATTGGGGGTATCAGAACCTTTCAAGAAGAAGTTGAAGGTTTTGTTAGTGGAGATAGAAACCCAAGGTTTAATCCATTTTTCATCCCGAAGATGATATCTGATATTTCTGCAGGTATGATCTCTATGAAATATGGTTTTCATGGACCTAACTTCGTTACTGTTTCCGCATGTGCATCTGCAACCAACGCCATGATTGATGCAATGACCTATATAAAATTGGGTAAGGCTAAAGTTATGATAACTGGTGGCTCTGAAGCATCTGTTGTTGAAGCGGGAATGGGAGGTTTCAATGCGATGAAAGCTCTTTCGGAGAGAAATGACTCTCCAGAAACTGCATCCAGACCTTTTGACAAAGACAGAGATGGTTTTGTACTAGGAGAAGGTTCTGGAGCAATAATTTTAGAAGAATATGAGCATGCAAAAGCAAGAGGTGCCAGAATCTATGCCGAATTAGTCGGTGGTGGTATGTCTGCCGATGCACACCATATAACCGCTCCACATCCAGAAGGCTTAGGTGCTTATAATGTGATGTTAAATGCTTTAGAAGATGCAGAGATGCAGCCAGAAGAAGTTGACTACATCAATGTACATGGCACATCGACTCCATTGGGTGATGTCAGCGAGGTAATTGCTATTGAACGTGTTTTTGGCGATCATGCTTATAACCTCAACATCAGCTCAACAAAATCCATGACGGGACACTTATTAGGTGCAGCGGGGGCAATTGAAGCCATAGCAAGTATTATGGCCATTAAGGAACAGATTATTCCTCCTACAATTAACCACTTCACTGATGATGAGCGTTTTGATCCCAAGCTGAATTTCACATTTAATAAAGCCCAAGAAAGAGAAGTAAGAGCTGCATTAAGTAATACATTCGGCTTTGGCGGACATAATACTTCGGTAGTCTTTAGAAAAATTGATTAATGATTCGGTTGACATCTAACCGCTTGAAATCAGTTTTCAAAATATATTCAAAAGAAGAAAAACGGCTTTCTGCCTCAATCAAAATGATTGTGGGCAGTAAGCCGTTTAATTTAAAACCCTACCAAATAGCCGTGCAACACACCTCCGTTGCTAAATCGGTGAAAAAAGGGTTTAAAGAATCCAATGAGAGGTTAGAGTACCTCGGAGATGCTGTCCTGGGTATGGCAGTCGCTGATTATCTATTTAAAAAATTTCCTTTTAAAGATGAAGGGTTCCTTACCGAATTAAGATCTAGGATAGTCAGTCGAGATTCGTTAAATAATGTTGCTCGTACAATTGGCGTTCCTCAAATTGTACAGTTTGATAAAAAAAGAAAAACACCCAATTCTCATAAATCACTGTATGGCAATGCTTTAGAGGCACTGATTGGCGCCATTTATATTGACAAGGGGTTTCAATTTACCAAACGCTTTATTTTTAAAAAACTGCTCCAGCCACACTTTGATCTCGAAGAGATTATTAACACAACAAAGAATTACAAAAGTAAACTCATTGAATGGTCACAGAAGAACGCTAAAACTCCTAGCTTTGACCATATAGAAACCAAGGATAAAGGGCATTTCAAAGAGTTTATTGTCCAGGTTCTTATTGACGAAGAACCAATTGCCAAAGGCCATGGTTTAAGTAAAAAGAAAGCAGAGCAAGACGCTGCTCGCGAGGCATGTATCATTCTTGAACTAGAGTAATGCGAAAATATAGAATTGCCGGTGCAACAGTCAATCAAACACCCTTAGATTGGAGTGGCAATATCGCGAACATTAAAAATGTTCTTAAAGAGGCTAAAGAGTCAAATGTTGAGATTCTGTGTTTGCCAGAACTTTCCATTACAGGCTATGGCTGTGAAGACCTTTTTCTAAGTAATTGGCTTCCTGAGAAAGCTTTAACCTTTTTGCCAAACCTAATTGCCGAAACAGCCGGTCTTTTCACAACCTTCAACCTACCAATAAGGCATAGAGACCAGCTTTATAATTGCTCTGTTGTTGTATATGATAAATCAATATTGGGGGTTTATGCTAAACAATACATGGCTTTGGACGGGGTACACTATGAACCTCGCTGGTTTAATCCATGGCCTATAAATACCGTTGAGTCAATCACTCTTTTTGGCAAGCCCTATGAAATCGGTGATCTGACTTTTGATTTTAAAGAGTGGAAGATTGGTTTTGAGATTTGCGAAGATGCATGGCGTGGAAATGACAGACCTGCTTGCAGATTATTCGAAAAAGGGGTTAACCTGATTCTGAACCCCAGTGCAAGCCATTTCGCTATGCAGAAAACTCATGATCGCATAGAACTGGTAAAAAAATCATCTAAGGATTTCAATTGCACATATGTTTATAGTAACCTGCTTGGTAATGAGGCCGGGCGCATGATCTATGATGGGGAAATCATCATTGCTCAAAACGGTCAGACTTACCTTAGGAATGAACTACTGTCATTCCATCCCTTCCAACTAAAATATTTGGACATTAACGTTAAAGAGACTTCAAATCCAAAGGAGGAAAAAGTTGCTATTCCAGATATTAAAGAAATAGAATTTCCAAAAGCTACTGCATTAGCACTTTTTGATTACCTAAGAAAGAGCAGAAGTAATGGTTATACCCTCTCTTTAAGTGGTGGAGCCGATTCAGCTACGTGTGCGGTTATGGTTGCGGAAATGGTAAAACGAGGAATTGATACACTAGGAAAAAAAACATTCCTAAAAGCAATTAATAAAACCGAGCTTGAAACACTTTCAGAAAAAGATATCGTAGGTAGGTTATTCAATACAGCATATCAAGGTACAAGCAACTCCTCAAGCACTACGCTTAAAGCAGCAAGAACTCTCGCAGAATCTATTGGCGCTAAATTTCATTATTGGACAATAGATGAACCTGTTAATGCCAATATTGAGATTATCGAAAATGCTATCGAGCGAAAGCTCACCTGGAAGAATGACGATCTGGCTTTGCAAAATATCCAAGCCAGGTCCCGAAGTCCTATTATCTGGATGTTGACTAACATCACAAATACACTATTGCTGACCACATCTAATAGAAGTGAAGGTGATGTTGGATACGCTACAATGGATGGAGATACCAGTGGAAGTTTAGCACCTATTTCTAGTGTAGATAAGCATTTTATCAGGAAATGGTTAAAGTTTGCAGAGAGCGAATTGGGCTATGAAGGGCTAGCTTCAATAAATATGCTTCCTCCGACCGCTGAACTCAGGCCATCTGATCAAAATCAGACGGATGAAGATGATTTAATGCCTTATGACCTAATGGTTGAAATAGAAAAGCTTGCCGTTAGAGATCGTAAATCACCGGTTCAGGTATTTCAGGAACTATCTGTAAAAAAACATAAAGGCTCGGAGTCACTTAAGTCATATGTAATCAAGTTTTTCAAGCTTTGGAGTAGAAATCAATGGAAGAGAGAACGTCTTGCCCCTGCATTTCACCTTGATGAGTTCAATGTTGATCCAAGAACATGGTGCAGGTTCCCTATTCTTTCTGCCGGCTATAAAGAAGAAATCAAGCAACTGGAAGAAGTCTCTGATTAAATCTCGATCTTCCTTTCTAAGGTTGAAATAAATTTAGTCTCCTAACATCTTAACTTTAATACGAGTCTAAGTTTAAGATATTAGAAGACTAACAAAAACTAAACAAATTAATAAACTACTATTGTGAGCGCTTCTCTAAACGGAAAGCGTCTGATCTATTAAAGATTTCATTAAAAGCTTCTGTAATACCTGGATGGTTTGCAACTTCCTGGTGATTTACACCTTTTACCAAGTATCTATTTCCATATGGGATTCCATCCATTTCCTGGCTTGATAGTGGAATAAAACCATCGCTTTTTTCAAAAACACGCCCTTTACCATGTAAAACAATCTTCACTACTGAACACCCATCCGTGCCAGTAAATGATGGTTGGCTGGTAAAATCAAATTCGGAACTTGAGTTATTATTAGTTGCATCTCCTGAACACACTAGTCGTGTAGTAAAAGTCTCAGTAGATTGATTTCTCGTTGCACCAATTAATTTATAATATTCAGCTTCGAATTGCTTGGACAAATATTTCTCTCCTGCATACCATTTACGAGCCTTTCTTGTATAGCTACCATAGCGCCACCACCTAAACCACCTTCGAACCTTGTTATAAATTTTTGCTGTTCGGTAAATATCACGAGCACTATTTCTTGCCTTGAGTATTTTAGTATCATCAGCCTGCTCAAATGGTTGATCGTTTGGCTTAAACAAATAAGACCCAACAAATCTCCATACCGCGCCTTCTGATTCCTCACAAATTACAGCTGCCATTGGTATCTGTCGAGTATGTGTATTAACACTGTCCAAAAACTGGCTATTAGGACTAAGATCCGTAAGCGATTGACGTTCTTCACTAAGGATATGATCAGCGGACGAAAACAGTGAAGATTCAACAGATTCAACAACTGAACCAATTACTACATTTAAAATCCCTTCTAGTATACCAAAATTTGGACTTAAACCAGCTCCTCCATAAGTCAATGCAACTATAGCGGCCCATTTCCATTTGTCATCTATACTTTTTCCCGTCACAGATTCAATTGTTTCCTTTAAATCTGAAAACAAGTATTGGTAACCAGCTGCAAATGATAACCCTCGTGAGTCTGACCTTGGACCCTTAAAAAGAATATCTACACCTACCTTTAGGCTTTTATCAAGTCTACCGTTAAGAACATTTGAGGCTATTGGAGCTCCCTTATTGGGAGTAGCTACGGTAAGAATTGCTTCAGCAACTTCTGATCCAACAACATCACGTTCCAACTCTCTGGCAACCAACCCTCCCATGCTATGGGCTATCATTATTCTTATACTATCATTATATACCAGGCCAGCAGATTCAGCAAATTCAATAGCACTTGCTCGAACTCCATTGCTAGTTCCATAAGATGGTCTGGTACTATTAACCTTCCTTTGATCTTCAATTACCTTGGCATAAGTTTTCCAAGAACCAGAACCTCCACGCCAACCATGTAACCAGTATACCTCAGCATCTTTCTCTTGTGCTTGAATTGTGAAACCACACGCTACTATGAGCAGAGTAAACAATATTTTTCCAATGTATTTCATGAGTTAGTTTTTTAGATTAAGTGTTACTTGAAAGTTCTCATATTGAGTATTTGTATGAGTTACGGTCTCTATACCATCTATTTCACCTTTTGAGATGTCACTGATATGCATAAGGCGTGGTGCACTTCCTGTCTTATCATATTTAAGTCTGGAAATATCTATCAGCTCATTCTTCTCATTATAATTCCTTATTTGCTCAATAGTCTGATCTTTGTCATTCACGATCAATTCCTGTTTAAAATAGGTTTGTGTCAGTTCATCAAAATAATCGTTCTTCAATCTTGTGTACCCTCCGCTTGATTTTACCACTCCTTCGACATTTCCATCTGCAGGATTGAGTGCCCATAGAAATGGATTACCTGAAGCCATACCAGAAGCTACTGCATTGAGCTTACTCTCACTTCTTTTAATCTCTTCCAATACATCAGAAAAATCTCCCAGATCCTGGTTCATACTATGAATCAAGCGCATTGATTCATCATAGTACAAAACACTACCTCCATTAAAATGAATATATCTAGTTTCGACAGGTGTGTTTTCAGGGCTCGCCTCCTCGTACTCAGATTCAAAACCTATCTGTTCAACTGGAATTATTTCAGTAAATATTTCAAGGCTACCATTGTGGTGAATCGAAATCTGATAACTCTCCTTGCTCTGAATAGGAATAGAAAAAACAGCCAATTGATCTGGAAGTCCTCCCTGTTCAAATCCAGGAAAACTGTTCCAACTTTCCTCCGTTGTTTCATACTTAATAGTTAATGCTGCATCATTAGCAGCCTGACTAACCAAAGTACCCCATTGCTCATCTTCCTCTCTACAACTTACTAAACCTAGTAGCAAAAGGAAGGCGTAGAAAACCAATACTCTCTTCTTAAAGAAATCCATCATATTATAAAGTTTGTTTCAAAGGTTTGACCATTAAAAAATGGCATTTAAACACACACTGACTAGCAGCATGCTTTTAAGGAAAGGCAACTATTTTTGGGATTAATGAGGAATAACTGAGAAGAAAAACTAAACCTTTACCACTGGAATACAGTGTAAAAAACAAGTGCTCCCATTATAAATAATGGTAAATTATTAATTCAGCAATTGCTTCGATACGAGTCCACATACAGGTTCACTAGAAAAGTAAACCATTATATAATACTACAAATTCCAGTGTTGAAACAGCCAGTATTATTGCTTTTTCCAATGAAAGCCAAGAAACTCCTATGAACTACTAAAGGTTACAGATGATCGAATACACAGCAACTATGAAAATGTAAGTCTACTATTATTTTCTAGAATCGTTTATTGAAAATAACAAAGTGTATTAAAACGTAGGAATACTCTATCATTACCTCATTCCTTTTCGTAATTCCCATATATTTGTTGTTTTCCACAAAAGACTTAATAATGTTTCTGTACATAGTTTGGGACCCCATGAGGGAAATCATCAAGGATATCCAGCCACCAGTTTGGTACAGTGTGCTTTTTGCAATGGGTTTCATTATTGGCTACCAAATTATGGTACACATCTTCAAAAAAGAGGGAAAAGACCCTCTAAACGTAGATACCCTCACCGTTCATATGGTGTTAGCTACAATAGTTGGTGCGCGTTTAGGTCATTTGGTGTTTTATGAGCCACAAAGATTTCTGGCAGATCCCTTAATGTTCTTTAGAACCTGGGAAGGTGGTTTGGCAAGTCATGGAGCTGCCTTTGGTATTCTTGGAGCACTATTGTTGTACAGCAATTACTTTGTCGAAGCTAGTTGGTCTCCATTCAGGTTTAAATTCATCAGACAAAAAAGAAAAGGCCAAAGCTATTTATGGATTGTGGATCGAATAGTTATTACTGTAGCACTAGCAGCTGTTTTCATCCGTATGGGAAACTTTGTCAATTCTGAAATCATAGGCAAACCAACAGAATCAAACCATGGAGTTGTTTTTGGCAGAGTTGCAGAAGAAAGAATCGAAGATAGATTCTCAACAGTTGAAAGTGTAGAAGCATCAAAAGGTACCAGTCAGGAAAGCAACACCCCAGGCATTGTACCTGTTGACCTTAGAGTTGACTTCACAAGACAGGTAGATGAGCAAGTTGCCAGACAGTTAGTTGAAACACAGATAAGGTCCATGCTGCTCAATGACGGAAACATTACAGAACACTACAGTCAACCTAATGCTCCTTTGGTGTATGATTTAAAACTTGTGGACCGAAAGTGGCAAGCCACAATTCATACATGGGGTATATCCAGGCATCCTGCTCAGCTTTATGAGTCTGCCACTTCACTAATATTATTTATCCTCTTGCTTGCTATTTGGGTGAAGTATAAAGAAAGAACACCTGAAGGCCTGCTTATTGGCATATTTCTGGTGTGGATTTTTGCACTCAGATGGTTCCATGAAACTTTTAAAGAAAATCAAGTCGCTTTCGAAGACGACATGACTTACAATATGGGACAGTTGCTAAGCATCCCTTTGCTTGCATTAGGGGTATTCATCTTGATAAGAGTCTTTATAAAGTCAAGAAAATCTTAGTAGCGAGTGTCAAGGAGTAGAAGTTGTTGGTTTTTCATATTGTTTTTACTAATAGGAGGCCCTCTTTGGTCGCAGGTACAAGATATATCTAAACTTGATCCTGAGTCTGAAGTCACTGTCGGTAAAATCTACATAACTGGCAACAATAAAACCCGGCTGGAAATTATCAAAAGAGAACTTGACTTCGAAGAGGGTCAAAAACTTAAGCTGGTTGACTTTGCTCAAAAAGTAGTATTAGATCAACAAAAGCTAATTAACACCAGGCTCTTCGTTTATGTCGATGTTGTTCCCCTATTTATGTCTGATGAGGAAGTAGATGTGCTAATCAGACTCCAGGAGCGATGGTACATTTTCCCCCTACCCATCTTTAAACTAGCTGATAGGAATTTCACAGAGTGGTGGGTAAACCAAAAAAGAGATTTTTCCAGAGTCAACTATGGTGCACAGTTGATACACACTAATCTAACCGGGCGTAATGACAGGTTCAGGTTTAGAGCACAGTTTGGGTTTGCTAAACAGTTTTCAGCTAGTTATAGTCTCCCATATGTCAATTCTAAGCAAACCATTGGCGTAGCGTTCTCTTCCAGTTTTACAACAAATAAAACTGTTAGTGTTAATAGCAGTGGTCACAGGCAACAGTTTATAGAAAGTGACAATGCTATTAGAAAATCATTCGCCACAAGCGCAGCGTTAACTTATCGACCTTCCTTTTACACCAGACATAATTTCAACCTTGGTTTCCTACGCTCCTCAATTGCAGATACCATTAGAAACCTAAATCCCACTTATCATAGGCAAAACCAGAGTATTCAAAAGTATTTGCGCTTTTCATACACTTTCTCATTGGACAAGAGAGATTACATTGCTTATCCCTTAAAAGGAAGTGTTTTCAGTCTAAGGTTTAATCAAGTAGGATTGGGCGTTTTCAATGACCTGAATATGACCACCACACGCTTGACCTATGCCAAGTATATGGATCTAAAGAACAACTTCTACTGGGCCAATAGAACTGAGGTTTATAATAATTTCTCGAACAACATACCCTACCTGAACAGAACTGGATTTGGCTACAGGCCTGATTTCATACGTGGTTATGAGCGCTTTGTAGTTGAAAGTAACATGCTCATCTCGCACAGAAGCTCTTTCCGCTTTAAAGTATTAGAAGGGGTTCAAGAGTTGAGTCGAAGAAGCTTGATTAATCAGTTTAGGACATTGCCTTATGCATTTTACCTGAAAGTATTTTTGGATGCGGGGTACACTGGATCTCCCTTAGATTCTACGCAAAACAACTTCTTTAATAATGAGTGGATAGGCAGCCTTGGACTGGGAATAGATATAGTAACTTATTACGATTTTGTCTTCAGACTTGAATACAGTATTAATAGAGAAGGGAGCACGGGACTATTCTTCAATTTCAAGTCAGCCCTCTAATACTGTTGTTTGTAGTTTTTTAAAACTTAAAACTGAGTTGATTTCATATATTTAACAAGTGCGAAAAGTTTCACTCCTGATATTTATCTTTTCAACCGTTAAGTTGTCCTTATGGGGGCAATTAGCAGGCACTCCTCCTACCGGGCCAGTTTCCTTAGGTTTGGGTGGAATCTCTTCACCAATGGAGAATCATTGGGCTATTTTTAACAACCCTGCTGGTTTAAATAAAACAGATCATATAACTGGAGTATTTGCATACCAAACTATTTTCAACTTCTCCCCCTTTAATACCGTATCTGCAGCCATTAATATACCTACGGCTATAGGTGTGGGTTCATTTGGAGCCTACAGGTTTGGAGATGAACTATTCAGCAGCCAAATGGTAAGTTTTGGCTTTGCAAAGCGAATAGGCATCATGAGTTTGGGAGTTAAAGCAAACTTTCTCCAATACAACATTGATGGTTTCGGAAAAAGGTCTGTCTTTGTTGCTGAAATTGGAGGTATTGCTGCGCTTTCGCCAGAAATAAGTTTTGGAACACACATATACAACTTTACTCAATCGGTAATCAATGCTGAATCGCAAGAAAAAGTACCTACTTTAATTCGGCTTTCAGTTGATTATCATCCCAATGATCAACTCAACCTCTTTATTGAGGGAGAAAAAGATGTTGATCTTGATCCAGACTTTAAGTTTGGGATGTCATACAAGGTTATTGATGAACTTATACTTAGAACAGGTTTTTCCACAGTAAGTAATAAGCACTCGTTTGGTGCAGGTTTTGAGATCAAGCGCTTCACAATAGACTACGGGCTAAGAGCAAATCAAAATGTGGGTTCTACACATAATTTTGGTTTGACCTACAAGCTCGGTGATTAGGCGTATCTTAACATACTCACTCATATTTATCAGTCTGTCTACAGTGAGTTTATCTGGTCAGGAAAAACTTATTTTCGACCTTCAGGAGTTCATTGAAAGCAATTTCAACATTCAAGATGAGTCTCTGAATTATGAAGACCTATACGAACGTTTGTTTTTGCTCTACGAGGACCCTATTAATTTAAATGATGTTTCAGAAGAAGACCTTCTTGCCCTTCATATCCTTTCAACAAACCAGGTTTCCGCTCTACTGGATTATATATTAACAAGAGGCAAGCTAATTTCCATTTACGAACTCTTGTATATTAATGGCTTCGACAATGGAACTATCAATAAGCTCCTTCCATTCGTTTCGGTCAGTCAAGTAAAAACAGACGGAAGGTCACTGTTCAAAAGAATCATTCAAGAAAAGAACAATTACTTCATTCTTAGGTATGAAAGAACTCTGGAGGAAAAAAGAGGTTATCAATCAGCTACGGATGACGGCTACCTTGGTTCACCTGATAAACTTTACTTTCGCTATAGAGTATCAAATCCAAAAGACTTTAGCGTAGGGTTCACCATGGAAAAAGATGCTGGTGAGACACTATTTGGCAATAATGCTTTTAAAAAAAGAGGAATAGACTTTTGGTCTGCTCACCTACTCTTTGAAAACAAAAGGAAATGGAAAAAAATAGTGCTAGGAGACTACCAGTTGCAACTCGGTCAAGGCCTGTTATATGGAGCTGGATTTGGTATTGGAAAAGGATCTGAAACCATCAACAATCTGGAAAAAGCACACATGGGAATCAGACCATACACTTCAGTAATCGAGGGAGGTTTTCTCAGAGGTGTAGCTGCTACTTATGGAATTAGCAATAAGGTCAATACCACAATCTTTACATCTCACCTTAAACAAGATGCCAACATTCAAACTGGCGACCTTGAAGATTTTCAAACCTATTTTTCATCAATACAATTGTCGGGCTTTCACAGAACCCATTCTGAACTAGCTCGAAAAGGTGCCATAGACGAAACGCTAGCTGGTATTGATATAAGTTATAAACCAAACCATCTAAATCGAGTTGGCTTTATTGCCAGTATTAACCGTTTTTCGGTACCTATTCTAAGAGCTAATAAACCTTACAATCAATTCGAGTTTTCGGGATCAACCAATTCTAACTTGGGCCTATACGGCAAAACTTCATGGCATCAGTTCAATTTCTTTGGAGAAACTTCCATATCAAGGAGCGGTGGTCTGGGTATGGTTATGGGTTTTACGTCCAGCCTATCTGCGAGAATTGATTTTGCCATGATCTTTAGAAACTTCCAAAAGAATTTCCACTCTCTGAGAAGTTCAGCCTTTTCAGAAGGTAGCAGAAACATTAATGAAAGCGGGATTTATTGGGGGATAAAGTACATTTTAAACAAGCGTTTCAATCTTTCCGCCTATTTCGACACGTTCAGGTTTCCATGGTTAAGGTTCAGAACCAACGCCCCGTCCGAAGGAAAAGACTACCTCATAAGGTTAAACTATTCGCCTAACCGAAAAGTCAATACCTATTTTCAGCTAAGAAGTAAAGTCAAAGATCAAAACTTCCGAGATTTAGAAACCAATCATATTAATGTGCTACCTGGCAAAAAGAAGCAATACCTGTTCAATTTAGATGTAGAGATTAACCACTCACTCATTTTGAAGTCAAGAGTTCAGCATAGTAAGTATCAAATTGCTACGAATAAAACCAGTGGATATGCTTTCAGCCAGGATGCTACTTATAAACATAATAACCTAACAATCAGTGGACGACTTGCACTCTTTGACACAGAAGGAGCAGAAAACAGGCAATATATGTATGAGAGAGACGTATTATACGCGTTTTCGATCCCAGCTTATAGCGGTAGAGGAATACGCAATTATGTATTAATCAGTTACCGGTTAAACACAAACATAGACTTGTGGGCACGGCTCTCCAGAACAACTTTCTATGATCGATCAGAAATTGGCACAGGGCTTGAAACGATTGATGGGAATAAAAAAACAGATATTAAGTTTCAAATCCGTTATAAGATCAGATAATCTTTCCATTCAGAGATTATCATTTGTGAGGGACTTCAAACTTTGATATTTTCCGTTTTTAATAAAAAAAGATCAATATGAACATTAGACGAGTAGTATTGCAGCTTTCATTACTCCTTTCTGTTTCAGCCGTTTTGATGGCTCAGGGCAGAGCAACAAAAAAAGATAATGAACGATGGCAACAGCGCGTAAATTATTATATGGAAGTCGATATGGATGTAAATACCAATCGATTCCAGGGTTTCCAAAAATTGGATTACACTAACAACTCGCCTGACGAATTGAATCAGGTGTTTTATCACCTCTATTTCAACGCATTCCAGCCAGGAAGCATGATGGACGTTCGTTCAAGAACCATTGCTGACCCTGATAGAAGAGTAAGAGATAGAATATCAAAATTAAAAGATGATGAAATAGGCTATCAAAAGATATTCTCTCTGAAACAAGATGGTAAAGATGTTGAATATGAAGTAGTGGGTACCGTTTTAGAGGTTAAGCTCAACGAGCCAATTAAGCCGGGTGGTACGACTACTTTTGAAATGACATTCGAAGGGCAAGTACCCCTTCAAATAAGGAGGTCTGGTAGAGATAATGCGGAAGGTGTTCGCTATTCTATGTCTCAATGGTTCCCCAAACTAGCCGAGTATGATTACCAAGGCTGGCATGCCGATGAATACATTGGTCGTGAATTTTACGGAGTTTGGGGAGATTTTGAACTTAAGCTTACGATAGATAAAGATTATGTAGTTGGAGGAACAGGTTATTTACAGAACCCTCAGGAAATTGGTCATGGTTATGAAAATGAAGGCCAAGCGGTTAACCAAAAAGTAAGAAACGGTAAACTGACCTGGCACTTTTTAGCTCCCGATGTCCATGATTTTATGTGGGCTGCAGATCCAGACTACGTCCACGATAAGTTAACCATGAAAAATGGAACAGTACTTCACTTCTTACACCAAAAAGGCCAGAATGAAGAAAACTGGAAAAAACTCATCCCACTTACAGAAATGTCTTTTGAGTATGCCAATGAGCACTTTGGACAGTATCCTTATAATCAGTTCTCTGTAATCCAGGGAGGTGATGGTGGCATGGAGTACCCAATGTCAACATTGATCACTGGTCAAAGAGGTAGTCTCTTAGGAGTTACCATACACGAGTCTATGCACGATTGGTACCATGGAGTGCTAGGCAGCAATGAAGCATTACACCCTTGGATGGATGAAGGCTTTACATCTTATGCTTCTGCCGAAATATCTAGACATATTGCCAGAACAGTACGAGGAGAAGATCCTCCTGCAGTAACTATAGAGAATATTGGTTCCAGAGCTGGTCAGGGTGGATACCTGAACTCAGCCAGAAGTGGTAGAGAAGAGGCTTTGAGCACACACTCTGATCACTATGATTACAATGGTATTTATGGTGCGGCTGCTTATGGGAAAGGAGCAGTTTGGATGAGTATGATGGGTTATGTTATAGGCGAAGAAGCCAGGAACAAAGGTTTGTTGGAATACTTTAACCAATGGAAGTTCAAGCACCCTAATCCTAATGATGTACTAAGGGTTTTTGAGGAAGTTTCAGGACTCGAACTGGATTGGTACAACGAATATTTTGTATACACCACCAAACAAATAGATTACGGTGTAAAAGAAGTAGTTGGTGAAGGCAATAAGACCAAAGTCACACTGGAGAAGGTTAAGAAAATGCCAATGCCAATTGACGTTGTGGTTACTTATAAGGATGGTACCAAAGAAGTACACTATATGGCGCTTAGAATGATGAGAGGTCAAAAGAAGGCTGAAACAAATGACAAGCGAATTGTTCATGAAGATTGGCCTTGGACTAACCCAACTTATGAGCTTTCCATAGACAGACCTATATCAGAAATTGTATCTGTAGAAATAGACCCTTCTGGTAGAATGGCAGACATCAATAAGGACAACAACAAATGGGAAGCCGATAAGATTGGCAACAAGAAATAAATAATTTAAATCATTGAAAGAGCCCGACAGAAGACTGTTGGGCTTTTTTATGCCGCATTATACTCTTCGCAATCAACTCTTATTTCGTCAGTATTCAGTTTCTTTTTAAGGAACGAACAACCGTGTCTTGAAACTTTGTCCCCCTCATAGAAACTACATCCAAAACACATTCTTTGAACTGGTATAAGTCCTAATTCGTTCATCTGATCCAATAGTCCATAAAGTCCCTCAAAAAGTTTCCCTTTCTTTGAACTCCCTAACTGACTTAACGCACTTTCAAGGTTATCTGTAAATCCCTCAGCTTCTTCTGTGATTTTTTCAGCCAGTGAGGTTAGTTTTAAATAAAAGCTCCTTTTATCCTCTTCAACCGTCACTTTTTCAAGCAGTTGCTTTTTGAGTAAAACCCTGACAGAATCACTAATTGTTGCTTTTGTCATTTGGAACTCTTTTGCCAAGTGACTCACTTTATTCCACCTTAAGTTGTGGTACTTTATAAAAAGCAATATCTGAACTTGTATTGGACTAATACCTAAAGGCTGAGCTTTGCTCCAAAGTGACTGACGAAAGAAGTCAGACAGTTTAGATATCAGCATTGTTACCTTGTAATCAGTATTGTTATGCTGATTCTTTAAGTCAAAGGGTGATTTCCTATCCATTTATCAATAATATGCTCTGCTTCACTTTCTGGTTTATGCCCAAACCAAGTATCTAAGATATCATATTCTTTATTGAAGATCACAAATGTTGGTGTACCTCTGAACTGATTCAGGTGAAAAGTCAAAGCGATATGCTCAAAGTTCTTATAATACACCCTCACTCTGTCCTGAAGAAGTTCCTTATCATAAGAAGACCAATAATCATAATTGGGATTAGTTTTACAAACTTCCTCAATCACATCCTCCACTAGGAAAGCTTCCGGTTTCACAAGACGATCCATTAATACCGTGTAAGTCACGGGCAAATTGGACTTATCAATTCCATAGGCGATATCTGCTTTCTCCACCTCTCCAACCAATTGGTTTTCTTCGATAAGTTGTTTCGTATTACCTACAGAGTTCAATGCAAAGTCTTCAAAGGCGGTTGACATAGCTGTAAAACTCAAATTCTCACTGTACTTTCTTCTCAGCTGCTCAATCAATGGAAATCCGTGGGTAAAACACCCTGGGCAATTTACCTGAAACAAGTAGAGTAAGTTGACCTCTTTTATTTCAAACTCCTTATTCCAGTATTGATCAAATTCTAGTCTCAGTTTCCTCATCACTAACAATCACAAGTAAAATCATCCATATGCTCATATCCTGGTAAGAAATCACCATCAATACTTGCAATCAAAGATGTATCAATAATATCTCCATTGACAGTTTCTATTATATTTCCAGCTACCTTCTTTATCACAGTATGCACAGTATGAAATTCACGGATTCCATTAAAATATTGAATCTGAACATACAAACGTTTTAGCCTTAGCTCTTCAACTTGTTTCAATACACTACTCTGCATAGCACTAAACAATTATTGACTAACAACCCTGCATTTCTAAAATGTAATACCCTTTATTAAGAATAGAATCCTCAATCTCAGGTGTAGCCATTTCAATATGGCAAAACTTACACTCTTTCGCACTTAATGCCTGGCCTGCTTGCCCTTTCGACTCCAGATATTCTTTTCCAAAGACAACCACTTTTTCAAAGTCTTCCCCATCTTTTGTAATGATGTCGAAGTGCATTACACTGCCGTCTCGTTTAGTTACATAAGTATCAAAAACTGCTGCTTTCATTATTTACTACTTTTAGTTATTTCAAATTTCCTTTTCCCGGAGTAAGTCCTTTCTCCTTCTATTCTTTCTCCCTTTGTATTAATCAGTTCAAGGGATATTGTATGCTCTCCTTCATCAAGCCCATAAATGAAGTATGGTTTCCATTCGGGTAAAACAAATTCATTATCATCTATAATTGCTTTAACCCTACTTCCTCTACCTAAGTCCACATTTGCTAAATAAAAATCAAGAAGTATAGGAGTGTTTTCTACATCGTCTACAACATATTTACCTTTAGGTCTGCTAAAGAAAATACCGGGTTCCGAAATGGTGCTACTCAAAGCCTCTCCGCTCTCACCAACCACCACTTCTCTTAATTCAAATGCCTCAGGGTTCTTAATACTCTCATGAAATGACCTTGATAAAAACGCCAGAATTGTATGCTTACCCGGTTCAAGTTCAAGAGCGAACTCCTTGTCATATTTAGCCATGTAAGGCCTCTCGTCCACTATTAAATGTATATGTTGCCCCTTCTGAGAATTGGCCAGTATTTTGGCTCTTTCTCCAGGTGTTCTTATACCAAGCTGATAGTCTTCAACTCTAAACCTCAGCTGAATCTGCTCAAAAACCAGCGAATCATCGGGAGTCAATAACTCAAGTTTTCCATGAGCAGGTTCCGCCCTCTCCTGTGCAACAACACTTATTTCTGAAGTACTTTTAATATGCTGACAGCTTGAAAGAATCAAGACTGTCAGCATTAAAAGCATTGAACTTTTTAAATTTATCATCAGAAATTATTTCGATACCTTATAAGGCAAGGAAAGATTTCCAGAAGCAACTGAATAAACACTGTAAACTCCAAGGAGTGGCCTATCAGAATCAGAAGTATTCACCTGCATATATGCGGCCACTCCATCAAAACTAAATTCTGTCTTATTACTTATTCTATAAAGAGGCACAACCACTTTCATGGTTTTCCCTTTGGTAATTACAGGGAAGCCAGGGGAATCCATGTACATAGGCATACCTGGGTTTGTTGGAGGTAATTTTACACTCTTATCATCAGCCTTGAATTGTTTTACAGATAGGCCACCTGCAACTCGCTTGTCTTCGGTTAACACAACCCAGTGAGAGTGCCATACTACTCCATCATTATCAAGAATTGTATCAAAGTTCTCGTCCCATAAAGGGGTATCATCAAAATCCGGGTGAGAAGTTAATGCCAAAGCCAGAATACCTTCGGTAGCATTAAAGCCAACATCTTCTGGCTTTAAAGACGTTGGGAAAACATAGCCTAAAACCGGAGCACCGTCTAGCTGACCATATGCTTTTGGTATAGATTTGCCGGCCTCTCCTTCAACTTTCACTTCAAATACCAGCTGCTGCAACTCATTATTGAGTTTTGCAGTAACTCTTTTGATTTTTAAGTCAGGGGTAGATTTAAAGTTGGCATTGGAATGGAGCTCTACTTGAGCAAAAGAAAGATATGGAACTAGAACTCCAATCATCAAAACGGTTAAAAATTTAGATTTCATCATTTTTTAAATTAGTTAGGATTACTTACTAAATAATAAACCAGAATTCAAGTAGTTTGGTTCACTAACTAAATTATTTTTTTCTAATATCTATTCTCAGCTAAGAAACTATAGACTGATTGTGATTACAATCTTTTAATCAGAAGTGGTTTTGTTAAATTGAAATATGGACAATACCTCACTCTACATAATGTCCCTAATGTATATTCTTGCAGGCCTACTCCACTTTTGGAAACCAAAAGCTTATATTAAAATCATACCCGACTATCTCCCCTATCATTTAGCATTAGTCTATCTGAGTGGGGCGTTTGAAATCTTATTTGCGCTGTTACTTCTTTTTCCAAAAACTCAAAGCGTTGGTGCATGGGGTATTATTCTAACCTTAATTGGGGTCTTTCCAGCCAATATTTATATGCTCACTTCAAATAAAAAGAAAAAAGCATGGTACATAGTTATTCTTTGGATCAGACTCCCTATTCAAGCTTTGCTTATCTATTGGGCTTGGCAATTCATCTAAAAACATAAACACCTCTTTCACAGATACTTGTAAAAAATTTAAAAAAATAATTTCAATGTTTGAACTTTGATGTTTAAACATTGGTTTTGTATCTGAATTTTAAAACAGAAGAATTAAAACATATATAATTATGAGAAATTTTGAAGTACCAACAAGAGATCAGGTATCACCAGAAGCACAGGAAATATTTGACAACCTTAAGAGCAAAATCGGAATGATCCCAAATATTTATGCTACGATCGGTAACTCTGCAAATGCACTCGGTTCATATTTAACATTTCAGGGAGCTCAAGCTCAAGGCACATATAATGCTAAAGAAAGAGAAGCAGTAGCGCTAGCAGTTGCTCAAGCCAATGGTTGTTCTTATTGCCAGGCGGCACATACTGCACTTGGTAAAATGAATGGATTCACTGAAGAAGAAACTCTGGATTTAAGAGCAGGAAACAGTGCCGACAGCAGGTTAAATGCGCTAGTAACTCTTGCCAGAGATATAACCTTAAATAATGGAAGGCCTACATCAGAAAATGTAGAAAACTTCTTTGCTCAAGGTTTTGACAATGCTGCACTTGTCGATCTTGTCTTACTAGTTGCGGACAATACCATTACAAACTATGTAAACAATATTACTGGTATTGCTATAGATTTCCCTGCTGCCAAATCATTGGAACCAGTAGCAGTTTAAACCCATAAGAGAACACTAATCAGAATAACAATAAAAATGAAAAAATCATTAATGATTGTAGCTATGCTAATCGGATTTGCAGCTACAGGCTTAGCACAAAAGCAAAACGCAAAAGTTATTAAACTTGATCAAACTCCAGGTGAATTTGCCATTTCAGGGTTAACCCTTAAGCCAGGTAAGTACATTTTCGAAGTTGAAAACAGTGGCGTAGATCATGAAGTTGGCTTTGTGTTAGTACCAGTAAAAAATGGTAAAGAGGGAGAGCATATAAAAGCTGGTTATTTATCAAAAGCCATTAAAAACGGAGAAAAAGGACGTTCTAAAGTTGTTGAACTGAAAGCAGGAACCTACAACTACTTCTGCCCTTTGAACCCAACACCTCATTATCAGATTGTAGTGAAAGAGTAAATAAGTAGATTGGTTTATAGCGTTGAGAGAAGTGCCATCCACTAAATACTGTGGGTGGCCTTTTTTGTTAATGAAACTTGTAAATATGCTTTGGTGTTATAACATTGTATTTAAAATATTGTAAGCGAGATGACTTTAGAAGAGCAATTGATCAACTCAGAAACTTTTACAGGTGAGCATCACAAAGCGAGAGTTAACATTTTGTATAGCGGCTATTGGCTTGGGCAACGTATTGCTGAGATCTTAAAGCCCTATGATATCTCTCTCCAACAATTAGATATTCTCCGAATACTTGAAAGGCAGAATAAAGCCCCTTTGAGTACTCTGGAGATTAGAGAGCAAATGATTATTGGAAATGCCGATGCATCGAGACTAGTAGATAAGCTTTGCGCAAAGCAATTGATATGGAAAAAGCCTTGCCCGCATGATGGCCGTAAAGTTCAGGTTTTTATTGATCAAAAAGGAATAGCACTCTTAACTGTGCTTGACAAAAAAATATCCGGGCTAAACGAAATCACTAATAATCTGAATCAAAAAGAGATTAAAGTACTTAATCAATTGTTGAATAAGCTAAGGGCTTAAAAAAACACATTGAGGTATAAACCATATATCAAACTAACCATACTCCTTTGTAATATGATGACTGTAATGGCTGGAGTTACAGTTGCCCCTTCCATTCCAGAAATGATAAAGGTAATTTCTATCTAAAAACATACCTGAGGTTTATCCCAAACCCTTTGAACGTGAAATCTGTATTGTCAATTACTCTAAAGCCTGGTCGCCAATCGATACCTAGGGCAAAAGGCACTTCCTTGAAGTGATACTCTACTCCAACCTCTCCAACAGCTCCGAACTGAAAATCGTCTCCCAAAGACACGAAAGGTCCTGCTCCTAGATACCAGTTAAGCGCTTCCTCACCTAGAGGTTCAAAGATAAAATCCCACAAAGCATCTAAACCTAGTTGATTGTCTCCAAAAGAAACGTTCGTATGTAAACGGTCAAATTGTCCAAAAGCAAATACAGCATCAAAAGCGACATTACTGGCCGTTACATTGCCAAACCTCACTCCTATTTCCTGTCCTTTCACTTGATTAAAAATCACACATGAAAACACCAAACAAACGCATAAAAACAATCTCCTCATAAACTTCATTTTAAGCTTATGAGGAGAACGCAAACTTTTAAGGTTTTATGATAACCTACAGCACTATTTGTTCACAGTAATTGTATAGTTACCTGCTATACCACTTTCAAGGTTTGCAACAGGGCCATTGAAGCTAAAGCTGAATACAAATGATGTCTCTGTTAAGGTTACAATAGTCACCTCTTTTCCATCCTGAAGGCTAATGCGTTTCGCTTCTTCATCTACCCATTCCCACGTACCTGTTGCACTGAACAAATTACCTGCATTTGTAGTAGTATATCCCCCATCGGTGATGGACAAGGCAAAATCTGCATAATTCAAACTTACGTCCTGGCCATCAACCATAATACTCCCCTGACTGAGACCCCAGCTGCCTGCAAGCTTCTCAAAAGCCAGTGCCTGTGCTGAAGGGCTATCTTCACCTCCATTTTTACAACCAACAAACAAGATTGCCAGGGTAAAAAACATAAGTAGTACTTGAATATATCTCTTAGTTCCAGGTTCCATTTTCTTAACTTTTACTGTCTGATCATAACCTTCTTTTGTATTACCTGATTTTCGGTTCTAAGGAGAATCAGATAAACACCACTGGTATAATTGGATACGTCTATTTCTAAAGTATTTTCTTTGAATTTGTTTCTTGAATAATGCTGAAGTCCCTGTAAATCCATCAAGCTGATATCCAAGGGTTTTCCTGAAAAAGCAGATAAATCTATCGTCAACTTATTGGTTGTTGGGTTAGGATATAAATTAACCTTGGATTCGTCTATCGCTTCATCTTCAACTGCAGTGACTATTGCTCCATTGGCAGAAACAGCTAATGTACCTGTTCCCCCATTACTATTGATCACAATGTTTCCACTGTAGACAACAGCCGCAGTTGGGCTAAAAGTAATGGTCACTACCTGATTGTTACCTGAAGTAATTGTAAGTGGTCCTGCAGATCCACCATAAGCAGTTGGGTAGGTAATGCTGCTTACTGTCAGGTCTGCATCACCATCATTGTGAATCGTAATATTAAAGTTTGAGGTCAAGCCCAACGCGGTAGCGGGGATGTTTAAGTCACCTGTAATTCGCATGTCAGGCTCAGCTACATCTATAATTGAGATTATAAATGACTTTTCAAACGTACCTCCATTTCCATCATTCGTTCTTAGTCTGATACTGTAACTCGATTTTGCCTCAAAATCAAACACAACTGCAGCTTTCAATTGACTACCTGTGATAGTAAACGAAGCATTATCCGCATCCCCAGTACCCGATACTAAACTATAGATATGTGTATCCCCTGTGTTGGCATCTACTGTAGATAACGTACCAGCAACATCTCCAATTGAATTGTTTTCAGTAAAAGAACTATTTGCAGTTATGTTAATATCTGTCGGTGCATTATTGAAACTCACATCTACGTATCCACTCGTATTTCCATTACCTGCTTGATCGGTCGCTCTATCTGCTGAAACTGAAACTGAAACTGTGCCAGATGCCGTAGGAGTAATTGTTGCAGTATAAACACTGCTACTCACTGTGGTAAATCCTCCTAGTGTCCCATTGGTAACACTGATATCTGTACCAACAAAATTTGTTACAGCCTCACTAAAAGTGAAAGTTGCTATAAATGCTCCGGTCACTGAAGTTGTTGGAGTAGTAATTGTCAGGCTAGGAGCAGTAGCATCATATGTTGTACTTAACTGGCTTGAAGAAATGTTTGGATTACCAACATTGTCCATCGCTATACCAGGTGGAACATCAACAGTTACTACGCCATTTGCTATCGGAGTGACCTTTAAAGTCCATACTCGTCCAGCAAGTGTTTGTGTAAAGTCAGAAGCTAATCCATTGCTTAGTACAATATCAGTTAAAACAAATCCACTGACTTCTTCATTATAATCAACAGTAACAGTAAAGGCTCCATTGGTAAGCGCACCTACATTATTAGTAAGGGTAACACGTGGCAACTGCCAATCATGCTTAATAGCACGAGTCGCATGCACTCCTAAATTACCTGCGATATCCTGTACACTGGCAGTAATTACCTCATTCGGATTAATCCCTTGCTGAGCTGCTGAGGAGAGAGTCACACTCCAAGTATTTGAATTAACTGTCGCTGTATATGTAATACCATTAACAACTACATCTACTCGCCCTCCATCTTCTACTCCTAAGGTAGTTCCAGATATAATTGTATTTGTATCATCCTCAACAGCATTTATCACATCATCTCCAGCTACTGTATTAATAGTAATCGAAGTTGGGAGAACTGTGTCTATTGTAACTCCAAACACCGTGCTCAAACCACTCACATTACCTGCTCTATCTGTTGTCTTTGCCGTAATCAAATATGAACCATTTGCTAAAGTAGTCCCGGTATGATCGTACGTCCATACCCCAGAATCATTTGCCATAGTACTTCCTATACTAGTACCGTCAATAAAGATCTCTACAGTCGAATTGGCCTCTGCAGTACCTGAAAAAACCAGCGTCCTATCTTTGGTTATACCATCAGTCAAGCTCAAACCTGTATCATCGCTGATTGATAATACAATCGGTGATAATACAGAGTTATCCACTATCACTGACAACGAAGTACTTAAAGCACTGACATTGCCTACTGCATCTGTAGCTTTTGCCGTAATTGAATAAGTAGCATCAGTAAGTGCAGTTCCACTATGATCAAAACTAAAGGCACCCGTTACATCAACAGTTGTAGTTCCTATACTAGCTCCATTAATAAAGACTTCTACAGATGAACCTATCTCTCCAGTCCCTCTAAATATCAAAGTATTGTCCATCGTATTCTCATCGCTAGCACTTACCCCGCTATCATCACTGATTGATGATAAAATAGGAACTGTTGGGGGAGCGGTGTCAATAGTAAAGTTTGGGGAGTCTTTTATGCCTACTCCTGCATTGCCCGCTACATCCGTAACCCCTGTATTATCTACTGTAATCACATTAGTAGCATCTTCAATACCAGCTGTAGGCGTAAAAGTTGCTGTATAAGTCTTGCCACCATCTGCTGAACTTACCGCTGTCATTGTACCATTAGGTATTGTCAAGTCAGTATTATCAAAACCAGTCACTACTTCTGAAAAAGTAATTGTAACGAGACTCGTCTCTCCTGCGGTAAGAGCATTATCCGCTAAAACAATTGTTACTGTAGGCCTTTTAGTATCTATTGTAAAATTACCTGAATCGGTAGTACCTGCTCCTGCATTGCCACCTGTATTAGCAACACCTGTGTTATCTACTGTAATCACATTGGTAGCATCTTCAATATCAGTCGTTGGCGTAAAGGTTGCAGTATAGGTCTTACCACCATCTGATGAGTTTACCGCTGTCATTGTTCCATTAGGTATTGTCAAGTCAGTATTATCAAAACCAGTCACTACTTCTGAAAAAGTAATTGTCACCAGACTTGTCTCTCCTGCTTTTAAGGCATTATCAGCAAGAACCACAGTAACTGTTGGCACTTTCGTATTGATTGTGAAATTCCCTGAATCCGTTGTTCCTGTCCCTGAATTACCCGCTACATCCGTAACTCCTGTATTATCCATGGTAATCACATTAGTAGCATCTTCAATACCAGCTGTAGGCGTAAAAGTTGCTGCATAAGTCTTGCCTCCATCTGCTGAGCTTACCGCTGTCATCGTACCATTAGGTATTGTCAAGTCAGTATTATCAAAACCAGTCACTACCTCTGAAAAAGTAATTGTAACAAGACTCGTCTCTCCTGCTACAAGGGCATTATCTGCTAAAACAATTGTTACTGTAGGTCTTTTAGTATCTATTGTAAAATTACCTGAATCGGTAGTGCCCGCTCCTGCATTGCCGCCTCCATTAGCTACTCCTGCCTTATCTACAGTGATCACATTGGTAGCATCTTCCACATCGGCTATCGGGGTAAAGGTTGCAGTGTAAGTCTTACCCCCATCGGCTGAACTTACTGTAGTCATTGTACCATTAGGAATTGTCAAATCAGTGTTGTCAAACCCAGTCACTATTTCTGAAAAAGTAATCGTCACCAGACTAGTCTCCCCTATGTTTAAAGCATTATCGGCCAGCACCACCGTAACTGTTGGTTGTTTGGTATTGATCGTGAAGTTAGACGAGTCGGTTGTACCTGTGCCTGTATTACCTGCTACATCAGTTACTCTGGTATTGTCTACCGTAATCACATTGGTGGCATCTTCCAAATCAGCTGCCGGGGTATAGGTTGCAGTATAGGTCTTGCCACCATCTGATGAGCTTACTGCTGTCATCGTGCCATTTGGAATAGTCAAATCTGTATTGTCGAACCCTGTCACTATCTCCGAAAAGGTAATTGTCACTAAACTGGTCTCCCCGGCCTTCAAAGCATTGTTGGCCATCACTACCGTAACTGTAGGTGTGATTCCATCAATCACCAGGGCTTTATTGGCTCCTAGCGAGTTAGTCGCTCCAGGACTGGCCAAGTTCAGTATAGCGTCCAATCCATTGTTCTTGATCGTCCCTCCGTTTAATGTCAATGAGGTAGTCGCCTTGTAGTCCAAATCCAAACTCTCATCTCCTGCCTGAACGGTATAATTGAAAGTCAAAGTATTTGTAGTCGTTCCTGATACATAATCAATCGTTCGGTCTGTTGCGCCTGTTTCCAGTGTCAGCTGGGGAGTACCTGTCACTATTACAGGTAAATTAAAGGTAACAGTGACTGCTATTACATCGCCTACCTTGTAACTACCATCTGCCGTTGTCGAACTCACAGAGGTAACCACTGCCGCATCATCATCATTGATCGTTATCGTCTGTTGCTGAACTCCGTTCTCTGTTGCCTTACTAACACCAGTGATATCAATAATAATCGTCTCATCTCCCTCTGCATCTGTGTCCTGGGTCGCTGTAATACCTACTGTTGCATTTGCTGACAATTGCCCTGCCATTATTGTGATATTGGTGCTTGCCGTACTATTATAATCCGTACCATTGGTAGTCGTTCCTGAATAAGCTAAAGTAACTGTTACATCCTGAGAGGATGTCTGTGATAGTGTCGCGGTTACTGTTGATGTCCCTGAGGCTTCTGCTATACTCGAATTGCCTACGCTTAAACTAACCGTTGGAAAAGCAGATATCACTATTGCTTTATTAGCTCCCAAAGAATTAGCAGCTCCTGGACTAGCCAAGGTCAAGGTAGCATCATTGCCAGCTCCATCTTTTATCGCTCCTCCATTTAAACTTAGTGAGTTGGTAGCCTTATAATCCAAATCTGTACTCTCATCTCCTGATTGAGTTGTATATGCAAAACTCAGTGTATTGGTACCACTACCTGAAGCATAATTAATAGTTCTGTCAACAGCTCCGGTTTCCAGTGCCAGTTGTGGAGTCCCTGTTACAGTTACTGACTCACTGAAAGTTACCGTTATAGTAATTAACTCTCCTATTCCATAGGTACCATCTGCTTTAGTACTACTCACACTTGTTACTGTTGGGGCTACACCATCAATCACTAGAGCTTTGTTCGCTCCCAGTGAGTTCGCGGCTCCGGGACTGGCCAGGGTCAAAGTGGCATCGTTGCCTGCTCCATCTTTTATCGTGCCTGAGTTCAAGGCCAGTGCAGATGTAGTAGTGTAGTCCAGATCAGCACTAACATCACCTGATTGTATTGTGTAGTTAAAAGTAAGGGTGGTGCCTCCACTACCAGAAGTATAATTCACAGTACGGTCTGTAGTACCTGTCTCTAAGGTTATTTGTGGAGTACCTGTTACTGTAACGGCTTCACTAAAAGTCACGGTTACTGAAACAATATCGCCCACTTTATAAGTGCCATTGGCTGTTGAACTACTCACTCCTGTGACTGTTGGTACTACCCCATCGATAACCAAAGCTTTATTAGCTCCCAATGAGTTGGTTGCCCCGGAACTGGCCAATGTCAAAGTAGCATCGTTGCCGGCTGCGTCCTTAATCGTGCCTGAGTTCAATGCCAGTGCTGTTGTGGATGTATAATCCAAATCTGAGCTGACATCACCTGATTGTACGGTGTAGTTAAAAGTCAAGGTTGTGCTACCACTGCCTGAACTGTAATTCACAGTGCGATCTGTAATACCTGTCTCTAATGTTATTTGTGGTGTTCCTGTCACTGTAACTGCTTCGCTAAAAGTTACCGTTACCGCTATTACATCGCCCACTTTATAGGTGCCATCTGTTGTAGTACTACTTACACTCGTCACCGTTGGACCTGTGGTATCAATCACCAAAGCTTTATTAGCACCTAGTGAGTTCGCTGCCCCGGGACTGGCCAAGGTCAGTATAGCGTCCAATCCATTGTTCTTGATCGTCCCTCCGTTTAATGTCAATGAGGTAGTGGCCTTGTAGTCCAAATCCAAACTCTCATCTCCTGCCTGAACTGTATAGTTGAAAGTCAAAGTATTTGTAGTCGTCCCTGACGTGTAATTAATCGTTCGATCTGTTGTGCCAGTCTCTAATGTAAGCTGAGGTGTTCCAGTAACTATTACAGGTAAATTAAAAGTAACAGTGACTGCTATTACATCACCTGCCTTGTAACTACCATCTGCTGTTGTCGAACTCACAGAGGTAACCACTGCCGCATCATCATCATTGATCGTTATCGTCTTTTGCTGAACTCCGTCCTCTGTTGCCTTACTTACTCCTGTGATATCGATGATAATCGTCTCATTGCCTTCTGCATCTGTGTCCTGAGTGGCTGTAATGCCTACTGCTGCATTTGCTGACAACTGACCTGCTGTTATCGTGATGCTGGTGCTGGCAGAACTATTATAATCTGTTCCATTAGCCGCAGTTCCTGAATAGGCTAAGGTAACAACTACATCCTGAGAGGAGGTCTGAGATAGTGTCGCAGTTACCGTTGAGGTTCCTGCAGCTTCTGTGATACTCGCACTGCCTACGCTTAAACTAACCGTTGGAAAAGCAGATATCACTATTGCTTTATTAGCTCCCAAAGAATTAGCAGCTCCTGGACTAGCCAAGGTCAAGGTAGCATCATTGCCAGCTCCATCTTTTATCGCTCCTCCATTTAAACTTAGTGAGTTGGTAGCCTTATAATCCAAATCTGTACTCTCATCTCCTGATTGAGTTGTATATGCAAAACTCAGTGTATTGGTACCACTACCTGAAGCATAATTAATAGTTCTGTCAACAGCTCCAGTTTCCAGTGCCAGTTGTGGAGTTCCTGTTACGGTTACTGACTCACTGAAAGTTACCGTTATAGTAATTGATTCTCCTATTCCATAGGTACCATCTGTTTTAGTACTACTCACACTTGTTACTGTTGGGGCTACACCATCAATCACTAGAGCTTTGTTCGCTCCCAGTGAGTTCGCTGCTCCGGGACTGGCCAAAGTCAAGGTAGCATCATTACCTGCTCCATCCTTAATCGTTCCTGAGTTTAATGCCAGTGCCGTTGTGGATGTATAATCTAAATCTGAACTGACATCACCAGCTTGTACTGTATAGTTAAAGGTTAGTGTCGTACCTCCACTACCTGAACTGTAATTCACTGTCCTGTCTGTAGTACCAGTCTCTAATGTTATTTGTGGAGTCCCTGTCACTGTAACTGCTTCACTAAAGGTCACCGTTACTGCTACTACATCACCTACTTTATAGGTGCCATTGGCTGTGGAACTACTCACGCCTGTTACTGTTGGGGTTACCCCATCGATAACTAAAGCTTTATTGGAACCTAATGAGTTCGCTGCCCCAGGACTAGCCAACGTCAAGGTAGCATCATTATCTGCTGCATCTTTTATCGTGCCTGAGTTTAGTGCCAGTGCTGTTGTGGAGGTATAATCCAAATCTGAACTGACATCTCCTGATTGTATCGTGTAGTTAAAGGTTAGCGTAGTACCTCCACTGCCTGAACTGTAATTCACCGTTCTGTCTGTGGTACCGGTCTCTAATGTTATCTGCGGAGTACCTGTTACTGTAACTGCTTCACTAAAGGTTACCGTTACTGCTACTACATCCCCTACTTTATAGGTACCATTGGCTGTTGAACTGCTCACACCCGTTACTGTTGGGGCTACCCCATCAATTACCAAAGCTTTGTTTGCTCCCAATGAGTTTGTTGCCCCTGGAGTTGGTAGCGTCAATGTCGCATCATTGCCTGCTGCATCCTTAATCGTGCCTCCGTTTAATGCCAAAGCACTTGTGGACAAATAATCTAGATCCGTACTGACATCACCCGCCTGAATTGTGTATTTGAAAGTAACAAAAGAGGTTCCTGAGCCTTCACTGTAATTTACCGTGCGATCCGTAGTACCAGTCTCTAATGTTAATTGTGGAGTATTTGTAATGGTTACTGCCTCAGAAAAGATAACATCTATGGATATAACACTGCCCACACCATAGGTACCGTTGGCGGTAGAGGCATTAACAGAAGAGACTGTTGGAACTACCCCATCAATCACCAGAGCTTTGTTCGCTCCCAGTGAGTTCGCTGCTCCAGGACTAGCCAAGGTCAAGGTAGCATCATTACCGGTTCCATCCTTTATAGTGCCTGAGTTTAAGGCCAGCGCTGTTGTGGAGGTATAATCCAAATCTGAACTCACATCACCTGATTGTACCGTGTAGTTAAAGGTTAGCGTGGCGCCTCCACTGCCTGAACTGTAATTTACAGTTCTGTCTGTGGCACCGGTCTCTAATGTTAATTGTGGAGTCCCTGTTACTGTAACTGCTTCACTAAAGGTTACCGTTACTGTTACTGCATCACCTACTTTATAGGTGCCATTGGCTGTGGAACTACTCACGCCCGTTACTGTTGGAGCTACCCCATCAATTACCAGAGCTTTGTTTGCTCCTAATGAGTTAGCTGCTCCAGGACTAGCCAAAGTTAAGGTTGCATCATTTCCTGCTCCATCTTTTATAGTGCCTGAGTTTAGTGCCAGTGCCGTTGTAGAGGTATAATCCAAACCTGAACTCACATCACCTGATTGTATCGTGTAGTTAAAGGTTAACGTTGTGCCTCCACTGCCTGAACTGTAATTCACAGTACGGTCTGTAGTACCGGTCTCTAAGGTTATTTGTGGAGTGCCTGTTACTGTAACGGCTTCACTAAAGGTCACCGTTACTGCTACTACATCACCCACTTTATAGGTGCCATTGGCTGTAGAACTACTCACAACTGTGACTGTAGGGGAAGTTGTATCAATCACCAAAGCTTTGTTCGCTCCCAGTGAGTTAGCGGTTCCAGGACTGGACAAGGTCAAAGTGGCGTCATTGCCTGCTCCATCTTTTATAGTGCCTGAGTTTAATGCCAAGGCGGTTGTAGAGGTATAATCTAAATCTGAACTCACATCACCTGATTGTACCGTGTAGTTAAAGGTTAGCGTGGTACCTCCACTGCCTGAGCTGTAATTCACAGTCCTGTCCGTGGTACCGGTCTCTAAGGTTATCTGAGGAGTGCCTGTTACAGTAACGGCTTCACTAAAGGTCACAATTACTGCTACTACATCACCCACTTTATAGGTGCCATTGGCTGTAGAACTACTCACACCTGTGACTGTAGGGGAAGTTGTATCAATCACCAAAGCTTTGTTCGCTGCCAATGAGTTCGCTGCCCCTGGAGTTGGTAGAGTCAAGGTAGCATCATTGCCTGCTGCATCCTTAATCGTTCCTGAGTTTAGTGCCAGTGCTGTTGTGGAGGTATAATCCAAATCTGAACTCACATCACCTGATTGTACAGTATAGTTAAAGGTAAGTGTCGTACCTCCACTGCCTGAACTGTAATTCACCGTTCTGTCTGTGGTACCGGTCTCTAATGTTATCTGCGGAGTACCTGTTACTGTAACTGTTTCACTAAAGGTTACCGTTACTGCTACTACATCCCCTACTTTATAGGTACCATTGGCTGTTGAACTGCTCACACTGGTCACTGTGGGAGCTATATTATCCACCACAGTAACCGTGATGGCTTTGGCAAAATCATCAGTACCATCATTGGTGTTGATTCGCACACTGTAAGACCCAGCTGCCAAAGCACCATCAGCTCTTAGGGTACTTCCACTAATATTGAAGCTGCCATTATCTGTGTCTCCAGTACCACTCACCTCAGTATAGGTATGTGAATCACCCCCATCGGCATCGGTAGATGATAATGTACCAATTGTGGAGTTTACCCCAGTAGTACTTTGATTTACCGAAGAGGGTGTTAAAGTAATATCTGTAGGTGCATTATTAGCAGCTGGCAAAGCAGTACCTGACAAAACTACTGAATAAGACGTTAAAACCCCTATAGTTACAAATTGAACGCTGATGCTATAATAATTACTTGCCAAAAGAGTTTGAGACACGCCAGAAGTCAATACAGTATTGGCAGGGGCGCCTCCTCTGGAGGCATCTGTTCCATAATCTCTTAAGGTAATTAGAACATTGTCAGACCATGTCGCTATAAAAGTACCGTTTGAACCACCGTTGATCTTCCAAAAATCAGTTGGGTCTGAAGTAGCGCAAGCCCCTCCCAGACAGACATTTCCAGTAATTGTAGTAGCATTACTTATGGTTTGGGTACCAGCAGTAAGATTGGTACCATTGGGCTCGGTTTCCACCTGACCAAAGGCTATATTGCCCAACAGGGTTAATACAAATAATAAGTATACACTGCTCTTTGTTGATTTTCTTTTACCCCTCCTCTTAAGAGAAGAGTAGCTAACGCTGGAAGTGTGGTTCATGTGGTTGAGAAGTTATTAATGAATAGTAACTCTATTAACCTAAAGAAAAGAAAAATACAACAAAGTCAATCTAATCATTACTGACCAATTCAAAAATTGGCAGAAAACCACTAGAAGATAAAGTACCCACTTAAAAAAATCATAAAGCTCTCCAAGCTTAGACAAGAAAATCAATATATCAAGGTTAAAAACTTAGAATCGGGATAACTCCAAAACGAATCTAATGAAGGTAAGGAATTCAATTGCTCAAATATGAAAATACCACAACCTAGGTTGTGGTATTTTATCCTTATTAATAATTCAACTTCTAGATGGGAAAACTCCTTGCAAGCAAATTATCCAATAAATAGTCAGATAAGGTTGCATATTATTATGCCATTGACTGCCTCCTGTTGGTGCTATATTTACGGAAGTTTGGACATTAGTAATCGATGCCTGCGCCAACTTTACATCTGGAGCCGTATCGTCATTATAAAAGAATGCCGTACCTCCAACTTCGTTTCCTATTGAACCACCAGCGACCGGTGTCCCAGAAGTGCCGTCTTTCTTACTAACATGTAAATCTGCCGTACCTCCTGTAACGGTGGCTATATGAAAGTGTGAAGGCATCTGATTTTGTGTGAGGGTTACTATTTCCTGACCAGACCTAGCTCCCAGTTTATGAGTACTCAAGCCAGGACCAGTTCCTGCGCTAATTGGTATACGTCCTCTTAAATCTGGTAAAGCAAATGTGGTTCTGCCATCTCCTCCATAAGTAGTTCCTAAAATTGAGAATAACGCCTGATTAGCATTGATAGCCAATAACTGTCCTTCACAAAAAGCCCATGTACGTGGGGCGAAGTTACCTCCAAACCCTCTGATTTCTCCTATTACTCCATTCATAATAAATATCTTTTAATAATGAATGAATTAACTTCTAGAAGGAAAAACTCCCTGTAAACAAATTATCCAATAGATAGTCAGGTAGGGCTGCATATTATTATGTGGCTGAGATCCACCTGTTGGTGCTATACTTACAGAAGTTTGGACATTAGTAATCGATGCCTGTGCCAACTTTACGTCTGGAGCGGTATCATCATTGTAAAAGAATGCCGTCCCGCCAACTTCGTTTCCTATTGAACCATTAGCAACTGGTGTCCCAGAAGTACCATCTAAATCACTAACATGTAAATCTGCCGTGCCTACGCCTGAAGGAATGGCAGCATGAAAATGTGAAGGTATTTGTAAAACATTTAGCGTTACAGTTTCAGTACCTGACCGTGCACCTAACTTGTGTGTACTTAGTCCTGGCCCAGTTCCTGCACTGATTGGTGCTCGGCCTCTTAAATCTGGTAAAGCAAAAGTCGTACGACCATCACCTCCATAAGTAGTTCCTAAAATTGAAAAAAGGGCTGTGTTTTGTGCGATCGACAAAAGCTGACCTTGACAAAACGCCCATGCGCGTGGGGCAAAGTTGCCCCCGAATCCGCGGATTTCTCCGATAACTCCTTCCATAATTGTTTATTGTATTGTGTGTTTAAAAATAAATTTCATAATCAATGTAGGGTTTTCAATCTAAGATTCACAACATCTTTGCATCTTTTTCAAACCTACTCCTCAATTACAAATTCATGTTGTTAGTGACATAAATTCGTATGCATACCTCGGTATTAACCAAACTTATGTCCTTGAACAAAGCCCATATTGAATAACTTCACGCCTGAAAAATAACCGTCAGCTGTTTGAACCATCGTTATTCTTACGCACTGCATATCTGCACATGCTACAATAACTCCGTATGTAGCATCGGCCATAATAATTTGACCTGGTTCTGCCTCAATTGCCTCGCTTAAATTCACTGGTGTTACTTCTAAAACCCTTATCAGCACATCATTCATTGAAGTTCTTGCTCCACCATATTTGGGATTTGTAGCGTTAACCAGACATTCAACTTCTTCGGCAGAGTACTTTCCCCAATCAATTTGAAGATCTTCTTCTTGAGGTTTCTTCTCAATTATACTTCCATTGGTTTTCAGTGATAAAAAATCAGAATCCTTGCTCGTTTGGATTTCAACAACCCGATCAATCAGGTCACTGGTAAAAGTTCCGAGCTTCACGCAGTGCAATCCATAAGTTTCACCCGGCATAATCGGCATTTTCTCCTGAAGTAAAACCGGACCCTCATCTACCTCCTCAGTCATTTGATGTATGGTTACACCTCCATCAGCTTCTTTATTCTTAATTTGCCAGAAAATCGGATCTGCTCCTTTATAATTGGGCAGCAAACCAAAATGAAAGTTCACGAACCCTTTTGGTGGCAAATGCAAAAGCTCTGACGGAATAATGAATGGAAAAGTAAGTACCCAAACTGCGTCTACTTCATTCTTCTTTACTACTCTCTTTATAACATCAACACAATCTTTACGGTTGAGCACTATTGGTTTTTCATCCAAACCAATTTCTAACAGTTGAGGGAGGAGTTGTTGTTCTGCACGCTTTGTTGTTATCCCTATTCCAGTCAACATCTCCTTTTCCTTAAGTTTAGCGATGGTGGGGATCGCTAAAGAATCACTGTTGCAGAGTACAAAAACTTTCATAAATTCTAAATTAAATAGCCATATAGGGATTCATCCAATTTGCACTAACAGCATCTCTCAATTCATTGATTGCCTCATCCTCATCAAGATCTACTGATTCTTCAAGTAAAACCTCACTAGAGAGAATCCCATCTGAACCATAAGTATGCTTTAATATAGAAATGGGCCCTAATAGCTTTGGAAGAACCCTGGAGTCATAGGTCCTGTTGTTATCTATTTCAATTAGCGCTTTGTTGAGGTTTTCAGGGGCAATCTCACCATTTCCAATTATTAGTGATTTTGCTATTGCTATTCCAGTTGACTTTCCCATTTCTTTGAAGACATCTTTGTAAAGAAGATCCGCCACTTGATCATTGGCCTTATGGTGGGTCGAAACTATTGAGAGTCCATCTAAGTTCAACTCTCCATTTCCAATTAAGAATGGCAGGCCAAGTAAGGTCACTTTATCTTGCAGCCCTCTTGCCTTAAACTCTTCCAGAAACATTTTAGCTTCTTCTCCACAAAGTAAGACACTAACAAAGTCTTTCTGGGTAAAATCTAACACGTCAAAAGCTTCTTTTACTGGCGATAAAGCTCCATCGTCTGGCATTGGCAACAATTTAAACTCATAATCTGCATCTGGGTTGGCGGCCAACAGACCTTGCTGAAAGGCCGACAGAAATGAATAACCAGAATCATACATTGAACAAAATGAAAGGCCTTTTGAGCCAATGTTCTTACCAGCGTAATAACCTAAAAGCCAGCTTTGCTGCCAGAAATGGTAGGAGTTCACCAAAACGTATTCACCAAAACCTTGAGTAGGTAAAAGATGCTCTCCCAAGCAGTTAAAAATAAATGGGATTTTCCTTTTACTAAACTTCTCCATAGAATTGGCCATTCCATGCCGGGTAGTAATTCCAGTTACTAGTTCAACATCGTGATAACCAAAGAACTTATCTAAGGCTTCATCAACTTGCTTTACGCTACCAGCACCTATCATTTCGGGAATTACTTCTAACTCATAATCGGTTCCTTCAAGACATTCATTAGCCGCTTTTTTGAGTGCTCGTTCAAAGTCTTTACTCATAGAACGGATACTTGAACTTGGTAATAACAGACCAATAGTTGTTGTTTTCATGTGTGTATGGTTTTTATTTCTACTAAAATCGGGTCTCATTTACATATAAAAGGCCCCTTTCTACTATAATTCTGCCCACATTCTCAGCAGATTACTATACGCTTGTTGAAGCTCAAGTCTTTCATTCACCTGAGATTCCCCGAGAGACTGAATTACATAATTTAGCTGACTAAGAATCTCTCTTTGATTTCCATCTCTTACGGCAGATTGCATCCAGGTAACAACCGCCATCCTAACTCCTTTTATAACTGGTAATACTTGATGTAGTTTTGTTGTTGGATATACAATCGCATCTCCCGCAGCAAGTTTAAATTTAACATCTCCTGTTTCCGTCTTAACTAATAACTCTCCTCCCTCATAGGTATCAGGTTCCGAGAGAAAGAGTGTCATGCCTACATCGGTACGAATGGTGTATTGACTTCCCATCAAAGGGCTGTCAACATGCATCCCGTACTTCATTCCTGGAACATACTTGCTAACCAAGGGGGGTAAAATTGCTTTTGGTAAAACAGAAGATTGCAATGAAACATTCGTACTTATAGCCTGCATTACAATCTGAGCTATTTGCTGTGCATGAGGGTTATCCTCAGCTCTAATCTGAAGGTTATCTTTTACCTGAGCAGCATTACCTGTTGCTGAAGCAGTCCCTGTTTCAAAGTCCGCTTGATTGATCAAATTCAGAATTGCAGACAGGTGTTCGCTGGAAAGCATCCCCTTAAGATGAAGGTAATTCAGATTGGCCATAGCTTTATTTATTCAAACAAGAATGTGGTTTACAGAGCTTCCAATAGTTATTCAAAAACACCCTCCTGAAAATCAGCTTGACAATATCAAACAAGAGGGTGTTCTAAATAATCAAGATTAACTACGAGGTGGGAAATAACCTTGAAGTGCTATTATATAATTAATACATAAATAGGGCTGTATATTAGTGTGAGGTTGACTTCCTCCCGTATCACCTATTGTTACCTGTGAGTTTGGTATTTCTACTTGCACAGCATTAGATGCCATTTGAGTCGTTGCCCCTCCTGATCCATAGGTATCATTTCCATTTGGGTCTTTTGCCCAGACTGCACCAGCAGGACTACTTGTATCCCCTTCTTCATCACTAGCGTTAATCCTAACCTGAGCTGACTGAGGCTGAACCATTGCCACATGCGTATGAGAAGGAATCTCTGAAGTAGATAAAACCACACTTTCTACACCTCCACGTTGCCCAAGTTGATAACTTGATAGGCCTGGGCCTCGACCTGGGTGAACAGTTACTCGACCTCTTAAATCTGGTAGAGCAAAGGTAGTTCTACCATCCCCACCATAGCGGGTGCCTAAAATAGCAAATAAAGCTGCGTTAGAATTAATCGGCAAAATCTGCCCATCGCAGAAAGCCCAGCCTTGAGGAGCATAATTACCCCCGAACATTACAATTTGTCCAATAAAAGGATCCATAGTTGATTTATTAAATGAGTGAAAAATTCTGGTATTGTGCAGTCTATTTTCTTCGGTGTTGATTTTAAGCCAACTGAACAAATCATATAATCATTCAGTAAAAGCCAATCCACTAAAGAATGTTCCAAATATGACGAAAAGGAATAAATTTCCTAAACCCGTCTAAAAAAAAATGAAGTTCTTTTTAAAGATGAAGTTCTATTAAACTCATTTTTCTTTTACATTTATCTCAAACACACAGGCTTTCAAGCCTTAATTGGAAACACACAAACTATGGAATCTACCTTAATCGATAAGGCAAGGTCTTTTCAACAAAAAGGAGACCTTACGAACGCAGAAATCTATTTTAAACAAACATTAGAAGATCCTGATTTAGCAGCTGAAGGGCACGGAGAACTTGGCAACTTGATGATGTCAAAAGGTGATATAAATCAAGCCATTGGGCACTGGAAAAGATCACTTGAACTTGACGCAAATCATTTTGAAAGCTTGTGCAATCTTGGCTATATGTTATGTCAGGCACAGGATTTCAACAATGCGCTGATCTATCTCGAAAAGGCACATGAGATTAATCCTGAACGTGATGATGTAGCCATGCAAATAGCGCAGATTCGCTGTCAATTAGGACAGGTAGATTTAGCCGAAGGTATTTTAAATGCATTGGTTGACAAAAAAACAGACAATGAGAATGTACACTTACTAATGGCACAGGTTAAGGCCATGAATAACAATATGAAAGGTGCAGAAGATTGTCTATTAGAATTGCTTACCATAAAACCAAACCTTCCGGAGGCCTTGATTAATCTAGGACAGATAAAAGAGAGTGCCGGTGATATAGACAAAGCCACAGAGTATTACGAAACTGCCACTACAAAAGCCCCATATCACTTTCAGGCAAAAATGGAATATGGTCGTTTTCTGAGCAATATTGGCAGGTTAGAGGAAGGACTTGAGTATTTACAGAGTGCTGCAAAAATTCAACCAAGTGACTTTGGAGTTAATGTACACTTAGGTAACCTATATCAGGAACTGGGAGAGTTTGATAAGGCTATAAGTGCCTATAAAAAATCCCTCACTATTAACCCACAGGACTTAGGAGTTAAACAAAACCTTAGCCGTGTTCTTTCGCGATTTGTACCACCATGGCACTTGAAAATGCTGGCAGACCATGAAAGAAATGAGGCTTTTGAAAAAGCTATCAAAAAGGCAGTAAAGTCAGACTCAGTAGTACTTGACATTGGAACAGGCTCCGGAATACTCTCCATGATGGCTGCGAGAGCTGGTGCTCAAAAAGTGTTTACTTGTGAACAATCCAAGTACATTGCAGATGCAGCCCTTGAGAACATTAGAAAGAATGGATATGAATCGAATATTAAACTCTTTCCTAAAAAATCAACTCAAATTGCACCTGAAGACTTAACTGAGACTCCTAATGTTGTTGTTGCTGAAATCTTTGATTCCGGCCTTCTCGGAGAACATGCAATTCCCTCATTTAGACATGCTATAAGTCAATTATGTGGCTCCAATACTCAGGTAATCCCTAAATCGGCAGAAGTAAAGGGAAAACTTATTCACGCTGAAAAATTAGCTTCGGTCAACCCAGTTAAAAACATTTCAGGTCTTGACCTCTCCGCATTCGATCAGTTTAGGGTAGCGGAAGAATACATCACTCAAAACTTGTCAGAAATTACGCATGAGTTTTGTTCCGATGAGTTCGATATGCTATCTGTTAATTTCAACGAACCATGGGAGCCTTTTGCTCCTGGGCAATACAAATGGTTTGATATCAAAGTTAAAGTAACTTCAAACAACCCCATTCATGGTATTGCTTTCTGGTATACTTTACATCTGGACGATAAAATCAAACTAAGTAGTGAACCTGGTAGACCAGATAATCATTGGGGGCAGGCCATATCATTTTTTGATAGTCCTTTAACCGTAAGAGAGGGAAACACTATGAAGTTTACGCTCTGCTACAATGATATCAAAATCTGGATAGCAGAGCCTCAAGTCTTATCTGAGATTTAAGCTCTTAAGGATGAACCATCAATTACCATTTATTCCACCTCAGTTAGACCAATATGTAGATTCTTGTTGGTCTGAGAGGTACTTTAACGAAGAAGAAGTTGCTGAACTCTCTGGAATTTTTGATGCTAGTAATAATAGGTCCGAGGCGGAAGTTTCCGATGGAGGAGTTATTATGCCTGACCTTAGAAAGTCTACTGTAGCTTTTATTGAACCCAATGAAGCCGAGAGCCTACCACTGATCAACAAACTTGCTCAACTAGCCATCCAAGTAAATGCTGAAAGGTATAGATTCGACCTGATGGGTTTTTATGAATCAATCCAAATTGCGGAGTATGGAAAAGGCGATTTCTTTGATTGGCATAGTGATTTCAGTGTAGGACATGCATCAACCAGAAAACTAAGTTTGAGCGTTCAGCTTTCTGACCCCGATGATTACGAGGGAGGAGACCTTGAGTTTATGATCAATACCAATCATGTGAAGGCTCCAAGAACCAAAGGGACAGTTATCATTTTCCCTTCATTTATTATTCATAGAGTAACTCCAATAACCTCGGGCAAGCGGAGATCAATGGTAGGTTGGGTGACCGGGGTTCCTTTTAGATAAAACCAAAAATGCTTTATAAAAAAACAGCACTCAACTGTTTCTATATGAAACAGATGAGTGCTGGAATAGTCTTGCAATCATCGATTAAGTCAATATTGCACTAGTTAAGCATTGTGTGTGTGTGCTGCGTTTTGGTGCAATAATTATAATGATAATTCTTAATAAATTTAAATGTAAACCATTTTATTTATTGAAAAGAGCACCCAAACGTACCCTTTTCAATATCTAATCTAATTCCCTACATCATTGAGCATTTCTCTAATTGCCCGCTCTAATTGCTGATCTCTGTTCTTGTCTATTTGGCCAGGCATGTTCTTCACCTTAATCTGAGGTTCCGTTTGATTGTTCTCCATCCATTCTCCAGCTTTATTCTTTGCACTGATAGGAACAACTCCCCAGCTACCACCACCTGGTAAACCTTCCCACCCTGCGAAACTACATGTTCCAGGTACAGGCATTCCTATAGTCTTACCTATTTGTAAATCGGTATAGCCACTTGCAAAACAATGACCATCTGAATACATGCTTTCATTGAATAGTGCCAGAGTAGGCTTGGTCCATCTGGAAGTTGGTTCACCACCTACATCTTTGGTCGATGTTGCATAAGTAATGAATGGCACACCCGTGAAGAACATAGCCAGGTCAGCTACCAAATCCCCACCACCATTAAAACGTGTATCTACTATAATTCCTTTTCGATCGAAGTATTTACCCATGATATCTTCATAGATACTTCTGTAAGGACCATCACTCATTCCCGGAATGTGTACGTAACCTAGCTTTCCACCTGACTTCTCCTCTACTTCCTTCTCATTAATTCTTACAAAACGATTGTAAAGTAATCCTCGCTCTGCACCCTGAGAGATTGGTTTAACAGTAATATGCTGTCTATCCGACTTCTTTGGTCCGGTTATTTCAAGAAGAGTAAACTTACCAGCTTTTCTGTTTAGGTAAGTTGCAATATCTCTGTTAGCCTGAATAGTCTCTCCATCAATTTTCTCAATGATCATTCCTGGTTTAATATCAAACTTAGCTTTATCAAGTGGGCCTCCTTTAATTACTTCTACTATGCGAATACCATCGCCTTTGTGATCATAATCCATAAAAATACCAAGAGAGGCTGTAGCATCAGCATTTGAAATACTTGTGCCATATCTCGAACCTGCATGTGACACATTAAGCTCTCCAAGCATTTCTGATAACATCTCAGAAAACTCATAGCCATTTCCTATTGAAGGCAAATATTTTTGATACTCTCTTCTCATTTGTTCCCAATCCACTCCGTGGAATGTTGGCTCATAAAAGATGTTCTTAGTCCTGATCCAAACGTGATCAAAAGTATAAGCTCTTTCTGCTACAGCATCATACTTCATTTCACCTCTTATGCTAATACCTTTTCTGCTACCAGAGTCTGGGTTAATTTTAGAAATTCTGCCTCCACTAAGAAGATAGAGATTCTTCATATCCTTGTCCCACTGGAAAGATCCAAAACCACCATTAAGTTTTATTGCCATCTTAGTTTCTCTGGTCCTTAGGTTGGTCATCCAAAGGTTTTGTCCGCCTTCAAAGCTTGCCAGATAGTATAATTTCTCACCGTCCTTAGAAAGTGTTGCATCTCCCAGAGTTGAAGAGTGAATGGTTAAACGTGCTTTACGTTCTTGCATATCTTCCCAGTCAAAAGTCAGGTCTTTGCTCTCTTCTTTTTTCTCCTCCTTCTTTTTGTCCTTGTCTTTTGATTCTTCCTTCTTTTTAGCTTTAGAAACTTCCTTCTCCAGCTCTTTCATTAAGTCATAATCCTCCTTACTCATTCTGTATTTATCCCATGAATCCTGAGTAAAAAACATTGAATAAACATCTCTTTGAGAAGTACCACTTGTTGCGTAACTCTTTAGTCCATTTCGGTTACTGAACCAAATCATTTGCTTTCCACCGTTCACCCATTTAGGCCTAGAATCTGAGTATCCACTTTCTGTAAGGTTTATACGCTTACTGCCATCAGCGGCCATTAACAATACTTCGCTATTACTCAAAGTTTGTCCCCAATCCACCAACAACCATTTGCTATCAGGGCTCCATGTAAAATACTTATCACCATCTCTCATGTGAAAGAGATCATTAGGAGTCAAAAGGTCTGTAGAATTTCCAGACGCTACATCCATCACTCTCAATGTTCTTCTACCAGTAATCAAAGCCATTTTCTTACCATCAGGAGAATACTGTGGCATATAATTATCTTCATCGGTGCTAACAAGCACTTCTTCTTTTATAAGTGTAGATGCAAAGAAGAACGGTTCCTCAGTTTCTCTTTCTCTAGTCGCTTTGTAAATGTTCCATTTACCATCTCTTTCACTTGAGTAAACCACTGATTTGCCATCAGGTGAAAAAGTAACGAACCTTTCTTGTTGCGGTGTATTTGTAATGCGCTTTGTCAAAGAGCCGTCTACAGAGGTTACAAACACCTCTCCTCTTGCGATAAAAGCAATTTCTTTTCCATTTGGCGCAATTGCCATTTCTCTCACGCCACCATTAATTGTAATAAAGCTATCAGAGTTAGCCTTGTCTTGCGTACGGATAGTCACATTCACTTTTTGTGGCTGACCTCCTTCTGTCATCGTATATAACTCTCCATCATACCCAAAGCAAAGTGTACCATTACCCATACTCAAAAAACGAACAGGGTGTAAATTGAAGTTAGTTAGCTGCTGACTTTGTGATGGATTATCAACAGACATTTTATGTACGTTGAAAGTACCATTGATCTCACTTAGGTAATAAAGACTTTTTTCATCTGTACTGAATATTGGCTGACGATCTTCAACCTCCCTATTGGTAAGCATTTTGTGCTCATCCCTTCTGCTGTCGTACATCCAGATATCTCTCGTAATTGCTGATTTCTGATGCTTTCTGAATTCATTTTCACCACCTTTTTTATCGTGGTAAACCATGTATCGACCATTATTACTCACCTGAACATATTCTGCTGGAACAGTAAAGATTTGATCAATTCTTCCTCCTGAAACAGGAACCTGATAAAGTTCTGGCTGAGAGCCTGTAGGGTATTGTCTATGCTCAGCCTTATCCTGGCGATGTGCACCAAAAATCACTTGTTTATTATCATGCGAAAAGCTGAAAGGACTTTCATTGGCAGAGTGAAATGTTAAACGCTGAGCCTGACCACCCAATGCGTCCATTACATAAACATCAAAATTACCGTATCTGTCAGATGCGAAAGCAATCTGCTTCCCATCCTTGCTCCAAACAGGCATATAATCATGGGCATTATGGAAAGTTAGCTGAGTGGCTTCGCCTCCAGTGGCAGCTACGCGATATAAATCTCCTTTAAAAGTAAAAACGATGTGTTGTCCGTCTGGCGATATCGATTGATACCGAATCCAGTTAGGGGTTATTTGTGCTTGTGCTCCAAGACAAACAAATAGTAAGAGTAGTGTGACCAGTTTTTTCATATATAATAATTTGTGGCTGAAGGTAATAAAAGAAGAGAGAAGTTGGAAGAGAGAAATTGGATGCGGGCTGTCTCTTCTGATTACGGGTACGTTGGTAGTATCAACGGGCTCGATGTTAACTCCATAATTGTAATTTCAGGAAGGATACCTATCCGGCCCGGGAAACCTAAAAATCCGTAGCCACGGTTAACATATAGATATTGATTGCTTTCTTGATAAAGGTCAGCCCATTGTTTATACATGTACTTAGATGGACTCCATCGAAAGTCACCAATTTCTACACCTAACTGCATTCCATGGGTATGCCCCGAAAAAGTAATATCTATATCGGGCTGTTGTAATCTCACTTGTGCATCCCAGTGGCTTGGGTCATGAGATAATAGAAGCTTGACATCTCCTTCAGAGTTTAGAGCCGCCTCATCCAATTTTCCATATTTCGCAAAACGACCTGCTCCCCAGTTTTCTACCCCCAAAACGGAAATTTGGTCTGTTCCCACTTTTACGTTCTGGTGCTCATTCATTAAAAGGTGCCATCCCAAGCGTTCATGAACCTTGATCATATCAGCCAGGTTTTGTCTTTTTGCTTCAACAGACCTCCACTGCATGTAATCACCATAATCATGATTACCTAAAGTTGAATAAACTCCTAAATCTGCCTTAACCTTAGAAAAAAGATCAAAGTACTCTGAAACCTCTTTAGTTTGATTGTTTACAAGATCACCAGTAAAAAAAACCATATCAGGCTTTTCATTCAATAGCATCTCAATTCCACCTTGAACCGCAACTTTATCATAGAAACTACCACTATGGATATCTGATAACTGAGCTATCTTAATACCATCAAATGCATTAGGTAAATTTGGCAAATAAACCTTTCGTCTTCGTATTCTATAATCATATGCCCCTCTTACTATACCAAAGCTCATAGTTACTACAGGTAAAGTGGCCATTACGACAGCACTCCTTGCCAGGAACTTAGAGCGAGGCATTTTTTGACCAGAAGCTACTCTTTTCTCATACCTCTTTTTTCTACCCGAGAAAAATAATTGAAGCACTCTCTTAATATCATCGATAAAGACAAAGACAATGGCGAACAGTTTAGCACTGTAAGACATAAAAACAATTGAAATAAGAAAGGAAAAATTAACTGTTCCTGCTTGTGAGAACCTTAGATATATAACCAAACAGAAACTGACTATTGCTTGAAAAGCATAAATGTAATTAATGACGCCCTTTACTCTACCATTTACACTCTCTAAAAGCGTCTTGCTTGCCTGAAATGCATAGTATTCTAACCAAACCAAAAAGGTAAGTATTAAAAAGAATGAAAACGGAGAAATATGCATTTCTATTTTAACAGTAATCCTCTTGCTTGGTTGAGTTCAAAAAAAAGGGCTCCCGAATACCACCTCGGGAGCCTCCAAATCAACCTTAACTATGAATGTCCCTCAATAAAGAGGGCCATAATCACCACGTTAATATTATTATCAAACATCAGGCCAAAACTTCATTCGAATCACCCGAATGTTCAGTTAAATCAACTACATCTAACTTTCCTCTCCACTTAGCAATTCGGTACATCACTTTATCAGCGATCAAATACATTACTGGCACTATAATAAGTGTAAGGAAGGTTGCAAATGTTAATCCGAAGATAATCGTCCACGACATTGGGCCCCAGAAAATCACATTATCTCCTCCAACATAGAAGTCCGCATTGTAAGAAGAAAATGCTCCTATAAAATCAATATTTAAACCTACTGCTAATGGCACTAAACCTAGTATAGTAGTTATTGCTGTGAGTAGTACTGGACGTAACCTTGTTTTACCTGCAACAATAATAGAGGAAAGTATCTCGTCCATTGGTAGCCTGGCATCTTCCTCCAGGCCAAGATCTCTTCTTCTTCTTTTTCTGGTAAGTTCAATAAAGTCGATTAGTACAATGGCATTGTTAACCACAATACCCGCCAAAGCGATAATACCAATCATTGTCATGATTACTATAAAGTCCATATTAAAGATGATCAAGCCAAGGAAAACACCAATAGTACTTAGCAATACGGATATCATAATAATGAACGGAGCTGTGATCTTGTTGAACTGAGAAACGATAATCAGAAAGATCAAGAAAACTGCAATCATCAAAGCTGTGGAAAGAAATGCCATATCTTCAGCCTGACTTTCCTGTTCTCCGGTAAATGCGAAAGTATAACCAACAGGCATATCAAACTCCGCCATCATGATTTTCAGTTCATCATTGATAGCTGTAGCATTATAGCCTGCCAATACATTGGAACTTAGCGTAACAACTCTATCAAGATCCTTTCTTTTTACAGAACCGTAAGTAGAGCTATATCTAATGTTGGCAACCGATGAAATAGGCACCTGAACCAACTTACCAGAGCCTTGATCCCTGAAGGTGATGTTCTTATTCATGAGTGCATCTACATCATACCTATAGTCCTGATTCAGACGAACATTTATCTCATAGTCATCCTCGCCTTCCTTGTATGTTGATACCTCTTTACCGAACAGGGCCGTTCTTATCTCATTAGCAATTGAGTAAGTCGATAGTCCAAATCTTCTGGCATTGTCTCTGTCAATGTCAACAACAAGTTCAGGTTTACCTAACTCTAATGAGCTTCTCAGTTTTTCAATCCCTTGAATACCTGATTCTGCTATCTGATTAGATACTCTTTCACTGAGATCAACTAACACTTCAAGATCTTCTCCTATTAGCTCAAGGTTTACTGGCTTACCAGTTGGTGGTCCGGCAGCATCTTTATCTACTGTCAACGTAACCCCTGGACGCAACTCGACCTTCTCACGAATCTCCGCCATTATATCGGTAGTACTGAAATCTCCTCTCAGTTTGTTTTCAATGAAGTTTACCGTAATTCTGGCTTTGTGAGGTTCTTCTGATTGCCCAACTGCAGAAGGGTCATTAGGGTCAGCTGCACCTTGCCCAACATTAGTTGTCATGGACTCCACAATCGCATCATAGGGTTTCACTATTTCGAGTACCTGAGCTTCTATTTCCTTAGAAAATTCATTTGTCGTTTCTATATCCGTCCCCACTGGGAACTCAACAAATACATTTACATACTTAGGCTCATTAATTGGAAAGTATTCAACCTGTGGCATATTTGCTACAAAGGCCATCAACGATAACACCAAAGCTACAATTGCCCCAAAAAAGAATCTCAAGGGAAACCTAACGGCACTTTTCAGCACAGATTCATAGATGCCTTCCAACCATGGTAAAAATGTTGATTGAAACCTTCTTGAAGATGGCCCCAGAATATATACATTCAGCAAAGTGATTACTCCAATGAGCATCAGAAGGTTCCCAAGTGCAATGATTCCAGCACCAAAGGCAATTGCTGCGCCAATAACAATTGCTAATATTGATCTTACCAGAATCTTCTTATGATTATACTCTTTTTTACTTTCTACCTTCATATAGGTAGAAATAAAAACAGGGTTAATAACCAAGGCTACAAAAAGCGAAGAGCCCAAAGTAATGATCAAGGTCAATGGCAGGTATAGCATAAACTCACCCATAATTCCAGGCCAAAATGCTAATGGCAAAAAGGCAGCAATAGTAGTACCCGTAGAAGAAATAATCGGTAACGCTACTTCTCCAACTCCCCTTCTTGTTGCAGCCAACGGACTCAGTCCTTCTTCCATCAAACGGTAGACATTCTCAACTACTACAATACCATTATCTACCAACATACCTAGCGCCATAATCAAGGCGAAAAGCGTCATGGTGTTAATGGTAATCCCCAATGCTCCCAAAATCATTAATGCCATAAACATTGACAATGGTATAGCCATTCCAACGAACAGAGAGTTTCTGGTTCCTAAAAAGAAAAGCAGAACGGTAACCACTAATACCACACCGAAAATGATGTTGTTACCCAATGAGCTTACCTGTTCTCTTGTGTCCTTAGACTGATCATTAGTAATTGTAACTTTAACCGATTCCGGGATTTGCCCATCTTCCTGACTTTCGGCAATCAAGCCCATGATTTTATCTGTGGCAATAAGCAAGTTCTCGCCACTTCGCTTCATCACGTCAATCTTCACCACCGGATCTAAGTCAAGCCTTGCGTAGTTCTGTTTGTCTTTGTACCCAAACTCAACCGTTGCAACATCTTTCAGGTAGACAATATTTCCGTTCTCATTGCTAATGATAATCTCCTCTAGTTGCTCAGGTTTAGTAAACTCACCAACTACACGAACATTTCTTCTTAATCCATCGGCAATTACATTACCACCTGAAAGCGTAATGTTTTCGGCAGCAATTGCATTTTCTATATCATTGAAAGTCACCTTTCTGGCCTCTAGCTTAAAAGGGTCAACTTTCACTTCTACCTCCTTCTCGTCAACTCCTACGATATTGACTTTTGAAACCTCTTTGAACTTCTCAATTTCATCCTGGAGATATTCCGCCATATCATTGAGTTCATCTAAAGATTTAGAAGGGTCTGTAAGGTTTATATTCAGAACAGGAAAGTTCTCTGAGAAACTAAATTTAATTACCTGAGGGTCAGTTTTCAAATCCGCAGGCATTTCTGACTTAGCTCTGTCAATAGCGTCCTTTACATCAATTACAGCATCATCTACATCAATCCCCACTTGAAACTCTACTACAATTGCAGAATAATCCTGAACAGAAGTAGATTGAATTTTATCAACTCCTTCAATAGTATTGATTTCTTTTTCAATCTCTCTTGTAATCAGGCTCTCCATATCTTCTGGAGAGTTACCTGGGTGGACTGTACTTACATAAACTGTAGGTTGTTCCACTTCAGGAAAGTTTTCCTTAGGCAAAGTGATATAGGAGTTTATACCAGCCAATACAATAATGACTGTAATCACAAATACCGTAATCTTATTCTTAAGTGCCCCGGAGGTTAACTTAAACTCCTTGTCGACTATATTCTTATTTTGGTCATTCGCCATAATATCAAACTTTAGAAGTTGGTTAGTCCTTAATGCTTACTAATGATCCATCTCCAATGGTTCTGTTTCCCTTGTCAACAACCACTTCTCCTTCAGTCAAACCAGCAAGTACTTCGGTGTGATTATCATAAGACTGGCCTAGTTCAACGTGTACTTTTTTAGCTTTCTTTCCATTCACCAAATAGACAAAGTTTCCTTCCAGATCTTCCTGAATAATTCTTGAAGGAATAACAATTGCTTCTTCAGAAGTATAGTCAGTCAATAAAATTTGAGCAATCAGGTTCGTTTTCAAGTAGCTATCTACTTTTGGCAACCTTAGTTCTATTGTGAATGTTCTGCTAGCTGGATTAATCACGTTTCCAACTGAGGTTATTACTGAAGAGAATTCTTCGCCCAGCGATGGAAGTGTTACTTGAGTAGCATCTCCTTTCTTAAACTTACCTACATACCTTTCTGATACTTCTGCAGAAATATACATATCGGCATTACTAACTAAGAATGCTACCGGTGCACCAGGTTGGATTATCTCTCCCTGTTTGACTGGCACTTGTTCTATTACACCGCTAAAAGGCGCTTTAATTTCAGTTTTAGCTAGTTGAGTTTCCAAGGTAGCTAACTGCTTTTCAAGAGACTCTTTGTTGTTTTTGGCCTGTAGGTAATCAATCTCTGTTCCGATATTCTTCTTCCAAAGCCTATCTCTTTTCTCAAATATTGTAGTGGCAAATTCCAGTTGGTTCGTTAACTCATCAATTGTTTTATCTAAGTTATCCGAATCTATAGTTGCTAAAACCTGACCCTTTTTAACATATTGTCCTTCTCTTATACTAACAGAAGTCAATTGTCCCATCATCTCACTGCTCACAAAAACATTTGTACGAGATTCTACATTACCTCTTACTTGTATTTTATGCTCGAAATGTGATTTTTTGGCCGCCAAAGTGGTGATCAATGTTGAGTTATCCACTGGTTTGGCAAAATCAGGATCTTCTGCAGTAATTTCTTCCATGAGTGTTGAAATCTCGCTTTGAAGCTCTTTAAGCTCGGCTTCTGCTTCTTTTAAGCGCGCTTTCTTCCCCTCAACTCCTTCAGGTTTCTGGCCACAACTAAAAGCAACCAAACCTATAATAAAAATGGTGATGATACTCTGAGGTTTCATATCTGTATATTTTTTAAAAATTCTATTAGTCATTGTTTTGGTTAATTGAGTTTGCCCAAAGCCTTATCCAAGTCAATTTTAGCGATGATAGCTTCGTAAAGGGCTGACAGGTAATTGATCTCTGCCGCTTTATAGTCTTTTTCAGCGTTGATTACTTCAAGGTTAGCACCAACACCTTCTTTGTATTTTTCTCTGGTGATATCAGTAACCTCTCTGGCCAAGTCCATATTCTCTTCCTGAACTTTAAGCTTCTGAAGGTTAATATCAAGCGCATCTTTTGCATTCAACAATTGTTGTCTCAAATCATTGGTCAGCAATGAATACTGATTATTCAGAGTTTCCAGCTGATACTTTTTCCTAGCTACTGAATATTTTTTACGTAGACCATCGAAAACAGGAATACTCACATTGATACCAATACTAGAGCTTGTAAACCACCTTCGATTGCTATTCCAAAGGTTACCGAAAGAATCATTTCCTGTATTCCTTCCCCAACCTGCACTCAAGCTTACCTTTGGAATGTACTGTGAATACACATTCTTAATATCCAGTTCAGCAAGGTTTTTGAGATAATCAAGTTGTCTCACTTCCACTCTTTCCTGAATATTAAACGCATCAATTTCGGATAGAGAATAATCGAAATCGAAACCTTTCAGTTCATCTGTCAATTCAAGGCTTTCTGTTACAAGCATTCCCATGCTAAGCTTTAACAGATTCTTGCTTGAAGTAATCACCTGATCTACACCTTGACGTTCGGTTTTAAGGTTATTCAACTGAACCTGAAGCCTGGTTACATCGATTTTCTCTGCAAAGCCATTCTCATACAGCTCTCTGGTATCTTTCAATGTAGATTCCAAAGTGCTTATGTTGGTATCAATCAGCTCTGTTCTGATTTGATTAACAAGTACCAGATAGTATGCTTTGGTTACCTGTTCAACAACATCAACCTTTGCTTTTTCCTCATCCACTATCACTTTCTCTCTCAACATCTTAGCCGCTTTTAGGCCTATAAAGAAAGAACCATCCCAAATCATCTGAGTAGCAGTGATATTGAAGTTACTTTGGTGTTGTACACCAAAAGCAACTGTTGTGATATCATCTGGACCAGCAGTCGGATCGAAAATATCGGCTCTGACAATACTCTGCTGAAGCTTAGTATTGTTGGTATAACCGAAATTCGCATTTATCTGAGGTAAGCCATCTGCTCGGGTTTCATAAACTTGAGCATCAGCATCCTTAGTAGCCACAATGGCATTTTTCAAACTCTCATTATGAGCCAGTGCATAATTGATGGCCTCTTGTAGAGAAAATGTGTTTTGTGCTTTAGTAGCAAAAGCTACCAGCATAAACACCGCTAGGTAGTTCAATCTTCTAATCAATTGATTCATTTTGATTAATGTTTGAAGTGGTATATTCATTAAAAAGTTGATGGCCGTCTATCGTAAACAGGCCATGTATGAAATGGTCGAATAATTGCATTTGTACGTCATAGAGTGTGTATTTATCTTTTGGAAATAGGTTTTTCATTATAAAAGTCTGCACCTGTTCAATTCTCATCACGGCTATCACATAAGGATCTACATCTTTTCTGAACAAGCCCTCTTTTTGCCCTCTTTCTATCACTCTTATAATAGACTCCAGCATTACTCCCTTCTTAAAGTCCTCATACATTTTCCATGCTTCAGGGTAAAACTTCTGGAGCTCATTCATTAAGCTCATTTTCATGTCCTTCATTGATTCTCTCAGACACTGAGAAACCATAATAAGTTCTCTTACGCTATTTTCACTTTCCTCTGCAGTACCTTCAAAGCGTTCTTTTTCAATATTTAAATGAATACTTGTAATAGTGTTAACCAACTCTTTCTTATCCTTGAAATACTGATAAATCGTCTTCTTAGATATCCCTAGATCTTTAGAAATATCATCCATTGTTACAGTCCTTATACCGAACTGCATCATTAACTCACTCGCTCTTACTGCTATCTTCTCTTTCATTTCCATGCGATGCAAAACTAAGGAAACTATTTCCGTACCCAAAGTTTCCAACCCTATTTATGACGTAAACCATTATATTTTTGTTATGGTTTTTTCGAGTTTTTTTCAGGAGTTCAACTGGACACATAATAGGCTACCCAAATAAAATTTCGAATAAGAAACCAAGCCCGGTTAAATAAACGAACAAAAACAACATCATGCAGTTGAAAATTCTTAATGTCACATAAAAGACATCAGTTCGTTTGATGATGACTTTTTTCAAAAAAAGTAGTGCACCTATAGCTCCTCATCAGAGCGATTAAGCATAAGATCTCAGCTCCACAATTGAATTTTATCATATACTTCATCAACTTTGTTTAAAACCACCGGTATGAAAAGACAACTATTAATGCTCTTAATCTGCCTGACAGGTATGGGGCTTGAGCTCTCCGCTCAATACGTTTATCCTGAGAAATACGACCAGTGTTACCTGGATGAATTCAAGTTTGAAACTGATAAGTTAATTGCCATAATAGAACAGGAGTCACTGATTAAGACCATCACAGAAGGATGGAATAAGAAAATGAAAGATAATGCTGTTGGCTATCTTGGACTACAAATTTTAGTAGACAGGCGAGGGCAATCTTGTTTAATGAGTGTAAGGAACGACACTAACATGAAAGTCAAGAAGATGAACTTATCCAGCAATGTTAACAACAATCTCAAATGGCCAAGAATGTCTGAAAAAATCTCAGCAATTGTTCTTTTACACTTTGAAGAAGGAAAAATAAGCATGAAAAGACTTGGTACTCAAGACATGGTCAATTTGAAAGAGATCAAATAAGATCGGCCTACTTGATTTACTCGAGCAAGATTAAATCTGGTAGTTAGTGGCCACTTTCCTAAAGGATTCAATTTGAAGGCGAACCCAGTCTTCATCTTGACCCAATTCTTTGGCCATGATTTTAGCAACTTCAGCTACTATACGTATACATTCGCCAGCATCTAAAAACAAACCTCTCACTCTGCGCGCCAGCATATCCTCTACTGTACGAGCCATTTCATATTTAACTGCCCATACTATTTGTGACTTTCTCAAAGGTAAAGATTCACTAATCACCTCTGAGAGTTCAGGGTTCTCCTCCTCCATTTCTAACAGCTGATACTTTTCAGTACCATACACTGCCAGTGGGTCGGTAGTCAGGTCAAGATTTTTATCATAGCCATAAATTGGAAGGTTTTTTGTGATACATTTTCGCTCAGGCAAAGCACCTATTAACATGGCATTGTCTACAGTATCTTCCGCCATTTTTCGATATGTTGTCCATTTACCTCCAATAATGGTTATTAAACCAGATTGAGAAATCATGACTTTATGGTGCCTTGAAATTTCCTTTGTGGATTTACCGTCTCCTTCAGGCTTGGCTAGAGGTCGCAAGCCCGAAAACACGCTCAATACATCCTTTCTCATCGGTTGCTTGGTCAGGTATTGCCCAACTGTTTCCAATATAAAGTTTATCTCTCTTTCTTTAGGCTGAGGCTCAAGTTCTGGTTTATCTACCATTGTATCGGTTGTACCCAGCACCACTTTATCGTGCCATGGCACTGCAAACATTACCCGTCCATCTTTGGTTTGAGGCACCATAATGGCATATTTATCTGGAAGAAAGTCTTTACTAACTACCAGATGTATCCCCTGACTAGGTTGAATCATCTCTTTCACATCAGGTTCATCCATTTTTTTAACACTGTCGGCAAAAACACCTGTAGCGTTGATCACAGTCTTAGCACTGATTTCATAAGTCTTGCCAGACTCAACATCCTGGGCTTTCACACCTGAAATAATACCCTCACTGTTCTTGTTAAGACCTGTAACTTGAAAGTAATTCAGCACAACTCCGTTATATTGTTTTGCGGTCTTCGCCAACGAAAGTGCCATTCGAGCATCATCGAACTGACCATCATAATAAACCACCCCACCTTTCAATCCATTTTGATCAATCGTTGGTATGTATTCGATTGTATCTGTTTTGGAGAGCCTCTTAGAAGAGCCTATTCCCAGTTTACCAGACATTAAATCATAGACTTTCAGTCCTACTTGATAGAAGGGGCCATCCCACCATTCGTAATTCGGGATGATAAAAGCCTGATTCTTCACCAGGTGCGGAGCATTCTGAATCATAAGCCCTCGTTCCTTTAATGCTTCCAATACTAGAGATATATCACCCTGTTGAAGATATCTAACTCCACCATGTACCAATTTAGTACTCCTACTGGATGTACCTTTTGCAAAGTCATGTTGTTCAAGCAGTAGCGTCTTGTACCCCCGGGATGCTGCATCAACCGCAATTCCCAGACCAGTTGCTCCTCCACCAATTACAACTATGTCCCAAGGCTCTTCTTGCTTTTTGAGCCTCTTGAGCATTTCTTCTCTTTTCATGACTTTGTGGTTTGCCTTCTTGTAGACAACATGGCTAAAGATTCCAGGACTTCGCTCGCTGTACTGCCTCTGACCAACGTTTTTTTATTTCAGACACATTAACACCTGAAGGATCAAAGGTCTTATCAACTGCCCAAAGCGATTGAATCTCTTCCTTGCTATTCCAATACCCAACAGCCAAACCTGCCAGAAATGCTGCACCTTGGGCTGTTGTCTCTACAATTTCGGGCCTTACAATTTTTAAACCTGTAACATCAGATTGTATTTGCATTAAAAGATTGTTAGCAGAAGCTCCTCCGTCTACCCTAAGCTCTTTTTGATCAATTCCAGCGTCTAGAGCCATAGTGTCTATCACTTCCATACTTTGAAGTGCCATTGCCTCTAAAGCAGCCCTTGCAATATGCCCCTTTTGAGTACCTCTGGTCAAACCAATCATTAAGCCTGTACCATATTGATCCCAATGAGGTGCGCCCAGACCTACAAAGCCCGGAACAAAATACACTCCTCCATTATCATCTACAGTTTTTGCCAATGCTTCAACATCTGGCGCATTATCTACAAAATCCAGATTATCTCTTAAAAACTGAACAATAGCCCCCCCCACAAAAATACTTCCTTCCAAAGCGTAACTAACTTCACCTCCGACTTTCCAGGCAATTGTGGAAAGTAATTTATGCCTTGATTTAATTACTTTACCACCTGTATTCATCATTAGAAAGCAGCCAGTTCCATAAGTATTCTTAACCATACCAGGCTCAGTGCACATTTGCCCGAAAAGTGCGGATTGTTGATCTCCGGCTATACCAGCAATAGGTATACTGGCACCAAATAATTCTTTTTCCGTGTGACCATATATTTGGCTGCTGCTTTTCACTTGAGGCAATATGCCCTTTGGTATGTCAAATAGTTTAAGTAACTCATCATCCCATTGAAGTGTATGAATATTATAAAGCATGGTTCTACTGGCATTGCTTACATCTGTTGCGTGCACTTTTCCTCCAGTAAGTTTCCACAACAACCAAGTGTCAACCGTTCCAAAAGCAAGTTCTCCTTGCTCTGCTCTTTCTTGAGCACCTTCAACATTATCAAGTATCCACCTGATTTTTGAAGCTGAAAAATAAGCGTCTATTAACAAACCTGTTTTGTCCTGAATAGACTGTTCATGCCCCAGTGCCTTCAGTTCTTCACAATAGTCAGCTGTTCTTCGATCTTGCCAAACTATCGCTTTGTAAATCGTTTTGCCAGTTGCTCTATCCCAAACTAACGTGGTTTCACGCTGATTAGTAATGCCTATCGCAGCAATTTGCGCAGCTGAAATCCCTTGTTTCTCCAATACATCGTTGATTGTAAACTTCTGAGTTTCCCATATTTCTAAAGGACTATGTTCTACCCAACCAGGCTGAGGATAAAATTGCTCAAACTCTTTCTGAGAAATATTTACAATTTCGCCCTTCCTGTTGAAAATAATAGCGCGTTCACTAGTTGTTCCTGCATCGACTGTGATTATATATTCAGACATAGGATTTCTTATGATGGATTTCTAAATTAAACTTTTTCCGCTCAATTCAATCCATCATGAAAACCAGATCAATCGCATTAATCTTCTGTTTAACCATAATAGGCTCCTCTCTATTTGCTCAAAGTAAAGTTTTGGAGAGCCTGTCCATGCCCAGTAAAATCTTGAAAACAGATGTTAAATATTCTGTTTACCTACCTAATGGATATGACAATTCTCAGCGGCAATTTCCGGTTGTCTACTTACTCAATGGATTTACAGGTAGCGAAATTGACTGGATTCAGTTTGGAGACATGCAACAAATTGTAGATCAGGAAATAGCTTTGGGCAATATCACCGAAATGGTAATTATCATGCCCGATGGTGATGACAGGCTTTATATGAACAACCATGATAATTCTTATCGCTACGGAGATATGTTCATTGAAGAATTAATGCCACATGTTGAAAAGAAATTCAGAATCAGAGCAGAGAAGCAATTTCGAGGCATCAGTGGTTTATCCATGGGAGGTGCCGGTACTTTAAGGCTAGCAATGTCTTATCCTGAATTGTTTGGAGCAGCTGCAGCTTTTAGTTCTGCGATTGGAACGGACGAAGAAATTGTTGCTACCCCTCAACCTAACTTCAATAATTACTGGGGTCGTGCCATGGGCACTGGATTGAAGGGAAAAGACCGATTAACTGATCATTATCGTGCTAATTCGCCTTTGGATATAGCGAAAACAAAACCGGTTAAAGAGTTAAATAGCGTAAGAATATATTTTGATTGTGGGGATGATGATTTTCTTGCAGTGGGTAATGCAAGCCTACATATTATATTAAAACAGAGAGGTGTAAACCATGAGTATAGAGTAAGAGATGGTGTACACAATTGGGATTTTTGGAGAACCTCATTGCCAATTGGCTTAAAGTTCATTAGTAAGGGTTTCACACGATAACCATTTTTAGTGTTAGATCACAATTCAATAATTCAATAAACATTTTTTTAAAAAACACATACATGTATGACAAACATCAACCTTACGTATGTAAATATTGATAGATTACTTGATGGAACATACTCAAACACAAAATATGCAACAGTTAATGATGATGACAAAGTAATTTTATTTGAGGACACTCACTTCAAGATCAATAATGAAACTGTGTACCTAGATTTAAGATACACCTCGATGAAATATCGAAACGTTGTATTTAGAAATTGCAATTTCACCAATACTAAAACTGACACATTAGCTGATATTAATCTGGCATCTTCTGGCCATGACCATGTAGCATTCAAAAACTGCTTCTTCAAAAAAATTGTTTCTAGTAATTTCCGTAGTATCAATTTAAATGAAATCGTATGTGAAAATATAAGTGTAAATAACATTCAAAGATTCAGATGTAGGAATGTAAAGTTTGAATCAATTCGCTTTATTAATTCTAACCTTGTTAATGATTTAATCATCACTAACAAGACAACTTCATTCGTCTCAGAAAATTCAACGTTTGAAGGAAATGTAAAAATTAAAGATTCAGTTTCTAACCTAATTATCAAAAGTTCTAAAATTCAAAAGCAGCTCCAAATAGCTTCTCTTAGTCTTGAATCTCCGCTAACACTCAACTCTATTGAAGTTAACTCACTTTCAATAAATAACTGTAAGGGAGAAAATATTTCAATCACTAACTCTACAATTGAGAAATTAAGCCTCTACAGAAATAAATGTGACTTCTTACTTCAAGAAAACAAAATTCTAAATTTCAAAGCGAACTTTAACACCTCAAAAACTCTCCGTTTTAATGAGAACCAATTAAAGTATGGAATAGAGTTCTCAAAGAATAAAAACGAAAAGGTATATTTCACATCCCAAGAAATTTCTCAACTCACATTTAATCAAAATGAAAGCAACCTTCATTTTAACAATGTATCAGGAGATGAATTCCCATCTCTCGAAAACAACAATTTCAATTCAGTTCATATTGCTGACTGTGATCAAAAGCAAAATTGGAACTTGATCTTTAATGAAATAGAGGACATATCCATTGCTAACTCTACCCTAGGTCAATTATCCATAAATGGCAAATCGGTTGGAAAAATAGACATTAATACCACGTCTAAATTCTTACTAAAATCTAATCTTCAAAAGGTAAGAAAATTCACACTCAATAATTTTGAATCGGAAAAATCAGAAATCACAATTGAAGAATGTGACTCACTTGATATTCAAAAAGTTAAAATCGAAAAGTTAAGCATTGAAGGAGAGTTACACAATGGAGTAACTCTTGAGCAGGCTAAGATTAACAAACTGGAACTGAGCATTAAAACAACTGATTGGTTCAAAATTCGCAACCTTCACTTTACTCAGGCATCATTCGCTTTTATTTCTTCCAGCAAGTTCGAGTTGATAAATGAAAGTATCAATTCAGATCAAGGGTATTCGTCTTTATCATTTAATAAGGCTCAATTGGGTGAATGTTTTATCGATTTAAATAAGCTTGAAAGTCTTTCCATAGAAAATTTCAGTTCGTCAAAGTTAGAATCAAAAACGGAGGGCTTAAAAGACCTTCATATTGGAGAATGCTCCGTAGATACTATAATATTTGGAGATAATCAGAGTAAAAAAGCAAGTGCCAGTTCATGGCGTTTCTCTGAAATACCCAAAACAGAATTACAGATAGAATATTCTCAATCCAAAGAACTAATCATTAATGACACAAAAGATCACGGTCCTGTAAAGGTAGATTTTCACAAAAACAAAATAGATAACCTATCAATTAGTGGTCTAAACTACGGGTTAATCACTATCGAGGAGTGTACTATACCTCATATAATTATAGTTTCACCTCATCAAAACAAAGAAGCAGAATTCTGTATTCAAAATTCTAATGTTAGACAATTAGTAAGTACGGAACAAAAAGGAAAATTTGCCATTGTCAAATCTGAGTTAAACGAAGTATGCATTTCAAAAGCAGAACTATCCGTTTTTAGTATTGAAGATTGTAAAAAGGAGAACTTAGAATTTTCCATTATGGACATGTTGTTAGAAAGTAGTTCTATAAAAAATCTTATGTTTTCAGATTCAAACATTCGAAAACTGACCATAAAAGAAGTATATCCATCATTCTTTAAGGCAAGTGACCTTTCTTTAAAATCACTGACACTGAAAAGTTTTGAACAAAGCAATACAGCCCCTTCCAAATTTGAACTAAACTTTATAAACACAAGAACAGGCACAAAGGCCGATCGATTAAGTTTTATTGATTCCAACCTCAGTGATTTAAGCTTTAACTCTTGCTATTTTGGCACTTTCAAGGAATTACTTGTTAAATCGAGCAAACTTGATAAAATCAATTGTACTGCTACGACTTGGCCAACAAAAGTAACATCATTCGAGGGTGACAATGAAAAGTTTGAAATCAGAGAGGCATGTAGACAGTTGAAATTAGCCATGTCTAATCATCAAGACAAAGTGAATGAAATACAATTTCACGCTCTTGAAATGAAAGCCTACAAAAGCATAGTATTTTCACAATGGAAAAATTGGAGAACCTGGAATGATTTCTGGAGTCTCTTCGCAGGTTGGACTAATGGTTTTGGGCTCAATTGGCTCTTACCTGTTACATTATTAATTTTTGTTATTATCCTAAATTACATTGGGCTTTTATGGGTTCATTTCAAAACATCTCCTCTGCTAGCTGAATTTTGGGATAACTTTATTTGGTTAGATTTTTTTCAGCTTTACAATCCAACTCACAGAGCATCTCAATTATCTATTGGGCCAAATATCGGAGGCTGGGCAGCTTTTCTAGATTTTATAAGTAAAATCATTTCAGCATTCTTTATTTATCAGATCGTTGCTGCTTTTAGGAAGTTCCGAAGGAAGTAAGCAAAATATGACAATCTACATCCACCCCCTCCCCCCGCCAGCGGGGGACTACTACGCCTTTAAACTTTTTATTAATAACCCATCAACTCGAAGATTTGCGGAATCTCTGTCCTCCCTTGGGGGAGGTGTCCGAAGGACGGAGGGGGATTAAGTCTTACTTTCTATTTTCTCGATAGCTCCTAAAAGTGATTCTCTAACACTGCTGATATCAGTCAACACCTCCTCATCAGTAAAGCGAACTACTATGAAACCTAATTCCTCAAGTCTTCTTTGTCTTAACTCATCGTTAACTGCCACCTCTCCATAAGTATGTGTAGCACCATCAACTTCAATTATCAGTTTTAGAGGCAAACACACAAAATCAGCAATGTATTGATCTATTGGTCTTTGCCTTCTGAAAGGATATCCATTAAGCATTTTTGCTCTTAGCACATATTTCCAAAGGCAGGCTTCTGCTTTAGTCATGTTTTTGCGTAAGGAGTTTGCATTAGCCCTTAAGCGTTTGTTATAATGGTTATTAGGTTTCATGTGTATTTGCTTAGAACCACCCCCTAGCCCCCGCCAGCGGGGGACACACCTACACCTTTGAGTTTTCACTAAAAAATCATCCATCAACTCAAAGGTTAACAGAACCATTGTCCTCCCTTTGGGAGGTGTCCGAAGGGCGGAAGGGGATCAGTTTTATCATTTGAATAAAATGAAAAGAGAAAGCAAGACAGTAGATTAAATGACGAAGTCAATAAAACAGCATTTGTATAAGGGTTGTAAACAATTGCTAGAAATCTGAATTAGCTCATGCCATCCACCCCCAAGCCCCCGCCAGCAGGGGGCACCTCACATTTGAACATTGCTAAAAACTATCCCTTAACTCAAAGATAGACGGAACCATTGTCCTCCCTCTGGGTAGGTGTCCGAAGGGCGGAAGGAGAAACTACATAAGGTTAAGAAATTTATTAAGGGCTTCGTTTCTATTCTTAGCATTCCATACGGCCATGAGCCTTGTGCGCTGAGTTAGATGATCCAAAGGAATAAAGCTGACTCCAAGGTCCACTCCATCCTGAAGAGCTGACGGAACAATTGCTACTCCCAGTTGTCTTTCCACCAGCCTGAAAATACTATTGGCCTGAACCGATCGGTGAGAAACTCTAGGTTGAAAACCATGATCTGTGAAAATACTCATAATGTTATCATAGTACTCCTGGCTATAATCATTGGAAAAGAGAATAAACTGCTCTTCCTCAAACTGATTGAGGCTGGTAAAACTATCAGGCTGAACATAATGTGTTTTAGAGACCACAAGAGAAAATGAATCTTCAAACACCGTCTTTTTTTCGAAGCCTCCATGTACACTCTCAAGCCTTACAAAACCAATATCAAGCTTATCATGCGCTACTGCCTCTAATTGATCCTTATTATTTAACTCATCCAGTGAAGCATGAATGTTTGGATAAGCTTTACTCATTCGTTCTAAAAGTTCAGGAATTATATTCTGCATAGCTGAGCCTACAAACCCTATCCTGATCTCCCCTTCTTCACCGGTTCCTTTTCTTCTGGTTGCTTCAACTGCTCTATCCAAATGTCCAACTAAATACTCTGCTTCGTTCATCAGATATCTACCCGCTGAAGTTAGCGAAACACTGCGCTTGGTTCTATTCAGAAGCTTTACCCCCACCTCTTCTTCCAGTTGCATAATCTGCTTGGAAAGCGCAGGCTGGGTAATGAACAATTTATCCGCAGCTTTAGCAAAGTGCAGTTCCTTTCCTACAACCATTAAAGATTTGAGGTGACGTATCTCCATTAATTCCTAATAGTTATTAATCAATAAATATATATCATTTATAGGAATTAATAATTGATACTAGATTTGATGTAAGAATTTACTTTCTAGTAGCTAAAGCAATACTTATGGAAACCTTCAAATACGGAATAGATCACTTAACCGTGAATGTGGCACTGAACATCGCCAGAGCCAACATTATTGGTTCATTGTCCAAAGAAGCGGAAGATAAAGTGCTGAAAAGCGCTGCCTACGTAAAAGAGATTACAGATAGTGAAACCACCGTTTACGGGGTTAATACGGGGTTTGGACCTTTGTGTACCACAAAAATATCAAAAGAAGATACTGAAACGCTTCAATACAATATTCTGAAAAGTCACAGTGTCGGGGTAGGCAACCCAATTAGCAAAGAGCTCAGCAAGTTGATGCTTATTTTAAAAGTACACTCATTGGCTCAGGGCTTCTCTGGTATACAACTTAGCACACTGGAAAGAATCATCTGGCACATTGACAATGATGTAATTCCAGTAGTTCCTGAAAAAGGTTCTGTAGGAGCTTCAGGCGATCTTGCTCCACTAGCACATCTTTTTCTTCCCTTAATTGGTTTGGGCGAAGTATTTTTTCATGGCAAAAGGGTACCAACTGAAAAGGTTTTTGATGAACTGGGCATTGAATCCATTGCGTTGGGACCAAAGGAAGGGTTAGCTTTGATCAATGGCACACAGTTCATTGCCGCTCATGCCGTAGAAGTAGTAGACAACCTTTACAATTGCCTTTCTCATGCTGATATCATTGGTGCTATGATGATAGAAGCTTTACAAGGATCTGTCAAGCCATTTACACCGGCATTACATCAAATACGTCCATTTGCAGGAAATCAGCATGTTGCTCACAGGGTAAGAAACATGTTAGAAGGTTCTGAAATTCTCACCTCTCATGCCAACTGCGACAGGGTGCAAGACCCATATTCATTGAGGTGTATTCCTCAGGTGCATGGAACTTCCAGAAATGCCTGGCTGCATTTAAAGCAACTGGTTGAAATCGAACTCAACGCTGTTACAGATAACCCAATTATTTTAAGTGCGGAAGAGACCATAAGTGGCGGAAACTTTCACGGACAGCCTTTAGCCTTACCACTGGATTATGCCACATTAGCTGCTGCTGAGCTCGGCAACATTTCAGATCGAAGAGTTTATCTGTCCTTGGAAGGAAAAATAGAAGGGCTTCCTCAGCTCTTAATGAACGACACAGGAATCAACTCTGGCTTCATGTTACCACAATACACATCTGCGGCACTTGTTAGTGAAAATAAAAGTTTATGTTTCCCTGCCAGTGCTGATAGTGTCCCTACTTCGCTAGGACAAGAAGATCATGTGAGTATGGGATCAATCAGTGGCAGAAAAGCCTTGCAGGTTATTGGTAACCTTGAGCAAATCCTTGCAATCGAGCTACTATGCGCTGCTCAAGCTTTCGATTTCAGAAGACCTTTAAAGTCTAGCGAAATGCTGGAGAAGTGCCATGGTCATATCAGAAGCATTATAGATCATGCTGAAGTAGATAGAATCTTTGCCAAAGACATAGAAAAAGCACATTCAATAATTCAAAACAGATCACTTTTATCTATCTGTGGTCCCGACAGTCAGGACAGTCTGATCAGTAAACATCATCAAGCATTTGAAACTTACTAGCATGAATAATTTTCAAAAAGAAATTCTGGAAGGTATTGGTAACCAGTTACCACAAAGTCCTTCTTTCGATCCTCTGGTAAACAGAGCCCCTAAAAGAAAAGATATTCTGAGTCGGGAAGACAAGAAATTAGCGTTAAGAAATGCGCTACGCTACTTCCCTGAGGAGTGGCATCCAGAACTAGCTACAGAATTTCTGGAAGAATTAAAAGCCTACGGTCGAATCTACATGTTCAGGTTTATGCCAAAAGAAGCCATGTATGCCAGAGACATAGCGGAGTACCCCGGGAAATCTGAGCAGGCCAAATCCATCATGCTGATGATTCAAAACAATCTGGATCCTAAAGTGGCTCAGCATCCCTATGAACTAATTACTTATGGAGGCAATGGTGCAGTGTTCCAGAACTGGGCACAATATAGATTGGTAATGAAATATCTGGCCGAAATGACTGATGAGCAAACTCTAGTCATGTATTCAGGCCACCCTTTAGGACTATTCCCTTCAAATACTACTGCCCCGAGAGTTGTTGTTACAAACGGCATGATGATCCCTAACTATTCAAAACCAGATGATTGGGAAAAATTCAATGCACTTGGGGTTACTCAGTATGGACAGATGACTGCCGGATCTTATATGTACATTGGTCCGCAAGGTATTGTACATGGCACCACAATCACCGTATTGAATGCCGCAAGAATGAAAAGACCTGATGGCAACTTCAAAGGACTACTCTTTGTGACTTCCGGACTTGGCGGCATGAGTGGCGCGCAACCTAAGGCTGCGAAGATTGCAGGTTTGGTTTCTGTTACTGCGGAAGTCAACCCTAAAGCAGCTTACAAAAGACAAGAACAAGGCTGGGTTGATGAGGTAATTGAGGATATCGATACCTTGATCGAAAGGGTTGAATTAACCCGAGCAAATGGAGGAAATACTTCTTTTGCTTACCTGGGTAATATAGTCGAGGTATGGGAAGGTTTTGAAAAACATGGAATATCCATTGATCTCGGCTCGGATCAAACTTCTCTTCACAATCCTTTTGCAGGTGGGTACTACCCGGTAGGACTTTCTTATGAAGAAGCCAACCAAATGATGGCCGACAACCCTGACAGCTTCAAAGAAGAGATTTACCGTACACTTAGAAGACATGCTACTGCAGTTAACAAGCATGCCGAAAAAGGCACCTATTTCTTCGACTATGGCAATGCCTTTTTGCTGGAAGCAGGACGTGCTGGTGCCGATATTTTCAAAGCAGATGGGATTACTTTTAAGTACCCTTCTTATGTACAGGACATTATGGGGCCGCTATGCTTCGACTACGGCTTCGGACCTTTCCGATGGGTATGTACATCCAGCAAATCAGAAGACCTCGATAAAACTGACCAGATAGCTGCTCAGGTGATTGAAGAGATGTTAAATGAAGCACCTGAAGAAATCAGACCTCAGCTACAAGATAACCTCCACTGGGTAAAAGAAGCGAAGGAAAATAAACTGGTGGTAGGTTCACAAGCCCGTATTCTTTATGCCGATGCTGAGGGCCGAATGAGAATTGCTTCTGCCTTCAACAAGGCAATTAGAAATGGCGAAATTGGTCCTGTAGTTCTCGGTCGTGATCATCATGATGTATCAGGAACAGACTCTCCTTATAGAGAAACATCCAATATCTATGATGGTTCTCAGTTTACATCCGATATGGCGGTTCACAACTTTGTTGGTGATGCCTTCCGTGGAGCAACCTGGGTATCCCTACACAATGGTGGTGGTGTAGGCTGGGGAGAAGTAGTCAATGGTGGCTTCGGCATGTTATTAGATGGCCTGGAGGCCACAGATAACAAATTGAAAAGTATGCTTTTCTGGGATGTCAACAATGGTATTGCCAGAAGAAACTGGGCCAGAAACCCTCATGCCATGAGTGCTATTGACAGGGCTATGGATTCGGAACCAAAGCTAAAAGTAACCAAGCCCAATCTGGTTGCCGAAAGAATCATTGATTCACTAAATTTTTAATCAAAAAGAATTGATCTGGTTTGTAAAGTGGACATCACACACTTGCAAACCGGAAATGGAAAAGAAAGCTTAACTTCAATCATGCAAAAAGTCTTCACTAACATAGGCAAACTCTATCAAGTAAGAGAGCCCAACAGCAAAATCTTACGTGGTACTATGATGAGCGATGTCCCATTTATTGAAAATGCCTGGCTAAGCACAAAGGACGGTTTGATAGAAGACTTTGGCACCATGGATGGGTTTTCTGCTGATGGTCAAGCTGAAATTATTGATCTGAATGGTGCTATGGTCACCCCTACTTTTGTAGATAGTCATACACATTTGGTATTTGCAGCCGACCGAGATGAGGAGTTTGTGATGAAGATCAAAGGCATGGATTACCAAGCCATTGCACAAGCTGGTGGTGGTATAGTAAACTCTGCCAGGCGATTGCAGGGAACTCCTATCGAGGTTTTACTAGAAAGTGCCCGACAACGTGTGACTGAAGCGATAAAAGCGGGAACCGGAGCTTTGGAAATTAAAAGTGGTTATGGACTGACCCTGGAAGCAGAAATTAAAATGCTACAGGTTGTTGCTCACCTGAAACAAGAGTTCCCTATTCCAATAAAAGCCACTTTTCTAGGTGCCCATGCATTTCCACATAGTGACCATGAAAAGTACATGAATACACTTTTGCAGGAAATGCTTCCCGAAGTTTATTCACAAAAGTTGGCTAGCTACATCGACTGCTTTTGTGAGGAAGGCTACTTTACCACTGAGCAAATGTGTCAGCTATTAGAAGCAGGAGAAAAGTATGAATTGAAGCCTAAGGTGCATGTCAATCAGTTCAATGCGATTGGTGGTGTACAAAAGGCTATTGAATTTGGCGCCATATCGGTAGACCATTTAGAGGTGCTGCCCGATGAAGAGATTACTTTACTCAAAGATTCAGATACCATTCCTGTTGGCTTACCAGGGTGTTCTTTTTTCATCAATATACCTTTCACTCCTGCTAGAAGAATAATTGAGAATGGATTACCGCTTGTGCTTGCTTCAGATTTCAACCCGGGTTCAGCTCCTTCATTCAACATGAGCATGATCAATAGTTTGGCAACCATGAAAATGAAGCTGTTGCCCGAAGAGGCCTTTAATGCCACTACTTACAATGCAGCATTTGCATTGGAATTGGAAAACGAAGTTGGGAGTATTACCAAAGGCAAAAGAGCCAATTTCATTGTTTCAAAACCCAATCGTGTACTCAACTCTATTGCTTACAACTTTGGTGTAGATTGGATTAAAGCGGTGTATATTGGTGGCGACTTGGTTTAACCAAGATCAATATATCATTTTGAAAATCCACCTATTATCTCATAGTATTCTTCTTTGATATCATCATCTATGACAACTCCCAACTGACCTCCGTAGAGTCTATCTTCTCGATCCTTTTTGGGGCCTGATATCCAAAATTCATCGCCATTGTCAATATCAAAATAATTTGACTTAAATCCTCTACCTTTTAAACTCTGAAACCTTCGTCCATTATAGTAAAGTGTTTTACCAGATTTTGAATAATAAACCCTTCCAATTCTTGCATCACCTTCCAATCCTGAACTTTTGTCCTCGACATACATAATTCGAGAGTTTTCTTTCTTAAACTGCCTAGGAAGTTCGTGTGTCGATGACATTTCATCTCCAGGTTCGATATCCATACCTAAATTCTTATTGCTCTATCATTTTTAATCTTGCAAAATACTATTTCAAAATCAGCAAAAAGAGAATTACTATATTAAAAGGATAAACCTCTACTAATGGATAAACGAATCCTTTCTATTGATGTACTACGTGGTTTGACTATCTTCTTTATGATAGTGGTTAATTCACCTGGAAGCTGGTCTAACGTATATGCCCCTCTTTTACACGCTAAGTGGCATGGTTGTACTCCTACTGACTTAGTCTTCCCGTTTTTCCTTTTTATTGTGGGTGTATCTATGTACTTCTCCTTCTTGAAGTACAAAAAGGAATTCAGGGCGCAATGGATTCAAAAAGTGATCAAACGTACCGCTTTAATATTTTTAGTTGGCTTACTGCTTAACTGGTTCCCATTCTTCAATACCCATATCAGTAATCTGCGAATTTTCGGAGTACTGCAAAGAATTGCACTGGCCTTTGGAGGTGCTGGCTTGCTAATCATTCTTTTTCGAAGGCAGAATTTACTAATCCTTATTTCAGCATTAATCTTGCTTGCTTACTGGGGACTATTGTATGCATTTGGAGGAGAAGCACCATATGCTTTGGAGACTAACTTGTGTACCCAAATTGATTTCTGGCTGTTAGGAGAAAACCATATTTATAAAGGCTTTGGAATACCATTCGACCCTGAAGGGTTGGCTAGTTCATTACCAGGAATAGCCCATGTGATCATTGGATACTTTATTGGCTTAACAATACACACCAATGCTGAAAACAAACAAAAGCTACTTTACAAGCTGGCAAGTATAGGTATTCTCTTAGTAGCTCTGGGGCAACTCTGGGACAATTACTTCCCGATTAATAAACCATTATGGACTAGTTCTTATGTACTTTACACTATAGGCCTGGCTACATTATTATTGACTGCTCTGACTTATGTTTTAGATATAAGAAAGTGGATAAGTTGGGCATACCCTTTCAGGGTATTCGGGCTTAACCCATTGGTTAGTTATGTGCTTTCAATTCTGATAATCAAAGTATCTATCTACATAATCAAGATTGATGGAACAAGCCTCTATGGTTGGCTATACACCAATGTTTTTATCAATGTAATTGACCCTAAGTTTGGGTCATTTTTACAGGCTTTTTCCTTAGCAACTCTTGTTTGGGTATTTGCATGGTTACTTTACAGAAAGGGTAAAGTAATTAAGCTATAGAAATACTTATTTCTAGATTAATTGACTAGAGTATAGACCTCATTAGGAGTCTGGAGTCCCTTGTGTACTTCAAAGCGAAGCAAACCTTGTGATAAACTGAAATCCACATTAACAATATCATTGAGTTTTACACAATTGTCGCTTTCAGGGTTTCTACAATCTCTATTAGGGTCGAAATCATATCTAAAAACATCTGTGTAATTCACATTATTTATAGTTACTGATTCCATCCTTCCTGTGCTATTCTGATCTAGTGTTCCTCCTTCGTAATAAATATAAATATCAGCCTTACTCATGTTTATGTTCAAACTTAAAAAGCCATTGGCAGAATTCTCTCCTTTATTTTTATCCAGAAAAATATTCATCCCAGACAAGCCTCCATTCAATGAGAAACTCTGCGTAGCACGAGTAGCACATTCATCCTCATCAGGAGATCCAAAGCCACCACAGACTTTCCCAGCTTCGTCCACATCAGTACTTACAAAAGTCAGATTCAATAAATCTCCTGCATTGTTTCTAAAAGCTCTGGGATTACTCAATTCATAACTTAGTAAATCCAACTCTGACTGTTCAAAAGTCAGGTCACATTTCTTGCAGCATCCACTTAAGATCAAAAGACTTAAAACAAGTGTGCTGACGATTAATTTACCCCTCATTTTATGCATCGTTATAGCAACAAATTTAAAATGATAACGCAAGTGCATCAAAAGAGTACATTCAAACCAGCATTATCCTATTGTGAACAAGGTCTGGAACAAAATGAAATGGTAATTTCTGTGATCAGAGTCAAATTGATCATTCTTGAATATCAAGAATAAATCCTCGCCCGTGTACATTGGTGATTTTGACGTTGGCGTCTTCGTTCAGGTATTTGCGAAGTTTGGAAATAAAAACATCCATACTTCTTCGGTTAAAGTAATCACTTTCTCCCCATAATGCCTTCAATGTAGTTTCGCGGTCGAGAATTTGTCCCTTTTTCAAACATAGCTGCTTTAGGATATCTGCTTCTTTGATTGTAATAGTCTGCCTTTTATTCCCTCTTATCAGTACTTGGTTTTCGTAGTCAAAATAATAGGTTCCTATTTCAAAAGAGTTGGCTTGATCGACTTCCTTTATGCCCACGGTACGTTTTATAATGGCATTGATTCTAGCGATAAGTTCTTCCTCATCTACAGGCTTTACTATGTAATCGTCAGCACCAATCTTAAACCCCTTTAGTTTATCAATTTTCAGAGCTTTAGCTGTTAAAAAAATCAGTGGTACAGAACTGGAATGGTTCTTAATTTTTTCCGCTAGTGTAAACCCATCCATTTTAGGCATCATTACATCCAGTATACAGAGTTCATAGATATTGGTCTTAAAAGCTTCCAGTCCTTTCTCACCATCTTTTACCCAATCCACATCAAAATCATGTACCTGAAGATATTCCCTGAGGATATACCCCAGATTGCTGTCATCTTCTACCAATAAAATCCTGATCCGATCACTCATTATTTAAAGGGTAAATAAAGTTTAAACTTACTCCCAATATTTCTCTTGCTGCTAATGCCGATATTCCCCTTATGGGCATCCATAACACTTTTTACATAGCTCAGCCCTAAACCAAAACCTTTCACATTATGCAGATTGCCCGATTCGGCACGATAAAACTTATGGAAAATTGACTTTTGAACATCATCACTCATTCCAATACCGTTATCTTTGATTGTCACTTCTATCCCCTTCTCCACATTGATTGTACTAACCACAATCTCCGGTTCATCTTCGGTATACTTCACGGCATTATCAAGCAAATTGTATATGATATTGTTAAGGTGCGTTTCATCAGCCAAAATAGTGCTGTGGGATGCCGTCAGATTCAATACAAGGTTCCCTTTTCTTTCGTTAATGATTAGCTCGAAATTTTTCGACACCTTTTCCACCAGATCATGTAAATCAACCTCCTTCTTGTCCAGCTTAAAATTCCCTGAGTCAATCAGAGCTATTTGTAAAATTTTATCCACCTGACTCTTCAGCCGCTTTCCTTCATTGTCTATTAATTCGGTATATTTTGAAAGCCGTTCCGATTTCTTTACCTCTTCTGATTTCCGTAATAAGCCTAAGGCAAGTGAAATGGAAAAGATTGGAGTCTTAAATTCGTGTGTTAGGTTATTGATGAAGTCATTTTTCATTTCGGATAATTTCTTTTGCCTGTTCAGTGTAATCACCGTATAGGCGAAAGCAGCTATAAGTACGATCAGAAGTAAAATCGTAATTCTTAATAGAAATATATTTCTGCGAATGAAATTGGGGTAACTCAGACTTACATCGAAAGCCGTATAATGTCCCGCACCATGATGTCCGTGAGTTTCTCCTGCATTAGGCCCACACAAACACATAAAAAACTCTCCACCCACTATCTCTTCGATCAGGGGGGTCTCTAGTCTCATTTCGTCACTGGCATAGAAAAAACATTTCGTGTCTGCCGAAATCAACCCATTAACCCTGTACTCTACATCCAGATTATTTCGTCTGAAAACGTCATCTATTGTGGATTTCAATTCTTTGAAAATAATATTCTCAGGAGGGGCTTCGAAAGACTCTATTAGGAATGAATCATAACTAGTGTAATTATTGACCATCTCAACCCATTCCTTGTTGTTTCGAATTTCATTTTGCAGTTCTCCCAGGTACTCAGGAATAGTCAAGTTGAACTGTTGTTGATATACATTTACATCTTCTTCAAACAATCTCAACTGCACATAAACTAGCCCCAACATAGAAAGTGCGGCAGCAATTATCACAACATATATGGTCAGTTTTGAAAGCCTCAACCCGTTAATCTTTCTCAAAAATAAGTATTAGTCATCAGTGACGGGCCTCCTTAACATATCATTAACACTTTTAACACCTTCTTAGGCAAGCTTAACATCGCATTCACCCATGCGCCTTATTCTGATATCTACATTTGATCTAAAAGGTCAAAAACATGAAATCAAAAACTCAAGATTTAAAAACCATCATACTCTTAGTGGGTATTTTGATAGCTATTCTGATCTGCACGATCCAGATATCTTCGGCTCAACAAAGTAATAGATTACCGACCACTGAAAAACCTTTTGTATGATCAGGTTCTTTAATGCAGCATCAATAAGAGGAAGTCGTTGGTTCAGTAGGTCGAAGAACAGAACGCAGCTTTCAGAGTTAAATCCAGAATATTCCAATACGTCCTTTCTGAACGAATTAAGGGATAAAGACTTTGCCAGGCTAGACGAACAAAATCACACCTACTTAGATTTCACGGGTGGTCACCTTTATCCAGAAAGCCTGGTAAAAAAACACCAAGAGTTTCTTAGTACGAACATTCTTGGCAACCCGCATTCAATCAACCCTAGCTCAGCACTGGCAGAAAAACACATTAATGAAGCCAGAAACAAAGTCTTAGAGTTTTTTAATGCTCAGAATGACTATATCTGTATTTTCACATCTAATGCTTCTGCCGCCCTGAAAATAATTGGTGAATGTTATCCATTCGCCTCGGATGGCCAGCTTCTGCTCACTTTTGATAATCACAATTCAGTGAATGGAATCAGAGAGTTTGCCAGAAAAGCGAATTGCCCTTTCACATACAGTCCACTAGACAAAGAATTAAGAATTGATTCAGAGCTATTTGCTAAAAACATTCAGGAGATGCAGGGTAAAAACAAACTCTTAGCTTTTCCAGCCCAATCCAATGTTTCAGGAGTTAAGCACAACCTCGAATGGGTTCAGAAAGCACAGCAAGAAAACTGGGATGTATTATTAGATGCCGCTGCGTTTGTACCAAGTGACAGGCTGGATTTGCAAAAGTATAAGCCAGAATTTGTAAGCGTATCTTTTTATAAAATCTTTGGATACCCCACAGGAATAGGAGCGCTACTAGCTAAGAAAAGTGCCTTTGATAAACTTAAAAAGCCATCATTCACAGGAGGTACTATTACTATTGTAAGTGTTCAGGGAGATGGCTATTACCTGGAAAAAGAAGCTGCTCGTTTTGAAGAGGGCACTATTAATTACCTAGAAATTCCTGCTGTAAAAACAGGGCTCGAATTCATTGAACAAATCGGCATTGACCACATCAAATCCAGGGTACAACACCTAACAGAATACCTAATCAAAAAACTTCTTGAAATCAAGCATAAAAACGGTGCTCCTTTGATCAAGATACACGGACCAAAAAACGGTATTAACAGAGGTGGAACCATTGCTATGAACTTCTTCGATAAAGAGGGTACGTTACATGATTTTCAGCAGATAGAAAGTGATGCATATAAAAGGAATATCTCTCTTAGAACCGGATGTTTCTGTAATCCAGGCATTGATGAAACTAATCATCAATTAAATGCTGAAAAACTAAAGATCTATTTTCAAAGAAATGGTGAAAAGGATTACTTCGGTTTGATCAATTTTCTAAACCAGAAAAGAGGGGCTGTAAGGGTGTCTGTTGGTTATATTTCAAACCTTAAGGATATGGATTCATTTCTGAACTTTTGCACAAGCTACCTTAACAAGAAGGCTACCTCAAAAAACTAAAGATTGTACTCAGCAAGGTTAAGGGAACTAAGATACACTACTATTATCGTTTAGCCTCTGAAGTAGCCTTGTATACCTATTCTGTCCCTTCTTCGTCAGGATTATCATTAGGCTCAGTAGGGACATTTTTGAGCTCTGCCTCAATTGCTGCTTTTTCTTCTTCAGGTGTAAGCCTTGGAGCAGATTTCATATTCTCCAACTCCTTCTTTATACCTTCATACATGTCTTCTGTCACATGATCAGGAGATTGTGCCTCAGCCACGGCTTCTTCAATAGAAACAGCACCAGGCTGCTCTTCTACATTTTCGAGGCTTGCTAAAAATTCGTCTTTTAATTCTTGGGTGGGAAGACTTTCTAAAATGAAGTCTTTATTCTCCATCAAACTTTCTTTGATTGCCATAATTGTATTGTGTTAATGTTTATATCAGATTAAAAATAGGAGTTTGAAGGAGCAAAGTAAAAGGTTTTTCCTTTTTTCTTTACTTCAAAAACCAGGACTTAGTCCTCTAAAACAAAGCCCTTACCATGCACATTGGTGATTTTAACAGTAGCATCTTCTTCTAAATACTTGCGCAGTTTATGAATAAATACATCCATACTTTTCCTGTTAAAAAAGTCGCTTTCGCCCCACACCACTTTCAACGCTTTATTTCTGTCCAATACCTGATTTTTCTTTTCACATAAAAGCTGTAGTACCTTAGCTTCTTTAGTAGTCAGGCGCTGGGTTTTATCTTCCAGAACCAAGGCTTGATTGGTAGGATCAAAACAATACTTACCAATGTTATAAACACCGTTTCCGGCAGAACGCTCTGAACTATTGGAAGTTCTTTTAACCAGTGCTTTTACTCTCGCAATAAACAATTCTTCGTCAATCGGTTTTACTACATAGTCATCACACCCTAGACGAAAACCTTTTAATTTATCGATTTTTAAGGCTTTGGCTGTTAAAAAAATAAAGGGGACATCTGCATCATGCTCTTGAATTTCTTTAGCCAATGTAAAACCATCCTTGAGCGGCATCATGATATCCAATACACACAGGTCATAGACATTCTGCTTGAATGCCTCCAGACCACTTTCACCATTCTGTACCCAAGTCACGGTAAAGTCGTTAATCTCCAGGTATTCCTTCAGGATATACCCAAAGCTATCATCGTCTTCTACAAGCAGAATATTACCCATTAAGCAAAAGGAAAATAAAGTTTAAACTCGCTGCCTTGATTGATTTTACTACTCAAATTGATATAGCCACTATGTGCTTCTATTATCTTTTTAACATAGCTCAAACCTAGTCCAAAGCCCTTTACATTATGGACGTTACCTGTCTCGGCTCGGTAAAATTTATCGAAAATGTACTTTTGAATCTCCTCACCTATTCCTATCCCATTGTCTTTAATCGAAATCTCGATTCCTTTGTCTCCATCAGTAGTAGTAATCGATATTTTTGGTACATCTATGGTATACTTCAGTGCATTGTCCACCAAGTTGTAGATAATATTCACCAGATGAGTTTCATCGGCCATAACTACTGGTTTAGTGGCATTAAGGTTTAGCTTAATTTCTCCCTTACGCTTATTAACCACCAAACCCATACTCTCTACAACTTTGTCAATAGCTTCATGAACATCGAGTTGCTTTTTATTAAGTGAAAAGCTACCTGAATCAATCATTGCGATTTGAAGCACCTTATCTACCTGCCCTTCCAATCTTTTACTTTCATGTTCAATAAGTCCAAGGTAATTGGCTCTTTTTCGCTCATCTACTTCTCCTTGGTCTCTTTTCAGCATACTCGTTGCCAGAGAAATAGAGGCAATTGGCGTTTTAAATTCATGAGTAAGGTTATTGATAAAATCGTTCTTAATAACTGATAGCTTCTTTTGTCTTTGAATTACAATGAGCGTGTAAGCAAAACAGCAAAGCAATAAGAGAATAAACACGACCGACAAAATCAGCGCTCCGCTTGACTGTGCAAAAACATATGCATCCTGACTAGGGAAGAAAACAGCCAGGTGATAATCTCCATCTCCATTAACTCCATTAGAACAGGTAAGCACAGTCCAGGAATGCCCTCTTTCCTGAGGGTTTTCACAACTCTCCAGTTCAAAATCCAATGTTGTACCACTATCACCTAAAACAAAGTTAAATCCACCACTACTTCGGTTCGATGCATGCTGATAAACAGCATATTCATAAGGCAGATCCAAAGAGTAACTTTTAAAGACATCATCTATGAGCTCTCTGAGCTTTTTATCCATCTCAAGATCATTTAAAGTTCCGTTCTCCTTTACACGAAGTGCAGCTTGATGCAGTAAAGTGCCATAATCAGGTGTTTTTGAAAAATACTCTCCTATCATTCCGGAACACAAATCCACCTTCTGAAGAAAAATCTGCTTATTAGTTTCTATTGATGAGTTAAGGTTTTTAAGCTGTACCACAGATAACCCAACCAATGCAATAGTTGCAAGGCCGGTAACCAATCCGATAGCTTTCTTAGATAAATTCATACGCTCGAGTAATCGAAAATACGTTTTTTAGGGCACAGAAGTTAAATTTTAACTTTTCCTTAACCATTTTAATCTCTTGTTAAGCAAGCTTAACTCTGCATTATTCTACTACCTTCTGCCCTCCTCGTAAGTTTGGTTAACCTGGTCACAATCTAACTTTTCAACCATGTTTTGGAACTTTTTAAAAATAGCACTCAGAAACTTCATTAAGCAAAGAAAGTATCACAGCATCAATTTTATCGGACTAACTGTTGCTTTGTCGTGCTGTGCTTTGGTTGTTCTTTATGTTCAGTATGAGTTAAGTTATGACCGTTTTCATCACAATCCCGAAAACACTTATCGGGTTGCAGGACAAGCAGGGTATGGGCCATGGTTCCCTATGATCGATAAAAATTATTCTGACGTCCTTTTTCAGAATAGCTTTCCCGAAATAGATAAAGTAGCAAGATTCAGGCGATCTCCGAGAAAATTCATACGGTATAAGGAAAAACAATTCAGTACGAGTGTACTTATAACCGATCATGGATCTCAGTTCTTTGATATTTTTGATTTTAAGCTTAAAGAAGGTGCCCCCTCGGTAGCCCTAAAAGAACCACTCTCAGCAGTCATTACGGAACAGGTAGGAAGTAACCTCTTAGGCGAGCAACCTCATCTGGGAAAAATCATTAAATGGGATACACTGACATTACAGGTAACAGGCGTTTTGGAAAAACTTCCTCAAAACAGTCACCTTGAATTTGGTATGTTAATTACCAATAATCGTTCTATTCGATCCTCTTCAAACTACGTAACGCTTCAAGAGGGTGCCAGCCCAAAAGCACTGGCCAGAAAAATACGAGCACTAGATGTTGCCACAAACATTTATGATACCCTTCTGGATGTCAAACTACAAAGGTTGTCCGATATGCATTTTGAGAAAGCGCTGACTTTTGAAATCAAGCCTCCGGGCAACAAGAATTATCTCTATCTCTTTTCGGGAATCGCCTTGTTTATCTTAATCATCTCATGCACTAATTACATGAATCTATCCGCTGCTATTTACGCTGGTAGAAATAAAGAAATTGCTGTCAGAAAAGTATTAGGAGGCTCCAAAAAGAGCCTTTCTACACAATTCTTAGTAGAATCGGTTTTACTCGCTCTGCTGACCTTACCGGTAGTGATTTTTGTCATAGAGTCAGTAATTCCTCACTACAGTGATTTTCTAAACATTCCATTGAAAAACAAGTACGGTTCTTCTCTATCATCCTTTTCTACTCTTTTAGGCATTACGCTGATTACAGGAATACTGGCTGGAATCTACCCCGTATTCAGTTTATCTCATCTCTCACCATTGAACCTTTTCCGGAAAGGAAATCTATCAGGTAAATCCGGAGTACAATTGAGAAAGGTTTTGCTCACATTACAGTTTACTATCCTAATCATTCTGGGAACCGGAGCTTTCTTTATCGATCAGCAACTAAGGTATATCAAAAACAAGGACCTGGGAATAGACAGAAGTGGATTGATTAAAATTTCTAATGTATATGGTATTGAAGGAAATGAGAAATACAACGCCATCAAAAGCAGATTTCTTTCAGACCCCAACATATTGGGTTTTACCACTGGTATGGCACCAGGTACCGAAGATTATGGAACAAACTATATTGCCGAAGGCCATGAACAGAAGAATGATGCATTAACCTTCGGTACAGATTTCGATTATTTTTCTGTAACAGGTGTAAAACCACTTTATGGAGATTTCTTCGAGAAATCAGAAGAGGAACTTCCCAATATCTCACTACTGGTCAATGAACACTTTGTTAATTCAATGGGTTGGAAAAATCCCATTGGTAAGAAAATAACGCTAAACCCAGGTCCAAATCAATACGACAGATTCATTGCAGGAGTATTTCAGGATTATCATGCAAGGTCACTACATGAGGCAATGGTTCCTCAGTTTATTTTTGCCAGAAAAACCAGGCGCTATCCTTCAGAAAATCTCCTTATCAAAATCAATATGGAGAACATTCAGGCATCTTTCGAATCAATTGAAAAAGCCTGGTATGAGTTCCAACCTGACAGTCCAATACACTATGAATTCGTGGACAAGGACATTCAGAGCGCTTATCAGCAAGAGCAAAAAATGGGTACTTTATCCAACCTGCTTTCCATCTTAGCCATAGTTCTGGCCATTATGGGACTTGTTGGGCTCACAGCTTACATTGCTCAGCTAAGAACCAAAGAAATTGGAGTAAGAAAGGTTCTAGGGGCACCTACTTCCAGAATTTTGTTTTTGCTTAACAAAGACTTCATTCCTCTGATTATCATATCAACCATTATAGCCAGTTCTGTTAGTTTCTATATGATCAACCACTGGCTGAACTCTTTTGCTTACAGAACAGAAATCAACGCTATTGTATTTCCACTTGCTGGTATCTCGGTACTTCTAATTACCTCTATTACTATATGCCTGCAAGCAACCAAAACAGCATTGCAAAACCCGATTGTAGCACTGAGACAAGAATAACCCACTCAAGATGAAGAAACTTTTCTTAAACCTGCTGGTTCGTAACTTCTTAAAGAACAAGCTACTCAATAGCCTTAATATTCTTGGTTTATCCATGGGGCTGATAGCAGCCACATTGATCATTTTTTATGCGGATCATGAATTGAGTTATGACAGCTTTCATACCAATGCTGAAAACATTTACCGAATGGAAGCCAGAACCAACAGTCCACTTTGGTTCTCCAACTTAGGAATGGAACATGGTAGAGAGTTAAATTCTGGAAAATACCCTGAAGTAGAAGCCATGGTCCAGCTTAATGGACATCCCAGAGCTAAACTTTCTTATAATGGTAAAACATTTTTTGAAAGCAATATTTATCAGGTAAATACTGGTGCAAGCTTCTTTGATTTTTTTGATTTCAACTTGCTGGAGGGAAATAAATCAACGCTTTTAGATCAGCCAAGAGCCACCGTAATCACAAAGTCGATAGCCGAAAAATACTTTGGTGATGATTCTCCAATTGGAGAAGCCATTAAGTACGATTCTCTATTCCTTACAATCACAGGAGTTATCGAAGACATTCCAAGTAATTCTCACTTACAATTCGACTTTTTGTATGTCAACCCTTCTGCCTTCGCTCCTCAGCATTTCCATACCACCACCTATTTAAAATTGGTAGATCGAGCTGACCCAAAAGTCCTTGAAGAGAAGATTTTAGCAATGGAAGGTATTGCAGCAAATGAGTTCGAAGAAATTTCAGAAGTTAACCTAGTCCCTATTGAAGACATTTACTACGAGTCTAATGCCGCATTTGGAGCTGGCGGACAGGGAGACAAACTTCAATTGCTAGTGTTTGTGATTATAGGAACTTTAATATTGTTCATTGCAGTAGCCAACTACATCAACCTATCATTAGCGATATATTCTGGGAAAGGAAAGGAAGTTGGAATGAGAAAAGTTCTTGGTGAGTCCAAAGCTCAGATAATAAGGGCTTTCTTTTTAGAGTCAACTTCTATGACCATGCTGGTCATACCCGTAGTCATTCTGGGGTTGAATTTTTTACTGCCAATTTTCAATGACTTTCTCGGGCTTGCTATCCAAAACAAGTTTTACAATTCTCTTTACTATTGGCTTGTAGGGGTGCTTTTTCTTATTCTGTTAAGTGCATTCACCGTAATCTATCCAGCTTTTACACTTACACAAATCAAAGTTGGCACTTTGCTCAGAAGTAAGGCTTCTATCCATACTACGAGTGGTATAAAATTGAGAAATGTGCTAATATTCTTACAGTTTGTACTACTGTTCACATTAGGCATCTCGGCCTGGTTCATGAATAGACAAGTTGCTTTCCTTGACAATAAAGACATGGGCTTTAGTCCAAAACAAGTCATTAAAATCACCAATGCCTTTGATATAGGTGGTATGCAGAATTTCAACCTGCTAAAAACACAATTACTCACCCACCCAGAAATATCTGGTGTAAGCTTCGGGCCAATGATGGGTGATGGTATGAATCCACTGGCTTATAAACCAGAAGGTCATGATGAAATATATGAGAATCTACTCTCGTACGGGGTAGACATAGATTACTTCGATGTAATGGGAATGGAAATCACTGCAGGTGATTTTAAAAATGTACTACTTGCTGCCGAATCCGGCCAGGTAATTTCTCTGGTTAACCACAACTTCATCAATAAGTATAACTGGCAGAACGATCCTATAGGTAAAAAAATCACTCTTAGACCCGGCAATCAAAATGAGCTTCTCCGCAAAGTATCGGGGGTATTCAAAGATTTTCATTTTTTCTCATTAAAAGAAAAAATCGCACCACAAATCATTTCACTTACTCCAGAACCAGGATTCGTAAATACCAATGTACTCATACGTTCATCAACGGATGATTTGGCCAAAACAGTTAAGCTGATGGAGGCCGAGTGGAATAAGATCAGACCTGACACCCCCATGAATTATGACTTTATGGACGATGCCGTAAAGAGATTGTATGCCAAGGAAAAACAGACAGGGCAAATCAGTGTATTGTTTTCTATGTTGGCGGTGCTGCTATCTCTTCTTGGCTTAATAGGGTTTATGGTCTATATCATCAGCTTGAAGTCTAAAGAGATTGCCATTAGAAAAGTACTGGGTGCAACACTAATACAGATTATTGGTTTGCTCAACAGACAGTTATTCCTGATCATATTTTTTGCGGCTATAATTGGAAGTGCGCTAAGCTACTGGTTGGTCAGCACCTGGCTACAAGACTATGCCTATTCCATAGTTCTTTCTCCTCTTACTTTCATTCTGGCAGCGGCTATTGTATACGTCATTGTCTTTGCCATTATCAGTATACAATCCTTTAAATCAGCTTTCTTAAACCCTACTCTGGCACTTAAAAATGAATAAGAAACAAAAGTGGTATTTCGCTGGGTTAGTGCTCCTGCCTTTTGCAATTGCTTTCGGTTTCAGAACATTTGATAATTACCAGTTCCACAATCGAATTTTGAAAAAACAGGCAATACAATGGCATAAAGATCAATATCCTTCAATTGACTATTGCCAGCTAACCTCCAGTAAGCCCTCACTTCAAAATAATATATCGAATCAAACAAACTGAAGACTCAGAATTTTGAAAAATCAATACTTTACGAAATTTATTTTGGAATAAATAAGGGTTGGTCGGTTTATATATTGTTTAATTGGTAAGACGGCCGTCTTATAAAGTTTTCAGATATCCTTATGGAATAGCATCTGAATATGCATCATATGGACGATGGTGCTAAACAATCCTTAAACTAAAACTACGCTTATGAAACTCACAGCATTACTATTAGTAATGTTCATGGCCGTCACATTCGCTCATGGACAATCCGACATTGAATCCAAAATACTTTCTGCCAAAATTTACACGCAAGGTGCTGAACTAAAAAGAACAGCAACATTGAACCTAAGGAAGGGTAAAAATGAATTCAAATTGGTAAAACTTTCTGCAAATCTGGACCCCAAAACCATACAGATTACCGGAGACGGTATCACAATTCTTTCGGTAAGGCGCGAAACGGATTACATTGAAACCAACAAACCCGAGAAGGTAAAGCAATTGCTAAAAAACAGGTTGTCGCTAATTGATTCAGTAGAACTTATTCAAATGCAATTATCAATACTGGCAACAGAATCTGAATTGCTCACTAAAAACATGAAAGTCATTAATTCAGAAGGTGCTAATAACATTAAATACCAAGAAGCAATTGAATATTTTTCTAATCAATTCAAGCAAAATACACAAGAGAGTTTTCGTCTGCAGTTGATTGAACGAAAGCTCAAAGAACGTATTGGGAAGTTGGAACTTCAGGTCAAATCTTACAATACGGAAGAAGAAGAACCTACTTCTAATATCTTCCTTGTAGTCAATGCTGAAAAAACTGGTAAGCAAGAAATTAAAATAAGTTATGCAGTTTCAGAAGCAGGTTGGTTTCCTGCATATGATATCAGGGCAACTAATGTAGAAAGTCCACTATCCATTACTTACAAAGCCAGGGTATTTCAAAATACTGGAGTTGATTGGAAAAATGTGAAGTTACTGCTCAGTTCGGGAGACCTGCAGTCCAGCGGTACCGCTCCCGAGCTGAACCCTTTCTATCTGGGGAGGGATAACTCATATAAGTATGAAGATGAAGAAGATAGGGCCACGGAAGAGTACAGAGGACAAGGACAAATTTCTGGAGTTATCACAGGTACAGATGATGGACTTCCCCTGCCTCAAGTTACTGTGATGGTAAAGGGATCAACCATTGGCACTCCGACCAATATGAATGGAGAATACAACATTCAGGTGCCTAATGGAGAAAATACGCTGGTGTTTCGATACCTCGGATACATTACTCAGGAAATTGAAGTAGGTAGCCGATCGAGGATAAATGTTCAGCTGAGCCCAGACGCAACTTCTTTAGGTGAAGTAGTAGTGACAGGAGTAGCGGCTGCCACACCTAAACATAAACTACCTTTTACTGTAGCCACTCTAACCGAAAGACAATTTAAGCCAACTGGCGGTCCCTCTCTGGCTGGAAGAGTTGCTGGCGTAAGAATCCGAGGAGCTTCAAGCATAAAATCAAGAGCGCCCAAAAGAAAGAGTAAACCTTTACCAATTAACTACATCAACTATCAGACAACATTTGTTTACGAAATCAAACATCCATACGATATCCCAAGCACTGGTCAGCCAGAAACAGTTGATATTCAAACGTTGGAGATTTATGCTGACTATATCTATTCCACCAGCCCTAAAGCAAGAGAAAACGCCTTTTTGGTAGCAGAAATTCCCGACTGGGAAAAATTGAAACTCCTGGATGGTGAATCGAACTTGTACTTCGAAGATAGTTTTGTAGGCAAATCCATTATTGACACCAATATTGGAAAGGACACATTGGAGATTTCTATGGGCAAAGATGAAGGAATTGTGGTAAGCCGAAAACGTTTAAAGGAATTCGAAAGAGAAAAGGTTTTCAGTAACAAAAAACGCGAAGAAAGAACTTTCGAAATCACAGTAGTCAACACCAAATCCACCAAGATTAATATCAATATCTATGATCAGATTCCTATCGCACCAAGTAAGGACTTCAAGGTTAACCTTGTTGATCTTGCCGAAGCCGATCACAATAAAGAATCCGGTTTGCTCACATGGAATGTTCAATTAGACCCTGGAGAGAAAAAGGTTATTAGATTCAGCTATAGTGTAGACTATCCAAAGTATATGACACTGGATATTGATTAAGAATTCACTACTGACTAAGTGTGTAATCAGCGAGGCAGTACATTCGTACGAATGACTGCCTCGCATAGTTCATCCATATAAAAGCATCTACTTCTCATTTAAACTTTTCTTATTTTGATTATTCAACCTTAATCAAAAGACTGAGCTCTACCCATCACTCTTAATACTCTGCTTCAATCTCATCAGGAATTCATAAAAGAAGCGCTTCTAAAATAAATTAAAAGTCAAAAACCGAGCTCTTATGACCACTTTTATCCGTGAGGTAACTACAACCATTTCTATCTAAATATTTCTTTTTAAACACTAATTCAGTTTTTCTATAAGAATGTATTTCACATTAAACAATCTGTTATTCACATTAAAAGCTTAAATTACACTATTTTAAAGTAGAATTTAATAATGATTATTTATACTTTTAACTAATCAATAAACCAAATAAGATTATGAAAAAGGTATTACTCATGATTACACTGGGAATATTTTCTATTTTCAGTGCTCAAGCTCAACAATGGAGCAACACAGGAAACAATCTAACAACAGGAACTTTAAGAATTGGCCCAAGCATCCCTTTTACTACTAAACAACTTTATGTCAAAGGAACCGGGTTTGATCATATGGCTCTGTTTGAAAATACCAACCAGTTCGGCAATGGTATGATCATCAGTGCTGCTGTGGATCCGCTAAGGGTTGGAGGATTGAACAATCATCTTGGAAACATCTTCATTGTTAAAGGCAATGGTAGAGTAGGAATAAATAAAACCTCTCCCAATGTTGCTCTAGATGTCAACGGAAGCATTTACTCAAATGACATTGTATTTGCACCCACTATTTGGGGGAATTCATTTGTCGGTATATCCGATAGGAACAAAAAAATTGATGTTTTGGAAGATTTTGATAAATATCAATCTCTATATAGCATCAAAACTTACAGCTATAAATATAAAAATGATGATTCCAAAAGAACTCATTTTGGTGTAATGGCGCAGGAAGTGGCAGAAATCTACCCAGAGATCATACATGGAGATGAAGAATCTGGATATGGGGTGGACTACATGAGTCTTGTTCCTTTACTTCTCAGGGCCGTTCAAGATCAAAAACAAACCATTGATGCACTTCAAGAGCAAGTAAATGCACTAACAGAAAAAATTGCTGAAAGTCCTAAACTTGCCGATGTTCTGGATATTGAACCTGATGCAATGACCATTTTCCCTAATCCAGCAAACGGAACAACTAACATAGCATTAAAAGGAAGTACAAAAGGAAGTGTCACTATAGAAGTTGTAAACCTGAATGGTGAAATAGTTCAGGAATTAAAAAATAAGAACTCTAAAACTGTTGCATTAAACACATCAGAACTTTTAAAAGGAGTCTATTTTGTGAGATACCTACGCAATGGAGAATTGATAGAGACAAAGAAACTGCTTGTTCGCAAGTAGGTTGAATAAATTACGCAAGTAAGAAGCAGAAACGTTCGTTTCTGCTTCTTCAATTATATCTGGATAAGTCCTTCTTTAATCGCCTTAACAATTAGCCCCGCTGTATTTTTGACGCCTAATTTTTCGATCAGGTTTTTGCGGTGACCTTCTGCAGTACGACTGCTAATAAAGAGCTTCTCTGCAATCTCTTTGGTAGTATATTCCTGACAAATCAGTTCAAGCACTTCCATTTCTCTAGCCGTTAAAGCCACATTGTTTTTTAAGGTAGGCTTCTTTTGCTGTTGCCTCTTCAAACCCGAAAGCATGGCTTGAGAAAGCTCTTTATTGAAATAATAATTATGGTCATGAACACTGAGAATCGCTCTTTGCAACTCATCAGGACTGGTATCTTTTAACAAGTAGCTGTTTGCCCCTAACTCCATCAGATACGCCATCATTTGAGGATCATTATACATTGTCAATATGATTACTTTAACCTTCGTGTATAGTGACTTAATTTCCTTCAATACATCAATCCCTTCCATATCAGGCATATCCAGATCCAACAACAAAACGTCAGGTTCCTCGAACTTCAGATTCTTCAATAATTCTCCTCCTCCTGATGTCTCAAAAACAACATGGATTCCTTCCATCTGATCTATCAAAAAGCGAATCCCTTCCCGAAACAATTTGTGATCATCGGTCACAACTACTTTTATCATGATTGCATGTATTTATGGTTCAATATCGGAGGTTAGAAGCATGACAATACCGCTTTCCTCCTTTTCCTCTAGTTTTAACTCACCGTTCATTAAGTTCAACCGGCTCTCGATGTTTTGTAGCCCCAAACCAGCTTCCACTCTTTTCTCTTTTAAACCAATTCCATTGTCAGAATACCGAAACACAAGCCTACTCTGGCATATAGAAACATCGAGACTCACTTGATCGGCATGGGCATGTTTCAGCGTATTATTGATTAATTCCTGCACAATTCTAAACCAGTTAAGTTGGTACTCTTTATCTATATCCTGATCTATCTGATGACTAAATTCGATCCTTATCTGATTCGATTGGTTAATTTGAGTAACAGTATTCGAAATAGCCTCTACTAACCCCAACCTCTCCAAAACAATAGGTCGCAAACCATGTGAGACCCTTCGCAAACTAACCATAGTTTCATCTAACAATTCAAGCGACTTATTTTTGAGTTCATCAAACTTTATTTGATCTGATTTTCTATCTATATGCCGGAAATAGAGCTTGGCTGTAGTAAGCATGGCCCCCACACTGTCATGTAGATCTTTACCTATTCGGTTACGCTCTTTTTCCTGGCTCAGGAAACTTGCCCTCATCAATTGTTGTTGATATGCTGTCTCCTTTGCCTGATGCTCCTGTTGTTGCTTCAGAAGTCTTCTTTGATAGGCCAGAAAAAAGAAAACCACTCCTAAAGCCAGAAGTAAAATCACAAGAGTGCCTCCGAGTATGTACTCCCAATAATTCATTGCTTTTGCACCTTCCAAAGCCCTACACTATACAAGCAATTAAGGATCACATACAAGCCAATATTAACAGTCCAAACAATAGCCAATGACTTTGTATCAATCTTCAAAACATGATTGACCATATAAAACAGTACAGAAGAACTCGAGTAATAAATTAAGACAGCCAGATTTATCCAAAACTGGGGTAACCGCTCTAGTTCCTCTATTAAAGGCGCCTTTAGTAGCTGATAGAAAAACAACAGAGAAAAAAGAACAAAGACCACATTTGATATCAGAATTGCATTAGTATTAAACTGTTCAATCCCTTGCAAAAACAAAGTATTTGCCAACGAGAAAAGAACAAAAATCATCCCAATGAAAACCATTACCTTACCCGAAACTATCAACTTCAACATATGCCTGTAAAGTACTGTTATCAAACAAAACTGTATCGGTACGTAATAATGATAAACCCATAGATTTGACTGGTTTTGCTCCCTTAAATAAAAGGTTAGACCATCATTTACGATTAAGGCTATAATTATTAAGAGGAGCAGTTTCTGCTCTTTAATAAGCCGTTTGTATTTGTAGAGGCCTATTCCAAGCGGAACAAAAAGTATTAGGTAAGAAAGACGAACAATCTGTTCCAGTCTTACAAGAAGCTCAGCGTTATTCAATTGTGTGTATTCAAAATATACCACAATATAAGAAGTACGCTCTTAATTGCTTTCCGAGATCAAGTCATATATACCCTTGAATTCCAAACTGATTCCCTTGACAGGGATCGTCTGGTTCACCCGGTTTACAACAAATCGGTGGGCAAGCCTGTACAAAATCTAAAAAAGTAGAAACTCCCTCTTCTTCCTTACTCGATTTAGTTCCCATAAAATCATTGGTTTTGTTAAGCTCGATTATAAGTGTGAACAAATCGTCATTTCTGTAAAAATCGCTCATGTTCATTCCTAAATGAACCTTGATCATACTTTTAGAATTTAGTAAGACTTTCAAAGCATTCAAGTTATAACCAACAATAGGATAGCTCCTTGCCCTAACCAAAACTCTGTTTACCGGATTCGAAGCCAGCCCTAACAAACTCGCATCCAGAATACTTGCTACTTCTCTATCTATCTTTTTATTATTATCCTGAACTAGTTCAGTCAATAGGTTTTCAAGTCTTGATATTGTGTTCTTATTATTTCTTACAATATCTATTACTCTCCTTTCATTTATCCCCTGAGAATAAAATAATTGAGGAAAAAGGTTGGTCGGGCATGCCCTCCAATTTACTGTCAGTTGATTCTTTAACTCTGGTGAAATACCATATCTAGGCAAAAACGATTCTGAGTCAGACGCTGTCAAACTAAAACCACAAGCTTTTACTGGATCTTTGAAGCCCCAATAGGTACTTTCATCCTTCCTTCTGGTTTCGAAGAATATATTGAAAGCTTTGCTTCCCTTTTCAACATCTATTAACAAACCCAGGCATAGTTGTAAAACATCAGAGCTTCCCATACCCTGGATAAACTTCAAAAACTCTTCTGGAACTTCTCCATAGTCAATATGGCAAAGTCTTTCAAACTGATCATTAAAGCCGTTTTCGTTGTTTTCAGAACTAAACCTTTCAAAATACTGGAAGAATTCTTCACTTCTGCATTTCGACCAGTTTAGCATTTGATGTCTGGCATCTTCTGGTTTAACTATATTCATTTTTGTGTGCATAAAACTTGTTATCTAAACATAAACATAATTGTACTAATTATTACATGCTAAAATTGAATACCGCATACAAACGCTTGAAAACCTAGAGCAAGCAAGATTGCCTGAAAGACAATCTTGCTATAACATTTAACATCCCTTCTTTTCCAGCTGCTGGATCAGTTCTTTCACAAAGTTCCATGGCAGGAAACTAGCTCCAGTACCATTCACCAATTGTGCTACTTCAGGATCTCCCGTATGATCATCAAAGGTCATGTTGGAAGGGTTGGCCTGTTGACCAACGTACTTATTGATGGTAATGGTCAGGTTTCCATCATCATCCACTTCATACTCTTTGAAAGGTGGAATATAAGTCTCGGCCGATACGATATATGGCGTTCCATCTCCTTCAAACAAAACCCCTCCTATCCAGTAATCAGTAGGATCTAAAAACTCCGTTTCTACCTCTATCGTTGGAGTTTGGGCGTTATTCGCCAGGTTCACCTGACAGGTTACAAATTCAAAGTCTGATAAGGAATCACCTGTGCCAGGAATTGTTCCATCATGATACATTAAAAGTTTATCAACACTTTTTCCAGACTTGTTGACTATAGTTACATTTACTGAACTCATTGTATGTTTATTTAAAAATGACCTACTCTCTCTTAGGCTTTTCGGTATCCGCCTGATAAATCGTTTTGTGCACGTCTGATTTAGTAATTCAAAGTTGAGGAAGCAGACGCTAACATTTCAGCGTAGAAATATGGGTTTTGTGAAAACAAGTATATTTTTCAATTGAGCAGGTATTTATACTTGTCTGAGTCTATCGCAAGGATAAAAAACAGGTTGATTATAGTATCAACTCTGTTAAACGGACAATAACAAATCTTTAGTAATTGATTCCCAAAATCACACACTTAAAACTCAAATCTTTTCTTAATTTTGCGGTCATTATTGACTTCCAAATCGAACCATCTAATGATTCAATTTTTCGATGCCGGGGCTAACAGAATTTACGCTGTCAGTCTCACTTCGCAACTCGCCCCACAAGACCTTCCAAAACTTGAATGGCTCTTCGGAAATGCCTCACTAATAAAAGGCGAAACTCTGGAGGGCTTTTTTGTTGGTCCACGAAAAGAAATGATCACCCCCTGGAGCACCAATGCCGTTGAAATCACCCAAAACATGGGAGTTTCAGGAATCGAAAGAATTGAAGAATTCGAAAAGGTTCAGTCGAAAAACACAGCTTTTGACCCAATGCTTCAGGTATTAGTTGAAAACCTGGATCAGGACATATTTAATATCAGCATTGAACCAGAACCAGTTCAGCATATAGAAGATATTGCCAGTTACAATCAGCAAGAAGGTCTGGCATTGAGTCAGGAAGAGATTGACTACCTCAATGAGGTCAGTGATAAACTGGGAAGAAAGTTAACAGATGGTGAAGTCTTTGGTTTCTCTCAGGTGAACTCTGAGCATTGTAGACACAAGATATTCAACGGCACCTTTATCATTGATGGACAAGAGATGCCTAGCTCTCTGTTCAAAATGATAAAGAAAACCTCTGAAGAAAATCCAGATGGTTTGGTATCGGCTTACAAAGATAATGTAGCCTTTATGCAAGGCCCTGTGGTAGAGCAGTTCTCTCCTGCCACACAAGACAAGGCCGATTGGTTTGAAACTGCAGATTTTGAATCAGTGATTTCCCTGAAAGCAGAAACACATAACTTCCCTACTACTGTGGAACCTTTCAACGGTGCTGCTACGGGTTCAGGTGGAGAAATAAGAGATAGAATGGCTGGAGGTAAGGGCTCAATGCCGTTAGCAGGAACAGCCGTTTATATGACTTCTTATTCAAGATTGGAGGAGGGGCGCGACTGGGAAACCAACATGCCTGAACGCAAATGGCTGTACCAAACCCCTATGGACATTCTGATCAAGGCTTCTAACGGTGCCAGTGATTTCGGAAATAAGTTCGGACAACCATTAATCGCGGGTTCAGTACTTACTTTCGAACATGAAGAAGGAGGTAAACAATATGGTTTCGATAAAGTAATCATGCTGGCTGGAGGTATTGGTTATGGCAAAAAAGAGGATGCATTAAAAGCTACACCAGAAGCTGGTGACCAGATTGTAGTAATGGGTGGTGACAACTACCGCATCGGTATGGGAGGTAGTGCTGTATCTTCAGTGGATACCGGGGAGTTCTCAAGTGGTATTGAGTTAAATGCCATTCAGCGTTCGAACCCCGAAATGCAGAAACGGGTTTACAATGCCGTCCGTGCCATGACTGAATCAGGTAAGAACCCTATCGTATCTATTCACGATCACGGAGCAGGTGGTCACTTAAATTGTCTTTCCGAACTGGTAGAAGAAACCGGTGGCACCATAGATGTTAAAAAACTTCCCGTAGGCGACCCTACCCTATCCGACAAAGAAATTATTGGTAATGAATCTCAGGAAAGAATGGGACTTGTTATCAAAGAAGAAGACATTGCTTATATGGAGAAAGTAGCGCAACGCGAGCGTGCTCCATTCTATGTAATAGGAGAAACTACTGGCGACATGCACTTCAAGTTTGAAAACAAGGTTTCTGGTGAAAACCCAATAGACTGGAACCTTGGATACATGTTTGGTTCATCTCCTAAAACCATACTCGAAGACAAAACACAAACTAGTGGTTTTGCTGAAGTGTCTTATGACATCAAAAAACTTCAGGAATACCTGAATGCAGTACTTCAACTGGAAGCAGTTGCCTGTAAAGACTGGCTCACTAACAAAGTAGACCGCTGTGTGACTGGTCGTGTAGCCAAGCAACAAACTGCCGGACCTCTACAGTTGCCACTAAACAATGTGGGGGTAATGGCTTTAGATTACAGAGGAGAAAAAGGAATAGCTACTGCTATAGGGCATGCTCCTGTTTCAGCATTGGTTGATCCTGTTGCAGGTTCGCAGCTCTCAATTGCCGAAGCTCTGACCAATATGGTTTGGGCGCCAATCGAAAAAGGCTTAAGCGGTATTTCTCTTAGTGCTAATTGGATGTGGCCAGCAAAAAATGACGGAGAAAATGCCAGATTATACAAAGCAGTTGAAGGTGTATCCGATTTTGCTTGTGATTTGGGTATTAACATCCCTACGGGCAAGGACTCCATGTCTATGACTCAGAAATATAAAGATGGAGTAGTTTATGCACCTGGAACGGTAATCATTTCAGCTAGCGGTTCTGTAACAGACCTCAAAAAAGTAGTAGAGCCAGTTTTACAACCTGACTTTGACTCTACCCTTTTATACATCAACCTATCTGATGGCAAGTTTAAATTAGGAGGTAGTTCTTTCGCTCAGGTAGTTGGTAAAGTAGGAAAAGCCGCCCCAACAGTAAACGATGCTGATAAGTTTGCCAATACCTTCAACATGGTGCAAGCCTTGATTGAAGAAGGCAAAATCATGGCTGGACATGATGTATCGGCTGGTGGTTTAATTACCGCTTTACTGGAAATGACCTTCGCTCAAACTGACCTTGGTATTTCAGCTAATCTTAAAGCCATAAAAGGTATTGATGATATAGCCACCTTCTTCTCTGAACAACCTGCATTGTTAATTCAGGTAGCGAACAATGATCTTGAAGATGTAACCACACTATTGAATACAATAGAAGCATCGTTTATTGAGGTGGGTAGCCCAATTGGCGAACCTATTCTTTCTATACAAACTAATACACAAAGCTACCTTTTAGACATTGAGAGCTTAAGAGACACATGGTACAAAACCTCTTACCTACTTGACCAAAAACAGTCTGGCGAAGAACTAGCAAAAGAGCGTTTTGACAATTACAAAAAACAACCATTGTCATTCACTTTCCCTAAAGGATTTGACGGACAGTATGAGAGCTTAGGCCTTGATCCTGACCGTAAAACGAAAACTGGTATCAAAGCAGCTATCATCCGTGAGAAGGGTGTAAATGGAGATAGGGAAATGGCTTACGCTATGCACCTGGCTGGTTTCGATGTGAAAGACATTCATATGACAGACCTCATCTCTGGCGCTGAAGACCTAAGTGATGTCAACTTTATCGCTTTCGTTGGTGGTTTCTCGAACTCAGATGTATTGGGTTCTGCCAAAGGGTGGGCTGGAGCTTTCCTTTACAATGAAAAGGCTAAGCAAGCACTCGACAACTTCTATGCAAGAAAAGACACCATTTCACTGGGAATCTGTAACGGTTGCCAATTGATGGGAGAACTTGGTTTGCTCTACCCTGAGCATGATGTTCACCCTAAATTGGATCATAACATAGCCCACAAGTTTGAATCAGGTTTTGTGAATGTAACTATCCCAGAAAACAATTCTGTCATGTTAGGCGGATTGGCCGGATCACGGCTAGGTATCTGGGTAGCACATGGCGAAGGTCGTTTCAGGCTTCCTGAGGATGAAGATCAATACCATGTAATCGCGAAGTATTCGCATGAAGCTTACCCTGCATCGCCAAATGGTTCTGACTACCATGTAGCAGGTCTGGCAAGTAAAGATGGTAGACACTTGGCCATTATGCCTCACTTTGAGCGTTCTGTATTCCCTTGGAACTGGGGCAACTATCCGTCAGACCAGAGATCAGACGTATTGAGCCCTTGGATCAAAGCATTTATTGCGGCTAAGGATTGGGTAGTTGAGAAGGGTTAACTTTTTATTAATCTGATGTCAAGCCAGCACTAGGCTATTGAATGTAAGAAAACCACAATGACATTTCCAGTCTGTCCCTAAGACTGTAAATTCTGCCATATACCATCAAATGTATCACCAAATTGACTCAACAACCAATACTCAACAGCAATAGAATTGACCTTTTAGATGTTTATAGGGGATTTGCAATTTTTGGAATCTTCGTTGTGAACATTGTCATTATGAATTCCACATTCATCAATCAGGATCAATTCGCCATGCAGTTTACTTCTAAACTTGATATGGTTACTCAAAGGGTATTGCAACTATTTTTCTACACAAAGTTCTTTCCCATTTTTTCCTTACTGTTTGGGTTAGGAATCTCGATGCAAGCCTTAAGGCTCGTTGAAAAGAATAAGCTCTCTACCCCATTCTTCATCAGGCGTATGTTTATATTATTTATTATAGGCGTATTGCATATCACACTTTTATGGTCTGGAGACGTATTGAACGTCTATGCATTGATAGGATTGATGACGACATTTTTAATCAAAAAGTCGAATAGATTGATTCTTAGACTCTCTGTATTCTTTCTGCTTTTCCCCTTTTATGATCAAATTCTGGAAGCACTATTTCGATTAATCAGTTTTAAACCGGGGATATATTTAGAAGGATATACTGGTGAAACGGTTCGACATATTATCAGAAACGGAACTTATACAGAGGGCTTAAAGCTCAGGTTACTAGAATACTTTTCAAACATTCCGATGCTATTTGGTTTTCTGGTTCCCATGGCGATATCTATGTTCTTACTGGGTTTGTATTTGGGGAAAAATAAAGTCTACACTCATTTAGACGAATTCATTAATCAAGTAAAAAAGCCAATGCTCATTACAGCATTGTTGACCAACATTTACAGACTTTCTTTTTTATTCATTCTCCCTCAATATGATATTTACTCTAGTGAAGCTTTCGGACCTGTCTTTATTAAACTGATGATTGTTTCAGACGTAATAATGGGCTTATTCTATCTGTGGATTATGGGCTGGCTATGGTATAATACTAAGTGGAAAACCATTTTATCTCCATTGAGGTATGTAGGCAAAATGGCTTTAACTAATTACATCATGCACAGTTTAATCGGTTTGATTTTATTTTCGTCAGTAGGATTCAAGCTATATGAAAAACTGAGCCCATCACAAGCATTCTTAACTGCATTTCTGGTATTTGTTTTTCAGGTGATAGTCAGCAAGTTTTGGCTATCCTTCTACAGGTATGGCCCATTGGAATGGGTTTGGAGATGCGTATCTTACAAAACCTTGCTGCCGATAAAAAAGAAAACATAAAATCCGGACACACTATCTCGTTTATAGATAATGTATCAGATAGTTCATCACCCCAGAAAAGATTACGCAGAATTTCTCCTTTGTTTGTGTTTTCACCAACAGACACAAGGTTTATGCTTAACCTCATTATTCTTCAGTTTCATTCTACAAGAATTCGAGCATTTCTTTACGCTTTCTAAATAGTATATTAGTATTTTCAATCGGTTTATTCTTGTCGGTGAAAACATCAATAAGGGTAAAAATTGTGCAACACACACAATGAAACTAGAAAAGATAGTTAAAGATGGCATTCGCTATTTCGGCTTAGCGATTCCTTATAATGTACAACTAATTGCCAAGGCAAAAGAGTTGAAAGGAAAGTGGAACCCGGAATTAAAACTATGGTTATTCAAATCAAATCCTGAAACTGAAAATTCCTTAACAAAAAGCTTTGAATTAAATAAGCCATCAACCAGAGATAAAATCACCAGTTCGGTCCCTCAAGCTTATATTGACTTATTAGAAAGAAGGCGTTATAGTCCAAATACGATACAGACCTACGTTTCTCTATTTGAGCAATTCATGAAATATTTTCATGAGACTAAACCGCAAGATTTAACAGATCAGCACGTGGCAGAATTCCAGACTTATTTGGTCAAAACCAAACAGGTTTCACAAGTACTCAGAATCAATATATCAATGCTATTAAATTCTATTTTGAAAAAGTACTAGGCAGAGATAAAGCATATTACCGTATCGAAAGGCCTATAAAAGAATTTAAGTTACCGAAGGTGCTATCTGAAAAAGAAGTAGTTGCAATATTGAAAGCGGTATACAACTTAAAACACAAGACGATGCTACTGTTGGTCTACAGTGCAGGGTTGCGAGCCGGAGAATTGATCAACTTGCGAATTGATGATATTGATGGAGAGCAAATGCGCGTGTTTGTCCGTGGCGGAAAGGGCAAGAAAGACCGGGTAACGATTTTATCACAGAAAGCACTAAACAGCCTCAGGGAATATTTCAAAAAATACAGACCCAAGGAATACTTATTTGAAGGTCAAGACGGAGGACAGTATAGTCTTTCAAGTTTGAGAAGAGTTTTTAAAAGGGCAACAACTAATGCAAAAGTCAACAAACAAGTTAGTCTCCATAGCCTTAGACACAGTTTTGCAACTCATCTATTGGAAAGCGGGGTAGATTTGAGGTATATTCAAGTTTTACTTGGTCATAATTCAAGTAAAACGACAGAAATCTACACACACATTACACACAAAGGATGGAAATCAATAAAAAGCCCTTTAGATCAAATCAACATTTAAATGTGTCATTAGCCAATCAAACAGCGTGTATAATGACACTTTTTGTTAAACATATGAGATATAATGACACAAAAATGTATCATTAGCCAACGTTGGCATTCATAAGAATTAAAAATTATAAAGAAAGTTGAAAAATTTAAAGAGCAGGAATATTAAATATTATAAAAAATGAAAAAACTATTATTTATTACAGCAATTACAATTTTAGTTTCATGTTCAAAAGATGACGAACCAACTAGATTAATGTATGATATTACTTATACAGTAGTTGCGTCAAACGGAGCAACAATTAACAAGGTAGAATATAGAGATGATAAAGGCGACCTTATCGAACTAACCAATGTTACTTCTCCTTGGACAATAAACCTCAATGTAAGAGCGGGACTTGGATTGGAGGCTGCAGCTTATGGAGACATTCCTTATCAAGGTTCTTTGAGTATAACCGCAACTTGGACACCTGAAGGAGGTTCAGCTCAATCGGAATCAGAAACATTGCCGAATGACATCCCTAATTCTACTATTAATAATGGCAGAGTAGAAATTTCTGGGAGAACATTACCTGATTAAAAAAAACGAAATGCCAACAATGGCTATAAATAATTGCTTGTTCTCGCCTACTTCTGAAAATCCTTGCGGATTTTCAGTTTAGTGTGTACTTGCTAAGTTAAGTGCTAACCCACGCAACTACTCATAGCCGAGACCGTTGTGCGTCACTATAAAAAATAAACGTTAATGAATTATCAAATATTTTAGAACTCCGTCCAGCTTTAGAAGTTCATGTGAAACTTTATTGAACACTTTTGTCCAATTTCTAAATTTTCAATCATTAAGAATATAAACGTTTATTAATGATTCATTAAAAGTAAAAGACATGAAAAATTTTATGATGTTGTTCCACAGTGAACCAAATCCTGATTTTAACCCTACTCCTGATCAAATACAAAATGAAATTAAAGCTTGGCAAGATTGGATGGAAGGTATTGGCGCACAAGGCAAACTCAAAAATCCGGGAGAAGCTTTGGGCTTTGAAGGAAAAACCATGCACACTGATGGTTCTATTACAGATGGGCCCTATGCAGAAGTTAAAGAAATTGTAGGTGGTTTTATGATCGTCTCGGCTGATTCTATTGAAGAAGCTATCCAACTTAGTAATGGTTGTCCTGCATTAAGTAGCGGTGGTAAAGTAGAAGTCAGAGACATTATGGTTTTTGATGAAATGTAATCTGCATAACTAGGATGATAGCTATATGGATGACGAACAACTATCCGAAATATTTAAGTCTGAGTACAGCAACTTGATTGCTGTACTCAGCAATTATTATGGATTAACTGACCTACAATTAGCAGAAGATATTGTCTCGGATACTTTTCTTAAAGCCATGAAATCATGGTCTCATAAAGGTATTCCCAAATTTCCAAAAGCCTGGCTCCGGAAAGTAGCTCAGAATCTATTGAACGAACATCATAGAAGAAAAAAAATCTATGATGAAAAAATCACTCCTGAAATAAGAGCAAAAAATCATCAAATTAATTTCATAGAAATTACTGATAAAATAATTGAAGATAGTCAGCTTCAGATGATATTTGTGCTTTGTGACCCTGACCTCAATAGAGAATCTCAACTTTGTCTTGCTTTAAGAATTTTATGTGGTTTTAGTATTGAAGAGATTGCTAGAGCACTTTTGTCAAACAAAGAAACAATTAACAAAAAAATCTATAGAGCTAAAAAAGTAATCAAAGAACGTGATCGAATTGAAACGAATCTTACATCAGATCAATATATATCGAGGCTTGATAATGTATTAAGGGTCATTTACCTAATATTTAATGAGGGATATTATAGCAGTGTTGACGAAGAAAATATCCGCCATGAAATATGCTGGGAAGCTATGCGACTCGGCCTTTTTTTATCAGAGCAAAAAAAATTTCCAAAGCAAAAAATATACGCCCTGATAGCCTTAATGTGTTTCCATACTTCTAGGATAGATGCAAGGACATCTGGCGAAAACGGTGATCTTTTGTACCAAGAACAAGATAAAAGAAAATGGAATAAAAATCTGATTCAAAAAGGCAGTAAATATCTTAACCTTTCTGCTGTGGGAAATGTTGTTACCAAATACCATCTTGAAGCTGCAATAGCCTATTGGCACACCAAGGAAACTAAAGAAAAATGGAATAATATATTACAGCTATACAATAAATTGCTCACAATAGAATATTCACCCATCATAGCTATGAATCGAACCTATGCCCTTGCACAGGCGAACTCTATTGATGAAGCCATTCAAGAAGCACATAAATTAGAATTAAAAGATAACCACCATTATTTCTGTTTGTTAGCTGAGCTTTACCGTATGCACAACAACATTAATAAAGAAATAGAATACTTAAATAAAGCAATTGAATTTGCGAATAAGAAAAATGAAAAAGAGTTAATCAATGATAGATTAGAAAAAGCAAGGCGATAACATCTTAAAATTGGTAAAGCACCATATATTCAGAAATGAGGAGTCGCTAATCAAGGAATTAATTTTACAACCAATGATTATAAAAAAAATACAATGCAGGATTTGCAAGAATTAAAAAATAAAGCTGAAGCAAAGTAAATAATAACCCGAACAAAGAACAAAATAAATTTAAACTAGAAAATGAAACGGATCATTCTAAATGCTACTATTATACTCGCCCTTAATTTCACAGCTTGTAACAATCAAAATAAACCTGAACTAGAAGGACATAAAGTAGATTCTGGCAAAGAGCAAATGACTAATGAGATACAAAGTTATATCTCCATTTTTGAAATTCCAGCAACGGATATTTCACGAGCAGTTAATTTTTATCAAGCAATATTGGGCATTAACATTGAGGAAATGGAATTCTCAGGAATGGAAATGGGATTGTTTCCATACGAAGGACAAATGGTAACAGGAGTCATAATTAAAGGAGAGGGATACCAACCTTCAGCAGATGGAGTAACTATATACCTGAATGGTGGAGACAACCTTCAGGTAATTCTTGATAAAGTTGAGAAAAATGGTGGGAAAATCATCGTCCCAAAAACTGCCCACGCAGATGAAAGCGGATTTTTTGCTTTGTTTTTAGATACGGAAGGAAATAAACTAGGTCTAAATTCACCAAACTAAAAGGAATAAAAAGCGAACGCACAACAAGGTATAAAAGCAATAGCGGTTCGGGTGCAAACTCGAACCGCTATTGTGTTTAATTAAGTATATTGCTTGCCGAAAAACAGGTGCGTTTTAATCCACTACTGCTCTTATACTAACCGTTATGTACTTGGCTTTCCATTTAAATAGAATAGGATGAAGGCCAAGCTATCCCAAAGACCGTGAATTATAATAAGAGGCCATATACTTCTCTTGGTTAACAGCAGGTAGCTTCCGGTGACTAGTGCACCAAACCCTACAGCTACGGCAGTACCTAAGCCTGCATATGCATGACCAAAGCCAAATATGGTAGCTTGAAAGATGATTCCACAAGCAAAACCTATCTTTTTGTCTTTGAATAAAACTTGAAATCTTTTCAGAAGATACCCCCTGAATATCATTTCCTCTCCAAAGGCAGCAGCCAACCACACAATAATCAACCATATAATTAGAGCTAGCTCACTTCCATGGATGTGCTCGAAAAAGCTATAGTCAGTTGGAGGAAGCTTGAAGACCCCTCGAATCCAGTCTTTCACATTTTGCACCAACAAAAGGTTAGAAAGAAAGAGGCCAATCACGATCAGAAAAAACTGCCAGTGTTTAAAGGGTTGTTTTAGTCCATAATCACTCCATGACTCATCATGTTTTTTGAGAAACAGCGAAATGACTACAACAATTATCAGTGACCGGATGGGAACCGGTCCATTAGATGGCAACCCTAATGCAGGGTAAACACCATGGGTAAAAAGGAATTGGGCAGCAATCCCAATTAAAGTAAGGATACCCAATTCTATTAATAATCTTTTCATGCCGACTTGATAGTTCTACTATCATGATGCCTAAATTGAGGTGTTGGTTGCGTAGAACTTCTAGCTGTTCTTGTGAGTTATACTGGCTAATTATTATTGCAGTCCTTTATAAAGTATAATCATTATGGATTGTTTGATATTCATTTATGAATCAAGTAACCCAACTTACACCATAACAAATGCTAAAGTTACATATACCAAAGTGCTGCAAGCGACCGTTTCTTTCTGTAGGTTTTCCAGTTCTGGATTTTCTCTTCTGAACGTAGTGGTTTTCTAAGAGCTTTGTGCGTATGGCACAGATCAGCTAGCTTAGTGCAATTAGCACAGTGTAGATATACGCACTTTGGCTAGACGTTAGTGGCAATAATTCAAAACTCATAAAGCATGGCCGATATATATCATTATTTTCCAATTAATGCATCACTTTCCGAAGTGTTTAATAGTGTTTCTACACCTGAAGGTTTAAATAGGTGGTGGAGTAAAACATCCAAAGGTAATCTCGCAATAGGAGAAACATTTACACTTTTCTTTGGCCCCAAACACACTTGGACAGCTAAAGTTTCAAAACTTGTTTCAAACAAAGAATTTGAACTAACCATTACTGATGCTAACTCAGAATGGAATGACACCAAAGTTGGGTTTATCTTGGATTTTAAAAATAATATTACAAATGTTCAGTTCTATCATATTGGTTGGAAAGAAAGTAGCGAGCACTATAGAATTTCGTGTTACTGTTGGGCGATGTATTTAAGAATATTAAAACGTTATCTGGAATTTGGGGAAGAAGTTTCTTATGAAAATAGATTAGAAGTTTAAACTGACAAGCCCTTGAAATAGTAAAAACATTGTCACTAATAAAGCCCAATCTGTAATGAAAAGCAGTTTAGTCGCAACGCTATGAATCTCAATACTCCAACCAACTCAACAAAATCAGTTGGCTAAGGTCAAAAATCTGGTTTATTTTCATACAATTAATAACTACATGAAAAAGACAGACAACAGTCGTTTTCCTCAAAATATTGCGCATGAAATACTTAACCTTTGAACCTAATCCAGATCTAAGTGCAGTTATAAAGTGCCACTGGATTTTAGAAGTCCCTGAGGACATGGAACCTACTAAGCAGCGAATAGTTCCAGATGGCTGTATTGAAATGTGCTTTATTCTGGGTGATGATGTGAAAAGGTTCACTTCCGAAACCGAATTTATTATTCAGCCAAGAGCCATGGTTCTTGGCCAGATTACCAAGCCATACTACGTACAACCAACGGGCTATGTCAATACTTTTACAGTTAAGTTCTACCCTTATGGATTTGCCAATTTTATTAATCATCCTATTCAAGAGTTAGCTGACAAAGAAACTCCTTTAACGTCCTTGTTTGAAGAACAAGCTGCAATTGATCTTGAACAAAAAATAATCGATGCCGCTTCGACCGAATCAAGAATAGAAATTATTGAAAGCTTCTTATCGGAGAGGTTGACCACTCCATCCGTTGTTGACAACATTGTAAAATCAACGATTGATGCCTTGTCAAGCACTAAAGGTAAAGCACCTATTAATTCAATACTTCAGAATGATCTATCTAAAAGGAGAAATCTTGAACGAAAGTTTTCAAAACAGGTGGGAATAAGCCCCAGGCAGTTAGCCAAAGTAATCAGGCTACAAGCAGCACTTAAAATGATACTCAATAATAAAGGGGAAAGCCTAACGGAAGTAGCCTATGAGAGTGAGTATTACGACCAAGCCCATTTCACCAAAGATTTCAAAGAGTTGACGGGAACAAACCCTAAAGAATATCTCACAGATGATCAAATGATGCTTTCTTCTCTTTTTTATTCAAAAGAATAAACTTGTCGCACTTTTACAATTTCTGCCTTTCAAACTATTGTAACTATGCACTGTAAAAAGGCAGAAAAATGAAAAACCGATTTCTGAAAGTCACAGTCGTATCCGTATTCGCACTAATACTTTGTGCATACATAGCACAAGGTATTCTTCAGGCAAAAAACACTTCAACTAACCAAAGTAATAAGCCAATGAAAAGCTACATCTCTATTTTCGAAATACCTGCATTAGATATCTCCCGAGCCATTTCCTTCTATGAAGGTATTTTAGGCCTAAGTATCGAAAAAATGACTTTTCCGGAAATGGAAATGGGGCTGCTCCCTTATGAAGAACAAGCCGTAATAGGGACAATAATAAAAGCAGAGGGTTATCAGCCTTCTGCCAATGGGGTAACCATATACTTAAACGGAGGAAACAACTTACAGGAAATTCTGGATAGGGTTGAGAAAAACGGAGGTAAGGTGATTATTCCTAAAACACCACATGCAGATGAAAGTGGCTACTTTGCCATTTTTCACGATTCAGAAGGAAACAAAATGGGTCTACACTCTCTAAACTAAACAATGGTCAGATGGGATATTAGATATCAGACTTTAGATATAAAATACTTAACCTCGAACAAGTATTGGAAAGGAAACTCAGCAATGGGTTTTCTTTCTTCTTTAGGCCAATTGAAATTATCTGGATTTTCATTACACCCTTAATATCACCAGCTAATGAATAATTTTGTGAATTCTTAGACGGAGTCATACTTTTTTATTTCATTGCGTCAAGCTCAGTTTAATAGAAAACGACCTAAATGACAGTGATCTACGACAAGTATTACAAGTCCGAAAACTTTTTTGGAGAACCATACCCTGAATTAATTGAGTTTTTTGCCCAGCACCCTAAAAAGAGTAAAGTATTAGATTTAGGCTGCGGCCAAGGAAGAGATGCAATTGCTTTAGCCAGACTTGGCTATACTGTCACCGGAATTGACAATTCCAAAGTTGGAATTGAACAAATGACACGAGTCGCACAAACAGAAAACTTGAACCTAACCGGACTTGTTGGAGATATTTTCTCCATTGAAAATTTAGAAGAGTTCAGTTTCGTACTTCTTGACAGCATGTTTCATTTCGCAAAAAAAGATAAAGAAAAAGAGGTAGGCCTAATCAAGAAAATCATCACGCAAATCAAAACGGGTTGCCTACTAGTCATTTGCATCCAGGACACTGGAAACAAAGTTCAAATTCTTAACCAGATAATTGACTCTGAACAACAGTCTAATCGACTTGTTGATAAAAAATTCAAGTACATTTTTAAAGACAGTGAAAGCGGACATAAATCCGAAACAAACTACTGCATGATAGCAATTGAAAAGAGCTAGTTTAAACCAAAGAATGACCTTCGGGTGAAACTAATCAGGACTATCTATTTAGCTCTCCACACCACATCTTTATAGTGATTTTCCTCATCAAAAAATTGACCATCAAAGTATAAAAATAACTTAAGTAGTCTGACGTAAAAATTCATTGTTACGAATCTTTACGCCAAACTCCATAAAACATATAACTATGCAGGCATGAATCAATACTGGTTAATGATAATTCAAATCAAACCTATCGAGTTTCATCACTTTACTCCAGGCAGCGACAAAGTCCTTGACGAACTTCTCTTTTGCATCACTGCTTGCATATACTTCAGCCAAAGCTCTAAGTTCAGAGTTTGAACCAAACACAAGGTCCACCCTACTCGCAGTATACTTTAACTGATTAGTCTGTCTATCTCTACCTTCAAACTGCTCTTTATCTTCCGAAGCGGCTTCCCATTTAGTACTCATATCTAAAAGGTTCACAAAGAAATCATTAGATAGCTTTTCATTTTCATCTGTAAAGACACCTCGTTTGCTGCCATCATAATTAGTATCCAGCACTCTCATACCTCCTACCAAAACGGTCATTTCAGGGGCAGTCAAACCAAGCAACTGGGTTTTGTCAATCAGTAATTCCTCAGTGGAGATGGTGTAGCGTTTCTTCAGGTAATTTCTAAAACCATCAGCCATAGGTTCCAGCAGGTTAAACGATTCAATATCGGTTTGCTCCTGAGTAGCATCCATACGACCAGGTATAAATGGTACTTCTACTGGGAAGCCCGCATTCTTAGCCGCTTGCTCCACCCCTGTTGCTCCTGCCAGTACAATAAGGTCAGCCATAGAAACCTTTTTAGAACCCGACTTCTTGTTAAAGTCTTGCTGTATGACTTCCAATACCTCCAGCACTCGAGCCAATTGTTTCGGGTTATTCACTTCCCAGTCTTTCTGAGGGGCAAGTCGAATTCTGGCGCCATTGGCTCCACCTCTTCTATCGGAATCACGATAGGTAGAAGCCGATGCCCAAGAGGTTGACACCATCTCCCCTATGGTAAGACCAGACTTCAGAATGATTGACTTCAGTGCACGAATATCTCTGGCATCAATAAGTTTGTGGTTTACAGCTGGGATAGGATCCTGCCAGATTAAATCTTCAGTAGGTGCTTCTGGTCCAAGGTATGTAGTTTTAGGCCCCATGTCTCGGTGTGTCAGCTTAAACCAAGCTCTTGCAAAGGCATCATTAAATTTTTGAGGATCTTCATAAAACGACCTTGAAATTTTCTCAAACCCAGGGTCAAATCTAAGCGATAGGTCAGTAGTTAACATGGTAGGCTTATGCTGCTTTTCAGGGTCAAAGGCATCGGGCACCATCATTTTCGGGTCTTTGGCCTCCCACTGGTGCGCTCCTGCTGGGCTTTTTGTCAATTCCCACTCATTCTCAAATAGATTAAAGAAGAATAAATGACTCCACTTAGCTGGTGTAGAAGTCCAGATTACTTCCAATCCCGATGTGATAGCGTCCGCACCTTTACCAGATTTATAGCTACTCTTCCATCCAAAACCTTGTTCCTCCAGGCCTGCAGCCTCAGGTTCAGCTCCAACATGAGAAGCACTGGCCGCACCATGTGTTTTACCGAGAGTATGACCACCTGCAATCAATGCAACTGTTTCCTCATCATTCATTCCCATTCTGCCAAAAGTCTGGCGAATATCTTCTGCTGCTAAAAGTGGATCGGGGTTACCATTCGGTCCTTCAGGGTTCACATAAATTAAGCCCATTTGCACTGCTGCCAAAGGATTTTCCAGGTCTTCATTGGCATAACGCTCTTTGTTATTCAGCCATTTCTTTTCGGTACCCCAGTATACATCAATCTCGGGTTCCCAGACATCCTCACGTCCTCCGGCAAAGCCATAGGTTTTAAACCCCATATCCTCAAGGGCAACGTTTCCGGTTAACACTAATAAATCTGCCCAGGAAATTTTATTACCATACTTCTGCTTCACTGGCCAAATCAGTCTTCTGGCTTTATCCAAATTAGCATTGTCCGGCCAGCTGTTCAATGGAGCAAAACGCTGTTGACCAGATCGTGAACCTCCACGTCCATCTCCCGAACGATAAGTTCCTGCACTATGCCACGCCATTCGAATAAACAAACCACCATAATGTCCATAATCAGCTGGCCACCAGTCCTGTGAATCGGTCAATACTTTTCTGATATCGGTCTTTAGGGCTTCATAATCCAGACTATTGAATGCTTTGATGTAATCGAACCCCTCCGACATCGGATCTGACAAAACAGAATTCTGTCGCAGTATGCTCAAGTTCAACTGGTTTGGCCACCATTCACTGTTAGCAGTCGCTATGGCAGCAGATCTACTCTTCTTGGTAGCTCCAGACATTGCATCAACTTTGCCTGCATGCTGACAGGCAGTACTGGCTAATATTAGAACTAATACCAAGCCATACATTTTTATCTTCTCCATATGCTAAATGTTTTATTTATGAGATGTAATGCTAACATAGTGTAACTGTCAGCGTCTCCTCTTATAGGCACTATTTGTTTTGTCTATCAGCTATTTGTAAAAACAATGAGGAATATTTTTCAACACTTCAAGAGTATCAAAAAACCAGAGAGAGTCGTTGGGTTTGGATTGCTAAAAAGTAAGCTCATAATGTGAGTTTAAGTGCTAAGATTTGTTCCCCTTCAGTTAAGTCATTCAAATTATGCCAGTTGAACACGTATTAATTTTAGCCGTATGTGGCCTTGGAGTTTTCCATGGAATCTCATTAGGTACATATCTGATTATCACTTTCAGGTCTAAATCAATAGACAATAGGCTATTAGGATGGCTTTTGCTCGTATTCGGCTTAAGGATAAGTAAATCTATCATCCTTTATTATACCGATGATCTCGACCTTTTACTGACCACACTAGGACTTACCTTAATTTTATCATTTGGACCACTATTTTACTTTTATATCAGAAGTTTCTTAGATCAATCATTTAGGCTCAAGAAGCAACATTTGACACATGCCATTCCATTTATTGCTTTTCTGGTACTCAATAGTCAAGGTTTGCTTAACAGTGATTTTTATTTTGCTTTCGGCATCTTCTTTATCTACCTGCACTTTCTGACCTACACCATTATTTCACTTGTTTGGCAAAAGCAACAATTCAAGCAATTCTCCTCCCATGTGAATGACGCTAAAAAACAATGGGTCAACTATATACATGCAGGCATTTTACTGATTTGGGTCTCCTACTTTATGTTTTTGCTAGATGAGCTAATACCTTATATAGCGGGGCCAATAACATATTCGCTGGTCATATATCCATTAAGTTTTTGGGCAATCATAAATAAGGTACTTCGCCCCGATGAGAAAAAGTATCAGAACTCAAGACTGGACCACCAAAAATCACTTCAGATAATTACTGATCTGGAGACTTACTTTCAGAATGAAAAACCATTTCTTAACCCCGATCTAAAACTCCCCATAGTTGCTTCTGAATTAAAAGTCACTCCACATGCATTATCACAAGCGGTGAATGAGAATTTCAAACAGAATTTTCAGCAATACCTCAATTCACATCGGGTAAAATCTGCTCAACTAATGCTGAGCTTAAAAGAAAACTCTCATCTAACCATTTCATCCATTGCTTTCGACTGTGGGTTTAATAGTCTTTCAGCTTTTAACAATGCTTTCAGAAGAGCTTTTGAGAAAAGTCCTTCTCAATACCGAAAAGAACAAAATCCATCAACCTAAATCACTGACTGCCAACTCTTCTAAATCATAACATAGTCTTACTGAATTATAATTCAGGTAGATTCTCTGTAAAAATGCTGTTTGATTTGGGCAAAATTCAGCTACCAAAAGTGGTAGCATATGTTTCATTATAAGGTCGAATCGATTATGAGAAAGGCAACACTTTTTACCACCCTATTTATTATGCTAACAGGATTGATATCTCCTGTTTTAGCGCAAAACAAAATTCTGATTGTAGTTACTAACAATAAAGAAGTTAATGCGAGCATTAATGGAAAAGACACTTTAGTTGCAGGTGGATACGAACTATCTGAAGTATCTGAAGCATACAAAGTATTCTCTGAAAGTGGTTTCGAAGTAGACTTCATGAGTCCCAAAGGAGGAATGACTTATGCAGAATCAAAATCTAAAATGCTTGATGTAGATAAGGCGTTTTTAGCAGATAAAGAAAGTCAAAGTAAACTCCGAAACACACTATCTCCAGCAGATGTAAACGCGAAAGACTATGTGGCGATTTACTTTGCAGGAGGTAAAACCATGTGGGATTTTCCCAATAACAAAGCAATGGCAAAACTTACTGCAGAAATCTACGAAACCAAAGGTGTCGTAGGAGCAGTTTGCCATGGCCCTGCAGCACTGGTCAATGTGACGCTTTCCGATGGCTCTTCTCTTGTATCCGGGAAAGCAATAAGTTCTTTTACTGATCTGGAAGAACGCCTGTTTTCCAAAAGCAGCAAGTACTTACCTTTCATGCTTCAGGAGAAACTTACAAGCCTTGGCGCCAATTTTAAGGAGGCACCAGCCATGTTTGATCAGGCTGTAGTAGATCAACGCCTGGTTACCGGACAGAACCCTAACTCTACCTATTCTGTAGCCGAAGAAATGGTGAGACAACTAGGTGTAGAACCTCCGACCAGGCCATGGACCAATATGAGCTATACTCTAGGCGTAATCAAGGTTCTTGTTATAGAAAACAAAAGAAAAGCAGCCCAATTCTATAAGGCCCATTCGGGTACCAATCAACTCGAAGAAGCGCTTTTCCTGAACTATTCAATGTATGCTTTTAAAGGGCACCTAGGCAAACTGGCTAAAAGTAAGGGACTGGAATTATTCGAGTTTGGTGTTTATGCATTTCCAAATAGTGCAAAAAGCCATGAGGCACTAGCCGAAGCATACCATCAATTAGGAAAAGAAAAAGAAGCAATAACTGCCATAAATAAAAGTCTTTCAATAGCTCCTGACTCCAAAACGGCTCAAAAACTTAAAAGAGAAATTGAGGTCAATTAGTGTAGCACTAAGCCATAGGCATTACTCTGAGTGTAATAGCTGATATATTCTAGTACTTGCTAGCAAGGTGAAATAAAAGAGGTTGCAGGTGTAGCCTCTTTTCTCGTTATTCAAGTACTTTTTAATCATATAGAAAATGTTATTTAATACACTCAGAGTAGCAGCAATTTTTTATGTATGTCTGCTAATGGGCTGCTCAAGCCCTGAATCAAAAAATTATGAGCGTTCATTTGAAACAGGTGCTACAGAAGGCTTCTCCGAACTGGTCAATTATGGTGTAAAGGAGCTTGGTTTGGGGGTTCCTATGTCACCTGAGGAAATGGATAAGTTCATGCCATATGCAGAAGCAACCGCTCAAAAACATAATGTTTCTCTTTATAGAGAGTCTGATTTAATTGATACCGATTTGTTTACCAAAGGTATAGCTAAAGGCAGGGATGTACTTCTCATATACAATGGCGCAACACTTACCAAGTATATGGACCTCAAAGAAGATAGAAAAAGACTTGAGGAAAATGGCCAATATGAGGGGAAAGCTCGTGAGGAAATTGCAAGACGGTTTGGAAGGCTTTTAAGCTACACGCCTAGAACCATTAATAATCAACTGACGCTTCATACCGATTTCAGAACTATGTACAACTTCGGTATTAAAGCAACCAATGTTTATTTCTATTATAAAAACCTTAAGCGTGCGGTAGATTTTTACACAAAGACTTTAGGAATGGAGCTTGTTTCAGATACTCCCTCTCACAAAACAATTCGTGTTGGGAGTGATTCCTATATCACTTTGACAGATGCTTCTATTGCCAAAGACTTTTCTTCAAAGCCTAAGACAGTGGCTTTTGCCATTGTTACAGATGAAATCAAAGAGTGGTTTGATTATTTACAAAAAGCAGGGGTGAAAATGAAGTATACCTATAAACCTTCCGAAGGTAAACCTCATGACAGTTTTGTCCTGGCCGATCCTGAAGGCTATTTGTTGGAATTTGAAAAGTTCTATCAACATCCGGAAAATGAAGACTTAATGCCACTACTTAAAGAAAACCAAGCCATCAACACTTCTGCAGGACAATCTGGGCTAAGTATAAACTCAGGTATCACCTGGTTTTATTATAAAAGTATCTGGCAAATGGAGCATTTTTATCAAGATGTATTGGGGTTAGAATTAGTCTGTGATCAAGGCTGGGCAAAAATCTACAAATCTTCCGAAACAGGGTTTATAGGTTTGGTAGATGAAAAAAGAGGAATGCACAGTTTTTCTCAGGAGAAAGCTGTTAAGCTTTCATTTTTGTTAGATGACACAAAAAGTTGGCTGGAATATGTTCAGAAAAACAGCAACCTGAAATTGACCACGGATCAAACAACTGACAACAATAGGTTCGATGGGTTAGATCCTGAAGGCTACCTAATGGAATTCTCCTCAAAAAATTAACAGGGAACGCCTTTTAAAGGCGTTCTTTTTCATTCCCTTTTCTTCTTCACTTCAGACTTCAGGTAAAAACCTTCTCTGGGAAGGAGATGATCTAAATTAGCAATACCATAAGCAATAACAGCTTTTACAATGGACGAGTACTCCTGATATTCAGGAATATTCTTCTGATAAAGGTCTCGCTCCGTATGCCATATTTCACGGTAGTCAAAATCATGACCATGGTGATCTGAAGTTCCCATATTAACCGCGGGAACACCTACATGGGCAAATGGCACATGATCACTACCTCTTGCTTTTTCTGGTAATTCAGGGATGTGCTCAATCAGATGAAAAGGAAATTCTTCATTGATTCCCATAATAGGCTTACAAACCTTCTCCATATCTGCCCACATAGACTTGGTCACATTTATAGATACTGGTATCCAGGAAGCATCATCCCGGTTGATTACAAAAGATATTCTATCTGATTTGTCTTTATTCCTCTTGACCCAACTCGTAGATCCCCATAAACCAAACTCTTCTCCGGCCCACAAACAGAACAATATGGTTCTTTTAGGCTTTCCTCCTGCCTTCATAATCAATCTTGCCGCCTCCATCATAGGGGTAACCCCCGAACCATTATCTATAGCTCCGGTGGCTATGTCGTAAGAATCCAGATGAGCACTCATAATCACATATTCATCGGGAAACTCTGTTCCCGGAATCTTCCCTATAACATTATGATAACCAATAGGCCCCATCTTAAAGTGGTTTCTAATATCAAATTCCAGCTGAAACCAATGACGCTCCGTCACCATATTTTTAATGACTTCATATTGGTACTCATCTAACTTAATATCAGGCACATCTGGAAGGGTTTCAAAAGTCATATTTTTGATATTCACTTTATCGACCATCGCTCTGATCGGCACAGGGGATGACTGAATGATTCCAAGAATTCCAGCTTCGACCATTTGCTTGTAAAACAAAGCAGGTTCTTTGTTAAGTGGAATTAAACTCATCTTTGAGTTGCTTGATCGATTCTTCTCTTTGATCTTTTCGTTTTGCTTTAATGCATGCTCATTTTTAGCAATAATTGAATCTCTCCTCTGGTTAGCTTCATGCGAGTAATCTATTGGTCTACCATTATTAGTTCCTCCTATCAGCACCCAAGCACCCTTAAGCCGAGCCTTGATTTTATTAAAATCTCCTTGTGTATAAGGTTCTAGTAATACATGACCTCGTTGTACCCCTTTGGTACCAGATGTATAAGAAGGAGTAGCAAAATGCAATTGCATTCCCTTATCCGAAAGCATCCTGCCAAACCATGGTCCTCTGTTAAACCCAACAGGTAATTCTCCTGCCAAATCCATTTCAACCTCCATGCCCCATGACTTGAACATATAGGCCACCCATTCTGCTGCATTGTCATACGCAGCCGAACCTGTTAATCTCCCTCCAAAACGGTTAGTTAGCACATCAAGGTGCTTCATTGTTTGATTATCCGTTTTTCCTATCCGAATAATTTCGTCAATTACCGAGTCATTCTGTCCGTAGATCATCTGCCCAAGTAACATCAGTGCACAGCTAGTTATTAGCACAAAAGCCTTGTTCATCTTTGTATTGGTTAAGTTTAAAAAATGGCATTCATCGAATGCTTAAAATATCTCCTTATTAAAAAATCTGGCACGTTATAGATGAGCAAACACCAGCAAATAGAGTACTTTAAAAATACTTGCTTATTACACTTACAGAAAGGAATTTCACTTTTAATTTACTACTTAAAAAAGCATCTGACCTAACTAAACTATTTTAAACTGTGTATTTTAATGTGCAATATCAATCAGTAAAAATGAAAGTTAGATTAAGCCTTTCAATTGTGATTATAGGGATTGTTTCTTCCGTCCTGTTTTCAGGGTGTAGCAAAAAAACAGAGACAAAGCCCAATATTATTATCTTCTTCACTGATGATCAAGGCTATGCCGATGTAGGTAGTTTTGGAGCTGAAGGATTCGAAACACCTTACCTGGACGAACTAGCAAAAGATGGTATCAGACTTACCAACTTTTATGTCCCCGCTCCTGTCTGTACACCATCCAGAGCCGGACTATTAACCGGACAATACCCTAAAAGGAATAACCTTCATGTCGGAGTACTTTCTCCATATTCAGAGGGAGGAATTGATTCAGAAACTTTTACGATGGCAGAAATGCTAAAAACTGCGGGCTATACAACTTCATGTATTGGTAAATGGCACCTTGGGCACAAAGAAAAGTTTATGCCTAATAATCATGGGTTTGATGAGTTTTATGGTGTACCCTATTCAAACGATATGGACAGTTATTACTATGCTCACAATGACTTCCAATCTCCTCCACTTCCATTCTATCGAAATGAACGACTCATTGAAAGTGGGCCTGATCAGAAGTACCTCACAAAAAGGTATACAGAGGAGGCTGTCAGACAGATAAAAAACAGAGGGAATGATCCATTCTTTATATACCTGGCTCATAACATGCCACACACCCCTCTCTATGTTTCGCCTGCATTTGATGGAAAGAGTAAAAAAGGACTATACGGTGATGTAATTATGGAACTGGATTGGAGCGCTGGAGAAATTATTAAAACACTTAAAGAAGAAGGCATTTATGAGAATACAATCTTCATCTTTACTTCTGACAATGGTCCTGCTGTTGGCTCAGCAGGACCACTAAGGGGCAAAAAAACAAATACCTGGGATGGAGGTCAGCGGGTACCTGGTATTATTTCCTGGCCCGATAAAGTTCCTGCTGGTACGACCAGCGATCAGTTAGTTAGTACTTTGGACTTGTTTCCTACACTTTCAAAAATTTCTGGAGGTATTGTACCTGAAAGTATAGAGGTTGATGGTTTGGATGTGAGTGAGTTGCTGACCTCTCCGCAAACCACAAAAGTTCCAGAACGTCCATTTTACTTTTATGCTACTAATGGAGAGATAGAAGCAGTCAGGTTTGGAAAATGGAAACTCCACATAGCAAAAACCAGAGGGTGGAATCAGAAGAAAGACGGAGAATTTGGAATTGCACTGTATAACCTCGAAAAGGATATTTCTGAGCGTAATAATATAGTCGATCAGTTTCCTGATATTGTCAAAAAACTATCTGACATGATTCAAAGCTTTAGTGCCAATATGTAGACTAGTTTCAAACCAGTTTCATATTCCTTACGAATCCAGAGACAATTTCCACATTGACTCTTCGAAGAATAATGTTCAAATTGAATGAAAGAGAACTGTTAATAAACGGCAATGGATTCGTCAAAAGTAACGATACATATGGTTTCCAGCCTTGATGGCTTTGTTGCCCAAAAAAATGGAGATGTTTCCTGGCTTCAATCGACCGATACTTACGAAAAAGGTATTAGCCTAAGTGATGAGGACATTACCAAGTTCCTTGAAAAGATTGACTGCTATGTTATGGGTTCCAAAACCTATGAACATGCTTTGGAGTTAGGCTGGCCTTATGGAAATACTCCGGTGATTGTATTGACTAGCCGAGCACTCATTTCAGACAAACCTAATGTGCAGTTTTACTCAGGGGGTTTATTGGACTTAACAAACAATCATTTGAAACCAAAATACAATCGTATATGGGTTGCAGGAGGTCCCGAAACTGTCAAAGCATTTATGCGCTCAAACCTGGTGAATGAAATCATATTATCTATTATGCCTGTAGTACTTGGTGATGGGCAACTTTTCTTTGACTATGTAGGTGAAGAACAAAAACTCCACCTGGAAGATGTAACGGCTTATTCTGATGGAATGGTGGAATTGACATATGCTGTCAATATCGATTAGCCTGTTACAAACCTTAGCTCAATCGAGTACTTGCAATATGGCTAGCATACCAAATAATATCACCAGCCAATGAATGATAATGTTGATGTAGAGTTTTCTTTTGACTAAAACGTAGATTCCTCCCATTACCAAACCGGTTGTAAAGAACCACCAAAACTGATCTATTGATTTCAAACCATGTTGAAAAACGAAGGGTATTGCAGCTAAAAGTATAGCCAGCCATTTATTAACTCCATGCCCCTCCAGACTATTGATGGCAAATCCCCGATAGACTATTTCTTCAGATATACCTGCAACCAATCCGGCAAAAATGAAGATGATCCTCTGCCCTGTAGTTTTGGGTGTTATATCAGAAAAATCTGAAAGTAAACTCAACTTTTCAGGTGTTAGCTCGGCAGAACTCAATGCAAACTCTATTAAACCAAAAAGAGCAAAGGCAAAGATCAGATAGGCCGAAATAAAGTAGAGTGTTTTTCTTTTATCAAAATTATACCCTACAGCGCTCAAACTCATATTTGATGACTTCAGCATCCTTTTTACCAGAAATATTTGAATGATATACCAACAGATAATAATCACCCAAAAGACACTGAAGAAATCCAGTCCCATTGAATAGAAAACTTCTCTATTAAGAAGCAAAAGCGAAATTAAGGTTGATACTATAGGGAAGCCTATAAGGGTCAGAAGTGTGTGTTTCTTAGAAAAAACCTTCTCGTTAATCATACATTATTTACTTTAATCTTATTCGTTTTTCATAGGTTCACTGCCAGCTACTTAATTTTTACATGAGTCTCTTTTAGTCCCTTATCCTTTAAATAATCGTACAGGTTTGAAGCCCCACCGACCTTGGCATGATGAAGCAAGGTGAACCCATGAGCTCCCTTAGAAAAGATAAGATTAGGATAGGCCTCCAAAGTAGGCTTTACTAAGTCCATCTTGCCAAGCATTGTCAATACAAAGAGGTTTACTCTTGCTCCTTTGGATATCAAGTAATTCGCAATTTCCTTGTTTCCTAAATGTCCAGCCCCTTCTATCGCCTCTTCAAAATCAGAACCTCCCCAGTCATACCTGCTAAAAATCAAGTTTGGGTGTTCATGAAGCATTTCTTTAACCAATGGTAAATTTTTATGCCCGGCAACTACGAATTCCTTGACCAATTTAATATCAATAGGCTCCGGATCCTGTTGCTGGTTCATGACACCTAATACTGGGGTCAGACTTGTAATTACAAGTCCTCCCACAGATTTTTTAATAAAAGAATTTCTATTCATAGCGTTAGGGCTTTATTAAAAAAGAGTTCACTCTCCTTACATTGTTAATCTGCATCATGTAATTTAAACAGGCAAAATGCTCCCACAGCCATTACTAAATCTCTCACTGCTACATCTATGTAACTTCCGCTGAACACTAATTCCAGAGCAATAGCTGCCAACCAGCCCATTACCACTAAAGCACCAACTCTTGGTTTAATAAGCACCAGCACTCCAGCAATTATTTCAATTACCCCGACTGCACTCATAAATACACCTGTTTCAAAAGGTATCATGCCAGCAAGACCAGAGGATACGTATTGACTCCAATCGGTTAGTATATTGGTGAACTTATCAAGGCCCGCAACTATGGGTACCAATCCATAGGTATATCTCAATAGTGTCTTTACTTGTTTAACATTTAGGTTTGTAATGTCTGCTTTTTCCATTTTTAAATAGTTTGGGCTTTAGATGAGTTTTTTTGAAAAAGGTTACAAAGGCTGTAACTTTTTTAACCGAAAGGCATCTAACATGCTCATTTACTTATGTAATTAATGGAAGCATTCTATGACAAACCGCTAAATGAAGAGCACCTGATTAATCGAATCAATTCAGGTGAAAAGGAGTTATACGAGATATTGGTCAGAAGAAATAATCAGAAGCTTTATAGAGTAATCAGAAGCTATATTAAGGAGACCACCGAGATAGAGGACATTATGCAAAACACTTACTTGAAAGCATATGAAAAGCTATCTCAGTTTAAAAATACTTCTAAATTCTCGACATGGTTAATCAGAATAGGAATAAACGAGGCTCTTGCGCGACTACGTGAAAAGGCTAAGGTTAATCATGTCAATCAATACGAAGATCAGCATCACGCGAATTCAATTCTGGAGATTTCTGGAGACAGCCAACTCAACCCCGAAACCAAAATCATTGGAGATGAAGCCAAAAGGCTATTAGAGCACATCCTTGACTCCTTAAGCCCCGATTACAAAGTAATTTATGTAATGAAAGAAATAGAAGGGTTGTCCATTCAAAATATTTCTGAAATTCTGGATTTATCTAAGTCAAACGTAAAAGTAAGGCTACACAGGGCGAAAATTACAATGAGAGCTAAGCTTAAGCTTATAACTAAGCAACAGGAACTCTTTGAATTTGGCAATAGTAGATGTGATGCGATTACCGCTTTGGTAATGAAAGTTTGTTTGTCTAAAAATCAAGGAGATCAATCGACATAAAAGTATCTGGCGGTTACCGTCTATTGTTGATTAAATTTAATAAACCAATGAGAAAGGTTGGCCGTTGATACTTGGTATGACAAATCACGACTACGAGCAAATGAAAACGGTGGGGATTGCAGCCCATAGCTATGAAGGTGGCACACTCTCTTTTCTTACTGCTTGCCGAAAAGGAGCTGCTATGCTCGGTCCTCATATGCATCCAAACATTGTCGTCAGTGCTATTCCAATGGGTTTAAGCATGGATGGATGGGAAAATGATCATCTTGAAGAAGTTATCAAGCATCACGAAAATGGAATTGAACAAGTCCGAAAAGCTGGTGCTGACTTTTTCATTTGCCCCGATAACACTTCACATATTGTTTTGAATAAAATAATTGATCATCAGAAAATTCCAGGGTTAAGTATCGCACAAGTTGTTTGTCATGAGATTCAGAAAAACGGATGGAAAAAGGTTGGACTTTTAGGAACCAAATGGACAATGACCGGACCGGTTTATCCAAAAGAGTTTGAGTCTTGTGGGTTGGAAAAGCTAATTCCTAATGAAGACACAAGGATGAAAATCAATGAGGCTATTTTTGAAGAACTTTGTCAAAGTACTTTTAAGGAAGAAACCATTCAAGTATTCGTAGATGCTATAAAAGACCTCAAAGAACAAGGCGCAGAATGTGTAGTGCTTGGATGTACAGAAATTCCTTTAATAATTAATCAAGAAAACTCAGCCCTGCCAATTCTCGACTCAACAAGGCTACAAGCAGAATACGCAGTACAATTAGCATTATCTGGCAGAGAATTGCCCAAGGCTGGTTGGGTTAAACCTTAATCTTCTGGAGACTTATCTCTCCATTCTGACTAGCTAGCTATTCTAAGAGAAGCTAGCCACAGCCATATGCCGTGACTAGCTGACTCAACCACAAGGTTTGGGTATAGTATGCTATTCACTTGACACTTGAAAAGCATAACCCAAACAGATTTTAATGTAGAATATGCATTGGCAGACATTGTATATCTGATTATTTCAAAGTACTTGCAGATGTTTATTGCGCACCAATTGAAGCAACCATAGGAGGTTCAGAGAAGTCTCCTCTCTTTTCTTTATATAAGGCACTGCCATCGCAAACAATCAAATAGCTTCTGTATTCTTCAAAACCCAAGTCATATTCTAGCTTTAATATTTTCATATTTGCTTTCGTTCTTATTATTTATCACGCAAAAGTTCCATTTACTTTAGAGGGCTCTGCTCCACTGTTTTCAAAAGTTTTTGTTAAATCAAATTTGAAGCTTATTTCACTTTTGAGTTAGAGGCAAATCCCCCTAAAAAAAGAACAGGTGATTTACCCTATATTCACCTAATAAGTGGAAAATAAAAAAGGCTGCAATTTCCGTTGCAGCCTACATATAATTGCCCTGATTCTTCAGGCCAAATCTAATCCTTTAGAAAACCTTCTCGAACTGCTTTCATCAATAGCTTTGCGGTATTATTCACTCCAAATTTTGCCAGCAGGTTGGTTCTATGACCATCTACTGTTCGAGCACTAATAAACAACCTGTCTCCTATTTCTTTATTGGAAAGCCCTTCAGCAATAAGTTCCAGCACTTGTTGTTCGCGTTTACTCAATATGACTTCCTGACCAATTTTTGGTGGATGTTTTACTTTCTTCATTAGACCTGAACGCATTGCATCGGATACTCTATCGGTATAATAGACACCTTTCTCCTGGACTGTCTTAATCGCTTCTTCTAATTGTTGAGACCCACAGTCTTTCAAAAGGTATCCATTGGCTCCTATTTCCATTAAGTAGGAGATCATACGATCCTCTTTATGCATAGTCAACACCAATATTTTCACATCAAACTTTTGTTTCCGGATCTGTTCGAAAAGCTCCATACCAGACATATCTGGCATATCCAAATCAAGGAGTAATACGTCTGGGATTGTAGTGGGAATTAAATCGAGCATTTTACTACCACGATCTGCTTCTGCGACCAATTCTATACCAGGCATACTGCTTAAAATAAGCCTTATTCCTTCTCTGAAAAGTGCGTGATCATCAACAAGGGCTACTTTAATCTTTGTCATTTCTAATCGATATAGTAATTCTCATACCTTTTACAACAGTCGTATCTATTTGAAAAAAACCGTCCATAGCTTTCACTCTACTTTCAAGATTCTTTAGTCCTAACCCTCCTTTCAAAGGGTATTCGGGCAATCCCTTTCCGTCATCGCTATATGATAGAAAAAAACCCTCCTCAACTGACTTCATACTCAATTGAACATTAGAAGCTTCGGCATGTCTCAATGTATTGGTCAAAAGTTCTTGCACAATACGATAAATCATTACTTCCTCGCTTTCCTGGCGATTCAAATCATACTCCGATTCAAAATAGATGCTAATTTCTCCTGTATCTGAAACTACATTTACTAAATCAGATAGCGCTTCTGAAAGCCCAAGACTCTCCAAAACGACAGGTCTCAGATTGGATGAAATCTCCCTCACAGCATCAATGGTCTGTCCTAGAAGGGTGTCAATCCTTTCAACTGTAGCACCTGAATTGTCCACTTTGTTTTCCTGAAGGTGCCTGAAAAACAGTCTCGTACTGGTAAGCATTACACCAACACCATCATGCAAATCATGAGCAATCCGTTTTCTTTCAAGCTCCTGGCTTTCAATGGTTGCCTTTAGCAAATCCTGTTGATGTTTTGCTTCGGCATCTTTCAGAACCTGCTCTTGTTTCAATAGTTTGCGTTGATATATTACAACAAAGAGAATAATAATAAGAGCAAGGATGAACATGCCTATCATCCCAGTCTTGAGTGCATTTATTCCATCTTCTATTCGGGCTTCATCCATAAAGCGATGGTAAAAGTCAGATAATGAATAACGTTAAAAAATATATGGAGCATCCACACATCAATAGAATGCTCCACAGAAACCGGCATTAACCAATCTGCAAAATTGAATAGGATAAAGCTACTTGAAAAATAAGTTAACACCCCAATATTTACCCAGAAGAGGGCACTCTTCTGGATTTTTTTATACCTCATATCATTGAGGATTTTGAAAAACAACGCTACTGATGAGATTATTAGTAACACACTTGTTACGGTAGTAACATTAGTATTGGCTGTAGTCAATGGCTGCCAGAATATGATATTAGCTATTCCAAACAAACCTACTATCACAATACTTGATCTAAATGTTCTGGCGCACATATCATCAAGAAAGCCTTTTGCAAAAACCATTGCCAAAATTGAATACTCAATCAAAGCATAGATATGAAACACAGGAAATGTGTTCCCACTGTTTTTCCAAATAATTCTAGATATCATCTCGCTTAGCAAGGCAACAAAAACTAAAAGCAAAATCCATTTTTGAACCAAGCCTAGTTTTTTTAACCTTACAATACCCAGCAGTATAGCTAACCCCATCAACCCCATTGGAAGCAGGTTCCAGTACTCTAACAACTTTTGACTAGTCACAGAATCTAAACTTATTAAATCTCACTTGGATCATCCGGATCCGGTGGACAAGTTGAAGGACATGGGTGTAGATACTCAAAGTATAAAGAACCAGAACCATCCTCTTCTATAACCTTGGCTGGTAAAGATTCTTTAGACTGCAATGGCTGACTTAATTGAAAATCTGTTAATACCGAATCGATGGCTCTTAAATCATTCACTTTTAATTCTACAACGGGAGAAAATGTAAATTCACCCCGCATATCTGCTTTGTTCATATCTGTTCCCAAATGGAAAGCTATATAACGAAGAAGGCCTTCTTCTACAGCCATTTTAATAGCTCTAAATAGAATTGAGTTATGGTTTTTACTCATGTAAAACCCTCGAAGCCTTTCTAATCTCGGAGCTTCATATTGTTGTTTATCCATACGAGCCAGAAACACATCATCAATAGAAGCGGGATCGAGTAAAAGCCAATTTCTGGAAATAGACTGTACAAAAGGCAATGGCACCGGAGAAGCTCCAAAATTCTTTTCGTTGGCATATTGACCAGCTTCTCCGTCTTGTGGTCCAGGAACGTCCTCAGAAAAACTCAAGTAAACATCTTGTTTTGTAAGATGTAGAAGTGGTTGAAAGGAGAGAAACTCCTGACTTGTACCGACAGATAATGCCATAAACAGCATCAAAGGTTCTTCCTCATCACCTCCGACATCCATTAAAATTTTTAAATCTTTCGGATTCAAGTAGAGCTTTTTCACCCTCGAAATAATTGACGTTGGTTCTTTGGTTCCCAAACCTGTAATTCCATGAAAGTGATTCGCTAAGCCCATACTTTCACAGGTTGCCCAATAAGATACCATTTCCAGGGCTCTTTCTTTCTTAGTAGTGTGTGACATTTCTTTAAAATTTGTGTATTAGAAACAATTTGACAAGTGTTTTCATAATTAAAAACACCTTAGGATTCATATTCCTCGCAAGTAAAAAAACATCTTTTGAAATGAGACCATTATTGTCCAGATCGGGGTATTTACCCTATACAAACAAGCGTTATACACTACACTCTTTCTTCATGAATTAAACAAAAAAAGGTTGCAGCAACTACTGCAACCTTTCAAGACTATTATCTCAACCTAAATATTAGCTTGCCACCAGAGTTTCAACTACTGAGAACTCCCCTGCCATCATACCCTGATTAAAACCAATTGGTTTTGTTTGTGCTCCGGCAATGTTTTCTCCAGTAAAGAGTACTCCGTTTATTGTAAAAGGGTCATTTGTATAATAAAGTACACATACGTAATCCTTACCATTTTCTCCTTTCAAAGCATACATGCCTCCAGGGTTAACAGCTGTAAGCAGATTTGCGGTAGCAGTAAACTGAACTAACCCTTTGCTTGATTGTGCATACTTCCATTGATTGTTTTCCTCTGGGATTACATTCCCGTTTACAGTAAGTCCTGTCCATTCGTATTGGTCTAATGCAATATTGAAAAGACCATTTTCTACAGTTATTCCTATAGATGCCATAATTGTATTTATTGTTGTGTGTTTACCTACTCTAAATGCTTTTCGGTGTCCGCATCTGCTTGTCCTTACAGAAAAGGGATTTTGAATGGTTGTCTCCAATGCAAAAGCTTTTGATGAATCTAAGTTCATAAAGTAAGCAGAAAACTAGCTCAGCAATGTGAGCGATATTCCCATATAGATATTTTCTGCTACACCTAAGAGTAATTGTTTTGGTCTCCTGACCGTCAGTTGATTCATGTAATTCAGCAGAAATATGAACTATATCGCATCAGGAATTTGTTCACTTTCACAAATAAGTTTATACAAATTCAGAAGATCATGGAGCAAAAACATCCACTTCCACCATTTACTCTAGAAACCGCAAAGCAAAAAATACAAGCCGCAGAAGATGCTTGGAATAGTAAAGACCCAGTGAAGGTATCAAAGGCATACACTTTGGATACTGAATGGAGAAACAGATCTGAATTCATCAATGGTCGTGATGAGGTTGTCTCCTTTCTTAAAAACAAATGGGACAATGAACTTGATTATAAATTAAAAAAAGAGCTTTGGACTTTCCAGGATAATAGAATAGCTGTTCGGTTCGAGTATGAATACCATAATAAAGAAGGGCAGTGGTTCAGAGCCTACGGCAATGAGAACTGGGAGTTTGATGAGAATGGACTGATGAAAAAAAGATATGCGAGCATCAATGATTTGCCTATATCTGAAGAAGACCGAAGGCTTTAAAATAATGAGGCAGCAACTCACCATGTTGCCGCCTCACCCCCATTTTTTAGGTTATTGGTTTTCATCAACAATTACCGAAACTTCTCCATATTTGAAATGGAATGGTTTTACTGCCCCTTGTTCACCAGCCATTTCGGTTACGAATGTCAATGCCTTGGATGGGGCTTCAAATAGCATGATGATGTCTGAGCCGCCAAAAGCAAAATAGCCAAACTCATCTCCCTTTTTTACATTCTGACCTGCCTCTAACTCCATATGAACAGAAGATACCTGTGCCATTCCAATTGGAATGATTGCCACCTTCCCAATATCTCCAGCATCACTCTCTTTTGTATCTATTATAATTACTCCCCTGGCTTGGGTAAATTCATAACCATCACCGGCTCCATCGGGTGCATCAAACTGCCCTCCGGAAAGCTCTACATTGAGGAATACATTTCCCTGAACAGCCTCAGATGACAAAACCTTACCATTCACCGGAACATGAAAACGGTGATAATCGAAAGGGCTCAAGAAATAGTGAACAAAAGTTCCTCCATTAAACTGACCCGCTAACTCACTCCTATTCAGTAATTCTTTTACAGTTCCCAGAGTATGTGTATTCTTCAAGGTTATCGGGCAATGGTTATCATCGTTATCAATTACATTTCCGCTATTATCAATCTTATAAATAGCCTTAAAAGTGCAGTCCGCTGGTGAGCTAACTACCTTGTTCATTTGAGGGTTAGCAATCGGTCTCATAGGCGACCTATCACTTTGAAAAGGATTTAGTTTACGATAGAAAAAGTCATTGAAACAATTCCAGCCATCTATGTAATCCGAAGAATCTTGAAGGTTATACATTAAATCCTTCTTAAAGGAATCCAGAGTTTCTTGGGTAAGAGACTGTGGTGTATTCAAGAAGCTGCCCCATGCATTGGCATAGTCTACCAACCATTTAGCAAAACTAAAGTCCATGGTTTTGTAGTTCTGCATTACAATTGTGTTTCCTTTATATTCTACTGGTTGATTAATCAACCAATAAAAGTGGCACAAACGATCATAGATTTCCTGACTGTATCCGTTCTGTTGATCATTATTGTTCCATGCCGTAATTGATGGGTCAGTATTCTCACTGGGAACTACCTCGGCAAACGCCATTAAATACTTTAAATAACCATCTGTTGTTGTTGGCCACCCATAGGAGAAATAGAGATTATTTATGGCCTGATAGAGGCTGGAGTTCAGTTTGTTTGGACCGCTTTCGGCCGCATTGTTTGCTGCAATTAATGACTTGGTTAACAAGTCTGCCAGTTCTCTGTTGTTAGAAATTTGTGCATTTAGCTGTTGAATCACAACTTGAGATTCATAATTCGGTTCCATAGTTTTTAGAATTGTGTATTCTTATTTGATTTACTTCATCCAATCTTTGACTTTTCATGGTCATCAATTCAAAGGTATGCCTTATCCAAGTTGGTCAAATAGCTGAATTCATCTATAACAATAAGTCACTAGATCAAGTGACATATTTCAACAGACAAGTTTGGTACTTGTGCATGGCAAATATGATAAACCATTTGCCGGAGTAAGCCGAAAATCCTCAAGAGTAGGCCTCAACACAAATAATTAATAAACACAATTATGGCAGCATCAAGTATTACTATCAAATTCGAAGCTGAAGGAAGCTCATCTTATTTAGCTGGGGTTACTGATCTTATTGTAGGTAACATGGTAGATCCTTCTACTGGAGTATTCTGGTATCAACCCTCTCCTGCGACAAATCCATGGACATGGAATAACGATGGAAACAATGTCAAGGCATTTGGTCTTATGGCCAATTACAAATACAACAATGTAGAAACTACTGCATATTCAAAAGTAGTAATTGACCCAACTCAATTGTCAGGCGATGTTACAGTTGTAGCTAAACTATGTACTTGTGCAATTGATGGAACCACTGGAAACCCAATTTTAAAGTTTAAGTCAGCTACTATTGATGGGGCTCCAAATCCAGCAGTTTATGTAGATGAGTGGGGAAGTTCTAAACCACAAAATCCTTGTGATTTCTTTGACGCATAAATCGTCCATCACCAAAACAACTAAGCTAAACCACTCTAATCAGAGTGGTTTTTTTATGCAACACTCTCAATAAAACCTAAGTGTCAAATAATTCCTAAATTCAGTTCAATGGATAAGGCTGAATTAAAGGATAAACTGAATCAAGAAATTGAGAGAACCCAGGACATCATCCTTGAGTATAAGGAAACCTCCAAACCAATCTCCCCAGACGATGCAATCGGTAGACTTTCAAGAATGGATGCTATCAACAATAAGAGTGTAACTGAATCGGCACTCAGACAGGCAGAACAGAAACTAAATAGTCTAAAGAATGTCTTATCTAGTATTGACAGTCCTGATTTTGGGCTTTGTTTAAAATGCAAACAACCCATTCCACCAGGTCGTATTTTGATCAGGCCAGAAAGTTTACGCTGTGTACAGTGTGCACGGTAATTAACTTTTTACAAAAAAGTCGGTAAACCCAGTCGGAAAGGTTGTGAACAGTTCCTTAGGTGACATACCGGATATCCGCTTACATGCCTTCACAAAATGAGATTGGTCATAGTAACCACTGCCTAAAGCCTCCATAAGGTTCCCATGTTTGTAATCTCCATTTTGATTAATCTCTTTAGCTGTTTTCTGAAACCTGACTAAATCCTGATATGATTTGATGCTCAACCCCGTAAACGCCCGAAAATTCCTATCCAAAGTCCTGGGGTTTATTCCAATGGTCTTGGCTAGGTCATGAATTGATTTTAAATCTACATTCATTGATTCTATGTGGCTGATTACTTTTTTCACCAAGGAAGTATTTGAAGTAGGGCTAATCAAGAAGCGAAGAAAAAAATCATCTAGTTTGGCAGTATAGCTTTCTATGCACCGATCGGTAGTTAGGCTTTTCCAAAGCCGTTCAGAAGCTTCCATCCCAAACACCTCATCAAATGATCTTAAAACATCAAGTTTTAGACTGTTAAATATGGGCGTAATCAATACATGTGGAAAGCATTTAATATTGATTAAGTGCAAGTCATCACTTACCTTGAATTTAATCCGCCCAACCTTAGTTAGGGGGAAAAAGGACATTTTAGGAATAGCATCATAGGTTCTCTCTTCTTCATTAAACCGACTGATTGCACCCTTTAAGACGATAACAATATCTATCCGACCATTGGGTATGGTGTATCCTTCGATGCTTTCTTCTGACTCTACTAGATGGTAACTCTCAACAAAGCTTTTTAATAGGATATCTTGAGGTGAAAACCACTGAGAACTGATTGACATCATATTGAAGGTGTACAGATTTTACAATTATTTGAGCCCTTATTTGACTTACTTGCCATCAAAAGAATACAATATGGACAGTAAGGTCAAACTAATCATAATATTATTATTGCTTGTCACAAGCCCCGTCATAGGTCAGGTTAATTTCGGGAATAATCCCAATGCAGGAAGTAAATTCAAGGCAAACGGCATTGAACTGTACTTCGAGATTTATGGAGAAGGACAACCTTTATTGTTACTGCACGGAAATGGAGGTTTTAGTGGATCTAACGCCAACATCATGCCTCAGTTAATAAAAAAGTATAAAGTAATCACAGTGGACAACAGGTGTCATGGGCAAAGTGGTTGTTCTGATGAATTGAACTATCAACTTATGGCAAGTGATGCCAATGCGCTCCTTGACCACTTAGGTATAGATTCAGCTTTTATCTACGGACATAGTGATGGGGGGATTATTGGATTAATTATGGGGGTCAAATATCCTAAGAAAGTTAAAAGGCTAGTTGCAAGTGGTGCTAATATTAAAAAGGACAAAACTGCTTTGGAACCAATCATAGTTGATATGATGAAAAGATATGCAGAAATCGAAAACCCTGTTTTGCGAAAACAAATCAAGCTTATGGCTGAATACCCAAACATGGACTTTGAAATTCTTAATAATATTCAAGCTCCAACACTGCTTATTTCTGGAGATCGAGATGCCATTTTACTTGATCATACAATAAAGATTTTTAGAAGTATCCCCAACTCTAACCTTAGTATATGGCCCGGATCAACCCATTTCATTAGAGAAGAAAATCCTAAAAAATTGTTACAGGAACTAAATAACTTCTTCCAAAATCCATTCAAAAAACCTTCTACTGTTGATTGGGCCAAGCAGGCTGCAAAACAAATCCTCCCAAACAAAAACTAATTTGTTAAGTGGTTGGAATTGAGAATCTTTTTAAAAAACCCTGAATTAACCAGACCTTTTACTTTTAAATTCAAAATTGATTAAAGCAACTGAGCCCTTATCAGGCAAGATTGTTTAAGTCAAGTCAGTCACATCAATTATCAAGTCAAAATCCGACTTTTTGCCTCAATAATTCGTTATAAAGGGATAGCTTTGTAGTCATAATTAAAGGTCTAATGGATAGCAAGCCCATAGCTAAAATAACACTTGAAAAAGATCAGATACAAGCCTTGAAAAAGTATACTGAAGAGCATAAAACCAAGGCAACCATTCAAATCATTAATTCCTTCCTGCCCTTCATTGGTATATGGATCGCCATGTACCTTACCTTAGATATTAGTTATTGGATTACCCTTGGTCTTGGTGTAGTCAATGCTTTTTTTCTTGTAAGAATATTTATTATTCAACATGACTGCGGACATCAATCATTCGTAAAAAACAGAAAGGCGCAGAAAATCATAGGTCATATTTGCAGCTATATGTCAGCTATACCTTTTAGCTACTGGGCAAAATCACATGGTGTTCATCACAAACTAAATGGTCAGCTTGAATTAAGAGATATTGGAGATGTTACTACATACACAGTAGCAGAATATAAGGAGTTTAGCAAGGGCAAACGGTTTGGGTATCGAATTTATAGGTCACCAATCGTAATGTTTCTTTTAGGGCCTATATACTATATATATATTCACAACAGGCTGGCAAAGATTAAGCTACCTGCATTTCAAAAGTTAAAAGGTAGTGTTACTGTAAGTAACCTTGTGCTTTTGGCTTTATTTACCTTGCTTGGCTTTACATTGGGGTGGTCTAAATTCTTGACAGTACACTTAACCATATTAACATTGTTTGCCATAATAGCCATTTGGTTCTTCTATGTTCAGCATCAACATGAGCACGGTTATAAGCAATGGAAAAAGAACTGGGATTATGTGACATCTGCCTTGAAAGGAAGCACATACTATAAAGTCCCTAAACTCTTTAATTGGTTAACTGGAAACATTGGAATCCACCATGTCCACCACTTAAACCCAGCTATACCTAATTATAACTTGCAACAGTGTATTAAAGAAAACCCGTGGCTAAATCAATACCCAACAATTATTGGTTTCAGGGAAAGTCTTTCTTTAATGTCCAATAAACTTTGGGACGAAACTCAGCAAAGGATGATCTCTTTCAGGGAGTTTTATAGGTTGGAAAAGAAAGGACTTGTTTAATAGTATGGACAAGTTCTTCGAATCCTTTTCTTCTTATGTACCGCTTTCAAATGCTTTAAAAAAAGAATTGAGTTCAAGAATGGAGCCCCATTCCTTTGCAAAGGGTCAAATTGTTCATTCAGCTGACAGAATTTGTACAAGAAGTTTCTTCGTTCAAGAGGGCATACTCAGGCTTTACTTTTTAAAAGGTGGGCAGGAGATTACAGAATTCTTCGGCAACACTGGAGAATGGGTTAATTCGCCTCGAAGCTTTATGAAACAGGTGGAAGACATCTACTATGTAGATGCGATAGAAGACACTGAAACCCTTTCATTACATGTCAAGGATCTTATGTTCCTATTTGACAATTTCCCTGAAATGGAACGATACGCCAGACTGAGTATGGGAAGTACATTTGCTCACCTAATGGAAAGACTCACTTCCATTAGATTCACTACTGCCAGAGAAAAGTATGATCACTTCTTAAATACCTATGGAGATATATACCATAGACTTCCTTTAGGAATGGTTGCTTCATACATTGGCATTGCGCAGGAAACCTTAAGCAGGTTAAGGCACGAAAAGTAATTTTTTGATCCAGGTCAAAGGAAAGATTTTTTGAACACCCCAACTTTGACTTTCTATTAAAGGTCAATCATTAATCAAAAATCTATGCTCAAAAAAATCGGTATTGCTCTAATAATTATAGTTCTAGGCTTATTCTTATTTCTGAAATTCTATACCCCTCCATTATCCGAAAATCATGGAAAGATTGAGGCCAAGCTTTTTCTGGGAGAAGGAGAAAATCAGCCACTCATTGTTGGGTTTGGTGGTGGAGAAGGCGGAAACGCATGGGCAAGTGACTATTGGAAACCAACACGAGATAAGTTTCTGGAACAAGGATACGCTTTTCTTGCTGTAGGCTATTTTGGAATGGACAACGTTCCTGAATACCTAGATAGAATTTCTTTAAATGCTATCCATGATTCAATAGTCAGTATTGCCCAACACCCTAAAATTGACCACACCAAAGTGGGACTCATCGGTGGGTCTAAAGGTGCCGAACTGGTATTAAACCTAGCAAGTATTTATAATGATATTGACGCTGTTGTCGGTATTGTACCAAGCCACGTCAGTTTTCCGGCAGTTACCCTTACCGCCAACACATCCTCATGGTCTCTGAATGGAGAAGAAATCACATATGCACCGGCTCCATTTAAAGTTATACCCGCTGCATTAAAGGGCGATTTACATAGGGCATTCAGCATAATGCTTGAGAACGAGGAAGCTGTTCATGAAGCGTTAATACCTGTTGAAAGCATCAATGGCCCCGTACTATTGCTTTCAGGCACAAATGACGAGTTATGGCCTTCGGCCTATATGTCGGAACAAATCGTTAAAAGATTAAGTGAAAAGGGCTTTAAACACTACTATAAGCACATTGCCATAGAAGGAGGTCATTCAGCTCCACTAGACCACTTTGCAGAGGTATTTGAGTTTCTAAATATGCACTTCAAAACAAAAATTGTTGTTAGCAACAATCATTGATCGAACACAAGAATCGTTTAGCTTTGTAAGCATGATTTCTCCAGAGCTAGAAAAGCAAATTAACTTCATCAAAGAAATTGACAAGCTAAAATATATTCAACGTAAAACTCGCTTATTCAATAGCGATAGACATGAAAATGACGCTGAACATAGCTGGCACCTTTGTATGATGGCCCTTGTCTTGTCTCCACATTCAAATACTAATGTAGATATGTTGAAAGTGGTAAAAATGTTGCTAATCCATGATATTGTGGAAATCGATGCCGGAGATACTTTTCTGTTTGATACAAAAAAGAATCATAGTAATACAGAAGAAGAATTGTTAGCGGCCAAGCGAATATTTGGTATTCTTCCAAAGGATCAAGCTGAGGAATTAATTGCCATATGGGAGGAGTTTGAGGCCGGAGAAACAGACGAAGCAAAGTATGCTAAGGCAATGGATCGCTTTGAACCAATGCTACAGAATGCCTCAAATGGTGGTGGTACCTGGAAAGAGTTTAATGTACCTTACGATACCGTTATAGAGAAAAAAGAACGTATCAAAGAAGGTTCGCAAGCTGTTTGGGACTATGCCAAAAACATGGTTGATGATTGCTTAGAGAAAGGAATGCTTGAAAAATAGTAGAATCTCAATTAACGCTATAGGCAAGCCATAATACTCCTTACCTTTTAAAATTCTTGCTAATGTATCGAACAGCTAGTGAAGCACTATCTCTTTTACTTCCCAGTTGTTTTAAGAGTTCAATATAGTCCTCAGCTAAATCATTGAGATTATTTCGAAGGCATTGCCGATACTCATAATTCAACCGCTTACTTAATGCCTTGATTTCTTGTTTACTCTTACAAAGATGAAAAGCCTTGGTACATACCTTTAGTACAGAGGTTAATTGATCGTTTTGCCAATGACTATACCTATTGGCAGACATGCTGGTTTTGAGCTTGCGCTTCTGCATATTGACTTCATCCAAATATGCATAATGCCAATAACGAGATGATCTGACCCAAAAATCAAAGTCTTCATAGGCCAGACTTTCATCATATCCCTCAAGGCGATCTAAAACTGATTTACGAATGATCATGGTTGGCGTACATATGAAATACCGCTGTAATATCATCTGAAAAATATCTCCTTGATATGGCCGGTCGATCATTTTCTTTGCAAAGAGCATTTCATTATGGTTACCAATTACCTTGGATTTATCATCTATATAATCGGCATTAGAATATACTATCCCTGTTACCATGTTTGCATTAGTAAATCTATCGATGCCAGCTTTAATAAAATTCGGCTTCATCACATCATCCAATGCAAAGTCAACAACAAACTCCCCCTTTGCTTTAGATAAGCCTTCATTAAAGGTTTTGGTATAGCCAATGTTTTCACTATGAGCAATGAACTCAATTTCTTTGCCTGTTAATACATCCTTTATCTTCCTTTGACTATCATCAGAACTACCATCATCCAATACGATTACCTCTACATTATCATAAGTCTGATTGAATACGGACTTAAGAGCTTCCTCAATAAAAGATGCATGATTAAAGGAAATACAAATAACACTTACTAAGGGTCTCATCTAAAAAGGAGCTTTCGATTGAATATCACCAGTATAAGGAAAAAACCAATGTGTCTCCACATATAGGCGATTGTTAAGCCTTCCAGATCATATCGATTCATTAATACGGAAATAAAGCTTAAGTATATCACCGCTGAAAAAAATTGCGCACTAATGTATTTCATTGTCTCTACTCTTGCACTGAGCAGATACGCCAACAAATAAGATATTATAGCAAAGAAATCACCAACTATCTGAAAACGTACCAGATATGCAGCCTTTTCAAATCCTTCTGCAAAAAACACTCTCAAAAAGAATTCTTTATTTAAATAATAAATACCAAGGCAAATCAGCGTAACAAACGCGGCAAATCCCATAACCTTAAGTACATAGTTTCTCAGCTTTTGATGATCATAGATTAGAGAAGCCATTTTGGGGTAATACACAACACCAACTGTTCCTGCAAAAACGAGTAAATAGCTTGAGGACATTTTGGCAACAGATTGCCACAACCCGGTTTTATCTAAACCATACAAGTCAATAGCATAATCTCTAACACCAAAGTCGAGCAACTTCCCAAAAACTATTGCACTCACAGCCATTGCTACAAACTTCCAGATTTTCTTAAATGACTCAAGGTCTGGCTTCCCCATTCCTAACTTCACCTCTCGTCTCCTGTATATCAGGTATCCCAATACACAAAAGAACATAGCTCCATAGCCAATGGCAAAGCTCAATAATGCCTGATCCATTGTTCCGAAGGTAACCCCCAGATATACGGTACTTACCAAAATAATGGAGGTTGAAACATTTATGATAGCATAGGCTTTCACCTCTCTTAAAGCCAAGACCACCGCATTTAGATACCCTGACATAAGCATTAGAAAAATTGCCGGAATAAAAATTAGTAGAAACTGTCTTGGAGTATATTGATCTATAAAGCGATCGAAAAAGTACTGATGATGCCAAAAATACAGCACTCCTAACGTTACAATGAATATCATTGAAGTAACCCAAAATCCAGTCTTGAAAAGCCTTAGGCGATTTTGTTCATTTTCTTCCGGGTCTGACCAATATTTCATCACACTTCTATGGACCCCTTCGTTGGGCAATTGTGTAAAAAGTGATGTAAGATTCTGAAAGTGAGAAAGTAGTGTAATACCTGGTGTTCCTAAGGTAATAGCAAAAAGCTTATTAATTGTAAGTCCGCCAAGTGTCCTGAACACTACGGCAGTAAAAGACCAGGAAGAATTTTTAAAAAATTCGGACTTCAATCTCAGCAGGTTTGACACTAAGATAGGACTTTCATCCAACTCAATGCCTCATTTGATTTTCCTCCTATATTTTCTTTAAAATTCACCAATGAATCTTTCAATTTCATATCCACATAAGAAGTTCCAAGGTCCAACACTTTGATACCATTTTCAGCACACCACTTGTACATCTCATTAACCAGCATAACCATAGGACTAAACTTTCTGTAGTGCTGAAAATCTGTACAGCTTGCTGGCATAAAATGGTAAAGTATATTATCGCTAACCTTAACAGCAACTGTTGCGGCCAAAAGCCACCCATCCATATAAACTCCAAAAACAAGATAGGCTTTTGGGTTTCGTTCACTGGTATTCTCCAAATCTACCCAATTCATAGAAGGAGGTTTATAGTCCAATGTCCTATGCCTCTCTATCCATTGAAAAGTTTTCTTCTTGCCCCTCTTGATTTGTTTAAACTCAGCTCCGTTTTGAATACACTTATTGATTTTGCGTTGCTCCATCCTGTGCATTCTTGAGAATAAATCTCTCTCATCAACTGATATTGCATGAAAAACACGATTCTGAATCACCTTGTATCCAAGAGCATCCAGTGCAGAAGAAACTATGACTTGTTCTTGGTAGGCCTCCGGTGCCTGATGTATTCTGATTTTTTGAACTCCTAGCTTAACAAGTTCAAGTTCAACAGCGGTTAAAAAGAGAATAACCTCTTCCTCATTTAAATCAGCCGAAGTTTCAATACCACCAAAAGGTAATTTGTAATTGCTGTAGCCTATTTCATCATGAATTGAAAAAACAACATGTGCATAGGCTTTATTGATTTCTTCATCAGTCCAATAGAAATGATAATGTGTTAAATCATTATTAGTCTCAAGAAACTTAGATTCATTGTACAAATATGGCTGATAGCATATTTGACAGTTTACCGGTAGGTGATCTAACAGTTTGAACTTCATATGAAGTCCTCCCTACTTCTGATATAATCAGCCTCATCATATGGGTCAGATGCAAGCCCTATCATTGTTGCACCTCCAGAGAAAATCATGCGACCCCACCAAAGTGGTGGTATATAAAGCCCTACACCTGGAGTGTCAAGAATATATTCCTTAAAAACCCCGTCTAAGGATTCCAATGAAACTCTTATTTCTCCATTTGTACAAATAATGACCTGTTGAGAAGTCTTGTGTGCATGCCCACCTCTAACCTGTTGTTCCGGAACCTCCCACAACCAATAAACACGTTCGACCTTAAAAGGAAAGTCAGTGCTATCATCAATGTAAGCAAGCAATCCACGAGAATCTCCCTTTGTATTTAACTCTATGGTAAATGGTTTATTCATTCAAAACAGACTCAAACTTTTGTATATCAACACTTTCTGTTTGCCCAATCTCGATATGGTGCTTTACCAGCCTCGGGAATGAGCTTCTCAACTCAAAGAGAATATTAAAGGCCAGTAGCACATGATTATTGTCACTCCTCCTTCCATTTACAATCGATCTGATTGTGTCCTTACTTAGATTCAGTGCCTGACCCACTAGTTCGTAATCACCATCTTTTTTATGGCGTTTTATTTCATCAAAACTTTTCATAGTTTGTACCTAGATCACGTTACAATAGTCAATATCCATGACAATATCGAATTTATTGAACATATATACATTTAAATGTCGTTTGGAGAAAAAATTAAAGCGTTAAGAGAAAGACGCAATCTCAGTCAACAAGAGCTGGCAGACGGTATTAATCGGCTATGTCAGACTCATTTAAAGAGAAATACAATTTCCAACTATGAAAGAAACAAGAGCTTTCCTGATCAAGATAAGCTAATCGCGTTAGTCAATATTCTTGACACGTCTTCTGACAATCTGTTGGGATTAAATTCTAAGCACCCAATCCACAGATCGGAAACTCCAAATTTGAATAGGAATACTTATCTAAATAGTGTTGAGGAATTCACAGAAAATGATGATACAATTCATCATTCTTTACTTAATGGTTTTTCTCCAGAAGTACGCGAAATTAAGTATATTTTAGCTAAACAGCATAATAATTACTCTAAAAACTACAATAATAAAGCCTTCTTAAAAGCGCTTCCATCCATAGCTTTACCTATACTAGGTTCTGGAGTTTTTAGAGCATTTCAGCTACCTAAAGACTTAAAAAGTCTGTCCACAAATCCGACACTTAAAGCAGGAGATATTGTTGTAGGAGAAAAGATTGAACCAGAAAACTGCAGTATGCAAAGTTTGTTTTTTATCATCATTTGGAAAGGTAAGGGGCTTAAAGTTCTTAGGCACACTGAGTTGATTCAACTAGTTGACATCCCCGATATACTACAAATATGGAACCCAAAAGCAATAATTGTGAATAATTTTAAATAACCTAATTTATTGATAATCAGTAACTTCATTTATTTTTTAATAAAAATACGCCATATAAATATGGATATTTTAAAAAATGTAACGAAGCAATGTTACATTTTTAGAGAAATTTACTTACCTTCACACTGTACTACACATACGATGCCATATATCCGGCAAACAAGTTTAGTTCTTAATTCATATTGGAGACGCTGATATGGAGTGTGTTATTGAACGAACAATTGAGCTCGCTCATACACAATGTTTAGGTGAAAGCCTGGCCAATGAACGTTAAGTATTCACTGGTCAGGCATTTCTTTTTAGGCCTTACCTAGCAAACCTCCCCTAACGAATAAACAGTTGACGAAAAACTACGGCTGAACTGAATGACATTGATTAAATTCGGCCAATGTTTTATCTCCTACTGACCATTCTTGCTAATGTTGCCATTTTTATGGCATTCAGATCATTTAGCAAATTCGATATCAGAACATTTCCTGCAATTATCACTAATTACGGTGTTTGTGTAGTTACGGGAATCATATACACTGGCATATCCCATGTTGGACAAGAGGTTGACTCTTCAGCTCCATGGTTTTATGCTGCCATGGTGTTAGGCTTAATCTTTGTCAGCACTTTCTACCTTATGGCTATGACGACACAGCTGCGAGGTGTCTCTGTTGCGACTGTAGCAAGTAAAATGAGTTTGGCAATACCTGTGGTATTCAGTTTGTTTTTTCTAAAACTAGGTACAAATGAACTCGATATCTGGAATTATGTTGGCATAGCTCTCGCTTTTGTCGCAATTATTATGGTAAGCAATAGAAAGTCAAACACCAATAAAATCAAGCAGCCGTTAACTTTAAAATATATAGCACTCCCTCTTTCAGTTTTTATACTTGGAGGTATTATTGACACTTCCCTGAATTATACAAACCATCATTACATCACTGCGGCTACAGAATCAGTATTTCCAATATTCATATTTGGATTCGCTTTTGTTTTTGGGCTAATCTTTACTCTGGTCAAAGGAGTAACATTCAGAAAAAAGGACATTCTGGGTGGAATTTACCTTGGCATACCAAACTATTTCTCCATCTATTTTCAGCTCAAAGCTTTAAGTGCTTTCGATAACAACGGGGCCATTTTGTATCCCTCAATGAACATTGGAATCATAATAGCATCTACACTAGCAGCAATACTTTTCTTTAGAGAAAAGCTTAGCAGAATAAATGCAATTGGTGTAGGCCTTGCGGTGATAGTGATTGTTCTATTAAGCCATCAGGAAATCTTTAAGGCATTGTAATGCAAGACCACTATTTCACTATAGTAAATACTTCTGAAGGACTTTATAAAGAGAAAGGGAGTAAATTCATAGCCTTTGCTTTTCCATGTACTACACTAGACGAGGTAAAGCTGAGGCTGGAAGCACTTAGAAAGCAATACTTCGATGCAAGACATCATTGTTATGCTTACATCCTGGGCAATGAAGGAAAGGAGATACGCGCCAATGACGATGGGGAGCCAAATCACTCTGCAGGTGATCCGATTTTAGGGCAAATAAAATCCAGAAACCTAACTAACACACTTGTTGTAGTCATCAGGTACTTTGGCGGTACAAAGCTTGGTGTCAGCGGGCTTATTAATGCTTATAAAACATCAGCGTCAGAAGCCCTGGATGTGAATGAAATAGTTAAAAAGGAGATTAATAAAAAAGCAATACTAAGGTTCCCCTATGACGAAATGAATAGCGTAATGAAGCTGGTTAAAGATCTTAATCTTAAAATCAATGGTCAGGACTATGACTCAGGGTGCGTTATGGAGGTTGAGGTAATCATAAGTAAATGGCAAACCATGGCTAACAAACTAACGTTACTCAATGACACAGGTCATAATATAAAGCTAGACCTAAATGAATGAAATTAGTTACTGTAGCCATATTTCCGCTTCCACAAGATGCTTATATTATAAGGTCGCGATTAGAAGCAGAAGGTATTGTGAGCTTTCTAAAAGACGAATTTACAGTCCAAACAGATAATTTTTTATCGAATGCCATTGGTGGTGTAAAGCTTCAGGTAAGCGAAGACGATGTGCAAAAAGCCAAGGACATTCTTGAAGAGCAGAGTATTGAAAGTCCTTCTAAAGATCAGTTAACAGCTGATAAGCTAATGAAGGATCAAAGAACCGTGCTCATTGTAGGCTTATCTATTATGTTTGCCCTACTTATAGTTTTATTCTTAATAGGGTTAATCTAATTCACTCTATGGTTCACCAGTACAAATTCCCAATAGAATCAGAGAGACTTTTGTTCAGACACCTTACACTTTCAGATATTAAAGAATGGGAAAACTTTTTTATCGATAATCCTTACTTACATTTTTTAAGTATCAATGAAGCTAAAAGCCCTATTGAAGAATCAATTATTTGGATAGAACGTCAACTACAACGTTACAAGAGTACTGGTCTTGGTTTGTTAGCCGCCATAGAAAAATCAACAGGACAACTTATTGGTAATGCCGGTATTATGTGCAGAGATATTCTGCCAAACGACAACAAATTCGAAATAGGTTATTCTGTAATCCCAAGCAAATGGAAATCTGGATATGCTTCAGAAATGGCGATCCGAATGAAGATGTACTTTGAAGAGCATAACCTGGCTGATAGTGTTTCCTCTATCATTCACGTAGATAATATTGGCTCTCAAAAAGTGGCAGAGAAAAACGGAATGAAAAGAGGAGCTCTCTTTATTTTTAAAGGAGCTCCTTGTTATTGTTATTCCACTGACTAAATATCATTCATTCCTTAACGAAGTAGCCGGATTTGCTAAGGCTGCTCTCCTTGCCTGGTTCACAACCACCAACAGAGCGAATAATAGTGCAACACCTCCTGTAATTGCAAAAACCCACCAATCTATGGATGTTCGGACTGCATATCGACTCAAGTATTGATCAAGACCGAAATAAGCCAGTGGTGAAAAAATCACGAATCCAATCATCACTAGCTTGGCAAAATCAATTGAGATTAACCTTATCAGGTTTGATACTGATGCCCCCAATACTTTTCGAATACCAATTTCTTTAATTCTCTGCTCTGCCATATAAGAAGCCAAACCAAATAAACCAAGACCAGTAATAAATACTGTGAGAAAGGCAAAAATAGTTGCCAGGTTTCTTGTCAGATTAATCGTTGTATACTTTCTCTCGAAGTCTACATCAACAAACCTGTATTCAAAGGGGTATGCAGGGTTGTATTGTTCAAATACGCTCTGAATCTTGTCAATAGAAGCCTTTACATCGTTAGTTTTAGGCATCCTTAATGTCAATGAGCCATATCCCCAATCCTGAAGAATCATAAACATTGGCCTTACCTGTTCATATGGAGAGCCCATTAAAATATTATCGATTACGCCCACCAAGGTTCTCTTTTCTCCCCACAAATCCAGTTGCGTACCAATTGGATTCTCAAGTTGCATAATATCCAAAGCTGCTTTGTTTATTATTATGGCAGAAGAGTCTGTTGCAAACTCTTTTGAGAAATCTCTCCCCATAAGCATCTCTGCCCCCACTGTTTCTGCATAATCATATGAACCAACAATTGTTACAAACATTACCCTTTGAGACTCTGGCTTACCAGGCCACCCCAAAAAGTTATTAGAATTAATCTGTGTAACGCTACTATTGGACCTTGTCATAGTAACTATTGCACCACTCCTAATAAGTTCTTGCTTAATAATATCGTAGTTATCAACAATATCTTCAGTACCTGGAATAGTAATTAAACCCTCTTGATTGTACCCGAGGTCTCGGCTCTTAGCCAAATCAATCTGCTTTACTATAACAATGGTACCCACTATTAATACAACGGCAACACCAACTTGAAATATCACTAAAATCTTCCTTGGTAGATTGGCGTTTTTCCCAATATTAACTTTCCCTTTAAGCGTTTTTACAGGGTTGAATGAAGACAGGTATAAAGATGGGTAGCTACCCGATATCACGCCTGTAACTAAAATGATCAGTAGTGAAAACAACCAAAACTGGCTTGACTGAAAATCTAAAAACAATCTTTTATCAACCAAGTTGTTGTAGCCTGGCAATAATAAACTTACTATAAGAACCGCCAGACAATAAGATATAATGGAAATCACTATTGATTCACCATAGAATTGCATAATCAACTGGCTGCGCTTAGAACCAAGACTCTTTCTAATTCCAACTTCCCGTGCTCGTTTCTCAGATCTGGCAGTAGCAAGATTCATAAAGTTGATACAAGCAATGATCAATATAAACATCGCTATTGCCGTGAAGAGCGTAACATACTCATGTTGCCCTCCTGATTCTACGCCATTTTCAAATGTGCTATGAAGCCTCCACCTCGGCATTGGATGCAAGAAAAACGAACGCTTGATGTCGTCTTGTCCTTTCTCTGTCAGAATATTCTCTATTCCTTTTTCTACCTCCAGTTCATCTTCTTCTCCAGTCAATTCCACAAATACCTGAAAGGAATAGTTACCCCAATTGGTTTTATTATCCCTAACCCACTGCTGAGTCGCCTCTCTGTGTTTCCAGGGGATTAAGTAATCGAATTGAAAAGAAGAGTTCTGAGGGATATTTTTAAAGATGCCTGTCACCTGTAAAGTGCTTTCATCATCTACCTTGAGAAATTTACCTACAGGATCCTCGTTCTTGAATAGTGCCTGAGCCAACTCTTCAGAAATCACTATTGATGAAGGATCATCCAGCACAGTGCTTCTATCACCTATAAGCATGGGGTACTCGAACATATCCAGAAATTCTTCACTGGCAAAATAGCCACGCTTCATGATACGCTCATCTCCGTTGGCAATCAGTCTATCTCCTCCCCAACCTGTTACCACCGAGTTAACAATCTTGGAATGAGCAACTTTCATTTCCTCATAAGTAGGTAGGGGAACAGATATCCAGGATTGAATACCACCATCGAACTCTGCATTCAGCCAGACCTGATGTAGCTTTTTGGCTTTTGGAATAAACTTGTCGAACGAGGTTTCGTCCTGAACCCAGAGTAGAATCAAAATACTACAGGCAATACCAATTGAAAGTCCTGAAATATTGATTATTGAATAGAGTGTATTCCTACGCAAATTGCGCAGGGTTACCATGATGAAGTTCTTTAGCATTTGAGTTTGAGTTTTTGACCTTTATTAACCTAGACTGGAAAATTCTTGATTCGTTACACCTTACAAGAAAAATCAGCCTTTTTCCGGATTATTTTTTCACCACTGCTCTTCCAGAGCCTGTGGATATTTTAATCTCGATTGCTTTATTACCAACCTTAGCTTCTTTTATGTAACCTCTTCTACGGCCTCTCCTGCTACTTCCATTTCGATCATCATCATACTCCTCATCGAAACTAAATGGGGCTCTGATATCACTTTTATCACTTGCACGCATATAGAATTCCCCGGCAATATTCTGACCATTAAAATCCAAAATGGCATTACCAGATCCTGTACTAAGTGATACATCAAAATCTAATGCCCCTGCCAAAGAAAGTTCTGCTGACCCAGAACCCGTGCTAAATCTAGAGGCCCCTGTGATGACAGCATCTTCAATATCTATATTACCACTACCTGTACTCATTCTAAATGCTCCTTCAGCTCCTTTTCCTCTTATATTACCACTTCCTGTGCTCAGATTAGCATCACCTTTAATGCTGCCCAAACGAATAGAGCCAGACCCCGTGCTCCCTCTTACTTCTCCGTTTACTTTATCAAGAGTAATATTTCCTGAGCCTGTATTTACTCGAATGTCTCCCGTAACATCTTCAATTTCTATGTTCCCAGAACCAGTATTTGTTTTCAGTTCAATGTTGACACCCAAAACCTCAATGTTTCCTGAACCTGTTTTGAAATCCATAAAAACATCATTTGGTACTTCAAGAGTCCACTCTGAGTATCCTCTTGTCCATCGGCTTCTTTTAAAATCTTCTTTTATACTTAACCTGTCACCACTTTGCTCAAATATTGGCTCATATACATCATCGTCATAAGTGTATACTAATTTCACTTTTACTTCATTGGAATTACTTCTTTTAATAGTTCCATTACCTGAAGCTGTAGTTAGTCGAATATTTTTAATGCCGCTGTACGATTTATTAATTGTTTCCTGAGTAAACGCTAGTGTGGTTAACAAAAGAAATGAAAGGGTTAGTAGTGTTGTCCTGAATTTTTTCATGATTGATGTTTAGCTTTTTCTTATAGACATTCCGATTTGCTAAGGGATGCATTGAGACACAAAAGAAATCTTTACATTAATAAGCTATTGGGAAAATGAAGTAATAGTCTTAAGTTATTTAAACTATAATCCTAGTATGAAACCATCACCTGAATTTGTAATATCACAACTGAAGTCTAATACAAGTATATTCAAAGCACTCCTTTCCAACATTCCTGAAGAACAGGAAATATGGAATCCATCGGCCGACAAGTGGTCTCTTCTGGAGATAATTTGTCACCTTGTTGATGAAGAAATACTTGACTTCAGAACGCGAGTTGAAACCGCTCTTTACCCAGAACAAAAGGAGTTTATACCTATCGATCCCGTTGGATGGGTTCAATCTCATCAGTATATGCAACAGCGTTTTGAAGTAAAGCTAAAACAATGGATTGAAGAAAGATCCAGATCTGTTGAGTGGCTTATCTCGCTGAAATCACCTAACTGGAATAACTACCTCAATCACCCAGAGCTTGGTCAACTAAGTGCAGGTCAGTTTTTAGCCAATTGGTTAGCACATGACCACATTCACATTCGACAAATCAATAGAACAAAAAGAGCCTACTTGGAGCACATTTCCGATCAGGACTTGAGTTATGCGGGCAAATGGTAAGATTAGTTGGAATTCAACTGTCTCATTAAAAGCCCCATAAATCCATCTAAAGCATACTTGGTATCTTCAAGGTTCTTTTCAAAAGCATCTCCTTTTGGTTCGATATCCATTACCGTGTCAAATACATTTCTATAATATTCAGCCCAGGTGTTCAGTATGTCCACCTCCTTTTCTCTTTCACCGCCATCGGCAATAGCGTCATTGCTCAGCCTTAGCTCAGCTTGTAATCTGAGTGTTGCCCTTGTTGAAGCTTCTAGCAATACCATGTTGGCTAATAAAGGCTTATTTTCTGTTAACATTAGTGCAATCATCAAAGCACCTGTACCAACATTGTGTAATGTTTCTTTTGATACCTTATCCAACCTATCCTGATCGGTATGATAAAACTGGTCGGTAAAGTGCCAGAGCAGAACTCCAGGGATATCACCATCTAAAAATGGCACATGATCACTTCCTCCTTCAAAAGGGTTGAAGTTCACCTTCCAATTCTTCTTTTCACCAATACTCTTGAAAACGCCAATAGTCAGATCGTTAAAGTAATGTGGCTTCAAATGAGTCTTAGTGAGTGGCCTTCCACCCCATTCCGTGTGTTTCTCTACTCCTCGAATCCAAATTGCTCCCGGGTCTGGCATTTTTTCTATTAGAAAAGAACCACCTGTTTTATCTGTATCTTCTCCCACCATATCGAGACTCATCCCCCACTTAATATCTTTTGCTCTTTCAAGGTTCTCTTTGATGAACCTTCTGGTAGAAGTAATCTCGTCACCGAACAAATAGGTAATAGTTCTTTCCGGATCAATCTTCCCTTGCTGTAATAATCGTGCACTTGTTGAGGCAACTTCAGCCAATACACCAACGCCACTGGCATTATCATTAGCTCCGGGTTCTTGAACATGGGCACTAAAAACAAAACGTTCTTTAGGTAATTTGCTTCCCCTTAGTTCAGCTACTAAAGTTAACTCTTCGGACATATATACCTTTGTTTCAAGCTTCAACTTCACCTTGTTATCACCCTGCTCCAAAGCTTCCTTCAGTTTTTCTTTGGCCTGATAAGACAGTAGCAAACCAAAAGATTTATTGACACTATCTCTTGGAATGGCACTAAACTGAATCGAGTTTACATTCTCCTCTGGCTTAGTATAAGTTGGTAAATTATATGCTATAACCCCTACGGCACCATATTTTTCAACAACTGTTCTGTAGAGAGAGCCTACTGGTCTTTCGGCAAAGGCAATTTTTCCTTTTATACTTTCATCTAATTTCAATGATCGGCCTTTTCCTATATACACTACTTCAAATTCCTGCTCTCCATCTGTAGAGTAAGAGTTCATGGCTATCATATTTCTGTTAGAAGTAAAATTCAAAAGCTCTTTTCCAGAACTTAATGAAAGCGAACCCGAAACGGGTTCCCATGTAGTATATCTAAGTGGCCTTTTTTCTATTCGATAAACCAATCGATCACTCTCAGAAGCTTCACTTTCCAGAACAAACCCTGAAGCTTTTAGCTTTTCGGCAACATGATAGATACTTTGATTAAACCCATCATTTCCAACTGATCTCCAATATTGCTCCACAAAAGCAACCGTCTTGAATGCTTCTTCTTTATTGAAGTCAGCATCAATCATTTCATAATATGGATCTGTAAACCGATCTATCTGATATGCAAAAGTTGAAAAATTAGCTATACCTACTAATAGTGTCAGGGCAAAAACAATTCTCTTAATCATACTACTTTGATTTCAGGTAAAAATAAACGGAAATGTAGTCTACTAAACAGAATAAGGAGAAAATAATAGAATAGAAGATTCTGATCTGTGATGATGTGGTACATTATAACCCAGCGCATAAACGGTAAGGGCTAATCCCGTACGAATCAGCCCATCACCAAAACACATAGTACTAAACTAAACTTCTAACGTTTCATAATCAGAAATTCTTCTTTATAAAACGCGTAAGATTTACAATTGATATATGGTCTGAAAGGTATATGAATACCTCAGATCAAATAGATAAGTAAAAATAGATAGACACTGGCTTTATTCTATGCGCAAGCCGTAGACAATGAGTAGACCAAACTGAAAAACTCAAATATATCCCCAGTTTAATAACCTCCTATAAATTTCCAGACAAATCCATGCATCTGTGGCAGCATAGTTTATCTGCTTTTGACTTAATGATTCCACTTCCCAGTTAGAGGTTTGAGCTGATTTGGAAATTCTAATATCCAACACCATGGCTGCCAGATTTCTTGCTCCTATATTTTCTGCCCCCAACTCTTCAAAGGTGCTGTTTAAATCAACGAAACCATCAGGTTTAAACCTTCTGAGTCTGTTCAAAAGATTAAAATCATCAGTCAGACCAATACCGACTTTTTCAATTGCGGATGTTTGAAGAAAGTCGTGTAATGCATCGCAAACTCCTATGTGATGTGTTCGCAATAAATAGACTTTTTTTTCTGTAGCTACCTGAACCAGACTGATATTTCTTATCTGCCCTTTTTTAAAAGTTGGTTTGGCTTCAGTATCAAATCCCACTACTCTGGACTCATTGATTTCGGTCAACGCTTTTTCTGTACTAATCAAATCTGATGCAATAACCACCTTCCCCTCGTAGCTCTTAAGGGGGCGTTCCATTACTTCATCTTTGGTAATTGACAGTGGAAACATCATACCGTCTCACTTTGTGTATCAGATGGCTTTAAAGTTCTGATCTTGATTTTCAGATAAGCAAAGACGATAGTCATTACAGGGCTAATGAGGTTAAAAAATGCATATGGTATATATGCTCCCGTGGCCACACCTAGAACTCCTGAATGATACGCTCCACATGTATTCCAGGGCACTAAAACAGAGGTAACCGTTCCAGAATCTTCCAAAGTTCTACTCAAGTTCTCAGGAGCAAGTCCTTTCTTTCGATAAATATCGGCATACATACGGCCAGGTACCACAATTGCCAAATACTGATCAGATGCAGTACCATTGAAAAATATAGTAGTTCCTGCTGTTGCAGCTACCAATGAGCCTGTGGATTTTACTTTAGAAATTACAGCTTCTGCTATTCTTTTTAACAACCCACTTGACTCCATTACGCCACCAAAAATCATGGCTGATATTATAAGCCATACCGTTTTCAACATTCCGTACATTCCTCCTGACTGCAGAAGTTCGTCAACAATGCCGTTTCCAGTTACAATTGCTACATCTCCAAAAAAGGATTTCATTACTCCTACAAACATCATCTTAAAAGAGTTGCCTTCTATACTAGCAACACTTTTAACGACTTCGGGTTGAAATATAAGTGCGAATACACCTCCTAAAAGTGCGCCAATAAGTATTGCAGGAATAGCAGGCACCTTCTTTACAATAAGAAACACTACTGTTATAGGAACTAAGAACAACCATCCATTGATATTAAACTGCCCTTTAATAGCTGTTAAGATTGCACCTGTTTCTGTGACCTCACCTGATCCTCCATTGGTAAAGCCTAAAACCAGAAACAAAACAAGTGCTATAGATATAGATGGAATTGTTGTAATGGCCATATACCTTATATGCGTGAACAAATCTGTTCCCGCCATTGCTGGTGCCAGATTCGTAGTATCAGAAAGTGGAGACATTTTATCTCCGAAATAAGCTCCCGAAAGTACGGCTCCGGCAATCATCCCATCATGAATACCAAGTGCCTTTCCAATACCCATTAATGCAATCCCAACTGTTGCCGCAGTTGTCCATGAACTACCAGTAGCTATTGATACAATAGAACAAACAATACAGGCCGCAAAAAGGAAAATAGTGGGATTTAGTATCTGAAGCCCATAATAAATCATAGCAGGAACAACTCCGGACAAAAGCCATGTCCCCGCCAAAGACCCAATCAGAAGTAGTATAATAATGGAAGCCATTGCTGAACTGATCGTCTTGACAATTCCTTTCTCGATATCTTCCCATTTCATTCCCAATTGAAAAGCTACTAAAGCAGCTACTCCACCAGAGAGAATAAGAATAATTTGATTTGATCCATCTAATGCGCCATCTCCAAATACTAATACATTATAGAAAAGAGCAACAATCAGAAAAAGAATCGGAATAAAGGCTTGAAGCAGAGTAGGCTTCTTGTATTTATAGGACATATAAGTTTACTGAATTGAATAGAAGCGAAATATAAGCAAATTTAGTATTAGCAGAGCATCATCCGTGCCAGTTGTTCCCCAACCTTACTTCCCAAAGCGACCCCCATTCCTCCTAACCTTAGGCCGAGCACAACTCTGTCGGAATAGCTTTTAACAACAGGTTGTTTATTAGGTCCAAATGCCATAATACCAGCCCAAATATGATCTATTTCAAAGGAATGATCTGGTATTATAAACTGCTTTAAATCACTCTCCAGCTTTTCCACAATAAAATCTTTCACTTGAAACTCAGTACTCTTCTCCCCTTCTAAATCAAGATTGCGTCCACCACCAAACAAAATTCTGTTCTGGTAATTTCGGAAATAATAATAGCCCTCATCATAATGAAATGTACCCTTTAGCTTAAGATCTTCGATAGGTTTGGTAATCAAGACTACTCCTCTACCAGGATCAAGTTTAAGTTCAGGTAAAAGATTCTTGCTGAAAGCATTTGTACAAATAGCCACTTTTCCAGCTAAAAACTGAATAGGTTTGTTTGTAAACACCAGAACTTCTTCAGCCTCTTCTTTAATGTCACTAACCTCTACGCCCGTCAGTATTTCAATATCGAGTCTTCTGGCTAGCGAAATCAGTGATTTCATCATTTTACCTGTATGAATCTGAGCTTCAAATGGGTTAAAAACCAAACCTCTAACCAATTTCCCAAGCCCCAGATTTTCAATCTCTTTGGAATGGTCAAAGTAAACAGGCTTTTTAAACACTGGAAATAGCAATTCGTTTATCTCATCAAGGTGATTGAGTAAGTGCAATTCTTCTTCTTGCAATATTTCATAACCTCCATGGTTTTGATAATCCATATTGGCATCACCTAATCGTTTTCGAAGTAATTTCAGTCCCTCCCATCTTAACCTCACCAGATTAACAACTTCATCATCAGTCATTGTTTTTCGATCAGCCAAAATCTCCGATAAGCTCCCAAAGCATGCAAAACCTGCGTTTTTTGTACTAGCTCCAGTAGGAAAAATCCCTCTTTCCAATACTAATACACGTGCCTCCTCATTCTTCTCTTTAATACTGATGGCCGTGGAGAGCCCAACGATTCCTGCTCCTATAACAATGTGATCGTACTTCAGAAACTGATCCTTTTCCCAAAAACTAAGCATTGGCTGATAATTCGATAAGAATCTCTAAATTAATTGAAATTCTAAATCTAATGTTCAATCCAACTCAGCTGATAGAGCGCGCTAAAACTTCAAAAAAACATTTAGCACTTTTAAATTTTGGACTTGCAAGGATGATTCCTTTCAATAAACCTCACGGTTTTAAGATAATTGAATTGGGAGATGATTTCGTTAAAGTTAAAATCCCTTACAAGCGTATCAACTTTAATCATATTAAAGGCATACATGCTTGTGCACTAGCCACAGCATCGGAATACTCAACAGGGTTAGTACTCTTAAATAAGTTAGACGCCAAGAGTTACCGGATCATAATGCAGAAAATGGAAATGCAATACCATTACCAGGCAAAGCTGGACACCATAGTGACTTTTGAGTTAACTAATGAGTGGTTGACTTCAAATGTGACCAAGCCACTCGAAGAACAAGAAGCTGTAGTGATTAATTGTGAGGTTAAATCACATGATTTAGAGGGAAATCATCTCACCACCGGAAACATTTTCTGGCAAGTTAAACCATGGAACAAAGTAAAAACAAAAAAGTAATCACCTTTTGATAAGCTGGTTCTAAATCGTATCGTTTAAAGACCTAAAGCAATAGTTTTTCACAAACTTTATAAATACTTTTTTTTGCATTTTACATACATCTTTGACTGAAATCATCTCGAAAACACTTGAATAAATGCTGTATTCAAGCTTTTATAATAGCTATGAATTTGATTTTTCTCAGGTTCTTTTCTTATATTAGTAATGTCCTTCGGGGCTTTCGCTTTACCTAAACACTTGAATAATTAACGATGTGGACTCTGAATAAAACAGAATTCCCTTGGCCTTTTAGATCTAAAAAAAGGAGACTGTACCGACAAAGTCGTACAGATTTTTACGAAGGGAAGAACGCCCTCTCATCACACAATACATTCATCTCAATTCTTAATAAAACTCACTTAGATGCTTTAAGCACCGAGAAGAAGATTCAATTCTATGGATTAACTTTTGGACAGTCTGTAAAAAGTACCGTCCAAAAACTTGGCAAACCTAACTATACTGATAAACGAAAATTGGTCTCCAAAAATCAAAAGACAATCTACTACCGTCTTTTGATCAAAGAAGTTAAATGTGTTCTTCAAATGCACTTTTACAAAGACCAATTCTTTTTCGGCAGGATGGAAATCAGAGGTGGAAATTCCTCTATTAAGAAAGACATCGGTCAATTAGTTTGTAAAAAGTATGGTATTTCCCAAGAAGGCTGGACTGGATCCATTGTGGATATAGAGAAGAACATAGTCACAATTAATGACAATTTTATTCCGAGCATGAGCTACATCACTGGCAATAAAAAATTGCTTGATGAAATTAGAAGAGAACTGACTCGTTCAGAAAAACTTAAGGAATATAAACAGTCCGGACAAACTGAATTATTGCTGGACATGATATAAAAAGACCCTTACACCTAAACACTTCATATCAAAAAGCCGGACTTTTTAAGTCTTGGCTTTTTTTATTGCCTCCCTTTTCCGCTTTAATTTCAACCGCTATATTTGGCTTTGGAGTCTTTTCCTAAAATGATACAAAAAAAACGAAGAAGTACAGTTTGTCATAATTGCGATTCGCCCTTAGATGAATCATACAACTTCTGTCCTAGATGTGGACAATCGAACTCAGATAACAATGTTACTTTCACTACATTGATCAAAGAGTTTATCGACAACTATCTGGGTATAGACTCTAAAATGGCTCACAGTGCTCTCCCATTTCTAACCAAACCGGGCAATTTAACCAACAGGTTTCAAGAGGGTAAAATCAAGCACTTTATACACCCAATAAGGCTATATTTTGTAATGAGCCTTATTTATTTCTTCACCATAAGTTTCTTGTTATCCAGTTTTGATTTAAGATCCTTCGAGGGAGAAAGCAGTAGGTTCAGTGGCACTGTAGATTTGGAAGACTTAGTAAAGAAAGATAGGTGGAAATCTCTGTCAGATAGTGTGAAACTCTCATTTGTACCGGATTCGCTGGTCAATAGGTATGATGATTTTTTAGACTTTAATGACTTCTATGCTAAAGTGGGGGAAGAATTCGGTGAAAATTTCTTAAAAGACACCGACCTTCGTGTAAGGAACGTAAACCTGCCGCAATCCTCTAAAGAGAACACTGTAGACAGGTATCACCGATTGGCCAGAGACAGAAGAATCTCAGATAAGGCTTTCATGGACTCATTGAGTGGAGGCGGAAACAACTTTAATATTGGAGGCGGTTTTCTTGACGAAAGCCAGGATGCCCATGTAGCGAAACAAGTAAGGAAAATATTTGAGAACGATCAGGGTTTTAAAGCCTTTGTGCTTGGAAACTTGCCTTTAATGATGTTTATACTGATTCCTCTTTTTGCAGGGGTTCTTAAATTCATCTATGTAAGACGTAAACACCTTTATATCAAACACGTTGTGCACGCACTTCATGTGCACTCATTTGCATATTTCATGTATGCGCTGGCTCTACTGATTATTTTCAAAATAATTACACCGGGCAACTTTCCAAATATGAATATAGAGGCATGGAGAGGCATACTTTCAGGTGTATTCTTTATAGGAGTAAGTACTTATGTATACGCTTCTTTCCTCAAAGTTTATAAGCAAGGCTGGTTTAAGACCCTAATTAAATTCAATATTGTAGGGTTTACCTATTCCTTTTTTCTGTTGTTCTTCTTTATTATTGAAGTATCAATCAGCTTCTGGTACTACTAATGGATAGCTTTCAGCGACTTTCTGTTGGCTTCAATTATTCTATCTGCTATATCTGTAGTAATGGCCCTGGATATAAATAATGTCTCGTACTGAGATGGTGCAAGATATACGCCATTATTAAGCATTGCTCTGAAGTACTTGCCAAACATTTCGACATTAGATTTTTTTGCAGTATCAAAATCAACCACTTTTTCGTCATTAAAAAATAGACTTATCATAGAACCTATCCTATTCATTGAATAGCCAAGTCCCAATTCGTTAAGATTTTCCTGAAAGCCGTTGGCAATTCTTTCGGTAATTGACTCAAGGTTGGTATAAAGCTCTTTGTCTTCTCTAATCTGATTGAGCATTGAAAAACCAGCAGACATAGCCACAGGGTTACCCGAAAGTGTTCCTGCCTGATAAACTGGACCTTGAGGAGAAACATAGTCCATAATCTCTTTCTTACCACCGTAAGCTCCTACTGGCATTCCTCCGCCAATGATTTTACCCATTGTAGATATATCAGGGGATACACCAAAAACACCTTGAGCACCTGCTTCTGACAATCGGAAGCCGGTCATGACCTCATCAAAAATCAAGACAATACCATCTCTATCACAAATACTTCTTAAACCAGATAAGAATCCATCATTTGGCAAAACACATCCCATATTCCCAGCAACAGGCTCCAATATGATAGCAGCAACTTCACCTTTATTGGCCTTAACAACCTCATCAACCTTATTAAGGTTATTGAATGCAACTGTCAGCGTATCTTTTGCTACGCCCCGAGTTACTCCCGGACTATCTGGTTCTCCAAGGGTTATTGCTCCACTTCCCGCGGCAATTAAGAAAGAGTCTCCATGTCCATGGTAACAACCTTCAAACTTTATAATCTTATCTCTTCCGGTAAACCCTCTAGCCAACCGAATAGCAGACATAGTGGCTTCAGTACCTGAATTAACCATTCTGACCTTTTCGATACTCGGAACCATTTCACAAATCAACTTGGCCATATCTACTTCGGCTGAGGTAGGTGCACCAAACGACAGTGAAGCCTTAATTGCTTTTTCTACAGCTTCTTCAATACCTGGGTTTCCGTGCCCAAGGATCATTGGCCCCCAGGAATTGATTAATTCAATATATTCATTGTCATCCTCATCGGTCATAAATGCACCATTGGCAGATTTAATAAATAATGGGTTACCACCAACTGCTTTAAATGCTCTCACAGGTGAATTAACCCCGCCAGGAATATATTGCTGAGCCTCTTGAAAAAGATGCTGACTTTTTGACTGTTTCATGATTAATGATTTTCTCGGGTTACTACTATGGCATCCTTTACCCTAAGAAAAGGGATAAAACGGTTGTCATTAGAGAGTTTATAATTGAATTGATCTGTTAAAGCTCCCTCAATTGAATCTTTCCTTTTCAGTCCAACCTGAAAGTACTTACCGTATTGACTAAGAAGGCGTCCAAAAGTCACAATAATGTCATATCCGATATAAGCGTCACCCAATCGATCTTCTCTTACTGGATTAGTAAGGTATTTTGAAACATATTGCTCCCTGAATTCTTTTACATCCTCAGAAGTATAATCAATCAAGTTTGACCCTATAAATGTCGCATTCAAACGCTCCAATTGATCAAAAGAAACCGAGCTCTCTGTTGTTAAAAATCTTGATGATGATAAATACTCAACTGTATCCGGACGCCCTTCAATAGCACTCAAGGCACTGGATGCCAATGAAGAATAATCCGAGGCAATAAAGATATGTCCTATGCTATCCGGCAATACTTTTAAGGTATCATAAACAAAATCGCGTTCACTATAAATCTCCCAATCATCTACACCAGCTTCTCGAAGCGAATCCATTTCGGCAATCATCTCAGCGACAACGGTAGAATCCTTATCAACCTCCTCTTCATCAGTAAACAATTGATGAATTTTAACTGATTCGTTTGGCCTTACCTCTTGAAAGATGGAAACATTAAAGGAGTCTTTTTCAATAATTTGCTTGTAAAGCTCAGCTCGTGAATAATCAGCAAAACCACTATAAAATACCGCTGCGTTTTTGTTCTTGGTGAAGTTAGCCTTTGCGTATTCTGCTGCACGAATAGCCAAAGACTCATTGCTTGGATAATATAAAAAAGCAAATGGATTATCTTTTATGATATCTCCATTTGAGGATAAAGGGTTTATGATGTTTACTTTCTTTTCTTTAGAAAAAGCAGACATAGTCTGAACGGCAGATTGAGTTACAGGGCCAACAATTAAATCCAATTCTTCTAACTCTCCACTGTTAATCATATCCTGCAACCTGAATTCGCCATCGCGGGTATCAACGGTTACCACGTTTATGTTCACACCTTCATCCGCTAATTTTTCCAGTCCAATCTGTACTCCTTGATACATCCTGGTGGTCCAATTAGACATTGACCTAACGAGTCTAGCTGAATCGGTCCTGAATGAATAAGGCAAGAACAAACCAACATTGTAAACCGCTTTCTTGGGAGATGACTTAATACCTTCCAGGCTCAAATCAAACTTCAAGTCATACTTGGACTGAAGCTCATCAAGTAAATCAATATCTTGTTCACTAACATCGAGGGACAACATTTCATTTGCCAATCTAGATGCTAAGAGCTCTTCATTAGGATATGCGAGCAAAAGTGATTTCAACTCTTCGATATCCGAGATACTACTAATAGCTTTTGACTTTAACTCAGGAATATTCTGAGCATAACGCTCTTGATTAACTAAGTTCAAATACTTAAAGGTGCTATTGACATCACCCCTTTCTGTAGCCAAAAAGCCCAGCCAATAATGTACATCTTCTTTAACATTCCAGTCAGGGTACTTATTGAGCACCTGTAAGAACATATTCTTAGACGTGACATTATCTCCCGATTCATGTGCGGCAATGGCATAATAGTAAGACGCATATTTCACCAGATCATTGGATTTATCCAGTGATGTCAGTGGAGCGAATTTGGCCATAGCCAATGCATATTGCTTATTATCAAAGAGTGTCTTGCCCTCATCAAACAACGCCCTCACATCTTGTGAAAATGCCTGAAAAAGACAAACTACAAACAGTGTAACTACTAAGAAGTATTTTCGTGCTATTCCCATTCGATGGTGGCTGGAGGCTTAGAGCTTATATCATATACGACTCTATTAACTCCTTTTACTTTATTTATAATATCGTTAGAAACGTCTTGCAAAAAATCATATGGTAAGTGACACCAATCCGCTGTCATTCCATCAACACTTGTCACCGCTCTTAAGGCAACTACGCGTTCATATGTTCTTTCATCACCCATTACTCCAACCGACTGAATTGGCAGCAACATAGAACCCGCCTGCCAGACATCGTCATACAAACCTCTGTCTTTCAAACCTTGAATAAAAATATAATCAACTTCCTGGAGGATAGCTACTTTTTCAGCTGTAACATCACCCAAAATCCTTATACCTAGTCCTGGTCCAGGAAAAGGGTGGCGGCCAAGAATATTTTGATCTATATTTAAACTTCTACCAACATTTCTCACTTCATCCTTAAACAAAGTGTTTAGAGGTTCAACAACCTTCAGGTTCATTTTCTCAGGTAATCCACCAACGTTGTGATGTGATTTTATTGTGGCCGAAGGGCCCTTGACTGAAACAGATTCGATTACATCTGGATAAATTGTACCTTGTCCAAGCCATTTAGCATCCTCTACTTTTTGAGCTTCCTGATCAAAGACCTCAATAAAAACCCTACCAATTGCCTTTCTTTTGGCTTCAGGGTCAGTAAGTCCTTTCAAAGCATTATAGAACTGATCTTTTGCATCAACACCTTTTACATTTAAGCCCATTCCCTGATATGACTCAAGAACAGATTCAAATTCGTTTTTCCTTAAAAGACCATTATCAACAAAAATGCAATGCAGGTTTTTACCTATAGCTTTATGAATCAAAATTGCAGCAACAGAAGAATCAACCCCTCCCGATAAACCCAGAATTACCTTATCATCGCCCAATTTCTCTTTAAGCTCGGCAATAGTTGATTCTGCAAACATATCAGGGGTCCAATCCTGTGAACAGTTACAAATATGAACTACAAAGTTTCTAAGAAGCACCTTGCCCTCTTCTGAGTGAGTAACTTCCGGGTGAAACTGTATACCATAAGTCTGCTCACCTTGTACTTTATATGCTGCTTTTTCCACGCTCGAAGTACTGGCAATGATATCAAACCCTTCAGGAAGTTCCGAGATGGTATCTGCATGTGACATCCACACCTGAGAGTCGAGTGTAATTTCCCTTAATAATTCATGGTTGTTATCCACCCTGTTCAATCTTGCTCTGCCATATTCTCTAATAGAAGAAGGCATCACATTACCCCCATACTTTTGAGCCATTAGCTGAGCGCCATAGCAAACTCCCAGAACTGGGACTTTCCCTCTAAACTGATCAATATCTAAATCTGGAGCTTCCTCTTCTCTTACAGAACATGGGCTTCCAGAAAGTATAACCCCTTTAATGTCGTCTGTAATCTCTGGAATATTGTTGAAAGGGTGTATTTCACAATAAACGTTAAGCTCTCGAACTCTCCTTGCAATTAGTTGCGTGTACTGGGAACCAAAGTCGAGAATCAGTATCTGTTCTGCCATGCGCAAAAATAATATTAGCACCGACTAATCACTAATAATTATCAAGTATTTCTGCTCCGGTTTTTGCAAATTAAACCCTACATATCTGACTGATTACCAGTGTTTACTACAATCAGTAAATTCAAAATAATATTTCGTATATATATTGAAATAAAATATTATTTCGAAATTGAAACATATTCAGAATATAATTCGTATACATAGCTATGTCGAAGGATAAACAACGGCAAAAATCCAACTAAAATGACCCACTTAATCACAACTTCTAAATTCAAAGTATCAGGCGCCAGCCTGAGTAGAGATTATTGGGAGATTCTTGCCGAACCACCTTCGAGTATTTTCAGAGTCTTTTCAGGCAATCAATTTTAAACTCCCTTACAAATATCAGGGATTTCCTGCTCAGGGAGTATTGATAGAAATCCAGTAATAAAGCAATCCAGGTAATCGGAAACTGCCATGTATACAAGTAAGTCTGGCAGCTAAAGTCAATGGAAAATTAACTCTCTGGTTAGTCTATCAGCCATCAAATTCATTTCAATCATTTATATCAGCCATACGGGCTGAACAGGAAAACTATGTTTAATCTTAAAACCCATTACAATGACAATTTTTGGAATCATTTTATTAATTATCGGACTCACAACTTTAATTCTACGCCCAACACTCAATGAAAGCGATCAGTTTAAAGAGAACAATGAGGGGCAACTTGAAAAAATAAAGTCTCAGTCTCCACCATGGTTACTCATGTTTACACGAAGGGTTTCCCTGATTGTAGTAGGCTCTGGCTTAGTTTTTATCACATTGCCATACTTATTCTTTTGGGCAGAACCTGGGTATCAATACTTTCTGGTTTACCCAAGTGGTAAAAAGAGTGCCATAATGACGGAAGGCATCAAGTTCAGAGGTTTTGCTCAGATAACACCCTGGCAAAAATTCATCGATGTTAAGGTTATCAATGATGGAGAAGACACCAAGGACATCGAGGGCAAGATGGAGCCAATTCCCATCCGGTTTATCGACCAGGTTACGGCTACAACAAAGTTATCAACTCGTTTTCAGTTACCTGCAGACAAGGAGTCTTTCATCGAGCTGGCTATCGAGTTCCGTAGCTTACAAAACCTTGCACAAAACACCCTCATCCCAACAGTAAGAGAGGTTGTGTCTAACACAGGCTATATGTTCGCAGCACAGGACTACATTTCTGGATCAGCCTCTGACTTCAGGGTTTCTATTGAGGAGCAATTAAAGGACGGTGCTTTTAGTGTTGAAAAAACTGAACATAAAGACACTATTGTAACTGCAATAGAGCAGGCCGACCGTCAGATAACTGAAATTCAGACCAGATATGAGGTCAACAAACGTGTAGACCAACATGGTAACTTCATCAGAATACCGCATGACATTAATGAAAACAACATTATAGTGGCTCAGGTAATCGTTGATGATGTGGTTCTGGAGCAAGTCTTTAAGCAGAGACTGGAAGCACAGAGAGATGAGTCGGCAAAAAGGCAGCTAGAGCAGCAAAAGATAAAAACTGCGAAAGATGCTCAAGCAAGGATTATTGCTGAAGGTGAAAGAGATAAAGCTGCCGAGCGTGTGACTCAGGAAAAAGAGCAGGTAAAGGCTTTGATTTCCATCGAAACCAAGCTGAAGCAGGAAGAAACCAATAAGAAGCTAGCGGCTATTGCGTTGGAAACTGAAAAGCTGAAAGCCACTGCTCAGAAGGTGAAAGCCGATGCAGAGTCTTACCAAAACGCCAAGTTAGTTTCAGCAGGCTTGACACCTCAACAAAGGGCTGAACTTGAAAAGCAGATTGCCATAGGCGTTGCGCAGCAGATTGCCAAAATCAAATTCCCTACTACCATGATTATTGGTGGTGGCCAAGATGGAGGCACTCCTCTTGAAGCCTTAATCGGTGCCGCAATGACTAAGCAGTTGACTAGTGGAAAAGGCAACTAAAAAGCCAAGTAGATTATGAAAGCCCCTCGGGGCTTTTCTTATTCAATAGTCTTAAAGAAATGTCTATAGCCTATGCTTATTGTATTCCATCCCCAACTGTTTAAGCCAAAATTGATATTGGAATATAGTGCTATATGCTTAAATCGGTAAGAAACCTGGGTCCTCCAAAAAGTTGGGGTATCTCGGTTTTGTATGTAGCCATGGTATCCTGCTACATCACTACCCACAAACCATTTTCCTCTGATATACTCAATACCTACCCCATAGGTCCCAGCATCGTTTTGAAAGAAATCCGAACCATTGGGAAGGTTATTTTTATTGGTTTGCCAGGTATAGAACCCAATCATCCCTTTCAGTAACAGGCTGCTATTCTCTGATTCAAAAATGGTCTTGCTCGTGGTCATTTCCCAGAAGAACATACTCGCATCCGTATTTCGGGCATTACTAATGTTTCCTCCGGTGGTAGTTTTGGAATGTGCTCTGAAAGTAATATTTGGTAGGCGGGTTTTATTCTCATTTGCCAAACGAAGAATGACACCAAAAGCCGTATCTCCCGTATTCCATCCCTCTCCTCCTTGGTTCCTGATTCTACGCTCATTTCTAATTTCTGTGGTTACTCTCCACCATTCCCAGGGAACGCTTTGAACGTATAACAATGCCTTATCTTTTGCCAGTGGGATGTTGAATTCTGACCAAATATTAACTGTCCGGTCTCCATTCCCATAGTGATATTCAAATGAAGTTTCGGTCCAGAGTTCATTATCAATCTTACCATTTCTAAGCACTGGAACCCTTAAGGCATTAGGCCCCATATACCCAGGAGATATGCTGATGTACCTGTCCCTGTCAGTGCCAGCAGCATTGGGGTAGTCATGGAGGGCGTCCCACCAATCAAGATTTTGGGCGTTTAGCTGGAAGGTCCCCAGTACTAAAACTAAATAGACTATCTTTTTCATTTCCAAAACGAGAGTCGAAAGTAAAACATCCGGTTTTAAATCACATATAAATTATGTACATACTCGAATTTAATAAGGAAAGGGTCTGTCAGCGGTCAAAAAAAACTCCCTATTTGGTAGTCAGAAACAAGCCTTTTGAAGACATGCTCTTCGAATACGTATATTCCTTTTCATACTTGGTTAACTAGTTTTTCTCTTCTCAGGTCTTATAATAAACATCAAACCGAAAATCATGAAAAAGCTTCATCGAATAAGATTTTGTCTAGCACTCATCTTTCTGGTATCAGCTTATCAGGGAGTTTTTGCTCAATCAAGCAGTTCCGAAAAACAAGAGCAAGGCATAAAAGTTCCTCAGAAAATTCTGAAAACCTACGTTGGCAAATACCAAATGGAAGAGGACTCCATACTTAAAATTTTCCTAAAGGGTGATACCCTAAAAGCTGAAGGTCCAGGTTCTCCTCCATTGGATTTGATTCCAATTACCAACAGTAGGTTCTTTTTAAAGAAATTTGGGGTTGATATTGAGTTTGGCAAAAATGAAGAAGGTGAGGTAGACAGACTGAGCTTCATTAGAGCAGATGGCCAGGCCCTAACTGCTCCAAAAGTCAAACCAAAACAAAAGGGTTAGAGTAACCCTTTTGTACTAGGCAAAGCATTCATTTCATCAACATTTCGCTTAACAGCCATTTTTATCGCTTTAGCAAAAGCTTTAAAAATAGCTTCAATTTTATGGTGCTCGTTTTCACCTTCCACTTTAATATTCAAATTGCATTTAGATGCATCAGAGAAAGATTTAAAAAAGTGCAAAAACATTTCTGTGGGCATATCTCCCACCTTTTCTCTCTTGAAGTCTGCATCCCAAACCAACCAAGGTCTACCACTAAAATCGATAGCCACCTGAGCCAGTGCCTCATCCATGGGTAATAGAAAACCATATCTGTTAATTCCTTTCTTATCACCAATTGCTTGAGCATAGGCTTCACCCAAAGCCAAAGCTGTATCTTCTATAGTATGATGTTCATCAATATGTAAGTCACCATCAACTTTAACTGTTAAATCTGCACCAGAGTGTTTACTCAATTGGTCAAGCATATGATCAAAAAAACCTAAACCAGTTTGATTATCACATTCACCAGATCCATCAAGATTTAGCTGTATCAAAATATCGGTCTCCTTTGTTGTTCTCCTCAACTCTGATTTGCGTTGCGGAAGTCTAAGGAACCCGAAAATATCGTCCCAGTTCTTTGATGTTAGAGCAGCTCTTTCATCCATGTCATCTGATAGATAAATAGCCTTACAACCCAGGTTTTCAGCAAGCTCTATATCGGTTTTTCTATCACCTAACACATAAGAGTTTTCTAAATCGTGCGCTCCATTCAAATATTTAGTTAAAAGCCCGGTTCTTGGTTTTCTTGTTTCGGCATTTTCATGCTCAAAAGTTCTGTCAATGCATATTTCACTAAAGTGAACGCCCTCATTCTCAAGGATCTTGAGCATTTTATTTTGAGCTGGCCAAAAAGTTTCTTCTGGAAAAGAATCCGTACCCAATCCATCCTGATTGGTTACCATCACTAGTTCATAGTCCAATTCTTCGACTATCTTTCTAAGATTAGTAATCGCTCCCGGTAAAAACTCCAGTTTCTCCAATGAATCTACTTGAAAGTCGGTTGGAGGCTCGATGATTATCGTTCCATCTCTGTCAATAAAAAGTACTTTCTTCATACTATAATTTCTTTAAGGCCTGAATCAAGGCGTTATTTTCTTCTTTTGTTCCCACCGTTATCCTGATACCATCTTCGCAGAGTACCACTTTTGATCTATCCCTCAAAATGATCTTCTTCGAAATCAATTGCCTGTAAACATCACTGGCATTTCTGACCTTTACTAAAAAGAAGTTCGCATTGGTAGGAAACACCCGCTCAACTATACCCAAACATTCTAAATCAGATTTAAGCTGTATTCGGTTTTCAAGAATATCATCAACCATTTTGTCTTTGGTTTCAATATTCTCTAAAGCATTATAAACCGTTCTTTGCGTCAGACCACTCAGGTTATAAGGTGCTTTGATTTTATTTAACACTCCCAGAATTTCTTGTGAACAAAAGGCCATTCCAAGCCTGAGTGCGGCTAATCCCCATGCTTTGCTGAAAGTTTGCAAAACAATCAGGTTGCCATATTCATTCAGTTTCTCTATAAACGAAGGTCTGTCAGTAAAATCGATATATGCTTCATCTACAACCACCAATCCGTTAAACCTTTTCAATACCTCTTCTATTCTACTTAGCGTAACATCATTACCTGTAGGGTTATTTGGTGAGCAAATGAAAACAATTTTGGTGCGCTCGCCTACTGTATCCAAGATACTCTTTACATCAAGATCGAAGGCATTGGTCAATTGAGTTTCTCTAACTTCTACGTTGTTTATGTCTGCACTTACTTTGTACATACCGTAAGTTGGTGGGTTAATGATCACATTGTCTACACCAGGCTCACAAAAAGCTCGAAAGAGTAAATCAATAGGTTCATCACTTCCATTGCCTAGAAAAATACGATCAGCAGATACCCTTTTAATTTCCCCAATCTTATTCTTCAATTCATACTGATAAGGATCCGGATACCTATTCCAGTTCTCCTTAGTAATCGAGCCAAATGGATTTTCATTGGCATCGAGAAAAACACCATCATTCCCCTTATAGTCATCTCTTGCCGATGAGTAAGGTACCAGATCTTTAAGGTGGGGCCTTATCAGACCCTTTAAGTCAAACATCATCAATCATTTTAAGTCGAATAGAAACGGCATTTTTGTGCGCTTGCAATTGTTCTGCAGAGGCCATTTTTTCAACCACCGGCCCTAATACTTTTAGGCCTTCAGCCGTAATTTCCTGATAGGTAATCTTTTTCACAAAGCTATCGAGAGAAACCCCGCTGTACATTTTAGCATACCCGTTGGTAGGTAATGTGTGGTTTGTACCAGATGCATAGTCGCCTGCAGATTCAGGTGTATAATTGCCAAGAAAAACAGACCCTGCATTCACAATTTTATCCGCTACCGACCATGGAGAATCAATTGCCAGAATCAAGTGTTCTGCTCCATATTCATTTAAAAGGTCAATGGCATCTTTTCTGTCCTCAGCTACTATGGCCACACTATTTTCCAATGCCTTAGTGGCAAACTCTGCTCTGGGCAACTGTTTTAATTGTTCAGCAACTTCATTCTCAACCTCATCAACTATACTTTCATCAGAAGCAACCAAAACTACCTGGGAGTCTGTGCCATGCTCTGCCTGAGAAAGCAAGTCGGCTGCTACGAATGCCGGCACTGCGGTTGCATCGGCATAAACCGCTACTTCCGAAGGACCCGCAGGCATATCAATTGCTACTCCGAATTTCGTGGCCAGTTGCTTGGCCGCTGTTACATATTGATTTCCAGGGCCAAAGATTTTATATACCTTAGGAATAGTTTCTGTACCGAAAGTCATAGAAGCAATGGCCTGAGCCCCACCTACTTTGAATATTTTATCTAAACCAACCAACTGGGCGGTATACAGAATTGCAGGGTGAATATTGCCCTGATCATCCGGAGGTGTACATAGAATCAATTCCCTACAGCCTGCAAGTTTAGCAGGAATGGCCAACATCAGTACAGTTGAAAATAAAGGAGCAGTCCCTCCGGGAATATAAAGCCCTACCTTATCAATAGCCACTGACTTTCTGTAGCAGCTTACTCCAGACATTGTCTCTACTTTCAGCGTATCATCTTTTTGTGCACTGTGAAATGTTTCAATATTGGCTTTGGCCACTGAAATAGCATTTTTAAGTTCATCATCAACCAATAACACTGCCCTATCAATTTCTTCCTGTGCAACCAGAAGCTGATTAAGGGGCACTCCATCAAAACGTTCGGTATAATCATTAACCGCCTTGTCTCCTCCAAGCTTCACCTCCTCCATTATCGGCATTACTACTTCTTCAGTAGACTGAAAGTCCATTGTTGGTCTTTTCAACAATTCAGGCCAGGATTCCCGGCCAGGGTTAAGTACTTTTTTCATAAGATCATCTTTTCAATAGGCACCACCAAAATCCCTTCTGCCCCGGCAGATTTGAGATCTTCTATAATTTGCCAGAAGTCATCCTCTTGAATTACCGAATGTACCGAACTCCAACCGTCATTGGCCAGAGGCATTACAGTTGGGCTTTTCATACCTGGTAAAATCTCAATAATTCTATCTAATGAATCTGTAGGTGCATTTAACAAGATGTATTTGTTGCTTTTGGCAGCCTGAACCGACTCTATTCTGAAAATCAGCTTATCGAGAATAGCTTTCTTCTCTTTACTGAGGTCTTTATTTGACAGTAAAACTGCTTCAGACTTATAAATGACCTCAACCTCTTTTAGACCATTACTCATCAGTGTTGAACCAGAGCTTACTATATCACAAATGCCATATGCCAAGCCAATACTGGGTGCAATCTCTACTGAACCACTAATCTCATTAACCTCAGCACTTACATTTTGAGATTTCAAGAAATCCCCAAGTATTTTCGGATAAGATGTCGCAAGACTTTTCCCTTCAAAATCTGCTACTCCGTTGTATGGTTGATTCTTATCAATCGCCAATGACAATCGGCACTTAGAAAAGCCTAGTTTTTTAATAATCTCTACATCTTTATCTTTTTCCTCTGCCTCATTACCTCCTACTATTCCAATATCGGCAACACCATCTTGCACATACCCAGGAATGTCATCGTCTCTGAGGAAAAGAAATTCGATTGGGAAATTAGTTGAAGAGGCCTTTAACTTTCCAGCCCCGTTATTGAATTTAATACCGCACTCTTTTATCAATTTTAAAGAGTCATCGCTCAGGCGGCCTTTTTTCTGTACAGCAATACGTATAATATTATCCATCAGGATTATTGACTAAAATTCTAAGAAAATGATTTAATAAAGTGGAATTAAAGCGACCGCGTAGGCCACATAGGGGTTATGTCATCTCTCAAACGAGATGATGGAAATGATGTGCATGAGCTGCGCGAATGGCGATATGTAGATTCATTGACATCGGATGCAAATATAGAGGCTCATGCTTTCACTACAATAGAAAAGATTAAAAAAATAGAGATTATATGAGTTTCAGGTGACATTTAAATAAGACCAAAGTTCTACCAACTCTACACATACCCCCTCCGCCTAAGTCTATAATTTGCTAGTTTTATAAATCAGGTCAAACCTTCATATCATGGCTCAATTTAGAATAGGTTTAGCAATGTTATCCCTGTTACTTGTTTGTGAAAGTTCATATTCACAAAAATGGGTAACCGCTAGCTTACCAAAAGACATTACTATTCATAAAATCACAAGCACCCAAAATCAATTCTGGGGAGTAGATTATGGCAAAGGTTTAATACTCAATAGTCCAAATGGAAAAAATGATTGGACTATAAACGCAGATTTGGGTTCAGAATATTTCGAAAAAATTCAATTCATCAATGAGAAGGCTGGGTTTGTTTGTGGTGATTACGGATATGTATACAAGACTACTGATGGCGGTAAAAACTGGCAAGAAATAAGCCCGACTATTAAGAATAGGATTACTGAGAACTTTCGTGGTGATTCAACAAAAAACCAAGAGCCTGATGGGAGTTTTGCTGCATACTACGACATGTATTTCAAAAACTCCCAACAAGGTTTTGTTTGGGGATTTGTCTACAACCCTGCCAAAGGTTTTCGAAACTCTTATCAAAGATTAATCTTTGAAACCAAGGATGGAGGTAGTAGCTGGCAACCAATTAAAGAAACTGAATATGAACAACTCAAAAGCTCTTATTATAAGGAAGCTCCAAAACAGAAAAAGCATTATAGTGGCACTTACTATTTGAATGAGAATCTGTTATGGAAAGCTGAATCAAATAATCGGGTGCAACATATTTCGAGGTCGGTTGATGGAGGAAAATCATGGCAAAGCAGCAAGCTTACAGATCAAGATCTAGGTCGTTTTATTGTTCGCTCTATTGTATTTATAAATGAGAATGAAGGTTATGTCCTTGCAGGAACTCTGGGAAAGGAACCTCTGAAGGCATTGGTATTCCATTCTTTAGATGGTGGTTTAAGCTGGAAACTAATAGAAAACGACTGGCCACATTTACATGATGCTATTTGGGTCGATGGAAGGGTATGGGTAAGCGGGAGAAATGGATTCCTGGCCCTTTCGGAAATTGGATAGTTCTAGTCTTGCTTTAGCTCATCCCAATTTAAATTCATCAATACCTTTACTACACTGGGATTTGTACCAGAAACAACATACTTTTCATCAAAACAACATTCATGAGATCACACGAAATAGATTACACATTGCATGGAGATGACATGCAAATGGTAGAAATAGAACTTGACCCTCAAGAAACAGTAATTGCAGAAGCTGGTGCCATGAACTGGATGGATCCACAAATCAGTTTCGAAACTAAAATGGGTGATGGGTCTGAACCTGATAAAGGATTCTTTGGAAAACTGGTTAGTGTTGGTAAACGTGCCCTGACGGGCGAATCCATTTTTATGACCCATTTCACTAATGTCGGATCGGGAAAAAGAAAGGTATGCTTCTCAGCTCCATATCCGGGTAAAATTATGCCTATTAATCTCCCAGAAGTAGGTGGTGAAATCCTATGTCAGAAAGATGCCTTCCTGTGTGCTGCACTGGGCACCAAACTGGACATAGCCTTTACCAGAAAACTTGGTGCAGGTTTTTTTGGTGGTGAGGGCTTTATTTTGGAAAAAATCCAAGGGGATGGCATGGCATTTCTTCATGCAGGAGGTACTATAATCAAAAAGGAGTTAAACAATGATTCGGTTATTGTAGATACTGGATGTGTTGTTGGTTTTACCTCCGGAATCAATTATGACATTCAAAGAGCAGGAAATCTTAAGTCAATGTTTTTTGGCGGTGAGGGGCTATTTCTTGCAACTCTTAGCGGAACAGGAACCGTTTACCTACAAAGCCTGCCTTTCTCCAGACTGGCAGACAGAATTATAAAAGAAGTGCCCCAACCTAAAAACCATGGGTAAGTAAATTAACCCGTGTGCTGGTAAACTTTTGTTAGCACATGGGTTACCTATTGTCGCTTTCTTCATTAAGGATGAATCAATCTTAATGGAAAATGAAAAAGCAAATTAATCTATCAATTACACTTCTAGCTATATTGATCCTGAACAGTTGTAAAACAACTATTCCACAAAATGACAGAACCCCTCCTACAGCAGCAATCACTGTTATTGACGCTGATGCGAGTAAAACATGGGAATATGAAACTGGAGATGGAACGCTGATTGTACCTGGCCCTGTAGGCAAAAAACTGGTTGTCATGATCAGCGGAAAAGATAAAGGGGGAGTTTCAGAATTAGATGTCACTATTGATGGTGTTACACACAATGGCACATTAAACATCAAAGGTAATAAGAGCAATCCATTGGATGCTTTGTTCACAAGACCTACACTCTCTGCCTTAAGACGAGGACAAATCGTTAAAATTTCTGCAAGAGTAGATGATTTCAAAGGAAACAAATTAAGGCCTAACACTCCTCAAGTCATTATTACAGGAGGTGTCATGACTCCATTTATTAAACTGAGTGCGAGTAAGACAGACTTGAAAGAAGGAGAATCATTTACTCTGAGTTGGAACACCGATTTGATGACCACTTTGAATTTCACAAATCCATCATTGGCTGGTAGAACGCTCAATGTGAAACAAGGCAATATCACCCTCAAAGCAGATTTAAGCATTTCTGAATATACCTTGAGTGGAACCTCAAAACTCGGAAACAAAGTCACAAAGTCAGTTAAGGTAAAAGTGACCAAAAAACCTGTTCCCATTTGTTCTGTGATCAATGGAGTCAGTCTGAGAAATATTCAGTCAGGCAGAATCGTAGTTCCAACCAACCTAATTTCTACGAGACTGAAAAAGGAAACCGTTAAGCCAAACGCATTTCAATCACATCCGAATAGTTTGTATGCCATGAACGTTATTCGCTATCAGGAATGGCAAGCCAATACTCCAAACACTGCAAAAGCAGACAACTATGATTATGAAAGAATACTTTTGTTTGATTTACAGAACTGTAGGATTGATAGAAGAATTGCTATTCCAACTCAGTTCAACTCCATACTATCAAATCGATGGACCAGAGGAGAATATATCCAAGTGGAGTTCGGAAAAGGAAATACTTTAATCACATTGTATAAACGCGAGCCAATTTCAAAGAACTCAAATAAGGACTTTAAATATGGAACGCAAGTAAAAGATCTCTCAAATACCTACCCTAATTATGGTACCGGAGATTTTGGAAAAGGTGCTGAACATCATCCAATCAATGGTCAAAACATTTCCATGAAACGTGACAAAAGCTCAGCTGCGGTTTTGATCTCAACCAGATCAGCTAGCAGCAGCAGTTTAAGTACTTACAAGCTATACATCTATGATTTAGTTCGGCCCTCCAATAGACCAAGAGTGTTTACACTAGGTGGAGGAGGCTATTACAAAGATGTGACCGTCACACGCAATGGCGACAGGCTTTCATTTAGTGGTAAAACAAGGAATAACAGTCTTCCAATACAACTAGGAAGTACTACCCTTTAAAGCCATATAAAACAAAACAGGAAGAGTATAGTTTATACTCTTCCTGTTTTCATTTTGCGCTCATAGTCATTGATTGCCACAAAGTAATCAGGATCTTCCAATACATTCACCTCACAAATCTCTCCCGCACGTTTAACCATTTTCACGCAGTCCTGACTCAAATGTCTTAAGTGAATCGTTTTTCCTTCCTGAGTATATTTATCAGCAACTTTATTAATCGCTTCTATTGCCGACTGATCCATCACTTTAGACTCCTGAAAATCAATAATCACTGAATCAGGATCGTTCTTAGCATCAAATTTGGATAAAAAAGTAGTCGTTGAAGCAAAGAAGAGAGGTCCGAAAATCTCATAGTGTTTCACTCCATGATCATCAACATACTTTCTGGCTCTGATCCTGAGCGCATTCTCCCAGGCAAACGCCAGTGCAGAAATAACAACACCTGCTAAAACTGCCACCGCAAGATCTTCGATAACTGTTATTACAGAAACAATAATAATCACAAACACATCAAGTTTTGGCACTTTATTCCATACCCTCAAGCTGGACCATTCAAAAGTTGCTATGGCTACCATAAACATCACCCCAACCAAAACAGCAATTGGCACAATGGCAATAATTCCTCCCAAAACAAGCATAAAAGAAAGCAAAACAACAGCTGCTACAAATGAAGACAGCCTTGCCCTGGCCCCAGAGTTAATATTAATCATAGTCTGGCCAATCATAGCACAACCTCCCATACCACTGAAGAAACCAGTTACAACATTTGCCACTCCTTGAGCCATTGACTCCCTATTACCACTACCTCGCGTATCCGTCATTTCATCAACCAATGTCAGTGTCAAAAGACTTTCAATCAGGCCAACCCCTGCCACTTTCAGTGCAAAAGGAAGAATGATCAGGAAACTCTCCATGCTGAATGGAATACTATCGAAAAGCATAAAAAACGGAGCAAAAAGCCCTTCAGACATGGAAGTCATATCCGCCTTATCACCTATTGTAATGGTATTGGGGAAAAAGAACACAGCTACAACCGAAGCAATAACGATAGCAACTAATGCAGAAGGAACAGCCTTTGTCAACTTGGGGAGTAAAAACATAACCAACATGGTAATAGCTATTAATACTCCAAAAGCAATCATACCTGTATTATCTAGGTCTCCTCCAGACTTGCTTGTAAACTGGCTAAACTGTGCCATGAAAATCACTATGGCTAATCCGTTTACAAAGCCAAGCATCACAGAATGTGGCACCATTCTGATGAACTTACCAAGTTTCAATGCTCCTACGATCATCTGAAAAACACCGGCAAGAATAATGGTCGGAAATAAATATTCAACACCACTGTGTGCTACCAGCGGAGCAATTACTACGGCTACAGCTCCCGTGGCTCCTGTAATCATACCTGGTCTACCACCTAGTAAAGAGGTAATGATTCCCATCATAAATGCTGAAAACAAACCGATCTTAGCATCCACTCCCGCAATTATTGCAAATGCGATAGCCTCTGGCACCAAGGCAATAGCTACGGTTAGGCCTGAGAGTATCTCATCCTTAATACTCCCGCTTTTCTTATTTATGAATGTATAAGTCACGTATTGTTATTTTGCTGTTTCTAAACGAAGCCGCAAAGGTAACCTTTCCAAACGGTTCTCTAATTATTGATTCAAAAATTAGTCAATCCAACGATTGCATCAGACTGATAATCAACATCTCACATAGCTTGCTTAGGAAAACAAAAGTATCTTTCATGACATCTGTGGTTAATAATATCCAGAACCATCGAACTCTTATCCACATGTATGGTTATGAACATAGTGAGTACACTTTCAATAAATAAAACAAGCCTAATCATCCTTGTAATCTGTTCTCTGATCTTTGGATGCGATTCTGACGATACTCCAAATAACAATTCTCTAAAACAGTATTTCGATACCAATCCGTCACTTACGAAAATCAATGAATTAATAGCCTGTGCGTCCGGTGGGCAGTCCGATGTATTTACCTCAGACAGTAATCCTATCTCGGTATTTTTCTTACCAGAAGGAAATGCAGCCAATTTCAGATACTTTGAAACGGATAACCTTGAAACCGACAATAATGATTTTTCGGCATATAATGAAGTTGACCTGAATCATGTTCCGGTATTCGGAGGGTTTCTCCGATATTTTGAAAGAGAGCCTATTCAGAACGAACGTTGGAGCATAGTGACCTATGAAGAGGGAAATCAAATACACTATTCTAATCCAATAAGACTTAAATTTTCAGAGAAGCGAACAGAGTTGAACAACTCACTCCTCACCTTTGATCAATCACAAAACCTATCTCCAATATTTACATGGCAAGATGGTCTAATTGATGAAAACGTAATTTATTTCCATGCGATAACTGATGCCAATGGAAATCTTTTATCCGGGACCTATACCACCGATAGAACATGGCAATTCTATGACCTCTCAAATGTGGTGCTCAATATTCGAGATGTCACTCCTTCACCAGCACTATTACCCAATCAACAATATCAATATACCATGCTTGCAGTTAGTATCGATAATTGGGTGAACCTCATCATTCAGCATGACTTCAATACTTTTTAGGAGAAACTTTTAGGTGTGATTCATTAAAATTTTCTACACCTTTAAAGATGCAAATTAAGACCTATCGGGCGATTACAGGCATTAATTTTAAGTTTACACTGACAGGATTACTGATCATCATTCTTAGCAGTTGCGGTCCAAAACTATCAAGAATCCAACCTGATACTTTCAAAAAGTATCATAAAAGACTGCTATCTCAAAAGTACAGATTAAGCTTTGATGGCAAACCCATTACGCCAGACACTATAAGCTTCTACCTTAGAAATATAAGCCCAAAAATAATTAAAACCGTTGCAACCAATACTGATGTAGAACTGGGGCAAAAACCTCTAATATCAATAAACTCAATAGTCTATGAGGCTATTCTAAACAAGGACATTGCATATTTCAGAAACAACTACCCTGAGGCAATATGGGCAATAAACAGAAGACCCTACATAGACAAAGGAGAATTAATGGAAGAAGAATTAAAAAGGGATTTAGCCTTGATTCGAAAAAGTGAGATTGTTGGTTTCGAATTCATATTCCCCGATATGGCTGTAGAGTTATTTGGTAATCGATTATCAGTTGGAATGGTAATTCTAACTACCAAGTAATTTACAAACAAGCCATTTAATCCATTTCAAAACACCCCTAACGATTAATTACGTGCTGATTATCAGTTACTTATGATTTATTTTTACTACAATTAAGGTAAATATGCAACTTATTACTTGACAATGCATCTATATAATTACTACGTTTAAGGTAAATATAAAATCATGGGTAAAAATCACTTAGGCGAATTCGAAGAAATCGTTATGCTAACCGTGGCAATTCTACATGGTGAGGCTTACGGAGTAGCAATTATTGAGGAAATGGAAACCAGACTCAAAAGATCTGTCAGCATAGGATCTCTTCAAGTAGTTCTGAAAAGGCTTGAAGACAAGGGTTATCTCAAATCAGAATTAGGGGAAGCCACTTCCGTGCGCGGTGGTAAACGTAAACGCTTTTTCACAGTTACGAACGTGGGAAAAGATATGCTTAGAACTTCCAAAGAACAAAGAATGCAGCTATGGGATGCAGTACCAGATGTTGCCTTGGAATTCATCGGTCTCTAAAAGAAATAATGTCTCGCTCGAATCATAACCCTCCTAAACTAATGCTCCGATTTTTTCGGTGGTACTGCAATCCACAATTAGTGGAAGACATAGAGGGTGACTTGGTAGAGCGCTTTGAAATAAGAGCTTTAAAAGAAGGTCATAAGAAAGCTCAAAATTTATTTGTCAAAGATGTACTTCAGCTGTTTAGGCCAGGTATCATCCGATCTTTTACAGGAAATCAAAAACTCAATTCATTAGGTATGTTAAAAAACAACATGGTCGTTGCCAAAAGGCAGCTATTGAGACATAAAATGTACTCAACAATCAAAATAGGTGGATTCGCAATTGGTATTGCAGTTTGTCTTCTCATCACACTCTTTATTAAGAATGAACTGAGTTACGACAAACACATCCCAGGTCACGAAAACTTGTATCGTGTAGTAAACAACTTCAACAAAGACGGTAATATAATTAAGTGGACATGGTTCGCCCCTCCATTTGCCCAAGCTATTCAAGATGATTTTCCAGAAGTAAGCCTGGCGGGTAGAACCAACGAGGGGAATAACTTTGGTGCTGGTAAAAACAATATCAGAATTGAAGGTGATCTACAGAATCATTATGAAGGTGATTTCATCTATGCAGATCAGCAGATTCTAGACCTATTCCAGTTTGAAATGGTCTATGGTAACCTTTCAGAAGCCCTTGCACAGCCAAATACTCTGGTAATGACCAGAAAGAAGGCAGACAAACTCTTTCCTGGAGAGAACCCCGTTGGAAGAACAGTCTACATTAACGACAACACTAATCGCCCCTATAAAATTGGTGGTGTTTTAGAAGACTTACCATCAACTGGCTTCTTTCAATTCGACTTTCTTTGGACACTAACCGCTCGAGAGTTCTGGGATGGCGAGCAAGTCTCTTGGGAGTCTCAAAATTACCAGGTTTATGTACGTGTGAATCCTGGAACAGATATAGAAGAATTGAACCCGAGACTCTCTGAAATAGGGACTAAGTACATATTGCCAGTAGAAAAACGCAATGGCAACCCATATGCTGAAGAAGAAATGAAGAATATGAGCTTCAGCCTTGCGCCAGTTACAGATATCTACTTGAAAAGCCCGGACATTAATGATCCATATCAGAAAAGCGACATCAAATACATATGGATATTTGGCATTATTGCCGCTTTCATCCTTGGCTTAGCCTGCATTAACTTCATCAACCTTTCTACCGCTAAATCGGCCAACAGAGCCAAGGAAGTGGGACTAAGAAAAACAATAGGCTCGTTCAGATCTCATTTGATTACTCAATTCTTAACAGAATCAACCCTATACAGTCTACTATCATTTGTAATAGCGATTGGTATAGCAAGTGTAGTCTTGCCTTTCTTCAACCAACTAGCAGGCAAAGAACTTACATTGCCTTGGGCAGAATTATGGTTTATCCCTACCCTATTTATGTCTTCAGTATTGATTGGCGTAATAGCAGGTCTTTACCCTGCCTTCTATCTCTCATCATTCAAACCTGCGGCAGTCCTCAAGGGCAAGTTGGGCATGGGTAGCAAAAGCTCTAAACTTAGAAATGCCTTGGTGGTTTTTCAATTTACTGCCTCTATCGTATTGATCATCGGCACCTTTGTGGTTTACCAGCAGATGGAGTATATCCTAAATACAACAATTGGCTTTAATAAAGAGCAAGTGATTCAATTAAGAAACACTGAGGTAGTTAGAAATCAACCAGACAACTTCAAGAATGAGCTATTAAAAACTCCTGAGATATCCAGCGTGAGCATCAGTGATTACCTGCCTATTTCAGGGACCGCCAGAAATGGAAATACCTGGTGGAAAGATGGCCGCACTAAGATTGATGCAGGAAAACCAGGCCAGAACTGGCAAATTGACTATGACTATATCAAAACGCTGGGTATCAACCTAGTTCAAGGTAGGAACTTTGACCGTGAAATGCGTACAGACACTGCAGCCATTATCATTAATCAAAAAATGGTCAATGAATTAGGCATTCAAGATAATCCAATAGGTGCAAAACTTACCAACAGGGCTAGCAACAGATTTATTTGGACCGTGATTGGTGTGGTAGAAGATTTCAATTATGATCTGTTGACTTCACCTGTGAGACCTCTAGCCATGAGGCTTGGAAACGCTCCCTCAACTACTTCTATCTTAGCTAATACTCAAAACATGGCCGCTACACTTGGTGAAATACAGAAGGTTTGGGAGGACATCGCTCCTAATCAACCTTTTATCTATGAGTTCATGGATCAGAGCTTTGCCAAAATGTATGTGGGTGTGGAACGAATCCGAAACATCCTAACATCCTTCGCAGTACTGGCCATAATTATAGCCTGCCTAGGACTATTTGGTCTCTCTGTTTTTATGATAGAACAACGCAACAAAGAGATTAGTGTAAGACTAGTGCTAGGTGCAAAAGTGAGGCAAATTGTAGGCATGCTAAGTTTCAATTTTATGAAACCTATTCTACTTGCTTTGCTAATTGCGACACCCATCGCATGGTACATGATGGAAGAGTGGCTCAGTGGATTTGAGTACAAGACTGATATGAGTATACAACTTTTCGTGATAGCAGGCGCTTCAGCCTTGATGATTGCCTTAATTACAATCAGTTTCCAGTCACTTAAAGCTGCTTTTTCCAGTCCTGTTCAAGGACTTAGAAATGAATGAGAAATAACACATTTCTTGCAACATTTAAGGAGTGGTTGCTATCTCATGTAATTCATGAAAGCGATCGCTTTTTTAAAACAATGTTATGAATTCAAAACTCAAAATGAACAAGAAATTTCTAAAAATATTCTTTGTCTGTGTGTTTACCCTAATACAAGTCAGCAGCCATGCTCAATCCATATACGACAACACCAAACTGCTTGAACTAGAAATACTTAAGTACGATAGTTTATTTTGGACTGCCTACAACAAGTGTGATGTAGAACAAATGACAAGTTTTCTGACAGACGATATAGAATTCTATCATGACAAAGGTGGACTTACTAAAGGTCTCACCACTTTTAAAAAAACTCTGGAAACCAATCTTTGTGCCGATGGTCCTCGACTCAAAAGGGTTGCAAAAGAAGGCTCAGTAGAAGTTTTCCCGCTCAATGGGATTGGAGCAATTATAAGTGGTGATCACTATTTCTACATTGGTGATAAAGTGGATGGTTTGGCCAAGTTTACCCATGTCTGGAGATATGAAAACAACACCTGGAAAATGGCTCGTGTACTCAGTTATGACCATCAACCGGCTGCCAATGAAAAGAAATCCATCGGTCTTTCGGAAAAAACGCTGGCAGCTTATGCTGGTAAATACTTAGGCCCACAAACTGGAGATATAACAATCTCAAAAAAGGACAATAAGCTGGAGATGAAAGCTGGAGCGATGGAGCTATTACTTCATGCACAAACCGAAACACTATTTTTTCACAAGCAAAGCAGCTTAACATTTGAGTTTATCCTGAATGAAAGTGGCAGAGTAGTAAAGATGGTTGTCCGAGAAAACGGCTCTATTGTGGAAGAGGTGAAACCAGTCAGGTAAAAGAAGACATAAAACAAAAGAGCCTACTGACTAGGTAGACTCTTTCTGAGCTCATTCTGCTATGACAAGAGCTCTTCGACTAAATGAAAATCACCCTACTATGCGATTAAATTGTTTTTATGAATTTATACTGGTAGAACTGGATTATTAAAAAAAGCTGATCAAAGCCTTAAAAAAGAACTCAGACAACCTTCAAACTGGATTAGCGATCTCATTCCTACGTAGTACAAATGGCATCTTACCATACTGCTTAACTTTTAAGGTGCTACAAAATGAAAAAGTCTACCGAGAAGTAGACTTTTCCGAACTCATCTGTGTACAGATGAGCCCCTCAACCAAATAAAAATTTAACTAAATAATATACTCTGTACTATTTCTTATCAATTTACTCAGGCCACCACTCAGTATTTAAATTACCTGACAGACTACTGGAAACTAGATTTCGACTACGCATTTTTTGTACGAGCGTCTTTATGAATCAATACTGAACAATTAGCTACCTCACTTAGCTCTGAATAACAAAAAGCCCACCTGCCGGTAGGCTTTTCAAACTCATCAATGTTAAGGGATGAGTTCCACAACCAAATAAAAATTCCCAATAAATAAGATTAACTGTTAGTAACTCTTGTTTATATCTAAACCTAGCATGAAAATACATGTGAATTATTTTTAGCTGACAGATCGCAAGAAAACAAGTGCAGACTACTTATTCATTGTATAAGTGTTTCAAACAGCTTCACTATAAAAAAGAAAAGTCTACCCCCCGGTAGACTTTTGAACTCATTCGGTTATCGAATGAGTTGCTCAACCAAATAAACCAAACTGAAAATAAATCTCTATTTCTCACTCTTTACAATACCAAACTACAAACCATAACTTAATGAAAATGAAAGAATTAACAGACAACAGAAAAACACTTGCAGACTGCCATTTGACTGGACAGAGGGTAATGATCACTTGTTCAAAAAACAATCACAAAGCTAAAACTCCATGAACCTATGCAACCCTATGAGGCCGATTGCATCTATTAGTTACTAAAAAGTAGAACATATTAATTTTCAATCCTTATATTTGTTCTACAATTTAGTAACATACAATTATGAAGGAAACAAAATTAGGTGACTTCGAAGAAGTAATTCTATTGCTGGTTGGCATACTGGACAAGGAAGCATACGCTTTTAAAATTGCAGAGGAATTTGAAGCACAAACCGAAAGGTCAGTTTCAATTGGTGCAGTGCACTCCACCCTCAATCGCTTAGGAGAAAAAGGGTTCTTGACCTCAGAAATGGGAGCTTCCACTGCAGAACGTGGCGGCAGAAGAAAACGAATCTATACCATAACCGCTTCAGGGCAAAGAGCACTACAAGAATCTCGTGATTTTAAAATGTCATTATGGGACCAGTACCCATCTCTGGCAGGAAGCAACTTAAATTTCAATATATAAACGTCACTGCGAGTATAACGAAGCAGCCTCCTAAATATAATGTGCACATCTGGCTTCGCTGGCAATGACGGTTAACAAATGACGAAACAAAAAAAACATATCATCCCTCCTCGACTGGCAGAAAAAGTACTGCTATGGTTCTTAAAAGATGAGCTTGCAGAGGAAGTTTTGGGTGATTTGGATGAGAAATTCCATCAAACTATTAACAAAGCGTCTCTTGGTCAGGCCAGAAAAAACTACTGGTATCAGGTATTTAATTATGTGAGACCCTTTGCATTAAAATCAAGTAAGTCAAAAAACTCAATTATCACTCCTATGAAAATTCATTTCAAATACACAGCTCGAATTTTTAAAAAGAACTCGTTGATAACCCTTGCTAGCTTAGCTAGTATTATTCTGGGGGTACTCAGCAGTTTTCTTATCTATTTATGGGTTGAATCGGAACTCACCACTGATCAGTTTCATGCCAATTATGACAAGCTCTATGTTCCGGTCATACAACAAAGTTTAGAAGACGGAAAAAGACCAATTAACACTAACCTATTCTTCAATACAGATTACAAAGAATTCTCTGAAGTAGATGAAGTAATTCAAACACGCTACATAAGCCCTGATCGGGCTATTCTAAAGCATGAAGAAAGTGAGTTTAGAGCTGGAGGATTAGTTACCGACAGTACATTTTTTGAAATATTCGATTTCGATCTTCTTAGGGGAAATGAAAATAATATCCTGACTAACCCCTCAAACATGATTCTTACTGAATCTTTTGCCAAACGAATTTTTGGTGATGTTGACCCAATAGGTAAATCTATTACCCTGGTCCAGAAAGGCACTTATCTTGTTGGAGGAATTCTAAAGAACATCCCTTCAAACAGCACAATTTCCTTTGATTATATAGTTCCAAGACACTCTCAAAAAATGTGGGATTCTTCTGGTTTGGAATTCATCTTGGTCAATAACTCTTTCGATTTGTCATCATTTAACAAAAAGATAGAAGAGTTAGGAAGAAAGCACCCTCAATTTAAAGAGAGTACATTATCGGTTATCCCTTTTAGTCAAAACTATTTTGAACAACCATTAGACAATGGACTCTTCTCAAAAACCGGTGACAGGTTTGCTATTAAAACAATGATTTTCATTGCATCTATCATTTTGATTATTAGTGCATTGAACTTCACTAACATGCAATCCACGCTTATGCTCTCTCTTTTTAAATCCAATGGAATCAAGAAAATTCATGGAGCAAGAAATATGGATTTTTCACTGGAAATTTTAACCTCCAGATTGATTTATGCCCTATTAAGCGTATCTATAATATTCGGCCTTTACAAACTGATAAAACCATCATACTTAAAGTTCTTAGAGTTGACAACCAACTACTCTTGGTATGAAGAGTTGGGCCTCATTGCCCTTGGGTGCATCTCTTTTATAATCATCACTACACTTGTTTCTCTTTTCCAGCCTTCAAGGTTCAAAAGCATAAAAAACCTCCTTGCAAAAACTAGCAAAGCTGGAAGTGCTTATTCAGCCAAAGCACTTACTACAGTTCAGTATGTTTTAGCCATAGTACTCATAGTAGCATCAACAGTAGTCTTTAAACAATTCAAATACATGCAAAACAAGGAATTAGGCTTTCAACCGTCCAATCTACTTGTTGCCAAATTCTTTGACCGGGTACCTTACAATGGAGATTTTGAAGAATTCAAAAAACAGTCGGAGGATCAAAAAAAGAACTATGACTACTTAAAAAATGAATTAAAGAAAATTCCAGGAATTGAGAGTTTTTCTCAAACCGAACTTCCAGTTGACAATAATGTTTCTGGTATGCCGTGGAAGCTTAGTAAAAGCGATTTCGAATATCAGGACATCAACTTGTTAACTGCAGATCCATCTTTTGCCAAGACTTTAGATGTTAAGCTGCTAAAAGGCAGATTCTTTTCCGACTCCCTTGATACCGAAAGGGCTGAGAAGGTAATTATTAACAAGGCTGCCATGGAGTTATGGGGCATATCAGACTTAGAAGAAGCAAAACTTGCTTGTAGTGTATGGGGTGGTGATAATAAGCCTTGGCAAGTGATTGGTGTGGTTGAAAACTTCAATTATGAGCACTTATCAAGAAAAATAGAACCTCTTATCATCGTTTCTTTTGAAGATTTTGAAAGAGAATTCACATTCAGAATTTCTGAAGAAAGGTTTAAATCAACTGTATCAGAAATTGCAGGTTTATATCAGGAGCTGTATCCTCACCGTGAATTCACCTATACCCTTCTGGAAGATACTCTGAGAGCACAGTACGAAAAAGAAAAGAAGCTTTCTGACACATTTATGCTGTTCACTTTAGTAGCATTGCTTTTATCCTCTCTGGGACTGTTTACATTCGCACTCTACGATACCCAAAAGAGAATAAAAGAAATCGGTATTCGCAAGGTAATAGGTGCCAGCACAGGTCAGGTAGTATCTATGTTAAGTAGCAATTTCTTAAAGTGGGTACTGCTAGCTTTCATAATTGCCATTCCAATAGCTTGGTATGCTATGAATGAGTGGCTTTCAAACTTTGCGAATCAAACGCAGCTAAACTGGTGGATTTTTGCAGCCGCAGGAATTACAGCTACGCTGCTAGCGCTAGCCACTGTAATAGGACAGTCTTTTACAGCTGCTAACCGGAACCCTGTTAATGCACTTAGGCACGAGTAGGTCAAAAAACTATAACCAGTTCAGTGAAACATAAGATTGAAGAACGATAAGAACCATATCACCCCTCCCCGATTTGCAGAAAAAGTTTTACTCTGGTTTTTGAGAGAGGAACTTGCAGAGGAGGTATTGGGAGACCTGGATGAAAAGTTCTACCAAACAGTAAATAAAAAATCAATTAAGCATGCCAAACGCAACTATTGGTATCAGGTTTTCAATTATTTGAGACCCTTTGCTTTCAAATTTCTAAGGTCAAAATACTTAAACAACAACGCTATGATTAAGCACAACTTCAAAATCAGTTATCGCCAAATGCTAAAAAACAAAGCCTATTCATTTATTAACATTGGAGGGCTTGCTATTGGAATGGCCGTTGCCATGTTAATCGGGCTTTGGATCAACGATGAATTGTCTTTCAACAAAAACCATGATAACTACGACAGTATTGTTCAAGTTTTACGTCACGAAAAATATGGTGATGAGTGGAGTACGAACAATGCACTAACAACAGGCATGGGTACACTTTTTAAAGAAAGCTACCCAGACATAATAGACGATGTAGTGATGGTCAGAGCGAGAACACAAAACCGTGTAATCTCTCATGAAGACAGGAAATTCAGGCAAACTGGTATTTTTCTACAAGAAGGCGGCCCTAAAATGCTTGGCCTGGACATGCTGTATGGAACACAGGATGGGTTAAAAGACTTACGTTCAATAATGTTGTCGGAATCATTCTCGAAAAAACTATTTGGAGATGAAAATCCACTGAACAAAACGGTGAAAATAGATGGAGGAGCAGATTTAATAGTTGGCGGGGTCTATAAGGACTTACCAAAAAACTCCAGATTCTCAGAGGCTACCTATTTCTGTCGACTCGCCATTATAATAGGCGGTACCGAGTACCTCAACGTTTGGGACAATTATAATGTAGATATCTATCTAAAAGTTAACCCTAAAACAGATCTAACAAAACTGGCAAAAACGCTAACAGCAACGATAGAGTCAAGGATTGATAAATGGGCAAAAGATCAGGAACAAGCACTTTACCTACATCCAATGAAAGATTGGCGCCTTAGATCTGAATTTAAAGATACAATTCAGGTTACAAGTCAGGAAATGAAATTCGTATGGCTGTATGGCATTATTGGTCTTTTTGTTTTGGCATTAGCCTGTATCAACTTTATGAACCTGAGTACTGCGCGTTCTGAAAAAAGAGCAAAAGAAGTCGGGATACGAAAAACATTGGGCTCATTGAGAAAGCAGTTAATTGCCCAATTCTATATCGAATCTTTCTTATACAGTTTACTGGCATTTGCCTTATCACTGTTCCTACTCTATGCCTTGTTGCCCTGGTTTAACGACACCTCAGGAAAAGAGATCACCTCTCCTTGGCAAATCAGTCAATTCTGGTTAATCTCATGCGGTTTTGTAATCTTAACTTCTCTTCTCTCAGGGTCGTACCCTGCAACTTACCTATCTTCATTTAAGCCCATTAAAGCATTAAAGGGCATTAACATGGCGGGAAAACGGGCTTCTATTCCAAGAAAAGTACTAGTAGTTTTTCAGTTCACTATTTCCATCGCCTTGATTATTGGTACTATCACGGTAAACAATCAGATTCAGGTAGCCAAAGAAAGGCCCATAGGGTATTCACCTAAAGGCATGCTTTCAATAAGACCCGCTAGTCCTAATTATGGCAAGAAGAAACGAACTCTTTTAAGAAATGAAATCCTCAAAACTGGTATGGCCTCAGCGGTTGGTGCTTCAAACTATCCGGTAACCAGCCCTTTCGGTTGGAATCCAGGCTTCACATGGGAAGGAATGGACCCTTCTTTCGATAAGGCTTTTAATACCATTAGTATTTCAAAAGGGTATGGTGATGCTGTAGGACTGAAATTTATTGCGGGAAGAGACTTTTCAGATGAACATGAGACCGATAGAAATTCAATCATAATCAACCGTTCCGCTATGGAAGCCATGAATTTGGAAAACCCCATAGGTACTATCGTCACTTACAATCCAAGCTGGCGCGAAGCAAGAACTTACACCATTATTGGGGTTGTTGAGGATATGATCAAGGGCTCTCCTTTTGAAGAGACTTTCCTTTCGGTAATGTTTTTAGAAGAAAATTATCTGGGTTGGTTGTATATGAGGTTGAACCCTGATGTAAGTGCAAGCACCTCAATTCCAGCAATAGAAAAGGTCTTCAAAGACGTTCTGCCAGAGGCACCTTTTGATTTTAGTTTTGCTGATGATGATTACAATAAGAAGTTTGAAGCTGAACAAAGAATTGGTAGGCTTGCAAGCTTCTTTAGTATTCTTGCCATCCTCATCAGTTGCCTTGGCTTGTTTGGATTAGCTTCTTATGTGGCCGAGCAGCGTACTAAGGAAATTGGAATACGTAAAATTCTTGGAGCAAGTGTAGCCAACCTTTGGAAATTACTTTCTAAAGATTTTGCACTGCTAGTATTTATCTCATGTTTCATAGCTATCCCTATTTCGTACAGCGTACTTAATGGATGGCTCGAAGGTTATGAAGTAAAAACCAAGCTCTATTGGTGGGTATTTGCAATTGGCGGTTTAGGTGCACTTACAGTGACCCTCATTACTGTTAGTTTTCAGGCTCTAAAAGCAGCAACGGCAAATCCGGTAAACTCACTAAGAAGCGAATAGCGCCCTGGTTTCTGCCTAAAAGTAATGCGAGAGAACAAGAAAAATATTACCCCTCCTCGAATAGCTCAACGCATTTTGCTGAGTTTTTTAAAACCGGATCTTGCAGAGGAAGTTTTGGGTGATCTTGAAGAAAAGTTCTTTAAAACGGTAAACACCAGTACAGCTTTAAAAGCAAAGCGAAATTATTGGTATCAGGTCTTAAAATACGTCAGACCATTTGCAATCAAAAAATCAAAGTTTCAAAGTTTCAAAAACAACGGTATGTTCAGTCATTTTCTTAAAATATCATGGAGAAACCTTATGAGAAATAAGGTATTCTCTTCTATCAAAATCGGAGGTTTCTCTATTGGTATTGCAGCTTGCATTCTAATCTCATTGTTTATCACTCATGAGCTTAGTTATGACAAACATTACAAACATGGAGATCAGATTTTTCGCATTGCTAACAACTATCAAAGCAGTGCTTATTCTGAAAAATGGACAAACCTCCATGGACCATTTAAACCTGTACTAGAAGAGCATATCCCTGAAATTGAAGAGGTAAGCCGAGTGGTACTATGGAAATGGGGCAATGTAGGAGAAAACCATATCAGGGAAACAAATTCAACAAGTAGTTTCTACGAAGAAGGTTTTTTCTATGCAGACCCAGAGTTACTTCAAATTCTGGAAATCTCAATGGTTTATGGTAACCAGAAAAACGCTCTTGTTCAACCGAATAGCTTAGTGATTTCCAAGCGAAAGGCAGATATATACTTTCCTAACCAAAATCCCATTGGAAAACAGTTAATACTCAATGAAAACCCTGAGGACACCTATACTATTGGAGGAGTTATGGAAAATTTTCCGGCCACTTCTCACCTTCAAGGTGACTTCATAATGACATTAAAAGATCGCAAGTCTGGTCCTGGAACTTCGGGCTGGTGTTGTACAAATTACAACTTCTATGTCAGGCTCTCCCCGAAGACTGATAAAACAACGGTTGAAAACAAAATAACGACCATCAGAGATACTTATGTTCTGGATGAATTAGCGAAAATAGGAAACACTGACATCAGCGAAGAACAGAATAATAAGTCGTTCTACTTACAGCCAGTAACCAACCTTTACCTGAACCCGGAAAAGGTTTACGATGGACAATCACACGGTTCAGCCGAAATTATTTGGGTTTTTGGAACCATTGCAGGAATTATTCTACTAATCGCCTGCCTAAACTTTATCAACCTGTCAACAGCCAAATCTATCAAAAGAGCAAAGGAGGTTGGACTTAGAAAGGTAGTGGGTTCGGTAAGGTCTAATTTAATCAGTCAATATCTCTCGGAATCAGTGTTTCTATGTTTGCTATCAGTTCTTCTAGGAGTCTTAATAGCGTATTTGGCAATGCCATTCTTCAATCAAATTGCAAATAAAAACCTTTCACTCCCCTTCATGTCATCATGGTTTATACCATCGCTTGCGCTTATAGCTTTTGTCATTGGTATACTATCGGGAATATACCCCGCACTTCAATTATCGAGATTCAAACCCGTTGAAGCCCTAAAAGGCATTTCCAGAAAAGGAGCCAATGCCTCGACAACACGTAGCGTTATGGTTGTATTTCAGTTTACTGCAACTGTAATACTGATTATTGGAGCCCTCGCAACTCATCAGCAGTTTCAGCACTACATGAACAAATCTCTAGGCTTTGATAAAGATCAGGTGATCAATATTCTCGGAATGAACACAATTGAAGAAAAAGACAGAGACGTTATCAAAAATGAAATACTCAAACTAGCCTCAATTGAAAACGCCACATACAGTAACTATTTACCAGTATCTGGAGCTGCCACAACAAACTTTGGATTTTGGATAGATGGCAAAAAGCAAGATGGAGAAGGTTTTGAAGCTGCTCGATGGACTGTTGATGAAGATTACCTGAACACTATGAGCATGACCATAATTAACGGCCGAAACTTTTCTAAAAATTCACTAGATGATAATTCAATCATCATCAATGAAAGAATGGCTGAACTATTTGGGCTCCAAAATCCTGTTGGGACTCAAGTTATAGATATGTTCGATTCTAAATACCAAATCATTGGTGTAGTAAAGAACTTCCACTTCGAGTCTTTAACAAGTGACATAAGACCATTGGCTATGATTAAAGGCAAGGGGAACAATATTCTATCATTAAAAATAAAACCAGAAAACATGCAAGCTGGTATTGCCTCTATTACTTCTATTTGGAACAAATTTAAGCCCAATCAATCTATTCGATATAGTTTTATGGACTCCCGTTTCAAAGAGATGTACAACAGCTTGTTTCGCATAAAAACTATCTTCTTACTGTTCTCAGGGCTTTCTATAGTTGTCGCCTGCCTTGGGCTTTTTGCACTATCGGCCTACATAATAGAACAAAGAGGAAAAGAAGTATCTGTAAGAAAGGTACTTGGCGCAAGTGTAAGCAAGCTATTTACAATACTAGCATTAGACTTCATCAAACTCGTGATAATATCAATTATTATAGCCATTCCAATTGGGTGGTACCTGATGAATGATTTCCTCAGTGAAATGGCCAACCGTATAACACTTTCCTGGTCATTATTTACCATTGCTGCAATAGCCGCTTTAGTAATTGCTCTTCTTACTATCAGCGTTGAATCAATTAAAGCAGCAATGGTTAGCCCTGCTAAAAGATTAAGGTCGGAATAAGAAAAGATAACAAAACATTAAAGGAGATGATTTAATAGAGTTAATGCTTCCTCTCCCATTACCTCTCAATTCCTCAGTCTTAGACCCAAACAGGAACTGTTTCAGAATTGATGTATATCTTTTTTGAAATATTTATTCTCTTTTTCGTAACTAATATTGATATTGTCAGTTTATTACTAAAAAGAGAGTAAATGAAAAAAGTCGCGCTTGGAGCCTTCGAAGAGTTGGTGTTACTCACTACTGGTGTATTGGAAGACAATGCATATGGAGTAACAATTAAAACCGAATTAGAGAAACAACTTAATAAGAAAATTAGTCTGGGGGCGCTTTATGCCGCATTGCAAAGACTAGAAGAAAAAGGCTGGGTCAATTCCAGAATTGGTGGAATCACTGAAAAACAAGGGGGAAGAAGAAAGCAGTATTTCGATATCACCAAGAAAGGAGTGGCGGTACTAAATGAAGCCAGAGAAATGCGCAATGAACTTTTTAATCGTCTTCCAGAGGCCAAGGTCAATTGGCTTAAATCATAAAGTCCATGTCCAAGAACCATAAACCACCAAGATTCGCCTTATGGTTACTCAGGAGTTTTTGCTCATATGATTTTCTCTCCACTGCTCTTTGGGACCTTCAGGAGTTATTCGACCATCATGTGAAAACCAAGGGGTTAACAAAAGCCAAACTACTCTACCTCAAAGAAGCGTTGAGCATCGTTACTCATCTTTTTTTCAAAGGGAAAAGTCAATACTCAATTAATAAAACAGCTATGTTCAAACACAACATTCTTATTTCGTTCAGAAGTTTTTCTCGCTACAAAAGCACATTCCTCATCAATCTTTTCGGGCTTGCTACTGGACTAGCAAGTGCCCTCCTGATCTATCTATGGGCAAACGATGAAACAAATACAGACAAGTTTCATGAGAAAGATAGTGGTCGACACGTTCAGGTAATACACACCTACCCTACCTCAGGAACCTATCATACTGAAATAGATGGATCGACACCAAATCCCCTGTTTGAACGGTTGCCAAAAGACTTACCTGAAATAGAATATGCCTTCCCTGTCAAAGCACATCATAGTTATAAAGGTGTACTTTCATTTAACGATAACAAGGCCAGAGCAAGATATCAGTTCATAGGGAAAGGGTACTTCAATGTATTCCCTGGAGATTTCATTCATGGTAACAAGAACGAGATTTTATCAGATAAGGGGGAAGTAGCGATTTCAGAAAACCTGGCTATCAGTTTATTTAGCTCCACAGAAAAAGCTGTTGGTCAATTAGTTGAATTTAAGGATGAAGGCTACGGTGGATCTTACCTGGTTAGTGGTGTTTTTAAGTCTACAAAAAATGACTCCAACGACTTTGATATGCTTTTTAGTTATGAACTCTTCCGCACCGCTGACCTTATGCAATGGTACAATAGTGGTACCCAAGCTCATTTAGTGCTAAAAGAAGGTGTTGACTTGGATCAGTTTAACATCAAAATGAAGGGCTTTCTGCAGACATTGTCCGAAAACTGGAAAGACATTTTATACGCACAACCTTATTCAGAACGGTACCTCTACAGCAAATATGAAATTGGAGCCCCTGTGGCAGGAAGAATTGTTTATGTAAGGCTCTTCTCTCTTATTGCCATTGCCATCTTAATTATTGCTTGTATCAATTACATGAATTTTTCTACCGCTCAAGCATCTAGAAGAATCAAAGAGATTGGTGTAAAGAAGGCCATTGGTGCTAATCGAAAAACACTCGTTTATCAGTATTTTGGGGAGTCCATTTTCATGGCCTTTCTCTCATTAATTGTAGCCATAGGTATAGCTTTTATACTACTTCCGCAATTCAATGAGATCACAGGAAAGGCACTGACATTCTCTTTCACCCGGGATATCATCATTGCTGTGTTGTCCATTTCATTATTAACCGGACTTATTTCAGGTATTTACCCTGCCCTCCAGCTTTCAAAGTTCAATCCAGTAATCGCATTGAAAGGGAAACTGAAAAGTAGTGGGAGTAGCATTTGGATACGTAAAGGGCTTGTCATCTTTCAATTTGCAGTGTCCGTAATTATGATCGTTTCGGTAATCGTGATATATAAACAAGTGGAATTTATCCAAACTACTAATCTGGGCTATGACAAAGAGCATATTCTGACATTTCCAAAAGAGGGGGAATTGAAAAAAGACTTTGAACCTTTTCTTTCCGAATTAAGAAATATCCCAAGCATAGTAAAGGCATCACAAATGAATGGTGATCTACCTGGAGACATTAGCTTCTCGCAAGGTTACAAGTGGGAAGGTATGAGTAAAGAAGATAAGAGCTTAAGATTCTACAATATTGGTGGTGGATACGACCTTATCGACCTACTCGGCATAAAACTTAAGGAAGGACGCACCTTTTCCAGAGACTTCCCTACAGACAAGGATACTTATATTCTGAATGAAGCTGCGGCTCAAATGATGCAGTTAAAGAACCCCGTTGGTCAGAAGGTAGGTAATTTCAACCCGAGAGTAAAAACTAAAGAGATCATTGGGGTTGTAGAAAATTTCCACTTTCAGTCTATGCAAGAAGAAGTAAAGCCCTTCTTTTTTCGCCTAACTGATAAAGGAACAAAATTCGTTGTGAAAATACAGGCAGGTACTGAGCGAGAAACCATCTCACAAATTGGAAAGCTATATGAAAGCCTGAATGAAGGATACCCCTTCGAATTCAAATTTTTAGACGATGACTATCAGACAATTTATACCGCGGAAGAGCGTATTAGGGTACTTTCCAAATATTTTGCTGTAATAGCAATTGCTATTTCATGTCTGGGCCTTTTAGCCCTAACTACTTTTAGTACACAACGAAGATTTAAAGAAATAGCCATCAGAAAGGTTCTTGGTTCGACAAGTTCTGGAATTGCCAGATTACTCTCGAAAGAGTTCGTTTTTCTAGTTCTGACGGCCATAATCTTTGCAATGCCCATTAGCTACTACCTCATGAGAAACTGGCTTGATCGTTTTGCTTACAGAATAGAATTAGAGCCATACTATTTCGTTCTGGCAGGAGGGGTAATGATGATAGTAGCCTGGATTACCATTATATCACAGACAGCGAAATCAGCCAAGATCGATATAACGAAAAACTTAAGGAGTGAATAAAATAGCCACTCCCCTGACCAGATAAATAAAAGGAGATTTAAACAATTGCATGCAACCTTATAAAATATTTACTCTCTTTTTCGTAACAAATATAATTACTACTTAAAGAACCATGAGTTCAGATACAAAAAATACACAACCACCCAGGTTTGCCAAATGGCTACTTGAGAGCTTCTGCTCATATGATTTCTTGTCAACGGCCCTTTGGGACCTTGAAGAGCTGTTCCAGCATAATGTAAAAACAAAAGGAATCAGAAAAGCCAAATTGCTTTACCTGATAGAGGTTTTTGGCATTGTAATTCATCTCTTTTTTAAAGGGAAAAGTCAATACTCAATCAATAATACCGCTATGTTTAAACACAACATCTTAATTTCATTCAGAGGTTTTAAGCGCTATAAAAGTACTTTTATAATAAACCTGATCGGGCTTGCCAGTGCCTTAACTGCCACGCTATTGATCTATTTGTGGGTCACAGATGAATTGTCAACAGATAAGTTCCATAAAAATGGAGATCAGTTATACCAGGTTATGCAAAACTCAGAGACGAGCGCAGGTATCATGACCTTTCCCTGGACACCACTACCGCTCGGCCCAACACTGATTGAACAGTTCCCAGAAGTAAAGACAGCCACTACCCTGCTCGAATACGATGAATTTGAAGGAGTCACTTTTCTGACTTCGGACAACAGCTTCTATAAAGTGAGAGATCAGTACATCGATGAAAACTTCTTCGATGTTCTCTCCTTTCCTTTAATTCTAGGAACGGAAGAAGCCTTTTTCAGTCAATTGGATAACGTACTGATTTCTGAAAGCCTGGCAGAAAAAATGTTCAAAGATATCACCAGTGCTGTCGGGAAAACTGTCGAATTACAAAACGAGGACTTGGATGGAAGTTTTATTGTAGCTGGAGTATTTTCAGACCCACCTTCCAACTCCTCCATGCAGTTTGATGCCTTGTTCAACCTACAAAAATATGTCAATGCCCAAAGCCCCAGTTTCTCCAAATGGGTTAGTAATAATACTATCACTATTGCCATTCTAAATGAGGGGACCGATTTAGATGTTTTTAATGATAACATCTATGGTTTAACCGAGTCTTTCGAGCCTCGCGCACAGTCTAAACTATTTGCGCAAAAATTTGAAGAAAAGCATCTCTACGGGTTGTATAAGGAAGGGAAAGTTGTCGGAGGAAGAATTGCATACATCCGACTCTTCTCCTTAGTGGCTTTGGTGATCATGGTGATCGCCTGCATTAATTTCATGAACCTTTCTACCGCCAAAGCCAATACAAGGTTAAAAGAACTAGGTGTAAAAAAGGCCTTAGGTGCTCACCGCAAAACATTAATTCAGCAATACTTTACCGAAGCCCTGATTCTCACAAGCCTGGCCGGAGTAGTGGCCACCTTCCTTGCCGTAGCATTTCTACCCTTCTTCAACAATATCGTTGGCAAACAGCTTACCATGGGCTGGAATAGCACATTGACCCTAGGCCTTGTTGGTATAGTTGCTGTCACTACACTACTAGCAGGCAGCTACCCTGCACTCTACCTTTCCCGATTAAAAGTGATTGCATCCTTAAAAGGAAAATTGGCAGGGGGATTTGGAGATGTTTGGGCTCGTAAAGGGCTCGTAGTCTTTCAATTTTGTGTAAGTATTATTCTTATAGTGGGTGTACTAATCATTTCGAACCAAATCAACTATATCCACTCCAAAAATTTAGGGTACGACAGAGATAATGTACTTCAGTTTGCCAATCTGGGCATCGATGAAGAAAATAGTCGAGCATTCCAGTCAGCCATTGATGCGATACCAGGTGTAATAGAACATGCCAATGCCGGTCACGATCTTACTGGGAATTATGGTAGAACCGGGGGAGTAAGCTGGCCAGGAAAAGTTGAAGGGGAACAATTAAGTTTCGTGAATTTAGAAGTAGGTCCTGGGTTCACAGAAACCATGAGCATAGAACTATTGGAAGGGCGTAGTTTTGACCCGGAAAGACCAGGCGATTTCAACAAAATCCTCTTCAATGAGACGGCTATAAAACAGATGAAATTGGAAAACCCCATTGGTCAGGTTGTAAAAGTCTGGGGAAGACAAAGAGAGATCATAGGAATAGTGAAAGATTTCCATGCATTGTCTCTTTATGAAGAAATAGGCCCTTTACTTATTCAATCAGTAGATGAAGTACTCGAACAGTCTGTGGTCAAAATTCAAGCTGGCACAGAAATACAAACCATTAATCAACTTGAAAAAGCATTTGATGAATTTAGTGGGGGAATGCCTTTTGAATTTGAGTTTGTCGAGAGGTCTTACCAAGTCATGTATCAAGGCGAAAAACAGGTAGCCTCTCTGGCCAAATCATTTGCATTTGTTGCCATCATTATCTCCTGTCTTGGGCTGCTAGGTCTGACCTCATTTACTGCTCAGAGGCGTTCTAAAGAGATTGGTATTCGCAAGGTATTGGGCTCAGGAACATGGAGAATTATCTACCTGCTTTCGGGAGATTTCACCAAAATGATTCTAACTGCTTTGATAATAGGTTTGCCTGTCTCCTATTTTATTGCACAGCAATGGGTGCAGAACTTTGCCTTTGGTATAGAGTTGGGTATTGAATACTTCTTATTGGCAGGGTTAGTAATTCTTAGTATTGCCTGGTTAACAGTAGGTTTTCAAACCCTGAAAGCTGCCAAAGGAAACTCCGTAGATAGTTTAAGGATGGAGTAGAGTGTCAAAAGCCTCAGCATTGAACCATTCCTGATCAAAGGCTGTATCGGCAATGTCGATCAGCCTTTTTTTATATACCGATTTCAATCCGTTGATTTCAATGTACTCTACCATTTCTGTGAATGAATTGAGCATACTCTTGTAGAATGCTTCCTGATTGATTCGCTTATCTCCATTGTATCGCTGTGCAGTCTCAATGTTAAAAAGCATTACGTCTGCAGTCAAAGCAGGGTCTAATTCTAAAGTCAGGAATTGCTTGATTGCCTTTTGTGCTACTGATCTTCTTGCCTTTGGCTTTCTTCCATTGGTAGGAAAGTACTCCTTAGCAATTTTGAATTTCGCCTCTTCCACAAGTTTGTCTTCTTTAGGATTAAAGACAAAATTATAATACTCTTTGACCGGTTTAAATCGAGCATATAAATCCAAAACCTGGTCCTCAAGATCTTGTTTACCTAATGACTGTAAATATTTTACAAGGGCACGTTTGCTCATTTATTGTTTTAAAAACGTTTACTATTCAAAACCTTCTGGAATACCATTTCTAAATAAATATGAGAGAGTTTCTTCATAGAAATCGAGAAATATAGAAGATAAAACTTCACCATAAAGAACATTATCTTCATAAACCATACCATCATAAGTCCGATAGCCAAATTCGACTTTCATATCGGTCCCCAAAGAACTAACTGAACGAGATAAGCTCATAAACTCTTGATCAGTTGATGACAAGTTATACCAAGTCCAATGAGGTAATTTAGGATCGATTTTGACCAACTTTATTCGAGGGCTGTTTTGATCAAGGCCATTCTTAGCTTCATCAATGCTAAAACTTGAAAAAGTATTACCCTTAAATGATGCCATAACTCTATCAGTCGTTACAGTAAATGAGAACTCCTTGCTGGATTTGGACTCTATTTCTTTTTGCTTAAAAAAAAATGGAACCGACAAACTCAAAGAGTCTAAATTATATTCAAGTCTAAAATGATTTAAATATGCTGGATATTCGGATTCATTCGAAACAATAACGTTAGCTTGAAAAAGGTTTTCATTGTAATCGAATGTGGTAAAACTAAAATCTAGTTCAGCACTTTTGTTGGAAAAGGCGTTATCCCAGGATTTTATAGAAATTGTAATTACAGTTACCAAGCCTATGCTCAAGGCAATTAAAGTGTTCAGTGGGTTAAGATACTTTCTCCAATTTTGGTAAGAACCGCAGTGTTTACATTTAACAGCTCCGCTCTTAATTTTCTCACCACAAGAAATACATTTCTTTTTCGAGTTCAAAACAAGACAACATTGTTAACAATCAGATTAATAGAATCAATATAACATTCTCTTAGAAATCATTTTTTGAAAAAATGCTATAAAGACCTTTAGAGGCACTTTAAGATCAAAGCCTTTGCCACATAACATATCCATTTATTAAGCCTTTGGTTGGATGATTAAACACTTCTGGTACCTCTCCCACTATTTCAAAGCCCAGTTTTTGCCAAAGATGAACAGCTCTTTCATTACTCTTCAGCACAATATTAAACTGCATTGATTTGTATCCTAATCTTCTAGCTTCCTTCAGAGAGTACTCTCCCATTTGAAAACCTATGCCTTTACCCTCAGCAAAAGGTGATACCATATACCCTGCATTTGCAACATGCGAACCTAAACCGGGTTGATTGTCCGAGATAAAAAAGGTTCCAACCACCTCATCGTCTATAGTTGCTACAAATACATGCTTTTTGCGATTACACCAAAAAACCAGCATACGCTCTCGACTTGTATCTGGCGCAAAAACCAAACTTTCACAAGTAGTGATTACCTGTCTCGTAATTTCCCAAATCGCTTCGTGATCTTCTTTCGTGGCCTTTCGAATTATCATATTTGAAATTAGAACTTTCTTTTTAAAAGGTGACCTATCCAACAGTTCATAAAACCCAGTATGAGCGTATTTCAAAAGACACCTACAGGATAAATATGTCGTTTACCGAGTGATTCTGGTGGTTTACCTAAACATAAACAGACAGCTTCTGATATCTAACCATATTTGATCAAGCAAACAGTCAAAATCTAAAACCATGAAAAAGGCAATACTCCTCATCGTCCTACTTCTTTTTGGATTCTATCTTCAAAACCAGTCTGAAAAGGTGAATCAGGAACAGGTCTATAAAACTGAAACCTCATTGGGAAAGTAAAAGTCCCAATAAGGTTCCAAAATTTTTAGGCTGTTCTCAAAGTTAAAAACCCTTCACCAACTCCAAGTTAAGCCCTTCAACAAAGGTTTTAAATGCCTTCCAATCATTCGCAAAGAATTCATTGATGCGTTGTACTACAGGTTCCACATTCTTCTTAGCATTATCATAAGCCAACTGTTGCGGTTGAGTAACCGGTTTATAGCTACTCTGCATTTTACCGCGAATATTTCCCAATTGACTAGAAATGACATCAGGGTTTCTGGATAGCCCTTGTCCTACTCTTGGTGCAAAAATCAACTCGCGAAACTCCTTTAAACTCTTCTTTACCTCTTTTACCTTTTCTTTCAGATCTTTATTATCCTTATCAATGGCCAGTATTTTATCAGCAATACTCTCAGCCTCGGTAAGTTTATCTACAGCTTCTGTCACTGTCGAAACAAGCGCATAATATTGAGTAATAAATCGTTGCTTCTCTTCCGCTTTAGCCTGATTCCATTCTACACGTTCATCCCTGAGTACTTTGATTGATTGCACAGAACTCTCTTCTTTTATAGAAAGTTTTACCTGGTAAGTTCCTGGCAGCACATCATACCCTCCTGGCTTAGCTGCATCTTTGCTAGTCGGTTTACGAGAACCTGGTTGTCTTATACCATCAGCCTCAAAGCCCCAATACACTCTGTTAACACCTTTTTTTGCACGATATGTTCTGGTTCTTACAACTGTTCCATTCTCATCAGACACTTCCATTTTAACCCTTCCCACTTTGTTTGCATAAAAGCTAATTGAAGCATTAAAGGGTTTGTTTTCACCCATAAACAACCCATGTCCGGTACTTCTATACCCCCAATATGGGCCTATAATGGCATTGGTAGCATCTGGAATTGAAAATGTATGGATAGTCTTCTCTTTAAGCTTTTTCATACCCAATTGAGTAGCTTCTCTCAACGGGCGTATGTCATCTAGTATCCATAATGCTCTGCCAAACGTTCCAATAATCAAATCGTGCTCTCTTGGGTGAATTTGTAAATCCATTGTAGGAACTGTTGGATACCCATTCGTCCATTTTGCCCAGGATTTACTACCGTCCATTGTCACGTACAACCCGCTTTCGGTACCTAAGAACATCAGGTTTGGTTCAACTGGATCTTGTACTATTGAAAGTGCAAATCCAAAGACATCACCATCATTTACAATTCGTTTCCATGACTTTCCATAGTTTGTTGTCTTGTAGACATACGGACTCCAGTCATCTCTTCGATGTTCGTCAAACACCACAAAGGCAGTTCCTGCATCGTAGGTACTTGCTCTGATTTGTTGTACCCAACTGTTGGCAGGCAGTCCTGGAAATTTACCTGCACTATTCACCCAGTTCTCTCCACCATCTCTGGTTAATTGTACATTACCATCGTCTGTACCCACCCAAATCATTCCTTGAACGAGGGTACATGGTTCCACTACTGTTATCGTAGTGTGCATCTCTGCTCCTGAATTATCTAAGTTAAGTTTACCCCCAGTTTCTGACTGTCTTTGCTTATCAGGGTTATTGGTAGTTAAATCCGGAGATATAATCTCCCACGAATCACCATGATCGGATGATTTAAAGAGGAATTGCCCTCCCAAATAAATAGTCTTTTTATCTATAGGGTCAATATTGACTCCGGCATTCCAATTCCATCTGATGGCCTCTCCATTGGGGTGTTCTGGCCTTATTCCTGTCATTTGCCCTGTCTTGCGATCATAACGCTGAATATTTGCTCCTTGACTTAATGAATATCCATAACGCGTATTCAAAGGGTCAGGCACTACATCAAAACCATCTCCACCTACTATTCTTTCCCAATATCCATTTCTAATCCCGCCTTGCTTCAGCAACTGACTTGGACCTAACCAGGCGCCATTGTCCTGCATTCCTCCCATCACATTATAAGGCGTTTCCATGTCATAATTCACATGGTAAAACTGACCAATGGGCAGGTTCTCCATGTAGTGCCAGCTACCTCCTCTATTTCGAGTTACTACCATTCCTCCATCATTTCCTAAAACCATAAAGTCTGGATCATCAGGGTGAATGTAAAGTGCATGATTATCAACGTGAACATATCCTGCATCCACAAAACCTCCAAAACTCTTACCTCCATCTTCACTCACATTTGCCCTGGTATGAATAGAGTAAACCCTGTTTTCGTTTTTCGAATCCACATAGATATCTGCATAATAGAATGGGCGTCCTCCTAAACCTCTGTCTCCTTTATTAGAAATTCGATACCAATTAACACCACCATCATCCGAGCGATACAATGCGTTCTCTTTTGCTTCTACATAAGCATAAATACGATCTGGCATAGAGGGTGCAATCGCTAAACCAATTCTACCCATCTCTTTTGGCAAACCATGTTCAGAAGTTTTTCTAACCCAATTCTCCCCTCCATCATGAGAAATATAGATTCCAGAAGCTGGACCACCAGAATTAAAGAACCATGGTTCACGTCTGTGTTCCCACATTCCCGCAATTAGCTTATTTGGGTTCTCTGGATCGATTACTAAATCAGATGTTCCTACTCCCGGACCATCATAGAGTACTTTTCTCCAGGTCTTACCTCCATCAGTTGTTTTAAAGACACCTCTTTCTTCATGATCTGCCCAAGGTGAGCCAATAGCGCCTACCCAAACTGTATTTGGGTCATTTGGATGAACAATTAAACGGTGAATATTCTTGGTATTCTTTAACCCCATATGTTGCCAGGTTTGGCCGGCATCGAGACTTCGGTATACACCATACCCTCCGTTAAGTGAGTTTCTTGGATTTCCTTCTCCAGTTCCTACCCAAATAGTACTCGCATTTGAAGGGTCAATGGTAACCACTCCAATTGAGGCCACTTCTTCTTTATCAAAAAGAGCTTCCCAACTAACTCCTCCACTGACAGATTTCCATAAACCACCTGAAGCTGTACCAGCATAGATTATGTTTCTATTAGACCTCACTACATCAATTGAAGTCACCCTACCAGACATTCCTGCCGGACCAATAGATCTTGGTTTTAGGTCTTCAAAAAGTGAAAGGTCTGTTTGGCCATTGGTTAAAAAGCCAACAACCATAAACATAGTACTGAGTACTAAAAGTCGAATAGTTTTCATAAGTCTGAGGTTTCTACCACCTAAATATAGATTGGGATGCGAGTAGAACAGACTGAATTTCTATCAACGGTGACAGGCTCTATTCATTAGTCAGAAACGTACCTAACTCTTGTATGAACTTCTCTGTAGATTCAACAAACGGAAAATGTCCGGTTTGAGGAATGATTTTCAACTCTGCATTCTTTAAGGCACTTACCATTTTTCCACCATACATTTCTGCCGCGGATTCTGATTCACCAAAAATGACTAATGTAGGCACTTCGACATTTGACAATACTCCATAAAGATTATAGTTATTCATTTGCGGTGCCAAAAGTCCGTAGATCTGATTTCTGAACATAAAGTCCTTTGGCATATACAAACTCAACTTCTCAAGTTTTGTAGTGTCATAAAATTGAGCCTTATAAGAAATCCGCATCATCTCTTTGAGATAGGGCGTGGGGTCATCGGTTCTGAGCAACCCGCTGCTCATTATCGCATCGAGTCTTTTACGGTCACTCGGATTCATCTCCATGGAAAGCTCAACATTAGCCGCTTGCCAATCTTCAACACTTGGCGCCATTGGGTTTGATAAAATCAGGTGATCCAGATTCTCATTGTACTTAATGGCATATTTCATCGCCAACAACCCACCCCAAGAATGACCTAACAAGTTGATTTTCTTAAGACTCAACGCGTTTCGAAGTAACTCAATATCTTCTACGAAACCATCCAGTGACATGGTAGTACTATCAATTTGTATTGATGACCTACCTGCGGCTCTTTGGTCGTAGAAAACAAGTTTGTATTTCTGTGCAAGCTTTTCCAGATGGGGTAAAAAATATGAGTGGTCCAGGACTGGACCTCCATGAACAATCATTATCGGATCTCCTTCACCCATTGTTTTGTAATAGACTTCTGAACCATTGATTTGAAGATACCCTTCTTGTACAGGTATCTCTTTTTTAGCTGTACAAGCTGAAAAGATTAGTATTATGAATACAGCTAAACCAGTTGAACACCTCATTTCAGCCTCCTACTCGCTTAACATTGTACCCTTCAGATTGCAAAATCTGAAGTACTTTATCTCTGAAGTCTCCCTGAATTAAAATCTCTCCATTTTTGGCAGAACCTCCAACACCACATTTTGACTTTAACAGCTTCCCTAAATCCTTTAAGTCGTCTTCAGAGCCAACAAAACCATCAACCAACGTCACCTGTTTCCCTCCTCTACTTTTTTTGTCGAGCATTACTTTAAGATTTTGCTCATCAGCAGGTAAAGTTTCCTCTTCTAAGCCATCATCGTATTGGTAACTGTAGTCATCATTAGTAGAGTAGACTACACCACTTCTACCTCTATCTCTTTTATTCTTCTTTGCCATTAATTAAAATTAGCAAAGAGATAGCAAATGGGGAGTTCGGAACTCATTTTTCTCTAAAAAAGAAGATAAATCACTTCAATTTTACCCTCATCAGATAAGGTCCAGAAGTAATATATAAAGCCTCTTCCTTATCATCAAGCACGCAGTTTGTATTGAATTCGTTATTAAGAATGGTTCCCAAATGATCACCCTCAGGGCTAAGTATATAGACGCCACCTGGTCCAGTCGCAAAAATGAAACCTTTACTATTTACCTTTAAACCATCAGGGTGGCCTTTTTCCTTTGGAGCATTACCGGTTGCATCAAAAATCACCCTTCCATTAGATACCTTTCCCGATTCATCTACATCCGCGGCAATCCAGATTGCATGTTGCCAATCCGCATTTGCTATATAAATGGTCTTTTCATCTGGAGAGAATGCAATTCCATTAGGACTTGACAATGAATCTGTTATTAAGCTCACGTTTCCTTCAGAGCTTATTCTATAAACTCCAGCCTTCAAATCATTATTCCCTGAAGGTGGAGGGTCAGACATATACAAGTCTCCATTGGAATGAAAAGCAGCATCATTGGTATGATTAAATCTTTTTCCCTCGTATGTACTGGCTATCACATCAAAATCCATTGAAGGTTTATCTATAGAAGATTTCATTTTCACCACTTCTCCGTGCCCATATCTCAACATGATCAACTCATCTTCGCCATTCACTAAAAGTGCACTTGGTCCGATTTTGTTTTCGGGTTCTGCTACATCCAAATAGAGTGACAAACCTTCTTGCTCAGTCCATTGATAAAGTTTGCCAACTCGTACGTCAGTGAATATCAGTTTCTTCTCATCTGCTCTCCATATTGGACCTTCTGACCAAGTCAAACCATCCGCAAGTACTTCGATTTTCGCATCTATAGGTATAACCTCATTGATAGTTGGGTCAAGACGCTCTATTCTTCCAACTGTTCTGAACTCATTAATTCTTGATTTTTGAGAACTACAGCCTGTTAAGATTGATATAAGGAGCATCGGTATGATTAAGTCTTTTCTCATAATTCGTTCTTCTATAATATTTCTGAGATTTGAACTGGCCTGTTCTCTCTCATAGACTTGTTTGCCGCTAAAGCAATAATCGTAGCCTTCAGTCCATCTTCTCCAGTTACAGGAGGAGTTTTACCTTCCTCAATTGACTTAATAAAAACTTCTATCTCAAATTGGTAAGAGCTCATATATCGATCCATAAAGAAATCCAATGGTCTTGACTGATGAATTCCTGACTTATTCAGCAAAATATGAGTGTCCTTTAAATTATTATCTGCAATCGTCATTCCCTTGTCACCAAAGACCTCTAACCGCTGATCGTACCCATAAACAGCCTCTCTGCTATTTTCAATAATTGCTGTCACATCATTCTCAAAATTCAGGATTACGATTCCCGAATCGATATCTCCTGCGTCCTTTATATCATCTCCTAACAAATTTCTCCCCTGTGCAAATACCTCCCTGACCTCACTTTGAGCTATGAACCTTGCCATATCAAAGTCATGAATGGTCATATCAAGGAACATCCCTCCTGACTTTTTTATATAGTCTATTGGTGGAGGAGCAGGATCACGACTTGTTATTTTAATAGTTCTTAAATCGCCAAGTTCTCCATTGTCTATCAGGGTCTTTACTCTGTAAAAATCCGGATCAAACCTTTGGTTAAAAGCCACCATTAATGGCACGTCATAACTTTCAACCATATTCAGTATCTCTTTAATCTTTTCAATAGAAAGGTCTAAGGGTTTTTCACAGAAAATCGCCTTCCCTGCTTGTGCACCTCTGATAATGTATTCAGCATGTGTATCACTGGGTGAACAAACCAAAACCGCCTCAATCTGCTCATCATTGAAAATATCGTTTGGATCAGTAGATAATCTTACTTTATCAAAGTCAATATTCTGCTTTAGGTTATCGGCCTGTGGAGTAACTACTCTCCAAACCTCCGCCCCTCTGACTCTGTTTTGGATAGTATCGAAATGTACTTTACCTATTCTTCCTAAACCTAAAATTCCAACTTTCATATTGATTCAAATCATCTTACAATCCGAAGTTCTCGGAAATCGGACGTGCTTTTCTGGTTCAATACAATATTCAAATAAAGAGTAAGAAAACGGAATTACTCATTAGCAAAAGCATCATTAAAATGCCGCTTTAGCGATTTTTATACCCTTTTGAATGATATGTATACCTCTCTCGGCAAGTATACCTTCTACCTTAGCAAGGGCACTTTATGTATTGCATTAATCATGGCTCAACCTAAGCGACATACCAGATAATGAATAAAACCGAACGCAGGCTTATTGTGGCATTATTGATAGTTGGTTCAATTGTAACCACCATGTTTCAATGCAAACAAAAGGATCCTATTTCTGGGATTCCGGATGAAGTTGATTTCAATTTCCATGTCCGCCCGATTCTGGTTCAAAACTGCTTTCTGTGTCATGGCCCAGACCCTAGTAGTAGAAAGGCCAACCTCAGGTTAGATACTTATGAAGGTGCTACTGCCTTGTTGGAATCCGGTTATCAAGCAATAAATCCAGGGCATGCAAATAGAAGTGAGGTCATCCAGAGAGTCACAAATACAGACCCGGAACTTAAGATGCCTCCACCGGAATCTAATCTAAAACTTAGTGAAAAGGATATCAAGATTCTTAAAAAATGGATTGACCAAGGTGCAGAATGGAAGAAGCATTGGGCTTTTATTCCTCCCCAAAAAGAAATTCAAGATAAGTTTGAAAAAAGAGATGTCTCTCAAACCATTGACGGTTTCATCTCAGCAAAATTGAAAGAAAGACGTCTTGAAAAAGCAAATCAGGCCAGTAAGGAAACACTCATCCGAAGAGTTTCATATATCCTTACAGGACTTCCTCCAACTATCAAAATGATAGACCGGTTTATGGCCGACACGAGTGAGGCGGCTTATGAGAACATGGTAGATCATTACTTGCAATCATCAGGTTTTGGTGAAAGATGGGCAAGACACTGGATGGACATTGTGAGGTATGCAGAAACCAAAGGACATGAATTCGACTTTGAGATTTCAGGAGCATGGAGATATAGAGACTATCTGATCAGAGCTTTTAATGATGATGTACCATACGATCAGTTCTTAAAAGAACACATTGCTGGTGACATGATTGACTCCATCAGATGGAACAAGATCACAGGAATCAATGAATCCCAAATAGGCACCGCATTTTACACATTTGGGGAAGGAAAGCACAGCCCTGTAGACATCAAAGAGGAAGAAGCAACCACTATAGACAATATATTGGATGTCACCAGTAAAGCATTTCAAGGGCTTACTGTTTCTTGCGCCAAGTGTCATGACCACAAATTTGACCCTATTCCAACTGCCGATTACTATGCGCTTTATGGTGTGATAGAAAGCACACGTTTCTCTCCAATGGCAGCAAACTTTACAAAGGAAAAAGAAGAGAATTTAAAAACCCTTGAAAAGCTCAAAAAACGCTTAAAAGAGATGAGTATTGGTGATATCTCTTTTAAAAACTCATCTAAAGAAAATGATGATACAACTCATGAGTATTCATTCTTAGGCGATTTCAGGGGTAGCTCTCTTGATCAATGGAAAAGTGATGGTGTTGCCTTTGGGCAAACAACAAGGATGAACACCCCTGTTTTTAGTAAATCAGGCAAAACCATAAAATATTTTGATAGTGGTAAAGCTTCAAGCAGCCAGTACTCAAAAGGAATTTTTGGTGCACTAAGGTCTCCAAACTTTGTTATCGACAGCGACTTTATAGGTGTTAAAGCTCTTGGTATAAAGTCTACCATTAGAATAATTGTAGACAACTTTCAGCTAATACAAAATCCTATTTATGGTGAACTGGATAAAAAAGTAAGCTCATCAAAATGGCAGGAAATCTCGTTCAATGTATCAGCCTGGAAAGGCCATAAAGCATATATTGAAATCGTACCTGGTTACTTTTCAGGAAGTCCAAACCATACTTACAAGTTACCTAAGGATGCATACATCGATGTGCAATACGCCATTGCTTTTGATGGTGATTGGCCACAAAAAGTGGACTTCAGGACTGCCGAAATCCAAAACGATTACTTGAATAACAAGCAACTCAATACATTACTTAGAAATGGAAAACTAAAAAACAGTATTCCTGAATCCAGTCATTTGCTATCTCAAAATGAGCAATTGGCAAAGTCGCTTGTTGACTCCTCATTTTTTGTCGGGGTCAATGACGGTTTTGGAGTGAACAGCCCCGTTTTCATCAGAGGAAGTTATAAGGAACCTTCAGAGGAAAATATCCCAAGAGGCTTTTTATCAGCCATAACTACTCATCATTCCTTTAAATCTCCAGGAAGTGGCAGGCATGAACTAGCCAATACCATGTTAGAAGATAGTAACCCGCTTACCTCGCGAGTCATGATCAATAGAATATGGCATCATTTATTTGGTCGAGGAATTGTTGAAACAGTAGACAACTTCGGCCTACAAGGGAAACTGCCATCTCACCCTGATCTTCTGGACTATCTCGCACTCAAGTTTAAAGAAGAGAATTGGTCGATCAAGAAAATGATCAAAGCCATAGTGATGACAGAAACTTTTCAAAGGTCTGTTGAGGGTAGTGAAGATGCACAAAGCAAGGATCCTGAAAATCTATTGCTATCTCATTTCCCCCTAAGAAGATTAGAGTCCGAGGCCATACGAGATGGGCTATTGGCTGCAGCCGGTAACCTGAACCAGAAGATGTTTGGTCCACCAGTACCGGTACACTTAACGGAATTCATGCAAGGAAGAGGGCGCCCCGGAAACTCAGGCCCACTTGATGGTGAAGGAAGAAGAAGCATTTATCAAGGGGTAAGAAGAAATTTCCTTCAACCTATGATGTTGACTTTTGACCGCCCTATTCCCTTCTCAACCTTCGGAAAGCGCAATGTGACCAATGTACCCGCACAATCCCTCATCTTAATGAACGATCCATTCATTATTCATCAGGCAGAAATTATGGCCAAGGATGTAATTGATCAAACCAAACAAAGCCGAGACAAAAAACTGGAATACATTTATTTGAAAGCTTTATCCAGAAAGCCAAGTGAAGAGGAAATCACAAAAGCAAATGAATTCCTGAAGCAGTTAGCACAAACGCATGGTGTAGAATCCTCAGCCATAGACACTGACCTGAATATTTGGAAAGACTTCTGTCACTCTGTATTTAATCTTAAAGAATTTATCTATCTGATCTAATGGGAAAGAGAAAACATAATATTCACCGACCAATGAGTCGAAGAGAAATGTTGGGAGTCTGCAAAGGTGGGTTTGGCTCATTAGCATTTATGAGTCTTTTCGGAACTCAAATGGCATGCAATAGAATAGATAAGTCTGAATCCTTACTCACGCAATTAGGGCAAACACCCCATTACATCCCAAAGGCGAAGAATGTCATTTTCCTATATATGGACGGTGGCGTTTCTCAGGTAGATTCATTTGACCCTAAACCCCGCTTGGCCAAAGAAAACGGTGAAGACCCCAATAAGAAATTCAATGTAGACAATACTCAGTTTGGAAATGTAGGCAAGATTCTAAAAAGCCCGTGGGCGTTTAAGCAATACGGAGAATGTGGAATGCCGGTCAGTGAGTTATTTCCGCACATTGCTTCCTGTGTTGACGACATAGCACTGGTACGCTCAATGGTTTCCAATTTCCCTGAACACACCAATGCCAACTACTTTCTGCATACAGGAAGCGGTATTCAAGGCAGGCCCAGTATGGGATCATGGATCAATTATGGGTTGGGAAGTGAAAACAACAACCTTCCCGGCTTTGTGGTATTGGATGGAGGGCTTACTCCTCCTGGAGGAGTTGATAACTTCAAAAGCGGGTTCTTACCTGCATCATATCAAGCCTCAATTTTAAAATCAGGTCCGGTACCCTTAGCTAATATAAACCCTCAGGAATCGGCACCTTACCTGCAAGACCAGAAGCTCGATTACATCAAGCAATTGGATAACAGTTTGATTGGTGGATTAGGCAGTGCTGATGCTGTAGAATCGGCCATTTCAAACTATGAGCTGGCTTATAAAATGCAGTCTTCAATTCCTGAACTTACTGAGTTTTCCAGCGAGACAAAAGCAACTAAGAAGCTATATGGAATGGACTCTGACGACCCTCATACCAGAAGTTACGGATCTCAATGTTTACTCGCCAGAAGGTTAATCGAAAGAGGCGTTCGGTTTGTAGAGCTGACTTGTCCAAGAGTAAATGCCGACAGATGGGATCAGCATAACAACCTCAAAGATGGCCATGAAAGAAATGCTCATGCAGTCGATCAACCAATAGCAGGTTTGATTAAAGATTTAAAATCCAGAGGGCTTTTAGAAGAAACACTAATTGTATGGACAGGAGAATTCGGGAGAACTCCATTTGCTCAAGGTAAAGACGGACGTGATCACAACCCTTCTGCTTTCAGTATGTGGATGGCTGGTGCAGGTATTAAGGGTGGCACCATTTACGGACGTACAGATGATTATGGATACAGAGTGGTGGAAAACGAAACTACAGTACATGATATGCATGCTACTATGCTACACCTACTGGGTATCAATCATGAAAGGCTTCGCTTTCGGTTTGGTGGAAGAGATATTCGCCTGACAGATGTCCATGGACATATTATCCACGACATTCTTTCTTAACCCTCAACACTAACAGTATTAAAAGTCAACAATGAAACTCTCAAGAACACTTCAGATAGCACTTTTTAGTTTATTCTTCAGCGCTATATCATTAACAGAAATTACAGCACAAAGAAAACCTATCACACATTCCATGTTCATTGCAGGCCCCAGTTTTACCGGCATAATAGATGAAGATGGAAAAGAGGTGTGGAATTCTGGAAAGAATGCCGCCAGAGATGGCTATGTACTTCCTAATGGCCATATTCTTATTTGCTGGGCCGATGAGGTCAGAGAATATGACCTCAACAAGGAAGTTGTATTCAGCTATAAAAGAAAAGAAAAGCATCATGAATTGGGAACTGCTGTACGTTTGAAAAACGGTAATACATTAATCACTGAATCAAGTGAGGCTCCCAGGCTCTTAGAAATTAATCCATCAGGAGAAATCGAAGTTTCTGTGCCACTTCAACCTGAAACTGACAATATCCATATGCAAACCAGAATGGCGAGAAAATTAAAGAACGGAAACTACTTGGTACCTCACCTTTTTGCATTTTCCGTAAAGGAATACACTCCCACTGGAGAGGTTGTAAACACTTTCAAAACGGATTTACCTGAACTGGGTGGCAGAGCAGCAGAAAACTGGCCCTTTACCGCAATAAGACTAAAAAACGGCAATACACTGATCAATCTTACTCATGGTAATAAGACTATAGAAGTGAATAAGAGAGGAAAAGTAGTATGGAAAGTATCCAATGAAGATTTTGAAGGTTCACCTTTTCAAGATCCTTGTGGTGCGCAAAGACTTCCCAATGGAAATACAGTGATTACAAGTTATGGAGCTCAGAGTGGAATAAAGATTTTCGAAGTCAACAGAAAGAAGGAGATGGTTTGGTCTTACTCTGGGCACAAAGCACATCATTTCCAGATTCTGACAACTAACGGAAAACCTATCAAAGGCGTAGCCAAAAAGTAATCACTCGAAACTAAGCTCAGGCACTAAAATCAGCCAATGGAAAAAGCATCAGACATAGTACTCTTTTTCGGACGGTTCCATCCACTAGTAGTGCATTTACCTATTGGCTTCTTAATACTGGCAATATTCATGGAATTTGTCAGCAGGTCACCAAAGTTCAAACACCTGAAACCGAGCATCAGGTTGATATGGCTGTTAGGCACCTTGAGTGGCGCTGTTGCAGCGCTATTCGGGTATTTACTTTCATTGGAAGGCAGTTATACCGGAGACACTCTCCTTTGGCACCAGTGGGCCGGTATAGCTACCACCATACTAGCTTTTATCTGTTACCTTACTACTGACAAACCACGAACCGCGAATAGGATTGGAAGAAAGAGAGTGCATATGCTATTTGTTGGGCTCACACTTCTGCTACTGACTTTCACCGGCCATTATGGAGCAAACCTGACGCATGGAGCTGGTTATCTGACAGAATATGCACCCCAACCAATTCGCTCGGCACTTAGCCTTCCTTCAAAAAACAACTTTCGCAAAGAGATAACTTCATTAGACTCCGCTAATCTTTTTGAAGATGCTGTTAAACCTATACTTGTATCTCGTTGTGTCAGTTGTCATAACCCTGAGAAGATCAAAGGGAGGCTTATTCTCAGTGATTATGACAATATTTTAAAAGGCGGCAAATCTGGGGCTGGCATAGTTGCAGGAAATGTTTCTCGAAGCGAATTGTTTCGCAGAATATCGCTTCCAAAAGAACATGAAGACTTTATGCCCCCAGAAGGTAAAAGTCCTTTATCAGAACAACAGATTGAAATAATCAAGTGGTGGATTGAACAAGAAGCACCTAAACAGGCAACCATTTCATCACTCAACCCTGACGCTGAAACAGAAAAACTATTCAATGATTTATTTGGTATAGGAAAGGACAATTTTATTCAGAATGGCGCCCCTCCCATAGACAGAAAGAGTATTGAACAGTTACAGAACCAGGGAGTTATTGTGAGTCTATTGGCTGAAGAAGGGAACTTCCTTGAGGCAAATTTTAGTATTTCAGAAACCCCTGATTCAGTAAACTTGTCGGACTTGTTGTTAATTAAAGATCAATTGATTTGGTTGCAACTGGCTAAAAGCAATATAAACGATCAGGATCTTGAAGTTATCGGGAAGCTAACCAATTTAAGAAAGTTAAACCTGAGTCAGAATTCGATAACTGATCAAGGAGTTTCACAACTAGTCTCTTTGAAAAACCTTCAGCAACTTAACTTATACGGAAATCAGATCACTGAAAAATCAATCGGTACTCTAAAGCAATTGGATAAATTAAAAAAGCTCTTCCTTTGGCAAACAGGTATTAGTCCTGAATCTATTGAAAGGCTTAAAGCGGAAAAACCTGAATTGATGGTGATCTATGATTCCCCAACAATTCAATAGCACAAAGCCTTTTACTGGAAATTAAAAATTTAAATCAGCACCTTTAGTATTCATTACTTGACAATACCGAATGATTAAACGGTTAATTATTGGCTTTCTTCTCGTCATTAGTTACCCAATATTGGGTCAGCGATACATTGCTGATTTGGAAAACATCAATGCCACTCATGGTCTGCCAGACAATTCGGTTTACACGATCTTTCAGGACTCAAAGGGCTTTATCTGGATAGGTACCCATACTTCTTTAGCCAGATATGATGGTTATAATTTTAAGGAGTATAAAATCAATGAAAGAGATGAAGAAGCCACTCCTGTCATAAAAATAGTAAGCGATGATTCAGGTAACCTCTGGGTAGCAACTCTTGGAGCTGGACTTCACTTATTAAATGCTGAAGAACAAGAATTAACACGATACACTCAAAATGATACGGAAAATCAATTCGGAAACAATATTCTAGATATTCTTGTAAGAAATGGAAATGAAATATGGATAGTGACTGAGTCAGGGGTTTTCATCAATCAAAAGAAGGTCTCAAGAAAATTTGAACAAGTCCATTTTATAAATAATGAAGAACAACTGATCCGAGGAATTACCGAAATAGAAAAAAGTGGAGATGAATTACTGACCTTAAGCACCAACAATGGTCTGCTTTATCAGTCCAAAATTTCATCATCATTTTCAGCAGGTAAAATTTTATCAAGCGAAATCATCCACCAGGGATCTGCTGTAGGTAATTTGTTTTTCAATGATGTAGGAAATACTTTATGGATGAGCTCTTGGAACAACGGTTTGTTTGGAGCTAAAAATGGATCGCTCTTCAAAAGTTTTACCTACAGTGATTCAGACCGAGGATCAATAAGTAGCAATCAGATTACTGATATTGCTCGTGACCCACTTGGAAGAACCTGGGTAGCTACTTACGACAGAGGAATCAACATTCTCTCCTCCTATCCTGATTCAGAAAAAGCTTTTTTTATCAATACCAGATCTTCAACCAGACTTGACACCTATCAAAGTACTTCCGAAGTGTTAGACAGGTTGAATGACTATCACATCCGTTCGTTGTTTTTTGATCGAACCGGTGTTCTCTGGATGGCGACTGAAAACAGTGGAATATTAAAGCTGGAGTTTAGAAGAGAAACGTTTCGTTACTTCCAACAAGATAGTCATGTAGACAATACACTGGCACATCGTGATGTAAGCTTTCCAAAAATCACAAAAAATGGCAGTTTGTGGATAGGTACCTGGGGAGGTGGATTACATTACCTGAGCCCTGAAGAAATGGCCAAAAACTCTCCTGGTTATAAAAGATTCTTCCCAATAGATGGCGATACCACAAGTATCAGTTTTACGAGAGTATTTCCAGTGTTTGAAGACAAAGATGAAAACCTTTGGCTAGGTACTAATGGTGGTGGTTTAAACCTACTAGTCAGAGATGAACGCACCAAAACCAAGCCTAAATTCAGGCGTTACCAAGTCGATTCTACCAGGCCAGGTGCTATCAACAACAACTCCATTCGTTCAATATTTCAGGATGCTACAGGTAGTATTTGGATAGGTACTGACACAGGACTTAATAAATACATTCCTGGTCGTAATCGTTTTGAGCACTTTCTGGAAGAGTTTCTTATTTATGAAATTGATGAAGACCAGTCAGGAAACCTCTGGTTGGGTACTAGACATAATGGATTAGTAGTATGGAATCCAAAATCTGATACTTACATAAAGCATGATCATTTCTTGAAAGGAGATGAACGGATCGAACTAACCGAACTTCATCATGTCGCAGTTGGTGAGAATGGTAACATCTGGTTTGGAGGAAGAAATGGTTTCTTCTCTTTTGACCCTGCAACTAAGCAATTCACTCAGTTCACAGAAGAAGATGGAATTCCAACAAGGCAATTAGAGAGCATTGAAATAGATCAAAAAGGAAGGTTATGGATTGGTACATGGGAAACGGGCTTGTACCTTTTCGAGCCAGAAACCCAAACGTTCACCTCTTTTAAGATGACTCAAGGCAGTATGGGTAATAGTTTTACCCAAGGAGCCTCCCAAGCTCCGGATGGAACACTGTATTTTGGCAGTAGAAATGGTTTTTACAAGTTTCACCCCGATAGTATCAGAATTCACAACTCCTTGCCTGATGTTCAGATCACTGCCGTACAAGGAGGTGAAACCATTATTCCTCCTGCTCAAATAAACGATCTCAATAACAAAAGTTCAGAAATCCGATTGGGGTATAGAGACAAAATGCTTTCAATATCATTCGCATCACTCTCATTTAACATTAGTCAACCTGTCAGGTACACCTATTCATTGTCAGGAGTGGATGAAAAACCAAACATTACAAACATTGGTCAAAATAATGTATCCTATTCAAACCTGAAGCCAGGTACTTATACCTTCAGCATTAATGCATTTAGTCAAAATAGTAGCAGTGTCATTAAAGAAATTATTATCACTATTCGTCCACCTTGGTGGAGAACATGGTGGAGCTATGCTGGTATGACATTTTTAACCATACTGGTGATTGGCTGGATAATACGAAGCAGAAAAATTGGGTTGGAAAGGGAAAAAAGAAAGTTCAGATTAAAAGTAGAAAGAGAAAAAGAAGAACGATTGCAAGAGATGAAGATGGAATTCTTTACGAACATTTCTCATGAAATAAAGACTCCACTGACTCTTATAAAAGCTCCTATCGAGAACATACTTAGTTCAAAGGACATATCATCAGAAAACATCAGGTACGCCTCGTTGGTAAAATCAAACACTGAAAGGCTGTTAAGGTTAACCAATCAATTACTGGATTACCGCAAGCTCAGCTTGAGTCAAATGCCTATTAATCTGGAAAACATAGACTTAGTGACAACTGTAGAAAGTGTCTGCAAACTCTTCAGTGAACTGGCTCTAAAAAATAGAATCGCACTTGATTTTAAATCCAAACCATCCAGTATCATCTGTATGCTTGATAGAGACAAAATTGAGAGCATCATTTTCAATTTACTAACCAATGCCATTAAACACACTCCTAATGAAGGTCTTGTTCGTGTTTCTGTGGAACTGAGCAATAACAACGCTATCATCAAAATAAAAGACACTGGCTCTGGTATCTCAAAAGAAAAAATTGATAAAGTGTTTGAAACATTCTATAGCGACAGTGACAGTTCTATTCAAAAAGGAACAGGTATCGGTCTTCCCTTGGTAAAAGGGTTGGTGGAATTAATGAAGGGTGATATTAAAGTTGAATCGCAGCAGCTCTCAGGAACCTGTTTTATTGTCACTATTCCTATCGAAATAGCCTCGAAAAAAGGAGAGGAAAAACACTTCACGATTTCAGGAAGTCATCATGTCAATTCCTCCTCCTCTGACTGGAAGCATAATGGAAAAAAGAATAACACGAAACCCACGTTGCTAATTGCAGAAGATGATGAGCAAATGAATAACTACATCGTTATGCAATTTGAAAATGACTATAACATTGTCCAGGCATTTGATGGGCAAGACGCATACCAGAAGGCGGCTGCTTTACTTCCTGACTTGATTATCTCAGATTTGATGATGCCTGAACTTAACGGAATTGAACTTACCCAAAAACTAAAAACTGAGTTAGACACAAGTCATATTCCAATCGTATTGCTCACTGCCAAATCAGATCACGAAGATAAGTTAAGAGGAATTGAAACTGGTGCCGACACTTACCTAACCAAACCTTTTTCCACAGAGCTGTTGACTGTAACTGTGTCTAAGCTAATTGAAAACCGGAGGCTACTCCGCCAAAAGTATAGTCAATCTACAGAAATAGAGCCTTCAGGAATTACCATAACCTCTGTTGATGAACAATTTATAAGAAGGATTTTGGAGATAATAGATGCAAATCTGGATAATAGTGCGCTTTCGGTGGAAGAAGTTTCTAAAGAAATTGGTGTCAGTACACCGCAGCTTTACAGGAAGACAAAAGCCATTACTGGTTTATCACCAAATGAGTTTATCAGAACTCATAGAATAAAACGAGCTGCCATATTATTGAAAGAAACCGGATTGACTATTTCGGAGATCAGTTACCGTACCGGCTTCAACAACCCTAAATACTTCTCTCGCTGCTTTAGTCAGCAGTTAGGAACCCCACCTTCAAGGTTCAGAACTAGTTACCAAACTCAAACCTCTCTTTAGCTACTACTTTCTTTTCTTCATAGAAAGTGTCCAGACAGGAATATTGGCATGATTAACCAAATCTTCAGCGATGCTCCCGCTCAATAGATGAAGTAGTCCTGTTCGACCATGCGTACCTAAAGCAATCATACAAGCTCCAAGATCTTCGGCAAAATAGAGAATACCATCTTCCTCAGTACTTTCATTATAAATACTAGTGGTTGTATTACTTAAATCATGCTGTGCGATAAAGTGCTTAAACTCTTCTTGCATATGTCTTTGTGTATGAAAGTGATTTGGTGTGTTAACCTTTACTAAGTGCAAAGTGGCACCAGTTATTTTCTGAATCTCTTTCAATTTCGCAATTAAGTCTTTTTGATCTTCAGCGAGGTTTGTAGCAAATACAATGTTCTTGATCTCTTCAAGATTAGCTTTCTTCTTTACTGTAATTACCGGACATTTTGCATAACGCACTACTTTTTCAGTATTAGACCCAATCAACACTTCATCTAAGCCACTCATTCCCCTTGTACCCATCACAAGTAAATCAGCATCATGCCTGGCAATCACTTTGGAAATACTTTCGTATGCACTTCCCATCTCCACTTCTGTTTCAATTGAAACTCCATTGAAGTCTTCTTTACTCGTTAGTTCTGCAAGTCTTTGCTTTACCTGTTCAATGAGTTTTTTAATAATAAAAGCCTCTTCGCCCATCGCGCTACTACCTTCCCCCATAGTATCAAAAGAAAAATCTCTAATACCTTCTATTACATTTACTACATGAATTTTGGCATTACATCTTTTGGCAATTTGTACTGCCAAGTCTAAGGCATTATTTGCCTGATCAGAAAAATCGGTGGGTACTAATATCGTTTTCATAATTAATTCAGTTATGGGTTTGAAAGTATACCAAGGTACTTTTTTCTCTCAAGTACTTTTATGACTTAAGTCAATAATTTGAATGATAATAATTATCACTCGACATCACACATAACTACTGAATCAGACATTTTATTTGCTTTTGGACTCAGGTAAGGAACTCCCAGATTCATGCCCCTTACGATAAGTAGACAGGCTATCAAAAGAACAATTTTGGGGTAAATTTTACGGAAGTTTAACTGTTTATAAGACTGAGCTGACTTCCTGAATAAAGCGGCACCAATCATCATAGGAACTGTTCCCAAACCAAACAAAACCATATAAAGCATACTCCCCCCTACTGAACTCATAGATAGGCTTGCTATTAAAGCCATGTATACCAACCCACATGGCAATAGTCCATTGAGAAGTCCAAACATATATTGCGAGATGATTGTCCGCTTGCCTAAAAACCTGGATAGCGCTTTTTTTACACCAAGGTTAAAACGATCATTAACAAGTTCGAAGCCTCTGATTTTACTACCCCAAGTACTGATCAGGAGACCCAAAATCAGCATTGTACCGGTAATCCAGGATAGGTGCTGTTGCCAACCTATAAGAGACGCTCCTTCACCTATTAAACCTATTAATACTCCCAGTGTAGCATAGGTAGTAATTCTTCCTGCATTGTATGTCAGTTTATTGAGCCACCACTTTACTCTTTTCTCCTTTTTTTCAGGAATAGCCCATAGCAATGGGGCGCACATGCCGAGACAATGCAAGCTGCCTAAAAACCCAAACACTATGGCAGTGGTAATCAACATCAGATAACAAAAGCTATTTCCTTGTAGTACTCTTTCTCTTTATCGCTCCAGCTAATTTTCACTTTCCACGCACCAACTGGAAACTCAGAAATATCAATTATGAACTCTCCATTAGCATCAGGTTCAATCTTTAACTCCTTGTCGTGACGTGTAGTGTTTGCCCTATAAAAAGTGAGTTTTCCATTCACCATGTTTTTGACAATTGACTCAGGAAAGGTAAGTCTTGTCAGGAAAGCTTTTCGATCAATTTCAAAAACTGGCTTTACCTCCAACGCATTATGATTTCTGATGCGTTGCATCTGACTTTCATAAGCCAGCTCTTTTTCATAATAGTCTTCTTCAACCAGATTGAACTCTGTGTTGACACTTACATAAACTAAAACGAATATCAAGCCTACAAACCCTATAAAAGCCAGAATGATTTTATTCCCCCAGTTCATAACATTAGAATTTAATTGGTCCTAAAAAATTTGTTTTCAGTTCGTCTATTACTTCATCTCCCGAACGTAACTCAAGCACTATTCGGGTTTTTCTCTCTTTCAATTCTTCTTCCGGTATTTTTATAATAAAAACTCCATCGAACTTTGATTTAGAATCTAACAGAATCACCCCTCCTCCTACTCTTTCAATAGTTGCTGTAGGCATGTCTTTAATAGTCACTTCTAATTCAAAACGATCACCCGTCTTGTTAAGCAATTGGATATTATAGATATTCTGAATCTTGTTCTCGTCTACCTTCTGGTAAATCATCCCAGGCATTCTCAACACAGTAGCCTCTACATCGGCACGGCCTGAAACAAAAACCGTCAGCAAGGTCATTAATACAACAAGAACTCCTGTATAACCTGCTACTCTAGGTGTAAATAGTTTCTGCCTGCCTTCAGCAATTGCTGAGTAAGAGGTAGTTCTGATAAGCCCTTTTGGTTTACCTATCTTTTCCATCACATCGTCACAAGCGTCAATGCATGCCGTACAATTGACACACTCAAGTTGAGTGCCATTTCTGATGTCGATTCCTGTAGGACAAACATGTACACACAGTTTACAGTCAATACAATCTCCTTTATCGCCTCTTGGTTCGTTCTTTTTTAACCGTCCTCTTTTTTCCCCTCGAAGCCAATCGTACATAACAGCCATCGAATCTTTTACCAAAAGCACTCCTTGAAGTCTACCATAAGGACAAATAGCAATACAAGCCTGTTCCCTTAGAAAAGTAAACACAGCATAAAACACAGCACTGAAAGCAATCAGTCCTAAGAAGCCTGCCAGATTCTCAGATGGCGGCTTAGTCACAATTTCACCTACTTGTTCAATGCCAATCAAATAAGCCATTGCTGTATGGCCAATAATTATTGCAATCAAAGCGTAAACACTGTGCTTCAAGAATCGCTTCCTTATTTTTTCTGCATTCCATGGCATTTTTGCCAGTTTTCTCTGTTGGCCTGCATCCCCGTCTATCAGGTATTCTATCTTACGGAATACCATTTCCATAAACAGTGTTTGTGGACAAGCCCACCCACACCATACTCGACCGAATACAACTGTGAAAAGTATAATAAAAACAAAAAAGGAAATGGCGATCAAAGCCAGAATAAAGAAATCCTGCGGCCAGAAAACAGCTCCCAAAATAGAGAATTTTCTTTCGAAAACATTCAGCAAAAGAAATGGCTCTCCGCCTATTTTGATGAATGGACCTGCGAATAGAATTACCAAAAGGATAATGGAAACCACTATCCTTTTATTATGAAGTCTACCCTTTGGTTTTTTAGGATATACCCAAACCCGTTTCCCCTCTTTGTCTACAGTAGCTATACCATCACGAAATTGCTCGTCATAGTGGTAAAGCTCCTTTATATTGGTATCCTGATCCATTCTTATACTTACGTAATGCTAATTTCCAGGCTCATAAAGATCACCATCGGGGCCAAGCGCATTTGGCGGGTTGGTACCTTGTAAGCTCAGTACATAAGAAGCTACATTTCTTATTCTAATTGGATTCAATCGGTTTTCCCACGAAATCATAGCTGTACCAGGAACACCATTCTTAATCACCTTATAAACATCGGTGATATCACCACCATTTCTCCAATACTTATCTGTCAGATTAGGTCCAGCAAGTCCCCCTCCATCGGCTTTATGACAAACCCCACATTGTGTTGCAAAGAACTTCTGTCCATCTGCCAACTCTGTTTGATCAGTAGTTAGCGTAACCGTATTCTCATCGAAATCATAAACTACTTCAACCTGCTCTACTTGCTTCATTTTTGCTGCTGCAGTCATTTCAAGTTCATATTCTTCCTCCTGCAAAGGAGATGATTTGAACACATGAAATATCATTAGATAAATCACTGAATAAACGATTGTCAGATAGAACAACCATTTCCACCAGGGAGGGAGATGATTATCGAGTTCTTTAATACCATCATAATCATGATCCAAAAGCAGTTCTTCCTCCTCTTCCATTGGTCTGAAACTATTCCATTTGGTCCAAAGGCGAGCAAACCACCCTTGCTCCATTTGCTCTGCTGCCAACTGTTCCTCAGTCATATCTTTTCTGATAAAAGCTTTGAGCAACTGGAGAACATAAACAGCTACAATTAATACAAGTAGTGCCACTACTAACACCAACCCAAAGGTGATGTACAGCATCGATTCCTGACTAAATAGTGTATTGTTATCCATGATTTTGGTTTTTAGAATCTATAATTGAGTTAAAACCTTCCTGATCCTGTACAAGTGGCATTTTCTCCATGTGTTGGATATGCCCCTTGTTTATTTTCATTACATAAATTGTAAGACCGATGAAGAAGACAAAGAAGATGGTTAGTGATATGATGGGCCATATCGCTACATTTTCAACTTGTTCGAAATAATGCTTAAACATGACTATTGATTTTGGTTTGTAGACTCTACTTTAATATCAGTTCCAAGGCGCTGCAGATAAGCGATTAACGCAACTATTTCGGCAGTCTCTATAATCTCTACATTACTTGCCTTTAAATCTTCTGTTATCGATCGCGCCTGTTTCATCAAGTCATCATTGGCAACATCTTCAAATCCTTCTGCATAAGGCACACCAACAGTTCTAAGTGCTTTGATTTTTCCAGCGGTGAGTCCAGGATTTATCTCATCTTCAAAGAGCCACGGATATGGAGGCATAATAGAGCCTGGAGATGTTGAAGTTGGGTCTAACATGTGGTTAAAGTGCCAGACATTGTTATAAGCTCCTCCCACTCTGTGCAGATCTGGTCCTGTTCGCTTCGATCCCCATAAGAATGGGTGATCGTAAACAAACTCTCCTGCTTTTGAATACTCTCCTCTGTAGCGCTCTGTTTCGGACCTGAATGGCCTTACCATTTGTGAGTGACAGTTGTTACATCCTTCTCTGATGTAGATATCTCTGCCATGTAATTCCAAAGGAGTATAAGGTTTAACACTGGCAATTGTTGGGATATTAGACTTAATCAAGAAGGTTGGAACCATTTCCACAACACCTCCTATTACAATAGCAATCAGTACCAATACAGTAAAAAATACAGGCTTGCGCTCCCAACGGCTGTGCCAGTGCCCACCAACAATTCTTTTCTTTTCCAATGCTGGTGCTTCAGCAGTTTCTTCCGCTTTGAAGCTCCCTTGTTTAGCAGTTCTCACAAGGTTCACCGCCATAATAATTACACCGGTAAAGTATAGCAAACCTCCAATGGCACGCATCATATACATTGGTACAATCTGAGTAACTGTTTCCAGGAAGTTAGGATACTCTAAGAAACCTTCTGCATTGAAGCTTTTCCACATTAAGCTTTGTACCACACCAGCGGTATACATTGGTAATGCATATACTATAATGCCTAGTGTACCTAGCCAAAAATGGATGTTAGCTGCTTTGGTAGACCATAGTTTGGTGCCCCACATTTTTGGAACCAACCAGTATAGCATTCCAAAAATCATGAAGCCATTCCAACCTAAACCACCTACGTGAACGTGTGCAATAATCCAATCGGTAAAATGCGCGATTGCATTCACATTCTTGATTGAGAGTAATGGACCTTCAAGCGTAGCCATACCATAAGCAGTAACAGCAACAACCATAAATTTTAAAACCGGATCTTCCCTTACACGATCCCAGGCTCCACGAAGTGTTAAAAGACCATTGAGCATACCTCCCCATGACGGAGCGATTAGCATAATTGAGAAAACAGTACCGAGTGACTGCGCCCAGTTAGGTAATGAAGTATATAGCAAGTGGTGTGGTCCTGCCCAAATGTAGATGAAGATCAGTGACCAAAAGTGAATAATAGATAGCTTATAAGAATAAACAGGTCGGTTAGCCGCTTTAGGTAAGTAATAGTACATCAAGCCCAGAAATGGCGTGGTTAAAAAGAAGGCTACAGCATTGTGTCCATACCACCACTGTACCAGTGCATCTTGTACCCCTGCATACCATGAATAACTTTTGAACATAGTTACAGGAATCTCAAAAGAGTTAACTACGTGCAGTACGGCAACAGTGACAAAAGTGGCTATATAGAACCAAATAGCCACATACATATGTCGCTCTCTTCTTTTAAGAATAGTACCAATCATATTGATACCAAAAACCACCCAGATTATCGTAATGGCTATATCAATTGGCCATTCTAACTCGGCATATTCTTTTGAAGTGGTAAGCCCCAGAGGGAGTGTAATAGCAGCTGCCAGAATAATCAATTGCCAACCCCAGAAATGAATGTAGCTAAGTGTATCACTAAACATTCGCGCTTTGAGCAAACGTTGCATTGAGTAATACACTCCAGCAAACATTGCATTTCCTACAAAGGCAAAAATTACTGCATTTGTATGCAATGGCCTTATTCTACCAAATGTAGTGTAGGGAATACCAAGATTTAACTGAGGAAGGAATAATTGCGTGGCGATCATCAGACCCACCAACATTCCAATAATCCCAAAAATTACAGTTGCGATGGCAAAGTACTTAACAATTTTATTGTCGTACTTAAATTTCTCTAGTTCCATAGTCGCAGTTTCGGTTCGTTAATAATTGATTCGAAGGTAACTGTGACTAAAAGGAGATGACCTGACCCGGATTAGCTAAAAAACTGATTTAAATCATGTTTTGAATAATTACGCAAAATGAAGGGTTTTATGGAAGGTTTACAAACAAAAACGACCTACTTAAAGTAGGTCGTTTTCTTCATTATTTTGTTCCGTTTCCGGCTATTTTCTGATTATACTAACACCCCAGCGTTCTGGGTTTCGCGGTGGGTCAGCATTCCACTTCCTGTATGAATGTGAGCCGTCTGTTTCATAAACAATTCTGTACTTTCCTTTTTTCAGCGTCAGTCTCTCTCTGAATTCGCGATTCTTTCTGGCTCCACCGCCATGTTCAGAGTCTCTATATCTCATTTCCCAAACCACTCGACCTGTATCCATGTTTTTGATGTAACCAAAGTCATCCATATCTCCGCTACTTCCTTCTCCAAGTCCGGTTACAATTACTTCTGTATCCACATCTAATTCAAATACTTCTTTGAGGTACTCATCATCGCCCACCATTGTGATTTCGGCTATAACATTTTCATTCTTAAAGTCTCTCGGATTGAACTTTGATACTTTTTCTAAATCACTTTCTTCAATGGCCCAGATACTAATTCCCCAGAATTCATCTTCATGGGGCTTTGTATCATTCCAATCTCTATACGCATGTGAATCGTCAGTAGCATAATAAACTATATAGTCTCCAGCATTTAATGTGATTTTATCTTCGACTCTTTTGTTCTTACTGGCTCCTCCTGCATGTTCCACATCCCATAAGTCCATTTCCCAAACTTTCTTGCGTGTATTAGCATCAATAATCCAACCGTAGTCTACCAAACGGTCATTTCCACTAGCCTCTCCAAGACACAACACTTTTACTTCTATTTTACCAGTAACATGAAGCCCTTCCGAAACCAATTCATCATCTCTTACCTTTGTAAGGTCTATCAATGGTGTTGCTACTTTTGGTTTTACAAATTCAACAACATTTTTTCGGTCGTTTTCAGAAGCTGGCCATATTGTAACTCCCCAGAACTCAGGGTCGTCTGGCGGCATGGCATTCCAATCATTATAAGAATGAGAGTCATCCGTTACATAACTCGCAATGTAACTACCTGCCGGAAGTGTAAGTCTCCGTCTTACTTTTAGGTTTTTATCTGCCCCACCAGCAGACTCAGACTTGCGGTAACTCATTTCAAACACGCGTTCCCTGCTGGCGGCATCGTAAATCCACAAGTAGTCGAATAATTCATCTCTTTCCCCTTCTCCCAAAACATACAAGTCTAATTCTGTTTCTGCGGTAAGCGTGAACCCTTTTTCAAAGCTTTCATCTTCACGTGCATGTGTAAAACTCAGAACAGCTTCTTTTGTCTTTGCGTTGATCACATCATCAATATCCAGTTCTCTAAGTACGCTTGACTCTACAGCAACCTTTAAGTCATCTACATAGCGATCTCTGAAAGCGTCTCTCCTTCTTCTTGAAGAAAATATATTGTCCATCAGTTCAGAAAAATTGCTGGCGCTCATGTTTCTTTCATTTCTCCAATTGCTTCCATTCGCCCCTGTAAAGTAAAGTTCGTAAGTGCCCTTATCCAGTTCAACATTAAGGTCAAAATCGAATAAACCATCATCGTCCATTCTACTACGTTCATCAAGTAAATGCCAAACAACTTCACGTGTTTCTGAATCCAAAATCCAAGTATAATAGGCCAGAGCTTTCCAGTTTCTTGGGAAAACACCAGCAACACCTCTAACAGAAACAGTTGATTTCTGCGACATTTCAAATGCCTTTACCTTTATTTCTCCGGGATATACATCTTTGATTTCAATCCTTTGAGACCATGCTGCTGAAGTACACAGCATCAGGATTGCGGTCAGCCAAATCGTTTTCATATTTAATTAGTTTTTGATCTGACTTCGATTAACAATTATGATGCCTTAATGAAAACACAGATTTGAACCATTTTTAGGCCTATGCCTCAATCAAGAATGACCATTTACGGACAGGAATGATCGATTTTAAACGATTCTAATCTTGTGAAATAAGTCTTTTATAAGTACTCAGAGCTATAGACCTTAGAATTGTTTCATCCCAGAACTTGGCATTATAAACTTCTTCCAAACCTTCAGCATAAATGTGCAACCATAACAAATCAGGTTCTTCACCTTCATTTCCCATAAGATCTGCTATGATCAGCATTAAATCCAATGACCAATCAAAGTGGAAGTTAATCTGTCTCATTTGGTGAATGATCTGTTGAAAACGATAGTCTTCCACCAGTAAACGAATGATGAGTTCTTCTTTGTTGATCTGTTCTTTTTTCATAGCTGTACTTTATGTGTGATTAATTCTAAAAGGCTTTGACTTATATTTAGTTTATATTTGAAGAGGTATTAAACTCTACATAGCAAAAATACCAATTTGTTTGTATTTATACAAAAGTATATGTCAAATAATTTAACATTTTACGATAGACTTCTTTCATACGCACAATCCCGAGGTATAAAGAACACCAGTGCCTTAGCTGAGAAACTGGGCTATGAAAAGCCAGAAAAGCTCTACAGGCTAAAAAGAAAACCAGATTCACGACCAAGTTTTGAAGTGATTGAAGGAATTACAAACTTGTTTGAGTTTTTAAATTTAAGATGGCTCATTACAGGTGAGGGGAAACCCGAATTACCTCAGAACTACTCCAAGGACATTTACACTGACCCAGCAGATATTCAGGAACCTGAATCGGTTTACCAAACTAAAACTCAGGAGCTATTAAAAGAAAAAGAAAGAATAATCGACCAACAAAAAGAAACCATCTCTGCACTAAACGAAGCGTACGCTCAACTGAAGATGAGATTTGAAGGTGCTGAACCTAAGAAGGGATAAAATGAATACTGTCCTTTAACGAACTGTTAGTGTCCTGAAACAGCACAATTTTCATTGATATTGGTCGTAAATCAGGCTTCCTAGCTAAGAAGAAGATATAGGCACGCTTTTTGGAAAAGCTCATTTTTTAAATGTCAAAAACAAATTAAAAAATGAGAAAATCGTTACTACTAATTGCCGCTGTATTTATAAGTACACTGGCATTCGCACAAATTCAAAAAGGAGACATCCAGTTGACTGGAACTTTCAACTTAACAAAAACTGATGCCGGAAATTCAGTGGAAACCTCTGGATTTCAGTTTAGCCCAAGAGCGGGCTTATTTCTTAATGATCATACGAGTATTGGTATTGCACTTGGGTATTCCAGTAATAAGCAAGAAGCAAACACGAACGAGCAAAAAGTGGGTCTATTTACTTTCGGAGCTTATGCAAGGTTTTATAAACCAGTGGTTGATAAACTCTACTTCTTTCTTGAGCCATCAGTTACACTGGGATCAGGAACTGTTAAAACTACAGGCAACCCGGATATTGACACTAATACTTTTGCAATAGCTTTACAGCCTGGCATTAATTACTTCTTATCTGATAAACTAGCACTAGAAGCAACAGTTGGCCGCCTGTTTTACAGTAGAAACAAAGCTGAAGGAAGTGGAAACTCTACTGAACAAGATTCATATGGATTGGATTTCTCTCCATCCAACATTTCATTTGGTATCAGCTTCTTTTTAAGGAAGTAAACCGAGGGTCTTCAGTCATACAGATTGACTGAAGACCTTTATTTTTCTATCGGCACTGTAATTAGGATCAAACAGCGTGCATATATTTCTTAAAAACTGAGTACCTACTTCTGTTACCTCAAAGCCACTTGCTGTTTTCTCCAAAAGCCCATCTGAAACCAGTTCTTCGATTTTCGACTTACTCTCCGAATAAAGTTCAACTGCATCTTTAGAAGATATCCGCTGATTACAGGCTACTGAAAGTACTTTTGATTTTATTCTTCGCTCTTCATCAGACATGAGATGTCCTTTGAACACTGGCAGTTCACCTGCATCAATATGCTGTAAATATCCCTTAACCGATTTAACATTTTGTACATAAGCCAAATCAATATCTGAAATAGAAGAAACACCCAATCCTACCAGCAGTTTCCCAGGGTTAGTCGTATAACCCATAAAGTTTCTATGTAACTCCCCATTGTCAAAAGCATTAATCAGACTATCACCAGGCAAGGCAAAATGATCCATACCTATTGGTTTATACCCCATTCTTTTCAGTTGCTCTTGCCCAATTTTATTCAATTCCCTTTTGAGTGATGGTTTTGGTAAATCACTTTCTGAATAGGCACGCTGACCAGGGCGTTTCCATGGCACATGTGCATAGGAATAATATGCGATTCGGTCTGGTTTAAGGCTTACTACATACTCCATAGTCTTAAGTATAGAATCCTGATTTTGAAAAGGAAGCCCATAAATCAAATCAAAGTTAACGGAGGTATAGCCTAAGGTTCTTGCCCACTCACTCACTTGTTTTACCTGTTCGAAAGTTTGAACCCGGTTGATTGCCTTCTGTACTTTCAAGTCAAAATCCTGTACACCAAAACTCACTCTTGAAAATCCAACCTCATGCAAGGCTTTTAAATGCTCGTATGTTGTGTTGTTAGGGTGTCCTTCAAAGCTGAACTCATAGTTAGTAGCCAGATCAACAGTTTGGACAATCCCTTCAATCAATAATTTCAGGTTATCACTTGAAAAAAAAGTAGGTGTTCCTCCACCTAAATGTATCTCTTTCAAAAGTGGGCGCTCCCCAATAATATCCAAATACATCTGCCACTCCTTTAGCAAGGCCTGGATATAGGGATATTCAACAGCATGATTGACTGTAATATGTGTATTGCAACCACAGTATGTACAAAGACTTTCACAATAGGGTAAATGAATATAAAGACTCAGCCCCTCTTCCCTATTTCGGATATAGGATGTTAAAAAATCTTTCTTGTAGCCGTCAACACTGAAGTCCTCTGTTTTCCAATCTGGTACAGTTGGGTAGCTTGTATACCTTGGCACAGGTTTGTCATACTTTTCTATCAATCGGTTCTCCTCATTTATCATCGTTTGCCTCCTTCTTGTTTTCATCGTCAAATAATACTCTCACGGAAGGTGCATAGGTATCATCATACTGCCCTGATTTTACAGCCCATAAAAAGGCAGTCAAAAAAACTATGGCTACCACAATACTGGTTATGATCAATATGAGAATTACAGACATCAGAGTTTAAGTTTTAGTGAGAAGAATCTAACGGCCATGGTGGTAAAAGCCACCACAGAAATACTGCTCAAAGGCATAAGAATTGCCGCCACAAGAGGGGTTAACCAACCGGAAACTGCAAAGGTTAAACCTACTCCATTATAGAGCAGACTTAATATAAAGCTGGCCACCACAATGCACTTACCTTTCTTCGAAAGTGTAATCATCTCATTCAGTTTATCGAATGAATCGGCCTGCATAATAGCATCACATGCAGGGGAAAAGGTGGAAACATCTTCTGAAACCGCAATACCAACATCGCTCTGTTTCAGTGCTCCGGCATCATTCAACCCATCTCCTAGCATCATCACATGACCTCCAGCATTTTGGTAACCTTTAATTACATTTAGCTTATCCCCTGGTTTTTGATTAAACCTCATTTCTGTTCCCGAAGGGAAAATATGTTCCAAGTTCTTTTGCTCAGAATCATGATCTCCGGAAAGTATGGAAAGTCTAAATTGACCTTTAAGCTTATCAATCACATTTCTAAGGCTCTTTCTATATACATTCTGGATAACGAATCTACCTCTGTAACTATCGCCAATTTTCAGAAACACATAAGAAGAGTCATCTCTGTGTGTATCTCCCATATTTATTTCCAGATATTTTGCTGAACCAAGTTTCACTTCAATTCCACTCACAATTGCCTTGATTCCTAGACCTACATGTTCTTCAAATGTTTCCAGGTGATAAACATGCTCTCCAATGTTTGGAAGGAATGTTTTAACCAACCGGCTTAGTGGATGGGTACTACTAGACACTGCGGCTAACACCAACTGTGCTTCCTCATCAGATAATTGGTCACCTTCAAATTGAAGGTTTTGTTGATTTGCATTTGTAATCGTACCTGTTTTGTCAAATACAATTGTATTTATCTTCTGAAGCTTTTCAATCACATTAGCATTCTTAAGGTAGAGTTTGTTTCTACCCAAAACTCTAAGAATGCTTCCCGTAGTAAATGGAGTTGACAAAGCCAGAGCACATGGACAGGCAATTATTAAAACAGAACAAAACACCAACCAGGTTTTAGTTGGATCTGTAAGTTGCCAAAAAGTAGCTGCTACCAACGAGATTAGAATAATAGCCACAGTAAAATACTGGCTTACTCTATCTACAAGTTTAATATGGTTATCCTCCTTCTGAAAAGCTTCATCATTCCATAGTTCGGTTAGGTAGCTCTGCGAAACTGGCTTTTGAACAACAAACTGTGCCTTCTTACCTGTTAACCTTCCTCCCGCATATACATACTCACCTTTGTGCTTTTCTATGGGCTCAGATTCACCAGTGACAAAACTATAATCCACAAATGCACGCTTGTCAATAAGTATTGCATCCGTAGGAATCAACTCTCCGTTTCTGATTAAAATCTCATCCCCTTTTTTTACTTTCCTTACTGCCTCAGAGATATATTTATCTTCTCTCTTTGTCAAAACTGCCAAAGGGAAGTAACTCTTATAATCTCTGTCGAATGATAATGCCTGATAGGTTCTATTTTGGAACCATTTGCCTATTAATAGAAAAAACACCAGACCCACCAACGAATCGAAGTACCCCGGACCAATGTCAAATGCCACTTCATATACGCTTCGGATAAATAAGACACTGATCCCTAATGCTATAGGTACATCAATATTTGCAAATCGCTGTTTTAGACTTTTGAATGCTGAAGTGAAATACTCACTCCCTGAATAGAACACAACTGGAACTGATAGCAACACATTCAGCCATCTGAAAAATTGCTGATAGGACTGCTCTAAACTGGAAATACCTAAATAGTCGGGGAAGCTCAGCAGCATCACGTTGCCAAAACAGAAACCGGCAATCCCCATTTTAATCAGCAATTGTTTATCAAAAGATTTCTCAACCTTAGCACTTTCTTCCTCAAGATTGATTACCGGGGTATATCCAATTCTATCCAACAGTTCAGCCAACTCTCTTAAAGAAAGATCAGCTTTTCGGTAATCAACGGTTAGTTTATGGTTGCTGAAATTTGTTTTCGAAGTTATTACCGCTGGCTCTAGCCTTTCAAGGTGTTCTAATAACCATATACAACTACTACAGTGTATGTTAGGAATTAAAAATGTCACCTTCTCCTGTTTATCATCAGAGAACTCTAAGAGCTTCTCGGCTATTTCAGGGTTATCTAAGAAATCAAAAAACGAATTGCTCTCTTTCTTTTGATTAACTCCCGGTGAATCTTCAAGTGCATAGTACTGACAAAGATCACTTTCACTTAATATCTCATAAACGGTTTTACATCCATTGCAACAAAAGCTTTTGTCTTCAATCTTAATCGAAGTTTCAAGGCATTCGTCCCCACAGTGGTAACAAGTTGCTTTGGTTTTAACCTCAAGTGCTGCCATGTCATTTACACTTTAAAAATAAACATTGGCATCTTCCCTTCCCCTCTCAATATTGTATAGAAATCGTCAGTATTATTATTAACACCTCCAAGCATTAAAAAAGGTCTTTCTGAATCATACACGGCCCTTTGATTTAAGCAGTCAACAGCATTGTCACACATTAGTTGAATACCGATATTCTTAAAGAACAATTTGAGGTATTCAATAAATGCTTTTTCACCTCCGTTTTCATTCCCATTTTCGAGTTCCGTCATCAAAATTGACAATGGCAATTCTAAAAAATCTGAGCTAAACAGATTAATAAAGCTCTTTGTCATCCTTACCGAATCGACAGAGCCATCATGCAGAATAATCAGATTCTTAACTTCCCAATTTTTAGGGAGCATTAGAAATGGACATTTTATGTGCTGAACAATGCTCTTGAAGGTTTCACTATCAAAAGCAGAAAAAGCCGATTGTTCCCATATCAAAAGATCATATACAGTGCTTAGACTTGACAACTGGCTTTTTGTTTTGATACTTTCGGTTGTATCAAGGGACATATTGTAGAGGTATGCTTTCTCTTTTGCCGTGAGTTCCTTTTCTGCTTTTTTAACTAAACTATCCAAACTCTCGTCCGAGCTGGTCTCTAGTGACTTACTATTCACAAAGCGCTCGGGGTAGAACAAGCTTATATACTTCAGGTGAGTCTTATTTAGCAAGTTAAATAAGTCTTCCAGCAAAGCGCTTATATCCGTTTTGGTGTCAACTGCAAGAAGTATTTTGTGTTTCAATTCCTTTTAATTCGTCTTATCGAATCAAAAGTACTTCTATAGCCGTAGGTTGAGGTTGATGGGTATCAGACGAAAACATGATATAAATCATGTTTATCCATAGAAGTCAGCTTCGTGCACCAATTTGTCGATATCTAGTACCTTAATTTTCTTGCCTTCAAGGGCAATTAAACCGTCAGATTTAAACTCTGATAGTAGACGAATTACCGTTTCAGTGGCAGTACCAACAATGTTAGCCAGGTCCTCTCGAGAAAGAGCGATATCAATCAAATCACTACCATCTCCCTCCATTCCGTAAGTCTCTTTTAGCATAATTATGGTAGTAGCTAAACGCTCTCTTACTGATTTCTGGGCTAGTTGAGCCAGTTTGCTTTCCATTACCCCTAATTCTTCACAAACAGCTTTCATCATCTTTTGAAAGAATGAAGGATTACTGTTAAGAATAGTCAGAAAATCACTTTTAGGAATAAAGCAAATCGCAGCCTGTTCAATAACTGTTGCAGAGGCACCATAGAACTCTTCACTGAGCAAAGATCGATATCCAAGAAATTGTCCTGGTTTGGAAATGAACAAGATTTGCTCTTTCCCATTAGAACCCATTTTATAGACCTTTACCTTGCCCTGATTAATGCAAAAAATACCCATTGGCCTGGTACCTTCATAGAACAAGTTCTGTCCTTTTTTATAGCTCACGCATGACTTATGAGACGATAATAATTCCAAGTCTTCCGCGGACAAATCAGCAAAGTGTGAATCTACTCTGCTCTCACAGAATTGGCATTTTACGTTAACCTTACACGATTTCATCGGCTGATCTTTAGTTTAAAAATAGACATGCATTGGTTGAATCACAAAACTTTTCGATGGTATTTATAGTAATTGACCAATGCCAAATAGAATAACGAATAGCAGTGTTGAAAGTGCCATTTGCTTTAAAAAAGGGTCTAGTTGTTCAGCACTTTCTTTCTCTTTTACAGCTCTTGCGTTCACAATTAACAATGGTATTGCTAAAATGAATAATAGCTCTTTATAAGAAGAAAAATTAACAACTACATAAGTCAAACTAGTACATATTCCCCCTACCAGTAAGAACAAATGATACCTTATAGCAGCTGCTCTCCCTATTCGCACAGGAATAGATTTTTTCCCGGCTTTTACATCGGATTCAATATCTCTTATATTGTTTACATTGAGCACCGCAACTGAAAAAAAGCCAACAGATATAGCAGGCAAAATGTAATTCATATTCAGTTGCTGTTCATATAAAAATGCGCTACCCATTACCGCAACAAAACCAAAAAATATCAATACACTAAAATCTCCCAAGCCTGCATATCCATAGGGTTTAAAACCTGCTGTATAAGTAATGGCAGCCAGTATAGCCAGAAAACCTATAAGTAGGAAGATTAAAAAGTTGTCTGAACCCCATCCGAAAGCCACTTCGAGTAAGCCGAGCCCTGATGTCAAACTTAGTACTACAAAAACTATAATAGCATTGCGCATGGATGATTTGCTGATAGCTCCTGATTGGACGGCCCTTGAGGGGCCTTTTCTTTCATCGCTATCTGCTCCATGGATTGAATCTCCATAGTCATTTGCAAGGTTAGAAAGTATTTGAAGTAAAACCGTAGTCAATGCACAAAAAGCAAAAATCTCCGAGTCAAAACTACCAGATGCTGCCGCCAGAAACGCTCCCATTCCAATAGAAGCTAATGCTAACGGTAAAGTTCTTAACCTGAAAGCCGACAACCAGTTTTTCATACCTGACAAGTTTGTTGAAACGATATTATCAACCTTAAAGCAAGGCTACATTCTATCTGGAACGTTTATACCCAACAGTCCCATACATACTTTTATGGTTTCTGCTGTTAATGCTGAAAGTGCTACTCTAAACTGTTGAAGTGTTTTATCAGATTCATTGAAGATGGACAATTCTGCATAAAAACGATTGTAATCCTTGGCCAGGTCATAGACATACTGTGCTATAATAGCAGGAGAGTAAGTGTTAGCTGCCAAAGTGAGTTTTTCGGAATATTGTCCCAAAGCGTGAATCAAGTCTTTCTCCATCTGATCAACCTGACCAATTTCGTTAAACTGAATATCTACAAGGCTTACCCCTAACTGCTCAGCTTTTCTTAGAATAGAACTGATTCTAGCATGAGTATACTGGATAAATGGCCCTGTATTCCCTTGAAACTCAATAGACTCCTCCGGGTTGAAAAGCATTCGTTTTCTTGGGTCTACCTTCAGTAGGAAATATTTGATTGCACCCAGTCCCAGCATTTCGTAAAGTTCTTCTGCTTGTTCTGGGGTAAAGCCATCAATCTTGCCCAGTTCTTCGGTTCTTGTTTTTGCTGTAGAGGCCATCTCTTGCATCAGGTCATCAGCATCCACTACAGTCCCCTCTCTTGACTTCATCTTTCCCGAAGGTAAGTCCACCATCCCATAAGAAAGGTGATAACATGAACTGGCCCACTCATATCCAAGCTTCTTAAGAATTAGGAACAATACTTTAAAATGATACTCTTGTTCGTTACCTACAGTATAAATAAGTTGGCTTAGCCCTGGATAATCATCGAAACGCATCAAAGCGGTTCCGATGTCCTGAGTCATATATACTGAAGTTCCATCTTTCCTTAACAAGAGTTTTTCATCAAGGCCTTCATCTGTTAGATCCACCCAAATGGAGCCATCTTCTTTCTTAAAGAAAACTCCCTTTTCAAGTCCTTCTAACACTCTATCTCTACCAATAAGGTAAGTATCACTCTCATAATAGAGTTGATCAAAATCAACTCCCATTTTCTGATAAGTGGCATTAAAACCGGCATATACCCAGCCATTCATTTTCTCCCAAAGCGCATATACTTCAGGATCCTTAGCCTCCCATTTTTTCAGCATCTCTTGCGCCTCTAATAGAATTGGAGCTTGCTTTTCAGCGTCCTCCTGACTTATACCTTCAGAGACAAGCTGTGCAATTTCTTTTTTGTACTCTTTATCAAAAGCTACATAGTATTTACCAACAAGGTGATCTCCTTTAAGGCCAGAAGAATCTGGAGTTTCTCCTTCTCCAAATCGGAGCCAAGCCAACATCGATTTGCAGATATGTATCCCTCGATCGTTAATAATCTGTACTTTGTGTACATCGTTTCCAGCCGCTTTTAAAATTCTGGAAACAGAATTACCCAAGAAATTATTTCTAAGATGCCCTAAATGTAGTGGCTTATTAGTATTGGGAGATGAGTACTCTACCACAACAGTTTTTCCTGTTGGAGCTTGCTCGAAGATTGGAGAAGCACTTAAATCGGCACCATTAAACATCTCTGAAAAACTCTCTATCTGAGAAGATTCAGATATCGAAATATTAAGAAACCCTTTTACTGTATTGAAGTCAGAAACCACAGAGGTATTTTCTACTATGTACTCTCCTATCTCATTGCCGGTTTCTTCAGGGTTTTTCTTCGAAAACCTTGCAAAAGGAAAAGTCACAAAGGTATAGGTACCTTCAAACTCTTTCCTTGTTGGCTGTAAGGCAATATCCTCAGCAGCCAAATCATGATTATATAATGCTTTTAATGCAGCAGATATGCCGCCTTTTATCTGTTCTTCCATCAATCAGAAATTCTCAATCAAAGAGTCGGTAGTAGCTTCAAGGATATCAAATGCACTCTCGGCCATTCGGTTTTCAGTATCCAAAGTTGGGTTCACCTCAACAATTTCCCAACAACAAACTCTTTTATCTTTAATTATCTCTTTATTTAACTCAAAAGCTTGCTCCTTGGTAAGCCCATTTGGCACTGGAGTTCCTGTTCCCACAGAAATTGAAGTATCCAAACTATCGACATCAAATGAGATGTAAATCTGATCGCAATCTTTAAGAATGGAAAGCGCTTCATTGGCTACTTGAACTACTCCCTTTTGGTTAACTTCTTCAGTTTTAAAATTCTTTATACCGAACTGGTCTATAATGTGGTCTTCCGGGCCTTCTGTATCACGCACACCAATAAAAACAACATCGGAAGGCGATATTTTAGGGCCCCTACCTCCAATTTGTTTTATCCTTTCCCATAATGCCTCAGTTTCTTCCTCAACATCATTTACCTCACAAGCCTCATTGTCTAATGCTGTGACCATAGCCAACGGCATACCATGCATATTTCCAGAAGGTGTAGTATAAGGGGAGTGAAAATCTGCATGTGCATCAATCCAGATAACTCCTAGTCTTTTGTCTGGATCAGCCTTTTTTATACCACAAATGGTACCTGCAGCAGTAGAATGATCTCCCGCCAGGATTATAGGAAACAAATGGTCTTCTCTTAACTCAGCAATAGTATCACAAACCCTATTTATCATGGTGCAGACACCTTCACCGTATTTTGCAAACCTATATTCCGGCTCGCCAAACAACAGTTGATTTTCATCTTTTACACTTACTGGTTCAAAACGCATAAAAAAATTAGAGTGCCTTTTAATGCTGGCAATCTTCAATGCGTCAATCCCCATACTGGCCCCACGAGTACCTGCTGCCAGCTCGGATCTCACTTCAACTAACCTTATCTTCCTCATACCCTAAAGTTTACCTTTTCAAATATTGCATCTTGTTTGAAAACACACTTTCCAATTACAAGTTATAGTTTTTTGATAAGGCAAAAGTGAAAAATTTCCAGGTACTAAATAACCTAATCTCTCAGATTTTAAAAGATTAGAATTTCAGACTCATTTTTTCCTTATCTGATGCGATTAATTTTCATGATTTGTTGCAATATTTGCTGACCTTTTTTTTAACCCTTATGCTGAAGTGAAGAGCTATTTCGATCTGATTGACCAGACCTTTGAATTTCCGACAGAAGAGTTCAAAGTCAATGGCAAATATTTGGAGTTCCACGATATTCCACTAAAGGATATTATAAAAGAACATGGAACCCCACTCAAGATTTCATATATCCCTAAAATTGCCGAGAATATTCAGAAAGCGAAAAAGTGGTTTAGAGATGCTATGTCTAAACACAAGTACAAGGGTGATTATACCTATTGTTATTGTACTAAGTCTTCGCACTTTGAATTTGTAATGGACGAGGTTTTAGACAATGGCTGCCAAATCGAAACCTCTTCTGCATTCGATCTGCAAATAGTAAAAAGCCTATACAAGAAAGGCAAAATTGACAAGGAAGTTCTTGTGGTATGCAATGGCTTTAAACGCCCTATGTATATTGAATACATACATGAGCTAATTAACGATGGCTTTAAAAACTGTATACCCATACTAGACAACCTGAATGAACTGGAACAATACACAGATAAAATCAATCAGGATTTTCAGATTGGCATTCGCGTAGCAGCAGATGAAGAACCAAACTTTGAATTCTATACTTCAAGATTGGGCATACGCTATAGCGATATCAACGATTATTATCAGCAACGTATTAAAGGCAGCAACGCCAAGCTTAAAATGCTGCACTTTTTTATCAATACTGGCATTAAAGATACTGCTTACTATTGGAGTGAGCTCAGCAGATTTATGTACAAGTATTGCGAATTGAAGAAGGTATGCCCTGAGTTGGATACAATTGATATTGGGGGAGGTTTTCCAATAAAAACCTCTTTGACATTCGAATATGATTATGCATACATGGCTGACCAAATCATAGAAAATATAAAATGGATATGTAATAAGAATAACGTAGCCATGCCCAATATTATAACTGAATTCGGGTCTTTCACCGTAGGAGAAAGCGGTGCAATTATCTACTCTGTTTTAGACCAGAAACTTCAGAATGACAAAGAGTTATGGTACATGGTTGATGGGTCTTTCATTACCAGCCTTCCAGATGCATGGGGAATGAATCAAAAGTTTATTCTTCTGGCTATTAACAAATGGGACCACCCTTTCCAGAAAATTAACATGGGTGGGTTAACATGTGACAGTATGGATTATTACAATTCTGAAGCACACTCTTCTGAATTGTTTATGCCACTTATCGAAGAAGATGAAAATCTATATGTGGGCTTCTTCCACACTGGAGCCTATCAGGATTCTTTGGGAGGATATGGCGGTATTCAGCATTGTCTGATCCCTGCTCCTAAACATGTATTGATTGATAGAGACGAGAATGGGGCACTTAAAACAAGTGTGTTTGCCGAAGAGCAAACACACGAGCATATGCTCAATATCTTAGGTTACTAGTAATTAGGGAAAATCTACAGTAAGTCAATCACTTTTTGAGGAGGCCTACCAATAATGGCCTGGTTACCTTTAACCACAATAGGTCTTTCTATAAGCTTAGGATAAGTCGCCATAGCTTCAATCCATTGGCTATCGGACAATACTTTTCCTTTGAATTGCTCTTTAAAAATAGTTTCTCCTTTTCTCACCAATTCTTCAGGTTTAATTTTCAGCTTCTGAACAATTTCAGTCAACTCCTCAATCGTTGGTATCTCATTTAGGTATTTAACAATTTCTACCTGAGCGCCTTGTTCTTCAATAATCTTTAATGTTTCTCTGCTCTTACTACAGCTAGGGTTATGATATATAGTCAACATAAAATCAATGATTATCCTATTCCTCTTGTATTTACTTCAAATATACCCTGTCCTTTACAGTTAGGGCATAGTACTCCATCAAAAATATCGCCTTTCCCAGAACAGTAATAACAAGAAACGGTCTTGGTCAAGACAGGTTCTGGTTTCTTTGCCTTTATTTCAGGTAGTACCGCTTTAAGCTTAGCAGTTTTCTTTCTTTCACAGGCCATTATAATGGCATTTACTTCTAATAATTGAGGAAATTTTCTGACTACTTCATTTACATTACTGAATTGATGCGTTTGCTCTCCTTCTTCAACTACCCACTTTCTTCCCTTACTCACAAAATATGCTTTCAGCCCCTTGTGGACGTGCACCTTTAATACTCCCATAAATAATTTATTCGTGTTTTGATTGTGTATTAACTTCAAAAATAAAAAAGATTATCATGGAGTGAAATATGAAATGTTCTTTCAATTTTAGTAGTACAAAAGAAAATTAGTATGCAGCAAGTAGAATTAAGCGAGCAGTTAAGCATTTCCAGAATAGTTCATGGAATGTGGAGGCTAGCCGATTGGAATTACACTCCCAACCAGGTTATCAATTTGGTTGAGGATTGCCTTGAAATAGGAATCGACACTTTCGATCATGCGGATATTTACGGCAATTATATGGCCGAAGAGCTATTCGGGCAGGCACTCTCGCAAACGCCTGAATTAAACCAAAAGATCAAAATTGTTACAAAATGTGGTATCAAACTGGTTTCCTCTAAGAGGCCTGATAACTATATCCAACATTATGACACCAGTTATGACCACATCATTTGGTCTGCCGAAAATTCTTTAAAGATGTTGAAAAGGGATTGTTTGGATTTGCTACTGATTCACCGACCAAACCCATTGAATAACCCTCATGAAATAGCCCGAGCTTTCAGTAAACTAAAAGCCGATGGTAAGGTCAAGGAATTTGGTGTATCCAATTATCTCCCAAGACAGTTTGACACACTTCAGTCTCATCTAGATTTTCCTTTGGTCACTAATCAGGTTGAAATCTCAGTATCGGCACTGCAAGAATTTGATAATGGCAATATTGATCAGTTTCAAAAGATTGGGTTATCTCCTATGGCATGGTCACCTTTATCTGGAGGTACTATTTTTAAAGGTGAAACACATCGTTTCCTTACCATCAGAAATGTACTTCATAAAGTCAGCGATGAATATGGAGTATCTATTGATCAGATAATGTATGCGTGGCTACTCAAACACCCGGTAAACATTATTCCTATTGTCGGATCGGGGAAAGTTAAAAGGATACAGTCTGCAGTAGAAGCGCTGAAAATTGAATTAACTACACAACAATGGTTTCAAATATGGGTGGCTTCTCGTGGAGAAAATGTACCTTGATAATCCTTTTACCCCGTGTTTCATAACCTCATAATTCGAAAGTCAAATAATGAATAATTTAAGTTTCCCAATTGGCAAATATGACGCTCCTGACACAATAGATAGCAAACAGATTAAAATATGGATTGACGAAATAGAGGCACTTCCCACACTAATGGAAGAAGCAGTCAAAGACCTATCTGACGAACAATTAGATACTCCTTACAGGCCAGATGGATGGACTGTCCGACAAGTAATTCACCATGTACCAGACAGTCATATGGGTAGTTATACTCGGTTTCACTGGGCTTTGACGGAAAACAATCCTACCATAAAAGCTTATGATGAAAAAGCATGGGCAGACTTAGAATATCAAAAAAACGTCCCCGTAGAAGTGTCCTTAAGTTTGCTTAAATATCTCCACCATAGATGGAGCCTATTACTAAGAAGTCTTACCTCTTCGCAGTTAGAAAAGACTTTCGTTCACCCAGAAGATGGACAGACCTACATACTCAAAAGTGTTATCGGAATGTATGCCTGGCATGGCAAACATCACCTGGAGCATATTTTGAGCTTAAAAAGGAGAATGAATTGGTAAATCATACTTTAGTATGAAGCTCCCTAGAAGTCATAACTACTAATTTGAAATAAAAAGATGAGCGACAACGATAAAAAAACAACTTATGGCACTATAGGCTGGATCGACCTTTCAGTGCCTAATGCAGAAAACGTAAAAGATTTCTATGCTGAGGTAGCGGGATGGAAACCAGAGCCGGTTTCAATGGGTGATTACAATGACTACAGTATGCTTGTTGACGGAGAACCTAAAACTGGAATTTGTCATAAAACAGGCCCTAATTCAGATATTCCTTCTCAATGGATGATTTACATCAATGTTGAAAATCTTGATGAAAGCGTTGAGGTTGTAAAACAAAAAGGAGGAAAACTACTCACAGCAATTAAAGACATGGGGGCTTATGGAAGAACATGTTATATAGAAGATCCTGCAGGGGCTGTATGTGCTCTGTTTGAGCCTGCATAAATTTTATTTTAGGAGCAGGCTAAAACCATTAATTTTATAACATGAAGCAATTCATCCTATTTATGAGTTTTAGCCTGCTCTTCTTTTTCTCCTTTACAAAAGAAGAGTGCAACAGTTGTCAAAAGGATAGGTACCTATGCGCTTCTAACACGCTTACTATGAATTCCAGACTTTGTGTGGATATCATAGAAGTTCCAGGGCATATGTACAAAGATTATCTGGCCTCAGTGGCCGATTCGACAGGGACAACATCATCAGAGTTCATCAACGCCAAACCTGACTTTACAAAATGGGAGTCTTTGTTTCCAAATCAGAATGCTTCTCAAATTGAAAGCAAGTTCTTCAATAGTGATGAGTTTTCTCTGATGCCGATTGTAGGAATCAGCCTAAAACAAGCACAAGATTTCTGTGATTGGCGTACGGAGCAATTCAAACAAGAACTGTCCAAGATGTCTGCGAGAGAAAGAGCGCAATTTCCAAAAGAATTTAAGTTCAGGCTACCAACCGCTAAAGAGTGGGCAAGAATTCGTTTTTTAGCTCAGGATAAGCGCATACTAAAACAGATCAATAAAATAGCTTCTGATACCAAAAGTGCATTTAGGTTATCTAAGAGTAAGCTTCTTAAGAAAAGTGAGCATATTAAGCATGTATATGCTAATCAACAGGAAGGTCTAGGTTTCTATAACTTATTGAGCAATGTGGCTGAACTGACAGATAAAGAGGGAATAGCCATGGGAGGTAGCTGGTTTGAATCGAACGAGAATGAGGATTTTCATGCCACGTTCAAGTACAATGGGCCACAAGCCTGGCTTGGTTTCAGGTGTGTTTTTGAAATCATTGACTAATCTCCGCTAGGAATGTCACACGATTCAGTCAAACGACTCTGGCATTCGTTTACTATGGTGCATTCCGAATATCAAAGTCTTCCAATGCCACAGTCATGGTATTTCTGTGATAACGAAAAGGATGCAAACGAATGTGCTCAATTAGTAATTCAAGAGAAGAAAAGAGCTACTTGCACCTCTCTTTGGTGGTTTAAAAAACATAATGAACCATTACCTGAGACTGGAGACATCAACATTGTCACCAATTGGAAAGGTCAGGCCAAAGCCATCATCAGAACTACCCAAACAGAACTGATTCCTTATTGTGAGATCACAGCTAGCCATGCACAACTCGAAGGAGAAGGTGATCAATCTTTAGATTATTGGAGAAAGGTGCATTGGGCTTATTATAACCGAGAGATGAACCCATTTGAGGAACGAGCGACTGAAGACATGGTATTGGTTTTTGAAAGCTTCGAATTACTCTGGAAATAAAAGCACCTAAACCAGACTGACTACCAAAAAACCGAGGTAAGTACCTACTCCGGTTCCCAATGCTCCGGCTAGAATTGCAGGCAAAACCAAATCTGTTCTCTTAAAACTTTTTGCCAATGCAAGCGAGGTACTGGCACCACCAATGTTTGCCTGAGAAGCAATTGCAACAATAGACCAATCCATTTTGAAAGCTAGTCCTCCAATAATTAATATCAGGCCATGTATCAAAACTATGACTCCTGTAAACACAAGAATATCCAAAGCATCGGCACCAACCGCCCCAAGTGCGGTTACTTCGCAATAAGCACCTACTACTACTAGAAACAGATAAACTGAAAACATTCCTAACAACCGTGCTCCCGAAATCTTCTGTATCATTTTAGATTGAGCAAGAAGTAATGCTATAGTTGTTAAAATCAATATGGAGGGTACACTTAGCCCCACACTAGAAAGCCAGTCAGATAAGGTATCTGATAAAAACAGAACAAACATTAATAGACCAATCAAAACTCCCAGATTCAAAGGAGAAATTTTTTCCTCGTCTGAATGTCCCTCAGCTTTATAATCATTCATAGCAAGCACTTCGGGGTTATTTCTGATTCTTTTCATCACTGCTGGTAAACTCAGAGTTGCCAACATCCATAGTGTAGTCATTATATTATCAGCTACGACTATTCCAGTAAACACAGCGCCTTCTTTAACTACACCATATTCCAGTGCAATGGCATTAAAGTTCGCACTCCCTCCTGTATAGGTACCAGTCATCATACCTGCAATAGCTGCATAATTTTCTCCAAAAACCGACTGATAATCTATCAATTGCAAAGCGACCAAAACGCCAATTACCGTACCTAAAGCTCCTAGCGAAAACGCTATCAGCATTGGCATTCCTGCCTTCTTTAGCTCTCTGAGGTTAACATTTAGTAAAAGAAAAAAGATGCTAGCTGGCGCAACATATTGGAAAATTGAATCATAAACCGGACTAGCATTAGAAGCTGAAGGGATGACTTTTAGGTTTGCACCAATGGCTCCCAGTAATATCACCAATAATGAGCTACTCAGATACCTTAGCTTGGTATGCTTGCAAAGCCATTCACTCAGAAAAATAAGAGCGCTAAGAACGGCAAGAATATAAACCGGGTTCTGCAAAGTCATCAATCAAAAGATAAGATTTATTTATGAATCCCCCTTATTAACTCAGCACCGATCGAAATACAATAATTTGAAGTTTACAACTGTAACTTATCGCTCGTCTTGAGTTTATATAATCAGATATGAGGGTCTACTGCATCGTACCTTCTCTTATTTGTTTTGTGTCATTGTTTTTTGCCTCTGGTTCACCCAAGAATGCGGGCATTAAATATGCACTTGTTACAAATTCAGGGAGTCCATTATATATCTCCGACCGAGGTAATAGTTTAGCTAATACTCGGCATAGCAATCTATACTTTCTTTCTACCGATCATCACATATTCTCATCTGAAACTAAGATTTCGAACAACACCTTTGTCAAAAGGTTCGTTGACTTGTGCGTAATAGATTTTTCAAGACCAGAAAAAAAGACGATTTCAGTAAAATGAAAATAAAAATTGCGAAGTTCTTAGTATTCATTTCTCTTTCTGCTCTATCAGTATCATGTTCTGAGCAAGCGAGAAGTACTCCTGAGATTTTGCCAGTTGAAATAAGTAATACTGTTCAGCAAGATGCCGATTTTAAAACCCAGTGGCATTGGTTATTTCAGAAGTCTGGAACTGATAAACTGACTAATGAAGAATTAGAAATTATTGAAAGAGTTACAGAAAAGGGCTCCAAAAAAAGCAATAGCCAAGAGCTACCACATCCAAAACAATATGACCTTCTCGATTCAATACAGCAGTAGGTCAATTACCCAACACCTTCAACACTTCTTCCCTGTAAGATTGACCGATTGAAACGGAATTATCTCCTATCTTAATCTGATTTCCCTCTATATAGTCGAATCTGGACTTATTAATGATATAGGATTTATGAGTTCTTATGAATTGATCAGAAGGTAGTTCAGTGAGCAATTTCTTCATGGTTATAGTCACAATCAACACCCGATCAGTCAAGTGTACCTTAACGTAATCTCCCAGTGCTTCACAGAAAAGTATGTCTGTAAATGGAGTTCTATACATTTTTTTGTCGGCCTTTAAAAGAATGTAATCGGAGACGTTCTCTGGTATCTGAGCTTGCCCTGACTTGTCTTTCACTTTCTGCACTGCACTTACAAATCGTTCAAATGCTATAGGCTTCATCAGATAATCCACCGCATTCAGTTCAAAACCCTCCACAGCAAATTCCGGATAAGCAGTAGTAAATATCACATGAGGTTTCTGGTTAAGTGATTTATAAAAATTAATCCCTGATAGCTTAGGCATATTAATATCCAGAAAAAGTAAATCAACTGGTTGACTATTCAAGAGTTCCATAGCTTCAAATGCATCTTTGCACTCTCCCACCAGATTCAAGTCCGGATGGTCAGAAACAAAGGCTTTCAGCACATTACGCGACAATGGTTCATCATCAATTATTAAACAGTGTATCATTTGATATTCAGTTTAACTTCAAAATCTTTTTCTCTATCGATTATCTCAAAACTATGGTTGTTTGGATAAATCAAGGCAAGTCTTCTTTTCACGTTTTCTAATCCTATCCCTCCATATTTACCACCTTCCATATCGTCAATCGTTCCCTTGTTATTCTTTATGTTGAAAGTGATTCCTTCTTCCAGGTTCAGTGTAATATCAACATAAGCAGAGTCTGAAACACCCTTTACCCCATGTTTGAAGCTATTTTCAATCAATGGAAAGAAGAGTAGTGGTGCAATTCTCTTATTATTCAACTTTCCAATTACATTGAATGAAACTTTTGTACTTTGATCTGACCTAAGTTTCTGAAGCTCAATATAATTTTCAAGCATCTCCAGTTCTTTGGATAGATTCACTTCATCTTCGCCTACCTCATACAACATATATCGGAGTAGATTTGAAAGCTCCAGAACAGTATCTGCCGTTTGCTCACTTTTGGATAGTGCCAAAGAATAAATACTATTGAGACTGTTGAACAGAAAATGCGGGTTTACTTGAGTCTTTAAAGAGTTTAGCTCTATGGATAACTTCTCCTTTTCAACTCGCTGTAGTTGATACCATGATTTAGATAGTTTGAGCAAAGTTGTTAATCCAAGATATACAGAGAAAATAGAAACCAACCACTTCCAATCCGTAAACGACACCATGTAATAGTCTGTTGGCAAAAGCGGCAAGAGGTACTCAAAAACTAATTCATGAACCCCATATCCAATATTCACCAATGAAATTGCCAAAACAGCATAAATCAAATACCTGTTCTTTTGCAAACACTTAGGAATCAATACCTCCAGATTGAGATATACCACAATAAAAAGAGGAATATGAAACAGGATGGAATAGTAGAAGTCAATGGACTTGAGTGTATTCGAAATAGAGAAGTAATCTGCTATCACATAAATGGACAACACCCAGAATACCGGGTGTTGAAACCATTTTGAGTTTATGACCTTGTTCAGAACCTTCATTAACCTACTCTTCTATAAGATTCTATATCCTCGAACACTGATTCGTCATTGGAGTATTTATCTAGAAACTTCTGGATTTCTTTAGGCTGAGCCGTGATCAACACAGTACCATCCACAATTTCATGTCTGAGCCTTATCAGGTTACTCTCGAAAAGATCGTTCAGCTTATCCAAATCAAACATAGTCAATACCATTTTTCCATCATCCATATTCACCTTCATAAAGGTATGAACTGGGAAAAGATTACTTTGAAATGCATTGTTTGAAAACTCTGGTAGTGGGTAAAGGTCCATGAAGTAATCTTCTCCGATGGCCACAACATGTACTTGATAAACACTTCTTTCCCCGTTGTCCATCACAATCATTTTATAACTCTCATCTCGAGTTACATAAGCTGCTCCCTTGAATTGAGCTGTTCTTTTTTCCACTTCCTTAAACATTGGTTCCCATGCTTCAGCTGCTTCTTTTAGCATTGGTTCCATTTTTTTAGCTGCCTCTTCCAGTAAAGGTTTCATACCCTCTCCAAGCTGTACAAAAGCAGTATCGTTTAGCATATAAGACAGCGCTTCAGCAACATCTTTCATTTTGGTCTTAAGGTCTTCTCCTTGCTTCTTGATGGATGTATTGCCCTCTTTCTTTTTGTTTACATCGTCTAACATATGGGCTAATGCAGTAGCTACATCTTTCATATTAGCCTCTAAAACCTCTCCTTGCTTTTTAATGGAAGCATCAATGCTTTTTTTGCTATCAATATCATCAACCATATAGGCCAAGGCGGTAGCTACATCTTTCATGCTTGTCTTTATACTTTCTCCTTGTCTCTTAATCGCTGGGTCTATACTCTTTTCCTTATCAATATCACCCAGCATGTAAGTCAATGCAGTAGCCACATCTTCCATCTTAGTCTTCAGGCCTTGACTTTGTGCTTTAATAGAAGGGGTAACTGCTCCTTTTCCATTGAACATATCGTTGTAATAGTTCCAAACCGAATCTCTGTCTGTAATTTCTTTACCTCCTATATTAATCGAAATTGGCCCATTAAGTCTCACCTTCCAGTTATCACCAACCAGAGAGTCCGTGTATTCTGGTTCTTTGCTACTTGAAAAGGGGCTTGATGCCTTCTCTTCTTCTTTCATTTTTTCAATCAGGATGTAGTCTTCAGGATCGTTACCTGCCTGCCACTTCCCAATCAATTCTGGAATAAATACTAAAGTATCTTCCGTATAAATTGGGAATAGTGAGTATACACATGAGCTCATGCAAATCATTAACAAGCTTATTGCGATGAGTACTTTTAACTTCTTTTTCATGACTTTTCAGTTTTGTTTGAGTTTTTGTCGTTTTCGTTGACTCAAAGGTGCGGCAAGTCGACCGCCCACTAAAATTTTATCGGTGAACACTGAGTTTTTCGGGATGAACAAGAAATCAACTTTGTCAACACACTAAACCAATTGCATTTAAGTAAAAGTGTAATTCGTAATTCGTAATTCGTAATTCGTAATTCGTAATTCTTAATTCTTAATTATCAAATCTACAGCTTCTGAAAAGTTCATTACTGAATATTCAGCATAGTCAGAGACCTCTCCTGTCGTTAAATGAATTCCCCTCACACCCAATTTGCTAGTTGGAATCATATCACTCTCCCTATCTCCTATCATCCGGGATTGATCCACATCTATGTTGTGTTTAGCAATTGCCTTTTCGAACATTAGAGAGTCTGGTTTTCTAGATAAAGACTTGCTGATAGCATCATATCCAGAGGCAAAATAGATGTCGTCAAGTATTTCACCCGTCAGTGATTGAATATGTTCGTGACACTGCATCACAAAAGCGTCATCATAAGTTCCTTTAGCAATACCACTCTGATTGGTAACCACAATCAATAAAAACCCTGCAGCTTTGAGTTTTTTTAAACCCTCAACCACTCCTTCTTTAACTTTAAATTCATCGAATGAAGTAATCTGATAACCCAATTCTTCGTTGAGCACACCATCTCTATCCAGGAATACGGCTTTATTCATTTAACAAAATTTGGGAGCAAGTTATTAACAATCATCAAACAATATCCGTTTGGACAACATATGGCAAAACCATACTATTAAAGTAAATTAATTTTCCTGACCTCAATACTGTATTTGAGATTATATTAGATTTGTGACCTTCCATGAAAGATGGCATAGTAATCATACCGACCTATAACGAGCGAGAGAACATCGAAGAGATGATTGATATTGTTATGAGCCAGCCAGGTGAGTTTGATCTGCTAATTGTCGATGATGGATCGCCAGATGGTACCGGACAGCTTGTAAAGCAAAAAATGGAGTCATACGCTGACCGGTTGTTTCTTGAAGAGAGAAGTGAAAAACTAGGCTTAGGCACTGCTTATATACATGGTTTTCGGTGGGCATTAAACAGGCATTACAATTACATTTTTGAAATGGATGCCGATTTTTCTCACAATCCTGCAGACCTTAATAAGCTGTATCATGCCTGCAAGAATGAAGGCAACCAAATGGCAATAGGTTCAAGATATGTTACCGGAGTAAATGTTGTTAACTGGCCAATGTCACGAGTAATGCTATCTTATTTTGCTAGTCATTATGTAAGGTTAGTCACCGGTATGCCTATAAGTGACACAACTGCTGGTTTCAAGTGCTATCACCGCAGTGTATTAGAAACTATCGAATTGGACAAAATTCGATTCATGGGATATGCCTTCCAGATTGAAATGAAATTCCTAACCTGGAAGTTCGGTTTCAAAATTGCTGAAGTGCCCATCATATTTACAGACAGAACAAAGGGAGAGTCTAAAATGAGTGGTGGTATTATTAAAGAAGCCATTATTGGAGTGCTCCAAATTAAAATAGGTAGTCTTTTCAATACTTATAGAAGAGATATGGACTCAATTCCTGAGTTAATCAAACCTGATGGCCTTAACAGGGCTAATTCTTGAAATAATTGCCGTAGGAATCGTTAGAATCAAACCAACCAATACCAAGGTCAGTACATTAATACCCAATGTACTCCACCAGTTCCAATCAATCGGCACGTGATCCATATAATAAGTAGACTGTTCCAAAGGAATTACTTTAAAGTAGTACTGAACTAGTCCAAAAGTGATCGCAATCAGGTTACCAATTACCAAACCTTTCACCACCAGTTTCACTCCATTGTAAGCAAAGACCCTTCTTATAAGTTTATTAGTAGCTCCAAAAGCCTTAAAAGAACCGATCATATGAGTGCGTTCCATGATTAGGATAAAAAGCACCGACACCATGTTAAAACACGCGACTATCAATATCAGACCAATCAGTATAAATACATTCTGTGTTAGCAATGCCAACCAGTCGAAAATCTGAACAAACTTTCGATCAACCCTGTCTGTCAAAAGCCCAACACTAATTTTATTGGAAATAGCTGTATCAGCTTCTTCCAACTCATTAATGTCATTCACAAAAACCTCGTAGCCCCCAACCTGATTAGAGAGCCAGTTATTTAAGTCTCTGATTAGACTAATATCTCCAATCACTGTTTGTTCATCGAAATTGTCAAGGCCCGTAGAAAAGATTCCGGTGATATACAGGCTTCTTGTTCTGGGTGGATCCATAATAAAGTAAGCCACTATCCTATCCCCAACACCAACTTGCATCCGATCTGCCATACGTTGGCTAAGTATTACTTCTTGAGAAAACTTTTTGTCAGTATCAAAGTTCGGAAAATGACCTTCCACCATGTAATCATTGAAAGCAATCGTATCAAAGGAATTGCTTACCCCTTTAAACAATAGTCCAAAGTTCTCATTGTTTATAGATATTAAACCCGGTTTATGCGCATACTCCTGAATGTGCTTCACATGTGAGTCAGTCTGCAGCATCTCCATGCGCTCATCACTCATCATAATCGGCTCTTCTTCAAAAGAGTTATTCAGAGAAAACTTTGTAATCTGGATATGCCCTGAAAAACTGAAAATTTTATCCTTGATATTATTCTGAAAACCTCCCAGTACTTGAAATGAAATTACCATTATGGCTATTCCCAATGCCACACTAGCAATAGCCACCATGTTTATCGTAGAAGAAAAACTCCCTTTATCAGTAGCGTTGATTCTTTTAGAAATGAAATAAGGGAGGTTCAAGATTATGGTTAATTTTAAAGCCGTTTCCTCAAAGATAAACGAAGCTGATGATTCGACTACTGCTAACCCTTTGCATTTTTTCAGTTTTTGCCTGTTCGCAAGCACAAAACCTTCAGTTGGGTGCCGAAAGAATGGACGAATACTTATCTGAACTAGAAGGCAAAAGAGTAGCCTTAGTCGTAAATCAAACTTCAGTAATCAATAATACGCACTTAGTTGACACACTTGTTTCTAGAGGAATCAACATTGTCAAAGTAATGGCTCCTGAGCATGGTTTTCGTGGAGAGGCTCCTGATGGTGCTAAGATTGATGACTCAAGAGATGAAAAAACGGGGATTTCAATCGTTTCAATTTATGGAAAGACAAAAAAACCTTCTCCTGAAATGCTGGAGGATGTAGATATATTGATATTTGACATTCAGGATGTTGGTGTGCGCTTCTATACTTTTATCAGTACCATGCACTATATAATGGAAGCTGCCGCTGAAAATGATAAACAGGTGATTGTATTGGACAGGCCCAACCCAAATGGCATGTATGTAGATGGTCCTGTCAAAGATGATGACATTAATGGTTTTGTCGCAATGCATCCCATACCAATTGTACATGGGTTAACGGTAGGCGAACTAGCTAAAATGATTAATGGCGAGGGCTGGCTAAACAATAGTGTCGCAAGTGACTTAAAGGTAGTTTCAATGAAAGGGTGGGACCATAATTCAACCTATAGCCTCCCGATCAAACCATCTCCAAACCTCCCTAACAACAATGCCATAGCATTATATCCATCACTCGGACTATTTGAAGGAACTGTGGTAAGTGTAGGTAGAGGTACAGATTCTCCCTTTGAAATAATTGGTTATCCAAAGCCGAGTTTAGGCACATATACCTTTACCCCTCAACCCAATGCTGGTTCTAAATATCCTCCTCTAGAGGGTAAAAAATGCTTCGGCATGAGTTTTTCTGGTACTGAAACTCCGGGAGTTTTAACACTTAAACACCTCTTGACTTACTATAGCGAGTTAAAGAAAGATACCACCTTTTTCAGATCTTATATCAACTTGTTGTCAGGTACGAAAGATTTCAGAAAGCAAGTTGAAGAGGGTTGGACAGAAGAACAAATCAAAGCAACATGGCAGCCAAAACTTAATGAATATAAAGCCATGAGAAAGAAGTATTTGCTTTACCCTGACTTTGAATAAATGCGAGACTTAAGAATCATTTACATGGGTACGCCAGAGTTTGCCGTGCCTAGTCTACAAGTATTAGTAGAAAGCGGTTTTAATATTGTAGCCGTCATTACCGCACCTGATAAACCAAAAGGCAGAGGTCAAAGGCTGGCAACGACTCCTGTAAAGGATTATGCGGTTTCTCAGAATATTCCGGTGCTTCAACCTACTAATCTGAAATCTTCTGAATTTCTTGAAGAACTGAAAAGCTACAATGCCAACCTGCAAATAGTAGTGGCCTTTAGAATGTTACCTGTAGCGGTATGGGATATGCCCGAAATTGGCACTTTCAATTTACATGCCTCTTTACTGCCTCAGTATAGAGGAGCTGCGCCAATTAACTGGGCTATTATCAATGGCGAAAAGGAAACAGGTGTAACAACATTCTTCCTAAAACATGAGATCGATACGGGCAATGTTATTTTCCAGGAAAAGGAAGTTATTGAAGAAGACGATACGGTAGGTACACTTTATAGCAGGTTGATGGAAAAAGGAGCTCAACTGGTTTTAAAAACCGTAAAGGCCATTGAAGCTGGTGATTATCCTCAAGAACCTCAAAACGAAGATCAGGAGATAAAACATGCCCCTAAAATCTTCAAGGAAACTTGTGAAATTGATTGGTCAAAATCGTCCGAGGAGGTCTATAATTTCATCAGAGGGCTCTCTCCTTACCCTGCCGCATGGACTACTTTGAATGGCAAAAAGTTTAAGATATTCGGAGCTGAAAAACTTGATTTCGCTAAAGCTGGAAACAGCCCTGGAGAGTATAAAACCGACAACAAATCACACCTCCATATACAAACTGGTGGTAATACCCTGGCCATTACAGAGCTTCAAATGGAGGGCAAGAAACGAATGGATATCAAATCATTTTTAATTGGGAATAAGCTATGATCAGAACTATTGTAGTTGCGAAAGCTAAAAACAATGCCATTGGAAAAGACAATGATTTGCTTTGGCACCTGCCAGATGACTTTAAGTTTTTCAAAAATACTACAAAGGGGCATCATATAATTATGGGGCGTAAGACTTATGAGTCACTTGGTAAACCACTCCCAAACAGAACTTCGATTGTAATTACAAGGAATGAAAACTTTCGGTTACCTGAAGGGCATCATGTGGTTAAAAGCTTTTCAGCCGCATTGGAGATTTGTGAGAACAAAGACTTGGATGAAGTAATGATTATTGGTGGAGGACAGATATATAAACAAGCACTTGAAGAAGGTAAAGTGGATAAAATGCATATCACGGAAGTCCATAAAGACATAGATGGGGCAGATACATTTTTCCCCGAGTTCGACTCACCTGAATGGAAAGAAGTGAGTAGATCTCATCACTTAGCAGATGAAAGACATAAATATGCTTTTGACTTTGTGACATACATTAAGAAGTAGTGCCCATTGATGTTCCAATAATTGAAGAAAAACAGTAATCTACTTATCTTGGTTAAAAGCCATCAATGAAATTTCCAGATGACAAAACCATATGGATCACAGGAGCTTCTTCTGGTATTGGTAAAGCATTAACAATACTTCTTGCTCGGCAGCCCTGCAAGCTTATTATTTCTGCAAGACGAGAAGAAGAATTACTCCGTGTTAAATCTTTCTGTAAACATCAGGATAATATTTCTGTGCTTCCATTAGACCTTTCCGATTCGGAGAGTCATGAGACGAAAGTTCAACAAGCTATTGAAGCATTCGGACAGGTAGACATTCTGATCAACAATGGAGGCCGTAGTCAAAGGTCACTTGTTAAAGACACCATACTTCAAGTAGATCGTGATTTGATGGAGGTCAATTATTTTGGGTCAATCAGTCTTACAAAACTGTTACTTCCACATATGCTGAAAAGAGGCCAAGGACATTTTGTAGTGGTAACAAGCCTTACAGGTATTTTTGGTACACCCTATCGCTCTGGTTACGCGGCTAGCAAACATGCCCTTCATGGTTTTTATGACAGCATGCGTGCCGAACTTGAAGATGATGGAATTAAAGTGACCATTGCTGCACCAGGCTTTGTCAAGACTAATGTATCCATTAATGCATTTCAAGGCGATGGACAGGCGCTTGGTAAAATGGATGATGCCCAGGCTAATGGCCTAAATCCAGAGCAATGTGCCAGAAAAATTATCATAGCTATCAACAAACAAAAGCGTGAAGTCTATATCGGGTCAGAGTCCTATGCGGCTTATGTAAAAAGGTATTTACCTGGCCTCTTTGCCAAGATTATTAAAAAGGCTAAGGTTAGGTAACAGGTTAAAATAGAATATCAATGTGTCAATTTCATCCTAACAAATGTATACACGAATTGGTAATTATAACAATTGGGCTAAGAATTGGAGTAATTTCTCATCAAAGGTTAATCGACTTTTCTGACGACATTATCTTTGTAGAAGTATCAACTCATCCGTTGTTTATCGATATAGCTCTTTCATCATCAAACAAAAACTCTTTGATTTCAATACTCAATCAATTCATCGTTGAGAACCAGAAGATAATTGATGAAAAAGCCCTGATTAGCATCATTGGGTATCAATACAAAAAACAATCATTTTCTTTGGAGGAAGCTATAATGATACTATATAAGCTTTCTTTGGAGTATATATTAGATGAACAAATAACATCAACTATTTCAAGATTAGATGACCAATATCACCTAATTTCAAATGGATACATTGTCGGTAGCATGGATCAATTTGAGGAAGAACTGTCATCATTCTTTGCCAAACACCATCTCAATCAACAGCTTTTTATATTGAGCTAAAAAAAGCCGCTTTTCAGCGGCTTAATTGTCAATTCTTAATTCCAAATTAATCATTTACTAAGCTGGTTCTCTCATACCCACCCAGGTAAATCTACGGTTTACATAATCAGGATTAGTAAATGAAGCATTACCAGCCGGGTTGCCTCCTGTTACATGGAAGTCAGAGAAAGCGGCATTTTGATTCACGAATATCTGCCCAACCAGGTTGAAAGATACCGGAGTAGCTGCCAACGACATTTCATCTGCAATAAATTCTTTCATTTCAGCATCAGTGGTATATGCACCACAAGAAATAGCTCCATAAGACTCTGCCATTTCTCTGGCCAAGGCTACAGACTCCTTGGTGTCTTTCGTCTTGATTAAGAATGCAATCGGTCCAAACATCTCTCTCGAGAATTTATCTTTATCACTCGCTGTTAATTCAATAACAGTAGGCGTTTGTGTTCTTGCGTTTTTGAAGTAAGGGATGCTCTGCTCAATAGTTCTTGTTTCCAACCAAGCCTTACCACCAATGGCCTCAGCTGCACCAACCGTGCGCTCTGCTGTAGCAGGGTTTTGAATAGTCCCTGCTACAAAAGGCCCTGCTTTAGGGTTATCAATCAACCCATTGGTAAAGTCAGCAAATTTCTGAGCCACTTCTTCAAAAGAAACAATGCCTTCAGGAGTTTTAACACCACCTTCAGGAATGAAGAAATTCTGAGGTGCGGTACACATCTGTCCTGAGTACAATGCCACTGAGAAAGTAATATTCTGAATAACCTTATCTATGTTTTCGACCGAGTCCAAAATGATTGAATTGACACCAGTTTTTTCAGTAAAGACTGCCTTTGGCAACGACTCCAGATAAGAACCAAACTCAGAGTTACCTGTAAAGTCAACCACCTTTACTTTAAAGTGCTCTGCTAAGTCTTTAGCAATTGGAGCAGCCTGAGTATCTACAGCCAGTTGACATGCTTCTGGGTCAAAACCAGCGTCTCTTAATGCATTTCTGATTTCAGCTACCACAATTGCCATTGGTAAAATAGCTCCTGGGTGCGGTTTCACAATTACAGAATTACCTGTCATTAAGTCGGCATAAACTCCAGGAACAGAATTCCATGTAGGGAATGTTGAACAACCAATTACCAAACCAATACCCTTTGGTACAGCTCTCCACTCCTTATTGATCACTAGATTATACTTACCCATTGGTTTATCCCAAACTGCTGATTCTGGAAATCTACCAAGCTCTTCATAACCAGCTGCAATTGCTTCTAAAGCACGGTCGGCAGCATGGGGACCAGAAGCCTGAAACGCCATCATATAACCTTGCCCCGTAGTGTGCATTGTTGCATACGCATTTTCAAAGAATCTTTTTGAAAACCTCTCTAAAGAGTCAATCAGTACTGCCGCTCTATCTTCTTTAGAAGCCTTTCTCCAGTTATGGAATGCATTTTCTGCTCTATCGATCAAAGTTTCAATAGGAAAAGCAGGATACTTAGTACCTACAGGTTCAGCAAAATATGGAGACTCTTCTTCTCCAATCCACTCAGAAGCACCTTCTTGCTGAAGTTCTTCGAAATTGCCTTTCCTCAATGCCTTGAAAGCATTTTTCCCATCTTCATCCGCAGTTTCACCATATATTTTTGGTGATGGATGCTCAGGGTATTGTGCGTGAAAAACTCTTGTATGCAATGCCTCTATGGCTTTGTCTAATATCTCTTTTTGTGCAGATGTCAATCCCATAACGAACGTTTGTTTGGACTCGAATTTAAAACAATGGTTCGAGAATTAACAGACATCAATTGCTATTGTTAATTTTCAGCTCATTTTCAATAAATTACCAATGTGAAAATCTACGGTAGACCTGGAGAGTGCCGGAATTCCTATTGATTACAACATCCTTATTTTGAGATCCTCAATCAAGTTGAGGATGACGTCCTAATTAAGGTGTTCTTAAGTGAAGAACTCCAAAGTGACACAAAGAATTAGACCACGATATCTCTGGTTTGCAAAAAAATGGAGCCCGTCATTCCCAGCTTGACTGGGAATCTCTTTTGTGTAACACAATCAGAGTATCTCAATTGAACCCTTGAATATCATTCCACAAATCCTTGAGTCGAGGATTGAATTCTTTGATCAAGTCCTCTTTCCACCTTCTATTCCATCGCTTAAGTACTTTCTCGCGCGCAATAGCTGACTCTATTTCATCATAAATTTCATAGTAGATTAAGTCGTGACAATTATAGACTTTCGTAAACTTTGATCCCTCGCCTGCTCTATGCTGATATACTCTGGTTTCTAAATCAGAAGTTACCCCTATATACAATGTAGTCCGAAGTTTATTCGACATGATATAGACATAGCCACTTTTTTGCATAACATTGGATGTTTAAGATTGACATTCCCAATCAAGTTGAGAATGACGCTCCTTTAGGATTTACAAAATACAGATCAGTGTGGTTCTGGGTAAAAAGAAATGACTAAGTGGAAAAATCAACTCACAATCATCACTTTAAAATCGATAGCATCAGCTAGTCACTTCTTTAGAAGTACGCAATTAGATTGAGAGTGATCACTTATAAACAAAACGCAAAGCCTTTAAGCCATTAACTTGCCTGGCATTCCTTCTCTGTATTTTTTACCAATTGGAACCTCCTTATTCCCTACCTGAACTGCATAGGACTTAATAAGCTTGACGTGCATTTTGGAAACCACAAAAGACCTATGCACCTGAACAAACATATCACTATTCAAGCCTGCAATCGCGTCAATCAACCTTTGTCTCACTACAACCTTTCTTTCTTCAGTATAATAAGTCACATAGTTCCCTTCACTTTCCAGATATTGTATTTCCGACAATTTCAACTGATGATAGTCTGTACTACTTTTAACAAAGATGCTTTCAGAAGCCGCCTTGCTTTTCTCATTTTCACTTTCAGCATTATCCGATTGCCTTTCTACCTTCATTACGGCCTGAAGGAATCTCTCAAATTCGATTGGCTTTAACAGATAATCTACAGCTGAATACTCATAACTTTCCAATGCATATTCGGAATAAGCTGTAGTGTATATGATTTGTGGTTTATTCTCAAGCAGTTTAGTGAATTGTATACCTGAAAGTTTGGGCATATTAATATCAAGAAAAACCAAATCAACTTCTGGAGACCTCTTCAAAAATTCTAAAGCGACCAGTGGCTCCCTGAAGGTTCCCGAAAGTTTCAAAAAGGGGACATCCTGAACGTATGTTTCCAGTACTGATATTGCATCTGGTTCATCATCTACTATAATACAATGCATACTGCCTCCAACTAATTAAACTTGATTTCTAATTGCGCCAAGAACTCTCCGTTCAGCTGTTTTGTAGTTAATTTATGATTCCCAGGATAAAGTACTTCGAGTCTTTTACGCAAATTTTCAAGACCAAATCCAGATGGGCCTTCTGGTAAATCTACCTGTTTTGATCTTATTTGGTTACTGACGCTGAAGTTAAGCGAACCATTCATCACATCAAGAATAATACTGATACGAGATTGCTCACTAGGATCTATTCCATGTTTAATCGCATTTTCAACTAATGGAAGTAAGAGCATAGGGCTCAACATTACATCACCTACTCTACCAAAGCAATCGAAATCTATTCTCACCTCATCATCCTTAGCAAGTCTAAGTTCATATATTTCAATATAATTCTTCAAATGCTCGATTTCTTGTTGTAGTGACACTTTTTCCATATTGGTTTCATACACCATATAACGCATCAATTGAGCAACTTTTGCCACACTCTTGGTCAAATCGGGAGTTTTGTATTTAAGTGACTTGCTATAAATACTATTCAATACATTAAACAAAAAATGAGGATTAATCTGTGCTTTTAAAAAGGCCATCTCAGTTGTAAGCTTTTCTTCCAACAACAATCGCTGCAATCGCTCATTTTTGATAGAGTACTTGATCAGCGCATAAGTCAACCCTACAAGAAGAGATAAAAAATTAAATACACCATTGTAAAGCACATAAGAACCAAACCCCTCCGGTTCTGTTGAGAAATACTGAATTAGATATTCATAATCCACATAGCTTTCGGCTAAAGTAACCAAGGAGAGAATTGAAATAATCTGGAATACACCTTTATAAGAACCTCCTTTTTTTAACAACACAGGTACTGCACCAAATGCAACACTATAGAAAACAGTCATTGACATTATCGTACCGAACAATATGGGTATCCAAAGTGGCCCCTGGTCACTGCGAAAATCCATCTGTGTAGTCACTAGTTGATTTACAAGCAAATAACCTCCAAGCCAAATGACAAGATGAATTAACACCTCTATTTTATCTCTAGATCTCAATTTTACTTTTTTCAACATAGATATTACTCTAGGCTCAACCATCAGTTCAAATGGGATAGACATAACCATTTCTGGGGCAGACAAAGTGAATCTGTGAAAAATCACAAAAACGACACTCAGCAATGAAGTACAGTCATCTGCCCCAACAATTTCTATTCTAATCAGCCACCCTCTAACCTTGAATTAATCTAATAAAAAGATAATGAAGAGAATATTAGTATTAGCATTTTGTGCAATACAGCTAAGCTGTCAGGCACAAACGAGGTCAGATCTTGAGCATCAAATTGATGATTTATTAACGAGATACACTTTCCACAATCGTTTCAGCGGAACCGTTATAGTTAAAAAGAAGAACAAAGTAATTTATAAAGGCAGTTATGGTTCCGCAAATATTGACTCTGAGAAAAAACTAAAAGGTAATTCCATTTTCAATATAGGTTCAATTAGTAAACCCTTAACGGCAGTTGCGGTTATGGTACTTGTTGAAAAAGGCAAGTTCAGCCTTGACACACCTTTAAAAGCCTTTTTTCCTGATTTTATTCCTGAATACAATGATAAAATCCTGATCAGGCACTTACTAAATCACAGTTCGGGACTAGAAGTAAACATTGGCAGACAAGATGACCAGGGAAACACATCAGCGATGCCCACGCCAGAAGCAATATCACTTGAGGGTCTTTTAGATAAGTTCAAAAATTCAGGCCTTAAATTTCCTCCGGGAAAGGCATATGAATACAACAATTTCGGTTACACTCTACTTGCTGCTGTAATTGAAAAAACCAGTGAAATGAGTTACGCTGAGTTTATGCAAGAATATGTATTCAAACCTTCAAAAATGAAACATTCCAGTGTAGGACTCCCATCCAAAAGTACACTTCTTGCAAGTCCTCATATAAATATGGGGCTAGTCCAATTGAAAACAGCGAGTTCACAACCCTTTCACGACTCATGGTTTAGAGGAGCCGGAGGTATTTATTCAACTGCCCAAGACTTATTAAACTTTAAACACGCTTTGAGGAAACATAAACTTCTCAACGCAGAATATACAAGCCTTCTTTATAGCCAGATACAACCAACTGGAATAGATGACATGGCTTACGGATTGGGCTGGACGATTGAAACTCGTAATGGTAAAAAGTGGATAAATCATGATGGTGCTGACATTGGTTATGCGGCACTTCTTGGGTCATTCCCTGAAGAAGAGCTTGATATTGTAATGGTTAGTAATGTCTCATCTTCTTTGGAAAGCAGTATGAACGGCATAAAACACTCCTTTATAAAGGATATCGCGAATAACATTATTGATATCATAGACGAAAAACCTATTAACCAGTTACCCATGCCAGATAATAAGCGGATAGATATCAATCAGGCTTATCGTTTAGATAAGGACCATTCATTCAAAATTAATTCTTCCGATTCGGGAATATGGTTGAACACCACAGGAGAAAACTCCTGGTCAATTTTCAATTATGCATTTGCCAGAGATCTAACAGAAAAGAGCAAGGCATATGACAGGGCAATTATATTTTCTCAGGCTATGGAAAAACAATCATTAGATAAGCTTGAGGGTATATCTAACAACGAAATGAAAGGATTTTTCTCTAGTGAAGATGGGCAAAATCAGCTGAAAGGAATGTGGCAGTTTTTCCAACAACAAATGGGTTATTTTGTAAGCAGCAATATCTACAAAATTGAACAAGGCAACAATAAGGTCATTTCTGTACGCTTCAAGTTCAAAAACTCAAGTATAGGCATGACATTAGTTTTTGATGATCAAGAATTGATACAAGGAATGTTCATGGATGAATCGGTGAAAACAAGCACAGTGAAAAAAGTAGAGCTTATACCAACGGGAGAAAATAGTTTTTTCATTAATGGCTTTGCTGTTGGAGGTTTACAAGACATCACTTTAGTGCTAAATGACAATGGGATAACTATTTACGATAATGGTCTTACCTTTCTCGCCAAACCAGTTGAGGCCAGATAATTTAAAATGACTTAGATTGCAAAAAGGCTTTCATCTGAACCAAAAAGGGTTTGGAGAAAGTCTTTGTTGTTTTATCAAAAAGTATCATGTATTCAGAACAAATCAAGGTAGATTTAGGTATACCTTTGCTAAGGCAAAAACGGTATCAAAATGAATGACAAAAAAACCACCAATTTACTACTACTGATCATAGTTATTCCATTGGTGTTTTACCTACTCAAAACACTCTCATTTATTTTTATACCACTTGTTTCATCAATGTTCATTGCATTGCTCTTTCTTCCACTTATGCGATGGTTAAAGAAGAAAGGCTCTCCAAAAGTTGTGAGCATTATTATTGTAATACTGATAATTGCAGCTTTTTTCAAATTGGGCGGTGAGCTCATTCAGCTTTCCAGCAAAGAAATCCTATCAACAGACAATGCTTTTTTCGATAAGGCAAAGGACAAATTAGCAACATTATTAGGCTCTGTTGAATCATTTTTTGGAGTCGATTTTCTTCAAGGAGAAAACATGGTGGCTTCATTTATCAATAAAGATTCTATATCAAAAAACTTTGCACCAACTGTCGGCTTTATCACTGATACTGTAACCATGACATTATCAGCAGCTTTCTTTGTGATTCTACTCTTGTCTGGATCTGTAGACATACAAAAAGTGCTTAGAAGCACAATTCTCAAAAAGCAATTCTCATCGGTTAAAACCTTCATGAAAATTGAGAAGGACTTGATCAAGTTTATCAAAGTGAAATTCTTCATCAGTTTATTTACTGGAATTGGTATCGGCTTAGCTTGTTGGGGGTTTGATGTTAGCTTTCCTGTATTCTGGGGCCTTTTTGCCTTTGCCATTAACTTCCTTCAAATGGTTGGGTCTGTTATAAGCGTTGTTCTGTTGGCCATTTTTTCATTCGTAGAAATAGAAGCCTCCTCAATTCTACTTTTCTTCGTACTGACAATCACTGGAGTACAAGTACTTTTTGGTGGGATTCTAGAACCCATTTTCATGGGAAAGTCGTTCTCCATCAACGTAATCACTATATTAGTTATGCTTATGCTATGGGGTTTTGTCTGGGGCATTCCAGGTCTGATAATGTCCATACCAATTACTGTGTTTATTAAAATACTGTTAGAGCAATTTAAGAGTACCAGAATCATAGCCGAGCTAATTTCGGGCAACTCGGAAGGCATTAAGGTCAAAATCGGTAAATTGTAAGTCTCGTTCACTTATTATTTATGAAGAAGTTTGGTATTGGAGTACTCATAGCTCTACTCCTGTTTGTTGCTTACCTTTTAATCAAAACATTCACTTTTACCTCTAATCAAATAGAGGTACAAACTGTAAAAGGAATAAACATAGAAGATGATGCAATTGGTCGTTTTCAAGAAGCACTACGTATCAAAACAATCTCTTTCGAAAACGATGAAAACTTTGACCCCAAGCCATTTGAAGACTTTAATCAGTTTTTAAAAGTTAACTACCCTTTAGTTGACTCTTTGCTTAATCACCAGAATTTTAGTCGATTTAGCCACCTATACAAGTGGGAAGGATCAGATAAATCTCTGAAGCCAATAATCCTTATCGGGCACATTGATGTAGTACCTATTGCCTCTCCAGACAAATGGTCGGTTGATCCTTTTTCGGGAGAAATCAAGGACGGAAAAATATGGGGACGTGGCACTATAGATGATAAGTTTTCAGTAGTTGGAATTCTTGAAGCTGTTGAAATACTTCTTGGGGAAGGATTTCAACCCAAAAGGACAATTTACCTTTCTTTTGGGCACGATGAGGAAATTGGTGGAGATGAGGGTGCTGTCTTGATTGCTGAACATTTAAAACAACAGGGCATTGAAGCTGAATATGTACTTGATGAGGGCTATGCCATTACTCAGAAACTAATTCCCGGAATAGAAACTGATGTAGCCATGATCGGCATTGGAGAAAAAGGCTCAACAACAATTGAGTTTACTGTTGACATGGAAGGTGGGCACTCTTCTCAACCAGCCAGAGAATCTGCAATTGATGTCCTTGCATCAGCTATTGCAAAATTGAAAGAGACCCCACTGCCTCCAACCATTTCGGAAGCCATGCATGGGTTTATGGATCAGCTAGGCCCTGAAATGGGCTTTGTAAACCGCATGGCTTTTGCCAATAGAAACATATTCAAAGGCATGATTATCAGTACTTATGAAAGTGCCAGCAATGCAGGCAATGCACTAGTTAGGACAACCACTGCTCCTACTATTTTTGAAGCTGGCATTAAAGAAAATGTAATCCCGACTTTTGCCAGAGCTGTAGTTAATTTTAGAATTATACCTGGTCAAACCGCAGAAGATGTTATGGCCCATGCTCGGGAAACAATTAATGATGAACGCGTACAAGCATCGTTTTATGGGTTCAATTCTAATCCATCACCAGTATCGCCTATGGATTCGAAAGGGTATCAAGTGATTAACAAAACGATTAAGGAAATCTTCAGTGAAACGCTAACTGCCCCTAACTTGGTAATTGCAGCAACCGACTCCCGACATTTTGGAGAGGTTAGCAAGAATATTTATCGCTTTGTCCCCTATCACATCAATGAAGAGAACATCAGCACTTTTCACGGAGTAGATGAACACATCTCAATAGAAGATTACAAAAACGCCATTCGCTTTTACAGACAATTGATATTGAATAGCGATTGATTTTAATTACATATGAATACACAGAAGTTTGAAAAAGTTATTGGTCTCTCTGCCAAAGAAAGGTATGGCTATTTAATCCGTAGGGCAGCAGACTTTGAACAAGTTTTTTCAATCGCTGATGAATTTGGAGAACTAGTAACTCTCAGTGATGAAGAGTTGGAAAGCATACCCGTTTGGCCTGAACCGGAATTTGCCGAAGCATTCATCATAGATGAGTGGAAAGGGTTCAATATCAAGAAAATCGACTTAGACAGATTTTACATGTTACTTGAATCTTTAGAAAAAGATGGAACCTATGTTAGTGGCTTTCCAAATAAAGAACTGAACGCAGTTGTTGTTCAACCTAGCGAAATCAAAAGTCACTTAATCTTTGAGTGCCAACAATACGAATAACTATCTAAATAAAAAGTCGCCACCTCCGCAAAAAGGTAGCGACTTTTCTCAATACTTGATACGCTCTACTCAATACGCTTTTAGAACCAAGCTCCTCCCAGGTTTCGGAAAGGCCAAGGGATAGACGCAAGAATCAGTATCAGCCCAATTAGATAAAAGGTAGCCACAGCACCAAATTTCTTAGCATCACTAGCAGCTCTCTTTGCTTTGCTATAACCTACTGTTATTAGTGCAATAGCAACCAACATCATTAAGATATGCTCAACAGCATAAAACCTTAACACACTGTTTCCCATCATATCGCCCGAAAAAACAACTTTGGCGCTAGTAAAATAAAGTATAAGACCAATCACCAACTGAATGTGGGTAAACACCATTGCAAAAAGGGTGATTTTCTTATCCTTATCAGTCCAGGTGCCTCCATTTTTTTTGCTAAACGCATTAAAGATGGCCATCAGAAGCAATATTAAAACAACCCAGCGAAGGCCAGAATGTGCATGTACAAGTCCACTCATAAATCCATTTTTTTTATGCGAAAATAAGCACAAAACATTAATCTCCATCAGAAATCAACACATAACCAAGTTGTCTATATGGATTAATGAGCACTTCGTCTAAAACATTTTGAAAACTGCAGAAGAACGATGTAATTATTTATAAATCATTGGTTATGAAACTTTTTACAAGCTTATTGGGAATAATTCTATCTCTGCATGGTAGTACAGTTTCTCCAAAGGCTGTAGACGCGCCAACTCCCAAATTAATTGCGATAACTGTTTCCAATTTAGACAATTCAATAGAATGGTATAAGACACACCTTCAGTTTGAAACAGATACCATTATGGAGTTTCCCGATTACGATTTAAGAATCGGCTTACTGAAGTTGGGAGATTTTTTTCTGGAACTCATAGATTTTGAAAATAGTGTCTCGAAATGTGAACTTTCGCTTCCTGATGGAAAAACTGAAATCAATGGTTTCTTCAAAATGGGTTTTCAAACCAATGACATTGAAGAACTCTATAGTGAACTAAAAGACAATAAAGCCAAGGTAGTTGCCCCTATCGATTTTCTTCCTCCAATTAAAGGAAAAAACTGGCCTGAAAAGTACTTCCTAATAGAAGACCCTGATGGAAATTATATTCAGTTCTTCTCTAAGGAAAAGAATCCATCAGGCTATGATATTAGCTTGACGCCTTTTCTGGTTGCAGTGAGTTCTCCTGACATTGACAGTACTATTGAATGGTATAAAACGCATTTTGGAGCAACACTATTTTCTCCTAAAGTTGGTAACAAGGGCAATGAGAGAGTCCTCATCAAAATTGGAGATTTCATAATGGAGATTGGTGAATTTAAAGGATACACGAACTTCGAAGATATTAAAAGGCCTGAAGGAGTTTCAGACTTCCATGTGCATGGTATTCACAAACTGGCCTTTGCCACTACAGGTTTGCCAGAAATGTATAATCAAATGAAAAGCGCTAACGTAACAGTGAGCTTCGATCTGGCAGAAACTGATGGTTCACTGGTTGGTAATCAATATTTCATTATTAAAGATAAGTTCGGGAATTCTATACAGTTTTTCGACAATCTGAATAAATAGACTTGTACAGACAAAGCTTATCAGCTAAGTTACTCCTCAAGTAATTATATCTGATGAAGGCTGCATTTTATTCTGAGTTCAAAGGGCCAATAACCATTGAACATCTACCCGATCCTACCCCTGTACATAATGGTGTTGTTTTGAAAGTTGAAGCTACTGGCTTGTGTCGTTCTGATTGGCATGGTTGGATGGGACACGACACAGATATTGTTTTACCTCATGTACCCGGGCATGAACTTGCCGGAACTGTTGTTGGGTTAGGCAAAGGCGTGAAACGCTTTAAGATTGATGACAGAGTTACCGTCCCATTTGTTGGTGGTTGTGGAAAATGTGAACAATGCAATTCGGGTAATCATCAAGTATGCGACTTCCAATTTCAGCCAGGTTTCACACACTGGGGAAGTTTTGCAGAGTATGTAAGTATTCACTATGCAGATACAAACCTTGTTCATTTACCTGAAACAGTCACTTTTGAAACGGCAGCTAGCTTGGGTTGCAGGTTTATCACGTCCTACCGAGCCGTTGTACATCAAGGTCAGATTTCCACTAATCAATGGATAGCTGTACATGGCTGTGGTGGAGTTGGCCTTTCTGCAATAATGATTGCCAAGGCGATGAATGCAAAAGTAATTGCTATTGATATTAATGATGAGGCGTTGAATATGGCAAAATCCATTGGAGCAGATTTCATAATAAACACAAAAAATCAAAACCCTGTTGACACGGTAAAAGAGATTTCAAAAGGTGGTGTACATGTTTCGTTAGATGCTTTAGGCAATAAGGTTACTTGTTACAATTCTATTGCAAACCTAAGGAAAAGAGGCAAGCATATTCAGGTTGGATTAATGGCTGGAGACGATTATGATCCTGAAATACCAATGCATTTAGTAGTAGCCAATGAACTAGAGGTTATTGGCAGCCACGGTATGCAAGCACATGCCTATCCTGAAATGATGGATATGATAAGCACTGGTAAATTACACCCTGAAAAGCTCATTGGAGATATGGTCTCTTTAGAACAAGGGGTATCAATGCTTCCTCAGATGAATGAATTCAAAAGTAATGGGGTTACTGTTATTAATACATTTTAAGCATGATTCCAGTTATCAGGATCATCATTTTCATTTGGTGAAAGTCCAATGATATCTCCATTGGTATTTACTCCAAGTCCTAGAACAGTACGATTTGCATAGCAGAAATAACTCGTTACCTGATTGACCTCCAGAATCTCTCCGTCATCTGCACCCGATGCTCTCAGGTTATTGATATCGGCTTCCATCATTACAGATGGGGATAGTGTGAGTTTTTCTGCATACCTAAGTAAAGCCAGCTCTTTCCCTTCAAATACAAGTTCGGGACTTCTGGACTCCAATGCTTTTTTCACTTCTTCAGAGCGATTATTATCGTTCACCAGCCGCTTCATTCCTTGATAATGATGATCTACACAGTAACTGCATTGATTGAGCATACTCACATACACACCAATGGTTTCTAAATACCATTTAGGGAAAGTGTTACCATTATGATGAAGCACATATTTATACATGTGCATATGACCTTCCATTGAATGAGGCCTAAGCCCATGCACCATCATTATGTTATCAACATTGTTATTTGGTCCTTTTACTCGTTGATAAAGTTGTTTCAGTTTTCCTGTAGCTTCTTCAAAGGGAATTATTCTAATCCAGCTCATAATCCGTTTATCATTAGGGTTGCTCTAAAATAATTCATTATGCGTTTAGAATGTCATGAAGGATTTAAAGCGCTTCATTTTTTTTAATCTTTACAATTATGAGTTGGCATACATTAAAACACCAGTATCAAGTTGACCACAATGAGCCCAGGAAGGCTTTCGAAAAGGCTAAAAAGATATATGGTAAACATGTTGAGGACGCACCAATAAAATCTAAACTGAATAAGCCCATCAATACTGATTTTGATGAGCTTCTTAGAATAAGAAAAAAACAATCACTCAAACAATACAGAAATCAACATTTCAATGCCTTGATAGCCTTTCTTGGAATTATCATCTTGATAATGGTTATTCTTTCAACTTTATTAGGCGATTAATCAAAACTTATAATAAGCATACCCCTTCATTCTGTAGTGAGTGGTAGTTGTGAACGCTGACAATGCCACTTGTACCTCGCCTACAACATGTTTTGTCTCAATTTTAGCACGTTTAAGATTCTGCCCACAAACATAAAACTTAACTCCAGCAGCCTTTAATTGCTTAATAAGGTCAAGGTTTGGGTTATCAACCTGAAATTTATTTTGATAATACTCATTATCCAGCACGGAATAGGTAGCTCCCTGTCTTACAACCACAATTACTTGAACATTTTCTTTAGGAACTCCTGCGTAAGCATGTAAGTTAATGACACGCGCAACGCCATCAAGTCCGGCATTTACATCAGCAGGATTAGAAGCCCTCAATGTAACATCAAAGATCAGTCTGTATTCTTGGTCAGTATCGGGAGAAAACTCAGAGTCTACTTCTACAATCCCTCCATACCCTTTGATCACAGGGTACATTTCCTGAGACTTCATAGAGGCGATGCCAAAAAACATAAATGCAATAATGTAGATGTGCGCTCTCATATTATTCAAAATTTAAGTGCAGCATATCCTTTCAGCTGATAAGTAGTCATAGTGGTGAGCATAGAGGTAGCCGTTTGCAGGCCTGGTGCAAGTTTTGTATGGTCAATCTTTCTGCCAATCATTGATTGTGAACAAACAACAATCTTTACTCCAGCTTCGCTGAGTTCTTTGAAGAGTGGAATATGAGGATTATCTACTCCGTATTTCTCGTTATATTTTTCGTTATTCAAAACAGACCAAACAGCCCCCCCATGTATCGCCAATACAATCTTCATGTTTTCTTTAGGCACGCCACCCATAGCATGTAGGTTCATTAACCGGGCAACATTTACAATAGAGTATATTGGATCATCCATTTTAGAACTCCCAGTAGCAATATCAATAATCACTTTATATTCCAGATTAGGGTCTGGCTTTTCTGTGGCATATTGAGCATCAAAAATTCCACCGTAGCTTTTGATTACAGGGTTGATCTTCTGCTGAGAAAATGATGTATTAAGAATAAGAATTCCGAAGAAGGTGATTGCTAACTTAAATTTGACCATGAAGTTTGAATTATGTTAAATCCCAATAGAGCGATTTTTTAACACATATTCAATCTTTCTTTGATGAATGCTAGTCACCCATTTTGAAAAAGGCATACCCCTTCAGCTGATACGTACTCATGACTGTCAATGCTGAAGTAGCAATTTTAATCTGAGGCAAAACGTCTTTTGGTTCATGTCCGAAAAGGTTTAGGGATTGAGAACACACTATCATTTCAACTCCTGCTTCTTCCAAAGCCTTGTAGAACTTTTCGTAGGGACTGTCTACCTTGTACTTCTCATTGTATTTCTCATTATTAATTACCGAATGCGTAGCCTGAGCGTGAATAACGACAGTTACATGCAGGTTCTCTTTTTTTACACCTCCAACAGCATGCAGGTTAATCAGCCTTGCAACATTGTTAGCATAAAAACTTAGCCTTTCAGGCTTCTTCATGTCATGTACCACTTCAATCAGAATCTTGTACTCCATATCAGGATCTGGCTTAACCTCAATATCTTCAAGGTCTAGTATTCTGCCATAATCCTTAATGATTGGATTCACCCAGGGCTTTTTCTGAGCCATAGCTGAGTTGATAGAAAAAATAAAAACAAGAAGTAATAAGGAGTTTTTGAGCTTCATACCTGATAGTTTTAGGTAAAGGAAAGGTATAAATTAGCTTTATAGCAAACCGATTAAATAAAAGAGACGTAAATTAAGTTCTTAAGGATTTTAATTGATTAATATACCAATTGGTATATTTTTGAAGAAGAATGACAAAAGGCGAAAGAACCAAATCGTTCATTATCCAAAAAGTAGCACCGATTTTTAACAAAAAGGGTGTCTACGGCACCAGTTTATCCGATTTAACTTCAGCAACGCAATTAACTAAGGGAGCAATCTATGGGAATTTCAGAAGCAAAGATGCTTTGGCCGTGGCTTGCTTTGAATACAACCTTCAGTTTCTTCAAAAAGGACTTTATAAAAGTCTCGCTGTCAATGGCAGCGCTACTCAGAAGCTGCATACACTAATTGATTTCTATACAGAGCACTATCAGCAAATTGTTGCCAATGGTGGTTGTCCATTAATGAATAGTGCCATTGAGGCCGATGATGCCTACCCTTTGTTAAAAAACAGAGCTCAGAGAACACTGAGATTATGGAATAAAGAAATATCAGGAATTGTAGTGGAAAGCCAGAAAAATGGAGATGCTTCAAAAAGTGTTGAACCCAATACCTTCTCAAATACGTTTATTGCTATGATAGAAGGAGGGTTACTTGTTGCCAAAACATTAGAAACACCCAGTTATTTCAAGCAAACTGCTTCAGTTCTAAAAGCCTTTGTCGAAAACGAACTAAGACAAACATCATTATGAAAAGAGTTGTGATTACAGGAATGGGAGCATTGACTCCTATTGGAAACAATGTGAATAGTTTTTGGGAAAACCTGAAAGCCGGAAAAAGCGGTGCGGGTCCAATTACAAGGTTTGACGCTTCAAAATTCAAGACTCATTTCGCATGTGAATTGAAAGATTTCGACCTAAACGAACATATTCCCAGGAGTGAAGCCAGACGATATGACCCTTTTACTTCCTACGCTTTAGTAGCTGTTCAGGAAGCCATTGATAATGGAAATATAGATTTCGATTCTTTAGATAAAAATCGAATTGGTGTAATCTGGGGTTCTGGAAACGGAGGTATTCAGACTTTCACAGAAGAAATGATTGAGTATGCCAAAAATGGTGAGACACCACGATTCAATCCATTCTTTATCCCAAAGATCATTGCAGATATTGCTTCAGGTATTATCTCCATAAAATATGGACTTCGAGGTGTGAATTTCACAACCATTTCAGCTTGTGCTACTTCTACCACCGCGATTATAGATTCCTTTAATCATATCCGTTGGGGTAAAGCCGATATGATTATCACTGGTGGTTCAGAAGCACCAATTACCGCAGCTGGAATAGGAGGTTTTAATGCTTCACGAGCATTATCTACACGCAATGATGACCCAGAAACAGCTTCAAGACCGTTCGATGTAGACAGAGATGGTTTTGTAATGGGTGAAGGTGCAGGGGCATTAATTCTGGAATCATTAGAACATGCACAAGCTCGTGGTGCCAATATAATTGCCGAAGTTGTAGGTGGCGGTATGGCTGCTGATGCTTATCATTTAACAGGCACGCATCCAGATGGTGAGGGGGCATTCCTTGGAATGACCGAAGCGTTAAGAGAAGCTGAGATTTCTCCATCAGATATAGACTACATTAACATGCACGCCACTTCTACCCCTATGGGAGATGGAAGTGAATTAATTGCTATAAAGCGCGTATTTGGAGAGAACCCAGACTTAAATATTAGCGCCACCAAATCTATGACTGGACATTTATTAGGAGCTGCAGGCGCTATCGAAGCCATTGCCAGTATAATGACTACTGTTGATGGAATAATTCCACCGACAATTAACACTCAAAATGTAGAACCTGAATGGGACGGCAAATACAACCTCACCATTGGTGAGGCGCAAAGTCGTAATGTTGAATATGCCATGAGCAATACTTTCGGTTTTGGAGGACATATAGCAACAGCAATTTTCAAGAAGTACTCTTGAAAATTGCTTTCATTCAGATATTAATTAGATGAGATTACCTGAGCTCCTTCTGGTGCATTGAAATTATCCATTGATGGTACATCTTCAGAAACCGTAACATTCCGGAAAACAACCTCATTTCTCATATCCCCTATTTTACCATCTCTATATTGATACCATTGGATAGCCGAAGGAATACTTAATCCATTTACGTCTTGCCATTGATCATACTTGATCAATCCCCAACGGTCACTTGCTGAGTCTCCACCAAATGTTGCTGTATACATCAACCAAGCCATTTTATTAGTTTCAGTGTCCGAGTAAATGATATAATTGTCTTTTGGAGAATTTCCTACTCCATCGCCATAAGAAACTTTAACTCCGTTATAACGCTTTCCTAATATTTCCTTAGGCTCCACATCCTCATAGCTAATACCAGGATCACCAATTACAAAAGGAAAAGCATAGAAATAAAACATAAGATTATAACTCATTCGTTGTCTGGCTGCATTCTCACTTGGTGGGTTCACCCAAACATTTTCTCCATCAAAACCTACAGTTTGATTTTCTGACTCCAATCGGGTATACCTGCTCTGCAATTCCACAAGCGTCTTTTGTGAACCCATTTCATAAGAAAGTTGCTTCATTGATGCCCATTTATCAAAACCTCCATGAGCATTGAATACTTTAGTTATTGAAGCTGAATGATGACTGGTTACCGCTGAAGTTTCTTCTACTTTTTGAGAAACAGATTCAGACTTGTTTCCTTCACAAGCCATTAAAGCAATTAATAAGCAAATCAGTATAGGTTTTTTCATAACTAGTTCTTTACCACAAAGATGAAATTCACTCACATTACATAATGTCATGAGAATTACAAATGATAGAGTTATTTGATGGATCAATGAGACCGTTTCAAATAAAAAATCTCCTGACAAACGGCTCTGACCTAAGCCTTTCATCAGGAGATATCAAAATAGGTTTTTATCTAGTTTCTAGCTAAGGTTGTTGTACCAGTACAACCACTTGTCTGTTCGACAAGAACAATCGTTAAAAGGTCTCCAGAGAGAGAGAAAGTATATTCGTCATTCGTTCCTCCACCAATAATTGTCAATTTATCACCAGAGATACTATATGTTCCACTCTCAATTTCTGTATCACCATCCTCAATGGTAGTCCCTACATAAGAACCATCTGCTTTGAGTTCGACCTTCAGGCAGTTTGTAGAAGTACAAGACATTGTGATTGTACCATTATCAGAAGCATCATTGCAGCCCGTACTGGTTACAGAAGTAATGGTCCAAACGCCAACTAAATCAGGTACATCCGCGTCATCTTTCTTACACGCCATTACACTTAGCATTAGAAGTATAACGACAGCGCTGAGTTTTTTTAATTCCTTTTTCATCAATTTATCTTTAAAATTTCTGCAAAGAACGAGGCAATTGAAACAGCTTCAAATTTTGTATCCGTGAAGGTTGATTATCAATGAGTGAACTGGATAATTACAATGTTTAAGAATTCACAACACACTGTAAACAATTTCTATATGATGAACATAATGATTAGAACCGTACTGCTCTTTGTTAACCAAATGTACATGCCAGATTCTTAGGCAAACCTTTGAATAAAAGTCTTGGAATACTGACCACATAGTCATACAAGCGCTTATCTTTGATCCACAAACACATATTGATGGATAACTCGCATAACTTTGAAACAAATGCTGTTCGTCAGCAAATTGAGAGCACTCATGCCCAGGAGCACTCGACTCCAATGTACCTGACCTCGAGCTTTACTTATGCCGATGCTGAAGAAATGCGAGCTGCTTTTGCAGGTGAAGTCGAAAAGAATATATATAGCCGCTTTAGTAACCCAAATACACAGGAACTAGTCGACAAATTGTGTGCTATGGAACAGGCTGAAGCAGGCTATGCTTTTGCCTCAGGAATGGCTGCTGTTTTTTCGACTTTTGCAGCTCTCCTGAGTTCTGGAGATCACATTATATCCTGCCGTTCGATTTTTGGCTCAACACATACAGTATTAAATAAGATTCTTCCAAAATGGAATATCTCCACAACTTATGTTGACATCAAAGATACAGACAACTGGCATCGTGCAGTTACGCCATCTTCAAAATTGCTTTATGTTGAAACACCAACAAACCCAGCAGTGGACCTGGTAGATTTAAAATGGCTTGGAGATTTTGCCAAAAAACATGGACTAATACTAGTCGTTGATAATTGCTTTGCTACTCCATATTTACAAAAGCCGATCACCTTTGGTGCCGATTTAGTAATACATTCGGCCACTAAATTCATTGATGGGCAAGGGAGAGTTTTAGGAGGCATAACAGTTGGCAGAAAGGATTTGATTGAAGAAATATATGCCTTTAGCAGAAGTACCGGCCCGGCAATGTCCCCTTTCAACGCATGGGTTCTATCCAAAAGCCTTGAAACATTGGCTGTTAGAATGGATAGACATTGCGAAAACGCATTGAAACTGAGTGAATACTTAGAACGTCATAAAGCGGTTAACTGGGTTAGGTATCCATTTCTTCCATCCCACCCTCAGCACGAAATTGCCAAAACACAAATGTCTGCGGGAGGCGGTGTTGTGGCTTTTGGAATTAAGGGTGATATAGAGAGAGGAAGGCGTTTTCTGAATAACATCAAAATGTGCTCTCTTACAGCAAACCTGGGGGATAGCAGAACAATAGTAACTCACCCTTCTTCAACTACACATGCTAAGTTATCAGAAGAAGAAAGGCTCAAGGTGGATATAAGCCCTGAACTAATCCGTGTATCGGTAGGTTTAGAGCATGTCGATGATATCATAGCAGATATAGATCAAGCATTGACAAATTCTTAAACACAAAGACCATTTACTTTATATGAAGAGTGTGTTCGCAGAAATCCTCACAATTGGAGATGAAATTCTTTACGGTCAGATCGTAGACACCAATTCGCAATGGATGAGTTCTGAGCTAGATCAGCTGGGAATTAAGGTTGTTAGGAAAACAACAGTTGGCGATACTGAAGAAGACATTCTTCATGCCTTTGCTGAAGCTGAAAAAACAGCTGATATCGTATTAATAACAGGCGGTTTGGGTCCAACCAATGACGACCTGACCATGCCGATGCTAGCTCGATATTTTGATAGTGAGGTTGTAATGAACGATGGGGTATTACAACACGTAAAATCTTTTTTTGAAGCGAGGGGGAAAGTATTTACTGAGATCAACAAACGACAAGCACTGGTTCCTGAAATAGCAGATGTCCTTCACAATGAATTAGGAACAGCTCCAGCTACCTGGTATGAAAGAAATGGAAAAGTCTTTGTTTCCATGCCTGGAGTGCCTCATGAGATGAAAAACCTTATGAAGACTGCCGTACTACCAAGGCTCAGAAGCTTTTTCCATACACCAGTTATTTATCATAAGCTTATCAAAACAGTCGGTATTGGCGAATCCTTTCTGGCAGATAAAATAAAAGACTGGGAAAATGCTTTACCTGAAAATATCTCTCTGGCCTACCTACCAAGTATTGGCCACGTAAAATTACGACTAACAGCAGTAGGCAATGATAAAAAACAATTAGAGAAAGAGGTACAAGAATTAATCGATTCCTTTTTGCCATTAGCTGGTAAGTACGTTTATGGATATGACAACACCAGTCTGGAGGAAGCAATTGGAGAACTCCTTTTAAGCCAAAAGAAGACCCTCTCACTGGCAGAAAGTTGTTCAGGAGGTTTTGTACAGCATAAGATCACTACAATAGCTGGTTCGTCTGAATATTTTCAAGGAGGTGTCGTTCCCTATCACAATCAACATAAAGTCAATGTTTTAGGAGTAAAACCTGAAACACTAGAAGCTCATGGTGCTGTTAGTGAAGCATGTGTAAAAGAAATGGCCGAAGGAGTAAGGAAGTTGTTTAAGTCTGACGTAGGTGCGGCAAGCAGCGGAATTGCAGGCCCGGGAGGTGGCACACCTGACAAGCCGGTTGGAACAGTATGGATTGCTTATGCCGATGGTGAGCAAACCATTGCAAAAAAGTTGCTATTGTCAAAAAATAGAATATTAAATATCGAATTAACAGAAATAGCACTATTAAATTTGGTTAGAAAAAGTTTAAAGGACTAAAACATTGATAATATTTGGCAAAAGAGTTACTTTTGTCTTATTGTGCAAACGTTTTAATTGCTAGGATTTAGATTATGGCTATAGTAGAAATGGTAATGCCAAAGATGGGAGAAAGTATCATGGAGGGTACTGTACTATCTTGGCTAAAACAAGAAGGTGATACAATAGAAGCTGACGAATCGGTACTTGAAGTAGCAACCGACAAAGTGGACACAGAGGTACCAGCCACGCATGGCGGTACACTTAAAGAAATTTTAGTAAACGAAGGTGATGTTGTAGCAGTAGGGGCTCCTATTGCAAAAATTGAAACTGACGCGGCTGTTGAGGATGCTACTCCGGCACAAGACACTCCTGCTGCACAAAAAGAAGAAAAGGTTGCTGAAGTTAATGGACAAGCAAGCAATGCAACAACATCTTCAAACGGTCATGCTGCCGTTTTGGATGCTCCTGCTTCAGATCGCTTCTATTCTCCATTGGTGATGAATATTGCCAGACAAGAAAGTATTCCTATGACAGAACTTGAGAGAGTTCCTGGAACCGGAAGAGAAGGACGCGTTACCAAGAAAGACATTCTCGCATACCTTAAAAACAGACCTGCTGAAGGTGCTCCTGCCAAGGTAGCTTCTCCTGTAGCAACCCCTGCCCCTAGTGCAGCTCCTAAGCCAATGCCGGTATCTATTTCTGGTGGCGATGAAATCATAGAAATGGATCGCATGCGTAAGATGATCGCAGAACGCATGGTTGATTCGAAACGAATTTCTCCGCATGTAACATCTTTCGTTGAAGCAGATGTAACTAGCATTGTACACTGGAGAAACAAAATCAAGCAGTCTTTCAAAGAGAGAGAAGGCGAACCCATTACGTTCACACCTATCTTTATGGAAGCTGTTGTTAATGCCATTAAAGACTACCCTATGATGAACATTCAGGTAGATGGTAATAACATTGTAAAGAAAAGAGACATCAATGTAGGAATGGCTGTGGCACTTCCTACAGGAAACCTTATTGTTCCGGTAATTCACAATACCGATCAATACAACCTGGTAGGCTTGACCAAAAAAGTAAACGACCTTGCTCGCAGAGCACGTGAAAACAAGCTTACTCCAGACGATTTACAAGGTGGTACTTATACTATTTCTAATGTAGGTTCTTTCGGTAATGTAATGGGTACTCCAATCATTATGCAACCACAAGTTGGTATACTTGCCCTTGGAGCGGTAACAAAGAAGCCTGCAGTTGTTGAAACTCCTGCTGGTGATGCCATAGCAATTCGTCACAAAATGTTCCTTTCTCATTCTTATGATCACAGAGTAGTAGATGGTTCATTAGGCGGAATGTTTGTAAGAAGAGTTGCCGATTACCTTGAAAGGTTTGATCCAAACAGGGCGATTTAGAATAAAAAATAATTCTTAAGAAAAAGGGTTTCAAAATTGAAACCCTTTTTCTTTTTATCAATAGGTTATATAAAACGAGCCTTTTTTCTGGAATTTTTTACCATCAATTGTTACAGCATTAACTTTATAAAAGTATTGTCCAGCTCGTACAAACTTCCCTTTTCTATCCACACCATGCCAGCTATTTGATCCTGAGTACACGACTCTCCCATTTTTATTAATAATGGTTAGCTTGACACGCTTGACATGTTTTAACTTAGCCTTGAATGGCCCTTGATTAGTACATGGCCAGAATACTCCTGGCACTCCAAAAAACACTTTTCTCTTTAATAAGAACTTTTTCTGAATCACCTTCTTACAGCCATTGCTATTTTCTACCTCTAGTTCAATCCAGTGTATTCCTGGTCTATTAAAAGTATGGTTAACTACCTCTCCCGATCTGGTTGTTTTCTTATCAAAAGTCCATGTCCATGAAACTATCCCATCATCATCAATGGAAGAAAAGGTTATTGGTTCACCAACTTTTGCATTACTTCTGTCAAAAGAGATTTTAGCTGTTATTTTATCTTCAACCTGAATGAAAATGGACTCAGGATGTAGCTCGCTGCATCCATTCTCAGTATTAATCAGTTTTATACTCAGGTTAGTATCAACCTTTAGTTTTGGTGATTTAAGTACTAGATTTTCACCTGTTCCTAATTTCGAATCCAAAACATCTCCATCCTCATTTATAAGTTCGTAAGTAACACCCTCCACGGAGCTCAGTACTTTAACCTTAGCCTTCTTGTTAAAGCAAACGATATTATCATACTCTAGTAGATTCAGTTTAGCACTTTCCAATAGCTCATCTCCAGGAGCAATAGAAACCGGGCCTATGAATTCTTCCAGTATGCTTCCATCTGGTAAATCACTAATGGCGTAGACATACAAAGTAGTATCAGAAAGAACTTCGGAAGAAGTGATTGTCGTAACAGGCTCTTCACCTGGTGACACAATACCATTTGGCACACCATCTGAATTTCTAAGCTCATATCGCTTGTTTGAAAAAGAAGAGGAAATCGCATTGTCAATATTGACATCGGCCTCCGTTCCTGCACAAGCCAAAACCTGGGCAGGCAACTCATGGATTCTGAATTTAGTAAACCAGACATCAACAGTTCCAGAAGCTCCAAAATTCGGGTGAGAAATATAACTTCCTAAATCTGAAGTAGTCCCTCCGCTAAGGTAGATTTCCTGAGTAGTTTCATCGAAAAATGGAATATTCACCTCTCCATCTGAACCATTACTTCCAAAATCGGCCTGCCAGTTCAACGCTCCTGACTCATCTAATTTAAAAAACCATACATCGAGCGAAGCATCAATATTCTCACTCAATTTATCTCCACTTGCCGGAGAGTTAGAAAAGCCTCCAATAACTACTGAACCATCGGACAGTCCATATGCTGCTTGCCCCCATTCATAGGCACTTCCACCAAGTGTTTTTTCCCAAAGCAAATTACCAGAGGCATCCGTTTTAATAGTCCAGACATCATCAAGCCCTTTACTATCTTCCGATTTATTGCCTGAAGCATTTGAATTGCTTTGTCCAGAGAACACATAACCTCCATCGGAAGTTTGGGTCATTGATCGAATCGCATCCACTCCCGCACCTCCTAAGAGATTTTCCCAAATCACATTTCCATTGGCATCAGTAGAAAATATCCAGAAGTCGAAACTTCCATTGCTTGCAACAGATAAATCCGTTGATGCAGAATAAGCACCAACTACTACCCCACCATTATCATTAGGAAGTAATTCATCAGCAGATTCGAAACCACTTCCTCCATAAGTTCTTTCCCAAACTTTTGCCCCATCAGTGCTATTGACCTTTACCAAATAAAGATCTAACGAACCCATTGGGGAAATTCCAACAAGGTCTGTTGAAGTAGTATATCCACCAACAACAACATTTCCATCAGAAGTGACAGTTAAATCAAAAGCCCAATCTGTGAGGTTACCCCCGATACGGGTTTGCCAAAGGATTGATCTATCGGTTGCGTCAATTTTTACGATTAGGATATCATCAGAACCTCCCAGATGATTTGAAGTAATATCTCCAGAAATACCCGATCTGGTTCGTCCGGCCAATACGTAGTTTCCATCTGCTGTTTGAACCGCACCTGCTTCAAAACCCTCTTCAGCTATACCACCAAAGTTAAAATCCCAAATGAAGTTACCATTCTGATCAGTCTTAACTACCCACCAGTCGTCATCTCCCTGATTAGGGGTTGATTTGTTTCCACTGATACCCGAAAGTGAACTAGATGTAATTAGGAATCCACCATCACTTGTACGGATGGTTTTAACATCAGTGTCTCTGGAGTCTCCTCCATATCTGGTATCCCAAACCTTAATAGGTTTTTGAATCTGAGCAAAACTCGGAACGTGGATTAGCAGAAAAAATACAATGGCTGAGGCAACGATAATTGCTTTAGAGAACCTTTTCATTACTATGTGTTTTGGATGAATGAAAAAGGTTGAGGACCCGCAATTTAATCGATTATTTCAAATAATTAAAATCCAACAACCCGATAAACAAGTAGTTATCAACAAAATAGCCTATCTATCATTCATTTTTTTAGCTGTCAAATAACCATTGATCATGGAAGAATGTCTATGAAATAACTGTGTTGGTATATCTTCATAACAAGGGTCATCTTTTTTTAACAACTTCGTTTATCATCGAAAATCAAACCTGAATGAAAAAGCTTAAAGTCATTTTCTCACTAATATTCATCATCGGAATGATGAAGCATCAACTCATAGCGCAAACCCCATCTAAGCCAATCTTACTCAACAAGTCAGCATTATCAGGTATTGGTTTAGAAAGAGTGGAATTAAAAGCCGAACCTGAAAGAGCATTCTTTCAAAGACGAATTTTAAGAGGTGAAGACATCAGCATCTATGTAGTGTCGAGTGAATCGTGGACAACACGTATGGATAATTTCGCCATTGATGAAGTGGTGTTGATGCTCAATGGAAAAGCGAGGATTACTCCCGACAATGGTAGTGAAATCGAATTCCAGTCAAATGAGTTTTTCTTTATTCCGAAAGGCTACACTGGTAAATGGCAAATTCAGGCCAGTGACTATTATCACTATGAGTTGTCAGTAATCAGTACTCAACGTGCCACAAACTCTGGTACTGAAAGAAAACTTCCAACACGCTTAGATAAAGATTTGCTTTCCGGAACTGAAATCAAATTGAATTCTTCAGGATACTATGAAAAGGTATTAAAAAAAGGTGCAGAATTAACTGTGATGCTAAAAGCGGAGAAGCCTGGTCAGTTCTCTCTTTCTAAACCTGCTCAGGAACAACTTATTCATGTACTGTCTGGTCAGGTAACGATAACTGATGCCTCAAACTCTGAAACCACTTTCTATGCAGGAGATTTTTTCGTACTTCCAAAAGGGTTCACAGGAAAGTGGAAAAGTCAAGGGCATGGATTGTTCAAGAGCATGGTAATACAGAAAACCATTTAACCATCAAGTTTCGTTTAATTAATAAACAAGCCTTCACTTATGATCCAACTTAGGGCAGCAACCATAGCAGACCTTCAAATTCTTGAGCATTGGGACAAACAACAGCATATCATTGACTGTGACCCAACTGATGACTGGAACTGGGCTTACGAACTCCCAAGAACTCCTGAATGGAGAGAACAGTTAGTTGCCGAACTAGATGGAAGCCCCATCGGCTTCATCCAGATAATAGATCCGCATCAGGAAGAAACACATTATTGGCAAAATGTACCTCCTAATCTTAGAGCTATTGACATATGGATTGGTGAAAAAACGGATTTAAATAAAGGTTATGGAACAGCTATGATGCGACTCGCTCTGGAGCGTTGCTTTGCAGATTCAAAAGTCACTTCCGTGCTAATCGACCCGCTGGAAGCCAACATAAAAGCCCACCGATTTTATGAAAGGTTAGGCTTTGAATTTGTTGAAAAACGTGACTTCTATGGAAGCGACTGTTTCGTATATCAGTTTACAAGAGTAAAATGGGAATCAACTTAATTTGACCTGACAGCTCCAGCTAAAGTATCGTGATGCTCCAATAACAATGAGCGCAAATAGCTACCAATGGTATAAACACTTTCAAAACCTGCTTTTTTTGCAGCCGCGTTTTCCGTTTCAATTGGAATATCCGCACTTTCAGCAAAGTGTTTGATATCACGATAAAAGCCCAGAGTAAAACAATCAACCTCTCCCCCAAATACTTTGGTGAATATCAGGTTAGTATCTCTTTCTATTTCTGTTAGGTATGCATTCTCCATTTGCCTCTGCTTTAATAATTCTGATTGTTTGCCGGCTAACGCCTGAAACATCTCTACATGATAATAGTCGAATTCATTAAATCTCTCATTAAACTCCTTCAGCGAAGGGCCTTGAACAATCTGCTCTTCCTGCCAGGATATAAAGTCATAGTACGAACTTCCATACTCCTGATCCAATGTGGTTGAGCTGGCTCTACGCTTCTCCATTTGCTTACCTGAGAAATGTGAAGACAGGTCCTTAATCGGATACATTAACAGCAAGTCCCATTGATCACCTTGAGAATGTCTCATAAGAAATGGCTTTTCTATACCTATTTCCAGATGGTTTTTCATATCCTCTTTTAACATATCAATGAGTCCAAGAAGCTTCCCAGGAGTTGCTCTCATCGTAATCACTTTATAGTAAACATCGGATTGTTGTGCCTTACAACTCATTAAAGCAAACAACATCAATAGAGCATACATCGACTTTTTCATAGTTTCTTATTCAATATCAGCGAATTATATTCCTCCAAAAAGTTAAGAATAGTTTGATATATATAGCCCAACTCTTCATCGGAAATTACATAAGGAGGTATCAGGTAGATGACATTACCCAAAGGTCTTAAAAGCACACCTTTTTCAATAAAGTATGGATATAAGTGATGCCTTGCTTCATTAAAATAAGAGGTATCCCTTTCCGTATTTAGCTCAAAAGCAATGATCGTCCCCAATACTCTAGGATTTCTAACGAGTTGATGATTCTCAATTTGTTTCTTAAACTCCAGATGGCGTTGGTTTATACGCTCACGGTTGGCTGTACACTCATCCGTTAATAACAAGTCCAGAGAAGCGTTTGCAACAGCACATGTCATGGGATTTCCGGTGAAGGAGTGTCCATGAAAAAAGGTTTTCATCAAATCATTGCTTTGGTAGGCATCCTGTATTTTCTGAGTACAACTTGTTACCCCCATAGCCAAAGCCCCTCCTGTCAACCCTTTAGACAAGCAGATAATATCAGGATTAGTATTCAAGAGATCTGCAGCAAACAATTCACCTGTCCGCCCAAACCCCGTCATTACTTCGTCTGCAATACAAATAACTTCATGTTTCTGCGCCAGGTCAATCATCCTGTCCAGAAGATTTTGGTCATACATTCTCATTCCTGAAGCCCCTTGGGCAATAGGCTCATAAATAAATGCAGCAACATCACCTGAAAGCACTAATCGTTCGAAGTTTTCCCAAACACTTTGATCATTATTCCCAGCCGGAAAATCTAAAAAATCTACCTGGAATAAGTATGGATCAAAAGGCTCTGTAAAAGGCCCTCTTTCTCCAACAGACATGGCTCCAAAAGTATCTCCATGATAAGCCCCATCAATAGCTATAATTCTCTTTTTTGTTACCCCTTGATTGTAGAAATACTGAAACGCCATTTTTATTGCCACCTCTACAGCTGTACTACCATTATCTGAGAAAAAAATCTTAGCCTGATTATCTGGTAGTATTTCTAGTAAGCGTTCGGCAAGTTTTATGGCTGGCTCATGTGTAAAGCCCGCAAAAATTACATGCTCCAGTTTGTGGGCTTGCTCGGCAATAGCTTCTGCCAAATAAGAATTGCCATGTCCATGTATATTCACCCACCACGATGAAATAGCATCTATAATACGTTTGCCTTCTGGTGTATAAAGATTAACCCCTTCGGCTCTTTCTATCATTAATGGCGACTCCATTCCCCTTAAAGGTGTAAATGGGTGCCAAATCGTACATTCATCTCTTGCTATCCAGTTATTCATACCAGTTCAGTAATAATTCATCTGCCCAATACTGTACTACTTCTTTTGTTATCATACCCAATTTAGGCAGCCTCAAAAGCACCCTGTAACCCGAGTGCTTTTCAATGATACGCTCACTTTCTTCATTTGCTTCACCATTAAAGATTATCCCCTTAACAGGAACATTATTTCTTTTCAAGTAGTCGACAGTCAGCAAGGTATGATTGATACTACCTAGATAGAGGTTGGCAACCAGAATCACCTGGGTATTTAGCTCTCTGGCAATATCAATAACAAAATCCTGATCGTTCAAAGGCACTAAAACTCCACCTGCTCCTTCAAGAATAATCTCATTATCAGTTTCGGGTAACACAAAGTCATCAAGGCCAATATTGAGATATTCATACTTTGCTGCCGCATGTGGTGATGCTGGAATTTTTAGCAAGTGAGTTTCAGGATGGAACTTACTTATTTCATTGCTCACCAGACTTTTTACAGCATCCGTATCCGTAGGCAAACCAGCCTGAACAGGCTTCCAGTAATCTGCTTTCAGAGCCTCCACCAAAATTGAAGAAACCAATGTTTTCCCACTATCGGTTCCGATAGCTGTTACAAAATAATTCATGTTAAAATTTGAGTGCGTAAGTTAAGACACAAAAGGAAACCTTCTTCGGCCAGCAGTAACCATTTTTTCCTTTAAATCTTCAAAACGGATAGGCTTAGTCAAATAGTCATCCATACCAACAGACAGTGCTCTTTCAATGTCTCCTTTAAATGCATTTGCAGAAACACCTATAATAAATGGGGCGACTTTCAGGCTCATTTCGCGGACTATTTCAGTTGCTTGATAACCATCCATTTTTGGCATAGAAATATCCAGAAGAATTACGTCATAGCCATTATCTTTTACCATTTCCACTACATCAAGACCATCCTTGGCTACATCAGGCACAAAACCCAGGCGCTCTAGAAAAATGGTTGTCAGCTTACGGTTAACAGAATTATCTTCAGCCAAAAGCACTTTTAACGGAAATTCGTTACTAATAAGCTGGTCGGAAGTATCATTAGCAAAGCTCGGTTTGGATGAAAGCATTTCATCAAGATTCTTCCTAGCAGCTAATTTCACTCTTGCAGTGAACATAAAGTCGGAACCAATCCCTAGCTCACTTTTAACAGTAATTTTCCCATTCATCAATTTAACCAAGCGCTTTACTATTGCAAGCCCCAGTCCTGTCCCACCAAATTTCCTTGAATGTGATGAGTCTGCCTGGGTAAACTCTTTGAATAAGCCACTCAATTTTTCTTTAGGAATGCCGATTCCAGTATCCTTGATTGTAAAAGCTAACTGAACATTTTTGGCAGTCTCTTTCTCCAATTCCACTTTTAAAGAAACAGAACCGCGCTCAGTGAACTTGACAGCATTGGATAAAAGGTTAAGCAGAATCTGTCTCAAGCGCCCTCTATCAGTTTTGATAAAATCTGGCACCCCTTCACCTATTGATTTATTTATTACCAGATCTTTCTTCTTTGCCTCAAAAGCCACCAGACTTATGGAATCATCGATAACTTTTTGAAGGGAGAAAACAGATTCTTCAAATGACATTTTACCCGACTCTATTTTAGAATAGTCAAGGATATCATTAATAATTCTCAGTAATGTATCACCACTAGCCTGTATGGTTTCTACATAATCTCTTTGTTCTTCCGTGAGAGAAGTTTCAGCAAGTAAACTGGTCATCCCAATAACACCATTCATAGGCGTTCGGATTTCATGACTCATTGTTGCCAGAAAGTTACTCTTTGCTTTAGTAGCTGTCTCAGCAGCCTCTTTGGCCTTTATCAGTTCTATCTCTAGTTTCTTCTGAGAGGTAATATTTCTTGAAATCACCAGTACTCTGGTTTCATCCAGTTTAATGATCCGACCCTCATAATTTTCTTCAGTACCTGGCTTCCCAAAAGCATATTCCAATGTTTGTAGTTCATCGGTTTCAAAAGCTTTTGAAGTAGCATCCTGAAAAACTATACCTAACGGTTCGGGTACTATATCCAGAAGCTTTTTACCAATAAAATCCTCTGGCTTGAACCACAACTCATTCTCATTCTGAATTTGATAATCGATAAACCTTGAATCCCGATCTAAAGTAAACATCGCATCGGGTATTGCCCTTAGAATAGTAGACTGTTGGCGCTCACTCTCTTTCAATTCTAGTTCGGCTTTGTAAACACTCGTCATATTGCGGGCAATACAAGTCACGTACTCTACCTCAGCTAGTGCATTGGAAAATGGGAATTCAAAAATTTCCAACATGTGGGTTTGCCTTGAACTATCATAAACCTCAATGAAGTATGGAGATTTTACCTGAACTACATTACTAAACCGATCCTTGATATGGTTATCAATCTTACTATTAATAGGGTTTGAAGTGATGATATCTTTAAAGTGGAGCTTCCTATCTTTCTTATTATATCCGAGGGTTCGTTCAACATTACTGGAAACGAATGTAACCAACCCTTCATCATTGTACCTGAAAACAAAATCTGACGAGTGATCCATCAGAAGTTCAAAGGTTTCCACTATGGACTCCTTTCTCTTTTTTACATCCGTAAACTTCTTTTCCAACTGATGGTAACGCTTCTTATTTTTAAATAGAAGTATTGACACCATGACAATGGACAATAGGAAAATTGCTAGCACGAAATAAACGACTAGTGGCATTTAGTAGGTTGATTCAGTCAATTGGTAATTTGAGTTATAAAATTACCAATTCATCATATAAATTTAAATAGATTTTCTATTTAATCGCTTTTTTGAGGGATTGAGCCATGTTTTTAAAACGCTCCAAGGCCTCTTGAATAAAATCATCACTTAGCAAATCATCTAGTTCATTTGGAAGAAAATCGAACTCACTTACTTTAAAAGTTTGTTCAAAAGGCCCTTGTTCCAACTTCATCAGGTATTTACCATTCCATGAAAAGACAGTTATCTTACAGGGTTTACCTGTTATCTCTTTAACAATCCGCATTCGGTCTGCATTTTTTACGAAAGTTAGTCTTTCTTAATTGATCTACCGCTTGTCAGAAAGCATAAGCTCCTTTTTGAAGAATTCTGAAATACAACTATTCTTGTATATCACCATGCAAAAAACCGGATTACTCTGCCTCATTCTTTTACTGTTTTCGTGCACAATAGCCTTAGGTCAAAACCGAAAGCAAGTCCGTATTCAGCAGGCAACTGATAAAATAGTACTGGATGGCCTTCTTGATGAACAATCATGGCTAAATGCAGACCTGGCCTCTGATTATGCCCAGAACTTCCCCAGTGATTCAATTGCTGCACAGGCCATTACCGAAATGAGATTCACTTATGACGACAAGTTTTTATACATAGGTGCAAAAATGTATAACACAGGATCTACTGAATATGTCACTCCTTCCCTGAGGCGAGATTTCAGAGGGGGAGGTAATGATATGTTTGTGGTTCATTTCGACACTTTTGATGACCAAACCAATGCATTTCAATTTGGTATCAACCCATTTGGAGTTCGAAGAGAAGGGTTAATTTCTAACGGAGGCGGTAACCGTGGTGATTTGTCTCTGGATTGGGAAAACAAATGGTACGGAGAAGCAACTCAACATGATGGATACTGGATGGTAGAAATGGCGATTCCTTTTAAGAGCATAAGGTTTAAGGAAGGAAGTACTGTATGGAATATTAACTCTTATCGAATAGATAGTAACACAGGAGAACGTTCTACCTGGAATCCCATACCAAGAAATTTTGTACTGTATTCTTTAGCCCACACGGGACAACTTATCTGGGACAAACCCTTGAAAAACCCAGGAGCCAATATTGCAGTAATTCCTTACCTATCAGGCAATGCTAATGCTGCAGGTGGATATACTCCTTCAGGGCAAGCTACCGAAGTTCCTAGAACCTCGAATGAGTCTGGAGATTTTGGTTTTGATGCAAAAATAGGGTTAGGGCCGGCCATGAACCTGGACCTTACTGTTAACCCTGATTTCTCCCAAGTTGAAGTTGACAGACAGGTAACCAATCTGGATAGGTTTGAAATTTTCTTCCCTGAACGTAGGCAATTCTTCCTTGAGAATGCCGATTTGTTCGGACAATTTGGACAAGACGGTCTTAGGCCATTTTTCTCAAGAAGAATTGGTGTTTCCAGAGATGAGACAACAGGAACAAATGTTCAAAATAAAATTAATTTCGGGGCGCGACTCAGTGGAAAACTTAACAATAACTGGCGAATAGGCGTCTTAAACATACAAGCTGCCGAAGAAGAGGACATTAACTTACCTCAGATCAACTATACCGTTGCAGCACTTCAAAGAAAAATATTTAGTAGATCCAACATTGGATTGATATTTATCAACAAGCAAGACTTTAAAAACGAGAGTGGAACAACTTTTAACCAGTTCAATCGGGTACTGGGTATTGATTATAACCTGGCTTCTGCAGATAATGTCTGGAATGGTAAACTCTTCTATCATCAGTCTTTCGATAAATCAGATTCTGACAACGCCTATGCAAGTGCCGCTAGCCTTACTTATTCTACTGTAGATTGGAGAGTTGAAGCACTGGTGCAAAAGGTCGGGGATAACTACAATCCTGAGGTTGGCTTTGCCAGACGAAGAAATTTTGAAAGAGGTAGTTTAGAAGTAAGAAAGAATTTTTATCCTAAACGAGGTATTTTCCAGCAAGTCAACCCATTTGCCAGTGTTGATGTTTTCCGGAATGAAATCAATGGTACTACAGACTCACAGATAAGTATTGGAGCAGGTGGACAACTTCAGAGCACAGGTCGATTTGAATTGAGCCTTGAACGCAATTTCATCTATTTGTTCAGTGACTTTGATCCAACACGAGAAGGAAATGCAAAGCTTCCGCAAGGAACTGATTATACTTTCACCAGTCTGCAGGGCAATATTAACTCCAATACGCGTAAGAAAATGTACTATAGCTTGAGAGGGAGTTACGGAGAATACTTTAACGGAGACAGGTTCAGTATTGGTGGCAACCTGAATTACCGCTTTCAGCCATATGGATTAGTAAGTCTAAACCTTAATTATAATAATATAAGACTTCCAGACCCTTATGGCGATGCGGATATTTTACTGATAGGCCCCAGGTTTGATATTACCTTTTCAAAATCTCTGTTCTGGACAACGTTCATCCAGTACAATAGTCAGATTGACAACTTAAACATCAACTCAAGACTACAATGGCGATTCAAACCTGTATCAGACATATTTGTCGCCTATACAGACAACTACTTCCCGGATGATTTTGTAAATAAGAATCGAGCCCTAGTGATCAAAATTACGTATTGGCTGAACCTTTAACGTAAGATTGTGAACTCATGATCCATTTCTGCGCTCAAAGAACCTGCAACAGAGCAATACTTAGTAGCCGCCAGGTGTCCAAGCTTTTCAAATTCCTCCTGTTTAACATCAGGAGAATTCAGTTTGAAATGAAGCTTAATATGGGTAAATCCTCTTGGGTGTTCGTCTCTTCTTTGACCCTCTGCCTCAACGGTTAAATTATTAACTGTACGTCTTCTTTTCTTCAACATTTGCACCAAATCCACTGAGGCACAGCCTGCTAGAGCAGACAATAATAGTTCAGTAGGAGATTGCCCTTTCTTCTCCTCGGCAGCCCTCATATCAATATGTACTCTATTGCCGTTTGGATTAACAGCTTCAAATTCATAATCCCCTAGTAACGTGGTAGTTGTCTTCATATTGTAAAAAATTATTCAGTATTCAAATTTAGTTGAATTATATGCCTAACCACACAATATGAAAATAAGTTTCACGGTTTTAGGCCTGAACTCAAAACCTAAGAACCATGCGACAGTCAAAACTCTATTTATCTGTTTTAGCAATACTTTGTACCCTAATCTGGTCTTGCGGAAGCGATGATTCCGAAAACCTAAGTCTATCGGTCACTATCGAAAATCAGTTTGTGAACTTACCATCTAATGTTTCCATTTTTTTTCGCGTAGAAGACACTAAAGGAAACGGGGTTGCCGGCCTGAATGAAAGCGACTTTGTGATATATGAAAACGGTGCTGTTATTTCAGAATTTGAAGCGACCAGAAAAATACAACCCAACGAACAGGTTTTTGATTACCACATTACACTACTGTTAGATTTAAGTGGAAGCGTGTTAGGTGGCGAAAACCTTACTGGTCTAAAACAAGCTGCCAAAAGCTTTATTGATGAAGTTGTTCCAACGCAAGACAAGGCCTCAGCACAAGCTGTGAAAATGGATATCTGGTGGTTCGATGGCGCTGAAAACATCAAGCAATTACAAGCAGTGTCAACCAGTGCATCAGTACTTAAGACTGCCATAGATAATATTTCTCCTCAAATGAGCTCTGACAATTCCACTAACCTATATGGTGCAGTGATACAAGGGATAGAAGTTGCTACTCAAAAATTAACGCAAACCCGTAACCTGGATGAAATTGCATCTAGCGCTGTAGTAGTATTTACCGATGGAACCGATCAGGCAAATCGTAATACCAAAGGTCAGGCTTTAGGTGCTGTAGCCAATGCCGACAAAGACATTTCAATATACACTATAGGCTTGGGTGGAGAAATTGACGAACAAGTGCTGAGGGAAATCGGTAAAACGAGCTTTGTATCAGCCGCTAACATTGGTGAGCTGTTAGATAGCTTCAAAGAGATCGGAGATTTAATCAATGGAAGGGCAAACAGCTACTATCTACTCGAGTACTGTTCACCCAAACGTTCTGGTAACAATCAATTGACCATAGAAGTTACTAAAGGCGCCTTGGTTGGTAGAGCAAACACACTGTTTGATGCTTCTGATTTTAACGGAAGCTGCAGTTTACAATAAGTCTAGTCCAAAGGTTGAGCTGGGAGCCATTGATAATGAATAACCTCATTGACACTAAAAGCTCCCAGCAATTTTGCTGAATCAAAAAAATTAGTTTCAAATCCAACACAACTCACTGGCTCAATTGGCCATTTTTCTCTTTGAATGCGAGTGCAGACTAACTTGTCATTGTCGACCGCATATGCTCTATCTATGCATTGAATAGTAGTTTTCAGTTTCTCATCTGATTTACATCGTTTTCTACTCAAGTGATATCTGATGTATTTATCTGATTGCCATAAATCAAACCCGTGGACATCGTGAATTTTAGCTTTCGATAGTTTATAATGACTTAATAGGTTGCCACTCCATACCACAAAAGGCTTATTGGTAAACGATTTCAAAAAATAGATTCCTTTTGCCTTTCCTTTGCTCCATTCAGAGTCATCTACCAGTAGCCTGAAAGCCACGTGTTGGTAATCCAAAGAAAACAAATCTGGAAAAGCTTTTATGGTCATATGCTTTAAGTTCACATTTACCATGGAGATAATTGCTTTCCCATCGAAGTTCCTGACTTTGATTTGTTGAGGCACCATTGGTAACACCTCATCCAGGTCTACACTAAAATTTATCAGTTTAACCTTATGTAATTCGCCAGAATAAATCACAGGAATTCTCTTTAAAAAGCTCATAGCACAGGTATTTTAAGTTGAAGGAACAGAAGTATGGCCGTAGTCTGAAGACTAAAAAACCATAAGAATGTCCATACCTGAGAAACCCTCATAAATCGTACCCGTTTTATGTGCATCCGTAGCATTAACCCACTGCTTGCAAGTACATTAATAAGCGACAGCACCTTGAGACCAGCTACCGAAATGAATGGAGACAATACAATGGTAGGAATCAGGACTAAGACACCAGTTATCGCAATCAATGTCAAATGGCGAAAGTAATCTCGGTAATCATCTTTCTTCATTGCAAGAAAACTGATCAGACCTTGCAGCACCCATCCACTCCCTACTATCAAGAGCATCTGTAAACCTGAAGTTAAGGCACTTCCTTGAAAAACAGGAGCCATCATCCAACCGAAAGCAAAGCTCATCAACAGTGATATTATTACTCCTATGCCCACCCATCTCCTGAAATATTGCCTCACAAAAGGAGGGTCACAATCACATGAGAAGGTCTTATTTCGGGGAAACAAAAAGTATCGGTTGTATGAAATGGCATGATAGAAAAACTCTAAAAATTTGAACACCCAACCTCCTTTTCGAATGTGCCTTAGCCAATTGATTTTCTCGGAGAATATTTTCAATATGCCTTCAAGGCCATAGGAGGTCTCATTTGTGCTTTCGTCAATCAATGCCATCTCATATTTGAAATGCTCGGGATCCACTTTTGCGAACAACCTATCGTCTAGTTGGTGATAATTGAGACACTTCGAATCAGGAAACACTCCCATCTTCACAAGCAATCGTTTTGAATTCATACAGAGTCCACAATTCCCATCGTAGACAATCCATTTATTTGCTAAAACATCCATGATAAAGTTTGTTTAACCCGGATCTGAACGATCCGGGTAATTGATTTACGCTAGTCTGTTTTTAGCTCTTTTTCTCATTTCAAAGAGTACAAACAGGTTGAAAAAGTGCATACCACCTAGAATCAGAATGATAGCACCGACACTTCTACTCAACTTCCTCATCATAGAAGCCAAATCGACTACATTGCCCATATTGTCTAGTATATAAACAGCGTAGCCAATGTTAATCAGATAAAAGCCCACTACTAAAAGTTTGTTAACACTAGCCGCCAGGAGTTCATCTCCATGGAATATTTCCAACAGGAATACTTTTCCATTGTTAAACAGCGTACGTGCTACCCAAATGGTAAGTGAAATGGTTAGCACCAAATAGAGGGAGTAAGATAAAACAGTGTAGTTCATGATTTTAAAATTTAGGGTTAGTAATGATTGGAAAAGCCTTATTTGACTTTCTCCATTTATGAATTCTCCTAACCAACATGTATTGGTATAGGGCAATTAACCAAGGGATGCACCACAACCAGAAATAGTAAGCGCCAATTGTAGTTTCTGATTGATTTAGAAAATAGAGGACTATGAAATAAGCCACAGTAATGATCCAGTACATTCTCCAGCTATCATAAAATTCAGACTTCTTCTTCTTGATTAAGAAGTTTACTGCGGTAATCAGCTGAACAATTCCTACAGGAATTAGAAGAGGAATTGTAAAGAAGAGCCAACCTAAATCATTAGACAAGAATGCTCCAAAAGCAATTAAACAGATCAAACACAGTACTAAATGATGCCAGGTCATATATTCTTTTAAATTTTCCATACTTATTTAATTTTCAATAATTTTTGAAAGTTAATTTGCAAATTTTTTTACCTCATCATTTTCATCAAAACCTGAAAGAACCAGTTCTTATCCGAACGAATAAATTTATCCATGGCTCCATCCACCTGTTTTGTGAAATCGCCAAGGTCTTTTGTAACAGCCTTAAAATGCTTGATTTCATTTTTCTCCCCTTCACTTATGCTTTGTACTTCATCAAGTACCTTCATTACTGGTTCAATTTCCCTTCGTCTTCTTTCTCGGGAGACTTGCCTTGCCAGTTCTAGGATGTCTTTACCTGCAGTAAAGTATTCCTTTCTCTCCCCAGGTTTATAAACCTTATTCACGATTCCCCAGTCAATCAAACCGCGGATGTTCATATTTGCATTACCTCTTGAAATCTGAAGTTCTTCCATGATTTCTTCCGTGGAAAGTGCTTCTTCCGAAATCAGCAACAGTGCATGGATCTGCCCCATGGCTTTATTTATTCCCCAAGCTGAGCCCAATGTACCCCAGGCCTGAATGAATTTTGACTTTGCTTCTTCGTAATGCATGGTCAAATATAAATTACTTTTCTAACTTTCAAAAATTATTGAAAGTTTAATTACAAAAACTTTAGGAATTTAATTCCGATGTGCCTACGCTAGTCAATTTTTGCTCCCCTTACTCCAGCCTTTATCGCAATCGACAAATGGTTGGCCGCGGGAACTTTAGGACATTCATATCTATCACTGTAGGCACAATAGGGATTGTACAATTTATTAAAGTCAATTACCCATTCTGTTCCTTCAGGTATACCTTCGTAATGTAGATAACGACCAGCTCCATATGTGGTAACTCCCGTAGTTTCGTCCATTACTGGTAAAAACACATATGTTTTTTGCCCCGGCAGGCTAAATCTTTGTACTCTTAAGTAGGCTTCCAAAGTAAGTGGCTCACCTTCAAGCTCAAAATGCAAAATACCGATTCGCTTGTAGAGTCTTGTTGTTCCCTTACTGGTACCTAATGGAAAGGGTTTAGAATCTGGAGTAGCTTCAAATCTAGCCTTCACTCTGTAGGATTCACTGGCAGGAAAAAAATCATGCCCTTTAAACTCTGATATTTCCTTAGCAGTAAGTGGAGATTTTTCAGGGTTGCGAAATTCAGCATTCTGCTCTTCTCTATACTTTTCAATATCCTTGTAAAAAGACTTTTCCTGAGCACACACACCACTCAGGAAAAGTACATTCATCGTTATTATATAGAAAAAGCTCTTATTCATTTGATTAATCAGGTTTGAACCGTTCCGACTCTTTTCTGCAATACCAGGGCACTGATTATGCTAATCACAAAGCCAATTAAGAATACCGTAAGGAACATCAATAAAGTTCCTCCAAAATCACTATAAAAGAAACTATTTGCCTCCATTGTTTCATTAAAATGTCGTTCAAACTCCTGAGTACCTATTTCCAACCCAGAACTATGCGACACATATTGTTCGTAAAAATCGGGCATAATCCAGGTAACAAAAATCAGATTGTAAATGCCCCATACAATTCCTCCCATGGTCGAAATCGCAAGCCCAATCTTCATTCCTTCCCCAAAGGAAACAATACCCCCATTATGTTTGTCGCGATGGTTTCTAATGGCAAAATAAATAAGCCCCATAGCCACAATCATTGATGAGTAACCAATTATTGCACCAAGGTCAAAACTCTCAGGCCCAAAACCTGTAATTGCCATTGACAGTACTGGAATTCCAATAACTATTGCACAGGCAATCAGTCCGTATTTAGTAATTACTTTCTTCATAATATTGATTTTGATTTACCCAAATAGAGCTCAAAAAGCCAGAAAGAAGCTCATACTTAAGTACCAATTTAATAAAGTTCGGCAGTTTCAGGTGATCACCTGCCATTCCTTTGCCCTTGTAACAGCTTGTGTTCTTCGCTTAACATCTAGTTTTACAAATAAGCTAGAGACATGCGTTTTGATTGTGCTTTCGGAAACAAATAATTGTTCACCAATTTCCTGATTGGATAGCCCTTCTGAGATAAGATTTAAAACTTCGAGTTCGCGCTGACTGATACCAAGCTCTTTTATTTTTTCCTTATTGATTTCGGCTTTCAGAGAAACTTCAATGACTTTCTTCTTTTTCATATTTCCTCCAAGGTAAACTCCCAGAGATATCAAAATCAAAGCACCAATACCAATTACTACATCGGCCGGTATGGATGGGATAAAAAGTGATGCATTGCTCAGTTGAAAAAGCACCAACAAGGCAACTATTATCAGGCTAAAACGAAAAACCGTTTTCAGCATGTTATTTCTACCTGATTTATTCACGGAGCTTAATCTAGAAAAAGAAAGAGTAAGATAAAAGCATGGTGTCTGGCAAACCTATTTACCAATCCAACTTTGTAACTTTTTTTCAAGAAACCTTCTTTCGGTAATGTTTTTGGCTTCTGTGACAGCCTTTTGTATAAAAACCCTGGCTTTCGGCCAGTTTTCCATTGCGGCATATAAATCAGCCTTCAATGCATTAAAGGATTGGTTGGTTTTGATATCAGACTCAATATCTTCCATCACATGCAAAGCTTCCTTTGGTCCTTTTACTTTACTGAGTACAACCACACGACTCATTTGAACTACTGGCGATGGTTTCAACCTGACTAATGAATCATACAAACCTAGAATAGCTTTCCAATTGGTAGCTTCGTAAGTAGGTGCTGTTGTGTAGTAAGCGGCTATAGCTGCTTCCAATTGATAAACCGAAGTTCCCGGATGTTTAGAGGATTGTCTTAAAAAATCCCAGCCCCATTTGATATACTCCTCATCATACAGGTTTCTATCCTGGTTTTCCAGTGTTAGCAAATTCCCTTGTCCGTCCATTCTGGCAGGAAATCTTGCTGCCTTGAAGAGCATCATGGCAATAAGTGCTTTTAACTCCCCCTTGTCACCATTCGGTTCATTCATCAGAATAAACGACAATCTAATCGCCTCTTCGCATAATTCTTGCCTAATGAGTTTCTCTCCTTCTGTGGCTTTATAACCTTCATTAAATAAAAGATAGATTACTTGCAGCACTTCGGAAATCCTAGTTTCTACATCATCTCCATTAGGAACCTGAAGTTCACCAACCTCTTCTTTGAATTTCTTTTTCGCTCTGGTAATTGCCTTTTTGGTAGCCTCTTCATTCTTCAACAAGGCCCTTGCAATTTCTCTTATTGAAAGTCCACAAAGCAATTTCAAACTCAGCATTAATTGCTCAGTAGGTTTCATTACCGGGTGGCAACAGGCAAAGATCATTCTAAGCTGATCATCTACTATGGCCTTCTCTTCCGGCAACTCCAATTCTATTGTTTCACTTTTGGCAATAGCACCTTCGTGGTGCTCCCAATCAGCACTTCTCTTATCCTTTCTTAAAAAATCAATGAGCTGATTATTCGCTACCCGATACAACCATGCTGAGGGATTTTCAGGCATTGGCTGATATGACCAAATCTTTGCAGCTTTATAAAGTGATTCCTGAACTGCATCTTCGATCTTATCAATCAGGTGGGTTGAGTAGCGATTGGTAAATAAAGAAACCAATTTACCATACTCATGCCTGAATAGGTGTTCTAGTGTATGGTTGACAGACGTGTTTGACATATAAAACCAGCCTTTAACAAGCGGTATATTAGTTACCTTTAGGTTATAAAATCAAACTCAAAGAGAGCCAATATCTAATGACTCTCTTTGAGGTAGGGGATTACATATCAACTATTTCCCTTACTTCAATATGCCCATCTTCAGCATCCAGAATAGGGCAACCTTTAGAAATTTCCGTAGCTTCTTCGAGCGAGCTGGCATTAACCATTAGGTATCCACCTACAATTTCAGCGCCTTCGGCAAATGGGCCATCAGTAACCACCTTACCTCCTGAGCCTACTTGCTTACCTTCAGCTTTCAGGGGTAAACCGTCAATAAGCTGGCCCTTTTCTGCCAAACCTTGCATCCAGGTTTTCCACTCATCCATGTGGGCTTGAACTTCTTCAGGTGACATTTCAGCCATTCTGGCATCACCACCTCTAAACAGGTATAAATACTTTTGCATTGTGTTCTAAGTTAAAATTAAAAATTCATTTAAAACCGCGATTCATCATATTGACGCATTGACAAAGGCTTAGGGACAATTTGAGAAAAAATCTTTTAGACCTGTTCTAAGATAGCTTCTTTTAAAACCATAACTACTCGTTTTTGCTCTTCTTCATTTAAGGAGGCAAAACCCATTCTCACACCGTTATGTCCTAGACCATCAGCATCAAACACTTTATAATCTGGTATTTGGACATCTCTTTTCAAACAACTTCCTGCGATACTAGTCCAGCTGTACTTTTTATCTAGTAATGTCCAGACTGCCATTCCTCCTTCTGGCTTTTTGAAAGTTAAAAACTCTGATAAATGCTCATTCAATAATGCACAGAAACTGTCTCTTCTCTTATGATACAGTTTTAGTGCTTTTCGGCTATGCCGTTGAATATCCCCTTGCTGGATCATCTGAGCAATAGTCAACTCCATAATAGCGTCACCTTGTCTATCAACAATTCTTCTAAATTGTCCAGCAGCTTCTATAAAGTCTTTTGGGCCTACCATATAACCAATACGAATAGCAGGAGCTACGATTTTACAAAGTGCTCCCATATAAACCACTCTTTGAGCTGAATCAATACTTGCAAGTGGAAGCAAAGGTGTTCGTTGGTAGTGAAAATCATAATCATAGTCATCCTCAAGAATTGCAAAGCCGTATTGCCGAGCAAGCTCAACTAAATGCAACCTTCTATCTGCACTCATTGTCACCGTAGATGGATGATGATGATGAGATGTAACGTATACAGAGCCTATAGAATGTTTTTTACAAAGTGCTTCAATTTCGTCTGTGACCAAACCTTTCTCATCTACCGTTACCTTCAACAAATGTGCTCCAGCGTTTTCTAAGGTAAGGCTTGCCGCTATATAATTGGTTTCGCCAACTATGCTATAGCTTCCGTTTTTATGCAAGAGCTCGCTGGCCAAATACATTCCCATTTGACTTCCTCTGGTGATAAGAATCTGATCAACCGTACACTTCAGCCCTCTTGTTTCGTGTAAATACTGTGCAAGTGCTTTCCTTAAAGAAAGGTCTCCAAAAACAGATCCATAGCTTAGATGTTTGGTGTTGTATGTTCTCGAAATGATACTTCTATATTGTCTGATAATCTCATTAACTGGAACAATTCTAACATCCGGAATACCTTCATCCAGTGTCAAGCGACTAGGTATATCTGGAAGTGGTCTGTGAAGGTTTGCAATTGGATCAAAATGAAATGATGCCTTATCCATATCCTTCCTGGACTCATTTGATATTTTTTGAGGTTCAATCTCCGGAAGTTCTTCACTAACATATGTTCCCCTTGATGGTTTTGTAACAATCCAACCTTGGCTTAATAATTCGTCATAGGCCGCAACAACAGTTTTCCTATGCACACATAATTGTGTAGCCATATCTCTACTCCCGGGAAGCTTCAGTCCATTCTTAAGAATTCCGTTCTTAATTAAGTGGATTACCGCATTATTAATCTGTAAGTAAACAGGAGCTTCCTGAGCCTTGTCTAGCGCAATAAGGTTTTTAAAAGACAACATACCGGACTATCAAATTAAACAAAACTGGATTATAATAGTAGTCCAATATTAAAAGATATTTACAAGAACAAAAACCCGAAACATGCCAGAATTTGAAAAAACATCATTAAACAAAATAGTAAGAGGTTCCAAGCGTGCTCACTATGATAAAGAGTTGGTCTACCAAATTCTAGACTCGCACTTTTTATGTCACGTCCCCTATGCCCACCAGAATACTTCTATTGTTATTCCTACCTGCTATGGTCGAAAAGGTGATCAAATCCTTATTCACGGCTCATTAAAAAACAGAATGATGCTTTCTCTATTAGATCAAGATATTGTCAGTCTCACCGTCTGTCATATGGATGGGCTTGTTCTGGCCAGATCGGTATTTCATCACTCTGTCAATTACCGTTCCGCTACAATCTTTGGAAAACCTCAAATAATTGATGACCCGGAAGATAAAATGGAAGCCCTCAAAATTATAACTGAGAATATTATTCCAGGAAGATGGGACGAGGCCCGAATTCCAAACAAAAAAGAGTTGAATGCCACTTTAGTAATTGCTATCAGTATAGATAAAGCCTCTGCTAAGGTACGAGACGAAGGAGCTCTTGATGAGTTGGAAGATCATAAACTGGACGTATGGGCTGGTGTATTGGAGTTAGAAACTAAACCCGGAGAAATTGTGAAGAACTCGGACTGCAAGCCAGAACTAAAGACACCTGAATCTGTACTCAATTTTGAATATTCCAACCACAATGTACAGTCGAATAATTAGGAGTTACAGCTAACTCTAAAGGTCTGTTTTGTATTCAATGGTTTAATTCTAGAAACAATAAACATTATCGTACATCTCCTGTTTCACTATTAAGTAAATAGTGAATATGGGGTTTTACCAGTTTAAACGACAACAGTCTTTCAATCAACCAACCGAAGAGTTATGGGACTTTATCTCCAATCCTAAAAACCTCAAAAGAATAACACCTGATTATATGGGGTTTGACATCACATCAAATGATTTACCTGATAAAATGTATCGAGGAATGATCATTGGCTACAAAGTCTCCCCTATTTTAGGGATAAAGACAACTTGGATTACAGAGATCACACATGTTAAGGAGGGAAAATAATTTGTTGACGAGCAAAGGATTGGTCCCTATAAGTTATGGCATCATCAGCATTTTTTGAAGTCTACCAAAGAAGCAACCATCATGTCTGATATTGTTAGTTATCAGCCTCCGATGGGTCTATTAGGAAGTCTAATGAACGGCCTTGTGATTAAGCACAAATTGAAAGAAATCTTTGATTGCAGATATAAAGCATTGAACGATCTCTTTCCACAATAAGGAAAGTCTGAGTTATTATTCCTCATAAAGCAACCAATCAGGTCTCTATTAAATCTTAATTGTAAAGCCTTTTAAAAATGCATACACTTAAGATTCATAGAGAGACTGACGAAAATCAATTTTCATTGGGAAAAGCAGCGCTAATTGCTGGATTAGGACTCCTGATAATGGCCGTTGCGGTTCCAATAGCTGAATTCTACATTTCCCCAAAACTGCTAGTTGGCAACCGAACAGAAACCGTCAATAACATTGTTAATAACAAAGCACTTTTCACCCTGAGCATTTTTCTTCATTTCATTACGCTTATATGCGATATCCTGGTGGCTTGGGCACTTTACATTTTTCTCAGACCAGTGATGAAGGACTTATCTTTAGTTACAGCCTGGTTCAGACTGTTATATACCTCTATGTACCTCGTGGCTTTAGCCAACCTGGTTAAGGTTCTAAATCTCACCAACTCCTCTGGTATAATTGAGACAAGTCAACTTTCAGATAATGTTGCATTCTATTTGAATTCCTTCCAGTTTGAATGGTCTTTTGGCCTAATAATTTTCGGGGTTTACTTGCTCTTGTTAGGGTACTTGGTTTATAAAGCCACTTACATTCCAAACATTTTCGGAGTCCTTCTTTTTATAGCAGGGTTTGGGTATTTATTTCATACGCTTGGCACATTCTTCGCTCCAGACTACGATTTAGATTTCTTATTCTTCACTTTCTTTGGCGAGCTAATTTTGATGCTTTGGTTACTAATCAAGGGCAGGAAAGTGGATCTTAATATCTAAAATCTCATCATTGTAGATCGTATAGGGAATCAATAGGCGATAAAATAATAGTGCTGTACCACTTTCATTATAGTATACTTAGATTCAGATAATAATTCATACATTTTTCAAGCGGTCAACTAGAAAGTCAAGATTGGAAAAACAATAATGGCATTCAATAATAGCTGAGTCCATAGATTACTTTAATCAATAAAAACATTTGAATTTCAATATCTTATTCGGTTCTTTGGGTAATAAATCATTATCATAAAATGAAAAAAATTATCGTATTTTTCTTACTCATTCTGAGTACCAGTGGTTTTGCTCAGGATATTACCTCTAACCTAATTGGACACTGGCCCCTAAATGGAACATATAATGATATCTCAAGCTCTGCTTATAATGGCATAGAAGAAAATGGAGTAGTATTTGGGAATGGAGTTAACGGTGAATCCAATGGCGCAGCAGTTTTTGACGGAACCGACTCAAATGTTAAACTAGATCATTCAGGTCTTTTAAATTTAGGGGAAGACTTCACAATTTCTTCTTGGGTCAATATTAGTAACCTTCCACAAAATGATTACTTTTTTATATACTCATCGATTGATGCCATACCAAATTCAAAGTCGCAAGGGGTGGGTTTTGGAATCAACAGCACTTCTTCTAGCGGTCGCAACCCTAACAGCCTTTTTCTAATCATGGGTAAAAATAAATGGGCTTGGAATATATGGACATCAAATACTAACAGCATTCAAACCAATACATGGTACCATGTTTCGGTCACTGTTAAAAACTCATCCAGTACTTCCAAAATTGTTACATTCTACATTGATGGAGTAGCTCAAAGTACTACTTTATGGGTTCTTCCTGATGATACCGGAGCAAACTGGGGAACAAACTCATCATCCATAAGAGTTGGGGGAGCATATGCAGCGGGGGCTCCAACCCTTTTTAATAATAATTTTTTCGATGGATCAATTGCAAAATTAAGAGTTTACAATAGAGAGTTAAGCTCCCTAGACGTAACCACATTATTCGATCAAGATTCACCCAACAACAATCAAAATCCTTCAACTGGAATCACTGCAAACCTCATTGGGCATTGGCCACTTGACGGAACGTTCGATGACGCCACAAATTTCCAATTTAATGGAGTGGAAGAAAATGGAGTTGCTTTTGGGAATGGTAGAAATGGTGAGCCTAATGGTGCAGCGGTTTTTGACGGAACTGATTCAAACGTTAAATTAAACCATGCAGGCCTTCTCAATTTAGGGGAAGACTTTACTATTTCCTCATGGATTAACGTTAACAACTTTCCTACAAGCGAAAGTTCTTTAATCTTTTCATCCATTGATGCAATTCCCAATTCCAAAGCGCAAGGGGTTGGCTTAGGAATTAACAGTACATCTGCTGATGGCCGTAATCCGAATAGTCTTTACTTAATTATAGGTAAAAATAAATGGGCCTGGAATATCTGGACTTCAAACACAAATAGCATACAAACAAATACATGGTATCATGTTGCAGCTACAGTCAAAAACTCGTCTAGTACTTCTAAAATTGTAACACTATATATTAATGGAGTAGCACAAAACACAACTCTCTGGAACCTTCCTGACGATACGGAAGCAAACTGGGGTACAAATCCTTCCTCGATAAGGATAGGAGGAACTTATGCATCAGGTGACCCAACATTTATGAATAACAACTTCTTTGATGGGTCAATTGCAGATTTAAGAATCTATACTAGAGAATTAACTGCTCAAAACATTTCTACACTGGCTGGAAATCAATCTCAAAACACCGGTGGGTCGTTATGGACTCAAGCGAGTGAGGGTAATATTTATTATCAAGGCAACGTGGGGATTGGAACAAGTTTGCCAGATCAAAAGCTAACCGTGAAGGGAACGATCCATGCGGAAAGAGTTAAAGTTGATTTGAATGTACCTGGTCCTGACTATGTGTTTGAGCATGACTATAATCTGACTCCGCTATTGGAGATAAAGAAGTTTATTGAAAAACATAAACATCTACCAGGAGTACCTTCGGCTAAGGAGATGGAGAAATCAGGCATAGACGTTGTTAAAATGAATATGCTTCTTCTTGAGAAAATAGAAGAACTAACTCTGCATCAAATTAATCTTTTAGAAAGACTTGAAGAACTAGAGAAGAAAAACAAAGAGCTCACTAATACAAAGAAAAATAAGTAATTAGAAGCTCTTTCTATAAGGGAGTCCTAAAAATGAGACTCCCTATCAAGTCATGAATAACTATCGTCTATTGACTAAAGACAATAGACGATAACCCTACATATTCCTTCTATACTGACCACCAACTTCGAATAGTGCGCTAGTGATTTGTCCTAAAGAACAATACTTACAGGCCTCCATCAATTCTTCGAAGATGTTCTGATTTTGAATGGCTGCATGTTGAACTCTTCTGATCATTTCATCAGCCTTGGCCTTGCTACCTTCATGAAGGTCACCTAGCATTGTTATTTGATATTCCTTTTCTTCTGTAGTAGCACGGATTACCTCTTTTGGTAGAATGGTTGGTGACCCTTTAGAACTCAGGAATGTGTTCACTCCAATAATCGGGAATTCACCTGTATGCTTTAAAGTCTCATAGTAAAGTGATTCTTCCTGAATTTTACTACGCTGATACATGGTTTCCATTGCACCAAGTACTCCTCCTCTATCTGTAATTCTATCAAATTCAGTAAGTACCGCTTCTTCTACCAGGTCTGTCAGCTCTTCAATGATAAACGATCCTTGAATCGGATTCTCATTTTTAGCAAGCCCAAGCTCCTTATTGATGATCAACTGGATGGCCATTGCTCTACGAACAGACTCTTCAGTTGGTGTAGTAATAGCCTCATCATAAGCATTGGTGTGTAGCGAGTTACAGTTGTCATATATCGCATAAAGTGCTTGCAGCGTAGTTCTGATATCGTTGAAGTCAATTTCCTGAGCATGTAAAGAGCGACCTGATGTCTGAATATGATACTTCAACATTTGTGCCCTTGAATTGGCTCCATACTTGTTCTTCAATGCTTTAGCCCAGATTCTTCTGGCCACACGCCCGATCACTGCATACTCTGGATCTATACCATTTGAAAAGAAGAATGACAAGTTTGGCCCGAAAGCATTAATATCCATTCCTCTACTCAGGTAATATTCCACATAAGTAAAACCATTGGCAAGTGTAAAAGCCAACTGAGTAATGGGATTTGCTCCAGCTTCGGCAATATGATAACCTGAAATAGATACAGAGTAAAAGTTACGAACAGCCTTTTCAATAAAGTATTGCTGTACATCGCCCATCAGACGTAATGCAAACTCGGTAGAGAAAATACAGGTATTTTGTGCCTGATCTTCCTTCAAAATATCTGCTTGAACAGTCCCTCTAACAACAGAAAGTGTTTTGGTCTTTATTGGTTCATAAACTTCTGCTGGTAATACCTGATCACCTGTAACCCCTAAAAGCATTAGTCCAAGACCATTATTTCCTTCAGGCAATTCTCCCTGATATCTTGGTCTGGCAACACCTTTATTTTTATAAATCTTTTCAATCTTAGCTTCTACTTCTTTTTCAAGTCCATTTTCCTTGATATAGACCTCGCATTGCTGATCGATAGCCGCATTCATAAAGAAGCCAAGCAACATTGGTGCAGGACCATTGATGGTCATAGAAACTGATGTAGTCGGATTTGACAAGTCAAAGCCTGAGTATAACTTCTTTGCATCATCCAAGCAGCAAATGCTTACTCCCGCATTACCAATTTTACCGTAAATATCTGGTCTGTAATCCGGATCATTGCCGTAAAGAGTCACCGAATCAAAAGCAGTCGACAATCTTGCTGCAGGCATTCCTAAACTCACGTAATGGAAACGTCTGTTTGTTCTTTCCGGCCCACCTTCTCCAGCAAACATTCTGGTTGGGTCTTCACCTTCTCTTTTGAATGGATAAATCCCCGCTGTATATGGAAATTCTCCAGGAACGTTTTCCTGCAACGACCACCTCAAAATATCTCCCCAGCTTCTGAACTTTGGTAGTGCGACTTTGGGAATCTGAGAATGTGAAAGTGATTCGGAGTGCGTCTGAATCTTAATTTCCTTATCCCTTACTTTAAAAGTGTAAACAGGGTCGGTATATTTTTTCTTCTTTTCTACCCACTGATCAATTAATTGCCAGTTGTGAGGGTTCAAATCAAGTTTAACCTTTTCAAAAGACTCCTGAAGCCCTTTGATTAAACGATCCTTATCTTCTACATCACTGTCCTGAAGTGTTTCTATTGAACGGTGCAAACCATATAATTTATCCGCTACCTCAACCTGATCATTCGCCTTAATATCGTAAGACCTATTGTTCTCAGATATTTCAGAAAGGTATCGGGTACGCTTAGGAGGAATCACGAAGATCTTCTCAGACATCTCATTGGTGATCTCAAAAGTAGATTTCAAATCGGCTCCAGTTCTTTCTACTACCTTATCCATGATCACTTTGTAAAGTGAGTTCATTCCCGGATCGTTGAACTGAGAAGCTATTGTACCATATACTGGCATGTCACCTACATTAGCAGTCCATAGCCCATGATTTCTCTGGTACTGTTTCTTTACATCGCGTAATGCATCTAAAGCTCCTCTTTTATCGAACTTGTTCAAGGCAATTACATCTGCAAAATCGAGCATATCGATTTTCTCCAGTTGTGTAGCAGCTCCGTACTCAGGTGTCATCACGTAAAGCGAAACATCTGAATGATCGAGTATCTCGGTGTCTGACTGCCCGATTCCAGAAGTTTCCAGAATCACCAAATCATATTGAGCAGCTTTTAATACCTGAACAGCTTCTTTCACATGTTTTGATAGTGCAAGATTAGATTGTCTAGTAGCCAGAGAACGCATATAAACACGTTCATTATTGATAGAGTTCATTCGAATTCTATCACCCAAAAGTGCTCCCCCTGTTTTTCTCTTTGAAGGATCAACAGAAACAATGGCAATCGATTTATCTTTAAAATCAATTAAAAATCTTCTTACTAGCTCATCGACAAGCGAAGACTTACCTGCTCCACCAGTACCAGTGATACCTAAAATAGGAGCATCTACCTTTGTTGCAAGCTCATGTATCTTGTCAAGCTCTCCCTTTGATTGTTCAGGGAAATTCTCAGCAGCTGAAATAATACGGGCAATCGACTTATCATTCTTCTCAGCGATATGATTTATCTCTCCATTAAGATCCTGACCAGTAGGATAATCACACCTTTCAACCATATCGTTGATCATGCCCTGAAGTCCCATAGAACGTCCATCATCCGGAGAATAGATTCTGGTGATCCCGTAATTCATCAACTCCTCTATCTCTTCAGGAAGGATAACCCCTCCTCCTCCTCCAAAAATGCATATATGCTCAGCTCCTTTTTCCTTCAGTAAGTCGTACATATACTTGAAGTACTCGTTATGCCCTCCTTGGTAAGAAGTCATAGCTATGGCCTGTGCATCTTCCTGAATTGCAGTATTCACCACTTCCTCAACACTCCTGTCATGCCCTAAGTGAATAACCTCACAGCCAGTGGATTGGATAATCCTTCTCATAATATTGATGGCGGCATCGTGCCCATCAAATAAAGAGGCTGCGGTTACAATTCTAATCTTATTTTTAGGCTTATAAGGAGCTACTTCTTGCATTTCTCATCCTGTTAAAACGGACTGCAAATTTAGCCAAAAAGAATCTTTTTCCTAACACTTGTTAGGCAAGTATGACTTACCCTTGTTGTCACTTTGGCGGCCTTTTATAAAAAGCGATCAATTCACCAGGTCAAAATGAATCAACCTCCCCAACTGAACTTCTTTCTAAAAGTGTAAGGTTCACCATAAATAGATTCATAGTTGATAACAATGATGATCCCAATACGTTTTGAAGCTCCAGTCGGCAACTGGCACAAAACGAGTTCTTCATGAGCTCCTATAACATCACCTTCTTTGAAAGTTCTGCTCAACCCTACCGTGTTTAGTCCATCAGCTGCCTGAAACAGTTCCACCCAGTCATTGAATTTTTTGTTGTCCCATTTCAATTCAAATGAAGTGACTAAAGCGGCACCTTCTCCTTTGTTCTTGATCTTTAAAAAAGCCGCTTCTTGAACACTAATATCAACATCTAGGAAAGGCTTTACCGTTAATCTATTGTGCTGACGAGTGAGATTTGCCTGCCACACAGCTACTACTACAGCAGCCAGTGCCACAATTAAAACAGCAATTGAATCAAACCCTCTGTTTTTAGTTTTGGACATAGTAAATAGGTATAAAAAATGTAAGAGGCTAGTTCAGTTCGCAGTTAAATTTATGTAAAAAGAATTGCATTCATAATTACAAAAGCATCAGTTTACTGATCCAGACCCTTATTAAAACCGGAAAGTACTTCTTGGTTTTCCTGTTGGTGAATGGCTTTGATTATATTTTGTTTTTCAATTTCCGTCAACCTCCAGCTGAGTGAAGCTCTCGCATCGGTAGGTTCGTTTTGCCCATATTGAAACTCCATACGCCAAAGGTGATCTCCCATCATAGATTTTGTAAGCTCAAAAAACTGATCATTTTTGATGGTTTGCACTTTATCCCAACTTTGATAGGCTGCTTGAATTGGGGAGAAAAAACGCTCAAGAAAATTAGGAGGATCAGATGTTTCCAATTCTGCATTTTTGGCCGAATCCCGAATTGTAATAAGCACTACTTCACTTGTGTTTTCCAGAATCCACTCTTTGAAAACGTTGAGAAAAATCAAAGCATCCGATACTCCATAGTTATCAGAAATTCCTGCGTCAGCAATTTTAATAGGTGGGTTTGTTGGTAATGTAATGGCTGGTGTTACATAGGGAAAGGTAGCGCTCATTCTTAATGCAGTAAGAAACCTAAGACTGTCGGCTTGGTGGTCTTTTAATAACGCACGAAAGTCAACGCCCTGGATTACACTCCCACTATCAGGTCTCAGGTTGAGAAAACTTACTGGCTGTGGTGATATATATAACTTTCTACCATCATTTGTAATCAAGGGACTCACCAACAAAGCAGGAATCTCGCCTTCGTATTCTGCGTTTTGATAGTCTACCAAAGGTCGGTCTAAAAGGCCCGAAAGGTTATCGCTTAGGTTATTTTCAAATTCATATCCCCTTTCTCTTCTGTAAGTCTGACCTGCATATTCAAAGCGCTTTGCTTTAAAAAATATATCATTGATTAGTAAGGAGAATATTAAAGGGTTCAGTAGCTCTTTCCCCATTTCTTCCAGGTGAATTCGATCGCCAGTTTGCTTACCCTCCCAGAACAAATCTCTATAAAAAGCCGCTCCTACCAGGCCGCCAGATGCCCCGGTAATCAAAAAGGTATCATCCATGAGCTTACCTTTTAAAACGGAATCTAAATGCTGCAGAACGTTGACCGTCCAAAGTGCCGACCGCTGCCCACCACCGCTTACTGCAATCAATGAAAGTCTGGGTTTTTCTTGTCCGGTCTTCAACTTCCAGTTCTCCAACATCTGTAGCCAATGTACTTTGGAAGATTCAATTTCTTGCTGGGAGGCAATCTGTTCAATGACTTGATGCGAGTATTCAGCCTTTTCTTTAGTGTAATCAATTCCATAGGCTGGATAAACATAGCCCAGGTCAAATTCGCTTGTAAGTACATTGGCTAATACAAAGACCCCGATCACAGCTGTTACTACCCAGGATCTAAGCCAATAGCTTAAAGCTCCGGTAGCCATAACAATTATTGTAAGTAATAAAACAATTGAGGCCGCTGCTGGTATCTGAAATATGGATGAAGATTGAAAGACACCTAAACCAACAAGAACTATCAGTAACAAGAGCTCTATAATTATGGCATTGCGTTGATTTTGTTTGAAAATGCCCAAAATAGCAACCCTATCATAGTACTTTTCAAAACGCCTTGTAGAATAATGCTTTAGTTTCAAGCTAAAATAGTACAGTACTTTTACCCTTGGTTTTTTTAACCTTTTTAGCTGTCGAAAAGCATTTTGTCGATTTTTGAGACTTCTCTTTTGTCGCTTCTCTTTGTTTCTAAATACTTTTTGAATGTCCTTGTTAGTTTGGGTAAAGTACAAGAATAAGAAGGTAAGCATAAATATATACCCCGAAATAAGACCTAAAAGCCCCATGGCTATTTTAGGACCTTCATACAATTCTACATTCAACTGAAAGGAAATGACTCGTTGAATATAGAATACCAGAAATGCCAAGGGTACCAAAGAGTTATTCAGGCAATAATGAGAAAACGGTTTTGGCAATGTTCCCAAAAAAGGGAAACGAAAACCATCAAGTATATAGCTGGTAATATTAAAAGCCATGGAAAAACCGGCCAACGCTATTCCAATTACCAGAAAACCCCAGAAACCTACTTTACCCATGTAAATAGGGTCTAAAAAAAGGAAGGGTATACCCAGTGCTTTTCCAAAGCGCCCATCAACGATTGAAAAGAGTATTAGCCAATAGAACAACAAGAACTGGTTATGCTTTACGTGCACAAAAAGTAACCTTGTAGGAAAACTATAAGCAATGGCTCTTAGAATTTTCAACTGCGTATTTTCTTTGTTCCCTGATAGAGTTCATACCTCAACAGCCTACATTCAATTCTTGCATTAAAAAAAGGTGTTTTTGCAGAAGTTCGTAAACCAATCCGTTTGGCTAGCCCCAGATTACCTGTGAATACAAAGCCTGTATATCCCTGACAACTCTGTTTAAAGAAATCCCCTATTGCCTCATAGATCAATTCAAGGTCTTTTTCGGCACCCAGCCTTTCCCCATACTCTGGGTTCATCATTACCACACCAGGCTCTTTAGGCATTGGCGTTTTTCTGAAGTCGCACTTTTCAAATTCTATCAAATGCTCTACTCCAGCAGTTTTAGCATTCTGTTTAGCCGCCCAAAGTGCATTATTACTTAAATCTGAGGCTATTATTTTAAAATCTATGCTTTCCTTTACCTGCAGGCCTGCAAGTCGTTTATAGCCATTCCATGATTCCTCATCATAGCCTTTAATGTGCATGAAACCGAAGTTATCGCGCAATAAGCCGGGCGCTTTATTAATAGCCATTAATGCTGCTTCTATTGCCAAAGTGCCACTTCCGCACATTGGGTTTACAAAGGTGCTTTTCTTATCCCAGCGCGAAGCGATAATGGTCGAAGCTGCCAACGACTCGATCATCGGTGCTTTGAATGGTATTTTTCTGTAGCCGTGTTTTGAAATGGTATTTCCTGAGGTATCAAAATAAAGCCTTACTTTATCTTCTTTCCAATACAAGTGGATTACTGTGTGATCTCTATTAGGCCCAGAGTCAGGACGTTTTCCTGTCTTCTCAATCATTCGATCTGCAATTGCATCTTTGACCTTAACATTTGCAAAACGATCATCTGTGATACTATCGTTTCTTACAAAAGAAGTAATAGAAAAATAGCCGTCATTTTCCAGGTAATTCTCCCATGGAATGGACTTTACTCTTTTATAAAGTTCATTTGCATCTTTCGCTCTGAACCTTTGTAATTGGAACAAGACTCTACTAGCTGTCCTCAAATACATATTCAGTCGCAAACAATCATCCATGTAGCCAGATATTTCTACCTCGGATACATTAGTGCTCTGCACTTCATAATCTAATGCTTCAATTTCTTTTGCCAGCCACTCGCTTTGCTTCGGAAAGCAAGTAACTACTATGGCACTCTTATATGGGAAAACACTACTCATTGAAAAGCGAAATACGTCAGATCGTGAATCATTCAAAAATAATCTAAGGCTTTTCGTTCAAAGCCTTTCATTCTCATGATTGAATTTTAACTTCGCAGTCCAAATTAATTATTATGCAAAACTGGTTCACCTGTAAGGTAAAGTATCAAAAAGAAGACGAACAAGGGCGAGTAAAGAATGTCACAGAGACGTATTTGGCCGATGCCATGTCGTTTACAGAAGCTGAGGCTAAAATTTATGAAGAAATTGGCCAGCGTGTAATGGGTGAGTTTCAAGTAACCGGTATTGCTAAGAGTAAAATCGTAGATGTATTTGAGTTTCCTGATACGGATGTCTTCTACCAGGCCAAAGTATCATATATGGTAGCAGATGCCGATAGTGGCAAAGAAAAGAAGGTAACCAACCTGATGATCTTAAACGCTATGGATATTAAACAGGCTTTTGACAGAGTTCATGAGAGCTTGAATAATATGTTGGTAACTTTCGTAATTCCTGAAATAAAAGAGTCTCCAATTCTTGAGGTATTTCATCACGTAAAAACAGGTGAAGAAAAGATACCTGATAACCTGACACCACTCTCAGAAATTGAGCAATCAGAAGTAGAAGAAACCGAAGCAGAAAATGAAGAAAACATTTGATAACGTCTCTATTTTAGCCTTTCAATGCCTGGGAGTTAAACTTCAGGAACAGGGGCTGGCACTAGAGGGCAACGCTGGTTATCTGAGTAAGAATGGTATCTCTCTGGATTATGGCTATGACGAAAACACTCAGGAGTTGACCATTGAAAACCTGGAAGTAGGTTTTCCGGCAAGCATGGTTGGAATGAACGTTGACAAGGTTTTAGGTATACTTGACAAGGCACTATCGGACTGTCGACAGAAGTAATTAAACTAACGAGCACCCTGCTGACCCAGCGTGCTCGTAATTACATATTCTGAGTATTTGACTAAGATTTTTCTGAAGTAATCATTTCCTCCAGGTTGCTCAAGCGTTGTTGAATTTCTAACAAACTAGTAGTTCTCAACCTTAAGAAGGTACCAACCGTACTGATAATGGCTATTATCAAACTAAGAGACCCCAGAATTATCAGAAAAGGCACAAACGTTTTAAGTACTCCCTCGTAAGGAACTATTCCTTTGTGATACAGATCGATTTGTTTTGTGAAATCCATTACTGTAAAAAGCAGGAAAACCATTAACACCAATAAGGTTGTTCCCCAAGCTACACGACTCACAATCTTTAGTTTATTGTCTTTTTTCTTTTCCTTACCGATCATTTCCCAAACCGGATCATTTGTTGTTTCATTAATCTTGTTCATAATTCTTTGTTTTTAAGTTCAATCAATTCTTTAATTTTCAATTTTGCATTGTGAATTCTCGATTTTACAGTACCCAATGAACATCCTACTATCATAGAAATCTCATCGTAATCCATTCCTTCCAAATAATTCAGCACTATCGCTTCTCTTTGTTTTATTGGAACAGACATTAATGCAAGTTCCAGAGTTTGTTTATTTTCAAAAGCTATATCATCTTTCTCAGGGTTGAATGACTCTTCCGTGTCCTCTTTGAGAATCTCGTGAAACTCAGCCAATCGTTTAGACTGCCTGAAGTAGTCCAATGCTTTGTTTCTTGCCACTTGAAAAAGCCAGGTTTTAAACCTGTTTGCATCCGATAATGAGGCTATCCTCTTGTAAACCGTCAGCCATAGTTCCTGATTCAAATCCTGAGCTTCATCGCTTTTCACCAAGCTTTGCAAAAACCTCATTGTTCCTGATGCAAATCGATGGTATAGCTGATGAAAAGCCTGATCGTTTCCTAACTGTGCTCTTAGCACCAGAAAGTATACCTTTAAATCAGTTGGCTTATTCATGTTTCGTTTAATAAGGAATCAGGTTCTTTCAATCATATTCTTCGCCCAGTAGACGCACTCAATTTTTGATAGTTCATTATCCTGAATTTTTTTTAATCAACATAAAAACCCTGAGCACCGGGAGAAGGAATAAGGGAACTCTCATAGACTAAGTGTTTAGTTCCTAACAAACCTCAATTTATAGAAACCAAAAAACCTCACATGAAAAACCTATATAAACTACCTATAGTTGCTCTTGTATTATTAACATTTGCTTGTAGCAAAAGTGAGACTCCAGCAATAATTCCAACATCCAGTTTTACTCAAGACAGAAAAATCATTGAACCAGGGGAAACAGTGACTTTTACAAATTCAAGTACCGAGGCTGTCAGTTATTTATGGGAATTCGGTGATAACGGCACCTCCACTGATCAAAACCCAACACATACTTTCACAAGTACAGGAAGTTTTACAGTAAAACTTACAACTACCAGCGAAACTGGAGACGAAGCTGTAATCACATCTAAAGTTACTGTCGGAAACAGGTGGTCAACAGCTTTAGGCATTGTTACGATTCAATTCACCAATACGAACGGTGAAGCCTGGGATACAGATGGGAGTGGTCCGGAACTGTTTTTTGGCTTTGAAAAAGTGACTGCCACTTCTTTTGTTCCTTTCGAAATTGGTACAGATATGGACTCCGATGATTTTCCAGTAGGTGGGACCATAAGTGCAGAAAGCCAAGTAATGTTTACCGATGAAAACTGGGCATTTATATTTGTTGACAATGATGAGCCTTTTGACAACCTAAACACATCAGAAACAATGGCATCAATAGTGGTTAACCCAGTTACTGTCACAAGCACCAAGGACTACGAAACTGGAGAGGGCACATTTGAAGTAAACGTAGAAGGATTCAACTTCCTGATTGCTTTTGAGGTAAGGTAAAATCTTAAACTAAACTCAGGGGATCACCTGTTTTGATCACTCCTGAGTTTATTACTTTACAGGTAATTCCACCATGTCCACGCATGGCATTGTAACCTCCCAGCCCGAAGTTTTCTTCCATTCTGGAACATGGATGGCATTCGCCAGTATATTCCAGAATGGCTTCTCCAATTCTAAATCTCTTACCTTTTAATGCAGTTAAGTTCACCCCCGAAGTAACAATGTTTCTTCTTGTCAAAAGGGGGTCAACCTTTGCTTTACCTAACATAGAAGCCACTGCATTTAAATGCTCCTGAGCTATTAAAGTAACTTGACGCTTACCTCCTTTGCTTTTGTAATGGTCTCCCTGAAGCCCAATTCTTTCTATTGCTTCAACCTCATTCAATATTGTAGGAGCTTCTCTGCGTTCAGGTCGAATAGTTATCAAGTCAACCTTACCGTTCTGTGCCAGTTGACTAGTCAATTCATGGATACTCTTCATTACAGTTCATCATTTTCTTCTGCCTTTAACCCAACAGGAGGCCTATAAGGTTCAAATGGTATCTTAAGCAGACTACCAATATTATTATTTTCAGAAGGATCCATATGAGTATCTATTCCATACACTAACTCTCTTGAATTCTCTACTTGAGCAAAGGTACCGAATAGTCGATCCCATATAGAAAAGATGTTACCATAGTTTGTATCTGTCAACGGTTGGGTGTAATGGTGATGAACTTTATGCATTAAGGGGGTAATAAACACCCAGGATAAGGCTCTGTCCATTTGTTTTGGCATATTGATATTAGCATGTGTTAAATGAGCAAAGAGAACAGAGAGACTCTGGTAAACCATTATTATCCACATCGGTGCTCCAATGATTATTACTGCGAGTATGGTAAAAGAAATTCTGAATACTGTTTCACCGGGGTGATGCCTTAGGCCTGTCGTTACATCTACGGTAGTATCTGAGTGATGAACTACATGAAACTTCCACATCCACTTAACTCTGTGTTCTGTCCAATGAATAAAATAGGCTCCCACTAAATCCATGAGCAATATCCCTAGAATCATTTGAGCCCATATTGGCAAATCGAAGATGTATAGTAAACCAAATTCATTTTTCGATACTAGATCTGAAGCAGCTAATAACACTCTGGCCAAACCAAACCCTATAACTGCAGTTGTTAGCGTAAAGAAAAGGTTAAGCCCCGCATGCCCAACTTTCTTATACTTGAACCTGAACAGCGGAATCAATCCTTCAAAAATCCAGAAAACCAAAATACCCCCTACCAGAATACCTGCTCTGAATTCAGTGGGAATATTATCAAAGAAGTCTACAATGAGTTCCATATTTCAATTTATTATGCATGCAGCACATTTACAATTCTTAGCCAAACTCAATTGGTGATGATTACGAGTCCAATCCAATGAGAACAAACTATATCAAGGAAAATATTTTTGAACTATACGTATTTAATTTATTATTTTTGAGATAACTTAAAATATAACAACATTAGACTATGCAGTTTGCTCAAAAGTGTCTTCGATTCTTTTTCTTTACTTCTGTACTTCTTGGCTTCTACGTAAATGTTATAGCTCAGCAAAGCCAGGTTAAGTTTGGGTCAGTTCCGGAATCTGATTTAAATATGAAATTATATCCAGGTGATGAAGAAGCCGAAGCACTTGTGTTATATGACAAAGGTGAAGTATCGTTTTTTATCGATAGAGAAAAGAATCAAATCAACCTGATATACAAACGAACCAGGCGAGTTAAGATTTTAAAACAATCGGCACTGGAAATGGCCAATGTAACCATAGGTTATTACCAAGGAGGATATAACCGCAATCAGCAGGTACGAGATATACGTGCCTTCTCACATGGTATTAATGATGGTAGATACCAGCAAAGGAGCTTAGATATCAGTCAGGTTTTTAATGAGAAGATTGATACTGACTATTCTATTAAGAAATTCTCCATTCCCAATGTTAAAGTGGGGTCTGTAATTGAGTATCAGTATACAATTGAAACACCTAACTCCAACTCCATACCAGATTGGGAGTTTCAGAGTACCATCCCCACCAGATTAAGCGAGTTTCAGGTAAACTCAATTCCCTTTTATGGATACACCTACCTACTTCAGGGCAGAAATAAGTTTAGTAGTTCAAGTTCAAAGAAAAGTAACATAAAAAGAAGTTTTGCCGGCATTCAGTTCAGTGATGTCATTTACAATTTTTCAATGAAAAACCTGTCTGCCTTTAAAGATGAGACATTTATAACATCGAAAAGTGACTACATCATTAAGATGGACTGGCAGCTTACTGAACTTAACTACACAGATGGAAGGTCCGAGCAATTCATGACCAGCTGGCCGGAAATTGCTAATGAACTTTTAAAAGCAGAAGGTTACGGAAAGTTCATGCAAAGCAGCTACAGAAGTGCTCGAAAAAAGATAGTCAGTGAATTATCATTGTCTGGACTGTCTGAGTTAGAGAAAGCCAAGAAGATAAGTGAGCATGTAAAAAACAATTACAAATGGAATGGATACTACCAGAAGTACACTAGTCTAACACCCAAAGAATTTCAAAAACAAAAGACTGGCAGCTCTGCCGAAATCAACCTCCACCTTATAGGGCTGCTAAAAGCTGCCGGAATTGAAGCGCAGCCTGTTTTGATAAGTACTCGTAACCATGGGAAAGTAAAAGAAGATTACCCTATAGTAGGCTTTTTCAATTCAAGCATTGTTGCCGCTAAAATAGAAGACTCATTTTATCTACTTGACGGCACCGACCCTATGCTGCCTTTTAGTTGGCTACCTCCGGCTTGCATCAATGAAAAAGGGTTTATTGTTGAAAAAAATAGTGAGTCGTGGATTGATCTTTCAGCAGAACCTGTTTCCACTGTGCGAGAAACAATGAATTTAAATATTGATACTGAAAACGGAGTTGTAATTGGTGAGTTCAAAAAGGCATTATCTGGCTATGATGCCATCCGATATAAAAAGGACTCAAAACTGATTAAGAATGAGTTGGAAGACTATGAGATTGAGGGAGAGATTGAAGAACTGAATAAGGATAAAACTGACAGCCCTTTTATAGTCAATTATAAAGCTGAGGTAGAAGCCATAGACATGTTTAGCGGCATAATAAACATTCGTCCATTCTTGAATAAGCCTTGGGGGACAAACCCTTTAAAAGCAAAAACCAGGACCTATCCGGTAGATCTAATCTACAAGAGAAACAGGGAGTATATTAGTAATATCAACATACCCGAAGGGTACGATGTTGATATTCTTCCGAAAGGCATATCTGTAGATAACGACCTTGTCAAAATTGAATATATAGCAGTACAAAATACAAACTCTGTTAGCACTCAAGCTAGTTACCTATTCAAGAAGTCAGTCTACCAACCTGAGGAGTACAAAAAAATCAGGCAACACATTGATACTTTTATCGAAAAATTTAACGAACGCATAGTTTTTAAAAAGAATTAAAACCACAATTCTTGCCGCCATTTTTCTACTAGTACTAGTGATTGACTATTTAATCTTGGCATCTTACTTTTGTTCTTCTTTATAATTAGTCTAAATAAGAACAATGAGTCAAAAATTCAGAAACTTTTGCAGAAACTATCATCGCGATATCGCTTATATATTCGTAGGCTTAATACTCTCCTTCTCAATTTCAGGAATAGCATTAAATCATAGAAGAACATTTAACTCCAGACAATTTGTTTATGAATCCGAAGCCTTCTCCATGGAGCTTCCTGAAGATAAAAGCTTGATAACCGAAGACTTTGTAAAGTCAAAACTTCCAGAGATTGGTATTGGAAATGAGTACAATACATTTAGAATTCAGAATGGAGAATTGCGCATATTCTATGACAAAGCACGTGCTGAAATCAAGCTGGAAACGGGAGAAGGTGAAAAAGAATGGTATGGCAAACGAATTATGCTTTCTGAAATGGCTGATCTTCATCAAACCACCAATCCTGCCTGGATATGGTATTCTGATATATTCGGTATTGCTATGATCTTTATTGCACTGACAGGAATGTTTATCTCAAGTGGTAAAAACAGCTTTAAAAAGAGAGGCTGGTGGATGGCACTTATTGGGTTAGTGTTCCCATTGGTGTTTTTAATTTTCATCATGTAAGAATCTTTAGGTCACCGGCCTACAAGCACCTTTTGAAGAGCGGAATTAAAGGTATCGAAATCTGCTAAATCCTTATGTCTACCCCCTTCAATCGTAATCATTTGTACTTGATCAGGTGACAGAGATTTGTAAAGTCTTTTTCCAGACTTATAAGGTACCACTTCATCTTCGGTTCCATGAAAGATGTAAATAGGACAATCGGCTCTTTGCAAGTACTTATAGCTTCTAAAATTATACCTTAGAGCCAACTTAGAGGGATACACTGGATAAAACCTTTGAGCCACTGACGCCAGCGAATAGTAAGGTGTTTCTAGTATCAAAGATTTAGGGCTATGTCTCCCAGCTAACCATGAGGCAATACCAGTTCCTAATGAGCGACCGTAGAGGGTAATATCTTTTTCTAAATAGTTGTTCAATGCATATTGATAAAACAGTTCTGCATCATTTAACAGAATTTCTTTCGATCGCTTTCCAGAACTCTTACCATAACCTCGATAGTCCATGACAATCACATCATAACCAAACTTTGTGAAGTCCAGAACCACTTTGCCCCAACGTGTAAGATTTCCCTGGTTACCATGAAAGTATAGCACGAGCCCTTTAGGGTTATCAACTTTAAAATGGAGCGCATTCAAGCTTCCATCCGCCTCTCCTTTCAGGTTAACCTCTTCATAATCTGCATCAAAAGCATATTGAAAACCCGTAGGCAGTTCTCCATCCAGAAAAATAAACTTCTCTTGAAATACATATAGAAAAACACCCCCTAATATGTATACAAAAACCAGACTGGCACCAACAATCAACAAGCGTTTCAATTTTAAGGGTTTTGTTTCTTAGTTTTTCGCCTGAAATTCAAACTAGTCTCAGAAGGATCAACCCGCTGAGGAAGTTTTGAATTCAAAACCTCTTCCATCATTCTATGATATTCTTCAAAAGTATTCAAGTTATTGTGCCCTCCTCCTATAACAGAATACAAACGGGTGTTTTCAGCCTTAATTTTCGAGAGAGATACTGCAGTCTTGAATGGAATCAATTTATCATTTGTACCGTGAATAATCTTTATAGGGCAATCGACATATTTCAACCATTTATGAGTACGGATAGGAAACCTAAGAATCAACGAAACCGGCATAAAAGGTATATACCGTTTGGTCACTTTAGCCAAACTATAATACGGAGATTCCAGCACCAGCATTCTTGGGTTGTTACTGGATGCGAGCTTTGCAGCAAACCCAGACCCTAAAGAACGACCGTATAAAATGACATACTTTTCTGGCACCTGTTCTTTAATCCTGTCATAGACATATTGCAAGTCATCCTTAATGCTATCTTCCGTTCTTTTACCAGTACTCTTACCAAAGCCTCTGTAATCTACCATCACCACATCGTAACCCATTCGGGTAAAATCAATGGCAAACTTCCCCCATCCCTTAATTGACTTTGAGTTCCCCTTGAGGTAAATCACTACACCCTTCGGGTCTTCAATATGAAAGTGAACTGCATTAATATTAACTCCAGGTTCTTTTTCCAGATTATACTCCTGAAAGTTCAGGTTGGGATACTTGAACTCAAAATCCTTAGGTAGTTTTTCAGGTTTAAAGAGGAACCTTTCCTGAGCAAAGTAGATCACAAAACTGACCGTGATGTATAAAACACCTACCAAAACCAATATGGTCGCAGTTCCCATAAAAACAAGGTATTAAAACTCAGGGAAATTTCAATACTCCTAAAATTCATATGCCTTTCGTAACTTAAACAACACATCAGCAATCAAGGTCAATCCCATGAAACATCTCTTAACCTTCTTGACACTTCTAATTTTCACTGCTGCTCATTGCCAGGAAAATCCTTTTCGCAGCAGTGACAGGTTTATTTTTGGAACAAAAAAAGATCGAACTGCCTCAATAAGCATTGGAGATATAGATGGCGATGGTGACTTGGATGCTGTTGTTGCCAATGGAAGGCATTGGCCATTACAAAACGAGGTTTTCTTTAACAATGGACAAGGTAGGTTCACTGTTTCGCAGCCCCTGGACATCACTAGTGAAACCAGTTATGCTACCGAACTTGCTGACCTTGATGGTGATGGTGACCTTGATGTCGCAGTTGGAAATGATAAAGCCCCTAATATGCTCTATTTCAATGACGGCCATGGTAACTTCACAAGAGGGGAATCATTCGGCAGAAAATATTCTAACACCCGAAACATCACACTGGCAGACCTCGATCAAGACAACGACATTGACATTCTAATTACCAATAGAGGTGAAGAAAACGAGATCTGTCTGAACAATGGCAAAGGTATTTTCAGTGAATCCATAGGTTTTGGGTCAAAAGATGATTCCACCATAGATGTAGAAGTAGCAGATATTGATGGAGACAGGGACCTTGACCTTATTTTAGCCAACCGCGATGGACAACAAAATATGGTTTATATGAATGCTGGTAATTTGAATTTCTCAGCTAAAATACCTTTCGGAACAGGAACCGATGAAACCCGGGCAGTAGCGATTGCTGATATTGACAATGATGGCTTTCTGGATATTATTACAGCAAACATCAATCAACCGAATGTAGTTTACTTCGGAGACAGTAAGTTAAGCTTTGCCAGAAGTATAACTTATGACAGCAGTAAAAGCTTATCATATTCAGTAACCACCAGTGACTTGGATTTAGACGGAGATATGGACATTGTTGTAGCCAATACAAGAGGTACAAACTCTGTTTTCATAAACGAAGGCAAAGGACGAAACTGGAAGAAGATCAATATTGGAGGTGATAACCATAACACTTATGATATATTGACTGCGGATCTTAACGGTGACCGAAAACCTGATATTATTGAAGCAAACTCAGACCAACTGAACATCTTCCACATTAACAGGTTACCTACAAAAAACAAGTAAAAAACCTCATACTTAGGTTATTAGTACATCCATTTATATACACTTTCTTTTAAACCATCTGTGTATTTTTTAGCTTTCTGAAAATTGATCTACATGAGAAACTCATTCCTAGTATTATTGATTTTGCTAACCAGCAACTCACTACTATCACAAAAACATCATGATCGGTTAGCCAAAATCGATGTTCAGCATTATCGTTTCGAATTACAACTCAATGACCAGAATGATCAAATCAATGGCATTGCAACTGTGACTATAAAGTTTAATAAAGACATCACTGATTTTTCACTAGACCTGATTAGCCAGAAAGATGGAAAAGGCATGAAGACCATGGTGGTAATGTCTGAGAACAAGGGCGTTTCATTCACTCATGAAAAAGATCAGTTAACATTGAACTATGATGGTAAGGCTGGTGAAACAAAATCATTTCTTATTGCCTATGAAGGCATCCCACAAACAGGGTTAATCATTGCGAAAAACAAATACGGAGATCGTACTTTTTTTGGAGACAACTGGCCCAATAGAGCAAGACATTGGTTACCTACTGTTGATCACCCCTCAGACAAAGCCACTGTAGAATGGGTTGTTACCGCTCCTGCACATTATCAGGTAATTGGGAATGGGCGACTAGTTGAAAGAACAAATATTGACGATCAACTTACACTTACTTATTGGAAAACTGATGTGGTTATTCCCACCAAAGTAATGGTAATAGGTGCAGCCAGATTTGCCATCCAAATAGTGGATGAAGTTTATGGAGCTCCGATCTCCAGCTGGGTTTATCCTCAAGATCGCGAAAAAGGGTTTTATGACTATGCATTGGCAGCACCAATTACAGACTGGTTTGTTAACCATGTTGGACCTTATCCATATGCTAAGCTTGCCAATGTTCAATCCAAAACACAATTTGGAGGAATGGAGAATGCAGGTAATATCTTTTACTCAGAAAACTCAATTAATGGGAACCGAACAGCAGAAGGTCTTATTGCCCATGAAATTGCCCATCAGTGGTTTGGTAATTCGGCCTCAGAGGCCAACTGGCACCACGTTTGGCTTAGCGAAGGTTTTGCCACTTACTTCACCAATCTGTATATGGAACAAAAGTATGGCCGAGACCGACTTGTTGAAATGGTAAACCAACAACGATCACAGGTGATTAGCTTCAGTAAACAGCAAAGGGTGCCAGTAGTAAACACTACCATAGAAGACTACATGCAATTACTTAATGCCAACTCTTATCAAAAAGGTGGATGGGTTTTGCATATGCTTAGAAGAGAGGTTGGAGATGAGTTTTTCTGGCAGGCAATCAAAAACTACTACAACAGGCACAAGCTTTCCAATGCGTTGACAGATGATTTGCGAAAAGAGTTTGAAAAGGTATCAGGGAAGGATCTTAAGTCGTTTTTTCAACAATGGATTTATCAGGCCGGACAGCCGGATCTTGATATCAAATGGTCTTTTAAAAGAGGAAAACTCGACATGAGTATTTCTCAAAAGCAAACTGAGCAATTTGTTTTCAACCTGGACGTAGATTTGGTTTATGCAGATGGATCTACTGAAAGAAGAACCATTTTGGTCGACAGAAAAAATCAAAGCTGGACTCCTGAAATCAACAGCAAACCTGCCAAAATAGTACTGGATCCAGACAGTTGGCTATTGTTTGAAGGCAAAGTGGCAGAAAAATAGAGTCACATATTCAATGGAATGGCTATTGCTTTAGGAGCAATATGCCAAAATCCAGAGTTAAACGTTTTTTTATTTTCCTGCTTCGGTCAATACGTATTGTCATTATGGCCTGGATGATTGGTATTGCTAATAGCATCAAGCAAGAGGCCAAGTTTATGGATGAGACAACTTACAAGGTTGAGGTAAGAGAAGAACAAGAAGATGACGAGCCCTTCGAAGAACTCTAGTCTTGACTAATCAATAGACATTATTTCGATTGATTTTCCAGCAAAAGTAATAGACTCTCCCACTTGCTTTCCTAAAAGCTCTTGGCCAATTGGAGATATAGGAGAAATCACAAAGAAATCTTCCTTGCCAACTGAGACTTTCCCTATAGATATAGCAAGAAAATAAGAGGTCGTTTTCGTTCTTATCAAACTTCCAAGTTCGCACTTATTAAACCTTCGGTTAAGATCGAGACCATCTAACACCTGTTTCATTTTAAGACTATCAGCCAGTTGTTCTGCAATCTTGCCCTTTTCCAGGTTAATCATTTCCCTGCCAGTCTCATACTTATCTCCCATAGAGCTTTTGGTATCACTTTCAGCAGAACGCTTTAAAGCTTCTAACTCCTGGTTCAACCATGTTATTCTATCATTAACCTGTTGCAAACAACGATCAAAAAGTGCTCTCTTTAAGTCTGGCATTGTTTCAAAAATAGAATGGATGTCACAGTCAAAAAAGAAATCTCAAGCTTATCTATAATTAAGAAGCAAAATCACATTGTCAGGTTGGCTGTCAAAAACACCTTAACTCAAAACTTACTCAATGCCCATCTTTTAATGTTTTGCTCAAATAAGTTTTCTGAAGGGTGGCAAAAATTGAAACAATAACAGCCACTATAACAATAAAAGTATAAGCCAGTGGGCTCATAGCCAATGCTTGAGTCAACACTACAACTGTGCTGGCTGCGACCCACACCCAATCCTGTATAACAATGCCGATCACTTCAGCTTTTTTTATTGTTTTTCTTACAGCGGCTAGCCATACCGTAGCAGCGAAAAACAAAAGTCCAACTCCAACCACAATCAGGCTGGTACGATTGGCCTCCATCACAACCGCTAGCCGATTACTCGAAATTAAAAGCACACCACTGATTATAGAGAAGACAGCATTCATCTTCATCACTCTTTTGAGTTTCATTTCATTAGAAATCATAAACCACCTCCTCCACTCTTTCTTCGCAGCGTTCCTTTAAAGCTTGATTCATCTTTGTAAAACCCAATTCGGTATCTTTTGAAATCATCTTGAATACTGGAGTTAACATTAATCCCGAGAAAATTTCTCCATGGAATAATCGAGTTAGACTTCCCGCCTTTTTTTCTAAAACAAAGTAATGTTCCCCATCGAAGAGCCCATTCACAAAAAGGTTCCCTTTCCATCTAAACTCTTGGCAGTACTCGGCTCGAAGTACCTTCGGCTTAAAATTCATTTGTTTTTTCTTCTCTGTCTGAATAGTAACATTCAGGGTTTCTCCCCGCTTGGCTTTCCCCACAATGGATTTAATAAACGGGTTCCAGTATTGGTATGAATCAAAGTCCATAAGAACATTCCACACACTTGTAATGCTACTTTCTATAAGAATTTCTGTTTCGATTTTTTTCATAATTCAGAATTTGAACTATTCCAAATCACGATAAAACCTGAACGATTAAGTGAGCAATCAATGTCAATAAATTGTCATTTCGTGCCAAACAAACTAACTTGAGAGCATGGCATTTAATGGACGGTTTGTATTGAATATGATTCATTTTGCTACCAGCAAAGGTGCAAACATAAAGGAGCTTGTTTCAATTACAGGTCTAACACCTGAAGCTCTATGTACAGAAGAATGTCAGCTAGACTCTGAAGTATATAATAGCATTGTTCAAAGCATTGTTCAACAAACAGGAGACCCTTTCTTTGGATTACATCTGGGAGAATCTCTAAACCTTTCGGCAGCAGGTTTGGTGGCACAAATCACACAAACAAGCAATACTATCAAACAGGCATTAGAGTATGCATGCGACTTTGCTCAACTGGCTTGTAGTTCACTCCCTATGCAACTTGTAGAACATGATGATTTTTACAAGCTTACTATGGTACCAGAAACTCTGTGGTTCAATCAATCAAAAGAATCAGTAAGACAAACGGTTGATGGTACATTGGTTTTTACCATTCGTGAATATCATGAGCTGACCAGGAAACTGCACTTTCCGGTCAAGATACATCTTCCGTTTGATCCACCTGTTTCTACTTCTGAGTACGAGCGGTTATTGCAATGCCCAGTGCTTTTTGGAAAGAATGAAATAGCCATATTCTTTAAGAAAGAGCATATTGAAGAGTCTATCGTCACGAGTGATTATAGGCTCTTGAGAATATTGGTAGCTCATGCTGAAAAGCGTCTGGAAGAAATTAGGGCTAAGAAAAGTTTCTCAGATCAGGTAAAAGCGTCAGTAACATCCATGATAAAGCCTGAATTCCCAACAATAGAACAAGTTGCCAGTCATTTAAACATTAGTGTAAGAACATTACAGCGAAAGTTGGCCAATGAGGGAGCATACTTCAAGGAAATAATTGACACGCTACGAAAAGAATTTGCCTTCTCTTACTTGAAGCAAAACGATTTGACAGTAAATCAGATAGCCTATTTATTGAATTATACTGATGCCAGTGGTTTTATAAGATCGTTTAAAAGGTGGACTGGAGTAACTCCTAATCACTGGAGGAAACGCACAGCTTCCTCTAATTGATGGTACCTCTTTACCATACTTTCTTTTCCGTTATATACTCTACCAGACACTTGGAGGCAAAAGCATTTCAATCATTAGCGCATCAATTGTTAAATTAAGAGAATGGAAACCTCTCTTTTTCAATCATTTACTATCATCATAGGTATAGCTGCTTTGTTCAGTTACGTCAACCACAAGTTCTTTAAACTACCTATGACTATAGGACTAATGATACTTTCACTCATTTTTGCTGGTGTTCTTGTGATTATTGGCAAGCTTAACAAAGATGTACTTACTCAAACCTGTGAGGTTGTCACCACGCTTGACTTCAGGCTTCTCCTGATGGACATTATGCTGAGCTTTCTACTTTTTGCGGGAGCACTTCATGTCAATGCCAAATCACTTAGAAAAGAACGTACCTCTGTCCTAACATTTGCAACAGTCAGTGTCTTAATCTCCACTTTTCTCGTTGGTTTCTTAAGTCAATGGATTCTAGACCTTGTTGGTTTTAGTGTGCCATTGACCTATTGCCTGCTATTTGGGGCATTGATTTCTCCTACTGACCCAATTGCTGTATTAGCAATTCTCAAGTCTTCAAATGCCCCTAAAAGTCTTGAAACTAAAATCTCTGGAGAATCACTTTTCAATGATGGTGTTGGAGTTGTTGTTTTTCTAAGCATTTTAATGGTCCATGAAAACGGATTCGCCAACTTTGAAATCGGGGAAACACTTCAGCTTTTAGCTGAAGAGGCCTTAGGAGGAATCGCTTTTGGCGCTGTTCTGGGCTATGTAGGGTATTTTATTCTAAAAAGCATTGAGGATGCGCCAAGAATAGAAGTATTAATCACGATAGCCATTACAACGGGTGGATATGGGCTTTCCTCAATTTTACATGTTTCAGGGCCGTTAGCCATGGTTGTTGCAGGATTAGTGATTGGTAATAAACTAATAGCTGTAAAAGATGCCAGCGAATCCTCAAATCAGGTTTCCGAGTTCTGGGAAATGTTAGATGAAATTCTGAATGCTGTACTTTTCGTGTTAATTGGATTGGAGATCATTGCCCTTCCTGAAAATATCAATTACATACTATCAGGCCTTATTTTAATTCCGATAGTCCTTATTGCAAGGTTCATATCTGTTGCTGCACCAATCGGCCTGATGAAAAGGGATAGTATTCAAAAAAGTAAAACTGTTGCAATGCTCACATGGGGAGGTTTGAGAGGTGGTATTTCCATTGCCCTGGCATTATCACTCCCCTCATCTGAATTCAGAGATTTAGTGATTCTGATAACCTATACAATTGTTGTTTTCTCAATCCTTTTTCAAGGGTTAAGTATTGGGTGGTTAACAAAAAAACTGAAGTTACACACTTAACTGGAAACCTGATCAAAACCTTGCAGCGGTCAACAAACTTAAGTCTTTGAAAGGTAGGTTAAATCGCTTTGCGATCTCCAGATTAGTAGTACAACCTTTATAACCATAAACTCCTTTGCTAAACCAGGAGTATTGAAAAATCATTTCATTGATTCCTCCATTGTCTGCTATTTTCAACAAGATGGGAGTCAATATATTACTTAAAGCAGTGGTGGCCGTTCTGGCAGCTCTTGAAGCTATATTAGGCACACAGTAGTGTATGACATCATACTTTGTAAATGTAGGTAGGTCATGTGAAGTAATTTCAGAGGTTTCTATGCACCCTCCTTGATCTATAGATACATCCAAGATAACCGCTCCAGATTTCATTGCTGAAACCATTTCTTCTGTTACAATACATCTGGCATGTCCTTTTTCAGCCCTGAGTGCTCCAATCACTACATCTGCAGATAACAAAGACTGGCTTAATGTCGCAGTATCTATGGCAGACGTAAATACCTGATTACCCAATTTATGCTTAATTCTCCTTAGCTTATAGATTTCATTGTCAAAAATCCGTACTTCTGCTCCGAAACCTAAAGCAGCTCTTGCAGCATACTCGGCTACTGTACCTGCACCAAGAATCACAACCCTTGTTGGGGGCACACCAGTTATTCCGCCAAGAATTATCCCTCGGCCTCCTCCAATACTACTTAGGTATTCAGCAGCAATTGGGATTACTAAACTACCAGCCAATTCACTCATTGCATTGACTATTGGTAAGCCTTGCGCTTTATCTTGCAAAAGCTCAAAACCTAAAGCTGTAATTTTCTTTTTATTAATTGCCTCAAAGTAGTCGGGAGATGCATTTCCTATTTGAATAGCCGAAAAAACGGTAGTTCCTGGTTTCATCAACTCAAGCTCTTCTTTGGTAGGAGGCTCAACCTTTACAATTACGTCTGCCTCAAAAGCCTCTTTTTTAGAGTAAACAATCTGAGCGCCATTTTCTGAGTATTCAGTATCCTGAAAAAAAGCCTGTTTCCCTGAACCTTGTTCTACTTGTACCTGATGACCATTGGCCACAAGAATACCAACGGCAGCCGGGGTAAGACTTACCCTGTTCTCTTGAAGTGAAACTTCTTTAGGAATAGAAATTTGAAGCGATTTATTATTCGACTTTACCTTCAGTAATTTCTCTTCGGGATAAAGACTTCCCTCTTTCGCTAGTTCTGCAAATCCTGATTTACCAGTTTCAGCCATGTTTACTCAGTTTGTAATTTCTTTCCTCCCCACCCATGTTTTCGATCGATACTTTTAAAAACCGATCAGGTAATAGTCCTCCTATTTTCTGAGGCCACTCCAACAAGCACAAGTTGCCAGAATAAAAATAATCTTCCACACCGATGGCCAATGCCTCTTCCGGTGATTCAAGTCTATAAAAATCAAAATGATAAACTGTTTCGTCCTTATTCGTTACGTACTCATTCACAATTGAGAATGTAGGACTCTGCACTATATCTACAACACCTAATGCTTCACCTAATGCCTTTGACAAGGTGGTCTTCCCTGCTCCCATTTCTCCGATTAAAACCCAGATTTTTTTATCTCCAGCAAAATCTATAATAGACGCTGCCACCTTAGGTAAATCGGCTAATGAATTAGCTTTGACCAACATTTCCATCTGCTTTAGGCCCTTTTCGAATTTAGCGAAATAATTGGAATAATCATCTCCTCCATAGACACTCCGCCATGTTGAAAAGTATCTCTGTAATACTTCACATAATGGTTATAGTTGTTAGGGTAAGCAAAGAATGTGTCTTCTGTAGCAAAAACATAAGAAGTAGAAACGTTAGGTTTTGGTAGGTGCAATTTTTCAGGATTACGTACTTCATAAATCCCATTATCACCCTTATACCCCAGGTTTTTGCCTTGCTTATACCTTAGGTTTGTATTTACATTTCTATCTCCTGCAATCTTGAAAGGCTTCTTCACCCTGTATGTACCATGATCAGTAGTAATCATTACTCTTAACCCTTTGTCGCTTATCATTCTTAATAAATCAAACAGTGGAGAATGTTGGAACCACGACCTTGTTAAAGACCTGTATGCAGATTCATCGGCAGCCAGTTCCTTTATCATTCGAATGTCTGTTCTGGCATGCGAGAGCATATCTACAAAGTTGTAGACAATTACGTTCAGTTGGTTCTGAAGTAGATTATTGAAATTGTCATTCAATTGTTTACCCTGATTTGAATGAATGATTTTATGGTAACTGAAACGTGAGTTAATATTGTTCTTTTGTAATTGTCGCTTTAAAAACTCCTTTTCATTATTGTTTTTGCCCTCCTCACTATCATCATCACCTACCCATAGATCAGGATGTTTTTTCGACATCTCCAAAGGGAGTTCCCCTGAAAACAGAGCGTTTCTAGCGTATGCCGTTGTAGTTGGCAGAATGGAGTAGTAGGCATCTTCTTCCTCAATATTAAAATAAGGAGCAATATCTTCTTCAATAATTTTCCACTGATCAAAGCGAAGGTTATCAATAACGATAAAGAAAAATGGCTCATCATTTAGCAACGGAAAAACCTTCTTCTTCATTAGCTGGTGAGATAAAAGAGGTCTGTCAGCATTGGGGTTACTTAACCAACTTTCATACTCGTCTTCGATAAACCTGGCAAAGTTGGAATTGGCCTCCACTTTTTGCATCTCCAGTACCTCATGCATGCTTTTATTCTCAGTCTTATCGATCTCCAGTTCCCAGAAAACAAGCTTCTTATAAATCTCAACCCACTCACGATGATCAATATTGTCATTCATTTCCATGCTAATGGCTCTGAAATCCTGCTGGTACTGCATGTTGGTTCTTTCACTCACCAACCTCTTATTATCCAAAATTCTTTTTATTGAAATCAGAATTTGGTTGGGATTCAGCGGCTTAATAAGATAATCTGCAATCTTAGAGCCTATCGCTTCTTCCATTATTTGTTCCTCCTCGCTTTTAGTAATCATTACTACAGGCAAAGAGGGGCGTCTGTTCTTTATATAGCTGAGCGTTTCAAGTCCGGTCATTCCCGGCATATTCTCATCAAGGAAAACCGCATCATAGTGTTTGTTTTCTACAGCATCTATAGCATCTGCGCCACTGGTAACAGGAGTAATGTCATAGCCTCGATCATTTAAAAAAAGGATGTGGGGTTTCAGGAGATCTATCTCATCATCGGCCCATAAAATGTTATATCTTTGCATCGATAAAATTTGGCAAGCAGCCCGAATTTAAGGCATTTAAAGGATAAAGTTTGAACAAAAAAAAGATAATCAATGATCCTGTGTATGGATTCATTACTATCCATAGCGAGCTCATCTTCGATATCATTGATCACCCCTACTTTCAAAGGCTCCGAAGAATCAAGCAACTGGGCCTTACTGAGTTGGTTTATCCCGGTGCCCACCATACCAGATTCCACCACGCTATTGGTGCTATGCACCTTATGTCAGAAACACTGGAAAATCTAAGAACAAAGGGTGTCCATATCACAGATGAAGAGTTTGAAGCTACACTTGTTGCCATTCTTCTTCATGACATTGGCCATGGCCCTTTTTCTCATGCTCTTGAATTCACATTATTAAAAGATATTGCTCACGAGTGGTTATCTCAATTGATTATCTCACAGCTAAACGATGAGATGAATGGGAAATTGACCATGAGCCTGGATATTTTTCTCGGCAACTATCAAAAGAAGTTCTTGAATCAGTTAGTATCTAGCCAACTAGATATAGACAGGCTGGATTATCTGAAGAGAGATAGCTTTTTCACAGGTGTCTCAGAAGGGACTATCGGTGCCGAAAGAATAATTAAAATGCTCAATGTTAAAGACAATGAGTTGGTAGTTGAAGAAAAGGGAATTTACAGTATAGAAAACTTTCTGAGTGCTCGCAGACTAATGTATTGGCAGGTTTACCTCCACAAAACCAGTGTGAGTTCGGAAAAGATGCTTATCAGCATTATTGAGCGTGCCAAAAGACTTACCCAAAAAGGAAATGAGCTATTCGCTACAGATTCTTTAAAACTGTTTCTTGCCACGGAATTTAAGAAAGAGGATTTTTCAAAAGAATCTGAAGCCCTTCATGCTTTTTTAGAGTTAGATGATTATGATTTATGGGGAGCTATAAAAGTTTGGAGCAAACATAGCGACACTGTGCTTTCCAAATTGTGTCAAATGCTTATTGGCAGGCAATTGTTTAAAATAAAAATTAGCCAGGAGCCAATTTCTAAAGAGGAAAAGCAGGTGTTGGAATCAAAAATCATCGACACCTATGGAATCACTGCCAAAGAGGCCAAATACTTTTACTCTACTGGAAAATTGACCAACAACGCCTACCTCTCTGATGATAAAAAAATAATGATACTGTCAAAATCGGGAAAAGTCAGAGATGTAGTTGAAGCAGCTGATTTACCCAACATTAAAGCCATGAGCAAAATAGTACGCAAGTATTATCGTTGCTGGCCAAAAGACATATCTTTGTAATCCCACAATCGAGACATGGAAATATCAATTGAACAAGTAGCACAGCTTATTGAAGGCACCGTTGATGGTGATGGAAAAGCAAATGTTAACAGGCTTGAGAAAATAGAAGAGGCTACTAATGGGAGCATTGCTTTTTTAGCAAACCCCAAGTACACCCCGCACCTGTACACTACAAGAGCAAGTGCAGTTATTGTAAAAAGTGACTTCCAACCTGAAAAAGAATATACTACTACTCTGATAAGGGTAGAAGACCCATACTCTAGTTTTGCAAAACTATTGGAGGCTTACCAGCAAATGACAGCTAAAGTAAAAGTTGGTATAGAGCACCCTTCTTTCCAAAGTGACTCTTCAAACATTGGAGAAAGTGTTTATCTGGGCGCCTTCTCCTATTTAGGTGAAGATGTCAAAGTGGGGAACAATGTCAAAATATATCCAAACAGCTACATTGGGGATAATGTTGAAATTGGTGACAATACAATTATACATGCCGGTGTTAAAATCTATGGCAACTGTAAGGTTGGAGCAAACTGCATTCTACATGCTGGAGTAATTGTAGGGAGTGATGGATTTGGGTATGCTCCTCAAGAAGATGGCACTTATAAAGCAATACCACAAACGGGTAACGTTATTATTGAAGATAATGTAGACGTTGGGGCCAACACTACTATTGATTGTGCCACAATGGGATCAACTATAATTCGTTCTGGTGCCAAGATCGATAACCTTGTTCAACTGGCTCATAACGTTGAAGTTGGAAAAAACACAGCTATTGCTTCTCAGGCTGGAATTTCTGGAAGTGCAAAGATTGGCGAAAATTGTCAGATTGGTGGACAAGCAGGAATTACTGGACATTTAAAATTAGCAGACAAAACAATTATAGGCCCGCAAGCCGGTGTTCCAAAAACCATCTCAGAAGAAGGTAAGGTCTGGTTCGGAAGCCCTATCATGGAGCACCGTGATTTTTTAAAGGCTAGTATTATTTTAAGAAACCTTCCAAACCTTATTCAACGGGTGAAGGAACTGGAAAAAAAAGTTTAAATTTGCGCAATTTTCGCACAAATAGATGAAAACCAAGCAACATACGATCAAGGAACCGGTAACCGTATCAGGGGTAGGTTTGCACACTGGTGTTACGGCCAATATGACCTTCACACCAGCTCCTCCGAATCATGGCATCAAGTTCCAGAGAATAGACCTACCAGATCAACCCATTGTTGATGCAGATGTAGACTATGTAGTAGACCTCTCCAGGGGGACTACCATAGAACATAACGGAGCCAGAATCAACACAGTTGAACATACTTTAGCGGCTTTAGTTGGACTTGAAATAGATAATGTACTTATTCAGATTGATGGTCCGGAACCTCCAATATTGGATGGTAGCTCTATGATTTTTATTGAAGCGCTCGAGAAAGTTGGTGTACAAGAGCAAAACGCACTGAGAAACTTCCTTGAAATCAATGAGAGCATCATATATAGAGATCAGGATCGTGATGTTGAAATTGCGGCCTTACCACTTGACGACTTTCGTGTTACGGTGATGGTGGACTACAACTCTCCTGTCCTGGGCAGCCAGCACGCCTCGCTAACACATATTTCAGACTTTAAGAAAGACATTGCTTCTAGTAGGACTTTCTGTTTTTTGCATGAACTTGAAATGCTGTATAAAAACAATCTGATTAAGGGTGGAGATTTAAATAATGCTATTGTTGTTGTAGATCGGGTTGTTCAGGATGAAGAGCTAGACTATTTAGCAGGCCTCTTTAACAAACCAAAAGTTGAAGTCAAAAAAGAGGGTATTCTCAATAATGTTGACCTTAGACATAAGAATGAACCTGCAAGGCATAAACTGCTCGATGTAGTCGGTGATTTAGCGCTAGTGGGAAGGCCTATTAAGGCTCAGATATTAGCTGCTCGCCCAGGTCATGCCGCCAACGTTGCTTTTGCCAAAAAACTAAAGAAAGCGATGCAAGATACCAGATCATCTGCACCATATTATGATCCTAATGTGGAACCGGTAATGGATATCAACCAGATTTCTCAAATCTTACCGCATCGCTACCCATTTCTTCTAATTGATAAAATCATTCACTTAGATGATAGTATGGTTGCAGGCATTAAGAATGTGACCATGAACGAGCCTTTCTTTACAGGACACTTTCCGGGAAACCCTGTAATGCCGGGTGTACTTCAGGTAGAGGCTATGGCTCAGATAGGTGGAATTTTGGTATTGAATACTGTTCCCGATCCTGAAAACTATACTCCGTACTTCTTAGGAATTGACCGTTGTAAGTTTAGAAAGATGGTTATCCCAGGAGATACCATTAAATTCAAATGTGAACTAACTGCTCCAATTAAAAGAGGTATTGCTCAAATGAAAGGACAAGCCTATGTTGGAAACACACTCGTGTGCGAAGCATCTATGACCGCCAGAATTGTTAAGAACCCATGAACCAACCATTAGCATATATTCACCCTGAAGCAAAGATTGCCCGAAATGTGGTAATTGAACCCTTTGCTACCATCAGTAAAAATGTTGTCATCGAAGAAGGCACCTGGATTGGTTCTAATGTAACCATTATGGAAGGTGCCAGAATTGGCAAAAATGTAAAGATTTTTCCCGGAGCAGTAATTTCGGCAATTCCACAAGACTTAAAGTTTGGTGGTGAAGACACCACTCTGGAAATTGGAGATAACACTGTAATCAGAGAGTGTGTTACACTTAACAGAGGTACAGAAGCTACGAACAAAACTGTAATTGGAAAAAATTGTCTGATTATGGCATATACTCATGTAGCGCACGACTGCGTAGTTGGTGATAACTGTATTCTAGTAAATGCGGTTCAGTTAGCAGGTCATGTAACAATAGAAGAATGGGCTATTGTTGGTGGTGCTGCAGCTGTACACCAATTTGTAAACATTGGAGCACATACAATGGTTTCAGGCGGTTCATTGGTTAGAAAAGATGTTCCTCCGTACACCAAAGCAGGACGTGAACCATTGAGTTATGCCGGCATTAACTCCGTTGGGCTAAGAAGAAGAGGTTTCTCTAACGAGAAGATCACAGAAATACAGGAAATATACAGGTATATATTCTTGAGAGGTTTTAACAATTCTAAAGCACTTGATTTGGTAGAGTTAGAAATGGCTCCAACTAAAGAACGTGATGAAATCATCAATTTCTTCAGAGGCTCTGACCGTGGGGTAATGAAAGGCTACACTGCAAAGTAAATATGGAAATAGAGGTTAAGGATCTGGGCAAGAAATTCAACAAAGAATGGATTTTCAGACACCTCAACACTACATTTTCCTCAGAGTTTTCTTACGCCATAACAGGCGCTAACGGGAGTGGAAAATCTACTTTTCTGCAATCCGTAGCTGGATTTATTCCAACCAATGAGGGTGATGTTACTTACAAAAAAGGTGAACAAGTAATACCTGAAGACCAGATTTATCAAAGCCTTGATATTATTACCCCCTATCTGGAATTGATAGAGGAATTCACTTTAGATGAATTTTTAGCGTTTCATTTCAAATTTAAGTCGTTACAAGAAGGGCATTCGTTGAATGACTTTGTTGAGAAGGTTTATCTGCAAGAGCATAGAAACAAGCAGATCCAAAACTTTTCTTCAGGCATGAAACAAAGGCTCAAATTAGGTTTAGGTTTCTTTTCTAAAAGTGAAATATGTTTTCTCGATGAACCAACCACTAACCTGGATGAAAAAGGAATAGCATGGTATTTAGAAAACGTAAAAAGGCTTCTTGGGAAAAAACTCTTGCTGATTAGCTCTAACCAAAAGCAGGAATATGATTTCTGTGATAAGGTTTTGAGTATTGAGGATTATAAGTAAGATTGAAATCTACCCTGTGTATTGTTAGATATTATAACTATAATTGGTAATTGAAATAAAAGCAATGAATCGTACAAAATACTATCTACTGACTCTTCTCGCAGTTATCTCACTCGCTACACTATCTTGTAAAAAAGGAGGTGATGACAATCCCGGACTCAGCGCGGCAGAACAAAGACTTCTAGACCTTACAGGAACAGATGGAACCACATGGGAGGCTACTTCAATTACCTTTGACGGAGCACCAGCTAATGGGTTCGAAACATTTAGTTTTACGCTAAGAGGTAACGCAACCAGTAAAACCTATTCCAGCACTGATGGCGATCCACTTTTTAACGCCAGTGGTACCTGGGATTTTAATGGTGATAACATAAACGAATTGATTTTTGACGGCAATTCAGGAAACGTTTTTACGGTAAGTAATTTAAATACAACCGCTACCCCTCCTACTGTAGTACTAACCGTAAACTTCACTGCCAATGGTGGTGCAGCAGCCGGAACTGATGGTCTTTATGTACTAAACCTTAGAGAGCAACAGTAAACCACAAAAGAACTTAAACAAAGAAGGCCTCAATTGAGGCCTTCTTTGTTTCCAATAGTAGTATAATATCTACTGTGGCTGTATATCTACTCTTATCACATTGTATCCACCTCTAGGATCTCTCAAATAAGTAGTACCAGGGCCATTCACAATTAAGCCTTTTCCAAACTGAACGTCTTCCAGCTCACCAACCCTCCTGATTAGAGTATTAGCGTCAGCAGGACCTTCATCTGGACCTCCTTGTCTTGGAGCTTGATATATACCAAACCCTACTGCTTCATCATCCTCTGTTCCAGCATCATATAAATAAGTCTGCTTACTCTCAGATGTTCCGCTAAAAGGCACTCCATTACCATCAAATAATGCCACACCATTATTGTTATAAGATATGTACCAGTCATTTGTCTGAACCAGCATAGTGCCTATTCCAAGTTTATAATTCTGTCCTTCCGGTACTTCGATACTAAAGCTTAAGTACTCACCTGGACCTACAGGGGCTGTCTGCTCACTTGCAACTGCCGGTAAACCTAAAGCTTGAATGTATTCAACGGCCACCTGATTGTTTCCGTCTTCAGCAAGTTCTTCAACGCCACTACCTGCTTTGGCAGTTTCGCCTTGTGTAAACCATGGGTCCTTATCAGTGTTGAAAGCATAAATCAAACCTGGGGAGAAAACACTCAAACTTGAAGCGAGTCTTAGAGGAGCACCGTTTGAACCAGTTTCTGTAAACCATTCATACAATTGACCCGGCATTCCATCTTCAGCAATTCTTTCTAAACCTACCTGACGATCTTCTGCACCTAGCGTAAAAAGTGGTTCTGGTAAAGCATGTAGAACAACCATTCCCGGTGTAACCACAAAACCATTATCCTGACTTGCTGGTTGGTTGGCATCTGGAGCATTAATGGCTGTGATTGTTAAAGTAAATGTTCCCGCCTCATTCTGAGCCCCTGAAGCATATGTTAAAACAGCCGTTAGATACACATCTCCTGTCCCTCTTCCTGAAACTAATCTTACGGTCGGATCCGAATCTGCTTCTCCTACATCAGTACCAGCAGGAGGAAAGCTAGCAGGCATATTGTCAGCTTCTGTTCCTAAATCATATAGAGACAACTGATTAGCAATATCTACTCCATTTAAAGCCTGTCCATTAGGGAATAGGTCTATTCCAGCAAGGTCAGTTGGAGCCAGAAACCAGTCGTTGCTATTTCCCATCATCGTAACCGGAGTAAATCTTGTACCGGGAACTGCTTTGAATTCTATTTGATATTGTGCTCCATTTACTCCGAGTGGGCCAGGGTTTGAAGCGCCAACTGGTGTAGTGAAAGTATGTACATTCAAGTAGTTAGTTACATTGCTGATCGTTACATTGAATGTAGTTGTTTCAACTTCACTATTATTTGGTCTTCCTAGTGAAGGGTTTACTTCTTCCGTCCAATCCGAAGCAGAATCACCATCTTCTCCCGAAGTCAATTCAATACTGTAACTGTTTAGTCTTACTGTTGGTACATACTCACCTGCTGTCCAGATTCCTGCAGCTACGGCCACATCTTCTCGTGCACTATTTCCTGCTCCCCACTGTACAAAATCCATGATGGCATCTGCATTGGCAAACTGGTTCATTGAGTAAAGTCCCAAACCACCTTCAGCATCAGGCATTTCATAAGGCAATACCACGAACTCTCCTGGAGCCACCTCTATGTTACCATAAGCAGGTGTCAGATTTCCGATTTGTACGTAAGTACCCGGTCCAAGGCATAGCCAGTAGGAGCTCAAATCAACAGCAACTTCCCCATCGTTGTACAATTCAATCAAATCTTGATTTCCATATTGTACTTCTGTGATAATTACAGAACGTGATAGCTCTGGTACTATCAATTCATTCTCAGCTCCAGGGGTAGGTTGAGCAGTCTCAGCCCAGTTAGCCACTCCATTGCCATCTCCATCAAATATGATTGAATTGTCTTCACTACTGACAGTAGGTAAATACTCTCCGGCAGTCCACAGACCAGCCGAAACCGCTACATTTTCTCTAGGACTACTTGCCGCTCCCCATTGTACAAAGTCTACAATTGCCTGAGAGTTTGTAAATTCATTTGATGAGTACAAACCTAGTCCGCCTTCAGTATCAGGCAATTCATAAGGCAACACTAAATACTCATCTGGAGATAAGTTGTTTATTGATCCTGATTGAGGAGTAATACCACTTAATTGTTGATATCTACCTGGTCCAAGGCATAACCAATAGTTACTCAGGTCAGCTGCAGTATTTCCATTGTTATAGATTTCAATCCAATCACCTCCCTGATACTTAATTTCATTTAACACTACAGAAACTTCTTGATTTTCTGGTGTTGTACCATTGTCATCTTCATTATCGCATGAAGAGAGCATAAATGCTGAAAGCAATAAACCTCCTAAAACACTTTTCTTTAAAATATTCTTATTCATTTTTTGTCTGTTATGATTATCTGTTGTTGAATCAATCAAGACTCGAGTTGCGCATGTCATTTAATGACCTCTAGTCTCTTGTTCGATTTCGATAATGATATACAGACGGGTAGCTGGATTTGGCTGCCAATGAATTTCAAAGAGGTTGCAATTGTGTCAGCCAGCTAGCAGAAGTGTAGCTTCAAAATAAGTCTGGGTAAAGAATTATTTATCGGAAAATAGAGATTTTAACAAATGAATAGCATGAGAAGCCGGATCAACCTCCATTGAAAGGCTTCAGAAAAAGAATTTTACACTAGAAAGTTCTTTCTTTAAAAAATATTCTCACGAGCTCAGTTTCCTAAACAATAAAGGAAGGTTCAATTAATATAGCTTTATATTCAATATAGACTCATATTAAATTCGTCTAAGATTCTAAATACTAGATAATTGAATTTTGCCCTTACAAAAAAAACACTTCCTATCTATTATTTGAGGCAAGTTTTTCAAGTTTTTCTATTCTTTGCATCACTTCAGCCAAAGTGATCTTTAACAGCTTGTTTTCAGTTAGAACTTTTTCATTCTTTTTATCCGCTTCAATAGCATAAAGTGTCAACTCCTCAATTTTCTCTAAAAGCTTCTGCTGTATAAGACCTAAGTCCTGACCATTGGCTTCTACTTCTGCTGCTTTAGGAATATTAGGTAAGTGACCGTTTTTGTTGATGTATAATTCCAACTCAGAAAGAGTTCTCAATTTATAGTCTGGTTTGAAAACGTAGTCAGGGAAAGAACCGGGAGTGGCTGTGACTTTTATCTTTTTAGATTCGATGTCATCCTCGACAACCATTTTACCAGTAAAGTGACTCGTACCTGTAACATCCAGCTTGGCACTGGGTGAAGTTGTCCCAATACCTACTTTACCTTCGGTTTTATCAATAAACAGACGTGTATTTCCCTGAATCTTGAATTTCATATCATAATCGGATCCTGTAATAAACTCACCATACCCTGCATTATTAGTCCAGTCCCCTGTATTGATACCACGTGTATTTAAAGGAGACCAAGAGCCCCCAGCAGTTCGAAAAACAAAGGCGCTCGCTTCAGAATAAAAATTACCTGTGCCTACACTGATACTACCATTGACATCCAATTTTTGGGTTGGAGAAATTGTACCAATCCCTACATCTCCTGAAAATTGATGCGCTAAAACATCAGGTGAAAAATCCGATATATTTGAAGCTGTTGGGTTTTCATTAATAACAATTTGATCTCTATCTGTCAATGAAGAAACCTTGTTTCTTATGTGAGTAATTTTTACGGTATAATTCGAATAGTATCTAACGTCCACATAGATCGAAAACTTCAAGAGTCTAGTATTTGCATCATGCAGATCGGCACCAATATCCACTGAATTACCAATTCGCAGCTTAGCGTAGTGCCCAACACCACGTGACTCCACCAGTGTGAGTCCTGGAGTAGTTGAACCAGTGCCTTGAGTATGGCCAATCTCCACATGATACTTTTCATAACCCGTCTGAAAAGATTTACAAAAAAGCTCAACAATCATACTACCAGAACCACTCCAATGTAATGAGTTCAATGAAACATTCGCGATCTCAAAAGATCTTGCCTGTGTACCGCTGGCCGAAAGACTTGAAATAACTGAGGTATGTATTCCATTCTGATCTGTATGAGTTTGAGAGTAGCTCATTACATAAAAAGAAAGAAGAAAGAAAAACGTTTCATAATGGAGAATATTTAATGTGCATATCAATTTGTTTTAGATTAATACCGATCTATTGAAAAGCCATTAATCACATAATCAGCAACTTATAAATATTGGCATTTACCAATACTTACAAACACAAAATTATAAAGAAATAATCAAATAATATTTAATGTGTTTGTTTTTTATCAAAAACAAAGAAAGCATGGACACATCACAAGTAGACTAACCACTAACTCAAGTAATTACATTTTGAATGACAAATGGTTATAAACACACATCATCAATTGATTCAGGCAGGAATCGGGGTTTTGAAACAGAATAATGAAAACACGCTCCACTTACGATAAAAAGTTGTTTTAGAGAAAATACCACCAAAAAAACAATGACTACTCAAGGAATTATTCAAAACAGAAATTACCAAACTCACTTCAAGTTCACCACAGTAATTCCCGCCCCTCCTCTATCAACATGCTCATCTTTAAAAGAGCCAACTTCTTTGAATGTCCCTAAATGATTTCGGGTAATCTGACGAAGTACTCCGTTTCCCTTACCATGAAGGATTTGTAGCTCTTTAGCATCTAAGAGTATCGCTTCGTCAAGCCATCGATCCAGAACTGGAATTACCTCTTCAGCACGTAGACCTCGAATATCCAGTTTGGCAGAAAAATCTGCTTTCTTTGATGTATAATCAAATCCTGAGTATGATTGCACCTGTCCTTGTTGCTTAAAAGCTTTTCTGGTAACCTTTTCAAGTCTTTTTAATTTCACGAAAGAAGTCAATGCTCCCATTTTCAGTTCAGCATCTTTGCCTTTAATGGCTGCTATCTGCCCAACGGTTTCCTGACCAATAACCCGAACAAAATCTCCTACTTTAATCTCTTCACTAGTTTTTGACGGGGTTATTTCTTCTTTGAAGGTGTGTTTCTCTTTTACTCTTTCAAGTCGATCTCTTTGTTGCTTAACCGCTTCTTTGGCGGCCTTTTGTTCTTTGATCTCCCTGATTACTTTTTCAACTTCTTTGTTGGCTTCTTTTACAATTTGCTGTGCTTCTCGTTTGGCTTTATTTACAATCTTCTTTTCCTGACTTTCCAAGTGTGCTTTTAACTCTTGGTATTGGCTCGTGAGTTCAGCAAGATCAGCTTCTCTCTGTTTTAATCGTTGTTCGGCATTATCGACTTCCTGCTTTTGAGATTGTAGCTCTCCCAGCATCCTGTCAAAAGAAACCTGTTTTACTCCCACCTTCTTTTTGGCATGATTGATCGTTGATTTAGGCAACCCGATTTTTGTAGCTATCTCTAAGGCAAAAGAGCTTCCTGGTTTACCAATTTCAAGCTCATATAGCGGTCGAAGGTTTTTTAAATCGTAGCGCATGGCTCCATTAGCCAAACCATCTGTCTTTTCAGCATAGTCTTTCAAGTTACCATAGTGAGTAGTAATTACTCCCATGCCTTTAGCAGCATTAAGCTCTGTTAAAATAGCTTCAGCAATGGCACCGCCATATTGAGGTTCTGTTCCTGTACCAAACTCATCAATCAAGAGTAAGCTTGTTTTATTAACATGGGCCAAAAGGTTTTTCATGTTAATCAGGTGCGAACTATAAGTACTCAAATCATTTTCGATAGACTGTTCGTCTCCTATGTCAATAAACAAATCTTTGAAAAGCGTAAACTCCGAACTCTCTTCAACCGACACCAACAAACCACACTGGAACATATACTGGAGTAAGCCAACGGTTTTGAGGCAAACACTTTTACCGCCTGCATTTGGTCCAGAAATGAGTAAAATTCTACCTTCCTGATTCAACCGGATATTCAGTGGAACCACTTCTTTATTCAGTTCTCTATGGTTTTGCAATAGAATGGGGTGCCTAGCCTTTTGCCAGTTGATACTCTTACTTTGAGACCAAAGCGGTTTACAGGCTTCAATATCTCTGGCAAGCCTCGCTTTGGCCCTGATAAAATCTATCAGGCCTAAAAACTGCATAATTCCAGTAAGGCTCTCTATTTCTGGTCTGAGCTGATCTGTCAGTTCGGTCAGAATTCTAACTACTTCTCTCTGTTCCGAATACTCCAGTTCCTGAACCTCATTATTGATCTCAAAAACTTCAGTGGGTTCGAGATAAATAGTCTGTCCAGTTGCCGATTCACCATGTACCAGTCCTTTGATTCTTCTCTTGTATTCTGCCAGCATTGGAATCACCATACGGCCATTCCTAATGGTAATAGACAAATCATCCGGTGTATAGCCCTGACGTTTGGCATGCGAGATAATGCGATCAAGTGCACTTCTCAAACGCTGCTTTTCAGCAGCAATACCTTTTCTTATTTCGTATAATCGGTCACTAGCATTGTCTTTGAGTTTTCCTCTTTCATCAAACACTCTGTCAAGCGACCAGAGTAAATCTTCATTAAAGAAAACCGGGTGGGTTAATTCAGATAAACTGGGATAGTCTTCTCTTTTGTCACGGAAAAACTCAAGGCAGTTCCCCAATGTTTTAAGTGCGAGAATAATATCGAAAAACTCTTCTTCTAAAAGGTGAGAATTCTCAACCCTTGCCTTTTTGAAGTAAGGCGATATATCGATGTAATTCGAGTTAGGAAATAAATCTCCACTTTCGATTATAGTTACAAATTCATTTGTTTGGGTAAGCCACTTATCAATACTTTTCTGCTCAGTACTGAACTTTATTTTCTTCACAAACCTCTGTCCCAGATTGCTTTCGCAAAACGCCTCAAGGCTGAGTCTGATTTTATCAAAACCTAACTTCTGTTCAAGATTACGAGGGTATAGCATTTAGTTGATTGGCCTTCTTGATGTAGTAAGCTTCTGTTGTCTCACCTTAAGACTATCAATCACAGCATCGGTAATGCTTAGGTACTCTTCAGGGTGTAACAGGTAGTAATTATGACTTTTAACATAAGTAGCAGAATCGACTTTATGATCCTCAAAAATTCTCCTCTCAAGTTCTGCAAAAACTACCCTGGACGAATCTTTACTTAGGGTAATTGTGGACACTTTTCCTTCAGCAATTCTCAGGTCGATAAGCATATCAACCATCTTTTCTTTGCTCAAAATATCTTCAGGTACCTGCTCATTTTCTCCACAAGAGAAAAACACCACAGCAACCACATATAAAAAAACCTTTTTCACCTCAGTACGTCCAAGTTATTTTCGACTCCCTTCTATTCTTACGTCTCGTAAAAGTAAAGGATATGATGGAGGAAAACCTTAAGAATTAACCAAAATTAAGAAGTCAAGGTCTTTTCAGAACTCAAATAAGTCATATTTTTGACTCTTTATTATGGAGCACATTATTTCCAAACTACGGAAGTACGAAATACAAATCAGAAAAGCCATTAATTCAAGGATGCAGGGTGATTTTCATTCTATATTCAAAGGGTCTGGTTTAGAGTTTGACGGAGTACGCGAATATCAGTACGGAGATGATACACGAACTATCGACTGGAATGTTTCTGCAAAAGGCCACGGTACTTTTGTAAAAACCTTTAAGGAGGAAAAGGAACAAACAGTTTTCTTCTTGCTTGACGTGAGTGCTTCACAGGAAATTGGGGCACCGGGTGCTCAAAAAGTTGATGTTGGAAAAGAAATCACAGGGGTTTTAACACTTGCTGCGGTTAAACAACAGAACCGCGTAGGGTTATTGACTTTTTCAGACCAAAAAGAAAAGTATGTCAAATCCGGTAAAGGGGTAAAGCACGGCTATGCTATAATTCATGAGCTTTATAGTCATAAACCTAAGTCTACAAAAACAGACATTAGCGAAGGACTAAAAAGAGCGCTTGAGATCATTCATAAGAAGAGTGTAATTCTTATTATCTCAGACTTTATTGATGAGGGGTATGAACAAAATCTAAGACTTATTGCCAGGCGGCATGATCTTGTGGTAATTCACTTGAAGGATGATAGAGAAACGCGTATGCCTAATTTGGGGATTGTACCCGTTTACGATAAAGAAAGTAGGAAAACTGTTTGGGTAAATACTTCTTCAAGAGATTTCAGGAATAAGCTGGAGAAGACATATACTGTAAACAAAGGAGAATTAGAGCGATTCTGTAAAAAACACCAGATCAACTATCTGGAAATAAATACCAAAGACAACTATGTCCCACAGCTCATTAAACTTTTTATGATCAGGAATAAAACAATGAAACGTGATTAGGAGGTTTTTAGGTTTTCTTGTACTGCTTACTTTTTTGGTTGATTTCGCTTCAGCGCAAGACACCAAACCTATAGGTTATTTTCTTAAGGATAGTGCGAAAATTGGCGAGCTTGTCCCTTATTCTTTGAGCTATAAAGACAGAAAGAACAGACCAATAATTTTCCCCGACAGTATTCACTTTCTCCCATTTGAGTTAATGCGGAAGGAGTACTTCGACACACAATCTGATTCGATTAACAGTATTGATAGTGCTGTATACTACTTAGCTACCTTCGAAATAGATACAGTTCAGAAATTAAGCTTGCCCATTTTCCTGAATACAGGAACCGACAGTCTCGAGTTATACAGTGATATGGACTCTATAATTCTTGACCAGGTGGTTACACAAATGCCAGACTCAGTCAGTATGGAAGAGACTTCGGCTTACCAACCGATATCACTACAATTTAACTACCCGTACTGGATTATTGGTTTGGTTCTTCTAGGCATAATCACGCTGATTGTTGCAATAGTTTGGGGAAAAGAAATTCGAAAGCGCATCAGACTTCATCGTATGCGCAAGCAGTTGGTTAAGTTTCAGGAACAATTTGATGTCGAAATTGAACATTTAAATTCTGACGCTTCAAAAATCAGAATTGAAACTGTACTGAAGTTTTGGAAGAGTTACATGGAGAAGCTTGAAATACTTCCATATACCAAACTCACTACTCAGGAAATTGTAAAGGTGCAACAAAGTGCATCTCTTGAAAAGACCTTAAAATCCATTGATCGAAACATTTATAGTACTGCGGAAGTAAGTGCGTTACAAAACGACTTTGAGTTTTTGAAGGATTATTCAGAAGACAGGTACAATCATATAACGGAGGGAATCAGGAATGCTTGACGAAGCGCTATACAAATGGTATTCACTGGAGTGGTTTACTCCTACAGCCTTTAAGTCTTTTGACTGGGAGTTTTTCTTTGTATTGTACATCATCCCTCTGGTGCTTCTTCTATTCATTTTAAAATGGTTAATCGGGAGTAAGATAAAACAAAAGCTACCTGTAGCATTACCCAAAAAAGAGATTTCGAAACACTGGACTAGTTACCTAAGATTTATTCCAAATGCGCTATTGGTGCTTTCTCTAGCTCTTTTATTGATCGCCTTAGCTCGTCCTCAAAGAACCAATGAACAGGTTGAGCAATGGTCTGAAGGTATTGATATTGCATTGGTTATTGACATCTCTGAATCAATGCAAATTGAAGACTTTAAGCCTAACAGGCTTGAAGCTGCTAAGAGAACGGCAAGAAACTTTATTGCCGGAAGAAATCAAGACAGAATAGGGTTAGTGATTTTTTCTGGAGATGCTTATTCACTTTCTCCTCTGACCACCGATTATGAGCTTTTATACAAGTTTATCGATGAAGAAATAGATTTCAACAAAATCGAAAACCGCGGAACAGCTATTGGAAGTGCCATAGCCGTAGGCACTAATAGAATGAGAGAGTCTGAAGCAGCGTCTAAGGTGATGATTCTACTTTCCGATGGAGATAATACTGCTGGAAACATAGACCCGATAACTGCTGCGGAACTTGCCGCTGCTTATGATATTAAAATCTATACTATTGGGATAGGCAAGGAAGGCAAAGTTCCTTTTGGAAAAGACTTCTTTGGCAGACCTAATTATGTTGAAAACACACTGGATGAAACTACACTCCGAGAAATTGCTAAAATTGGTTCTGGTCAGTTTTATAGAGTTTCTGACAATCAGGCTCTCATTAATGTTTTCAAACTAATTGATGAATACGAAAAGGCAGAGATTAAGGAAACCAGATACAAAAATACTACTGATTTTTATTCCATCTACTTGAATTGGGGAATCGTCTTTTTTCTCTTATTTCTGATATCTAAGAGCACGTTCATCAGCAATATTCTGGAAGACTAAAGCCGAGTTTTATTTAAAGAAAGCTACACCAAAGCCTTCAAGAACGAAATTAAAAAGCTTTAAACTAAAGATAACAAGGGCTATTCCCACTACTCTATTCATTATTTTCATGAAACGTGGGGTAACAATCTGACTAAGTTTGACAGCAAAATAAGATTTGAGTACATCTACTCCGAATACTGTAGCAATCAACACTACAAAGAAAGAGATTGCTTCGTTTGTCGAATACTGAAAATCCACTGAAATCTTACTCACAATTCCTATCCAGAAAATAAGCACAAAAGGGTTTATTCCGTTCAATACAAATCCCTTCACTATTTGTTGAAACCACTTTGTTTCTTCAGCATGTAACTGTTTTAATCCTTTTTGAGGTACTGGCTTTAACAAATAGAAGATACCGAAAACAAGCATTATCGTTCCTCCAATACCGCCCAGCCACATATTAAAAGATGGATTTTCTACGAACTGTGAAATACCCAGATAGGTAACCACAATGTAAACACTATCGCTAAGGGCAATACCAACCGCCATAAAAAACCCAGAGAAAAAACCCTTTTCAATGGCATTTTGAATCAGTGCAAAGAATACGGGCCCAATCAATACACATAACAGCAACCCAAACAACACCCCGTTTATGATGATATCCATAGTTGCTTATCAGACGGTTTTGCCAATGAATGACAACCAATGTTCCAGTTTATCACCCTTTAAAACTCTTGGGAATTTTGTCTGCCCTCCTTCTTTTCCTTGTGAACGTAGCCAGTCATAGAAAACCTCAGTTGGTAGCACTTCCAGTTCAACATTCTTCAAGGCATGCTGCCGTTCGACTTCATAGTCATCATTGAGTTCTTTTAGGGTAGTATCTATCTTTTCTTTCAACACATTCTTGTCAACTTGATCATCCGTACCAATGTACCAATGGTGAGCAAAGAGTTTGCCATCCGGAATACCTGCTACTGTAAATTCTTTAACGCCAATATTAAGCTCTTTGGAAGCTAATTCAACAGCCTGATTCATATTATCAACCGATAAGTGTTCTCCACACAAACTAAGGAAATGCTTGGTTCTGCCCGTAATGATAATTTCTGAACAATGCTTATCTATGAACCTGACAGTATCTCCGATTAAGTATCTCCAAGCACCTGAGCAGGTAGAAATCAAAAGCGCATAATCTTGCCCCTCTTCAACCTGATCAATCATCAATGTTTCAGGGTTCTCGACTATCTGTCCGTCAGCATCAAAGTTTTTATCATTAAAAGGAACAAACTCATGGAAAATCCCTCCATTGAGCATTAAACGCATTCCTCTTTTATCTGGTGAATTTTGAAAGGCAATAAACCCTTCAGAAGCCAGGTAAGTCTCAATGTAATGAATTGGTCTGCCCAGAAGCTTATCAAAGCTCTTTTTGTAAGGGTCGAATGCCACTCCTCCATGAACAAAAGAATCAAGGTTGGGCCAGATTTCGTGAATATCTTTTACACCATAGCGTTCGATAATTCGCTCTATCAAAATTGTCATCCAGGCAGGCACCCCTACAATCATTCCGATATTCCACTTAGGGGCCGACTCAACAATTTCTTCAAGCTTAATTTCCCAGTCTTTGTGCTTTTTAATCTTTGGAGTTGGTCTTGAAAAGCCTTGTACCCAAAGTGGCAACTGACCTGTAGTTATACCACTCAAGTCACCATAATAGTAATTACCCGAAAAATTGAGTGCCGTACTACCACCAAGCATTAACATACCAGACTGAAAAAACTTATCCGGTAAATCGTACTTGGACAAAGTATATATATGTCTTGTTCCTGTCTTTCTGATTTGTCGGATCATGTCTTTTGTAACAGGAATATATTTAGAAGAGGCTCCAGAAGTACCTGAACTCAATGCAAAGAACTTTGTCTTGCCCGGCCAGCTCACATCCGCCTCGCCCTCTCGCATTTTGTACCACCAGTCATCATTCATTTTATCATAATCGGATACTGGTACCAACTCCTTGAATTTCTCAAAGAAATCGTGATGTCCGAAACTTCTGAATTTTTCAAGAATGCTGTAGAAATCATAAGTTCTACCAAACTGTGTATTGCGTGCGCTAATCAACAGTTTAGAAAGTTCTTTCTTCTGTAAATCGTAAGGTGAGGTATAATCTTGCTCCAACGTCTCGCGAAGCTTTATGCCTTTTTTTAAAATTGATCCAATTATGGGCATCCTGCGTTCTCTTCTCTAAAAATGTCAACGTGCCAAAGCATAAATACACTAACTTTGGCGCACTTGATTTGACCAAAGATAATAGAAATCTAAACTCAAACGTATTTCAATCCTATGCCTATTTCAGAGAATATTAATTACTACAATAAAATTCTAACTGAATACAGTGCACAGCTGATTGCTGTGAGTAAGACTAAACCTATCGAAGATTTGTTACAGGCTTATGATGCAGGGCAACGTGCATTCGGGGAAAACAAGGTTCAGGAGCTTACAAACAAGCATGAAGCACTACCAAAAGACATTCAATGGCACATGATTGGTCACCTTCAGCGCAACAAAGTAAAGTACATCGCTCCTTTTGTTCACTTGATTCATGCCGTTGATAGTCCAAGATTGTTGAAGGAAATAGATAAACAAGCTGCAAAAAATAATCGGGTGATTTCATGCCTTTTACAAATACACATTGCACAAGAGGAAACCAAATTTGGTTTCGTTGAAGATGAGTTACTCAACTTTCTTGAAAGCGAAGAGTTGAAAGCGCTTCAGCATATAAAGGTTGTTGGATTGATGGGTATGGCTACAAACACGGAGAATATTCAACAGATAGAAAATGAATTTCGGAGCCTGAAATCTCTATTTGACAAAATCCATGCTGAGGTATCTCTGGAAAACGTTTCTATGCAGGAACTATCAATGGGCATGACAAGTGATTATGAAATTGCTTGTAAAACGGGAAGTACAATGGTAAGGATTGGAAGCGCAATCTTTGGGCCCAGAAATTATACACAAAACTAGAACTATGACTGCTAAAACCGTATTAATCATTGCTGGAATTTTAGGTGCAATTTCGGTTGGGATAAGCGCCTTTGGAGCGCACGGACTAAAAGACACACTATCTGCTAATGGGACATTAGAAACTTTTGATACCGCTGTTAAATATCAGTTTTATCACACACTGGCGCTGCTCTTACTTGGTATTCTAATGCTCAACTTGCAAAGTAATCACTTCAACTATGCCAGCATCTGCTTTATTATTGGCATTGTGATTTTTAGTGGTTCTCTCTACACTTTAAGCATTACCAACATTAAGTGGCTTGGAGCAATTACACCTATTGGAGGGCTTGCTTTCATTCTTGGATGGATTTTCATGGCCCTGGGTATTTCCAAGACTCTTTAGTGGTTAAAAGAATCTCTGGTGAAAGTTTACCAGAAACAATTCTTTTGAGGCTCTGGTAACAGCCGTATAAAGCCACCTTACATACTCCTGATCGACCATTTCTTCAGTCAAATATCCTTGATCGACAAACACAGCATCCCACTGCCCACCCTGAGATTTATGGCAAGTAAGGGCATAGGCAAACTTAACCTGAAGCGCATTTAAGAAAGGGTCTTTTTTAATAGCTTTTATCCTCTCAGCTTTAGTAGGAAGGTCTGCGTAATCTTCAGTAACCTCCTCGTACAGCCTCTTATAGTCCTTATCATTAAGAGAGGCTTCTGGAGAATAAAGTGTATTCAGAATAACTTTTGCTTCAAAGGGTTCTTGTTCTGGATAGTCTAGTAACTGAACACTCAATTCTGCAAAACGTAATCCATAATATTCCTGAAAGCGAATGATCTTCAATACTTCTACAAAGTCTCCATTTGCCAGAAACCCCGCAGGAGCGTTCTCTGGCAAAAAGTGATAGTTATTTCTAACAATCATCAGAATATCACCAGCCTCCAGTTCATCCTCTCTATACTGAATGGCTCTTCTTATATACTGGTTATACTGAACTGCATTCTTATTACTTCGGCAAATAATAACAGCATTTTCAGTTCCGTACTTGTCGTATGCATACCTCAAACCATCCTCCAGTTTTTCAGCGGTCATTTTATAAGTATCGTCAAACCTGTTAGTAGCCAGTTTGATTACTGCTTCTTCGTTAAGTAATTGATTCCTAAGGTTAGTTGCATTAAAAAGGATGCCCGACTCCTTTTCCTGGCGCATTACCTCTGTGAGTTCAAGTGCATTTACCTCTACAGCGAAAGATTGCCTGAGCAAGTCGGCCTCCAAAGCGGGACTTTCTAATGACCCTACAGGAGGCAACTGAGCAACATCCCCAATTAAGAGCAACCTGTTTCCCTCTTTCGAAAATACATAATCAATCAAATCGGCCAGAAGCCCATTCTTACCATAATCAGACTGATTTGAAATCATTGAGGCTTCATCTACTATAAAGAGTGTGTTTTTATGATAGTTATTCTGTCTTTTAAAAACTAGGCCTCCTCCGGGCTCAGCTGTCTGATGAAAAACCTTTTTATGTATAGTAAATGCTGTCCGATTAGTATATCCAGACATCACTTTAGCAGCCCTTCCAGTAGGAGCCATTAGTACATACTTGTAATTGAAGAAAGGCAGTGTCTTTACAATAGCGCCAACCACTGTTGTTTTTCCTGTACCCGCATATCCTCTGAGCACTAAGACAGGCTTGTTTATTTTGTCATCCAGTAAGAAATTATTGAATAACTGAAACAAGTGTTTTTGCCCTTTGGTGGGCTCAAAAGGAAATTTACTTGCTAATATTTCTGATGGTTTGGCCAATTGCCTCTAAACTATGACTTTGCTCTATCTTCTGGAAAGATAGTCACCATGGTAGTAGTGGCCTTTGCTATAAGCGTCTTTTTTTCTCCATCCAGAGCCCAAACCTCAGCCTCACAGAAATTCATTTTCTTTCCCTGCTTAACAACCCAGCCTTTGGCATGCAGTTTTTGACCTCTGCCAGGTGTAAAGTAAGAAATCTTGATTTCGCCAGTAACTACGTGTTGGTCTTCTTTAACCACAGTAAAGGCTGCAAACCCAGCTACAATATCTGCTAAAGTGGCTGTGACCCCTCCATGAACAAGCCCCACCTGCTGCTTGTGTTCCTCTCTCAAGTCTAGCCAGCCTTCAGTTCTACCCTCTTCTATTACATTCAAATCAAAACCCACAAGCTTCATGAAGTGTTGCCTTTCCAGAAACTTCTCAATCCTTGACTTGAATTCAGGATTAAATATCTTTACCATAATGCCAATTTCCACAAATATATCTACTAGCTCCCAGCACCACCAATCATGACTAATTTAGATTCTAAAATAGCCGACACTTATGGTAAAAAACTTCGTATCAGAGTCTGTGGTATTTGTATAGAGCTCGATAAAGTTCTCCTGGTACGTCATAGAACTCTCGGCAAGAAAGGAGTATTGTGGGCTCCCCCGGGAGGTGGAATGCATTACAATGAGGATGCAATGTCAGCACTTAAAAGGGAATTCAAAGAAGAGACTGGGCTATCAATCTCCATAGAGAGATTTCTATTTGTACATGAATACATGGAAGTTCCTCTGCATAGTGTTGAGTTGTTCTTTCTGGTGAAAAGAATAGGAGGAGAACTCAAAACAGGCTATGACCCCGAAGTCTCAGATCATGATCAAATAATAACAGATGTAGCTTTTTGTGACCTGAAAGAGTTAAAAAAAGATCAACCAGAGAGTTTACATGACATCTTCCAACATTTTGAATCACTAGAAGTGTTGATTAATCAAAAAGGTTATTTCAAATTTCATTAATTATCCATAAACTAGCGCTTCAATTAGTTATGAATTACCTAAAGAATTAGTTAATTTAGCAAAAACCAACCTTAAAATGAACCTAACTAAAATACTGACCGTAGTTTTTTTACTAATAGCCGTATTTGTTGGCTATATGCTTTATGACGGAATCAATAACACTATTGAGGAAGCAAAAGAAATTGAAAGAGTAGAAAACAGGGTTAAAGCAAGACTTGAGTTGATTCGCGATACTCAGGTAGCTTACCAAAGTACTTATGGTGATTATGCCGACACATGGGAGAAGCTCATCTCTTATGCAGACTCAGGAAAAATCTATATTATCCAAAGGACTGAAAAGATTATTCAACTAGATTATCAACAGGAAAGATCTGAGTTCATTTATGATACAATAGGAATTGTTTCAGTAAGAGATTCCTTGTTTACCGATGATTTTGATGTTCAAAAATTACCTGAATTGCCTCATGCTCCAGGTAAATACTTCTCTCTTTATGCTAAAGATTCAGTTAGGTCTGGGGTTAATGTTGACTACATAGAAGTGGTTGATACTTATCCATTTGATAGAAGTAGGTCTGATGATTCTGAGAATGATAAGAGGAGGCCGTTAAGGTTTGGCTCAAGGACAGACATCACCACAGCTGGTAACTGGTAGAGTTCTGTGAGGTCAACTCATACGCAACAAATAGTATCTATAAAGGACGAAAGGCTTGATATTGATCGTATTGATCGGTATCGTCTTTCGTTTTTTATTTCTTCTGAACAATGTCAATTGAGCATTTATGATATTCAGAAGAAGCAATTATTAATGCTCGAAAACCGTCCATTCAACACAGGTTTAAGTGTAGTTGAAAATCTTGAGGTCATCTATGACGACCATATACTAATAGCAGCAGGTTTTTGGAAAGAGATTCAGGTTTTCTTTAGAAATCGCCAGTTTTCACTCATTCCATACCCAGTTTTTGATAAGGCATTGCTCAAAGAGTATATCCGACTCAATGAACCTACAGACCCCAATCTGGATGAGTACAGATTCAAGATACTTGATAATCTTGGGCTGACTATTGCCTTTGCGTACCCTATCGATGTTAAAAGTTGGTTCAGGGATAAGTACCCTAAAACATCTCTATATTTTAACCACCAAAGCATAGGCTACCTTAAAGGTTTAAAGGGACAACTGAGAGATAAGGCTCAAAGCAGTTTGTATCTGTCATTAAACCATTCAGAAGCTTTAATTGCTGGCTTCAACCTGGGACGCATAGCCATTTACAATCAATTTAAGTTTACCAACACTCAACAACTGGTCAAACTAATATTACTTACAATACAGCAGTTCAGTGATGCAGGACAGTCAATTCCAATTTTGCTTCACGGCACAAATCATCAATTAAAAGCTCAATTACCCACGCTTAAAAAATACTTCAAGAGCATTGACTTAGGTCAGCGTCCATCAGATGTTATGATTCATCCGGTATTCAATGAATTAGAGTCTTATGAGTATTTTGATGTACTTTCAAATCTGTAATTTTATTCACTAGATTTATCTTATGAAGAGAATAGCACTTTTTCCCGGGTCTTTCGACCCATTCACTAAGGGACATGAAGACATTGTAAAAAGAGGGCTGAAACTCTTTGATGAGATTATTGTTGCTATTGGTTATAACAGCAAAAAAGCTAACAGGTATTTCGACATTGAATACATGGAAGAGAAAATCAACCAAACATTCAGTGACACCCCAGAAGTCTCTGTTCTGGTATACAATGAGCTTACAGCACAGATTGCTGACAAATATGAAGCCTTCTATATACTAAGAGGGCTCCGGAATACAACAGATTTTGAGTATGAGAATAGCATATCTCAAGTAAACCGGGACTTAAACCCAAAACTAGAAACAGTATTTCTAATTACATCTGCCGAACTGGCTGCAGTGAACTCTTCAATAGTCAGAGAAGTACATCGTTATGGAGGTGATGTACAGAAGTATCTGCCCTACGATCTATGAGTTGTAGTTGGCAATTTCTTTTTAAACTTTTTATAAACGTGTTGAATTGAACGATAGGCATTGTATTGCGCCACTTCAACTTCTTTTTTGTTCATCCACATGACTTCGTCAATTCCTTCTTCAATCTGAGGTTTCATTTTACTATCGTTCAGACAAGTCATCTGATACCATACGGTTTTCTTAAGAATACTCTTTTCACCTTTGGTGTATGTATGCCAGGTGGTACACACTCTATCCAAAACATCTACTTCAATATTGCACTCCTCTTCCACTTCTCTTTGTGCTCCAACCCTGAAAGATTCTCCAGATTCAATCTTTCCCTTAGGTAAATCCCACTTACCTAAGCGGTGAATCATCAAAACCTTTCCTTTGTCATAAACCACTCCTCCTGCAGCTTTAATGATTTTAAACTTGCTCTTTATATATTCTATGGCTTCATCGTAGTATGGAGTAACAACAGTAACTGACTCCAGGCCTTTGATTTTCTTATTATGCAGAATAAACAAGATGGTCTTAATAGTGTTCCTATCAGCATTGAAGATCAGCATCTTACCTCTGAACTTCTTTTCATTGATCAGGAGATCCTCTTCTTGAACAACTTCATCATAAAGGGTTTTATCCTTTATCTGCTCGGGTCTCTTGATTCTAAGTGGGGTATCCTTTATATATATCCTCATAGAGAGAATTAATTCTTTGTCAATATCAAAAAAAAATCTCTAACTAACTGAATGAAGATCATGACATTTTCAGAAAAAAAATATCTTAAATTCGCGGCATGGGAAAAGTTAATACTGATAAAGAAATTGCACTAAAAGTAGCATCTGATTTATTGCAGATTCAAGCCATAAAACTGAACAAAGAAAACCCATTCACATGGAGTTCGGGTTGGAAATCACCGATCTATTGCGACAACAGGCTATCTCTTTCTTTTCCCGAAACCAGAACTTTTATTAAACAACAACTTGCTGAAGCTTCAAAAACATACTTTTCGGATTTCGAAGCAGTAGCGGGTGTTGCTACGGCAGGTATTCCTCAAGGAGCATTGTTGGCCGAAGAATTAGGTGTTCCATTTATTTATGTCCGTTCTAAACCTAAAGGACATGGCATGGAAAATCTGATTGAGGGAAAAGTAACGCCAGGTCAAAAAGTGATTGTGGTTGAAGACCTTGTTTCAACCGGAGGCAGCTCTTTAAAAGCAGCAGACGCATTGCAGAGTGCAGGTTTTGAAGTTTTGGGCATGCTAGCCATTTTCACTTATGGATTTCCCTTGGCAGACGACAACTTCAAGAACGCCAACATCAAGCTGCACTGCTTAAGTAACTATCAGGTGATGCTTGAGAAGGCTACCGAACTTGGGTACATCAACGAGTCAGATGTAACTTCACTTGAAGAATGGAGGCAAGACCCTGCTAATTGGGGATAATTTGATTTGGTGATTGGTGATTGGTGATTGGTGATTGGTGATTGGTGATTGGTGATTGGTGATTGGTGATTGGTGATTGGTGATTGGAAGTTCGTTTTTCAGACCTCACTATCAACTATTCATTATTAATTCTTCATTATTTTTTTCCTCTACACGAGAACATTCCTAATTCCTAATTCTCTTTTAAAACTTTTCCTCTACCCCTAAACCAAACAAAGCGAAGTCGTACTTGACTGGATCACTTGGATCAAATTGCTTTAGGTTTTGGGTTAACTCAACAGCCGTTTTCCAATCCGTCTGTTTGCGTTCAATTAGTCCCAGTTTTCTTGCAACTCTATCCACATGAACATCGCATGGGCAAATGAGTTGGGAAGGTTTAATTTGCTTCCAGATTCCAAAATCAACTCCTTTATTATCCTGACGGACCATCCAACGCAAGAACATGTTAATCCGTTTACAAGCCGAATTTCTAGCTGGGGTAGCAATGTGTTTACGAGTTCTTTGAGGTGCTTCATGTAATTTAAAGAACAGGTTATGAAATACAATTAGAGACTGTTCAACGTTGCTATCACCTTTGGCTAACCCCATAAGAAAAGCCTCCTCAAAAGAGTTATGTTTTAGATAGAACTGTTTAAAAAACTCAATGAAGTAAAGGGTATCTATATCATTAAAAGTTCTATGCTTAAACTTCAGAAGAGGTTTCAGATCATTTTCGCTATGATTCAGAATGAAATTGTAAGGCTCATTCCCCATCATATTAAACAGTTCTCTACACTTGTTTATAATGGTTACCCTTTGCCCCCAGGCTAGAATTGCCGCCCAAAACCCAGTAATTTCTATATCCTGTTTTAATGAAAAAGAGTGAGGAATACTGATAGGGTCATTTTCAATAAAACCTGGCTGGTTGAATTCTTCTACCTTAGTTTCAAGAAAACATTTAAGGTCAGATGATTTGTCTACAGACATTTATTGAAAGTAACTCAACTGCACTCTAAAGCGTTTGTCTATTGCCTTTAAGTGTTTATAGGCGCGTTGATTCAGCTTTATGATCACATTATCATTGCCAGTAGTTTCAGGAATGGTTCCCACAACTCTTACATAAACTGTGAGATCGTTCATTAGGTTCTTCACTTTAATCACTGTTCCCACCTTTGCAGTTCTGTGGAGAGCGAAAAACTTACTGGAAGGTTCTTCTTCTTCAATAACCTCTGCCACACCTTCAACATTATAGGATTGAAAAGGAGTGCCATCATAAGTAACGGGGTCAGGTTCTTCAACCTCATCAGGATTTACCGTACTTACTGAGTCTACTGTAGTATCAACTTGTGATGCAGAATCCGGCTGCGTTGCCTGAGTTATCACATCTTCAGGTTTTGTTGCAGTATTAACAAGCTCTTCTGCTGTCGCAATTTCTTTCTTTATTTGAACATTTAACTCTTGCCCCAAGGATAATGAATTAGAACTCAATTGATTCCATTGCTTTAAGTCCGTTACACTCACACTATACTTTCTGGCGATAGCAAAAAGTGTTTCTCCTGCTTCAACTTTGTGTACCTTATTTTCGACAACTGTTTTAGTAGCTTCTTCATTAGGTTTTGGGAGAGTGCCACCATAAGGGATTTTCAATGTTTGTCCAACCTGAAGTCCACGAGCCAATGCCGGGTTAGCATTATTGATAGCAGTTACAGTTGTTTTATACCTCTTGGCAAGAGAAAACAGTGTTTGTTTAGATTTCACCTTATGAACCACAAAAACTTTATCCCCTTGTTTTTCAATACCCAAAGAATCAGTTTGTGCCAAACTCAAACCTGAAATCGTAAATATTAGAATAACAATCCCTATATATCTTCTCATCATTTAAATACTGTATAAAACTAAGCTTTGCTTACCCTTAACAAATATAAGTGCTTGGTTCACTATAAAAAACGTACCAGTTGCCAAGCCTTTCATTTCTTTATCTAAACGTTCTTGCAAGAGTAAATCACCTTCCTGACTAAATACGAACAAATCCAGATTATAGCCTGTTTCTTCCTTAGAATTTCCCGCTATCGCAAAAACCTTTTCCGTTTCCAGATAATCACAACTCCCATTAAGTAAGGCATACTCCTTTAAGCGGAGAAATTTGGATAATGTTTCAAAGTGAGGATTGCCTTCTTCGTAATGCACTGGAAACAATTCATTTCTTACCTCAGGTAGACTTGGCGGAAGTTTTCTTTCAGAAACCTCACTTCCAGATCTAATATCTATTAAAGTCACCTCATTAACATCTTCCAATGAAGTAAGCTTTAATGTAAAGGAATTCTGTCGGTGAAGCTTCACATCTTCAACAGACCATAGAGCCTCCATATCATTAATATCAAACCCAAAAACCGACCTTGATTCAATATCCTGAGTATCATTATAAGTTTGAAAAACAATTACATCATCAACAAAATGGTATACACTTATCCACCAATTCTCTTCAAAACTGATATCCTCCCATAGGAATGAATTTGTATCCAGAGAAAAAAGCGAAAATGATACGCTCAGATTTTCATGATCTCTCACTGTAATTAGCAACCTGTTTCCAGATGGGAGAACCTCCCAAATATCAGCTTTAAAGCTGTGCGAAAAAATCGGTTCTAATTGTTTTGACAAGTCCTTTATTTGTAATTTGAAGCAAAAATAAGCTATTCAAGTGGGGATCAAAGCATTAAAAATTATAGTCAGGACAATAGTTTTCTGTAGCATTCTGTTGCTTGCATGTATTGCCTTTGCCAATAGAACATCAAATCCAATTCAACGAGTCTTTATAATGGAAATCAGAGATGACATTGACCCTAGAATGAATCGTTATGTGGAGCTGGCGCTTGACCAAGCTACCTCTGAAGGGGCTGATATTGTAATCATTGACATGGACACTTATGGTGGTGCGGTAAATGATGCGAATGACATTAGAACAAGGATACTTGAATATGAAAAACCAGTCTGGGTATACATTAACAACGATGCCGCTTCAGCTGGTGCACTAATTTCTATTGCTTGTGATAGCATCTATATGGTACCTGGTGCCAACATTGGTGCTGCAACTGTGGTCAATGGAGCCGATGGCTCTCAAGCTCCAGATAAGTATCAATCATACATGAGGTCGATCATGCGATCAACAGCTGAAGAAAATGGCAGAGACCCATTAATAGCCGAAGGAATGGTAGATGACCGGATTGAAATTGATGGCGTTACTGAGGAGGGAAAAATCATCACTTTTACAACATCAGAAGCCATTAAAAATGGATATAGTGAAGGTGAAGTAAATAGCATTCAAGACATTCTGACAAAAAACGGAATAGACAACTACGAAATCATAGAATATGAGCTCTCAGGAACTGAAAAAGTAATTTCGTTTTTCCTGAATCCTTTCGTAAGTGGCTTGCTGATTCTCGTTATTACAGCAGGTATTTTCTTTGAATTACAAACTCCGGGAGTAGGCTTTCCTTTAGCAGCAGCAGGAATAGCTTTGATACTCTATCTGGTTCCTTACTATCTCAATGGCTTAGCAGCCAATTGGGAAATCGCTGTTTTCTTTGTTGGTTTTGCCCTGATTGCGCTGGAAGTTTTTGTTATCCCCGGCTTTGGTGTTGCTGGAATATCAGGAATTATCTGCATTGTAGGCTCATTGATTTTTATGATGCTTGGCAATGACAATTTCAATTTCGACTTCGTTGACCCAGGAGAAATTACTACAGCAGCTACTGTAGTAGGCGTAGGTATTTTGAGTTCTATCGTCCTTCTTTTTGTACTGGGTTACAGGCTTACCAAGTCCAATATGTTCAAACGAGTAGCATTGGTAACCACTCAAGAAAAAGATGATGGCTATGTGGCCACTTCCTATAGCGAAGATTTAGTTGGCAAGACTGGTATTGCGACCACCATTTTAAGGCCGAGTGGCCGTATCGAGATTAATGATGAAATCTATGATGCCTATACGCGAGGCGAATACGTTGAGCAGGGAGAAAATGTCAAAGTAATTAGTCAGGAAGGCACCTCGTTGAAAGTCAGGGCAATAAAAGATGAATAAAAATAACCGAAAGAAATTCAGTCCTGAAAGCCTGGTTGTGGCCGATGGACACGACCCAATGGGTGTATTGAACTCGCTGAAAAACCCCATTTTCCAGACGTCTACCTTCATGTTTAATACAGCGGAAGAAGGAAAAGCATTTTTTGATGCTTACAAAGAAGCAGGGACTCTTGAAGAAAGAAACAAAAGCCTCATTTATTCAAGACTAAACCACCCAAACCTAACAGCAGCAGAGTTTCGTTTGGCTCAACTGGATGGTGCAAGTGATGCTGCATTTTTTGAAAGTGGAATGGCAGCAATCTCAACTACCATTATGACTTTCTGTAAGTCTGGAGACTTAATCCTGATGTCTTCTCCTTTATATGGGGGCACGGACACCTTTATAAAACGTACCTTAAATCAATATGGAGTAGAGTGGGTTGAATTTGAGCAAAGTGCATCAAAAGAAGAAATCAAGGAGTTAATTCGCAAACACCCAAAGGGGAGTAATCTCAAAATGATTTATCTGGAAACTCCTGCTAATCCCACACTGGCACTCACAGACATTAGCATCTTTGCCAACTTGAAAGAAGAGCTAAAAAGCAATGACATCCACCCTGTCCTTGCTGTTGATAACACTTATCTGGGACCAGTTTTTCAAAAGCCTTTGTCTTGCGGAGCTGACCTGAACCTATATTCTGCCACCAAATATATTGGAGGACATAGCGATGTAATAGCTGGAGCATGCTCTGGAAAGGAAGAATTAATTCAACAGGTGAAGAACCTAAGAACCACATTAGGTTGTATGGCCTCTCCTTTTACTTCATGGCTTGTGACCAGAAGTCTTGAAACGGTCACACTAAGAATGGAGAAACAAGCAGATAATGCTTCGAAACTGGCAGAGTTCTTAAAATCTCACAGCAAGGTTCAAAAGGTTTTCTACTTAGGGTTTCTTTCTGAAAGTGATCCGCAACATCAGATATACAAAAACCAACAAACATCTGCAGGTGCTATGATGGCCTTTGAAGTAATTGGAGGCGAAGAAGAAGCTTTTTGCTTTTTGAATAACCTTGAACTTGTCAAGCTTGCCGTTTCTCTTGGAAGTACCGAAACTCTAGCTTCACACCCCTACACGATGAGTAGTTCGAATATGACTGAGGCAGATCGTATTAAAAATGGTATTACTGAGAGTCTGGTGCGTGTTTCGGTAGGCATAGAAAATCCTCATGACTTGATTTCCGATTTTGACCAGGCTCTCAACCAGATTTAATACCTTAGTCAAAAGTTTAGAACAGCTACCCTTTAATTCCCTGAAGGGCATTGATTCATTAATTTTGTCTCCCTTTAGGGCAGAGGTACAAATTGCAAAAGTATCCAAACTCAACTTTATGACTTTCATATAATGGCTAATCAGCAAACACTCTACGAAAGAATTGGAGAGGAAAACATACTACAATTGGTAGATGATTTTTACAGTGGTGTTGAAGGTGACCCACTGATTCGAAAGCTTTATCCAAAAGACCTCATTCCTGCGAAAAATCGTTTAAAGCTCTTCTTCATACAAGTACTAGGCGGTAGAAGGACTTACACAGACGAACGTGGTCATCCAATGCTCAGAAGAAGACATTTCCAATGGAAAATCGGTAAAGAAGAGGCAACTCATTGGTTAAAACATATGCACAAAGCTCTGGAAAAAGCTACTTTCCCCGAAAAAGAAAAAGACGAGTTTTGGGAATATGTATACAAAGCTGCATTGCATATGATTAATAAATAACCTTATAAACTTCTTAGTATTAACACCTGAAAACTTGCTAACCAAAACTACCTTAGCAAGTCATTTCGACCATAGGGAGAAATCTATTTAATCCTCTCTCGCTGTTCGAGGTGACAGCATAGAGGAACTTGCAAAATTCCCTCCACTGCCCCACGGGCACCTCCTCTCAAGAAGGACAAGCACACGCTCTAATGCTCATAGATTCAAAGGCCTTAATGAAGCTAGGCACTATAAAGACTAAAGGATGCAAACAAAACTACTTTAGCAAGTCATTTCGACCATAGGGAGAAATCTCCTCCTCCGCCCTTAGGGCACCTCCTCCCAAGGAGGGCAAGCACACTCCAATGCTCATACATTCAAAGGTCTTAGTGAAGCTAAGCACTCTAAAGAATAAAGGGTGCAAACAAAACTACCTTAGCAAGTCATTTCGACCATAGGGAGAAATCTATTTAATCCTCTCTCGCTGTTCGAGGTGACAGCATAGAGGAACTTGCAAAATTCCCTCCACTGCCCCACGGGCACCTCCTCTCAAGAAGGACAAGCACACGCTCTAATGCTCATAGATTCAAAGGCCTTAATGAAGCTAGGCACTATAAAGACTAAAGGATGCAAACAAAACTACTTTAGCAAGTCATTTCGACCATAGGGAGAAATCTCCTCCTCCGTCCTTCGGACACCTCCTCCAGAGGAGGACAAAAACCTCATGAGTACTATACTTCAGTGAACTTAGTTTGGAAAATAGAGTGAATAGCTTAGAAAGATCAATTCAGGCGAATACCAAAACGGAAAACCCACTTTGGATTAGGTCCTGTTACTTTATGTAGAAAGTCGTATTGAATGGTTGTATAGGCTTCAAACTTTCCTAGAAGTCCCTGCGCTATTCGAAAGCCTGCCAAACCTGACTGCTGCCACTCTTTCCCTTGCCCATCAAGTCTTGGTAACTCTCTGGGCTCTGAATAGTTCAATTCATAATTGGCCTGCAGGCCAACATTCTTCCAAATCCGATAATGATAAAATGACCTCAGGTTCAATACTTCCGTTGGAATATTATTGACCCTAAACTTTTTCAATCGGATTCTATAACTGCTTCCGATTCCAATTTCTGAATCTTTGTTGATTTTGTAGGCCAGCTCAGCAGCCAAATCAGCTGTAACAGGTTCTGATCGGTTTATCTGAAAGTTACCTCCAATGGCTAGTCTCTCCTTAAGCGGTTTTCCTTTATAGGGATTTGGCTTTTTCTTTATTGGTTTAGTAATATCCTGTACCTCTTCAAACTTATCTTTTAACGCACTTAGTTTTTGATGCCCCTCAGTCATACGCTTGGCCAATGCATCTGGCCCTTCTTCTTTTAATAGTTTTTGGAAACGCTCTTGTATCTGCTTGTTCACAAAGTCTTTGCTTTGATAACCTTCTAGGCGATTAGTGGCCTCTTCCAACTTTTGAGCCGGATCAATCATTTTACCTTGAAACTCCTTGATACCCTGCACTGCCTCCAAACGTTGGATATAATTTTCCAAGGTTTTGTCCCAATTGACCAGTGCTGCTTTATGTTCTTCCAATAACCCTTGGTATTCGGTCATTTGTTCTTTAAACTGATTTAGAGTTTTATCCATATCACCGAATTGACCAGAGAACTTATCGCTAATTCCTTGTATGTTTAATTGATCAGAAAGGGAGTTCAAATCTTTTAGATGGTATTCCATCTCTGTGAGTTCTAAAAGAGAAGAATTCATTTTCTCCACCACCTTTAAATTCTCCTTGTCCAATTGCATCCCTACTTTCATTTGATTCTTTAGGGCTTTTATCTCATTTAAGAAAGAGGTATCTATTCCTAAAGAGTCGAGGCCTTCGAGTTTTCCTCCCAAGGAATCTACTTTTGAAAGCAACTTGTTTTCTGATTGTAGGCTTAACTTCAGGCTATCAAGATTAGGGACAACCGATGTATGGGTGCTATCTGTGGCACTTGATAATTGTTCCTTAAGTTTTAGCAGCTTCTTTTCAATTGAGGCATTCAGTTTTTTGAGTTTCTTATCTATGCGTCTCACTTCTTTAGCCGATAGTTTAGGCTTATCTCCTGACTGTTGTGCATTGGCAATTGAATGGCTAAAAACCATTAACAGGCACAAGATTACAAACAGGGTGCTACGCATATCTATTTTAACTCAGGCTCGTTTTCCTTTAAACCATTTTGACCTAGAAGTCAATATCACTGTGACAAAGATGCTTCGACAAGCTCAGCATAAAAAGGGTTACTATTAAAATCTACTCAAAGCCTATAGAGATTCCTATTTTCATGGGAATGACGGTGTTTTTTTACTTTTGAGATAACCTTCTTTTATCCCGAGCGAAGTCGAGGGAACTTATCCAACGAGTAAACAAAATCATTTCAAACTCCCATATCACCCTCTCAATTCATCCCAAACCATAAAGATGCTTCGGCAAGCTCAGCATGGAAATCACTATTATTTGAGTTCACAAAGTTATGGAGACTCCCATTTTCATGGGAATGACGTGCGATACAGTCTTATTTCTTTAATCTACCTTTTATCACACAAACTCAAAACTTAACCAAAAATAAATATCATCATTTAAAGTAAAAAATTAAATTTGTAAACAATATATTTGCAATAACCAGTTTATGACTTCACAGAAAAACTCATTTAGGAAACTCCAGAGCATCTTCATATGTCTGTTATTTTTTGGGATTAATGGCTGCATGAATATTGAGTTAACATCTAAAATCGATGCTTCCAGGCAGGTTAAACCCGAAAGTGCTCTTTTGATTATAGAACCAATTCTAGGGTATCCTAATTTTTTTGGGGATATCCAAGATGGAATAGAGTCAGCTCTAGAAGAGAGTGGAGTAACCACAAGAACAATCTTTTATGGAACCTCTTCTTTTGAAAATGAAGAAAAAAGAGTGGCTGATATGGTCAGGCTTTACAAACCCAATGTAACGATTGAAATATCTGTAGCCAATGATAATGTTAAATATGACATAGTAGGCTTTGATCATACCAATGGGAGGACTACCCTAGAACAAACAGCTGAACTAAAGCTAAATATCCAGATGAAATCAACAGTAACCAACACAGTTTTTTGGAGTAGTGATATTACCACAAAAGGGTCTCCTATTCTTGAATCTAATTCACGTTTAATTCGTGGAAAAAAAACAGCCAAAGCAATACTAAAGAGAATGAAAGAAGATGGAATCTTTAAACTACAGTAGCAGTTTAAAACTGCCTTAAGTATCTTTATTAAAAAACCTACAGATTTAAGATACAAACAAGAACTAAGAAGAGGGTGTTTTATAGACAACACCTGTTCTCATCCATTTAGCAAGCGTTGCTATACAAATATCAGATTCATGAATGATTTTATCCAACTCGTCTGGACCGATAGCGTAATAATTCGATATATAAAAAGAATTATACAGAAACTTTTTTTTACCTCTCTTCAACTTTATGAACACTGCTCTTGAAAGATTCTTATTGTAAGAAGTTCTAAAAGATATTTCCTTTACCAAGAAACCAGTCACTTCATCAGGCCCAAAAGTTCTTGTTCTTTTTATCCAACGATTCGAAATCGTTAGTACACCAGTATTTATATCAACCTCTATTTGGCGATAAGCTCTTTCGAATACCTGATAAGAAACAACAAGAACACCTATACATAAAAGAGTAAAAATAGTAATCTCCAGTAGTGACAGTGAGTCAATAGCTAGCTTAAACAAAAAAAATCCTATTAAAAAAATATTAAATACAACTATATATATAAAAAACTGAGATTCATTACTTTTTCTGACAAAACCAACTCCTTTCTTCCTAATTATTTCACTACTTGAAATAGACATTAAATACTCATTTAGTCAAATCGCTTCTTTAAAAGTCTCTTGACCCAGTTTTTTGGTCCATCAAGACCACGATCAAAACCAAGCTCAATAATAAAGTTAACAGAAAATTCTCTTAATCTACGTGTCAATTCTAACTGCCTAACTTCCAACCTAATAATTTCCCCCGTCAAACTCTGAAGCCCTCTTTTGGTGATCCCTTTATGTTGCTTAATAAGACTTTGTCTCAATTGGAGCTTATGTGCTCTGCTCTTTAAAATTTTTCTTGCTCTTCTAAAAGACTCTCTACTTAATTCTTTCACACGATTAGTTAAAAAATCTTTACCAAAACCACCTAACTGTTTATCAATTATACCAATGGTCCCATCAAAAGCAATATCAACATAATCAATATTATCCCTTCTTCCAAAGCGCATTTCTAAAGCTTGGCTTGCTGCTCCTCCTGCAGCTCCTCCAATTGCGGCTCCCAAATACCCTAGTGCTTTAACTCCAAATTGCTTAACCAAACCTGACCCTATACCTCCAGTAACAGATCCCAATGCCGCACCTACACCTACATGAGCAGCCAATTCCCAGCCTCTTGCTCCATTTCTATAGGCAGATATTCCACTTGAAATACCACCAATCAAAGCTCCAATTAATCCAAATTCTCCATCCGGATCATATACATTTATTGGATTGTTACCCATTCCCAAGTAAGGACTAAAGAATTGACTAGCCGGATCAACTATCATATACCTTCCAACAAACGGATCGTACATTCTAGCCTCAAAACTATTCCATCCTGTCTCTAAATCCCATTCTGCAAATTGCCCCTGATAACCAAAGCGGTAGTCTTTAGGGCTAATATTTGAAAAACTATTTTCTGTTATTTTACCTCCAAAAGGATAGTAGTCGGCTGTGCTCCTTGCTATTCCCTGAGCATGATCAATTTTTAGGTTGTCATAGAAAGCTGTTGCCTGTACAGTACTTTCATTAGAAGTATATATAAAAATATAACCAGGCTGATCTAAAACACCTGTACTAAGTGTCGTAGCCGGGCTAATACTTCCAGTAGATATTGCGCTAAATCCACCAGTGATGAAATTGAAATTAAGGTCTAGGAATATATAGTTTATATAAGCCTTAGCGGTGTTCGAACTTGTGTTGGCAAAAAGAGACAACACCGTATTGTTCGGTGCATTGGTTATCTGGTTCTGCAGCTCTCCAGCCATTGAACCACCAACAAAAGCAGAAAAAACGGAGGAGAGCAAACCACTCTGTGGAGTTTGTGTTCCGCTACCTACCGACATACCACCATCTACATTGATAGAAACCTGATCACCTGGCATAACCAGCAACATCTTAGAAACACCTAATGTACTATTGGCACCTCCGTTTAATACTGCTTGTCCATTGGTGATTGTGGCATTGTTTTGTTCAAAAATTTTAATTTCATCACCGGTCTGAGCATCCCATGAGGCATTTGCAAAGTATGCATCATAGTCTTCATTTTTTGTAGAAGCAACTGTCGCTCTTACGTTACCCAGATGGTCGGTTAACTCATAAAGTGTCTCGTCTTTTTCAGGGTAAAACACTCCTAACTTACCAGAGCCGTAAACTGGTATTTCTTTTAAGGTAGTTGACGTTGCATAAGTACCGTCCGTATTGGCATTATCATAAACCGCCATTAAAGAACCGTCAGGTCCATAGACGTACCATGTGATAAAATCTTCGCCATTACGGACAACTTTCTTTTGTTGCCTTAAACCTTGTGCGTTATAAGTAAACTCTACTTTAACATTTCCATTGGCATCTTTTACCCTTGTTACTCTTTGTCTGACATCATATTCTAACTTCTGGACATTGCTTCCCTTTACTTCTTCAATTACCTTTCCTATGTTATCGTACTGATAACTAGAATAGCTGCCTGTATTGAGTAGTTTATTTGTGTTGGAGATATAATTATAGGTAAGGTCATGAATGACATCTGATTTACCATAACGCTTAAGTTTCTGAACATTTCCGTTCAGGTCATATTGCAAGTCTGATACTTTAAATGTATTGCCAGATGTGGTAAATGTTTTGGTTGTAAAATTGGAGGTTCCAAACTGTGCATCTAACAATTGATAATCATCGTCATACTGAAATGCATAAGTACTCGGTAAAGCACTTTGATCATACATGGTCAATGGCGATTTCCAAACCATTGCTCTTACAATACCACCGAACTGCTCTTTGTAAGCAGCCCCTACATTAATGCTCTGACTGTTGAGATTAGCATCCAATCGATCGCCTTCAAAATATTCCAAAGTCATTCCAAAAACATCTTCATGGATCCCATTGGTACCAAGAGCATCTCCCCCTGGGTCGTTGCTTCTTTGCGGATGATTAATTGATTTGAGCCAGCCTTGTGGTGTATAGCGGAAGTCAACTCCCTGAAGGTTATCAGCCAATTCCAAACGCTTCAGCTTGCCATCAAAGAAATAATGATACTCGGCATGTTCTATCCAATTTCCTCCATTGTAGCTTGTTTCTACTTTTGAAAGTCTCTGGTCAACATTATACGTTAGTCGGTAATCGAATGTCTTTTCGGGAGTACTGGCATTTTCATCATACACTCTAAAAGAGATGTTTGTTACGTTCCCATTAAAATCATACGTATTTTCAGTTAAAAATACTTTACCTAACCCAGTAGGCTTTTCAGCCATCCAAAGCACGTTCCCTTCATCATCGTATGAATACCATGATTTTCCAAAGTCATTGTATGTATGTGATAACGCTCCTCTTAGGAACCTTTGTTTATAAGTAGCACCAAGGCCTGTTTCAGAAGAAAAGCTTGCATGAGGCACATCATAAAAGGTGTGTATCTGATTCGATTTTGCTCCCGAACCCCCTGCATTATCAAGGTCTTCTACTATACTGTTAAGGTCTGTCAGGAAATTTAATCCTCCTGAACTAAGTGTGAATTCTCCAGATTCAACAGGTCTTCCAATCTCATCATAGTTTGTATAAGAGTAGCGTTCAGGAGTGGCTGAACGTTGCAACTCATTTTGAGAAAACCTGATAGTACCATCATTTGTGTAAATGAACTGAGTTGTTCCCTTTTCGGTCTGCGTACTTTCTTGTAAAAACCCACGAGCATTATACTGGTATGTTGTTTTATCAATATTTGAATAGTCAACTCCTTGCCTCCATTGTGAAACTCCATTTGGGGAAATTTCGGCAACTAGTTTAGCATTGTCATCATAGATATTATATGACCAATTGACCAAATTGCTTCCCTCTTTTCTGGCTACTGCCAGTACATTTCCTGATAAATCTGAATAGGTGTGAGTTTCTACTCCATTTGCATCAATCGTGATATTCTTTGTCCCTTGATCCTTCATTGAAATGTATTCCGAAGCATTAACAAAGGATATTTCAAAATCACCTCCATTGGTATCAAAACCCGGGTCCAGTGTAGCCGTACTACCAGCAAGCAATTCAAAAGATTGGTTTACATAACTACTGACATCAACAGGAAAAGAAATATTTCCTATGAACAAGCTGGAAGGGGCACTTTCGGCAACAACCTCATCCATACCTATTATCAAATGCCTTAAATCAAGGTATTCCTGTAACTCCTGATCAATTTTTAAGAGAGAAGTAGTGATCTCCTTTTGAGACCCCATTTTCAAAAACTCACCTGGCTGAGCTGTTTTATCAATTTCGGCCGTTCCATCATTTTTGAATAATACCGTAGAATAAGGAAAACTAGTTTTGGCGAAACCATTTTCCGAACTACTAACCCCATAAAAATGTCCTAGTGTCCCTAAATTAGTCCCTAATGGTTTAGGGTTATTTCTTCCTCCCAGAGTAGTCGTATTGTCATATAGAGGATTGTCGAAATCTAAATAAGTATAAGCCGCTCCACTTTGGTTTTGGATAAAATTGGGGATATAGGAAAAGCTAGTACCCGAAACAGTAGCGTTTAAAGCCCTGAAGGACTCTCTTCCATATCTATCCAACAAGTTCTGATTTACAATTCTAGAATTAGAACCTATGTATAAATCCTGAACCTGAACAACTCTTCCTAGTTGATTAACATAGGAGTGTGTCTCAGAAATAATGTTTCCGTTTTGATCAAACGCTTTCTGAACAAGTTCGTTGTTCTGCTGTGCAAAAATGGAAGTGGAAACAAAGAGACCTATAAGAACGAATAGAGACCTTAATTTCATGATGTTTATTTTACTGGTTTTGTTCATGGCCGTCATAGATTCTAGTTAACAGATTTTTTATAAATCATTGACTGCTCACTTAGCTTCACTTTTCCATAGCCAATCTTTTCTTTGTGAATAGTTTTGAGCCTACCCGCCAAATCATACTCATATTCGGTAAACAGGTTGTTTACATTTATAATGTGAGTCACTTCACCCCAATCGTTGTATACATAGCTAGTCATTTCAGCCCGCAATGGATGAAACCTAAAATCATCTACATAACTAATCCCAATAGCTATTCCTGATACTTTAAGTTCTAGTGTGATATTATTGTAGCTATTAGGCAAATCAAGTATATCAAGGTTAAGCAGATACCAATCTCCTGCCCTCATATCTTCTTCCATATTAACAGACCCTACAAGATTACCGTCAATTGAATAACTCAGCGTAGCATTATGGTAGATACTCTCAGCCCCGTTAACCTCAGTTTTACTTGGTTTCACCCAAATACTTGCTCTATAATCATCTGACACCAGATAATCATCTCCAGAAGCACTCTCTCTGAGCAATGTTTTTGAAAAAATAACAGCTTCACTTGACCCTACAGAAATCCCTCCGGATAAGCTTTTAGTTCCTGTATGTGCCTCAGTTGCATTTGCCGTTGGCTCATATTCAAAACCATCAAAGAACATTTCATTATAGCGGGCATTAGAGCTTGTAGCCAATACAAACCTCTCATTCGGACCAAGTTTGGTACTCGCATATTGACCATTCATATCTCTGACTTCCAGAGGTTTTGAATCTTTATTGAACAAAGTTAATTCAGCTCCTAGTTGCCAACCCGAAGCAATAGACAAGCCATCCCAAGAACTAAACTCTGTAAAATCATTACTATTAAATGGATAAAGCCCATCTTTCCTCAGGCCAACTCCTGGTTTACCTATCCAGTTAAATGCTTTATATTCTCTCCAGATATTGGCGTTCTGTACATTTTCATAGCCCAAGGCTGGAATATTGTTATCCCAAAGGGATACACTAGCGCCTGCTACTGCTACTTTGTTAAGGTTTTCATCAACCTTATATGTATAGCTCCCCGATTCTTGAATCAACATATGCTTGTTGCTTCCATTCACCGTTTTCAAGCCCATTCCAGGATAGTGTTTATATGCCAATTCTTTTTGACTCAAATACCTGTTTCCATAACTATCATGGCTTAAAGTCTTAACAGGAACACCTGTATAAAAATCAAATTCTTTTATCGAACTAGTTACTACGGCACCTGTCTTAAAATTCGTGGTTGTACTCCCAATGTTGACAACTGGAAACTCTTCCTTCTTACTAAAAATATATTTATCAACTCCATCAACGTTCTTCTTCTCATTGAACATTTCAGAGATGACTCCTTGGTGATTTAGACCAGCAATTTCGGAATCATAGGTGTTTAAGTTTTGATTCAAGAAATGATTCTCCTTAACCATTAATACATTACCCTGAGGGTCTAACTCTTCAAGCTTCAATAAACTGCCCACAAAAGATTTGTAGTCTTTAACGTGAAAAGGCGTAACACTTGAGGCTTGAACATTCATATCCGTTACTTTCACAAACTCCTCCTCAAATGGTTGAAAGGTATAGACTTTGCTCCCTGGTTTCTGCCTTAAAGTTCCATCACCAGCGTCATAAAAACTCTTTACAGTCACGTTTTCATATATTGTACCAGGAGATGGAATAAATGGAGACAAGCCCATTAGCTTAGGTAAATAATCTATAGCAGCGGACAGTAAATCATCTTGTTGCTGCTGAGGGTAAAAGCTAACAGAATAATCATCAGCTATCTCTGCCGCATCGGGAACATAAGCTGTAACACCAGAAGTTATACTTGTTCCTGGTTTGGTATATTCCATTCTCGTAACAGACTTCTCCCCAGTAGCTAAATCTTTTACTTCTAACTCTTTGACTCTTATTCTCCCTCCTAGCCTTGGAATTTTCTTTTGAAACTTAACAACTCCGTCCAGACCTTTATGTTCGGTTTCATCAGCACTGTTGGGCAGGTCAGAATCATGATAGAAAAAGTCATGATGTAAACCTGCATTTACAAATTCTATATAGTCACCTCCTATAGCTGTGATTAACGCGTTGTTGGCACTTTTAGTAAAGAAGCTATTCGTTGTACTTACATTACCAAACCCATTATCAATGGTTTCTATTTCTTCAGAAATTGCCGTCAGATCAAACAAGTCTCCTACCTGAAGAACAGATAGATCAATAGCATCTGTTGTGAACTCCAAGCGTATGGTATTGTTGCCTTGATCTAAAAATTTAAAAACATGTAATTTAGATAAATCTCCTATAACGCTTTCTGAATATGAATCAGCTTCATAGACTATAGAAATATCCGAACCTAAACTAGTATTTACTTTCTTTAGTGACCAAGCATTCACATTGGAAGCTGACTCTGCACTAACACCTTGTCCAACTTTTCTTTTACTGGTAACTTTATTTCCATGACGATACATACCCCATATATCATGCTTATCCTTATCATAATTCTGATTATTCCAATATTCAAAGTCGATTGGCGGCATTACTTTAGCTCCCCCTTTACCCAGAAACTGAACTTTATTCAATGTTAATCTTCCATTATTTTGAGAGTAAACAACAGAAGCTGGATTTTGTCCCGGAGGAGTATTATACTGATAAAAACTATGATCAGGCCCAGAATTTGGCATACCTTGAGAAAGCGAATAATCATGAGAAAAATCCACCACTCTTATCGCATCATCAATAAAATTCGATGTTAGAGTAACATCTAAGTTGTCAATCACATTATCCTTAAAATGATTACTTAAAGCCAACCAGTCCTGATAATAATTAGTGCTACAATCATTGGCGTTGACACTACAATTTGAGTTGTTACTTTTTTGCCTTAAAGAGCTAACACTTTCAGGTAATTTGTTATTATCAAACAACAGAATTCTGTCCAGTTTAAGTGTGCTGACAGATCGATTCCAATAAGTTCTTTCATTCCAAGCTTCAGAATTCCAATTTGTCCATGCATCGTTGTCAATGGCATAAGTATGATTTGTAGCAGCACCGTATACTCCATCTCTAACATCAGCCACCCCTCTGGCATCCAATCTTGCAGATTTCACAAAAACAGCCGTATGAGTTCTTGTACTAATGGCATCCAAATAATAAAGCTGCTTTTTTCCGTAAGAGAATTTCTCAATATTCTTTGTAAGCCCAAGGTCAACCCCTGTACCTGGTGTTCTCCATTGGTATGAATCATGCCATTTTCCATAGTCAAACTTCACCCAGTACCCCCAATCACCATCATTAACTTGTCCATCATTATTGGCATCATAATAATCCGGCCCTGTCATGCCAGTCAGGAGCCAAGTATATGCATATGGAGAGCTATTATATGTTTGTGTATATATCTCTTTATTTACATCGTCAGTAATTCTCTCATTTTTTGATTGTTCCCCATACGCATAAACAGGCTGAGCATAATGATAGCTAACACCCGAGGCATTTGTCACTCTGAAAGCGCCTATTTGATGTGAGATATCCTCACCCTCAAAACTGACCTGGTGGTTCTGATAAGCATTAGGAGTAATCAAACCTTTACTTTTTGCACCTCCATTTTGCACTTCAATATTCGAGAACCATTCTACATGTTTACTCCCCGTCAAGTGATTCTCAATACTGTTATAACCATGCTGATCCGTAACAAATGAATCATTAGAAAAACTTACAACCCCTGAGTTTATATTCAATTGACTCGCATCATTAGCTTTATACTTATTAGAAAAATCACCCGAGTATCTAAAGTTAACTTTCTTATTAGTATCTGTTATTTTACTATAGTTCACATAGGGGCCTGAAGCACGAGCTTGTCTATATAAACTCAAGTTTTGTAAAATGTAAGGCTGGATACTACCGGTAACTCCCTGCCCTGTAACTTGATAGGCGTCATAGGATGGAAAACTACCAATTTGTTCCTTTTCAGGGTCATTATCTTCTAAATCTAAATCCGAAGAGTTCCTGTCGGTTAAACTAAACGAATCGAACGAATGTGTTGTTGGGTGGACACCAGTAACCCAAGCTTCATTAGCTCTTAATGCTCCTACAATATCCACATCTTGAGACTCGTCTGAATACCAACGTGTATAACTCTTAGATACATTAAAAAATTTACTATTAAAACTCTTACCAGAACTAGTAATTCTCCATATACCAGCCCTTGAATTTTCTTGATTGATGGTAATCGGTGAATCGATTGATTGAGCTGACGAAAATTGTCCTCCTGAAGATATTGTTCCTCCAACACTATACCCACCACCAATACCAACACTGCCAGATAATGAGGTAGAGTTTCTAAAGTTACTACTTATGGACATAGAAACATCTGCTGAGGTAACAGCCCAATTAGGATCAAAGTATTCACCACTTGTGTTACCACCTGCTCTACTCGCACCCAAGGAAGCTCCACTTAACGAATTAACTCCTAACTTTAGATCAACACCTTTAATACTACCTATTGAAACATTAAAACCAACCCCTAGTCCTTTTTCAGAATCGCTTGAAACAGACAATTGGAGGCCATCTGTAATCCCAACGCCTATTGTTAACCTTTCACTTTCGTCTCCCGAATTATAGTCTCTTCTTCTTCTTCTTGCCTCAAACTGATCATCTGCATATCCTTTAACAGACCTGTTAATAGCCCCAGGGTTTAAAGTCCAACCTAACCCCACCCAGGAGGCTTCTTGGTCATTATAGATTCCTGCATGATAAGCCAACGACAAAGGGTATCCTCCTTCTGGCCCCGGCACCTCTAGCAATGGTATATTGTAGGTAAAATCACCTGTTGCCAGGTTCACCATCTCAGTGGTATCTACTGGTTCAAAGCTGGTATACTCTGGCGCTGTAGGCCCTGCAGTTAAAGATGCATAAGCCACTAATGGTGTAAAAATATAGAACACCATGTTAAGCGTCAGAAAAATAGCTATTGTCCTAAGAATGCGTGCGTTTCGTAGCATATCTGTCTCAGTTATTAAAATTCAAATTCTTAAAATCTATACTTGGCGCTTTGAGTAAATCCTTACTTTTGAAGCGGTAGTTTGTACGACCTACATTGAGGCCTAAGTCCTTCATATTCACCTGAACCCAGTCAGATTCCTGAAGTCTTTCTCTATTAAATGCCAGCATTACAGAAGTGGCTTCTGACATACCATACAATCTTGAGTAATGTGCATCTGCTAGGGGAACTGTATCTTGTTCGGAAGTCACCATCTCTACAAAATCCCCCATTCTAAACGAGAGGTTCTGTAGTAACTCACTAAATTTCCCATAACCATCAGAAGCATATAAGGCGTCTTTCTTTTCTTTTGATATTTTCAGAATAAAATAGAGGTAGTCATCATATTTGTTTCTGAACAAGTCTAGTAAAGAATCTGTTGGTGTCTCTTTTCTAAGTTCTTGAGCAACCCAAAGGTCTGTAGGCCTATTATATAAAGTAAAGTGATATCCTTTTCTCTCTTGTTTGTTTAGTAGTCCATTATCAATATTCTGCACATAAGCGTTAAGCTCTTCTACATTATATTGCTTGTTTCCACAAGCCAGCAGAAACAAGAAAAGACTACCAATAAAGAGTTTCTTATTGCCCAAGGTATCTTTTGTTTAATCCTTCTACTACTTCTTCTGTAATATTAATAGCATCGTCTGCATAGAGAATATTACCTGCATTAGTTGCAGCAAAAATGATTTTATAAGACTGTTTCTTTCCGAACTCTTCCAGATAAGCATTCACTTCTGAAATCACCCCTTGGGTCATTTTAGAATCTTCTTCAGCTGCCTTATCTTGAATTGCTCTTTGATAATTGACCAATTGTTGCTGCTTGTTTCTTAAAAGTTGTTCGGAAAGTTCTTTCTCTTTTTTCGACATTTTTGAAAGCTCTTTCTCATGTCTTTTGAGTTCATTCTGAACATCCATTGCGAGCGTATCTATCCTAGCCTGCCACTCAGAAGATAGTTTACTATAGTCTGCTCTGGCATCAATCATCCCCTGATACTGAGATAGTAAAACATTTGAGTCCACATAAGCCACCTTCTCAGCTTTATAGAAGAACGTATAAAACGCCAGCGCCAAAACCAATAACAGATTGATAACCAGAAGAATAGAACTATTTTTCATTCTTTTTGTATTCATTCAGCTTCAAATCTAAGTATTATTTGAGTTAAACAGAATACTTATATAGGATTTTTTAGAGTAAAATATTTATTTAACAAATAGGCCTAGAAATAAAGGTTGTGCCTCTACCATCAGCAAAACTTAACTTACCAGAACCTCACAGTAAAAACACACAAAGAGTCACTTAGTAGAAAGTTGATAAAATCCCATCTTTTTTACCTTCTTCTACTGGTATCACCTCTTAAGGAGGAAAAAAGGACCTTATCAATTAACATGTTTCGACAGGCTCAACATGGAAAAACTCAGTTAGCACCCCCAATATCACCATAGAAGTCATTTCGACCGTAGGGAGAAATCTATTTAGTCCTCTCTCGCTGTTCGAGGTGACTGCATAGAGGAACTTGCACCCCCCTCCTCCGTCCTTAGGACACCTCCTCCAGAGGAGGACAATGATTTCTCAGCAAACTCATAATCCACTTATCCGTATTAACATCCTTTTGAAATAAGTGACTAATAAAATGCAATATTTTTAGAGTATCATAGTCGAAGTTATCGCGAGATTAAATATCTTTCGATAACAATCGAATCATTACATTAAGTAAACCTTACCAAATGACTGTAGATCTTTATTGGAATATCGCGCTCATTTCCAGCATCCTTTTAGGTGTTCTTTTTCTGATGAGCCTTTTTGGTTTGGATGTTGACGAACTGGAAATCGATGGGCTTGGCGATAGCTTCTCTTTTAACGCCCTGATTGCCTTTTTCTCTGTAGCAGGGTGGACCGGCTACTTCGCTCATAATAAAACAGACATGAGCTCTACATTAATCCTATTTACATCCATCGCAATAGGCATTGTCTTTTATATCATCAGTATATACTTCCTTAACAAGCTTAAGGGTATTGAGACAAAAGGGAATATTGAAATAGAAAATGCTATCGGAAAAACAGGAACGGTTTACCTGACTATTCCCGAAAAACAAAGTGGCGATGGACAAATACAGCTTGTCATACAAGGGGGGTTAAAAACTTTCTACGCTCAAACAAAAAACGAATCGATTCCAACAGGCACCAAGGTGCTCGTCTATGATTTGGATAACGGAAAATTACTTGTCGAACCTTATAACGAAAACAATTAACCTATGGATTTTGCATCACCAGTTATAGCAATTTCGGTTGGCGCCTTTCTGGTGCTAATCATCATTCTGATTTCGCGCTACAAGCGCTGTCCATCCAATAAAATATTAGTGGTATATGGAAAAGTTGGTCCTTCAAAAAGTGCTAAGTGTATCCATGGTGGAGGCGCCTTGATTATCCCTATTATTCAAGACTACCAATACCTAGCATTGAGCCCTATTCCAATTGAAATTGATCTGAAAGGAGCACTATCAAAGCAGAATATCAGAATTAATACGCCAAGTACCTTCACAGTCGGTATTTCCATTAAGGAAGGCATTATGCTTAATGCTGCCGAGCGTTTGTTAGGCCTTAGCGAAGATGAAATCAAGATGCAAGCGCTGGATATTATCATTGGTCAGCTAAGATTGGTAATTGCTACCCTATCTATTGAAGAAATCAACAAAGATAGAGAGCAATTCTTAAGTCTGATTAATAAACACGTTGCCAGTGAACTGAACAAGATAGGACTTGAGCTAATCAACGTAAACATCAAGGATATTACCGATGAATCAGGCTATATCGAAGCAATAGGTAAAAAAGCTGCTGCTGAAGCTATTAATCAAGCCAAAGTTGAGGTAGCACAGCAAGACTCATCTGGTGCTACAGGAGAGGCCAAAGCAATGAGAGAAAAAGATGTGAATGTAGCTGTTGAAAGAGCTCAGTCTGAAGAAGGGGTAAAGCAAGCTGAAGCCAAAAAGAGAATTGCAATTGCCAATGTGGAAACTCAGGCAGCTATTGGAGAAGCAAAAGCGTCTAGTCAGCAGGAAATCCAAATTGCCGAGCAAGATGCCCTATCTGATGAAGGTCAAAAAGCCGCTGAAGCTCAAAAAAGGATTAAAATTGCTACCCTTGAAGCAGATGCCATTGCTGGTGAAAACGAATCCAGAGCCAAAGAAGCTGTTTCAATCGCCTCTCTGGAAGAAAAGAAAGCTGAAGCCAAAAGAAGAAGTGATGTAGCTAGAGCAGAAGCACATAAAAAGATTCTTGAAGCCGAGAAAATTGCCGAGCTCGCCAGGTTAGAAAAAGAGGAGATTATTCGAAACGAAATCAACAAGAGAAAATTAGTCATTGACGCAGAGGCTAAAGCACAGGAAACTATTAACCTTGCAAAAGGTGAAGCAGATTCTACCCTTTTAAAATTCCAGGCTGAAGCCAAGGGTATGGAAGAATTGCTTAATGCTAAAGCAACTGGTTACAAAGAGATAATTGATGCCTGTGGTGGAGATAGTAAAGCTGCCGCTACCCTTCTGCTACTCGAGCAAATGGAATCTCTTGTTAGTCGACAAACTGAAGCCCTTGCAAATCTTCAAATCGATAAAATCACTGTTTGGGATTCTGGAAACGGATCAGGTGGTGAAGGCACGAATGCAACCGCTGGTTTTATCAGAAATTTCATTAGTGCCCTACCTCCAATTCATGATTTAGCCAAGCAGGTAGGAATTGATTTACCGGACTACTTAGGAAGTATGACAGCTAATAATGTATTGGCCAATATTGGTCAGGATAAGGAAGCCGAAGATGCAGAGGAAGTCGAAAACGAGACTATTGAAGAAGATAAACCAGAGAACTAGGTTCAGTAAAATCATAATATATTGAGCGTGGCATAAGTCACGCTTTTTTTGTTTCTGCTTTTCCCTATATTCGCTGCCATTGATGAAAAATGGGCTGCTAAAAATTTACTCAGTATATGGACTACTGGTTTTTGCACTAGTATTTATTATACTCCTACCCTTCTTTCTGCTAGCCATCTTTGTCCCTCCTTTGGAAAGAATAGCAGCATTTCTGAATCATGTCTGGGCCAGACTTTTTTTCTTCTTTATGTTTCTCAACAGAACCAGGATTCGTTTTGAAGAAAAACTAGACAGAAAACAACGCTATATTTTTTGTGCCAATCACACCTCTTATCTGGATATCCCCACGGTAGGCTTGATCAACCACAATTTTAAGTTTATCGGTAAAGCGTCACTAAAGAAAGTACCATTATGGGGTTATATGTATGGAAAGCTTCATATTCTGGTAGACAGAAAGAGCATACGAAGCAAGCATAGTAGCTGGGTCAAAGCCAAAGAAGCATTACAGAAAGACTTCAGTATTGTTTTCTTTCCAGAGGGAGGTATCCGATCAAAAGAGCCTCCTAAGATGGTGCCATTCAAGGAGGGGAGTTTCAGAATAGCTGTTGACGAACAAATCCCGATTGTACCTGTCACAATTCCTCACAATCATATACTTTTACCAGATCAAATGCCCTTAACCATGCACACAGGTTTAGTGAGTGTGAAAGTTCACAAACCTATCTGGCCTAAAGGGAAAGATGATGAAGCTGTAAAACTCCTTAAGCAAGAGGTGCGCGACATCATGGAAAAAGAACTGGATAGATATCTTTGATATGAACGTTGACAAAGAAAGTCTTTACAAAGTTGCCCACCTGGCTAGACTGAACATAAAGCCTGAGGAAGAGGATAAACTTATGAAAGACATGAGTGACATACTTACCTGGGTAGAAAAGCTCAAAGAACTGGATACTGATTCTGTAGAACCTTTGACACATATGAGTTCTGAGATCAATGTACTCCGCAACGATGTGGCCCAGCAGACTATTACGACTGAAGAAGGTCTCAAGAATGCTCCAGAACATGACGAGCATTTTTTCAAAGTTCCTAAAGTATTGAAACGCAATTAAACAGCAGGTCAAACGTTTCAGAACCAACATTAATTAATTGAATACCAAAGCAATAAACATTTTCAGAATCACAAGCTATGCAATAGCTATCCTATGTTTTGCTTGCTTTGTATATGCTTTGATAGTTGGAGATAACCTTGCACTGCCATGGCAACTAGAAGACACCTATAAAACACGTCCATTACTTTTAGAATACTTTCAGATCAATGGTGAACCTTCGGGTTTATATGCCGATCAGCTAATTAGTTGGCAAAAGTTCACCACTGGAGACATTGAATATCTTGATTGGCCGGTAACCCTAACCTTAGTTGTTTTCTTTCTATCACTTGTATCTGTCACAACAGTTGTCACTTACTTCGATAGATTCAGCTATTTCATAACATCTGGAATCGTAATATTTGTTCTAATTCAACTCAGGTTGGAAGAGCTTGGAATTTCGGATACATATCTCACTTATGGTGTTATACTCGGGTATTTTATTTGTTCCTATCTCTTCCAAAGCTTTTACCCGAATGCTGCCCTTTGGAAAAGGCTGACAGCCAGTATCCTTCTTTATGGCGGCCTTGTTTTAATTATTGGCCTTTTCGCAAACATGTCTCACCCACATTTGGTGAGCATTTCTTTTGGAATTATTGGACCGGTTATATTCAGTGCAATCTTTATCATATTTATTGCCGGAGATAATATCTATAGCCTGTTTAAACTCACTACTCAAGGATCTACCAATGGGAAAAACAGTTTAAAGCACTTCTCAATTATTGGCTTTATATATGTAGCACTATCGGCTATGCTTTTCTTACAAAGAACGGGCTACACCGAAGTTGATATATTTTTTGTCAATCCTTATGTATTGTTAACCCTGTCAATTGTTTCAGGCTACTTTACATTAGAAAAAAAACTAGAAAGCCATTCGGCAAATTTCGATTTAAGACTTGTTAAATACTGGCTCTACCCCATTGCCACTAGTCTCACTCTCTCCTTTGTTGCCTTTGCCCACTTGTCCATAAACGACTCATTTGTTAATGCCATAGAGTGGGTAATTATAATAAGTCACTTTACATTTGGGGTTGTCTTCTATGGCTATGCATTAATAAATTTTATTCCACCACTTGTGGAAAATCTCGAAGTATGGCCTGTCTTTTTTAAAGGATTAAGAACACCTGCATTAACAGCCAGACTAATTGCTTTTGCCTTGTTTATAGGAGGCTTTTTCTATTTGGAAAACAGACCCTACTATCAGGTAAAGGCCGGACAATTTAGCATGCTGGCAGCCTTGGCTGAAAAGATAGATAATGACCTGCTTACCGATCAATACTATAAACAAAGCATATATTTCGACTTCTATAACTTCAAAGCGAACTATGCTTTAACACGTTTTGCCAAGCGTAAGCAAGAAATTGAAGAAGTACCTGCAAAGTTGAACAGCATACTCCAGGGTGCATACAACCCAAAGGCACGCGTAGCTTTCGCTAACTATTATGCCGACAGAGAACTTCTTTACAGAGAGTTAACTGCCCTGATGAATTCGCAGGAAAGCCTTGACAACCCTTATGTTAAAAACAATTTGGGCTTGTCTCACTACAGATATAGCAACTACGATTCAGCATACAAATACTTTGAGTCTAATCAAAAAGAATCTTCAGCGGTAAGTGAGGGCAACTTAGCCGCTTTAAATTACGACCTGGCTGCGCGGGTTAATTTTGATACCACGCTTAATTATCAACATACAGACAATGCATTTGTAATGATTAACAGGCAGGCACTGGCCAACGCTCAAGGTACTGCACTTGACTTTAATCTTTCACTGAACAAAGACACCCTAATTAACCGTGAGGAAGTGTATTATCTATATAATGCTGCTCTGAGTCAAACCAGCAATCAAAAGGAACAAATAATTGAAGCGCTAAACTTCTACATTCAAAACCCTAAAAACAATGCTTATAAAAGGTTTTTATCCATAGCCAAAGCCATTGCTTATTACAATTTGAACAAAGTAAATCAGGCTTTCAAAGCAATAGACGAAGTAATTGCAACAAGTCAAGGGGCTGCTGGTTTTCCATACTTTGCTAAAGCAGTATGGGCATTTAATCAAGGGCAAGCAGAAATGACTATTGAAAATTTAAATCTGGCACAAAGGAGCGGATATAAAGAGCCACAGGTTAAGGAGTTTATTGATAATATAAAGCAAATCAACGATTACAATCAGAAAGCGGATATAAGTGAAGAACTTTTAGCGCTGCAAACTGAAAAATCACAACTGGACAGCGTTCAATACATTGGTAAGCTTGTAGAAATCGCATCGCTAAATGCCTTTGATGAAGAAACCACATTAAAAGCAATTGAAGAACTCAAGGCCAACCATATAGACGAAGAAACGATTTATTCTATTCTATTAGAAGCAATTAATATCAACCCTGGTTCTACCAGCCTGACAGAAAACTATATTTATCAATGTGCTCAAACAGGATTAAGTAGTTTTGCCCAAACGGCACTCGATAAGTTGGAATCAAAACTTTCTCCTTCTGATTATCAAGCGGTTAAACAAAGATTCAAAAAAATTCTAGAGGAGCGAAAGAAAGAGCTTTTCAAATAACCTCTAGTTGTCCATTAAGAATTTCAGCATAAAGCAGATAGCCACATTCATTTCAATATCTCTGGCACCAAAAATTTAACTTCCCCAATTCACCTATAATCCGTTAGGTTCTCCGCTTACGTAAAGAGGTTTTATGCCATCAATTCTTTTTGATTCTTTTGATTTACTAAACCTTTTGCATAATAATTTAGTATCGTATTAAACTTTTCATCAGTTACTGACGTCCAACGAGTATGAGTAAGACTGTTATAGAAACATCAGATATTTCAAAGATCTACCAAATGGGTAGTGAAACCATTAGAGCTTTGAAATCCGTGAGTATAAAAATCAATCAAGGCGAGTACGTTGCTTTTATGGGGCCATCTGGTTCTGGAAAGTCTACCCTTATGAACATGATTGGTTGTTTAGACACCCCTTCTGGAGGTCAGTACATACTTAATGGAAATGATGTAAGTGATATGACGGAAAACGAATTGGCTGAAATTCGTAATAAAGAAATTGGCTTTGTTTTCCAAACCTTTAACCTTTTACCAAGAGCAACATCATTGGAGAACGTAGCGCTTCCGTTGATTTATGCGGGTTACAGTAAATCCGAACGCGAAGAAAAAGCTCAGGCAGCTTTAGAAGGTGTTGGATTGGGAGACAGATCTTATCACAAACCAAATGAGCTTTCAGGTGGGCAACGTCAAAGGGTGGCTATTGCAAGAGCTTTAGTAAACGATCCATCAATTATCCTTGCAGATGAACCAACTGGTAACTTAGATTCAAAGACATCTTATGATATCATGGATTTATTTGCTCAACTTCACGATAAAGGAAATACCATTATTATGGTAACACACGAAGACGATATTGCTCAGTATTCTCATAGAATTGTGAGACTGAGAGATGGATTGATAGAAAAGGATGACATCAATGATAATCCTACACGAATTAATCCGTTGAAACTACAACAAGAAGAAGCTTAAGATTGAAAATATATACTAAGACAGGAGATTCAGGCACCACCTCATTATTGGGTGGTGCTCGTGTTTCAAAGGCTCATATTCGAATCGAAGCCTATGGGACTGTAGATGAGCTCAATAGCTATATTGGCCTGTTACGAGATCAGGATGTTAACTCAACACGCAAAGATTTACTCAAAGAAATTCAGGATCGACTTTTTACGTTAGGGGCCGATCTAGCTACAGAACCAGGTAAAGACAAGGTGGTAAAGCCTGACCTTTTTGATAAGGATGTTGATGTTTTGGAGCAAGCAATGGATGAAATGGATAAAACGCTTCCTGCATTGATGAGCTTTGTATTACCCGGAGGCCACCAATCGGTATCTTTTGCCCATATTGCCCGCTGTGTATGCCGCAGAGCAGAACGAATCTCAATCAACCTTAACGAACAAGAGCCAATTGATGCTCTTATAATCAGGTACCTAAACAGACTCTCTGACTTCTTGTTTGTTCTTGGACGCAAAATGTCACAGGAATTACAAGCCGAAGAAGTAAAATGGGAACCCAGGAAAAAGTAAAACCGTTATTCAATAAATAATTGGGTAGAGTTTTTTTTGAGCAAAATTTTTATAACCCATTTCGTGTTTTTACATACATAAAATTTGCTTTATATATCCCTAATTAACTGAATACTAACAGTTTATACTGATTACAGACTTGTAAAAGGCACTGAAAAATCGTACTTTTGCATTCCAAATCTTTAAAAGTTGAATACATGATAGATACTCAAACCATTCGCATTCAGGAAACGCCAAACTCAAGAATTAACGAGCTCGATGAGAACAACATTCCATTTGGCAAGCTTTACTCTGATCATATGTTTATGGCAGACTATAAAGATGGCGAGTGGCAGGATTTAAGAATTGAGCCCTATCAAAATATTTCTGTTAGCCCTGCTAATACAACATTACACTACGCTATCACAATCTTTGAAGGATTAAAGGCCTATAGAAACCCTCAAGGAGAAGTGGTGGTTTTCAGGCCTCAAGCAAATGCGAAGAGGTTAAATATTTCTGCTGAAAGAATGTGCATTCCCGATGTACCGGAATCACTTTTCATGGAAGCATTAACCGAACTAATCAAACTAGATAGCAGTTGGGTACCCTCTGCCCCTAATACATCCTTATATATTCGCCCGTTTGTATTTGGAACAGATGAATACATAGGCATCAGGCCTTCAGAAAACTTCCGTTTTATGATTATCACCTGTCCGGTTGGAGCTTATTACTCTCAGCCTGTAAATGTGAAAATAGAAACAGAGTTCTCAAGAGCTTTCGAAGGTGGAACTGGTTTTGCTAAAGCAGGTGGTAACTACGCAGCTAGTTTATATCCTGCCAAATTAGCTCAGGAGCAAGGTTTCCACCAGCTTATCTGGACTGACGGTAAAAATCACGAATACATCGAAGAGTCCGGTACAATGAATGTTATGTTTATTATAGATAATACTCTGATTACCGCACCAGCCTCAGGTACTATCTTAAAAGGTATTACACGTGAAAGTGTATTGACTATAGCCAGAGATTGGGGAGTAAAAGTTGAAGAAAGACCAGTTGCGGTAAAAGAAATTATTGCAGCGGCCAAAGAAGGTAGATTAAAGGAAGCATTCGGTGTAGGAACCGCTGCAACTATTGCCCCTATTGCCAAAATTGGTTTTGAAAACGAGGTTTATGAGCTTGACGATTCTCAGAGGGATTTTTCAGCAAAAATCTTAAAAGAACTAAACGATATTCGTACCGGAATTATTGAGGATAAATACGGTTGGACTTATAAAGTTTAACATTACTTAACGAAGATTTTAACTTACTTAGCAGCTCTTATGAAGATGAACAAATTACTTTTCATTTTAGGGCTGCTTTTTTGTTTTCAGTCTCTATCCGCTCAGGCCTATATGGTGGTGCGTAAGAAAGGCTCCACCAGAAGGTATGAATACCGACCGGGTGACTTTTTGAAATACAAGCAGAAAGGAAGAGAGTTTTTTTATAACGACCGCATTACAGAGTTCGCAGACAGCACTATTGTACTTGAAAACAATATCATTAGAATTGATCAGATAGAAATCATCAATGTAGCCAATGCTTTCAGTAATAGATCGCCCATGTTGCGTAGTGCAGAAACATTGCTACCAATAGCTGGTTATGGGCTATTGGCCATTGACCTTTTCAACAATAGCGTTATTGAAGGAAATAAGTTTACACTAGATGATGGCACAACAGCCACAAGCGCAGCACTTGTACTGACAGGCTATACCCTGAAATGGATCAGGAGAAAGAAGGTTGACCTTAGAAAGCCAAAATTCGAAGCATTCATTATAGGGAATTAGGTGATTGGGTGATTGGGTGATTGGGTGATTGGGTGAAGTTCACTTTTTGAGAACAGTTATCAATTATTCACTATTAACTTTTCATTATTTCTCTCAACTAAAGAAGAAGATTCTTAATTCTTAATTCTTAATTCTTAATTCTTAATTCTTAATTCTTAATTCTTAATTCTTAATTCTTAATTCTTAAACTTCCCTAAGCAATCTCCTTGAAATATCCATGGCGTTTTGCCACCTTTGCCTTCTTAAAATTTCAACACCATGACAGCAGATCAGCTGAAGGATTTGAAGGCCAGAATTGCGGCCTTGAGGGGGTATCTTTGACTACGATGTTAAAAAACGAGAAGTAGAGGAAGAAGAGCTTGTTACTGCTCAACCTGATTTCTGGAACGACCCAAAAGAAGCAGAAAAAGTACTGAAAGCTATTCGTACTAAGAAAGTATGGACAACTGGTTTTGAAGAAGCCAATAGCGCAGTAGAGGATCTCGACACCTTATATGATTTTTTCGAAATGGGTGAAGGTGACGAATCCGAAATCGAGAAAGAGTATCAAAAAGCATTAAAGATTCTGGAAGAGCTGGAATTCAAGAAAATGCTTAGTGGTGAAGAAGATCAGCTTAATGCTATGATCGAAATTAACCCTGGCGCTGGCGGCACAGAGAGTAACGACTGGGCTGAAATGTTGATGAGAATGTACATCATGTGGGGTGAAAAGCATGGCATGAAAGTAAAACAAGTCAATTACCAGCCTGGCGATGTAGCAGGACTTAAGTCAGCAACGTTGGAATTCGAAGGTGAATTCGCTTATGGCCAGCTAAAATCGGAAACAGGTGTACACCGTTTGGTTAGAATCTCCCCTTTCGACTCAGGCGGAAGAAGGCACACTTCTTTCTCTTCTGTATTTGCCTACCCAATCATTGATGATACCATAGAAATAAAGGTAAATCCATCAGATATTTCATGGGATACCTTCAGGTCAGGAGGAGCAGGAGGGCAGAATGTAAACAAGGTAGAGACAGGGGTTAGAATCAAACACGCTCCCACAGGAATTAGCATTGAAAATACGGAAACACGTTCTCAGCTAGAAAACAGAGAGCGTGCTATGGCCATGCTAAAATCACGACTCTATCAGATCGAGCTTGAGAAGCGTAATGCTGAAAGGGACCAGGTAGAAAGTGAGAAAATGAGAGTGGATTTTGGTTCACAAATCAGGAACTATGTTTTGCATCCATATAAACTTATCAAGGACAACCGTACTGGCGTAGAACGCAATGATGTACAAAACGTACTCGATGGCGATTTGGACGATTTCATAAAAGCATTCTTAATGCAGCAATAGACTTATGACAGAGCAAAAAAGCATATTCTCAACCCAGTTCTTTTTGCTCTGTCTCAGCTCGTTCCTTTTCTTCGCGAGCTTTAATATGATCATACCTGACCTTTACGATTACCTGACTTCAATGGGTGGTGGAGAAAAGAAAGGGTACATCATTGCACTTTTTACAATTACAGCAGGACTCTCACGTCCATTCAGCGGAAAATTATCCGATACCATAGGTAGAATTCCGGTAATGGTAATTGGCGCTGGGGTTTGTTTTGCAATGGGTTTTGTGTATCCAATAGTAGGTTCCGTCTGGGCACTGCTTTTACTCAGGTTTTTTCATGGCTTTTCAACCGGTTTTAAGCCCACCGGAACATCCGCTTATATTGCTGATATTGTACCAGTCCATCGCAGAGGAGAAGCCATGGGCTACTCTGGCTTGTTTGGTAGTATTGGAATGGCTGCAGGGCCTAGTCTGGGTCCAAAAATCACAGCGGCCTTTGGTCTGAACACCATGTTCTATACCTCATCAGTTCTTGCCTTGTTATCAGTTATTATTCTGATAGGCATGAAAGAGACACTTAGCAACAAACAACGTTTTCATCCTAGATTGTTGAAAGTGAACAAAGATGAGATACTAGAACCAAGGGTTTTTAACCCCTCTCTGGTTTTTATGCTCACCGCATTCTCCTTTGGTGCAGCACTTACACTTATGCCAGACCTGGCCATTGAAGTAGGTTTCGATCAGGATGATAAGGGAGTATTCTTTGGAGTGTTTGTAGTTTCATCACTACTGATCAGGATAGTAGCAGGAAAAGCTTCTGATAAATTTGGAAGAGTTATTGTATTAAAAATCGCTGCATTTGCCATTGTAATAGCAGACATAATGGTAGCCTTTACCACAACTCAACCTATGCTTATTGCCAGCTCAATTGCCTTCGGTATTGCTGTTGGTATGAATACTCCCACTATTTATGCATGGACCATCGATTTAAGCCTGGATAGTGCCAGAGGAAAAGGAATAGCTACCATGTATATAGCATTGGAAATTGGTATTGGATTAGGTGCTTATATAGCTGGCCATATTTACAGTAACGAAGCAGAGAATCTTAGAACGGCCTTTTTAGCATGTGCAGGGATGGCTTTTCTAGCTTTCTTATTCTTAAATTTCGGACTTAACTGGTCAAAAAGAGTTTTTCATAAATACCTGACCACATGAAATCACAGAAACACTTAGCTCCTTTTCTCATACTTGCACTATTGGAGTTATCAGGCCGTTTATTAGGTTCCGAGGAAATCACCTGGGTAACTAAACCTCTGTTGATGCCTGCACTAATGCTCTTTTTTGTACAAAGTGCACCAAAGACTCCACTAAACACTTACATATTAGCGGCATTGTTTTTTTCTTTTCTGGGAGATACGCTATTGATGCTTGTACCAAGGTCTGAGTACTTTTTTATGGCAGGCCTAGGAAGCTTCTTGCTAGCCCACCTGATTTATATAGTGATTAATATGAGTGCTATTACTGAAGGAGAAAGGGGCTTTAAACCTCAGTGGCAGGATTTGATATTTGTGGCATATGGTTTAGGCATATTCTCATTGATCAATAACGACCTTGGAAGCATGTACATACCGGTGGTCATATACACTGTAGTAATCTGTTTGATGGCTATTACAGCACGTAAACGATGGAAAAAAACCGATAATCAAAGCTTCAAACTGGTACTATCTGGTGCTATTCTCTTTGTGATTAGCGACTCTATATTGGCACTTGACAAATTCTACAAACCCTTTGAAACTGCTGGTTTCCTGATTATGCTTACTTATCTAGCAGCTCAATTTCTTTTAGTGAAAGGTTTCATTGTCTTTATACAAAAAATCCGGCCAGAAGCCGGATCTTAAGTTTTTAGAATACTCAGGTTAGTTAATTCTTCTAACCTTACCACTTCCTGCCACACTTGAGTTGACAGAAGGTCTGCCTCTATAATAGACACTCCCACTACCAGATATTCTGACATCTAGTTTTTCCTGAGCGTTAATTGAGCTTTTCCCTGAACCCGAGATTGAAACTCTATAATCGTCTACTTTCAGCTCCTCCGCCAGATATTTACCAGAACCACTCATTCCAAGTTTCGCAAACTCAGCTGAGCCTTTAAGTTCTATATTTCCTGAGCCTGAAATTCTGGATTCAACATTTTTAACATCCAGATCAAGTTCAATATCTCCAGATCCGGATATAGATAGGTTAATATCATCTGCTTCAAAAACGGTCTGTCCGATTACATTTCCCGAACCTGTTACAGAAACACCCCGTAATTCTTTCACTGTGATATAAATATTCAACCTTGGGCTTCTTCTAAAACTCCAGTTTCTGCCTCGCATTCCAATAGAAAGCTTATCTCCTCTAACATCAGTTTCAACTCTTTCCAGATAGTCCTCCTCACCTTCGAGGATCACCTCATTTTTATTTCCTTGCTTAATGTACACACGACCTGATATGCGCATTACCACCTCATCAAAATCTCCAACATTGCGATTCTCTCTGTTCTGAGCAAACATTGTCAAAGACACTAGCATTAGAAAAACGGATATAAAACCTCTCATCTCTGCGTTTTTTATTTCAAATTAAAGACCATAAGTAACTATTAAGGTTGCATTCAGCTTTTCTCATTCTCTGAGAAACTTAAAGATTTAATTCTTGCCAGCCTATGAAACCTTACAAACAAGGCTATTGCAGCAACAGTTAACCCTATCAATAACCCATACCAAATACCTTCTGGCCCCAGTTCAAAAATAAAGCCAAGCACGTAACTGGCAGGTATGGCTAAGCCCCAATAAGCAATAAGGGTAATAATAGTGGGTATTTTCACGTCTGACATTCCTCTTAATGACCCTAACCCCACTACTTGGACACCATCTGAAAGCTGAAAAAAACCAGCCACAATAATCAAGGTGCTGGCAATACCAATTACCTCTCTTTCTTCTACATACAAGGTTGGAAAAAAGTTACTAAAGCCTATAAAGACAATTGCACAGCATGCCATAAAAACTAATGACATCAGAAAACTGGTATTTCCTACTCGTTTCAGATTTACCCCATCTTTAATACCCATTTGGTTCCCTACCCTGACAGTCGATGCTGCTGAAATTCCTGAAGCCATCATATAACTTAAGGAAACCAAGCTAATGGCTATCTGATGTGCAGCAAGGGCATTTGCTCCCAGCCACCCCATCATAATAGATGCCATGGCGAATGCTCCAACTTCAAATACAAACTGAATACCACTTGGCAAACCTATTTTGAGCATAGGTTTAAAAAAATCAGCTTTGATTTTACTTAATTGAAAAGCAGCTCTGAAGGCTTTAAAACGCTCATATTTAATAACAAAAAAGTAAAGCCCAAAAGCCATAAGCACTCTTGATATAAAGGTAGCCCAACCAGCACCATTGAGGCCTAGTTCGGGAAAGCCTAGCTTACCATAAATCAACAAGTAGTTAAAAAAGACATTAACCAAATTGGCTGCAATGGTAATGTACATTGTAGGTTTTGTAACCGACATTCCTTCTGAAAACTGTCTGAAATTCTGAAAGATCATCAGAGGAATTAGTGATGAAGCAATGATCAGAAAGTAAGGCGTGCCCAACTGAACAACCTCTTCTGGTTGACGCATGAATGGAAACAGAAACGACACTCCAAAGAGAAGCACAAAAAGTAAAACACCACTTCCACCACAAAGTAGTATTCCATGCCTCAGAAGCCTTGTAATCTTGCTGGTATCAGCCTGACCATCGGCCTGAGCCACCAATGGGGTAATGCCGTAAGACAATCCTATACCAAACATCAGGAACACACCGAGGAAATTATTGGCAAATGACGCAGCGGCCAATGGTACCGGACCTATTTGTCCAACCATGATACTATCGGCAATTCCAACCATAATATGCCCCAACTGGCTCAGCATGACTGGATATGCCAACCGGAAAGTTTTGTTAAAATGTGATTTATACGAAAGTGGCTGCATTACTAAATTCCCTTCAGTCTTGCATACTTTAGAATACCAGCTACCGAAAGGCTATCTGTTACTTTATTATCCATAACCCATTCAAGTGCTTCTCTAAAAGGCAATTTCTTTATTGTGATGTCTTCAGTTTCATCGAACTCAGCTTCTACCTGAACCAACTCTTTCGCTAAATAGACAAAGCCAACCTCATCCGTCACAGAATTTGATGTATGCACTTTACATAGCAACTCAAGCCCCTTTGCCACTAATCCGGTCTCTTCTCTAAGTTCTCTTAAAGCCCCTTTTTCCAAAGCTTCATCAAACGGCACTCCCCCCATTGGAATCTCCCAACTATATTCATCGAGCGTATATCGATACTGACCTACGAGCCAAGTATTCCCTTCATCATCTATTGGTAGAATGCCAACTGCTCTTCCCTTAAAAGACACCTTACCATAAATTCCCTCGCCCCCTGAAGGGTTGATCACTTGATACTCATCTAGCCTAATCCATGGATTTTCATAGACCAGTTTTCCGTTAAGGGTTTTCCATGGATTTTTTTCTGCCGACATAATTCAAAAGTATAGAAAGCTTTCTAGTTCTTGAGGTTAGTTTATAAGTTTATTGTCAAGATGTTAAAATCAAACTTTGGTTCTGGAAAAATTGAAGCTGGCTGTGACGAAGCTGGGCGCGGTCCTCTGGCAGGCCCTGTAGTGGCTGCTGCTGTTGTTTTACCTAAGGATTACTCAAACCCACTTTTAAATGACTCTAAGAAACTGACCAAAAAAGTACTTGAGCAACTTGAAACGCAAATCAAGAAGGATGCCCTAGCCTGGGAAGTAATAGAAGTAAGTCATCAGGAAATTGATGAAGTTAACATATTGAATGCGTCATTTCTGGCTATGCACAGAGCAGTTGACAAGTTGACAATAAAACCAGAGTTGCTACTAATAGATGGAAATCGTTTCAAACCCTATAAAGGTATTCCACACGAATGTGTAGTTAAAGGAGATGGCAAGTATATGTCTATTGCGGCTGCATCTATTTTGGCAAAAACTCACCGTGACAGATTTATGACCAACGCAGCACAACAATATCCGGGCTATGGATGGGAGACGAATGCGGGCTATCCTACAAAAAAGCATAGAGATGCCATCAGAAAACTTGGAGTTACTCCAATACACAGAAAATCCTTTAGACTTTTGCCTGAACAGATAGAGTTGTTTTAGAGGAGAGAAGAAACGTGTACATATCTTCCAAATTACAACTATTCAAACGCCATAAATAAACTTGTTAATGTTCATCATAAACCTCACATACAAAGCCGAATTAGAGAAAGTTGATTTCTTTTTAAAAGATCACATTGAATTTTTGTACAAGCAATATGCTCTTGGCAACTTTCTTACCTCTGGCAGAAAAGTACCCAGAACTGGTGGAATCAACTTAGCCAATACAAAGAGTAAATCTGAGCTGGAAAAAATCATTAATGAAGATCCTTTCAAGAAAAATGAGTTGGCGGATTACGAATTGATCGAATTTGTACCCAGTATGGCATGCGAGCAGTTGAGTTTCCTTATTCAAAACTAGGCTATTCCATTTACAGACACTCATAGGTTATTTTAGAACTTTTGGAGAACTTAAGGGCATCAACACCATACAACTGACCCGTCCTAAAATAAGTTGACGGTTTTATAAAAGATTAAGAAGAGTTGTTCAGGCTATCCTGAACAACTCTTTT
>CANLOY010000003.1 GCA_947493005.1 uncultured Roseivirga sp.
GGGTTCGCTTATTTATTGATCCTGAATCTGTTGACATAATAAAGCTCAATTGTGTCAACTTATTTCAGGACAAGACAACATAATCAAAAAGGGCTACTCAAATGAGTAGCCCTTTTTAGTTTCATTACTTTCCAGAAGGAGGAGTGATCATAATATGGGCTCTATAGAGCCCGGGGAACATCACCCATGGATGACCGGCAGCATTGGGTCTTTCGGGTAAACCCGTTGTTTTTGCGGTTGCCAGTGGAGTATAAATCACATAACGGAAACTACCGCCCTCGACTTTTCCAGTTTCAGGGTTATATCTGGCATCTTTTCCTCTGTAAATCTGTAAGGTAGAACCGTAACCAGGTTTTTGAAGTGTACCATTCTCCATTTCTTTTTCACGAATAGCAAAGATTTCTCCTCGATTTTTTCCTTCGGCTTTTAACTCACGGCCTCTGGCCATAAATGGTTCTACATCTTTAGGGTAGCATACAATTTCAAAACCATCCTTATTTGGGTCGTCTGCACGAACTATAAAGTTGTTTGTTCCCTTTCTCAGGGTTATGAACTTTCCATCCTTGTCGAACCCATAAACATGAGCGCCATCCCTAACACCTTCAGGTGCAGCTTGAAGAGCAGCATTGATTTGATCTTTTTTATTCACTTGACCTATAGCACTTGTACAAATCAGGAAGCTAATGATTAATAGAGATGTCTTTTTCATAGTTAAGGTTTTAAGAAATCACTTTAAGATAAGATAGTTTTATGATTCATTTTTTTCTCCTGGAAAAGAATCCTTTAGAGAACTCACTGAAGTCTTTGAAACCCTCTTTAGTGAATATAGACTTGATTACGTCAATTCTTGTTTGAGGTTGGCTTTCACTAACTTGTTCTTTTATTTCTTTTTTGTTTTCATCCTCTGGGGGTTGGTAGCCTACAATCTTGTTGGATTGATCGAAACTCTTTTTTGACCGTTCAACATAACCGAGTTTCTCTTCAATTAAACCTTTATTATTCAAAGAAATGGCATCTTCTGGATCCAATTCAATGGCTCTTTCATAATCAACTATTGCTCCCTTTAAATCGCCAATTCTGTCTTTAAAATAGGCTCTCGATGAATAACCATATGGATTGTTAGGTGCAATTTTCAGGACTAAATCAAATTGAATAGCTGCCTCATCATTCTTATTGTTTAAATGAAGTGATACAGCATAATCTCCTATGAATGAACTGTTTGAAGGATGTAAGTTTGCGAGCTTTTCGAAGTCTGCCAGTGACTTTTCATGTAAGCCTAATTTAGAGAGTGCACGTGCCCTGTTGTAAAGTGCCTCTACATTTTCAGAGTTCTTAGACAAGGCAGAAGTAAAGAAATCAACTCCTTTTTGAAATTGATTTTCCCTGCATGCTTCAACCCCTTGTTTTACTAGTTCCTCTATCATGATCACTCAATTTTCAGCAAATATAAACAGCTCATAAAAGTCTTAGTTCATTCGCTTAAAAAATTGAATCGAGTGACTATATTTGACTTCAAGTCTATGAGTCTGCATCCCGATCAGGTATTAAGCGATTTGAAAGCCGGAAAATATGCACCGGTATACTTCCTTCAGGGCGAAGAACCATTCTACATTGATCAAATTTCTGATTTTATTGAGGCCAATTGTTTACAAGAAGCTGAGAAAGGTTTTAACCAAACCATTATGTATGGCAAGGATGTTTCGATGAGTCAGGTCATAACGAACGCCAGACGTTTTCCTATGATGGCAGAGCGTCAGGTAGTAATGGTTAAGGAAGCCAAAGAAGTTCAGGATATTGGAAAAGAAGAGGGGCAAAAGCTTTTGATGGATTACCTTGATAATCCTGTTCCCTCTACTGTATTAGTTTTTGCTCATAAACACAAAAAAGTAGATGGAAGAAAGCCGCTTTCCAAGGCGCTTAGTAAGAAATCACTTTTGGTTACAACAGCAAAGCTCAGGGACTATGAACTTCCTAAATGGATTGAATCTTATGTACAGTCTAAAGGGCTGGCTATCAATTATCCCTCTGTCCAGCTACTTGCCGAATACATAGGTACTAACCTGGAAAGGTTGAGTAATGAAATTAGTAAGGTGGCAATTAACCTGAAAGAAGGTGAGCAGATTAATGAAGAGTTGATTCAGAAATACGTAGGTATTAACAAAGACTATAATGTTTTTGAACTTCAAAAGGCAATTTCAACTCGTGATGTACTGAAAGCCAATAGGATAGTAAACTATTTTTCTGCCAATATCAGAGCGCATTCTATTATTCCAATGATCGCATTACTGTATTCTTACTATACTAAGTTGTTATTGGTACATAGTGCGAAGGATAAATCGGATTCTGGTTTGGCTAGAGCGATAGGAGTTCCTCCTTTTGTGGTGAAAGAGTATAAGGCAGCGGCTTCTCATTACGCATTAACCAAGGTAATGCAGAATATAAGCCATTTAAAAACAGCAGATTTAAAATCCAAAGGGGTAGAAGCAGGTGGAGTAAGGGAGGAAGAAGTTTTAAAAGAATTAGTATTTAAATTGATGCATTGATTGGGTTCTGTTGACCGACTGACAATAATCAATGGTAAATAGAGTTTAGAGTTTAAGTGAGCAAATAAAAATTGATGAGGAAGATATTATTTTTATTCAGCATCTCTTTCCTTGCTCTCGGGTCATTAACAGCTCAAAATACGCTACATCAAAACAACGAAAACCAATATTATCGATTTGGTTTAGAACTGTTTGATAAGCAGAAATTTAGTGCTGCCCGGGAACAGTTCGAAAGATATCTCAATGTTGGAAACGATGACATTAAAAAGGCTGACGCAGAATACTACATTGCCTACTGCGCTTTAAACTTAAATAACCCTGATGGCACTCAGTTAATTTCCGATTTTGTAGCCAAATACCCGTATCATCCCAAGGCGGCTAAGGCATACTATAATTTGGGAGTTAATGCCTTCGACTCCAGAGACTTTCAAACCGCTAATAAGTATCTAAAGCTGGCTAATACTAACGTGTTAACATCGGCTGAAAAATCTGAAGCAAATTTCAAAATTGCTTATTCAGCTTTTAGCCTGAACAAAAAGGAAGAAGCCATAGAGTACTTTGATCTGTCTAAACAGCAAAACAGTCCTTATTATGCCGATGCTAATTATTATTCGGGTTTTCTGGCCTATTTAGATGGCAACTATGATAAAGTATTGGTGGATCTGAAAAGAGCTGAAGAGAACGATAAATACAGATATCGTGTGCCGATTATGATTACCAGTGCTTATTACAAGCAAGCGCGGTTTGGTGAGGTATTGACCTATGCTGGCAAATTCAAAGACATCCAAACAGAGAGCCGCAGAATGGATTACCTCTACCAGATTTATCAGTTAGCAGCTGAATCGGCATATGATCAAGAGAGGTATGAAGAAGCCATTGAATTTTATGGTTTATATCGCCAGATCGCAGGCAAGAGTATTACAGAGGAAACATTATACCGAATAGGTTATTCCAATTTTGCACTTGGAAATGGAGAAGCTGCAATTGAAGATTTTAAAAGAGTGGCTCTAAAAGAAGATACCTTGGCACAGCATGCTTCGTATTACTTGGGTCAACTCTATGTGGAGCAAGAGAACTATCTTTTTGCAATCTCGGCTTTCGATAAAGCTAGCAAGCTGCCCTTTAATAAAGACATTCAGGAAGAATCAGCTTTCAATTTTGCCAAAGTAAACTTTGAGGCCAAAAAATATTCACAGGCTATAGTAGCTCTGGATCGGTTTATAAAGCAATATCCAACTTCGGCTTATATACCTGAAGCGAATAATTTGCTTTCAGAGGCCTTTTTGAATACGAATGATTTCCTTAGAGCAATCACCTTTATTGAGCGTATTGAGAACAAAACAGACCGGATAAAGGAGGCATACCAGAAGGTTACTTTCTACAAAGGGACGGAATACTTTAATACTGCGAAGTATAAAACGGCAATTCAGCTTTTTGACAAATCGCTTTTATACAAGATGGATAAAGACCTTGAGACGGCAGCGCTGTTTTGGAAGGGTGAGGCTCAAGCTACTTCACGATTTTATGCTGGAGCTATTAACTCCTATGAAAAGGTATTTGCAACAAGAAACAGAAAGTCTGAATACTATTTGAAAGCCAATTATGGAATAGGGTATGCATATTACAATACTCAGGATTATAGTAGGGCAAGGATTTACTTAAAGCGTTATGTTGATGCTTTACAAAATGCAGAAGATAGATTGAATTATAACGATGCAATCCTCAGGTTAGCAGACTGTTATTATGTAGACAAAGAGTATGCTACTGCCATTTCTTATTATCAGAGAGCTATCGATAACAATAACCCGGATATTGATTATGCTTATTTTCAGAAGGGAGTAGTCAGAGACTTTCAAAATAAGAGTACAGAGGCAATTCAGGCTTTGGATGTGGTTATTAATAGATACAATAGATCAGGCTATTATGATGATGCGATTTATAAAAAGGCGCAAATTCAGTTGGAAGGGAATAGGTACCGTGAATCAATAATAGGATTTACAAGAATTATTGAAAAACTACCTCAGAGCCCGTTCATTCCTTATGCATATCAAAGTAGAGCGCTAGCGCAGTTTAACTTGAATGAACTTGATAAAGCAGAAGAAGACTATAAAACCATATTGGATCAATATGTGACAAGTGGGGTTGCTAACAGCGCCTTGTTAGGGCTTCAGAATACCTTAAAGCTTAACAACAAAGTATTAGAGTTTGATCAATATCTGACTAAATACAGAAATGCAAACCCTGACAACAAGTCGCTGGAAACCATAGAATTAGAGGCGGCTAAGAATAAGTACTATGGAGGTGAATACAGTGCGGCAATCGGTGCCTTAGAAGATTATGAGAAAAACTATTCAGAAAGCACCCTAAGGCATCAAGCTAAGTTCTTCAGGGCAGAGAGTTATTATAGACTGAACGATAGTGAGAAAGCTCTGGAGTTATATTATGAGCTGGATCGAGAATCTCAGATTAACGATATGGATGTGGTGTTCCAGAGAATAGGAGAACTGCAATTGAAGGCAGGAGACTTTCAGGAGGCGGCAAACTATTATAGCAGGCTTGAAGCAGCCTCAAAAAGTCAGCGACAAACGAATGATGCCTGGGTAGGACTTTTAGATGCTTATTTCAAACTTGGGGATTACCCTAAGATGAGAGAATATGCTAACAACATATTGACTAAGGGCAATATTTCTCAGGATGCAAGCAATAGAGCCCAGCTATACCTGGCAAAATCAGCTTATAGTGAAGGTGATTTTGACGAAGCAATCGATCAGTTGCTAACAACTATTAATGCAGCAAAAGATAAATATGGTGCTGAAGCACAGTACCTCTTGGGCTTGATCTTCCATCAACAGAAACAATATCAGCAGTCTCTGAATACGCTGTTTGAATTCAGCGAGACATTTTCTGATTATGAAGAGTGGCTTGGAAAAGCATTTTTACTCATAGCTGATAACTATATGGCTTTAAGCGAACTCTTTCAGGCAAAAGGAACAGTGAACTCTATCATTGAGAACTCTTCGATTGATGCAATTGTCAAAGAAGCCAAGGCAAAACTGGCCGAAATAGAAAAACTTGAAGGTCAATTGGAACAAGAAACCGTTGAACAGGATACCACTAAAAACAAAGGAGGGAATCAATAATGAATAGGTTTTTATTAATTCTTAGCATTTTCGTATTCGCTTCCTTCGATATAATAGCTCAAACAGGTGGAGTAGGCCAAATTAAGGAAGAAGCTCAATTTATTATTGAAAAGAATAGAAAGATTACACTTCCCAGAGCGGTAAGGAATTTCGAGAAGATACCAACGTTACCTGTTACTGAAATAGAAGGGAGACAGCAGTATCAGTTTAAGAGGTTTAGCTACGGTTTAAGTCCCTTGGAACCTTACTTCAAAACCATAAATTTTAGGCCCAACAAGCCGGTCATGACCTTTACTCCCAATTATGTAAAGGCAGGCTATGGTAATTTTGGAACACCTTACTTTGAAGGTTACATAGGCTCCAAAAAGAGTGAAGACTATGTTTTTAATTTATATGTAAGACACCTTTCTTCAAAGAAGGGGCCTGTATTTGATGAAAACTCAGGAAGTGGAAGAACTGATGCCGCTATTGGAGGTAAATTCTTTAATGGTGTAAATACAGTTTCAGGAAGCCTTGATTACAGAAGTAGAAAAGTACATTTCTTTGGTTACAACCCTGTTTTGGATTTAACAAGTGATGCCATAGAGCAGAAGTTTACAAGATTCTCAGCCAATGTTGGAATAGAGAATACAAAAAAAGACGAGCAGTTCAATTACCATTTTAATACCGATTGGATATTCTTCCGAGACAACTATACTTCGAAAGAAAACAAGTTTGATTTTGATTTAGGAGGTGATTATCAGGTTTCGGACAATATTAAATTGTCTATGGGGATACTGGCCGTACTTTCGAAAAGGGAAGAAAATGACATTAAAACTAATAGGAATTACTTCAGCCTGCAGCCAAGACTGATCTATTCTGGTACAGATTTCTCATTGTCAGCAGGAGTGAACTTTGCAGGCGACAATACGCCAGGGAGTGGTGCATCCATATATCCGGCTATTAAGGCAGAATTGAATGTAAATGCAGGTTTGAGACTTTATGCAGGTTATGAGGGTACACTAATGATGAATACACTTGAATCATCGGTTGAACAAAATCCTTTCTTGAGGTCGAATGTTGATTTAAGAAACACAGAAAAGAAAAGTGATATCTATGGAGGAGTAGAGATTGACTTATCTCAGGGACTTAGGTTAAACTCAGGCTTTTCGGCTGCTTCATTGAACAACTTACAGCTTTTTACCAATGCGGTTTCTGACTCTACTCGATTCGAAATCCTCTATGATCCGGGAACTACTGATCGGTTGAATATATTTTCAGAGGTGAATTATGAGAATGAAGGACTAATCAGGTCATCATTGAGGTTTGATTTTTATAGTTATAAACTAAGCACCTCTGTGCCCACTTTAGCAGAAGCCTGGCACTTGCCTAGTTTCAAAACATCATTCAATAATACTTTCTTTCCAATTGAGAATTTGACCGTAACGGCAGACTTATACTACCTGGGAGGGCTCAATGCATTGAATGGAGAAACAGCTCAAGTGTTTGAGCTAGATGATATCATAGACTTAAATTTAGGAGGAAGGTATCAGGTTAGTCAGCAATTTGGTGTATTTTTACAGATGAACAACCTGTTCGGCACTGAATACCAGAGGTATCTCAATTACCCTTCCAGAGGTATTCAATTTTTAGGTGGAATTTCTATTTCATTTTAATTGACACAAAGTGCCTCTCGTATTATTCTGTATTTTAGTAATTTGAGATTTAAATCATCAACCATTATATAAGTTATGGCTGCTAAAAAGAAGAGCGATTCTTCAGACGAAAATGAAAAGTCGAAGAGGACCCCAGCTAAAAGAGGGGCACAGGCAAAGAAAACAAATACTGGAGCCAAACCAGGCAGACCTAAGAAGCAGACAGCTGCAAAGAAAGCTCCTGCCAGAAGAAAGCCACCCGTAAAGAAAAAAGAAGAGCCTAAAAAAGAGGATCCAATCCTTTCGGATGATGATTTTGGTTTAGATGATATTGAATTGGATCCTATTGATGTAACGACTCCTGAGATTGAGGAAGTAAAAGTTCCAGAAACATCTGATATTCAAATTGAGGAGGAACCGGAATCAGCTAAGGTTGAGAAAGAAGAGGTAGTTCCAGTGGTAGTCGCTTCAGAGTCAGAACCTGAAATGGTTCATGAAGAAAGCACCCCTGATAATAAAACCCAAGAAAGTGAACCTGCTAAAGAGGAGGAAAAGAAGAACAGGGGAGGAATGATCTTTTTGATCATTATTTTAATCCTTGCTGCAGTTGCTGCATGGTATTTCCTTGTATTTAAGAAAGGAGAAGAAAAGCCTGCGCCAGAACCACAAAAAGTGGAAGAAAAGCCTGTAGAAAAAGCCCAAGATCCTACACCAGAACCTGAGCCTGATCCAGAACCTGAACCGGTTGTCAATAAGGCAGAATTGTTTACAATTTCTCAGCCTGATGGTCGTTTCTACGTTGTTATTGGAAGCTTTTATGATGAAGATCTTGCAACAGATAAGGCGAAAGAAATAGTGACTTCTGGAACAAGTGCATACTTGCTAAAACCGACAGGAGATTTCAAACTCCATAGAGTAGGTATTAATGCAACAAATGATAGATCTCAATCTCAAAATGGATTGGAAGATCTAAGGTCAAAATACGGTGAAAGTATCTGGGTATTGAAATATTAAAATGACGTTAATTCAAAATTTAAGTGCTTCTGACACCACTGGTGTTGGTGCAAGTGAAGATCAAGTATTATTCTTTTTCGAATTGATTTTAAAAGGAGGCTTTTGGCTGATACCTATTGCGGGATTGTCAATTGTAGCCATTTATATCTTTTTCGAAAGGCTGAGAAACTTAAATCGTGCAGCAAAGACCCCGTTTGAGTTCATGGACAAAATCAAAGATTTGGTGGCTAATGGAGATGTTAATGGAGCCAAACTATTGTGTTCTCAGACAGACTCTCCAATTGCCAAAATGATTGAGAAGGGAATCCATAGAATTGGTAGTCCATTAAAAACCATTGAGGCTGCAATTGAAAATGTGGGAAAAATTGAGGTCTATAAGTTAGAGAAAAATCTATCGCTATTGGCAACTACGGCTGGAGCAGCTCCTATGATTGGATTTTTGGGCACAGTATCTGGTATGATCCAGGCCTTTATATCCATCGCTCAGGAAGAAGGATCTGTTAGTCCTAAGTTACTTTCAACTGGTATTTATGAAGCAATGATCACCACTGCTGCTGGACTGGTGGTTGGTATTATCGCCTATTTAGGGTACAACTACTTGGTTTCCAAGGTACAGAAGGCTATTCACTATATGGAATATACTTCGATTGATTTTATTGATTTACTTCAGGAACCACAATAATGGATATCAAGTCAAAACATAAGGTCGATTCAGCGTTTAGTATGTCTTCAATGACAGACATTGTATTCCTGTTGTTGATCTTTTTTATGCTTACATCTTCATTTATAACCCCTTCTGGCTTGCCTGTGGATTTACCTTCAGCTGCTGCTACTAGTATCTCTTTACAGAAAAATAGTGTAACTGTAGGCGAAGGCAATAGAATTTACGTTAATGATAAAGAGGTCAGCATGAATACTTTAGAAAATGAATTGTCTAAAGTGATTGAGGGGCCTGGAGGAACTGTTAGTCTTCACTTAGATAAGAAAGTGACAGCTGAGATTTTTGTTAAAGTTACAGGTGTAATAGCTAAGCTGAAGCAAAAGACAAATTTGGTAGCTAAATCTGAATAAGATGTCAGAGCAAGAAAAGAAAGATAAAAAGTTCAGTATGATTATAACCACGAGTATTCATGGTCTGATTATACTACTTTTAGTTTTTTTAGTGGCTTGGAGAGCACCTGATCCTCCAATTGAAGAATATGGTATTGAATTGAACTTTGGCTTTGAAGAACAGGGTGGCGGAGAAACAGAAAGAGATAATGAAGCACAGGTAGAAGATACGGAACAAGATACACCTCCCAATGCGGAAGTAGAAACTGAGCAGGTAGAAACCGAAACTCAGGAGACAGATCCAGTTGAAGAGGTTACAGAAGAAGTTGATCCTGTTGATCCGGTAACGGAAGCCAAGGAAGAGGTAGCCCCCCCTAAAACTGAGGTTGAAGAAATTACCGAAGAACCTCCGGTTGAAGAAGTGAAGGAGGACCCAGTAATTACTCAGGAAGAAAGTGAGATAAAAGCTGAGGAAAAAAAGGAAGTGGTTGAAGAGAAGAAAGAAGAAGTTGCACCACCGAAAAAGGAAGAGGTTATAGAAGAAAAGCCACCTGTTGAAGAAAAGAAAGAAGAGGTAAAACCTCAACCGAAACCAAAGCCAACCTTAGATCAAAGGGCTTTGATGGGAGGTAAAAAGACGAATTCTAAAACAAAAGAAACTGCATCTAACAATCAGGGAATATACCCAGATAAAAAAGGAAATCAGGGAGACCCTGAAGGGAACAAGAAAACAGATGGGATTAACCCTGATGGATCAGATATCGGAAGTGTGAGTTATAGTCTTGATGGTTGGAAATGGGAGAGACCACCTGCTGAAAAAGATGACTCTCAAATTGATGGAACAATTAAATTCGCGATAGATGTTGATGATAGAGGCAAAGTAATTAGTGTCTCCATTAGTCGAGGAACAACAATCAGCGACAATACGATTGTTGAGTTTTACAAGAAGCAAGTGCTTAAGTTGAGCTTCATCCAGACTGACGCATCCAAGGCCCCTGCACCAATCTCCAAAGGAGAAGTGACATTTGTAATCAAAACGAATTGATGGTTGAGTAACCATCGATTCGTTTTTATAAATTCTTGCATCTAATTAGCATTTATTAGCTTACTAGCACCACTAGTGCTAGAGATAATAGTCGGTTGACCTTTGTAATAAGCATTTGAAGCACCAGACAAGTCTACGCGTAATTCTTCAGATACAGTAACTCTTAAGCTTCCTGCTCCGGATATTTTAGCATCTACCTTTTTCGTAAGAAGGCTAAAGCCACGCACTTCACTGGCACCCGATGATCTAACTGTAAGCACATCTACATTTCCATTAATGTCGATGTCACTAGCTCCGCTAACTGATAGTGCTAAATCATCTAATATTAAATTTCCCTCACTTCTAAGGTTGGCAGCACCTGACAGTGAAAGTTTTTGAAAGTCTGGTGCGGTTATATAAACGTTCAAAGTGCCCAGGTTTCTGATGTTTCGATCAATTTCTACTCGTAAAGTACCGTCCATTACATAAGTTTCTACTATACCAACAATGTTTTCATGGGTTTCAACCTGAATGCTCTGCTGGCTTCCTTGAGTAATAAATACTTTAGCGGGTACTGAAACCCTCACCGAATGAAAGTCACCCAGATTTCTGGATTGTGTCACAATTTCACCTCGTCCGTTAATCCCATCTTGGTCGCAGCCACCTATAAAAAGGACTAAAGCGAGTAGAAGTAATAATGAGTTTTGCTTTTTCATGTTGTTTTCATTGAGTTTGTTAATAATATGACGGATGTGAATTGTTGTTCACGTATTTAGACTTTGTATTTCAATTTGATTTACTCGGTGTATCTTCGCAGCATGAATTACCAAGAGGCGATCGATTTTTTATTCAATGCCTTGCCCATGTATCAGCGGGTAGGGAATAAAGCCTTTAAAAAAGATCTTAGTAATACCATTGAATTGTGTAGAGCACTCGATAATCCTCAACATGGATTTAAGAGTATACATGTTGCTGGCACAAATGGAAAAGGGAGTTCTTCACATATGTTGTCAGCGATTTTACAGTCGGCCGGCTATAGGGTAGGACTATATACTTCACCGCACCTTAAAAACTTTACAGAGCGAATAAGAATTAATGGTCAGGAGATAGCAAGAACTGCAGTAGTTGATTTTGTAACCTCAAATAAGTCCATTATTGAACAAATCAGGCCTTCTTTTTTCGAGATGACCGTGGCTATGGCATTTGATCACTTCGCTAAGGAATCAGTTGATATTGCAGTGATCGAAGTGGGACTGGGTGGAAGGCTGGATTCTACAAATGTAATTACCCCAGAAGTATCATTAATCACTAACATAGGTTATGATCACATGGACATGCTTGGAGATACACTGCCTCAAATAGCCCTTGAAAAAGCAGGTATTATAAAGCCTGGCGTTCCTGTAGTAGTCAGTGAACAACAGAGGGAAACGACCCGTGTTTTCCAACAAGTGGCCAAGAAAAAAGCTTCTAAAATATTCTTTACCGAAGATGTTGCGGATGATTATGATGTAGGTCTATCAGGGAATTATCAACAACAGAACGTTAGAGGAGTACTGAAAACCATTGAAGTGCTTCGCGAGCAAGGGTGGAAAGTTGCAGATAGTGATATTTCAAATGGCCTCAAAAATGTAGTATCCCTAACCAATCTTAAAGGAAGGTGGTCTGTATTAAAAAATGTTCCTTTAACTATCTGTGATACAGGCCATAATAGAGAAGCATTTCAATATATAATAAGCCAAATAGAAGCACTTAATAAACAACAAATCCATATGGTTTTAGGCTTTGTTCAGGATAAAAACGTAGCTGATCTTTTAAAGATGATTCCAAATGGAGTATCGTTGACCTTTTGCCAATCAACTGTCCCCAGAGCAATGCCCATAAATAAACTAATGAGTCTGGCTAATGATTTGGGAATTGAGGCAAATCAGATAGTTGATGTTAATCAGGCAATTGAGGAAGTTACAGCAAATGCCAGCAAAGATGATGTGATATTCGTTGGTGGTAGTACTTTTGTGGTGGCGGAAATAGGAGCGTTATAAATGACAAGAGCTAAACTGAAACGTTTTGAGGAGAATAAAAGCCTCTCCAATATTCTACAGGATACTAACCCGAAGTTTGATAAGATTAAAGGAAACTGGAATAAGTTACATTTCAACAATGAATTCCCTTTAACTGTTGAAATGGGCTGCGGTAAGGGAGAATATACTGTTGGACTTGCCAGAGAGTTTAAAGACAGGAACTTTGTTGGAGTAGATGTAAAAGGAGATCGTATCTGGGTGGGCAGCAAGCAAGCTATTGATGAAGGGTTAGAGCATGTTGCTTTCTTAAGAGCCCAGATTCAACAAATAGATCAGTTTTTTGATAATGGAGAGGTAGATTCGATCTGGATTACTTTTCCCGATCCAAGACCAAAGGATAGAGACATTAAAAGAAGGCTCACTTCTCCCAGGTTTCTGGAACTGTATAAAAAATTATTAAAACCCGAAGGTCAGGTATTCTTTAAAACTGATAATACTGCGTTGTTTGAATACTCCCTGGAAACGTTGAACGAGAGAGAGGATATAACAGGTTTAGCCTATACTTTTGACCTTTATGATTCAGAATACATCAATGATCATTTCGGTATCAAGACTAATTTTGAACAGAAGTATCTAGATTTAGGTGAGAAAATCAAATACTTGAAATTCCAATTCAAACAATGAACAAATCAGAGCTTTTCGGTAGAAGTATTAATTGGTTAACTGCCCTATACTTTATTGTTTTTGGTATTGTTCTCGTGCTCACTGCACATGGAGATATTGTATTGTGGTTTAATGCAAGACATAATTCCACCTTAGATATATTCTTTAAGTACTGGACTTATCTTGGAGATGGAGCTGTATTGGGAGTGCTTGGTCTGGTACTGTTACTTACCAATTACTATCGATTTTTCGTCTGTATGCTTGCGGTAGCTTTTCAGACATTGTTGGTTCATATTTTTAAACAATGGATTTCGGCTGGAGAGCCTCGTCCTAAGACCTTCTTTGCCGATCAATTGGATCAACTGAATTTTGTTGAAGGTGTTACTGTAAGAGGATATGATAGCTTTCCTTCAGGACATACAGCTTCAGCTTTTGTGTTGTTTTTCTTCCTTATTACGATAGTTAAGAATGAGCTTCTGAAAGTAATACTCTTTATTACTGCCGTACTGGTTGGACTATCACGGATTTACCTTATTCAACATTTTGCCCGAGATGTATATGTAGGCAGTGTTTTTGGGGTGATATCTGTTATAGCAGCATGGTTCATTTTGAAACACAAGGAGGGTAATGAAAAACTACAAAGAGGACTTTTGAGAAGGTAAAGCTATCTTTTAGATCGATCCCACTGCATTATCAATGTCGTAGGGTTTTCAAATAAGTCTCTGGATTCTGATTTATAAGTTAAGCCTGGCAGTTCTTCTAACTCTTCTCTAAAGGAAGTTCTGGAGATGATATAGCCTTTCTCATGTTTTAGCATCTCTGCTTGAATCTTAGAAACATCATTGTATCGTTTAACGACTCTTTCTAGCTCAAATACAAAAGCTGGGTTGATTCGTTTGTATGAGATAAAATGCGCTGTTTGGTCCAGCTCGGGTAAAAGTGCTCTTACTGGGTTCTTCGCGTCTACTTTTGGAAAAATCAAATGAAAGAAAAGTAAGATGACCACTAACCAAGCTGCTACATTAGTTCTTAATACTGCCTCGATGTTCTTTTTAATTAATCCTTGATATAAGATAGCAAGCCCCGCAAGGCTAAGAATAACAAAATAGTAGCTCAGCTCAGTGAGCTCAAAAATGGTTTTATCTCCCTCTATACCGAAGTAAATCCCAACTGGAAATCCAATTAAGAGAATAGCGTACAGTATCAAACCGATACGGTTACCTAAGCTATCAAACCAATTGGCTTTAACCTGACTAATATAAACACCCACTAGTACTGCTAACAGAGGATATGAAGGAACAGTATAGTTTGGAAGCTTTGTACTGGAAGAGGCAAAAAACACTACAATCACAAGTACCGCCAAACCACAATAAAGCAGCGAATCTTCCTTTCTGTTTTTATAGGTATGCTTTAAAGACTGAAATACAAAAGGTAAATAAGTGAGCATTCCTAGGACAAAGACAAAAGCAAAGGTTAGTAAAAAAAGCCCTTCATGACCTTCCATAGCATCAGAGTACCTTGAAAGATTATGCTTAAAAAAGAATTCATCTGTCCATACACCATTAGTAGCTTTGTGTACTTGCCAGTACCACGGAAATGCCACAAGTAGGGAAAGGAGAATTCCACCGAAAGGCTGAAGTCTCCATATGGTTTTCCATTTAAAGTCCCTTTTCAGGATCAGAAATAAAAAAGCGGTAATGCCAGGTAATGCCAGTGCAATAGGACCTTTTGTTAATAAGCCACATCCAATAGCGAAGTAGTAGGAGAATAACTGCCATCGATTTCTTGTCTTATACGCTTCATAAAATGAGAAAAAAGCCCATGTAGTAAAGAATATCAGATACGGGTCGGGCACCGACATGTGGAACTGAAGATTAAAATGTAGAGAGGCGATGAGTACCAAGGCACTGTTGATGGCTGCCTTTTGGCTGAAATGTCTTCGGACAAACAGGAATGTCATCAGTATGGTGAGCACCCCAAATAAAGAAGAGAAGAAGCGGGCTCCAAACGCGTTTACACCAAATAAGCTATAGCCTGCAGACATAAAGAAATAATGTAGAGATGGTTTGTCTGTTCTCAGTTCACCATTATAATAGGGGACAATATAGTTGCCACTCTCAAACATTGCACGGGCAGCTTCAGCGTTCTTTGCCTCATCCAATGCGTAAACATCAAGCCCTCCAATGTTGGCATAAGAAACGGCTATGGCCAGTGCAACAATAATTACAAGAGAGAGCTGTTTATTCATAAGTCGCAAAGCTAAACAATTGTGTTTGATTAGCGTCAATTTGATATGTGCCTAATTTAAGGATAAAGCCGTATTAAGGTTAATTTAGATTATGATTTGATGTACTGAGAGAGTGTTAGGTATTTGAGGAAGAACTGTTTTACTTTGCAATTCAAATTTTGAGTATGAAGCTATCGGTTGTTGTTACCGTCTATAATGAAGAAGATAATGTAATTCCATTGTGTCATAAAGAATATGAGGCACTCGAAGGAATTGATTACGAATTGATTTTGGTTGATGATGGTTCTACTGACAAAACGGTTGAAAATGCCAAATCAGTAGCCAATGAAAGAACCAAAATCCTGATCTTTAATAAGAATTATGGTCAGAGTACCGCTATGTCTGCGGGTATTGCTGAAGCTAAGGGCGAGTACATTGTGACCATGGATGGTGATTTACAGAATGACCCAGCCGATATTCCTACAATGATGGCCAAACTGGAAGAGTCGGGTATGGATGTGGTTGCGGGTGTCAGAGCAAACCGAAAAGATGGTTTCGTACTAAGAAAATTCCCAAGTAAAATTGCCAACTGGATCATTAGAAATACTACAGATGTCAGACTAACTGATTACGGTTGTTCACTGAGAATTTACAAAAGCGATATAGCCAAGAATCTGGGGCTTTATGGCGAATTGCATCGTTTTATTCCGGTACTGGCTAAGCTGCAAGGTGCCAGAATGACCGAGGTAGATGTAAATCATCATGCTCGAATTCATGGTGAGTCAAAGTATGGTATTAACAGGACATTCAAAGTAATGGCCGACTTGATACTTATGATTTTCTTCCAGAAGTACCTTAGAAGACCGATGCATCTTTTTGGAGGCCTTGGAATTATCACTTTTGGTATTGGTTTCCTTATTGACCTTTACCTCGTTATTTACAAGTTCGCTACCGGTGCAGATATTTGGGGAAGGCCGCTGTTGCTTTTAGGCAGTATCCTTATTCTGGCTGGTATACAGTTTGTCACTGTAGGAATCATAGCCGAGATAATGATGCGAACCTATTATGAGTCTCAAAACAAAACAGTCTATAGGCTGAAAGAAACCTACATTGGACAAGCGAACCAAGAAATGGCTTAAAGTTGGTCTTCAACTGGTTATTGCAGCCGTTGCCATCTACTTTGTTTTAAAAGAGATTGATGTTGACGAGCTCAAATCTGTATTATCTAAGGCCAATCCTCTTTGGCTGCTACTGGCGTTTCTGGCCTTTAATGTGTCTAAAATCCTAAGTGCTTTTAGACTTAACTATTTCTTCAGAGCTCTTGGACTTCAACTGAATGAAAAGTATAACCTGAAACTGTACTATCTGGGAATGCTATACAACCAGTTTCTTCCCGGAGGAATAGGAGGGGATGGCTACAAAGTCTATCTGTTAAACAAGCTATACAAGACACCATTAAAAGGACTGATTGCAGCAACCTTACTGGATAGAATCAGTGGGGTAGTAGCGCTTGGTTTTCTGGCTTTTGGTTTAGGTTTGATGGGTTCTGCAAAAGAAGCGCTTACTCCTTATGGTTTTCTGCTTTGGGTCGGCTTAATAGTAGCATATCCGGCATACTATGTGTTGGTTCATTTTGTATTCCCTACTTATAAAAAGGTCAATCACATTACCAATATACAAGCACTGGGAGTTCAGGGTCTGCAACTTGTTTGTGCTTATCTTATACTGAAATCTATTGGTGTAGAAGCGGGATATGTTGATTACTTAACACTATTTCTAGTTACTTCTGTGGCCGCTTCATTGCCCATTTCTCTACCTGGAGGTATAGGTATCAGAGAGGCTATATTTGCCTTTGGTTATTCATACTTCATGATTGAGCAAACATCATCCGTTGCACTAGCTTCGCTATTTTTTCTGATAACTCTGGTGAGCTCTACTGTAGGTGTTTTGTTTTTAAGACTTCGCTCTTCTCTATAACCCTTTTTAAATTATATTTGTCAGCAAAACAGTTATATAGAACTCCAGTATCTCGTGAAAAGAATATTGTACACTACTCTCCTTTTTATAGCCGCATTTACCGTGACTAATGCGCAGATTACTCCTAAAAAGCTTATAAAGGAACATAAGAAGTCATATAAGCCTTATAATGATGCTAATCAGTTTAAACCTAGTTTTGCAACCTTGACAGCATCTATGAGAATGGGTGATTTTGAGTTTAATGCTGTTTTCTACTCAAAAGGAGATTCGAGTAGATACGACATGGAGTTAATGGGAACTCAGTTTTATGAGGTAAATCTGGATACATTGTCTTGGTCATATAATCCTATGACCAAAGAATTCGAGTTTAGTAGAGGAAGGGGTAATTCCATGGGCTTCATAGAAACAGGCATGCAAGATGATCAGAATAATTTGGAGTTTTTTCTTGCGGATGGCTGGGAACCTGATAGAGTAGAGCCTGTAAAACTTGATTCGATTGAGTCTTATAAACTTATGCTCAGCAAAGATGAGGGTACTCCCGTTGAACTCTTCTTTGACAAACAGAATTACTACTTGATTGGAGTTAAAAGCTCTACGAAACACGTATACTATTTGAATTATAAGGAAATTGACTCCTATTTACTACCAAGTATCTTTATTGATAAGGATAATGAAAGTGGGGAGATGATTTTGGCAATTGAAAAATATGATTTTCACACCCCTATAGATGATTCATTGTTTGTAATGTCAGAAGAGGTTCGAAAAGCTTATTCAGAATTTCTTAAGCCAGAGAATAATAGTTTTAATAAAGTTCAACAGTTATACGATTCGGGAAAAGCTCTTGTTAGCGATGGAAATCCTAACGAAGGGATTAAGAAGTTTAATGAGGCTTTGAAGCTCAATAGTAAGGATGTGGTAGTCTTGAATGCTCGAGGATTAGCATTTCTGGATATCCAAGATTATTACAGTGCTATAGCTGACTTTAAAAGGGCAATTGAGTTAAGTAATCAACCAAAAGCGGAATACTTTAACAATCTTGGGCTCACTAAGTACTATTTAGGAGATAATAAAGGAGCTCTGAAAGATTATGATCAGGCACTTAAAATTGATTCTACAAATTCAACGATCTACGCTAACCTAGGTTTGCTTCAAATTAGAAACGAAAAATACGAGGATGCAGAATTGAATTATAATAAGGCTCTGGAACTTGACTCTACAAGTGCAATGAGTGTCTATTATAGAGCATTCGTAAGATCACAACAAGGTAAATATAATGGAGCTGATGCAGATTATAAAATAGCTCATGACATGGGAGTAGAAGGGGCTGCATTTGACAATTACTGGGGTGTAGCTAAATACCAGCTTGAAGATTATGATTCTGCACTTATACTATTTGAAAAGGCCTACCAGCAAGATAGTTCTGACGTGCAATATTTAATTAATCAGGCAGACACTCATAAGCAATTTGAAAATGGATATACCAAAGTGGTTGATATTTACTCTTCATTGATCGAAAAAGACACCATTAGTTCAAAGTATTATGCTGAAAGAGCGTTAGCTCACTATGAACTTGCATTGTATAAAGCTGCCAGAAGAGATATTGACAAAGCCATAGCGTTATATAATGAGAATGCCCTGTACTATGATTATAGAGCTTACATTAAAGAATACTCTGGCGATTATACAGGAGCAATTGAGGATTTTACTCTGTCATTGAATTTAGAGCAGGATCCAAATATTTACTACAGAAGAGGATTGGCCAAAATGAATATCAGCAATAAGTTTGATGCTTGTAAGGACTTTAAAAAAGCATCAGAACTGGGGGACGAAAATGGTAAGGCCGCGTTAGTAGAGCATTGCAAACTCTGAAATTCACGAATGGACTGTACTTGGTAAAGGATAAAGACCTTTGTTAATAAGAAAGAACAGTAGCAGTTCCTTTTCCGATTTCTGTTACGCTAACAATAAAAATTTTGCTGTAATCACTTTCAGATAATTGCTTGTATTTCTGTTCACCAATCAGAAGGTTAACTACGTTTGGGGTTGTATTCGAATGTCCCGAAACGATAACTGTTTTGCCCTTGAATTTTTCAAGTGCCTCTTTTAGGAATTCGCCACTTCTGGGATCATAGGTCAGTACTTCCAACCCTTTAGCCTCAGCAATGGGTTGTACGGTGCTTTTGGTACGTTTGTAGGGCGAAGAATAAATCGCTCCAATCTCAGCTTCAGATAACAAAGTTTTTAGTGCTTCAGCTCTTTTTATTCCAGCCTCTGATAAACTAGGATCTCTTCTGTCGTCATTGGATTTTTCAGCGTGACGAATAAGAATGAAGGTGGTAACATCCGTTTGAGCATTTGACTGAATCGAAAATGCTATCAGACAGAATAAAAGTACTAGCTGTTTCATAGTTGAGTATTTAAAACTCAATGTACAGATACACTATCTAAAAAACCATTACGGTATATGGAAATTATAAGAGTGGTTAATTTGTTAGTTTTTAGGCAAGGTCATCGATCTCTAGTAGTTCCAGTATGTCGGCCAATTCATCAAAATCTTTGTAACCAGGTCTTATTTCATCACCTCCAGTAAGCGCAATTCCTTTGGGCTGAGTTTCATTTAATAGTTCTTCAAGGTTTGATTCATCGAAGCCTTCAGTTAAAACCAATGGCAACTCTAATGAGAGTTCTTTGAGTTCGTTATTGGATATGTTGCTATTATTCAACACGACAGCATCCAGTTTGTTTCCAGATGCATCCCAGGCATTTTTAGCCTCAACAATGTCATTTGCTACAAAGGAAACTTTGAGCCCCGTATTTATTGCATCATCAATTAGCGCAATTTCTGCTACTTGTAGACCATCCAATTGATAGTCTGCTACTAGTTTTTTGAGATCAGGATTGTCAGAGGTGATTTCTCCTATAAACTCAACTCCAGAAACCCATTCGGCTAATTCTTTGAACTTCTGAGGATCGGTATAATTTTCATGATCAGCATTGATGTTGAAACCTAACTCATCTACTTCCATTCCAGCGCAGTACCTTGCATCACTTAGGTTATTGATTCCACTTACTCTAACAAATGTTCTAAGGGCCATTTCAGGGTTATTAATTATTAGTATTGGTTGGCAAAAATAACGGAATTAGGTATGAAAACTTAGATTGTTTTCCTCAATTATCGAGTGTTCTTTGAAAGAATATCACATGTATGTAAACTTTAGTAAGTTTATCATTAGGGTCTTTTTAGACAAGTTTGTACCCATTAAGACATTGTTTGCCGCTAAATACGCTAACAATTGTATACAGACGTTATTTGTTCATCGCCTAATACTGTTAATTTTACACTAATGCGTTTAAGACTCGAATACTTTTTTCTACCATTTTTTATACTTGCCTCTTCATGTGGTAATAATCCTGGTGAAGATTCAGAACCTGCTTTGGATCCTGACCTGGGTAAATCCTACTTCTTTCTGGTAGACAAGAAATACAGAGAGTATGATGTATACGAGATCAGGTATACGGCAGTCGGTATTAGTGATACAATGGAATATCAATTAAGGGAAGAGGTAAAAGAGGCTTTTTCCATTAATGGTGTTGAATCCAGAATAATCCACCGATTGGTAAGAGATAATAGCAATGACCCCTGGGTATTGGATTCAGTTTGGTCGGCTCGTGTGGAACAAGGAAGGGCTGTTTCTGTTGAAAACAACATTCCTCTACAAAAAATGGTGTTTCCGGTAGATACTACCAGACGATGGGATAGGAATTTCCTTAATGGGAAAGATGCATTAGTGCAAAAGTTTCTTTCCTTTAACCAACCGTACCAAGATGGCTTTAATACTTTTCTTGAAGCAATGGTTATTCAGGTAAGTAAACAAAGAGACTCAAATGCTGATGGTATTGATGTGACTTTCAGAGATTTGAGAACCGAGGTTTATGCAGACAGTATTGGTCTTGTTAGAAAAGAGTATCAACAACTTAAGTTCTGTACCAGAGAAGATTGTAGGTTGCAGGAAATTGTCCAGTCAGGACGGTACTATCGGGAAACCCTGACGGCCCATGGTTTTACAGATGAGACAGGTAACTAGTCTTTTACTTCTATCACTAAGCATATTTTCATTTAATGCTTTTGGACAAGATCGTTATATGATCTTTTTCAAAGACAAGGCTAACTCTCAGTATTCAATCAATAGGCCCGAAGAGTTTCTTTCCGATAGGGCCATTCAACGAAGAAGTAAACAAAACATATCTGTTACAGCACAGGATTTACCAGTGAGCCAAAGTTATATCAGTCAGGTTGCTGATTTGGGTATTGAAACATACTACCCAACCCGGTGGATGAATGGTGTTCTTGTGCAAATGGAAACGGAGCTTGTCAATACTGTGTCCGGGTTGAGTTTTGTAGACAGGGTAGAATATGTAGGACCTGGGGCCATATTGTCTTTGCCGTCCGGAGAACGTGCCAAATTTGAAGAAGATCCTATATCTCTATCAGGAATCAGTCATAGGCAATTCGAAATGATTGGATTAGACCAAATGCATAGGGAAGGTTTCTGGGGTGAAGGAGTAATAGTAGCCATTTTTGATGATGGGTTTCAGAATTATAAAAACATACCTGCGTTTCAGCACATCCTTGACGAAAACCGAATTATCTACACTCATGATTTTTCCAAAAATCGCTCTAATGTTGAAAATGGTTTTAATCATGGTTTACGTGTTTTTTCTCTTTTAGGAGCAAGTTCTGAAGAACTGACAGGAGGAGCACCAAAAGCCAGTTACATTCTTTCTGTAACCGAAGCACCCGGAGAATATAGGGTAGAAGAATACAACTGGCTGTTTGCTGCTGAAAGGGCCGACAGTAGCGGTGTTGATGTCATCAACACTTCCTTAGCTTATAATGAGTTTTCTGATCCCTCAATGAGTTATTTACCTTCCGATATGGATGGCCAGACTGCCGTAATTACAAGGGCAGCAAATTTGGCTTCTGAAAGAGGAATTGTAGTAGTTGTTAGTACAGGTAATACCGGAAGTACAGCATGGAGGATCATTGCTGCTCCGGCTGATAGTGAAGATGTGCTTGCTGTTGGAGCTGTGAATGATGTAGGACAGGTTTCGAATTTTAGCGGTATGGGCCCCAGTTCTGATAATCGTATTAAGCCAGATGTTATGGCCATGGGTGTAAACACGAGGTTGATTAATGTGAATGGTAGTGTTTCCTTTCAAAGTGGTACCTCATTTTCAGCACCTTTAGTAGCTGGTTTGGCAACTGGACTTCTTCAGGCATTTCCTGATTTAACAGGTGACGAAATTGACAATGTAATACGTAAATCAGCAGATAGATATTCAAGCCCTGACGAGTTCTATGGTTATGGGATACCAAGCTTTCTTAAAGCAGCAGAAATAGCGTCCAGGCAAGTACCTGGAAGTAATGATATAATGGCTTTTCCAAATCCGACAAACCTAAATTATTTCACTTTAACTTTTAGTGATGAATATATAGGTCAAAATACTGAATTTCAATTAATTAATGGAGATGGGGGATTGGTGATGAACTATAATATCCAGCCTACCTTATTTAATAATAAATTTCAGATTGACCTTTCTAAAGCTAAAACAGGGCTTCTGTTAATCAGGCTGATAACCGAATCAGGAGTGATCGTAAAAAAGATCATTAAAACTCAATAAGTCTTTGCTCAATATTGACTTATATTTGGGCATGAATTCTCCGATTATAGCACCTTCCATTCTGGCAGCAGATTTTGCCAACCTTCAAAGAGATGTTGAAATGTTAAATGAAAGCCAGGCAGACTGGATTCATGTTGACATAATGGACGGTGTCTTTGTCCCTAATATATCGTTCGGATTACCTGTTTGTGCTGCCATTAATAAGCATGCTACCAAACCCTTAGATGTGCATCTGATGATCGAGAAGCCGGAAAAGTACCTAAGTGCTTTCCGAGATGAAGGAGCAGCGTGTATTTCAGTGCATTATGAGGCTTGCAATCATTTGCATAGAACACTGCAGGAAATCAAAGCATTGGATTGTAAAGCCGGTGTCGCAATTAACCCTCATACAAACGTTGAGTTGTTAGAAGACACTATCAATGATATTGACTTTGTATGTATTATGTCTGTAAACCCAGGTTTTGGAGGGCAGACGTTTATTGAGAACACTTACAAAAAGGTAAGACAACTGAAAGAGATTATTACAGCAAATGATGCGGCTACACAAATAGAGATTGATGGTGGAGTGAATATCAATAATGCGCCTTTATTGATGGAGGCTGGTGCTGATATACTCGTTGCTGGTAGCTTTGTCTTTAAATCGGCAGAACCGATTAAGACGATTGCAGACCTAAAAGCGATTGGGTAGTTATTCTAGCTATCTATTTTTCCAGCTCAGAAGTTTTCTCGAACACGGTGAGAAAACCAAGTACACTTTGCAGTATGTAGATTTCTCCCGTAAGTCGAAATGACCACTAAAAATGAGCAACAGCGGTTTGAAACTTAATATTCTCCAACCCTGAAGTCTTCTCGAGCACCGTGAGAGAACTATTCAAATTTGTTAGTATGTAGATTTCTCCCTATGGTCGAAATGACTCACTATTAGTGTGGGGAGAATCAAGACTTATGTATTTAGGCGTCTAGGCTTCTTCTTATTGCCGAAACGTCCTGTTAAGAATGGAGACTATTAAAATTAATGGGTACCAGTTTCAAACCATAGCCTCTCTACATTCCTGCAGTCTCCTAGAACAAAGTGAGAGAGCTATGCTTACAGGCGCTTATAGATTTCTCCCGTTGGTCGAAATGACTTACTATAAAGGCAGGAAGAACTAAGGCTCATCGTATCTAGGCTTCGAACTTTCTTCTTATAAGTCAAAATGAATATTAAAAATGAGGGTCATACGTTATATAGGGTGTTTGTATCAAATCGGAGGTTTTTCCACCCCTGCAGTCTTCTCGAACATCGTGAGAGAACCATGCACATTTTATAGTATATAGATTTCTCTCGATGATCGAAATGACTTACTAATCAACCATTAGTTACCTATAATACCTATTAAACTCATCTAGACTTAAGGTCATTCTCAGGTGGCCAGGGAGTAATGTCACTATTGAGAAATAGCCTTTTTGGGTTGAAAGTATCAATCAACTGTTCCTTCTTTTCTCTACGCCACTTTTTTAGCTCTTTTTCTCTTTCGATTGCTGCCATTGGTGATTCATGGTTCTCGTAGTACAATAGATAATAACAGTGATACCTTCCTGCGAAAGAAGATTTCTTTCCTCTGCTTAAATAATGCTCAATAAGCCTTTGGCCCAGGTCATTGGTAACACCAATATAGAGAGTTGTTTTTTTAAAGTTGGTAAGAATATAGACTGTCAAATACTTTGAACCTTTTTTGTTCTTAAATCTAATCTAGTAGATCAATCTGCTAAGGATTAAAAGTTTTAAAAGCAGAAATACTATGACCAAGTACATTGCTGACTGATAGATTTCTCCCTACGGTCGAAATGACCGCTAAAAATGAGGGACAGCGGTTCAAAACTTGAGGCTTTCTACCGCAGAGGTCTTCTCGAACATAGTGAGAGAACTATGCATGCAGACTCACAGATTTCTCCTGTTGGTCGAAATGACTTTCTATGAGAGTGGGAAGAATCAAGACTTATGTATTTAGGTGTCTAGGCTTCTTCTTATTGCCGAAACGTCCTCTTAAGAATGGAGGCTATTAAAATTAATGGGTGCCAGTTTCAAACCATAGCCTCTCTACATTCCCGCAGTCTTCTCGAACAAAGTGAGAGAGCTATGCTTACAGGCTTATAGATTTCTCCCGTTGGTCGAAATGACTTACTATTAGTATAGGAGGATTTAGGACTCAATGTATCTAGAGTTCTTCTAATTAGCCGAAATGACTTACTAACAACCAATGTTGCTTCTTAGCCTAAAGAAAAAGGAGCCTGTTTCATCCAGTGTCCTTGCAGTGACTAATCTTGTTTTCTTTGTTAACCTAGCTTCTCAGCAATGGCAGCAACTGTTTTCTTACTATTGCCAATAAAGATTTCACCATCAATAAGAAATACGGGACGTTTTAGGAAGGTATACTCTTCAAGTATATGCTTTTTGAAATCAGATTCTGATAGCTGCTGTTCATTCAAACCCAGTGCTCTGTATTTTCTCGCTACCTTGCTAAAAAGTGCCTCATAACTTCCTGTTAAGTTCTTCATCTCTTCGAGTTGGCTTTCGGTAATGGACTCGGTTTTAATATCCTGCTGAGTGAATCCATCGAGGTTCAGGCTTTTCATAATTCTTTTACAAGTGTCACAGGTAGAGAGGTAATAAACTTTGCGCATGAATGAATATTATTCGTGAAATTCAGATTATGAGCCTAAAATTATCGGCTTTCTGATAAAAATGGGAAACTTTCACTTGTTTGTTTTAGACAAATCGTTTTTTTTTGTATCGCTGAAATAGCAAATAAACTACTAACGTATTTGAAGAGAGTCTGACTAACTTTCTTAAAACTAAAATTAAAATTGAGATGAGAAGATTAACGAGAGCCGTTTTGGCAAGTATGCTTTTCGCATTTGTTGCAGTAACTTCTGCAAATGCTCAAGACTTTACTGACCAGGACATGAAAGATTACGCAGTGATTCTTTTAGCACAAAAAGCAATTACAGAGAAGATCAGTCCTTATGTAAATGATTTGATTGAGAAGCAAGATGGGATTGATGGTAACCGTTATGCAGAACTGGATGCAGCTGCTAAAGGTGATGTTGCTAAGCTACCAGCTGATGCAACTGACTTTGAGAAGCAGTTCTACGGAATGATCCAGAAAAGAGTAAAGTCAAGAACTAAAGGAGCGAGCACTGTTGTAAACAACCTTGCTAAATATTCTTTAGGAGCTAAAAAGTACAACGCTATTAAAAAAGCCTACAAAGGCGGTGGCGATGTAAAAGCTAAAGTAGATGGCTTAATGTCATCTTTGGTGTCGAAACCTTAATCAACCTTAATATACTAATACGAAGAAGGCTGCATTTTTGCAGTCTTTTTTTATGCCATCCATAATATTTGGCTTAGTTTGCCTTTAATAAAGATAAAGAGAACGCATTGCTGAGAAAGAGGTGCCTTGTATTGCTCACTGTTCTGTCGGTATTCACATGCTTTGAAGCCGATGCACAGCTATTTAAAAAGAAGAAAAAGAAACAGGGTAATGTTCAGGGTTTTGTACTGGAAGAAAAGGCCGACCCTGAGAAAGAAAAAAGGCAACTAGAACGTCAGTTAGTAAGCCCTTTACGTAAAATGCTGAACCGGTTCAATTTTAATATTGAAAAAGGAATTGGCTACTTCTCTTATAAAAATCCATTGACAGACGTTTCTGTTATCAGAAACCCTAAAGGTAATCTACTCTACATTGTTCCTTTAAATCAGGAAGATGGCTTGACAAGCCCTATTAATGCATTCGATAACTGGTTTACAGATCTTAATCCACTTGGTATCGAAAGAATTGATGATGACAGTGATATTGTCAGAACGGATACTGTAGATTTCACCTACAAGAATAGTGGAAGAATAAACCCTATTACATTCCGCTTGTCTTTTAGCTTAAAGAAAATAGACAAAGGCCACTTTGAGCGTACCAAAGAGAAAGTCTATTTAGATGAAGACCTGATCAGAGTCGGAGGGGGGATAAGTTTTGGAAGTTTCAAATTTAGAAACCCTGTATCCACTCAGGAGATTGATGCGGAACTACGCAGTTTCAGATTACCAGAGACAAAGTTGAGCACAACCAGAATCTTCGGTTCGATAAGCTATAATTTTTATTCAATGGGCGATTATTCTATTCATGCCGATGTCTTAGGTGGTGTTTGGAAAATAAAGGCCAGCCAGGCGAACAAAGACCTGATCACATATGATCCTTTCTTCAATATCGGGGTGATGTTCCAGAAGAAGTTTTCGAAGTACTTTAAGGGCTATATCAGGCCTTCGGTGGAACTAAGAAGCTATACAATAGCTAACGATCAGGTCAATGCCAAGCATAAGTTCTCTGTTTTCAGTATAGACCTTGGCTTATTGCTGAAATACCCTGTTTATCCCAGAAACAGATACAAGGCTGACCAGGTACAAATGGAGCATGTTTTTAATGGGAAATTGTATCGTGGACGTCCATTTTACCGCAAACAAAACCCTAGATACGGACAGAAGAGAATTCGTAGAAAACCCAGGGGAGGCTCTTTCTCCAGAGTAAAGAAAAATAAGTCCAAGAAAGGCAATTAAAGGCACCCTTTTGCACCATCAAAATGGATTATTTTTGGTATCTTGCTGCCTTAATTAAATCGTACTTTCAAGTAATTTATGGCAGAAGGACATAACGAAACAATCATCCCGATTAATATAGAAGATGAGATGCGTGGTGCATACATCGATTATTCTATGTCGGTGATTATTTCAAGAGCACTACCTGACGTAAGAGATGGCCTTAAACCCGTTCACAGACGGGTTTTATACGGAATGCTCGACCTAGGCGTCAACTGGAATAAACCTTACAAAAAATCAGCAAGAATCGTAGGAGAGGTGTTGGGTAAATACCACCCTCACGGTGATTCATCAGTATACGATACAATGGTACGTATGGCCCAGGAATGGTCCTTACGATATCCTCTGGTCGATGGCCAGGGTAACTTTGGTTCTATTGATGGTGATTCCCCGGCAGCTATGCGTTATACGGAAGCCCGTTTACGTAGAATTGCAGAGGAACTATTAACTGATATTAACAAAGACACCGTTGATTTTCAATTCAACTTTGACGACTCTTTAAAAGAGCCAACCGTATTACCAGGCAAGCTACCAAATCTGCTATTGAATGGTAGTTCCGGTATTGCCGTAGGTATGGCCACCAATATGGCACCTCACAACCTTACTGAGGTAGTGAATGGTATTATCGCCTATATCGATAATAACGATATTGATGTGACAGAGCTGATGCAACATGTAACAGCCCCTGATTTTCCTACCGGAGGCACCATTTATGGATATACAGGAGTTAAATCGGCATTGGAGACGGGTAGAGGTAGAGTAGTACTTAGGGCCAAAGCAGATATTGAACCAACCAGTACTGGCCGAGAACAGATCATAGTCACCGAAATACCATATATGGTAAACAAGGCGAGCATGATTGAAAAGACGGCCAGCCTGATCAACGAGAAGCGAATTGAAGGAATTTCTGACATCAGAGATGAGTCGGATAGAAACGGAATGCGTATTGTCTATGAGCTCAAAAAAGATGCTATAGGCAACGTAGTACTGAACAATTTGTTTAAGTATACGCAGTTACAATCTTCTTTCAGTGTGAATAATGTAGCACTTGTAAAAGGACGGCCTTACACACTGAACCTCAAAGACTTAATAAGGCATTATGTTGACCATAGACATGAGGTCGTTATCAGAAGAACTCAGTATGAACTGAACGAAGCTGAGAAGAGAGCACACATCTTAGAGGGTTATCTGATTGCGTTGGATAATCTGGATGAAGTAATCAATCTAATCAGAAGTTCACGTGATCCTGAGATTGCAAAAGCGGGCTTGATAGAGAACTTTAGCTTAAGCGAAATTCAGGCTAAGGCTATTCTGGAAATGAGACTTCAAAGACTAACAGGTCTTGAAAGAGAGAAAATCCAGAAGGAGTACGATGAGATCATGGAACTCATTGCCCAGTTAAAAGAGATTCTTGAGAAAGAAGAACTTAGAATGGGTATCATCAAAGATGAGTTAACTGAGATTCAAGACAGATATGGTGATGAGCGCAGAACTGATATTATCCACTCTGCCGAGGACTTCACCACAGAAGACATGATTCCTAATGAAGAAATGCTGATTACCATTTCGCATCAGGGTTATATCAAAAGAACATTACTTTCGGAATACCGAACTCAAGGTAGAGGAGGGGTTGGTTCTAAAGGAGCTGGATCGAAAAACGATGACTTTACAGAACACCTTTTTGTGGGAATGACCCACAACTACCTGCTGATCTTTACAGAATACGGAAAGGTATACTGGAAGAAGGTTTGGGAACTGCCTGAAGGAGGAAAGACCTCTAAGGGACGTCCGGTACAAAACTTGATTAATATTGAGCCTGGTGACAAAATCAGGGCAGTTATTAATGTAGCAGACCTTAAAGACGAAGATTACATCAATAACAACTATGTGGTAATGTGTACCGAAAGGGGTACCATTAAGAAAACCACATTGGAAGCCTATTCTCGTCCAAGAACCAATGGTATCAATGCGATTACTATTAATGAAGGCGATCGTTTGTTAGAAATTAAACTAACGAATGGAGATAATCACATTATTATTGGTAAGCGTTCCGGAAAGGTTGTTCACTTCCATGAAAGCCAGACAAGGGCGATGGGTAGAACAGCTGCCGGGGTAAGAGGAGTTACCCTAGAAGGAGAGGACGATAAAGTAATTGGCATGGTATGTGTATCCAGAGATGACGCTAACCTGTTAGTTGTATCTGAAAAAGGATACGGCAAGCGATCTCCAATAGATGACTACCGCATCACTAAACGTGGTGGTAAAGGGGTCAAGACCATTAACATTACTGAAAAAACTGGTAACTTAGTTGCGATAAAAGAGGTAATCGATTCCGATGACCTGATGATTATCAACAAATCTGGTATTACAATCAGAATTTCTGTTGAAACATTGAGGGTGATGGGACGTGCTACACAAGGTGTACGCGTAATTCGATTGAATGATGGAGACGAAATTTCTTCCGTAGAGAAAATTGAAAGGATAGAAGGAGAAGATGAGGAAGAAATAGTAGAAACTCCTGAAAATGCTACTGAAAGCCCGGATGAGGCTTCAGAAGAAAGTAATGAAGAATAAATTAAGACTTAACTGAGACTAAAATACCCATGAAAAAGCTATTTTTCACAGCCGCACTTTCATTATTAGTAATGGGTGCATTTGCACAGAAGAAGGTACTTAAGAGTGCCGAAAAGGCCTTCAAAAAAGGAGGTTTGGAACAAGCCCAAACGTTGGCAAAACAAGCATCTGAAAATGCTGAAACCAGCAGTAATCCAGATGTTTTCAGGTTGCTTGGTAAAATCAGCACTAAACACTATGTAGATGGTGGTTTTGATAATATCGATCAGGCTAAAGAAGCTTTAGGTTACTTCAAAAAGGCTCTTGAACTTGCTGATGATAAAACCAAAGAGGCAATCAAGGAAGCCCCGATTTTCCTTCCGCCAGATAATACCAAACAAATTGGTGGTGGTAATGACCTTGGTTTATTAGAACACCACTTGGTAACGGAAAGTAATAAGGCCCTGGATGCCGAAGAGTTTTCAAAGGCTTACCCAATGCTTGAGTTACTATACCAAATGGATGAGAGCAATGTAGAGCGAGCTTTCTTTGCTGGCTATGCTGCTGAAAATGCAGATAACCAAGAAGTATCTATTAAGTACTATACTATTGTAATGGGCTTTGACGAGGAGTATGCAAACAAAAACTACGCATACAACAAAGTGATCCAGAACAAAATTGAAGGCGAAAAGTTTGACGAAGCTCTGGAGATTATCCGTAAAGCGAAGACAGTTTATCCTGAAGAGAAGCTTTATAGCGACTGGGAAGTAGATGTGCTAGTTCAGGCAGAAAAAATGGATGAAGCCATCCAGAACTTAGAGAAGATCATTGCTGGTGGAAACGCCAAGAAAGAGAACTATTATACTTTAGCTTACTTACAGTTGAACAACGAGGAGTACGACAAGGCTGAAGCAAGTGCTAAGAAAGCTTTAGAGCAAGACCCTGAGTACACTGAGGTATTCTACATCTTAGGTTCTTCGGTATTCAACCAGGGAGCAGATCTAATGACGCAAGCTAACACGGAAGTAGATGATGATGCAAAATATCAGTCATTGAAGCAGAAAGCTTTAGACAGGTTCAAAGAAGCAATGCCAATGTTTGAGAAGCTTATTGCTAAGGATCCTAATGACTTGTACGCATTAAGACCTTTGAGTACAATCTACGATCAGTTGAAAATGTCTGAGAAGAGAGATGAGCTATTAGCAAAGATTGATCAACTAGAAGGTGGCGGAGAATAATCGTCAGCTACTAAAAGCATAAACATAAGGGAGGTTAAAACAGCTTCCCTTTATTAATTGATATCTTATTTAACATAATATAAATTATATAACACATTCTTAGTAATTCCTGTAATACGGAGCCTGCGGAGTATTTTACATAAAACCAGTTATCGCTACGTCAGTACGATAACGTTAGGTTTTATGCTAAGGGAATTACGCCTTCCCAGACAAGCGCCTGTTATATAATGATATTATATTAACCAGCAAAGCTGGACCGAACGCTTTCGTTTCCCATTGAAGAACTTCCACTAAGCGCTTTGTGCACGTGTTATATAATTAGTTTCATTTTAAATAGCCGCTTCGGCCAGCGCTATTGGCTACGAGAGCTTTTTGCCTTGGTAGCAAAAACTCTCGCGCACCAATCTGCATCCGCACGGCCGCCCTGTTCCAAAGCTGCTATTTTATTCTACCCGCCCGCTGTGTCTGTTCCAGCCAATTGCCAGCCCTTCACATAAGATTTGCCAGGCTCAGGCCTTCTGTAGATTTCGATATACGGGCTGATGTACAGTTTGAATTCGTACACGCGATTCTCAGGCGTTAGGAATTCGCCTGTCAAAACACATGCGAGCCATCGCTTTATTTGACTGTGTGCTGAGCTGTAGCTCATTTCCAGGACGTCATTATGAGCGATAGCGAAATAATCTCCTAGACGCTGTGCAGGAACTGTGTACGCCTTGTGGGTCTCTCTGTTGGCTGTACAGTTACCTCTGTTAACGCTCGAGCCGCTAGGCTTTTACTTTCTGTCTTGAAACAGAAAGTAAACAAAGAGTTCAAGAAGAAGAATCGGCCAGCCGCACAAGGCGGTCGCATCCCCGCGTTTCCTTCACCAGCCCGCCTTCAAAAACCAAACTTCCCTTCTACCTAAAAAATTAGTTATAGCCTTGTCTCACTCCCAGATCACAGCCAATATCCGGCTGCCCTTCGGGAAATTCAAGGGTATATAAATTCAGGCCGAAAAGCTCTCAATGCGCTTAAAATGTACTCTGAATGGCCTGAACCCTTGTCCTCCCCTTCATTCTGGCCCTGTGCTAAAATGATTCACCGAATCATTTCTTAACGCAAAGTCCTCTCATTCAGCCTCTATTGGCACATACAAGCTTGCTTGCCTGCCGAAGCCCTGCGTAGGCAGGCTAGGGCTTCATTTAGTTCTATTCTTATGAGTAATCGTCTCTTATATCAAAAGCGCATTCGGATTCCCTTTATCAATGGCTGGTTCTGGGTTGTTAAGCACTATCGCTATTCACTGGGCGTGAATTATTCACGCTATCAAGGCACTTATGATTTCAGTATCTATTTCTTCAGGTATGAAATTGGCTTTTCAAAGCTCCCTTATGTTTAGGGGCTTTTTTTGGTCGTACTTCATTATTCCCTTTGCAAAAACAAGTCACAACTTCGTCTTAAAGATTTAAGGACTAGGGCTGAGATTTTGGATGTTGATCTCAGGTTATTTGGTCTTAACCAAATGAGCTCATATTCTATCGCAATAATTGCTAATCCTCATTTTTCCCGACTCTTGATTTATCAATACCCCAAACTGTCTTAGCTACATCCTCAATTTTTTTCAAGAAATTGTCAACGTTATAGCCGGCAATAAAAGCAATAGCTAAATAGCCGAAAGATGCCCCACCCTCTGCTGCGTCCAGAGTTAGTAACCCTGCTTTAAGAAAGATTGAACTAACTAGACCGCTTATCAAACTCGTGAGAGGTCTTAAATAATACCAAACGTACCAGTCTTTGTCCCACCTTTTGTGGACACTTTTGTTTAAGTAAATAGCTCTAAGGCAGTATAAAACTCCTCCAAGAGATCCTAGTAACGCACTATTCACAAATAGCAATTTTGTGGTGTACCATTCGGGCATCTCGGCCAATTCTGGGAGAATAAAAACCACGCTGATGGCAATAATTATTGTAATTAGGTACGCAATTATCGTTTTCATATTCTATTTGTTAATACAGGCAAGGTATTAGGCCATATGGGGTGACAATTATCACCAACACCGGCATAAAAACACCTTCACGCAAGTATTGCTTTTTGAAACTAAGCATTGTACTGACATCTTTGGTACTAGGCCCTAAAGGTCCATGAGGGTGTGAGTGCCATTCTCCAATGTATCCAAATGTCTGACCTGATTGCTTCTTGTGTATATTAACCTGTTCATTTAATCCTTCAATACCTCTAATGAAACATCCGGAGTCAGCCTCACTATCAGGAGGAGCTAAAATTACATCTGTAATGTGGATGCATTTTGTCTTATTATTAATCACACCTATGAAGACCCCTCCTGTCTCGTTAGGCATTGCACTACCCATTTCTGACATTAACATTTCTACAATTCCAGCCTTGATTCTAACCTCCCAGTCGGTTTCAGGAATGTTTATTATGGTCAAGGGATCAACTAAGATCGTGTCTGTATTAAGGGCAAAGTTATCATGAGAATTATTAATCTTGCTCATTCTTACTTTTCCTTCACTCCTAGCCTCTATGCTCGATTCAGATTTAATAGACTGTACAAAAACTGAGGCATGGAGCGATATGAGGTCATCTGCAATTATCGTAGTTTCAGAGTTGCAACCAACACCAACATTTAACAAGAGACTTTCTTTTTTGCTAAGTCTCTGTTCTCTTTTTAACCATCCTGAGATATCACTGTTGGTTTGATATTCTGATTGAAGAATGATCTTTAGGTCGTCTATTCGGGGGTTCCTATTAGTTCCTTCAAACAACTGAATTCCTATATTTCCTTGATCAGTAATAAAGCTTTTACATATGCGATTTGAAGGTTCAATGCTGCGTTCGATAAAGTAGTTTTCGAATGAGGTTGATGCTGTAAAATCTAGCACCCAATTTATTTGTCCAAGAATTTCGCTGTACTTTTCCAATTCGAAAAAACTATCTCCGTTCTTAGGAATACCTATAATTTTTAAGCTTGATTTATCAGAATCATAAATGGTACTGGCCGTATTCTGAAGTGCAATTGCCTTATTTTGTCCGACAGCCTCATTTAAGAGCCCATATCTCACTTGGTTATGAGGTTCAACTTTGTCTTTATCAAAAAGTAGCATGACTTGATCTACCTGCCCATCTCTTATTAAGTGAGTTACCACTTTTGAACCAATGGCACCACAACCAAAAATAACAGAGCTTCCAATCGGCTTATTGCTGCCTGAAATCTGTTTCGCCTTTTTGATGCTAAGAGGTTGGTTATGAGATTGAAATGAGACTAAGACATTCTTTTTTATTTCGTTGCCTATTATATCTCCATCATCGAACGTCAGGTAAAAATTGAAAAATTCTATCTCACCTGAATACCCTATAATTGGTTTGGGTCGTTTGACGCCAACCACAATTGGAAACTCTTTAATCCCGTCTACAAGGAGAATTGGTATTGCTTTTATGAGTGGCCATATATTGATATCATAACCATGACAGAAGTCTATTAGACTATTGAGATTTTCAGGAAGGAAATCCGGAAAGTTATTCTTTACTCTCAACTCATCGTCCCAGAGTACCGCTCCGATAACCAATCTTTTGATTCCTATCCCTAATGAGTTCTGTATGATTTTCTCTACGATTGGCTTGTAATTGTTCTTTAACTGATCCATTGTCGCAATCGTATCGACAATTTGATATTTTGGATATTTCGTAAGATCTTCAGTCTGTTCGGCTTTTTCATTCTCTTGAAGGAGGAGCAGTGCAAAATTCCCGGAGGTTTCGAAGGCCTGATTATTTGTAACCAACGAGTCCATCTTTCCATAATCATATACTATATTCCCTCTATAGCCTTCGAGACGCATTGGGTCAAATTGCCCTCCATCCTCAACCAAAGCACCGTTGGCTGCATCACAAAGCCAGTTTTGAGTTCTGATAACAAGGTCAGTGATATTTTTCAGAGCAAACCATTCTTCATAATTACCTCTTACCAAACAAAAAGGTGCCGGTTCTCCTTTTTTAGAAATATATAAATGCGAAATGCCATCTTTAGGAAAACTTTTTCTGTCCGAATAAACTCTTGGGGCAATCCTAGGGTACCTTGTTCGATGAAATACTATTTGAATGTTCTCCTTGGATCGAATATCAACGGCATTGTAGTTTCCTCTTGGCGGTAACTCTATTGACAATTCTAAAGGAACTACGACATGATTTTCATCTTTGTTGAGAACTCTCAACTTCCGTTTACCCAAGAATTGACGTAGTAACTCTAAATCTTCTTTAAGCTTTTTATTCAGTTCCGCATTTGACTCAAGTAGGTTATCAGTATGTAAGCTTCGAGCCATATTCAGATTTGTTATTTACAACTGAAGAACTTCCTCCTAATGCTGCGGAAGCGGATCCTTCACTGATGCCTTTCTTGACGGGTCCCTGGGGAGATACTTCAAAAACATACGGCTTAGGCTCTTTCTCACTAGGCTCCTTTGACAGCTCGATAAAATCAGAATTCTTTTCTAGCTTCTTTTGATATTCTTTTTTGGCTTCTGGGTGAGGAGGGTTTTTATCGGTACTTCTCACGACCTTACAAGAGGCTAATATCTTTCCAGATCCTTGACGATAATCGAGAAGGTCCAAAGAGCTTTGTTTGGGTGTCTTATTTTCTGTTTTGGCATCATATGGAACATCATTGAAAAAGGTCCATGAACAGTGATGAGGAGATAGGAACAGGTCCCACTCTAGCTTGGCTTCATTATCATGCTTCTTACTCTTGTTTATCACTTCCGCCCATCTGTAATGGTCAGCATCTCCACCAAAAAGATAGAAACAAGCCCAATCAGAATCGGTTTTGTTTATTTTGAAGCGAGCTTGCATTATTATGCTACTAAAGTTTTTATCATCCTCGGCTGTGGCTTCTATCAAATTCTTTTTGAAAGGTCCATGAACGAAGAATTCGAAATTTTCTGAAGTATTTCCATTTATCATTTCCAAGTCAATGGTTTCACCGGGAACGCTAGCTGGAACATTTTCAAATTTCACATCTCCATCATAACCAATCATTCGAATTCTGTTCCCGTCATTGTTCTTCTCAGGCTTATCCTCGTCCCATAATTTACGCCTTCTCTCAGCTTCTTTTTTTAAGGCTTTTGCATCATCGTTATCAGCACCATTAAAGAGCATAGAAGTACACCATAACTCATTGATTATGATCTCTTCATTATCCCTATTGGACTCTCCATATTCATCTGGTGATTTCCCATGATAAAAATGCTTCTCAAATCCACGACAATGATCCTGATCTGGGTGTGTTAAGATCATTAAGTCTATGTATGAGTTGTCTTTTTTGTCTGTTTGTATACTTTCAATCAAGTCATCTTTAACAGGAAAGATCTTATTCCCCTGTTCCGTTTTATCTCCTTCGCGAATATTACAATCTATTAGGATGGTTGTTTTATCAGTCAGAGTTATAAGCGTATTGTCGCCATTGCCTACTGGGTAAAATTTCAATTGATGTTTTGCCATTGTGATTTATTGTCTTTTGGAGCTATTTTAAGATTTTTATAATAAATTTTAATTATCAGATAACGTGCCAAATTTTGCTAAACGCTTGTTAATCAACATAAAATCATGCAAATGGCCTTGAGTAACGAACCTTTATTGGCAATATGTCAGATGTGGAGAATATTGTCATGAAATTCTGTCATGCTTGAATTTCATGATTCTTCGATTCTTGAAGATTCTTCGATATGTCTAATATGGCACACACATGCACCAGCAAAGCTGTCACATAAGTCTGCCATTGCTCCCCTCCTGCAGGGTTAATTCGGCCGACCTTCTTAGAATAAAATGCTGAAGCTAAACCCGAAGCTGTGTAACATAAAACTGTAAACATTATATAACACAATATCAAAAACTCTCGCGCACCAATTCAGCCCGCGGCCACGCTGTTCCAACCCTGGATTTTATTCTACCCGTCCGCTGTGCCGGTTCCCGTCAATGGCCAGTCCTTCACATAAGATTCGCCAGGCTAGCCTTTCTATATTTTCTCGTGTACGTCCTGTGCTCACTGAAAGAAAAAGCATAAATGTTGGCAGCTAGTTTTACCGATGCATTTCTACAAGTCAATGCCATTTCTTTCTTATTTATTGGTTAGGAACCTAAGTATCGACTTAAGCGTGTGGAATTGTTTCCATCAATTCGGTTTCTTCGAAGTAGTCCAAATTGATAGTGGAAACTTCACCCTGACGAGAGAAAATAACATTTGACACATCCATTAACAATTCTGATAATGCTGTTTTTGCTGTTAACTCTTCCTTCACCTTGTGACCAAGTAATGCCATTACTTCTATTGTAATTGGAAGCACATGCTCACCTTTATCCTTATATCCAGTCATGAGTTCTTTGTCAAAAATGTTTTCATCCCAATGAGACAGTGCGGTTCCTGCGCCACCATCAAGTTCTACTTCCATTTTTTCAAGATCGCCTAATTTCGAAATAGCATTGTTCTTAAATTTCCCTGTATTTCGATCGAACAGTTTTTTCCATTCGTTCCAGCCTATACCAAGCGTATGTCCTATTTCGTGGATTATAGTTCCTGCAATTTCATCTGAGGTAAATTTTCCTAGATATTTAGTATTAAACTCAACACGGCCATATATAACACCATCTTTCTCATAGGGCTTATAAGCTCTCGCGATTGTTCTTCCTCTATTTCTAAATGTTCCTAACCGGATTACAATATTATTCTTAGGCTGTACAAACCTATTCCAGAAGTTGCAGGAAGTTCTAGCACCCTGTTTTAGTTTTCCCCCCATATCTGAAGTAATTTTGTAAGTAATAAAGTTTTCCTTTACAATTTGTTCACTTGGCTTGAGATCACCTGCAAGGCTTTTAGCTGCCAAAAGCCAAGAGATAGTATGTTGGATGTTTTTCAATTGGCCGATGTCGTCATCTGTTAAAGTTCGGCTTAAACTATTTATTCGAGTTGCCTCAGACTTAAGAGCTTCAATAAGGTCATCAGTTGAGTTAGCTTCTGCACGTGCCTTGTCTAAAGAGGATTGAGATGATTCTTGTTTGGATTCCTGCTTCCTAATGTTTTGAATAAGGCGGCTTTGAGATTCAGATTCTTGACCTTCTTCTATTGCATTGGACCCTAACGGTATATCACGACTCCAAGAATCAAAAAACTTTAAATTAGTTGCTTCTTCCACTTCCTCAAGACTTGCTTTATAATCTTCTGGAGAAGAACTTGACGGGGCATTTTGTGGAATAATAAAACAGTCAATATGTGCCTTCGATAAAGTGTCAAATGGATATTTATAAGGATCGACCGTAATACAAAAGTAGGCATCTGGAACAGGTAGATACTTTCCTCTTCCTCGATTAATTGATGTTGGTTCTTGACCAAATATGGGTCCAACGGTAACCCAAACGTGATCTTTTTCTCCTGGTTCATCCTCGATATTCCGAATTGCGTCTTCTAGCTTAAGCCATACCCCTTGATTAAGAGATCCATATTGTGGGCTCATATTGGACATAAAAAAGGTTTCCATCTGTGCAAGGCGTCCAAATTGTCTGTTGATGACTTCATTTGGGGTCATATGACCTACATTTAGTTTTATACCTCCTATTTTTCCAAATGTGTTTTTCCCAATTCGATTCTCTTCAACGAGTCTTAAGTCGTTATAATAGTTAATCGGACGATCATATTTCACATCGTCTTTAGCATAGGCAACTCTGTAGGCTGACCATAATGGTTGAAGTCTATCTGGACAAAACCCAGCAACATAGCCTTGGTTTACTAAAATTTGCACCTGTCTTGTTTCATCAAGGTTTTGAGGTGCACCTCGCCACATATGTAAATCAATTAGATGCACTTGATTTTCACATTTGGGATGAATTATTGTGTTGTCCATTCTACTCGTTTTTTTTGAAAAAATCTTTATTAAATATCCATCTTATATGGATTAGTTTCAATACCCATTTATAGGTATTTTATAGATTGTTTTAGGTAGACTTTAGATAAAAAGAAAGAAACAAGAATTCATTTATAACTAAATGATAAAATTAATATTGCTAGATCACGCTCTAAATGCCACACTTATGTGACACGCTTTGCTGGCACATAAGTGTGGCATTGCCTTCCCTCCTATTTGGTTATAAAGGCCAACTGCTTAGAACAAAATGCTGAAGCTAAACCCTAAGCTGCTTAACATAAAACTGTAAACATTATGTAATACCTTCTGTGTTTCATAATTAGTTTTATGTTTAAATAGCTTTGGTACGCTTAGTAATTGAGAATTATTGTATTTTTTGCCCCTATGGATGATCACTACAATCATGATGAGCAAATCACCGCTAATATCTTAAAAGACATTGATGAACATGGTGTACACATTGCGTTTGTTGATACAGATGGATACTCTCCTTGTTTTGGCTATTCCATAGGCTTATATAAAGGATACAATCATCCTGAGCTTATTATCATAGGCTTGCCTCAGGAATTAATTGGAGCAATAATCAATGGAGTTAAGAGCGAAATTGAAAATGGCACGAAGTATATTGAAGAGGTCAAATATGATGGATTTCTTCAGGGATATCCAATGCAATTCGTAGAAGTCCAATTGGGACATTATCAAGACTATGTAGGTTATGCGGGTTGGTATAATGACAACTCATTTAATTTTCCAGTTTTGCAAATGGTGTGGCCAGATAAAGAAAACTGCTTCCCGTGGGACGATGACTTCAATCCTAATTTCAAGTTTCAGCAATCATTGCTTGATAGAAATGTGAACTTCAAGTTTCTTGAGGAACGAAATCTTGGGGTGTACACCACATCAGAAGTTTTGGAAGGCGCACTCATAAGATTTGTATATCACAATGAGGACGGGGATTGGCAATTTCATTCTGAACAAGAACCTAATCTCGAACATGCCAAAGTGGTTTGTCTGGAAGACTTGGTAAACCGTGACCCTTCGCTTAATGAGATTTACTATTTGAATTATGGAGAATCAGCTGAAAGGTCTGATGTAAATTCAGGATGGAAAGTGTTTAATGCCGATTAGATGTCAAAACTCTACAAGAAATATTCTAATGAACCCTGGACATTGTGGCTTCTCATATGTCTAAGCCGACAAATAAAAAGACAGTCTTGGCTAAAAAGTGTTCATGACAAAATCATGGAGAAAGATTTGGGTGAGAGTGGCATTGTGCCTAATCATCCAGAATGGGAATATTACTATCATGGGATGGGGCTCTGTCTGACAGGGCCAAATAATGAAGTAATTGATGTTGACTTTCACGATGAAGATGGTTTAACAATTGACCCATACTTTTTTACAACGAGAATATTCGAATTGTCAGAACCAGATATTCCTGAAGCTCGCTTGAGACACTGGTTACCAGAGGCAGAATTGATCGTTTTGCTTATCAGAAATTTACAAGGCAGTCTTTTCTCTCCCAGAAGGTCACATGTCTTTCGATTAAATAAGAAATACCAAGCTGACTGGGAATATCTGAATGAAATTGATCCTTTGAGTATTGAAGAAGGAAACGCCAGCGATCGAGAAGAACTAAAGAAGAATCATAAAGGCTTTCAAAAATGGTTATTGAAGGAATTAAAACGAAGAAACCTCAGACCATTGAGTTTCGAAGCCATTGTCAAGAATTTATCTGATGAAAAGCAGGCTCATGTTTGTTTAAAAAACTTAAAGAAAATAGATCATAAGATGGCTGCGGCATTGAAGATTCTATCAACAAACAATGCTGCTCCTATGAAAGAGATTGTTGGAATTCTAAAGAAACTCAATCCCAATAAACATCACCCCTACCTTGCTCATACAGTTTGTAACTTTTTGTTAAATAGAGATTCGGAAAGAGAGCTCTGCTTTGAGACATTAAGAGCTTTTTCAGACAAAAGAGTTGTCAAAGGTTATTCTGGAAACCCTTACGACTATGACCTCGCACATTTAATGCTAAAGCATAGTCCAAATGAAGGGCTCACACTTCTCAGAAGAGCGCTTAGGTCTTCTACTCCAGATTCTGTCGAAAGTTCGGCAGCACTTATGGCGGCAATTGATGAGGATTGGAGTAATCAAGAACTTATGCAAGTCTTAAATGATAGAAGCTTTGATGAGAACCCAACAAACAGACGTTATATAGTTTCGGCCCTAATGAACAGTAAGAATAAATCTGTTCGAGAATTTGGACAAGAGAGAATGCCGAGTTCAAGAGTCCGTGAAGAAAACGAAATAGGTTTTACTTTTGACGAAGTTGTCGAGCACAATTTAGACGATTCGTTTACTATGCACCTCGAAAAGGTCAAGAAAGATCTATCCGAGTTGAATCTTGAAGAGATAAGGGCTGTTATAATCTAATATTTCAACCCTTAATGCCACACACATGCGCCAGCAAACCATATCACATAAGTGTGCCATTACCTTCCCTCCTGCTCGCATAATTGGCCAGACGCTGCTTAGAATAAAACACTGAGCCAAAACTCGAAGCTGTATAACACCTATGATTGTTCTACACGAACAAACTATCCATCATTATATTATCTTGCGAAAATTTTCAAAACAGGATCATTTGTCATGAGGCGAAAAATACCAGAATCAACACTACCAAAACTCAATCGCTCGCAATTGATTACTCCTGAGGGCTTTCAAAAATTAAAGGAAGAGCATGATCACTTGTGGCGAGTTGAACGTCCAGACGTTACCGCTAAGGTTACATGGGCCGCAAGTTTGGGAGATCGTTCAGAAAATGCCGATTATCATTACAACAAAAAACGCCTTAGAGAAATTGATAATCGCGTTCGTTATTTATGTAAGTGTATTGATGACTTCAAAGTTATTGACTACCACCCCAATCAAGAAGGAAAAGTGAATTTTGGTGCTTGGGTAGAAATTAAAAATGAAGAGAAAGGTCTTCAAAATCGTTTTCGTATTGTTGGTTACGAAGAGTTAATCGGTAACAAAGATTATATCTCTATGGACTCCCCGATGGCTAAAGCGCTTCTTGATAAAACTGTTGGAGATGAAGCTATAGTTAAAACCAAAATGGGTGATTTTACATGGAAAATTCTTAAAATAGAGTATCAGAAGTAGTATAACCAAAATAGATCTCAGGCCTCGCATGTAATCTGCATTAGCACAGTATTTAACACATAATTGCCTTAAACAAAAAAGAGGGTACCCTTTGAGGCACCCTCCATTTATATTCTTTGTGTATTACTTTGTTACAATAAGAGTTGGATCACTCTCCCAATCAATCATCATTCTCTGACGAACGATTAATAGCTTCCTTACCATTGTAAACCAATCGTGTCGACCAAGGAATTGGGTTTCTCAAGGCAAAATGTGCCATGCACCCGTTTTCTGCTTCGTTGAGCAAGTCTTTGATGTTTTCTTCTGGCTCAGGACTATCAATAATTACGTGCGTTTCTACCATATCACAACGGCCATCCGTCATATACCCGTGTTCACGCATGTGTCCAAGGTTTGTTGCAAATACAATACGCTGTTCTAGCTTCAAGCTATCTACCTGAATTTTTCTTGCAGTAAGAATATCGGTTAAATGCGTCATGAGACAAAAACCAATTCCTGCAGAAAAGAAAGCCAATGGTGGTGGTGCAGTATCTTCCCCTACTGGTGGTTGCTCATCACAATAGAGCTTAACAGGACTAAAGCCAGGGATGTTGACAGAAACCACACCAGTTTTACTCTGCATATTACCGGCCTCAGCACTGAGATTTACTTCAAAGCGGTAAGGTTCCGGATGGCGAGCCTTCTTAAATTTGGTGGATTCATATTGAGTTTTGGCGGGTTGCTCGGCACTGAGTTCACCGACATGATAAAATTTCTTTTCTGACATTCTCTGTTCTGTTTTATACAAACAAATATGCGTTCTCAACCAGTCTAATCCAAGACAAAAACTGTTGATATATCTATTCGATCAAAGACTTAACTCTATTCCCTTTACAGTCTCACCAATCCTGCCAACCAGCTCACACTTTGCACTCCAGTCAAAGGAAAAGCCGTTTGATGGTTTCCTTCTAGTATTTGGTAGGTCAGCGATAAGGTTTGGTCGTTTCTGGACTTCAATAGGTCAATGAGTTGCTTTATGTACTCTCCTGACTCCTTCTCCAAAGTGCCAAAGGAAATAAAAACATTGGCATTGAGACCTTTATTCTTCAACACTGTATTGGAAGCAAGCTCTGTAAAAAAAGGGATATTACCCTTTATTGCAGGGCTACCCAGAATATAGTTTTTAAAGGTGTCGGGCTTCGAAAGCAATGCGTAAGTGCCGAATTCTCCACCTGCTGAATAACCAAAGTAACTATGTTTGTCGGGATCGGTATTATAATGAACTTCAACAAATTGAATTACATTATTTCGAATGAATTCCAGGTGTCTATTGGCCTGCCCAAGTTGATATTTGGCCTGAACTTCAGGATTGCTGGAAGGTACCACGCTATAATCTCTAAAACGGCTTACATGTGCCCCATGTTCTTTGACCAAACCCTCATCGATATCCTTTTGCCATGATATACCTACTAATATGATATCTTCAATAATGTATTCAGTAGCAGCCGATAGTATTTCAATATGCCACATGGCATCGGTAGTAAAAAGCACAGGGTATCGTTTCTTAGTATCTTCTTCTGAATACCCCTCAGGTAGTTTTATATATAGTTCGTATTGCCTGTTATTTTCAGTATCCTTTAATGGAATTACCTGCATTCGAGGCATTTCTAAACTGGTGACATCGAACATCAGAGAGTTACTTTCCTGAGTATAAGCATTCAGGGAAAGCATCGTAAATAGAATTAAAAATGTAGTTGTTTTCATTAGTTTTTACTTTCTATTAAGGCTTGTTGTCAACAGTGAGTTATTTTCTCAGTTTCAACCAGGCAATTTGAGAGCCATTTTCTATTATCTTTTTCATGCCTGAACCATCACTATTAATCATGTAGACTTGTCTTTCATCTTTATCTGGATTACCAGTTACAAAAACCAGTTGAGCACCATCGGGTGACCATGATGGATACCAACAGTCGAATTCTTGATGGGTCAATTGCTTTTGGTTAGAACCATCTATATTCATAGTATAGATTTGATGAACCCCTGTTCTGTTAGACATAAATGCTACTTGAGTGCCATCAAGAGAAACTTCAGGGTGCCAATCTTCAGCTTCATTATTAGTTAGTTGAACCTGGTTGCTACCATCCGCATTAGCTATGAAGATGTCACTGGGGCCAGGTTGAGAATGAAAAAGAATTCTACCATCCGGAGTGAAATATGGCCCTCCCCCATTTAGCCCTTTGACTTGTTTCTGAGCTGTACCGTCAGAATTCATTGTCCAGATCTTAAACTGTCGAACATTGGTCGAATCTTTATATGCCCTGGCAAAAACAATCTTACTTCCATCTGGTGACCATGTTGGTGAATTATCCCAATAGTCCTTTATGTAGGTTAACCGCTTTTTATTAGTACCGTCACTATTCATTGTATGAATAGACCATGTTTTTCTCTCATCGTATTTAGCATAGAAGGCAAAGCGTTTTCCATCTGGTGACCAGGCAATGTACCCTCCCTTCTTATTTGTGCTTTTGATTCTTGATTCACCGTTAACATCACCAAGGTATATTTCTACATTCCCTGACTCTCCTGAAGAATAGGCAATGGAATGGGTAGATGCTGATTTTTGATTTTTCTGACAGGAAGAGAGTATTAAGAGTAAGGTCAGTATAGATGAAAATTTATTTTGTAGCATTTGTCTGGGTTTTAAGGAGTTGGTATTCATTTGAGTTTTAGTTGATCAACCCCTCTATTCACTCCTGAGGTTTTGTGCAGGGTTAGCTGTGGCAGCTTTATGCGCATGATAACCAGTAGTGAGAACGGTTACGACAATAGTGCCCAGTAATACAGTTGAAAATATGCTGAAGCCAGGAGTAATGTGGAATTGGAAACTTTCCAGCCAACCCAGCATGGAAAAGTAGCCCAATACTGAAGCAGGTATAGCGGCTATAACAATGAGGATAACAAAATCTTTAATCAGAAGGTTAATCAGTCCTTGGGTATTCGCACCAAGTACTTTTCTGATACTAATTTCCTTAGCCCGTTGTTCCGCTGTGTAAGAAGCCAGCCCTAATAAGCCCAAACAAGCTATTAAGATGGTCATGCCTGAAAAGCCTAAAAACAATTTCCCGCGGATTTGATCAGCCTCATAACTCTCCATAAACTGCTCATCGACAAATGAGTATTCAAACGCAGTGGTAGGGTATGTCCTCTCCCATGTGGCCTCAATAAAATCAATGGTAGATGTGATATCTCCGGTCAGCTTAACAATTGCAGAACGATTCACTCGGCTTGGGATAAATAAAAGCGAAGAGATTGGGTCGTAAAGTGATTCTTGATGAAAGTCTTTAACTACGCCTACAACACGAGCCGGAGGTATTGAGTCATTTCTATTTAGCCTGATCTTTTTACCGATGGGGTTTGTCCAGTTCATTCTTCGAACAGTAGCCTCATTCACCAAAACAGCCTGAGAAGAATCAGAGGCATAGTCCAACGAGAAGTTTCTTCCCTGAACTATTTCTACACCTAGTGTTTGAAAGAAATCATAACCCACTTCATAATTACCAAATGCCAGTGGAGTCATCACACCTTCTTGAGTCTCAATCTGGAACACATTATTGGGATAACCACCTCCAGGGGTTGAATTTGAAGATGCCGCTCCACCTATATTGGTATTTTGTGCCAATTCATTTTTAAGAACATTCCATTTCTCAGCATCTGTATCACTTCTAAAGTTCATTTGCATCAACTGCTCTTTGTCAAAACCCAAGTCTTTATTTCTGACAAATTGCATTTGGGCATAAATAACCAAGGTGCCAATAAGCATGAAAATGGAAATAGAAAACTGCACAGTTACCAGCACCTTTCTCAACATTTTGCTTCCGGATTTTCCATTAGCACCTTTAAGTACAGCTGCTGGCTGAAAGGAGGATAAAAAGAATGCAGGATAACAACCTCCCATTAAACCAGTGACGAATACAATACCTATGATTGTCAGTATTACATTGGTATGAAATAATCCTTCGATAGCCAAATGAGTACCCACAAGGCTGTTGATTCCAGGAACAACAGCTAGTAAGACAAGAAAGCTCAAGATTAAGGATATGAGCGTAACCAAAATTGATTCAGTCAAAAACTGCCCAATTAAACTACTTCTTTGAGCACCCATAACCTTTCTTAAACCCACTTCCATAGATCGTTTTACAGATCTCGCAGTAGCCAGGTTCATGTAATTGATGCTGGCAATAATGATGAGGAAAATGGCTATCGCAGCAAATATTTGAACATATTGAATATTGCCAACGGGTACTGGTTCATTTTCAAAGTCAGATGTCAAATGAATGCTTTTGAGTGGCACCGGTATCATTTTAAGCTTGATGTTAACCGGGTCGAAGACTGGGGCCACATACTTGGCAACGGTGGAATCTAGTTTTACTTGTAAAGCTTCCTGTGTGACACCTTCATGAACAAGGACATAGGAAAAAACGCCCCATCGCCCCCAGCTTGTATCTCCATCAGGGAAGATGGTTTTCCAGGATATCAAAGCTTCTGCAATAAGATGAGAAGTGCTTGGTACATCTTTGTAAACACCTGTAACCTGTAAAGACATCTCTCTGTCTCCACCACTTCTTATGGTTTGACCAATTGGGTTTTCATTTTTGAATATTTTCTTGGCCATCGACTCATTGATGACTATTGAATTCGGAGCTTCCAATGCAGTATTGGGATTTCCAGCCACAAACTCATAATCAAACAATTCGAAAATAGTGGAGTCGGCAGCATAGACATTATCCTGATAATAGTCTATCTGATTGAATTCAAATCGCGTACCTCCTTGTCCACTTATACCCTGTAATCGAGCGGCCTGCTGTACCTCTGGGTTTTCATTTTTAATTGTAAATGCGGCTCGACTCGTCATGTTCGACCATTTGAAAAAGCCATCTGGCTCAGTAAATTCTGATGAAAGTCGATAAATCCGATCACCTTTGGAATGATGCTTATCGAAGCTGGTTTCATGAAAAATGTATAACAGAATGATTAAACTAGAAGCAATACCAACCGTAAGTCCAATGATATTTAGTGCGGTGTAGCCAGACTGTCTTCTTAGACTTCTGAAAGCAACTTTTATATAGTTTTTTAGCATGCTTTTGTTGTTTCGTTTTACTTGTTATTATTCTGGTCTGAGATTTTCAATAACCTGAGTATCTACCCAATACCTTTTTCCTACATAATTAGTATTTCCATCTTCTTTAACCTTCCACTCTCCCCTCGTGAAAAACAGATATTTCCCATCATGTGTCACATGTGGAGCGCTTTCCTGCAGTTCAGTATTTATTATTGAACCCATGTTGATTGCGGGTAACCAAGAGCCATCCTTCTGTTTAAAACTGATATAGAGATCCGCTTGTCCATGGCCGTCTTCTCGTACTACATCCCATATTAAATAGGATTCATCTGGAGCAATGTATGGATGAGCAATATCATTTCCTGTATTGATCTCTCCGCTCATTTTTACTGGGTTTTCATGTTTGCCATCTAGGAGGCGCGAATAATGCATGGAGCCCTTTCCCTTGTCTTCTTTTTTATAAACAGTGAAATAATAGGTTCCATTAGATGAAACTGACCTACCATGTGCCATATCTTTTAAGAACTCTCCAGGGCTTTTGAGTTCCGACCAGCCAGTGCTGGTTCGTTCTCTATATTCCTTTCCTTCATACATAATTTTGCCATCCTGAGAGAATTCCGGCCATCTTATATCTGTTTCAGACTCATTCCCCCATTTGCCATTTTCATACCGAATAACAAAAAATGTACGCTGTTTATACTTTCCATTCTTCCTAGTGAAATAATACTCCTTCATATCAGACGTGAATGAACCTCCTTCGAAAAGCCCATCAGGAGAGACAATAGCGGGATCAAATAGTTTAGGAATTAAGCCAGGTGGTTTTTCTCCAAAATATCGATCTTCTAAGGGTGGAAGACCAGATCTGCGGGCTTGCTTTACTTTAGCACCACAAGCGCTTAAGAAAAGAGCTGTTATTAATACTATAGCATGTGCTTTGTTCATAACTGAAGTTCTTATCCTATCTACCATTTAGAGAATGAAAACTTTGCCCAAGTAGACTTATTATCGTCTGATGCATTTTCAGGGTGTTTTATCGGTCCCTCGCCATTGTGATTAACTCCACTCAGGCTAATCATCATGTTCCAGGTATTGCCTGCAAACTTTTTGCGTGAGATTTGCATCTGTCGATGTGTTCCTTTGGCGAACTTCGGGTCTATTCTGTTTTCAGGATCTGCAAGCCCGTTGTAAGGCACCCAAAACCCTGCATAATCTTTAAGCTCCCATTTGCCCGCTGCCGGTTTCCATTCATTATCTGTGAGTATACTCTCTCCCATCTGAGCAGAGAGATGAAATTTATGGAGTTTGCCAGTGCCAGTATTTTCTATATAAAGGTCTAAAACAGTGTGATCTTCTGCTTTGCCCGAGGCGCAGAAATAGAAGTAGTCTTTATCGTGCATAAAGTAAATAGAAGCCTGTCCTGGCAAATCAATCTTTGTTGCTGCTTCCCATTCATCGTTACCACAGCTGCCGTCTAAAAGCCCTGCTTTATTAGTTGCGTTAACTACTATAGGTTTGTGGTTTTGGACATTGCTCTGCGCACAGATCTCGTCCATAATCAGCACATTGACCACTAGTAAGATTTTTACGATATAAATTCCCTTTTTATAATTCATATGATAGATACTGAAGTTGTGATAAGGTTTGCTTTTTGAAGCTTGTACCTCTAAAATCTCATCCTTGTTACGGATATGTAACGTTTAATTCATCAACTGCTCTGGGCTTGAATAAACTGCTCTAGAAATTATTAAGGAGAGATAGAGATTATGATTATTTATCCTAGAGTCTTTGTAACCACCTTTTAGCAAGTGAAAAATCCGGATCAATTGTCAATGCTTTTTCGATCATGACCTTAGCACTTTCAAACCGACCTTGAGCTCTGCGTACAAGACCCATTCCGAGATAAGACTCCTTCCCTTCAGGATACACTTCTAAGGAATATTGAAAAATTTCTTCTGCGGCAATTAAATTCTTACTTCGTATCGTGTGAAAACCAAGGTTAAATAAGACCGATATGGGTGTCTTGATTTCATACCCGTATCGTTTTGATAACCTATCGAAATGTTGTTTTACTTTATCCAATGATTCCAGGTTTTTACCGAGGTTGAAGGGATTGAAGTCAGGATACAACGTAAGAAGAAATAGTGTGAAATCCATTGCTGGTACATGACCTTGATTCTCTAATTCATCCACTTTATATGTGAAATTCTCTGGTTTATGCTCCTCTATAGCACGAGAGAATTCAGGAACAATATCATTCAACCCTTCATCATTGCTATAAATGATGTGTAACCATCTGTTTTGCCCAAGCGTTTGTATTGGACCTGATTTTATTTTTTGTCGAAGCACCTCAGGTATGTGCATAATTGATGGACTGCTTGCGAAGTAGCCATTAAACAGAAGAGGGTTATTGAGTAGCGTGTAAACAGTGAAAAAGCCACTGTTAGAACCGCCAAAAAGAACTCTGAATGGAGCTGTTCGGTAGTTATTATCAACGTGCGGCATCAACTCGGTCTCAAAAAAGTTAATGTAATTATCAGGAATTGTTGTGTCTTGATTCTCCCTTGTAGGCAACAAAATGCGATTTCCTTCAGGTAAATCTATTCCAATAAGTATCATCTCAGGAATTTGTCCCTCGCCCATGTAGTCTAGTGTAGAAGCCAACATGGCGAACCGAGATCGGTAATCTGAGCCTAACATATAAAGCACAGGATAGGTTTTTCTGGAATTATCGTAGTTAGCAGGTAAATGGATTGATAGTGGAATGGTTTTGTTTAACACTTTTGATTGAAGTGAAGATATTTCGCCTAAGGTAACTGCTGGTTCACCAAGCTCCGCTAAATTAGTGTCATGTTGAATATTATCTTGTGCAAAGGCAGTGTTTAATGTTAATAGGTTGGCTATAAATAGCGCTATCAGGAGCTTAATTCCCCAAGTAATTTGGCGCACTTCTTTCTGGGATTTGGCTAAAGAAACTTTCATAATATGTTAAGGTTTTTGAAGGTTTTACTCCAACCCTCCTGATTCGTTGTAAATAGTCATTGTTTAATTTGTCAACTGCTCTAGGTATGAATGAACTGCTCCAGGCTTCTTAGAAAAGACCGATTTATCGAGTTACTTTACAAACTAAAGTTGGATCATAATGGCCCTAAAGCGCTTACCTTGGTTTCTCTTATTACTTGTTGTGCTATTGACATCTGCTTGTTCCCAAGATCCTGCCGTTTTCGAAGAACATTCTACGGTATTCGAGGTAGGTGATCATCCAGCGTGGAGTGGGAAGGATTGGAATGATGATAATTGGAAAAAGTGGATTAAATACGTTCCCGATGGTCAAATTTTCTGGTCAAGAACCAAGATAGATATTCTAAGCGCCCCTGAAGGATCACGACCTTATGGCCTTCAAATAGACGTCTACGGGGAGTATGAAATCTTTTGGGATGGGGTTTTGATTGGAAGAAATGGAAACCCTGGTCAAGAAGCAGAACTTCCTCCAGAGGGCAAACTGTGGATCACGCATGGTATTCCTGCACAACTGGCAACTGAGGGAGAACATGTACTGGCGGTACGATTAAGCAACTACTATTTTCCAGATCATGTTGGTCGATACGTCATAGAGATCGCGGATTATGAGGATCTGCTCACCAGCCTTCTCATTAAAACTTCCTACATGCACGTCTTTGCAGGAGCATTTCTTATCATATCCATCTATTTCCTTTTTCTATTTTTAAACAATAGAAAAGAATATCCCACACTTATTTTTAGTATTTGCTGCTTTCTCATTTTTGCTCTTGTTCTGACGGTATTTAGCAAAGATTACGTGCCGATACATTACAGTCTACATGTCATAAGGTTACAAATCATTAACACTTTTTTGTTGGGCATTTCATTTTTGATTCCTTACTATTTCTCCATGCAATTCCCCTATCCAAGGCGTGGGTTGTCATTAATTCTATACGCAGCGTTGCTCATATTCTTTTGGCTAAAAGATGGTCATGCTTTTGATTTCAAAACAGTCTCTATGGTACTGAGCATGTGGTGTTTCTCCTTTGGAATGGTTGCCTATGGAGTTTATAAAAATGTGAGAGGAGCGCGTCTTGTGCTTGGAACATTGCTCTTGTCGATGGCGGTATTTCTTGCTTCAGGATTTGTTGTTAGCATGTACACTGGGATGGGCCTTATTCTGTTAGGTATGCTGTACCTATTAACACTTAACATCAAGACCCAGCGATTAGCTTATGAGAATTCCTTGGTTCAATCCACCCGCTTACGTTTGGAGTTGTTGAAAAAGAACATTCAACCTCACTTCCTGATGAATACTTTAACTTCATTAATAGACTGGGTAGAAGAATCGCCCAAGAAGGGCGCCATGTTTATTGAAGCGCTGGCCAAAGAGTTTGATCTTTTCAACCAAATAGAAGACCAAACCTTGATACCCATTGCTCAGGAAATAGCACTTTGTCGAACACACCTGGAGATTATGGAGTACCGAAAAGAAATCAATTACACTTGGGAGGAAGAAGGTATAGACCTTGAGCAAATGGTTCCTCCTGCTATTCTTCATACACTTTTAGAAAACGGAATTACGCACAGTTTACCACTGAGTGATAACAGCGTCAGATTCAAGCTAGTCTATGAATCAAATAGTCACTATAAGAGCTACTCATTTCTAACTTTTGCTACCGTTGTAAAACATACAACAAGTAAGGAAGATGGTACAGGGCTGAAATATATTAAGGCACGACTTACAGAAAGTTACCAGTCCGGTTGGGACCTAACTTCTGAACCTACAAGTCATGGTTGGAAAAGCACATTAAAAATCTATTCTTAGACAGGATGAATGTTTTAATCATTGAAGATGAATCAAGAATAGCCAAAAGAATTGAACGAATAACTCGTGATATTTTGGGTGATGATTTGCAGTTGTTGACCCATATTAACACACTTGGCGAAGCATTGTCGTTTATCGAAAAAACTCCATTAGATCTTGTAATATTAGATTTAAACTTAAATGGAGATAATGGTTTTGACCTGTTAACCACTGCTGTTTCCAAGTCGTTTCATACCATTGTTATTTCCGCATATAAAGATCAGGCAATCACTGCCTTTGAATATGGCGTGTTAGACTTTGTACCTAAACCATTCAATAAAGAGCGGTTGGAACGCGCATTTAACAGAGTCAGTTTTAAAGAAAGTGTTGAACCCAGAGATACTAGGTATTTAGCTATTAAGAAAAGGCACAAGATACAACTCCTATCTATTGATGATCTGATTTATATTAAAGGAGCTGGTGCCTATGCTGAACTCTTTATGACAGATGGTAGCAAAGAGCTACATGATAAGTCACTTGAAAAACTTGAACATCTTCTCTCCTCTTCTTTTGAACGTATCCATAAATCTTACCTGGTTAAAATGTCTGAGGTAAAAGGAGTCATTGTTAAGTCTGGAAGTAAGTATTGGGCTGAGTTGAAGAATGGAGAACTCATACCCATTGGTAGAACTAAATACAAAGACCTGAAGGCGAAGTGGTTTTAGCCATCTTTCAGGTTAGACATTAAATGATCCTTGTTATCTATTATAGATTCGAGATGTATCGTTAATATCCCATTAGGTACTATTCTAGCTTGGATTACATATTAAAGGAAATTATGTAAATCAATAAACTATTAATAATATATTTTCTAATAAAAAAAATCACTTATTTTAAAAAATGTATTGCAGCTAATTTTATTACCGATAATTTCGCGACTTCATAGAGATAGGCAATTTTAACCTTCAAAGGAGTTAACCGTGAAAAAGAGCTATTTAGAATTAATTTTATTTTTTTTCTGCTTAATCATTTATTCATGTTCGAATGATGGTTCGTCTCCTGACAATCAATTAGGACAAGTGTCAATCGAAGTAATAGGAATAGAAAAGACAAATGGCACTCTTTTTTCCATTTCAATTCTTGATGGAAGTGGGAATGTGATAGACACCAAAGCAGCATTAGACGAGTTGCCTCAGAGCCTTAACCTACCTGAAGGGACTTATCAAATCTTTATTCAATCCGACCTAAGAAGGGCGAGAAACACAGATGATGTAGTCTATAAAGCACAGTCTGATCTATTTGACTTGGCAGTTAATCAGTCAATAATAGTAGCACTAGAATTAGAATTAGAACAGCACACGGGTTGGTTAGAGGTAACAAATGTACCTATGGAAGGAAGGGTGAATGCAATGTCATTTGTGATAGGTAATTACATCTATGTTGGTGGAGGTACCGCCTTTCCTAATACACGATTGACAGATTGGTGGCGATATTCTATGGAAGATAATTCATGGAGTAGATTACAGGATTTTCCTGGTGGGCCGAGATGGGGTTCAATTTCTTTTAATATAGGAAACCGTGGATATCTTGGCTTTGGCTTAAAAACATCTCTAGGTGAAAGGAGTAGTGAATTTTGGGAATATAATCCTAACAACGATAGCTGGACCAGACTCGAAGATTTTCCAGGCGGCCCTAGAGGTGGCGTGATCTCTTTTGTAATAGATAATAAAATATTTATTGGTGGAGGGTATGACAGAAATAATAACGCTTTATCTGATTTTTTCTCCTATGATCCAGCCTCCGGACAGTGGGTTAGTCTTGATGATTTAGATAATTTGCCATCATTTGTTTATTCTTCATTCTCAATAAATGGTATTGGGCACATCATTGGAGGTTCATTGACTGATAGCCAAATGAAAATGAGTCATTTCTCCTATAATCCCACGACTCAGTTATGGAATGAACTAGAACCATTTCCTGGTACAGAACAGCTCCTCGGAATTGCATTTAATTTAAATGGGATAGGATATTTTGGACTAGGGACTACAGATGTGAATCAGAACTCTGCATTAACGGAGATATGGAGTTATGATGGGTCAAATTGGTCTCAGAAAAGTGACTTTATAGGGGAATCAAGACTTCGCGGAGTTTTTGGTTCAAATGATAGCTTTGGATATATCGGCTTAGGAGCAAAACCAGCCAACATTCAAGATTTATCAATTGATCTCTATCTCTACTACCCTGAAACTAATAATTAGTTTGTCTACGTATAACAAAATTAATCGGCTAATCTATAGTTTTCCGGCTTTTTTGAATATAAAGCAAAATCCAACCAACACCATAGGGATACTTAAGGTCTGCCCCATATTGAGTGCCATACTACTTTCAAAAGCAACTTGGTCTTCTTTTAAAAATTCAATAAGAAATCGGAGTAAAAAAACAAGCCCAAGTCCAGCACCAAAAAGTGCTCCCTCCTTCCGTTTAAAATACTTTGATTTCCTTAAGCGTATTAACGTTAGAAAGATGAGCATGTAAAATATGGCTTCATATAGTTGAGAAGGGTGTCTTGAAACATTGTCAACTCGGCTAAAAACAACTGCCCAGGGAACATCACTGGGAATACCCAGAATTTCGGAATTCATAAAGTTACCTAACCTAATGAACGCTCCCAGTATAGCACTAGGAATAACCAGCCTATCCAGAATGAATAAATGTCTATGCTGATATTTCTTACAAAAGAGATAAAGCCCAACAAAAACGCCAATTACCCCACCATGGCTTGCCAGACCTTGAAAACCAGTGAACTCAAATGGGCTAAGTTTAAATGGTAACAATGCTTCAGGATGTTCCCAGTAGAATTGAGGCTCATAGAACAAGATATGGCCAAGTCTTGCGCCAATTAAAATGGCGATGATCATATAAATAGACAACCTGTCAACATCAAGAGGTTCTTTGTCTTTTTCGACTCCTCTCCTTAGAAAATAAAGCCCCAGAAGCACACCGATTGCCCAACATAGGCCATACCAGCGTATGGGAAGTAACTCAGGAAAAATACGGGGGTCAACATTCCAGATTATATATGATAACATATTACCCTCCCTGACAGAACATGAAAATCAGCACTAGCATAATTCCCGCTCCTACTATTCTTTGTGAAGTAGGTCTGTAGATACTTGTTTCCAATTGCTCAAACAATTCGTAAGGACTATACAAGTGAGCATTGGTCAATGTATTTTGAACCTTTAATCTTTGCCATGCAGGTTTTAAATCTTCGATTTCCATGCTTTAGTGTTTTTGACTTTTCTTTTTAGTGTAAGCTTCGCTCTATTCATCCGAGTGCCAACGTTCGATTGGCTAATGGATAATGTGGTAGCTATTTCCTTATTTGAATAGCCTTCCAGGTATAGTATCAAAATGGCTTTGTCTGTGTCGTTCAAAAGAGAAATTAGCTGCATAAGCATTTGATAATCGTCATCAACAGCAGATTGCCCATGACTTCTCACTGTTATGGCACTGTCAAGTGGAGTAGTATGAATTGCCCTTCTTTTCTCCCTCCTTCGTTTTGAAAGCAATGTGTTAATACTCACTTTATAAATCCAGGTACTCATTTTAGCATTCCCTTTGAAGCTTTTGAAGGACTTCCATAGTTGAAGTGCTATATCCTGAAATGCGTCCTGACGATCTTTGGAATCATCATAGTAAATCGAACAGAGGTTTATAAGAATACCCTGATGTTCATCAAGAACTTTCTTAAAACGTATCTTATCCGAAGTCATAATAAATACTCTTTAATAGGTTAGTATCATATTCTTATCGAATGTCACACTAGCTTAAATTTAATTTAAAACTCTCAACTGTTTATCTCGAAACAACTTTCATGCTGAAATTGAAATCACTTCATTTCTCCTTCGGATCATCAGGAGTCTATTGAATACTTCTTCATTTTATATTAAAAGTATAGATCAGATTGTATTTTGCTAAACTCTTATAATCACCTTTTTTAGCTGTTTTTAATTCTGATTATAATGTAGTGTTTTCAAATGATTGTTTATTTTTTATTAAAAATAGAAAGTAATAATTAACTTGCTTCCTAACAATACAAATCAGGCATCTATGAAAGGTTATTTAGGAGAGTTTGAAGAGTTGGTTTTATTAACCATAGCCAACCTAGACAAGGAGGCTTATGGAGTTGCCATTTTGCAACATATTGACGCAAGTGCCGGACGTAAATTGAGCTTGGGTGCTTTGCATTCCACTTTAGCCAGACTTGAGGAAAAAGGATTTTTAGGTTCATACCTCGGTAAACCTACAGCGACAAGAGGTGGAAGAAGGAAGAGATATTTTGTGCTTACTTCAGAAGGTGTTTTCGCATTAAATAAAATGAAATCTCTCAGGGATCAGCTTTGGCAAGGTTCTAAAGTCAACTTATCTCTCAAATGAAAGAGCAGCCCCCAAAGCTTGTAGAACGACTTTTCAAACGTTTTTGCAGTGATGCATTCCTGGAAGATCTTTTGGGTGACCTGGATGAATTATACTTCTGCAAACGTCAAAACCATAGTCGCTTTAACGCTACAGCTTACTATTGGTGGCAGGCATTGCGCTTATTGTTTTCCTATGCTATTGTTAAACGAAAAAGGGAGCGGTCACTCTCAGCATATTATCACAGTCAAAAACTTAATACCATGTTATTCAATTACATTAAAATATCATTCAGAAACATTGCTAAGAATAAGACATTCACCATACTCAACATTATTGGTTTGGGACTTGGAATGTCTATTGGCTTGTTGGCTTTAGCAACTTATGTAGAACTCAAGGATTTCGATCATTTCCATAAAGATTCTGAAAACATTTACCGATTAACTTCGCAAATAAGGGAGAATGGAACAAAAGAAGATTTCGCTTCAGCTCCCCCTGCCCTCTCTCATTTAATAGGAAATCAAATAACTGGTCTGGATCAATTTGTTCATATCAACGATCATTTTTTCGCTACAATAAAAACCGCAGGTGAGCCCATAAGAATGTCTGGTTATTTCACCCAGCCTTCTTTTCTGGAGATGTTTGATTTCCCGTTAGCTGCTGGGAGTAAAAGGGTACTGGAACAGCCCGGAAAAGTTATTCTTACCCATGAAGTAGCTCAGAAACTATTTGGCAACAAAACTGCCATAGGACAAATTCTGGAAACCGAAAACTGGGGCAAACTACAGGTAGGTGCTGTTTTAAAGCCTTTTCCCAAACACACACACCTCTTCTTCGATATTCTAGCTGGGTTCTCAGAAAAAAACGCACTCAAAGAAAGCAACAGTGAGAATTGGACAGAGTTTTACGGGAATTACTTTTACCTTAAGTCAAACCTGGAACCTTCCCAAATAGAAGCACGAGTTGCCAGCATTGCTCACTCGGGAGATGTTTTTTTCGAAGAGAAAAACCTGGATGCGCACTTTACATTACAATCTATTTTGAACATCAATCCGGGAGCTGACAAGGAAGATCCGCTTGGTGTTGTATTTGACAGCCCTGGGATGTATATGTTCTTCGGCTTGGCACTGTTAATACTTATACCTGCCTGTTTGAACTATAGTAACATGGCCGTTGCCAATGCATTAAAGAGGTCGAAAGAAATTGGTATACGTAAAATCATGGGCAGCCCCAACAGTCAGATCATTCAACAATTTCTAGTTGAAACGGTGATTATTTGTCTTACAGCTGTGTTCTTATCCATTTTCATTTTTAACCTGATCCGAGCTGAGCTTTTAAGTATGTTGGCAGGTGGTACCTCTTTGGGTATGGAATTGAGTCCTAAGCTCCTGATTGTCTTCTTTCTTTTTGCAATAATTACTGGTGTTCTTACGGGGCTATTACCAGCTGTTTATTTCTCAAGAATAACCCCTATAAAGGCGCTTAGAAAAACAGTCAATAACCAGAAAGTATCAATTTCTGGCCTTAGAAAAGCACTTTTAGTATTTCAGTTTGTTCTTTCACTTTCTTTTATGATCGGTATAGGTGTTTTGTTAAAACAGTATCGGGTTTCACTCAACTATGATCAGGGGTTTACCCGAGAGAATGTATTAGTTGTCCCTATAAAAGCTGAGAACCAACAGTTGGTCGCTAACGCAATGAGTACCGTACCAGCCATAACGGATATGAGCTTCACTTCAAGTATGCCAGGTATCCCATTGAGTCGCTCTGTATACTTCTATAATGCCAAAGGGCTTGATTCAGTAAGAGCCAGAGTAGTTTATACTGATAACAGGTTTATTGATCATATGGACATAGATATGGAGTGGGGCTCAAGTAATCTATTTGAAAGTCAGTCAGTTGAACAAGTGCTTGTAAATCAACAGTTGATGAACAGACTAGCCAACATTCGTGAAGAAAATGCAGATAGTCTTTTGGCTGAGATGAATGGAGGAAAGAAAGTTCAAATTGTTGGTGTTATTAAAGATTACAACCATGAGCCATTGAATCAACGCATAGAACCTATGGTGTTGAGGTTAGGTGAATCCGAATTGACTTATGCCCTGTTTACGATTAATACCAATGACCTTGTGAGTACATTGTCAGACATTGAGGATCGCTGGGACTCTCTGATTCCTGAAACGCCTTTTCAGGCTTCTTTTCTGAATAGTGAAATAGAAAAGGCATATTCCTTTTTTATCATAGGTATTAAAATATTTGGCCTGTTGGCCGTTTTGGCAATTACTATCTCATGCCTTGGCTTGCTTGGCATGGTGATTTTTACCACTGAAAATCGAAAGAAAGAAGTAGCTATCCGCAAAACCCTGGGTGCAGATTCAATGAGATTATTATATGCACTATCAGGTCTGTTTTTCAAAATGTGGGGAATAGCGCTATTCATAGCCATACCGGCCTCTTACCTTTATTACGACAAAATAATGATGAGTATCTACAACAAGTTCAGTGGTGGTGTAGGCTTTACAGAGGTAGCCATTAGCAGTTTGCTCACCTTATCATTAGGTTTGGTCGCCATTATAACCCAAAGCACCAAGGTGATGCGCACTAACCCAGCGGAAAACTTACGTAACGATTAACAATCTAGTAGTCGGGGATCGTTTAGACTTGAATACTTATATTCGCGAAAAAAAGGATGCTGAAAGCAGTTATTTTCGATATGGATGGGGTGATCATTAATAGTGAACCTCTACACCATAAAGCCTACCATTCCATGTTTGATGAAGTGGGTATAAACGTAACACCTGAACTGTACAACTCCTTAACTGGTAAGTCAACATTGAATGTTTGTAAACAACTGAAAGATAGGTTTGATGTTTCACACTCACCTGAAGAAATGGTTGCTACCAAAAGACGCTACTTCAATGATATATTTGAAAATGATAAAACCTTTGATCTGATTGAGGGTGTTAGAACCTTGATTCAGAATTATCATGAAAATGGGCTTACTCTAGTGCTTGGTTCTTCAGCTAGCATGCCTAACATCAATCGAATCTTTAAGCGTTTTGACCTTGACCAATACTTTTCTGCTAAACTCAGTGGTGCAGAACTAAAAGCATCAAAACCTCACCCGGAGATTTTTATCAACTCTGCAAAAGCTACCGGCTATAACCCCGAACAGTGTATAGTAATAGAAGATGCTACCAATGGAATAGAAGCTGCCAAGGGGGCAGGGATTTTCTGTGTGGCTTATAAAAGCGAACATTCTAAAGATCAGGATTATACCAAAGCGGATATTGTCATCGATGATTTTGAAGCCATTCACTATGATAGAATAATGGCCACATTCCAAGAGCAGACGACTCAAAGAACATAATTATTAGGAAAGGCATAAAAAAACGGCTAATGAATTAAAACTTCTTCATTAGCCGTTTTTCGTTTACTTTCTTGGCCAGACATTATCGCTCACATCCTTATCAGGAAATCTTCCAGCAGGATCCAGTGTGATTTTCTTGATCTTCCTGCTCCCAAAATTCAGGTTGGCTTTAAAAGTTCGACTTCCATTAAACCATACACTGGCAGGCCAGGTAACGATAGCAGTATTTTCGTTAACCACCTCGGCATTTTTCATTGGTTTAATAGCAGGTCCGCTGGATTCAAATTCCACTTTCAATACCACAGGAGAAGGCATCTCTCCTGCCTGATGAACAGTAACTTGAGTATTCCGTCCTGATTTAACATTTTGTATGGAACCTTCAACAGATTCAGTCGTCCAAAGCCAGTAGTACCAGAACCATTCAAGGTTCTGCCCTAGTTCATTATTCATAAAGAAGATGTAATCCCATGGAGAAGGATGTTTAAACTCCCATACTTCAGCATACTTTTTCATTGCAGCAATAACCGCATCGTCTCCAACAATACCTCCCAACATGGATAGCATAGCGGGTGCTTTGACATAAGTCTGATAACCATAGCCATTTCCTGCATAGTTTGCATTCCACATCATTGGAGCTTCATCTTCTCCACCACTCACTCTTCCATAGCTCATCCCTCTTCCATCTAAGTTATAAGGCACGCCTCTTCGGTGGTTGGCCGAAAGAATATTCATATATGAGTTGAATCCTTCGTCCATCCATCCATAGCGTGTTTCATTAGTTCCGAGCATCATAGGCCACCATTGATGCGCTATTTCATGATCGGCTGCTCCTTGATTGGAATTCACAACCATCGGGTACTCCATCCCGGCACTTGGTCCATCTTGAAAGGTCAACTGAGGGAAGGCGTAAGGTGTCCAAAGTTCTGAATAAAATTCAAGCGCATGCCTGCCAATTTCAGCGGCTCTTGCAAATAATCTTGCTCTTTCCGGAAGGTAAAACATGTGAATTGGTATAGGCCCTTTTCCAGGAATAGTAGCACGGGTAGCTTTCCAGATAAATTCACTGGAAGTTGCCCAAGCAAAATCATTTACCTGATCGGCTACAAAATGCCATGTAAGATTAGCACCAGTTGCAGTAGCTTTTCCTGCCCCTCTTTCATCCTCTCCAACTATAGTAATCTCATCGTCTGAATCCGTTATTTTAGCAATACGCTCACGAATTGGAGCCATTAATACTTCTTCCGGATTCTGAAGTACCCCTGTGCCACTTACGAGCCACCCAGCTGGCACCTTAATTTTAACATCAAACCTGCCGAAGTTATTGAAGAATTCAGCTGGTCCTAAATAGGGTTGTGTTTTCCAGCCTCTCAAATCGTCAAACTTTGCCACTCTTGGAAACCATTGGGTGGGTTGAAAAACCCTTCTCTGCCAACGCTGGGTCATCCTGTGCGCATTCCCTTTCTCTCCACCAGGTAGTTTAGTATTCCAATCAATTTCAATCTTTGCTTTGCTATTCGCAGGAATTGGCTTGGCCAGTCTTACAAAAGCAACCGTTTGTTTTAACCCAAATGCTTCTAAGCGTGGTTCTGGTCGAACACCTCTTTGACGCGGCACTGGCAGTGGTGCTAAATCAACAAGCTCACCGTTAACTGTAATCCTTGTCACTACCATGCCATCAGTAGTTTCTGCAGGTACTGATGATCCTCGAGGTACATCTCCTCTGAATATGTTATGATCAAGTTTTAACACAATCTGACTCATTTCAACCGGACTATTGTTATGAAGTGTTATGGTTTCACTACCGGTTATTACTTGAGTACGTGGATTCAAGCTTGCATTGATATCATAGTCAGTTTGAATTTGCCAATAGTTCGGGCCTGGCTTGCCGCTGAAATCCCGTGTACCATCAGCAAATGCCTTTTTGATAGTATTTGTCATTGGAACATCCATTCTGATGGCTCTTTTTGATGTTTCCAGAGACTTTCTTAGTGGTAAATTCTGGCCAAAAGTAAGTGTGGCCGAGAAAAGTAATAAACAGGTTATAATTCTTGAATTCATGATTGGAAGTTAAGAGTTGTTTGACATAAGATTCCAAGCTATAAAAATCTGAGGAGATAAATAAACCTTATATCAAGACCGTAGATATATCTCTGATATTATTACTTGCTAATAGGAATAGAAACAGGGAATTCATCATCCCAACTCAGTTTCCATCGAGCCCCATATACATCTTCATAAATTATTGAATAATCGATGTCTATTGAACTAAAATGTTTACGAAAAAGCTCAGTACTACTTTCTCCTCTAACCGTTAGTATATTCACTTCCTGGCCAGCAGGTATTACCTCACCTTTCTGAAACGAATAGGTGGACATAGCAATCCCTTCTTCTTCTCTTTCTTTAACAATGCTTCGAATTTCATTGAATAGAAAGTCACTTCTTTCAAACTTTTTATTTCCATTCATGCTAAACTCTACCTCTTTAATAAAAGCAGGGCCTACTCCTTTATTAACAAAGGTAATCTGATATTGCTCAGGGCTTGTTGAAAAAGCTATACTTAAATGTGGTAAAACATTGGCACTCTGCTGTTTCCTGATCAAAGCATTTTCTTCACGAGACAATTTGAGTTGATAAAAAAGGGCTATCAATGAAATTAAACTGATCAACACAGCAGAAGTACTCATTACCTTTTCAGGTGTCCAATTGATTTTTCTTTTGTTTTTGGAAGTTGTTTGGGACATCTTGATTTCTTTAATTCAATATAGATGAATTGACAGTCATTTGCCTTTTACTAAGAACAAAAAGTTCTCAAGAGCGATAGAATTGGTATTGCTTTGACAATGATATCGATTCTACCGTTAACTCGAATGTAAGTGCCAAATCTTATTCTTGGATATCGGTTACCTTTGTTTATCAGTTTTTTACCCAACCCGCAAGTGTAGTATAAAATTCCAATCCCAATTCCCTTATTTACCGATCACTAAAATATGTTTTGAAGCCCCCAAAGATTAGTCCCGTGCATTAAAACTGCAGGAATAATGGACTTATATCGCTCGTTCAAATACCCCCATAGCAATCCGATTGGCATAATTCCAAGTGCGCTGATGATTGCATCGTAATAGTTTCCTGAATTAAAAGAGAACAGTGGGATGTGTTTTAATGCCCAAACCAGTGAAACAACAAACCAAGCAATAGACTTATTATCAATCACTGCCGCAAGTCTTGATTGAAAAAAACTTCTTACAATTTCTTCAGGAATAGCCGCTGTAAAAAAGCCAAGTAGAATAAAGGCTTCAATGCCATTACTCTTGAGCATGTCCTTGAATTGCATTCCTTCCGGGAATGTAAGGTAAGTTATACCACCTATTAGTACAATCAACGGAAGACTAACAAACCAGTATTTAAAATTCCAGAGCCCTAATTCTTTTGCTCTATATTTTCCAAAAACAAAAAAATAGACAAGCAGAAATACCGGGAACGCGAAAAGCAGCCTGATAATCAGTGTTACAATTCGTACGGTTTGACTTACATTTTCCTGATCAGCAATACAAAACCAGTATGTAAGAAGAAGCCCAGCAATTGAGGTAGCTAGAATAACAATATAAAGCTCTCTTTTAGGTCGTTTAACTTTCCATTGATCGAACTTCGGTTTACCACTAAAAAAGATAAACTCAGAGAGCAAAAAGCATGATGTTATTACTGTCAGGTAAGTAATAGTTTTGGCTAATTGACCTTCTGTAATTCCAATAACCATTAAAGCAATAGCCAATATCAATGACGAGTAAAATGCTGTTTTATATGCTTTGAGAATTCTTAAAAGATGAGTCTTGTATTTCATTTGTATCGATTCTTTTCACAAGTATTCGCTGAAATAGTGATGAATTAGTTCTGAAAATAAAATCAGAACAAATTTATTTGTACACAATGATCGACTTCTACTGGTTAAAGAGCTTTACCGAGATTATGCAGCTTTTTTTGTCTGTATTGTTTCTCATTTATCTTAGGGTAAAGTTCGATCAATCTAGTCCCATCATATTCTGGCTATCCCTTTTTTTCTATATCAAGCTCGGAACTGATCTGTTTGGTATTCTGAATTATACCTCATGGATATCCAATATTTTAACTCGTCCGGTTTTAGGGGCTTACAGGGTGGCTATGGGCCCACTGGAACTTGGTATGATTACCAGCTTTATACTATTCATCAGAACTTCTACTGGTCATGAATTTGAACCAAATAGAAAAAGCCTATTGTACTTTATTCCAGCAATGCTATTACTTCTTGTCAACTCCTTGTTGATTGTTCTATTTCAATCCACCTTGCTGGAAGTGTTTGATGTTGTTAAGCTCATTTGGATAGGCTCATTAAGCTATACTTTGTTCATGGTACGAAAGAAAGTATTCAAGCTACTTATCGTTTCTATGCTACTCTGGAACATCTTATGGCTAACTGAAGTAGTACTACATGAACAACTAGGTTTGATTACAGAAAGCACCTCCTGGATTATGTTTGTCAGTGCTGAATTAATATTGACTATTGGACTATCCTACCTCTTAGTTAAGATTATTGCTCAACCCAGACTATTGAAGTTCGAACGAATACAAGATGTACTACCAGAGAGTTTACAAAAAAACATAAATCGATTATTGTCGAAAGCTATTTATCAAGATAAAATCCATAAAGACCCAGAATTGAAAGCCTCAATACTTGCCGAACAGTTGAGCGTATCTCAAACCGACCTTACACTCTATTTAAACCGAGTGTTAAAGAAGAACTTCAACCAATATATTACCGAACTGAGAATCGAAGAGAGTATCCATCTACTGAAGGGCTCTCAATATTCAACATGGTCTATTGAACAAATAATGTTAGAGTCTGGCTTTAGTTCTAAGTCAGTTTTCAACACTGCTTTTAAAGGCAAAACTCAGCTCACTCCTTCTCAGTTTAGAAAAAAACACAAAGAGACTGGGCTATGAATTTTACTATTCCTGAACTAGTTTTCTTTCCTTTGAAAGGTCTTATGAAGTTTTATCGCAATCTCTATTGGTAATCAAAGTTTTCGTTTAACTCTGGTTCTGCCGCTTATCTTCCAATTAACACCATCGTTAGACCGTTCTTGTAAAAGCAGGTATCCAGAATCTTTTAACTCGGTAAACCTTAATTGATATAAATAATCCGTCTTACTGCTCCCTCCTGTTTTTCTTTGAACAATATCACCATTGTCAAATATCCATTGATAATCAGCATATGTTCCTGTACTGAAAACATACCTTTCTTCCCAAAAGCCAGAATTTGGATTAACAATGGCTTGAGTAGAGTAAGTAAAGCTGGAGTCTTGACTGATGAACTGTTGACTTAATGAGCAACCTCCGGTGGTTAACTTCACATCTAAAGTGCCTATGAACTCTTCTGAGTTATTTTCTGTCAGCCTAAATTCTTCCCATGTCCCAATAAAAGGCTCTATTAAACCATAAGAAAGGCTTGAGCATGGTTTACCATCATCCACAGTTTCTAGCTTTCCATGCCATTGATCTCTATACCATAAGTCAGGTTTATTATCACTTCTATAATCTATCCTCAATCCAGTGAAATCACTTTCAAATGTAAATTCAATATCTCCCGCTCCATCGGGGTCTGTCCACCTACCCTTAGCCACATTACCGTTCAGTTTAGCAATGAATGACCCAATTATTTTCTTTGGTGCAATTTCATAGGAGCCGGTTACCTGATTATTGTAAATCCATACATCCAATCTACCAAACTCAGTATTATAAGCTTGATGATTAATTTTTGACTGACCTAAAGCACTATAGCCATGAAGAGAAAGAAGAACGAAAAGAAATGATAATTGTCGCACGTTAGTTACAGTTAGTGTAGTTCATCCAATCATACGAAGATTAAAAGTTGATGTTTTCATCTTGTCTACTGTGGCACCCACTTAATCAATAACCTAGCACCAGGTTTTTATAACCAGGCACCTCATAAACTATTTTCAATTTACTGGTAGATGCACATAGACTTATGTGTGGTTACAGGTAATTGTATGCCTGTTGAAAAGAATGAATTTACTTGTATGCTTCACGCAGAGGAGAAGTAAGTACTATACTTGTAGTGTTATTTTCTAATTTTAGATTTACCTCAAAAGTCTTTTGAAGAAACTCCTTAAATACTTGAAGTATATTTTCCTGCTGTTCCTATTAGTTATTGGAACAATTGAGATTGGTTTCAGGGTGATAAGAAACAATGGTTGGTTAGGAAATGACTTCGGAGATGTTTTTTCTCAGGACTTAATGAATGAAGGTGGCTTTTTAATTCCCAATCAAGATGTTAATGTAGTTAATGGATATGGTTCAAAGGTTCCATGGATAACTAATTCTAAAGGCTTCCGAAATGACAGGGAGTTCTCTTATCAAAAACCCAAAGGAGTAATAAGGGTACTTTCAATTGGAGACTCTTTTACAGCAGGTTACCGTGTTGGACAAAATGAAACTTACTCATACATTCTTGAAAATCAGCTTAACAAAAATCAAGATTCAGTTAAGTATGAAGTAATGGTAGCTTCGATACTTAATCCGGTAAATGGCCTTGAGTACCTTAATAAACATGGCCTGAAGTATAAACCTGATATTGTCTTGCTGGGCATAACATTGGGCAATGACCTATCCGAATGTTTTATTAACCTGCATGAATATGGCAAGAAACAGCTGATAGGTTCCGAAGTATTAGAAAACAAAAGCTTCGATAAATCTTTTTTGGAAACTCAGGTATTCAATGAAACCTTACCTCCAGACACCTATATTCAATCATCAGAATTTTGGGATTACTACGACAGGCTAATATCTCCCAAATTGTTTAAGAGCATCTTCAACAGAACTTATACAGGAGAATCTATTTTTGCCATAAAAGGTAAGCGTCCACCTTATGTTCATGATTTCACTCATGGTATGGGGGCATTCCTTAAGAAACAACCTGAGACTATTAAAGTATCTTTTGATAGGATGCATCGGATAATGAAAGCCCTAAAGGAATTATCATTAAAGGAAGGTTTCGATCTTACTGTTAGCCTTTTTCCTCAAAGATTTCAGGTGAACCAATTAGACCTCGAAAAGACTATTAAAGATTATAACCTCAACCCAGAGCGCTTTAACTGGGAAAGCCCCAATGACATTATAGGTGCTTTTTGTAAAGAACTTAATATCACGCTTGTCGACCCATTAGAGAAATTCCAGAGCCAATCAGAACTACTTTATTTGCCTGGTGGAGACATGCATTGGAATGCTAAAGGTCATAAACTTATGTCAGAGCAATTGTTGTATGGCTTAAAAAAACAGAGTTGGTGAGGAATAGTTCAAACACTATTAGAGTTTTCGGCATGGAGATGTTAACTAATAACTATTCAAATATCTTTGTATTAATTTTAATCCAACAACCTGATTTCTGTGAAGTTAACAAAGCCCAAGAACAAACTAATATTAATTAATCTGATAGTTCTGATTGGACTATTATTAGTGGTAGAGTTGGGCTTGCATATAATGTTCATTTCTACCAATAATTCCCGCATACTTAATTATGCTTCGATTAACCAACTGTACTCTAACTCCTTATCTGTTCAATATTCACCGCATAGGTATTTAGGTTATTACCCGACTCCTAATTGGATAAAAGGAAGTAATGTGCATAACTCAGCAGGCTTCAGAGGTGAAGAAATAGCAAAACCCAAACCTAAAGATAGTTATAGAATAGTTTGTATTGGTGGTTCTACAACCTACACTACTTCAGTAGAAGATTATAAGGATAGTTATCCATTTTTGCTGCAAACAGATTTGCATGAAATGGGCTTTAACAATGTTGAAGTCATTAATGCTGGTGTTGGCAACTGGAGTACTTGGGAGTCTCTGATTAACCTTCAATTTCGTCTTCTAGATTTAGAACCTGATCTTCTTGTTGTTTATCATTCAACAAATGATATTCAATCGAGACTTGTCTGGCCTCCTGAAACGTATTTAAGCGATAATAGTGGACGTAGAGTAAATAGCAACAGAGGTTTGTCATATAATTGGCAGGACTTATTACTAGAGTATTCCAATATATTGCGAATAATCTCTATCAAAATGGGGGTTAAAACTCCAAATACAGCACTCGAAAAACTTGACCCATCACCTGACACTTATTATCTCCCCAAATTCATTCAACAATTACATGATAAGACTTATCCTTCGGGAATATTTGTAGATACACCAGTATCCGAAATGCTTAGAGTGAATAAGCCGGTTTATTTTAAAAGAAATATGGAAAACATCATCAACGTGGCAAAGAGTAGAAACATTGAAATAGTCCTTTCAACCTTTGCACATTGTACGCTCTTCGAAAATGAGTTTTCGAATACACCAGAATATGTTAAGGCTTATCTTGAACATAATGAGATTATAAAGGAGCTTGCCATTCAAAATCAAATCGCATGTTTAGATTTTGCCGAGCTGTTTCCTAATCAAAAAAACCTTTTCACTGATGGTAGACATGTAAACGAAAAAGGAAGTCGTCTGAAAGCCAATATCTTTGCCACGTTCATTGCTGAGTACCTGGATAACAAAGGCTTGAAAAAAAGCTTCTATTGATTTAGCCCCTTCTCACGCGCTTAATTAAACGAACCAATTTGGGGAAATTAAGGTTTAGCCATAACCCAACCCATATACGAAAGGTCGCTCTACGCCAATCGAGATAGTTCTTTGTATTGAACTTATATTCTCCATTCTGACCTGACTTAAATTTGGTGATTACATCATGATATAAATTGCTTATATCATCAACAATCAATTCCATATCTGCTTCTTTCCTCAATCGATCTCCTACTAGTTTAGCATCAGCAGACTGATATTGTTTCAATTCGTCAACTATGTTTTTCACTGTAACAGGCCGGTCCATTAACTTCATGCCAAAGTTCAATTTCCTGAACTGTTCAAAATTGTTGGTTTTCACAAAGCCAGCAAGTCCAGTAAAATCGCATACAATTACCGCACAGCCGCAAGCCATAGCCTCCATAGCTGCTTTTGCTTTGGCAAAAACTATATCATATTCTCTTAGGTAGTTTTCAGGATTCTTCTGTTCAGTTCCCATACCTTTTCCCATCACGTCAAGTTCAATACCTAAAGATTCACATGCTTCTTTTAACACAGGATAAAACCCACTTTTCCCAGCATAGTTAGAAAATACTAAGGCTTTTTTTATCGGGCCATTAATACTTTTTTTTAAGCTGAATCGAGTCAAATTGACCCAGTTGTAAATGACCTTAATGTCATTTGAGCTAAACTGATGCTCTTCAACATAGCGTTCATGGCAGTTGTAATCTACGGCCATGTATTGAACTATATTTCTGTGTTTAGGAGGAATGTCTAATGGACTTAACCTGCTATGCAACCAGAATACGACAGGTACATTTCTAAAATGCCTCAGGATTGGCCAGACTGTAATGTTATTATGGGCATGAACAATGTCTGGCACTTTCAAGTCTCGGAGACTTGTGCTAATCTTTACTCCCCTCGATGACAGTTCTTCTCCGATAGGACCAATCCTAAAGGTAAAAACTTCAACATCAACACCTCTCTCTTTAAAACCAATAGCAAGTTCTTTAACATAAAGGGTTGTTCCGCTGTACCCTTCCATCTCTACATTGGTAATCAAAACTCTCATTCTAACGACAAGAGATGATTAGCCAAAGGCTTCATGTGATCCTCAAATAATAGTGCTGTTTTATAAACACCTTCTTCTACCCTCTTTTTTCCATGGGTTTCGTAGAAAGGAGCCTTCTCTTTCCAATTACAAATCTTCTGTGTATCTGATACTTTACGGAAGTACTCCAATGAAAAGAAGTCAGAGCCATATTTTTCAAAAAAGCGATCTACCTCAAACTTCAATTGGCTATATATCCTGCAGGCTTCGAGTTTAGATTCCATTTCAGAGCTACTTAACTCTAAAACAATATCAGTATCAACCGATTCAGTCTTATTGTTTCTAAAGACTTCATCTTGTAGGAAATCATAATTTGAGATATCTCTAATTGAAGAAAGCTCTTGAACACTGGCATTGATGATATATCTACACAAATCGTGAGAAGGGTTAAAACCTTCCAGTGCATCTCCTACAACTCTTTCTATTTCGTGATCAAGAATAAACTGTTTAATCAAACATTTGACATTCGAAAAAGTCTCAAAATCTCCGGAAAGAATCGAATCATATATCTGCCGATCAGTAAAGGGTTTAAAGGGATAGAAAGTTTTTAAACCAAGCGACTCAACTAGTTCAACAGAACCATTTATTCTTGGATTATCAGCATTTCCTGATCCAGTAGTTAAAAAAACCACATGAGGTTTATAGTCCTTCAGAAACTTATAAGCTAATAATTCATGACCTGGGTGGCCAATAAAAAGTAAAGTCTTCATTAAAACATTTATAAAGAATCATTAAAGTTATTCAAGTATCTACTATCAGCAACGTGTCGGATTAAATAAATTAATAAACACCAATACCCTTTAGGTAATTATCTGAAGGGATTGTCTACTTTCAGGTTTTGAAAGTTTTCAAGCTCTTTTATTCTAATGAATAGTTTCTACAAGCTGTTTTCTAAAGTTATTAATAGATTGTTTAGGAAACGGTTACATGTTGTAATCAAAGACAATCTTGCCTATGCAAGAGACAATCTGTTTACATACAATCAAACTCCTTTTTTGGATGATCCGAAGTTCATTAAGGCATATAATAAAGGTAAAGCAACAGATAAGGACAGGTTTTTAAAAGGAGTTGATTTAGAATGGCGTATACATACGCTATGTTGGGCTGCTGAATATGCTCAACACTTGAAAGGTGATTTTCTTGAATTTGGAGTACGAACCGGATTCTTTTCTTCCAGTATTACCGATTTCATCTCCTTCGAGAACCAAGATAGAAAGTTCATACTAGTAGATAGTTTCAGTGGAGTTATCCCAGATCTGTTGAGCGAAAGTGAAGTTGAAAGAGAAAAATATGGCCTGAAACCTGATCAATTATGGAGTGAAGTCTATCAGGATGTTTTGAACCTATATTCCTCAATGGACAATATAGAGGTGATTAGAGGTGTTGTACCAAATATTCTCTCAAAACTTAAGGTTGATAACATAGCCTTTGTATCACTGGACTTAAATAGCGCACAACCTGAAAAGGCAGTGCTGGACTTTGTATGGGATAAACTTATACCAGGAGGAATAATAGTACTTGATGACTATGGATACCCAGGTTTTGAGGAACAACAAAAAGTCCATGATGAGTTTGCCAAAGCACATAACACTAGTGTATTTTGCCTTCCTACTTGCCAAGGGCTAATTATTAAACCACAAACACCTTGAATAAAATGAAGTTTACAGGAGAGCGTCTTACAACTCACGTAAATGAATACTATACCTATGAACACTTACATAGGTACTATTTAGCAATGGATTTTGTGAAGTCCAAAGATGTGCTTGATATTGCCTCAGGTGAAGGCTATGGTTGCTCCTTAATGTCTTCAAATGCACAAAGTGTTACAGGTGTGGATATTGAAGAAGAAGCCATTGAACATGCTATAAAAAGCTACAAAAAAGATAATCTTAGATTTATCAAGGGTGATATTCGCTTCATTCCTCTTCCTGATAGTTCGTTTGATGTGATTACGTGTTTTGAAACTATTGAACACATTCAGGAACACAGTCAGGCAATGAAAGAATTAAAAAGGGTCTTAAAGCCTGATGGTATTCTCTTAATCTCGACTCCCGATAGTGAAAGTAATCATCACTTAGCTTCACGAGGAAGAAACCCTTATCATCCATTGGAATTGAATATGCAGAGTTTTTCTGCGCTCCTGGAGGACTCTTTCCAAGAGATAAATTTCCTGTTTCAAAAAACCATTAATGCTTCATTAATAGTAGATGATAAAAACCAATCTATAGGTTTAAGTGAATATAGGGGGGATTTCAAGGAATACAACCTTTATGAACCCAATCAAGATGCTCAGTATTTTATAGCTGTTTGCTCAGATAATGAACTAGATAATAAGCCTAAATCCAGCTTATTAACTTACCCTGACACACGTAAGAACATTCTTGAAAAGGTGATTTTCAAACTTAAAAACAGATTCAAATAACTTCCATGGATATACTTAAAAACAGATTCAGAACGAAACAAAGTTTCGAAAGTAAATTCCAAACTGATTTGGATTCTATTAATAAGGCACACCACCACATCACTTATAGAGGCATTTCAATGCTTAAATGTCCTTTTGACTTAGTTTCCTACCAGATGATAGTTTCAGAAGTTAAACCTGACCTTATCATCGAAATAGGCACCAACAAAGGAGGTTCTGCACTCTATTTTGCCGATCTGTTGAAAGCTATTGGTAATGGCAAAATACACTCCATCGATCTTAAACAAACTGGGCTTGTAGATGAAGTCCTAAACTGCTCTAATATAAAGCTTTTTGAAGGCGGCTGGCAGAACTACGCGCCCTCTGAGGCCGATGGGTTCAATAGAATTTTGATAATTGATGATGGCTCACATACCTATGATGATGTTAAGTTAGCTTTTGACAAGTTTAATCACCTTGTTTCCAAAGGCTCTTATTATATTATTGAGGATGGAATTTTAGATCAGCTGAATATAAATAAGAAGAAATTCAAAGGCGGCCCCGTAAAAGCAGTGAAAGAGATACTATCACAATATGATCAGTTTACAGTGGATCAAAAGTGGATTAACTTCTTTGGGCAAAATGCTACCTTCAACATTATGGGCTACTTAAAACGTAAGCTTTGATTGAGAATTGAATAATTGATCTTTGAAAAAAAACAGCACCTTCTTCTTACCAGAAAAGAATATAAGTAAGAATGCCTGGATATACTCGTTAGGCACTTACTCAAGCAAGATCATATCCCTTATTATATTCCCGATCATTGCAGTTGAACTAGGTTTTGAAGACACTGGAAAGTATGACCTGGTAATTTCAACTGTTGCTATTCTCGGACCCATTTTCTCATTACAAATTGGTGATGCAGCCTATCGGTGGCTTAGTGAGTCAAGCGAAAAACAAAAAAGTATTGGCTTTACTACCAGTACGTTGATTTTGCTTGTAATGGTTGTTCTTTTAAGCATAGTCACTCTGTTTGTTCAACTAATTCAACCGATACCATTTCTCTTCATTGGCTATTTAATACTGGTAAGCCATATGTTGCTCAATACCATGATGCAAATTTTACGAGGTAATGGACAGATTAAGCTGTATACATCAGCAATGATTGTTAGGTCCATCACATTCACTCTAGGAGAATTGTGGGCTGTATTCTATTCAGAGAACAAACTCCAAAACGTACTAATTGCATTTGCGGTAGCCAATTTCCTATCCCTTTTCATATGCGTATCAAAAGGGTTTAAAAGGAAACAGTTTTCATTACAAGAGGCTAACAAGGTTAACTTTAAACGAGTTTTGAAATATGCCTACCCAATGGTGTTCAATGCACTAAGCTGGGTGTTGCTTATAAATGTAAACAAGTACATTATTTCATCGAGGCTTGACTACGAGATGAATGGTGTTTTTGCCGTAGCCGAAAAACTGGCGTCACCGATCTTCTTTCTTGGTATCTTTTACTTTTTCTCTGCGCAAGATCATTACTTGGGCAAAGCGAATTTTCAACAACTATCGAAGGACTTTAATCAACTCATAAAAAATATCAGTCTATTGACCAGTTTCGGAGTGGTAACGCTAATAGCAGGTGCTTACCTCCTACTACCTATTTTCTTTCCTGATTTGGAAGATAGTATTATCTATTTGCCCCTCTTGGCTATAGCCAACTTAATAATGATAATATCTGTATACCTGAGTATTCCATATACATATCAAAAAGAATCATTACAGCAAGCCATTAGCACTTTGACAGGCATAGTTATTACTATACTTCTTTCTTTTTTATTGATTCAGTATTGGGGGTTAACGGGTGTTTGTATTGCCATACTTATAGGAGCACTTTTAACCTTAGGCATCAGACTAAAGCATAATAATGCTTTTTTTAAAGCACATGTAAACAGCACTTAAACTCAAGACAACTTTGAGCTTTTTAACGGCTTATAACTATTGATTCTCTTGCCATACCGAAATATCCTCAAGTAGTCTTTTGACATAGGGTTTGCATCTTTCAAGTGGGTTCGCAATAAACCTCTTACTGGTTTACTTAGAAAAGGAATTATTAACCAGATCAATACCCCTCGAATAACTCGTTGAGCATAATAAAGTGTGAAGCCTGTTTTACCATGTAGTTTTAAGACCATAAGTCCGCTTGACAAATACATCTGATTTCGTATTGCTATACTTTCCGAGGCTCTATGCGAGGAATGTACTATATAGCTTTCTGAAAAGAAATATGATTTTTTTCCAACATTGTTGAGTCTCCTACAAATATCTATTTCTTCGCTGTATAAGAAGAAGTCTTCATCAAAACTCTCTTCCAAGAATAATTGTCTTGGTGCTAGAAGAAATGAGCCATGCACAGCATAGGTATAATGAGAGCTTTCGTGTAAGTCAATCACTTTCTTTGACTCATTAAATATTTGCTTTGAATTAAAGCGAGCTCTTTTCCACGGAACATGAATAAATGGAAAGACAGGTAAATCAGACCGGGGCACACTGCAATATTGAAAACTTCCGTCCTCATAAAGGTGCTTACAAGTAAGTAAACCTGTTGATTCAGAATCTAGTTTTTTATATGCTTCAAGACATTTAGAGATGGTATCCTCTTCAAAGTAAGTATCTGGATTAAGTAGAAGTACGTAATCTGTTTTAGCAGCTTTAATTCCAGTATTGCAAGCCTTTCCAAAACCTAAGTTTTGAGGTGCGTCAATAACCTCCAGATTCTCATACTGGCTCTCAAGTGATGATAAATCTTCATCTGGAGAATTATTCACTACAATTACTTCATAGGGAATAGAAGTAAAACTGGCTAATGAGGCCATCGAATTGTTGAGTTCTTCTCTAGAATAATAGTTTACATAAATAACTGTTAATTCGGTCACTGAAGCACTTTAAAGAGTCCAAATCAACGAAATATTTTTCAGATGACAAGACTTACCTTTAAATGACATATTTTGTTTTCTAGCATGTATTTAGGCACTTCAGATAATACTTCCCTTTTAAGTCCTAACGAGTACTAATATTCCCTATCATTGCACTTTTATAATTCAGGCTAAGAATGACAAACGGCCATGGCTCAACACCCAAACAATTGGTTGTTGTACATATGAGAAATGACTTAAGTGGTAGTACCCGCGTACTCGCACAGGCTGTCGAAGCACTTTGTGCTCAAGAAGTCAACATCGTTCTTTATACTGCTACAATAGATTATGAAGGTTTTTTGTCTGATTTACCAAATCAAGTAGAAATCCGTTCCATTCCTTACAAAAGAAGAAACAGGCGTTGGAGAACCTTCTTTTCATACCTTTATGTACAGGTATGGTTATTCTTTTCTCTTTTAAAATATATACTTAAACCAACCAAGATTTATATTAATACCGTACTTCCATTTGGAGCTGCCTTTGCGGGCATTTTAATGCGAAAGAAGGTCATTTATCATATCCATGAAGTTTCTTTGGCTCCTGCGCCTATCTTACTTAAAAAGTGGCTCTTTTTTGTAGTTAGGCTAACAGCTCATAAAGTGATCTTTGTATCCGAATTTCTCAAAGAGCAAATGAGTTTTAGCCGTACTGAAAAAGTAGTGATTCATAATTGTATTTCTGAATCGTTTACTGAAAATGCAGAAGAGATATCTCATGCTACTGACAAGGAATTTAGGGTACTAATGATCTGTTCCTTGGCTGAATACAAAGGCGTACCTGAATTTATTGAATTAGCCAAGGCAATGTCAGGTTTTAAATTTGACTTAGTACTTAATGCAACACTATCAGAAATTAAACTTGTTCTTGGTAAAGCAGAATTGCCAAATAATCTAAACGTGTACCCGGCCCAAAAGAAAGTAGAGCATTTCTATAAAGAAGCTTCCGTTTTACTCAATCTTTCAGATACTCAAAAGCATATTGAAACTTTCGGCATGACAGTATTGGAAGGAATGAATTATGGTTTACCGTGCATAGTCCCTCCTGTTGGTGGTGTTTTAGAATTGATTGACGATGGAGTTAATGGTTATTGTATTGACAGCAAGAACCTCAGTCAAATTATTGACGCGATTGAAGAACTCAGAGTTGACACGAGGTTATATAGCAGCCTATCCGTCCAGGCCAAAAAAAAGGCTGAGTTATTTAATTCTGATCTTTTTGAAAAAGCTATAGTAGAGTCGCTCTTATGATAATGTTTCAATTTTAAACAATATGTTGTTTGACTTTTGAAAACAAGATGTAACACTATATGTTTTAGCGTAACTTTCTTTAACTTTTAACCAGTTGGATTACCATACTTTTTTAAGGCAATGAACTCATCTAAAACAACCATTAAGTTAATCCTCTTATTGCAACTGATCATTCTTCTGTATGCCTGTGATGAACCTAAAGAGCAAGAAATCAGGCCTAACATTCTTTGGGTAATGCTGGAAGATACCGCACCACTTATGAGTGCATATGGTACTGACATAATTTCTACTCCAAATATTGACAAACTAGCCGAGAATGGAGTTTTATTCACTAATGCTTTCATGCCTGCTCCCGTATGCTCTCCAAGCCGGTCGAGTATGATTACTGGAGTCATGTCTACTAGTTTAGGCGTGCATAACCACCATAGTTCACGTACTCCGGAATCGTTAATCGAATTACCTGATCATGTAAAAACTATCCCCGAAGTATTTAAAAAAGCAGGTTACTTCACTTTCAACAACGGAAAAGACGACTACAACTTTAGCTATGACAGATTGAATTTGTATAGTCAGGATTATATGCAACATGCATTATATGGAAAAAGAGGCGTTAACCTTGAATTTTCAGAAGTTAAAAATCACAAGCCATTTTTCGGACAGATACAGTTGATGGGGGGTAAAGAAATCTTCTCATCTTCATTTAAAGAAAGAGTGGAAAGACCAGTTGACCGAAGTCAAATTAAGCTTCCTCCCTACCTCCCCAATCACCCTGATATTATAGAGGAATATGCCAATCATTTAGATGCTATTCAAATTACTGATAGAAGAGTCGGAAAACTTATTAGCGATCTAAGAGATAATGATTTGTTAGATAATACGATTGTATTCTTCTTTTCTGATCATGGTATGAGGCTAACCAGGAACAAACAGTTTCTATATGATGGAGGACTGCGTGTTCCATTGATCATGGCCGATTTTAGAAAAGCAAAAAAGACTGATTTTAACGTCAGCAATGAACAACTCGTTAGTGGTATTGACTTGGGGCCTACTTCATTAGCACTGGCAAACATACCTATACCTGAATACATGGAAGGTAAAAACATATTCAGTATGGATGATGAGCCTAGGCAATATGTCATATCGACTAGAGATCGATGCGATTTTACAATTGACAGAATTCGATCAGTTCGATCAAAAAGGTTTAAATACATCAGAAACTTCATGACAGACAGGCCTTATACCCAACCTACTTACATGAATGTGGATGGCGTTAAGTTTGTTAAAGTGATGGAGCAGTTAAATTCTGAAGGAAAGCTGAATGATGTTCAAAGGATATTCTTCTCAGAGACGCGTCCAAAGGAAGAATTATACGATCTTGAGAATGACCCTTTTGAACTAAATAATCTTGCAGAACACCCTGAATATCAGCAAACATTAGCAAAGTACGCAGGCGTTTTGAACAAGTGGATAGCTGAAACAGATGACAAAGGACAATATCCCGAAAACGAAGAAGGGCTTAAACTGATGCTTGGTATCTGGGGTGACCATGCTGTTAACCCGGAATATGAACAACTTCGAAAGAAATATCCTGATCTGGCAGGTTCTCAATTTCCACTTAAAAATAGTGGATGGAAGAAAGTGATTAATCAATAGATTTGAATAACCAGCCTAGTTTGTAAGCTCATATTGAACATTGGGATAGAAATCCTTATAAACTATTCCAAAAATCGCTTCACCCGGAAGATTCTTAATCAAATTATATCTGGTGATCAACCTGGTTTCTTTCACAGGACATAAATCCCACGCAAGTCCCAACATAGAAAGACTATTGACAAATAACAGGGCCTGTTCGTGAGATGATAGCTGTGCCCTAAGAATTTTAGCGTAGAAATACTTCTCTTCCTTGTTCAGAAGAGATTGTTGATCTATGAAAGTAAACGTTTGATACAAATGCCTGAAGTAGTACCCCAGCTTATATTGGTGACCGGCATAAAACTTCTCATAGTCCGAATCATACATGTTTTCCTCAACAACTTGTATTAACTCCCTGCTAAGCCCGTTATCAAGTTTTTCGCTGTTTCTAAGTCTGCGAATTAGCTCAAATGCATTAACTCTTGATGACTTACTGCTCAGTTTCATTACTTTCTCCCACTTTGGAAAGTAATCACTTTCAAGGCGAGGTTTCATAGCAATAAACTCCAGTATACGTTCTATAAATTGTGGTTTATACTTACCTTCTAACAGACTTTTTATGGTTTGACGCCCATCTGCATTAACACCATAAAATGTAATCAAGTATGCAGTATTAATTTTGGCAAGCTCAAGAAGATTAATGTCAGGATTGGTTTGAGAAAGCTTTTGCTGAAAGCTTTGAAGATAGCTTTGTGTGTAAACTTGCTCTATCTTTCGTTTGCTGAATACAGTTATCAAGTCTTCCTTACACTTTAAGACCTCCATAAAGATGTCTCTAAGCTCTTTTCTCCCACTTGAGTTATTACCTTCCTCTAATTCCTTAACATTCTCTCTGTGAAGTCTCAGTAGGTCAAAAAACTTGCTTTCAAACCGTTCTTTCTGTGTGGACTTGTTTTGGTCATTGAGTGTTAAAACTAGTATCAGGAAGCCTGCAAACGAAAACATGGTTCCAACTACTCCACCAATGAAATTACCAACGTGAGAAGTGTCATTTAGAAGTATTGGACCATCACCAAAAACATTGTAATTATGCGACAGGCGATAGAAGAAATATCCACTTACAAGTAAACCCATTACTACGGTTATCGCAGCAATGGATTTTAAAAGTCTTCGCATTAGTTACAAGAATAATCTAAAACTCTCTATACATTCCGTCTAGAAATTGATTTGCTTCATCCTCGTCAAAAGTCAACGTTTCACTATTCCAATGAAGCTTCTTATTAGGGAAACGCCCCGCTATTACTCCCAGAAGGATAGTTTCGGTTAACCTTGCAGAATAAGAAAATGGTGCACTGCAAATTCCATTACCCAAACAAGCATCCACAAACTGATGGTAGTGTTTTTTACCTTCTTCAGTGTAATTTCTAACGGGTTCACCAATTTCTCCTGATTTTTCAAAAGCAGAGATATCCAACTCCTTATACTCTCCTTTTACGATAAGTCTGGGTAGTTCCATAAAGTGAGGTAAAAGAAGTTTTCCTTTTTCACCAATGAACATTGCGCCTTGATCTGGCAACTTCTCATTATTAGGGAGTTTTAGGTCCTTATGCTTTTTAGGAGCATTTACACCATCATACCAAACCCACTTAAGTGTTTTTGCAGTATGTCTGGTGCCAGGAAATTTATATGTTACAGTATTTTCCTCTGGAAAACCAAAGCCTGTTGGCTTTCTACACTTGTTCTTAATTGTAGTAGGAATGTCTAACTCTAACGCGTTATAAGGAGTATCGAAAATATGAACTCCCATATCTCCTAGAGTACCACAACCGTAATCAAGTACTTTTCTCCAGTTACCAGGATGATAAGCACCTTCTTTATATGGACGTTCAGGAGCAGTTCCCAACCACAAATTCCAATCTAGATTTTTCGGTACGGCATCGCTGCCTTCTGGAGCTGGCCCATCGTACCCCCAGTTTTTGGGAGACCAGGCTCTTACAGTCTTTACTTTACCAATAATACCGGATCTAATAAGTAAAGTAGCCAGTTTATAATCATAAAATGAATGTACCTGAATACCCATTTGTGTGATTAACCTTTTGTCTTTGGCCATCTTATTCATTGCTCTGGCTTCAGAAACATGATGTGTCAACGGTTTTTGACAATAAACAGGTTTGTCCATTTCCATGGCCATCATTGAAGCTGGTGCATGGGTATGATCGGGAGTAGATACTACCACTGCATCTACTTCATTTTTCATCTCCTTTAAAAGTGTTCTGTAATCTGAAAATATTCGAGCGTTAGGATGAAGCTTGTGCGCCACGGCCAACCTATCGGAATCTACATCACATAAAGCAACCACATCTACAGAATCGTGAGAAGCAATAGCTTTAAGGTCTTCCATACCCATGCCACCTACTCCAATATGAGCTGTTCTCAATCTTTTATGATCAGAATTCATCCACACTGAAGTTGGTAAAACTGTTGCTGACGACAAAATTGCAGCACTCTTTAGAAATTCTCTTTTATTCATCTTACAACTTCTTGATTTTAATGTTTTTAAACCAAAGCGGACTATCGTGGTCCTGAAGACCTATATATCCTTTTTTAAATTTACCATAGTTAGGAAAATCCTTCCACTTACCAGCAGCTTTTCGGGCATACCAATCATCTGACCATGGTACAAAAGAAAGTACCTTTTTACCATTCAACCAATGTTCAACAAGTTCTGGAGTAAAACGTATTCTAGAAGAATTCCATTCACCTGCAGGTTTAACAATTTTGACATTGTTGTCAGGAGTGTGCATGGCATAATCCGCTGCAGTTTTTTGCCACTCTTCCAGTTTTGCGTTATTGATCTCTTCCCATTTTAGATCATCTAAAAGCTGATATTCAGGTGATATTTCGTATGGCCCTCCAAAGCCTTCTTTTAAGTGGTAAAAAATACCACTATTTCCTCCTTCAGGTATTTTCCATTCAAGGTAGAATTCAAAATTCTCAAACTCTTCAGCCGCATAAATGATATCGTTTCCACCTCTTTTTTCTGATTCAAGTCTCTTCTCAGTGTCAAAAGTCAGTGCACCATCTTCTATTACCCATTGAGCAGGTAGTTTGTCTCCGTTATAAGCTCTCCATCCATCAGTAGAAGTACCATTAAAAAGGTAAATCCAACCATCGTCTTTGTTCTCACTTTTACTAGAACATGAAGATACTATCAATATGATAGTCAGTAATTTAAAAATATACTTCATTGTTTTTGTTTCTTTCAGTAGTGTTTAAGAATTTCCTACTACTTTTCTGTTATTGGAGTAATATTAATGTTTTTCCAGCGTACTTTAATGCCACCGCCATCATGAATTTGTAAGGCAACAGCTCCTTTACCAGCTCCAATTTTGTCGTCTTCTATATGAACCATTTGCTGGCCATTTAGCCAGGATGTTACGGATGAACCAACTACTCTGATTTTCATTGTGTTCCAATCTCCCATTTTCAAGGCCTTATCTTTTTCCGGATCAGGTTTTATCAACCAACCTCTTCCATAAGATTCATAAATACCACCAGTATTGCTTCCTGGAGGAGCTACTTCAACTTGCCACCCACTCACCTTTGTTCCATCAACGGTAGATCTTATAAAAACACCGCTATTACCATTAGCTTCTTGCAAAAAATCAAGGGTAAGTTCAAAATCATCATAGTACTCGTCAGTAGACAGGTAACCATACTGAGCCTTAGGTCCGCTTTCACAAACTAACTCTCCATTTTCAACATACCATTTCTCCTCTCCATGGTTTACCCAACCATCGAGGTTCTTCCCATTAAACAGGCTGACAGTTTTAGACTGAGAGGTACAACTCAATTGTATTGTTGCTACAGCTAATAGCAACAATACCAGTTTATTATTTACACGCATATCTTTAGCTTATCACTTTTAATGGAGATGTGTTTTTCCACTCACCCCTAGTGAAATCAGGGAACTGCTGAGGAGCACCTCCATTGGCAACTGAAGCCTCACTCAAAGGGCTAACTGCACTCCAGAAGCATCCTTCATACAAGTTTTGATCTAATGGTAGACCATTTCGCAAACACTCAACAATCCTGTATACCATAAGTCCATCCATTCCTCCATGACCGCTTTCCCTTGTAACACTACTCAAGCGCTTATATAATGGGTGATCATACTTTTCATAAAGTGCTTGCAGGTGTTCACCTTGAGCCCATCTATGATGGTTCTTTGTTATTCCTTCTACGCCTCCTTCAAGAGCAACTCGGGTCGGGAATCCAGCTAGTATACCATTAGTTCCTTGTACAAGGTTATGTCTTGAATATGGCCTTGGGCTAGTCTCATCCCATTGTATCATAATGGTTCTACCCAAATGGGTTTTGACTATCGAAGTATTCAAGTCTCCACCTTTATAATCCAGTTTATTCCATTTATGATCTGCAGGGTAATTCTTCTCAGCATAAAGCTTTCTTCCCATGGCAGGTGTAGAAAAAGACACAAGTGTCTTAAAGTTATCTTCATTTCTGCCCAGATTCATATATTGGGCAACAGGGCCAAGACCATGTGTAGGGTATAAATTACCATTTCTGTTGGCATAATGATGTGTTCTCCATGAACCAGTTCCTCTCTTTTGCTCCTCCATTTGAAAACGTAACTCATGGATATAGGCAGCTTCTGCATGAAGTAGGTCTCCAATAACTCCCTGACGACACATGTTCAAGAACATTAACTCATCTCTACTGTAGTTAACATTCTCCATCATCATACAGTGTTTCTGAGTAGCTTCAGAAGTATCTACAATCTCCCACATCTCCTCAAGCGTTACAGCTATTGGTACTTCAACAAAAGCATGAGCTCCTTTTTTCATGGCTTCAATTGCCATTGGGGCATGGTTCTTCCAGTTTGTACAAATAAATACTGCATCAGGCTTAACTTCATCGAGCATCACCTTCCACTTATTCTCATCACCGTAATAGGTAGCAATATTTTGGTGCTTTTGTCCCTTTCCTGCTTTAAGGCAATAATCAACCTCCCTCTTTACCAAGTCTTCATACAAGTCACAAATAGCAACTACTTCAACACCATCCAGTTTAGACAAGAACCTTAAGTGGCTAGGGCCTCTGGCTCCTACTCCAATGGCAGCAACTCTGATTGTTGGTAGTTTTGGAGCAGCAAAGTCTCCCATATATGTTGACCTCGATGGTCGAGCCTCTTGCTCTGGGCTTGAACAGCTAGGAAGTATCGCAGCAGCTGTAGCTAAACCTGCTGCCGACATGGATGATTTTTTAAGGAAATTCCTTCTATTAAGATTCTTCATTACGGTTAGTAAAAGGTTTGAAGTGGTTAAGTTAATGATTCGATAGAGAAAAAAACAAATCACTTCAATTTTATGCATTTAAACGCATCGTGTAGGAACACTTTTTTTATAACCGGTATTTTTTTGATACAGAATTCAGTCTGAAATCTCCAAAGAGTTTTAATCGGTGCTTATCAAATTAGCTGAATATTAGATGTACACTTTGAGTAAAATAAGAATAGCAATTAATTGATTAAATATCGCAGCCTAGTCTTTTTAAGTGCTAGTTTGGCTTTTTCTAACAATACTGTATTGCCCAAGCCTGAATAACACCTGAATTTCAAATATATAAGGTTGGGTTCTTTAGGTAAGATTTTTTCACAAGTACCAATATATTCCAGTGCCCTTTCATACTCACCTTTTCTGAGAGCCAGGGCAATTTGATAAAGATTGGCAGAATATAAACTCGTCTGATCGGTAAGCTCTTGCTGGTTTATTTCAAAACTTACCTCATTCCTACCGTTCTTCTTGTTTGATACATACCTGTCTTCTACATGCATAAGAACAGGAACTTCTTTACTTTCAAGAAACGGTACGCTCCATCTATTCTTTGAATTAATAATTGCTCGCAATGCTTTCTTATCTGAAGCCTTGTTGACATGATGAAGAATATCTACCTCTCCAACACTTCCATCAGGATAAACAATGAAAGTGGCATAGATGTGATTGCTTCCATAAGAGTAACTGGGTTTTACTTGATTGTGTACATATAAATGGAAATCTGGGTATATACGTGCTTGAAACTCAGGGTATAGCTTTTTTGAGGCAAAATAGACTGTGTCTCTATCATGCAAAAAAATATCTTCGTAAGACAATGGTAGCTTTGCTAAAAAAACACTTTCCCTTAGATAGATATGCTTTACGGAATTGTCAGTTACTCTTCCTTTATCTAGTTCGACAAGTATTAACCGACTCTTATCTACAAATTCAACCCTAAACTTTCTATCAAAACCAAAAATCAAAAAATTATTTTTGAGCGCATACTTAGTACCTACCCCGCTTGCTTGGTAATGACCAAATATGGTTAATTCATTGTTTCCATTAAATCTCAGTTTGAGATATTCATCTGCTATAATTTCGATATTGTCTGAAACTAACTCATTGGGGCTCATTGTTCTTACTCTCACCCATGAACCAAGCAAATCATTTTCACTTTGTCCTAAGAGCAGAAAATTAGCCTTAAGAAAGATCATAAAGACAATTAAACTCCAAAGCAATAGTCTTCCGTTTCGTATCATTAAATATTAACTTAATTACTCTTTAGGTTCTCAATCATTTTGTGATTATGATTTTGATTAATTTCGTTGATTTAAATTTTATTGTGAATGCAAATGTTTGTTTACCCATCCCTCATTAAGCCGAGAATTGTACTATTCATTTCGCAGAAGTGTAGATGGAGCTCTTGTTGTCGCTTGCCTTATCTGCCAGGCTATTGTTAGGGTACCAATAAAAAGAACTACCAGAAAGCCAGAAAGCCAATCTATTATACCTGTTGGAGCTCTATAATTAAAACTTGAGAGCACCTTCTCATTAACTACATAATTTGAAAGCGGGATTGCAATGAGTGCTGATAATCCAATGAGCATTAAAAAGCCTCGGGATAGTAAAAGAGTTAAGTCTCTTGAATCAGCTCCAAGAACCTTTCTTATCGATATTTCTTTAAGTCTACTTTCTGTTGTGAAGACAGCCATACCCAGCAAGCCAAGCATTGATATAGAAATAGCTAGAAAAGCCAAGAATGAAACTAAGGTGAAAATGTTTTTTTCAGATTCATAAGTCTTCGCTATTTGATCTTTATAAAAATCTGCTTCAAAAGGGTGGCTATTATCAACTCCATTGTATATCGATTCAAGCTTTTGAACAAATCCGGGTAAATCGTTTGTTTTAAACTTTACTGCTATCAATCCATGGGTAAAAACAGGCATCCCCTGAACGAAAGCAAAATTCTTATTGGCCATTATCTCATCTCCCTGGCCTGCGTTTAAAGAAGTATTAATGAAATTCTTAACAACACCTGTTATTTGAAGCCTATCTCGTACATATCCTTGCACCCAAATAAATTTACCTATTGCTTCTTCAGGACTTCCCAAATTCAAAGTCTGCAATAAATGTTCATTTACAATAATCTGCTTATTACTTTCTCCTTTTTTAAGAGCCCTTAGAAAACCCGTGCCTGCAATAATTTCAAAGTCATGCATGTTCAAGTATTTTTCATCTATGCCATTCCAGAAGAGCATGGCTTTCTGTGATTTATCCTCTGTCAGTGCCCAAGCAAGTTCAGCACCACCAGTCCCCATGGCCATTGATGACCTAGAGGTTTCTGCTACTTCTGAAACTCTGTTAAACTCGGCTTCAAGTTGATCTCCATAATCGCCTTTGACCTTTACATTAATTATGTTTTCTGTCTCGAAACCCAGGTCATAACCAAGTGCATATTTGTATTGCTTATTAACCAGCACAGCACTCATTATTAAACCAATTGAAAGTACAAACTGGAAAACAGTCAGTGCACGCCTTAAACTAAGTCCTCCAAATAGTTTTACTCTACTGGCATCTTTCAAGACAGTGTTGGCATTTAACTTTGAAAGAAACCAGGCAGGTAAAAAACCAGCAACTAGTCCTACACCAATTGTGCAAATTATCAGATATAGTAGCTTTGTAAAATTGATACCCAGTGTAAACATATCATGACCACTGGATCCTGGGTTTGGCATATTCAAGAATCCTGGTTTTATCAAATAGAACAGGCCCAAACCTATAATAAAAGCCAAAACAGAAAGCAGTATTGCTTCTATTATAAACTGAGCAAATAACTGAAACTGGCTTGCTCCCGTCACTTTGCGTACTCCCACTTCTTTTGACCTTCTAAGTGCTCTTGCCAAAGAGAGATTTGTATAATTGAAACATGCGGAAAGTAAGACTATTAAGGTCAGACCTATCATGATATACAACTGACGCTGAGAAAATCTTGGGCCTACACGGTTTTGATACTTATCGCTAGAAACAAAAGTGCTCATATGCTGAAGCTTATGGCTAAGCTTATGCTCTTGATCTGAATTGTATGCAGAAATGATGTCAGACATACTGGTTTCAATACTTTCGAGGTCGGCACCTTGATTTAAAAGCAGGTATACAAAGCTATTCTGAAAGTGGTTAGGATTTGTTCTAAAGTCAGCTCTCCAACCAGATCCTGTTGCAGGTTGGTCATAGGTTTTCATAGAAACTAAAGCTTCAAATTCAAGATGAGAATTCAATGGTGGGTCTTCAACAACTCCTACAACTTTGCCTAGAATTGAGCGCGTTTGCCAGCCTCCAGTACTTTGTATATCAAGCTCTTTACCTATAGGGTTGGCACCGCCAAAAAGTTTAACCGCGGTAGTTTCAGTAAGTACTATGTTGTTCGGTTCAAGAAAAACAGTTTCTGGATTACCTTGTAGTAATTTAAAAGAGAACACATCGAAGAATGATTCAGTGGCGTAAAAACCGCTAACATTCAGTAGCCCAGCATTTGTCTTTATATCAGCCGACATACCTGATTTCAATATAACTACCTCTTCGACACCCGGTGATTGTTTCTTAACCTCATTACCTAGAAAGAATGAAGCTGTAGCCATATCCAATTCCTGATTGAACATAAATTTGTTAGATGTGACTCTGTAGATTCTTTCAGAATTCTCATGAAAATCATCAAAAGAATTCAACTCTGTAATCACTAGTATCATCAAAATAGCCACTGACATGCTTATGGCTAGTCCAATCATATTAATGAATGAGAAAAGGGCATTCTTTTTTAAACTCCTAACGGATGTTTTAAGGTAATTACTAAACATACTAAGCTGATTAAGTTGTTGATTACTTTGAAGTCTTTTTAATGCCCAGGGTCTTATAAATTGGAGTACATGAAACCAGTAGAACAGTTTTCTTTTCCACTTTGGTTTACTTAATAGCTCATCTCTATATTCGGCTAAATCACCAAGAATTTCTTCTAAATATTCAGGTTTACAGCACCACCCTAGCAAGCGCTCTGAGAAAAGAGATGGTCGTTTATTTCTTTCAAGATTTTTCAAAATGGAAACTATTTATGACCCGACTGCCAATTCTGGAATCTGCATCCAAAGATTGAGCTTTAAATCTCTGCTTGCCTGTAATGCCTTTTTTCCGGAAGCAGTAATCGTGAATATTCTCTTCCTTCTCCCACCTCTTATTTCTGTAGCACCACTCATACTTGATTCTATGAGCCCTTTTTTTTCCAGCCTATTAACGGTGCCATGTACTGCTCCGATTGTTATAACTCTTCCAGCTTGCTCCTTTATGGCCTGTCTAATAGCAAAACCATAGGCATCATCTTTGAGCATAACAATTAGCAATAGTATCAATTCTTCAAGTTCTCCGAGATGTTGTTTCTCCATATTTACTCTATTTAATAGAACTAATATACGAAAGGCTTTTCTATTTGTTATACTTTATATAACATTTAACTAATTTTTATGGCTAAACAACTGATAAAACTTACTTAACTTTATCATAAAACGGTCAGCGATGGTTAATAACTCCTCTCTCAATCGGCTACTTTCTTTGAGTCAAAAACTAAGTCCTTGTATTAAAACAGCAGGCCAACCTTCTTCAGAAAAGCTTTTCTTGATCGAATTTATAATAGCCGATAAGTCCTGGTCTATCTATATTGAAGATGAGTATGGAGATTTTAATGAAGAGAATCAGTTGCTATCATTTTTCTTAACCCTACGTTCGTTAGAAGACTTTGCCGAATCTGATGATTACCTGTCTTGGTGTAAACAATATCATCTCAACGCTTCTAATGTTGAATGGCTTAACTATTATCAAGGATTAAGCAAGGAATATCATGAAATTGAAGGTGTGCTAGGTTCCATCAACTCTTTTATTAACCCAATGGATTATCAATTAAGATCAGGAGCCTATTATGAATTATTAAAGAATTCCTAGACTTTAATCCGAACCAACCCTTCCTTATTATTTATAAAGAAAATAAAACTAATGGCAAGATTAGACGAGTTGTCTGATGGTTTTCCTAACTTGCAGGTCGAGCAGGACTCCGAGTAGTTGGCAAGAAAAAGAGATTTAAACTGAGTTTCCAGATTCTATATAGCAGGATTTGTTACTGCTCAAGACTATCTTTTCTACAAGTCGACAATCTGATTTACGCTTTACAGACATTAATACATAGCCTTAGAACATCAAAAAACTATTTATGCAGTACGATACTATCCAGACCAATGCATTCTATCCTTTATGGAAAAAATACCGTCCGGTTATCTTAAAATTAATGATTGAGTCAGAAGGTGGACCACAATCCTACCCTTTGTCAGCACATGAATTCACTGATCTGGCCACTAAGAAGAACATCGTTTATTCTTTTAAAATGGAAGTTTTTCAAGGCAAGCCTTTGACTCCTATCAAAACATCGCTGGTTGCACAGGATTTTCTGACTATGCTAAAACAATCCGTGAAAGCCAATGAATTAATGGAAACGATTACATTCAACTTTGAATTAGACAAGCAATTTAAACTTCAGGTTACATCGATACATAGCGAAACTGAAGAGGCTGAAAGCAACGAGGAAGCTGAATAATCACTTCCTACACTAATATGGAATGGTTGTCGTTTTGAGTTTTCGACCCGAAATGAAGGAACTAACGAATAACCTTGACCGAAACGGCATTCATTCCTTTCATTCCTTTTTCTAGAAGAAAGCTTACTTTATCTCCTTCTTGAATTGGTTCTGTTAAACCGTTGGCGTGAACGAAGAAACGTTCTTGAGTACCATCCTGGTTAATAAACCCATATCCTTTAGAATCATTGAAAAAGGAAACTTTGCCTCTTCTTTCTGCAGTCATATCTTCTTTTTCCTGCTTAGGCACTCCTATTTCAATACTAGAAGCTTTTACTTCTTTCTTTTTGGCTGTTGGATCTGGCGGAGTGTCGGTAATATTTCCAAACTCATCCACATAAGCGATCATTTCATCAAGACCACCACCTTTAGCGTTTGCCTTGCGCTCTTCTTTCTTCATCTCTTTTTCCTTACGCTTCTGCAAACGCTTCTTTTCTCTTTCTTTCTTTTGGAAGGTGTTCTGTGATCTTGCCATATTTTACATTTGGTTTCTAATATGTGAAGGTAGGCAATTGAAAGGTGTTCCCCTTAAATAATCCAGATAAGTTTTGAAAGAAACGGAACAAAAAAGACCACCACCGGTTCAAAACAAGTGATGGTCCAGGTAAGGCCATGGTTGATTATCAACTCTATTCATCTTTAAGAACCTCAGCTGGATTCTTATTTGCGGCAGCTAATGACTGGTACCCAATTGTAGTGCAAGCAATAATAAAAGCACACAGAATTGCCACCGTAAAAACCCAGGCTTCTATTGGAGTCCGATAGGCAAAACTGCTCAGCCACCTGTTTACCAATAGGTACGATACAGGTATTGCCAGTACAATTGCTATTACAATAAGCCTTGTAAATTCAGATGAAAAGGAAACTACCAAGGATATTACTCTGGCTCCCAACACTTTTCTTATTCCCAACTCTTTCATTCGTTGTTCCGCTGAAAAGGCTGCAAGCCCGAACAGACCCAAACATGCTATAATTAAGGCCATTATTGAAAACAGATTTAAAATTTTCCCCATCTGAAGTTCCGACCTAAAGGTTGCTTCAAACTCATGATCCATAAAGCTATATTCAAACATAGTTGAGGGATCTATTTTGTATATCTCTTTCTCAATGCTTTCTAAAAAGACTTGCAAATCTTCAGAAGTCTGAATGGCAATTGGGTTCAGCCTGAGAGAAATATAAGACCGGCCTAGCCCATAATTCCAGATGCTATCATTGTCTGAATGCATGATTACTAAAGGTTCAATTTCTTCTTTAATAGTATTAAAATTGAAGTCCTTTACAACTCCCAATACTTGAAGTTCCAGTTCATTGTCGAAATCACAAATTACTTTCTTACCTATTGGTGAGTCTTTTATAAAACTATCTGTAGTTCCCCAGCCCAATGCTTTAACAGCGGTTTCATTAAGAATAGCTCCATACTTATCACTTTGTATTTCCGGGTCAAAATTTCTACCTGCCACAAACTCTACTCCTAACAATTCCAGATAATCTTCCTTTGTTCTAAAATTACTCATGTCTGCAGATACAGCATCCTTCAAATGAGAGGCTTTATAGCGCTCACCGTCCCATACATTGGTAGGTGTAGCATAAGATGTACCTAAATGAGTTATCGCGGGGTTGGTTAAAAGTTTTGATTTCAATACATCAGCTTTTTCATCAAGCTGTTCAATATTATGTATTTGAAGTACATTATCACGATCAATCCCAATATCCAGGCTTGAAGCATATTGTAATTGCCTTTGTACAAAGAATGTGCAAATGATTAATGCAATTGACATAGTAAACTGAAAAACAACCAATCCGTTTCTGAAACCCTTGCCTCTAAAGCTGGTATTCACCTTACCTTTTAATGCTTGGATAGGCCTGAAAGAGGACAAGTAAAAGGCGGGATAGCTTCCAGCCAAGACTCCCAGGCCTAAAACAAAACCGATAAGTACAGCAATGAATGAAAAACTACTATATATAGTTCTGACAGTCAAACCTCTTTGGGCAAGAGCATTAAAGGGATCAATGGTTAATGACACTAAAACCAAAGCCAATACAGTACTTATTGCAACAAACAAAATTGACTCAAAGATGAATTGATGCACAAGTGCTTTTCGTCTGGAACCAAGTACTTTTCTTACCCCAATTTCTTTGGCTCTGTTTGTTGATCTTGCCGTTGAAAGATTCATAAAATTTATACTGGAAAGAACGAGGATAATCAATCCAATAGCTCCAAAAATCCGAACAGGCTGTGGCTTTCCTGTTGGTCCAAAACGATGCCAATCTGGTGCTGATGACAAGTAAATATCACTCAGGGGCTGAAGATAAAGCGTCCAGAGATTTCCTTTAGTGAAATCTTCAAAGCTCTGCTTAAAAACACGCTCAGTAGTGGCAGCGGCATACTTTGGAGGTATTGCCTGCATTTTCTCTACCAATTGTGCTATATCTGCGCCTTTCTTTACCAAGGCATAAGTTGAAAACGAAGTCCAATTCCATTTCCATTCATTATCTTCAAACATCTCTGGATAACTCTTGAACGAAGACAATATATCGAATTGAATGTGTGATTTTTTAGGTACGTTTTCTATTACTGCTTTGACTATAAAGTCTTCCCAAACACCGTCATACCGCTTTACCTCAATACTTTTTCCAATTACGTTACCAAAACCAAAGTACTTTTCTGCTGTTTCTTTTGTAATCACTATGCTCAAAGGGTCATTTAAGGCTGATTTGATGTCTCCTTGAATAGCGTTGAATGTAAATACATTTAAGAAATTCTCTTCTGCCCCAAAAAAACTGGTTTCTTTGAAGAACCGGTGTTCACCACTCTCACCTTTGACACGTATAGTTTGAGACCCGAGGTTCAATAAGCGTGTGAGTTCTTCAAACTCTGGTATTTCAGCCTTTAGAGCTAAAGCGACATTGGGTCCGGTGGAAGAGAATTGTTCATCCCAACTGTTCCAGATCATTGGCTGATTTACTCGATATATCCTATCACCTTTTTCATGAAAAGCATCATAGGTAGTTTCATTATACACATATAACCCTATAAAAAGAGATGTTGTTATCCCAATGGTTAACCCCAATACATTGAGGATTGTAAACTGCTTTTGTCTGATGGCGCTTCTATACGCCATTCTAAACATTGTTTTGATCATAATTATGTTGCTGTTTTGAGTTTTAAATATTGAAAATGAGGCAAAACCAATAAGCAAATGGAACGCATCGAAGCAGTATATTAAACGTGCCAGTGTCTTTCCTTTTTGCTCTACTCTATCCTCGAATATTTCTTGTAAGTCTCCGAGAAACTCTTCCAAGTAGTCACTATTCAAGCACTTGGCGACCAACCAAGTAATGAGTCCAGGAGGTTTATACTTATTTAACTTCATATTAAAGACCTGAATTCAATTGTGGGATAAGTTGCCACATCTTTTGGCGTACGTCCTGAGAAGCCCTTAGCTGTTTCATTCCAGCGTCAGTAATTGTGAAGAGTCGCTTTCTTCTATCACCTCTCTTCTCGGTATTTCCGCCCATCTCAGATTTGAGCAGACCTTTGTCTTGAAGCCTATATAGTGTTATATGCACAGCTCCAAGAAGAATGGTTCTTTGTGAGTGTTTTTCAACTTCCTTTTTAACAGAAATTCCGTAGGCCTCCCCTTCAAGAATACAAACGGCCAGTAGTATTAACTCCTCAAACTCGCCAAGTCCTTTGTTTTTCATTAGTTATACATTGTATGTTATACAAAATTATAACTAATAATTATATGTGCAAACTCTAAGAGCAACAGCAATAGAAAAGGAAAGAAATTAACTATGCGATAATGGTCTTATAATTGGTCTGAAACCAACCTTAAGGTAGATTAATTGTAGTTAGGAGACTTGACAAAACTCTACACTATGCACCATTGGAAGGTTATTACTTAGTGTACTCCATGACTCACCTTCGTTTTCTGACAAGTACAAATTACCTGTAGTCGTACCGAATACGAGTGTTTCTCCTGTAAGTGCCAAGGCATGCCTGTAGGTAATATCAAAGGCAGTTGCTTGTGGCAGTCCCTTTCTGAAATGTTTCCAGCTTTTGCCTCCATCGTCAGTCCTACTTATACAAAGAGATTGGTCAATTGCGACTCGCATAACGTCACTAACTCCGGGTACCACCCAGGCTACATCCGGGTTGGTTTCATGCGCAGCTACTGCAAAACCAAAATTTGCAATACCATCTTTCTCTGTAATGTCTGACCAACTCTGCCCACCATCAATAGTCCTGAAAATCCCACAATGATTCTGTTGCCACATTACTTTGGGATTGGTTTTACACCAATCTACTAAATGCGGATCCTGACCTATCTCTGAATCTGGGTCTGGAAGAAAGTCCGCTTTCAATCCCTTGTTCATCGGGTGCCAGGAATCGCCTCCATCCCAGGTTTCAAAAACTCCTGCACAGCTTATTCCTATATAAACATGATCCGAATTGGTTGGGTCGACTAAAATAGAATGTATACCTGGATGATCTCTACCACCACCAAACCATTGTTCTTTTCTGGAAGGATGATCCCACAAGCCTTTTACCAATTCGAAATTATCGCCATTATCGGTACTCTTGAAAAGCCCGCCTGGTTCAGTTCCAACATAAACAGTTCCTGGCCTGTCTTGTCCACCATTTGAGAATGCCCATAACAGTTTTGTTGAAGCAGGCACTCCATCTTTAATCTCTTCACCTTCAGGATACTTTGGAGCTTCCAGCTCTTCCCAGTTCTTACCATCCTTAGAACGATGTACCTTACACCCCCAATGCCCATGATCCAGTAAAGCCCACCAATAACCTGTATTCTTGTCTATAGTAGCAATGGTCACCGGAATTCCCAAGAATTGAGTGTCATGATACTTCCACTTACTGCCTTGGGAGAGTTTATAGGTAATTAATCCTTTTCTTGTGCCAATTAAAAGATATTCTTGAGTCATAACAGTGAATTGAAGGTTAAAAAGTATTTCTCAATTGACGATTAACAATTCTATTATGGGACATTACTAGCCGCCTGACAAAGCCTGCATTACATATATCTCATCCTTCTCTGACAACTCATCCTCAAGTCGCTCTCTATCCTTGACCATATCATTGCCTATAAAAATATTGACATGCTTTCTCAACTGGCCATTTTCATCTACAATATAATCTTTCAACCCTCCATATCGACTCTCAATTTCATCCAGCACTTCAGCTACAGTTTTTCCCTGCACATTTAAAGGTGCCAAATCAGGGTAAAAACGCTTGAGATTAGAGGTAAACTTTACTAAAGGCATAATAGAAAATTCATCAATACTGAATATATGCATTCAGCATTGATGAATCAAACGGTTTTACATCAAGGGAGGTTGATTAATTATTTGACCTTTTCAGGGAAAAACTCTTTCTTACCCTGAGTATAGATTGTTTTCTTAACCTTACCCTTTTTATCAATCTCGAACTCATAAGAAGAATCCATCCCTTTATAAAAGAACTTGGTTTCACTCTCCGCATATAACCTTGCTGGATTGGATCTACCCATGTAGCTCATCAGGTATTCTCCCCTTCTGAAAATTGTCATCATCTGCCCTTTTCCAAAATCATATTTACCTACATACCTTTTTAGAATACTTTTGGAAAGTTTAATACTTTCTTTGACAGGAATACCCAACATGAGCTTTTCTACGTCTCCTTTTAGATCGTTAAACCAAGTTCCTCCACTTGAAGTCAGCATAACCAAGCCTAAATTCTGATCAGGATAAAACTCAAAAAAACTAGCAAAACCATCAACATCTCCACCATGCCCAAGTTGTGTAATGGTGTTATCATACGCATTTTTACTTTCGAAGAAACCATATCCGTAATTCATAATCTCATTCAATGGCTTCATGTCAGCAGTTAATACCAAAGGAGTAATTTCCCCAGTCTTTTTATATGAATTAAAAGCCTTCATTTCCGCAATCAGCAGTTTGGATAAATCTTCAACATTGGAAAGAATTCCGCCTGCGGGAATTGCCATCCCCATTTCCCATGGTCTTGTTTCGGCATTTCGTTTATGCACATGGTATGGCGTTGCTAACTTGTTACGAACCTTTTCCAATTCACTTGTGGTAAAGGACATATCATATGGGCCAGTAACATATTCCTTCAATAACTCTTCGTATGTTTTCCCAGTTACTTTAGAAACAATATAACCAGTGAGTGCATAACCGAAATTAGAATAGTTGAACTTCCCTATTTTTTCTTCATCTGGCTTAAGCGAGGTAAGATCTTTTAAGAACCCCTTCAAGGTATAACCACCAATCATGGCCATTCCATTTGGTGTAGGAGGCAGCGATGCCCCATCATTGAGCAAGCCCGCTCTGTGTTGTAGCACATCTCTCAAAGAAACACTTGAGAAGGAGCCAAGTTGCTCCTGACTCAACTCTTCGCTCAAATACTGGCTAACAGGAGTCTCTAAATTAATAACTCCTTCCTTGTCTAGGCTTTTTGCTATAATTCCTGTAAACGACTTTGAAAGAGAAGCAATTTGATAACCAGTTTTTTCATTCACAAAGACTCCGGAGTTACGCCTAACTTCACCTTTTGATATTATATATGAGAGCCTTCCATTTTCGATTATTCCGACAGAAACAGCTGGTATGTTGAAATCTTCAACTGCTGATTGAATAAAATGATCAATTCTATCAACTGTTTTTTGAGTTAAGGTTTGTCCATTACTGATTAAACCCAGATGAACCATTAAAATTGAGAGAATTACTTTTTTCATAACTTTTGACTTTTGGACTTAACCAAAAGTATATCAGTAGCGAGTGCCTAAAACATGCTACTTATGGGTTAAGGTAAAAACTGGCTCTATACCTGCTTCCTGATCCCAAATGGCATTGATCATCAACAAAGCCAAATTGGTCATTCGCAAATTCGTATTGGGGTCTCAACACTTATATGAGAGTAAAAAACTGAGTATTTTGCTACTATCATGAATAATACTCCAACTATTATTGACAGAGTTATTGGGAGAAAAATCCTGGCCCATACCCTCTTTTGGATAGGCATCTTTATTCTCTACACACAAGTCTTTTTCAATGCAGGTGTTTCTTTTTGGTTTGGCTTTATGAAAAACATAGTGCTATTCCCTTCTATGATTGGAGCAGCTTATTTATTGAATTACTATCAAATCCCCAGATTTTACGAGAAAAAGAAGTACTGGATTTTTGCAGGCTCCCTGCTGATATCTACTTATCTATTTACGGCCTTAGCCAGAATATTGACAATCTACATCGCAGAACCTGTTTTAGGATTAGATCAACCACTACCAAATATGTGGGCTTTAGTTTTGTTGGCTCCAGATCGGTTAATCAAAAACTACATCATGAGCATTTATATAGCTCCTTTGATTATGCTGAGCATTAAGATGCTAAAATCTAATGCTGAAGCTAAACGTAACGCGGAGATCCTGGAAAAAGAAAAACATCTAGCTGAAATCAATTTTCTAAAAGCTCAAATACATCCACATTTCCTTTTTAACACGCTTAATAACCTCTATTCGCTTACCATTCAGAAATCTGATGAAGCTCCCAAAACAGTAGTAAAGTTATCTGAAATGCTGGATTACATGCTGTATCAGTGTAATGACAGGCAAGTAGCCATTTCGAAAGAACTACAATTGATACACAATTATATCGACCTTGAAAAACTGAGATATGGAGAGCGTTTAGCACTTACCATCAATGAATCTATTGAAAGCCCAAATATTCAAGTCTCTCCCCTGATTTTACTATCACTCATAGAGAATGCATTCAAACATGGGGTAAGCGGTGCTATTCAATCACCTTTCATTGACATCGATCTGAAAGTAGACTCAGAAAAACTGGAGCTTTCTATAAAAAACAGCAAACCACAAACTAAACAGAAAGATCCTACTTCTTATAAATCAGGTATTGGTTTCTCAAATATTAAACGTCAGCTTGACTTAATTTACCCAGAGCGATATCACTTGGCAATTGATGATAAACCAGAAACATATCATGTATCTTTATCCATTCAGTTAGTATGAAAGTAATTAGTTGCCTGATAGTTGATGATGAACCTCTTGCAGTTCAGTTGTTAGAAAACCATATAGAACAGATGCCTATGTTGCATTTAGAGGGCAGCTGTTCAAATGCAATGGAGGCGCTACAGTTTATTGAAAGCCATTCTGTAGATTTGATCCTTCTGGATATTCAAATGCCAATGCTCTCAGGAGTGGATTTTCTGAAGTCAATCAAGAACCCTCCTAAGGTAATTTTCACTACAGCCTTCCGAGAGTACGCTCTAACCGGTTATGAGCTAGACATAGTAGACTATTTACTAAAACCCATAACATTCGATCGTTTTTTTAAAGCTATAAATAAGTACATAAAACTAACTGACAATCAATTAAATAAAAACATCAATTCTGCATTAGAAAATGAAACTGATAGTAAGTCTTACATTTTTGTTAACGTGAATAAAAAATATGTGAAAATTCTCTTTGAAGACATTTGTTATGTAGAAAGCTTAAAAGATTATATCAAAATCCATTTGGGTGACGAAGAAGTGTTGACCAAGGAAAAGATCAGTGATTTTGAAGACAAATTACCTGCTAACTTCAAGCGAATACATAGATCATTTATTGTCAATAAAGAAAAAATTACTGCATTTACAGCTCAGGACGTTGAGATAGGCAAACAAGAAATACCTATTGGAATAAGTTACAAGCGAGAAGTTGAAAGCTGGCTCAAGCCCTAGTTTAGGTAGTTTTAAGAAAACACTCCATAAACTTAGATCTATAGGTTCTACCTATAGGCAAAAAGCTCTGACCTATATTAATCTGGTTCCCTACTACCCTTTTTATTTGGTTCATATTCACCAAATGACTTTTGTGTATTCTACAGAAGTGAGAATCCGTCAATTTTTCTTCCCAACTCCTAAGGCTCCCCACCAAAACATACTTGTTTTCAAACGTGTAAATCTGTACATAATCCTTATCAGAGGAAATAAATTGAATATCGGACTTCTTAATTCTATGTAAGGTCTTATCTATATTCAAAACTAAAGACTCGTCATTACCCTGTTCAACTGAAACACTTCTATCATCCAATTGACTATCATTCTGTGACAGTTTTAATGCTTTATTGGTAGCTTTTACAAACCTTGAAAATGAGTAAGGCTTTAATAAGTAATCAATAACATCCAGGTTAAATCCTTCAACAGCGTATTCTGGGTAAGCTGTTGTTATAATAACCAAAGGTGGATTGGTAAGCCCTTTGAGTAAATCTAAGCCAGAAATTAATGGGAGATTGATATCCAGAAAAAGTAAATCTACACTTCCATTGTTTAGCGCTGCTTGTGCTTCCAATGCAGTGGAATATACTCCTGTTAGCTTAAGAGATGGAATTTTACCCACAAACTCTTCTAACAGAAGCTGTGCTGGCTCTTCATCCTCTATAACGATACAATTCATTAATCCAGCTCTAGTTTTAATACCACAATAAACACATTCTTTTCCTTTTCGATTTTCAGATCATATTTCCCAGTATAACCAATATCTAAAAGCTTTCTAGTATTCTTAATTCCAAGCCCTCCATCTTCTTCAAAACTCTGCTTCTTGAATACACTTTGTTGATCAAAATCATTCTGGCATTCAAAAATCAATCGATTTTCTTGGACATGCAGACTAATCTTAATACTTGAAGTGTCTGGAATACTGTACTTGAATGCGTTTTCTACAAAAGCAACAAACAACATTGGAGCAATAGATTTTCCTTCAACATTACCCGATACCGACATATTAACATTGAAACCTGACTGACGCATTTCTTGTAAAGCAATGTAATCTTTAAGGTATGAAATCTCTTTAGTCAACAATACTCGTGTTTTATCACACTCATATAACATGTATCTCAGTATTTCGGACAGTTTCAAGACCATTTCGGGTGCTTGTTCAGAATTTTTTATAGCGTACGCATATATGCTATTTAAGCTATTAAAGAGCATATGTGGATTTACCTGTGCTTTTAGAAACCTTAGTTCTGAGGCCAACCGCTCGTTCTCGGCATGTTCCAATGCCTGTATCTTCTGCGTGTAGTTTCGAAAAATATATACAGAAGCAAACATCACAAGTAAACTTCCTAAATGAATAAAGTTGTAAATAACATAAGTTGAATTAGGGCCTTCGCAAGAACAGGTTTTCAATAGCGTTTTGTTTACGTAGCTCTCAAAAAAAGCTATAGCCACAACGATTGGAATAAGAATAAAGAAGTACTCTTTGAACTTTTTATTATTGAAATACTTCGGCAGCAAATACAGATTATTAAAGTATAAAATGCCACCATAAAGCAATAAATAAAAAACTATTTCCTCCCATGTTATTGTATGCTCCCCTGTATACCTAAAGCGTAAAAAAGGATATACAAAGTAAAACACCCAAAAGAAGAGGTTGAGAACAATTCTATTGCGTCTATTATAACTGAAGATGGTAACTGGCATACTTGAGCGTACAAATTAGTCTAATCAAGTACAAATACCACCAATCATCTATAAACAACACTTTGCTTTCTATCAACGAACATTGACCAGTAAAAATGTCGGACATAGAATTGAAAGCACTCATAAACTGACTTTATAGGTGGTTGGTGGAAATGATTTCTTCTCTAAATGTGAAAGCCACTGCTTAAAGGAAAAAACCATGAAAGCAGTCCTGACATTTTTGAGTTTTACTATTATGGGTTTACTCAACATTCCAACTGAAATCAACAAAGAAGTAACCACAAATGGCAGAACCTATTTGTATGGCGAAATAAACAGAACTGGCCTAACATCAGGGCAATACAAAAGATGGTTCGACTATGGCTATTCAAGGTACCAATTCGATGAATCAGTTCTTTCTGAAATTCAGAAAAAGCACCTCGAAGGAATCACTATTAAACTTTTTATGGGCACATGGTGTGGAGATAGCAAAAGGAATGTTCCGGTTTTCTTCAAATTTATGGATGCTGTTGGGATCAAAGACTCTCAACTGCAATCCTGGGCTTTGGATTTAAGGAAACGTGGCCCAAACAACGAACACATCAATTATGTCATTAGAAGAGTACCAACAATAGTATTCTATAGGAATGGGAAAGAAATCGGGAGGTTTATTGAACGCCCAAAACCTGGCCAGAAAATGGAAAAGCTTTGGGCTGATATTTTAACCAATCCTTAAATCCATTGCTGATCGTTATGAGTTCTTTCGTGTTCAACTTCTCCCGTATGCATTGTTGAGGTAGGCTCGAATAATAAAACCCATACTTCCTCTCCATCTCTAGTATAAGGGTTATGCTCTACCCCTTTTGGCACTATGATCATATCCCCTTCTTCTACTACTTCTGTTCTGTCTCTGAACTCCATGTATAGAGTCCCTTTGAATACCTGAAAGTATTCATCTTCATTTTCATGACTATGCCATACAAACTCCCCTTGAAGCTTGGCCAGTTTAACCTGTTGGCCATTTAATTCACCTATAATATGGGGCTTCCAGCAGTCATTGAACAAACTGAATTTTTCGAGTATATTAACCTTTGATAGATTCATGCAGCCAATGTAATAAAAGATTGTATTTAGGATGCTAATTATTCCTTTAGAATCTTAAAGAACGGATGGATTAAAAACTAAACTCCAGTCAAACAATTGACATTCAAACCCATTGTCCTTCCAAAAAACAATGAACAGATTCAAGAATAATATTCACACAACTAAGGCAAAACACACTTTCATCAATCCGTTTTGATTTCCTTAATATTTGAGCTTATACTTGCCAATTAAATTGAATTTATTTTAGCGCCTAAATGGAGAAATTCGTTGATGTTCGGAAGTTAATAGCTGGTAAAAACCCTGCACTGTTAAAATGGCTTCCTGGATTTGTAATTCGTTACGTAGAGCGAATCATACATCAGGATGACATTAATGAATTCATGACTAAGCACTCGAATGCAAACGCATACGAATTCTGTCAGGCAGCAATGGATGAATTAAATGTCACACTGGACATAGCAGGCCAAGAAAACATCCCTCTACCACCCCAAGGGATAATATTCGCTGCCAATCATCCTCTCGGTGGATTTGATGCTTTGGCAATTATCACATCTTTGAAAGATATCAGGCCAGATATAAAATTCATCGTTAATGACTTTTTGCTTAGTCTTACCAATCTCAAAGATCGTTTTATAGGGGTAAATAAGGTTGGAAAGAATGCAGTTGAATCTTTGCAGCGTGTTGATAAACAATTCGCCTCTAACGATGCAACCTTCATCTTTCCGGCAGGTCTTGTTAGTCGCAAAAATAAGGGAGTAATTAAAGACCTCGTCTGGAAAAAAACTTTTGTATCTAAATCAATAAAGTATAAAAAGCCGGTGGTTCCGGTGTATATTGAAGGGAAACTCACAAATCGATTCTATCGGTTAGCTAATATCAGAAAGGCATTAGGCATAAAATTGAATATCGAAATGTTCTATTTAGCCGATGAATTCTACAAACAACGTAATACTAAAATGAAAATTACTATTGGTAAGCCTATCTCTCACGATTCATTCGATGAAACGAGGTCTGAAAAAGAGTGGGCACAATGGGTAAAAGAAGAAGTATACAAGCTCAAATGAGCTTAAAACGATTTGATGAAACAAAGCAAGGAATTAAAAAAAATAATCCCTCCGGTAGAACGCGAACTCATAGAGGATGAATTGAATGAGGATCGTTTTGTGAGAAAGGCCAATAAGGGTAACAATGAAATTTACATTGTTAACCATCATAATTCACCCCATACCATGCGTGAAATAGGCCGTCTTAGGGAAATCTCCTTTAGAGGCGCAGGTGGTGGTACAGGCCATGAAATTGACATAGATGAATACGATACAAACGATCGCTGCTATGAACAATTAATCGTTTGGAGTCCTGAAGATAAAGAAGTAATTGGCGGTTATCGTTTTATTACTGGTGATAGAGCATTTAACCCTGAAACAGGAGAGTTTGAATTGTCCACTGCTCATTACTTCGACTTTTCTGAACAAATGAAAAAGGAATACTTACCATATACTATTGAATTAGGTAGGTCATGGGTTCAGCCTAGCTATCAACCGTCTGTGAACCCTAGAAAAGGCCTTTTTGCACTAGCTAACATCTGGGATGGCCTTGGTGCTCTTATTGTTAACTATACTGATGAAATGCATTACTTTTTTGGTAAGGTAACCATGTATACAAATTACAATAAGGAAGCCCGTGATATCTTGCTGTCGTTTCTCGCTAACTATTTTCCAGATACAGACAAGCTTTGTCAACCAAAGAAAGAGTTGTATTCAGGCTATTCTGAAGACCTTTTCAAAGAGTACTTTCCAAAAGGCACATCTTTTGAAGAAGGCTTTAGAATCCTTCACAAACAATTAAAAGAGCGCGGTGAATGGATACCTCCATTGATCAATATCTACATGAACCTATCGTCTTCCATGATGACTTTTGGCACTGCATTCAATCCTGAATTCGGTGGTGTTGAAGAAACAGGCCTTCTAGTTACCATTGCCGATATACATGAAGATGTAATTGAAAGACACTGTTCTGGTTACGAAAAACCGAAATAGAACACTTTTTATACTACAGAAGTAAAGTCCTGCATTTATAAAGATTATCCTTTTTATATTGGGTAATCTAAGCCTGCAATAAAACACTATGGACTTTACACTTGGAATCGAAGAAGAATATATGGTCATCGACCCAGAGACCAGAGAATTAGTTTCCCACGAACAAAAGATTGTAGAAGCAGCTCATCGCCACATGGAAGATCAGGTGAAAGCTGAAATGCATCAGGCGGTTGTCGAAGTTGGCACTAACATCTGCAATGATATTCATGATGCCAGAAATCAGGTAACCTATCTCAGGAAAACCATGTGTGAGATTGCCAGAGATCTCGGCTTTTCCATTGGTGCTGCTGGCACTCACCCATTTTCCGAGTGGAAAAAACAATTGATCACCCCCAAACCAAGGTATCATCAGATTATTAACGAGTTACAAGACACTGCCAGATCAAACCTCATCTTTGGTTTACATGTGCATGTAGGTATAGAAGATAAGTCCATGGCTGTACATATAGTCAACCAGTTCAGGTATTTTCTTCCTCATATTTATGCACTGTCAACCAACTCTCCTTTTTGGGAAGGAAGAAATACAGGCTTCAAATCATTTCGATCCAAGATATTCGATAAGTTCCCGAGAACTGGAATCCCACCGTTGTTTGAGAGTCACTCAGAATATGAAAACTATGTGAACCTGTTGATCAAAACTGGATGCATCGACAATGCAAAGAAGATCTGGTGGGACATTAGAGTGCACCCATTTTTTCCAACTATTGAAGTGAGAATTTGTGACGTCCCACTCACAATTGATGAAACAATTACCATTGCAGCGCTCATTCAAGCATTGGCTTTTAAACTTTTCAAACTCAGGTCACAGAATCTAAATTTTGCTACATACAAAAGAGATTTAATCAATGAGAATAAGTGGCGAGCCAGTAGATATGGCATTGATGGAAAGCTCATTGACTTTGGCAAAGAGAATGAAGTAAATACCCTGATCCTGATTCACGAACTTCTGGACTTTGTAGACGATGTAGTAGACGAACTGGGCTCTCGAAACGAGATTGAAAGAACCTACCAGATGCTTGAAAATGGAACAGGAGCAGATAGACAATTAAGGGTTTACGAAGAGACTAAAGACTTCAAAAATGTGGTAGACTACATTATAAGTGAAACCCTTTCTGGAACAAGGTAGTCAGAGATAAATACAATATATTTAAACTACCAAGTCTAAGCTCTATTAATAACAAAATCTCAATCATGAAACATTACTCACGAACAAAGGCGTTTTGGGTCTTTGTACTTCTATTTTCATTTACGCTCTCAGAAGTTTTTGCTCAAGGCACACGCTTACTCAGACAACCTACAATGAGCAACTCAAATATTGCTTTTGCTTACGGAGGCGATATTTGGGTCACAGATCTAAATGGAAATGATTTAAAAAGAATAACAAGTACCCCAGCCATCGAAAGCAATCCGCATTTTTCACCAGATGGAAAATGGATAGCTTTTTCTTCCAACCGATCTGGAAATACAGCTGTTTATATTGTATCCACCGATGGTGGTACACCTAAGAGATTAACATGGTATCCTTCTGGTGCTAGTGTGAAAGGTTGGACACCAGATGGAAAAAGTGTGCTCTATGCATCAACAAGGGAAACTGCCCCATCCGGTTATAATCGTTTATGGACTGTACCTGTAATTGGTGGCCCTTCTACCCTTCTTAGTCATCAGTGGGGATTCGATGGCTCATTCTCAAAAAACGGGCGTCAAATAGCGCTTGATAAAATGAGTCGCTGGGATTCTGAATGGCGTAACTACCGAGGAGGTCAAAACACACCTTTAATTATTTTGAACCTAAAAGACCAAAGTGAAGTGCTAATTCCTCAGGAAGGCCGAAGCTTTGATATTCAACCACTTTGGATCGGTAATAAGGTTTACTTCTTGTCTGATAGAGACTGGAATATGAATGTATGGTCTTACGATGTAAGGTCAAAGGCCTTAAATCAGGTCACTAAATTTACTAACACAGATGTTAAATGGTTAAATCAGGGAGCCAATGGTCAATTGATTATTGAACAAAACGGCTACTTACATACTGTAGATCCAGCCAATGGTAACACAACTCAACTCAACATTTCAGTGGTTGGAGATTTTCCATGGGCCGAAACTAAATGGGAAACTGTTACTAACCGTGCTACTGCCATTTCTCTATCTTCTACTGGAAAAAGAGTAGTTCTGGAGGCACGAGGAGAAATCTTTACTATACCAACTGAATTTGGCGATTCCCGAAACATTACGTTAAGCTCTGGTGCAGCCGACAGAAAACCAATCTGGTCTCCTAAAGGGGATAAAATTGCCTGGTTTTCAGATATGGATGGCAAAGGCTACAGACTTTACTTCACCGATCAGGACGGGCTTTCGGAATCCACCAGCCATAGTATAGGTGAATCTAAGCTGGGATGGGAACCTACCTGGTCTCCTGATGGTAAGCACATTGCTTTTGTTGATGATGACGTAAGAATAAGAGTGATCAACGTTGAAACAGGTAATATTATCACTGCTGATGTTGGAGGTAATAATTTGGAGAGAGGTAGAACAGGACTTACCTGGGCTCCTGACTCTAAGAAACTTGCCTATGCCAAGGCGGGTGACAACAATTTCAGAAGAATAATGATTTGGGATAGTCAAACAAACACTACCCAGCAATTAACTAACGATTTTGCCGATGCCTTTGCTCCATCTTGGGACAATGACAAAAAGCACTTTTACTTTCTTGCAAGTACTGATGTGGCCTTGGGAACTGGTTGGGCCAACACAAGTGCTATGACTGCCGATCCTAGTTATGCCGCCTATGTTGTGGTACTTCAAGAAGGTCAGAGTTCTCCTTTCATACCTAGAAGTGATGAGGAAAAGGTTAAAGAAGAAAAGAAAGACGATAAAAAGGCTGACGACAAGGGCAAAGCGGATAAGAACAAGGAAAAGGAAGAAGATGATTCAGAAAAAAAGGAAGACACTGGCATAAAGATAGATTTCAATAACATCGATAGAAGAACTATTGCCCTTCCGCTACCTGTTTCAAACTATACTACAACTGCACCTGGACCTGCCGGTTCGTTCTTCTTAGGCGAAAGAAAGGCAGGCTCATTCAGTCAGACTGTTAGAAAGTTCACCCTTAAGACTAGAAAAGCTGTTGACTTCTTAACTGGCGTTGGAAGCTTCTCTCTATCTGCTGATGGCAAGAAAATGTTAGCGAGAGTAAATGGACGTTGGCAAGTATCAGGTACTGCTGGGCCAAGTGGCAAAGGTGGTAAGCCTGTAAGCATCAACATTAAGATGAAGCTCAACAGAATGGAAGAGTGGAATCAAATGTTTGAAGAAGCCTGGAGGTACGAAAGAGACTATTTCTACGATCCAGGACTACATGGAAGAGACTGGAATGAAGTGTATAAAAGGTACGCACCATTAGTGCCATTTGTAAAACATAGAGCAGACCTGAATTACATATTCGATATGGTTAACGGAGAGCTTTCTGTAGGTCATAGTTTTGTTGGTGGTGGAGACTACCCTTCTATTGATCGTTCGAGCATAGGTATGCTGGGTGCTGATTTGGAACTTAATAAGAACAGGTGGCAAATCAAGCGTATCTATACCACAGAAAGCTGGAACCCAAGGCTGACAAGCCCTCTGGATAGACCTGGAATAAAAGTTAAAGAAGGTAATTATTTAGTGGGTGTAAATGGTGAAGAATTAACTGGTAACCAAGACCCATTTGAATTACTAGATGGAACAGCTGGTGAACAAACTGTGCTTCATATAAATGATAAGCCTTCTTTTGAAGGAGCCTGGAAAGAAATCGTTGAACCAATCAGAAGTGAGAACGCACTTCGTCAGCGCGCATGGGTAGAAGACAATAGAAGAAGAGTTGATGAGCTTTCTAATGGCCGTTTAGGCTACATCTGGGTACCAAATACCAGTGGTCCTGGTTTTGTGAACTTTAACCGTTATTTCTTTGCTCAACAAGACAAAGAAGGTGCAGTGATTGACGAACGTTTTAACGGTGGTGGTTTACTAGATGATTATATGGTAGACCTAATGACAAGGTCATTAAGAGCGGGACTAACCAACGAAGTCCCCAATGGAAAAGCTATGCGCCTGCCAGCAGGTATACTAGGACCAAAAGTGTTGTTGATAAACGAATTAGCTGGATCTGGTGGAGATTTCTTTCCTTGGGTATTCCGTCAACAAAAAGCAGGCTTGCTAATTGGAGCTCGTACCTGGGGTGGTTTAGTGAAATCTTCAACTCATTATAGATTTATAGATGGTGGATCAATGACTGCTCCGGATAATGCTGTCTTTGACCCTATCAATAATGTTTATGTTGGTGAGAATGAGGGTATTCCCGCGGATATTCCTGTGCGACAGGATGCTAAATCGTTATCTCAAGGAAAAGACCCACAACTAGAAAGAGCTGTACAGGAATTAATGAAGATGTTAGGTAACCAAAGCAGAAAACAGGTTACCCCTCCTCCATTCAATACACCTGCTAAGAAGAAAAACTAACAACAGCCAACAAACGCTGCAAAGTGAACGTCATTCTCATTTGTGGGAATGACGTTTTTGATTGCTCTGACTCAGAAATTAGAAGTTTAACCAGTAAGTAAGTTTGAAAACCAGAGCTCTTGATTTTGACGGTCCCAAGTTGATGAATCCCTCATCATTGGTTGCCAAATAGTTATCGGTATACACTAAGAAGAAATCAGATACAGGAGCAAAACGCCATTGAAGTCTGGAGTTAATATTCAAGTTTTCAATCTGCGTATTGTACTGTACAAAAGTTGTCCAGAAGAGCTTCCTTGTAAACGTAAAATCAAACCTTGGGCCAATCAAAAACAGGTTGGCATCATTAAATGGGTCTGGTAGTCTGATTCGGTTGTACGCGAAGTTGATACTCGTAAACCCCAAAGGCTGATATCTAAGGTTAACACTCCCTTCAAGATTAATCCTTGTTCCATTAAAATATCCTCCAGAACGTGTACTTAATTGGAAAGACACTTCCTTTCTTTGATCCGAGTTATACCTTGCTATGATAAGATTATTAGTATACTCTGTATCACTTGGCAATCGCATCCCTCCTGTTCCGCTTGGGTCAAATCCGTTAAATAGATAAGTAAACTGTCTTCTTAAACGAAGACTCAACCGTGCTGAACTTCTCCAATTTACATCATAGAGTAAATTGATATCCCAGTCCAATAGTCCGAACTGATCATTACCCGTCACATCAAAGTCAATACCCGGCCCATGTCTTTGAACACTCCCATGATCCGGGAAATAAGTACGATTCAATGTGCTGGAAATTTGACGTATATCTCTTCTTCTTACAAAGCCAACTTCCGGGTTATAATTGGCGCCAATCACCTGAGAGAACATTCTCCAAGACCATTTCTGCACATTATAACTCAACTCCAGGCCGGTAGCAAAAGCTTCGTCAGGTTGATTCTCATCAATAGACTGATGATAATATAGTTTTCCATTCCATCGATTGTCAGCAGAGGCCAGGTTATAATCTACTCCAACGGTTCTGTTCCATCGGTTATAAAGGTTCGTATCATAACTACCTCTATCAGCAAACGTCTGTTTATTCACAAACAAAAAGGAAACATTGGACCTTGCAAAAACTTTCTGCTGTAAGGATAAAACAGAAAAGTTGTAAGAAGGAAGCCCAATATCATCTTCGCTACCCGCTTGCATAGACAGAAAACCAAGCCTTAAATTATTGTTAACTTTGCCACTGAGCCTGGTACCAACTGGTATTGGGTTTTGAAGATTTTGACCAGTACTTTCATCTCGAGCAACGCCTATTCTTCTTGAAAAGAAAGGTCTTGACCTGAAGTTTCCATAGTTCGCAAACAAATCCGCATTCTCCAGAAAGAACTGTCTTCTTTCTGGAAAGAAGATTTCAAATCTATCCAGATTTGTAACTTGCCTATCCACCTCAACTTGTGAGAAATCCGGGTTTACTGTTAAGTCAAGGTTTAATCCAGGAGTAACCGCATATTTTAAATCAAAACCAATATCGAAATCACTTTCAGATGGCAAGTCATTTTGAAAATCTTTACTCACACCTGAAGTCATGTAAGGGATTAAAGATAAATTTGATCCTGGCTTCTTTGTTGGCTCTTCCCAATTCATCTTTCTCATCGTAGAAAGATTTATAATTGAATAGTTTCTTGGAATTGGTGACCATGTAGAGCGTTCAGCATATTCACTATCCACCCTATAAAAATTCACGTTCCATTGCTCTTGATTTTCAGTAAATCTTAGGGTTTTTAGCGGAATAGCCATTTCAACCGACCAGTAGCCATCACCTTGTACAGCTTCACCAAACCATTTATTATCCCAATCAAGGCTAAAACCACTACGGCCTGTTCCCCCATTGGAAATCAAACCCTCTCTTCTTACTCCAAATGGATTAATGCCAAAAATGAATGCATTAGTGTTGTCTTGAAAAGTATCAAAAAGCACTGAAAAGGAATCATTGGCATCCCCAAAGAAATCACGTCTTAATGATGGTGTTATATATTCCCTGTCCTTTGTCGGGTTCCTCAAAATCGCGGACACATAAATAAATTGATCGTCAAAGAGTATACGAGCAACGGTTGGTGCATAGGCTAGTGAAGTATCAGAGGGGAAATATTGTTGAAAATTATATGCTGAATCAGCTTCGTTCCAGGCTAATTCATTCGGGTTACCGTCTATAGTAATTTTACTATTCGTTTTTCTGATTTCTATGCCCTGGCCGAAAACACTAAAAGACAGAACAAAGAAGAAAAGACCAAGTACTTTCCACCTTAACATCCGGCAAATCTATGATATCTTTTCATCATAAACCTAGAATTTATATTAATGGAGTTGATTCATATCTAACCCTAAACAAAACTACTATAACACCTATGTATCAGTTAAGTAGTTTATAATCAAGAATTGGCAGCTCAGAAGTAAATTGAGATATAAAATAAATTTAAGGCTTAGCTTTATATCAAACTTCCATTAAGCTCATGAATAGACTTTTCTCAATTGTCACTTTGATCTTGCTATTAAATGCATGCAAAGATGATGGTGGAAACACACCGCAACCCGACCTTACTGGCAAAATAGTAATACCCGATACCACTCAAGACACCACACTATTTTTCACATCAATAGACAATGTATCTATACCGGTACATATCTCCATACCAGCTTCATCACCTGCAAATATGCCTGCCACGGTGGTAATGCATGGATCTGGAGGTAATTGGGATGATGATGATACTAACAATGATGGAATTGCTGATGTGATTACGGAATGGGAATTATCAAGCCAAAACAAACAATGGAAAGAGTTATTTAATAATGAAGGCATAGTATCTGCCTTTCCTGGCAGTTATTATAGAAGAGGAACCGTTGAAAACAAAGGTGATTGGAAAAACCCACCAAATCAATTTACAATAAGCGCCACTTTTGTAAGAAACTATGATGCCTATAGTACCTTAGAATTGCTGAGAAAACTTGTGAGGTCCGATGGAACGCCAATAGTGATCGCGGAGAAAGTTGCCATACTTGGTTTTTCTCACGGTGGAACAGCCGTTCAAAGTACACTCTTCGATACAAGCGTTGTTCCTGCTAATTGGCAATGGTCTCAAAGTTATAGTGGCACTACTTACACCACTGAAATGCGCCCACCAGCACCATTACCTGAAGCTGGAGGTTTTGTTGCTGGAGTTATTTACTATCCTGGCTCATTCCACAACAGTTATTATGGTAACCCTTGTTCGGGTACCAGTATTTTTCAAACCTATGCTGACTTCATGATTCATTTACCATCTGAAGACTCTTTAACACCCAATTCTAATTGCATGCTGGAGACTGTCTCAAACAATGGTGGTGGAGTTGCTACTGTTCATAATTACAGTGGGGCGGATCACAGCTTTGATGGAAAAACTACTGGAGTTGATGGTGAGGCCAGTACATTGGCGAGGCAAAGAAGTGTTAGCTATTTGAAATCAAAATTGGGACTTAACTAAGGTTATATACCACCTTTAGGTATTTTATACTCAAGTATCTAATTCTTATGAAGTATAAAGTACTAATCATCCTTATTACAATCTCTCTTTCCACTTATGGACAGAAAGTGCTGTTTGTTGGCAACAGTCTCAGCTATTCCAATAATATGCCTGAACTGTTAGAGTCTATTGGTAAAGAGTTCAACAAAAAGATCGAAGCAGATTGCCTTTGCTTTCCCAACTATGGACTGGAAGATCATTGGAATGATGGTCTGTTTCAGAAAAAACTCAAAACCGATAAGTTTGACTATGTAATTTTTCAGCAGGGACCATCTTCTCAAGCTTATGGACGTTCTTCATTGCAAGAGTTTGGTGGAAAAATCTCAAAACTGGCCGAAGATACGGGTGCCATTCCAGCTTACTTTATGGTCTGGCCTTCCGTTAGGTACTATCACACATTCAAAGGAGTTATTAAGAACCACACTGACGCAGCAATTGCCAATGATGCATCTTTAATCAAAGTTGGGACACTGTGGGAAAGTTATAGAGCCAATTTAAACAGTACTGATTTGTACGCATCAGACCATTTTCATCCAAGTAAAGCAGGTAGTTTCTTTACAAGCTTGATCATCTTTCAATTCCTTTATCCAGAACAAAAACTTAAAGCTATTTCTTATAGTAATTTCAAGGAATACTTCTCCAAAAAAGATGCTCTAAAAGAAATGGTCAGGTTTATCAATGACAATTAGCTTTCATGAAAACTAATTGATTATTTTACCAGTTGGTACAAACTAGAAAATCATCAATTATTTATGGAAGGACTCAATTACTACCCGCTCTTTATAATCTTTACAATTGCCTGGCTGGTTCCGCTAACTCTTTCAAGACTGGAAATTGGAAAGCTACCCGCGGTAATTGTTGAGATCATTATGGGAGTAATAATGGGGCCATTTGTTTTGGATCTCATTCATGATACGCCTTATATGGAGTTCCTTTCCAAGACAGGTTTTTTGTTCCTGATATTCTTAGCAGGACTTGAAATTGATGTGAACAAAATCATCACCTCAATGCCTAAAGGCAGACCTAAATGGATTGACTTTTCAACCAATACCTTGCTGATCTCATTAGTTATCTACTTCGGCTCGCTACTGCTTTCTATACCATTTGCTTGGCTTTTAAGCTTCTTTATGGAGCTTGACATTGTTTTCTTTAGTCTTTTGCTTCCTACTGTAGCACTAAGTATTACAGTGCCCATACTCAAAGCTGAAGGAGAACTCAAAAGGAAGTTTGGTCAGATTATGCTAATGGAGGGTGCTATTGCTACGGTAATGAGTATCATTTTAATCTCTATATATTCAGGTGTTCTTAAGAATGGTTTTCAAGTAGAATTACTCCTATTTATCGTAATCTTTGTGGTATTTATTGTCACATATATTGCGGGTAAGAGATTAGTCAAAGTCAGAAGCTTCCAAAACTTATTATACCGACTAGAACATGCAGCAAGTCAAATTAAAGTTAGAGGTACTGTAGCCTTACTTCTTTTGTTTGTAATTGTAGCACAAGCCATTGATACTGAATTAGTAATGGGAGCATTTTTTGCCGGAACTTTACTCAGTATGTTTGTCGTAAAAGAGCGTTCTGCTTTACTCTTCAAACTAGACGGAATGAGCTACGGGTTCTTTATTCCAATCTTCTTCATTATGGTTGGCGTTAAACTGGATTTATCTGCCCTTAGCCAGTTTCAGGAGTCCATCCCATTCATATTAACTTTGACCTTCGGCTTTTTCCTGACCCAGATAATACCTGCCTTGGTAATGGTTAAAATTTTCGGTTTAAAGAAAGCCTTATCTGGTGGAGTCTTGCTTACCGCTAGATTAGGGTTAACGATTGCTACTGCTCAAATTGGTTTGTCACTTAATGTGATCTCCACAGCAGACAACGCAGGTATTGTAACAGCTGCAATTCTAACCAGCTTACTCTCACCCCTTCTTTATAAAATGTTGAATAAGACTACTCATGAGGAATTTCACAATATCATTCTTCTTGGTGGTAGTCGAGCCAGTTTACACTTGGCAGAAAGATTCAAAATGCACAACCTCTCCTTTATCACCATTTTACAAAAGGAGGATATTATGCCTGAATTTGAGAATAAGAGTTTGCCATTTCAAAAGGTTGAACGTATTACGGCTGACTTGCTGGACAAACTTGAAATCCGAACAGGAGATCTAGTGATTGTCTTAACTGAACTCAATTTCCTAAATAAAGAATTAACAAGGTATATTAGGAAAGAGCTTGGTCATGGAAAAATCATAACCAGACGCCAATCAGCTGACCATGATATGATTGGACCAGATAGCGAAATTAAACTAGTAGACCATGATGAGCTCATAGCAAATCGTATTGAAGATATTGTTATGCGTCCAGATGCTATTGATACACTTTCTACTAGTTTCGATGTTTATAGAATTGAGGAGATTAAAGTGACCAAAAAGTCAATTGATAGAAAGTATGTGAAGGAAATAGCCTTCCCGCTTTCTGGTTCTTTGGTAATTCAAAGGCGAGGTGGAGAAGTCTTCATTCCTCATGGTAACACACACATACTTGTAGGTGATATCATGACGGTTATCGGTACCGGAGGGGCCTTAGCAGAGTTCAGGGATATTCTGGAGCAATAATAGATCAGAAGTTGTCGCTTTTAATATAAGCGTCAATCACATGTTGTTCTCCTTTTTTGCCCGCGATAGAATTGCCGTGTTCCATTCCAAGAATTCCGTCAAATTTCTTCTCGTGAATAAACTTGAACACATTCAGATAGTTAATCTCTCCACTCGTTGGCTCTTTTCTACCAGGGTTATCTCCTATCTGAAAATATGCTATTTCGTCCCAAGAAGCTTCGATGTTTGGTATCAGGTTACCCTCTGTGATTTGCTGATGATAAATATCATAGAGAATCTTACAAGACGGGCTATCTACGGCTTTACAAATTTCATAAGCTTGTGCTGCTTTAGTCAAAAACAGACCAGGATGACTCCTTGGGTTCAAAGGCTCTAATACCATAATCAACCCATGCGGTTCCAATATATCACATGCCCTTTTTAGGGTTTCAATAACATTTGCAGCTTGATATCCCATATCCTTCCTTAGATCAAGATGTCCAGGCACAACAGTCATCCACTTAGCGTTTACTCTTTTCGCAACCTCAACAGATTCCTTGATCTCCTTTAGAAACTGGTCTCTCCACTCTTTCTTTCCACTGGTTAGGTTTGGTTCTTTCCAATAAATCTGGTGAGCAACAAAAACGCCCATGGCCATTGAATGCCTCTCCATTCTGGCTGCAATTTTCTGCTGCATTTCCAGAGGCCTTTTCTTCATGTCGTTGTCTTCTAATGACCTGAATCCCTGATCGGCCATAAAATCCAACTCGTCTAAAACTCCTCCTGGAGCTGAATTACGAAACATTCCAAAGTGTGGTGCATAATTCAATTGAAATTTATGACTTGCAGTTCCAGCGTTAAAAAATCTATCTAGTCCAAGTAGCAAAGAGGCTGAACCAACGGAACCTTTGCTTAAAAAATCTCTTCTCTTCATATGCTCTATTTGAAACAGTCGAATATACAAAATATCATAAGCTGATTATATTTAGAGAGCGAAACTTCAATTCATGTATATACAAAAGAAATATTCACCGAAAGAAATGGCTCTTTGGACTAGAAGAGAGACCATATTCTTTTTAATAATTGCCTCTTTAGTAGCAGTCCTTTACGAAGTTGCCGGTTTAAGGTGGTTACAGTTACCATGGACACCCATAGCTCTCGTTGGCACCGCAGTAGCCTTTATGATTGGCTTTCAAAATAACGCTGCCTATGGTCGGCTTTGGGAAGCTCGAAAAATTTGGGGTGGCATAGTTAATAACAGTAGAACCTGGACTATGATGGTTCGAGATATGGTTAACAATGATCATAGCTCTGAACCAATGTCTAGTGAGTATTTAAGTCAGCAAAGAAAAGTGCTTGTTCATCGTCAAATTGCATGGCTCAGTGCATTGAGGTATGCTATGAGGCAAGGCAAACCATGGGAAGTTGCTAACAGGCATAAGTCTAATAGAAAGTGGCTGGATACGTTCAACCTTCCAGAGCTCAATGTTCCATTGGAAGAAGAACTTGGCAGACTGCTAGGTCAAGAAGATCTGAATTATGTAATGTCCAAGAAAAACAAAGCCAATGCCGTACTTACTCTTCAATCACAACATATTCGAGAACTTAAACAAAGCGGGTTGATATGGGAATTCTCGTTTTTAGAAATGGAAAATGTGCTCAAAGAATTTTTCTCACTTCAAGGGAAATCCGAACGTATAAAGAACTTCCCATACCCAAGACAGTATGCCACTTTAGGTTATGACTTTGTTAACCTATTCAACCTGCTTATACCATTTGGTGTGGTACCAGAATTTTGGAGAATTGGACAGGGCTTAATAGAGACTTACCCCAATTTAGGTGCTCTTTTTGTTTGGTTGGCCATTCCATTTTCAGCAATAATTTCCTGGGTATTCAATACTATGCAGAGAATTGGAACAGTTGGAGAAAATCCGTTTGAAGGATCGGCAAACGATGTACCAATCACTACAATGGCAAGAGGTATTGAAATTGACATGAGAGAAATGATAGATGAAGCACCTGAAAACATTCCTTCACCTCACCAAACTGTTATGAACGTTCAAATGTAAAAAGCAAAGTGTTTATCTAAACTCAGGGTCGAAGAGTTCTTCCAGATATTTTGCGCGTGTGATTTCATTGTAGAGAAAAATACAACCACCTCTACCACTCCTCATCATTGAAAGACAAGCCCCATTTACACTTTGATCTTCTCTATGGCCTCTTCTTAACGCACAATGCCCTAGCTCGTGAAATATAATTTCTTCGAGTTTCAAGTCAATGCTTGTACTCCATGTATTAGAGTTAATTGTGACATGTCTTGACCCAAAGTCACACCTGCCTGCTACTCTATGATCAACAATTCGCTCTAAACTTCCCGTAACGCCTAACTCAGTTAAGTCAAGATTCAACCCATGATTAGCAGCTTCCTCTTCAAAACGCTTAAAATATGGGATCAATTCCTCATCAACTCCCTGATATGGTGAAGGGATTTCTTCCTCATTGGAAGAATTTCCGCACCCAACACATGCAATTAACACCACGAAAACACCTAAGTATGTGATAAATTTTAACCTCGTCATATTGTCTTTTAATAATAACTATCCAGGAAAATGAATGTGGAGTGATCAAATTACTCCTTCCAAATTCCATACTATAATACCATAAACAACGAATCTAATGATTCTGAATGAAGCGAAAATAAAGTATCGCTTTTGAGGGTAAGACAAGGTTCCGGTTAGTAAACTTACTAAAGAAAATGGAAGTGGAGTAAGTGCAGAAACGATAATAATACCACTTCCATATTGCTCATATCGTTTCTGATACTTTTCAAGCCTCAAACGTTTCTTAAAGAAATTGAGAAAAAACTCCTTTTTACTAATTACACGACCTAGCCTATAGTTTAACCAACCGGCAAACAAAGAAACCATTGTCATTGTGGTAACAGCAGTTACGTAATAATGCCACGGGTCATCTGTCGACCAGATCATAAAAAGTTCTGGAGGAAGAATGCCTACAAAAAACTCTGATACAAGAAAAATAAGAAACATTAAATAATAGCTGTCAGAAACAGCATGTTCAAGTGCATCATATTGATTTTTAAACATGCTCTTGAAAAGAATTATAAGGCCAATAAGAAAAATGAGATATACTAACCCTCTAATCAGGTTCCTGGAGAAATAGTTATAAAAATCCTTTTTGCTTCTATTGGTCATTAAAGATGCTTGAACATCTCAAATTAAACTAAAAAATCAGATGGTAAGAAGAAAAATTAAGTATCTGATTGGCTATCCATATACTTATCAATTATTTCCTTGAAAAACAGTGGGTTAGAGAATTTATCAATGATTTCCACATTGGTAAACCCGCTAAGTTTTTCTTTTAGTTCTTCTTTCATTTGACCACTATAAACATAGACCCAGGTACCATCCTCATCAAGTTTTTGTTTATTTCTAGCAATCAATTCCGAACCTTTCATATCAGGCATCATCTGATCTGTAATCATAATGTTAAACCGGTCTGACTTAACCAGCTTTTCAGCCTCTCCTCCATTGCCTGCTTCAGAGATTTCCACATTATCATACATAAACTCTATAAAGTCCTTCAATGTATCCCTTACCGCAAAATCATCTTCTACTATCAAAATCTTTATCATACACAATTCAAACTTAAAAACACACTTGTTCCTTCTGTTCCTCTAGAAACCACCCAAAGCTTGTGCCCCATTCTCTCAGACAAGTCCTTAGCAAGAAAGAACCCCATTCCGGTAATCTCTTGATTCTCGTCAATCTTTGGCTGTTCTGTCCCTAATTTTCTCAATTGTTCATCAGATATTCCGATTCCATAATCTCTTATTTCGATTAGAACAGATCTTTTGCCTTGACTTAAATAAATTTCAGTCGGAGTATCCTCACTGCTGGAGAACTTTTCAGCATTACCAATTAAAGTATTCAAAATATACTTCAAAGTCATTTTATCTGTCTGATAAATGCTTTTATCTGAATTTACAGAATCATTGACAACTAACTTAAGGTCCCAATTAGTTTCTATAAAGCTTCTTAACTCCTGAAATACTAGCTTATCGGCAGCAGCCTGATTTAAAGACATGAAATATATAAAATCATGCAGCATTCGTTTGATCGTGTCGACCGCATTAAGTGATAAGCCTACTATTTTATCCTTTACTTTTTCAAACTTCTCAGGCCTCTCACTAGCACGTTTGATCATCTCCATATTCATTTGAAGCGTTGCTACGGGCATTTTAATTTCATGAGAAATTAATGAAAGCATCGTTTGTCGACTTTTGTGATATCCCAATTCAACCTTTGACAGTTTTGCTTTATTAATTTTTGAAACCAGAACCCCCAGCATAGCGAAGTTGCTAAATACAATAATGGTGGACAATAGTGCCACACTTAAAAGCAAAGGGACTTCTAACCAATCTAAATGATCCAGGATTTCCAAAAGCGACCATGTGAAGATCATTCCAAGTGCTATCACTACCCCCGTAGGTGCAAAACCATCATAAACTGCTGCTTTGATAATTATGGCCAAATACAAAAGGATATAAACCCCAAAGAATATCAGGTAATAGTTAAAGATCTCTGTAAATACTGTAGATGGGTATATAAATATTGATAAAGCACAAACACCTGTGATAATATAGAATATCCAGGACATCCATTTTTTGCTCTGTCTATCATAGAACTTAAAAACAAAAAGGCCACTTGCAAAAGAAGCAGTATAGACAGTCAAATGCTCCAAGCATAGACTCAATTGGAAGTTTAGGTCAGGAAAAATAATGTGTAATGGGTAGGCATCAGAACCCAACATATGATACATTATACTCAAAGAAAACATACCATAAAATGGCACATGAACTAATTGTTGGCGATTATAAAGAGAAAAAAGAAGTACAATAAACCCGCTTATAAACAACCCTCCAGCTACAAAAAGATTGAAGGCCAACCACCGATTAAAATTGTTCATCAAGCTATCATAACTACCAATTCTGATATCATACTTGAAACCAGATTCATAATGGTCAAAATTTGAAACCTGAATTAAAATATCTAGAGTATCACTTTCAATAGATGAAAGCGAAATTACCTTTGGAAGCCTTTTAGGCTTGTAGTTTTCTTTACTAGAGGCCACCACTCCACATTCGTATAGAGTTTCTCCATTTACAATAAGCTTATATGCCGAAAAGAAATGTGGTATTTCAATACCCAGTTCAGGGCGATTTATGGGGAGAATCACTCGTTTATAATATGTACCATAACCAGTATTAGACAATGACTTGCCCCCTATTACTAAATCGGGCCACTCATGAGGCACATTAGTCAAAATTGGATGATACAGTGCAGACTCGGTTTTCTTAATTAGTTCTGACGAAAAAAACAGCCAGTCCCCATCAATTATGTACGGTGATTCAAATAAACTTTCGGATAAGTTCAGAGATAGTGAATCACCCGTTGAGGCATTTAAGTTTGAGTAAAAAAACAAAAACAAACCTAAAGCAAGCGCTCGCATGTATTTTGTAATCTTCAATATTATAGTTACTCAGTTATGTAAGGGACCTTTAGTTGTTAATGATAAACATCTCTCTTTGCCTTCCATCAATATAATGTACTCCATTCTCATCAAAATAAGCTTCTTCTTCCAACATTATCCTGATCTCCTTGCCCCATTCTTTAAGCATGGTTGCTGCATTTAATTCAATGGAATATGCTGTATTTAAATGCAATGGGTAATCACCTGTCACTGGAACTCCACCCTGTGAATCCCACATACCTAATGTGGTACCTGCAGCGTGTCCGTGATAACCTATCGGATGGGTATAGATCGAAGGTTTAATACCTTCATTGATGGCTTGTTCTCTACTAGCGCGCAATACTTCGTTTCCGGTACGCCCCTCCCTAAAGTTTTTTGTGAATATATCCTGAAGCCTGTTCCCATTCTTAAATGCTTCTTTAAGATAAACCGGAACATCAGATTCCCCAGCCCTTAAAACATACGCATGCTGCTGTTGGTCAGTATTTAATCTTAAATAGGTAATTCCAAAATCGCAGTGAAGTAAATCTCCAGGTAAAATAATGTTCTTTTCAGGGCGTTTGGTAAAAGTTCTTAAGTGGTCAAAATTCTCCGGATCGGCACGCTGAATATCAATCGTTGGGTGAAACCATGTGGTAAGTTTTAGAGACCTTACTTTTTCTCTCATCCACCAAACCACATCTTCCGTGGTAGTCACACCTGGGGTAATGACTTTATTAGAGAATGCTTCCTTTATAATCTCATGAGATATTCTCACAATATGTGGGTAAAGATCCATTTCAGCCTTTGTTCTGGTCTCCAACCAACCTATTGCCAGTTTCTCAGCCGACACAACCTTTGACTTATCTGACTTGTCCAAAGCTTTAATTAACTCCTCGAAATCGGTAGCAACAATACCATCAGCCAAGCCAAAATACTCTGATTTGTTAATCCCGATTTTCTTAGGTTTCCTTTCTCTCACAATCTCGGCAAGACGAGCCCATTGATTTGGCTGCTGTTCTTTATCCCAGGCGCTTTTAAAAACCGACCCTACATTGTACCTTGCTACTGCGAGTGTTTCAATAGGCTCACCTTTACCTGAATCATAAAAAACCAGTATGGTCCGCCTTCTGGCTGCTAGCCATTCAGCTGGTAATAAAGTCTTGATTACAGGGTCCTCATTGTACTCTCTGGAAATCACAACCCACATATCAATACCCTCTCTTCTCATTATCTCAGGAAGGTAGTTTTCTACTTTATCCTCCAATAACCTATTAATAACCTGGGCTCTCTCTTTCATAGAAAGAATCTGTTGCCCGTAAGATTGAGAAGAAGATGAAAAGTATAGAATGAATAGAGTAAAAATGAGTACTAGCTGTTTCATTTTCTGATTTAGTTATTTATCAAATTAGGTAAAACACACTGAACATCAAACTGTCTCACATATTCAGATTCACTGGATTATTTTTCCAACCACCAAACGAGTTCAAAAACCTCTAAAAACCTTATTGAGACGCCATTTATATACACTTTTGGCCATTTACAAATAATTCAAAAAAAGGAACCTGAAAAGTGTATTCTTTTGAAGCCTGACTCGTTCACCTATCAAATGCGACTAAAAACTACTAGACAATATTTGCAGATATTTGTCTACTTTCTAACAGGCTCCGTTTGCTACGGCCAAAACACCTTTGACCAAATGAATGTTGGTTCAATCCCTCAGGTATTTTGTCCGGAAGCTTTATCCACTGATGCTCCAGAATGGAACAATTGGTTTGCTAAAAATGAAACCGAAATTTACTATACAGTTCAAAGCACTTCGTCTTCATATATAGTAAAAAGAACTATAAAGGGTTGTGCATTAGGAGAAGAAGAAATTATTGACTTTGACCTTCATCAGAGCTACTCCAACCCATGGGTAAATGAAAGCGGTGATCATATAATTTTCCAAGCCTCTTTTCCTTATAACGAAGGTGAAAGAAATGATTCAAATATCTGGGAGTCAAAACTTGTTGGCACAGAATGGTCAACTCCTAAAATTTATTCTTCGAGTACCGCTAAAAATAAATCTAATGAAGGCTCTCCAGTGATGACCAAAAGCGGAAGCCTATATTTTAATGCATCTAAAAGCAGTAGCAGTAATGCAGATATTTATGTACTTCCAAAAGATAAAAAAGAGGCTAAACCTTTGCCAAAGACTATAAACTCACAGCATTTTGAAGGAGATTTCTATGTCGATCAAGACGAGAGGTTTATTATTTTTTCTTCTTTCGACAGAAACAATGGCCTGGGTCAAAGTGACTTATATATTTCTTTTAGAAAAGGAAACGAATGGACAGAAGCTAAATCCTTAGGAGCAAAAATCAATTCTGAAGGACAAGACTTCAGCCCATATGTAAGCAGTGATGGAAACTACTTGATTTTTACAAGCAGCCGAAATTCCTTCAGGTCGCTTAGACCCTCATTCAATCATTACATTGTAAAGATCAACATTGAAGATTACAAGTAATTTACTTTGAGCGCTTCGCCATGCGATTGTTATAGTTAGAGTTTCTTTATCTCTTCATTACGATCTATTCAAGGATTTACTAATTTCATCCTTGATGAAGAAACCTCATTCACCACTTTTACTCAGGCTAACAGCTGGGAGAATCCACCCATTAATAGTAGGTTTAATTGCCTCAACAATACTTGCAGGTTTGATCTGGTTGATATTAGAAGTTGAGAACATAGATGTTGTTTTTGAGCAGTTCTGGAATAACTCCTACTTTATTTTCACTCTCGGTTATATCATTTACATATCAAGAGTGATACACAACAGTCACGAAAGAAACTTTCAAATCCTCTTGAATGAAACCACTTTAACCAAAGAGCAAAAGACAGACTGGGATTATCAAATGAAAAACCATAGGGTGATGTTCCCGGAAACAATAATAGCCGTAGCGATAGGTATTTTTCACAGTTATTTCGGCCTACTTAAATATGTTTTGAATGGAGCAGCCAAATATCCTCTTGTTAATTTAGGTATCTCATTTATGATCATACTCATTTGGATTGTTATCACTCATGCAACTTCCATTTTTATGAGAAACCTGACGATAATGAATAAGTTATCGGAGAAAATCGAAATCGATCTACTGAATATGGATCGATTTATGCCCCTGACCAAATCTGGTATTATTAGTATTCTGGGCTTTATTGGTGCCTATTCACTTCTTTTTATCCAGGGCGTACAAATCACCGACCTTGACAATCCTGCCATTTTAATCCTGGCTCCTTCAATATTTTTGATGATCAGAAATGCATTGAAAGGGATTCGAAAACGAGTAAGTGAAGCCAAGGTAAAAGAAATAGAGCTCATTGAAGCCGCTATTGAAGGCGATAGAGATGTACTTAAAGCTTCAAGAATTCGTAAAAATCTGGATAACATAAATGTCATTGATTTGATCAACTACAAAAAGATCATTCAAAGTACTTTTGAAATCCCTGTCAATATACCAACAGCTTCCAGGTTCGTTTTTTACCTTATCATTCCATTACTTACCTGGGTTGCAGCTTCAATAGTGGATAAAATAATAGTTTATCTCATTAAATAATTGAGTTAATAGTACGCCAGAACTGAGAACGATTTGTTTATACGTTGTCACATCTAATTATGATGGGTAAGGGAATGAAAACTAACGAAAAAGTCGATATTAGTGAATACTTTGCTGCAACCAGTAAAGCTTATATTATATTGACCTTAAACGAGTAACACAATTTGGATACTTCTTCTCTAAAGAATAGTTGTGATAACACTTTCTATGAAGACCTTTTCAGGACAGTAGCACCTACCTTACGGAACTTTCTCTGCTTTAAATTCAAGGATGTAGACAGTGCTGGTGACATGGTACAGGAAGCTTTTCTTACTTTGTGGAAGAATTGCGAAAAGGTTTTGCCCGATATGGCAAAGGCATACCTCTATCGAGTTGCACAAAATCAAATGTTAAAGCTTGTAGACAAAGATAAAGTCAGACAAAAGCATATTCACTTTGTATCCAGAACAACCCACAATGAGAACCCTCAGTTTCAAATGGAGTTTACTGAGTTTGACAATAGAGTTCAACATGCGATCAACCAGTTATCTGAAGGACAGAGAGAAGTGTTTCTTCTTAATAGAATTGAGAAAAAGACTTATGCCGAAATTGCCGAAATGCTCGATGTGAGTGTAAAAGCTGTTGAGAAACGAATGCACAAGGCACTATTGAAAATAAGAGAGGTACATAAAAATATTTGAATTGGTGGTAGGGTAAAAAAGAATCTAACGTATTAATGGGTGTATTTGATATAAATGAGTAAAGAAATTAACGATAGTGATGATTTTCTAGCCAGGTGGTTAAGTGGAGAACTTACGCCTGAAGAAAAGATAAAATTTGAATCTTCTAAAGAGTCAGACGAGTTCAAAGCTATTCTTGATTCGGTAGATAAGCTTTCACTTCCCAAGTATGATGTAGAGGAAGAACTGCAAAAACTGAAAGCCAAAAGAGTCGCTTCAAGCGCCCCCCCATCCAATGTCACTAAAACCATTAGATTTCCTCAATTCGTAAGATATGCTGTAGCAGCCGTAGTAATTATGGTAATCACATTTACCTATTTTCTAACCAGACCTAATTATGTTGTATTCGAAACGCTAGCAGGTCAGGTAGAAGAAATTACATTGCCAGACCAATCGGTTGTTACGCTGAATGGTAATTCAACACTAAAGTACAACCCTGATGAATTTGAGAACAACAGGCACCTTATTTTAAGCGGAGAGGCATTTTTTGAAGTAACTAAGGGGATCAATTTTGAAGTGGAAACAAGTCAAGGTAATATTAAAGTGCTAGGAACATCGTTTAACATTTGGAATAGAAATAAACTACTTGATGTAGTGTGCTTTACAGGGAAAGTCAACGTTTCTAAGAAAACATATAGTCAGGATTTGACTCCTGGTGATGGTTTAAGGGTTGACAATGGAAAGCTTAAAAGCTCCTGGACCAAAGTACTTTCAGACAGTAAGCCAGCCTGGATTCTTTTGGGTGTTACAAACCTGGAGAATGTTACACTTCAAGAGGCATTAAATGAACTAATCAATACATTTGGTATTGAAATAGAGTCCAATAACGATTTGAATTCAATACCTTATAATGGTACATTTCCAAACAATGATGTTGAAACTGCAATAAAACTTGTTTTAAGACCTAGCAATATTGATTATACATTCGACACAGCAAGCAAGAGATTGGTGCTCAAAGGCATTAAAGATTAATAGGTTAGTTCCTCTATTCCTCTTTTTCATTCTTTACTTGCCGGTTTTAAGTCAGTCTAAAAGGGCCTATCGAGCAGAAAACAGACCGATCAAACAAGTACTCAATGACCTTGAAAAGCAATATGAGGTCTATTTCTCTTTTAATCCTGATGAGTTAAGGAACGTTCGGGTCAGTATTACCACTTCTTCCAATGATATTGATGGCCTGTTGGGAACCATGCTTTCCAGAACCGACTTGGTATCTGAGAAAATAAAAGACAAGTTCTATGTCATTAAAAAGCCAGAATCTAAGTTTTTGGATTTGCTGGTAACCGACAATGAGTCTGACTCTCCTCTCTCCTATGCTACTGTACGCTTAAAAGGGACTCCTTTTGGACAAGTAACAGGCCTTGATGGAAAAATCAGACTTGTAATTCCCAAACCCAAGTCTGCAGTATTAGAGGTCTCATTTTTAGGCTTTCAAACAACGGAAATTAATGTAACCGATATTGAGAGCAAAACACTTTTCAAAGTCGCACTTCGTCCGGAACCAATGGATTTAAACGATTTTGAAGTAAAGGAATATATCAACGTGGGAATTGGATCTGACCCAAAAGCGAATAGCTTCAGGATTTTACCTCAAAAAATGGAAATCCTTCCAGGTTTGTCTGAGCGGGATGTTCTACTTTCTGCTCAAATCATTTCAGGCTTGGCTTCGAACGATGAGTCTGCCTCCGGAATAAACATCCGTGGAAGTGCTCCAGACAACACTTTGCTTTACTGGAACAATATTCCTGTTTATCACACTGCTCATTATTTTGGAAGTATTTCCAGCTTTATCCCTTCATCAGTTGGCTCACTCGATATTTATAAAAATTACATCCCAGTCAGGTATGGTGGTGCAACGGCTGGTTTAATATCCATTTTCTCCAGAAACGAAATTGATGCCCAAACCAAGGCTGAAGCAAGTATCAATATGACACATGCCGATGCCTATTTTAAAGTGCCATTCAAAAAGGATATGGGGTCAGTTATGTTAGCTTTTAGAAGGTCTTACAATGATGCCATACCTACATGGACATTCAATTCATATGGGACAAAGCTTTTTGGAAATACAATAAGTGATAGCCAGGGTGTTTTTCAGATTACGGAAGATGAAAATGATTTTGAAAACGACCTCAGTTTCTCCGATATCAATCTCAAATGGAACTATGAAGCTTCGGGTAGGTCATCCTTTGAATCTAGCTTTGTAAGAAGCTCCAGCAACTTCAATTATAATGAAAATGATGAAGAGGCAGGCTTAAATATTCAACAAAGACATAATATCAGAAGTTTAGGAGCCAATGTTGGATGGTCGTACCGTGTTAACGATGACTACTCTTTAAAATCAAGTTTGAGCTATTCTAGCTACGATATGTCTTATGCCTTTAACAACCTACGAAACCTAATAATAAATGATGATGATGACCAAACCGAAAGAAGCAATTATCTAAGCAATCTTGAATTAAGAGTTAGCAACAAATGGAGGAAAAATGATAGAAGTGTTCTGGAGTTTGGCTATCAATTGAATCACTATATAGTAGAAAACAGAATATCTGAATCTGATTTTTTTGAAGAAGATGAAGTAACAGATATACAATCCAATGGACTAGTTAATGCGGTATTTATTGATTACAACTATAGACCCACTGACAGACTTGAAGCTGTCTTAAGTGGTAGGCTGACCCATGTTGGCACACTTAGGGAAACTTTCTTTAGCCCTCAAATCAAATTGAACTACAATGCTACAAAGGACATTATCCTCAAGTCTACATTCGGTATCTATCATCAATACTTAAGTACGATTAGAGAGTCAGAGTTTACACTATCCAATGCAGTAGAACAACATTGGCTTTTAGCAGATTTAAACGATGACGAAGAAGAAATCTCTACTGTACCGATAATATTCAATAGTCAGGTAACACTAGGAGCTATATACAATGCAAACTCATGGCTATTTGACCTCGATTTTTACATCAAGAATATCGAAGGAATTTTAGCAATCAATCAGGGCTTTGGCTTTGAAAATGATCAGGCTTTTGAACCCGGTTTTGAACGCTTAATTGGCATTGATTTGACTATTAGAAAAAGGTGGAAATCTTTTAAGACATGGTTTAGCTACAACTTTCAAGACTCTGAAGTCGAACTTGAATCTATTTTCACAGATCCTTTTCCATCTTCATTCAACATTCGTCACCAGTTCAGGCTCTCAAATACCTATAATTGGAAAAACTGGGAGTTTTCACTTGGTTATATTTTTAAAACTGGATTGCCATTTACTCAAGTCACTAACCTTACTCTATTAAACGATGACGGTGAAGAAGTAGACCCTGATGATGAGGATGATGATACCTTTTATGACATAGAATACACTTCCCCTAATGGAAGAAGGATATCAAACTATCACCGTGTTGATTTATCAGTATGGCACAAACTGGGAGCTAAAAATCAAAGAATAAGAGGAGAAATAGGGCTTAGTTTTATTAACCTGCTGAACAGGAACAATACATTCAATAGAACATATTCCATTGATTTTGACAGAAACGATGAGATAGCCATTATAGAGCGAAAAAAGTTCTTTCTGAACTTTACTCCCAACCTTAGCCTAAGGTTTTGGTTTTAAATTGGTTTGACAAAGGACATAAAAAAAAGGCCGCTTTTGACGACCTTTTTTTATGATTCAATTCTTAAGAATTAATCACCATCGCCATCTTCCTCATCATCATCTTCTGTGTACTCTTCCTTGAAATTGCCATCAGTATCAAATATCAAGACGATTTCATTAGCAAGCTCTATGTAGTACTCTCCTTCTTCACTATCCAACCAAGCTTCTACAATCTGTTGTCCGGCATAATTGGCAGCGACATAATCTTTAATCGCTTGGGGTAAATCAGCCACAGCTACTTCTTCACAATGATCCTCGTAATCATCTTCATTAAAAGACTCGATGAAATTGCCATCCTTATCGAATATCAAAACTAGTCCAGTACTTAAAACAACTCCATATTCCTCGGAGAAGCTATCGTAACCAGCCTCTTCAATTGTAGCATCCGCATGATTACTCGCAATGTAATCTTTGATTGGCTGTGGTAAACTTGCTGGATCGATTTCTTCAAAGTCATCTTCATCATCATAATCTTCCTCAGTAAACTGCTCCACAAAGTTTCCATCCCTGTCAAAAACCAATACAATTCCAGATTCCAGTACAACTATGTATTCATTATCACCAGCATTCAGACCAGCTACTTCAACTGGCTCACCAGCATGGTTGGTAGATAAATAATCTAGAATGGGTTGTGGTAATGATGCCGAATCTATTTCCTCGAAATCGTCATCAAAGCTATCAACGTAACCTTCCAGATTGAATGCAATAACGAATTGCTCTGAAGCATTAAAAACCAGTACCCGATCATTGTTCAGTAATACAATATACTCTCCAGTATTTGTCAACCATACCTCTTCAATTGACGCAGATGAGTAGTTTTCGGTAACGTAGGTTTGAATGGCGTCAGGTGTTGTAGTAACCTGTTGCCAGTCTCCCATACTGGAAGTATCATAATTTCTGGAGCTTACGAAGCGTAGTCTCGATGTCCGAGCCGCATCATTTGTCTGATCCTGAGGTGCAGTGTCGGTGTTCTGATTATCACACGACATAAAACCAGTAGCAATTATTATCATTGCAAGTATTAGGTGTTTCTTAAATTCTTTAATTCTCTTTTTCATAAATAGATTTGAGTTTCTTTTATTAGTTAAATCTCTTGCTGCTATAAATCAGTGGTAAATACAGTTAAGGTGTAATTACCCTACGCCAATTATTAGACTTGTAAGAAGTCTAATCATTATTGTTGTCTTCATTCTCTTCCATCATTGGGTTTCCTTCGGCCACTTGCACACCTGAACCAGTTGTTGAATTAGCCATTGGATTGACCTGTTCACATGAGAAAAATGTACATATGGCAATCAGGAAAAAACATATCAATATCTTCTTCATAGCATTTCCATTAGGCATATACTCTTAGCATGCTACCGGTTAACTGTGTTTTATAGATCGTTAGACCATTACGCCCATTGCTGTTTAATCCGGTTCCGTCTATTCTGAAGCGGGCTCCATGAGCTGTACAATACCATTCCCCATTTCTTAGGATTACTTCCTTTCGGGGTTCATGAGAACAAGTTCTTGTAGCGGCCACATATTCACCCGTTGTTGTTTTAGCCACTACCACCTGATTGTTAACAATCACATATCCACCATTATTCGCCAAGCCAGCGTTTTTTGAATCATTAAGATCCAATGTGAAATCTATTTGAGCATTGTTATTGGGTTGGTCTGGAGAGATATTCTCTGTTGCACACCCTCCCAGGCATGCGGCTGTAAGAGCGAACGCTGCTCCGCCTCCTAGTTTTTTTAAAAATTCATTTCTTTTCATATTTTCATATTAACATTTTAACATATAAATCATTATCAATATTAAAGTTTGAGTAATTAAAAACTGAAATTCAGTCCAAAGCTTATAATGTTAGCCGATAAACTGGGTGTGCGTGTGTAGTGTCCATATTTAAGATTAACCTCCTTAAACGTTAATACTCGTCCTTGTTTTCCCGGAAGCTTAAACCCTCCGATTCCGCTGGCCGGGGAAAACCTTAACCCAACACCATAATTATGGCTATTCAGGGCACTTAAGTCATAATCTGAAGTATAGTATTTAAATTGTGTTGTATGCTCTTTATATGGCTTAAAGTAGTTTGCTGCACTCTGAGTATGAAACCTATAATAAGGAAACACTGAGAAAAATCTGTTCACCTTAATGGGTATTTCCAGTGAGATTGTATGGCCTGTAACACCCCAGTCATCCCAGTAAAACCTATAATATGACCTTATCAACACATGGTCACTCATATAGTAGTTCAGTCTCACCCCTACTGGCACCTTTAGTCTTGTAAAAGGAAGACTCTCTACCCGTGCGGCTTCCTGATCTGCGAAATACACCCTGTGAAATGGAGTTCCTAACAATCCGGATTGGGTTACTACATCAGTAGAGATACTGGCCTGCATTCGTTGGTTAATCACTGTTGAAAAACTGGCAGAGATACTATATGATCTCCTTTGATCTGTTGTTACCCAATGCTGATTTCTAAGTTCGGATGGGTATATTATGCTCCATCTATCTATAAAAGCCTGTGTAGAAAGTCCAAACGTTCTGTTCCCGTCCTTAGAAGTTTTTGAAACATATGCAGAAAACTGCAACGATGTATAGTCATACTCTCCTGATCCACCGAACTTTGCTCCCCAGGTAACATTATTCTTCGCCTTACGACTATAGCCTACATTTCCATGTACTCTTAAATCTTTACTAGAAGCCGAAGAAACAAAGTTGTCAATGTTATCTGTAGAAGCAGATGTGTAATAATCAAAACCTCCATCGAGAGAAATGGTGTTTTTCTCATCAATGGCAAGGTTCACAATCACCTTGGATGTGTAATCTGTGAGTTTCTCTGTCCCAATCCCTCCTGTTACAGGAGAGTTATTACCATCTTGTCCATAATAACTGAATAGGATACTAATATCAGATTCAGCTAGCTTTTTGATCTTGAAAGCGCTGGAATCTGTTTCGCTTTTCTTTTCCTGACCATGCAAGACATTGAAGCTCAACACCAGAAAACTCAAAAAAACTATTACTCTTAATTGCAACCGCATCCTCCACCAACTTTACCACCATTTGCACCAGAGGCACCTTCACGGTATGACTGATAATTAATGCAGAAGTACTCTATTGCCCTGGCATTAAGCTCCATTTCCTTGTCGTTCAGGTACATCTTTTGATACCCCTTCACACTGGTACAAGATTGAAATACAATCAGCACGGCAAATGCTGCAATGCCTTTATAAATTTTCCCTTTTCTCATGATTTGTTATTGAGTTCTAATCGGTTTGATCCAATCAATTCGTTTTCATCTGTCACAATCAAGCATTCAACTCCATCAAGCTGGTTTATCAGATATAAGCCCTGCTTAACACCTAGCACAAATACACTTGTAGACAATGCGTCAGCCAGCTCTGGGTTTGAGCAGATAATGGAGACGCTTTTAATTCCTGTTGTCGGATATCCTGTTCTTGGGTCGATAATGTGTGCGTAGCGAACTCCATTGAACATTACAAAGCGTTCATAGTCGCCAGAAGTCACTACGGCACCATTATCTACTGTTAACCAAGAAAGAATTCTATCCTTATGCTCTGGGTCGGCAATACCTACTTTAATTTTCTTATTATCAATATCTCTTCCCCAGGCAATCAAATCACCAGCAGCGTTTACTACTCCATTTTTAATACCCAGGGCTATCATTTTTTCCTTAGCTTTCTGTGCCGCATATCCTTTACCAATAGCACCAAAGCCTATCTTCATTCCCTTTTCCTTCAAGAACACTTCCCTTCTTCCTGGATCTAATTGAATTTTCCGGTAATCTGTTCTGGAGGATGCCTGTCTAACCGTATTGCTGTCTGGCATTGATATCATTGAGCCATCAAACTTCCAGACCTTATCCATTGAAGCATATGTTATGTCAAAGGCTCCGTCTGTAATTTTTGAAATCTGAACGGCTCTTTGAATCAACTCAAATAGTTCTTGATCAACACTGACGGGCATTATTCCAGCTTTTCTATTAATCTCGCTGGTTTGTGATTCAGGATTCCATGATGAAATCAAGTTTTCAATTCGGATTATTTCTGCAATCGCTGCGTTTATACCATCCCAGGCAATTTTAGGGTCAGGGTCAATTGCACTGACTTCAAATCTGGACCCCATGAGTTTGAGCACTTTATGGTGCTTTTGAGCCTGCTGTGCCCGTATGGCACAGCAGAAGGTCAAAAAACTCAACAAAATCAAAATGTATCTCATTCCAATAACTGATTAAAAAGGTCGATGTAACCCTCAGGACTCTTTGTTTTATCAAAGCTGAAACTGCCTTTAACCTTTCCTGATATATCTGTAAAGACTGCCAGGGGAAATTCACCCTCAGGATTGTAAAGGCTTGCTAGCCTTTCGTTATGGTCGGTTTGTGCTTTGGAAAGCTTGTTTTTCTTTCTGTAAGGAAAATCGGCCTTCACGAGAATCAAGTTGTCTTTTGCATATTGAGCAAAAGCTTGACTATCGAACAATTCCTTGTGCAACTGAATACAAGGCTTGCACCAGTCAGACCCTGAAAAAACAATTAAGACAGTTTTATCGCTCTCAGCTGCAATAGATTTGGCCGATTCAAAGTCGTACTTCCAATCCAGCTCTTTTTCAGCTGACGTTAAGAATAGTGTAAGAATGAATAGTAAGTTCTTCATAAGTTTTACTGTGTAATCAGTGTTGAATACTGTTCACATGAACTTACCCCACCCCTCGCCATATAAATCTTTTATAGAACCCGCACTTTACAATATGTCACTCCTTGAAATCGACTGAGAATTAGTCCTGATAAGCCTCAGGTTGCGTTTACCGGTGAGTCTAAACCAAAAAAGAGTCTCGCTAATTGCGCAAAAGCTAGAGCATGACTTTTAACTTGTCACCATATTCATCAGGTAGTAAAAAGGAACACTAGTGAAGAAATGAGTATGGAGGCTTGACGGTTTTTGGCCCTACAAAAACTCCAGCCACAACCAGGAAATATCAGTTGTCTTTATTTTAGATTTTGAACTGAACTGACCTATCAAACAACTCATCGAAGGATCACAGCCTTTTATCTAAACACTTCCTTATTCCATTTCATCCACCATAGATTTGAATAAGAAATCTAAAATAAAGGGCTATGAAAAAGATATTAATAATTGAGAATAACTATATGATGAGAATGTTTTTAATAAACTATCTCGGCAAATCATACGATGTAACAGCAGTTGAGACTCCTTCTGAATCAATTGCTTTAATGGTCAACGGAGCCAGGTTCGATTTGGTAGTATGTGATTACTATTCAGAAAATGATGCTCAATATACAGACCTACAAGCTTTACACTTACACCTGAACTGGGAAAGTGGATCATTATTCATTTTAACTGATAAAGATAAAAGTGAACAAAGAATTAACGCACTTCAAAATGGTGCAAAGGATACTCTAAGCAAACCCTTTAATCCAAAAGAATTGACCGTGAGAATTTCAACATTATTGAATAAGTCTGCTCAATTCTCTGGGTTAAGAACAGTGGCTTAATTAACTGGTTGACTGAAGTAGCCTTAAAGCATAGTTCAGCTCTTTAAAGGTCAGTTTTATTAAAGCTGCATCAAACAATTTCTCAAACGAAGAGCGGCAAGGTTTTCTATAAGTGACAGTGTTTTGGTTAGGTTAAAAAGGTGGTTCCACACGGGAATCACCTTTTTACATTTATAACTATTTAGAGAGTAGATCTACATACCATGCATTCTTTTTCAGTCAACGTACATTCTTGTTCATTCATCTAATCCCTTCACAAAAGCATGTGCTAAAAGCTAGCTTTAACAAACTAAAGTTATGCATATGACACGTTCAACTAAAACACTCACTAGCAAAAGGTTATTCGATATTCTTGTATCAGGAATACTCATTATTCTTCTAAGTCCATTGCTGATCATAGTAGCTATAGCTATCAGGTTAGAATCAAAAGGACCTGTTTTTTACTATTCCTATAGAGTTGGTCAAAACTACCACACATTCAAGTTTTACAAGTTTCGATCTATGAGGACTGGAGCAGACCAAATGATTGATAAGATGAAACACTTGAATCAGTATAGTAAAGACGAACAGTCAGCGCTTCAGAATTTTAAGTTGAACAGAGACATTATTGCCAGCATAGAGCATCAAAACATCGTTGTTGGAGATGACTCCTATAGCAAACTGGAAGAGTTTGAACTTTTCAAATCAAGGGATGATAAGAACACATTCGTAAAATTTAAAAACGACCCCAGAATAACTAAGGTTGGTAAGTTTATTCGCAACACCAGCATGGATGAACTTCCACAGCTCTTCAATATTCTTATTGGAGACATGTCACTTGTTGGCAACAGACCTCTCCCACTTTACGAAGCTGAAAAACTGATAAAGGACAAAAGTGTAGGTAGGTTTCTGGCACCAGCTGGCTTAACAGGCTTATGGCAGGTAACTGAAAGAGGTAAAGACAATGCTGATCCAGAGAGAAGAATTCAGTTAGACATAGAATATGCACAACGTCATAACTTCTGGTTAGACCTTAAAATTCTTATTCAGACCCCTCTTGCCGCTCTTCAACACGAAAACGTTTAGGTCATGAATAGTTTTAAAAACTTCTTCCATTCACTAAGAAGAAACACCTCTGGAAAAAGGTATCTTCCATTTGTTGATGGCATCAGGTTCATAGCCATCATGCCGGTAATTATACTTCATGCAAGTGAAAGGCTACAAAGGTATTCGAGCGAAATGCAGGCACTTTCTGCTTGGGAATCGGAGCTATCCTATGTAGTAAGTCGTGGAGCTATTGGCGTATTAATATTCTTTACACTCAGCGGTTTTATACTCAGTCTTCCTTTTGCCAAACAACAAAACTCATTTAGTTATAAAACCTATTTGGTGAAAAGACTCACCAGGTTAGAACCGCCATATATTTTCTGGATGACTGTATTTGCCATAGTACTTCTATTCAAAGAGCAGCTTCTTCTGACTGATATTCTGGGTAATTATGTGGCAAGTATATTCTACGTTCATAACATTACATTCAATGAGTTCTCTATAATCAATCCAGTAGCCTGGTCTTTAGAGGTAGAAATTCAGTATTACCTAATGGCGCCATTCCTGGCTATGGTGTACTTCAGACAAACTAATGTAAGGTTAAGAAGGATACTAATCATTCTGATTACCCTGCTCTTTATTATCAACCAACATACACTAGGCTGGCAATATCTACCTTACAAAGCATCGATACTTGGCCAATTTCAGCATTTTCTTGTTGGTTTACTTATGGCAGACATATATGTCAATGCTCCAAAATGGTACAGCAAGAAAAGCCTGCTATGGGACTTAATAGGATTATTATCAATCGTTACCCTAATGTTTACCTGGACAGAAGAACTTGGTAAATCAATAGTTTTCATGGCAGCCATGATCGGGTTGTTTTCCGGAGCATTAAAAGGCAAAATTTTCTGTAGGGTTTTAACTCTTTCCTGGGTAAGTATTATAGGTGGCATGTGTTACACAATATATCTCACACACTTAGCGCTCTTAGAATTGTTTTATTCATTTATCGGTAAAATTGGTTACTCATCTCCTTATTTGCTCCAGCTATCGATAAGTCTGTTAATCGCCATTCCCATGGTATTACTTAGCAGCATGATCTTTTATAAATACTTAGAACAACCATTTATGCTTAAGGGAGCGTTTGAAACAATCTCGGGTAAGCTAACGGCAGGTTTTTCTAGAATAAAAGGTCGATTGTTCACAAAAACAAGCCAGCTATGAAAACACTTAGCAATTACTCAAGAAGCAATTACTACCAGCATGAAGAACAGCAGAAGTCGTCATTCGATTTTCAGAACAGCTTTTACTTATTTCCTGACAACTGGTTTAACAAGTTCATTATAATCGTCTCTGTGACAACCTTGTTGTTTCTATCACAAATCGCCAAATCGCAGGATGCTCCGGTAATAGGCTTAGCTATGGATAAGATTAAGCCATTGAATGAGCTCTTAACTCTAGCTCAGGGTAATATGGCAGCAATTGACAGATTATCCAGTAGTCAGGAGAAGGTGCTTGAGGAAATGAAAGTCACTAAAAAGAAATGGCTAAGACATTTGGCCCTAACTGCTGGGGTAAACTATGGTAATGGGATAGTTTCTGATCAATTGACAGATGGAGGATCTGATAATAGGTTTACTTATCTCACCAGGCAAAATGTCACATACAATTTAGGTTTGAATCTCAGACTACCATTTTCTGAGGTATCATCCAGGAAACATGAAATCAAGATTAAAAAACTGGAAATAAAGAGGTTAGAAGGCCTTAAACAAGAGCAAAAGGATTTCATTAGGCAGGAAGTCATCCGTTTCTATAAAGAACTCAAGTCATGTTTGAAAGCCATGGAACTCCAGACAGAGGTAGTTGAAGCTAATGAAGTAGCCTTGAAAATAACAGAGAATTATTTCAAGGCAGGCAAAACTCCTATGGAGCAATATAGAATGGCTGTTGACGCAAGCTATACAGCCAAACTTGAATATGAAAAGTCTAAAAACAATGCTTGGTATTGCATGAGGACTTTGAAAGAGTTAGTAGGTCAATCAATAGTTAAGTAAAGCTATGTCGTTATTAGAAATTATAAGACTCCTTTCTCGCTATTTCTGGTACATAACCGGAACGGCCATAGTTTTAACATCATTGGTTTTCTTTGGAACTAAAAATGATAAGGAAAAATATGCCACACACACTCTACTTAACACTGGACTCATATCAGGATACAGTATTGAAAGTAGCAGCATTGGGCGTATCGACTATGCAAAAACGAATAATGAGCTAGAAAACCTCATTAACCTAGCCACTTCATATGAAACAAACAAGGAGCTTTCGGCCAGATTAATGGCACGTTTAATCTCTCAAGATCTCAAAAGTGAATTAAACCTTAAGTCAAGCAATTATCAAGATTTCTCAAAAGCTGTTAAAGAGTTACCACTGGAGTTAAGAGTAACTGATAGTGAAGAGGCCATTCTATTCAAAATAATACAGTTAAGAGATACCAATAAGGAAAATGCTATTTACAAATTGGTTAACTCTAAAGATCCATTTTTTGGAGTAGAGCAATTAGAAACTATAACTGTAGCACGCGAGGGTAAAAGTGATATGATCAGAATAGAATATTCTTCTATCGACCCACTATTAAGCACACTCACTTTGGAGTTGTTAACGGAAATATTTATTTCTAAGCAAAAGTCCATTAAAGAAGGACAAACCGATTCTGTTATCACGTTCTTTAAAGAGGCTGTAGAAAAATCAGACGGTAAGCTAAAGAATGCAGAAGACAAACTCTTGAACTTTCGGGTTAACAATCAGATTATCAATTACTACGAACAGACCAGGTTCATATCAGGTAACAAACAAGAGTTAGATAAACAATATCATGAAGAACTAAAAGTACTAGCAGCATCTACTTCTGCTCTTGAGAAATTAGAGGCTGAGATATCTGATAAGTCTATTATTCCTTCACTGCACAGCAAAATTGCTCAGAACAGATCAGAAATATCCAGACAAACTGCATTATTGACACAGTTAGAACTTGTTTCTGATACAATAGAAGATCCTTCCAGAGTAATCAAAAAAACAAACCTAAACTGGAACATTGACTCTCTAAAACAAGAAATGACCAATATTGCCGCCCAATTGATTCAGGTCAATCAAACACCAGATGGAATAGAGACTAAAGACATACTATTCAATTGGTTGAATCAGGTAATCACAAAAGAAGAGTCTTCTGCTAAAATTGGCGTAATGAAAACCCGTCAGCAGGAATACGACAGCATCTACAACCGATTCTCACCATTGGGTTCTACGTTAAAGCGCCTTGAGCGTGAAATAGATGTTGCTGAAAAAGCCTATTTAGAAAATCTTCACAGTTACAATCAAGCGAGATTACATAAGTATAGTAGCCAGATGTCAAGTAATCTTAAAGTAATTGACGCACCATATTTCCCGAACACCCCACTTAAGTCTAAAAGGATGTTAATGGTCATACTTGCATTTGTTCTTGGTATAGTATTACCTACATCACTAATCGTTGCACTTGAATTGACTGATAGCAGCTTAAAGAAACCAGAAAATGCTCAAGTACAAACTAAAATGAAAGTGGCAGGTGTATTTGCTAAACAACCAAGAAAATCAAAAGAAAAAGGAATTGATTACCAACAGCTTAACAATCAATCTCTCAATTTATTAGTACAAGCATTGAGAGCGAAGGCACGCTCTTCTTCTACGCCCCAAAAAATAGTTGTACTTAGTACTCAACATGGAGAAGGAAAAACAACAATGCTTAATTACTTAAATAACTATTTAAGCACCTTCCTTCTTAATAACAGTCAAAACGCTGAGTTCGAGTTCGAGGAGATAGGCGCCATTCTTCATGAACCTTATCATGAACAAGATGTCAAAGATGCAGACATACATCTTTTAGTGGCAAGAGCTAATAGAAAGTGGACTGCCGCAGATAAGCATGCTGTCAAAGTATATAGCAAATTGGTAGGTAAAAAACCACTTCTGTGCTTGAATGCTGTTTCAGACAGTATTATGGAAGACATTATTGGAGAAGTGCCGAAGTACCGAAGTTGGTTGCGCAGAACAATTAGACATTTTTTAATCCAGGGATTTAAACCTTCCACCATATGAACAACACAGAAAACAAGAATACAGTTATATGCCACTCTTTTCCCGCCTGGGATACACCTTATATCAAGTCAACTTTGGAGCTTATGAAGCGTCTTGCGAGCTTCAACCGTGTAATACTTATTGATTATCACTATACATGGAAAGATGTGTTTACTAACAAACATGCTCCAAAAAAAAGAATTCTTGGAGTCAAGAACAGATGGAGAAAAATCCAAACTGATTTTGGAACACTTGAGATATATAACTCCCCTCCTGTATTACCAACAAACTGGATAAACAGTAATGGACTTCTAAAACTGGCAAATGCGTTAAACGGATTTATCTTACGTATAGGAATCCGGAAAATATTAAGACAAACTGGTAAGCAGAATACGATTTTAATTAATGCTTTGAACCCAGTATTTGGGCTAATAACATCAAAAGCATGGAAAGTAAAAAAGAGTTTTTACTACTGCTATGACGAAATATCAGGAACAGATTGGGCGAGTAAACATGGACCAAGTCACGAAGCTAAGTTTGCTCAGAAAGTTGATGGCATTATATGTACAAGTGAACACCTTCAATCTGAAAAATCTAAACTAAACTCTAATTGCCATCTGGTCCCCAATGGTGTTAATTTAGATATTTTTCAGCCAGTAGATATTGAGAAAAATAAGAGCAAAAGTATTGGGTACGTAGGTGCGATTGATAAAAGGATAGATTTTAAACTACTTATTAAACTAGCAGAGGAACTTCCCAATTATCACATCGATCTATATGGACCGATTAAAACGGAACTAACTCCTCTCCCTTTAAACATTCGTTTTCAGGACAATCTATCACAAGAAGAGTTGCCTGAAAAAATCAGTGAGATGAGTGTTTGCCTTATTCCTTTTATAAAAAGCGAACTGACCAAATCTATCTACCCTTTAAAGGCTAATGAGTATCTCGCCATGGGGAAGCCTGTTGTCAGTACGGACTTCGCCAACTTATCCGAGCTTACTCAATTTGTAAGCGTAAGCGAAAATAACAATGATTTTGTTGAGCTTGTGAAAAAGGCAATCAAGTATGACAGCAGACTTAAAGCTCAAAAACGCATCGACTTTGCTAAGAAAAACTCATGGAAAGAAAGATCTCTCCAGTTAGAAGAAATCATTAAGTCCTGACAGAGTAGTACCCAACAAAAAACCAATAGTCTTTAAAATTCTACTATACAACCACACTTAGTATTCACTCGCCTTATATGCTAAGCTAGGGATTAGTTTAGCACTAATTTCAAAATGTGAAAAACTACAGTAACATTCTACCTCCTACTCCAAAAGGATCCGAACGAATAGAAACGGGTATGGGGATTTTGGCTATTCTCTTAATTATCGGCATTTCATATGCCTTGATTAAGTTATTGGGATTACCTGGAGGTTTGTTACTACTTGCCATTCCTATAGGTTTTCTTTTTCTATCCCTGCTCTGGAGAAAACCTAAGTTAGGGGTTTGGGCTGCTTTGATTATGGCATTTCTTTCTTCAGGACTCACGCGCTATGTTGCTGGTCCCTGGGGTTTATCAATAGACATCTTACTGGTTTTATGTTGGCTATTTGTTCTTTTAAATAATCAGATCAAAGTAAAATGGAAACATCTAAAGCAAGATGTAATATTACTTACGTTGCTCTGGATGCTCTATTTAGTTTTCCAAATAGTTAACCCGTCAGGCAATGGTATTGTAGCATGGTTTTACGCTATGAGAGGTATTGGTTTCTATCAATTTCTGACTATCCCACTTGTTTTTTTACTGTTTAGAAAAACTAAAGATATAAAGCAGTTTTTGTCATTAATCTTAATACTATCTGCTCTGGGAACAATTTGGGGCTTCAAACAACAAGTTCTTGGTATTGATGCAGCAGAGTATCATTGGCTATATGCCGAAAATCATCATGAGGAACATATACTCCACGGAGTTCTCAGGGTGTTTTCCTACTACTCAGATGCTGGGGCATTTGGTGCCTCTCAAGCCATGATGGCATTAGTTTGTGCTGTTCTTTTCATGGGGCCATTTAAGAAAACAACAAAAATTAAGTACTTGCTGCTGGGACTGTTTTTCTTCTTGGGTTTTGCTATTTCTGGGACCAGAGGTGCTTTGATGGTGCCATTGGCCGGAGGCATTGCCTATCTCATATTAATTAAGAATTTTAAAATTTTAGCAGGTGGTTTTGGGGCTATAATTATTGTTTTCTGTATTCTCAAATACACGTTCTTATTTCAAGGAGTTGAACAGGTCAGAAGAATGCGCTCTGCACTGGATCCCAACAACAAATCATTGAGTGTTCGACTAGATAACCAAAAGATCTTCGGGAGATATCTTGCAAACAAACCAGTTGGCGGAGGTGTTGGAACAGCTGGTTTTTGGGGAGCTCGATTTAATCCTGACTCCTTAATGGCTAATACAGCCACCGATAGCTGGTATGTTAAAATATGGGCTGAGACAGGTATTGTTGGCCTAACTCTTCACTTAATCATTCTGGCTTACATTCTTGGCAAAGCCGGACACCGCATTACGGTAATGGATAACAATAAGAAAAAGTCCTATGCAATGGCTTTTTATGCAGCCATAGTCGGAATTATTTTTGCCAGCTATGGCAATCAAGTCTTAGGGCAAATGCCCACTGGCCCCATTGTTAACATGATGATTCCTTTCGTATTTCTATTGACCCGCTCTACTATTACTACTACAGATAAAGGCTAAATCCGCCTTTTAGACCTATATCTGAAAAAAAGCACCAATCACCTTAAAAACTTTGCAACTCATCGGTTCATAGGTTTTCAGAGCTTTCCAAAGCATAGCTTTAGCTTATCAAAACATTAAAGTTATGGCAACAGTAACCCTAATTATCACATTCGCTTTTACGCTTTACCTAACGCTTAGCGGACTATATCAGTTAATGCTGGCACTAGCCTCCAAAAGTGGCACTCCTCAAATTTGTGAATTTGATAGTGTCAAAAGGAAAATTCTCGTCTTGGTTCCTGCCTATAAAGAAGACAATGTAATTATCAAGAGTACATCTAAGAACTTGGGGCTAAAGTACAGCTACCCAAAGTCAATGTTCGATTATGTGGTGATAAGCGATGGACTCAAACCGGAAACCAATAAGAAATTAAAAGCTTTAGGCGCTCATGTACTCAAAGTTTCTTTCAATAAAAGCACTAAGGTAAAATCATTGCAAGCTGCGATGAGCGAGTTTCAGGATAACTATGATGGAGTTGTAATCCTGGATGCGGATAATGTGGTTAAGATGAACTTCCTATATAAAGCCAACCACTATTTAAGTTGTGGCTATAAGGCAATTCAAGGTATAAGAATGGCAGCTAATGCTCAAACCGATATTGCTTTAATGGATGGTTTATCTGAAACTGCTAACACAGCCATGCTTTGTAAGGGAGCTAATCGTTTGGGCTTCTCTTCCAAGCTTTCTGGCTCAGCAATGGTATTTGATTACAACTTGTTCAAGTCATTGGTCTTTGATCTAAAAGCTATAGGAGGCTTTGACAAAGAGCTTGAATTGGCAATTACTAAAGGCAAAGAATTCATAAAGTATGCAGAAGATATAATAGTCAGTGATGAAAAGGTATCCAACTCGCAAGCATTTGCCAAACAACGTGGCCGTTGGTTACAAGCTCAATATTCATATTTCGGTAAATCAATATTTCCTGCCAGTAAAGCACTTGCTCAAGGCAATCTGGATCATTTTCATAAAGTGATGCAACTGGCCCTTCCTCCGCGTGTGTTAGGACCTTTTGCCTTGAGCATCATGATTCTACTTTCAGCATTTACAGGCAATTTCTCAATAGGTATTGTTGCTCTGGTTGGATTCATAAGTACAGGTGCTTCTTACTTGCTGATACTTCCTGTTAAATCTATATCCGATAATCTCTATTCAATGATCGGTTCGTTGCCCAAGCTTCTGTTTGGCACATTTAAAGCGCTGACATTGATGAAGAAATCAAAAAGTACATTTCTACATACTGAACATCTACTTGTAAACTCATGATCACAGAAGGAATGCCCTGGCCAATTGTACTTCCAATAACCGTGATGGCACTTGTTTATGGAGTTATGGCCTCAAAAAAGGAAATAAAGGCAGCTAGAAAAGCATCCACAATAAAAACAAAGAAGTCATGAAACAGAGAACATTAAACATACTTCTGATCTGCAAGACTTTGCCATGGCAATTCAAGGGAGGTATACAAACCCATACCTGGAATTTAGCAAAAGCATTACAGAAAAAAGGGCATAATGTTTCCATTCTTAGCGGTGGTCCTTTTAGAAGCTTTGAAAGTACATTTAATAAGGCTGGAGTAACTATAGTTAATATCCCTTACTTTCCCGGAAGATATATAAAGCCAATTAGTTTTCTTGCAGAGGAGCTTTCCTTCAATTTGGCTGTAAAAAAGTGGGTAACACAGCACCATACCCAATACAACATTGTCCATGCCCAAGGGAGAAGCGGGTACTTACTTTTCTTAATCAAAGGAATCGGCCATAAACTAGTAAGCACAGTTCATGGCTTAATAGACCTGGAAAACAAGCATAAACACTGGTCAAATATGAATGGAACTCTTCATACATTCTTCACAAAAATGTTTGAAAAACGCCTGCTAACATCTTCCAGACTAAACATATCAGTAAGTAAATCATTACAAAAGCAAGTGAATGAACTTCGAGTTAATGGAGAATTTAAGGTAATCTCAAACGGTGTGAGCTTGCATAAAAAACTGAATGATTTCAACTATTCAAAATCCAAGAGATTTCTGTTTGTGGGCCGTCTTCATCCAGTAAAAGGTATTAGTTCTATTGTCGAACAAATTGCACATAATTCTACAAGGGTCTATTTAGATATTGTTGGTACTGGTCCTATGTACAACGAGATTCAGCAGTCAATCAACCAATATGATCTGCATCAATGTGTTAGGCTACTGGGAGCTTATTCTAATGCCCAGGTTCATGAGATACTTCCTAATTACCAGGCGCTCATTTTGCCTAGTCAGTATGAAACTCAGGGGATTGTGCTTTTAGAAGCCAACTCTCATTCTATACCTGTAATTGCCTCAGACATACCTGCGATCAGAGAAACAGTGGAACACAAACATAATGGCATTCTATGTAACCCAAATCAGTCTCAGGAATTTATTGACGCGATGAAATATGTACTCGAGAACCCCTGGGAGGCTGTTCAGATGGGTAAGAATGGCAGGCTAAAGGTAAAAAATCAATTCACCTGGGATCAAATAGCAACTGAAACAATTCAGGCTTACTATAAAATCGCACAATAATGCTTACGAAACTTAAGAATAGCGAATATGTTAAACACTCTATATGGGCGTTTGGCGGGCAATTAGGCTTTCTTTTAGCTAATTTCTTGCTGTTTCTGATATTGGTTAACAAAATACCTCAAGACTCCTTTGGTGTATGGGCACTCTATATTACAGTTGTTTCAATAGGTGATTCTTTAAGGCAAGGAATAGTTCAAAACGGACTTACAAGACTAATTATCAATAACCCTGAAGACACTTCAATTGTTTCATCAGGCATTTTATTAAATTTTGGGTTTACATTTCTCTTGGGATCGATGGCTATGGTCTACACCTGGTTGTATTCTCCCGAGCTTTTATCAGGTTTACTTCCCCATGCCTGGAAATCACTCATAGTATTAGCTGTTATTCAGTTTATAAGCACCTTATGTCAGGCTACATATCGCTTTAAAACTTACTGTATAACTAACCTGTTGTATTTAATAAGCTTCATTTCCTTGCTGCTATACGCCACTCTGAATGCTACATCTCTTTCTCTTATTCAGGTTATCAACCTTCAATTATTGGCATTGGTGCTTCCTTTAGCATACTTTCTAACGAAAGTGAAGATACCCCTTGTTCTGCCCAAAAGAAGGCACTTCAAGTCTCTAATCAGTTTTGGAAAGTACTCTGCTGGTACCAATTTACTTTCCATTCTATTTCACAAAGCAGACATTTTGATGATTGCCTTGTTGTTGGATCCTGTATCTGTAGCATTATTTCATTTTGCTACAAAAATTATAAACTATGCAGAACTCCCGTTGCACGCACTTTCTCAAGTAATTTATCCCAGATTATCGGCCAGTAGTCTATCTGGAAAGTCCAATGAACTAAATAAAGAATATGCGCTCTCAATTTTGAGGTTATTAGTCATGGTAATACCAATTGCAGTAGTTGTAATCATGTTTAATAATCAAATCATAAATATCTTATCATCAGGAGAGTACACTGAATCATCTCAACTGATCATCATACTGGGCATTGGAATTATATTCAAACCCTGGGGGCGTGTTTTTGGTTTAACGCTTGATGCCATAGGCAAGCCCGAGGTCAACCTAAAGATGTTATTGATCAGCTTGATCATCAACATCTCGATGAATATTCTGTTCATTCCAGAATTAGGCGTTCTAGGAGCGGCTTTGGCTACCACTTCAAGCATTATCATTACCATACTTATTGGCCAATACAAAATGTATAGTTATACATCGATCAGGCCATTGCACGAAGTTTCGAATTCTTTAAAGAATCAATTCTCCAACTTAAAACTACAATTATGGAATTAACTTTTGGTACATCACAAGTTTACACTAGTGAAAGGATGCAAAGAAGTCCAATGCTGGCTAAGGCTTTCAATAAGATATTTGGCTATACTAATGTTGGAAATTATGCAAGATTCACGATTTTCAAAAAGCTGATACATTACGTAAAGCTCCCTAAAGATGCTAAAATACTGGATCTGGGGACAGGTTACGGAGAGTATTCTATCAGCCTATCCAAAGCCCTTCCCTATTCAAACCTACACGCGTTGGATATTGATCAGGAAAGAATCAATACTCTAAATAAAGCAATTGGCGCCTCTGAAATAGATAATGTCATTACTCATTGCAAAAATATAAACGATCTTAATGAAGAAAGCTTTGACTTTATATTCACAGTAGATGTATTTGAACATATAGCTCCTTCTAAGATGCCTTTTGATTCTTGCTTTGAAAGGTTGAAACCTGGAGGAAAACTACTTGTAAAAATCCCTAATGTAAATCAGCGAACCATTTTTCCTGAGCGTTACTTCGAAGAACATCATGAATGGCTTGAAGAAGAACACATTGGACAAGTATATGATTTAAAAGGGTTAAAGGGCCGATTCGAAGAGGAAGGGTTTAATATAGTGCATGCCTCATACTCTGATGGATGGTGTTCAAGGTTTGCCTGGGAACTGGCCTATTTAGGTAAAAAGCTTGGAGTTATCACTCAGCTAATCACCTTACCTATAGCTAAAATGTTCATTCATCTGGACCGTATTTTTCATAGAGGAAAATGGGGTAATGCGATTCAAGTAATAGGAGAAAAACCAACAAAGTAATGTACCCTAAAGTAAGCATCATAACGGTAAACTATAAACAGCCTGCAGTTACATGTGAGCTTTTGGATTCAATTGCTGGTTTATCGTACCCAAACCTGGAAACAATTGTCGTTGACAACTGCCAGGCCTATGATGATAGTTGCTTATATAAATGTCATTTACCTACTGTAAAAGTGATTAATGTCAAGGAGAATTCAGGTTTCGCTGGAGGTAACAATATTGGGATTAGAGCTTCCAGTGGCGAGTATGTTTTGCTACTAAATAACGACACGGAAATTGAGAACGGTGTTATAGAGTCATTGATTGCTGTCCTAAAAGACGATCAAATAGGTGCTGTTAGTCCTGTTTTAAAGTATCATTCCAATAAGGAAGTTCAGTTCGCTGGGTTTACAGAGGTTAATAGCCTTACAGGTCGCAACAAATTGATTAAGAAAAGTGAAAGCTTTGAATTGAAAGTGACACCATATTTTCATGGTGCGGCAGTTATGATTCCCAAAAGAGTCGTAGATCATTGTGGGTATATGCCCGAAGAGTACTTCTTATATTATGAAGAGCTCGACTGGTCTAGAATAATTAAGTCCTGTGGGTATGAACTTAAAGTACTTACTTCTGTTTCTGTGCTCCATAAGGAGTCCGTTAGCACCGGTAAAAACAGTCCATTAAAAGTATACTATCAAAATCGAAACCGCATTCACTTTATGCGCAAAGCAAAGAAGTCCACCTGGTTAGTTTTTCTACTGTTTTTTGTATTCATAAGCACTCCCAAGAATGTAATCTTACACCTGATCAAGAGAGAAACCAAACACTTGAAAGCCTTTACAAAAGCTTTCTATCATGGATTAATATCACGCAAAACACACTTACAGCTCATCTGAGTAACTTCTACCCTTTATCTGCCAATACTTGTCACTCATCGATTAAAACCTATAGTAGAGCATGCGTGAACTAACTTAGTTTTATTCATAAACTAAACAATGTCAAGCTATGAAACTACTTTTCTGGATATCCACAACAATCATCATCTACCATTATCTCGGCTATGGAATATTAATTACTTTTCTATCCAAACTGAAAGAAAAAAAGGCACAGCTACCTAGGCTTAAGGATGAAGACTTACCAGCAGTAACATTGGTAATTGCAGCTTACAATGAGGAAGAAATCATAAAAGAAAAAATCAAGAACTCAGTTTCATTAGACTACCCAGAAAATAAATTGAATATTCTTTTCGTCACCGATGGTTCAACTGACCAAACAAACGAATTAATTGAAAATCACCCACAGGTTAACCTTTCTTACAAATCACAGAGAGCAGGTAAGATTGGAGCTATTAATCGCATAATGCCTAAAATTGAATCACCAATTACAATTTTCTCAGATGCCAATGTAATGATCAATGAAGATGGATTAAAAAAACTGGTAGCCCATTTTCAAAACAATATGGTTGGTGGGGTTTCAGGAGAGAAAACCATATTGCAGTCTGGTCTGGAAAATGCAAGCAGCTCAGGCGAAGGCTTATACTGGAAGTACGAATCATTCTTAAAGCAAAAAGATGCTGAATGGAATACCCTGGTAGGTTCGGCCGGTGAGCTAATTGCTATTAGAACTCACCTCTATAGATCAATAGCTCCTGACACCATAATCGAGGATTTTGTAATGTCAATGGAGTTGGCTTCGAAAGGATATAAAGTAGCCTATGAACCAAGAGCTCTTGCACAGGAAACTGCCTCTGAAAGTGTTTTTGAAGAGAAGAAACGAAAAGTACGTATCAGTGCAGGAGGAATTCAGGCCGTGATTAAGTTACTTCCATTGTTAAATTTTTTAAGGCATGGAAAGTTGACTTTTCAATATGTTTCACACCGAGCTTTAAGGTGGACCCTTGTGCCATTGGCTCTAATAGCGGTCCTTCTTACTGCACCGCTTTTAGCCCCAATGGGTTGGTTTTATGATTTGGCTTTGAGAACTCAACTCATATTCTATTTACTGGCTTTTGTCGGTTATTCCATAAGAGAAATGAAAACCAAAAACAAGTATTTGCACGTTCCTTACTACTTCACATTTATGAATATCTGTGTGATACTAGGTTGGTTTCAGTATTTCTCTGGCAAACAAACAGTTATCTGGAAAAAAGCAAAACGTGCTGAATTAATACAGCCTTAGTTGATAAGGTCAATTAGAGTATTGTTTGACGAACCTAAACCATATTGCAGCCCGGATTACCTAAATTTTGTAAGGTTTTAGTATGCTGAGTAAGAGCATTTAAAAATGTATTGTGAGAGTAGTAAGGAACATTAAATTCTCTAGCTGTTTCTTTAACTATTTTAGATAAACTCTTATAGTGTATATGACAAATATTAGGAAATAAATGGTGTTCTACTTGATAATTGAGCCCTCCAATCAACCAAGAAAACACTTTGCTTTGAGGCGCATAATTGGCTGTAGTTTCTAACTGATGTATTGCCCAATCTTTCTCAATCTTTCCCTCATCATCCATTTGTGGAAACTCCATATCAGGCATAATATGTGCGGTTTGAAATACGGCACTAATGCAGATGCCCGTAACCATATGCATACTTAGGAAAGCCAGGATTACTGACCAAACACCAAAGGGGAGTAAAATTATTGGCAAAATTAATGCATAAGTATAGTAAAGCGCTTTCCACACTGCAACCTGCAATAACTGAAGTCTATAAGTATTCTTACACCCTACCAACCCCATTTTCCAATATCTGTGTACTCTTATAAAGTCCTTAGATGTGATCCATGAAATCGTTGAAAGTGAGTAAAAGAACCAAATATAAATGTACTGATATCGATGTGCCCTCATCCACTTTCTATTAGGAGAGAACCTTAGAAATGGAGGTGTATTGATGTCGTCATCTGCTTCATCAATATTTGTATAAGTATGGTGGAGTATATTGTGCTGAATCCTCCAGACTCCGGCATTAGCTCCTATTAGATTCATAGAGTAACCTAAAAACTTGTTGACTGATCTGTTTTTTGAGTACGAACCATGAATAGCATCATGCATAACTCCCATGCCAATGCCTGCCATACCAAAGCCACTAGCCATGTAGAGTAAAAAAAGTAAGCCGATATGTTGAATAACCCCTATGTTAATAATCACAAGAGGAATGATGAACAAGGAAAGCATTAATATGGTTTTTAAAACCATACTGAAATTGGCCTTTTTACTGATTTGCTTATCAGTAAAATATTCGTTCACACGTTTTTTGACTGTACACGAAAAATCAGACCCTTGGGCCTTCTTAAATTTAGGATGTTTGATAGCAAGTTATGGTTAAGAGGCTACCAATCCCTGATATTAATAACACTGCAAATAAAATGTTAGTAATAAAGAGTCTAATAGCTAGTTGGTTTTCTCATTTCATCGCCTCCTACCCCTATTTCTACGGGTAGCAGGATTCGCAGAATGGTTTGACCTACTTCCCCCACGACTTCTTGTATTGCCTTTATAATGAGCCTTTCTTTTTGATGGTCTGCCTTCTTCATCTCTATTTACACGAATTGGACGGCCTTCGACCTCAATATACTCAAAGTGTTTGCTCAAGTCGTCATCATGTTTGGATTCAATGTTAAAAAAGCTGCAATTTTTTTGAATGGAGAGATCAGAGAAATGTTTACGACCAATACCAGTAACATCTGAAAGGAAATGTTTTAAATCAGCATCTGTTACACCATCCATCAACCCAACATTAATGAAATACCTGTTGTTGCCATCTTTGGTTCTTGAAGAACTCGAAGACTCTCTTTTATCTTTCCTTCCTCTTCCATCGCCTTCGTTCAAATCTATTTCTTCATCCTCCTGAATCATTAAATGATCAAGTTGCGTAGTGATTAGACGCTTCAAAAGATCTTCTTTGGTTAAATCAGCAAACTGTCCATGAAGACTATTCAGGATAGATTCCGATTGCTCATCAACCTTTGTATTCAGTATTAAGCTTGCCCAGTTATTAATTCTGCTCACCTTCAGTTCTTCAACCGATGGTACAGTTATCTTTTCGAACTTAACATTCACACGCCTTTCTATTTCCTTTATCCTCCTATCTTCTCTTGGATTGATAAAAGCCATAGAAATTCCTTTGTTACCAGCCCTACCAGTTCTTCCACTTCTGTGGGTATAACTCTCTAGCTGATCGGGAAGTTTATGATGAAAAACATGACTAAGGTCATTTACGTCAATACCTCTTGCAGCAACGTCCGTGGCAATCAGTAATTGCATTGACCTACTTTTAAACCTCTTCATTACAGTATCCCGCTGTCTTTGAGATAAATCTCCATGCAAAGCTTCTACAGCATAACCAAGCTTAGAAAGTTCATCAGCAATCTCCTGGGTATCCATCTTTGTTCGACAAAACATGATCCCCTTCATATCCGGTTGTATATCCAAAAACCTTTTTATTGCCAAAAGCTTGTGTGTCGTTTTGGTAACAACATACTGATGAGAAATATCTTTATTGCTTTTCTGTTCAGTATTCACAGAAACTTCCAAAGGAGCTTTCATGTAGGTATCAACCAATCTTCTGATCTCTTTTGGCATTGTAGCTGAGAACAACCACGTCACTCTATCTTCAAGAGTATGTGAGAGGATTTCATCGATATCATCCTTGAACCCCATATTAAGCATCTCATCGGCTTCATCTAGTACCACATACCTAACATTCTTAAGGCTCACCGCTTTTCTTTTTATCAAGTCAAGGAGTCTGCCTGGTGTAGCAACTACAATTTGAGTAGGACGCTTCAATGCCTTTATTTGCCTGGATATATCTGCTCCGCCATAAACTACCTCTACATTCAAGCCTTTTCTACTTTTAGAGAAATTGACCAATTGTTGGGCTGTTTGTTGACTCAACTCACGTGTAGGCGCCATAACTAAGGCTTGGGTAACAGGGTTTTTCTCATCGATAGTATCGACAAGTGGCAAGCCAAATGCCGCTGTTTTACCTGTTCCGGTTTGCGCCAAACCTATAAAGTCAGTTGGATTATTCTCCAATAGCATAGGAATTGCTTTTTGCTGAATGGGTGTTGGCTGCTCAAAACCGAGCTCTTCGAGGACTGCACAGGTGGACTGTGAAAGTCCTAATTGACTAAAATGACTCAAGGGGATTTTTTACGTGAGCCACAAAGGTAGTCAGATGAATTGGGATTGTTCTGTTAATCTCCAATTTTATCCAAACAAACAGAATAAAGTACTTATAAAAGGTTCAAGCGCTTTATTAATGCATCTTTATTTGCTCTTGAAATTGGAATTATCTTATTATCGATTAGCAAATTGGACTCCTCTATATCTATGATCTTTGAAAGATTAACCACATAAGACCTATGAACCTTGGCAAAATTGTACTCATTCAGTCTTTCCTGAACACGTTTCATGGTTGAATGAACTATATAGCCTTTTTCTTTAGTCTTGAACAAAGCGTAATCTCCTTTGGCTTCTATATAGAGCAAATCATCAATTTTAATTTTAATTAGCTTGGAGTCCACTTTAAGGAAAAGACTATTATCAACAACCTTGGATATACCTTGTTTTTCCTGAGCGGATTTTAGTCTGCCAAATGCAGACATGGCTACCTCTATGGCAGCATTAATATCTTTTACTCCATAAGGTTTTACCAAATAGCCAAAAGGTCCTCTTTCTTTTGCTCTGGAAACCGTAGCATTATCTGCGAAGGCAGTTGTAAATATGAATGGGATGTCGAACTGATCGTTGATCAATTCGGCCAAGTCTACTCCATCAATATCTCCGCCAATTTGAATATCCAGAAGAGCTATTTCCGGAGCATGTTCATTACAAAGATTTATTGCACTTTCGGCATCTTCGGCCACTCCCACTACTTTATGGTTAAGAAGCCCAAGTATATCCTTCACACTGTCTGCTATCATTGGGTCGTCTTCAACAACCAACACCTTTAATTGACTCATAAAATCCTATTTTAGGTTAATATAAGGATAAGCAATAAAATATGGGAGAGGTTACACTATTTATAAGGAACTTCAACTATGAACTCTGTTCCATTTTCGGTATCGCTTTCTACTGAAACCTTGCCTCCATGCATCTCCGTAAACTCTTTGACAATGGAAAGGCCTAATCCTGTACCTTGGATATTCTTAACATTCGTTGCTCTGTAAAATGATTGAAAAAGTCCTTTCTGATCCTTTTTTGGAATCCCGATACCATAATCTTTTACATGAAGTTTGACCCTTTCTAATTCATTAAAAGCTAATGTAACTTCTGGCTCTTTTTTTCCATGAGAGTACTTCAGGGCATTTGACAGTAGGTTAGAAACCACATGCTCAAAAAGCTGTTGATCAAATGAAACGGGCTGAGGCACACCTGATAGTTTAAAGGATATACTCCGAGAATCTAAATTATTGCTATGCTTTTCGACTATTCGTTCACAGAATTCAGCAAAATCACCTTTCTTTTTCTTAACCTCAATCTTACCAGATTCTATTCTTCCCAGCATTAGAATATCATTCATTAAGCTAGTTACTCTTCCTAATTCAGATTCTATTCGTTGAAAATAAGTGGCAAAGGATGAAAATTCTTCAGAAGCAATTGTTTCCAGCTTATAACTTATTAAGTCAGTATTCTGTTTGATTGTTGTTAATGGCGTTCTGAACTCGTGAGAAGTCATGGCCACAAATCTTGATTTGAGCTCATTCAATTCCCTTTCTTTATTTAGTGCCTTCTCCATTTCCGACTGCACTTTCTTTTGAACAGTTATATCACTGACGAATGCTGTAAAAGTCTGAACTCCTTTAGTTTTTACAGGAATAATTGCTAATTCTATCGGGAACTCAGTTCCATCTCTTCGCAATGCAGAAATTTCAATTTTCTGATTCAAAACAGGCCCTTCTCCTGTTTTCAAATAATGCTTCATACCTCTATCATGAGCTGCTCTGAAGTTCTCAGGAATAATTGTTTCAGTGAGCGCTAGTCCAACCACCTCTTCAGCCATGAATCCAAAAATCACTTCTGCTTGTTTATTCCATTCGGTGATAAAACCTTCGGCATTAATGGAAATCACTCCATCAATTGAAGATTCAATAATCTTCCTTAATTTTTCTTCACTATCCCTTAATTCACTCTCTGCCTCACGTTGTTTTTGCAAAGAAATGGCATTTTTCAGGCGATTGGCGGCCAGGTTGGCGATTGTGATGAGTGTATCTAGATGAGCCCTGGTGAAATAATTCTTCTCACTATGTTCAGAATCGATTACACCAATCACTTTTCCGTCTGCAATTATAGGAACAGCAATTTCAGAGTACCTTATTATATCATCAACTATGTAACGACTGTCTTTAGAAGTATCACTTATTATTTCTGCAACTCCCGTTTGAGCCACCGTCCCTACTATCCCTTCTCCTATTTCTATTTCAAGTACATTTGCTATTTCTCTACCCTTTGATAGTTTTGCACCATAGGCAGCTAGTTGTTCTAGCTTTTCGGTACTTTCGTTTAGTACGTAAATTACGCAATCCTCAAAGCCAAACTCGTCAATTACATTCTCAGCAATCTCCCATGAGATTTCATCCAAAGTCTCATCATCTAAAAGTTTAGTAACAAACCCATTTATAGCGCCAAGATATTTCTGATTATTTGTAAGTTCCTCGTTTTGTGCTGCCAACAGGTTTCTTGCTTCTCTAAGTGCGTCCTCGTCTTTTTGCTTTTCAGTGATGTCCATATGAATACCAATAGACCCAACTCTATTACCATCGATATCGTACATTGGTGCCCCAGAAATGAGAGCCCATATTGGAGAACCATTTTTATGTCTTAATTTAATCTGGTAAACAGATGCAATACCGCCATCTCTCTTATTATGCTCCTTTTCAAGGACTTCCTTGGTTTCCTGATCTCCAAGGATTTCAGAAGCTACCTCACCGACAAGCTCTTCTTGTGTATATCCAGTCATAATGCACAATGCTTCATTAGCATATAATACCCGTTCATCAAGATCCACTTCCATAAGTCCATACTGAAGATTCTGAATAATCCCCCTGTATTTCTCTTCAGATTGCTCAAGTGCTCTTTGGGTGATATGCTTTTGGGTGATGTCACGTGCAATAGCCATTACTCCAGTAACACCGACTTCATCTTCTAACAATTGAGCATTCTGACCAATCCAAACTTCCTTTCCTTCCTTTGTAATTATTGGAAACTCCAGATAAGTGGACTTAATAGATCTATTGATTTGATTTAAATAGAAGTCGACTAGTCTTGGCCTCCAGTCTTCTCTAACCAGCTCCAGATAAAACATCCCCAGACACTCTTCCAATGAGTAGCCAGAAACTTCAGATGCTCTGGGATTTGCATAGGTGAAACGCCCTTGAAGATCAATCTCATAGATCACATCATTGGCCGCTTCCACAAGAAGCTTATACTTATCTGTAGTATACTTCTTCTTCAATATGTTGTTATTGATTGTTGAGAAAGTAATATGGTATAAATCAGTCGAAGGTTCAACTTTTATCGATAGTATCACATTATCCAGATATTTGAATCCAGAAGATAAATAACCTTCTGTTTTCTCGAATTCTTTAATGCAACGTGCTAGGTTTTGGTCCTTTAGCGTTTCTCCAACCATCAAAGCAGAAGAGTTGGCTAGGTAATTTGATACACGATACTTCTCGTGAAGAACTCCTCTAGTGTCAATTTTTATGTATGGTTTTGTCTGCAATTCTCAGATTAAGAATTACAAAAGAATTAAATCAAACTTCGTGTGAGAGATAGTTTCGATTAATGGTCAGATTTCAACGATAACTGACAAAACTTTTCGATAACTGACAAAATACTTCGATAAATGGTTTTAGTTACAGACAGCACTTCTTATACTTCAATCCGCTTCCGCATGGGCACGGACTATTTCTACCTAGTGGCCTTGGCTTTTGTTCATTGATTTCAAGGTGAGCAACCATGTCCTGATTAAACACCTCAGAAAGCATCTGGTAGAGCTTTGGATGGTTTTTATTTAACAGATGAGGCCTTTCAAAGAAGTATTCACTAGCCACAGTGAAGAATTCTTTTGTATTAAGCCCTCCATAATCTCTTATTTCAGATTTATCAGCATGGATCTCATCCATTTTCTTTCTAACAAGGTCAATCCATGGTTCAAGAGACCTATTGTCCATAAAAGCCAATGGTAAACCATCAATGGCTCCATCTTCTTTATCATATAAGTGAATGAATTCATGAATTCCCACATTTTGCTTGTCGCTGGTATTATCATATCCATGATGCAATGAAGGTTTTGACAGAATCATTTTGCCCTCCATTGGTCCTGATCCCACCATACCAATAATCAGTTCCTGAGGGTCATGAAAGTTAAAATTCCTGTCGAATGCCGATGGGTATAAAATAACTTCATTAAGATAGGTATACTCCCATCCATCAAACCCGAATAGAGGAATAACAGCGCTGGAAGCCACCAACAACCTATCCTCTATAGTAACTTCAACAGCAACTCCAGTGATTGTAACGGTATCAAGAAATCGAGCCACCTGATCCAAAAATTTTGCCTGACCAGCAGCTGCTAACTCACGATAAAACCTCACTTTGGTATTCAGGATCACGTGCCAACCTGGTGGTATTTCAATCGGTCTGTTTCTTTTACGTTGCTTTATAATGGTTAGCAACATCAATACCCCTCCTATGGCAAGACCTCCATATAACACACTCAAGGTTTAGGTTCTTTAAATGTTAGTTTGAAATAAATTAAGAGCGCACTTAAGATAAATATGATCGAGTTGGCAATGATCACAGGTAACAAGTTAAGGTGAAATGCATAAGCAAGCCACACTACTGTGCTACTGATAACAATTAATAACATTGACATACTAAGATCACCAACACTTTTACTTTTCCAGGCTTTTGCTACTTGGGGCATAAAAGTGATACTGCTTAAAGCAGCTCCCAGGTGACCCATTATTTCAGACCAGTGCATATTTTTTTATCTTTTTGTCTCCTTTTTAAACTCACATTCGTAATTGAAGTGAAACTTAATAAAATTAACATTAATCAAAACCGATTTTTCAACTCATAAACTTTAAACCATGAAAAGATTATCAATTACACTGATGTCCCTAATGCTGTTATTCAGTATTTCGGCACAGGCGCAAAACAACCTTTCTAAAGAAGAAAGGAAGTTTGCTACTAAATATCTAAATGAAACGAAGAATGAAATGCTCAAAACCCTGAAAGGGCTATCTGAAGAGCAATTAAACTTCAAACCAAGTGCAGAAAGTTGGTCTGTCGCTGAATGCCTACGACACATCACCATTTCAGAAAAAACACTTTGGGAGAATTTTGTTGATGGTGCTTTAAAAACTGCTGCTGATCCATCAAAAAGATCTGAAGTTAAAATGACTGATGAGCAATTGATGGGAATCATAGAAAGTAGAGAACAAAAAGTAAAAACCTTTGCTCCATTTGAGCCTCAAAACAAGCAAGGTTCTGTGAAAGAGGTAATTAAAGAGTTTAAATCACTGAGGGATGCACACGTTAAGTTTGCTAAGTCTACTGGAGAAGACCTTAGAAATCATTATGGGCAGCTTCCTTTTGGAACTATTGACTCATATCAGGCAATTCTCTTTATGGCAGGTCATACTAAAAGGCATACCGATCAGATGAAGGAAATCATGGCTGACGCCTCTTTTCCAAAGAAGTAAATACATATTGAAAAGGCTGTACCAAAAGGTTGTTTTGTCATTCCCGCAAGGGCGGGAATCTCTCTAATCAAGTACACAACCTATATTGAGATTCTCTATTTCTCGGGAATGACCATATTTTTTGACTTTTGGTACAGCCTCTTTTTCTTCTCTCATTTCTTTTATTGACTTCTTGATTGTGAGTTCATTATATTCGCAGCTTAATCTTTTTAAAGCATGCGACTTGGACAACTGTCAAGACAACTCGAAGTCTCTTCCGAACAAATAGTAATCCTTCTGAAAGAGCATTTCAGAGAAGTTAATAATCATCCAAACATTAAGTTAACGGAGGAAGAACTACATTTTATTGAAGATTATTTTAGTCCAAAGGAAGAAGCCGCAGAAAAAACTCCAATAGTTGAGGAACCCGATACCACACAAGAAGAACCATCCAAAGAAAATAAAGAATCAAAAGACAATAAGAAAGTACCTGAATTTGTGGAATCGTTAAGACCACAGGTAATTACTTTAGAGGATGAGTTTCAGGCTCAAACCGAAGATCTCGAAACATTCAAAGTTGAAAAACCTCAATTAGAAGGTTTGAAGGTAGTTGGTAAAATAGACCTTCCTGAGCCTGTTATTAAGGAAAAGGAAACAACGCCAGAAAGAGAGGAAAAAAGGCCTCGAGACAGAAAGCAAAACCGAAAAAGGGACGACCGCAAGCCTAATCGAAATAGAGGCAATTCTGCTATTGCAGAGCGTCAAAAAGCTGAAAGATTAGCCAAGAAAAAGAGAATCGAAGAAGAGCAACGATTAAAAGAACTGAAAAAGAAACACTACGAAGAAAACGTAAAAGCCAAGTTCACTCCTGTTACTCCAAAAAAGAAAAAGAAGAAAGCCGAGGTAGCTGACACAGCAAAAGTCAATGTTAGCTTACAAGGCAATGTTGTTCAAAGCCAGAAACCAACTGCTAAGAATCCTCTCAAGCGTTTTTGGTTATGGTTGAATGGTGCTTATGATAAATAGGTAAAGACATTCTTTAGTCAAATTGGAATAACTTCCTGTAATACTTCGTTGATACTCAATAAAATGAAACCTGACTCATTGTTTCTGAGTTAGTTATCAGAAGGTCTGAATATCAACACTACAAAATGTCGCGCTTACACATTACCACTTTCTTAGTAGTTATCACAATATTGTTTACCAGCTGCCAGGAAGAAAAAGTACCCTCGGCTTTTAAGCCACGAAATGATCATGAAGCATATCAACATTCTCTCAAACAAGCCGATTTACTTAACACAGCACTCGGTATAGATTGGGTTGAGAAGGCTCAAAAGTCACTGGAGTCACCAATAAATATCTCTCCCTCTTATGAAGAAGTGGTTTATGCAGACGAAAAAGAGGCAACAGCTATTGGATACAGATTCCAGGCAAAGAGAGGACAAAAAGTACAAGTTACGGTTGCTAAACTTAGTGTTGAATCGCTCAAAACGTTTGTTGACCTTTTCAGAATTGACAGTCCCGGTAAGTTCAGGCATGTAGCCTCGGCCAATATTAAAGAGCTGCTCTTAGGTTTTGAGCCAAGAAGAGATGCTGATTATGTCCTAAGGTTTCAACCAGAATTACTTAGAGGAGGGCAATTTAAAATCACTATAGAAAATGTACCTACACTTACATTTCCAGTTGCAGGTAAAACCGCCAGTGCCATAGGTAGTTTCTGGGGTGCCGACCGTGATGGTGGTAAAAGAAAGCATGAAGGTGTAGATATTTTTGCTAAAAGAGGTACGCCAATTATTGCTCCTGTAACAGGGTATATCCGTTTTGCGGGAGAGCGTGGAATTGGTGGCAAAGTAGTTTGGCTCAGGGACTCAAAACGGTCACAAAGCTTATACTTTGCCCATATGAACGAAATAATGGTAGAAAAGGGAGAAAGAGTCAATATTGGAGATACACTAGGTACAGTTGGCAATACAGGGAATGCCCGAACAACTCCCCCACATCTACACTTTGGCATCTATCAAAATGGAGCTACCAATCCAATCACGCACCTTAAGGCACAGGGTTCAAAGTTAAAAATCGTTAGCGATGATTTAGAGTATCTGGGAGAGCTAGTAAGAGTTAATCGTGCATCGCGAATGAGTATTAACTCAAATGGAAAGCAGTCCATTAGGCTTAATAAAAATCAGATTGCAAAAATAATAGGTATTAACCATAATCAGTACAAGGTTGAGCTACCTGATGGTAACATTGGCTATGTAAACAGAAATATTATTACATCGCTTTATCTACCTATTGAAATCTTATATGCAGAGCAAGATGGCCATTTGTTGAAAAAGCCTGACATGCATTCAACTTATGCCTTTGTAGATACTGATGAGAGACTTAGTATCTTAGGAAGAGATAAGGATTTCTGGTTAATTCAAAACACTGAAGGTAAGCTCGGGTGGATTACTGACGACTTCAAAAATGCACGTCAAAATTTCACTTCAGATACTCCGAAGTAGTATTCTTTGCTTTTATCACTTCAGCCATAATACTCAGAGCGATTTCATTGGCAGACATAGCCCCAATGTCCAACCCAATGGGGCCATTAACTCTAGAGATAATTTCATCGTCAAAGCCAAGGCCCTTTAATCTATCTATCCTTTTTGCATGTGTTTTTCTGCTACCCAAAGCGCCAATGTACCTTACATTAGAAGGCAAAAGAATCTTCAATGCCTCATCATCTATTTTCGGATCATGAGACAGAATAACAGCATATGTATCCTGATCCAATTTGTATTTATTTAAAACTTCCTGAGGCCAATTGACATGAATGACATCAGGTGTGGATATATAGTCTGTTTTATGAGCAAATGTGTCACGTGGATCGATGACTATTGTTTCAAAATCATACAACTTGGCTAGACTGGTCAACTCAACCGTTATGTGGGCAGAACCTATCAAGAGCATTTTTTTTCTGGGAGGAAAGTTTTGAATGAAGTAATCCTCGCCATCATCATTGAACAGAGTATTCGTTCTTATTGAATAAGTTCTTGAAACTTCTTTGAGCAATGAGCCAGTCAATCTAGCTCCGGTAATAACACCTCCATTAGAATCAACTAGCGTATGGCTGAAATTTGACAGATTAGTCAAAACAGATACACCTTTGTCAGTAAGCAGTTTCTCATTAAGAGTATTCCAGATATCGGTACTAAAAAAAGGAGAAATGTTAACCCAAATTTCTCCCCCACAACTTAAACCTACCTCCCATGCATCTTCATTAGCAACCCCAAACTTTGCCAGTTCATATGCACCATTCTTCAACGCCTTCTGAGCTTTCGCTACCACAGCATTTTCAACACAGCCCCCACTTACCGAACCTACCATAGTACCATCGGCTGTTACAATTAAACAAGCTCCTGGTTGTCTGGGAGAGCTCCTCCAGGTTTTTATTACCGTTGCTATCGCTAATTCTTTGTTTTCAGCTACTAACTGTCTTATTCTTGGAAGAATGTCTAACATTATGTCTGCTTTGCCAGTATATTTGAATTGATAACGAATATACATTCAATTTGCTTTTCGATAACCACGGTAGACAACTGAATTATTTGAGATTGGCGGTAACTGACCGTTGCAACCTTAGGTGCTTCTATTGTATGCCTGAAGAAGGACTGAACTTTAGTAAGAAATCTCAGATTCTCAGTTATGAAGAAATGGAGAGGCTGATTTCAATTCTGGCCAACTTGGGTGTTTCAAAAGTCCGAATCACTGGAGGAGAGCCTTTTGTAAGAAAAGACCTTGTTCCTTTTATGAGGGCAGTAACTGAAATTGATGGAATTAACAAGCTGAGCATCACTACCAATGGCACAGGTCCTTTAAGTCAGATCAACGAACTCAAACACATGGGCATTCATGCTGTAAACCTGAGTTTAGATTGCCTTGATAAGGATCGGTTTAAAGCAATTACTCGAAGAGATGAGTTTGATCAGGTTATGCGCTACTATCACGCACTTCTTGAAGCAGGAATTAAAACCAAAATCAATGCAGTTGTAATGCAAGAGCACAATTTGGAAGATATCCTGCCAATGTCTGAGCTTACTTTGAAAGACAATGTAAGTGTACGTTTTATTGAAGAGATGCCCTTCAACGGAGGTAGTAAAGGATATACACCCATTGAATGGAATTATAAGAAGATTCTCAACCACATTCAATCAGCACACCCCAACCTTATCAAATTAACTGATGAGCAAAGTTCAACTTCTTACAATTACCAGATATCAGGTGCAAAAGGAAGCATAGGCATTATTCCAGCATACACCAGAACTATTTGTGGTAGTTGCGACAGAATACGACTGACTCCAAAAGGGGAATTGAAAACATGCTTGTATCAGAATGGCGGGTTTAGTTTCAGAGATTTTATGAGAAGCGGTGCCAGCGATCGGGATATTGAAAACAAGTTTAAGGAGTTGTTTAACCAAAGAGCCAAAGACGGTTTTGAAGCCGAAAAGCAAAAATCTTCTACCTCTGATTCTTTTGAATCAATGGCTACGATTGGAGGATGAAAATGTTGAATTAGCAATTTTTAATGTTCAATGATCATCAAGAAGTAAGGACAATCGAAATGAAGGAAATAAGAATGTTGATATATTTTAAATTGATCATTTCTAATTCTTCATTTAAAATTCAACATTAAAATGATTAGCTACGAAGAAGCATTAGATATAATTTCCGAACATAAGCTCAATCCAAAAACCGGAAACCTCCCTCTTGCGGATATAAACGGGCATATTCTTAACGAGAATATTACTGCAGATCGTGACTTCCCTCCCTTCGATCGGGTTAGCATGGATGGTATTGCTATTAACTATCAAGCCTATGCCGAAGGACAAAGAGTCTTTGAAATTGAAAAAACAATCGGTGCTGGCACCCCACAATCAACACTTCAAGATGATAAGCAGTGTGTTCAGATTATGACAGGTGCTATGCTTCCTATTGGTGCAGATACGGTAATACGCTATGAAGACCTCACCATTGATGACAATACAGCAACAATTAATGTTGAAATCATCAGACACCAACAGAACGTTCACTTCAAAGGTCTTGACAAATCAAAAGGAGATATAGTTCTAAGCAAGGGCACTGTTCTGGGATCTCCAGAAATGATTGTAGCAGCCGCTGTAGGTAAAGCAGAACTGGAAGTTTTATTACCTCCAAAAGCAGCAATCGTTACAACCGGAGATGAATTGGTTGATATTAGCGAAACACCTGCCGATCATCAGATAAGACGTTCTAGCAACTACGGTGTTCAAGACTTGCTCAAACAATGGAATATATCATCAGATCAGCTTCATTTAAATGATGATAAAAAGCTAATAATCAATAAGTTAAAGTCAATAATAGAAACAAATAATTTATTAGTACTCACTGGTGGGGTTTCAAGAGGAAAATTTGATTATTTGCCCGAAGTTCTCGAAGAACTCGGTGTTGTAAAACACTTCCACAAAGTGAAACAAAGACCAGGTAAACCTTTCTGGTTTGGTACCACACCAAATGGCACAACTGTTTTTGCTTTACCGGGCAATCCTGTATCAACCTTTGCATGTGCAAATATTTACATCAGGTATTGGTTAGAAAAGTCATACAACATCACTCCGCATCAGGTATTTGTCAAACTAGCAGAAGATGTAGGTTTTCAACCACCACTCACCTATTTCCTTGAATGCAATACTCAATCTAATAAGTTTGGTGAGCTAGAAGCAAGGCCTTCCAGAGGGCATGGTTCCGGTGATTTTGCCAATATGACCCAAGCCAATGGTTTTGTTATATTACCGGCTGATAAAACGGAGTTTAAGAAGGGAGAAGTTTATCCTTATGTCTTCTATAGAAAAACCTTATAAGAGCTTTATGCGCAATTTAAGCGCTGCTGAGTTCGAATATGTAGTTTGGGGAGCCAGAAGTTTGAGGACGGTAACAAGAACTATTGAGGAGTTGTTGGTTTCCAAACATCTTAAAATAATTTTCCATGAACCTTCAAAAAAGCACCTTATCAGACCAGGAGAAAAATTCGATGGAACCATTATTCACAAATCACAACAATTAGTTATAGACATAATCAAATCACACAAAGAAGAAAACGAAAATCCTGAAACAATACTCCTCCCCAGAGTGACTCCTTTACACTTGTTGGACTCGATCAACAAAATGTGCTCAGGTAAATTCTATAACTTTAAATCTGAGTACATCATTGATACATTAAAGGAAAAAAAGTATATCAAATCCAGGTTTGGACATTTTGCATTTCGAACAAAAGCTGCAAAAATAGAGGCTAAAAAGGTGAGAAAGCAGTTAAAAGAATTAGACTCTACAGAACTTAATTACTACAGCTCAGTAAAAAGACTACTATCAGGTCATACTTTCCTGCATTCTTCATTTGAATCTGAAGAAGGCAAAGAATTGAGAAGGATAATCAAAAAAACTAACGTAAATAGTATTTGGAATACACTTTTCAATGAGAAGGATATGGCTTATGGCCATGGTCACGGAATTGGAGAATAAAACTTATGACAAAAAAATTTACACATATCGATAAGAATTCACCTCATATGGTGGATGTTGGGCAAAAAGAAGTCACTCAACGAACGGCTATTGCACAAACCACTGTGCAACTTCCAGAAGACATGAAGGCTCATATTGCAGATGGAGAAATCAAGACTTTAAAAGGCCCTGTGTTTCAAACAGCCATTATTGCGGGTATCCAAGGTGCTAAAAGAACTTCAGAGCTTATCCCACTTTGTCATCAGTTGAATCTTAATAAGGTAGACATTCAGATTTCAGTAAACGAAGAGCTTGAGGTTGTCATAACCAGTGAAGCCAAGTGCTCTGGAAAAACAGGTGTTGAAATGGAAGCCTTAACAGGCGCTTCAGTAGCCGCTTTAACTGTCTATGATATGTGTAAGGCCTTTTCTCATAACATTGTTATAAAGGAAACTAAGCTGGTAAAAAAGACTGGAGGAAAGTCTGATTATATAGTGTAAGCCCAAGGTCGTCATTCCTGCGAAGGCAGGAATCTCTAAGCCTATCAGGAGATTGCTTCGATCGTTGCACTCCTCGCAATGACGAATGAAAAAAAGTATGAAACTAATAGCAGGAACCGATAAAGGATTAATCATTTACGAAAAAGTAAATGGCTCGTGGAAGCTCTCAGACATCCATTTCATCGGCATGCCTGTAGGTGCTTTTCATCAGGACGATTCCGGTTATTGGTGGGTGGCAATCAACCACAAGCATTGGGGGCCAAAGCTCTATTTATCAAAGAATCAGGGAGAAACGTTTACTGAAATAAATGCACCTCGTTTCCAAACAGGAAGCCCCTACTCGCTGAAATCAATTTGGAGAATTGAGAGTCAACATATTGGGCCAATCAAACGCATTTTTATTGGAGTGGAGCCAGCTGCTCTTTTCCTTTCGGAAGATGAAGGCCAAACATTTAAAGAACTCACTGGTCTGTCTCACCACCCTACCAGAGCTACCTGGCAAGGAGGTGGCAAAGGTAGTAACAGTCCTTTTCTACACACATTGGTTACCAACCAAAATGACGGTAATGACTTAATGGTCGGTATCAGTTGTGCTGGTGTGTTTAAATCAACTAATTTGGGCAATGACTGGTTTCCAGCCAATAAGGGCCTAAAGTCATTCTTTTTGCCCAATTCGGAAATTGAAGTTGGTCATGATCCACATATCATTTTGAGACACTCTAAGAATGCTGATGTGCTATGGCAACAGAATCATTGTGGTATTTACCGTTCTCAAGACGGTGGTGAATCATGGCAAGATATCTCTGATACTAATGCAAAAGCTGTTTACGGTTTTGCGATGGTTACCGATGAAGAGGATGTTAATACCGCCTGGGTAATTCCTGCTCAATCCGATGACCTTAGGTACCCGGTTCAAAACAAATTAGCTGTTTATAAAACAACAGATGCAGGACAAAGCTGGAAACCTCTTACAAAAGGACTACCACAAGAAGCTGCCTTTGACCTTGTGCTTAGAGCCAGTTTTGCCAAACAAGGGCAAACAATGACCTTTGGTACTAATAACGGAAACCTCTACTTATCTGAAGATAACGGAGAGAACTGGCAGGTGTTAAGTCAAAGCTTAAGTGCGGTGAGGACAGTTAGTTTTACGTGATAACGTCATTCTAAGGGAGGAACGACCGAGAGAATCTCTCAATATATTAGACAGACTCTTTCGGTTTCTCATGCTTCGAAACACTCAGAGTGACGGTAACATGTCATTCTAAGCAAGGCGAAAGAATCTGCTAGTAGATATTACTATATCTTCAAAAACCTGCTATAATTGATTGTACAATACACAAAACTATGGAACGTGGAGGCTCAGTCTACATTTTAACCAATAAGAATAAAACCACTCTATACGTAGGTGTTACTTCTGACTTATCCTCCAGAATTAGACAGCACTTAAACAAAGAATTCCCGCATAGCTTCTCCGCTCGATATAACTTGACTCATTTAATCTATATGGAACACTTTTCAAGCATTGAAGAAGCCATCGAAAGAGAGAAGAAGATTAAGAGCAAAACAAGAGTTAACAAGGAAAAACTTATAACCAAACATAACCCTAATTGGAATGACTTAGCAAATGACGTTTTGAACTGGTAAACATAGCCAACCCTAACTAAAACGTCATTCTGAAACTTGAGGTACGAAAGTGAAAGAATCCTTTGCTAATACATTCAGACTCTCCCAAAGCATCGAGACCGTTTCCTATGCTTCGAAACACTCAGAGTGACAATTAAGCAAATAGAATTTAAATACATTGAAGAAGTCGAAGTTTTTAGTAAACTTCAATCAAACATAAACCAGCACCCATGAAACTAGGCGCATTTTCAATCAGCTTAACAGTTAAAGACATTCATGTATCCAAAGCCTTTTATGAGCAATTAGGTTTTAGTGTATTTGCAGGAGATATTGAGAGGAACTATCTCATTATGAAAAATGAAGATAAGATCATTGGCCTTTTTCAAGGTATGTTCGAGAAGAATATTCTCACTTTTAACCCAGGTTGGGACCAGGATGCCAATACACTGGAATCTTATGATGATGTAAGAAAGATTCAGTCTGAGCTCAAAACCAATGGGATCAAACTGGATAGAGAAGCAGATGAGACAACTACAGGTCCAGCCAGTATAGTTCTAACCGACCCTGATGGTAATCATATTCTGATAGATCAGCACATCTAGGATTAATCGTCATTCTGAGGAAGGAACGACCGAAAGAATCTTTCAATATATTAGACAGACTCTCCCGAAGCATCGGGACGGTTTCTGATTCTTCGAAACTCTCAGAGTGACGTCATGCCACCACCTTTTTTTAACCTCAACTAAAGAATCGCTTAGGTTGTTTTCTCTTTGGGTATCCATGGACTTCAATAGGCTGAATAAGTTCTCACTGAAATCGAAATATGCATGTAGTACTTAATTACTAAATTTAAGTGCAATGCCTGAAAACGCTCATAGCTTTGATCCAGACCATTCTAAACTAGAGATAAGAGTCAGAAAAGTATCTCATAAGAATTCTTATGACTATACTTCAATTCACAGACATGAGTACTTCGAGTTCATTCTCTTTGAGTCGGGCAATAGTGGAGAGCAAATCATTGATTTCAAAGAATATACCATTCAGAAAAACTCGCTTTTTATCGTATGCCCTAATCAAGTTCATTTAATGAACCGTGTACCATCTGAGAATGGAGTTTTGGTTCAGTTCACAAGAGATTTCCTTACGCTTTGCATCGCTCCTGTTAAGATTGAATACTTGATTTCATTAAGGTCTTCGTCCAAAACTGTATTGACTAATGAACAATTTCAGAAGGTCAAGCTATCGATTGAGCAAATCAAAAATGAGTTAAACCTTGATTCAGAATACAAATATGAAAGAGTTAAACATTTGTTTGGTTTTTTCTTTTTCGAGATTCTTGACCTCCTCTCCTCACCAAGCCAATTAGCAAACAACAATAGCTCAGCATTAGATTTCTTAATTGCTGTGGAAAGTAATTTACGAGAAACACGAAATGTAAAAGATCTTGCCGATAAGATTGGTGTGCCTGTCAATAAGCTAACTCAGGAAGTGAAGGTTCAATTCAATAAAACTCCCTTACAACTGATACACGATGCTACATTAGTAGAAATTAAAAGGCTTTTGGTAGTTGAGAAGCTGTCTCATAAAGAAATAGCATTCAAACTTAACTTTGATAGTCAAAGCTCATATTCAAGGTTCATCAAGCAAAAGACTTCTTTAACCCCTGGTGAACTCAAAGACAGCGTGATGAAAATTGCACAGCAATAAGTGCAAAATGCTAAATACATATCGCATTAACTGCCATAGTTTTGATCCTGAAAACTTAAAATAAACGTTATGGATCGAAAAAAATTCATCAAAAGAAGTGCCCTGGGTCTAGGTGTACTTCCACTAGCATCTTTGAATGGAATTTTCAATGATGAGCAAACAACATGTAAAACCACTCCTGAAGAAATAGCAGGACCTTTCCCTAATAAAAGGCCCAAAGACTACATTACTGAAAATATCGTAGGAGATCGTGAGGGAATTCCTCTGGTAATCAACCTTACGGTGCAAAACGTAAAGAATGATTGCAAGGCATTGGAAGGAGTCTTTGTCGATATCTGGCAGTGTGATTCAAAAGGAAACTATTCTGAATACAGACATCAATTAGATGGGAACTTCACGGGAGCAAACTTCCTTCGAGGCAGACAAACCACCGACCAACAAGGGAATGTCTCTTTTGTAAGCATCTATCCAGGTTGGTATCCGGGCCGCTCTCCTCACCTACACATTGAAGTCCTGAGTAAAAAAGGGAAGTCAATTCTGGTTACACAGGTCGCCTTTCCTGACAATGTATCTAAAAAAGTTTACCAGACATCGCATTACAAAGGAGTACATGACACCTCCAATCGCTCCGATTATGAATTCAGGGACAGCCTTAAGGATAATTTACCTGATACTGTAGATGGAAATATTCAAGATGGGTATGTATTGAACAAAATCATCAAAGTAAAACCATAGTTCATTACAGCACATAAATATGGAAACAGGCTTATTACTATCATTTTTAGGAGCATCTGTTATCCTGTCAATAATGCCAGGGCCGGACAATATTTTTGTTCTTACAGAAAGTCTTACCAAAGGCCAAAGAAATGGAATTGCCATTTCTATTGGACTCGGCTCTGGTGTTCTTGTTCATACAATAGCTGCTGCGACAGGACTTTCTTTAATTGTTCAAAGTTCAGCATTGGCGTTTTCAATTATAAAGTATCTGGGTGCAGCCTACTTGTTTTACCTTGCTTATCAGGCACTAAAGGATAAAGAGCAGAACATAAATTTCAAAGTAGCGCAGCAACCAAAGCATCAGGGAACTTTCTTTCTGATTAGAAAAGGCTTTCTTATGAATGTCCTGAATCCTAAGGTTTCATTGTTCTTCATTGCATTCCTTCCCCAGTTTGTAAGCCCCAATGGACTAAGCATCAAGCTTCAAATGATTATACTGGGAGTTTTATTCATGATTCAGGCTATCATGATTTTCAGCTTAATATCAGTCTTATCTGGCAAGCTATCTAAGTATATCAATAACAAGCGTTTCTGGAAAACCGCCAAATGGAGCAAAGTTGGGGTATTATCTATCTTAGGTATTACATTGGCCTTGTCTGAAAAATAAGAACCCAGAGACGTAACTTTATCAAATTATAGTCTTCAACTCCCCCCAACTCAAGGTAGCACAGGTTTTTCTTTCCGGAAATTCACGAGCAGCAGCGAAGGCAAGTAAATCCTCATTTTCAGTTAGAGATTCAGGGGATTTGGTAGAAGCTTCGTTAACCAGCTCAAAGAACATTTCAACCAGAGGCTTGATCTCTTCCAGTGATTTCCCCTGTATACTTTTAGACAAAACAACGGTTGAAGCCTTTGAAATAGCACAGCCCATACCTTCAAAAGAAGCTTTCTCTACCCTCTCCTCCACTATCTTCAGATATAATGTGTACTTATCACCGCACATGGGATTATAAGCTTCCAATATATGTGTAGCATCAGTCAACTTACCTAGATGAGTTTCATCTCTGGCACTGGCAAGAATATGAGACTGGTAAAGAGCCTTTATTCGATCGTTCATAAAAAGAACTCGTTTGCTTCATCTAATGCATCTATTAAAGCATCTATATCCGATTTGGTATTGTAAATGGCAAAAGATGCTCTGGCCGTTGCAGTCAATTTTAGCCTATCCATTAGAGGTTGTGCACAATGATGTCCAGCACGAATGCATATTCCTTTCTCATTCAAAAAAGTACCTAAATCATGCGGATGAATGCCATCCATGACAAAAGATACTACTGGCGCTCTATTTTCAGTTGGCCCTATAATTCGAAGCCCTTTAATAGGACTTAACCCTTCAATTGCATAAACAGTAAGCTCATGGGCATAGGCTTCGATTTGATCATACCCGACACTATTGACAAAGTCAATTGCAGCTCCTAAACCAAAAACTCCTGCAATATTTGGAGTACCAGCCTCATGTTTACTCGGAGAATCCTGAAAAGTGGAATGATCAACAGTTACTCTTTTAACAATTCCACCTCCCAAACTCAATGGCTGCATACTTTCTAATAAATGTCTTTTACCATAAAGCACTCCAATACCGGTAGGCCCGTAAAGTTTATGTCCTGAAAAAACAAGGAAGTCACATTCTAACTCACTTACATTAACAGCGTCATGAGCAAGACTCTGAGCTGCATCTATAAATACCGGGATATTATAAGCTTTAGCCTTAGAAACAACTTGTTTTAGGTCGTTCTTAATCCCAAGGGCATTGGAAATACCTGTAATAGCCACCAGTTTCACATTTTCATTCAGCATGCTATCATAAGCCTCATAATCCAGCTCACCAGAATCAAGCATTGGGATTACTTTAAGTTCAGCTTCCTTCTCTTCACATATCTGCTGCCATGGCAATAAGTTAGCATGATGCTCCATTTCAGAGATTATCACTTCATCTCCTTTGTTGAGCTGAGGCCTAAGAAAAGAATTAGCTACTTTGTTGATACCATCAGTTGTCCCAAAAGTAAACACTACCTCTTCCTGATGTTTAGCTCCAATCAAGTGCTGAACCTTTAATCTAATCTTATTAAAAGCTCGTGTTGTTTCAGAAGCAGGCCAATAAGAAGCTCTCCCTACAGTACTGTAACCTTTCGTGTAGAAATCGGCTATCGCGTCTACTACCGACTGTGGTTTATGACAGGTAGCTGCGTTATCCAAATAAACCAGTCTTTGCCCTTGCGGAGTTCTCTGCTTAAGAATTGGAAATTGTTGCTTTATGGCTTCTTGATCAAACATAATCCCCCTCAGTCCTTTGGAAAGCTCCCCTAAGGGAGCAAATTGTTAATTTAAAATTCGTCATTTATAATTCCATTAAGGATGAGCTGACACCCAAACCTCGCCATCTTCGAACACTTCTTTTTTCCAGATCGGCACCGTTTCCTTGAGCGTATCAATCGCATATTGGCATGCCTCAAAGGCTTCTTTTCTATGTGCAGATGAACATGCAATTACCACAGCTTCTTCTTCGATGGGCACCAAACCCAAGCGGTGATGAATTACCATTTTATAAAGACTCCAGCGTTCAGTTGCCTCATCAGCAATCTTTTGCATTTCCTTCAATGCCATCTTTTCATAAGACTCAAACTCAAGATGCTTTACCGTTTTACCTTTCGTCTGATTCCGAACTGTACCAACAAATACTACAATTCCTCCTGCACCCGGGTAAGTAACAGTCTCTGTACAGGCTTTTGAGTCTAAACGATCATTTGTAATGAATATATCTTCCATATCAGCCACCACTCACCGGTGGTATCAAAACCACCTCATCTTTTGGATTCAAAACGTAATCATCCTGCACATAGTCGGCATTTACCGCAAACCTGAGCGAAGTAAGTTTAGAAAAGTCTGGATACTGCTCAGAGAGCTTCTTTCTGGCTTCTCCTACTGTGAAATTATCCGACAAGGAAATACTCACTTGCTTGCCCTTTATGATGTCCTTGGCTATACCAAATGCAACAACTTCTATTTCCATACGCTAATAAACTTCCAATGTTGAATCAATTTCCTTCTGCCAGGCCAAAATACCTCCTTTGAGATTAATTAAGTTATCAAAGCCTTCATTTTCTAAGATATCAATAGCACTCTGACTCCTGCCACCTGCCTTGCACATTACCACAACTTCCCTATCTCTTGGTATTTCGGATTGTCTTTCCACGACCTGATTCAGTGGGATCAATTGTCCACCAATATTTGCAATATCATACTCATAATCTTCTCTTACATCAAGGATATGAATTGTTTTTTTAGACATCAGTTCCTTTAAATCCACTACACTGATTTCCTTAGTTGCTAAATCAGGTTTATCAACTCCAGCACAAAAGGTCTCGTAATCGATAAGTTCTTTAACTGTAGGATTGGAGCCAGATAACGGATTGTCTTCACTGGACTTAATATTCAGCGTTCGTGTTGACATATCCAAAGCATCAAAGAGCAATAACTTACCTGAAAGTGGAGTTCCAATTCCAGTTATCACTTTTATCGCTTCATTGCACTGCATTGAACCTATAATTCCAGGAAGTACCCCCAGCACTCCTCCCTCACTGCAACTAGGTACCATATCAGGCGGTGGTGGTGTTGGAAAAACATCTCTATAGTTGGGGCCACCTCGATAGTTGAAAACCGAAACCTGACCTTCAAAGCGAAAGATCGCACCGTAGATTAAAGTTTTTTTCAAAAAATAACAGGCATCATTTACCAGATATCTTGTTGGTAAGTTGTCCGAACCATCTACCACCAGATCAAATTTCCCTATGGTTTCCAATGCATTAGCAGAAGTAATGGGTTCGTTAAACACTTCTATGTCAACCTCAGTGTTTAATTGCGTCAATCTTCGGCTTGCTGCATTTGCTTTTTGTTCTCCTATCTCATTACTATCAAACAACACTTGCCGATGTAAATTGGACAAATTGACCTCATCGAAATCAATAATGCCGATTCTTCCAACTCCCGCTGCTGTCAGGTATAACAAATTCGGTGCTCCTAATCCACCAGCACCAATAACAAGAACAGAAGAGTTCTTTAGCTTCTCCTGACCTTCAATGCCAAAATCCGGCAAAATAATCTGCCTGTTATACCTGATAAGTTCTTCTTTACTCAGCATATGTGATCGACCTATTAATCCGTTCTATGGTGTTTTAACTTAAATTTAAGCACATCTTCACGAGTATCAATATCCTTGATGAAACGTTCATTGTCCACATTTAGGTTCAACAATTTGTCATTGTATTTTTTGACTACACCTGAACAACCATTTGGTTTGTTATGGTTAAGGATGTCATCATAATATGCTGCTCCGAATATCACTGGATTAGCTCTTTTTCCTTTATAAAAAGGAACCAGAATAGAGTCATTTTTTCCTCTTTTTTTAAACTCCTGAATCATCATATTGTAATCCTGAGTCTTTAACCATGGCATATCTCCAAGACAAATCATAATGGCATCATATTTTAAAAGCGATGCAACGCCCACCTGAATTGACGAGGTCATTCCTTGCTTGAAATTCTGATTATGTTCAACTCGGTCTTCAGCGTTGAGTTTTATGGTTCTTTCAACCCCCTCTTTGTCTCTTCCTGTAACTATAACAACTTCATTTATAGAACTTTCAGACAACTCATAATAAGTTTTACTTATAACAGAATGACTATCTATGTTAAATAGTAGCTTATTCGGACCTCCCATTCTTTCCGATAGGCCCGCTGCCAAAAGTACTGCTCCTATTGTCATATCGTTAAATTCCTTCAAGGGTGCCTTTATCTATTTCGAATTGACTAATTTATGAGAAAATAAACAGCATTAAACACCACAAACAAATGGATTTATCAAACATATTCAATGCAGACAATGTAGATGAATTGAAGTCTGGGAAAGCACTCAATGACCCTACACTTCTTAATTCTCCTGTTAAGCTATCTGCTTCTGCAGATTTTGACTTTACTACTGGTGGGTTCACCTTCAATATAGTGCCCGAAACAAGTCTGACAATCTCTCTTTTCAATAACTCAAACGAGACAGACCCTGATGGACTTATAAATGCCAGTGATCCCATAATTGACCTTGCTCCTTCTACTGAGGCTTATTTGAAATACGCCCTCAATGTTGGAGCAACAGGTACAGGAAGTGGAGCGAGCGGTGCGCTTTCATTAGATTTAGGCGTTTCAAAAATTTTCAGTACAGGGCTATACAAAAAACATACCCCGACCGACAAAGTTCCGCTGACAATAGTTGGGGACATATCAAGTTTCCTTTCAATTTTTGACTGGGCCAACGTTCAGTCTCTTAACCCAGGTGATGCACTTTTTACCAGTGCAAAAGGTAAGCTGCAAGGTAAACTCAGTTTTTCATGGTCTGATATATTCTCTCAAAGTATGTCTGCACTTACTTCGCTCTTACCAGTTGATCTAACACTGGACTTGAAGTTGAGTCCTTCTTTATCTGTCGGTTTCAGTGCCTCACTAGAAGACAATTATCTATGTGCCATGAAACGAGTGAATGATAATTCCTTCCTTGTGACTATCAGTAAGGCAAAAAGCTCAACGGTAAGCGGACAAATTGGTGCCAGTGTAGGTATTGAATTTGCAGACCCTACTGAGCTGGAAAGTCAGCTCAATGGCATTGTAAATCAGATTATCTCTTCGGTAACTAACTATGCTGGTAATGTGGCGGATCTGATTCAAAAGTTTCAGGATAATAACCTATCGGATGCTGAAAAGAAGGTATTGAACGGCATTTTAAAGAGACTTAAGTTAGATGCTCTTGCCAGCCCGGTAACTTCATTGGATAACCTGATTACTAAAATCACTGAAAAAGCAAAAACGGTTACCCAAACCATTGCTAAAGCAAGTGCTTCCGTTTCTTTTGAATATGAGTATTCCAGAATAAGTGAAAACAGTGAATTACTATCTGTACAGATAGATCAGACAATTCTTGAAAGTCTGCACCCAAAACTTGTTGGCTTTAAAACCACAGATTTGCTTCAAGAGGTTAAAGCTAAAACACCCGGAATTACACTAAACAATTACCTGAATCAAAAGTCTCTGACTGTGAATAAGACCTGGGGCTTTGGACTATCCCTACTTGGTAAACCTGTATTCTCTGGTAAGGAAATAAGAAAAACTGTATCAGCAACTCAGACCAATATTGATGGACAACAACAAAGTTCGTTGGATCAGATTATTGGTTATCAACGTGAGTGGATGGGAGAATCTACAGACTGGGTAACCAACTTCAATGCAAAAATGCCCGGATTTTCGGTGACACAGACACCAACTCTAAATGAGTTTGATTTTAGCTTCTATGTACAGATGACTTCTGGCATGAAAGTGAGAAAAGAAAAGCACTTAATGCAATTACTGGACTTGGGAGTAATGTGGGGTGCAATTAACGAAAGTGAAGAGCCTCGACTAACAGATAAGTATCTACCAGAATTCAAAGGAGAAGTAGTAACGGCAGAGGCAAAATTAACTTTTAAGCCTACAGCTATGTTGGCCCTTATTCAACAGTTAGGCCAGTTGGGGTGGAACAACGCCACCATTGGGCTTCTTTCCAAGGCTATGGCATCTTCGATGAGTTACTGGAATAACTTTCCGCTAAGACAGTCAGTACTAAAAAGAACCGCTGCTTATACTCCAGTTTGGCAAAACTATCTTGCTAACCCCAATCAACCATTGTCCAATTTTGCTGCTATTGCTAAACAGTCTCTGAGCAATTATGGAGGCGTATCTCCAATGCTAATAGACAAAGAAGGGTCGGCAGGAAATTCACCAGCTGATGATTATGCTGCCAATGTAATGTACCAAAACCCTAACATGGCCAGTGATGCCCAAGCATTTATCAATGGATTAACCCAGCTTAAAGATGGTATTGCGAGCAGCGAGGCGTTTGATCAGAATTTCAGTTCTGCTTATTCTAATATGAAGCAGTTCTTCAATCAGTCTATGTACGTAAGAACTCTGGGGTGCCTGTTAAATGAATTCTCTATGGTAAACACAGGAATAGATGGTGAAGTGGAAAGGGTCTTCACTTTAAGCTGGGGTGAAGGTACAAATGCAGAAACAGTAAGTCTGGCTTCTAAGAACTAGACATGGTAATACCGTCACTCCAAGGTGAGCTTGCTTGTTGGCAAATTGAAAGAATATGTAATTATAACAGACTCTTTCGGTCGTTCCTCTCTCAGAGTGACTGTATATTTTTGGTATGACATTCTAACAAAGGTTAGTAAAAACTCCATCGTTTAGTCATTCCGACCAAAGGAGGAATCCTCACCATTATCAAGTGGGTTTGTTGATTCACAATTAATAGAATATGTCTGGATATCACGTATATATTTTAACCAATACAACCAAAAGGGTACTCTATACTGGCGTAACAAATGACTTGAGTACAAGGGTTATAGAACATTATCTTGAAAGGGGAAAGAGTAGAACTTTTACAGGTAGATACTATTGTTATTATCTATTGCACTATGAATTTCATCATACACCCTCAGGAGCTATTGAAAGAGAAAAAGAAATCAAAGGTTGGAGACGTGAGAAAAAAGAAGCTTTGATTAATAGTAAAAACCCCAATTGGGATTTCCTTAATTCCGAGGTTACAACTTGGCCTCCCGAATGTGGGATTGGTAAGAGATTTTAGAAATGGTTAAGATCCCTCATTCTTCGGGATGACTTACTAATAAGGTTAATCAAGTCATTCCGACCTTAGAAGGAATCTTAACCATAATACAATTCAGAAACTAAAATCGACTAAGCGTTGTAGTAGAATCTTTCGTGAACGATTTGGCCATTCTCCCACTTCTGAACGCCAGTTTGTTCCATTTGTACTCTATTCCCATCCTGGAAAGTAATGTCCATGGCAGTTTCATGCATAACAATACCGTTAGCCTCATCGGAAGCAATCCCTTTTACTTCGAGATTATGGAATTCTTTCACAGAGTTCAAAAACTCCACTTCATGTGCTCTGGCCGCTTCTTTACCTTCCCAGGTACCCATTGGCTCGGTCATTACTACATTGTCAGCGTAGTATTTATCAAAGGCTTCAAGTATTTGGCCTTGCCCTACCATTCTGTAAATGTCTTCTGTTCTTTCTTTATAAGTCATAATTGATTTAATTTATATGTACATACATACAAATTACTCCAGCAAAGAGTTCCATAGAAAAACTAAAAAACGAAAATTGATGGGTCTGGGCAGTTTGATAAGTAAAATTCCTTCTCTGACACCTTGCACACACCAGGGTAATCTCCCCTACAATCTTGTAAATCAATTATGACCTGAAAGTGCAGATGGGGCGGCCAATGAAAATTCTCTTCGTATTTACCCATTCTTGCCAAAACGGTCCCTGACTCAAACCGTTTACCCTCATACAAACCTTCTAATGAATCTGTACTCAAATGACCATAGAGGGTATGAAATATCACATTATCAACCTTATGCCTTAGTATAATCACAGGCCCATAATCACCATGAACATTTCTATTTGCAAAAGAATGGACTTGGCCATCAATTGGAACAAAAACCTCTGTTCCGGCCAAAGACCATACATCGATTCCCAAATGAACACTTCTTGGTTCTTCTCCCTCAAACAAGTCACTACGTGAATAGAGAGAACGGTTTTCACCATAACCTCCTACTCCAACTAGGCTACCACCGGACTTAAGTTCATTGAAAACAAAATCAGTAAAGGCCTGTTCGTCATTCAGATCTACCAAGCTTAAAGCTTCGTTGTCTTTGCTTAAATCGAGATTGACATGGTCATCAAATTTGACCACTTTATGTGGTTCAATACCTGAAGATTTTATAAGCTCGGTTAAGTTCATTGAGTTATTTAACAAGATGTTTATGCTGTTAAAAAAGTAAGTTTCAATTGCTCACACTAAGATTCCGAAAAATGAGCCACCAGATTATTCATAAACCTGACACCCCAGGCCAACTGTTCTTTATCAATGAATTCATCTGCTCTATGTGCCTGTGCAATATCTCCGGGTCCACAAATAATGGATTCAAAACCACCTTCAGCGAACTGACCTGCCTCTGCAGCATATGATACAGCATCAAGTTCATTGTTATTGGCAAACTGCTTAGTAAGTGCCACTATTTCCTGATCGGCATGAGTATCTAAGCCAGGAACTGCCGGATGAATATTGGTAGTTTCTACTTTGAAACCTGGAAATACTTTTCTCAGCTCATCTTCACGTGAAGCACAATATGCATTGAACTCTTCCAGAATCTGTTGTGGAGTTTCAGACGGAATAGTTCTTACATCCCAGTTAAATTTACACTCCTGAGCAATTACATTTGGTGCTATTCCTCCCGATACTTTACCGATATGAATTGAAGTATGATTTGGAGTAAACCTGCTATCAGTTTGCCCAGCTACAATCAAGCTATTCATTTTGCTTTCTAGCCAAAGGATCAAACGCATGGCCTCGTGGATGGCGCTTACCTCTTGCTTGATTCTACTACTATGACCTTGAGAACCACTCACCACTGTTTCAAAAATGCATATACCTTTTTGACCTACCGTAGGTTTCATCATGGTAGGCTCTCCGATTATTGCAAACCTTGGTTGCTCTGAATAATAGTTATTGATTGCTTCTACCAATTCCGGTGCAGCAAGGCAGCCAATTTCTTCATCGTATGAAAAGGCAAAATAGATTGGTTTATTTAACGGTGCTTTAACCATCTCTGGCAAAGCTGCTAAACAACATGCCACAAAGCCCTTCATATCACAGGAACCCCGTGCGTATAACCTGCCATCTTGCTTGTCTGTCAATTCAAAAGGGTCACTAGTCCAGTCTTGTCCTTTCACTGGTACTACATCGGTGTGCCCAGATAGAATGACTCCTCCATCTACTGCCGGGCCAATTCTGCAATGCAACGAAGCCTTTGTGTTCTCTTCATTCGGTACCAAGACAGATGCCACACCATGGTCGGCAATGTAGTCTTTTATCCAATGGATTATGGAAAGATTACTTTCTCCACCCAAGACTGGGAATGAAACTAATTTTGATAATATTTCTTCAACATTCATGATTTGCTAGGTTGAATTTTGAAAGTCAAATGCTCAATTGAAAATTCATCATTTAACATTTATAATTTCTTTAGGCTGGTCCCCATCCAATGGATACTGTAATTAACAGCACTATCCAAGACAGCAATAATATAAAGCCGGTTATTGGAAGAATAAACCTCAACCATTTATCAAAAGGAATTCTGCACATGGCTAACATTGCAATAAGCCCACCTAATGTCGGGTTAAACAAGTTAGTTACACCATCTCCAATCTGGTAAGCCAGTATAGTGGTTTGTTTGGTTAAACCAATTACATCTCCTACCGGAATCATAATAGGCAAAGTGGCAAGCGCCTGACCGCTCCCTGAAGGAATAAAGAAATTGATTACAGATTGTGCGCCAGACATGGCCACAGCTGAAACATATAATGGCAAGTCTGAGAGTCCACCGGCAAGGTAATAAGCTATGGTATCAGAGATATTTCCCATTTCCATAGCCACTTTAATAGATGTTGCAAAACCTACCATAAAAGCTCCAGGAGCCACTACTGACACCGCCTTTAAAGCAGTTTCACTAATCGTTCTTCCGCTCATCTTCGAAGCCAAGCCTGCAGCTATGGAAATCATTAGAAATATGGCTGAAATCTCGTTGATATACCATTTCAGTTCGAAAACACCATATAGCATAGTCATCATTCCCGTCACAAAAATGAGCAAGACCAACCAGTTGTTACCAGACAATCTATATTCGTTCAAAGGTCTTGACAGCTCAAAACCTTTTGTATCAATTCCCAATGATAAGCTGCTTTTAGGTGACTTAATTATGCGCTTGAAGTAACGCACATTGAAATATGCCAGAACTGAAAGTGCAGAAACGCAGAGTAGAGACCTGATTAACCAACCAGAAAACATAGGCATTTGTGCAATGGTATGTCCGGTACCTACTGTATAGGGATTGACCGGAGATAATCCAAAACCTACAGTAACCCCTCCTACGGCTATTCCAGCAGCTAACATTAAGTCTCCTCCTAATGCCAAACTTGTTATTGCTGCAATTGGTATAAGCGCAATGTTATTCTCATAGCCCACGAAAATTCCCAAACAACCAAAAAGGTAGGTCATGAGCACTACTACAAGATAGCGTCTTTCCAAACCAAGCTTTTTCATAAAAGTACCTACAGCATTCTCGATCATCCCTGATTTCTCAAGAACACCGAACATAATACCACTGGACAGCACCACAAAAATGATCGAAATAGCTGAGGAAAAGCCTCCTGGTATGGCTAGAAACGTATCTAAAAAGGAAAGCGGTGTCTGTTCGATGGTTTTATATGAACCAGGGATTACCCGAGGCCTTCCATCAATCATTTCTCTCTCAAAGGCTCCCGCAGGAATTATATGACTGAGCAAAGCAGTCAGTACAATAATGGCGAATAGCATCACTATTGGATGCGGAATTCGCTCATACCACCTTTTAGGAAATGATTGTGACACTAAACTTATTTAAGGGCTTCGAATTCTTTCTTAATCTTAGCGAATTCTGCCTTTAATTCCTCAAATCTGTCATAAGCATCTTTACCAGGTTGTTGATCAGCCCTTGATATCATACCGTTCAGATAACCAGCCTGAGAACTTAACATTGGTTTCATGTAAGTGCCCGGAGGAGTGACCAGCTTATAATAAACAGCATCCAATGCTTCTTTTCTACGCTGTGCTTTCTTACTCACCTTCTCTTGGTTCAAAGAGTTATTAAGTGCTTTTCTTTCATCACTTACAGCCTTAATCAGCTGCGCTATTTCGCCTTGAAAGTCCCTCAAAGCCAAAGCAAGTGATTCCTGCATTTTTACATCCGCATCTGAAACCAAAGTAGTTCTTGGGTCTAACTGAACATTAAAGTCCTCTTCCAACACTTCGCTTCCTACAGTCAGGCGTGCTTTGAAAGTACCCGTTGAAACCATTGGTCCATTGCCTCTAAACGAGCGATTTGGGTTTGCACTCCAGCCTCCATGATGTCTCATATTCCAGTTAAATCGATTTACCCCCATTTTGTTAGGCAGCCCACCAGAAGCCGGAGGATTACTAAATTCTGTGGACATATCGCGTTCCGTATTGACAACGGGCTCAGCTTTTCCGCTTACGAAGGATCTAACCACTTTACCAGCGCTATTCATAATTTCAAGCTTCACCTTTTCTTCTTTATTAGCTATAAAGTACTCCATTACCACTCCTGCCGAAGGATAGTCAAGACCAGCGGCACCTCTGGTTCTGTAGCGTATTCCATCTTTCGGTTTAAACAAATGAGCTGATTTCTGAGAAACTTCCGTAAGATCTCCAATACTGGATATATCATCTAAAATCCAAAAACCCCTTCCCATTGTAGACATGACCAAATCTCCTTGATGGATTTTCATATCGGTAATTGGTGTAACCGGCAGGTTGTTCATAAACTCAGTCCAGGTTTTTCCATCGTTAAGCGAAACAAAAAGACCAAATTCGGTACCAGCATAAAGCACACCTTCCTTCTCAGGATCTTCTCTGATTACTCTGGTTGGATAGTCTGAAGGTAAGCCATTATCTCCTGTTGTAATCAGCTCCCATGTTTCTCCATAATCAACTGTTTTATAGATATATGGAGTATAATCATTCAACTGATATCTTAACACAGCTACATAAGCCTTTGCTGGATTATGAACTGATGGTTCTACCGCATCAACACGGCCGCCCACGGGCATGTCAGGTGTCACGTTTTCCCAGTTAACTCCACCATCTTTTGTTACGTGAACAGGTCCATCATTGGCTCCTACCCAAATTACGCCCTGCTTAACTTTTGATTCCTGAATGGCATAAATTGTACTGTAATACTCTTCACCAGTTACATCTCTGGTTATTGGAGATCCTGGCACTACTTGTTTGTCATCTTCAAAGGCTGTTAAATCAGGAGATATGATTTGCCAGTTTTTTCCATCGTCCATTGTTTTATGCACGTACTGAGATGTATGATACACCACATTAGGGTTGTGTGGAGAAACATGAATCGGAGCCACTCTCTGAAATCTGAACTTTAGGTTCTTCGGGTTATGACCGTAAATGTTTGTTGCTCCTACATAGTATTGTAATTCCTGCCCCGTTCGTTTGTCATAGGTTCCAAAACGTCCTTTACAATTGGAGTATACTACATCAGGATTTCCAGGCTTAGGCACTGCAGGCCCTGTTTCACAGCCACCTACTCCAAATATTGGCCCTGACGCACTACCAGTTAGTATACTTGGAATAGCCAAAGTGGAATTATCTTGCTGTCCCGCATATAACCAATAAGGTTGCTGGTCGTCAACATCTACCTGATACAATTCTGCAGTAGGCTGGTTTGATTGTGTCGACCATGATCTACCATTATTCAAAGTGACATTTGCTCCTCCATCGTTTGCCTGAATCCAGATAGAGGTATCATTAGGGTTGATCCAGATATCATGATTGTCACCATGTGGTGTTCTCATGCCTTTCCAACTCTTACCCCCATTTTCTGACTTCAGAAAGCGTAATGCGCTATTGAAAACAACATTTTCATTCTTGGGGTTAGCATAAATATTTGTGTAATAAAAAGGTCTGTTTGTCAGGTTAGGGTTATCTGAAACAAATTTCCAGCTTGCCCCCCTATCATCAGATCTGTAAAGACCTCCTTGTTTGTCCGAAGCTTCAATATTGGCATATATTACATCAGGGTTAGCTGCTGAAACTGCAAAATCAATTTTCCCAATAAAATTGGTTGGTAAGCCATTGGTTAGTTTGGTCCAGTTTGCACCACCATCAGTAGATTTATACACTCCGCCTTCAGTTGAACCACTAATTATTGTCCAGGGCTTTCTCTCTCCCCTCCATGCACCGGCATAAATTGTATTCGGATCGTCAGGAGCAAACTCAAGGTCTGAAAATCCAATGCTATCAGAATGGTATAGAACCCTATCCCAGGATTTACCACCATCTATTGTTTTGTAAATACCTCTTTCCTCATTTTTGCCAAAAGCCTGACCAATAGCGGCTACATATACTATGTCGGGATTATCCGGATGTATTTCAACAGCACCAATTTGCCCTGTATGCTTAAGTCCTATAAACTCCCACTTCTTACCCGCATTTGTCGATTTATAAACTCCTTTACCGGTAATCACATTAGATCTTATACCATCCGAACCTGTACCTACATAAACAACGTCTGGCTGTTTTTGATAGACGGCTATTGCCCCAATAGATGGTGTCGCAAAATACCCATCAGAAATATTCTTCCAGGACATGCCATAGTCATCCGTTTTCCAGACACCTCCGCCAGTAGCACCCATGTAGAACACCGAAGGTTGAGATTCAACCCCCATTACAGCGGTAACTCTACCTCCGCGCATTGGACCAACATTTCTGAATTTATATGATTTTAAAAGCTCACCAATATCCTGTGCCAAAAGAGGGGCACTTATAAACGTGAGTAAAGCGATCTTCAGGAAATTTCTCTTCAACATTCGTGTTAGTTCTAGGTAAGAATTTGTCAGGAAGTTAGTACAAAACCTTTAAAAAAGCCTGTATCATTTCTTTGAATGGAAAGACTATTGTGCAGAGTTTTGTCCAGCTATATAACCTGTAGACCAGGCTGCCTGGAAATTGAACCCACCTGTAACTCCATCTACATCCAATACTTCACCAGCATAAAACAAGCCCGGTACTACCCGACTTTCCATTGTTTTAAAATCAACTTCGCCTAAACTCACTCCGCCACAAGTGACAAATTCCTCCTTGAAAGTAGTTTTACCTGAAACCTGATACTCATCGTTCAGCAGTAGATTTGCCAATTTATTGATACCTTTTTTCCCGATTTCCATCCAGGGTTTTTCAAGGGGTAATTCAATTTTGTTTAACAGAAATTCCCACAACCGTTGTGGTATTGGAAAGGGGTTGTGATTTCTTAGCATTTTCTTGCCAGATGAGCCTATGTTTGAATCAATAATTGATCTTAATTCAGCTTCTTTCGTTTCTCCCAACCAGTTTACATGAATCATAAACTGGTAATTCTTATCACTCAAGACTCTTGCTCCCCAGGCCGAAGTTTTCAAAATAGCCGGACCACTCATTCCCCAGTGGGTGATGAGCAAGGGGCCAGACTGTGTCAATTTGGCACCCTGTACCCTAACAGTTACATTGGGCACAGAAAGCCCCATAAAGGCTTTTATTGGCTCATTAGGCATATTGAATGTAAAAAGGGATGGTACTGGCTTCACAATAGTATGGCCTAAGGTTTTAAGCCATTGAAATCCCTCCTCTTTTGGGCTTCCTCCAGTAGCTACAATTACACGATCAAAGGTTTTATTCCCATTTTTAAAACTCAATTCAAAACTCCCTTCATTTACTGAGATTCCCGCAACCTGGGTATTCAAATTGATTTTAATCTTTAACCGTTTTACTTCAGCAAATAAGCAATCGATTATACTTTGGGAATTGTCAGTAACCGGAAACATTCTATTGTCTGCTTCAGTTTTCAGTTCAACTCCTCTGGACTCAAACCAGTCAACGGTATCCTGCGTGCTAAACTGGTCGAATGCTTTTCTCAAGTGTTTGTTTCCCCTGGGATAAAACTTCATAAGTTCTGAAGACTTGAAACAGGCATGCGTAACATTACATCGCCCGCCACCAGACACCTTCACCTTGGATAGCAGCTTATTTGATTTTTCGTAAATGGTTACTTCGGCATTTTCATTATGATGTTTAGCTGATATGGCAGCAAAAAAACCTGCTGCTCCACCTCCTATTATGGCAATTCGTTTTTCAGGCACGCACAAATATAATTGTCTGATTGACGCAAGAGACAAAGGTTTGGAAAAACTGCTGTGGTGAATCTGTTGTGAATGGCAAAAATTGTTGCGGCTTACAAGGTGTAAGTACTTGTGGCAGGCCAATTCGCAACTATCAATTGCTAAATTGCACTAATATGAAGAAAAGCCCGGTTAGCATTTGGCAAGCACTTATTGGAAGTTTGTTGATTGTCATTCTTCTAATACTACAGTCAAGTCGACTAGACAATGGCCAGTTGGTAGTAGAAATGAATAGCATCATTTTCTTGCTCATTAACTACCTCACCTGGGCTTTTATGATTCAGCTTGTATACTCCTGGCTGCTCTCTATTGATCTAAACATTCATTCAGTCCTTACTAAGTTGGTACCAAGGTTTATAGGCCTTATGATACTTCACCTTATAATCAGTAACCTGATTTTTGTATTTTTTGAATACATAGCTAGTCAGGCTTCCCCGAAAGAGAGCCTCAATTCTTTGTTAGACATTCTGCCTCGTGCCATTGCCAGTAGAGGCATTGATTTACTGGTGATATTTGCAATCCTTAAAATCCTCGACTCTCAGAGACACCTGAATGCTCAGCAAATGGAGCTTTCAGAGCTAAAAGGTCAATTAACCCAAAGCAAGTTAGATGCACTTCATATGCAGCTAAACCCACATTTTCTATTCAATGCATTGCATGCTGTCCATTCTTTGATCGGGCACGACAACGAAAAATCAAGAAAAATGCTGATAAATATCAGCGCACTCTTTAGAAAAATGTTGGAGCTGGGCAATCAACAACTAATCCCGGTAGATGAAGAATTGGAGTTGGTGGAAGCTTTTCTCGCAATTGAGAAGGAAAGGTTTCACGATAGGTTAACCGTAACCTATAATATTAACTCAGAAGCAAAAGACACACTGATACCCAGCCTTTTACTACAACCCTTACTAGAAAACTCACTAAAGCATGGCATCTCTGTAATTGAAGGAAAAGGAGAAATCAAGCTCGGCATTCAATTACGATCCGAAACCACTGAAATTACATTGGGCAACAACTACTCTCCTAAAACTTCATCGACAACCTCTACTGGAATAGGGTTACAAAATGTAAGGAGGAGATTGGAAACATTGTTTCCAAGTAAGTTCGAAATGAATATAAAGTCTGAATCAAATTGGTTCGCAGTTCACATTATAATACCAAGGCATGATATATAAGACTATAATAGTAGATGACGAACCTCATGCTCGCAGGTACCTGTCTGAGCTATTGAGCAACGATGAAGAGGTAAATGAACTAGCGCAATTTGGTAATGGTAAAGAAGCCTTAAAATTTCTGAATGAAAACAAGGTAGATATTGTATTTCTGGATATTGAAATGCCCAATATCAATGGTCTGGAGGTAATAAAAAGCCTTCCTTCAGATTGTAAAGCTGAGATCATTTTTACAACTGCCTATAATCAATATGCCATTACAGCTTTTGAAGCACAGGCACTTGATTACTTATTAAAACCATTTGATGAAACAAGGTTGATAAAAGCACTTGAGAGAGCGAAAACGCAAATAGACCTTAAGGCTAACCGGGATTTACAGCAGAAAGTATCTATGCTTTATCAAAACTTCAATACGGCCAAATCTCCCCAGCTTCATGAATTCATTCTGAAGGAAAAGGGGCTCGAATACAAAGTGAAAAGCTCCAAAATTTATGCTATTAGGGCGGAAAGCGTATATGTGACTTTGATCACTCAAAATAGCCAACACCTTTACAGAGCCACTATGAATGATTTAGAAACCAGGTTACCCAGTAGTTTCCTAAGAATACATAGATCGGTAATCATTAATATGGACTTTGTCAAAAGCTGGAAGTATCAGAACGACTCCACCTTTGAGTTTAAAATGAGCAATCAGCTTAGTTTTTCTTCAGCAAGAAGCTATCAAGATAGGGTGAAAATGGTTTTAAATGGAAAAGAGCCGGGGAGCTAACCCCCGACCCACAACCATGATTAAGCACTACTATTTTTATAAAAACCAGCTGGTTGATTTAGCTGGAGCTATTCCGTTCATTCTCATCATTACAATAACTTTTCCCTGCTCACGATGCAAATGATGTTCTGACTGCAATAGGAATTCCAGTTTTGAAACTTTATTTCCAAATGCATCAATAACCTGATCCCAGTTTTCCACTTGTTTTATCGACTCTATAGCGAAATCAAAGGCTTGTTCCAGATCTTTGATAATTTCTGCCTTGCCCTTGAGTTTAGCAGTTGAAGCATTCAATGACTGAAACTCACTATTTCTACCTGCTAAAGATCCAGTGAAGAATCTGGTTGAAGTGGTGATGTGCTTGATCATTTCACCGAATGGAAGCACCTTATCATTAATCTGGAAATCCCATTTTTCCTCGGGCAATTCCCTGGCAGTATTCACCACCATGTTTTTCATGTTCTTCCAGGCAAAAGTGATACGATCGACTTTAAGGCTTTGTGCCGAAATGAAATTTGTTGCCAAAAGCGTCAAAAGAATGGTTAAATAAAGTTTATGTCTTTTCATAACTGATTGATTTTGTTCTTTTGAACGCCTTACCCATTAGCCAGTCTGATCAATTGTTGCGGTATGCATTTCTTGTTGCCAATGACTTCAACCCTAACACCTTTATAAATTTCATGTACATACTCGTTTCATGTCTTCATTTCAGAACATCTTGTCAAAGAATGTCGTAAACCCTACGAAACATTTATAAACCAAGCAAATCATGAAGAACATTACCAAATCACTTCTAGTTTTGGCTGTAGTAGTTTTCACCTCAGCTAATTTAATTGTGACATCTGATTCAAAATTTGAGTCTGATGTAAAAGAAAGCCTCATAGCAGACTGGGAACGCGCCAAAGCATTCAGCCTTGAATACATTGATGCTATGCCAGAGGATGGTATGGATTACCGCCCTAATGATCAGGTAAGGTCTTTCGAAGAGCAGTTTTTACACATGGCTCAGGGAAACATAGGGTTATTGGCCAATGGAACCGGAGCTGACAGAATCCATACCGATGTACCCAACTTTGAAAAAGAAGCCAAGTTCAAAGGTAAAAAAGCACTAAGGGCACTTACTGTCGAAGTATACGACTGGTGTATTGATGCCATTAAGAATATGGATACCAGTAAACTTGATGAGGTTGTAGGGCCAAACGAAAACTTTAGCCACCCACGTATGGAATGGATAAAGAAAGGTTTTGAGCACCAGACACATCACAGAGGCCAAACTACCATTTACCTGAGAATGAAGGGAGTGACTCCCCCGGCTGAAAAGCTATTCTAAATTTCTTTGAGGGTTTTGGGCTTTTAAAGTAGCTAAATCGCTAACCAGAAGATGATATCGACTCTGCGATTTTTCCTCCTTCCCTCCCATGTACTGTTATCGTAAATGGGATTAAAAAGTCCAAAATCCTTAATTTCAATCACTTCTTTTTTGACCTTCTTGTTTAAAAGTAATTCGTCTATAACAGACTCACTTCGCATTTCGCTTAACCATTCATTGTATTCTTTGCCTCCAATATTGTCAGTATGGCTATGTACGGTTATTACAAAGTTGTGAATATTGGGAATGGAATCCAGAAAGTGCTGTAATTGCTCTGATTGTCTTTTGCTTACATAGAAACTTCCTCCTCCAAAATAGATGCTCTGAACATGAGACGGTTCTCCAAAATCCTGGGTCTTCCCAACCTGAGGGAAAAGAAGTGTCAGACTAATGAGAAGGACAAATATGCGCATCAGACTTAATTTACATCATATCAACGAATTAGGTGAACAATCGGTTATGGAAAAGTCTCTGTGCATCACGATTTTGTGATAAACGGGCAATTTGGATGACTTCTCATTAATGGATAACCTCAAAAGGAATTACTTCAATTTAAACAGGAGAGATCACTACGAAGGAGTATGACGAAGTAATCCTCTTATTGTGAAAAGTGGAGATTGCTTCACTGCGTTCGCAAAGACGTGCTGATTTCCTCTTTCCTCAACTACCTCTCAACTCGTACTTACAACAAAGAAACCTGAGACGTCTCTGCGAGGAAACATGACGCCCCGAAGTTTCGGGGCAGTCCCCTCCTATCAAAGATTTGTAGCAAAGGCAGGAGATTGCTTCAAGATGTTTGCAGTGACGTACTAATATGGTTCATCGTTAACTAACTCAAAATAGTTTGAATGTAGAAACCGCGTGCTACTTCTCTTTATTTGTAAAGATGTATCTTTCCAATTACACAGTTTATAAGAGTTTTAAGTCCAAAGAATATTATGGATAAAAGGGTTTTTGATACTCCATCAGATACAGCAAGAGGCTTTGCCGAGTATTTACTGAAACAACATAAGCAAAAGGAAAAACTGAACATTGCCCTCTCGGGTGGTTCTACCCCGAAACTACTTTTCAACTTGCTTGCAACGGAATATCAAGACCAATTCGATTGGTCAAAGCTGCATTTTTACTGGGGAGATGAACGCTGTGTTCCTCCTACAAGTACGGAAAGCAATTATAAAATGACCAATGACTTACTACTCTCCAAAGTGGAGATACCTGAAAGTAACATACACAGAGTCTTAGGAGAAAACGATCCTGAACAAGAAGCTGATCGCTATGCGAAAGAAATTGCAGAGCAATTGCCCTCACTGAAGGGAATTCCCCGGTTTGACATTATTATTCTTGGAATGGGTGAAGATGGACATACAGCTTCTATTTTCCCACACGAAATAGAACTTATAAAGGATAGCAGAGTTTGTGCTGTGGGTACAAACCCTGATTCAGGTCAAAAGCGTGTTACCTTAACCGGTTCTACAATCAATAATGCCGCCTCCGTTTGCTTTCTGGTAACTGGAAAAGGAAAGGCTGAAAAGGTTGATGAGATATTCAATACAAAAGGATTGTATCTGGATTACCCGGCAAGCCACATCTCTCCTACTCATGGTGACCTAATTTGGTTTATGGACGTTGATTCATTAACAAATGTTTAATAATATATTCATATATAAATATGAACATTAAATGTTATTAACATATTTAAACATGTTAATTGTTTCATGTTTAAAAATCACACATAAGACTTCATGATGAATATTATTCATCGTAATATTGCGATGAATATGGGATTGACTAAAACCAACCTCTTCAACACGGAGCAAAATGACCTGGCCATTTTGAGCAAGGCTCTGGCTCATCCTGCTCGAATTGCCATACTTCAGCACCTTTCTAAGGCCAATAGTTGTATTAACAGTGATTTAGTACAGGAACTTGGATTGGCACAGGCCACAGTAAGTCAACACTTAAAGGCACTCAAGGATATAGGACTAATTCAAGGTACCATTGAGGGCGTAAGTATGTGCTACTGTATTAATCAGGTGAAATGGCAAGAGGTAGGTGAAAAATTCAATACCCTGTTCAATCAGTTTCAACTTATATCAGAACAAACAAACTGCTGTTAGCATGACCTTATCAGAAGTAAAAAATCAATTAGCATCTCTTTCTCAATTACAGTTTCAATTGCCAAATGGCGACATGGTTCCCTCCCACTTTCATGTAACTGAAGTGGGTGTAGTTCAAAAGAACTTTATCGACTGTGGTGGCACTTTGAGAGATGAGAAAGTAATCAACTTTCAACTTTGGTCTTCTACTGATGTTGATCATAGACTGGCTCCTCAAAAGCTTAAAGAAATTATTGGACTTTCGGAAAAGCTTCTCGATTTAGGTGATTATGAGGTAGAAGTAGAATATCAAGGAACAGAGACCATCTCTAAATTCGGGCTTTCTTTCAATGGACAATCTTTTGTACTGGTCAATAAGCAAACTGATTGCCTGGCACCAGACAAATGTGGTATTCCGCAGGAAAAGCCTAGAGTAAAACTCAAAGACTTACAAATGATTCAAACGCAGTGTGATCCTAATTCCGGTTGCTGCTAAAACAGGTCTGACTATGCTATTCCCAACTATTCAATCTTTTCTGGACAAAGCTGCTGCACAGGTAATTCCGGAAAACAGACTTCCTGTACTGAATACCTTAGTGGATTATTGTAAGGCTCAGACTGAAGCTGGCAAGGTTATTAATCTCAACTTCATTTGCACCCATAATTCACGCAGAAGCCAGTTTTCACAGGTTTGGGCACAAACCATTGCCGCACTACATGGTATAGAGGCCAATTGTTATTCCGGAGGTGTTGAAGTAACTGCTTTTAATGAAAGGGCCATTGCTTCCATTCAAAGGACTGGTTTTAAAGTAAGCAGCGAGGAAACAGAGAACCCTAAATACAGTATCCGTTTTTCTGATGCTGCCCCTTCTATTCTGGTCTTCTCTAAAGTGTTTGATGATGCCACTAATCCAACGACCAATTTTGCTGCAGTAATGACTTGTTCAGATGCTGATGAAAATTGCCCGTTTATCCCGGGTGCTGATGCGCGTATCCCTTTGCGCTTTGAAGACCCTAAAGCATTTGATGATACTGAACTGGAAACTCAAATGTATGATGAAAGGTCTCTACAGATTGCCTCTGAATTGGGGTATGTTTTTGGTAGGCTTGTTTGAGTACTCAAGAGAAGACATTGCAGGTGTATTGCCAATTGGTCTCAGTAAGGTGCTGATACGGTGGCATATTACGCTCTTTACTTTCCTTTTACAGCTTCAATTATTCTTTCAATTAACCCAAGATTCTTTGATGTAATTCCTTCGCTATCTCCTTTACTGTTTGGAATAGGTGATTTATTAATTTCTTCTAGGACATTGTTAAGATATTCAGCTGCTCTTTTTGGGTCGTGTTTTTTGATTTCTTGAGCAAAAGCAACAATGGATTTTGCAAGTACCAGTTTATAACCGTAATTGTCAGCAAGATTCTTTTGTCTCAAATATTGCTTAGCACAAAATGATGTAGCTCCAATAGATATAGCAACAAATACAATTCTAGCAACAATCTCATTAGTGCCATTCGCTGCAATCTCCTTATCCCCAATATTGAACTTAATGATAAGAAGGAATACACCCAAGAGAGCAATACCTAAAAACACGAGTGACGAAACAAGCCATTGTTTTCGTTTGTACTCAGCATCTTCTTTTTCATATTGTACTGATAAGGCCGCACTAATTCCTTGTGTCGATTTTAAGCCAAGTGCTTTTTCAGAATCAGAAATTAGCCTATTAACGTTTTCCCTCTTTTCTTCAAAGTCTGCTATAATTTTACTACTTGAAGTTGTACTTTCTTTGATATCATATTTATAACTATCTATATTAGCCTTAAAAGCGGTTATATCTTTTTTAGAGTTTTCCACTTCTTGCTTAGCCGAAGCAATTTCTTCAAAAAGCTTGTCCGATTTTTCAAAAGTTTCGATCGTTTCATCTAGTCTATTGTCAATCAATTCTTTTTGCTCAGTGAAACTATCCATCAAATCTATTGCCCTATTATAATTTTCTTGAATTTTATCGACTTTGGCTGTTAGTACATTCAATCCTTTTAGAGTTGAAGAATAAGTTCTTTTAAGGTCTGCTATTTCTGAAAGTGGCTTTTTGAACCTGTCATAGCTTTTCAAATTATATTCAATGTTTGAAATCATAACCTGCTGGTATAGATTTTGAACATTTACTATTTGCTGATTAACATTTGTTCTATACTGAAAAATTGACTGGACTTGATTATTGATATTTAGCTGAATTGGAGTAGGGAGTTGTTCAAATATTCCATTGTCAATAGATTGAAGTATTACCTTTTGTAAATACTTCAAAGTCTTTATTGATTTATCTAGCCTAATTTGAATATTATTTACAGGATATTCATGCTCTGGGTTAGATTCTAAATAGTCCTCAATTGAGCTGAAAGTGCTTTCGTCATTTAACCAGCTATTAATATTCTGTTCATAAGTGTTCATCGATTCAACTTTATTAAGCATTATGAGTGCCAGCAATTTAGCTAAACAGCCTACTAAATATTCATAATAAGGTTAAAATGTTAGATTGTCATTGAAATAATAATATTCTTTTTTTTTGAATTTCTGAATGCCATAATAAAACAACCTCATGCACTGAATGAATCAGATGACACTAGCTTAAAATAGAAGAATCATTGTTTAGTATTTCCAGCACTTTCTCCTTGTAGTTTCTGCCAATCGGTAATTCGGTTCCGTCAATCTCAATTACATTATTAGAGAAGGCCTCAATTTTCTTAACGGGAACAATAAAAGAGCGGTGTATTCTTAAAAAGCAATCTTCAGGGAGTTTTTGTTCTAAGAAGCTAATTTTCTGCAAGCTGATTACATCTTTATGTGCCATTTTAATGCGTACATAGTCTTTTAGGCTTTCTATATAGAGGATGTCTTTCAGGTAAACCTTGACCATTTTACGATCCGCCTTCAAAAAAATATAAGGGTGGTCTGATCGTAATTCGTCAACTACCTTTTCCTCCATTACATCTGCTGATTTTTGGTGACCATTCATGGCTTTATTAACAGCCATTAGAAAGCGTTGAAAGGAAATCGGTTTTAGGAGATAATCCACCACATTCAGTTCATAACTTTCTATAGCATACTCTCTGTAAGCCGTAGTAAAAATCACCTTGGGTAAAGGATTAAGTACTTTCAGGAAGTCAATACCATTGAGTTTGGGCATCTGTATGTCCAGAAAAATCAGATCAACACGCTCTTTTTTTAGTATATCAAAGGCTTTAACCGCATTATCGCAAGAAGCAAGCACTTCCAGACCGTCTATCCTATCCACATAAGACTCTAATACCTCTCTGGCCAATGGCTCGTCATCAACGATAATACAGTTCATATGCTAATCTGTTAATTTGAGTTTCAGTACCACTAAAAATGACTCTGCCGACTCATGAATGTCTAGTTGATATTGTTCAGGGTACAAAATTTCCAACCTTCTTTTCACATTCTTCAGGCCTATACCCTTTTTATAATCGAATATATCCTCTTCAGACTCCTGAGTACTTTTACTGTTTTCAACCTTTAAGGTTAGGTTTCCATCTTTGTTACTCAAATCAATAGAAACCCATGAGTCATCCAGTTCTTCACTCACCCCATGTTTAAAGGCATTCTCTACAAAGGGAAGAATCATCAAAGGGGCTATTTTCACTCCTGAAATTTCATTGTAAAGGTTCAGACTCACGTTTAGACGTTCCCCATATCTGATTTTTTCAAGGTCTATATAGTCTTCAACCAATCTTACTTCTTTTTCAAGCGAAACGGTATCAGCACTACATTCATAAAGCATATAGTTCAATAACTCCGATAGTTTTAAAACTACTTCGGGGGCTTCCTTGCTACTTTTAAGCGTCAAAGCGTATAGGTTGTTCAGTGTATTGAATAAGAAATGCGGGTGTACTTGTGCTTTCAGGAAATTAAGCTCGGCCTGAAGCTTCTCTTCGGCTAATAGCTGATTAGTCTTTTGTTCTCTATACCAGTATTTAAACCATTTCCCAACTATGGCCAGTGCGATAACCGGGTAAACCTTGCTGGTTGTTTTAAATATCTTTCCAACATTCCAAAGTACAGGTTTATAATCATCATCAGGCCAAAGCAATCCCTTTTGAATCAAAACATAATCGAACCAGGCAAAAGCACTGAATACCAATATGACTAAGAGCAGCCACATAAAAAACTGACCGTATTTACCCTTAAAAAGAAGTTTTGGCATCAATACATAGAGTACCAGATAAACAGCAGGTATCTGAACAATGGCATCTAGCCAAACATGTTGAAACTGAAGCCAATAATCTTCTTCGAAGCTTCCATATACCAAAGCGAAAAAAGAGGTATATATCAGCCAAAAAAGAATATGCCAGAGTACTCTCGGGCTTTCAAACATCAGTTTTTCAAAATTCACTTTGGGCATTACAATCTTCGTTTCGAACCCTAAACTTATCTAATAAGTTGCAGACTTTTAGTTTATTGGACGCAGGTAGTGCTAAACCAGACAAAACTCTCCCGTTCATCGATTAAATACCAAAACTGACGTTTTTTACTGTTTGTCTATTTACCCTATACGTTAGTCTAAAAGGTGCTTTTTGAGGTAACCTAAATATTTAGTCGGGGTTAAACCCGTCAAATCATACGGTCAACTTCACAAACTATGAAATCAACTACCACCCTGCTTTTGTGCCTCTTAAGTACTCTTGCTTTTGCACAAGGTAATGTCGAAACACGCCAATCATATATTTACAACCTCCGACAATCCTCGGGCTTAATAGCAATCGATGGTCAAGACGAAGATCAAGCCTGGGACAATGCGGAGAAGATATCTAATCTGGTCAATCACTGGCCAAACGATCAGGGAGAAGCCAGTGCTTTAACCGAAGTATGGGCTACTTATGACAGTGAGTTCTTATATGTGAAAGCAAAAGTTTATGATTCAGGACAACGTGTAGTGCAGTCTTTGAGAAGAGATGACAGGGATGCGCATTGGAGCAGTGACAACTTCACTGTGGTTATAGACCCCTTCAACAACAAACAGAGTGGTTTTCTGTTTGGGGTAAATGCTGGAGGCTCTCAAATGGAAGCCCTATTGAGCTTGGAGGGAAGCCGCACAGAGTTTGACGAAAACTGGGATAACAAATGGTTTGCCGAAGTGAAACAATACAGCGATCATTGGCTGGTTGAAATGGCTATTCCTTTTAAGACACTTCGCTATGATACTAACATTTCTGAATGGGGTATCAACTTTATCAGAGGAGATATGGAGCGCAACGAATATTCTACCTGGACGCAGTTTCCATTGAATTTTGGGGGGATAGACCTCAATTATATGGGAACTATGAAATGGGACAGACAACCACAGAAATCAAAAGGAAAAGTTGTGTTGGTTCCTTATGTGGCTGGTGGCACACGAAGAAACTTTGAAGACAATGAAGGACAAACCAATTACAAACAAGACATTGATGCTGGGCTTGATGCAAAAGTGGCTATTACTGGTTCTTTAAACCTTGATCTGACATTAAACCCGGATTTCTCTAATGTCGATGTAGATCAACAGGTTACTAACCTTTCTCGTTTCAGTATCTTCTTCCCAGAAAGAAGAAACTTCTTTCTGGAAAATGCGGATATCTTCTCAAATTTTGGTGGGTGGCAAATCCAACCTTTCTTTTCCCGAAGAATAGGCCTAGATAGAGGTAGACAAATCCCAATCCTCTACGGTGCACGGTTAACAGGGAACCTAACCCCTAACCTACGCATCGGTGCTATGAATGTCCAAACCCGGGATTTCGAAGAGATTGATGCCAACAACTATACCGTAGCAGCTTTCCATCAAAAAGTACTAAACCGATCAGTTGTCAAAGCCTTATTCATCAACAGGCAGGCAGGACCCGATGATTATGGCCGTAATGGTGGCTTAGAGTTCAATTATATTCACCCATCCGGAAAATTTGAAAACACCATTAGATATCATACTGCAACAACCGATGAAAAACTGGATGACAACAACCTGTTTGGTATTTCCGGAAGCTATCGGGGTAAACACTTCAGGTCGGGTTGGACTTATGATATTGTAGGTGAAAATCACATTACTGAACTGGGCTTCAATCCACGTATTAATAATTTTGATGCTAACCTGAACCAGAACATCAGAAAAGGATTCACCAGATATAATACCTGGATGCTTTACAGGTTTATCCCAAAAAACAAAAACAGTAACATTAACCAGCATGGGCCTAGAACATGGCATTGGGTGTATACTAACACAGACGCCTCGCTAAATGAACGCAGTCATGGTTTTGGCTATGACTTTATGTTTAAAAACACTTCTGAACTAAGACTCAATCGCTTTACCAGGGAGGTTAATTTACCGGTTGCCACCAACCTGATTGGAGCAGATACACCATTGCCGGTTTCTAACTATCAGTTTACAGAATACTCTGCAAACTATACCACTGACAATAGAAAAGTGCTCAGCACAGAATGGAATATCCGATATGGAGATTTCTTTAATGGACAGCGTTTTGGGATTACTTCGGGGATAAATGTAAGAGCCCAACCCTGGGGTACTTTTGGAGTCAACTATGAATTCAATAATGTAAAGCTTGCTGAAGGCTTTGGAGAAACCAAACTTCACTTGTTCCGCGCTAATACAGAGATCAGCTTCTCCAATAAAATGTTCTGGACTACTGCCATTCAATACAATTCTCAGGCAGAGAACTATAACTTCTTCAGTAGGTTTCAATGGCGATTTCGTCCAATGTCTGACTTCTTTTTGGTTTATACAGACAACTACGGCACTGATGGACTCAATATAAAGAACAGACAAATTGTTTTTAAAGTCACCTACTGGCTGAATATGTAAGGGTGAGAGTTAGTAGGGTGAAGGGTAAAGAAGTAATGAAGCTCCAAGTACGAGCTACGCATTACTCAATACACATCACACCCCCTCACCAATACCGTCACTCTGAGGGAAGCATGTCCGAAAGAGTTTACCGGTTAGTTGCAAGTCACGGGCTACAAGTTGCAAGGTAAAAGGCTTGTGATTTGAGTTACGAGTCGTGAACTACTACCAAAGAGATTCTTTCGCCTGGATAGCCTTCTGTCAAAGACATATCCAAACTCAGAAAGACGATAGCGATAAAGTTTCGAGGTGCGAGATACGAGCTACGCAATACGCGTTACTCCCTCTCACCAATACCGTCACTCTGAGGGAAGCATGTCCGAAAGAGTCTACCGATTAGTTGCAAGTCATTAGCTACAAGTTGCAAAGTAAGAGGCTTGAGATTCGAGGTACGAGTCACTAACTACTACCAAGGGGTTCTTTCACTTGGATAGTCTTCCCTGAAAGACATATCCAAACTCAGAAAAACGATAGCGATAAAGTTTCAGTACAGAGGTGCGAGATATGAACGATACGCTACCATCCATAAACCTCAGGAAGGTCTCCAAAACAATTACAAACTACTGATCGCAGGCCATAAAATTGAAGTATGAAAAATACGCAACCGGCCTATCAAATATCTTCACACTGGTTACCAAAATCAGATCGATAAAAGGCTTACTTTGGCTGCATGAATGCAAAGCTAAAATCTGGTAATGCTGCTCTTTTTGCCATCCCTGTTTTAGTATGGGGTTGTACCTGGTATGTAATCACCTTCCAGCTCGGAAAAGTAGACCCACTCCTATCCGTGTCATACAGGTTTTTGATTGGTTCTGCCCTATTGCTTGTATTTTGCAAGTTTACCAAAAGGAACCTTAACCTGTCTGTGAAAGCTCATCTTCGCATTGCCATGCAAGGCGTCTTCCTATTCGGTTTCAATTATTGGTTTGTCTATCAATCTGAAGAGTTGATAAACAGTGGTTTAGTAGCTATAGGTTTTTCAACAATTATCTTTTTCAACATTGTCTTCGGAGCTGTTTTCCTTAAGCGAAAAATAGCTCCTAAGGTGCTATCAGGAGCCATTTTAGGCCTGATTGGAACAGGAGTAATATTTAAAGATGAGTTGACTAAACTCGACATGAGCAGCGAGAGTATTCAAGGCATGTTACTGTGTATACTAAGTGTATCCATTGCCAGCTTGGGAAATATCACCTCTGCAAAAAACTCTGAGTTAAAAATACCAGTGGTTCAAGCTACCGCTTTTGGTATGGGCTATGGAGGTTTAACCATGTTCATTATTGCATTGATACTAGGCAAGGAACTGGTATTTGATACAAGTTCTTCATACTTGCTGTCTCTTGCCTACCTGACCATATTTGGTTCAATAATAGCCTTTACAACTTACCTCACATTAATCAGTCGCATTGGTCCCGACAGAGCTGCTTATGTCATTGTATTAGTTCCGCTTGTAGCAGTTACAGTTTCTACTATACTGGAAGGGTTTCAGTTCACAATATTTACGGCAATAGGAATGGCACTTTTGATTGCAGGTAACTTTCTGGCATTATCCGATAAGCAAAAGAATTAACACACTGTCTTTATCTTATTTAAAATTGTCATATTTAATTTAAAAAATGAGACGCAAAAGAATTGTACCGAAATTGCGTCACTTAGTTGTCAACTCACCTTGATTAAACCACAAGTATTGCTAAGTTAGCAGCGTTTTGATTAAGGCCTGTCTGAGACATCAGTTAGGCTCAATCATAATAGATATTTTTCACCTGGACTTGGACAAATTAAAAGCCTACTGGCTAACCATTGCTGGACTAGCAATAGCAACTGTATTGCTTATTGTTACGCTCTATTTTGAGCTGGATACTTTTGAAAACCTCGTTGTTTTTCTAAAACAACGAGATAGTTCAGAGTTAGATGAATTCATCATTCCTTCCATAATAGCCCTTGTTTTCTTTACCATCAATCAATACTTAATCATTAGAAGAAGAGCCGCGAATAATGAAAAAGTCAGGATGTACAAAACCATGGTTCATGCCTCCAACCACGTTTTAAGAACCTGCCTAAATCAAATGTTATTGGTAAAGATGTCAGCCGAAGAAACACCAAACTTTGATTCTCGGGTGATAGCGCTATTTGATGAAATTGTAGCTTCAGCGAACTCTCAATTGGATGCACTTGGCAAGCTCGAGGATATTAATGAAAAGGCCATTTGGGAAGCTATCTATGCAAACACCACAGAGATAGACCTGGAAACTTACCTATCTTTCAATAAGTCGGAATAATCCTTTGCCCTCTACACCCACATATAAGTAACCATCATTACCCATTTCTACATTTCTAACACGACCTATCCCCTCTGCAATTTTTTCTTCCTTAACCACTTTGTTATCCCTAATAACCAGGCGAACCAGATAAGCAAATTTCAAAGATCCCACAATCAGGTTGCCATCCCATCCTTTGTATTTTGAATTACTAATGAATGCCATTCCACATGGCGCAATTGAAGGCACCCAATAGGTAATTGGTTGTTCCATTCCATCTCTGGATGTTTCGTCTGTAATTTTACTACCGCTGTAGTTAATGCCATAGGTAATTACGGGCCAACCATAGTTCTTACCAGATTTAATCAGATTTAATTCATCACCTCCTCTTGGCCCATGTTCGTGTGCCCAAATATCTCCGGTCTGAGGATGTGTGGCCATTCCCTGCGGATTTCTATGCCCATATGAATAAACTGCTTTTTTAGCTCCTGCAACATTCACGAAGGGATTATCAGAAGGAACTCTGCCATCATCGTGAAGCCTGTAAATCTTCCCTCCATCTCTTTTCAGGTCTTGAGGATTCTTATTCCGGTTGCCTCTGTCACCAATTGAGAAATATACATATCCCTCGTTGTCAAAAGCTATTCTGCTTCCAAAGTGTTGTCCAGCTCTTGTGTTAGGGGATCCTTTATAAAGTACCTTGTGATTATCAAAAGAGGTACCATTCCATTGTGCTCTAGAAAGTGCCGTCATCGCACCATCTCCTTCCCCTTTGTTACTTGCAAATGTAAAATACACCCAACGATTAGATTCAAATTGTGGATGTAACTCTATATCCAACAGTCCCCCTTGCCCCCTGGAGACGCTTTCCGGTCCTCCCTTTACGGTTGCGTTAATTACTTTGCCTTTGGACAGATGAACTATACTACCGTTCTTTTCAGTAACTAACATCTCTCCATCGGGTAGAAAAACCATACCCCAAGGGTTCTTTAGGTCATCGTTAATCAGTTCTGCTTTTAGTGACTCCTGTCCTTTAACATCTAGCTTAAGAATAAAAGTAGCTAGAAACAGGACACTCATTTTCAGACCTCTCATAAGGTTAATTTTAAAGGTTAAATCCAATGGCTTCAAATACAATCTTAAGTTACAAACTATGCATGGTAAACATGTCAATTAGATTCGACTATTTATCTGCATTAATTATGATAACCAACTTTCGGTTTAAGTCTAGTTTCTATATTGCGAAACAATGAAAGTCACCTTTATAATCACCTATATAGGCAAGTGGCCAGTCTGGTTCAGGTTATTCGTAAAGTCTTGTGAGAATAACCCTGATTTTGATTTTCTCTTCCTTTCTTCAGAACCAGTAGAAACTAATTATGAAAATATCCAGCAGATCGACTTTTCTATACAACAGTTCAATCAATTGGCCTCTGCTAAACTTCAAATCCCAGTCAATATAAAAAGTGGTTATAAGGTTTGTGACTTCAGGCCTGCGTTCGGTTTGATTTTTGAAGATTATTTAGCTGATAGTGATTTCTGGGGGTATATGGATGTTGATATTATCCTTGGTGACCTCAGTACTTTTTTTCCAGATAGTGTTCTGAACCAATGGGATGTGCTTACCACTCGAAAAGAACATTTGACAGGTCACCTGACATTGGTAAGAAACAATGATATCCTAAATACAGCTTTTCGCTTGAGTAAAGATTACAGAAAGGTTTTTTCCGAGAATAATGGTTTTGCGTTTGACGAGTGTGGTTTCATATATAACCCTCTGAATAAAGGCATTCCATTAGATAAAATTACTCCTACTGTTGATAGTTTTACTCATGTAGTTACCAGAAACCCAAATATCAAGGCCATGTTCCAAAACATCTGTGAGGCACATACCCTCCTGAAGCATGTCAAGGATTGGAAGTTGCAAATGATTAATGGGAAGCTAATAAATCTCAATCTGAATAAAGAAGTTTCACACATGCATTTCCATGCTTATAAAAGGAAGACTAGTTTCTATATTCCAAAAGCTAACTCCGTTATCACTGACACCTATTACATAACGGAACGAGGTTTTCAGAACAGTAATCAAGTAAAAGGGTCAGGCAAGATTTCACTTGGTCTACGTAGGTCTTTTTACTTTTTAAGGTTCTACAGCAAATCTCCCAGAGTATTAAAAAACAAACTAAAAGCACATCTAAAAGATATGCTTGTCAAGTTTGGAGTTCTATCATTTTTGAAACGATCCAGAAGCACTTGAAACACTCAATTGTAAATGCACATTGGCTGCTTTAGCAACTCTTCTACCTTCAGCAATTGCCCATACAATTAGAGATTGCCCTCTTCTGCAATCACCAGCTGCAAATACATTAGCTTTTGAAGTGTTATAACCTGATGATTCTATATTGCTTCTGGAGTCCAGCTTCAGACCAAATTCCTCAGCGAGCCCTTTCTCGGCTCCTGAGAACCCAATGGCAATCAAGGCCAAATCGCAAGGTACTATTTGTGTTGAACCTGGAACTTCGGTGAATAGAAACTCATGCCTGTTTTGCCATTCAATTCTCACTGTTTCTATACCGGTAAGCCGACCATTCTCTCCTATGAAACGTTTTGTGAGTAATGCCCAGTCTCTTTTTCCACCTTCTTGATGAGATGTTGACTCACTTATCACCATCGGCCATTCAGGCCATGGGTTTGCCTCTGCCCTTAACAAAGGTGGTTTGTCCATGAGTTCTATTTGAATAATACTTTCAGCACCTTGCCTTACAGATGTTCCCAGACAATCAGCACCCGTATCGCCACCTCCAATAACTACTACTCTTTTTCCTTTAGCACTAATGACTGGATAATCACTGGTGAATTCTCCAGAAATTAATTGGTTCTGTTGTTTTAGAAAGTCCATGGCAAAATGAACACCATTTAATGTGTTTCCTGGAATGGCCAAATCACGGGGCACAGTAGCGCCTATGCATAAAACGGTAGCATCAAACTCTATATTTAACGTATCTGTGCTAATGTCTTTTCCTACTTCAATCCCGGTTTTGAAATCTATACCTGTAGATTGTAACAACGCTATTCTCCTTTCAATAATCCGCTTTTCCAGTTTAAAATCAGGAATACCATACCTAAGTAAGCCTCCTGGTTCTTGATCTCTTTCAAATACGGTAATACTATGTCCCAGTTTTCTTAACTCTTCAGCAGCAGCAAGCCCCGCAGGTCCGGAACCGATTATGGCTATTTTCTTTCCTGTATCCTTCTTAACATTAAAGGGAGATTCCCATCCCTCCCTGAAGGCCATTTCACTAATCTCTTTTTCAATGTGTTCAATATTAACTGCCTGATTATTCAAGCCTAACACACATGAAGCTTCACAAGGTGCCGGACAAATACGGCCGGTAAACTCAGGGAAATTATTAGTTGTTTTCAGTATGCGCCAGGCTTCTTTCCAATTACTATTGTAGACGGCATCATTGAAATCAGGGATTTTATTGCCCAAGGGACAACCACTTTGGCAAAAAGGCACCCCACAGTCCATGCACCTACTTGCCTGTTGCTCATATTCTCCTTTTGCCCAAGAAACTGAGAATTCTTTAAAATGATTTTTCCTTGTCTCAGGATGCTCATATTGCTTTTTCTTTCTGTCGTAATTCAAGAAACCCTTTACACTTCCCATTATACCAACGTGTTTTTAAACCTTCTTTTTTCTTCCATTACCCTCTTATATTCAATTGGAATAACCTTTACAAAATGCCTCATAGATATCTCCCACTGGCTTAATATCTCAAGCGTTTTTATGCTGTTTGTATAGCGATGATGTTTTTGAAGCATCATGTGCAGAAAATCGATATCTTCTTTTTGAGGCCGTTCTAAGACAACCATTTCAGTATTGCATCGCTTATTAAAATCGAAGCCTTGTGCAAAGACATAAGCAATCCCGCCACTCATACCCGCTGCAAAGTTTTTACCTGTTTCTCCCAGTACAATCACTCGGCCGCCAGTCATATATTCACAGCCATGATCTCCAACTCCCTCTACCACAGCCTTTGCTCCTGAGTTTCTAACAGCAAATCGTTCACCAGCCTGTCCATTTATATACAACCTTCCTCTTGTAGCTCCATAAAGCGCCACATTTCCTATCAGAACATTATCAGCTGCCTTACAGATACTTTCAGGAGAAGGATAGATAACGAGTTTGCCACCAGAAAGTCCTTTAGCCACATAATCGTTGGCCTCGCCTTCAAGGTTAAAAGTGATACCATTACTTAGGAACGCTCCAAAGCTTTGTCCTGCGGTTCCTTTAAAATCAACCGTAATTGTTCCATCAGCCAGCCCTTCAGATCCAAATTGTTTTGCGAGTCGTCCTGATAGCATTGCACCAGTTGCACGGTTTGTGTTTTTTATTGCTGATTCAAAACGTACCCTTTCTTCTTTGTCAAATGTAGGTTTGGTCAACTGGATAAGCTTGTTATCCAAAATCTCTTCGAGTAAGTTCTTTTGTAGAGTAGTTTTATGCTGAGTAAGGCCACTACCAACCCATGGGTTATACAGTATTGGACTCAAGTCAAGCCCCTCTGCATTATCATTAGCCCTGAACTTATCGAATTCTAACAAATCTGTTCTACCAACTAATTCATCAATGGTTCGAATGCCCAGTTTTGCCATTATACTCCTTAGTTCTTCGGCCATAAGGGTAAAGAAATTCACAATGTGCTCCACCTTCCCTGTAAAGAGTTTTCTGAGCTTTGGGTTTTGAGTAGCAATCCCTACGGGACATGTATTAAGGTGACATTTTCGCATCATTACACATCCCTGCACAACTAAAACAGCTGTAGCTACTCCCCATTCTTCAGCCCCGAGTATGGTGGCAATGGCAAGATCACGGGCCGTTTTTATTTGCCCATCTGTTTGAAGCTTGACCCTGTTTCTCAAACCGTTTTGCATTAAAGTTTGATGTGCTTCGGCAAGGCCTATTTCCCATGGAATTCCTGCATGTTGAATTGAGCTGAGTGGAGATGCTCCTGTTCCACCATCATAACCTGATATCAGGATATTATCGGCATTGGCTTTTGCAACACCTGCCGCAATGGTACCCACTCCGGCTTCAGCTACAAGTTTTACATTAATTTGAGCTTCTGGATTTACGTTCTTAAGGTCAAAAATCAATTGAGCCAGGTCCTCAATTGAATAAATGTCATGATGTGGTGGTGGTGAGATTAATGTAACCCCAGGAGTTGAATATCTAAGTCGAGCAATATTTTCGTCAACTTTGAGGCCTGGTAATTGACCTCCCTCACCAGGTTTTGCGCCCTGGGCAACCTTAATCTGAATTTCATCTGCATTGACCAGATAATGCGCAGTAACCCCAAAGCGTCCAGATGCCACCTGTTTTATAGCAGATCGTGCCAGATACCCATCTTTATCGGCCGAGAAACGAGCTGCATCTTCTCCTCCTTCGCCACTATTTGATTTGCCACCAATCAAATTCATGGCCTTAGCTATTGTTATATGAGCCTCTTCAGATATGGAACCAAACGACATGGCTCCTGTAGCAAAACGCTTCATTATTTCAGCTGCTGGCTCCACTTCTTCCAATGGTATAGACTTAACAGGTTTAAATCCAAACAGGCTTCTCAATGTTACATTCTCACTCCCCTGATTGTCTATTTCGTTACTATAAGCCTTGAACAGTTCGATGTCATTTAGCCTAGTTGCTTTCTGAAGTAGATGAATGGTTTTTGGATTGAAAAGGTGTTTTTCACCTGAGCTGCGCCATTGATAAACCCCAGTTTCCGATAGTTCATTTTCCCAATTGTTACTCGAAGCCAATTCATAGTTTTTAGACAAGTCCCTCTCCAGATCTTCAAAGGATTTACCTGAAACCCTATTGGGAGTACCTTTGAAACAGAGGTTCATAACTTCATCAGACAGGCCTACTGATTCAAAGATTTGTGCTCCTTCATAAGACTGTAGAGTGGATATGCCCATTTTAGAAAGCACCTTTCTCAATCCATAATTAATTGCACTGATATAATTATCTATAGCTATTTCTTCGGGTTGGGTAGTGATGCCAAGAATGCTCTGCAAAGCTAGATATGGACAAATTGCTGAAGCTCCATACCCAATGAGTGTAGCAAAATGATGCGTTTCAACCACATCACCGGCTTCAAGAATCAGACTCACTTGCTGTCTGACTCCGTGTGAAATCAGGTGATGATGTACCGCACCTGTTATCAATAATGAGGGAATTGGAACAGTACCTACTTCTGACTTGTTTGATATCACCAATAAATTCACCCCGTTCTCTACCATTGTTTTTGCCTTGGCAATCATCACCTCTATGGTGCTCTTAAGACTTTGGTTTTCAGGATAGTAAACAGCATGAAGTGCTCCTCCTTTAAGTCCTTCTACATTATACTTTTTAAGCACATTCACCTGGTTAGGCATTAGAATGGGCTGATCCAAAGCGATCTTTCTGGTCGTACAGGAGTTATCTTCCAAAAAGCCATCAGATGAACCAAGGTATATATCCAAAGACATAACCTCCTGTTCTCTGATAGGATCTATCGCAGGGTTGCTTACTTGAGCAAAAAGCTGTTTAAGGTAATCGGCCACATGTGCACTTCTTTTAGCAAAAACTCCCAACGGTGTATCATTACCCATTGAACCTATAGGCTCGGTTCCATTAAGGCTCATTGGCTTCAGGATGAACTTTAAGTCTTCTTTGGAATAGCCAAAGGTGAGCTGCTCCTTTAAAAGATTCATGGAATCCGTTCTTTCACATACTTGAGGTTTGCAAAGTGCTGATAGTTGAATCACAAGATTATCATTCCACTTTTGGTATGGATGTGCTTTGCTTAGCCTTCTTTTTATTTCCGCATCTTCTTCAAAGGTCTTTCTTGACAAATCAATCAATAGCATTTGGCCGGGACCTAGCTTGCCTCTCTTTAGCACTTCGGAAGGCTCCAAATCTACTACCCCCGTTTCCGAAGCAAACACGAGTATATCGTTCTTTGTCAATGAAAACCTCCCGGGCCTAAGACCATTTCTGTCCACACATGCACCAATCATATCCCCATCTGTGAAACAAAGTGCGGCAGGCCCATCCCAAGGTTCAACCAACATGGCATGATAGGAATAATAGGCTTTCAGCTCTGCTGTGATTTCCTCATCAGCCCTCCAAGCCGAAGGAATCAACATGCTCATTACTTTATCGAGACTTCTACCTCCCATTATCAGCAGTTCTACTACCATATCAAGATTGGCAGAATCGGATAATTGTGCCTGGCATATGGGGAGTAGAACCTCTAACTCTTCATTAGTAAAATGTGTACTTTTCAATAGGCTTTGTCTGGAAAGCATCTTATTAATATTTCCCTTAATGGTATTGATTTCACCATTATGAGCTATGTATCTGAAAGGCTGAGCCAAACGCCATTCCGGGAGTGTGTTAGTCGAAAACCTTGAATGCACAATAGCAAATGAGGATTTGAACTCCTTTTGTTGAAGATCTTCATAATACATTCCTAACTGCCGCGTTCTTAGTTCTCCTTTATATACAATGGTTTTAGTGGAACATGAGGCCATGTAGAATTCATCAGCTGATTTCAAGTCTTTCGACTCAAATTCAACCATTTTTCTGAATATGTAAAGCCTTCTATTCAAGTCAGTTTTTGAGAGATTTTCCCCTTGAATGAAATACTGAAAAACTGAAGGCTCACTACTCTTAGCAATGGGGCCTAAGCTATCAGCTTTCGTTTTAACCTTTCTCACCCAAAAACAGTCCAATTCCAGGGCTTTCAATACTTTGAAAATTGTATAGCTAAATAAAGCCTCTTGATCTCCTTTTGGAATGAAAACCATTGCCACCCCATAGTTACCTTTCTGCGGAATAGCTACATTTTCCTTTTCCCCCTCTGCCTCAAAAAAGCTCTGGGGTATTTGAGTCATAATACCTGCTCCATCACCTGTCTTGTTATCGGCTGCAACACCACCTCTATGCTCCATTTTCTTAAGCATTGAAAGTGCATCAGAGACAATAGCATGAGAAGAATGGTTCTTTATGCTGGCTATGAAACCTATTCCACATGCATCTTTTTCAAATTCTTTTCTGTATAAACCTTTTGCCATTGATTATTATCACTTGTATCGTTGCAGTATGGAGGGCAAACGTTTACATCGATTCTTTCCCTCAAACATCAAAATCAGGTAGGAATTTCGCTTCTTTATTTCAGACTTATAGATCAAAAACAAGTCAGCATATGATTGTCAATAGTTCAAGTCATTTTCATAAAACACTGTATAACTGATAGTTAACGCAAAACCTATATTGTATGTCCAAAACGCCAAATGAACAACTGCTATTCGAGCTGATCAGCTCTCTGACTAAATCTGAAAAACGAAGCTTCAAGCTTTTTGCCAAGAGGTCGGGTGCTACAAGTGATGCCAAGTTCATAAGGCTTTTTGACGCTATGGAAAGGCTGGGTGTTTATAATGAGTCAGCTATCAGAAAACGACTTCCCGAAGTAACAGACACCCAATTTGCCAACCTCAAGTCTCATCTTTATGGTCAGGTGCTTGCCAGCTTACGACAATCAAGCTTAAAATACGATATTGATATTGAACTTAGGGAGCAGTTAGATTACATCCGTGTGCTCTACAAGAAAGGGCTTTATCAACAGAGTTTGAGGTTATTAAAACGTGCTAAAAACATCACCGGAGATTACCGAAAAGACTTATTTCAGCTTTCATTGCTCGATTATGAAAAGCAAATCAGGTCTCAACAGGTATTCGATTTAAGAGAGGAATATGTTAACGACTTGGAAGCGGAAACTGATCGGACATTACAAAGGTTTAGCAATGTTCAACAATTCTTTACACTCGCCACTCGGATGAAGGCACAATTCATTGAAAATGGGACTGTAAAAAACGAAGTGGAAATGAACAATTTAAGAGCCTTGTTTTATACCAGTTTACCTAAATATGAGGAGGATAAACTGGCATTTAATGAAAAATTCTATCTCTATAGAGCTTATTATTGGTTTTCATACTTAACCTACGACTTTGGTGCTTGTGTAGTTTATGCTGAAAAATGGGTCAATATCTTTAAAGAAACAGGCTTAGATAAGAAACGAATAGGCGGATTTCTAAAAGGCCTTAACAGGCTATTACAATCCGCATTCAGAGTAAATGACAGTGCTAAGTTTGAAAAACACTTTCAAACCCTTCTGGATTATGAAGGCTCTAAAATAATAGGACTTGAAGGAAACACACTTGCTTTATTTACTAAGTACAAAGCCTTGCAAACGCTAAATAATGTATTTCTAAATGCCAGCTTCAGTTCCAGCAAACAAAGCATATATGATGTTTTAAAAGAGGTTGAATCTCAAGTTCCATTTATTGACCAGCACAACCTCATGATCATTTACTACAAAGCTGGTGTTTACTACTATGCACTTAGTGAATTCAGCAACTCCAGATTCTATTTGAACAAACTGATTTTCAATAACGACCACCTTAGAAGTGACCTAAAAAGCTTTGCAAGAATCATCAGTATACTGATTGATTACGATACTGGAGAAGAGGAGCAAATGGAAAATAAAATCAAATTGGCATTGACATGCATCCAACATGAGGATAATATGGCAGGCTTTCAGAAGTCATTTCTGGAATTTATGTCCAAACTAGGTTTCATTCTTCCACATGATTTAAAGAGTGCCTTTCAGAAACTCAGAAGTCAGCTTGAAAGCCTTCAAAACGATCGATTGCAGGCGAAACCATTGTTATATTTTGACCTGTTTAGTTGGATCGATTCAAAAATTGAAGGAAAGCCCTTTGCAGAAATGGTAAGAAAAAAGGTCAACAAACCATAGGGAAATACCTTTCTGTTTAGTTTCGATTCACTGCGTAAACACCAATTCGTTCACGCTTACCTCTTAGCTGCTCCTGCCCCATTAATTGAAGGTTAAAATCTCCATTCTCGTTTAATTGCGAATGAAATAATTCCGAAACTAGTAAGGTCTTATCAAAATGATTACATCTGTCCTGGATACGAGATGTTATGTTAATTGTATCTCCATGATAAGCAATCTCTTTCTTTATCTCTCCTACCTCTGCAGTAGTCACTTCTCCCAAATGCAAGCCTGCTTTAAATTTAGGTACAATACCATATTCTTTTTGATAAAAAGAAGTACGCTTGGCCAATCTATCTTCAAAAGCCCAAAAAGCTTTTAGACATTTCGAAAAATCCATTCTTCTCTTTATTCTCCAGCTCAAAACCACCTCGTCTCCGACATACTGATAAACCTCTGCTCCATAATTCTGTACTACATGCAAATCATAGAAACAATCCTGAATAAATCGGCTATAGTTGAGATGTCCTAAACGTTCGGCTATTCCTGTAGAATCCCTAAGATCAATAAACATGAAAACCCGTTTCTCAACCCTCGGTCTATAAAAATCCCCTTTTATAAACCGAAGTAAATTTCCTTTGCCTAATAATAGGTTAAGCTGCCTGATAAAAGCCAAAACAAAGCTAACAAAGCCAAAATAAAAGAATGTAAGAATGGCTGAAGGGTCAGAGATAAACTTTAGAAAAGTAATTTCCTCTTTGAAGCCGACTACATCTCTAAAGAACTTATAGGCCATGGAGAAAATGATCATCATAATGATCAGGTCGGTAATTAGACTATATGCTCCTAACCTCCATAATGGAACCCTCCTGTAGAGATGCTTCTCCATTTTCAATTGGGCAATGCCAAAAAGCACACCAGCAACAGCTCCAAAAACCAGTGTAAGCCTTACATAATGACTAATTGATGGTTCTATAGGTGCATTGTCTGGAGTAACTCCAAAGTTTCTAACCACCATCCAAAGCGATAGCGCAACCCACCAGCCTATTACATAGTCTCTGATTACAACCAGTTGCTCTCTATATCTAAACAAAAACTTTTTCAAAGCAACTGACTAACTATTTGTTTATAACTAAATTACCCATCTAATTCGATTCGAAATTACGGCTATGGAACTCCACTACCAATTAACAGATGATGAATTTGAGGCTCAGTTTGTTAATAAAACATTGAACCCTGCAACCTTTACGCATGAGGCGCATTTAAGATTAGCAAAAATTCATATTTCTAAATATGGATTGGAAAAAGCGATTCATAACTTATGTCAACAGATTGAAGCTTATGCATCGTTCTATGGAGATGGAGACAAATTCAATATTACCGTAACAGTGGCAGCTGCAAAAGCCGTTAACCATTTTATGGGTAGAACGAATTCAGACAGTTTCCATGAACTAATAGCAACTTTCCCAAGGCTTAAAACAGGCTTTAAAAGCTTAATGGAAGCTCATTATAGCTTCGAAATATTTAACAATGAACAAGCAAAAAAAGAGTTTTTAGCACCTGATCTGGTTCCCTTTTCATAAGCAACTCAACAGGAACAATCCGAGCAGTTATCCTCTTCTTTAATCAAATGGTCACAGTATTCAACAAAGAGCTCTTTTAGCATTTTCCTACCTCTTTGTACTCTGGATTTAAGGCCAGACTCACTCATCCCGTAGTCAAGTGCCAGCTGTTTTTGTGGTATTCCTTCTAATTCATAAGCGGCCAAAGGTTTGGCATACTTTTCAGGCAATTTTTGAATCAACGAAGGGACACACTCTTCCAGTTCCTTAAGAAAGTCGTAAGACTCTTCTACTTCAATTGAAATTTCCTGAAGTTGGTTTTGCCTCTTCTGCCCCGCCCTAAAGTAATCTGTTATTGTATTTCGAGCTATAGTCACCAACCAAGCCTCAATGTTTCTAATGCCTTTTACTTTCTCGCAGTTGTCATAAACCTTCATCATCACTTCACTGAGAAGTTCCTCGCTGTCAACAGGATCACTGACCCGGCTTTTAATAAACCGAGTCAGTATATCCCTGTACTCCTGAAATACAGGGGCTACTATTTTACAATGAGGGTTCATGATGGACAACAAGTATCGTCACAACATTCCTCACTTGCAACTTTGTTCACTTCAGATTCACCATAAGTAAAAAACGCTTCCCATTCCACACCCTGAGGATCTTTGATCCATGATTTTGTGGATTGTGCATAACAGCAAACGGTATCTCCTTCTTCTCTAATGGTTCCCTCCGCTCTTTCAATATTGCTATAGACTTCCTGAAGTTCTTGTTCGCTTTCTACCTGAATACCAAGATGTTTTAAGCCTAATTCACTTTTTGACAAGGATATTGAAAAATTCATGCTGGGATTATCAGATATCCATTTTGCATAGTCGGGTTTTAATACGGTTGGTTCAGCATTAAACATTGCATTATAAAACTGAACAGACTCTTCTATGCTACTTACAGCTAGGTTTACGTGTAATCTTTTCATCTTCTTTTTGTTTTAATTCACCCGGCAGACGAGTGAACTCCAAAAAGACGCAAAATTTATTTTTTTCTTCAGAAATAGCCGATGCTGAAACTTAAGGAGGCTTGATCAGCTGTTAACTCACTTATACCAAGCGAAGCCGAGAGAACTAGTCCATTTGAAAAGTGAAAATTCAATTGGACGTTCTTCGGCTTCGCTCAGAGCAGAAAATTTATTTACTATATGGATTAACTTTTACTCTATTCTAAGCGTTTCAACAGGGTTAGATTTAGCTACTCTAAGTGATTGCGCACTAACAGTAAGCAAAGCAATCAGCCATGAACCAATTCCTACAATTAAGAACACCACTACTCCGATGGAAATCTTATATGTATACCCCTCGAGCCAGCTATCCATTAAATAATAAGTAACAGGTGTTGCAATCAAAAATGCTATGAACACAAGTAGGGTAAACTTTTTGGAAAGCATCATTACGATTTGAACTACAGAAGCTCCTAACACTTTTCTAATGCCCATTTCCTTCAGACGCTGTCTCACTGTAAAAGAAGCCAAACCAAACAACCCTAGAGATGCAATGATAATAGCCAAGCCTGAAAGTATACTGATCACCTTCGTCAGTTGCTGCTCTGACTGATACATAGCATCAATATGATCATCCAGAAACTGGTATTCGAAAGGTCGATGCGGAAATAATGTAGTCCATACTGTTTCAATTTCCTCTAAAGAAGCCTGAATATCTCCACCTTTAATTTTAATATTAACCTCGCTCCAACCCCATGACTGGTGGCTCATAAACAGAGGTTCTACTTTCAAGTTCAGTTTGTTATAATTAAAGTCTTTAACAATTCCCACAATGGTACCTAAAGTATCTACTCCTCCAAAGTCAAATGGCATACCTAATACTTCCGAACCATCCGCTTTCAGTATTTTTGCCAAGCTTTCATTAACCACAAAGCTTTTCCCTTGTGCATCCATAGCATAATCATCACTCAATGCTCTTCCATCCAACACTTCTATGTTATAGAATTCAAAGAAGTTATTGGCAACAGAAACAAATGAGCTGGAGCCATTAATAGTTGCTGTATCCCCCTCATATGTTATACCGGTTTGATGCAGGTTATTACCCAATCGTTGACTTGTACCTGTAACATCAACTATGTTTGGCTGATTAATCAATTCGCTTTTAAGCAAGTCATATTTTTCATTAGTATCATTGTACATGTCAAGCATTACCGTCAATTCCTTATCAAAACCCAAATCAAGATTCTGCATAAAGTTTAATTGACGAGTAGCTACTGTAGTACCAATTATGATTGTAATGGCTATTGCGTACTGGAATACCACAAGGGCGTTCCTGAAAAATGACTTTCCTCCTGTAGATCCATTTCCTTTGAGTGCAACAGCAGGGTTGAAACCCGACATAACCAACGCTGGATAAATACCAGACAATAGACCTATAGCCATAGTAACAGCAAGTATCAGAAGCAAATTAAAAGGCTCGAAAAACAATGACATGCTCAAGTCTCTGTCAATGATCTGAATTAAGGAACCAATTGAGGCAAAGCAGAGACCTATGGCTATAGTCAACGCCAATAAAGACAACAATACTGACTCTAAGATAAACTGACCAGTGATTTGTCCTTTGAAAGCACCAATTGATTTTCTTACACCTACTTCTCTGGATCTTGTTGCGGCACGGGCCGTAGAAAGATTCATAAAGTTAATACTGGCAATCAACAGCACGAAAAAGGCCAATATCACAAATATATTGACAGAGCTTCTGGCAAACTTTTTATGGTTATTATAATCATGCGTAATATCCATTGAGCCTAGATGGACATCACTCAAAGGCTGAAGAAATAACTCATAGGCTTCAAGAATCTCCTCTCCCAGGTATTTTACCAGAAAGTCGTCAAACTTTGCTTCCAATGCAGGAACGTCCACATTATTGGCTAGTTGTAGGTAGGTATTGAGGTAGTTTGAACCCCAACCATTTCTTCTACGCTCATCATCCCATGCTTTTGTACTTATCAATGCATCAAATTGAAGATGGGAATTATCAGGAACATCTTCCATCACTGCCGCCACCTTCATATTCACGTTATCATTGGGTAGTTTAAGTAGCTTTCCTATAGGGTTTTCATTACCAAAAATTCGTTCTGATACATGCTTTGAAAGAATTACATTGAACATATCATCGAAAACTTCTTCTTTGTTTCCAGACAATAATTTAAAGTCGAACATTTCCAGAAAGGATGTGTCAACCCGGACTACTTCATTGATATAATGCTGAGTACCATCTAATTCAACCAAGGTTTTTCCCATGGTCCAGAACCGTGAGAAATTAATGATCTCTGGGTAATCATTAACCAGGTTAGGACCCATTGGGTACATTGAAAGTGCCACTTTCTGTGCGGATACTGCGCCAAAAGTTTGTACCTCATCGAGGCGATAAATACTTGACTTCTTTTGATGAAACCCATCAAAGCTTCTCTCATTGTTTACAAACAACAGAATTAGTAGGCAACTGGCCATTCCCAGTGCCAGACCAAATATGTTAATGAATGAATAACCCTTGTGTTTCAAAAGGTTTCTAAATGCGATTTTGAAATAGTTTTTGTACATGACCAGTGGATTATAAAAATTGAGTTTTCGTCTTAAATGTATGTTGCGAACAGAACTGAAAACATTGACCATATACAGCCAACGTGCTTTTGTCAAACTTACAGTCTCGGTTTGTTCGTAAAAGATTTCTGTTAAGTCTCCATCAATATCATCAAACAAGTCTTCTGAAATAATCAGCTTCAGAAACTTCCTGCTCAACTTTGGTGGATTAATTTCTCTCATTAAGGTGCAGATATTTGTGGTACCACATTCCAAAATGCCTCTCTAGCCTGCTTGGATTCTCTCAGTGTATTGTAACCATGATTAGTTACTTTAAATAGCCGTTTGTTCTTTCCACCACGTTTAGCTACTGCTCCTCCTCTTGAAGACTCAAGAAACCCTTTGTCCTCCATTCGGTAAAGTGCTGTATGAATAGCAGAGATATTGGCTTTTCTATTGACCCTTTCTTCAAGCTCTGCTTGGATTGATACCGCATACGCATTATCAGTTAGCGAAGCCACAGCCAGTAAAACCAGCTCTTCAAACTCTCCCAAGTGTATTCCTTTCATGTTTCAAAGAAAGTGATATTCATCATAATTGTAAACATTATTGCGACTATTTTCATCACATTTGTAAACATTAAACCGAAACAATTCGAAATGGTTACAGGTTTATGGAAAAAAATGGCGCTAATCCACAACAATAAAGCTTTCCTGTAATTCTCAGCAGCATAAGATTTTTCTTATGCTCAATACACCTTATCTTAAACTTCATGATTTTTGAACGAATTGAACCGAGGAGCTCTCTATCACACATAATTCAGTGCTTTTGGCACGTTGACAGTCTTGACGACACCACCCCTCAGCGTCAGAAAATCATTCCTGATGGATCTCCGGAAATCATTTTTCATTATGGTGATCCTTATAAAACTAATATATCGGGAAGTTGGGAGATGCAAGAAATGCAGCTGCTAGCTGGCCAAATCAGGAATCACTTTCATCTTGAAAACACAGGTCATTCCGGTATGATTGGTATTAAGTTTATTCCAACCGCACTCACCAGATTATTTGGTATTGATATGTCGCAGGTCACTGACCAGGTGGTATCACTGAATTCAAAAATCCCTGACTTCCCTAAAGTGACTCTATCTAACGTTGACAACAAACAGGAATTCATAAATGAAATTCAGTATAACTTTGAAAAGCTACTCCCTTCAAAGGAGGACAACTCTCATATTGAAACCGCAGTTTCCCACCTTCTCAAAGCCAAAGGTTTAATTTCAATTGCAGACCTATGCAAACTTGTAGATTTAAGTGAGCGACAACTGGAAAGGCTATTTGCAAAGTATGTTGGACTAAGCCCTAAGTTTTATTGTAGAGTAATCAGGATGAAATATGTTTTCGAACTGATGCAAGCCAATGACAATTCATGGAGTGACCTGGTTTATCAATCAGGTTTTTACGATCAATCCCATTTCATAAAGAATTTCAAAGAGTTTACAGGTGAAGACCCTACCAATTATGGTTTTAGCATTGAAAACATGGCCAATTTTCACCTGAAAGAATAGCATGTCGGTTTTTTACTATACTTCCAGAATACCAACATTTAATTTGCGATAAAAACGATATGAAAACCTACATCAGTGTATTTCTTTTCCTTGCGGTTTGTTCCGCATCTTACGGTCAGGCCTCTCCTTCCAAATCAGTTAAGGACAATTTTAACAAACTAGAGTGGGTTTTAGGGAAATGGGAAAGAACTGGTCTTCGCTCAGGGTCAAGTGCTTATGAAAGCTGGAAAAAAACTTCAGCATACTCCTTTGAAGGAATTGGTGTAAGCATGACCGGAAGCGACACCACATTTGTGGAAAAGCTAAGGATTGAGATCAAAGATGATAAAATCTACTATGTAGCTGATGTAAGGCAAAATGCCAAGCCGGTTTACTTTGAGCTAACAGAAATTTCAGCACAGGGATTTGTGAGTAAAAACATGGAGCATGACTTTCCAAAAGTGATTTCTTACTCACTGAAAGAGAATCGGTTAACAGCCATAATTTCTGATGGAGGAAGTAAAAAAATGTTATTTACTTTTAAACAAAGCCAATAAAGTCACCTTTTGAAGGTGTCAATTCACTAACAAAAAGGGTATCTTTGAGGCAATGTCTGGTGAAGCCAAAGTTGTCTCTTTGTTCGTTCTTATCCTTTCAGGACTAATCATTGCCAACTCTTATAAGGAAAAAGCTCCTGAGGTTGAATATGAAATTGTTCTTCAAACAGAATTGCGAACTGTTACATCAGACGTTGACATTGAGCAAATTACGGATAGCCTAGTCAAGCCAATTCTTTATCAGAATATTAGTCACCTTGAAGAGTTAAAGCCTTTTGAAGAAAAGTCTCGGTTTATCAATATACTGCTTCCAGCTATTCTTGTGGCCAAATACAATATTAATCAAGAACTTAGAAAACTCAGTGAACTAGAGTTCAATCAGAACTGGTCTGGGGAAGACAGTACATTTTTCAAGCAACTTTCTAAAAGTTATAAAACTGATGATCTCCAACTGCTGAAAACTCGCTTGATTACCCACCCCAATAGTATAGTTTTAGCTCAAGCCGCAGTAGAATCAGGCTGGGGCCGTTCTCGTTTTTTCAGAGAGGCCAATAACCTTTTTGGGATTTGGTCATACAACTCAAATGAGCCGCGCATCAGGGCAAGTTTTAGCAGACCAGAGTATCAAGTTTATTTAAGAAAATATGGAAATGTATCTGAATCTATTGTAGACTATTTCAGAACAATTGGCAGAACAAGGGCATATAGCGCCTTCAGAAAAAAGAGAATCGGAACCACAAACATAGACGAACTGCTACCTTTGCTAAGTGCGTATTCTGAACGAGGGGAAGCATATGTGAGTCAACTCCGGTCAATTATTAAGTTTAATGATTTTGAACAGTACGACACATACACTATTGACTCTGCATATTTTATACCTAAAGCCATAAACTAACTTAAATGAACAAAGGCTTACTACTCACCTTTACCTTTCTAATCAACTTCAATTGTTTAGCATTTCAACAGGGTAATTTTTCTGCCTTTGTTTATCACAGGTTTGGAGATGATCGGTTCCCATCCACTAACATTAGCTTATCAAACTTTGAAAGTCATCTAAAGTTCCTCAAAGAAAACAACTATGAGGTACAACCATTGTCCGAAACTCTATCCCGCCTAAACAGCAAGAAAAAGCGCATGCCTAATGCTGCTGTGATTACCATTGACGATGCCTATAAGAGTTTTTATGAAAATGGCTGGCCATTGTTGAAAAAGTATGGTTTCAAGGCTACACTTTATGTGAACACAAAAACAGTAGGTGCTCCAGATTACATGACATGGGATGAGATAAAAGAAGTAGCTGCTTCAGGAATCGAGATTGGCAACCATTCTCATGGCCATAATTACTTTTTAAATGGGCGAACTATTCAATTATTTATAGATGACCTTAAGGAAAGTCACCTAAGCTTTCAAAAACATTTAAATTCAGTTCCTGATACTTATGCCTACCCTTATGGAGAATGGAATGAAGAAATGGCATATGTATTGGACACCATTGGGTATAAGTCTGCTGCTGCCCAAAACTCTGGTGTTGTCCATACCAATTCAGAAAGGTTTTCACTTCCACGTTTCCCAATGCCTGATGCCTATGCGGACCTGGATCAATTCAAACAGAAACTACAGGTGAGTGCCATAGAAGTTACTGAAAGTAAAATGATTTCATCGGGTTACTTAGGGTCTATGAGCAGGCCCAGATTAAAAGTCTGGTTTAAAGAAAAACATTTTAGGCTAGACCAGCTACAATGTTTCATACAGGGCTCTCCTGCGCAGAAATCTATAACTGTTGAGAGAAATGATTTAGTGGAATTGTCTGTATGGCCAAAAAACAAACTAAACAAACGCAGAACCCTTTTTACGATAACTGTACCAGATGTCAATGGAATTTGGCACTGGTACAGTTATTCATGGGTAATTCCAAGTATAGAAAATTAGTTTTACTCTACCCTTAATGCTTTTACCGGATTAGCTTTAGATACCTTGATGGCATGGTAGCTTATTACCAGCAATGTAATTATTAAGGTTAAGAGCCCGCTTAAACCAAACTCCCAAACACCGATGTTCACTTTGTAGGCAAAGTCGTTCAGCCAGTTGGTCATAAAGAAGTAAGTGACTGGCACTGAAAGTACAATGGCAATTAAAAGCTGAATAGAGAATCCTCTAAAGAGCATAAGGAATATGGTTTGCGGGGAAGCTCCAAGAATCTTTCTTATACCTATTTCTTTGACTTTGGTATTTGCCACCAGTATCATTAATCCTAACAAACCAAACGAGGCTATCAGAATACTTAAAACAGTAGCAATTCCAATGATTTGATTAACACGAGCCTCATCTTGATATTCCAGGCGTAGTCGCTCATCTACGAAATCAAACCTCAACTCTTCTCCTTGAAATAGTCCAGACCAACTATCTTCTAAGATGCTCTGAACATTGAGTAAGCTCTCCCCAGTGTATTTAAAAACTAATTTAGGAATTGGGTTATCTCCTACAGAAATATCGTTTATGCCCTGCATAATTGGGGCAATATTCTGAGTAATTACCAAAGGGTTGACAGTTGTATGAAGTGATTGATAATTGAAATTTTCTGTAACACCAATTATTCTGTGACTCCCGAAATCATCTCCCGGAAGTTTTTTCCCAATTGGGTCTTCAAGCCCAAAGAAATCTACAGCTGCTTGATTTAGAATAATTCCTTCGCGTTTATCAATATCCAAATCGGGATTAAAACCCCTGCCTTCTTTAATTTTTATATCAAAAGCAGAAAGGTAAAAAGGATCCGTGACCAAAAGTCTGAATTGTTTAAATTGTCCTTTGGTGTCATTAAACCCTACCGTTGTCCAACCTGCATTTCCGAAAACATGAGTTCCAGCTCCTATATCTGAAATTGAAGCATTAGATGCCAACTGATTCTTTAGAAGCTTGGCGTTTTCAAAACCACTGTTTATTGCTTCTGACATTCCTCTGGAATCTGGGCTTCTATAAAGCCTTACAGAAACCATAGCCTCTCTGTTAAAGCCTAAATCTGCATTTTGCATAAACTGCATCTGCTTCTTCATAATAAGTGTACCACTAATCAGAAAAACCGTGAGTAGTAATTGAAACACCACAAGAGATTTTCTAAGCCAATTACCTCCAAAGTTCCTGCTGTTATTTCCTCTTAAAACAGAGGTTAGTCTCAGCTTGGAGAGTACAAAAGCGGGATAAAAACCAGTTAACAAACCAACCGCTAAAGCGATAAGTAAATAAAGTCCAATGCTTGATAAGTCAAGAGGTAACTGTAGTTGTGTATTGGCAAAACTGTTAAAGACCGGCAGTAACAAAAATGACAACACCACTCCTATTACGGTAGCAAAAAATGAGATTAAAACACTTTCAGATAAAAAATGCCAGATGAGACCACTTTGCTGTGCACCAACCACTTTTCTCACACCAACTTCTTTAGATCGTTTAATTGACTGACCTGTAGACAGCGTTGTATAGTTGATGCAAGCGATAACAAGAACCAACAAACCAATTGTACCTAGAATGTAAACGTATTTTGAATTTCCTACTGGCATTTGCCCTGCCGGGAAATCAGAATTCAAATGTATATCTTCAAGAGGCTGCATACCGAGTTGGTACTCTCCTTCTGCCACACGGTCTCCTAATACAGTCTTGATCATTTCCGGAAACTTTGCCTCAGCCGTATGAACATTAGTACCCTCTTTCAAAAGCACATAAGTTTCGGCCGAGATATTAAACCAGGCTTGCAATACCTGCTTTGAATAGTACTGCTCCTTATCTGCATTAGAAACCATCATATTGAAGCTAAACCCAGTATTTTTAGGTAGGTCTTTAAAAACCGCAGAAACGGTGAATTGCCTTTTTTCCCCTCCCACTTCTACAGTAAGTGCCTTACCAACTGCATCTTCCTTTCCGAAGTACTTGGTGGCATAACTTTCAGACAGCGCAATACCATTTCTATCCGCCAGTGGCGCTGTTACGTTTCCTCTTAATACCGGAAAACTGAAGACAGAGAAAAAGTTTGGACTTGCAACAGCTACACGTTCATTTATTCGACCTTCTCCTTCCCCTACAAGGAAATTGAAACCATCAAACTGGACTGTCTCTTCTATTTCAGGGATATTGGCTTCTAAGGCAGGAGCTAATGGTTGAGCTGATTCAGTATAGAAAAACACTTGCCCTTCACCATAATCTTCTTTTGCCCAAACCCTGTAAATACGACCTCCATTTTCATGAAAGGTATCAAAACTTACCTCCTGCTTGATATAAAGAGAGATCATAAGGAAACAAGCAAGGCCAACAGCAATACTTGAAACATTCAGAACTGTATTAATCTTTTGCTGCCACAATACTCTGGCAGCTACTTTAAAATTGTTTCGGGTCATTGTTATAAAATTTGAGTTTGACTTTTTTGACTTCTTTAGATTGGACCACCTGAAAAACCTGAGTACATTCCAGACAAATCCCAGTTTTGCTTTCAAGATTTTCCCAGCTTCTACTCTACGGTCAAAAATCTCGTATGCATCTCCTTGTATCTCTTCCAAAAATTCAGTTTTGCAATAGAATTGTAGAAAGCGATCTGCCCATTTGGGTGGTGATATTTTAGAGTTACGGTTCAAGCTTAATTGAATGAGATATCTGGAATTCTGTTATAAAGTCTCATTCTCATAGATTGAGCTTCGTCTAGTGCCTTCTTACCAAAGGCTGTAAGTTCGAAATAGCGTTTGCGCCTTCCCCCTCTTTCATTAGTTGCGCCTCCCATCTCACTTTTAACGAAGCCTTTCTCATCCAACCTTCTCAAAGCTGAATGAATTGCACTGATATTAACCGACCTGTCTGCTTCTTTCTTAATCTCATCCATTACTGCCACACCATAAGCCTCGGGGTACAGTGCCCCTACAGTGAGCAATACCAATTCTTCAAATTCGCCTAGATAAGTTCCTTTCATACTAAGTGTAATTATTAGTTACACAAATATAAAAGAAATATATCTTTCATATTTGTACAAGTAATTATTTCTTTCGATGTATTGAATTGGTAGTTATTTGTAGTCAACTGTATAAAACAAAAAAGCGCCCTGTTGGGCGCTTTATCATATTTTCTTAGAAAAATTTAAATATCATTCATTCCTAAGCGAATCCACTGGGTTTGAATATGCTGCTTTAATTGATCTGTAGCTAACGGTTAACAATGCTACAACCAGAGAAGATACTGCGGCTATTACAAACACTCCTGCTCCTATTCCCACGTTATAAGTAAAATTGCTCAACCAGCCTCTCATAAAATAGAATGCCAGAGGGCTGGCTACTGCAAATGCAAACAGTATTTGCTTGGCAAATGAGCTGGAAAGCAAGTAAAACAATTTCCATTCACTCGCTCCTAATACCTTTCTAATGCCTAATTCTTTTACTCTTCTCTGAACGGTGAACGATGCCAAACCAAAAAGCCCAAGGCATGCTACAAAAATGCTGAGTCCTGCACCTGCTTTAAATATCACACTTGCCTGTCTCTCTGTCTCATAAAATAGCTCCAATTGGCTTTCGAGAAAGTGATACTCCATGGCTGTTCTGTTATCAAACTTTTCATGAACCTGGTTGGTTGCTTCGATTATCTGAGCCGGACTACCCTCAAATTTAAGGGTGAAATAGTCAATATTATCATTAGGGTTATTCCATGCCCCAATTACAATAGGTTCGATTTCTGTATGTAGAGATTGAAAGTTAAAATCCTCAAGTACTCCAATAACCGTATAATTGGACTTTTGACGTGCACCTAAACGAACCACGGAACCCACTGGATTCTCTAACCCAAAAGCCTTAACGGCAGCTTGATTTAACAGAATCTTAGTGCTGTCGCTTACATCATTACCTGTAAAGTAATCCCCATCAACAAGTTTCAAATCGAAAGTAGAAAGCATTTTCTCATCGAAACTCATGTAAAAAGTCAGTACCGAATCTCTTTTATCTCCAGAGTCGGAAAACAGGTCTACCTCAAGTTCTCCAATATTCTTCCAATCTCCCGGTACTTTTGAAGAAACAGCAACCTCTTTAACACCGGTTATTTGAGAAAGCTCATTTCTCATGGTTTTCCAAACAGGTCTTACAGCGCCATTATTGATATCAATAACCAGCAGGTTTTCATCGTCAAAACCAAGATTTTTTTCTCTTATAAAATCCATTTGATTGCTAACCACCAAAGTGGAGATTATCATAAAAATAGATAGCATAAACTGAAAGATAACCAACGACTTACGTACTTTAAACGAACCTCCTCCAAGGTTCTCACCTTTAAGGATATTCACTGTTTTCATACGTGTCATAAAAAAGGCTGGATACACTCCTGAAAGCAAGGCAACCACAACGGTCAATCCAATCAGTAGCGGTAAATATTCTCCCAGAGTCTGCCAGTTAAAGTTAAAATTCTTACCGGTCAGGTCATTAAAGAATGGCATAGTAATATCCATCAAACCAATAGCTATTAACATAGCTAAAACTGTAATCACAAGAGATTCAATCAAGAACTGAGCAACCAACTGTTTCTTTACTGCCCCGACTACTTTCCTTATACCAATTTCTTTAGCCCTGAAAACTGCTTTTGATGTAGCCAGGTTCATATAGTTAACTGATGCAATCAGCAATAAGAATATGCTTATGATCACGAATATATTACTGTAAGTTCTATCTCCCTTTATAGCAAGGTCACGCTCAATTTGCCCTGATTCGAAGTGAATATCTTCTAGCCTTTGGAATTCAAAATCCATCATTGCTCTCATTTGGCTAGGCATTCTCTCCTTCGCAATCGCATCAGCCTTTTCGGTAAATGAATCAAGATCAACTCCTTCTTTTAGTACCAGATAGGAAGAAAATCTAAACGTACCCCATGATTTAAGCTGCCTGTTAAAGCCATCACTTGGTACTACTGAGCTCACTAGAAAATCGAACTTCAGACTTGAATTTGCAGGTAGGTTCTTTAATACACCTATAACTGTAAGATCAATGAAGCCTGGTGCTTTAACTGTTTCCCCCAAAACATCTACTCTACCAAAAAGCTTGACAGCCTCAGCCTCGGTTAAAACAATCTCGCCAGGGTTTTTAAATGCATCTTTACTATCCCCATAAATGAATTCAAAATCAAAAACCTTAAAAAATGAAGAGTCTGCCATTGAGTACCCTCTTTCCGAAAACCTCTTGTCTTCAATTCGCATATTAAATTGACCTCCAAAAGGTTGCCCAATTGTTGTTTGCAGCTCTACTTCAGGCAGTTCATCAACCAATGTACTGGCCAACACTGCAGGGTTGCTAGCAAAGTATCTGGGCGATTCCAGGTTCTTCTGCTTTGCTATTACTCTTACTGTTTTATCTGAATTAGCGTGAAACTTATCGAATGCATTTTCATCGTTAACATAAGTAAGCAATAATGCCGCTCCGGTAATACCTATTGCTAGCCCAACAATATTAATCAGTGCATAGTTCTTGTTTCGCCAAAGAGCCCTAAAGGCGATTTTTATATAGTTCTTTAACATGATCCCTTCGTTATTTTGAGTTTAGTTTGTCTAATTATTCATTCCTTAACGCATCCACCGGGTTAGAATTCGCTGCTCTGTAAGACAGGATTCCAACAGTTGAAATAATGATAAATAGCGTCAGTACAGCCGCAAGCACAAATGGCATGGCAGTTACATCAATTCTGAAAGCAAACTTGTCAAGCCATTCGTTACCAACGAAATAAGCTATCGGAGTTACTATAAGAAATGAAAGCCCTAGCAAGAGCAGAAATTCCTTTAAAATCAATGCCTGTATGTTTTTCAGGGTTGCTCCCAGTACTTTACGAACTCCTATTTCTTTAACCTTTCTTTCAATAACAAAAGTGGCCATACCGAAAAGCCCTAATGCAGTAAGGAAAATACTAACTAGAGAAAAGAAGGTAGTAGCCTTAAGCATTCTGGTTTCATTTTCGTAAAACCTTGCGAAAAGCTCATCGATGAAATCATAATCCCAAGCGGCCTCAGGCTCAAACTCATTCCATTTATTCTCGATAAACTCCAGTGTTTCAGGTATGCTCCCTTCCGAAAGTCTGGCAGATAAACTCCAGATGTTCCTACTAGCTATTCTAAGCACTACTGGGTCAATCTTATTATGGAGTTTTTGAAAGTTGAAATCTTTCACTACACCAATTATTCTATAAGCAGCTCCATCTGGTCTGAAAAGTGAGATTCGTTTACCTACCGGTTCCTCCAAGCCTAAGGCCTTAACAGCAGCTTCATTGACGATGATAGCACGAACATCCGACTCCAATTGGGCATCAAAAGCCCTACCATCCAGAATCTCCATATCATAGGTTTCTGTAAACTCGTGATCAACGCCAAAAACCGTTACCCTTGCAGAAACGTCAGGAGATCGCATATCATAGACTGGCCCTGAGTTATTAGTATAACCATCTCCCAGTATATCAGTGCTCAAAGAAGTTGATAGAATACCAGGATGTTGATCCAACTCTTTCCTGAAAGATTCGACCTTTGGGTATATATTCTTCTCTGTTATTGAGAAGGTGATCACCTGATCTTTATTGAAGCCCAGATCTTTATTATTGATAAATCTGGTTTGTTGAAAAGCAATGTAGGTTACAGAAATCAAGAAGATTGATATGCCAAATTGAGCCAATATCAATGTTCTTCTGGCTCTGCTCCCGCTAGTATTGGCCGACTTCGATGACTTAAGTATTCTAACCGGTTTTAAAGAAGACAACACAAATGCCGGGTATACACCAGAAAGAACTGCTGTTGTCAAAGAGATTAGGCCCAGATAAGTCAGTAATCCCTGATCAAACAGAAACTCAATATTAAAGTCCTTTCCTGTTAAACCATTGAAGGTTGGAAGACTTACATCTATCAATAAGATTGAAAGTACAGCTGCCATCAAGGTAAGCACAATAGCTTCAAGCAAGAATTGGACTATTAACTGAGCTTTCTCAGCCCCGAGCACTTTGCGAACACCAACCTCCAATGAACGCCTTATTCCCTTGGCTGTCTGAAGGTTAACATAGTTGATTGAAGCAACCAGTAGGATAATTATAGCTATATAAAACAGGCTGTTAATAGTTTGTTTGTTTCCTGAATCAAAAGCCAGAAACTGAATATCACCAGCTCCCAGATACATATCCTTTACAGGGTGAAAGAACAATTCAAACTTTTCAATATCTCCACTTTCTATTATTGGAGCATTCACTTCTTTCTGAAGTGTTTCCAGATCTGTTTCAGGAGCAGTTTTCACATAAGTATAAAGTGAACTTTGAAACCACATATGAGGGATATGACGCCCGTCAGGTGCTTTCATTCCCCATGGAATTATTGCCTCAAATTGTATATGAGAGTTTTTAATGGATTTTGCGATTCCAGTTACGATTAAATCCTTCTTAAATGATGAGGCATCAATTGTAAGCGTCTTACCTATTGGGTTTTCATCCCCAAAGAATCTGGCTGCAACATCTTCTGTAATCACTATTGACGAAGGATCTGACAGTACTTCATCGGCATTGCCTCTTATTAAAGGGAAATCGAAAAAATTGAAAAAATTTGGAGTGGCAAACCATGATTTAACAGATAGTTTTTTCTCGGAATCTCCTTCAGGCATCATGTTATACCTGTTGTTTCTTAGCTTGAGTGCATCCTTTATGCTGGCATAATTGGCTACCAAATCCTCATAGTCATCATGAGAGCTTAATCCTACATTTCGGGCATTAGGTCCTTTTTGTTCATAGTAATGGAAGTAAACATTATCCAACTCAGTTGAGAAGTTGTCGAATGAGGTTTCATATCGCACATAAACCAATAATAGAAGGCTACAGCTAATACCAATAGTAAGCCCTGTAAGGTTTATGGCCGAAGTGGATTTATTCTTCCACAGATTTCGAAAGATTAATTTTAGATAGCTTCTTAACATAATCGTTGAGTTGAGTTTTTGATTATTCTGACCGAAGTGTGTTTACCGGATTTGAGAGTGTCGCCCTGATAGCTTGCCAGCTTACTGTCGCAAGGACTATCAGCAATACCAGAATACCTGCCCATATAAAGGTTGTGAAACCGATATTTATGTGATATGCAAAGTCTTTCAACCAAACTCCCATCATATAGTAAACAATTGGAATTGCCAGCAATGCAGCTATCACAAACATCCACATGAACCTTCTGTTGATCATCCATACAAGGTGGTTCATTTGAGCGCCTAGAACTTTTCTAATCCCAATCTCTTTCATTTTTTTCTCCAGAGTAAATGCCGTCATACCATATAACCCGAGACAAGAGATAAAAACACAGATCAAAGCAAAAACCTGAATTGCACTTTGAAGCCTGGTTTCCTCCTTGTAGAATCCGTTGATTTTATCTTCCAGAAACATATATCCAAAAGGATAAGCTGGTTCTATTAACTCCCATGCTGCTTTAGCATGATTAAGCGCTTCTTGTTTATGATCAGGATCAATTTTAACCGTCCAAAACCAGTCTCTGTTTTTACTAACCATAAAAATGGCTGGATTCACTGTATTGTGAAGTGACATATAATTAAAGTCTTTTACTATGCCAATAATTGGCCTCAAATCCTGCTCATTGTTCCATAGTCTGGCTTTTTTATTAAGTACCTCTATACCATAAGCCTTTACAAAAGCCTCGTTAACAAGAATGGCTGTACTGTCGGTAGTCAGCGAGGCATCAAAGCTTCTTCCCTCAACAACCTCAATTTCCTGAATGTCTATAAAATCCATACCAACAGCGAAAAAATTCGCGACTGGTGCTTTTTCCGGTTCCTGCCCCTCCACAATTACCCGCCCAGAGTTGGTTGTTGACCCAAAGCCTAAAACATCCATTCCTGTACTTGCTTTATAGATATATGGGCTTTTAAGCAATTCATTTTGGTAAGTCATTAATTGTTCTCCCACACCTCTAGAAGAATTTGGAATGATCAGAATATCTTCTTTACTAAAACCCAAATCCATCTTATCCATAAAGTCTATTTGACGTAGAACTAAGAGCATTACGCTTATCAATGCCATAGTAAAAAACAACTGAACTCCTACAAGAAATTTTCGAAGACCATTACCTTTTAGAATCCCACCTTGTGATTGGTTTTTCAAAGAATCAGATGGTTTAAATGCACTAAGTACAAGAGCCGGATATGTACCAGACAAAAGAGTAACAAAAATAAGAATGGCTATCAACCCAAACCAATAACCAGAGTTTTGAAGTAATGAATATCTCAATTTGGCCTGCATTACGGATTCAAAAGCAGGCATTGAAATATCAGTGAGTAATATTGACAATAATGCTGCAAATAGAGTGATCACAAAAGCTTCAGTCATAAACTGGGCAATCAACTGAAACTTAAATGCACCCAATACTTTTCTTACACCAATCTCCTTGCTTCTATTTATTGCCTTTGCGGTAGCAGAGTTGATATAATTCATACAAGCTATCAGAAGAATAAAAAAGCCTATTCCCGCGAGAACTGTCACACTTTGTTTATTCCCCTTTCTAATACCATCATCCAGGGTGACCATTCTGGAATCAAAGTAGATATCATAAAGAGATTGAAAAGTATAAGACTCCCTACCAAGTAATTCAATAGTCGCAGGTTCATCTTTATAGAAGTTGAGATAGTAGTCCTTAGTTCTTTCGGCTACTTCCAAAGGCTCTGCTCCAGGTTCAAACTTGTAATATCCATATACAGACCCTGCAAATCCTTCACGCATGATGATATACCCACTTTCATCTTTTAAATCGAAGTTCAACAAGAAATCGAAGTCTAAATGAGAGTTCTTTGGGTCTTCAACAACTCCAGTCACCTGAAGTGTAAAATTCATTCCTCCTGAATAGCGAATGAGTTCGCCCATGGGGTTAGCATTACCAAATATCTTTTTGGCAGTAGACTCTGTCAAAATAACGTTATTTGGTCCTGCTAGTGCAGTTTCAGGGTTTCCCTGGATTAGTTTAAAATCGAAGTAATCAAAGAAGTCTGGCTCAGCAAACACCATCCTTCTTGTTTTGAACTCAATGTCCTTATACTGAACTAAAAGAGGGCCTGCTCCATGATTGCGAAGTAGAATTACATCTTCGATTCCTGATACGTTATCAGCAATATCATTTAGAGATTTAACAGATACGGTGCCGTATGTGCGTGAGTCACCATCTCCCATTTGCTCGGTCAATAAAAAACGATAAGATTGTTTTGAATGAAAGCGGTCAAAACTAACCTCATTTTCCACGTAAAGCATGATTACCGAAAAGCATGCAATACCTATTGCTAAGCCAAGTATATTGATAGTAGAATAGAATTTGTTTCGAACGATATTTCGATAGATAGTTTTGAAATAATTCTTCAACATCGCTTTTCAGTTTTGTTGCAGTTTACACCAATCTTATACCAAGCATGTAAACCATTAATTTTCAAGAAGTTATAATTTACACATTCTCATTTTAGGACAAGGTTATGTCCATGAGCAAAACAGTATTGACCAATAATGGGCACTTTTCAATAAATTACCCCCTCTAAATGCATCTGCAAAGTTTAATTTCAAACTTGGTATAATTGTAGCCAAATCTCAGAGAAGAATATGAAGGAAAAAGGACGGATTCTTATTGTTGATGATGACAATTATGTAATGCTTTCTATCAGGATATTGTTAGAACAGCATTATGAAGATGTACGTGGAATCAACAACCCTACTCAGATAGAATCTGCCATAGCTGAAAATCATTATGATGTAATCATACTTGATATGAATTTCAAGGCTGGAGAAACATCTGGGTCTGATGGCTTAAAATTCCTCAAACTCATCAAAACACATTCTCCAACAACCAGTGTCGTTTTTATTACTGCCTATGGCGAGATTAACCTTGCTGTTGAAGCCATCAAAGAAGGTGCATTTGATTTTCTGGTAAAACCCTGGCAAAACGAAAAACTGTTAACCACCATCTCAGCAGCCTACCAGCTAAATCGTTCAGCCAAAAAGATAGAACAGCTCACTTCTAAGCAAACGGTGCTTAACTCAATTTTAGATGCTCCTTTCTCAGAAATTATCGGAGAGTCTGATGCAATAAAGTCGGTACTAAGGCAAATAGAGAAAGTGGCTCAAACTGATGCTAATGTACTGATAACCGGAGAAAACGGAACAGGAAAAGAGTTAGTAGCCAGAGCAATACACAGAAGCTCAAACCGAAGTAATGAAGTGTTTTTGAATGTAGATATGGGCGCCATTACGGAAACGCTATTCGAAAGTGAACTATTCGGACATGTAAAAGGTGCATTTACAGATGCCAAGGCGGATAGAACTGGTAAATTTGAAGCAGCTAATGGAGGTTCACTTTTTCTTGATGAGCTTGGAAACCTTTCTTTACCCCTTCAGGCTAAGCTTCTTCGTGTTATTCAAGATATGAAAGTGGTACCTGTAGGTGCTAATCAAGCCAGAGATTTTGACGCCAGACTGATTTGCGCTACTAATGCCAATTTGGAAAGCATGGTAAAGGAGAATCAGTTTCGTCAAGATTTGCTATTTCGAGTCAACACCATTGAAATAGAGCTACCAGCCTTACGGGAACGTCCTGAAGACATCCCCCTTCTCGCAGAGCATTTTCTGAACAATTTTAAAGCTAAGTATGGAAAGAAAGGCCTGTTTGCTCCAGACTATGTTTTCAAGAAGTTAACCAAGTATGACTGGCCAGGAAACATCAGAGAATTACAACATGCTATTGAACGTGCTGTGATTATGAGTGACGGCAAGCAATTACAGGTAAGTGATTTTAATTTAAAGGCCACAAACGAAGTTGACAATGAGCAATTTGACTCATTGAATCTGGAATCTTTAGAAAGGTGGGCCATAGAATCGGCCATAAAAAAGCACCAAGGCAATATTAGTAATGCTGCTCAGGAGCTGGGCCTCAGTAGAGGAGCACTATACAGAAGAATGGAGAAGTATGAGGTTTAGTGATTTCAGGTTACAGGTATTACTTAGGCTTTTTCTAGTTGTGGCGGGGCTTTATGCCATTGTTTTCTACCTTTTTATTGAGGTTAACTACATCAGAGTTTCTTTTCTGGGAGTATTTGTGGTTTCAGTATTAGTTTCTCTCTTCATCTACCTCAACAGAGTCAATAAGAATACCAATAACTTCCTTCAAGCTATTCTCAATAATGATTTTACCATCAAGTATAACAATACAAAACAGGGTAAATCATTTGATCAGTTGTATGAAACTTTCAATCTGATTAACAATAAGTTTATTGAGAGTTCGCAGCAAGAAGCTTCTCAATATCAGTACGTAACCACACTGATCAATCAATTACAAATTGGAGTATTGGCCTATGATGAAAAAGACAGAATCCACATGGCCAATGAATCATTCAAAGCACTTGTGGGACAAACTGAGATGATTAACCTGGATAACATTAAAAGCAAAAGTCAAGCATTATTCGATCAGATTAAGGCCATTAAAACAGGAGAAAACCTAGTGCTTAAAACCACTTTGAATAACCGCGTGCATAGCCTTTCAATGGCGGCATCGGAATTTAAGCTAAGGCAAAAAACATACAAACTTATTTCCTTTCAGGATATACATTCAGAACTGGATCAAAATGAAATGGAGGCATGGCAAAAACTCATCAGAGTATTAACCCATGAGATTATGAATTCTGTTGCTCCAATAACCTCTCTCTCTTCGACACTGAAGAACCTTGTTCAACATAAGGAAGATCAGGAGTTAAATACAAAAACGCTTGAGGAGGGGCTTGATGCTATTGCCACCAGAAGTCAGGGCTTAATGAACTTCACAGAAGCCTACAGGTCGCTAACCCGAGTACCTTTACCAAACATCCAAGCTACAGATGGAAATGCCTTTTTTCAGCGTATAGGCTCTCTCTTCTCTCCCACAATCACCAAAACTAATATTCAATGGCAACTGAACATTCCTGAAAAGAAGTTTGATTTATTAATAGATGCTGGTTTGATGGAGCAGGTACTCATCAACTTATTAAAGAATGCAAAAGAGGCAGTATCATTAGAAACCGGTGTTATTGAGCTCTCTGTAACCGAGGATAAATTAAGTTCGACTCAGACCATTGCTGTAAGGGATAACGGTCATGGCATACCGGATGAAATAGCCGAAAAGATATTTATTCCATTTTATACTACTAAGCCAGAAGGTTCTGGAATTGGCCTGAGTTTAACCAGGCAAATTGTTCAACAGCACAAAGGAGAACTCTCGTTCGATACTTCTTCCAAAGGAACCACCTTCATTATTAAGCTTTAGAAGGATATTTTAGCTTCTTTCTCTCTTTTAACTACTTTTGAGGAAATTTGAGTCTAATGAAAAGAATACCACGAGTTGCTTTAATACTGATTATCATTCTTTCAAACATTGGTTGCGATCAGGTCACTAAGAAAATGGCCCGTGACCGAATTGAATACAATGAAACAATTGAGGTAATTGGAAAGAATCTGGTATTAACCAAAGTGGAAAACACAGGTGCCTTCCTTGGAATGGGCTCATCCTTGTCACCAATTTTAAGAAAGATTTTGCTTCTGTTTTTACCTGCAGCTGTAATGCTTGCATTATTGGTATATCTGATTCGAAACAAGGAAATCACACAAATCAGCGTTGTAGCCCTATCTTTTATTGTAGGTGGTGGTATTGGTAACATTTATGACAGAATTGTATATGGTTCTGTGACCGATATGTTGTATATCGACTTAGAATTTGCACATACCGGCATTTTCAACCTTGCAGATGTTTCTGTTATGGTGGGTACTGGTCTGATACTTCTTGAGCAATTTCTTCCTAAAAAGAAAACTGAGGAAGTCACTACTGAAGAGGCTAATTGATAGCCCTTCAGTACAATTAACAAGCACTTTGTAGCGTCTAATAAGTCATTTGTTCTCTAATTTCTACAGCTGATTTAATTTTATACTATATTCAGTTTTTATTGAATTAATAAACAAGCAGGATATATGAAAGACCGTCCTCTATGGAATAAAATAGAAGAGTTTCAATTTGATGATGTGAATAGCAAGTTTACATTTTCACAACGCCTGGCAAGGGAAAATGGGTGGAGTAAAACTTATACAGTAGCTGTTCTTGAAGAGTACAAGCGGTTTATTTACCTCTGCTGCATATCCGATAATCCAATAACCCCCTCTGATCCAGTAGATCAAGTGTGGCATTTACACTTAACCTACACAGAATCTTATTGGAATTACCTTTGTAAAGATACTTTAGGAAAAATAATCCATCATGGCCCGACAAAAGGAGGAAATTCGGAGAGAAAAAAATTCAAAGATTGGTATCAATTAACTTTTGACTTATATCATGAAGAATTTGGTCATAAGGTACCAGAAAACATTTGGTGGAACAGTGAGCGAAGGTTCAAGGAAATAAACTTTACTCGTGTAAATCGCCATAAAAATTGGGTAATACCTAAACCTACTCGTTTAATAGCCCAAAATCTTTTGCTACTAACCTCATCAATTGCCGTTCTGGGCTTGTTCACATTTGCTTCAGGCGATAGTGGAACAGTAGTCTTTCTGGTTATGTTTGTTGTCTTCGTCATCATTGCTATCATTAGAGGGATTTCAATTAATAAAGGAGGTAAAAGGGACAATTCTGGATGTGGCGGGGGCACAGGTTGTGCTTCATCTGATAATAGTGATGGGGATTCGGGCTGCAGCTCTTCAGGATGTGGTTCTGGATGCGGAGGCTGTGGCGGATGCGGAGGTTGTGGCGGATAACAGACCATCTTGTCCCTTATGGGAAGTGTAGATCGTTATAAACAAAAACGATATGAAAAAGTACTTCCTATGTATTCTGCTTTTTGTAACCCTCTCCTTTTCTGCATTCGCTCAGAACACTTTAGTGTTGGGAGACAAAGAATCTCCAAAAGCTAAACTATCAAGTGTATCATGGTTGACAGGTCACTGGCGAGGTGAAGCATTCGGTGGAATTGTTGAAGAAGTGTGGACACCTCCTCTTGGAGACTCAATGATGTGCGCATTCAAGCTGGTAAAAGACAACAAGGTTCAGTTCTATGAAATGTGTCAGATCAGAGAAGAAAACGAAAGCCTGATTTTAAGATTGAAGCATTTTCATGGAGATCTTAAAGGCTGGGAAGAAAAAGATGATCGTGTAGAATTTCCGCTTGTTAAGGTTAAAGAAAATGTGGTTTATTTTGATGGTTTCACTATTGAAAATGTTTCTGACAATCATATTAAAATGTATGTTATGATTGGAAAAGAAGGCCAAAAAGAAGAATATGAATTTAACTATTTCAGGGTTTCAAACTAAGCAAGACAAAGCCACGGATTTTAGTTCACAAGTCAAAAATGCATGTTCACTCTTAAATACTTAAATCACAATCCAATTGAGTTTTGAAATTGAAATTTTGGGCTTGTTTTGAATAAAAAAATGGCCAAATGAAATACACACTCATTACTCTGATCTCCCTATCTTTCCTACTGGTAGGTCGACTTGAAGCCCAACATAAGCACAATGATTGTCTGGCCGACTTCGATTTCACCGAACAGTTTCTGAAAGATAACCTTGCATCTTACAACACTTACTTAACACCTAAAAAGGAAACTGATTTTACAGCCTTTGTTAAGGACATCCGGAATGCTCTTGAGAAAAACACAAACCCCAATAAATGCATTCAGTACTTCAACAAACTTTTTACTTTTTTCGATGATACTCATTCTGGAATAATACAATATAGAGGAAGGATCAATCCAGACAATAGTGATGAATTGAAGACCTACCTGAGTAGTGATCATTTCAAGAACCGTGAAACTATAGCAATTTCTGAGCCTTATTTCGACCCGAATTCAAATGATAAATATGAGGGCATTTATAAAATAAAAACAGGAGAATACAGTGTAGCAATCATTAAAGACCAAACATTTCTAAGAGATTATGTAGGCGTAATTATCGATTCAAAATCCAAGGTCTGGAAAAAAGGTCAGGTATGTTTTGAGGCTAAGAAAAAGGCCGATAGTAAGTTTGATGTTTTCTTTTACTACGGCAGTCATCAGATATTCTTCATAAGAAACGACTCGTATGAAAATGGACAATTTGTTAGAGGTTGGCTAAGAAAGGTTGAGAAAACAACCGACAAGGTACCTGAAACTGACCCTATATCGAGACTGGTTGAGTATAAAGTGCTGGACAAAGAAACTACTTACTTGAGAATACCTAGTTTCTGGGGGAATCAAATGCAAAAGCTAGACTCCATTTACAAGCACCTGGATGTTGAAATACGCTCAAGACCTAATCTAATTATAGATGTAAGAGGCAATCCTGGTGGAAGTGACATATACGTAAAACCTTTACTCAGGTACCTCCACACTAAACCAATACCTCAGGAACTGTTAATAGAAGAATACTTTTCAAGTAAGGAAAACATCAGGCTATTAGAAGTACAACATGAGAATATGAAAAGCCAACCCAACCTTTTCACCAAAGAAGTGCTTGAAAATAACCTGGCCAAGATTGAAAAAATAAAACGTGCTCCTGATAATACATTTGTTAAATTTTCTAACCCCGAATTGGGTAACATGAAAATGGAGAACCTGGAATTCCCATCCCAGGTTGGTGTAATATTCGACAAAGGATGCGCCAGTTCATGTGAAACCTTAGTTGTGCTCGCTCAAGAAAGTGACAAAGCCGTTTTGGTAGGTAGAAACTCTGCAGGTGCTGTTGGATATGGTACAGTATTGAATATAGAAACTCCTAAGCTCAAATTCCTTATTAACTACACCACCATGAGAAAGGATACTTGGGCTAAATATGAGTTTGAAGGTGTTAAACCTCATTATAAGCCTAGTGATAAAGCAGACTGGATCAGTTATACTCATAACCTACTTAAAGCCAAAGACTAAAACATTAGAGAAAGACTATCCAAAGCAAGAACGCTATTATTAGTAGTACAGCTACCCAGCTCAACCCCTTCGCCTGCGTGGGAAATTCATACTGACAAATTGGACATTCTTTCTCTGAACTATCAATCTGCATTGCACATGAAGGACATTCCTTTTTATTCATGCCTAAAAGTGCTCAAAAATGTTTTTCTGAACAATAAAAAAGGACACCTCAGTTTTGACCATATTGATACTTTCGAGGTGCCCTTCCCTGTTTCGAGTCCTTTTTAACGTTCTATATCGTACTTAGCTTCTGCTTTTACTCCAGGTGTAATAGTGGCAGTTATGGTAGGCCCCATCATTTGTTTATAGGATGCCGAGTTTTGATCACCATCCAGTTCAAACTCAAGCGTTATTCCGCCAAGACCTATTGAGCCTTTTACATTTGCCCCATCTGCAACCATTCCAGCAGCAGAAAAAAATGCTGGAGCACCTCGTTCTATTGTCTTCGGAGGCTCCTGAATCCAATGTCCATTATCTGAAATTTCTAAGCTGGTTAATTGTGCTGATTCACCAGTGTTGTAAATAATTGTACCTATAACACTTACTAATTTTTGGTCGTTCATAATGTGTGTTTAATTGTGACTATTAATTCGAAATGCATTTATACCTATATCGGGTATTCAGTGCTTTCTATAGGCTCAATTTCATAAATTAAAATCCCTGATCACTAGCGGAAACTCACTAACTTGTAAAAACACATATTATAACCATGAGTACTCAAAGCAATTTTCGTCAGATTGAACCCGTACTTCCATCTCAGGATATTAAGAGGGATATAGCATGGTATCAGCAATACACTGGCTTTGAACCTATATCATATGATACTGGATATGCTGTTTTAAAGAGAGATCACTTGTATATCCACCTTCAATGGCACGCGGATACTGAGGATGATCCACTTTTAGGTGGATCAGTAATTAAATTGTTTGTAAAGGATATTGATGCAGCCTTGGAAGATTTTGTAGAAAGAGGCACTGTTCAAGCCCAAAAACTAAGTAAAAATACGCCATGGGGAACCCATGAGTTCGGTTTTTATGACTTGAACAACAATGCCATCTTTCTGGTACAAGATATTTAATTGCCCTTCTTCTTTTTGTTTTTCTTGAAGTCGATTCTCCAACCCAGTGAGAGTTTTCCATCTATAATTGAATCATTATTGGGTGTGAAAAGCGTAACAGGAGGTAACCTTCTTGCAAACCCCACCTTTCCATCTATAAAAAAGCCAGATTTGAAATCCTTTCTATAGCCGTAGTATATTCCCAAGACAGGCAAAGTTCTTACTACTCCTTTGTCAATTTTAGATGTAAATGAACGATCTGAGTTAATATTTGTCTGAGCTCTGTTAGTAAGGGCAATCAGGTTATTAGCTACAAAAGATAAGTAGTGACCACTACCGCTATTACTCTTTAAATAGTAATTAACCGCAAATGAAAGACTCAATCGATTTCGATAATTTTGTAAAGTAGTAGTATTACCACCAGAAATTCCTAACAGTCGGGTTGAAGTAAAATCGCCAAAGTTGTTTTTGTTGAAGAAATTGGCAAACAAATCTACGTCAAAAGACAGATTGCTTGACAAAAAACGCTCATAACCAATTGTAAAGCCGCCAAGCTGATTGAACTTAGCACGATCATAGATTGAAACTCCTAAATCAAGCCTTGAACTCCCTTTAATATCTGCTTCATTATTTGTTGGTAAATTTTGAGCAACTCCATTATAGCCAAGCGCTATGAGTAGAAGAAAAAATGTTGTTTTGAATTGTTTTCTCATTCTTTTATCTGTTTGTTGATAGACCAAAGGTTGAAAGAACAAATGTTAATTTTTATAAACAACTGGTTAACAAATGTTTAGATTGGTTAATATTGGTTAACAGTTAATTCCATTTGTATGAAAGAAGTCATTGAGAAATTCTACACAGCCTTTTCAAATCTGGATGCCGAAACAATGGCCTCCTGCTATCACTCTGATATAGTCTTCGAAGACCCTGGTTTTGGCGTTTTAAAAGGAAACAAACCTGGAAATATGTGGAGAATGCTCTGTGAAAACCAAAAGGGTAAAGGAATGAAAATTGAGTTTTCTCAGCTTACGGATAATTCAGTTCACTGGGAAGCACATTATACTTTTAGTAGAACAGGTCGTAAAGTTCATAATATCATTGATGCTCAATTTGAATTTAAGGATGGCCTGATCATAAAACACACCGATCACTTTAACCTTCATAAGTGGGCTGGTCAAGCTCTTGGACTGAAAGGGAAACTGTTAGGGTGGACAGGTTTCTTCAGAACAAAGCTTCATGCACAAACAGGTAATCTACTTGGCAAGTTTGAATCGAAGCTATGATTACATAATCGGTTAGTTGCTTGAAAGTAATCCTCCCTATCTTGTTGGGGCTAAAAGTAACTAATCGTATGAAAAAATTAATCGCACTATTAACACTGGTTGTCATTTGTACCTCTCCAATGGCGTTTGGTCAAAACAACAATCCAGTTATTGACAAAATGATCAAGGAGGCCAATGAGAATTCTCAACTTGAAGAACTGGCCTATGAACTATTAGACAAAAACGGCCCTCGACTCGTAGGTACCCCACAAATGAAAACAGCACATGACTGGGCTGTTGCTAAATACAAGTCATGGGGAATTTCAGCAAGAAATGAACAATGGGGAGAATGGCGTGGATGGGAACGTGGAATAACCCATGTTGACCTGATTACACCACGTGTAAAAACACTGGAATCAATGGCACTGGCCTGGAGTGGTTCTACAAAAAAGCCAGTAACTGCGGAAGTTGTAATGATTCCTGATGTGTCTGACAAAGCAGATTTCGAAAAATGGTTGCCAAATGTAAAGGGTAAGTTCGTGATGATCAATGCTGCGCAACCAACAGGGCGTCCCAATTATAATTGGGAAAAATTTGGCACTGAAGAGTCTAAAGAGAATATCCGTAAACTCCAGAGAGAAGTTCTGGGTAGCTGGGCTCAGAGAATTAGAAACACAGGATACAATAGCAGAACCTTACCTCAGGTTCTTGAAGATGCAGGAGCGGCTGGAATCTTGATTTCGAATTGGTCCAGAGGCTTTGGTGTAAACAAAATTTTCGGAGCAAGAGTAAAGAAAATACCTACAGTAGATATAGGGCTTGAAGATTATGGTACGCTTTTCAGAATGGTTGAGCATGGTGATAAGCCAACAATCAGAGTTGAGGTAACTGCCAAAGAATTAGGCATGGTGCCTACATTCAATACAATAGCTGAAATAAAAGGAAGTGAAAAACCAGAGGAGTACGTAATTCTATCCGCTCACTTCGATTCCTGGGATGGTGGTACTGGAGCAACTGACAATGGTACTGGTACACTGGTAATGATGGAGGCTATGAGACTTCTTAAAAAATTCTATCCCAACCCTAAAAGAACCATATTGGTTGGACTCTGGGGCTCAGAGGAACAAGGTTTGAATGGTTCCGGATCTTTTGTTCAGGATAACCCTGATATTGTTAAAGGAATGCAAGCACTGTTCAATCAAGACAACGGAACAGGTAGAGTAGTAAACATCAGCGGACAGGGTTTTCTGCATGCCTATGAGTTCATTAACAGATGGCTATCGGCCGTACCTAGAAAGTACAAGTCTGAAATTAAAACTAACTTCCCTGGCCGACCAGGCGGAGGCGGTTCAGATTATGCATCTTTTGTTTCTGCTGGTGCTCCTGGTTTCAGCCTTAGCTCTTTAAACTGGGATTATGGCACTTATACCTGGCATACTAACAGAGATACTTATGACAAGATCGTTTTTGATGACGTTCGTAGCAACGTAATCTTAACAGCTATACTGGCTTACATGGCAAGTGAAGATCCTGAAACCTTTCCACGTGATAAAGCAGAACTGGGAGTTAACCCAAGAAATGGGCTACCAATGACCTGGCCAACCCCTCGAAACCCTAACCGAAAGGGTGGTCAATAATTTAGTTTGAAGAGATAATAATCCTGAGAGTCTTACTCTCAGGATTTTTTGTTTTATGAAAACAGGCATTGAAATTGCATTTCATTCGAATGAATTGGTAACTATTTGCCTTCTGATTAGTCTTGACTACATAACACTAACCTAAAACTGAATCTTCAATTATATGAAAATCAAGTACACTCTCCTATTCGTTCTACTTTTTGCTACATCATTGCTAAGTCAGGCCCAGCAAGAATCAGATGATCTAAAAGCTCGAATAAAAAGAATTGAGAATGGCTTAATGCCGAGTCTACAGATTAAAGGAAAGCCCATCCAAACATTTAATATCAATGAACGCCTTAAGCAATTGGGCATACCAGGAATAAGCGTTGCCTTTGTTAACAATGGAAAAATGGAATGGTCACGCGCTTACGGAATGGCTGATGTTGCAACCAATCGCCCAATGACCACAGAAACTTTGTTACTAGCAGGATCTATAAGCAAACCAATTGCTGCTCTTCGTGCTCATCAAATGGTGGAATCTGGTAAATTAAAGCTAGATGAAAATGTTAACAATTACCTGAAATCATGGAAGTTACCAGACAATGAATTCACTGAGAATGAAAAAGTAACACTTCGTAGAATTCTAAATCATACCGCTGGACTCACGGTTTGGGGATTCCCAGGATATCTCAATGAAGATGAGCTTCCAAGCACAATAGATATTCTGGATGGAAAGGGAAATACCGACCCCGTAAGAGTATACAAAAAGCCAGGAGAAAGCTGGATGTACTCTGGTGGAGGGTATACAATTATGCAATTAATGGTTGCAGATGTTGAAGGTATACCTTTTGCCAAAACCTTGCAACAGCATGTACTAAACCCATTAGGGATGACTGAAAGCACATTTGAAAACCCTCTACCTAAAAAGTACCATAACATTGCAGCTACAGGCTATAATGGTCGCGGACAAGAAGTTAAGGGTAAGTGGCCAGTATATCGCGAAATGGCCGCTGCTGGCCTCTGGACTACTCCGAGTCAGTTAATACAGTATGCAATTGAGGTGCAGAAAATCGACAACACCAAAAAAGATGGGATACTGAAGTACTCAACAGTTAAAGAGATGCTTACACCGGGCATGAATGATCATGGATTAGGCCCACAAACAAGTAAAAGCAGGTTTGGTCATGGTGGAGCCGACAATGGTTTCCGTGCCAATATGATTGCCTGGAGAGATCAACCTTATGCCCTGGTTGTAATGGTTAACTCTGATAATGGACAAATCATGCAGGAATTGCAACTGGCTGTTGCCAAGGAATACAACCTATCAGGAATACAAGCCGATGTAAGAGAGACCATAGAAATATCAGAAGCTGAACTACAAAAGTACGTTGGACGATATCAGGTTGGTGATATCGGAGTTGTAGAAGCCAAAATTGCTGATGGCCTGCTAACATTTGAGGCTCCGTTTGTGAATCCTACAATGCATATGTTTGCCGAAAGCCAAACTATCTTTTTCGATCGTCAAACTGGCAACAGAGTGAGTTTTGAAATAAAGGATAATAAAGTTACTGGCTTTACTGTACAAGGTATTAAAGCCCGTAAACTCAACAAATAGGCTTATTCATACCTTAATGCCTTAACGGGGTTAGAAGTGGCAGTTTTGATAGAATGGAAACTGACGGTTAGAAAAGATACCATCAATGTAATTCCGCCAGCTATTAAAAACGTATCAATTGCCATTTCTATCCTGTAAGGAAATTCAGACAACCACTCTTCAGCGCCAAAATATGCCAAAGGACAGGCCAGTATGATTGAGATAAGAACTAAAGAAGTAAATCCTTTAGAAAGTATAAAGACAATCCTTGGCACAGGTGCACCAAGTACTTTTCTCACACCAATTTCCTTAGTTCTTTGCTGCATAGCCATATAAGCCAGACCAAATAGGCCTAGACATGAAATAGCAATCGCTATAAGTGAGGCAGTAACGAGAATACTCCTCCATCGTTCCTGATCCCCATATTCATCTGCGTTTCTTTCTTCCAGTAAGAAATGTTCAAATGGTGCAAACTCATTGAATTTGGTCCATGCCGATTCTATGGCTGCCAAAGTTTCCGACAAGGTTCCCTCCTCAAATTTGATCAAAACTTCTCCAATTGGCCTCCCTTCACTTAAGCCAATAACCATTGGAGCAATTTCGTTTTCAAGTGATTGAAAGTTGTAATCTTTGACCATTCCAATTACACGTTGAGGTTCCCCTCCAAAACCAAAAGATCGCCCTAATACAGAATCTCCCCAGTTCATTTTTCTGGCAAATTCCTGATTAATCACAATGTAGTCCCGTTCCGATTCTCCATTCTCTCTTTCAAAACCACGTCCTTCTACTATCTCCATGTTTAAAGCCTTGAAGAAATCCGGATCAACTCTCTCGGTAAACGTCCTCACCTGCTCACGTTCTCCTGTTTCCTCATTAATACTGAAAGTCATGGTCATACTTAAACCAGCTCCTTTGCCAGTTACATATTCAATTGAAGGTACTTGAGACAATTCATTCTTCATCAGATTGAGCATACGCTCTCCTTCACCAGATGCATTACGAGGTAGGTTAAGAGGAATACCTATAATATTCTTGTCATTATATCCTTTGTCCTTATTAATCATAAAGGATATCTGCCGATTCATTGTAAGCACACCTATAATGAGAAATGCAGCTATGGTAAACTGTAAAACAACCAGCCCCTTTTGTAACCAGTTCTTGGAACCAACCTTTCCAACACTTCCTTTCAGTGCCGATACCGTGTTAAATCTGGATATCAACAATGCGGGGTATACACCGGCAATGAAAGCTGCGATAATGACTACTACAAATGCTATAATCACATATACCGGGTCATCTATAATGGATACGCTAAATTCCTTTTCAGTAACTTTTTCAAAAGTAGGAAGCACCAATTGAGCTATGATCAGCCCTAAAACAAAGGCAACAAAGCTCACAAAAAACGCTTCGCTTAAAAATTGAGTAACAAGCTGTTTTCTAACTGCTCCTACCACTTTCCTGACACCGATTTCTTTTGCACGAGGTATAGACTTAGCTACAGAAAGATTGGTGAAGTTGATGCAAGCCAAGATCAGAATGACAAAGGCAATTCCACTCAAAAGTATAGAATACACTTTGTTGCTTGCTTCTCGCATTCCCTGTCCATTACTGATTGTAGTATCCCAATGCACTTTGTTCAAGGGTTGAACTTCAAAGCCGATCATCTCAGCCATTGGTCCACTCATTCTGGCCTTTCTCACTTCATTGATCTTTGAACTGAGTGAGTCTAATACCAAACCTGGTGTTGTTACTATAAAAGTCTGAAAGCTTAATTCTATTCTACCCCAATCATTTGCACTGTTACTTTCCCTGTTATTTGCACTTAGGTAAGTCTGGAAAGGAAGTAGCATATTGAAATCAATGGTAGAGTTACTGGGCACATTTCTCATCACCGCACCTATAGTAAAAGTCTTCCACCCTCCATTTATTTTTACCTCCATGGACTCTCCAAGAGCCTGTTTACTTCCAAAGTACTTCTCTGAAGCCTCTTCTGTTATTGCTATACTGGATGGGTTACTTAACGCAGATGCAGCATCTCCCTGTTTTGAAGGAAAGTTGAAAATCTCCAAAAACTGAGGTTCAGCATAATAAACCCCTCCTTCATTATATTCTTTTTCGCCTATTCGAACCTCTAGAGCAGTAGACAAATACCTGGTTTGATTAAGCACTTCAGGCACTTCTTCCAATAACGTTGGGCCTGCAGGCAAACCAACTGCATTAAAAACCTGCTTATTATCATTCATTGAAATAGTGCTCTGCATTCTATAAATGTTCTCACCATTCTTATGAAAGCGATCAAAGCCTAGTTCATCTTTAACATAGAGAATGATTAACAGGCAGCAGGCAATACCCAACGCCAGACCAGTAACATTTATGAATGAATAACCTTTGTGCTTTATAAGGTTTCGAAGTGCAGTTTTGAAGTAATTTCTGATCATGATGCATAGTTTTACACCACAATGATAGAAAAAGGCACTGTCCAAATGCGTTAAGAGAAGCTAACGTGTGTTAATGAAGTGTTAACGTCCGAAAAAACGACAAATCAATACTCGGGAGGTTTGCGATTCGATTTCTTGTCAGAATGCTTCTTCTTAGCCTCAAGTCTCTTTTTTATAGCAGCTTTAGAGGGTTTTGTTTTCTTTCTTGGCCTAGGCTCGGTGAACGCTTTTTCGAGGAGGGCTTTGAAAGTATTTATCGCCTCTTCTTTATTTCTGAGTTGACTTCGATGCCTTTCAAAATGTATCAAAATGAAACCCTCCTTAGTCAAACGATTCCTCCATTTTTCTAACAAACGCTCTTTTTCGGCTTCATTCAGCAATTCTGAATCAGCAATGTGAAACTTCAATGTGACCTTACTTTCTACTTTATTCACATTTTGGCCACCAGGACCTGAACTTCTTGAGGTCAGAAACTCAAATTCTTTTGTATAGTCTCTTTGTCCTATTTCTTTGGGATCCACTATCCTCTTTTGAAAATCAAATTGTTCTCATCAGAATTGTCAGCATCAAACCAGTAACCTTCATAGTCAAATGCTTTAAGTCCTTCGATGTCGTTAATTCGGTTCTTGATTATGTACTGAGCCATCAACCCTCTTGCCTTCTTGGCAAAGAATGAAATCACTTTGTACTTATCATTTTTCAGGTCTAAGAAATCCACATTTATGATCTGCGCTTTCAACGATGGTCTCTTGATTGCCTTGAAATACTCATTTGAAGCCAAGTTGATCAAGACATTATCACCTTGCTTTTTCAGGTCTTTATTTACCTCAGCCACAATTTTATCGGCCCAATAATTATAAAGCGTGGTATAATCATCAAATGCTAATCTGGTACCCATTTCAAGACGGTAAGGTTGAATAAGGTCCAGTGGTCTAAGCACACCATAAAGCCCTGACAAGATTCTTAAATGGCTCTGCGCATAAAGCATATCTTCATCAGAAAGCTCCTCTGCTTCCAAACCAACATAAACATCACCTTTAAATGCATAGACCGCCTGTTTAGCAGCCTTTGTATTATTAGCCTTTCTGAACTTCCTGTACCGTGAAGCATTAAGTTCTGCAAGATTCTCGCTGATCCCCATCAAGTTTTGTATCTCTTCTGGCGATTTTTCTTTAAGCACACCGATCAACTCTAATGTTTCTTTCTGAAATCTCGGATAGCTTTTCTCTTTATCACAAGGCGTTTCAAAGTCAAGCGTTTTGGCTGGGGAAATAACGTATAGCATCAAATTCGATTTTGAACAAAACTAACATCTCAAGGGAAAAGTTCTAATTATATCCAGGTAGTTTTTACCATTCCCGAATCTCTTAGTATAAAACTCAAAACAGCCCATTATCTTCGTGGCAATTATGTCCGAAAAAGCATTTGATCCAAAGTCCGTAGACCTTCCTGTGGTCGATATTATCGAAGAAGTTCAGCAACAACTGAATGATAATAATAGCCTTGTGGTCAATGCACCTCCTGGAGCAGGAAAAAGTACACTTCTACCCTTAGCATTGCTAAACGAGTCATGGCTGGAAGGTAAGAAAATACTGATGCTTGAACCCAGAAGACTTGCGGCCAGAACTATTGCTGAACGCATGTCTTACTTTTTAGGAGAACCTGTTGGAAACTCCGTTGGATACCGTATCCGCTTTGACAATAAGACTTCGGCTAATACAAAAATTGAAGTATTGACCGAGGGTATTCTTACGCGGATGATCCAAAGTGACAATGCACTGGAAAATGTTGGACTGGTAATTTTCGATGAATTCCATGAACGTAGTATTCATGCAGATGTCGCTTTAGCGCTTTGCAGAGAAGCACAACAAGTGCTTAGGCCGGATCTAAGAATTATGATCATGTCAGCAACGCTGAATATGCCTCAGCTAACTACTTTGCTAAACGCTCCTGCTGCTGTCAGCAAAGGACGGCAATATCCTGTAGAGGTGAATTATGCAGGAGATATTGATGAGTTTTTAATGCCCGAGCTTTGCGCAAAAACTATCGTTTCAGCTGCTAAAAAACACGATGGAGACATTCTTGTTTTTTTGCCAGGTCAAAGAGAAATTCGAAACACTGCAGAAATCCTTCGAAAAGAGTTGAGAGGTTTTCAAATCCACCAACTCTACGGAGCACTTCCACAACGTCAACAAAATGCTGCCATTATGCCCGACAGAGATGGCAGGAGAAAAGTAGTACTGGCTACCTCAATTGCAGAAACCAGTTTGACTATTGAGGGTATCAAAATAGTGGTTGACAGTGGTTTTGGGCGTACTTCTAAGTTTGACCCGAACTCTGGACTGTCTCGTTTAGAAACAGTTCGTATTTCAAGAGATTCAGCAGATCAACGAGCTGGTCGTGCCGGACGTTTAAGTCCCGGGGTCTGCTATCGTATGTGGTCTAAAGTCACACACCAAAGATTAACGGAACATATTATTCCTGAAATAATGGAAGCCGATTTGGCTTCTTTGGTTTTGGACATGTCTCAATGGGGAATAGTTGACATTCAGCAAATGACATGGCTTACCCCTCCTCCCAAGGGACCACTCATGCAAGCCACCAATTTGCTGCATCAATTAGAGGCCTTGGAAGATGGCAGAATTTCAGAGCATGGCAAGCGCATGCTCAAGCTTCCTTGCCACCCACGGATTGCACATATGCTCTTGCTTGCAGAGGAAGATGATCAGTTGGAACTAGCGACAGACATAGCTGCTTTACTGGAAGAAAGAGACCCATTGGGCAAAGAAGCAGGAATTGACATTAACACAAGAATTGAAGTTTTAAGAACGCACCGAAGAGAGCAACGTGATGGAAGGAAACTGGGCAGAATAGCCAAAATTGCGGAGCAATACAGAAAACTTTTTGATCTCGAAGAAGACAATTCCCCGATAGACCCTTATGAGACAGGAGTACTTTTAACACATTCTTATCCTGAAAGAATAGCCTTTGCCAGACCTGGTAATAATGCTCAATTCCAGCTTTCTAATGGCAGGTATGCTATGGCAGGGCATAGGGAAGATTTGGCTGCTGAACCCTGGCTTGCGATCAGTCATATTGATGCAAGAGATGGGATGGGTAAAATACATATGGCCTCTCCACTAAACCCAAGAGACCTTCAACCCCTTGTAAAGGAAAAAGAAGTGATAACCTGGGACACTGAAGATGGAGGACTTATGGCCAATCTAAACCTTTGTATTGGAAGTATTGTACTGAAGAGCACACCTCTGCCCGACCCTGATCCATCTCACTTAACAACTGCTATTCTTGATGCCATCAAGAAAGAAGGTGAACAGCTACTGGACTTTAATGAAGAGGTTGAGCAATGGCAAAATCGTGTGATTAGTCTAAGAAGATGGAATCCAGAACAACAATGGCCAGAAGTAAGTACGCCTAGTCTTTTACTCACTTGCTCAGAATGGCTGAGCCCTTATTTGACCGAAGTAAAGCGTCCCGAAGATCTGAAAAAGATCAAGTTGAAGGATGTACTTCAACACAGCCTCTCTTTTGAACAGCAAGAGTTACTCAATAAACTGACCCCGTCCTATATACATGTCCCCAGTGGTTCCAAGATCAAATTGATGTATCGCGATAACGGAGAGCCTCCAGTTTTAGCTGTAAGAATTCAGGAAGTATTCGGGCTTAGTGAAACCCCAATGATCAATCAGAGTAAGAAAAGTGTATTGATGCACCTGCTCTCCCCTGGTTTCAAGCCTGTGCAAATCACCTCAGACCTAAAAAACTTCTGGGCCGACACTTATTTCGAAGTAAAAAAAGAACTAAAAAGGCGTTACCCCAAACATGTCTGGCCAGATGATCCGACTCAAGAGCCAGCTACTAAATATGCGAAGAGAAGGAAACATTGAGTATAATTGAACTATGAGAGTCAAAGCTTTATTAACTATACCGTTGTTAATATGCGCATTATGTGCATGCGATTTTAATGTATCCTATGAAAAGGATTTCACTACTGGTATTGAAACCATGGGAAGCGGTCTTTCATGTGATGATGTTTATCTCTCTATTCAGGATAATAGAGTAGAAAGAACTTCATTCCTTTATGGCGAGACATTCCATCTTAATTTCAACAATATAACTGGGTTTAATGAGATAGATAGTAAGGTTTACCCCTCCCTCGAAATATTGGTAACTGCTCAAAACGGAGATACTGTAATGTACAGTCCTGACATTTATAATAATGTTGAAGGAACTGATATCTCTCCACTCCTTCTTAACCATTACCTTACAGTAGCCAATCCCATTCACTCAGGTAAACGTTACAATATGCGGTCTACTGTCCGTGACAAAAGAGGAAAGGGAATCTTTACAGCTAAACTCAAAATTGATATTCAGGCCGACAAGAACATCAAAATAGAAAGCAATAGTATTTCCTATGACGAGGTGTATTTGTTTTCCAAAGAAAGGAATTCAACTATCACAGATGGGAAAATAAAATATAATGAAGAAGTTAATATGATGTTGGAAGGTTTGCGAGGTTTTAAAGAAGAAAATGGAAAAGTTCATATTGGAATGAGTATAAAAGCATACGACACCTCAGGAAATGTTATTTTGAATGAAGAGGATTTGTTCAGTGAGCCAGTTGATGCTGAAAGCCTAAAGTCCAGACTTATGTCAAGTGTTATATTTTATGAGGGAAGCTCCGATCAGAAAGTGACTTTTGAAACCAAGGTGTGGGACAAACTAGATAATGGCAAAATTTCAGCTACAACCTCACTTGAAGTTCATCAATGAAAGTAATCTGCTATAGAGGTGGTGGTGGAGAAAGTCCCGAAAACACTATTGCTGGTATTGAGCATTGCCAGAAGGTTAATGCCAAGTGGCCCATTGAAATAGATATTAACTTAACAAAGGATGGACAAGTCATCTTGTTTCACGATTCAGACACTCATAGGATTACTGGTGAATCTCATACTGTCTCTGAAACAACTTACGAAAGCCTTAAAGCACTCAATGCAGGATTTTATTTCGAACAAGGTGGCAAACACCCTTTCAGAGCAAGTGCTCTGGAAATACCTTTACTTGGCCAGGTTTTAGAACAATTTCCAGCTGTTGACTTTATTTTCGACATACACAGCAATAGTATAGTTGTTGTCGATAAGTTTATCGCTGTTATTGAAAAGTATCGGCCAACTAAAACAATTACCGTTGTTAGCGGGCACGACCATATCATTGATGAATTCAAAAAGAGAAAGCCTGAATGGAAGTATGCCGCAGCTACTAAAGAGGCCAAACGTTTAATCTATAGTAGTTTTGCTTTTTTAGACCTCTTCTTTCCTCTTCGATCAGATTACCTGATGATACCAAAGCAATACGGAAACATAAAGGTGCTCACAAAGAGAATTATCAGGCATGTTAAAAGAAGAAACAGGCAATTATTCGCCTGGGTTTATGAAGGAGAGTATGTCAAGACAGTCGACAATCTTGAAGAATTCGAAGCACTCAAAAAGCTTGGAGTTGATGGTGTTTTTACCGATTTTCCAGAAAAACTCAATTCAAAAGCTGTTCAATGAAAAACTATAATCATAAAAAGAGAAACTTTACGTCAGGTTCGCATCTATTGGGTATAATATTCATTGGCGCAGGTGTACTTTCTATTGCGAGTCCTCTATTCATTTCGAGCCCAGACTACTCTGCAGAAAGATCTTTATGGACCGGTATTGCAGCAATTGCCATTGGCTTAGTGATAGTTTCCACATTTACAGGGTCTATAATCTCTTTCGGAGAAAACAAAATCAAAGAATACACCTCAATTTTGGGGTATAAAATGGGAAGCTGGTCTACCCTTCCAGAAATCAAACAGATCAATCTTACCTCTGAACTTCAGGAAAGTTCTAACACACCAAATGGAATCAGTCCCACGCTTTCTGGCACTACAGTAAGCTTCAAAGTATTATTAGTTTCCAGTGAGCAAGATGGTATATCCTTTTTAGAGTTTTCCAAAAAGGATAAGGCTATATCTTGTGCTAAACTTCTTTCAAAAGGGTTTGACAAACCCTTGGAATCAGATTTCTCCTTATAAATAAGTTAAGTATAATCGCACTCATTCAACTTGGAATTCATAGTGTTTTTACTGATTTTCCAAAAAAATTAAGCCAAGTAACATAACCCTGATGAAGTACAAGAGAATTGAAGATTCGCAAGTAACCATGGTAGAGCTAATGCTTCCGTCCCATGCCAACTTCAGTGGCAAAATCCACGGTGGACATGTCCTGAACTTAATGGATCAGATTGCTTTTGCTTGTGCCTCTAAACATTCAGGTCAATATTGCGTTACTGCTTCGGTTAATAGGGTTGATTTCCTTAACCCAATAGAAGTTGGGCAGCTTTTAAGCCTGAAAGCTTCGGTCAATTATACAGGCCGTACTTCTATGGTTATAGGCTTGAGAGTAGAAGCTGAAAATGTAAAAACAGGTCAAATTGTTCATTGCAACTCTTCTTACTTCACTATGGTAGCGAAAGACGATAATGGTAAAAGTGTTCCGGTTCCTGGTTTAATTCTGGATACTGAAGATAGCATCAGGCGATTTGCCAGAAGTGTTAAAAGACAAGAACAAGCTAAGACAAGAAGTGAAAGCTTTAAGCCCACAGAGTTTAAAGCCAAAGACTATATCCAATTACTACATGGTCACAATGCGCATTTGGAGTTCTCCGCTTCATAGAAATATAAAGAGGCAGGCTTCAAATGGAAAAATCGCAGATTTTAGATGAGCTACTGCTGCTCGAAAAGGTAATTTACTCTCCACTCAACCTTCCAATTACTCAACTTTCGGTTGAAGAAGAAAGTCAGGAATACCATGCCTGTACATTCAAGCTCAATAGTTCTAAAGTGATCTATAGAAAGGCCAAAATCACCCCGACAAAGATTGGTCAGTTTGTTACACTATGGAAAAGAATATCAGACGGCCCTATTCAACCTTTCAGTGAAGCGGATGAATTTGATTTGGTAATTATCAATGTAAACACAGGTACAAAATCAGGTCAATTCGTTTTTACAAAAAGTATTCTTTTAGAGAAAGGCATCATATCAAACTCGAAAAGAGAAGGAAAACGAGGTTTTAGGGCTTATCCTCCTTGGGATAAACCTGAAAGCAAACAGGCATTGAATACCCAAAACTGGCAAAGCAATTTCTTTCTCAGACTAAACCAAGACTCATTACCAGACATAAAAAAAGCTAAACGTCTCCACCTATTAGGCTCTGATGGTAGGTGAATCAAGCTAGTCAAACTAAACCTTATTCACTTTGTCCCTTACGGCTCCAACATTTCGTTCTTAACATAAAGTAGAAACCATGGGTAAGCCAGTTTATTTAAAAGTTGAAAAGGTGTTTAAACACCCGGTTCATAAAGTTTGGGAAACCGTTGCACTAAAATTTGGTAACGTTGCAGATTACAGTCCAGCTGTAAAATCTTCTCGCCTCGACTCTGAGGTAACCTTCGGAATTGGAATGAGAAGGCATTGTGAGTTTGAAGGTAAAAGTGGTTATATAAAGGAAGAAATCACCGATTGGAAAGACAATGAGTATTTTGAACTATCGTTTAAAGAATCTTCCATGCCTATGGCAGTGCTTAGAAGCAAGTTTCATTTTAAGGAAGAAAACGGACAAACAAAGCTTGTTCAGGAGTTTTGGTACAGAATGAAAGCACCTATGGGTTGGATAAGCTTTCTCATGAAAGGAAAAATGAAAAAAGTACTTGATGGTGGGCTTGAAGGGCTTGAAAAACTCCTTAATGAAAACTAACATAACTACACATTTCTATTAATTTGAGACATGGCATTTAGCGAATTTTTAGCAGACAGAGTCAGGCAGAGACTGGTAAGCGTGGGAGTTATTGAAGAAAAAAAGATGATGGGTGGCCTCATCTTTATGGTCAACCAAAAAATGTGTATTGGTATTGACATTGATAAGAAAACCAACACTGACAGACTTATGGTCAGAGTTGGTAAACTTCCTTATGAAGACCTCCTAAACACCAAAGGAAGCCGAAAAATGGATTTTACGGGTACAGTTATGAGAGGCTTTCTCTTTATAGACCCAGAAGGCTTTGATTCAGAAGAAAATCTTGACTTCTGGATTGATAAAGCACTGGATTTCAATAAAATGCTCTAATAAAATCTATTCGTCTTTCAGGATTTCTACAGGGTTAATGAAGAAAGCCCTTATGCTGTGAAAAGATATAGTGGCAAAAACCACCATTGATGCTAAAAACACCGCTCCGGTTATTAGTGCGTAAGGCATTGCAACTCTATAAGCAAAGCCACTCAACCAGCCTTCCATCCAATAGATCACTATTGGAACAGCTATTAAAATGGCAAGTATCAAACGCGCCATATTTCCTCTGTTCAGACTATTCTGAATAGCCAAAAAACCAGCACCAAGCACTTTTCTAATCCCCATTTCCTTAACCCTTCTTTTAGCTGCATAACCTGATATGCCAAACAGCCCTATAAACGCAACAACACCTGCAATCAAAACAAAAGTGTTGATCATTTTAATCATTACATTTTCTTGCTTGTATTGAGAATCCAGTTGATCTTCCAAGAAGAAATAGTTAGCCTCATCACCTCCTGTAGCCTCTTTATAGGCTTCCTTAATTCTATCAACAGTTGAAACCATATTTTGTCCAGAGAGCTTCACAACCAACAAGCCGAAGTATCCATTTATAGGCTCAAAAATTGCTGCTTCAACAAGTTCCCTTTTGGATGCAAAATGGAAGTCTTCAACTACTCCTATAATTCTTAGGTCTTTGTCTCGTTTGATAGTTTTTCCAACAGCGTCCCCTTCAAAACCTAGCTTTTTTGCAGCTGTAGCATTAATTATGACAAGGCCAGCTGAATCTGTATCTTCCGGCAAGAAACTTCTGCCTTCCAAGATGTTGATCCCAAGCGTTTGAAAATAGTTTTCATCCACTTCGAAATTATTCCATCTGAAATCATAGTCTCCAAAGCTACTAGATCCAGCCACTCTTGAGGGTACTGAACTGGCATAAGCTGTAGACAAAACTTCAGGTATTTGACGCAGTTGATCCTCTATCAGTACTTTTTTGCTTCTTGCTGATCTTGAAAATCGATTAAGCACCAATTGAGCATCCTTGTCAAAGCCTAGGTTTTCATTTCGCATAAAAGCCATCTGATCATTAGCTGTAAAAGCGACAGAAATAAGCGTAACAAAAACTGCAATTTGTAAAACACTCAATGCAGCAATCAATCGTTTCTGAGAAAACCCTCCTTGAGCATTTCTGAAAATTTTGACTACCTGTAATCTGGTACTCAAAAATGCTGGATACAGGGCACAGAGTATTGCTACTAGTGCACTAAAAACACCTCCCTTAATTAACAGTACTGGTTGGCTCAACACTCCTTCTCCCAGTGTTCTTCCCAATAATTCCTCAAAGGCAGGTAGTGAAAATTCTACCAATATGACTGCCAACACAAAACTAAAAATTACATGCAGTAAAGATTCCGAAATAAACTGCTTATAAAGTGCATTTCTATTAGCTCCAATTACTCTCCTTACCCCTATTTCTTTGGTTCTTTCTAACGATTGAGAAAGGGCAAGGCTCACATAATTAAAAACAGAACATATCAATATAAACGCTGCTACTAAACCAAAAATCAAAATGTATTGTCTATCCGTCTTCTCTCCAACTGGCCCCCTCACATCAATTGAAAAATGTACATCCGATAATTGTTGAAGTGTTATCTCCCTATTATCACTAATAGCGTTTTTAGAAAACAAAGCATCAAGTTTCTCTTCAACAGCATCCTTTGATGCATCTTCTGTAAGCAAGAAGTAAGACTGATCAGAATAACTGCCATTCCATTGTTGAAGTCTGTTGGCAGCATTTTTCGCATAAAGCGTTTCCAGGGGTAAAATGATTTCCGATTTGATCGAAGACGTTCTAGGTAGATCTCTAAAGACGCTTTGGACAGTGAACTCGACTGCTCCTCTACCTACCTTAATAGTCTTCCCAATAGCTTTGTTTACGCTTCCGAATAAACTGATCGCCTTGGTTTCGCTTATCAAAAATGAATTAGGAGATTTAAAATCTGCCTCTGCATGACCAGTCAAAATCTCAAAATCGAATATTTTCAGAAACCCCGGGTCAACAGATACGCTTTTTACAACATGAGATGAATCTCTGATACCTTCAACCAAAATCCGTTTTGGCCAACTTTCTACTCTACTAAAAGCTTCTATTTCAGGAATCTCTTCAGCTGCAACCGGAGCAAGAGCAGCGGTTAATCCACCGTGCTTCTCAAAGCCCAAATTCCCTTGGTTGACTTGAACGATTCTATAAATTCTATCTCTGTTTTCGTGAAACTGGTCGTAGGCCAATTCGTTTTCTATAAAGAGATAAATCACAAAAAAAGATGAAAGACCAACAGCTAAACCAAAAATATTTAAGCTGGCGTATAGTTTGTTTCTCCTAATGTTTCGAAGGGCAACGGTAAGATAGTTCTTTATCATAGTTCTGGTATTTGAAACCTAATTATAAAGTTGACTTTCCAAACTCCATACCATAGTTAATCAATTGAATCACAGATAATTAGCATGACTTCAAGTTTAAATAGTATCCGAGCACGAACTCAATCGTCCGTCAGCGAACGGTTTAAACACAATACTAACTCTCCCTTAGTGTATCAACCGGATTTATTCTAATGAACTTAATTGTACTTAAGTACAAGGTAATTATAGCAATGAACGACATCACCAATACCACAAACAAAGGTGTTGTCATGGATAGGTTAATTCGTTTGGCAAATTCGGATAGCCACTGCTCCCCAAGGTACCAGGCCAAAGGAATACTGAGCACCGTAGCTACCAAGAAAGTATTTCTAAACTCGGTAGAAAGCGTTTTAAATATGGTCAGATAGTTCGCTCCCAGAATCTTCCTGATACCCAATTCTTTCAGCCTGGTTTGAACCCTAAGACTTGTCATTCCAAATAAGCCAAAGAATGAAATCACAGCACTCACAATAGTGAAGAAAAGAAGTGTATTACCTGAGGCTTTATCCTTAGCCAATATCTTTTTATACCCATCATTTAAGGAATTGTATTCAAATGGCTGGTCAGGAACTAAAGAATTCCATATAGTTCCAATAGATGCAATAGCAGTTGCCATATTTTTTTCAGTAACCTGAATATAGGCTCTGAAAAGTCTCCTTGGGTTTTGATAGAGGAGCATAGGTTTATCTTTCTCTCTTAAAGAGCCCGCTTGAAAATTTTTGACAATACCTATTACATTCAATTGCTTTTCGCGTTCATTCCTTCCCCTAGTTACTTTTGGTAAGTTCTCCAGTGATTCGATTCCCATTAACTTAGCAGCTGCCTCATTTAGAATTACCGCATCTTTATCGGTAGTTAAGTCTAAATCAAAGTTTCGCCCTTCTATCAGAGGAATGTTCATTGAGTTAATGAATTTATCATCGATACTCATGTGATAAATCCTTATATCTTCTCCTTCGGGCTTTCCGGGCCAGCTATAACCAAAGCTTGAATTGAAAATTTCAATCACATTACTATCAGTAAATGTGACCGTTTCAATAAGTGGGTTTTGATTCAATTGCTCTACAAAAGTCTTTTTTACGCTACTATCGAATATGTCTACTGAAACAACGGAATCTCTACGAAAGCCAGGATCTTTTTCTTCCATGAACTTAACCTGACTGTATACCACTGCAGCAATTACACCAATAGTTAAAGTAACGGCAAACTGTATGGTTAAAAGGACTTTGCTTAGGTTTATTCTCGACCTACCAACATTAACTTTGCCACTTAATGAGTCTATTGGCTTAAACTTGGAAATTACCAAAGAAGGATAAAACCCTGACCCCACTACTAGTATTGCCCAAAGAGAAAGAGCAAAAACTACAAAATTCAAAGTGCCCAATGATTCAATCATTATGCCGGTGGTAAAGTGGAGACCAGTAAAACTTGCAAGCGCATCGCCAACAATTTCAAACAGTATAATGCCCAAAACAAGTCCTAATGTGACCTGCAACGCAGATTCCGTCATGAACTGCGTCATCACATTTGCTCGGCTAGCACCTATTGATTTTCTAACACCTATTTCTTTGGCACGCTCTAAAGAACGCGCTATTGACATATTAAAAAAGTTGATGCATACCAGTAAGATTATTAAAAAACCGATTCCGGCTAGTGTCAGCATATTTTGCTTGTTCACTTGTCCGGATACATCGCCAAAAGCGACAAAATTCTGCATATGAATATCTGTAACTGGTTGTAACTGTAGAGAATTGCCCGTCATATCAAACTTACTATTCTCGACAACGATATTGGCAATTTTATTATTGACCTGATCGGCCTGTACTCCCTGAACTAACTTAACATAGGTAAAACAGTTAGAATTACTCCATTCTTGATCTATTGGCTTATTCTGAAAACTTCTGATTACGTCAATACTTACTAAATAGTCTGGACGAAGATGCCTGTTTGCAGCAACATCTTTAAATACCCCACCAACTGTTAACTTCAATGGTTGGTCATCTATATACTCGTCAATTCCAATTTCTTTACCTATAGGGTTTTCATTAGGGAAATACTTCTGACTTAAGGTTTCAGATATTAGAATGCTCCGTTGTGACTTTAATGCATTTTCTAGAGAACCATTAATTAAGTCAAACGATAGAATATGAAGAATTTCAGGGTCAGCATAATACCCATTTCTTTCTCTTATTAAAATGTCATCGACCTGAAATACAAACGGTCCAGTACGCTGAACACGGGTTGACAATTCAACCTGGTCTACCTGTGCATCTAAATAAGGTTTTATTGCTGTTTGCACTATAACACCTCTACTGCTACCCTTTCTTATATTATTAACTCTAAAGACTCTTTCAACATCTTCAATGTCTTTGTCATAGCTAAACTCATGAATCACGTATGTCCCAATAAACAAGGCACAGACTAAACCAAAAGTAAGACTGATAATATTGACAAAGGAGAAAAGTCTTCTTTTAACCAGATTACGATATGCACTTTTCAAATACTTATTCATTTCTAAGAGAGTTTACTGGGTTGATTCGCGCTGCCCTGAAAGCAATTACCGATACCGTTAACCAAGCGATAATCAAAGATGCTATAACCACCACTGCCAGGTTAACTAAAGAAACTTCTATATGATACTGGAAACCTTGCAACCATTCATTCATAAAATAGTATGACAAAGGCACCATGATGATTAAAGCTATGAATGGTAAAACCAGAGACCGTCTGGAGAAATCAAGTAAAATTTGACCTATGCTAGCTCCAAGCACCTTTCGGATTCCAATTTCCTTAATACTTCTTTGCGCATTAATTGAAGTGAGCCCAAATAAACCAAGACATGAAATCAATATGGCTATGCCTCCAAATATCTTTACCAGGTCTTTTATCAACAGTTCACTCTTATACATTTCTGCATGTTCGTCTTCCAGAAACTTGTAATCAAAAACGTAGCCCGGCATAAACTCTGCATATTTTTCCCGTAGCGTCTGGATAGCTCTTTGCTCCTTTCCAGGGGCTGTTCGAATAGTTACATAGTCACTGTTGTCTGGTACGTTAAGTATAATTAATGGCTCTATTTGGGAATAAACCGATCCAATATGAAAGTCCTTAACTACTCCTCTGATCTTTGTTTCAAAGCCCCAGAATTTCACAGGTTTACCAACAGGGTTCTCCAGGTTCATTCCGCGAATAGCAGCCTCATTTAAAATAATGATACCTTTGTCAGATTCTTCCTCTGGAAAATTCTCTCCTGCAACCAAATCAAGCTTCATGGTCGGAATAAAGTCCTCATCTGTAAAAAGTAGTTTAAAACTTGTCTTGTCTTTTTGAGGGTTCTTACCCTCCCATTTAAGATCACCTGTACTTGATCCAATATTTACCGGGGCATCACCTACAACTGTAACAGATTTTATTACCGGATCTTTGAGTAGCTCAGCTTTGAAACTGTCGTACTTTTTCAAAAGCTCGTCATCATTGTTCAACAAGATCACCCCCTCTTTATCTACATTATTTTGATTTTCAAAAATGAAATTGACCTGATTGTTGATGATGATAGTGGCAAAAATCAAAAAGCCCGCTAATACAAACTGAAATACTACCAATCCCTTTCTTAGCCACCCACCGGTTCGTGTAGTACCTTTTGAATCCACCTTACCTTTCAATGCTTTTACAACATTGAAACCCGACAATACCAAAGCGGGGTATAAACCAGAAACCAGTATTGTAAATGCTATCAAAGCACCTAAGAGTAGCACAGTTTCCTGACTAAACCAGTCAAGATCAATATGTTTTCCAGTGAGTGTATTAAAAGGTGTGATGAACATTTCAACCACCACAATCGCTACAACTAAAGCAACAAGTACAATAAGCCCTGACTCTACCAAAAACTGCTTAATTAGGGTAAGCTTTGTTGCTCCTGTTACTTTTCTAACACCTACTTCTTTTGCTCTTTTAAATGCATCTGCAACTGATAGATTTATGAAATTGATACAGGCTATAAATACAATAAAGATTCCTATAATACTGAACAGACGTACATATTCAATTCTTCCTCCACTCTGTTTACCATTTTCATAGTTTCCGTATAGGTAAATATCTTCGAATGGCTTGAGAAACAACAATTTGCCATTCCCCTCTTGATTTTCACGGATCAGCCCCTCAATCTTAGATTCCAGTTCTTCTTTAGATGCATTCTCTGTCAGCTGAACATATGTCCGCATAGCAGAATTACCCCACCTTTTTGCCCATTGGTTTCTCTTCAGCCAACCTTTAACAGAGATAACAAACTCAAAATCAAATCTAGAATTTTTAGGAGGATCCGCCACTACCCCCCTAACAATTGCCTCTCTTGAATTGTCTATTCTAACCAGCTCTCCAACCACATTAGTTTTGTCAAAGAGCTTCCGAGCCATGGTTTCGGTAAGGATGATATCTCCATCGGTAGCCAAGCTATTTTCACTAAGTTCACCTTGAATAAATGGAAAGTTAAAGACCTGAAAAAACTCCTCATCTGTCATTAATCCCCAATTTTTGAATTGCTTATTACCTACAGATAGTTGGTGCTCACGGTTATTAACCCGAAGTGCCTTTTCAACTTCAGGAAAGTCTTTATCAAGTACTTCTTTTATAATTCCATTCTGATTGCTTTCAGTGGCTACTTCTCCATTTTCATAAAAGTCATTGGTCCAGACTCCATAAGTTCTTTCAGCATTATGATGAAAACGATCATAATTCAACTCATCGCTAACCCAAAGAAATATTAACAAACCGGTTATCAAACCGATCGCGAGACCGAATACATTGATAACCGTAAACTCTCTTTTCTTAACCAGCTTTCGAAAAGCAATCTTTAAATTTGTTTTGAGCATAACCTTATTTTATTCATTTCTAAGAGATTCTATTGGGTTTGTCACTGCCGTTTTTAACGTATGGTAGGCGATGGTAACAAATGTGACTAACAAAATGACACCGCCCGTAATAGCGAAAGGAGTAGCTGAAATTTTGATTTGATAAGCAAAGTTCTCAAGCCATTTGTTCATCAGAAAATAACCAATCGGCCAGCCTAATAAGTTGGCTATTAACACCTGAATCAAAAATGTCTTTGATAAAATATTCAATAAAGAAGCCTGAGAAGCCCCGAGCACTTTTCTGATACCAATATCTTTGACTTTCAATTTCATTATGAAACCAGTTAAGCCAAACAAACCTAAACATCCAATGAAAATTGCCAGTGTTGAAAATACTTTGAACACATCTAAAAATTGATTTTCGGCACGGTATAATTCATCAACCTGTTCATCTAAGAAATTATATCTAAAAGGCCTTTCTGGCGAAAATTCGACCCATTTATCTCTTATAAATGAGAGCGTCTCATTCATATTCTCCGGAGAAATTTTCACATTCATGTATGACACCCCCCTGGTAACCTCAGAAGCTAATGTGAACACGACAGGTCTAATTTCGGCATGTAGTGATGCAAAATGGAAGTCTTTTACGACACCTATGATTACAGCATTCTTTCTTGTCCACTCTTGTCCAGTATAAGCCATTCCTGGTAATGGAGTACCTATTGGATTTTCCAGATTAAAGAAATCAACTGCAGATTCATTAATTACATAGGCTTCCAGATAATCTGTTGCAAACTCTCTATCAAATGAGCGTCCTTGAATAATTTCGGTACCCATTGTTTCAAAGTAATCGTGACCAATAGTTACAGTAGGTGCATAAACCTGTTCTTCTTGATTGTCAGGCCAATACCCTCTCCATCCTCCTACTCTTGATGTCGGGTTATTGCTTGTTGCCGTTACTCCTAGTATCTGAGCGTTTCGTTTTAGTTCTTCGCTGAACAAATCGTATTGAGCAGCCATTGCATTAGTTTGTATTGGTATTACAAGGACTTGCTCCTTGTTTATTCCCAGATCACTGTTTTTGAGAAATTTCACCTGATCTAAAATCACAATGGTAGAGACAATAAGAACTACAGCAATGAAAAACTGAAAGGTGACAAGCCCATTTCTTACAGAAAACTTATTCGCGGATTTATTGAACACATTTCCTTTCATTGCATCTGTGGTCTTCATTTTTAATAAAAACAATGCAGGAAAACTTCCAGAGACCAGCCCGATAATTAATCCCATTCCAAACAAGAGAAAGAGCAAAGAAGCATTGTCAACCAAACCAAAACTGAAGGTCTTGTTTGTTAGGTTATTGAAGGCAGGTAGTGTAATCTCGACTAAAACAATTGCTATTACACAAGCCAAAAGAGCGATGATGATTGATTCAAACTGAAACTGTGTTACCTGCGCACCATTTCTGGCTCCGAAAATCTTCTTTAATCCAACTTCTTTTCCTCTTTGAAAAGATCCGGCAATTGACAGATTAATGTAATTGATAGCAGCCAATATCAAGATTACTACTGCAGTTGCAATAAAAATCAAGACAGTGGTGATATTACCATTTTCCTGAAGTTCATATGACAAATCAGAGTTCAAATGAATGTCTTCCAGTGCTTGCACGAAGTATTGATGTGGGTCATCTCTTTCGTAATTCTGATTAAGGAATGTATTAATTCTCGTCTCCAGTACCTTCGGATCTGCCTCATTAGCTAGTTTGAAATAAAGCAGATGGCTAGTCCCACTAAATAGTATGTGTATGTAGTTCCCATACCATTGTAGCGTTGTGGATACAGGGATAAACATATCAGCATTAAAATGAGTATTGTCAGGAGTATTTTTTACGACTGCCGCCACACGAAAATCTACCCCTCCGTACCTGAGTATCTGATCAATTGGATTCACATCCCCAAAATGAACTTCAGCTGCACTTTGAGTTATTACTATTGCCAACGGATCATCCAAAGCATTGATATGATCTCCTAAAACCGATTGATAACTGAAAACATCAAAAAAAGTAGAGTCTACGTAAGCAACATCTTCTTGCCAAACATGCTGATCTCCATTACTGACCACACCACTGAATATTGCTATTCTTGAGGCCTGTTCAACCTCTGGAAAATTATCTGTAATCACAGGCATTAAAGGATATGATACTGTTGCCGCATGGTTTCTACCATTTCCTCCTTGATTATAAGCTCCAGTGAGTCTGTATATCTGCTCTGAGTCTTCGAAATGTTTATCGTAACTCATCTCGTCATTGACAAATAGTACAATCAACAAGCAAGCCGTTAGGCCAATGGCCAATCCGGCTACATTGATGGCAGAATAGAGTTTATTCTTCCAAAGGTTTCTAAGAGCAAGTTTTAGATATGTTTTGAACATGAGTGTTTTTATTATTCGTTTCTAAGTGAGTCTACTGGGTTACTGTTAGCAGTTCTAAATGATTGAACCGAAACTGTCAGTGTAGCAATACCAAAAGTTATGGCGGCCGGAATAAGGAATAGAAGCACTCCTATTTCAATTTTCTCAGTGAAATTATCCAACCAATTGCTTATCAAATAGTAAGACACCGGAATAGTCAGTGCAAAAGACAGCAATACCAGTTTAGAAAAGCTTGAATTAAGGAGAAAGACCAACTGTTGTACAGAAGCACCAAGTACCTTTCTTACTCCTATCTCTTTTTGACGTTGCTGCGCAGTTAAATGCGCTAGACCAAACAACCCTAAACAAGAAATGACTATTGCCAGAAAAGTAGAATAAGTAATGACCTTCTTCCAACGTTTTTCTTCGGCAAAAGCGTTTTGATTGTCTTCAGCTTTAAAGGATAATGAAAGTGGTTGATAAGGGTCTACCTTTCTCCAGGCTTCTTCTATATCTTTCTTTATTTCTGTTACATAAGCAGGGTTGTACTTGATGTTAAGCTCTCTAAGTTGATGTCCGTAGTACTCAGGCGAAAAGAAAGCCATGGCCATTGGACGACTATTTCCGCTGGCATGTTTATAGTCAGCTACAACACCTACAATTCTTGAACTTTCTGTACCTTCTCCATCTCCCAATACTTTACCAATTGCATCGTCAATACCTACACTTATTTCTTTCAGAAAACTTTCATTAACGATGATATTGCTAAGGCTATCATTTGCACGGATGTAATACGCACCCGCCTCTTTTAGCTTCTTTCCTTCCAAAAGAGGCACTTCAATCATGTCTAAATAATTGCTTTCTGCGCTCGTAGTTAGTGCGAAAAAGCTCTCTCCCTCAATATCGAACTCTGAACCACTACCGTACCCCAGCATTAATGCCATTTCATTAATCTGAGGGTTTGACATCAGCTCATTTTTCAGCAATTGACCTGCAGATTCATTTCCATTCATATGAACAACAATCAGATCAGCATCATTATAACCTAAGTCCACCTCAAGCATATGTGTAATTTGACGGTTCATGGCTAGTGTACCTACGACCAAAATACCTGCAATTGTAAATTGAACTAATACCAAACCTTTTGAAACAAAACGTTTTCCAGATAATTTAACCTTACCATTCAGGCTTGAAATAGCCGAAAAACGAGAAACTACAAATGATGGATAGGTACCTGCCAGCAGTGCTGTAAATACAACTAACAAGAAGCAGGAAACAATTAGAGAAGGATCGTTAATTACACTTCCCGTAAACTGTTTATTCATTAGTTCGCCAAACACGGGAAGGAAGAATTCTGCCATAATAAGACCTATAATGAATGAGAGAAAAGAAACATAAAAAGCCTCACTTAAAAACTGAAAAGCCAATTGCCTTTTAAGAGCTCCAAGCACCTTCCGTACTCCAATCTCCTTGGCTCTGGGCAATGAACGTGCGACTGTCAGATTAGCAAAGTTGATACATGCCAATACCAGAATAACCATGGCTATTACAGACAGTATGTAAGAAAATGTCGGATTACTCTCTCCCTTCAATCCACTTGAGCCACCATTTATTTCAGTGTTTAAATGAATATCAGTCAATGGCTGAAGTTCATTTATAATGTTTCTGGTAAACTCTCCATCCTCTCCTGGATTAAGGGCTACTCTGATCTCTTTAATTTTTGTCTCTATTGCTAATGGATCAGTACCTGACTTTAGTTGTAAAAATGACGTTGAACCAATTCTTCCCCATGGTCTTGGAAGTACACCTTGTATAGCTTCATGCTTCTTCCAGGGTAAAATAAACTCCATATCAAGCGATGTATTTGAAGGGAGGTTTTCAATAACAGCATCAACAATGTATTGTTCGATATTGCCTTCTAAACGAATACTCAATTCTTTACCGACAACATCTGTATCTCCAAAATATTTGATGGCATTATCCTCAGTAATCACCACTCTGTTCAACTCCGATAATGCTCCAGACAAAGCCCCAGAGACTACTTTAAAATCAAACATCTCGAATATCGCAGGGTCGCTAAAGGTAACGCCAAACTGTGTGATAAAATCGTCACCTTTTTTGACTATGGCAGCGGTATTATCAAACCTTGTGAAATTGACTATCTCAGGCACCCTTTCAGCATATTCCTTGGCTTCAATCTCACTTGATGCTCCCATATACATGGTATTACCGCCAAACTCTATCTGCGAAGTAATCCGGTAAATGTCTTCTGAATTGGCATGATACTTATCAAAAGTCACTTCGTCTTTTACATACATAAATATCAGTAAGCAACAAGCAATACCTAAGGCCAGGCCAGTAATATTGATAAAGGAAAACCCCTTGTGCCTGGCAAGGTTTCTAAAGGCAATAGTTAAATAGTTCTTCAACATAGTTTTAGGCTTTTATTCATTCCTTAAAATGTCTACAGGGTTCTTTTTAGATGTATTATAGCCATGGATACCCAAGACCAAAACCGTGATGGAAACGATTATAATTACTGATGCAAAGAAGTATGGAACCGTACTTCCGATACGGTAAGGAAACTCATCCAACCATCCTTTGATTAATAAATAGGTTACGGGAACGGAGGATATTAAAGAGAATAAGATCAATAATATGAATCGTTGATTCATAATTCTCATTAAAGATACTCTACCAGCCCCAAGTACTTTTCTGATGCTATATTCCTTTTCTCGAAGCTGATTCTCAAATGCAGTTAGTGCGAATAAACCAAGAAAAGCAACCAACACTAGCATACCAGTTAGTATGTTAAATATGTTCACCAAAGACTCTTCCTTTCGGTATGACTCTAAAAACACCCCATCTACATCCTTTAAGTCGACTGATTTCCCTGTATTAAAATTTTCAAAGACTTCATTGACTTGAGCAACAACTGAAGCTCTATCACCCTCTCTGAACTTGAACTGCATATTCCGTATTTCAGACTTGACATTTGTAATTAGTAATGGCCTGATTTCACTCTTTCCCGATTGAAAATGGAAATCCTTTACAACTCCCTTAATTACCATACCGCCTGCCAATTTATGTCCAATTGGACTTTCGATTTTTAACTGTTTAACTGCCATTTCATTGACAATAACGGCAGTTGCTCTCTCAGAATCTTCAATATCTTTAAATGAAGTGCCTTGAACCATATCCAGATCAAACAGTTCAATAAAATCATTGTCAGCACTTCCCATCCATAGCATTTCTTGAGTTTTCTGACCATTCTCATCTATAGGAATCATCATGATAGACCCTATCTCAGGTAATGGCGAACCGCTGACCATCTCGATCTGAGGTATGCGCTCTAACTCTGTTCTGAGTTCATCATACTTACCTCCAAAACCTCCTTCAAACACATCAAAGCTGAGTACGTTTTTGGCATTATATCCAATATCTATGTTAATCAAATGATTGGCTTGTCCCCTAATGATTAATGCACTTGCCAAAAAGCCTGCACAAATAAGGAATTGAAAGACTACAAGGGCTTTACGGAAAAAATTAGACTTTGACTTTGCGGTTCTGCCCTTTAACAAAGATGATAAGTCAAAAGTAGAAGCTACCATTGCAGGGTAAACCCCTGAGACTACTACCACTAAAAACAAAAGCCCCAGTAAAATAAAAGCTAAGTCAGGAGTTCCAAAAAAATCAAGTGCAAGTCGCTTCCCCAAAATTCCACTAATCTTGGGAAGGCATATTTCCACAGCAATTAATGATATGATCAAAGCAATGATGGCCAGAAACAAAGTCTCTCCTATTTTCATAAGAATCAACCTTGATCTCGAAGCTCCGATTACCTTCATTACTGCCATGTCCCTTGCTTTAGAAAATGACCTGGCGGTTGTTAAGTTTATATAGTTAAAACAAGCCACTAAAAGCAGCATTATTCCTACTAATGAAAAAATGTATAAGTATTGTTTATTACCACCAAAAGTACTGTTTGGATCACCTCTGAAAGTTGCATCTTGCATGTATAAGTCTCCAAAGGATTTAAAAACATACTGTTCTGCCCTTTCTTCATTTTCGGAGTGCTTTAAAACAACTGACTTAGCATCTGCTTTTAGAGACTCTATAGAATACCCCGGACTTAGTAAAAGGTAATCTAGCCCCATACCAAACTTCCAATTATCCTTCATCCCGATATAAGGTGTCATATCATAGTCTATTGGAGTAAGCATATCAAACTGTAAATGAGAATTGCCAGGTATAGGACTTAATACACCCGTAATTTTGAAAGTGCCTGAGTCTTTGAATTCAAGGTTTTGGCCAACAGGATTCTTGTTCTTGAAGTGCTTTTGTGCCAACTCGTGAGAAATAATCACAGATCTTGGCTCGTTCAGTGCTGTTTTCTCATATCCCAATTCAAGTTTAAAATCAAAAATCTTGAATATGGAAGGTTGAGTATGATATAGGCCTTTTGTTTCAAACCACTCTCCTTCTACTTTGTATTTCTGAGCGGTAGCCATTCCTATCTTAACACCATTTTCCACTCCTGGAATTTCATCAACAAATGCATCCATTGCCGCAAATGGTGGTAACATAGAAACCGAACCTGCCCCACCAACTTCAAATTGGATATTGGGCATATATATTCGCTCTACATTTGAGTGCCACTTATCATAGGTTAGTTCATCTTTTACATACAGGGATGTAATAATAAAACAGAACATCCCCAGGGCTAGCCCCAGAATATTAATACCGGCAAAAAAACGTTCTCTCTTGAGGCTTTTCATTCCCGATTTAAGGAACCTTAACACACTATTCATGATAACTTTGATTTTAAACTATTCTGTTCTAAGAGATTTAACTGGGTTAATTGATGCAGCTCTAAATGACTGAAACACAAGAATACTCCATACAATCCCTACCAGCATTAGAAGTGGCAGAACCAAAAGCGTTATGTTAAGTGGAATATGGAAAGCAAAACTGTTGAGCCAGTCTGACATAAAGTAGTAGAGTAATGGTAATACCATTATAGCTACTACTCCAATTAGTTTGGTAATCCCACTGTTAAGCACCCAGGCTATATGCAACATATTAGCCCCCAAAACCTTTCGAATACCAATTTCTTTTGTCCTGTGCTCAGCAATAAAAATAGATAAACCAAGAATTCCTAAGCCTGCTACGAAAACAGCTAGTAAACTAAAAACAGTGAAGATATCTGAGAGCTTTTTCTCCTGCTCATACTTTTGAGCAAACTGATCGTCAAGGAATTGATAATCGAATGGAAGGTCCCGAGAGAAGTTTTCAAAGCTAATTCTAATATGATCAATTGCTTTTTCCAGGTTTCTGGTATTAAGCTTAATATAAGCATAGCTAAACCCTTCCTTCTTAACCGCAATCATCAAAGGTAGCACTTCTTCTTTAGCCGAACCGTAGATAAAATCTGTGGTAATGCCACGAACTGGTTTATTGAAAAGTTTTTTCTCAAAAGGATTATTCCAAGAGAATTTTTCCTGTGCACTTTCATTGATAATCATAGCATTCTCTAGTAGACTTTCATTCATATCACCAAATGCTTCTCCTTCTTTGATACCAATCTCCATAGTACTTAGAAACCCTGGTTCTACCTCCATATATTTAATTGGTGTTCTATCTTCCATACCTTCTACTTCAACATAAAAGGTGATCATTCCTTGAAAGACAGATGCTGAACTACCTGAAACAGAATTGATAGCTGAGTTTGCAAGTAATTGTTCCTTAAAAACTTTATAGTTTTCCCGAAGATTAGAATCCTCCATTGGAACTCCAATAACTTGTTCATTATCAAAGCCCAAATCTAAACTCTGCATATAATTGAATTGACTATACACTACAGTAGTGATTCCTATAAGAGCCAGACAAATAAAAAACTGAAATCCAACGAGCATTTTTCTAAACATCCCTCCGTTCTTGCCACGGGTTAATTTCCCGGAGAGTATTTCAATCGGATTAAATCTGGATAAGTATAGTGAAGGATATATTCCCGCTAAAAGACCAGACAAAACAATAAAGCCAATGAGCAATAGGTATGTTTTGATTGAAGTGTAATCAATAAATAGTTCTTTACCAACAAACTGATTTAATGTGGGCATTGCCATTTCTGAAAGGCAAATTGCAATCAATAATGAAATACCAATCATCATAAAAGATTCCATGAAGAATTGTCTTGTAATATCACCTCTATGTCCACCAACTGTTTTTCTAATACCTACTTCTTTTGCTCTTTTTGAGTAACGAGCAGTAGATAAATTCATATAATTAATGATAGCCACAGTCAAAATCACAAGTGAAATAATTAGAAAGAGCTGAGCATTTGACTTATTGCCTTTTTCTGCAAAGTAACCCTTGTTGAGATCTGAAAAATAAATCTCCGTAAGAGGTAGAAGTTTTGATACATCATTGGGTCTATGAGGAGAGATAGCCCTATTTATTTCGTTTTCAATGGAAGATAAATCTTCACTAACTTTATCAAGTTTAATGTACAATTGAAAGGCAGATAGTGTAGTCCAATTAAAGACCGATGAAGAATTGTTTATATCACCATATTCAGTCCAAACAATGTCGGCATTATCAAAGGAAATCAAGTAGTCAAACTTAAGGTGAGTATTTGTCGGTAAGTCTTTAAAAACACCTGTTACTACAAGTTTTCCAAAATTGACTATTTCAATTGATTGAGATATAGCATTCTCTATACTGCCAAAAAGCCGATTCGCTTCTGATTCAGAAATAACAATATTGTCAATTTTGGAAATTGCCTCTTTAGTACCTGAAAGCATTTGAACCGAGAAGAAATCAAAAGCAGACTCATCCGTATAATGTAAGTCATTGATCTTATACTTCTTTCCATTACTCAGCTTTATTACTTTATCAGATACTTTTCCGAACCTGACTGCCGACTTAACTTGAGGTATTGATTCCACTAGCAATGGTCCCATGGGTGCCATTGTTTGGGGGTAAAAGCCATTCCTTTGACTCGAAGTGTCACTCAAAAAAACTTGATAGACAAGATCCTTATCCTTATGATATTCATCATAGCTGAATTCATTTTGGACAAATAAGGTTAGAAGAATAAAACAAGCCATTCCTACTGAAAGGCCCAGTACATTAATAAGGCTATAGGATTTGTTTTTAAGTAAAAACCTTAATGATGTTATTAAATAATTTTTGAGCATGACCTAAATGTTTTGATGTATCTTTCCAAGCATCATACCAATATTAACAATCAGATTATCAACTACTTAATATTATACAGGAGCAATACACCATCCGCTCCCGAACTTTAACGTCCGTTGGCGGACGGCTACATTTGTTTGTATATTATGAGCTCATTTCATTTGTGAAGTAGCATAAGTAAGATACTTAAAACCTATGAAGACAGGACGTATTCTAATAGTCGATGATAATGAAGACTTGCTGAAGGCAGCAAGAATTTTTCTTAAAAGACATTTTGGGCAGATTGATCTGGAAAAGGATCCAACCCTACTCCCGGATTTACTTAAGAATGAATCGTATGATGTAATTCTACTTGACATGAACTTCACACAGGATGTTAATTCTGGTCAAGAGGGTTTTCACTGGTTGGATAAGATTCTTGAAATAGACCCATCAGCTGTTGTTGTTTTGATAACAGCTTTTGGTTCAGTAGATATGGCCGTCAAAGCCATAAAGGCTGGAGCGTCAGACTTTGTAATGAAGCCATGGGAAAACGAAAAGCTACTGGCCACACTCCTATCTGCTATTAAGTTAAAGTCATCTCAAGTGGAACTTCAACTGCTAAAAGATCAGCAACAAGTAATGAGAGCAGACCTTGACGACAAGTTTAAGGACATTATTGGTCAATCTCCAAGCATGATTCAGGTCTTTGATACTATAGATCGGGTGGCAGAGACAGATGCTAATGTGCTTGTTTTAGGTGAAAACGGAACCGGAAAAGAACTGATCGCTCGAGCATTGCATAGAAACTCTAAAAGAGCCGATCGACCATTTATAAGTGTCGACTTAGGTGCTATATCAGAGAATCTCTTCGAATCGGAGTTATTCGGACACGTAAAAGGTTCATTTACAGATGCTAAAACGGATAGACCTGGGCGTTTTGAAATTGCGAATGGTGGTACACTTTTTCTCGATGAAATTGGAAACCTTTCCCTTCCCCTGCAAGCCAAACTCCTAACTGCTTTACAAAACAAGCGCATTAGCAGAGTTGGCTCTAATCGAGTTGTTGAAGTAGACATTCGTCTTATTTGTGCCACCAATATGCCTCTGTATGAAATGGTGCAAAGAGGTGAGTTCAGGCAGGATTTACTTTACCGTATCAATACCATTGAGCTTCGTTTACCTTCTCTTAAAGATAGAATAGAAGATATTCCCTTACTGGCCGATCACTATCTATCTCAATACACAAAGAAGTACAACAAAGACATTTACAAGTTTAGTGAAGCAGCACTCAAGCGGCTTGAGAAATATCACTGGCCTGGCAATGTAAGGGAATTACAACACGCTGTAGAGCGGGCAGTAATCATGAGCAGAGATAATATTTTACAGCCAGAGGATTTCTTTTTCAACGCTACACATCAGCCCAAAGACAATGGAGACATTAGTCTTGAACAGTATAATCTGGAGGATGTTGAAAGGATTCTAATCAGAAAAGTACTGGCCAAACATAATGGTAATGTTACGCATGCGGCTCAGGAGCTTGGATTGACACGTTCATCATTGTACAGAAGGTTGGAGAAGTATGGGCTTTAACAGATTCAGGCTTTTTGTGCTTATCAGAGTAATTATTCTGTTCCTAACAGTAGCAGCCTTTGTATACCTGATATTCTTTGATCAGAAATATGTTACTACCGTTGTCACAGGGTTCCTGATCGTATTTGAGGTCTTCGAACTGTTTAATTATATAGAAAGTACTAACAGAAAACTTAGTAGGTTCTTCGATGCCATTAAGTACAATGACTTTAACATGAGTTTTACTCATGACAATAAACTAGGCAAGACCTTTAAAGAGCTTAATATTGCTTTTAAAGAGGTAATTGATGCCATATTATTAGAAAGACAAAAAAGAGAAGAGTTCTTTCAGGAATTACAAGTTGTAGTAGAAAACATTGCTTCTGGAATTATATCCATAGATAGTCAAGGTAGAATAAAACTGATCAATCGTTCAGCACTAAACCTGCTTGGACTTGGTCATTTACGGAATTCGGGGCAGCTAAATACAAGCATTAAAGAGATTGCAGATTTAGTAAACTCATTAGAGGGCAGTTCCAGAACGACTTACAAGACTACGGCAGGGAAAGAACTGGCAATTTTTGAAAGTAATTACAAGCTGAGTCAGGAACCATACAGGTTATTTGCTATTCAGGATATCAAAGCAGAGTTACAAGCCAGAGAGCTCGAAGCATGGCAAAACCTGACAAAGGTTCTTCGCCATGAGATAATGAATTCTATTGCTCCTATTTCGTCATTGACATCAACACTAAGTCAGATAATTGAAGAAGATGTTGAAAAACAAGAAGAGCAAAACATGATTCCACAGGAGAGCTTGGAAGATATAGAAGAAGGCCTCAAAACCATCTCAGGAAGGTCTGATGGACTGATTAATTTTATTAATGCCTACCGTGATTATACCAATTTGCCTGAACCTAACCTTGAAGAAATCTCAATCAATGAAGTAGTTCAGAATACTGTCAACCTAATGAAGAGTGATTTTGCTGAAGACCAGCTTCAACTGAAGCTTCTCAGAACATCTGAAAAACTCAATCTGGACGAGCAACTTATTCAACAAGTACTTATTAATCTGGTCAAGAACGCTCGAGAGGCTATAGGAGATAAAAAAGGTGGCCTGGTTGGCATCGCGGTAAAATCTCGTAATCAAAGCATATCAGTGGAAATTTCTGACAACGGTCCAGGGATCATTGATGAAGCCAAAGAGAAAATTTTTATGCCATTCTATTCAACCAAAAACAGAGGATCTGGTATTGGGCTAAGTCTTTCAAAACAAATAATGCAGCTACATGGCGGGGATATATTGCTTGAAAGTGAGCTTGGTAAAGGGGCTAAATTTACACTTAAGTTCAACTGATGCTGATTGTATGCTTTCCGTATAAATGAGACTCATCAGAACACTATAAATCACTAATTACCAATTAGTTAATCCCTTATTTTATTATGTTTTAATTTTTAGCAATAAAAATTATTTATTATATAAACAAATAATAATTGAATTAGTATATCAAAGAAAGGATGTTTTATATATTTAGAAATAATTTTAATTAAACATATAAAAGCACAATTATGAATTGTAAAAATTTAACCTTATCTCTTTTTTCATTAGCAATATTATCCATTGGTCTTACCAATCTAAAAGCAAATGAATCCGAAGTTGGACCCATATGTTGCTCCAAACCATTAAAAAAATGTATAATAGAATTTGCAAATGGAAACGTGATAAATAAACCTAACCACATAAAAATAGAGAATACTGAAAGATCATGCGATGAAATTCCTACATGATAAACCTTTATTCAACCGCAGTATGTTTGAACATACTGCGGTTTTAGTCATGAAATATATTAGCACCATTATTTTAATCGTCACTCTCAACTCTTGTTCCAAAGAATCTGAGCTTAAGGAGTTTCGTACATCCCATGAATCCAGAACTGAAGCATATAAGATAAAAGAAAGTACCACATTACCGGGTACTGAGATGGGCACTTCTACCTACATATCTATGCCCGGTGATTTAGTGATAGTTGATGATAAGCTGGTTGTCTTGGATATATTAGGTGATACACCTGTGAGTATTTTCAAAATTGATGACTATAGCTTAGCTCAACAGTGGAAACACAAAGGCTACGGACCTGGAGAAATTATGGCGCCATTTGCACTGAGCATAAATACTAGTTTAGGTAAGTTATCAGTTTATGACCCTCAATTAAATCAAGTTAGTTTATTTGAGTTTAATGAATTACTAAACAACTCTAAATACCTTCCTGAACAGTTGAAAGTCGAAGTCATGTCAGGTCAATATGTTATTGATAACTACGAAGACATCATAGGTTTAAGTACCAATGGAAACAGTAGATTTATCAAGTACGACCAAGAAGGAAAAAAGGATGAATTTGGCCCATTACCTACAATAGAGGGGAAAAACATTCCAAATATGCTTCTCGCTAATGTTTTTAATGGCCATAATGCCATTAGTTTGGATAGTAAATGGCTAGTTGTTGGCTGTGAGCTAATGGACAAAATTCAGATATACGACCTCAATGGAAACATCGTTACTGAAATCAACGGCCCAGAGTTCTTCGATCCAATATATTCATTCACTCAAACAAAATCGGGTAACTATTTTCTATCCGAACTAAAAGAAAGTCGTTATGGCTTTGTAGATATTTTTGCAGGTGACAAACTTTTTTATGCTCTTTTTTCGGGAAAAACAAATGAACTTGGAGGTAGTGCATCAAACCAAGGTAAAATAATCTATGCCTTTAACTATCAAGGCACTTTTGTAAAACAGTTTAAATTAGATAGAGATGTACTTAGGTTCGCTGTTGATGAAAAAAATCGAAAAATATATGGATCTTATGTTTCCGCTGAAAATCCAGATGTTGTTGTTTTTGATTATTCTGAGCAGCTGCAATAGTGAATCAAATTCATATTCTATAATTATTAACGATGAGTTTAATAATTATTTAAAAGAGGAGTCTATTCATATTGACTTTAATCAAAACCTGCTGATTCACTATGTTGACGTAGGTTGTGGTAATTGTTTAAATGACTTAACAAATTGGGAGAAATTTGCTAAGTCTAACGGAATGAATGGCAATCAATTTCTATTCATTGCAACCTCTTTTAATGGGATAAAAGATTTTGAGTATATGATAGAAAATAAAATTCTAGAGTTTTCTTTGCCTATTATCTATGATAAGGAGAATCTTTTTTACTCGGAGAACAAGAATGTCATGAGCCAATTTGACAATTCAGTAATAGTCAATAAAGGCAATGTTATCATTGGTGGTGACCCTTTTTCCAATCGGAAACTGAAAGAAGATTACTTAAGTTCATTTTAAATTTACAAAGCTCTCTAGAAGCAACTTCTTAAGTTCAAGATTTCCAGAATCGGTGCTTTCCTCCTATTTTGCCAATCCATGAATTTGACAAGTCTCAAGCACTCTTTGGAGGGTGATTTTTTTACGGATAACACGACCCGAAAACTGTATGCCACAGATGCATCGGCATATCGCGAATTACCTTTAGCCGTTGCTGTACCTGCAAACAAAGAAGACCTTATAAAGCTTGTTAAGTTTGCCAACGAAAATCAGACATCTCTTATTCCAAGAACAGCAGGCACTAGCCTTGCAGGACAGGTTGTAGGCAAAGGAATTGTGGTAGACATTTCAAAGCACTTCAACAAAGTGATTGAAGTCAATGAAGAAGAAGGTTATGCATGGGTTGAGCCGGGTATTATAAGAGATGACTTAAACAAGCATTTAGCACCATTCGGTTATTTCTTTGCTCCCGAAACCTCTACAGCAAACAGGGCCATGATTGGCGGAATGATTGGCAATAACTCATGCGGCTCTAATTCAGTAGTTTATGGCAGTACAAGAGAACATTTACTTGAAGTAAATACAATACTCTCAGATGGTACAGAATCTTGGTTTGGCAGTATGGATTCAGAGCCGTTTCTCGATCGCTGCAATGGGCTTTCTGTGAGTGGTGAACTGCACAATAATATTTACTTCGAAACAAGAGAGATACTTAGCGATAATATCAACCAAAAAGAGATTATTGAAGGCTTTCCAAAGGCAAATATTCCAAGGAGGAACACTGGCTATGCTTTGGATATGCTTCTCAGACACAAGCCATTTACTGAAGATGGTGAAGACTTCAACTTCTGTAGCTTAATAGCCGGCTCAGAGGGTACTTTGTGTTTGGTAACTGAAGCTAAAATTAAACTAACCCCCCTTCCACCTGATAATAAGCGACTGGTATGTATTCATTCAGAAACAATTGATGACAGTCTTAAAGCCAATTTAGTAGCGCTGAAGTATGAACCATCCGCCTGTGAGCTAATGGATCATTACATTTTGGAAGCTACCAAACGGAATGCTATGTACAACGCACTCCGTTTCTTTGTAGAAGGTGACCCTCAAGCTATTCTGGTAGTAGAACTGAATGGAGATTCACCTGAAGAGGCTGATCAAAAAGTTGCAGACCTTGTTAACGAACTGAAATCTGCTGGCAGAGGATATGCCTATCCGATAGTCAAAGGACAAAAAATCAAATCCGTCTGGAGCCTTCGTAAAGCTGGTTTGGGGCTTTTATCGAATGTTCCGGGAGATGCTAAAGCAGCCCCTGTAATAGAAGATACAGCTGTTGATGTGGAAGACCTTCCGGCCTATATTGCCGATTTTAACGAGATTCTTGAGAAGCATGGTATGTATTCAGTACACTATGCCCATGCGGGATCCGGAGAACTTCATTTACGTCCAATCATCAACCTGAAGACTGCCGAGGGCCAAAAGCAATTCAGAATAATTGCTGAAGAAATCGCTGAATTGGTCAAAAAATACAAAGGCTCGCTTTCTGGAGAACATGGTGATGGCCGCTTGAGAGGCGAATTTCTTCCTCAAATGATTGGTGAGCATAACTATCAGCTTGTCAAACGAGTAAAGCAAATATGGGATCCTAATAACATCTTTAACCCTAACAAAATTGTAGAAACTCCCCCTATGGACACCTCATTGAGGTATGAAAAGGATCAGAAGACCAAAGAATTTGAAACGCAATTCGATTTTTCGGAAAACCAAGGCATCCTTAGAGCGACAGAGCTATGTAATGGCTCAGGAGACTGTCGTAAGTCAGAATTGAGTGGTGGCACCATGTGCCCTAGTTATATGGCCACACGTGACGAAAAAGATACTACAAGAGCCAGGGCCAATATTTTAAGGGAAATATTAACTAGATCATCTGATGATAACCCTTTTGCTAATGACGAGATAAAGGAAGTAATGGATCTTTGTCTGTCTTGTAAAGGTTGTAGTTCAGAATGCCCTTCAAATGTGGATATGGCTAAACTGAAAGCAGAATGGCAATATCAGTATTATCAGAAAAATGGTGTGCCCTCTAGAGCCAAAAGAATTGGTAACTTCTCTAAAAGCATGAAAATGGCCGGTAAAGCACCTTGGGCCTATAATTTGATTTTCGGAAATTCTTTTACAGGCAACCTGGCTAAATCATTCGTAGGTTTTGCCAAAGAAAGAAGCATGCCTGAGTTAGCCAGGAAACCTCTTGTTCATTGGTTAAATCATGAATTTAAACCTTCAGTTTCAGATAAGAAAGTATACTTCTTTTGTGATGAATTCACTAATTATAATGATGCTGAAATTGGGAAGAAAGCGGTTCAGCTTTTAGGTAAACTTGGTTATCAGGTACTGTTTGTTGAACATGCTGATTCCGGAAGGCCACAGCTTTCTAAAGGATTATTAGATGAAGCCAAGAAACTGGCTGAGTCTAATATCAATGTTTTCCGTGATTTACTATCCGCCAGCACCCCCTTGGTTGGTATAGAACCTTCAGCCATCTTAACTTTCAGAGATGAATATAAAAGCCTGACGAGAGGGGAAGTACAAGAAAACGCCAAATGCATTGCGAAGCATGTATTTACAATTGAAGAGTTTCTGGCCAACGAAATCGATGCTAAGCGTATCAAATCAGAACAGTTCACTCAAGAATCAAAATTGATCAAAGTACATGGTCATTGTCACCAGAAGGCACTTTCGTCAATGGTTCCTACCAAAAAACTACTTTCCTTACCTGAGAATTTTGAAGTACACATGATCCCATCAGGCTGTTGCGGCATGGCGGGCTCATTCGGTTATGAAGCTGAACATTATGACGTATCCATGAAAATTGGAGAATTGGTACTATTTCCAACAGTGCGCAAACAACCTGAAGATGTAATCATTGCTGCAGCCGGTACCAGTTGCAGACATCAAATCAAGGATGGAACAAACAGAAGATCTTATCATCCCGTAGAAATCTTGTGGAATAGTCTTAAATAGCATGAGTCATAAATATCTCATTGTTGTACTCATTATCTCAACCTTATCTTGTAGTAATAATGGTTCTCAGAAACTTGTTATTGCAGCATCTGCAAATACGCAGTTTGCCATGTTAGAGCTGGAAAAAGCTTATGAACTAAAAAGTGGAAAGAGAGTAGATGTAATCCTGGGCTCATCAGGCAAACTCACAGCTCAAATCATAGCAGGAGCGCCTTATGATATCTTTCTCTCTGCTGATGACAAATATCCTGAGAGGCTAAATAAAGAAGGTTTAAGCTCTTCAAAGCCCCGGACTTATGCTCTCGGTAAACTTGTTATTTGGACATCGTTAGACTCTACCTTCATACACTCGGATAACATTAAAACTGAAGATTTTAAAGTGGCACTTGCCAACCCTAAAATCGCTCCATATGGTATGGCAGCTCAGCAGTTTCTAAAGTCTACAGGTGATTGGATGGCTATTCAGAATTCATTAGTCTTTGGAGAAAATATTTCACAAGTCAATCAGTTTCTATTAAGCGGAGCCGTTCAAGTGGGTTTCACTTCCAAGTCATCCATGTACTCAGATGCATTTAAAAACAAAGGAATTTGGAAAGATCTCCCCTATGAGGATTATGAACCAATAAAGCAGACAATGGTTATTCTTAACAATCGGCCGCTGATGCAAAAAGAAGCCCAGGCATTTTATGATTTCATACTTTCTGACCAAGGCCAGGAAATTTTAAAAAAATATGGATATGACTCCATCGATTAATGATTTCGCTCCTATGGAGCTTCGTATTTACTGAGATTCTAACTATTACATTTGACTCCTAATGGAGTCAATGATGACTTCGATTTGATTGAGAACAAGGCAGACTCACTTCATGATAGCCTCGTAGAGGCTTAATATTTATAGAATTGTTAAATTACAAAAGCACACAAGCTCCATAGGAGCGAAATTATGGCGAACACATATACTCAGCTATATATCCAACTAGTTTTCTCAGTAAAATTCAGAGATAATCTAATAGAGGAATCTATCAGGGAAGAAGTACAAAAGTACATTTCAGGCATAATATCCAATCATGGTCATAAATCGCTGGCAATTTATTGCATGCCGGATCATTCTCACATCCTCATTGGTTTAAGCCCAAAACAATCTCTATCTGACTTAGTGAGAGATATTAAAGCAAGTTCATCCAAATGGATAAACGAAAAGAAGTTAACCAAGACTCATTTTCAATGGCAAAATGGGTATGGTGCTTTTACATATGGGAAAACTCAATTACCCACAATAACTGATTATATTCTTAACCAAAAGGAACATCACCGCAAACGTACTTTCAAGGAAGAATACATAGGCTTTCTAAAAAGGTTTGGAGTTGAGTATAATCAAGATTATTTATTTGATTGGCTAACATGATTTTCATCTGACGCTAAGTAATTCGGTAAAGACTATTAGTTTTATTACCAAATAGAAATAGCTCAATCCTCTTGAATACGCTAACTGGTAACATAACATCTGTAGAGACAAACGGGAGTCTTAGTCTTGTCAAGGTGACAGTAGGAACTAATGAAGTCATAGCCATAGTGATTGACACGCCCGAAACAGCTCCGTTTCTTACTACTGAAAATAATGTTAAGGTAATTTTTAAAGAAACAGAGGTAGTCTTAGCAACAAGTGAGTATGATGGAATTAGCATGCAAAATCAGCTTTCAGGAGTGATAGAAGCCATTGAACAAGGCGTGCTTCTTTCTAAAGTTGTGGTTCAAACTGATACAACATCCATTTCATCCATCATCACTACCAAAGCGCTCAAGAAACTGAACCTTAAGGTTGGTTCCCAGGCAACAGCTCTAATTAAAACCAATGAAATCATGCTTTCAGAATGATAGACTGGGCACCGATCATATTAACCCTAAAGCTAGCTTTTGTTACAACACTTATTTTGGTAGTTGTTTCAATTCCAATTGCCAACTGGCTATCGCAAACGAGAACAAGGGTAAAACCAATTGTTGAAGCATTTATTAGCATGCCCCTTGTGCTTCCTCCTACGGTGCTCGGTTTTTACCTACTAATAGCCTTCAGTCCTAACAATGCATTTGGAACCTGGCTTGACGAATGGCTTGGTTTAAGACTGATTTTTTCATTCGAAGGTCTGGTGCTTGCATCAGTAATCTATAGCCTCCCGTTTATGGTTCACCCAATTCAATCAGGCCTATCAGGTTTACCCGATTCCTTGAAAGAGGCATCATACATACTTGGGAAGTCAAAACTTCAAACTCTCACCCATGTTTTATTGCCGAATATCAAGAAACCTTTACTCACTGGAGTAATTCTTTCATTCGCACATACTATGGGGGAATTTGGAGTTGTTTTAATGATTGGTGGCAATATACCTGGACAAACCAAGGTAGCTTCAATTGCGATTTACGATGAAGTTGAGTCTCTAAATTACAGCAATGCTAATACATATTCATTAGTGTTACTTGCTATAACTTTTACAATTCTTCTGATAGTATATTCAATTAATAGCGGTCACTTTAAACGTTTTTGGAGATGATTGCTATATCTGTGCAAAAGCAATTGCTGTCTGGTGGTGGTGAAATGTCACTTGATGTTTCTTTAAATTTTAAGAGAGGTTCTTTTACAGCTGTAAAAGGGAAATCAGGAGTAGGAAAAACTTCGTTATTGAGAATGATAGCTGGTTTGATGACACCAGATAAGGGTAAAATCAAGGTGTTTAATGAAACATGGTTTAATAGCTGGTCTAAAGAGAACCTCAGCATTCAAAAAAGGTCATTGGGTTATGTATTTCAAGACTATGCTCTGTTCCCAAACATGTCGGTGTTTGAAAACCTGAAATTCGCTTTGCACAAAACTGATGACAAACAAATAGTGAATGATATTCTGGAAGTAATGGAACTTGGCAGCCTTCAACATGTAAAGCCAGACAAACTTTCAGGTGGACAAAAGCAACGCGTGGCTCTAGCAAGAGCGCTTGTTAGAAAACCAGAAATACTATTGTTAGACGAACCGTTGGCCGCCCTTGATGTAGAAATAAGACAAAAGCTACAAGATTATATTGTTGACGCCCATAAAGAATTTGACTTGACAACAGTCATGGTTACACATGACACAGGGGAAATTCTTAGAATGGCAGATAAATTGGTAATTATCGAAAATGGAAAGGTTATCAAGCAAGGCTCTCCTTCAACAATACTAGCTCAGAGAAGCATTAGCGGCAAATTTCAATTTACTGGAGAAGTTATTTCAATTGAAACAGAAGATGTAGTAAACATTGTTTCGGTGTTAGTTGGAAATGAGCTGATTAAAGTGGTAGTGGATCAAAATGAAACCAGTACCCTATCCATTGGAGATAAAGTACTGGTAGCTTCAAAAGCCTTCAACCCGATAATTCAAAAAATATAAGTTAATCAGCTGCTTGACCTGCACAAGGCTCAACTATCCTAACATTGTAGCGTTCTTCTGGCATATTTGCTGGTAAAGCAAGGCAAACTCCACAACTTCCAGTATCAAGGGAATCTGTTAGAGCTATGAAAAAAGTATCGCCAACCTTATCAGGGTAATTATCATCACATGGAATTAAAAATGTACTGAATACATTTCTATGCTCTTTACCATCCGTATCTGTCCATGAGCCCAGCTCCTTATTGAACGAATCATCAACTACCTGTAAAACAGCATTCCCACATATCTCCGTCATTAATTTGACCTCTATACAGTTAGGATCAATCTCACTATCACAACTATTGAATAAAAAAAGGCTAAGCCCGGCTAAACAAAAAATAAGTCTCTTCATGATTTAAAAATTAATTTCTGCCTATACTGACCCAGCCCTAATTAAAAAGGTTGGAATGTTAGCGGGTATTATTCTTCTTTTCGGATTTCCTTCTTCATAAACATAAAGTATATCAAGAAACCCAATGAGGCAGCAGTAATCACAATACCATAAGCGGCTGTAGAGTCGTAATAAAAATCCATGGTATTAATAATAATAAGCCCAATACCACTAAAGAATAAAATCAACCCCCATTTTAAAGAACTATAATAGCTTTCCTTACCTCCTTCTTTCAAAAGCTCCATAGCTTCCTCATTGATCAAGCCCGACTCAATCATTCTTCTTCTTAATCTATAATTAGTAATCCCTTTAATAATGCCAATAGTGGTAAAACCTGTAAAAGCAAAAGTGATTAGTACGGTCAACACAATATCAAATCCTTCCATGATTCATTTTTTAATTTTCATTTGCCTCATCAGACAGCAAGGTATTTTCTAATGTTGCAGTTTCTTTAAAAAAATATAACGATCTTTTTTTACAGTCTTTCAGACTGTGCTGCAACATATTTAATTAATTACTTGTCTCATCACTCAAATGGATGATCGGTCGCTGGTTAAGAGCGTTTTAAAGGGAAACCAACAAGCATTTGAGTTTCTGATTCGTAAATATGAAAAACTTGTTTTCCATATGGTTCAGAAGCTAACCAATGATCAGGTTATAGTGGAAGAGTTGGCTCAAGACATTTTTATGAGAGTTTATGAGAAACTTCCTGGATTCAGGTTCGATAGTAAGCTATCCACATGGATAGCTACGATTGCCTACAGGCAAACGATCAATACTCTGAGAAAAACAGGAAAGATAAGTTTTCAAACGTTGGAGGATGCTAACGAAGATCGATTCTTTGTAGAAACGCAAACTCCTCAGAAAATACTGGAGTCATCAGGTGTTTCAACATTTATAAGAGAGCACATCAATATGCTACCAGCGCATTATCAAAACATACTTCACTTGTATCATATTGAAGAAATGACTTATCCAGAAATAGTTGAAATTACAGGAATGCCAGAAGGAACTGTAAAAAACTATTTGTTCAGAGCTAGAAAATTGCTCAAAGAAGCGTTATCCAAACACATGCAAAAAGAAGAGCTATTATGAAGAAACATAAAGATATCAAAGATCAGTTAGGCTTTGAGCAAACTGTATCAGAAACCGACAAACAGCTCTATGAATTACTCTTCAAAGAACTGGCAGAAGAAGACACTGTATCCATCAAGTCTGGTTTTTCTCTGAACGTTATTCAACGAATCAGGATAAAGCAAAGAAAAGAAGCTAAAAGAGAAAACCTCATGTTTGGACTAGCCATAACTGGTGTGTTACTTTTCAGTTTTCTAGCTATCAAAGCTGTTACCTCCTTTTTTGAGGGCTCTTCATTTATCTCATTTAAAATACTGTTGCCGGCCTTAAGCTTCGGAATGTTGATTCTTGTTTTTCAGTTAACTGACAACCAGTTACTGAAAAAGAAAAGAATAAACAGACAATTGAAACTTTAAGTTAATATGGCATTAATCAGTTTTAAACCTTGAATATGCCTTGGGGAATGAATTCTGACCTTCAAAGAAATAAGTTCTATACTTTACAAATAGCTCATATGGTTTAAAAACCAGCCTATCGTAATTATCAATTTTTAAACCGACTTGTCTCGCTATTTTATCACCAAGCAAGTAGATCATAAATGTCTTAGTAAAGCCTTCCAATTGAGAATCTTCAGTCGCTTTTTCATAATATCTATATAATGCGTCTGCAAGCTTTATACCTGTTTGAGTTGGTTCAAAGTGTCTTGCCCTAATAGCTTTTTCAAGATTAAAAGCTTTTCTGTTATCATCCGGAATCAAACTAGCTTCAACTCCCATCAATAAACCAACTTTATTCCAATAACCGATATAGCGAAACGCCCTTTCCGGATCTAAAAAACTACCAAGCTTTCTAAGCCCTCTCACCGTAATCAGCGAAAAAGATAAGTTAATATTAACCAAGTCTTCCTGATTTAACGGTTTTCCGAATGCCTCAGTATCCCAATCACCCGACTGATGAATGTTCCAGCGGATTATAGCATTCTTTAGCCTAGCCTTCAATATGCTGACAATAGCTTTCCCCTTTGGTTGGAAAGCTCCTTCGCTCATAACATCTACTACAAACGATGCATTCTCTTCCACCCAGGTTTCTGGAGCGTCTAAAACTCCATCAGTTCTTGTCAAAACCTGAGCACCAATAGTTGAAGCGTAACAGTAAGGCACAGACATGAAACCTAACAACAACATGATATCTGACGAATAATGATCGAAAAAATCCTGTCCTTTATCCAGCTCTTCTTGTGAAAAGCCTTCAGCCGTTTTCTTTAAGTCTTCGAAAAGTTCCTTCAGTTCAGGGCTCGCGCCAGATGGTAAAACAGACTTGTTTTCTGTTAGCTTATCCAGATGCTCAATAAGTAATTCTTTGTTATCAGGGTAATAACTATCAATAATCTTATCTGCAGCAGGATCCTGCTTATCTCTGTATGAGTCGAGATGTTCGTTCGAGTAAATTTCCATGTTGTAAGTGCGTAATAGAATCTAAATAATAAGGTTTCAGGCAAAAACTTGTAAAATTTCAGAGAAAATATCTTGCTCAAAAAATTAGCAATCGATTTTTTTCACCTCATAAATATTTATTAATCAGATATTTAAAAACAAAAATAAGAAGTAATAGTTAAATACCAAGAAACCGCTTCTATAAAGGTGCTTTAAACATCAAATCCTGTTTCTTATCTTTCCTTTTCCAATTTTTAGAGCAAATGAAACTAGCTACTTTAGGTACTTTATTACTCCTGTGTATCATTCAACTTAATGCACAAAACTCCCCTCCCGATACAGACATTTTTGTGTTTGATCTTTCAGAGAATTCAAATGATATTTCGATCTCTAATGGTAGAAACATCACCAAACGAAAGGGGTATGATAACCAACCATCATTTTTCAGTAACGACCTATTGATGTACTCATCATTCATCGATACACAAAATGATATTATGATGATTGACCTAAGGACTGGTGAACAAACAAACCTTACCAAAACAAAAGAAAGCGAATACTCTCCTTATAGAATCCCTTCTACTAACAGCTTTGCAACTGTAAGAGTTGAAGAAGATGGTACGCAAAGGCTCTGGAAGTTTCATCTTAAGAGTCAAACAACTCCCAGTCTTGTTTTCGATGATATTGCCCCTGTTGGTTATTTTGCATGGAACAAAAAAGAGGTATTAATGTTTGTACTTGGCAGACCTGCGAGCCTTGTGATTTCAAAAGCCAAACGCTCGAAACCTGATACAATCATCAACAATATTGGAAGAACTATCAAACTAATACCAGGAACTCAAAACTTTGCTTTTGAACGTAGGGAAGAAAACGGAACTATATTCATTTACAAGCTGAACCGTTCCGATAAAAGTTTTACAAAAATCGTTGAAAAACCTGCCAATTCCAGCGATTGGGGAATTACTCAGCAAGGAACATACATTACAAGCGTAGGGTCTAAACTCTTGAAATTCAACCCAAAAACAGATAAAGAGTGGCACTTGTTGACTGACCTCGAACAAATTGCTACAGGAGCAATCAGTAGAATGGCAGTGAGCAAGGATAATAAGCGTCTGGCACTTGTTATTAATCAATGATTGATGTTCGAATTTTTTATCTCGAAACTATTTCGGAAATTCAGGCTGATTTTTATGCGAAATATGGATTGTCAATAGTGATTTAATCGTATTATTGTTATTATTTAATAGTTTTCAATTTCATTACAACAAAGCAAATAATGTTCAAAACCTACACCTTCCCCAGTGTATTTGAAGGAAACAATACAGATTTAAGAAACGTATCTCCAGACCTTATAAATGGTCTTAAACTATATCATAACGGAGATGGATATGTTATTGGCAACCTTGCATTAACAGAAGGTGTGTCTCCTCATAGAAATATCAATAGTGCTCCAGATGAACTGGATTACCACCTTTTATTGAAGTCAGGAATGTTAGTAGCCAATCAGAAACTTGGCAACCCTTTAACCGTTTCTACTGGTTTTCCATTCTCCACTTTTCAATTGTATAAGGAAACAGCAGCCAACCTGATCAATACACAACACATAGTTGAATATGATGCTGCTACTTACGGTGGAGGCGCAAGAAAGAATGTTCAAATAGATATTGACAATGTTCAGGTAATCCCGGAAGTTATTGGCTGTGCAATTGCCTTAAGAAAAGGCATTCAAAATGCTAGTGGAAATTTCTTTGTTATGTCTTTGGGCTATGGAACACTTGAGGGTTTATTGAGCACAGAAGGTGGTATAGTCCAAAGAACATCACTTTCAACTTATGGCTTACGTTATGCTGTTAATCTTTTAGAAAAAGAGCTGGCCAAAACTTATTATCTGGAATTAAAAACTGAACATCAAATTGATGCAGCTTTTCAAAAGGGTGTTATTTTCTTGAACAGAAAACGAATTGATATTAAGGGAATTAGAGACAAGGTATTAAAGCAATACTATGAAGATGTTATCTCCCCTGCTATGAGAAAAGCTTTCAATGATAATGACTTCACAATCTCTCATAACATGTATCTTGCTGGAGGTGGAGCCATGTATCCTGAATTGATCGATTGTTTCAAAAGAGAATTTCAGGATGTACTTGAACTTGAAGTAGCACATGAGCCTCAAAGCTTAGCAAGTAGAGGATATTGCATCAACTCCGCTCAGTTAAACGGTGGTGTAAAATCTAATGCTGTAGGCTTGGATATTGGTAATGCGACAACTATTGTTTCGGTTTATGACGAAAACAATCTAAGTTCTGAATCTTCAATTCCTGCTGAGTATTAATGAGTAGAAAAGAATCTGGATCTGTCAACCCATCAACTTACATTACACAAGTAAGGCATGGGAGTGTGATTTCCGGTAACATGAAGTCGGAACACAGTATTCGTGTTGATGGCTTTGTTACGGGTGATTTAATCTCTAAGGAAAAGATCATTATTGGCGGTCATGGAGAAATTGGGGGCAACCTAAGCGGAACAGACATTACTATTGATGGTTATGTAAATGGTGATGTCATTGCCAATGGTCTAATCCATATCTCAAAGAGCGCCAAGATTTTTGGTAAAATCTATGCTAAGCGCATTTCCGTGGAGAATGGTGCAGAGATGAATGGAAAGGTGAATGTAGGTGAGACAATGGAGATTCCAGAGTTAAACACCAGTTCGCCATCACGCTCAACCAAGAATGCTGTACTTTCCCCAAACAAGGAAGATAAAAACGATAATTATGGAAATGTAGCCTGGTAAGTCCAGGCTTTTCTTTTCCACTCCCCTTTCATATTCTATATTTGCCCTCCAAATCTTAATAGCACATGAGTAACCCATTGGTTGAGGAATTAAAATGGCGAGGTATGATACACGATATCATGCCAGGTACTGAAGAACAGTTATCAAAAGAAATGACGGCCAGCTATATTGGTTTTGACCCTACAGCTGACTCCCTTCATATTGGTAATCTTGTGCCTGTTATGCTTTTAGTTCATTTGCAACGAGCTGGGCATAAGCCTTTGGCTTTGGTTGGCGGTGCTACTGGAATGGTGGGTGATCCATCGGGAAAATCAGCTGAGCGTCCTCTCCTTGATGAGAAAGTACTTAATCACAACCTCAACAGTCAAAGAGCCCAGTTAGAGAAATTTCTTGACTTTCATTGTGGTGAAAATTCTGCCGAGATTGTCAACAATTACGATTGGTTCAAGGACATGAGCTTTCTTGAGTTCATACGTGATGTAGGTAAGCATATTACTGTTAACTACATGATGTCTAAAGACTCTGTTAAAAATCGACTTGAGGGAGGTATGTCTTTTACAGAGTTTACCTACCAATTGGTTCAGGGGTACGATTTCTACCATTTGTACCAGCACAATAACTGTAAGATACAAATGGGTGGCTCTGATCAGTGGGGCAATATCGTAACGGGAACTGAATTAATCAGAAGAAAAGCAAAAGGTGAAGCTTTTGCACTTACCGCTCCTTTGATTAAAAAAGCTGATGGGTCTAAATTTGGAAAGTCAGAAGGAGGAAACATCTGGCTAGACAAGGAAAAAACCTCTCCTTACAAATTCTATCAATATTGGCTGAACACTTCGGATGAAGATGCTTCTAACTTTATCAGGATTTTTACCCTTCTGAATAAGGAAGAAATCGAAGTATTAGAGTCAACACATGCCGAAGCTCCGCATATGAGGGTTTTGCAAAAGGCACTTGCCGAAGATGTCACCAGGCGCATTCACTCACAGGAAGACCTGGATATGGCTATCAAAGCATCCAATATCCTTTTTGGCAAGTCCACCAGCGAAGATCTTCAATCGCTTGATGAAGCCACCTTACTGGCCGTTTTTGAAGGTGTACCACAGGCCACCATTGAAAAAGCAGCTTTGGAAAGCACAGAGAATTATATAGAACTTTTATCTTCTACCACAGAAGGTCTGATCTTTAACTCGAAAGGAGAAGCACGCAGAATGTTACAAGGTGGTGGGGTTTCTATAAACAAAAACAAGATTGCAGATATGAACGCCAAGCCTGAGTTTGATCTTCTTCAGGACAAATACTTTCTTGCACAGAAAGGAAAGAAAAACTATTACTTGATTACGGTTAGATAACCTGGCAAGGTCAAAACCTAATTGAACGGACTATAGATACCTGCTTAGTCTATATATTTGTATGTGCAACCTAACCGGCTGGCAAGCCTCCGCACATTCACATCACCTTTACTTCCTAGGTGATAATAGTTTTTATGAAATTTTATTCAATTCTCAAGATTGGATGTTTTCACACCAACAATTGTGAAGACTTTCTAATCAATGAGCCGATCAGTAGCAATGAAAGAGTTATAGCTGTTTTTGATGGCTGTACTATGGGTAAAGAATCCGTATTCTCATCCATTCTTCATGGAAAGGTTTTAAGAAAAATCGCTAAAGAAATGTTCTATCTGGACTTCTTTAAAAGTAATGAGGCAGAGTTGAGATTAAAGTTAAAAGAGGTGGTAAAGGCCTTATTCAATGAAATCAGATTCCTTAAGAACCAGCTTGGACTTAACACCAATGAATTACTTTCCACTCTCCTACTTGGTATTATTAATACTCAAGAGTATAAGTCCGAGTTATTGACAATTGGCGATGGACTAATCTGCCATGATGGTAAGTTGATTGAATTTGAACAGGGAAACACCCCAGATTATCTCGCCTACCATTTAAGCAAACCTTTTGAAAGCTGGTACAAGTCTCAAAAGCAATTTTATAGTATAGATCGCTTCGAGGATCTATCCATTAGTACCGATGGCATTTTCACCTTCAAAAACTTATCTAACAAAGAAAAACAGAAGGATGAAAACGATATTATCAATTATCTCCTAGTAGACTCCCAATATGAAGAGTATGAAAATAACCTTCATAGAAAAGTCAGATTCTTAGAGGAGAATTTGAATCATTCTGTAACGGATGACTTAGCAATTATAAGAGTAAGGACTTAAGTCTTCAGCATAGTGGAAGTGAGTTCTGTTTACCCAATATAACACTAGTAACACTGAAAGCTAATTGGTAGCAGACCATAAACGAAAAGTGAGAACCTTAACGGGTTCTCACTTTATCTTCAGACACAAACCGTTGTTTTAGTCCCCGTCAGGTTCAGTAACAACTATTGTTTCTCTATCAACTGCACTCACTTGAAAATAGCCTAGTGCGTTGTTGCTAAGATTATTTCTAGGATTCGCTGGTGGAGGACTGAACATACCGCCATCACTGTTCAAAAGATTAACCAGATCTGAATAGAATATAAAGGCTTCTTGTGTAAGGCTATACATCTCAACTCCTGCCACCTCTCCTAACTGATAGAACCCAGCAGTTTCAACATCGTCAATTGTTTCTCCCAGCAATACATCGTCAGTTACATAAATGTCCGTCTCAGAATCTTTCAAAATCTCACCGTTTTTATAAAACTTAAACAGATACTGATCCTTTCTATCCTGAGGCTCTTTTGCATAAAACAAGATTTCATAAAAACTACCCGCATCTTCAGGATCCGCTTTCTCATCTTCATCTATACTAACAACAAGAGAATCTATTGATGTCACTGGCAGCATCTTCTCACTTGCATTATATCGCTCTCCATCAACTTCTACATCCAATGAGTATGTAGTACCAACCTTACCATGAAAATTGACTACAGGGTAGTAAAACCCTGTTTTCTCTGGATCATTATCAGGGTTGTGAGCAAACTGGAAAGTATTTCCCTCATCATCACTAACTGATACTACAGCATTCTGAATTCTATCTGCTGGCCCTTTACCATAGAAAGATCGGGTTCTGGTCAGCTTAACATAGTGGTTCTGCTCATTTGTAACCATACCCTCTATAACCACACGCTCAGCTAAATCACCCGTATCAATTGGAATAGTCTCTTCACAAGCAAAGAAGAAAACACTACTTACTAAAGCTATTGCGGCAATAAATATATTTTTGAATTGCTTAGTCATGATCTTAGAATTTGATATTGTATGTTACGGATGGAAGAAGTGGAAACAGATAAATCAGGCGAGCCTCTTTCTGAGTACCATCGCCAATAATATTACCATCGTTATCTTGTGTTATTCTTGTATAAATTGAGAATGGGTTTTTACGGCTATACACATTGTATAAAGAGAATACCCATGAAGTTTCAAACTTCTTGCCCTTGTTTTTTTGTGGCGTCAATGTTGCGCTCAGGTCTACTCTATGGAAGTCCGATAGCCTATAGCCATTTCTTTCGGTGATTATATCTGCGTAGTAACCATCACCATACTCATACGATCCGGAAGGCAGTGTGATAGGCCTTCCTGTACCATAGGTGAAATTCCCACCAAAAGTCCATTTGTCATTGTAGTCATAAGTAGCAACTACATTCAGGTTATGTCTTCGGTCGTAGTTTGCCACGAAAGATTTCCCTTGGTTAACCCCGGGAATTGTTCGATCCACTTTGGAAAGAGTATATGATACGAACCCGCTAAAGTCTCCTTTTTTCTTCTGAAACATTAGTTCCAAACCATAAGCTTCAGAGCTTCCTTGTCTGAATTCTGTAGCTAGATCTTCATTGAAGAATATTCTCGCATTATCAGCAAAATCTGTAACGTTGCTAATATCTTTATAGAAAGCCTCTGCCGAAAACTCATACGTATTGTTCCCAAAATTCTTAAAGTAACCTAAAGCAAACTGATCTGCGATTTGTGGCTTTAAATAGGTAGAACTTGGTGCCCAGGTATTAAATGGTAAAGGAACAGTTCCTGCTGAAATCAAATGTGTATTCTGAACCATTCTGTTGTAACTAGCCTTCAAACTGCTACTTTCATTCAAAATGTACCTAGCCGAAAACCTTGGCTCAAGGTTCACATAGGTTTTAATATTTTCTAAGCTTCCATACTCTTTAGAACCTGTTCTTATGGGATTAATATTGTCTTGCTGATTCAGATAAGTGTATACCGTATTCTTTCCTACATTCTGAAAGATTGAAAGCCTTGCACCATACTGAAATGTAAGCTTATCAGAAACTTGGTGCTGCAAACCTGCATAAATACCATGATCAAGGGCAAACTCTTCCTGAAGAGACACTTCTTTAAATATTGAGCCTTCTACCGGAGTAATTTTACCAGGGGCAAAATTTCTATAGGTCAGGTGATACCCGAAATCCAGTGTAAGATCAGGATTGATGAAATAATTTAAATCCTGTTTTAAGCTATACTCAGCTAGGCTTGAATCCCACTGAAAGCCATCTGTTTTATCATCCGAACCCAGTCCATAATTGAAGTTACTTGCGATAAGTGATGTGTTCGAAAAGAGTTTATCATTAAATAAGTGGTTCCAACGAAAGGTGGCTGTTTTGTTACCCCAATCGAAACCAAAGTTTCCATCAAAGTTGAAATCATCTCTACCTCCGTATACAGATAAAAAGAATCTGTTCTTGTTATTAGCTCTCCAGTTTACTTTGGCGTTGATGTCATAGAAGTAAACTAAGTTTTTCTGGTTGGCCAATCGTAGAAATAAGTCAATATAAGACCTTCTAGCAGACACTATAAATGAGCTTTTATCCTTTTTAATTGGCCCTTCCAGCATCAAATTACTTGCTAAAAGGCCTATTCCTGCCTTCCCCTTTAACTCTTTATTATTTCCATCTTTTGTTCTAACCTCAAGAATAGAGGAAAGTCGTCCTCCAAACCTAGCAGGGATTCCACCTTTGTACAATTCAGAGTCTTTAATCACATCGGCATTGAAGACTGAAAACAGACCAAACAAATGTGAAGGATCATATACCGGAGCTTCATCAATAAGAATAAGGTTTTGATCAGCACTCCCACCTCTTACAAAAAAACTGGAAGTCCCCTCTCCTGCAGACACCACTCCAGGTAACATCTGAATAGTCTTAATGATATCCGGTTCGCCAAACAACGCTGGAAGCTTCTTTATTTGTTGAATGTTAAGTTCATTCTTGCTCATTTGAATGTTAGTAACGTTTTCATCTTCCTTTTCAGCCGTTACTACCACTTCATTCAATTCGATAGATTCCTCTTCAAGATCTATGTTCAGTGAAATATCCTTGTCAAGCGTAATCTTTTGTCTTTTGGTCTTAAAACCAACGTACCTGAATTCAATTGTATACTCGCCTTTAGGAAGGGTAAGTGAGTAAAAACCATAAGGGTTAGTGTTAGCCCCTCCTCCAGTTTCTCTTATCAAGACAGTAACTCCAATAAGTTCCTCCCCTGAGCCTGCTTCACGTACATATCCGTTAAACGTGAATTTCTCTTGTGCCATAGAGATATTAAAAATCATAAAGGCACACATGGTAAAAAATAGTGTTCGCATAAAGTGTTTCGATTGAGTTAACCGACCTGAATCGGTGACCTTTTCACCTTAGACGTGTGCCTTAAAAAACACACGTATACTTTTTTGAAAAAAATCTAATTATAAGTCGAGTGAAACAAATAAAAGGTTTGGTAAAAGCCTATTTTTTATGGTGAAGGCCTCAAGATTCTCTATTAACAGACTGTTTTTGAAACAATTGGAGAACTGATACTCATTTCACATAATTATGGGAGAAACCTCAAAAAAATATTACGTTAAAACAATGTACGGTTATAAGTATACCCCGTACTAGTTTATCAAAATCATGATAACAGAGGTTAGTTGACCTAGTCAGTCAAATGCAGACCATCTCATTGAGATGGTCTATTTTTTTAAAGCCATCAAAAGGAATTGGTTAATCCAACAGTTGTTTCAATGTTTCGTTCTGTCTCTTAAAAGCTGCATGCGTTGCTTCATAACCAATTTGAAAAATTTGATTGGCCATTTTAATATCAAAAGTACCAAAGGAACGTAAGTCACCAGGCTCTATAAGCAAATCACATTGTTTGGAGCTTTGAGCTACATTAGCACTCAAACTTACCATTGATATCCGTTCTATCATTTTCTTTGTTCCCCCAATCTTACCTTCCTGAAGTACTGGTGATACATTAACTCCGATTAAGACATCGCACATATCTCTAATGGACTCTACGGGCAGATTATTAGTCAGTCCTCCATCAACATAGATCTGACCGTTGATATTAACAGGAGCAAAAACAAAGGGTATGCAACATGAGGCCATCATTGGCTTGACCAAAGGACCTTCTGTAAAAACATGTGGTCTGCCAGAATTCAGGTTAGTTGCTACAATGTGCAGGGGAATTCTAGCTTCAGAAAAATTATCTTTAACAAATTGTTTTCTAAATACCTCTTCACTCCGGTTCATGCTAAATAACCCTCTCCAGCTAAATGCAGGCCATACTAGCTTGAATAGGTTTGTCTTCGACACAACTGCTTTAGCTTCCTCAACAGAGTAGCCACAAGCATAAAAAGAAGCAACAATAGCACCCGCACTCGTACCAGAAATCACATTCACTTCAATTTCCAGCTCTTCTAATGCTTTAAGTACTCCAAAATGAGCAAAACCTCTCGCCCCTCCGCCTGATAATGCAAGTCCTACTTTCATGCTAAGAATTGATAAACTGTTTAAAGGATTTCACTTAAAGAAAAAGCTCTATCCAATCTCACTCCCTTTTCTGTTCTCTTCACTGTACAACATTCATTCACAGGGTCATGTTCCAGAAAAAGTATGTAATTGTTATCAGCTGCTTCTTCCAGAAAATCTCCTTTTTCTTTGAGTGTGATTAAAGGTCTGGTATCGTACCCCATAACATATGGTAAAGGAATATGCCCAACAGATGGCAACAAATCAGCCATAAAGACTATAGTCTTGTCCTTATACCTGATTTTTGGAAGCATTTGTTTTTCAGTATGTCCATCTACTGAAATAATATCAAATTGATCAAAAGGGGGTGGCTGTTTAAAATCCACGAACTTGAGCTGTCCACTTTCCTGTATAGGAAGAATATTTTCCTTTAAAAAGGAAGCCTTTTCTCTGGCATTGGGCTCATTAGCCCAGTTCCAATGGGCTTTATTAGACCAGTAGTTTGCATTCTGAAAGTGTAAACTGAATTTATCTCTGTTGTTTCCAGCATAGTCTACACCTCCTCCGCAGTGATCAAAGTGTAAATGAGTTAAAAACATATCAGAGATATCAGAGGAATGAAACCCTGCTGATTTAAGTGACCCATCCAATGAATCATCTCCATGCAGGTAATGGTGGCTAAAAAACTTCGCGTCTTGTTTATTGCCAATACCATTATCTATTAATATCAATTGGTCTCCATCTTCAATAAGCAAGCATCTCATTGCCCAGGTACACATGTTTTTCTCATCAGCTGGGTTTGTCCTTTGCCACAAAGACTTTGGAACCACCCCAAACATTGCCCCACCATCCAGTTTAAAAAAACCAGTGTTAATTACGTGTAAGTTCATCTACTTTGATTTCAGATATGCCTCTAATTTAGGTATGAGTGCATTAATATCTTTGTATGTATCCCTATAAATGGAGAGTTTTTCTTCTTTCAGGTCTCTCCATCTTCCCACAAGGTTTTGGAACTCTCTATCTTGAGTAAAACTATTGTCTGGACTATTGCTTATAAAGAAATCCGAATTCCTGGTCAGATAGTCATCCATCTTGTTGTAAAGAAACTCTTGACTGAGGTTTAAAACCTCTATTGTTTGAAAGGTTCTTATGTTATAAAAAAAGCTGATGTCGTTTCTGATTTTAAAGTCTTCAATAACATCTAGTTTACCTCCACTCTTAAGAATATCAAAAGTGTTTGAATTGATGATCCAGTTATTTCGATTCAAAAAATTACCAACAAACCACTGTAAAGAATCATTCTTAAAATCTTTCCTGATGAGTAAATCAATAAATGAATTAAGGTTTTCAATATTAGCAGCTACGTTTTCGATTTGATAATGGAAAGAAGCGCTATCTGTTCTAAGGTCGCTAACCAAAGTTTCAATAAATGCTATTTCCTGACGATTCTCTTTTTGCTTTTCCCCCCAATTGTTTACCCAAAAAGCAATGGAAATACCAATTATCACAATCGCTATTTCTAATAGTACCTGGGAGACAGTGGTTCTTTTCCTGTTCATGGAATCTATTCTAACTCATCCAGTAAACTCTTTACTTCATTACAATGCGCCAAAACATCTTCAATTATTTCAATCCTTTCAGTCAAAAAGTTAAAATAGCTACCAAAGAGATTCATGGCCTTGTTATTCTTCAACGGGTTGGCGTCTACAATACCACCTCTTCCAGGAGAAAAAGTAACTTCTGATAGAACGTAGGGATATATTAAATCAGTAACCAGATTCTGAATAAAAGAATCCATTCGCTCGATTTCTCCATATTGAACACTATAAAGGTCGGTAATAGCCGATCGTAGCTTAAAATCAGATAATATTTTTAAATCCCCTGAATTGATCAAAGAGATATAAGTACCATTGTTACTGTTGAAATAAGGAGCTGTGTAAGTACTCACAATATGGTTTATCGTATATTTTTCTGATGGAGCATTGGAATAAACAAACTGAAAAATTTCTCCCGTGTACTTGATTAAAACATGGGATGAATCTACAATGGATTGCAAATGCTTAATATCTTCACTGATATCTTCTTTCAATGCCTCAGCATATAGCTTCTCCTCATTTTCACTCTTTATTCCCTTAGAATAGTTCTCAAGAGCAAAAGCAACAGATATACCAATAATAACAACCAATAACTCTATGACATAGCTGCTCCAGGATATTTTATTCTTGGCCATTTGATTTCAAGCATGTTGTTTTCTACTGCCCAAAATAATAGAATCTGCTCGCAATGGCTAATGTTCAGCTTGTATTGGTGTTATGTCTACTTCAGCTTCTATGGCTTCAAGTAAAGACTCCGAAGACTCTGCCATCCTTTCATACTCACTTACCTTAAACCTTATAATGCCACGCCACCTGGAAACCATATTTCTAAAACCAGCGTCTCTCAATAAATTCTTATCTGAGTAGTCTTTGGTAAAAGGTGCGTTTGAATGTTCCGATACATAGGTATAGAGCCTATCGCTAAACACAATGTTAAATTCTGATAGATATTCTGATTGCGAAACGTTGCGTTCATAATGATTAACAATCTGCTTTCTCAGAACTTCATTGGAGATATTCTCCAGCTTACCAGAAGACTTAACAGACTCGTAAGTAGCATTTGTGATTTTGCTGTTTGCCGACCCGAACATTCTTCTGATATTGGTATGTAAGCTGTCATCTAGAAGCATTTCTGACCTTAGCTGCTTAAGTACATAGTCTAGTTCTTCAACTCTTCTTTGATTGTTAGGAATCTGACTATTTCTATAGGTATTAATATCCCTCTTCAAGTCATCTGCAAATGATCGAAGTATTGATTTAATCTCTTTTCTTTCTTTTAACTGCTCTGAATACTTTTCAATGGTGAATGCTATAGTAATTCCAATGATCACTACAATCAATTCAACAAAATGCAGTTTCCATGATAGCTTAGTCTTTGACATACCAGTACTTAGTGAACATAAGGTAGATCAGTGAATTCAGAAAACAAACAACATTAACGTCAATTCTACCTTATAGCATTTGAAATGGAATAGATTAGAAATAAAAAAACCGCTCTCTTTCAGAAAGCGGTTTCAAAAATCAATGCTTACACGCTATTCAACAACTTCTCCCATATCGGAGAACTTCTCGATTCTCATGTTAATTCGTTCTCCCGAAGATATTTCATCCAAGGCCTTCAGTTCCTTCTTAATTCTTGACTTCAATGTTTCATACATCCAGCTAGGGTCTCTGTGTGCTCCACCAAGTGGTTCTTCAATAATCCCATCTATTAAACCAAAGCCTTTCATATCATCGGCAGTAAGCTTCAAAGCTTCTGCTGCCTGTTCTTTATAATCCCAACTCCTCCAAAGAATCGAAGAACAAGATTCAGGTGATATTACCGAATACCAGGTATTCTCCAGCATCAACACTTTATCTCCTATAGCGATACCCAATGCACCACCAGAAGCACCTTCTCCAATAATGATACAAATCACAGGTACTTTGAGCATAAACATCTCTTTAATGTTTCTGGCAATTGCCTCACCTTGCCCTCGTTCTTCAGCTTCAAAACCGGGGTAAGCACCTGGAGTATCAATAAATACCACTATGGGTTTTTCAAACTTTTCGGCCATTCTAAAAAGTCTCAATGCTTTACGATATCCTTCCGGATTAGCCATTCCAAAGTTCCTCATTTGACGCTGTTTGGTATTTCTACCCTTTTGTTGGCCTACAAACATCATAGTTTGTCCGTCAATCGTGCCAAACCCACCTACCATCGCTTTATCATCCTTCACAGTACGGTCTCCGTGAATTTCAATAAAGTCATCAGTAATATTGTAAATGTAGTCCAGTGTATATGGCCTCTCTGGGTGTCTGGATAGTTGAACCCGCTGCCAGCGCGTTAGGTTCTTATATGTATCTTCTCTGAGTTTCTGTATCTTTTTCTCAAGTGACTTAACAGCATCAGAAACATCTACCTGACTGCTTTCAGCCAATTGTTTCATTTCAACGAGTTTACCTTCTAATTCTACTATTGGTTGTTCAAATTCTAAAGACATGCGTTATCAATTGATAAGACACAAAACTAAATATTAAACTGCTATCCAACTTAATTTTTTAACATAAATGCCAAACCTTCTTTTTTTAGTTATTTTCAAGCTGATTTAATCAAGGTTAACCTTTACATTTTCAGTATGCCATTAGGAGTAGATTCTAACATTCGTACCATAAAGAACATTTTGATATTGTTTGCAGCCATTCTGTTAATCATCATTATCAAAACACTTGCAGGTTTATTAATCCCACTGGCATTCGCTCTTTTTGTAGGCATACTTTTATCTCCAATTATAGAGTTTCTGGAAAGGAAAAAGTGGCCTTATACGGTAAGTATTACCTTGATTACTATTTTAACACTCGGAATAATTTTCCTTATAGGCCTGCTTGTTGTAGATACGGGTACACAGATAGTTGGCCAAAAAGACAAGCTATTAAGTCAGATCAATGTAAGGTTTGATGAAATACTCTCGCAACTTGAATTTATTCCTGGTGTTGCTCAAATGGAAGCAGACGGGTTTACAAACACTATCAGTAAGGTTATTTCATCTGATTTTCTTCTAAGCACATCAGGTGCAGTAGCTAGCCAATTGGGTACGTTTACCTTCAATTTTATTCTTAGTGCTGTTTATCTGGTTGCAGTCCTGGGCAGTATTGTTCGGTATGAAAACTATATACACTATCTAGAAGGAGATGACCCTGTGGGAAGAGAGAGGATGATTAAATCTTTTATTGAGGTAAAAAGCTCTATTGTGTCCTATATGAAAGTTAAGTTCTTTACTAGTTTCTGCACAGGCTTGTTCTTTGGCATTCTTAGCTGGATATTCGGGATTGACTTTGCCATGTTTTGGGGCTTTCTTGCCTTCTTACTAAACTTTATTCCTACAGTAGGATCAATTGCCGCCACAATTCCTCCGGTTTTGTTGGGGCTAATCCAAATAGACTCAAGTGGTACCTTCGTACTTTTTATTGCATTACTAATTGCTACACAGTTTGTATGGGGAAATGTGATTGAACCTTTAATGATGGGCTCTTCTGTTGCTCTGAATACAGTAACAGTAATATTAGGGCTCGTTATCTGGGGCTACATCTGGGGTGTATCTGGTATGTTATTATCTGTACCTCTAATTGTTATGGCAAGGGTAATTCTTGCTCAAATACCCGATGCAGAAATGCTTGTAAAACTTATGGGAAGAAGTAAACTAGAGGAAAAGAGCTAAAGAACACTAATTGATTACAAATACGAATCCGTAACAAATAACTATTAATAAACACAAAATGATTGCAATTGGAATGCCCGGAGGAGCAGAACTCCTTGTGATATTTATCTTTTTCGGATTGCCTTTCCTTATCGTGCTGGCTGCCCTTATAGATATTCTGAAAAATGAGTTTGAGCCCAATCAGAATAAGTTGATTTGGTTATTGGTAACTATTCTGGTTCCAGTTATTGGATCAATACTATACTTTGCAATTGGAAGATCGCAAAGGGTAAGAAGCTAAATTAAGGTTGATACCTTAGGCTTCCCAATCTTTCTCGTGAGAGCTCACTTTCTTGTTTGGAAGAACATAAGGTGCTGCAATAGCTGCAATAAAAAGTGCGAAAACAATTAGAATAAACATAGCCTTTTTTCTTTGTCGCGAAGATGCGAATTAAAGTCTGAGCAGAAAAGAAATTAACTGATAAAATTCCATCAATCCTTAATCCCTTTTGAAAGGAATTGAGACCCTTCACCAGAATTAATAAAACAGTAGAGCCTGATACCACTTTAAGTAAATAACTTGTGTCAGTTAAGTTATGCGCAAATTCACTACCCTGCTTTTAACTCTGTTCTTGTCTGTGCTGCTTTTTGCTCAGAACCAGACAATACTGCTTCAGGGTCAGATAAAAGATAAACAATCCAATGAACCTGTTCCTTTCGTAAATATTCGACTTAACGATTATTATTATGGAACATCGACTAATCTGGATGGACGCTTTGAACTCAAGCTACAAACCAATCGTTTTAATGCTAAAAATGAGCTCCGCATTTCCTGTATTGGCTATCAATCCATCACAATCAAACTATCTGAGGTTAACCATGAGCAATATCAAAGCATATTATTGACTCCTCAACTTAATAGTCTCGATGATGTGATAGTGAAGACTTCAAGAGCCAGGAGGAAAGAAAACAATCAGGCAAAAACTTTATTAATGGATGCTATCGATAGAATTCCATCCAACAGGGCTAAATCTAATTATCTGGCTAAAACATTTTACCGGCACTATTGTAAGGAAGACACTACTTATGTTAGACTAACAGAGGCAGCCATAGATATTTTTCAATTCAAAAAGAGTGGCGCCTTTGTTCAGGTACCAGAACAAAGGTTGAAGTTTGGTTTGAGTCAAATGAGAAGAAGCTTTGATTACACTTCTTTTGCCAAGTTATCGCACCCTCCTATTTCATTGAATTTCTTACTATCCAATGACTTGACGAATTATGAATTTCATAACCCTATAAGAAGAAAACTGGACAGTTATGAATTTACAATAAGCGATACTACCTCTCTAGATAATGAGCCTGTAATTGTTATCGAATTCCAACCTAAAAATCCTAAGAAGCTTAATTTGAACTTCAGTGGTAAGCTATTCATCAATTTAGTAGACAAAGGATTTGTCAGAGCAGATATACTGGAAAAACAAACCTATTCTAACTCTCTGGACAGTATCAGTTCAGAGGTGAATAAACAGGTCTTTTTTCAGAAGATAGGAAAACGATATTTTCCTCAAAGACTTCTTTCAGATGTAAATGCCACACATTTCTCACTTTCAAACTCATCCGAAAAACAAACAGCAGTCAAACACAAATCGCATGTTGAATTGATGGTGAATCAAATACTTCCAAAAAGCAAAGTCAAACTTAACCATGGTGAACCATCCGAAGAGCAGTTGAGAAACGTTCGTTACGACTCTAACTTTTGGAATAGTTATACCATATTAAAAGCTACTCCTCTTGAAGAAAAAATCATTCAGGACTTATCTAAAAAAGTAAGTCTGAGCAAACAGTTTGAAGCTATAAACAGGTTAAAGGAAGGTGTTCAATCTGTTGTTGAAGAAAATGAATTTCAAAAACTGCTCACTTCGTTTGAAGAAAAGCCTGTTTATACTATTCTATGGGCCAAATGGAGTGTTCCGAACTTCTATGAGCTGATACCATCTCCCTACCTAAGAAAGCTTGTTAAAAAAGGAAAGATTAAGCTTTTGATGGTCTCATTAGATGAAAGTGAGAACGACTGGTTAACTAATAGAGAAATATACGGGTTCGATAAACCCTACATTAGTCATAAAAGATTGTCACTAGGTTTTGGGGACGATATTACACAGAAATTCTTCAGAGAATTAATGCCTGATTTCTTTCTACTTAAATCTGGAAAAATCATCGATCACTCTCCGCCAATGCTAAATGAGATTGAAGTAAAGAGCTACTACCAACACTTAATTAAAAAAGGATCAGTTCAGCCTTTTTCCAGATAGTCTCAGTTGATTGTTAGCATTATCATAAGCCACTTCAAGTAATAAATCTTCGGTCCAGTTCAGCAAAAAACTCCCCTCATTAACAGTAAATTCCTTTGCCCTTCGCGTCTCCAAAGAGAAAGATTTAAATTGATTATTAAATGGATATCTTAATCCGTTTCCTTTTAAATGGCTTGATTTAGCAAGGTTTCCAAAGTCGGTAAAACCAAAGGATAAGCCATATGAATCTAAGATATTCATACTACTATCTAAGTTGATAATGGCAGTATGATTATAAGAAACCCCTTGATTCACAGCCTTACCTAAACTTTGACCCATAAAACGATACTGTAGCTGATCAGTAGCTGAATAGCGATCCATTCGCCCTTCTAAATCCAGAGTTCCTGAATCGCCAAAAAAGGCATCTCGCCTACCATAAACATTCTGATCTAGCTGAGCCGTTCTGTCTCTTTCTATAAACTCCTTTTCCAAAGCTCCTCTGCTTCTGTACTCTGGTTTAAATACTTCCACCACTACCGAAAAATCACCATTTTTATTAGCGACCAAATTATCTATAAAAACTGATTTGTTGTTGGTCCTGAACTTTGACTGACCTGCCGTTTCAAACCCTTTGGCTATTACATCATCTATCTTCTTAAATCTGTTCAAAGCATTTACAGATTTATACGAATTAAGTTTAAGCTCATTAGCACTGCCACCAATTTTTGCAAAAAACAGTCCTTCTGCCTTATTTCTTCCATTAAAACCATAAGTACCAGCCACAAATGCCTTTTCTGACTTATATGTGGCCTTTAAGCTTCTAACATTGCTTTTACTAAACCCTTTTAACATTTCATTCTTCAACATGCTGCCAGAAAGTGAAAGTGATCTCCAAATCAAAGCATCCGACTTATTCACTTCTGCTAACAAGAGAAAATTCAATGTCTTTTTCTCTACATCAAAACTCAATTCACCCGCATAATTGAGTTTTCCAGGCAAGCCTGTTGGAACAATCTCAAACGTATTGTCCGTTTTTAGTTTTAGAATGCTTGGATAGTCACCAATGGATCCAGCTACCCACAGGTGATCATAGTAATATGTAACCTCTCCTATCTGAACCGGTTCAGAAAACTGGTATTTAAATCGCTCATAATCTCCATAATCTGTGCTTGCCTTTAAAACCTCAAAATTTTTCCTACTCTTGTCAGTAAAAATCAAAATGATTCCTTTAGCAGATATGTCTTGAAACACCGGTGAAAATCCATTTGTGAAGGGGAAAAGATTCTTCCACTTCCTTTCCAATGAAACGTCAAGGCCCGAAAACTCAAATGCTAACTCTCCATTGCTCAATTGCCTCAGGTTTCTGTCCAAAAGTACCACCCCAAGAGAATCAACAGGATACACATTGAATTTGCCCTTAAAGGAACTTTCAGGTAGCTGAGCTTTTAGCGAAATAGTCCCAATAAAAACAAGTATCGAAAGGAAGAAGTGTTTCATAGTTTCAAGCTTCAAAACTTTATACGCATTCCAGATAGAAAAGTCATTGCATTTAAAAAGAAATACACTTGTATTGACACGCTAAAGCAGCATCAAGTTGTTCTGGTTAACCAAAGATTTGGTTGCCACTTAATTTCATTTTCTAAACCAGTACTTATTTGGTTTTTTAGGGTCAAAAATAGATCGATCCAGAGTTTTAGAGGCGTCAATATCCAGATAACGCTCCACCTGTATTAACCGCTCTCCAATATAGAAAGTAACCGTTTGTTCAACCCAACCGCCTAAAACCTTCTTATGGTCACTGTATTGTACATCTAAAGTACGCCCCCTACTAATTCCGCTAATTCGCCTGATTGTGTAGAAATGATGAGCATCTATCCAGAACTGTTTGCTAGACAAATCTCCTTTTTTCGCTCCAACAACGTAAGCCCTTCTACCATTCATTCGATCTTCTCTGAAAATGGATGTGTCATAACCATAAGCCTTGAGCTTGTCCATTACTTTAGCGGGAGACATAAAGTACATTCCACCTTTAAACAGCAGGAATTCCTGAGGCTCCAGTCGATCTGATTGAAATTCATAATCTTTAAACCGATAGGATGAATCGTTTCTAAAAATGACAAACTGTCCCTTATCGTTGTAGTCAATTCTGAAATGATCGGGATAACTCACCGCCTCATACCATATGGCAGTATCTCTCACCGCTCCACTTTGATCGTAAGTAATGGTTTCTTGCGTAAATGTAAATTCCTTAAACCAGGAAGTTCGATTTTTCACTTGCATGGCATCAAGCAGTTGACCTGTACTGGTGATTTGTGCCATACTAATTTGAACCGTAAACAAAAAAATCAGAGTTTTTAATACCTTATTCATACTATGAAGTTAATGATATCTGAGTATATATTGGTACAAGAATAATCACTTGATAATCACAGTACTTTTTAGCAATTTCAAGGCATATCGAAAATGGTACTTGAGTGAAAAGAATCTTATGCTTAATTGTTCTTCTTCAAGCCCTTTGGATACCTGTCTCCTTTGCTCAAAAGACCTCTAAAACCGTTATTGCGGTTGCCGGTGATGGCATACATCGCATATTGATGAAAAATGGTTTTGATCCTGTAAAATATTATAAGGCTTTTGTCGAACTGAATCGAAAGAACATCAGTAGAACCAATGGCCTTTTTGTAGGAAGAAAATATCGGCTTCCAGAAAAGGTTAAAGAAATTCCTATTTCAGTATCAGAAGATGGCAAATCAATTAACTACCCTCTCTTTGGTAAAAAATATGAAAACGTCAATATTGAAAGCCAGCACCTAAAAGGAGCTATATACTACCTGATATCCGGCCATGGTGGTCCAGACCCTGGAGCTGTTGCAAAGCGAAATGGAAGGACAATTTCTGAAGATGAATATGCCTATGATGTCACTTTACGATTAGCGCGTAGACTGATGGCTAATGGCGCTGAAGTATACCTGATCATCAAAGATAAAAATGACGGAATCAGAGATGAAAGTGTTCTGAAAGTTGATTATGACGAAGTCAATTACCCTAATAAGAAAATACCCAGAAGCCCCAGACTGAGGCTAAGACAACGTACCGAATCTGTAAATCGACTCTTTAAAAAACATGGCAAACGCTATCAGCGGTTAGTTGTAACGCATGTAGATAGTCGTAGCAAGGGTGAGAAAATAGATGTTTTCTTTTACCATCATAAAAACAGCAAAAAGGGAAAAGAACTGGCCAACACACTTCAAGACACCTTTAGAAAGAAGTATAAGCAGTATCAACCCAATAGAAAATATACAGGCACTGTGGAAAGCCGCAGCAACTTGTACGTTGTAAGAAACACCTTACCTGCCATGGTTTACATAGAACTTGGCAACCTCAAAAACATCAAGGATCAAAGACGCATTTTAAGTGCAGAAAACCGAGATGCTCTCGCTAAATGGATTTTTGAAGGACTGTCCGTAGATTTTTCAAAATCGAAATAGCAAAAATAAATTAATCATCGTTTTTCTAAACATAACGAAAAACCAGCCCTGACATAGAATATCAAAGCAGGCTTCTAACTTATTAGACTCCCTAATAAGCTCCTTTCGAATCTAAGAACTCAACAATATCCCTGTGTCCGTTTCTAAAAGCCGCAGACCTTGCCGTACCCTGACCATCGCTTCGCAAATTGACTCTAGCCCCTTTCGCAACCAATAATTTGACAACCTCAAGGTTTCCATTTCTGGCAGCTGCATTTAAGGCGGAACCCTGGCCATCATTTTGTCTATTAATATCGGCTCCTTTTAAAAGCAATAATTCAACCATTTTGATATCACCATTTCGTGCAGCAGCATTCAAGGCTGACCCTTGACCGTCAGTTTGCCTATTTATATCAGCCCCTTTCGATAACAACAGCTCAACTACTTTATAGTGTCCATTTCGAGCAGCTGCATTTAGTGCTGATCCCTGACCGTCATTATGTCTATCAATATCAGCCCCGTTGGAAATCAACAGTTCAACCATTTCAATCTGACCATTTCTGGCAGCAGCATTCAAAGCAGACCCTTGTCCATCGGTTTGTGCATCTATTTTAGCTCCGTTAGATAGTAACAACTCGGCCATTTCCACATATCCATTTCTGGCAGCAGCGTTCAGAGCAGAACCTTGACCATCACACTGCCTGTTCACATCTGCTCCTTCTTTGATCAAATAGGCAGCTACTTTTGCATAACCATTTCTAGCAGCTCCATTTAGGGCCGTGCCCTGACCATCGTTTTGTTTATCTAAAGACACTCCATTACTCACCAGATACTTCACTACATCAAGATGTCCATTTCTGGCAGCACTGTGTAGTGCTGTCCCCTGCCCTTGAGACATGTGGTTTGGATCAGCACCCTTATCAACTAAAAAGGTCACAAAACTAAGGTACCCATTGGAAGCAGCCTCTGTAATTGGTGAACCATGATCTCCTCTGTCAAAGTCTACCTGAGCACCAACTTCAACCAAAAGTTTTGCAAGTTCCAGATCGCCATTCCTAGCTGCTGCCGCCAAAGGTGTTCGGGCATGAGTTCTTCTTATGGTAAAGCCTTTTTCTTGATCAATAATAGTCTCATAACCAGGATTGTAATCAACACAGTTTGGGTTTGTTGATTTTAATAATTCTTTCACTTCATCAGTCTTTTGAAGCCTTACTGCTTTCGTAAGCGCTTTGCATTTCTTTTCTCGTTGCGCAAAACTTCCGAATGGAGAGAGTACTGTAAGTGCTAATATAATAGTAAAAAGTACCGACCATGAATACCTTTTCTTCAGTGGGTAATTAAATTCGTTGTTCATTTTGAGTTGTTTAAAGTGATGAGTTTCTACCTAATTCGATTTTCATTTAACAGACGACACTAGTTATGTTTCATTACAGCTATATGCTGAACTCCCATCAGAATTGATCGATTAAAATTTAAAACTGACGCACTTCTTGGCTTCTTTGATGGTTTAACTAAGTTTGCAGGTATACACTTAATTACTCTATGAAAAGACTGACTATCCTCCCAATCTCGATACTAGCACTATGTTTTGTTGCCTGCTCAAACCCTGATAAATCACCTGAAAACGCAGGAAAATCGAGTATGGATAAATTCAAGTCTTATAGTGTTGATGTGCTGAGTCCTACGTCTGATATTTTCGAATCCATTGAAAATGTTGAGGTTATGATGCTCGAGCAAACTGATGAATCTCTACTCACATTTGTATCTAAGAGCTTGAGCGTTGAAGATCACTTTGTAATTAAGAATGGCAATAAGAGTGAACTTTTGATTTATAGTGAGCAGGGCAAGTTTATTCGAAAGATCAATAACCAGGGTGATGGTCCTCAGGAATACAGATCTATCTGGGATTTGTGGATTGAGGGTAACCTAATCGGTATTTATGATAACCTAAGCAAGAGAATAGTAAAATACGATCTGGAAGGCAATTTTATTGAAGCCCAAAGAATAAGCACACCCGCTACACATGTACATTATTATAATGGCGGATATGCCCTGGATGTAAGCAATTCACTGGTTGATGACTCCCTCAAGTATAATGTTATGTTGATTGATGAAAAAATGTCCAGAAAGGCACTAATAGCACCTTATGAAAACAGAAAGAACGGTGGCATAGTTTGGTACCTCAATAATTTCACCGATTACGGAAGTAAGCTGCTATACCAAAACACCTTTGGAGATACTATTTATACATTGAAAGAAAACAATGCCATTCCACTCCTTTCAATAGATTTTGGGAATGAATGGGTATGGAAAGACACTGAAATCTATACCGATCCGCAAAAACAAAGGCAGCTTATGTCTGAAAAAGGAATGGTTAAGATGTTTTTTATGCTGGTGTCTGAAAAGCAAGTATTCTTTACAACGCTCAAGAATAACGGACTCTTTGTTCTGGATAGAGCAACAGGAAACTATCGAAGGTTCGATATGAAGAAAAAGACACCAGGGAAGTTCATGCTAAATGGTCTAAAATGGGAAGAAAACCGAATGCTATTTGGTACTGACTCTGGAGACATTGGCGAATTTCTAAGCCAACTCAATCCAAATCAGGTAAAGTTTAGAACTGGCTCTACACTCGAAGAAATAGAGTCGTCAGAAAACCCATTGTTAATCTGGATTAAGTTTAAAGATCAGCTATAATAGAGGTAAATGAGTTCTGAGAAAGCCGCCTGAATACAATGTTGAGACTAGCTTTAGGTTATCTTGAAGAATCTCGTATAATGACCCTTGAATCGAACTTTCGGTTCTTCATTTGTGGTGATATGTGCTTGTTCTGAATTACTTTAAACAATAATTCTGCAGCCGCCTCTCCCATTTCAATAGGCTCATGGGTTACACTCGTCAGATTGGGTTCTACTATCTCACATAAGTTGCTGTTACCAAAGCCAACTACGGAAACATCTCTAGGCACGTTTAACCCCATTTTCTTAAGCTTAAGAATAGCTTCTACTGCCAGTTCATCATTGAATGTAAATAAGGCATCTGGTCCATGCTTAGGGTCGGCAAACATTTCCTCAATTATTTCACTATGATCTTCATCTGGGTCAGTGAAGACAACAAAATCATCGCTAATTTGGTAATTGTAGCTCTTCAGGGCTTCCAGATAGCCTTCATACCTTCTTTTACTTATTCCTAAAAGTCCCGGCCCTCCTAAGTGAGCAATTCTCTTTCGCCCCCTTTTGATGAGGTGCTCCACTGCCTGATAACCTCCTGTAAAGTCATTCGCCTCAACAGTTGGCATATCAAAGCCTGGTGCCACTCTGTCAAACAACACAAAAGGCGTATCATAAGCCTCTAGCGTTTCAAGGTGTTCGTACTCTCTGGTCTCGCTGGAAATAGAAAGTATTACCCCTTCTACTTTACAGGATAGCAACGAGCGAATCTGATCCACCTCATTGTGGTAATCCTCATTGGATTGGCAAATAATGGTAAAATACCCTTGATCACTTACTACCTTTTGTATTCCATCAATGGCCGATGCAAAAAATGAACTAGTAATATGAGGCACAAGAATACCAATAGAATTTGACTTTCTTGTACGTAAGCCTGCAGCAATGAAGTTGGTTTGATACTTCATTGCTTTGGCCTTTTCAGACACTATCCTCTTCGTTTCTGCACTAATATTCGGGTGATCGTTCAACGCTCTCGATACAGTAGAAGGAGATATTTGAAGCTCGCTTGCAATATCTTTAATAGTTACAGCCATAGTTAAACATCTTTAGGACGTGCATGAGTACCATCACAATAAGGGAACTTGCCAGAACGTCCACAACGACAGAAAGCCACCGTTTCTTCAAAGTTTTCAGTTTGATTCCTGTCTTTCACAATGGCTCCTCCCTTTACAATCACTGGCCCTCCGGGAATTAGGGTAACATCTGCTCGCTCCCCAGACTCTTCCTTAAACCTTACTCCCTTAATAGATAGTGCCTTGGAAGGACATGCTCTAACAGCTTTAACTATCTCTTCTGAAGTAGCTCCATCCATATTAACCCAAGGCCTTTTCTTGAGGTTAAATACTTTTGGCAATCCTTTTAAACAGATACCAGAATGAATGCACATATCGGGCTTCCAAACAACCGTTACAGTTCCGTTGGTATATGTTTTGGTAATAGCTTTATCCATCGTATTGCTAAAAGGAATCTTCAAATTAAGTGAAATTCGTTACTTCAAGAGTCATTGAGTCGTATAATTATTTTTAAGAAGTATTATAAATTAATAAAACAACATTTATTAATATTCACATGTATTCATTTAATCTTAGGAGTTCATGATTAACAAATTCTACCCATTCTTTCTGCTTCTCACTATCAGTACCATGTCTTGTCTCCTCATCATAGTCAAGTGATTTTCTGTTAAACTCTCTAAGTAGTAGTTTGATCTTTCTTTTATAAACAGAAAGGTTGGTTTCCCCATTCTCTCCCATTGTGGCAATCTGCTTTCTCAACTTTCTACCGTAAAGTTCCGCAATATCAAAGTGCAACCTCTCATGCAGAAACAAAGCTGTATCAGATCGGTTAGATGTCCATGAATCTTTAATCTTGAAAAGTACATACACCTGAAAATTGGGCTTTCCACCTTCTATCCCCCCTCTAATGGAATGAGTAACAGCAGTTAGTGCATAACTATCACCTTCAGAACTATCTTCCAACAGTTTATAATCGTCCCAAGTCAAGGGCCTACCCTCATTCCAGGCTATGTATTTAGTGGTATCCACATCCAGAAACCTTTTATCCTGAGCAAAAAGCTCAGAACTTAAACAAGCCAGCAACATTAGTCCGATTCCTTTTCTTAAAGAACCCTTAATAGGTGAATGAAGAATCCTCATTGGATCAAAAGTTAAAAACATCGGGCATTTACCTTTTATCATGTAAACAAAAACAAGCTTTCGATCAATCGCTTAAGATATCAAGTATCTTTGCAAATTATATTACACTCATGAAGTTTGAAGAATACCGTATAGCAGATGGCATTAAAACGAGCATAGGAAAACTCGGTTACAAAAAACCCACTGATATTCAATATAAGTCTATCCCTGCCATATTAAAAGGTGAAGACGTTTTAGCAATTGCTCAAACCGGAACCGGCAAAACAGCGGCCTTTACAATTCCTATTCTTCATGTTCTTCAGGAAAGAAAGTCTGCAAAACTACGTCCCGATGGAGTGAAATGTCTTGTAATGGCTCCTACCCATGAGTTGGCTCTTCAGATCGAAGATGTGTTTAAAACACTTGGAAAGCACACCAAAGTCAATACGCTTTGCATTCATGGTGGAGTCGATCAGGAGCCACAAATCGCTCAACTGAAAAAAGGTGTAGACGTGCTTGTAGCCACCCCAGGACGGATGTTTGATTTAGTGAGTCAAGGGGCATTAAAGTTATCCAGGGTTGAAGTATTGGTTTTGGATGAAGCAGATCACATGCTGGACTTAGGTTTTATTAAAGACATCAGAGATTTGATGTACCATTTACCCAAAAGACGACAGACGCTTTTCTTTTCGGCAACCATTAACGATGAAATTAAGAAACTCGCTTACTCTCTCGTTAACAATGCAATTCGTATACAGATTTCGCCTAAAAACCCTGTAGCTAAAAACATAGAGCATGCTGTGGCATTTGTAGAAATGGACCACAAACGCTTCTTTTTAGAGAATATGATCAACAATCACCCCGAAAAGAAAATGCTGGTTTTTGTGAGAACAAAAGTCAGAGCAGAAAGGGTGAAAAAAGCCATGGAAAGGGTCAATCTTGAATCCGACACCATCCACAGTGACAAGCTTCAGGCTGAACGTGAGTCCACCATGAGGCGGTTTAGGAAAGGAGACTTAAATATATTGATAGCCACAGATATAAGTGCCAGAGGAATAGATATTCCAAATGTTGAATATGTAATCAACTATGATTTACCTGACACATCGGAAACCTACGTACACCGTGTAGGACGTACTGGCCGAGGCAGAGAAAAAGGACAAGCCGTTTCTTTCTGTAGTACTGAGGAAAAAGAAGTACTCGCTGAAATAGAAGCAAATCTGGGCAAGCCTATTCAAAGACTTGAACTATCCAAAACAGACTATCAGGTAATTGTTGATACCACTGAAGACACCACTGACAACTGGAAACTTTTGATTAAAGAAGCAGAGGCTTCAAAAGATAATAGAAGAAAGAAGAAGAAAAAGTAGCCTCCTCCTAGCTCCTAGCTCCTAGCTCCTAGCTCCTAGCTCCTAGCTCCTAGCTCCTAGCTCCTAGCTCCTAGCTCCTAGCTCAAAAAATTATTTTTTTATTAAAACTGCAATTACGAATAATATATTTCTTTATATTTACTGCAATTACGAATAATATACTTATGAAGAAGACAAAACTAGGCGAATTTGAAGAGCTGGTATTAATGACTGTGGTAGTTCTGCAAGCTGATGCTTATGGTGTTGAAATCAAAAGAGAGTTGGAAGATCGACTCAATGAGACTCTAAGTGTAGGCTCCATTCAGTCAGCTCTTAAGCGCATGGAAGAGAAAGGTTTCCTTACTTCAGAATTTGGTGAAGCAAGTCAAAAACGTGGTGGCAAGCGCAAAAGAATATATCAGGCCACACCTCACGCACGCAAAGTGTTACAGGAAATGAAAGATGTAAGATCACAATTATGGGCTGCAATGCCTGGTATAGCAACTAACTAACTTGGAAACTACTAAAGACAATATTCAACCACCTCGCTGGTCACTTCGGTTACTCAGATTCTTTTTGAAGAAGGATTATCTGGAAGAAATTGAAGGCGATATGGAAGAAGTCTTTGAAGACAATATAGCACAGCACTCATTAAGAAAAGCCCGAAGAATATACAATCGGGAGGTCATAAAATTAATACGCCCAAACCTTGTCAGAGGTATTACCGGGTATCACAAACTCAATTATATCGGTATGTTACAACACTATTTACTCATTACACTCAGAGGATTCAAACGCCACAAAACAACATTCTTCATCAACCTCATAGGACTTTCAACAGGCCTTGCAGCCTCGCTCCTAATTTTTCTTTGGGTAAATGATGAAAAGTCTGTTGATACATTTCACGAAAAGAACGATCAACTTTATTGGGTATTCGCCAACTTCCAACTTCCCAACAGCACCCTCACTTGGGATTATACCTCAGGGCTTATGGCTGAATCTTTGAAAGAAGAATTCCCTGAAGTTGAAGATGCAGTAAGAATTGGGAACTCTCATTTTTTTAAACCCGAAGGCGTCATCTCATTTAAAGAGACTAATTTTGAAATAGACGGACTATTTGCAAGCCAGAACTTCTTTGAAATTCTTACCTACCCTGTTGTTATAGGCGATAAAAGTGAAATTCTTAAAGGCAAGGAGTCCATAGCAATTTCCGAAGAAATGGCTATCAGTGTTTTTGGTAGCATTGAAAACGCATTAGGAAAGCTTATTGATTGGGAAAATCAGTTCTTCAATAAAACATTTGTTGTAAAAGGTGTTTTTCAGGCTCCTCCTTCCAATGCATCTAATCAATTTGATGTAGTTGTAAACTATGATCAGTTAGTAGAAAGCGATAAGTGGGCTGCAGCATGGAATGGTGGCTATGCGCAAACTTTCTTACTACTTAAAGAAGGGACTAACATTGATCAATTCAATGCTAAAATTGAGAACTTCATGGACAACAAAGTAAACAATGATCGGTTTTCTCTTTTTGTACAACCTTATGCAAAAAACTACCTTTTTGGAAAGTACGACAACGGAATTCAAGTCGGAGGTAGAATCGAGAATGTAAGGTTATTTACCATTGTAGCACTTTTTATCCTACTGATTGCCTGCATCAATTTCATGAACCTTTCTACAGCACAGGCTTCAAAAAAGATGAAAGAAGTTGGTGTTAAAAAAGCTATAGGAGCCAATCGAAAAGCATTGATTTTTCAATTCTTAAGCGAGTCAATTTTACTATCTCTTTTTGCACTTACCCTGGCCATTGTTTTAGTAAACCTTTTCCTCCCTCAATTCAATGAAATCACTTCAAAACAGCTCGAAATAAACATTTTTCAATTTATCAAACCAATCATTGGAGTTGCATTAATTACCGGGGTTTTAGCTGGAAGTTACCCAGCATTTTACTTATCCGGCTTTAATCCAGTTGCTGTATTAAAAGGAAAGGTATCAAATCTTAAAGGAGAAGAATGGATCCGAAAAGGTTTGGTAGTAGTACAGTTTGTACTTTCCATTGTATTTATTATTGGAGTAATTACGATTAACCGCCAGATTGAATTCACCCAAAGCAAAGATCTTGGCTATGATCGGGAAAACATAGTAACGTTCACGAGAAAAGGGCAATTCGATCGTGACCCACAAATCATACTGTCTGAACTCAATAAAATTCCTGGCGTCATCAGTGCGGGAAATATGGCAGGTGAATTCCTCTGGGGAGATGATAATGGCAGTGGTTTTTCCTGGGACCCATCCACAGATGAAGACAATAAATACCTATTCAAATCACCTAAAATAGGATACAATGTTATTGAAACACTTGGGCTGGAAATAATAGAAGGAAGATCATTCTCTAAAGCGTTGAATGACGATAATTCCAAAGTTATCATTAACGAATCAGCTGTAAAATTAATGGGATTGAAGAATCCAATAGGTAAAGTATTGGACTATGGAAAAGAAGAAACAAGAGAGATTATTGGAGTCGTTAAAGATTTCCAATATGGCTCAATGCATCAGAAAATAGAACCATTAATATTCCGTTTCAGAAACTCTGGTGCCAATTACGTTGTCAAACTTCAAGCTGGAACTGAAACCATTTCACTTCAAAAATTAGAAGACATCTATCAGGAGTTTCATCCTAAATACAACTTTACCCCTAGCTATCTTCAAGATGATTATCTGGCTTTGTATAGCACAGAAAGCAAGGTAGCAAGCATTTCTAATTACATGGCAGGAATAGCTATTATCATCTCCTGCCTCGGGCTATTTGGTTTGGCTGCATTTACCGCTGAAAGAAGGACAAAAGAAATTGGCATTCGCAAAATCCTTGGTGCCAGTCAGGTTGTTATTGTTCGATTATTGACCGGCAACTTTACCAAAACAGTACTAATTTCAATTGTCATAGCCTTGCCATTAGGCTACTTCATAGTAGACAACTGGCTCCATAACTTCGCTTATTCGGTAGGTTTGAAATGGTGGTTCTTTGCTTTTGCTGGTATAGCAGCTTTACTTATAGCATGGTTAACCGTTGGTTTCCAAACATTTAAAGCTGCTATGATTAACCCCGCACAATGCCTTAGGAATGAGTAAAACAAATAAAGGCACCTCTCCCCCAAGTTGGTCACTTAAGTTCCTTCGTTTTTTTCTAAAGTCAAATTACTTGGAAGAGATTGAAGGAGATTTGGAAGAGATTTATGATGATAATCTCAATCAATACTCGATAAAAAAAGCTCGAAAGCTATATAATCGAGAGGTCATTAAACTACTCCGCCCTATTCTGATTAGGAAAATGAGCGGAAACAAACAACTCAATTATATCGGTATGTTTCAACACAATATTTTGGTCGCTTTCAGAAGTTATATGCGTTATAAAAGTGCATTCCTTATCAATTTGATTGGCCTTTCTACAGGCCTTACCTGTACGCTGCTTGTCTTTCTATGGGTAAATAGTGAATTTCAAGTTGATCAGTTTCATGAAAATAGTGACCGTATTTATCAGGTGGTCGCAAATAATGAGACCTCTAACGGAATCAGCACCAACTTTGCAACTCCTGCTCTTTTACCACAAACCCTAGCTGAACAGTTTCCAGAAGTCGAGTATGCTACAACCCAATCCTGGACCGCAGAGTATACACTCTCATTTAAGGAAACGAACATCAAAGCAATAGGTCAATATGCAGGAGCAGATTATTTCAAAATATTCTCCTATGAGCTACTTCAAGGGGATAAAAACCAAGTATTAAAGGATAAAAATGCTGTAGTTATCTCTGATAATCTAGCTATCAAACTTTTTGGTTCTACTACAGATATAGTGGGTAAAACTGTCGACTTCATGCATCTCAAATCATTTCAGGTGTCAGGGGTATTTAAAAGTCCGCCTTCAACGTCATCTCATCAATTCGACTTCATCATGACATTCGAAGAATTCAAAGAATCCCGATCATGGATTCTTGATTGGAAAAACAATGCACCTTCTTCTTTTGTCATGCTTGCAAAAGGCATTGATTTAGAAGCATTTAATGTTAAAATAAAAGATGTGATAAGGGCTAACAATGGAGAACCTAATATAACTCCTTATGCCACGCGCTATAGTGATTTATACCTGAGAGGTAAGTTTAAAAATGGAAAACCTGGTGCTGGTAAGATCACTTACGTAAGGCTTTTTTCAGCAATTGCTTTTTTTACTCTTGCCATCGCATGTATCAATTTTATGAACCTATCAACAGCAAGAGTATCCAGAAGATTAAAAGAGATTGGTATTAAAAAAGCAATTGGGGCCAGTAGAAAATCATTGATTATTCAGTTCCTAAGTGAGTCCGTTATAATATCTTTGCTCTCACTAGTTCTTGCACTTGCTACTGTATCAATCATTTTACCAGCATTCAACAACATTGTTGGAAAACAGCTCGTATTGCAGTTTTCTCAAGAGTTTGGATTAACCTTGCTAGCCATACTATTAATCACTGGCATACTATCTGGTAGCTACCCTGCTTTATACTTATCTAGCCTTAAACCTGTCAAAACACTTAAAGGCCAATCCCCTACTTCATGGCGAGATCTTTTTATGCGCAAAGGTCTGGTTGTTTTCCAATTCATTCTTTCAATTATTCTTATTGTTTCGGTTCTGGTTGTTTACAAGCAAATTGAGTTCACTCAAAAGGAGAACATTGGTTTTAATAGAGACAATATCATCTATTTTGAAGCCGAAGGCGAGTTGGAATTGAAGCTTCAAGCGTTTCTGGAGGAAGTCAAAAAAGTACCAGGTGTCAATATGGCTTCCAGTACTGCTCACAGCTTCATTGAAGGTGGTTACACTGGTAACACCTACGATATGAGTTGGAATGGCAAAGACCCTGAAAGCGTATTGGCAATGGAATATATGCGCGTAAACCATGATTTGATCGAAACCTTAGACTTTCAAATCAAAGAAGGTCGATCTTATTCCAAAGAATTCCCAACTGATATTGGCAGTATCATCTTCAATGAGGCTGCTATAAAGGCGATGAACATTGAAAATCCAGTTGGGCAAACAGTTCATGTTTTTGGCGAAAACAGACAAGTATTGGGTGTTGTTGAGGATTTTAATTTTCGAACTTTTCACGAAGCTGTAAGCCCAGCTTTCTTTATCCTAAAGCCAACTGACACATGGGTAATTGTGGCTAAGCTTCAGGCAGGTAGAGAACCGGAGACTATCAAGGAGTTACAAACGCTATATACCAGTATGAACCCAGGCTTCAACTTTGATTATAGATTCTTAAGCGATGACTATGCAAAACAATATGCAACAGAACAACGCATAGCAATACTGTCTCGCACTTTTGCAATTGTGGCTGTACTTATTTCATGTCTGGGTCTTTTTGGCTTAGCAAGTTTTACTGTAGAACGGAGATTAAAAGAAATAGGTATTCGAAAGATCTTAGGATCGAACAATGCCAACATTGTTCAGTTGCTTTCCTCAGACTTCGTGAAAATGATATTGTATGCAATAGTAATTGCTCTACCAATTAGCTATTTCATAGTCGATAGCTGGCTTCAGAATTTTGCTTATGCAGTAAGCCTTAAATGGTGGTTCTTCGCCTTTTCAGGTATAGTAGCCCTACTAGTAGCTTGGCTAACCGTTGGTTTTCAAACATTTAAAGCTGCTATGGTTAACCCTGCACAATGTCTTAGGAATGAGTAAAACAAATAAAGGCACCTCTCCCCCAAGTTGGTCACTTAAACTCCTTCGGTTTTTTCTAAAGTCAAATTACTTAGAAGAGATTGAAGGAGATTTGGAAGAGATTTATGATGATAACCTCAATCAATACTCGATAAAAAAAGCTCGAAAGCTGTATAATCGAGAGGTCATTAAACTTATTCGTCCAATACTCACCAAAGGAATGAGTAGCTCTGAAAAACTCAATGCATACGATACGCTAAAACATAACCTAAAAGTATCAATCAGAATCCTAAAAAGAAATTGGCTCTATTCGGCAATTAGTGTAGCTGGTCTTTCTATAGCAATTGCTTGTTTCATTCACCTAATGACTTTTGTAAAAAATGAATCATCTTACGACACATTGATTCCTGAGGCAGATCAAATAGGCAAAATTGGCTTAAACAAACATTACCCCGATTATAGTAGCATAACCAAAAGCATTCCCCACTCACTTGCCGATGCCCTAAAGTCAGATATACCAGAGATTACCGAAACCGCCACCTACTCTGGTCCATTTAGAGGCATGCTGCTTTCCTATACATCGGACAATTCAGGAAGTCAAAATTTTCACGAGGATGTCATCGCAGCAGATGGAAACTTCCTTTCATTCTTTGGGATTAAAATGATTCTTGGGAGTTCTGAAAACGCCCTTAAAGACCCAAGAAGCATGGTTTTAACCAATTCAATGGCTCAAAAATATTTTGGCCAACAAAACCCGATTGGTAAGTCATTGAAAATGGCCAGAGATGAGTTCAAAATCACAGGAGTGTGCCAAGACCTACCAGATAACTCTCATTTGAGTTTTGGGTTTCTCATGTCCATTAATACTATTGACAGGTTTAACCAAACCAATTACACACGTCCCGATGTTAGTTGTTATATCAAGTTACAAGTAGGTACTTCTATAGTTTCATTAGAAGAGAAAATCAACAAATCGGCCAAGAATCATGCTGCACCAGAAATAGAAAAACAAAATGGGATTTCTTGGTCAGAATATCAAAATGCAGGCAACGGGTTTGACCTCTTCCTTGTACCGCTAACCTCTGTTTATCTCCACCCTGATAACCTAGGTGGTATGAAGCCAGGCGGTAGTCAGTTTTCAAATAGGGTCATGGTTTTTGTAGCATGTCTGATTTTTTTATTAGCCTCTGTCAATTTTATAAACCTTAGTACCGCACGTACCAATGCCAGAGCAAAAGAAATTGGCACGAAAAAAATATTAGGATCTTACAAAACACAACTGGTGTCTCAAGTTCTCACAGAAACTTTCATGGTGGTTTTCTCCAGTGTCACCCTCTCACTCCTTTTGGTCTATTTAACTCAACACTCATTTAATAACCTCTCAGGAAAAACCCAAACCTTTACACTTGATTTACCAACCATAATCTATCTTTTTTCTTTCGTAGCTGCTATGACATTAATAACTGGATTATGGCCTGCCATCCTCATCTCACGTCTTAAACCACTAAACACTATTAAAGGGCAGTTCTCATCCGGCCGAAAAGGGAGTTTATTGAGAAATAGTCTGGTCATTTCTCAATTTTCAATCGGAATAGTTTTGGTGTTGTCTATGTTTGTAGTCAAAGATCAACTCCGCTTTATGATCAATAAAGATCTCGGGTACGATAAAGAGCAACTGCTCATTCTAACCGGAGATTTTCATATGGATCCTCTATTTGTAAACTCATTTATAGGAGAGTTAGAAAGCATGCCTGAAGTTAATTCAGTAGCAGGTACATTATCTATGCCGGGCTTGGGTATTTTTTGGGAAGAAAACTTCAAAAGACAGAATTCAAACGACATTGTAAATCTTAAATCCATGAAAGTCGGAGATTTATTTTCTGAAGTAATGGGTTTATCTCTGCAAGAAGGAAGGTTCTTTGAAACCGATTCATGGGATTCTACTTCTGTTCTTCTTAACGAATCTGCTGTTAAAGCATTAAATATGGACCAACCAATAGGAAAAAGCCTAGTAGAGTTAAGAGCAGATGGCACTCCTATGACCTTTAAAATTATTGGAGTCATTAAAGACTTCAATTATGATGCACTATACAATCAAATTTCACCACTTGTAATTAAGAGCAATGAAACCATTTTCAATAGATCAAGTAAAATTGTTGCTCGCTTAAATGCCGGGGTTAGCCTTAGCAAGCTTATCTCAAAAGTCAACTCAAAATGGGATAAGATGAGACCTACAGATCCATTTATGTTTAAGTTTGCTGATGAGGTCGCAGCCTCATATTACAAGAAAGAAGTCCGATTGCTAAGTGTTTTCAAGGTCTTTTCCATTCTGAGTTTAGTGCTGGCTTGCATGGGACTTTTTGGTTTATCTGCGCATAATGCCAGTCTTAAAATGAAAGAGGTTGGTATCCGGAAGGTTATCGGTGCTGGCTTTTCTGATATCATCATACTACTAAGTAAGAAGATAACATGGATGGTAATACTCTCCTTCATCATTACTGTACCGATAGCATGGACAGCGTTAGAAACCTGGTGGCTACAAGGTTTTGCGTATCGGATAAGTATTGGGGTAAGACCAATTCTTATAACTCTTTCAATTGTATTGGGATTGACCTGGATCACCATTCTTTTTCATACTGTTAGGACTGCTTTAACTAACCCCATTAATTATCTACGTAATGACTAAAAGCACTTCTAACGATCAAAAATCAATTTTCAGATTTTTACCTTCTCATGTTTATTGAATATGAGTCATAAATAAAAACCAACGGACAACCAACCAACATTCTTTATATACTCAGGCAAAGAAGTTTTATCTTACCATCATTAAACATCCTTGATCAATTATTGAAACAATGAAAAAACTCTCCTCGCTCATTTTTCTGCTGCTAACAACATTGTGCCTTAATGCACAAAATGCTATAATGACCTACAACATAAGATACAATAACCCTAATGACAGAGAAAACTGGTGGGAAAACAGAAAAACTGAGGTAGCTGATATGATTGAGCATTATCGGCCTGATATCTTTGGTATTCAAGAGGGACTGAAAAGTCAGGTTAGTTATCTGGATTCTTCTCTGGATGATTACGGTTTTGTGGGAGTAGGACGAGACGATGGAAAAGAAAAAGGGGAGCATGCAGCTATATTCTTTAATAAAGCTACCATGGAGTTGATTGAGACCAAAACCTATTGGTTTTCCGAAACTCCCAATAGGGTTTCCGTTGGCTGGGATGCTTCAATGGAAAGAATTGTCACCTATGGCAAATTCAAGGATAAATCCAGCCAGCAGATTATACATATTTTCAATTGTCATTACGATCATATCGGAAAAGTTGCTCGTGAGAATTCTTCACATTTAGTCTTGAAACTTATTGAAGATAAAGGCATTGAAAACGAGCGAATTGCAGTTATAGGAGACTTTAATAGCTTACCTAATCAAAAACCCATTACGGTTTTGTTAAACAAACTGAGTGATGCCTACATAATAAGCCAATCCAAACCATATGGCCCAATTGGTACATTCAACAGCTTCAATACTCAAAACGAAATGGCAGATAGGCTAGACTATATTCTGGTAAAGAATATTGCTGTTAAACAATATATCAATATTGACGATCGAAGGAAGAACAATCTATGGCTTTCAGATCATACTCCGGTGTTGGCTAAACTAAAGTAGCCTTTTAATAAGTTTCAATACTAAGTGTCAGGAGCATATTGTCTTCAGGTCAGTTTTGAACTCATTACTTGGGAAAATCTTGTAAGCTTTACCCAACAGGAAGTGATTCATTGTGAGTTTCGTGAAACTCAAAACGAAAATCATGAAAAACTCACTAATCGCCCTATGCATGTTCATATGTCTGAGCTGCAACTCGAGCAACGACACTTCTCCCCTTCTGTCTACTATTAAAATTGAATCATCAAGTGGAGATTTATTAGACATTGGCGAAAGCACAACGCTAAGTGTCAAAGGTTTTGATTCGGCCAATAACCTAGTCGATATCACCCAAACCATAGTATGGACTGTCAATAATTCAAATGCTCAGATCAATCCAGACGGAGTAGTCACAGGACTAAGTGTTGGCACATCTAATGTTAAAGCATCAATAGGTAACGTAGAAAATACGATAGATATTAACATTTGGGATAGCTCGGCTCCAAGAACTGAAATATATGTGAGTGATGCTGGTAACGTGGGCAACCCTCCATATCAGATTTTAAAGTTTGATGAGAATGGGGAAAACCCTAAGATCTTTACTAATCAAAATCTCAACTGGCCTCAAGATATTCTATTCATGGAAGGTGATGAAATAGCCCTTATTTCAAACCTGAATAGTGGGAGTATAGGCAGGTACAACATTAACACTGGAGATTACATCAATGATTTTGCTTTGGGTATTGGTGGGCCAACCAGAATGAAAATTGGCCCTGACGATTTACTCTATGTGTTACAGTGGCGAGGAAATGGCAAGGTACTCAGGTATCAACTGGACGGTACTTTTGTCGATGAGTTTACATCTGTTGGTGTAACACAGAGCATTGGCATTGATTGGGATAGTAACGGAAACCTCTATGTTTCTTCATATAACAATGGCTCTGGAGGCTCAGTCAGAAAGTTCGATACTTCAGGAAATGATTTAGGCCTTTTCGCCAATACAAACCTAAATGGACCAACAAATATATGGTTCACTTCAGAGGGTAATTTAATGGTCAATGACTGGTCAACTGGTAGAATTGTCAAGTTTAGCGCTGAAGGTGACTTCATCGAAAATGCAATTACCGGTCTCAACAGACCTGAAGGTGTTGCCTTTTTTTCTAACGGAGATTTCCTGATAGGTAATGGTGGTACATCTTCTATCAAGAAATACAATTCAGAAAATGGTTTTGTAAAAGATCTAATCACCAGAGGTTCAGGAAGCTTACTTACTCCAAATGCTGTGGTTATCAGAAAAGTGAATCATTAATGTCACCTGTAGATTAATGAGTGTTGCTGATAACAACACTCATTAATCATGGTAAAATCGCCAAAATTAGCTATTCTCAAATTCTTTAACCTTCTCTGCCAAAATTGCGGGAGCCATGGACAGAATTATTTCTATGGTTTGAGTTGTAGCAGCTTGCGCTACTACATGAAGGTTTTGTTGACCGTTAACAGAGTTAATCATCATTTCGCTCATACTTTCCACAAAAGCACCCATCAAATTCATGTTTGCTTCATGAGATGGTTTTTCTGAACTAGCTTTATGTACAGGGCTAGCTTCCAAGACAGATTGTTTTTTATCTTCAGCACTTTCCTCAGCATTTTGTTTTGCCTGATTTAATTGCTCATGGATTCCTGCTCTTGCAGTATTGATTTCCATCTTGTTCAAACTCGACATTGCTTGTAACGTGTTACTGATCAAGTTTTCACAGAAGCTCAGGTAGACATTGTTTTCTTGAGCAATACTCATTGATAAAGCATTGGCAGCTTTTGTTGCATCAATTACAGTCTTTTCAAAATGATCAGGATGGTTGTTAGGTGGAACTTGTGTTGGCATGTTTATCAAAGTTTAGTTGAATTCGAAATTTCGATAAAGAGTCCCTCCTCTCAATAGCAAGATTCAGCTATTTCCCGATTCCAATATCTCTGTCTAATATCAATGTCTATGAGATTGGCTTTTTAAGTCATCTATTTCATCCTCTAAGTCGTCTATTTCAGATTTCAAGGAACGAATACTGGTGCTTGTGAAGGAAATAGAAGAACCTTTGACATCATCTATCTCATCTTCTAAGTGATCGAGTTTAGACTCTACCTGATTCAAATTCAACGAAAATACTGTCCGGAAACCCGTTCCCATAATGTTTTCAATTTTGTCATCGAATGCATCCATTTTCCGTTCAAGGTCACCGAGCTTATCATTGAACACTCTGGCAAGAGAATCCAGTCTGGACTTATTAATTGAACCTTGTGAAGTTTGTCCTTTCTGCTCGATACTGGCTAATTGAGAAATACCCAAAACACTGATTATAGTCACTAGAAATATATTTTTTATGTTTTCCATTCTTGATTTCGAGCAACTATTATTCCATGATTAATTATTCAACAGCACCTCCAAAGACCAAACCCTCCTTACCTTTCTAAAAAGAATACTACCCTTTGAACATTCGCACTTAGCCACTCAATCAAAACCTTTTACTTTAGTACAATATTCTACTTCATACGACTATGCGAAAACACATGACGCTATTGGGCCTAATTAGCATTTTTGGCCTCTCCTGCTCCAATCCAAAAAAGAACAATGAGACTGAATACGTTTATCTCAACAATACTTTGGACAGCTTACTAAACGCTACAATTGAGGAAGGCTTAAGTCCTGGGATTGGCCTGGCAGTTGTTTCTGGTTCTGATGTATTGTACAGCAAAGCATTCGGAGTAAAAGAAATTGGTAAAGGCCAAACTTTGAAAACAACTGATGCATTTGACTTCAGTTCAATCGTTAAAACCATGGTTTCTACTGCTGTAATGAAGGAAATAGAAGCGGGAAATATTGAATTGGACAACAAAGCCGCAGATTACCTTGAAGCATTGAAAGGAAAAGAGTTTACTCCTACTGTAAGACATATGCTTTCACATAGTTCCGGAATACAGTTTAATGAAGGCAATGTTCAGACAGGTGGATTACTAAAGTCTGGAGACTTAAAACTTGCTTTTGAACCGGGAACTAAATTGCAGTACAGCAACGCAGCTTTTTATACCCTAGGAAAAATCCTTCAAGAACAAAGTGGAAAAACGCTGGAGGAGTATGTAGAAACCCAAATTTTAGCTTCACTTGCAATGACTCATTCCTCTATTCACACTTTCAAAGGCATGAGTAACTTAACGGTTCCTCATACTTTGGAAGAGTCCAAACTAAAAAAAGTACCCCGTCCAGAAATAGTCTCTCGAAAAATTGGGAATGGTATTTTCTACTCCACTATTGAAGATATGTCTATCTGGGCACAAATGCATTTAAACAAGGGAATATACAAGAACCGAAGGGTATTGGCCTCTTCAAATTATACTGAAATTTGGAAACCAAACCTAAAGACAGGTTGGGATGAGATGAAAGCAGCGGCTGGTTTAGGTTGGTTTATAGGAACTGTTGATGGGCGTAAAACAGCTAGTCACATTGGAGGCACAAGTGGGTACAGCGCGGCACTGGTTATCTTTCCGGAAGATGATAGAGCGATTGTAATTGCAGGTAACAGTAATAAGTTGCCAAGAGAGGTGCTTATTCAATCCGTAGCTTCAATTGTTTTTTCAAGTTCAACTAACTAATAGTATCTTGTAAAGGATGAAAACGTTCAAGTCTGATATCAGCTTAGGCATCTTCGTCATCCTAATGGTGCTATTGGGTGCTTCTTTCTTGATTACACTTAGTAGTAATTCTGGTTTGCTCTCTATGGTTGTATTCTTTGTTCAGCTTAGCAGCATCATTCTGGTCTTAAATATCTTTCTACAAACAGATTATACCATTTCTAATGAGGGAAAGCTATTCATTAGGTGCGGGGTATTCTATAAAACCAACATCAACATATCCGACATACACTCAGTTGAACAAACATCTGAACTGACCTCAGCTCCTGCCCTTTCTTTCGATAGGTTAGAAATAAAATATGGAAACAATAAATCCATCATTATTTCACCAAAAGACAAAAGAGGGTTTATTGAAAAATTACTAATGATTCAACCAACCATTCAGTATTAGCTTAACGCTTTCAAGTCATCTTTTTTGATATTGGTTCATTGACTCCTCATTGATTTCATAAGAATGTCCCATGTAAGCATTCGCCAATGCATCAATTAGGAACTTAGATATTGATAAACAGAGGGATTACATTACTGATTGTCATCCTTTCAGTCGGCACAAAACTCTCTTTACCATATCAATAACCTCGTAGATTTAATCTCAAAAGGCAGAAGAGCTTAGGGTCTTTTAAAGTAAAGCCTGAGTTCTATTTACAAAAAACTCAGGCTTTACTTTCTGGACAAATCTTCAATCATCAACTCTGCAACTTTCTCCGAAGCCCCACCCCCTCCGAGTTTAGCTTCCAGTTCATCATAATCTTTCAGCATACGATCGCGAGTCTCTGGTTGTAAAACTGTGTTCAGCTCATTTACCATTCTGGTTTCATTCAAATCACCTTCAATCAACTCTTGAACCGACATTCTATCTAATATCAGGTTGACCATACAGATATACTTGATACTGATGATTCGCTTAAGCAGATGATAAGTAACAAAGCCTGGTTTATAACAGACCACCTGAGGTACTTTAAAAAGAGCCGTCTCCAAAGTTGCAGTTCCTGAGGTAACCAAGGCAGCAGTAGCATTATTCAGAATATCATAAGTTCTACCAAACACCACTTTCACAGTATCATTAGTAAACTGATCATAGAGCCTTTCATCAACAGTTTCTGATCCCGCTACCACAAACTGATAATCAGGGAAATGTCTGACCACCTGAAGCATTTTAGGTAGCTTGGTCAGAATTTCTCTCTTTCTGCTTCCGGGTAATAAGGCGATTATTGGTTTCTCGCTCAAATCAAACTGACTGCGAAAGGCGCTTGACGCTGATAACTCTGGTCTTCTTTGGGCCATTGAGTCCAGAATTGGGTGACCTACATAGTCGACCTTATAGCCATAAGAATTATAAAAATCCTGTTCAAAAGGTAGAATGGCAAACCTTCTGTCTGTCAGACCTTGAATGGTATGTACTCGTTTTCTCTTCCAAGCCCAGGCCTGTGGTAGTATGTAGTAAAAGATTCGTGTTTCAAATCCTTGATTTCTTACAAACTTGGCAATACGAAGATTAAAGCCTGAATTATCTATAAGTATCAATACATCAGGTTTAAAGTTCAGGATGTCTTCCTCACAAAACCTGAAATTTCGTTTGATAGTTCTGAGGTTCCATAACACTCCGAACACTCCCATAAAAGAGGTCTCACGAATATGTTTCGCAAGTTCTTGTGCCTCCTCAGACATTCTATCTCCTCCCCACACTCGGAAATATGCATCCTTATCACGAAGCTTCAACTGCTTCATCATATTAGCGGCATGCATATCACCTGAGGCCTCACCTGCAATGATGTAGTATTTCATCGGCAACAAAGATATTGGTTTGGGTGGTTATTACTTAAAGGTTTCAACTGAATACTTAAACCGAAAACCTTAAAACTCAAACCTTATCACTATATGCCTTTAAATACCTTGTCCCTTGAATCTTTAGGAGCTACATTTACAGCCCAATCAGAAACATCCATTCTATGCTCAAAATAGGCGTTCTCGGAGCCGGTCATCTCGGTAAAATTCATATCAAATGCATTAAAGATATTCCAGAATACGAATTAGTAGGTTTTTATGACCCAATCCCTGAAAACGCTGCCAAAGTCAGTGAGGAGCATGGTATACAAAGCTTTGATACGATAGAAGCGCTTTTGGAAGTAGTTGATGTAGTTGATATTGTGACCCCGACACTCTCCCACTTTGATTGTGCACAACAAGCACTGAATGCAGGAAAGCATGTTTTTATAGAGAAGCCAGTTACTAATACCATAACAGAAGCTGAAGAACTTATTGCCTTATCAACTGCGAAGGGATTAAAAATGCAGGTTGGACATGTAGAGCGTTTTAACCCCGCTTTTGTTGCTGCTCAACCATACCTGAATCAGCCTATGTTTATCGAAACACATAGGCTTGCGCAATTCAACCCCAGAGGTCTGGACGTACCTGTGGTTTTAGACTTGATGATCCACGATATTGATGTAATCCTAAAAGCAGTAGGCTCAGAAGTTGAAAAGATATCGGCTAGTGGAGTGAATGTTGTAGCCGATACTCCAGATATAGCCAACGCACGGCTTGAGTTTGCGAACGGTTGTGTAGCCAACTTAACTACAAGCCGTATAGCTGTGAAAAACATGCGTAAATCACGTTTCTTTCAAAAAGACGCCTATGTAGCCGTAGATTTCCTAGAAAAGAAATCGGAAATAGTAAGAATGCAGGAGGCTACAGGAGAAGAGGGACCTTTTTCGATGGTATTGGATTTGGGAGAAGACAAAGGCAAGAAAGAAATCATATTTGAGAACCCGAAGGTACACCCTACCAATGCCATCCGAGAAGAGTTATTTACTTTTCACGAAGCTATTGTAAATGATACTGAACCAATCGTGACTATCCAAGATGGCCATAAAGCTTTGAAAGTAGCGCACGATATTCTAGATCAGATTCAGGCTAACCTGATGAAGATTGGATAAGTTTCTCGAGTGAGAAAACAACAAACTGAACTAAAACCCTATTAATATGGACAACAGAAAATTATTACCCGTAGTAGTTATTGGTGTTATAGCGCTGATAGTAATTGTGGGATTGTCATCAAGTATATTCTATACTATACAATCTAATGAAAGGGCTGTAATCTTTAAGAAATTCTCAGGTGGATTGGACAAAGAAAACGTTATCCAACCTGGGTTTCATGTAAAAGCTCCTTGGAACGACCTTTATGTATATGATGTGTCGGAAAATCAGGCAGAAGAAACAATGGATGTTCTTGAAAAAAATGGGCTTTCCATTCAAGTAGATATCTCTGTACGTTTTCACCCTATGTATGAAAAAATAGGTGAGATTCATGAAACCTTTACTAGAGACTACGTGAATCGATTAGTGATTCCTGAAGTAAGATCAACTGTAAGACAAGTAATGGGTCGCTTTACTGCTGAAGAGATTTATTCTACTAAACGTTCGGAAGTAGAGCAAGCAATCATTACTGAAACAGGAAACGTGCTCGGAAACGAGAACAACAACATTCAAATGAAAGCACTTTTGATTCGTTCAATCAACTTACCAGAAAAAATAAAAACGGCTATTGAAAGCAAACTTCAGCAAGAGCAAGAAGCACTTGCTTACAGATTTCGTTTGGATCGAGAAAAAAGTGAAGCAGAAAGAAAGCGTATTGCGGCCGAAGGTGAATCAAATGCTAACAAAATCATCAACAATAGTTTAACGCCAGCCCTATTGAAAATGCGTGGAATTGAAGCTACGTTAAAGCTGGCAGAATCACCAAATGCTAAGGTCGTGGTAATCGGTCAGGGGAAAGACGGTTTACCTTTAATTTTGGGTAATAATTAAAAAGTGTCGGTTCATTGGGAACAACTATTTTATTTCCGTGTTTATTAGATTAAATTCGCTCGCTGAAATAGGGGCATAATAGAAAACTTAAATTAAAGAATGTCAAATACTGCAGAAATTAATGTTGGCGGAAAGGCTATTGAACTACCAGTTATTGAAGGTTCAGAGAACGAACAGGCGATAGATATTTCAAAGCTTAGAGGTCAAAGTGGTATCATTACGATTGATCCGGGATTTAAAAACACTGGATCTACTACTAGTGCTATTACTTTCCTTGATGGAGAAAAGGGAATTTTAAGGTATAGAGGTTATTCAATTGAAGAGCTGGCAGAAAAGTCAAACTTCCTTGAAGTATCCTATTTGCTTATTTATGGTCACTTACCTTCGAATGAAGAATACAACAACTTTGTTGAGACCATTACCAAGCATACTTTAGTTCACGAAGACGTGAAAAAAATTCTTGAAGGCTTCCCTTCTGCAGCTCACCCAATGGGCGTTTTATCATCTTTAGTTTGTGCTCAAACAGCTTTCTACCCTGAATCGTTAGACCCTAACAGATCTTCTGATGAGGTTGACTTGAGTATTATCCGTTTGATCGCCAAAATGCCAACTTTCGCAGCATGGTCTTACAAAAACCAAATAGGCCACCCTGTTAATTATCCTGACAATAAGCAAAGTTATGCGGCAAACTTCCTTAAAATGATGTTTGCCAACCCTGCCGAAGATTATGAAGTAGATCCGGTTGTTGCCGATGCACTTGATAAGCTGCTTATTCTTCATGCCGATCATGAGCAAAACTGTTCTACCTCTACAGTTAGAGTTGTAGGATCTTCTCATGCTAGTATGTATGCTTCAATTTCTGCTGGTATTAATGCGCTTTGGGGACCTCTTCATGGTGGTGCTAATCAAGCCGTTATTGAAATGTTGGAAAACATTAAAGCTGACGGTGGAGATACTAAAAAATGGATGGCTAAGGCAAAAGATAAGGATGATCCTTTCCGTTTAATGGGCTTTGGACACAGAGTTTACAAAAACTTCGACCCTAGAGCTAAAATCATTAAAAAGGCTGCCGATGATGTATTGACCAAACTAGGTGTAAGCGATCCTGTACTGGATATCGCTAAAGGTCTTGAAGAAGAAGCATTAAATGATCCATACTTCGTTGAAAGAAAACTCTACCCTAACGTAGACTTCTATTCTGGCATTATTTACAGAGCTTTAGGAATCCCTACTGATATGTTCACGGTAATGTTTGCCATGGGTCGTTTGCCGGGCTGGATTGCACAGTGGAAAGAAATGAGGGAAAATAAAGAACCTATCGGTAGACCTAGACAAGTTTACACTGGCTCCAAAGAGAGAAGCTATGTGAGCATGTCCGAACGATAGGATATCATTTAAAATATTAAAAGGTGCTTGATGCACCTTTTTTTATGCCCATACTTCAGGTTTCCTTCGATTTAAACGTCCATGTCGTCAAAGAATTCGTACATTAATCTGAGACTATTTCAATGCTACTGAATCAATTCCCTGATATTAACTGGCTAAGAGAGCAAGCCAGAACCAACTTCCAAAACAAGAAAGGTATAGGGAACTTTCAACTACTAGATAGCGGCTGGCCTAACGTAGTACTCAATACTAAATCGAATGGAGCTGAGCGAACCGGAATTAAGGCTCCTTTTAGTATATTTCTCAACATATCTGGTAAAAGCCGTGTTAAAGCTGGTGGAAAAGAAGTTTTATTAACCGAAAACAATTTCTGCATAGTTAACAAAGATCAATTCTACGACTTGCTAATTCCTGAGTATGCTGAAACAAATACATTCAATATTCACTTTGGAGACAGGTTATTTTCTGAAGTCAGCCACGCACTCAATAGCACTACTCAAAAGTTGCTAGACAACCCTTTAGAAGAACTACGTTTCCCTGACGTGCAAATCAAATCAGAATGGAAAACAGAAAAACTAAGTAACCTTTTGTATTGTCTTAGCCAACTCTATAAAGAGGCACCAATTGATACACCTCAGCATGCGGAGTATGAATTGTTGTCAGATGTTCTAGGACATGTAATTGAGAGTTGTCGAAAAGATTTAAGAAGCCTTGATCAACTTAATGTACTTAAGGCCTCAACAAGAAAAGAACTAATGAGCAGAATCAATTTATCTATAGATTATATGCATGCTCATTTTAATACCGACATAAGTCTGGATAGACTTAGTGAAGTAGCCTGCCTGTCCAAGTATCATTATTTAAGAACCTTCAGAGAAGTTATGAAATGCACCCCTCTTCAGATGATTTCCAGACTAAGGTTCAATAAGGCTCAAGCTCTTATATTAAACACAGATAAACCACTATCTGAAATATCTGTAGAAGTTGGTTTCAGTGAGCTTGCCTCTTTCAGCAGGTTTTTCACGAAACATAGTCATTCATCACCCAAGGCGCTGCGAAAGTCATCATCCTTTAATGCGTAATGAGAATTAGCAATTTGGGTTAAATTTACTTTTGAGGTTCATTTTACCTTTAAAAGAAAAAAGATGACACAGATTGGTTTTTACATTCTCCCCATCATAATGCTGTATAGCATTTTTCAATTATTCAGTTCAGCAGAAAACAAGGTCAAACTTCAAAGAGACTTCATTGTATTTGCGCTGGTCTGGACAGCTTATACCTTAGCAATGTCTTTTTCAGGTGTGTTGAATGATACTTCGCTACCTCCCAGAGCTCCTGTTTTCATCATCATACCATCGTTTATTATCATTTTTATTGTCACAGGTAGGAAGCAGTTTAAACAATTGATACCTAAACTTTCTCAGCCTCGTCTGGTCTACATCCAGTCCTTCAGGATTATTGTGGAACTACTTATCTATGGGGCTTTTGTTGACGGTAAATTTCCTCAACGAGTAACATTTGAAGGTTTGAACTTTGATATCCTAATGGGTATAATGGCAATTCCAGCAGGCTACCTTATACAAATGGGAGTAATGAAAAGAAAAGGCATACTGGCCTGGAACATTCTTGGTTTAACGGTTCTGACTCTTACTGGCTATGCTTTCATATCCTCTTTCTATTTCTCAGACTTTACTATTATCTCAGGAGAAATAGCGCTCACTCAAACACCATACGTTTTGTTACCTGCCATTCTGCTACCAATTGCTATATTCTACCATGTCGTTTCTATCAGACATAGTTTGATGGTTAAATAGCACCCCATTCGACAGGGGTATTATATAGCAAGTACCCTTGTCGAATCTCTAATGGAGACTCAATATTGTTGTGGTATAGCTGACCCGTGCCTAATCCCTGAGGTAATGTAGGTTTGTAAAGTGAAGTAAACTGGGCAATTGCATTGAGGCCTATATTGGATTCAAGCATAGAGGTCATCCACCATCCAATATTTCGATTTTCTGCTAACTCAATCCATTCTCTACAAGACCTGATACCTCCTACAAGGGAAGGTTTAAGGATTAAATATTGGGGTTTAAGATACTCTATTAGCTTTCGCTTTTCGGTCAAATCATGAACACCTATCAACTCTTCATCCAAAGCAATCGGAAGAATGCCAGAATCAACAAGCTCAGACATTTCAGGTAATTGACCTGGTTTAATAGGCTGTTCAATTGAATGAATCTCCAAAGCAGCTAGCTCTTCCAGCTTTTCTAACGCATCTGTAGAAGTAAAGGCGCCATTCGCATCTACTCTAAGTGTAATATCATTGGCCGAGTATTCTTTTCTGATAGCCTCTAGCAGGTGCAATTCTCTGTCGAAGCTTATTGCTCCCACCTTCATTTTGATGGTATTAAAACCAGCTTTTAGTTTCTCCTCAATCTGCTGCTTCATAAAAGTCTCATCTCCCATCCAGATCAATCCATTGATAGGAATTCTGTATTGACCAGCGTGAAAAGATGTATCGAAGATTTGCTTCTTGCCACCATTTAATAAATCCAACAAGGCAGTTTCTAAACCAAAACGCATTGAAGGGTTATCAGCTGGAATATGTTCAGCTACAAATGAGAGTATCTCATCCTCGGATTCAGGTATGTCCAACTGCTCAATTACAGACAGAAAACGTTCTAATCGGTGCTGATAATTTTCGTGGTAATCAATACTAAGTCCTTTCAGTGGGCTAGCCTCTCCTATTCCATAGGTGTTTGATTCATCAATAAATGAGGCTTTTATGAACCAGGTCTCTTTCTCGGTAAATGCACCTCTGGAAGTGCCCGCCTTAAACCGGAAACGCAGTAGATATGGGACTACTTCAAACTGGAGTTTCATGATTGCCCCAGTAGTCTTTTCACGTACTTACCAATAATATCAAACTCAAGATTAACCTTGTCTCCGATTTTAAGCTGATGGAAATTGGTATGCTCATAGGTATAGGGTATAATTGCAATTCGGAACTTAGCCTCTTCAGAGTTGAAACATGTCAAACTTGTTCCGTTCACGCAAACTGATCCTTTTTCTACCGTCACATTGCCCTCAGTAGGGTCATATTCAAAATCGAAAAGCCAGCTTCCATCCTGCTCCTGAATGTTTGCAACTGTACCAATTTGATCCACATGACCCTGCACCACATGACCATCAAAACGGCCATTAGCCACCATACAACGCTCTAAATTGACAACACTTCCTACTTTCCAGTCTCCAAGATTTGTCTTCTTTAGCGTTTCATCAATAGCCGTTACGCGGTGTATGTCTTCCGTTACTCTAACCACAGTAAGGCAGGTTCCATTATGTGCTATGCTTTGATCGATTTTTAACTCCGGACTCACTGTACTCTTCACATCGAAGTGAAGGTTGGTGCCATCCTCCTCAATATTGACAACTTCACCAATGGTTTCTATAATTCCTGTGAACATTTGATCTATGTATAAATGCCTACGCGAATATAGAACAGAATTTAGTGTTTTGAACCTCAATTTTCGTAAGGAAGTAAAAAGTAATGAAGCAATGGTAAGGATGGCGTATTGTTATTGTCAAATATTACCCAAAATACGGATATACTGACCAAGTAAACCAATGCTCCAATACGCGAAGTCAACATATAAATCTAATCTCCCAAAACAATCGGGTGGCCTCTTAACTTATCAGTTACCTTCCATTTTTCATCATACATAGAAGCATAAATGACTGTTGTTGTCCACGGGTAAGTAACCTCATCTACAAGACCTAAATACTCTTTTAGCTTCTTAAAATTCTCATAGTTAGTAACGAAAGTATAGAACATAAAAGCTTCGTTAGGAGAAATAACATCTCCTCTAGACAAAGTAGCCGTTTGTCGCATTTCCCCTAGTTCGAGAAGTTTGGGGTGCACGTTCTTTAGAAACTCCTCGAAAGATTCATAAGCACCTGAATTCGTCTCATTTACAAATGCTGACTCAATAATTGCCGGCCCAATGCCCTTATTAATCAGTTTTAGAGAAAGTTGAAACTCACCATCATTTTCTTCTGAGCTAAACCGGAATGACAGCCGAGGTTTTACTTCAAGTCGACTTTGCTCTCTCATGATATTAGTTTGGTAGATAAAGATGATCAGAGTCAAGAGACCAACCAACATAGCCGTTAGTCCTATTACTCTGTCTGTGCTTATTTTAAACTTACTCATAGCCTAATCTTAAGAAAGCCCAAGATTATGAAAATAAGCTTTGAGTTCAAACTTGATTGTAGTTTAAAGCCCGTTTATAGAATATTATTAGTGACATCCGAGAAAGATTTTTTGAGGTCGAAGAAATAGCTGAAAATCACCCTTTTTATTCCCTAAAGGGATACTCTTGGCAACTCCCTTTAGGATAGGGATGTTTTGAGTCTTAAAGAAAAATCTAATCTCGGATGTTTTAGAGGTATATTTTATTGAATTCAAATTTTAGTCGGATATCAGTAGAATATTATTTAAAACACATCAAACTATTGATTTCATTAGTATTTTACACACCAAAGGTGACCTTATTTAACGCGCTTGAGATATGAGCAAACAACAGTTCCAAATCAGAAATGCGAAGCCAGGCGAATTTCAGGAAATAGGCCAGTTAATGGTACAAGTGTATTCGCAGCTTGAGGGTTTTCCCGATCAAGAAGAACAGCCCAACTACTATAAAACGTTAGCCAATATTGGAGATTTAACAGACAACCCTGGCACTGAGTTACTGGCAGCAGTATCTGATAATCAGGATTTATTGGGAACAGTGGTTTACTTTCGTGATATGCAATACTATGGGTCAGGGGGAACGGCCACAAGTGAACAAAACGCCTCTGGGTTTAGATTATTGGCTGTTTCACCAAAAGCCAGAGGTTTAGGGATTGGTAAGTTGTTGACAAAACATTGTATCGAAAAAGCAAAGGATCAGCAACAACATCAAGTAATTATACATTCTACCAAAGCCATGCAAATAGCCTGGAAAATGTATGAGAAAATTGGCTTCAAAAGGTCTGAGGATTTAGACTTTCTAATGCAAGGCTTTGAGGTGTTTGGGTTTAGGTTATTGCTTAATTAAAAGGAAAGCAATAACGCTATGAAAGAACTCGCTACAAAAGGAAGTATAAAAGTACAATGACGAAATTCATCGAATCGAACATCCTAAGGATAAGAAATATAGTACTTGGTACCCTTTTTTGGGGACTGGTCTATTACAACGATACATTACTGCAAAATGAAATCACCTTCTTAGTTTTCAGCCTGGTTATTCTTGTATTTGGATATTTTCATTTCCGCATTTACAAGAGGAAAATGAGAAACAAATCCGTTATAAAAACTCGATCCTTCAAATGGATGGTTTTCCCATTGCTCTATATAAGTGCTTTTTCTGTTTTTGACCTTTCCCACATTAGTTTTGGTTATGTTGTTGGTGGTTTCCTTTTAACAGTCTTCATTGCTCTAAACACTTTATTGTATCGTTACAATTATTTAGTCATATCCTCGGAAGGTGTATGGGACATTGACAGCGATGACAAACTCATTGACTCAAGACAAGTTACCCAAGTAAATATAAACGAGCATGAAATTGCTATTGACACTACCCGATACAAAAATGATCTGATTATTAAATCAAGGAACTTAAAACACCCCTCCTGGAGTGAACTCATTAAGGAGTTTAAAGAGCTTAGAAAAACCTGGTTAAGCCATGAACTTAAATAGCATACGCTAAAATCTATTATAAGAGTGATTTTTGGGGAAAAGATCTTTTACGAAGACCCTATACTAGGTCGACTTAACACGACTATTAGGTCAATTGATCCTCAAAAGAAACGTTCATGGATGGGGTTTAAAAAGCTTCCTACCCCAGAGGATAGTACGTTTTTCGCATTTGAAGGTGACATTAATGGACCATTTAAAAAGCAGGTAGAAAAAGCTCATCAAATCATAGAACTAATTGACTCCACAAAAGTCATCATGGATACAGAGTTAAAGAAAACTCAAAGAAATTATAGTAAAATTGAGAACTGGCAGGAGTATTTTCATTTAACAACTTTGCTTTCCTTATATGGAGAGGATAACTCGTTTGAAATTACGTTTGGGCCTCCAGAGGTCGATTACCTAGAATATAGTGTTGGTTGTTCATGGATAAATGACGAAATAATAGAGGTGAAAGCTTATGGTATCTAAGGTACTATTTATGTCGAACTTCGGGAGCATATTTATCAGATAAACCTATCTTCGCAACCAGAAGATGGAAGACAGCTACAGACACAAAGGAATGCGCAGGCAACTTGTAAAAGTCCTGCAAAGCAAAGGCATTAAAGATCAGCGTATTCTGGATATCATTGGTAAAGTACCACGGCATTTCTTCTTTGAAAATGCACTGGTTGAACATGCTTATGAAGACAAGGCCTTCCCTATTGGTGCTGGACAAACAATCTCACAACCCTATACTGTAGCTTTTCAAACAGAACTACTTGATATTAAGCCTGGAGATAAGATTCTAGAAATAGGTACTGGTTCTGGCTATCAAGCGATTGTGTTGGTTGAGATGGGTGCTGATGTCTATACCATAGAGTATCAAAAGACACTTTACGATAGAACGAAAGTCTTTCTTCCTCAAATGGGCTACAAACCTCACTTCTTCTATGGTGATGGCTCTAAGGGATTAAGCAGGTTTGCACCTTATGACAAAATCATAGTCACAGCTGGCGCTCCTACTGTGCCTGACGCATTGGTAGACCAGTTAAAAGTTGGTGGTTATCTAGTTATACCTGTAGGCGATCAGAAAACCCAGCAAATGCTTCGCGTCACTAAAACCGGTGAGAATAAAATACGGACAGAAGTGTTCAATGATTTCAAGTTCGTTCCCCTACTGGGCTCAGATGGCTGGAAATAATTCCTCTCATATTATATCGTCATGCCGGAAAAATTGATCATAAATTTACTTTGATGAATTTTATCCGGTATCTCATAGTAAGAGTCGATGAGGTACTTTTTTAACTAATGTTAATAAGTATTTTTTAACTAAGTAATATTTCAACATATTTTCATATAATTCTTTGTTCATACAAAAGATTTAATCAAGATTAAAGTATCCAAACATAGATATCACTGAATCAATCGCTAATTTTGTCTTAAACAAAATTTGCTATGGCTAAGAAACAGAAGACTTGCAATGACTCACGTGTTACAATGACGGAACTTGTGCTTCCTAATGACACCAATACACTCAACAATTTAATGGGTGGACGTTTGATGCACTGGATGGATGTAGTTTCGGCCATTGCAGCTCAAAAACACTCTAATCGCATTGTAGTAACTGCTTCTGCGGACAATATTTCGTTCAAAAACCCTATTCAATTAGGTGATGTAGTCACCCTTGAAGCCAAGGTGACAAGAGCCTTTAGTTCTTCAATGGAGGTATTCGTTGAGGTATTTGCCGAAAACATACCCTCGGGCACCAAATTTAAGAGCCATAGTGCATTCTTTACTTTTGTAGCCGTAGATCAGGGTGGTCGCCCTATTGATGTGCCGGAACTTGTTCCTGAGACCAATGAAGAGAAAGAACTATTTGATGGTGCGCTTAGAAGAAGGCAATTGCGACTTGTATTGGCCAAAAGAATGAAACCAGAAGATGCCACTGAATTAAAGAGTATCTTTGACGCATAGTATAAAGTGTTCTATCATTTCGGTAGTGGCAGATATCAATTAGCTGAATAATTCTTCTAAAGCTTTTATTGCGATTTACCTTCAACAGGCATTAACTTAGAAGTTATGGCAGACGATAATTTCCTAGCGCACTTTATTGAAGAACCTATTTATGTAATTGCATCAGAGGAGCTTTCTTCTCCTGAGTCGAAGGAAATTGAAGTTGAGGCTGCCCCTGTTACCCCTGCTACTCTAACAGAGGATATGTCTTCGAATGAGCCTGAAGTGACCAGTAATGTAGTTGAAGAACCAGAAGCTCCTGTCTATGTTACTCCCCTTCCCACAATTGGAGATAACCTGAAGCATTGTATCGTTCTGGTAGATTCAGAAAATGAACTGCTGGAAGAACCACTAAAAGTACTGCTCTATAAAATCATGGGAGCTGTCAAGCGAAATGCTGAAGATATTCTGATTGCCAACTGTAGAAATGCGAAGAGTGATCAGATTGAAGCCTTGCTTGCCAATAACAATCACAGGCATTTATTGGCATTTGGTACTGATGTATTAGTACAAATGAAAGAGAATTCCCTTTATGAAATTAAAAAGGAAGGTGCTGTTTCAATGCTCAAATCCGACCCTTTAGTCGAGATTCAACAAAACGTAGACAAGAAAAAAGCGCTATGGAAAGCGCTTCAGGAAATGTTCTTATAGATAGCGTATTTTCTACTCTCCGAAAATACTCTCCAGCTTAGCTTGTAGGGCTCTTCCTCTTAAATTCTTTCCAATCACTCTACCTTCCGGATCAAGAAGCAATGCAAATGGAATTGCATTTACTTTATAAGTCATAGCGGCAGCCGATTGGAAGTACTTTAAGTCTGAAACGTGGTTTGGCCAGATCAAACCATCTTTCTCAATCGCATCTACCCACTGATTTCTGGTTCTGTCAAGACTCACGCTGAATACTTCAAAACCCTTGTCGTTATACTTATTGTACATTCTGACAACGTTAGGATTCTCTGCCCGACATGGCTTACACCAACCTGCCCAAAAATCTACTAATACGTATTTACCTCTTAGATCAGATAAACTGGCTGTAGCTCCTTCAGGAGTTGGCAAAGTAATATCTGGAGCTTCATCACCCATAGCCACGGCTGGTCTGAAAAATTCAAGGTTTGAGGCAAAGAATTCAACATCTTTCGAATTCGGAATTTCATTTTGAAGCTTGGTTGCCAAAGAATCTAAAAAGCTGAATTCATCTGATTTGTTCTTGATAAAGTCTGTAATCAACAATGAGACTAATGATCCTTCATAACTCCAGGCTAAATCCTTCAGGTGCTTTATCTTCCCTGCTTCTAAGCCTAAACCTTCCGTAGTAAGTTCATCAACCAAAGCCTGATCTCCGGAGTTTCTAGCTGCAATAAACTTCTGATTAAAATCGGTAACAACCTTTTGATAGCCCTCCATATAGTCGTAAACCTCTTTTAGGTACTTGGTATCGTCAGAACCTGTAACTTTTATAACTCCCCCTCCTTTTCCGTCCGCTTCAACCTTAAGGTTCTCGTCATCAAGAATAAGTGTTTCGAACTGTTGACCGTAAATATTGATCCTATAAAAACCAGGCCCTTCAATCTCCGCTTCAATCTCAAAATTACCTTTATGGTCCGAGTATACTTTTGTAACAGGTGCCAGCTGACCTGTTTCGTATTTTTCAAGAATGACTTCTCCCTGCGGAACAGGGTTATCAATTTTTCCCGTAATCTTTACAATACCATCACTTGTACTTCCACATGCACTAATCAATGCGATTAGTATTACGAGGGTCAATAGCTTCTTCATTCTATTTGCTTAATAATTTGTTCAGTACTTCCTGTACCTGTTTAGGACCTGCTTTGCCTCTGCTCTTCTTCATCACTTCTCCCATAAACAGCCCCATCAATTTCTTTTTACCTTTTTTAAAGGCTTCTACTTCTTTTGGTAAAGATAATAATACCTCACTTACAATTTGCTCAATCTCACTGCTGTCGTCAACCGATAATAAATCCTTTTCTTCAGCAATCTGAAAAGCGGTTTTATCTGTTTTAACCATTGCCGGAAGTACTGACTGAGTTGCTACATTCAAATTCAGTTGTCCTTTTTCGATCAGGTCAACTAAACCAGCCATCCTTTCCGGAGAAACAGTTAGTTCATTTATTGACAGTCCGAGTTCATTCATTAAACCTTTAACTGCTCCATTCAGGAAATTTGCAGCTGTTTTCTTATTATCAACTCGTTGACATAACGTTTTAAAGTACAAAGCAGTTTCCTTCTCCTCGGTAAGAAGAGCCACATCATAGTCGGACAACTGATACGTTGTAGAAAAAAGCGCACGAAACTTATCCGGTGTGTCCTTCATTCTGGACCTCAATCCTTCCAGATAATTACTTTCAATCACCACAGGAGGCAAATCAGGGCAAGGAAAATAACGATAATCATTCATTGTTTCCTTGAAGCGCATGCTGGCTGTACTTCCTGTAACAGGGTCGAATGTTCTGGTTTCAATATCAATCATCTTTTTTTTCTGCAACAAAGCCAACTGACGGTTTAATTCAAAAGTAATGGCCCTACGTACATTACTAAATGAATTCATATTCTTCACCTCTACCTTATTACCAAGCTTTTCTGATCCAATAGGCATTATGGAAATATTAGCATCGCAACGCAATTCCCCTTTCTCCATGTTAGCCTCACTGATTTCCAGATAGCGTACAATTCGTCTGATCTCCTGTAAAAAGGCAGCGGCCTCATCTGGTCCTTTTATGCTTGGTTCTGTTACAATCTCCACTAAAGGTGTACCTGCCCTGTTTAGGTCTATCAGTGTAGAAGATCCATCTTCATGAATAGATTTACCGGCATCCTCCTCCATATGAATATGGTGTAATTCTACGGTTGACTGCTGGAAGTTACCTCCAAAAAGAGCTACTTCCCCTCCAATACAAATCGGAGTTTTGTCTTGAGTGGTTTGATACCCTTTCGGTAAGTCAGGATAGAAATAGCTTTTTCTGGCAAAGTGATTTATTCGGGTAATCTCACAATCACATGCTAATCCTAACAAAATGGCTTTTTCAACCACCTCCCTGTTTAGCACAGGAAGTGTTCCAGGATGCCCAAGCGAAATCACACTGATATTCTCATTGGCCTCGGCATCAGAGGTATTGGGGTCAGATGAAAATATCTTTGATTGCGTGTTTAGCTGTACATGGACTTCCAGCCCGACAACTGCCTGATAACCGGCTTCTGTTAATTTGGAAATTACCTTATTCAAAGGAAGATATCATTTCATTGGCTTTGCTCACCACACTTTCCAGACCTGAAACATCTTTACCGCCTGCAGTAGCAAAGAAAGGTTGTCCTCCTCCACCACCTTTGATTTCTTTAGCCAACTCTCTTACAATCTGGCCTGCATTAAGCGATTTTTCATCTACCAGATTTTCAGAAACCACCACAGCTATCTGAGGTTTGCCAGCAATATTTGCAGCCAAAACAGCGAAGAGGTTGTCTTGCTCATTTTTCAGTTCGAAAGACAGTTTCTTCAATGCATCAGCCGATGGTAGTTCCACCTTAGCGATAATAGTATTAACACCAGAAACTTGTTTAACACCATTCTTCAAGTCTTCTTTTACCTGACCTGACTTTTGAGCATGCAATTGTTCAATTTCTTTTGTCAACTTCTTCTGTTCATCGAGAAGTGACGTGATTGATTTAGAAAGGTCTTTAGGATTCTTAAGTAACTCTTTTACCGCCCTTAAAGACTTCTCCTGACTTTGAACATATTCAAATGCTTTAGGTCCGGTGTAAGCTTCTATTCTACGAACCCCTGCTGCAACTGCGCTTTCGGAAGTGATTTTAAATAAACCTATTTCCCCTGTAGCATTCACATGCGTACCCCCACAAAGCTCAACAGAATACGCGGGGTCAAAAGTGATTACTCTTACCAAGTCGCCATATTTCTCTCCAAAAAGCGCCATTGCTCCCAAAGATTTGGCTTCGTCAATAGGAACACTCCTTCTTTCATTGAGTTGAATATTCTCCCTGATATGATCATTCACAATCCTCTCAATTTCTTCCAACTGTTCAGTTTCAACTTTAGAGAAGTGTGAAAAATCGAATCTTAAAACTTTGTCAGAAACCAAAGAACCCTTTTGCTGAACATGCGTTCCTAAAACATCTCTAAGCGCGGCATGTAACAAGTGAGTAGCACTATGGTTACTTCTAATCAGTGTCCTCCTATTCGTGTTAATTTCAGCTTTAAAAGTAGCTTCCGGATTTGTAGGTATTTTATCAGTAAAGAGAACAATAAGATCATTTTCCTTTTGCGTATCCAGTACTTTAACGGTCTCTGTTCCACTAGTCAGGGTTCCTGTATCTCCAACCTGACCTCCACTTTCTCCATAAAAAGGAGTTGACTCTAAAACGATTTGGAAAACAGTCCTTTTGGCTTCTTTAATCTCTCGGTACTTGATAATTCGTGTATCCGACTTGTCTTGATCATACCCCACAAACTCTACTGTACTGTCTTCATTGACTATAGTCCAATCTCCTTTTTCAGAAACAGCATCAGCCTTGGAACGCTGTTTTTGCTCATCCATAGCCTTCTGAAAGCCCGTTTCATCAATTATCAGGTTATTTTCTCTGGCAATTAATGCAGTCAGGTCGACTGGGAAACCGAAAGTATCGTATAGTTCAAATACTTCCTGACCATCAATAGTTTTACCTCCTTCAGTTTTCAGCCTCTGCTTGATTTGATCAAGTCTTTTCAAACCATTTTCAAGAGTTCTCAAAAATGAAGCTTCTTCTTCTTTGATCACTTTGGCAATCAGTTCTTGCTGACTTACAAGTTCATTAAAGAATCCTTTGTACTGATCCGATAGAATTGATACTAACTCAAAAAGGAAAGGCTCTTTCAGGTTAAGAAAGGTATATCCGTAACGCACGGCTCTTCTCAGGATTCTTCTGATTACATACCCTGCCTTATTATTTGAAGGCAACTGATCATCTGCAATTGCAAAAGCTATTGCTCTAATGTGGTCTACAACCACTCTGATTGCAATATCAGTCTCTTCCTTTTCTCCATATTTCACTCCTGCTTTTGTAGCCACAGCATCTATAAGTGGAGTAAAAATGTCGGTATCGTAATTTGATAGTTTACCTTGTAAGGCCATTGCCAAACGCTCAAAGCCCATTCCTGTGTCAATATGTTGAGCAGGAAGATTCACGAGGTGTCCGTCTGCCTTTCTATCAAACTGCATAAAAACCAGGTTCCAGACTTCTATTACCTGAGGATGATCCTGGTTTACCAAGTCTTTTCCCGGAACCTTAGCGATATCAGCTTCGGAGCGTAAATCAATATGGATTTCGGAACACGGGCCACATGGCCCTGTATCTCCCATCTCCCAGAAGTTATCTTTCTTATCTCCATTAAGGATTCTGGATTCGTCAATAAAAGCTTTCCAATAATCAAAAGCCTCCTGATCAAACTCCAGGTTATCACTCTTATCCCCTTCAAAAACGGTTACATAAAGCCTGTCTTTAGGCAAGCCATATACTTCTGTTAAAAGCTCCCATGCCCAACTAATCGCATCCTTCTTAAAATAATCACCGAAAGACCAGTTACCCAGCATTTCGAACATGGTATGGTGGTAAGTATCAATACCTACTTCTTCCAGGTCATTGTGCTTACCCGATACCCTAAGGCATTTCTGGCTATTAACGGCTCTGGTATAATCGACCTTTGCGTTACCTAGAAACAAATCTTTAAACTGGTTCATACCAGCATTGGTAAACATCAAAGTAGGGTCATTTTTTAACACCATTGGCGCTGACGGCACAAACTTGTGTGTTTTAGACTCAAAGAACTCTATAAACTTAGACCTGATCTCTCTCGACTGCATATCGGAACTGTTAATGGCTAAAGCGGGTTAGATTTATTTTGTTATTTTTGCCAAACCCAAGCAAGTAAAAACAAGCCACAAAATTAGGAGAATTTCAAAAAGGATTCTTAATGTCGAAAATAAAATATTACTACGATACCGAGACTTGTAAATACGAACGTGTTAAGGTTAAAAAACGTGATGTAGTCATTAATGCGCTGGGTTTTTTATCCTTGGCCATGGTGCTTGCTGTCGGTATCATTGTAGTCCTCTCTAACTATTTCGAATCTCCTAAAGAAACTGCCCTCATTAAGGAAAACGGAGAGCTAAAATTGTACTACGATATTATGCAGGAGCAACTGACAGGTATGGATGGTATGCTTGATGTGTTGCAAGAAAAAGATGACCATGTTTATCGAACTGTATTTGAGGCAGAACCTATACCTAATACAGTCAGGGAAGCTGGTTCTGGGGGTGTCTTAAAGTACCGTAACCTTTTGGAGAGTGATTTGAACAATAAAGATCTTGTTGTTGGCACATTGGAGAAGATTGACAGAATAAAGAAAAAGATGTATATCCAGACCAAGTCATACGATGAGCTATTAGATCTGGCAAAAAATAAAGAAGACTATTATGCTGCAATGCCTGCCATTCAGCCTGTTTCCAACAAAGAACTGAGAAGATTATCTTCAGGTTTTGGCAGAAGAACAGATCCGATACTAAAGGTTAAGAAAATGCATTATGGCGCAGACTTTTCAGCAGAAAGAGGTACACCTATTTATGCGACAGCAGATGGAAAAGTCACTCGTGCCAGAAAGGATTTTAGTGGCTTGGGTCACCACATCAAAATAGATCATGGATTTGGCTTTGAAACCATGTATGGCCACATGAGTCAATTTACCGTTAAGATTGGTCAAGTGGTTAAACGTGGAGATATAATTGGTTATGTAGGTAACACAGGGAAGTCAACAGCTCCACACCTCCATTATGAAGTTCATGTAAACGGAAAACCCGTAAACCCTGTGTACTATTTCTATAAAGATCTTGACGCTAAAGAGTTTGAAGAAATTCTAAGGCTTTCATCAATAGAAAACCAGTCTTTAGGATCGTATTCTAACCGTTAATCAATTCCTTTTTCTTTGTAACTTTTTAATTTTATTGTTTAAAGTTATTCTTTCAACATATTTTGTAATTTGCTGATATGCCGTACAAAGAGAAGCCTATAATCAAGAAATACTACACCATTGGTGAAGTAGCTAAGATGTTAGGAGTGGCAACATCTCTTATTCGATTTTGGGAAACGCAATTTGATTTTATTCGCCCCAAGAAGAACGCGAAAGGCAATCGTAAATTCACACAAGAAGATCTTAAAAAGCTCAAACTGGTATATCACCTTGTTAAAGAAAAGGGGTATACATTACAGGGTGCTCAGGAGCATATCAAAAGCAGTAAAGATAGTATTGACGATAAAGCCGAAATGGTCGAATCTCTTCAGAAGATTAAGTCTTTCCTCGAAGAGATGAAAAAGAACCTTCCATAATGGAAGAAAAGCGTTATCAAATAGCGCTATCACTTGTTTCGGGCATTGGGCCGGTATTATCCAAGCAATTAATCAATCACTTCGAAACACCACAAGAAGTTTTCAAAGCATCAAAAGGTCGCTTGTCCAAGATCAATGGAGTGGGCAACAAGCTCTCCAACCTTTTATCAAATGAAAAACAATTACTAGAAAAGGCAGACTTAATTATCCAGCAATCTGAAAAAGCCGATATACAAATTCATTACTTTAAAGAAACGTCTTATCCTGAGCGCTTGCTTCAGGTTCAAGATGCACCAGTAGTTCTGTATTCAAAAGGGAACCTGGATCTTAATGTCGCTAAAACTGTTGGTGTAGTGGGCACCAGAAAGGCCACCAAGTATGGCCTCAATACTACAGAGACAATTGTTAATGATTCGCTTTCAAATAATGCATCCATCATCTCTGGTCTGGCATATGGCATTGATGTCAAGGCCCATCAAGCAGCTTTGAATGCTGGTCTATCGACAATCGGAGTACTGGCTTGCGGATTAGATTATGTTTACCCAGCAGGAAACAGAGAGGTTGCCAAAAAGATGCTTGCCAATGGAGGCTTAATCAGTGAATATCCTATAGGCACTAAAGCTGACCCTAGGTACTTCCCTGCTCGTAATCGAATTATTGCTGGGTTATCAGATGCGCTGATTGTAGTAGAAGCAGCTAAGAAAGGTGGTGCATTGATTACAGGTAACATAGCGCATAGCTATGAAAAACCTGTTTTTGCTGTACCTGGGCAATTGGATAAATCAAACTCTGAAGGGTGCAATCAGTTGATCAGAAATTTTAAAGCATCCATTTATACTGGGTTCAGAGATGTGGTTGAGGCCTTGAATTGGGACCTGGAAAAGGCTCAAAAGACAATGGCAATAACCTCCAAGCTTGAAAAATTAACAGGCAGAGAGAAAGTGGTTGTTGATACACTTTTAAAGAATGGTCAACAAATGAAGCTGGATGATTTAAGTTGGCAAAGTCAAATACCATTGAATCAATTGGCCTCTATCCTACTACAATTAGAGTTTGAAGGTATTGTTAAGCCATTGCCTGGTAAGGAGTACAGGTTAGGTTAACACAATAATCACGGACAGTTGTTCGTGTGGTTAACAACCTTATGCGATACTTTTCAAGCATATTCTTTGTTCTTACACTGCAATCAAACTTACTATCTCAAGACAGCACATATATCAACCCACTTTGGGGAAAGTACGCTCACCATGATATATTTATTGGTTATAATGGTAGCCCCACAGAAAACAGCGATTTAAGGACTAATTATCATTCCATTGAAATTGCTTTCTGGAAATCCAAAGTCATCAGTTATCATCATCCTGTTAGTTCATCACTATTCGTTACGCAGGAGATTGGAAAGTCTTCAAAAACGCTTATTCATGGAACCAAAATTGGTGGACAGGTTACGGCCATGCTATTCATTTTCGGAGTAGAATTAACTCACCATACCGATTACGAAAGTCATACCATTTCACTTTCACCATATTTTGGGTATGGAGGTTATGGCTTTAAACTTTCAGCTGCATGGCGAGGGAGACTTACTAATAAAAACTTCCTCCCCCTTAGTCAACTGAACTTCAATCTCTCGTTTCGAATTTTCAGTTTAAAAAGTCGAAAAATAGAAGACTTGACATCTAAGAATTGAGCGAATGGTTATGTTCTTTGATAAAGTATTGGCCCGAGTGTTCTAATAAATCCTATGGTGTGTTATGTTATACATCACGAAGGGGATTTGAAATATTCTCTTGAAACTAATCTCCAAAGCCTCTATATTGATTTATAGTAAAAAATTCCGTTGGTTCGTTTCATAATTGATTGTTCCGATAATTTGTATCAACCAAAATTGAGGTACTATGGTGAAAGCTACTCAACCCAGCAGGTGGATAAATTTAGCCCCGGCATTAATTGCAGCCATAATTGATATCTCTGTCACTATTATCCATCAGCCCAAGGAATACTGGGATGGCAATCTAGACAAAGCCAATGAAGGAAACCCAATCGGTGCAACTTTAATGGCCAACCATGTATCTGGTTTATTCTTAATATCAGGAATCTGGGTAATTCTAATTATCATTCTTGGATATTACCTCCCAAACAAACTATCAAAGTATTTCTTACTCTTCACGCTAATTGCACACTCCTATGGTGCATCAACCTGGATTTCACCACGCTATGGTTATTGGTCAGCAATGGTTTTGATTCTGTTCAATACCACCACTTATTTATTCGCTAATGACTTAATAAAGCAACGTTTAAAGAAAACATTGTAATAACATATCAGAGTTTACTTTGCCCTAAAACATTAACTATCAAGTAAAAACTAAAATCACCTGCCCAAGATGCAATTGAAATATGATTACCCGAAAGATTGTGGTGCATGGTCAAAATATATCGACTGGTATTGGAATTTAGATATTTAAATAAGAAAAGAATTAGAAAATTCTTGAAAAAGCACCTGCTGATATATAGGTTTTCAAATCAACCCTTCACCAATGCATACCCAAGGTATAGGTTCCCTTCCCTATTTTAAACAATTCGTAAACAAGGTTATGGATGTCCGGTCGGACATTAAGTGAATAAATCTTGCTGTTGTTCCTTGTTGGATGCACTCTATTTGATAGAAAAATAAAAAGAAGGTCATTTTCAGGATCTGCCCAAACCAACGTTCCGGTATAGCCAGAGTGCCCATAACTTTCAGCGCTAGCCTCTTTAGCTACACTACTCAAGTTAGCATCATAAGTCACCAAGGGTTTATCAAAACCAAGTCCTCTCCTATTACCAATCTCACAAAACTGACATCCGGTAAACTCCTTGATCGTTTCTTCCTTGAGGTATCTTCTCCCATCAAACTCTCCATTGTTAAGTAGCATCTGATAAACCTTTGCCAAATCCTCTGCGTTACTGAACAAACCTGCATTGCCAGATACTCCCAACATCATTGCTGCTCCTTCATCATGTACTACTCCATGCAAAGTTTGCATCCGAAAAAATGTATCCACCTCCGTAGGTACAATTCTGTCCAGATCAAAATATTCCCCTGCTTTAAACCTTAATGTCCTAGCATTCATAGGTTGGTAAAACTCATCATAAAGAAACTGGTCAAATGATTTTCCTGTTAGCCTATTAACTAATTCCGGAATCAGGTAAAAAGTAAGCCCTGAGTAAACATATTTCTTGTCTTTACTGACCCTGGACTTTCTGATAAGCTTGTAAATTTTCTTTTCAATAAAGTCTTTATGCATGAAAAGCCCTGAATCAGATATTCTATATGGATAATTGGCAGAAGAGTCTCTGCTTACTGTTTTGTTCTTATACTTTCCGTTCTTCTTTTGAGATACCGACCAATATGGAATCCAGGCTTTTAGGCCAGCCTGGTGCGCAAGTACATCACGCATAACTAAGCCCTTCTTCTTTCCTTTTGCCACTTTCGGAAAATAATGCCCCATAGTCTTGTCTGGGTCAAATAGACCCAAGTCGTAGAGTTTCATTAATGCTAATGTGGCGGCTGTTGTTTTAGTCACAGAGGCTAAATCGTAGATATCGGATAACTCAACCTCCTTCTTCTTTTCATAAGTATGATGACCAAATGCCTTTTGATAGAAAACGATTCCACCTTTAGCCAAAAGTACCTGTCCACCTGGGAAAGCCATGGAGTCAATGGCCGTAGTCATAATCTGATCAATCCTTCTATCAAGTACCTCACTATCAATCCCAACATCCTCCGGGCTACCCTTAATCAGACGGTCAAATGCAGCATTCACCTTTAATTCTACAGGCTGTTTCGACATAAGGACAGGGCCGTTTTGTCCTAATGCTGTTAATGAAACAACTAGTAAAAAGGAGATGATCGATAGACTTCTCTTCATACCTAAGAATTAGTTTGCTGGAAAAACATCTATGCTCATTAGCATGGCTTTCTCAAAAGCCTCCTCATTCAATCCAGTATCTACATTTACCGTTTTAAGGTACGACAATAAACGCTCTGTGGCAATGTTACCTGTAAGATCATCTTTTGCCATTGGGCAACCTCCAAAGCCTTTAATCGCGGTATCAAAGCGGGTACAGCCCGCGAGATAAGCAGCATCCAGCTTTTCTGTAGTTTTCTCTGGGGTAGAGTGAAAATGAGCCCCAAACTCAATTTCCGGATACGACCGAATGCTATTTTCAAATATATTCCGAATAGTATCAGGCTCGGCTACTCCAATAGTATCTGCAAGGCTGATGATATTGATATCAAGTGCCACCAGTCTTTCAACAAACTGTTCTACAATTTCCTCGTTGAACAATTCTCCATAAGGGTTGCCAAACCCCATAGAAATGTATGTCACCAAAGTTTTACCTGATTTCTTACACAGGTTCTGAATATTGGCCAATGTGTGTAGAGCCTCTTCAATGGACTTATTAGTATTCCGTTGTTGAAACTGTTCAGAAATTGAAAGTGGAAACCCCAAATACTCGATTTCTTCAAAATGAACAGCATCCTCTGCACCTCTTTGATTTGCTACTATTGCTAATAGTTTAGAATCAGTATTATCCAGGTCAAGATTCGCCAGTACTTCAGCAGTATCCCTTAACTGAGGAATTGCTTTAGGTGATACAAAGCTTCCAAAATCAATTGTGTCGAAACCAACATTTAATAATTGATTGATGTAGGCAGCTTTTTTGTCTGTAGGTATAAACTCATGCAAGCCTTGCATGGCATCTCTTGGGCACTCAATTATCTTCATCGTTCAAGTTTACATAAGAGTCAGCAGTACGCAAAGTAATGTGTATGGCTATTTGATTTTATTATCTCCTTGCTAGTAGAGCAAACTAAGTACATATGCGCGGTTGAAGAACGCACCAAACAAAAAGGCTGCCATATGGACGGGCAGCCTTTTCAACCTTAAACGCTACGTTTATGTAAAGGTGAAAACCACCCTTTTGTAACTACTTCCTAGTCGACATTGACATAAAGCGCTTTAACTTGACTTATTATAATAACGTCTATATCATCTAATAGAAACAGAAAATGCATCTTTAAAATTATCTTATGGATAATTATCCCTCACATTGATTGACGTTTTCCATTTGAACCATCATATAAATCGGTTATTTTAAATCCATAAACCTTTACCATGGATAAGCGTGCATTTCTTAAACAAATAGCTACTGCTAGTTTAATCTCTTCTCCCTTTTTTCATCAGATTGAAAAATTAGTCAATTATAACACTCAATTCTCCGCATCAACACTTGCATCAAATGAGGATTTTTGGGCAAAAATCAGGTCACACTATAAAATCAAGTCCGACTATATCAATCTTGAAAATGGTTATTACTGTATGTTACCCGAACCAACTCTTGATAACTTTCTGAAGAATGTAAGAGAGGTAAATTATCATGCATCTTACTATATGCGAACTGTCCAGTTCGAAAACAAACAAAAGGTAGTCAACCAACTGTCAACTATGGCAGGCTGTAATCCCAAAGAATTAATTATTACCAGAAACACCACGGAGTCGCTAGACATGATTATTGCTGGTTTTCCATGGAGAGCCGGAGATGAGGCTATAATGGCCAACCAGGACTATGGGGCCATGCTTAACATGTTCAAACAGGTAGAAGCCAGACATGGAATAGTGAGAAAATTAATTGACATTCCAATGAATCCCACTTCTGATGATGAAGTAGTGGCTGCCTATGAGGCTGCTATCACACCAAAAACCAAGCTTTTGATGGTTTGTCATATGGTGAATATCACAGGTCATATTCTTCCTGTGAAAAAGATTTGCCGAATGGCGCATTCTAAAGGTGTTGAAGTGATGGTAGATGGTGCTCATGCCTTTGGACACATCGACTTTTCCATAAATGACCTGGAATGTGACTACTATGGAACAAGTCTTCATAAATGGTTGAGTGTACCTTTAGGAGCAGGGTTCTTGTTTGTAAAGCAAGAAAAGATTGGAAAAATCTGGCCGATTTTCGCTGAAGACGAAAGACCGTTAGATGATATCTCCAGATTGAATCATACCGGAACACACCCTGTTCATACAGATTTGACAATATTGGATGCTATTGACTATCATAACCTAATTGGAATAGACAGGAAAGAGGCCAGGTTAAGATATCTTCAAAATTATTGGACTAACAAAGTTCGAGGTTTGGATCATGTTATGCTCAATACACCAGAAGACACTCAACGATCATGTGCCATTGCCAATGTGGGAATCAAAGGGATGGAATCTGCTGATATGGCCAAAACACTACTCGACAAATATAATATCTGGACTGTAGCAATCAATCGTTCAGGGGTCTACGGCTGTAGAATAACTCCGAATGTTTATACAACAACTCAAGAGCTCGATCAGCTTGTTGAGGCTTTGAAAGAGATGGGACAGTAAGTTACATGTTGCAAGTCGATGGTTACAAGAATTTTTAAATACACTTCAAGTAAGAAGATGCGAGTATAATTAATATTTGGATAGAACATAAGAGTTAAAGATGCTGAACAAATACAATCAAAAAGTTATTTCCATTCTGGGTACAATGACGATAGTTGTCTTTTCAATTGTCATAATTATTGCAGGCTACAATCTCATTTCAGAACTGTTTCCCAATAATAACTATTCTGTAGAGACTGGAATGACACTTGAGGAAGAGGTATCTGAAAGCGGAATCAAACAAAGGGATCAAGAGATATCAGTGGATCTTCCTGTTAGAATTGACTCAGCTCGGCAAATATTTGTTATTCCAATTAGTCAGGTCAACTTGGAAGAGTCGGAAGACATAGGTGGAATCCTAGGTATTATGGAAACGAGTAGAACACTGAACGTTGGTGGTTATGATAAATATGGTGGTTTTAGAGACAGTTACAATAACCTTGTTGTCCATGACTACTTGAAGAACTCTCTACAGGTAGTTTTTCAGTCCAAAGTATTAATTCAAAATTTCACTTTTGAGCAATTCGATAACAAACCATTTATTATTATTAAAGGTGTTGAGGTTGACTCTAACAAGGACAAAAAGTTAAACTTTGACGATCTTCAATCATTGTACATCTATGATGTACTTTCCAGTAAGTTACACTCTTTTTCAATAGAAAACGCAGGTGTAACTTCTTTCAAAAGGCTTTATGAATCCAATGATATTGTCGTATCATATACGTTAGACAAAAATAGGAATGGCTTAATTAACAATTCAAAAGAGCCTTCTAGAGTCAAAATCATTTCATTGAAGGATTTCAGTATAAAAAGCATTGTCGATCCCGCAACACTTAATCGAATTCAGTCTTTGGTTGATTAGAAAGAACTTACTTTTTATAGTTTATTCTTGTAATGAGATTCTTTCTACTTTGTTACTCGGCCTCAGGGCGATGAAAGAATTCCCCAAATCAACAGGCAAATTAAGATTTAATCAATAACGTTTTTTACGTCTTCCTGAACTCCCCCCTCCTTGTGACTTATTTTTTGCCGAGTTACCAAAACTTCTTTTCTTATTTCTTTCCTTCCCTACTTTGTCAGAGTTTCTCTGATCTGAACTCTTCTTTCTTTTCCAGTTTAGCGATTTCTTCTTACCTGGTTCAACAGAGCTATCTTTTTGTTTTGGTGCTTTAGAAACAACTTTTACTTTTTGTACAGAAACGCTCTCTTTGACAGAAAACCCTTCTATCTGTTCCACAGGGATTTTCTCTCCTAAGAGTTTCTCAATAGCCTTTACCAAATCTCCCTCTTCTGGAGCTACAAGGGAAATAGCTTCTCCACTGGCTCCAGCACGGCCGGTTCTTCCAATCCTGTGAACATAGTCTTCGGAGACGTGTGGCAACTCATAATTCACCACATGTGGCAATAATGGAATATCAAGTCCTCTGGCTGCAATATCTGTAGCCACCAAAACCCTGACTTTTCCTTCTTTGAAGCCCGCCAAAGCTTTAGTTCTTGCTCCCTGGCTTTTGTCTCCGTGTATTGCAGCAGAACTAATTCCTTTTTGATCTAGCTTTCGACTTAATCGATTAGCTCCATGTTTCGTTCTTGTAAAGATCAATGCTTGTTGCCAATCACCTTCATTAATTAGTTTGGTGAGTAATTGTGCCTTTTGCGATTTATCAACTTTATAAATTTTTTGAATGATCTTCTCAACAGCGGTATTTTCTGGTGTTGCTTCCACCATCTCGGGATCATGCATAAAACTACCAGCCAATTGCTTAATCTCTTTCGAAAATGTAGCAGAAAACAATAAGTTCTGACGCCTATCTGGTACAAGCTTAAGAATTCTTTTTATATCTCTTAAGAACCCCATATCAAGCATTCTATCTGCCTCATCTAACACGAGTATCTCAACATGAGCAAGTGACAGCAAACCTTGGTTGTGCAAATCCAAAAGTCTTCCTGGAGTGGCCACTAGGATATCTACACCATTTTTGATTTCTCTTACCTGATTATGTTGCTTTACACCACCGAAAATCACCGATGTTTCAAGGTGTAGAAATTCACTATAAGCCTTAACATTATCATATATCTGGGCGGCCAATTCTCTTGTTGGTGTAAGGATCAAAGACCTTATAGGTCTTCTCCTCAATTGTTTACCTTGAGAAAGAATTTCCAAAATGGGTAATGTAAACCCAGCAGTTTTTCCTGTACCTGTCTGGGCCGAGGCGAGCACATCCTTCCTCTCAAGAATAACAGGGATGGCTTTTTGTTGAATTGGAGAAGGTTCTTTATAACCTTGTTTGTCTACCGCATGCAACAAAGATTGGGATAAACCCAGAGACTTAAACGACATATAAATTGTTTGATGAAATGACAACTCATATCAAGTTCCATTTCCTGGCAAAAATCAAAGGTAGTTCTAATTTCTACCAGTCTTACATTTAACCTGTGATATAAGTTCTTTCTTGCTTATTTTCAACAAAGCAAACGACTAATTAACTATGAATTTTTTAAGATCATTGTTGTCAGCATTAATCATACTGACAATTATCGCCTCATGTGACTCTCCCGGCACTTCAGAGGTTAATACGGACTACACCATTGAAGGAGAAATCAAAGGGTTAGGCAACTCTGTGCTGAGCTTCCGAATTCCAGGAAAAAATTATGATACGTTGGATTACTGGGCAGATTCTATCGTAGTCACCAACGATAAGTTCAGCTATACTGGTAAAGCAGACAAAAAGGAGTTGATTCGTTATTTTGTCCGAAATGATGATATCATGAAAACAGTACCAGGTGGAGGGTATTATCCAACCCCATCTAATATGCTTTTCGTTTTTGTTGAGCCTGGCGCCAAGATTTCTATTTATGGAGAAATCTCTGATTTTGTAGATGCTTATCCATCCGGTACTAAATCGAATGATGAACTGGCTGAGCTTCACAAAGAAATTTACCCAATTCTGAATGAGAGTGTTAACCTTATGGTTAAGGCAGCTTATGTTGAAGATGAAGCAGCTAAAAAGCCATTGTTTGAGGAATCAGAGAAGATTGGTGAAGGAGCAACTGCTATAAAAAAAGAGTATATAAAAAATCACACTTCCTCAGCAGTTTCATCCTGGTACCTAAGCGATATGATAGTTAGAAGCCAAGTAACTGAAGAAGAAGCTATTGATGCTTTCAATTCTCTGGATAAAGGACTAAATGAATTACCGTCCTATCAGGATTTAGAAAACAGAATTGCCGGAATTATGATGACGAAAGAAGGTCAACCTTTTCCAGCTTTAGTTACATCTTCCACTCCTGGAGGTGTAGAATTCGACCTGGCTTCTTATAAAGGAAAATATGTTCTGGTAGATTTCTGGGGTGTTTGGTGTGGACCATGTGTCTCAGAAATGCCACAGGTGAAAGAGTTTGCTGAAAAGTACAAAGGCAAGCTCGAGGTTTTAGGAGTTAATTCCGGAGACACAGAAAAAAGGATGATGAGCTTTCTTGAAAAGAACAGTTATGATTGGCAGCAAGTAATGAGTCAGAATGGAAACAGTCCAGACAACTTTGTAACCAAGTATAATGTTCAGGGCTTCCCTACTAAATTTATTCTTGACCCTGAAGGCAATATTGTAAAAAAATACCTGGGTTCTGGAGAAGAAGCTTTTGCGTTATTAGAAAGCCTGATCGAAGATTAAAAGTTAGCACTTCAATTAAACAAAAGAGGAGAGCCTTTCAGCTCTCCTCTTCTTATTATTACATTATATTAAAAAAGAGTTTCTGCTATTCGCTTAGTTACACTTGATTTGCTCATAGTGTAATAATGTAAGCAAGGTACACCGGCTTCTTTCAATTCTTTAGATTGTTGAATCGCCCACTCTACTCCTACTTCACGTGCAGCCTTGTTATCCTTACAACCTTCTAATGCATCTACAAGGTCATCTGGCAGATCTACATGAAAAATGCTCGGTAGCACATTCATTTGTTTCAGCGTTGTAATAGGCTTCAATCCCGGTATAATCGGCACATCTATTCCATTTGCCCGGCATTTATCAACAAAGTCAAAATACTTCTGATTATCAAAGAACATCTGGGTAACAATATAATCGGCTCCCATATCAACTTTCATTTTCAGGTATTTCAAATCAGATTTTAGACTTGGTGCCTCAAAATGTTTCTCTGGATATCCCGCTACCCCAATGCAAAAATTAGTCTTATTCCGTTTTACTTCCTCATGAAGGTATTCACCATTGTTTAAATCCAGTACTTGCCCTAAAAGCTCACTGGCGTAAGAGTGTCCTTGAGGATCAGCCTCAAACCTGCCTTCTGATCTAATTGCGTCACCTCGGAGTACCAGTACATTATCAATCCCCAAGAAATCAAGGTCAATTAATGCATTCTCGGTTTCTTCCTTACTGAAACCTCCACAAATAATATGAGGAACTGCATCTACTCCATATTTATTTATTATTGCCGCACATATACCAACAGTTCCGGGCCGTTTTCTTGTAGAAACCTTCTCTAACAACCCATTCTCTCTCTTCTTATAAACATACTCTTCCCTATGATATGTAACATCTATAAATGGAGGCTTAAACTCCATTAATGGGTCTATTGCATCGAAGATATTTTGTACACTCTCCCCTTTAACTGGTGGCAATATTTCAAAGCTGAAGAGTGTTTTCCCCTTGGCCTTTTTTATATGTTCTGTGACTTTCATTTTCTTAGGGTGAATAGGTTAATAGTTATTAGGTAAGTTTTAAACATCATATGAAAGGTTTGGTGCAAGCCATTTCTCTATTTCTTCAACCGACATTTCCTTTCTTTCGGCATAGTCCAATACCTGATCTTTTTCAATCTTACCAAGTCCGAAATATTTTGATTCCGGGTGCATAAAATAGAACCCTGAAACAGATGACGCTGGATACATAGCACAGGATTCTGTAAGACTGATCCCTGTATTTCTTTCGACCTCAAGCAGATCAAAAAGTATTTGCTTCTCTGTATGATCAGGACATGCCGGGTAGCCTGGAGCCGGTCTAATACCTTGATATTTTTCTCTAATCAGAGATTCGTTGTCCAACGCCTCATCTTTAGAATATGCCCAAAGCTCTTTCCTGATTTTAGCATGCATAAGCTCTGCAAACGCCTCTGCCAAACGATCGGCAACTGCTTTGATCATAATGCTATTATAATCATCATGATCTTTCTCATATTGTTCAATGATCCCTTCAATTCCAACACCAGCAGTCACTGCAAAACAGCCGATATAATCCTTTTTACCCGATTCCTTTGGTGCTATAAAATCGGCTAGTGAAAGATTTGGAAGCCCGCTCCCCTTTTTACCTTGTTGTCTAAGAAAATGAAATACCTTTTTTATCTCACTTCTTGACTCGTCAGCATAGACTTCAATATCATCTCCAACAGCATTAGCCGGGTATAACCCTATTACACCATTGGCATATAGTAGTTTTTGATCTATTACCTTGTCCAGCATGACTTGAGCATCATCGAAGAGTTTTTTAGCTTCTTCGCCAACGACTTCATTCTCAAAAATAGCCGGATACTTCCCTTTAAGCATCCATGTGTTGAAGAAAGGTGTCCAGTCAATATATTCTCTTATTTCTTCAAGGGTATAGTCATTAAATACTTTATTCCCCAAGATAGCTGGAGATACCATTTCTTTATCAGCCCAATTAACTTGAGTCTTATTTTCAAGAGCGGCCTGATAAGAGATATAATTCTTGACTTGTTTCCTATTTGCGTGATCCTCGCGCAGTTTAGCATACTCATCTTTTGTTCTGGAAAAAATTCCTTGATAAGTATCTTTATTAATTAGTTCACCAGCAACAGGCACACTTTTAGAGGCATCCAAAACATGAACTATGGAGCCTGAGTAAACAGGATCGATTTTAACCGCAGTGTGAATTCTGGAAGTAGTTGCACCACCAATAAGTAAAGGAATATTCATTTTCCTCCGTTCCATTTCCTTAGCCACTGTAACCATTTCGTCTAAAGATGGAGTAATTAAGCCACTGAGCCCTATCGCATCAACACCTTCCTCTATAGCTTTGTCCAGTATTTTATCTGCTGGAACCATTACCCCCATATCTACAATATCATAGTTGTTACAGGCGAGCACCACTCCCACAATGTTCTTCCCGATATCATGCACATCTCCTTTTACGGTTGCCAATAGGATTTTAGAGGCTGATGATGTATCGGCATTGGCGGCCTTTTCTGCTTCAAGATATGGTAATAGATATGCCACGGCCTTCTTCATTACCCTAGCACTTTTTACCACTTGTGGTAAGAACATTTTACCACTACCAAATAGATCACCCACTACATTCATTCCATCCATTAGAGGCCCTTCTATTACATGAAGCGGCCTTTCATGCTGCTGGCGTGCTTCTTCTGTATCTTCATCTATATAGTCAACGATACCTTTGACCAGCGCGTGCTCAAGTCTTTTTTCAACTGACTCCTTTCTCCATGCATCATCCTTAACCTGCTTTTTGCCTTCTCCTTTAACCGTTTCTGCAAACTCTAAGAGTCTTTCAGTAGCATCATCTCTTCTATTGAGCAAAACATCCTCTACTCGTTCTAAAAGGTCTTTTGGGATATCATCATAGACTTCCAGCATAGTTGGATTAACTATCCCCATGTCCATACCTTCTTTGATGGCATGATATAGAAATGCTGAGTGCATTGCCTCTCTCACGGGGTTGTTCCCCCTGAAAGAGAATGATACATTTGAAACCCCTCCGCTTACATGAGCTCCCGGTAGATTTTCTCGTATCCATCTGGTAGCTCTGAAAAAATCCAAAGCATTGTTATTATGTTCTTCAATTCCTGTAGCAACAGGGAAAATATTTGGATCGAAAATTATATCTTCTTTAGGAAAATTTACCTGGTCAATCAATACTCTGTAAGAGCGCTCACAAATTTCTATTCTACGTTCATAGCTATCTGCTTGCCCTTCTTCATCAAAAGCCATGACAATTACTGCCGCGCCATATCTTTTGACTTTTTTAGCCTGTTCTATAAATTTCTCCTCTCCCTCTTTCAAAGAAATGGAGTTTACAACTCCTTTACCTTGAATACATTGAAGTCCTGCTTCAATTATCTCCCACTTAGATGAATCAATCATGATTGGGATTCTGGCAATATCAGGCTCTGCTGCAATTAGGTTTAGAAACCTTACCATGGCTTCTTTTCCATCAAGCATTCCTTCATCCATATTTACATCAAGGATTTGAGCCCCTCCCTCAACTTGATTTCTAGCGACCATAAGGGCTTCATCATACTTATCCTCTTTGATAAGTCTGGCGAAACGCAATGAACCTGTTACATTGGTTCTCTCACCAACATTAACAAAGTTTGATTCAGGAGTAACAATCAATGGCTCTAGGCCTGACAACTTAAGTGTAATTCTTTCCTTATTCATTATAAACATGTCTATTGACCAGGGTTGATAGTCAATGGATTATTTCAAACTATTTCTTAAAGCTTGGATCATTTTAACGATTTCTGTAAGCTCATTATAAAAGGTGGAAAACTCTTTTTCATTAATCAACTCCCTTTTCTTTACCAAATAAAGACACGAGACAACTTCAATTGCAGACCTCAATCCAATTCCCAGAAATCTTCCAAACTCTTTATTAGACTGTCCAGTACTACCTTCTGCAATATTCAATGCTATAGAATCCGTGGCTCTTTTGATTTGCGATGTCAGAACATAAAGCTCCTCTTTAGGGAATTTCTTAGTCAATTCGTTTATGTCACCTGAGAGGTCAATTGCTCTTTGCCATACCTTAAGACTCTCAAATTTGAACGCCATGATGCCTTTCTTACTATTGACTACTAACAGTTGACGATTGACTAAATATCACTCTGGGCTGATGTTTAGCAGCTACTTCAGCAATCATTCTTATATGATCAGGTGTGGTTCCACAACAACCTCCTACTATATTCAAGAAGTTATCCTGCATAAAACCATCTATTAATTCGGCCATTTCCTCTGGTGACTGATCGTATTCACCAAACTCATTTGGCAATCCAGCATTAGGGTGTGCACTAACATTAAAAGGTGCCTTATTCGATAAGGTCTGTAAATAAGGCCTTAATTGCTCAGCTCCTAAAGCACAGTTCAAGCCAATACTCAGAAGAGGAATATGAGAAAGAGATACCAAAAATGCTTCAGTAGTTTGACCTGACAATGTTCTTCCACTTGCATCTGTTATTGTTCCAGAAACCATTACTGGCCATTTCTTACCCTTCTCTTCAAACACTTCTTCAATGGCAAAAATGGCTGCTTTCGCATTCAATGTATCAAAAACCGTTTCTACTAAAAGGATATCTGCTCCTCCATCCAATAATGCTTCAGCCTGCTGTTTATAAGCAATCACAAGCTCATTAAAGGTGACAGCCCTAAAGCCAGGATCATTAACATCTGGAGATAGAGAGGCTGTCCTATTCGTTGGCCCCATTGAACCTGCAACAAACCGGGGCTTATCTGGTTCTTTTGCTGTAAATTCATCCGCTACTTCTCTAGCTATTTTCGCTGACTGATAGTTAATATCATAAACTGCATCTTCTAGCTGGTAATCTGCCTGAGCAATGGTTGTTCCACTAAAAGTATTGGTCTCCGCAATATCAGCACCAGCAGCATAATAAAGTGCATGAATTTCTTTTATAATATCAGGACGGGTTATGGATAGTAAGTCATTATTACCCTTCACAGGGTGTGTATGATTCTTAAACCTTTTTCCTCTAAAATCTTCTTCTTCAAGTGAATGCCTTTGGATCATTGTACCCATTGCACCATCCAGTACAAGAATTCTGTTCTGAAGAACTTCTTCAATTTTAATTGCCATCTTTTTTTCATTATGGCCTATTTAGAAAGTATGGAGTAAAACCGTCATCTTTCCCTCAATGGCTTGAGGCTAGGAATTAGCACCAGGTATTACCCAGGTTGCTAAGACATCTTGGGGCCTAGTCCCTCCGTCTTTCTTGATAAGCGTTGCAAATAAAAGAATATTATCTGTATGCTCCATCAAACATTGCAGATATTTCTTTGCATTAAAAGTTCTGACCGACAGATTATCATATCTTTTTTCAAAATCATAAATTGGACAAAACTCCATCTATTGAAGCTTGCAGTAATAGATATCGGTTCAAATGCCATTCGTTTTCAGGTCACCAATGTGATTGAATATGATGGCCGTTTGTCATTCAAAAAACTAGAGTACATTCGATTTCCTTTGAGGCTTGGAAATGATGTTTTTAGGCTAAAGAAAATAGGATCTGATAAGGAGGATCGCTTCTTCAGGTTAATGAATGCTTTTAAATTACTGATCGACTTATATGAGGTAGATGACTATTATGCATGTGCTACTTCGGCCATGCGTGAATCAGAAAATGGAAGGGTTATAGTTAAGAAGGTTAAGCAATTGTTAGATCTCGACATCCACATTATTAATGGGCAAGAAGAGGCTAAGTTTATTAACAACATTGTACTGAAAGGCCTTGATCGGAGTACTTACCTGCACATTGATGTTGGAGGAGGAAGTACTGAACTAAACATTATTGATAGGAACAAAAACGTAAAATCCAAGTCGTTTAGGTTAGGTTCTGTAAGGTCAATAGAACAGTCATCTGCTACATTTGAAATAGAACAAATGTCGGAATGGATTAAATCCCACCTTGCAGGCAATTACACTAACATCAAAGCAATTGGTACAGGAGGAAATATTCAGAAGCTATATGATCTAGGTAAAAAGACTTCCAAAAGTAATATTGGCAACCTTGAAAACCTTGAAGCCACTTATCAATATTTAATATCCTTGTCAACGGAGGAAAAAGTGAACAAGCTTCGGTTAAACCCAGATAGAGCTGATGTTATAGTTCCTGCAGGCAGAATATACATTGAAGCAATGAAAGCTGCAGGGGCCGATAAAATACTAGTGCCAGATGTTGGTTTAAAGGACGGCATCATGCAAATGCTTTATGAGAAACACATACCTGATACGTTACTTAAGCTAAAGACATAAAAAAAGAGGCACAAAGCCTCTTTTGTATCAAAATCATTCCTTAGCAGATTAAACATCTACCTTGGCGTACTTGGCATTTTTCTCTATGAACTCTCTTCTAGGGGCTACTTCATCTCCCATTAAAACTGAGAACAAATGATCAGCCTCAGCTGCTGATTCTATAGTCACTTGCTTCAAACTTCTGTTCGAAGGAGCCATCGTTGTTTCCCAAAGTTGCTCAGGGTTCATTTCTCCAAGACCCTTGTAACGTTGAACATTCACTGAGTCCTCTTTACCCTCTCCTGCCATTTCTCTAGTCAGAATAGCTCGTTGAGCTTCATCCCAACAATAACGTTGGTCCTTTCCTTTTTTAAGCAGGTACAATGGTGGCAAGGCAATATAGATATAACCTGCATCAATCAACGGTTTCATATACCTGAAGAAGAAAGTCAGAATTAGTGTACGAATATGACTACCATCAATATCAGCATCCGTCATGATGATGATCTTATGATAACGAAGTTTTTCCATATTGAGCGCTTTTTCATCTTCTTCTGTACCAAAAGACACTCCCAATGCTGTGATCATATTTTTGATCTCATCATTGTCGTAAATCTTATGCTCCTGAGCTTTCTCAACATTTAATATTTTACCTCTTAAAGGAAGAATTGCCTGAAAGTTTCGGTCTCTGCCTTGTTTAGCTGATCCACCAGCAGAATCTCCCTCAACCAGATAAATTTCACACAGCGAAGGGTCTTTCTCTGAGCAATCGGCAAGTTTACCTGGTAACCCGGTGCCAGAAAGCACATTTTTGCGCTGTACCATTTCACGTGCCTTTCTTGCCGCATGTCTGGCCTGAGCCGCCAAAATCACCTTTGAAACTATTTGTTTTGCACTCTTGGGGTTTTCCTCCAGATAAATACCCAATGTTTCTCCCACCGATGTCTCCACTGCTCCGGTCACATCTGAGTTACCCAGTTTTGTTTTAGTCTGACCTTCAAATTGAGGCTCGGCTACTTTTACTGAAATTACTGCAGTTAAACCTTCACGAAAATCATCTCCACTGATTTCGATCTTTACTTTATCCAGCAGGCCCGATTTATCGGCATAAGATTTCAACGTTCTTGTAAGAGCCCTTCTAAAACCAGAAACATGTGTTCCACCTTCAATCGTATTAATATTGTTCACATAACTTACTACATTTTCAGAATAAGAAGTGTTATAAGTCATTGCTACCTGGACAGGCACACCATTTTTTTCACCCTCAATATAAATTGGTATTTCAATGAGGTTCTCTCGCGTTTCATCCAGATATTCTACAAACTCGGTTAGTCCCCCTTCAGAATGAAATGTGTCTGACTTGAACTCACCATCATCATCCTTTTCTCTTTTGTCTTCAAGGTTGATAGTAATACCTGAATTCAAATAAGCTAACTCTCTAAGGCGGGAAGCTACAGTTTCGTACTTGTACTCACTAACTGTGAATATATCTGTATCTGGTAAGAAGTGTACTCTTGTACCAGTAGATGTTGCTTTACCAGTTTCCTTTACATCATATTTAGGAATACCTCTGGAATACTCTTGCTTAAACTCTTTTCCTTCGCGATGAACGGTTACCTCCAGCATAGAAGAAAGTGCATTCACACAGGATACACCAACACCGTGCAGTCCACCTGAAACCTTATAAGTATCCTTATCGAATTTACCTCCAGCATGAAGTACTGTCATTACCACCTCGAGTGCCGAACGTTTTTCTTTAGGGTGCATACCAGTAGGAATCCCTCTACCGTTATCCTGAACTGTAATTGAATTATCAGTTTCTATTGTTACAGAAATAGTATCACAATGGCCGGCAAGTGCTTCATCAATGGAGTTATCTACCACTTCCCAAATCATGTGGTGAAGGCCTTTTATACCCACATCACCGATATACATAGCAGGACGCTTTCTAACCGCTTCTAAGCCTTCTAATACCGTAATGTTACCTGCTGAATAATCCTTGTTCTGATTAGCTTTTTCTTCGCTCATAAATCTTTCAAAAACAAAATTTTAAAGGGCAGTTATCTGTCATCAAATGCTTTGAAAAAAGGTGGGTGCAGACTGCCCGAAAATAAAGCACGAATATAAGCAAAAAAAGCTTAGTAAACGCCCGTTGAAAGCATTACTAATGTACAGGCTTCTATACACTCAATTCCCTGCTTTTCTGCCAGTAATTTAAACTCCTGATTCTCAGTACCAGGATTGAAAATTATACGCTTGGGGCTAAGTGAAATCATGTAGTCATACCACTCTTTCTGACGACTGGGATTTATGTAGAGGGTAAGTGTATTCACATTGTCAATCTCGGGGTAGTCATAAACATTCAAGATAGGTTCTCCTAATACTTCTCCTTCTTGAATACCTAAAGGAATAAATTCAACCCCTCTTTCTTCTAACATTGTAGCTGCCTGATATGCGTATCTGTATGGTTTTGGTACGCTACCTATAATCACAGTCTTTCCCATTAACTTAATTTAACTACCTGTGGAACTATTTATGGCTATTTTTGCGTGTACTTATAATCAATACCACAAAATGGCGTTGGGGAATAAACATTCGGAGAAGGTATGAAAGTTCAACTTATTGGTTTGCTCTTATTTGTTAATAGCTACTTATTGGCTGGCAATATACAGCAATTGCCATTTATTGAAGTAGCGAATGAAGAAGATTGGTTAGCTGTATTCGAAAAGGCAAGCAAAGAGAATAAGTTCGTTTTTGTCGATGTATATACAGACTGGTGTACCTATTGCCATCAACTGGATAATGAAGTATATACTTCTCCTGAAGTAATCGAGTACTTTTCCGAACATTTTATCAATGTGAAGTTCGATGCTGAAACAGAATTCGGATATCCAAAATCAAAGCGGCTGAATGTATCTGGTTATCCAGCATTGCTTTTCTTAACTGAAAATCAACAGGTATTTCAAAGAATTGATGGGTTTGTACCAGCACCTGCATTAATGGCTTATGGCAATGGGGTTGAAAACATGAAGACAAGACTTCCGATACTGGAAGCCAGTTATGAGTCAAAGACCATCTCAAAGGAAGAGAAACTAGAGCTGATTGCGATTCTAGAACTGAATGATCAAAACAGGGCCAACGAAATAGCTGAAGAATATATTAATCAATTGAACAGTGATGATTATTTGAATTTAGAAACCTTCTGGCTCTTATCAAGATATCAGAATCATTTGAATGGCGCTCCCTTTCAGCATATTCTAAACAACAAATCGCTGTTAATCGAAACTCATGGACAAAATGAGTTCAATGATTACATGGCCGCTGTATACAATGACAACCTAACGCTAGCCATTAAGTATGGAGATGAGGCGCTATTGCAAAAATTAGTGAGTCACGTGCTGAAAGAATTTATTGATTTTGATCAATTACCACAAGCAAAGTATACCACTAAAGCATTGTACTATGGACAAAGAGGTGAGCTTGATAAATATAAAATGGAAGTGAATACTTACATGAACAATCACCTGGCACGTGAAGACAAGCCTGATTTTGCACTTTCTACTACCTATGATATCATAGAAAATTACCCGAGTGAAGAAATGTTCAAATTCTCTTCTACTCTACTGGATGTTGCACTTGATATTGATGATAAGAGTTTCGAACTAAACTCTATTATGGGGTATACCAAAGGCTTAATGGGAGATTATAAAAGAGCGGATTCTTTTCTTCAAAAAGCGAAATCGCTTGCCAAGGGAGAAGAAGAGCTGGAGATTCTAGACAGTTTTTTTGAAGCTATTAAGATGATGCGTGAAGGGACATACTAGACGTGAGACGTTTAAAGCAAACTCACTCCTAGTCTTAAGGTTCTTAAAATCTGAGAAAACCGAATTTTATTTAGTGTGTCTCTTTTTACACAAGCACCCAGTCCTCATTAGTCTCTGTTTAGAAAGAAGTAATTCCTAATTCCTAATTCCTAATTCCTAATTCCTAATTCCTAATAGTTCTTTTTCCATAGGCAGTAATCAGGCGATCAGCACACTTTTCTCCGTCCATTGCTGCTGATAAAATTCCTCCAGCATATCCTGCTCCTTCACCACAGGGATAAAGCCGTTTAATTTGAACATGCTCACAGGACTCTTTATCTCTTGGTATTCGAACTGGAGAAGAAGTCCTGCTTTCCACTCCTACTATCTGAGCCTCATTAGTCAGGTAACCCTTCATTTTCTTCCCAAAAGCCCTTAAAGCCGTTTTCATACGTTCATGAACAGCTTCCGGAAGTACTTCCCCCATGTCTACTGAAACCAAACCAGGCTGGTATGAAGTTTCATTTAACTTATTGGAGACATGACCATTAATATAGTCTGACATTTTCTGGGCTGGAGCTGCCTGAGTTCCTCCTGCTATTGCACAAGCCCTCTGTTCTACCTCTTTCTGGAATTTGAGGCCAGCCAAAGCTCCATATTGCTGATAACCTTCTAAATCCTCTAATTCAATGGAGGTAACAATACCAGAATTAGCAAAACGGGAGTCTCTTCTAGAAGGGCTCATCCCATTGACAACCACTTCACCGGGAGCTGTTGCGGATGGTACAATAAAACCACCAGGACACATGCAAAAGCTAAAAACACCGCGTTGTTTACCCTGATAATGAGTCTGATGAACCAATGCATAAGAAGATGCTGGAAGCCATGGCCCTCTGTCCACTTCACAGTGATACTGAATCTTATCTATCAGTTGTTGTGGGTGCTCAATTCGGATACCCAATGCAAATGGCTTAGCTTCAATAAGGACATCCTTTTTATCTAGCAAACTAAAAATATCCCGTGCCGAATGTCCAGTAGCCAAAATCACCCCAAGTCCTTCCACTTTAGTACCACCTTCTAAAACAACCCCTGTCATTTCACCATCATTCAGGATAAAATCCGAAACCTTTGTATCAAAGTGTATTTCTCCACCAGCATCTAAGATTGACTCTCTGATCTCCTGGACCACTTTTGGCAACTTATTCGTTCCTATATGCGGGTGAGCGTCCACAAGAATATCTTCTGGTGCTCCATGAGCCACCAATATTTCAAGAGACTTCTGAATGTCGCCTCTTTTCTTAGAACGTGTATAAAGCTTACCGTCTGAATATGTACCTGCTCCTCCTTCGCCAAAGCAATAATTAGACTCTGGGTTTACCTTGTGCTCTTTATTGATTGCAGCAAGGTCTCGTCTTCTCTTTTGCACATCGCTTCCGCGTTCTATAACAATAGGCTTATATCCTAATTCTATACAACGCAGTGCGGCAAACATTCCAGCAGGCCCGAACCCCACGATAATGACAGGATCAGCATTCGAAACGTTAGGATAATCTCTACTATAAGTAACCAATGGTGGCAAGCCTTGCCCATCAGAAACCACCGCCTCAACATTGATCTTAACTTTTCTGGAACGTGCATCAATAGAACGCTTTGTAGCCCTCACCACAGCGTCTGGGGATTGAACCCCCGCTCTTTTAAGGATAATCTCCTTAAAAAGATCATCACTGTAAGCCTGTTCAGGGCTTAAAGTTGTTCGTATCGTTTTCTGCATAGCTTTTTCTGGTGAATGGGTGAAAAATCAAGTTTCAAGACCTATTATCAACTATTCATTATCAATTCTTCGTTGCTTTTCACCATTTAATGAATAAAGAAATTCTAATCACCAACTCCCTACTCACTGAGCTAATTGCTTCAGCACCCAGTGCTTCCCCCATTCTTTTTGTTCTTCTTCAGTCCATAACTGTGGAAAGAAGATAATCCCCTGAAAACGAGGCGGTAAATACTTCTGCCAATTGGTACCTCCTGTTGCAGCAATATCAATTGGGTCCCTTTGCAGATAACGAACCGCAGACCTGTAATGTGCCAATGGCCAATCTACATTAGCTAATAAATCGAAACGCCTCAGTTCTTCCTTTAAAGCCTCACTTCCTTTTTTGCCTTGATAATGTTTCAGGTACAACTGATAAAAATTGGTGGATTTGGTCTCTTCCGCTAATTGAACAAAACCTTTAGAGTACTTTTCTTCAAACTGTTCAAGCGTCAATGTCTTTTTACCAGATTTAAGCTCCGTAGCTCCTGTTTTCCAATAAATCGCATCATATAACTGATCTATAGAAGAATAATCATCGAATTCATCCCTCTTGGTCTTGTTCACAAGATTAATCAAGTCCGTGGCACCAATTTCAATCATTCTATACTGACCAGACTGAAAACCAGAGGATGGTAACAAAGACATTCTGAATTTCAGGAACTGTTCGCGTTCCATACCATCCGTCATAATGACGAAAGAGTGGCACAAATGCTCAAAATAATTATTGATTCTCTTTAAGCGTTCAGTAAAAAAATTGGCATCAGGATGCTTATGCGCTTGTATTTGTTTCATTTCCCACAGCGCCATTTTAAAGTACAGCTCTGTGATCTGATGATAAATGATAAAGATCATCTCATCAGGAAAGTCCGTTTTGGGCTGCTGAAGCCCAAGTAAGGAATCAAGATTGATGTAATCCCAGTATTTCAGATAGTCGGCATATAGCAGGCCATCCAGATAAGAAGACATATCCTGCCCCATGGCAGCATATTTCTCTTCCAGTTTCTTAATTCGATCAATTATGTCTTGGTCGATTTCAGAGTTGTTCATACGTTTGCATACGTTAAAAAGTGGCTCCCAAATTGACCACATTTAATTCAGAAAACAAACCCTTATGAGCACAGATTCTTCATCAAAAATCCAAAAATCTGCAAAGCAAGACCTTTTCGAGCATCCAGACTTCTATGGTATGGATGATTTACTTACCGAAGAGCACATTATGGTAAGAACGGCAGTTCGCGATTTTGTAAAAAGAGAAATCTCTCCGTACATCGAAAGCTGGGCGGAAAACGCGCATTTCCCTTACGAAATGGTAAAGAAATTCGGAGAAATCGGTGCCTTTGGTCCTCAGTTACCAACTGAGTACGGCTGTGGAGGTATGGATTACATTTCTTACGGACTTATTATGCAAGAAATCGAACGTGGCGATTCAGGTATGCGTTCTACTGCTTCGGTTCAAGGTTCTTTGGTAATGTACCCTATCTATAAGTTTGGTAGTGAAGAACAAAGAAAGAAATACTTACCAAAACTAGCTTCAGGTGAATGGTTGGGTTGTTTTGGGCTTACTGAGCCTGATCATGGTTCTAACCCATCTGGAATGACGACCAACTTTAAAGACATGGGTGACCATTACCTGCTGAATGGTGCCAAAATGTGGATTTCTAATTCGCCTCATGCCGATGTTGCCGTAGTTTGGGCTAAAGATGAAACAGGAAGAATTCACGGACTGATTGTAGAAAGAGGCATGGAAGGCTTTTCTACTCCTGAAACACACGGAAAATGGTCTTTAAGAGCAAGTGCAACTGGTGAGTTAGTATTTGACAATGTTAAGGTGCCTAAAGAAAACCTGCTTCCTGGTAAAAGCGGTTTGGGCGCCCCTATGATGTGTCTGGACTCTGCTCGTTATGGAATTGCATGGGGAGCTATTGGTGCGGCTATGGATTGCTACGAATCTGCCAGAAGATATTGTGCTGAAAGAATCCAGTTTGACAAGCCTATTGGTGCTTTCCAGCTACAACAAAAGAAACTATCTGAAATGTTAACTGAGATTACCAAGGCTCAGTTGTTGAACCTGCGTTTAGGGCAACTATTTAATGAAGGCAAGCAGACTACTCCGCAGATTTCTATGGCTAAGCGTAATGCTGTAGAAGTGGCATTGAATATTGCCAGAGAAGCCAGACAAATGCATGGTGGAATGGGAATCACTGGTGAGTACCCAATGATGCGCCACATGGCGAACCTGGAATCGGTAGTTACTTATGAAGGAACTCATGATATCCACCTATTGATTTTAGGGGCTGAGATTACAGGAATTCCTGCTTTTAAATAATCGCCCCGTCATTCTGAGCAAGGCGAAAGAATCTCCTTGTTCTTATGAGCAAATGAAAAAGGCTGTATTAAAAGTCTAAAAGCGCCATCATTCCCAAGAAATCGGGAATCTCATAAAGGCTATACTGTTCTTTAAAGGGGATTCCCATCCGAAATTTCGGATCAAGTTGGGAATGACCATAAAACTTTTGAGACAATCTCTTGTTATTTTTAGTAGTCGTTGTTGATGTTCTTCCTCTTGCAACTAAGAGACTAAAACTACTTACATTTTATTATTGGTTATTGCGGAACTTTTGGACAAATTCCACATATAAACGAGTTGGCATTCATATAAATGATCTAAAAACCAAGGCTTGATTTCTGAAAAAACGTATCGCCCAAATTCACCCCTTAACCAATATGTTGATACTATTTGGGTTGGGCAAGCTTCTAGTTTAGATATTACATCTAGTCATTATGCAGCAATGTTTACAGAATTGATTTTCAATTTTGGAGATACTTTTCATGTTGCTGGACAGAATATCGAAAATATTACCAATAAATCAGATACGAAGATACTATCAGGTCTTAAAACCAGACCGTTTCAAACAACAATATCTGGAAAATACATGAGTGTCGGATTAATTTTAAAACCATTTTGTTTTGGAATTCTACTAGATACATTTGGAACAAAAAAAATGGAATATACTTCCGAAATAATCTACGAATCAATATTTGATTCTAGTACACCAGATTTTGAGAAGCTAGAATCAAATCTTTTAGGTTTATTTCATAAAGCTCAAATAGATTCTGACTTAATAAAATTCGAGCATTTTACCTCTACCAACGAGATATCAAATGGATTAATGAAGGACTTCAATCTATCCGTTTCGATTTCTCAAAAAAGCTTCATCCAAAAATTTAAGAGACATTACCAAATAACACCTAATGAATATCTAAAGCTTAAAAAAATTAATCAATCTATAAAGCTCATTCAGAATAACAATTCAATGAAGCTAACTGATATTGCATTAGAATCAGGATTTTATGACCAATCTCATTTTATAAGAAATTTCAAGAAGTATTGTGGTTATAGTCCGAAAAAACATCTTCAACATGCTGTAAGGTAAATTTTGTACAATTTTAGAACTGCCAATTCCGCGAACTTTGCGCTTGAATATTAAAATGGATTATTATGAATAAAGTATTTATCGCGACTAGTTTAGATGGCTTTATAGCTGACAAAAATGGTGGAATTGATTGGTTGCATTCTATTCCAAATCCTGACAATAATGATATGGGATATGTAGAATTCACCAACGGAGTTGATGCACTTCTTATGGGACGTACAACTTTCGAGACTGTAATTGGATTTGATGTTCCTTGGCCTTATAACAAGCCTGTTTTTGTATTGAGCAACAAACTGAAAGAAATACCTGAATCTCATAAAGGCAAAGCCTTTTTAGTAAACGGGAATCTAACGGAAGTTTTGGCTGGAATTCACGGAAAAGGATATGAAAGATTATACATTGATGGAGGAACAACTATCAGAAGTTTTTTAAGAGAAGACTTGATTGATGAAATAGTTCTTACAACTATTCCGATTTTATTAGGTGGTGGTTCTTCTCTATTTGGAGAGTTACCAAAAGAACTGAATTTCGAACTGATTGGAACAAAAACATTTCTAAATCAGATATCGCAAAGACACTATAAACGAAAAAAATAAAATACGAAATGCCAACAAGGTATATAGTGCGTTGCCGCCCTTCGGGATGGCAACGACATCATATACATATCGTAAAACCCAAACTTCAAGCCCTTGTCCCCTCCTATCAATACAACACGTTATATTGTAGTATCAGCTAACTAAGCTTAAACTACTTGATATGAAAAAGCACCTTGCAACTCTCTTTTTAATCATTACTACGCTATCTCTAAATGCTCAAAGTGAGCATCAAAATAACAGACAAGAAGAGCTGGCCATTATAGCAGCACTTGTTAACAACAACTGGTCAGGCACTGGCACATTAATGGGTAAAGAGGCCAAATTCACAATGAACTGGCAAAAGGTGCTAAACAGTCAGTTTGTTAAGCTGGAGTTTCAAAACGAACAAAAGTCGGGAGATAATCAAAGTGTAGTTTTCAAAGCAACTGCTTTTTATAAAATCGTGAATGGCGAAGTAGTTGGCCACTGGTTTGACAACAGAGGTGTAACCTTTCCCCTAAAAGGTTCTGTAAATGAAAGTGAGTTAGTTATTCTTTGGGGAGATGATCAAACAGAAAAAGGAAAGACTGTATATCATTATGTAAAAAACACTAATGAAATAACGGTTGAAGATTTCGTATTGAACGATGGTCAGTACTTCAAATTTGGTAATGCTACTTATAAAGCAAATCAATGATTGCTTAAGATTTACTATGTTGTATGCTTGAATTCAGTATTACAGATTAGTCTGCAATTCAAAGAATCTAACCTTTAAACAATTGGATTGAGTACAATTATGAAACGTGAGGAGTTTATCACTAAGAAACCCAAAGACCCTTTACTTACTCCCTACATATCGTATTACTACTTCCACAGGTCACTGGACGATTCTCTACAGAAAAGCTTCATATACTACCCTGGTATTAAAAATGCACTAACCATTTACAAAGGCGCTCAAGTTGAGTATGGCGAAAATTATTCTTCGGTAAGCCCAAGTGTCGATAAGGGTTTCATCTTTATCTATTCTGGTGTTCAAAAACATTTTAGAAAAGCCTTTATCGCTGCTCCATTTGATAAAATCGGTGTAGTATTCAACGAGCTTGGCATTAATCATTTTTTGAATGAGCCTCTTTCTCAAATCTCGAATGACGCTATCGATAAGTCTTTCAATTACTTTGAAACTCCCTTTATCGATCAATGTCAGGCCATTTACAAAACCGAATCAATAGAACAAAAGGTAAAGTTGCTTGATCAATTCTTTACATCCAGATTCAACAACCTGGATGAAGTTACTTTAAAGAAAGCTGTAAAAATGATCATCAATGCCTCTGAAAAAATCACTGTAAAGCATATTTCAGACGCTTTACTAGTCAACAGAAAAACACTCCTCAGGCTTTTCAACAAACATCTTGGTTGCACTGTTAAAGACTATATTGATATTGTTCAGTTCAGAAAATCACTGAACTCTTACTTGATACATAATAACAAAGAATCATTAACCGGACTTGCGCTGGAAAACGACTACTATGATCAGTCACAATTCATTAACCACTTTAAAAGGCTAACCGGAACCAATCCCAAAGATTTCTTTAAAAACATTGAGCACGTAGGAATGGAAGACACCTTCTGGACCTTTCGCTAAGAGGTTGTCCCATTTCACCAATTTTTGATAAACCAGAGTTTTCATTTTTACATAGGTTTAAAACTATAAAATCATGATACTCAAAATGAAAGGTCAATTCAAACAACACCTAACACTTGCGCTCACGGTATTTTTAAGCATAAATACTTGTGCCCAAAGTCCTGAAATTGAGATTACCAAAGACAGGCGATTAGCTAAAGTCGAAAACAATCTGGTATGGCTGGAACCAGTACTTGCCTCCCACCCTTCAAACCCTAACCTCTTGATTGCGGCCAGCTTTACATCAGATATTGATGATAGAATGATACCGACTAAAACGCTAGGTGTTTTCAGGTCTGAAGATGGTGGTGTAACCTGGAGTCAAAAAGATCTGGTTTGTACTTTTTGCTCAGACCCATGGGTAAGTATTACCAATGATGGCACTATCTTTCTCACTGCTCTTGGAACCCATCCAAATGTCTCCAATAATGGCGATGATCAATTGCTGATCTTCTCTTCAACCGATGGGGGTAAGTCCTGGTCAGACACTCCGCAGCATTACAATGGTAGTCACGATGCGCCTAGGACAACAGTAGCCGCAGATGGAACAGTTTACTTGCTCTCAACATATTACGCTTTAGATGAAGACAAAAAAGCCAGGTCAGCAATCCTCATTGCAAAAGCATCACCAGAGGAAACTAAGTTTGAAGTAATTAATACTCACATTCCTTCTAATTTGGCTCTCAATTACGAAACCTCCACCGTGCTTTCAGATGGCTCTTTATTTGTTTCCTATTTCGATTACCAAAGAAAGGCTGATGGAGGTTTCAGAACCAGAAAAGGAAGATTAAATGCTCGTAGAGTCTGGGCTATTAAGTCCAATGATCAAGGCAAAACCTTTCTTGCTCCCAAGTTTGTATCAGAAGAAGCTTCATTTAAAACTAGTTTTTTCACATCCACTCAGGTTGAAAAATTTAAAGACAGATTGTTTGTTGCTTCAATGAATAAGAACCTGGACGAAGTTGTATTTGCCTACTCTCCGGATAAAGGAGATGAATGGATTCGAACGCAAGTTGAAGTCCCTTCTAAAGATAAAAGAACCCGATGGTTTCCTCATTTAGCTATCAACGGAGATGGCACACTTGTGGTGGCCTGGCTGGACAAAAGGGATGGTAAAGGAAAAACAGGTGCTTCATATTATGCTCCATACATGGCTGTATCCAAAGATGGTGGAGAGACTTTCTCTGCTCCAATACGAATAGCATCTGAAGTATCACATGTAAACCGTGAGGTAATATCTCCTGCCAGTCGCTGGGAACTAGGCGGAGATTACTTTGGCTTGACTGCCACATCGGATGGAAAATTCCATGTTGTATGGCCAGATGCCAGAACAGGTAAGTTTGAGCTTTGGTACACCACTATAGACATCAACTAGTAAGACTTTCAGTCAATACATTCTTTACTTAAATTGTGGTATAAAACTAGTTCAATGAAACTCTATACCAGAATACCTAAAGGACTTAAGTCTTTTTATGAACTTGAGTTGAATAATTATCATCAGGCTTTTGTCAATGGACAACTGGCAATTGCTTGGAATCATCTGGAACGAGCTCATATTCTTGGACAACGATACCCATATGCTCACTCCTATGTGCATTGGAAAATGCTGAAGTTTGGTTTCAGAATCAAGAACAGGAAAGAAATCATTGGACAAATCCCCAGACTTATTTTCGGTGGAATAAAATCTTTTGTTGGCAAAGTACCTTTGGGTAACCCGGGAGGAGCCAACGTTCCTCCTTTAAAACCCTTTCCTATTCAGGAAGAACTCCAACAGATATTTGTTAAATCTGGAGTGGGTTTTCAAACATAGTTTCTTGGTTTAATCTTCCTAAAAAGAGGTAGGGAGTTGTTGATTGAATAGTATACAGTAATGACACGCTGTATCACTGGTCAATAATGAACTTAAAAGAACAAAGTAATCAAGACATCAATCAAATATTTAGACTGTCTTTCATTCGATACTTAGTACTTTCGCTGCTACCCATGAAGCAAGCCAAAACCTCACTTACTGAAGGTAGCATTCTGAAGGCACTAGCAGTGCTCTCCTTCCCTATTATTGGGGCAAATCTGTTGCAAACAGGCTATCAATTGGTAGATGCTTTTTGGGTAGGACGTTTGGGAGCAAATGCCGTTGCTGCGGTGTCTATTAGCTATCCAGTTAACTTTTTGTTGATTTCGTTGAGTTCAGGTTTTGCTTTTGCAGGCACCATTTTAGTTGCCCAGTATGCCGGTGCAAAGAACCTGAAAATGGTCAACCATGTGGCTACTCAAACCGTGGTTATGGTATTCTTGATGTCTCTGGTATTGTCTTATATTGCTTATCAATTATCCCCGCAAATCCTTCATTGGTTAGGAGTAGAACAGGAAATTTTTGATGAGGCCGACCTATTTCAGCGTACCATATTCATTGGACTGGTATTTAACTTTGGTTTCATCCTTTTTCAGTCCCTATTAAGAGGAATTGGGGAGGTAAAAATCCCTCTGTATATCAACGCTTTAAGCCTGGGCTTAAACTTTGTCTTAGATCCTCTTTTTATCTACGGATGGGGGCCAATACCAGGATATGGAGTGGCAGGTGCAGCTTATTCCACTCTAGCCACTTTAGGACTATCATCATTGATTGGATATTATATTTTGTTTACAGGAAAAACAGAGTTCAAACTTACTTTCCAGGATTTCAAGTTTGATTTCCCCTTACTTAAAAAGGCTTTCAATCTGGGTATGCCCTCTTCTATGGAAATATCAGCACGAGCACTTGGATTAACTTTATTAACGGGAGTTGCTGCTAAGTTTGGAACAGATGTGTTGGCTGCTTATGGAGTTGGGGCTCGCTTAATAAGCTTTGTGGTAATCATTGCATTAGGGCTTATGAAGGCCAATGCCACATTAGTTGGGCAAAACATTGGGGCAGGAAAAATGGATCGAGCTGAAAAAACTTCTAATTATGCTGGATTCATTGCTTTTGCATCTTTAACATTGATTGGTGTACTCTTTTTTGTCTTTGCTGAACCTATTGTTCGCGCTTTTCTGGATGCCGATGACAACGTGGTTGCCATGGGTGTTTCCTTTATCAAAATCACAGCTCCATCATTTGGCTTTATGGGTATTCAATTAGCCTTGGTTGGTACACTTAGGGGTTCTGGAAACACCGTTGCGTCCATGATTTTTACCATCATTGGTATTTGGGTAATCCAGTTTCCATTTGCCTGGATTGTTTCAAACATGGAATCAATGAGTTACCTAGGTATCTGGTGGTCGTTCCCCGCTTCTTATGTGCTTCCGGCTATTATCACCTTTGTATGGTATAAAACTGGTGCATGGAAAAGGAAACAGATTATTAATCAGTAGCGTACAGAAAAAACTTTATGATCTCACCTATGGTCAGGCGCTATTCAATATTGATTTCATTTAGAATGTTTTCCAGTTCGCTGGGAAGTGATGCTTTATAGTTAGTGATTCTTCCGTTTACAGCTATTAAATTGTATGGGTAGTATCCCTGATTGTCTAGTTTTGCATTTTCCATGATAGATTTCCAAATACTACTTTCATCTGATTTGGGTATGTAATAATGCCAGCCTTCCAGCTTGTATTTTTTTATAGCACGCAACCACATAGTCTTGCTGTTTGGATGGCTTGTTTCTCTGGCCAGGTATAAATATTCAATGCCAGAATCGTGCAATTTCTCTTTTAACTGAGGCAGGTAATCTCTAAACTCCTGGATACATGGTCCGCAACTACTAAACCATAAATCCAGATACACCTTTTTATCTTTGAATTGTGGCAATGCAACTAACTCTTCTACTGACATGAATTTACCCTCAATAAAATCGTATGAACTATCACTATCTCCGCTCAATCCATTTTTAGTTGGACCGACAAAAAAATAAACAAACCCTACCACACCTATCACCAATATTGACACTGCAGAAATTTTAAGCGCTTTTTTACTTCTGAATAAGAACCCTGTTGCTCCTCCCACTAGATAAGCCAAGAAAATCCCTAAAGACTTTTTATGCCCATAAGGGTGCCACAAATGAGCTAGTTTTAATGAAGGGGATTCGGGAGAGGCCTCAAGACTAGCAAGTATATAGAGTACTACAGCAACCATATATATCAGAGCGAATGGTAATCCACTGTATACAAGAAAACTCTTCCATTCTTTCTTTTTAATTGCTCTCACCCCAATACTTGCATTCAGCAAGAAGGCAGATACACTGGCAACAATTAAAAACAAATCGGATACCTTGCCCATGCTGCCCCTTGTCAAAAGGTATATGCTTGTTGCAATTAAAGCGAATCCCAATATGATTGCATTAGAGTTTTTCATTGATCAATTCTTAATGTTAACCGAGCAAGCCTGAATCATTTATGTCTTTGATTCGTCTTGAATTGTTTTGGTTACATTTCTTTTAAAGAATTTATACTGAGCTATTATGATTACTGAATTCCCATCTTTGAACGAATTATTGATTTTGAAAATGTGAGTTTATAAAACATGACATTGAAAAACCGTCAATTCTTTTAACTTCACCGCTCGAAAATCAATCGGAATGGAAAAAAAGACTCATAACTTCTCAGATATAGAAATTGCTCAATCGGCAGAAATAAAACACATTAATGAAATTGCCAGCAAACTAGCGCTTTCTTCTGATGACCTGGAACACTACGGAAAACACAAAGCGAAACTTCCTTTGAGCCTACTTGATCAGAGTAAAATTGACAACAACAATTTGATTCTGGTAACGGCTATGACTCCCACTCCTGCCGGAGAAGGAAAAACCACAACTTCAATTGGTTTGTCGGAAGGTCTTAACCGAATTGGTAAGAAAACCACGGTTGTATTGAGAGAACCTTCGCTAGGACCTGTATTTGGAATTAAAGGAGGAGCCGCTGGAGGTGGGTATGCTCAGGTAATTCCAATGGAAGACATTAACCTCCACTTCACGGGAGATTTTTCGGCCGTAGAAAAAGCCAACAACTTACTTTCGGCACTGATTGATAACAATATTCAGAGCAAAACACGCAATCTTAATATCGACCCGCGAACCATCGCATGGAAACGTGTAATGGATATGAATGATCGTTCTCTACGAGACATCACAATTGGTTTAGGAGGAACAGCAAACGGTATTCCAAGACAAGACGGTTTCAATATTACACCAGCGTCAGAAGTAATGGCTATCCTATGTATGGCCGAAAGCTTTACAGACCTGAAAAAGCGTCTGGGAAATATTTTTATAGGTTATACTTTCGACAAGCAGCCTGTATATGCCAGAGACTTAAAAGCAGAAAATGCAATGGCTATCTTACTTAAGGATGCTATTAAGCCAAATCTTGTCCAGACATTGGAGGGTAACCCTGCAATCATTCATGGAGGACCTTTTGCAAACATTGCTCAGGGTACTAATACTGTAATTGCTACCAAAATGGGGCTTTCTCTTTCAGATTATGTGGTAACAGAAGCTGGTTTTGGTGCTGATCTAGGAGCCGAAAAGTTCTTTGATATCAAATGTGCTTCTTCTGGCTTGAAGCCAAAAGCGGTTGTATTAGTAGCTACAATCAGGGCATTAAGACACCATGGCGGAGCTAAGAAAGAAGAGTACAATACACCGAGTGTGGATAGAATAAACACAGGTTTTCCTAACCTTGCTAAACATATTGAAAATCTTCAGAAGTTTGGCTTTAACCCTGTAGTAGCTATTAATGCATTCCCTTCAGATACTGATGAGGAAATAGAACTGGTCAAGAAAAAGTGTTCTGAAAAAGGAGTTCATGCTGTAGTAGCCAACGGATGGGCTTCTGGTGGAGAAGGAATGACTGACCTTGCCGAAGCTGTTATAGATACCATTGAGTCTTACCAGAATAATTTTCAACCGCTTTATGAATGGGATAGCCCAATCAAAGAAAAGATTGAAGTGATAGCCAGAGAAATATATGGTGCTGACCATGTAGAGTTTACTAAAAAGGCCACGCTTCAGATGAAACGTATTGAAAGGCTCGGTTTTGCCGATTTACCAATTTGTATGGCTAAAACTCAGAAGTCACTGAGTGACAATGAATCTTTGCATGGCAGACCAGAAGGCTTTTCAGTGAATGTCAGAGAATTTGAGTATGCTACCGGAGCTGGTTTCATTATTCCAATATTAGGTCAGATGATGCGTATGCCCGGGCTTCCGGCTACGCCTGCATCGGAAGGTATGACCATTGATGATGATGGTGTAATTTCAGGGTTGTCGTAGACATATACTTAAATTCTACCTCAACCCTAAAGGGTGAAGGATAATGTCTTGTTTTCAAAATGTAACTAAAGTGGGGCATCCCTTTAGGGAATGAGGGTTTAGCAAATTTTAGTGAACACATGTCAGAGAAAACCATGTTTTATGGAGCGCCCCCTGTTGTATTTGAGAAAGCTCGACAGCTCAGAAACAATATGACCAAACATGAAACCATAATTTGGGAGCAGCTAAAAAGGAACAAGATTCTAGGACTTCGATTTAAAGCACAACACCCCATTCATAAGTATGCGGTTGATTTTTACTGTCACAAACTCAGACTGGCAATTGAAATAGATGGAGAAAATCACCAAAAGCCAAGTCAGTTAGAATATGATGTTGGAAGAACAGCAGATTTGAATAATTTTGGAATACATGTCATGAGGTTTACAAACTTAGAAGTTGAATCTAATCTTGAAAATGTAGTAGAGCAGATTCGAGCTTTCTGTGAAACCTAACAAAACCTTACCATACAAAAACCGAACTAACCACCGCATTAGATGGTTAGTATTAAATAACTGTCTCTAAAGCTAAGACAAATGAAAATCAGAATTAATGGAGATACCATTCGAATGAGGTTAACACCAGAAGAAGTTACTTCATTAGTAAAAACTGGTAGTATTTCCGATTCTTGCCAGTTTCCAAATGCAACACTTCGTTATGGAATCTCCACATCTGAGGAAGGAACCATTTCGGCAAGGTTTACTGAAAATCATATTGGCATTTCGGTTCCGGCCAATCAACTGAATGATTGGGATTCCGACAACCGTGTTGGGTTTGAACATAAGCTTGATGACAGACTTTTGATTCTGATCGAAAAAGATTTCCAATGCCTTCATCCAAGAAAGCATGAGAACGAAGATCACCTCTACCCTAACCCAACAGCCACAAAATGAAACAAACTCTCAATGCTTCAATTAGTAATATCAAGATCAAAAAAGTCTTCTCAGACAGTTTAGAGGAGATTGATGATGCCGTTGCTATAGAAGCTCCTCTTGAGATCAGGCTAAGGAACGAAAGTGATCTTTTAGGTAAATCTATTTCCGTGACTATGAGAACCCCAGGAAATGATGAACTACTGGCTCTTGGGTTTTTATTTACAGAAGGAATACTTTCAGATTACGAATCGGTACTGGCAGCGGATATTACAGAAGAAAATGTAATAGAAGTGGTTGTAAAGGATGGGACACCAATTCAACTCGATAAAACAGATCGGAATTTCTATACCACATCAAGCTGTGGTGTATGTGGTAAATCGTCCATTGATGCCATAAAAGTTAAAAGTAGCTTTTCGATTAAAGAAACCACTTCTGTGGTAGATAGAAAAACCTTGTTTGATTTACAGCAAAAGATAATTGCTGAACAATCAGCTTTTACAAAAACTGGAGGTATTCACGCTTCTGCTTTATTTGATTTATCAGGAAATTTAATAGCTATTAGGGAAGATGTAGGGCGTCACAATGCCATGGACAAACTCATTGGAGAATGCTGGCAAAAAGGCCTTGCCCCTCTGAATAACTATGTGCTAATGCTTAGTGGAAGAGCCAGTTTCGAGCTTATACAAAAAGCCACTATGGCTGGTATTCCAATTATATGTAGCGTAGGTGCTCCTTCAAGTCTTGCTATTGAGTTAGCTCAGGAAAATAATCACACCCTTGTTGGCTTTTTGAAAACCGATAGGTTCAATATTTACTGTGGCCATCATCGCATCGGGTAATTGGTCTTCTTCTTAAATTTGGAGCAATGGTGAACTCTGGGGTGACAGGTTTAATTCTAGTAGGTGGACAAAGTTCACGTATGGGGCAAGATAAAGCCTTTGTTGAATGGCAAGGCAAACCACTTCTGGAAACAGCCGTAAAGAAGATTGAATCCATCACTCCTAGTTTTTCTCTATCTGTCAACAGACATCAGTATAATCAACTAAATTCCTCATACAATTGTATAGTTGATACTCATTTAAATAAAGGGCCATTAGGAGGTATTCTAAGTGCACTTGAAGCGTTACAAACTGACCTGTTTGTGGTTCCAATAGATATGCCTCAACTAACAAAAGAGGTTTTGAAAGCGATACTTGATAAAGGTAAATCAAGCCGGTCTATCACAGCTTATAAACATGTTAAAAGCAATTCATGGGAGCCTCTCCCATCCTTTTGGCCAAGAGAAGCAATTAACCATGTCGCTACAACCATTCTATCAGAAGATGTGTCATTAAAAAAACTTCTTGATACTCATGGTACGGCTTTAAATATTACTTTTGATCAAAGTATTGTTCAGAATATAAATAGGCCCGAAGATTTGTGTTAATGCATCGTCACAATGAAGCCTGAGTAAAGAGATTTACTATGGTTTTTATGATGCATTTGATAAAAAACTGGTTTGCCGGTTTTCTGATTTTCATTGGAGTATTATTCTTCCCTGACTTTATCAAGTCACAGGAATTAGATCATTCGATATTACTAAGAAATCACAACGAACCTGGGTACGATATTTCAACTCGGCTTGTCAGTTCTGTTGTCAACAGCAAAGGAAACTTGGTTTCGCTGGTGCACTCCAGTGGAGGTACCAGTAGCTTTTACACAGATGTAGAAGCTCCCAACGAACAATTCCGAATCAATGCAAATGAATACTTACTCTTCGAGTCCAATCATGAAGGCAATATTACTTGGAAAACAGCCATAACTTTTAAGAATCTCAACCCTTCGGATCCCGGAAATGCTATAATCAGATTCATGAATTCGGATGATAATGAAAACTACTACATCACAATTCAAACCAATGGTGCTCTCGGTGTAGAATTTAATGGTATTCAGCAATTCAGAGTACAATCGCCTACACTAACATCTTCCAGGCTTACAACGTTCAAGGTTAGTCCCCAAGGTCAATACATAAACATAACATTCTCAAGTATACCCACCAGGCTTCATAGATACCTTTCGGTTATAATTAAGAACAACCTTATTTATTCTCTGTATTCAAGATATGAAAGTAATCCCAACCCAAATGTTGAATGTCAGAACCTAAGAGAGGTAATTGAAATAAGATCGCTAGATGGCCAGTTAATTAAGGAAACAGCTTTTAGCGCAAAGGATATTGAAAGCTCAGGAGATGATGTTTGCACCGGCAACACCAATGAGAGCTTTCTAATCGATGGACTCGATGTAGACCATAATGGAAACATCTATTTATCCGGACACCTGAGAGGAGCTTTTTCCTCTTCATTGCATAGAAGCATTACCGCATCGGCTGATGAACACTTTAATATACTCGTTAAGCTTAATCGTGATTTCGTTTTCCAATGGTATAGAGTCATTTCTTCCAATAACAGGGCTCACCGACAACATCAGGTAATGGAATCTGGAGATGTACTATTCTATAACATTACGAACAATGTCCCTATTTATAAATTCAATAAAACCGGAACCGAGATCAACACTACAAGCTATACTAAGCTTTCAGCTAATCTTACTGTTTCTTTATCTAAGGTGAATCCCGATGGTAACCTGGATTGGGTCAGTTTCTTCGATCGGCCTATAAGAATCGCTACTGACAATTCTAATAATGAGCAGAACATATGGGTTTATATTCCAACACTAAGAAACAGGTCAGATGCCTTTGTATACTATAACCCGGCTCAAGAGGAACAAAGCTTGAAGAATGAAAAATACCCCAATATTCAATCTCAGGTAGGCTACCTAAGGCTTGACGAAAATGGACAATATATAGGCCATAGGTTTCTCGCATTGCTTACCAACGGAGTCAGAGACATGATGTTTCCTACTTTACATCCACTCAATGTAGACTGTAAAGAGTTCTATATCACTGGTAGATTTATTGGTACAGCAGATATCTCTTTTGAACAAAATGTGGAAACCGTTACCAGTGAATCTGAAGGAGATGTAGTTATTGCCAAATATTCCAATGCTCCTCCAACAATTGAAGTTGACAACTCAGATAATGAGCAATGTCCTGAAAGCACTGCGTTGATTCCTTTTACTGTAACAGATGAAAATAATCGAAGTTTAAGGTTCAGTGTAGCATCAGATAATCAATCCATTTTACCAAATGATAACCTGTCAATAATTAATGAAAATGGTCAGTACCAAATTCGGGTCATTGCGGGACAAGTCAGTGGCAATTTCAATGTTATTCTCACCGTGACTGATGAGTGTGATATTACAATTGAAGAAATCATACCCCGAATTATCACAACACCTCCTTCTCCTCCCCTTATCCTAAATACCGAACGATTGTACAACCTATGTGAGCATGAAACGGCAGACCTTACCACATCAATAGACAACCCATTATGGTCCAATGGAGCTACCACTAAGACCATTACAGTAGATCAACCAGGTCTTTACTGGGCTCAAGCCAGAGGGGGGAATGGTTGTTTAAGCCTGAATTCAGATACTGTTGAAGTGGTGGTTTTCAGAACATCAGTTAAACCCATTGTAACCACATCAGGCCCAACAGTCTTATGTGAAGGAGAATCTGTTATTCTCACTACTAACCTGGATAGAAACATTGTGTGGTCAAACGGAGAAACAACTCCATCCATAACTGTGACGGAAAGTGGAATCTATTCTGTTTATCAAAGTTCTGTACGCTGTGGCGATGGTCTAAGTTCAGACCCTATTGAAGTGATAGTCCATCCAATTCCTCAAAAACCACTGATACAGGTAGAGGGTAATCTAGCGTTTTGCCAAGGCAGTAGTGTTACATTAACCGCACCCTCGGCAGATGGAGTAAGGTGGAGCAATGGTTCAACAGATCAAAGCATTGTGGTAAACCAATCAGGAGAGTACTGGCTTCAAATGGAAGTAAATGGATGTCTAAGCCCAGTATCTGACATGTTGGAAATAATGGTCTCCCCAGATTTCAACCTCAATCTTACTTCAGACATCACAATCTGTACAGGCTTTGAAGAATTAACCCTCCAGCCACAAGTAGATGAACCCGATGTTGATTATTTATGGTCTGATGGTTCCACCTTCTCTACATTAGTCGTTACGCAAGCAGGAGAATACTGGTTAGATGCGAGTAATGGAGTTTGTGAAAAAGACAGGATTTATGTTAAAGTAAAACATGCCTGCTATCCTAAAGTCTATATTCCAAATGCGTTCAGCCCAAATGATGATGGTATCAATGACACCTTTGAAGTTATTGGTATTCGAATGATATCGTTCAAAATGCAAATATTCAACAAGTGGGGCTTATTGCTGTTTGAAACAAACTCACTCAACAAACAATGGAATGGTAAATACAAAGCTCAAGATGTCCCTTCCGGTGGTTATACCTATAAGATTATCTATTCAGGAGAAGATGAGAACGGACCTATTGAGTTTGTAAAAAGAGGTAATTTTAAATTATTGAGGTAGTATCTACCTAATGATAATTCCAACCTTTTCTCTTACTACAGGGTCAAAGCAGTAAAAGAAATATTATTATGAAAAGGTCAATTTTATTACTTATGTCCATTGGTTTATTTACGTTTTCATCATGTGATGATAATTCATTTCCCGATGATCTACCTTCGTGTTTAGAAGAGCAGGTTAAACAGGTTATGTTATCAAGTCATAGTGAAACAAAACTGGAGCTTTACCTCTACAAAGGAGAAAACGTGTATATGGTAAATGAAAAAGCTGTTTACCCAGATAAGTTGACAAGAGTGCTTAATGAAAAATGTGAAGTAGTTTGTGAATTTGGTGGAATAGCAGGACTCAATACCTGTCCGGACTTCTCAGAAAATGCTGAATTTGTAAGAGTAGTCTGGGAGAAATAACCCCTACCTTCCCCAAAAGATATTCTTACATTTTTTATTTGAATACTTCGGCAATAACTGATGATTTTTCTTTGTACAAGCTTCGGTTATTGCCACAAAATTCTACCTATATATACTTATCCAAACGATTGCAGTATCTGTAAGCATTAATTGATACTGCTTAAGATGAAATCATTAAATTAGGTGCAAAACCTTAACAATGAGTTTCAGATTAAAAACCCTTTCGCTTTTAACCATATTCTTCATTCTATCAGGCTGTATGACAGAAAAGAAGTCTTCTGAAGAACACAGCTCTGACAACGAATGGATTACCTTGTTTGATGGTAAAACCTTCAATGGATGGGAGATGTATGGTGAAGAACCTTTTACAGAGCACTGGTCTATTGTTGATGGAGCTATTGTTTGTAACAATGGTATTGGCGAAAAGAACATTGGTTTTTTCAAGTCTGTAATGACCAAGCAGGACTTCGGCAATTTTGAACTTGAGTTAGAATATAAAATCGCCAAAGGTGGTAACAGTGGTATCTTTTACCATGTAGTTGAAAAAGATGAATGGGGACATGACTATGTATCTGGTGCTGAATATCAGGTTTTAGATGATGAATTCTCACGTTCGGAAAAAGAACCATATAAAATGGTCGCTTCAAATTATGGCATGCATGCACCTGCAGCAAGTAAGAAAATCAACCCATTTATGCAGTGGAACAAGGTTAAAATTGTTTACAACAATAGCCATGTAGAGCACTGGTTGAATGGGGAAAAAGTACTGGAATTTGAAGAAGGAAGTGAAGATTGGAAGGCTAGAAAGGCTAAAGGAAAATGGGCAAATGTTGCCTCTTATGCAGCCGCAAAGAAGGGTCGTATTAGCCTTCAAAACCATGGTGATGAAGTCCATTATCGAAACATTAGAATCAAAGAACTTTAGTTCCGTATCTTTACTTTTCAAAACATGAAAAGTAGGCATTATTACCTGCTGCATATTCAATACCTGGGATTCAGGTTTCATGGTTGGGCTAAGCAGCCTCAGGTCAAAACCGTTCACCATATGGTGGACAGAACACTTCACTTTGTCTTTGATCACGATAGATTTAAAACACTTGGCGGCAGTCGTACCGATGCTATGGTATCGGCCAATCACTTTGTGTTAGAGCTATTCACCAAAGAAGAAATAGGTCATGAAGGTAGCTTTGTAGAAAAGTTCAATATTAATCTTCCCTCAGACATAAAGTGTTTAGCCATTGAAAAAACTGATTCTACCTTCAATATTATTCAAAACCCAAAATCTAAAGAGTACCTTTATTTATTCTCTTTTGGAGAAAAGGCCCACCCTTTTTCAGCACCATTCATAACCACTATTCCCGATAAACTGGATGTACCCCTTATGAAAGAAGGAGCCAAAGTATTTGAGGGAACACATGAGTACAGAGCTTATTGTAAAAAGCCTAAAGAAAACACCACTACTCAAAGAACTGTGAATAAGTGTGAGTTAGTAGATAACACTTTTTATACTGCTTCTTTCTTCCCTACTCCCTCCTATGCCGTAGTTTTTCAAAGTCAAGGATTCATGAGAAATCAAATCAGGATAATGATGGGAGAATTGTTTCGACTAGGTAAAGGAGAAATATCCATTGACGAGTTGAAAAATTCTCTAAGTTCAGATTTTGATCAGCATCTTACGCATGTAGCACCTGCTTCCGGACTGCTCTTGAACAAGGTTAGTTTTTCATAAATTTCTACGCTCTTGTAATCAATTAATCATTACTCCGTATTACTTCCAAACAAAACGAATTGGAGATAAATCTTTTCTGTATCAATGGGTGAAAAAGTTTTTTAAACCTCTGTTCTATAAAATAGGCCTTAAAGGTTGTTTTGGCACTTTGTTTGTTTCCATAACATCAATCAAAAATTTGACCTGTTATGAAAAAAAATTGTGCTATTATGCTAGTAATATGCTGCCTTTCAAGCTGCATTGGTTATGGTAATGGTATTATGTCTTACGCCATTAATGGAAGTTCATCAAAGAAAAAAACATTCACACAAGAGGAACTGGACAAAATAGAAGTCTACTTTGGGGTTAACACCAAAATCAGCAGACCGTATCAACAACTCTCCTACCTTGAAGCAACAGGTGAAGATGGAGCATCTTTAGACGACCTGGTTAAACTCTTAAAGGAAGAAGCTGCCAGATACGGAGCTGATGCCATTATAGAAATCACTAGAATGGCAGAAGCCAGAGAAGCTGGAACTATTGTATTCACTGAAGGCAACTATGTCTATGATGCTATGGTGCTTTCAGGGATTGCCATTAAGTATACAGAAAAGGCCAAGAAACTGGGAAACAATATCGAGCAAATCAGCCAGTAGAACACTAGATTAAATACCCTATCATAAGAATAGCTGCCCCCAATAGCGCTAATGGAGCCATTAATTTCACTATGAATTTCAGCCAGATATTATAAGGTACGTTCACCATGGCCAGAGATGGAAGAATTAAGCCTGATGGCGTAATAAACTGCATTAAACCAAAGCCAAACAGATAAGCATTCACTATTTCTTCTGATGGTACACCAACTACATTCCCCAGAGCTCCCATAATTGGCATGCTAACCAACGCCAGGCCTGAAGACGAGCTAATGAAGAAGGCCAACACAAAGAATACAATCATCAGTACGGGTAAAAAGATCAATGGAGAAGTGCCAGACACTATATTGGTGGCTTCGTTCAACAGTGTTCCTGAGATTAAACCATCATTTAAAACAATAACAATTCCACGAGCTACCCCAATGATTAAAGCTACTCCCAGAAGGTCTTTAGCTCCGTTTACAAATGCTGAAATAAAAGCACTTTCAGATGTCCTTTGAACAATACCGAGGATGATACCTCCAAGCAGAAACAGAGCTGTCATTTCTTCAAACCACCAGTGCAAAGCTGATACTCCATAAATCATCACAACAAATGTTAGCCCAAAGAGTCCTAGCAACGCCCAGTTACCCATTGTCATTCTGCTTATGACCGCAGACTGTGCTTTTTTCTCAAATGGATTCTTAACATCCAGTCCGTATAAAATTGATAGCTCAGGATTTTTCTTAACTCGTTCAGCATACCGTACTATGAACCATATCAAAATTATAGCGCCAAGTATAAGCATGGTCAAACGGCTGTAAATTCCCTCAGTCCAACTCACTCCGGCTGCATCAGAGGCTATAATGGTTCCGAAAGGATTAATCAACGCCCCCATTAGCCCAATACATGATCCTCCGTAGACAGCGGCTACGGGTACAATTAAGTCGTAGCCAGCAGCCAGAAAGATGGGCACCAATATGGGGTAAAAGGCAATAGTTTCTTCCTGCATGCCAAAGGTGGTTCCTCCTACAGCAATTAGCAGTATCAATGTTATGATAAGCCACTTCTCCCTGCCTTCCATCCTTTTGGCAAGTATTCCGATTCCCTTATCCATTGCTCCCGAATGTTGGAAAACACCAATAAATCCTCCAATAATGAGCACAAAAAGTATGATATCAATTGACTCATAAATTCCTTTTATGGGTGCAAAAAGAATCTCACGAAAACCTTGCGGTGTCGATTCCTGAGCGTTATATGTGTCTGGTATGGAAACCGGTTTTCTAATTTTCCCCTCCAAAAACTTAGACAGTTCCATTTTGAGTCCCAAACTATCCAGCGTTACCTGTGATGCCGGTAAAGTGGTTTCCACTGAACCAGAAATCATAAAAGAATTGCTTTCAGAATCAAAAGAAAGCGTGTCATAACTACCAGCAGGCAATAACCAGGTACCGATTGCACTGATTACAATTATGATATAAAGAACTGTAAATGGAGAAGGAAACTTAAAACGCTTCATAAAAGATTAATTTCAACCGGTAAGATAAAGATTCCTTGAAAAACAAGAATCAATTCAACAAGGTGCACCCATTTGCTCGTGAATAACAGATTATGCCTATTACCAACCGTTTAGAGGCATTTTTTGAACTTTGACAAAAAAATACAACTATCTTTTTAAAGCTCCGTTCTTACAGAGGTTAATAAATTTTATTAACTATTATCAGCAAAATGGGCTTAGTTAAATGAAATATGTAACTTGCCTGCCATAATTAAAATAAAATGAAAGAAGGAACAGTAAAATTTTTCAACGATTCAAAAGGATTTGGTTTCATAACAGACAGTGATGACAATCAGGAATACTTTGTACATGTATCTGGTCTTATAGACGAGGTTAGAGAGAACGACAAAGTTACTTTTGATCTTAAGGAAGGTAGAAAAGGCTTAAACGCTGTTGATGTGAAGCTTGCATAAGATTGCAAAACAACATTTACTACCAAGTCCTAGATAAGCTTTAGGGCTTTTTTTATGTCCAATTGTTAATAGCTGAGTCTCAAGAAGCTTCATTTCTAACCTTCTTCATTTCTATTTCCATATCCTTAATCTTTCATAAGTGCTAATAATCAATATCTTAGTAAACAAATATAATGTTTATGACCATTGGCCTTTTGAAGGAACCCGAAGGCGAAAACCGGGTAGCACTCCTTCCTGAAAGTGTTAAAACGCTTATCGAACTCCAAACAAAAGTACTAGTAGAAGAAAATGCGGGTGAATCTTCATTTGCTTCTAATGACGACTATGAAAGCACAAATGCTCAAATAGTTTCAAGGAGTAAGGTATTATCTTCAGACATAGTAATAGGTATAAACCCTCCCACCGAAACTGAATTGACGAATCTAAAGTCAGGGCAAGTGCTGTTATGTATATTTCAACCATTGTCCAACAGGCCAATGGTTGAAAAACTACAGCAACTTGCAGTTACCAGCTTTAGTTTGGACAATGTTCCCAGAACAACAAGAGCACAATCAATGGATGTGCTTTCCTCAATGGCCACAGTTGCGGGCTATAAGGCCGTATTACTGGCTGCTTCCCAAGCGCCAAGATTTTTCCCCATGTTTATGACTGCTGCGGGAAGTATTGTTCCATCAAAAGTACTCATACTAGGAGCTGGTGTTGCAGGGCTTCAAGCCATTGCTACAGCCAGAAGACTAGGGGCAGTTGTTGAGGCATTTGATGTAAGAGCTGCTGCCGAAGAAGAGGTGAATAGTCTCGGAGCTAAATTCATTAAAGTAGAAGGTGCAAAAGATGATAGTTCAGCAGGTGGTTATGCCGTAGAACAAACAGAAGAGTACAAGGCAAAGCAGCAAGCATTAATTCAGGAACATGCCATAAAGGCTAATATTGTTATTTCAACCGCTCAGATACCTGGAAGAAAAGCCCCACTCCTGATTCATTCTGATACAGTGTCCAAAATGCAGCCCGGCAGCGTAATTGTAGACTTAGCTGCTTCAACAGGCGGCAATTGTCAGTTAACCGAAAACAATCAAATCATTCAAAAGCATGGAGTAACGATTATAGGCAACTCCAATATTCCTTCAACAATGCCTTTGGATGCCAGCAAAATGTTCGGAAAAAATGTCGTGAATTTACTTAAGCTCATGATAACTAAAGAGGGGCAGCTCAACCTTAACTGGGAAGATGATATTGTTGCTAACACATGCGTTACCCATGATGGAAACATAATGAGTGAACGTATCAAAAAAGTCTTATTCCAAACTGAAACCGCTTAACTCATGGAAAGTATACTATCACTGTTTTATGAAAACAGAGAGTTCATATTTCTGATCATCGTATCCATTTTTCTTGGAATCGAAGTCATTTCGAATGTACCCGCTGTTCTTCATACACCCTTAATGTCTGGTGCCAATGCTATTCATGGAGTCGTCATTATTGGTTCCATTATTATCATGCTTGAAGCTTCACCAGACAACTACTTTGCCTTGATCATGGGGTTTCTGGCAGTAGTTCTGGGTACCCTTAACGTAGTAGGTGGTTTTGTAGTCACCAACAGGATGTTAGAAATGTTCAAGAAAAAAGATAAGTAGCAGATCATGTCAACACTCTTAGGACTCAGTATTCTTGAACTATGCTATATAGCAGCTTCAATTACATTTATTGTTGGGCTCAAAATGTTAAGCAGCCCAGACAAAGCACGTAAAGGTAACCTTATGGCTGCCTATGGGATGGGTATAGCCATTATCGCCACTATCTTATTTAAAGAAGAGCTTTCTGCAGATAAATGGCTGAATTATTCCCTCATATTAGCCGGGCTTGTTGTGGGTACTATTATCGGTACGCGCATGGCCTTAAAGGTTAAAATGACTGCCATGCCACAGATGGTATCTTTCTTTAATGGCATGGGCGGTGCTTGTGCCGCTGTGATTTCGCTTGTAGAATTTGACCATTTGCTACACTCTGGAGAAGTAGAAATGGGAATGCTTATAGTCATCATACTAGGGCTGATTATTGGTAGTGTCTCTTTCTCTGGAAGCATTATAGCTTATGGTAAACTGGAGGGGAAAATTGGAGATAAGGCGCTTCCTGCAGGACAAATCATTAACATAATTTTATTGGTTGTAATGTTGGCCTTAGGCGTATTTATAGCCATTGCCGATACACAGCAAGCGCTTTACATTTATGTGCTATTGGGAGTATCCTTGCTCTATGGGATATTATTTGTGATGCCAATTGGAGGTGCTGATATGCCTGTAGTTATCTCATTGTTGAACAGTTTCACTGGAATGGCAGCAGCCTTTGGAGGCTTTCTGTATGGTAATCAAGCCATGCTTACAGGAGGTATTCTAGTAGGCTCCGCTGGAACGATTCTTACAGTGTTGATGTGTACTGCCATGAACCGTTCATTGACAAATGTAATCATAGGCTCGTTTGGTGGTGGTGGTACAACAGAAGAAGGAAGAGAGGGTCTTCAGGGCAGTATAAAAGAAATAACAGCTACGGATGCAGCCATTTTGTTGGCTTATGCCAAAAAGGTATCAGTTGTTCCAGGTTATGGTCTGGCAGTAGCACAAGCCCAGCATACAGTTCATAACCTGGAGAAATTACTGGATGATAAAGGAGTAGAACTAAACTACGCAATTCACCCTGTAGCAGGCCGAATGCCAGGTCATATGAACGTCTTGTTGGCTGAAGCCGATGTACCCTACCCTAAACTGCAGGAAATGGAAGACGCTAATGATGATATGTCCAGCACTGATGTAGTATTGGTAATTGGCGCCAATGATGTTGTCAACCCTGCTGCGGAAAATGACCCTTCAAGCCCTATATATGGCATGCCTATTATTAATGTACTAGATGCAAAGAATGTAATCGTTATGAAACGTTCTATGGGTAAAGGCTATGCTGGTATTGAGAATGAACTATTCTTCCATGATAAAAACCGAATGTTGTTTGGAGATGCTAAAGATTCCCTGGAAAAGCTGATCAGCGAAGTAAAGAACCTTTAGAAAAGAGATTAATTCTAACTTGCATTTGATACCTTTCAAAAGCCCTCTTTGAGTATGATTGATAGCAAAGTAAAGCACATTATAGATAATAGTGTATTGTGTTGGTTAGCAACTTCTGATGAGAATAACCAACCTAATGTTTCTCCCAAGGAAATGTTTACTCATTATGGAAAACACGCCTTGTTAATTGCCAACATAGCCTCACCAAACAGTATTGATAATATTCGATATAATCAAAATGTATGCGTAAGCCTTGTAGATGTATTTAGTCAGAAGGGTTTTAAACTAAAAGGATTAGCTCAAATTGTAGAGAAAGCTGATACCACTTACAACGAAAAGAAGAAACTACTGACCGACCAGTTTTCAGATAAATTTCCCATTAAGGAAGTTATAGAAGTTTCGATAAGCAAAATTGAACCAATTGTTGCTCCCAGCTATTATCTTTTCCCTAATACTACCGAAGCTGATCAAATCAAAAGTGCTATGAAAACATATGGGGTAAAACCCGCTGAATAGTTACTCTATTCTTAGATTATGAACTACAATAACAAAACATTTCGACCCGTTCAGAATTCCTCAAATGGTGAGGTATCAGAGGAAATGGTATTTCACTACCAACAAGAAGGAAACGTACTTAGCTGCTCATATTCAGGTCAGAAGATTAAAACGGGACACTTAATTGGTTTAGTAGACAATAAAGGGAATATTAATATGTCATACCACCAGATCAATGAACAAGGGGAGTTAATGACAGGAAAATGCATCTCTACTCCACAAATTATGGAGCATGGAAAAATCAGGCTTCATGAATCATGGCAATGGACGTCAGGAGATTGTTCAAAAGGTTCATCAATCTTAGAAGAAATCTAATCTAGGCATTACATTCGCTTGAAATAATAGTTTACTATGGATGGTACTAACAGATCTGATATCGAACCTGGAATTGAAGTAAACATTGTCTTGAAGAAAGATCAACGCACTGGCAAGTTGACCCATGGCTTTGTAAAAGATATTCTTACAAAATCCAATTACCATTCACATGGTATAAAAGTGCGTCTGAGAGATGGCCAAATCGGGCGGGTTCAGGAGATTCTTTAATTACAGAGTTTAGTATGCTTGAAATAGTTTATCAAGACAATGACCTGATAGCCATTAATAAACCACATGGCTTGTTGGTTCACCGTTCTCCTATCGCCACCAATACTGATATCTACGCGGTACAAGAATTAAGAAACCAGATTGACCAGCACGTATATCCATGTCATCGTTTAGACAGAAAAACATCGGGGGTTTTATTATTTGCATTAAACAAGCAAGTACTTAGTTCTCTTCAAAGGCAATTTGCTGAGCATACAGTAAATAAAACTTATTGGGCTGTACTAAGGGGATATACTGAAAGGACAGGCACCATTGACTACGCCTTAAAAAACGATAAAGGTAAATTGCAAGATGCAGTGACTAACTATGACACACTGCACAAAACCGAGATCAGCGTTCCATTTGGCAAACATACTACTTCCAGATACTCCTTGGTTGAGGCCAAACCCGTTACGGGGCGAATGCATCAGTTAAGAAAGCATTTTGCTCACATTCTCCATCCAATTATTGGTGATAGACCACATGGATGTAATAAACAAAACAAACTATTTCTGGAAAAGTGGCAGATGAACACCATGCTACTCCATGCCAAAACCTTAACCTTTAAGCACCCTGTTTCAAATGAGTCAATCATAGTTAAAGCTAGCCTGCACTCGGAATTCAACAGAATGTTAAGTACGCTACAATTTCCAGAGATTATTCAGAGATAGTCTTTTCTTCCTGGTAAGGAATCTCTTTCAGAATGTGTTTTATAACCGCAAGCCGGGCAACAGTTTTTCTATTGGCCTTCAATATCACCCATGGATTTTTCTCAGTGTGAGTATGAGTAAACATACGTTCCTTATAAGTGGTATAAACATCCCAAAGCTCCTGTGCACGGTCATCCACCGGAGACATCTTCCATCTTTTCAGTGGATTAGTTCTGATTTCATCGAATCGCTTTGCCTGTTCTTCTTTAGTAATGGAGAAATAAAACTTTAAGAGTATTATCCCATCATTCGTAATCATGTCTTCAAAGCTGTTCACCTCATCCATAAAACGCTGATATTCCTCATCAGAGCAAAAACCGTTAACAGGCTCAACTACCGCTCTGTTATACCAACTTCTATCGAAAAACACCATCTCACCTGGGTTGGGAAGCCTGTTGGTATACCGTTGAAAATACCATTGCCCCCTCTCCTGCTCTGTTGGTTTTGGTAAAGCAACCACCCTGTAATTCCTTGGGTTAAGGTGGTGAGTTACTCTTCTTATTGCACCACCTTTACCTGCAGCATCTCTGCCTTCAAACAACAAGCACACCCGCTTGTTATGCTTAATCACCCATTGTTGCATTTTGATAAGTTCTGCCTGAAATATTTCAAGGTTTTTCTCATATTTCACATACCTAAGTACCTTTTCAGGCATAATATTATCTCCCTGCTGCAGCATTAACTTAATGGCTTTATTACTGTTAAGTAGCCTAAGGTCTTTATCAGAAAAATCGTAAGTGTTAGTATTGGCTTCTGTCATTACAATAGATGATAGAGTGAACGATGAAATCTCATTACAATATTTGGATCTGGAAGTACGGTAGTATTTGCGTTTTCCTTCCCTGAATACTCGAACTTCGAGAGCACATGTCTGATACTTTCAAGCCTTGCAATTTTTTTATCATTCGTTTTAAGAATTGTCCATGGGCTAAAAGTAGTGTGCGTGTGCGCAAACATTTGTTCTTTATAATAAGTATATCTATCCCACATTTCCTGTCCCTTTTCATCCACGGGGCTGAGCTTCCACTGTTTTAAAGGATTTTTTCTTCTATCATCAAAGCGTTTACGTTGTTGTTCCTTAGTAATAGAAAACCAGATTTTGATCACATGTATTCCGTCTTCAAATAGCATATGTTCAAACTCCGGTACTTGTCTCATAAATTGTTCATATTGCTTTTCCGTACAGAACCCCATAACAGGTTCAACCACCGCTCTGTTATACCAGCTCCTATCAAAAAACACCATCTCTCCCGCATTCGGCAACTCTTTGATATATCTTCTGAAATACCACTGTTTCATTTCTAAATCAGTTGGTTTATTAAGAGCAACAACTCTTAACGAACGAGGATTTAAGTGTTCAGTAAAACGCTTGATTGCGCCACCTTTTCCAGCAGCATCACGCCCCTCAAGAATCACTGCCACACGCTGTCCCGTATCGGCAATCCATCTTTGCAACTTAACCAACTCTATCTGGAGTTGCTCCAATTGATGCTCATAGTCTATATTGAAAAGCGCTTTGTTGTAACTCTTCTTCTTAGCTTTCAAAACATGCTCTAAATCCTCGCGTGTTTTTATTTTATTAAAATCCTGATTATCAAGGTATTTTGACCTCTCTTTTTCAGGCTCACTAAGCTGTTCTGAGGCATTCAAAGGTTCGTTCATTTTTTGTTCCGGTAGCTATACCAAATATCGCGAAAAGCGGTGGCTTTTACACGTTTTATAGATAGAGACTTATTTAATCAAACTAAATACAACATAGTCTTAATTTTCGTTTAGTTTCGTATAAGCAAAATACTTTATGAAGACTATAATCTATACGCTACTCTTAACCATTCTTTGTTTTTCAGTAAAGGGACAAAGTACTATAATCACTATGCGTGGAGACTCACTCAGTGGAACATATGAAATTGGCAAACGTGGAGATTCAGAGATTGTTGAGTTAGTTGAAGCGAATGGAAAAAAGAGGAAATTAAAACTATTTGATGTAAAGTATATTAGAACAGCTGACAGTGAAATTATTGAGCCTATAAAGCTCGAAAACAGATATACTTTTGGAAAGTTAATTTCAAGAGGTTACCTAAGTCTCTACGCCATCAAAGGTGAGTATTCCAAATCAGGTTTTGGTGAAAAAGTTTTGGTCAAGCTTGACGGAACAAGCGCAGTAGTTCCAGGTGCCCTTGGGTTTAGAAAAGCAATGAGTAGGTTTCTTTCTGATTGTCCGGAGGTAAGCCAAAAAATCAGAGACAAAAAACTAAGTAAAAATGACCTAGATACTATAATTGAACAATTCAATACTTGCATTACCGGGGCTTCTGCATCATTAAAGCCTACCTCCGCAATACCGACAGTTTCACCTGCTTTGGATGCTACTGACTCTGAAGAGGTGCAAACTCAAATAAACGATTTTAAAACACTTCTAAAGTACTCTGAGAAGGTCGAGAACAAGGAAGATGTTTCGGATATGTTTAACGATTTGACAGAGAAAGTTTCAGCTGGGAAACCTGTTCCTAACTATCTCAGAAAACTGCTGTTAAGTGCCGTTAATAGAGATGATAAGCTAAAGAAGATTGTTGAAAGCCTTTTAAAGTAATCACTTTACATGTGCCTTAAAAGTTAATACACGAACTGGACGATTAGGGTCATTGCTAAAGATTGCAAGTGTCTTTTTTTCAAGTCCCAAACGTCCTGTTGCATTAAAAATCACTCTCAACTCTTGTGACCTTCCAGACTCAATACGCTCTATATTATTGAAGGTAAGGCAATCACAATTCGATTCTATCTTTTCAATTTGCAAAGGTGCATTACCATTATTTGCTAACACCACCACAGCTTCTTTCTTCTCATTGACTTTCATTACCTTAAAGTCATAATTCACTATACTTGAAGATAACCTGGCACTCTCACTTCTTTGTTTTCGGTTTGGTAATAACGTGAATTGAATTGGTAAAGCTGTTAACAATTTGTCTTTACGATAAAGTTTAACAACCTCTCTCCTAAAACCAACCTCAGACTGATTATTGGAAAGGAATTCGATATTGACCCTACCAAACTGGTTATGTTCAATTATAGGTGGTTCAAAGAAAATATTCACCGAATCGCTTGCATACACATCAGACAAATCAAGATCCTCTCCTCCTAAATTATACACATCATAGACAGCTTTGAGTGTATCTCCTCTTCTCCCTATTCTGAGGTTGAAGACCTCTTCTCTTGTTCTGAAAGGCCAATGAATATTTCTATAAGCTTTAAAAACATCCAGTTCTCCTTGCAAAACTTTAAATGTCAACTGAAAACCATGTATAACAAAGTCATTATTGTCTAACAAGCGTAATTCGTATTCATAATCCCCAAATTGTTGTGGTAACTGAATAGACACAGGTAACTCTATTTGTTCACCAACCCTAACCGAATCTGATAAAGAAGTGAATTGTAAATCAGGATGGCTACTCCAAAGCTTAATTGACTTTTTATCATCAGTATCATTAGTCCATGAGAGCGTAGTTCGGAAAATTTTGAACTCACCTTCAATAGTACCCAAATTCACCAATTCCTGCGTATAAGCAATAGTTGAAATACCAAAGATTAAGAAGGTGACTAACGCCTTCATTTTTATCGTGGTCAGTATACTCAAAGTTCTTCTCCTCATTGTTGGGTTAAAATTAAACGTTGAATTGTTGAATTGAGCATCTCATTATTATTTAATTTGCTCAAAATTTTACCAATGGCAAGAATACTTACTGGTATACAGAGTTCAGGGAAACCACACTTGGGCAATATCCTTGGAGCAATGAAGCCTGCTATCGAGCTTTCAAATGATACCAAGAATGAATCATTCTTTTTTATCGCTGATTTACATTCTCTAACAACCATTAAAGATCCTCAAACCAGGATAGAGAATACCAATGCAGTTGCAGCTGCATGGCTTGCTTTTGGTTTTGACACCGAAAAAAACACATTCTACAGGCAATCAAGGGTACCTGAAGTATGTGAGCTCAACTGGTATTTAAACTGCTTTACACCGTTCCCAATGCTAGCCAATGCGCATAGTTTTAAGGATAAGTCTGATAGGTTGTCGGATGTGAATGCTGGGCTTTTTACCTACCCGGTACTTATGGCCTGCGACATACTTCTATATGATGCCAATATTGTTCCTGTAGGAAAAGATCAGAGGCAACACTTGGAAATGACCAGAGATATTGCCAGTTCTTTCAACCATCAGTACCAAGAGGTTTTTGTCTTACCAGAAGCACAAATCAGTGAAGAAGTAATGACAGTCCCTGGAACAGATGGACAGAAAATGAGCAAATCTTATGGAAATACTATTGACATCTTTCAGCCTGACAAGAAGCTAAGAAAGAACATCATGAAGATTGTGACAGATAGTACTCCATTAGAAGAGCCTAAAGACCCCGATAACGACATTACATTCTCTCTCTACTCATTATTGGCTTCGAAAGAGCAGATTGAAGATCTGAGGAAAAACTACCTAGGTGGAAATTTTGGATACGGACATGCCAAACAAGCTCTTTATGAATTGATTGTAGATAAATACGCCAAAGAGCGAGAAGCTTATAACTACTATATTGAAAACCCTGAATTGCTGGAACAACAACTAGCAAAAGGTGAGGAAAAAGCCAGCCAGGTGGCCCAAGAAGTATTGAAAAGGATAAAGTCTGTTCTTGGCTTTGCCTAAAGCAATCTGATACATATTACTACTTATCGATAAGCCAGTACCATTTATCGAAAGTAGTCTAACGCTTCTTCATTACAAGCTAGTTTCGAAGAAATTCGATAGTCATGAAGAAGAAAATATCAGCTTTAGTGTTCTTAGTGTTCACAGCATATTCCTGTATTGAAAAGCCGGAAGACATTGTTACTCCAATAGAAGAACCCGAGTTAAGCTTTCCAAACGGGTTTAATTTCAAAACATCAAAAGCACTCCAGATAAATATCACAGACAATACTGAAAGTGTTATTTATGAAATTAGATACCAAGCCAATAATGAGATGAGTACCTTGAGTAGGTTCAATAACTTAAATGGGTCTACTCAAATTCAGGTTACCATTCCAACAAGTATAGAAGAAGTTGAAATTGTCAGAAAGTCAGGAAGCAGTAGTGACTCATATTTTGTTAGTAGTGTGGATCCAATTATTAATGCAAACCTTCAATCTACAAGTAGAAGTTCGGCAAACACTTCATTCGAATCTTCGTCAACCGAATCAGGTTGTATTGATCGATTATATGCTGTAGAAAACTCCAACAGAGGTTTTTGGAGCATTGATCTGACAGATGGAAATTATACAGAGACTACTCTTCCAATACTAGAAGGAGGTGGATCAATAGCTTGTGCGTTAGATCAGGCCAACGGGTTGGTTTATTATAATGTGCAAAGCAAACTATACCAATATGAAGTAGCCAACAATTCGTTCAGTGTAGCTCATGAGGGCAATCCTTTCAATGGAAACTATCCACGTTTGGAGTTTTACAATGGCTATTTCTGGATGAGCAATGGTGACAAGCTCTATAAAGTGGATGCCATCACCAATGAAGTGGTAGACTTTTACCAAATATCAGGGTTTGTGAATAGTAACGGTGGAGGTGATCTTGCTTTTGACTCTAACGGAGAGTTATATCTGGCATGTTTTTCAGGACTATATAAGTTCACCAGTTTTGGAGAAGGTAATGCCACTATCATCAGAATAAGTGCGGAGAACTTCCCTTTCCAACTCACTTCAATGGCCATTGACCGTCAAGACCGAATTTTTGTTGCAACAAATGACGCCAATTCAAACCTCATTCAAATCAGCAAGGAAGATGGCTCCTACCAAATCGTTAAAACATACAATCATAAAATAAACGATTTAACTGCTTGGCGCTGTTCTACAGATGAATTGCCACAACAGGACACAGACCAGGATGGTATAATTGACGAACTGGATGACTATCCCAATGATCCAGATGCTGCTTTTGACTCATATACTCCTTCTGCATTGGGTATGGGAACACTTGCCTACGAAGACTTATGGCCAATTCAGGGTGACTACGACTTCAATGACCTTGTTATTGGTTACAGGTTTATAAACGTTATGAATAGTAATAACCAATCGGTAAGGTTAAAAGCTGAACTTGAACTTCGCGCCATTGGGGCAGGAAAACATAGTGGATTTGGAATAGAACTTCCTTTCAGTAAAGCAGATATTGCCTCAGTAAGTGGGTATAGTTTAAACGGAAACCTTATCTCATTAGATGGAAATGGGCTCGAATCCGGACAAGAGAAAGCTGTGATCATAGTGTTCAATGATGCTTTCGATTACATGAATCCTCAGACAGATCAAGAGTTTGTGAATACAAGAGAATCCGAAGCAAATATAGCAACCGTGACTTTCAATATTACGATTGAGTTTGTAAACCCCATTGATGGCTCTCAAATGGATGAAGCACCATTCAACCCCTTCATCTTCTCTAGCTATGCCCGAGATATTGAAGTACACCTAAGTGGAAAAGAACCAACCAGTCTGGCAGATCAAAGTTATTTTGGTACTGGAAATGACGATACTACTCCCGGTATTGGCAAATACTATCAGAATACTAATAACATGCCTTGGGCGATTAACGTGATTCACAGCTTTAGGTACCCTTTGGAAAAGTCCAGAATAGATCAGGCCTATAATAAGTTTGTTGATTGGGGGATTAGCAATGGAACGGCTTTCAGGGATTGGTACGGAGACAACTCTGGCTATCGAAACCTAAGCAGAATATATCTTAGAAACTGATAAGAATCAGATATATATTGAATTTTCTGACTGTAAAGGAGCACCAAAAGTGCTCCTTTCTCGTTAAGACATTGTAAATTCAAGGCAATGAATACTATCAAAAGCTTTCTAATCTTATTACTCTGTCTCGGTATAGTTTCCTGTGACAATAATGCTGGTGATTCTGAATTCACTGGCAATGAAATCAAACTGGATTTAATTCCTGGTACAGTTCAGGGGAATACTACAACTGGTTCTGTTGTAATTAAAGAGAAAAGCAATGGTCAAGTTCAAATAGATATTACACTAAACAATGTACTTGCCAATGCCGACCATCCCGTTCATTTGCATACTGGAAGCCTTGACGATGACGGAGATGTTGTATTACTTTTAGAGAGGTTGAAAGATGAAAATGGTATAGGCAAAAGCATTACCCTACTCAATAAACTTGACGACAATACAGTCTTAGATTATAATTCGTTTTTAAACTTTGATGGTAGTATTAAGATTCATTTCGAGGATTCAGGGCCTCTTGAAAATGAAATACTCGGAGCTATCAATATTGGAATCAACACATCGGGAAACCAGGCTTACCTGAATGGTACAAAATCTATTACTATATGTAATTCTGATTTTGGAAACTAGTTTAGCTTGATCTTATAATCATTTTTTTAGTGAAGGAGTTTTGACCGTCTGATAACTTAAGGAAGAACACTCCTGGTTTTAGGCCGGAAATGTCCAAACGTATTCCTTTCTTACCAATTAATTCATGCTTGAAGTGAACACTTCTTCCAGACCTGTCTAAAAGCTTGAGTTGTAAACTTTTTAAGTCATAGTCCTCTGAAATTCTAACATTCACTTTTTGGTTACTTACTACCGGATTTGGGTACACCAATACCTTTTGCTCGAAACTATTCCCATCATAGTACACAGAACGAATTTCGGAATACTCGAACTGGCCATTGAAATCTGTCTGCTTAAGACGATAAAATGATGTACCCGGAAGAGGGTTTTTATCTATTGCTTCATATGATAACAATTCCGAGGAATTCCCTGCCCCAGAGGTTATTAATAGTGGAGTAAAGTGATTTCCATCAATTGATCTTTCTACCGTATAGAACTCGTTGTTTTCTTCAGAGACTGTCACCCACTCTAGCTTTACTATGTCTTCTATAACTGTGGCATCAAAGCTTAACAATACAATAGGCAATCTTTCAGTAGTATTATCCATGGCATATAGGTCACCAAAAGCATCAATGTTAGTTATTGAAACCGTATTATTAGTAGCATTCACTGTTCCTCCTACATGCCAATCCAAAAATGCATGTCCTGGAGGAGTTCTATAAATCGTTCCAACCATATTAGCTTCGGTACCTGTAACGTCTGCATCCACGTAAACGTAGCTTGCGTTAAACCTAGGGCTTGTAATATCATTTGGAGTGATTGTCCAATAACGACTAATAAAAGCTACAGCCGTAGTACCATCATCGTCCCCTCCTGCTCCTGTATTGTTAGTATTTCTGTTAGGGTGATTTGCGTCTGTAACAGAAAACTCCAGATAGGGACTAGCTCCAAAGGTTGCTGAATTTATTGTCAATGCCGTTATCGGTGAATAGTCATCAGAATCACCAATTGGAAAACTCAAGGTGCTTCCGGCAGCCGAATAAACTTGCCTCAATACCCCGCTACCATTATCTTGAATGTAGCTTGTAGCACTTCCTCCAGAAATGGTAGCCCCATCTGCCAAAATAAGGTTCTGACTTCCCATAATTAAGTCCCCAAGAGTCATAGTCAAAGTGCCATTGATTGTTATCACTGAGGATGTTGTAGCATTAATACCATCAGCTTTATCAATTATTAGGTTATGATAAATACCATCCGTAGTCGGCTCAATAGCCTGATTATTGCCAGTTCTATTGTACGTTACAGTGTTTGGGTTAGCCGATGCTGTAAAATTGGAAACATTAAAATTACCTGTACTTCCTCCATAGGACATCACTCCATTTACCCCATTTATAAAAGTACCTGTACCCGAAGTCGTAGCTAGGCGATCAGAAATATTTAACCCTCCACTATTTGTATTGGTATAACTGGCACCATCATTTAATATGAAGTCAGACATTGTATTCATTGCTCCCGAACCTGAGATACTTCCCGAGGTACTTGTTAAAGTGTAATTGCAACCCGTACCATTACAACCTGTAAAGGTTCCATTATTAACAATATTCCCAGACACAGTTGGGTCGTAAGCCGATGTCACGTTCCAGTTACCATTGGAATTAACTGTAATATTATTGTAGTCATAAGTTCCGCCACTTCCATCAGAAGTATAGGTTCCATTATCAACAGTAATTGTTCCTGTAGAGGTAATTGTTGGTGAAGCAACATTTATCGCTCCTCCAGTAGTTACATCCATATTCACAAAACTGATTGTACCACTATTGATATCATTAATTCCTCCCTGAACATCATAATCACCAGCAATTGATAGAGTGTGAGAAGAGTTATTGAGTGTTAAAGAACCAGAGGTTACGGTAAGCCCCCCGGAAACATTTGAAAGTGTAAGTGTTCCTTCACTTAAAGTAACAGCCCCAGTAGCAATCGACATATCAGTAGCATCAATTGTTGATGGGTTCACAGGAGTTGTACTCTCATTCATGGTCATTGTACCTCCTGTAATTATAATATCACCAGTTACATTAACATCTCCATCATTGTGATCAAATATGCCTCCGGTCATCGAAAGATTTCCACCTATATTGGCTACTGCTTCAGAATTATTAGGTTCAAACTCACTGTTTTCAGTTACTGTCACATTACCTGTTACCGTCAGGGTATTGGCGGTATGCAGGCGCATACGACCTTGAGTGAGTACCAGGTTATTATTAACTGTAACATCTGCGCCATTAACATCTACACGTGTAGTAGCCGTTGCCTTGTTTATTTCTAAATCATAAAATGGGCCTAGATTAATATTTTCATTCCCAGTACCAGCATAGATAACTGAGTTACCCACAGTGTTCAAAGTAAAAGTGATTTCAGAATAGGCTCCATTATCGGCTAGCGTAAGTACTCCAGTGGCCCCATTAACAAATACGCCTGTTATTGGTGCCGCAGCTCCATCAATATTATCAGTAACTACCAGGTTACCATTATTAGTCAGAGTCACTCCATTGTTCACCCTAATGTCGGTAACATTCACGGTACCTGCACCACTAATAGTACTTCCATTTGTTCTGAATGTATATCGGCAACCTGTTGTATTAAAGCAACCTGTCCAGGTGCTGCTGGCATTTACAATAATACTACCATCAATGTTAAAGTTTTCAGTAACATTTCCATTGTCCCATACCCCCCCTGTGTTAACAGTAATATCTGTAAAAGTCTTAGATCCTGTAGCGCTGGTAAATGAGAGCGTTCCGTCAATCGTAGTTATTCCAGCCTGCCCTATTCTTATTCCTCCTATAGTAGCCGTTCCAGATGGAATATCGAAGTTGCCACTAACTTCAATTCTATGGGTTCCAGCAGTTCCGGTCAAGCTGGATGTTCCCGACATAGTAAGGTCACCGCTGACATTCAGTCTTCTACTAGCTGTCCAATTTAGATTACCTGTCCCTAGTAAAGTGAGATCTGTTATATTTCTGGTGCCAGTATTAGCCATGGTAACCACATCACCGGTTGCAATAATAACATTATCACTTGCTCCAGGAGTAGCACCTCCTTGGTCCCATGTGGTACCTGAATCCCAATTTCCACCACCAGTACCATTGCTAGTAAAAGTGGTTTGAGCAGACACAACAAAACCAATAGTCAACGATATGAGCATTAAAAAAGCTCTCAATCCAAGTTTAGTTAGGTTTCACTACAATAATTAGCGTTCCGAAATAGAAGTAAGTTCCTTCAGAACCATTAATAGTCAGTTTGTCAACAAATGTCTGGCGAAGTCTCAGTAATCAGATTAAACAGAAGTGATACGGTAACCTCGGTCAACCAGTATTCTTTTTTGAATTATCTGATATTGAATAGTAACCTTTAAAGCATAAATACCCTTCTTTTGTCAATGAAGAATTAACAAGGGAACCAAAATGAGAAACTCATTTCAATGGTTCTATTTCCAAAATCACTAAGCTTCATTAAAAGAATTTGGTAGCTTAATTCAGTTCAATACTCAACTTCTATCCGCATTGTCATTTGAAGAAAAATACAAGGTTGTCTTCGAGCATATCAGATTAGATGACGAAGAAGCATATAGAACCAATCAAACACGAAATAGCATATTGAAACGAACATATTGAGGATTCAAAGAGCAATACGAAAGAAGTTTACACAGAAATTATTCAGAAAGAAAAGCTATAACTGATGACTTTCCAAAGTAGAAAATCATTAATGAAATGAATTTAAGGTTAACGTATCAGAATCTTTTTCTGTAAGACTTTACTCCTTGAGTTAACTCTAAAAATATAGACACCATCCTCTATTCTGGATGGTACTCTAATGCTGATAACCTCACCCTTAATAACAAATTCTTTGAATTTAAGAACAGTACTTCCTGAGAGGTCTACCAGGTCGATTTGATCTATTTCTGAAATTGAAGTTTTATCCTTCCAGCTTATTGACAAAATTTCTCCCCTAGTTACTGGATTAGGGTATGGATTAAAGCTCAATACATCTGTGTCTGGCTCTACGTTCACAGAAACAATTTCAGAGTATTCAAAACTACCATTAAAATCGATTTGTTTAAGTCTATAGAAAACTCTTCCTTCAGGCGGAGTGTTATCTGTTGCTGTATAAGTAGTAGTTTGGGAGGTATTTCCACTTCCTGGTTTAGTTAATATGGGATAAAAAACCTCCCCATCAATAGACCTTTCAATTGTATACAACTCATTATTTGTTTCAGAAGCTGTAACCCATTTCAATTCCACTTGTGACCTATTTACAAATGCCTGAAAGCTCACCAAAACAACAGGTAAGCGGTCTAGAGTATTGTCCATAGCACATAAATCACCAAAAGCATCTCCACCAATCAAAGTCACAATATTGGTTGTGGCATTAACCGTTCCTAAGACATACCAATCGTTGAAGGCAAAACCAGGAGGAGTTCTATACAAAGTACCTACCAGATTGGCTTCTGTTCCATTAACATCTGCATCTACATATTGATAAGAAACATTGAAATCAACCCCTGAAATATTGTTTGCAGTCAGGGTCCAGTATCTACTGATAAAGTCTACAGCTGCGGTTCCATCATCATCTCCACCTGAACCAGTATTACTCGAATTTTGATTTGGGTGATTGGCATCAGTAATATCAAATTCAACATAAGCCCCTGCTCCTATTGTTGCTGAGTTAATTACAAAAGATGTGATAGGACAATAATCGTCAATATCTCCAATGGGAAAAGATAATGTTGCACCAGTTGACGAAAAAAGCTGTCTTAAAACACCTATTCCATTAATACCAATGTAGCTATTACTGTTGCCGCCAGATACGGTTGCCCCAACGGCAATGGTCAATCTGTTACCAGAAAGTAGTAAATCACCAAGAGTCATGGTCAATTGATTGTCTATAGTAATATTACCATCAAGAGTCACATCATTTCCTGCTGCTGTTGTACTGATTGTTAAATTATAGTAATTGTTATCTGTACTCGTGGTTTGTCTAAGCAATTGATTTGTCGAACCACTCATAATCACTGTGTTATTATTAGCAGAGGCAGTGAAGTTTGTAATGTCAAAATTAGTTCCTAAGCTATTGTCACCAGAATAACTTAAAGTGGCATTTGCTCCATTAATAAAGGTACCAGTGCCCGTAATGGCGTTTGAAACTGACAGAGTTGTTGAATTGGTATAACTTGAAGGTGAGTTTATGGTTAAATCTGAGATATCAATAGATGCACTACCTGAAATAGTACCAGAACTACTAGCCAAGGTATAAACACAACCACTCGAAGCACTGCACCCTGTCCATGTGCCATTATTAGTAATATTCCCGTTAATGGTAAAACTCCTTATAGAATTGATATTCCAATGCCCACTTGCATTAACAGTGATATCATTAAAAGTTTTATTGCCAGAGGTATTTGGGAAGTTGATTGTACCATTTAAAGTAGTTGCTCCACTAATGGTTATACTGGCTCCATTTATAGTTACCGATGCTCCCGTGCTAACTTCAAAACTACCTGTTACATTCAGGTTACGGTTAGCACTATTGCCCGTAACTGAACTTGTTCCGGACATCGTCAGGTTTCCTAGAACATTTAGTGTTCTATTTCCGAGTGGATAATCCAGAATACCTACAATTGTTAAATCATTAACAGAGACACTGCCTGGTGCCCTTAGCTCAATTAAATCTCCGGAAAGTATAGTCACATCATCATCAGAATCAGGAATGCCATCCGCATCAGATCCACTAATCAGAGTCCATGAACCAGAGACATCCCATCTGCCACTGGAAGTATTGCTTTCAAAAACACCTTGTGCCATGGTGTTAGACCAATAACAATTACAAAGTAGTATAATTGCAAAAGTATACTTTAACAGGTTACTTGTGAGCATTTATTGGGTTAGGTTACTTGTTACTTTATCTCTTTAAAAAGATAGTCAACAATACTAATTTACAATAAATTGACACATTTCAAACAATACTTGGACAAAAACAATTAATAAATGAACAACCCTTTGTTAAATAAGGCCATAAAAGAGAATCTTACACCTCCATTTTCGCAGATAACAACAAAACATTTTAAACCCGCAATTGAGCAATTAATTTCTGAAGCGAAAGAAGAGGTGCGAGTAATCATATTAGCCACGGACATTCCGAACTTTAATAATACCATAGAAGCTTTAGAATATGCTGGCAAACATTTAGACCGGGTTTCATCCATATTCTTCAATCTCAACAGTGCCGAAACCAACGATGAAATTCAGGCGATTGCAAAAGAGATATCTCCATTGCTCACGGAATTCTCCAATGACATCCTCTTGAATGAAGACCTCTTTAAAAAAGTAAAGGAGGTCTATGAAACGATAGATGCTTCTACCCTATCCCCAGAACAAACCACACTACTTAATAAGACTTATAAAGGTTTTGTCAGAAATGGCGCCTTGCTTAATAATGATCAAAAGAATAAACTAAGAGAAATAGATGTAGCTCTGGCACAGCTATCACTAGAATTTGGCGAACATGTACTTGCAGAAACTAACAAGTATCAATTAATAATTGACAATGAATCCGATCTGAAAGGCCTTCCTTCTTTTGTTATAGAACAAGCAGCCGAAACTGCGAAGGGTAAAGGACACAAAAACGCTTGGATATTCACGCTGGACTACCCTAGCTACGTACCCTTTATGACTTACTCCAGTAAACGAGAACTTAGAAAAGAACTCAGCATTGCCTTTGCATCCAAAGCTTTTAAGGGTGATGAGCTGGATAATCAGGAGATAGTAAAAAAGATAGTGAACTTGAGACATCAGAGAGCCAATTTACTGGGCTATGAAACACACGCACATTTTGTTTTGGAAGAACGCATGTCTGAATCTCCTCAGAAAGTAATGAGCTTTCTCTCTGAAATAGAGAAATATGGAAAAGGTGGCGCTGAAAAGGATGTATCCGAAGTAGCAGCTTATGCCAAAAAACTAGATGGCATTGAAGATTTACAACGATGGGATTTTTCGTACTACTCGGAAAAACTAAAAAAAGAAAAGTACACTATTGATGACGAAATACTGAAGCCATATTTCAAACTTGAAAATGTGATCGATGGGGTTTTCAAAACGGCTCAAAAGCTTTTTGGCCTTCAGTTTATAGAAAACAAAGAGATTGACAAGTACCATGAAGATGTAATTACCTATGAAGTAAAAGATGAACAAGGCAACCATGTTGCTATCTTTTATGCCGACTTCTTTCCAAGGGCTGGTAAAAGAGCTGGAGCATGGATGACCTCTTATGCTGGACAATATAAAGATGAAAATGGCGATCACAGGCCTTTGATTTCAAATGTTTGTAACTTCACTAAACCTACCGGCTCTACCCCTTCTTTGCTCACATTTAATGAGGTAACCACCCTTTTCCACGAATTTGGACATGGGTTGCATGGTATGCTAGCCAATGGACAATATGAAAGTCTAAGTGGTACAAGTGTTTATTGGGACTTTGTTGAACTTCCTTCTCAGATATTAGAAAACTGGTGCTATGAAAAGGAATGTCTGGATATGTTTGCTAAACACTATGAAACCGGAGAACCTATTCCAGAAGATTTGGTTCAGAAAATAAAAGACAGCGCCAATTTCATGGAGGGCTACCAAACCATGAGGCAGTTGAGTTTTGGAATGCTGGATATGGCATGGCACGGACAAGATAATTCCAGCGTAGAACACATTAGTGTTTTTGAAAACGATATTATGGCTGGAAGTCAGATACTTCCTCCAATACCTGGAACCAACATGAGTTGTTCTTTTTCTCACATTTTCCAAGGTGGGTATTCTGCAGGGTATTATAGTTACAAGTGGGCCGAGGTTTTAGATGCTGATGCTTTTGCCTACTTTAAGGAGCATGGAATATTTAATAGGTCAATTGCAGATAAGTTTAAAAAACATATACTATCTGCTGGTGGATCTGAACATCCTATGAAGCTTTATAAAAGATTTAGAGGGAAAGAACCGGACGTTAAACCTTTATTGCATAGAGCAGGACTAATTGAAGATTGAGAGGAGTTCCAAGGAGAATATTGCCCACAATAGTTTTTGCACAGTTTGCAGGCACATCACTATGGTTTGCAGGTAATGCAATACTCCCCCAACTCAAGAGTTCATGGAACTTACCCAACAATGCTATTGCCAACATCACCTCTACGGTGATGTTGGGTTTTATTCTGGGTACATTTCTATTTGCTCTTTTTTCTGTTGCCGACAGGTTCAAGTCCAGCAGGGTTTTTTTGAGCTGTGCCATACTCGGAGCAGTCAGTAATGCAGCAATCCTTGTACTACCTCAATCCTATGTACTGCTATTAATCTGCAGATTTTTTACTGGTATTTTTCTAGCAGGTATCTACCCTGTGGGAATGAAAATAGCCTCTGATTGGTATGCTGATGGTTTGGGTAAAGCACTTGGCTACCTTGTAGGTGCCCTGGTATTGGGAACAGCCTTCCCTCACTTATTAAACTTTCTAGGTGCCAGCTTATCATGGGAAGATGTTCTTCTTGGCACCTCTGCCATTGCCTTTCTGGGGGGGCTATCCATGGTACTCTTTGTTGGTGAAGGCCCCTATAGAAAATCAGGAAGTAAGTTTCAGCCTAAAAAAGTCATACAGGTTTTTAAGGACAAAAAGTTCAGAGCGGCAGCGTTTGGCTACTTTGGCCATATGTGGGAGTTATACACTTTCTGGGCGTTTTTACCATTCGTGCTCACTTTTTACAATCAGCAAAACGGGGTTCATTTAAACGAAAGCCTGTGGTCATTTATAATCATTGGGACTGGAGCTGTTGGTTGTATTCTGGGTGGAATCGCTTCTTTAAAAATTGGAAGTGCCAAAGTAGCTTTTCGTATGCTGATGATATCAGGACTATTATGTCTGATTTCTCCATTTCTCTTCCATATCCCTTCTATTCTATTCCTGACCTTGTTTATTGTTTGGGGTATAGCGGTTGTAGGAGATTCCGCACAATTTTCAACCTTGAACGCTCAAAATGCCCCACCACAGTTTAAAGGAACTGCGCTAACAATAGTTGTTAGTATAGGCTTTCTGCTTACCATACCTAGTATACAACTCCTAGGTCTTTTATCTGAACAAATCAATTCTAACTGGTTGCTTTTTACGCTTGTCATTGGTCCCATATTTGGACTGTTTCATACCCAAAAGCTCTCAAAATGACGAGTACCAAAGCACTTGCTGAACACTTTTTCAGGTCAGAATATGCCAAAATAGTTTCCGTGATAACACGCTATTTTGGGCTACAGAAAATGAATCAAGCGGAAGACATTGTTCAAGACACCCTAATGGAAGCCATAAATACATGGGAATTCAAAGGTATTCCAGAAAATCCACAGGCTTGGTTGTATACTGTTGCCAAGAACAAAGCAATCAATGCACTGAAGAAAAACGGATATGACACCAATTATAGAAACTCATTAGACAACACATCTCAGGAAATTGACATTGAGTTCTCTGAAGGGCAGATTGCAGATGATCAACTGAAAATGATGTTTGTCTGCTGCCACTCATCCATTTCTCAGGAGGCACAAATCTGTCTTACACTCAAAACGCTCTGCGGGTTGAGTACTGATGAAATTGCCAGAGCATTCCTCAGCTCATCAGAAACAATTAACAAAAGACTGGTGAGGGCTAGAAGGGCATTAAGGGAAAACAATATTAGCTTTGATTTCCCCGATACTAAAGCTCTCAAAGAAAGATTTGAAACGGTTTTAAAAACCATCTTTTTATTGTTCAATGAGGGATATAGTGTTTCAAAAGGTGAAAAACTAATCAATTATGAGCTATGTCTTGAATCTATAAGGTTGGCTGAACTGTTGCACGATCATAAAGATTTTCAGCATCACCCATCATTAAACGGCCTATTAGCATTAATGCTATTAAACGCATCAAGGTTTGATGCCCGGGTAGATAAAACTGGACAAATGATCCTACTTCCTGATCAGGACAGGTCATTATGGAATGAACAACTAATAAACCGAGGATTGATTCACCTCAAAGAATTAAGTTCTCAAAATGTGATAAGCACCTATCATATTCTTGCTACAATATCAGCTTACCATTGTATTGCTAAAGATTATGAATCCACTGATTGGAATGGAATACTGAACATGTATGATACCTTAATCAAGATAGACTCTTCTCCATTAGTTAAATTCAACAGAGCAATCGCTATTTCAAAAGTTGATGGGGCTAAACCAGCCATTAAGGAGCTTTTGAAACTAGAATCACAAATTCCTACACCTTATTACCTTTTCCAGTCTACTCTTGCAGATATGTATATAAAAGTGAACAATCATAAAGCTGCTCTTATGAGATTAGAAAAAGCACTACCTCAGACGAATACCGAATTAGAGCGAAAAACAATTGCAAACCGCATAACACTTTGTAAAAAGAGTTAAAATAATTTACTACACATGTCCCAATATCTATTTCTCAATTGTAATGAGGGAGAACATTAAAGATTTAAAGTTATGAAAGAGTTTATGGCATTTATTTACACGGAGGGAGATCATATGACCGAAATGTCTCCAAAAGAGCAGCAACAACATGTAGAAAAGGTTGGAGCTTACATTCAAGAGCTTGTTCAGGAAGGAAAGATGAAGGGCGCACAACCACTAGAATTATCAGGAATAACTATATCAGGCACTAAAGGGAACTTACACGATGCCCCATTTAATGAGAGTAAAGAAATCATTGGGGGGTATTATCATTTGTTAGCAAATGATATCAATGAGGTAGTTGACCTAATCAAGGGCGACCCTAGATTTGAAGATGGTCCTTGGAAAATTGAAATCAGACCCGTTAGAGTTGTTGATGGCATCAATTAACCCCATTGTAACCTCGGATTTCTGATTCGAGGTTACATCTTTTTAGGAATTTTAAACCCTAAAGCTTCTATCTCCCTCTTTTTCATCTTAATTACATTGACATCCAAAGTTATTGGAGTAACTGGTTCGTTTTTGTCATTCGTTTTCACCTTAACAATCTTGTCCACAATATCCATCCCCTTTATTACCTGACCGTAAATCATGTAGTTTCCATCCAGTCTGGCCAACCCATCTTTGTTTTGAACTATATAGAATTGACAAGCAGCAGACAATTTATCAGGGTTGTCATCACGGCCAGCACCAAAAGCACCATATACATGCTTTTTCCCAGCTTCAAACTCCGGCTCCAATAGATGTACAGAATAGGCAAAGCCTTCAGGGGTGTCTGGGCACCCTCCCTGAGCAACAAAGTTATCGATCACACGATTAAACGTATAGTCATCCCAGTAACCCTCATTAGCTAATTCAATGAATGCTTTCTTATGCTTAGGGGTCTCATCATAAAGCCAAACAAGAATCTCCCCCATAGGAGTCTTTATCTGACCTATTTCGTATTTATTGTTTTTCTGAGCACAAGCACTTGATGTAATTATAAAAAGCAGAAACAGTGTCTTTTTCATCTGAAGGTTGATTTAACAAGAGTTTCAAGATAATACTTTCAGCAACACAAAGTTGGTATAACTTAACTCAAAGGTTGAATTTTAATTTTCAAAGCTTTCTGAAGCTCATGGATTTTTTCTTTCTCCTTGTCACTAATAAAAAGCACAGAATTTCCTTTCATACCCGCCCTTCCAGTTCTTCCGCTTCTATGGGTATAATACTCCATTTGTTGAGGTAACTCATAGTGCAGTACAAAACTCAGTCCTTTGACATCAATCCCTCTGGCCGCTATATCAGTTGCCACAAGTAAATCGAGTTTCTCACTTTTAAATTTCCGCATCACTTTATCTCTATCGCGTTGGCCCATATCTCCCTCAATAGCATCAATACTTAGATTTTTTGCCATTAACTGTTTAGTTAAAACTCTTGCGCTTCTCTTTGTCTGGCAAAAAATCATTCCACGCTCATCCTTGTGGTAAGCCAAAAAGTGCATAATCTCAGGCAACTTATCCTTAGACTGACAAACCAGGTACTCATGACTGATGTTAGCATTAACCCCAGCGCTTCTTCCTACTTCCACCCTTTGTGCATTCTTTTCCAAGAACCTTCTGATAATCTCCTTAATGCCTTCTGGCATGGTTGCAGAAAACAACCAGATTTTTCTCTCAATAGGTATATAACCCAGAATGTAGTGCATGTCCTGTTTAAAGCCCATGCTCAACATTTCATCAGCTTCATCCAGCACCACATGTTTTACTCTGGATAAATCAATAGCATCTCTCTTGATAAGGTCCATTAACCTGCCAGGAGTAGCAACAACAATATGAGTAGGCCTTTGGAGCCTCTTTATTTGCATGTTGATATCTGCACCGCCATACACCGACTCTACAAAAATCTTGTCGGTATACTTAGTAAACTTGAAAAGTTGCTTAGATATCTGTTGACAGAGTTCCCTTGTAGGCGCCAATATTAGCCCTTGAACTTCGGATTGACGAGCGTCCACCATCTGGAGCATTGGCAGTCCAAAGGCAGCGGTTTTTCCTGTACCTGTTTGTGCCTGGCCGACAAAGTCACCTTCATCAACCAAAAGTGCTGGTATAGCCAGTCTTTGAATCTCTGTTGGTTCAAAAATATTTAACTCTTTAAGCCCTTTTATTAAGCCTTTGGATATACCTAATTCTGAAAATGTACTCACAGTGTAAAGTTTAAGTAGCAAAGGTAGAAGTAATAGTTAGTAATAAAGCATTGGATTAGTCTTGTAAGCTGACTTTCTTGCAACTCAATTAGGAAAACATGAAAGCTAGAATAGGTATTATCACTGTTTCTGACCGTGCAAGCAAAGGCATTTATGAAGATATCTCTGGAAAAGCCATCATAGATACACTCAATGATTATCTGGTTACAGAATGGGAGCCTGTTTATCAGGTAATACCAGATGAGCAATACCTTATTGAAAGTACCATTAAACAAATGGCTGATAAGGAAAAGTGTTGTCTTATTGTAACCACTGGAGGAACAGGGCCAGCCTTAAGAGATGTTACTCCCGAAGCTACCGAATCGGTTTGTGATAAGATGATGCCTGGATTTGGGGAACTTATGAGACAAGTCAGCCTAAAATATGTACCCACTGCTATTCTTTCTCGTCAAACAGCTGGTATTAGAGGTAATACCCTGATTGTCAACTTACCGGGAAAACCTAAGTCAATTAGAGAATGTCTGGATGCCGTTTTCCCTGCTATCCCCTATTGCATAGACTTAATTGAAGGACCATTTTTAGAAACCAGAGAAGAGGTAATCTCCGTCTTTAGACCAAAGGCTTAATTTTTATTCAGACGGTAGTAACTTTCTATTATTGCAACGTTTTAGGTGGGACTGAACTAAACAAACTACATAACTAATCTTAACATTGAAACGCAACCTGATTATTAGAAGGCTACTGAAACCTGTAGTTTTCTCATTTTTTATTTTGGCAATAGCTCAAAGTAGCGCATTTGCACAAATAATTATTGGAAAGATTGTCCGCGAAGACAACAAGACTGCCATACCTTTTGCTAACGTAAAACTTGTCGGAGTTCAATACTCTGGTAAGTCTGTTGGTGTTTCGGCCGATGAGAATGGGGAATTCACATTAGCTGTCAGATCAATCAACGTTGAGCTAGAGGTTTCTGCAATTGGATTTGTAAAAAAACGAGTGAAGGTAGTAGCCCCCAAGACCGGGCTGGTTATCGAACTTAAAAGCAAATCTTTTGAACTCGAAGAGTTTGTAATCTCTGCTGAAAAAGTATCTGAAGAGGAGCTTAAATCTCCTGTCCAAATTGAAAAACTGGATATTGCTGACCTAAAAAGCACACCGTCATTCAACTTTTATGACGCTGTAGTCAATCTTAAAGGTATTGACGTGGCTACTCAAAGTATCATCATCAGTTCCGTAAATGCCCGAGGCTTTAACTCAACTACTAACCTTAGGTTTAAACAGTTTACTGATGGTATAGATACTCAAGCTCCCGGCTTGGGCTTTTCACTAGGAAACATTGTTGGCCCAACAAGCCTGGATATTGAATCTGTTGAATTAATCCCAGGTCCTACTACATCCAAATATGGCCCTGGCGCTTTTAATGGGGTGCTTTTAATGACTACTAAAAACCCTTTTGATTATCAAGGGTTGAGCTTTGAAGCTAAAGGTGCTACCATTACTGCCGATAAGTTTGATGACTCATTTTTTACTATTGGAAATCAGTTTATCCATGACATTTCTATGAGATACGCAAAAGCCTTCAATGACAAGGTAGGTTTCAAGGTAAATGCTTCTCGCCTGGCAGGTGTCGATTTCAGAGCTCAGAATTTTGATAACATAGGCCCAGGAGAAAGCTTCGATAATGTTCACTCTACAAGAAATCAAAGTGTAAATGTTGTAAATGCTTATGGAGATGATCGTGCTGCTCTAATGGTCTTACCTAGGACAGTTACATTCCCACAGCCTGGAGGAGGACTTTCAGACCCAGGGGTTGAACCTATCAGGTCTCTTAGAGATACTCTTTTTCAAGTAACAAGACAAGGATATAGAGAGGATGAACTGGTTAATTACAATTCTGAAAACGTTAAACTTAGTGCAGCCCTACACTTTAAAATCACCCCTAAAACAGAGCTGATAGCCGAATCATTTTATGGTAGAGCTTCCACCATGTTAACAGGAGATGATCGCATTGCATTAAGGGATTTCGAGATTTATCAACATAAACTTGAGCTTAAGAATGAAGAGTACTTTGTAAGAGCATACAGTACTAATCAAAATTCAGGCAGTACTTTTAATGTTGGTAAGCTTGGAGAAAGTATTGTTCAGGCAGCCAAACCAGACGAAATTTGGTTTGACCAATACAGAAGACTGGTCAATGCAGGTCAGCCTTTTGCTACAGCAAGGAGAAGGGCTGATTCTTCTTTCCCATTTGGAACATATAAGAAGCGTTTTGAACCTGGAACCGATGAGTTTAATGCTATCAGGCAAGAAATAGTAAGCTCGCAGGATCCTGATTTTGGCGCTGCAATATTTGACCAATCTAAACTACATCACATAGAGTCTCACGTAAATGTTCATGAATTCGATGATTACCTCGAATCTTTCACAGTTGGAGGAAATGCAAGACTTTATGATCCTGAGTCGAGAGGCACCATCTTTACTGATTCGATTGGAAATGATGTAACTAATTTTGAGTTTGGATTCTTTGCAGAAGCTACCAGAAAAATCAATGATAATCTTGACGCAACAGTTTCGGCACGTGTTGACAAAAATGAAAACTTTAGTGTGGTCAGTAGCCAAAGACTATCCTTGGTGAAGAAACTGAAAGAAAGCCAGTTCATTCGAGGGTCAATTCAAACAGGTCTGAGAATCCCTAATGTCAGGGAACAATTCTTGAATCAAAATTTAGGAGATGTCAGGCTTGTTGGCGGACTCGAAGATGTTGTTGGACAATACAACCTACAAGGGAATGCATTCCTTGCCCCAGCCCTTGAAAGATTTAACCAAGCTGTTGAAGATCAAGCCAATGATGACACAAGGTTTGGTGATGGCCCTCTTAATATTAAGTCTTTAAGACTAGAAAATTTAGACATATTGAGAGCTGGAATTGTAGAACAAGACAGGTTCAGAGGCATAAAGCCAGAAAGAATTACCAGTCTTGAATTCGGATACCGAGGATTGTTCGAGAATAAAAGCCTATTTGAAGTTGTATACTATATAAATCATTATAGAAACTTCATTGGAACTACAAGGGTAGTAAAACCAAGAACCAGCCCTTCTACTGATCTGGAACTAGCTTTAGATCAGGCAAATAGTCCTGGAACAAGTGATAATATATTTGTGAGTGACAATGCTCGAAAGGCAGTAATTACTCAGGGTCTTGAGTTACTATACGATGTTACTAGTGATGAAGGAACAAACTTTGCCGTGAACATGACTTTCGCCAACATATTGTCTAACAATGACGACCCTTTAACTCCAGGGTTCAACACCCCTCCTTTTAAGCTCAATATGACATTGGGCAACGATAAAATAGGAAGAAACTTTGGTGCTGAAATCTCCTGGAGATATCGTTCTGAATTCGAATGGGAAAGCTCTTTTGTTGATGGTACCGTACCAGCATTCAACACATTCGACTTTCAATTTACTTTTGGTTTACCAAAAATTGATTCAGCAATTAGAATCGGTGGTAATAATGTATTGAACAGAGAGCAATTCAATAGTTATGGAGGACCAGAAATAACCTCTTACTACTACTTATCATTTTCTTATGGCTTACAATAGAACAAACATGAAAACAATATATAAAGGCCAGAAAAACACTTTAAGAGCAGCATTGGCATTCATTCTATTTGGAACATTATCATGCTCTTACGACTTTCCAGAAGTACAAGATCCAGCCTCTCAAAAGTTGGAAAATGCAGATATATCAAATACTGTATTTATTGGTGGATCTCTTTTTAGTGGAGTTTCGAACGGAGCATTAGTTGAGGCCACATCTTCTCAATCAATACCTCAGATATTTCTGAATAGTATCACTGAATCTACTGAGGGGCAGGACTTCTCTGCTACCTCTAGCAACCAGATTGGATTCAATATTTATGCTAACCAGAACCTGAATGAAACGGTAGGTCCTTATGAACTAGTATTTCCTAATACTTCGGACACCACCTTCTTTCAAAGGTCTACACAGGGAGAGCCATTTGCATATAGCCAGTTCAATCAGTCTATAAAGAATTATTCTTTCCCAAAATCTCAAGTGTTAGATTATACTCAGGTATCAAGAACAGAAAATGGATTTATCAATAGCTACATTCAAACTGGTTCTCAGTCTCTGGCAGATCAAATTGCAGGTAATCAACCCAGCTTTTTCGTTGCAAACATCGGATATGAAGACGTATTAGGCTTTGCATTAAATGGTGCACAAGGCACCTCTAATCAGAGTAATGCTTCAATACATAATTATGAAGACCTGTTAACATCAGGTGCTTTTGAAGCCCAACTTGAGCTTTTGGTGGATAAACTACTAAATGCTAATCCAAATGCTAAAGGGGCACTATGTACAATTCCTAATTTCCTTGACTTCCCATTCTTTCGCAAAACAGGTCATTTATTGACCCCTTACATTGATGGAAACCCAAGGGTGCTTCAGCGAATAAGGCAAAGTGCTACTGTTTATTCAGGTTTAATAAGAGAGTATAATCAACTAAACCCAGGTGCGAATGAAAGAAGACCTAGCTTCACCTTTGGTCCATTTGACAAGAACTTTTGGGGAGTAGTGGTTACAGATAGCGATTTGGCAGATGTTACCTTTAATGGACAGGTTGTTCCCAAGGTTCGTCATGCTCAGCGAGACGAACGCTTCTTTTACCCTAATGAGCGCTTCTTGTTAAATGATAGAGGCACCACTTACACTAATGCCTTCAGTGAGAATGAGTACTTGAAAGTGGCAGAAGTAGCGTTGATTCAAGATAGAATTCAAGCTTATAACCAAACTATTGTCAATTATGTTAACCAGCATAGTGATAGGGTCATTCTTATTGACTTAAAAGCATACTTTGACGAGCTATATACAGGTTTTGACCGTAACCTTAACAGAGCTGCAGATGGAGTGAACGTTGATGGAGTTGCTTTCTTACCAATAGTAGGGGAATTCGGAATCTTTTCGGCAGACGGATTAAACCTTAACCCACGTGGCAATGCTCTTATTGTAAACCAAATTATTGAAACTCTCAATACCGGGTTCAATGGTAACCTTAAAAAAGTTAATCCAAATGGATTCGAGGGCACCCCTACTCGTATAGAAGGAAACTAATTAACCCTTAATAATACCTTACCTCAACCTTTAGTTAACCCCTGACTCTTTTAAACAGTCAGGGGTTATTTTTTAAACACGGGTGGACTGACAACCAAACCATTAAGAATAAACACCTGTAAAAAGTTTTGAGATTCCATAAAAACGACCTGACAACCGACTATGTCACCTCAAATGCTATACGACAATGATTTTTTGTTTTTTTGAAGAATAGAGTAGTGTTTTGTAGGGTTATAGTTGTTCTTATTACAACTTTAACAACTAACCTCTAAACAAATTCTACTTTGAAGTACCCCAGAAGTCTGCGTCTGGTTCTCTTGTCAATGGGCATGGTGATTATTACTGCACTAACCTCGATGGCACAAACCATTGTGATATCGGGAAAAATCATCAACGCATCTACAAAAGAACCTATTCCATTTGCCAGTGTTACGATTCCTTCATTAAGTACCGAAAAACGAAAAATAGGCGTATCTTCAGATGAGAATGGTGATTTTTCTTTAGTGGTTAATAGTGGTGACCTCCCCTATGAACTTGAGTTTTCAGCCATTGGCTATAAATCCAAAAGATTTAGAGCAACCAGTGAAAACACACAAAATAAACTGACCATAGAGTTAGACGAGCAAATTCTGGAATTAGCTGAATTTGTGGTTTCAGGCGAAAAGATTGAACCAGAAGAATTACGTTCCCCTATTCAAATTGAGAAACTGGAACTCGCTGAACTCAGAAACACAGCATCTTTTAATTTTTCAGATGCTGTTATGAACATGAAAGGTGTGGATGTTGCCACTCAGAGTATCATTATTAATACTGTCAATGCAAGAGGGTTTAATTCTTCAACCAATCAAAGGTTTAAGCAATTCACAGATGGTATGGACAGTCAGGCACCAGGCCTTGGGTTTACTTTGGGTAATATTATTGGTGCCAGTACATTAGATGTAGAATCTCTGGAACTTATACCAGGGCCTACTACATCCAGATTTGGTCAAGGAATCTTTAACGGAGTTTTGGACGTAAAAACTAAGAATCCGTTTGACTATCAAGGTCTAAGTCTATCTACCCGAGGAGCCTCTATCAGACTCCAGAAGTTTGACAAAAAGTTCTTTACGCTAGGAGACACATTTATTCACGATGTATCGGTGAGATATGCAAAAGCTTTTAAAGACAAAGTGGCCTTTAAGGTCAACTTCTCAAGACTTGCAGGAGAAGATTTTAGGGCAAGAAATTATAGGAATATTGGCCCCGGGTTCTCATTTCAACGAGAGCACTCTATTGATAATCAAGGTGTAGATGGAATTAACGTTTATGGTGATGATAGAGCGGCTTATTTAGTACTACCGAAAAGTGCTACTTCTGACAGGGATTCGGTATTTGCTGTTACAAGAACCGGCTATCGCGAAGAGGATCTTGTGAATTATGATGCCGAAAATCTCAAATGGAATGCCGCACTGCATTTCAAAGTGACTCCAGATATTCAGTTGATTCTGGCTGGTTTCTATGGTAAAGCATCTACAATGATAACTGCCAACGACAGAATAGCACTAAGGGATTTTGAGATCACCCAATATAAAGCAGAACTAGCAGGTAAAAACTTCAATATCCGCGGGTACACCACTACTCAAAACTCCGGAAGGACCTATAATGTAGGTATCCTTGGAGAAACTTTAGTACAAACAGCAAAACCAGATGATGTATGGTTTAGCCAATACGAAAGACTTTATCGATTTGGCCCTCCAAGAATCAGAGCAAACGTGGAGGCCATTAGAGAACGTACGGATTCCAGTTTTCCACAGGGTCAATTTGATAACCGCTACGTACCAGGCTCGGAGGAGTTCAATTCATTAAGAGCTGATATTATCCAGTCTCAACAACCTGGATTTGGAGCTGCTATTTACGATCGTTCCAAAGCACATTATTTAGATGCCCAATTCACCGTAAATGAGTGGGATGATTTCTTCGAAAGCTTTATTGTCGGTGCTAATGCAAGACAATATGACCCAGAATCGAATGGTACCATTTTCGCAGATCGGGATGGTCATGATATCACAAACTTTGAGTATGGCTTTTTTAGTGAAGCCAGTAAGAAAATGAGTGATAAAGTGGAACTATCGGCTTCTCTAAGGGTAGATAAAAACGAGAACTTCAATCTTGTTTCAAGTCAAAGACTCTCCTACCTCAGAGAATTTAGTCCAAATCATTTTCTAAGAGTTTCTGTTCAAAGAGGACTTAGGTTGCCCAATGTTCAGGAACAGTTTCTAGATCAGAACCTAGGTGAAACAAGACTAATTGGTGGACTGAAGGAAATCATTGCTCCATATGACTTACCAAACAATGCAATTTTGGAAAGAAGCCTGGAAGCGTACAACCTGGCAGTAGCCGAAGATGTAAATAGAAGGCTCCTGTTAAACCCCGATATAATTGATGATAGTTTTATAAATGTGAATATAGATGCAGTAAGAAGAGACAACCTGGACATTATTGAGCGCGGAATAATTGGAGAAAATAAGTTTAATGGAGTAAAACCAGAACGCATAACCAGTATCGAAGTTGGATATAGAAGTTTGGTTGAAAACAAGCGTGTATTCGAAGTCCTTTATTATAGAAACTATTACAAAAATTTTATTGGTAATACCAGAGTGATCAGACCTAGAACCAGCCCTAGTCTGGATTTAGAGTTAGCTACTGAGCAAGCCAATAACCCAGCCACAAGTGATCTGTTCTTTATTACTGATAATTCCGATGGGATAATTGTTACAGAAGGACTTGAACTGATGTATGATGTCACCAGTGATAAAGGAACTAATTTTGCCATTAACGCTACTTTTGCCAACATTAGCCAAGACTCTGACGACCCATTGACGCCAAACTTTAACACCCCTCCTTTCAAACTCAATTTTACAATTGGGCACAGAAAGTTAGGTAGACACCTTGCGGGACAGATATCATGGAGGTATAGATCGAGCTATGAATGGGAAAGTCCATTTGTAGACGGAAAAATTCCAGACTATCACACACTTGATTTCCAAGTAACCTATAAAATACCTGCTATCAGTTCTTCCATTAGAATTGGTGGTAACAATGTACTAAACCGTGAGCAGTTCAACACTTTCGGAGGAGCTGAAATCAGTTCATATTTTTATGCATCATTCACTTTTGACCAGTTATAGAGCTATGATTCAATTATCAACTAAATATAGCCTGAGACTGTCCCTATTGATTTCATTAATAGTAGTTACAGCATGCAAGCATGAATTTCCAGAAGTGCCTGAAGAAACGATAGGCAAACTGGAAGATGTTGATCTTTCAAAAACAGTATTCCTTGGTTCTTCCTTGTTTTCAGGAATTAACAATGGTGCCCTTACAAAGGACAATGCTTCATTTTCAATTCCGGAAATATTGTTAGATCATTTAGATGAGTCTGCTGAGGACAATACCTTCTCTCCCAATGTAGATACAGAAAATGGCTTCAATATTTTTGAAAACAATCAATTGAGCGGTACCATCGGGCAATATCAGATTTACTTCCCATCTTTTGACACTACTGCATTTGACAGAAAAGCTACTAACGGAAGCAGTTTTGAGTATAGCAATGCGTCAAGTGTAATATCAAATTATTCGTTTCCCAGAGCACAAGTTTTAGATTTCACTGAAAGCTCCAGAAGTGTTAACAGTTTTATCCCAGGCTTCTTTAGTGGAAGCAATGGTTCATTACTATCCCGAATAGCAAGTGAACAACCCGGCTTCTTTATTTTGAATTTAGGATACGAAGATTTACTTGGCTATGCCATTAATGGAGGGCAAGGTACTTCTGGAGTTGTCGACATAAACAATCACCAATACTCAGATATTTTAAGCCCTGCTGTTTTTGAGCAAAAGCTACAAACAGTTGCAGATGCATTGCTAGCCACTAACCCTGATTCTAAAGGTGCGCTTCTTACAATTCCTGATTTCCTGAAGTTTCCATTCTTTATAAAGGTTAATTATGACGTAACTCCGTACATTATTGACAATACGGATTTAGTGGTTAATGTGAGAAATCAATCACTGATATTCAACCAAAGAATCAACCAGTACTACGCTAATAACCCTGGGATACCATTTGAGGACAGAAGACCTACTTTAGACTTTTCTGATGACATTCAGTTTCAATGGGGAATCCTTGTAGAAGATGATCGCCTTGATAATTTGACTTTGAATGGAACTACTATTCCAAAAGTCAGACATATCCAGCGCGAGGAGTTAGTATTTTTCTCCAATGAATCATTTTTAGACTCTTCTAGAGGAATCTTTCCAACAAACGCCCTATCGGGTAGCCAATATTTACGATTAGATAAAATTCAAGAGTTGAGAAGCCAGATTGCAGCATATAATCAAGCTATTCAAAACGTTGTAGCTTCTTCAAATGGCAGGTTAATTATGATCGATATTGCAGCGTATTTTGAAGAACTGTTCCAAGGCCTAAACAGACTTTTGAATCAACCTGCACAGGGAGCAATTATTGATGGTGTTTCTTTCTTGCCTATTACCGGAGAGTTTGGAATTTTCTCAGCTGACGGATTAAACCTGAACGCCAGAGGGAATGCTTTAATGGTTAATCAAATCATCAAACTACTAAATGCGTCATTCAATGGTAATCTCAAAGGTATTGACCCCAACACATTTAGAGGCACATCAATTAAACTCCCTGATTAAGATTAATTAAAAAGAAAGGAAACCAATTTGGGGTGAATTCAGTTGCTTTAGGAAAATCAGAGCTTATGTCATCACCAATTATCACAATCGAAAAATTAGGCTTTCCCTGGCAAACACAAGATCCATTTCTTTTCTGTGCTTTTCATAAAGATCATTACCCGAAAGGCAATGGTAAACTAGGCCCTTCAGAAAGCCTATCAGGTAGACAGATCGGATCAGATTTTAGTGGAAAAGACGGTTGGAGCATGTATCATGGCCAAAGTATACCAGGGTTTCCTGCTCATCCTCACAAAGGGTTTGAAACCATTACTTTGGCAGAACAAGGACTTGTCGACCATTCGGATTCTCTAGGGGCAGCTGGTAGGTTCGGTAATGGAGATGTGCAATGGATGACCGCTGGTGGTGGCATACAACACTCTGAAATGTTCCCGCTATTGAATGAAGAAAAAGACAACCCTCTTCTTCTCTTTCAGATTTGGTTAAACCTTCCCAAAGCCAGCAAACACATTCCTGCCCACTTTGCCATGCTATGGAATGAGGATATCCCCATTTTTCAGCACACTGACCAAAATGGATTTGAAACCAGGATTAAAATCATCAATGGTACTTTGGAAAACGAAAGCAACGGTTGCCCTGCTCCTGATTCTTTTGCCGCCAATACAGATAATGAAGTAGCTGTTTGGCTTATTGAACTTGAACCAAATGCGTCATGGAGTATTCCTACTGCATCCATAGATACCAACCGAAGTATTTATTTTTATGAAGGTGACACCATGCAAATTGGATGTATTGACTTCTCCAATGGCCATATGGCTAAACTAAATGCAAATGCCCAGACCACACTTTCAAATGGAAGTAAAACGGCCAAAATACTTTTACTACAAGGCAAGCCTATAGGCGAGCCCGTAGCTCAGTATGGCCCCTTTGTAATGAATACCACTTCTGAAATTCAGGAAGCTATGCAACAGTTTCAAAGAACAAATTTCGGTGGATGGCCTTGGCCAAGCCATGCTAACACTCATGCTCCTGAAAGAGGTCGGTTTGCAGTACATGCTGATGGTAGAGAAGAAATCAAAGAATAAATTATTAAAGGCAAAATCATTAAAACTCCCCTAAGTATTTTCAGTCTAAAAAAACTAAATTGGGGACATGAAATTAATCAAGCTTACACCACTATTTCTAGTGGTTTTGTTGTTGCTTTCAGCAGCATGTAATGATAACTCTATTGAAAAACCTCAGCAAGACAGCACTAAGAAGAGGTTCTCTTTTGCAGCTTGGGGAGGCCCAGGGAATGGTACTGAAGAAGAACAAAAAGCTCGTTTAAAGAAGTTAGCAGATGCTGGTTTAACCGATATTTTACCTAATGCTGGTGTTGACCGATTGAAAGAGCTCATAGCCATGAGCAAAGAATACGGTATCAGAGTTCATGCCTGGCATTGGATGATGAATGTGGGCGGAAACAAAGAATGTCAAGAACACCCAGAATGGTTTTCTGTCAATAGCTTGGGACAAAACTGTAAGGATTTCCATCCATACGTTGAATACTACAAGTTTTTAAGCCCTTTTGCTCCAGGTGCACGTGAATACATTAAAAGAGGTGTAAGAGAGAAAGCTAAGATTGAAGGCTTAGCCTCTGTACACTTTGACTACATACGCTATGTTGATGTTATTCTTGGAGCAGACTTACAAAAGAAATATAAACACAATGGCGGGGAACTAATCCAGGATAGAATACTACCTGAATACGATTTTGGTTACCATCCTATTGCTAGAAAAGGATTCAAAGAGAAGTTTGGGGTAGACCCATTGGAAATGGATGACAAAGAAGAAAACCCAGCCTGGCAACAATATCGTATGAATGCGATTTCATCATTGGTAGAAGAATGTGTTCAAATTTGTCATGAAGAAGGAACAGAAGCATCTGGCGCTGTATTCCCTTTCCCTCAATTGGCAAGAGAGTATGTAAGACAAGATTGGGGGCATTGGAACCTTGATACATTTTATCCAATGGCGTATAAGAAAGACCATCAAGGAAACATGAATTGGGTTGGTTTTGCTACCAAAGAAGGTGTCAGAGATTTAGATGCTGGTCAAAATCTAATAACAGGTGTTCTTGTAGGCCATTATGGCAACAATATGGATGACTTTGAAGAGGCCATTGTTCAGGCACATGACAATGGTGCAGAAGGTATTTCTTTCTTTACAGCTGGGTCTTTAAGCGATGAGCATCTTGCTATCATCAAAAAGTATAACGACAAGTATAATAACTAAGAGTAGCTAAAATAAGTCTGTCAATGAAGGACATTCATATAGATTCAAACCCGAAGGTTCAATCAGTTTTTGAAAATTACCCAGACTCGGTTAAGAATAAAATGTACGAATTGAGAAAACTGGTTTTAGAAGTTGCTTCAGAAACAGAAGGATTAGAAAGTCTTGAGGAGACTTTAAAATGGGGAGAACCTAGCTATTTAACAAAGCATGGAAGTACAATTCGAATGGACTGGAAACAGAAAACTCCAGATCGGTATGCATTGTACTTTCAATGTACCTCTCAACTGGTTCCTACATTCAGAACTATTTATGACAGTACTTTAGCATTTGAAGGTAATCGAGCCGTTGTCTTTAAACTAGATGAAGAACTACCTGTTGATACCGTAAAGCATTGCTTATCTATGGCATTGACATACCACAAGTTAAAGCACATGCCTCTTTTGGGTCAGTAGGATTACTTACTTTTTCTCAATTTTAATTCCTTTCATCAATCGGTACATTAAAACAGCTGCCCTTTTGCTTTGTTTTGGCAAAGCTCTGACATCACCAGTTTCATTGATTGTATGATCATCGGCTCCACTCATTCCTAAACCATCAATACCCATTTGAACATATTGTGCTGTGAATGATATATCTGCAGCTCCAGCATCAGCTGGATTAACAGGTCCTACTTTACCAAAGCCTAAATCCTCACTCACCTTACTGAAGGTTCTCATCAATGAGTAATTACCCTCTTTTGGAGCAAAAGGCGGATAGCCATTTCCAAATTCAATTGTAGCGTTAGTATTTGGCAAATGATTGGCTACAATTTTTCTCATGGTAGATTGTGCCTTTGATAATTGCCCTGGAGAAAGACAGCGAATATCTCCAGTTACAGTCACATCCTTAGACACAACATTATTCTTTCCAAATGCGGTTCCAGACTTTTCAGTGTCATTATAAGTGACAGTTGTCCCTCCTACTATTGCCCCTGGATTAAAGGTTAAAAACTCCTCTTTTGAAAGCTGATCATAGAACTGATATAAAATTCTGGATGCCTCGTAAATAGCTCCTGCACCAACTTCAGGCTTAAAAATCTGACTTGAATGTGCAGCATTCCCGGTCACGGTTAGTTTCCAGCCTGAAGAACTCCTTCTAGCTACATTTACAGTAGCAGGATTGCCATCTCCATTTTCAAAACCCAATGCTATATCTGCCCATTTAGCAGCATCGATCAATGCTTTTTTTGATGCTGAAAGTGGCCTTCCACTAGCTTCTTCGTCACCAGTCATCACTACCCAAATGTTCATGTCTTTCAAAAGCCCTTGGGCATGTAAGGCAGAAAGCGCTTGTAGAATAATAATATCTCCACCCTTCATATCAGCTATTCCAGGGCCTTTGATAGTATGTTCATCAATCTGTCTCCACTTCTGGTTCGGGCTGTCTTTCTCAAAAACAGTATCCAAATGCCCAATCAGCATAATTTTCGGCCCTTTTCCTCCTTCTATTTTAGCTACAAGATGACCCGCTCTATTAAAGCTACTTCCATCCAACCATTGCGTTTCCATGCCTAAAGCTTCGAATTTGGGAATTAACACATCGGCTACCGCTTTTACGCCCTCAAAGTTCATGGTACCACTATTGATGTTAATGATATCCTTGAGTAGCATCAGCGCTTTATCGTTGTTATCATCTACCCACTTGACCAACTTCTTTTCAGTTCTATCGGTTTGAGCATAAACCGAAATATGAACAGCACAAAGACAAAGAATTAAAAAAGTACAAGGAAAACGTCTCATAACTAGGGGATTGATTATTTCACCAATATGAAATAATCAATTAACGAACGCAATGATTTTCTTCAAATCGTTGGCTATCATGAGCATATGAGAATAGCTCTTAACTTATCAGTTAAAGGCTATAGTTGTACACAATCAAAAATGGATACGAAAAAAACTGGAGTTACCTGATTATTTTTTTGCTCTCCAGGCTACTTGTTTAGCAGTTTCACCCACAGTAACAATCAAACGTGTTGGTCCAGGAACCAAAACAATTCTTACTTCCTGATCAGCAAAATCGTCTACCTCAACTGGTACACCTTCACCATACTCAATGTCATAGCTATACCTTCCCTTGTTATCTTTCTGGTTTCTGATGTAATTCTTTGCGAAGTATGCACTTGGTAACAATACATCATTATCCGGGCAAAACTCATCGTGGACATCGGCAATGGCCTCTTCCAGTTGCTGGCCAAACTCTTCTAAAAACTGATCCTCCAGATCATGAAGTTCTTCTTCCAAATCATCATAGCGCTCATCACTATAATCCATTTCATCCAACTCATTGATCTTATCTGCAATCAATGCAAAATCCTGATTCAGTTTATCTACGTCCATCTGTTTTCAAGTTTTGTGCAAAGAACTTTAGTTCAGAGAAAACAAACAAGATAATTTCTTAAAACGTACTTTATTTTTGACAAAAAAGAGAATTGCTTTTTGTGCTACCTCAGGCCTCTTATTTTTGCCTAGAGATAAGAAGTCACAGACTAAATGTTCCTTATCTCCTTTCTGGCTAACTAAGTAGCTGGCTTTCAGTAAAGAATAATAAAAAATGATTAACCAATCAATACAAGATAAAGTAGACTTCTGGCTAAATAGTAATATAGACCAGGAAAGTAAAGAGGCCATAAACTCAATGTCTGAAACTGAATTAGCTGATTCATTTTACAAAGATCTTGAGTTTGGTACCGGAGGCTTAAGAGGCATCATGGGTGTTGGTTCTAATCGAATGAATAAATACACTCTGGGAATGGCTACTCAAGGCCTGTCCAACTACCTCTTGAAGAGCTTTCCAGATGAAGACATTAAAGTGGCTATCGCTCACGATAGCAGAAACAATAGTCGGTTTTTTGCTGAAACTACAGCTGCTGTTTTTTCAGCCAATGGTATTCATGTTTACTTATTTGAAGATTTAAGACCAACTCCCGAGTTGTCTTTTGCCATTAGAGCGCTTGGGTGTAAAAGTGGCGTGGTACTAACCGCTTCTCATAATCCTAAAGAATATAACGGCTATAAAGCCTACTGGAATGATGGTGCACAAGTAACAGCACCTCATGACAAGAATATTATTGAAGAAGTAAAGCGAATCTCTGGTGTTGAAGCAGTAAAATTCGAAAAGGATGAAAGCAAAATTGAAGAGATTGGAAGAGACATTGATGAAAAATACATTGATGCAGTTCTAAACCTGTCTCTTGCCAACGATGCTATTACAAGACAAAGTGATTTAAAAATTGTCTTTTCTCCTATACATGGAACCGCCATTACGCTGGTTCCCGAAGTACTTAAAAAGAAAGGGTTCAAGAATGTAACGGTGGTTGAAGAGCAAGCAGAACCTGATGGCAATTTTCCTACGGTTGTTTATCCAAATCCAGAAGAACAAGAAGCCATGACTATGGCTTTGAATAAAGCAAAAGCAATCAATGCTGATCTGGTAATGGCAACAGACCCTGACGCTGACAGAGTTGGAATTGCTTCAAAGAATAAAGATGGTGAGTTTGAACTTCTGAATGGCAACCAAACTGCCGCTCTATTGATCTATTTTCTTCTTTGTAAATGGAAAGAAAATAGAAAGTTAGATGGTCGCCAAATGATTATCAAAACCATTGTTACAACGGATCTAATTGACCGTATTACAGAAAGTTTTGATGTTGATTGCCTTAGTACATTAACTGGCTTCAAATATATAGCATCGCTAATTCGTGAACTTGAAGGTAAGAAAGAATTTATCGGAGGAGGTGAAGAAAGCTATGGCTACATGATTAGCGACTTTGTAAGAGACAAAGATGCAGTTGCCTCTTGTGCTATGTTGGCAGAAATGTCTGCGTGGGCCAAAGATCAAGGTTTTTCAGTTTTTGATTTACTCTCAAAAATTTACCAGCAATATGGTTTCTACCTGGAAGACCTGGTTTCAATCACAAAAAAAGGAATGCAGGGTGCCGAAGAAATTCAACAGATGATGGCAGGTTTTCGCACTACCCCTCCTGCTTCAATTGCAGGAAGCAAAGTCATCAAAGTATGTGATTACTTGTCTTCTGAGGAAAAAGACCTTATCTCGGGAACAACTCAAAAAATTGACTCTCCTAAATCAAATGTATTGCAGTTTTTTCTGGAAGATGGATCTAAAATTTCTGCACGTCCTTCTGGAACAGAACCTAAAATCAAGTTTTATATAAGTGTCAATGAACCTTTAGTTTCTGAAGATGCTTATGAACAGACAAGAACGAGCTTGAAATCAAAAATACACACGATTAAAACAGACTTAAAACTATGAACCTAATCACGCAATCCCTTCACGATTTATATGAACGTGAGCTTGACAAACTTCTCGAAGAACTTAAGGCTTATAAAAACGAAGAGAACCTTTGGAAAGTAAGTGGTGAGATTACGAATACTGGGGGTAATCTGATACTACACTTATGTGGCAATCTCAGGCACTTTATTGGTGCCATGCTTGGTGGATCGGGTTATATCAGACAGAGGGATGATGAATTTGCTTTAAAGGATGTGAAGAAATCTGAATTGATAGATCAAATCAAAGCCACAAAGAAAATTGTACTGGAAACTCTATCTGGTCTTTCTAATGAAAAACTAGAGGAAATATATCCTGTTAACGTTTTCGGAAAAGAGATGACTACTTTGTATTTTATCAATCATCTTTACGGACACCTGAACTATCATCTGGGCCAAATTAATTACCACCGCAGAATTCTTGACAAATAATGCCTGACTTTGCTCAAAAAGTAGCACTAAAACCATTCAACACATTTAGTATTCAAGCCTATGCCCATTGGTTTTGTACGTTTTCTTCTGTCGATGAATTAAGAGATGCTTTGAGCAAAATTAATGGAAGGCCTTTCCTTATTCTCGGTGGCGGAAGTAACATACTCCTCACTAGGGATTTTGAAGGCGTTGTATTGAAAAATGAACTTAGAGGTATCAATATCATCGATGAGGATGAGGAACATGTCTTTGTTGAAGTGGCTGCAGGTGAAAACTGGCATGAATTTGTGCTTTTTTGTATTGACAAAGGTTGGGCAGGTGTAGAAAATCTCTCGTTAATTCCAGGTACTGTTGGAGCCGCTCCTATGCAAAACATAGGAGCTTATGGAGTAGAGATCAAACACGTATTTGACCATCTGAAAGCAGTAGAGATTTCTTCAGGTAAGATTGATACATTCAATAACGAAGCCTGTCAATTCGGTTATAGAGAAAGTGTCTTTAAAAAATCCTTAAAAGGGAAGTATATCATTACATCTGTTACTTTCAAGCTTAACAAAACTCCCGAATTCAATACCTCCTACGGGGCCATTCAAGAAACTTTAATACAAATGGGAGTTAAAACTCCTAGCATTAAAGCTATCAGCGATGCTGTAATACATATACGTCAGAGTAAGTTACCTGACCCAAAGGAAATTGGTAATGCTGGTAGCTTCTTTAAAAATCCGGAAGTAGATAAAATTGATTTCGAAGGACTTAAATCTGAATTTCCTGGAATACCTGGTTATCAACTGCCAAACAACAGAGTTAAAGTACCGGCCGCATGGTTGATAGAACAAGCGGGTTGGAAAGGAAAAACTTTCGGTGAAATCGGAGTCCATAAAAAACAACCTTTGGTACTGGTGAATTATGGAAACGGAAATGGAGAGTCGATCAAAAAACTGGCTTTTGATATTCAAGAATCAGTAAGGCGAAAATTTGGTATAGAGCTCACTCCGGAAGTCAATATCATCTAGATTTCTCAATTCATTTCAAATCCATAACTTGCCGAACTTTTGACAAAGATGGCAAAGCGCACCCCTGCTCTTGGTTTTATTCTATTCACTGTTTTACTTGATGTACTAGGGATTGGTATTATTCTTCCAATTATTCCAGACCTACTTGAGGAAATGGGTATTCCGGATGCAGGTGAAGCATCCCGTATTGGTGGTGCACTACTTTCCGTTTATGCCATAATGCAATTCTTTTTCGCCCCCATACTTGGCGGACTAAGTGATCAATATGGACGCAGACCTATCATTTTGATAGCACTCTTTGGCTTGACTGTTGACTACATTGTTGTAGCATTTGCTCCCACCATTGTATGGTTGTTCGGTGCCAGAATAGTAGCAGGTATTTGTGGAGCAAGCTTCACTTCTGCATCTGCTTATGTCGCAGATATAAGTACACCTGAAAACCGGCCTAAAAACTTTGGAATGATAGGCGCTGCTTTTGGTCTTGGTTTCATCCTAGGGCCTATTCTTGGTGGTCTTCTTGGTGAAATTAACATCAGACTACCATTCTTTGTATCTGCAGGGCTTACTATGTTAAACTTTGTTTATGGCCTTTTTGTGTTACCTGAGTCTTTAAGTAAAGAAAATCGCAGAAGGTTTGAATGGAAACGAGCCAACCCAATAGGTTCCCTTAAAAACCTTAGAAAGTATCCCTTTCTCAGTAACCTCTTTATTGCATTCTTCATTATTTACCTTGCTGGCCATGCGGTGCAAAGCAACTGGTCATTCTTTGGAAAAGAAGTATTTGGATGGGGAAAATCCGAAATTGGTTTCTCATTAGCTGTAGTTGGTTTCTTTGTGGCAATTGTTCAGGCAGCATTAATAGGAAAAGCAGTTAAAAAGTTTGGACAAAATAAAACCATATATCTTGGCTTGGTGTTCAATTTTGTTGGTTTTGTACTGTTTGCCTTAGCTACAAAAGAGTGGATGATATTTGCTTTTATGTCTATTTATGTAATGGGAGGACTAGCAGGCCCGACACTGCAGGCTTTAATGTCTTCTCAAGTCCCAGCAACGGAACAGGGTGAATTGATGGGAGCAATTACTAGTCTTCAGAACTTGGGAAATATATTTGGGCCAACCATTATGACAACAGTTTTCTTTTATTTCACCGGACCATTAGACGTTTACTTTCCAGGAGTTGCCTTTGCTCTAGGCGCTGTGTTCTCAATTGTCAGCGGTACGCTTATTTATAAGACTATTTCAAAGCCATCAGGCGCTTAGCATTTATTCTTTTTGAATAATACTAAAGATAATCACATGATTATGTGACCTTCATTTTAAAGGCATTATTCGTAATTTGTCTCTTAATGGAGGCTAAGCTCGATATATGGATTGTCTTATTTATTGCCGCAGCAGCTCAAGGAGTATTTTTATCCGGGATGCTAGCGTTAAAGCCCCCTAAAAAAGAAAAGAAGAAAACTGCTCGCTATCTACTGGTAGCACTTATATCTACTTTTACAATAACCATAGCCTACTATACAACTTTTTGGACAGGGATTGCTCCTAGACTACACCCGGCCTTTGGTATCATTTTAAGGTTTACCTTTCTGTTTGGGCCACTTGCCTACTTCTATGTTTTCAACATAATAAAAGGAAAACTACCAAGACTAACCTGGCTTCATTTTATCCCCTTTGTATTAGTCAACCTATTTTACTTTTGCATACCTCATCTATTCCCTCACTTCAGCGGCTATTTCTGGCTCAATCTTCTCACCGTAGTGCATATATTAGCCTACGGAGTATATAGCTTATGGTATGCTGTAAATCTTAAAGCCAATTCATGGGTTTTAAACATCTCCATTTCATTCATTGGTTATTGTTTATGTCTACTTACCTATTATGTACTCTTATGGACCGGTGTGTTGAAAACACAACATGACTACATGGTTTCCATGGGAATGACCATTTTTATTTATTTCATTGGCTATCACGGTTTTAAATCTCCATTACCTGAAGTCAATTCCAATGGAGAAAAGTACGAAAAATCATCCTTGACCAATGAAGTGCTGAACCAAATCATGGAGAAGATTGATCAGCTTATGCTACAAGAAAAACTTTTCACAAATGGAGATTTAAAACTTGCTGAGCTTGCTGCTCAACTTGAACTGACCCCTCATGCCATTTCACAATCCATTAATGTTGTTAAGAACAAGAAGTTCACAGATTACCTGAATGAGTTAAGAGTTGAGGAGGCAATCAGTCTCATGAATCAGAGAGAATATTTTGATGCAAAATTACTTGCCGTTGCAATCGATTCAGGCTTCAACAACAAGACTTCCTTCTTAAACGCTTTCAAGAAACAAACTGGTCTATCTCCATCAGAGTTTCGCAAATCGATTTATTCAAAAGCCTCATAGGTTTTTCTGGCAAATCTTATCGGTATTACCAATTAAAACTTAACTAAACTGTATCTAAGCTAATTATTCACTAAAGTTTAAATCTAGCTATGACTAAAAGAAGATCATTTTTAGCACTTTCAGGAATGCTGCTCTTTACCAATCCTCTAAAAATCCTTAGTAAGGGAATTTTGAGTAGTAAAAATCAAAGCCTTAACACAAGGTTCTTTCGCAAGGATGAACTGGAGAATGAATTGGCCAAAAGCACAGATCGTTACCTCCCTTTCCTTAATGTAGATAAACTCAGAACTGGTCTCTATGTACTACCCAAGGGTGCAGAGGATAAGCAACAACCTCACGCTCATGACGAAGTTTATTATATTTTAAATGGGAAAGGGAAATTTATAGCCGATAATGAAGTCAACAATGTTAAAGAGGGTGCAGTCTTATATGTAAAATCCCACATTGAGCATAGGTTTTACGATATAGAAGAAGAATTAAAAATTTTGGTGTTCTTCTCAAATATGGCATAAAAAAAGGGTGACAGTTCAGCCACCCTTTCCATTATAAACTTTATCTGACTATTTTCTTACCTCTATTCGTTCATTGTTTTCATCAACGAAATAGAGCTCTACCCTTCTGTTAAACGCTCTACCACTTCTGGTACGGTTTGTCGCAATAGGAATATCTTCACTAAATGTTTTTACCGCTAACTGGTCTGCATCAACTCCCTTTCTTCTTAAGTAATTGTACACTTCAGTATACCTCCTCTTACCCAATGCAATGTTATAGCCATCTGTACCATATGCATCAGTATGTCCGGCAACCATAACCTTCAGATCACTACGGCCTTTGAGTAATTCAGCAGCTTCATTCAAACGCTGATAAAACTCTGGTTTAATATTGTGGAGGTCGAAATCGAAAAACACGTTAGGAAGTTCTACGAAAGCTTCGGGAACAACGGCTGCTACCGCTTCCACAACCGGTTCTATCACTTCTGGTTCTTTCTCTTCTACCTCAACAACAGGTTCTTCTTCCTCTTCTGGAATCGTCAATCCTTCAATTGAAGGTGGGTCGACAGGAATGTTTGTTGGGTCAAGATCGAAGCTGTTGATCATTTTAACATAAATCTCCTTCTCGTTCTTGTCACAATTGCCAATGAAGAAATCCTGCTCAATATCAAACTCATCTCTGAACAAAACTCTTATGTTATGCTCCTTTTCATAAAGCACCCCACCATCTCTTTCAACTTTAAGAGTAAAATCACTTTCAATTGGCATGATCATGCTATAAACACCGTATTCATTAGTTACTGTGGTGAAAGTATCGTCTTTACCGGTAACAGAAATAGTGGCATTAGCAACAGGAGTGGTTCCATCACACTCCAAGAGCTTACCTTGTACCTGAGATTTATTGAACATGATAATTCGATAGATATCCACTTGCCCGAAACCTCCAGGTCTACTAGATGAGAAATATGCGTTCTTCCCATACAATGTAAAGAAGGTATCATCTGTAGGAAGGTTAATTGGAGCACCCATATTCTCAGGCTTAGAGAAAAGTCCAGTTGCACTATCTAACTTAGTACTGAATATGTCGTATCCTCCCATTGAATCATGTCCTTTGGATGAGAAGTATAACGTTCCATCTCCTGCCACAAACGGAGCATCTTCACGCTGAGGAGTATTTAATTCTTCTATAAAGTATGGTTTTGACCACTTACCGTTTTCCGTTTTGTGAACGATATACAGATCAGAGTTTTCATCATCATTAGCAAAGTCTGAAGCGTATATGATAGAATTACCATTATTATACACAAAAGCATGTGGCTCCCATTTTTTAGTATTTATTGGTAACTCCTCCCGAGAGCCCCAAACACCATCAGCACCTAACCTTGATATAAACAGGTCGTCTTCTCTAAATGTGATTAGTGTACTATCATTATCTAAAAGCTGTATAGGAGCATCAAAAGTACCATCAGATGCATAGCCTTTCAAAGGCTTGTCTTTCTTCCAGTCATCAATATCATCCATCTCAGCAGTCATTACCTGCTCGTAGAACTCACCATCATCAGCTACCTCTCCCAAACCTTCACGTCTGGCAGTAAAAAATATACCTCTCTGGTTTGCTGTTACAATCTGGCTGTACTCATTCCCTTCTGTATTTACATTCTCCCCCAGGTTTTTAACAATGATTTCTTTCGGGTTAGGGATATACTTTTTAGCGTTCTGAATATTGTTGAAAGTCAGAAAGTATTCTGGTTTGGCGTAGTCTTCCAGCTCATTCTGGTTCACTCTTCTCAGTGTACGCTCAGCATCATCAACTCTTCCACCGAACAAATAAGCTTGAGCATACGGTATCCAGAAACTCGGGTCAGTTTCAGCATAAGGCAATGCTTCCTGAAAGAGTTTATAGGACTCATCGAAACGATACCTCTTTGAGTGACAGATAGCTGCCAGCCATTTAGCTTCGTAGTTCTTTTTTTTCTTTTTGATAATTGGGTCCAGATAGGTCAATGCCACCTCCCAATCTTCTTCCGCCATAGCTCCGTAAACCTTGTTAAGATTCTGAGCCTTGACGGACACTGTGCATATGACAAAAAATGTCACAATTAGTAGTGCTGATCTTTTCATTATTAGTCAGTTAAAGTAAAATGATCTTAGTCTCTTGACAGATTAGTCCAAAAAGTCGATGGCTATGTTGAGGGCGTATAGAACTATACACTGCTAATATATGGAAAAACTTTCATATCAGAACAAGTTAATTCTTAAAGCTAAAAACATCATTTAGGTCAAAAACCAGGCTGTATTGACACTCTTCCGAACTTAAATCACGAGTGGAGTAGAAGAAATACTGCCTATCACTATCTCCCAGAGTCAGGTTCAGGTACATATTTCCAAGGTAAATAGACCTAATAACGTTCACTTTAATGCCATCTTCTGATTTTTTGTATGAAGTATATTCTGCTCTTACATAAGAATTATCGACACCTGTAGCTGCAGAAACATCGTTAATACGGCCGAAGAATTGAGCAATTTCGAGATTTTCGGGCTTTTCATAAATATTCTTTATTGTATCATTTTGAATCACTTTCCCTGAAGAAACGAAAGCCACTTTATCCGCAATCAGCATAGCATCTTTTGTATCATGAGTCACAAAAATCAAACTCAACTGTTCATGATTCACTATGTCAATCAACTCCATCAGTAAAGCTTCCTTTGTCAATGGATCCAGGTTACTGAACGGCTCATCCATTAAAAGCAAGGCAGGGTCATCGGCTAATGCTCTGGCTATAGATAGACGCTGTTTTTGGCCTCCAGATAATTCACTTGGTTTTCGGTTTCTAAAAGCCATTAGGTGACAAATCTCTAACAGCTCACTAGTTCTATTCGATTGATAAATTTTATCAAATTGCAATAGCTTGTATTTGATATTTTCTTCAACCGTCATGTTTGGTTTTACCTGAAAGTCTTGAAAAACCATCTTGATAGCCTCATGCCCGGCAATCAACTGTTCCTCTGGATCTTTGAGCCTTTCCCCTTGAAAAACTACTTCTCCGGAGTCTGGTTTCATTAGGCCGGCCACTATTTGGAGAAGGGTGCTTTTTCCAGAACCGCTTTTGCCAACCAGCGCCAATACTTCATTTGCACCAACATTTAATGAAACATCTTTAACAGCGCCCAAAGCCTCTCCCGGATATGTTTTTGAAATGTTCTTTACTTCAAGCATTAGGCTTGAAATAACAAAAAAAGGCTACCAATATAGTAGCCTTCATCAGAAAAGTTTCGAATTACTTTTTATAGCTGATTCTATAGATACAGTGTGCAATATCATCAGATACCAGAATTGAACCATCCGGCATCTCCATTACATCAACGGGCTTACCCCATCCTTTATTAGATTCCTGATCCAACCAGCCATCAGCAAATATTTCACTGCTAACTACTTTGTCACCTTCCACTTCAACAAACCTTAGTTGGTATCCGATATGCTTTGCTGGGAGAGTCCTATTCCAAGAACCGTGCTGAGCCACCAATATGTTGTTTTTGTACTTTTCAGGAAACATATTCCCTTGGTAAAATCTCATACCTAAAGGAGCTGAGTGAGGTTCAAACTTATAAGATGGTCCCTGAAATTTGTCTTGAGGATATTTGTCTCCAAAATCAGGATCAGGAATATCACCCTGATGCCAGTAAGGAAATCCGAAATGTGCTCCGGCTCTTTCCACATGATTAAGTTCGCAAGCAGGTTTTTCGTTACCTAAATGATCTCTACCGTTATCAGTAAACCACATGTCACCTGTTTCTGGATGCCAGGCAAACCCCACTGAATTTCTTACCCCTTTCACATAGACCTCCATATTGGTACCATCAGGGTTCATCCTGGTAATGGAGGCATAAACTTCATTTTCATCCTCTTTATCACACACATTACATGGTGCTCCAACTGGTACATAGAGTTTCCCATCGGGGCCAAAAGCAATAAACTTCCAACCATGATGCCCATCTGTTGGATATTCGTCAAAGATCACTTCAGATACAGGATCTTTCAAGTTATTCATAATATCTCTGAACCTATGAACCCTGTTAACTTCAGCCACATACAAATCACCATTTCTGAATACCACACCATTGGGCATTCTTAAACCCGTGGCAATTGTGTCCACTCTATCCGCTACCATATCTCCATTGGTATCTGTTAAGGCATACACGTTCTTCCTTCTCCTGTTTCCTACAAAAACAGTTTTACCATCATCAGTTCTGGCCAAGGAACGTGCATCGGTTATGTTAGCAGCATACAATGATATCTCAAACCCTTCGGGTAGATTGATTTTAGACAGCATAGCATCATATTCAGATTTAGTTTTCCCTTCTCCTCTAGATTGACAGGATGCAGAAACACTGAGTAGGCAGGTAAGACTGAGTACAAATAATAGTTTATTCATTGGTTGGAATTATAGTTGAAAAGCAATGTATCAAAAAAGCAGCATTTCCATTAATGCTATTTTATCAAAGGTGCAGTTTGATTTGTGTTATGGAAAGCTAATTTTGCGACATGATTGCCATTAACAACCTCTCTTACCTAATTGGAGATCGTCCTTTATATGAGAACGCTTCTTTACACATCAAACCAAATGATAAGATTGGTTTAATCGGGCTTAATGGAAAAGGTAAATCTACCCTTCTGCACCTTATTATAGGCAATTATCAACCCACATCAGGTGAAATCACCAAAAGTAAAGAGTGTACTATAGGATTCTTAAATCAAGATTTACTCTCTTATCAGTCCGATGAAAGTATTCTAACGGTGGCTATGCAGGCCTTCAGTAGAGCTAATGAACTTCAGCAAAAAATTGACAGTGTTCTTAAAAAAATGGAAACTGATTATGAAGAGCATTTGGTCGACAAACTGACAAAAGCCCAAGATGAATATGAAGCCCTTGGTGGTTACAGCCTACAATCTGAAGCAGAGGCCATCCTTGAAGGTATTGGTTTTAAAACAGCTGACCTTCAAAGGCCACTTAAAGAGTTTTCGGGTGGATGGCGTATGCGCGTGATGCTTGCCAAACTGCTACTCCAAAAGCCTTCATTGCTCATGCTCGATGAACCCACCAACCACCTTGATTTGCCCTCAATCCAATGGATCGAAAACTATTTAAGAACTTATGAAGGTGCCATTATTGTTGTTTCACACGACAGAGAATTTCTAGACAATGTAATTACATCAACAGTTGAAGTAGCAAGACAATCTCTTACTCAATATTCAGGTAATTATTCATTCTATCTTAAAGAGAAAACTCTTAGAGAAGAGATTCAGAAAAACGCATTCGAAAATCAGCAGCAGCATATTAAACAGACGGAACGTTTCGTAGAACGCTTCCGCTCTAAGGCTACCAAAGCAAGGCAAGTGCAATCCAGGGTAAAAGCGCTCGAAAAAATAGACCTGATTGAAGATGTTGTGGATGAAAACATGACAATGAATTTCAAGTTTGGTTTCAAACAAAAATCAGGAAGGTATATCATCGAACTGAACGATATTTCTAAGTCATATGGCGATCTGGAAATCCTTAAAAATACATCTGCCACAATTGAACGTGGAGATAAAATAGCTTTGATTGGTGCCAATGGAAAGGGTAAATCTACCATGCTAAGGATTATAGCTGGTACTGAACCCATCGAAGGAGAAAGAAAGGAAGGTTTTAATGTACTAACGGCATTTTACGCTCAGCATCAATTGGAATCATTGAACTTACAGAATGAGATTCTTCAGGAACTTCAACAGGCCGGGAGTAACAAAACAGAAGGAGAACTGAGAGGCATCTTGGGCTGTTTCCTGTTCCAGAACGATGAAGTGTTTAAGAAAATCAAAGTGCTTTCCGGGGGAGAAAAGTCAAGAGTAGCACTATCCAAAACCTTACTCTCGGAGGCAAACTTCCTAATGATGGATGAGCCTACTAATCACTTAGATTTTCTATCTGTAAATATACTTACTCAGGCTTTGCAACAATATGAAGGTACTTTTGTAATAGTCTCTCACGACAGACATTTTGTTTCTCAGATTGCCAACAAGATTTGGTATATAGAGGACAGTGAAATAAAGGAATATCCTGGAACATTCGAAGAATACCTGTATTGGCAAGCACAAAGGGAAAAACAACAAGTTTCTCAAACCCAAAAGCCAAAAGAGCAACAAAATAAAAAACTCAAGCAGAACAAACCAAGAGACAACCAGCAAGAGCAAGAGCTAAAGAAGCTTAAAAAAGAGCTTAACACTATAGAAAATCAAATTGAAATCCAGGAATCTAAAGTAACTACTATTGAAGTTGAAATGGGCAAGGCCGAAGTCTTTAGTGTTCCAGAGGTGTTGGCAGAAAAGAATCAAGCACATCAGGAATTGAAGAAAAACCTTGAAGGGTTAAACAACCAATGGGAACAACTTGCCGAGCAAATTGATGCATTGGAAAATTAGTCTTCTCTCTTATTTAGAAAGTAGTTTACGGAAAGGCCGAAACCAATAACTGATGAAGGAGTTCTTTGTGCAATGCCTTGTGAAAAGAACTTTCTGTAGGTAAAATCAGCACCCAGACCAAGTCGTTCATTTAACCTGTAGTTAACGCTCAAACCTGATATCCCACTAATACTGGTCTTGCTCAAAGACCCGTTTTCTCCAGGGTTTATTTTTCTGGTACTCAAAAAGTTCAAATCTCCTCTAATCTTGTAAGACAAGAAGTAGTCAAACCCTACTCCTGCCTGAACTGCTACATCGAACTTACCTACCTTAATTATCTTATAACCAACAGTACTTTGTAAAAATGCGCTTTGAATCGTGTTATTAAGATTATATCTCCCTGCAAAGAAGACATTTCTACTGTCAAATCCTGCAGGTATATAAATTGGTAAAGACAGCCCATTCTCAACTGAATAAGCATTAGACACACTCCTAAACTTAAATTCAGAATATCTTACACCAACATTAAGGCTAAGTCTGTCGCTCAGTTCAAAAGACATCCCAATTCCTGCACTGATAGCACCTTGTGCTTCCTCCAGCACATCATTCGGATTATTATCCAACGAATTACTGACAAAAGCATTGACTGCAAGGTTGGAATCAGGGTCGCGCAGCTGTGCAGTATTTAAACTTTGGTTATCGCTTGAAGTGAAATTAATAGAGCTGTTCCCTAAAGACCCATTCAATATTTTTTGCCTGGTTGGTCTCCCCTCATCTAGCTTAGCCATTGTACGAACATCAACTTTGGTCATTGATATAAGGTCTAGTCGAGAATTCCATAGCAGCTTCTCCGCTGCCAGGCTATTGATGTAAGGCCTGCCTCCTAGCATTGAAACAACCATAGGGTCTTCTAATGAAACAGGATCGGATTCAATAAGAAGTGCCTCAGTATCAGATATGATTTCTCTATTGTTTTGCTGTGCTATAACTGACTTATTAATAGCAATATTTTCTTTGCCAGAAGGTGCTGCAATTAGGACCTTAGTATCGTTCAATGATTGGCTTGAGATAGTTTCGCTATCATCACTATCCTGATTTAATTCTTTATTGGAAGCTACCAGATTTTCCTCTTCAGAACTCGGGGCAACAAGTTGTTCTTTTTCAGGGGTATTCTTCTTATCCCTTTCCTTATCTCCAACTGCATTTTTGTTTTCGCCATTCTCTTCATTACTAGAAAGTTCTTTTCCAGGAATTTGCTCAGTTCCATTGAAAACACCATTCTGATACAAGAAACCGAATGTCAAAGCCAGAGCAAGACCAGCAGCAATACCATATGTTTGCCACATAAAAATGATCCCTTTTTTCTTCTTGGGTTTCAATGCCGCTTCTACTCCTGCCCAAACTCGTTCTGAAGGCGCAAACTCTGCTCCCTCAAACACATTTTTGATATCGTTTTCAAAATTGCTCATAACATTGTTGCATTAGGTTGAACAACTTGATTGGCCTCGTCAATCATTGATTTTAAAAGTGCTCTGGCTCTGGCATACTGAGACTTAGAGGTTCCTTCCGAAATCTCTAACTGTTCTGCAATTTCTTTATGACCATAACCTTCAATTGCAAAAAGGTTAAACACCGTTCTACAACCAACAGGTAACTTCTGTAACATGGCCATGATTTCAGTAAAATGAAGGTGAGAAATAACCAACTCCTTCTCAACGTGCAATGGAGTCTTTTCAATGTCAAGCATTGGCTGTTGATATAACTTCTTTCTATTATGATTGATAGATGTATTAATCACAATTCTTTTTAACCATGTCAGAAACTGAGCTTCCTGTCTAAAAGACTCAAGACTGTTGAAAATTTTAACAAATGCATCCTGAAGTATATCTTCGGCATCTTCTTGAGATTTACCATAACGCATTGCAACTGGCATGAGCTTTGAAGCATAGCGGTCATAAAGTTCACGCTGAGCTTTTAACTCTCCTTTTATACAGTTATTAATTAATTCTATATCTTGAATCATCGGCCGAAAAGGATTTTACTCCCCTCATTTAAATTGACACAACAAAGAACTAAAAGGTTGGCAACACAAGATTTTTTAAGTGAACTGGTTATTAATTCGAATGAAGACATCTAAAAAGTATCTTTTAATATTACTCGTATTGCCATGCCTCTCTGCGTTATGCTACGGGCAAAAAAAGCTCCACTATGAAAATCGGGTATATGAACCTACTATCAAAACCGTCCAACTTTATCCTAAAGGTCAGTCAATCCAGTCTGCCATCTCTCCTGCTGTAAAAGACATTGACAGTAATCAGAAACTGATATTGGAATTCGATGATCTCCGTGAGGATGCAGATTACTATTACATTTATTTTCTGCATTGCAACGCTGATTGGACACTCTCCGATATGCGCTCTAACATGTACCTTACAGCATATAATGAGTTTGAGATTGAAAACTTTGAGTTCAGTTCAGAATCGAAGATTAACTATGTCCATTATAGTTTCGAACTCCCCAATTTTAAAACTACTGGCAACTATCTTGCAATCGTTTATCGTGATAGAGATAAAAAAGATATTGTACTTTCTAAAAGGTTTTCAATTTACAGAAACAGTGTTGGAGTAGGTGGCTACATTTCTCGGTCTTCATCTGTTCCCGACAGGCCTAATAATCAGCGTGTAGAAGTTACTTTAAATTATTCTGAACTAAAATCAATAGACCCAGCGAAGGATTTCACAATAGTTGTCAGACAAAACGAGCGCCCTGATTATACTAAAACAGGCTTATCTCCCACATTTATAGATGAAAATGCCAAACTAATTCGATATCAAAACTTAGGGTTAGACAACGATTTTCCAGGAGGAAATGAGTTTCTTTCATTTGATATCAGTACGGTAAATTCTTCAGGAAGAAATGTGGCTAAAGTTTGGTTTGATAATAACAAACCCGTAGCTGAGCTCAGGCTAAATAAAGTTAGAGATCCGGCATATTTTCAGGTGCTTGACGTTAATGGAAAATACTACATTCGTGACCTTGAAGGAGGAAGGTCAGGCACATTGACCTCCGAATATGTTAATGTAAAGTTTCTACTCAACTACCCTGAAACAAATGATAAAATCTATGCCCTGGGTGATTTCAATCAGTGGCAGAAAAACCATCAGTCTCTGATGAAATTTGATATAGAAACCAAGCAGTATTATACGACTCAACTTCTAAAACAAGGATGGTATGATTATACCTACCTTTTAGACTCACAAAAGCCAGAAACCATTAACAACAGCTTTTTTGAAACGGAAAACCTATATGAAATATTCGTTTTCTATAGACCCATGGGCGCACGAGGAGATCAATTGGTTGGATACAGCAGAATCAACTTTAACTCAAGGCGCTAACAGTTAAGCTGTTACAAGCTCTTTTGCAAAGTGATACCTTTCAGTTCTATCTGTTGGGTTTGCATTGGCAATATCCAACATCCCAAAACCTTTATAAGTATAATTGCCAAGTCCACAGTTGAACAAAAATTCCTGAACCTCTTTAGCAGCGTACAATTTAAAAGGCAAGGTATAGCCCCTCACCTCGTACCTGACGTCAGCATCAAAAACTGAATAAATACGTGCAAATTTTTTATCTCTTTCCTGAAGGCGTTCCAGGTAAACAGAATCCGGAACTACCTGAAACTTGTTGTACTCAGACAATTTTTGATTACTATATGAGCCACTGGATTCCATTCTCTGCATTGTAGATTCATAAAGCAAATCTGAAAATTCATCGGTCTTGGGTTGAATAAAACGTTTGCCATCATTTTCATTGAAGCTTGCCTTGGTAGGAACAACCGGAGAGATACAAATAAACTTCATCTCACTACCAAACTCTGGAGTTTTCTCTATTTCAGTATAAATTGGAGACACTTCAAGGTTCCCCAATTGCAAATTATCAAAGTCAAAAATCTGCTCTAATAAATAATCTAAGAATTGCTGATCGGCTGAGGAAAGCACCAGAGTCACAAGATTGGAATAGTAATGCAATCCGTTTCTTGATACTTTAGTTTGTCCTTTCAGACCAGAGAAATTATAAAATGGGTAGTTAATGTAATCTCCATTGCCACCTTTCACCAAAACACCCTTTAAAAACTGTGCTAAAATATGTTGGTGATGGAAAGGCAAAAATGCCCCTCTGTTCTTCAGTTTAAAAATAATCCTTACTCTCACGACACTCTTTTTCAGCCTACAATACCAATAGAATAACTATTGATAACAGCATAACCAAAACCTTTCAAATAATGTTCAGTTAAGCGATAAAAAAAAGAAATTTAAATGTCGTGGAGCTAACCTTACACATTAAAACGGAAATGCATTACATCTCCATCATTAACGACATATTCTTTTCCTTCTATCGCCATCTTACCAGCTTCTTTGATAGCTACCTCTGTTTTATATTCCTGGTAGTCGGCAATTTTTATTACCTCGGCCTTAATAAAGCCCTTTTCAAAATCCGTATGAATAACCCCTGCTGCTTGAGGTGCCTTCCACCCTTTTTTAATAGTCCATGCCCTTACTTCTTGTGGGCCAGCAGTGAAATAAGTTATCAGGTCAAGTAGCTCATATGAAGCCCTAATAAGTCTATTCAAACCAGATTCTTTTAACCCGTATTCTCCAAGAAACATAAGCTTTTCTTCCTCATCTTCTAACTCAGCGATCTGCGATTCGATGGAAGCCGAAATCATAATAACATCTGCCCCTTCGTTAGCTACTGATTCCTTTAAAGCATCAACATGCTCATTTCCTGTATGAATAGCCTCCTCCTCTACGTTTGCTACATAAATAACAGGCTTTATTGTAAGCAGAGATAAATCTTTTATAGCCTCCAATTCATCGTCTGAAGTATCAACAGAACGCGCATTGGCTCCTGATTCAAGGATAGCCTTAAACTTTTCAAGAACGATAATGTCCTTTTTAGCCGCAGCATCTCCTGATTTAGCAATTTTAGATAATCGCTGGAGTTTCTTCTCTATAGATTCAAGGTCTTTGTATTGAAGTTCCGTATCAATAACTTCTTTGTCAAAAACAGGATCAACAGTGCCAGCCACATGGACCACATTATCATCCTTAAAGCACCTCACTACATGCAGAATGGCATCAACTTCTCTGATGTTGGCAAGAAATTTATTCCCCAAGCCTTCTCCCTTGCTAGCGCCCTTAACAAGGCCTGCAATATCCACAAACTCAATTACTGTTGGTAAAACTTTTTTGGGATTGACAAGACCTTCCAAAATTTTAAGTCGTTCGTCCGGAACTGTTACTACACCAACGTTAGGTTCAATGGTGCAAAAAGGAAAGTTTGCCGCTTCTGCTTTAGCACTAGAAAGTGCATTGAATAGAGTAGATTTACCAACATTTGGCAATCCAACGATACCACACTGTAATCCCATAAGAATAATTGATTTTTTAAATCGGGCGCAAAGATAGTAATTATTGGTATTGACTAAAGTAGTAGAACTATATAAAGTGCATAAAAAAAGCCTCTAATGAGGCTTAAAGTAGATATAAAATACCTACTAAGGTCTTAATCCCAGCTTAATTCTGTATCAGCCTTAGAATCAGAATTGCTCACTCCCTCCATGCTGTACTCATTATCGTCATTATCAAATTGAGTAAAGTCAAATTCAGGCATAAGTTCTTCTTTCACATGATCTACTGTTTCGCTGAGCGCATTTATGAACTTTGCAAAATCCTCTTTATACAAGAAAATTTTATGCTTTTCATATGTAAAGCCATCGTCCTTATACTTCCTCTTACTCTCAGTAATGGTCAGGTAGTAGTCATTAGAGCGTGTCGCTTTAATATCGAAAAAGTACGTTCTCTTTCCTGCTCTTACCCTCTTTGAAAAAATCTCGTCTCGGTCCTTTTGCTCTTCCACTATCTTTGTTTTTAATTCTAAACTTAAGGTCGAATTATTATAAAAGTATGGCCTAATATAAGCCATTAATAATTACTATTGCAATAACCGTAGAAATAAAAGAGAAAACTTGAAGTTTATAAAAACAGTAAGCTCAAAGAACCTCCAAAGCTAAATAATCCAGTACTCAATTATAAACAGAGTAATATGCAGTTTTCACTTGAAGAGATTAAAAGATTCGGAAATATAGAATTATTGGCAAAACAAATGGTGGAAGGGTTCATAACTGGACTTCATAAATCACCATATCATGGATTTTCTGTTGAATTTGCTGAACACAGGTTATATAATAATGGAGAAAGCACACGCCACATAGACTGGAAGATTTTTGCCAAGACGGACCGTCTATATACTAAAAGGTATGAAGAAGAAACAAACCTAAGATGTCAACTGGTATTGGACCAATCTTCTTCCATGTACTATCCTACAAAGAACTTTGGAAAAATGCGCTTTAGCGTAATGGCGGCAGCCTCTCTCACCTACCTTTTACATAAACAAAGGGATGCTGTTGGGCTACATACATTTAGTGACCATCTAGAGATAGAAACTCCAGTCAAATCTTCAGCAGCACACACACATAAGTTGTTTCTACAACTGAATGGTTTACTAGATAAGGAAAAGACTGAAAAGAGAACTAACGTAGCCCAAATCTTACACCAATTAGCTCAGAAAATACACAGACGTTCACTCGTTGTACTTTTTAGCGATATGTTTGACAATCAGAGCAATGAAGATGAACTAATGGCGGCTCTTCAACATCTGAAGCACAAGAAGCATGAAGTACTCTTATTTCACGTAACCGACCACAAAACAGAGTTCAACTTTGAATTTGACGACAGACCTTATGAGTTTATTGATTCGGAAACCAAAGAACGCATCCGTTTAAACCCAGCTACCATCAAAAAAGACTTCAGAAAACAAATGGATGGTTACTATCATGACCTTTACCTGAAATGTGCCAAACTGAAAATAGATCTGATAGAAGCCGACATTAACCAAGGGTTTGATCAGGTTTTAAAGGCATACTTGATCAAAAGAGGAAAGATGATTTAGTTTGACAATAAAAAAGGTTTCCGTATGGAAACCTCTTCTTTGTAATCTATACTTTAAAAGCTAATCAGTTAAACGTGCAGCCACTCTTTCTTAGCATATAACTCTTCTTCAGTTTCTCTGTAGTCCGGATCATCTACGCAGCAATCTACAGGACATACGGCAGCACACTGAGGTTCTTCATGAAAACCCATACATTCCGTACATTTTCCTGAAACGATATAATAGAACTCATCAGAAACTGGTTCTTGATATTCATTGGCATCAACCTTAGAACCATCTTCCATCTCAATTTCTTTCAGGTCAGTTCCTCCAGCCCAATTCCATTCCATTCCTCCTTCATAGATTGCAGTATTAGGACATTCCGGCTCGCATGCTCCACAGTTAATACATTCGTCAGTGATTATTATCGCCATATCGCTCTAAATCTTTTAATGATACTTCAACAAATTTTGAAGCATGAAGTTTCACTAAACCTCATTTTTTTTCAGCCGCAAAAGTAATATGGAATTTACAACTGAAGTAAAGTTAACGTGTATTTTTGCAGGAACATTTTGAAAATGACCTTACAAGAGCGAAAAGAGAGTTTAAAATTACTCGGTGAGTGGTTTAAAACTATTGATAATAATAAGTTGGAGGAGCTTTGCTTAATGGCAGGCAATGAAAACAACTGGTTCACTCCGGCAAACATCAAATCAGCTTTCTCTGCCTGGGCCATGGCGTTAACCTCAGAGAATATTGAGAAATGGATTTCAGCATACCACTTAGACAATGAACCTTCAAAAAAAGTCGGGCTGATTTTAGCGGGAAACTTACCTCTGGTTGGCCTTCACGACCTCTTATCAGTACTTATTTCGGGTAATTTGGCACATGTTAAATATTCTTCTCAAGACAGGTCTTTGATGAATGCCGTTGTCAACAAACTCATAGAAATTGACACTCGGTTCGCTGAAAAAATCACTTCTATTGAACAGCTTAAAGGTGTTGATGCTGTAATTGCTACCGGTTCGGATAATAGTGCACGTTACTTCAAACACTATTTTTCAAAATACCCTCATATCATCAGACAAAACCGGGTTTCTGTAGGTATAATCAAAGGAAATGAAACAAGTAATGAACTTGAAAAAATAGGACAAGATGCATTTCAGTATTTCGGTTTAGGCTGTAGAAATGTTTCGAAGATTTATGTACCAAAAGGTTTTGAACTTCCAGAACTCATCAAACCATTGGAGTCTTATAACTCAGTACTGGATCATCATAAATACAGAAACAACTACGATTACAATAAATCCATCTATTTAGTTAATAAAGAGCCACACCTTGATTCTGGATTCTTCTTGATGCGGGAAAGTGATGAGCTGGTCTCTCCTATTTCTGTACTCTTTTATGAAACCTATAATAGTGAAGCAGAACTGGATTTGAAACTTTCGACTTACAGAGATAAAATACAGTGCATTGTTTCTGCAAATGGTTGGTATGAAGGGAGCGTCCCATTTGGAGAAGCACAAACTCCAGAACTTTGGGACTATGCTGATGGAGTAGATACAATAGAATTTCTTAACAGTCTGACTAAGTAATATAGATAGGTCATTTCCGATTTTTCCTATTGTATTGCGCTTAAGTAACTTACCTTGCCAAAACCATGCGGAAAGTCGGAAAAACCTTAATACACATTTTACTCGCCTTAATACTGGTTTGCCAGTCAGTTCAAGCTCAGGCCAATTCTTCGAAGATTGGGGAAAGTGAATACTTTGAGTTTTACAGTAACTTCTGGTTCAACCTTCACCACTTTGTTTATCAAGAAGCACTTTATCAAAAGGTAGGCACTAAAACCATTCTTTCTAAAGAAGAATCCAAGCTTCTGAGTTCTGGTCAAAAATCCATATTTGAGAGTGTAGTTGAATATTATAAGGTTAATCTTTTAGACGAAGATCTTAGAATGAGTGACTTCATGACTGATTTTAAGCATTGGGTAACTGATACACAGACCGGTTTTGCGTTTAAAGAAGTCCCTGACCAATTTCAGGCGCTTTGTAAAGAGTTAAAAAAAATCTCTTCAATCTATCAGGACTTGTTTTGGAATAACCATCAGAAGTACAACAATCAAACATTAAATGAGAACATCAACCTTATCAAGACGATTGAAAAATCTGTTGTTGAAAAGCTAAGCAATCAAACGCGAGAACGCTGGCAAAGGAAAAAAATAAGGGTTGACATTACTGCTTATGCTAAAGCCACCCCACGAAACTTAAGAGACAGACCCTATACTACCACTTACCCTACTCATATAGTAATGAATTCAAAAACAGCCGATGGTACACCGGGAAACTGGCTAGAGCTACTGTTTCATGAAGCTAGCCATCATCTCATTGGGTCTAGCACTGGTTTTGTTGGAGGTACAATTCAAGATGTAGCCAGAAGCTTACAGACGCAAAGTCCTCGAAGTCTTTGGCATGCTTACTTGTTCTATTTCTCTGGCTTTTATGTGAAAGAAGCGATAGAACAAAAAGGCATTAACAATTATGAACTTTACATGAAAAGAAACCAGGTGTTTGCTCGCTATATCCCTCACCTTGAGAAGTTCTTACCATTGTATCTTAAGGGAGAAAAGTCATTGGCAGATGTCACCAGAGACATCATTTTAAAGATTAACAAACCATAGAACCGACTCAAGTCAGTCGAAAACTAATCTTAGTTGTTCGGTTGCCACTTTTCAAGCATATTAGAGTATGCAAGAAGATAGTACCTACTTTCGACTGATCAGGAACATTCTACCCTCTCCCTTCTCAATAGCTGTAATCCTTACACTACTGACATTTCTGCTCGCTCTGATTTTTACTCAGAGACCTGAAAACGCAGTATATCCCTACCCTATCAAAATTCTGGAGTATTGGCAAACTGGTTTCTGGGAGCTATTGACATTTACCATGCAAATGGCCTTAATTCTGGTTTTAGGCCATACATTGGCCCTTACTCCTTTGTTCAACAAACTAATCAGCACTTTAACTAATTACTGCAGCAATTCAGCCAAATCGGCCTTCTTGATTAGCTTTATAACCATTCTTTTAAGCTTTGTGAATTGGGGGCTATGCCTGGTTTTTGGAGCCATTTTCGCAAGAAAAGTAGCAGACAAGGCACAAGCCAATGGTTGGAAACTCAATTACCCACTGATTGGCGCTGCAGGGTACTCAGGAATGATGTGTTGGCATGGAGGTTTTTCTGGCTCCGCACCGCTCACAGTATCTGGAAAAAAACACTTTCTAGTAGATCAGATTGGAGTAATCGACATTAGCCAAACGCTGCTTTCAGGAATGAATTTAACGGCTTCCGTTCTACTAATCTTAATCGTACCTACCGTTTTTTACTTCCTAGGCAAGAAGAGTATTGGTTCAGAAATCAACCTTCCTATACTTGAAAAGACTTCTGACGATACAACCGCAGTACAGGGAGCCGAAAGAATAGATCATTCAAAGATTATTGCGGGTACATTCGGTCTAATCATTTGTTTTTTGGCCATAAGAGAAATCTACACCACACCAAAAGGCAGCGGCTTGGGCTTTATCAATCTTAATTATATTAACTTTTTCCTCTTTGGTTTATGTGTTTTACTTCACGGATCGTTCCATAAATTCCTGATTGCAGTTCAAGAAGCTATTGGAGGAGCAGCCGGAATAATCATACAATTCCCACTCTATGCCGGCATTATGGGGATTATGAAATATTCAGGGCTTGGTGCCATGGTATCGTTAGGTTTTGTAGAAATATCCAATGCCACTACCCTACCTATTTTCACACTCCTGAGCGCAGGACTTGTGAACATTTTTGTACCAAGTGGTGGTGGGCAATGGGCAGTTCAGGGACCAATTATTACCGAAGCCGCTCAGACACTAAATGTATCTGTTCCTAAAGCTATTATGGCCTTGTCTTATGGCGACCAACTAACCAATATGCTACAGCCTTTCTGGGCACTACCGCTTTTGGGCATTACAAAACTGAAAGCCAAAGACATATTACCTTACAGTGGCCTTGTTATGCTAGTAGGTCTGGCCATTTTTGTCTCTATATTATTGTTGTTTTAAGTCATTCTCCTAATCTGCACGTTTATACTATCAGAAATTTAAATCGTTAACTTTAAGAACATCAACCAAAAGCCAAGGCCTTGTCAAACAAGTATTCACTTTCAGGGAATAAGAAAAAGTCTCCTTTAAGTAGTCTCCTCAAAATCATACTGGAGTTAATCATCATTATTATTGGTATTTACATTGCCTTTCAGCTTGAGAATGGAAAAGAGAGAAGACAAACCGAAGCTTTAGAAAAGAAATACCTGGAACAACTTTTAGAGGAAGCAAAAATTAACCAAAGTGAGCTGGAAGCCGATCAGGATGCGCGTAGAATTCAGTTAGAGTACCTGAGGAAGCTGGTTGAAACAACAAACCGTACTGTAGCTCCCGATACATTGAGGAATGCCATGAAGCAACTCTTGATGATCAGGCTATACTCTCCTACTGATGCCGTATATCAAGACCTTGTTTCTTCGGGTAATCTGGGTATTATAAAATCTGACACTATCAAACTCACACTATTCAACTATCGAAGGTATCTTTCTCGTGTTCCCCTAACGGAAGAAAGTGATTTACAAATGATAGCAGATCAGCTAGAGCCTTACCTGATTGAAAAAAAGGTATTATCACTTTTAGAAGCACATGATAATATTCCTGAAATAGATATTTCTCAGCAGCAAACAGATCGTATCATCAGATCACTTTTAAACGACAGAGCCTTTATAGATTTGGTCTATTTAAGGATACATAAAGTACGTGATGCCATTTATTTTGAAAACCCAATGCAATGGCGACTTCGTGAATTAATAACACTCCTCGAGGCAGAACTGAGCTTACTTGAAAACCGCTAGTTCAGTAACCGACAATCCTCTGCATTTCGGGTTTTATTTCATGTGAAATTTGATAACTTTGCGCCCCCTTGCAAGGACTAACTTTGCAGGTTCGAAAAACCCTTTTCCATGGCTTCTATATCAATACGATTTAAGCCGTTTAGAAAGAATACCTGCACAGCTAGAAAGGGAGTAAAGTAGTTGGGTGAACGCCTGCTTTATAATTCTGACTTTAACATTGAAATTGTTGCATTTATGAGTATTTATGAAGATTACATCAAAGAGATTGAAGAACGAAAAGACTTGGGGCTTCACCCCAAACCAATTGATGGCAGTGAATTGCTGAGCGAAATCATAGCTCAAATCAAAGACTTAAGTCATCCACACCGAGCAGACTCTCTTAATTTCTTCATTTACAATACATTACCAGGAACCACAAGTGCAGCTGGTGCAAAAGCAAAATTCTTAAAAGAAATCATTCTTGGTGAATCTTCTGTCGAAGAAATCACGCCTGCTTTTGCCTTTGAATTGTTATCACATATGAAAGGTGGGCCTTCTATTGAAGTACTACTCGATCTGGCATTGGGAAATGATGAAGCAACAGCGCTTGAAGCGGCCAAAGTGTTAAAGACTCAGGTTTTCCTTTATGAAGCAGATACAGATAGACTGGAAAAAGCCTACAATGAGGGCGATACAATTGCCAAAGACATAATTGAAAGCTATGCACAAGCTGAGTTCTTTACCAAACTTCCGGAGGTTGAGGAAGAAATTGAAATCGTAACCTTCATAGCAGGCACTGGAGATATCTCTACCGATTTACTTTCCCCTGGAGCCGATGCGCACTCAAGGTCAGATCGAGAACTACATGGTCAGTGCATTTTTGAGCACAACAAAGACATGCAAAATGAGCTTACAGCGCTAAAGGCAAAGCATCCTGATAAACGTGTGATGTTGATCGCTGAGAAAGGCACAATGGGTGTAGGTTCTTCTAGAATGTCGGGAGTAAACAATGTGGCTTTATGGACAGGTATTCAATCAAGTCCTTACGTTCCTTTCATTAACATTGCCCCTATCATAGCAGGTACTAATGGGATTGCGCCAATATTCTTAACAACGGTTGGTGTAACCGGAGGTATCGGAATTGATCTGAAAAACTGGGTACAGAAAAAAGATGCAGATGGAAACACTGTTCGTGATGCAGACGGAGAGCCTGTATTAGAACAAACCTATTCGGTTGAAACAGGTACTGTTTTAACAATCAATACCAAGGAAAAGAAATTATACAACGGAGATCAGGAACTGATGGACATATCAGCTGCCTTAACTCCACAAAAAGTTGAGTTTATTAAAGCAGGTGGTTCATATGCCGTTGTATTTGGTAAAAAACTACAAACCTTCGCTGCTAAAGTTTTAGGTATTGAAGCACCAGTGGTGTTTGCCCCTTCTAAAGAGGTTTCTCATGAAGGACAAGGACTTACTGCTGTTGAAAAAATCTTTAACAAAAATGCAGTAGGCAATACTCCCGGTAAAACATTACATGCCGGTTCTAACGCACGTGTGGAAGTAAACATTGTAGGTTCTCAAGACACTACCGGTCTAATGACTTCTCAAGAATTGGAAATGATGGCCGCTACAGTTATCTCTCCAATTGTTGATGGTGCCTACCAATCTGGTTGCCATACTGCTTCTGTTTGGGACAAAAAAGCACAAGCCAATATTCCTAAACTGATGAAGTTTATGAACGATTTTGGGTTGATAACTGCTCGTGACCCTAAAGGTGGATATCATGCCATGACAGACGTAATTCATAAGGTACTGAATGATATTACCATTGACGATTGGGCAATTATTATTGGTGGTGACTCCCACACAAGGATGTCAAAAGGAGTAGCATTTGGTGCTGATTCTGGTACAGTAGCACTTGCCTTGGCCACTGGTGAAGCTTCCATGCCAATTCCGGAGTCAGTGAAAGTGACTTTCAAAGGCAACATGAAAAGCTACATGGACTTCCGTGATGTAGTACACGCCACACAGCAACAAATGTTGAAGCAGTTTGGTGGAGAGAATGTATTCCAGGGTCGTGTAATAGAAGTGCACATTGGAACACTTACTGCCGATGAAGCCTTTACATTTACCGACTGGACAGCCGAAATGAAAGCAAAAGCTTCCATCTGCATTTCAGAAGATGAGACATTGATTGAATCACTTGAAATTGCCAAGTCCAGAATTCAGATAATGATTGAAAAGGGCATGGACAATGCAAAACAAGTCCTTAAAGGCTTGGTTGAAAAAGCCAATGCTCGAATTACTGAAATCAGATCTGGTGAAAAACCAGCACTGACACCTGATACAAATGCCAAATACTATGCTGAAGTAGTAGTTGACCTTGATGCCATTGGCGAACCAATGATTGCCGATCCGGATGTCAACAATGAAGATGTTTCCAAACGATATACGCATGACACCATCAGACCGCTTTCTTACTACGGTGGAGAAAAGAAAGTAGATCTGGGTTTTGTAGGCTCATGCATGGTGCATAAAGGCGATATGAAAATATTGGCTCAAATGCTGAAAAATGTAGAAGCACAACAAGGCAAAGTTGACTTTCAGGCGCCATTGGTAGTAGCTCCTCCTACTTACAATATTGTAGACGAATTGAAAGAAGAAGGAGATTGGGAAGTATTACAAAAATACTCAGGCTTTGAGTTTGATGACAATAACCCAAAAGCTGCTGCACGTACAAAGTATGATAACATGCTTTACTTAGAGCGCCCGGGTTGTAACCTCTGTATGGGTAATCAGGAGAAAGCTGAGCCTGGAGACACTGTAATGGCTACCTCTACCCGTCTATTCCAGGGACGTGTGGTTAAAGATTCTAACGAGAAGAAAGGGGAATCACTGCTCTCATCAACTCCAGTAGTAGTACTTTCTACCATTCTAGGTAGAACACCGACTATGGAAGAATATGAGAATGCGGTAGATGGAATTGTATTAACCAAGTTTGCGCCACCGAATAAGGAACTAAGTTCTATGGCAGCTGTTTAAGCAACACTTTTAGAAACCTATTGAAAAGCCCTATAGCTCAATTGAGTCTATTGGGCTTTTCGTTTTACTAAACTAACTTCTCAGAAGGAGCTGTTCGAAACTTGTTAATGATTTTATCACAGCTCTGCAACAACCACTGAATAGATAGCTAATTCAGCAAAACAAGAATAAAAAGAACTTGGTAATTCTTTCGTATTAACTTCTTAAAATACAGTTATTATGGAACCTTTTAGTAAATTCCACATATAAACGAGTTAGTCACAATAATAAAAAATGAAAATTCACTCTATTAGAATAAGAAATTTTAGAACTGTAAAAGACGAAACTCTTCTAGAGGTTGATGGCTACTTAACAGTAGTGGGGCCAAATAATTCTGGTAAGACAAATATTCTTAAGGCGATTCAAACTTTTTTCACTGGCTATGATAACGCTTTAGGTTATTCCAAGGAAAGAGATTTTTCTAAATCCTCTGATAAGAAAGGTAAAACAACAATAACTGTCGTTTTTCAGAAGGAGGATGAAAACACTTTTGATGACTCAATTTTTCAAGAGCATTCAGAAATCTATGAGTACCTTGAAACAGACATTCTCAACCCGAATGAAATTACAGTTTACCTAACCTTCAATGAAAGCACTCCAAATTATCAGCTTCATTATAACGTAAAGAAAAAGAAAGATAAACAAGCTCATTATTCGCTTAAATTAAAGAGCATAATGGGTAAAATATTAGATCATTTTTCCATTCATTATATTCCATCTGAGAAGAGTGTAAAAGACATTTTTAGGACTCTAATCACTCCCTTAGTTTCTATCCAGCTCGGCAATAAAATGCTTGAGAACAAAGAAGTTTTCGATTCTGTATTTAGTGATACTTCATCTTCCATTTCAAATAGTTTGAAAGACTGTGGTCTTGAAAACTTTGAATTTTCGATTAGGCCGCCTCAGAACGAATATTCTCAAATGATAAAAGGATTTGAATTCATTCTTAAAGACTCTATTGAAACTAATGTTTTTGAAAAAGGAATGGGAATTCAAACAGCTTCATTACTTGCCTGCTTTTTATGGGTGACGGAGCAAGAGATAAAAGAAGAGAAAGATGTAATCTGGCTGCTAGAGGAGCCCGAGTCATTTTTGCATCCTAGTCTTTCTGAAACTCATAAAAAACTACTTCACAAGTTAAGATCACTTTGTACCGTAATTAATAGCACTCACTCTTTGCAATTTGTTCCTCAAGATCCTACCAAGATATTGGGTACGGAAATTAATGGTGACTCTACAAAGGTTAAAAAATTTAAGACTTATGCAGATGCCACTAAAACACTGCGAGACACATTAGGAATAGAGTTTAGTCACTTTTTTAATTTAGGACTAAGCAACGTCCTACTTGAAGGGCAAACAGATAGGGAATACTTTCACAAAGTTCTCAGCTTACTTCCAAATGAGTACAATGGAAATCAAATTGACTTTCCAATTCTGAACTCTGGAGAAACTAAATTTCTCGACTTTGGTGGCACAAGTCACCTTGAAGGGTTTCTTAGAACAACACATGAATTTATAAGTAAAGAACGACCAACGGTTTCAGTCTTTGATGGCGATACCGCAGGACTCAAATCTGCTAATGCGTTACAAGGGTATTTTAATAACCAAGCAATTCTATTCAGAAGTAATTTTGAATTCATCATTCTGAAAAAAGATTTTGAAATAGAATACTATTTCCCCAATAACTGGCTAAAGGAAATTCATGAGGATCATCCAAGTTGGTTTGAAAGTTTCACCCTTGATGTGGAGCAAAATATAATGTCAATGAGTATCAATGATAACCGCAAGAATAACTTTCAAAATGAAATCTTTAAAAGAATGCAAGCCTCTGAGAATCATGAGTGGTTAGAAAAATGGCTCCCTATTTTAAGAACCATTGAGAAAAGTCTAACAGATCAACACGAAACAATAAAAAATGACTAACAAATGCTAAAAATGAATATGCAAACTGAGCACTTAGCCAAGATTATAGAAACAAGAAACTTAATCATTTCTAGCAGATGGGATGCATACTCATTTTAGCTGGACGTTAGAAATACAATCTAGTGTTTAGTCAAACATAAGCCTCCCTCCTATATACCTCATTTGAAATAATAGTCTCCTCGATATTGCAAACTCCATACTAACGACCAGTATATTTGCACCGCTTATTTCAAAAGACAGGTAATTCATTAACAGTATGAGAAATCCAATGATCACCCCGGAAGGGATGGAAAAGTGATGTTTGGTGCCTGGATTGAAATTGAGAATAACAATGGTTTAAACAAACGTCTTCGAATTGTAGGCTATGAAGAACTCATTGGTATGAAAGACTATATCTCCATAGACTCTCCTATCGCTCACTATCGCTCAGGCCTTGCTCAGGCCTTGCTCAAAAAACAAGTAGGCGATGAAGTGTTAGTAAAAACGCCTGCGGCTAGTATCACCTAGCGAATTAATAAAATAGAGTACCAAAAGTAATACGGTCAATTTTGCTTGTTTACTTTCTCTATTTCCAACGTGTTTAAAAGCGAAAGTACACCTTTGATCAATGAATGGGTGCAATTGACCTAAGATGAAAGCAGTTAATCTTGTAAAAGATTGTTATCATTGATATTCACAGTGAAACTCTTTATTATGAAACGACTTTTCTTCTTATCAGCCCTATTACTTTTTGTAGCCAGCACAAGCACCTTTTCTTCAAACCCTAACCCAACATTCTTAAAACAACAAACCAGTGAATTGGATGAGTATTGGAAAAAGCTTTCCAAAACCGTAAAAGAAGGTGACTTTGAAGGCTATAGTGCTCTTTATCACGATGATGCCGTGGTAATCTTCACAACGGGCGACAACAAGATATCTCGCTCAATTAGTGAAACACTATCCAGTTGGAAACAAGGGTTTGACAATACAAAAGCCGGAAAACAAAAAGACAATGTAGAATTCCGTTTCTCGCAAAGCATCAGCAATACGAATACTGCCCATGTGACTGGTATCTTCCATTTCACCTCGGTAGATAATTCAGGCAAAGTATTGGTGGATATCCTGGTTCATTTTGAAATGCTCTTTGTTAAAAAAGATGGAAAATGGTTAGCCACCATGGAATATCAAAAATCGAATGCCACTAAGGCTGAATGGGAAGCACTCTCCTAGTATTCCATATACATAAAAGTAAGTACCCTAAATATAGGCTAAAACAACAGCACCAATTCAAATATATTACCCAGGCATACTTCGAACTCTTTAATCATCTGAATAGTTATATTTATGCATATTGTTTTTCCATTGAGCAAAGTGATTAGTCCTTCACTTCTCAATTGCGCAATAACAAGACATTCAGAAATTAAAAAAGAGATTATATGGCATTTGATATTGATATGATTAAGGCCGTTTATGAGCGGATGCCCGCCAGGGTAAATGAGTCCAGAACACTAACAGGAAAACCATTAACACTGGCAGAAAAGATTCTCTACTCCCACCTATGGGACGGTTCACCTTCCGAAACTTTTGAAAGAGGTAAGTCCTATGTAGACTTTGCTCCCGACCGAGTAGCCATGCAGGACGCTACTGCACAAATGGCACTTCTGCAGTTCATGCAAGCAGGAAAAGACAAAGTAGCTGTCCCCTCCACTACGCACTGTGACCACCTGATACTGGCTAAACAAGGTGCAGATCAGGATTTAAGAAATTCCCTTACGGCCTCAGGTGAAGTATTCAACTTTCTGGAATCGGTTTCAAACAAATACGGAATTGGCTTTTGGAAGCCAGGTGCAGGAATTATCCATCAGGTGGTATTAGAGAATTACGCTTTCCCAGGGGGAATGATGATTGGTACCGATTCGCATACAGTAAATGCCGGTGGTTTGGGTATGGTGGCCATTGGTGTAGGTGGTGCCGATGCTGTTGATGTAATGGCTGGTATGGCCTGGGAATTGAAGTTTCCTAAACTTATTGGAGTAAAGCTCACCGGGAAAATGAATGGCTGGACATCGGCCAAAGATGTTATTCTAAAAGTAGCGGGTATCTTAACCGTAAAAGGTGGTACTGGTGCCATTCTGGAATATTTCGGCCCAGGTGCACAATCTCTTTCTGCCACCGGAAAAGGAACCATATGTAACATGGGAGCTGAAATTGGTGCCACTACCTCTACCTTCGGGTATGATGATTCAATGGAGCGTTACTTACGCGCTACGGAAAGAGCTGAAGTAGCTGATTTAGCTAATACCATCAGAGAACATTTAACCGGAGATGCAGAGGTATATGCCAACCCCGAACAGTACTTCGACCAGGTAATTGAAATTGATCTAAGCAGTCTGGAACCACATGTAAATGGTCCTTTTACACCAGACAGAGCAACTCCGGTTTCACAAATGAGATCGGAAGCCGAAGCCAACGGCTGGCCCACAAAAGTTGAATGGGGACTAATTGGTTCTTGTACAAACTCTTCCTATGAAGACCTTTCCAGAGCCGCTTCAATTGCGCAGCAGGCAGTGGACAAAGGTTTAGCCACTAAAGCAGAATTTGGAATTAACCCAGGTTCGGAGCAGGTGCGCTTCACTGCTGAACGAGATGGCTTACTACAGACATTTGAAGACCTTGATGCCACTATTTTCACCAATGCCTGTGGACCGTGCATAGGCCAGTGGGACAGAACAGGTGCCGATAAAGGTGAAAAGAATACCATAGTGCACTCCTTTAACAGAAACTTCTCTAAACGTGCCGATGGTAACCCCAATACGCATGCATTTGTAACCTCTCCTGAGATGGTAGCAGCAATTGCCATTTCCGGAGATTTGGGCTTCAACCCTATCACAGATACTTTAACTAACGCAAAAGGAGAGCAAGTCAAGCTTGATCCGCCTGTTGGAGATGAACTTCCCGAAAAAGGTTTTGATGTAGAAGACAATGGGTATCAGGAACCGGCCAAAGACGGAAGTGGTGTAGAAGTAGTTGTTAAACCTGACTCTAAGCGCCTGCAACTTCTTACCCCGTTCGAGCCTTGGAATGGACAGAATATTACTGGAGCCAGATTGCTGATCAAAGCACATGGAAAATGTACAACAGACCATATTTCTATGGCGGGTCCATGGTTACGTTTCAGGGGACATTTGGACAATATATCCGATAACTGTCTGATAGGTGCTGTAAATGCTTTCAATCAGTCTACCAATAAGGTGAAAAATCAGATCACCGGAGAATATGGTCCAGTGCCAGCAACTCAGCGTCAATATAAAGCAGAAGGAATTCCTACCATTGTAGTTGGAGACCATAACTACGGGGAAGGATCTTCTCGTGAACATGCGGCCATGGAACCACGATTTTTAGGAGTGAAGGCAGTACTGGTTAAGTCATTTGCACGTATTCACGAAACCAACCTTAAGAAGCAAGGTATGCTTGGTTTAACATTTGCCAATGAAGCCGACTATGATAAAGTACAGGAAGATGACACCATCAACTTCCTGGATTTAGTTGACTTCACTCCCGGTAAGCCGCTGACTTTAGAATTTGTACATGCCGATGGTAGCAAAGATGTGATTAAAGCAAATCATACTTATAATGAGGCTCAGATCGGCTGGTTTAAAGCAGGTTCTGCGCTGAATCTGATTAAGGCAGAAGCGAATAGGTAAGCTGGTCAGACCTCCGCTACTGCCCGTTTAACTCAAGGTCTGCACCTCAGGTCAGATCTACAGACCTAAAGTACAAAAACAGGTAAAACCCCAGTTCAAATGAGCTGGGGTTTTGTTTAAATTAAAATCATTGAGATTGTAAGTTTGGTATAGCCATAACCGACACCTAAAGTCAACCGAAGAATGAATGTAGAAAAGCTTCTGAATGAAATCGGAGAAATCTATTCTCCCCTATCTGTTGAATGCCAACAAGAATTTATTGCGAATTCACATATTGTCAGTTTTAATAGAGGAGAGACTGTTGTCCATGAAGGACTTTATTCTGACAAGGCTTATCTAATCGTAAAAGGGTGTTCAAGGGCTTATTATCTTAAAGATGGGAAAGATATTTCTGACTGGTTTGCTTTTGAAAACGAGTTTATGGCTTCAATTGTCAGTTTCTTTCGCGCAGAACCAAGCCCTCACTACATAGAATTTGTTGAAGACTCAATTGTTATTGAGTTTACAAAGGACACGTTGGACACGCTTTCCGACAAGTATCACGACTTTGAAAAACTAATCAGCAAAGTGGTTACCATTACCATGCTAGGGCTCAGAGAGAGACTATCCTCCATATTGTTCAACAAAGCCGAAGACAGATACAGCCAATTGATAGGCATTAGACCAGATATCACCAATAGAATTCCATTAACGCATATTGCCTCCTATTTAGGCATCACATTAGAGACATTGAGCAGAATAAGAAATCCCAAGAATCGAATTTGATTTATATCAAATGAAGTCTGTTCTTCTTACCTGACTTTTAGGCTATGGAAGCACAGAAAAAGCATAAGAAATCAATCTGGGGAAATTGGTGGGTACCTATTAGAAAATGGTTTTATCCTGCATGGCTTATCTACGAGGTTACAGTTCGTTTTTATGTCTATACACTAGCTATTCATCAATATTTTAAAAATGGAGACCATAACATTGCTTCATACATTGGAGAAATCGGAGCACAGGTATTAGATATCTTAAGTAGCAGCATCACATTTATTGGCTGTACAGCCTTTTTAACTATTCCCTCTTGCTATATCCTTTATAAATTCTTTGAATTTGACAACCTGACAAACACCAGATTCGAACAAAGAATAAAGGTATTCTTCTAAACAAACATCAAAGTACCAACTACTGAAAATGAAAAAAATCCTAATCATCAACGGACATCCTGATAAGGATAGCTTCAACTTTGGGCTATCAGAGGCCTATAAAAACGGAGCTAAGAACACCACAGCCGAAATCCGGGAAATCAATATCAGAGAACTAAAGTTCAGCCCGAACCTTAAGTACGGCTATAGAAAACGAACTGAATTGGAACCTGATCTATTGGCGGCTCAAGATAAGTTAAAATGGGCAGATCATATTGTCTGGATATACCCTGTTTGGTGGGGTTCTGTTCCAGCAATGATGAAAGGTTTTTTAGATAGGGTGTTACTTCCTGGCTTTGCCTTCAAGAAAAGAGAAAACTCAGTTTGGTGGGATAAGTACCTTATAGGGAAAACATCAAGGATTATTTGCACACTAGATCAACCTGCCTGGTATTACAATTGGATATACGGAAGCCCCAGCCATAGGGCTATGAAAAGACTAACCCTAAATTTCATAGGCGTTAAAAAGGTAAAGATTACTACAATAGGCCCAATAAGGTTATCAAAAGAAGAATTTAGAGCTAAGTGGATTAAAAAAGTTGAAAAGCTTGGCCTATTGAACAAGTAATAGCAAGCCTTTAGTATAAACCTGCAATCGAATTTTCAAAAACTCTTTTTTCAATGGCATAATCTTCAATCAAAATCAATCATTTAAGAATCAATTAATACCTTTACAGTCTGTTTTACTAATTCAGCATATTATCTGAGTCTTTCCCAAAAGACAAACTCAAAAATTGAGTGAAAATGTATTGAGCTTCTCTGTTTCAATACACAGGTAATAGTACCCTTTTGTTTCATGAAATTTTAAATCTAGACGATCGGTTTCCACATCGATTCGCCTGTCACATTATGATGCCTTAGCGCATATGAATGTGATGATAATATCGCATAAAATGAATAGTAAACAGTTAATTAGTAGAAACATAGAACGCTTTTACAATAAAGCATCTGAAGAAACCAGGCTAAACAAAGGCATGGGAGTATTTGAATTTGAAAGAGTAAAATCACTTATAAAAAAGTACATACACCAGTCACAATCAAAAATAATAGATGTTGGTGGTGGAACAGGCAAATACTCGGAGTGGCTCGCTAAAATGGGACATCAGGTTCATTTGGTAGAGCCAATATCAAAACACCTGAAAATAGCAAAAAGCAGGGCCAGTAGATTATTCTCCATTCATCATGGCGAATCAAGGAGATTAGAATTCCCCGACAACTATGCCGATATCATAATTTTACATGGGCCACTTTATCATCTTCAGAATGAAAAGGACAGAACCACTACAATACAAGAGGCTAAACGCGTCACAAAAAACAATGGAATAATATTAGCATTTGCGATTAATTATACCGCATCTACTTTGGTTGGGCTTTTAAATGGTCTCATTCATGAAAGAGCATTTTTCGAAATGTGTAAAGAGGAGCTCACAACCGGAATCCATAATCCTCCAAATGATTTCTCATGGCTACTAGCAGAAGCATTTTACCACAACCCTTCACAACTGAAAGATGAGTTTACAAATCAAGAGCTTATTCATCTTAACACCTATGCAGTTGAAGGTATGGCCTGGCTAGATAAAGATTTCTTCTCCAATCTGCTAAATACCAAACGAAAGAGGGTATTATCAGAACTTATCCAAATTACAGAAAATGACCCCTATCTTTTGCCATTTAGCCCACACATGATGATCGCTACCCGAAAACATGATAGCTAAAAGAATGGGAATAAAGATAGACACCGAAGGTCAGACCATATAAGAACACCCCCCTGTTTTTTCAAACCGGGGGGTGTTTATATAAAGCATAACTTAAGACCATTCCATAGCTACCAAACAATTGGTTATTGAAGAACTTTTGAAGAACTTGCTCCTCCAGTATGTAACCACCTGTTGATTCATGAAAAAGTATTTGGCCCCACTCCTTCTTCTTGTTTTACTACTTAGTTGTAGAAGCAAGAAACTATCTCCAGCCGAAATGGTTACCAAATACTATGAAGCCTTCAACTCTTCAGAGTTCGAAGAAATAACTCCATTGATAGCTGATAGCATCATAATAGCAGAGGGTGAATATGTGACTTCTTATTCACATGACAGTTTTCATGAACAATTCAAATGGGACTCCATATTCCAACCAACATATAAAATTGTTGAACTTATCAATCAGAACAATCAGGTAATAGCTACAGTTGCATCAGCCTCCAAACGTTACGATTTCCTGAAAAACAACCCACTGACCTGCAAATACAAGATATCCTTTAGATCAAGCAAAATAGCTAAGATTGAGGTATTGGAATGTTTAGATGCCAATTGGGCTGTATGGCGAACTCAAAGAGACTCTTTGGTTAGTTGGGCAAAAAATAACCATTCAGAGCTTGACGGGTTTATCAATGACCTGACTATAAATGGCGCCATTAATTACCTTAAGGCAATAGAACTGTATGAAAATAGAAGCGCAGAGTAACCCTACAACGGATAATAACAAGTAGTATTAGAGTACCACTTATTGTAGCTTTTCAACGATTAGCTAGCAACAATCATATAGCCTTTTCGCTCCTCCCATCATTTCACTGTAGATTAAAATCCATGATCTGATTAAGAATTTATTTGGTTTGTTTTTATTAGTTAGGATTCCTTACTATAATTGTATTGAAATTTATGACAAGCAATTAAACATTAATTAAGCATGGCAAAATCAATTTTCTATCACGCAGGGTGTCCTGTTTGTGTTAGCGCAGAGCACGACATTGTAAACTTAATCGGCAATCAAAATGTGGAAATCGTTCATATTGGTGAAGACCGTAATCGAATTGCAGAAGCCGAAAATGTAGGAGTAAAATCTGTTCCGGCTTTGGTAACTCCAAATGGAAATGTGCTACACATCAACTTTGGTGCATCAATGGAAGATGTAAAAGGCTAAAACTAATTCACTCTTTAGGGGAAGTAATTTCTCTTAAAGAGTGATTAAAAAGAACTGACAAATGAAAAAGAATATACTCTACCATGATGGCTGTAAAGTATGCAGCAACACCGGGCAGGCTCTTGTTAACCTTCTTGGTTTAGGAACTCTGGACATTGTACACGTTGGGCTCAATCCAAATAAACAAGAGGAAGCCGAACAAAAAGGAGTAAAAACATTTCCTGCTCTAATAACTAACAATGGGAATGTTTTGCATTTAAACGTAATGGAGCACGAAGGGTCAGTAGAGTGTCTGTTCGTGTGATTTGGTAAATACCTGCCAATAAAATACAAGGCTTCAGTATCCCTTACCTCAATCTAAATAGAGCGCTGCACCGAGCTAGAAGAGGTGCGTTACAGGCTTGGTGTTAGCGCTCTTTATTCGTAATTAGCCATAGATATGGCAGGAAAAACAGATATTCAAGAACTTATCAAGAGTATGTCCCCTACTCTCAACCTTGGTGAATATGTATTCACTACTCAATGGGATTTGAGTAAAATCGAAAGAGAAGACACCATTTGCGAGTTCAAAGAAGCAGAAGGAACTACGGTTGTTATTGAAAAACAAAAGGCAGACACCTTAAACCTTAAATACGACTATGTAGCCGCATGGATTACACTTAAAGTACACTCCTCTTTAGAGGCGGTAGGCTTAACAGCTGCATTTTCAAGCGAATTGGCCAAACATAATATTAGCTGCAATGTAATAGCTGGCTATTATCACGATCATATCTTTGTAGACCATAGAGATTCGGAAAAAACGATAGAGGTATTAAACTCATTATCAGCTAGTAAGCTTTAACACAACCGAACTAGTGTTCCTTAAAACACTTTGTCATTTTTGGCTACCTTCAAAGTTCAACTATCTTCAATCCTCTAAATCCCAACTCCATGAAGTGCTTTAAATTAATTCTCACCGTTTCAATAGCTCTACTCTCTTTCACATGCAATGGTCAGGACTATAGAATACTGATCTCCAATGATGATGGAATTGAGTCTCCGCTTCTTGAAGTATTGAATAAAGAGATATCAAAACTTCCCAATGTAGAAGTAGTTGTTTCAGCCCCAGCCAAAAATCAATCTGGTAGCAGTCAGTCTACCGATGGCCAGATATTAGAAGTAGAAAAGTTCTTTAAAAACGATCAGTTTTTTGGTTATGCCATTAATGGCCGCCCTGCCGATGCAGTAAGGTTTGGTTTGCGTGTATTGGGAAAAGAAGAGCCTTTTGACCTTGTGATATCAGGTATTAACAGAGGTGCTAACGTGGGTAATGTTTCACATCTATCCGGTACGGTAGGTGCCGCTATGGAAGCTTTATACTATGGTACTCCAGCAATCGCTGTATCTCAAGAAGTCAGAGGTGTCAATACCGAGACTTCAGCCCAATTCATCATCCAGCTAATAAACAAATACCGCAGAGACGGTGCTCCAAAAGGAGTTGTACTTTCAGTAAATATTCCAGCAGGTGAATTAAAGGGTGTAGCTGTTAAACCTATGGGGGATGCTTATCTCAATATGGGTAATTATAGCCTAAAAGAAGAGTCCGACAATAAGGCTACTTACCAACAAAAGCTTGGTCTTTCCAAGTCTCAAAATAAAGAAACAGATACTTATGCATATCAGAGTGGTTATGTTACAATTACTCCATTAAAGTTCGATTGGACAGCATATGAGCTTTTAGAGACAATTTCTTCATGGGAAATCAGTCTCATAAAAAACTGATTGACACACTGTTACCACAACCAAAAATTTAATCTGATAGATAAAGGCTGTTTAATAATTAGGATTCCTAATTTTACTCATCAAACCATGTGATAATGAGCACTGATTTCACCATTTATTTTCCCAATGAAAAGACGATCCCTCTAGGTGCAGTTAAGCTGAGTAATGAAAACCGGTGCATGCTTGACCAACTGCTGAAAGAGTTCAGGCATATTGAAACACTTAGCAAGTACAACCTTCCCACAGACAACAAACTGCTGCTGTACGGACAAACTGGTTGTGGAAAAACAACTACTGCCAGGGCCATTGCCCATGCCCTGGATAAGAAGATCATAACCCTCAATTTGGGGAACATCGTATCTTCACGTTTGGGAGAAACAGCCAAAAACATGACTGAGGTTTTTAAGAAAGCCAAAAGAGAAAAGGCTGTATTGTTTCTTGATGAATTTGACTTTCTGGGTAAAACAAGAGATTACGAAGTTCAGGATTCTGGAGAAATGAAACGTCTGGTGAACAGCACCATTCAAATGATCGATTTGTTACCCAGCGACACTTTATTAATTGCTGCCACCAATCATTCTAGCATTATTGATACTGCATTGCTAAGACGGTTTCAACTCAAATTGAAATTTGAGCCCCCAACCAAACAAGAATTGGATAGTTATTATGAACATCTCTTGTCTGAATACCCTGCTGAATTCAGGCAAATTAATCGAGCTTATGATATCTCTTATGCCGAAGCGCGTGATATCACTTTAAGAGCTGTAAAGAACAATATCATAGCAATAGAAGAAGCAAAAAACCAATCAACATAACGCATCATAAAGTATAGCATACAGCTTAATTTTTGAACTATGGACACTATCCAACACAACTTAGGCATCATCCACAAAAGAATAAAAGCAGCTTGTCAGAAAGCAGGTCGAAATACAAGCGATGTGCGCCTACTACTGGCTACCAAAACTGTAGATTCAAATAGAATTAAAATGGCCTTACAATTGGGCGAGTCTCTGGTTGGAGAGAACAAAGTTCAGGAACTCAAACAGAAATGTACGGACATAAAAGAGCTTAATCCTGAAGTGCACTTTATTGGCCATTTACAAACCAATAAAGTTAAAGAAGTACTAAAATGGGCTAGCTGTATTCAATCTATTGACAGGCCTTCTGTAGCCGAAAAATTACACCAACGACTGGTATTTGAACAAAAAGAAGTTGATGTATTTATTCAGGTTAACACATCATTTGAAGACAGTAAATTCGGAATTGAGCCTGATAAGGTAATTGAGTTTGTAAAAGAAGTCGCTCAATACAAGAATATCCATATCAAAGGACTGATGACCATTGGGCTACTGAGTTCTGAATCTAATCAAGTGAGAAAATGTTTCAGGTTGCTAAGACAGCTACAAGAAGAGATCCGAGAGCTGAACCTTCCTAATGTAGAAATGAAAGAGCTGTCAATGGGAATGAGTGGTGACCTTGAAATTGCTATTGAAGAAGGCGCTACGATAGTTAGAGTAGGTACGGCCATTTTCGGTGAACGAATTTACCCTGACAGTTACTATTGGAATGAAAAAGAGACTGTTAAATAGTTCTCAAAACTACTAAGCTCCCCCTCTTTGATCCTAACAACATAACTAATACTTTAGTGAATTCAATTATTTTTTTCCGTTCACTTTAAGGTCTTTTCCTAATCGTATGAAAAACAGCATTTCAATTCTAACAACAATCTTTTTTTTCTTTTCATGTGAACCTCAAAAACAAGAGGTGAAAGCAATAAACTTTCAAACAGATTATAAGTTTAGTAAGGCCATTGAACAAAAGTTAGAAACGGATACCGTACCCTGGAAATATCAAATTTCCGCTGCTGACTATGCCACCAAAGGGGACTACAAAAATGCACTGATACATTGGGATAAGGCAATGAGAGTTGGTGAAACCAGCTATAGTCAGTCTCAAGTTGACTCCATTAATTCACTTTATAAAAAGGTAAATGCTAAAGAATTTATTCTTGAGAAAGCAAAATCACATCAGGTAGTCATTATCAATGAAGCACACCATAGCAGCCATCATCGCTTTTTTACCAAATCCCTTCTACAAGAACTCTATGACCAAGGCTACCGTCATTTGGGGCTTGAAGCACTTTCTAATGGCGATGATATGGATTCATTACTTAATGAAAGAAAGCATCCAATACAAAGTACTGGCTGGTACATAAAAGAACCTCAGTTTGGAAACATGGTTAGAGAAGCTCTGGAAATTGGCTATAAACTCTTTCCCTACGAACAGCTTGGTCATGGAAGTGGTAATCCAAGAGAAATTGCACAAGCCAAAAACATTCAAAAGGTTATTGAAAAGCACCCAAAAGATAAATTCCTTATCCATTGTGGCTTTGACCATGCCTTAGAAGGAAAACATGGAAACTGGGGGAAAGCTATGGCAGGAAGACTTCATGAATATACTGGTATTGATCCATTAACAATCAATCAGGTGGCTTTCAGCGAAAAGAGTGACCCAAAGTATAACGCTCCACTCCTAAAGGCCATCTCTCCTACCCAACCCACCGTGTTACTAAATCAAGACAACGATCCATATCAATACAAAAGAGGAGAAGCTACAACGGATATTGCCGTCTTCCATCCTAATACCACCCAAACATACGAGCGGCCGAGTTGGTTATTCTCTGATGGCAATAAGAAAGCCGAGCTAGATTTATCAGACATAACTCTAACTTACCCAATAATGGTATTGGCCTATAAACAAGGAGAAGAAATCGAAGAGGCTGTTCCTGTAGACATAGTTGAGGTTCAGATGAAAGCTAAAAACTGTGTTATGGCTCTGAAGAGAGGTAATTATACTATTGTTGTCACAAATGGAAAAGAGTCTGTAAAATTCGATAAAACTGTCGGGTGATCTTCTATACTTAGAATTGGTTTTGATGAAAAGTAATTTCTAAGAACTATTTATTAGTTCATCGGAGTAAGTCGACTACCTGTTTTCATTAACTGCGGTCTATCAGTTATTTCGATATAATTCATCCGACACCCTTAATTTATGTTGTAATGTTCTATTGTTTCCTTGATCAAATTTATGAACAGTATTGAACAGTATTTATAGGGCGTTCCTGAATACTTTAGAGGTCATATTCCTTAGAAGAAATAAGGTTTTAGCTTCTATGAGGATAGTTCTTAACTAACATACAAAGGTCACTGGAGAAATGGATATTGGATAACAAATCTGGATTGACAGAAATATCATGAAAACACCTGTAGATAAACTCCTTGAAGTCTCCCAAACAAGTAATGAAACAGGTTCTCTTAAAACAAATAATCAACAAAGCATCAGCATCGATGTTGGTGATGCTTGGGATCATCGTTTACTGGCTAAAAAGAACAAATTCCAAAAACGCATTTGGTATATATATGCCGTTACTATTTCATTGGTTCTTGTAGGGGCAGCGGGGATTTATTTACAGGCATTAAACGATAGATTTATTGAAGTAGTTGCTAGTAATAACATCATAGAACATTTAATGCCAGACGGTTCTAGGGTTTGGATAAAACCAGGTTCGGTTTTATCCTATCAGCAATCTTTTGGCACAAAAAACAGGGCGTTAAACCTGAATGGAACTGGGTTCTTTGAAATTAAAAAGAACGAAGAATCATCTTTTACAATTTCTTCAACTCAATCAACCGTGAAAGTGGTTGAAGCTTCATTTCTTTATGAAACAGACTTAAAACCCAATGTTCAGGTATTTACTGGTAGTGTAAAATTTGAGAACAAGGGAGCTGGCACTTTTGAGAAAGTAGAAAAAGGACAAACAGCTACCATGACTAATAGCAATAGTTTCGAGTTTTCATCATTTGATCAAAACTCCATCAGTTGGAAAACCGGTAAGTTGGTTTTTGAAGATGAAGATTTGAAACAAGTACTTGAATCCATCTCTCATCTATATAAAGTGGAACTATATACGAGTAAACATTCGCCTGTAAACATTACAGCAACTTTCGACAATCTATCGCTTGAAGAAGTAATAAGCGCTCTGAATGAAATGGTTGAGTTTAACATAAAAGCCCGACTCAAATGAACCGGGCTTTCCATTGAATAATTAATTTTGAGTTCCTATTTATACTTGATTAAGGTTCCCGTAAAACTATCCGGATCAATTATAATGGCATCAAAATCTACCTTACCTCTTCTACGTTTTCTGGAGGCTCTCCTTACAATTTCATCTACTCGATCATCAACCCAGGCTGGGTCTTGACAATCAACACCTGTTGAAATAGCAGACCATGTAGCTGTCATTCGTCTCACTATTTCGTAATTTCTACCAGGCTGTGAATACATAAAAATTGGTATTCCATCTACTCTTAACACTCGGGATTTAAGGTTAACATTCTCATCAAATCTGATCAGAACACCTGTGAAATCGTCTGGGTGAATTACCAGTGCATCAAATGGTTCAATTTTTCCCTTCCTCTCTTTACGCTTAGCTTTCCTTACGATTTCTCTGACTCTCTCATTAACTGTAGTAAAGTAATCTGGTCCATCAAGAATCCAGGCCCATGTAGCCGAAAGCTCTCTTACCTCACTAAATTCAGCATCTGGGTAAGCATACATAAAAACAGGTACATTCATTACTCTATCTACATATCCAGTTGATTGACCTACATCTTGAGCTCCAGCGACAAAACTGAAAAAAGACAGTGTTAGTATTAAAAGCTTTTTCATATTTGAAATGGTTGTTATCTGAATCATTTACTCGTTTATGACCAGAACCATGCCAAATTATGTTTAGGCTATTGCATTTCTCTGAGTTAACTAGTAGTTCTCGTTATTTACTTTGATCAATCTGCCATTCTCCTCATCGGTTAGAAGGTATAGCTGGCCTCTTGGTGATACTATAGCTTTTCTTAACCTTACACGATCATTGATAAAGAGTTCTTCAACACCGATAACTTTTTCGTTCTCAACTATTACTCTCCATAAGCTTCCCCTACCCAAACCAGGAACAATCAGGTTTCCTCGCCACTGAGGAAATTGCCTTCCGTTATAAAAGGTTAAGCCTGTAGGAGCAACTGTTTGACTCCAGAAATGAACTGGCTCTGTAAATGTAGTCCCTGGAATTACTGGTGGATTATAGTCTTTTGTTCTAAAACCACCAGTGGTCTTATGAGGCCAGCCATAATTAGCACCAGCAGTTAAAATATTCAGTTCATCGCCCTGCATAGTGCCATGTTCGCTAAACCAGATTTTCCCTGTATTACTGATTGTCAGCCCTTGGGCAGCACGAATACCAGTAGCATAAAGCCCTTTAATTGCATCAGGCCCAAAATCCGGATTACCCTCCGGGATTGATCCATCAGGGTTGAGTCTAATGATTTTTCCCCTTTTGTCTTTTATATCCTGAGCAATTGGAGGAACAGGGTTCATGTATTCAAAGTAGTTTCTTTCACCAATAGTAATATAAAGCTTCCCATCAGGGCCAAAAATCATCCCCCCTCCATAGTGAAATAGCCCATGTGTATAGGGATCTGCAAGAAAAAGGGTTTCCATATCGACAAGCTGGTTATTAATCAGTCTGGCTCTGATTACCTTGGTAGTGCTAGCTCTTTCTTTGTTTTCGGCTGCATACGATAGATATAAATACTTGTTATTCGCAAAATCAGGATCAAGTAGCACTTGTAGTAATCCAGCATTAAAACTGAAAACCATATCATGAGTTCCTGGAGGAAAAGCATCAGCATGCTTGGTCGTATCAATCTTAATCTTTCTGGCAATATCTGTTGGCAACCCACCTATGGTTTCTCGTTTTTTACTCAATAGGTCTACTCTTACAAGTCCGCCATCCTTTTCTGCAATAATCACATCATTTTCTGACAAAAAAGCCATGCTCCACGGCCTGTTTAACCCACTAAGTACAGTTTCTTTAACTGGTTTAGCCAAAGCTTCAATTGGTGTTTTAGGAATAGGCTCTGCTGAAGTACACTTTGATACAATCTTCCATTCTCCTTTAATCTTCTTGAGCAACAACAGGTCATAGTATCTATTACCAAAAGAAGGGATAATGAATTGCACCTTGGCAAAAGCAACATCTAACACTACTTCAATGTTGAGGATACTTCCTACCCTGTCATTTTTAGTTCCCGGGGTTCTTCTCGAATACCATGATGCGTACTCTTCAGATGAAACCACCCAGGCAGTATCGCTGCCATTGTATAAAAACATACGCGTTTCAGGGTAAAAAGCAGACGCCAATGTATCTGGATAGTTATAAGTACTTCCATCAATAAATTTATAAATCGTTTTTCTGATTAGTTCCTGATCTGACTGCGCATTCAGGGACAGACAAGACCACACTAAAGCGGTAATAAGAAAAGTTATTCGTTTCATAGAGGTTATTTAGTTCCCTCAAGAATACGGACATAAAGATATTAGAAAGTGGAATTCTGAGCCATAGAAGTACAAAATGATAATTCTGGACAACTTTTGAGAAGAAGGAATCCTTATTCTACTGACTTTTTGAACTCAGCGGGAGTTCTGTTTTCAATTTTCTTAAAAGCTTCAAAGAATGCCGATTTAGAATTGAACCCAGCTTCATAGCCAATCCCCTCAAGAGAAAGTTCAGAACGAGTTGCAATGAGTTGCTTTGCTTCTTTCACCCGATACTCTTTCACATAATGAGAGAATCCTGATTCATATTCTTCATTGAGCAACTGAGAAAGCATATGTCTGGATAAATCAACTTCTTTTGCCAGGTCATCGAGCTTCAGTTTTGGGTTGATGAATGGTTTCTCCTTCTTCATCAATACATTCACTCTTTCCAGCAATTCAGCTCCATTTTCGATCGTTTTTGAAGGATTCCTGGGGGTGATATTAGAGCGCATAATTAATGCCCTTCCCAACAGGTAATAGAACGAAAAAGAGAATATCAGAGCTCCCCATATATAAGTGAACCTTACCAGTAAAGAGAGTTGATATGTGGTGGTGATAAAGACCATGGCCAAAACAACAGCCACTAAATACTGTTGATTACCACTCATCTTCATCGGATTCAGTACAGTGTTTTTCAGCATTTTATAGGCATAGTGCACTCCAATAAGAACAAAAGTTACCCAACACCCATAAATGCCATAAATAACGTAGTCGTTCCATATCGAAGGGAAATTGCGATATGGATATATCACTCCTACTACGGCTATAATGATTAATAATATCCAGAGCAGTGCTTTATCTCGTGTTTCGAAAACTTGTGCTTTTCGATATAGGCTCTTAAGGTATAGATAGAAAAACGGACCAATGAAAATACAGGCAGATAGACCTATTTGGCGAATAAGAAGATCAACATCTTCAATAAAGTAGTGAAGCACTGACTTGCCAATACGAATACTCAGCGCTAAAAGGAGTCCGCCAAAATAGCGATCAGCCACTGATCTGCTCTTCTTAATGATTAGGTAACTTCCAACCAAAAAGCCATTAACTACGCCTAAACTTGCCAACAAAAACAGAATAGAAACCTTCACCAAGCAGACTTAATTTGATTTTTTCAAAAATTAAGCCAAAGAAACCCCTTATTCAAATGGTCAGCGAAATAATCATCACGTTCTTTACCTGTGATTCTTATATCAACTCAATTATGGTTAGAAAAATCACTCTATCGGTTTCAAAGCGTCCAGTGTCCAAGGCATCAACTCTGACACTGTTGGGTGAACCAATACTGTTTTTCTATACTCCTTCCAGGTCATTCCAGCTTGTATAGCCGTGGCAAACATATTAATGATCTCATCGCCTCCGACACCAAGAATGGATGCTCCTAGAAACTGATCCGTTTCAGCGTCAACCAGCAGTTTGACAAAACCTTTAGTCTCTCCCATTTCTTTAGCTCTGCTAATTCTCGTCATAGTTCTGGTAGCTTTCAATACTTTTCTACCCGAAGCAATGGTTTCTTTCTCGCTCATCCCTACTCTACCCAGTGGTGGGTCGGTGAACAATCCATATACCTGAGTTCTTTGAGAAAGGCTTCTGTCTCCATCAAACAAGTAATCCAGTACAATTTCAGCATCGTTTACGGAGGTATGCGTGAATGCTCCTTTGCCATTGACATCACCAACAGCAAAAACATTTTCAGCGGAGGTTTTACAGTAATCATCTACTGTAATGTAACCTCTTTCATTAGTCTCAATTCCAGCTTTTTCAAGGTTCAAACCTTTAGTGTTTGGTCTTCTTCCAATAGCTAAAAGTAAATGAGAGCCTTCTACAGTCTGAGGTTTTCCATTGACATCCAGATCTAGTTCAATACCATTACCCTTCTTAGATACTTTTTCAGTATTGGCATTGAGTATAATATTTACCCCTTCCTCTTCCAATGCCTTTTGAATCTCATTGGCTACATCCGCATCTTCTCTTGGCATTAACTGATCATCTCTTTGGATCAATGTTACATCAGCACCAAACCTTCTGAAAACCTGGGCAAACTCAACTCCAATATATCCACCTCCGATAATAACCAGGTTTTCAGGCACTTCTTCCAAATCGAGCAGACCCGAATTATCAATCCAATCTACATCTTCTAAACCTGTTATTGGCGGCACAAAAGAACTGGTTCCCACATTGACATAGATATGCTTTCCCTGCACTAGCTCATCACCTACTCTAATGGTATTTTCATTCTCGAACGTTCCCCAACCTCTGATCAGGCTCACATTCGGTGTGGACTCCATCCAGTTTGTCAGCCCGTTACTCGATCCATTACGAATCTCGTTCATGCGTTCCCTGATTCTGGCATAGTTTATTTTGATATCACCTGTCTCAAACCCGAAGAATTCTCCTCTACTAGCCTGATGAATTGCTTTAGCACTGGCCACCAAAGTTTTGGTTGGTGTACAGCCATAGTTCACACAACTCCCCCCTACCTTTCCGCCTTCAATTACTGTAATAGTATCTCCCGTTGGAATAAGTTTACCCAATAATGTTCCTGTTGCCTGTCCACTTCCTAGTATAATGTGATCAAAAGTCTGCATTGTCTGATATGGTTTGGTTCAAAATCGATATCTCAACGCAAGTCTGGTCCGCGAAGTTCATTTGCATCTAAAACGTGCCTTCAATGACCTTTACTCCTGATTCTTTCTCAATTGCTGTCCCTTTGTCAGAGTATTCATGGTAATTCGTTCACAAAAATCTACATTCGCATCCCTGATTCATTTAGACAGACATGAGCGAAACTGTAATTCGTATTGGAGGTGTTCCCGAACACTTCAATCTCCCCATCCATTTGGCAGACGAGCGTGGTATTTTCAAGAAGAATAATATTTCCATTGAGTGGACAGATTTTTATGGAGGAACCGGTCAAATGACCAAAGCACTTCGTGAAAATGAGATAGATATTTGTCTATTGCTTACTGAAGGGATCATTGCAGATATTATAAAAGGCAACCCCAGTAAAATCATCAGTGAGTATGTGATTACTCCTCTGACCTGGGGAATCCATACAGGTCTAGAAAATCCATTGCAACCACATGACAATATCTTTGATAAGCAACATGCCATCAGCAGATTGGGATCTGGGTCTCACCTGATCTCTATTGTAAATGCCAACAGCAAGGGGCAAAGCATGTCGGCTGATCAGTTTACCATTATTAACAATATTGATGGCGCACTGGTATCATTGAATGCCTTAGAAACTGATGTTTTCTATTGGGAGAAATATACGACCAAACCTTATGTAGATGCCGGTCAGATCAGAAGAATTGGCGAATATTTAACACCCTGGCCTTGCTTTGTTATTGCCGCATCGGATAATATTCTGGAACAATCACCAGAGGCTGTAGATAAGCTGTTAGACATTATTCAGGAAAGTTGTCAGCAGTTTATGCAAGACAACACCATGATTCCGCTGACCAGTAAGCGTTACGAGCAAAAATTACCGGATATAGAAAGATGGTACCATAGTACCGAATGGGCAGCAGACAGTTGGATCAGTGATAAAATGATCAAAAGTGTAATTTTTCACTTACATGCTGCCAATATCATTTCAAAAGAACAGACAATTCCTGAACTAATTTGGAAGAGATAGCATTGGGTATTTAACAGTAAACGTCATTCCAGAATTTTTCTTCCCATGTTTTTAACCGGAAGAAAAATATCAGGAATCTCACAAACTTGAAACTATACAGATACCGGATAAAATAGTCCATAATGGAATCTATGGACAATTTTTCCGGCATGACGGGTAAAGTAGAATTGGAACAAAGAATTTATAATGAACGAGAAGTCAATTACCGTAGATATTGTATCGGATGTGGCATGCCCATGGTGTTATGTTGGGAAAAGAAGGTTCGAAGCCGCATTGAAGGTATGGAAAGGAATACCTATAGAAGTAAACTGGCACCCTTATCAGTTAGATCCCAATATGTCTGAAGATGGGCTTGATAGAGACACCTATCTAGTCAATAAATTTGGAAGTATAGAACGCACAAATGATATGACCAATCATCTGACAACAGCGGGTAAAGAGGTAGACATTGACTTTGACTTTGGACCAAATTGGCTGGCTGTAAACACTCTTCATTTACATCAACTGCTTCATGTAGCAGGCGAGGAAGGCTTTAAAGCAGCGCTGAAGGAAAGATTTCTGAAAGCTTATTTTGAAGAAACATTGCACCTGAACAAACGGGAGGTGTTACATCAAATTATGGCTGAGTTTGACTGGGATGCTGAAAAGGTTGACCGAATTATCGAGGACGACAGCATTGCCTATGCGGTTAAAAGTGAAATAGCACATTACCAGCAAATGGGCGTAAGTGGTGTCCCCTTCTTTGTGATTAACAACAAGTACGGCATTAGCGGAGCACAACCCAGCAATGTTTTTCTTGAAGCGTTGACTTCTGTAGCCAATGAAACCGTACAAGTCGCAGCTGAAGGAGACAGTTGTGGACCTGGTTGTGATTGTTAAGGCATTCTGGACCTTTCGGCAAGCTCAAAGTGGGAAAACCCGAAAGTCACTTATAATTCAATAGAATATCATCCGAGAGAGTTCCTAGCCGTCATTCTGAGGGAGGTACGACCGAAAGAATCTCCTAAAACAACAGACAGATGCTCCCGAAGCATCGGGACGGTTTCTCATACTTCCAAACACTCAGCATGACGGTAAGAAATTCAATAGATAGATACTCGAAAAGATATAACCTTACTTTCCCGAGCAAAACCGAGGGAACTTATACAGACGAAATTGAAGACAATAGTTCCAATCTTGAACCTTGATATTGTTAGCCAACACCATATCCAGTATAAGACCTTTCGGCAAGCTCAAGGTAGAAACACAACTGTCATTCCCGCGGAGGCGGGAATCTCTAAAGGCATTCACGAACTTTTAAGTAATTGAGACTCTCATCCGAAACTTCGGATCAAGTTGAGAGTGACGACAGTAATGAAGTTTGGAAACATTAATCACGAAAACCCTTTCAACCCTCACCTTCAATGCGGTTAAGCAGACCCTTTTTATAAGACTTTCCTACCGGAAGTTTAGCACCGCCATCCAATACAACTTGGTTGCCATCTACATACTCCAGCTTTTCAAAGTTGATAATGAAGGATTTATGGACTCTCATAAAAGCAGCAGGCAGCTTTTCGGCAAAATCAGATAATGTTTGTTGAGTAATGATCATTGAGCCTGCATGGATTTTTATATAATTACCATAGGCCTCAATATGTTCTATTTCCTGAAGCTTTAGCTTGATATGGCGTTTATCACTTTTAACGAAGAGGTATCGCTTATCTGCAATTTCTTGTTCATTAGAAACAGGTTCAGCTACTTGATTACCGCTACCCGAAACCTTCATCACAGCCTGAATAAAGCGTTCCAGAGAAAAGGGTTTCAATAAGTAATCGGTAACCGATAGTTCAAACCCTTCCACAGCGTATTCAGGATAAGCAGTGGTGATGATTACCGAAGGAGGGTTTCTCAATGTTTTCAGCAGACTCAAACCTGATAGCTTAGGCATGTTAATGTCCAGAAAAAGCAGGTCGATATCCTCTTTCTGCAAAACCTCCATTACTTCAAAAGCATTCTTACACTGAGCTACCAAAGTAAGGTTAGGCATCTCACCAATGTAGCTCGCTAATATCTGACGAGCAATCGGTTCGTCATCCGCTATGATGCATCGCATATCTCTCATCAAAAATCAATCGTTAAATGCACTTCGAATAGCTCATTTCCTTTTTCAATATCTAATTTATGTACTCCAGGATACATCAGTTCAAGTCGCTTTTTGGCATTGTCCAGACCTATACCACTTCTTCCCTTCTCTAAACCATTTGAAGCTGACCGGTCATTACTTGCCGAATTCGAACATTGAAAAGATAAGCCCTTTTCATCAACTTCAATATTAACCAACACTCTACTCTCCCCTTCTTTAGACTCACTAAGGTGCTTAAAGGCATTCTCTACAAAGACAATCAGTAACATGGGGATGATGAACTTGGAGTCCAGATTACCACTTTTAGTAAAGCTGATTTCTGTTTGATCTTCTAACCGAATTTGCTCTAAGGCAATGTAGTTTTCAATGTACTCTATGTCCTTACTTAGTGGTACAAACTCTTCCCTGGTATCATATAAGCTATACCTGAGTAGATCGGATAGTTTCAGCATCAGTTTGGGAAGCTGTTCTGACTTCACCACTGAAAGCCCATACAAATTGTTCAGTGTATTAAATAAAAAGTGTGGGTTCATTTGTGCTTTGAGTAATTGCAATTCTGCCTTCTTTCTTTCTCTGTCTTTAATAAAGCTATCTCTGGTCAGCTTGAGTGCGGAACCAAATGTTATAGACAATAGCAAAACGCCAAACAATCTCAGTAAACCGTTTTGTTGAGGTTGAGGAGAATAATAATCAATAACCCAAACAGATATTGAGGCAAACAGTAAGGCATTAATAATAAACAATAGTCCAAAACCCCACTTGTTTTTATAGAACCGAGGAAGAACCAGTAAGTTGTTGATATAAATAGGCGGGCTCAGTACCAGCAGGATAAAAAAGGAAGTCAGAAAAGGATCATCTGCCGTTATAAACGAGGTAATAATCAGATACAAGCAGGCCCAGATGATGATGTTCTGAAGTATTTTATTGTCTATCCAGGAATCGAGTTTCGGCATCAGGTCTGCTTAAGGTTTCGGGGTAAAAATAAACTTCGGCCAGTCAAAAGTGACTTTTTTGTGACAAAGTTTTCGGCTATAGTGATCAACGTATCGCTTTTAGTGATTTTAGTCAATCTGACGGAAATGTCAATAATCCGAACGTTCATCACACTTTTTTGCCCCGCCCTCTTCCCTCCTTCATATTTGAGCAATTCATCACAATTCGTTCGATATGAAACTTGAAATACAAAAGGTTACCAAGCAATATTCAAAAAGTAAATACGGAGTCAAAGACCTCTCTCTGACTTTAGAAAACGGGGTTTTCGGATTGCTTGGGCCCAACGGAGCAGGTAAGTCCACTTTACTGAAAATGATTGCTACAGTGAGTAAGCCCAACGATGGAGTGATTTATCTGAACAAGAACAACATGATTAAAGACCCCAATTATGCACGGAAAACCATTGGCTTTCTGCCGCAGGACTTTGGGGTATATCCTAACCTGAATGCCTTTGAGTTTCTGAGATATATAGCCGCTATGAAAGGTGTGGCAGGCCATAAACTAGAAACAAGAATTGCCCAACTTATAGAAGGACTTAACCTGATGGCAGTCGCCAAACAGCACATTGGTAGCTACTCTGGTGGTATGAAACAAAGAGTGGGTATTGCTCAGGCACTTTTGAACGATCCTAAACTGATCATTTTTGATGAGCCGACTGTAGGGCTGGATCCCGATGAAAGAGTGGGTTTCAGACATCTGGTGGCCGAACTAGCATCAGAAGCCATTGTCATACTCTCATCACACATTGTATCGGATATCGCCACCATCTCTGATCAGGTGGGCATTATGAAAGACGGTCAACTTCTGGCTAAGGGCGAGCAACACGAGATTGTGAAAAGCACTACCGGAAAGGTATTTGAAATTGAAATAGACAAAGACTTTTTGCCAGCACTTAAGGAAAGTCATATCGTGATCAACGTAACTCATCAGTCTGAAAAGCTGAAAGTAAGATACATCTCCGATCACCCATTAGAAGGCTCAAAGCTTCAGGAAGCTAATCTTGAAGATGCCTACTTACACATTACCAAAAAATAAGCAGAGATATGAAAGCACTACTGTCAATTATATACCTGGATTATCTAAAGCGTATCAGAAGCTATTCATTTTTAGTGACGCTTTGTCTGAGTACTGCCATTGCAGCCTCATTCATCCCTCAACCCGAAGCCTCCTACTCCACGGTGAATGTGGGTGGCTATACAGGGTTTTACAATGCCGCATGGATTGGAACAGTAACCGCATTGATGACTTCGATTTTTCTATCCATGTTCGGATTTTACCTGATCAACGGGGCCATTAAAACGGACCGTGAATCAGGTGTAGGACAGATTATAGCCAGTACTCCAGTAGGTAACTTTCAGTACCTGTTCTCAAAAGTGCTTTCCAACTTTCTGATACTCTTTACTATTGTATTGGCTGTATTTGCAATGAGCATTATGCTGTTTTTCTTTTATGATGCCGGCTACCCGCTGGATATTGGTCAGTTTATCAAGCCTTATCTGCTCATTACCATACCTGCACTGTTCTTTATTTCGGTATTGGCTGTGGTTTTCGAAGTGCTTTTTAAGCAGTATGGTGTAATCCAGAATATAGGTTTCTTCTTCCTCTTTATAGCACTGAGTTCCACCGCCATTCTGGATACTACTATCGTGAACTTCGACATCTTCAACGGTAAAATTGCCAGCGATCAAATCATAGCAGCAGCCGAACAAGCTGGTAGTGTACCAGAGAATTCAGGATTGAATATTGGCTTCAGTTTAAACCAAGGGCAGAAAGGTAAAAAGTTTCTATTTGAAGGTACTTCTTTTACCAATGGCTTCATTATAAGTCGTTTGATTCTGGTGCTAATTAGCATAATAGGGGTAGTACTGATCACTCCTCTATTCCAGCGGTTCAGGCAGTCTCACATTGGTCGAAAAAAGGAAAACAAAAAGGCTAGTCTCGAAACTGATTCTATTTCAGGAATGCGTCTTGAATCACTGTCGGTTCCTGAGACTGACTTTGGCATAATGCCTATTCTCAAAACAGAGTTTTTACTCTTAGTACGCAGTGGGAAGAAATGGCTTTGGTTGCTGAACCTCACAGGTGTGGTACTGTTGGCTATTTTGCCATTATCCATTGCGCATCAGTTTGTATTACCCATTCTCTGGTTTTTACAAGTAGGCAGAATCTCGCAACTGAGCAGTAAAGAACAAGCACACAAGGTGCATTATTTTACCTGGTTCAGCTTTAAGGCCATGTATCGCATTACCTGTACGCAAATAATAGCTGCATTGATACTGATGATTTCTCTAGCAGTTCCACTCCTGCTACGTTATGCCTTCCAGTTAAACCTGGCTGCTGTAGGTATGGTCTGTTTGGGTGCTTTCACTGTGGTGACCTTCGCCTTTGTATTAGGCATACTGACCAAAGGGAAAAAGCTATTTGAAGTACTCTTTTTCCTGGTCACTTACATCAATGTCAATGGCATGTCGGCCTTCGATTACTTCGGAGCAATGGATCACAACAATGTACATTGGTACATACTAATAGTGATGATCATTGCGCTAATGACCATCGGTTTATTCAAAAGATACCGTGAAATCTATGCTTGAAACATATACACCGCTCCCCTTTTTATCCCGAGCGAAGCCGAGGGAACTATAAAGGTTCCTTTAGAAGACCCTTCGACTTTGCTCAGGGTAGAAAAAAATTATAAGAAAAATCAAAACTCAAAAATTCAAACAAAACAGAATCATTATGAAAACACTATTTGTAACACTCGCCTTATTAATCAGTCAGGTTGCCTTTACGCAACAAGGCATCATTACTCCTGAAAAAAAGGAAGCCATCAAAGCCTATGTTCAACACTTTGAAAAAAACAATCAATTGATGGGTACTCTATCCATTTTTGAAGATGGAAAGGAAGTAGTCAACCATACTTTCGGAGAGAAAAACATTAGTAAAGGTACCTCTGAAAGGAAATACACCATTGGTTCCATCACCAAGCTATTTACAAGCGTACTCTTTGCAAAGCTGCAGGAAGCTGACAAAATCAGCCTGGACGAGAAACTGAGCAAGTACTTCCCCAAAGTACCCAATGCCAATAAAATCAACATCAGACAAATGCTGAACCATACCAGTGGACTGAAAAACTATGTCTCCAAAAGCGATAGCCTACACTTCTGGCTAAAGGCACCACAAACCAAAGAGACGATCATCAACGAAATCATCAGTCAGGGTGTGGCTTTTGAACCCGGTGATTCACTCAGCTATTCTAACTCTGCCTACTATTTATTGGGTAGAATCTTAGAGCAACAATACCGAAAAACTTTTGAGCAGGTTTTGGCCGATGAAATCACTACTCCTTTAGGCTTAAAAAACACCCTTTCTATAGCCGAAGGAGGCACTTACGATAACATTGCCAACTCTTACGAAAAGAAAAGAGGCGAATGGAAAGAGATGGAAGAATTCTACTTTCCTAATGCTTATAGTGCAGGTGCCATGGCCTCCACAGCTTACGAAATGAATACTTTCTTGAATGCGCTGTTTACCGGAAAAGTGATCAAAAGAGAAACGCTGCAAGCCATGCTACCAAAAAAGAATGACTGGTTTGGCCTGGGTGTGATGAAAGCACCCTTCTACGATCATATTGGTTACGGGCACGGTGGAGATACTTATGGAACGCACTCAATGGCGGCTTATAATCCAGAAAACAAATTGACACTTACTTATATCGTAAATGGTGAAAACTACCCCACCAACGATTTCGGTATTGGTGTATTAAGCATCATTTATGATAAGGAATATGAACTGCCAGAATTTAAAACCTACAAACCAGAGGAACGATTCTTTGAGTTGTATGCAGGAACTTATGGTTCTGATGACCTTCCCATCACCATTAAAATCTATGAAGAAGAAGGTAGTCTGATGGCACAAGGTTCTGGTCAACCTTCATTTGCCCTAAACCCCATAGAAAAGCATGTCTTCGATTATCAACCTGCCAAACTGGAAATAGAGTTTAAACCCTTTGAAAATACCTTTATCCTGAAACAAGGCGGTCAAACTTTTGAGTTAAAGAAGCAGTAAGGAATAGAGCTGCTACACCTTCTATTGGCCTTGGTGTAATGCTGAGGCCTTTTTTTATACAGATTGGTGCGTTACGAGTTACTAGCTTTGAGCTTCAAGGGAATTGAACATGTAGCGCTGAACAAGCACCTACGTCATTCTGAGGGAGCCTTCCTGTCGGCAGACAGGGAACGACCGAAAGAATCTCCCAAAACAACAGACAGATACTCCCGAAGCATCGGGACGGTTTCTCATACTTCGAAACACTCAGCATGACGACCTCCTCAACATTCTGAGCATAGCGAAAGAATACCCAGCCAAGAGAGCTGATAACTGAAACTTTGAAAGATTACAAAAACTATTGATCTTGATCTTAGCTAGATGCTAAGACCAGAAGAATTTTTAATTAGCCTAAGAAGCTAGTCTTTAAAATTCCTAGAAGAACTGATCATGAAAATCGAGTTAGACGAATATTGTCCATGTTGTGGCTATAATACATTTGATAAAAACCAAAGATTGCAATATTCAATTTGTCCTATTTGCTACTGGGAAGATGATCCAATTCAGTTCGAAGATCATAAAGTTGTAGGAGGAGCTAACCGAGTATCATTGATTCAAGCAAGAAACAACTTTGTTGAATTCGGGTCATGTAAAGAAGAAATGATAAAGAACTGTAGGAAACCGAATTCAGGTGACAAAAAGAAATTTTAATAATGGATGATAGAGCATTTAAAAGTCTAATTGATTTTCTGGAAAAAGTACCCAGCGTTCAAAAGCCAATTTCGTTTGGAAACGAAGACGGGTTGTGGTGGGTCAAACTCTCTTTAGATATAGAAAATGAATATGCTTGGAATGTTGTTCAGGAACTTGGTCATGTAATAAACTATATTTCTCTGGACGAAAGATTGCCTACAGTCTTCTATCCTGTCTCCCCTCCTCCCTATATGAATGGAGGTCCAACTGAATTTCTCTCATGGGTGATTGAAACTAAGGATAAAGATTTTAGGCCAGGTACATTACAGAAGTGGCTAGAAGGCAGGCTTCCAAACCCTGTTGATGATATAGAACAATGGAATTTAGATGAATAAGGATCAAACGATCCTTACACTAATGCAAGCCTGATACTAAAATCAAGATTATTACGAATAGAAAAGTATGCAAGAAACTAATCAACGTATGACAGACAAAGCCAATGGAAAACCTATTGGTGGTTGGCTATCAATTATTATGATTATGCTCATCGCCACTAGTCTCAGTGTTATTATTGATATAGTATCAACAATAGAAGAGTTGTTAGCCGATGACTGGAGCTTATATTTTGAGACAACAGACCATCTACTTAAAACCAGAATAAACATTTACGCATTCATTATTATTTCATTGTTGATAGCATTAGGCTTACTTATTTGGAACCTTAACATCTTTTTCCATCGCAAAAAGAAGTTTCCAGCAGTCTTCCTCGGGCTTCTTGGGTACTTTATATTAACTGAGGTTTTAAGGCTTTACTTCTTAGACTATTATGCTGGATTAACCGATCAGGGTGCAGTTAATTTTGAAAGCACTCTGGCCAAAACTGGAGTAATAGCAATCATTGCGGGGCTTTATTTGAATAAAGGAAAACGACCAAAAGAGACATTTGTTAATTAAAGTCTTATTCTCTTCCGTCATTCTGAGGGAGGCACAACCGAAAGAATCTCCAACTTTAAAAGTAAAAATCAAGCTTTGAATTAGCATAAACTCTATTGATCTTGATAACACATTAAGATCAGAGTCCAGTATGATTTCGATAGAAGACTTTTGGGAAATTGATGACCTTATAACAAGAAAATGGGGGAAGGATTTATATAAGCACATAGATTATTGTGGTCTTGAACCTGTCAGACCAATGAAGCATCATGGTTATTTCTGTACTCCAAAAAACTCTCTGACTTTTGCTGCTACTGGTGGCAATGGTGTTCATTTCGGGTTAGTTAATGGATATAACAATAAAGGAGATTTAGGCCCCATTGTTATGACCGTACCAATGGCGGATGAGAATAACGTGATTATTGCAGAAGATTTACATGAGTTCTTTTCTTTAGGATATTATGTAGGTTGGTTTGCTTTAGAGCAGATCGTATATAATCTGGATGGCATAATTGAATATTATTCTAAACCTGACAAAGAAATGGATCCAGAAGAGTCAAACTTTTTAGAGCTTGTAAGAAGAGAAATGCCTATAAAGCACATCGCATTATCGGCAAATAGGCTTGAAGAATTGAAAAGAGAGTACTTTGAAAAACTCGAAATAAGAACCCTGGATGAATGGGATAGTACTGCTAACTTAAGATGACAACAATCTTGAAAGTTTACAAGACCAATATCGAGAAGTATGAAAAAGAAACCTTGCGTTTAGAAAAAGCCATAAAAGGACTTTCTCTATTTCGACTAATTTCTTTTCTAATCTCTGTAATTGTCATCATTCTCCTAGCAAACGAACAGTTGATCACCCTGGTGTGGATTGTTGCTCCACTCTGTATTCTTGGGTTTGCCTCATTGCTTATTAAGTATAACAAGACAGTAGATCGTAAAAACAATATGAGACTACTCAAAGAAATCAATGAGAACGAGCTACTGAGACTAGAAAACAAGCTATCAGGCTTTCCCACCGGGCAATCCCACCTTGAAAAGGATCATCCTTACATTGCCGATTTAGATATTTTTGGAGCACACTCATTGTTCCAACTCTTAAATAGAACTACAACCGAATCTGGTAGCTTATTGCTGGCTAAATGGCTTTCTGAATCCGTACCTAAAGAAACAATCCTTGAAAGACAGCAAGCCATTCAAGAGATAAAACCCGATCTGGAATGGAGACAACAATTTCATGTGGCTGGCTTACCTTTTACCAATAGTCAGAGTAACTACCAAAAGCTTTTAAAATGGTTTGAATCAGACAAGCAGCTCCTTACCAAACAAACAAAGTACCTCGCTGGCAGTATTGCTTTAGCCATAACTTCAACTGTTTCAGGGGTATTGTTTGTCATAAACTTTGTCTTAGACGGCTGGAACATCTATCTCCTCCCCCTGCTGGTTGGCTTATTCATCAGCAGTCAGCTTTTAAGAAAGCTTGCTTCCTTTACAGAAGAAACTATTGATCTGCTGGATCAGAATGTACAAACGCTACGTGGTTACCTGAGATTAGCGCAGACTATTTCATCAAAAGTATTTGAATCGAAAAAGCTAAAAGAACTTCGGTCTGACTTAAATCAGAATGAATCCTCTGCAGCAAACGAAATACGAAAACTGGAAAAAACACTGGAAGCATTTCAAATCAGAGGTACTAAGAAAAGTATGGGAAATGCATTCTACGGGCTGCTGAATAATTTCTGGTTATTGGATATACATTACATTATCCTCACTGAAAGGTGGAAACACAGAAATAAATCGCTTGTTGAACCCTGGATTAGTGCAATCAGTGAATTTGAAGTATTGAACAGTTTAGCTGGCTTTGCCTATTCCAATCCCGATTACATGTTCCCTGAGATCAAAGACGAACCTTATAGCATTCGTTTTGAAAAGCTCGGGCACCCGTTGATCAAACCGAAAAACAGGGTTTGCAATAACTTCAACTTAAATGGAAGCGGACAAATTACCATGATAACGGGTTCTAATATGGCGGGGAAAAGTACCTTTTTAAGGACAGTTGGTGTCAACCTTGTTTTGGCATTAATGGGTGCACCTTGTTGCGCTAAGTCCGGTCAGGTATCGCATATAAAAATGTTTACCAGTATGCGTACTCAGGATAACCTTGAAGAAGGCACTTCTTCTTTCTACGCAGAATTAAAAAGAGTGGAGCAATTACTGATACTTATCAAGAGTGGACAGCCGATATTCTTTATGTTGGACGAGATGTTTAAAGGAACAAACTCGGAGGATAGGTACAAAGGAGGAGTCTCCTTAATTAAGCAGTTGAGCGAACTCAATGCTTTTGGCATGATTTCAACACACGATTTAGAGTTAGCCAAACTGGCAGGTAAGCATATGATTGTTTCTAACCATAGCTTTAACAGCACCATTAAGGATGGTGCAATGACTTTCAATTATAAACTCACAGATGGCATATGTACAGATTTCAATGCCAGCGAGTTGATGAAAAAAAGTGGGATAAATATTCTGGATAATATTGAGAACCTGAATTAGAGAATAAAAGACTATTTACCAGTTCCACCCCATTACCCAAACGTCTCGCTGAGACTTTGAAAGATTTCCAATTCTATTGATCTTAGCCAAAAGCTGAAGCCACAAAAAACGCTTTATAAACAGGTGACGTAAAGGTGACGGCAACTTGACGTAAGAGGAAAACATGTTTCCGGTAAACATTTGTTGAAACATTAAATAAAAAATGGAAACAAAAGACTTAGGGAAGAAACTAAAGGAACTGAGAACACTCAGAGGCATGTCTCAGGAGTATCTGGCTGAAGAATCACAGGTAAGCTTAAGGACTATTCAGAGAATTGAAAACAATGAATCAAAACCCACAGGAGAAACTATAAAAAGAATAGCGGTTGCAATAGAAGCAAATATTCAAGAACTCATAGGTCAAAGTGCTTTTACTGAAACCAGTGATTTGAAAGGGACTATCATTTTTCTCAAAAAGAAGCTTTCTCAGGCCACCAAAAGATCAGAGATTAGAGTATTCGAAAGGTTTATCAGTGTTTTAGAAAACCTTAAAGAGAAGGACCTAAATGAAAGACAACTGGACAACATCAATAGCTACATTGAATATCTGGAACTAGAAAAGATACCCTCCTTTAGTAACGAGGTATTTAAACAGAAACTCAAGAAATTCAGAACGTTCTTAAATACAAAACTCAGGTTTGTTCCAACCAATCATTATGTTTCTTTAGCTATTATGTTTACTGTACCTTTTGCGACTCCGTTCGCGATTCTACCCCAAATTAATGCCGACCTAAAAATAGGAATCATTTCGGCAGCAATACTGGTAATGGGAATAGCGCATATACTAGATCTGAGAATAAAGAGGCAAAACCGCTCATTAAGGTTTTGACCCTCCTTTTTTCTTAATCACGTGCAAAGTTGAGGGTAAAACTTCTACCCTCTTGTAATTCTGAGCACAGCGAAAGAATCTCCACCGACCTAGACATTATGATTATACAATAGTTTTGCCTTTGCCACAACCGTCATGTTACTTTGCAGGTATATAGTAGCAAATGAAGGTTTACGTTAAAAACATGGTTTGCAATCGTTGCAAGATGGTTGTTAAGTCTACACTTGAGAAGATTGATCTTCACCCAGTTCAAGTAGAATTAGGAGAAATTGAACTGCAGGAAAACGATATCTCATCAGTTAAAAGAGAACTTCAGAAAGCGCTTCAACACCTGGGCTTTGATCTTCTGGACAGCAAAAAGACTCAAACCATAGAAAAAGTTAAGAATCTGATCACCAATCTGGTTCAACATAAGAACAATCAGATTCAAGTCACACTCTCAGAGTACCTGTCAAAGGAGCTTGCACAAGACTATAGCGCTTTAAGTAACCTGTTTTCCGAGGTAGAGGGAACCACCATTGAAAAGTATTATATCCTTCAAAAAATTGAAAAGGTAAAAGAATTGTTGGTCTATGACGAACTGACCCTAAGTGAAATAGCATTCCAACTCAACTACTCAAGTGTAAGCTACCTGAGCAATCAGTTCAAAAAAGTAACCGGATTGACTCCTAGTCATTTCAAAAGGTTCAGAACCATAAAACGTAATTCCCTGGACAGCTTATAAACTTTACAAATCAATCCCATAATTCTGTAACACGCACTGCTGTGTTTGTAACCAAATTGCTTTCAGAACAAAGAAATAAAGCATTATGGTACATACATATCAAATAAACGGAATGACTTGTAGTAGTTGTGAAGCAAAAGTAAAATCCGCACTATCTTCCATTGAAAGTGTTGCTGCTGTGGATGTTTCAAAGTCCCAAAAAACAGCCTTTATCACAATGAACGAGTACATCCCCTTAAACAAATTGCAGAGTGCACTAAATAGTAAATATCAAATAACAGATTGGCAACAGACAGAGGCAGTAGAACCCACAAGGTCGTGGTTAGAGACATACAAACCCGTATTGCTCATTTTTATATACATACTGGCGATTACCGCGATTGCAGAACTTACAGCTGAAACCATAGATTTTTCAAGATGGATGCGCCACTTTATGGCAGGCTTCTTCCTGATCTTTTCCTTCTTCAAAATGCTGAATCTGAAGGGCTTTAAAGACAGCTACGTGATGTACGACATCATTGCAAGGAAATACCCCTTTTGGGCATATATCTATGCTTTTACTGAACTTTTACTTGGAATTGCCTTTCTCGCAAGGTTCAACCCATTGATAACCAATAGTGTCACTTTGGTTGTAATGTCGGTAAGTATTATTGGAGTGCTACAAAGTGTGTTAAGTAAGAAAGCCATCAAGTGTGCATGCCTGGGAGATGTGTTTAACCTACCCATGAGTACCGTAACAATTATTGAAGATGGACTGATGATTTTAATGAGTCTTGGTATGTTACTTATGACTTTAGCTTAAAATACCTCTCAATTGTCGATTGCTAATGGAACGAAAGACATCCTTCAGTTCTGGTACAGTGATCAACTAACTAAGGGAATAGCACTGAAACTTTCACCCATTCATATTTTGGAGAAATCTTGGGTAAGCAAAAGTGCTACCCTCCTTCCCTGACTCGATTGTAATTGAAAAAAATTCATACCTGTTAACCAAAAATCCTCATTTAGCTTTTTATCGACTTTCATTTAAATCTGCGTTCTTTAACACAGCAGACTAGTAATCCATCCAATTAATGTTCAAAGCATGAAAGGCTACCACTTTAATACCATCGTAATCGGAGGCTTATTATCTCTCCTTTTTTCTTGTCAATCAAATCCGAATGCCGAGTTAAAAGAAGCACTTACCTTTTATGCTTCATTTGATAGTGGAACTACTGCCGATTTTGCGTTGGGAGATCACAACATGTATACAGCTCAAGCTTCGTATGTCAATTCAAAAAGAGTGTTAAAGCAGGTAGAAGCTGGTATGAACATCAGTGATCACAGAATTACCGAGGGGAAAGGTAAGTATGGCAATGCGTTTGAGTTTGGTAAGAAAGGTGATAAAGTCATCTTTTATAAGAGCAAAGACAACATCAGTTACAATCCTGAAAGCTGGTCTGGGAGCATTTCGTTTTGGTTAAGTGTCGACCCTCCTACTGATCTGGACGGATATACTGACCCGATCCAGATTACAGACGCGAGTTTTAACGATGCATCAATTTGGGTTGACTTTACAGACAAAGCGCCTCGCGATTTCCGACTGGGTGTGATAGGCGATAAAAATGCCTGGACTCAGGATACACTAAACTCTTCCGTAAAAGCCGTTTTCGACAAAAGACTTGTGACTACAAAAGCATCACAGTTTAGCAGAAACAACTGGACGCATGTACTGATTACTTACAATGGTCTGAGTACTGCGAACAGCATGGCCATTCTTTACCTCAATGGTGAAAAAGTGGGAACGGTCAGTGGTGTAGACGATCCTTTTAGCTGGGAACTTGAACAATCAAATATTTTCCTTGGGTTAAACTTTAGTGGCTTAATGGATGATCTGTCCGTATTTAACAAGCCACTGACAGAAAAACAGGTAATTGAGCTTTACCAGTTAAAAGAAGGCATCAAGTCAATACTTTGATACCATCTCTGGTTGAGCATTGTGAGAACAACAACCATCTTTCAAGTATGAATGCTGTCTGTTCCAAGTGAGGCATGATCGTCCCGAGGCTTCAGGGGTATCCCTAGACAGACACTCTTGATTTCTTATGCTTCTAAACGTTCAGCACAAAATGCTTCTGAGTTCTGGGCTCAACTAAAGAATTCCGAACTGACAAAACAGACTATTCAAACTTTGTAGAGACACCTCTTCTTTGTCTTAAATTAGTGAAGTTAAACAAGGACAAAATTTAACCTTTCTTTAAAATGGTAGATGAACAAATAGTGAATGTCCTAGCAGTTATAGGAGCATTAACCGTTCTTTTCTTTTTATTCAAACTAATTGGTTCATTTCATATACTGAACTATTACATTATCACAAGAATATCAAAGGTTCCCATTTCATTGCCTCAGTTAATCTTCATGAGGTTTAGAAAAGTAGACTTAGGTGAAGTAGTCAAATCCTATATTATACTATCAAAAGGTGATGTTAAAGTCGAGGTAACCGACTTAGAAGTAGCATATTTAGCCGGGCATAATTTATCTGATATTACAATTAAGTTAGTCCCTGCAAAAAAAGAGGGAGTTTCAATGACTATTCAACAAGCTATAGAAGAAAGCGCTGTTGGTTCTAATAGTTAATCTGACTTACAACCCAAGTCTTTCCTACATTACAGAACCACTCCTAACTTATCATTCTGAGGAAGGCACGACCGCCTCGAGGCTTCGGAGGAATCTCATGAGGCACAAATATTAACTAAATCACTAGTTTAAAATATGTAAGTACTTACATTTGCAGAACCTTAAACTAAACAACAAAGATTTCTAAATGAAAAAGCATCTGATACTAGCTACACTAGCCCTATTAATTCTTCAGTCAAATGTAAAAGCCCAGTTCAGCCAAAACCCTCAAAAACAACTGGTTATTGGTACAATTGATAGTCTGTATTCAGAGGTATTGAAAGAGCAAAGAGAGATTTGGGTTCACCTGCCACCCGGTTTTGATCAAACAAAAAAGTATCCGGTAATTTATCTGTTAGATGCACCTGCCCATTTCTATGTAATCGCTGGTATGTTAAAGCGACTGGCACCTTTGCAAATACCAGAATCCATCTTAGTAGGCATCTCCAATACCGAACGTACCAGAGACTTCACCCCTACCAACGTATCTTTCTCTCGTGGAAGAAAAACAGGCGAATCAGGAGGTGCAGCCAACTTTCTGAAGTTTATGCAGGAAGAGCTCCAACCCTTTATTGATGGTAAATATCCCACAGAAAAAAACACCACCATCATTGGCCATTCCACTGCCGGATTGTTTACGCTCTATGCTTATCTACAGCATCCAGAAGTCTTTGATAATTACATTGCCATAGACCCTAGCCTTTGGTGGGATAAGGAAAATCTGGTTAAACAAACACAAAAGCTTCTGAGCAATGGAAACCGCTTAGAGAAGTCATTGTATATGGCAACTGCCAACAGTCTTGGTCCTAAGATGGATACCACAAGCATTAGAAAAAGCAAGTCCGAAGCCAGTGAACAGATCAGGGCAAATCTAAAGTTTCACGACCTTCTAGTGAAGAACGCTGAAAAGCTCAATTTCAAATGGGAGTATTTCCACAAAGAAGACCACGGCAATGTGACTGTTCCAGCACAATTTAACGGGCTCCGATCTGTATTCTCCTGGTTTCCTTTCAATGAACTATGGAGATTCAATAACCCCAAAAGATATTCAGTTAAACAGCTGATTGATCCTTTCTACCTACATTACGAAAAGCTCAGTACCCGTATGAAACGCGAAATGAAACCCGATTGGCAATTGGTTAATGATATTGGCTTCTTTATGTTGGAAGGACATAAACTTCCTAAAAAAGCCCTTGCCTATCTGGAAATGAATGTGCACTTCTACCCTGACAGCTCTAAAAGCTATGTGGCCTTAGGCAAATACTACTTGTCACAGAAAGATAAGAAAGCCGCAAAAGAGCAATATCAAAAAGCAGTTGAAATTGATGGGAATGAAGAGGCAAAAAGTAAATTAGAGGAGTTAAACTAAAATCAGCCAATACTCATCAAACACTTTACGGAAATTTTGATCGGTAATCGTTCAAACAGAAACGAAACAACTATTACATCCAATAGTTCTTTCAGGGCGATATTTATAGCCATTATTTTTGTCGTTACACTTGTGAACCTTGGGTGCGAAAGTGGGTCAAAAGATTCATCTTCAAACGAGAAGAGTTTCGATCTTAAACTAATGACCTGGAACATTTGGGGAAGGTTGAATTTAGATCCGCGCTATACAATTGACGGAAAAACCGGAAAGGAAAGGGCCATAGAAATCATAAAGGAAAGCAAAGCTGATGTTATTACCATGACGGAAACCTATGGATCAGCAGAAGATATCGCTCAGGCACTAAACTTTAACTATTATACTCCATCGCCAGATGCCAACCTTACAATCTTTAGTCGTTATCCTCTGGTATCGGCAGGAAACATTGAAGGTTTATCTCCATTTTCGTTTATAACCGCAACTATACAGCTCCCAGATAGCAGTAAGGTTAAAGTTTACAATATCTGGCTTACAAGCGGAGGAAGACATATTGTCGAAATCAAAAACGACACTTTATCCGATAGTGAGTTCGATAAGGGTGACGAAATTCGTTACAACCATTTACTTGAGCTATTGAACCATGAGTCTTTCAAAAAGGACATGGCAAACCGGACCGAGATTCCTGTGATTGTAGCTGGGGATTTCAATTGTATTTCGCACCTTGACTATACCCCTGAAACCAAAAGAAGTGGGTTAAACTATTCCAGAATTTTAAACAATAAAATTTCAATGGCAATGCTTAATACAGGTTTCATTGATTCATATAGGTCGGTGAATTCAACCATATCGGCAGAAACGCTGGGATATACCTGGACAACTGTGGGGCAAGGATATATGTATAAATCCGGGCAAGGCTTTGTACCAGTAGATGAGCAACCAGAACCGGAATACAGAGACCCATTTGCGCGGATTGATTTTATTTACGCTACAGGAGAAAGAATTGAGCCTGTCAAATCAAGAACAATCGTCAATCACTCATCCAATTTATCAAGGAGTTTCCCCGAATTCCCTTCAGACCACGGAGCTGTGCTAACCACTTTCAGAGTCTCCAAAAAGTAACCTTCTACCAAAGAATTAACTTTTGATTGTTGAAAATATATGGTTTAGAATTACTGAAAAGGAGTTGCCAAGAGTATCCCTTTAGGGAATGAAAAGGGGGATTTTCAGCCATTTCTTCGATCCCAAAAATCTTTCTTGGATGTCACAGAATAGTAAAACAGTACATATACCGTAAGCGTACCCTTCTGGACTCAGTTTTCTTTTCAATAAGTTTTGCCAACTCTACTTTGGTCAAATCAAAAACTATTGAATTCGAAAAACATGAGAAACATTAAAATTTCATTAATTGTGATTAGCCTCTTTTTGGTCAGTTTCAAATTACATTCCCAATCCGATGTCATCACTTATTCCTATAAAAAGGGACAGGTCATGGATATTATCTTTTTAAATACTAAACCTGATACAAAAGAGGCTTTAGACCATTATTTCAAAACCGCATTTCCCGTAGCAGAAAAGCATGGATATAAAGGCCAAGGTGGGGTTTCTTTAGCACCTACTCCCACACAAGGCAATTATCACCCTGGCAGTATGGTTTTTGGTTTTTGGACTTCATATGATAGTCGGAAAAACTTTCTGAAAGAAATAGATGAAGTGATGCCAGACTTTCATAAAGCCAGGAGAGAAATATGGTCTAGTTTCAACCTGACCTATTACGAATTGGAAAATGACCTTTCTTTTCAGATAGACAGAAACAAGTACAATGTGGTAACGGCTTACTGGAAAAATGATACTTCTGATTTCGAAAAGTTTACTAAAAACTGGAGCTCAAAAGCCAAGAAAGCTGGAGGAAAAGAGGTTGTAAGCTTGAAAGATGGAGGATCTCCTTTTGGCTATTACTATGCTCCCGATTACATGGTGATTACTTCATGGAACAGTAAAGCAGACTTTGAGAAGTTCTACAAAGAGAATTTAAAGATGGATCATAAGGGCATAAAGCACGTCAATCAATTCGTTGTTCGATAACACTATCGTCACTCTGAGCGCTTTGCTTTTTTTAAGCAAAGTGCGAAAGAGTCTCCCAATTTGTTAACGAGATTCACGATAACACCGTCACCCCCGAGAAATCGGGGATCTCAAAATAGGCATTGCGTTTGAATAGGAAGATTCCCGCCTTATGCTTTCGCTAAAGCTTCAGCGATATGCGAACGCGGGAATGACGAAACACCCCTTATGACAACCTTATTCTGGAATAACGATAAGCATACGATTATTGCATCATATCAATTAAATTGCCCAGTCTTTAACCCCTTATGCAGAACATAGCAAATCAACTGGTGTACTTCGGCTTCTTGCAAAGCCTCTTTCTGCTATTCATTTTTATGCTTTCTGCAAAGGTTAGAAAGAAGGTGAACGGATACATTGTATTTCTTACCTTCCTGCTCACCGTTGGCCTGATTGGCAGGATCATTCATATTACCGGACTATCGGATTCAGAATTCAGATTTATTTCACTCTCTGAATTTGCTACCCTCTTCTTTGGATCAACTATTTATCTATTCACCAGGTCTTCTCTACTCGGTGAAAAGCCAGGTACAAAAGACTGGTTGCACTTTATACCAGGAGTTGTTTATAGCCTCGCAGTTACCGTTTGCTTCCTTCTTCCCAGAGAATGGGCCATCAGTATGAGGCCTACCAGAGAGACCCTTTTTACAATGATTACCACATTTATCACTTTTGGTCTTACTGTCAATATTGCCTATTACCTCGCCAGTGTCCGGCTTTTCTTCAACTTTCAGAAACAGTTAAAACATGAAGTCAGCTATTCAGTAAAGTTCCGGTTCTTTCAGAACTTCCTGATTGCTTTAGGCCTCTGCTTTCTCTGTTGGATTGTCGTTTTCTTTATCAGCCTTTTCGGAGATCAAATGACCGAACGTACTGCACGAGAATTTATCTGGTTAGGCATTGCTTTCATAATCCTTTTTATCGCCTATTACGGAATCAGAGAACCTGACCTGTATCAAGTGGCGTCTTTACTACCTTCAAAAAAATATGCACAATCCAAGCTGTCGATAAAAGATCTGGATCTCTTAAAGTCTCGATTAGACCAGTTAATGGAAGAGAAAAAGCCATACCTCAACCGAAAGCTGCTGAAAGCAGAACTTGCCGAAATGCTGGGGATCAGTAACCCCGAAATGGCCCGATTACTCAATGAAAAGGTGGGGATGAATTTCTTCGAGTATGTAAACTACTACCGAATCAAAGAGTTTATCGAACTCGCCAAGACAGACAAAGCCAAAACACTTACCTTCTTTGGTTTGGCTCAGGAAGCAGGATTTAACTCAAAAACTACTTTTAACAAATCGTTCAAAAACCTGATGGGTACCTCTCCTAAGGAATATCTGGATAAGGAGGTTTGAGTTGCGAGACTTGAGTTATGAGTTGTGAGTTAAGAGCTACGTAATACTAACTACTAAGCACTGATTTCTCCAAAGTCGCAATGAACGTATTAAGTAGCTAAGGCGAAACTAAATCAGTACGTCCTTGCGAACGAAGTGAAGCAACCTCCATCCTTTTCATAAGGGAGACTGCTTCGTCATTCTTCCTCGCAGTGACGTTCTAATTTCTCTATTGCAACACCGTTTACGATCTCCCTTGTCATATTAATGCATCTCTCCGAAATCTAATTGAAAACACTAGATAGCCAGAGTGAAACTAAATTAGTACGTCCTTGCGAACACAGTGAAGCAACCTCTATCCTTTTCATAAAGGGAGACTGTCCCGAAGCTTCGGGACGTCATTCTTCCTTGCAGTGAGGCGTTAACCCCACCAATGCAAAACAGTTGCTGACCATAAGACTGAGATACGAACTACGCAATACTCACTACCCATTACGCATTGATACTAACTACTATATTTTCTACTTGTAATTACTATATTATCTTCCTTACTTCATACGAAACAACATGCAATACTTCTCCATACCCTGTACATTTCTAAAAAACAAAAAAGTACATATAGCACACTTTATTGGTTGACTATAAGGAATTATTGGAAATATAACGATGACAAAAGTTAGAGTTATATAATGTTGTACGCAAGCTATGAAAAAGCAAACTATGCAAACAGCACATTTGGTTTTTGCTGACACATTAGTCAACACTAAGAAACAAAAGAGCTGTTTTCAACCAACGCTCGAACTGAATAAAGAATGGAAAGAATAGAAAAAGGTTCTCAGTGGAGAAAATGGGATTTACATTTTCATACACCTTCATCTTATGATTATGGAGACCAATCTGTAACCAATCAAGAAATAATAGATTCTCTTTTTGCAAATGACATTTCTGTAGTGGCTATAACGGACCACCACGTTATGGACATTAAAAGAATTACCGAGCTTCAAAGTTTAGGAAAAGCTAAGGGAATAACAGTTCTACCTGGAATCGAATTTTTGTCTGACTCAAGAGGTCGAGCACCTATACACTTCATTGGAATCTTTGCAGAAGATTGCAACTTAACTCATATTTGGGGACAAATTGAGAACAAAACTAACATCTCAAAAATTAATGGCGAAGGAGCAGAAATTAATGAAGTTTACTGTAATCTCGAAACAACAATTGAACTTATTAAAGAGTTAGGTGGCCTTACAAGTATTCACGCTGGTGAGAAATCAAATACAGTTGAGAACATAACTCATTCTTTACCACACGGAGAAGCTCAAAAAACTCTTATTGCTAAAAGCATTGATTTTTACGAATTGGGCAAACCGGAAGATAAAGAAGGTTACTTAAACGTAGTATTTCCAGCTATCAAGAAGCATATTCCAATGATTATATGCTCTGATAATCATGATATCAAAAAATATGCTTTAAAGGAAAATTGTTGGATTAAAGCTGACACTACTTTTGAAGGTTTGAAACAGGTTGTTTATGAACCAAAACAAAGAGTGAGAATTCAAGCGTTAAAACCTCACGAAAAGGCAGGTTATCAAGTAATCGATTCAGTTAAAATATCACATAGCAACTTCCACTCACAAACTATTCACTTTAACCAAAATTTAAATTCAATTATCGGTGGACGCTCAACTGGTAAGTCAATTCTATTAGGCGCAATAGCAAAAAAACTTAATAGTGATAAAGAAGTAAAATCTGGAAATGAAGATTATATAAACTTTGTGAACGAGGTCGTATCCAACTTAGTTGTTACTTGGAAAGATGGAACTGTCAATGACAAAAGAGATATAGAATATTTCCCACAAAGCTATATGTACACATTAGCTAGGAATAAGAGCAAAGAGCTTGATAACCTCATAGAAAGTATTATAAAACAGGACAGCTCGAAAAATCAGTTAATTTCAAACTATGAAACTTTTAGTAGCGAAAACAACACTGATATAACTAATCGGGTCAATAAGATTTTTCAGTTACAAGAAGATTTGGTCAAAAGGCGTAATCTCTTAAAGGAAAAAGGAGACAGAAAAGGAATTGAAACAGAAATTGAAAAACTCGTAAAAGAGTTAGCTGAATTAAAAAGTAGATCTCAAATATCAGAAGATGATTTGGAGAATTATTCCAAATTAAGGACTCAAAAAAACTCTATATCTAAAGCTAACCAGATCTTAGGAGATGAAATCTCAAGAATTGAAAATCTAAAAGAAAAGTTCTTCATCAACAAAGAAATTGAATTTGAACTCGTTTCAATTTCCGAGAATAATCGTCAAGAAATCAAGCTCAAATTTGAAGAATTAAGGGCGAATTTTCAACTGGAATGGGAAGCGGAAATTGATAAAATACAAGCTACCAACTTATCTGTAAGGCTAGCTAATGAAAAAACGATTAATGAAATAGACGAGAATGCTATTTATGTTAAAGGCTTGGAAGCATTTCAGAATAACACTCAGTATCGAGAAGTAGAAAGGAAGTTAAAAGTTCAAAAAGATAAACTCGATGATATACTCCTAATTAAAGACGAAGTTGATAAGCTCAAAGAACAGATTGAATCATTTAAAACCTCTATCAAAGATGCTCATCGAGAATATTTAAACAAAATTGAGGCGTTTAAAGAGAATTTAAGTGTTTCAAGAGACAAACTCGAAATAAAAGCATCTGCTAAACTTAATAAGCGTGCCTATAAAGATTTGTTATATAGTAGCATAAATCAACAAAGCCATCACGGACAAAGCATAGTCGGAATTGAGTTAGTAACTAATGAAAACTATTTTACCTCGGTCAATGAGCTTTTTGAAAAATTCTTAGAAAAAAAAGTCACACTTAAAGGTCAATACAGCCATAACTCTTTATGTCAAAAATTAATGGCAAGTAATTTCTTTGAGATATCATACGATATAGTTTATGATGATATTTTCAATCAGATGTCAGAAGGTAAAAAGGCTTTTGTTGTTCTATTACTATTACTTGATTTCAGCAATAAGGATTGTCCGATATTAATCGACCAACCTGAGGATGATTTAGATAACAGAGCAATTTATAAGGACTTAGTTGCATACTTGGTTAAAAAGAAAAAACAGCGTCAAATAATTCTTGTAACTCACAACCCGAATATAGTCGTTGGCTCAGATTCAGAATTAATTATTGTGGCTAATCAAAATGGAAATGATTCGCCCAACAAAAACGGAATTAAATTTCAATATGGTTCTGGAAGTTTGGAAAATACACGAGAATTTGATGATTCGATAAAGATTACTCTTGATTCTAAAGGTATTAAAGAACACGTTTGTGAGATACTTGAAGGAGGAAATGAAGCTTTCAAGCAAAGAGAAAGGAAGTATGCGATTGCAATGGAATAGCCAACGATGAACTATAATCCGAATGGAAAACCACGTTGTATAAAAACAATAGCTGTTTAAGTGCTAAAACAAGGTGAGTAAATATAAAAAAGATCTGTGTTTAGCGGCAAAGTCAGTGGTAATAAACTCGCTATTATTCTTATACTAGCCATTAACGTAATAAAGCAACCTCCCTTGCATTGAAAATTCTGCTTAGAAAAAGGAGCCTATCCGAAAGCTTTGGGACATCATACTTTTTCAAAGCGCCCCCTAATTTCATCAATGCCGAAATACGAACTACGCAATACTCCCTACACCTTACGAAACACTCATTCCTTTCCACTATTGATCGAGTAATTTTAATCCACTATACTTGAATTTGATTTCGATTGCCCTTGCCTATGAAAGTCTGTATTGCCGAGAAACCCAGTGTAGCTAAAGAAATTGCTCAGGTAATCGGTGCCAATACACGCAAAGAAGGCTACTTCGAAGGTAATGGATATCAGGTTACCTGGACCTTCGGGCATTTCTGTACATTGCTTCCTCCTGAAGACTATAAACCCCACTGGAAACGGTGGGATCTCAACTCCCTTCCCATGCTCCCCGATCGCTTTGAAACAACCATTATGGATGATGGTGGGGTGAAGAAGCAGTTTAATGTAATCAAAGGCTTGTTTCAAAATGCTACACTAGTCATTAACTGTGGTGATGCTGGACAAGAGGGAGAATTGATCCAACGATGGGTCATTAAAGAAGCAGGCTATCAGGGAGAAATACAAAGGCTATGGATTTCTTCGCTGACAACAGAAGCGATTAAAACGGGCTTTGATCAACTTAAACCCTCCTCTGATTTTGACAACCTGTACTATGCCGGTAGTTCCCGTGCCATTGGCGACTGGCTATTAGGTATGAATGCCACCAGGCTCTATACATTGAAGTATGGTGCTTCCAAGCAAGTACTGTCAATCGGCAGAGTGCAAACGCCAACATTGGCTATGCTTGTAGAAAGGTATCATGAAATCACCAACTTTGTACCTAAGCCGTACTGGGAGCTGCAAACCAGGTATAGAGACACTGTTTTTAACAATACCTCAGGGAAGTTTTTCGAGAAGGCAGATGGAGAAAAGCTTTTGAACCAGGTCAATGGAAAAGACCTGCACATCACTGGTATTGAAAAGAAAGATGGAAAAGAGTATGCTCCTAAGCTCTTTGATCTGACAGGACTTCAGGTCTATTGCAACAGTAAGTTTGGTTTCACGGCTGAAGCTACGCTGAAAATCACCCAGAAACTTTACGAGATGAAGGTGGTGACCTACCCCAGAGTAGACACTACTTTCCTACCCAATGATATGTACCCCAAGGTGCCAGGCATATTAAAAGCGCTTACCAATTACGCTTCTTTTGTCCAGCCCATTATTGGTCAGAAAATCAGAAAGTCGGCCAAGGTATTCAATGACAATAAGGTTACAGATCACCATGCCATCATTCCTACAGGTGAAGAAAAATCACTCGGTACAGATGAGCAAAAAGTGTATGACATCATTGTCAGAAGGTTTATAGCAGTTTTTTTTCCTGACTGCAAAGTGGCTAAAACACAGGTAAATGCTGAGGTAGACTCGGTACAGTTTATAGCTAAAGGCAAAGAAATACTGGAAGAGGGCTGGCGTGTGCTTTTTCCAAAAGAAAAGAAAAAGAAAGAGGAAGGAGACCATAAGGAAGAAGAGGAAGAGAAAATCCTCCCCTCCTTTGAAATGGGAGAACATGGACCTCATGAGCCATCTTTTGTTGAAAAAACCACCAAAGCACCGAATAACTTTACCGAAGCCTCTCTCCTACGCGCGATGGAAACAGCCGGTAAGCAGGTAGATGATGAAGAACTCCGTGATCTGATGAAAGCCAATGGCATTGGAAGACCGTCTACCCGAGCCAATATCATAGAGACACTATTCAAGCGAAAGTATGCCGAAAGGCGCAAAAAGCAGGTTATTCCCACTACTATGGGTATTCAGTTGATTGATACCATTCAAAATCAGTTATTAAAATCAGCGGAACTGACAGGACACTGGGAAAAGAAGCTAAAGGAGATTGAACAGGGTGAATTTGGTGCAGGAAGTTTCATTGCGAATATGAAGAAAATGGTGGATGACCTGGTTTATGAGGTACGGTCAGAAACAGGAAGGCCAAGACTCTCTCTTATCACTGAGACCCAACCTAAAAAGAAAAAGACTCCCAAAAAGGCTGCTGAGATGAAATGCCCGAAATGTGGCAATGGTCGTGTGCTTAAAGGAAAAAACAGCTATGGTTGTAGCCGTTGGAAAGAAGACTGTAACCTGAGGCTACCCTTTGTTTATTTAGATAAAAAACTAACCGACAAACAAATTGAAAGGCTAGTTGAGAAGAAGGCTACTACCAAACTAAAAGGCTTTGTACTGAACGGAGAAAAGGTAGAAGGCATTCTCAAACTAGATGAACAGTGTGAGCTCCAGTTTGAGAATAAAAGTACTTCTCCTACTAAAAAGGATAACAGCATGCCTACTTGTCCGAAGTGTGGTCAAGGCACTTTGATCAAAGGTCAGACTGCCTATGGTTGCGATCTATGGAAAGCAGGCTGCGATTTCAGATTCCCCTTTGCCGATATCAAATCAAAAGCCAATGGTAAACCACTGACCAGAGAGTTGGTGTTGGAGATTATTAGTACTTAAACAAAAGCCTCCTCCGTCCTTCGGACACCTCCTCCAAAGGAGGACTTTGATGATTGCTTTATTAAAAAAACAGAATTAAAGGGCTATAAAGCAACTTTCTTTAATCAATCAAGTCTCTAACTCATCTATCTCTAATAATGTAATTGATAATAAAGTGACAAAAGCAATATATACTCTAATAATCTACATGGTCTTTACTAACGGGTTATTTTGTCAAGAACTCTGGCATAAGAAAGTCGCTACAATCACACCAGCATTAAACACTAAGGTTAATGGTATAGGGTTGGGCTTAATGATAAATAGTTTAAAATATGAGGGTGATTCCGTAACAACAATAATCAATGGATTAAACCTAGAAATTATAGGAGCTGGTTTCTTTGGCCCTATAGTACCTTCTAATCCTTTGGTTCCTTATGGTTGGAATATTGACAGAATTGCACCGATACTAGATTCATTGATCTTTGAAGCCAAACTCCCTAAACCTTACAAAGTGAATGGTCTCAGTTTGTCGTTTGGCGGGTTGGCAGGGCATCAAGTACATTTCAATGGGTTAAATATTTCAGGGATAAGTACAATAACATCCTATTCAAAAGGTGTCTCAGTAGCAACACTCTTTAACATGAATAGTGTTATGCATGGACTATCAGTAGGATTCATAAATCATAGTTTAGAGCATAAAGGAGTCCAAATAGGCGTTTTTAATCGTTCAGAAAAAACCAAAGGCATACAGATAGGGTTATGGAATCAAAATGAAAAAAGGTCACTTCCATTCATAAATTGGCGTTTTATTTACTAAAATAAATTGGCTGTAAAAGGGCATCAATCAAATACAAATTAACTCACAATCCTACACCCTTGCTGGTGTTGTCACCTGCAAGTTCTAGAGCTATTTGTTGGTGACAACACCAACAAAGGGAATCGCCTCCTCCGTCCTGCGGACACCTCCTCCCAAGGAGGACAGTTCTATTAACGCCTTAGCGTAGCCTTGAAGCGTGCAACCTGAAGCTTGAAACTTCAAAAGTTGCTTATAGTATAACTTTTCAGCATCTTACTATTGGTAACAAAACACTATTATCATGACTGCCAAAGAAGTATTAAAGGAATTAGAAAGTTATGGAGATCAAGGCACCAAAAAGGTACTTATGAATCATGGTGCAAAAGAACCATTCTTTGGTGTGAAAGTAGCCGACCTGAAAAAGATACTGAAGAAGACCAAGAAGAATCATGAGCTCTCCCTTGAACTTTATAAAACCGGTAATACCGATGCCATGTATCTGGCAGGCTTAATGGCCGATGAAAAACAGATCACCAAAGCACATCTCAATGAATGGGTCGATCAAGCCTATTGGTCTTACTTAAGTGAGTATGCAGTGCCCTGGGTAGCGGCAGAAACTTCCTTTGGTTTCGAATTAGGGTTGGAATGGATCAACTCTGATAATGAACAAATAGCCTGTGCGGGTTGGTCAACTCTGGCCAGTTATGCTAGTGTAAACGAGGATGAAAATCTGGACATTTCAACTTACAGCGACTTGCTCGATAAAGTTGGGAGTAGTATCCATGATGCACCAAACAGGGTACGATACACCATGAATGGTTTTGTGATTGCGGTTGGCTCATATATCAAAGCACTTACTCAAAAGTCTCAGGAAGTGGCTACCAAAATTGGTAAAGTGAGTGTAGAAATGAATGGTACAGCATGTAAGGTACCTTTGGCTACTGACTATATTCAAAAGATCATTGACAAAGACAGAGTGGGCAAAAAGAGAAAAATGGCCAGATGCTAGCTTAAACTCAAAAATGAAAAGGACCTTACTACTAATATTATTTTCTGTTATCAGTTTCAGCTGTTTTAGTCAAGGGAGTTGGGATATCGATTATATAGAAGTCAATTCAATAGATAAATCTCATATAGGCAAATCTTTAAAAATTGATTTCAAGCATTTATGGAAAGAGGACTTTCAGTCTTTACCAAAGTCAATCAGGTCATTTATAATACCACAAGACACAGGGAGTATTATTCTTAATGGAAAAAGGTTGAATGTTGTTGAAGTTCGAAAAGTATATGTCGATCATGGTTCCTTAGATGATCAATATCTAGAGATATTATCAAATAGCAAAAATAAAGTGACTCGTATATACAATTCGATGCTGTTAGAGATAGGTTCTGAAAAACTTAAGCTCATGATCTCACTTGAAACCTTTGAATTGAAAAGAGGTAAAATTCGAAGAAAAATAAAGACTGAAAATCAAGAGGTTTGGATTGATAAAAAGCACCTAGATGGTTTTATGATCAAGTTGTAACAACATATAAGCATTATAAGAATCCAGTTTATTCTCCCTTGCTTGTATTGTCCCCCGCGAGCTCTGGAGCTATTTGTTGGTGACAACACCAACAAAAGAATGATTAACATATATGGGCATAAACTCACCTATAATGTCAGCAAGAATCGGGTTTCTCCTCCTGTATAGTCATCATATTTTTGATATATAAAATCACAAGAATATGGCTAATAAGGAACACATAAACTATACTCGAATAGCTGAAGCTATAGCTTATATCAAAGCTAACTTTCAAGAGCAACCCTCGCTGAATGAAATTGCGGAAAGTGCACATCTAAGTCCACATCATTTTCAAAGACTCTTTACCACATGGGCTGGTGTAAGTCCTAAAAAGTTTATGCAATACCTAAGCATTGAATATGCTAAACAACTTTTAAAAGATGGGCAAACCTTGTTTGATACGGCACACCAAACAGGTTTATCCGGTACAGGTCGTCTGCATGATTTGTTCATCAACATTGAAGGAATGACTCCCGGAGAGTATAAGAACGGTGGAGAAAACTTATCTATAAGCTACAGTTTTGCCGAAAGTCCGTTTGGTAATATCATAGTGGCCTCCACATCTAAAGGAATATGTCATATTGCTTTTTTTGATGACAAGCTGAAAGCATTTGTAACATTAAAAAACAGGTTTCCAAATGCTGAATACAAACAAATGGTTGATTTGAATCAGCAAAACGCCTTATTCATTTTTCAGCACGGCTGGAGTAAGCTTAATGAGATAAAACTCCATTTGAACGGAACTGCCTTTCAACTGAAAGTATGGGAAGCATTGTTAAAAATTCCGGTAGGTAGCCTGGCTACATACGGAAACATTGCAAAGGCCATTCATAAACCTAAGGCTTCCAGAGCTGTTGGAACAGCTATTGGTAGCAACCCTGTCGCTTTCCTCATTCCTTGCCACAGGGTTATTCAATCCACAGGAAACACTGGAGGGTATATGTGGGGAAGCACTCGAAAATCAGCGATAATAGGTTGGGAAGCTGCAAGCCTTAGTAAATAATGCAAAGCTTGATAACCAAACTGGAAGCTACTGACTGGAGCTCGGTGGCTTCTGATATGCATAACAAAGGATACGCACTGGTTCCTAAAGTCATATCCAATGAAATTTGTGAAGAGCTTATAGACCTCTATGACAAACCAGATGGCTATAGAAAAACGGTAGTTATGGAGCGTTATCGCTTTGGACTTGGAGAGTATAAATACTTTGATTACCCCCTGCCCAAGCTGATTCAGACTTTAAGAGAGTACATATATCCAAGACTGGTTCCAATTGCTAATCTATGGATGGAGGTATTGAAAATCAGCACACGATTTCCTGACACTTTAAATGCATTGCATCAACAGTGTCAGGAGGCTGGTCAAAGAAAGCCCACACCTCTTATTCTGAAGTATGGAAAGGGTGGTTTTAACACACTACATCAGGACTTGTATGGCGATGTATACTTTCCCATTCAAGCCGTTTTATTTCTTAACCAGCCTGATGCTGACTATGAAGGAGGTGAATTTGTACTGACTCAACAAACACCAAGAGCTCAATCCAAAGCGATTGTACTAAAACCCCAAAAGGGCGATCTCTTAATATTCACCACTAACTTCAGGCCAGTCAAAGGCACAAAAGGATACTATAGGGTTAATATGAAACATGGTGTCAGTGAGGTACATAATGGTGAAAGGCACACCTTAGGTATCATTTTCCATGATGCTAATAGTTAAACCATGGTTAGTCACAATCTAGTCTCTAATATCCAATTATGGAGACAAATACGGCACAAGAAAATTACGCTTGGCGGTAATTCCAGATTGAAAATATATGGCTTATTGAACTGCAAGTCAGGAAAGCGTATGAAAAGAGAAAACAGAGTATTCTTCAAGAATGAAGACGAAGCCCTGGCGCATGGTTACCGACCTTGCGGACATTGTATGCGAACTGCTTATCATAAGTGGAAAAAGGGCTGATATGAATAATTGTATAGACCTCCTCCGCCCTTTGGGCACCTCCTCAGGAGGAGGACAATGGGTGCTCCATTCAAACAATGCTGCATAAAACTATATGTCCACAACTTTCCTTCTCAAAACTCGAAACAGGTAACTCTCAACTCAAACCTTCCCCCTTCTCAAAACGTGTAGCTCGAAGCTTGAAAACTCCAAAGTCGTTCTCTCTTACTGGTGTTGTCACCAGCGAGTCTTAAGGATATTTGTTGGTGACAACACCAACAAAGGAAATCGCCTCCTCCGCCCTTTGGGCACCTCCTCTAAAGGAGGACAATGAGTGCTCCATTTAAACAATGCTGCATAAAACTATATGTCCGCAACTTTCCTTCTCAAAACTCGAAACAGGCAGCTCTCAACTCAAACCTTTCCCCTTCTTAAAGCATGTAGCTCGAAACTTGAAACCTCTAAAGTGGCTCTCTCCCTTACTGGTGTTGTCACCAGCGAGTCTTAAGGATATTTGTTGGTGACAACACCAACAAAGGAAATCGCCTCCTCCGCCCTTTGGGCACCTCCTCAGGAGGAGGACAATAAACTTTGACTTGAGACAAGTGACTTGAAGCTTGCAACTTTTAATATTCAAACCTCTTTAAAACTTCAGAAAAGCTCGCGTAAAAAAAATATGTCATTGCTTGTCATATTTTTTCAAGATCGGTAACTAATAAGGTAGAAAAGAAAAAGATTCAATGGAAAGTAAAGTGAAGCATGTCTTTGAAGAAGTTCTTCAAACTAATAAGGAAAGCATCTTTCGAATATGCAGCCTATATGCCATTACTCCTGTTGAGCCAGAGGATCTTTTTCAGGAGGTTACATTTCAGTTGTGGAAAGCACTTCCTTCTTTCAGAAAAGAGTCAAACATTAACACGTGGGTGTATCGCATAACATTGAATGTTTGTATGAGGTACAAAACTCAACTGGAAAAACGTAATGGACAAACTGTTCAGTTAGATGCTATCCAGTTTCAGGTTGCTTCACCAAAACCTGACCTCGTTAAGCAGGAAAAACAAAAAGCACTATATGAGTGCATCAGACAACTTAATGAAGCGGATCAGTCTATAGTTTCCCTATCTCTTGATGGATTATCTTATAGAGATATTGCAACGATAACAGGACTGACGGAGAACCATGTTGCGGTAAAAATGAAAAGATTGAAAAAGGTATTGCTCAAATATATAACCACTAAACTCAAATAAAATGAATCATAAAGCACAAGAATTCGAATGGCAGGAACTAAAAGATATTTGGACAAGCTCGCCTAAAACCAAGCAAATCAACATTGAGATATCTGCACTATTAAACCAGCTCAAGTCAAAAGTGAGCCAGTTCGAAAAAGACTCCATTAAATCAGATATTAATATGCTTGAAGCCAGCTGGGGTAAGACCAAAGGCAAAGTGAGTCAGTTTGAAAAAGACCTAGTGAAAAAGGATTTACAGCTATTTACCAAATTATTCAGAAAATTCTTCGGAGGTAAAAAGGATAAATAAATCACATCAAGGCTCAAGTTTATCAAGTAACTGCTTATAACCTTCCTCATCTCCATTGTATGAGGCATTAATCAATTGTTGGCACAGGTTGTAAAGGCCTGTGCCTTCTTGTGCGTTAAGTGAATTCAACAACCTTTCAATTTCTATACTTTGGTAAACTTTGAGCTGCCTCAACTCTTGTAAAATCTGAACAAATTGTTTTTGTTCTTCCTCCGTTAAATCTATAGAATTCGTTTTCAGTTCAACCATTACCTCTCCAGATTTATCTGTAATGCCTGGCAATACAAACCAGAACTTGGCTCCTTCATTTTCTTTCGAATCCACGCCTATCTCTCCTCCATGCGCCTCAACTACAATCTTACAAAAAGTAAGCCCCAGGCCTGTAGACCTAGATCTTGTAGATGTTTTATTGTCTATATGGATGTATCGTTCGAAAATGGTTTCCTGCTGCTCTTTTGATATACCTGGTCCTTCGTCAAGTATGGAACAATAGAGTTTGTCGTCTCCTTTTTCAAGCACTTCTATGTACAGTGTTGAATTAACGGGAGCATATTTGATTGCATTGGTGAGAAGATTAACCACTACCCTTTCGATTAACTCTGCATCAATACTTAAAACCAATGATTGAGGCACATTGACACTTAACTTCAGATTAGATTCATCAATGCTGTCCTGAACATCGGCAACCGATTGATTGATCAACTGATTAATAGCTGTTTCTGTGCAATCAAGTTGTACATCCGTTTCTTCAAACTTTTGCACATCCAGTAAGTTCATTACCAGATTGAGCATTCGCTTTGCCATAGAAGATGCTTTCCTTTCTCCTTTCCTGATAATTACACTCAATGGATTTTTCAGGTCATGAACTATCATGGAAGTCATATCTTCTTTAAACTGGCCTAGCTCAACCAGTCGCTCATTGGAGCTTCTCAGTTCTTTGGCTTGTGTTGCAATTTCCTGAGTGCGCTCTTCCACTATTCGTTCCAGTTTTTCCTTCTCTTTTATCAGTCTATGGGTATAAGCCCGAACAATGGTCCAGATAACGAAAATTGCGAGTAGCACATAACTACCAAATGCTAAAGTGCTTCTATACCAAGGTGGAAAAACTCTAAACGAGAAAGTAGCTTCCTCTCCTATTTGGCCATACAAGTTTCTTGACCTTACACGGAAAGTGTAATTTCCTTCATTAAGATTAGTGTATTCTTTATACGCTTCGGTAGTCCACTCGCTCCAGCCTTTGTCATAACCTTCTAATTGGTAGCTGAAAACGTTGCGATCTGCCTCTTCAAAAAAGAGCGAACTAAATGAAAATCTTAGCGAGTTGTTTTTATACTCTAACCCATTTCCGTTTTCCTGAAACTGCTGAGAATAGTCATAACCTCCATGAAGTACTTCATCTCCGCTGATTACACTGCTGATTACCGTATGATAAGGTTTTACCTCTCTTTTAACCCAGTCAGGATGAAATTGCATCAAACCTTCTGAGGTTAAATACATAATGGTGGAATCACTCATTTCATAGGTGTCTTGAAATGGTAAGTGGTTAATCTTTCCAAACCCCATTGTGTCCAGACTGTAACCGGTTTCTGTCTTTACATAGCGCACTTTCCTGCCATTGGCTGCAGTGTAAATGGTACCATCTTTTGTTTGAGTAAATGATTCACGTTTGTACCCTTCAGCTATTTCGGCCAGGGGCTGGTACAATTGGAAAGCATCTTTTTCAGGTATGTACTCATAATAAGTATTTCCACTTAGCACCAGGAATCCTAGTCCGTCTTCCGACTCGTAGCGCAAAACTTCATGCATTTCATCGGTAGGTAGCCCATTTGCTGTACCATATTCCCTTACATTAATAGCACTATCTTGGGCTGCATTCAGCTGTAAACTTGTAATTGGAGACCTGCCGTTGGCAATCCACAAATAGCCTCTTTTATCTTCTACCACTACTCTGGCATTGCCAACATAGCCTTCAATAAACTTGTCGAATACCAGTTTCCCGGAGACTTCTTTCATCAATAACAGGTTATATTGATAACAATGTAAAATATGCTTTCCGGGATAGTTTTTCAGTGAGAGCATTCCCCAGGGTTCAGCTTTCTTTACCTCCTCTATAGTACCATCCAAAGTTACTCGTTGCAATGCATCACCTGCTGAAGCATATAGTTGATTATTGACTACATCAAGATCCCATACTTCCAGCCGTGTATTGGGAATTTGTGTGAATTTATTTCCATCCTCATATTTCACACCCCATGACGTACCGATAAATAGTTTTTCGCCTTTTACCGTAAGGCTAATCAATCCATTGTCGAGTCCTTGTTTCTCATTAGTAACTGTAAATGGGCTGCTAAGGATTAAGTAACTAATACCTGTATTAGTAGCCACCCAGTAGTTCCCTTGTTTATCCACAAAACCACTTTTTGCCGAATCGTTGAACAATCCATGAGACTTATCAATGGTAAACTTTATATTGAACTGTTCATCTGTAATGATTACTCCTCCATTTTCTGAATTAAAAGCATAGCCTCCTTCGGGTAACTCAACAATACTGGATACAAAGGCTTTGCTCAATACCACTTTCAAATTTTCAAAAAGAGCATTCTGTTCTGTTCGTCCTCCCTCTTCTCCAAAAATGATAATGGCACCCTGATAGTCAATAAAGAGTAACTCATCTCCATTGTAGGGCAGTAAACCACTCGCAGCGGAATCCGGCATTTTTGCCATCTCTCCTCCCGGTACAAGTACTAATTCTCCATTTTGATAAGTATATAAACCGGAGCCTGGTCTGTGTGTATAAAATTTTCCATTTATCTCCCAAGACCTATTATAAGGTCCACCTTCGCCCATCTCAAAAGTTTTTATTTCTCCATTGTTGTAATGAAAGACCATCCTTTGAGCAACGGAAAACACTCCATCGTCAGTAACTAAAGTATGAAGCGCATCCAAGTAGATTTCTCTGGATTCTTTCGGTATCAGATGGGCCAATGAATGGAAAGAAAGGCCACCAAGGCTATCTGGAGCCAGGTAGCCCAGATCTCCTACTCCACCAACATAAATTCTACCATTTTCGTCCATGTCCATAGACCTGGCAGTGTTGCCATTGGATAAAGGAATTCTATTCCAATAATGCCCATCAAAAACCAGTACACCAGATGTATTTGCTATATATACTCTACCTTTCTGATCTTGAATTACCCCCCAGTTTTGCACTCCATGCTTATGATCCTGTTGTCCATAATTCTGGATAAAAGGCAAACCATAAATTTTCCCTTGTGCAATGCCTTGAAATGAAAAGCCGAAACACAACAAGAAAAAAAATGCAAACTGGAATAAAAGACTCCTGATACTCATAAGTTATCAATCCAATTGCTCAATAAGCTCTCTTAAATTAGCCTCTTCTGACATACCTAACTTGCGTTTTAGGCGGTATAATGCGGTTCTGATACTGCCCGGAGTAATATTCAGCAAACGAGCTATTTCCTTATTATCCATCCGTAACTTCAAGTAGGCACATATCTTTAAGTCTTTATGGGAAAGATCTTTAGAGATATCCTTAAGCCGTGTGAAAAAATCAGGGTTTACTTCGTCAAAATGAACTTTAAAGGTTTCCCAACTACTATCAATCTCCAGGTGGTTGGCAATATTCTTTTTCAGTTGTTTCACCTGCTTTTTTAATTCATCAGGAGCCAAATCTGGTAGGACACCTTCTAATCTGCTGACTTTATTATAAAACTCTGACAACAAGCCATTCTTTTCCACGATAAGCATAGTTGTAGTACTTAGCTTTCGGTTTTTCAGGTCAATCTCTCTTTGAAGTAAATCTCTGATAGCATCACGCTGCTCTTTCAAACGCATGGCAGTATTGATACGCGCGCTGAGTTCTATGAAATCGACTGGTTTTCTAATGTAATCTACTGCACCGACTTCAAGTGCCAATTGTAGGTTTTCGGGTGATGTCATTTGTCCCGTAGACATAATAACTGGAATTTCCTGAGTCTTGTCATCATTCTTCAATACTCTTATGGCCTCCAGCCCATTCATAATAGGCATATCCCAATCCATTAGAATCAAGTCAGGTACCTCTTCTCGCGCTATACGCACTCCATTCAGTCCATTATTTGCATTAAGGATATTGAAATTGTGATTGTATGTCCTGAGTTCATCCGCGATCAACCTGATCATATCACGATTGTCATCAATGATTAATATCGTTTTTGGCTGCATTGTATATTGGCTGAGGCTTGAATCTACTCATACTTTTACATTGTTCTCAACATTTAAAATAATTATCAAGTGATTTCTTCTCAGAACTCCCTAAGTATCAATATGACAAAACTGTTTTTCAATAGAACAATTATTGCGCATGTTACAGTTTGGAGCTCAATTCTGTATCTGAAAATTTTGGTAATAGATCCTTGAAGCTAGCTCAAGTTCTAAAATAGCATGATTATTTAAGTTGACGTTTTGTCTATACTTTATCACTCTATGTTAACACTACGTAACGCATTGTATACTTAATTCAGCTGATTTAAAGAAACAATCATTGTCTCTGGTGTAAACAATCATCAAAGTGTCACAAGCCCGAAAACCATAATTAAAAGGCCATAGTCCAGCACTACATTTTATTAGGTTTGTATTCCTCAAAGTGGTGGCCAATCAGACCCGGTGCTGCACACTTTTTAGTTCCTGGTAGTACGACCAGGAACTTCTTTATCTATACTTTCTAAACCAGGCCAGAATATTATCGACCTTGGCAATCAGCTGACTCGGGCGGTTGGCTATTCCATGATAAGCTCCTGGTAACTCTACCAAAGCGGTAGGTATTTTTCTGATTTTCAGCGCTCCATAGAGTTGTTTGGCTTCTGCGGGTGGAGTTCTTCTATCCTCCATCCCCACCATAACCAAGGTCGGAGTCTGTATATTACCAACCAGAGATATTGGTGAAAATTTCATGTAAGTTTCAATATTTTCCCAAGGCTGTCCCGGGAACCTTGAATTAGCATAGCCATAGTAGTTATCGGCTATCAAGGTCTTGCTAATCCAGTTCATAATGGGCTTAACAACAGCTGCAGAACGAAAACGATTGTTCTTTCCAATCATCCAGGCCGTCATAATTCCACCGGCACTTCCTCCAGTTACAAACAAACTGTCTTCAGCAATGTACCCTTTGGCCAGCATGGCATCTACTCCCGACATTACATCATCATAGTCATTGCCTGGATAGTTATGGTATAACAAATTGCCAAACTCTTCTCCATAACTGGTACTTCCTCTAGGGTTAGGGTAAAAAACCACATAACCGTCTGCTGCATATAACTGCATTTCTAAAGAAAACCGGTCTCCATAATTTGATATTGGCCCTCCGTGATTTTCGACCAATAATGGATACTTTTTACCCTTCTCAAAATGTGGTGGTTTTACAATCCACCCCTGAATATCACGTCCATCGAAATCTGATTTATACCACACTTCTTCTACCTCTCCCAATGTCCTGAAATCCAGAAAATCACTATTCAAATGACTTAATTTAACTGGTGCCTGCTTATTGCTTACCACAGCCACTTCTGCGGGGTGATAAGGAGAGCATAAGTTGAAAGCTATTGTGCCATTTTGAGCCACCGTATATGAACCACCACCATAAGGTCTACCTACAGAAGTACCTCCAACGTTATCTACGACCTTATTTGTTTTCCCCGATCTTAAATGATGATAGCCAATTTTCGTGTTGCCTTTGTCATCATACATGAAGTAAAATCCTGCACCGTCACTTTCCCAGGTCAGGTTAGAAACCGATCTGTCTAACCCTAATTCTATCATTCGTTTTCCTGAACCATCCAGGTTCATCCGGTATACATTTGTGAGCTGATAAGTCTGCACTCGATCATCATAACCCAGATACAATAACCTTTTACCATCCGGAGACAATACAGGGCTTCTGTCCGGTCCGTTTCTGTCCGTCAATGCTTTAATGTCGCCAGAAGCAATTGACAGATAGTACAATTCTGAGTTTCGGAAATCGTATTGCCACTCGTCATTCAGGTTGCTGCTGAAGACTAAACCTTTCCCGTCTTTTGTCCATATCGGTGCACCTGAAAAGTTGAAGTCCCCAGAGGTAAGCTGCCGTTCCGTTCCACCTTCAGATGGGATTAAAAAATAATGTCTGAATCCAGGTCTTAAATAACCACTGCCATCAGCCTCATACTTAAACCTGGTAGTCACTCGTACTGGGTCGGCCCATGTTGCTCCTGCAGGTTTCTTTGGTGGTGTTGTCAGTTTTTGTGGTGCTGAAGGAATAAACATTGAAAAAGCTATTTGGCTGCCATCGGGAGACCATGACAAACCGCCTGGAGATTGTTCCAAAGCTGAAATCTTGGTTGTGCCTCCAGTGGTGAAATCAAAAACAAATATTTCTGTCCCCTGATCTGTTCGACTAGTGAAAGCAAGTTTTTTACTATCTGGCGACCAGGTAGGGTTAGATTCCCCTACATCCCGACTTGTTAGTTTCTTATGGTTTTCACCATCAATATCCATAACCCAGAGTTTGGAAACACTTCTGTCGGTCATGATATCAAAGCCTTGTCTTTGATAGACTATGCGGCTACCATCGGGAGATATTTGAGGATTATTCGCCCATTCTAAATCAAAAACATCAATGTTTTTCAAACTGGTTTTTTCCTGGCCTTTGGCAGAAAGGCTCAAAAGGCAAAGAGACAGTAATGTAAATAGTACTCGCATATCTAAAAGTTCAAGAATTTATCAGGTTTGCTTATTCTTAATTGCTGGTTTAGCTCCTGTTGACTTCATATTCACTAATTTATTCAGGATATCGAACCAGAAAGGACTACCCATAGACACCGCAAACCCTGTAATGGCCAGGCCAATTAACTTCAACAAAACATTCAATATCGGATTACCTTCTTTCTTCCATGGCAAGGTATTCAGGGCATTGGCGTCAGTTGACCAACCAATTGGCAGGTTAAGTTGCTCCAATTGTTTATTAACCTCTTCCAAATTGTGAACACTACTCTTAATTTCTCTGATCAAGGCCATATCGTCAGATTTAAGCACTATAGAATCAGGTTCTTCATTAGCCATTATCTCAGTATAAAAAGCAAGGGTCAACGAATCCTGAGTGCTTCTTGAAGCTTGTTCAACCAATGCATCTCTCACATCTTTATTATTATAAAGGTATTTGGAGAGTTCAATGGTATCGGCATTAAAGAATATTACTACAACAAAGGAGAAACCCAAAAGCCACTTTTGTTGCATATTTCGGTAGGTACCCCCTATCCTGTCCATACAGTTATCAAACCATTTAGCCATACCATCTTTTAACTCTGTGAGTTCATCAATTACCTCTTCCTTCTTAGCTTCTATAAATTTTCTGGCTTTCGTTTCCGCCTCTGAAATTCCCTGGAGCATACTTCGCTTTAAATCCTCAGGAAGTACCTGGCTTTTTGCTAAAGTAGATTTTAAGCTCTCAACGGTATAAGTACTATCACCTCCACCTTCCTGATTTACTATATCCAAAAGTGCATCAACAAAGTTTTCATCTGGTATATAAGATGGCTTTCGCCCTTTTTTCACCAGGGTTTTAATCAAATCGTGATCTAGTAATTTATCAGCAAGCCCTTCTTTCTCGAAAGTATCCTTGAGCCAGGCCTCAAGGTTTTCAGCTCTTAAACGTTTTGCACGTGACCTGATTTCTAAGGCAATAGAAACAACTATGCTTAATAAGAAATAAATGAAGATAAGCCCTATAACAAGGTCTAAAAATCCTAATCCGGACATGGTGTGTAGTTTTGGTTGAACAACAAGATAGCTCAGTTGACTTCAATTTCAAACTAGGTAGAATCAGAAAGGCAATTCTCAAAGATTAACTTTGAGAGAATCAGTTGATGGTGATTGTGTATCCGTAGCTATTACCGGATTTAGTTATCCCCTTATGATTCTCTGGTTCCTTCTGTTTGCCTGTAATATGGTATTGGATCTTCTGTTCTTTTTGTCTTACAGGAAGCTTAAAGTCTACCTTAAGCTTTTTATGACTGGTAACTCTTCTGCCTTTATTATATGCTTTTTCGAACTTAAGAAGTTTAATCAATCGAATCACTTCTTCATCACAACCATAGCCAAGTGACTTTAGTATTTCAACCTTTACAATCCTTCCGTTGCCATCTACATCATAGGCTGCTTCTACAGCTCCTTCGATTTTTTCAGAAAGAGCTTCCTCAGGATAATTTAGATTATCAGAAATAAATCTTCTTAATGCCTCATCCCCTCCACGGTATCGAGGCATTTTCAGAGGTTCATCCTTACGGGGTTTCGACATTAATCTAGTTTGAATCTTCTTATTTCAATGGGCTTCACTTTAGACATATCAAGATTCATCTCTTTGTCATAAGCTTGCCATGGACTATTGGCAAGATAGTAGAAATAACCATCTTTTACCTGTCCTAAGGTTGGTTCTCCCAGACTTTCACCTCCACGATTAATTACGCGCTCTCTGACAATGTTTGTCCCCGCCTTATTCAAGAAATACTGTACTACTCTAAAAGGCTTTACTCCATTCTGAATCGCTATCAACGAATTTTTATAAAAGTAGAGTCCATCTATTCCTTTCAGTATGGAGGTTTCCGGAGCAAAAACCTCATCTATTTTATCCGTTTCAATGTTCACTCTGAAAATCCCTGAAACATAATCTGAGACATAGAGGTACTTTTCATCATCTGTCAGAGACAAGCCCTGAAGGCTGAAATAGGTATCGGTAAGGTCAAATTGCTTTCTGTTAAATGCCCCCTGATAAATAGTAGAATCCGTAACATCCCTACTTAAAAAAGGTATCATGCTATTCGAAAGCCATAACCTGTTTTGGTTATCAAAAACTAAATCACCTATAGTAGATTCTTCATCATATTCAATACCCTGAATGATATTTCCTGTTTTTAAATTTACCTGAAGCACAACAGACTTACCTTCTTCACTGGCTTTATAACCCTTCATTTGCGGCATAGCTGCTGTACCTACCCACAGATTTCCTTTTGCAAAATCTGCTTTCATTCCTAAAACTGAATAGGGAGTCTCGAGCCAATCGGTCCACTTCCCGCTTTTGTCTACTTTAACAATTTTCTTTTCATGGACGCTTCCCAATAGCATCTCTCCATTTTCAAGTAATACAAAACTCTCAGGGTGCAACTGGCCCGCATCGATGGTCATAAACACTTCATCTCTTACTTCTTTTGTCCCAAGCGCTTTTTGAAGCTTAAGGAGCTTTTGATACCCCTTATGGCCTTTTAGATTTTCAAAGTCACTGTTCCCGGTAAAATCAAAAGTCGCATCCATTAAAATCATTTGTGTAAGTTTCTGGATGCTGCGTGTTTTTCGCCCATTGAGTGCCCAGGCTGCTGCAAGCTTTGGCACAATTGCAGGGTGATTAGGCCGCATTTCATCTGCAGCACGAATATTCTCTAAATAGCTTTGATAATCTTTATTTTGATACGCCTCAGTTGCAGCAGTATAGTACTGTTGTAGTGTTTTTTCTTGTGCTAATAATTGCAAAGAAAGTATTAACCCAACACAAGTAATTACAAATTTCATATAGATAAGTTTTGGTCAAAAGGTTCGTTACTATGCTCAAAGCAAAGTAATTAAAAGTTCAAGAGTGCTTTGATAGTAACAGATAAAACGCCAATTACCCTTAAGGAGTTTGCATCAGAAGCCTTTCAGCCTTTTATACCACTTATGTAATCTTATATTCTGGCTTTTGAGGTGCCCACTTTTTACCTTAATTTCAGACCATTCTAACCTTAAAATAATCATGATTAGAACACTCAACAAAATGAGAATTTCAGCTCTTTTCCTGTTTATTGCACTACTATGCATACAGGAATCTAATGCACAAAAAATACCCGATCAGGTAGTCGAAAGCATCAAATTCAGAGAAATCGGACCTACCAGACAAGGAGGTCGTTATGTAGACTTTGCTATCGTAGACAGGGCTCCAAAGGTGATATATGCAGCAACTGCATCAGGTGGTCTTTGGAAAACTGTAAATAATGGCCAATCGTGGAGTTCAATTTTCGACAATGAGAATATTATCTCTATTGGCGCAGTTGCAGTTGACCAGCAAGACACTAGCGTAGTCTGGGTAGGTTCAGGAGAAGCTAACAACTCCAGAAGTTCTTACTGGGGCAATGGTGTTTACAAATCAACAGATGGTGGAAAAACATGGAAGAACATGGGACTTCCTGAATCTCACCATATAGGCAGAATTCTTGTCGACCCTAAAAATTCCAATGTAGTTTATGTAGCTGCTCTAGGACACTTGTATTCTGATAATCCTGAAAGAGGGCTTTACAAAACCACAAATGGAGGAAGAACCTGGGAAAAGGTTCTTGAGGTGAAAAAGAAAGGCGGTAAGTATATCGGGGTGGTTGATATGGCCATGAGCCCAGACGATCCTAACACAATTATCGCTGCTGCTTATGACAAGATCAGAACCCCATGGACTTTCAACGAAGGTGGAGAAGGCAGTGGAATCTACAAAAGTACTGATGCTGGTAAAACATGGAAAAAATTATCAAAAGGACTTCCAGGTGGGTTTCTTGGAAGGATTGGAGTTGCATACGCGCCAGGTAATTCCAATGTAGTATATGCAAACATCGAAAATGTAAATGTTGACGGTATTTCTGCCAAAGAGCGCAGAAGAATGCTCGAAATTGGTATCCCTCTAAAAAGAGGACAGAATGTGAAGGGTGTTGAAATGTACCGCTCTGATGATGGTGGCAGCACCTGGAGAAAAATCAGCCCTGACGGTGAAAATATTGGAGGATCTCCTGCATACTACTATCAGCAGGTAAGAGTTGACCCGAATGACGAGGACCATGTTTATGTAATTGGTATTCAGGTTTGGGAGACCAAAGATGCGGGTGGTTCTTGGGATAGAGCTTTCAATTTTGGGGGTGATAATCACGCTATGTGGATTGATCCGGATGATTCTGAACATATGGTTTTAGGATACGACCATGGTATGGGTATTACCTATGATGCAGGCAAAACCTGGTATCACCCAGATGAAATTCCTTTGGCTCAGTTCTATGCTGTAGATGTTGACATGGCTTATCCTTATAATGTTTATGGGGGACTTCAGGACAATGGTTCTGTAAGAGGACCTAGTACCATGAAAGATGGTAGCTCCATTGGTTTCGAGCAATGGCAACGCGTAGGCGGTGGTGATGGTATGTACAACATCGTAGACAGAAGCAATAACAGATACCTATACAATGAATCTCAGTTTGGTCCATTGAGCAGACTGGATATGAAGACTGGTCAATCTAAGAGCATTCGATACAGAGGCAGAGGAATGAGATGGAACTGGAACGCTCCAATTGTAGTATCTCAGCACAACACTGACGTTATCTATCATGCAGGAAACAAAGTATTGAAATCTACTTTCAGAGGTGAAAACTGGAAAGAAATCAGTGAAGATTTAAGTAATAATGATGAAGTAAAAGCTGCCGGTACTGGTAACATCCAATACGGTACAATTACCACCTTGGAAGAGTCTCCACTAGATGCCGATGAATTATGGGCTGGTACTGATGACGGTAATGTACATGTCACTTTAAATGGCGGAAAAAAATGGGAAAAGCTTAACGCTAATATCACAGGAAACCCTGAATACTGGGTAACCAGAATAGAGGCTTCAGCTCATAATCCAGGTACTGCTTATGTAAGCTACAATGGTATGAGAAGAGATGATTTTGGTGCTTTTCTTTATAAAACCACTGATTATGGTAAAACGTGGACATCAATTGCCAATGGATTACCAAATGAACCAGTTAATGTAATCCGTGAAGATCACAAGAACCCTAACCTCTTGTTTGTTGGTACTGAACTAGGTGTTTATGCAAGTATAGATGGTGGTAAAAACTGGAGCAAATTCATGACCAACATGCCTACTAACCCGGCATATGATATGGTGATTCACCCTAGAGAAAATGAGTTGGTAGTAGCAACACATGGCCGAGGGATTTTCATTGCCGACATCTCTCCTCTCCAGGGAATGACAAGTTCAGCTATGAATAGCAGTGCAGAGTTGTTTGACATTACTCCTGCTGTACAATGGACAAGAGGACTGAGAAATGTTTCTGCTTACACCAACTTCAATGGTCAAAGTAGAAGCCCAGGGTCTCACGTTTATTTCTATTCTGCAAATGGTGGCAATGCTACACTTAAAGTGATGCAAGGAAGCCGTGAAGTCTATAAAATGGAAATTGATGCTGAGTCTGGACTTAATCACACTATCTGGCCTTTCTCACGCATCATAAGAGAGCGTTCTAAAGATGAGCTTGATGGAATGGCATCAAGATACAGAAGGTTTGGTTTGTCCGAAGAAAGAATAGCCGAAGCGCTTAAGTCTTCTAAATATGTGACTGGTCCTGTTGGCCCTGGAACATATCAGGTAGTCCTTGAAAACGGAGGAAAGACTGTTAAAAAAGATGCAGTGGTTTTAAAAGATCACTGGACTAATAAATAAGACAATTAGATTCACTTCGAAGGGTGTCTTCCTTACGGAAGGCGCCCTTTTTTATTCAACACCACTTTTAATCACCAAAATATCAGTGATTTTTTCGCTCTTTATGAATCTTTAACTAATCCATTCCTCAAATCACCGATTAATTTATTTACTTCGTGCCCTTATTAAGTATAGATCAGATGAAAGGTTTGCACAAACTTGTATTCGCTTTTTCCATCCTACTGATGGTTGCCAGTTGTGGTAAGAAAAATTCAACACCAACCCGCCACTTCTTTACTTATAAAGTTGCTATCAGTAACAAAATCAAAGAGCCTACCATTGTGAATGGATATTATGGGCATATGAATTTGTATGAGGGTGATTTCAGTACACAAGACAGTACCAAGACTCCTGAGGCTGTTGATAAGTGCATTCTGCTTTTTGAAACCAAAAACAAGGACTTTATAGAATCTACTTCTTACATGAAAGATGGTGTTAAGTTTTATAATCTTAAGAAGTTAAAAAAAGAGGGTATCGAAGCTAAGTTTGAGATAATACCTAACAAGCATGGTTTTTATCAGGTCGATAATAACAGCACTTCTTACCTGGCTTTAATCAGGCTTAACAAGAAAACGGGCTACTATAAAGGAGGATTACATACACTAGATATTCTCAACAACGAATTAAAAAGCCTTGAATTCCGTATAGATTATAAGGCTAAATTTTAAGCCAAGCCATTTTAGATTTTCATACTTAGACTGAATAAGCGAAATTGAGTCCTTAGCTTATTCCATTGTCAAAGAACTCCATTGATTTAACTCCTGCCGAAGATTGGTTCACCTCTAAAGGGTGGTTATCGTTTCCTTTCCAAAGGAAAACATGGAGAGCGTATCTGAAAGGTAAAAGTGGATTACTCAATGCCCCTACTGGTAGCGGAAAAACTTATGCCATTTGGTTAGGTTGTGTATTGGAAGCGCTGGCTGAGAAGCGCAAACCAAAAGGACTTCAAATCATTTGGGTTACTCCCCTTCGTGCACTTGCCAAGGATATTCAGGCGGCAATGCAGGAGGTCAGCAATGACTTAAAACTGGGATGGAACATCGCACTGCGTACAGGAGACACTTCTCAGGCCGAGCGCCAACGGCAGAAACGACAAATGCCCGAAGCTATAGTCACCACTCCTGAAAGCATCCATATTCTTCTAGCTCAAAAAGATGCTCCGAAAGTCTTTGCCAATGTCAGCGCAGTTATTGTAGATGAATGGCACGAACTCATTGGAGGTAAACGAGGTGTACAGATGGAGCTGGCTATGGCCTATATGAGAAGCATTAATAAAACATCAATTAAAACCTGGGCAATATCTGCCACTATTGGCAACCTGGAAGAAGCTGCCAAAGTACTACTTGGTGATTTATATGAGGACTGTGAAACTATAAGAGCCAATGTTGACAAGAAGATCATCATAGAGTCAATAATTCCTAAATCCATAAAGTCGCTCCCATGGGCTGGTCACCTTGGGATTAACCTCTTGCCTAGAATAGTTCCGGTTCTTGAGAACAACACTTCTACACTGATGTTTACCAACGTGCGTTCGCAAACTGAAATCTGGTATCAGAAAATGATGGAAAAACTCCCTCAGTATGCCGGATTAGTAGCTATGCACCATGGTTCACTTGATGTTGGAGTAAGACAATGGGTTGAAGAAGCTTTGCATGCCGGGAAACTCAAATGTGTGGTATGCACGTCCAGTCTCGATTTAGGGGTAGACTTTCGGCCAGTAGATATGGTTATTCAAGTTGGTGGACCTAAGGGAATAGCTCGCTTTTTTCAAAGAGCCGGTCGAAGTGGCCATCAGCCGGGTGCCACCAGTAAAATCTACTTTCTACCCACACATTCTCTGGAGCTCATAGAAGCTACAGTTTTAAGAGAAACCATCAAAAAGAAACAGTTCGAGAGTCGAATACCGCTCACCAAATCCTTTGATGTACTCATTCAATACCTGATCACTTTGGCCGTAGGGCCTGGATTTTATGAAGCAGAAACTTATAAACAGGTGAAATCTACCCATGCGTATCAACAGCTTACTCCAAAGGAATGGGAATGGTGTCTGGAATTCATAACCACCGGAGGCCGTACCCTCAGCGCTTATGACGAATATGCTAAAGTAGAGATTGAAGAAGACGGTCTTTATAAGGTTCATAACCGTAGAATTGCCATGAGACACAGACTCTCCATGGGTACTATTGTTTCTGACCCAATGATCAAAGTCAAATATCAAACCGGAGGTTACATTGGCACAGTTGAAGAAACCTTTATTGCTCAACTACATCCTGGAGATACTTTTTGGTTTGCCGGAAGAAACCTCGAATTGATCAGAGTAAAAGATATGACGGCCCAGGTTAGAAAGTCAAAGCGCGAAACAGGCCCTATTCCTCGTTGGGGAGGTGGAAAAGCTTCTTTTACCTCATTACTATCCACAGGACTGAGAAACAAACTGGAAGAGGCTTCTAATGGTATTTATCAAGGAACAGAGATGAAAGCAATCAAGCCTCTGCTGAAAAAGCAGGAAGCGCTTTCAGCTATTCCAAAATCAAATCAATTGCTGACTGAACAGCTTAAATCGGACGAAGGCACTCATTTGTACTTCTACCCTCTCGAAGGCAAATATATTCATGAAGTATTGGCTGCACTTTGTGCCTATAGAATCAGTGTCAGTCAACCCATTACATTTTCCATTGCCTCCAATGACTATGGCTTCGAGTTATTGACGGATCAGCATATTGAAATTGAGGATTTTCTTGAGTTGGATATATTCTCAAAAGAAAACCTTATTGAGGATATCTATGCCAGTCTTAACAATACAGAAATGGCCAAACGTAAATTCCGGGATATTGCATCTATTGCCGGGTTGATATTTCAAGGTTATCCTGGCAAAGGCATTACCAATAGGCACTTACAAGCTTCCTCTAGTATGATTTTTAAAGTATTTCAGGATTACGACCCAGAAAATCTGTTGCTGAAACAAGCCAATGAAGAAGTGCTTTCACTTCAATTTGAAAAGTCAAGATTAAATGAATCTCTTGACAGAATAGATCAGCAAGAAATCGTTGTCAGGAAACTGCTAACACCTTCCCCACTCTCCTTTCCGATTATGGTTGATCGTCTTAGAGAAAAGTTCACCTCTGAAAAACTCTCGGATCAAATTGAAAAGATGCAGATAGATTTTGATTAAGGCACAAAGTCTTCCTCAAAATTCTTTATAAAAGCATCAATATGCTTCTTGTTCCTGTTTTCGTCTTTTACCACCAGATAATGACTTCTTTTAAGTCCATGTTTGCCAATTTTCTTCAGTATTAAATCATCAGAAACCTTATAAGATCTTAAGCTCCATTCAGGCAGGCACACAACTCCCATATTTGCATTTACCAGCTCCAATGCTACTTCCGTAAATGGTATTGCAGATATCTTATCAGGAACCACCTTATTAGGTTTCAAAAAATGCTCATATACTGATACACTTTCCAGAGGAAAAGAGTTTATCATCAAGTGAATATGTGAAAAATGGCTGGCGTCAAGATATTCTTCATTTGCATAACTATGCTCTTTGTGCATAACTACAAAGATCTCGTCTTCCAGAACTTTCCATGTGTATAAAGATTCTGTAGCCGGTCTGGAAGTTACTATTGCTATATCAATTTCATCAGAAAGCAGTTGTGTAATTGTACTTTGTGAAGCATTCAGGCTAAGGTCAATCTCAATTTCAGGGTATAAGACAGCCATTTTTTGAACAAAAGAAGGTAAGCCATGAAAAAACGACTGACACTCTGCACTAAGCTTTATTCTGCCTTTTAATCCAGCCCTGATTTGTCTGATGTTACTAAAACTTAAATCAATCTTATCGAATACTTCGTTGGCTAACTTGTGCAGTTCTTCACCCTCATTGGTCAATTGCCAATTGTTCCTGCTTCTACGAAAGACCCTGAAACCCAATTGTTCTTCAAGCTCTTTCAATTGATGGCTTAGCGCTGATTGAGTTAAAAACAGTTTCTCCGAAGAATTAGCAATGTTCCCTTCCTCTGCAATTGTCCTTATCAGTCTCAGGTATTTAAGTTCCATAGGTTGAATTTACTATTCTATTCGAACAGTTGTAGTTGAAAAGAATTCAAAAACCCATGCAAGAGCATTCATACAAATCCTTATGAGTCAATGGCCTTTCAAAATAAATTTGAAAAAAGCTAAAATCATGGAATGTGAAACAATACACTATTGCTGCAACAACTATAACAGCTCCATCAATAAAAGGCAGGAAGAACATTCATTTGTCAGGCTTGTTAATTATCTAATCAATAATTTTCGGGTTGATGGAGCTGAAGAAATGTCAAGAAGAAAATAAAAGAACAGTTATATGAAAACAATCGGATTGATAGGTGGAATGAGCTGGGAGTCTTCGAAAATGTATTACGAATATGCCAATAAGCACGTGCAGCAAATGCTTGGAGGTGCTCACTCCTGTAAATGTGTCCTTGTTTCGGTAGACTTCTCATTAATTGAAAAATACACTTTCAATAATGAATGGGATAAAATCGGAGACATGATGTCACATTGCACCAAGCAATTAGAAGCCGCTGGCGCAGACATTATCCTATTGTGCACCAATACCATACATCTGGTTAGTGAATTTATCACCAGCTCTACCAAACTACCATTTTTACACATTGCTCAGGCTACTGGCAAAGCAATAAAGGCAAAGGAATTATCCAAAGTCGGACTTCTTGGCACCAAGTTCACCATGGAAAAAGACTTTTACACTCGAATATTAGAACAGCAATATGGGCTGGAGGTTATTACTCCTCCAGTCCATGAACGTGAGGTTATCCATAACATTATTTATGAAGAATTAGTAAAAGGAAGGTTTACAGAATCATCCAGATTAAGATGCATAGAAATTATTCATAGCATAAATCTTGCAGGTGCAGAAGGAGTAATAATGGGCTGTACCGAATTGCCCATATTAGTCTCAGAAAACCATGTAGGAATGCCATTATTCGACACTACAAGAATCCATATTCATCAAGCAGTAGAATGGGCGCTCTAACGGTATTCTATCAGCAACTACTCTTCTTTAATCACATCTACTGGGTTCATATAGGCTACTTTTAATACCTGAAACCCCATAATCCCCATTGACAATACTACAATTATCAAGAGTACAAGACCAAGCTCAAGAATGCTTGGAAATGATCTATATTGAAAGCTACTCAGCCATTGATCAGAGATTACATAGTTCACCGGAACAGCCACAGCTTCAGCAGCAAGTATTAAAACCAATATCTGTCTGTAGAACAGGAAAGTCACACTACCAACCGAAGCACCTAAAACCTTCCTGATCCCGACTTCTGACTGACGTTTACTAATTGCGAAGCTGAGTAAGCCAATGAAGCCAAGAACCGAAATGATGATTGTCAGCGCAGATAAGTAAGACATTGATTTTAATAAACGTTTTTCGTCACTGTACAACCTATCCAGTTCCAATTCCAGGTAATCATGACGAATTGGTAATTGAGGAGAAAGCTCATTCATAATTCCTTCAATTTCAGTAACAGCCATTCTATGGCTTCCCGAAGAAAGTCTAACCAGCATTTGGTCACCAAATTCTCGATTGTAGAAAACAGTTACAGGCTGTACCGAATTGTGTAAAGATCCCACGTTGAAATCTTTAAAAACCCCGACTGCCGTCATATAAATTGGATTCCCATCATCATCATTCTGAAAGAACATTTTCTTCCCTATAGCACCATCATCCCAGCCAAATTTAGCCTTAGCGGTTTCGTTAATCATAAAGCCAAAATCAGCATCCTGAACAGAGCCCTTGATAAAAGAGCGTCCCTCCAAAACCTGTAGCCCAATTGTATTGGCAAAATCATGATCTACTTGCATAAACTGACTTCCAACCGCATTATACTCACCGTTGTCTTCAACGCTCAGTATGGTGTGATTTAGGTTAACCCCTGGCCTGTTAGAAGAAAAAGAAGCATCAGTGACTCCAGATACTGTCTTAATCCTCTCTTTAATAAGCTCACTATTGGCCGACAAAACAGAGTCTTCTAAGTGAAAAACGATTACATTATCTTTCTCAAAACCAAGATCTACTCCAGACATGTAGACCAACTGATTTCTAATTACAAAAGTGAAAAGGATAACAATCGTAGAAATCGCAAACTGTAATACAACTAATCCCTGTTGTAAGCGACCACTCTCTCTAGTGCTTTTATTCCTACCCTTTAACCCTTCTACCAAACGAATACTGGATAAAATGGCGGAGGGATAGATACTTATTAAAACACCCAGAGAAAGCGTAACTAAAGCAAACACCATGAGGTGATCTAGTGAAAATGGAGTTACATCAACTCCGGCTATCGATTGAAATTCGCCATAAATAAGTTTAACAATGAACAATGACAATGCAAAAGCAAGTGTTGTAAACAGTAGTGTTTCTATTAAAAACTGCCCTGAAATATTGAGGCGTGATGCTCCAATTACTTTTCTTACGGATATCTCTTTCTTTCTTAAGGAGTTTCGTGCAAGTGAAAGATTGAGGTAGTTAACCAGAGCAATAAATACCAGAAAAACACCAATGGCTAAGAGTACATATACACTTGCTAAATCTCCATTTTTATTCACCTCCCAAGTCAGGTTAGATTTCAGGTGTATGTCTTCTATGTCTTGAACTACCAGGTCAGCAGTGCCATTGATAAGGTCGAATGCCTCTTTCATATGCGTATTGAAAAAGTCAGGGAATTTCTCAATCAGGTTGTTAGCCTGATAGGCTTCGTGTAGCCTTACATAAGAGTAAACATGAGCTCCGTACCATCTACTATTAACTTCTTCATCGTAATACCCATTCCATGACACCAGGGCTTCAAATGGCAGGTGGGTGTTGTTTGGAACATCCTCGAAAACTCCTGTGATTTCAAACTTTTTGTTACGCTCCAAAACCTCCAAACTCTTGCCTACCGGGTTTATATCTCCAAAAATCTTCTTTGCCAATCCTTCAGACAAAACCATTGTGTTCGGTCTGTTGAGTACTGTTTTAATATTTCCCTCAATTAGAGTTCTGTCAAAGACATTAAAAAAAGTAGAGTCTACAATGAATACATCTCCGGATTCAAAAAACACCTCATTATGTTTAAAGTTGGCTTTATGAGTTTCAAGACCATTCATACCCGCAACTCGGGTAAAAGATGCTACCTCTGGGAATTCTTGAAAGAAAGAAGGTGCCATAGGCCGAGGAACATTACTATATGTATCTTCCTTCCCTCCGATATTATAATGCACTCCAAGTCGCTTTACAACTTCCTTGTTTGGATAAAAATTCTCGTACGAAAATTCATAATTAACCAACAGTAAAATCAGAAAACTGAATGCCAGACCTACTGACAAGCCGAAAAGGTTGATACCGGTGTAAAACCTGTCTTTCCACAGGTTTCTTGCGCCTACTTTTACATAATTGATGAGCATATCCTTGTTGTTGTTTGAGTAAATGTCTTTTGCAAAATCTATGATACCGGGTCTGAAGAGTAGCAATACATCGATAAAAAATCGCCAGTTTGCCACTATCCTTCCTCTATTTAGAAGACGGTCCCGATAAAGCTCTATTAAATCTCCTTCAACATACTTCCTCAAATCCTTATGGCAGAACCATCGGAAGAAAGCCATAATCAGCTTTGGAGGATGTTGATTGTCTGGTTCCACTGTTTAAATAGAAATTTTCAAGTCGAATGATACATCTGGAATAGCATCCCACATGGCATTTCTATTATCTCTAGTCACTTTCAGTGCTTCTTTTCCTTCTGCAGTAATAGAAAAGTACTTCTTTGGCCTCCCAGCCCTCTCTTTGGTAGACTCTCCTTCTTTCGACTTGAGATAACCCTTTTTTTCGAGTCTTTTCAAAGCCGTTTGCAATGCCCCCACGCTGACCTTCCTTGATTGACGTTCTTCGATTTCCTTCTTGATAGAAACCCCGTATGCGCTGTCATAAAGTATTCCAACAGTCAGCATTACTATCTCTTCAAATTCGCCTAACTGAATTCTGCCCATAATAATTTTCTCCTAATTGTAGTATTTACAAAGCAAAGGAATTAAATAATATTTTCCTAATTGTAGTATTTAATAGTCTCAATTCAACCAAATGGTTTATGCAAACAGGTTAATTGTTTTATGAGAACTTTTTCAGAAATTCCTTATTCAACTTAGCCTTATGATCAACCTTTTAAGAAAAGTTCGCAAAAACCTTTTGTCCAAGAACAGTTTTTTAAAGTATCTCCTATATCTAACTGGAGAGGTGGTCCTGGTAATAGCAGGTATTTTAATAGCGCTGAATATTAACAACAGTAATGAGGCTCGAAAGAATGAAGAGAAAATCGTTTCAATATTAAATCAGGTCAGGCAAGAACTCGCAATAGATATCAATAAGACCACCCAACTAATTGAGTACTATGCGACAAAAGATTCTTTAATAGCCTTAGTACTCCGAAATGAGGTAACTCTTGAAGATTACAAAAATCCTAAGAATGCTGCCCTATTCTCGATTGTAACCAATGTCGTGGACCTTATCACCTCTGACAATGCCTATAACAGTTTGATGAGGACTGTTGATAATATACCAGAGAAGTACAATTCACTAATTAAAGGGCTAAATACAGTTTATATAGATGACAAAACCCAAGTAGATTACTACAACAACAGAATGTCCGAGTTTGCCAATAATATCCTCGATAAATGGAGTAACAAATATGAGTGGTACTCCAAACTATTTACCGGTAATACGGCTGGTGAACCAACTGAATATTTTGCCAACAGTCCTTTCTACAAGAACGAGGTGTTAACTTACAACGTCATTGCTATGCAAAATCATCTCACATTTATCAAGACTTTCAGAATTGACGCGATTAAATCTTTTCTTGCTATTTCTAGAGCGCTTGAACTAGAAAGTGACGAGGATTTTATTTTCGATACAAAACAATATGAGAAGCTTGCTGGTGCTTATAGCGTTGTCAACGGCTTTGAAGTGGAAATTTCTGTTGAAAATGGTAGAGTTTATGGAAAGGGAACCGGACAGCCTAGGTTTGAGTTGTTTCCGTTATCTGATTTAAGTTTCTATGCACAAAATACCCAGTTGATGGTCACATTCTTAAAAAACTCAAAAGGTAACATAACGAGTTTCAGAACATTGCAAACAGGAAGATCCAGAATAGCTCAAAAGGTAGATTAAAAAAGAAAGGCACCGTTTTGGTGCCTTTCTTTTTTAGTTTAATCTCTTTCCATTTTCAGTGGTATGCCTTGGTGTTTCAAAACCAAATGCTGAATAAAAAACTCCATCATCCGGTCAGTAGAAACAGCAGTATGTCCCCTATCAGGTCCAACTTGCACTTCAAAACTCTTACCCGCTTTTTGTAAAGCGCTAATCAGTTGAAGAGAATTTGAAGGGTGAACGTTATTATCTGCGGTTCCATAATAAATCATCAACTCACCCTTAAGGTTCTTCGCATAATTCATCAGATTAAAAGCATCATAACCCTTTTTGTTGTTTTCAAGGGTGTTCATGTAACGTTCTGTATAGATGTTGTCATAATTAATCCAATCGGTCACAGATGAATTGGCAACAGCCGCATGATAAACATCAGGGAATCTTAAGATGCTCATGGCTGCAGTAGTTCCTCCATAAGAAGTTCCATATACTCCTACTCTGTTTTTGTCAAAATATGGCCTGTTATACAGAGACTTGATTCCTTCTGCAAAGTCATCCTGCTCAACAATACCTAAGTTACCATACAATTGATCCAACAATCTTTTGCCTCTTCCTCTAACGTTTCTTCCATCAATATCCACAACAAGGAAACCATACTCGGTAAGTGCATTAGGGTATGTAAACGATTCTCTGAATTCGTTTGTAGCAGGTCCTCCGTAATTAGCCAACAGCAATGGATACTTCTTGTTCGGATCAAAGTTTGATGGGAAGTGTAACAATCCATGCAATTCAGTTACACCATCAGCAGAAGTAAATGTAAAAGCTTCCACAGTTTTCAGTCCAAGTGATTCGAACTTAGACATATCGCTCTTTTTCAATTCAGCCACTACTTTACCTTTAGCGCTAACCAGATTAGTAAATGGTGGAGTGTTATGTGTTTGTGCAATATCGACAAAGTACTTACCATCTGGTGAAATATTCACTCTGTGATTAAAAGCAGGATCCGTTAAACGTGTATCTTTTGTTCCATCCAATTTCACCCTATGCAGCTGCATTTTCATATGGTTTTCTCCACTTCTAGCCATATAATAGAGGTACCCGCGCTTTTCGTCTATTTTAACAATATTACTTACTTCAAATCCATGCTGAGTTAACGGAGTAATTAAAGTTCCATCAAAATTGTACAGGTAGTAATTGTTAAACCCTGTTCTTTCAGAAGCCCAAATAAATCGTTGTCCATCTTCCAGAACCCTCATTTCCGGGGTATTCTTTGTAAAGCTTGGTAACCACTCTTCTCGTACTACTGTTCTTGTTTTCCCTGTATTAGGGTCAGTAGCTCTGTATTCCATGATGTCCTGCTTTCGGTTAGTGCTATGAAAAAGAAATTCTTTCCCATCAGGTGTCCAATCCATTCCATACAGATAAGTTCCTAAAGGACCATCCTCAAATGACTTGCCATCACGGGCATCAACTTCTGTGATTTTCTTGGTTTCAAGATCATAAATCAACAAGTCTACTGGAAGGTTATCAGCTCCCACTTTCGGGTAAGACATAACCTCTAAAGAATCATAAAGCTGTAGCTGATCTAATACTACATAGTACTTTTTAGATCCCTTTTCCTGAAACTTATAGAATGCTACTTTCTTACTATCTGGTGACCACCACATTGCGGTAATCTGCCCTAGCTCTTCTCCATATACCCAGGTAGCTATCCCATACTTTACCTGATTTTCACTATTCCCATCAGTGGTAATAGCCACTACATCACTTCCATCAGGTTTGCTGATGTACATATTTCGGTCTTTGGTAAAAGCCTTAAGCTTACCATCAGGAGAATCCGCTGACGCATACTGTCTACCTCTTGCTGGTCTGTTAAACCTTCTTCTTGGGGGCGGAGGTGGTGGGGTTCCCTCGTCTACAGTATTCTTTTTTGATACAGTGTACCTCATTAGTTTCCCATTCTCAAGATAGGTGAAAGATTTACCATCTTCGCTCCACCTTACATTGAGTGTACCCGGTTTAACAGAAGACCTGATTTGAGGTGCTACTTTTCGGTACTGCTCATAGCCAGGCATCTTTTTGAGCTTGTCCTGAGCATTAGCTTTATTGGTCATCAAACCCACTGTAAGGGCCAAAATGACAATCAGCATATATTTATTTTTCATAAAAGTCTTTTGGGGTTAGTCTTGTTTCTATTGGTTTACGCCCTAATACTACTACTTTAAAGCCAAAAAAAGTAGTGGTTAACTGCAAGCGGTTATTGAAACGAACCTTTTTCCTTTAGATTGACCAACACTATCCTCCATCTTAATCAATGTCTACATCAATAAAAGAAATCGAAGCTTCCCAAACTTGGTCATTGAGACATGAAGTAATGTGGCCTGATATGGCATATGACTATGTGAAATTACCAGAAGATGAATTGGCTAGGCATTTCGGTTTATATAGGGATGAAGACTTGACATCAATAGTTTCCATTTTTACAAACGAGAAAGAAGCGCAGTTCAGGAAGTTTGCTACAAAAGTGTCTGCACAAGGTAATGGCTACGGAACTCAATTGCTCTCCCATGTTTTCGAGCGATTGGAGAAAGAGGGTATCAAGCGAATATGGTGTAATGCCAGGTTAGATAAGACCTCTTTTTATCGTGGCTTTGGTATGAAAGAAACTGCCCACACTTTTGTCAAGAGTGGGCAGCCTTATGTTGTGATGGAAAAAATTATCTCAAATTAATTCACATTAGCAGGGTCAACTCTTGTTGGAGTATCTTCTCCAGCAATCATTCTGGTAGCACCTGCTGCAATTGCTTTTATGGTATTGGTCATATGCTCAAGATCAATAGTACTCACTTCGTCTGTTGCTTTGTGATAGTATGGATCAATATCAATCTGTGTTGTACTAATTGAATGTGCTGGTACTCCTAAACGAGCCAGAGTAGCATTATCCGACCTGTAAAACAGATTCTGAGTTGGATAAGGGTCTGCATAGAACTTATACTCTGTTCCTTCTACAGCCTTTTGAAGTAAGGTGCCAAAATCTGATTTGTCGAAACCAGTAATCCATGCAGAATTAGTACCTTCAGTAGAGCTGGTACCAATCATTTCAATATTAAACATGGCTACAATCTCGTCAGGGTTCAACTGTTGAGAAAAATACTTGGAACCAAAACCTCCACTTTCCTCAGCAGTAAAAGCTACAAACATGATAGTACGCTCAGGTTTCTTACCCATATCTTTAAAATACTTGGCCAGAGTCATCACTGCTGTTGTTCCGGATGCGTCATCATTGGCTCCATTATAAATGGTATCACCTTCACTTCCTCTAATCCCTAAGTGATCATAGTGAGCACTGAAAAGAATGATTTCGTTAGATCTGTTTCCTGAGATCTTCCCAGCCACGTTGGCAAGACTCTCTGTTTTAACCGTATTAGAGGCCTTCAGGTCAATTGAGTTTACTTTTGAAACATCTGTCAGAATCATCACCATTCCATTTTCAACGTCCAACTCCATTACCCGATTCCCTCTTGAGAAGAATCCTTTAAAGCGGCCAAAAATATCTTTGTGCGCAGTATTAATTAGCATTAGCGTTTTTCCCTCAGCTCTTCTAGCCTGACCAAAAGCTTGTTGCATATTGTCTTTTGCTCCAACCACAATCAGGTTAATATCATCAGGATCATTAATCTCCAGTGATTTTGCATTCGTCATAGCAATCACATTTTCTTCTTTTACTGTTCTCCCGTTTAATGTTACAGAGGCACTTTCAGGGGTAAGAGAATACATATCAAATTTCTGCTTGTAGCTATCAAGTCCATCGATATACTCTAATCCGGTTTTTTCAAATTCACTAGCGATGAAGTCGGCAGCTTTTTCTATGCCTGGCGTAAAAATGGCTCTACCTTCCATGTCATCAGCTGCCAGTGTGGTGATGATTCGGGTGACATCTGCTTGATCAATTTCTGCAGGTTTTTGACACCCCATTAAAGTGTAAATGGATATTAGAGCGATTGAAAGCATCACTCGACATGGCTTCTTCATAGTATTTATCAATGTTGGTTTTCTTACAGGTGAATTTAGTACTATTTTCGCCACTCTATGGCAAACTCTCCTGCTAAGTCTCTAAAGACCTTAAGGGTACTGGCCCTTTACGAAGGAATCAGCTATCTCCTTTTGATGGGTATTTGCATGCCTTTGAAATACATCTTCGATATTCCTGAACCTACATATCCTGTAGGTTTAGCTCATGGGGTTTTGTTCGTTGCATATTGTATTTGGGTACTGATTGTGACACTCAAACTCAAGTGGTCACTCAAGACTTTTCTCCTTGCAGGAGTGGCTTCAATCCTTCCTTTCGGTACATTTATTGCCGACAAAAGAATTTTCAAACCAGCCGCTGAAGCAATTGCTATCAAGTAAGTTTTGATTAATTCAAAACACTTTGCTCGGCTTATGGTTTTTATGTGAAACTGTTTTTTAAAGCCAGCAACATACCAAATGAGTTTAAGAATACTATCGCTAATTGCCTGCCTGTTCAGTTCTCAAATTCTTATTGCTCAGAGCACTGGTGAACTCACTGGCTATGTTAAAGATGAAAAAACCAATGAGCCGATCCCAGGTGTTACTATTCAGTTACTCAACACTCAATTAGGCGCCAGTACAGATCAAAATGGTTTTTTCAGAATTGAGAAAATCCCGGCTAAAACTTATAATGTTCAGGCTTCATACACAGGATACAAAACAGTAATCAAATATAATATTGTCATCAGGTCCGGTGGAATTCCAGACCTTAACTTCAAACTGAGAGAAAGCTCTACGGAACTTGATGAAGTTGTTGTAATAGCCAATCCATTTGAAAAAATCGAAGAAACTCCTCTTTCTATTCAAAAGCTATCGAGGGAAGAAATTGCTACCTACCCTGGTGGAAATAATGACATTGCAAAAGTAGTTCAATCACTTCCTGGAGTGTCAGGTTCTATCGGTGGGTTTCGAAACGATATCATTATCCGTGGAGGAGCTCCAAATGAAAATGTCTACTATCTGGACGGTATCGAGATTCCTAATATCAATCACTTCTCTACACAAGGTAGTGCCGGGGGACCGGTAGGTATGCTTAATGTAAGCTTCTTTGAAGGAGTTACACTTTCAACGAGTGCATTTGGTGCACAATATGATAATGTACTTTCTGGTGTACTTCAATTTGACCAACGAAATGGCAATGCACGTAATTTCAAGACCAACATACGTGTCGGAAGTAGTGAAACTGCACTCACAACTGAAGGGCCATTATTCAAGAAAGGCAGAGAAGCTAGTAACACCTCATTTATAGTCTCTGTCAGAAGGTCTTACTTACAATTACTATTCGATTTGATAGGTTTACCTATCCTACCCGACTATTGGGACTTTCAATACAAAATCAACCATAAAATCGATGAGTATAATGAGGTCTTCATAACAGGTATCGGTTCTGTTGATGACTTCAGAGTTAATGAGCTGGACGAGTTTGATCCGGATCAACAGGCTACTCAAGATCAGGTACCTATTATCAGGCAAAGAACCAATACAGTCGGTTTAAGTTGGAAAAGTAGGTTTAAAAATGGCTCTGGTTTTATGACAACAACCTTGAGTAATAACTTTCTCACAAACAACTTCAGACAGTATGCGGACAACATCAACCAAACGGGTTTGTTCTTACAAAACGTTTCTACAGAAACAGAAACCAAACTGCGTTTTAACTACATGAAATTTATTGATGAATGGACTATCAGTGGAGGTTTTGGTGTTCAAAAAGTCGATTACGAAAATGAAACCCTGGATAGAATCAATGTTTTTCAATATAGTGCTGGTTTAAACTTCTATGAGTATGGCTTATTTGGTCAGGCCAGCAGAAAGTTCTGGGATGACCGTCTTAGTCTTTCTTTTGGAATCAGGTTCGATGCAAACAGTTTTACTGAAGATGGAGGCAATCTCTTTAGAACAATAAGCCCGCGTATTTCAGGATCTTACACCTTCGATGCCGAAAGAAAGTGGTCGTTAAACGCTTCTATAGGTCGATACTACAAAATCCCACCATACACCGTCTTAGGATTCGCTGATAATAGCGGAGTTCAAATTAATCAAGATACCAAATACATTCAGAGCGACCATTATGTTGCCGGCCTTGAGTATCTGGTTACTCCTTCTGCCCGATTTACATTAGAAGGTTTCTTTAAGCGTTATGATAATTACCCTGTGTCAATTACTGACGGAGTATCTCTAGCTAACCTAGGTGCCGACTTCACTGTTTTAGGCAATGAACCTGTTTCCAGTATTGGCTTAGGCAGAACTTATGGCCTAGAGTTTCTCTATCAGAAACAATTCACCAATAATTACTACGCCATTCTGGCTTATACTCTTTATAAAAGTGAATATACCGCGCTTGATAGAAACAAGTTCTTACCAAGTGCATGGGACAGCCGACACCTATTAACAATCACAGGAGGGTACAAGTTTGGCAATAACTGGGAATTAAGCAGCAGAATGCGCCATTTAGGCAGAACACCATATGCACCAATAAATCAGGCTGAAACATTGGCAAACTACCCAGCAATTATCAGGGATTATAGCCAGTTTGGTAGTGCAAGGCTCGACACTTTCAATCAACTGGATGTAAGAATTGACAAGAAGTGGAACTTCCAGAAATGGACTTTAGATATCTTCCTTGAAGTACAGAATATACTTGGTGCTCAAATACCTCAGGAACCAACCTTCGGTTTGTCAAGAGATGCCCAGGGTAATGAGTTATCTCCAAGAGCACTGGTTGAAATTATGAATATCGACAATTCTAACATTCTTCCTTCAATAGGTTTGGTTATAGATTTTTAAGAAAGCAAATTGTTGCTTTTGGTAGCCGAACAAAACAAAATGCCTCATATAAAAACTTACGAACTACTCGCTGATGGAGAACGAGAACTTGTGTCTGAAGAAATACACAATACAAAAGGACAGGTTATTGCTATCAAAGAATACTCTCCAATTCAAAACTCTGAAGAAATCAAAGAATATGATGATTCAGGGCAATTAATAAAAGAAGTAGAAATAATTGATGGCCTTGAAGGCTCAAGAGTAGAGTACGAGTATAATTCAGAGGGACAAATATTAAGCCTCAAACAGTTTCTTTCTGGAGATGTTTTTCAGGAAACGAGATTTGAATATCTAGGGTCCAAAACCATTGAAAGAACCATCCAAAACGGTGTTGAACTTAGTAGAACAGAAACCACAGAAGAAGAAAGTACTCTAGTAAAAGAGTATTATATGCAAAATGAATTGTTCGAAATACGTTCTGAAGTTTTTAACCCAGTAACTCGTTCAAAACAGATTAGAATTACCGATGAAACTGGCAGGTTGATCGAAACAGAACTACAAAGGTTTGATCAGAGTCAGAACCTTATCAAAAGTGAGGAAAAAAGAAGCGATGGAACTCTTCTGAAACTATCTGAGTACAAGTACAAAAATGGTAAACTTATCTTCGAAAAACATGACGATCATGACGCATATGAGTATTATGAGCTAAGCTATGAATATGACCAGCATGGTAATGAGGTAAATTGGGAAAAACGGACAAATTCCGGACAATTGTTATCATTTGAAAAGAAGCAATTCAACGATAAAAACCAGTTGATAAAAAATGTTGGAGTTTCGGCAAATGGAACGAACTATGATTATGAATTTGAAATAACTGAAATGTAGTTCCTAATATGAAACTACTCAAAGCATACCTTGCTACACTGGACTTTATAGCTCCCTCCCTTTCGGCAAGAATGGTCTATAAGGTAATGTCCAATCCTAGAGTAAAAAAGCTAAGGGGTTTTGAGGATGCAGTTTTAAATAAGGCAGATAAGGGTGACTTTCAGTTTCGCCAGTTCAATATCAGATATTATACATGGGGTAAATCTTCAGTAAAAACCGCCATCTTGATTCACGGCTGGGAAGGTCAGGCGGGGAACTTCGGAGGCTTGATCCCTTTATTATTAGACAAAGGATATCGAGTAGTATCCTTTGACGCACCGGCTCATGGGCATAGTACCAAAGCATCTACTAACTTGTTCGATTACATTGAGGTAGTCTCACATTTCATTAAAGAAAACCAGCCTGACTTAATCATAAGTCATTCATTCGGAAGCATAGCATCGGCAGTCGCACTCACAGAAAACCAGCACATCAGTGTTAACCGCTGGTTGGTTATCACTTCTCCTTACAGTTTCAGGGAAAGGCTTGAAGAGGCAAAAACAATGGTGAGTGTAACAGATCGAACAATCAACAAACTGATTCACAAATTTGAAAAAGACACTGGTATGATTGTCGCAGATATGAACATGAAGGAATACTGTTCCAGAATCAGTAATGTCAATGATATTTTGATAGTACACTCCATAGACGACAAAATTATACCAATAGATACAAGCCGAAGAGTACATGCTGAACTTCCTCAATCTGAAATGATAGAGCTTAAAGCGTTAGGCCATTATAGGATTCTATGGTCAGATGAGCTTAAAAACATAGTCAATAAAAGATTAAGCTAGCTATGAGGAAAACACTTTCAAACTTTCTGAAAGCAGCTCTTTTGCTTTCACTTGTGCTGTTTTTCATTGCCTTGTATTACATTCTTTTCAGTAGTCAACTGGCACTCGACCCGGATTCAATGTTGCTATCAATGCTATTGGTTGTATTTACTACAATCTCTTCAATTGGTATTGGGCTCATACTCTACTTTATGAATAGAAAATAATTTTAAATTTTTTAAAACATATCGATAAATCTCGATTTATAAATACATTTACATTGTGAATGTAATAGAAATTAACAAAGCCCTGTCTAACGAAACCAGACTCAAGATTTTAAATTGGCTAAAATCACCTGAAGAGAACTTCCCTCCGCACAAAGATTTAGGGCATTTCAATGACGGTGTATGCGTTCAGTACATAAAAGAAAAAACCGGGCTTTCTCAGTCCACCATTTCGCATTTCCTTTCTCTTATGCAAAAAGCCGGATTGATTACCCCTACTCGCCATGGAAAGTGGACTTACTATAAAAGAAATGAACAGATGATTAAATCCTATCTGCAGTATCTGAGCAAAGAACTTTAAGAAACAAAGAAAAATAAACCATCATGGATATATTGATAATTGGTGCCAATGGTACAATAGGTAAAAAAGTTAATCAAGAGCTTTCTAAAAAACACAATGTGATTACTGCGGGTAGAAACGGAGCTGATATCACGGTTGATATTGCCAATGCAGATTCAATTAAGCAAATGTTCGAAAGTATGAGCGCACCTCATGCAGTTGTTTGTATAGCTGGCGAAGCCAAATGGGATCATTTCAAAGATTTAACTGAAGATGATTTTTATATAGGCATCAGAAGTAAGTTAATGGGCCAGGTAAATCTTGTGAGAATTGGAAAAGACTATATAAAACCCGGAGGCTCATTTACACTTTCGACAGGCATTTTGGCTGATGACCCGGTGGTAATGACCACCAGCGCTGCCATGGTTAATGGAGCTATTCACAGTTTTTCTAAGGCAGCAGCTCTTGAATTAGAAAACGGACAAAGAATAAATGTGGTTTGTTCTGGTCTCGTAGAGGATTCTGCTGAAAAATATGCCGATTATTTTCCTGGACATGACCCTGTGCCTATGAGTAAAGTGGCTAATGCTTATATCAAGAGTATTATGGGGAAGAATAATGGGGAAATTATAAGAGTTTATGCTTAACAGCATTCAACTTAACTCAGTTAAAAATCTATCGTTTGTTATGGTTTGGAATCAACACAGAAGTATTCAATCCATAAAGGATTCAAATCCATTGTCCGTCAGCGAACGTTAATGTTCTCTGGAGTACAATGGGTTTAATGGTTAGGCTTAAAAAAGGCTCAAAATAAACCTACAAGCGGATTTTATTCTGGCACTCCAATTGCAAAAGGGCTTTGAAATAACGCTATAAATTGATCACGATGCTGAAGAATATGCTCAAAACTGCCTGGAGAAGTTCATTGAGAAACAAGCAGTTTACCCTTCTTAACATACTAGGACTAGCCATCGGGATCACTACATCCTTTATGATTGGTCTCTATGTATTAGACGAGCTATCATTCGATAATTTCCATCAGCATGAGGACCGTATTTATAGGGTCAATCAGTCTTCCATTTGGGGAGATTGGGAAGGGCAAATGAGTGGAACTGGCCCAAATGTAGCCATTGCCTTAAGAACAGATATTCCGGAGTTTGAGCAAGTAACAAAAATTCTCCCCACTGAACCTTTTGGTGTTGCCTATAGAAGCAACTCCCAGACTATAGTTTCTTTTCTAGAAGAAAATTTGTTAGTCGCTGAGGAAAATTTCTTCGATGTGTTTTCTTTTGAAGTGCTTCAGGGCAACCCATCAACCGCTTTATCCCAGCCTTACAAAATCGTAATCACCGAGCAAATAGCCATCAAGTATTTTGGTGACAGAAATGCATTGGGAAAGATCTTACACCTAAGGGGAACCATTCTTGAAGGGGCAAATGAGAAACAAGAACTATGGCAACCATACGAGGTAAGCGCTGTATTAAAGAATACGCCAGAGAACTCTCATATCCAATTTGATATGTTGACCTCTATGAGCAGTTATGAGGATATCAAATCATCTGAATCTACCTGGGTGTGGACTGGGTTTGCCAACTATGCTCTTGTCAAAGAAAGCACTGACCTATCAGCGTTAAAGTCAAAACTAAATACCATACCTCCAAAGTGGGCAGAAGGCACATTGTTAAGGGTTTTTGGCCAAACATTCGAAGAGTTGGAAAAAGATGGAAAGGCCTGGGAGCTTTACTTACAGCCTCTTGATGAAATTTATCTTGATAATCAGTTAAGTAATCCACTTGGCGCTATTGGAAGCAAAAGATACCTGATCATCTTTTCAACTGTTGGCTTGATTATTTTAGCGCTTTCATGTATCAACTTTATCAATCTTGCCACTGCCAGATCATCTGATAGAGCAAAAGAGGTAGGCATTAGAAAAGTTCTGGGTTCACAAAAAAAATGGCTTATACGACAGTTTATTTTTGAGTCCATTTTGTACGCCTTGGTGAGTACACTTATCGCAGTAGTTGCTACAGAACTGTCCTTGAATGCTTTCAATGAAATCACAGAAAAAGAACTGAGTCTCAATGCATACTTAACTAACTTAAAGTTCCTGGGTGGCCTTTTTGGCTTTACGATTCTATTGGGTTTTGTTGCCGGAACATATCCTGCTTTCTATCTATCATCGTTTAAACCAGCCGAAATTCTCAAAGGAAAAGCTGTTTCAGGCGTCAAAGGAAAAAGCATAAGAAATGCTTTAGTAATTTTCCAGTTCACCGCATCAATTGCTTTGATTATCAGCGCCTTTTTTGTCCAAAAACAATTAAAATTCTCAATGAATTTTGATGTTGGATATGAAAAAGAGCATGTCTTACAATTACATAATATTGAACGATTAGGGGCACACGTTGATGCGATTAAAAACTCACTATCAAATAATCCGACTGTTACAGTATTTGGTCAGTCGCATGAAGTACCACCAAACATTTACAGAGGAGACATTATTAATCTCGAGGGATCTTCACAAAGCGAAATTTCAGTAAAACGAATGAAGTCAGATGCAGATTACCTCAAATTACTTGACTTAAACTGGCTGGCTGGCAGAAATTTTAGCAATACCATATCCACCGACCAGTCATCTGCTGTAGTGTTAAATGCCGCTGCCGTAAAAGCACTGGGCATTGTTACTCAGGACAACAGTTTAGAGAGCTCAATTGGTAAGTTTGTTACTCGAGGGAATCATAAATTTGAGGTAATAGGTATTGTAGATAATTTCCATTACAACAGTCTTAAAAACGAAGTCCTTCCATTAATCATCTATCATATAGACAATCCTTTTCTACCAGATAGCGGAACAAGCCCATCCTTTCTGTCACTAAGACTCAACTATGAAGCGGTTAAATCCGGAAAAGACCTTAAACATCTAATAGAAAGCATCGAATCAGATCTCCATCAATTAGATGACTCATTTCCTTTCGAATATAGTTTCATGGACCAAACTTTTGAACACAGCTTCAGAAATGAACAAAAAATGGGTCAGGTACTCAATATATTCACAGTTATGGCATTAGTAATTGCATGTCTCGGATTGTTTGGGTTAGCCGCTTTTTCTGCGGAACAAAGGACAAAGGAACTGGGAATCAGAAAGGTTTTAGGGGCAAAAGCGCTTCATTTGGTCCTTCTATTCTCCACAGAGTTTACAAAGCTTGTTACTATCTCTCTATTAATCGCTACCCCATTGGCCTATTACCTTGTTCAGGGTTGGCTTTCTGATTTTGCATACAGAACGCCTATCAATCTATGGGTGTTTGTTCTGGCAGGAATCTCTGCATTAGTGGTCGCCTGGGGAACAATATCATTTCAATCCCTAAAATCTGCTCGAACGAATCCCGTTGAAGCCTTGAAGAACAATTAAGTATTTACTCAGTACGTGTCCAAACCACTGTTCTGCCAAAAAGAGAAACTCCAATGTATCCCCGCACCTCTAATTTCCCTTTCTTGAGTTTCATATGACAAGAATATGTTTTTCCATTATCAGGGTCGTAGATTTCACCCCCTTCCCATTTTCCATTTTTGAACCTGAAGTTCTTAACCAAATTAATCCCTAGTACTGGCCTTTTCTTAAACTCATCTTTGGGATTATTCACATCTCTCACCGGTTTACCGTCTTTTCCATTGGGTGCTTTCAACCAGACTATCTTACCGAAGTACCTGCCTTTATCTTTATAGACCTGGATTTTTGCTCTACCGTCATCTGTCAACCATACTCCTAGCACCTCATCTCCTCCATTTGCTGTTGAACCACTAAATAGAAATGAATTAAAAAGGAATAGCAGGGCATAAAATTTCATCGCGTTGTTAACTTATATTTGAATCTTGTCTAAACCAATGCAGAATTAACGCCTATAAGCCAGAATTGTTGGAATGATAAAACACAATTTTTTAGAGCAAACACTGTACCTCTTACCTGAAAAAGCAATTTTCTGGAAAGAAAAAGCCTTACTCATTATTGCCGATCTCCATTTAGGTAAAGCAGGGCATTTTAGAAAATCGGGAATACCTGTTTCCGATCTCATTCATTCCAAAGACATTTTAACATTAGAAAAGCTTATTCAAAGGCATAAGCCGGAAGAAGTGATCTTTTTGGGAGATTTATTCCATAGCGACCACAATCAAGGCTGGGAGATTTTTAAAAGATGGTTGAAGTCAAAAGCAGAACTTTCTTTTAAACTAGTGCTGGGTAATCATGATGTTTTAGGGGCACAAGATTACCATATTTCCAACCTAACAGTTGTGGAAAAACTGGACATCTCTCCTTTCAATTTCACACACATTCCTGAAGATAGTTCTCTATACAATATTGCTGGTCATATTCACCCAGCGGTTAGGTTAAAAGGAAAGGCAAAGCAAAGTGTAAGGGTACCTTGCTATTATTTTGGTAAGGGAAATGCCATACTTCCTGCATTTGGAAATTTTACCGGAACAGCCAAGATCAATATCAAAAAAACAGATGAGGTATTTGTCATTGCTGAAAACAAGGTGATTAAAATAAACTAAGCTTAAATAATATTAACCAGAAACCGAAGTTTACCTTTTGAATTAATTACTATTTTTGATCGAAATTCCAAGGCTTGGCGAAAGACCCCAGAAAATATAAACGCAAGAAAAAACTTGGCTCTTACCAATATGTAAGTGTCGTTTTCAGTGCAACATTGGCACTACTTGTCATTGGTCTTTTTGGTGCACTTCTTCTCCTCTCAAACAAGCTCACATCTGAAATCAAACAGAACATTGAGCTTCAGGTATTTCTGAATAAGAATATTTCGGAAAATCAGAGAAGTAGAATAGAGAACGAAATTGCCTCCAGCGATTACATCCTCAACACCGATGGCAAAGCAGAAATTGTATTTGTATCTAAAGAAGAAGCAGCTCAAAAATTTATTGCTGATACGGGTGAAGACTTCTCCGAGTTTTTAGGAGATAATCCATTAAAAGATGCTTTGACCATCAAAATCAATGAAGCCTTTCAAAGCAACGAGCAACTCAAATCAATCCAGTCTCAAATTGAAAATATAAGTGGCGTTTTTGAGGTGACCTATGTAGAGAATTTTGCTGATTCCATCAATGACAACTCTACTAAGCTAAGTGTACTACTAATCGGAATTGCCGCAGTACTCATTATCATTGTCTTGCTGCTCATCAATAATTCCATCAAGCTAGCCTTGTTCTCTCAGCGCTTTTTAATCCGAAGCATGCAGCTTGTAGGCGCTAAGAGCAGTTTTATCAGAGGACCGTTTTTGAAAAGGTCATTATTGCATGGTGCATTAGCCGGTTTGATTGCCTCTGGACTGCTATATGGGTTACTCCTCTTTGCCAATGAGAAGGTCGATGGATTAGCACAACTTCAGCAGAGAGAGTTGTTTTTTGCACTTTATGGCCTATTAGTGGTTCTAGGTGCAATAATTGCCTATTTTAGCACTTTAAGGGCAATGAACAAGTATTTAAAAATGTCCTTAGACGAACTCTATTAAATATGACAGAGAAGAAAAACAATTTTGCCTTTGGCAAAGAAAACTACAAATGGATGCTCATTGGATTGGGTGTTCTGTTACTAGGGTTTATTATTATGTCATTGGATAAAACACCACACGGACAAGGTTTTCTTGGACTTACTCTTGGCCCAATCGTAATAGTAGCAGGGTTTATCATTGAGTTCTTCGCCATCTTCAAAAAACAGAAGTAGTTTAAATGAGCTTAATCGAAGCAATTGTCCTTGGAATCGTTCAGGGACTTACAGAATTTTTACCCGTAAGTAGTAGTGGCCATTTAGAGCTTACCAAAGCCATTCTTGGTGATAACAGCGTCCCTCAGGAAAGTCTTTTGATGACAGTTGTGCTCCATGCGGCAACAGCACTCAGTACCATAGTTATTTTCAGAAAAGACATAGCAGAATTATTGGCTGGATTGTTTCAATTCAAAAACAATGAACAGTTCAAGTACTCTTTGAAAATAGTTCTATCCATGTTTCCTGCTGCCATTGTAGGTGTTTTGTTCGAAGAGGAAATAGAACAGCTTTTTGGTGGGCAGATATTACTAGTTGGCTTAATGCTATTGGTTACAGGAACCCTTCTCTTTTTAGCCGATAAAGCAAAAAACACCTCCAAAAGCGTTTCTACTTCAAATGCTATCATCATAGGTATTTCTCAAGCCATTGCTATTCTACCCGGTGTTTCCAGATCCGGTGCTACCATATCAACATCTGTTCTACTAGGCATAGACAGACAAAAAGCTGCAAAATTCTCTTTTCTTATGGTTGTCCCTTTGATTCTTGGAAAAATGGCAAAGGATATCCTCAGCGGTGATTTGATGGCTGCAGAAACAAAAACATCTCTTTTAATTGCAGGCTTTCTAGCAGCATTTTTGGCAGGAATCATAGCTTGTAAATGGATGATAAGTCTAGTGAAAAGAAGTCAGCTTAAATACTTCTCCTTCTACTGTTATATTGTCGGCATAGCTGCCATCATATATACATTAGTTTAGATGCTACAATTAGACCCAAAACTCCCAAAACAGGAAAGTTTTACTGCAGGCCAGGTACTGTTAATTGATAAGCCACTGGAATGGACATCTTTTGATGTAGTGAAAAAAGTCAGAAACGCTATCAAGATTAAGAAAGTTGGACATGCCGGCACTTTAGACCCTTTAGCTACAGGATTGCTTATTCTATGCACTGGCAAAAAAACCAAAACCATAGAAAGCCTGATGGCAGAAGAAAAAGAATACACCGGTATAATCACCATCGGGCAGACTACCCCCACTTATGACCTGGAAAGCGAAGTCAGTGAAGCAAAGGACATCAGTCATATCACCTTAAAAGATATAGATGAAGTCAGAGCTGGTTTTATGGGTCAGATAGAGCAAATCCCTCCTATGCATTCTGCTATCAAGGTTGGAGGCAAAAGACTCTATGAGCATGCCAGAAAAGGAGAAACCGTTGAGGTTAAGTCAAGGAAGGTCACCATTTCTGAATTTGAGATTACAAATGTAGATTCTCCTAACCTCCATTTTAGAGTAGTTTGTTCCAAAGGGACATACATTCGAAGTTTAGCCAATGATTTCGGTACAAAATTAGGAGTTGGCGCACATTTAAGTGCACTTAGACGAACTAGAATAGGTGATTTTAGTGTTGACAATGCTTATAAGCTTGACGACCTGATTACATTAATAAAAGATCTTCCATAGGCAATGAAAATTCACCTAGGCACAGAAACAATCAAAGACATTAAAAATGCCGTTGTTACCTCAGGCACATTTGATGGTGTGCATGTTGGACACCAGAAAATACTAGGTAAACTTAGAGATGAGGCAAATAAAATTAATGGACAAACTGTTCTGATTACTTATTGGCCTCACCCCCGCCTGGTATTAAACACTTCTGATGATTCTCTGCTACTACTTTCTACTTTCCCGGAAAAAGCCAATTTGCTAGAACAATACGGTATTGATCACTTAGTCAAAGTTCCGTTTACAAAGGAGTTTGCCGAACTATCACCAGAAGAGTACATCAGAATTATTTTGACCGAGCGTATCGGAGCAAAAAAGATTATCATAGGCTACGATCACAGATTTGGCAAAAACCGTAGTGGTGGTTTAGACGAACTAAGATCTTTTGCACCAAAGTATGATTATGAAGTAGAAGAGATTCCAAGACAGGATATAGATGAAATAGGTATCAGTTCGACAAAGATAAGAAGAGCTCTTGAGGATGGAGACATCTCAACAGCCAATACTTATTTGGGAAGAAGCTATAGCGTTGCGGGTAAGGTTGTAGAAGGAGACAAACTTGGAAGGTCAATTGGTTACCCAACAGCCAACATAAAAGTAAAAGAAGGCTATAAATTAATTCCAGCCGATGGCATTTATGCTGTGAAAGTCTGTAATAAATATCGTAAGTATAATGGCATGCTTAATATTGGCAATAGACCAACTGTCGGGGGACAAAACAGAACCATTGAAGTGAACATTTTCGACTTTAATCAAGATATTTATGATAGTGAAATCAGCATTGAATTTATCGATCGAATAAGAGATGAAATCAAGTTTGATTCACTGGACGGTTTAAAACTTCAGTTAAAAGAAGATGAAAAAGCCGTTAGAAACCGTTTAAGTAAACTCTAAAGAAACTACAATGATCAATAAAGAAGTAAGCAATGCAGATGAAGCCATTCATGATATTGCTGACAATTCTACTTTGATGTTAGGAGGCTTTGGTTTGTGTGGTATACCAGAAAACTGTATCGCAGCCTTGGTTAGAAAAGGCACCACTGGCCTTACCTGTATTTCGAACAATGCTGGTGTCGATGACTTTGGAATTGGGTTGATGCTGAAAACCAGACAGGTCAAGAAGATGATTTCTTCATACGTTGGAGAGAATGCTGAATTCGAAAGACAATTACTTACCGGTGAACTTGAAGTAGACCTAATACCCCAGGGAACACTTGCAGAACGCGTACGCGCTGGAGGAGCAGGAATACCTGCCTTCTTTACCCCTGCAGGCTATGGTACAGAAGTAGCTGAAGGCAAGGAAGTAAGAGCGTTTGATGGAAAAATGCACTTGTTAGAAAGTTGGTTAAGGGCTGATTTTGCGTTAGTCAAAGCCTGGAAAGGTGATAAGTCCGGTAATCTGGTTTTTAAGGGCACCGCCAGAAACTTCAACCCCATGATGGCTATGGCTGGAAAAATTACCATAGCCGAAGTGGAAGAACTGGTTGAAGTTGGTGAATTAGACCCAAATCAAGTACATACACCAGGTATTTATGTACAGCGAATATTTCAGGGTGAGGGTTATGAAAAAAGAATTGAACAACGAACAACGAGAATTAAATGATTTGAAAATTCATTGATTAACCTATTATCAAATTCTCAAATCAACTCATTTCCAAATTGACCTAGCATGTTAGATAAAATCGGAATCGCAAAACGAATAGCACAAGAAGTTCAAGATGGTACCTACATCAACTTAGGTATAGGAATTCCTACATTGGTAGCCAACTTCATTCCCGAAAATATAAATGTAGTTCTTCAATCTGAGAATGGATTACTGGGAATAGGCCCCTTCCCTGAAGAAGAGCAAGTTGATGCAGACTTGATTAATGCCGGAAAACAAACTGTTACAACGTTGCCAGGTTCTTCCCTCTTCAGTTCTTCAGAAAGCTTTGAAATGATCAGAGGAGGTCATGTAGACCTAACTATTTTAGGAGCAATGGAGGTTTCTGAAAATGGAAATATTGCCAATTGGAAGATTCCTGGTAAAATGGTTAAAGGTATGGGAGGTGCAATGGACCTCGTAGCTTCTGCTGACAACATTATCGTTGCCATGCAACATTGCAGTCGTTCTGGAGACTCCAAGCTGCTAAAATCTTGTTCTCTTCCAATCACAGGACTTAATTGCGTTAAGAAGGTAGTCACTAACATGGCTGTTCTGGATATACTTCCCGAAGGAGGTTTTAAACTTCTGGAAAGAGCGCCAGGAGTATCGGTAGACGAAATTAAAGCAGCAACGGCAGGCAAATTAGTGGTGGAAGGAGAAATACCAGAAATGAAGCTCGACTAGATACAGTTGAGTTTCCAATAACAGCTATATTTGCAGCACTAAAAACAGGGTATGAAAGAATCACAAATCAACCTCAGAGTAGAGTTAGACGAAGAGAACATTCCAGAAAAAATCTATTGGGATGCAACTGATAAGAGCGGAGAAGGTGAAGAGGAAACCAAATCTTTCAGTCTTTCTATATGGGATCATAATAACCTTAGCACGCTACGCATAGACCTTTGGAATAAGGAGATGCCTATTGATGAGATGAAGCGGTTTTATGTAGATTGCCTTGGTGGACTTGCTCAAAGTGTTATGAACTCCACAGGAGATGAATTCATGTCTTCTGCAATGAACCGCCTCTGCGACAAGATGGTTAAGCACCTCGAAGAGGAAAATAAAAATAATCAACAGAAATAATCTAAGAACCTACCTGTTCGCAGGGTAAAATTCAGTCAATTAGGGTAGAAATTTTTCTTCAAAAAAAATGTTATGCATGACGAACATTTTTCGGAAAATCCCTTCATTCTTGCCAAAAACCTTTTATTTTTGAAGATACGCCTATGTTTTATTGCCATAAATACCTAGGTGAGCCAAACTTTATATGTTTCAAAACTCTAAATGATGATGAATTTGAAGAGAATTTTTACTTGTATAACACTGGTGCTTCTAGCCTTACAAACGACTACGTTTTCAGCACAAGCACAAGTGTCTGTCTCAGGCTCTGTAGTTGAAGATACTACAGGAGAAAGCCTTCCCGGGGTTAATATTCGGGTTAAGGGTAAAGTGATTGGAACGATCACCGAACCCGATGGTACATTTTCGTTGGAAATCAATGACAGTGCACCTGTGACTTTGGTTTTTTCCTATGTAGGTTACATTGCACAGGAGATAGAAATTAATCAAAGTAAGGTTACCGGACTGGAAGTTCGCCTGGAAGAATCCATTTTGGGACAAGAAGTAGTAGTATCGGCTTCCAGAGTTCAGGAAAACATACTCACCTCGCCAGTTTCTATTGAAAAACTCGACATTCTCGATATTCAAAACACTCCTGCTCCCTCCTTCTATGAAGGGCTGGCATCATTAAAAGGGGTTGACTTCAGTACACAGAGTTTAACATTTAAGTCTATAAATACACGCGGATTTGGAGCTAATGGTAACACAAGATTTGTTCAACTTATTGATGGAATTGACAATCAGGCACCTGGTCTGAATTTCGCAGTTGGTAACATTGTAGGTATTAATGACCTTGATTTAGAGTCAGCTGAATTGATACCAGGTGCTGCCTCAGCACTATATGGACCAAATGCAATCAATGGTATTTTAATATTAAAGTCAAAAAACCCGTTTGAGTATCAAGGTTTCAGTGCCTATGCCAAAACAGGAATTAATAGCGTAGAATCAAATGTCACCGGCAGACTTGAAGAAAGTGGAGAACTCTATCAGGATTATGGCTTCAGATGGGCAAAATCTTTCAACAACAAACTGGCATTTAAAGTTACTGGTTCTTATTTGGTTGCTAATGACTTCATTGGTACCGACACTAGAGATCAAGGACAAGCCACTGCCGGTGTTGTAGAGCGTGGTGCTACTTCTAGGGGTGATAACAGACTATATGATGGTGTAAATACCTATGGCGACTTTGGCATTACTGTAGGAAGAATAGCAGACATCGCCATTGCAGGAGGAAATACAACTTTGCCAGCTATCAGAACATTGATCCCTGATGGGCTAGATGGTTTTTTTACTCCCACTGGCTTTTCTGAAGCCTCTTTTGTAAACAATACTACAGAGAGCGTAAAAATTGGAGGTGCACTTCATTACAGGCTAAATGACAATTTGGAACTATTTGGTCAGTTCAATTATGGTTCAGGTAGCACAGTATATACTGCTAATGATCGATTTGTTCTTGACAACTTTACTATTTCAACTGCCAAAGTTGAATTGAAAGGTTCAGAGTTTTATTTAAGAGCCTATACAACTCAGGAAAACTCAGGTGACAGTTATGCAGCGAACACTTTAGCATCCCTAATCAACCAATCTACCTATTTGGAACCTTACCTTCTAGGGTTCGCAGGCGCAAGGTTAAACGGAGCCGGAATTGATGCATCTCATGCAGCAGCAAGAACCATAGCTAATGCCGCTCAACCACAGCCGGGATCAGCGCAGTTTAACGCACTGACGGATCAGTTCAGAGCACTATCCATTGCAGATGGTGGAGCAAAATTCCTCGACAAGTCAAAGTTATGGCATGCTGAAGGCAGCTGGGATTTATCAGAGAGAATCGACTGGGCAGAGGTAGTTGTTGGTGCAAACTGGAGAAGATATAGTCTTAATTCTGAAGGAACCTTGTTTGCCCTTGACAATGCTGGTGATGAGATTGGATTCAATGAGTGGGGTGCCTATACTCAGGTAACTAAAAGGTTTATTGATGACAACTTGAAAATTCAGGGATCTTTAAGATATGACAAAAATGAGTTCTTTAAAGGTCAGGTTTCTCCAAGAATTTCAGCAGTTGGTACAATAGCTAGCAACCATAACATTAGAGGCTCATTCCAGAGAGGTTTCCGAATTCCAACTACTCAGGATCAGTTCATCGACCTAGATGTGGTGACCAGAAGACTGATAGGAAGTAATGACCTACTAGTAGATAGATACAACTTTTTAACCAATCAGGTTTATACTACTTCAAGTGTCAATGCAGCTGTAGCTGCAGGAAACTCTGCCCTACTGCAAGCAGAAACAAGAATCAATCAGGATTTCAAAACTGAAAAGGTAAACACTTTTGAGGTTGGTTATAAAGGACTCTTCATGGATGGAAGACTTTTGGTTGATGCCTATTACTACCACAGTGTTTATAAAGATTTCATTGCCGAGATTGACTTCACTCAAGCCATACCTAATGGATTGACAGGAGCCAACCCTAACTCTGGTACGCAAGCACAAAGAGATGCAATCGTGAATGGCACAGTACCTACTCAACGATATGGTTTTGATATTAATGCCGATGGAGAGGTGAAGGCACAGGGATGGGCTGTTCAGTTAGACTATACGCTAGATGGTGGATATTTTGTGGGTGGTAATGTAGCCTATAATGAACTGATCTCTCAAGATGATTTACTAGCACAAGGCTTTAGAGCTAGTTACAATACGCCTAAGTACCGTTTCAATGTCAAGTTTGGAAACAGAAAAGTAACCGATAGAATTGGCTTCAATATCAATTACAGGTGGCAACAGGCATTCCTTTGGGAATCTTCTTTCGGAGTAGGTGTTATTCCTGATTATGGCTCATTAGATGCTCAGGTAAGCTATAAAGTACCTGAGTGGAAATCTGTGATTAAACTTGGCGCAAGTAACTTACTCAACGATCGATACACTACTTCATTTGGTAATCCAAGTGTTGGAGGCATCTACTACATACAGATCACCTTTGATGAATTCTTCAAGTAAAACTCTGAATGAAAATGAAAAAACTAAAGATATATTTATTCGCAACCTTAGCACTTACATTCTTCATTCAGTCATGTGATGAAGAAGATGTACTTGTGCAACAACAAAAGGATGACAATCCGCTTCCAGGTGAGGTAACAGGAACTCCAGGTTCATTGAACTTTAGTAAATATGTTTCCATCGGAAACTCTTTGACAGCTGGATTTCAAGACGGAGCACTTTATACTGATGGTCAAAACAACTCCTTCCCTAACCTTCTGGCACAACAGCTCCAGATTAGTGGTGTTGGAGGTGGTACATTCAATCAACCAGATATCAATTCGGCAAACGGAAGGTCGGGCGTTAACCCTGCCGGAGGCTTTTTCGGTAGATTTGAATTGAGCTTGAGCCTATTAAGACCAGTACCAACCGTAGGTGAAGATGTTACTGCTTTTCCAGGTGATAAATCTGCTCTGAACAATTTCGGAGTTCCCGGAATGAAAGTAGTTGATATTGCTGACCCAGGATTGGCAGGTAGAAATGGCTTATATGCCAGATTTGCAAGTGCTCCTGGCACCAGCACCGTTTTAGGCGATGCACTAGCTGCTACTCCTACTTTCTTTAGTTATTGGTTAGGAAACAATGACATTCTAGGGTATGCCACCTCGGGTGGCGTTGATGCAAGTACAATTACAAGCCAGACTGATTTCCAAGCGGCACTGACTCAATCTTTGGGAGCTTTGACACAAACTGGAGCTCAAGGTGTCGTAATGACCCTCCCTCCTATGGTGGTTATTCCTTTCTTCAGAGCTGTACCATATAATTCAATACCGATGACCGATCAAGCTACAGTTGATCAGTTAAACGCTGGTTTTGCAGGGCTAAATGCTGCATTGGATGGTTTGGCTCAGTTTCAACTATTAAGCGCGGCAGATGCCAATGCAAGGAAAGTATCTTATGCACTTGGGGCTAACCCAATCCTTATGCATGATGATGCACTAACTGACATAGGTCCTTTATTCGATGTGCTTGTCGGAGCTAATGCGATAACTGCGGCACAAAGAGCACAGCTAGAACCATTCAGGAAATCCAGACCTGCTACAGCCGATGACCTTCCTACATTGAGCTCGGCTACTCAACTTGGTCAACCTTTAGTTGTTGGTGGAGTTCCTCAAGCCAATCTTATTATTGGAGTAAGTTACCCTGCTCCTGACAACTTGATTCTTTCCAAATCGGAAGTGGCTACTGTTGTTGGAACCAGAGCTACATACAACGCCACAATAGCAGCTGTTGTAGCTGGAATTAATCAGGCCGCAGGTTCAGAAGTAATTACACTAGTAGATGTTCAACCTACCTTAGTTGATCTGTTCGGATTAAGTGCTGATGCAGCAAGATTTCTAATTGACCCTAGTCGAGGCGGTAATGCTGTACTCGCTGCTATGGGAGAAGCTGCTGCTGCAAAAGCTGATGGCACTTTGGGAATTAGGGTTGGTGGAACAAACCTTGCACCTGATTTTAGTCCTAATGGTGTTTTCTCTACCGATGGTGTTCATCTCAACCCTAGAGGCTATGGAATAGTGGCTAACTTGATTATTGAGGCATTAAACGCCAACAAAGGGTCAACCATCCCTGCTGTCAATGTACTTGCTCTTAGAGGAGTGATTACTACTCAATAGGCTTGAACAAAAGTATAAGCAAAAGGGCCACTCAAATGAGTGGCCCTTTTTATATATGTCTGATTTAGATTTGTTGCTAAAAAAGAATCCCGAAAACGTATTTTTCGGGATTCACCTCAACCAAATAGATAAATAACCATCAACTTCACTTTCCAACTTCTCTAGTTTATTGCTTAACCTGTACAACCTATATTACAAGCGTCTTGCCAAAAAAGGATAAATACATAACATATTGATTATCAATTGTTTAATCATAAACAGAAGTATGCCAAAAACTTAAATTCGTGCCATTCTTAGAATACATATCCCATTATGGGATTTAATTAATTATTGTCTCTATGAGACATCAGCTTTTCTATCTATTTTTGGCAAAACAGCTAAAGCCCTTCCCTATGCCAGGATTTGAAATTTTCGGAGAAGAAGAAAGAAAAGAGGTAAATGATGTACTGGAATCAGGTATACTGATGCGATATGGTTTTGACCATATGCGTAACGGACATTGGAAAGCCAAAGAACTAGAAAAAGCGATTACAGAAGTCTTTAATGTGAATCATGCGCAATTGACATCTAGTGGAACAACTGCCCTTAGTACGGCCATGGCCGTTATGGGGATTGGCGCTGGTGATGAAGTAATAATGCCAACATTTACATTTGTTGCTAGTTTCGAGGCTATCGTAGCTGCAGGAGCCACTCCTGTTTTGGTAGATATTGATGACACACTTTGCCTCAGTCCTTCTGCAGTTGAAGCTGCCATTACTCCTAAAACCAAAATGGTAATGCCTGTTCACATGTGTGGCTCCATGGCTCAAATAGATGAGATCAAGGCAATATGCGACAAACACGACCTGCTTCTGTTAGAAGATGCCTGTCAGGCCATTGGTGGTTCGTTTAAAGGGAAAAAACTGGGCACTATCGGACATGGAGGTACCTTCTCATTTGACTTTGTAAAAACGATTACCTGTGGCGAAGGTGGTGCATTTCTTACTAACACCGAAATCTATCACACCAATGCCGACCACTATACAGATCATGGTCACGATCACATCGGGAATGACCGTGGTGCCGAAGCACACCCATTTCTAGGATATAACTTCAGGATATCAGAATTACATGCCGCTGTAGGTTTGGGACAGATCAAAAAGCTTGACCAAATACTGGCTACTCAGAAAAAACACAATGCAATCATTAAGTCCGCTTTGAATACTGTTGAAGGAATAACATTTAGAAGAATTCCGGATCCTGAGGGAGATAATGCTTCCTTCCTATCATTTTTCCTTCCTACAGAAGAGCTTACAAGAACTGCACATAAAGCATTATTAGAAAATGGGCTGGGCGGTAATTTCTATTGGTACGACAACAACTGGCACTACATTAAAAAATGGGAGCATTTGAAGAACGCTACTTCATTGTTTCCGCTAAATCCAGGGCTTGTAGATGCTATTGGGAAAATGGATTTTGAAAATTTCCATAAATCTGATGCCATTATGGGTAGAACCATTTCTTCTTTGATCAACCTGAACTGGACTGAAGAACAGGCTCAGGAAAGAGCTGCAAAAATGGCAGAAACCATTAAATCTGTTCTTGCATGAAAGCTGTAGCACTCATTCCTGCCAGATATGATGCCACAAGATTCCCTGGGAAGCTGATGGCTAAGCTTGGGAGTAAATCAGTAATTCTCAGAACCTATGAATCTGTGATCAAGACTGGTCTTTTTGCCGAAACATATGTTGTAACAGATTCAGATATTATTTTCAACGAGATTGTTGAGCACGGTGGACAAGCTATAAAAAGTCAAAAAGAACATGAGTGTGGAAGCGATCGCATAGCCGAAGCTGCCGAACAAATTGAGGCAGACATTATTGTTAATGTGCAGGGTGATGAGCCCTTTACCAAAAAGGAACCACTGGAAAAATTACTAGCTGTTTTCAATCAGGAAGATGCTGAACAGATAGACCTAGCATCGCTTATGCAAGTATTGACAAAAGTGAACCTAATTGAAGACCCTAATTATGTAAAAGTGGTGGTAGATCAGAACAACTATGCCATGTTCTTCTCAAGATCACCTATTCCCTACCCTAGAAACAAGGCAGCCAATACCAAATATTTTGAGCACATCGGTGTCTACGCTTTTAGAAAGCAAGCATTACTGGATTTCTATCACACACCAATGACTATTTTAGAAGACACCGAGAAAATAGAATGCCTGAGGTATCTTGAAACAGGAAAAAAAATCAAGATGGTTGAAACAGGGTATATGGGTATAGAAATAGATACGCCTGAAGATTTAGAAAACGCAAAAGCATTTATTGAAGAAGACTAATGACAGCATTTAAAAATTTCCCAATGGTTAAAATGGTCGTTTATGGCCGAGGATCTTTTAACCAAACAGCAGAAATATTAGCACCTCAAAGAAAAGGAGATACTCCTTTCATTTTTTTGGTGGACGACATCTTCAAGGAAAGAGAGTCTCTGATTTCAAGAATTCCTTTGTCAGGGAAAGACAAAATTGTTTTTGCCAGTGCAGATGATGAACCAAAAACCAAACAAGTAGACCGAATCGCACAAGAGTTAAAAGATGAGTTTGGTTCAGTATCAGGCATTGTTGGTATTGGTGGTGGTAGCATGCTGGATTTAGCGAAAGCTGTGGCCTTAATGATGACTAACCCAGGCTCTTCAGCCGATTATCAAGGTTGGGATCTTGTCAAAGTTCCTGGAGCATATCATGTTGGTATTCCCACGCTTTCAGGAACTGGAGCCGAGGTTTCAAGAACTACAGTATTAACCGGACCTGAGCGTAAACTGGGTATGAATTCAGATTACACCCCGTTCGACCAGATAGTATTAGACCCTGAACTAATTAAGAATGCACCAAAAAACCAGCGATTCTATACAGGAATGGATTGTTATATACATTGCGTAGAATCTCTGACAGGTACTTACCTTAACACTTTCTCTCAATCATATGGTGAAATGGCCATGGAGCTTTGCGAAGAAGTTTTTCTTGAGAAAGATGTCTGGGACGATGATTCTGATGACAAACTAATGATGGCCTCCTATCATGGAGGAATGTCCATTGCTTATTCGCAGGTTGGTGTGGCCCATGCTGTTTCTTACGGACTTAGTTTTCTGTTAGGCACCAAACATGGAATAGGTAACTGTATAGTCTTCGATCAGCTCGAGGAGTTCTATCCTGAAGGCGTTGAAAAGTTCAAAGCTATGGTTGATAAGCATCAGATTCATATACCAAAAGGAATCTGTGCTGGATTATCCGATGATCAATTCGAAAAAATGATTGATGTGGCCCTATTCCTTGAGCCACTTTGGGAAAATGCACTGGGAAGCAACTGGCGTGACACTATTACGCGAGCCAAACTTCGCGACATGTACGAAAAAATGTAATACTAAACGCCTCAAGCCTTACTCTTGAGGCGTTTGTTTTTATCATCAATTTATTTTCGAGCTAAACTGTTTCCAAGCAAGTATTGCACGTTGTTTAATTGTTCAATGGCATATTTATTGAACTCTTCAACCCATCACCAGAGATCAATAGTTTGATTGACTCTTTTTTATTAGTTTTCATACAAAATTACAATACATGAAACGCAGGGATTTTATCCAAAAAACTAGTTTAGCAACCGCAGGGCTAATGGCCTCCTCTTCTCTTTTTGCCAAATCAATAGAAGAAGAAATTGTCAGATCTTTTGGCTTTCAGGCTTATACTGTAAGAGATGTGATATATAAAGATATGGCGGGTACCTTAAAGTCACTCAAAAAAGCTGGTTATAGTTATATGGAGCTTTTCGACTTTCAGGATGGAAAAGTACTTGGCAAGTCGATCAGCGAGGCTAAAAAGATTTTCAGCAAATCGAAAATTAAGGTAAAAAGTATTCATGTTAATATTGGAGATGCCAATAAAAAGGTATCAGGTACAATGAGGCATGAGTTCCAAAGAGCAATAGATGATGCTGCTGAACTGGGTGCCGAATACATAGTTTGCCCTTACCTAATTGAATCCGACAGGCAAACAATTGATCAGTACAAAGCTGTAGCAGCACTATGTCAGAAATGTGGTGAAATGAGTCAGAAATCAGGACTAACCTTTGCCTATCATAATCATGCTTTTGAGTTTGAACCTATTCAGAGACAGATTCCTTATGATATTCTTTTGGAAACAGATCCATTCTATGTGAAAATGGAATTGGATATTTACTGGACACGTTATGCAGGTCAGGATCCACTAAATCTTATCAGAGAAAATAAAGGCAGGTTTCCGCTATGGCATGTAAAAGACCTCTCTCTGGATCAAGGTAAACCAATGACTGAAGTTGGCAACGGTATTATTGACTGGCAACAGCTCTTCAGGCACCAACAAGAATCTTCTATGCGCTACTTCTTTGTAGAACAAGACAGAAACTTTGCAGTAAACTCTGTGGAGAGTTTAAAAACCAGTATTAAGCATCTTAAACGAATGAAATTCTAAGCTTGAAAATTGTTAGATTAACTAAGGCATCAGAAGAAGATGCCTTTTTGCTTTCATCTATTGCCCTAAAAGCTAAGTCTTTCTGGAATTATCCTGAAGAATGGATCGCTCTATGGAAGGATGACCTGATCATAACCTCAGACTTCATCAATCAGCACATTTGTTTCTTACTCAACATTGATGATAAAACAGAAGGGTTCTGCATTATCATCAATCATGATACATACTTCGAAATAGAGCACTGTTGGATAAACCCTGATTGTATTGGTAAAGGATATGGAAAAAGGATGCTTACGGAGGTTTTAAGTAAGCCTGAATTTAAAGGGTATAAATTTCAGGTATTATCTGATCCTAATGCTCTAGGTTTTTATCAAAAATTTGGTTTCGAAACTATTAAACAAGTAGCAGGAAAGCCTGAAGGGCGCTTCTTACCATTGATGGAAATGACAAACTAAGTCGCTCAACCACACATATAAGCTCTTGTTGTTTACCTTATTTGGATTGAGTACATTCCAAATTCCAAATACTATAAACAACTGTCATGAAATCAATTCGCACTATTGTGCTGGCTTTACTGTTTACACTGCCAGCATCCATCTTTGCACAGAAAATTGTCATCGAACCTGAAAACATCGTTTTAGAGGTTGGTGAATCTAAAAAAATCACAGCTTATGTAGAAAAAGACGGGAAAAAGCTGGACACTCCGGTTCGTCTGTTTTCCAGAGCACGTAAAAGCCTTTCTATCGATGCTGATCTGGTAATGAAAGCATTCAAACCTGGTTCTTTCGATGTAATAGCTATAGCCGCAGGTGTGCGATCTGACTTGAAAGTAACCGTCAACTTCCCTCCTATTCAGGAGATTAAAATTGATGCAATTCCAAACAAAATTTACGCAGGAACACCAATAACACTTAAATATGAAGTAATTGATAAAGCAGGCCTTACCAGAGAGAATGCACAAGTGGAATTCTCTTCTAAAAATGAGAGTATTGCTACGATCAACTCCTTCGGAATTATCAATACTGTAAAGCCAGGTAAAGTATCTATTACAGCAAAAATTGAAGGTGTAGTTAACACTGTTAATCTTAATGTGGTTAAAAATCCAATCACAAGAATAGAACTTACAGCCGATGGAAATCAAGCCAGAACTGGTGATGTTTTCCATTTTTCTGCAAAAGCCCTTGACGCAAAAGGCAGAACAGTTGATGATGCTCCTATTTACTATTCCTTCTATGGTGTTTCTGACAATGTAAGCCAGAGTGCTTCAGGTCTTATTAAACAAGACGGTCGCTTTGTGGCCGATGAAGCAGGAACATATACAGTGACGGCTTCTTGTGGAGTGGCTTCCGCTTCTAAGACTTTAAAAATTTCTCCAAGAGAAGTAACTCGAAAAATTGAAATGGTAGGTCATGGTTCTGTAAACGACAGACATACTTCAGATTTCTGGGTTTGGGAAGGAGTTGATGGAAGAGACTATGCGGTAACAGGTACCTGGGGTGCCGATGGTACAGCATTCTTCTGGGATGTAACCGACCCGGCTAATATTACGAAAATTGACTCCGTAAAAGTTGATGCGAGAACGGTAAATGATGTTAAGATTTCTGAAGATGGTACCATTTGCGTAATCAGTCGTGAAGGAGCTTCTAACCGTAAAAATGGTTTGGTAATCATTGATGTAAAAAATCCTAGAGACGTAGAAATCATTTCCAGATTTGATGAAAACCTGACTGGTGGAGTGCACAATGTGTTCATCTATGAAGATCACGTCTACGCATTAAGTGGTGGTCAGAAATACTATATCATTAACATTGAAGATCCTAAAAACCCATATGCAGTATCTAAATTTGAACTGGATACTCCGGGCCATTCTATTCACGATGTCTGGGTGGTTGATGGTATTGCCTACTCTTCTAACTGGTCTGATGGAGTTCAACTAGTAGATGTTGGTAATGGTATTGCTGGTGGATCGGTAAAGAACCCAAAACAATTTGCCAGTTACGCTTACCCTAACAATGCCAACCATGCAGCTTTTCCTTACAGAAGTAAAACAGGTAAGTTCTATGTAATAGGTGGTGATGAGATATTCCCATACGGACTTAATACTGGAAAAGGTGGTGTAAACATGGCTGGTGGATACCTTCATGTTATTGACTTCACTGATTTGGACAACCCAGAGGAAATTGCACGTTTTGAAGTACCATATGCAGGTTCTCATAACTACTGGATTGAAGACGACATTCTTTATGTAGCTTTCTACAATGGTGGTGTGCGTGTAGTTGACCTTAGTGGTGAACTAATGGGTGACCTGAGAAAGCAAGGCAGAGAGATTGCGTGGATCATCCCTAACGATGGTAATGGCTATACTGCCAACGCACCATTTACATGGGGAGCTCAGCTTTATAAAGGTCATATCTTCTATTCTGATTGGAATAGTGGTTTATGGTCTGCAAAGTTAGAGCCTGAAAAGCCAAAAGAAACTAAAATTCAAAGCAAGTAAGATATTAGAGTAAAAGGGTTAAGAAGTGAGGAAGTTAATTGTGAACATCACTTTTTACTTCTTCACCTATTCACCCAATTATTAATCTTAAAGAATATGAAAAAAACAGTTTTCATCGCCTTAGCTATCTTAACAGCCGCCTCTCTGAAGGCTCAGGACTACTATGTTTATGTAACCGCAGAGTCTGAAGACGAAGTGTCTCTTGTAAAGTTTGATGGCAAAAAAGCAGAAACCATCAAGAATATTCCTGTTGGCGTTTGGCCTGCCGAAATTGAAGGGCCACATGGAATTACTGTAGGACCCAAAGGTGAGTATTGGTACCTGAGTCTTGCCCATGGAAACCCCTATGGTAGACTGTACAAGTACAAAACTGGAACAGATGAGTTGGTAGGTTCTGTACAGCTAGGCCTCTTTCCTGCTTCTATGCAGATTTCTCCTGTTACAGGCTTACTCTATTGTGTGAACTTCAACCTACATGGTGATATGGTGCCTAGTACGGTTTCAGTCGTAGATGTGCAAACCATGACTGAGCTTGATCAGATTACTACAGGCGCTATGCCTCACGGCAGCCGGTTATCTGCCGATGGTTTGAAGCACTATTCCGTAGCTATGATGTCTGGAGAACTATTTGAAATTGATGCCTTCAATCTGGAGGTAGCCAGAAAACTTGATCTTGATGCAGCTTCTAAGACTGTAAAAGCTGAGGTAGATCATTCCAAAATGGATCATAGTAAGATGGACCACAGCAAAATGGATCATTCTAAAATGGACATGAAAAAGGATGATGCTATGGACCACTCAAAAATGGACCATAGTAAGATGGATCATAGCAAAATGGGCGGTATGAAACACTCCGCTTTTAAGCCAACCTGGGTGAGTCCACACCCTTCGAAAAACCTTGTTTACGTTGCTGGAAATGGTTCTGCAGAGGTATTGGAAATTGACACTGATACCTGGAAAGCCACACGTAAATTCATTACTGATAAAGGTCCTTACAACATTGACCTTACTCCTGATGGTAAAATGATGGTAGTATCTTACAAGACTGCGGCCAAGACTGGAATCTGGGACTTGGAAACTGGAAAGGAAGTAGCAAGAATAGATAACAGCCAAAAGGTAACACACGGTGTAGCCATTTCTTCTGACAGTAGATATGCATTTGTGTCCGTTGAAGGCAAAGGAGACGACCCTGGAATGGTGGATGTAATTGATCTAAAGACACTTAAGTTGGTAGACACAGCTTACCTTGGAAAACAGGCTGGGGGTATCGCATTCTGGAAGGTAGAAGACTAGAAAAAGTTCTTTAAAAATTTTTCAAAAAAGGTTTTCAAATAAACCATCAAGTACTACTTTTGTACTCCCAATTACAGGATGGTCTATGGTGTAACTGGCAACACGTCTGGTTTTGGTCCAGAAGAGTCTAGGTTCGAGCCCTAGTAGACCAACAAAAGCTTCACAGAAATGTGGAGCTTTTTTGTTTAAGAGCTTTCAAAGATTCTGGGTAAAAGCAGGAGCCTGCCCAAAGCTTCAAGGTGTCGTTCTTCCTTGCATTGAAGCCTATAGTACGTCTTTGCGAGCAGAGCGAAGCAACCTCCATCCTTCCTCTCTTTGGTATTGTCTCCAAAGAGCTAGTTGGTTTGTTGGTGACAACACCAACAAAGGGAAAAGTTTCTGTTCAATGACATGTGAAAAGACATTAGTCTTGTTGTTACAAGTCGAGCAAGTAGCCAATATTGAAATTCAGATTTCTGTTTTTGGAGAAGTTGTTTCTATCTGCATCTCTTACACTTCCGTAATAAGCTGTTTCTATAAAGATCTTCCCCTTCCCGAGACTTTTGCTTAGTCCAATAGTGCTATAGAAGCCATGGTCCAATCTATTCAACCGGTCATCATTACTTAAATCGATTTTCGAACGCACAGCTGGCAGAATACCATCCAAATCAGTGGTTTGTTCAAAAGCAGTGGTCATATAGGCCATGCCATAACCAGCTTTTCCAAAGACCTCCAGCTTTCCATTAAATAAAGGCAACTGGCTTTTTACCATAACTGGCATTTCAGCATACTTTAAAAACAGTTCCGTATCTCCTCTAAAACCTGGATCAATAGAATTCCAGCCAGGGACACACGCAGCACCACGTTCAATATAGCCAGGTTCAACCCCAATACTTAGATAGTTATTGACCTTGAGGTAAACCATTCCAGCAATATTAAATCCCCTAACGTGAATACGGGCATCATCTGGTACTTCCACATCGTATTTCTCCCAGGCCCGGGTATAGCCAGTCTTAAGCCCTATGGAAATCTGAGCGGAAAGTTGAAACGTAAAAAATGCAAAAAATGAAATCAGTAAAAGTTTTTGAGTTTTCATGGGTCAGTCGGTTTATTTATTTGATTGACACAACTATTCCCGAACAGGTTGGAAACCCAAGAAAAACCGACTATCTAAAACTCATACTTATCATTACAAAAAGACTGCCTAGAAGCTTTGGACAGTGATATTTTCTGGTAGTAACTAAGCATCACCTGAAATAGATTGCGACTTTTTTCTGTTCCAACCCCCCTATATTAGTTGCTCCATCCTTCATTCTTCCGATTCTTGTTTTTTCCTCCCTTTTCAACTGCAAATAATGATCATTGGCTATTGAAACCATTATTTGACTCTTCCATATTCTTGTAGCATAGAAAACACTGCTCTCGCCAGAAGGGTAATCACTCACGACTATTTTATATTCCCTTTTCGGGTCAAAGTCCTCTATGTCATCCGGTACCTTTTTCCAATCCAAAATAAGCGGTGTGATTTTTTTGACTAGGCCTTCATTCTTCATTATCAAATCTGCAACTTCTTTTATAATTGAATCGGATTTCTCAGCAACTTTAGTCAACCCCATTCTAACTTCAATACTTTCCATCTCTTTTTTGATATCTTCAAGCTCTTTTTCCAACCCTGCAAAATTGATTGAAGATTCGACAAGGTTTTTATAGGCATCATTGTAAACTCCTGGGATATCTTCATGATAGCTCTTAATCACTGCTAATTCGGTAGTGAAAACGCCTACTAAATAGGACAAGATTGTAGCCATAATACCTACAGGTAAAACCACCTTCAGCATATATTTCCTTATTTGTTCTTTACTATTGGCATCGAGTTGATCTTCTTCATCTTTCATATTAGAAATCATTAATTTAATCAAAGGATCAATATTTTAGTACTCACAATATTTTCAACCCTCTTTGTACTATTTACATAAACAAACAGATACAATCAATACCCATTTTTGGGTATTTCCTCCATTAACTCCCCTCTTATTAATACAAATCAAAAAGTAAGTCTAATCATTAAGCCTTTTGAGCACCTGCTCTTTATAACTTCGGCTAATTACCAATTGCTTATCTCCTACTTCTACCGATTCGTTGGTATATGCATTGACTTGATCGATAGCCACAATATAAGATCGGTGTATTCTTAAAAAGTGATCGGAAGGAAGGGTTTCCTCCAGTTTACTGATTAGTTCACGGGTTACTACTACCCTCTCGTTCAAGTGAATCTTCACATAATCGCTAAAGCTTTCCACATAGAGAATCTCATCAAAGTCTATTCTGACCATTTTCCTGTCAGACCTCACAAAGCAATGTCCTTTGATTAAACCTGATTGAGTTACTACACTTTGATACTTATCAAGTGCTTTTGCCAGCCGCTCAAAGGTTATGGGCTTAAGTAAGTAGTCTACCGCATCTAGTTCAAACCCTTCTAAAGCATACTCTCTATGAGCCGTGGTAAAAATCACTTTAGTGCTATCTCCGATAATTTTCTTGAAGCTCAATCCACTAACTTCCGGCATATTTATATCCAGAAGAATCAAATCAACGGACTGTTCTTTTAAGACATTCATAGCCTCCAAAGCGCTTTTGCAATTAGCTACTATACTGACATAATCCAGCTTAGCCAGATGCATAATTAGAATCTCTCTGGCAGTTGACTCATCATCTACAATAAGGCAGTTAATTTTCTTCATTAATTGTAGTTGGTTGTGCTATTAACTTGTCTGTATCAATCTTTAGCTTCACCTTAAAGCTATTCATTTCATCAGCTATTGATAAATCATAATTCGACCTGTAAAGCAAATCCAGTCGCTTTCTGGTGTTTTTAATGCCAATCCCCTTTGAATCATTTTCTTCCTCTACACTTATCATGCTGGTATTATTGATCTCAAAGGTCAGGATATTATCGGCTACAGAAAATCGGATTGAAACACTGAGTTTGTCATTAACTATATGACCGTGCTTAAAAGCATTTTCTACAAAAGGAATAAAGAGCATTGGCGGTACCGTAACTTTGGACAACTCCCCTTCTAATTTGAGGTGTACATCTACATCTTCCCCAAACCTCATCTTCTCCAGTTCGATATAATCTCTGATATGGTTTAACTCCTCTTCGAAAGAAACCAGACCTGTTTCTGCTTTATATAACACATAATCAAGAAAGTTTGACAGGCGTACAATAGCATCTGGCGTTTCGATCGCTTTGGTTAAGGCCAGTCCATACAAGGTGTTTAGCGAGTTAAATAAGAAGTGAGGGTTGATTTGATTCTTTAGATAATTGAGTTCCTGAACCTTCAATTTGAGTTCCGACTCTAACACCTTGTTTTTCAATTCCTGATTTCTCGCTGTTACCGCTCCACTATGCCTCAACAAACTCACTACAGCATTGATGATTACAGCCATAAACACAGCAACAATCACGAACAATAAATCGCGGCTTCGGGCTGTGAGATTAACCAACCGTAAATCACCAACAACAAAGAAAGCTAGTGTAAATGATGCTACTATAAACCAGATAGAAAGCACCACCACATAAACTGTATTCAGTGCAAATCGCTTATACCTTTTAGCAAAGTAAAACCTGGGTATCAGTATGGTATTAACATAGTAGGATGTGCCAAGTGTTACAGGTAATAGAAAACATGAGAATGAGAAAGCTTGCCACCAATTGCTTTCTTTATAGCCGAAATAAGCGGTATAAAACAAAAGACTGATTAGCCCAAAAGCCAGCACTTTAAACCAATCAGGTTTTTCTAATACGATTTTAGTTCTCTTTACCATCAATGCTTTAGACCTAAACTAATCAAAACCCTTTTCAAAAACCTTCTTTCTGAAGCCTAAACCCGCCTGCGAAAGCAAGCTATGAAAACAAAAGAATCTGCAAATATCTACACAGAGACTCTTTTGGTTTTTCATTCTTCAAAACACTCAGAGTGGCGATCAATTGAAACTCTAACTATCAATTACTTATGCTTCTGCTTAACATCCCAATCATAACCAATCTTTCGTTTTAGATACACTTTTAAAGGCTCCAAACCAATCTCCGCCCTTCTCTTGTCTACATATTCAGGGTTTTCGATTGGAAATGGCTCTAACTCTCGTTTAGCGTTATAGCGAAACTGCATTCCATAAATTTGTGGTTTATTATCATTAACCAAAATCCTGTCCTGAATTTTAGCAAACTCCATACAACTACCTTCTCCTGCTCTGCATGCTTTTTCAATCTGGCTAATAAACATCTTACGGATATCATCACTTTCATGGTGGTTAATGGTTAAGAGCAATGCATCAGCAGCCAGTGTTCCAACTTTTGAGTAAGTTGGCCAACCATACTGCGACAATAGGCTTTGCATTTTCTCAAAATTGCCTGCACCAATATCGCTCTTCATTTTTCCCAATGGATAGTACCAGTGCGGTATAAATCCATTTTTCATAAAATGGTCTTTAGCTAAATCAATATAGTAGTCCAATGATTGATCTTTCATAATTACACGCAGAAGTTCTTTTGCATATTCGGGTTCCTCCATTGGGCCATTTGCAGCCTGATATTTCTGCATTTGTTGGTCTTCGATTGTTTTCCACCTCTTATCTTCAGAAAGAGATATCATATCTGTGTCTGCCAACACCCACAAAGTACTATCTCCTTCCAAGGCAATAGATAGGTAGTGAAATGCACTATCAGGCAACTGATAAAGTAATGCAATAGTACTTGCTAACTTATAGGTGTTTTTACTATCATCAGGGTTCTCCAAATAAGCTTGTTTATAAGCACGTATGGCTCCTTCCAGATTTCCTTTAGCTCTTAATTCCTCAGCTTTATCTTTCTGACCATAACCTGTAAGGCATATAGCAGTCAGAAATACTAGTAATAATTGTTTCATTTTGTATAAGACTTAAGATTCGACTACAGTTTTGGCTTCAACAACATGAGATATCAATCTCGATATCATATAAAGTACTATACCGTATACAGGTGTTACCAGAACAAATGACACTCCCTGAAAAAGAAGGTTTGTAGCCACTCCTCCGGCTTTTCCTATAAAGTAAAAGCTGTGCATCAGCCCCAGCAACAATGACAGCGTACTTAAGATCAAAATCCAGTGATGTAAACTTTTAATACGCCTGCCAATAGCAGCAGCAACATCTCCTGCTCCTGCTCCTGCTCCTGCTTCAGCAGCTTTCCTTTTCTTGAAGCAGTAAACGATAGCAAAAACGGCTACTGCTGTTATAGCAATGACAAACTTGAGGTCACCACTTGTTAAAAATTCGGTTAAAGGCATTCTCATAAATAAGTATTTGAGTAAAACATACTTCAAGAATAGCCTCATGGAGAATACCAGACAGCTTTTTGCGATGAATAACGGGTTTAGAAAAGGTTTTAACCTGTTCTAATCATACTCAGCCTCATCTATTATCTTTTGGAAAAGAGTGGAACTATTAGAAAACAAGTCTGATATGTAATACTTTCTATTAAATCCTTTTACTATGAGTCCGTGGTTCTTACAAACTATCTTATCAAGATTGCTTAAAGTAATAACTAACTTCTCTCCATCTGCAAAAAAATGAATTAGCATACTACCTTCTAAAACCAAATACGAGTTTGCGAGTTTTCTAATTGACCTTCTTGTATCATAGAACACCATGATACAAGTGATAAAAAAAGCTAAAGTCAGTGCGCATACAAGCACCAACCTATCTACTTCTAATAATTCAAATGTTTTGATAATCCAAAAAGACAAAAGGACTAAAATTGACACCAACCAAAGAACTCTTTTAGGTAGCCTTCTAAAGGCTAATTTTTTTGCATTGGCTTCATCAAGAACAAACCGTTCCATTGGTTCTAATAGTATAGTGACTTATACGAAAGGAAGTAAATATAAGCTGGTAAATGTTCAAATCTCTACAGTACCCTGACTTTATCCAGAAAGGATACTCTCATAGCTAGATACCACTTGAAGTCAAAGGTTGAATCACCCATCCTTAAGCAAGGTCAAAATAGTATCATTTTGAATCAAGAATTGAAAATAATGCTTCACCCAATTAAGGTAAATTTGGTCGGCACATATTTTGCCTCTACTGTAGAATTACTTCCCACATTATGAAAAGAAGCACTATACTCTTCCTTGTTTTTCTATTTACAATAAAGCTATCTTATAGTCAAAGTTCGCAGTTGTCTCTGGAACGTATTTTCAGCAGTGCCGAATTCTATTCAGACAGATCTAAATCTCTAAGGTGGTTTGATGGAGGTGATGCTTATACCACTTTGGAGAATTCAACTACGCATCCAGGTTTTTTTGACATTGTAAGAAACGACACAAGAAGTGGAGAGCAACGTGTATTAGTGCCATCCGCCTGGTTGGTTCCTTCGGGGCAAAGAAGTCCTTTAAGAATTGAAGGCTACGACTGGTCAGACGACAAGTCAAAAGTTTTAATCTACACCAATTCCAGGCGTGTTTGGAGGGTGAACACCAGAGGAGATTATTGGGTATTGGATTTAAACACCAAAAAGCTTCAGAAGCTTGGAGGAAACTCAGCAAAACCTTCAACACTAATGTTTGCCAAGTTTTCTCCAGGCAATGGCGACCGTGTAGGGTATGTAAGAGAGCATAATGTTTATGTAGAATCCATTGAAAATGGAAAGATCACCCCTTTGACTAACGATGGTACTGACAAGATTATCAACGGTACTTTCGATTGGGTTTATGAAGAGGAGTTTTCCTGTCAGGATGGATTCAGGTGGAGTCCTGATGGTACCAAAATAGCTTATTGGAGACTGGATGCTTCCACAACTAGAAACTTCCTGATGATCAACAATACTGACTCTATCTACTCATATACTATCCCTGTACAATATCCTAAGGCAGGAGAAAAACCTTCTGAAGCTAAGGTAGGAGTTGTAAATGCTTCTGGAGGTCCAACTACATGGATGCAGCTTTCAGGTGAGGCAAACAATCAATATATACCAAGATTAATATGGACCAATGATTCAAAAGCCTTACTTATCCAACACATGAACCGGCCTCAAAACCACAATAAAGTTACTTTGAGCCAAGCCTCTGATGGAAGCACTAGCGTAGTTTACGAAGACAAAGAAACCGCATGGTTAGATGTAGTTGATGACTTTCAATACCTGAAGGATGGCAAAACCTTTACATGGGTAAGCGAAAAGAGTGGATGGAGAGCCGCATACCTCATCAATAATGGCAAGGAAACTCAAATTACGCCTAAAGACTCCGATATGGTCAGTGTAAGCCTTATCGATGAAAGAAATGGTTGGCTATATTTTATGGCTAGCCCAGATGATGCTACGCAACGTTATTTGTATAGAACAAAACTGAATGGGAAAGGAAAAACGAAAAGACTTTCTCCTGCCAATCAGCCAGGCACTCACAGCTACAGCATAGCACCTAATGGCAAATATGCAAGACACACTTACTCTAAAGCTGGTGTTCCTCCTATTACAGACATCATCTCTTTACCCGATCACAAAGTGATTAAGACTTTGGTGGCCAATAAACGCTTGAAAAAAACAGTTGAAGCCATTGACCGTAGCCCAATGGAATTCTTCAAAATCAAATTAGAGGACGGCACATCACTTGATGCTTACATGATTAAGCCAACGGGATTTAACCCTCAGAAGAAGTATCCAGTGTTATTTCATGTCTATGGGGAACCCTGGTCTCAAACCGTTTTAGACTCATGGGGAGGTTCCAACTACTTATGGCATCTTATGCTTGCTCAAAAAGGTTACCTGATTATGAGCATTGATAATAGAGGAACCCCCGGCCCCAAAGGAAGAGAATGGAGAAAATCAGTATATGGTCAGATTGGGGTGCAATCTTCAGCCGATCAGGCAGAAGGTGTCCAGAAAATCATCCGGATGTACGACTTTGTCGACCCTGAAAGAATTGCCATTTGGGGATGGAGCGGTGGTGGCTCTATGACACTCAACGCAATGTTCAGATACCCTGATATCTACCGTACAGGAATGTCAGTTGCTCCCGTTCCAGATCAACGACTCTACGATAACATCTATCAGGAAAGATATTCAGGAATACCTCAGGAAATGCCGGAAAGCTATGAAAAGGGTTCTCCGGTAAACTTTGCACACAACCTGAAAGGAAATTTGTTGCTTGTTCATGGTACTGGCGATGACAATGTACATTATCAAGGTTCTGAAGTACTGATCAATAAACTGATTGAGCATAACAAAATTTTCTCCTTTATGTCTTACCCAAATCGATCTCATGGTATTTATGAAGGGAAAAATACTTCAAGACACTTAAGAGAAATTTTAACTAATTACCTTAGACTTAATTTACCTGCAGGAGGAAAGTAAGAAACATTATGAAACAACTTTTAATAGCTTCATTACTCATTTGTTCATTCACATTAACGGGTCAGCACTTTACAAGGCAAGACTCTCTTAGAGGATCGATTACCCCTGAGAGAGAATGGTGGGACTTATTAAACTACCACCTTTCAGTTGAAGTACTTCCAAATGAAAAGCGTATTAAGGGTAGCAATGTAATCAAGTACAAAGTACTCGAGTCTCATGATGTGATGCAGATCGATTTACAAACACCATTGAAAATCACTAAAGTAACTCAAGGTAAAAAGCAGTTAAAATTCACTTCAGAAGGTAATGCACATTTTATCAAACTACAGTCCAAGCAGACCAAAGGAGATGTAAATGAAGTAACTGTTTTTTATGAGGGACAGCCAAAAGAAGCAGTCAGGGCTCCCTGGGATGGAGGTTTCAGCTGGAAAAAAGATAGTAAGGGCACTGATTTCATTGCTACATCCTGCCAGGGTTTGGGTGCCAGTGTTTGGTGGCCATGCAAAGATCATATGTATGATGAAGTAGAAGGTATGCAGATTAGTGTAGAAGTACCTGAGCACCTTGTTGATGTTTCCAACGGTAGACTATTAAGTGTAGATCATAATAAAAAGAAGAAAACAAAAACTTATCACTGGGCAATTACAAACCCTATCAACAACTATGGAGTAAATCTGAATATTGGTGACTACACAAGTTGGAAAGAAGTGTACAAAGGAGAAAAGGGTGACCTTGATATTACTTATTGGGCGCTAAAGGTGGATGAAGAAAGGGCCAAAAAACAGTATGTGGAAGTTCCCCGTATGCTCAAGGCTTTCGAGCATTGGTTCGGCCCCTACCCATTCTATGAGGATGGTTATCAATTAGTACAGGCTCCTTACCTTGGAATGGAACATCAAAGTTCGGTTACTTATGGAAATGACTTCCAAAATGGATATCTGGGAAGAGACTTAAGTTCAACTGGATGGGGTAATAAATTCGACTTCATTATTGTTCATGAATCAGGTCATGAATGGTTCGCAAATAATATCACACACAAGGACATGGCTGATATGTGGATTCATGAAAGTTTTACTAACTACTCAGAAAGCATCTTTCTGGATTATCATTTTGGTAAAGAAGCAGGTCAGGAATATGTACGTGGCACAAGAACTAACATTGGCAATGATAAACCAATGATAGGCCCCTATGGTGTTAATTATGATGGCTACCCTATTGATGTCTACTATAAAGGTGGAAACATGCTAAACACCTTAAGAACCATAGTAAACGATGATGAAAAATGGAGGGGACTATTGAGATCGGTCAACAAAGAGTTTTACCACAAAACAGTTACTTCAAAAGACTTCGAAGCACACATGGCAAGCTATCTTGGTTTGGATCTAAAAGCATTTTTCAATCAATACCTAAGAGACCCGAGAGTACCTGCATTAGAGTACTACTTTAAAGATGGCAGTCTTTTCTACAGGTGGATCAATACCATTGCTTCTTTTAACATGCCAGTTGATATTTCAATTAATGGAAGTCAAATGCGTCTGACTCCTACTTCAAGGTGGAAAGACATGAAAGTTAATGGCACAACACTAACAGTAGACCCTAATTACTACATCAGTGTAATGAAAAGCCGATAGAAAGTTTCTATTCTACCCATGCAGTCATTTCCAATGCAGTGAGAAAACTATTATGCTCTAATAGGACATAGTTCCAGATTTCTCCGATTGTCAAAATGACTACAAAAAAGCCAGATTTCAACCTGGCACATTCTTTCAGAGAGTAGTCACACCTATATGTGGTTACATATCTGCTATGAGTTGTGTATTTTAGATAAGCAACATCTACCAAATGCACGTCAATATGAGGTACCAACTCTGTTTTGTTCTTTTTAATCTATGCACAATTGCACTGGCGCAAATTAAGCCTGTGCCCGTTTATGAAGAGTTACTCAGTCAGTTCCCAAATGTTAGAGATTTCACTATTGCAAATAACGAAACTGAAGCTTACTTCACTGCACTTAGCCCTTCAGGTGAACTATCATTTATAATAAGGATTGATAAAAGAGGAAAAAAGTGGTCTTCTAAAATCGCCTCTTTTTCAGGTCGAAACACAGATTTAGAGCCCTTTCTATCTCCCGATGGCTTACGGTTGTATTTTGCTTCTAATCGTCCTTTGAATAATGGAGGCAAAAAGACAGACTTTGACATTTGGTATGTGGAAAGAGAGGATAGTCAATCGCCTTGGTCCTCTCCAATCAATGTAGGACCAGAAGTAAACACCAGTGATAGCGAGTTTTATCCTGCAATTACCAATAGTGGAAATCTTTATTTTACCTGTGCTAAAACTGATTCTGAATCCAAAGATGATATTTACATATCTAAGTGGACAGGAACCAATTATGAAACTCCGGTTTCGCTAGGCTCTGGTGTTAATTCAAATGGTTATGAATTCAATGCTTATATAGCCCCTGATGAGTCGTTCATTGTTTTCAGTGGATTTGGACGTCCTGATGGGCTGGGTCAAGGTGATTTATACATGAGCAAAAAAGACGAGCAGGGTAATTGGAAAAAGGCTGAAAACCTAGGTAAGAATGTGAACTCAAATAAACTTGATTATTGTCCCTTTGTAAATACAAAAACAGGAGTGCTTTACTTCACAAGTAAACGAAGCAATGTGACACTTAAAAAAGATGGTTTTAATAGTACAAAAGAATTTCTAAAAGAGATTAATAAATACGAAAATGGATTGAGTAGAATTTATCGTGTATCAATTCAAAAATAGATGCCGCCAAAAGTTCCTCTTCTAAGTATCATAATGCCGGTCAAAAACTTAGAAGATTATATTGAAGACTGTCTTAGCTCAATAGTGAATCAAAGCTTTGAAGATTGGGAATTGATTATCATCAATGATCACTCAACAGACAAAACGCTCTCAATAATCAATCAGTTTGCTTCCAATGACAACCGGATTTCTTGTTTTACCAATCAAGGTCAGGGCATTATTCCAGCACTTCAACTTGCTTTGTCCAAGTCAAAAGGGACATTCATTAGTCGTTTTGATGGAGATGATATAATGCCTGACGGCAGGCTTCTGTTAATGATAGATGCTTTGAGCAAAAGCCCAGGAAAGACGATAGTCACAGGAAAAGCTGAATATTTTTCTGTATCCCCTATTTCTAAGGGTTATCGGGAGTACCAGGAATGGTTAAATCAGCGTATCGATTTTCAAGATCATTGGAAATGGATCTACCGAGAGTGTCCAGTGGCCTCACCCAACTGGATTGCAAATAAATTTGACATACAGGAAATTGGAGGCTTTGACCGGCTCTCCTACCCGGAAGACTACCACTTAACACTCAAGTGGTATCAGAACGGGTTCAACATCCATAGCCTTAATCAAACCACGCTTATGTGGAGAGAACATACTGATCGTACCTCTAGAAATTCTGAGCATTACAATCAGGAATCCTTCTTTAGATTAAAACTTGATCATTTTATCAAAAATGAATTGAACCAATCGCAACTGATAGTCTGGGGAACAGGAGTCAAAGGTCGACTTACAAAAAGAATTCTGGATCAGTTAGGTACTGCTTTCTTATGGATGGATTTTTTACCAAAAGGCACTTCCAAAGAATTATCAGGACAATCTGTTACAAACTTTAAATCCATTGAAAAGTTAAAGATTTACAAACTTCTGCTAGCCATTTATCCTTCAAAAAAAGAAAGGAAAGAAATGGAAGATTACTTAAATCAACAAGGGCTCAAATTGGGTAGGGATTATTGGTATCTCTGATGCAACTATTCCAGACAAATTGGAATCTAGCATAAAACAACAACAAAACCTGGCTTACAACCAGCCAGTCATTGAACAACATGCAAAAACTCACTTATTCATTGGTCATACTTTTAATAATCTGTTCCTGCAACGAAAAAGTAAGCTTCGAAAAAGCCCAACCCGCTCATGCAAAACAGTTAGGTCAAATCCCCACTCTTTATCATGGGAATTATATTGATCTAGAAGATAGCTCAAGTGTAAAAATCATGAATAACATGATTGTTCAGTATGAAAAAGAGCCTTTTATAATTGCTGAACCTATTGATAGTATTCTGGTTGAAATAGACTTGGAACCTGGAATTGATATTGTTACCAGAGGAACCGATTTTATCGAAATTAATTTCTGGGGCATTAGTAAAGAAAAATTAGAATTCAGAAACGACTCATTGTTTGGCTCAATTAACATACCTCAGGTTATTTTCTCATTTGAAGAAGGAGACATTCTGAAAGAAAAGAGTGATTGTTATTTTTTTAACGTCAAGTGTGAGTCCGGTTACTATTTAAGGAAAGTAAAATTAGATGAAGATGTATTAACCGTTTCGAAGATCGAAAGAGCCGAAGATGTCGTAAGCCTGAGTAGTATTTCTCGCAATTCCGATAGAAAAGGAAAAGGGCTAAAACCTAATAAAAGGCAATTCAACCGAATCAATCGGAATAGCTTTAATATATCTCGAGAATTCAAGAAAGTTGAATGATACTTAATCTCCTCATTTACACCTGTTAAAACACGTTTTGGAAAGTAGTATTCACTAGTACTTTTTTCATATAAAATCATTACCTTTGCAGCTCAATTTTAAGCGCTGTGAAGAATAAAACTCCAATCAACAAGTTATTTGCAGGAAACGGCTCTCCAGAGCTGGGCAAAAGAATCGGTGAATTTTACGGTCAAGGACTAGGCTCCATTGAACTTCAGAAGTTTAGTGATGGCGAAATGGCTCCTTACTTCAATGAATCCGTACGTGGAGCAAATGTATTCTTGATTCAATCAACAATGTCTCCGGGCGATAACCTGATTGAGCTTTGCCTGATGATAGATGCAGCTAAAAGAGCCAGTGCTTATAAAGCTATTGCAGTTATTCCTTATTTCGGATATGCTCGTCAGGATAGAAAAGACAAGCCAAGAATAGCTATTGGTGCAAAAATGGTAGCCAACATTTTAACAGCTGCTGGTGCCGATAGAATCATGACTTGTGATTTACACGCTGGTCAGATTCAAGGATTCTTTGACATACCAGTTGATCATTTAGATGGTTCGGCAATTTTTGTCCCCTACCTGAGAAGCCTTAACCTGGACGACTTGCTTTTTGCTTCACCAGATGTTGGCGGTGTAAAAAGAACAAGGTCTTTCGCTCAGCATTTCAATGCAGAGATGGTTGTGATTGACAAGCATCGTAAAAAGGCCAATGAGGTAGCCGAAATGAGAATCATTGGTAGCGTTGAAGGAAGAAACGTGGTTTTGGTAGATGACCTTGTAGACACAGGTGGAACACTATGCAAAGCAGCAAAAATCATAATGGAAAATGGCGCTAAGTCAGTAAGAGCAGTTTGTACACATCCTGTTTTATCTGGCAAAGCTTACGACAACATAAACAACTCCGTTCTTGAAGAACTAGTAGTTACGGACTCTATTCCTTTAAGTCAGGACTCTAGTAAAATCAGAGTACTGACTGTTGCAGAATTGTTTGCCAAGGCAATCAACAACGTAACTACAGACGGATCAATTAGTAAATTATTTATTTAACATATATATATCATGAGAGAAGTAGAGATTATAGGGTTTAAAAGAGCAAATCTCGGTAAAGCAGAATCAAGCAAACTAAGAGCTGAAGGTAACGTACCAGGTGTTTTATACGGTGGTGACGACTTAGTTCATTTTTATGCACCTGCTATTCAATTCAGACCTGCATTGTATTCTCCTGATGCTTGCTTTATCAAAGTAAACGTTGAAGGAAAAGAGTACAGAGCTATTGTACAAGAATCACAATGGCATCCGGTAAGTGAAGCATTGCTACACGTAGATTTGCTTGAGCTTACAGTAGGTAAAAAGGTTAAAATGGATATCCCAGTGAAGACATTAGGTAGTGCACCTGGAGTTGCAAACGGAGGTACCTTAATTATCAAAAATCCAAAGCTTAAAGTATTGGCATTACCTAAAGACATGCCAGAGTCTATAGAGCTAGATATTTCAGAACTTACTATGGGTAAGTCAATCAAGGTTGGGTCTATCGAAACTAACAATTTCGAAATCCTTACAAGTGATTTGGTTACCGTTGTTAACGTTGCTATTCCACGTGCTCTTAGAGGTAAGAGTGCTGAAGAGCTTGAAGCTGAAGAAGCTGAAGCAGCAGCTGAAGAGACGGCAGAATAATAAAATTAAAACAGTATTTTTAACAATCCTGCTCAGCAATGGGCAGGATTTTTTTATTTTCAAAACATGAAATACTTGATCGTTGGCTTGGGTAATATTGGCCCTGAATACGAACTTACCAGACACAACATTGGTTTCTTAACGCTTGACCGTTTGGCGGACCAAAAGAGCGTAAAATTTGAAATGAATCGACTTGCTTATCACACAGAATTTAAGTTCAAAAGTCGTATTATTCATTTGATTAAGCCCACCACGTATATGAACCTTAGCGGTAAAGCCGTGAAGCACTGGATGCAGGAACTCAAAGTGCCAAAGGAGAATGTTTTAGTTATTGTAGATGATATCGCTATCCCTTTTAACAAGTTAAGGATGCGAGCCAAAGGGTCGAGTGCAGGACACAACGGACTAAAAAATATTGAAGACCTCACGGGTGGACAAAACTATGCTCGATTGAAATTTGGTGTTGGCGATGATTTCCCAAAAGGCCGACAAGCTGATTATGTACTGAGCAAGTTTACCCAACAAGAGTTTCAAGAACTCCCCTTCTCTATGGACAAAGCTATTGATATGATTTTAGCTTTCTGTACAATTGGTATTGCTCGTACCATGTCCCAATTTAATGACTAGCAAAACATGAAGCAGATCAATTTAGGAATACAAGTAGTGCCTATTCTCAATGCCGATGATGGTTACCCAATTATAGATGAGTGTATTGAATTGATACAATCATCAGGAATACCACACACTGTAACTCCCTTTGAAACAGTGCTTGAGGGCCCATACAGCGAAATAATGGAATTGGTCAACAGAATACATGAAACGGCAAACAGGCTAAGCCCTGAGACTGTCATTAACATTCGAATCCATAGTAAGAGAGGCGAAGATGTAATCGGTACTGACAAAACGGATAAGTTTCAGATCAAATAAAGTCCTCTCCTATTTCCGGAGAGTGATTATCCGGTGATCCATCTAAATCGACCATTCATATACTTAAGTTTCTTATGCATAAGAAACTTAAGTATATTTGTAATATGTCATCAAGTAAACTATTAAAAGGGAGTCTCGCCACCATTGTATTAAAACTTCTGGAAGAGCATGACAAGATGTATGGCTACCAGATTACCCAAAGGGTAAAAGCCCTTACTGAAGGTGAATTAACAATTACAGAAGGTGCACTCTACCCTACCCTTCACAAATTGGAAGCAGATGGACTCTTAACCACCGAAACTCAAAAAGTAGATAATCGCATCCGTAAATATTATTCTCTAACCAAGCAGGGAAATGCTGAAGTTAAATCTAAAGTAGCTGAGCTTGAAGAGTTTCTGATCAACCTACAAAAAGTGTTAAACCCAAAACTTGGCATAGGATGACAGAACGAGAAAGCAAGGTAATAAGGAACTTCATTCTAAAGGCCAATGTCGAAGAAATGGAGTTCTACGAGGAACTCTACGATCACATCGCATCTTCTTTTGAAAATAGAAGTAATAAAGCGCAATCAATTGACGAGCACATTGACTTTGTTATTTCTCCAAAGTTCGGAGGTATAGAAGGAATTGAAAAGATGGTCTCAAGGCAGCGGGTTCTCAAAAAACGAGCTATTTACAGACAGATTGCTAGTGAGCTGCTGTCCTACCTGACAACACTAAGTGGCCTGATTAAAATTATTGCAATAGGACTAATCATCATGCTGCTAAACGAATACACCGACACTCTTAGCACTGTAGGCTCCCTGGCATTAATCATACCATGCCTTGCAGCTCAACTCATGAGGTGGAACTTCAAAAGGATTTGTAAAAAGAACAAACTGCCTTACACAAGTAGTTTCACAAACCGGATCATTTTTATAGTATCTATTTCAAGTGTTGCAATACTTCAGGGTATACCAGACATTATAAGTAGAATTACAAGTGGCTACCGTTTCAACTCAATGACCTTTCTCTCTCAGTTCGAATATATAAAGTATCCGGTGATTTTATTGCTAGTTATATATGCCTTAACCTGTTTTTCACTCCTTCAAAACCGTGTTAAACTTAAAACCCAACCAGAGATTTAAAGGCAGTTTACTTATGATTGGAAAACAGGAAGAGATCGAGGTCTCAAATTACTTAAAGAAGCATAAAATCAACAGGTATGAAGTCTATGAAGAGCTTCATGATCACTTGTTGACCTCCTACGAAAATGTACTGACTAATGCTCCACAAACAGATATCAAAATGCATATCAAACAAGAAGTTCAGTCATCATTCGGAGGAGTATCTGCTATGAAGAAGTTTGTATGTCAAAAAAGGAACTTAGCACATGTAGTTTACAGGAAAAAGCTCCTTTCATACTTCACGAGTTTTTTCAATGGCCCAATGCTCATATTATCGACCAGTCTTCTTGTATTAATCTACGTTAGTTTAACCAGTCTTGATCAAGTAAAAGTATATGCGCTCGCCATGACATTAGCCGTTGTAGCCGTGCTTTTCCCATTGATTATCGCTTTCTATGGTTATCTGAGTTTCAGAATAAATTGCCAAAAACAGGGCAAAGCATATAGTTCGTCAATCAAAAATCAGATGATTATTAATCTATCGCTTTTACTTACCTCTTTTTTTCATCTATTCAATACGCTCAACATAGTTTTCAATCTTGATGAGGTAACAATTCCTCAGTGGTCCTTGTTGCTGATCTCCATCTTCACGGCCTTATATCTTTTGTTGAGTTTTAGCTATGTAAGACTAGTCAGAAATGAATTTGAATTTAAACCCTTCACCAGATGAGCCTTGTAAGCTACCAAATAGAACACATCAAAGAGTATATAAACTCTCATGGAATCTGGTATGAAGATGTTAAAGCAGAATTGCTTGATCACATGATATGCTCCATTGAGGAAAGAATGAGTGAAAAGAATCAGTCATACCAGGATGCATTTGCAGATTTGTTGAACGAAATGAAAGTGGGTGAATTTCAAAGAACGAAACTTAAGTATGAGCATTTAAGGGCTTTCAGGCTGGTATTTAAAGAGATGACAACATTTCTAACAGGTTCTAAAATTCTGATTTTTACGCTAATTGCTATGCTCTCTGGAATAATATGCTATAATCCATTAGCTCTTCCATATATCAGTTCTCAGGTACTTTCTGTTTGTCTGGTGCTTTTCGCCTTAGTTTATTTCCTGGGTCTTCCTATTTTCAATCGTAAATACAAGGCACTTTATCATTGCTTTTATATGAGTAGAGTTAATGCAGTTACAACCACAACTTTAATTGTTGTTTCGCTGATTGAAGGTAGACTAACTGATTGGCTTATGCAGTTTCCGCTCGCGGCAACTCTGATATATACATTTGTACTACTTTTTGTTGCCGCTGCAACTATCGTAATGAATCGCACTTACAAGGAGGTTAAAGCCCATGCAGTTATCTAGCGATCAAATTTCTCAGATCAAGGCATTTATCCACTCAAGAGGCTTTAATTATATAGAAGTTGAAACAGAAATACTGGATCACGTTGCCTCAGCAGTTGAAGAAAAACTAGAGAAAAACCCCGAGATCTCTCTGGAAAAAGCAATTCATTCCGTTCATCAATCTTTTGGTGTTATGGGGTTCAGCATATTTGAAGATGAGCTTCAAGTGAGCCTGAGTAAGCGGATCAGGTCTATGTTCAAAAAGTTACTATGGCTTCAGATTAGTACTACCAAAGTCTTCAGAGTATTGGTTGTTAGTTCTGTACTATTCTTTTTATCGAATATTCTACTTGACTCACTCTCCCCCGACCTTTTTAAGGTTTTCGGCTTTACCTTGCTAACTATAATCAGCGCATCACCTTCTATTTATTACAGAAGAGTTTTCAAAGTTTGGCGCAAAAAATCTATGATTATGGGTGCACTGCTTTGGCCATTCATTTTCAGTTCATTTTATCTGGTCTATCTCATCCAGGTTATGCCGACTGAAATGATAAACACTGAACATAGTACTATGCAGGTTTTACTTGGAGTCACTACCCTAATTATCACGACCACAACATTAGCATCAATAGAGCTGGTACAGAAAGTGTATCAATGGACTCATGAAAAGTGGCTGAAGTATCATTATTAGAGCAGCATTGCACAACATAAAAACGGTCACTTATCTTACAAACAAGTGACCGTTTAGATTAGTGTTATATTCAAATAACTAGCTGATCAGAGCACCCGGGTTTACCGATTCATTTGGCTGAATTAATCTTAGATTACCCTCGGCATCTTCAGCCATCAATATCATACCTTGAGACTCCACTCCCATCATCTTTCTAGGCGCCAGATTAGCAATGATTGTCACTTGTTTTCCAACCATTTCTTCCGGTGAATAGTGCTTTGCAATTCCACTCAGAATTGTTCGCTTATCAATACCGGTATCTACAAGGAACTGAAGAAGTTTGTTAGATTTTTCGACCTTTTTAGCTTCAAGAATCGTTCCCACCCTTAAGTCAAGTTTCATAAAGTCGTCAAACACAATATCTCCTTTTAAAGGAGCCAGTTCTATCTCTTGGTTATCCATTTCGTTTTGCTTCTTAGTATTCTCTAGTTTTTCTATTTGTGCGTCAATCACTTTGTCTTCAAGTTTTTCAAAAAGCAGACCTCCTTTTTGAACATCCGTTCCAGCTTCCAACAACTGCCCATTTCCCGCGTCAGCCCAGTTCAGTTGCTTCAAACCAAAGAGATCTCTCAGTTTTTCAGCACTAAAAGGAATAAATGGTTCTGTTAAAATCGATAGGTTAGCAACCAACTGTAAGGCAATATTCAATATAGTACCTACTCTTGCTTCATCTGTTTTAATTAATTTCCAGGGCTCAGTATCAGCCAGATATTTGTTACCAATACGAGCAAGTTCCATCATTTCTGTAAGTCCTTCTCTGAAACGATAACGCTCTATCGCTTCACCTATCCTGGAAGGAATAACTTTCAATTGATCCAGCACTTCTTCATCAATATTGAACAACTCATCTCTGGCCGGTACTTTACCATCAAAATACTTATGTGTTAGCACCACGGCTCTATTGACAAAGTTTCCTAGAATAGCAACCAGTTCATTGTTATTCCTTGCCTGAAAATCTTTCCAGGTGAAATCATTATCCTTACTCTCTGGAGCATTGGCGCATAAAGCATACCTAAGCACATCTTGCTTACCCGGCAGTTCCTCAAGATATTCATGTAACCAAACAGCCCAGTTTCTAGATGTAGAAATTTTGTCTCCTTCCAGGTTTAAAAATTCGTTTGCCGGCACATTATCAGGCAAAATATAATCTCCCATTGACTTGAGTATAGTTGGAAAGATTATGCAATGAAATACAATATTGTCCTTACCTATAAAGTGAACCAATTTAGTATCATCAGATTTCCAGTAAGGCTCCCAATCAGTTCCTTTTTCCTTTGCCCATTCACGAGTAGCCGAAACATAGCCAATTGGGGCATCGAACCAAACATATAACACCTTTCCATCTGCTCCTTCCACTGGCACCTTAATCCCCCAATCCAAGTCGCGCGTCATTGCTCTGGGTTGAAGTCCTCCATCTATCCAGGATTTACATTGTCCCCAAACATTAGGTTTCCAATCATCTTTATGTCCATCTACCACCCACTCTTTCAACCAGGTTTCAAAGTTCTGTAAAGGCAAGTACCAATGCTTTGTCTCTTTCTTAACAGGTGGATTCCCACTTAAAGTAGACTTTGGGTTAATTAAATCTGTTGGGTTCAAAGATGAACCACAGTTCTCACACTGATCTCCGTAGGCAGATGGATGACTACATCTTGGGCAGGTTCCAGTGATATACCTATCTGCAAGAAATTGGTTAGCTTCTTCATCAAAATACTGCTCACTTACACGTTCTTCAAACAAACCATCCTGATACAGCTTTTTGAAAAACTCCTGAGCCGTTTCATGATGTATCTTGTTAGAAGTACGAGAGTAAACATCAAAAGAAATACCTAGTTGACTCATTGACTCCTTGATAATTGAGTCATATTTATCAACAATTGCCTGTGGTGTTGTTCCTTCCTTTCTGGCACGCATGGTAATAGCCATTCCGTGCTCGTCAGATGCACATATGAAAGCTACATCTTCTCCTTTCGAACGTAGATATCTGGCATAGATATCGGCCGGAACATAAACACCTGCTAAGTGACCAATATGCAATGGACCATTGGCATAAGGCAATGCAGCAGTTATGGTATGTCTTTTGAAATCAGTTTTGCTCATAAGCTGCAAAGATAGTTTCTTAGATTTTAGATATTGGATTTTAGATATTAGATTTTCATCTCAATTCGTTGGAATCTATATCATTGAAAATTTTCTGATAAAAACTCATGCGAATTGAAACATTTTTCATAAAATCAGACTATAAAGATTAAAGAAAAACCCATAACCTATGACAGCACAAGATGCACTGACCTTATTAAAAGAAGGAAACAAAAGATATCAATCAGGCCAGTATGAACATCCTAATACTGATACAGCTAGAAGAGATAGTCAAACTGGTGGACAAGAACCATTTGCCATTATCCTAAGCTGTGCCGACTCCAGGGTAGCACCTGAATTGCTCTTCGATAGAGGTATCGGAGACTTATTTATAATCCGTGTTGCAGGTAATGTTATTGATGATCATGCCATTGGAAGTATTGAATACGCAGTAGCACATCTAAAAACCAAGCTTATTGTGGTACTAGGCCATGAAAGTTGTGGAGCAGTAGGTGCTAGTTTAGATGGTAGTGACCCAGGAGCTCATATTGGATCAATCACTACAAAGATTCATCCTGCTGTTGACAGAGCTAAACAAATGGAAGGCGACCTGCTAACCAATTCTGTTAAAGAGAATGCAAAGATGGTAAGTGATGCATTAAGAAGTTGTGACCCTATACTCTCAAGTGCGGAAGGACTTGAAGTAGTAGCAGGCTATTACAAATTATCTAACGGAGAAGTAGAATTTCTATAGTATAACTATACTGTACAATATTAAGGGCATCAGTCATTTACGACTTGATGCCCTTTTGTTTATCATAAACACATTTTCTAATTACTAACGGTTAGTTAACATTAAAACTGTACCTTTGCGGCTTCAAATTCAGGAAGTACAATGCAGAGCATCAGAAATATTGCCATAATCGCCCACGTTGACCATGGCAAAACAACTTTAGTAGACAAGATTATTCACGCTTCAAAGCTTTTCAGAGATAATCAGGAATCAGGGGAATTGATCCTGGACAACAATGATTTAGAGCGCGAAAGAGGGATTACTATTCTTTCTAAAAATGTTTCTGTTACCTATAATGGAGTAAAAATCAATATCATTGACACTCCCGGTCACGCAGATTTTGGTGGAGAGGTAGAACGTGTTCTGAGAATGGCAGACGGTGTACTCCTTTTGGTGGATGCCTTTGAAGGCCCAATGCCACAAACGCGTTTTGTATTAAGCAAAGCACTTGGTTTAGGTCTTACTCCCATCGTGGTAGTAAATAAAGTTGATAAAGAAAACTGTCGTCCTGATGAAGTGCATGAGCAGGTTTTCGACCTGATGTTCAACCTGGATGCTACTGAAGAGCAATTGAACTTTGAGACAATCTACGGTTCTTCTAAGAATGGCTGGATGAGTGAGGATTGGCAGCAACCGACCGATACAATCACTCCATTGCTGGATAAAATACTGGAAGTAATTCCTGAAGCACCTGCCCCAGAAGGGACTCCTCAGTTTCAGGTAACCTCTCTTGACTACTCTTCTTTTGTTGGAAGAATTGCAATTGGACGCGTTTATCAAGGTACACTTGAAGAGGGCAAATCTATGGGCTTAACAAAAGCTAACGGTAGCATTCAACGTGTAAGAATCAAAGAACTACAGCTATTTGAAGGACTTGGAAGACAAAAAGTATCTTCAGTTAAGGCTGGAGATTTATGCGCAATCGTAGGGCTGGAGAATTTCGAAATTGGTGATACTCTTACTGATTTTGAAAACCCGGAACCTCTACCAAGAATTGCTATTGACGAGCCTACTATGAATATGCTTTTCACTATCAATAACTCTCCTGGATTCGGTAGTGAAGGTAAATTTGTAACCTCTCGCCACTTAAGAGACAGGTTGATGAAGGAAACTGAGAAGAATCTGGCCTTAAGAGTAGAAGAAACAGATACAGAAGATAAATTTCTGGTATACGGAAGAGGTATTCTTCACTTGTCAGTATTGATAGAAACCATGAGACGTGAAGGATATGAGCTTATGGTAGGTCAGCCACAGGTTATCTATAAAGAAATAGATGGCAGAAAATGTGAGCCAATCGAAACACTCGTGGTAGATGTACCTGAAAATGTAGCAGGTAAGGTAATCGAATTAGCCACTCAAAAGAAAGGTGAACTTAAGATTATGGAGCCAAAAGGTGACCAACAACATCTAGAATTTGATATTCCTTCCAGAGGACTGATAGGCCTTAGAAACAACGTACTGACTGCTACAGCGGGAGAGGCTGTAATGAACCACAGGTTCAAAGAATACCAGCCTTTCAAAGGAGAAATCAAAGGAAGAAGTAATGGTTCATTGATTTCTATGGAAAATGGACCTGGTACTCCATACTCGATAGACAAACTTCAGGATCGTGGTGTTTTCTTTGTAGCCCCGGGAGAAGACTTATATACAGGACAGGTGATCGGAGAACACTCAAGAGAAAATGATTTGATTGTTAACATTCAGAAGGGTAAGAAGCTAACTAACATGAGGGCTTCGGGGTCTGATGACAATTCTAAAATTGCCCCTCCTAAGAAGTTCTCTCTGGAAGAATCCATGGAGTACATTCAAAAAGATGAGTATCTGGAAATCACACCAGAGAACATTCGAATGAGAAAGATTTATCTGGACGAGCACACCAGATTGAAAATGTCTAAGCAAGAGGCTTAAATCACAACACTTCGTATATTTCCTTCATATGCAGGAAATACTCTATGTGGTTTTACTAATTGCGGCAGGTCAAGGTATTTTTCTTTCTGTCTTATTAATTACCGATAGGAACAGGAAGAAGAATACTTATTTGGGATTAATCTTCCTCTTTTTTTCCTTTCAGCTTTTCGATCTGGTTTTGTTAAACTCTGGAAAAGCAATAGACTACCCTTATCTGGTGTATTGGAGTCTACCTTTTAACTTTGCCTTTGGCCCAATCCTTTACTTTTATGTTTCTCAATTCCATAAAACTTCAAATAACAAACTGAGATTCCGATGGCTTCATTTTCTGCCATTTGCTATCTATACATTATACATCCTTTTCTTCTTTCACTTTCAGAGTGTATCGGATAAAAAGGCCATAATTGAACAGCTGTTGGCAATACAGATCAATCAACAGTTTACAGATCTGTCTATCATCGATTTTATATTCCCGATTACCATATACATTCAACTAATTATCTATTTATGGGTGAGTGGGACTAAGCTAAACAAGGACACCTTTGATGCCGAAACTCGATTATGGCTTAAAAAAGTATGGTATGCTACTCTGATTATAGGCTGCTTTGGTTTTATACAATTCGGCTTTCTTTGGCTTGGTATAAACCTTCAGCCCATCACGGGATATATAGCAGCCGCTATTGCAGTATACTATATCTACTATGGTGCCATTATCTTTTTTAAAAGACCTAAAGCAGTCTTTGCGAATAAAAAACCAAAGTATCAATACTCAAATTTAGAGATAGCAGGTGAAGAAAAATTACTTCAGAGTCTGGAAAACCACATGGTCCAGAAGCGTCCATTTTTAAACCCGGACCTTAGCTTGAAAGAATTGGCTAAAGAAACAGGCCTTTCGGAACGACATATTTCTCAGGTGATCAATACAGCTTTAGGAAAGAACTTTTCCGACTTTCTAAATGCCTACCGTGTTGAAGAGTTCAAAACTCAGTTGTTCAATCCGGCAAATTCTCATCTTAACATATTGGGGATTGCCATGAATTGCGGCTTCAATTCCAAATCAACTTTCAATACAGTTTTCAAACGTAGTACAGGGCTGACCCCATCCCAGTTTAAAAAACAAAACCTGAGCTAAAAGAAGTTCAGAAACATGTTTTCGGCCGATTAAACAGCTACAATCAGCTTCTTTTGGCCAAAAACTCAATATGAAAGCAATCATTGTAATTCTACTATTTACCTTTCAAACTTTAAATGCACAGACTAATAACATTACTGGAACCTGGAAAGGAGACCTTGTTTTTGGAGAGAGAAAAATGGATATCATACTTGACTTTGTCCATAATCAGTCAAGTTTGTCTGGCAAACTGAGCAGTCAGAGTCAACAATTGAAGGACATTCCACTGAGCAAAATTCAATTTCAAAATACCAGCTTAAGCTTTGAAGTACCTTTGGCAGGTGGCAAATGGTCTGGCGAACTTTCTAATGCAAATGAACTAAACGGTACCTGGATTCAGGGACCTTATGAAATTCCGCTGAACTTCAAGAAACAACAAAACAGTATTGAATTCACCATAAAAAAGCGGGTTCAAACGCCTGTAGCTCCATTTCCATATCATGTAGAAGAAGTCAACTACCTGAATACTCGAGACAATATCAAGCTGGCTGCCACACTCACAATACCTAAAGGAGAAGGCCCCTTTCCTGCTGCCATTCTTCTTACTGTTGCAGGCCCTAACGATCGCAACCAAACACATGGAAGCCCTCAACACAAACCATTTATGGTTTTGGCAGATTACCTTACCAAACATGGCATAGCCGTTCTCAGAGCTGATGACAGAGGTGTTGGTGGTTCCGAAGGAAATGTGTTTGAGTCTACAATCGAAGACTTTGCCCATGATGCAATAGCAGGCTTAACTTACCTTAAACAAAGAAAAGAGGTTGACCCATCCAAGATTGGTTTTATTGGCAACAGCGAAGGGTCCCTGGTAGGCCCTCTGGCAGCCTCTATTCAGGGAGAAACTGCATTTATAATAACTCTTGGTGGTATTAGTATTCCCGGCTCAGAAGTTATGTTAGATCAAGCCGATGCCATAGGAAAAATTGCCAACCTTAATCAAGATCAGATTAAAAGTATTAAAGGAAAAACTGAATCAGTATTTGAAATTTTAAGACAAGAACCAGACAACAATAAGGTTAAAAAGAAATTATTGGAAGTACTGAAAGATCAAGACAGTAATCCATCCTACAGCGAAGAATTCCTCATTCCATCATCACCTGAAGAGCAGGTCAGACTATTTGCAACGGATTGGTATCGTTTTCAAATGAACTATGACCCCGCTCCTGTATTACAGAAAACAACCATTCCTTTCCTTGCTATTCATGGTGATATAGATCCTTTTGTAAATCCCGATAAAAACATAAAAGCCTTTACAAATCACCTGGCAAAAGCGGGAAACAAGGAATTTGCAGTAGTTAAAATAAAGAACCTGAATCATGTCTTTCAAGATGCCAATTCAGGTTCTCCAAGAGCATACAACCAGAATGAAATTTCTTTCTCACCTAGAGCCTTAAGACTCATTCAAGCCTGGTTAAGCTCAATACTCCACTAAGAGTAACTCACTTATTTTCAAGACCTAAAACAACCTCAGGACGATAAAACTGAAAGGTTCTATCATCAGACATTGCTACAAATATTCCTTTTGGAAATCTTGAGTTCAAAGGAATATTTGTAATGTCCGAACCATCACTTTGATTGGTAGATAAGGGAACTGACTTTAACATAGGGTGATCATGAATACTTTGAGCAGTTCCTTCTCTAGGGAAAATCTTAAATTCATTAGCTTGTTGGTCAGAAACAATAATAAAACCCTTCCCATTACCTGAATCGAAAATTGAAACCCCTTCATGGTCATGCGCAAAGCCTTCTTTTGCGAATAGTGCCAACTCTTCGTTTCCCTTTTCTGGGTCAGCATAATACTTTCTTACACCAACACTTTCATCGGAGTAATAAACATAGCCTAACTCATCATCAACGGCAATTGCTTCAATTTCTTTCACTCCACTGAACTGTCCAAATTTCCTTACCAATTCAGCCGTTACTGTTCCATCTTCACGGCCTGTTAGTTTATATTGCCATAAGTAAGTACCATCCCTAGGGCCATTTTTGCGCCCCATAATAGCATATATTGTTCCATTTGAGGAATTCTTGTAAAGAGCAACTCCCATTAAGTCTCTGTGCTCCTCCCCTGTTTCTCCTTCAAACATTGGAATTCCTCCACCATCTATAGGTTTCATATCTGGAAGCGAATAGATTCTCATCTTTTGAGTTAGTCGCTCGCCTGTGACAGCAATATCTACAAGCTTATCTCCTATTAAGAGGCCATACGCTATGTCTACATTATTGGGGCGTTGCAGATTCCTAACCACCAGATCTTCCTTAATCTTACCATTCAGGTCAAAGACATACAGTGCGCCATCGACATTTTTATCTGTCCCAATAATCAGGCTTTGTGAAGGATCTTCCTTGTTTATCCAAATAGCCGGATCGTCAGTATCATACCTTACTTTCTCAGTGATTACTTCGGGCTTTAAGGCATTAGGATTCTTTTCACTTTTACTACTACATGCAGCCAAGAGCATTATGGCGGCCAGAATGGCCAAGTTCATTCTTATCTTTTTCACTTTTAATTGTTGTTGTTAGTTAATAAAAGAGATGGCCTTCCCAAGCCATCTCTTCTGATTGAGTTTTATACTTCAGGCTATCCTACCTGTCAAAAAGATCGAATTTAAGTCCAGCATTGAACCTTACATTGTAATACTCCAACTGCATAGTTCTTGAACTTTCTCCCTGATAATATCTCAACGGCTGATTTGTCAGATTATTGACTTCAAAGAAAAACCTCCAGTTGGGCTTAAAGGCATAAGAACCATTAATATCCAGGAAAGTTTGCTTGTCATAGAAACGGTCTTCAAAAGCTTCACCACCTAATTCATCTATATAATCACTTGCGTAGTTCAAAGATGCTCTCAAAACCAGCTTGTCTGTTTCGTAGGAAAGTGATGCATTGAACATGTTTTCAGCTGTTCCAGGCAATTCAAGGTCATCATTCTCTCTTCCCTGTATTCCTGTAGTACTAGACTGCGTATAAGTATAGTTCAAATACAGGCCTAACCCTTTCCAAATCTGACGTTGGAAAGAAACCTCAAGCCCATAAACTTCTGCAGTACCTCCATTCTGGGATGTTGTGAACTCAAGGTTGTTGCCAAACTGAGGATCAGTGAAGTTCTCTTCAACCTGCTCGTATATAAAGTTGTCTATATCCTTATAGAATACTCCTCCAGAAACAAGGCCAATATTCTGGAAGTAATTTTCATACATTAGGTCAAGGTTCATAGAGGTAGCAGCTTCCAGATTTGGATTCCCTCTTACCAATTCTTCATCATCAGGGCTGAATTCTGCATATGGCACTAAATCGAAGTAATTAGGCCTTGCAATAGTGTTTGTGAATGCAAAACGAAGTATTGAGTACTCAGAAAAATTATAATTAAGGTGCAACCCAGGCATAAAGTTGGTGTAATTCTGAGATGCAGATTCCTCCGTAAAAGTCTCATTATCAACATCCAGTAAGAAGCCAGAATAGTCAATACTTGTTGACTCTAAACGTAAACCAACAATACCCGATAGTTTGTCATTCACCTGAATGTCTGCCATGGCATAAGCACTAAAAATATTTTCATCGGCAGTGTAGTTACCTGGAAGGTATTCATCCAACACATCGGTTTCGTCAAACAATGCCTGATTTTTCAAATCCAGTCTACCAAGGAATTTAGGGTCGGCAAATCGACCAATACCAAACTGACTACCAGCCAAAAAGTCACCATCAGAATAATCAAGGTTTGGAACATCTCCTAAAGTAGCTCCAAAGGCATTTTCATCAACAGGTTCGTATTCAAAGAAAGAGTTCTTTCTAACCTTGTTCTTTGTTCTCAATCGGGTTCCAAATTTCACAAAAGCATTATTTGAAACAGGAAGCGAAAAATCTATTCTACTATTAAAGTCCTCATCGTAAGTTTCCTGAAATTCCTCAGTGATCTCGTGTAAACCTATGTTCAGGTTATCAGCTGGGTTGGCAAGAGCCGCTTGCGGAAATCTAGGATTTCTCAAATCAAGATTAACTGCTTGCCCTCCATCTCTATAACTAATGTATCGCTCATTAGGTCTTTTTTCCGAAGCCTTTGCATATGTTGTGGACCAGGTCAGCTTAAGCTTACTAAGTTGATGCTCTCCGTTTAAAGTTACGTTTCTGTTTCGCTGATCTTCTAATCTTCTATTGTCCACTCTGTCATTTCCAATTCCTCCCTTTGTCTGGAACTGTACTCTAGCAGGTAATCTCCATTGATTTGGTCCTGTAACAACCTCGTCTCCATCATCAAAAGCATCATCAATCTTTGACACGCGCATTCTGAATCTGTTTTCCCAGTCATCTCTCCAATTATACGTTCCCGAAAGAAATAGCTTGTGGTTTTCGTTGATTTCATAGTCCAACGCCATATTAAAGCTCCGTCTTCTTCTTTGTACTCTGTATTCTCTGATATCAAACTCTCCTATCAAGGCTTCTCCGTTATCTGCCTCAAACCACTCTGCCTCAATATTATCTGAACCAAAGTTGTGATCATTGTAACTTGCAGAAAAAACAGCTCCCAATTTACCTTGTGCAAAACGATCAGAAAGTACTACCGTACCAGTCCAAATAGGCTTATTAGAAAGAAAGTTGTAACCAGAAGCTAATGTTCCAGAGACACGTCTACCTGTAGGTGCTGAACGAGTAACAAGATTCACTGAACCTCCAATTGCATCTGCATCCATATCTGGCAAAACAGCTTTATTTACTTGAATGGTCTGTATCAAATCAGAAGGAATCAGGTCCAATTGTATATTTCTGTTATCTCCTTCAGCAGATGGAATTCTTTCCCCATTAAGAGTAACTGAATTCAACTGTGGAGCTAAACCCCTGATAATGATATTTCTGGCTTCACCTTGATCGTTCTGTATCGTTATTCCAGAAATTCTTTTAAGCGCATCTCCTATGTTGGCATCCGGAAATCTACCAATCTGATCTGCTGCTACTACGTTAGTGATATTGGCATTGGTTCTTTGCTGGTTAATTGCCTTAGCCTGGCCTTTTAGCCTATCACCATAAACAAACACTTCTCCTCCTTCAGTTACACCAGGTTCCATTTTAAAATTTAACCTTGAAGTTTGTCCTGCAGTAATTGTTACTTCTTGCTCTATGTTTTTATAGCCTATGAAGCTTACAGTCACCTTGTAATTTCCTGCTGGAACATCTACTAAAGTATAATTACCCTGAGCATCTGAAGGTGTTCCTTTTTTCAGCTCTGTAATAAAAACACTTGCTCCTGGCAGAGCAAGCCCCAATTCATCTGTGATTCTACCTCGGACTATACCGTTCTGTCCCCAGGAGGCTTGAACTAACCCAAGTAGTAATGTCAATACAGTAAAAGTTCTTCTCATATGTCTAAAGTTTCCCCAAAGGTGTAAAGCACTTTAGACCTGAATGTGCACTCTGCTTTAAGAAAAAAACCTGAAAATCAAGGTTGCTTGACCTGAATAAGAACTCAGTGTAAAGAGAATGAGGGGAATGTTAACAAGTAGAAACAAACAATTGATTATCAATTATTTAACAAGTAAAAAATCAAAACCTCTCAAAAATCAATCTCTCAACTCATCAACATTCAATGTAAATATTGAATACAAACACTTAATACTTTGAGTTTTTAATCTATAAAATTTTGGTTAGTGATTTTTCAAATTGAAAATATGTCATTTCACATAATAAAATAATCGCTTCACTGATTTAGGCATGTTGCCAAACAGTGTCAAACATGTTCTTAGTTGTGTTAGACCAAACAAAAACAAACAAGCATGTCGAAAATTAAAAACACACTAGAGTACACCAGCTACCTTGCCATAATCGTAGTCTGTACCGTTGTCCTCTTTAAGCTCAACGCAAGTGGTTCCTCTTCCCCGGATTCATTATCTATCCAAATTGGAGATCGGAGTGATGATTTAAAGTCATTGGTAGCTCAGGGAAGTGATGAAACCATCCTGATCGCATTATCTCCCACCTGCCCTTTTTGTGCCGACAGTATGCCATTCTACAAAGATTTAATAGAAAGCAGGAACAATAGCAATTCCAATCAGAAAATCATTATTGCAGTCGATAAATCCGCTCCTATAGAAGAAGAATTGCTTTTACTTACCAAGAGTAATGTGAGCCCTGATGAAATCACCCAACTTGATTTTGCCGCTATTAAAGTCAACAGTGTCCCCACCCTAATAACCATCAACCGAAAAGGTAAAGTAACAAACCACTATAGAGGCCTACTCAATGAGCAAGAGCAAAAAGAAGCTTTGGCAGCAATTATTAAACCTTAAAACAGTGGGGAAGCCGAAAACCTTATAGAGTAGGCACACATATATAAACCATAAATACAATGAAACACAAAACCAAATTAGCAACACGTTTAATAGCCATTATTGCGCTGGTGTTTACAGCCTTTTCATGGAACAGTGAGGCCATGTACGCAAAAAAAACTGCACTGAATTGTAATATCATAATAGCATACGACCTAGAAAGCTGTTACGACAGAGTGGGCTGCTTTTTATGGAATGAGATAAATCAGTGTTCATGGATTGGAATACCTCCTGGTGCAACAGAAAATCAGATCGAGATTTTAACAAAAAACTGCGTAGAACGAGCAAAAGAAAAAGCTCGAATTGGCTATAAGGATTGTCGACTGTTCTTCGGGTGTTAATTCTCATCCTAAAACTCACTATCAAGATTCAAACCAATGGGTAAGCCGAAAACCTTACAGAGTAGGCACACATAAACAAATTATAAATTCAATGAAACACAAAATCAAACTAGCAACACGTACAGTAGCCATTATTGCGCTGGTTTTTACAGCCTTTTCATGGAATGCGGAGACATTATTTGCAGGCTCTCAAAGTTATTGTGAGTATACCTTATCTCAACCAACTACAAGTCGTAGTATCTGCGAAGCTCAAGCCACTTGCAATGCGCAAGCATGGCAACAACAGTGTATAGCTGTAGATCCAAACAATGATGCACGTAAGGCATATTGTCAAAACATGGCAGCAGCAATTCATGAAGAAATGATTCTGGATTGTCACGCTATACATGGCTGTCCAAAAGATGATGGACACAGTGGCGGAAATGGCCCTGAAGGATTGTAATTGTTACTAAGTATTAAGAAAAATCAGTTTTTTTAATCTTTCTTTTAGCTTTCCAATAGCCCCAAAGTAATTTGGGGCTTATACTTTTTTTCCTCGTGAAGCTTCTAGCATATCCCACATTTCCTGAGGTACCTTTTCCAGATGACTAAATTCTCCTGCCCCCATCAACCATTCTCCTCCATCAATGGTAACTACCTCTCCATTTACATAAGCAGAATAATCAGACATTAAATATGCCGCTAGATTTGCTAACTCCTGATGGTTTCCCACTCTACCGACTGGTACAAGTTTAGCCGGATCGAATTTATCAACCAGGTCGCCCGGCAGAAGTCTACTCCAGGCTCCTTCAGTTGGAAAAGGTCCGGGAGCAATCGCATTTAATCTGATTTTATACTTTGCCCATTCTACTGCAAGAGAGCGAGTCATGGCCAATACGCCAGCTTTAGCACAAGCTGAAGGCACTACATATCCCGATCCTGTCCAGGCATAAGTAGTAACAATATTGAGTACTGTTCCAGGTTGTTCAGACTTAATCCATCTTTTACCCAATGCCAAAGTGAAATTGGTAGAACCCTTTAAAACGATATCGATAACCGTATCGAATGCTCTATTTGAAAGCCTTTCTGTTGGACTTACGAAATTTCCAGCCGCATTATTCAACAGGCAGTTAATCTGACCAAATCGTTCTTCAGTTTTTGCCAAAACATTTTCTACCTGCTCATAATCCCTCACATCGCATTGTACAGGAAGCACTTTACCACCAGTTTCAGACTCTAATTCCTGAGCAGTTTTCTCAAGAACCTCCATTTTTCTACTGGTTATCACCAGGTTGGCACCCAGTTCCAAAAAATACTTTCCCATGGATCTTCCCAACCCGGTACCTCCACCTGTCACTATTATTGTCTGTCCCTCTAAGGCACCATCTTTAAGCATTCCATCTGTTCTCATATACACGGCATTTTTTCGCAAGCATCAAGTTAAAAAATATTATGCATGCAGCATAATTTTTCTGATTACCGTTCAGAAATAACACTATGAGAATTAGGTAGGAAATGGTCATATTTGTAAAACTCAATAAAAACCTATGAACGCCCTTTTAAAGAAAACTGCTCTATTCTCATTAGTCTGCTTCTTTTTGAGCTCATGTGTAGCCAAAAAAGAGTTTGACTCACTAATGGGAGAAAGAAACACTCTTGAAAATGACAAAATCAAACTTGAAGAACAGCTTCAGGTCGCTAAAGAGAAAACAGATCGACTAGAAGTTCAAGTCGAAGATCTGAAAGGCAAAAACAATGCGTTGCAGAGTGATTTCGATTTAATCAATAAAGAATTGAAAGACGTACAGGGTGATTACAAAAGGATAAAGCAATTGTATGACAATCTTTTGACCAACAGTGGGCAGTTGAATAGTGACCTTGCTCAACAGCAACAAAGGTTGTTAGCCATTGAAGACGACCTGGAGGTTGAAAAGAAGAGGAATGAAGAGTTGGCACAAGACCTTGCAAAAAGAGAAGCGAAAGTAGCAGAGCTAGAAAGGTTAATTGCTGAAAAAGATCGAGCGGTTCAGGATTTAAAAAAGCGTGTTACAGATGCATTATTGAACTTTCAGGAGAACGATCTTTCTGTAGAAGTTAAAAATGGGAAAGTGTATGTTTCACTGGCAGAAAAACTTCTCTTCAATTCAGGAAGTACAAAAGTTGACGCAAAAGGTCAAAGTGCTTTGAAACAACTGGCCAATGCTTTAAAAGGAAATATGGATATCAACATTATGGTTGAAGGTCATACTGACAATGTACCGATATCTAAAACATCTCAATACATGAATGACAACTGGGACTTAAGCGTAATGAGAGCAACTTCTATTGTCAGGATATTGTTAGAGAGTGGAGTTAGCAACGATGTTATTACAGCTTCTGGAAGAGGTGAGTTTTCTCCTGTGGCCGAAAACACTACAGCGGAGAACAAAGCCTTAAACCGTAGAACTGAAATTATCCTTACTCCTAAACTTGATAAACTTTTTCAGCTGTTAGAGACTTATTAAGTAGTTGAATACTTTATCATAACTCCATTTCTATGGAAAATGAATTTTCAGGTTACTCGATTGAAGAATTGGAAGTCAAAAAAAAGCGATTTCTAAAACTCCAGAAAGTCATCTCTGTGATTGCTATCATATTTGCACTCACAGTAGTCATATTGGCCATTTCAAAGCAGGCCAGTCAGCTTTACTCATTGTCTGGCCTACTTCTGGTTTTAGGCATAGGTTATCCCATGATGGCATTTGGCCCTATCCGAAAGAAAATACAGGAAGAAATAGACAGTCGTACCTAAGGTTAAAAATCAAGGAGATACATATTGCATTAGCTGAGCACAAAGTAATGCCCCATATGTACCCAAGGCATAACCTAACACCGCCAATAGCACTCCAACAGGCGCTAACGCGGGACTAAACGCTGATGCCACTACAGGGGCCGATGCAGCCCCTCCTACATTGGCCTGACTTCCAACTGCAACAAAGAAGAACGGTGCCTTTATTAGCTTGGCTACAACTATCATAATAATCACATGCACCAACATCCAGGTAATACCAATAGAGAATAAACCCAGGTTATTAAAAATCTCTCCCACATTCATTCTCATACCAATAGTTGCCACAAGAATAAAGATAAATACGCTACCAAGTCTTGAGGCTCCAGCTCCTTCATATTTTCTCATTTTTGAAAAAGAGAGCCCTACGCCTACTGTAGTAGCAATTACAACCAACCAAAAGAAACCATTGGCTAATGAAGTAAGACTGTTTTTCTCCAACCACTCTTTTTTCGAATTCATAAATGGAGTAATTACATCCGAACCCCAATGAGCCAGGGCAACTCCTCCAAAAGCTATGGCAAGAATTATCATGACCTCCGACAGAGTTGGTATTTTCGCGATACTAGCTTGATAGTCCTCTACCCTCTTTTTCAGATCGTCAATAGCTGTAGTATCCGATTTCAACCATCTGTCTACTTTTTTAGTAGTACTCGCTCCATACAGTAAGAAACCCGTCCAGATATTAGCGCAAATCACATCTACCACAATCATGGTTGAGAACAGTCCATCACTCACTCCAAAAATCTCTTTCATGGAAGCTTGATTGGCACCTCCACCAATCCAACTACCTGCTACGGTAGAAAGACCTCTCCAAACTTCCTCTGTCCCACCTACATTTAAAACATCAGGAGCTATTGCCGAAATTAAAAGTATAGCTAAAGGTCCACCTATAATAATCCCTATTGTGGCCGCAAAGAACATGATCAAGGCCTTAGGCCCCAGATTGATAATTCCTTTAAGGTCTATACTCAAACACAATAATACCAAACTGGCAGGCAGCAAATATCTCGAAGCCATAAAGTACAGTCTGGATTCGCGTTTGTAGGAATCAATCACAGATTCTTCAATTCCAGTGTTGGTTAAAAAAGCCTCTATTTCACCAAAAGAATTCGTATCCGGTAGTTCCAGATTAATACTTGCCAAATAATCTATTAAAGAGTTATCAAACCACTCAGAAGCTATCAAGTTCAATGGCCAGTTAAGCAGCCCTGGTAAGAAATAACAAAGTAGTATGCTCGGGACGATGGTATAGAACTTCTTCCATCTGGCATTTGAAGAAGATGAGGTATGAAATACCCAGGCTACCAGCATTACCAGTAAACCCAGAACAATTGCATCGTTAGTAAAGAGTGGTTCCATAAAGCATTTTTAGCAAATCAATAATAGCTGTTTTTTTGGGAATGGCATTGATTGAAAATTAAAAACCATCACTAATCTACAATTAGTATACTCCTTTACTCTTTAACTTTCAATGTACCCCCTTCATTCACTAGACTCTGTCGTTTGCATAGTTAGATATTCTTGATAGAAGGACTTTTTTGGCAAATCGCGTTAATAGCAAATAAGAATCACATATATTCGGATTTAAAATTTTTAGTAAATGGCAGCCAGAGGAGGTTTTTCCAGCAGATTAGGTTTTATAGCAGCAGCGGCGGGCTCTGCAGTAGGTTTAGGTAACATTTGGGGCTTCCCCTTTGAAGTAGGAGAAGGTGGCGGTGCCGCCTTTGTAGTTATCTACCTTTTGTTTTGTTTCATCTTATGTTTTCCTGTAATGGCTACCGAAATAGCTATTGGTAGAAAAACTCAAAAGAATCCCGTTGGAGCCTTTACGGCACTAGGCTACAAAAAATGGAATTGGGTTGGTAAACTGGGCATTCTGGCTGGTGTACTCATTCTGTCTTTTTACAATGTAATTGCTGGTTGGGCGTTCGGGTACATCTTTGAAATGGCTGCTGGTCATTTTGGTGGTGGAGAGCAGTTTGGTGCTTACACTTTACAAGTTTTCAAAGTAGGTGGTTATGGTTTAGCATTTATGGCTACCACGGCCTTTGTAGTATCAAAAGGAATTTCTGGTGGCATTGAGAAAGCGGCAAAGATGTTAATGCCTACTCTCATCATCATGATGTTGGCCATGGTGATTTACTCACTTACTTTGCCTCATGCCATGGATGGCATCAAATTCTACCTGGTTCCGGATTTCTCTAAAATTAATGCGGGAGTTGTATATAACGCCATGGGACAGGCTTTCTTCTCGCTCTCTCTGGGTATGGGAGCATTGATTACCTATGGTAGCTATGTAAACAAAAAAGAAAACATAGTTTCTGCAGCAGCACTAATTACACTGGCAGATGTTGGTATAGCTGTTATTGCGGGTTTAATGATATTCCCTTTAATCGGTTTTATGAGTAATGGTACTATGGAAGGTGCTGCCGGAGGCCCAGGGCTTATCTTCGTTACCCTTCCACAAATATTCGGAACCCTTGGTTCTATTGGTCCGGTTGTAGGTGCCATCTTCTTTATATTATTATGCTTTGCTGCACTTACTTCAACAGTTTCTCTCCTAGAAGTACCTGTTGCCTATGTGGTAGATGAACTGAGCATTCAAAGAAAGAGAGCCGTTTGGTTAGTGGCAGGAGTTATTTTCCTAATAGGTATTCCTTCTTTACTTGGTTTCGGTTATAATGACTTCTTCAGTTCCGCCTTCACCACTTACAAAGAAGGTGGAACGGATACTGACTTCTTATCCTTTATTGCTTCAATTGCCAATGATAGTATTCTTCCACTTGGCGGATGTATGATCGCATTCTTTGCTGCGCATGTTTGGAAAAAACACAACCTTGACGAAGAGCTAGCATCAGGATCTCCTGGTTACAAAGGCTCATTCGTTCAAAAGTATTTGAACTTTGCTGTCGGTTACCTTGCTCCTATTGTACTCGGGGTTGTATTTGTGCTTACAGTACTCTTTAAGTTCTTCGGGATAAGCATTTTCTAAAAATTATACTTACAAATTTAATGATCCCCTTTCTTGATAGATTGGGGATTTTTTTATGTCATGCAGCGTTTTTCGTTTGGTAAACGCTCTAATATTTGATGAAAATCAAATTCAACGTTTATTTCGTGCTAGCATTCTTTTTTCTTCTCTCATGCACCAATGAGGAAGACACTATTTCAATTGAGAACATTAAGGTACAATTTGAAAGTGATGCCAGCTTTTTGGTGGTAGATGGAGAATCAACAGCGCATTTCAAGATTATCAACCAAGACGAAAAACAATTTCCTGTTTCATTATTCATCGACAGGGTTCTCATTAAGCACAATGGGCAAATTGTGTCGCAAGGTTCTACCACTTATAACTTCACGCCAGAAGAGCCGGGAGGACATATTTTTCTATTAGAATTTGATGGAGTAGTACTAAGTCGACATATTATTTATGCCGTTGAGGGTAAGCGAAAAGTAGAAGTTCCGGTTATATTTCATGTATCAGAAAGTGAGCCTTCGGATATAAGCGAAATTATTACCAGTGTAATAGAAAGTATAAATGAGAAGTTCAACAAGTCTGATGCTCACCAAGAGGTACAGAACAATACAGTTACTCAGATAACTTTCAAATTAGCCACCCACAACCCTGATGGTATACAACTAACAGAGCCGGGTATTAACAGGTATCCAACTGCCCATGAAGAGTTTATATATAATTCAGATTATACATGGCAAAGGAATTATTATTGGAATCCAGATAGTTTCATCAATGTCTGGATTGGTAAGCGCATTCACGGTCCTTTGTTTTGGTTTACCCGATTACCAGGTAGTTTCCATCATACACTACCTCAAAGAGAAATCCTACCTAAACCTGATTATGGTTATGCCAGAAGAATAGATCATGGTGATGAACCTCCAACTCATAGTCCTGAAGGCATAACATTCTCTTACCTGGATGAGCCTGGAGACATTTTGCAAGAACACCAATTGGATGGCCTTGTAAACCTTTTTGGGAAGCATTTAGGCCTCCTGCCTGTTGAGGTATCCAGAAACTTTATGAACTTCTCTGATATAGGTGCCAACGATCATTTTACTTATGCTCAAAAGGGAACCATGTGGTTCACTATTGATTATGCAAGATGGAGAGCCAGAGAAGGCTTAGTCTTTTCAACTTCAGATTAGCAATGCCTATTCGATGGTATCCAATCTGAGCTTGCCAGTTATATAAGTTTCAGACTAAACAATTCATCAGTTTTTAAGATATTAGGACACCTAAAATCAGAGTCCTCCTATGCGTACTACTTTTAAGGTTTTGTCACTCCTTTTGTTTCCTATCATGTGTTTTGGCCAAATCGAACTTATTGAGGGCCGAGCTTATGTTTGTAAAAGAACCATAGACAATATTTCTGTAGATGGAGAGGCATTGGAAACTTCCTGGGAAAAAGCATCATGGACACAGTACTTTGTAGATATAGAAGGAGACAAAAAACCAGTCCCCTATTTTAAAACAAGAGTAAAGATGCTCTGGGATGATCAATACTTTTATTTCTATGCCGAGATGGAAGAGCCCCATATTTGGGCAAAACTAACTGAAAGAGATGCTGTGATTTTTCATGACAATGACTTCGAAATTTTCATCGATCCGGACGGAGACACTCATAACTATACAGAATTTGAAGTAAATGCTTTTAATACGGTTTGGGATTTGTTACTGACCAAGCCTTACCGAGATCATGGAAAAGCAGTGAATGCTTATGATATTCAAGGTCTCTTGTCTGCAGTAAAGGTTAATGGCACGGTTAATGACCCTTCGGACAAGGACAAAGGCTGGTCTGTTGAAGTAGCCATTCCGTGGAAGGTATTGAAAGAAGCCACTCATGTCAGCTCGCCTCCAAAAGAGAAAGATGTATGGAGAGTTAATTTTTCAAGAGTACAATGGGAAACCGAAGTGGTTGATGGAAAATATGTGAAGAAGAAAGACTCAAAAACAGGAAAGAACTTACCTGAAAACAATTGGGTATGGTCTCCTCAAAGGGCAATTGCTATGCACGAGCCTGAATTTTGGGGAATGGTGGTATTCAGCAATTTGTCAGCAGGTCAATCAATAGATTTTGTTTCTGACTTTGGAGCAGAAGAAGTAAGGCAAATACTATACAGCGTACATAGGAAACAAAACCAATATCACAGAAAAAACAGGACATATACCAGCGATAAATCATTCCTGCTGAATTACAAAGTTTTCAGTGTTGGGAAGCCTATTCAATGGAACCTGAATGCGGATAGATACGGATATCATGCCGTTATGCATCATCCATTTAATGTCAATGTCCTCTGGCATATCGACCAGACAGGAAGGCTTTGGAAAGAGGTCAAACAGGAATAGAAGTATTATATGAATTGTTGAGGTAAAGTCGTTATTTGAGTGATTTAGTTATTAATCTTAAGTAGATAATGAAACTCACGACTATTCTATTTGTATTCCTACTTATGCCGCTTTTTTTGATTGTTCAAGATGGTTCTGACATTATCTATATAAAGCCTAAAGAGCTAAATAGCTCTCATGTTGGTAAAAAGTGTCACATAGACTTTGGAAGAAAATCATTCAGAGGCATAGTAATTGACACCCTCAAAGTTAAAATCAGAAATCAGCAAATTGTATTAGTAGAACATAGAAAAGATAATGGATTTAACAATTGGTTTCGTGAGCAGTACTTAGAAACAGTAGCTTCGCACAAAGCCCCGTCTATAAGACTCTATGATTCCCGAATTGACAGTATAACATCTGAAAAGATTTACGTTTCCAGTACACTGGGGTATTATTCAGGCAACTCGCCCTTAGATACAATTACAATCATTCAACATTCATATCTAAGAAAAGATATTGCTGAAATCCTATTCAAGCATAATAATTAAGGCAACTTCAACAGTTTTTTAAAGGGTTTTCAATGTTGGGCATTTTGAAACTAAAAAAGCCACTTTGATTGCTCAAAGTGGCTTTTTGGTTTGTTAATTCGAAGTCTTATTTCTTGTCTTTTCTCTTCTTGATGATAATAGCATCCACCGACTTATCTTTTACAAGCTGATTAAATGCTGGCAAGTCGTTGCTCATTATTGACCTCAACTTAGAAAGCTCTGCATCAATTTGTCTGGTTAGCTCAACCCTTACGGTTTCAGACTGGGCAGTAGGTCTCCACTCCCCTCCTCCTGCAACTCCTAGCAAGGCAGCGAGTTTGTTATTCAGTCGAATAGGGAAGTTCAATGGATCCTGACCAGATCTGTTCTTCGTCTGATAAAGTGCCTCTTCAATGGCAGTCATCTTCTTCATTAGTGCTTTACCTTCATCTACCACATCATCATACCTATCATCTCCTTTAATTTTGCCTAAAAGGTCGTCCATTTGTTCTCTGGCCGCACGGATATCCTTAATTGCTCTATGAGTTTCAGTCACCTTGTCTCTTACCTTAATCAAGAAGTCGAATTGTGCCTGAATATCAGCATCTGTAGATGGATACCTTGGGTCTTTGATTAATCTGAACTTAGTTTCCTGAGAGTCATCACCTACAATCAACTTCGCTGTGTATTCACCGGTCGGAGCCAGTGGCCCAGGTCCTCTTATAGAAGCTGCCCACATAATTAGGCCTTCAAACCCTTCGGCATTCTCATAACGCATATTCCAGTTGAAAGTGTTTAATCCTTTCTGAGCCTTTTGCTTAAAGGATTTAACCAAATCACCATTTTTGTCATAAATCTCTATAGCCACCTTGGTACCTTTTTCTACTTCATCTTTCATGTAATAGTAGATTATCGGGCCAGCTGGTTTGTTTTTACCATACAGCAAGGACATGTCGTTGTCTCCTCCGCCAAAGAAACGGCCTCCACCACCAAGACGATAGGCATCCATTGGTTTAAACACATGAAAATCTTTTGAAGCCAACTCATCTGATAATTGATGCAAGATGGTCAGGTCATCTATCATCCAGAAGCTTCTACCTTGAGTAGCAGCAATCAGGTTGTCATTCTTAATTGCTAAGTCTGTGATTGGTACAATTGGCAAATTCATCTGAAAAGGCTTCCACGATGCACCATCATCAAAAGAAACGAACATTCCTCTTTCAGTTCCTGCATAAAGAAGTCCTTCTTTCTTAAGGTCTGCTCTTACTACTCTGGTGAAGTAATCATTTGGTATACCATTGGTGATTTTAGTCCATGTTTTACCGTAATCCTTTGTTTTATAAAGATAAGGCTGATAATCTCCTAGTTTATATTGTGTACCAGCGATATAAGCGCCTCCTTTTACAAATGGATCAGCATCAATACTGTTAATCATCAAGTACTTCGGCATATCTGGAGGAGTTACATTCTCCCAGTTTTTACCACCGTCTCTTGTTACATGAATCAGCCCGTCATCAGAGCCGGTCCAGATCAAATCCTTTTCATATGGTGATTCAATGGCTGCAAATACTGTAGCATAGTATTCTACTGAAGTATCATCATAAGTAATTGGCCCACCTGACTTACCCAATTTATCCGGCTCAGCTCTGGTTAAATCAGGACTGATTACTTCCCAGGATTGCCCTTCGTTATACGTTACATGCACATGATTCGAAGTGGTGTATAGCTTATTGGAGCTGTGAGGTGAAAAGAAGATCGGGAAGTTCCACTGGAATCGATATTTGTAGTCCTCAGCGCCATGTCCCATTGGATTATCAGGCCATGCGTTGATGTTTCTACTAATTCCTGTCTTATGATCTCTTCTGGTTAAGAAACCACCATAACTACCTCCATATACAATATCAGGATTATCAGGGTTTGGAGCAATATGGGCGCTCTCCCCTCCTGCAGTCGACTCCCAATTATCATCGGTAATCGCAAAACCAAAAGACCTGTGGTCAATCCTTACAGTGGAATTATCCTGCTGGGCACCATAGATTCTGTAAGGGAATGCATTATCAGTAGTTACTCTATAGAACTGTGAAGTAGGTTGGTTATTATAGGTAGACCAGCTGTTACCTCCATCATAAGATACCTGTGCACCACCATCATCGGCAATAACCAGTCTCTGATTATCTTCAGGTGCTATCCAAAGGTCATGATGATCTCCATGAGGAGCCCCTCTTCTATCAAAAGTTCTTCCACCATCAGTTGAAGTATGATAGCCTACATTCATTACATAGACTTTGTTTACGTCTTTTGTATCTGCATAGATTCTTGAATAATACCAGGCTCTTTGTCTTAGTGCTCTTTCAGAGTTAGTATTTCTCCAGGTGTCTCCACCATCGGTAGATTTATACACTCCACCTTTGTTCGCCTCTATAATCGCATAAACTGTATTTGGATTTACAGGTGAAATAGAAACTCCAATGATACCGATAGGGCCTTTAGGCATTCCTTTCTTCTCCATCAGGTTTTCCCAGTTTTCACCACCATCGGTAGATCTCCAAAGTGCTGAGCCTTCTCCACCTGATGTAAGGCTATATGGAGTTCTGCGAACACGCCATGTACTGGCCATCATAAAATCAGGATTGTCGGGATCAATCGAAACATCAACTGCTCCGGCATCTTCATTAGCGAAAAGCACACGCTTCCAGTTTTTACCACCATCGGTAGTTTTATAAACTCCTCTGGTATTGCTGGACTTGAATAAGTCTCCCATCACAGCAACCCAAACAACATCTGGGTTTTCAGGGTGAATCTTGATTCGGCCAACATGCATTGCATCCTTAAGCCCAATGTTAGTCCATGTTTCACCACCATCAATTGACTTCCACATGCCCTCAAATCCTGAAGAAACATTTCCTCTTACTGTCTCTTCTCCCTGACCAACGTATACTACATCAGTATTAGATTCGCTTACAGCAACTGCACCAATAGATCCGCCAAAGAAGCCGTCAGAAACATTCTTCCAGGTAGTTCCACCATTCTCAGTTTTCCAGACACCTCCGCCTGTGGCACCCATATAAAATACATTTGGTTTGCCTGCCACACCGGTAGCACTTGAAGCTCTACCTCCACGGTATGGTCCAATGGAGCGCCATTCTATTCCTTTATAAACATCAGCCTTAGGGTCTTTGGTCGGCTGACTTGTGGTATTCTTTCCTTTTTTACGCCTTCGTTGCGCATTTGCATCAAAAACAAGAGAAACCAATAGCAAACAAATCACTAAAAGCATCCCTTTGGTTGAGAGTCTCTTCAGAATCATAATTAACAGTTTGATTTAAGGTATAGTACTCAAAGGTTATTATGCTAAAAGTTAGGAACTAACACCCACAATCAGAAAAGGGATACTTTGTTTTACACGAGTGGGAAAAAGAAGAGTCGACCCAAAATGGGTCGACTCTTACTCTATAACGTGCAAATAATATGATTAATTAATCTTATAAAGAGATGTGTTGTTGTAGCGGGTTAAAAATTCCGCCTGGTTCAACATTTTCTTAGTTTCCGAATTCTCAATAACCTCACCTTCTTCTAAAACAATTGAATTGATAAGATTATCCTCCTTGTCGTAAATCTTAATGATCTCCACTTGTTCTTCTTCTAAAGCGAAGTCGAAATCAAGTTCCTCTTCCATGGTAACTTCATCGTAAGCTCTTTCTAAAGATGCTTCAACATTGTACACCATCAAATCTTTGTTACCTGAGATACCGTATGTTTCGATACCTGCAGTAAGCGTTACCGCTGCTGCCAATGCCAATGCGACTATCGCTGACATTTTTCTTCGTGTGTTAAACTTTCTTTTCATGACCGTGTTGTTTCGAATATGTTGTTTTTGTGTTCAGGGTGTTAACCGTGTGTTACCAAATATTATTTTATGACACACACTTTATTAGACGACAAAGTTCTAGAAAAGTTTATTTTCTACCCACAAAAAAGTAGAATATTTTCTCAATCGGTCGAAACATCGGATGAACCGTAGCATATATGGAGTGAAATATGAGGCAATAAAAAACCCGCACTAGGCGGGTTCTCATTTTATGTTTTATAACTACCTATCCTATAGCCTGTTCCAGATCGGCAATCAGGTCATCAGCAGACTCAATTCCCACACTCAGTCGAATGAGAGAATCCAACAAGCCTACTTTCATTCTTTCCTCTTTAGGAATAGCTCCGTGCGTCATTGTTGCCGGATGGTTCGCCATTGACTCTACCCCTCCTAAAGATTCGGCCAAAGCAAAGACTTTGAATTTTTCCATTACACGGAAAGATTGCTCCATATCGTCTTCATGAAAAGTAAATGAGATCATTCCACCAAAGCCTTTCATTTGTGCTTTGGCAATTTCATGGTTAGGGTGAGATTCAAATCCCGGCCAGTATACCTTATTTACTTTTGGATGCTGCGCCAGATATCTTGCTACCTTTTCTCCGTTTTCACAATGCCTCTCCATTCTAAGGTGAAGTGTTTTGATTCCTCTTAGTACCAAGAAACAATCCTGAGGTCCTGCTACCGCACCACAAGAGTTTTGAATAAAGGCCAAACGATCGTATAAGTCTTTATCGTTTAATGCTAATGCTCCCATAACAACATCGGAGTGTCCGCCCAGATACTTTGTTACAGAGTGCATTACAATATCAGCACCCAGATCAATTGGGCTTTGTAATGCTGGAGAAGCAAAAGTGTTATCTACACCTAACAGTATATTGTGTTTCTTAGCAATGGCCGCTACAGCTTTGATGTCAATGATATTCATCATTGGGTTAGTTGGAGTTTCTAACCAAATCAGCTTGGTATTCTCATTTACATACTCTTCGACATTTTCGGCTTTATCCATATCAATAAAGTGAAATTTGATACCGAAATTCTCGAAGATCTTAGTGAAGATTCTGTAAGTACCTCCATAAAGATCGTTCCCGCTGATCACCTCATCGCCAGGCTTCAATAGCTTGATCACAGCATCGATTGCTGCCAGGCCGGAACCAAAAACCAAACCATGATTGGCGTTTTCCAATGCCGCTATACTATCCTGAAGCGCAAACCTTGTTGGATTCTGAGTTCTCGAATACTCAAAACCTTGATGGTCTCCTGGAGATTTCTGAACATAAGTAGAAGTTTGATAAATAGGTGTCATTATAGCACCTGTAGACGGGTCTGGTTCTACCCCGGCATGCACTGCCTTAGTATCAAAATGCATTATTGTTTACTTTTTATCTTGGTTATTAAAATAAGTAGTCAGTTCCTTATTCATTTCATCTGCCGATTGTTTGTAATCAGGAGTCAGAGAATTTTGACCAGGAACTTGTTCTATCATTAATGTCTGAGTTGGGAACGCAAAACGTACACCTAAATGTTCCGCAAGTTTATTGGCTTCTAACATTATTTGTTGACGACACCTTAATTCTTCCGTCCAATCTGGTACTTGAAAGAAAATGTAGAGCATTATATCCAGAGAACTCGCAGCGTAATCGTTCAGGAAAATGTTGTAATAGTCTTTTCTTGTATGTGGGTGTCTCTTCACAATTTCCTCCAACCCCTTAACATATACTTCTATCAGTCTGGCTGGTGTATCATAAGTGACAGAAAGCTTGGTATAAAACCTTCTGTATTTTCTTAGGCCATGGTTGTCTACCGTACTGTTTGAAATAATACTATTAGGTACATACATAACCGAATCTCTGAATGTTCTGATTCTTGTAGAACGAAACCCAACTTCTTCTACTGTTCCATCTATTTCACCAGAAGTCACCCAATCACCGATCTGAAAAGGTCTGTCAATAAAGATCATTAAAGAGCCAAAGAAATTCTTCAGCGTATCTTGAGCAGCCAAAGCAAAGGCCAAACCACCGATAGACAATCCCGTCAGTAGTGGCCATATATCAAACTTAAAGCCTCTGAGTATGGCCACAAAACCAACAATAACCACAAATACTTTAAGCACTTTTCTGATTAATGGCACTAGCTGATCATCTAATGTGTTTTTAGACTTTTCAGCCATTCTGACAAAATAGACTCCTATTATATCTACCAGTTTATAGAAGAATATAGTGGCAAACAATGGCACGAGTGCATGCGCTAAGAGTATCAGGTTAGTAGCAATAAATGGCGGTAACTGAAGTGTTGGAATTAAAACACTTCCAACTCTGGCTACAATCATTAAGCTAAAAGGCTTTGCTGCCGGAATCAACACTCCTTTCGCCAAATCAACCTTTCCGTACTTATGCATAACACGTACCAAAAGGTTTCTAATGAAAAAAGTAAAGAAGAGATGAATAAGAAAACTGAACAATATCAGTATTAGAATCCCCAGATACTGCCATACATGAAGTCCTATGTACTTCCTATTTCCTAACTTAGGCAATAGGTTTAATAATTTATCAGTGCCATAAGGGTATACTTGCTTGTGAATCCTATCAATCTCTGAAACTGTTCTGGAAGAATATAACCAACCGTGATCTGTTTTTTCTACATATATATCTGGAAACTCCTTTGTCAGAACATACCTTCTTCTTTGGGTTAAACTATCAATGTAATCTGACTTTCGAGGAAGGTCTTCCATTATGATGAAATTGCCCGATCCGTCCAATATCTGCTTTAGTTCAATAGCCAGACGTGCAAGCTCTTCTTCTGACCTCTGTCCTCCGAAAAGTGACTTGGCGGCCTGCTCAGGATTCCTTGAGTCTTCCTGTAAATACTTCAGGTGGTTATAAATGGCCTCATAAGGGCTCTTAAAAGTATTAGGCAGACTTTCTACCTGACTCTTCAGAGACAATGTGCTACATAACAAAAGCAGCAACAGTTTAAAACGAATAAAACTAGAAAGGCTTAACTGCATAAACATTCATCTGATTTGCGAAGTTAACAAACACTTCATATTCTAGCCTACTTTGATAGTAAAGTATACTAACCCTTTCATTTGTTGGCATTAAGCTAGTAAGAAATTCTCCTTTACCGTTTATTATTCTCATTACACCTTCTTTAGTATCTCTGACAACATAAACTTCCTTGCCATTTCTGAAATTATAAAAATCCACATCAAGCTCCCTTGAGTTTGGATAGTCTATAGAAAAGTGCTCCTGACCATTTGCATCGAAAAAAGTCAATTTCCTTCCGTCATTTCTTACCACTTTAAAAGTAGTTTTTAATGCATCGAATGACAGGCTAAAAGTAGTATTAACAGCAGTTTTCAGCAATTGCTTTTTATTAACCACTTGGCCATTTAGGTTAATTTGTACCAATTCCCCTCCTGCGCTTACCAAAGAAATAAGTGTTTGAGAAAAGTTAGCTCCCTTAGTCAAGGCAACGTCTCCTTCAAACTGATTTCCAATGCTAACCGGAAAACCACTGTAGTCCTCTCCTTTTCTATTCAAAAGATTCACGTTCCCATTTCGCTCCACAACCACAAAGCAATCTCTACCTCTTATTCTTACATGGAAAGGAGTATGTAAAAGTGCTCCTCCAACAGGTTTTGCTTCCCAGCCTTCTAATAATCCCCCCTGTTTATCAAACAATGACAAACTTCCTCTTCGATCTTTGGCCAGATAACGATAGCGTTTACTATTATTATAATCGATAACATCAGTTCCATCGAAAGGCAGTTCTGATTCGAAAGGCTTTGGAAAACCTTCCACATTATCTCCATTTCTGTCTATCAAATGGATTAGTGAATCAGTAAACATTAGATATTGTAACTTCTTATTATTGTAGTAATCAATTTGATGTATATCTCCTACAACCTGCCCTCCAAGATTCTTTTTCCATTGTACATCGCCCTGTTTGGTAGATAGATAAATGTTATTTGCCATATCCTGAAATATCACCTCTCTGCCAGAGTTGACATGATTCCTGACTACAAAAGGTTTTGTCGTGAGTAAAGTATCTGCAAAAACGTTTGCCATTACCCCCTCCATCACATTATCTGAGCTTTCCTCCTGCCTATCCGGTACTTTAAAGTTTGAGTTAAAAGCCAGACTCCCTGAGACCAGTACTCCATTGTTGGCCTTATTAAACTGAAGTTTGAACAAAGACAGAACATTCATTATTTCCGGATGTTCTTCGAACATTGTCTTCCACTTTGTTTTAAGCTTATCTTTCAAAGGGTCGGCCGCAAACTCAAAGTCCTGAACTAATGTTAAGTCAGTTTCCTGAATCATATCATCCAAAATCCGTCTTTGGTCAACAGACTTACCCCAGGTAGTTTCAGAATCAAAATCATCCAAAACAGTCTTTAATGCATCAAGATTATCAGATAGTAAAAGTGTATTCTGAAGGGAAGTATAATAAGGAGCACCAGCATTAGCACCTTCGGTTCCCAAAAAGTTGCTTAAGAATTCTGGTGAGTTAATATAGCCTATTTCCGAATTAATGTATTGCTCCTTATAAATAGCAGAGTCAGAAGGCAGTAGGTGATTATTAGCCACTTTATCGAAGGCTAGTTTCAATAGGGCCGTATCCTGAACCGGCAATACATAAGTCTTACTGGACGCTTGCCCGCCAACATTCATATTTATCACACAAATTCCCTCTTCCAGTAAATCAGACAAATCCGGACTTGTCACTTTAAATGGCTTCCATTGAAAAGAATTAGAGGTCAAAGGGATAATATTTTTAGCAAAAATTGGTGTTGGTTTTTTCTCAAAATCTGATTGACTTCCGTCACCCTCACCTTGAAAGGATATACCATCTTCATCAATGCTAAGACTCAATATCAGGTTTCCTGAAAAAGGATTTTTGGTTTTTTCCCTGAGCTTATCTTCAAAAAAAATGGCGTTAAGTTCATTAAGCCTGTTGGTATTAACAATTAAGGATAAATCATTTACTTCATCGAACTTTTCGCCTTGAAGTAACAACCTTTTATTCTCTTCCTGTATGGAACGTATTGCATCTTCAATTAGTAATGCATTCTCTGAAAATATCAGAAAGTCTCCTTCTATTATTGTCGCTATCGAAAAATCAGGTGACTTTAGACTAACAATTTCTCTATCATTCAGTGATTGAATTTCTATATTCAATTCCTGACTGGTTAAATCTTCAACAATGGAGACAATGCTGGAAGTACTCCAATCAAACCCACTCGATTTAACAATAAACATGGGTGTTAAATCATTGCTAGAAGTGGCGTGAATTGTAACCCAAAGTTTAAGCTTTGTGAGGTTAGATTTCAAGACTCCATTCTTCTCCAGAGAATCTATGGAATTTAGCTTTACAAATAAGGTATTTATCAAGGGTACCTCAGCTACTGCTTCAAACCAAGATTGCTCGTTTAGGATCTCGAATGTTTTTTGCAGATCATTAATCTGTATTGCAAACAGACTAGTTTCAGGAACAATGATATTCACATTGGATTTTGAGGGTTTTTCTTTCAAAAAATAGTATCCGGAAAAACATATAAATGCAAAAATTAATAAATAAATTACTATCTTTGTTTTCAACTTAAATCTATGGTTTTAGAGTTCGTAACGATCAAAAGTAAATACTTGTCTATTGAAAACTAAGTAATGGCATAATATTTGGAATTCGAACCTTTCGAAATAAAAATGTGTCAAGGATTTGGTAGGGATTACAGTAGACAAAAGGTAGACAAAATGATAAATCACAGGATATCTGTTTGAACAACACGTATTTAGGTGCACAATCTTTTTTTTTGTATTGTTTATATGACACTTTTCCATGAATTTTGCGTTACCTGTTTGACACTTGACTTTTTGATTGCGATCGCTACTAAAACTTGACACAAAAAATAAGGTTGATAATCAAAATATGACTGACTATGAGATTTGTTTTAATTTATTTAATTGCGTTGTTGCCAGCAACTGGTAACAATGTAGAAACGTTGACATCGGATAAGGTTTTAATTTCTGAAGTCGAATTCGTTAATGGTTTATACAAGTTTGACGACAGACTTGTTAATGGAGAAATCATAGATTACTATGAGAATGAAACCCTGAAGTTCAGGTACCATGTACTTGATGGTAGGCTACATGGTTTAGCTACAGAGTATTTTAACAATGGAGAGGTAAAGAGTAAGAGAAACTACAACTTTAATAAATTGTTCGGCCAATTCGTGGAATACTTTGAAAATGGAGATGTAAAGGTAGAATTTAAAGTAGGGCTTAATGCCTATGGCTCAGGAGAAATCGTTGAGCAGGTAAAAGTTGCTTCTGGTAAGAAAAGGAAGTTAAGATCAAAGGATGATGGAGTTATTTACTTCACCAACAATGATCAAGCCTTGAAAACAAGTGAGTTTATCTCAATCCTTAAGCAAAGCGCCTATAAGATTGAAACCAAAGATGGTAAGCTCATTTTCAAAAACTAGTACTCATCTAACACCAACAAAAAAGGCCAGATACAAATTATATCTGGCCTTTTTTAATTTCTGTTTCACTTGTGCTAAAGCAACCCGTTGGTTTTTCTTACTGCTTCAGCACTATTCTGTAAACTCTCCTTTTCTTCATCGTTCAATTCGATCTCAACGATTTTCTCCAATCCATTAGCGCCTATCAAGGCTGGTACTCCGATACAAATATCATTTAAACCATACTCACCATCTAACAAACACGAGCACGGGAACATTTTCTGAGAATCATTGGCAATGGCCTGAACCATCGCTGACACTGCTGCGCCAGGAGCATACCATGCTGAAGTCCCTAACAACTTAGTAAGTGTAGCACCTCCTACTTTTGTTTCTTGCTTTACTTCTTCTAATTTATCAGCGCTTACAAACTCAGAAACAGGAACACTATTTCTAGTTGCCAATCTGGTCAAAGGTATCATTCCTGTATCGCTATGTCCACCAATCACCATTCCATCAACATCAGAAATCGGTGCTTCTAATGCTTCTGCCAAACGATATTTGAAACGTGCAGAATCTAGCGCTCCTCCCATTCCAATGATTCTATTCTTTGGTAAACCTGTCGCCTGGTGAACCAAATAAGTCATGGTATCCATCGGGTTCGATACCACGATGATGATTACATTAGGTGATTCCTTAATAAGATTTTCAGCCACAGATTTTACAATACCAGCATTAGTACTGATTAACTCCTCACGAGTCATGCCTGGTTTACGTGGAATTCCTGAAGTAATTACAGCAACATCACTACCAGCAGTTTTGCTGTAATCATTAGTTGTACCTGTAATTTTAGTATCAAATCCATTCAAAGAAGCCGTTTGCATCAAGTCCATAGCTTTGCCTTCAGCAAAACCTTCTTTAATGTCTATCAGCACTACTTCAGAAGCAAAATCTTTAATCGCAATGTACTCTGCGCAACTGGCACCTACTGCTCCGGCACCTACTACTGTAACTTTCATCTTATTCTAGGAATTTTAGTTTATTAAACGGCTGCAAAGTTAACAACCTATCCCCTAAAAAAAACTGAATATCAAATGATTGAGTGTTTTTTTGAGTAAAAGTCGTAACTCAAACACTTCTAAAAAAATGCAACACGCGCTTTGTGCTTTGGGTAATCTTCGATTCATCTGAAAGCCTTAACCCAACAACCCAAATAATTCTTTTGCCAGAACACAAAACACAAACAGATTCTTTGTCTAAAACTGATAACTTCAAATCAATCAACAAGTCGCTTATCAGCTTGTTTCCCTTCATCCCAAGAGGTATAAACTTGTCACCTTGCTTCCACTTCCTTAAGATTAAAGGAAATTCAAGTTTATCATAGTCAAACATTCCGTTTTCGGAAGACCTATCAATCTCCAATCCATCAACGGGTTTAAGTTGAATGGCATATTCCTTAGGAATCGAGATGTATCGATCATTTTCCTCAATCAATATCTCTCCCTGAACACCGTTTACTTTAGGCTTGATAAACAAACTTGTCCGGTCTACATTCAGTTTATGCGTGTTAGTTGTAAAGACTTTTCCAGACTCGCTATCCAAAGATTCCAGAATTTCTTGCGCTTGTGTCAAATTGATCCCATAATCCTTGAGCAATTCACTCAATACAAAAGGTCCTATCTTTTCATTCTTCAGACTTTGCTTATTAATCACTACCCCATCTCCAGATAATTCCAGCAATGTATCTCTAAGGCTATTCACATGCCTTTCGGTTACCTGAAACACTTCAGCATTTTTTACCATGTTGCGTTTCATTGTATTTAAAAAGTCTGGATTCAATTCTTTAAGCTCCGGAATAACCTTGTGCCTCAAGAAATTCCTTTTGTAATATGTTTCCATATTACTGGCATCCTCTCTCCATGTAACATTGTGTTCATTGGCATATTCAATAATCTCTATTCTCGAAAACTCGAGCATAGGCCTGATCAAATTACCAGTGCTTTCACTTATTCCTTTCAAGCCTTTTAGTGAAGTTCCTCTCACCAAATTCAACAAATAGGTCTCCACATTATCATCAGCATGCTGAGCAATCAAAACTTTAGAATAGTGATGCTGAATTCTGAGCTCATCAAACCATTGATATCGTAATTCTCTCGCTGCCATTTGTGTTGAAACCTTATGGGTCTTGGCATAAAGTTCCGTATCAAATGATTTACTATAACAAATCACTTCTCTGGTGTTTGCCAGATTCTTCACAAAAGTCTCATCGTCATCAGACTCCTTTTCTCTCAATTTGAAATTACAGTGAGCCACAGCATAGCTATATCCCAACTGATCGATGAGATGCCACAAAACCATAGAGTCAACTCCACCACTAATGGCCAGCAACAGCTTATCCTCATGGTTAAACAAGGCACGTTTTTTGATTATTTGGGAAAAGCTATTTTGCATGGGTCAAAAATAGCATAAATCGCTAATTTTGCGGCTCGTTAAAATGAGGAGAACATTCTTTTACATTCTTATATGCTTGCTCCCAACTAGTCTCTGGGCTCAGACTACCGTCAAGCTCAAAAGGTCAGGTAGGTTCAAACAAGACATAATAGACGGGCGTCCTATTCAAAAGCTTATTGATTCGGTTTGGTTAGTTCAAGGAAACACTAATATATATTGTGACTCAGCCTATTTGGACAAACAAAACAATTCTATGCAAGCTTTTGGTCATGTGCACATCATCGACACAGTGGATCCAATTGATGTAAAGAGTGACTATTTAGAGTACAACGGCAACAAACGTGTAGCTCATCTTCGCGAAAATGTGGTAATGAAAGATGATAGTTCAACCTTATATACTAATTATCTGGATTACTATAGAGACACCGAAACTGGTCACTATTTCAACGGAGGAAAACTAATTGATATCAATAACGAACTAACCAGTAAAACTGGTTTTTACAATTCCAAAACTAATAAATCGCGGTTTTATGATTCCGTTAGAATGTACAGTGATGATTTCTACCTTGAAACTGACACACTGATCTACGACAAAACAAGTACCCGGTCCAAAACCTTTGGACCTACTTTTGGAGTCACAACAGATGGAGACACTCTACAGTCAGTCAAAGGTTTAATTTACAATAGACAAACCCGCTATGCTGAAATTTACTATGGCAGAGTTTACAATGAAGAGTTCGATATAAAGGCCGACACACTGATTACAAATGACAGTGAGAAGCAGTATGATGCCTACCGCAACGTAGTTATGATATCCAAAGAAGACTCTATGACCATATATGGAAATAGGGCTCACTATAATAAAGTTTTGAATACTGCTTTGGCCTATAATGAAGCTTATTTCAAAAAAATGATGCAGGGAGACTCCCTTTTTATTAAAGCGGACACGCTATTTTCTGATCAGAGCAACCCAGAAAACAAGTTCCTTACTGCGTTTCATACCGTAAAAATGTTCAAATCAAACATGCAGGGAATTGCTGACTCCGTTAGTTACAATTTCTCAGATTCAACTATTTACATGTATCAAGACCCTGTAATATGGTCGAATGACAGTCAAATCAGCGCAGATTCAATAGACATTGAAATAGTAAATAACAAAGTTCATAAGATGGACCTTGCTATAAAATCCTTTGTAATATCTAAAGATAGTGCCAATCACTTCAACCAGGTTTCTGGCAAACGCATGGAGGTGTTTTTCAAAAAAGGGTTCGTTTCAAAAACTGATGTCAATGGAAATGGAGAAAGCATTTACTATGCCCTGGATCAAACTGGAGCCGTCACCATGAATAAATTCAAATGTTCTGATATGGCTATTTATTTTGAAAACAATGTAGTCACAGAAATACGCACCTACATAGAGATAGATGGTCAATTAATCCCTGACTTTGAAATTATTCCCCAGAATAAAAGACTTAGAGGTTTTAACTGGCGTTTTCGAGAAAAGCCCAAACTCGAAGAAATTGCAAAACATCTCGACAACAACCGTTAAAAAGGGTTAATCCCTTATAATTGAACTAAAAACTAATTTTCTTTGATCAATGACAGAAGGCACATGACCATTGGAAATGTGCAGATATACTGGTAACTTTGCACGCTTATGAAAAAAGCCCCCATTTTATTGATGCTATGCTCGCTGATTTTGGCGCTTTCAAGTTGTACTACACAGTTAGCTAAACTTGAAAGGTCAAACGATTATGAGGAGCTCTTTAATGGTGCTATTGCATTCTACGAAAAAGGCCAGTATGCAAGAGCAAAGGTTCTTTTTGAAAGAATTCAACCTTTCTATCGAGGGTCTGAATATTCGGAGAAAATCAGATACTACTGGGCCTATTCAGAATACTACATGGGGCTTTATCAACTGGCCGCATACCAGTTTAGCGTATTCTATAATACATATGGCAGAAGTCCGTGGGCAGAAGAAGCTCAGTTCATGGAGGCTTACTCCTTATACAAGGATTCCCCCGGACCAGACCTTGAGCAAAGTAGCTCGGAAGAAGCTGTGCTTTCAATGCAGACATTCCTGAACAGATATCCTGCATCGCAATACTATCAGCAAGCCAATGATATAATTGATGAACTTCAGGTAAGGTTTGAAACGAAAGCGTATGAAACAGCTAAACTTTATTACAAACTAAGTACCGGACTTTCATACAGAAACTATCTGGAAGCAGCGTTAACTACTTTTCAGTCTTTCAAATCAGACTATCCTGACTCTAAATTCAATGAAGAACTGATGTTCTTGAGTGTTGAAACAAGTTTTAAACTGGCTGACAATAGCATTTCAAGTTTGAGAAAAGAAAGGTTTGACAAGACACAAGACCTTTACAAAGATTTTATAGAGAGATTTCCGACCAGTGAATATTCTGACAAAGCGAAAGATTATTACGATAGGTCTACAAAAGAATTAAGTAAATTGAAATAAATTAATTATGGCAGCAAGTCAATCAATCATTACAAGAGATACTGATAAAATTGCAGAACCAACTGGTAACTTATATCAGTCAGTTTCTATTATCTCTAAGAGAGCGAAACAAATCGCCAGCACCATGAAAGAAGAATTGAATGGTAAGCTAGCTGAATTTGCTTCTACTGTTGACAATCTTGAAGAGATTTTCGAAAACAGAGAACAAATTGAGATTTCTAAATTCTACGAAAGAATGCCAAAGCCTACCGCTATGGCAGTGGAAGAATTCATCAACGGTGAAATTTACCACAGATTCAAAGAAGCAGAAGAGGCATCTGAAGAAAACAGCTAAACTTTCATGTTGAAAGGAAAGAAAATACTGGTCGGAGTGACCGGCAGCATAGCAGCCTATAAGGCTGCTTTTTTGGTTCGTCTTTTAGTCAAAGAAGAAGCCGAAGTAAAGGTTATATTAACCGACGCTGCCAAAGAATTTATCACTCCCCTTACCCTTTCAACATTGTCAAAGAATCCTGTTTATTCAGAATTCACCGAAGGCAATCAAGGAGAATGGACCAATCATGTTGAACTTGGTTTGTGGGCCGATGTGATGCTCATAGCCCCAGCAAGTGCCAATACTATTGGTAAAATGGCAAATGGTCTGTGTGATAACCTTTTGTTGGCAACCTACCTATCAGCCAGGTGTCCGGTGTTCTATGCTCCGGCTATGGATCTTGACATGTATTGTCATCCCTCTGTACTGGCCAACATTGACAAACTAAAATCTTTTGGCAACCAACTTATCGAAGCTCAGCATGGTGAGTTAGCCAGTGGACTCATTGGACAAGGCAGAATGGCAGAACCAGAAGATCTGGTTGAGGTTCTAAAGGCTCACTTCTCTGAAAATTTTGCACTCAAAGGAAAGAAAGTATTAATTACTGCCGGACCTACCTACGAAGCTATAGACCCAGTCAGGTTTATTGGTAATTATTCTTCCGGTAAGATGGGGTATGCCATTGCAGAAGAAGCTGCAAATGCCGGAGCCGATGTTACTCTGGTCTCAGGTCCTACTCACCTATCATTAGACCACCCGAAAGTGGAAGTGGTATCTGTACGCTCAGGTAAAGAAATGTTTGAAGCCTGCGATTCAGTATATTCTCAAGTTGACATCAGTGTTTTTGCTGCAGCAGTAGCAGACTATGCCCCTAAGAGCATTGCAGATCAAAAAATAAAAAAGCAAGGCGATAGCATGTCCATCGAATTGGGCAAAACTATAGATATTGCCAAAGCACTTGGTGTCAAGAAAAGCCCCAGTCAGTTAAATGTTGGTTTTGCGCTAGAGACTAATAATGAGGTAGTTAATGCAAAAGGGAAAGTGGAATCCAAAAACTTCGATTTGATTGTGCTAAACTCTTTACAAGACAGCGGAGCGGGATTTGGTCATGACACCAACAAAATTTCTATTATTGACAAAGCCAATAATATTCAACACTTTGAGTTAAAGACTAAGAAAGAAGTCGCAAAAGACATTGTTAATGCTATCATCACTAAAATCTAGTGGTTTAATTATTGTACTCCTGATTTTAACTCAGGTAAAATCTCTGGCTCAGGAATTAGATTTCACCGTCAGTATCAATGCCGATGTTGTTCAGACAACAGAGCGAGGCATTTTTGACGAAATGAAAACTGCCTTTGAACGCTTCTTCAATGACACCAAATGGACAGATGATCGTTTTGATAACAACGAAAAAATCAAAGGCAATCTTATCTTAACTATTCAAGACCAACCAAGTATTGGTCGCTTTACGGCAAATGCTCAAATCCAGATAATAAGACCCATTTATGGTTCCAGTTACGAGACCATTTTGCTAAACTTTGCCGATAGAGACTGGGAGTTTCAGTTTACTTCATCTCAACCTCTTCAATTTAACGAGAACAGTTTTAGCAGCAACCTAACCTCCATGATGGGCTTCTATGCCTACATAGCGTTAGGGCTGGATTATGATTCTTTCAGCCCACTCGGTGGTGCGCCTTACTATGAGAAGGCTTTGTTAATAGTAAATAATGCACAGAATTCTGGTAGCTCTGGCTGGGGTCAGTTTCAGAACAGAAGAAACAGGTATTGGCTAATTGAAAACCTAAGAATCAACAATCAATACCAACCGGTACGCCAGGCAATTTATAAGTATCATTTACAGGGGCTCGACAAGTTTCTTCAAACGCCAGACGAAAGTCGTGCTATGATCCTTGAAGCATTAAAAGACATCCAGAACGTTAATCGGATTATCCCAAACTCAATTCTGGTAATTGCCTTTTTGGATGCCAAGAATGATGAAATCATAAATATCTTTTCCAAAGGACCAATGGATATTAGAAGAGATGTTTACAATGAACTACTCAAACTAGACCCAACCCGAAGGTCCAAGTATCAGAAAATCGTTCAGAATTAGTATTGTACTTGGCTTCCTGAATTGATATTTTTGTCAAATGCTCAAGAGCCTTTCAATAGAAAACTATGCACTTATCAAACAGCTTCAGATCACCCCTGATAAGTCATTAAATATTGTAACAGGCGAAACAGGAGCTGGTAAATCCATTATGCTTGGTGCACTGGGGCTTCTGCTAGGTAACAGAGCGGACACAAAAGTCCTTTTGGACTTGGAACGCAAATGTGTTATTGAAGGTGTTTTCGATATCTCATCCTACAACCTAAAAGCCCTTTTTTCAGAATTTGATATTGACTATGATGAAGAGTGTATTGTAAGGCGTGAAATAAGTGCGAGTGGTAAGTCAAGAGCCTTTGTTAATGATGGCGTAACCAATCTTGATTTTCTAAAACAATTGGGGCTAAAGCTAATGGATGTTCATTCACAGCATGAAACCTTAAAGCTTGCACATAAAAGTTATCAGTTAGAGGTGATTGATGCGGTTGCAGACAACCAGACTCCCCTATCCAGTTTCCAGGAAGCCTATCTGGATTACACTCATAAACATACCATCTATCAAAGTCTCGTAACCGAAGGAAACCAGATAAGGAAAGAAGCTGATTATAATCAATTCCTTTTCGAAGAGCTGGACAAAGCACAACTAGATCTGGAAGAACAAGCAAGTCTTGAGTCAGAGCTTGATAAATTAGAAAATGCGGAAGAGATAAAAACCAGACTTCATGAAGCTTTGAATATTTCGGACCGATCTGATTTCAACCTGATGAATATGCTTCAGGAGGTGAAAGGAGCATTGAATCAAATCAGTCAATACGGAGCCAGTTATGATGCACTCCTTGAAAGAATCGAGAGTATCCGGATAGAATTCAAAGATATTATTGCTGAACTGGAATCAGAAGAAGGTAGTGTTGAATACGACCCACAACGCACAGAAGAAGTTCAGGAAAGATTAAACCTCATTTATAAACTTCAACAAAAACATCAGGTCGATTCAATAAAAGAGCTCCTGAATATTTATGAAGAGCTAGGCAATAAGGTATTGAAAGTTGAAAACCTGGATGAAGCCATTGAGGAAGCCAAGAAAAGTGAAACTGCTGCTCATGCAAAAGCCTATAAGCAAGCAAATGAGCTCTCTAAAAAGAGAACAGCTGTTTTCAAGAGTTTTAAGCAAGAGGCCGAAAAGTTACTTCAAGACCTTGGTATGCCCAATGCCACTATTCAGTTGGATCACAACACTGTAGATTTAGGGCATAATGGAATTGACGAAATAGATATTTTATTCTCTGCCAACAAAGGCGTATCACCTCAACCTCTTAAACAAGCTGCTTCTGGCGGGGAGTTCTCCAGGTTGATGTTTGCCATAAAATATATTCTTGCTGATAAAACCGCGCTTCCAACCATTGTATTTGATGAGATTGACACGGGGATATCAGGAGAAATAGCCATAAAAATGGCTCAAATGATGGTTGAAATGGCCAATAATCATCAGGTGATTACCATTACTCACCTTCCGCAGATAGCAGCAAAAGGGCAATCACATTACTATGTATTCAAAGATGAATCCTCTGACATCACCACTAGTCAAATCAAACAGTTAAATCAAGAGGAACGTTTGACGGAAATCGCTGAGATGATTGGTGGGAAAAATGCTTCGGCCAATGCTTTTGACTCAGCAAGGGAGTTAATGAAAGCATAATATCACATACATTTCACACCGTAAACACTAACTGATCAGGTAATTATTTCATATAATTATGGTATGAGGTGGGCTATTTTACTCCTTTTACAAATCATTTTCTATACAAGTACTCTTGGACAAGAATTAGTATTTGGTGATCAGTCTGCGGAAGAATCAATAAAGAAAAACACTTCGTGGATTTACGAGAACAAGGACGAAACAAGGTTCTTTCTAACAAAAAAAAGGCTTCAAAAAATCAAAAGTTCAAGTACCAGTTTGGTGGTTCATCTGTTAAAGAATGAGGTTAACCGGGTGATTACAATTAGTACAACTAAAAAGGGACAGAAATCGACTGAATGGTACTTCTATAACAAGCAATTGATATTTGTATATGATGTTTTTGAATATTTTGGCGAGACCAAATCTGAAAGCAATTGGAAGAATTTCAAAGGACTTTATGGATGGGAAAGCAGGTACTATTTTGCCAACGAACAACTTGCATTCCACAAACACAAAGGCCGAAAGGAAATTGATTCAGATTTGAATGGGAATAGCATTCTAAAAGACGCTGAATCCATTTTGAAATACATAAAACAGGAATCAAGCAAAGTCAGTAAATAAGATACATTTCTAATATTTATTCGTCCATTCACTCATACTTTTAAATCTTAGTTCATTAATTGCATCAAATATTTTTTTTGCAGTTTCTCATTAGTCCTGTCCAGAACTCATGGACAATTAAGACATGACAACCACAAAACACGCTACAAATAAACCTTTCTATACCGTTTTCATCCATCTTGGTTTTTGGTGTCTTGTGTTCTTGTGGCCTCTCCTATCTGTAGAAGACATTACAAGGGTTCCACACATTCTAAATAGAAACTGGCTATTTACATCCAGCCTCCTTGTGATTTTCTATATCAACTATTTTATACTCATTGATCAACTCTTCTTTAAAAAGAAAAAGCCAGTATTCTATATTATCAATCTAATACTCATAGCGGGAATTGCATTTATAGTCAGTTATTTTTCTGAAATGGATGTTTTCAACCCTACAATGGATGGAGTCAGGATGAGGGAGATGAGAAGTACCAGCATATCTCAAATGCAACTTGTTTTATCTATGGTTTTATGCATTGGAATGTGTGTAGGCCTAAAAACCAATAAAAGATGGAGTAAAGGCGAACGTATTCTTCAGGAAGCAAAGCAGGCACAACTAAGCTCAGAAATTAAATATTTAAAGTATCAAATCCAGCCCCATTTTCTTTTCAACACCTTGAACAATATCTACTCCTTAATTGATGGCTCTCCTGATATTGCAAAAACATCAATTCACAGCTTGAGTAAAATGATGCGCTACTTACTGCATGATTCAAACACAGACAGAGTCCCACTCTCCAAGGAAGTTGACTTTCTGGAACGCTACATCGACTTAATGAGATTAAGAGTATCTGGTAATTTTACATTGAAAAAGAATTTCCCTGTAATTAATCAACCCGTACAAATAGCCCCACTTCTATTGGTTTCATTCATTGAAAATGCTTTCAAACACGGTGTAGATGCTATACAGGCCAGCCATATTGAAGTTGAACTTACTCTTGAAAATAACCAACTACGATATCGTGTGATTAATTCGTCATTTCCACAAAGTGAAAAAGCAGCCGATTCTGGTATTGGCCTGGAAAACCTTAGAAAGAGGCTGGAATTACTATACACCAACCAATTTGAATTGCTAACCGAAGAGAAGGATGGCATCCATACAGCATCATTGACACTTAACTATTGAGCATGGCGATTAAATGTTTACTAATTGACGATGAACCCCTTGCGCTCAAGCTGTTAGAGGGCTATGTGATGTCTACCCCATTTTTACAGTTGGTAGCAAAGTGTAACAGTGCCATTACTGCAATTGAAATAATGGAAAACGAGCCTGTCGATCTCATCTTTACCGACATTCAGATGCCTAACCTATCTGGTATGGAGTTTTCAAAAATGATCTTGAGCAAAGATGTAAAGATCATTTTCACTACCGCTTTTGAAAATTTTGCATTAGAAAGCTATAAGGTCAATGCGGTTGACTATTTGGTAAAACCAATCAGCTATTCGGAGTTTTTTTCAGCAGCCAATAAAGCCAAACAATTATTATTAAATACACCTCTTCAATCCGAAATTGACACTTATAACGAAGACTATATTTTTGTAAAATCTGATTATAAGCTCATTAGAATAGATTTAAAAGATATCGTTTACGTTGAAGGGCTAAAAGATTATCTAAAATTCTACACTGTCAATTCAGAAAAGCCCATCCTTTCCTTAAAAAGCATGAAATCGTTGGAAGAAGAACTACCTGGCAAAAGCTTCATGCGAGTTCATCGCTCCTTTATTGTCAATTTAAGGAAGGTCACAACTATAGAACGTGGTCGTATTGTTTTTGGAAAAAAGTATATACCTGTTTCGGAAAAGCACAAAGAAGACTTCCAAAAGTTCATTGATTGTGACTTTTCGAAATAGACAAAACCTTTTAAAACATCTATAGAATCTCCAAGTTTATCCATTTTATTTCTGCGGATAATTGGTTCTGCTCAAGTTTGGTGAGTCGTTAATCGACTTCAAAAACATCAGAATCATATAACCAAAGAAAATGAAAAATGCATTATTCATTCTAATCATGACATTGTGGATTCTCAACGCAAATGGTCAAATCAGTAAAACACAAATAGAGAAAATAGATAAGTCATTTTCACAATGGGACAAAGCCAATACACCTGGTGGAGCAATTGGAATTGTCAAAGATGGCAAACTGGTTTACTCCAAAGGCTACGGGTTTGCTAATTTGGAATACGATATACCCTTTACACCTAAAACCATTTCTCGTATTGCCTCTACATCAAAACAATTTACAGCAGCCTGCATTATCTTACTATCTCAACAAGAGGGGGTATCCCTTGAAGACAAACTATCAAAATTCTTTCCCGACTTCCCTGCCTATGCCAATGACATTACAATACGACACCTTCTGAACCATACCAGTGGTATTAGAGATTACCTAGGGCTTAAAAGAATAGCCGGCTTGGTACGCAATGAAGATTACTTCAGCAAGAAGGATGTAAAGCAGTGGATAATGAACCAAAGGGAGTTAAACTTTACTCCCGGAGATAAGTTATCATATAGTAACTCAGGGTATTGGCTTCTTGGTCAAATTGTGAAAGAGGTGAGCGGACTGTCATTGAGGGAATATGCCCAAAAACATATATTCAATCCATTAGGAATGAATAACACACATTATCATGATGATCACAAACATGTTATTAAGAATCGTGCCCATGGTTACGCACCAAATGATAAAAATGGGTTTGATATGAAAATGTATCATTTGGATATGGTGGGCGATGGTGGTGTATTTACCACTGTGGAAGACCTTAAAAAGTGGGACGACTCTTTTTATAGCTCAAAGGTATTGGACCGTGACTTTTGGAATAAAATGACGCAAGTAGGTGTGTTGAATAATGGCGAACAACTTGGCTATGCATCAGGTTTAGGAATAGAAAACTACCGAGGGACAACAGTTCATAGACATGGAGGTGCTTTTGCAGGTTTCAGGGCAGAATTGATCCGTTTCCCTGAACATCGCCTTTCGGTCATCTTTTTGGGCAACAGGGATGACGTTGACCCTTCCAGAACAGCATTTCAAGTTGCTGACATGTTGCTTGAGGATGAATTTAAAAAACATAAAAATGAAAGCCCTGTAGAGGATTTCACATCCCCAGTAGTCAGTATCAATGCAATTTCCCTTACCACGAATCAACTAAAAGTATTTGAAGGAAATTACTGGGGTATTGATGATAAAATCAGTCGGAAGCTGGAAGTTCGGAATGATACATTGAATTATGTCAGAGACAATGGTTTTGCATCAAAAATGATACCTATAGCGCACAATAAATTTCAATGGGTAAGTCGTGGTGAAGTAATCACAATAACCTTCGATAGCAGTAAAAACCCTACAAAATTCACATTTGGATCTGTTGGTGAACCAGACTCTGAATTCAAAGCTTACACACCAGTAACCTCCTTTAGCAAATCTGATTTAAAATCGTATGCCGGAGATTACTATAACTCAGATTTAGACAAGTTTTACTCTTTAAGGGTTGAAGAAAATAGTTTGGTACTATATATAAATGGTAGCCGTATAGCACCACTTTACCCTCTCATGAAAAACATACTAACCAACCCCAGGCAGATGAACCTGGTAATGCAGTTTAATAAAACCAGAAACAAGTTTGAACTATCCATTGCAAGAATCAATAACCTTGAGTTTGTAAAGCGATAAACAAAGGTCTAATCTGTCACATAGCTAATTCTTCTAAATAGGATTCCGAGGCACTTCCTGTTTTTAAAACCAATTCCCTATTTTTACGCCCTCAATTAAGAAGAATAAACTATGTCACATAACCTATTAAAAGGAAAACGAGGAATCATCTTTGGTGCATTAGACGAACGTTCTATTGCCTGGAAAGTAGCTCAGGTAGCTAAAGCTGAAGGTGCCACTTTCACATTGACAAATGCACCAATCGCCATGCGAATGGGAGCAATTAACCAATTGGCTGAGGAATGTGGTGCGGAAGTAATTCCTGCAGATGCTACTTCAATTGAAGACCTTGAAAACCTTTTCACTAAGTCTATGGAAGTACTTGGTGGTAAAATTGACTTTGTCCTCCACTCCATCGGTATGAGCCCTAATGTTAGAAAAGGACGTGAATATGGAGACCTTAATTACGACTGGTTCCAGAAAACCTTAGACATCTCTGCGATTTCTTTCCACAAAGTAATGCAGACAGCAGAAAAGCTTGATGCGATGAACGAGTGGGGTTCTATCATGGCGCTATCATACATAGCTGCACAGCGCTCTTTCCCTGATTATTCAGACATGGCACAAGCAAAATCTATGCTGGAGTCTATCGCACGAAGCTATGGTGAGCGTTTCGGAAGATTAAAGAATGTGAGAGTCAACACTATTTCTCAGTCTCCTACAATGACCACTGCAGGTTCAGGTGTTGGTGGGTTTGATGTGTTCTTCGACTATGCAGAAAAGATGTCTCCATTAGGAAACGCAAGTGCCGAAGCATGTGCAAACTATACAGTAATGTTCTTCTCTGACTTTACACGTATGGTTACCATGCAGAACTTAATGCATGACGGTGGTTTCTCATCTTCAGGTATAACTGGTGCTTTGATTGAGCAGTTGAAAAAAAGCTAATCAGAAACAAATTGAAGAGTCTGTCCTGATTAAGTTTATGGCAGACTCTTTACACTTTTAAGTGTTAGCCCATGATCTCATTTCCCAACGCAAAGATCAATCTTGGTTTACAGATTACAGGTAAACTACCCAATGGCTATCACTCCATTAATACCTGTTTTTATCCCATCCCTCTTTATGATGTTTTAGAGGCCGTTCCAGCCAAAAAAACAAAGTTTGAGGCTAGTGGAATCAAAATCCCTGGCAACGGAGAAGATAACCTGGTTTTAAAAGCTTATAAGCTGCTAAAAAAAGACTATCAACTTCCTGAACTACACATCCACCTATTGAAAAACATTCCTATGGGAGCCGGCCTTGGAGGTGGCTCTTCCGATGCAGCATTTATGCTGAAGATGTTGAGTAGTGAATTTCAGTTGTTTCTGGATGATGTAATCCTTGAAGATTATGCTGCAAAATTAGGTAGCGACTGCCCTTTCTTTATCAGCAACACTCCTGCACTAGGAAGTGGAACAGGGACAGATTTATCTCCTATTTCGTTAGATCTAAGCGGACTATATATCACATTGATCAATCCGGGCATTCATGTATCTACACAATCTGCCTATGCAGGGGTAAAACCGCAAAAAGCAGCTTATGACCTAGAAGACACCTTACTTAGTAAAGACTTCAATCAATGGAAAAAGAACTTAACCAATGACTTTGAAGAGTCGGTATTTAGTCAACACCCCAGTCTTGGCAAAATCAAACAGTCGCTTTATGAAACTGGTGCGGTATACGCTGCTATGAGCGGGTCTGGCTCTACTTTATTCGGGATTTTTACCGAACCACCAACGCTAGATGAGAAAATCAAAACAGATGACTTCATTACAACAATACAACTGTAATGTTCGTTGGTATTCCATATCAATGAAGTATTTCCTCATTCTCTTTTTTCTCAGTTCACTATCTCTTGTCGCTCAAGAACAGCCGATTAAAATTTATGACCGCAAAACAGATGATGCAATCAAAGTGTATGCGGACAATGATGAGCTTTTTCCGTTTACCCTAACATTAAAAATCGACTATCAGGGGCTAGTACCTAAAGAAAAACTTCCGGATTATATTGTTCTTCCCGGAAACAGTAAAAAGTTTTTATTGGCTGAACTGAAGATTCCAGAAAACACTTCGTGGAAAATCAGCTATGGATTTCAGTATATGGAAGGAAATGCAGATGCAATTCATGATGATGACTTTGTGTATCAGCTGCCATTTGCGATCGGGAATTCATTTCCACTTACACAAGGGTATAATGGCCCATCTACACACCAAGGTATCAATGCTCTTGACTTTACAATGGCGGTAGGTGAAGATATAGTTGCAGCCAGAGGTGGTACTGTAGTCAAAATAAAAGAAGATTCTAACAGGGGGTGCCCCTCCTCTCGTTGTCTCGATGATGGTAATTTCGTTAGAATACTACACGATGATGGCACCATGGCCGAATACTATCATTTACAAAAGAATGGAGCATTGGTCAACCCAGGAGATGTAGTTAAACAAGGACAGCTGATCGGAAAAAGTGGAGACACAGGCTTTGCTTCAGGCCCTCATTTACACTTTTTGGTTTTCAAAACAGATGGAGTCAAACAGATCACCATTAAGACTAAGTTCAAATATGAGTCTAACAGAATTGGCTTTCTTAAGGTTGGAGAAATCTACACAGCCTTTAAATAATGTTTCATAAGGTGTAGCTTGATTTCCTATAAGATAGAGCCAAATCCCTCAAGCAGTTTAATCTTCTATTTCGTACATTCAAATAGAATAGCATTTCCATGGAATTAACAATCAACGGTAAGCAATATAAAGTTGAGGTAGAACCTCAAATGCCACTACTATGGGTGCTCAGAGATGAGCTTAATCTAACAGGAACAAAGTTTGGCTGTGGAATAGCTTTTTGTGGGGCTTGTACTGTTCAAATTGATGGAGTAGCTACAAGGTCCTGTGTTTTCCCTGCCAGTGCTGCCGTTGGCAAAGAAATAAAAACTATTGAAGGCTTATCTCACAACGAGACCCTTAGCAAGGTTCAACAAGCATGGGTAGATCATCAAGTACCCCAGTGTGGGTATTGTCAATCGGGTATGATTATGGCTATTGATAGCCTCTTGCAAACTACTCCTTCTCCTTCAGCTGAAGAACTCGAAACAAGCATAACAAACATTTGTAGGTGTGGTACTTATCAAAGAGTAAAAGAAGCTGTTGTAAGTATAGTGGAATCTGATAATATCAAGGAATAAGCTATGAGTAAAAGCAGTAAGCGAGGTAAGATTACGCGTAGGGCCTTTATTATTTCAGGCTCGATTGTCGGTGGTGGACTAGCTTTGGGGCTAGGTGGAATTGCTTATTCAAACCACAAGAAAAGGCTATTCAGTGGTTTAGGTTTTGAAGATGCTCAAGCATTAAATCCTTTCATTTTCATCACATCCAACAACAAAGTAAAGCTCGCAGTTGCCAGAGCAGAAATGGGTCAGGGTGTACATCACTCCATGGCTATGCTAGCAGGAGAAGAGCTTGATATTAACCCTGAACTAATTGAAGTAATACACCCCCAGGTTGAAGGGCCTTATGCTAATATCAACTTAGCCACCGAATACAAAAGAAACTCAAGTTCAGATGGTTTTCACCTGATGCAAAAAATAGCCTATGTTCTACCCTATATTGCCACGGGTGGAAGTACCAGTGTAAGAGACGGCTATGATCACTATAGAATTATCGGTGCTCAAGTTCGGGAAATGCTAAAAGCTGCTGCTGCCAAGAAGTGGAATACCGATAAAGACAATTTACTGGCAGAAAATGGGTTCATCATCCATCCTGATGGTGAAAAACTTACCTATGGGGAATTAGCTCAGGCAGCTTCAGAAATAGAACCAATCGACAAACCTGTACTTAAGTCAAAAGATGAATTCAAGTGGCTCGGAAAAGACAGCAAACGCATCGACCTCCGGTCTAAAGTAAATGGGCAAGCACAATTTGGTATTGATGTTAGAGTACCTGGAATGAAATTCGGAGCAATTAAACACGTACCAATCAAAGGAGCCAGACTAGAACGAATTGTTAATGCCAGTGAAATATCCAATATGCCAGGAGTTTCTAAAGTCATTCAACTGGATAATGGCGGGGTTGTAGTAGCTGATAATACCTGGAGGGCTAAAAATGCCGCTAATCAACTCAAGTTAGAGCTAGAGGATACTGAATTTGAAAAAACATCGTCCAATGACCTCCATACCGAAATGACAGGTAAGCTTGAAGATGACATGCAGGTTGTAGCCGAGAAAAAAGGCAAAGTGGATACTGTCTTTAAAGCAAACAACAAGCACGTTGAAGCTACCTACGAAGTGCCTTATCTGGCACATGCTACAATGGAACCTATGAACTGCACCATGCTTGTTGAAGAGGGCAAAGTCAAAGTTTGGGTGGGTCAACAAGCTCCGTTTTTGGTTTTAAATGCCGTTTCAAAAATCACTGGCGTCAGTAAAAAGAATATTGAAATATACATTACCTATTTAGGAGGTGGCTTTGGCCGAAGAGCAGAGATGGACTGGATTCAGGAGACTGCACAGGTAGCCAAAGAAATGAAGGGGATTCCCGTTCAGCTAGTATGGACAAGAGAGGAGGACATGCAAAATGACACCTATAGACCGCCTGCAATTGCCAAAATGAGAGCCTTATTAGATGAGGACAATAATGAAGTAACAGCTTGGGAACATCACAATGTAATGCAATCGGCATTGCGAAGTAGTATTCGTAGAAACTTCCCAATCATGACTCCTCCCCCAAGTAAAGATGTTAATTCATCTGAGGGGGCCATTAACCTTCCCTATGATTTCAAAAGTAGTAAGATTGGTTTCTCTTTAATTGAAAACCCTATTCCTGTCGGTTTCTGGAGAAGTGTAGGCCATTCTATAAATGGATTCTTTACGGAGAGCTTTATTGATGAGCTCGCTCACTCCGCTAATGCCGACCCATATGAATTCAGAAGAACCCTATTGGTAAAAAGCCCAAGACACCTTCATGTTTTGAACAAAGCTGCTGAACTATCCAATTGGAGGACTCCTGTCCATGAACATTCTGCTAAAGGCATTGCATTACACGAATCTTTCGGTTCAATTGTAGCGCAGGTAATAGAAATTGGAGTTGACGGAAACATGGTTTTATTGGATAAAGTGACTTGTGTGATAGACTGTGGCAAAACGGTTAACCCTAACAATATAGAGGCTCAAATGCAAAGCGGAATTGTTTATGGACTTACTGCTGCTTGTCTGGGAGAAATCACCTTCACCAATGGGAAAATTGATCAGGCCAACTTTCCAACCTACGATATACTCAGACTAAAGCATATGCCAGAGATAGTTACTCATATTGTAGAAAGCGATGAAACCCCAGGAGGTGTTGGCGAGCCAGGAACTCCTCCTATTGCAGCAGCTCTTTGCAATGCACTGTACGCAGCAACTGGTCAGCGAATAAGGAAACTACCGCTACGACTTTCAGGTTTTAGTTTCAGTTAACTTTCTTCTCTGGTATCTTTTAATTAAAGGATATGAAAAGACTGCCGCCATGATAATCATTGTACCATAGTAAAAACCATTGCTCATTTCTTCGCTCTCTCCATAGATAAGCAGCGCCATGATGATTCCATAAACCGGTTCCATGTTTACGGTTAGATTCACAGCAAAAGCAGAAATTCTTTTCATTAGCTCTACAGAGGCCGAAAAGGCATAAACAGTACAAACTATAGAAAGTAAAAGCAGAAGCCCCCAATCTTCCGACAGGGGAATGTCGTAAATGACTGTACTATCTAGCATATAGGTTTTGTAAAATGGAATGAATATAGCCGTACCTATAAAGGCCGCAAGCATCTCATAAAATGTAATACCATACTGTGAATGCTGCTTAGCAAATCCGGCATTGATTACAGAGAATAATGCTGCCATTAAAGCAGATCCCATTGCCAGAACCAACCCTTTTGCATTATTAAACTCAAACCTGAAAATCATATACAAACCACCTATTACCATCAATCCCAGCAGCACTTCAATCAGTTTCACTTTTCGTTTGGTTAATAGTGGTTCTACCAAACTTGTCCAGAAAGTAGTTGTAGCCATCCCAGCCAGGCAAACCGAAACGTTAGATACTCTGGCTGATTCAAAAAACAGAAACCAATGAGTAGCAATGATTAAACCAGTAAGAGAAAACTTAAGTATTACATTCGGGGGAAACCTAAGCCCCTTTTTACCTACATACAGGTAGGCCCAAAGCACCAAAGCTGCAAGCCCTGTTCGGTACATAACCACATCTGCGGAAGAGATGGATATTTCCTTACCAATGATGGCTGTAAAGCCCCATAGGAAAACTATAAAATGTAGTTTAGCAAAATCCTTAAGAACTGGGTTCATTATTTAGGCACCAATCGGTATAAAAGAATGCCTAAAATAGAAAATGCCAGGTTAGGGAGCCAAATTGCTAAAACAGGATTCATAGAACCCGTTTCTGCGTTACTCTTTGCTGCAATAAACAACAGAATGTAAATAAAGGCTATAAAGAAGCCCAGTGCTATCTGAAAACCTACCCCACCCCTTGTTTTCCTTGAAGACAATATTACTCCTATAAAGGTGAGAATAATAGCAGTAAAAGGAGACATATATCTTACCAACAGCTCAATATAGTAAATGGGGATATTGTCTGCCCCTTTCATCTTCAGTTCATCAATGTAATCTCCTAGCTCAGTGATAGTCAGGGTCTGTTCAAAGCTCTTTGTGTTGCCAAAATCGGCAGGAGTCATATTGATCTTTATTAAAGTATCTTTTCTGTTATCATACTTGTAGTTTTCCTTCAGACCATCAAACTCCCTTAAACTCCAGTCCTTCAACTTCCAGCCCACTTCCAGAGTATCCCAGGTGATATCCCTTGCCGAGAGCTTCCACTTGACTTCTTTGTCCTGAATCTCTTCCAAGGTAAACCTGAAACCTATATCTCTTCTTGAATCATATGAGGACAGGTAAACATATTTAGTTGGAGATACTTTAAAGTGAACATCACGTTCACTGTAGTTGAATTCCTTATCGAAATATTGGATTTCAAAGGCTACCCTGAATTTGTTAGCATCTGGAATAATCCAACCGGTAAAGATGAAACTCATAATACCTATGATCAGAGAGCCTATAAAAAATGGCTTCAACATTCTAGGGTAGCTGACACCTCCACTCAGTATTGCGATAATTTCGGTGTGACTAGCCAACTGGGAAGTGACAAATACTGTAGCAATAAAAACAGTGATTGGAGTAATAAGATTAGCTATATAAGGGGCATAAGCCAGAAAGTACTGTAGAATAAGCCCTGTAGGTACATCGTTCTTAATAAAGCTCTCATTTCGCTCGGAAAAAGTAAGAATCAGTACAATGGATACCAGAATACCTACTACAAACAAAAAGGTAGTTAAGAATTTCTTAAGAATGTACTTATCTAAAATTCTCATTAGAGCCTTCTCACAAGTTTTTTAACCATGCTGTTTTTCCAATCAATAAACGTGCCTTGTTGGATATTTTTTCTGGCTTCTTTTACAAGCCACAAATAAAAAGTCAAGTTGTGAATACTCGCTATCTGAGCCCCAAGAATTTCCTTGCTGTGTATGAGGTGCCTCAAATAGGCCTTTGAATAAAAATTATCTACATAGCCGTCCATATTAGGATCAATTGGAGTGAAATCATCCTTCCACTTTTCATTCTTGATATTGATTATACCTTCAGATGTAAATAACACTCCATGTCGAGCATTTCGAGTTGGCATCACGCAATCAAACATATCAACACCCAAAGCAATGCACTCCAGAATATTTTCTGGTGTACCCACTCCCATTAGATATCTTGGCTTGTCTTTCGGCAAAATGTTGCAAACCACCTCGGTTTGTTCATACATCATTTCATGGGGCTCTCCTACTGACAATCCCCCTATGGCATTTCCTTCTCTTTCAAAAGAAGCAATGGTTTCTGCCGATTTTATTCTGAGGTCTTTATAGGTACTTCCCTGAACAATTGGAAAGAATGTTTGACTATATCCATACTTTCCTTCTGTGGAATCAAATCGATCACAACAACGCTTCAACCATCTATGTGTCATTTCCATCGATTCTCTGGCATAGCCAAAATCACAAGGGTAAGGTGTACACTCATCAAATGCCATAATGATATCTGCTCCGATAGTCCTTTGGATATCTACTGCATACTCAGGTGTAAACGTATGTTTAGAACCATCAATATGAGATTTAAAAGTCACACCCTCCTCTTTAATCTTTCGAGTATTGGCTAATGAATAAACCTGATACCCTCCAGAATCCGTGAGTATTGGTTTGTCCCAGCCATTGAACTTGTGGAGCCCTCCTGCACCTTCAATAATATCAAGGCCCGGTCTTAGGTACAGATGGTAGGTATTCCCAAGTATTATTTGCGCTTTTACATCATCCTTCAGCTCTCTCTGATGAACAGCTTTGACTGTACCTGCAGTACCCACGGGCATAAAAATCGGTGTTTCTATTTGACCATGGTCTGTGGTCATCACTCCTGCGCGCGCCTTAGATCCCTTATCTTCTGCAATTAACTTAAAGTCCATTCTCTCTTTTTGATCGCACAAAAATAGCAGTATTGGTTAATTCTTATTTCTTTGAAACTTATCTTTCTCTAAATGAGCCTAGCCTTACTGGTACTATTTTTCATCTGCCTGATCATTCAGGTCTATTTTTATGTCAAGGTATTTGGTAAGCTACTATCTCACCAGTCCAGAAAACAAAGTGAAGGTTCCGAAAGCATATCTGTAATAATTGCTGCCAGAAATGAAGCAGACAATCTGCCTTCACTTCTAAATGCGCTTTATAGCCAAGACTATTACAACTACGAAGTCATAATTGTCAACGACAGGTCTTCTGATAATACATCGTTAATTGCTTCTTCATTCGTTAGCAAAAACGACAACTTCCATTTAATCAATATCAACTCCCTTCCTGAAGGGTGGAATGGTAAAAAGCATGCCATTTACAATGGAGTAAAACAAGCTAAAAACGATCTCTTACTCTTTATAGATGGTGATTGTATACCAAAATCAAATCTGTGGATTCAGGAAATGTCAAATGAGTTTTCTGGCAAAACAGAAATTGTTCTTGGCTTTTCGCCTTACCACAATAAACCCGGCATTCTTAACCTGTTTATTCAATTTGAAACTTTATTTACTGGAATTCAATACCTGAGTTTTGCCCTTTGGGGAAAACCCTATATGGGTGTTGGGAGAAATCTTGGAATTAGAAGAGACAGGTATGACATTTTATTACTGGAAAAGATAGCAAATACGACTGGAGGTGATGACGACTTAATGGTCAATAACATGGCAAATAAATTCAATACCTCTGTACAGTTTGTTCCTAACAGTCAGGTTTTTTCAATACCAGAAGACAGTTGGGTAAGTTACTTCAAACAGAAAATACGTCACTTATCTGTAGGAAAGTACTATCGAAAAAAAGATAGAACGCTTTTAGCACTTTTTACGTTATCTTTTTTGTTCGGATGGATTTTATTTTTCTCGTTGTTGGTAAGTGCAAATAACCCTTATTTGATTTTGACAGCTTTTGGTCTAAGGAGCTTGTCATTTTATACTATCTTTGCCCGCGTTGGTCAAAAATTCGATGTCCCTGTTAAATTCTGGGCACTTCCTTTTTTAGATCTGTGTTATAGTATTTACTATCCTTTAATGGGCATAATAGCATTGTCAGTTAAAAGTATTCGATGGAAGTAGGTAAACAGTTTTCAGATAAAGCATTAGAAGATTTTCGCTTAATTGATTTGGCAGTTTCGGGTCATGACCAACAGTCCTATGCCGATTTAATGCAGCGTTATAAGAAACCTGTTTATCATATGATTCTGAAAATGGTGAGAAACGTGGATGATGCTGAAGACTTGACTATTGAAGCTTTTGCCAAAGCTTTTAAGAACCTTCACAAATTCAAAAAAGATTTCACTTTCAGTACCTGGCTTTTCAGGATTGCTACTAACAACACCATTGACTTTATCAGAAAAAAAAGGCTGGATACAATGAGCCTTGATACATCATATAAAGATGACAATGGCGACTCTGTTTCAATTGATGTTCAGGACAAAAACCTAAACCCTCAGGAAGAGGCTATCAAAAGCCAGAAAATCGAATTGGTGAGAATGTTTGTTACCAAACTACCAGCGAAGTATCAACGCCTGGTTAAACTTCGCTATTTTGATGAGTTGAGTTACGATGAAATAGCTAAAGAATTAGAAGCCCCATTGGGAACCGTAAAAGCTCAACTGCACCGTGCCAGAGAGCTGATGTACGACCTTGTTAAAAGCAAAAAGGATCACATCTAGTATCCTGTTCTATTAGATTTGCTGTTTTTACAGTCTAATTCATTTACTTCGCAAAATGGATCTTATCCTTAAGTATTTTCCTGAGTTGACCGAAACTCAGAAAGCGCAATTCGGGCAGTTGCAATCACTCTATTCCGAATGGAACGACAAAATCAATGTGGTTTCCCGAAAGGATATCGACAATATTTATGAAAGACACGTACTTCATTCACTTGGCATAGCAAAAGCCATTTCTTTCAAAAAAGGCACAACCTTACTAGACGTTGGTACGGGAGGTGGTTTTCCTGGTATCCCACTAGCCATAATGTTCCCCGAAGCACAATTCCATCTGGTAGATTCAATTGGCAAAAAGATTAAAGTGGTTAACGAAGTAAGTCAAGCTCTCGGGCTTGAAAATGTTAAAGGAGAACACATCAGAGCTGAACAAATCAAAGACACCTATGATTTTGTGATTAGTAGAGCGGTTACCCGTCTCAGTCGCTTCTATCCCTGGATAAGAAAGAACTTTAATAGAAAATCAAAGCATAAACTTAAAAACGGCCTGCTTTACCTAAAAGGAGGTGATTTACAAGAAGAGCTACAGGAATCGCGTCTGAAAAAAATAGCCACTCATAAACTAAGTGACTTTTTTGAAGAAGAGTTCTTTGAGACAAAAAAGGTAATCTATATTCCTGCTCAATAATCGTCTTCCGCGGGTTTCTTTGCTGTAAAAACCAGAATACAATATACTCCCAGTGCTGTTCCTATTGGAAAGTTTAATAAGCTGATAACACCATATATCAATGAAGGTATATTGGCCCATTTCTGGTTTCCAACCAATGCTACTCCCAGAATTAATCTAGGTATAAAAAAGATGATGGTGATCCCCCAAAAAATTGAATCCAGGATATTGAAGACGAAGAATATATCGGGATCTGAATTACCATCCTCCATTGCTTTGTCTAGAATAAAAGACATGAACTGGTCATAGAATGCCATACCAAGTAGCCAGAATGCACTGAAAACTATGAACATGATACCGATGACTTTTTTGTGAACTGGGTCGTGAAGCTTCATGGCGATGTTAATTAATGAATTCAAATATAAAAAAAGCCTCGCTTTTGCGAGGCTTTTACATCAGCGCTATAAACCGCTTATTCAAATCTTAAGGATTCAATCGGATCCAACTTTGCTGCTCTCTTGGCCGGAATGTATCCAGATAATATACCCACAATCACACATATCACCAATCCAACGGTAATCCATAACCAAGGAATCACAAATGCACCTCCTAAGACATTGGCAATTACATTACCTACAATTATTCCAAGAATAGCTCCAACAACTCCTCCCATCTGGCAAATTACAATCGCTTCAATTAAAAACTGCTGTAGAATTCTTTTAGGAGTTGCGCCTAAGGCCTTTCTGACTCCAATCTCTCTGGTACGTTCAGTTACTGTTACCATCATAATATTCATCAGTCCAATGGCAGCTCCCAGCAGCGTAACGGCTCCTATACCAAATCCTGCCCACCTCATACCATTGGTGATATTATCTAATGCCTCAGTAACAGAGTCACTTCTTTCTACTTCAAATGAATCTTCCTGCCCTATTCTGTCTCCACGTATTTTCCTCATAAAGCCAGTGGCCTCACCCATAGCGTAATCTATATTTTCTGGGTTCGCTATAATCGTGGTAATATTATACCTCATGGAACCTCTCTTATCAAGGCGTTTAGCATTCAATAATGGGATCACAATATTTCTGTCTTCTTCAACATCACCACCAAATCCCCCTTTCTTTTCCAGGACTCCAATTACTCTGTAGTTATTTCCATAAAACTTTATGGTTTTATTCAGAGGGTCTTCATTATTCTTAAACAATGTCTTTACTATTTCAGACCCCAACACACAGACATAATTACCATACTGGGTTTCCATTGATGAAAAATTTCTTCCCTTCTCAATGTCTATACCTTTGATAGTAAAATAGTTCTCATCCCCACCTGTGATTGTAGTGTTAGGGTTCGTTTTTTTATCTCCGTATTTAACCTCCGCTGTTCCGCTGGCGCGAGTAAATATGGTGGTAGTAGAAGGATAATCGAAATCGTTTTTGAAACGCATGGCTTCATCAAACTTCACAGGATCATATGATCTTGACCTTCGGCCATTCCTGCTTCCTCTGACAAACTTTGAATTGATATCAAAACTATTTGCGCCAAGGTTGGAAAGGCTGGAGTCAATTTCGCTCTTAATACCATCCACAGCAGTAAGCATACCTACCAAAGAGGTAATTCCAATAGCAATAATTAACCCTGTTAAAATCGTTCTGAGCACATTCGACTTAATCGAATTGATACCTTCACTTATATTTTGTCCTAAGTTCATTAATCAATAGGTAATGTTGTTCGTTATAAATGTACCTGACCATTGGTCAGAATTTAGTAACTAATCCTTAAATTAAACGATTCCTCACTTAAACGGTTTAAATTCCTGTTTACCATGAAGAAAATTCTGTCCATTATAATTTTATCAGTAATCACCATTTCAGGTTATGCCAATAAAATTCTTGTCCCTATGGACGAAAATCAGACAAATCACCTGAAAGCGTATGGTGTAGCATACTGGGTTCTTAGTCAAGACGAACCAATTGACTGGATGTTAAATTTCAGGGGTGGAAGTTTTTTATTACCCGCCAGAACTGGCATTCAAAATGAGTTGGTCATAAGAGGAGTTTCCTATGAAATGATTTCTGATGCAGACGCATTGCGCTTTGAAAAAGAGCTCTCCTCTCCCTCTACCAACATGGATATGATGAGGTTAGAGAAAGTGCCAAAAATCGCAGTGTATTCTCCAAAAAGTAAAATGCCTTGGGATGATGCCGTAACATTAGCGCTCACATATGCCGAAATCCCTTATGATGTAGTGTATGATGACGAACTAATGGCTGATGAACTCACCACTTATGATTGGTTACACTTGCACCACGAAGATTTTACCGGACAGTATGGTAAGTTTTATCAAACTTTCAAGAACTATAGTTGGTACATTCAACAACAGAAGGATTACGAAGCATCTGCTGCAAAACACGGTTTCCAAAAAGTCTCTCAGCTTAAGCTAGCCATTGCTCATAAAATCCGTGACTTTGTTGCAGGTGGTGGTTTCCTATTCGCTATGTGCTCTGCTACCGATAGTTTTGATATAGCCTTAGCAGCAGATGGTGAAGATTTCATTGAAGCCATGTTTGATGGTGATCCAGCAGATCCTTCAGCAGAATCAAGGTTTGACTTTCAAAAAACTTTAGCCTTTGAGAATTTCAGAATCAGAAAAGATCCATTGGAATACGAATTCTCCGATATTGATAATACCGAAGCCAGAAGACTAAGATCTTTAAACGAAGGAAATGATTACTTCAAACTATTTCAGTTTTCCGCCAAATGGGACCCTATCCCTACTATGCTTACCCAAAACCACATTAACCTTGTGAAAGGTTTCTATGGCCAGACTACTTCATTTAAAAAGCGCATAGTAAAGCCCGATGTGGTGGTTATGGGTGAAACTACTGCAGCCAACGAAGCAAAGTATATCCATGGTGTTTTTGGAAAAGGTTTCTGGACTTTCTATGGTGGTCACGATCCTGAGGATTATCAACACCGTGTTGGGGAAGAGCCCACCGATTTAAATCTATACCCTAATTCTCCCGGCTACAGGTTGATTCTAAATAATATCTTGTTCCCTGCTGCTAAGAAGAAAAAAAGAAAGACCTAACTCCATAACCCTTTAATTCTAAGTAGTTGTGAAATATGCTATCATCATTTTATTGGTTTTGCTATTCACAATCATTAGCTGTTCTTCTAAAAAACAAGGAACTCCCTATTCTTTGTCATATAAGTTAACTGAACCAATTGAGTTTGCAAATGGTGTAATTACTACAAGCAACGGCATTAGTTTTTCGAATGATGGGGTTGTGTTGTATACGTCAAAGCCAATTCAAAAAGCTTTTAATAATGGAAGGGCTTTTTCGGCCATCTATAAGTATACCTACAAGGAAGGTAAATGGAATGGTCCTGAACAAGTCAAGTTCTCAATGGAAATAGATGCATACCATCCTGTGCTCTCTCCCAACAACAGCAAGTTATTTTTTAATTCAAGGTCACATCCCGATTCTTTAGATAAGTACATTCCACACAATATCTGGTATGTCACTAAAACATCATCTGGTTGGTCAATCCCAAAAATGGTAAAAACGATTAATGAAAAAAGCTATGACTCCTACCCTTCAATTGCGAAAAATGGAAACCTGTATTTTAACTCTGATAGAGGAGGTGGTAAAGGCTCAATGGACATTTATGTCTCCCGTTTTGTTAATGGTGCGTATCAAAGGCCGGAGAACATTCTGGAAGTAAATACAGATCAATCTGAAAATGATCTGGTTGTTGACCCAAATGAAAAGTTCATTATTTTCAATAGGTATATTGATTCTACAAGGGCTCTGGATTTATACATTTCCAAAAAGGAAGAAAAAGGGTGGGGAAAACCAATAGCTTTAAGTAAAATAAACTCTCCAGATAAATGGGAATTAACACCATCGCTTTCTTCAGATGGTAAGTACTTCTTCTACGAGCTGGATGGTAAGATTATGCAGATTGATTTGAGTGTAGTGCTAGCCAATAAACGTTAAATAGCATCCGTTGAGAATTAAAAAGAGTAAAATGAATTCACGACTTTATAGAATCATTCTTCCTGTAACCGACATTGAAAAGGCTGAGACCTTCTATTCGAATGTGCTCCAGAAATCGGGAGAGAGAGTATCTCCCGGTAGACATTATTTTAATTTAGGCGGAGTGATTTTAGCTTGCTATGACCCCAAAGCTGATGGAGATGAAAATACCACCGGCTGGAGCTTTCACGAAAATCAATACATCTATATTGCTGTCAATAACCTTGAAGAAGCATCGGAAAAAGTGAAAGATTCAGGTTGTAAATACGCTGGGGAAATTGAAGAAATGCCTTGGGGAGAAACACTTTTCTATGCAAACGATCCATTCGGAAACCCGATTTGTTTTGTAGATGAAAGAACAATCTTTGTAGGAGAGTAAGAATTAAAGAGCTAGAACTAATGCATCCTGTCCCCTCTAACCTCTAATGATTCTATAATTTTTGCTTCCTCTATTAAGAATTCCTTCCATCTATTCTGAACATATTCTTCAGGCATATACTCCTTAGCCAAAGCAATGAAATTTTTATAATGCCCTGCCTCAGAAATCATTAATTCATAGTAGAATTTTTTAAGCTCCTCATCTTCAATTTCTTCATGCAAAAGCTTAAAACGCTCACAACTTCTTGCCTCTATTAACGCATTCATTAATAATTTCTCAACCAACTGTGCCTCACGACTTCCACCTTTCTTCAGGATTCCCTGCAAGCGAATCACATACTCATCCTTTCTCATTTTACCCAATGCCATTCCTCTTTTCCTCAGGTGCTCCACTACCCTTTCAAAATGATCCCATTCTTCGGCAACTACAGGAGTCATCATCTTCACCAACTCCTCTTTCTCAGAGTACTGAACAATAAGTGATATACAAGAAGATGCTGCTTTTTGCTCACAATAAGCATGATCAACCAATATGTCTTCTATGTTCATTTGAGCAATATTTACCCACCTGGGATCGGTTGGCAACTGAAGTCCGAGAATGTGGTTTTTGAATTCTGCATCCATGTCACAAAGCTACGCTTAGAATAGAAATTGCGAAATTTTGAGCAATCCTTATCAAAGGAAATAATACCTTTGATCCTGAATTTCAAGAATTAAACTTTTTGATTTAGAATTAAACTATCATGAAAAAACACATTTTACTAACTGCATTACTCCTTTTGGCTTTTACTGTCAAAGCCCAGAATACCGACTCTGTTACGGTAAATAAAAAGGGATCTTGGGGGGTTAACTTTGCTAATGTAGGCCTTTCCAACTGGGCTGGTGGAGGTGAAAGCTCCATTGCGCTGGGTACAGTATTCAACACTTCTATTGAGAGGATTAAAGGAAAGAGTACCTGGACAAATCAATTTGACTTTGCACTTGGGGGAGCCAAAGTCGGAGAACAGGATTTTAGAAAAACTGATGATGCCATCATTCTATTATCTCAATACAGTACTGAAATCAAGTCTAATCTTGCCTGGAGTATTACTGGTATTCTAAGAACACAATTATTAGAAGGTAATACTTATGCTCCACACCCAACTATTATTGGAGAAGAAGTGGCTACCAAAATTTCAAAGTTTATGGCACCTGGTTATTTATCCATCAACTTGGGTATCGACCACAATGTTGGTGAGCACTTAAAAATCTCGTTTGCTCCTGCTGCTGGTAAGTTCACTTTTGTTCTGGATGATGATCTTTCAGCTGTTGGTGCTTATGGAGTTAAACCCGATGAGAAAGTAAGAACTGAATTTGGTACTAACTTCTTAGCTGTACTAAACCTTCCAATCATGGAAAACATTTCGTTCAACAGTAGTTTAAACTTCTTTACTGCTTACAATTCTTTCGGTAACGTAGATACTAATTGGGAAACGCTACTAGTAATGAAAGTAAACAAATGGTTTAATGCCACTTTCGGAACTCAATTAATATATGATGATGATATTTTAATAAGAGTAGGTGGAGATGACACAAGCCCTGTGTTTGATAGAAGGATTCAGTTTAAACACGTATTAAACTTTGGTGCTAACTTCTCTCTTTTCACGACTAATTAGTCGTAAAAAGACCATCTAACACCCAAGTCCAAGGTCTGGCGACCACCGGTAAAATAAGGCGTTATAAAATACCCTTCATAACCGTTGATCCCCAGACCTTGGTTTATATGGTTAGACCTGATAAAAAACAGAAAATTCTGAACCTTAAAATTCAGGAACAGATCAACCTTAGCAAACCCCTTATTCTCAAACCCATTCTGAAGGTGGAACTGTTGTACAGTGGGATCATAAGCTAAAGCTTCATAACTGCTTCTAAGGTGTAAATCAACACCAGTTTGTATAATCATTTTCCCCTCAAACAATACATTCTTGTAAGCTAGTTGGCTCAAGCTCATAAATTCAGGGATTCTGAAAGTATTTGAAGCTCCACCAGATACTGAGCTATAATAAAAACTATTGTTCCAGTGCCAATACTTTGACAGTTGCCAGTTAAAATGGAAACCTGGAGTCAGGATTACCAGATCACTCCCGCTTTGATTTGGTAGTCTATTTTCATCAAAATGAATGTAGTTTACAATTCTATTAAAGCGAACAAAAGGTTTTACACTCACTCTTCCGGTTTTCATCTTCAGTGTAGCCTGAAGGTTGTCTGAAACCTGATTGTTTAGGTTATTAGTCCATTGTCTTTGCTCTCCTTCAAATCGATTAACAAGAAATGAAGGTTTGTTGCTGATTCTGCTGTATGTAGCATCCAGAAAACTACTAGTAAGTCTTCCCTCAGCATAGTAGTTCCCTCCTGTTAAAAACTCTCCAGAAGCCGTTAAAAAGAACTTAGATGAAAGTTGCTGTCTTAAAGTCCCACCCAAGTAATGTTCCGTCTCTTTTGTATTACCACTTACTCCTGCGATATCGTGCTTTAAAAGCCTGTTTCTGTAAAATAAGGTATAGGAGAATTTCTTTGTTCTACCTTTCAAGCCTAACTCATTGGAAAACTCCTGAAAGGTTGTTCTCTGAGCTATAGTCCCTGTTGAAGCTCCATTGATAGAGTTATAAAGCAGTGAATCGGCACCAGCACGGTTGTATTCGTCATTATAACGAGTAATCTGTTCCTGAAAAGTCATGGAATGATAAAGCTGAAATATCGAGTCTAAATCATACTGCTGAAAAATATGAAAACCACCACGTTTATCAGAACTCTTCGCATCATCAAGAATTACATTTGCATCGCGATAGCTAAAAAAAGAGGCTTCAGGATTAGTATCAAAAGCCGGGTCTATAATCCCTCCTTGTTCAGACACCTCATGTTTGAATTGTGTCATGTTAAACAGCAAAAGATAACGAGGTAGCTTCTGAGGACGAAGAAAACCAAAAACATTCCAATCGTTGCTCTTTACATTATTATCTCCACGAGTTAAAAAAGCCAATTGCTTATCTGCACGAATGCTGTTAAAATTGAATCCAATATTAAACTGAACGCTATCATTCAGGGTAAAGGTAACATCAGTCCTAGCCCTACCGCCACCTCCAAACCCTGCAAAAACATCGGTAAATGGAGAACGGGTATCATAGTACTTGATCTGATCAGGAGTGGTATGAAACTGATCGTAAACATGGTAACCAGATGTTCTTCCTATAACTTTAGATGGTTCAAAAAACAGTGATCTGTGTGCAGTACCCAGGTTTCCCAAATTCTGAATCAGATATCCTCCTTTGCCCAAATCGGTAAACCGATGCAAATTATCTGGAATGGTATCAGGGTTGGTAAAAACTATATTGTTGAACTTGAAGTTTTCTTCGTAGGTAAACCGGGTGGTTTGTGCTCCATATTTACCTTCCTTTTTCTGATTAGCCTCTCTGGCTTTACTTCTGGCTGCCAGCAAAGAATCGCTTTCAGCATTTTTAAATGAACTTAGTGTATTCCCCTGCCCAACAGCTACAAGGGCAAAACTTATACAACTCAAGAAAATCAACAATCCTTTACGCACGGCCAAAAATACAAATTCGGTTTACCTTTTCCCTTTTTCAATCACCTTCATTACCTGACTTTCAAAGGCATCTTTTCTGTCTAATTCAAACTCAATTGGTAAATAGAACAAATCTATCTCTTTGAAAATCGAATGGCTCTTGAAGGGCAAAAGTCGTACCATATCTTTCTCAGTGGTAATCAATGATTTTAACCCAAGAGACTTTATCTCTTTAACAATGTTTGTTATGTCCTTCTCCCTGAAATTATAGTGGTCGGCATATTCAATATGCTTTTGTATCTCAAACTCCTGACCCAAATAATCCACTACTGGTTGTGGTTTGGCAATTCCGGTCAATAGGACTACTTGTTTAGGAACCTCAACCTCTTCAAAAACGGGTTTAACCGGTAAGTACTTTATAGTAGAAAAGTAAACCGGAGCATGGTCATTATACTTTCTAATCTCAGCTGTAATTTCCTTTTTGGTCTGATCTGAAATAGAAGGTGGACATTTGGTAATAATAACAGCATCTGCTCGACCTGCTCCTGACCTCGGCTCTCTCAAATTACCGGTTGGTAGAACATAGTCTTTGTAAAAAGGGTGACTGTAATCCGACAACATAATATCAAAGTCCCTTCCTGCCTTCCGGTGCTGAAATGCATCGTCCAGCAAAAACACTTCAATCTCCTCATTCTCCATTAGCAATGACGGAATAGCTAGAATCCGTTCTTCACAAACCGAAACCTTAACTTCCTGGCCGAATTTCCTGTGAAATTGAAGTGGTTCATCACCTATGGTAGCTGCCGAATCTTCATCTGTCACTATTCTGAATCCCTTAGTTCTCCGGCCAAAGCCTCTACTAATTGTGGCCAACCGAACTCTGTTTTTGAGATACTTTATCAGAAACTCAATCATAGGAGTTTTTCCGGTTCCTCCTACAGAAAGGTTCCCAACAGAAATAACAACACGATCAAACTCTGTTTGTGATCTTTGACCATTATCAAACTGCTTATTTCTGGCTTGCATCAACCAGCCATACAGTACCGAAAAAGGAAAGAAAACAGCTCTTATGAACTTCATTTAATTCGGCTTACTATCTTTAGTGATTTAAAGGCTGTAAATATCGTCAAATATGGCAAAAATCAGGGATATCGTTTCCATTTTGGAGAATATAGCACCAAGGGGCTATCAGGAGAGTTATGACAATGCAGGGTTAATCACCGGAACACACAATACAGAAGTATCTGGTATATTGATTACACTCGATTGTGTTGAGGCCATTATTGATGAAGCTATTGAAAAGCACTGTAACCTTATAGTAGCCCACCACCCAATTGTTTTCAAAGGACTTAAGCAATTGAATGGCAAAAATCACGTAGAACGCACCATTATAAAAGCCATTAAAAATGACATAGCCATTTATGCCATTCACACCAATCTGGACAATGTCTACAATGGTGTAAATGCTAAAATTGCTGAGAAACTAGAGTTAACGAATGTCCAGGTACTGGCTCCAAAACCAGATACGCTTCTAAAACTTGAGGCCTATATTCCAGAAGAACATACTGAAGCTGTACTGGAAGCTTTGCACCAGGCAGGCGCTGGTCAAATTGGAAACTATAGCAACTGTAGTTTTAGCATAAAGGGAACAGGAACTTTTAAACCAGAAAGTGAGGCTAATCCTTCAATTGGTGAAAGTGGAAAACAGGAATATGTACAGGAGAATAAGGTCGAGTTGATTTTCCCCAGAGTATTGGAGTCAAAAATCATCAATACCTTAAAAAATGCCCACCCTTATGAAGAGGTCGCCTATTATGTTCAACCAATTCATAATATAAATCAGGAAATAGGATCAGGAATGATAGGTGAACTAGCGACACCCAAAACCTCAGAAGAGTTTCTTATACACCTAAAAACAAAAATGAATTTAAAGGCGATACGCTATACACATTTGGAAAGTAACCGAATCAGGAAAGTTGCCATCTGTGGTGGAGCTGGAAGCTTCTTATTAGGTAAAGCAAAGTCTAAATCTGCTGATGCTTTTGTCACTGCAGATTTCAAGTATCATGAGTTCTTTGATAGTGAAGAAAAAATCATGATTGCAGATATTGGACATTATGAAAGTGAAGTCTATACAAAAGAGTTGATTGATGGGTTTATCAGAGAAAAAATTGCTAATATTGCAACCTATTTGTCAGAGGTGAATACGAATCCCGTAAAGTACTTCTAAAAAAACCGTCAATGGAAAAAACAGTTGCACAGAAATTAGAGGCGTTAAAAAATTTACAATCAATTGACTCTCAACTTGATGAGATCAAAAAAGTGAGAGGTGCACTACCTGAAGAGGTGGCTGACCTTGAAGATGAGATTGCAGGTTATGAGACAAGAGTAGATAAATTCAAGTCGGAGCTAGCCGAGTTAGAACAAAATATTTCTGACCACAAAACTCAGATTAAAAACTCTGAAGCCCTCATAAAAAAGTATGAAGAGCAGCAAATGAACGTTCGTAACAATCGTGAATATGATGCGATTACGAAGGAGATTGAATTGCAAAATCTTGAGATCCAGATTTCTGAAAAAAGAATCAAAGAAGCTTATGTTAAAATAGAAGCTAAAAAAGAAGAGATCGAAAAGACTGAAGTTGAGCTTTCGGAAAGACAAAAAGATCTTGAAAATAAGAAAGCAGAACTTGAAGTATTAACTAAAGAAAGTGAAGCTGATGAAAAGAAGCTTCTTACTGATAGAGACAAAGCTTCAAAAGATATTGAAGAAAGGCTTCGTGTTTCTTACGATAAGTTAAGAACTAATGCTAGAAACGGACTTGCAGTTGTTTCAGTAAGCAGAGGCGCTTGTGGTGGATGCTTTAATGTAGTTCCCCCTCAAAGACAAGCTGACATCAGAGATGGTAAGAAAATTACCGTTTGTGAGCACTGTGGTAGAATTTTGGCTGACGTGACCGATGAGATCGTTCAGGAAGAGAAACCAAAAAGAAGCAGAAGAAAGAAGACAACTGCATAAGTTGACTCTTTTATCAAAATACAGAAGATGGATAGGCCTGATAGTCTATCCATTTTTTATGCTCTTTACTTTTTTGACAGCCAACGGACAACACCAATCTCTCTCCTACCTGCTTAATTTCGAGTTTGAAAAAGTAAGAAACAACAACACCAACAATTTACCACTCGATTTATATTATCAAAACCTGGCCGATGTGCTAGAGGTAATTCTGTTAGAAGAGCCTGAGGGTTATAGCAAACTAAAGGACTTTGAAGACATCAGACTCAATAAGCTTGACAACCTGAGTAAAGAATCACCATGGAAAGGTTTTATCAAAGCTGAAATACAGCTGCACTGGGCATTTGTTAACTTTAAAAAAGGAAATGAATGGAGTGCATTTTGGGGCTTAAGACGTGCTTACAGAAGTATTAAACGAAATGTAGATAAACACCCTGATTTTGAGCCCAACAAAAAAACATTAGGTGTACTGAACGTTATTTTCGGAAATGTTCCAGGAAAACAACAATGGATAATGAACTTATTTGGTTTAAGAGGAGATCTTTTTGAAGGTATTAAACTGTTGGAAGAAATCTCAGGCTCATACCCTCAGTTCAAGTTAGAATCGGAATTAATGTTAAGTATGGTTCAAGCCTACTTAATGGAAGATTTTGGCAAGGCCATCACCAATCTTTCAGATACTTCTATGTACACCTCCACACCAATGGTCAGTTATATTAAGGCACTGGTAAACCTCAAAGCACACAACGCTTTTAAAGCCCGCGTTTTTTTAAAAGAAAGTTCGAAAAGTGTTCCGTTCTATGATTATTTAATTGCTGAAACCTATTTTCAGGAAGGTCTTTACCAGGAAGCCATCGAGTATTATCAAAGCTTTCTTACTAAGTTTCAAGGTGCCTCCTATTTAAAAGATACTTATTTAAAACTGGCCTTGAGTCATGGTTTTTCAAACCAAATAAAGCTTTATGAATCTTACCTTCTAAAGTGTAAGACAGAGGGTGAAGAGCAAACAGAAATTGACAAGAATGCGGTTAAGGTTCTAAAAGGATTGGAGAATCAAAACCCTTCCAGCCTTAAAATCAGATTTGCCATTGATGGTGGATATTATCAAAAAGCAGATAGTCTTATCAATACGCTGGAAACTAAAACACTTTCAGCTTATGAAAAGTTGGAGCTAACCTACAGGAAGGCAAGACTGAATCACTTAAAAGGAGACACAGTAAATGCATTAAAATACTATCGAAGTGTTATTGGAAAAGCAGAGGACATATCTGAAACTTACTACGCTCCAAACTCATTTCTCCAGATTGGTTATCTCATGAGAAGTCAAGAGCAGTTTGATATGGCAAAGATGTATTTCGAACGTGTACTAAGCTTTAAAAAGCATCCCTACAAAAGTAGCCTGGACAGCAAAGCCAAAATAGCCTTGAAAAATCTTAGTTTGCTTACAGGTGACTAATATCGTTGTACTTGTCGACTTTAAACATTGACCCAGAATAAGTCAATTGATATAGACATAGGTTAGTATGCTCGAACATATCCATACATCTAAGTGGGTAGTTCAGCATTACTGAGAGCATTACTCTCATGGCCCTACCGTGCATACAAATAAGAATCTGATCCTCTTCTTGCTGTTTAAGAATATGATCTAAAGCTCTTCGTATTCTTTCAGCAACTTGTTCTGGGTTCTCCCCTCCTTCAATAGCTACATCAGTCTTTCCTGCTCTCCAGGAATCAAGCATTTGATGATAGTAAGCATCGCCTTCCTCATCTACGGGAATTCCCTCTCGCTTACCCCAACTAATCTCATTCAAGTCACTTAATATCTCATAAGGAAGCGACCTGTCAAGAAATGATTGAACGGATTGGTGAGTCCTTTTGAGAGCTGAAACATAAATCTTATCAAAATGCACATGTTGGTATGTGTTATAAAATGCATTCGCCTGGGCACGACCAGTTTCGTTCAAATCCGAATCTATTCCACTACCCTGAACCACTCCCTTTTTATTGTATTCAGTTTGTCCATGACGGATCAGGTATATTTTTTTGGTCATCAATTTCTCCTATTTTTGCCTCGGCCAGCCGCAAAACTAAAAATTAATCGGAATTCATATGTTCATTGAGGGTGCAACTATTGAATCAATCAATCAAATGAGTAAGAATACTCTGGTTGAGCACTTGGGAATAGAAATTACTGAGATTGGAGATGATTATCTTATGGCCAAAATGCCAGTAGATCACCGCACGCATCAACCATTGGGTTTACTTCATGGTGGAGCTTCTGTGGCCCTGGCCGAAACCTTGGGTAGCATTTCAGCTATGCTTACCTTAAACATTAAACTTCAACATTGTGTTGGTCTGGAAATAAGTGCCAATCACATAAAAAGTGTAAGGTCCGGTTTTGTATATGGAAAAACTTCTCCAATACATATTGGTAAACGTACTCAGGTTTGGGAAATAAGAATAACCAACGAGGAAAAGCAATTAGTATGTATCAGTAAGATTACCATGGCAATCCTGGACAATAAAAGGTAATGGAAAAAGCACAACATTTAACAACACTTGATTTCGACCTTTCTTCGTTCACGAAGAAAGACCTTTTAAATGCCTCTCTGAACACAGCGTTTGACATGGACTTGCCTATTGCTATTTGGAGAATGCCAAATCAATCGGAGATTAATCTGATCATCAGTACAGAACAGGCAAAGAACCTGGAAAAAATAGATCTTGAAGAATTGTCTGAGGGTTTTGTTTGTGCTCCTTTCAAATACGGACAAACCAAAGCTCAGTTTATAGAAGCACATTTCACCGTTTCACTTGACTTTGATGAAGCCATTTGCAATGTGAATTTTGAATCAGCTCAAGATTCTAATAAGTTGAATGAGCTAAAAAACAAATTCAGAGACTTTTTAGAGCAAAAAGTTGCGTGCCCTCCTTATCATGTCAACCCAGCCCCAGTAGATAAACAAAAGACAGACTACAAATCATTGGTTACACTTTCTGTAGAAACAATACTAGAAGGGCAATTGGACAAAGTAGTACCTGCCAGATCCAAAGCTATTGAGTTAGCAGAAGAATTCAACCCCATAGATCTATTTATGGGGCTAATTGAGAGTTATCAGAATGCCTTCGTTTCTTTCATCTCTTTACCCAATATAGGTACATGGATTGGAGCATCTCCTGAAACTTTAATAGAAAAAGCAAGAAATGAATTCAAAACAGTGGCCTTAGCAGGTACACAACGTTTTGATGCAGACAAATCAATAGGTGAAACAGCTTGGACTCAAAAAGAAATTGAAGAACAGGCCATGGTTAGTCGTTTTATTATTGATTGCTTTAAGAAAATCAGATTAAGGGAGTTCAAAGAAACAGGTCCAAAAACTGTAAAAGCCGGCAACCTCCTGCACCTTAAAACGACTTATCAGGTTGACACCAAAGCCACCAATTTCCCCGAGTTAGCAACCATTATGCTCGGTTTGCTTCACCCTACTTCAGCTGTAGCAGGAATGCCAAAAGAAGCATCGTTAGACTTTCTTGAAGCCAATGAAGGGTTAGACAGAGGATTCTTCAGTGGTTTTCTTGGCCCAGTTAACATTGAAGAAAAATCCAGCTTGTTTGTTAATCTGCGATGTATGCAATTGCTGAAAAACAAAGCGCTACTCTACGCAGGAGCTGGTGTAACTTCAGATTCCAACCCAGAAAAGGAGTTTCAGGAAACTGAAATAAAGTTTAACACCCTTTTGAACATTCTGAATTCTTCCGATTGATTTTAAAGCACATCAACGATATAGCCAGCATTTGCGCAGGTCATGGTATAGACACTGCCGTTGTTTCACCTGGATCCAGGTCTGCCCCACTTAGTCTAGCCTTCAATCAACATCCTGGAATTGATGTCAAAGTAATTGCAGACGAACGCTCTGCTGCTTTTATAGCAATGGGTATTGCACAGCAACAAAAGAAACCTGTAGCCCTAATTTGCACATCTGGTTCAGCCATTTACAATTATGCACCGGCTATAGCGGAAGCTTATTATCAAGAAATACCGCTATTGGTACTATCGGCTGACAGACCTCCTGAATGGACAAACCAATATGACGGTCAAACAATACAACAATCAGGGATTTTCGGTAAACATGTGAAAGCCAGTTTCGATTTGCCAGTAGATGTTAGTCATCCGGATGCCTTATGGCATACCAACAGAACTATCAACGAAGCTATTATTGAAGCCGTTGGTTCTCCAAATGGCCCTGTTCATGTCAATGTCCCACTTCGAGAACCATTCTACCCTGAAGAAAACGAAAAGTTAGAATTCTCTGAAGTAAGAATAATTGAGAATTTAGAAGCGGAAAAACAAATTTCTGAGCCAAACTGGACGGCATTATTAGATGAGTGGAACAATGCAAACAAACCAGTCATTATACTTGGCCAAATTGAGCCTAATAATGAATTGACTGAGACGCTCAATTCACTAGTTGACAAAACGAATGTCATTATAATAAGCGATATCATTGGCAATCAGTACCGTGTCAAGGGAGCAATTCAACATCAGGATGCCTTTCTTCAAGGATTAAAGGATTCTGATATTGATAAACTTGTTCCTGACCTTTTGATTACTGTTGGCAAATCATTGATTTCCAAGAACCTAAAGCTATTTCTGAGGAATAGCCCTCCTGAAACTCATTGGCATATTCATCCTTCTGATCGTATTAATGATACGCTTAAGCACTTGACAAGACACATCTCGATGAACTCAATTAGTTTTTTCAGGTCTCTTGAGTCAAGATTAAGCCCAGAAAAACGCATAAATCCTGTATTTAACCAGCAATGGTTATCGCTTGAAAAAACAGCAAAAGAAAACTCCTCAAGTTTTCTTGAGAGATGCTCCTTTGGAGAGTTTCAAGCAACCTACAGCTGTTTAAAAACGCTACCAGACAATAGTCAACTTCACCTGGCCAATAGTATGTCGGTGAGATATGCCAACTTAATTGGCATTGAAGGTGATAAGCATATAGAAATCTTTGTAAACCGTGGCACAAGTGGCATAGATGGTAGTAACAGTACAGCTGTTGGTGCTACCCTTGCTCAAAACAAACTTGTTACGCTGATTACCGGTGATATGGCCTTTTTCTATGATAGAAACGCTTTCTGGCATGGGTTTGATTTATCAAACCTTCGAATTATTATCCTTAATAATCATGGTGGCGGTATATTCAGAATGATCAAGGGACCTAAAAACCAACCAGATTATGAAAAGCTATTTGAAACCGAACAGAAACTAACCGCTGAAAACACTTGTAGAGATTTTGGTTTTGAATACCACCCCTGCCATGAAGCACAAGACCTAAACCATGTATTGCGTGATTTCTTCAATGTCAGTGATCAATGTAAAGTATTAGAAGTTTTCTCCGATTCTAAGACCAATGAACAAATCCTAAAGGAATTTAAGAGCCAGGTACTCCACTAATCCTTTTTCTTAGGCCTATAATTTATAGGCACCATATCAGCTATTTTTTCGAAGCCCCAATAGCCTGCAGAGTAAAAAGAAGTAGGATCATAAATGTATCCACTTGGTTCAAACTCTATAGATTCATACCCTTCCATTATTGAAATCCAAGATTGTTGAGGTTTCTTGTTAATCTTGCTAATCGATGAATGCCCCAGTGAAATTCTTCTGCTCTGTGCTTCCTGGTATTCTTTAGATTCAAATTCCTTTTCGTAAGTAATGTATAGGAAGTTTTCAAAGGGAAGAGATTTTGAGATATCATTAGAACCTTCTTTCAAAAACTGAAAAACGTTGGCATCCCTTGGGTTAATTACTCTACCAAAGCCCGAAACGTCTTTTGCTACTTGTACATAGAAACCCTCTTCTGTAAGTCTGTTTTCATAGAGAGAAGTAAAAAAGTGGATCGCTGAACCTTCATATGCCTTTCTTCGGTTCTTCTCCCACCTTGCTTTTTTATTCTTACTGCCATCCATCTCCTCGAAAATTGTATAGCCATAATAAGTACTTAAACCAGCAGTATAATTGATAACGAATTTCTCCAGATAATACTTAACCCTGTAACCTAGCGCTTTATTCTCAATAATTATTGGCTCCGAAGAAAATGCTTCCAGAACTACTTTCTTTTTGTCATAGAAGAAATCAATATCCTGCTCATTCAAAATTTTACACTTTCTTGCATTTTGAGATTCTCCCAAAAAAGTGGTTCTGAACTCTTGCATATGTCTCTCCCAATCTTTGTCCTTTTTGGCACTCACCACTACGCTTCCCAAATTTCTGGTATCAGCTTCTATGGTAATATCTAAGGTGGCAACTGGTGCCTCTCCTAGTTTAACCTGCAAAGCAAAAGTCTTGTACCCTACAAACTTCACAATCAAATCGTAAGTACCAGGTTTCGGCACTGTTAGTTTATACTCCCCATTTTCTCCACTTACTGTACCAAACGTTGTTTCTGCAAAGAAGACGGTAGCAAAGGGCATTGGGTCATTGCTCGCCTTATCCGTAATAGTACCTGTAAGCGTAAATGACTCTTGCGAAAATCCTTCAAAGGATATCAAAGCAAATGTTAGTAAAATGAATAGTCTTAATTTCATTTCAAATCGTTAAACTTGGTGCGTGGAATGTAGCATTTTCATTAATAGTAATCGATATTCTTTAACTCAATTTTCTGAGTTGAGGTTGAAAAAAAGTGAACTTTGGGCTTTACCTGCCCAGAACTTCATCAGGGCATGGCTAAATGGTCAAGAAGAATTTTCAATCCAAACCTCTGGCTCTACAGGTAAACCAAAGCAAATTACGCTACATAAAAGTCAAATGATTGCCAGTGCCAATGCAACAAAGAAAGCATTAGATTTAAGTGATGGCATAACTGCACTTCTCTGTATTAATACAGCATACATTGGCGGTCAAATGATGTTGACAAGGGCCATTTTAGGCAATTGGGATATTGAATTGGTTGAACCTACGATTGAATTCAGCAAACTAATGCAAAGTTCTTATGACTTTGCTGCTATGGTTCCACTCCAGATAGGCCAGCTTCTAAAAACTCCCGATGGCATTCATTTTTTAAATAACATTGACAAAGTAATTATTGGAGGAGCAGCCGTTTCAGAGTCACTAATGCGAGACATTTTGCCACTTACCAACCAAATGTTTCACACTTATGGAATGACGGAGACCGTTTCGCATATAGGGCTTAAAGCCTTGAATGGGCACAAAAACTCTGACTGGTTCAAAGTAGTTGGAGATAATAAAATAAAGCTTGATCAAAGGGGATGTATCCAAATAAAGGGTTCAGTAACTAATCACAAATGGATAACCACTAATGATATTGTCGAGATTGACGAAAACAGGTTTAAGTGGATAAGCAGAGCTGACCTTGTAGTAAACAGTGGCGGGGTAAAAATATTAATTGAGGACTTAGAGAAACGTTTTAACAAAATACTGTCTATTGAAGGAACCGACTCCCTTGCAATATGGAAAAAGCCTCATTCAGAGCTTGGCGAACAACTGATTGGTATAAGTACAGACTCAAAAATCATTGATTATATCAAAGCTAATAATGACAACTTTAAATCCGAACTACCAGACTACCATTTTCCTAAAGAATGGATTTATGTGAAACAATTCTTATACACTGAAAGTGGAAAACTGAATAGAAGAGCAACCTTCAAAAGTGCTACTCAAACTACTAGTTCCTGAGTTTTATCACCTCTTTTTGAAGCTCCAGTACAATATCCTTAAGCTTATCAAAGCTCATTTCATCTTCAGTATATTCTGGAATATCCATACTGATGTAAGCCTTGGCTTCCCAAATTTCTATCACATCAGAAGAATGAATTTTATACGGAGAGTATGCCTTGTTATCTGAAACAAGGAAAAGCTGCCCGTGCTCTTTTGTATAGTCAAATACACGCTTGTATACAATTCCATCTTCTTTAGAAAGAATTACATAACACCTGCCATTCTTAATTTCAGATAAACTCTCCAAATATTGTCCAATTACCACTGTACCTGGTTTAATGGGAAGCATAGAATCTCCGGTTATTTCAAAAGCTCTATAGGTAGCATTTGTCGGTAAGTTCGGCAGTCGGAATTTTGGCATTTCTTCCAGATAGCTCGGATCAGAGTATCCATTCATATAGCCTGCTGAAGCTTTCTGAGGAATGAGATCGATCAGTTCATTATCTTCATTGTCTACCGTAATGGACAACACTTTGAAGTTGTCACCAGAATCAGAACTCAAAGACTCTATTTCCTCAATATTCATAGAAGTGAGGTTCCTTGTGAGCAAGTTGTCAACAGAAACACCAAAAACTTTAGACATATTCAGAAGGTTATTGAGGCGTGGGTCAGCTCTCCCCTCCTCATAAGCGCCAACCAACGATCGTTTGATGCTTATTTTATCTGCAAAGTCTCCTTGCGTCCAACCATGTAACTTTCGCAAATGCTTAATATTATCTGAAATAACACTCATAGTCCTTCGCTTATAATTTTACCTTTACATCAATACAGAACCTCAATTAGCATAAAGGTAATCAATAAACTAATAATATTGGCATGTAAACTAATATTATTAGCTGTGTTTTTTGGCACACATTTGGCTTAAAAAAGGCCATAATGCTTCAACCATGAGAACAACATTTTTACTATTCGGTCTGCTTTTCTCTTCACTTCTATTTGCTCAGAACAACTCTACAGTTGGCGTTCATTTTCATGGCTTCTTACCTACTGGCGAACTTAAAAGAGATGCCTCAGAAATATGGGGTGGTGGTTTCGGTATGGAGGCAGCATTTCAAATCAAAGAATCCCCAATTTATCTTGGAGGAACATTAGACTTTACAAGATATGGTTCAGAAGTAAGAAAAGGCTTTCACAGTGAATCTTTACAAGATGTTCGTTTCAGGCATCACAATGAAATGGTCAGGTTAATGCCTTTTGTCAGAGTGAAACCTGAAACAGATTCACGCTTTATGCCATATGCTGATTTTACTTTTGGTGCAGGGTATATTTATACCAGAGCAAGAGTTTACGATCGTGATATCGATGAAGTTGTGGATCAGTTCACCCAAATAGATGATTATGTGTTTACCTATGGTCTTGGAGGCGGAATTGAATACATTATAGATGAAGCGGTAAGCCTGGACTTTTTTGTAAAGTATGCTTACAGTACAAGAAGTGATTACCTTACTCCAAAAACAATCACCTACGATCCGGATATTGAAGGGTATCAACTCGATGTTCAACAGTCTCGTTTTAATGCACTCACCTTTGGATTCGGTCTCAAAATACTAATCGGAGAATTATAAGCTTTTGAGCAGCCATTCATAACGTCATACTCGCGTTCTTAGAATATGAATTCTCGTATTCATTTTCTTGGTATATTTTGAGGGTTAATCAATCAAAACCAAGAATCTAATGAGCAACATTAAACTTCAAGATTCCTACTTCAGAAGAATCTTACTAGTATGTTTAACTGCTCTACTTAGTGCCCCCTTGATGTTCGGGCAAAAAGTAGACATGGACATATTCAAAAATATGAAGGCCCGAAGCGTTGGGCCGGCTGGCATGAGTGGACGTATTACTTCCATTGATGTCGTAGAAAACAATCCTGATATCATTTTCGCGGGTGCTGCCTCTGGTGGTCTTTGGCGTTCTACAGGTGGTGGCCTTAACTGGGAACCATTGTTTGATGACGAAGCTGTTCTGGGCATTGGTGCCATAGAAATTTATCAGCCCAATCCAGATATCATTTGGGTAGGAACTGGTGAAGGCAACCCAAGAAACTCTGTTAGTAGTGGTTATGGAGTTTATAAATCGATTGATGGCGGTGATACCTGGGAATTGATGGGACTTGAAAAGACCAGAAACATTCACAGAATCTACATTCACCCTAATGACCCTAACATTGTTTATGTAGGAGCTATCGGTTCACCTTGGGGTGAGCATGAAGAAAGAGGCCTATTCAGAACTACTGACGGAGGTAAAACCTGGGAGAAAATCCTTTACAATAACAACCTTACGGGAGTTGCTGATATGGTAGCAGACCCTGAAAACCCAAATAAAATCTTTGTTGCCATGTGGGAACATAAGAGATGGCCTTGGTTTTTCAAATCTGGAGGAAAAGGCTCTGGACTTTATGTTACTTACGATGGTGGAGATACTTTCAAAAACCTTACAGGAAAAGATGGCCTGCCAAAAGGTGACTATGGTAGAATTGGTCTAGCCATTTCAAAAAGTAACCCTGATTACGTTTATGCGATGATCGAGAACAAGTCCAATGGCCTTTTCAGATCAACTGACGGAGGTAAGAAATGGGAACTGAGAGGTTCTGCTTCCAAAACCCCTAACATGGGTGACAGACCTTTTTACTATTCAGATATTTATGTTGATCCTAACAATGAAAACAGGTTGTATAGCTTGTATTCAAGAGTTTCAATGTCAGAGGATGGTGGTAAATCATTTTCTGTGATCCTTCCTTATTCTGGAGTTCATCCAGATCATCATGCATGGTGGATTCACCCAGAAGACCCTTCTTACATGATAGATGGAAATGATGGTGGATTGAATATTACTAGGGACAGAGGTAGAACATGGAGATTTACAGAAAAACTTCCTGTTGGTCAGTTCTATCATATCAATGTAGATAACGACTTCCCGTACAACTTATATGGTGGAATGCAAGATAATGGTTCATGGGTAGGCCCAGCTTATGTATTCAATTTTGCCGGAATCTTAAATTCAGATTGGCAGGAATTAAGTTTTGGTGACGGCTTTGATGTAGCTCCAATCCCTGGAGATTCTCGCTACGGATATACTATGTCTCAACAAGGAAATGTATCTCGTTATGACAGAGTAAGTGGTTACAACAAAACAGTAAGACCTACTTCTCCTGATACAGCTATTGATCTAAGGTTTAACTGGAATGCCCCTGTTGCTATTGATCCACATAATGCCAATGGCGTTTACTATGCTTCACAGCATTTGCACTATAGCTCAAACAGAGGTGACGACTGGGAAGTAATTTCTCCTGACTTGACCACGAATGATCCTGAAAAACAAAAGCAAGGTGAAAGTGGTGGTATTACAATTGACGCTACCGGTGCTGAAAACCACACCACTATTTTGTCAATTGCTCCTAGCCCGGTTGACAGAAACGTGATCTACGTTGGAACTGATGATGGTAACGTTCAGGTAACTCAAGACAGAGGTGCTAACTGGACCAATGTAGCAGCAAACTTACCAGGTTTACCTGCTGGTAGCTGGATACCACAAATCAGAGCTTCTAAATACAATGCTGGTGAAGCTTTCTTAGTTGCTAACGATTATAGAAGAAACAATTGGTCAGCTTACGCTTACCATACTACCGATTATGGTCAGACATGGACAAGAATAGCGGATGACAGCCAGGTATTCGGTTATACGCTTTCTATTCTTCAAGATCCAATTGAGCCCAATTTGATGTTCTTAGGTTCTGAAAACGGGTTATATGTGAGTTTCGATAAGGGAAAGAACTGGAACAAATGGAATCATGGTTATCCAAATGCTTCTACAATGGACTTAGCTTATCAGGAAAGAGAGCATGATCTTGCCATCGGTACTTTCGGAAGAGCATTCTACATTTTAGATGATATTCGGCCATTAAGAGCTTTTGCCGCTGCAGGTTTTGACAATGCCTTAAACTCAGACATAGTTGTATTTGATGTAAATGATGCATATCAAATGACTTACAGACAGCCTGCTGGTATGAGATTCCCTGCCGATGGTGGATCTTACCAAGGTGCTAATAAATTCTTCTTTGGTGCTCAGGTGAAATACTGGGTTAGAGCTGATGCTAAAAAAGAGAAGAAAGAAGAAGCAAAAGGTAAAAAGAAGAAAAGAGGTAAAAAGGCAAAAGATGCAGAAAAAGATGCTCCTAAGCCTAAAAAGTTACCTTCTAAAATTAAAATGACGGTATTAAATGCCGCAGGTGACACAGTAAGAACTTCTTCAGGAAGAGTGAAGAAAGGTGCTATGAATACCATTACCTGGGACTTGAGAAGAAGAAACCCCTACCCTGTTGAGCGCAGAGGCGGTGGTGGACCTCAGTTCAGAGGTGGTAACTTTGGACCTGGAGGACCTGGCGGTGGAGGCAACCGTGAACAAACTGCCGGTTCTGTAATGCCAGGTGACTACACTATTGTTCTGGAATATGGAGATCATAAGATTGAAAAACCAGTTAAAGTACACTATGACCCTCGTATTGATGTGAACACATCTGTTTGGAGAGCTAAGCAAAACTTTGAAGATGAAGTGCTTAAGATGTCGCAAACTTGGTCTAAGGTTACTAATAGAGTAAGAAGTGCCAACGACATTATTGAAAAGGTAAAAGCACAGATGAAAAATGCTGATAAAGCAGCTGTTAAAGACCTGAAGAAAGCTATGGATACTTTGAATACTCAATTCACTGCTGTAAGAAAAGTAACTATAGGCCTTCCAAGACCAAGAGGACAGGGAATAATCAGAAACAATGTTCCAACTGCTGGTACTTGGATTTCTCAGGCGAGAAGATATGCTGGTTCAAGGCTTACTGCTCCAGGTCCTAACGAAAGACAGTTGTTGGAGAATGCTGAAAAAATGATGAGTGAAGCAATGCAAATTGTAAATGACTTCTTCTCAAATGCATGGCCAGAGTTTAAGAAGGTCTATGACAACACTGACATGGGCTACTTCAAAGATTTCTCAGAGCCAATTAGAAATTAGTGTACTTGACAAAGTACTTCAGAAAAGCTTGTCTCAATAATGGGGCAAGCTTTTTTTATTATTCTAACCTTAGTTGATAATTACTCTTTTATCAACCTTCTTAAAACCTGAGGTCACTCTTAGTATGTATAGCCCTTTCTTGATATTTCCAGGTATTTCTATTCTATTTTGACGTGTAGAATTTCCATTCATTTTTTTAGAGAGCACTTTTTGACCAGTAAGATTATAAAGCTCAACCAAAGTCTGTGTGCCACTCTCTATTAACCCCATGACCTTTAAATTTAAAATTTCTCCTCTACTCACTGGATTAGGATAAACTTCCACCGACAACTCAGGAAAGGCTTCTACTTTAACATACACTGATTGAATTTCTGAATACTCAAAATATCCATTGAAGTCAGTTTGCTTCAAACGATAAAAAGACCTGCCTGAAATGGGGTATTGATCAATGGTTGAATAGGTCAATAATTCGCTCGAACTCCCAGCCCCTTTCACCATCTTCACTATCTCGAATTCCCTGCCATCAACTGACCTTTCTATTGTAAAAAACTCATTATCCAATTCGCTGGCAGTTTTCCATTCAAGTTTAACTGTAGCGTCTATAGCTTCTGCGGTAAAACTCACTAAATCAATTGGAAGCCTCAGGTCAGTATTGTCCATGGCATATAAATCACCAAAGTTATCCGCTCCCGTAATTGTAACGGTATTGGTTGTCGAGTTTACAACTCCTTTCTCGTGCCAATCTTTAAATGCATAACCGGGAGGAGTCCTGTAAAAAGCACCAATCATATTGGATTCAGTACCTATCACATCAGCATCGACATAAACAAACGACACATTATAATCAGGAGTCAAAATATCATTTCCTGAAACGGTCCAATAACGACTAATGTAATCTGTAGAAGTCGTCCCATCATCATCTCCTCCTAAAGGTATGTTGTTGGCGTCCTTGTTGGGATGAACGGCATCAGTAAGCGAAAACTCTACATAAGGATTTCCGCCCAATGTACCACCCACCAAAGTAAAATCCGTGATGGGAGAATAATTTCCGGAGTTATCTCCAATTGGTATAAAAATGGAACCACCTGTTGTAGTGTAGTATTTCCTCACCATCCCAGCCCCATTCATTCTGATAAAATCGTCCATATCTGCACCGGTAACAGCCGCGGCATCTCCAAATTCCAGATCAAAATCGCCAAGCATTATATCGCCTTCGGTAATGGACAAAGTACCATTTACACGTACATTTTCAATCAGGTTAATACTTTGGTAGCCTCCTGTATTCGTATTTATAATCACATTATAATAATCATTGTTGGCCGACACAGTTGGCCTCCATTGCTGACTGAAATAAGTTCCTGCGTACTCTACTGTATTACCTGTATCGGAGGCCGAAAAACTGGTAATATCAAAGTTACTACCCGTGCTATTGTTCCCCTTGAAAGTTAACTTACCTCCCGTTCCGTTGACAAACTCACCCGTTCCGCTTAAAGTAAAAAGCACCGATAAATCTGCTGTATTGGTATAAGAAGAAGGACTGTTGATCAGAATGTCGGGTATCGTCATAGGACTGGTTCCACTAATTGTCCCCGTTGTTTTAGAAAGCGAATAGACACTGCTTCCATATGCTGGCCCTCCATTGAAAGTGCCATTATTCTCAATATCCCCCGAAATGGAGAAATTATTCGTCTGTGTTACATTCCAGATTCCCCCGGAAGCTACAATCAAATCTCCAAGACTTTTTGAACCACTTGACCCACTAAATGTTATTGTACCATTCACCGTTGTTACCCCTGTCGAATTCAAGACCGCATCAGTGATAATCAGTTCTTTTCCGGCCGTTACAGAGATATTTACCGGAGCAAAAGTACCGGAGGTAAACTGCGCGGTTCCATCCAAAAAATTAAAAGTATTGCCCACAGCAACGTTTGTCCCTGAAGAAGACAATGCCGTCCCCGTGTGCAAAGTCAGGTTATTGCTCACATTCAAGCTTCCGCCTTGCAATGTTACAGGTATCGAATACTGAGCACTACCGGTATTAAGCACCGATGTGCCATCTAAATAGAATAGCCCGCTAAAAACACCAAGGTCACCCGATACATTGACTGTCCCAAAGTTATGATCATACTGTCCCCCCGTCATCACTACATCACCCAATACATTGGTAACACCCGCACCATTATTAGGAGTAAACTCTCCACCTTGGATAAGTAAATCGTTATGTACTGTTACAGTTACTGCATTCACTTCCAGAGTTCCGCTTTCCAGACTTAAATTATTCAAAACAGACAAGCTACTACCAAAGTTTATTGTCCCACTACTCTTTTGAACTACCAAATCATAAAAATCACCTGAAAACGTTGTTGGGTTACCATATCCGGTATATGTAACAATATTTCCTACACTAGACGCATCAAATGTAGAGACGGTAAAAGGGCCTCCGTTCTGTAGCTCAAGTTGGCCACCGGTACCATTTGTGAATGCCCCATTTCCGCTCATATCGTTCCTAATCTGTATACTTCCTGTATTGGTATAACTGGCTGGAGCGTTGAAAACGGCAGTATGAAGACTTATCAGGTTTGAGCCAGATATATTACCTGTCGAACTGGTAAAGTTAAAGACCTGCCCAAAGCTATTTGCCGAAAAGGTGCCATTATTGGTAACATCCCCAGTAATGTAATAGGTATCAAGTCCCAAATATTCCAATACTCCACCAGCATTGATCAGGATATCCCCTAATGACTTGTTTTGGCCGAAGCCTGATAACGACAATGTACCATCAATTGTAGACTGCCCTGATACTGTAAAATCAATGGCACCTACGGCAAGTGTTGTTCCCGACTGGACATTCAAGTCTCCTGATGCTACAAACTGATGTGTCGTTGAATAACCCGTAATACTGGAACTTGCACTAACATTGACATCATTCCCAATAGAAACCAATAGGTCTTTAGTATACTCAAGGGTTCCTCCTGCAAATGTTAAGTTAAGTCCGAAAGCATCTACTTTCAAGCTTATAGTGTGTGTTGCTAAAATGATCACATCATCGTTGGCATCTGGCACACCATCAGCATCAAATCCACTTATTATATTCCAAGACGAGGCCTTGTCCCAAGCTCCACTCTTTTTTCTACTCTGGAAAACTGCCTGGGAAAAAACAACCTCACTGCACACAACAGCCAAACTGGTAATTAAAAATATGTGTTTCAGAAGTTTCATTCTCCTATCAGGTCGGGTATCGTTAAGGTTTTAGATAACCGAACCTTTAGGATCAAAAGATTTGCCAGCCAGGGGCTCCCCTCTCATAATAAAACATGGTATGCTGTATGCCGTGCTCTGACTTATAACACCCATCGACTCGATAAAGGCTCTACAGATAGCCATAAAAGAATTTGCCGTAAAAAATGAACGACAACCACCTACAATGAACAAACAAAATATACTGACCAACTACATTGCTCAAAGGGAGTATTCATACTTATAAAACGTTGAACTCATGGTGTAATAATCAAAGATTTTCGTGCCGAGAGGCGCAAATAATTATCGGACAAATGCCTTGAAAATCATCTACAACCATAGAGACCGTTGTTTAATTTTTCCCATTTTGAGAATTTTGTTCTCCCTCTGGACTCGAACAAATAGAAACACCTTAGTCCAGTTCCTGCTTTGCTACTTCTTCCTTTAACCTTATTTTCGCATCAAACGAATGATATGAGTAAAGTAGCCTGGAAAACCGTAAAAGAGTATCAAGACATTACCTATAAAAAGTCAGGTGATGGAGTTGCTAGAATTGCTTTCAACCGGCCTGAAGTAAGAAATGCTTTTAGGCCAAGAACTGTTGGAGAACTATTCGAAGCACTGTTAGATGCCCGTGAAGATACTTCAATTGGCGTGGTTTTGCTTTCAGGCGAAGGGCCTTCTGCTAAAGATGGTGGTTGGGCTTTTTGTTCAGGTGGAGATCAGAATGCCAGAGGTCATCAAGGCTACGTAGACGATGATGGCATGCCAAGGCTTAATATTCTGGAAGTGCAACGCCTAATTCGTTTTATGCCTAAAGTGGTGATTTGCGTTGTTCCCGGATGGGCCGTTGGAGGTGGACATAGCCTTCATACAGTTTGCGATCTTACATTAGCCAGTAAAGAGCATGCTATTTTTAAGCAGACTGATGCTGATGTGACAAGCTTCGATGGTGGGTATGGATCTGCCTATCTGGCAAAAATGGTTGGTCAGAAACGTGCTCGTGAGATTTTCTTCTTAGGAAGGAACTACTCAGCTCAGGAAGCCTTTGAAATGGGAATGGTTAACGCTGTCATTCCTCATGCTGAACTTGAAGACACAGCCTATGACTGGGCTCAGGAAATTTTAGAAAAGTCCCCTACTTCTATTAAAATGCTCAAATTCGCTTTTAACCTAACCGATGATGGTATGGTAGGTCAGCAAGTATTTGCGGGAGAAGCTACTCGTTTAGCGTATATGACCGAAGAAGCTAAAGAAGGCAGAAATGCATTTCTCGAAAAACGTAAGCCGAACTTCAAAAATATCAAGTGGATACCATAATAAGTATATAGTCGATAGTTATCGGTCCATAGTCTATTGACTATTGACCACCCGTAACAAAAACAACCAATGCCAATTACCATAGAAAAAGCATCTTCTGAAGACCTGAAAGACATACACCGTATGATTCTTGACTTTGCTACTTTTCAGAGAACCCCCGAAAAAGTATCAATCACGCATGAACAAATGGTTAAGGATAAAGATGTTTTTAAGGCCTTGATAGCCAAAGACAATGGGAATGCTATTGGTTTTGCTACTTACTATTTTGGATATAGTTCATGGTCTGGAAAACTTTTGTATCTGGACGATCTATATATTGAAGAGGCTCATAGAGGTACAGGAACAGGCCACCTGTTTATGGATAAACTGGAAAGTATAGCTAAAACGGAAGGGTGTAAAAAAATGCGCTGGCTAGTTTCTAAGTGGAACGAACCAGCAATTAGTTTCTATAAAAAGCGTAGCGCTTCAATAGACAGTACGGAATATACGTGTGAAGTGAGTTTCTAGCTTCTAGCTTCTAGCTTCTAGCTTCTAGCGAAAAACGCTCTGATACCTTGTGAAGTTTCAGAACTACCTCAGCTTACCAGCAAGTACACTTACATTAGGATTAATCGGGTTGCCTGACATCCTACGCATCATTACTACTTGCCCGGTATGATAAATTGCATCTGAAATAGGGCCATTGATTGCATTCCAGAAAGGAAATTCTCCTCCATTTGCAAAGCGGATATTATAATCTTCAAAGTCCTCATCTTTACTGCTCTTAAGAATATCGACAGCTTTCTTAAAATTCAGCAAAGTAGCCTTTCTTACATTCTCGAAGCTCATGCCATCTGTGCTTTCGGGAGAGAATGTCTTCTTCTCTAATGCGCTCAAAAGAAAAACAGAGAGTCCGTGAATATGTGTTATGGTTTGCAAAGCACTACGACCATCTTTCACGGGGCTAAACTTTAAATCTTCAGCCCTAAGACCTTCGCTAGCCCAGTAATACCTGAATCCGAGTCCTTCAACCATTCGCGCTACTAAATTACCTGTACTGAAAACTTTCTCAGTTTTTTCAATAGACTTAAATGGCAACTCTTGAGCAGTATTTAGATTAATCATAGTAACTAGGCAAATCAGGGTTAATGTATGTTTCATATTTAGGAACTTAACTGTTTCTTATATTGTGGTAATTATCCAAAGATTATTTTTCTAATCCTAACCCTATCAAAAAGATCAGTTCAATCTCAGCCAAATTCGTTCAAACCTTAAAAAAACTGAGACAACCAGTTTTCTGGCCTCCATTTATCCTATTAATGGCAGCCTTAATTTACAGCCTGATTGATGCTAAGGGGTTTCTCAATTCTACTTCCAACATCAATTTGTTTATCCTGGATAACTTCGGGTGGCTGTTCAGTAGTGGAACCAGCCTTATGCTGTTAACCTGTATTGTCCTGATTTTTCACCCCATTGGCAAGAAACGTATAGGAGGAAATGACGCCAAACCTTTTCTAACCAAATGGAGGTGGTTTTCAATCGTACTCTGCACAACAATAGCAACAGGTATTATTTTCTGGGGTACAGCAGAGCCTTTGTTTCATATTGGAACACCACCCAGTTTCTCCCACAGCCAACCAAATACTTCTGAAGCAGCCTCAGAGGCCATGAGTTATATGTTTCTGCACTGGACCTTCACTCCTTACGCCATATACACTATTCCAGCATTAATGTTTGCCTTAGCATTTTATAACAAAAGAAAGGCTTTTAGCCTACGCTCTACTCTGTTTCCCATCACCTCCTCGAGAAGTAAAGGCACAAGAATGGCAACACTTATTGATGGGATTTGCTTGTATGCTCTTGTGGCAGGAATGGCTGCCTCTTTGGGAGCAGGCATTCTCACTTTATCAGGAGGAATTGAAAACTTAACAAGCTACCAAAGCCAATGGTTACTCTTAGTAATTGCCGGATTTATTGTGGCAGCTTTTACACTATCAGCAATTTCCGGACTTATGAAGGGCATAAGGATTCTATCGGATATTAACGCAAGAATATTTATTGTGCTCGCTCTTTTTATTCTGGTATTTGGTCCCACTAAGAGTATTCTCAATCAGTTCGTAAGTGGCTTAATACACTACTTACAAGACCTACCAGAGATGAGCCTTGTATCTATTGTACATTCCGATGATCCATGGCCTAAGAGCTGGACTACATTCTACTGGGCTAACTGGCTGGCGTGGGCACCTATCACAGCTTTGTTTCTGGGAAGACTAAGTTATGGCTATACAGTTCGTCAGTTTCTCCTATTCAACTGGGTATTCCCCGCACTGTTTGGCATGCTATGGATGAGTATTTTCAGCGGTACTGCACTTAATTTTCAATTGGAAGGCTTAGGACTATCCGAACTCTTGAATGCTCAGGGACCTGAATCAATTATGTACCGCATATTCGAAGAGTTCCCATTAAGACCAATAATTGCAGGTCTTTTTCTATTAACTGCCTTCTTATCTTATGTTACGGCAGCAGATTCAAATACCGAAGCAATGGGTGGTATCAGTTCAACAGGAATTTCTCCAGACTCCCCTTCTCCACCAGTTTCAATTAAAGTGATATGGGGAATAACCATTGGGGCAGTTGCCTACATTATGATCAATCAGGCAGGAATTGATGGCATTAAAATGCTCTCTAATTTAGGAGGACTCCCATCTCTATTTCTAATAGTAACCATAAATATTTGCCTGATATACCTGCTCATATCCAAAAAGTATAAGTCCCTTTAAGGTTTATACTGATAATTAAGGTTTGGGCTACCAGACTGAAAATAATGTAGCGTGAGTCGCGTTTTTTTGTTGCAGGGTTTACCTGTGAAAAGTAATTTTAACTCACTTTCACCTTAAACAGTCAAATCACTTGAAATCCGTTCTTTCTTCAATTCTACTTTTAGTAATAACTTTTGGTTGTCAGACAAATGAAAAGAAGTTGCCATACCAAACTGAACAGCTCAAAGTCCAACAGCTCACTGAAAATACCTTTCTACATATTTCTTATCTGGAGACTGAAGATTTTGGTAAGGTGGCGAGCAACGGCATGGTTGTAGTCAATAATGGTGAGGCAGTGATATTTGATACTCCTGCCGATGATAAAGCATCAGAAGAACTTATTGAATGGGTTGAGGATAAATTGAAAGCTACGGTAAAAGCTGTAATTGTAACCCACTTTCATACAGACTGCCTTGGTGGATTAAAGGCATTTCATGAACATAATATTCCTTCCTATGCCAATAACAAAACTATTGATTTGGCGAAGTTGGATAATAAGATTCCACCTCAAAACGGCATGAATGATTACTTTGAAATTGAAGTTGGTTCAAAAAAGATAATCAACAGGCATTTTGGTGAAGGCCATACCAAAGACAATATCGTTAGCTACTTTCCTGACGAAGAAGTACTATTTGGTGGGTGCCTAATAAAAGGAGAAAAAGCTGGAAAAGGTTACCTTGGTGATGCTAATATCGAAGAGTGGTCAAACACTGTTCAACTAATTAAAGGGGCCTACCCCAATCTTAAAATTGTGATTCCAGGTCATGGAAAGCCCGAAGGTCAGAACTTATTGGATTACACCATTGAGATGTTTAGAAAAGACTAACTATCAACTTCATATTATACTAAGGCTCGATAGTTAAATATTAAATCTCAAAGTGCATTCCCTCCTTTAGCAGTCTGTTATAAGTTTTCTTGTTAAACTGAAATAAGTTACCTGGCCTGCCAGCTCCGGTAGATTTTGCCTTTTCATCCAGTTCATCCAGAATCCCCAAACTCATCACCTTTTTTTTAAAGTTTCTGCGGTCAATGGGCCGGTCTAACAAAGTAGCATAAAGCTGCTCTAAATCGGAGAATGGAAATTTCTTCTCAAGTAATTCAAAGCCGATAGGTTGATAGATGATTTTACCCCTTAGTCGCTCTATAGCCACTTTAAGAATTTCCTTATGATCAAAAGCCAATTGAGGTAGCTCTTTGAAATTGAACCAGGCTGCATCCGCTGCATCAGTGCTAGCCTTGAGTTTTTCAAACTGACTGGATTTTACTAAACCAAAATAAGCTACTGATAATATTCTTGTACGTGGGTCTCTGTCTGGTTTACCAAATGTATAAAGCTGCTCTAAATAATTGATCCTCACTCCTGTTTCTTCTTGTAACTCTCTCTCTACAGCATCCTCCAGTGACTCATTGTTCAGGACAAAACCGCCTGGTATTGCCCAACGTCCTTGATAAGGGTCGTACTTCCTTTTGATCAATAGAATTGAAACCCCCTCCTCTTTGCTGTAACCAAAAACAACAGCATCTACAGCGACTTGAATATTTTGCGTCATTTCCACGCAATAAAAGTAAGACTTTCTAAATAGAACTTGCAAGCAGCATATCAAAAACCATCGATAGGAAGATATAAACAGGTTTTTGAGATTGATTATTATATTTTGCGTCAAAAACACGCAAAATAACTTGCCTTAATCTTTATGTTAAAATATATTTGTATTTCAGCTACACAAATAACACTCTTCAAAGCGTAGTATTTGTTAACGGTCAAAACTCAAAGTCTATGAATTTACTCATATTCAGAACTAATATTGGGACTCAAAAAATGGTCAAATCGCTTGAGTCGCTTTTTCGAAACATTCCTACCATACTTGGGTGGTCAGTGGATTTAGAAGATATTGATAATGTATTGCGTATTGAAGCTACCGGGGAATTAGAAGAAACCGACATTATCAACCACTTGAAAATCTCCGGGTTTCAGTGTGAAACTTTAGAAGATTGAAGCAGATGAAAGCAATCGTTTGGACAAAATACGGCTCTCCTGACCTACTTCAGCTTGGACAAATAGAAAAACCCGTACCCAAAGATGATGAGGTATTAGTTAAAGTGTATGCTGCCACGGTTACTCCTGGGGATTGTGAAATGCGCAGGTTCGACATGCACATACTCTTCTGGTTACCTCTCAGGTTATATATGGGTATTTTCAAACCAAAACGCCCTGTTCTGGGAATGGAAATGGCTGGTGAGATTGAAGCTGTTGGCAAAGATGTGGGCAACTTCAAAAGAGGTGACAAAATCATGGCGGGCACTGGACTTAAATTTGGCAGTTATGCAGAATACAACTGTATAAAGGCATCTGCCTTTATTGCTCAGAAACCTGACAACATGAGTTTCAATGAAGCCGCTACCCTTCCGACCGGAGCCAATAATGCATTGCATTATGTAAGAAAGTGCAACATCAAAGCAGGCCAGAATGTATTGATTGTTGGTGCTGCGGGCTGTTTTGGCACATACGCAGTACAGTTTGCCAAACTACTTGGTGCAAAAGTAACGGCCGTAGACAGCACGCATAAACTGGATACGCTACTGTCAATTGGTGCGGATGCCGTAATCGATTATACAAAGGAAGACTTCACAAAAAATGGCCAATTGTATGATGCTATACTTGATATAGCAGGAAAAAACTCAGTTTCAAGAAACATGAATGCTCTAAAGAAAGGAGGACAATATGTTTTAGCCACGCCTTGGGTAAAACAGGTAATTCAAGGTATTTGGACTGCAAAAATCAATAAGAAGAAATTCAACTTTTCCCTGGCAAAAGAAGGCCCTAAAGAACTAATCTACATAAAAAACCTTGTAGAAAAGGGCAATCTTAAGGCTGTGATTGATCGTACGTATTCGCTTGACCAAATGGCAGCAGCACATCATTTTGTAGAGAAGGGTGAAAAAATTGGTCATGTTTCAATTGCATTAACAAAATGAAAGCCATTGTACAGACTAAATACGGGTCGCCCGAAACACTACACTTTAAAGAGGTAGAAAAGCCCAAACCAGGAAAAAACGAAGTATTGGTAAAAATTCATGCCACTGCCATCAATGACTATGACTGGAGTATGGTTCGGGGCAAACCAAACATGTACAGATTACTCTTTGGTTTGGTTAAACCCAAATACCCCACTCCAGGAATGGAACTTGCTGGTAAAATAGAAGCATTGGGACCAGATGTAACTTCATTTAATGTTGGAGATGAAGTATATGGAGACATCTCTGATTATGGATTCGGCACCTTTGCTGAGTATATCAGTATTAACGAGAAAGCTTTGGTTGCTAAACCAGCTTCTATGACCTTTCAAGAAGCAACCTCTATTCCACATGCCGCAATGCTTGCTTCACAGAGTCTGATAGATTTTGGAAAGATTGAAGTTGGCCAAAGAATTCTGATCAATGGTGCTGGAGGCGGTGTCGGAACATTAGGGCTTCAAATAGCTAAAGTATTCGATGCGCATGTAACTGGAGTAGACACCGGAGATAAACTGGAAATGATGAAAGCATTAGGTTTTGATAAGGTAATTGACTTCAAAGAGCAGGATTTTACTCAATGTGGGAAGTTATATGACATTGTACTGGATGCAAAATCTAATCGGCCAGTATCTCACTATCTTCGATGCCTCTCCCCTAATGGCAAGTATTTAACTGTTGGAGGCCAATTGATCAGACTTCTACAAATAACACTGTCAGCCACTTTTATTTCAGCATTCTCCAAGAAAAGCGTAAAGGTAATATCCTTAAAAGCCAATAAAGATCTGGACTTTATTAACAGGCTTTTTGAAGAAGGTAAGATCAAACCTGTGATTGATGGCCCTTACCAAATGGAAGAAATACCCAGATTGATCAACTACTTTGGAATGGGCAAACACAAGGGGAAAGTTGCTGTTTCAATTCAATAAGCTAGTTTTATTCTAGCTCTATACTAACCTTCAGATTTTGATAGTAGATTAGTGGTAATGTCTACTAAACTAAAAGCATTTTGATATTCGAGTTTCATAAGCTCTCAGCACCGCTAGATCAATTCATTGAAGGTAATGAACTGTCATACAACAATCTTATAGCCTATTTAGAAGAAGGAAAACGAGCTAAATATTAATACTGGATTGACTATAATAGTAAAGCCATTCTGATGGATCAGAATGGCTTTACTTGTTTATATCTTATTAGTTATTACAAATCTCTTCTGGCTACCAAACTCACAGTAGCCCAGTAAAACAGACCTCCATAAAAAAGCACCAATGCCAATTCAGGTAAGGCTATAAAGTCTTGTATTTCTTGTAAAGCATATTTTGGAAAAGGAATATGAATCAATGAATTCATACTCTTAACAGGTAACAGATACTCAATCCATTGCTGATTTTTTACCTGTCCCCAAATAAACAATCCATTTTCAATTAGTACTACCCATAGAAACATTACACCCATAGTGATAATTGGCTTTCTTATCAGTGTAGCTACAAATTGCGTAAAGAGCAAGAATGCGAATAGCTGTAAAAAGAAAGCGATAAGGAAGTGCATATCTTCAAAGATTACCCCGAAAGATATTTCCGTAGAATAAATAAGCCCCGTAATCAAGCCCATTACTAATAAAACCACTGCAGAAGCCAAACTCAGGAAGCCTGCCATGATAATTTTGGACCAGATAAACTCCTTTTTGCTCAACCCATCAATCACATTTTGCCTGATGGTTCTATATGTATACTCATTAGTAATAGAATAAATTAAACTTAAGGCCAGTAGTATTTTGAAATAGATTGAAACACTGGTCAAGTTCTGCCAAATATCCGGGAACTCATAAAATGGCAAAATAGTGGGGTCCACGGCCTCAGCATCAAATTCAGCGAACTTATTCTTCAGCCATTTTAAGAAGGGCATTACTCCCATACTGGTTAAAAAGAGTGCTATCATATAAAGTATTGAAAGCACTTTAAAAGATCTATTGTTGCGAACCTTATGCAGTTCTATTTTTAATAAACGTATCATTTGCCCCCTCCTTTCTGTTCAGCTAAAATTTCTAAGAATTGTTTTTCGAGACTCTTAACCTTCACTATCAGGTGTTTGGCCACAATACCTTGTTTAAAAAGGTATTCATTAACCTCCTGAGAAGCGTACCCTTCCTGCATAGTTAATGTATACTTATCCAATTCTCGTTTCACATTGCTAACCATTCCAGAGTTTTCAAGTACTTCCTGAAGGTTTTCTGTATCGGCCTTTACTTCTACAAGGATGTCTCCTTTCCCTACATCCTCAACCAAGCCATCATGAATCAGTTTTCCGCGTTGCAGAACACAGAAGTGTGTACAAACTCTTTGCACTTCGTCTAATAAGTGGCTGGCAATAATGATTGTCTTTCCGCTATTGGCAATCTCAATAATCAAATCCCTGATTTCAGCAATTCCCTGAGGGTCAAGACCATTCGTTGGTTCATCCAGAATCATAACCTCCGGATCACACAATAATGCAGAAGCAATTGCCAATCGTTGCTTCATTCCTAAAGAGAATGTTTTGAACTTGTAGTTCTTCCGTTCATCCAGACCTACCTGTTCTAAGACCTCTTCAATTCTACTGTGGTCTACTTCCTTAATATCGCAGACAATTCTAAGGTTCTGAACAGCAGTAAGGTATGGGTAGAAAATCGGGTGCTCGAGAATCGCTCCAATCTTTTTCCTGGTATTTTGATTAGAGCCTTGACCAAACCATTCGAATTCTCCGCTGGTTTGATTAATGACACTCAGAATTGTTCCGAGTGTTGTTGTCTTTCCACTACCATTAGGACCTAAGATTCCGTACACACTTCCTCTCTTAACTTCGAGCGAAAGGTTATCTACGGCCTTGATCTTCCCATAGTGCTTGGAAAGTTTTTTAATTGATAATACAGTATCCAAATCGTGTTGTTTTTGAGTAAAAAGATTAAGACAGGTGTTAAAGTTTAACTACCTGAAAGCCTCGCTTAGCCCCATATTGGAACCATTGCTATTGATGAATTGCGAGAACTTGAGAATGTTGTTGACATCGGGAAAACCCTCAATATCAATAATGCTATACCCTTCTTCCATAGTAACTAGCACCACAAATCCCTGAGGTTTACCTCTTCGTTCTTTCATCAGGATGTTCATGATATTGCCTTCTACTCTGGCAGACATCATTGATTCATATCCTTCATCTAGAACTTTAGATTCTAGTGCTTTGAAGCTTGATTGATCGATGTCATTTCGATCATCATCATCTTCATAAAGGAAGAACTTCACCTTCTCAATTCCGGCAATCATATCTGCAATTGGTGGCATATCACCAAAGTCGCTGGTATTTGATCCCCCTATCGCAGCAAGATCAATTCTTGATATCATTTTGAGGGTACTCTTATAAAAAAAGAGTTTTGTAGTGGGACGGTTGTCCTGTCTGAATCGCTCTACACTACGGCTTTGCGCAATGCCACTTAGCGACAGACTCAGTAATAAACTGATTAAAAAAAGCTTCTTCATACATCCAATTGTTTTTGAGCTTTGACCAATAAAATCAGAGAGCACCGGAGCACTCTCTGTTGACTAAAATCGCAATTTCTTAATTGCCATCCATCTTGTCCAAGAATTCTAGTTCTTTAAAACCATCCATTCCAATAGATTTAGACAGTTTATATAAGGCATTCAAATCAATACCATCACCAACGATGCTCAACAGGCCGAACTCATCATCACCGCCCATTACCATAAACAACTCGTGGATCTTATTGTTTTTCTCTTTAATCATGAACCTGATATCTTTATCATCTTCTCTCAAAGACATTAATTCTTCAAATTCATTCCCTTTAATAGCTTTCAATGCTTCGGCATACATTTTTCTACCATCAACATCTTTATCTTTCCCTAATACCTGAACACGCTTGATCTTACCAAGAGATTCCTGAACCATTTTCTGCTCCGCTTCATCTTCAAATTCAAGCTTCGCAATCATTTGAAACATTTTACCACTGAAATTCAAGTGCATAAAGGACGCATCATCAACATACTTGTCGAAATACTTTGATATCGCATCACTCTGAGCGTTTGCAGATACCGCAAATAGGCCCAATACCATTGTTAATACTAACTTTTTCATTATCTATTTTCCTCTAATTGTTTTTTAAATTCATTTCACTAAGTAATTCTAAACCTTCAGATGCACTGCTCATTTTCGCAAAGTCCTGAAGCCCTGTTCCAGCCTTTCCAAGGTTGGCCAATTCGTTCATTGTTTCATTGCCTTTATTCATATAGTTTGAAACAACAAGTAATTGTCTTTTCAATTCTGCATACGCTTCTTCAGGCGTATCAAATGTATCTTCAGATACATATTGATTTTGTTCTTGAACAAACAAATAACCGCTAACCAACATAATGATCACTGCTGCTGCAATACTCGCATATTGCTTAAAATAGCCCGACAAACTGATCACTTTTGTTTCTTTCTCTTCAGAAATCATTCCTAGAATTTCGTCATCAAACGACTCATCCAATTCACGTTTTGATTCTGATTCGAAGTGTTCGAAAAGCGCTTTTACTTCTCTTAACTCTTCTATTTCCGGAGTTGATTTAATTAAGCATCTAAGCGCTCTCTCCTCTTCCAGACTTGTTTCAGTCTCCCAGTACTTTTCTAATAGCTCTTCTGTTCTAGAGTCCATAAGCATCGACTTTCATTAAGCTTTCTTTCAATTTTCTTCTGGCTCTGAACAAATTTGTCTTCACCAGATTGATATCAATTTTAAGCATATCTGCAATTTCTTTATATGCAAACCCTTCGATATCTCTGAGCTGCATCACTTCTCTCTGTCTGTCAGGGAGCGCATCAATTAGTCCCTTAATTCGATTCATGAGGTCACCTCTTTCTGTTAAAACAAATGGTGTATCTCGCTCTTTTCTTGTATCGAACTCGACCTCAAACAGGTCTGTTTTCTTTACATGCTTCGACCTGAGTTTATCCAGCGCCTTATTACGGGTAATCTGCATACACCAAGCCTCCAGGTTTTGAATCTGATCAACATCAGACCTTTTTTCCCAAACCTTGATCAAACACTCTTGCACAACGTCCTTTGCATGCTCTTCATCTCTCACGATGTTGAGCGCAAAGCGGAACAATTTGTTCTTCAAGGGCAAAACCTCTGCTTTGAAGCGTGATACATCCATAATCAAAAAATAGACGACCTGATTTTAATAGTTGTTAACAAGGAATACATTTTTTTATGCAAAACCTTGAACTTCAGTTCTTTCTATTCAAAAAAAGGTTCACTGAGCAGTTGAATGGAATATAAAGAGTCTCAAAAAATTGTGAAGACTTAATGAAGGTTTACTTACTAACCGCAGTTAAGACTTTTCAATTCTTGATCTGAGTTGATGTTAACAGAAGCCTCTTTTATGAGCTGACAAGCTTCAACCATTCTCTCCATAGCAACAAGTGCTTTGGCCCAATAGACATGCATCATTGGCACTTCTTTCTCTAGCTTTTCAGCCAGTTCAAAGTTTCTGATAGCGCCTTCGTACTTCTGTTGTTTAAAAAGTAGTATCCCTCTGTTTCTGTAAGCCCAGGCATTTTGCGGGGCTCCAATAATCGCTCTTCTGATGTCTGGTTCGGCATTTTCCAAGTCAGATTTCATTAAATATATGTAACCACGATTGTTGAGAAAATACGGGTTAGTTATGTCCAATTTTAGTGCTTGTTGTACAAGATCAAGCGCTTTGTCATAGTTTGACTTAGCTGTTTCAATCAATGCCAACGTATTATATATATTCGGTTCAGTAGCATCAATAGCCATTGCCCGGTTTAAAAGTGCTTCGGCACTCTTAAAGTCTTTGAGCATAAAATATCCATTTGCCGCATTGATAAGTATCTCCGGATTTTTCTCATCCTTCTTCAATGCAGCATTAAAAGCATCAATGGATTGACTAAAGTCTTTCATCTCATGGTAGACCAGACCTCTACTAAAGTCTACAAAGGCCGAATCAGGAAACACATTCTTTAAAACCATCAAATCTTCCAGAGCCTTCTCGTATCGGCCTGCATCCAGGTAGGCATTTACTCTATTTCTGCGTGCACTGGAAAACTCAGGGTCAATCTGCAAAAGAATATGTGTGTAGTCATTAATTGCCTCGACATACTTGCCATCTCTGTAATTGGCCACTCCTCTGTTGTTGTAAGCATCAATAAAGTCAGGGTCTTTGGCAATGGCTTCTGTATAAAGTCGTACTGCTTCATTAAATTCTCCTTTGCCCATGGCTTCGTTACCTTTAAGCAAAAATCTACCGGCTTTATCTTGATCACTATCACATCCAAAAACCAAAACAACCAATACCAGAATAAGAAGTTTTTTCATCGCTGAAATTTTAATCAAAATAAGGCGCGAAAAACATAGGAACCAAGGTAAGTCTTCATTTCTCTTGATTCGTTAATTTTAAAGTATATGAATAAGCGATTTAGCTTTAAGGAAAGGATTAAAAGTTTTGAATATGCCATTAAAGGCATCAAGGCAACCATTTGGGCTGAACATAATTTCCGTATCCATTTGTTTGCTGGAGCTGCAGTTATTGGTCTAGGGTTTTACCTTCATATTTCTCCACATGAATGGCTTTGGTTAGTGGTTGCTATAGCCTTAGTGCTCATATGCGAAATGATTAACACTGCTATTGAAAAACTGATAGACCTTACTGAACCTGATCACGACCCTGTGGCAGGAAAAGTAAAAGATATGGCTGCCGGAGCTGTTTTAATAGCGGCTATAGCTGCGACCATAATTGGTGTGATTATATTCTGGCCTTATCTTACCTAGCAGAGCATTTTCCATTACTATTTTATAAATTGGAGAAACGATTCTTTAATGGCAAAAGCACAAAACAAAACCACGGAAAACGAAGCAAGTGTAAATAAGTTCCTTAACAGTGTAAAGGATAATCAAAAGAAGGCCGATTGTCTGGAACTTAAGGGCATGATGGAAACTATCACAAAAAAACCTGCCAAGATGTGGGGAGCCTCAATAGTTGGGTTTGACACCTATCACTATAAATATGATAGTGGCCGAGAAGGCGATATGATGAAGGTTGGCTTTTCTCCAAGAGCACAAAGCCTTACTATTTACATTATGCCTGGCTTTGAGCGCTATGCTGAATTAATGGAAAAGCTTGGTAAGCATAAAACAGGTAAATCTTGTCTTTACATTAAAAAGCTAGACGATATAGACCGAGATACGCTTAAAGACCTGATACAAGGCTCTTTCGATTACATGACAAATAAGTATGGCTAGGCAAAAGACAAAGGCAAACTGGATGATTCTGCTACTCTTTTTGGGTAGCATATTTTATGCAATCAACTTTGTCAAAGCAGTTATGGCTCCAGATCATACGGTTTTCGACTTCATAGGTATAGATATGAATAAATGGGTCTATTTGGTCTTTACCCTAATTGCCTCAATCGGCTTGCTCTATATCAGCAATCAGTGGTACAAACAAAAAAGGAGTGCGAAATAATTCTGATATACTCTTTACCGCCGGGCAACTTAGCACAAGTCAAAAACAAGCGCTTTTTATGCTATGGAATAATGAATACCCTGTTCAGCTATGTTATCAAGCACTTTCCGACTTGGATGAATACCTCCTTTCTTTATCAGAGCCAACGCATTACTTAATCACTAACAAAAACAACTATACTGTAGGCTGGGCTGTGGCCTTTGACAGAGATAATGAGCGTTGGTTTGCCATTATTGTAGACAATAAATCTCAGGGCAAAGGTTATGGAACACAGCTATTGAATATGCTTAAAAAAGATAATTCGCAACTTAATGGATGGGTTACAGATCATAACGATTATAAAAAATCAAACGGCAACCTTTATCCATCTCCCCTAGCCTTCTATACAAAGAATGGTTTTGAATTGTTAGCCAACGAACGGTTAGAAACTGAAAACCTTTCTGCCGTAAAAATAAGATCAATGGTATAAATCAAAACTATGGAATTAAAATTCAGAAAAGCCGCCAAAGCTGATGTTCAACATATAGTTGAAATGCTTGCAGATGACGAATTAGGAGAGCTAAGAGAAAACTACCAAATCCCTATTCCTAAGACCTACCTGAATGCCTTTGATTCCATTGATCAGGATAAAAATCAAGAACTCATTGTTATCGAATCTAACAATGAAATTGTAGGTACGCTTCAACTCAGTTTTATACAATACCTCACATATCAGGGAGGTATAAGAGCACAAATAGAAGCTGTACGAATCAGGAAAGGTTACAGAAATAGGGGTTTAGGTGAGTCCTTCTTTCAATGGGCTATTGAAAGGGCCAAACAACGCAAAGCACATATACTTCAGCTTACCACAGATAAAAGCAGGCCTGATGCACTCAGGTTCTATAAAAAGCTAGGTTTTGAACCCTCTCATGAAGGAATGAAAATGCATTTGAATAAAAGTTGATTTGCATGGTAGGGTTTGATAGATGATATTGGTACTAACTTCAGTAATGAGAAGGACTTTTACCTATTTATTTGCCTTGACCATGTTTATCGCCTGCGCGATGAACTCAGAGATAGCACCCGGAAATCTTTCAGAATCCTGGTTGGGTTTTGTAAAAAGGAACATCCAAAAGAACAGATTTGAATTGCTGGAGGACATGAAGGAGATTACCAGACAGGGGCTAATTTACTTCGAAGTATACAATCAATCAGGTCACCTTGTCAAAGTGCTCAAAGACACTTCAGATTTTGACAATGACTTTCAAAAGTCTTTCAACAATTCTCAAATGCTAATCAAATCTGTGAGTCAGCCAACCAGTATTGGACTTACCAGCAGTGATTTTGTTTTACGCTAAACCGCTACTTTCGAAGCCCATTTTGGCTTTGTAGTCACTACTTTAGCTTTCAACTCATTCAGAATACTGTACAAGCCAAAATAGGTTCGGTTTATGTATAAACCATCTCTTGCGCCTCTGGCCTTTTCTGACTCTCTGAATTTCTTAGATTCGGAAATCACCTCTCCCATCTCAAAAATCTTTTGAAAATAGGCATCATCTCCAAAGTCAAATTCCTGTTGATGGAAAGGTTGCCCCAAAATCCCCATCATGTCCCTGATTACCTCCGAGAAATATATCTGATCTTCAGGAGTATCGTCTTCATAAATAAATCTGAGCTGCTTAAAAGTGTCCATAAGCTCTGAATCGGCTTCCAGCATATCCCTTCTAATAAGCCTGAAATATGGTTCGTAAAATTCATCTGGGATAACCTTTACGCAGCCAAAGTCAATTATTCCCAAAACGCCATTTTTATCAATAATAAAGTTTCCTGGATGTGGGTCTGCATGAACCTGTCTCAATTCATGTATCTGGAAGTCATAAAAATCCCATAATGCCTGTCCTACTCTATTTCTGGTTTCCTGATCAGGATTAGTCTGGATAAACTCTTTTAGCACTAAACCATCAAGCCAGTCCATCGTAATCACCCTACTAGCCGACAATTCGGGGTAGTATTTGGGAAATCTCAGATTTTCAATGTGGCGGCAAGCTTCAGAAATTTCAATCGACCTTTCAACCTCCAAGTGATAATCGGTTTCTTCTAACAGTTTTGTCTCAACCTCCTCCATATAGTGGTCAAGGTCTTTCTCATTTAAATTCATCAGCCTGACAGCAAAAGGTCTTACCAATTTCAGGTCTGACTTCACACTATCGGCAACTCCCGGATACTGAATTTTGACCGCCAGTTTCTTTCCTTCTTTGGTAGCCAAATGCACCTGACCTATAGATGCTGCGTTCATTGCGTTTTTAGTAAAAGAATCGAAAATCTTCTCAGGTGATTTCTTAAAATACTGCTGGAATGTTTTCACTACCAGAGGAAAAGATAAAGGAGGAGCACTGTACTGCGCCATTGAAAACTTGTCTTGATAAGCAGTTGGCAGCATGTTTTTATCCATGCTCATCATTTGCGCTACCTTTAATGCGCTTCCCTTCAGCTCACTTAAAGAATTATAAATATCACGGGCATTATCTGCATGAAGCTCTTCTTTAGACAAAGAAGGGTTAACAACTCTCTTAGCATAATGCTTTACGTAGTTGCCCCCTACTTTAGCTCCTGTCTTTACAAACTTGGCGGCACGTTGCACCTTGGAAGTTGGAATCTTTGACTGTTCTTTCATTGCGTGATTTTCAGAGAAACGGAGTTAAAACTGTTCGCTTGGTAAGCTTAATTTCTATTTTGGAATAAGAATTTTCCAAAATCCAGCATGGCATCAAGTGGTCCTTTACCCATTAAATCAAACGCAAGGTTTACCGACTTTTCAATAGCGGCATCTGTTTTTTCAAAAGCCTTACTATCGTCTTTTATCCAGAAACCCAGAATGAAAAGAAACTGCAACCATACAGCATCTGTATATCGATCACCAATAATTGGCCTGGCTACAACTTCGTCTGTTTCTTTGGCCTCTGAAAGCAGGTTAGTTGTCCATTCTTTAAAAGCATCTTTTACACTTGATAAGTAATAAGGAGTTATTTCTGGTCTTACTTTTCCGGGTATAGACTGAAGAATATAACTCCTCTGAGACTTTAGATTTTCTATCCAGGTATAGAAGAAAGCCAATAGTTTTTCTCGTGAAGAGTATTCAGAGTATACATCATCTGAAGTGAGTGTCTTAACAGTTGAATCGAAGAAATCTGACCAGATCTCTTTTTCTATATTATCAAAGGAGTTAAAGTGGTTATAGAAATCCTCTTCTTTTACTTTCAAGTCTCTAACAAACTTAAAAATTGAGGCTGGCCTTGTTCCGTTCTCATTGATATAATCAATATAAGCCGATTTAATCTTTTTAGAAGGGCTCGACTTTGTTCTCGCTTTCTTTGTGGCAGTTGCTTGTTCCATGGGTGCTTAACAATTGTTTAAACCAAAAGGTTATGCATCGTTTATTTTTTATTGGAAATACGATGAGCATAACCGATTGATTTAACGAAAATGGCCACATATCGTTGAAGAAAACTACAATGTTTTTTAAGGTAGAGCCTACCTTTTTGTACTACCCTTCATTTCTTTAATAAAAAACACTCCATCGGTCATTTTTGGCCACTTTGCCAACATCTCTGAGTGACCATAAATACGAGTCTCGAACTTCATATTGCCAAATGGATTATTACGGAAACTCAAAAAACCATATTCTACTCCCAATTGCCCTAAATAAGCTTCTAGGCTTCCGGGTTTGCCCTCTGGTAAATCATAGGTTTCACCTCTCAACGAACCTGTTTTGCCCATCGCGCTGGTAAACGAAAGTGTGTATACTTTTTTCTGGTAATCCGTCTTTAGATAAGCTCCCATTGGGATCATACCTTTATCAGGAGCATCGCCTTCCAACAAACCCCTTCCATACCCAATATGGGTATTGGCTCCCCAAACAATCATTTTCTCACTAGAATAAACTTTCTCTCTTAGGTAAGTCATGTTTTTTGCCATTTCTCTGTCTCTGATATTAAATACATGAGGCGTATTTGAAGGGTTAGCAAGATCTGCATCCCAGAAAAGTTGAAAGGTTTTGTACAAATTCATTAGATATCTGGACATTACCTGACCTTTGATGGTCATATCATTTTTCCTAACCAAAACTTGAATAGTTCTCATTTCATCCAGCAACTTGTCCCGGTCTTCCTGACCAGGCTTATTCCTCATTGTTCCAGCGAAATCTGACACCATCCCAGAGAATTTGGGATAGTTATTAATGTCAAAGCCAGCGACTACAGATTTTAAATACTGTATCAGTTCACCAGACCTTTCCTTTGCACGAATCCTACTTCCTGTAGGCTGCATATCGAAACCAGCCAAAATCAATGGATTTGAAGTCTTTGACTGATCTATGATATACTCCATCAATGGAACTACTTCATTCATCTGTGTCCATACTGGAAATATCCCTAAGTCAAATACGGCAAGGCTATCTGCACCAGACTTCAATTGGCTCCATACTCTAAAGGCGTCTGCCATACCACTTTCAAAGACCAATACATTAAAACCCTGTTTTTCATGCAAGTATTTGATCAATCTGGTCTTGGCCAAAAAGCTCGATCCATCACCATGACCTTGCTCTCCCAACATTATAATTTCAACACCCTTCAACTCCTCCTCCAAAAACTTCAAATCTGTGAAATCAGTGTTTGATGGCGAAATGTCTTTAACCGCTATCAGCTTATCTTTTAAAAAATTGGTAGAGAGTGAATCTTTACTCTGACCGAATAGAAAAATTGATGTCGTCATACCCAACACCATTAGAATTGTGAGTCTTTGCTTCATTTTTTTCTCAATGATATCTCGCCCGACTCAATTTCGTTCAGGAAATATACCAACATGAGAAAAGTATAGATGAACCTGCAGCAAAGCATGAAATGGTTTCAAACCATTCTGTCTTGAATCAGCTTCGAAAAGTCTTCTTTGTATGTTTCGCTAATCGGAATAAATTGCTCCCCAATTTTCACTTTTCCTTTTTCGACACTATCTACTGCATCTAAAGCTACTACGAAGGATTTGTGCACTCTGACAAACTTCTGCTCAGGTAAAGCAGGTATTAGTTTAGAGAAGCTTTGTAAAGTCATTGTTTTCTCATCTCGTGTCACAATGCGGAGATAGTCCTTCATTCCCTCAATGTATTGAATTTCATCAAGTTTAATTTTCTTGATTTTGTACTCCGACTTTACAAAAATATAGTCAGACTGAGTATCCCCTACCTCTTCATAATTCTGCTTAAGGCGCTGCACTGCCTTTAAAAATCTTTCAAACGAAATAGGTTTTAAGAGATAGTCTTTTGCCGCCAATTCAAATCCCTCAATTGCATATTCATGATAAGCAGTAGTAAAAACAATATCACACTTATTGTTTAGTAGTTCTGCCACCTGAATACCTGAAAGATCGGGCATCTGGATATCCAGGAATATCAGATCGATGGTGTTTTTATTCATATAATCAATCGCCTTTAAACCCGAATCCATTACTCCATCAAGTTTAAGCCAAGGAACTTTTTGGATGTACTCTTCCAAAATCTCCACAGCTAACGGTTCATCGTCTACTATCAAGCAGCTAATTCTATCCATTGCTCTTAAGGGTTAAACTAACTTTAAAACTATTAGACGATTGACTTACCTGAAATGTGTGCTTGTCCGGATAAATAAGTATTAGCCTTCTTCTGATATTCTCTAATCCAATACCTCCTACCGTATCTCTCGATACATCGTTTTGCTGATTACAAATTTCATTCTCAACCACATATTCGACTCCCTGATTAATCGTAAGTGATACTTTGATAGCTCCCGACTTGTTTAAATTGCATCCATGCTTAAATGCATTTTCAATAAATGGTAACAATAAAAGTGGAGCAATCTTTACTCCTTTGGTATCGCCTGATATTTTTAATGACACAATCGAGTCGGCCTTAAACCTCAACTCCTGCAGCCCAATGAAACTCTTCAAGTGTTGAATTTCCTTTTCTATGGGTACGTAGGTCACATCTGATTCGTAAAGCATATACCTCATCAGCTCAGACAATTTCATAATTGCCTCCGGGGCGCCATCTGATTTTTTATAGGCTAGTGTGTGGATGTTGTTTAGTGTATTGAATAAAAAGTGAGGATTGATTTGAGATTTCAGATAAGCCAATTCGCTAGTCAGATTCTGATTTTCGAGTTCTCTTCTTATTCTTTGGTTCTCAAACCAATCAAAGGTGAACTTTCCAATACCTGCCATTGCAATAACGAACAAAGCGGACAAGGCTCTAATGCCATATACAACATTAAAACTCGTTACAGCGATATTGGATAGTGGAATCAAGTCATCGGGATAGTAGATTGAAAACCATAAATCAACTCCGTATCTCGCAATTGGATAACAGAGGGTAATAACCACTGTAATTAACAATAGTATCCAAACCTTTTTACCTACCAATAGCCTCGGAACCGCCCTCAGGTAGTAATAATAAAAAATAGGCACATCTGTAATCACTATTGATAATAAAAAAAGTGATCTATATTCTGTACTTCCCGATTGTTGCACATAGGCCACCCTATAGAAGAACAAATATAGAAACCAGGCCAGCAGGTGAAGGATAATTACCACCAGCTTACCATAATGATTCTCAAGCCAAAAACGCAGCTTCTCCATAGTTTAAATGTAGTACATCAACCGAAGAAATCTCAATCAGAAAAGATGCTCTAAAAGAAACCTCTGATTTGGTAGATTTCTATTTCAGCTTTATCGATATGATAGCCCTGTTGGTATAGAAAAAAAATTATGTGTTATCAAAAACCAGCAAGCTTACGTCATCTGTTCAAATATCACAGAATATGTCAGAACCAATTATTCAGACCCATGGCCTGGGCTTTTACTTTAAAGACTTTAAGGCACTGGATCAAATCAACCTAAACGTACCCAAAGGCAGTATCTTTGGTTTTCTAGGGCCGAATGGCGCTGGAAAAACCACCACAATCAGGTTATTATTAGACCTCTTTCACTCCAAACCAGGACAGGTAAAGGTTTTTGGTAAGGAACTGAGAGAAAACAGGGTTGAAATCCTGGGTAAGGTAGGCGCACTTATCGAGAACCCTTCTATCTACAAGCACCTAACAGGTAGACAAAACCTGGAGGTAATTCGAAAAATGGTGAACGCACCTAAGAATAGAATTCAGGAAGTACTGAAAATTGTCAGGCTGGTTGATAATGCTGATAAAAAGGCCAAAAATTATTCTTTAGGGATGTGTCAGAGGCTTGGCTTAGCCTCTGCTCTATTAACAGATCCTGAACTCTTGATTTTAGATGAACCTACAAATGGTTTAGACCCAAGTGGTATCATCGAAATGAGGGAATTGATTATAGAGCTGAACAGAGAACACGGTAAAACCATATTCCTTTCGAGCCATATTCTTTCAGAGATTGAAAAACTCGCTACAGATGTAGCAATTGTAGACCAAGGTAAAATTCTATACCAAGGTAAGCTTGATGGGTTACATCAAGGTAACGATAGTATCGAATTGGTCATTGAATTAGACAAAGTTCCCGAAGGGGCATCTATTCTTAAAAACATGAGTTATACCATTTCAGAAGAAAATGGCAGATCCATCCATATTCCAATTGAATCCAAAAAAGAGGTTGCCAAAATAAACAAGGCACTAGTGGATCAGGATATAGAAATCTATCAACTCAAAACCTCAGAGCAGAACCTCGAATCAATCTTCTTGAACATCACTAAAAAGTTAGACCAATGAATGCAGCGATAGCACTAAAAAGAGGCATATCTGCCGAGTTATATAAGTTTAGAAGAACATTCATTCTTTGGTTTCTGATTATTGGTCCTGCTTTTATCCCAATCATTAACTTATTGATTTTCCTATTGAAAGGAGAACAGATTGTAGCTGAAGGAGTTAATCCTTGGCAACAACTTTTACAGTTCAGTATAGACCCGGGAAATTTCCTTTTCCCATTCTTTGTAATGATAGTAGCACTGTTTGTTAATAGCATAGAGTACAACTCTAACACATGGAAGTTGATTTATACTCAACCATTATCCAGAACAACGGTTTATGCTTCAAAAGTAAAGGTCTTTGTACTGATGATATTTTTCAGTCTGATGCTGTTTGGTACTTTTTCCATACTAGTTGGATACATTGTAAAAATGGCCAAGCCTGACTTAGGTTTCGATCAAGATTTTAATCATAGCTTATTCTTTAGTCTGCCTTTCAAAGTTTTCTTGATGACTCTTGGATATGCTTCCATACAGTTTTGGTTAAGTCAGCGTTGGAAAAATCTTATTCTGTCATTAGGTGTTGGAATTGGAGGTTTCATCTCTTTCATGATCCTTTCTCAAGGGTGGAAATATGCACCCTACCACCCATATGGCTATCAGATTTTAGGACTTGGTAATTTAAGAGGTCCAAACTTTGAAGTATGGACAAACATGGAGTACATCTATAGAAGTTTAGGTCTGGCCATAGTTGTCTTTGTGCTTGCTGGTATTGACAAGGTAAGAAAGAGAATAATCTAATGAACTTACTTAAAAGGCATCATCCAAAAGTAATTTTTATGATCAGGCTGGGACTCGGCCTGATCTTTTTTACCGCTGGAATGTCAAAGCTCTACTTTGAACATCAGTTCCCAGGTTTGATTGGACCGGTTTGGTTAGAAGAAAGGCTAGCAGAACATGGGCTAGGGTTATACGGGCGTTTTATTGGAATCAGTCAGATAATCGTAGGGATTTTACTCTTTACGCAACGGTTTGCCACAATTGGTGCTATTCTCTGCTTCCCTATAATTCTCAATATTTTTATGGTAACTATCAGCTTGCAATGGCAGGGCACCCCCTACGTCAATGCATTTCTAGTACTTTTGAACCTTTGGTTACTGGCTTACGACTATCATAAACTGAAATACATTTTTACTGATCAGGTATCTCCTTTAAAGAAGGTGCCTTTGGTAAGGAGTCACCCTAAATCAGACTTGATGTGGGCCCTAGGAGTAATCAGTATTCTGGTTTCCGTTCCACTATCATATGTGAGCCTTCAGTTTGCATGGGGACTATGCTTTTCAGCTGTTATATTGATTATCCTAAATGAAATGATTTCAAAAAAGTTAAAAAATAATAGACAGGTTGAGGAAACATCCTAAACTATAGATCGTCTTTAAGGTATCCCACTTGTGGGATTTTATACATCCAAATCGTGCCCTGGCTGTTACGCAGCTGGGGTTTTTTTATTTGGTGATTAGTGATTAGAAGTTCGTTTTTCAAACCCCATTATCAACTATTCACTATTAATTCTTAATTATTTTTCACCACTACAGAAAGACATTCTTAATTCTTAATTCCCAATTACCAATTAGCCACTACCACAACTACTTCCTGATTTCTTCAAAATTTCTAAATTCGTTTAGCTAAAAACTAAGTAAACAAAAGAAATGGATACTAAAGAAATCACAACTATTGATGGCTACCCTTATATCAAGTATGCTCATGTGCATTATGAACCTGAGCAAATGATTTCGAAAAGTGCTCAATTTCATGATTGGATGGATACCAGGCGGTCTGTAAGGGAATTTTCCGATAAATCGGTTCCTAGAGAGGTAATAGAAAATATCATCATGTCTGCCTCCACAGCTCCTTCTGGTGCACATAAACAGCCCTGGACTTTCTGCGTGGTGAGCAATGCAGAAATGAAGACCAAGATCAGAAAAGCTGCAGAAAAAGAAGAATACGAAAGTTACAATAGTCGCATGAGTGACACTTGGCTTAAGGATTTAGAACCCCTTGGTACCGATTGGAATAAACCATTTCTTGAAACCGCTCCATACCTGATTATCATGTTTAAAAAAGCATTCGATTTCGGTGAAAAAGGGGAAAAAAGAAACAACTATTACGTCAATGAATCAATAGGAATAGCAGCAGGAATGCTAATCACTGCTATTCACGATGCAGGACTGGTGACGCTAACTCACACCCCAAGTCCTATGAACTTTCTTGCCAAATTACTAGACCGTCCCACTAATGAAAGACCATTTCTTTTGCTTCCGGTAGGTTATGAAGCCAACGAAGTTTTTGTACCAGATTTAGAAAGAAAATCGCTTGAGGAAATCGCTGTTTTTTATGATTAAACCAGCATTAATTGACTGGGTAAAAAAAAGCCAAAATTGAACCAAAAAACTAGGGGTTTGTTTAAGTGAAAAATTCTTACATTCACTCGGTTTTTAGAACAAAACAAGAAGTGTTTTTAGACACTTACAATAACAAACTTTAATGGAAATGAACGATACATTGGTTCAAAGAGTAACGGAGGACTCTTTCATGAATCAATTGAAACAAGCTAACCCTGGGGAAACTGAGTTTCATCAGGCTGTTCACGAAGTATACGAAAGTGTACTCCCTGTACTTGAAAAGCACGAAGAATATAGGTCCTACCAGGTCTTTGAAAGAATGGTAGAACCGGAAAGAATCGTGAGCTTCAGAGTGACATGGGTTGATGATAACGGGGTACCTCAAGTAAACCGAGGTTATCGCGTACAAATGAATAGCGCTATAGGCCCTTTTAAAGGAGGTCTAAGATTTCACCCATCAGTTAATCAGAGTATCCTTAAGTTTTTGGGGTTTGAACAGATCTTTAAAAACGCACTAACCAGCCTTCCATTGGGCGGTGGTAAAGGAGGTTCCAACTTTGATCCTAAAGGAAAATCTGACGGTGAAGTAATGCGCTTTTGTCAAAACTTCATGCTTGAACTTTCTAAACACATCGGGCACAGAATAGACATCCCAGCTGGTGACATTGGTGTTGGTGGCAGAGAAATTGGCTACATGTATGGGATGTATCGCAAAATAGAAAACCAATTCTCAGGTGTACTTACAGGGAAAGGAGTTAAATGGGGAGGTAGTCTGATAAGACCAGAAGCAACTGGTTATGGACTTATTTACTTCTCTCAATATATGATGGAAAACATCGGTGATTCTCTTGCAGGGAAAAACTGTCTGGTTTCTGGCTCTGGTAACGTAGCACAGTTCGCAATGGAAAAAATCATCGAATTAGGTGGGAAACCAATTTCTGCTTCAGACTCCTCAGGATATATTTATGACGAAGAGGGTATTGATACAGAGAAGCTTGAATACATCAAAGACCTGAAAAACGAAAGAAGAGGAAGGTTAGCTGAATATGTGGAAAAGTACCCTTCTGCAATCTACTCCCCTACTGACAGGTCATTAGATTACAATCCTTTATGGGCTCATAATGCAGATTGTGCATTCCCTTGTGCAACTCAAAACGAGCTTAATGAAGCAGATGCAAACAATCTGATTAAAGGCAACGCTAAACTAGTGGCTGAAGGTGCAAATATGCCTTGTACACCAGAAGCCATCAATGTGTTAAGAGATAATGGCGTGATGTATGCACCCGGTAAAGCATCTAATGCTGGTGGTGTAGCCACTTCCGGACTGGAAATGGTTCAGAACTATTCCGGATCACACTGGACCAGTGAAGAAGTAGACCGAAGATTGCAGGTTATCATGAAGAATATTCATGACAATTGCCTTTATGCAGCTGAAAAATATAGCACCCAAAACGACTATATGAGTGGTGCTAATATTGCAGGATTTATAAAAGTGGCCGATGCCATGATAGCTCAGGGATTGCTTTAGCAATCCCTTTTTTATTTGACGTTTCAATACGCTTATTATCTTTATGAAATGAAGAGAAGCTTATTTTGCTTACTGATACTCTCCCTCTCCATTTCCAGCCTAAGTTACGGGCAACGTTATCCTAAAAGAAAGATTCTCAAAGACCTGAAATCGCTACCAGGCTTTGAAAACGGATTTATTGGTTTTAAGCTATACGATCCTGTTAAGGGAAAAGTAATTGCCGAGCAGTATGCTGACAAGCATATGACCCCCGCTTCTACTACAAAGCTTTTTACATTTAATGCAGGCCGTCAATATCTACCAGATACACTTTCTGCTTTGGAATATGTGGTAAAAGGAGATTCACTGATTTTCTGGAGTACAGGATATCCTCTCACCTTGCATCCTGACCACCCCGACTCTACGGTTGTCAAGTTTCTTACTAAAAGCGATAAACAACTTTTCTACTGGCCTAGACCAATGAAGGACGAACGTTTTGGTCCAGGTTGGGGGTGGGATGATTACCTGGCTTACTATGGTGCCGAAAAATCAGTTTTCCCAATTTATGGAAACAGTGTTCAATTTATTCTGGATAATGAAAAGAAAGAGTTTACCACCTACCCAAGTTATAAGGGCTGGCAATATCAAATTGAAACAAATACTTCCGATCGTGGCAGCGTTAAAAGAGATGAGTTTTGGAATGAATTCAAGATCAGTTACAAGCAAATCGATGAATTGGATTCTATTAAACAAGATACATTGATTCGTCCCTTCCGTTATTCCAATCCGCTTTTTATGGATCTTCTTAGTAATGCAACAGGAAAGTCCATCAAACCAATACAACGAGAAAGCAGACCAGAAGCTTTTCAAATACTAAAAGGAGTTAGAGCAGATAGCCTGTTTAAATGGATGCTCCAACCCAGTGATAATTTATTTGCTGAGCAGATTATGCTAATGGTAAGTGGAATTCATAGTGATACACTAAGTACTGAATGGGCTATTGACTACTACCAGGAAGAACAGTCAAAATCTACAACTCCTCTTTTCAATAATAAGTTGACCTGGCGCGATGGTTCAGGACTCTCCAGATATAACATGTTCAAGCCATGTGAATTAGTCGAACTACTCTCCTCTTTCGATGAAGAGCGTGTACTTCCTCTCTTTCCTCAAGGTGGCACTTCCGGTTCTTTGGAAGATTGGTATGGGCCCTATGTATATGCTAAAACTGGAACATTGAGTAATAATCACAGCCTTGCGGGTTATATAAAAACAGATAGCGGAAAAACGATTATTTTCACCATAATGGCTAATCACTATACCTCTTCAACATCTACTATCAGGAGCAGTTTTGGAGTTATTTTAGAAAGAATTAAAAAGGCATATTAAAGTGTATTTCAGTCTAGATTTAAAGTTTCATAGACTAAGAAACTCCGCTTGGTTTCTTCTCATAGTTCTTGCTCTCATGTGCGTAAACTCAGTCAAAGATTATATGGAATTGGGAGTTTGGAACATACTAATCACTTTCCCACTTCTTGTTATTCTTTTCTTGAGTAATGCGTTCAGGCGAATTAAAAATAATGGAGAAGAACAGTTTGAAGTAACCTGGGGCGCATATTATTTCCACTTCTCTGAATTTCAATTTTCAAAAGCAAACATACTCGCCTTCAAAATTGATCAAAATCAAAAAAAACATTTCCAAATAAAGGTTCTAATAAGTAATGGCGATGTTTACACTCTTTTCACTCACCCAAACAAGAAACCTACACTAGAAAAACTTGAGGAAATAAAAAGCTTTATTAATTATCAGAATTAAATCAGACTTCCTTTGATGAAAAATTTTATTAACGAACAGCAGTAAGCTATTTCGAGGCACGAGAAATCTTAGGCATTGTCAGATACAAATAGATTCCTCCTTTTGTCGGAATGACTTGTACTTCGTCCAAGGTTCATATTCGAAATACACATTACGCAATACTTAATACGTACTACACAATACCACTCCTAAAAAACCCAGCCATTCTCTCCTTTTCCTTGACTAAATTAAAGTCTCTTAGACCAATAAGTATTTTTTGAAAACCAAACTAATGAAACTTAGAACTCAGCTTATCACACTCTTGCTTTGCTTTTGCTCATGCGTGATAGTAAATGCCCAAAGTAGAAAAATTGACATTCAATCCACTGTTGTCACCAATCATGAAGTAACTATCAAAGGTAAGAAAGTGCCTTTCTCAGCCACCGCAGGTACTCAACCTGTTTGGAATAACGATGGAGACCCTGTAGCCACGCTTTTCTATACTTACTATGAAAGAACTGATGTCAAAGACAACGACAGGCGTCCACTGGTAATCTCCTTTAATGGTGGTCCTGGTTCCGCATCGGTATGGATGCACTTAGCATATACCGGCCCCAGAATTCTGAAAATTGATGATGAAGGGTACCCAGTACAGCCGTACGGAGTGAAAGATAACCCTCACTCAATTCTTGATGTAGCCGATATTGTTTTTGTAAACCCTGTGAATACTGGTTACTCGAGAATCGTTGACCCTGAAGCAGATCGTTCACAGTTCTTCGGTGTCAACCAGGACATCAGATATCTGGCTGAGTGGATTAACACTTTTGTGACTAGAATTAACAGATGGAATTCTCCTAAATACCTGATTGGGGAAAGTTATGGAACCGTAAGAGTTTCAGGACTGGCTTATGCTTTGCAAAGCAGTCATTGGATGTATTTAAATGGAGTGATCTTGGTTTCTCCTACTGGCCTGGGAATCGACAGAGATGGCCCTGTCAATGCTGCAAACAGACTACCATACTATGCAGCAGCAGCCTGGTATCACAAGGCCTTACCTTCTGACTTGCAAAACAAGGATTTATTAGAAGTTCTTGAAGAGGCTGAAAAATATACAATGAATGATTTGTTACCAGTAATTGCCAAAGGTACTTGGGCTACTGATGCTGAAAAAAACGAAGCAATCAGGATGTTCTCACGTTATTCTGGCTTAAATGAAAAAGTTATTCGTCAGCATAATCTTGATGTACCTACTAATTTCTTCTGGAAAGAACTTCTTCGTGAAGAAGGGCACACTATTGGTCGTTTAGACTCTCGATACAAAGGAATTGACAGAATGGATGCTGGAATGAGCCCTGATTTCAATTCAGAGTTAACTTCATGGTTACATTCATTCACCCCCGCTATAAACACTTATTTCCAGAACTACTTGAATTATAAAACAGACATTAAGTACAACATGTTCGGACCGGTTCATCCGTGGGACAGAAGTGGAAATACAACGGGAGAAGATCTTAGACAAGCCATGGCTATGAACCCTTACCTACATGTAATGACACAAAGTGGTTATTACGATGGAGCTACTACCTACTTTAATGCGAAGTATAATATGTGGCATATGGATCCAAGCGGAAAGCTTAAAGACAGAATGAGTTTTAAAGGCTACCGTAGTGGTCATATGATGTATCTTCGAGCCGAAGACCTTAAAAACGCCAATGATGACATTCGGGAATTCATAAAGAAATCAATACCACCAGCTGGCACGCCTGCTAAGTATTAGTTCGAAGACTTTGGTTATCGCTTGAGAAGAGACGATGTGAAAATTTGAAAAAATAAACGTCATTCCCGAGAAATCGGGAATCTCATTAGCATCCTAAGGTTTTCTAGTGAGATTCCCAATCAAGTTGGGAATGACGATTGTGTTTTAATATAGCTATTCTTCCAAAGAGCAGTCTATACTACAGAAGAAATTAAAATAGAAAACCAAAGTCCATTAAGAACAACAACCTCACACCATAAAGCGTGGTTCTTCATTAAACTTCTCCCAGTCTGTTTCCAGTCTTTTTTGCAGGTCATCAAACTCATTGCCGACTACTCCAGCTGATTTCAGTTTTAGTAAATAATCCAGCAAATTATAACAAGCTGTGAATTGACCACATGCTATTAAACTTTCCAACCGATCTACTTTTCGGTCTTCTTCATCCCACCAAAGCGTTGTAGGTGTTTGTGAGGCAATTAGCCCAACTGCCTGAAGTTTATTACTGGGCGCAGGGCTCACCGAGCTTTTCTCAGTGCTCTTTTTATCGGTTGTTTGCTGTCCGTTCAGCTCATAAACAGTAGCAGTGATAATACGGTTCTTATAGGCCTCTTTACTATAAATAAGATCATAATTCAACCTTCTGATCTGCTTTAGAAATACATCATTCACTAAAGTCATACCTGAAGTGAGCCTTTCTGTAATCATTCGTTTCAATAAGCCTACATCCAGTTTTTCCAGACCAATCAAATCATCCGCCACTACCTTGGGTACCCCTTTGTTAAAAACTGATTTAGCCGTTGAAACTATCCATCCCTTGGCAGCTCCTAAACCTGCTCCTACAAGAGTCAGAATAGTGCCCGATCCTACCAGCATACCTCCAATGACATTCCAATTAACCGCAGGCATTCCTTTAAACACTTTTAACCCATTGAGTAATAGTAACAATACTCCAAGCAGTAATGGCATCCATTGCCACCATCTTAATTTAAGTTTCCTCAACAGGTTCATAACCTTCTCCTGTAAAGATTTACCTTTAGGCATATCCGATGTGTCAGCTCTCCAAGGGTCCATCTTGTAACTTCCTACATCGCAAATCATAAACAAATCGAGAGGGTTCAGCTCGGCACTTTTCCTCCTGTTATCTATCAACACCATACTACCAATACCTTGATTATCTACAATACCTCCATCCAGAACACCTACTCCCTCACTGTAAAACTCTTGCGATTTAAGTGCTTGGTATATTGGTCTCTTCTGGTCTTTGAAGTAGTCATCGGGCATTATCATCGGGGCGAAACCAATAGGAAAACAAGAAGATGAAGCCACGGCATCGGCTAGTTTCACTTCTCCCCAAATATTTTTCAAAGCCTCATTGCTTAGTCTGTAGTTTCCAGGCTCGCCAGTATTCTGAAAGCGATACGCCAACCCAAATGAAAACTCGGTAGCATTAAAGCAAACATCTCTCAGGTTATCAGCATTCTCCTTGTCAATGAATTCCTCCATTGTTCCCTGATAATAAAGCTGTTCATAAGCAATGGAAAAGGAATTAATTAGTGATCTCCTTTTGTGGTTATTTACCCATAAGTCATTGTTCTTGAGATTATCGGTGGCTTGTCTCAAAAGCTTATCATCGTTCAGGAAGTCGAAAAATTCCTGATAAAATACATCAAAGGGTTTACTGTTTTTAACAGCATGAGCAAAAGCAACAGCTGTTAATGTACCCCCACTAACACTACTCAGGGCTGCCACCCTTTTCGTCATTGGTTGGTCATCAAGCTCAATGCTATTCAGGTAAGAAAGTACGCCTAACGAAAAGCTGGTAGCGCGATACCCCCCTCCACTGAAGCAAAGACCTATATTATGAAATGGTTGAAACTGACTGGTTTGGTTTTCGGTTGATTGTTCCATACTGAATGTAAAGTGTGTTTACAGAAATATACCAAATTCTATTTTGACTTATAAGTCAATGCCCTTAAAGTAGTGCTCGACAAAACAGTTTTTAAATTACATAACAGGTAAATGCAGAGGATAAAATCACATTATGTGAGGTTTCTTTTTTCATATCTTGCTGCCGCAAGCTAAAAGGCTACGGACTATTACATGGGAGAATTACTTGGTAAAATTGAGCAGCTTAACCAGATCACTTCAATATTAGAACCGTCAGAAGAGGAAAGACACCAACTCTTTCAAAAGGTTGATGCGCTGGCTAATAGTTTTTTAAACAAACTACCTGAAACCCCAACTTACTCTGGTGCTTCGGTAGATAGAGATTTATCTATTAAAGAAACCCCGCAAGAACTGAGTGATTTGCTTGACCTTTATAAGACCGAAGTTTCTGAAAAAGGAATAAATGCAGCTTCTGCTGGGCATTTGGGCTATATACCTGGTGGTGGACTCTACCTGTCTGCATTGGCGGATTACCTTGTAGATATTACCAATGAATATGCCGGTGTTCACTTTGCTTCTCCAGGTGCTGTAGCAATAGAAAATGAAGTGATCAACTGGCTCAAATCTACTTTTGGGTTTCCAGAGACTGCAATCGGTAACCTCACTTCTGGTGGATCAATTGCCAACTTGATCGCACTTACTGCCGCCAGAGACAAGTATGGTGTTAAAAATGAGAAGATTACTAAGAGTGTCATTTACCTAAGTGCCCAAGTACATCATTGCATTCAAAAAGCACTTAGAATCATCGGACTTGAAGATGTTATTGTTAGGGAAATTGAATTAGATGAAGAATTCAGGTTACAACCCTCGCTTATAACTTCAGCAATTCAGCAAGACCGTTCCGATGGACTCACTCCTTTCATGGTTATTGCATCGGCCGGTACTACAGATACCGGAGTAGTTGATCCTTTGAAAACCATTGGTGAACTTTGTCAAAGAGAAAAACTCTGGTATCACATTGATGCCGCTTATGGCGGTTTCTTTATCATGGTACCACAAACTCAATCATTATTTGAAGGAATTGAACTGGCCGACTCTCTGGTAATAGATCCACATAAGGGCTTGTTTCTACCCTATGGCGTTGGTGCGGTTTTGGTCAAAGACAAAAAGGCTGTCATGCATTCACACTATTATACGGCCAATTATATGCAGGATACTATTAGTGATAGTAACCCTACTAACCCAGCGGATGTTTCTCCAGAGCTAACGAAACATTTCCGAGGGTTTAGGGCCTGGTTACCATTACAGATTTATGGAAAAGAAGTTTTTCGGGCCTGTTTAGAAGAGAAACTGCTTCTCACAGAATACTTCAGACAAAAACTGGTAGAAATGGGCTTTAAAGTAGGACCTAAACCTGACTTATCAGTAAGCTATTTCTGGTACCCAGCTAAGAATCAAGATTCAAATGCTTACAACCAGCAATTGATCAATCTTTTAATGAAAGATGGTGAAGTGTTTTTCAGCTCAACATTAATCAATGGTCTTTTTGTAATCAGAATTGCTATTCTTTCCTTTCGTACGAAGATTGAGACTATAGATAAAGCACTAAGTATGATTGAACGAGCACAAAGGATGCTGAATGGTAAGTTTAAAAATTACCGTATGCAATAGCGTATAGCCAAACCAATTAGAATTGAGAAGCTAAAACTCAATAGTGTCCCAATCAAAATATACTCAGTTCTCTTACGATCGTGACCATTTTTAAGGTCTCCAAAACGAAATACAGATTTTGCTGCAAGTAAAAAACCAATTGCCCTGAGTTCATTTGTCAAGATAAACGTTAGTACCAAAAACCTTTCTAGTATACCAATCCACTTTCCAGCATTACTTAACCCTTTGAGTTCTCTCTCACTTATCGCATTGCTTTCTTCCTTATTGTTTAAAAGTTCATATTTCTCTATTTCATTTTGCCATTTTCTGGTCATGTAACCTATTAGTATTCCAGATGGCATGGCAGAAAGCAAGTAACCTGTTAAAACTAAAAGGTGTGAGGTTTGAATACTGGTAAAAATACTCTCCACAATCTTTTGAGCATTTAAATTATCTGTAATAACTAGCCAATAAATAAGTATCGTGAGTATATGCATGAGTTGATCTAGTATAAAACTCCAGATATCATCTCGACTTGTCTTAGCTTTAACTAGATCAATTGCAGCATGAATGATCATAATTATTGCTGCATCGCTCCATACACTCCATCCTTTATAAAGAACAAGGGATAAGTATGTTAATATGCCAACTATTGAAATATGTATATAAAAGTATTTAGACTTAACTCCTCGTTTCTTTTCCCTAGCCATCTTGTTGCTTTGAAAAAGAAAATCTGCCAACAGATGACTGATTAGGAGGCTCAATAAGATATTTACTTGTTCAAGTACCATTTTAAAAGTTGTTTATAGTGTTCAATAAATGGCTTGATTAACTCAATTTTGCTAGCATCTAGAACCTTACTAACCGATCTCTGAGAAGTTTCAATCTTTTTACCGATTTCTGCTTGTGTAAGTTTGGGGTTTAAAAGATGTGTATAAACAGCAGCTGATTGAACGTGGCTCCAGTCGCTTATAATATTATCTATCAATGGAAAAACAGCCGCAAATAGAGTGTCTAGATGTTTATCCTCTACTGAAACTTTCAAACGTTCTTTCCTATCTTTCATACTATCAAGAGCTCTTCCTGAAAGCTGAAAAGCTTCCCCATCCATTAAGCCAATTGATATCTCTTCAATGTCATTTTCATTTATATGTCCCAATCCAATTGATAGCCTGATATCCCAGGAGTTATTAAATTTATTTGTAGGAGCAAAGCTTTTAAACCCAGCTCTAAATAAGACTCCAATAATCAGTGATTTTTGAATATTCTTGGTTAATATCTGAAAGCTATCTCCCCTATAAATCTCAAACCTCAAAGTTGGATCTATATGCTTTCTTACATCAAATGCTATATTATGTAGCATATCATGATAGTCATTTTGGATCAATGTAGAACCGACTACATCTCCGGTAATAACTGAGTACAAGTCTTTCATATCTTCAATTTAGTACCTTTTTCAGTACTAAACAATATTTAGACCCTTTTTAGGTACTAAACAATGTTCAGACCCTTTTTAGGTACTAAAAGAATCAATAGGTATTTTACTAATTTGCTTAAATGTTGATCGAAGACTTTCAATCCAAATTCAATCAAGCATGGGCGCTTCGTAATCAGGGTAATTACAAACAAGCAGTTGCTATTGCTAATGAATACCTCCCTATAGCTCGAAAAGAAGGCGATAAGGCTTCTGAAGCACTTTTTCTTAGACTATTGGCACAAACCCATTCTGATAAAGGAGAGCTTAGAGAAGCACTGAAATATTATAAACAGATTGAACACTTGTATATAGGTTTAAAGGATTTGGCTAAGCAAATGCATACACTCAGGCATATCGGAAGTATATACTATGAATTAAAAGAGTTTGAGTGCAGTGAGAAATGCCTGGTTCAAGTGGTAGAAGCTTATGACACTAAACCTCCCAGCCTTCTGGAATCTGCAAATACTAACAGAGCTTATGCATTAGCAATGGAGGCAAGAAACAAAGTTTTACAAGCAATAGATCATTGGGAAAGAACCTATTCTCTTTATTCAGAACTGAATATAGAAGAAGGAATTAAAGAATCAGAAATGCATTTAAAAGCGCTAAGTGATAATCATTGATTCACGGCTCTGCTAAAACCAAAAAGCCTCTGCAATGCAGAGGCTTTGTTTTAACACTCAGATAACCACTCTTTTGCTAAATCACAGTCTACAAACAGTTTCAGGTTTTTATGCCCAACTGTTAAACAGTGATTCTCCCACGATTTGTATCCACTCACATCTTCCGACAACACTATGGCTCTTCTGTACGAAGAACTCAATCCAATCTGAGCAAGCTCTTTTGAAAGGCATTGCATGTCCTCTTCTGTTGCAGTAAGACTTGCATTCCTAACATCTGTTAAAACTCTTTCGCAGCGCCTTTGTGCTGCAAGTTCGCCTACCTTAGCTAAATAATTCTTAGCCACTTCTCTGGTCAAGTCTCCAGAAATCCTTCCAGAAACAATATTTAAACCTTCTTCAAACTCAACTAAAACACTCATCACCACCTTCTTATAAAGCGGCTGCAAAGGTAAGCAGTTACAAATCAAATACAAACGTTACTCACTAAATATCAAGCAGTTACACATTGTTCTGGAAGACATACAGTTCCTCGAAACTTAGTTATCGATTATAAGTCATAGCAAAAAATATAATTTTGGAATTCTAGAAAATCTCCAATTTTAATAGAAGTAAACTCGTAGTTATGAGTAAATATTTTTCACCCTTTCAAGTCATAAACCAAGTTGAAAAAGGGATTTAATAAAACTTCAATAGCCTTAATGAGTTTATCTAAGTCGGCACATCATACAACGCACACTCCCTCCTCCATACTTTTCAATTGTTGGAATATTTAAAGCCAATAGTTTGGCATGATTAGATAATTGTTCTTTCTGATCCAGATTCAAACTTTTCATGGCTGTACCAGACATTACTAAAATGGAGTTCCCACTTTCATCGGCTACTTCAAGCATATTGCCTGCAAAGGAATACATTTGCTCCATTGTGAGTGTAACTACTTCGTGACCTGTTTTCCTCAATGTTTCCAGCACCTCATTTCTTTGCACTTCAGGAATAGCATCTGCACAAATAACAGCATAACCGGTCCCAATACACATCAATACGTTGGTATGGTATACGGCTACCCCATCTCGATCGAATGCTTCAAAAAGTACTGGTTCAAAACCGGTAATCTCACAAAACTTATCTAATACCTCACGATTAGTTCGAGAAGAAATACAAGCATAGGCTAACTTATGTTTATAATCCAAAACAAGGCTTCCCGTACTCTCAAGATATTTTTCTTCTTCTTCAAAGCCAGAAATATCCAGGACTTCATCAATAGCTATTCCAGACTCTTGCAACTCATCAAGAATGTCTTCTCTTCGCTCCCACCTACGATTAACAGCCTCCATTGGGTACAACAAAACCTGCCCATCGTGAAAAGACACCCAATTGTTAGGGAAAACGGCATTCGGCTTAACAGGCTGTTCTGTGTCCTCTATTACATGGACTTTTACACCATGAGTTCTCAATCTCTGAACGGCAGCATCAAACTCTTGAATTGCAGTTTTACTAATTGCTTCCTTTGCATCAGCTCCATCACTATTTTGAAATGAGTTAGAAGAAGCGGTAGCCAGGTCAAAGCCAAAATGCTTTGGCCTTACCATCATAATTTCAGTGGAAATTTGTTCTGCCATCCCCAAAGATAATATCACTTTTTAGGAATGCGAAGGCTAAAACCGAAACCTAGAATAGTGTCTGGTGTAGCAATATTTTCACGAGTGACTCCAGTACCTGTATATATATCCAATTGGAAGTTTGGACTAACCAGATATGCCAATCCAAAGTCAACTTGATGATCTGCTCTTTCATTCTCTGGAAAAAAGCCATACAACTCAGCAAAGGCATACAGCTTGGGGGTTACATTGTAGCCAAAAACCAACGTATAAAGCGCGGTGAAGCTCTTCAGGTCATTTTCAAGCTTACCACCAATATTGTAACCCAAAACAAGGTTATTACTCAAACTACTTTCAAAATTAAATCTAAAGTCAGCCTGTGTTCCACTTTGCACATCCGATAGTATTGGCCCTCCTATGTGCCCCAGGAAAGCTATTTGCGGTTTGAGCCCTTCACCATGAGCAATATGTATTTTTGTTCCAATTAAAGTAGGTAATGCTTCAATATCACTTTTGAAATCACCTAATCGTCCTCTACCTATTTCTTGAATCAGTCTAAGTTCTATCTTGTCAGTTAAACCAAAACGAAAAAGAGAGGTATTGTACGTAAATCCTTCAAGGTCAGCACGCATAGCATTGGGACCAGTAAGTGATGGAACGAAAATGGAATTCTTAGTATACAAAAACCCCGTTTCCCACTGAATATATCCCGCTTTTAAAGTAAATGGTGACTCTGTCTGATCAGGACGATCGGTTATTAAGTTGTCAGGTCCTTCAGTTTGCGCATGAACCGAAGTAAAACAAAGAAAGAGACCGAATAAATAAACTATACCGCTTTTCATTCGCTCAAATTATTGATAATAAGATAAGTATCAAACAGAATTAATATTACAGCTTATCCGTTATCTTCAGTAACTCCTTCTTTCTCAGAAAAGCATTATGCTGAAATATTATCTCATAATCACTGTTTAGCACCACAAGCGTAGGATATTCCAATTTGCCATCAATTGTACCGAGCTGCTGAGCAAGCTCATGCACTCCTGTTTTTTTTCCAGTAGGGAGAAAATTGAACTGATATCCTCTAAACTCAATTGGTTCTTTACTTTCTCCATCAAAAGAAACGAAATAGTAATCCTTGGTAATTCGTGAAGCAACCTGTTTATCAGTGAAAACCTTAGTTTTCATCACCTTACAAAATCGGCACCAATCGGCATGAATAAAGACCATTACCTTTCTTTTTTCAACTTGCTGTAAGCTGTCAAGCATTTGAAAAGTCACATGCTCCTCTTGCGCCACAATGTTTTGTAGCGACAGCATAGAGAAAAAGAACAAAAACAACAGCCTGCCCATTATCAATTAATTGCAATTCTGATTCCTAAAAACCCCCTTATACCTTGGTTAGATGCGTAAACATAAGTTGGGTCAAAACTAAGTGCGTAAGGATTGTCAGCCGTAGCGACAACCTGACCATTAGTATCAAATACTACATTTTTGTCAAAAGGGTCGTGAGGACGAGCGAGTAAAAAAGGATCATTCTTACCCGGTGTCCAGTTTAACAGATTCTTAGCTCCTCCATAAAGCTCAATTTTATCAAACCTATAGGTGAATTGAATATTCTGAATACTCCACCAAGGAGATTCAGGACTCCTGGGATCCAGGTCGCCCAATAGCGGTAAGCGCATAGGACTATACAGATTACCTGTATAATCAATACTGAAAGGTATTCTTGAAAAGTCATAGGTTATGGCCCATGTTCCCGAAAATCTTTCGGTTAGGAGCTGACGCTCTTTTATTCCATTTTCTTTGCTAAAAACATCCTGATATGTTACGCCTGCCAGTATTTTCAAACCATTAGCAAAGTCTATATCAATATTAGCACTTACCCCTCTCGTGACTGCAGAACCATCAATATTATCATATATGATTTTGTTCGGGTCACTTTCGTAGTCTGGAATGATACGATTGTCAAAGTAGGTATAAAAGGCAGAAGCATCCACCCCGATAAAGATTCCTGAATTAGTATAGATGTTTCCTAAGTAGTTTAAATTAAAGTTGTAACTGGTTTCTGGATTCAACTCATTGATTACCACCACATCTCTGGCTCCTGTTAAGGCGGCATGATCTTCAGTAAACAGGTTTACTACCCTAAAACCAGTACCTGCATTTAATCTTAATGAGCTATTCTCATTAATTGACCATTTATATGCTATTCTTGGTGTAAAGATTCCTCCATGCCTGTTGTCGTGATCAAACCTTGCACCCAGTAGTAGTTTATTTTTATCTGCTACAGTAATTTCGTCTTGGATAAAAAAACCAGGTAACCAGACATTATCAGGAGAATTAATTGAACTAGTCCCTTCATTATTTTCTGTTGCAGTGGTATTGTCATCGTAGTAAGTGTACCGGAACGCAGCCCCCATTAATATGTCATGATTGCCATACTTTTTATCCCATGTTAGCTGGGAAAAGGCTATTTTCTGTCTTGCATCGAACTTTAAATCACCATATCGGCTGTCCTGATCATGATCGTTAAATGAAAAGGACAGTAAGACATTTTCCCTTACTGGTAATTGATATTGTCCGATCAATTCAAAACGGTTGGTGAAGATACTTTCTCCATAAATCTCGTCTCCTCCTCGAAATGATTCATCCCAGCGAATATCTCCTCCCCATCTATTTTCATAATAATAACGTCCAGCCAGTGTGAACACTTTATTGTCTTTCCTAGTAAAGCTCCACTTCTGAAATACTGAAATACGATCTTGCAGTGTAAGATCTGTAAAATTATCATTGTTGTTATCCACCACATTATCATAGAGATAATAATTAACACCTGTCAAAACAGTACCCAGATTGCCCGCATTCAACTTGATTCCCAGATCAGCATTATATTCCTGCCAACTTGTTCCAAAAACATCGGCAGAGATAATTGGGGCATTTTGAGGTTTCTTAGTAATTATATTCACCAAACCTCCCACTGCTTCGCTACCATAAAGAGAGGATGCTGGCCCTTTCACTATCTCAATTCGTTCTACTAATGAGTTAGGAATTCCTGATAAACCATATACAGTAGACAACCCGCTAACTATAGGCATTCCGTCAATAAGCACAAAGGTGTATGGTCCCTCAAGTCCATTAATATGAATGTCTCCAGTGTTGCAAATATTACAGTTCAATTGAGGACGAACACCATTCACATTTTGCAGAGCATCGTAAATATTTGGTGTAGGGTTTTTCTTAAAAAAAGCAGGGCTGTAAACTTCAACCGGAACGGGGCTTTCCATTCTCGAAATCTCCTTCATTGTTCCTGTAACAACCACCTCGTCCAACTGCCTTGGGTCTTCCTCAAGTACAAAATTTAACTCAAGGCTCTGACCTTCAGAAATGGTGACAGATTGCCTAACTGGAATGAAGCCAATAAAGGAAACCCGAACCTCGTATTTACCTGGAGAAATCCCTTCAATAATATAGACTCCGGCATCATTGGTAGTTGCTCCTTTTGTAGTTCCCAACAAACCAACATTTACTAGAGGAACTGGTTTTCCCTCAGACAAAACCTTTCCAGAAATGACAGCCGTTTGTGCACTTACTTTACAAGTAATTACAACTAGAAACACTAAAATATTTAAAGCAATATTGGTCTTCATTGAGTCATGTTCTGAATTACGTTCCAAACATGGTTTTTCAACTTCTGATGTTCAAAAACCATATTACAAACATAGAATCAGCGTACAGTAACTCAAAAAATATATTTAATTATTTCTAATATATTTTTTAGACTAATCTAAATCAAAGTACTTATATAATTTTCAATCAGAAACTTATGACGTCATTCAGAATGTCTTTCTTTAAGTATTGAAACAACATCTTTTAGAGACATATCTTTAGCCTCCAACAGCATTAGATAATGAAAAAGTAAGTCAGCCGCCTCGTTTTTAAACAGCATATCGTTGTTATCCTTGGCTTCAATAACTAATTCTACTGCCTCTTCCCCTACCTTTTGAGCCACCTTATTAATGCCTTTTGCAAAGAGGCTTGCTGTATAGGATTCGTCTGGTGACATGGCTCTTCTTTGCTTGATTACCTCACCCAAATAATTAAGGAATGAAGCATCATTTATATTATCCTCAGACCAACAAGTATCATCCCCCGTATGACAGGTAGCTCCTACTGGATTCACCTTTATCAACAAGGCATCACTATCACAATCCACATAACAATTCACTAGCCTCAGGAAGTTACCTGAAGTCTCTCCTTTAACCCAGATTCGTTGTTTGGAACGACTAAAAAAAGTTATATTTTTAGTTTCTAAGGTTTGCTCTAATGCTACCTCGTTCATATAGCCCAGCATTAGTACTTTGCTGGTTTGCACATCTTGAATTACAGCCGGCACAAGACCACCTTCTTTTTCAAAATTTACCTGCTCTTTTCTTTCTAGAATTCTCATTGTGTTATCCTTACCGGAATGTCTTTTGTTGCTAAATATGTTTTGAGTTCAGCGAGTTGAATTTCTTTAAAATGAAAGATACTTGCTGCCAGAGCTGCATCTGCTTTTCCCTTTATAAAAGTATCTACGAAATGATCCATGTTACCAGCTCCTCCTGAGGCAATTACCGGAACCGTAAGCATTTGTGAAACTTCAGCTATGAGCTCATCTGCAAAACCACTCTTTGTTCCATCGTGATCCATAGAGGTCAATAGTATTTCTCCTGCATCACGTTCCGCGATCTCTTTAGCCCATTCCAGAGTTTTGAGAGCCGTAGGAGTTCTTCCTCCCCTTACATGCACAATATGCTCTCCACCCACATTACGAGTATCAATGGCCACAACTACACATTGACTTCCAAACTCAAGCGCCAGTTCGTTGATTAAATCAGGATTTTTCACAGCAGAGGAGTTAATGGAGATTTTGTCTGCTCCTGCATTTAGCAGCGCAGAAACGTCCTCTTTAGAACTTATCCCACCCCCAACTGTAAATGGAATATTGATTTTCTGTGCAATCTTTCGCACCAACTCCACTAATGTCTTTCTCTTCTCCACAGTGGCAGTTATATCCAGAAAAACTAACTCATCAGCCCCTTCTTCGGTATACCTTGCAGCCAACTCTACCGGATCACCAGCATCTCTCAGCCCCACAAAGTTGACCCCCTTGACTGTTCTACCATCTTTTACATCCAGACAGGGGATTATTCTTTTCGTTAACATTGTTCTCTAGATTTCTTTTTAAAAAGCTGCCAGTTCTTCAAGGCTAATTCTTCCTTCGTAATAGGCTTTACCCACAATAGCACCATATACCCCTATTCTCTTTAACTCTTCTAGGTCTTCCAGAGAAGAAACACCTCCACTGGCAATGAGATTGAGTTGAGGAAACTTAATGATTAATTCTTCATACAAGGCAATAGAAGGTCCTTGTAGTAAACCATCCTTACTTACATCTGTACATATGCAATGGCTAATACCCAGGTCTATATATGAACCAACAAATTCGAACAAGTCGATCCCCGAATCTTCCTGCCAGCCATTTATAGCTATCTTTCTATTGTGTACATCGGCACCAAGAACAATTTTATCGGCACCGTATTTTTCAATCCATTCAACAACCAATGGCCTATTCTTAACAGCAATACTTCCTGCTGTTATCTGATGTGCACCGGATGAAAAAGCCAGTTCAATTGACTCATTAGATTTAATACCTCCACCAAAATCAACCAGTAATTCAGTCTCAGTCGTTATTTCTTCTAGCCTATTAAGATTTACAGGTTTTGAAGCTTTTGCACCTTCCAAGTCAACCACATGCAGCCTTTTAATACCAGCCTTTTCAAACATTTTTGCAACAGCCACCGGGCTTTCAGCATACTCTGTTTTTTGTGAATAGTCACCTTGGGTCAGTCTCACGGCCTTCCCTTCTATTATATCTATTGCAGGAATTATTACCATTTCTTTCTTTGACGTCATTCCGAGGGTTTACCCGAAGGAATCCCCAGATTTTATTGAGATTGCCACGTCAGTAACCACAATATCTTGTGGCCACTTCCTCACAATGACGTTTTTTTTAAAGTTTTAAAAAGTTCTCTAGTATCTTTTCGCCCACCTTACCACTTTTCTCAGGGTGCGCTTGCAATGCATAGAAATTATCCTTCTGGAGCGCTGCCGAAAACGGATTCACATAGTCAGTTGTAGCCACTGTCTTATTGCTCAACTCTGCATAATAGCTATGCACGAAATACACATAAGGATTTTCAGGCAAGCCCTCAAACAAAGGTGAATTCATATTTGTCAATGTATTCCATCCCATCTGAGGAACTTTGAGTTTTGGCTCGAATTTTCTCACCTGAATATCAAAAACCCCTAAACACTCCGTATTGTTTTCTTCCGAATGCCTGCACATTAACTGAAGCCCCAGACAAACCCCGAAAACCGGTTGTTTCAAGCCTTGGATCACCTTATCTAACTTTCTTTCTTTCAGAAAGCTCATAGCGGTACTTGCTTCACCTACCCCTGGGAAAATCACTTTATCAGAGGAAGCAATTACTTCCGGGTCACTTGAAATAACAGGCTGGACCCCCAACCTGTTCAAAGCATCAGTTACAGATTGTACGTTACCTGCATTGTAGTTAACAATGACTACACTCATATCTGGATATTTGAAGTTTGAAGAGGGCTTAAACCGTAGCTTCTTTGGCCTTAAGTTTTGCTTCTATTTTCGATTTAATCTCAGGCAAAGAATCGTACAATTGCTCATAAGAATCAATTATGAAGTAGTTTTCTTGCATAGCATCCTTTCTGTAAGGAGTATCCAAGATTTTATCTACGTCATATTCAAAGTGATTTGGTTCATCAGACAATGAAAACCTCGTTTCTCCTGATGAAGAGAGTATGCCAGCGCCATAGATTTTCAATTCCCCATTTTCTCTGATAAGACCAAATTCGATGGTGAACCAGTAGATTCTGGATAGCAAATGAATTGCCCATTCATCCTCAATCCACTCTTGTCCAAATTTGCTAATAGCCTGCAAGAAATCAACAAAAGCCTGATTGGCCAGCAATGGAATATGAGCGAAAACATCATGGAACATGTCCGGCTCTTCCAGGTAATCCAACTCACTCATTTTCCTAACCCAGGTAGTGGCGGGAAACTTCTTATTAGCCATTAGGTCAAAAAACAAGCTATCCTCAACTATCCCTGGAACTGCATAGATTTCCCAACCCGTAATTTCTCTCAGAATCTTGTTAGTCTCTTCGAAATTGGGAATTCCTTCACCGGAAAACTTTACTTTCTCTAAGCCAATCAAAAATTCTCGGGTTGCCGCTTTCGGTAACTCTGGAAACTGTCTGTCAAAAAGAATCTTCCAAACCTTTTGATCTTCTGCTGTGTAATTTTCGTAAACCTGTTTCATTTTATGGTAGTTTATCCGGTGCACATCAAAAGCCGGCAATAAAAAAGCCCGGCTCTTTCGGAACCGGGCTTTATATGTTTGTTTTATATATTCTATTCAATTACATACAACTACCGTTCCGCAAGTCTGCGTAATAATAATGGTAGTGATATACTTTGTTTCTAATCATTGGGTCAAAGGTAATATGCATTTCAGTATATACAAGCACCACCTATCCTTTTTTGAAAAGTTTTTGTAAGCTCGCTTACCTTACTCATTTCGTAAAACTCTTGAAGGGTTAACAGTAGCCGTCCTGATTGCCTGATATGCGATTGTAATGGCCGTAATCAACACAGCAAAGAGTATTGCTATAATGGCCACATCCGCTCCTAAATCGATTTGATAAGCATAGTTGGTCAACCAATCATTCATAAAATGATATGCCAATGGCAATGCTAAAACCAGAGCAATAAAAATGAGTTTCATAAAATCGGCAGACAATAGCACTACTATACGGATTACTGAAGCACCTAACACCTTTCTAATCCCCATTTCCTTAGCTCTGTTTACAGCCATAAAGGAAATAAGACCAAATATTCCCAGACATGCTATAGCAATTGCTATAGAAGTAAATGTGAAAAACACCATACCTAACCTGTTTTCAAAAGTATACATTTGATCATAGTGATCATCTAAAAACGTATACTCAAAGGGAAGTTCTGGGGCTAACTCTCCAATTTGCGTCTCTATAAAACTTAAGGTTTCTGCCACATTCTCTTCCTTGACCTTTGCAAAAACCAGGTTATTTCTTCGAGGATTGGCCATTAAAACAAAAGGCTCAATTGGCTGATGAAGGGATTTAAAATGAAAATCCTTTACAACCCCTTGAACAGGCCCTTCATAACCACTGATAATTACGCTCTTACCTATTGCCTCATCAGGCGTCCATCCCATCAATCTGGCTGTAGTTTCATTAATGATGTAAGTAGGGTTTTTTCCTGCAGAATCCAGTTCAGCATAAGGAACAGCTCTTTCTTTTAAACTCAGCCCTTCAACCATTTCCATCCCTACCAAATCCATAAACTCTTTTTCAGCAGACATAAAGTAGATCAACTCCCAATCGTTTTCCGTTTCTCCCGTCTGAATTCCATGCGCTGAACCAATGTTTGTCGGAATATGAGAAGCCTTACTCACGGACTCTATGTTAGGATTAGCAAGCAGTTTATTCTGAAAGACGCTATAGTTTTTGTTCAAATCGGAGTCCGAATAGAAATAAACCACCTGCTCTCTATTCATCCCCGTATCCTTTGAATTTATATAGTTCAACTGTTTTTTCACCACTAACGTTGCCACTACCATGAACACGGAAATAACAAACTGGACCACCACGAGTAACTTCCTTAGTTTACTCCCGGTTCCTGATCTTGAAAACTTACCCTTGAGTACCACTACTGGCTTGAACATAGACAACATAATTGCCGGGTAAAACCCTGCCAAAAGAGATATAAACACAACCAATCCAAATAGAGAACCTATAAAAGAAGGCATTAGCATTTGACTTTGTGAAATCGACTCTCCAGTTAGCTCATTAAAATTTGGCAACAAGGCATAGGCTAAAGCAAATGAACCAGCCGCAGCAGCAAAGGCAAACAAAAAGGACTCACTGAGAAACTGCCATATTAACTGGGTACGTAAGGCACCAACTACCTTTCTTATTCCCACTTCCTTAGCCCTATCCAGTGATTTAGATGTTGCCAGATTAACATAATTAATACAAGCAATTAACAATATGAGTAGAGCAACTCCGGAAAAGGTATAGACATACTTTATGTTTCCCACCTTCTCCATTTCATATTCGAGATTAAATCTTTTCTGGAGGTAAATATCATTGAGCGACTCCATCATGTAGTCCAATGGCTCATCATCTCCCCATTCAACCTGAGAAGCCTTAAGTTTCTCGGCCATTTTACCTTCAAATGAAACCGGATCAACATTCTTCTTTAACCCTATGAAAGTGTGATAATTCCAGTTACTCCATGTCTCTCTTTTTGTCCAGCCTAAGTCAGAAAAAATAGCAACAAAATCGAACTGAAAGTAAGAGTTTGCTGGTACATTGGACATCACCCCCGTAACTTTATGTAGCTTCCCCTCCAAATCGAAAGTCTTACCTAAAACATCGGTTGAACCAAAATACCTCAATGCTGCCTTTTGACTAAGCACGATACTCTTCGTTTCAGTTAGTGCACTACTTGCATCTCCTTGTATTAATGGGAAGGTGAAAAGACTAAAGAACCCTGGATCCACATAATAAACCCTCTCGGTATAAGACTCTCCATCAATTGTAATTACCTGACCAGATTGATCGTAGACCCTTATACTGTGTTCTACCTCATCTACAAAACTCCGTTCTATTTCTGGAGCAATAATATTCGGAGTAATAGCATCCCCCCCTTCAGTAATTCTGAAAATCCTGTCTTTCTTAACATGAAACTGATCGAAGCTCAACTGATGTTGCACATAGAGCATAATCAGAATAAAACTTGTTATCCCAACTGTTAACCCGGAGATATTGATAAATGAGTAAACCTTGTGCCTTTGAATATTTCTAAAAGCAACTTTAAAATTGTTTTTGACCATTGTTAAATTGTTTTGAGTATATCTGTTTGAATTTCTTCTTTTAAGTGTGTGCCACTTGATGAATTTTAAGACATTGAGCCAATACTTTCTTTTTGCCTTACTGGCACCTAATTCCTCATAGTGATCCCAGAACCTCTCTTCCATATCTCCCGCTATCTCTTCTTTCAAAGGATCATCGCAATACCAATAGAAAAAGCGCTCGGCCAACCTGGGAGGATATCGTTTTTCGGTCTGGTTCAAGAACCACCTCCTTCAAAAATGTACTCGGGAATTTTAGACCATAAATATTCCCGGTGACTTTTAGCCTCTAATAGAGCCGACTTACCAACAGCGGTTATCTGGAAAATTCGTTTTCTTCTGCCACCACGCTTTTCAGATGCTCCACTCAAATCTGATTTCACATAGCCTTTTTCTTCTAAGCGATAAAGAGCAGTATGTACAGAACTCATATTGACCGAACGTCCAAGCTCCTCTTCTATAACTTTAGTGATTGAAAGCCCATAAGCCTCCCCTAACTGGGTCGCAACAACCAGCAAAACAGTTTCTTCAAATTCTCCGAGATGATATCTTCTTTCCATAAGATTCTATTTCTTACCCATTTGTAAAACTACAATTTTTATTTCTTACCCATTTGTAAAAATTGATAATAAGTGATTTGAATGTATCGAAACGGCAGTTAAATAAACTGAACCGGGACTACTCACGAATGAGTTAGAAGACATTATATAAAGGTTAAACCGGTAGTTTGTCTACAAAATGTCCCGTTTTGGTGATCAGTCGTTAGTTTTAAAAATAACTACCTTTAAATCAGACATGACCAAAACAGCAAAACTTTCACTTTGCGCACTTCTCATATTTATGTGTGCCTGCAATCAGTCTATAGATGTTGATCCAGATACTGGTTTTGAGGTTTTTACTATTCCAGTCGGTGGACATAGCTCTATTATCAGAAACGAAGCTTTTAACGCTACTGGAGCAAATTTCAGAGTGATCTTTGATGAAAGCGCAAGGTATACACTGGATGTAGTAGCTGACCAGGAGGACATCAACAAGTTGATCGGCTTTTCTGATTGCGGCCAACACCACCAAAGTGAAAGTGCAAGAATTGGCTGGAGATGGTTTAACGATGAACTACAAATATTGGCTTACACTTATCGAGAAGGTAATTTATCTTTTGAACTTATGGGAGCCATCCCGTTAAATACTGAAATAAGCCTTTCTATTCAAATTACCAATAGCAGCTATAAATATACAGGAACAGGGCTAACTCCCGTGACCATACCGAGAACTGCAGACTGCGAAGTCGGTGATAATTACTGGCTATGGCCATATTTTGGAGGAGATCAGCCTGCCCCTCATGAAATAACCATTAAACTTAAGCGAGAGCTTGTAGAATAGTATGTTAAAAAATTAAGGTGACTTTTGTAAAAGCCACCTTAATATCTCCTAATTAACTACTCAGACTTAGCCAGCAACTCTGCTGTTTCCATCAATCTGATAAACTCTGACCTATACCCCTCTTTATCTTCTCCCTTCGCTTCTTTTGCCAACTTAATCACCTGCTGGAAATCCATTCGATTTTTATAGTCAGAATCTCTAAGCAACATTCCGAAACCAGCCACAGCAGCAGACCACCTGAAATTCTGAGATGCTTTATTCAGAGTAACACTTCTTTTCTTAATCACAGTATCCAAATAGATTGATCTCTCTTCATCAGGTTTTTTATATCGTAGCTTCACAGTCATTAAATCAGTTTGGTTTCCGTTCAGCTTCTCTGGTTTCTTTTCCTGATACTTTAGGTCATCCAACGGCTTAAAACCACTCTTCACCCCTACAGGAATAACCTCATACAAAGCTGTTACACTATGTCCGGCACCTAACTCCCCGGCATCCTTTTTATCATTGTTAAAATCCTCATCATTCAGTCTTCGATTTTCATAACCAATCAATCGATATGCCTGTACAGTGGCAGGATTAAATTCGACTTGAATTTTCACATCCTTAGCTATAGTGAACAACGTTCCTCCAAATTCATTCACCAAGACCTTTTTTGCCTCCAGTATATTATCTATATAAGCATGGTTTCCATTCCCTTTATCTGCCAGAATCTCCATCTTAGAGTCCTTGTAATTCCCCATTCCATATCCTAACACCGTAAGAAACACCCCACTCTTCCGCTTTTCCTCTATCAGGTCTTCCATTTGCTTGTCGCTAGAAGCTCCAACATTGAAATCTCCATCAGTAGCAAGAATTATTCTGTTATTTCCTCCTTCTATGAAATTCTCTTGTGCGATTTTATAAGCTAACTGAATTCCAGCACCTCCGGCAGTAGAACCTCCTGCATTCAGCTTATTCAAAGACTTCAGAATTTTTGATTTTTCGTTCCCCGGAGTCGACTCCAACACTTCACCTGCAGCACCTGCATACACTACAATGGCCACCCTGTCTTCCGGCCTTAGCTCATTAACAAGAAGCTTAAATGACTTCTTGAGGAGTGGCAATTTATTTGGCGCACTCATGGAACCAGAGACATCCAATAAAAACACAATGTTTGACGGAGGTAGATTATCCATTTCTATACGCTCTCCCTGAACCCCAATATGCACCAACTGATGACTCCAATTCCAAGGTGCAATAGAAACCTCGTGCTCCACCCCAAATGGATGACTCCCTTTGGGTGAGCCATAATCATAATTGAAATAATTAATCATCTCTTCAATCTTTACAGCATCTACCGGAGGCAACTGACCGCTATTGATAAATCTGCGCACATTACTATAAGAAGCAGCATCAACATCAATAGAAAACGTACTGTAAGGATTCTTCCATGGTGACTTAAAACCATTTTCATTGATCTCGGCATAGGATTCATTGCTGACCTGCCCATAACCCTGAAAGTACGTAGACCTAAGGTCTGCACTTGGTAGCAACATATGTTTTCCTTCAATACTGAAGGCTTTATCATCACTATTCATGGGCATATACATCTTTGCTAGTTTACGACTAGCATTGCTATCAGTAGTGACATTACCTACAATAACCTCCTCCAACTCTTCTAAAACCAAACTCAGAATCAGGGAAACGTTGTATACATTGGACTCCGTTAACACCACTTCTTTCCTTTTGTAACCCATAATGCTAAACACCAGCTTCCCTTTATTTTTCAGCACCTTCAAGCTGTACTCTCCTTTTGAACTCGTTATTACACTGCTCTTTGAGCCTTTTAAAAAAACATTCACACCTGAGATAGGCTGACCATTATCAGCACGAACTACCCTCCCTGTTATTATTCTTTCAAAATTTTCTTCAACCGGATTATGGAATCCAATCAAAAGTGTCATCATAATGATTATTATCTGCTTCATGACTATCGATTTAGATTTAAAATTCTTTATCAACAGGATGCGGCACAGAACTTGATTCCATAAATGAGGAGTAAAAAAGTTTTAAATTCCGTTTATACTATTTGAAAAAGACATCGACAGATATCGCCCAACTCACCGATCTTGAGATAGTGACTTTGTACAAGCAAAGCGAAGATAAGGACACTGTTGGAACTCTATTCAAGCGCTATATGTCGCTTGTATATGGTGTTTGCCTCAAGTATTTAAAAGAAAGAGAACCTGCAAAAGATATGACCATGCAGGTTTTTGAAAAACTCCTGACCAACCTTAAATCTCAACAAATTCAGAATTTCAAGAGCTGGTTGTATGTTTTAACCAAAAATGAATGTCTGATGTTTTTGAGAAGAAACGCAAGATTGAATGGTAAGACGGATACTATAAATGGAACTCAACTTATGGAATTATCCGTTGCAACGCATCATGAAGATGAGCAACTCAATGAAGACATAGATAAATTGGAGTCCTGCATTGGAAATTTAGGTATTGAACAACAGCAATGTATTAAGTTATTCTACCTTGAAAAAAAGTGCTATCAGGAAGTATGTGAAATTACAGGTTATGAAATGAAGAAGGTAAAGAGCTACCTCCAAAATGGACGAAGAAACCTGAAATTATGTATTGAAAAATTACGTGAACAAGAAGAGCAGACATATTGAAGAATTGACCCCTGAAGTTATTCAGGCATACCACTCTGGCAAGCTGACATCTAAAGAGATGCATCAGGTAGAATTACTTATGCTTGAAAATCCATTTTATGAAGATGGACTGGAAGGTTTGCAAATTTTGGAATCAACAATATTGGAAGCTGACCTTCGGGAATTATCCGAAAAAATAGACAAGTCGACAAAAAAAGAGAGAACAGGATTCTGGACATTTTATACAAGGACAGCTGCGGCTATCCTGCTATTGATGAGTTTTGCAACTCTTTTCTATTTCTCTAAACAACAATCTCAACTACCTACAAAAAATTTAAGCGAACTGGACGAGGAAAAAGATAAGCTCTATAGCAATTCAACCTCTAAAACTTTGAGTACCGATTCTATTGAAGCTGAAGTTTCAAATTCACAAATCAAGGAGTATAATATCATAGAAGAGCAAAATCCAGAACTGGAAGAGATTGAAACAAGGATTGAACCTAAGCCAGTCACACCTCCTAACGCTAACAACATTACCAAACTCCAACCTATACCTCAAAGAGTTAACCCATTGGTGAAGGATTCCAATGAGAATAATAACTACACCATTGATCAATCTATTAAGCAGGAAACAAGAAAAATTGAATTGCCCAAAGCAATGAGTCTTCAATTGAAACTGAAGCAAGAAGGTTTGGTTAGCAAGGATCAACAAGATGATAAATCTGTAGGCATTAAAACTGACACAATTCTGACCACTCTCAACAGAATGTCTGCCTCTACGATAGATTCGTCTAAAGGCAAAAAGATTTGGTTAAGAGGGCATTTTAAACCTATTATAGACAGTGCTACATTATTGAAAGAGGGGGGATTTTCCGAATCAAACAATGCTGGAGAGGCTTTAGTAGGTAAGGTTCGAGGAGTCAGAGTAAGTCCTGAAAAAAATGAAATATCTACCTACACTTCTACTAAGCCAGAAATCGGTTACCCGAAGTTCAATCGCTACCTAAGAAAAAACCTCAAATATCCGGAAGCCGCTCGAGAGAAAAAGATCAGAGGTCGGGTGACAGTTCAATTCCGCGTAAGTGAAACCGGGACTTTGTCAAATTTCCAGATCATCAATGGCTTAGGCTACGGTTGTGACGAGGAAGCTATTCGACTCATAAAAGAAGGACCTAAATGGCTTCCCAAAACAGAGGGGCCTTTAAAAAGATCCGTAAGCTCTACTGTAAGAATTAAAGTCAGATTCAAGCCTTAATACCTAAATAGCTTACGTCAAAGCCCACACTTTACAATTCTAATACGCATCATAGTATCCGTTCGATAAAACGTAAGTCCTTTCATTATTTAGAAAGTATTCTACAACAACAAATTTATATATGTGTATAACACATATTTTTTAATTGGAAAATTAGATAAGATTTTATTTTTGATCTTTATATTTTTTCTTTTACATTCATAAGTAACAATTAATTCATTAATAATTACATTAATAGAACACACTAATTCTCAATAAACCAGACTACTCTACCTCCCAATAAGATCAGGGAGCTTAAAAGATTTATTTCAATGCATTAAATAAATACAAGCAAATTTTAATCATTTATTACTTAACCAAATTATCATGAAAAAAAGAAGATTATATTCATCAATCGCGGCCTTGAGCCTTTTTGTAGCAGCAATGACTTTCGGTCCACTTGTTAACGGAGCGGCTGTTATAGGCGAAGGTGATGAAGAAACACCTTGTAAATACGATCCAGGAGACAAATGTAGCACTGAAATAGCTCCTGGAATTACTGTCGAATTAACAAATTATGACGAAAGGGACTAATATGACCTTAGGGGAGAGAAATCTCCCCTAAAAATTCTATTACCACAAAAGAGACTCCTTTTTCCAAATCAACATACATAATTCATTACTTCGATGAAGTACCTCAGAAAGTACTTGAAATTCACTCTTTTATTTTTCGCATTAGGCTGTTCTAGTAACAATCATGGAATATCGTTTGACGAAAACGCTGAACATTTCTCCGAATTTGAAGAAAACATCAGCCTATCACTTCAAACACTTGGTGTATTCAACCGCTATACTCCGAGCATAATATTACCTCATGATTCTATTATTTTCTTAATACCAATACAAACTCAAAAACAATGGATAGAACTCTATTCTATCCATCAGAAAAAGGTCATTAAAAGACACCTGAAATATGGCAGAGGCCCAAATGAAGCCCTAAGTGCATTTTCTTCTGGTATTTCAAATGATTCACTCTGGATACATGACCTCACCCTTTCCAGAATTGTAAAATATAAACTCGAAGACCTGTTAACTAATGATTCACCACCTGCTAGCCTTTATAAACTATCAGAATCTTTCTATTCCTCTAAAATGTTAAATGACTCTATTCTTGTAGGCAGCGGAATGGCAAAAACTGCTCACAAGCTTCAGTTTTACAATATATACACTGGAGAGCTTACAAATGTCGGAGGGACGTATAACATCCCCAAAAGTGTCCCTGTTCCTGCAGCCAAAGATGCGCTCACCGCGTATGTCAATGTCCGAAATTCAGATGAAGGAGCCGACTTGGCTCTTATTGGTCGCTATACAGATGCGGTAGAGTTTTTTGACTCAAAGAACAACTTATCAGGATTCACTATTCAAGGACCTTATAGTTTCAATCCAACTTTTGATATAGGAACAAGAAATAAGACCTTCTTCATGAAGAAAAGGGCAGATACAAAAAAGGCTTATGTCAATTCGATTGCTACACAAGACAATATTTATGCATTGTATTCTGGCGGACTCAGAAACGAGGGCAGGAAATGGGCTGAAGGACAGTTTTTACATGTCTTCGACTGGCAAGGCACTCCAAAAGCCTCATACAACCTAGGAAAGCATGTTTATGGTTATGGTATTGATGGCCACAACAATAGAATATATGTTTATTCAGAAGAAAATGGTGAAATACTTTATGCGAACCTTTAAGATTTCCAACCCTTTCAAACTTCTCTTGCTCACTTTTGCAATGTCAGTGTTCTTCAGTTCATGTAGTCAAAGTAGATTTACTTCTGAACAGCAGGCAAAGATCAAAGAGTTAATGGGTAAAAAACTGGCATTCCCTGATGATCTAACGCTCTATTCAATTAAGGATCAAAAAGAGTTCCCTGGCCTAAAACTAAGTGATGAAAAAGCCTTTCGCTTTGTCTCCTATATAGATGCTTCTTGCGGTACCTGCATCACTGAATTAACTAAGTGGGATAGTCTGATTAACAACCAGAACAATGAAAACCTTGAATATCTCTTTATTCTTAAGTCTTATGATGATTTTGAAATATTCAAGTTTATGACACAGGATGTTAATTATCAAAATGTTCAAACAGTGATACTAGATAAGAGAGAGACATTCTACCAAGAAAATGACATACCATATGATAAGGCGCTTCAGAGCTATCTGATTAACAGCGACAATGAAATTATCGGGGTTGGAAACCCCGTATTCTCGGAATCAATTATGGACTCTTATCTAAAACTGATGAGCGATTAAAAATACTTAGGGGACATCTTAACTATCATAGTAGTCGAAAAGCCTATAGACCCTCCTGAAATATGGAGCCTATAGGCTTCCTTTTTTAAAAGCTCTTTCTGAGTTCAAAAGTCTTTCGCATTCTATCAATTAACCGATTTGACTCTGCAAAGTTCAAAGTTTGCTGACCATCGGAATATGCTTCTTCTGGTTTTTCATGAGACTCAAAAATCACACCATCTGCGCCAGCCATAATACTAGCTAGGGCAATGGCTTCTACGTGATTTCTAATGCCTATTCCATGAGAAGGATCTGCGATAACAGGAAGGTGCGTCTTTTCCTTTAAAACAGCTACCGCATTCAAATCCATTGTATTTCGTGTTGCCTTCTCATAAGTCCTAATCCCCCTTTCACAAAGCAAAAGCCTTTCATTTCCTCCGCTAAACACATATTCTGCTGATGATAAAAGCTCATCTATCGTACCTGATATCCCTCTTTTTATCATGACAGGCTTATCAGTATTCTTTCCTAATTCATCAAGCAGATTGAAGTTTTGGGTATTTCTGGCTCCTACCTGATAAATATCTACATACGGATCCATTTCCGCTATCTGAGAAACCTGCATGACTTCTGTAATGATTTTCATCCCAGCCTCTTTGGCTAATTCATACCATAAACGAAGCCCTTCAATTCCCAAGCCCCTGAAAGAATAGGGAGAACTTCTAGGTTTATAAACCCCTCCCCTCATAATCGTAATCCCTTGTTCTTTTAAGTGCGCAATGGTTTTACGAATCTGGTCTTCACCTTCAATAGAACATGGGCCTGCCATTATCTGGAAACCACCCTCCTCTATTACTATACCATCTCCGAGGTCAATGATTGTAGGGTTTACCTTCCATTTTCTGGAAACCAACTTAAAGTCATCAGAGACAATATGGATATCCTTAATACCATCCATAGAGCCTATGGAGCGAATATCAAAGTCCTTTTTGCCAGTTCCCACCAGGTAATCCCCTTTTTGAGTTTTAACTTCTGTCGGCTTGTACTTAAGCCCTTTTACCCTATTGATAATCGCTTCTTTCTGAGCGTCTTTTATATCTTGTTCAAATTGTATAATCATAACTATAGTCTACAGTCGATAGTTAATTGTCAATAGCCTGATTCAGAACCATTAATAACTAACCTAAAACTAGCTTAATACCTGTTTAATAAAATCATCAATGCCTCTTGTTAAACCTTTATCTCCTGCTTGCGCCATTGCTTTGATAAAGGCACTACCTATAATAGCTCCATTGGCATGATTGCATGCTTTGTCAAAAGTTTCTTTATTGGAGATTCCGAAACCAATGAGCCTTGGATTATTAAGGTTCATAGCATTTACTCTTTCAAAATAAGCTTCCTGCTCTCCACTAATACCTGTTTTAGCACCCGTTGTACTAGCCGATGACACCATGTAGATGAATCCATTTGAATTCTTGTCTATTTCATAAATCCTATCTTCTGATGTCTGAGGTGTAATCAGAAAAATATTGAAGAGACCATGTTTGTCAAAAACAGGTTTGTACAGTTCCATATACTCATACATTGGCAAGTCAGGAAGTATCAAACCATCAATTCCCATCTCTTCACATTTCTGACAGAAAGGCTCTATACCATATTGAATGATTGGGTTTATATACCCCATCAAAACAATTGGAATGCTCACCTTTTCGCGAATACCCTCAAGCTGTTTGAGTAAAAGCTCGAGTGTCATTCCATTGCTCAAAGCAACTCCATTGCTTTCTTGTATTGTAGGACCGTCCGCTACAGGGTCCGAAAAAGGAATACCTACTTCAATCAAATCAGCACCCGACTTTTCCAAACCTTTCATAATAGTAACAGTACTATCAACTTCAGGATATCCAGCAGTGAAGTATACATTCAAAACCCGTTCGGATTTTCTTTTAAAAAGCTCTTCTATTCTATTCATTCTAGCAATGTGTGATGAGAATTATGTATTTCTTTATTCCTCTCAATATTTCCCCCATTTGATATATGTCTCCAAATCCTTGTCTCCTCTACCAGAAAGGTTCAACACAACCACATCTTCAGGATTAAAATTCATTTGATTCAAAGCTGCAAAAGCATGAGCAGTCTCTATGGCAGGTATTATCCCTTCAAGCCTACTGACCTCTACTCCTGCCTTCATTGCTTCTTCATCTGTTACACTAAGAAATTGCGCTCTACCAGTTTCAAAAAGGTGAGCATGGACAGGACCTATACCTGGGTAATCTAAACCTGCTGATATAGAGTATGGCTCTATCACCTGCCCATCTTCTGTTTGCATTAGTAAAGTCTTACTACCATGTAACACTCCTGGTTTTCCAAGAACTGTGGTAGCAGCCGATTCACCAGTATCATTTCCCAGCCCTGCTGCCTCAACAGCTATTAACTGTACATTTTCATTATCATAGAAGTGATAAAAAGCACCAGCTGCATTACTACCTCCACCAACGCAAGCCATTATATAATCCGGAGCCTCACGACCTTCGTGCTCAAGCAATTGTTTTTTGATCTCTTCACTAATGACAGACTGAAAACGAGCCACCATCTCCGGATAAGGATGAGGGCCTACCACTGACCCTATGATATAATGTGTATCCTTAGGGTTGTTAATCCAGTGCCTCATGGCCTCATTAGTAGCATCCTTGAGGGTTTTACTACCGCTTTCAGCAGGGCGAACTTCAGCACCAAGAATTCTCATGCGTTCAACATTGGGTTTCTGGCGCTGCATATCTATTGCCCCCATATATACTATGCATTCAATACCCATTAAAGCACAAACCGTGGCTGTCGCAACACCGTGTTGTCCAGCACCAGTTTCAGCTATGATTTTCTTCTTCCCCAATCTTTGGGCTAACAGTATTTGACCTATTGTATTGTTAACCTTATGCGCTCCTGTATGGCAAAGGTCCTCTCTCTTGAGGTATATCTTAGCACCATATTGATGAGACAATCGTTCTGCGAAATAGAGAGGGGTTGGTCTACCTACAAAGTCTTTGAGCAAGCTCTCAAACTGCTTTCGAAAATCAAGATCAGTCGTAATCTGTTCATAGTTCTTTCTAAGCTCCTCTACGTTCGGGTATAACATCTCAGGGATATAAGCTCCCCCGAAACTTCCATAGTACCCTCTTTCATCAACTTTTACTTTCATATTGCTTCGTTTTCTACGATTCTGGCAGGCACAAATCCGATCACCTCATTCCTCGTAGTGACGTTTATATATTCTCTTTCAAGTCTTTTAATCTTCCTATATCCTTTAGCCCTGGTGCCAATTCAAATTTTGAATTCACATCAATGGCATGGATATTCATTCCTTTCAACTCTTTCAGTTCGGATACATTTTCCAAATCGATACCTCCGCTTAAAAAGAATGGCACCTCCTGATCATATTCTTTAAGTATTTCCCAGTTAAAAACTTCTCCGTTTCCACCTCTGGCTTTGCCTTTGGTATCAAACAAAAAGTAGTCAACAAATGGATTATATTTCTTCAGCTGTTTAAAATCGAAGGACTCACCAATTGAAAACACTTTTACCACCTTGATTCCTACAGCAAACAAGTTTGCTACATACTCTACGGATTCATCTCCGTGCAATTGCACCAAATCGAGCTTGTACTTTCCTACCTTTTCAACAACATCATTAAAATCTGCATTCACAAAAACTCCCATCTTCTTTGTAGACTCTGGAAACGAATGAAGTAATTCCTCGTCCAACCTCCCCCCGGCATTTCTGGGAGATTTATCATAAAAAATAAAACCCATATAATCAGGCTCAAGAGCAAGCAATTGCTCTATATTCTGACTTTCTCTCATGCCACATACTTTGAGTTTCATAGGGTTGTTATTGGTAATAAGGTTATTTGTCTTGCTTAGCTCTTTTCAAATAGTTGATATATCCATTTAGAAGTTTTAGGCACTTTTCCAGCCTTACCTGAAATTCTTTTAGCATTTCTTCACTTATATAACCCTCATCAAACGCTACTATCAAATGATCTAAAGTTTCAGTTAGTGACCCGCGAGATATTCTACAGAATTGGATATTTTCCTGATAATGGAACCTTCCATAGCCTTCCGCAATATTGGCTGTAACAGAACGAGAAGACCTCTTGATCTGGCTCACAAGATCATATTTCTCTTCTTTCGGAAATCCTTTAACCAAAATCGAAATGTCATTTCTCAAGCTCCTAGCTTCTTTCCAACAATCTAATTCTGAAAAACTGGTCAACTTCACAATTACAGATTTACCATTAACAAATTACTATTAACCCAATACTCGAAGCTTACTAATAAATTCTTTAGCTGTTCGCTCCGGGCAAGCTGTTTTCATAAATGTTTCTCCAATCAAGAACCCATGAAAGCCACATTGCTTCAAGTCAACTATAGTTTCTGGCTGGCTAATTCCACTCTCAGATATTTTCACAAACTCATCAGGAATCAAACCAGCTAACTTCTTTGATGTTTCAACACTTGTTTCGAAAGTCTTTAGGTTTCGGTTATTCACTCCCACAACATCCAGATACTGATTAAGATTAGACTCCAGTTCCTCCTGGTTATGTACCTCCATCAGTACTTCTAAGCCCAAGTTTTTCGCAAAAGCAGCGAGTTCTTTTAATCTTTCTGGTGTCAATGCCGCTGCAATTAGGAGAATAGCATCTGCACCAATAGACTTGGCTTCAATAAGTTGGTATTCATCTATGACAAAGTCTTTTCTAAGCACAGGGCAAAAATTAAACTTTCTTGCCGTCATTAGATCTTCACTATTTCCTCCAAAAAAGTCAGTATCGGTTAACACTGACAATGCGGAAGCTCCTGCTTGCATATAGCCTATAGTTGTCTTTTCTACCCTGGCGTGAGCGTTAATAACTCCTTTGGATGGAGATTGTCTTTTGAACTCCGCAATAATCCCTGACTTATCTTCTCTCAACAGATATTTTTTCAATGACACTGTCTGACCATCGAAATACAAACCTTGTTCAAGCAGTTTTTCCGGGAAAAGAGATTTTCTTTCTGCAACCTCTTTATGCTTATGTGCAATTATCTTTTCTAGTATATCCATTTTCTTGTTTCGTTATTATGAGTGCAACGTGGCAATCTCTTTATTCATTGAGGAGATTGTTTCGGTCATGCTTCCCTCACAATGACGTCATGTTTATAATTCTAATATCTTTTTAAACGTACTCAGTGCTTTTCCACTTTCGAGAGACTCTCTTGCCATTCCCAAGGCATCATCAATAGAAACTTCTCTTCCACATTCAATAGCCATAGCGGCATTAGATACCACCACGCTATTCTGTGCTTCAGTCCCTTCTCCTTTAAGAATCTTCTCAAAAATCTTAGCCGATTCATCAACACTTTCTCCTCCATATATTTGTTCAGGCATAATCTGTTTAAGCCCTAAATCTGATGGAGCAACAATTGATTCATTTCCATTAGCTATCTTCTTAAACCCTCCAGTTAGAGAAATTTCGTCATATCCATCAAGGGCATGCAGAATCACAAACTTCTTATCTGTTTTTTGATACAGATAACCATAAAGCCTAGCCAATTCAAGGTTAAAGACTCCCACAAGTTGTTTTTTAGGAAACGAAGGGTTCACCATAGGACCAAGCATATTAAAAAAGGTTTTCACACCTAATTCACGTCTGATTGGAGCTACATTCTTCATAGCAGGATGGAATAGTGGAGCATGTAGAAAACATAAACCGCACTCATCCATACTTTTCCTGATTTTACCGATATCATTTGTGAACTGATAACCAAAGTGAGCCATCAAGTTAGAAGAACCAGAAACCGATGAGACACCATTATTACCATGTTTGGCCACATTTTGTCCAGCCCCCGCCACTACAAATGATGATAATGTGGAAATGTTAAAAGTGTTTTTGCCATCACCACCAGTACCACAGAGGTCAATCGCGTCATACTCTGGGATATCAACTGGCACACATAATTCTAACATAGCATCCCTAAATCCCTCTAGCTCCTCTACCGTGATGCTCCTCATTAGATAAACCGTAAGAAAAGCTGCTACCTGACTTTGGTTATATTCTCCCTGTGCCAGGTTTTTAAGAATTTCCTTGGCAGTGCCTTTATCTAAAGATTTATATTCAAAAAGTTGATTCAGTATTTCTTTCATTTCATGTTTTCTCTAGTAATCAAAAGATCGATCTGTTACTATCGCGATGACTATCAATTGTTTATCCAGTTTTCCAAAAGCTTGTGTCCATGTTCAGTCATTATTGATTCAGGATGAAATTGAACTCCCTTCACATCATACTTCTTATGACTAATGGCCATCACCTCTCCAAACTCATCAACTGCGGTGATTTCAATCTCACTACCCAACTTTTCTTTATTCACGTTCCAACTATGGTAATGGCAGATTTTATATTCTTCCGGTATGTCTCTAAAAAGCCTATCTCCTTCCTTAACCACGTTGACTTTACTAGAGACACCGTGCAACACTTCTGGCATGTTAAACAGTTCTGCTCCATAAGCCTCCGCAATTGCCTGATGCCCAAGACATACTCCCAGAATACTTTTATGCGCACCATACCTTATGATAAGCTCGGGCATTATCCCAGCTTCTTCAGGGATTCCCGGGCCTGGCGAAAGTAGTATCTTGTCATACTGCTCAACTTCATCAATATGCACCTGGTCATTTCTGAAAATGTCCATATTTGCACCAAACCCAAGCTCCCTTAGATAATGAACAAGATTGTAGGTAAACGAATCGTAGTTATCTAGTACTAGTATTTTCATCTTATTTCCTTTGCTAACTCCACTGCGCTTCTCAAAGCAGCCAGCTTATTATTCACCTCTTGAAGTTCTGACTCCTTGTTCGACTTGGCCACAACACCGGCACCTGCCTGATAAAACAGCGTGTTGTTCTTACTCAAAAAAGATCTTATCATAATGGCATGGTTGAAATCTCCATTAAAGCCCATAAAACCTATTGCCCCTCCATAATACCCTCTCTTAGTTTTTTCGTAATCATTTATCAATTGCATGGCTCTTACTTTGGGAGCACCACTCAATGTACCTGCTGGAAAGGTTCCTGATACCATACTTGTTTCATTCATTTCCTCACTCAACGTTCCGGTAACTTTGGAGACCAGGTGAATAACATGTGAGAAATATTGAACTTCCTTATAGGTATCTACCACTACATTAGATCCTGCCCTGCTTAAATCATTGCGCGCAAGATCTACCAACATTACATGTTCCGAATTCTCTTTAGGATCTTCATATAACTTCTTTGCCAATTCGGCATCTGCTTCATCGTTTCCTGTTCTCTTAAAAGTTCCTGCTATTGGATGAATAGTTGCCTTACGGTCTTTGATTACTAACTGAGCTTCTGGAGAAGAACCAAAAATTTTGTAGCTGCCATAGTCGAAATAGAAAAGATATGGTGAAGGATTTACTGAGCGTAAAGCTCTGTATACATTGAACTCATCGCCCGAAAAACTATCCTGAAAACGTCTTGATAATACTACTTGAAACACATCACCTCTAAAGCAATGCTGAATCCCTTTTTCAATGATATCTAAAAACTCATAGTCGTTATAATTGGAGCTTTCTTGCTGTGCTGGAGAGAACTCATAAGAAGGATAATTCTTGTTATAAACAAGGTTTTCGATTGCTGAAAGCCCTTTGGGACTCTCTCCTTCAGGGGTATGTTCAAAGATGTAAAGCTCATTTTTAAAGTGGTCAATTGCTATTACATATCGATACACATGGTAAAGGATATCGGGAATCTCATATTCGTCAGGTTGACTACTTCCTACTGGTATATTTTCGAAGTACTGAACAGCATCATACCCTATATATCCAAACAACCCATTATTGATAAACTTGAAAGGAGTTTCAGATGCTTCAAATGAATTCACAAACTGATCAAGTTTAGACATCACATCAGTTCCTGAAACCTCTCCTTCAACCATTTCACCAGGAAGTCTTTGCTTATAAACCCCATCCTTTACTTCAAATCTGGCGATTGGTTCACAACAGATATATGAAAAGCTGTTGTCTGCTCCATGATAGTCTGAACTTTCCAGTAAAATGGGGTTCTCAAACCTATCTCTGAGCTTTAAGTATATACTGACAGGGGTCACCGTGTCTGCCAGAAGTTTCTTAAATGTTGTATCTAATTTGACCTTAGTCATAACTCTTTAATTTCTTTCAATTCCTTTTATCCGGAGTTCAGGATCTATTAATTCAATGCCTATAAACGAAAAAAGCCTGCATGAACTGCAGGCTTTTGGTTTATATTTTTAGCTATAGCACTTAGTTCACGTTATCGGAGTTCCGTTACGTGCCACCACCAAGCGTTATATCTGTTTGTTACTGTCATTGTGCTTCAAATGTAGAAAAGGATTTTTTTAAAGCAAATCATTTTTATCAAAATAGATTTTCGAGCCTTAATTAAACGTTAGCTTTGTCAGACACAAAACCTATTAGCACATGAAAACTAAGTTCTATCTGACGTTTTTTGCCTGTGTTCTTTTTGCACACTCCTCTTTTTCTTTTCAGGATTCTCAGAAGGATTTACTGAGTAAGTTGACCGGACACTCCGAAATTGTTTCAGGTACAAAGCTCACGGACAGGTACACACAGAATAACCGGAGCATTGCTGCTGACTATCTAAAAAAACAACTCCTCCACTTTACAAAGGATGTGAATATTGAGAATTACAGAAGTTCTGGCAACAATGTAATAGCGAAAATACCCGCGACAAAGAAAACCAATCAATGGGTTCTTCTTGGAGCTCATTACGATAGTGTGAGAGACTGCCCAGGAGCCAATGACAATGGAACAGGTGTTGCGCTCGTATATGAAGTAGCCAGGTATATCAGTTCCCTAAAACAGCGAAAGTTCAATGTAATGATTGTCTTTTTCGATGAGGAAGAAAAAGGACTTATCGGTAGCAAAGCCCTTGCTAAAGAATTGAAAGAAGAGAGCGTAGACCTGATAGCTGCTCATACCATTGATCAAATGGGGTGGGATGATGATGGTGATTTGGGTATTGAATTAGAAATGCCTACAGACGAACTTAAAGAGCTCTATATGGATGTAGCAAAAAAACATGGCTATAAAATGCCAATACACTTATCGAAGGTTACTTCAACAGATCATAGCTCATTCAGAAGACAAGGTTTTGCTGCAATAGGACTTACTGAAGAGTATGTAAATCAGGACACCACTCCCCATTATCATAAGTCTACTGATACCTTCGAGACGGTTAACCTAAAATACCTTTACAACACTACAGAGTTTGTCAAGAAGGTTTTTGAGCAATTACTGAAATAAATCGGAGTAAGATAATCATAAAAGAAAAGGTCATCGTTTCTACTATTGAAACGATGACCTTCTAGTTTAAATAGTTTTCTATACTAACTACCTTTCCGCAGTTAAAGACTGTCCTTTCAATTCATTATAGGCGTGTATATAAGCTGCAAAGTTTTTGAACTTTGGTCTTCTATCCGCATTACGTACCACTTCCGATGAATCAGAAAAGAGTTTACCAAAACTTTTCTTGAAAGATGCTTTTCTTACAATTTCTGGCTTGCTGTCACCTTTCACTACCCAAAAAGTTCTTTCTTCACCTCCTACTAACTTCACTTTCTTGATTTTGATAGGCATAGATTTAGAACCATTGATGTGATCATATACTTTGATGTGCTGATCGAAACCAGGGTTTAAAAGTTGCAATAAAGCGACCTTGTTTTTGCTTCTTGGTTTTGGTTGTGCATCAAAGAATACCCATTCCCTGTTGATCATATCTTTCTTTCTGGTTTTCAATACATGTCTAACAGATGTGATTTTGTCCAAGGCACTCAGTCCTTTAGCAAAGCCACTTGGTTTAATGGCGAACCTCTTTACATCCTCAGCTTTAAACTTATGCACCTTATCAAATTCATCAGTAAGGGATAGTCTGGTAATGTACCCTTTAGATTGGGTGACTCCTCTCATGATTCCAACTATAGTATCACCCTCATTGGTTACCACATAGCATTCTTTCAGGCTAACAAAGTTTGTGAATGGCTCTACAAAATCCTGGGCTTTGACCGAGCCCAGGCCTAGAAGTAAAATTGCGATTAATACGTTGAGTTTTTGCATAACAAATTAGTTTACATCCCCTTTGACAATCATTGTGCCAAAATGGTTGTAATCGTTAATACAAAAACTGTTAGTTGTCAGGATTAAATCTTATGAGCACTGGCCTATGGTCTGAAACACGAGACAGATAATTTGAAAAGCAGTTATCAATCTTAATCACTTCAGTGGACAGTTCATTATCGAATAACTCATTGCTAATCAAAACCTGATCTATATGACTAGGGAAAGATGGAAATGACCACTCTGAAGAAGGGCCCTGCGCTATAGACAAAGTACTAAACCTGAAATTTTGAGCATCATCAATAAAGTTTTGAAACACGTTATCAGTATCCACTATCTCGTCATTAAAATCGCCTAGCACTACTACTTCATCATTAGGCAGATTAGTATCAATATAGCTCTTAATCAACTCAGAAGCGCTTCTTCTTCTATCTTCAGATCCATTACAACACTTTAAGTGAATATTGATCAGACTAACTGACAAACCGTTTGTATGCGTCAATTGCATTAAATAAGGTCTTCGGAAAGCTGTAAAAGCATCATTGTTTTCGGTGGTAGCTTCCTGATATAGGTTGATAGGTGTTCCAAACACAGTTACCTCACTTGTTTTGTAGAGGTACCCGAGCATCAGATTACTATTATTCACCTGAGTTGCAAACCCCTGCCACCCTTGTAATCTGTCAACCAGAGCATTGAATTCATTAGTAGAAGTAATCTCCTGCAGCGCTATAACGTCTACATTGTAAGTTTCTATTATTGTTTCCACCAACTCTGGAGTTAAAGTAGATTGTGGGAAGTTTTCAACGTTCCATGTTACTACATCTAGTGTCCGATCTGAGACAGTTACCGGACAGTCATCAAGCGTCTCCGGGTCTGGATCCGGAGGTGTAGGAGTATCACTTCCTCCACATGAGTAAAGAATAACAAAAACTAAAAAGAGCCAGTACTTTTTTTGCATACGCAAATTTAATCCAAGCAATTCAAATGGACTTACGTTCACCAATAATTTTAACAACTCCTCCTGCTAATGCTAAAAAAGCAAGACTGATAATTATGGCTCTGTTATTTCCTGAGAAACTAAAACTCTCTCCCGTTACCGCATATGCTGCTTTAAACACGTTAATAAAGCCTAAAATTGCTGTAACAAAGACTGTTACGCCCATCAACAAGTTCAGTAACATGCCATTCGTATAGTTTTTCATAAGCCCTTTATTATTGACCATTAGCCAAAGAATAAAAGCCAACAATGGCAAAATAAATCCATTAGCCGCCTGAGCCAGAATAATTACTGGTACGGGCTTGATATCAATCACCCCAAACACGAGACCTGTTAACAAAACAACAATCCAAACCCGTTGAAATTTCCAGGACTTCTCTTCTGACTGCTCTTTACTGGCACTCTCAATAGTTATTGCACCCGCCAAAGCCGCTGTAATACTCGAAGTAAAGCCAGCGGCAAACAAGCCAATTGCAAACACAAATCCCATAAAAGCCCCATAACTGTCTGTCATGGTATTAAATAAACCACTAAAGCTGAACTGACCTTCCAATGCCGTCCCCACTACCAATACTGCCATAGAAATTAAACCTCCTATAATTATAGATGGGATCATTCCCGACCTCATTTGCTTTATGGTTTGCCCTTTGGCCAAACCAGACCCTAGAAATATATTATATGGAACGATTGTAGTGCCTACCAACCCGAGTGTTAGTAAGGCGTTTTCTTCATTGATTTCAGGAATCAACAAACCACTGAGAAACGCTGAAGAGTCAACTTCTATGTTAAAGGCAGCATATATAAAGGCAAATCCCATTATTGCCACAACTAGCCCCATAAGGTTTGCCACCGTGCTTATCTTTCCTATTAACAATACTGCTGCTGCAACCAAAACGATAATAATTGTAAATACTGCCTTGGGTATACCAGTAACAATCAAAGCCAGCCCTGAAATAGCTCCTAAAATGTTACCAGCTTCGTAGGCAGCACACCCTAAAAAGACAGCAATAGCAATAAACCAAACCAACTTTTTTGACTCAAACCTCTTCTTTATAACACCTCCCAGGCCATCACCTGTTGCAATGGATACACGTGCAGCGGCTTCTTGTAAAACAATACAAGCCAAGGTTGAAAACAACAATGCCCAGAGCAATTGATATTGATAGTTTGCTCCGGCCGAGGCAGCTGTTGTTACAGTTCCCGGTCCAATAAAAGCAGCTGCTATTACCAACCAGAAAATGAAATTCCAGAATTTAGACTTCATCTCGGAAGATACAAATTCCCATTAAATCTGAATATCAAACTACAAAGCAGCCAACATTTGCTGGTTTATTAAGCAACCAACCTGTCAGACTATACCTACTCACATTTGTTTTCATTACTTCGTGAGGCACGGCATTACTTTTAAAGAGCACTAGTCTTTTACCAATTGGCTCAATTATGTGCGTTTTATCGTTGGTATAAACTTTCAATTCACCTCCATCACCTTTATCCCAATTTTCATTTAGGTAGACAATCACTGAAATCAACCTGTTTCCTCTATCCTTAAACTGATCAATATGTCTATGATAATAGGCTCCCTTTGGATAATGGGCCAGATGAAATTCTGAGTCTGAAATACTCAGAAAGCAGTATTCTCTCAATACCTGAATCAGTTTATCAATAAGTAAAAAAACCTCTTTGGTTACGGTGTCTTCTTCTCTATTGATCCAATAAATGAAGTCTTTTCTGATATCTGGGGCGATTTGATGATTGGATAACGTACCAACCCCGGCAATAGCAAAATCTTCCTGCACTAACTTAGACAAGAAAAAAGCACGGAGCTTTTCAAAAAGTGGTTCAGTCAAAAAATCATCAATAACCACAAAGTCGTTTTCAGACAGTCGATCAACCCAGTCAATCAAACTGTCACCTTCAAACATTTTCAATCAGTACGTCAAATAAGATCTGTAAATGTCATCAATAACAATTAAAATTTTACTTCAATTGATATGAATTTTTCTTTTGCTTAGCGTTCTTAAAGCAAAGATTAATTTTAGTTCATGCCAAAACTCAAACTAGCCATAGTCTTCGGAGGAAAATCCACCGAACATGAAATCTCATTACTATCCGTAAGAAGTATTCTAAAAAACATCAATAGAGACAAATATGATATTTCATTATTACACATTGACATCAATGGTAACTGGTTTTTGAAAGAGGGCTTAAGCGGAGAAAACACGTTATCAATAACCTTGTCTCCTGGGAATAAAGGTGCTAAAATAGTGGCAGCAGCATCAGGAGAACTACTTCGGGAAATTGACGTAGTCTTCCCGGTTTTGCATGGTGTATTTGGTGAAGATGGCACCATTCAGGGCTATCTGAAAATGATGAATGTAGCTTTCGTTGGCTGCGGGGTAATGGCATCATCAGCCTGTATGGACAAAGACATGACTAAAAGGATATTAAGGGATGCTAATATTGGTATTACCCCTTATGCACTGGCAACACCGGAAGAAAAACCTTCATTCGAAGATTTGGAAAGAGATCTGGGTGTACCTCTATTTATAAAGCCTGCCAATCTAGGCTCTTCCGTAGGTGTATTTAAGGTCAACAATGCTGATGAATACAACGAGAAACTGGAAGAAGCGCTTACTTATGATTCTAAAATCCTGATTGAAAGAACCATTGAAGGTAAAGAAGTTGAATGTGCTGTTTTGGGTAACCAAAAGCCAAAAGCCTCCCTACCTGGTGAAATAATTATGAATACGGACTTTTATGACTTTGAGTCTAAGTACGTAGATAAAGATGCTTCATCAACCTTAGTACCTGCAGATATTTCAGAAGAGCATATCGAATTAGTTAGGCAAACTGCGGTTAAAGCATACAAAGCCATGGGATGTGAAGGTCTCTCTAGAGTTGATTTTTTTGTAACCAATGAAGGTGACGTACTTATCAATGAAATCAACACCATTCCTGGGTTTACTAATATCAGCATGTACCCAAAAATGTGGGAAGCTACAGGAATACCCTATTCTGAGCTGATTGATATTTTAATTGAACTGGGTGTTGAACGTTACAATAAGGAACGGCAGCTCAGAATCACCGCACAACCTCTTTAAGAGTGAATGTACAAATTATTAAACCTGAAGAATTATAAGAGTCTCAGGTCAAAGCAATCAGAAGTCTTATTTCATCGGCATGGTCAAAGGTCGAAAATAAAGAAAAAAGTGAAAGTGAGCTTACGGCTGTTTTTCTAAGCAGAAATGCTCCCAAAGCCTGCCATATTATTTCAAAAGACAATACTGTAATAGGCTATGCTGAATCGTTCCCGCGTACTATCAAAAGTAAATCTCTTTCAATAACCATTTTGGGAATAGCTTCGGTTTGCATAAACGCTGAACACAGAGGACTAGGGTATGGAGCGATTTTGGTTCGATCTGCATTTGACCTAATAGATTCCGGAGAGTTCCCAATCGCCCTGTTTCAAACAAGTGTTTTTAACTTTTATAAAAAGTTGGGTTGTACAGCTTCTAATCACACTTTTGTGAACTCTCTTAGTGGAGTCTCCCCTGAAAAGCCCCCCTTTCAGGACAAATACGTCATGACGTATGCAAATAACTTTTCTTTGCCCAACGAAAAAATCGACTTATTAGGTAACGGATATTGAAAACTTCATTTTATCTTGATTCAGAAATACAAACTTAGAATCGTAAATAGCTTCAAATTGTGCTAAAATAAAATTTACATCTTATGGCTACACCTAACACCAAACCAAGAGTCATCAAGGATTTTGACAAATTAGATCAAAGTATTCAGGAGCAAATCAAACTAGCTTACCCTTTGGGGTTTGAAGAACACCTGGTTCATTTTAATAACCGTGAAGGCAACAGAATTTCAGCCTTACCATTTGAAGCTGAGGATAAATATTACTTAGTCAGAATGACAGTTTCAGAAGCACAACAAATCATAGAAGATGATGAGGACTATGATGAGGATGGAAACCTGAAAGATGATATTAAAGAAGAGTATCAGGAAAAGCACGAGGATGAAAGCGAAGAGCATGATCCATATGCAGAAGCGGAAAGTTAAAACAATCTGTTAGTCATTAGATTCCAAGCATGAAATTAGGCATTATTGGAGGTACTGGCATGCTTGGACATCATATTGCAATTGCTGCCATGTTTAAGCAATATGATATTGTAATCATACACCGTAAGAACTCTGATCTAAGTAGAATAAAAGACCTCACCTTCGAATCCCGAATAGCAGACCTTAACGACAGAGGAAGCCTGATAAAAGCATTTACAGACTTGGATTATGTAGTAAATGCAGCAGCCTACTACCCAACACTCCCCAAGCCCTTGGCTTCAGAGATTAAGACAGCACGATTACAGATGCTATTCTTTATTGATGCTATTAAAGAAACAAAGATCAAAAGGGCGCTTTATGTTGGAGGCTCAATAGCTTTACCTAAGTCACCTAATGGAATAGCTGATGAGGTGATGAGCTATTCCAAAGCTCCAGAGAATTCAGCTCCATATGTTCAGGTAAAGTGGTTGATGGATGAAATGGCGAGGAATGCAGCTAAATCAGGCTTACCTATAATTATTGGCATACCTTCCATGACATTTGGTGAGTATGATTATGCCCCCACAACAGGAAGACTCATTGTTGACCTTGCCAATCAAACTATCCCTGCCTATGTTAAAGGAAAAAGAAACGTTGTTTATGCAGGCGATGCTGGTCGAGGACTATTACTTGCACTGGAAAAGGGGCAATTCGGAGAGCGCTATCTAATAACCGGGGAGAATACAAGCACGGACCTTCTCGTCAAGATGATCTGTAAAAGAGCGGAAGTAAAACCTCTTGAAAAGATACTATCAATCAAGTTTGCAAAAGTCATTTCTAAAATCCAGGAAACAAAGTATGCACTTTTTAGAGGTCAAGCCCCAACCCTCTCTTCAACGGCAATTGCTATTCTATCCAGTGGGCAGCATCTTGACGGTACAAAAGCCAAAGAAGAACTGGGTTATGAACCTGAATTTGGAATGAATGACGCGATCGAGAAAGCTTATGAGTGGTTCAAGAACGAAAATTATATTGAGTAACATACTAACCACCTTTTTCTAGCTACACTTTGATTTCATAATAGAGTTTGGCTAACTATCCCTCTATATGTGAGGCACTAATCGTTATACAAATGACATAAGAATAGATACCGGAAATCTATAGTCAGTCATTTTTCTTAGATTTCGAATATTAACATTGATTAAAAAAGCAATGAAGATTCGAATTCTACTGACCATAGGTATGCTTACAATTGGCTCCCTAGTCCTTGCACAAGAAGGTGAAAATGTGGCTATCCCAATTCAAAAGCAGTTAGATGCCTACAACAATAAAGATATTGAAGGCTTTCTAGCTCCCTATAGCGACTCAATTAAAATCTACAACCATCCAGGTCAATTGATTATTTCCGGCAAGGCCCAAATGAGAGCCAGCTATGAAGGTATGTTTAAGAATAGTCCAGACCTTTATTGTACTGTAACTAATCGAATGGTTTTAGGAAATATAATTATGGATCAGGAATCTGTAGTTATTAGCAAAGACAGGCTACCCTTTGAGGTAATTGCCATGTATAAAGTTGTAAATGGCAAAATTCAAGAAGTATACTTCATTCAACCGGATAGTAAATAGCAAAACGATTAACATGAACTCAATAGATATTAATTGCGACATGGGCGAAAGCTTTGGTAATTACATAATAGGTAATGACAAGGCCATTTTCCCATTCATTACTTCTTGTAATATTGCCTGTGGTATTCATGCAGGTGATCCTTATCATATTGAGAAAACAATTGATTTGGCTCTGGAACATAAAGTTCAGATAGGAGCTCACCCTGGCTATCCTGATTTGCAGGGGTTTGGACGTAGGGTACTTCCAATGCCACAAGAAGAACTTGCTTCATTTATCAAATATCAGGTATCTGCCCTTCAGGGTATGGTGACCAGTGCGGGTGGCTCACTCAATTACGTTAAACCACATGGAGCACTATATAATGAAATCGCAAGCAACCCAACTGTTGCCAAAACAGTCTATAAAGCAATTAAGAGCATAAACCCTGAATTAAAAGTGATGGGACTAGCTGGCAGTCATGTTGAAGAAATATTATCTGATTTAGGAATGCAATATATCCCAGAAGCATTTGCGGATAGAAGATATGAGACAAATGGTAAACTCAGATCGAGATCATTGAATAATTCTGTTATCAAAGATGCTAACGTTGCGGCCGAGCAAGTACTGTCAATTACCACAAAAAGCGTAGCTTACAGTTTGGAAGGAAATTCAGTTTCGATAAAAGCCAATAGCTTTTGTATACATGGAGACAACCCAGAAGCGGTAGGTATTTTACAAAGAATTGATGAATTGCTTTCAGAGAATGGAATAGAAAAAAAGGCATTCTAATATGCGAATTCAACCTTTTGGAGATAGTGCCCTGCTCGTCACTTTTGAGAATATTATCTCAGAAGAGGTTAACCAAAAGGTAATTTCCTTGTTTCATGTTTTAGAGAAGTCTGACGGTTTCAACTCTCTTATACCGGCATTTAACTCTTTAACCATAGGTGTTAATAAAACGATATGGAGTCTAACCGAGGCTACTTCATTTGTGCAAGACATCATAAATAATCAGCAGCTGTTATCATATAATGGAGATCAAACAAGCTATGTAATCCCAGCTTGTTATGACAAAGAGTTTGGACCAGACCTAGATGAAGTGAGTACTCAATCTGGGCTCAGTCTGGATGAGGTCATACAGTTGCATACCAGTCATACTTACAGGGTATACATGTTGGGTTTTGTAGCTGGCTTTGCTTACATGGGGAGTTTACCAGAAAAGCTTTGGTGCAACAGGAAACAAACACCAAGAGTAAGAGTACCAAAAGGATCTATAGGTTTGGCTGGCAGACAAACCGGTATTTACCCTACTGATGCTCCCGGTGGATGGCAACTCATAGGACAAACACCACTTGAAATGTTTAATCCCGACAGGTTAAAGATGAGCTTGTTAAAACCTGGTGACCTTGTACGCTTTCGAGCAGTTGAAAAGGATGAGTTTAAAATCATCAAATTAAAAATTGAAACTGGGATTTTTGAAATGGAAACTATAGATGAGTGACAACTTAAAACTCATATTGAACAAAGCCGGCTTCCATACTTCTATTCAAGACGAAGGTCGATTTGGAGTTCAAGATCTGGGAATCCCTATAGGCGGTGCCCTCGATAAAGAAGCCATGCAAACTGCCAACATGCTGGTTGGCAATTCTCCAAACACCCCTGTCCTCGAAATCACCATGATTGGGCCCAAAATATCTTTTCAGGGCAAAGGGCAAATTGCAATCACCGGAGCCGATATGACTCCAGAACTCAATGGCCAACACACTGACTCATATAAAACTGTTAATATTAACTCAGGTGATGAGTTAGTATTTCATAATGCAAAAACAGGGTGCAGGGCATATATAAGTATAGGTGGTGAATGGGAAACCACAAAGTGGCTGGAAAGCTACAGTTCATCCTCTATCTTGGACAATCATTCCCAACTAAAAGATGGCGATTCACTTTCTGTTAAGTCTAACCTACCAATAGATGTTAAGGAATATCCCCTATCTAAAAGGCCGATTTATTCATATTGTTACATCATAAGAGTAGTTACAGGACCTGAATTTGAGCTGTTCGACCTACCTCAAATCGAAGATTTTTTCAACAAAATATTTACAGTAGGTAATGAGTCAAACCGTATGGGATACAGATTGAATGGCGAACTAGTTAATTACTCTCCAAAAAGAGAAGAAATTTCATCGGGTATTGTGACTGGAACCGTACAAATCACAAGTGCAGGAAATCCCATTATATTATTGGCAGATGCACAAACTACCGGAGGGTACCCAAGAATTGCAAATGTGGTTACTGAAGATTTAAGTATTGTTGCTCAAATGAAACCTGGAGATGAGCTAAAGTTTATGCTAATTAGTCAGGAAGATCTATAAAATGCGAAAAGGCGATCTCCGTTCGAAATCGCCTTAATCAACCTTAAACTAAAACTACTAACTAATTATTCAATTGATAATATTCTGTACCTGATTGTTCAATAAGCAAATCAGCTTGTCTCAGAATCTGAAGTTCCTCTTCATCTAGTTCTGATCTTATTCCTGAAACAAGCAACTCGTTGTTATCGTCATAAACCTTAACGAGTTCCTCTCCCTCTACTAATTCTTCTCCTTCGATTTCTTCGAAATATTCGTCCACATACTCATCTACATACTCTGTAAAATGAGCATCTGCTAACGCAGGAGACTCCGATAAATTTGCTATTGAATTTGACTTGGCAGAAGTGAAAATCGTGCCTGCCAGAAGAAGCGCTAAAAGCGCTGAAATATTTTTTTTACTTACAGTTTTCATGTTGTTGATATTTTGAGTTCCGTCTCGTTTGACGGAAATATTTGACCTATTAAAATTGACCGTTGTTTTTGACCTGCCAACTATTTGTCAATCCTTGTGCCAAAAAACATAAACAACTGATAAACAACACATTACATCCAAATTAAATTTTGTCATACTTGAACCATGTTCGTTTTCGTGCATAAACCCGTACACATTTGTTCGATTTGCAGTCTTGAAAAAGTTGCATTTGAACCAAAAAAAATGTTTAACGGTCTTTAAAGCGGATAAATTGAGTATTTCGATTTAACTTGCCCACCGAATATGAGTGTACCTGATTCACCTGATTTAGAGGTAATAAATTATCAGCTTCCTGACGAAAAAATTGCCAAGCACCCAATGGCAAACAGGGATGCATCTAAACTGCTTGTTTACCAGAATGGACATATCTCTGATGCAGTCTTCAAAGATGTTTCGCAGTTTATTGATAGCAATAGCACGCTGTTCTTTAACAATACCAGGGTAATTCCGGCTCGCTTATTCTTTTTTAAGGAAACTGGTGCCCAAATCGAAATCTTTCTGCTCCAACCTATTCTTCCCTCCAATATTATCAGTACTGTAATGGAAGCCACTCAAAGGGTAACATGGAAATGCATGGTAGGGAACTTGAGAAAATGGAAAGATGAAAATGTATTAGTACATAAACTCAGCGATCAAGGCACAACCATCAACCTTAAAGCCAGTATTGTTGACCGTGATAACAAGCACATCTGTTTTGAGTGGGACGATGCGGATTATTCTTTTGCAGAGGTAATAGAACTAGTTGGAGAAGTTCCTCTTCCACCCTACTTAAACAGAGAAGCCGAACCTGAGGACAAACCGAGATACCAAACAGTATACTCCTCTGAAGAGGGTGCTGTAGCCGCACCAACCGCGGGTCTTCACTTTACCGATGACATTCTTGAAGAACTAAAACAAAAAGGAGTAAAAGAGTCATTCTTAACCTTACATGTAAGTGCTGGCACATTTCAACCCATTAAAGTTGATGATGCCCGGGATCATCCTATGCACTCAGAACAAATTGAGGTTGATATTCAAAGCATTGAAGAAATTGTAGAAGCCAAAAAAATCATTGCTGTCGGAACTACTTCAATGAGATCTTTAGAGAGTCTATATTGGTTTGGTGTAAGGCTTCAAAATGGAAATAATTCATTCTCCATTGAAAAGCTGGAGATATACAATGATTCCCAAACACTGCCTACGAGGAAAGAAGCATTTCAAAGTATTTTAAACTGGATGCAGTCCCATTCATTAGATAAACTAACTGGTAGAACCGAGATTTTCATAATGCCAGGATATCAATTCAGGGTTTGCGATGGGCTGATCACTAACTTTCATCAACCGGGAAGTACTTTGTTATTACTAGTATCAGCATTTATTGGCAATGACTGGCAAAAAGTATATAACTATGCACTTAATAATAATTATAGGTTTTTGAGCTACGGAGACTCTTCCATTTTGCTTCCTAAATCTTAAAAGATAACTATATTGGCGTATGGATATTTATGATCGCCTGATCAACTATATCAACAGTCACATCCCTATTCTGGGAGAGAAAATTTACATTCTTGATGTAGAGATTCCTTTTTCAGTTAGTGAAATAGTAATCCCCATTATTGTACTGATTCTATTCAACATTATCGGGAATATAGTTCGTGCCACGCTAATCAATAGGATACTACCAAGGTATGTAGAAGATCGCAAGACCGTACTTTCAATTGGCAACACTACTAAATATGTGATTCTTGCCATTGGTTTAGTTCTGGTTCTATCAGCCATTGGTCTGGATGGAGAATCAGATCTTAATCCGACCATTATCAGCGATCAGGAAAATCCGGTCAAGTTATTCGACTTTTTCCGATTAACACTTTTAATCGTATTGCTGGTTTTCCTTTCAGGAAAGTTGAAATCCATTTTTGTTAAACAGATACTGTCGAAATACTCGGAAGACATTGGTGTTAGTCAATCCATCGGCACCATTATTCAGTATTTCTTTATAGTACTTGGTGCTTTTATTATAATTCAGAGTTCAGGAATCAACCTGGGTTCACTTAATGTGCTGGCCGGTGCATTGGGCGTGGGTATAGGTTTTGGTATGCAAAACATAGCCAATAACTTTATTTCAGGCCTGATTATCCTTTTTGAAAGACCCATCAAAGTGGGTGATCGTATTGAAGTAGGCAATGTATCCGGAGATGTAGTAAAAGTTTCATCCAGGGCTACAACGGTTAACACCAATGATAACATTTCGATTATCATTCCTAATTCGGACTTAATCAATAAGCAGGTGATCAACTGGAGTCACAATGATAGAAGAATTCGTTTTCATGTTCCGGTTGGTGTTTCATATAAAGAAGACCCTTCGGTAATAAAGAAACTGCTTTTAGAAGTAGCCGAGAATCATTCTGACATTTTAAAAAGACCAAAACCAGATGTACTATTTATAGGTTATGGAGAAAGCTCTCTGGACTTTGACCTGATGGTTTGGACCAATACCTATATCGACCGACCAATCATCTTAAAAAGTCAACTTTACTATCAAATATTTGAGACGTTCAAGGAACACAATATCGAAATTCCTTACCCTCAAAGAGATTTACATTTAAAATCCGGGTGGTCAAATACAGATAAACCAGTGTAAACGTTTTATCAGGAATCGAGATTAATGTCACCATCAATTCATTATTATTTTTAAATTGGCGGACTTTACAAGAGGAATCAGATGAGAGTAATCATTGCGGGAGTTGGAAATGTAGGGTTTCATTTGGCTAAATTATTATGTCAGGAAGGACAAGATATTGTGCTTATTGACAAGGCACCTGATAAATTAAAACAGGCAGGAAATACTATAGATGCTGCTACTATTAAAGGCACATCTACTTCTTATGCCGTATTAGAAGAAGCAGGTGTGGCAGATGCAGACCTTTTAATTGCCGTTACTTCTTCCGAAGAATCCAATATTGCAACTGCAATAATAGCTAAGCATTTAGGTGCCAAACGTACTATTGCCCGCATTTCTAATACAGAGTTTATCTATCAAAAAGATAAGCTAAACCTTAAGCACCTAGGAATAGATGATGTTATTTCTCCCGAATCACTAGCAGCTAAAGAGATTAAAAGGTTACTAAAAGAAGTAGCCGTTACCGATAGCTTTGAATTTGAAAAGGGACTTTTGCAAATGATAGGTGTTAATATCAATGCTAAAAGTCCACTGAAGGGTAAATCAATGCTGGAGGTAGCAAAGATCAACCCTGATCAGTCATTTATGACTGTGGCCATTTTGAGAGATAATGAAACCATTATTCCTTATGGAGACACCTGTTTTCAGGAAAACGACCATGCCTATTTTATAGCTCAGCCCGAAGGGGTTGAAAAGCTGCTCTTTCTGGCAGGAAAGAAAAAAGAAGGTGTGAAGAGCATTATGATACTGGGAGGTTCAAGAGTTGGTTTTCATGCTGCCAGAATTCTAAGCCCGCGATACAATGTAAGACTCATTGAAAGAGACCCTCAAAAGTGTTTTGAACTAGCCGATCAATTACCAGATGCCATGGTAATTAATGGAGATGGTAGAAATGTTGATTTGCTTGAAGAAGAAAGCATTAATGACATGGATGCTTTCATAGCAGTTACCGGTGATTCCGAAACCAACATCATTTCTTGCCTTGTTGCCAAGAAAATGGGCGTAAAGAAGACCATTGCAATGGTTGAAAACATGGACTATATACACCTTTCTCAAAGTATTGGTGTAGACACCATGATTAACAAAAAGCTAATCGCGGCAAACTTTATATTCCGACATATTCGACAGGGTGAAATTGTATCAATTGCCAGTATTCATGGCGTAGATGCAGAAATTCTTGAGTTTGAAGTACAGGATAACTCAAAGATCACTCATCAGGAATTAAGAAATTTACAATTCCCTAAATCAGCGATTATCGGAGGTGTAATCAGAGATGGTAAAGGTTTAACAACTCCTGGGAACTTTAGATTCCAACCAAAGGATAGAGTTGTAGTATTATCAAAAATTGAGTGCATAAAGAAAGTTGAAGACTACTTCATCTAAAGCATTTATATGAGGTTTAACCTAAAAGTTATTGGCGATATTCTGGGGATACTTCTCCTGATCAATGGTGGCTTTATGGCACTCTGCCTTCCAGTTTCGTTTTACTTTAAAGAAAGCGACTGGGTTGCCATACTAACCTCAAGCTTAATCACACTGGGAGTTGGTTTTCTTCTACGATATACCACACGAAACAAAAAGAGTAAAGAATTAAAGAAAAAGGACGGGTACCTGATTGTAACCTCTGGCTGGATTTTCATGTCCATCTTTGGAGCACTGCCCTATATCATCAGTGGTGCAATACCTAATTTCAGTAACGCATTTTTCGAAACTATTTCTGGTTACACCACCACAGGTGCTTCTATTCTAACTGACATTGTAGCCGTTCCTAATGGCATTTTGTTCTGGCGTAGCTTAACCCAGTGGATAGGTGGAATGGGAATTATTGTACTCGCCCTTGCCATCCTTCCCTTCTTAGGTATTGGCGGTATGCAGCTATTTGTAGCAGAAGCCCCGGGAATTACCCCGGATAAACTACAACCAAGAATTCAGGAAACAGCAAAGAGGTTGTGGTTTCTCTATGTTGGGTTAACACTTGCTGAAGCCATTGCATTATACTTCGCGGGTATGAGTCCATTCGATTCTATCAACCACTCGCTTACCACAATGGCAACTGGTGGTTTTTCCACTAAAAATGATAGTCTCCAATTTGCCGATCCAACGATTCAGTACATCGTTATCTTTTTTATGTTTCTGGCAGGAACCAGTTTTACCCTCACCTATTTTGCCTTAAAACGAAACTTCAAAAAGATCATAAAAAATGAGGAGTTCATTGTTTACACCTCCTTTATTATTGGTATTACCATTATTGTGACCGTAACGCTGTTCTTTGTAAAAGATCAGGCTTTTGAAAAATCTTTCCGTGATGCTCTTTTTCAGGTAGTCTCATTAGTTACTACCACCGGTTTTGTTTCTGCTGACTATACATCTTGGGCGCCATTTCTTTCAGTACTCTTTTTTGCCTTGCTCTTTGTAGGCGGATCTGCGGGCTCCACGGCTGGGGGAGTAAAAGTGATCAGGCACATTGTACTTTTCAAAAACTCTTTTCTTGAATTGAAAAGACAGCTGCATCCATCGGCCATTATGCCTGTAAGATTAAGTGGAAAAGCAATTGAGCAAAGCATTGTATATAATGTACTTGCATTTATAATGATCTACATTCTAGTGTTTCTGGTAGGCGTTATTCTGCTTTCTTCTATGAATGTGGACTTCGATACTGCATTCGGTGCTGTAGCCACTTCTTTGGGCAATGTAGGGCCAGGAATTGGTGATGTAGGGCCTGTAGATAACTTTTCTGGAATGCCGACCGCAGGAAAGTGGTTACTTTCGGCCTTAATGCTCCTCGGTAGGTTAGAGCTATTTACAGTATTGATGTTGCTTTCTCCACACTTCTGGAGAAAAAGATAATCAGAAAGAGAACAACCCTTTCTTCTCTTTTATTTCAAACCCAGCTTCCTTAACTGCATTTATTACCTCCGTTTTGTCAATTGCTTCTCCCTGAACGGTCAGTAATTTCTTCTTCGATTCAGTATCGACACTCCAGTCAGATACAGTCTCAACCTTTTCCAAAAAGGGAGTTACCGTTGCAATACAACCTCCACAATTAATATTTGTCTTAAAAATGGCCTTCTTCATTTTAGATCACTTATATTGTTGAAACAATGTATCTTAGTATATTTCCAATTGCTAATTAATAGCAATACAAATCATATCTCAATATAGTTCAGACTTTGACTTTTTCAGAACTCAAATTACATGAAGACGTGCTATCCGGATTGGATGCTATGGGCTTCGAGAAACCAACACCTATTCAGGAGGCTGCTATTCCCTTAATCATTGACAACAAGGACATTATTGGTTGCGCTCAAACAGGTACAGGAAAGACTGCGGCCTTTCTATTACCATTAATGCACAAAATTGCAGCCAACGATATTTCTGATGAACATATCAATACTATGATTATCTGTCCAACTCGTGAATTGGCAGTACAGATTGATCAGCAACTAGAAGGTTTGGGTTACTTTAGCGGAGTCACTTCACTCCCAGTATATGGAGGTGGAGATGGTGCCGACTTCGCCAGAGAAAAGAATGCACTGGCTAAGGGAACGCATATCGTAATTGGAACTCCAGGTAAACTAATATCTCACCTCAACCTGGGATATGTAAAAGTAGACCAGCTGCAGCACCTTGTCCTGGATGAAGCCGACAGAATGCTGGACATGGGCTTTCATGATGACATTATGAAAATCATTGGTCACTTGCCAAAGGAGCGCCAGAACCTATTGTTCTCTGCTACTATGGCTCCAAAGATCAGAAAAATGGCCAAAGCCATTTTACAAGACCCCGAAGAAATCAACATCTCCATTTCTAAGCCTTCTGAAAAAATTACTCAAGTAGCATTCCTGGCTTACGATGCGCAGAAAATAGATTTGGTGAAACATCTTTTAAGGTATAATGACATTCCAAGCCTTGTCATTTTTACTTCCAGAAAAACCAAAGTAAGAGACATTACAAGAGCACTTCAGAAAGAAGGATTTGAAGCTAAAGGAATCTCCAGTGACCTGGAGCAAACTGCCAGAGAAGATATCCTTAGAGAATTTAAAAATAAGCAGCTACCAATCATTGTAGCCACTGATGTGATCTCGCGTGGAATTGATGTCGATAACATCGATATGGTGATTAATTATGATGTACCAGGTGACGCTGCAGACTATGTGCACAGAATAGGAAGAACCGCTCGTGCTTCCTCTGAAGGTGAAGCAGTAACCTTCATCAATGAAGAAGATCAGGAAAACTTCCAGAAGATTGAGCAGCTCATTGAAAAGGAAGTGAGAAAAGTGCCCATGCCTGCATCAATCGGAGATGGCCCCGAATACAACCCAAAAAAATATTCCGGTGGAGGCAAAAGGAAACCTTATAAAGGAAATAGAAAGTATAAAAAAAGGTAAGCTGTTAATTAGCTTACCTTTTTTTACCACAATACAGCCTCAACTAATTAGTGGTTTATGTAAAAAAACCTGCCTTCTTGGCTTTTAATGAGAATATTAATGGAAACTCTTAAACCAAAGACTGATGCCACTCTATTTTAGTAATAATATTGGTAGTGGTATTGTATTCGAAAGAAAGAGAAGCATCACCATACTGGTAATGGAGTAATACCTGACTGGTATTAGGCCATCTTTGTGATTTGAGTTTATGTCTTTTGCTATAAGCATCTGGGTGCACAGGCATTAATTTCGAGACATGGTCTCCCACCTTAATTATATGCCCCTTTATCTTAAAAACAAAATCAGCATTGGTAATGGTTAAACGTCCCAACTTAAATTCACCTAATTGATTGCTATAATATATTTCAACCCCTGACTTTCTGACAAAGCACTCAGTTCCTACAAACTCATCGGTAGTGCAGGAAGGCAGACCAGCACCTAAAACAGCCAACTGGGACCAACTACCATTAACAGGTTGGTTATAGATTTTGTCCAAACTCAGATTTTGAGAAGATTGAGAATTGATTACTTGAATGGTTTTATCATCCTCAAGACTTAAAATGCCTGAAATATTACTTTGTGCTCTACTGATGTTGACTGTGATTAATATCAGGACTAATGGAATTAATATCTTTTTCATATTTAACATTTAGTGGATGCTATTGCATTACCGTTGTTATCAAATTTAGTTTTAATATACTCCTCAGGATTCTTTTTAGTAGCCGATCCCCAATGAGGACCTTCTCTTACTTCTATATGCAAATGCTGTACAGCACCATCACCTTTAGCCGTCTTCAAATTCCCTGAATCACCTGCTCTCCCTAGTATTTTACCAGCAGATACCCTGCCAGTTTTTGGAGGTTGGGTAGCCAAGTGTGCATAGAGCACCATTACTGTTTTACCATTGACTACGGATTTTATTATTGTCCAGTAACCCCATCCTTCAGCCTGATACCCACTATTGAGTACAGTACCAGAATACATAGAATAGACGTTGTCCCCTAAATCATTCTTTAAATCCAGACCATCATGTTTTTTATTACTTCCATCTTTGTGTTTTCTGACATCTGGACCAAACCGTCCTCCTTTAACTCCTGAGTTTTTTTGCGGTGCAATTTCGGGATTTTTGATTGGATTTTCTTTGCATGGCTTTTTAGGGTCTATATTGGTATTTCTGGGGCTTGAGCCACCACTACCACCGCCTCCGGAACGTCCCCAGTCCATAACAACCGGGGTTGAAGGAACATATTCCCAGTGATATGTGCTCCAGCAATTTTCAACACCTTCTTCATCTCCATCTTTGTTGGTGTAGGTGCATATTACACCATCTTCTACTTGTACAAAGCCCATTGGCGAACTTGTATCTGTACCATCTGTCGATATCGTTGAATTAACCGCACCAGAGTAATCATTGACAGCACCAATAATATCTGAGAAATCATTGTCTTGATCAATGCCAAAAATCCTATAGTCCAGAACAACAAAAAGTTGGGCAAGCATAGCTATACCAGGTATTTCCTGTTCTGTTGGTCTGGGAAGGTTTTGAAGGCTTCCTCTGACAATCATTCCAAACTTAAGTATATTATCGTTTTCAGTAGCTATGATTATGCCCTCAGTGTGCTCACTTTTATCGGTATAAATAGGAATAAAAGCTACATTTTCATCAAATTCTGATTTAAAGTATGCAATATCTTCAAAATGCAGATATCCGAGGGGTTCAGCAATTTGATCACCAACATCATCAGTATCAAGAAGCTCTTTAATTCTATTAAGAAAAGTTTTTTTTTCTGTTTTCTGATTTAATTCCTTAGAAAGTATAGATGCAGGTATTTCATCTATACTTTGCTGACATCCGATCATTAACAATATTACCACCAAACAACATGACCAGAGGTATTTCTTATTTTCGATGTTCTTTTGCATTCCAAATATGAAATTTAATAACAATTAATGCATTATACATATTTTAATACAGTCCTATGATATCATATGATCAAACTATATTTTTCACCGATAAAAGTCATGAATTAGCAAATGAAGAGGCAGGCATCTTCAAACAGAAGGTAATTCAGGTTTTCCTGAGATTTGCAAACTGGTTTAAGTACAGGGAGTAATTGTCTAGTAGAAATGTATTGTTGATATACGAGACTCTCATTATACCAATTCAAAGTAAGACTGCATTCAAATAAAAAGACTGCCCTTTCAAGCAGTCTTTTTTAGTAACAACACCGTAAAGTGCAAATATTGTCTACTCATACCTTAAGGCCTCAACCGGGTTCTGCTTTGCAGATTTGATGGTTTGAAAACTTATGGTAATTAAGGCAACCATTAAGACAATCACCAAGGCAATACCGAATACTAGTGGATCTAAAGAAGTTCTATACTCAAAACCTTGCAACCAACTATTCATAACAAAGTAAATGATTGGCCAGGCTATAATGTTTGCTACAAGAATCAATATCATAAACTCTCTGGAAAGCATATAGAAAACTCCTTTGACCGAAGCACCCAGTACTTTCCTCACTCCTATCTCTTTGGTTTTCTGCATTGCTGTAAAAGCAGATAAACCAAACAAACCTAAACAACCAATAATGATCGCCAACACAGAAAATATAGAGAACATTGATTCAAACTGCTGCTCAGACCTGTATTGATAATTGTAGAATTCATCGAGGAAGAAGTAGTCAAAAGGATTACCAGGGAACACAGCATTCCATTCCATTTCAATTGCCTCCAGAGCCTGAGGGATAGACTTTTCTTCCACTCGTATCAGAAAATATTCGGCCCAGAATGGGTTTAGAGAAAATGCTGAAGGAGCAGCTTTTACCCTGAGAGATTCATGGTTATAGTCTTCTACAACACCAACTACGATTCCTGCATCTCCAAAGCTTTCCAACACTACTGTTTTATTAATGATATCTTCCGGGTTCTCAAATCCAAGTAGCGATACTGCCGAGCGAGTAACCAAAACTGAAGTATCAGGGTCGCTGGGAAAATCACGTGAAAAGTTTCTTCCGGCAATAATTTTCATTCCCAGCGTTTCAATCAAGTCGTAATCACCACCAGTAATATCCATCGGGTGAACCTCTCCTTGAGGTTGGTGATATCCTCTCACATCCCCCTGGAACCTCAACTTCTTCCCAGGCACCATCCCACTACTGGCAACGGCTACTACACCAGCCTGCTTTCTAAGTTGTTCCTGAAAAGTTGTAATCTGTCTGTTTCTTCCCCCTCTGGTCGTATCAGCAATGGCAGCCCTTTCTACTACTATTGTTTGTTCCAGGTCAAAACCAAGGTCAGCAGATTGCATGTAGTTCATTTGCTTGGAAACTGTTAGCGTTCCTACGATGAGTGCTGCAGAGGTTGCAAACTGAAAGATTACCAGTCCCTTTCTTAGGAATACACCTGATCCGGAATTTCGGAATTTACCTTTCAAAGTACTCACTGGCTTGAAAGATGAAAGTACAATGGCTGGATAAAAGCCTGAGACCAATGAGCCAAAGACAAAAATCACTGATAGTAGTATCCACATTAATTGATTACTCCATATTGACACTCCTTCCGGAATTCCACTGATCTGATAAAAGGATGGCATAGCCAAGGCAACTATTCCAAAGGACAATAGTATGGCAAAGAAATTGACCGTAACGGATTCAAATAGGAATTGTCGAATCAATTGCCCTCTAAGCGAACCCAGTACTTTTCTGATTCCAACTTCTCTCGCCCTATCCAGTGACCTTGACGTAGCCAGGTTTATATAATTAACCCAGGCTATAATCACTATAAAAACAGCAATAATTGAAAGGAAAGTAATTGGTTCTGAATTTCCGTTTTGCTCAGCTTCATCCGCTAATTTAGAAGTCAGGTGTATGTCTTCGATTGGCTGTAAGTGAAATGTGTGTTTTGCATTTCTGTCTTTCAACTGAGGCATGTACTTGTCCAGCATAGCCGGAAACTTAGCTTCCAAAGCAGCAATATCGGTATTAGGACGTACTTTAATATAGGTATAGAAGTCCTTTCTGACATAACCCGTTTTATACCTCTCCATTGCACGATCGTACCTTCCATAGATAGTAGGAGTAGAAATCAATACGTCAAACTTCAAATGGGTGTTAGAAGGCCTATCTTTGAAAACACCTGTAACCGCGCAGTTTTCATTATTAAAGTCATCATCGCGTAGCCTTAGGCGTTTACCCATTGCAGGCTCGTCACCAAAGTACTTCTTGGCAGTACTTTCGGAAATTACAATAGTAAATGGTTCAGAAAGGGCTTTTTCAGCATCTCCTGAAATCATTTCCACAGACAACAATGGTAAAACACTGGCACTAGCATAAAGAAATTTGCGATGCTTAAACTTAACAGGCTGCCCCTGACCTTCCTCATAAGTAATCACCACATTGTTTTTGGACCCCATGTTATACAGGTGCGCCCAATCAATTACTTCAGGAAAGTCATTAACCATATCTGGTCCTGCAGGAGGGTAATTTTCAGCACTGTGATATACCTGTTCCCCATTTTGCTCCAACTGAAGACTTACCCGATAGATATCCTCTGAATCTTTGATAAATTTTTCATAACTGGTTTCGTAGCTCACATAATGAAAAATGAGTAGAGCTCCTGCAATACCAATGGCCAAACCAGAAATATTGATTAAAGAATAGACCTTATTCTTCATAAGGGCCCTAAGTGTAATTTTTAAATAGTTTGAGAACATGACACTTTTGTTTTTATTATGACCTGATTTAAATTTTTCTGCCAATAAGTAGAACCTGAAGGACTTAAGAACAGTCCAGAAGTATACTCTTCGAGCCTTGCCAATCCCTTTTTCATTGGCATTAAGCATAAACTCCTCTTCTAAATCTCCTTCAATTTCTTCCAACCACCTTTCAGCACAAAATCGCCTTAAAAACCATCTGGCAAATTTGGGTGGTTTAAACATTTCATTGTTGTAAGACATATCCAGGTATTGAGTTCCAAATCTCTTCTCTGAGTGACTTAGCTTCCTTCAGACTTTTCACTCCAAATGGAGTAATGAAAAAGATTCTCTTACGCTTACCTCCTCTTACCTTGGTTGCCTCTCCCAATCTTGAATTCAAAAACCCCTTTTTCTCTAATCGATAAAGTGTGGAATGAATTGCGCTCAGATTGATTGTACGGTTAGTTCTCTTTTCTACTTCTTGTTTTACAGAGATTCCATACCCTTCATCTTCAAGCATGGCTATGGTCAGAAGTACGAGTTCCTCAAACTCTCCAAGATAGGTGCCTTTCATATTTTACTATTTTGTAAAAAATATAATTGCAAGCTAAATCATTTTCATTAAATATCAAGGCAGCATACATATACTCACTCATCAGACTAAAGTATTGCTACTATTTATACGACTCTTGAAATAGAAATTCGTTACAGTTTGGTTGCTTTTTTTTGTAAAACCTCCATTCCACTCAGCCGAAATCTTTTCCACATAGAGGGTGTTTTGGATCGCTCCTCATCTTTCATTGAACCAGGTGCACTATTCTTCAGACTTTTACATTACCAGAACTCAAAATCATCACCATGAAAAACTTTACACTCGCTGTCAGAGTATTACTCAAAAACAAGTTCTACTCACTTCTCAATATTTTAGGGCTTGCCGTAGGGCTTGCTGTAGCAACTATACTATTTCTGTACATTCAGAGCGATTTGAGCTATGACAAGATGCATAGCAAACATGAGCGTATCTTTCGGGTTACTTCCACCTACATTGTGAGCGGAAAAGCTGACAACTACTCTATTACTTCTCAGTTTCTTCCATTTGCACTTCAACAAGAATACAACGAGATAGAAAACTATGTAAGAATGCGCCCTGCCGGTAAGACATTGTTTAAGTATGGAGATAAAAGCTTTTATGAAAATGGCCTTTTCTATGCCGATTCATCTACTTTCTCAGTCTTCGATTATGAACTGTTGATTGGGGACCCAGAGACAATTCTGGACAACCCAAACACTATTATTCTAACTGAAAGCTTAGCAAAGAAGCATTTCGGAGACAGAGATCCAATCGGTGAAATACTTGAAACACAGACTGGAAACTTTCAGGTTAACGGAATCATGAAAGATTTACCTGAAAACGTACATATCGGGATTGACGGTCTGATGTCTTATGCAACTCTTGAAACAAACAAAGAGTTACTTGCCTTACAAAAACAGCAAGGTGGCCTTTGGCAACCCACTGATTTTGTATTCTTACTTTTTAAAGAGCCTAAAGGAGCACAAAGTGTTTTAGATCAGTTTTCCAGATTCTACGACAAGCACATGGCACCCTTCCTGCAACAGGCACAGTTGGATTTAGCATTTGAACCAGCCTTTACCCCTATTGCCGAAATGCACTTCAGTAATAATCCGCCTCAATTTGATTTACCAACTGGAAACAAAAACTACACTTATGTTTTTACTGCCATTGGTATATTCATTTTACTTCTTGCGTCTATCAACTACATGAACCTGGCTTCGGCTCGTTCCAGTAGTCGTTCAAAAGAAGTTGGTATTCGAAAAGTACTCGGTTCAACAAAGGGCAGCCTGGTTACTCAGTTTTTGAGTGAATCCATCATCATTGCTCTGGTTTCTCTCTTACTATCTTTTGGAATAGTGGCCCTTTTGGTCAATGGAGTGGGCTTAGAGAATCTGTTAGGTAAAACACTGGTTTTTGATCCAATAGGTGACCTGACACTTACTTTAGGTGCTTTAGGCATTACGATTCTCATAGGTATTTCCTCAGGGCTATATCCAGCCTTCTACCTATCCGCAATCTCTACCATAAGAGCATTAAAAGGAGTTAATAAAACAGGACCAGGTAGTATGAACATGAGGAAAGGCCTTGTGGTTTTCCAATTCTTTATCTCTATCGGAGTTATCATTTCTACGCTAATGATGAAGGATCAGATTGAATACCTTAACAAGCAAGACCTGGGTTTCAACAAGGACAATGTGGTGATTGTAAATATGCAAGACACTGCGGTAAGCAACCGTATGGACTTTATAAAAGCTGAGTTAGCAAAAAACCCTAATGTGCTGGGAGTTACGGATGCTATTGTTGTTGGAGGTGATGCTACTCTTGGAAATAATTTATTAGGTGCCAGTAAATCTTTAATAAGAGCAGAGACGGCTGATTCAGTGAAATCTGATCAGACTTACCCAGTAATGTTCATTGGTGATGATTATGTCAAAACCATGAAGCTTGACCTTGTTGATGGGCGCGACTTTGATAAGAACCTACCTTCAGACCCTTTAACAGGTGTATTGGTCAATGAGGCAATGGTGAAAAGAATGGGTTGGGAAGAGCCAATAGGTCGTGAAATCGGACTTCCGTTTCCAGGCCAAACTCCTAAAGTGATTGGAGTCATCAAAGATTTCAATGCCTTTTCTCTACACACCGATATTGAACCTATGGTGCTCTTCCACTGGAAGCACAACCCATTTATTACTCAACAAAGCGGAGCACTTCCTTCTTTCCATATTAGTATTAATGGTAATGATTTGAGAGGTACAATGGATTTTATTGAACAAACCTTTGTTGAACTGGCTCCGAGGCACCCTTTTGAGTACAGGTTTTTAGATACTCGTGCTGAAGAGCTCTATCGTGCAGACACTCGTCAAAGTAAACTAACTGGGATGCTTTCCTATATCTGTATTTTTATATCGTGTCTGGGACTTTTAGGGCTGGCATCCTTCAGTACCTCTCAGCGCATCAAAGAGATTGGTGTTCGTAAGGTACTTGGTGCATCCATTTTCCAATTGGTATACATGATATTTAAAGATGTGCTCGTACTGATTATCATTGGGTTTGTAATCTCGATACCCGTTGCATACTATGTGATTGAGCAATGGCTGCAAGAGTTTGCTTATCAAATGCCACTAGCTCAGACGTTAGCTTTAGCTGCAGCTCTTTCAGGTGTTCTATCTATACTTGTGGCTTTCTTAACAGTGAGCTATCACTCCTTGAGGGCTGCTATTCAAAACCCTGTAAAAGCGCTTAGGTACGAATAAATTGCATCAATAGCTTTACGCTATAGAGGCCGATTCTGTTTTAAAAGAATCGGCCTCTTTTTTATGTACGATATCGTTCAAAATCTAGTACGAATTCGCACAAACTATCAGGTAGCTAAAAAGACACAACACAACTAAACAACTGATTATCTATTACTTACAATACAAAATCCATTTTGGTATGTTAAATGTTTGAGGTGCAAGGAGTTATTACGACTAAACTATCCTATGAAAAATATTTCTTACGCAATCAGGGTACTTCTACGAAACAAATTCTACTCCTTCCTGAACATTTTTGGGCTTGCAATAGGGCTTGCAGTAAGTATTATCATTATGCTTTATGTCCAAAATGATTTTACCTATGATAAGTCTCACGAAAACTGGGACCAGGTATACAGAGTGGAATCTAAGTTCTTTATTCCTCCAAAGAATGATGAGTTTGCCTTAACCTCTGTTGCTCTGGCTGAAACCATGAAAATGGAGTTCCCTGAAATTCTTTCATTCACCAGGTTTCAGGCAACTGGCCAGGTACTTTTCAGGATAAACGATAACAACTTTTATGTCAATGATGTCTACCTGGCTGACTCTTCAACTTTCGATATTTTCACCCATAAGTTCTTACAGGGTGACCCTAAGACTGCCTTGGTTCAACCGGAAAGCCTGGTACTTACAGAGAGCACAGCGAAAAGACTTTTTGGTGAGAAAAACCCAATGAATGAACTGGTAAAGACTGATAATAATACTTTTAAGGTTACGGGTATTATTGAGGATTTACCTGATAATGTTCACCTGACTTTCAATGGATTAATTTCTTACAGCACAATCACCTCTGGGCAACCTGCACTAACTCCCCAACAGAGAACAGGACAACTTTGGAATATAGCACTGTATTCTTATGTGAAACTGCCAAAGAACTATGATTTAAATAACATCTATAACAAGTTTCCAGAGCTGTTTGATAAATACATGGCTCCAATCAGGCAACAAGCCCCTTCTTTAAGAGAAGCTACATTTACACCAAGATTAGTACCTCTTAACGAAGTACACTTTAACTCCAAAGTCCAGTTCGATTTACCAACAGGAAATAAAGCTTATACCAATGCCTTTATGGCTATTGGCCTATTTGTATTGTTACTGGCTAGCATTAACTACATGAACCTAGCTACTGCAAGGGCCACTAAAAGATCTAAAGAAGTAGGTATCAAAAAAGTGTTGGGTTCTACTAAAGGTAGATTGATTTCACAATTCCTAAGTGAGTCTACAGTAATTACTTTCATTTCCCTAATTGTAGCAATCGTAATAGTTAATCTATTGATTTATGGTACTGGTTTAAATGACTTATTGGGTAAAGAGTTGGAACTGGATTTCATGAATAACAACTTGTTGCTCTTTGGTTCTTTAGGTATAGCCGTTACACTTGGTGTTTTATCAGGCCTCTACCCTGCCTTTTATTTGTCCACAATATCTGTTTTGGTAGCCATGAAGGGCTCTGTAAAATCTGGCCCTGGAAGTCTTTTCTTAAGAAAGGTATTAGTTGCATTCCAGTTTTTCATTTCTATTGGAGTGGTGATTTCTACACTTCTCATGAGTGACCAGATCAGTTTTATGCGGCAAAAGGACATTGGCTTCAATAAGGATAATGTGATTATTCTTCCTACAAGAGACACGCTGGTAAGCAGAAGACTAGAGACCATACAAAATGAGCTCAGACAGAACCCGAACATCATTGATGTTACCACTGCCACTGGAATGAACATAGCCAGCAATAACTCCGCAGGAAATAGGCTGATTGGTGGCGGAAGACAGTTAATGCTGGTTGAAGGAGCAGATTCTCTGATGGTCACAGACACTTATAACGTCATGTCTATTGGTGAGAATTTCGTGAATGCCATGAAAATGGAAGTTATTGAGGGTCGTGACTTTGATGAGTCCAAGCCAACAGACATAACCAATGGCGTACTTGTCAATGAGGCTTTAGTAGAAAAACTGGGGTGGGAAAATCCAATTGGTAAAAAAGTGCAGAATGCCGGCAATGGAGCTCCTGTTTTAAGGGTTTTGGGAGTGGTAAAAGATTTCAATGCCTTTTCTCTACACGTAAAAGTTGAGCCCACTATTATTTCAAGATATGAACGATTTGGTACCATAACTCAAGTGCGACCAGCAGTAGTCGTTCATGCTAAAGAAGGTGCGCTTCAACAAACACTTAACTATTTAGAAAACAAATACGCAGAATTGGACCCAAGCCACCCTTTTGAGTTTGGTTTACTAGACAATCAGGCAGAAATGCTTTACAGAGCGGATAAAAAACAAAGTACACTTACCGCTACCCTGTCTTACATATGTATTCTGATTTCATGCCTGGGTTTATTGGGTCTGGCTTCTTACACTACTGCCACTCGTATTAAAGAAATAGGCGTTAGAAAAGTATTGGGTGCCACAGTTCCTCAACTAGTTTACATGGTATTCCATGACATTATGATTTTGGTAATAGTAGGCTTTGTAATTGCCGCTCCGGTGGCCTATTTCTTAATTGAAGATTGGCTAACAGTTTTCCAATATACCATGGACTTACCAACCATGATGATAAGTGCAGCTGGAATTGCGGGAGTACTTGCTTTATTGATTGCTTTCCTTACAGTGAGTTTCCACTCATTAAAGGCGGCACAACAGAACCCCGTTAAAGCGTTACGATACGAGTAAAAGAATAGCAAAAAGTAAATAGAAAAGGGCTACCTGGCAGTAACCCTTTTCTTTGAAGTTTAGTAAATCGAAACTATTAAACTCCATACTAGCACACACAAAAAACCTTTCTTATAACAATCAATTATTCTCGTTTGACGCTACAATAACTTTATTCAAGGTTTTAAAATCTTTAATCTCAGTAGCAGATGCTTCAATATGACTTAGCTGCTTACTGTTGGAGTTGCTCCCTTGATAAACAATCAACTCCTTTTTTGCATAACTTTTAAACTGACCATATACATAATTACTGTTCTTGGCCCCATCTGTAAAATGAAAAGTAAATGAAAGCCCATCAACTGAATCAAAGCGCTCTATTGAGGCCTCTTCTCCATTAATCTTTAATTTCAGTTTTCCTTTATCCCCTTTGAAAAACTCATAGACAATGGAACCAGGTATTTTTAAATCCTTATCTATCACTCTCCAGTCACCAACAAGCGATTCTTTTAACTCTTTATGACCTTTTTCCAAAAATCCATTTTGGGTGACATATCCATCTGCACAACTGGCTGCTAAAAACAGAATTAAAAACCCTATTCCTATCAGGCCTACCCTGGCAACCTCTTTTCTTAAGATTGTTTTCATAACACACTAATAGATTCACTTGTAACTCATCTAAAATCAATCCAAACAGAAAAACACCTATTACACTCAAATTGAGCACTTTACAAATTTTAAAACATCCCATTTTGGGAATTATTTCTAAGAAAACACATAGATTTTATTGCGTATTAGAAGCCTTTTAGCTCCAGTTAGTTATCTTGCCGCCATGTTTGAAGGCCCGGAATATCCTAAACCGCTGGACGAGGATTTGTTCGATCAATGGCTTGCCAACGGAAGAGAAAGCAAGATTAAATTTGAGATTATGCTGGTCATCTGGGATGACGTTGAGCAAGATTACAACCCACTCTATGTAGAAAGCCGTTCACAAATTCTGGATCAAGGCATTGACCTCTATGGAGAAGGTGTCGGAAGTACTTCTATTGTGGCTGCGTATAACCTGTACTCAGAGGCTAAGGTAGGCTTGTATTGAATATCCCGAATGTGTCTTAAACTTTGGGATTCGTATAATAGAAGCAATACACGTAATTTGTATTAACTCAAGAAGTTGCTTTGCTATGCTCGCAAAGAGGTAATTAAAGCCATCACTGCGAGGAAGTATGACGAAGCTGTCTACCTCATCACTGTTTGAAGCAACCCTGAACCTCCATAATTCGAATATATGATTTTACAGAAATTCTATAACAATCCCAGTTAAGAAACTACTATTTCTGATTCAAAAGGCAATTGCTATATTGGTGTAAAAGCAATGAACGCAAAACATGATTCAGAAAAAAAAGGCAAAAGAATGGTCTCAAAAGGAACTTAGGGAATTCATTCTTACACCTACCCTTTCAAAAGTTAAACGTATCAGTGGAGTTCTCTTGAATGGCTCAGGTAAACCTGGAGTGATACAAATAGAAGACCTTACCCTTAATACGCGGTTGGAGTTTTTCAGCTTCACAGCGTCTGAAATTCACTTCTATGGAACAAAGATTAACTCTTTACATTTTTCATATATAAACTTGGAGAGGCTCATTATTCATGATTGTTCATTCAATAAGCAATCTGAAGCTTCAATTGAATTGTCATCAAATATCAATGATAAATTGGATGTATCCATCCACAAGCCCAAAATGCTTAAAAGCTTGTTTTCAACACTCCACACTAAGTTAAGTCACTTACATATTAAACTAACAGATAATGTAAAAAGCATCGATCTTAAAGGAAAAATCAATGGACTAACAATAGACAGACCAATTACAACTAAGGATATTATCCTGGAAAACAATGTCCAAGAAGAGGAATTAAAAACCGTTCTTAATCACAAGACAATTGAAGAGTTGAAACTGTCAGGTCCTCATCTTAAATCAGTTGATTTATTAGACCTAAAGATTGAAACGTTAAGTATAATCAATACTAGCAAAGATGTAGAAATCACCATAATAGGGACTGAGGTAAATAGACTCATTCTAAAAAATTTTATTAGTGAGTTCTCTTTAGGCTTTTCTGAGTTAATCTCACATTCTAAACATGTTTTACTCCAAGATTTGGATATAAATGTATTTGGTCGTCTTGAACCAACTTTGTTTTACTTACCAACTGTCGAATTTGGATTTGGAGTTAAATACACAGGATCTCAACCTGAAATTCAATGGCCAAAAGAGCTCTTTGGAACCCATAAACAAAATCAACAAGGATATAAACTGATAAAGGATTACATGATCGAACATGGTGACTATGAACTTGAATCTTATTACCACTCTAAGGAGTTAGAATCCTACTATAAATACCAAAAAGGTAAAGTTAAGGGGCTAAAAAGTAGGTTTGATTTTTCGTTTAAAGTAGGCCTCCCATATGCCGTAAGCGGTTTTGGACAGAGTTTAGCACAACCTTTAGCCTGGCTTCTTGGACTACATATAGTATTTACATATCTCATGATTGTTTTCTCGGGGGATGTTTTGAACCTAAAGCCAGCATTTGACATTTCTTGGGAGGCATTTACAGAAGGTGCCAAGTATTGGGCTTACTCTATTTTACCCACCCATAGATTATCCTATAATGGACAAATGATGAACCCCATTATAAGTCTACTTATGAGAATCTCCAGCTCCATATTTATTTACCATATCATTCTAGCCAGTAGAAAGCACTTGAAAACTTAGATTGGAACACTAAACTGCTAAAACATCATTGCAGGAATACTCACTAGTGAGAGAACTACTTGTTTCACTATTTGGGAGATTGCTTCGCTATGCTTGCGAAGAGGTAATTAAAGCCATCACTGCGAGGAAGTATGACGAAGCAGTCTAATTGAATTAATCTGAGACTACCTTTATTGGGAACATCTTTTAAAACTCTTAAAACAAAAAAGCCTCAGATCAATGATCTAAGGCTTCTGCGGAGAGAGGGGGATTCGAACCCCCGGTACGGTTTCCCGCACGCATGTTTAGCAAACATGTGGTTTCAGCCACTCACCCACCTCTCCGTTTGTGATTTGCTAAAGGTCTGCAAATATAAATGAATGACTGGAAATTCAACAAGAATGAAATGAAAAGTTGAACACATTTTTTCCTGTTTAAAAGCCAGTCACCGAAGCCTTAATTATTCTAACTGAGAATCAGCACAATAGTAAACCTATTACTCATACAGGCTGATTGTGATTGTTATCTGGATTCTGATTTCTTGTCTTAAGAAAATTAGCTAAGCCATAATATCCATCTCCATTCAGGAACATGTAAATGGCACTGCTAAGCATCATTATCGCTGGAAAAACAACTGGATAAGGGTCTGATGTATGTACTAAAACAATGGCTACGATAAAATTGACAATCATAGTCAACGCAGCCCATTTGGTCTTCCACCCTAGTATAAAAAGTATACCACAGATAAACTGCGCATAAACAGAGATATGAGCAGCAAGCAGAGGGCTAGGAATATTCAGGTTTTCCAGAAAAGCACTAAACTCCAACATGCGTTCCCATGAAAACACATTGTCCTGAACACCATAGATTAAATGAAAGCCAAGCGGAAGCCGGACAAACAAATCTGCTAGTTTTCTGGGCGTAGTGACTTTCATCTAAAACATTTACTCGTTTAAGTTAAAAACCGGGTTATAAATTAAGCCTATTATATTACCCCAAGGGTCTATCACCGTTCCGACTACAATTGGACCTCCCACACTATGCGGTTCTTCATGAGATTTAGCTCCAAGGTTCAAGAAACGTTCGTAGGTTTCATCCATCGCACTGTCTCCCACTCCCCAATAGGTTAGTACACTTGCCTGCTTGTCTGTGGTCGGTTCTTCTTCGGGAAGTAGTCCTAACTCATAACCTCCTATATTAAAACCTACATAAAAAGGTTCATCGAAATAAGGAGCTGTGTCAAAAGCTTTGGCATACCATTCTTTTGCTTCTTGTAAGTTACCTACCTTGTAAATTGCTGTTCTGAGGCCTAAAACCTTACCGTTCTTCATGTTATAGTTTTCAAATAGTTTGATCAAGACTTACACTGAAATTACAATCAATAGTTACTTTAAACATCAACATAAAAGCAAATATTTACATGGATTCATTGAACAAAAAGAACCCTGAAAGGAGCGCTCTTGAGCCACTTTTTAGCCACCTTATGTATCTTTTTCCTTGATAAAGACTGCTGCTTTTTCAACTTATCAAAATAGGCCTCGGGACTCCCCTTAAACAATACGCTTTCTCCCAGTAATTCGGTTCTACTCCATTGAAACCCCAGGTTTTGTTGCATATCCTTAATATCTGCCATCACTGCTAGTTTAGCATTCAACAATTCCTCTTCTGTAACCTCTTCCTTCACCAGTCTTCTCATATGCTCCATTAAAAGTTCATTAACTTTCATACTATCACTTGCCCTGGCAAAATGAAACCGGGCAGCAAACTGCCCTGCATGAGCATACATATCAGTGTAGATACTACTACGAACAAAGAGTTTAGAAAAGTCTCCGTCCTTTTTCACCCTTTGTTCCAGTATTTTAGCTGTAAGTCCCAGAGCAATATCCTCTTCTGAGTCCCATTCAGGCACTGCCCAGGAAAAAACCATGGTGTTCAATGTGTCTTTAGGGTGAAGGGCTTTCATGGTAATCTGAGTAGAAGAATGCATAGGACGCTTAACACGTTTTTCAGTTTTGGATTTGGAGTGAATACTTCCAAAATGACGATTTATCAAGGTTCTGACCTCTGATTCATCGAAGTTTCCTACAACAAATAATATGATATTCTCAGCATAGACAATTTCATTGTACCGTTTACGAAAATCCTGTAAACCAAACCATTTATTATGTTCAACCAGACCATAACCACCACTTCCATAAGGGTGCCCCTCTCCAAATGTTCCCTTATAGATAGCCATTCCTCCTTCAGCACTCCAATGAGGGTTCTTTGAATTTCTTTGAATTTCAGCAAGTACCCTTTCTCGTTGATATTCTACATGTCTTTCTGTAATTCTATAAGCCCCTGCCTTAAGCCTTCCAGAAGCACGTTCCATAGCCAGTGGTACCCCTTCCGGGGTCACTCGCAGGTAAAACCTGCTAAAGTCCTTTTTAACCTGTGCATTGCTTCCTTTCAGATACTTGTTAAAGAATTGTACTCTTTTAACCGAATCCATCGGACTATAGGGCATTACATGTTCCAAAAAATGCTGTAACCCATACTGATCAGGTTTATCTATGCTTATACCATCTCTCAACCAGAATTCAACTGAAACATGCTCTACAGACTCATCTGGTTGCAGCACTACCTCGACTCCATTACTCAGCCTATAGTGTTCATATGGAAGTTTCAAATCTGAAATTTGAGCAAAACTGTTTGCCCAACACATGACAGTAAGAATAACTAAAAGGCTTCTTTTCATACAAGGGTGTCTATGTTCATGATTTTATTCTTTCTGGTGCTTATAGTAATCAACTATAAACTGTACTTTATCAGCTACACTAGTATCAATAGGTATATCTGGAATAATTCCAGTTTTATTGTAGCCCTTTTCCGGGATCACCTCTTTGTGCCAGGTACCTGTTGGATAGCCAAAGAAAATGCTCTGGTCTCCACTGTTTAGTTTCAAGACATTTACGCTTGTATAATCAATCATTCCGTAAGTAGGGCTACCAAAAGTTTTCACGTTTCCACTAACCTGTTTAGAATGCAGAATAAAAGACTCTGAAGCACTCGCACATGCGTTATCAGTAAGAATGGCTACATTCTTGATTTTTGATTCTTCGGGCTTGTATTTCTTCTTTGGAAACAGAGGGCCATCGACTATTTGTCCCATGTTGTTTTTTATTCTATCCGCCACGGGGCCGTATACTCTTTTAGAATTTTTGGCAAACCTTTCAAAATAGGCTAGTGTAGCCTGAGAAGCCAAAACTTTACCTTGATTGGCAGGCTTGGGTCTATCGGCATATAAGCCTAAAAACGAATGGTATACACCATTACCACCGGTATTTCCTCTGATATCGAAAATCAGGTTGGTTGTATTTCTTAAGAGCTCTTCATTATCGAGCACTATTTTGATGAATTTGTTATAATCGTAGGAGAACGATGGAATTGAAAACAATGTATTCTCCTCATCCAGCTTAACAATTCGAGGTTGAGTTACATCTTTTCGATTAATCATCTTTGCTTCTCTACTGCCCGAACTATCAACTTTTCCCCAAACAGAAGCACCAATAATCTTCAGTAAAGTTTTCTCTTTGTATATGTTTCCTTCCATATATCTAGGCTGATGGCCATAAGAGTAATATGTCCCTTTAAAACCATGTTTTGTTCTGATAAACTCTGCTTTTAGCTCACCAGGCTCCACCCCTTCTTTATCAGTATTTAGAATATAAGCTTTGTATTTCCCTTCATCCTTCACAATAGCAAACTCAGAACTACCATCAGTCCACTTTCCAACAATACCATCAAGGCCATCGTTTTCAATCACCATTTCTCCGAATTTCAGAGCTTGCTGTAAGACTTTAACATCTACTTTACTTTTCTTAATGTTTTGTCTAAAATCATCAGTTTCCCCGTCTGTATACTTTGGTTGTTCATAAACGAATAAATGTCCGTCTTCAAAGTACCTGACAAAGTCAGTAAGGAACTCGGTACAACTACTGCTCTTTATATCACCAGCCTTAGCACGATACTCCTCTATTCTTGCATCATATTGCTGGGCATTACCATCCAATCTCAATTGTGCCAGATATATGTAATTATCCTCAACGCCTTGAACAAGCTCTTCAAACACAGCCGAACAATCACACTTTTCTGTCTGAGCATAACTGATATTCACGCCTACCAAGGCTAAACCGATAATAAATCTTGAAATCTTCATTTTTATGTACATAGTATTTCTCTTTTACTATGCTGAAGACGGCATTTTAAGCAATTCATAACACTGATTTTCAATAATGATAAGTGTAGAGTTTGTTTTGATATGTACACCCCATATTGAGATATAAAAAGCTTCATCTTACCACTCACAATAGAATAAGGGGCATCACCAACAGTGGTTGGTATAAAGAAGCTATAGTGCCTGAGTAAGTATAGATGCAATTGTCTTAATTCCTTCGAGATAATTACCCAACCTGAGATTTTCATTTGGACTATGTTGGTTATTATCTTTATTGACGGTGGGAACAATCACGGCTGGAATATTTAAAGTGGTAACAAATGGAGAAATGGGGATAGAACCACCGGAGGTTCTTATTTGTACCGGATCTTTTCCAAAAGCACGCTTCATAGCTTTTCTAAGCCATATACCTATTTCTGAGTCAAAGTCCGTTCTGAAAGCTTCGTAAAATGATGAGGAGTTAAAACGTGCTATTTTATCATAGGTCTGACGTTCCTGATCGGTTGGACTCGAGTCAATCAGATGATACCCTTGTTTTCTTATATGTTCTTTCACAAGGTTAACCATACGCTCCCCATTAGTTTCTCTGACCAGGCGAATATTAAGTTCTGCAGTAGCAGAAGCTGGTATGATTGTTCTGGTTTGGGAGTCAGTCCAGGCGGATCTCATACCCAAAATACTCAAGGAAGGATATTGTAAAGATTCCTGATATGTTTTCCCGATATCATCTATGGTTTTAATCCCCAGTTTTTGCCTGATTTCTTCTTCTTTATCAGGCACCAATGCCATTTGCTTCCTGGCTAAATCGGAAATAGCAATACCTTCATACCAGCCTTTTATTCCTACCCTGCCCTTTTCATCGTACATACTGCTAAGCAGCTTAGATAAGCGAAGTGCTGGGTTTGGCGAGTAATTTCCATAATGGCCGCTATGTTGGGGCACCCTTGGTCCAAAAACTTCAATAGACAGAGTTGATATACCTCTGGCACCGAATAGTAAAGTTGGTTCATTAGAGGTATGGCGAGGGCCATCGAAAATCACCAGCATATCGGAAGAAAGTTCGTTGCTATATGTTTTTACAGCCTCAGGTAAGCGTGGAGAACCCAACTCCTCTTCAAAATCCATTACCACCTTAATGTTGTAATTTGGATCATAGCCAGCATCATTGATAATATCCATGGCTGTTAAAAACATCATGGCAGGTCCTTTAGCATCAGAAACAGAACGGGCAAACAACCTCCATTCTGGGTTAATTTCTTCCTTTAGTCTACCCCAATTGATAGCATTCCAACCCTCATTTGCCGACTGCTGTTTAAGGGTAGCTTCATAGGGGTTATCTTGATTCCACTCAGCAGAATCTACAGGCTGACCATCGATTTGCAGATATACTAAAACCGTTTTCTTAGCATCGGGGTGGATTCTTGATGCCAGCAGCAAGGGAATTCTGGAGGTTGACAAACGCTGTATTTTAAAGCCCCTGTTTTCAAAAGCGGTTTCACACCACTTAATGTTTTCTTCTATTGCTTCTGCATAATGTGCGTCATTAGCCAGGGCTAATAGTGATTTTAGCTGCTCTAGCGACTCATGGATATAACCCTTGGTTAACTTGTCCAAAGTGTTTTTATCAAATTTCTGAGCAAAGACAGATAGCGTACTAAACAACAATAGCATTATACTAACGCTTCTGACTATTTTAACCTGTCTTATCATAGCTACTGTCCATTTAAGTACTTCACACACTAATTATAAATAATAAAAGCCTTCCCAAAAAAGGGAAGACTTTACGAACATAAGTAAATCGATAAAACTAATCACCAATTTTCAATACACGCGAGTTTTAGGTTATTGCGAGTATATATTCAAAACAACATGATGTTTCGAGTTCTTTTAAAAATTAAAAGCCCTCCCGTTCAAATAGGAGGACTTTACGGTCATAAATCAATGAAAAGTACTTACTAACCTCAAATGCTATAACCTTCACGTCATTACGACTTGCTAAACAATCTAAATAATGTTCACAACGTGTAAACTCACGACTGGGAATGGTTAATTACAATGTTAAAAACAAGTAACATACACTCCCCTTAACACCATTATGAACACAACCTACACAATAAATTTTCTGGAAAAGTACCTAATGATAAAAGGATAACTTATTATGATAAGTTGATTGGTTTTTCTGATATCAACAGATCCACCTGCTAAATGCTAAAGAGGAATATCAATGAAAACGGAAACAAACTGAACACCTTCCTCTTCTTTGTTTTTCATTTCGAAATCATAATCTCGGTCATATAGATTATCCAGCCTTTCAAGTACATTGGTAATTCCATCGCCATAAACTACTGTATCTCCATCAATCAAAGGAGTTCCATTGTTTTGCACTTCAAAAAGCAGCCTACCTTCGACCCTCCTCGCACTGAGCTCTATCATCAGCTTGTCATAATCATAGGAAAACCCATGCTTAATAGCATTTTCGAGAAATGGCTGAAGTAACAATGGAGGGACGAGACTGTTACTAAGCTCTCTTTGTATGTCAAGATTTACCTCAAGTTTATCTCCAAATCTAATTCTTTCGATATCGATGTAGTGATTCAGAATTTCAAGTTCTCTACTCAGCGGGATAAACTTTTCATCTTTTATCCGTAAAGTATTTCTCAACAATAAACTCAGGTCGGCTATGGCATTTTGAGACTTTTCAACGTCAATATCCATTAATGACGATATATCATTTAAGGCATTGAACAGAAAATGGGGTTGTAACTGAGATTGAAGCGCGTTGATCTTGGAATCCAGTAACTGTGTTTTGAGTTGTTCCTGTTTAAGCGCTACTGCCTTCTGATCCTGCAGGTAATGATAGGCATAAACAATGGCCAGAATAGCTACATAAACGAAAAAATTGAAGCTTAGTGCATTTACACCTCGCACCCAAACAGACTCAAGGCTGATGGTTGTGATCTCGCCAAACACATGCTTATTTAATAGCAACGCTACCGCTGCTGTATAAATGGATAGTGAAAACGCAAGCAATGCATGTATAACTAATCCTTTCAAGGACAGCTTTTTAATTGAAAGCACCCCTATGGCAATGTAAATCGCCAATAGCAGGAATAACAATTTAAGTGTATAGGTGAAGATATATTTCAGCGCCAGATTGCCAGCATCAAAATCAGCTCCCGTCTCTGCACCAGACCAGCTGTCTGTAGTGAACCTTACAAGTAAAATGCTTGAGAAATCTATGGCATAAGCCAGGAAGTAAACAACAAGGATGATATATACCAGTTTTTTGTCCCGAAAAGCCGCTTTAAGCCTGTTCATAGAATTACTTAATATGGGTAGCCTCTAAGAATGGTGTCTTAAAATTCTTGGTTAACGAAAAAGAAGTGTTGTCCTGCATTACAATACAATAATCTCCCTGTCCTTCACTAACCACCTCCTTGATTTCTCTTAAATTAACTATTGTTGAACGATTGACTCTGATAAAATGATCGGGACTGAGTTTTTGAATAAAATCACTCATTGATATCCGATACAAATGTTTAGCTCCATCCATAGTGAAGATTTCGGCATAATAGGCAGAAGAAACAATATACTTAATGGTATCAACAGGAATGAAATAATACTTCTTCCCTACTTTCAATACTACCTTTTCCAGATAAGTCTTTACACTCTCATCTAAATCAATGTCTTCATTCTTTAAGAACTGTATGAGTCCATTCACTTTAGATTGAAAAACTCTCTTTTCTTCTAAATGAATCCGTTCTATTCCCCTATGCAATGCCTCGAAAAATCGTTCTTTTTTGTACGGCTTAAGCAGAAAATCCAACGCCTGCACATCAAAAGCCTTTACAGCAAAGTTGTCATAAGCAGTTACAAAAACAATGACTGGAAGTTGCTCGGGATGTATTTTCTCAATTACATCAAACCCGGTCATATCGGTCATCTGAATATCCAGAAACACCAAATCCGGTTCAATTTCATTGATGGCACTAATTGTATCCTTACCCGATGAGGATTCATGAATTGTTTTAGAAAAATCCGTTTCTTCCAATAGTTTAATCACTCTTTTACGAGCTAAATCCTCGTCATCGGCCACTAATATCTTCATCATGAAACTTTCAGATTTTAGAAAACATAAACATTTCAGAGACAACTATCAAATAGAGTGGGTATCAACTGTATCAATTCGTCAGTAGAGAATCACCTCTTTGTACATGAACAACTGATCTGGAAAAGCACCTGAATAGACTTGTCAATTTTCATCTCAGAATTGAGAAATAAAAAAGCCTGATACTTTCGTATCAGGCTTTTGTGTGTCGGGGTGGCAGGATTCGAACCTGCGACCCTTAATATCACTCATTGATTATCAATGTGTTACAACGATAAATGTGTAGCTACAAGTTTAAAAATGAAGTTTTCTACACATGAAAACTACACATGGATTTGAAGTGATATGGAAGTTGTATTATTAATTGTAGCCAGTCTGTTTCTTATTGGTTGGGGTGTCAAAAAATGGATAAGAGGGATTAGCAATAACGACACAAAAGATCATGAAGACGATGACTTTATGAAGGGCGACTAAGAAAAATAAGTATCAAGCAAGCTTATTTCATCAGAAGTAAGCACTCTTTTATAAGCAGTAAACCCTTGTAGATCGGCATTAAGAGAAAATGCTGAACCTGCAATTGACCCTCCGAGCCTAGGTCTTATTTGTGCGTTACCGGTATCAAAAGAGTTTCTTAATAGATTAGCTGAATGAAACAACACCCCTGACTTATAGAACCTTATTGCCGTAGTACCAACTGAAGCCGATGCGTCAAAAGTTATTACAATGTTTTCTTTTGTTGATGGTGTTAAAAAGTTTGCAGGAGTCGTTGTGTATACTATAGGCTGTCCAGATACACCTCTACTTATGAGCATTTCCAAAGCGCCTGTTGAGCTAAGCAAAAAGTAAACACCAGTGTTCCCCCATGTTAGCGTATTAGTTTCAATTATAGACCCGCTACCAGATGACACAAGGTTTTCAAGACACAAAGATACTGTCCAGCTTGTGCCATCATGCATGAAAGTCCAATCCTCAAGGTTTCCACTGTAATCGTAGTATATATTACTAGCTTTCCTAAATTGAAGTATGTTACTTGATAAAGTAGCTCTTGAGACATCATTCGATTGAGAAAAAGGGACTACTGAACCAACTATTGTATTAATATCACTTGCTTTACTTCCTACAAGCGTAGTCCCTGAAGGCTCTCTAACATCACTAAAGAAGTAATTGTCCGCTATGTCTAAAGCACTTTCTGAACTACCTAATAAAACCCTTCTTCTCCCAAACATTTACACGATCTCCTCAGGTCTATAAACTTTACCAGTAATTAATCTTTTTGACAGCGTGTAAAGCAATACTTCAGGCAAATCCTTAGCGAAAGTTGTCAACTGTTCTTCCGTAGCATCGACAGGAAATTTAAGGCCGCCTACTTTCTTTTTATCAATCAGGTCTTTTAGAACTCTGGCTCCATTAGTGGCTGCCCTTTCAACCTGAAGCGCTTCTTCCGTCTTAGAAGACGGTTCAGTTATCTCAATAAGAGTCCTTTCTAAACTTAAATATTCCTTAACCGCTTTATTGTACTCTTCATTGTTTTTAAACTTGAATTCCTGATCATCCAAATAAACATCCTTGTAATTGGTTTTCCCTTCAATATAGCCTTTAATCATTTCCTTTCTTGGTGCCAAAGCCCTCATTTCCTGAGCGACCTTGCCAGTAGCATTGAACATTCTGGTTTTAAATGTTGGGTTGTCCTTTAATATCAAAATATCGTCAAGTTTCATAATCTATTTGGTTTGTGCTTTCTATTCAGTTGTGTTCTCAATCACCCATACAAATCGATCAAAGCCGTCAAACATGCATTGTAGTATAAATACATCACCAGCACTACCGGATAACTCAGCAACGTTGGAAGTACTTGCACCTCTTACCTTATTGGTGTAAGTGTTTGCGCCTAGTGTAACATCTGAAAAAGTTAATGAAACAGTTGTAGCTCCTGTATCTAGCTTAATACTAAACCTATGTACAATGTTTGAATACGGAATATCTGTGTCCGATTCAAGTATATTGGATTGAGAAACTGTAATTGATGACCTGGCGGTTGTTAGTTTAGAGTTTGAAACTTGTTGATTATTCCAGTCTAGGTTAATAGTGGCCGCATCTGTTATGGTTGTGGTCTTTGGCTTGGTGATCTTGTCTTTTGTAATAGTTTCTTTTGTTGTGTACTTATTTACATTATTATCAAGAACCAAGAACTTATCACTTGTTGATAATTCTGTAGCTTCTGAAAGAGCGTCCATCTTTCTATAAACTCCTGAAGTTGTTGAAACCTCGAAAACAATAGTGTGGTTTGCGATATTTGGGACGTTAAAATTGTTTGCCCCAGTACCCCCATAAGTTGTTCCAATTACCCCAAACAAAGCCGCGTATTGTGTGTTAGCAACAGAATCAAGACTTGACCCATCACATAAAACTCTACCAGAAGGAGCTGAAGCACCGCCAAACTGAATAATATCACCAACTAAAGCCATAAATCAAATATAATTGCTTATACGAATATACGATTTAATTACCAATTATGTGACACAAGTTCCCTTACTGTTAACAACCCCAGCGCCTCCCGTGATTTCTATATACCCACCTCCGTATTGATAGAATCCATTTCCTAAATAAGATGTTGGTGAACCTGAAGTAGTATATACAACAGAACCTACAATAATCGTAGGATCAGTTGAATAAACAGTTGTAAATGGGTCAGACGCATTGCATGCGGTTGTTGAATCAACATAAGACCCCATGACTAAGTGTGAGTATTCAGAAAGACTACAATCAGTTATTGAAGTGATTTCACCATTGGAACCGACAACAATAGCGTTATCATTCACCGCGTCTTTGTAGGCACCAGCAGCAACAAAGGAGTTGTTGACATGAGTGGTAGTATAAATTCTTGATCCTACAATTAATACCGCATCCCTAGAGTAGTAATTCGTAGGTGAACTTGCTCCCGCACAAGCGGCCGTGTCTGTTGCAAAACCAGATGTCAAAGCGTGAATAGTCTCGGTGCATGGTGTTGTAATGGCTGTTATTGCTCCGGCACCACCAGACACTTCATAGATATTATCAGTCCCTCTATGCATGTAAAACCCGTCAGAGGCATAACTAGTAACATTTTGTGAAACAGTATATAAAACATCTGTTACAACAAGTGATGAGCTAGTTGAATAGAATGCGCTTTCAGGATCAACAGAGGCGCAAGCTAAAGCATCTGTCCCTTCTTCACCGACCAGGTTATATGTGTATTCAGTTATACATGTAAAAAACTGATCAATCTCTCCCGATGAATCGATATGAATAGCTCTTCCGTTTGAACTATCCCTATACCAACCAGTAGGAGCTAAATTAGTATTGTTTCCTGTGGTATTGTAAATCAATGAACCCACAACTAAAGTAGAGTCTTCTGAGTAGTAGTTTGTTGGTGTAGGAGTGCCGATGTTATTGCAAGCATCAAATTGATTTGAAAAACCAGTTGATAAACTATAGGTAGTTTCACTTGTGATTAGTTTGTTGATGTTTAGATTTTGATTACTTGCTCTATTGATGATCTCGTCAATTTTAAAAGTCAACTCAACAGACCTATTTAAAGGCACTGACTCAACAATTTCGAACTCTATGTTTTCTCCAGTTAAATTTTCGACATGTGTATTTTGGTGTTCTCTTGAAATAGTAAAGTTTCCGTGTAATGGAACTATAGATAGGGCATCCACTAAATACTCAGGTAACAAATCACCTCTTAGTTTATACCTCTTGGTAACCTTTTGGAATGTCGGCTTGAAATTCTTTTGACCATCTTCCACCCCGTCATCGTCTAAAGGGTATTCTGCTTCTATTAATTCAGATTCAAGGTAAAGAGTATGAATAAACCCTTGCGAGAAAGGGAAGTAATCAAAATCAGTATTATTCCACCATCTTAAACGATAAGCTTTACATGCTTGATCTGTTGAGAAGAAATCTTCAGAAAAGAACTCTGTGCTATCTCCATCAGTGATTTTTAGATAAAAATGGCCGTTAGTGAGATTCATTCCTGATATATCCACTCCATTATAGAAAATCAAATCATCTGTAACCGTCTCTGAAGAATCCCTAATTTGAAAAATCTTGATAATAGAATCCAAGCCTGAGTTAATTACAAATACCTCCGAATCATCAACAGAAGACATTACTTTAATTGATGAAATACCCGAGCTAGAGGGGTTTCTTAGGAACACAAAAGGCAAAAAGGATGTCTTCAGGCTCAGTAAGCAAAAATCAACCCCACTCTCCTGGTATGGGTTTGACTCTTCGAACCTTTTTTTAAGGTTGCTATACCTCTTTTCAGTGTCAGAGTATATTCTTAACGGGCTAAATAATTCTTTTCTCATACCTGTGTAACATCTAATAAACTTCCATCACTTAGAACTAAAATATACCCTTGGCTCAACTGTAGTGCGTATTTAACCTCTTCTTCAGGGCAAACATTTTCAGGTATTGTGTCAGTCGGATAAACTGGAATGCCAGGATAAACAGGCGCTTCACTTCCTTGTTCTTCTGGGTGGATTATCTTTAATGAAATAGTACCGTTTATTAGGTTTTCACTAGACTCTTCAATCCTTCCCTGATTAGATAGTTCTGTAATCCAGTTGCCCAAATAATCAAATGTTACTTCCCTGAAATTTGGTATAGTTAATTCAACCTGAGTTTTTCTTCTGACTAAAGACTGGTTCACCACAGCTATACCTTGAAGATTACTGGAGCTATAAGTGCTATAATGAGTTAGATATGCATTTACTCCATATCTTCCATATTGAAATGCAGGTATAATACTTACCCCTGTATCAAGCGCTTCTCTATTTATCCCCACAAGCTTATCAAAATCAAAGGGGTAGTTAAGATTGTAGTAATTGCTGGCCGAGTCTTCAGCTCTTGATATGTTGTTAGAATCATCGACAGCAATAAGCACGTTCAAGTCTTTTCCGTATGCTTTTGAGTTACGGTAAATGTCCCTTACGTCAAAAGTGATCGTCTTAATGTCGTAAATATTTCCTTCGTCTGCTTCGAGTCTCCTATCGACACTTTGGTAGTTCATCTTGATTTCAAAGAAATTACCCGAAGGTCTGTTTCTTGATCCATTCTGAACCCTCCAAGTTTCCAATTTAGGCACCTCTTCTTTTAAGTACTCAAACTCGTTTTTCCAAAGCACATAAGCAGCGTATACGGCCGTTGTTAGGTCGTTTGTGTCGGTTAGTGTATCAAAGTAATGATAGTGTTCTATCTGAAATTTACCTGAAGCGTTAATAAACCAGAAGAATCCCAACATGTTAAGGTCTTCTAAAAACTCTTTAAGCTTTAACTTACCAATTGTTGCCGGGCTACTTGCATTAGGTTGTTTTACGTCCGAAATCTGGCAAATCCTTACATCTTGATAAAGGTTAGCCACATCACCAATGTAACTAGTCGGCAAACTAAAAAAGTCGCTTACATCAGATGCAAGAGCTGGTTCCATTCCTGAGTTAACCTGACCAACTGCATACTTTAAAGCTTCAGTTAGCTTGCGTGTGTTTTGCTGTGTTCCAGTGCTAGTGTGTTGATGGTTGAGCCATAGCATACTAAAGTTGGTACCACCTCCAATACCCCCATCAAACCAAGTAAACACTTCATCGTAATTAGGATATGAGGCAATATTTGAAGACCTGATTATCTTGAAATTTGTACTAAATAGATCAATGTTTGGCCTTCTTACTGAATCATTGTTAACTATTTGACTCCAGTTACTAATATCAATTGTTGTATACTCATTTGTTGTTCCACCACTATTATGATTAGAACTGATTACCTCGGTTGCATAAAGACTCACTCCTGTGTGGTCTCCTTCTTCACTATCTATTTCACCTATTAAAACCGCGTATTGTTGGTACTCTTTGTATGCACTGACTACTGTGCTAGGAAAGAAAAACAACCTACTTTCAAAGTCTCCCGACTGTGGTAGTCCATATTTCCAAGTGTGAAAGTTGATAATCGGGTCACTGGCAGGGCTTGGAGCATCTAAAAAGTTAACCTCTTGATCCCATAACTGAAGAAATGGAGTATATGCGTCATCTGGGTCTTGTTTTATGGATATAGTCCTTCTACTCTCGTCAAACTTACAACTAGCTATTGTAAAAAGACCTCGGTAGTAAGTACTGTACGAGCCGTTTACCAATCTTTGAACCTCCATGTTTATTTCATGAGTTCTTTGATTAGATTCTTTGACTGCATAAAGCCAGTCGTACTGATAGCCGTCAGTAATCACTAATTCACCCTCTAATACCTTTCGAACGCTCATGCATGATTCGACAGGGCGTTTATTGACAAACTTCAAGTCAGGAAAGTTGCCAGGGGTAATTTCAATCTGATTACCGTTGTGGTTTATGAAAAATTTGAATTCTGGCTCCATGGCTATGAAACAAATATAGCTAAAAATGAGTATATTTGTTTAAGCATTTATACAAACAACAAACAATGGCAGGAGTAAATCGAGTGATATTATTAGGTTTTTTAGGCAAAGACCCAGAAGTCCGACACCTAGACAACGGCAAAGCAGTAGCGAACTTTTCTTTAGCTACATCAGAAACCTACAAGAATAAGCAGGGAGAAAGAGTAACCAATACAGAATGGCATAATGTAGTTCTATGGTCACCACTGGCCGAGATTGCAGAAAGGTTCCTTGAAAAAGGCTCTCAGGTTTATATCGAAGGAAAACTAACCACTCGTTCATGGGATGACCAAGAAGGAAACAAGCGGTATACTACTGAGGTCGTTGGGCGTGAAATCGCTTTATTAGGTGGTAAGCCTGAAAATGGTCAAAACTCTGTTCCTGTGCAATCTAGCACTATTCCAGAAGATGATACCGATGAGCTTCCTTTTTGACATTCATCTCTTTGCATGGGTTATCATTATTGTTGTTTCAGGAACAGGTATTCTTCTTTTAGAAGGGCTAGTGTATTTTACTAAATGTTCAAATGAGCAGTTAAATAGAGACAAGAAATACTGGGAGAGACAAAGAGAGATTGATAATTTAATTAATGACCTAATTAAAGATGAAATGCAAGGACAACCAACATCGAATAAGAGATAATAAGTTTGGTGTGACATGGTGTACCAAGTGCGGTAGGTTATTTACCAAGCCTAGCGGTAAAACGCTGGAGAAAACATGAAATATTTATTCTCTTCTGAAACATATTTATTTCATATCAGTATATATGCTTATGCAATTATACAAATGAGCGAGGTTACAGAAATAGATACCAAGATTAAAGAAGAACTTGAGCTTATCAATACCCTTCAAAAACAGAGAGATAAAATTCAATCTGAGATATATACTATAAACAGAAAGGTTTCTAAGCTTGTGTTTAAGAAGAAGGAAATCAACTCAGGTTCTTTTCAATAACTCCTCTATCTTAGTATAAAACACAAACACTATGAAAAGAATCATTTTAACATTCCTGATAACATCATTTTGTGTCTTCAGCTCTTTTTCACAAGAAATAGTGACAAATTCAATCGGTAAGAAAATCAGGTTAAATCAAAACGGAACATGGGAATATGTTGAGTCAGAAACTAAGGCCGGGGACTATACATGCGAAAATTTAATTAAAACAGAATCCGACCCCATTAGCGGAAATACAGCAACAAGCCTTAAAGAAGTGCTTGTCCTTTCTGAGGATTCTGGTCAAAATGGTATCGCGATAAACCTAATATGGATTCAGCAAGGCAGATTAATGATAAATATGGCTCCATTGGGGGCTGGTAATTGTATAAAGAAAGGGCAAATTGCCAACATCTTGTTTAGAGATGGAACTAGAGAAACTTTATACCATACATCAGAATTTAATTGTGACGGAATTTTTACTATGGCAATTGGAAGAGGCTATGGCACCAAGAAAAAACTTCAAGCACTTTCGTCTAAAGAGATACAAACAATTAGGGTTTATACTGCTAGTGGTAACGCTCAGGAAAATTTAAATTCAGATCAAAGCAAACTACTAATGAACTCCTTTAAGTGCTTATCTGAAAAGTCTCAATAACCTTTTCGGAATAAAAGTCGTACATTTGATTATCTCACTATAATTATTTGTCATGACTTCGTGTCCAACAAACAGATTTTTACTTTTAAAACTTAGCAGGGGTGGCCTTTCGGGGCGTAATTATCCATTCGTTTGCGCGGAGTCAGATAGTTATAGTGAGACACACCCCTGTTTTTTGTATCATAAAAACTATTAAAATGTCTCACAAAAATCAAAACCAAGTCGTTTCCATTGATCCACAAGTTCAGCGAAACGAACAATTAATCCCTTCTATTATCAAAGATGCTATCATCAGAGAAAGAGAACATGATGTACTCCGGTCTATGATTGAAGCAGCAGGGTTCGAAGAGTTACCCGAAGCTATAGCCCATTTTGACGAAAAATTTAGTGGTTACACAAAGGCATTTAAGCTTATGGGTATTGACAGCGAATACTATCAGTATCTAATGGAAGACTTAGGAAATATATTCTGGAGCAACTACAAACTTGAGGTTTCCTTAGATGACGTAACAAGCATTATTTACACTGCTTGGAATGCTTCAATCCGTGAATTTCATTTAAAAGAAGTGGCCTAATGCAGGTCACTTTTCAAAACGTGTCGCTTCGTGTCCAGGAACATGAAGCGCACGAATGGCTTTTGGAGACTGCTTTGGTAGCTGAAGGTTATGGTGTAACACCAGACAACATCAGGAAGCACAAGAATAATAAGCCAGATGAACTAATAGAAGGTAAACACTTTGAGCGCGTAACTAACGGTTACGGGGTCAGTGAACTTCACTGGACAAAGAAAGGAGTTGTCCGTTTAGGTTTCTTCATCAAATCAGAAAGGGCAAAACAGTTTAGGGATTGGGCGGAAGACCTGATAGTAAACAAAAAGCCTCAAACTAAAGAAGCCCTTTGGTTAGATGCCATGCAAAGCCTATCCGCTGAAGTAGAAACCCAAAGACTCCAGTTGGATCAGGCAAAGCACATCATTGAAAAGCAAGCTCCAAAGGTAGAATTAGTTGACCGGGCAATGGAAACTGATAGCCTTGTGGATATTGGTCAGGCTGCAAAGCTCCTCTCCTTGCCTTTTGGCCGTAATACCTTATACAATAAGCTCAAAGAGAAGGGTATCTTCTTCAAGAACAAGAACGAACCCAAGCAACTGTATGTAAATAACGGGTGTTTCGAACTTAAAGAGCGAGTAATCACTAAACCAAACGGTGAAGAGATGGTGGTTTTAAAGGTATGGGTAACTCAAAAGGGTCTACTCTACCTTTCCAGAATCTTCAATACAACAAAGCCAGTTTGGGTAAGTAATCAGGTGGCGTAAAGAATTTCTATAACCGTTTATCCATTTATACTTTTTTCATTAAACATGAAGAAGCCCCGATTGCTAGGCTAAAAGGGGCTTCTATGGGCTCAATAAACAATTCTTAAGAAGCTACAATTTACCTGATTTTAAGAAAATTTCAAAAATACTGTAACATTATAATTGCTTAGGCGTATATTCTCTCAAGCAATTATACATAAACAACAAACATGAAAACAACACTATCAATTTTAATACTATGCCTGACCATCGGATTGTCAGCGCAAGAACTACCAGAAGGATTCACAACAACCTATGGTGGTAAAATAGAAGCATCGGAAACCATTAAATCCCCGGGTTATGACAAGACTCTAAAGTGGGTTGCGTCTAATTACGGAGCTGAGAAGGTTTTAAACAGTACTGGCCTAATCGTCATCCAAGCGTCAACGGAGTTAAAAGAGAGTCCAAGAACAATGATTAATGACGATGATAATAAGCTTTTCTACAATGTAGAACTATGGTTTGAAGGTGACGAAATTAAAGTAGTGATTTCCAATATCAAGAACTATTCATTTTCAGCCGGAACAGAGCCAGTAACACCTTTGGAAAAGTGGTACAAGGTTAGAAAGAAAGGAAATACCCCCAAAAGGTTTAGAAACAGCATAAAGAACGTTCAAAAGGTTTTGAGTAGCATTTGTTTAGAATTAGAAAGTATCACATAGCGTGATTTGGTTGAGGAAAAGGGCTGGCCGTAATGGTCGGCCTTTTTTAGTTAGGGCGTATTGTCCTTGTTCTATTTCCTTTCTTCTCTATTCTGGTGCCGTCTGGCAAGTAAGTAGTCTCTACTCCTTTTGGTTTTCTCCTTCCGTCTTCCCTGAGTCCTTTTAGTTCCTTGGTAATCGATGCATGATCAAAGACAATGTTATTATATACCTCTCCTTGAGGTAAGCTTGCCATTCCAGGAATAACTGCATTTAGGCTTTCTTCGAGTTTTAATCTATTGGCTCCCTCAATGATTCCACTAAGTTGGCTTCCGTACTTTTTATTGGCCTTGTGGTTAAATATAGCAACCTTCTCACCTCTTTGGACACGCATGTTTTTGCCGTTGTGCACACCTAAAGAAGTATCATTACCACTGGCATGTGTTCCGCCACCTATCTCAAATTCTCCACCCTCTCCGAATTCTTGGGATTTGGTTATTTGTCCAGCCTGTACCTTAGCAAGTGTAAACGCTCCAAACATAGCTGCGATAACTCCTTTGGCTAAACCTACACCAATGGGGCCAATTGCAGATAGTGCTTTATAAATATTGGCTGCTGCCGTTATTAAAGACCCTGTTTGAGCAATTGTGTCTAACCTTTGTTGTGCTCTAACCGCTTTTTCTCTCTTCTTCTCTGCTTTTTCACGTTGAGCCTCTAAAGTATTTTCCCTTTCATTCGCAATCTGAAGCTCTCTTTCTGCTTGTTCGATATTTGCCGCCAGTCCTAACTCAGCTAACTGGAGTTGAGTATTTAAGTTGAATCGCGCTGAATCTGTTAATCGTTGTTGGGCTTCGATTTCCCTTTCTATAGCTGCTACGGCTATTTCGGCAGCTTGTACCCTTGCGTCAGCTATTTCAAAAAACTTGGATGAAATGAAATCAGCAGCACTATTCAATGCTTCATTGGCTGCGTCTCTTTTCTCGCCCTCACCTAAATCAAGACCAAGTGCTTCCCATATACTCTTCTTTTTCTTATCCTCTTTTGATAGGTCATCAATCTCTTTATTTAGAGCGGTGATAGTGTTTTTTACTTTCTGAATCTGAGCATCCGTATAGACATCTCCAGCATTAACCATGATTGCGAGTATCTTTCGTTGCCTGTCACGTTCTGCAATTGTTTGAAGTCTGGTTTTCTCTTTTTCAGTTTTATCTAAAGTGTCGATTCTGCTTTCCTCAAGCTCTTTAGCTTCGTCAATGGCTTTAATCTGGTTTTCTAATTGCCTTTTTGCCTCTTCTTTTCTTTTATCAGTCAGGTCTTTTTCAGCCTCGTTCAAATCCTGAACAGCAATTCTTCTTTCTCGGATAATCTCAAGAAGTCTACCTTCAATTATTTCAGAAAGTCCTAATGATCGTATTTTTTGATTCAATGCAACCGCATCACTTTCATTGATTAGATCATTTGCATCAATGTTAGCATTGGTAAATTTCGTTATTGTTTCAATCTGCTTTTCAAACGATTCATTAGCTAGTTTGGCTGTGTCTTCAAATATTTCCTTCCTCCTATCCAGGGTTAACCGATCGTCTTGGAGTAATCTTTCATTAATTGTTTTTTGGTTATCGAATCCGTCAATTAGAATATCTAAGTCCCTTTCAAGCCTATCCTGTTTTAATTCACTTCGTTGCTTTTCATTCTCCCTAACAGATAATGAATAGTTTTTCTCAGCTTCGGATAATTGCTTGAATGCTTCTAGCTGCTGATCTGCTAAGTCTTCGATTTCTTCACCATTACTCTTTCTAAGCTCTAACTCCTTATTGAGTAACGATAGGTTACGCTCTGCAATCAACAACTCACCTTTAGACCTTTTTATAGTTGCTTCACTTGCTTTTTGGGCTGCCTCTTCCCTTTCCTTAAATGACTTTGTTGCATCGTCAGCTATCGCTCTTTGAAGCTCTTCTTGTTGAATAACTTTTTGAATCGATCGCTCTGTTTCTCTATTTAACCTGTTTACCTTCCTTCTCTCTGTAGCTAAATCAGCAAACGCCTTAATTTGTCCACGAACAGCTTTGGTAGTTTGAACAATGCTTTTCGCAAAATTCTTCTGCTGTTTTTCATCTAATCCAGTTGACATTTGAACAAGTGCAGAACCAACCTCTTCAACAGCGATTTTTAATTCAGTAAAATCTCTATTCCATAAAGCTTTCAATGCCCTACCTACCGTGTTGATCAACTTTACAAATCCCTCAAATCTGTTTACAAGATTGTCCCTTATTGTATTCCATAGATTAATGATAGCTTCTTTAGGGTTGCTAAATGCGTTCATTAACGAAGTAAATAGTCTATCTACTACACCGGTTAAAACACTAAGCACCCCTTGTAGTGCACCACTAGCAGCAGTAAATATCTCAGCACCCTTTGAAGTTCTTTTAAAAAGAGCGAATATTCCCGTCAATAGACTTATGAATACACCCAAAACAGCAATGACCGGATGAGCCTTTATTAAGTCTAAAGCACCCTTGAATGATCTAACCCCACCCACAGCTCTTGCGCTCGCTCTGTTGGTATCAGAAAGTGCGTCAGCATAATTACCAACATTCAAGCTGGTTTTACCAGTGGCCTCTTGTAGGCTTTTCATCTCTTCAAAGATTCGCTTAGTCTCTTGCTCAAGCTCTTGCCCTTCCTTAGTTGCCTTTCTTTGCTCAGCACTCATTTTATTTAACGCAATCTTATTCAAAGAGTACTGCGCGCTCAATTTGTCATAAGAGCCTTCTGCTGATTTATTAAGCTTAATTTCAAGCTGCTTTTGCTTGATAATTGCCCTCTGCTCTCTTTTTAGCTCCTTAATCTCAATACTTGTATCATTAATTCCTTTCTTGTAGTCTTTATTAGCTTTGTTCAGTCTCTGCGCTTCAGTAAAGGTTTTAGCAATGGCCTCTTGGCCTTCTTTCTGGGACACATTCATTTTATCCAGAGAGGCACTAAGCGTAATAGCTTTCTTTTGCGTGTTATCAGCAAGCTTTGTATAGGCCGTATTTGCCTCTTCAAGCTGCTTGATTAATCTATCTATGTCACCTTCGTCAACGTAGAGTTGACTGGATTTAATCGGATTCTCGGCCATTACTTTTTAGGTTTAATCATTGCTTTAACATGCTCCCATGCATTCATAAACTTTAGCATTGTCATTTTCTCAGGATCACCGGAAAGGTTCTTTGAAGAAATCAACAAGCACATATCTTCAAACTGCTTCATGTACTTTACCTCTGAACTTTTTGAGCCTGAAAAACTCTGAGGCTTCAATAATGAAAGCATGTCTAATTCCATTTTCTCTAATTGCTCGCTGTTGCCATTTTTTAAAGTCACATCCAACAGAAGCGCCTTGCAATATTGTTTGATAGATAGATAGTATTGTCTTGCTCTGGCATTATTCACATTACCAGGAAAGAACTGTTCTACCTCGTTATCATTTTTTTTTTAATAGACTGAAGAGTCCTTCTTAACAGTCCACTAGAGAGCCCCCACTGCCCAAACTGTTTACACATTCGTTTCAGGGCTTCATCAGAGTAATCATATACCTTCTTACCATCAATAGACTTAACCCTTGCAGCAAAAGCCATGTGTTCATGGTTTATTCCTTCTTCTGTGCTTGATATACATATATCTAGGTTTTGAAGCTCGGTAAATGCTGATTGTTCGTCTTTGTTCTTAATATATCCAGCAAGCTTAACAATGTGTTCACGTATTGCGGGTAATCCACTACCTACTTGCGCATCAATCAAAGCAAACTTATTAGACAACACATCGTTTGTAATAGGTGTTGAATCTATCCCTTCGTAAAGCTCTATATTGTGGCTTCCTATGCGCATTCCTCTCTAAATTTCATTTTGCCATTAAACCTTATCGCCGTATATGGATGCATCAAATACCCGTAATCCTTTTTTGTTAGGTTGTATTCCCTATAAATACCTTCCTTGCTTTCTGTGCTGCTTTCAATCGTAATCCTTCCCCCGGGTAGAACCATTGATTTAAGAAGCTTGAAAACCTGCTCTTTGATCAGTTCTCTATTTCGGTACTCCGAAGGCTGTAGAATTGATTGCAGATTTAACCAAAACACTATACTGAAATCCCTTTCTAACTCATTGACATTTGCCCTTCCAAAAGTCACCTGTTCTTCATCCTCCATGATAAAGAATGAGAAGTTGCCATACTTGTCGTTTGGAGAAAGTGACAAATACTCCTTATCCCCCTCTCCAGAGTAAACAGCAGGAAACTTATGCCTGCTATTGTCCTTTTTATCGAAAATGGTTTCAGCCCTTCCGAAAGCATGACTTAGCCATGTAGTATTTTCATCATGAGGTAGTTTTAACCCCGTCAGTAGCTTTGTATTAACCTGGTTTATCACCTTATCAGAAAGTGCAAGCGTGCTTGGTATTGGTATAGTTGGTACACTCATGATTCAACTGCTTTTCTTAATTCTTCAACTAACTTTGGTTGCACAAACTCTTCTTTCATTATCTCTAGATTATCATCTGTCAGCCCCAGTATTTCCTCTCCATACATTCCAACCAAGTAATCTTTCTTAAAGTCGGTGTTATCAATTTCAATTTCCTTTGGTCTTCTGTTGAGTTTTCCGGATTGAGCAAAGTTCCCTTCCTGTCTTAAATCAACATACCCCCTGTATTTCCTTTGTTGTTGCTTTCTTTTTAGATAAGCTGGAGAATATGGATTGTATGACTGAAGCTGTACATTATCACTGTTTACCCCGTCTTGGTCTAACTGGTCATGAAAGTTCATAGCAAAAACAATGTGCTTTTGCTCCTCTATGGCATCAAGCACAATTTCATCAGTCCTTTTCTGGAACTGCTTTACTGCTTTTATCTTCTTTTCGAACAACTTCACTATATAGACCTATAGGTATTTCCTTTTGGTTGGCATGAAAGACAGTGCTTGCTCAATCCCTCCGTGGTGATCTTTGCAGCCTTTAACGACCTTTCAAAATCGCTTCTTAAACCTGTCTTTCGGCCTTGTGTATCTCCATCAATTTCATACTCAATTCGTTGAATATTGACACTACCCTGCCCTCTGTTTATTCTGGAATTAGGATTGTGGATCATCTCTCTCAGCAAATCAATACCTACCTGATAGTAAATGATGTTCCTGAAGATGTTTCTTTGATCAACCATAAACTGTGTATAATCACATTTGACACTCAACTCAAAGTTCAAACCATGGCTCTTGGTTAGATCGTAGTCGTTCTTTTCTATATCCCACAGATTAGCGGTTTCATCAACAGTAAAAGGCGCAACGCTTAAAAACTGGCTCCAGTGACCAACTCCATAATAATTACCTTGTGAAAGCACAGACCAATCAAGACTATTATTGATAGCTTCCCCCGGGGCTTCAGATTGCTTAAAGCTAACGTAGTATGATCCCCCAACATCAACTGTAATGCTGTGATATGGCAATTCCCAATTAAGCGTAAACCATTGGACTTGGTTTGCGGTAGTGTAGGTAAGGGTTATTTGATTGACTGGCGTTGTTCTGCTTGAATGATACAAATACACCGTGTAATCTCCTGTTTGTGTAAAATGCAAAGAGATTCTATCTATCAGAGTTATCAACCCCTTGTCTTTACTTACATTAAATTCAAACCCCGCAAACTTACCTTCATTAGGTTCGGTGTCTGATAATTTTCCAGCACCATCATAGACCACATTGTTTTCTACCAACGACCTAGCGGAATATTCTTCTTGCTTATCTTCTTGCCAAGTTGTTAGAGCCTTAATTATAGAGTCCCTTGTTTTATTTTTAAGCCATGCTGTAAAATCAAAACCTGAATGCTTTGGAGCAATACTATCAAGGTTTTCTATGGTTATCAATGGATGAACGCCTTGAAAATAAAGCTTACTCTCACTAGTGGTTAATTCAGTCAATTGAACGCCTGAAGAATCAATGTTTTGCCTCCATCCTACTACCGGAAGAACAGCATTTGCTACGGTCTCTATATTAAACATGGCTATAAAAAAAGGGCAGGGCAACAACCCTACCCTTTAACGTTTATGGATGAAAATCAATATTAAGAATCTGCTACATCGTACTTGATGAATGGACTAGCGTTTGTCGCTTGATCGCTATTATAAGCAGTCAAGACAGCAGTTCTAGACCAGAACACCCAAGTTTCACGAACATCTAAAGGAACATTAGACTTGTTAGTGACATTATCAGCACCAGCAATATTTCCGTCAGAGTGATAAACAACACCCAACTGTGCTCCAGATATAGGAAGAGTAGTCATTCCAAATTCTTTTCCTGAAGTAGTCACATGCCCTTGCCTATGAAGGTCACCTACCTGGTGAAGCATTGCGGTATTACCATCAATCATTGCGTAACCAGTACCAAATTTAGCGGCAGCGTTTGCAATAGACTGATCCCTTCTCATATTGAACATGCTTCCGTTAACTTCATAATTGAAGCTGTTGTATTTACCTTCCACTTTTAGGTAATCGTGTAACAATGCCACACCACCATTACCTACGATTGTGGCAGGCTGGTAGTACCTGTTAGACTTCACCATCTGGGATAGGTCAGCAAGGTAAATCTTCTCTTTTGCTTTAGCGAAATTAACCACGTTACTCGCAAATGTGTTACCATAAGAATCAGCTAGAACCTGAGTTTTTGCCGAATCAACAGCGGCCAAAGCCATACTATTATAAGCGTCAGCAAGAGCCAAATCCCAAGCATGAAGCTCTCTTCTCAAGTGGTGTTGGTAATTAATCCTGTTGTTTACAAACTCACCCTTGTTCATCACAATTGCAAACGTGTGATCAACCCAAGTAACCCCTACTTTAGCTGATGTTCTTTCCTGGAATCCAGGGGTGAACGTAGTTGGCTTTGAAGCTGTCAATGTATAGTTTCCAGAATCATAAGCCATTACAGGAACCTCAACAGTTCTACCTACAGGAGCCTTCTCAAAAGCTTCTTTTTCTGAGTTCGTCAAAATCCCTGTTGACGAATTTGTGTCACTACGGAATTGATCAAGCATACCGTGCTCCGGTCTCCTGATTTCGTTTTTGTCTAATTGCTCGTTATACTCTGTGAGTACAGGGGGCAATACGGTTAGTATTTTACTCATTTTACTACTTTGTTATATGTTAAAAATTGCCCCGTATTACCCTTCAAGGAGCTTTTATTCAATTCTAAAACGCTTCTTCTAACGCTTGTACTTCGTCCGAATTCAATGCTTCAGACATTTGCTTGTTAAACTCTGGGGAGCCTTGTTCAACTCCGTTTTTCATTAGAGACTTACTAATAATACTTGCAGCTTCGCCCTTTGTTCTTGCTGTTGAGATGTCGTAATTATTCTCACTACCACCGCCAGCACCTGAACCACCGCCAGCACCTGCGCCAGATCCGCTTCTATCAACCTTGATGTGATCTTTGAATAAATCCTCAATCACTTCTTTAGCAGGAAGAGTCCTTAAGTCCTGGGTGAAGTTCATTGTATCATTGTCGAAAGAAACATCATAAGTCTCTTTCACCTTATCTTTGATGCTTTTGACGATATAGCTCCTATAACCTTCGTCCTCGTGCTTCAATTCAGGAATATACTTGTCGAACCTACTATCAAAAAGTATATTTTCATTTTCTTCTTGAGCCTTCTGGAGCTTACTTTTGTAGTCCTCTTCAATCTCAGAGACCTTTTCAGTCCAAGTCTTTTTCTCTAATAAAAGGTCGTCTCTTTCTTTTTGAATCTCAGATTGAACTGGCTTTTTGTTAGCTTCTTCAAGCTTAATCTTCAAAGAGGAATTCTCCTCATTGACTAGCCTTAATGACTCTTCGGTAGAAAGTTTGAAAGCTCTTTTCATATACTCAGTGGCTTTCTCCTTTCCTTCTCTGTCAATCCCTGTTACTTCTTTGGTCAACTTCTCTACATTGCCATAAACCTCACGGTTCACGCTGTCTATCTTCTTCCCCCCTATATGGTTAAGAACTTCTAAAACTTCAGACGGAAGGTCGTCTACTAATTTCAACTGCTCTTCCGTTAACCCTTCTCTAAACTTTTGTTCTTTAAACATTTTTCAATCTTTATTCTCCGTACAATTCTTTCAACTTCGCATTTACTTCATCCTGGGCTTTCTTTCCTGATGGGTGCGAAAGACACTTAACTCTCTTCTTGATTGCTTCGTAATCCAAATACCTCTGAGTCTCAATTGGTAGAATAGTTACTTTTTGGGGTTTCTTGGCTCCTTTTATTGGTTTGCCAGTTTTACCGTCAAATTGATCCTCTTCAATCTCTTCAAAAACAACATAAACCTTGTCGGTCTTTGGTGCTTTGGCTTTAGGAGCTTCACTAACCACAACCTCTTCAGGATTGCTTGTTTCATTCTTTTCCATTTTCATCTATTTTTATGTATTCAAATAATTGTTTCAATACCACATCAGCTCTTTTTCTGGCCGACACTCCCTCATTGAAGGACATTACATCAAAAAACTCCCTTTCAAACCTTGAAATCAGGTTGCTAAAGTTTTGCTTCAGTCTAACATCATTAGAATCAAGCAGTCCCTCATTTTCCTTATTGTATTTTAAAACCTCTTCGATTGTTTGATGCCTGAATGGCTCGATAGACTTAAGGAATTTCACCCTTTCCTTCTTGCCCTCATTGTTAGAGTGCATTGTCTCAATAATAGTATCATCTATCAAGTCAAGCTCAACAGCACTAGCACCGCTTTTCTTAGCATTCTCGTATAACTCAAAGAGTTCGTCTAATGTGTAGATCATAAACTCTTTTCCGAAGTTTACAGAAGCACTTAAGAAAGAATCTCCATATATAGCCTTTGCCATTGTAGAGGTTGCCCACTGGTAAGCCTTTTCAAAATTCCCTTTAACCCACAGCAATATATTTACCTGTGTTTCGAATGAACTTAGTATCTGCTTTACATTCTTTGCCTGGTCGTTTTTCTGCTCAACCTTTCCAGTAACATGATAAGCGACCTGGTCTTTTATCTCGGAAATAGTCTCTTTGTAATATTCAGCCCCCTTTATCTCTGGAGATGTGAACTTAACTGAGTTGGTAAGGTCAAACTTACTGTCACCGCCCATTGCAACACCTATCACAGTGCCAGCACCAGTTAAACTACTATTACCACAGTTTGGACATTCAATAATATCTCCTTCTGCATCAAGTAAGGCTGAGCTTTCTAAAGATTCATCACCCTTACTCCATAAATAGCCGTCTTTACAAACCCTTGTCGCATCTGCGTAGTTACAAGGAACATCTGGAACCGAAGCAATAGGAAAAGGAACATACAAGTCAAGTATGTCTTTAGAGTGTAGCCTAAACAGGAGTCTATCAAGATTCCCTAACTCCTTACTTAATGAGTGTTCTTTTGTTAATCCCTCAAGGGTTGAGCTCCAGAACCAATTTGCAGGACAATACCCGTAATCGTGTGTAGACTCAACTGACGAATCAATTTTCAATTTACCGTCTTCTACCGGAATAGATAGATATTTTTCATCATCATATACTAAAACCCTATCCCCTTCATTAAAAGCAACTAGGTCAATCTTTTCTGAGCTGGCCTTAATAGCTTTCACGTCGTTTATAGATTTGAAAACCAAATATGGCTTTGGTGGGACTGTCGCTTCTTCTGGCATATCAACAACCATAATACTATTGATCATGTATCGATAAGCCTTGAATGCTTCCTCTTGGAAAACCTTGTTAAACTTTAAGTTATCCAAATACTCAGTAAACCCCTTTTTATGAGATTCGCTGTTAAACAAGAAGTCAATGAACCTGTCACGGCTTCTAAAAACCGCTAAATGCTCCCCAATCAATGAGGAAGTAAAATCAACAGATTGCAAAGGGTACGTTATCCCTTTTACTAATCGCTGATACTTATCTTTTGTGAGTTGTCTCTTAACGTAGTTCAAATAATAAGCAAACGCCTTCCCTTCCGCTTTTTGTGCTGGCTTGGAATGCATTCTGATTCTTTGCTCTTGAAGCTTTGCAGGCGTTAAATCATTAACCCCTTCACCGCTTTCAATAAAATCCTTTATCTCTGTTATAGAGTAACCCACTTCTTAGCTATCCCCGTCCTGTTTTTTACCTTGTTTTTTCAGTAGTCTTTCACCTTTCAACTTATAATCTGAGTCTTCAGGTAAATACCACCCGCCATTGTTTGGCATAGCCAAGAGCCTCTGAGCATCATCATACTCAAAAGCTCTTTCTATATTATCTCCAGTCCTTTTAAGTAAAACCATTACTAGGCGCTTTTAAGGTCTTCTAATGCATTGAAGTCTGTAGGAGTAGAAACCACAAAGTTATCGTCCCAACGTGGAGCGAAACTAAACTTGATAGCGCATGAATCTGGCTCCTCAAAGTTTCCAAACTTCTTATCTCCAGTAAACAATGATCTTACCGGAATGGGTCTAATTTCATAAGTAGCAGCGTTTGATGCCTCTCCATTACTCACTCCTCCAATCTTTCCGAACTCGTCAATCAGATACACGCCTACAGCAGTACCATTTAGTTCTTTCAAAGCCTTTCTAGTAGCGGCGCTTGTTTTGTGCATCATGGCACTAAAACTTGAAGGGTTTGAACCTAGAATATACTCTACACCATCTCTTGTTTGATTTCCACCCCCAAAAGTCCTTGCCTCTCCGGCTTCGAATTCTGGATTCTCAATAAATGGAGATACTACCGGCTTCGTTAGATCAGAGGCAGCAAACAAAGCTGTCCAATCCGCTAACAACGTTGGGGTTGTTGGAGAACCAGCATTTGGAAGAAAGGCATTGAATGAACCATCTGCCTTTTTTACTGGTTGAATGATAAGCTTTTGAATTTGACCTAAATCATCACCACACCCAGCTACTGGAATGTCTGTCAATTCAGTTGACAAGGGGTTACATATAATTCCCATTTTTTCAATTTTAGATTTTAAATATTTTGAAATGAGATTATTGACTTTACCCTTCAACAATAATCGCTTAGGCGAATATACGAATTAATTAATTAACAGTCAAAGATTAGTTCCTTCTCCTTACACCTCCTGCGTTGGTGAATATTTCTTTTTCAACAATTCCTGTTAGCGTATCTTCCGGGTCATCTGTTTTATTTGACTTGAAATTCTTCTTAAATAGCGTTATATGTTTTGAGAATTCAGGCCACCTAGTTTTCCAGTCGAAAGGAAATATGATTCTTGAATTCACGGTTGCCGCATTGGTCAATATTCTTGACTCTTTATTTGCGCTTTGATGAAACCATCTTATGAGCGTGTTAGGTGTTTTTGTGTCTATGACTCTAGCAAAGCTCCTACCTCCATTATTAGATTCTACAATTGCTTCTCTGGTATTGTTCCTGTTGAGCATCATTGGCACTGACTCTTCGGTGACTTCCATAGGTTCTTCTGTGTAAATCACATCAGTAACGTAGATATTGTTATCAACACCCTTGTCATAACAAATAGAACACAGTAGGTCACTTCCGGTATCAGCAGTATCTGTATAATTACCTTTCTTGCTTATGTCAGGAATTGAAGTGTAGGTTTTAAACTCTCCATAAAGTAGGTTTCCAGTTTCAACAACCTCAGAGTGATAGTTAGCCCAGAAAATCATTTCAGTAACCGAGTTGCGAAGCATTCTTTTCTTGAGCTTCCTGTATGATTCTTTATTCATAAAGTCATCACAGAGCATTACATCTTTTTCTCTGTCGTAAATCTCCATCTTCAAAACATACCACTCGTCACCTTCGTCTTTTTCGAGTATTCCCTGGGGGTCGTTCTCACTCCATAGAGTAGCGCAAAATATCTCTTTTACCACACCGCCTTCAGCGGAGTTCCTTGAACTAAAAGTACCACTATACCATGTCCATATCTTTTCTAATTGATGCGGACTCATTGCTACTTCAGCATCCTTTACTAAATCATCAACGATCCTAAGAGTTGCCCCCTTACCAGTTACACCACCACCAACTCCAACACCTAAATAGTTAAAATGCTGACCCTCTAAAGCCCATTTTTGATAACTAGAGTTACCATGCTTTAAAACGACATCTGGAAATACGTCAGAAAACACTTGCTGCTCTGGAGTGTTTTTCAATTCAGCAATACCATCCCTTGTATACCTTGCGAAGTCACCCGCTGGAGCATCCCCGTAAGAACCCGTTATTATTCGCTCTTCCTGGTTCCTGCCTAAACACCATTGGGTGAAGTTTACTAAAGTTCTTGATTTCCCATGTTGGGGAGGGAGTCTAATCATTAGCTTCTCATACGGTGTCCCGTCTTGCTTTAGAAGTTGATCTTTATGGAATGAATCTAGAGTATTGCATAACCTCTCTAAGTGGTGTCTGTGAGGCTTGTAAAAATCGGCCTCCCTGTATTTGCAATAAGAATAGAAATCCTGACTAGCCTGATAAGCCTCTTCTTCTCTTAATAAAGATTCAAGCTCAATTAACTCAGCATCACTAAGCACTCCCCAACTTGCTTTTAAGTTTATTTATTCTGGACTCCCTTTCTTCTGGAGATAGAGATGAAATATTACCCGAATGCTCTAATTCTTTCTTGTCAGACAACCCTAAATCCCTGGCTATAATATTGGCGTTAAACGCTCCAACCGCAGCTCCTTCAAACTTTTGATTCCTGATTTTATCGTGTATACGTGTTGTGATTTCGGAAAACCCGTCTCTTTTTTCATACTCATACCACGTATCAGGATTGATGTTAATGTGTTGACACATAGCTATTAGAGTGTAAGGTCTCTGTGTTGGAATCTTAATTATCTCGCCTGCCCTATCACCGCTTTTGATAGCTTCACTTCTATACCATGGGTTGTCGTCACACCAATCAAAGTATTCCTCGCATACACTCTCAAGGTCTTCTGGTGACTTAAATATTAATGGCCTCCCTCCTAAATTCTTCTCTTTTCCCTTGCTCATAATTGCACTTTTTCAACTTCACTAGATTTTCCTGTGCTCTTGTATTCCTTCGGTCAGTTCTTTACTCAGGGCGGTTTTCCAACACAATAGAAACACTCAATTTTATATAACTATTCTAAGACTATCGCAGTGATAAGCACCACTGGTTAAGCTGATTGATATTTTCAGGACTAACAAATGATTCCAAGTACTTGAAAACCCCTTCAGAACCATTTGATAAATAAGCCCTTTTAAGTCTTCTGTAATGATTCACCTGATGAGTCCCTGTACTATTAAAGGTGTAATTAACACCCTCTTCTATGTTCATCCCATCAGGAACAGTTAACCCTGAGAGCTCAATGCCCTCTTTGTCTACCTGGTAAGATTGTCTAAACTCATACCTTTGCAAAGGAAGTAACTTAGATACTCTTTTTAGTTGATTTGAAACACCTCTATTCATATTGAAGCCTTTATATCAAAATCACTCACAAACTGAGCCTCATGAACACGCATTTTAAACTCATCATAAGGCTCGTCTATCAAGTAATGTACATCTGTGTTTCCTAATATCAATACTGATGTTTTACCTTCATGGTCTCCAGACGGGTTAAAAGAGCTAATATGATCAGTGTTTAAGGATATTTTATCCGATTCAAATTCCTCCGGATCACTCTTTCCTATATCTTCAAGTACCCTTCTGTACTCTTCGTTTTCTGATGGCTTTGTTTTAGGAAACAAGCAATTGACTTCGATAAACATATATAATTGTTTAAGCGAATATACTCAATTCCTGTGCTATTTCAAAGAAAGGTATTCTTTTGAGCGTTGAATGAGGAATTGCCGGAAGTCTTCTCTTTCCTCAGTGGACAGTAATAAAACTTTCTTAGGAGCATCTTCTAAATTGAACTGGCCTAACCACTGTATAGCCTGTTCCTTAGTTCCTTTAAACTCCCCTGAGAAATCATAAATCTTTGGTTCCATAGTTAAAGAGGGCGTGTGTTAATCAGTTTTCCTTTGTTGTTTAGGTTATGCCACTTCTTGAGGTCTTTTCCTAGTTCTGATGCTTCAGTAGTTGTTATTAAGGATGAGATAAGTAAGTCTTTAAACTTGTCGTTTACACTAAAGAAATGATAGTTATAGGACTTCTTGTAAGTAATCAACTCTCTTTTCTTTAGGTAATTTAAATGCCTTGTACAAAAAGACTGTGTAAAACCTGTTGTGCTTTCTAAATCCCTTGAACATATCGGCTGATAATTCTGTATAATGTTTAATATTCTTATCCTGGAGTCTATAGCCATGCACTCATGAAAAGCTGTTAACTCCTCAAAGGTAAGTAGTCGTTTGTTGGGCATAGACAAATATAGTATATAAGGCTATACCTGTAAAGAGTTATGGATCGTTGTCTTCTTTGCGCTTTCTCTCTTCGGCTCTCGCTTTCTTTACTGTGCTGTCAAGTACCACAATAGCAATAATCATAGCCACTCCCTTGGTTACCGTAGTGAAGACATCCCCCAGACCCGCCAGTGTTCCTATCTTAAGAACACAAAGCTCTCCAACAATTAGAAGAAACGGCTTCTTTATTACAGGGTAGATTATAGAAACTATTGTTTTTACTATCACAGTTGATACCTCAGAGATCATAACCCGTATTTTGAAAGTAGAATAGTAACCGCAATAGCACCGACTACTAATCCTATTCTTAAATATAACCTCTTGCCCCTAAGCTTTAGGAATGCTTCAGCGTCCTTCATGTCAATCTTCCCGTCTTGGTTAACATCACATGCTTTCATCACTAAAGGGAATTGTAGAACATTGATTATATCAGAGTTGTTTCCTTTGGCATGGTCTACCGCTTCGGTAGTTTCCTTTATTACTTTGAATGGCTCTGAAACGCTCTTTATTGGTATTGAACTGCCAATCTTAATCAATGCTTTCAACAGTCCTTTTTTCTTCTTCGGCTTTCCTGACATCTCACTAGACTATTTAGTGTAAATGCAAGTTAGTGAAAATCAGTATAATTGCCTAAACGATTATGTGTTATCTGTCATTCTACTATTTCAACTTCTTTGCAGGATCTACATTGTTTTAAATGCAGTGCTTCCTTCTACTATGTATACTTTCTCGAAGAATTTAAGAATGTCCTCCAATAGATCAGGATTCTTTCTTTCGTTGTTGGGATTAATACACATCTTAAGGTGCTTCTTAGTTCTGGTCTGCCAGTCTGGAAACTCTTCCATGAACTCATTCAAAAAGACCTCCAAATAGTTTTTTTTTCGACCATACCTTTGACGTATAAGATTAGCTACTAACTGTTCCGCCTCTTTAACTGCCATTGGTTTAAACTTCTTATTGGTTAGAACCTTATCCTTTAAGTAAAGCATTACAAGTGTGACCACCACGATAAATACGACCGTAATTATGGTGACTAGCTGCCCTCCTGTTATCTCTGTCTGAAGTACATCCATAATGATATTGTTAATGTGAGTTTATTTACTACGTTCATAACATCCCTTCCTATTCTCAATCTTGACATAAACTCGTAAGGCAATTCAATTACTGACTGTTCAAACAATAATATAAGCGCGCTAGGTATAAAGAACAGTAACATTCCCGACACAGCCCAAAACTCTGGAAGCCTTGTAATATGTCTTTCTTTCATGTTATAGGTTGTTCTAAACCATGAGCCACACATCAAAAGAATTAAGGCCGCTTCTATTATTCTTGATATTGTCATCCAGTCGTTATTAATAAAAAATGCTTCGACTAAAACAATACCCATAAATAGCCATTTTCTTAGTTGTGAATGTTTATCTATTCCAATTCTTTGGAAATAGACTGATATAAGCCATACCTCAATAACTAAGTAATAAGGAAGTATCGCTATGTTTTGGCCGCCTAGTAGCCTTATTAGTAATCCTGAACTCATTTCAATAGCCAGGTAAAAGACAACTAACACAATCAAGGGGTAAGCCCTTTTGTTTAAGGTTTTGATATTAGTTAAGACAGCACTGATTGCCACTACAATAAATGGCAACCATGCTGAATATCTTGATATTTCAATTAATGTGCTTCTCACGATGGATCGTTACAATCTGGATCATCTGGAGGGCATGGGCAAATAGGCGGGCATTGTTGAGTAAAGTTGTCTCCAGTCGTTCCTTGTCCATCTCCTTTTTCCATCACACTATCAGAAGTACTGATTAAGTTACCGTTCTCAGATACTAGGTAATAGATAGGTTTGATCTTGCCGTCTTCACCCAAAGCATTGTAAGCGATTAACCCGGCGCTTCCTTTGGTTTTCTTAAGTCTCTTCCTCCAATTCTTTACACAATCGGCACCAATGAATGTTGCATGTGGCTCATCAGGAAACTTAGCCCTGAATGCATTGATTTCCTTCATAGCATCTACTTGTACTATTGGACCACCTACGTTTTTCTTAAATTTTCCCATGTCTTATTTTCTGGTTTTTATGGTTGTTTTACTGACACATGAACACTCATGCGGTTACATTAAGTTACAAAAAAACAGCCATTAAAGATAATTAGAGACATATTTTCTATACGGTTTGGTTGTTACGTTATCACTTTCCTAATTGCTCCTGCACACGATAGTTAGATAATGGAAGATGGAGTTGATTTAGTGCTGTTGATGCTTTCTATTATCTGCTATTTCGTGCTAAGTTCAAGAGACTCGACTGCTTCAAATCAGATTCCTAGTGAATCTTTACTCAACAAATGGAGGGATTATGTGGCAAGTCGATTTATTAATGGTTTTAGGTTCTTTTCTGCTAGGCTCAGTAACTGGTTATCTATGCTTCAGAAAAAGATCAACAAAAAAGATTCATCAAAGGATTCTTGAAGATTATCAAAACAAGTTCCCGGAAGATATTTAATGTGTGTTTGTGTTTTAACATCTGGTTTTTAGCATACCAGGTGTTAAGTTTTAGAAGCCCTGGTTTAGTAGTCAGGGCTTTCTTATTAATCCAACTTCCACTCCTTACCTAGCGCCTTACCTATTGCATCGAATATGAATCTACTTCAGGGTGTAGCACAATCTTATTTTTAACCCAGTCGAAATAACCTCTATGATTAACTATAATTTCTTGAATAGTCTTTCTCTTGTGCTTCCCAAAGGTCATTTTCGAATCAAGCTTAAACCCTCTTTTTTTCTTTCTTTTTTTCTCCCATTTACGATAAGACTTGCCGTTGTTCCTCTCAAGTTTCGTCTTTAATTCATGATTAGACTCAATTATCTTTTTGCACGTATAACAGTCAATATACTGAAGTTCATCGCTTTCCGAAACATGATAATGACCACATTCTAACCCTTTGGCATGAGTAAAAACCTTCTTATTTGATTGTCTTTTTACGTCATTCCAATATTCTGCTGTATCTGGTAGAGCCATATTAATATAACCTCCATTCTTTACCTAATGCTCTTGCAATCGCCTCTAATTTCTTTCTGTCTGTGTTATCTTTAGCTGATTCAATCTCGCTTAACTGAGCTTGAGTAAGTCTAACACCAAATGTTCTAGCCTCTTCGCATAGCCTGCTTTGAGACCAACCTTTTTGCTTTCTAGCTGCAAATACTTCTTTCCCATGCATAATTAAATATACAACCATCTGAAATTATATACAATTGATGGAATAAAAAGGTTACGAAAAAGTGAAATTAATTTATGACTTGATAGATTTACGGTCTTCAGTATAGGTTAAAAGAATATTCCCGTCAGGCTGTTCAACTTTATCGTGTAACGGGACTTCACCGAATATACCCCTCTGAAATATTATGTAGTCTTGATATACCTCGTCAGGGGTAAAAGTATAAAGCCCATCTGAGGTCTTTACCGGAGTGATTAACCTTGTTTCTCCTTTAGATATAGTAAAGGTTGCCATTAGTTGATTGATTCAAGTTTAGAGAGTAGTCCCGATAGTTCTAGGTCATATACATGAGTCTCATCAAATGCTTCAGTTACATTTCTATGATTACGACTATTGTTATAGAATTTATCTATTGGATGAGCATACATATCGTTGTCTGGGTAAGATTTAATTAGCTCCTTTATTTCAACACTCGTTAAATCATCCTTTAACCATAAGTGCTCCTCACCTTCTGGTAATATGTTAAGCATTCTTTGAGTTTGGTTATGGATCAACCGCATTTTCTCATTAGGCTCAGTCGTAATCATACTGAAACATTGGACTTCATGATCTGATTCAGGCATTCGTATTTGTCTCCAAATACCACCAACAAAGAATGTTTCTCTACTCTTTAGCCTTATATAGAAAGGGTATTTATCCTTATCGCTTAATGCGTGGCTATCAAAAAAACCTGTCATTGGAACAAGACAACGCCTTTCGATTATATCCCAATTATCCTCTGAATGCCCGAAGTTATTGTGATTGTAATTCCTGTTTGTAAATATGCTATCATCACGACTATTCAAAGGATTGGCCGACATCTTGTATAAGTCTTTCTTATACTTAGGCCATTCGAATATTAAACCCCAACGCATACGCCCCCAGGATAAGCCCGTGTATTCATCAATGTAAACAACAGGCATGTTAGTATGTGAAAAGCCACTTACATAGTAAAAAGGCTCGTCATCGAACAACCTTAAATCTTCAGGTTTAAATGGCTTTCTGTTACCGATATTAACAAGCTCTACTTGCTTCTGATCTTCGGGGTTTAGAGAATAATTGTAACACATAGCTAAGGAAATTAACTAATGGATAGGAAATAAAAAAGCCTGCAATAGAGAACAGGCTTAGTTTGTTGATGTGACTTGTGTTAAACTTTTTAAGTGATTAAGCACTCATTTTCATTCCGTAATAAGATATAGCGTCCTCATTTCTGTAGATGAACAACTTATCCTTCTGTACTCTTTTAACAGCTTTTTGAACCCTTAATTTCAATCTAAAAGAATTTGCTAAAACCCTTCTAAAAATATACCATATAAAGTCTGGCTTATACTCACTTAGCCTTATTATCTTGTCTGTTATTACATCAAAATCCTTAGAAAGAGCGTAGAAATCTTTAGGTAAGTCTCTAGTTGCTTTTTTGTGCCAATCTATAGAGTCGTTCAAATGACCCGTTTTCTCAGCAATCTTCTTTATAGCTAATAAAACCTGAATATCAAGTAGCTCAGGATTTGCAACATACCTTTTGTATACCTTTAACAAGTCAATTCTACCTTTGTCTAAAGTGATATTGTTTTTGACAAAAAAGAATTCAATAGCATCATAGCAACTACTTAGCTCTAATATGTAAATCCTTCTTCTATTCTTAATATGCTGATTTATTAAAAACAGACCCAGAATGAATAATGAAATTATCGTAATTAATAGATTCATTTTCCTTTTGATAAGTCCTTGAAATATTTCTTAATCTTCTTAATGGTGGAGTATTGATCTGTTGTGACAATGACCTTGCTCAATCGTTCACTTATTATTAAGCTTAATCCTGCGATCTTTTCGTTTTTCTCTTTAATGAGTTTTTTTACTTGTCTGTTGTACTTCCAATCGGTAAGAAACAACTTCAAAAACCACCCAATTAAAATACCTATTACTAGACATCCTATAACTAGCCCGTACTCTGCTAGTACCTGTTCTACAGTATCTTTTAGTAGTGTTTTTAGTTCTTGCAAATCAAGTGTGCTTGCTGTTTATCGCTGGCAAATATAACTGATTCACAATATTATACTAATCAATTTAAACCAAAAAACCTAATGATTAGTGTCTTTTGTTTACTGAATTTGTATACCAAGTTAATTAAATACAATAGCTGAATTCAGCCATTTTTTAAGAAAAGAACGCAAAGATCATGTGTTTAGTTCGAAGCCCGATCTAAACAACATTTTTATGTATGTGAAAAATTGTGAATTTTAACTTAACTCTTCTTTAATCTCTCTAATAAGAAATCTAACCGCTCCTTTAACTGCTTGTTCTTGTGCTCTAAGTCCTCTATGTACTGAAGCATATCTATATATATGTCGGGGTGGTTTTGTTTTATGTCCTGGCACTCTTTGAATCTTACTAGGACTGGGGAGGATTGGGAGATAATAATCTCTTTTCCCTTAGAAAGCCGCAGTCTTTCTATTTCTTGCGTAATAAATTTCACTTTCTTCTTTGGGATAGCGATTTCTCCACCTTCCCAATTCTGAATTGTACGCAATGAAACCCTTAATTCATCCGCTAACTCTGCTTGAGTTAATCCTATTTCATTTCTTAAGTGACTGAGGTCTAGCAATTTACAATATTTTTATGCAAAAAAGTAAAAATAAATGCATTTCTACGCATCATATTTACGCAGTATTGCGTATATTTGTTTAACAACACAAACAAACTGATCGAAAGATAATGATTTCAACAGCTAGTCCAATAAGTCACCACACCAAAAAGCTATTAGAGCGACATAACCTAATAGGACTTAGCTCAAAAGAGCAATCAACGGAGCTTATTAATAAGATAGAAAGATTGTCTCCTTGGAAGTTTTCAACAGGAGTACATACAAACTATGTAGCTGCTATTCGTGAGATCAGTCCAGAAATGGAAAACAAGGCGAAGCAAGCATGTAACGACACTGCATTTAAACCACCTTATCAGCTATGAACACACTAACAATACAGGAGGCCAATCTAATAGCATTGTCTGAAGACTCAACAAAGCTATTCCTCAACCTTATGAGGAGTAAGATTGACAGCATGGACTCTACTGATTTACTGGTAGGGATTCATGATCAATACATAACAGCAGCGGTTGAGCTTGGGCAATTAGAATGGGTTAAGGAAGTGCTTGAGGATTTAGGAGAGACTGAAAGATTAAAAATACTAACAGGAAGATAGAAAAGATGAAAGAGTACAAAGTAACAGCAGGGGAAGAATTGAGCGATAAGGTAGTTGAGCTTTTGCGAGATCATCTAATGTCAGATACTACCAATGGTTCTAAACATAGTCTTAGAAAGTCCATTGGAGAAGCAAAAAGGACGCTTAAAATCAAAATCTCTGTTCCGTCAATTGTGAACGTGATTAACCAGTACTACGGAGTTACAGATAATACCAAACCAGTAGTGGAAGAAATGGTGAAAATGGCCTTAAAAGCAAAGAGAACCAAAGAAAAGAAACTAGAAGCCCTTGGTACTAAAATAGCAAACAAGTAAAGACAAACACTAAAACACAGCAACAATGAACAACAAGCGAAGAAAGCTATTGGACAACCTAATTGAAAGGCTTCAGAAAATATCTGAAGAAATTCAATCAATCAAAGAAGAGGAAGAAGAGTCTTTCGATTCATTACCCGAGAGCATGATGTACACTGAGAAAGGTGAGAAAATGGAATCAGCAATTGAAGCACTTGACGATACAGAAAGGGCAATAGAAGAAGCTGTAGAGCTTATCGAACAAGCACAAGAGTAACCCTATTTAAAAAGACAAACACTAGAGATATGACATTCAGAAATATTAAAGAAAAAGTACTTGAAATAGCTAAAAGACAAAGGGCTTGTTCAGATGAATATAAGTTGGCTTTGAAAGCTAAAAACTCAAGTCAGTTACTCGAGGTAATTAAAAGCAATTCATTATGGCTTTACAATGAGGGATGTTTATCTGAAATGTTAAAGTTATTCACCGAAGAAACCCTAAACAAAAACCACATTTACACTCAGGGAGAGCATAATATCTCAACTAAAAAAGATATAAGGATTTTAACATTGGATAGCTCTTCTGCTACTGTGAAGACATGGGGTAGCTCTTCTGCTACTGTGAAGACATTGGATAGCTCTTCTGCTACTGTGAAGACATTGGGTAGCTCTTCTGCTACTGTGAAGACATGGGGTAGCTCTTCTGCTACTGTGGAGACATGGGGTAGCTCTTCTGCTACTGTGAAGACATTGGGTAGCTCTTCTGCTACTGTGAAGACATTGGATAGCTCTTCTGCTACTGTGAAGACATGGGGTAGCTCTTCTGCTACTGTGAAGACATTGGGTAGCTCTTCTGCTACTGTGAAGACATGGGGTAGCTCTTCTGCTACTG
>CANLOY010000004.1 GCA_947493005.1 uncultured Roseivirga sp.
AAAGAGTTGTTCAGGATAGCCTGAACAACTCTTCTTAATCTTTTATAAAACCGTCAACTTATTTTAGGACGGGTCATTATGTTCTTGTAATTACTTGGCTTTAGGTCGTCCGGCAAGGATTTCTTCATTAGCATACTCTTCGAATTTCTCGAAATTCTTATTGAATTTGATGGCTAGCTTATTAGCTGCATCATCATATTCATCTTTATTACTCCATGTATTCTTAGGACTTAAAATGTTGTCTGGCACATCAGGGCATTCGTTAGGCATAGCTAAACCAAACACCTCGTGTGTAGTGTAATCAACATTATCCAAATTACCTTCAAGGGCTGCGGTAATCATAGCTCTTGTGTATTTTAGTTTCATTCTGCTACCAATACCGTAAGGGCCACCTGACCAGCCAGTATTCACTAACCAAACACTAACTCCGGCTGCCTGCATTTTATCACCAAGCATTTCAGCGTATTTAGTAGGATGCAAAGGCATAAATGGTGCACCAAAACAAGCTGAAAATGCCGCTACTGGTTCAGTAATACCAGCCTCGGTTCCTGCCACTTTTGCTGTGTATCCAGAAATAAAGTGAAACATTGCCTGTCCTGGTGTAAGCTTAGAAATTGGAGGAAGTACGCCAGAGGCATCACATGTAAGGAAGAAAATGTTTTTTGGATTTTCACCCACAGAAGATTCCTGAATGTTGTCAATATGGTAGATAGGGTAGGATACCCTTGTGTTTTCAGTAATCTTGCTACTTTCATAATCAGGAGTATCAGAATCTCCTTTGAAAGTGATGTTTTCCAGAAGCGCTCCTGGTCTGATTGCATTCCAGATGTCTGGTTCTTTTTCTTCGGTTAGGTCAATTACTTTAGCATAGCAGCCTCCTTCAAAGTTAAAGACTGTATTCTCACTTGTCCACCCATGTTCATCATCTCCAATAAGTTTTCTGTTTGGATCTGCTGATAAAGTTGTTTTACCGGTTCCGGATAAACCAAAGAAGATAGCCGTATCTCCATCCTTGCCTACATTGGCAGAACAGTGCATTGCTAAAGTGTCTTTTTGATGAGGAAGGATAAAGTTAAGTGCAGAGAATATTCCCTTTTTCATCTCTCCGGTATAACCAGTTCCTCCGACCAAGGCAATTTTCCTTCCGAAATTAAGAATAGCAAAATTGTGCTTTCTTGTTCCATCTCTTTCAGGGTCAGCCATAAAACCAGGTGCACAAACGACTGTCCACTCTGGGTCAAAATTTTCTATCTCTTCTTCAGTAGGTCTTAAGAACATGTTGTAGCAAAACATGTTTGACCAAGGAAGCTCAGTTACTACTCTTATGTTGGTTCTGTATTTGGGATCAGCACAAACGTAAGAGTCTCTTGCATAAATTTCTTTACCTGAAAGATACTCAGTCACTCTATTGTAAAGTGCGTCAAACTTTTCAGATTCAAATGGAATGTTGATGTCGCCCCACCATACTGCATCATCAGTGATGTTGTCTCTGACAATAAACCTGTCTTTGGGAGATCGGCCAGTAAACTCACCAGTATTCACGGTTATTGCTCCTGTGCTGGTTTCTGCAGCCATGTTATTGTCAACAGATATTTTTGCTAATTCTTCAGAAGATAAATTCCAGTGCACTTTGGCATCGTTAATGCCAAGTTCACTTAAACTCGTTTTTTTGGATTTCATTCCAGTTTCTAGCATGGTTTTTGGTTTCTTTTTGCTCTTTGTGAAAACGATTGCAAAAGTAAGGATAGCGATTCAAAAAACCGTAATAAACCTTCTAAAATACACGCTTGCTTGAGGTTTTTGCATTTGATCAGTCGCTATCCAGATACTTTATTTCGGTATTTGCTCAATTCTATTTGTAAAATGCTTTGACTCATGTTAGATTCAAAGGTTATTCTAAAACGAAAAAATTAACTATGTCAGATTTAGCGGCTCAAAAAGAGCCTGAATTGTTAGGCCATCCGAAAGGATTGTTCTATTTGTTTTTTGCTGAGTTGTGGGAGCGTTTTAGCTTCTATGGAATGCGTGCATTGTTAACCCTTTATATGGTTAATGAAATTTTTGAGGCTTTGGTGACTCGAGATTTGGCAGCAGCAGCAGTTTACTCCTCTTATGGATCTCTTGTTTATGCTTCTACGGTTGTTGGAGGTCGTGTTTCCGATAAGCTATTGGGTTTCAGGAAATCTATTCTTTTGGGAGGTGTATTAATGGCGCTAGGACACTTTGTCCTTGCCATAGAAAATGACATAGCCTTTTTTCTAGCTCTGGCTTTTATTGTTGTTGGAAATGGATTCTTTAAGCCGAACATATCTACTTTTGTTGGAGCTTTATACAAAGATGGTGACCAGAGAAAGGACTCTGGATTTACAATCTTTTACATGGGAATTAACATTGGTGGGTTTGTAGCCCCATTGCTTTGTGGCTGGTTAGGAAGAGAGTATGGCTGGCACTATGGTTTTGGCTTGGCCGGAATAGGAATGCTTACTGGGTTGTTATTCTTTTGGAATGGAATTAAAACAGGAGTTTTCCAGAACAAGGGACTTGCTCCAAAACCTGAAATGCTGGAGAAAAAAGTTCTCGGACTTAAACAAAAAGTACTTGTACCTGTTTTGTCTTTTTTAGCAGCCCCATTGATTGCTTTAATGTTGTATTCTTATAAAGCAGTAGCTGGTGGTGAGTCAATTTTTGGAGATCAGAATATTGTGAATATAATCTTCAAAGCTGTAGGTATATTCATACTGGGTTATATGGCATTTATAATGTACCGTTGTACTCCATCGGAAAGGAAGAAACTTGCTGTAGCACTTCTTATAACATTGTTTATGACAGTTTTCTGGGGTTTTCATGAACTGTCTGGAAGCGTAATTACCTTATTTGCTGAGAGAAATGTTAATCTGAAAATTATTGATGCTGCACAGACGAATGCCCTGAATTCTATGTTCATAATCATTTTGTCTATTCCAATATCTCTACTTTGGACTTACCTTGCTAAGAAGAAAAGAAACCCAAGAACTCCTTATAAATTTGGCTTAGGTTTAGCTCTGGCAGGTATTTGTTTTTACGTACTTTCTCTAAGTGGAGGTGCTGCTGATGAAAATGGTATGGTTCCATTTTCCTACTTACTAATAATGTACTTCTTACTGTCAATAGGAGAGCTTTTTATGTCGCCTGTTGGACTATCTAAAATCACAGACCTTTCTCCGCAAAGGATTGTAGCCTTTATGATGGGGGTATGGTTCTTATCATCGGCATATGCTTTCCAAGTAGTAGGCTTTATCGGTAAAAAATTGGCAATTGAAAGTGATGATGCTAATGTAGGGGGGCTTGATTCTCTTGATATTTATATTGGAGGTTTTGAACTTATTGCCAAATACGCAATAGGAGCTGCTATAATAGTCCTATTGGTAGGGCCTATATTAAAGAAGTGGATGCAAAACGTACATTAGCAATAAATGAATTAGTTGCAACAAGCAAAAAGGCCATTCTGATTAGGAATGGCCTTTTTGTTTATAGCGATTTATGATCTTTAACTAGGCTCTCACAAGCATAGCACCACTTGAGTAGCCGCCACCAAAAACGGTAACTACTGCAAGTTCGTCCTTTTTCATTTGATCAAATACCTGAGAGTAACCAATAGAGGAACTTGCTGCTCCGGTATTGCCAAGTTCAACCATGTTGATCACCACTTTTTCCAGAGGAAATTTCAAGGTTTCGGCAATCACATTGATTATCCTGATGTTTGCCTGATGAGGGATCAGGTAATCTAGGTTATCCACATTATATCCATTGTTTTTCAGAATTGTATCAGTCTTTTCAGACATAAAGGTGATAGCATTATAAAAAACATCTCTTCCATCAGGCATGATGATTCCGCCATCAAAAGGCTTTAAACAAACACCACCTGGTCCTCTACCAATATGGGCATGTCCTTCTGTATTGATTTCTATTATTTCATGATCTTTTTCAGAAAATCTTTCTTTGGAGATAAATACAGCAGAAGCACCGTCACCCCATAGATGAGCAGAAATTGGGTCATCTTCATTCACATAAGCCCAATTGTGTTCGGAGTTTACTACAAGCGCTTTTGATGCTTTTCCAGTAGCAAAGTACCCTTCTACTATTTCTACGGCATTAAGGAATGAACTACATGCTGAAGAGATTGAAAAAACTATTGCGTTGTCAATCTCATATTTCTGTTGTACCACATGTGCCAGAGTTCCGACAGTATCATAAGGGGAGTAAGTGGCTCCTATGATTAAATCTATATCCTTAATGTTATACGGTAGTTTTTCTAATCCAGCTTGTACAGCTTCTAAAGCCATGGTATTGGTGTTTTCACCTTCTGCTGCGCGCACTCTGGTCTTAATACCTGATTTTCTGATGATGGTCTCTTCATCCATGCCATTCTTATCCAAAAAATAGCTATTTGGTATAATTTCAGAGGGTAAATAATTTGTTGCTAAGTTGATATACATGAAACAGGTATGTTTTTCAAAAACTGTTTGTCCCTTTAACCGGCAAAACTATAAGTTAACGATGAAATATCAATTGAGAATTTAGAATATGAACATAAAACTGTAGAGCGTTATTGTTAATGATGCATTTCAAGTGGTATGTTGGGTACATCACAAAACACTCTTAATTGTTTCCTGGAGTCTGGGTACTATTTTTTCTTCGAACCATGGATTTTTTCTCATCCATATACCATTTCTGGGAGATGGATGAACCAATGGTAGGTAATCTGGGAAATAGGCTTCAAAATTAGCGACTGTTTCCGTCAAGGTTTTTTTCCTTGCATCACCCAAATAGTAAGCCTGAGCATATAGTCCTATTAGCAATGTGAGCTTAACATTTTTAAGTTTAGTTAATATCTTTTCATGCCACTCTGGAGCACACTCTGGTCTGGGAGGTAAATCACCTGACTTTCCCTTTCCTGGATAACAGAAACCCATTGGAACTATACCAAAGAGGTTTGTATCATAGAATTGCTCGTCTGTTACACCTAACCACTTTCTAAGGTTTCTTCCAGATGCATCATCCCAGGGAATACCAGATGCATGAACTTTGGTTCCTGGTGCTTGCCCAATGACTAAGATTTTTGAATGCTCGCTGACAGAAACTACAGGTCTTGGGTTATGAGGGAATTTTCCTTTGCATATCTCACAGGTCTCAATATCGGTTAGCAGCTTATTAAATGAGTTGGTGCTCATGAACTTGTATTTAGAAATACAAAGCGGAGTTACTAAAATAAGTTCATAAGATTGGTCATAAGCATGATATTTTTATTGGCTTTGAGGCTTTTAATCTTGAAGAAAACTAATCATGGAACGGGTTGATATATTTTTTTACAATAAAGTATAATGCAATTGTAACCACTTCATTGATGATGAACAACAGACCAATACCAATAATCGCTTGATCTAAAATGCCTTTCTCAACCATTAGGTACTCCATAAGCATAAATGGAGGACCAAACAGAATATAGGGGAGTAAAAGAAAGTAAAGAAGGAACCAAAGTGCCTTTCTTTTATTCTGGATTGCTTTGTATGCCACTATGAGAGGTGGTATGCAGATTATGAAGACAATGATAGTTACTATCCATCGATTGACTTCACTTACCCCAAAAAGATTAGAAGTGGCATAGAGTTCATCATTAAAGCCCAAAATTGGCCCCATCATTCTTTGGGCAGGCATTTGAGCAAATATCAAAGCAAAGCCCAAGTGTTTTTTAAGTTCAGATGTACCACTTTTGAGATAGCGCATCCCAACATACATCATTATAAATGTGAAAACAGGCCCAGCATAAGTGGCTAGGTAAGTTTTCGGTAGGTGTTCACAGGCGGTACTAAAGCTGTTAAAGGTTTTTGTACCCCAATCACCACAAACTAAAAAGCCTGCGAAATGATGAACAAGTTCATGTAAAGAGGCATATAGCATGGTGATGCAATACAGTGCTAAACAATATTTTCCTGTTAACTTAAGTTTGATCATTGATCTTTGATTTTGCGATTGGACAAAGCTTTCAACTGAAATGTTGCAGGAGCATTGACTGGCTCGTTTTTGTCCACCTTCGTTTTTTCTGATGCTTGTAACTACTACCTTCGTGCAATGCAATTGATTGATAGTGCTGGTTTAGTTTACTCACTTGATTTGATAGGGACATTTGTCTTTGCAGTTAGTGGATGGTTGCTTGCTTCCAAAAAAGAATTAGACTTTTTTGGAGCTGGAGTAATTGCATTTGTAACAGCAATTGGAGGGGGAACATTGAGAGATGTTCTGATAGGGAGTCAGCCGGTAGGTTGGCTTCAGGACTTGAATTACTTGCTGACCATTGTCTTGGGTATTTTTGCTGGAATGTTCTTCAAACGGGTTTTCGAGAAACTCAGAAAGACAATGTTTCTTTTCGACTCGATAGGAATTGGTCTCTTTACCATTCTGGGAATTCAAAAGACACTTGCTTTTGGACTTTCACCTGTGGTCGCATTGATAATGGGGACAATCTCGGCTGTTTTTGGAGGGGTTTTGAGAGATACATTGGTGAACGAAATACCTCTGATTTTCAGGAAAGAGATTTATGCTACTGTCTGCCTGGCTGGTGGTTTGCTTTATTTACTCCTTACAAAAACAGGTATGCCTGAAGAGGCACAAATGGTAATCACCATAGTGTTTATTATCACAATTCGTATTCTGGTAGTGGTAAAAAATTGGTCTTTTCCCTCTATTAAGTAATTCCTATTTTTCGTACACAATTTTATATGGGGAATCGAACCAATCAGCGTACATAGGCATATGAATGGCTTCAATCCTGTTACGTTTTACTTTCAGTGTGGGAGTGAGTAATCCGTTTTCTATAGACCAGTCTTCTTTCATAATAATAGCCTTACTTACTTTTTCGTAAGGTTCCAGGTCTGCATTAACCTCTTTAACGGAGGCTAATATGGAGTTTTCAAATGCCGGCTTATCTTTTTGTTTGGCTATTTCTGAAGGTATAATTAAAGCGATGGGTTGAGGAATCCCTGTACCTACAATACATACCTGTTCAATATCAGCGCTTTTGAGTAGTTCTAATTCAATCGGGGTTGGAGAGATGTATTTCCCTTTGTCAGTTTTGAACTGATCTTTTACTCGGCCAGTGATTGTGAGGAATTCATCATGGTCAAACTCACCAATGTCTCCTGTTCTAAGGAATCCATCTTCGGCAAACATTTCTGCTGTTTTTTCAGGCTCTTTAAAATATCCTTTCATCAGGCACTGATTTTTAATCAGTATTTCACCTTCTGGAGAAAGTTTGGTTACCACTCCAGGCATTCTTTGTCCAACTGTACCAAATCGATTGGCTCCAGGTCGGTTGAAATGCGAGAGGATGCAGTCTTCAGTCATACCATAACCCTGAATGATTTCTATGCCAAGTTTAGAGAACCACTGCTGAAGACTTTGTGCGATAGGAGCTGCTCCGGAAATACACCAAACAGCCTTTGAAACCCCTAGTTTCTTTTGAATACTTTTCTTAACCAATTTACATAAAAGTGGGATTTTAAGAAGTTTATTAAGTTTTTGGTCTGGTATTTTTTCTAAAATTTTCTCTTGAAACTTTGACCATATTCTTGGGACTGCAAAGAAAATATGAGGTTGTACTGATGCAAGGTCTTCGGCAAAAGTATCCAGTGATTCTGGAAACGTCAAAGAAGCACCTTGGTAAATAGCGCACATAGATATGCCAATTCTTTCAGCAATATGGGTTAAAGGGAGATAAGAGAAATATCTTGGGAGTGGTGGTAGTATTATTACCTCGAGCGCACTTTTCACGACAATGTTAAAATTACCAACTGTATGCATTACACCTTTTGGAGTACCTGTAGTGCCTGAAGTGTACATAATGGTAATGAGCTCTTCGGCCTGTTGAACATGGGGTTCTTTCAGTGCCTCGTTTTCTTTTACTAGGTTTTCCCAACTTATAGATTCGTTAATCTCATAGGCTTCAATTCCGATTTTTGGTATATCAGGTATTCCAGATTTTTGTTCTTCATAGTCGTCTAGTTTACCAACAATGATTGCTTTTGATTCACTATGGACTAAAATCTCATGTATGGCTTCACCGCTTAAGGTCGGATAGATAGGAATTGAAATACAGCCAGCCATCATAATGGCCAGGTCTGCCATAATCCAGTGTGCACAGTTTTTAGAGAGCAATGCAACATGATTTCCGTTGGTTAGTCCCATCGCTATCAAGGAGTTAGCTATTTTCCTTATTTCTGTATCTGCTTCTCTATATGTGTACTCCCTGAATACTCTATTCTTTGGTTGTCTTAAGAAAATATGATCAGGCGTTTTGTTTACCCAGTAGGCAAACGCCTCAAGAGGAGAGTTATAGCTTTCCATTAATGAGTTAGAATTTGGCTAATAGTAATATAAGGAAAAAATGGAAGTGCTTACTATATTTTTGTGAGCTTTAGAATGTCCAGCCTATTCTTAGATTAAGGTCGATGTTAGGAGAGAATCGTGTACTGACTTTATTGGAAGGGTAATCTAAATCAGGTAAATAGAAGCCACCATTTCTAATGTGAGTAGAAAAGGCGGGAGCATTTAAGTGCTTGGTATCTCTTCTTCTAATACCCACTCCAAAAAAGGCATCTAAGACTAATCTATTGCTTAGATACTTTTGTACTCCAATTCTAGGTGTTATCGATAAAAACCTTTTTTGTATGGTAGTGACTTGCTCAAAATAACGATCGCGGTTGGCATTTTGTGGTATGTCATCTAATACCCATGACAGGTTTGAGTCATGCTCCTTATAAAAGTACTCTAATGTGATACTGGAGTATAGTCGCACTTTATCCATATTTCTAAAGAAAAACTTTTCTTCCAGCCCAATCTTGAAACCTTTTGAGTTGTCTGCGAGACCTATTGGTTTACTAATAAAGTGATAATAGCTAAACTGAGTAGATCTATTGATTCCATGTAATCGCTCAAAACTAATTTCCAAACCAGGATGAGTCCAGCCAATCCATGAAAGAGTAGTGATTAATAGTTTGTTCTTTTTCTGAATCAATGATGAATCCATAGGAAAGTAAGGTATATATGAAGTACTGGTAGGTGATGAGTGGATAAAGACCTTTTTAGGGTACCTATACTTCTTCTGAGTTATTTCATCTACCAGAAACCCTACTACGTTAAGACCATTCATCCAATACCAGCGTGTTAATCGAGGAGGGATACTGATAGTCTCTTGACCATTAGGCTTAAGAATTTTTAGCTCAATAGGTTCTTTTTGACTCCATTCAAGAAATGTAGTATCAGAATCAGGGTTACTTTGTATCGTATCTTTTTGGTGTATATACTTTATCGCTTCAGATGTTCTTACAGTAACAGATCCGGTTTTTGGATTGAACATTGTTGCGCAAGAAGAAACTAACAGTGTCGAAGCTAAGAGGAACAGTGCTTTAAAAGAGTGTATTTTGCGCAACATTGTTGCAAACTAGTGTTTTTTGATTTGTGCTTGAAATCATCATGGGTTTAAGTGAATGAACATACACTTTTTTAAAGTGGAATGACTTGCTATCCGAATTAGACAAATGGCTTAGTTAGCGAAGGGTGATAAGCTATCTCAAAATGTCCAGCCTATTCTAAAGTTCAGGTCGAAATTAATAGCAAACTTGTCATCTGGTTTATTGGAATCGTATCTGTAATTCCCCCAATACGACTCCCGATTATTGGGAAACAGATTGCTTTTATCTGTTCCAGGAAGTCTGACTTTTCTATATCTTAAACCAACACCAAAATATGTATCAAAAACTAATCGTTGCGTAAGATATTTTTCAAATCCAACTCTTGGTGTTAATGAAATAAATCTCTTTTCTATTGCGACTATTTGAGAAGAGCGATCATTATCAAAGATATTATCTGGAGTATTATCCGGGATTAGAAATTCAAAGCTGTCTTCATGGTTTTTTCTTAAAAACTCAAATACCAAACTGGTGTAAATTCGGTAGTCATCTGCATTCCTTATGAAGTATTTCTCTTCGATGCCGAGTTTATATCCTTTAGCGTTTCTGGCATAATTGCTCTCGTTACTTAAAATGTGACTATAACTGATCTGAGTAGCAAACCTTTCACCATGAAGGCGTTGAAAACTAAATTCAATCCTTGGATGATATAGCCCCGAGAACGATAATAGGTTGAATGATATCTTATTCTTTTTATCTATCAGAATAGGATTCATAGGGATATATGGTAAATAGGATATCTGGTTTTGACTTAAATCGACATATACTTTTTTAGGGTAAGTAAATTTTCGTTTACTGATCTCATCGACCAGAAAGCCAAGAAATAAATATGAGGTGGCGTTGCCCCAATACATCCAATTCACTTTTGAATCAATAGAGAGTTGTCTGGATTCAGTTTCATTAAACAGTAGTATGTCAAATGGTTCTTTCTCTTTCTTTCTGTAGATAGTGAAAGGGGCGTTTACCTTGTTAATGAGTGTGTCTCCCTCGTATACATAGTTGACTGTTTCTGAAGTATGAATCTCCGTTTTTCCAAATTTCTTGTTGAAAACGGTAGCGCACGAAGAGGTTAAAATTACCACAAAAGCGGGAAGTACAACCTTGATAAAGATTTTGGCTTTGGGTAAATTTAAATGCAACATAGTTGCAAATTAATATTTATACAATGCGTTGCAATCAATATTCAACATTTTCTTTAGTTGGCCAGAAATAACCCCACTTAGACCTGGGCGTTTGGAGAGCTTGTTTAAGCTAATGTTTAGCCTGAAAACAAAAAAGCCTGATTCGTAAGAATCAGGCTTTTGTTTGTTATTCAATTGAATACTCAAGTATTCAAGAATTTTTACATCATGCCAGGCATTCCACCGCCACCCATTGGAGGCATAGGAGCTGCGCCAGCTTCCTCTGGTTGCTCTGCAACTACACACTCAGTAGTTAGCAGGAGAGAAGCTATAGAAGCAGCATTTTCAAGTGCTAAACGAGTTACCTTAGTTGGGTCGATAACACCGGCAGCGATCATGTTCTCATACTTGTCTTCACGAGCATTGTAACCATAATCGTCTTTACCACCTTTTACTTCATTAACTACTACAGAACCTTCGCCACCTGCATTGGCAACAATAGTTCTCAAAGGAGATTCAACAGCGGTTCTGATAATGTTCACACCAGTTTCCTGATCGTCATTATCAACTTTTACTTTGTCTAAAGAAGCAGATGCTCTGATTAGCGCTACACCACCACCAGCAACAACACCTTCTTGAACAGCAGCTCTTGTTGCATGTAATGCATCATCAACTCTGTCTTTCTTTTCCTTCATTTCTACTTCTGTAGCAGCTCCAATGTAAAGGATAGCTACACCACCAGAAAGTTTAGCAAGACGCTCTTGTAACTTTTCTTTGTCGTAGTCAGAAGTGGTGTTCTCAATTTGAGTTTGGATCTCTTTAACTCTGGCTTCAATGTTTGCTGCATCGCCAGCACCATTAACAACAGTAGTGTTGTCTTTGTCGATGTTTACTTTGTCAGCAGTACCTAGGTACTCAATTGTAGCATTTTCTAGCTTGTATCCTCTTTCTTCAGAAATTACAGTTCCACCAGTCAAAACAGCGATGTCTTCCAACATAGCTTTTCTTCTGTCGCCAAAACCTGGAGCTTTAACAGCGGCAATTTTTAATGAACCTCTAATTTTGTTCACTACTAAAGTAGCTAGTGCTTCACCGTCAACATCTTCAGCAATAATTACCAATGGCTTACCACTTTGAGCTACTGGTTCAAGAACAGGAAGCAATTCTTTCATAGAAGAAATCTTCTTGTCATAGATCAAGATGTATGGATTCTCCATTTCAGCTTCCATTTTCTCTGTGTTAGTCACAAAGTATGGAGAAAGGTAACCTCTGTCAAACTGCATTCCTTCTACAGTTTTTACTTCGGTTTCAGTACCTCTTGCTTCCTCAACAGTAATAACACCGTCCTTGCCTACTTTGTCCATAGCATCAGCAATCATTTTACCGATTTCGCTATCATTGTTAGCAGAGATAGTACCTACTTGCTCTATTTCTTTAGAGTCTTTGATTGCTTTAGATTGTCCTTGAAGATCGGCAACAATGGCAGTAACTGCTTTGTCAATACCTCTCTTAAGATCCATTGGGTTAGCACCTGCAGCTACGTTTTTGATACCAGCACCATAGATTGCCTGAGCTAATACAGTTGCAGTAGTTGTTCCATCACCTGCATCGTCTGCAGTTTTAGAAGCAACTTCTTTTACCAACTGGGCACCCATGTTTTCGATAGGCTCAGTAAGCTCAATTTCTTTAGCAACAGAAACACCATCTTTAGTTACGGTAGGAGCACCGAATTTCTTGTCAATGATTACGTTTCTTCCTTTTGGTCCTAGGGTAACTTTTACAGCGTCAGCTAATGTATCAACACCAGTTTTTAATCGATCTCTGGCGTCATTGTTAAAGAATAATTCTTTAGCCATTTCTTTATTGATTTAGATTTTCAGTTGTAGATTAAGAATTGATAATTGCAAAAAGGTCAGACTCTTTCATGATTAAGTAGTCATTACCTTCTACGGTAAGTTCAGTACCGGCATATTTACCATAAAGTACCGTGTCACCAACTTTTACAGTCATTGGTTCATCTTTTTTTCCGCTTCCCGCAGCTACTATAGTACCTCTTTGTGGTTTCTCTTTAGCAGTGTCAGGAATGATGATCCCCGAAGCAGTTTTTTCTTCAGCAGCAGCAGGCTCTACAAGAACTCTGTCTGCAAGTGGAGTAATGTTTACTTTAGACATTTTTACTTATTGATTTAGGGTTTTTGATTTCACAAATACAGCACGCTCTCTTGCAGTTAATGTGCCAAATCGTTTTTATGAACTTTTGTCAGTCATCAGAGCATTTTTTGTCAGTTTTTCACTGTCAGTTTTTCACAATTGTCGACTAGGTGGTATGTAAACCTGACAAAAGTTTGTGGCAATAAAAAAGCCCGACATTGCTGACGGGCTTCTCTCAAATTTCTTTATTTCTACTTAGAAATGGTATCACCAGGAACAGGTGTTAAACCAGTCTGTGTAGTGTCAGTGATTGTCGGTACTATACTAGCAGGTGCAGATTGCTGGGCGGCATCAACATTTGGGTTCACTCCACTTGCAGTTTGCTTGGGTAGCATGTAGCTGGAAGACAAGCTTAGTACTATCAATACTATTATAAATATCCATGTAGTCTTTTCCAATAGGTCGGTAGTTTTCTTAACTCCAATAATTTGTTGTGCTCCGCCACCGCCAAATTGACTTGACAAACCACCACCTTTTGAATTTTGCATCAAAACGACCAATATCAATAGGATCGCTACAATGATTGCTAGTATTATTAATAACTTAAACATTCTGTTTTGACTTTACTTCCTCAATTTGGCCTGCAAAGTAAGTGCTTTTTTCAGGAAACTTCAAACTGAGTTTTTTATAAATACTAATTGCTTTTTTATACTTCCCCTGCTTAACCATTAATCTGGCAAGTGTTTCGGTTTCGAATTCTTCCGCTCCTTTGATCTTCTTACTAGCCAAATCTTCCTGAGCACTTTTAGATTCTCGTTCAGAAATCTTCTGTCTTTCAATCTGAGGCTCGTTTTGAATGAATTTTTCTATGATTTCAACTTGAGAAGGTGAAGTTGATTTTTTCTTTTTTGTACTCTTCTTTTTAGATACTTCTTCGATTTGTTCTCCGGCCAGTAGTGCTTCTATTCTTTTTTTCGCAGCTCTTATTTCCTCCAAATCATCATTCAAGTCAACTTTTTTTGTTTGAACTTCCTCGGATGCCTTTGGTTCTTTAGAGGAACTGCTCCCTTTTGGAGCTGTTTCCCTGGTTTTTTCTTTTTCCGGATTGACAGCTAACTTAGGTTGCTGTTCTTGATTATCAGTTTTTTCTTTTACCTCAATTTCGACTGGTGAAGGAACGGATTCAAACTCTTTCGTTGCTTCTGTTTTTTCCTTATCAGGCTTGCTGCTCGTTTTGGCAGGCTCTGTCTTTTCTGGAAAAGTGTAATCACCTTCAATAATCGATTTTAGATACGACCGGTTTGCTGAGTAAATGGCAGCTTTCTTTATAAAGGCGTCTGTCTTAGGATGCTCTCGATCTTTCAGCGCCTTGGCGATAACAACGTAAAGACTCTGAAAATAAGGGTACTTTTTTCGGTATTCATTTAAAGCCTTAATGTCAGCATTGGTGACTTGAGAAGGGTCTAACAATAAGGTATTAAATCGTTCGCGATCCACTTTTAATATTTAGGGTTTCTAAAATAGAATGAAAATCACCATTGGGCAACAGAGGCTTGAAAAATGTCGAAATATAATTGATCAAAAATTTCTTGAACCAAATCATCTTCTACAGCATTCAGTGTGGTTGCTGAAGGGTCATAATCTGCATAAAATGAGAACGTTTGCTCAATGTTAGCATTTTCGTCTTTTGTGTTTGTAAAGAATACCTGAACACCTATTAACAATCTCATTAAACCTGTACCATCGGCTTGATTGTTATTTCCAGAAGAGCTGATGGCCTGCGGACGTACGTTGTAACTTGTAATAGCTCCTTCAAATTGCAAGTCTCCTTGCTTTTGAATTAACTCTAGTTTAGTTCTTCTTTGAAAGTAGTCTTTAAGGCCTTCTGTGAAAGTATTACCCATATTTGGAGGGCCTCCGCCAGACTCGTTAACAAAATTGGCAATCGAGAGTGTCTTGGTTTGATCATAGTTGATAGAAGCTCCATCAAATGAGTAAATACCGCATGCAACCATTAGCATGAGTAGGGGAATTAAGCAAATGGACTTAATCGATTTCATATTGCTTGATCTTTCTATAAAGTGTACGTTCGGATATCCCCAAATCTTGTGCCGCGTATTTCCTTTTGTTGTTATTTTTTCGAAGTGCTTTTATGATAAGCTCTTTTTCTTTTTCTTCTATAGAAAGAGATTCATCTTCTTCATGACTGATATCATGGACGTTTTCGTATCCAAACTCTTCATCTTCAGTATTGCTGGGTTGTATGTATATGGGTTCACTGTAGTCCGTACTTTCAGCAGGCTCAGGTATAACAGCTGGTGCTTCATCCATATCTCTGAATAGGTTTGGATTGTCATTTACAATACTCTTATCAAAACCACCTGTTTCTATCATTCCGTTAACTAACTTCTTAAGGTCATTCATGTCCTTTTTCATGTCGAACAATACCTTATAGAGTAAGTCTCGCTCATTCAGACTTTCTGTCTGGTTTTCATTTCCGCCACGATATATTGCAGGTAGACTTGAGCTATTCTGAGGTAAATACTTTAGCAGAGTTTCGGCTTTTATCTGACGCTCTAACTCCAGTGCGGAGATTTGTTCAACCAGATTTTTAAGCTGCCTGATATTACCTGGGAAACGATACCTGAGTAGTATTTCTTTGGCTTTTTCGTCTAGTTTGATACTTTCTACCCGATACTTTTCTGCAAAATCTGAAGCGAATTTCCTGAATAAGAGATCAATGTCATTTCCTCTTTCCCTTAGAGGAGGAACGAAAATTGGAACAGTACTTAACCTGTAGTATAGGTCTTCCCTGAATTTACCTTTTTCAACAGCGCTTTGGAGGTTCACATTAGTAGCAGCAACTACACGGACATCGGTTTTTTGTACTTTTGAGGAACCTACCTTGATAAACTCACCATTTTCTAAAACCCGTAATAATCTAGCTTGTGTTTGCAGAGGCATTTCACCAATCTCATCCAGAAATATTGTGCCTCCATTAGTTACTTCAAAGTATCCCTTGCGGGCTTCATATGCTCCTGTAAAGGAACCTTTTTCATGGCCAAATAATTCTGAGTCGATTGTTCCTTCGGGTATGGCTCCACAGTTAATGGCAATAAACTTACCGTGTTTTCTCGGGCTTAGTTGGTGAATGATTTTCGAGAATGATTCTTTTCCACTTCCGCTTTCCCCGGTTATGAGGACGGTCATATCTGTGGGTGCAACTTGTGCTGCAACTTGTATGGCATAACTTAGTTTAGGACTATTACCTATAATGCCGAAGCGTTGTTTGATACTGAGTAGTTCGCTGTTGTTCAATTCTCCGGGGTTTAGTCAACTATTTTGCCAAAGAGCGTTGCTGTAGTGCAGTCTTCGATAAGAACATTAACGTATTGACCTTTTTGATAATGCTTTCTTGGAAATATAACCACTTTGTTTGCGGTATTCCTTCCTTGCAATTGTTCCTCTGATCGTTTGGAAGTGCCTTCAATGAGAACCTTCTGTACTTTGCCTAGATCCAGTTTGTTGCGTTCCAGAGATATCTCTTGTTGTTTTTGAATGATCTCCTGCAATCTTTTTTTCTTGATATCTAATGGGATATCATCTTCAAACTTCTTTGCAGCAAGGGTTCCAGGTCTTTCTGAGTAAAAGAACATGTATGAGAAATCATACTTCACGTAATCCATCAGCGTAATTGAGTCCTTGTGTTCCTCTTCGGTTTCGGTACAGAAGCCTGCGATCATATCTGATGATATACCGCACTCTTCACCAAGGATTTCTCTAATGGCATCTACTCTGTTAATGTACCACTCTCTGGTATATGTTCTGTTCATCAAATCCAGTACTCTAGAGTTTCCACTCTGTGCTGGTAAATGAATATACTTGCAAATGTTTTCGTACTTTTTCATAGTGTAAAGCACTTCATCCGTAATGTCTTTTGGATGTGAAGTAGAAAAACGCACCCTCAGGTCGGGAGAAATCTTAGCTACCATTTCAAGAAGGTTGGCAAAATTTACAATCTCAACCTGCTCACCCTTCTTTTCTTTCTTTTCTAGCCATGCTTTGTTGTTTTCATCTGCCGACCATTTATATGAATCAACATTCTGACCAAGAAGAGTGACCTCTTTATATCCTTGATCGAACAAATCCTGAGCTTCCTTTACAATAGAGTATGGGTCTCGACTTCTTTCTCTGCCACGGGTAAATGGAACAACACAGAAAGAACACATATTATCGCAGCCACGCATAATTGAAATGAAGGCCGTAATACCGTTGGAGTTCAATCTAACAGGAGAGATGTCCGCGTATGTTTCTTCTCTGGAAAGGAAAGTGTTTACAGCTTTGAGTCCGTCTTCTGCAGTTTCTACTAGTTTGGGTAAGTCTCTGTAAGCATCAGGCCCTACAACTACATCCACAATCTTTTCTTCCTCGAGTAGCTTTTCTTTCAACCTTTCAGCCATACAACCTAAAACACCAATGGTCATTTCTGGCTTTCTCTTTTTCACCGCGTTGAAATGGTTTAACCTATTTCTAACAGTCTGTTCCGCTTTTTCACGGATTGAACAGGTATTAAGGAAAACTACATCTGCACTCTCGAATTCTGAAGTTGTATCATAGCCATTCTCCTTCATAATAGAAGAAACTATTTCACTGTCAGCAAAATTCATCTGACATCCATAGCTCTCTATATAAAGCTTCTTTGCTTTGCCGGTGTTTTCTTCTTTCGAAGTTTTTACCGTTTCCATTGCTTCTTGACTGTTTCTGTCGACAATGTCTATATCCTGAATGATATTTTCCATCAATCTATCTCCTCGATTTCAAGCTGCAAATATAAGGCTTATAATAGTAATCTGTGACAAATTGGCAGTCTTTTGAAAGGGGATTCCTTGAAATAGTAAGGAATGATCTATTCAAACACTGGCCTAAGAAAGTTACGCTCATAACTAATAATACACTTGGTTTTTACTGCATAGTCATAGGCTTCTAGGCATTCGGGGTCTTTCATGCTGTCATTTCGATATTTCTCATACTCTGCCAAGGATGGAAAGGTAAAGAGCGCCAAAGCAATATTGTTTGCTCCTTCAGAGGGTAGAAAGTAACCATTATGGCTTCCTCCAAACCTATTGACTAAGGGAATCCACTTTTTAGCATAAACTTCAAACTCTTTTAGCTTGTAAGGGTCTATTGTGTATCTGACATAACATGTAACCATAATCCACTCTTTTCTTTGGGAGGAAAAGATAGCGAGCTCTGAAAATCATCTCCGAGAAAATTGATCTTTTTTTATGAATGGAATATAATCGTAGGTTAAATAGTAAGTTCACTTAAGTTAAAGTATGGCAGTAAGTCCTAAACAAAAACAGATACTGATACTCGCATTCTTTCTTCTGATTGCAATTATATTCTGGAACACCCCAATTATTTATCCTGTAAAACTCTTTGTGGTAATGTTACATGAATTAAGTCATGGTTTGATGGCTGAACTTTTTGGTGGCGATATCATCAATATTCAGATCGACCCGAGAATAGGAGGATACTGTCAGTATACTGTTCCGGATTCATTTATCGGACGGATTTTTATAGCAAGTGCAGGTTATTTGGGAAGTATTTTCTGGGGAACATTGATTTTGTTTCTTGCTATTAAGAAATCTTATGACAGACAAATATCATTGGTAATTGGTATTGTCTTGCTCTTCTTAAGTTGGTTTGTTATTAAAACAGGGGAGTGGTTTGGTATTGTTATGACAATTGGCTTTTCAGGCTTTATGCTCTTGTCTTATAAGTTCCTGTCAGATGAGTTTCATGACTATTTCCTAAAATTTATCGGTGTTGTAAGTTGTCTTTATGTTGTGCTGGATATTAAAAATGATTTGATAGACCGATCGGGAGTGGGGAGTGATGCCGATAGTATTGCTGAAATGACGGGAATTCCAAGTGTGTTGATTGGATTGATATGGCTTGGAATAGCTTTACTGGTTGTTTATGGTTCGCTGAAATATGCATTTAAATCGACTAATGAATAAAATAAACGATTTAGCAACCAATTAAAGACTTGTTTGATGTTGGGTTCATTTGTTTGATTACATTTGGGTTTGAATAAAATTGAAATCATGCTTAAAAGAACTTTAAACTTTGTTTTCTCCTGCCTGATTGTATCAGCGATTGTTTTTACCAATGGATGTTCGGGAAGTAGCTCATCCGGATCTGGTAATGATACTATCTTTCTCGAAAGCGGAGTGAAATTTATTTATCTGGAAAGAGGAGAGAGTGATGCTCCTAAAGTGGATTCATTAATGCACGTGACTACTCATATAAATCTAATGGTTGCTGATGATACTGTTTGGTCAACTCATTCACCGGGTCAGAGAAGGTTTGAGTTCGATGCTCAAAAAACTTCTTTGATAAAAGGGTTTGATGAGGTAGTGATGCATGTTCGTAAGGGAGACAGAATACTTGCTGTTATTCCACCTGAGTTGGGTTATGGAGCGCAGGGCAATGGAACCATACCACCTAACGCCACATTGAAATTTGACATAGACTTTCTGAACGTGCAAAAGCCAAAGATTTCTCTTTCGGAAGAGCTTTTTGCGGTTTACAAAAAAGATGGTGTTGATGCTATGCTGGATCATTATAAGGGACTAACCCTTGATACTGCTGAGTATATCATGGGGCAGCAAGAGTGGTATGCCCTAAGTGATAAAATGATGAGAGAAGGTGCTTTTGACAAAGCCATTGCTTTATGGGATTTTCGTTTGGAAGAAGTTAACGATTTAGGTGGGCATTACATGAAAGCACAGGCTTGTCAGAATTTGGGACAAATTGATGTAGCTGTGGCTACTCTTGAAAAAGGTATTAAAGTAGCTAAGGATACAACTGGAATGCAGTTTGTAAAGAGATACCTTACACAATTGAAGGCGCTTAATAATTAATGTAGCAATACTTCAGACGAATTAATTTGTATCAGCTGGTTTAATGTGCTTGTAAAAAAGCCTTTAGATCAGCTGATATTTGCTTTATAAAGGCTGAGTTTTTATACATCTCATGATCGGCATGAGGGATTATGACTGGGGGTATTTTAAAGTTGAGAAACCAGTTGCTTTTTGGTTTGTTAAGATCGTTCTCTCCATAGAATAATAGAGTAGGACAGTCAGGGATTTCTTTTTCGTATCTAAGCCGGGTAGATGAAATTGCGATCAGACTCTTGGTCTTTAGACCTCTAAGTGCGGCTTTCCAGGCAATTGTGCCTCCTATACTGAATGCCAGGACATGTGCAGGTTCTTTGTTTTGTCTTATCAATGCTTTTGTAGCTAGATCAATTCCTCCATTAACAAATTGAGAATGAATAATTTCCTGTGAACCTAAACAAAGGTCAATACCGGCAAGCTTTCTTGTGTCAAGGTGTTCTACCAGAAGGCCACTTTTTAAAATGTTAGCATAAGCCTCGACCCAGCCCTCATTATTAGGATTGCCCATTAAATCACTTATAATAATCAGCCTGTTTTGCATTCGTTTTTAACTATGGGAGAGTGACCTGTTGTTCTTTCCCTAGCAGTTCAAATAATGCTTTGGCTTTTGTCATACACTCCTCATACTCTTTTTCAGGAACAGAATCATATGTGATTGCCCCACCAACCTGAAACGAGTACCGTTTCGTTTTTCTATTGATGAAAAGGCTTCGTATTAACACATTGAAGTCAAACTCTGAATGACCATTCATGTAGCCTGCAGCACCAGAAAATCCTGCTCTCTTTGTGGTCTCGTATTGTTCTATAAGTTGCATGACTTTGACCTTGGGAGCGCCAGTCATACTGCCCATAGGAAATGCATTTTTTATTATTTCAACAGGGTTTGTGTTAGCCTGAACCTGAGAGGTTATCGTTGAAATCATCTGATGAACCTGCCGAAAAGAATAGATGCCAAAAATTTCTTCTACTTGAACAGTTCCTGTTTCTGCTGTTCTTGATAAATCGTTTCTAACCAGATCAACAATCATCATGTTTTCAGCAAGCTCTTTTGGGTCATTTCTAAGTTCAGTTTTAAGCCTTATATCCTCATTTGGGTACTCACTTCGCGGACGTGTGCCTTTGATTGGCTGTGAAATCACTGATTTTCCGGATTTCTTTATGAACCGTTCTGGAGATGCTGATATAACAAAGTGTTCATCCAGCTTGAGTAGCGCTGAAAATGGGTTGGGAGAGATGTTGTTTAATGAAGAATAAAGTTCAACTGGGTTGAATTCTTCAATTTGGCCATGAAATTCCTGACAGTAGTTTACTTCATAACAGTCTCCTTCCTCTATATGCTGTCTGAGTTTTTCAACCTTATTAAGATATTCGCTTTTCGAAACGGATGGTGCTGGGATCGAAAAATGATTTTCTTGTTTTTGAGTATCAGAATTAAGGATTTTATCAATCAGATGATTATCTGAACTTTGATATGTTAAAGCGTTTTTCTGAAAGAAAAGCAAATGCCGTGGAGTGAAGAAGTGAATGTCAGGGAAGTCGACATAATCTGAATTATCACTTTTGAGTTTGTCGAGCTCGTTCTTTAAATCATAACCTAAAAAGCCAAATATCCAGTTATTGAAATTTGAGTCGTTTGTTACCTCATTATGAAACTTCTCAAGATTGTTGAAATTTACTCCTGTTTCTGGGTATAGTGTCTTAAGGGTATCAATTGCCAGAATTTCTTTAAAGCCATCGTAGGGGTAGTCAATGTTGTTTGAGTTGAAATAGGCAAGGTGGCTTCGGCTATTCGCCCAATGAAGTGCTTTCTCCAAAAAATCTTGCTTGCTATAGCCTTTGTATGGGAAACTAATTTCTTGCATTACTGTGTGCTGCAAAGTTGAAGAAAGCAAGTGGTTAAAAAAAGCCCTCAAACGATTCTGCTCGGTTTGAGGGCTTTTACTCATGCTTAAGAATAGGTTCTATAAGCTGGCCTTAGTAATTGTTATTTCAAAACCAACATTTACTGTATTGTAGAGGAACTTGTCTTTCGCTTTGTCAAGGGCAGATGCTTCATCTCCATAGCTTAAGCCCCAAGCGGTTCTGTCAATATTGAAGCTCGCTTTGGCATTGACCATTCCATTTTCTACACTTATTGAAGCTGGAAATGTCACGTTCTTGGTAGTGCCTCTCATTGTAAGGTTGCCTGAGATAAAATGTGTAGGGTTTTCTACTAGTACCTCACTTAATTTTTTGGGAGCATACTCTGTTTGATATTCATCTTTGTCTGCATCCAGATGGTCAATACTGAAAGGAGCTACGTCAGTTACTTCAAAAGTAGCTTCAGGGTAGTTAGCAGCATCGAAGAAATGATCACTCATCAAGTGTCCTTTTAAATCAGTAGCGCCTTTTGATCCTGCCATGTCAAGGTTTTCAAGAGAATTGATGTCTATTACAAAGTTTCCTGCTACAACCTGACCCTCTTTTATACTCACTTCACCCTTAGTGAGTTTAATAGTTCCATTGTGTTGTCCTGTAGGTTTAGAGCCTACCCAGGTAACCTGACTTTTATCCGTATCTATTTGTAGCGCGATGGCTTCGCTGCTAGTAGCAACTTTTTTAGCATCTGTAGTTTCAACGGTTTCTCCTTTAGGGCCACAGGCAAAGGTAAAAAGTGAAAGTAGTATTAAAGCAAAACCTGATTTGTAGTTCTTCATTAAATATGGTTTATAAGTTATCTATTAATTAGTCTGAAATGAACGCTTATATAAGGCCGTTCATTGCTTAAATTGTGGGCAAATGTAATTGAGTTTTATTTAATATACATGTATGTACATGTAATTTTGATATGGCAAATATAAAAAGCGTAAAGGGAGTCTCTCCGAGGATTGGGAAAGGCTGTTGGTTGGCAGATAATGCGACTATAATAGGTGATGTTTTAATAGCAGATAATTGCAATGTATGGTTCAATGCTGTAATTCGAGGAGATGTCTGTTCTATAGAAGTTGGGGAGAACTGCAATATTCAAGATGGGGCAGTTATTCATGGAACACTCAATATGTCAAAGACAGTCTTGGGCAAAAATGTATCAATAGGTCACAATGCTATTGTTCATGGTTGTGTTGTGGAGGATAATGTTCTGATAGGTATGGGTGCAATTGTAATGGATAATGCAGTAATTAAAAAAGGGTCTATGATTGCTGCTGGAGCTGTTGTGTTGGCTAATACAGTGGTGGAAGAAAACTCTCTTTATGCAGGCACACCGGCCAAACGCATCAAGGCGATTGACGAAAAGCTAAGAAAGGTAATAGATAAAACACCTGAGAATTATCAAATGTATACTACATGGATAGACGATTGAAATTCTATGATTTGAAATTTTCTTCTAAATTGAAATATGATTCGAAAGCCCAAGTCAGAAGAGTATAATTCATTTTACGAACCATACGTAAGTAAAATACAAGAAGATAATGTATTGGATGTTCTTAAAGAGCAGCTTTTATCAGTGGTTGACTTTTTTAGCAGCATTTCTGAAGAACAAGCAGAATATCGTTATGCAAGTGATAAGTGGTCTATAAAAGAAGTTTTGAACCATTTGAACGATGCCGAGCGTGTCTTTTCGTATAGAGCTCTATGCATAGTTAGAGGGGAAGATAAACCGCTACCAGGTATGGATCAGGAGGTTTATCAGAAGAATAGCAGAGCTGATATGAGGTCACTGTCATCACTTATTCAGGAATTTGTGACCATTAGAAAGTCAACACTCTCACTTTTTGATCACATTGCTGAGCAAGACAGTTTGAGAACAGGCCTGGCTAGTGGTTCTTCAGTTAGTGTAAGAGCACTTGCAGCATTAATTGCCGGTCATTACCTGCATCATATTGGAATTATCAATCAAAAATATTTGTAATGTTTATAATTGACCCTCACAGAGAATATGCTACTCAAACCGAGTCGAGAGTGATCATCAGGTTTCAGGATTGCGATCCTTTAAGGCATTTGAATAATGCTAAGTATTTCGACTACTTTTTTAACGCCAGAGAAGATCAGGTGCCAAAGTTATATGGTGTCGAAATAATGGATTTGATTAAATCTTATGAGGCGTTCTGGGTGGTATATAATCACCACATTGCCTATCTGAAACCAGCAAACCTGGGTGAGTGGGTCAGGATTATTACTCGTCTGATCTGGTATGATAATAATACGATTGTTGTAGAGTATTTGATGCTTGACGATTACAAGAGTCATTTAAAAACGTTGATGTGGAGCACTCTGAAATATGTAGGAATGAATACCAGCCGTACAGTGTCTCATTCAGATGAGGTAAAAGCTTACCTCGAAGCTATGAGGTTTAAGGGAGTTAACTATCACCCGAACCTCTTTGATGAAAGAGTGAAGGATGTTAAACTACTTGTGCAAACGGAAGTTTAAAATTAATATAGCGTGTGTTTATCATTCGAATGAATAAGTAACCTTAATACAAACTAATATGAAAAATAACGATGGGTTTAACCCTCAGGAAATAGAAAAAATCAAGCATGAAATGGAGGGGGGAAATTCTTATGTAGTTATTGAGTCTGAAGATAACTCTGATGATTTCATGAATTTCTATTTTATTGGAATGTATGATGGCAGAGAGGTTGTTTACGATGCAGCATTGTATACACTAAGACTACAACATAGCAGTGAGATTCATGAACTTGCTGAACACAAAGTTGCTCAGAAATTCCCTGAGTTTAAGAGAATATCTTATGAGGAAGACGAGAATGGAGATATTGAGCCATTAGGCGATCTTGAGGAGGAGATTGGATTGTACCTTACAGAAGTAATGGACGAGCTGGAAGAGGAAGAGGCGGTAAAAGTGAGTGAGCACGTAGATATTGATGAGAACATAGATTTTGGTATTGGTGTGGATGTAGGGCTTAATGTTGAAAAAATCTCTAATGAGGTTATTGAGAAGTTCATACATGATTTCAATGAGGACTCTCTTGAACTAGATGAAACTTATTATTCGTTTCAATTTGAGGATGACGAATAAGTTTTAGTTGATAAGGACTAATGTCCGCATCTGGCATTTTTTAGTCTATTCCTAATTCTACTTGACAATAAACCTGGTTGTACTGGTACCTTCTTGTTGAGTTAACCTAAGTATATAAATACCCGGTTTAAGGTTGCTTATATTTATTGCTAATCCAGGCTTTACCCTTGGGTTAGAGTACACAACTTGTCCTGAATTGTCTAGTATATCTACATAGCTGTATGTTTCAGGTGATGACATATATGAAAGGTTGATTAAATCCGAAGAAGGATTGGGGGTTATAGAAATATGACCATGAGTTACTTGAACTTTATTCTCAATCGATCTGATCTCTGAATAAGAATAATTTCCTGAGATATCGGTTTGCTTGATTCTATAAAATAGCCTGCCACTTTGACTAGGCTTGTCTATGTGGGTGTAATATTCTACAGCGCTTGAATTTCCACGACTTTCTACAGTTCCAATAGTTTCCCATGTTTGTGCATTCAAAGAACGCTGTACAGAAAAATAGCTGTTGTTTATTTCGGATGCAGTGCTCCAATCTATTAGCACTTCTTGTTGTTTTTGCTGAACAGTGAAATCGAGGAATTCAACCGGTAACACGCCCTGATTTGGGCAAAAGTAGATATCGGAAAGATATATAGCTCTTTGCACCGGGTTGTTGCCATGAACATTTCCTTCAATGTATTCTATCTGAATTTGGTTTACATCTGAGGAAAAAAAGACATCGGCAGTGCCTTTTGTGTCATTAGAGCTAGATGCCTCTGGGGGGAAGTCACTTGCTGTGGCGATTCCATAGTTTCCTGAAGAAGAAATGGAAAAAGTTGGTGAGTTATCAACTGCTATAATGGTTGGAGGTACTTCGGTGTTTCCGTTGAACCCAATAATCCTGACACTATCCTGTCTTGAATTGGCATTACCTGTTCCAAAAAGCCCATTGTCAATATCAAATATGGAAAACCTGACATCTGATAATGTTTGGCTGATGTTTATTGTTAACGTTACTTTTGATGTTGTGCCACCATCAATCAACATATACAGCGATTCGGTGCCATTACCCACACCACCTGCACTGTTCATGTCAGAATTTACCAATGGTGTGCCATCTTTGAAGTCTCCCAGATTTCCTGTGAAATCAAAGGAGAATACCACATCTCCTCCCGATGCAGGGTTTTGAATAGTAAATTCTTCTCCACTTGTCGCACCAGCTGTGTAGCTGATAGAACCCCAGTCTAAAAATTCCAAAGGGTACAAACACTGAATGACTTCGGCATTATTGGAGCAAAATGAAATATCAGATATGCTAATCGATCTATTGCCAAAATCAGAAGGAGCGGTATTGGCTTCAATATATTCTATTTCTATTCGATTAATGGTGTTTACAAAGTATACATCCAATGAGCCTTTGGTATCGTTAGTGCTTTGGTCATCTGAAGATGGATCAGAAGCCACAGCAACTCCATAGTTCTCATCCATATCAATGGTGAATGTAGGGGAGCTATTCACCGGGATAAGAATTGGGGCTACCGGGTCTGATCCATTATAACCAATAATTCTAACACTATCCTGAACAGCAGCAGACATTGAATTGTCAATGTCATAAATGGTGAACCTGACATCTGTAGCAAGATTATTTAACGATATTGATGTTGTTATATTAGAACTTGTTGCCGAGCCTGGAGGGTCTACCTGAATTTCCAGAGATTCACCACCACCGCCTTCACCACCGCCATTGCTTACTACTGTATTATCATCAGGTTGACTCGCCACAAGATGACCTGTGTCGCCCAATAAACTGAAGCCAATGGTCATGTCAGAACTGCCTAAATTGGGATTAACCACATCAAAGGATTGGCCTGTAAGTGCTCCAGCAGAGTAGTCTATGCTTCCCCAGTCCAATTCGGATAGTGAGGTTGAACAAGTAACGGGTTCGTTTACCGGAGGGCAGAAGCTGATTTTGGAAACCCCTATTGATCTTTCAGCTGGATTAGCACTACCATTTGTGTTTGCTTCATAGTATTCAATGACAATTTTGTTAACAGGAAGCTCGAAGTAAACATCTAATGTTCCTTTGGTGTCATTGTTACTAGGTCCGGTGCCGGAGGGGTTGAAGGGAAATCCCTTTACAACCCCATAGACATCGTTATAGGAACTGGTGAAAGAGGGGTCGCTATTAGGTGTTATGATAATAGGGACAATTGGGGTCGTTCCACTATATCCAAGTACTTTAATACTATCTATACCCGCATTTGAAGCGGCTCCGGTATAAGAGCTATCAATATCATAGATTGAAAACCTTACATCCCGAAGCAAATTGGACATTGTAATGGAGGTTGTTATTTTAGATGAAGTGCCCAATGGGGCGTCTGCATCTATTCTTAGCACGCTTCCTCCACTACCTTCTCCTCCTCCCATGGAGGCAAATGCAGCATCAATGACAGGAGTGGTGTTTACAAGGTGTCCGGTATTATCTGTAAGTTCAAAATTAAAAGTTACATCAGGGCCAGAACCGGGATTGGTGATTGTTATTGACTCATTTAGGGAGCCTGAAGTATAAGAAACGGAGGCCCAATCTAGTGTTGCGGCTGATGTTGAGCATACTGTTTGAGGTGCAAATGGTGCGTCAAAGTGAATATCTGAAATTGTAATCCATCTAAAACCGGGGTTAGACCCGGTAGAGTTAGCTTCAAGGTATTCGATCTCGATTCTATCAATTGGTTCATTGAAAATGACATCCATGGTGCCTTTGGTATCATTGTTACTGGCAGAAGTTGGAGGGAGTGCTTTGGAAGCGCCAATACCATAATTTCCGCTTGTGACAACAGTTAATGTGGCGCTTGTTGGGTTGGCTAGAGATACATTTGGCTTTACTTCTAAAGACCCTGCATACCCAATTACTCTTACACTGTCTCTTCTACTGGTATTAGTATTTCCAGAATAGAAGTTGTCAATATCATAGATGGAAAACTCAATATTTTCCTGGAGGAAATTGAAACTTATAGTAGTGGTAATTGATGAAGACCCGGAAGGAGGGTCCATTGCCACAACTAATGAGTTACCACCTCCGCCAACTCCTCCGGCACTTGAAAAAGAGCCAGTTTCGTTAGGGGTTATAGTACCTGCAACATCTGGGTAATTGGTAAGTTGAGTTAAGTCACCGCTGAAATCAATATTGACCCTTACATCTGGCCCAGTATATGGATTAGTGACAACATAAGACTCACCTGAAGTTGTTCCTTGGGGATAGTCTATTATGTCCCAGTCGAGTGTTAAACGAGTGGTGGCCAAAACATAACTGTCCAGCTTAGGATAAAGAAACCCTGAGTTTAGAAGTGTAATTGTTGTAAAAAGAAAAAGAAGTATGCAAGTCTTTTTAATTGCAGATAGTAACCTCATTTTTGTCAAGTTCACACATAGTTCAAGTACCTGGCTAAAGCAACTTGAAATTGGTTTTGGTATTAGGAATGAGGTTTTTGATTTCTAGTGTGTATGTTAATTTCGGTCGATTGTTAATGCAAAAAAATGTTGTTGATCGTTAATTTTATGCTGTTTGTAAGTGAGTGGGTGTTTTTGATGAGTGAATGTGCATTTTTCAATTATGAGTTAATATTCCACTTTTATGGCTATGTTGGATGCATGAAATGAAGGGATTGTATTTATAGAGAGTTCAGCTTTCAGCAGTTGTGTAAAAGTGCCCTCGAAAGTCATTATAAAGTATAATTCAAGCATGGTTTTATTAAATGGTCTTCCAATATGACCTTCATAAGGTGACTTACCTCAAGGTTGTAGTCTGAAGATACAGTTCATAATTTGGTCATGATTTCGTATCTTTTATTTCAACCTGAATACCTGTTATCTGCATAATTACATCGATGTAATTATTTTAATGAATTGGTGAATAGAACTACCCTAATTTATGTCGGAAAATAACCTCTATTTAACGGAGATTTTTGAAGAACTGGAGATGCTTTCCGAAGATAAGTATCTCGGTGGCTTAGTCAATAGATTATCAGTTTTGCTTAACGTGGAAACTGTTTGGTTGGCCGCATATAACAGTGCTGAAGAGAAGTTGTCGTCACTGGTTACTTTTTCTAGAGGTAAATTTACGAGTGAGTTTGACTATAAAACAGCAGGCACGCCTTGTGCTATTGTGATAGATTCCAGAAGCACCTGTGTTATAGAAGAAGAAGTAAGCACGCGATTCTTAAACTCTGATAAATACCTGGACAAGTTTGAGGCAGTAGGTTATGTGGGAGTTCCTCTTCTAGACGGAGGAGGGAGGATTGTTGGGGTATTGGCAGCTTGCAAATCGGAGAAGCTACTAGAAACAAAACGTCTTTCGGAAACAATGACCGCTTTTGCAGAAAAGGCCCAGGGGTTTCTTCAGAAGACAGCTCAAACCACTTCGTTTAGGCAAAAGGAAGAGCAATTAAAAGGTCTGATAGATGGCATCCAGGATCTGTTGATCAATTTTGATGAAGATGGACAGGTAGTGATGATGAATGTTGCAGCAAAAAACATTCTTAAGATAAAAACCAGTACAGATACACTATCGCATGTCAAAGATTTTTTAAGCAAAAAGCAGTATAGTGACCTGCAACGGATGATTTATAATCTGGGTAAATCTGAAGAATCTGATTCTTTTCTGTTTTTTCCAGAGTTGTTTCAGGTTGAAACTAAAACTGATGGCTCTCTTGAGGTCGAGGGAACATTAAACCAATACAGGTTAAATGAAAAGTGCTACTACACTATGGTTTTACGAAGTCTTGAACTGAAGACTTTGGCGGAAAAAGAGCTTAGATCACTCCTGGATAAAACGAATTATTTACAAAGCCAATTAGAAGAGGTTAAAGTAACCAGTCAACTTATTGGTGATAGTGATCCAATAAAGCTGGTTTGGCAAGATATATATATGGTAGCTCATACAGATGCTACCGTTTTAATATTGGGAGAAACAGGTACAGGGAAAGAGCTGGTAGCTAAACAGATTCATGAGATTAGTAGTCGCAAGTCCAAACCTATTGTGAGTATAAACTGTGGAGCGATACCTCCAAACCTGATTGAAAGCGAATTGTTTGGTCACGTCAAGGGAGCGTTTACTGGGGCTGTTACAGACCGAAAAGGTAGGTTTGAATTGGCTGATGGGGGAACTGTTTTTCTGGATGAAATTGGAGAGCTTCCGCTAGAGATGCAAGTGAAAATATTGAGAGTTATCCAGGAACAAGAATTTGAGCCGGTCGGTAGTAGTAAAACAGTTAAGGTGGACCTGAGAATTATTGCGGCAACCCATCGTGATCTGATGAAATTGATCAAGGAAGGAGATTTTAGAGAAGATTTGTTCTATAGATTAAATGTTTTTCCCATTGAAGTTCCTGCATTAAGAGAGAGAGGAGATGATATTATTATTCTTGCCAAAAACTTTATTGAGAAGTTTTCTAAAAGAATGACTAAAAAAGTGAATGAGCTTTCAGTTGTTCAGAAAAGAGTACTCTTGTCTTATGATTGGCCCGGTAATGTCAGAGAGCTTCAGAACATAGTTGAAAGAGCAGTGATTATGACAAGAGATGGTTATTTAGATATAGCCAAGGTGTTGGGAGTAGGTGGAACTCAAGAGTCTGGGAATGATAACTCTGGGTTTTTAATAGAAGAGGGAAAGGTTTTAAAGAAGAGTGAGTTAATAGCTCTAGAGAAAAAGAATATACTTTTAGCGCTTAGGCAGTCAGATGGGAAAGTTTCGGGTAAGGGAGGTGCTGCAGAACTTCTTGGAATGGTGCCTTCTACGCTAAGTTCAAGAATGCAATCACTTGGTTTGTATAAATCTTTTTACGAGATTTCGTAAATTTTAATTATGAATATTCATGAATTTACGAATTTTCGTAATTCAATGAAAAATGTAAGTATTTGATTTTGTGGTAGTTAGTTAGATTGAGCTGTGTGGTACTATATGTGAATAGATTACCTCAGCTAAATAATGACGACAAAACTAAATATTTACGACTATGAAAAGCATATTAAAGAAATGCAGCATAAAGGATTCCGGTTGAAGGGGTAGGAACGAAGCCGCTGAGTAAAGTTTTTATTTTCAATAGTGTATTTTTACTAATGACTAGTAATTAGAGATTATGGAGCTTACGGATTATCATAGTGTTTTTGATAAAATTGGAGGAAGAAAAGCTGTTCATATTGTTGTGGAACAGTTCTATGACCTCGTAATGTCTGATAAAGTTCTGATACCCTTTTTTGAAAATGCAGACATGCAGATTCAAAGAGGTAAAATGAAAGCTTTTCTTATGATGGCTCTTGGAGGGCCAATAAAGTTTACCGGTAAAGATATACGCCACGCCCATGTTCATTTGGTGAAAATGGGACTTGATGACAAGCACTTTGATGCTGTGGCTATGCACCTCGATACCGTCCTTGAGAATAACAATGTTTCGGTCGAATTAAGAGAAACAATTGGTGCTGTTGTGGAACAGTGCCGAATAGATGTTTTAGATCGGTAGCGTAAGCATTACACAACTGAACATACTATTCTCTTCCCTCCTCAATTCTGAATTGGTTTAGAATACCTGAACATGTATTTATTATATATATGTTTTACGAGTAGGAACTATTAAATCTAGAATCACCTAATTATGCTAAATACAGAAGATAATAGAGCACATTACCTTTTTCCAGAACAAAACTCCGGACAAGAATTATATATTTCTCATCCAGAGTCTAAAACAACATCTCGCAACCTGGTTTTCAGAAAGAGATTTCTTGTTAACCAAGGAGAGAGTTTAATACCAATATCCATTGCAGAAGTGGCTTACTTTTTTGCCAATGATAGATGGACTTATTTAGTGACTAATCAAAACAAGCAATTTCTAGTAGACTTCAAATTGAAAGACCTTGAGGAGATTGTCCCTCCTAATATGTTCTTTCGTATCAATAGATCATATTTGGTTAACTGCGATGCAATTATTTGTTTGAAACCATATATGAAGTCTCAATTGTTGGTGAGATTGAAGCCTCAAGGAGAAGAAAAAGTAGTTGTAAGCCGTAAGAAATCTCCTATACTTAGAAGATGGCTTAATAGTTAATGATGGACATTCAATAATCTATTGCGTATTTGTGTGAAATTGAGTAGGAAAACTTATAGCTGATTCGGAAAGGTTCGATATAGCCATCGAACCTTGAAACTTACCATGATAAAATTTCCAAAGACGAAGTTATTTCTTGTGTGTGTGGCAAGTAAACTTTGTTGTTTCTAAAGTCGAAAGCTGAGCCAGACGAAGGAAACGGAAGGCTTATACCGCTAACCTTTGTGCTATTTATCTCTTCCATTTTTGTAAGATCAAAAACGGTTAAATAAGAAGAAAACCCGTTGGTCTTAATATAGAACAGTTCATTGGTCTCAGAGTTAACATCCCAATAAAATGCGGAAAGAGGAGTAAAGTCAGAAGTTATCAATTCTTCAGTGCTGCTTTCATTGTCTTGAAACCATATTCCAGTACTGTCAGGTTTAATATAAAAAATACCGGTTGGAGTGGACTTTGAATAAACTCCTCCAGATTGAGTGATTTTTGATACTTTCTTTGTGTCTAATGTTAAGCGATAAAGCTCCTGATTGGCTAAACTATCTGAAGTAAAATAGATATGTTTTCCATCGTGAGACCATGTAGGATTCCAGTAATTTGATTTACCTGAGCGTAAGATTGAGTGATTGCTCCCGTTTTTTGAAATCTTTTCAATCTGCAAATTCCCTCCCTTTTCCTTTCTGGAAAAGATAATGCTCTCACCATCTGGGGACCATTGAGGGTTATTTATGTTTATGCTTGTGAGATCTGTCAACTGATATGGGTTTGTTTGCCCATTTGGTAACAACCATATTTGACTCGAACCTGAATATGTTGAAAGATATGCCAAGTCCTGATTTTCATTAATAGTTGGAAAGAAATCATTGCTGGTAAAAGAGATTACATTCTCGATTTTTGATTTCTCCAGATTATCTATTGGGCTGCTCTTGATATTGATGTCTCCACGCTGAACTTCTATGATTACTTCGTTTTTAGAGGGATGCTTATCAAAACCCTTTAAAGTGGCCAGGTTTGTCGAAAAGATGGTGGTGGATTTTTTCTTAGAAAGTTCTACTTCTGTAAGTAAGCTGCTACCATGTTCTTTATTGACATAAATAATATGATGGTCATCAGTCCAGTCTACTCCAAAAAGATTAATCAAACTCGCTTTTATTTGAGTTTCTTCTTTAGTTTCAATATCAATGAGCATGATGTTGTGAAGCATTTCACGATTAGGACTCATACTGCCGAGTTGTTGGTTCGATCGAACAAATAATAGTTTCTTACCATCAGGAGAAAACTTTGGAAACCCATCACCAAGCTGTCTGTTTTCCATTTTAGTAAGTTGCTCTACGCTAAAGTCTCTTGTATTGATTAGATAAATGTCTGACCAATTTTCTCCTTTTGCTGCTGCTGAAACAGCAATCCACTTACCGTCTGGCGACCAGTCAAGAGCTTTGATTCCATAGACAAGACCGAAGTCTGAAATCTCTTTACTTGTATTTCCCAATATTGGTTTGATAATTACCTTACTATTCGCGGTTGTTAGCTGCTGTTCAACATAAGCTATATAATCGCCTTCAGGAGACCAAACAGGAGAGTTTTCGAATGCTCCAAAGCCAATCTGCTTGGGGATCGCAACCCCTTCTTGCTTTATGTATATGTTAAACTTTGCGCCTTTTCCACCATTCCAACTAAAGGCTAATAGTTTACCATTTGGTGAATGAGACGGGTTAAGTATGAAGCCTCCAATGGGAGGGTAAGGGGTTACTTTCACATTGAAAACCCGCTCCGAATCATTTTTAGTCTGGTTAATAATAAAAACTATCAAAGCAACTAAAAGAATAAGGGGGAGTAGTGATTTTCTTGTCAAGTTACCTGATGTCCGAACTCTCTTCTTAGCTTTTGTTTCTTCAATTGATAACTTATATCCGATGCCTCGGATGGTTTCGATATTTACATTAGAGTCTTCCTTAAATAGTTTTCTAAGTTGGGAAATCACCCGGTTAAGAGAATCATGACCAACCATGACCTCGCCCCAAATGGATTCCATTAGCTCATGCCTTGAAACAACTTCGCCTTGTTTATCCAACAAGTATAAAAGTGTTTTAGTAGATAGGGGTTCTAATTGAATTTCATCAGATATGTTGTAACACAACGTGTTGGAAAATGGAATCAATGTCCAATTTCCAAATTTCACTTCTTTGTTCAAGACGTCTTTATTTAGGTTGTTCTTATGTCAATGAAATGAGAGAATCACGATGCTTATTCTCTAAACTCAATACCAAAGATATCAGATTCATAGTTATCAATAGAAGAGAAAAAGACATTGTTTTCTATATATGTCGCTCCAGGCTCTACCATTGGCACAAAATTATTCAATCTATATGAGTTGATGAGCTTATCATTTTTAAGGTTAACCAGTTCAATACTACTAACCGATTGACCTTCAAGATTAATTGTTTTCAGTGTGTCACCTGAAATCGTCCAAAAGGCAAACCTAAATCGATCTAATTTATCAGTTAGCTTAACAGAATCCTTTGGGCTGGAAACAGGAGATCGCCATAGACCATTTTTGTCATTTCTAACGAAATAGAAATAGTTACCATATTCTTTGCCATAGATTGTGTTCTTACCTAGATAGACTTGCCACTCATCTTCCTGGAATGAGTACTTCCAGATTCTACTAATATTATCTGCCCTGGAAGTTGAGGCGTAGATGTACTTGTCATTTTCAGACCAACTTGGGTATAAAGCTCCGGTGGGCATTCCTATATTTCTTTCTACTACACCATATTTATTGATAATTGAAATGTAGCTTAGACTATCGCTACTGGTAAAGTTGATTGCTATTTGGTTACCACTGTTTGACCATGAGATTGACTTAATGATTTTATTGTTTTCAAAATTAGTTAGTCTCTCACTTTTGTTAGTTGATAAATCATAAGTCCATATTTGCATGCTACCAGTTCTGTCTGAAACAAAAGCAATCTTGTTTGCCTTTTTGTTTAATGTTGGGGAAAAGTCGAATTGAGTTGAGGCGATAAATCGTGAATTGGTCAAGAGGTCACCATCGTAAGTGGCTTTCCAGATATTTACATCAGCAGTCCATTTTTCTATATAGATTCTATCTGATTTTGGGCTGTAGTCAATATTTCGAATGCTGTAATTTGAATTTTTAATGGAGATAGGTTGGCTATTTTCCTCAGTAGATAACAGGAAAATACTACAGTTTACACAGCTATTTCCCGTGAACAAAAAACTAGAATTACTCTTCCAGTCGAACCCAGAAATGGAGTACTCAAATTTTCTTTCAAAAATAACTTCCCATGTAGATAGGTTCAATATTGATATGCTGGTTGGTGATTTTTTGTCACGACTCCTTGAGAAATTTACATCCGATAGGTCGCTTATAAAGGCTAACATAGTGCCATCTGGAGAGACTCTTGGAGAATTGTAATTTATCATTTCTTTCCCGAGGACTTTATTTAATTGAAGGTTCTTGGTGTCAATACGCCACAACATGTGAAAGTCACTATCCTCCGTCTTCCCAACAAAAAAGATACTTTTGTCATCCTTGTTCCAAACTATGTTTATGCCGGTTCCAGGAACATCTTTGAGCGTAATAAGAGTCCTTTCATTTGAACCATATACAGGTCTTAATTTAAGTGCCCAGCCTTTGCTTAGCTTTTGAAAGTAAGCCAGGTAGTTTCCATCATTTGACCACGCAGGGCTTATATCCAGATAATCTCCATAGGAAAATTGGGAAGCCTCATTGAAACCAATTTGTTTAATGTAAACATTCCATTTGTTCACATTTTCCTTTGCCCAAGAATAGGCCATGAATTTGTCATCAGGAGATACCGCCAAGGAGTGTTCAATGCCAATTTCAGAAGTTACTGGAAATTCCAATAAAGAAATAGGAGACTCATTTTTTGCCTCTTCGGTATTTCTGAAGAAAAGCAAATAAATAACGAAAAGGACTAGGACTGAGAAAACCGAAATTACTCCAGTTAGGTTGGTGGCCTTTTTCTTAGTGATGTGTTGGCTGGTCTGAGCTTCTTCTTTTAGCATCAATTGGTACCCAATGCCACGTATGGTTTTGATTTTTAATTCTTTGTTTATTTCCAGAGCCTTTCTGAGTTGAGAAATGGCTCGATTTAAAGAGTATTCCCCAATTGCATGATCGAACCATATCTTGTCTATAATTACTTCGCGGGTAACTGGTCTATTGATATTCTCGGCTAGTACAAAAAGTACCTTGACGCACTTAGGTTCTAATTGGATAATCTCATTTTTATACTTAACAAGATTATGCTCGCTATCAATAGTTAATGAGCTTAATGTCAGTAGTTTACCTTTTTTCATCACACATGCATCACATTCTCATCATATAAAAATCAGCTATCCATTATTCTATGACAAGAGAGAAGATACAAACTTATGGGATGTAAATGAATAAAAAATTTTTCACCCAAAACGATATGAATATGTCTGCTAATCCGGAATCACCCTCTCCTCGGTTTCTTAAGGTTATAAAGCTAAATGAAGAAAGGAATCTTGAAACGGAAAGAAAATACGTTAGAAGGTTTTTGGTAAAATCAGGAGAAAGGTTTGTGCCAATTGCCATCAGGGATGTAGCATACTTTTGTGCTTATGATAGATGGACTTATTTGGTAAGCACTGATGGAAAAAAGTACCTGTTGGATAGAAACCTTAAAACGCTGGAAGAGCAAGTTGATCCATCACTATTCTTTAGACTGAATAGGAGATTTTTTGTGAAAATAGATTCGATTTACTGCCTTACACCATATTTCAAAGGTCAGGTTACGGTAACAGTAGTTCCTGAAGTGAAAGAGAAAATAGTAGTTAGTAGGAAAAGAACCCCAGAGCTTAAGGCTTGGATCGCAGGGTAGTCTGCTCACTTAACATTGGGGTCTTTTCACTTCGGTGAGGTCAAGCTTGGTACTAAATCAGTTTAGGTTCAGTTCACGATGCAATAAGTTTGGTCAATGGATGTAGTATTATTCGGGTGCAACTCTATTAAGATCCCAAAATGTTAGAAATAAGCAATAGATATCACACAATCACTATTAGTACGTATCTTGTATACCTACCCAAACAATCTTTGATTCCTTTCAATTTTCTTAATACAAGAAAGAAAATCCTTCTGGACCTGAACAAGGTAAATAGCTACACGGTCAGCAGAGTTGGCAACTTCATGTATTCCTTTAGGTTTTCTTTAGACAGTGAAAACGATGCGTTGCGTTTGAATCTCAATGCTTTTACCACAAGAGCAGAGGAGGTAAAGGAAATCGTTAATCACATAAATACCTTTTTGAGTTAACAGATTTCTCAGTACTTCATTCTTCGAGAGTTCCATATGGCCTGTCAGGTAAAGACTTTAGTGAACCTGTGTTAAATCAGATTGTATTTTCACATATATGAATTTGATTTTCGAATACAATATTTTGTAATTTTTTAATGAAGTGACTCATGCTAATAGTCAAGCGATATTTTGAGTCGGTAAGAAATTTAATTAATAATTAATTGACTGATAATCAGTAATTTATATTTGCTTTTGCTGCTGTTGGTTTAAAAAAATGTTTCTCCCGTTTCACTTGCTAATCTGTTCATTTCACCCAGAAGTATCACGTCTTCACTTTGGTTTTTTTCTAGTGCACAACTTGGCCTGATATATTTGATTCATACTTGGTCGATGACCATAGTACTAAACCTAAACAACACTATCATGGATAACTTTATAAATGGGGAGTCGATTTACGACTTCTCAGGAAAGGAGTCTATAGTTGACTCCAAAGTACAAAAAGCAACAACGGCTAATGAAGTCTTAGTTAAGCATATTAAAATGCATGTTAGCTATGTGGCTTCAAAAAAAACCAAATTGTACGAAGACAAATACACACCTCAAACCAAATCCTGTTTAAGTATAGTCAAGAAACCTTCCAAAGCACTGTGCTATTTGAAGAGGCGGTTGATTGATCAACTTGTTTACACGAATAAGGTTGATAGTAAACCAATCATAATTTCATTAGAACCACATAGGCCTAAGTTGGCCTAAGGCACACTCTAAGATAGTATGGTATGAGATATTTATCGATCACAGTATTTTTAATACTAATAGATAGTTGCTTATGCGGGCAAACAGGTCTTGGTGGTGTAGGATCTATAGATGGGTCTTCCAACTTAATATTCTGGCTCGATGCAAAACAGATAACTGACTTGATCAGCGGTAGCAAAGTCACAGGAGTAACTGATCTTTCAGGGTATAATAACAATGTGACCAATCAGCAAGACAAACCACAGTTTGTTGCAGATGTGGTTAATGGTAATCCAGTTATTCGTTTTGATGGCGTGAATTCTGATTTAAGAGGAGATCTGGGGAATTTTGATGCTCCAGGGACAATAATAGCATTCTCAAAGTTCGACCAAACTAATCAAGGTACTGATGACAATGACTATGTCGTTTCTATTGGATCTGAAACAACTGCCGCAAAGAATACCAGCATAGCCAGAAGGAAAGATGAAGATGGTGCGGGAACCAATGAGGATTTGTATTACACATGGGATGGGGCCACAGTACATCGTTCTTCAACAACATTGACAGCTAATACATGGTATGCCGTTACTCATTTACTCAATACTTCAAATGCTATTAATAAGTATCATCAGAGTTTTCTTGATGGAACAGAACTGTCTTTTGGCACAGATTTTCCTTCTGCACTAGATTCTGATGGAGAGTTTGAAATTGGAGATTTAAGAACTTCTTCTGATAACACTTTTAAGTTGGATGGTGATGTTGCAGAACTGGCCATTTTTAACAAAGTGCTGAATACAGCAGAATTAAACATTATACATTCTTATTTAGCGGGAAAGTACGATCATTCAACAGCTATTTCAGGAGGAACAACATATTCAGACTTCTATACTGGTGATGATGCGATAAGGGGCGATTATGATTTGGATATTATTGGTGTTGGACGTCACCTATCGGGAGAAACACATGATGTTTCCAAAGGAGCTGGAATAACATTAGGAACAGCTAGTTTCGGAGATGGTGATTATGCTATTCTCGGGCATAAAACGACAACCAATAGTGTTAATAGTGCTGACATTTCAGATACACATTTGACTGATAATTTATCTGCTCGGTGGGAAAGGGTATGGTACATAGATGTAACTGATGCCGATAACTCCATAACTGCGAATTTAGCATTTAACTATGCAGATGCGGGTTTGGGAGGAGGGCCTGACGGAAGTGCAACGAATTACAGAGTAATATACAGAAGTGGGCAAAGTGGTGATTGGGACTTATTAGATGACGTGCCGATTATGACGGAATTTGAGTTGATTTTTAAAGATGTCGCAATCGGAAGCAAAGGTGACGGTTATTACAGCTTAGCTACAATCGACAATGCATCCAGCCCGGTTGGAATATCCGATAGTGCTATTGAATCCAATGGGCCTGGTGGGATTAGTGATGTAAGTGTGGCTTCCGACCTAGAATTATGGCTAGACGCAACTAAAGTCACCGCTTCTAATACCGAGACGATTCCAAGGTGGTCCGATAATTCAGGGAAATCCAATGATGCAACTCAATCATCAGTAATCAACATGCCGGTATTCGATGATACAACTAATCCATTGAACGGTAATGGAATCCTCGATTTTGATGGTAATGATGATAATATGGCTGGTGACCTGGATGCTAACCTTAGTGCAGATGCTACTGTAATTGCTTTAGGAAGGTTTGATCAGATTGATCAGGGCAGTGGTGTCTCAAACAATGACTATATCATTAGTATAGGAGATGATACGGATGATAATTCTCATATAAGCATATCAAGAAGGCGTGATGGAGATGGTAATAAAAATAAGTATTACAGCTTTGATGCTTCAACAGGTGGAGGGACTCCTAGCCTTGGGCCTTTAATCACCGGCCAGCAATGGATATTGATATCTGGCTTACATGCTCAGTCGGTGATGGGTTCTCAAAGACATACCGTTTATTTTGATGGAGTCAAACAGACAAATCCTTCTCCTGATTACAGTGCTGACTTCTCGGCAACAACTACGGCCTTTGAAGTAGGTAGATGGGTTGGCACGGGAAACCAATTAGATGGGCAGTTAGCTGAAGTTATAGTGTTCAGCAAAGTGTTGAATACTGCAGAGCTCAATATTATTCATTCTTATCTGTCTGCAAAATGGAACCACATATTAACTAATAATGACAAATATACAGGGGATGACTTAGGGAATTCCGGTGTATGCGATGGAATAGTAACATGTCAACCGAATTACGATCTTGAAGTAGCTGGTATTGGCACCGAGTCTGACGGGTCTAATACTTCTGGAACTTCAGCAGGGATGAATGTTAAAGTGAGTAGTGGTCAGTCATCCACCTTCGCCAATGGAGACTACATGCTCTTTGGTCATAAAAGCACATCTAACAAGGATATTAATACAGATAAAACTACTCAAATGGGAGACCCAACAATAGATACTCGCTCGCAGCGAGACTGGTTTATAGATATTACGGAAACTGACGGTTCACCAATGGCAGTTGATTTTACATTCGATTTTACGGAGATGGGATTGACTACATGGCCGCTAGGGTTAGCTTCTAACTATAAATTGCTGTTCAGGACTACAAATGAAACTGACGATGAATGGACTGTATTGGCCTCAGGTAGTTCGATTAGTGATGATCAGATAGTATTCACAAATATCTCTTCAATCACTGAAGATGGCTTTGTCACTATAGGTACTATTAACCATTCTGATAGTCCGCTTCCAGTAAAACTGGTTCACTTTGACGCTGAACTTATTAATGAAAAAGTGAGCCTGGAATGGACAACAGCCAGTGAGTATGGCAATGCTTACTTTGAGATTCAAAAATCTATTGATGGTACAGATTTCGAGACACTTACTCTGATTGCCGGTGTCGGTGATTCTGAAGATATCAATGATTACCATTTCATAGATGAGGAACCAAGTATTGGTCAATCTTACTATAGGTTAAAGCAAGTGGACGTTGGTGGAACTTTTGAATTCTCAGAATTAGTGAGGATTGAGTTTAATCCGGAGTCAAAAAAGACTACGTCCATATTTCCAAACCCAGTATCGGATCGGTTGCATATAGAGTTTACTGAAGAGGTGATTTCTGGTACTGTGTATATGAGAAACAGATTAGGAGAGCTAGTGTTGTCGCAACGTCTGGCAAACCAAAGCAAGACAGATTTGAGTCTGTTCAACCTGAGCAAAGGGATTTACATTCTGGAAATTAACTGGAATGGAAACAAAGAGAGACGCAAAATATTAGTAGAGAACTAAATAGTCAATGGTTGTAAGTCATTCCGATTTTATAATTGAAAGTCGAGTTTAGGTTTAAGAATGACTTCACCATTGGCTTTAAAAAAAGCCAAAATGAAACAACAGAATATATTTCATAGCCTAAGATTTGATGGCCATATACTTAAATACAAGCCAAGTGTTTTTTTGAAAGGAACACGTTTTATTGAAATGCCAATAAATGTGGTACTCGATTACAAGGTAACTACGCGGCCGTTTATTAGAGCGATTAAGCTTATTGTTAACAAGTATCATTATGATCAAACAAAGCCTGATTTACTTGCCTTACCGCAACTTCTTCTTATTGGAGTTGGAGAACAACAGCTTGCCAGCCTTTTGAATGCACTTGATAAAACGATCATTGATAACCTTCAGGGCAAAAATATAGGAGTGTATCATTTAAAAACTGAGACACTGGTAGAATACTATATCAAACAAAGGGCAATGTCTTCTAAAATGGCCAGTACCAGAATACTTAATGAAAACCTTAAAGTACTGGAGCGAATTGAAGAAGAACATGCCACGAAGCTTATAGACTTGTCATTCAATAAAATGGCTTCTTAAAAGAAACTATCGTTAGGAGAGCACATTTCAGGAGACGTCTGATTTGTGAATTAAGTAGTGTTAATTGATTTCTAGGCTATTGGGGTGGCAGTTATGGAATTGCCGCCCCAGCCTTGAAGTTTAATTACAGCTTAAAGGACAATTACTTTAAACCAGATTTATTTACCTTGCGTTAACATTGTTTAAAATGACCTGTCTTGACATAGTTTACAATCTATGTCGTTATTGAACTGACTTTCTAACAATATCAAGTTTGATGGATAAATACGCAGCGGTAATTTTCGTTTTTGCTTTCTTTTCTTCTTTCATGCTCAATGGGCAAACCCTTGACCATATAGCACTAGATAGTATCAATTCTTCTTTTGATGAGCATAGTCCGGTTTTAAGCCCAAATGGTAGAAGTTTATATTTTACCCGTTCCGGTCATCCTTCAAATATAGGAGGAGTCCTTGACAGAGGAGACATATGGGTGGCCCGAAAGAAAGGAAAAGGTTGGTCTGCTCCAGTGCATGTTGGAGGAGCGATTAACCACCCTGGTTTAAATGGTGTTGTTGGTTTTAGTGCAGATGGTAATACAATTTACCTGCTCAACTATTTTGATCGTAATGCCGAAGGAGGAGGGAAACTAAAGAATGGAATCTCTAAGTCAGAGTTAGTCAATGGTAATTGGACTAAGCCTGAAAGATTGACTATCAAGTTTTTCTCTAATAACTCTCAGCACCTTAGTGCCTCTATATCAAGAGATGAGAGAGTATTAGTAATGGCATTACAGTCTTATGAAACTGAGGGGAATGAGGATCTATATGTTTCTTTCAAACAAAGTAATGGTGAATGGAGTCAACCAAAAAATTTAGGTAATGTGGTGAATACCTATGCTGAAGAGTGGACCCCATTCCTTGATTCTGATAATAAGACACTGTATTTCACTTCGAATGGACATAAGGGTTTAGGAAGTAGAGATGTATTTAAAACCACAAGATTAGATGAATCATGGACTAATTGGTCTATCCCTGAGAATATGGGGAACAACCTTAACACTCCAGGTGTTGAGCAGGGATTCGCAATTCCTTCGGTAGGTGAAATGGCTTTTTTCTCCACAACTCAAAATAGTGAAGGGTTTGGCGATTTGTTCGGGTTTCCTGTGCCAGAAAAGGAAGAAAAATCGGAAGTAGATGCCTTGGTTGCAGATGCCCCTATAGAAGAGCCTCAGACCAAAGCTGAACCTCAAGTGGTTGAAAAGTCGGTGGTGACAATGACTTTTCAAGTGCTTGATAAAAGAACGGAGAAAGTTGTTGACGCTGATGTTGTATTGACATATGATGAAAAAGAAGTGATCATAAAGACAAATGAGGTCGATTCTGATAATAAAAAGTTTATGGTAACTTTTGAAGAGGGGACTGATGTTAATGTGTCGATTAATGCAGATGGGTATTTAAAGTACCATGAAGCCTTTAAAGCGACAGCCAATGCTTCGACAAATACAGGAGAGAATGGGAGCGGTGTAGAACAGTTTTTGCTAACTCCAGAAGATGTTGGTACTAAGGTAAAGATTGAAAATATACTCTTCAACAGAGCAAGCTCATCGTTTGCTGAACCAGAGGTAGCTCAGCGTCAGATTGACGAATTAATAGAATTAATGAAAGCTAATCCTGGTATGGCCATTCGATTGGAAGGGCATACAGATAATAGAGGAGATGCAAAGCTATTAAAGGAACTCTCCGAATCTCGTGTTAAGAGAGTGAGAGGTTATATGATTTCCAGAGGTATCTCTCAAGACCGAATCGAGTATATAGGTTATGGTGGCGAGAAACCAATTACAGATAATAATAACCCTGGAGGAAGGGAGGAAAACCGAAGAGTAGAATTTGTGATTATCAAGTAAGCTGATTCAGGAACATGCTGAACATTGAACATGAAAGGGTTAATTAAAGCTATACTTCCTCTTGTGCTCTTGGTTTCTTGTACTAGCAGTGAAAAAAGAAACACAGAAGCTCTGGCCCTTGAGTTTTTTGAAAAGTTTAAATCCAGAAATGATTGGAGCGGATTCAAGAATTTATATGCCGATAACCTGGTTTTTGAAGATGTTATTTACAGGCTGAAATTCAATAAAGACGACTTCTTTAGCTTCTATAATTGGCCCGATACTCTTTTTGAAAAACACCCAGACTTTCCCGAAACACTGGTGCTACAAGATTTGTCTGTTACTGATAGCTCGGCAGTAGGTAGGGGATACTTCAATCCGTTTTATTATAAAGGAGCGTTACTCTCCAAAGATCATCATTGGAGGTTCACCATGTGGCTTTACTTTGATGAAGAGGGGAGAATCAAAAGACACATAGATTTTATTGAATACCCTCCTGTGTTCCTTCAGTCCGCAGCTGAGTCAATTGAAAATCAGTAACGAATTATTCGTTCCTCTTTCTTGGTTACTAATCCATTAGAATAGGTCGTTTTCTTAATCCAGTTGCCCATTTCATCATACTCATAGAAAGTAGTATACCTGTCAACATAAGTACCTCTGAGAGTTCTGCTCTCATACTCGATTAAATCACCGTAGAGATATGTCTCTTTAAATCTAGATCTGAATTTTGTTGTGTCTCCACTGAAGAAAAAGCCTTTTATTACAACCTTAAGAGAATCCTTTTCAATTTGCATATGTCTCTCATTTGGTTTTCCATCGAACCTATAATAAGTGGTTTGTTTCAAAACAGAGTCTGGATAGTAAGCATAATTGCTTTTCGATTTTAATGTGTTTTCCTGATAGTCATACCGGGCTATCTTTCTATCCTTGCTGTCGTAATGGTATTTAAAATATGTAGAGTCAGTAGGTTCAGTGTAATACTCATTTTGGTTTTTTGGTGGAGAACCAGGGATGTCATAAAAATGGTTGGCTACTAAGTCATGGTACTGGTTGTATGCATACTTCCAGAACCTTTTTAACCTGTTTCTTCCTCGGTATTCCTCTTTGGAGATAACTTGGTTTAATTCGTTGTATTTAATGATTGTTTTTGAATGAATGCGGTCTCCCAGTTTATATACTGTTTCTACGGAGATTCTGTCTGAATCATTGTACTGGTATGTGATTTTAGGCATGTTTTCTTCAAAGGCATACCTTCTCTGCTCAACGATTCTTCCATGCCTGTCATAATGATGCGACTTTATGGTATCACTACCTTTTCTAAACTGAACCTCTTGAAGTATACCGTCTACTAAAAAATAATGAAGTGTAGTTTCTTTGCGGAGTAGTTTTACCTGATCCTTATCATACTCATATTTTCGTATATAAAATTCACTGGGTTGATGCTTCAATTCAGAGTCAATCCATATACGCTCTATAAGCTCAGAATCAAAACTTGGAAGTATGTTCTGGCTGCTTAGTTTAGTCGTTAATGTTAAGGCAAGAAATGCTATAAAGCATCGCATGTTCTAATATAAATAAAATCTTCAGAGGTGCTTTATCTATTAAACATACTCTTTAAGAAATTCCTTCAGACTCAATCCTTTTTGAATTCAACGTTCTGTCCGCCTTGCTTCAATTTGAAAACCGAGTAATCCGTTCCATCAGATTTTTTACCAAAAAGTATAACTATGCTTGCGGGATCGAATCGAAACTCTTGTGCACTGTAGGGAGTAAGCGGAAAGGCGCTCTGACCTGTAGCCTGTGCAGTGAGTTTATTATCTGCCACTTTGATTGTTATTTTTAAAGGGGTTATATCTGAACTGAACACACCTTCATAATTAGGTAGAAGAGCGGCATCCAGAGTAATTGGATTTTCATCATAAGTAGGTATTTCAAAAGGTTTATCGAAAAGTATACTCAAAATGCCAATGAGCATGTCATTGTAGGGTATTGTAAGTCCATTGCATAGCAGTGTGATGTTGATATCATCCTCTATGAAGTAGTAAGAACCTGAGTCAAAACTGTCTATTCGACCGTTATGTCCATAGGCTTTTCTGCTTCCAAAAGGAACAGAGAAAATACCATGCCCAAGCCCACCAATAACTTCTCTCATTTTATTTACTGAACTTTCAGAAACCAGTTGGTTGTTGAAAAGAGCATACATAAACTTATTCAGGTCTCGCGGAGTAGAAGTTATTGCACCAGCAGCATAAGCTACGCTCATGTCCCACTCAGCTGGAAAGTTCATCCATCCATTATTAAAGATTTGTGAGTAAGCTTCGTTGTTAGAAGTATTTATCTTTTTACCGTAAGCTGTACTATTGAGTCCCAGCTTCTGAATAACTCTTTTCTCTACATTTTGCTCATAGCTTTTCTTTGTGATTTTTTCTATGATCATCCCAAGTAGAAAATATCCACTGTTACTATAAGAAGTACTTGTTCCTGGTTCAAAATCGGAAACCATGCTCTCGAGAATTTCAAGCATGGATTCCTGACTCATTTTCTTTGTAAGATTGTTGCCAAAGCTTGGTACTGCAGTGTAATTATGTATACCACTACGATGCCCAAGTAAATGTTCGATTGTGATTTTGTCGGCATTAGTGATATCAGGGAAGAATTTGGAAAGTTTGTCCTCCAGTTTCAGTTTACCGTCCTCAACTAATTGAAAAATTATGGTTGCGGTGAACGTTTTTGTAATAGAACCAATTCTGAATTTTGTGCCCGAATCAGTTTTTCTCTTGACTGCATCCGTAAGATATCCTCCTTGTTGTTCATAAATGATGGTGTTTCCTTTAGAAAGGGCCAAGGAAAAATTAGCCTTTTCCTTATCTTCTAGTACTTTCAGATATTGATCGAGTTTCTGACGATCGAATTCCTGTGAGAATAGAGAAAGGGGGACTAATATTGATAGGAGTGTAACTAACTTTTTCATTTGAGTTTTGGTTTGACTTTCTAAAGTTAAAAGCCAAACCTGTTAGTATGTTAACCAAACTGACAAGAGGATGTAGACGAAGCTAAGCGAAAAATCTCGCATGTTAATGTTAAAAACCTTCAGCCGAATCATCACCTCTTGGATCGGCTCCTCCTTCAAGTTTACCATTGGCCAATACCAAAATTGCATCAATTTTTCCATATTGGCCTCGAACTCGAAATTCATGCCCCATTGCTGATAGCTGATCTATAACTACACTATCTAACCCGCCTCTTTCTATCTGGATTTTATCTGGTAACCATTGGTGATGGAACCTTGCAGCTGATACAGCTTCTTGCATGGTCATATCAAAATCAATTACGTTAATAATTGCCTGAAAAACTGAGGTGATAATGGTTGATCCACCGGGAGTTCCAACCACCATAAAAAGCTCATTGTCTTTAGTGACAATTGTAGGTGTCATTGAGCTTAGCATACGCTTCTCTGGTTGAATAGAATTGGCTTCGCCACCAACAAGGCCATAAGAATTAGGGACTCCTGGTTTGATACTGAAATCATCCATTTCGTTATTGAGTAGAAACCCAGCTCCACCAACAAACACTTTACTACCCATGCCACCATTTAAAGTGGTTGTTACGGATACTGCATTTCCCCAAGGATCTACCACTGAAAGATGGGTAGTCTCTTCACTTTCATATGGAGCAGGTTTTCCAGCATTTATCTGGCTACTTGGAGTTGCTTTTTCTTTATTGAAATTCTCCATGCGAAGTTTATTGTACCCCTTATCTACCAAACCATTGATAGGGACGTTATAAAAATCAGGATCTCCCAAGTGTGTAGCTCTATCGGCATAAACTCTTCTTTCAGCTTCAGTAATCAAGTGAATGGCTTCAGAGCTGTGAAAGCCCATACTTGATAAATCATAAGGTTCAACAGCATTTAGAAGTTGAACTAGGGCAATCCCGCCACTAGATGGAGGAGGCATGGATATGAAATTATAGCCTCGATAACTTCCCGTAACAGGAGTTCTCCATTTGGCTTCATATGCTGATAAGTCTTCCAAAGAAATAATACCGTTTCCACGCTTCATTTCGGCCACTATTAAATCAGCCGTTTCTCCTTTATAAAAGCCGTCACGCCCATTGTCTCTGATTCTTTCAAGTGTTTTAGCTAAGTCTGGAATACTTACGATATCACCTGCTTTCCATTTAGTACCTTCTTTAGCAAGAAAAAAATCAGGGCTGATTGTGTTATATTCTATAAATACTGCTCGGTTTGCATTTAGGCCTGATGCTTCTCTGGCGGTTAGCTCCCAACCATTGGCGGCAATATCTATAGCTGGTTGTACAAGGGAAGGCCAATCTAACTTTCCATACTTCTTATGTGCAGCTTCTAAGCCAGCCACCGTACCTGGGACACCTGCAGCCAAATGACCTCTGGTGCTTGACCTAGGTATTACTTCTCCATTTTCATCCAGGTACATATCTCTACCACCTGTCATTGGTGCTTTTTCACGGTAATCCAGTGTCGAAATTTCTCCATCGGCCATTCGGCTCACCATAAAACCACCCCCACCAATATTTCCTGCTCCAGGATACACCACAGCTAAGGCAAACTGAGTAGCTATGGCAGCATCAACCGCATTTCCTCCTTTTTGCATGATTTCTTTGCCCACCTTTGAAGCTAATGGGTGGGCTGAAACTACCATTGCTTGGTTAGTAACTAATCCTCGGTTGGAATCAGAAACTTCCTTACTGGTATTGCAGGCAAAAACCAGAAATACTAATAGTATGATTAGCGTATTTTTCATGAGAAGAATGGAGTGGTTTTAACTATTTTTTTCCAATTGTATTTTCGAAGAGTTTATAGATCCTTTTGTACTCATCTGTCCAGCTGGACGGAGTTGTAAAACCATGGCTTTCAACAGGGTAAAGAGCCATTTCCCAATTGTCTTTGCCTAGTTCAATTAACTTTTGGGCAAGCCGGACCACATCTTGAAAGTGCACATTAGTATCCACCATACCATGAGCAATCAAAAGATCTCCCTTTAACCCTTCAGCGAAATAAATAGGAGAGCTTCTTTTATAGGCAATTGGGTCTTCAACAGGAGTATTTAATATGTTAGCCGTATATCCATGGTTGTAATGTGCCCAGTCGGTTACTGACCTTAGAGCGGCTCCTGCACTAATTACATCCGGGTGTTTGAACATGGCAAACAAAGTAATAAAGCCTCCATAAGAACCGCCATACATACCTATTCTGCCAGCTTCTACACCGTGTTCATTCATTAGAAATTTAGCACCATCAATTTGGTCTGATAAGTCTTTACCTCCCATGTGTCGGTAAATACCTGTTCTCCAGTCTCTTCCATAACCCGAACTTGCACGATAATCAATGTCTAGAACTGTATAACCCTGGGCCATTAACATATTGTTGAACATGAACTCTCTAGAGTAATTACTCCACCAGTAGTGAACATTCTGTAGGTATCCAGCTCCATGTACGAAAATTACACCTGCACCATTTGGGTTTTCAGGTTTGTATAATCTAGCATGAACCTCTGCTCCATCTTCAGCAGTAAAAGTTACTATTTCAGGTTGGTGCCAATCATATTGTTTAAAACCATCCTGTAAACTTTCAGTAAGCTGAGTTCTTTTAGCACCTGCTTTATTTGGCTGAACAAATAATTCATAAGGTTGGTCTATGTAGGAATAGCGAATAGCCAGTGTTTTTTCATCTGGAGATAGTGTTACAGCATTATCCCCATCCTCAGTTGTAATCTGAGTGATTTTTCCACCTTTAATAGGCATGCTGTAAAAGTGCCTGATGCCCGGGTGTTTCATGTTAGCAGTAAAGTACCATTTAGATTGATCCTTAGAAGGGAAGGGGCTATACACTTCGTATTTGCCTGAAGTCAATTGTTTTCGTACCCCGTTTGAGAAGTCATGAATATAGAGGTGTGAATACCCTGATTTTTCTGACTGAAAATAAAGGGTCTTGTTATCTGAAAGGAATCCAATGGTTCCAGAACTAAATTCACTTCCGATACCTGGCCCTGAAACCCATGCCTCATCTCTTTGTCTGTCAACGGTTATCAGGTCACCAGAATCAGGAATTAACCTCATTATCCAACGGTCTTTGTTGTCGTGCGAACCAAAGTGAACTACTGTGTACTTTCCATCATTGGACCATAGAATACGATTTGCAGATACTTGTCTGGGTTCTTCCTTTACTTCTCTGTCAGGATAGTCTTTTACATAATCAGGTAGGTCAGAAATGCCAGGTAGCTTTTCTGTATCAATCATATAATAGCTGTCGTCCTCTACATTGTAAATCCCTATTTCAGAATAAGGCTGTTCTCCCCCAACTTTTGGTCTGGCTCTCAGATCGGTGGTGTAGCCAGACTGAGTTACATAATTTGGAACAATAGTGTTTTTTCCAGGCTTTTCTGCAGAGTGAAAGACCCTGAAGCTAACATATTTGCCATCAGGTGATAGTTCAAGATTGCTGATATTTTTGAACTCAACTCTTTTTCTTCTGTCAGAAGCCGCCTGAACCTGACTGGAAAAGCTATTTCTTCTAAACCTGCTTCTAGGTCTGTTGCGTTGCTCTTTTAATATTCTTGATGTCTCTATTTGATCCTTTCTTAACCAGCTGTCTTGTTCACGATTACCTGAATTGTTATTCGTATTTCGCCTTCTGACGGGTTCATTATCAGCATCATCTTCAATAGAAAAATTAGTGAGTTGTTTGATTAAACCTGTTTTTGTGTTGATAGAGAAAAGGTTGTTCTCCGAAGTGAAAGTAATAATGTGATCTTTATGAAACCTAGGATTGTTTTCTCTGGCATTAGTGGCAGTAACCTTGGTCTCCTTCTTACTTTTTACATCCATGGTATAAATGTCACCACCTTTTGCAAATACAATTTTTGACTTATTGCTATTGTAAGTATAGAATGAAGGCCAGCCTTCATCTCTATCATCATCTTTTTCAGCTTCACCACCGTTCTTGTTGATTTTATATGTGGATGCAGTTACTCCTCCATCAGGGTTCCAAAGAAAGTAGATGTTTTTACTGTCCTTAGACCAGCTAATTCTTGAAGGAGACGTTCCTACAAATTTTGGTTGGGATTGCATAATCTCCTCTACAGTCAGGTTGGTTAGAGGTTTTGTTTGAGCTGAAACAAGAACTACTAAAAGTAGCGCTGATAATGATAGCAATATCTTTCGCATGGTTTTCTAAATGGTTTTGTCAAACATAAAGAATTTGACAGGGAAAATAACAGCAATTCTTATGGGTGGTTAAGAGAAAGTATAAGTCCCGTTTTGGGAATTTTGCTTTAAGCTTTGGGATGAAATCGGAATCACTAGATATCCTAATGATCAAATCTCTTACATAGAGGCCGTTTCTGGACTCAAAATGTTTGTTTATAGCTTTTGGTATGCTTTAGGTACTTCTTTATTCAAACCTCATTACAAATGAAAAAAAGAATCCTTATTGTAGAAGATGATCTCAGCACCAGAAAACTGATTGAACACCTGTTAAAATCGCACTACGATGTTGCATCAGTAGGTAACGGATATGAAGCCAAGCTTTGGTTAAACAGCCGAATGACTTCAATAGACCTTATTATTACAGACATTGAAATGCCACAAATGGACGGTAGGCAACTTATCTCTGAATTAAAGGGTAGTGTGAACTTGAATAATATCCCTGTAATTGTACTCTCGGGTAATGAACCTGAAGAGCTTCAAAAGCAACTTGGAGAGATGGGGGTTGAGATGTTCCTAAATAAACCAGTTAAACCAAAATCTCTTTTTGAAAGGGTAGAGGAATGCTTAGGGAAACTAGCCGTATTATGATTCTTCTTCCATTTCTTTCAGATATCTGTAAATACTAGATTTACCTATATCTAATTTGTCAGCAACCTTCAGCACATTATCATCATATTTGTCCAGGAAATGTCGGATAATTTTGAAAGTATACTCTCTTAGTGTCATTTCCTCAAAAAGGAATTGGCCTTCTTTCTGAAGGGTATTGAAGGTAATGTCCTCTGCTTCAATTGTATTTTCGTCACACATTACTGCGGCTAATTCCACAATAGATTTTAGCTCTCTCACATTTCCAGGAAAAACATAGCTCAAGAGCTTATTCTGAGCTTCTTTGCTAAGCACAATTTTTCCCAGTTTGTTTTCCTTTGCAAACCCAACTAAAAAATGATTTGCTATCAATAAGATGTCTTTACCTCTGTCTCTAAGAGGAGGAAGTTCCACAGGAATCCCGAGTAATCGATAGTACAAATCTTCTCTGAAATTACCAGCTTTAACTTCTTCGGCCAGATTTCTATGTGTAGCGACAATAACCCTGGTTTCAAACTTGACTACTTCATTTCCCCCGATTCGAGTCACTTCTCTTTCTTGAAGAGCTCTTAAAAGTTTAGCCTGAAGGTTTATGTCCATTTCACCAATCTCGTCTAGAAAAATGGTGCCTTGGTTTGCCTCTTCAAACTTTCCTTTTCTTCTGGCCAATGCACCAGTAAAAGCACCTTTTTCATGACCGAAAAGTTCACTTTCAATCAGATTCTCAGGTATAGCAGCAATGTTCACCGCTACAAACGGTTTAGATTTTCTTTCCGAGTTATAATGAATCGCTTTAGCTACAACTTCCTTACCGGTACCTGTTTCGCCAGTGATGGAAACAGTAATATTAGTTTTAACGGCCTTCTTTAATAGTTTGAACACTTTTTGAATAGCAGGGCTTTCTCCTACAATGCTATTGTCAAACTCGTACTTCTGGCCAATTTCTTCTTTCAGTACAGAAATCTGTTCCCTGAGAGAAACTTGTTGTTTGGCGTTGTTAATAGAATTTAAAAGGCGCTCTTTGGTTTCATTATCTTTCGTAATGTAATCGTATGCACCGTATTTGAGTAGTTCAACGGCAGTGTTAATACTATCTTGAGAGGAAACTACTATAACCTGAATGTCAGGATTATAAGCTTTTATTGATTTTAAGACCTCTTCTCCAGTAATATCGGGTAAAGAATAATCTAGTGTTACAATAGAAGGGTTCTCATGTAAATGTGCTAGACAATCTTTCCCGGAAGCAAAGGTTTTTATGATATGATCTGGGTTTAATTCTGTTACATATTGAATAAGCTTCAGATAGACTGGGTCGTCCTCTACAACAAAAATTTTAACCGGCTCAGGTGTATATTCCATCTACTACTTTGGGTTAAGGCTGGTGGTGAAGATATTAATTATTAAAACTTTAAAAAAATGATCGACTGGCGGTGCTAAAATGTTTTTAATTAATTTGATTTAAGAATTAAATGGCATCAGTGAAAAGGCTTTCAGTTAAAGAGGTAAAAGCGATTACCAAAGTTCGCAAGGGCGAAACAAAAATTGGCGAACAAGTACATTTGTTAGAGGCAAAGACGAAGAATAGCTTTGATCAATTCAAAGATCAGGGTGCCGAGTTTTGCCTTTTGGGTATTCCAGAATGTATTGGAGTTATGGGAAATATGGGGAAGCCTGGCGCTGAAAGAGGTTGGGATGCGTTCCTGTCTTCTTTTCTGAATGTTCAAAGCAACAGGTTTTTAAAAGGAGATGTTTTTGTTCTTGCAGGATCAATTGACGTTTCAGATATCCAGTCTAAAGCTATGGAGCTTGATATGGGGTCTGATTATTTTCTTCAAAAGATGCATATGTTGTGCGAAGCATTGGATGAAAGAGTAGCTCCTGTGATTGAAAATATTGTTAAGGCTGATTTGATTCCGGTTGTGGTTGGTGGAGGACATAACAATGCCTATCCAATTCTAAAAGGAGTTTCAGAAGCTCTTGGAAGGAAGAGGGGGGTAAACGCGATAAACCTTGATGCACATGCTGATTTTAGAGCATTGGAAGGTAGGCATAGCGGAAATGGCTTTTCATATGCCAAACAAAAGGGCTTTTTGAATAAGTACTTTGCATTTGGTTTGCATCAGTCATACAATAGTGAGAACCTACTAAAGGTAATGGACAGTACCAGGAATGTGGATTATCAATTTTTGGAGGATATTACCTACCTGGACAAAACACTTGCCAAAGCTTTGGACTATGTGGCAGATGACCACGTGCCTTGCGGTATTGAGATAGATATGGATGCCATAAGGATGATGCCTAGTAGTGCAATGTCACCTTCGGGTTTTTCTCTTGAACAAGCCAGGCATTTTGTTAGAAAGACTGCTAAAGGGTTGAAGACCGCTTATTTGCATTTGCCAGAGGCTGCTCCTAAGAATGATATGGATAATGCTGCTGTTGGGAAGGCGCTGTCGTATTTGGTAACCGACTTTGCCAAAGCAACCCTGAAAGGTTAAAAAGAGGCCACCCTTAATATGAGGTGGCCATTGAAACTAGTCTTCTATAATAACGATTTTCTCGATTTTGTCTCCTTGACGGATTTCGTCAATTATATCAAGTCCTTCGTATACTTTACCAAAGCAAGTATGATTTCTGTCTAAATGAGCTGTGTTTTGTCTGCTATGACAAATGAAGAACTGAGAGCCTCCAGTGTTTCTTCCTGCATGCGCCATTGAAAGAACACCTCTGTCATGATGCTGGTTGTCTCCGTCCAATTCGCAATCAATAGAGTAACCCGGCCCACCATTGCCAATGCCATTGGGGCAACCACCTTGAATCACAAAATCTGGAATTACCCTATGAAAATTCAAACCATCGTAAAATCCTTTCTTAGACAAATCGACAAAGTTCTTAACTGTATTAGGAGCATCTTTCTCATAAAACTCCAATTTCATAACTCCTTTTTCCGTGTGAATTTCTGCTGTCATTTTGTTTTTGTTATTTGGTGCAAAAGTAAACTATTCCAGATTATGTTCAGACTTTCGAGGCAACAGAAGATAAAATTGATGAATTTTTATCCTCCATTTGTAGGAGCGGGGATAAGAGTCAAGCAAATCAGTTCAGATTTTATGAGAGTGGAAGTGGAGATGAAACTAAGATGGTGGAATAAGAATATGGTCGGAACTCATTTTGGTGGCTCTTTGATGGCTATGTCTGACCCATTTTATATGCTCCTATTGATGCAAAATCTAGGAAGAGAATACATAGTTTGGGATAAGGCTTCGACTATCAGGTTTAGGAAACCTGGAAAGGGTAAGATGACCTGCATTTTTGAAATTAACTCAGAGTTGCTGGATCAGATTAGAGCTGAGGTAGCAATTGCCGGAAAGAAGGATTATGTTTTGCCATTGATTATAACCGATGAATCTGGAGAAACAATATGTGAACTTGAAAAGACTCTTTATATCAGAAAGAAGTAACCCACTTTCAGATAAGTACATGTGATATCCTAACTTTCTTTTAGTCATTGATTACGATGTATGTTAACTATTCTCAAGTTTAATTTGCGTAACCAAATGGTTACTTATATATTTGTAACGAATCGGTTACATATATGAGAAGAGATGTTTTTCAAGCTATAGCAGATCCTATTAGGAGGGAGATAATTGAATTATTATCAGAAGAGGCTTTAACGGTGAATGCCGTGGCTGATAAGTTTGATGTAAGTCGACCGGCTATTTCTAAGCACTTGAAGATTTTGGAGGAGTGCGGAATGATTGCCGTGAATAAAAATGGTAGAGAACGGTTTTGTATGATTCAACCCAAAGAATTGATCCCTGCTTTTATGTGGCTTGAACAATACAAAAAGCTATGGGAGAATAAGCTTGATTCTTTTGAAAACTACTTAATGAAATTACAATCAAAAAATATAGATAAACAAGAAAATGAATAGTAATGAAGATGCGGCTAACCGCACATTAAGCTTAAAAAGAACTTTTGATGCCCCCATCAATTTAGTTTGGGAAGCCTGGACTCAACCAGAACATATTGCACAGTGGTGGGGACCAGAGGGTATGAAAACCAAAGTCGTTAAACATGATTTTAAAGTAGGAGGTGAATGGGAATATGCCATGACAATGCCTGACGGTAACTTGTTTATTGCTGATGGTGTTTATAAGGTAATTGTTGAACTAGAGAAGATATTTTCATCGGCAAACTTCAAGCCTATGACAGAAGGAGTGGAGATTCAGGCCTACTTTAAGACAAATGGGGATAAAACTGATTTTACCTTTAGTGTGGTTCATCCAACGGCTGCCTATTGCAAGCAACAGGAAGAAATGGGTTTTATGAATGGATGGGCCTCTGTCTTTAACAGACTTGAGAAATTCGTATCAACTTGATTTATGTTGACCAGACCTACTGATAACAATTCACATAAAGCTTCGGAAGTTCAATAATCAGGAAAACTTCCGAAGCTTCCTTTTTCTGATTACTTGTTGAAATGATACAAGAATATAAACTCACCAGTGAATGCAGGCTTAGGATTGTCCTTAATCTCTAGCTTCACATTCAATTGACACTTAGTGATACCTCTTAAATCTGCAAGTGAACTTAATTTTACACGTAACCTTACTTCTTGATCTACTTTTACTGGTTGATTGAATTTTAGCTTTTCGATACCATAGTTGATCATCATTTTGATATTGTTAATCTCAGCTATTTGTTCCCATAGGTAGGGCAATAGTGAAACTGTGAGATATCCATGAGCAATGGTTGATCCAAAACCACCTTCCTTGGCAGCACGTTCCGCATCTTGATGTATCCATTGATGGTCAATGGTTGCATCTGCAAAGGCATCAATTCGGTCTTGATCAATTTTCAAAAAATCAGAAACACCAAGCTCTTGGCCGATGTATTCTTCAAATTCTGCATGACTTCCTATAATTACTTTTGCCATTAATTAAGTGTTTTACTGTTTATCAGTGCTCTAAGTTAAGCCTAAAAACACAAATAAAAGCTAAAAATCTAATGTGAGTTGATGTCCTTCCTTTAAAATAATCTCCTCTTTATGCTCAAAATTTGAACAGGTAATACCCAATAGTCTTACACCGGATGGAAACTGATCCCATTTAATTTGCTCTAACAGACTGAAAGTGATCTCTATGATTTTATCTAAGGTATTGATTTCCAGAGGTATTGACTGACTTCTTGTAATCTGACTAAAGTCTTTGAATTTCACTTTTAACGTAAGCGTTTTTCCAAAGCTTTTTGATTTTTCAAGTCTACGCATCACAGTTTGTGCTATTGGTTCGAGAGCCAGCTTCATGTCTACTATTTCTATCAGATCATAATCGAAGGTGTTTTCAGCACCAAGAGACTTTCGTACTCTATTGGGGTTTACCGGCCTTTCATCGTTACCCCTGACAATCTCGTAATAGAAACCACCTGCTTTACCAAAGTTTCTTTTCAGATCATCCTTTGTCCATGACTTTAGGTCAGCTCCGTTATGAATGCCCAAATCTTTCATTTTTTGGGCGGTTACTTTGCCCACACCAAAAAACTTTTCTATCGAGAGCTGTTCCAGAAAAATCTGAATCTTTTCAGGACCGACTAATGTGAGTCCATCTGGTTTGTTATAGTCACTGGCAATTTTAGCTATAAATTTATTGATAGAAATTCCTGCAGACGCAGTTAGACCAGTAGCTTCTTTAATATCCGTTCTGATTGCTTTTGCAATCAAAGTGGCTGATGAGATGCCTTTTTTGTTTTGAGTAACATCAAGATAAGCTTCGTCCAGAGATAGCGGCTCAAATAAATCCGTATAGGATTGAAAGACTTCATGAATCTGATTAGAAACCTCTTTGTATCTATCAAACCGAGGTTTTACAAAAACTATATCTGGGCATTTATGGTAGGCTAGTGTAGAGGGCATCGCAGATCGGACACCATATTTTCTGGCTTCGTAACTTGCCGCAGCCACTACACCACGTTCTCGGCTACCACCTACAGCTACAGGCTTTCCTTTAAGTTCGGGATTGTCTCTTTGTTCTACAGATGCGTAGAATGCATCCATATCTATATGTATTATTTTCCGATGACTTTCCACTGTGTTTTTGAACTTTCGATACCTAATTTAGCTGAGAATTAATGAAATTTATTACTATAGAATAAAGATGAGTCGTAAGAAGAAGATTTTCATAGTTGCTGCAATTCTATTTTTTTTAGCCACAATTATTGTGGGATATGATATATCTACTAAAACTTCGTTCCCAGGTTCCAAAAAATATCTAAAGGAATCAATTGCTCCTTCAGATAAAGGAGAAAAAGACTCGTTGAATGTTAAAACAAAATAGGAGTTTCATTGCTTAATTGAAGTAAAGAGTGTTTTGAATAAGCCAGGTAAGAAGATTGATGTCGATAGTATCGACATGGAAAAGATGGAGGAATTGGTTACACCCAATCCGGGAACAATTAGTTTTCCGCATACTGTGGGTGGTGCTATAATTAAGCCTGAAGATAAAGGCAAAATCAAGGGTAGGGCACTTTCTGCCATGTATGAGCAGACCGATATGAATATGCAACAGATCTATGATCAGATGCAACTTTTGGCCCAACAAGCTAAAGCAATTCAGGATAGGGTAGACCTTTCTGAACGAATCTATCAATCACGCATGAGTTTCGAACCATTAATAAGTAGAGTATATCATCTCTACACCAAAAAGGATGGTACAGATACACTGTCATTGATTGGCCCTGGCGAATGGGGGAGATCTAAACCTTTCGAAAAGTATGTGGCTACTGTGAAATTACTTGCAGATCATACATGGGATATTGTTGAAAAAGGAGAATAGTTTGGGTTCGGTTTTTATCTGAAAAGTCCATTTACCTCAAAATCTACTTTCTCAAGAATTGCAGAGTAGTCTTCAATGTGTTGTACAAAGTCTAGATTGTTTACGTCTATAACCAACAGTTTGCCTAAATTATATTTACCAATCCATTCCTCGTAATGCTCGTTCAGGTTTTTGAGATATTCAATTCTTATAAGCTCTTCGTAGTCTCTGCCTCTTTTTTGAATATTAGCTACTAGTTTAGGAATATCAGCCCTCAGATAAATCAATAAATCTGGTGGTGTTACGTGTTTTATCATCGATTTGAAAAGTTCCAGATAATTCTGATAATCCCGCTCAGTAATATAACCTGACTTGTATAGGTTAGCAGCAAAGATGTAACAGTCTTCATAGATAGTTCTATCCTGAATAGTACCTCCATTTGACTCACGTATTCTGGCAACCTGATTAAAGCGACTATTCAAAAAATAAACTTGTAAATGGAACGACCATCTTGGCATGTCTTCATAGAAGTCTTTTAAATAAGGATTGTCTTCAACCGACTCTAATTGAACATCCCAGTTGAATTGTTTGCCTAATTTTTTTGCCAATGTGGTTTTTCCAGATCCAATATTTCCCGCTATAGCTACGTGCATCCTCCTGTCAATAATTTGTGGTGCAAGTTATATGATAGCCATGGATTTTGGAGTAATTGGAAATAAAAAAAGATCTGAAAACAGACCTTTTTTTGAATACCCAATAAATATGATTTGATAAGAATTACCTAAATGTAATATGTTGGTTTGTCTTAATAATAACCCAAAAGTTACCAAACTGTTAATATGCTAAAATGTTGCTCTTACGGACAATATCACATTGAATCCGGGAGCGCTTATACCAGAAGAATATGGTCTGTAATGGGTGTCCAATAAATTTTCGATATTCATATTAACCGTAAGTTTATCGTTGACTTTATAAGAGTTATTGATGTTTACCGTAGCCCAGGGTAAAGCACCATCAGCGGTGTACAAATGTGGTTTGTTTTGCTCAGAGGGGGCAAGATCATCGAAATCTATTCCTCCGCTATACCTGAAGATTAAACTAGATGTTAGCTTATTTCTAACCAAGGTCATACTGGTCTCTCCAAAGTAGGGGGTAACGTGTCTCAATGGTAGGTTTTCAATCGTGTCTTCTCCATCAGTATAAGTTAGGCTGCTTTTAAGGTTTATACCAGGGTAAACCTCAGCGGCAAGGTTAATACTGAAGCCCCAGATGAAGGCCCTGCCAACATTAACTTCTGCAAATACATTGCTGAGAACATCATCGTAAATAATCTGAGATTGCCCATTAAAAGTGAAAGGTCTTCTCACTAGAGCATTTCTTAGAAAGGAATAATAGTTGACAAATTCAAGTTTTAGATTTGAGCTAAACCTTTTGCTTACTCCATATTCTATATTGTAGCTTGTTTCAGGTTTCAAGTCAGCATTTGGAACAACGACAGTACCAGGCTCAGAATCGAATACCTTGCTTACGTCATCAACATTTGGTGCCCTGAAACCATTTGAAACCATCAGGTTCAACTTCCAATCTGGCTTTGGAAGATATACGAGTCCAAGACTTCCGGTAAGCCCTCCGTTCTTTTGAGAAATTTCGTCAAAGGGGAAGTTGAAAAAGGATTTATCTTCGAATCTGGATTTCAACTTTATGTAACTGTAACGAATGCCAGAAGAAAGTATTAAGTGCTCATTAAAGCGTTTTTTATTACTAATGTATGCTGCAATAGAAACATAGTCACTTCCACCATCTGGGTATCTTGTACTTGTAAGAGCTTCTCCACCATTATCAATATGAGTGTTGTTTGCCTCAGAACCTACTTCGTTCCTGATACCTTCAATACCATAGTAGAGTTCATCATTGGAACCATATGTTTTCTCAAAATCCAAATTCATTGAAATTAGATCTACACTTTCCGTTCTGCTTCTTAAGGAGTCACTATTCAATCTTCTATCATGTCTGCTTTCTGTAATCGTTTGTAAGGCAGTAGTCATTTTCATTTGGTCGAAAAATCGAGTAGGGTAGAAGATCCTCGTTTGTAAAGAATGCATTTGCCAGTTTTGTGGCCCATAGTACCATTCTGCATTCTTCAATTCATTATTCTGTCTTTCTATGAGTCTATCATAACGAGGAATATCTGAAGAAGTAGATTGATGAAAAGCGTAAGTTAGGTCAGAATACTTACCGAGTCTAAACCTTAACTTTTGAAGAATGTTAAGCTGGTTGTAGCCTGAAGATATTTGCTTATTAAAATTGCTGTTTTGGGTTATTCTGTCTTCACCATTCACACGCTCTACATACTCAAGTCTCTTTCCAAAATCAGGAAATTTGTCCGTTCTGTTATTACCAGTTCTTAAATCACCAAAGTCACTGTAAGTAAAACTGGTAAAGGATGCAAAATTAGGAAGCGTAATATCGAACTGTAAATTGCCAGTAGCGGCTTCTGCTGCAGAAGCATACCTGACAAAACCTGAACCTTTAAAGAACTGACCATCATTTGAGAAACTTGGTGTTTTGGTATGAAAATCCATAACACCTCCCAGTGCATCGCTACCATAAATTACTGAACCAGGACCGAACACTACCTCTGCTTCTTGTAAGTTATTGGGATCCAGTGTAATCACATTTTGAAGATTGCCACTCCGGTAAATGGCGTTGTTCATTCTTACACCGTCTATTACTATAAGTACTGAATTAGCAGAAAAACCTCTGATCATAGGACTGCCTCCACCAAGTTGACTCTTCTGAACAAAAACCTGTCCATTCATTGTCAACAGATCAGCAGCAGTAGCAGGTTCTGCTAAGGCAATATCTTCTGGTTTATACTCCGATATTCTCTGAGGTATTTCCTCTTTCTTTTGCTCCCATTTGTTGGCTGAAACGACTACATCATCCATTTCAAATACCTCTTCGGTCATTTCAATAAAGAAGTTCGTACTCTTTAAATCCGATAACTTGATCTGTCGGGTTCGGAAAGAGGGGTGTCGGATAATGATAATCCCTGTTTTTGAAAAACCTATGAGCTCAGCTTTCCCAAGTTCATCTGTTATTGCTGCTCTGTTAGATTCTTTTTCTTGAATTGTTACCTGCGGAATAGGGGCATTGTTGGCCTGATTAACAACTGTGATTGTCTGACCTGAAATTACTTTAATGGCAAGAAAGAAACTGACTAGCCAAAGGAACCTCTTCCAACTCAATGTCCTCTTCTTTTTAAATGGAATACTAAACAAATAACTGGTGTTCTCTGTTTAATTTTTTTTGATTGCACCAAATATACCGCATTATTCATGCCGCTAGTAAACTCTAATTATAAACGTCCTCCTTTTTTTTATTTAAATGGGCATTTAGAGACAATTATACCAAGTGTGTCACGCAAAATTGAGGGAGTAAGATATCAAAGAGAACGAATTGATACACCAGATCATGATTTTCTAAATATAGACTGGATAAAAAAAGATAGTAGTAAACTATTAATCATCTCTCATGGGTTGGAGGGTGGATCGGATCGCCATTATGTGACGGCTATGGCTAAACTGTTTTCTTCAAAAGGTTGGGATATTGTTGCCTGGAACAACCGCAGTTGTAATGGAGAAATGAACCGCCAGAGAATACTTTATCATCATGGAGCCAGTTACGATTTAAGAACAGTTGTTGATCACGCACTTGGTAAGCAAACATATGATGATGTGGCAATGGTTGGCATCAGTATGGGAGGAGGGCAGACTTTAAGGTATTTAGGTGAAGAAGATGAGTTTGGTGTGCCTTCGCAAATTAGAAGAGCTGTAGTGGTTTCAGCCCCATGTTCTCTTATAGAGAGCGCTGAGACATTGACTTTGAGGTCTAATAGGCTTTATGAGAAGAAATTTCTCACCAAGCTTAAAGTTAAGATTGCACAAAAGGCTGAATTGTACCCCGATATTGATGTATCTAATCTTGATGAGTTGAAGACTTTGAGAGATTTTGATACTAGGTTTTCTGCACCAATCCATGGCTTTGAAAGTACAGATGCATTCTATGAGTTTTGCAATCCATACCCATTCATTGAGAAAATTAATAGGGAGGTTCTGGTTTTAAACGCACTCAACGATCCACTGTTGAAGGGTGGTTGTTACCCTTACGAACTTGCCAAGGGAATGAATAACCTATATTTAGAGACTCCGAAGAGAGGCGGTCATGTTGGCTTTACTTTGAGAGGGAACGAGTATACCTATTCTGAACTCAGAGCACTCGAGTTTCTTGGTAACTCTTGATTTAAATAGGGTATAGGGTTTATAAAGAACATCTTTTTCCACCCCAATTTACTTTGATCAACTTTCCAAGGCAGGGGGATAACAGAATAAATGGAGTAGTGCAAATGTGGCGCCTTGCCCTTGGCATTACCTGAATTACCTACAGTGCCAATTTGTTGGCCAGGTTTAACATACTGTCCTTCAGAAACCATCGAAGAATTTAGGTGAGCATAGTAGTGAGCTCGCCATTTGGGGCCAAGAATAAGTATAAAATGTCCAGCCCTTTCCGAAGTGCCTCTTCTCAATACAATGCCATTGATTGAAGCTAAAACGGGAGTACCTTTATTGGCAAAAATGTCTACACCTTTGTGAGTAACTGACTTCCCCCATGGATAGGCCCAAAAGGAATTCTGATTATAATCTCTTCTTGAAATACCCTTTACTGGCAAGAAGAAGTTTTCTGGTAAAAAGAAACCAAGACAAAGAAGAAAAAGAAGTAACCAGATCGCTCTTTTTAAAAAAGTCCCCATTATCAAAATAGATGTATGAGGGTAACGCTAATGGATTGCCTTTATTAGAATCTTTTTAAAACTAAGTCTGATATACTATCTCCAATAGAAAGTGAAGAAGTGGCAGCAGGGCTTGGTGCATTGCATACATTAATAGCATGCTTTGCTTCAATGATAGAGAAATCATCTAGCAACCCTCCGTTTCTGTCACATGCCTGGGCTCTTACTCCGGCTCCGCCATCAACAAGGTCTTTTTCTTCGATTTCAGGAATGAGTTTTTGAAGTGCTTTGGTAAATGCTGCCTTTGAAAAGGAGCGGTACATTTCTCCAAAACCTGTTCTCCAGTACTTCTTTGCAACTTTTTGGAAGCCTGGCCAGAACAAAGACTCAAGCAATTCGCCTAAATGGATTTGAGATTTCTTGTAGCCTTCTCTGCGAAACGCCAGTACAGCGTTGGGACCCGCTTCAATTCCACCTTTCATCATACGTGTGAAATGCACACCAAGGAATGGGAAATTTGGATCGGGTACAGGATAAATCAAGTGCTTTACCAGATATTCTTTTTCGGGAACGAGTTTAAAATACTCACCCCTGAAAGGGATTATTTTCAGGTCAACATCATCTGAGGTTTTCCTTGCAAGCTTATCAGAATATAATCCACCACAATTGACAACCAGTTTCGTTTCCAAGCTCTGTTTGCTTGTTTCAACTGTGGAATACCCAGTGAATTCATTAATGTTAAGAACTTTTTCGTTGAGAAAAATTTCTCCACCGAACTCCCTGATCTTGTCAGCGTACTTTTCAGCAACGGCAACATAATCTACTATACCTGTATAAGGCACATTTAGCGCAGCAATCCCATTTACGTGGGGTTCTATCTCTTTGAGTTGTTCAATGCTGATTTTTTCAATCTTATCGAGACCATTTTCAAGCCCTCTTTTATATAGGTTTTCTAAAAGAGGCTTCTGGAAAACATCAGTAGCTACTACTACTTTTCCACAAAGCTCGTAAGGTATTTCCTCCTGATTACAGAACTCAAGAAGCATATTATAACCATTGATGCAATTGGTGGCCTTAAGACTACCGGGCTTGTAATAAAGTCCGGAGTGAATTACACCACTGTTGTTTCCAGTTTGGTGTTTGCATAGCCTATCTTCTTTTTCAATCAGAGCTAGCTTTAGGTTTGGTTTCTTTTTCAGGATTTGATAAGCAGTTGCCAAGCCAACAATTCCGCCACCAATTACAACAAGATCGTATTTCATTACTTAGAATGGTAAGTCATCAGATTCATCGGCATTTAACCAATCAGGTTCGTCATTTGATGCTGGAGGAGGAGGTGTGCCCTCAGCAGGTACATTGCTCTGTGCTTGTTCTGCTGTAATTCTCCAGGCCTGTAAAGAATTGAAATACTTATCAACTCCTTGTGGGTCTGTCCACTTTCTCCCTTTCAGGTTGAAACTCACATTGACAACCTGTCCTTCAGAAAAGCTGTCTAGTTGGTCACATTTATCTTGTATGCATTCAAATTTGATGAACTCTGGATATTGCGGATTTTCAGCATATTCTACCACGAATTCACGTTTTCTGAAAGTGGCACTAACTTGCTGAGATGGGAATATTTTAGTGATTTTTGCTTTGATATCCATTGATTAAATTTTGCCCCAAAACAATTGAATAAAACATCAAGAAACAAATTAGCCACAAGTATAATGTTGCTTCCGTCAAACTTTTCGTTGTTAAGATTGTCAGACAAAAGAACCTAAGGCAAAATTTGGCCTTATTAGCCGCTTAAGAAACGGAAAATATGGCCATATTTAGGGTCTGATTTTAGAGATCAATTGCGACACTATATAAATTGAGAAGGCTACTACTAAGTATTATTGGCTTGTGTTTTGCATTTTCTGCAATGGCACAAGTTACCACTGAGGGCAGAGATTTTTGGTTAGGGTTTATGCAGAACTTTGACGCAGGAACCTCGTCATCACTCGAGGTCTTTCTTACTAGTAAGGAAAGAGCTGAGGTAGAAATCTTTGTTTACACCAATGGCCAAACTATCAACGTAACCGTTGAACCAGGTGTCACTCATAAGGAATTAATCAATATTGCCCCGGATAATCCATTCGCAGCCTCAGGCTCTGGAAATATTGAAAGAAAAGGTATTCATATAACTTCCGATGTAGATATAAGTGTTTATGCGCTGAATAATAGATTCAGAAGTGCGGATGCTGCTGTGATACTCCCAGTTAATACACTTGGAAACGAATACTATGCAGCAACTTATTGGGAGGAAGCTCCAGCCGGTGACCCTTTCAATACTGTTGATGGACCTGCTGAACTTTTAATTGTGGCTACAGCCAATGATACTCAAATCGAGATTACACCTTCTGTAGCAACAGCCGATGGTAAAAATGCAGATGAAATGTTCACGATTACCTTGGACCAAGGTGATATATACCAATTGCAAGCTGCTGGTGACCTTTCCGGAACACTCATTAAGGTTAGCGAGTCTGCAAGTGATACAGAATGTAAGAATTTTGCAGTTTTTGCTGGAAACAAATGGGGAAGAGTAACAGGAGGAGCGGATTGTGCGGTGCCTCAGGGATCAGGTGGTTTTGCTGCCGATCAACTGTTTGAGCAAATGTACCCTACAAATACATGGGGTAAAGAATATATTGCTTTGCCATTTGAACTTAGAACGGCATATGTACTTCAGATTACAGCACTTGAAGACAATACCGAATTGGTAATTGGTACAGACCGTATCAACTTAAATGCTGGAGAATACCACAGATCATTGCATGATAATGTAGTTTCTATCACAGGCTCAAAACCAATTCAGGTAGCACAGCTAAGCCAGTCTTTGAGTTGTGATGCTCAGGTAACTACAGGACCGGGAGATCCCTTTATGCTAATGCTTAGTCCGAATGAACAAAAGCTAACAGATATTACTTTTAATGCACTGGAAACCACCGCAATTGACAACTATTTTGTGGCTATTGTTACGGAGACGAGTGAAATTTCAAATATTACATTGAGCAGTGCATCTATAGATGCTTCAGAATTTACTTCTGTTACCGGTACGGCATTTTCTTCAGCAATAATTGAAATTGACAAAGGGGTTGATTATAACCTCAATTCAGATGCTGGTTTTATCGCCTACATATATGGTTTTGGCAATATTGAATCTTTTGGTTACGTGGCAGGAGCGGCTTTAGAAAACCTTAACCTTCAGATTGTTGGAGATGATGAAGAAATAGATATTATAGTAGATGAAGGCTGCGCTGGTAATGTGGTAGATTTCAATCTTGACTTTGAAGTTATACCTGGTGAAGACCCAAGGTTTAACGAATTTGAATGGGATTTCGGAGATGGAAATACAGCCTCTGGTCAGGATGTGATGCATACTTATGTAGATGCAGGAGAGTATATAGTAATGGTAAGGGCTTCTCAAGGTGGTGCATGTGGTAGTTCTGAAACTGTTGTTAGAACAATAAAAATTACTGACAATGAAATAACTGAAGTAACTGGGCCAGCCTCAGTTTGTCCTGATGTTACGGGAGTAGAGTATTCTGTAAAAGGTACTGACGGACAGAGTTATCAATGGACAATACAGGGGGGGACAATAACTTCTGGAGCTAATACTGCTAGAGTGACGGTTGATTGGGGGGCGGCCAGAAATGATGCTTTCTTAAAAGTAGTTGGAACAACTCCATTGGGATGTATAACTGAAGATTTCATACTGGATGTTATCATCAATAAAAGATTAGAACCAGCTTTGCCACAAAGTAATGGTCTAACTGACAATGAAGTGTGTTTTACCGAACTACAAGATGTTACTTACTTCACTCCCCAGACTAGTGGCTCTGAATACGAATGGTTTGTTGATGGAGGGACAATTCTTGGCGCTAATAGCTCGAATGAAATAAGAGTCAGATGGAACGGCCCTGGTTTTGGTAGAGTATGGTATCGAGAGTTTAATCCAGCAATATCTGATTGCGAAGGGTTCTCAGATCAACTCTTGGTTACAATTTATACAGAGATAGTGTCTACACCTAGTATAACGAATGCCCTTTGTAACGGTGATGCTAATGGAACTATCAGCTTGGTTCTTGAAGGAGGTAAACCTGGAAATTATAATGTGTCTTGGGATAACGGAATGTCGGGTCAAAACATTACAGGGCTTGTGGCTGGTGATTATGTGGCTACAATAACAGATGCACTAGGTTGTGAGATTCAAGAAACCTATACAATAACTGAACCGGATGTGTTGGCAGTGAATGATTCTCAACTGAATAATGTTAGATGCTTTCAAGAAGCCAATGGCAGTGCTCTGATATTAGTAGGTGGAGGCACCACTTTTGCCAATGGAGATTATAGTTATGCATGGACGGGGCCCAATGGGTTTAGTGCAAATACAAATACCGGGCAGATTAACTCTTTGAGGGCAGGTGATTACTCAGTCCAAATTACCGATGCGAATGGATGTCAGACTTCCACCAGTTTTACAATTACTGAACCTCTACTTTTAGAAGCAGATTTGGAAACGTTAATAAATGAACCTATATGCCCTCAAGCAACAGATGGTACTGCATTTATAGATGCAAAAGGTGGAACACCAGACTATCAGTTTTTCTGGAGTAATAATGAAACTGAAGACAATGCAAATGCTTCGAACCTGAGCCAGGGCACTTATACAGTTAGAATTGTAGATGCTAATGGTTGCGAAACTTCTAAGAGTATTGATGTAGTTGAGCGTTTTCCAAGAATTTTTATTCCCAATGCATTTAGTCCCAATGGAGATGGCACCAACGATGAGTTTAAACCTGTTGCAGATTGTTCCATTAAATTCTCTATGCAGATTTATAATAAATGGGGCTCTGTTGTTTTTAGCACCGAGGATGTTGCAGATGGTTGGGATGGAAGTTTTGAAGGGCAGAATGCTCCTGACGGAAAATATTCGTATATCATATTCTATGCTGGTGCTTTAAATGGAGTTGCTTTTGAAGAAACTTTCAGGGGCTCCATAAAACTTATTCGCTAGCATTTCGCTTTCACCTTATAAGGGAGTTTATTTTCTACAAGATAATAGAGTGAGGTTCTCCCACGAGTCAGTTGTTACAGTATTGTTACAACCTTTAAGTTCTACACTGCTAATTAATTGTTTCGAATTTGGATACGTACGAGTACCATATTCCTTTGAATGCTACGAAAAAGTGGATAAAAGCAATATTGACTTTGACTCTGCTTTTTTATGCAACAACGGCCTTTGCTCAGGTAACTACAAAAGGCAAGGATTTCTGGTTAGGTTTTACAGAGAATGAATTTGTGAGAGGCTTGACTTTAGAAATCTATATTACGTCTGACGAACCAGCTACGGTATTACTTACTAACCCTCTAGGAACCTTTAGAAATACGAAAGAAGTCGTTCCGGGACAAGTAACGCTCGTAATCCTTCCAAATGAATTGATGCACAGGGGTGAGGGGAAAAACGATTTTGGTGTACACATTACCTCCGATGAAGATATTTCGGTTTTTGCATTGAACAAAAGAATTATCAGCGCAGATGCTACGGTGATATTGCCAACAGAAGCGCTGGATACAGAATACTATGTGATGGCTCATGCAAAACAGGATACCATTGATAATGATGCCAAGGAATCTAACTTGTTAATCGTGGCAACTCAAGATAATACTGAAATTGAAATTGTTCCTTCAGTAGACACGTTTAAGGGGCTCAAGGCAGGTGTTACAGAAAACTTTATACTTCAGGCAGGTGAAACATACTATGTGCAGTCTAGTGATGACTTGACAGGAACTTTTGTGAGGTCTGTTGTAGGAGCTGATCGTATATGTAAAAAAATCGCAGTTTTTGGAGGTAATAAACTGACCAATGTAGGTAGTTGTGGTGCAACCAGAGACCATTTAATGGCTCAGATGTATCCAATATCTTATTGGGGAGAAGAATTTCTTTTTGTACCGTTCAGTAGCAGAAAAGGAGGTGATTTTGTTAAAATACTGGCATCTGAAGATGGAACAAGAGTACAGATATCCGGAGAAGGTACTATTGAACTGGATGCAGGTGAATTCTATGTCAATGAATCTCTTGAAGGAGTAAGAAGTATTAAATCAAATGAGCCTATTTCTATAGGGCAGTTTAGCAGAAGTCAAGGGTGTGATGAAGTTTCTTCAGACCCATTTATGTTGATTATGAATCCTATTGGACAGGGGGTTAAGTCGGTTAATTTCACTGCATTACCAACACTTCGTTCTCTCGAACACCATCTTACTTTAGTTACTTCCAGCGCCAACCTTAGTAATATTCAACTGGATGGAGTGGATATTACAGATCAGTTTAGAATTGTAGGAGATGCCGCCTATGCTACTTTATCCTATTCAATTGGTAATCATAGATTAACCGCAGAAAATGGAGTAATTCCATATGTATATGCCTTTGGTGAAGAAGAGTCGTTTGGCTATGTGGCAGCTGCAACTTTGGGAGATGATGATCTTATACAAGTAGCAGAAAGTTTAACAATTATACCTGATTCAGAATCCGTTTGTGCCGGAACACCTTCCAGCTTTTTAGCAGACTTCTTGGTGATTGAAGGTGAAGAACCTTTGTTCGATACTTTTGAGTGGGACTTTGGAGATGGTAATACAGGATTTGGAAAAGAGGTTATCCATACTTTTGAAGCAGCGGGCAGTTATGAAGTCGTTTTGCGTGCTTCAGACGGAAGAAGTGTCTGCAACACCATAGCAACAGCCATATTAGAAATAGAGGTTAAGGATCTGGCAATAAGAGAGTTTTTGGGGCCTTTATCAGTATGTCCTAATACAACAGGTATTGAATATGTCATTGATGGGCCAGATGGAAATACTTATGATTGGTCTATCAGTGGCGGGACTATTACATCTGGAGGGAATTCAAATAAGATCACTGTAGACTGGGGAGAAGAAAATAACAACGCATACATAAGAGTTGTGCCTTTGAATACTGATCAGTGCAATGTTGAGCCGCTTACATTCGATATAAGAGTTAATCTACAACTTACTCCGGCTCCACCTAGCAGTAATGGTTTTTCAGATTCGGAGGTGTGTTTCGACCAGGTACAGAGTGTAATTTACTCAGTTAACCCAACCAATGGATCACAATATGAGTGGTTTGTAGATGGACATGGTGAAATATTAGGCTCAAATCAGGGTGAGAATATTGAAGTCAGGTGGAAAGGTCCAGGTAAAGGGCAAGTCTGGTATAGAGAACACAATCCTTCAATAGCCGATTGTCAAGGGTTTTCTGAGGTACTTAATGTCACCATCTATGAAGAAATTCAAGCCAGTGCCAGTATTAGTGATGCCCTGTGCAATGGAGAAGACAATGGAAGTATTGAGTTATTCATATCAGGAGGTAAACCTGGTAACTATGATGTGAATTGGAGTAACGGAATGCAAAGGAATCAAATAACAGGATTGTCAGCAGGAACATATGTAGCCACTATTACCGATGAGTTAGGTTGTTCCGTTCAAAGAAGTTTTGAAGTTGGAGAACCGTTGTCTCTTGTTATAAGGGATATGGAAGTGACCAGTGCTTTGTGTTTTCAGGAAGCTAGCGGAAAAGTGTTTTTTATGGTCGATGGAGGAACTCCTTTTCCAAATGGAGATTATCGATATCAATTGACCAGCCGTGGAACAACCATTAGCTCAGATTCGAGGTTAATAGAGTCTTTAAAAGGAGGGGACTATGAAGTAACAGTAACTGATGCGAATGGATGTGAAGCTACCACAAGCTTAACAGTTGGAGAACCAAGTTTATTGGAAGCAGATTTAAACACTTTAATTAATGAATCTATTTGTCCTCAGGCGAGCAATGGACGTTTGTTTGTAGATGCCAAGGGAGGAGTACCAGACTATCAGTTTTTCTGGAGTAGCAATAATGGAGTTGAAGGTCAAGAAGTTTCGGATCTAAGTATGGGAGGTTACAGTGTGAGAATAGTTGATGCAAATGGCTGTGAAGCAACTTTTAGCACAGTTGTAGCTGAGCGATTTCCTAAGATATCGGTTCCTAATGCATTTAGTCCAAATGATGATGGCACAAACGATGTTTTCAAACCAGTAACAGACTGTAACTTACCGTTCTCTGTGCAGGTCTATAACCAATGGGGGGCAGTAGTCTTTTCAAGTCAAGATATTAATCAGGGGTGGGATGGGAATTTCGAAGGAGAAAAAGCCCCTGATGGTAAGTACTCTTACATTATCTTTTATACTGTTACACTCAATGGTAGAACTTACGAAGAGAGTTACAGAGGAACTGTGAAGTTAATTCGATAATTAGTTATCATTTTGCCCTCATTCTTTTAATTTCAGCTTAGTTCTAATCTTAGCTGAATTGCCACTAAAAGTTTACAAATCATCTGCCGGTTCTGGCAAAACATTTACTCTTGTAAAGGAGTATCTAAAACTTGTTTTACTGAACCCTTCCGATTTCAGGAATATTCTTGCCATCACTTTTACAAACAAGGCAACCGAGGAAATGAAACGTAGAATACTGGAAGCCCTTTCAGAGATTGCTGAAGGAAGTCAGGATGCAATGTTTGAGGTATTAAGAGAGGAACTAAAAGACTCGCTTGACGAAAAGGGATTGAGAAGTAGGGCAAATGAAGCCTATGACCTTATTATTCATAATTATGGTCGGTTTGAAATTTCTACCATTGACAGTTTTTTTTCGAAAGTACTGAGGTCTTTTGCCAGAGAACTGGATTTGCCTTTGAGCTATGAACTGGAAATGAATACTTCATTGGCACTCCGGGAATCTATTGATCAGCTGTTTCGGAGCCTGGATGATAACCGGCAAGTAAGAGAATGGCTGGTATCATTTGCCAATGAACAAATGGAAAATGACAAGTCCTGGAATGTAGACCAGAACATGGAGAAACTAGGTAAAAGCCTGTTCTCCGAAGCTTTTCAGGACGGGTTTAAACTAGTAGATCTCAATCTGGATCAATTGAAAGGACTGATTGACAAGATGAGAAAAACTGTGAAAGGCTATGAGTCACAGTTGAAGTCATTTGGCAACGAGGCTTTAGATTTAATGTCTAATCAAGGACTAGTTGTAGAAGACTTTAAAAGAGGTAAAACCGGTGTAGCAAATACCTTTAAAAAACTTGTTTCAGGTATATATGAGGTAACAGCAACTTTTGTTAAAGTTGTTGATGGCGATGATACATGGTATACAAAAACGAGTGATAAAGCTGAAGTGATTGACCAATTGGTTGCCGGACGCTTTGGGGAGGTGGCGCAATCAATTGTTCAGTACATAAATGATTATCAAAGTGACTATAATACTGCCAGAGTACTACTAAAAAACATGTTCTCTTATGGCTTGTTAGAAGAATTGAATAAGCACCTGAAAGATTACAGAGATGAGCATAACGTAATGTTGATTTCAGATAATAACCTGATTCTGAAAGACATTCTGGAGCAGGCAGATGCTCCATTTATTTTCGAGAAGCTAGGTAGCTATTTCAAACATATTATGATAGATGAGTTTCAGGATACTTCTAATTTTCAATGGAGCAACCTGAAACCATTAGTTGTTAATGCGCTTTCGGAAGATAATAACGTATTGATAGTTGGAGATGTGAAACAATCAATTTATCGTTTCAGAGGCGGGAATATGAATTTATTGCTTAGCCAATTAAAAACAGACCTGGGTGCTTTTTATACAACCGAAAGTGACCATAACCTGAAAGATAACTTCAGGAGTTTGAAGCAGGTTGTTGAGTTTAATAATCAGCTTTTCGAAAAGTTACCCATAGAAATAGGAGCAAATGAGTCTATTACCGATGTAGCTTTATTTGAGAAAGCTTATACCAACCATCAACAAGAAGTACGAGGTAAAGATGGGGGGTATGTTCAGGTACGTTTTTATGAGAAAGGAGATGAACCATGGAAAGCATCGGCATTAAACGATTTGATTTCTGTAGTCAAAGATAACTGTGATAAAGGGTTTGAATTGAGTGACTTTCTTATTCTGGTGAATGCAAATGCAGAAATACCAGATATTGCTAACATACTGTTGGCAGAAGATATTCCGTTCATCAACGGAGAATCGTTAAGAATTACCCAAAGCGACCTGGTACAGTTTGTACTCGAGGTGTTCAGGTATCTACAATCAGATTACGATGAAATACTCCTTTTAAATCTAATCACACTTTATCATAAACTATCTGGAGCTGACCCTGATGATGTTTTTTTCAGGTCTAGAGAGAATAGAATGTCAATTGAAGAGGCTGCTTTTCCAAAAGAGTTTTTGGAGAAGAAGCATTACCTAAAACAGCAATCACTTTTTGACCTTGTCAGTGAGGTACTACTCATCTTTGACTTTGCTAAATATGCTGATGTGTATATACAGCAGCTTCAGGATGTAATTCTTGAACAGACACAAAAGGGCATTAATTCTATTAACACCTTTATAGAATGGTGGGATAGTGAGGGACATGATACTACGGTTGCGGCCAATGAAAAGACAAATGCGGTAAGGATAATGTCAATACATAAGTCTAAAGGACTTGAAGCACCAATTGTTTGCCTTCCTTTTACAAACTGGAGTATTTTACCACCAGTAAGACATCAGTTCTGGACCAGTGACCTGCCACTTGACTATAAAGATTTGCGTTTTGTGCCACTAGACTATTCCAGGCGATCCTTGTCCAATTCTCACTTTGTCAATCAGTTTCATAATGAATCAAGAGAGTTTGCCTTGGATGTGCTGAATAAAACCTATGTAGCATTTACCAGAGCAAGAGAAAAACTCTTTATATGGGCACCCAATGGAGCGTTAAAGGGAAGGAATGCTAACCCCTCTAACATTCAGTCTCTATTATGGAAAATAATGCCCCTTCTTAATACCAATGAAACTACCGAAACAGCATACGTGGATTATAGCTTTGGAACAAGTAATGTAAAAATCGGAAGCGTTGAAAAGGTCAGAGAATCTAAGGAAATAAAAGTTTACCCGGCTTCTTCCTATTTACAAAAGTTGACCATAAGGAATGATTCAGAACGCTTTTTCATGTTGCAGGAAACTCAGGGTGCACAGAATATTACGATTGGTAACCAAGTACATGAAGTATTATCAGCAATAAGTACAACTGATGATTTAGAGTTGGTACTGAAGCAGATGCAGCAGTCAGGTGAACTGGGTAATAAGGCGGTAATAGAGGTTTCTGGTAGAATTAAAAAACTGTTTAAAGATCCAAAGATTGCTCCATGGTTTTCCGATGGTTATGAAGTACTGAACGAAAGAGAAATCTGGTATGAAAACAGAATTCATAAGCCCGATAGAATTCTTACAGATGGTAAAAAGGCTGTGGTCATAGATTATAAAAAGGAAAAAGAAGCAGAGTCTCACCATACACAAGTAAGAAGATATATGAAGGCCTTGAAAGCCTTAGGCTTTGAAGAAGTGGAAGGCCATTTGATTTATGTTGAACCAGTTGTAGTTAGGGAGGTGAGTCAATGAAAACCTTTCATGAATCCCTTGTTGATCACATTGATGAAGAGGCACTTCTACAACTTAAGGGGCATTGCTATGTTTTTCCTACCAAACGTGGAGGAGTATTCTTTAAAAGAGCACTCTTAAACAGGTTTGGAGATAGAGATTTTATACTACCCACCATACTTAGCATAGAAGATTTAGTACAACAAATGACGGGCATCAGTATTACCGATGAACTCACTTTGCTGTTCAATCTTTTTCAGGTTTATCAAAAAAGAGATAAAGACCTGGAGTTTGATAAATTCTATGCCTGGGGAAAAATAATACTCAAAGATTATGACGAGATAGATCGCTATATGGCCAATGCGAAAGAGATCTACTCAGCCTTGCAAAACATCAAAGAAATAGACCATGTCTTTGGTTATCATGATGAGCTAAGGGGAATTATTGAGCGTTATAGAACCCTTACTGAAAAGCAAGAGAAGACAAAGTTACTTACAGAGTTTCTTAAAATCTGGCAAGAAGTAGGCAATGTCTATGTGGAGTATCAGGATGTATTGCTTAAGGAAGAGAAAGCTTATGGAGGGATGCTATACCGAAACCTCGCGGCAGTCCTAATGCAGGAGCATTTCAACCATAGGTACACGCATTATCATATTTGTGGATTTAACGCACTTTCAAAATCAGAAGAAGTCATTTTTGATGCACTTGTTAAAGCCGGAATAGGTACGCTCTACTGGGATGTAGATAGTTACTATTTGCAAGAGAGAAAAGAGGAGGCAGGAGATTTTGTACGGGATTATCAGAAGAAATGGCCTGATTCGGTTTGGATAGATGCATGCTCGCATGAGCATTCTAAAAAGGTTACGGTACATGCCGTACCACAATTGATCGGTCAGGCTCACCTGGCAGCTCAGCTTATGGCTGAAATTGTTGCTTCCGGAGCTAAACCCGAAGAATCGGCCATTGTATTGGCAGATGAAAAGCTACTGTTGCCATTGCTTTACGCAATTCCTTTGGAAGACCAAAAGTTAAATGTGACCATGGGATATCCCATGAAATCGACTGTGGTTTATGACTTTGCCTTGAGTTACATGGAATTGATGCGGAGAGCTAGACAAACTGACGAAGGGACGGTATTTCATGTGTATGACCTGAAACCCTTTCTATCTAATGCCTATACTGCTGTATTTCAAGAGGGTATTTACGATGAGATGAACCAGTGGTTTGTTCAGGAAAAAAAGAATAAAGTAGGGCTCGAAGCACTTTTAAAAAGAATCAAGGCTAAGGAGCTAAGGGCATTACTTAAGCTTGAAAACCAATGGGAGCCTTTGAGTTCAGGGTTGAAAGACTATTTAACCAGTGTGTTTTACTACTTCAAAGAAAACGAAAATGGATTGGCCGACAGGGAGTTCATTTACTTTTTTCTGAAATCTTTAAATCAGTTGAATGATTATCTGAATGGTAGAGACGGATTTTCATTGAGGCTTATCAAGAAGATTGTTCAAGAGCATTTCAGGTCCATAAAAATCCCATTTGAGGGAGAGCCTGTCAGAGGCTTTCAGATTATGGGATTCCTCGAAACCAGAACACTTGATTTTAAAAACGTAATTGTACTGTCTACCAATGAAGGTAAAATCCCAGCAGCTAGAAATCTCAATTCTTACGTTCCTTATGGCCTAAGGAGAGTTTTCGAATTACCAACCTTCGAAGAACAGGATGCTATTTATGCATACCATTTTAAGCGACTGATGCAGCGCGCTGAAAACATCCATTATATATATGATAATACAGTTGCTGCAGATTCAACGGGAGAGGTAAGTCGCTTTGTTTTGCAACAGTTAAGAAGATATAGCACATTACTTGGCTATCAGGTAGAAGAAAAAACTTATGAGGGGCTTATTCCTAAACAAGCTGAAAAAAGAGTTATCTCAATAGAGAAAAAACCGATGGTACAACAAATGTTAGAACGGTACCTGGATGGAAATGAGGCCGATAAGTTTTTGTCACCAACCTCTCTAACGACATATGTGACCTGTCCATTGAAGTTCTATTTTCAATATGTTGCCAGATTCAGCGAGCAAGACCATGTTGAAGAAGATATTGATGCAAGGAACCTAGGTATTGTAGTCCACGAAGTTTTAGAAGAGTTATATACTCCTTTCCTAGGAGAGGAAATTGTCGCAGACCAAATCAAGAACTTAAGAAGGTTAGTTGAAAAGCAATTGCTGACTTCTTTAGAGAAGAACAAGATTATTCAGTCTAACCAGCAATTGACTGGTCGAGATCTTTTGACCAAACGCGTAATGGAGCAAATGGTACAAAAGGTATTGGACATGGACATGAAACAAGCACCTTTTAAAGTTGTTGGCTTGGAGAGAGATGACTTTCAATATCAGGTGGAACTACCATCAGGGCAGAAAGTCAATCTGGGTGGTACCATAGATCGTGTGGATGAAAAAGAAGGAGTTACTCAGATTATAGATTACAAGACTGGAAAGGTGAAATTAGCCACAGCCAGTCAGCTTAGACTACCTGCTGAAGAGTATATTGAAAATTATTTTCAGAATCCTGATCTTAAATCTGGCTTTCAGGGCTATTTGTATGCCATATTGACCAGAGGACATTTATCTGAACAAGTACGTATTGGTATTTTAAGTATGAGACACTTAAGCCAGGGAACGCAATGGCTTAGGGCAGGGCAGTTGATACCAGAAGAAGTAATTGACGCTTTCAATCAGCGATTGAGGGAAATGGTACTCGAAATTTATAACCCTGAAATTGCATTCACCCAAACGGAAGATTTAAAGCAGTGTGAGTACTGTGCCTTTAACAGAGTTTGTAGAAGAGTTTAAATCCGTGTAATTGAGTTGGTTATTGTTTTGAGATGCCTCTTGTCATTCCCGTGTAGGCGGGAGTCTCCTTCATTAGGGGTTTAACCAATTTCGAGATTGCCCTTTGGTACTAGAAGGATTCGTTAGTTCGCAACGAACAATGGTTTTTAATCAATAGATTGTCCCTTTTTGATTCCCTTGTTCGTTTATAAGTTGATAATCACTTTTAACAATAAACTGTATTTATATGAATCCTATCAACTGGTTTGAAATTCCTGTCAACAACATAGAACAGGCCAAGAACTTTTATCAAAGCGTTTTTAATATTGAAATGACTGTTACCGAAATGGGGCCAAGTCTTATGGCTTGGTTTCCTGGCGATCCTCAAAAGCCTGGTGCGACAGGTACTTTAATCAAAACTGAAGGCTATGTACCATCGCATGAAGGATCAGTAATTTATTTTAGTGTAGAAGACATTGAAGCCACACTGGCCAAGATTAATGAAAACGGAGGAAAGACACTTGTTCCTAAAATGAGTATTGGAGAATACGGTTATATTGCTCAATTCGAAGATATAGAAGGAAATAGAGTGGCACTACATGCTGTAAGCTAACCTGTAAAATGAATGCGCTCCTGAATACAATTGAGGAGCGCATTTTATAAGATTATAGTCTTAATGCTTTTCAGAGTTTTCGAACTCTGATATTTCTGTACCAAACTTCCCCACCGTGGTCTTGAAGACTAATATGTCCTGATTTGTACTTTGCGTAACCTTCTACATTTGACCATTTACTAGCATCTTTAATGGCTTTCCATTCTTCGCTGCCTTCTTCAAACTCTAATACCATCTTGCCATTAAGCCAATGCTCTACATGGCCGTTGTCATAGATAAGTTTTACACTGTTCCATTTCCCAACACCATTGAAAGGTTTATCATCAGCAGGAGGGTACATATCATAATTTGCCGCTAAACGATTCTTATTAGCTCGGTTCGGATTCTCATTGTCATCAAGTATTTGATATTCCGGCCCGGTTTCATAATCATTTTTATATTCAGGGGCTTCAACAACATGGTACATGATACCACTGTTGGCATTTTCTGTCACCATAAACTCAAGTTCAAGTTCGAAATTGCCAAACTCTTCTTTCGTCATGATAGAGCGATGTTTCTCGGGTTGTATGTCAGGATTACTTCTGCACTTAATGGCTCCATCATTAATTGTCCATTGAGGTGTAATAGGACCATCACCATACATTTCCCATGCATCGAGTGTTTCTCCGTTAAAGAGAGTGATCCAGGAGCTCTCCTGGCTTTCTTTAGTATTGCCACAGGATAGAAGAATTAGTGTTAATAATAAAAGTGGTAGCGTGTTTCTGGTTTTCATACTTATTGTATTGTTGGATTTGACCTAAATATAAACAAACCCATGAGAGTGAATTAGCATAAAGCTGACTTACTTATTGATACAGTTCACGCATGTTTATGACGCGTTTGTATGTTGTTTTGGTTTACTTATCTGATAAATGCATTAGGGCTTTAAAAAATCTTGAACTTCAAATCAATGAGAAAGAGAAAGCAAGTTTCGGAGATACAGAATTCAACATTCCTTGCTAAAGGAGTATCAATTGAAGGTGAATTGAAGGCTTCTGGAGTAATAATATTGGAAGGAGAATTAAAAGGAGATGTACTCTATGCGAGCAAGCTGGAAATACGCGATTTTGGAAGACTGATTGGGAATATTAATGTTGAAGTTGCCGAGATAAATGGTTTTGTTGAAGGAGATGTTATCGCTGGGGGTATGATTCTTTTGAAGGCAGGAGCAGAGGTAAAGGGTGACCTTTATACGAATAAGCTGATAATTGAACAAGGTGCTTTTTTTAGTGGCATCAGCAAAATGAGTGGGTCTCAATTGAGCTTGAAAGAAATTCCAATCCTTGACGAAACACAATCTATTGCTGCAAATGCATAGAGTTTAGATTGCTTCACTACACAATGAGGAGGTGCAGGTGTTTATATCCAGATTGTTGGGTGAGTAGGTCCTTTATCTCTTCAGCTTAATTAGTACGTCTTTGCGAGGAAGTATGACGAAGCAACCTCCTCTCTTTTCGGAGCACAAGTGTTTAAGCAAACCATTTTAAAGAAAAATCACCAATGTTGTATATCAAAATAGAGGTCTCTCCATTCGGGATTAACCGACTCCATAAGTAGAATCTTCTTTTTCCTGGATCCACCTTTGATTCTTTTTTTCCTCTTCAATGGCAGATTCTATATGGTCGAATACCCTGAAATAGACCAGCTTATTTGCATTGTATTTTGCAGTAAATGACTTCAAGAAGTGTTTTTCTCTATGTTGGATTATTCTAGGTACTAAATCAGACGTTACTCCCGTATATAATGTGGAATGGTACTTATTGGTCAGTATATATACGAAACCTCCCTTTGTCATTACGGTGCATATTTTATGAAAGTATCAAATCAAGGTTAGTTTATACACATTTATCATTCAATTACCTTATACAAACTATGAAAGGAGATTGCTTCACTCTGTTCGCAATAGGAATACTATTTATTAGGAATTTTGTTGATAATATGTGCTCCAAACCTTATAAAAAGGGATAAAATAAAAATCATTGGAATTCCGAAGACACCAAAGATCAAAATGATGTTCAGCACATTGTCAGAAAACTCGGTGCCGGTTTGAGTACCAGTATTGGTCATCATTGCTTTGGCTATTACATAGACAGAAGTGAGTAAGAACCAAAGAAACGTTCCCCTCAGGTAGAATTTTTTAAACTTAATTTGCTCTGCACTCTTATCGATATTCAAATTTAACCTTTACATATATTACTTGATTAGAATACAGAGTTATTTATGTATTAAGATGTATGAAAAAGAGAATTGGCTAAATAAACTCTTAGGGTTTTCATGAAGAACGAAAATACCGAACTTAAGAGTTAATTGTTTTTAAGCTTATGAACATTAACCCATCACCAAAGCAGCAACAAGACTTTATGTCTATGCCTGATGTTAAACCTGTTTTTATGGTTAACCTGCTAAAGTTCAGGCCTAAAGGAGTTGAGATTTATCAAGAGTATATAAAGAAAGTAGCCCCACTGTTAAAAGAGGTTGGAGGTGAGTTAATATGGTCGGGTAAGCCATTAGGTATTTTAATTGGCCCGGAAAATGAGAGTCTATGGGATGCCATGTTGATTGTTCGATATCCTGATAAAATGGCTTTAGCACAATTGGGAGGGAATCCAGAATACCCTGGACACCTGAGAACAGAAGCCCTGGAAGATTCTCGTTTAATTGCCTGTGCCCAACTAGACTTTAGTCAAAGCTAACCTGTTCCAGATTAACCTTAAAATGATTTAATAGCCAGACTGATTTATCACTTTTAATATTCTTATAATTGATTTCAAGGGTTAGCTCCTCAATTCCGGTGAGTCCAGATATCTGCTGAATCCGTTGTTCATTTTCTTCAATAGCATCCAGAAAATCCAAAGCGGAACGTATACCTATTCTTTGAAGTTTCATAATATCATAATGGAATTCAATAAGTAGTTTGGCTTGTGAAACCCAATCCAATAAAACCCTGACTGGGAATGGCGTTTTCACTATGAGTAATAGAAAGTTGAATTGAGCAAGGTTCTGAACATTATCAATACCAACTTCATTGAGCCTGAGTTTGTGGAAATAGCTGATGCCTTCAATGGCTTCTAATGGCAGGTTTTCCACTTCCTCTTTTCTTCTACCGGGAAAAATGTCAGAAGTCTTATCCATTAATAATTTAAAACCCTTGTCTGGGAATATTCCAGTAAGGAAGGCAATTACTAAAATCACGCTTGATTCGGATTCTGGGTCATCATAACCGAGTACATAGGCCAGCATCAATGAAACTACAGGAGCCAATAACATTCTAATGCCTATGGAGAAAAAGTTTCCAGGAGTTAAGTCGATAGTAGAAAACCTTCTGTAGATATACTGTCCGCCACTAAGGAATCCTCCCATTAACGCCCAGCCAACAATAGCCAGACTCTTCTTTTCTTTTCCATAAACAGGATCGGCCCAGAAGTCACTTCCAGACCATAACATACTTTTTGCGAGGCCTTGATCCGTCAGGTCATAAAGTGACCAGCCCATGAGCATTAAAAACAAGCCGATCATGCTTAGTACCGTAACAAAAATAACTGGTAGGATATAGTCTTGTCTGGCAAATTCCTTATCCATACTGTTTTTTAAACTAAAAGATTTCTCTTTGAGGTTAAGGCTGCTAATCAAAGAATCCAGCTCTTCTTGTTTGCGTACCAGTCTGAACTTAAAAAATGAGAAAGTGATAATTATGAAGTATGAGCTTAACAGTACTAAAGCTATAGCTTCAATCCATTGGGCAAGAGACATTTTTTGTTGTGTTTGGAGGAATATACAAACATTTTGAAAAGCATGAGCATACAAATTATAAGATGGCATGACTTAGCTAGTTTTTGCTCTGGTGGAATTCAGCTATATAATTGTTGAATTGAAATTGATAAATTCATTGTCGAATTAAACACACATACACATGTCGAGATATCAAAGTAAGGAGTACAAAAAGCGCTCCTATTTGCCTGAATTGCCAGTTGTAGACTGGAGTGCAATCGGTAAAAAGGCACCGAAAATCATCCCTTTCGATTACAAAGGTGCAGATGCACCATTACCAGATGCAGATATGGTTGTTATCACCTGGACAAGTGCAGAATGGTCGGCTTTTGATCATGTATTTGTTAACAGCCAAACACCCAGAGGGCCATACGCTTCAACTGACTGGAGAGATGCCTGGAAAGCCTATAGCCGTGGAACATCGAGTGCTGAAGGAACCACTCCCTGGGGCTATTACCTTTTGGTTGGGATAGAAGACAACTCAGGAAGTGAGAAAAAGGTAATTCTATTTAAGTCTGAAACGCATTTGGCACATGCGCCATACATTGCCGGTTTAACAGAAATGACCAAGTGCATTTTAGAAGATGCCAAACCAGATCAGATTTATTCCATAGGAACGGCAGGAGGAGCTTCTTTAAAGTCTGTACTTGGAGATGTAGCACTTACTAACTCAGGACATATCAAGCTGAAACTACCTGAAAACAAAGGGGTAGATTTTAATAATAAAACGTTTACTTCTTCCTTTTATCCATATCTGGATATGATACCCTCTGTTGAAAAACAGTTTATTCCATTAAGCACGGTAATGACAAAAAGTGAGCTGGAATATTTAATCGAAAAACTTCACGAAGAAAAGAAAGTAGCAGCACCTTTCGGTTACGAGGATCTGGTCAACTTTCCATTGAGTCCTTCCAATACCGATAAGCCCAAGGTGATGGAAGCCAAGGGCATTCCATTGCTTACTACGGATTACTACTTTATTGCCAATGGAGATGACACTGCACAATATTCAGCTTTGGAAATGGACGATACGGTAATAGGACATCAAGCTGGTTTGATGGGGGTAGACTATTGCTACGTTCGGAACATCTCAGACCCGGTGATTGCCAGCAAAGCTCAGGATGGAACGGAAATTCCTGCTGAAGTAAGGGAAGAATGGTCAAGCCTTATTTATGAGACGGCTGGGTTCTATACCAGCTTCAATGGCGCTTTAACCGCCTGGGCAGCTTTGGTTGGTCAATAGCAATTCAATTGAGTTGTCTCAATTATATCGTCATTCCCAACTTGATCCGATATTTCGGATGGGAATCTCACTAAAAGAAACAGGTGACCTTAATGAGATTCCCGATTCCTCGGGAATGACGTTGCTTCTTCGATTTTTGTTAAAGCCTCTTTTTAGAACATTAAATAGTAAACACAATCATGTCAAATTCAACCTATAACCCACCACGTGCCAAGGAAGTAGATACAAAAGATCCTTTAGAAATAGATTTAGTATTCAACATCCGTTCGTGCGGGACCTGTGACTTTTTCTGGCCTAAGGATAAAAGAAAGCAACCCTATGGACCTTATACCGCTTTTGATTTTCAAAAGAGCATTCCTGATGAGAATGATCCAAAAGATAACCCAGAGGATTACTTATGGTTGAAAGGAGTAACGAGAGAGGACGCTTTCCCTAATGGAGAAGTAATGGACGGTTGTCGGAAAGCACCCATAATGACCATTGGTATTAACCCCAATATGACTGCTTTTGCTCCAGGGCAACAAGGAGCGAGCTGGGCTTATCCCAATTTTACCAGCGATGAGGATACAGATGCATGGACCAAGTATGCGTATTATTATAGATACAGGTCAGTATATCAGGAGCACTTGAATCTGGATTTTGTGAAGGAAAACCTATCATCTGAAGGGCAGATTATTGCAGAAAGGGATGGTAAGCTGGTCAGTGCCGAAAGAACTAGTTCTTCTCCTTCTTATGATATAGAAGTCCTTTATGATGGAGATGCTAAAGCGACTAAAATCCATTTGTCTGGAGAATTAGGCTCTCCTCAGTATGTGCTGTTATATGATCACTTTGAACCGAATAATGTGTTTAAAAAAGGAGATGTCATTGCTGCTAAACCGAATATTCCTGCAGGTGTAGAGACAGACGTCTATCAAGAACAAATAGGCTACTATGAGCAGTTAGTGCCCACGTTGAATATGTTTTCAGATTTCCTGAAAGAAAAGGGAATGACAGGTGCCGATATTCAAATTGGGGAAGATGTCGGACAGTTGGATATGGTGGCTTGCGCATCTCCGCATTGGAATAAGGCTTTCCTGAGCGATGAGAAGGGAGATAGGGAACCAGACATTATCAATAACTGTGTTTCAAAAAATGCCTGGGCCATAAAGCAGTTGGTGCAGACGAAACCAGCCGTACTTTATCTGGTTGGAGAATCTTCCTGGAATATGTTCAGAGATGCTTTTGGTGGTTTAATTCACCAAAAAGAACCCATGCCGGAGTATCCTGAAGATGGTGCTTTTACACTCTTTAAAAGTACCATAGATGATAATAATCCTTGCTACTTTAAGTTTTCGACAGAGATTGATGGAAGATCATATGAATTGACAACGCGCTTAATCGCTACGCCTCACTTTTCTTACAATACTAATTTCCTGCCTCAGTTTAGAATGAGTCCTGATGACCTGAAGGCTTTCAAAGCGAATTATGCTGCATGTTATGCCTATTTCGAAAAAAGTGAAGATGTTGACATAGTGCCAGCAAAAGATTATGGTTTTTCAGCAATTCAGATTGTAAAGAATACGGATGAGGTTTTTCAAGCACTTGAGAAAAACTATTCTGAAGCATTGAAAGCATTAACGCCTGGATATTATAATCCACATCGTCAAATGGCCGAGGTGTTAGAAGGGCTTTATAATGCGGGTAAATTAAGTTATGTGAAGGGCTCGGGAGAAGAAAAAGGTTACTTGACACGCTCTGAAGGTTCATGCAGTTTCTGTGTAAACGATCACTGGGAATTTCCTTTAGGTTGTCCTTATAAGAAAACGGAAGAGCCAGCACCCCCTGTAGGCTTTCTGAAAAAAGTGGCAGCCCAAATAGTCAAAGCTGGCAAAAAGGAGTAAACTCAGCACGATTATTCTTAGAGGAATAAGTTTTCTCAGATCAGCTGCAAGGTTAAATCAATCTGTTAAAAGAAAGCTTATTCCCTTAACTCTTTAAACACAATTGAATTATTGTCAGGGTCGTAGACTCCGACACTTAGGGCTTGATCGTTTTCTGTAATTTCTCCCATTAGTGTTCCCCCATGAGCTTTAACTGTGCCAATAAGAGCTTTCAGGTCAGAAACTATAACATCGAATTGATGTCGATTTTGATCAGCGGTATTTCTAGCTATTTCAGCTGGGCAGAAAAGGAGTTTCATGTCCCCCCAGTTTCCGGAATATAGCTTGGTTCCATACATTTCATTTTCTTCAAAATCAATATTGAAAACACTGGAATAGAAATCTAACATTTCATCCATTTTAGTAACGGCTAATGTCATGCCTTCAATTTGGTAATCCACTTTTTCCATACTATGCTTTTTAACGTCTGATATCCATAGAAATTGACTCGGTTCTATACTTATCAAACCAAGTTAGTATTGCTGAAACCTTACCAATTAAATTGCTGGGTCTGGCGGCAATGCCATGATAAGCACCCGGAATACGCACCATGGCAGTTTCAACCCCTTTGAGTTTTAATGCGGTATAATACTGTTCTGACTCATGAATAGGTGTTCTTAAATCCGCTTCACCTGTTAAGAGCATAGTAGGTGTGGTGACATTTCCAATCAGAGAAATAGGAGAGTGCTTCATATATTTTTCAGGATCTTCCCAAGGCTTTTTCTCAAACCAGTATCGTGTGGCAAAAGCAGACATATCAGCATACAATGCCCAGCTATACCAGTTGATTACCGGCTTGGCGACCACCGCAGCTTTGAATCGATCGGTTTTGCCTACAATCCATGAAGTGAGTACACCACCACCAGAACCACCGGTAACAAAGAGCTGACTTTCATCGATATACCCTCTTCCGATTACTTCGTCTACACCAGACATCAGGTCATCATAATCTTTGCTTGGGTAGTTCTTATCGATTTCGTTACCGAAATCATAACCATAGCTAGTACTGCCTCTAGGATTGGTATACAGTACAACATAACCCGCAGCGGCCATCAGTTGTATCTCTCCGGAAAATACCGGGCCATAACTAGAGAATGGGCCACCATGAATTTCGAGAATCAGTGGGTACTTTTTGTTCGGGTCAAAGTCAGCAGGTTTTACAATCCAGCCATTGATATCCAATCCATCGGCTGACGACTTATACCAGATTTCTTCAACCTGCCCCAGCTTTTTATAATCCAGCAGGTCTTCGTTGACCTTGGTAATTCTTCTGTTGTTTCCGTTGTTTCCAACCCCTAAATCCGCTGGTTCATGTGTTTCTGCCCAGGTATAGGCATAGTTACCATTATCAGCAATAGAGTAGCCCCCAGAGGTATAAGGCCTGCCTAAAGACATACCACCCAGACCTTCGGTAATATCCGTCACCTTTCCCTTCAGTGTGATGTGAGCGATTTTGGTGTGCGCCTTGTCTACATACTGAAAGTAAAGCCCTTTGCCATCGGCTGCCCATTTGATATTGCCAACATCTCTGTCCAGTTTTCCAGATACCAACCGACTATTGGAACCATCAACATTGGACACATAAAGTTTGCTGATCTGGTAGCCCTTGTACTTATCATCATATCCAAGGTAGGCCATTAGCTTTCCGTCAGGTGAAATGTTTGGACTGCCATCAGGGCCATAGCGATTGGTCAGTTTCTTTAATACTCCTGTAGTCAGCGACACAGAATAGATATCTGAGTCAGAGCCTTCAAACTCCCTGTCTTCTCTCATGTTGGCACTGAAGTACAGATGCTTCCCATCCTTTCCCCAGGTAGCATTTCCATGATTAAACGGACCTTCAGTAACTTGCCTTGGCGTACCGCCAGAAACATGCACGGTAAAAAGTTGCTGGTTACCTTGAGGCAATTCACCAACCCCATCTCTTCGCCAGGAGAGATCATCTACATATTTAGGAGGAGCATTCCATGTAGCACCTTTTGGTTTGGCGGGCATTTTAATAGGTGATGGTTTAGCCTTTGGAACAAACATGTTGAAAGCCAGATGTTTATCGTCAGGAGACCAGGTGATGCTTGAAGGTGATTTTTCTGAGTTCACCAGCACCATTTCATCCCCAGAATCCATCCATCGCAGATAGATTTCTGACTTCCCATCTTTATTGGAGGTATAGACTATTCTAGTACCATCATGAGACCACCTTGGAGAGCGGTCGTTTTGCTCGCCCGTGGTTAGGGGTCTGTTCTGAGTGCCATCGAAATTGGCAATCCAAAGATTCGATAGACTCCTGTCCGTCATAATGTCTTTGAAGTTCCTGACATAAATTACCTTCTGTCCGTCAGGGGAAATTTGCGGGTCAGAGACAAATTCAAGATTGAAAATGTCCAGCATTTCCAATCGGTTGGAAACCTGTGCACTGAGGCTTGAAATAAGGAATACGGAAAGCAGAATAGAATACGAGAGTCTTTTTAGCAGTTTCATAAGGCTGAGGTTGATATGAAAAGGAAGATAGTAAAAGACTACAAGAGGAGAAAGTGTACTTGTTATGAATGGAAACCCTTAAGTCATTCAGAATTATAAAGTTATAGACTAGCTACCCTTTGATTCTCTAAAGGGGCTTATTTCTCCCTTTAAGGCAGGGGTAATCGATACTACTTCGTCACCCTTTAGGGTTGGGGTAACTGACACAACTTCGCTCACCCTTTAGGGCTGGGTTAATAGATACCATTTAGTTCTCCCTTTAGGGTTGGGGTTATTATCATAGTCCTAAGTGCTTAGCTTAATAACCCTTTTTTAATATGGAGTTGCCCCCCTTGTCCGGGAATCATGCTATTTTCATGACCATGAAACAAATGATTTTGCTCGCCATTGCTTTCTTCTTTTGTCTGGGATGCAAAGAAGAGCAGAAAGACCGAAAAGTGGTTTTTATATTACTCGATGGCATACCTGCCGATGTATTGGAAAGTGTTGAAACGCCATTTCTTGATGAGATTTCGGAAACTGGAGGCTACACTCGTGCTTATGTAGGTGGAGAAAAAGGAGGGGAGTCTGAATCACCAACCATTTCTGCGGTGGGCTATAACAGTCTACTTACTGGTACCTGGGCTAATAAACATAATGTATGGGGAAATGACATTAAGGACCCCAATTATAAGTATTGGAGCATTTTCAGGCTGGCAAGACACGCTAAGCCTGAAACAAAGATGGCAATCTTCTCTACCTGGCAAGACAACAGAACCAAATTGATAGGAGAAGGCCTAGCCGAAACAGATTACCTGAAAATGGATTATGCCTTTGATGGTTTTGAGTTAGATACGCTTCGCTTTCCACATGATGAAGATCGAAAGTACATCTCCGATATTGACGAATTAGTCTCCGAAGAAGCGGCCAGATATATCAAGTCTGAAGCCCCTGATTTGTCTTGGGTATATCTAGAATACACTGATGATATGGGGCATGAATATGGAGACAGCCCACAAATGACGGAGGCAGTGAAGCTTGCTGATAAACAAGTGGGAAGAATCTGGGAATCTGTAAAAACAAGGCAAGAGCAACACAACGAAGAATGGCTGATAGTCATCACCACAGACCATGGTAGAACCTCCTCAGACGGTAAAGGACATGGTGGACAATCAGACCGAGAACGTACTACATGGATTGTAACCAATTACCCGAAGCCATTACCGGCATTTTATCAAAATCCGGGCATTGTAGATATTATGCCCTCTATGGCCAGTTTTATGGATTTAACAATGCCAAAGAGGAGTGAGGAAAGAATTGATGGGGAGAGTTTTGTTGAGAGGTGGCAGAGTGCTGCTGATTTAGTTTTTTAAATTTCCAACTTTTCGGATAAGTTAAAATCTATTTTGTTTTACTAAACAGCTATCATCTTCAAACGTTGTTATCACCAGTACTTTCTTCATTTATTATTTTTTCAACTTTATTAAATATGATGAATTCATATTTGTCAAATGATTTTTTGATTTCGTTTGCTTTATCCTCATTCTCGTAATAGTCAATAATTGAATTAGGAACGCCAAAATCACTTGCTATTCTTCCTTTTTCTGTAAACGCATTGTACTCTAGTTTGGTCAATAATCTATCAAGACCACTTACTTCATCAATAGGTTGGTCAGTTTGTTTCGAAATGTGAAATTTATACATAACATTAAATACTCCTAGGTATTTGACAACTTGATATTTTAAAGTGTTATATACAAATTCCGAGGTTTCAGAAATAGCTTTGTCAACAGTTAGTCCTTTGCTTAATTTAAAATTAACCGAACCTCTAAAACCACTTGTTAAGTAGAAATGAACTAAATGTGTTAAAGTCGAGTAATTGCCATTTTCACCTTTGTATTCAATTAAGAACTTTAGTTTTTGATTTTTAACTACAGACTCTAAAATGTTTAGAATGATTTGAAAGCCATCATACTCGATGTCCATTTTATAATTGATATACCGGATTAATTTTTTGATGTCTTCTAGTTGAGCTTGGTTTAACGAAACGATTTTATCGTAAATCTTTATTTTGTCTTTTCTACTTACTACTTTATATAAATGGAATATTTCATCAGGAATGCCTCTTTCTTGTTGAAGTTGATTAATATCGATTATTTTAGTTTTGTCCTCCTCACTTAAATACTCTTCTTCAGTATAAAATAAATCAACTTCTTCTTTTGGTGAGTTTATGTCGTAGTTTTTATGTTTTATTCCTTCAGGTTCAGAGTTAATTGCTTCCATAAAGCTGTTTTTAAGAACAATAACTCTACCATTATAGTGGTATAAAAATCTGCCCGCCCTACCCGCAATGTTTTTCGCATCGAACTTCTTTAGAGGTTTATTGCCTTTTTTATCATGAAGAACGATTAAATTTTTAGCGGAAGTATTTACTCCTTCTGTGATTGTAGTTGTTGAGAGTAGAACCTTTAGCAAGCCTTTGTTAAATAGTGAAACTGTCTCTTTTTGAATGTATTTAGGTACAAGTCCGTGATGTATTCCAATTCCTTTTTTTAATGCACTTATCAAAGTCCATTCATTGTTGAAATTATCCGATATATGGCTTACAAATTCATCATATTCCTTAAAGCTGTGATTAATAAGTAATCCTGAATTTATGATTGTTTTTGCATAGGATTCAACCGAACTTCTAGAGTAACAATAGACAATTGTATTTTCATTAAGGTTAAAAATTTGATCTAGAATTTCAATAAGCCTATCATTCTTTGAACTCGTTTTAAAATTCAAATCAAAATTGTGGTCAACCGAATAGCTCTTTTTACCCTTTATATCGCTGAAGCTCTTATTTACTATTTCAAGATTATTATAGTCAATTAATTTGATTTTATTTTTCTCTAAAAACCTATCAAAAGAACGGTTGTAATTTACGTCTTTAGGCCTTGAGAAATCTATATATGGTCCAGCTAAAAGTGTGTCAACATCCTTTTTAAGTGAATAAAACACAGCTAACCTATATGCGACATCTCTTTCATTTTCTCTGACTTCTTCGTCAATAATATAATCGTTATCTATTTTATAGACCTCATCAATAAATGCAAAATTGAAATCTATTTCTTTTTCTCTTTTTTCTATAAATGATAAGTAGCGTTCGGGTGTGTAAATGAATAGATTTTTGTTATCAAAATTTTCAACCTCGCTTAAAGTATGTATAGAATATTTTTCGACAAAAAAACTGTAACTCTCATCGGAAGTTAACCTTTCAAGATTCTCTGAAAGCAAAGCAATTGTTGGAAAAATCAGGACTACATTATCATAGTCCATTTGTTTGATTATTTCGAATACTATGTGAGTCTTTCCAAAAGAAGTACTGGCCGAAAGAAAGTATCTATTTAATTGGTTAGGTTCAAAAAGTTCTAGAATCTGCTTTTGATACTTATGTACTTTATTGCTCTTACTTATATTTAACGTGCTTTCATAAATCACTGCAGATAGCGTGTTTAAGTCGAAAGAATTTAGAGTGATATCCTGTCCAAACTTTTCTAACAAGTCATAGAAGTGGGGAATTCCAATAACACCAGAAATGTATTTCAAGAAATTTAAGTCAGCTTCAAATAAATCTTCTTGTTTGATTTTATCAAAATAGTCACAAACTACTTTGATAAGTTCATGGCTCTGAAGCTTATCATTTCGATAAGCATTAAGAGCTTTAATTAGATTAGTGGCTTCTTCAATTCTATCCATTCTAATACGCTCTTTTTAACTTTTTTCACATCTTCTACGGGTATAAATATGAAGAAAACACTGTATGGTATTGATAAATCATAATCTTCTAGTTTATAATTTTTTTCTATATACTCTGGTATTTTCTTAATACTCTCATCATAACCTAATTTGCTTTGCTCAAAAAGAATGATAACTGGATATATAAGATTTATTGAATGTTCTTTTAATTTTTCTATGATTTTTATACTTGGATTTTTATCCCAGTCATCAAGTATGATTTTGATTTTTGAATCTTCTACATTTAAATTTTCTCTATTCTTTCTTATTGCCAAAAGGTTTGTATTTAAATAACCATCAGAAAGAGAAGATTTGATTTTCTTTAAAACATCATTTACGGCACTTGTATAACTTATATGAAACTTGGTTTCCCCAAACCAAAGTCCAACAGTATCATTTTCCTCAATTAAATGATAAGCATCATATCCACGAGCTTCACCTTTAGTTAGTGGATCATAGAAATAACCTTTTGAAATTAATGTGTCAGTTTTAAAAAAAAGCTTCAGAATACAATGCAATAGAACTTCTCCAAAGAAACCATATCTCAATTTAGATGCTTCATTATCAGCTTCATTATATCTTACTCTTTCCTGAAAGGCGATTGTGTGTAAATCTTCTAATTCTCTTTTCGTAAAATCAAATTCGTTAAAAGAGTAATCAATTATCGAATTATAAATGACTTCTACCAAAGCTTGTTCATTTGAAATTGAATAACACTTATCGTTTTCGGTTGAAAATATAGTTTTTGGAATAGATTGAGGAGTATTCGGTAAATCATATTTATATATGATAGTGCTCTTAATTAAGTTATATAATGGTTCTCTCATTCAGTTTTTGCGGTCTTTTACTTCGGTGGTAACTTTACCCATATACCTATTTCATAGCATTTATATTTTCAATAATTCACCAATAATCCGTGCCACCGGCCAATAGGGAAGACTATACTTAGTCTTTTGGTTTTCAGAAAAGCATGTGGAGTATCGAGGGCATTGCGTGTTGTTCTTTTATGAAGTAAAGAAGATAATATTATAATCACAAGTGGAAAATATCAAATGGATATTTAGTGTTAGGAGCAGGTGGCGTTGTCAACTTTCTTATTCCTCTGATCTTGAAGTAACCTTCCAGGTAATGCCAAATTGGTCGGTACAAATACCAAAGTATGCTCCCCAGAATGTCATATTCAATGCCACTTTTATTTCCCCATCTTCAGCGAGTTCATTAAACAGTCTGTCAGTTTCTTCTTTACTGTCTGCATTAATGATTAGGGAAAAGTTGCTATATTCAATGGACTGATTATATGCTGCTGAGTTGTCAGCACCCATTAAACAGGTTTCCGTACTAATGGGCAAGGTGGCGTGCATAATTTTTTCATCCGCTTCCTTGAAAAGATGCCTGTGTGCATTGGGCGCATTTTTATAACGCTCCATATATGTAATCTCTGTACGAAAAACAGCACTATAAAAATTGAAGGCAGCTTCACAATTACCATTAAAATAGATGTATGGATTTACTGTGGTCATAAGGAGAGTTTGTAGTGTGACTTTAGTTTTCTGTCGCCATAAGAGTAAGTGTAAAACATATTTTACACAGCGTTATAAAGTGTTTTGTTTTAATTTTTCGATATCTTTTTTTAGTCTTTTAATGTTCTCTTGAATATGCTTTTCGATTTCCGAATAGTGATTAAGTCCATGAGCACTAATTGTATTTACTTGCTCTAATGTCTCAGTATCTACTATTCTCAATTCATAACCCCATTTCACTTGATTTCTATTAAACCCTCCATACGGTTTGTCAAATCGAGTCAGGATTAGAAAATCAACATCAACTTTTTCAATAATTGGAGGACAGTATTTTTTATCAAACACACCTTGATAGGTAACTCCCATGAGTGTTTTCAGTGGGAAGGGGGTAACTTTAATATTTTCAAACTTATTCAACTCGTTCTCAACAACAGGATTAAAATTGTAATTATGCATTGCATATTCATATCCATTTGCACACTGAACAACAATGATTTCAAGAGTGTCGATACTTTGTGTGCCTTCAGATAAATTTACCTCATTCATAATTTTTGAAGTATCAATCGAGTTAGCCTCAATTTTTTCTTCTTTTGATTCGATTGAATCCTTTGCCTTCTCTTTTGTTGAATTACAGCTGGTAAAGGCTAAAAGAGAAAGGAACATTAAAGTTTGAAGGCCTTTATGTCTATGAATTGTCATTTTGTTCAAATGGTGTGCAAAGATGTATAACGCTTTCTTTTACAAGTATTTTATTTTCAATAATTCACTAATCATTCCTTGTAGCTAATTAATAGGTGTGCTATAAGCACCTTTTGTTTATAGGAAAGCTCAGAAATTAAAAGGTATTGCCTGTTGTTCCTTATGAAGTAAAGAAGATAATATAATAATGACAAGGCCGAAAACCGGAGATTGACTTGTTATAGTAGGAGTTTGCTTCACTGTGTTCGCAAAGACGTGATGAAGATATTTACATAGAGAGGCCTTTATGCCCTTCAGCTTAATTAGAACGTCTTTACGAGGAAGAATGACGAAGTAATCTCCAGAAAGACATTGGGCAAGAGATTGCTTCACTGCGTTCGCAATGACGGGACTGGGGAAGGGTGGTTGTACCGAGACTTAGTGTTAGGTCGTTGGAAGTTAATAACAGGGTTGTTTCATTCCATTTGCAATGACGGGGTGAACGCATTTGGGTTAGAATTATGGGGTGGATTTGCCTTGTTTCACCTCAAAATAATTAGTACGTCACTGCGAGGAAATATGACGAAGCAGTCTCCAAAGGTCTTGTTAGGAGATCGCTTCACTGCATTCGCAATGACGGGACTGGGGAAGTGTGGTTGTACCGAGACTTAGAGGGATGTAATTGGAAAGTTAAGAGCAGGGTTGTTTCATTCCATTTGCAATGGCGGGGTGAAGATGTTTACACCCTAATTGTTAGGTGAGATGGTCTTTGTGCCCTTCAGCATTATTAGAACGTCTTTACGAGGAAGAATGACGAAGTAATCTCCTTTCTGACAGAGAAGAAAAGGTTAGTATTGGAGGTTGCTTCACTGCGTTCGCAAAGACGTACTAATCTGGTTTAGTCTAAGGGGGAGATTAAGACTAGCTGTAATACCATAACTAAATCACTTCCTTTTTTCCATAAAAAACGATTAATCCGTACTTTACCTATTCATGCAAAAGTCAGTCTGTCAAGAAGAAGTCTATAATACTTTGTACCACAAGCATTTTCAGTCTGTGAGAAACTACGTTTATTACAAATGTGGAGACTTGGATCAGGCACAGGACATTGCACAAGAGAGCTTTATCAGGCTATGGAACAAGTGTGCAGAGGTACTTTTCGAAAAAGTAACGGGCTTTGTACATACCGTAGCCAATAGGCTTTTTCTGGATCAGGTACGTTCTAAAAAAGTGGTACTGAATTTTGAAAAAGATCAGCTGCCTCAACAAAACACGGAAGATCCATTTTATATTCTAAGGACTGAGGAATTCAGGGCACAAATAGAACAGGTGATTTCTGACTTACCTGAAGGACAGCGAGAAGTCTTCCTATTAAATAGAGTAGATAAGCATACCTATAAAGAGATTGCCGAAATGCTGGGTGTGAGTCAAACGGCCATAGAAAAACGAATGACTAAGGCATTGATCAAGCTGAAGTCTAAAATTGAAGAATTTAAAAATATATAAGGAGATGGGGTTGGGTAATGGAATAAACCGCCCGTTAGTTAAATAGTGAGCGAACAACTCGAAAATAACGAATTTATTGCCCGGTGGCTGAGCGGAGATCTTTCTGAAGAAGAAAAGAAGGAGCTGGCTAACAGGAATGACCTGGAAGATTTACAGGCCGTCATAAAAGATATCGACACTTGGTCTTTACCGGCTATAGATACTCAACAGAGCCTTAAGGCATTAAAAGGCCAACTACAAAAACCAGAAACCAAGGTGATCAGCCTTTGGCCAAAGGTGTTGCGTTACGCAGCGGCAGTTGCACTGATTGCAACTTGTTGGTTTGTATTTGACTATGCCCAAAACGCTGGAACTGTTTCTTTGAAAACCAGTCTTGCAGAAACGCTTACTCACCAATTACCTGATGGATCAGAAATTATTTTAGGTGCACAATCAAGTGTAGACTATTCTAAAAAAACCTGGGATAAGGAACGCACACTAAACCTTCAGGGTCAGGCTTTCTTTGATGTAGAAAAGGGAGCATCGTTTATTGTTGAAACAGCACTAGGCAATGTGAAAGTACTGGGGACAGAATTTGACGTGCAAACAATCGGTGACCTCTTAAAAGTAAATTGTTTCGAAGGGAGTGTTCAGGTTTCTTCGGGAACTGTCAGCGAAATACTTAAACCCGGACAGGGAGTTTTAATTGAAGGTAATAACCTTGAAAGAGTAGTGTCCGACAAGACTTCTCCGGACTGGACAGGCACCATTAGTATTTATGAAGGTGCTGCATTATCGCTAGTAGCAGCCGATTTAAAGCGGTATTATGATGTTGAACTGAGTCTTCCTGCCGCAATTGTCAATCAGTCTTTCAGCGGTAGCTTTGCCCATGATAATCTGGAGGCTGCACTGAGTTCGATCTTTTCCCCACTGGAAATAGCATATGAGTTGAGGAATGGAAGAACAGTTGTTTTTAAATAAAAGCTGCTTCATCTTTAAGTATGATAGATAGACTCAGGTCATTTTTTCTTTCTGTTATTTGCTTGGTGCTTCTATGTCAGGCCAGTCTGGTTTTGGGTCAAACAGATACATCGGTGATTTCAATATTGAAAGGACTGGAAAAGCGTTTTGAGGTGGTTTTTTCCTACAGTCCAAAACTATTGGAGACTTTGAGTCTGACTTTTGACAGCGAAGGTGATAACCTGGATATTATTCTTGAAAAACTAAGCAATCAGCTTCCATTGAAATTTGAAAAAGCAGGAGAGAGTAGTGTACTGGTTATTCCTGTCAGGTCGCCTTTAAAATTTAGTGTGAGCGATATCAATGACCAGGCATCAATAAACCTGATCTACATTGTTCATAACAATCAGGCACCGAGATATATCTTGCCCAATGAAGGCGTCTATACCATTGAAAAGACATTTCCTACCGATTCCCTGTCTATCAATACCTCTTTCTACAAACCGCTGAATACTACAGTAGCCCATGTTAACCAATTGAATGGTCAAGTTAAGCTAAGCCCAGATACAGTAGACCTGGGGGAAGTGACCATTCTGTCCTATATCACTTCGGGTGTGAACTCGGTATTGGGAGATCATAGGATTGAAGTAAGTATGCGTGACCTGAACTTGTTAGCAGGAGAAACGGATAGTGATGTTTTTCAGGTATTGCAGGCCATACCAGGAATCAGATCGCCCAACGGAAAACCTGGAAGCCTTAACCTAAGGGGAGGGCCTTTCGATCAGAACCTGATGTTGTTCGATAATATTCCCATATACCATACAGGTCACTTCTTTGGTACTTTTTCGCCATACAACCCAGGTATTGTAGACCAGATTAACATATACCGAGGAGGCTTGCCTGCTGCTTTAGGGGGGCGTGTAGGTGGAGTAATAGATATCAAAACCCAGCAAGAAGTGCCAGACTCTACAAGTACAGGTGTGCTGGTTAATACCGTATATGCCGGACTGGAGTTTAAAACCCCGATAGTGAAGGATAAGCTTGGCTTGCTACTTTCTTACCGTTCCAGACTTCCTTTTGATGATTTACCGCCAAAGCTCGATGCCTATTATGACCTGAATTTTCAAGGGAGCAGAATCGCTTCCAATATTTTGGATGGCCCTGCAGAGTTAAGGGATATGAACCTCGACTTTAATGATTTAAACGGGAAACTCGTTTACCAACCCAACGATAAGCATAACATAAGTCTCAGCTTTCTGAATATTGACAATGATTTCAGGTATACCTTAACAGGTAGTGACCGCACAAGGGTAGAATCAGAGTCTTCTACACTAGACAATTGGGGAATCACTTTGGCCTGGCATGCCGATTTGTCTGAAAAGTCTAAACTGATGGCTCGTTATACCTCATCATCTTTCCGGTTGAGAGAACAAAGGGGAGATGTTCAGCAAGGAAATGAGATTTTCAGAGAGTTTGTCACAAATGGTATTGACGATTCGGGTATCGACCTGAGACTTGAACATAAGGCGAGTAAAAATACCAGTCTTATTGTGGGGTATAAACGCTCTGATCATACCGTGACCTTCGATGAAAGAAGACAAGGGACAAACCCGGGAATTATAGATCGGAGAAATGGAAGCGGAAGCATCAACTCAATTTATGCCAGTGTCGATCAACAAATAGATAATAAGCTAATTATCAACGCTGGTTTAAGGACCAATTACTTTTCAGTAGGTCAACAGTCCTTTTTTGCTCCCAGACTGTTTTTAACTTATCTGGTTTCAAAATCCTTTTTCCTGAAGGGTTCGGCAAGCGGTTCCTACCAGTTTGTAAGACAGAGTTTTGCCGATGATTTCGATGATTTCAGAATATCTAATCAGTTTTGGGCACTGGCCGATGAAAACATTCCTGTCTTAAAAGGCAAACAATACATGGGCGGAGGCCTGCTGGATTATGGTAGCTGGCTTTTTGATTTAGAATTATATGTAAAACAAGTGAACAATGTGGTTCGACCTGGAGGAGTCGGAACACCTCCTAATATTATCGGAGACTTGGATGTAAAAGGTGTCGATTTGTTAGTCAAGAAACGTTGGGTGGGATTTGAATCCTGGGTGAGCTATTCGCTGAGTCATGCTCAGGAAACCTTCAGAGAACGTAACGGAAGAGTAGTGCAGGATACATTCTATGACCAAAGGCATGTACTCAATTTTAAATCCATATTTCCTGTAAATAGATGGAATTTTGCCCTTTCATGGAGTCTGATGTCGGGTGTGCCTGTTTACCCACCAGACCCTGATGAAGTGAATGGGCCAGGAAGTCAGAACTTTACTTTACAGTATTCAGGCAGGTTCCCTGCACAGCACCAGATGGATTTGTCAGCTTCTTATCGATTTACCAAACCCTCATCCGGAGTTAAGGGTGTGTTAGGCATGTCTATTCAGAATGTCTACAACAGACAAAACGTGATTAACAGTTTTCAACAGAATGTCAATGTCAATAACCCCATTCGCTTTGGCCTTGGTTTCTCTCCAAATATCCAGTTAAAAATCACCTTCTGAACCAGGTATCGTCATTCCGGAATTTTTCTTCATAATCTGAGTTTGGGACAAAAAGGACGTCATGCCGGAAAAATTGGTCTGAATTTTCAGAATAGACCAATTTTATCCGGTATCTCAAATCTATGAGATTTTTCCAGGGAGATTCTCAACCAAAATTTCGGGTCAAGTTGAGAATGTTGGCCTGCGATATGGACTCTGTGTTTTTAAAATTTCACTTCAACCCCGAACTCATGGGGTTGGGTAAAACCTACCCTTTACCGTTGCCTATATAATAACAAGGGATTTATCTCAGTATCGGCCTGATGCGAAGTGTTGATGAGGTGTAAAAGTCGATACTGCAGATAATGTGAGTTATTACTTTTAGTCGGTTAAAGCAAAGGGAGTTTATAAGGAACTCCCTTTCTAATTTTATTCAGGCCTCACATTTAGTTGTTTGACTATGCCATTCTTTGTATGTTAAAGAACTAGTAATCAACCTTGACCAATGTCTTCCTCATTTTTTAAAACCAGCATATCAGCTAACCTCGTTTTATTCCTTCTGCTTTTCGCGCAATCCTGCCAGCAAGACTATGAAGAACCCATAATTTCATTGGAGAAATATGTGATTGATGATGGTTTTGAACTGGAAGCCATTGCTTCGGAACCTTTTCTGGAAGCGCCAGTTGCCATAGATTTTGACAATCAGGGAAGAATCTGGACTGTGGAAATGAGAGGCTATATGCAAACCCTGACAGGTGAAAGTGAGAGCATGCCCAACGGTGTGATTTCAATCCTGGAAGATAAGGATGGTGACGGAGTAGTAGACCATTCAAAAGTGTTTCTGGATAGCCTGGTACTGCCAAGAGCTATTGCACACGTTTACGGAGGCTTGTTGTATGCCGAACCTCCCAACCTTTGGTTTGTGGAAATTGACAATGACCAGCCTGGGAAAAGAATTTTAGTCGATTCGCTTTATGCCGATGAGGGAAATGTGGAACATCAGCCCAACGGATTGATGATGAACATTGATAACTGGATTTACAATGCCAGATCGCATTACAGGTACAAACGCGAAAACGGAATCTGGTTAAAGGAACCAACCTCTTTCAGGGGGCAATGGGGAATTACTAAAGACAACTTTGGACGACTCTATTACAACAACAATTCTACCCAGATTATGGGTGATTATGTATTGCCCAATGTGCTGATCAATAATGAATTTTACCAGCCTAAAGATGGGATTGGGAAGGTGCTTACTCGTAATCAACGAGTATACCCATTGCATGCCACTTTGGTGAACAGAGGTTATGAAAAAGGAGTTCTGGACAAAGACAGTATGCTGGTAAATGTCACCTCATCCTGTGGGCCGTTGGTTTATCGTGGTGGGCAATTTCCAGATGCCTTTAATTTGAATGCCTTTGTTTGCGCTCCTGAGGCCAATCTGGTCAAACGAAACATCCTGACTTTTGACGGGCCAGTTACCACAGCAAAGCAAGCTTATGATGATAAAGAATTCATCGCTTCAACAGATGAAGGTTTCAGACCTGTTAACCTATTCAATGGCCCTGATGGAGGAATGTACATTGTGGATATGCACAGAGGAATTATTCAGCATGGTGCTTATATGACCTCATATTTAAGGGAACGCCTTGCTGCCAGTGGAATGGATAAGGTGATAGGCATGGGGAGAATCCTGAGAGTGAAAAGCAAAGAGAAAGCACTTAATGAAATACCAAATCTCACTAATGCCAGTACCAGACAATTGGTGGATTATTTAAGTCACGAAAATGGATGGATCAGAGATAGGGCTCAACAATTGATTATTCAAAAGAATCTAAAAGAAGCTGTTCCTATGCTTCAAACAGCTTTATCTGATTCGGAAAGTGAAAATACCCAGCTTCATGCGCTTTACGCATTGGAAGGGTTGGGTACACTCACACATGAAGCACTTCTCGAGAGTGCTAAAAGTAACAATATCAAGCTTGCGTCTCATGCTTTGTTGTTGTTGCCGAAGTACACAGCAGCTGATGGTAAGAAAAGTGAAATTGATCTGGTTAATGAGTTGCTCTCCAGAAAGAACAAAACAATTGACCTCTACTTGATTTCTTTCCTTGCAGATTTACACAAACGTTATGACCAGTCATTTGCGAGTATCATTGGGCACCTTGTAGAGAGAAATTCTGAGTCATTTTATGGAGATGCTTTGATCAGTGCCATGAGTGAGGAAGAGGAGGTTATGAAACCTCATTTGGAATTTGTTGCGGACAAGGTGGTGGAAAGTATTGAAACTGTGATGGACAATCGCAGGAACAATAAAAAGTATTGGATTTACGAAAAGGCTTCTTTGCCTTTGGATGATCGTACACATGGCCTTCAGTTGTATAGAAATACCTGTGCTGCATGTCATGGAGGAAACGGAAGGGGTGTGGAAGGTTTGGCTCCACCATTAGACAACTCTGAGTATATCAAAGGACCTGCAAAAAGGTTGGGACTTGTTTTGTTGCATGGAATGAAAGGGCCACTTCATGTCAATGGAAAACGTTATGAAATGAATGCTCAAATGCCGGGTCTGGCAAACAATAATGAGTTTACCGATCAGGATATTGTAGATCTGATGGTATACTTAAGTAATGCCTTTGGCACATCCAGCAGAGGTGTAAATACAGAAATGATCAAAGAGCTCAGAAATGTAAAACCCAAGGCAGGGGCTTACACGGAAGAGGAATTGTTAGAAATTATTAAGGAGAAATAAGATGAAGTCAACTATAGTTTTAATCTTCCTTTTATCCCTTTGTAGTCTTTCTGCTCAAAAACGAGAATGGAAGCCGCTTTTTAACGAACAAGACTTGGAAGGCTGGAAGATACTGGGTGGTGACGGGATGTATGAAATAAAAGGAAATGAAATAGTAGGCTTAACTAAAGGACGTGCTAATACCTTTCTGGCTACTGAGAATACTTATGGCGACTTTATTCTTGAGCTTGAAGTTTGGGTCGATTTCAGAATGAATTCTGGAATTCAATTCAGAAGTGCTCAGAATGAATCGGGAAGAGTCTTTGGTTATCAGGCCGAGATTGATCCATCCGTCAGGGCCTATAGCGGAGGTTTGTATGATGAAGGTAGAAGAGATTGGCTATACCCGCTTTCACTGAATGATAAAGGACGGAGAGCTTTTAAAGGTGGAAAGTGGAATAAATATAGAATTGAAGCATATGGCACTTCACTTAGAATATGGGTAAATGATATTTGTACTGCCTACGTTGAAGATGATGCAAGTGCTTCTGGATTTATTGCTTTGCAGGTACATGGTGTGGGTAGTGAAGAAGAGGAAGGAAGAAAGGTCAAATGGAGAAATATCAACATACTGACCTCAGGAGTAAAGAAGGAATTGAAGAAGGTTCCGGAGACCATTTATCAACTCAACTTACTGAAGAATAAACTCACCAGAGCCGAAAAGAGGTTGGGTTGGAAACTGCTTTGGAATGGTAAAGACGCCAGTGGATGGAGAAAAGTCCATGGCAACAAGTTCCCATCCTCTCGATGGGCAATCGCCAATGGAGAACTATCCGTTTTGTCATCAGATAAAGAAGGGAACTCTGATGGCCTTGATTTAATCTCAAACAAGCAATACTCCAGTTTTGAGCTGAGTTGGCAATACAAATTAACCGAAGGAGCGAATAGTGGAGTCAAATATCTGGTGAATGAAAAACTAAATCCAGAAGGCGGAGCTATTGGTCTGGAATTTCAGCTGTTAGACAATAACAAGCATCCTGATGCTAAGAATGGCAGAAATGGAAACAGAACACAAAGTAGTTTGTATGATTTGATTCCTGCAGAAAACCTCTCTTATGCTGGTATGGAAAAACGTTTTTTAAAGGGGATAGGCCAATGGAATCACGCCCGGATTGTAGTAAATGGTAATCATGTGGAGCATTGGCTAAATGGATTCAAAGTAGTAGAGTACGAAAGAAATACAGATGCTTTTAACAGTATGGTGAGGAAAAGCAAGTATAAAGACTGGGAGAACTTCGGAAATGAAAAGAAAGGCCATATTGTCTTACAAGACCACGGAAATCAAGTTTCTTTCAGAAGTATAAAAATCAGAAAACTATAGTGCCGGCTTGTTTTTGGTATGGGTTTTTACCGCTCATGTAACAATCAGCAATTGTGCTAAACCTTTGCGATCTTGATGAGTCAAAACCTTAATCAACCATTAAGCTATGCAAATCAAAAACCTCATTAAGGTAAGCACACGATTTACCTTTCTCACTGTCTTTGCATTGTTCGTTCACTTTTCATCAAACGGGCAGCAAATCGACTTTTCCAAAATGGAATCAATGAAACCACGAAGTATTGGCCCGGCCAGTATGAGTGGTAGAATTACATCCATTGATGTTGTTAGAAATCAGCCAGAAATCATTTATGCAGGCTCTGCTTCTGGAGGACTTTGGAAATCTGAAAGTGGTGGAATTGCCTGGGAACCGATATTTGACGGTAATTTGGCACTATCTATCGGAGCCGTTGCAGTCTCTCAGAAAAACCCTGATGTAGTTTGGGTTGGAACAGGAGAAGGTAATCCAAGAAACAGTTTAACAGGAGGTTATGGTGTGTATAGAAGCCTTGATGCTGGAAAAACCTGGGAGCTGATGGGACTTGAAAAGACTCGCAATGTACATCGAATCATCATTCACCCGGATGATCCGAATACCGTTTATATAGGAGCAATTGGTTCGCCATGGGGAGATCATGAAGAGCGAGGTGTTTATAAAACAAATGACGCTGGTGCCACCTGGAAGAAAATTCTTTATGTAGATCAAATGACTGGTGTTGGAGACATGGTGATGGACCCCTCTAATCCAGATAAGCTTCTGGTCAATATGTGGCAGCACAGAAGAAAACCATGGTTTTTTGAATCCGGTGGACCGAGTTCAGGTCTTTATATGACGATAGATGGTGGAAAGAACTGGACCAAACAGAGTGCTAAGGAAAACGGGTTGCCGGAAGGTGATTTGGGGCGTATGGGACTGGCTTTTGCAACCAACAACCCGGACCGTGTTTATGCAATTATTGAATCCAAGAAGAATGCTTTGTATAGATCAGAAAATGGTGGTGCCAACTGGACAATGGTCAACGACAAATCTGAAATCGGTAACCGTCCATTTTACTACTTCGACATTTATGTAGATCCAAAAAATGAGAATCGACTGTATAGTATTTTCACGAATGTGAATGTTAGTGAGGATGGTGGCAAATCCTTTTCAGGGCTTATTGGTAGAGGCCTGATTCATGTGGATAACCATGCCCTTTATATCAATCCTGATAATCCTAAGTACATGATCTTAGGAAATGATGGTGGAATGGCCATTACCAGAGATATGGGCAAGACCTGGCAATTCGTTGAGAACCTGCCTTTAGGACAGTATTATCATGTTAATGTGGATAATGAAATACCATATAATGTTTATGGTGGACTACAAGATAATGGTAGCTGGACAGGCCCTTCTTATTCATGGGTAAGAGGAGGTTTACGTAATGACTATTACCATTCAATTGGAGGAGGAGACGGTTTTGATGTAGTGCCTGATCCAGATGATTCCAGATATGGGTACTCAATGTCGCAACAAGGAAATGTGAATCGCTACGACAAATTAACAGGGTTTTCAAAAGGGGTCAAGCCTATTCATGAAGACCCGGATGTCAGGCTAAGGTTCAACTGGAACGCAGCAATAGCACAGGACCCGTTCGACAACTCAACGATCTATTTTGGTAGCCAGTTTGTTCATAAAAGTGGCGACAAAGGAAGTAGTTGGGATGTGATTTCTCCTGACTTAACGACTAATGATACTACAAAGCAAAAACAACATTTGAGTGGAGGTATTACAATTGACGCCACAGGAGCAGAAAACTACACCACAATTTTAGCCATTGAGCCAAGTCCAACCGAGCAAGGAGTGATTTGGGTTGGTACGGATGATGGTAATGTGCAAATCACCAGAGATGGTGGTGGCAGCTGGAAAAATGTGGCTAAAAACATAAAGGGTGTCCCTGAAGGAAGCTGGGTAGCTCAAATCAAGGCCTCAAGGCATAACAATGGCGAAGCTGTAGCAGTGATCAACAACTATAGAAGGTTTGACTTCAAACCTTATTTAATGAGAACCAGAAATTATGGTAGAACATGGGAAAATCTGGCAAATGAGAATGACATATTCGGATATGCGTTGTCTTTTATTCAAGACCCTGTTGAACCTAAGCTGATGTTCTTTGGAACTGAGCATGGTCTTTACATATCTATTGATGGGGCAAAGAACTGGACCAAGTTTGAAAATGGTTACCCAAGTGTCTCTACCATGGACCTTGTGATACAGGAACGTGAAAGTGATTTAGTGATTGGCACTTTTGGAAGAGCCATCTGGGTACTTGATGATATCAAGCCACTTAGGGTTTTGGCTAATAAAGGACAAAGTGCTGTTCTGGATGCTTCGGTTACCGCTATCCCTACAAATATCGCTTATATGAGTAATTCACGTTCGGCAAGTGGCCCGGCTAACCCGGGAAGTGCAACGTATGAAGGGCAGAACAGACAATCAGGTACTGCAATCATTAAGTTCTTTGCTAAGAAGCCAGCAACTCCCGCAGGAAGAGATACGACTCAAAGAAATGGTAACGCAAGGGAAAGGTTGCAACAAGCCAGAGCAGGACGTGGAACTCGGGGTGGAGGACGGTTTGCCGCTGGCGGCCGAAGAGGAAGAGTCAGAGGGCCACAGGCAAGTATTGAAATTTCAGATTTAGATGGAAATCTGGTGAGAAAACTAAGCGCTCCATTGGTAGATGGATTGAATCAGGTGTCATGGAGATTTGATGAAGATCCTCCAAAAGGTACTGTACAACCTCCATTACCTGAAGGTGTTCCAGCTCAGTTTGCCAGATTCTTTAGAATCAGCGGAGCTCCAGCTTTACCGGGGTTATATAATGTAAAGGTGAGTGTTGGAGAAGAGAGTTCAACTACTCAAGTTGAAGTGAAAATGGATCCAAGGCATGATATTCCTATGGACGTGTTGATAGCGCGAAGAGATTTACTTAGGGAAATCAGCCTGATATCCAATGAATCAACGGCCATGTCTACCAAGATTACAAAAGATATTCAAACAGTAGATAAGGTGATTGCAGCATTGCAAGGGAAGAGAGGAAGAGACATTGCAGCACTTAGAACCAGAAGCAATGAAGTGAAAAAGGAAATGCAGGCATTGTCTAAGGAAATTGGAGGAGGAGGCCGTGGCTTCCGTGGTGGAAGCCCTGATGAACCAACGCCTCTAAGAAGCAGAGCTTTAAGCCTTTCCAGAAGTGTGAGCGGATCTTACGATATGCCAGGTAGAACGCAGGAGGTTTTAATGAAGCAATTCAAAGATCAATTGGCTGACTTGAAGTCAAGAATGGACGACTGGTACAATGGAAACTGGGATGCATTTCTAGAGGAAGTGAAAAAGATTGATTTCTCACCGATAGGTACTAACTAGTTTTAAGTAGCTTGTTGATATTAAAAGCCATCTTCTTTACTTGAAGATGGCTTTTTACTTTTAGGTTAAGTAGATAACTACCGCACCCAGCGCTGTCATTACCAGAATAAACCTCCTGAAGAGTGTATCATTCACTTTCTTCAAAACCCTGATTCCAACAAAAAGGCCAATAAATATTGCAGGTACAGCCACAGCACTCACCTGAATGGTTTCAGTTGTAATTGTTCCCCAACTGAATACGTGAAAAGGGACTTTAAACAGGTTGATAATGAGAAACAGCCATGCAGTAGTACCAATGAATGCGTTTTTTGGTAATCTCATGGCCAGAAAGAAGATATTGGCGAATGAACCAGCCAGATTACCCACCATGGTTGTAAAGCCTGCTGTCAGTCCCATAACACCTGCAAAACCAATATGCTGAGGTACGTTTTTGGATTTCCTTTTATCCCACCAGAACATAATGAGAACTGAAATGAAGATGACTATCGCCATGCTTCTTCTAAATGTCTCTTCAGAAAGTTTATCACCAATCCAGGTACCCAGTAATACACCTATCATCATAAAGGGTAGAAGCTTAATGAGATATTTCCATTGAGCATGCCTGTTGTAATAAATGACGGCTACTATATCACCTACAATCAACATAGGAAGAAGTATACCTGTGGAGGCTTTTGCACCAAAAACAAAAACCAGCAAAGCCACTATAATGATGCTGATTCCTTTTATTCCTGATTTTGAGAGTCCAACGATAAAAGAAGCCCCGATTACAGCTACCCAATCAATAAGTGTGAGTTCTGAAAGCACGGTTCGAATATAGAAATAGATAAGCTGATAATCTTCGGGTTTAGGTAAGCTTTCGAAAAATCAGTTTATTGAAGCATGGATAGAGATATTGAACATTGCTTGAGTTTTTATAAAGACAACGTATAATTGTGGAGAGAGTGATTATCAAAAGCCGGATATAGGGATGCTTGAAGTTTTTATTTTTACCAATGCCATATTTCTTGGTGTCTTATTGTCCCTAAGGCCCTCTAGAATAAAACATGCCAACCTTTTCTTATCCTTATTCCTGTTTTCCTTAAGTCTTGAATTGCTCCCCGATATATTGGAAGAGGAAGGTTATTTCCTTGAAACCAGTTTCCTGACGGTTCCTTTACTTTTTCTGTACGTCAAGCAATTGGCATCTGCAAAGGTAAGATTGGGGCACTACCTGTTACTTATCCCTGCTTTATTGAGCAATGTACTGGTGGAGATATTACCTCCTGAATCTCCTGATATATTGGTAGAAATACTAGTCCAAATACCCTTTTATACATTTAATCTATATCTGCTCTTTTCAATGAACAAGTCAATCTCAGAACATCAGCGAAGTCTGGAAGATAGATTTGCAAACCTTGAGAGCAGAACTTTAAATTGGGTGAAAGGCCTTGTATGGATATTTCTGTCGTTTCACCTCTTATGGGTGGCAGAGGACATACTCCGGTTTATTGGGCTTGATTCCCCAGCATTGGCATTTATTTCTGAATTATTGACCTTATTATCAGTTTTCTGGGTTGGGTATCATGGGCTTTCTCAGGTAGATTCAACTATTAAACCGGAGAATGACAGCAAAACAGTTAAAGTGCCTGTTATCACAAATGAAGCACACAGAAAAAGTTTTGAGGAAGTTCAGCAAAAGATTGAGTTGAACAAACTCTATTTGAACCAAGAGTTAACCTTGCGGACCTTAGCGCAGCAAGTAGACATTAATGAGAAGAAACTCTCTACCTGGATCAATGAGTTTACAGATAGTAATTTCTATCACATGATTAATTCTTATCGGATTCAAGAATTTAAACTTCAGCTTTCAAACCCAGAGAACAGAAATTTAAGCTTGCTTGGAATTGCACAAAATGCTGGTTTTAGGAATAAATCTACCTTTTACAAAGTCTTTAAAGAGTTCGAAGGAATTACCCCTAGTGAGTACAAAAGGTCCGTTTTAAGTTAGTAATGGTCTGAATGGAAGCATTCGGACTCCATTTCCATTTTTTTCATGAGGGTGAAGTAGGCGGGTAAAGTATATCCTGCCAAACTTTATAAAAATGAAAAAATCGATGAATCTATTATTTCTATTAAGTGCAGTTCTTTTTGCTTGCAATAACAACTCAGATACAACACCAATTGGTGGAAATATTTCTCCAGGCAATGATCCCAATTTTAAGATTGTAGCGAACACCGATGTTGGTCTTTCTTCTTTTAACAGAAAGGTGGTTGTCTTTGACATAGACATCTATGCTGTAGCTGCTGTTGAAGATGCTAAGCTTTTGCATGCCGCCAATGTGATGGCGCAATATCTCGACAATGATGAAAATGGAGAAGTAGATAACCCTGCCGTACTAACAGCAATGAAGAATGCAAAAGCGTTTCTTGTTATGTGGAAGAGCGAATCAGACCTTGAGAACCTGAACCCACCTAATGGAAGAGAAGGACAAGATTTGGGTAATGATGAAACTCGACCAGGATGGCACTCCAATAGATCTGGTGAGTTTGATGCTTCACTGGAAGAAGTTTGGCATATTATTACACATGCAGGTTATGCAAATGCTTATCCAACAGTTTTCGGAGAAGGTGCCGGCACAACATTGAGCAATGCGATGGATATAGCTAGAGGAGGAAATTTTACTACCATACCAAATCCATATCCAGCCGGTGCCTGGTATACTTATGATGATACTACTTGCAATTATAACTGCATGACCACTGAATACTTCTATTGGGCAATGACTTCTATGCTAGGTGCACAAGAAAACAGGCTGAATGAAATTGGTCAGGAATGGAGGTTGAATACCCGAGCCAAAGTTCAGGCTACAGATGCTGCGGTTTACCAACTATTGACTGATCCGCAATACAAGTTGCCCACAGTGCTACCCGATGGAACCTATAAAAGATAGACCTGGCAAGCCTTTCTGTAAATGGGCATAATAGCATGCCCTCTTTTGTAAATCATAATAAGTAAAAAGATGAAAAAGATATTCAGTATAATATTTCTATTGAGTGCATTTACCATTGCATGCAAAAACAATTCGGATACGCCAACTCCTCAGGGAGCAACTTGCGATTTCAATTCTTTGACTCAAAGAGCTGGTGAATCATATGATTTTAATTCAGATTTTTCTGCACACTTTAGCCAGAGCACACGCTGGGAATCGCATAGTGCAAATATTACCCTCGTTAATGGCAAAGGCCGATTAACGGCCAATTCCGGAAACGTAAGTCAGGCTCTGGAAGCCTGGAAGTTGTACAAGGTTCAGATGCCATATAACAAATCCTGGGAGATTTCTGTAGAGGTTACTATACCTACTTACTGGAATTCAAATGGAGGAAATAATGCGCAGGTGGGAGCTGGAATATTTGTTGGAAAGCCAGTTCCATCCGGGCAATCTTCAAAAGTATATGAATGTAATATGGCTGTAATTAATCGTGGGGAAAGATTTGTGCAGGCACAGCTAGTTGCTAATCGCTTGGGCGATGACCCAATAGATGTACAACACACTGTTTTGAGTCAATCTAAAGAAATGAGTAGCCTCAAAATTCAGTTCTGCGCCAGTAATAAGACCTTATCTCTGTTTGTAGATAATGTCATAGTTGGGAGTGGAAAGTCTATTGATTCCAGTGGTTTAGACAACTGGGGACTTTCGGGAAATGACCTAATGGATGTAGGTGTAATGGGTTTTGCTGAAAACACAGTGATTACCTCAAACCAGCCTGTAATCGACAATTTCAGGTACACAATTTACTAGTGACTGATCTATTACCCATTAACTGGAAAATCAGAGTCACTATCAATAAAATAAAAGGTAGGGTTTATTGCCTTTTAGCGGATTACTAATCAGAAAGCAAAATTGGTATTTGAAGAAGGCTGTAATCCCTGCTGATTATGAAATGTTTCAAAATTTTAAAAATGAGAAAACCAATGATCTTTTTAGTGTTGTTAAGCATGCTCATGTCGGCATGTAATAATGATAGTCCTGCACCTCAACCTTCAGGAGATTTAAATACCGAATTGGGTATTGAAAGTGTTCCGGCTTCTTTGGGGAGCCAGTATACGTCAAACTTTAACAGATATACCAAAGTGGTTGCTCCAAATGGAAAGGCCATACACATTGTTGCACAATCCAATATTACTAATGAGCAAATTGTACGCTGCAGAAGTATATTGGAACATTTCCTGAGAGATTTGCCCAACTCGCAATATGGAAGCAACAAAGGACTTATTGCCAATCAAATGGCTAACAATGGAGCTACACTGACCCTACTGAATGGAAGGGATGATGGAAGGAATTCTGTAGAAGTTGACGGGCAGGCTTTATTTGAGGAAGAAATACAAGTTGAGGGACATTCATGGTATGTCAATCAGGATTATCGATCGCACAGAGATGCGGCATTTGAAGAAATTTTACACTTGGTTCACGATACAGGAATTGGCGTTGATGGTTTAAACTCTAGTCCAGGCGCGGCACCTGCATTTCAGGCTGAAATCAGAGCTGCTCAGACAAATGCATTAAACAATAGCCTTTGGGGTATTGGTGCTTCAAGATGGATTGATGAACTGACCAGAGAGAATAGCTTATCACAAGAATACCTGGCGGCTGTTATTGACGTTTACTATGGATTATGGGGAGCTGATACCGAAAATGCAACTCATGGTATGGGAGGACTTTATGTGGCTAAAACCAGAGACGGTATTGCTATAGAAGACCCTAGAGGAGCTGATTTGATGAACAATAAGTTCTTCCATAGCCATCTAACTTATAATGCTCGCATAGACTCAGACTTTGAAGGAGTGTTTCTGCTAAGGTTTGATGCCAGCGTTCCTTATACACACCATTCCAGGTACTTGAAAGATATAACCCTTCTTGGAAATAAGAATACTCAGGTCATGGTGAATGAACTAGACAATGGTATCACTGGTAATGATGGAGTAAACACAGTGCATTTCTCTGGAAGCAGAAATCAATATCAGGTTGAACAAGTAAATGGAGGGTATAAAGTGACAGATGCCATTTCTAATAGAGATGGAGTAAATACATTAAAACAAGTCGAAAAACTCAAGTTTTCGGATCAAACAATAGACTTATGAAAAGGAAAGATTTTTTAAAAAATGTAGGTATAGGAGCTATGGGCTCCGTAGTAGCAGGAGCTGCGTTGACTTCATGCAAAAGCGATGACCCAAGTCCTGTAACCAATTCTAATCCGAGTGCCTGTGCAGTTTCACCTTCAGAAACTGCCGGACCATTTCCAATAAAAACTCCGGCACAATGGATAAGAGAGAATATTGTAGGAGATAGAACTGGTATACCATTGGTTATCAATATTAAAGTTGAAAACACAAACAACAACTGCCAGCCTTTAGCGGGGGTATTGGTCGACATTTGGCATTGTGATTCAAAAGGCAACTATTCAGAGTATAGTGGGCAATTGGATGGTGACTTTACGAGTAAACACTTTTTAAGAGGTAGACAAACTACGAATGCTGCAGGAATTGCCTCCTTCATTAGTATTTACCCTGGATGGTACCCCGGTAGAGCCCCTCATTTACATTTGGAAATTCTAAATTCCAACGGTGCTTCATTGTTGGTCACGCAAACAGCTTTTCCAGAAGAGGTTTCAAGAGCAGTTTATGCATCACAACATTATAAAGGCAACTTTGATACCTCAAATGCGCAAGATGGAGAGTTTGAAGGTAGCCTGGACTGGAATATGGCAGAATCCGTTACAGGTAATGTAAATGATGGTTACATACTTAATGAAACAATAAAGGTGGCTGGATAGTAGATGACATTTTGTCTTTATTCTGACTTATAAAAATTGATGTCAGTACCATATATCTCATGCTTTTTATGAAATTTGGTACCAAACTTGAATTGTCATCGTCTCGAAGATGAAGTAACTTCGGTTTGGTTTAATGGATTTAATAACAACGATTGACATAGCGGTACTCTTTCAGGGGTTAATATTGGGAGGTTTAATCCTGCTCAATAAACCAACCGGTGGGAAAGCTTATGTTTACCTTGGACTTCACATTTTATTGCTCAGTCTTGTTGGTATTGCCACTTTAATTGAAGAGTTGGGAGTCTATGAAACTCATCCTTTTCTTTATTTCCTTCCCGTCAATTTCTTTTTATCGTTTCCGGTATTTCTGTATTTATATGCCAAAGAAATTTCTGGTTTGGATAGAGAAGAGAAGTTAAAGAGGAAACTTCTACCCGGAATAATTGAGTTCACAACCTGGTCGGTGTTGTTTATTCTGACCATACTTGGAGTTGAAATCAATCCTGAAGGAGAGGTTTATCTTCTTTTTGAAGACCTCTACTATTTGTTCGTTTTCTTCTTTCTGGGTTACTACCTGATCAAAATCATTCGGTTTATTACAAAAGTTAATAAAGCCGCTGAGAATAGATTTTCCAGTTTAGAACATAAAACGCTTTCCTGGTTAAGAGTTGGATGTATTCTGCTGTTGCTAATATTTGCGCTAGACCTAAGCGAGGCTTTTATGGAGAATGAAGCAGGTCATGGTGTCTGGTTGGACTACCTTGATACGGCAGTTAGCGCAGGTATAGTGTTGTGGTTGGCATTCCATGGTTACCGCCAAACGGTGATACTCAGTTATAAGAAAAGTATAACCACGGAAATTAGTGATTCAAATGTAATTGCTGAAAAAACTGTTGAACCTAAAGTAATCTCACTAGAAGGAGATAAAAAGTTATACGAAAGTGTTGTTGAAAAGGTAGAAGGTGAACAACTCTATAAGAGGCAGGAACTAACGTTAAACGAGCTGGCCGAAGAGATAGGGATCCACCAGAAACAACTTTCCTTTTTGATTAACCAGTTTGCTGAAAAGAACTTCTTTAATTTCATCAATAGTTTTAGAGTAAGAGAGGCTCAGGAGTTGCTCTTAGATGATAACTACTCTCACCTGAGTTTCCTTGGGATTGCGTTCGAAGCTGGCTTCAATAGCAAGGCTACATTCAATGCTACTTTCAAGAGAATAACAGGACAAACACCTCGTCAATATAAGCTGTCAAAGCAGTCGGCATAAGTCTTTTTAAAGTCTGACTTTAGTAAAAAACTACCCTAAACGTATTAAAAATCCTTAAAAAGGTCTGACTTCTTGAAATCAGACTTTTGAAGGGTAATTAAATCGTTCCTTTGGTACATCAAAAACTTTTAAGAATGAGAAAAATAGTATTACCACTATTGGTAGTCATTTTATTGACAGGCATGGCAGTGGGACAAGAAGAAAGTGAAGAGTCAAAAGCCACGGGGTTTTGGGAACTCAAAACAGGAGTTGGTTTAGGCCGATTACAAAACTTGAAAAGCTCTCAGGTAAAACTGCGAGGAACAACGATTCCGATTAGTGTTTACAGAGGTAAGATTTCTGAAAACAGAATGTATGGAGGAGGACTCGAAATTGTTGCGGGCACCTTGACTTCGCCTTTCAATAATGTCACTGATGTTACTACATCTGAAATCAGAGTACACTTCAACTATATGAAAAGACTCTCAATTGAGACTTCGCTTTTCGAAGCGTGGTATTTTGGAGGAGGGCTGGAGTTAAGAAGACAGTCTTTAACCAATGAGTTGGCAGGCAATAACTCGCAGAACTCTGTTTTTAGTAACTCTTTGTTTGCTGTTAATCACTTTGAACGTAAGGTCAGACTTCTTAAAAAAGACCTGAAGTTGTCATATGACTTTTCTCTGGCACTATTAAGCTATGCTAAAGATGATGGTTCATTTGCGTTTTCAGCGCCACAAACCGCACTGGAAAATGGCGAATTCAATACGCAGGATTTTGAATCTGGGATATATGAACATGGAGAGATAGTGAGCATAAACAAGTTCGCAAATATCAGGTCAAAAGTGGCACTGCATTTCCCAGCCAAAAGAAGGTCTTCCTGGATCCTTGCTTATGAATGGAACCTTGTGAAATACTCGAGGGTCAAAAATTATGGAGTGGCCAATGCTTTACATACAATTAGTATAACCAGATACATACCGAAAAAGCAAAAATAAGATGAAGAATAAATCAATAGTATTTGCCCTAAGCATGATCTTGTTTTTAGGGTTAGCATGTGAAGATCTAGCATTTGACCCTCAGCCTAAATCAAACAATGTGGCTGTGTATGAAGAGTTCTGGAGGGTATTCAATGAGAAGTATGCCATGTTCGATTTTAAAGGAGTAGACTGGCAGAATGTCTATAACCAAACTCGTCCTTTAGTGGATAATACAATTTCGCAAGATTCATTGATTATAGTGTTGGGTGAAATGGTACTGTCATTGAGAGATGGGCATACTTCTTTAATAAATACTGAAGGACAAATTGGTGCTGTGTTCGATGTTGAAGCAGGTTTTCCTGTAAATCTTAATGGAGATATTATTCAAGCTCAGTATCTAAAGGGAAATGAGAAAGTACTCGGTGGTTTTACATATACCATATTGCCAGATAATATCGGTTACATCATATTCAGGGATTTTCTGGTAGAGATTACTGATGAGCAAATCGATCAGATTTTAACTGAGCTTAAAGATACTCAGGGAATTATAATTGATGTTAGAGGGAATGGAGGGGGAGACCCTTTCGGAGCTGGTAAACTCGCTTCTCACTTTACAACTCAGGAAGTATATGCAGGCTATGAAAGATTTAAGACGGGGCCTGGCAAAAATGACTTTGTGAATAGTGACTTTACTTTAAAACCAACTACTGGCGTGGTTTATACTAAGCCAGTAACAGTTTTAACCAACAGACTTTGTTACAGCGCGACTACAACTTTCCTGTATTTAATGGATCCAATTCCTCATGTAACTTTTGTAGGAGGAAGAACTGGTGGTGGTAGTGGTTCTGTAGCTGGTGGGCAGCTTATCAATGGTTGGCAGTACTCCTTATCGGTCAGTGAGTTTATAGACGCCAGGAACAGACACCTTGACGATGGAATTGATCCGGATATTCTAATTAACCTGAATGAAAATGATCCCTCGAAAGATGAAATTATTGAAAGGGCAATTGAGGTAATAAAGAACTAATTAAGACAGAATAAGATATGAAAGTTAGAAACACATTGATGTTAGTGGTTGTTCTATTGATCGCTATTGGGCAAACCTCTTATGCTCAGAAGAATGAGGAATATACAATTCAGAATTATGATAAATCTAAAATGCCCAAGTATGTGGTGTTGACTGCAGAAAAAGGAGATTTGATTTTTGGTTCAGTAGTCCAGGTGGAAAGAAGGAGATCAGAAATGAAAGCTGAATTGAGATGGCTGGAAAGATACCTGCGCAAGAATAAGGCTTCCAGAAATGTAACCGATCTATTGAATACGATGGATAGATTGAGCTTCGATTTTGTCGATTTTGTTGAGAGTTCAAGTAATTCTATTGGATTAGGAGCAGGAGAAGATTTGGATGTCACTGGAACATCAGGAAAGAATAGGATTTTGTTTGTTTTTAAGCGAAGAGATGAATAGAAGGTCCTCTAATACGGTTTTTTCGGGAGTTGCGGTAATCTGTATTTTACTTGCAGTCTGGAGCTGCAATTCTCCGAAGAAACTGGCAAAAGTCAATACTCAAAGCAGATGTATTGAAAGCAATGGTTACTGGTATGAAGGTAAATGCTGGCCAGAGTTTGAAGAGTCATTCATAACGTTAGCCAATGTGGATTCTGTAGTCAACGCTCAGATGGTTGCAATTCAAAAAACCTTTGTGAAGGTCAATGATGAACGATATACCATTGATTTCTTTTTCCCGGAACAAGAAGGTGAGGAGCTAATTCTAATTGTTTCATTTAATGAATTAAAGCACAACCTGATGATTCCTTTTGATGCCAAGTTGATGGATAAAAAAGAGTTCACGGCAGAGGCACTTTATATGACAGGTAATATTGTAGAAGGAGGAGATGATGTACAGCCAAAACCTATTGCTGATGGAAAGATGAATGTTTCAATAAATTCTGACTTTGAAGTGAAAATTAGTGGCACCCTTAAGGGTGAGTCAGAAGAGTATGTCATAGAAGTTGAAGCGGATGAGTCGGTAATGGGTGCTGGAACAAGCACTTTTAAAATTGAAGGGGATAAGGCTTTTCTTTCCGGAACCTTAGGAACAATCACCTACCATCAGCTAAAGGATATAATAGATTATCATCCCAATGTGAAAACCATTGTTATGGAAAATGTCAGAGGGTCAATTAACGATGAGGTAAATATGCATACGGGTAGAATTCTAAGAGAAGCGGGCCTGAATACCAAAGTATTGGCAGACAGTCATATTGCTTCAGGAGGAGTTGACCTGTTTGCCTCTGGGGTGGAGAGAACAATAGTTAAAGGGGCAAAACTCGGAGTGCATTCCTGGGCTGGAGATGATGTAACTGGTGATAAACTGCCGAAAGATCATCCTGCACATCAGTATCAGTTGAAATATTTCAGGCAGATGTTAGGAAACAATTTCGGCCCTGATTTTTACTTTTATACACTGAGTTCTGCACCAGCAGATGGTATGCATTACATGTCTGATCAGGAAATAAAAGATTGGACTTTAGCCACGCGATTCTTAGAGAAGGGCAATTAGAAGAAAGTATTGAGACAAATAAAAAGGAGCTATTTAGGGTAGCTCCTTTTTTGTTAGCCAAAATATATCTTATTTTGCGCTATCTGTAATGAGTCTAAATAAGAATAATCTTTGAAAGTAGCTATCTACGATTCTCAGTTTTTATCGAGTGTGGGAATAGAGACCGTGTTGAAGAATATCTCGGCACCTTATTCTATTGACATACTCAACACCGAAAGACAGTTAATTCCACAACTTAATTCAGAACACGATTTACTTATCCTTGAGTACGTTGGTGAATACGTAGTTAGTGCGGATATACTAAAAGAGGTCAAACGGAAATTTTCAAACCTTAAGGTGCTTATCATATCAGAAGACGATGATACTATTGAGATTAAGAGAAGAATAGCCCTCGGTGTAGAAGGGTTTTTAACTAAAAAGTGTTCACTCCAGGAAATTCAATTGACTATTGACACTATAACCAAAGGAGGTAGATTCTATTGCAGAAAGATCATTGATGTGATGGCAGACCATGATACTGCCATGACTGTGGATTTGTCAGAAAGAGAGTTACAAATTGTTCAAATGATAGGGAAAGGAATTCCTTCAAGCGAAATGGCTGACAAATTAAACCTGAGTATTCACACCATTAACTCGCATAGAAAGAATATTCTAAAGAAGCTTCGATTTAAATCTCCTGCTGAGCTTATAGCCTATGCTGTCAAAAAAATGGGTTAGACATTAACTACTTCTAATAGCCTTTCTACTACCAATAGTAGTGGCCTTATACTATTACTAGCGATTTTTTGCAGTGTGCATGTAGCATACCTTTGTTGTTATTAAGAACGATTCTAAGTAATAATTAAAGACTGTTTCGATTATGAGCAGATGTAATCATAAGATCCTTCTTGAAAAGGATGGTATAAATGTTACTACATGTCTTTGTTGTAGAAGAATAGGGCTTCACTATAAAAACATTTTATGCGGGTTCAATCAACAGGATTTTAAGGTGTTCGTGTCAAATACACTTGAGGTTAGCTTCAGGAATAGTGCTGTCAGGTTTCCTCAGAACAAAAGAAGAGTGATACTGAAAACATGCCACCCTGATATTCAATTCTGCTTTGATGAGTATCAACTCGATCAATTTAAAGAAACCTTAACTGAAGCCTTGTTGATGTTTGAAGTACACATGGCTTTAGAAACTAATGGATAACATGAAGCCATTGGTACCCTTATTAATAATCTAAAGAATAAGAAATACAAGATGAAGAATGTAATAATAGTTGCGCTCTGTCTTATTACAATTAGTGCTAAGACACAAAGCAGAAAAAAACAAGATAAGGAAGCAATCAAAACAATGTGTGGTTGCTATGAGGTCGCTTTTAACTTTTCCGAAACATTTGCTCCGGATAAGAGCTATGAGTTCCATAAGAACTATAATGCAAAGGCTCTGGAGTGGGTTCAGTTAGTGGATGACAAGAAAGATAAAGTTTCTTTGCAGCACCTTTTGATTGTAGGAGATGATATGATTGTGAAGCATTGGAGACAAGATTGGTTATATCAGAATACCTCATTTCACATCTATGATAAAGACCGTAAATGGAAACATATTGAATTAACCAAAAGGGACGTAAAGGGACAGTGGACTCAAAAAGTATTTCAGGTTGATGATAGTCCGAGGTATGAGGGTTCGGCAAGCTGGGTTCATGTTGACGGACGTCATTTTTGGGAGAACACTACAGATTCTCCCTTACCAAGGAGAGAAGCTTCGAAAAGGAAAGATTACAATGTTATGGTAAGAACTAACCGTCACGAATTGACTGATGATGGCTGGGTTCATGAACAAGACAACGATAAAGTGATTAGAGAAGCTGATAAAGGGGATGTACTCCTGGCAGAAGAGAAAGGGTGGAACACTTACAAAAGAGTAGACAATGACAAATGCAAAGCAGCTCAGGAGTGGTGGAATAAAAATGAGCAATATTGGTCTGATGTTCGCAAAGCATGGGATTTGGTTTATGGATATAAAGAACCACTTGCTTTTAAGCGTAGAGTTGATAACAAAATGATGTACAAAAGAATCTTTGACCTAGGAGATGAGTTGATCAGGTCAGAAGACTATGATAGTCAGTCTGTCCAGACTCAGATGGTAGAAATTATAAATGCTTATAAAAACTAGCTTTTAGAGCTTATTCAGGTTGATTACAAAAAAAGACATACAAGGTGTCTTTTTTTGTATTTAGATAATATTTGTTTTGGGTTTTCTGTGTATTTTCAGCCGCTTAGACCTGAATATACGCACTTGAGAAAATTCTCGCACACACTTCGTTATTTGAGCCATGTTGTTGGGTTGATTCTGTTGTCTATGGCAAGTTTATCAGCAATGGGCTCCCTGACCACCTCACTTAGCAATGAGGTTAATCAGAACCAAACGGTTCAGAACCCAAAACAGATACCATCTTATAATGTGGAAGATGAAATAGAGGTTGATTCCTTTAAAATCGCTTTTATCAGAGATAGTTTAGGTTCATATACAATTAATGAAGTTGCTGAAAGATCAATTGATGATGTAATACCGGGGAGGTTCGATATTCCTTCTACAGATGGAGTTTATTGGTTTGCTTTTAGAATTGAAAATGATACCGACCAATCATTTAGCAAGGTGGTCAGGTTCGATGAAGTTTACATGGAAAGAGCATCCATTTACTATGTAAAGGATAGTTCATGGTATGAAGAGCATAGTGGGCTTTCAGTGGAAATAGGTGCTCGTGAGGTCGAGAACAGAGCACCAGTTTTTCTTGTTAATCTTGAAGCTAATACCTCTAAAACAATTTATTTAAGACTTAACTCTAAGTTTAGGCTTTCCCTTGGTATATCTATTGAATCTCCTGACAGGTTTCTTCTAAAAGAACAGCTTCATATCGTTGGCTATTGGTTCTTTTTTGGAGCCGCAATTGCAATCTTTCTATACAATTTCTTTCTGCTTCTTTCATTAAGGCAAAAAGTATATCTGTATTACTGTTGCTATAGCTTTTGTTTTATCACTTTTTCATTTCTATACAGTGGTTTTTCACTTTATGTGATAAGGGCTCCTTGGTTGCATTATGACTTGCACCTTAGTATTACCTTAACAGGTACATTTATCTTTCTCTTTAGTAGAGAACTCTTACAAACCAGGCTTAATCTACCAAAGTTCGATAAAGTGCTAAAAGCTGTTGCTATATGGTATGTTGTCCTATCAATTCTGGTTGTTATAGATATTAGGTTTTACCATCTCCTGGTTCTGTCTGGCATGCCCACCATGCTAATACTCTTTGGAGTGGGTATTTACTTTTTGACTAGAAAACACAAATTGGCGAAGTTCTATGTGTTGGCCATGACAGGGTATTTGTTTGGGTTAGCTATGATTGCCTTAGTGAACATAGGAGGGGTACCATATAATTTTTTTACTCGATATGGGTATTTGTTGGGGTCTTTAATCGAGATGATTGTGTTTTCATTGGCATTGGCCTATAGAGTGAAATTACTGCAAAAGGAAAAGAATAGGGTTCAGCAAGAATTACTTGGTATAGAACAAAGGAATAAAGAAAGGTTGGTCCTAAAAGTAAAGGAGCGTACACAGGAATTGCAGCTTTCTAACAATGAGGTCAGTCGACAAAGAGATGAATTGCGATCCAGAAATGAAAACATTGAGCTGTTACTGAAAGAAATTCATCATCGCGTAAAAAACAATTTACAAGTGGTTTCAAGCTTGCTGGACCTTCAGACACGAGAAATCGAAGATGAAAGAACGTTAGCAACTTTTATAGAAGGCCAGAGTAGGGTAAAGGCTATGGCCTTGATTCATCAAAAACTATATCAGAATGAAGGCTTGGTAAGTATTGACTTTGGTGATTATGTGGAACAACTGATTAAGGAACTGATTGGAGTGTATCTATTATCTAAAAAAGTAAATACAACAGTAAACGTTAATGGGAATACCCAGTTTGATATCGACACAGCTATTCCGCTAGGGTTGATTCTAAATGAACTCATATCTAATGCCTTCAAATATGCTTATGATGGAAGTGAAGAGGCAAGGTTGAATGTACAACTAGACTCAGTTGATAATGGTCAATATTGCCTTACTGTTAGTGATAATGGAAAAGGTCTACCAGAACATTTTGAATTTGCCAAGTTGAAAAGCCTGGGTTTGAAGCTCGTCAGGCGCCTGAGTAAGCAGTTGTATGGAGAAGTTATGTATTCCAAAGATGGTGGTGCCCGTTTCACAATAACTTTTATGGATACAGTTCATAGGAAGGCTATATAGTCGGAGCTCTTCTTTGTTTTCCTAGATCCATTCAGTCTAGCTGTTTGTTAATAGGCCTTTAAATGATCTGAGATGCCTTTTTATCATTTTATGAATGGAAAACCTTTCTTTCGGAACTAAAATAGAGTCGTTCAGAACAATTATTACGCAAGTGATTATTGTAATAGCTAACCTTGGATATCCTTTCGGATACCTCAAACAAATAGAGCTGCGCTAGAAATATTGCTTTTCAAATTTTGAAAAGCATATCCAGCGATAATTCCAGCTTTAACCTAATACATACGCTTATTTATTAAATGACTTTGTCATAAAGTGCAGACCTGTGTGGTCTTTGTATTTGTGCTGGATTCGATAAGGAAACTTTATATCACCTACACGTTATGAATAAAGAATATAAACACATTCAAGATTTTAAGGCTAAAAACCCTGACTTCAATTGGGAGAATTATACTGTGTTTGGAGGGCAGGAAGTACCATATTACTTAAAGAATTATCAGTGCTTGTTTGGGCTAATAGGTGATCATGCCATATGTGAAATATTATTCAGAACGGGTTTTTATTCGCCAACAGAAATTGCTTCCAGACCTATTGGGAAGTTCATCGACCTACTAGCTCCAGTCTTTAACAGAGAGCTTCCGGAAGTTGAAGAGGCTGGTTTTAGTAGAATACAGTTGTTGGAAGCTATATATGACGAAGCGGTGTGTTACGAATCAAGAAATATGTCAAGAATGGTAATGGCTTCTTAGCTTAGAGTGTAATTAGATGAGTAGGTAAAAGTATATGTTGTTAGTGATGGCTGTTAGTAAGTAATAGCCTAACGAAAAAGCCACCGGAAGGGTGGCTTTTGTTTTTTGAGGAGGTATTGTATATATCATTTACTTGTACAACCTACAAACCCTTCTTGTTTGCTTGTAAATAGTACATTGAAAGAGGTCAAGCTGCCATAAATCCTTGTAATATATTGCTGAAGGTTTACTTTTTCTTCATCAGTGAGCCTAGAACTGTTTATCCTTTGCTCCATTACCCGTAATCGATCCCTGATCATAACAATCTTGTGAAAAAAGGTATCAATAGGTAACTCGTATGGCTTTAGCTCAGCGTTTCCCGGTTGAAATATGAGTGTTCCACCTTCCCACTTACCCGCTAGGTCTACTAATTCTATCTCATCTGTAACCCTTCCTATAATATTCTGTATTACGGTTTCAATAGTTTCCAAGCTCACAATATCTTTAATGGGTGGAGCTTCTTCTAGAACTTCTAGCTCACCCTCTGCATATAGCCTTGCTATTTCTCGAACACCATAATTGACAAATGTTACTATAAAGAGTTCAGCACTTACTTGAACAATAACTCCAACACCCAATTCCTTATGCCTGACTCTGGATCCTATACCTAAATTCATTTGATTAAAGATTTATTGAAAAGTGATTTTAAGGAAAGTTTTCTCATCAGATGAATTAGAATGTTCAATTACTAGTTTGATGTAATGAGCCTTATGCTTTTGATGATGAACTACTTCTATATCCGATTATGTACACTTATTACTAGTTGAACGTAGTTTGAAAAATTCAGGGGTTAACCTTCAACTATGATCTTTCCTTAGGGTAAAAAATACCAACTAGTAAGAATTATCATAATGGCTGAACTATGTTTCGAATAGACAGTGTTTTGTAGCTACTGCAATAACGGGGGAGTTTCTAATTAAAGCGGGGTTGTGAAAAAGATCATGAAGCGTGCTAATGGGAATGGATAGGGGTGAGTATTGAACGAGCATTGACAGGTCAAAACAACCTCCATGAAAAATAAAAAAGCCTTAGATTTCTCTAAGGCTTTAAGCGGAACGGACGGGACTCGAACCCGCGACCTCCTGCGTGACAGGCAGGCATTCTAACCAGCTGAACTACCGCTCCAATATTTTATAAATGTCCCTTTCATTTAAGGTGATGCAAAAGTAGTGTCTTGATTTTGATTTGCAAACATCAGAGTGAAAAAATTAACTAAAATATTTACCAATATTGGTAAGCTGCTTGGATTGAAAGAGTTATGAAATCTGACTTTATTCAACCAACTTAAAATTCAATGTGGTTTTCTTAATTACCCACTTGAAAGACTCGAGAATACCATTTTTATATAGATAATGCCGTACTCCGTTTTTATGATCAGATATGTAATTATCTTTTTCTTTCTTTAAAAGGTTAATAGTTTTTCCTTCAGTTAAAGAATAGACTTTTTGGGTATCGACTGGGGATTCGAAATAGTAAAAATCCATTGCTACTAAATCATTTTTTTTAATCGTTGATTTGTTTCCATCTATATCAACTTGATAAACTCCACCTTTAAGAACAGCTATAATTGATGATTCTAATGCCCCGTTTGTTTTTGTTAATGACTCTCCAATAAGTAACCGATTGTTCATATAAATCGATTCCGTAAATAGCTCTTTAGAATAGCTTGTATCAGCTTTTAACCGTAAGGAGGTATTAGTTTGTATTTTAATACTCTCATCATTAACCTCACGTACTACACTCATTTCACCAACCATAACTCCTTCCGAGTAAACATGATAGACGATTGTTTGAGAATGAATATGGAGTGCGTAACTATTTCCTATTAGAAAAAGAATGATGTAAATGACTCTTAACTGCATAACCTCCAAATGTAATATCACAACACTGCAATATTAAACCAGAATGAGAGGTTGACAAAGTTTATCTTCGGGCTATAACAGTTTTTCACCAATTAAGCCTCAGTTGATTTCTGATGTTAAGGTAGAAAGGAAGTCAGTTTGTCGCTTGAATTGGGTTTTTGGCTGAAAAATTACTTTACAAGCGACTAAGGTCAACGGAGTGCTCTTTATGCTTACCACGTGGAAGTCTTCAAGTCTCTTGTGGCTTTTAATATATCTCTTCGACTTACCTGCCCAACAAGCTTTCCATTGTGATCAACCACAGGGAACCTCCTGAAGTGGGTTCTTAGAAACTTAGAAGCCACGTCCAATACATCTGCTGTCATCGACACCGTAGCTACTTGGTTACTCATATACTTTTCTACGCTTATTCTTCCGTGAGGTAGGTTGTGATATGCCTCATCTACCATAATCTTCAGGCAATCTATCTCGGAAAGTATTCCAATGATTTTTCCTTGATCATCTACTACCGGAGCTCCTGAAATCCTCAATTCGAGAAATGTATCCATTGCATCTGCTATGCTCTGATCTGGGTGGAAGGTAATAACCTCAGTAGTCATGTAATCGGTGACTGGACGGTATTGTGTAACCGTTTTTGCTGGTTCTGGTGCTTTTACGCCTGTGAAATTCATAAGTTCGTGTATTAATGTTGATTTCTGTATGGAAAGGGTATAGAAATTACCGATAATACACGTGATTACAAAACAAAAGACTGATTATTGTTTCAATTCAAAATATTAATTTGTATTTAATTGTTATTACAAAACAAAAGTAACTACATAGGGCGATCTCTCTGATTATACTCCTTAATCTTTTCGTTTAGCATTTTAAAGTCCAGCTTGCCTTGTACATCTGAGAGATGCTCCAAAATGGCCAGTCCCTTGTTGATTTGCTTGTCTATGTTTTTAACCTTGTTTACTATATAAATGAGGCTTCTTTGCTTTCCAGGTGTCAAAGCATGAAAATGCTTATTTCCAATTTCATCCTGATCCAGAAGTGTCATAAAACTTTCCGGCATTGGTATTCCATATTCAGAAGTATCCTTTTCGATACTCACTGAAACGGAATCTCCAATGGATATACCTAGCTTTTTTCTGACTTTTTGATTGATGAGGATATAACTCCCTTCGTCTAAAGGCATCAAGGCACAATGTATTTCCAAGGTGTTATTAAGAATGCACTTAATGCGTCTATGCGTTTCGCTTGACATTTCTTCTGTGATTTCAGGGCTTACTGGAAGATGGTAGCTCCAGATATTCCAATTTAATTGTTCCAGGGTGGTTGAAAAAACTCTCATTGCAATCAAGATACTGCAATAGGATTTAAAACAAAAAATAGTGCTGTATAGTCAGGAATTTACAAATGTCACCTGGCAAACATTTAATGAATGAAATAGATTAATTGTTCTCTAACCACTTCAAAGGGAACCTTTAAAGTCAGGCAATACCATTAATTTACTATTATGATAAGGTTAACACTGTTACTTTAGTGTTTTAAAGCATATCAATCTAATCAAGTCACATGAAACAAATACTACGACTATGCTCGGGCTTAGCAGTACTAATGCTTATAAGTTTGAGTTCAATAAACGCACAGGTAACCACTTCTTCAATGAGTGGAACCGTTTTGGACACGAATGGTGATCCTTTACCAGGTGCCACGATTCTGGCTACACATCAACCAACAGGGACTAAGTATGGTGTAGTAACTCGTTCAAATGGACGATACAATATTCCCAATCTTCGGATAGGAGGTCCATATAAGGTAGAAGCTAGTTTTGTAGGTTTTGAATCTCAAACAAAACAGGGTTTTATGTTAACCTTGGGCAAGAACCAGACGGTCAATTTTGAAATGAAGGAAAGTGCCACCAATCTGGAGGATGTTGTGGTAACTGCTGGTTCAGTTGAAATAAATTCCGATAGGACAGGTGCTGCGACAGTAATTGGTAACGATCAATTGATCAAGATACCGACTATTAGCAGATCTGCGGCCGATATCTATAAAATCACCCCTTCTTCCGATGGTAATTCTTTCGGAGGTAGAAACGATCAATTCAACAATTTTTCACTGGATGGTTCAATCTTCAATAACCCTTTTGGTTTAGATGCGGCTACCCCTGGTGGGCAATCAAATGCACAACCAATCTCACTAGATGCCATTGACCAGATTCAGGTGTCTCTTGCTCCTTATGATGTGACTCAGGCAGGGTTTACTGGAGCTGCCGTTAATGCCGTGACAAAGAGTGGAACAAATACATTTAAAGGAACAGCTTTTGCTTTTTACAGAAATCAGGACTTAACTGGAGGAAAAGTGAGCGGTAATGAGGTTTTTGTTCCAGACCTTACGCAATTTCAGGCTGGTTTTAGTGTTGGAGGACCAATCATTAAGGACAAGCTTTTCTTTTTTGCCAATTTTGAATTGGAACGAAGAGAAGATTTAGGTTCTAATTTCAGAGCTTCCAGACCAGGTTTAACAGGAGATAATATTTCGAGGGTAACCGCTGATGACTTGCAAGCTGTAAGTGATATTTTAAGGTCTAGATTTGGATACGAAACAGGTGCTTTTGAAGGTTATACGCATGATACGGATAACCAGAAGGGAATAATTAAGATTGATTGGAATATAAGTGATAAGCACTCTTTAACCGCAACGTATAATTTTCTTGATGCTTTCAGAGAGCAAAATGCGCATCCATCGGCAATCGGTAGAAGGGGTCCCGATGCCATTACTTTGCAGTTTTTCAATTCAGGGTACAGAATTAATAACAAAATTCATTCTGGAATATTGGAGTTAAGGTCTCTTCTAAGTAGCAGCTATTCTAATAAGCTGCAAATAGGGTTTACCAAGTTTAAAGACAGTCGAGACCCATTTAGTACTCCATTTCCGGTATTGAATATACTTCAAGCTGGCTCTCGCTATATCGTAGCCGGACATGAGCCATTCTCTATTAACAACAGGCTTGATCAAAGTGTATTTCAGTTCACAGACAATTTCGAAATCTACAAAGGTGACCATACCATAACCATAGGTACTTCATTTGAAAAGTTTCAGTTTGATAATTCATTTAACCTAGGAGTATACGAACCGTTTGGAGTCCCTTATCCCGGAGGAACTTTCGGACCTGGTTTTGACAACGTGGCTTCATTCCTTGCTTTTGTTAATGCAGGAAGTATGGACCCAATTGTTGATCACGCTAGAACTACTTTTGCTAACAATAATGCCAACAATGGATGGGCATTAGCTGAGACTAATGTTGGACAAGTGGCGCTTTATGTTCAGGATAAATGGGCTTTAAATGATAGAATGACTTTGACTTACGGCCTGAGAGTTGATAAACCTTTATTTTTTGATACTGATAAAAAGATTCAAGAGAACATTGATAGAAAGGGAGGTTTATTAGATCCTGCCAATGGTATTTTCGGAGGAACATATGCACCAAGTGTGACTTACTTTGATGAGAATAATCAAGAGGTTCAATTTAACCATACTGATCTACCTACTGATAAGTTATTGTTTTCTCCTAGAATTGGATTCAACTGGGATGTGAATGGGGATCAGTCTTTCCAGCTTAGAGGAGGTTCTGGTCTGTTTACCGGAAGGTTTCCATTCGTGTGGTTGGGTAATCAGGTGGCCAATCCGGATTTCTTCTTCTATACCATTACAGATAGAGATTTTCAGTTTCCTCAGGTTTGGAGAACAAATATTGGATATGACAGATCGTTTGGTGATGGATGGTTTGTAACCACTGACTTGATATATACCAAAGATATTAATGCTATGATGGTTAGAAACTTTGGTTTGAGAACACCAACAGGTACGTTGTCAGGGGTAGATAACAGAGCTTATTATCTAGATGCAGACAAGGCAGTTGACCCTTTTGGAGGAATTGGTCAGAATGCTTATGTATTTACGAGTGAAAATGCTGGAAGAAGTATTAATTGGACCATTGAGGTTAAGAAACAATTCAAGAATGGAATTTATGCTACAATTGGTTATAACTATCTGGATGCTAAAGATATCAGCTCTATTGAGGCGGAGATATCTGGAGATGCATTTGAGAGAAATGCAGCTGTTAATAACGTGAACACAGCAGCATTGAGTCCATCTCTGTATGGTAATAAGCACAGGTTTGTAGCTACAGCGAACAAGGCTTTTGAGTACGGATCGAAATGGAAAACTACTATTTCACTTTTTGCTGAATATGCTGAAGGAGGACGATACAGTTATACTTATTCTGGTGACGCCAATGGAGATGGGTCGGCAATAAATGACTTAATTTATGTGCCACATGCTCAGGAGTTATTTGACTACACATTTGTAGGAAACCAACTTCTTCAGGGAATTCAGAGATCAGCTTTCAATAATTTTATTAATCAAGATCCATATTTGAGTGGAAGAAGAGGGCAGTATGCTGAAAGAAATGCCGCATTGAGCCCTTGGTATGGAAGATGGGATATGAGAGTTTTACAAGACCTGAAACTAGCGAATGACCGAACACTTCAGTTTTCAGTTGATGTATTGAATGTTGGAAACTTATTGAATTCTAATTGGGGAGTAAGACAGAACCCAAGAAATACACAGCCAATCTCAATTTCTGTCGATCCTAACACATTGGAACCAACCTATACATTCCAAACCAATCAACGCGAAACATTTGTAGATAGCTTTAGCCTACTTTCAAGATGGCAAATTCAACTTGGCATCAGGTATATATTCTAATCGTGAGGAAGCATCTTTATTTAAAATTATGTTATGTAAACTTTACTTAAATAAATTGAATGCTAACTTTGCGGTGGATAGAAACAAGAATTTCAGAACGTGATCAAAAGTCATGTTTTTGATTAGGTAGAAAGGAGGTGTCATGGCCTCCTTTCTTATTTTCCTCCATTCATAAAAGCTTACTTGAAAAAGTTCTTTTAACTCCCTATCTCGCTTCAAACCTTTATGCTATGAATTATCTCAGATTGTTAGTTCTTGTTCTATGCATCAATTCTACATTTGATAGCTATTCTCAGACTTATTTTCCCCCAAGAGGAAACTGGGAAGTTCGCAGGCCTCAATCATTGGGTTTAAACGCTCAAAAGCTGAATGAAGCAGTGAAATATGCTGAAGAGAACGAATATAGTGGCTCTAAAGATTCCAGAGTAGCATCACTTATCGGGTTTAGAAGAGAGCCATTTCACGAGGTGCTAGGACCTATGAGAGAAAGAGGTGGGCCTGCAGGCGTTATTATTAAGGACGGATACATAGTAGCCCAGTGGGGAGATGTAAACAGAGTTGATATGACTCACAGCGTTACTAAAAGTTACCTCTCTACAATAGCTGGGTTAGCGTTGGATAAAGAACTAGTCAGAAATGTTAAGGATAAGGTTGCTGATTATGTATGGGACGGTACTTTTAACGGAGCTCATAATGGTAAAATCGATTGGCATATGCTGCTAAACCAATCTTCTGCATGGTCTGGTGAACTCTTTGGTTTAAAGGATTGGGCTGACCGTCCTCCAAGGAGTGGAGGGATTGATGATTGGAGGTTTAAAAAGCCAGTGGAACCAGGTACCGTTATGGAATATAATGATGTTAGGGTAAATGTACTTGCGTATTCGCTATTACAAGTTTGGAGAAAACCCCTTCCTCAGATTTTGAAGCAGCACATAATGGATCCAATTGGAGCTTCAACTACATGGCGCTGGTTTGGTTATGACCATGCATGGGTAAATGTGGATGGCGTTAAAATGCAGTCAGTTACTGGTGGAGGACACTCAGGCGGAGGAGTGTTTATTAGTGCGCTGGATCATGCGAGGTTTGGACTGTTGTTTCTGAATGATGGAAACTGGAATGGGAATCAGTTGATTTCCAAAGAATGGGTCAATGCAGTTCAGGTTTCTTCAGAGCCAATGGCAAGCTATGGGTACATGTGGTGGCTCAATAGAGGTCCCAGAAAGTGGAGAGATGTAGAAGATGAGTCTATATACTACGCTGCGGGTTTTGGTGGGAACTATATTGTAATAGATAAAAAGAACGATCTGGTTCTTGTTACCAGGTGGCTGGAGCCGAACAAAATTGGCCCAATGATGAAGTTAGTACTGGGTGCGGTAAATTGATTTTTTAATAGGGTCAAGTAAGTGATCTAAGCCATTTACTTTGATTTCATAAATCGTGGACAACTGCATTCCAAGCTTTCCATTTGGAAAACCCTTTGAAGCAAACCACTCAAGGTATGAAACGGGGAGATCACAAAGTGTTTTTCCCTTGTACTTACCAAACGGCATTTTTACAACCACCAGTTCTTTCAGAATGTTACCATTTGCCGATGCTTCCATATATCCTTAAAGATGGAGACTTACTTCTTCTATTCAAACCATTATTGATTTATAACCCCTACTTGGATCAGTATCACATGATTATGTGATTTTTCGTTTTGAATTGCTAATAATGTATTCGTTGATCAGGTGTTTCTTCCAATTTGGTTGTTATTGTATCATACATTCTTCAAACCAGTTTTCGTTATGCGAGCATCACTCTTAATAACAATGCTATTAGCAATACTGCCTTTTTATGCTAAGGCACAAAAACCAAAAGTCATAAAGGTAAGCACTCTTACCGAGCCTATTCAGGCGGGAAGTGGGGGTATGGAAGTAGATAAAGATGGAAATATCTATATGAGCAATTTTGGTCTTTATTTGAATAAGGCGGGGGGAGCAGAAGTGTATAAGGTGACTCCAGAAGGAGTAGTTTCAGTTTTCGCCAAAGGGTTCAATGGGGCATCAGGTAATGATATTGGTCCTGATGGGAAATTCTATCAAAGCAATGTAAGTGGAAGGAAAATTAGTGTAGTTGATGCTCAGGGACAAGTGAGTGATTTTTCCACCGAAGGTTTCTTTTCTCCCGTTGGATTAGTGAAAACAAATGATGCCCTCTTTGTCGCGAATTGCGGCAATGGGAGTATACAGAAAGTCGATGCTGATGGTACATCTAAAATCTTTGCTCAAAGCAATTTACTTAGGTGTCCTAATGGACTTGAAATGGATGATGAAGGTAATCTCTATACAGCCAACTTTTCAAGTGGTGATGTAGTGAAGATAGACAAGGAGGGTAATGTTTCTGTTTTGGCTACACTTCCTGGAAACAATAATGGCCATTTGGTATATAGAGATGGGTTGTTTTATGTATTGGCCAGAGGGGCACACCAAGTGTATACAGTCGATTTGAAAGGTAATGTTGAGTTGTTGGCAGGATCTGGTCAAAGAGGAAACAAAGATGGGAGTGCAGAAGAAGCAACTTTCACATTCCCAAATGACCTTGCTTTTAGTCCTGATGGAAAGAAATTATACGTTAATGATGTTGCTGCTGAGACAAAAGATGGGAAGTTGCTAGGCCCGGTAGTTATAAGAGTTTTGCACTTAGACTATCATTAAATGAATGGCACAAGCAGCGTTTTATGCTATTAGGGCGTACTATCTAATAGATAGGTTTAATTTTCCTAATAGCAGATTGGCATTTGTGATGAGCTTGGCCTTCTTATTTGAAAGCAGCTCTGTATTGCTCGTAGATTTGAACGTCCTATTGGAAGGAATACAATCACGGTTGACTAATTGGTTATTGTATTATATAGATCAAGGTGGTCGGGTTTCAAGCCAGGTCACCTTTCACTTTTATGCAATAGTCGACCATGTCATTTTATGAATTCTTCTGAATTCATTAATTTTCATAATACTATGCACTAAAACTTTTTAATCATGCCTAAGATGAATATTAGCCGATCTGTAGTGATCAATGCACCGGTAGAAAAGATTTTTTCCACCCTAAATGATTTTAATAATTGGCAAGCCTGGTCTCCATGGTTGATTATGGAACCCGAAGCTAAAGTAACAGTAAGAGAGGACTCTAAATACTATGAATGGGAAGGAAATAGAGTGGGAGCCGGTAATATGACCGTTCTTAATGAGAAAGAGAATGAGCACATAGATTACGACCTAACCTTTTTAAAGCCTTGGAAGTCTAAAGCCAATGTCAGTTTTTACTTTAAGCCAGTTAAAGATGGTATTCAGGTGACCTGGACAATGGCAAGTAGCTTGCCTTTCTTTATGTTCTGGATGAAAAAGCAAATGGAGGCCTTTGTTGGAATGGACTATGACAGAGGGTTGAGCATGCTTAAAGAGCATATTGAAAAGGGAGAGATAGATTCGAAACTTGAGTTTAGAGGTGTTTCAGATTTTTCGGCAGCCAAATACATAGGAATAAAAACCAAGTGCGGAATGCAAGAAATTGGACCAAAGATGATGGCCGATTTTGGCAAACTGGAAGAGTACATGAAAGAAAATCAGGAAATTGCAGCTGGTGCAGCCTATTCTATCTATCATAAATGGGATATGGTCAAAGAACAAGTGGAGTATACAGCTTGCGTAGGAGTAAAGAGTATTCCTTCCAATGTTCCTTCTAACTTCATTGCATCAGAAATTCCTGCAACTAAAGTTTATGTGATGCGCCATGTAGGAGCCTACGAACATTTAGGGAATGCCTGGAGTACTCTGTATACTATGCAAAGAAACAAAGAGTTCAAAATGTTAAAGGGAATTCACCCTTTTGAAATGTATGTCAATAATCCTCAGGAAGTTGCTGTTAAAGATTTGATTACAGATATCCACTTTGCGATTAAGGGGTGATATAATAGATACACTAGGAAGCACTAAAGCTCTAAACATACTTTAATAGTATCAAAATCAATTCTTCTTTCAAGATTATTGATTCTGATAATGATCTGAACCTAAATTTTATTACCTTTTGCGCCATAGCACCAAAACTAATGTAGCTTTGGCGCAATGTTCATGTGAATAAACAATATAGATGGAGAAAAAGGGAAGACCGGCAACTAAACCACCTACCTTAAAAGAGGGGTATTATCTCGAAGTAAGAAGCAAAGGCTCGAGCACGGGAGTAAAAATAAGACGAGACACAAAAGCAGAAATGGAGTTTGCTGTTCGTCAATATGAAAAAAGTAAAACTGTTACTTATCTCGGAGAAGTGAGAGCAGGCAGATGGGTTGATGGCAAAAATGCCGGTAAGAAGACCAACTAGCCTATTTTCATTTTGATTCTTAGCTATTTTTAGACTTGCCATTAAGTAATTTCTTGATTGCCATGGTACTAGTCTGCCCTTATAAAGTAATCCCTTTATTCAATAGGGTTCTTTTATGTAACAGTAAAGGATTTATGAGCTTTTAGAAAAGGTTTCGGAAGTTGCTACCCAAAACTGAAATCTTTTCTATTCTCTTCAAACAAACCCTAGTTTGATATGAACAACTCTGAAAACTTGTTCACCAATTACTTCAGCACGATGCCCATGTTTGGTCTTGTCCAGATCAATGCCTTGAGGTAAATAGTCTTTAGCGATAAACATATCTCCTGATGAAAAGTCCTGACTTTCTCCATTCTGTAAGGAAATTCTCAAAGTTCCTTGTTGAACAATGATTAAAGTAGGATCTCCAGCAATATGCCAATCGGTTTTGTAGCCAGGACTACTTTCTCTCAGTCGAAAATTAAGCGCATTAATTCTGTCGGTAAGTAGCATACCACCCATTTCAAGCTTTTGGTGAGCTACTTCTGAGAAAGTAGAAACGAAATCATCATTACTCTCAATACTAGGTATATGAAATTGATCAGTCATTCTTCTCGACTATTTGTACTGCAACTAATATATGATAATTGAGTTATCATGCGAAGCTCAGACTTTCTAAGATCAAAAATGTTGATTAATGCAGTCTTACCCCACTTATAGAGAATGACTCGAAAATTTATGAATGTGAGTTGCTCTTTAAAACAACTATCACAAATACTAAATCCTATTATTGATTTTCCAGAATGATAGACTTTATCCATTCATTAGGTATCATATCAATTGTCAAGTTAATCCGATCTGTAGTCCCTGAGTTCACTACCCTGTGTGGATCAGTTAGACGAAGATACCAGCATTCTCCAGGCTCCATAGAGACAATGGTGTCATTCAAGAAGAATTCAACATCTTCTCCTGAGTAAATAGGGACAGTAAGCCTTATTACCGACCTCTCAATTTGAAGCCCTAATGTAGGGTCAGTATGTTCCGCAACAACCTGTCCGGCTTCGAGCCTTAATAGCCTCACTAAAGTGACTTTCGTGTGTTGACGAAAAGTGTCTACTACAGCTTTAAGATATGGCGAAGCTTTCATTGCCTCCGTATCCAACCAGTCAGTCCAGGAGCCGTCAGCATAATCATCTGTAGGAGGAGGGAAAGGTAGTGAAGGGTCAACCTGATATGCAGGAGCTCTCAATGGTATAACATCATAATAAGTGAAGTCCTTTGAACATAAAGCTTGCACTTCAGTTCTCATTTTTTCTACATCAAAAGTAAATGGCAATTTTATACGGTCTGTGGCCGTATCAGTCGGTATTGTGATTGAACTCATATGTGTGTGTTTTGGACTGAATTAACAGCTATTTACCGAAAAAATCAACAGTTTAGTGCTTTTGCATTGGGTTGCTGCCTTTTCTCTTGGTTCTTTTTGTAATGTTAAGTTTTACTAAATCAGGGTTTCCAGACCAAACGTTATTAGACATATCCGTATCAGCGATTTCATGGAAAGGATCCAGCTTAATGCTTATTACTTTCTGTTCAAATGGAAATACTTTTTTTATCATATAGTTATCATGTCTCCAGATTTCGGCAGGAATTCTCTTTATGGTTTTAGACCCATCTTCAAATTGAAACTCAATAATTAGTGGCATTACCAACCCACCTATATTAGAAAACTGTAGTTCGTAGTAATTATAGTTGTGCTTAACCAGTGTTTGCTCTTCTTTAGATAGCGTTTTGAGGAATTCCTCATATTGTTTTTTTGCCTTTTCTGATTCACTTGCTGGTTTATAGTCCGAATAAAAGTCTCTCAATGATTTTTTTTGTTCCACGTTCGATTGTCCTGAATCTTTGTCCCGAGTAACACTAAGCAATGGGATATCTTCTTTACTGTTATCATCGAACGTATTGATTTTGTAAAGTTTTACCTGGTCAAGAGCAATGTCCACATGGTCAGTCGTGTAGAACCAACCACGCCAAAACCAGTCTAAATCTACAGCAGAAGCATCTTCCATTGTTCTGAAGAAATCTTCTGGAGTTGGATGCTTAAATTTCCACCTTCGGGCATACTCTTTAAATGCAAAGTCGAATAGTTCTCGTCCCATAATGGTTTCGCGGAGTATGGTGAGGGCTGATGCTGTTTTTAAATACGCATTGCTACCAATACTAAAAATGGATTGAGGGTTTGTCATGATTGGTCGGGTTCGTGCCTTGTCTCCACTCATGTAGCTCAATATTGAAGAAGGGTTACCCATCCAGGTTGTATTGGCATAGTCCCATTGTCTTTCTGCTATTCCCATAATGAAAGTGTTTAGTCCTTCATCCATCCAAGCCCATTTACGTTCATCAGAATTAATAATCATAGGAAAGTAATTGTGCCCTACCTCATGAATTATGGTTCCTATCATACCCCATTTTGTTCTTTCTGAATAAGTGCCATCCGGCTCTGGCCTCACACCGTTGAAGGAGATCATAGGGTATTCCATACCTCCATTATTTGCTTCTACAGAAATAGCGACAGGATATGGGTAGTCAAAAACATATTTTGAATAAACTTTTAAGGTGTGGGCAACTACTTCTGTTGAAAACTTACCCCATAGTGGGTTTGCCTCTTTGGGATAGAAAGACATGGCCATTACTTTCTTATCACCGATAGATACTCCCATTGCATCCCAGATAAATTTCCTTGAGCTTGCAAAGGCAAAATCACGTACTTTTTCAGCTTTGAACCTCCATGTTTTTGAAGTTGATGATTTTTGTTTCTCAGTAGTTTCTGCTTCTTTCTGATTTATAATAAGAACAGGGACATCAGAAGTTCTGGCCTTTTCCAATCTCTTGATTTGTTGATTCGTAAGTACTTCCCGAACGTTTTGCAGTTCTCCTGTTGAAGCTACAATATGATCTGCCGGGACAGTAATGCTCACATCAAAGTTTCCGAAGGTCAAGGCGAACTCAGCATCGCCTAAAAATTGCTGGTTTTGCCACCCCTCATTATGGCTAAAAACGGCTAACCGAGGATAAAACTGAGCTATGGAATAAAGGTAATTACCATCATCCTTAAAATATTCTAAACCGGAACGCCCTCCGTTTTTTGTTCGATCATTAATGTTATACCACCATTTAATACTCAATTCAGTTCTGGAATTTGGTAAAAGGGCTTCCGGTAGATCAACCCTCATCATAGTGTGGTTGATAGTAAAATTTAAATCATTACCGTCCGTATCTTTTACATGATCCAGTTTAAAGCCTCCATCAAAATTATTATGTATTGAGTTCAGTTGCTTCATCGTAACATTTTCGGAGAACTCTGATGAGTTATTGATACTAGATAAAGCTCCTCGTTGTCGCACGTTTTGATCGAGTTGTATCCATATATATTTCAGGGTATGAGGAGAGTTGTTGTGATAGACTATGGTCTCTTTGCCATATAGTCTTTGGTTCTTGTCATCAAGAGTAATGTCTATTGTATAGTCAGCTTTCTGTTGCCAGTAATCCTGGCCTGAACTTCCCATTGCTGTTCTAAAAGCATCGGGTGATGACCATTCTGAATCCAGTTGTTTGAACTTTCCTTGCAAAGGAACTTGAGGAAATAATGGATGGTAAACAAAACTGCATAAAACAACCATTAATAAAGAGGTGCTGAAATTCTTCATTTTATATAAAGGTTAAAAAATGCCTGTATAGTGAGCTACTAACCTAACTCAGTAGAGTACCGATAAGAAAAGGCTCAATTAAAGGCTGTGTTAAATTATAGTCTAAAAAATGCACTTTAATGAACTTCTAAAATACTTCAAATTTTGAATAAAACCCCTGAATAACTTATATCGAGAAGAATACATTGATTACAGGGGTTGAAAAATATTTTGTGAAGTTGGTTTAGTAAAAAAGAGACAGCTATTGTGTTAATCAATTAGGCCCTTTTCATAGGTTTTCCAACCAATAGGTCTCTTAGCGAAACGTGGATAGATCAACAGACTTACAAAAACAATGATTACAAGACTGATAAGGACTATTTGCATAGAAGATTCACTTGCAGTATCTGTAATCTGTATCAAACTATTCGATTCAGTACCCATGAGTTGGTTCATGAAAACAAAGACTGTATGAAATCCAATGCTTGTCCAGGCCGATTTGGTCAGTAGTCTTAGATATTGCATAAAGCTGCCAAAGAAAATCATTGTTATAAAGTAGGAAGTTGTGATTCTGTCTGAGCCACCTATATAGACTTCATACCCAAGGATGGTTTCTTGAATAAAGACCATAACAAATGGAAAGAATGCGAAAAGGGCAATAGAGAGGATACTACTGATTAGCTTATTGTATTTCATACCTAAGCTTGAATAAACGAAACCTCTGAAAAGCACTTCCTCTGGTAGGGCATCGGTTAATAAGGTGGAAATTAATACTACCGATAATGCCCAGAGTAGTGATGTTGATGTATTTATTTTTATTCCTCCCCATCCAAAAGCGATAGAGATAAGCACAGTTATGATAATGGGTACAATGATTAGTCCCATTCCGAGTAGAAACTTTCTAAACCATTTATTTGAGAGCTGGAAGTCAATGTTTGCAGGCTTAGAACGGAACCTTTTGCGTATTGCCCACACACCTGTTAGTACTAATATAGAAAACAATAACCCTCTGAGAAAATGATTGAGTTGGCCTTCAATTCCAATTTTTACCGACTCATAAGTGAATATGTTAACAAGGGCTACTCCTGCAGCCGCTAATAATAGGGCAAGAATCACTCTTATTCTTAACTCCTTATCAGTATGAAATTTTTGATCTTTATCCATGTCTTTTGTATTTAGTAAGATCAAGGTACTGAGTGACTTAATGGAAGACTTTCTTAAAAAAGTCAACCATGGGTATTTGTAGATGAAACATGGGGTTTTCGAGCTTAAGAATTCTAAAAAGAATGGCTATATGCCATTAAGCCATTTTCTAAATTCGGGAGTTCTACTGGTGCTGATGATCAGCTTTTCTGAATACCCCTTAACTTGAACTGCTAAGCGGTCGTTAAAGTAAGGCTCTATTTTATCAATGTAATTTACGTTTATGATTTCTCCCCGATTGATTCTATAAAAAGTGTGTGGATTAAGTGTTTCTTCCAGCTCAGAAATTAGTTCAGAAAGTGGTAGTTTCTTTCCATTTGATTTGTATGCATATGGAATCCCATTCTGAGTGGCAACACAAGTGATGTCATTGATATCTAACAAGTATACTCCATTACCAACTTTGACAAGTAGTTTGGTTTTATACTTGTTGGAACGAGCATTCAGTAGACTTCGAACTTCATGGATGATTTCTTTAGAGGGAACATAGGGGTTTTTAAGCATTTTAAACTTTTCAATCGCCTTTTTAATACCATCATATTCGAAAGGCTTTAACAGGTATGATATCCCATTGGTTTCAAAAGCTTCAAGCGCATATTGTTCATAGGCAGTTGTAAATACTATTGGAACAGATAGTTCTAAATTGTCCAACGCTTGAAATACCTGGCCATCTAATAATTCAATATCAGAAAATATAAGGTCTGGCAGATTATTTGATTTAACCCAGGAGACAAGGGCTTTGTTGCTATCTACTAACCCCACAACTTGTATTGACTTGTCATACATATGTATCAAATCTACGAGTCGATTTGCTGCTGGTAATTCATCTTCAATGATCAATATTCTCATCACTAACTCTTTTGATTAAAGGGATTTTCACAATAAAATTATCTCCTTGAATTCCGTATGTTAATTTTCTTCCAATAGCTAGTTGACATCTTTCGTTCAAGTTTTTTAAGCCTGTTCCACTACCTGATTCATGAGGCAGAAGAGACTTTGCTCTAACCTCATTTTTAACTAGCATTTCCTGTTCAGTTACTTTGAGATAAACTATCAGGGGCTTGGTTCTGTCGCCACTGTTGTGTTTGATTACGTTTTCTATGACTACCTGCAGAGACATAGGTACAACCAGAACCTCTGATGGATTTGTCAAAGGTGAGTGTGTTTTTAATTCGTATGCTGAACCGAACCTATGTCTCATTAATTCGAAATAGTGCTCAATAAAATCGAGTTCATCGGACAAGGCTACCAAATCATCTCCAATGCTCGATGTAAAATATCTGTAGATTGAAGAGAGACTTTTTGTAAAGTCCAGCGCTTCATGTTGATCGGGGCCAATAAGAGAGGTTAGTGTATTAAGATTGTTAAAAAGAAAATGAGGGTTCATTTGTTGCCTAAGTGTTTTTAGCTCTAACTCAGTCTTGGCCTTTTCTGTAATCGTGAGTCTCTGTTCCAGCTCGTTATATTCTTTTAAATAAAGGTACCCTGTATATGCATTGCTGATTATGAAATGATGAAAAGTAAAAATGATGGCATTGCCTATTACATAATAGATATCTCTTTGCTGTCCAAGGAGGTATTCTATGGATACCATAAGACTAGCTACTATAGCACTGAAAATCAATAGGCTCAGAAACAGGATTTTCAGGTATTTAAATGCAATGCGTTGTGGCCTTTTACTAATGAGTCGTTTTGCCAATAGCACGCAGTACAAAGAGATCAAACTAGTGAAAAACAAGAATAGGGTACCCTCCCAGGGAATTGAGATAGCAGTTGTATTTCTAGTGCTTTCAGGGGAGGTGACGAGTTGTATGAAGTAGGTATAAAATGCATCAAAAAAGAATAGCAGAATTAACCACCAATAATTCCTGTGCTTTCTTTTTATTCCTTTAGGCATCTCTGCAAGTTAGACGATTGAAGTATGTAACTGGTAATCACAAATATGAAATGCTGGAATTATGTGGTGAAACAGGGGTGAATTCGCCTGAGTTATCTATTGCCTTTAATCGAAACGAGGTAGCACCTACTTTGACTTTCGCCTCTTTTTCTCTTTACCCAAAGAAACTTTGTAGTCATCGGTTGTGCCAATTACTTTTACATTGACAAATTTGGTACGTTTCGATTCATCCCTGTATTGAATTTCATCCACTTGGTCAGAGTTGTCTTTCCCTTTCTTGCTAAAGAGCTTTTGTATACCGGCTTTGGCGACCACTTTTAATGGAATACGCAGATAATACTCTATGCTTTGATCAAGGCCTTGTGTTCCTGATACTTCAAAATAGCCAAGTGTTGTATTGATATTCATACTAGGGATGTTTAAGTCCCCATTCTTTAAGTTGAGTGTATTCTTCAAAGTATCGAAACGGACATTGTTCAGGTTTTTGTCGGTGAAATAGTCAGACATGGCATCAAAAGCTGCGAAGTTATTCAAGCTTCCGTTTAATACTTCTATATCCATTTCTAACTCTGAACGATCGATAGCGGGTATCAGATCAGGGTGCATGTGAATAGCACCTGTGACCCGTCCTGTCAATTGCCCATGAAGGTTATCAGATATCAATTGATCTTGCCCGAAATTATCGAACTTGAACAATAGCTTGTCCAGGTCAATATTTTCAAGCTGCATATCTGGGCTAAAGTAAATTGTATCTGGATTGGAGCCATTAAAGTAGCCTTTCAATCTCATTTCACCACCCGCTGCTTTCATAGACATTGTGTCTATATAAAGGTAATGGTCGGATTGCATTCTACCTTCAAGAACAAAGTCATCCAATAGATATTTGTGGTAGTTCATTTCACCTATATCAAATTTGAAATCCATATTGGTGAAAGGAAGATCAAAGACATTAAATCCAGCTTCATGATCAACCATATGAGTAACCGAATCCTCAGTAGGAGGGACATAGCTGAACAACTGGTCAAAATCAAGCTTTGGACTTTTTAGAGTAAACTGATGAGCTTTATGAAGTGTATCTGCACCTAAGTAATAGGTGAGGTTTGAGGTGAACAGTGAATTTCCCACCTTGCCTCCAAAGTCACTTACTTCGAGGCGGCTGCTATCAGCATAGATGTTTCCTGAAAAATTCTCGAAGCGTACGCCATGCTCTTCCATTTCGGCTTCGATCTTATCGATATCCACCTTTATCTGATTAAGCTTTTGATCAAAAACCATTGTGGATACACCATGGAGTTTCAGGTTTTTAAACTCTTCTTCTCTGTAATCCTCAGGTATGTAATTTTCACCTCCATAAGAGAGTACATTTTTCAGCTGGATCAATGAAGAGTTAAGGTTGAAGTCAATTTCAGTAGTGCCAGTTGGTTTTTCCTGAAACCAGAGGTCATAGTGTTTTAGCTTCCCATCAAAGTGGAAGTCACTACGATCCAGCATACCAGTAAAATCAATTACTTTGAAGTCTGTGGAGTCAATAACAATGTCCGCATTAAAGTCGTGAAGCACATGAGGGTAGTGAGTAAGTTTGGCGGTTAATTCGCTAATAAAAAATTCACCTAGTGGTAAGTTTGGAGATTCAGTAAAGGCCCTTGCAGAACTATTGAATCTGAAGCCAAGAGAAAGATCTTTTATTTGTTCATCAAAGCCAGTACTATCCGAAGGCGTGCGGGTAATTTCCAGTATGTCTATCAAATTAGACTTGATGTCAAGGTGAGCTTGAACTGGTAAATCTGTATGATGAATAATTGCAGGCAGGTCTGAGATGTCTGCCGTGAAACTGATATCTGAATTACCTGTTTTAAGTGTGAATTGTTCAATTTTTGCCTTATGACCATCCATCGATGCCTTCACATTAATGTCTCTGAAAGGAAGGTGGAAATCGGGACTATTGAAATTGAGGTTCTCTACCATCAGTTCGGTAAAGTAACTTTCGTTCAGTTTTTCTATTGTTTTTGTAGGGTCGTTTAAGTCAATGATGTCGTGGAAGTTCATATTTAAAGCTACTTTTCCACTCACATCTTCCAGGTTTTCTATGCTAAGGAAGTCGGTAAGGAAATCCAGATTAAAGGTAGACTTGACCTGCATTTTAATATCTGGAGACTCAAAATTCTTTACAGAAACAGCTCCTTCGAAAGTACCTGTTTCGGGTCTGGCCTTAAAGTCTTCAATAGTTAAAGACATAGTACTCGGATGATTTTTTTCTCCATTGGTAAAGTGGCCTTTAAAGAAAAGATCATTTACACCCTTGTCTACTAATGTGTTTTCTACAAATGCTTCGGCACACCCAAAGTCTATTTCAATGTGAGGAGACATACCGTAGGCTGCCGGGCCTTTAACAGATGCGTCAAAAAAGACACTTCCTCCATTTTCATAGCGACTGAGTAAAGGGCTGAACTCTTCAGGTACAAATGCCAGAAAGAGGTCGAAGTTAGGTTTTTGTCCACTAAATTTCAGGTCAAGATCAAGATTGTTCTTTACATCTATATTACCTTCCATTAGAAAAGAAGCCTTCTCAATTAGCAATTCAGAAGGAGTGATGTTTAACAACTGCTCATCCAGATCAAAGTCGATTGCGGTATTAAATGATACATGCTTGTGATGAAGAAAAGAGGTGTCTCCATCAAGTATAAGATTAAAGAGTAATTTGGTATCCAGGGTAGCCTTAACCTGTTCCTGGTCAATAGCAAAACTGGATTTGATATTTTCAATGAAAGCTTCTGCAATAAGATTATTGGCTTCATTAATTTTAAGCAGGTCAATATTCTCAAGTTCTATTGCCTGTAACTTTAAATGAATAGTGCTTTCTCCAGAGTCTATAGATTCAGTGGTTGCAGAAGGAGAACCAAAAGCATCTGTCATATTCAGAGAACCATCTTCATATTGTATCAGCTTTACATAGCCATTGCTGAGCTTTAACTTTTTAACATCGTATGTGCCTTTTATAATCGACCAGAAGTCAAAGCCAACGTAAGCGTCAGAAACCTGAACTATTGGCGATTCTGACAGTGCTTTGTTTTCATAGATATGAATGTCCTGTATGTCAATTGAGATATAGGGAAAGTTCTGGAATGCGGAAATCTTGGTGTCGGCTATTTCAACTCTGCCATTTAAACCTTGATTCACTTGCTCTAAAGCTTTAGCGATTAATTCATCCTTTTTGAAATACGCAATTGCTGCTACACTAGAGAATAGTAAGCCAAAGACCAGTAGAAAAATGATCATTATTTTTTTCCATTTTTTCGGCTTGGTTGTTTTCGACATAGAATAAACGAGTTTCTTTTCCTTGACTATATGCTTTAAAGCTTACTTTGAAGATAACGGCATTTCTATAGAATGTCATCTCTATCCGATTCATTTTTTAAGTTACCCCTGTTAAATACAACAAAAGAATAATCGGACATCCATTCTTCAATTGTGCTTTTAATCAATAGAGGAAGTTCATAAGAGTAATACAGAGGATACTCTATCTCTACAAAGGTGCTTGGAAACCCGTATTCATCTTGGTTTGAAAAAAATAGATTAAATTATCAAAGAGTTTTTTCACACAACCAGAGACCTTATATAGTTTCGAAATAGCCTCGACTAATTATGATCAAATCAATAGCTCAATTCGCTTTCTGCGGGTGTCTTTTTCTGTTTTTTATTTCTTGTTCAACAAACCCCAAAGCAGACTTAGTAATATATGGAAAGGTTGCCACTGTAGATGAGAATTTTTCCATTGCCCAAGCCATTGCTGTAAAGGATAATAAAATTGTCTACGTGGGTGATAAGCAAGGGGTAGATACCTGGATAGGAAAACCTACTCAGGTGATTGATGCAGGAAACCAGCTTGTTATGCCAGGTATGCACGATGCACATTGTCACCCTTTTAATCTGGGGAATGATGATGAAGGAGACTGGTTCAGTGTGAGTAATGCCCATAATTTCGATGAAATGGTGGCGCTGATAGCCGAAAAAGCTAAAAAGATGAAGCCAGGTGAATGGATAATAGGTGGCGGATGGAATCAGGAAAAATGGCCGGGGAGGAAGTTGCCAATTCATGACGCAGTAAGTGCCGTAACTCCAAACAATCCATTATTTCTATATCGTCATGGTGGTAATAGTGCTTTTGTAAATGCAAAAGCACTGGAAATTGCAGGGATTACCAAAGACACACCAGATCCTTTCGGTGGTAAGATTTACAGAAAACCTAATGGAGAGCCCACTGGTTTCCTCACCAATATGGGGAATAATATGGTTCACAAACACTTTCCCAAAGAAGATCATCCAGTAAAATGGTATACTGATCGCTATGATATGGCGCAAAAAATTGCTCATCAGGCAGGGTTGACTGGCTGGACAGATGCTGGTATTTACCCTGATCACATTGCCTATTATAAGACCATGGTGGATGAGGGGATGCTGAAGATTCGCTCGAATATTATGTTACAGAATCCAAGAGAAGGGAACCTGGAAGAACACTTCAGGGCTCAAAGAGTACTTAACTATGGAGGAGAGGAAATGATGCAGGTGCGTAGTATTAAGATGTATTATGATGGTGCGCTAGGTTCGCGAGGTGCAGCATTTTTTGAACCCTACCTGGATGATCCAATGAACCCAGATAACAGAGGGAATACTGAGGTGCCAATAGAGCACGTTTATGAAGTGGCAAAGGCAGCATTGAAAACGGGTATGCAAGTTTGTCCGCACGCTTTGGGCATTAGAGGAAATAGTGAGGTTCTTGAGGCTTTTGAGCGAGCACTTAAGGAAAACCCTGTGGAAGACCATCGTTTCAGAAGCGAACATGCTGAAGTAGTTAGAGAAGTTGATATCCAAAAGATGGTAGAGTTAGGGATTATTCCTTCGGTTCAACCTACTCATTGTACTTCTGATATGGTTTTTATAGCAGATAGGATAGGTGAAAAAAGAAGTGAAGAAAGCGGTAGTCCCTGGAGAAAAATGATAGATGCAGGGCTTGAGCCAGCAAATGGTTCGGATTTTACTATTGAGTCACATAAACCTCTTTGGGGGATTTATGCGGCTATAACGCGCCAGGATCATACTGGCTGGCCAGAGGGTGGTTGGTATGGTGATCAAAGGATGACCCGTGAAGAAGCAATCAGAGGCTATACCATATGGGCAGCCAAAGCAGCTTTCTGGGAAAATGTTCTTGGCTCTATTGAAGTAGGTAAACTTGCTGATATTGTTGTTTTAGATTCTGATATTCTGGAATGTACACCCAAAGAAATCCTGAGCACAGAGGTTTTATATACTATTGTTAACGGAGAAGTTGTCTATTCTAAGCAGTAAAATATCAACATGAAAAACTTTCTGATTCTTCTGACTTTTTTCCTGTTAGCTTCCTGTGGAAAAAGTGATGTGACATCTGCCGACCTTATTATTGAAAATGCTAGAGTTTACACTTTCAGTTGGTCAGAACCATCACTGGAAGGTATGCCAGCCAATGATGCACCTTACAACAATAATAAATGGCTACCAGATGCAGAGGCTATTGCTATAAAAGCGGGTAAAATAATCTTTGTAGGTTCTAATCAGGAAGTTGCTGCCTATAAAAGCGATGATACCGAACTGATAGATGCTAAATCCGCAATTGTTCTTCCCGGTTTGATCGAATCCCATGGTCATGTTCATGAAATAGGTGAGTGGAACGAGGAACTAGACTTGAGAAATTTATCTGGAGAGGAAATCATAGAAAAAGTATATCAACGATCCCTTAAGACTCCTGAAGGTGAATGGATTATTGGAGCAGGTTGGGATGAGGCCATTTTTGCCGATAACTATCCGGATATGATCGAATTAAGTAGAAAGGTGGCTAAGCACCCCGTTGTATTAAATGGAATGAGAGGGTTTGGAGTACTTGGAAATAATAAGGCGTTGGAACTCGCTGGTATTTCAACCAAAACCCGCCCTCCGTTGGGAGGAGAGATTTTAATGGAAGGCAATCAGAAAATGAATGTATTGCTGAACAATGCCAAGTATTTGTTAACTTCTAAAGTACCGCCAAAATCTTTTGAGCAGAAAGAAAGGATACTGAAATATAGTTTGAATGAGCTGGCCAGAGCAGGCTATGTTACTACACATCATGCCGGGGTAAGATCGGATTATATGCCGGTATATGAAGCAATAAGATCGAAAGGTGAACTTCCGATAAGAGTACACGCGATGATTGCCACTACAGAAGCTAATAAGGTATTGGTTGATGAGTGGATAGAAAAAGGACCAACTTCAGATCCTGAGGACTTTTTGCAAGTACGCTCCTTTAAAGCTTTCTATGATGGCTCTCTTGGTTCCCGAGGAGCTAATTTACTTTCTGCATACTCTGATATGCCTCAAGAAAGAGGAGTAGGAGGAATGGAATATGGTTTTGACAGCACGGTGGTTAGAGATGTAATGCAAGCAGGCTTTCAATTGGCGATTCATTGTATTGGCGATGCTGGTAATCGCGATGTACTGGACTTTTATGAACGTAGCTTTGAGCTAAGGCCTGAATTGAGAAATAAGAGACACAGAATTGAACATGCACAAATCGTACACCCCGAAGATTTCCCTCGTTTCAAGGCTTTGAACATAATAGCCTCGATGGAGCCTGCCCATGCTGTGGAAGATATGCCTTGGGCAATTGACAGGGTAGGTGAAGATAGAATTAAAGGAGCCTATTCATGGAGAACATTGCGCAGAAATGGTACTGATATAATTTTCAATTCAGATTTTGCAGGTACAGACTATAATTTCTTTTATGGTGTGCATTCTGCGGTTACACGAAAGAAAAGAGATGAAGCTGATGAAAGAACGTGGCAGCCTGAACAAGCGTTCACCATAGAAGAGACTATTAGAGCCTATACTGTATGGGGGGCTTACGCTTCGCAACAAGAGCGATTGACAGGCACAATTGAAAAAGGGAAATGGGCAGATTTGACTTTTATCGACATTGACATTTTGAATATCGGACAAAAGCAACCAGCCAAGCTGCTTTCTGGCAACATTCTCAGAACAATTGTAAATGGCAAGACAGTTTACAGGGCTGATAACTAGAGCTAACCGTACTTTGGGTGGAACCTGAAAGAGATTGCCCTTATAGCGTTAGAAGTAAGTTGAAAAGAAGAGAGTCAAATACCTGATACTGAATGTCAATTACTTACTTGTCAATATCAGGCTTGATCCTGAATATTTAATCGCAGCTTCCGGTTGTGAAGCTTTGATAGTTTTCCTTTTGAATTGTTGTTATGTTTTGCTCTGAACTGAGTTTAATGCAAGTAAGGTTTTCATTTCGAATGATCTTCAAGTCGTATAATTTGGGTAACTGAGATACATCTAAATTACTCAGTAGGTTGCCTGATGCCCAGACTTTTTCAAGGTTTGGTGTATTAGTTAGCGTCAAACTACTAATCTTATTATAACTCACTTTTAGGTGTTTTAAAGCCTCGTTGGTCCCAAGGTTTAGTGATTGTATTTTGTTCTGTGTTGCCAACAAGTACTCTAGTGAGGTACAGCCATCAACATTTAAACTTTCAATAAAATTATGCTCAACGTTCAAACCTTCTAAACTAGGTATGTTTAAGTTCAGTTCTTCAAGATCATTCCATGCCAAATTCAAAGTTTTTAGCTTCGTGGTTTTCTCAAGGCCTACAATAGAATTCAAACCATTTACGATAGCTTTCAGGTCTACTAACTCTGTGTTGGTACTAATATCCAGGGTTTCGAGGTTGTTGTCTTCCAGATTTAAGTCCTGCAGCTTTACATTAGCAGACAAGTCAATTTCCTCTAAATCATTTCTTCCAATGGAAAGAACGGTAAGCAAAGTGTTCTTACTTAAATCAATACTTGTCAATTTGTTTAAGCTAAGATGCAGATTTTCTAAGGCTGTATTTTCACTTAAGTTGATGGTGCTAAGTGAATTATTCCCTGCAATCAATTCTTTCAAGTTCTTAAATGAGGCTATACCAGTGAGGTCTGAAATCTTCTCATCGGCATCAGTGTCACTTGGTGAAAACAAGTCGAGTGAAGTAACCTTTAATGCATCCTCTAATGAAATTTGTTGGTTGACTTCTCCATCGGTATCAATGCCCTGAGCCAATAATCTTTTTTCAAAGTTGCTGTCAGGTATGTCGACAAAAGGCTTTTCATTTTTGTCTTTGTCAGGGTCTGGAGTAGTGTCTTCTGTTTCGGAATTACAGGCAAAAAGAACTGGGGCTAGTGCCAGTAATAAAAGGACTTTTTTTGGTTTGAAGCTGTTCACTTTATTTTGAGTTTTTATTTTAAAAATTATGACCTAATGGTAGGACGAGAGGCTTCAATAAAGGTTACCGAAAGTCTTAGGTAGTTGAAAGCCTTTTTAGAGAACTTTGATATTGATCATTGAAAGGCTGAAGCAGCGAGAGTAAAATGGGGGCATGTCTTGCTTTCCAAAACAAAACTTGAAGAAGGAATTAGCCAAACAAATGTTGCAAATAAACTGATTAGAAATGCTGTCCGGCTCAAATTTACTTCTCAAACAGAGTTTGTTGGAGGAACTTATTTTTTATCAGGCATTGGGCCACGCAAATGGATAATCAATCCGTTGAGGAAGTTGCGTAAAATCTGATCTCCAGCTTCCACATAACTATCGTGATCTTCTGACCGAAACATATCACCTAGCGCACCTTTCGATATCTCAAAATCAACTAGTTTCAGTATATCAATAATTTCATCATTACGAAGCTTATGTGCTACCCTGAGTTTTTTAAGGATGTCGTTGTTAGAGAGTGTAGAGCTTTTATTATAGTTAATCATTTCCTGCTGTTTTCGAGTTCCTATCTGTGAAGTGTCAAAGGTAGACTTATAACTCAATAGATTTGGTGAGTACCATTCTTGAAATAATAGTTGAGCCTGTCATAATTGGTGGTTTTCTATAAAGTACGTGATGTATTGGTTTTGAGACTAAGAAATTCTTGAAATAGCTTATGTTTGAGGTACACTCAAAGTTGAGTGTAATACTGTACTGATAGGCTTTGGAAAAGTTGTTTAGTAAGGTGGAGTTACCTACTTGTCTGGCACCTCTGAGTATAACTGGCTTACGAGAAGTACTTGTCTTCCAATAGATGCCGTTTGAGTTTCATGTTAGGTAATTGCACATGTTTTTTTGTAATAAAATAAGGGTAAAATCACGAAATCATTGTAACAAAATAAGGGTAAAAGTATCTACTCCCTGTGTCAAAGTAAAGGGTAACTAACCTTATACTAAGTTAACGATGAGATTTCTTACCTGGAAAACATGATGAGCGGATCATTTCCCAATACGGGGACTGTGTCTTTTTTATACAGTTTGATGCTTAAATTACTTTATGCCTTAGCAAAATGTTATATGCAAAGAAACCTAATGCTCGTTGTTGGTTGGTACTCTTAGCTTATCTAAGTCATTAAACTCAGGTAACCGGCTTTTGCCTCTCAAATCACCCCTGCATTGGCCAGTTGCTGTACTGTCCTTCGGCTTGTTCAATGACTTCTTGTAGCAATTTATCTAGGGAAGAGAAGGGGACTTTTCCCTTGAGTTCTTTTTTAACTGCTAGTCGGATGGCGGCACGAGCGTCTTCCTTTTTTGTCCAGTCTAACTGTAGGTTTTTCTTTACCGATGAAACCACCTTATGTACTAAATCTTGGATAGGCCCAGCTTCGTTGAGCAGTTTTTGGTTGGCTTCTAGTAAATCATAAAAGGCTAATTCATCCTCAGTTAGCCCGAGCTCTTTCGTTCTTTTGTCGTCCTGCTTGAACTCGTTGGCAATGTCTAATAAGTGCTTGATGGCCGCAATAGAATCCAAACTGTTTTTGTGGTATCTCCCTAAAACCTTATGAAGCTCTTCTTTTAGACTCCTCATCCTACGGATGTTCTTGGGCATTCTCACTTTAAGCTCATCGTTTATAATACGCCTAAGCAGTTCTACTTTAATGTTTTCGCCTCCTTTATCCTTTACCATGGCTTGAAAAGCATCATCGATAATTGAGATATCTATTCTGTCCAAATCATACATGGCTGCTAAGTCCACTATTTTATGTGATTCAATGGACTTACTGATCAAGTCTTTAATACGCTCATTCTTTTTGCGTTGTGTACCAGGAGGGAACTTGATTTTGCGAATCACATCTCGCATTTTCTGAATGATGCCAACCTCTTCTTGAATAGGCCAAATGCGTTCATCAGAATTCGTCATGGAAACTAATTCAGAGAGCTTCCTTTCTTCCAGTAGAAATTTGTCGGTGATAGGATCGGATTGCAACAGGTCATTGACCAAGTTGTTAGACCAAGTGAGTTTTTCTGTAGCGGATAGGGCATTGATCGCTTCCATATCAAAGCCACCCATAAGGTTTTTTACTTCCTCGAATTGCGCTAAGCACATTTCCACGGCCACATCCATATCAATGGTAGGCTTGCCATTGCCTCCGCTTCCAGTATATTTTTTGGTGGCTTCAGCCAAAGAACCTGAAATACCAATGAAGTCTACTACCAAGCCATTGGACTTGTCTTCGAATACACGGTTGACACGCGCAATGGCCTGCATCAGGTTGTGGCCCTTCATAATTTTATCCACGTACATGGTATGGGCACAGGGTGCATCGAAGCCGGTGAGCCACATATCTCGAACAATCACCATTTTAAGTGGGTCTTCTGGCGTTCGGAAACGCTTCTTGATGGCCTCTAGATTGTCTTTGGTGTGCACATGGGGATTCCATGCCTTAGGGTCTTTGCCAATATTGCTTGTCATGATGACGGCTACTTCTGGACAATCTTCCAGCGCGGTAAGCGCATCGTACATTTTAACACAGTTTTTCCTGCTCATACACACAATCATGGCCTTGCCGTCTAAAGTGGCAATTCGGGCATTAAAGTGAGTCAGGATGTCTTTGGCGACACGTTTAACACGGTCTTCCGCACCGGCTGCATCTTCTACGGCCGCCCAAACCGCATGGGTGCTTTCGTCTTCTCCTTCCTCTATGGCCTCTAGTTCCTTGGTGTATTTCGCCTTGATGTTTAGCGGCACCATTTTAGGTTCATAATAGATGGGGACTGTTGCTCCGTCTATTACCGCTTGCTTGATATCATAGGTGTGAAGGGTTTCGCCAAACACCAATTCGGTGTCTGCACCTTTGCTATCTACGGGTGTCCCTGTAAAACCAATAAAAGAGGCGTTGGGTAGTGCAATTCTGATGTTTTGCGCAAAACCACCATCCTTGAATCCGTATTGGGTCCGGTGGGCTTCATCTGCCATCACTATCAGGTTGTATCGCTCTGAAAGTACAGGGTGCGCTAGTTCTTTGCCTTCGTCTAAATCTTTCAACCTGAATTTCTCGATGGTGGTAAAGATAACTCCTCCGCCATCAGTGCTTAACAAAGCCCTGAGTTCATCCGTGGTTTCGGCATGTTGCACTTCACCCACTAGGTCTTTGGCTAATACAAAGCTTTCATAGAGTTGTTGATCTAGGTCAGAGCGGTCTACTTGTATGAGAATGGTTGGGTTTTTTAATTGCGGTAGCGAACGCAAAATACCCGTGAGTATGGCCATGGAAATACTCTTGCCCGACCCTTGGGTATGCCAAATGACTCCTAAGCGTCCATCTCCATTGGGTTTGATGTTGGCAATAGAACTGGCTACTGCTTTGTTAATGCCCCAGAACTGATGGTACTTGGCGCCTTTCTTAATGATCTTGCCATTATGGTCTTCATGGAAGATGAAGTTCTTTAGGTAATTGAGTAGGGTGGCTTTTGGGAACAGGCCATTGAGTAGGGTTTCTAATTGAAACTCCTTTCTGTTTTCTATGTCATCTCCTTGCATGCTCTTCCATGGGGCGAACCATTCCATAGACGAATTGTACATGCCGTGTAGGGTTTCCATGCCATCGGAAACCACGGTGATGGCGTTGTAATCGAAGAGCTCTGGAATGTCGAGGATATAATGCCCGATTTGACCGTGGGCATTGTCTACACCCACTTCAGGATCAAACATGTTTTTGAATTCGAAGACGATTAAGGGTAGACCGTTTATGTAAATAAGCAGATCCGTTCTGCGGGTGTTTCTACCTATAATGGTGACTTCATCCGCACAAATAAAGCTATTGCTTTCAGGTGACTCGTAATTGATAGGATAGAGGTGCTTGGCGAATTCCTTGCCATTCGCATCTTTCCAGCTAATATCTATGCCTTGCGACATTTTGCGGTGAAACTCTTGGTTGCGATGGTCCAAATCCATGCTGGCCTGCTGGGTAAAAGTAGCCATGGCCTCTTGAATGGCCGTGACAGGTACCTCAGGATACGTCTTTTGCAGAAAGCTTTGTAGTTCATCTTCCAGCACTACTTTTTTTAAATCACGGTTCAGGCTATTGCCTATGTGATGGGTGTAGCCCAAGTTCTCTAACCATTCTATAGCTGCTTGTTGTACAGTACTTTCTTGCATGTCATTCATAGTACTTGGGCCAAGGTTTGTTCTACATCTTTTACGCGTATTGCTCCACTGATCAGTTTGGGAAGTAAGGTGTCGCGAAGGGTGGTGAGGGTTTGGTTTTCTATTATTAATGAATTCTGTTGACTGAGTACTAAATCTATGCTTTTTGAGAATTCAACAAACTGACCGACTGGTCCAATTGGAACTTGGTAACTAAAAATATCAGTTAATTTAATACTTGCCTGACTTGCACTTCCTTGAGCACTATTCACGATATATTTCAGGAACCTGTCATTTTTCAATGTGAAATAAAGAAGGCCTTGTTGGGCTACTTCTTCTACAAACATATTTAACCTTACGGCATTTTGATTCAATAGAGCACCTTCTGCAAGAATTGGGACTCTAACAACTTTGCCAACTACAGATGAATAATTTGGAGGCCATGAACCGACAGTAGCAATTATTACATCATTGGCTTTTAAAGCATATGCTTGGAGGTCAGAGGCAAGCTCTTCATCAATTCTATTACAAGTGTTAATATTTATCGAATCAGCGGTTGTATCACTTACTCGAACAATCAAATGACCTCTTTCTTGGTACCATTTTGATTTGAACGCAAAGCCTTTCTGATGATTCACAAACTCTCCGAGTTCTTTCACTTCCCAACCCTTAGGAATTAAGCCCAATTCAGAGTCTACGAACTCACCATCTTTAAATGGTCCAAAATCTACAAACCAATGTTTGTACAGGGTCATGGCCATTTCCTCCAGGGTTTTGTTCATTTGGAGGTTGAGCTCAATTTTATCGTCTAAGGCAGAGAGGATGGAGGCGATGGCTTGTTGTTCGGGGAGAGGGGGGAATGAGAGTTCAAGATTTCCAAAAGCATCTTTAGCGACTCGTTGCCTTCCAGAAGTTCCAATCATCTTGGCCTCAGCAAATTTCCTGAAGAAAGAAGTTCTTGACAAATAGTATATGAAATCGGAATCTGAAATATTTGACTGTCCTCTGAATACCAAAAATTCAGTTGAACCAAATCCGAAATTGTTTACGAGCCCCTTTACTTGGCAAATCTTACCATTCTGTAGGCATGGTGTTATTCTGGCGAATAAAGTATCTCCATTATTGAAACGAGCACCTCCCTTTAATTCCTTATAATCTGAAGGGAGTACATACTTATTGTTCGAATCTAAATTCTTCATTTCAACAAAGGAATATTCTAGTCCCTTTTTTAGGGGGACTTTTGGATTGATATCAATGAAGTCACTGACCTTATACGTTTTCCAGTTATTCGGCATTAGGCGGTAGCGGTTTCAGGAAAGAGTTCTACTTTTTGCATCAATTCATTGCCTAATGACCAAGGGATTAGTTTCAAGTGTTGCAGTCTGCCAATAATTACTCCGGCAGAAGTATTGAACTGGTTGGCAAAAGCAGCAATAGATTGACTATTGAGTGGAGCAGCGTCTATAATAGTTTGCAGTTGCGTTTCAGTCAATAAGTGCTTGGCCGCAAAATCATTGGCTTCTGTTTCTTTGGTTTGGTCTATATCAGTGCCTTCCACATTTTCTAAAAAGATCTCTTTTTTGCCATGTAAGAGAATATGCCCTGCTTCATGAAAGAAGGTAAACCAAAACCTATCGTCCGTTTTGTACCTGCCAGAAAGCTGAATGAGCGGCCTTTTCCTAAACCAACGCGAAGCACCACTGATAGGGGCTTTGGGCAAAGTAGGTACATAGGCTACTGCTACGCCACATTTGGCACAAAGCTGCTGCAGCTGTACTGCAAAGTCTTGCGGAAACTGATTGACTAAGTTTTTAATTTCTACCAAAGCCTTTTTAAAAGCAGACTCGTTGTAGTCGGCCAGTTTTAGACGCAAGGCTTCCAGCTCGCCTTTCCTCAACCAAGCAGAAATGGCTTGTGGGCTTTTGGTGTTCACCAATGAAATGCGAAAAGCCACAGCTACCTCTTCAGCAATGTAAATACGGTTCCATTCTTCGTGAGAGGCTACTCCATAATAGGAGAGCAATTCGGTCACTAGCTGGTTTTTATCGGTGGTGTTGGGTAACCACCCAAACCTTTTCATTTCCCTCAATGGAAAACCACTCAACCAATCATGTTGGGCAGCCAGTCTTTCTTGCTGTTCTATCTCATAGATTTCGCTTCTGTACTCCGCTTCTCTGTTGATCCAGAAACTGGCAGATATGCCCAATACTTTCTCTAATCGGTAGGCCGTCTCAGTAGAGATTGGCTCTCTGCCTTTGATTACATCATTAAGCTTTTCCTTTGGACGGCCAATGCGCTCGGCCAATTCGGCCTGAGACATGCCCATTTCATCAATGGTTTCTTGTATGGTATCGCCAGGGGCGGAGAGTAAATTTCTTTGTAATTCTAGGTCTGCGTTCATTTCACTTAGATTTAAGAATTATGGTAGTCTTCTATTTCAATTATTTCGATAATGGTGATCGAACTCCATTCCATACCGCCATCTGCTTTGCTCGGTACTGGATCGTGGTCTGGAGAAAATATGAGTCTATAATTTCCAGAAACCGTAACAGCCAATTGCCCTTTTCTATTCTTTGCTAACTCATGACATTTAGCTGCAGGTAAGGTTTTCATTACTGCAAGGTTGTCTGCTGCTTTCAATTCCTTCATTCGTTGGTTCACCTTTTTCGCCATTTGCCCAAATGCCTTCTGCATTTCTTTTGGGATGGTCAGTTGTTTCCCCAGCTTTTTAGATTTGAAATTGATTTTCATTGCAATATTACAAAATAGTTAACGAAAAAGGTTAATAAAAAGTTTAAATGATTCGAGCGATAAGTAGACATTAGGTTAATTCAGAAAAGGTGAAGCGTTGGATGAATACATTTCGAGCGGCAAATGTGGATATCGGGATATTTCTAAGTTTTTGAAGCGACTCTAATTCTTTCATATGAGCTTCAAGCCTAATTCTCTCTGTATTTCCTACCTCATCGTTATTCATATTATCCATCAAGAATTTATCTAATTGAGTTTTTTGATTTTCTGGTTTGGATATGTATTCAATAAGGCTCTTATAAAGCTGTCGGTAACTGCCCATTGGAAGTGCCAGTAGGAACATTAATACTAAATAGTCTTCATCGGAATTATGGTTGATCTCTAGTGTCTCATGTGCCCTAAGGATATGATAGACATTAACAAAGCGTTTGATTGCCCTTGGATTGGTGCCAAGTATTTGAGACATGTCTGGTATTAACTCGAGCTCACGTGCTTTTAAGGCGAGGTGTTCGTCTATGGATGTTTCGTTCTTTTTCTTAGGTTTTGGCTCCTTCTTTTGGTCAGAAATACTTTTGCCTGATGTGGTTGTGTCTGTAGCGCTCTGGCCAGTGTCAGTCTCTTCAGTCTCACTACTTTGGTTTTCTTGAGCCTCTTCTTTAACATTTACAGCGCTTAATTTTTTAAGCATCACCTTTACGGCATCGTCACTCGCTTGTTCTAAATGGAAGGGTACTTGAAAGATTTTCTCTAAATAGTTGGAGGCATCAATTCGTTCATATCCATTAGCATCTCTTCGTTCACCAAACTGTAATTCATATTTCTTGATCAGGGCATTCTTAATCCATCTTGGATCAACCCCAACAACAACCACAAACAATGGAAATGCCATTAATAAATTCACTGCTTCCAATACTTCGACCACTTGATCTTCTGGGCATCTATCAAGGTCATCAATGTAGAGTACGATTCGTTCAAGTGGCTTGTTAAAGAGCTTTCTGAATTCTTCGTTTTTTTCTTCCTTATTAGAACTATCAAACAATTCACTAAGCACTTCAAAGTCGCTTCTAATGGTGGAAATGATACCTAAATGTTTTTTATAAACATCACCTTTAGCGCGTTGCTCAATAAATGAGTAGAGGGCCTGCGTAGAAAGCGTGTTTTCTAACTTATAATCGAGTTCTTCAATTTCTGTTTTGAGTTCTACAATTTGTGAGTTCAAGCGTTGGACATCAGACTTTCTCTGTTCAATTTCGATCTTTACCGATTCCATTAATTGATGATGAGAAAAAATAGCAGATTCAATTGACTTTTCATGTTGTTGCTTGACAGACCAGAACACACCAATAATGGGTTGAATTTTATCATAGACAGTTTTGAATCTTTTCCAAAGTGGGGTGAAGAATGCAAGGGCAGATAGCGTGATTTGAGGTAGAACGATTGATTTATCTTTAAGCCAAGGGGTAATTTCGTAAAGTAGCCTGGGAATAATGGCTATTGATACTAAAAGCATTGTGAGCCCAAAGATTTTCCATCCTATGTTTTTCTTATTAAAAAATTCATGGATGAACACTTTAAATGATTTAGCCTCTTTTAGGGCTAGTTCAGGGTCTTTCCAGTATTGCTCAGGTACTATGGTTTTGACTCCTTCAATTGACTGTTTGATACTTGGGTTAGCTGTCAAAGCACTCTGAATTTTCTCTTCGACTTTAAAGGTGTCGTTGACTTTTTTTAAGATGTCTTTGAGGCTTGCTTCTTTTATGGAGTTAATTTTATCTGTAAGATCCTGTTGTGCAGTCGATTCCTCTAATTCAAGGTCTCCAATTTTCTCTTTGTTCAGCTTTTTTTGGAGCTCAATGAATTCTCGTTCCTCTTTCAGGACATTAAGTTGCTCTTTTAATTCCTTCTCTATTTTCTTTTTGTTCTCAGTGGCTAGCGTGTCGTTGCCTATGTATTCATTTAAACCTTCAAAGATGCGGGTGACAATACTTGCCCATAGATTGGCATCCAAATAGGACCAGGCATTGAAGTGAATTTGTGCTATTCCGCTTCTGTATTCATCTCTTCCCGTATCTGAAAGTCGCTTAATTCGATCCTTCAATTTATTCATGAAGAAGCTTTTGCCAGTTCCCCATTGACCAAACAGAGCAATAGCTAGTGGAGGACTAAAGCTATTGGATGCAATAACTTTGGCAAAAGCAGTCACATCCTTATCAATTCCTAAATAGTCTTCTCCTTTGTCTAAGTCGGCAATTTGTTGAGCAATTTTTGATGGGTTAGTGGAGTTTTCGTTAACGTTATTTTCTAAGTCTGTTTGCTCAACAGTACCAAGTATTTCAATAAAGATATTAGAGGGTATTTCACTGATGTCTTTTTCGAGAATATCAGGAGTCAGCCACTGACCAATGAGTTTGTTCTTTTTTAGATCATCAATGATTATTTTTTTTCCGAACTCATGAACAAATCGAGCTTCTATTCTTGAATCACCAATTTTTATAATTTCGAAAACACCTATTAACTTATCATCAAAAATGGGTTCAACGGAGACTATGAAAAGATCTCCAACATGAGGATTTAGGGCATCCCTAAATGAAAATCTATAAGTAATAGTTGTGTCCACAACCTTGTCTTCAGACCAATCATGCCCTATATCATTTAACCACCAAAAGTTCTTCTGCTGATTAATCTTTATCTGAATAATGTCAAGTATGTTGGAGTTTTCAGGTTCCTGATTACTACTTAAATCTTCTATAATGTTTAACAGGTAAGGATATTGCGCAGAAACAGCTAATAGAATGTCGTCTACGTAGTTGGGCCCAATTTTTTGAATGGCATTTCTTAGGTGTGCCCCTTTTTTTAGCTCAATTACATTATCAAAGGGAAACCAATTGACCTTTAATAACATATCGCCTTTTTGGTTCTCATAAACTAACCCTACTGCATGAAGCCTAAGAAAGCCTCCATCAGTTTTGCGAGTAGTAGATTTGAGAAAAATTATATCTCCAATTTGAACTGAGTCTACAACCTTTTGGAATTTAGTCTCCCATCCATTCTGCCAAATCCTTTCTTCAAAAAACCTTTTATCGAGCTTTTTACCGTCCCAGTCAAAACCGCCTACAAAGAAGGATCTCTTTTGTTGTGTAATACTATTAACGCGTAAGCCTTGAAGTGATTCGGTGAGATTTTCACTATTTTCTGTTGCTGGTTGCTCATTATTCCATTCTTCCGTTGATTTTTGGATTAGAAACTCATCCTTTCTACCAATGTCATCTGGTAAGGCAAACATAACCTGATTAGGGTAGTATGATGGAGGAATGTTTTTTATACAGTCAAGAGAAATATTGAAGCTATCAAGGTAATCCAAACCACCAGCACCGGTACCCATTAAGGGGATCCAGATGAATTTACCCGCAATATCTCTTTTATAGGCTCTAAGGGCTGAGGCCAGATTGTTTTTAAGGTTATTCTTTGTGGAATCTTTACTTATGGTTACAATGAAAATGATTGAGTCATAGTCAGGTCGCTCTAATATAAAATGGCCAGGTAAAAGGGCTTTCTCTGAAGGGAAGTCTTTATTTTCAAAGCCCAATGCCTTTACTACTGAGGTATTCAACGGACCGGGGATTCCACTTGAGCCTATTGGGACAAAAGCTACTTCGGTTTTCTCAGCAGGGTAGTTGGTTTGTGCATAGATAGTAAATGGGGCTTCCACTCTAAAATTTGTTTAGATTATTTTCAATTCTTTTCTGCAGCTCATTACTCTTTTTAAACTGCTCACTAAGCTGTACTTTCAAGCCCTCCATTTTTTCTTCAAAGGGAATGCCATCGTCTGCTTCGGCTTCGGTGCCTACATATATGCCAGGGGTAAGTTTGTAGTCTTGCTTTTGGACTTCGGCTAGGGTGGCTGCTTTGCAAAAGCCGGGTTGGTCGGTGTAGACCAACTCCTCCTGCGGGGACTTTTGGGTTGGGGCGACCCCCTCCCGCTGTGCGGACTCCCCCTCAAGAGGGGGAGATTGATTTGTGCGCCAGGCGTGGTAAGTGTCGCCTATGGTTTTAATGTCTTCGTCAGAGAATACACGCAGCTTACGGCTGGCCATGGTTCCCATTTTAGAAGCGTCAATAAAGAGTACTTCATTGTTGCGTTGGCGGTGTACACCATCCTTGCCGTTTCGGTTTTTGCTGAGGATAAACAAACAGGCAGGAATGCCCGTGGTTAAAAACAGCTTATCAGGTAAGCGCACAATGGCATCTACCATACTATTGTCCACCATATGCTGCCTTACATGTTTTTCTCCTTTGGTATTGGAGGTCATGGCACCATTGGCCATAACAATGCCAGCTGTGCCAGTATCGCTTAAGTGGTGCCAGAAGGTTTGCATCCACATATAATTGGCACTGCCATCGGTTGTGAATTCTTCTTTAGGTCCGAAAAGGCGAGGATCGCCATCCGGTAAATCTTCAGGGTGCCAATTACTCACATTGAAAGGAGGATTGGCAATAATAAAGTCTGCTTTGAGTTCTGGGAATTTATCATCAAGCAATGAGTTGCCTAGCTTAATATCAAAAGAAAGCTCACGCAGCATCAGGTTCATCAGGCATAGCCTTAAAGTCTGAGCCGTCATTTCTTGTCCGTAAATGGAAATGTCGCTCTTATTGCCTCCATGTTCTTTGACAAACTTTAGGCTTTGCACAAACATGCCACCACTACCACAGGCAGGATCGAAGATTCGTCCTTTGTAGGGTTCGAGTATTTCTACCAACAAACGAACAATACTGCCCGGTGTAAAGAATTGCCCAGCACCTGAGCCTTCTGCCATGGCAAAGCGCCCAATGTAGTATTCATAAATCCTTCCTAATACATCGCTTTCTGGATTTTCCTTTTCAGAGAACTTAGGGTGGGATAGAAGGTTGATAATACCACCTGTTTGCTTAGCGGATAACTCACTCTTTACAAAAATACGGGGCAGTAGGTTGTTGAGCTGTGGATTAAAGGCTGTGAGTAGCTCTTGGATTACATCAAAGGCGCCATCAACAATTACTTTGATGTCGTCCTGCTCCGCATTGTCTTTTAAGTATTGCCAAGAGGCGGTTTTGGGTATTTTGAAAGTGTTTCGAGCACGGTACTCATCTGCATCCTCTAGTACATAGCTAATCTCTTCCTTATCTACTGAATAGTACTCGGACTTCGGATCTTGAAGCAAGCCGTGTAGTTCTTCGTGTACCATTTCGTAACGCTCGCTGAGGTGCTTTAAGAATACTAAGGGAAGGATGTAGTTTTTATAGTTGTTCTCAGAGACTGCACCTCTTAACTCGTTTGCTGCATCCCAGAGTTCCTTTTCAAAATCGATGTCTGCTTTTGCCATTTATTACACTTTGATATTCACTGTTCTCATTTTACTTCAGAATTCATTCTTCAATAGAACAAGAGATGATTTTTAAGGATGAATTGTGTTAAAATCTAAATTAATAATTACTGGACTATTTAAAGTAATGTTTACATTTTAATTGACGTTAATTGGGTTTGATTAAGAAATGAAAAAGTATTCGGGAGACCTTGCTACAAGGCTGACTCAATTTCTAAAAAGGGAAAGGAGCTTACTTCCCGATACAAAATGTAACTTCAATTGATAATCAAGTAGTTAACTACTAATAGATACAAATTAGCAACAAAAACTACTGATTTATAGCTAAATAAGGCATAAAGAAGGGAAAAATGGAATGTGCGGATATAAAAAAACCGCTCCGTAAAAGAAGCGGTTTTCAAGGAGAAATTCAACCTATTAAGCAACAACGGCTGAACCGATATAAGAACTGTTTGATACCTCAGAACCATCTGCTTGAATGAAAGCAATATAAGCTCTCACCGTATCACCAGAATAGTCAGGAGGTAATGCAAGACCTTGAGAAGTAGCACTTCTGTCTGCTCCTGCGGTAGTGAAGATTACTTCACCTTTTGTTTCATTATACAGCAATAGCATTGCCTTGTCTGTAGCTAAAGCACTTCCTGAACCTGTGTTGTCATCCCAAGAGAATGTTGCTGTACCCACAGTGGACACGTCAATATCTCCGTTGGATGCTCCTGTCAATGCTCCACGACTTACTAGAGCTAAAGGATAATCAACCTCAAAGTTTGGTGAAGTACCTGTAATAGCATTCTTTAGAATGTAAGACATGGCACTGTTAAACTCTGTCTTCTGAACTGCAAAGCCTTTATAACCAACTTTGATAAAGTCCTTCATTGGTTGTAAGAACCTGAGTGTTTCTGTGAACTTGGTTCTCTGATTTACTTGTCCTACCGTTTTGGGATTAGCAACACTCGCAGGTTTGACACGCATATAGTCAATACCTTTCCAGTTACCACCAACTACATTTCCGACCTTGCCAGAAAAGCCCCCTAAGATTCCTTGATTAATTCGACCCATGATATTTTTATTTTTGAGTTAATACTTATTTACACTTGGACTTGACACGGACTTAACACGGTCTTGCCATTTCCTATGAAAATACATCAAGAATTGAGCAAAGGTTGATAGTTGGGTGTTGATGCTTTAGTCTGCATTATTATGCTCTGCCATCCCTTCCATTAAAATTTTCAAAAGAGAAAAGAAAAAGGAAAAAAAGAAAAGAGAAAGCCATTCTGACATTCAGGCGGTGGTAAAATGCAAGGCTTGCTGAGGAACGAAGCAACTTGTTTTAGCCTTTCATTTTAATCATGCGTTGGCATGTGGGAGCCTGAATATATTTGCTGCATCTTTTTATTTGTTTTCTAATCGAGTCATTCTGAAAGGACAAAAAAAGCCACCCTAGAAGGGCAGCTCTGAGAAACTAAACTCTAACCAAAATAGCCGAATGGTATAATCTACTACACCACACCGAACAATGCCCATGAAAAATGGACGACCTGAAGTACGAACGCCCGCCAATAGCCACCTGCTACCGAAACGAACTCTAAATAATAACTTAAACATAGTGCCTCACCACAGGACGGTGTGATTGTGGCAAGGGCAGTGAAGAAAAAATACTACCCATAGGTGTGGAGATTTTTTTGAAACTGGCGTAGCGAACCCTTGTAAACGCTCACATCCGCATGCCTGTAACTTTGTATTATGTTGTTGTTTTTATTTTCTCTAGGATTCTTCAACTTTTTTTTCTAACAGTCAATGGATTGTGTGTCTGGATTTGTGCGAAACGCAGGTAAACTAAGGCGTAGCTTTTAATGCGAGCCGCCTGCGAGTGGAGCAAGGGTGCTGTAGAAAAAGCCTGATAAGGCGACTACAGCTATGTTGAAAACACAGGGCTGGCGTGATTTTTTGCTTTAAAGAGGTCGGAAAAGGCAAGTGTAGCGATTGAATGAAGCGGAATATTGAAGAACGGTTTCTTAACAGATAATTGTATTGAAGTGGAGGTGTAGCATTTGGTATTTTCATTTTCAACCAAATGTGGGTATTGAGGATAAGCATCAATAGCAAACGAATTGTAGTGATGAAATGTGGAGTGTAATGAATGAGCTACTCTTGTGTGGGGTGCTGAAAGTGGCTGAGTTGAAGTATGAAACGAAGCGACTGTAGGCACTGGATTATTTGCAAAAAGCATGACAGCCCGAATAGCCCGCAGCGACCCGCAGGCGAGCCCAAACACATGCAGCGACAGACCCCCAATTTACTTTTCAGTGAGTATAGCGAACACTTTATTGGGGTTTGGGGGGATGAAATAGCTGCTAGTGAGGATTGAGGGAAATGTGTGAAGCAAAACAAGTGAACGGCAGATGGTGAGCACCTACTGGAGCACAAACCAACTGATAAGTGAACGCTATATGCAAGGGCGACCGTAGGGAGTGTATTTTACCCTTGCAGATATGTTTTTGCGAAACAAAATGAAACGATTGACGAACACCGCTTTACCTGCGTTGGGGATGTGCGTTGGGAAAAGGAAGTGTAGGACAATATGGAATGTAGCTTGCGGAATGGAATAATGGGCTACTCTTACTGTGCGGAGCTGAAAGCTTGTGATTGCAGTGAGGCACGAACACAAAGAACAGGCTGTAGGCACATTGGGTGCGGTTGCCTATTACCCTAATTGTTCTTCAAACGATTGCTTTACTAAATCAATAACGTAATCCAATTCGGACGGATTTTGCAGACCTACTTCAACATCTCCATTGCCCCATCTACCTAAATCACTAACATCCTTGCAAAGTCCATTTGGGTCTTTTATTTGGTCAAAATCAATATTGAGAGATAGCCTTAATTTCTTCTTTTGTGGCACTACATCAACAAAATTAGTTTGAGCTTTAAATGCTATGTAAAGCTTCTTAAACTCTACTCTGACAGATGAATCTATATTACACACTCTTTTTTCAAAAGATTGGTATAGGTCTAACATGTCGTCTTGTAAATACTCATATTGGTCAATTGTATATTGAACCTCATCTTTCGATTTTTCTGGTTCTCGATATACATTCAAAGACTCTTCACTTAAGGTGGGACGAGTCCAGACGATTAAGGCTCTACCTGCTAAATCATTTGCTCTTTTATTAATGGCTTCCTCATTCCAAGTTTCAGCATTTCTTACTGACTGATTAAGAAACAAAGGACTCTCATTGAAACCACCTGTGATGGTTTTCTTATGCGAAAAAGGTTTGTCCGATAGTTCAGAATTGTAAGCTGTTAATGATAGATTACCAAGAGTATGTAAGTACTTTTCTTTTATGCCTTTCCAATTATCTCCTAGTTCTTTTTGCCATTCCTCAGACACCTTCGGATTTTGAGGTAGGATATGTTCAATTGTATAGTTTTCAGCATTTACCAATTCTTTCCTACAGTGATTTTCAAGACTTTCTAGTAGATAATTTCTCGACCTAAAGTTGTATACATCTTTGATTTGTATTTCTCTTTCAAACTCCGCATCATCAGGAAACCTTCTATATCCGTCCATGAGTAGGAATGCAGCTTTAACCGATTCCAAATAAGTTTCTCTTTTCACCTGCTTGTATAAATTAGCAAATGTCTTGTTTAGGCTATTTGTAGGTATGCCACAGATTGCTCTTCTGAACACATAGTTCTTTGTGATATTTAACAGTTCTTTGAACTCGTCAATAGAAATTACATCTTCTTCAAAATCACCATATGCGGCAAGAAGAAATGGATATGAAGTATCCATTCGTAGTTTAGCAATTGCCTTGAAAATATTCAATAGAGACGTGTCTGGTTCTTTGTGTAGAGCCAATCGAACGTAAAATTGAGAATACCTATATAGTTCTTTTACAATACTCTCTGTTTCAGTGTTATCTTGATTGTTGAAGAACTTTTTAAATGTAGTGTAAACATCTCCAATCTTAGGAATAGCCCCTTGTTTCATGGTCAAGTAGTCTCTCATAAACCAAGGTAGTGAACCGATATGGTCGCCAAAGCTTTGTTCCATTGGATACCAATATTGCTCGTATAAGTGTTTTTGAAATGCAGGCTCCTGTTCCATCAAGATATAATTTCTTATAAGGTCTGCTTGAGATAAATTAAGACCAGTGGAATTAAGACTTTCAAAAATGAGTTGAGGATTGTCTTTTTCTCTTTCCAATGCCACATCAACGATTATAAGCTTTTGTAGTCCTTTATAAATGTTGTTGGCATTTTCCTTTGTTATTTGTTCAAAGAAGTACTGGAAATTCTCAAGAATCCTTGTTGAGCTTTTCTCTGGTAATGGCTTTCCAGTGAGTACACATTTCAATGTTTCTTTGTCTCTTCTGGTAAGAAGCAGTTTGTAATAGAGTTCTGTTTCCTCTTCTGCATTGAATAGGTAATAATTCTTGAGTTTTTTACTTGTAGTTTCTATTTCAGCATCAGGATTCTTCTCAAGAAATTTTACAAGAGCAGCAATTATCAATGTTATAGTTGTCAAGCGTTGCTGTCCGTCAATCACCAAATATTTGTGTATCTCAGCAATGGTGTGAATATCTGGTTGAAAGTAAACCACAGAACCTACGAAATGACCTTTATCCGAATCAGCTGTGTTTTGAATATCCTTTAATAGTTGTACACATTGCTTGTACTGCCAGCTATAGGTTCTTTGGTAGATTGGTATTACGAACTGCTTTGGTTCTTTTATTATCGCTAGTAGATTTTTTGCTGATGCTTTCATTTCTTAATAAGGTTTACAAAAACCACAAATTACTTTTTCCAAATTCTGGTATTTCTTCCCCTTCAAAATGAGGGAATATTTCCGCTACCATTTCGGGGTATTTTATTGTTACAGGTAAGTTTTGTTGGCTTACTGATTTCCAGTACATTCTGCTGAATTGATATACCTGGTCAATCAATTCTTTTACTACTTTAGGGTCTTTCGTTCTTTCACGGTCAGTACAATAGATACCCAGCTTTATAGGGAATGGATACCCCTCATGTGATTTATGTATTTCACCATGATAGCGAGTGTTGTTAAACAATAGGAACTTGCCTCTACCAAGGTTGATGAATGTACCGCTCAAAGGCATGAGTTCTTGCCAATCATCATCAAAAGCAACAATATCCTGAGATTCTGTTTTGTTGATTGAGAGAATGAAAACAGGTATATCAAGTTCCAGCTCTCTTAATCCATCTTCAATGGGTTTAAGTTCTTTTTGACTCATGTTTTTGTAGAAGTGAATCACCAACCTTTCTACAGCATTGTTGAGTGCTGCATATTCTTTAATTGCTCTGAGTATTGAACCTGCTAACTCCTCCGTTTGGTTCTTCTGAAAACACTCAAAACGGTTGAAGTTTCCATTGTTTGTGAAACTGAACGCACTGCCTATGTATTGAATATCCGTATCTACATTTTTAAATGCCCCGACACCTACTACCAATTCATTTCTCATGGCAGTATCAAGCCTCCAAGGTTTACCATCCAATTTGGCCAATATCGCTATGGCAATATTTGGTAGGCTATAGTGGTAGCTACTACTATCTACTTTATTAGCATCAATTACCTGTGATGTGATTTTTCGTTTGAGTAGTGTTTCTTTTACCTTATAGTAGATTTCTCTTTGTTCCTTGTCAATAGTGTTTTTGGCGTGAGGACTTATGTAAATAGCTATGTATTGGATACTCTCATCAAAAGGGTTTTGATTTAGAGCCTCTTCAATTTCTGGTAATGGATTGTTCTTGGATTTGAATTTAATAGCCAATTCTTTCTGAGGGTAATAACTGGTTTTTGAGAAATTATATAGCCCTCCAAAACCTCTTGCAGTACCCCGAAAGTAATCGTGTAGCTTGATGCCGATTTCTTCGTCCTCCTCATGTAAAATGAAGAAAAAATGAATGCTATTATATGGGCTTATTTCTAAAGGGCCATGTGTTTTCATTCCTTGCATTGGCACTTTATGGAGTTTCTTGTTACCAAAGGCTAGTAAATTACTTTTATTACTTACTGAGCCAATCATCATGTTCTTAACAGGTAGAAATCCTCTCTTATCTAACGGAATAATGGATTTGAACTCCTTTGTATTCAAGTACTTTTTATAAAACCCTTCTATTCGTTGGTTGAATTTCTTGTACTTGTTTGTCCTATCTGGTGCAGGTGTCGGTAATTGCAGTGCTGTTCTTAGGTCAAAATTCCATAAAGGATATACTTGCTCTAAATTTCTCTTTCCCTCATCTGGCAGTTCATCATATTTGTACAAACCATTATCATAAATCACCCAACTAAAACTTTCAGGTGAAACATCAGCCATTAGTATAGCAATGCTTTTTTTGAATACCTTGGATTTACCTTCATAAGATAGGAGCAACTCTGGATTGCTCGTTAGTGTACCTATTTGAACCTTTAAAGAGAATTTTTCATAGAAGTTATATTCTTGTGTTGACTCTTTCGTGTTCGGCAACCATATCTCTGTATCCTGTACAAAGTTTGGTTTCACCAAAGCTCCTTTGTTAGTGAAATAGCCATGAATTAGGTAATTGTAATACCTCTTCAGGATTGATGTGGAAAATGCAGTGTTTTCAGATTTTACTGATTTTTCATTTCCATCATCATCCGTAGTAATGGTATAAGTGGGTTTGCTGTCTTTGGTTATAGATAGGCTTCCCTCAAATTCAGATTTAAACGATAAATAGAAATGTTCTTGTTCTCCGAAATGAGCAACAACCTCTTTTGGCACAAGTGTATGATAAACTCTTATAAGACCTTCTTGCTCTGTATCAGAAAAGTAGAAAGTAAGTGATTTATCTGGGTGTTTAAATGTTAATATATTGAAGGTAAGGTTGCTCATTTACAGTCATTCTATTTTCTATGCATCAAAATCGTTTTTGTAGTTTGTTCTTTCGTTTTCATTAGCGGTATAAACTATGCTAATGTTGTTTCTCTTACATGTCTCGTACAATTCTGGATATAATACCCGTGTCTTGAATAGATTCTTTTCCGTAACATTCCCTTTAGAATTTGGTAGTTTATTCCATTCTATTTTAGTCTTATAAAATATCCTGTCAGCTTCTTCTATGTCTGATTCATAGAATCTATAGACCTGTTCTTTGGGTACTTTGTAAGGAGCGTGTTCTGGTATGTGTTTATTGAAGTCAATAAAAAACTTAGGTGGAGAAAAAGGATTTTTCGGGTCATAGGTTAGCCCTAATACTTGAGCTAAAGCCCTGTACTCATCTTTATTCAAAATGGGGTCTATTACAAACCCTTTCTGAACGTCAATACTTAATCTGTAATTCTGCTCCCTAACGACAAAAATGAGCTTGAAAGGTGTCTCATAAATATCAAAAAATACTTCAAACCGAACACCTGAGGTTAGATAATCAAAGCTAGAATAGGTCTCACCTTTGTTCTTTAAGTCTCTATATAATGGTACTAATCCTTCCAGCTTCATTCTGATAAACGTTTACTCTACCAATTCTCCCAATTTGGTTACATGCTTATATTCTACCTCATCAATTACTGCAAAATGCTTTTCACCACATTTGATTTTAAGCCTTTCATCATTTCGTAATTTGGAAAGGTCTTTGGTGGATTTTGTTTCTGCTACGAAGTAGATTTTCTTTTCATCTTTAAATATTAAAGCCCAATCTGGATTGTAATTGCCTATAGGTGTAGGAATCTTAAACCATGCTGGCAATTTGAAATAAAACTCTACCTGCTCACTACTTTCACAGTCTTTGGCAAACTGACTTTCAACTTCTGAATCTAAAGGAATGTAGTTGTCATAAATGGTCTTATCCGAGTTTGCTACTTCATGAAATACACTGTCCAGATAAATTTCCAACTCACTTTCTTCAAAAAGCCTCATCTCGTATTCTGTCTCTCCCAATTTATCGTATCGTATGCCATTAATCATGAGTTCATATAGCTCTGTTTTAATGGATTTTATACTTAAATCAAGGAATAATTGGGGGTTGACAAGTATGTCATTTAGTCTTTCGGATTTCTCAATTATTTCATAGATAGTTGAGCGTGTGAGTTCAGTTCTATTTTGAATATATCCCAATACATCTGGTATATTGAACCGTGCAGCATCTACAGTGATGGCTTTTTCGGTGAGTACATCACCACTCACACCTTTGTCATCCATAGTCACTCTTTTTTTTGTTGACCTGATAACAGGTGTTTTAATAGGGGGGAGTGCCTTTACTGCCTTAGTAGCTTTTTCTACTAATTCTTTAGTATCATAAGCTACTCGATAGGTTGTTTGATGTTTTATTCTGTCCCAAATCTCTTTGAAATTCTCATCCAGTTCAAACCCTTTCCTATAGTTGATTGCAGCTCTGTCTCGCTTGTTTTTTATCCTGCCTTTAAATGAAACTCCACAATCGTCTTCAATTTCCTTTTGAAGAGATTTAGCAAAATCATCATAAGCTTCATTGGCTATGACAGTTAATCTATTGATATTTTTGTCATAGGTTCTTTCTCCATCTTTGTTGACTGCTAAACGCAATCCTCTTCCGATTTCCTGCCTTTTCTTTATTTCCGATTTTGATTCGTTTAACGTACAAATCTGAAATACATTGGGATTGTCCCAACCTTCTCTTAACGCTGAATGAGAGAAAATAAAGCGAAGTGGATTGTCGAGGCTAAGCAATCTTTCTTTGTCACGCATGATGAGTTTGTAGGTATCGTCATCTGCCTGAGTCACTCCATTTGTATCTTTTACCTTGCCCTTTTTGTCCTGTGAGAAATAACCATTATGTGAACTTTTCATATTCACGGCTAATTCTTTGAAAGCTGGTTGTTCTCCTAATTCTGCATATATTTCTTCAAACCATGTGGCAAACTTCCCCTTTGTGGGATTACCTGTTTCATCATACTGGCGATAGTTGGCTACTTTGTCGATAAAGAATAGTGACAGTACTTTGATGCCTTTAGACCTGAATTTTCGTTCTTTTTTGAAATGCTCTTCTATGGTCTTTCTGATTTGGTACTTCATTACCTCATCTGTCAACCCTCCCTGGCTTTCTCCTACATAGAGCATGGCTCCATTTGAGAATGTCAGACTTTCTTCTCCTGCATCAATTTCTTCAACTATATATCCGTTGTTGTAAATCTCCCTTTCATTAGAAAGGGTGTATAAGTCGTCTCCAACTTTTACGGTAATCTTCTTTTGCTTTACTCCGTCTCCATTGTTGTAATCAATGGTCAATTTTGCAGTTACTTTCGTCTTGGTTGCTTTTACTGCATCCAGCACAACAAATGCTTCATTGTTACTGTCTTCTGTTACAATAGAGTCAACCTCTATTTGTTTGACTAATCCCAAATCATACGCTTTCACTGGGTTAAGGCTATACACGAGATTGTAGATGTTCTTGTGCGTAGCAGAATAACGTAATGTACAGAGTGGATTCAGTTTTTGTAGAGCCTCTTTTCTTTTCTCTGTCTCCATGTTTTGTGGTTCATCCACAATCACAATAGGGTTTACTGCCTGAATAAACTCAATCGGTTTCTGTCCTGTTAGTTTGTCGTTGGGCTTATTGATAATGTTTTCATCCTTGGCAAAGGAATCTATATTGATGACCAGTATTTCAATATTATTGCCTGTAGCAAAACCTCTTAATTGTGATACTCTACCTGAATCATACACATTGAAATTGACAGGTGTTTTCTCATAGAGTGTCTGAAAATGGTCATTGGTAATCTGTAAATTTTTCAAGACACCTTCTCGAATGGCAACACTTGGTACAACAATTACAAATTTTTTAAATCCATAGGTCTTATGGAGTTCGTGAATGGTACGTAGATACACATAGGTTTTACCTGTACCTGTTTCCATTTCTACTGAGAAATTATGACCGTCTAGCTCGGTAGATTTTGTAATTTCATTTTGCTCTTGGATGGATTGTATGTTTTCTAAAAGCTGCTCATCTGACAGGGCAGATTTATTGGCTACACCTGCAATTAAATTGAGGTTTCCTTCTTCCTTTAGGCTAAATTCAAATGCACTATCGTCTTGGGGTTGCCCTTCAAAAATGGAAACTACTGCATTAATGGCATCTATTTGGTATTGCTGATTTGGGTCAAATTTTAACTTCATACTATCCTGTTATTAAATAGTTTTAAAATCTATACCCGCATCTTTTAATTGTAAAGCTGCATTTGTTTTGAGCTGGTCATTGTCCTTGAAAGCCGTATCTAATGCAATTACTCGTTTTGGACTATGCGTTGCAATGGCTGAAAATACAGACTCATTAGTTTCTTCCAGTACAAGAGCTAGCTCATTTTCATTTATCAAATAGAACCCTTCTTTTTCGGCTATGGGGCTATTCAGGTTAAGCCCTGATTTGAGTAATAATTCAAAAGCCATTGATTCATTGGTAGGTTCTCCATTGATAGGATTTACAAACAGCTTCATTTGCTCTGCCAACTCTTCTGCACTTTTTGGTTTGGGTTGCCACTGTTTGAAATTGGATTCTGAGAGCTTAAATACTTTGAAACCTAAGTCTTGTTTCCCCTCACTAAAGTCTAATTTCCCTTCTTGTTCCTCCCTAATTTTTTGGATGACCCTACGAATACGTTCTTTAGATATATCAGCTATTGTTTGAAAACCTGCTTTGTATGCTTCACTTTTTTTATCGCTGTGTTCGGGGAGTTGGACACAAATAAATTTCCGATTAATGCTATCTTCTTTATTCAATTCTAAAACTGCATGTCCTAATGTTCCTGAGCCTGAGAAAAAATCCAATACAATGTCATTGTCATTAAGTTTATATGAGTGAACAAGAGTTTTTATTATCGAAGTTGGTTTAGGGTAGGAAAAATAGCTCTTGCCATCAAAAATATTTTCAACCTCAATCCCTCCATCACTTTTAAAGCTTAGTATTGAACGTAAAAGGAGATTGTCTACTTCATCAAGGAACTTTATCAAACTTGGTTGAGTATTTTCTCCTTTATCAAACCAAATTTTACCACACATAAAAGAGCCATCATGTAATTCAATTACATTATCATAATCTAATAAGTCTGCAAACGTTTCTTCTTTCCATCTCCAACCTCTGTCAGGTACTTTTACAGGTTTTTTGGAAATAGGATGTAAAACGTCATAGGTAGGGCCAAAAGTGTCACCATTAGGCCAACTGACGTTAATTTTTCCCCAAATACGGTAATCATTTTTGTTGATTGAATTGTACAGTGTTATACCTCTATCATATCCTTTCTTCTTATAAAGTTTTCGGAGTTCGGACTCAGCATCCTTAATTGGGGTAGATTTCTTTTTTAACTTAGAAACAAGTGTGTTGATTTCATCTAAACCCTCTTTGGGCATAGTGAATTTGTAATCTATCTGAGCGTTTTTTAGATAAACTAAAACGTACTCGTGAATATTTCCAATTCCTTTATCATTTTTAGGTACCCGTTTGTTCCATGTGATGCATTCAACGAAGTTCTCTTCACCAAAAATTTCATTCATTACCAACCTTAAATTGTGTACCTCATTGTCATCAATAGATACGAAAATTACTCCATCTTCCGTGAGTAGATTTTTCGCCATAAAAAGGCGTGGGTACATCATGTTTAGCCAGTTGGAATGGTATTGCCCGTTCTCTTTACTGTTTTTGTGAAACATGCCGTCTTTGGTCATGTAGCCTTCTTCGTCTTTATCTCCTACACGCTTTTGGTATTCTTCTTTGGTTTCTGAGAACTTATCAGGATAGATGAAAGAATCATTCCCCGTGTTGTAAGGAGGGTCGATGTATATCATTTTAATCTTACCGAAGTAGCTTTTTTGGAGTGTTTTCAATACTTCCAAATTTTCTCCTTCTATGAAGATATTCTCTGTCTCATCAAAGTTGACCGACTCATCTTTTGCAGGTACAAGTGTCTTGGTGGTAGGTGCTTGCATTACTTTGAATGCATCTGACTTACCTGCCCAATTCAGTACGTATCGTTCATTACTGAAATTGATGTCTTCACCTAATACCGCTTTTAGTTTCTCCCAATCAATTTTACCCTCCGTAAACGCTTCAGGTATTAGAGCTGAAAGCTTCTCTTTCAATGTTGCTACAGTATCCAGTGATTTACCTTCCATGTTTCTTTATTTTAAGTTCTTTTCTATCAATTTAACCGCCTTATTTGCCATAGGCTCGTTTTGTATCACATCATTTATTCTATCTGCCAACCAAAGGACTGTGAGGTCATCTTCATTGGCATTTAGAACAGTGGCAATCTTTATAATGTGTTCTCGTTGTGCCCTTCTTTCCCCACGTTCTAACTTGCTCATAAGAGCAGTGTCTACATCAATTTGAGCCGCTACTTGACGAAGTAATAAACCTTGTGATTCACGTAGCTCTCTGAGTCTTGTACCGAGATAGTTCATTGTCTTTTTATTGACTTGTCAATTTTTGTCAAATATAAGCATAAGAAAAGAAAATACAAGGAAAATAACACTTACCTTTTTTGGAGATTAAGGAGTCAAGGAAATAAAGGATACACAGGAAATTAATCCTCCGTATCCTTAGTATCCTGAATCTCCTTACTAGGCTTGGTATAGGAGTCTTTTTCGTCTCGGTGAAGCAAGCCACCTTTTACAAAATTGGTGATATAGCCCTGTGCAGTCTTGTCTTTAATCCCCAATTGTGTAGCTACATCCAAATAGCCTTGTCTATTGAATTGTTGAGGCAGCATTTCATAAAAGCGTTCACGCTTGTTGAGCTTCTTTTTGATTTGCTCCGTATCGGGCAGTTGATTGAAAATGAAACTGGCATGTATAATGAGTGTTTCAGCAATGCTTAATGCTGTTTTAAAATCTTGCTCTTCACATATCAATTTACCTGGTATTTCTCCCGAATCCATCAATCGCAAAGCAGATAGAATCATAGCCATTCGGAAAGTGATTAAACCTAACCGCCTAATCGTTCCAATGTATTCTTCCCCTTTCAAGTTGAAATAATGCTGAAAGCAAGTGGTGAAGAATTGATTGAAAGCATCTTGTTGGTCTTTGGTCAATAGAAACTGAATATCTGATGAGGCTTTTAAGGCTTCATAGAAGCCGAAAAACTCTTTACCTAATTCATAGAAATAGTCATCTAGTCCAGTGGGTGTATTGGATGCAAAGACGTTTGACCAAACGGGCTGCATATTCATGTAGTAAAACATGAAGCGACTAAATAAACCATCTTCCGCACTTGGTATCAGATTCAATACTTGCTTGGGTGTGCCAGACAAAACAGTAGAAAGGCAAGGGCTTTCCAAGTCCACATACTCACGGTCTGTTTTGCGGTAATAGTTTATCGTTTCATGATGAAAGGATTTACGAAACCCATCTGAATAATTGCCGAAATCACTTTTAAAGGTATTTGCCAGTGTATCGCCTTCCGTTTCAAAAATCAACCCTTTGCCTTGGTTGTCATTTAATAATTGAAATGCTCCCGAAGCACTGCTATTGGCTGGGATGAACAATAATTGAATGGGGGGTTCAATAGGCTTTTCTAAATCGGGTTGCTTCTTTTTATTGGCATGATATTCTGCTAAATCTACCTCATATTGTTGTCTCGCTGTTTTGCTCAATTCCTTTAAGCTGTCATGAATCGGCTTTACTAATTTCCTGCAATGGTTGAGCCTGCCTTTTCCTGCGGAGGCTGCTGCCGACACAAAAAGGAAAAGATTGGCGAACACCTTCTTATTATGGTATATGCCATATACTGTAGGAAAAGCACAACTCATAGTTGCTAATGAACCCAATAGTAATAAATCCCTTTCCTCATTGGTTTCGGCAACTTCTACAATCCTTTTCAAGAAGTCGGGCAATTGAAAAAATACAGATTCTGGCAGTGTGGGCAGCTTCTTGGTTTCAGTTTGTTGAGGCTCTTTCTCTGTGGTTTTCTTTGTGCTTGCTGATATAGGAGTAGCTTCAGTAGGTTTGCCTCTGGATAGTGCTATTCCTGCATTTTTAGCCAAATAGAAAAGCGTACTAATGTTTACCCCTGAGCCATTAGCTTTCATACAATTATCAAATTGCTTGTCGCATTCAGGTAGTGAATAATCGGGGTGGAACTGACTTACCCTATGGTATAATTCCCTTCCATTTTCTCCAAACTCATCTGCTAGAGCAAAACCAATGTTTCGCCATTCTTCATACGAGCTGGTAAGGTCTGCACGGTTCAGTTCTATTTGCTCAATAAGCTGAACTACTTCACTGTATTTATCATTAGTAAAAGTTGTTTGTGTTGCTCTTATTATCGGTTCTTTCTTGTTGTTTGTTTCAGGAGATGAAAGCCATTCCTGAACGTTGAATTTCTTCTTCTCCATTAGTGATGGTATTTAGGGTGTAAATAAATATTGAGGTCGTGTGGTAAAAAGCAGGCACGAGAAACGTCTTTGCCTGCATTATCTACTTCTAGTTTGTAAGTTTCCTCAATGTAATGTTTGATTGAGGTAAACCAATCTCTATGTGAATACTCGGTAATGTCAATACTGATAATCCACTTCAAACCATCACCAGAAGGAGAGGTAAACAGAATTTCAGTATCGAAATATTCATCCGTCAAGAGCTTTCCTGTGAGTTCTGAAATATCAGCCACATGGTCGAAATCAATTGCTAAGAATCCTGAATGCTTTACCAGTGCTTTATCACTACGTTTGGTAAATACTCCTGAAAAGGTCACATAATCAAAGTTTGCTGCCTTGTATGCTCTGGCTTCTTTCTTATCGACAATAGCTCTTAATCGTTCTGTCTGCTCCTGAAACTCATATTTGATGAGGTGGTACACATCCAAAATGGTCACTTCTTTGGCTGGTACAGTGTTTTTCACGGGAGCTTTGAAATAACTGAATTTGGGAAGAATGCGTTTTGGTTTTGGCTCTTCTTTGACTACTTCAACCTTAAAATCATTCTCCTTATGCCAAGGATTCACTCCAATATTGAGGTGCATTTTATCATTCAAGAGCTGTAGCAATTCTTGCCCACTGACATTGAAATGTAATGCAGCAAAATCAAACGGATTCCCTTTGAACACCTCATCTGTAGTGTCTCTAAAGAGAAACTGCTGGTCAATTTCTTCTAAGATGAGCGTAGGTGAATCATTCTTAAATGGATTCTTTGTAGGCTTGCACAGCCTACCCGATAAGGAAATTACATTATCGCCTTGGTAATAACTGCGAAGAATGAATGTATAGATTTTGAGACCGTAATGCGTTTTACCTAAAAGGTCTTTCTCAGTCAGTTCCATGATTCCTCCTTTCTCCTGTATTGGGTGAGTAGTTGTTTTCCAGAAGCCTTTCAATGTCTTCTACTTTGTAGTAGAATTTCCCATTGATGCGTGAGTAGGGAAGAACCCCGCTATCTCGAAGAGATTGCAAGGTTCTTTTGCTTATATGCAGTGATTGCATGACATCTTGCCCGTCAATCCAAGTTTCCTGAAACAATTCTGCTTTGGATTTTCTGAGTGTATGCACATAGGCTTTCAGGTGCTTTACATCATCCGAAAGTCGAAGGATTAAATCTATTATTTCGCTCATAGCTTAACCCTCCCTTTTTTGATGAGATAATCTGCTGCCTGTTGTTCTATTTCATCTTGGGTGCTATTGCGGTTTCTCAATAACCACTCGTCCAATTCTGGGCGATTGAAATAGAGCTTCTTTCCATTCGGTTTGTAGAATGGGATATTTCCTGCACTGGTGAGCTTGTACAGATGAGAATGTGAAAGCTCCAGGTACTTTGCTGCCTCAGCAAAATTGAGGACTTCTTTACCAATTAAGTTTTGCTCTTCAATGAGCGTTTCTAACCTTTTTAGACGTTCTAATATTTCGTCCATGACTATTCGTATTATGAATTAAGAAATGGACACTTGCGCAAATGTCATATCCGCTACTTGCGAATACGATTGCAAGGTAGGAGGCTAAAAAGGCTGTTTTGAGACTCTGGAAGCAGGTGTAGTGTAGAGTGCAGAGTGTAGAGTGGTCACATAAAATAGATAGCCGCCTTTTCACTGAAAAGAGGGCTAAACAAAAACCTAATAAAAGTAAATGGGGTATAGTGTAGAGTGAGCTATTTGAGTAGCTCAACAATGTTATCGAGTTTGTCTCCTGTGGTGTTAGGTCTTTTTTGACCTCTGAATTTATTACGGTCAAATGGTATTCCACCTTCTTGAACAAAGCAAAGACAAGTCACTTCCCATTGTTTCTGTTTTAGGTCATCAACATACTTATGTTCTTTATGAATCAATTTGATGAAATAATACAGCTCACTAATGTTGCCAGTCCATTCAATGGGGTTAGTAATTTCTTTTCCTGAGAATGCTTTTTTGAAATTTGTTAGTGAGGTATCCTGACCAATAAAATGATTGAGTTTTAAGCTATCATGTAAGTTGGTCAGGTTGTCGGGATTAGTAGCAAGTTGTTTGTAAGTGAACGAAGTAAGTGCCACATCCTGCGGTTTTGGTTGCTTCTTTGTGGGCTTAACTGGATTTGCTTCTATCTCAATTACGGTTATTTCTTTTAAGTAATGAATGTCTGGTACTGGCTCAAATAATAATTGAGTATAGAAATCATCTACTATCAATATATCATCAATCCTGTCTTCATATACTCCTTGAATTTCCATATAAATCTGCATGTAGGCAAGTTTCAATAACTGCACTATATAAGTGGTCGATTTGTGGTCTTGGTCAATTTCAAATGATGTCTTTTTAGGATTGATGTATTCGAGTGAATAATCCTTTTCTTTAATGAGCTTACCTATGTCTTTTAGTCTGGTTTTAAGCTTCTTATTGAGTGTGTCGTTTAGCCAATATTTGACCAATTTGGAGTTATCATCCTCAGAAATTAGTCGGTTTATTTGATTAATTGTTTTGACTGTCTCACTTAGAATTAGCTTTTGATAGAATTTTGTTTTGTGGTTTACAGGACGTAAAAAGCCTAATTCATATCGAAAATTAAAAGCGGGTAATTCTTCCTTAACCTCATTGACTTTCAAAGCAAATTTTTCATCTAACCTATTTTGTTCTAGCCAAGGACGAAGGTTATGGTAAAGTATGTCATCTAGTATTTTGATTTCGTTGCTCATAGGTCTAACTGGATTCGGTTGGCAGCATCTTTCTTTTTGTCGTCTATGATTTTCGCATAAATCTGAGTGGTCTTTAGTTCCTTATGACCTAACAATTTTGAAACAGTGTAAATATCCGTACCCATTGTGAGTTGTAGGGTGGCATAAGTATGTCTGGCACAATGGAAGGTGATTGTTTTGGTGATTCCTGCTTTCATTACCCATTGCTGTAATTTCAGGTTGTGCCAAGCTGAATACTTTAATCCTATAAATACTCTGTCTTCTGGTTCACCTCTTTCACCTAGCAAACCAAAAGCTTGCTCTGAAATGGGTTGTGTTTCAGCTCCCTTGGTTTTCTTTTGTCTGAATCGGATATAATAGCCCATCTCATTAGAGTGCTGCACTTCTGACCAAACCAGCTTCTGAATATCTGACCACCTTAATCCAGAGAGGCAAGAAAATAGAAATGCCGTCTTTAGCTGTGGGATTTCACAGTCTTCTTTGGTTATGGCTTGTAGTTCTTCTAATGTCAAAAACTCTCTTTCTGGTTCACCTTGCTTGAATGCTTCTACTCCTTCACTTGGGTTGGTTGGTAGAATCCCATCTTTCACCACTTGCTTTAGTGCTGCTCGCAGCTTATTAAAGTATGAGTATTTAGAGTTCTGTGATAGTCCTTTGTTGCTTTTAGATTTGGCTTCTTTGTCTAGGTACTCTTTAAAGTCCAATACAAACTGGCGGTTGACCTCTCCAAATGAAATATCATGCGGAAGGAATTTCTCCAAGTGCTTTACTACACTATCCCAATTGCCGTAATTTCCTGAACTGCTTTTTCTCTTTTCAGCAAGCATACGCATGTATGCAATGAAACTGCCTTTTAGCTTCTCGTTATCACGGAATCCGAATGTACCATTCTGGATTTCTATTTGTCGTTGTGCTCGGATGGTTTCTGCTAATTGCTTAGTCTTCTTGTTAAGCTCCTTTTGTTGCTTGGTTTTCGGGTTAGGGTCTAAATACAATTTGAGGTATTCTGTCTTTCTTTTACCCTTATGGTAATAGTCCAGATACAAACTCGTTTTCCCTCCCTGATTTCTTTGTCTTAGTGTTACATTCATGCTGTGAACAATTTCTCAATATCGGTTCTCTTAATGATGGTGCGTCTGCCAAGTTTGGCAGCATTCAATTGCTTTCGCTCTATCATGCGATAGATTGTCCAACGGCTTGTACCTAGCAATTTGCAAGCATCCTGAATGCTCAGGAAGTCTTTGGATTGAACACCATTTTCTGAAACTAAAGAAGGAGAGGGAGTATCAACAGCCTGTAGCTTTTCTTGTCGCTTACGTTTTTTTATATGCTCGCTTAGCACAGGTATCCGAACAGTACTTTGTTACTGTGGTCTTTGCAATGAAGATTTCACCGCAATACATGCATGTTTTCTCTATTCGGATGTTACTACTCATTTGTTGCTTTAAGTAGCTACATGTTGCTGATTGTAGCTCTATGTAGCATAATCTCTCCTTATCTCTAATTTCTTGTTGCTAACAACAAAATATGTTTCTATAGCAACAAATTAGAAACGAAAGATACGAAAATAACAGCAAATTAGCAACAAATAAAGGAAGCTAAAAGTAGTTAAATAGCTTAAAAAGAAAGGTTTAACTAATCAAAGGAAAGGTAATTACTTCCCGATACAGAACTTACTGAAGATGTTTGCCAGTAAATCATCAGAAGTGATTTCTCCTGTGATTTCCCCCAAGTAATGGAGGGAACGCCTGATATCCATGGCCACAAAATCATTGGTCACTTCACCATCAATACCATTGATTACATCATCTAGTGCATTTTTGGTTTGGAGAAGAGAGTCGTAGTGACGCACATTGGTAACCACCGTGTCGCCACGCTTAAATTTGTCTAGGTTTACTAGCTCAAGAATTCGATTTTTGAGTAGCTCCACCTGCTTAGGGTCTTTGGCAGAAAGGAAAAGCATATCAGGATGCTGCTTTTGCAAGTCGTCTACCAAGCTTTGGTCAACCTTATCTAGCTTGTTGCCCAGTTTTAGAAAAGGTACACCAGTGTTTTCCAGTTTATTGATTTCCTTATTCATTTCTACCACACTGGTATCAGCCAGGTCAAATAAATAAATAATTAAAGAAGCCTGCTTCATTTTGGCATGGGTACGCTCTACACCAATGGCTTCAATGGTATCGGTAGTTTCTCTAAGCCCAGCCGTATCAATAAAACGGAAAGCTACACCACCGATGATAATCTCATCTTCTATAAAGTCACGAGTGGTACCGGCAATGTCCGAAACGATGGCTTTTTCTTCATTGAGCAAAGCGTTGAGTAGGGTAGACTTACCAGCGTTAGGCTTACCTGCAATCACTGTGGGTACACCGTTCTTAATCACATTGCCCAAATCAAAGGAATGAATCAAGGCATTAATCACTTCTAACAGACGGTTGACCAACTTCTTCAAGTCGTCACGACTGGCAAACTCTACATCCTCTTCGCCAAAGTCTAGCTCTAGCTCAATCATAGAGGCAAAGTGAATTAACTCTTCTCTTAGGTTTTTGATCTCACCTGAGAAACCACCGCGCATTTGATTCAGTGCGGCATGGTGGGCTGCTTCTGAATCGGCATTAATCAGATCAGCCACAGCTTCGGCCTGCGCTAGGTCAAACTGACCGTTCATAAAGGCACGTTTGGTAAACTCTCCCGGTTTAGCAGGACGAGCTCCCTTTCTGATCAAAAGCTGAATGATTTGCCTGATAATGAAATTGGAACCATGGCAGGAAATCTCAACAACATTCTCCTTTGTAAAGGATTTTGGAGCAATGAACAGGGAAATCAATACCTCGTCCAGGATTTTATTGTCGTCACGTATTGTACCAAAATGAATCGTATGGGAGTCTTGCTGCTCAAGGTCCTTTCCTTTAAAAACCTTGTTTGTGAGCTTTATAGCATCTTTACCGGAAAGTCTGATGACACCTATAGCACCAATTCCTTGTGGAGTGGCTAATGCGATTATTGTATCTTCATTTTGCAAAAGTGACTGCATAGGCTGCAAAGATAATGGCTTAATCAATTGTACCATTATTTAAATACTTCCGTATTAGGTTTAATAGTGAGTAAGCTTGGGGTGAATTTTAAGAAAGGCCCCAAAAGAAATGAAATTTAATTTAGAACGTCATACCGGAATTTTTCTTTAAAACTTATGACTGGTTCAAAGAAAAATATCCGGTATCTCACAAATAGAGTAAATGAGATACCGGATAAAATAATCTTAGTAAAACCTCAAGATTATTTTTCTGGCATGACAAAACCGAATGTGTGTATTTCTTATTGATGGAAACACCTTCTCAATTCAATATATTAGAAAGGAATATGATTGCTGATTTTTTGAACTGGACCAAACGATACATTAATTCTATAATACTCTCTTTGGTATGTTTCTTAACTTTTGTGGTTTTCGAAGCATTTCAACAAATGTTTTATACTGAAAACTTCAATAATGGAGTGGCAGTAGACTTAAATTTTTGGGAAGTACTGACAGGAGGGCTCTACAGGTGGATGGTTTGGTTTGCCGTTGCTATTCCTCTGGTAATAGGCATACTACGATATTCTTCCGGCATTTTTAACACTCGAAAGTTTCTCGTACACACTGGATTTGTAGCTTTGGCACTTTTCCTAAACCTTTTAATCATTACGTTATTAAATGCTTCCGCTCGAGCTTCATGGATTGTTTTTGCCGAAGTGTTTGAGTTTTACTTCTTCCATAAAGCGCCTGTCATATTTATTGCTTTAGTCTTCTTGATTTTGCTGGTACATTACTTCAAAGGGCTGGAGGCACTTGAATTGCAAACCAGTCAGGTAGGGCAATTAAAACGAACCAATCAGGAGTTGTTCGAAGAATTGGAAAAAGGTCAGTTGTCAGAGGAGTCACTGGTATTGGAAATTAAAACGGGTAATAGAGTTAAGCTTTTACCAGAAGACAAAGTGCTATGGATTGAAGCCGATGATTATTGTGTGAGAATACATGACTTGGATGGAAAAACACATACTCTCAGAAGTTCTCTGAAAGCTTTTGAAAAGAAGCTCCCAACAAAGAAGTTTTTAAGAATCCACAGAAAGGCGATTGTCAACCTGAATAGCATCAAAGAGTATAAACTCGGTGACGTATCATTGGTAGTTTTATCCAATGGGCAGGAGGTTCCGATTGCGCAATCACGTGTCAAAGAACTAAAGAATAGCTTACAGCTAGCCTGAGTTTACGGCATTTTGAAGGCAGCTCACTGCAAAAACCTTGTTAATAAAGGATAGAGACTGGATTTTGGTGTCGAACATAAAACTCGATATCATGCGTTATCTTACTTTTCTTTTACTGTATGTAGTAGCTATTCAATATGGTTTTGCTCAGGTTACTACCTATAATCAATACGAAGTATCCGATAAAAACCCATTTGGATTACCTAACCCAAAAGCTCCTGCTCAGATTACTGATTTTGCTCCTATGATTGGAAAGTGCGACTGTAAATCTCAGGTACGAAATCAGGATCAAAGTTGGGCAGACCCAATAGATATGGTCTGGACCTTCAAATACATTATGAATGGAATGGGAGTTCAGGATGAAACGGTTAAGTCCGATGGTAGTCATTCTGGAAGTATAAGACAATACAATGCAGATAGTGCGCGGTGGTATGTGCACTACTATGCATCTGCTACTCCAATTTCCAACTTGTCTTCATGGGAGGGTAATCTAAACTCCGAGAAAGACAAAATTGTACTTTACAGACCTTCTAAGGCTCCTAATGGAATGGATGGCTTCTATAGGTTGACCTTTTACAACTTCAGCAAGAAGGGCTATAATTGGGTTGGAGAATGGGTAAATAAAGAAGAGACCATAGCTTTTCCCACATGGAAAATAGAGTGTAAGCGAAGAGAATGAGTTCCATTTGTGATTAACTCGCGTCAGGACTCAATTCATTTATTTGCTTTCGTTGAAACTTCTTAGTTAATAACCCCTGAGAAGGGGAGAATAAGTAGGCTAGTGCGAATAGAAGCCCCGCAACAGTCACTACTGCTCCTGCAATTGAACCATCTAACAATACCGCCAGATAATAACCCAGAATACTAATGATTATAGCGATTAGAGCCGTGATTAGCATCATTTTCTTAAAGTTGTCTGTGAGTAGGTAAGCTGTTGCGGCAGGGCCAACAAGCAGTGCAACAACAAGTATGGCTCCGACTGAATCGAAGGCTGCCACTGTAGTCATAGAAACAGAGCCCATCAACAGGTAATTCCATAGTGCCACGGATACACCCGTAGTTGCAGCAAAGGCAGGATCGAATGTGGTCAGATAGAGTTGTTTGAACCCAACTCGGATGAAAAGAATGATAAGTATTAAGGTTAATGAGGCAATGTACAATGCTCTTGGTCCCATATTTTGACCGGAGTCTGTAATCCATAAGTCAATTGGTACATATGCAATTTCGCCATACAGAACACATTCCTGATCTAGGTCTACCTGACCAGCAAATACAGAAATGAGAATAACACCTAAAGCAAACAACCAGGTAAAGGTTACACCTATTGCTGCATCTGTTTGAAGCTTTGCCCTTTTATGAAAAAACTCAATGAGAAATGTGCAGAAAATCCCCAGTAATGCTGCTCCAATGATCATTTCAAAAGAATCTCTGGTGTTGGTTAGCAAAAAGGCGATAACAATACCAGGAAGTACGGCATGAGAAATGGCATCACCAACCATGGCCATTTTTCTTAAAATCAGAAAGCAACCAAGTAAACCACATGAAATGGCAAATAGGGAAGAGGTCAGTATGATGTATAAAGCGTCCACTTAATTAGAATTGTAAATTTTCAATTGGGAATGTTGAATTGATACTAAGGACTTATTATCGTTTTTCTTTTTGCTCATTACTCATTACTCATTACTCATTTTCTTAATAAGGTATTTTCTCTTCATGCGGATCAAATTCAGGGTATTCCAACATGCGTTCTAAAGTTTCTTCCAGTTCAGGAGTAATAATATGCTCAATCGTTTCAGCATCTTCATGTACGTGGTCTGGAGCGATCTTCATGTATTTTGATAAGTACAGCTCCCACAGCCTGTGCAGTTTAACCACGCGTTGGCCTTTTTGCTTGCCAACTTCGGTATAGCTCCATTCGCCAGTTTTTTCTTTGAGAAAGCCTTGTCGTTTAAGTCTTCTGAGTGCGGCTTTCAATGGCTTTTTCGGAAAAAACCTCTCCTCAATAATTTCAGCTACAGTTCTGCCCTTGTAAGGATCGCGATCTTTTTCCCCTAAATGATATAGTTCCTTCAGTAGGTTCTCATCCATAATCAGTCGTTGTAGTTTTCGTTGTTGTAACGAACGTGAAAAGATGCCTCGCTTGGGAGCAATGAAAAATGAGACGATGGCTATCACAGAAATAATCATCACTATCCATGGGCCGGTAGGCATGGCTGGAGCTACATAACTGACATAGGCTCCGGAAAGCCCCGAAATTCCTCCCATAATTGCAGCTATTAGGGTCATCTTGAAAACGTCATTTGTCCAGAACCTGGCAGCTGCGGCTGGTGTGATCAACATAGCAGCCATTAAAACTACCCCAACTGCCTGTATACCTGTGACCACAGCCAATACGGTGAGGGAGGTTAAGAGCAAGTCCAGCCATTTAACAGGAATGCCCATGGCTTTTGCATAATTGCTATCAAATGCGATTAGTTTTAGTTCCTTAAAAAAGAGTGCTACAGTTACAATCAGAATAACCGCAACTGCACCGAATACAATCAAATCTTTTCCTACAAGTGCAGCAGCTTTACCAAAGAGAAATGAATCAAGACCTGTTTGTGCTGCATTACCAGAGTGCTGAATATTGGTAAGCATCAAAATGCCTATACCGAAGAATACTGATAGTATCAAAGCTATTGCTGTATCTTCTTTGATCTTAGACTTTGTAGTGATATGGTCAATAATAACCAAGGACAACCATCCGGTAATAAAGGCACCTATAATCATCCAAACTGGGTTTTTTGTTCCTGATAGGATAAAGGCCAGGCATATTCCCGGTAATACTGAATGTGCAACAGCATCGCCAACCAAAGCTTTCTTTTTAAGGAAGGTAAATGTACCGACCACTGCCGAAGAAGCGGTAAGTAGAACTGCACCAACTACAACAGCTACAATGCTTGGGTCACTAAAAGAAAAGAACTCCTTGAAAGTTTCCATGCTAGTATTTCTCTCTGCTTGGGATTTGTCTCTTTCTTACCAGCTCACCAATCTCAGCAAGTACTGTGAGCTTTCCTCCGTAGGTTTCCTGAAGCATCTCGTTGTTAAAAACCTTATCAATAGGTCCTGAAGCTACAAGACGCATATTCAACAACACTATCCAATCAAAAAATTCAGCCGCTGATTGGAGATCATGATGTACTACTATTACGGTCTTACCTTTGGCTGTCATTTCTTGCATAATGGCGAGTATGGCAGCTTCTGTAGCTGCATCAACACCAGCGAAAGGTTCATCCATGAAATACAGGTCGGCTTCCTGTGCAAGTGCCCTTGCAAGAAATACACGTTGTTGCTGTCCACCGGAAAGTTGTGATATCTGTCGATCGATATAAGTTTCCATACCGACCTTCCTCAAGCAATTCATAGCCATTTCCTTATCCGCCTTTCTGGGGCGGGTAAGGAGGCCTAGCTTTGCATACCTACCCATTAACACTACATCAAGCACAGAAGTAGGAAAGTCCCAGTCTACCGTCTCACGTTGAGGAACGTAGCTGACCTTATGGCGCACTTTATCCAAAGGTTTATCAAACATCTTGACATAGCCAGAACCAAGTGGGAGCAGTCCCATTGCTGATTTAATCAAAGTCGATTTACCAGCACCATTAGGCCCGATAATACCTATTAAAGCACCTTGAGGTAAAGTCATATCAATATTCCATAAAACAGGCTTTCTGTCATATGAAACCGTTAAATCATGAAACTCTACTACTGGATCTTTTGCTTCTATCTTCATTTCTGGGTGTTTGGGGTATTGGTAATTGGTAAATGGTTATCAGTATACTCTTATTACTGATAACTAATCACTCATCACTTCAACGCTTCTACAATCGTTTTAACATTGGATTTTACCATTCCGGTATAGGTTCCTTCTGGGGTTCCGGCTGCACCCATTGCGTCAGAGAATAGGTTTCCACCAATAATCACATTATGACCTTTCTGTTTGCAGCCTTCTACGATAGCATTGATGTTCTTTTCTGAAACCGAAGTCTCAACAAATACAGCTTTGATTTTTTTATCAACAATAAAGTTGACAAGGTCAACGCGATCCTTTAAACCAAACTCAGATAGGGTAGAGATGCCTTGAAGGCCTTTTACCTCTATATCGTAAGCTCTTCCGAAGTAATTGAAGGCATCATGGGCTGTGATCATTATTCTTTTATCAGCTGGAATCTTTTTAATCTCATTAATCACCCAATTATGAAGAGATTTAAGTTCCGCAGTATATTCAGCAGCATTTTGCTCGTAATAAGCAGCATTTTCAGGGTTTGTGTTTATCAATGTACTAGTAACCTCATTGATTGTAGATGTCCAGAGGCTGATATCAAACCAAATGTGAGGGTCATAGGCACCTGTATATATAGGATCGTCTAAGAGGAAAGTTGAATCGATACCTCTGGCAACAGGAATAACTGTTTTAATGCGCTCCAGTTTTTCGAAAACTTCACCCATTTTTCCCTCGAGGTGAAGCCCATTGTAAAAAATGATATCTGCTTTTTGTAATCTACCCAGGTCGCCTTGAGTAGCTTTATAAAGGTGAGGGTCTACACCTGGGCCCATAAGAGCTAGCACGTTAACCGAGTCTCTCCCTATATTTTTCGCAACATCTGCAATCATTCCTGTGGTGGTCACAATGTTCAATTTCCCACCGTTGTTTTTTTCATTATTACCACCACAAGCTGTAATGGTTAGAGAAATCACTAATAAGAGTATGAGTTTTTTCATGAGTTGGCTACCAATATGTTTTGGGCTGCGGTTTGAGAAATGGTTAAACTTTTTTGTTTGTTGATGGTAATATCGAGAGAGCCATCAAATTCATTGATATCATCTATTTGAATCTTGGTTCCAATGGAAATACCAACCTTGTCCAGATATTTCAGGAATGCGGTACCTGAGTCATTAACAGTTACTACCTGACTTAGCGTGTCAGGTGCTAATTCGGTCAACGGTATTTTTTTAACCGTGGCAAACACACCATTCTCATCCGGGATAGGGTCACCATGAGGGTCGTGTTTCGGAAAGTCTAAGAACTCATCAAGTTTACTGATGAGTAGGGGAGATTTGATATGTTCCAATTGTTCGGCTATATCATGAACTTCATCCCAATGAAAGTTGAGTTTATCAACAAGAAACACCTCCCATAGCCGGTGTTTACGAATGACCTGAAGTGCTACTTCTTTTCCTTTTGAAGAGACATTAACTCCTCGGTATTTCTGATAATCAACAACTCTTTTTTTAGAAAGCTTTCCAATCATGTCACTTACCGAGGCAGCGGTAGTTTTCATTTCTTCTGCTAGCGCATTGGTACTTACACTTTCATTGCCATGATCAGATAGGTGATAGATGGCCTTTAAATAATTTTCTTCTACAAAGCTGAACATTATTCCAGAATTGATTCCAATGCGAATATAGCTTTTAGATTTATCTAAAAAAAATGTTTGATTTAGCTAAATAAAACTATTGACGAGCTTATTCACTGTTTTACAATGAGTTGGCATGTTAAAATTATTTTTTTAGACTTGTCTAAAATTATCAAGTAAAGAAATGAGTTTTGGAGATTCGCTATCCCAGAGACTGCTAGATACATCTCCTTGATTGTAAAAGGTCTGGCTTTTCATCTGGTCTAAAATTGCCTCAGGGTTTAGGTTATCAGGGTTAATAACTATAGCTGAGTTAAAGGATTTGCAGAAGTCAATCCAGGTTGGGTTGTCCAATAATAATATAGGAAGTTTATTGGCTGTATATTCAAAAAGTCTTGTCAGAAGCTTTTCATCATTCATTCCACGGTTACCCTTTTTTAACACAAAACCAAAGTCGGCCTTCTGTATGGCTTCAATGATTTCCGAGTGTGGAACCAGATGATCTCCTCCATTAAGTTCTATGTAATCCAGGTCTTTAATTAACTCTCTTAGGTGTATTAAATCCTTTTTTAAGGCGCAATAACCTACAATTCTTAATCTTATTGAAGGATTTACCGCATGGAGCTGTTTGGTTACCTCAATGGCTTCAAAGACTCCATTGGATTCAGCCAGGGTTCCCGTGAAGACCAGATCTATGTGGTCAGGATCAGGGTTTCTGTAAGCCGTCTCCTCATTGGGTTGAGGTGCGTATTTGTTTTCAATTATGCTTACGTGTTTGTTTAAGAAGGGGAGTTGTTTTTCATAAACGCGTTCTGCCAAAATATAATGATCAATAAAGGGCTTTGAAAACCATTCCTTGGTTCTTACCCAGGTTGATAGGATTGGACGCAAAAGCTTGGGAAATACTCTTGTGTTTGATATGTTCTTAGCATAGTTTTCTCGGATATCATACACGAATTTCACGCCAAATAAAATTCTGTATAAGCATGTAACTATCAGTAATTCATGTGTGTTAACTAATATTATTTCAGGTTTTACTTTAATATAAGTTTTGTATACAGCTATTGGCTTTAGCAGTCTTGACCAACTTAATCTCTGGAATGGTTCAATTGGGTGAAATTCGATACCGTGAGCCTTCTTTATATTTTTTGAATCAAAGCCTATGATATTAACCTCATATTTATTTGTTTCAGCCATTGAAAGACCGAATTTCTCGAACATACGTGTGTCGTCAATTGGCTTAAGCAGAGAGGCGATGACTACTTTGGTCTTTTTCATTAATGCGTATCAAGTTAAAAATTTTCTTAAGTAAATATGGAATTAAGGGATATCATAGAAAGAGCATGGGACGATCGCAGTCTTCTAAGTGATAAAGAAGTGGTTTTAGCAGTTAAGACCATAATTGAGGATTTGGACCGTGGAGAAAGAAGAGTAGCTGAACCTACTGATAATGGCTGGCAAGTGAATGAATGGGTTAAAAAGGCCGTAATTCTATACTTTCCGATACAAAAAATGCAAACCATTGAGGTGGGACCTTTTGAGTTTCATGATAAGATGAAACTTAAAACAGGGTATGCCAAGAAGGGCGTACGTGTAGTTCCGCATGCTATTGCAAGGTATGGTGCCTATGTTAGTAAAGGGGTGATTATGATGCCTTCTTACATCAATATCGGTGCTTACGTTGATGAAGGTACAATGGTGGATACCTGGGCTACAGTGGGGAGTTGCGCACAGATTGGTAAAGATGTCCACTTAAGTGGAGGTGTAGGCATTGGGGGAGTGCTTGAGCCACTTCAGGCAGCACCTGTAATTGTTGAAGATGGTGCTTTTATCGGTTCCAGATGTATTGTAGTTGAAGGAGTAAGAATCGGAAAAGAAGCTGTTTTAGGAGCAAATGTAACTTTAACGGGTAGCTCTAAGATAATTGATGTAACTGGAAGTGAACCAGTGGAATATAAAGGATATGTACCAGAAAGGTCTGTTGTTATTCCCGGGAGTTATACAAAAGAGTTTCCGGCAGGAAAATATAATGTACCTGCAGCATTGATTATTGGTCAACGAAAGGAGAGTACTGACAAAAAAACCTCTTTGAATGATGCTTTAAGAGAAAATGATGTAGCGGTATAGTTTTGCAAGAGGTTTCCCGTATTGGGAATTATTATAACGATTTTATTAGATAAGCTACTGTTTTTCAGTGGCTTATTTTTTTGGTAGAGAATTGGTATTCAAGCTTACCGTTGTGTGAGTTTTGAAATTGAGTTACAAGTTTCGACTTGAAGGGGTAGTTCTTTCACCCTACTCAATTAAAGGGCCGTTTCGGCCCTTTTCTTTTTAATATGCATTGGAATAGCATACCTTTGCAATTCGAAAATTGAGGAGATACATATTACAATGAAATCGTTAAAAATATTCTTTGTGCTTTTCGCGGTAGTTATGTTGGTTGGGTGTAATTCTGAACTGACAAGAGAGGCTGATAACTTGTTCAAAGAAGGAAAATATAAAGAGGCAATTGAGGCTTATAACGAGTATATAAGTACCAAACCCAAGGATGTTAAATCCTTGTATAACAGAGGCAGAGCCTACGAAGAACTGGGTGATATTGAAAGTGCAAGAAAAGATTTCACCAGAGTTTTAGATTTGGATCGAGAAAACCTGAATGCTAACCTGAGTATGGGGAAGTATTGGTACAATAAGAAGGACTTCAATAAATCGATTGCCTTTTTAGATAAGGTTATTGCAATTGATGGGAGAGAATCAGTGGCTTACTTGCTCAAAGGAAGATGTTTGCATCAGAAATCTGAATTTGAAGATGCCAAGAAAAACTATGACCTGGCAATAGACTTTGACAAAAAGAATGCAGAAGCATTTTTGTATCGTGGTGCTTTGAAAATTGTCCTTAAACAAAATAAAAGTGCCTGCAATGATTTAAATCGTGCTTTGGCGCTGGGAGCCACAGAGGCTAAGTCGGCTATTGCAAAACATTGTAAATAGTCTGAAATTGTAGACAATATTGAATTGATGTTTTTACAACAGTTTTGAACGTTGTGGAGCAACCAATTAGTCGAAATGTGTGTCTACACATTTAGAATTTAAAATTGAAAACTCAAACCATTATTAAAATGAAAAACTTATTAACCATTTTAAAGACAGCAGTACTGACAGCACTTTTTTGCGCAGTTATGGTTTATCCATCTGCACAGGCTGTTTCCAGCCCGTTAAAAGCTTCTGTAACTGAATTAGCTAAGTATGACCCAACCGGTGTATGGGATTACGAAGTGGAAACACCTGATGGTACGCTTCAGGATGAGATGACTATTAAAAAGAATGAAGAAGGAGAATACGAAGTATCTATAGCTAGTGATGTTTATGGAACACTTGTGCTTCAAGAAGTAACTTTTGAAAAGAATGTAATGGAAGGTCATGTAGAAATTGAAGGAGATAGAATTGAATTCGAAATGAAGTTTGAAGGAGATTCTATGGAGGGCAGCATTTATGCAGGAGAGGATGAACTTACTGTTACTGCTGAACGTCAGAAGAAATAAATTCAAATCAAATAGAATCAAAAAGGGGCTTTTTAGCCCTTTTTTTGTTTGTTAATGTTTGGGTTAGTGCAACTTATTGTTTTTTCGTGGCGTCTTACTCGTGAATCAAAACTCAAACCACAATGAAAAGAAAATTATTTATTCTAAAGTCGTTGGCTTTCACGCTTTTCTGTGCGGTGGCACTAACTTATCCAATCAAAGATGTAGTTTCTGGTCCAGTTGAACAGGATAATCCTATACAGACAGTGTACGATCCTTCTGGTACCTGGAATTATGAGATTGAAACTCCAGATCAAACATTACAGAATACACTCACAATTTCTAAAAACGAAGAAGGAGAGTATGTGGCATCGTTAGAAGCTGATGGTTTCGGAACTATTGAACTTCAAGATATTACGTTTGAAAAAATGGTAATGGAAGCTACAGCTGAAGTAGATGGAGACAGCGTTGAATTCGAATTCAAGTTCGATGACGACTCTATGGAAGGTATTGTTTTTGTAGATGGAGAAGAATTCACAATAACTGCTGAACGAGAAAGTAAATAATATTACTTTGAAAGTATATAACGAAGAGGAGCTGGTAGCTCCTTTTTGTTTTTAACAGGTTTATCATTAAAAAACTCTGGTTAATACTTGGAGTAGAGTTACAAGCTGGATAAATGGTTATATTTATCGCCACATAAAAATCGAATTTGATGAAAAAAGTATTTATGACTGTAAGACTAACTTTGCTAGCTTTCATTCTTATGTCTACTCCTGTTTATTCAGGTGGTATTAATGCATATGATCCAAGTGGTACTTGGGATGTTGAAATAGAGGTGCCTGGCCAAACAGTAGACGGTGTTATTACTATTGCTAAGAATGATAAAGGTGAATTTGAAGTGTCTATTGAAGATACTACTGAAAATGAAACAAAAGAACTAGAAGAAGTTTCTTATGATGAAGAAAGTCAGGTAATGACAGGAGAGATTAGTGTTGAAGGACAAACACTTGAAATTGAATTGGAATTTGATGGTGATTCTCTTGAAGGTACTATTTCTGTTGAGGGAATGGAGATATCTATAACTGGAGAAAGAGAATAAAAATATATAACTCATACCGGAACAGAAAAGGAGTCTAAGACTCCTTTTTTTGTTTTTCATCTTAAAACCAAGTGTTTGTTTCAGTACTTGATTCGAGAATTCTTTCTAAATCATCGGGCATAGTTGGAAAGAAATCAAGCCCGGTTAGTTTCTCAATTTGATCGATGGAAACTACGAAAGAAGAAAGAGCCGCTGAACTTTTCTCATTCTTCATAAGGAATGCTATAGCCTTTATTTCTGGCTTTTTAATATCAAGAATGACTTTGTAATAGTATTCAGGAACTGAGACTTTGTTGTCTCCAATAGTTTTAAAATTTTTATTTAAAACCGGGCCTGTAACTACATATATTTCAGAGTTTTCCATTGACCAATCTCTTACTTGATCTTCTAGTTTTTTCCAAATACCCCGATTAAAAGAAGGCGCTTGGGGACTCATATTACTCATGTAGAAAGTTTGAGATAAAGCAAATTCATCATAAGAGAAATCGGCTGCAGGAGCCAAATGTCCTCTATCGTATCCTTGCCCTTTGTAATCGGATAGTTCGGCCGAACCGGTTCTTACTCTTGGGTCTTTCCTGAAATCATCTTTACGCTTAAATTTTTCTTGCTTTAAACTGTCTGCAGATAATTTATATGCAACCCATGTGGCTTGTTCATGAGGTTCGCTGTATCGCAATGTATAGTAAGGCCTCTCAATAATTGCTTCATCTGCTTTGTATGCAGGCCACATGAAATCGAAAGCAGCGGTAAAATATAGATCAAAGCCTTCTAGGTTTACAGTAGGAGTATCTTCCCCATCAGGTTCCGAAGGCCTGTTGTCAGGCTCCTCTACTGGTTCTTCTGTTTCTGAGGTTGATTCAATTTCATCATCACTAAACGAAGGGAGTTCGATATTTTCAAGAGCCTCAGGAACCAGTCGACCTTCGTTCAAAGCCAGTCCGGCATAACCTAGTATTACCAATACAAGCATACCCAATGTAAACTTTCCGGCACTAAAGCCTTTTCCTTTGACCTGTTTACGACTTTTAGAAGATCTTCTGGCAGTAGGTTTCTTTTTAGGGGATGTTGTTCTTTTAGCCATACTGTTTTTTTGCAATGATAGCCATTATTCGCCTTTCAACGAATTAGTAATTTGCTAAATTACATCTCTTTTAAACGCAAAAACCAAATCACTATGCAAGAAGTCTACACGCGAAAGACTGGCAATATGCTTGTGAAAAGAGTATTCTCTTTAGCGCTGAGTATGATGCTGGTTACTACATCTGCTATGAGCCTAACTTACTGGCAAGATGAAGATAAAAATACAACTCAAAAAGGGCAGACCACCTACAAGGATCTGCCATTAAAAGCTGAGAGGACACTTAAGTTCAATACAAAGGAAGGTACCTGGATATCCGTTGATATTAGCCCAGATGGAAGCACTATCGCTTTCGATATGATGGGAGATCTGTATACAATGCCGTTTTCCGGAGGAAAAGCAACCAGAATTACAGATGGTATGGCTTATGACACCCACCCTAGGTATAGCCCGGATGGAAAGAGTATAGTTTTTACTTCGGATAGAAGCGGTAGCGATAATGCATGGATTTTAAAACTGGAATCAAAAGAAACTACACAGATTACAAAAGGTAATAATGAGTGGGTTCAATCAGCTGAATGGTCACCTGATGGAGAGTATGTTGTAGTTTCCAAAGGAAGAAGGAATCATAAGTTATTTATGTATCATAAAGATGGAGGGGGCGGCTTTCAGTTGATTAAAAGCCCTGCCGGATTGAAAACAGTTGAGCCAGCTTTTAGTGCAGATGGACGCTATATATACTATGCACAGAGAAATGGAGCCTGGAACTACAACGCACAGTTGCCTCAGTACCAGATAGCCATGTATGACAGAGAGAATGGTCAAAATGCCACTATTACATCAAGGTACGGTTCTGCATTTTCCCCAACACTATCTCCAGATGGTCAATGGTTAGTGTACGGTTCTCGTTATGAGGATGAAACCGGTCTGGTATTACGAAATCTCAAGTCAGGTGATGAAAAATGGTTGGCCTACCCGGTGCAAAGGGATGAACAAGAATCAATTGCTCCATTGGGTGTCTTACCTGCCATGTCATTTACACCTGATAGCAAACAGTTGGTAGCTTCCTGGGGAGGGAAATTGTATCGTATTCCAGTTAGTGGAGGTAATTCGGTAGAAATCCCACTTGATGTAGATGTAGAGTTAGAAATGGGACCAAGACTTAAGTTTGAGTACCCGATCTCCGATGATAAAGATATGGTTGTTACCCAAATCAGAGATGGTGTACCATCTCCTGATGGATCAAAGCTGGCTTTTACTTCCTTGAATAGACTATATGTAATGGATATTCCCAATGGAAATCCAAAGAGGTTGACGTCCATGGATTTGACAGAAGCACAGCCAACCTGGTCGCCAGATGGCAATTCTGTAGCTTTTGTGACCTGGTCTGATAAAGATGGAGGTTCGATTTATAAAGTGAATATAGATGGGCGCCCAAGACCAGTTAAGCTAACAACAGAGTCTGCAATTTATGGAACACCAGCCTGGAATAAGAATGGCAAAATAGTATTCACTAAAGGAAGTGCTCAGAACTTAAAGGATGCATTTGGACCTGGAGCAGCGAGAGCAGCCGAAGATTTAGCCTGGATTTCTGCTGATGGTGGAGATATCAACTTTATTATGAAAACCCGTGGCAAAGGTAATCCACACTTTATCAAAGGAGATGATAGAATTTATTTAAGTGGATTTCAAGGATTGAGCTCAGTACGCTGGGATGGTACAGATGAAAAGCGTGTAATTGCTATAACAGGTATATCTACCTATGGTTCTAATCCGGCCGATAATCATGATCATTTGGATATGATTGATCCCTGGAATGAGCAAAGTCAAGGGCAGACTTCTCTTCAGGAGGGAGAGGGATGGCGTGAGAATAATCCTCCTTCCAGAGCAGCAGCAATCTATATGGCTCCTGAAGGAGATAAGGCCATGGCATTGATAAACAATGATGTTTATGTGGTAACAGTGCCTAAGCTTGGACAAACTCCAACCATATCAGTTTCAAACCCAAAAGGTGCTCAGTTTCCTTCCTGGAAGCTTACCGAAATAGGTGGGCAGTTTCCGGCCTGGTCAGCTGATGCGAGTAAAGTTCATTGGTCTATTGGTAATGCTCATTTCATCTATGACCTGGGAGAATCGAAGGCTTATGTAGACAGTGTGAAAACCGCTAAGAAAGCTCAGGAAGAAGCAGAAAAAGCTAAATCTAAAGAGCAAAAAGAAAAAGAAAAGGCTGAGAAGGAGGAAAAGGAAAAGAATATGACCGATGAAGAGAAGGCGGCCGAAAAGAAAAAGAAAGAAGATGAAGGATATAAGCCTGTTGAGTTCAGGATTGAGATGACTGTTGAAAAGGATATCCCTGAAGGTAAGGTTTTACTTAAAGGCGCCAGAATAATCACCATGAATGGAGATGAAGTCATAGAGAATGGAGATATCCTTATTGAGAATGCCAGAATAAAGGCAGTTGGTGCTTCAGGAAGTCTCACGGTACCTAGAAGAACAGAAGTGATTGATGTTTCAGGAAAAACCATTATCCCTGGCATGGTAGATACACATGCACACATGTGGCCAGCCTGGGGGCTTCACAAGAATCAGGTGTGGGTGTATGCAGCAAACCTTGCTTATGGGGTAACTGCTACAAGAGACCCTCAGACAGCAACTACTGATGTGTTGACTTATGCCGATATGGTTGAAACTGGTCAGATTTTAGGGCCAAGAGTATACTCTACAGGACCTGGCGTTGGGTTTTGGGCATATAACCTGAAAAGTCTTGAGCACACGAAAAGGGTATTGAAACAGTACAGCGATTACTACAATACCAAAACGATTAAGATGTATTTGGTGGGCAACAGAAAGCATCGCCAATGGGTGATCGAGGCTGCTAAAGAGCAAAAGTTAATGCCGACTACTGAAGGTGGCCTTGATTTTAAACTCAATATGACTCAACTGATAGATGGTTACCCAGGGCACGAACATTCGTTTCCTATTGCTCCATTATATAAAGATGTGATTCATACAGTTGCTGAGTCTAAAATGGCTTATACACCAACTTTACTAGTGTCTTATGGAGGTCCATGGGCCGAAAACTATTATTACTCAAGAGAAAATCCTTACCATGATAAAAAACTGGCCTATTTCACTCCTTATGGGGAGCTTGCTCAAAAATCGAGAAGAAGACCAGGTTGGTTTATGGATGAGGAGCATGTTTTTAAGAAACATGCCGAAGGTGTTAAATCTGTTGTTGAGGCTGGCGGTATATCCGGTGTTGGTAGTCATGGCCAGTTACAGGGACTAGGTTTCCATTGGGAGCTATGGTCAATGGCTTCGGGTGGTATATCAAACCTTGATGCTTTGAAAACAGCTACAATTCTTGGTGCTACTGCAATTGGACTAGAAGGAGACTTGGGGTCTATAGAAGCAGGTAAGCTAGCCGATCTGGTAATTTTAAGCGGCAATCCACTAGATAACATCAGAAACACAAACACTATTACTCATGTAATGAAGAATGGCAGGTTGTATAATGCCAACACACTTGATGAGGAATATCCGAAAAAGAAGAAGGCAGGCCCTTTTTACTGGCATACTGAAAAGCCTCAAGGTTTACCTGGAATGAAGAAGTGAAAGAAAGTAAAGAGTATTGAGTAAATATTGAAAAGAGCCTTGATTATCTAATCAAGGCTCTTTTGCTATTGAATATTCATTTTCAATTTTACTTTCTAACCTCTCAAAAAAGACTTTTCATATTCCAAAAAATCTTCAAAACTACCATCCATTTCGACATAAGGATGTTCAGAATTAATTTCTCTTCTACCTAACCAAGATAGGTGTACTACAGTATATCTGCCTTTGTTTTCTAAATGCTGACATAATATGTCATCAGTCCCATCTCTATGTGCAACAACTTTTACTTTTACCTGAAATAAAATGTGACCTGGAGGTAACTCTTTTATTAGTTCAGTATGTATGGTATTGGCTATGTCGCTACTTGATGGGAACCACCCTTCTGGTAGCTCGTTTAGATGATATATTTCGTTCATGACTTTTTAAATATGAATTGTTTCTGAAATTTAGATTGCTCATCTAAACCAAATAAGAATACCTTTCAAGAGACCCAATGATTCATTGATCTAGGTATTTACAAAGATTATGAACTCTCATAGAGGTGTTTATCCCTTCTCAGGAGACATATATTTATACACAGCCCCTGCCAGTATAGCACCAACAATAGGGGCTACCCAGAACAGCCATAATTGCCCTAATGCCCAATCTCCTACAAAAACAGCCTGACTGGTGCTACGTGCAGGGTTTACAGAAGTATTGGTAACAGGTATACTAATCAGGTGAATTAAAGTTAATCCAAGCCCTATTGCCAATCCGGCCATACCCTTAGGAGCTTTTGAGTGTGTTGAACCAAGAATGATAATCAGGAACATAAAAGTCATCACTATTTCTACAGTTAATGCCGAAGTCATATTGTACCCTCCCGGAGAATGTTCAGCATATCCATTGGCTGCAAAACCACCAATCTCAAAACCTGACTTACCACTGGCAATTAAATAGAGGATTCCTGCTCCAGCTATACCTCCGGTTACTTGCGAAACAATGTAAGGAAATAGCTCCTTTTTGTCGAAGCGTCCACCCACCCATAAACCAATGGAAACCGCTGGATTAAGGTGACAACCAGAAATATGACCTATGGAGTAGGCCATGGTTACTACAGTGAGACCAAATGCGAATGAGACACCGACAAATCCAATGCCCAGTTCGGGGAAAGAAGCAGCTAATACTGCACTTCCGCATCCGCCAAGGACAAGCCATAGTGTACCGATGAATTCGGCTAAATACTTTTTCATAGTTTTTAATTAAGGTTGAAAATGTAAATCATCTTTTATGATCAATCAAGTACATAAAGTTCTGATTGACTGATGATTATATACTAATATAAGTAAAAAGGGCGACACTGAGTGAAAAGAGGTTCCCTGGAGTGTCTTGGTTTTTGCTTTATTTGTAATGTGCTACCTACACCCCATAGATTCCTTATTCTGATTGTTTTGATTCCCTTAATATGTATTTCATGTACGGATAGTGAGAGAATAGAAATGATTGATTTTAGCGCTGAATCTGACTCCACAATGTACTATTATGATTTAGGATGGAAGCAAATAATGGATTGGGGAGATTACTCAGCAGCCGAGGTTTCTTATCGTAAAGCACTGACTTTTGATCCGAGCTTTGTAGTGGGAAAGAGCGTATTGGCGAGATTAACGAGAGATTTAGAAGAACGACTCAGTTTGTTCAATCAGATAGAAGAAGAGAAAAGTGAAATCAAGGGGGATGAAAGGCGAATACTGGATGTTTACATTGAACTGACCCGATATACAAACCTTAGAGACCAGCAATCAGATAATACAAAAACGGCTTTACAGAATGCCTTTAAAGTTGGGGAGAAGAACCTCAGTTATATTGTACATAAATATCCAGAAGAGGTTTATCTAAAATCTGAGTACATAGAGGTACTCCATGCTGTACATGGTCCTCAAATAGCACTGGACTCGTTGAACTGTTTAATAACAGAATCACAGTTGGAGAATCCATTCATGCTAGGTTATAAGGCCATTATGTTAGCTGAGTTGGAGCGGTATGAAGAAGCCCTGGAGATAGCTAAAGAACTAGCTATCAATATGAAAGAACAACTGGTAGCTAAACCCGATGCGATTTTGGCTGATATTTACCTCAAAATGAATGATTTAACTGTAGCCAAAATTCATGCTGACAGAGCATTTGAAATTGATCCGAAAAACCTAGATGCCAGTAGATTAAAGCAAAAGATTAATCAATTACTTCAATGATGACTATTGTCTGATTTCTGAAGCTTTTGCTTCCAAAAGATTCTTTGCCGTTTGAGCCTCAATAGACAAGGTATTTAACATCAGGTTGTCATTCTCATAAGGGTCGGTTGTGAGCTTATAGAGTTCGATGCTACTATCGGTGTTTCTTATCAATTTATACTGTGCATTTCTAATCGTCCATTCATCCGATGTACCATCATAGTATTCAGCATAAGTAAACTCCCGAAGCTGATCGTCTTCCGTGGTGAAAAGAGATGAGAAATCTTTGCTATCAAATTGATCAGTATTTGAAACCCCTGTCATTGCAGCTATTGTTGCAAAGAGGTCAGTTGAGTTTAAAAGGGCATGATCCGTTCCTGTTCTATTAATGCCTTTTCCACTGATTATCAAAGGAGAGTTAATACCTCCCTGATACATACTTCCTTTTGATCGTCCCCGTCCATAAGGTGACTGTGAAACCCGTGCAGGAGATCCATTGTCTCCCATGAACACAACCACAGTGTTTTCTCTTGTTGTTTCGTCAAGGCTATTTAATAACCTGCCCATTTGAAAGTCCATTGCCTCAATGCTTGCTATGTAATACTTGGTAGGGTCGGCATCAATAGATGCCTGATCTGCGGCTAAACTACCTTGTGAGTGCATTTCTTGAGGAGGAGCATGGAACGGTGTGTGTGGTGCATTATAGGCAAGCCATAGAAACCAGGGCTTTGACTGATCTGCTACCCAGTCGATGGCCAAATTGGTGAACTTTGTTGTGACATACTCGTTTTCGGTAGTCGTTATGCCATCTTCTGTAAGGTTCCAGGCATAATAATCTGGAACGGCTCCCGAGATTAGACCTGCATAGTAATCTATGCCCATAGATTCAGGGTTAAACGAACTGTTTCCACCAGATAGATGCCATTTACCTACAATAGCTGTAGCATATTTGTTACTCGTTGACTGGTTGATAAAGCTTTGCAGAGATGTTTCAGAGGCTGAAATTGCATCCGACTGAGACCTGACTCCTGTACGATATCCGTATTTGCCTGTAAGAATAGAAGCACGTGTAGGAGAACATACTGAGTTTGTCCAGAAATTATTGAAAACCAGTCCTTCGCTTATTAATTTATCAAGGTTAGGGGTGTTAGCTTTTATACTTCCCTCAGTAAACCCGTTTATTGGGTCATGACCAAGATCATCCGCTATAATCAGCAATATATTTGTTTCATTATTGATTTCAGGAGTGACAGAGTCATCACTTTTAGAACAACTTAATATCAGGGAGAGTAGGGCAGATACTAAAAATAATCTCTTCATAAGGAGAAAGGTAATACTGATTAATAGACTGATTATAAGCAGTTAGGTTTAACCGAATAAGCTTATTTATTTCCAGTATTCCGTTTATTCCATACGAAATGCGTGAATCAACATTTAATTGTCATTAATAATACTCGATTGTCCGCTCAGCAGTTTCCAACCATCTTTTCTTTTAATTAACGTCCCTGATTCAATCATTCTAACTACTGTTTCTACACCTGTAGTATCTGTAATAGAACCGTTAACTACTCCTGCATAAGTGGCTATATGTAAGCTAATTGGAAATACTTGTAGGGTGTCCCAACTGAAGTTGAACTCAGAAAAGATGTCATTTCTTGAAAGCAGTATTGTTCTTACCGAGTCATAGTTAAGCGTTGAATTATATCCCGGGGGTACCCAAAAAAAGTCTTTGGAATTGTCCAGATACTTAAATTCAGCTATCAGTCCTTCTTTTGCAATATCAGCGTAGTAGTTGTTCAGCATTTGAACAACTTCTTGCGCAACGATGCTTTTCTGTTTGTCTGAGAGTTCGTTTGGAGTTCCAGAACAAGAAACAAAAGTCAGCAGAATTACACAGTAAAGCAGTGTTTTAAAATGTTTCATACTGTTTTACGCTTGCTTGGAAGATAAATTTTCGGCAGCTGCTTTTATTTCAACGAGATCTTTCTGGACAGCTTTTACAGTTGCTTTCTTGAACATGCGCCCCATTATTGCGGACATAACTTTGGCCATGAATGTTTGAGGTTCACCATTAAAACTCATCGATAGTACTACACCGTTTTCCTTCTCTTCAATACTCAGTTTTGAAATGTAAACTGCACCATGACTCTCCGCTCGGGTTTGATAAAATGCATTTTCTTCGGCATGGGTTACCCACATAGTTTCAGTAGCTCGCTTGCCAAAAAGTATTCTTGTTTCCACCCATTTTAAACCTATTAACCCTTCATTGGGTTTATTCAGGATTTCAACACTTTCTATTGCAGAAATGTGCTCTACAGAGTGTTCAATGTTAGTAATGATTTGCCATACTACTTCTTTAGTGGCATTGATATTTTCGTGGACTTTGATTTCCATAATTAAGACTTAAAGTTTGTTTAATTGACTCGGTGAATGTCAATGTAATTCCAAATTATGCACTCATACTTTAGTCGGAAATCACTGAATTTGCGCATTGAATTGTGGTAGAGTCATCGAATACGCGGTTTTTGGGTTTTCTGTTGGGAAGCGACATGTCTTATTTTGACACACATAGATCATAGTGCTTCCTTCCCTCAGTTTATACTCAAGCAAAGGAATGTTGCCCTCTTTATTGCCTCCAAGAAACAAGATGTCGGGCCTGAAATCCATATCCATTTCGGTTCTTACTTCATTAGCCTTTTCACCAAGAATAGCTACCTCATAAGGAGAGTTTCTCAATTGTAATAGAGTTCTTACCCAAGTGCCTGTAAAGGTAGGGAGCATTCGAATTTCTTCTTCTTGAGCGGAGAGCATCTGCTCAGCGATTTCTTTCCAATTATTATTAGTGTCGTAATAAAAATCAGATAGCAGTACAAGGTTGAATGAAGCTTGAGAATTTCCTGAAGGTAAGTCAGTGTCAAGTGTAGGGTAACTGGACATGAACAACTGATCACTAGCTGTACTTTGTCTTAAGAGGGGAGAGTCATCCGATTTAAAAACTTCCAACATTTCAGTTGAAATGTTTTTGGCGGTTTCTATCCATGTCTCATTAAAAGTTACCTGGTACAATTGTATTAGCGCTGCAGCAAGCTGTGTGTAATCATCTAAGAAGCCCACATCAGTTTGGTCGTTGGTATGAGAAACCGTAGAATTGTTCAAGTGGCTACTAATCAGGTAATTGCCGAGGTTTTGAGCTTCTATCAGGTAATCCTTGTTTTTTGTAGCCTTGTATAATTCTACAAAACCATCTAGTGCAAGGGCATTCCAGTTAGTAATAATTTTGTTGTCTTTTGGTGGTGCCGAACGTCTTGATCTTTCTTTGCTCATTTTCGCTATCATCGGACTTTTGACGATCTCCAGATATTCTTTCTTCTCTATATCAAGAGCATAGAGTACATTTTGACCAGCTTCCCAATTTCCATCCTGAGTAATGTTGAAAGCTTCAGTGATTAGACCCAGGTTATCGGACTTAGGCAAATCTGATAGTTTCCAGGTATAATAGCCACCTTCGATTTCATCACTTACAGCATTCATGGAAGAGTAAAAACCACCATTGTCGCTTTTAAACTCTTTTACTAAGAAGTTTGCTGTTTGCTCCGCAATATGGAGGTAGAAGGGATCTTTGTACTTACGATATGCTTTGGCGTAAACAGCCATTAGCTGTGCATTGTCGTATAGCATTTTCTCAAAGTGGGGAATCTTCCATTCTCTATCAGTAGAATACCTGGCAAACCCGCCATCGAGATGGTCAAACATGCCACCTAGTGCCATATTGTCCAGTGTTTTTCTTAAAAAAACATCAATTTCACGATTTGGCAAATAATAAGTGAAATCTAACAGGGCTGATAAATATGGTGAGTTAGGAAATTTTTGATTACCTGAAATCCCTCCGTTTAAAGAATCACTTTGATTAATCCAGGTGGCTTCAATTTCTGGAAACTCCAATGTAATTGACTCATTGCGATTGTTAACTTCAGCTTTTAGCGATTCAGCCAATTTTTCGGCTTGTTTTAATGTTTCATCAGGATTTTCCTGATATAGATAATTCGCCCTTTGGATGATTGCCTGCCAATCACTGTTTTCAAAATATGTGCCCGCAAACAGGGGGGTACCATCTGGGGTTGCAATAATGTTCAATGGCCAGCCTGAACTTCCGGTCATTTTTTTTGCTGCATCCGAATACACCTGATCAATATCTGGCCTTTCTTCTCTGTCTACCTTAATGGATACATAGCTTTCATTCATTAGCCGGGCAACAGTAGTGTCTGTGAATGTTTCTTTTTCCATCACCTGACACCAATGACAAGCATAATAGCCAATACTTATCACTACCAGTTTCTGTTCAGAACGTGCTTTATCAAAAGCCTCATCTCCCCAGGGATACCAGTCTATCGGATTAGAAGAATGCTGCAATAGATACTTGCTTGTTTCTGACTTTAACTTGTTCCTGCCCAAATCCTGTTTGTCTGAAATATCACATCCAGACAGGAATAGAACATTTGCAAGGATTACCAAAAACGAAGCAAAAATATTTATTGCTCTTTTTTTGTAGTTCACAGTACTTTTTAAGGTTGAAACCTCTAAATTAAAAGTTTTATTGGCTATATATAGTGATGAGCGGAATAATATTGAAAGACTACCTAAAAGACCGTAAACTGCTGTTTTTTACTTTTTTCGGGATTGTATGTATGTGTTTATTTATTGGATGTCAGAAAGGCTCTGACATTAAGGAAGAACAACCTGCTGAACCCATACCTTCTGAGGGACCTGTTTTTAAACAAGTAGGACTTAATTCCGGGCTCAATTTCATCAATACCATTCGCGAAGATGAAATGCATAACTTCTTCAACTATAACTATATATATAATGGTTCAGGCTTGGCGGTTGGAGACTTTAATAATGACGATTTGCAGGACGTTTACTTTGTTTCCAATCAGTTTGGCGCCAGGCTGTTTATGAATAAAGGCAATCTAAAGTTTCAAAATGTTACAGATAAGTCGGGAGCTCTGGCCAAAGATGGTTGGAAGAATGGAGTTACTGTTGTAGATATTAACGATGATGGGTTCGATGACCTGTATGTCTCTCGTTCTGGCAGGTACGAAAGTGAAGAGGAAAGAGCGAACTTACTCTATGTGAATAATGGTGATATGACTTTCACTGAAAAAGCTAAGGAGTACGGACTTGCTGATGCTGGTTATAGTGTACAAGCTTACTTCTTTGACTTCGATCGTGATGGTGATCTTGATATGTATCAGGTTAATCATAGGCTGGATTTTCAGAATAAGAACACTATTGACCTTAAGAAGAAGCGAGTAGAGGAAATTGATCCATTTTCGAGAGATAGGCTTTATGAAAACAGAAAAGGGAAGTATGTTGATATTTCGGATAAGGCGGGTATTGTTAATAATGCCTGGGGCCTTAGTGCGGTAACAGGAGATTTCAATGAAGACGGTTGGGACGATATTTATGTAGCCAATGACTATCTGCTGCCAGACTATCTTTACATCAATAATCAGGATGGTACTTTTACAGAGTCTATCCAGGACCACTTTCAGCATATATCTTTTTATAGTATGGGAAGTGATTGGGCTGATGTCGATAATAACGGACACCTTGATTTATTTACACTGGACATGGCTCCGGAAGACCATGTGAGATCAAAAAGACTTATGGCCGCCATGAGCAATGATGTGTTTCGAACAATGGTAAAACAGGGCTATCATCATCAGTATATGATTAACACTATGCAATACAACCATGGAAAGGGTGATTTTAGCGAGATAGCTCAGGTTTCTGGAATTAATAAAACCGATTGGAGTTGGACAGCTTTATTTGGTGATTATGATGCCGATGGTTTAAAGGATTTATATGTAACCAACGGTATAAGAAAGGATATTACGGATAACGATGCCATGTCGGCAACTGATGACCTGTTTTCTAATGGTAGAAATATTAAGCTAGGACAAGTTCTCGATTTAATGCCTAGTGCTAAACTCCAAAATCCTATCTACAGGAATACTGATGGGTTGAAATTTGAAAGAAAGAATGAAGATTGGGGGCTGAAGCGTGCTTATAATTCTAATGGTGCAGTATATGCAGACCTGGATAATGACGGGGATCTTGAAATTCTGGTTAACAATATGGACTTGATGAGTAGCCTTTACAAAAACCTTACCGTTGAGAATACCGAGAGGAAGCTAAGGAAACTAAAAATCATTGGCCCACAGGGTAATCGCAATGCATTGGGAACTTCGGTTAGAATTACTACTTCAGACGGCAATCAAATACTGGAAAAAATAAGAGGAAGCAGAGGCTACCTGTCAAGTACCGACCCTTCCGTTTTTATCTCCTCCAATCTTGATATAAAGAAAATAGAAGTGAATTGGCCTACAGGACAAAAATCAGTCATTGATAAGTCTGAAGAACTGGCATCCCTTACCATCGATTATAACAGCGCGGCATTTGTTGATCATGCCGATTCCAGTGTTCAGCCTTTTTACACAGAATCAGGTGATTCTAAAATTTCTTTTAAGCATGATGAAAATGTATTTGACGACTTTATCAAGGAGATTTTGTTACCACATCGTCAATCTGAGCATGGTCCTTTTATAACTTCGGCCGATGTAAATTCCGATGGATTGGATGATCTGCTGGTCGGGGGAGCCAAAGGCCAGCCAGCAGCGCTTTTTGTTCAGCAAAGGGGAGGGAGTTTCTCAAGAATGTCGGAAGCTACTTTTGAGAGAGATAGAAAGCATGAAGATATCAATGCTGTGTTTTTTGATGTAGATGGAGACAAAGACCTGGATTTATATGTAGTTAGTGGAAGCGGAGAAGTTTATAGTAATGAGCAAGAGTTGCTCAGAGACAGACTCTATATCAATGATGGTAAAGGGAATTATGCAAGGTCTGCTTTGGATGCATTGCCCAACGACCTTGTTGCGGGAAGTAAAGCTTTACCTTCAGATATTGATGCTGATGGTGATTTGGACCTGATAATAATGAATAGGAATGTGCCAGGGGAATACCCTAAAGGACCAAAGAGTTTTATTTATACGAATGAAGGAGGACGTTTTGTAAACACTACGAAAAACTCATCTTCGGACTTTTATGAACTGAGCCAAATGCTGGTTGACGGAACGCTGGTTGACCTTGACAATAATGGCCATGATGATTTGATTGTAGTGGGAGAGTGGACCAGGCCACAGATTTTCATGAATGATGGAGACAGCTTTGAAAAGGCAGACTCCGATTTTAAAGGCCTAACGGGGTGGTGGAACAGAATTGTTCCAACGGACATTGATAATGATGGAGATATAGACTTTGTCTTAGGAAACACAGGTTTTAATAATAAGTATCATCCATCTGAAAAATCCCCACTCTATCTTTTCTACAATGATTTTGATGACAATGGGCTAGGGGATATTGTATTGTCTAAAAGTAAAGGAGGAGAACTTTTACCAGTTAGAGGAAGAGAGTGTAGTTCTCAACAAATGCCTTTTATACTTCAGAAATTCGACAATTACGAAAAGTTTGCGAATGCCGATCTTACAGCTATATATACTGAGGAAAGACTGAACGCTTCACTTAAACTTGAGGTCAACAATTTTGCCTCTGGCGTATTGATAAACAATGGTGATTTAGCTTTTGATTTTAAACCTTTACCAACCAGAGCTCAATTTGGAGCTATTCAGGATATAATTATAAAAGATGTAAATGGTGATGGCCTTAAAGACCTGATATGTGCTGGTAACTTTTATGGAGCTGAAGTAGAAACTGTTAGATATGATTCAAATTTTGGGACCATAGTAATCAATAATGGTAATGGTAATTTTGAAGTGTTACCTCTCGAAGAAAGCGGACTTGTGCTGAAATCTGATGTAAGAGATATAGAGTCGGTTACAATAGCTGGTGATGAATATTTGTTAGTAGCATCTAACAATAGTGAACTGAAGCATTACAAATTCACAAAGCGTCCTTAAGTCATTTCAAAGTTTGAAACAATTCAAACTCCCAGACACCCAATATTTTATACTGGTGCCTGGGAATTAGATCATTAGTATTTGTTTAGACCTTGACAGATTTCCATTTACCCTTTTTGAAGAGTATAATGGACATCACGGCAATTAATACTTCCGCAAGTGTAATCGCTACAAAAACACCCACTGGCCCCCAGTTAAAAGTGAAAGCAGCCAAATAGGCAAACGGTAACTGAAATACCCAAAAGCAGAAGAAATTGATTATAGTTGGTGTTTTTGTATCTCCTGCTCCGTTAAACGATTGTGTAACCACCATGCCATATGCATAGAAAACATAGCCGGAAGCAATTACCTGAAGGCTTAGTGCACCGTATTTTACCACATCGTCCACATCACTGAACATTCCAATAATGTAGGTAGCAGAAACAAGGTAAATAACTGAAATCACTACCATGAGTATCGCATTGTATTTTCCTGTTTTCCATACTGATTTTTCCGCACGGTCAGGTTGCTGAGCTCCAAGGTTTTGTCCTACCAATGTAGCAGCAGCATTACTCATACCCCATGAAGGCATCAGCGTAAACATCATTACTCTTATTGAAATGGTATAACCTGCAAGTACATCGCTACCAAACTCGGACATTATTCGCATTAAAAATACCCAGCTCGAAGTACCAATAAGGAATTGTCCAATACCTCCTAAAGAGATTTTGATCAGGTTCCACATCACTTTTAAGTCCAGAACAAAATCCCTGACTCTAATCTTAATTCGGCTCCAACCAAAGATCAGGATCATAAATTGCCCAGTCACGGCAACACCTCGTCCGATTGTTGTCGCAATGGCTGCTCCTTCCACACCATAAGCAGGGATTGGTCCCAGACCAAAGATGAAAATCGGATCAAGTATGATATTCAGTCCGTTAGAAATCACCAAAGTCCACATGGCTACTGATGCATCTCCGGCACCTCTGAAAACCGCATTGATCAGAAACAACATCATTATAGTGATGTTACCACCGATTAATATCCGTGTATATCCATAGCCTTCCGCTATCAGAGCAGGTTCACCACCCATTAACTCAAGGATTTCTTTTGGATAAATTATTCCCAGAGTACCAATGATGACCGCTACGAAAGCACCTAGGAATATGGCTTGAACTGCAGCTTTGGCAGCTCCTTGTTTATCCTTTTCACCAATGCGCCTTGCTACCACTGCGGTTGCAGCCATACTTAGCCCTATAGCAACGGCATACAAAAGCGTAATTACTGACTCTGTAAGGCCAACTGTCGCTACTGCATTAACGGAAATTCTTGAAACGAAAATAATATCGACTAATGCGAAAGTCGATTCCATGAGCATTTCGAGAATCATCGGAATTGAAAGCATAAAAATTGCCTTTCTGATACTTCCCGTAGTGAAGTCTTCTTGCTTGCCAGCGATGGCCATTTTTAGGTATAGCCAATACCTCTGTATTTTATTACCAGTAAACTGTGTCATTATTTGAGAATTATATAAATACTAAAAAGTAAATAGGGGGTAATCGACAAATTGCTAAGCAATTTGCGTTCTATACCAGCTCGGAGCTGTAGGACGGTATGAACGAGGTAATTCTCATAACTTCATGATGCTCCAAATCAAGAAACTTTTTCTGACTTTAAAAAGCATTAATTTAAAAAAACTAGAATTCTTTGTGTAATTCTTGTTATCAAAGAGATGATCGGTTGCTGATGCTATTTCTAAATAGCTGATTAGTTAAGCAAGTCTCTAATTTTTTCCATACCCAGAGTAGCCTTTTCCTGGATACAGTGAATGCCACTGTTTCTTCCTAAGTCTGGTAAATTAGGATCTACCAGAAACTTTTGAGAATCAACAGGTGCGTAGTCTACCAACCCAGCGGCTGGATATACCTGAAGGGATGTACCTACAATCAATAGAACATCAGCATTACTAGTGAGTTCTATCGCTACTTCCATCATGGGTACCGCTTCTCCAAACCATACGATATTGGGTCTGAGCTGACTGCCTTTTTCACACAAGTCTCCAAGTTTCAAAGACCAACTTTCCATTTCATAGATCAGTGCCTCATCAATTGTACTACGAGATTGAAATAGCTGACCATGAAGGTGGTATACATTAGAACTACCGGCTTTTTCGTGCAGGTTATCTACATTTTGGGTAATTATCCTAACATCATAGTGGTCTTCCAGTTCTGCAAGAATCTGATGCGCTTTATTGGGAGAAGCATTGAGTGCTTGTTTTCTTCTTTGGTTATAGAATTCAAGAACTAATTCAGGGTTGGCGTGCCAACCCTCAGGAGAAGCTACTTCCATAACATCATGCCCTTCCCAGAGACCATTAGCATCTCTGAAAGTTTTGAGACCACTTTCTGCACTAATACCCGCACCAGTAAGTACTACTAACCTTTGCTTCATAAATTCTGATAACTAGCCTATTTTCAGCTCTTCTCTATTTTCTGATAAAACGTTGATTATAAACTGAATATGGTCGATGAGGTCAACTTCAAGTAAATCTATTCCTGCTTGAATTTCATCTCGTTCTACCTTAGCAGCAAAACTCTTTTGTTTGAGTTTCTTTTTAACGGATTTTGGAGTCAGCCCTACGATGCCATCTGGTCTTACCTGGCAGCAAGCAATAATAAAACCAGTAAGTTCATCACTTGCCAATAATGCTTTATCGAGCTTATTATCATAAGAAACTCCCCATTTGGTATAGTGTGCAGAAATGGCATGAGCAATTTTCTCTTCTCCTTTTTCTCTTAGCATACCCACAATTCTGTTGGGGTGTTCCTCTGGATACGCTTCATAATCAGCATCATGTAAGAGCCCGGTAATTGCCCATTCATTGGGATCTTCATTAAAATGCCTGGCATATGCCTCCATTACCAATTCAACTGTTCGTGCATGTCTTAATAAGCTTTCTCCTTTGGTCATGGAAGAAAGAATTTCTCTGGCTTCTTCTCTTGTCATTTACTTTTGAGGTTGTTTACAAAAAAGGATACAATACTGGTTTTAAAGAGTTCATTAAGTGCCAAATCAGGGTTGCCATAAGTAGCCATATTTTGTTGGCGATCAGCTGGTGCATCTTTAAGTACATGGTTCATACCATCAATAATAAAGAGTTTGGCCTTTGGGTTCGCTTTCTTCAGTCCATTGGCATCATCAATAGTTACCTGTATATCCGTTGTTCCATTTAGGACTGCAATGGGTATATTTAATTTGGCAATTTCCTTTTGCGGTTTATACTTCATCCAAGAGCTTATAAAAGGCTGGATGTCAGGTCTGAATAATGAGTTCAGATAGGTGGGGACTTCTTTAACGGTTTTACCTTCCAAAAGAGTATCAATGATTTTCTGAGTTTCTTCTATAACCGAAGGAGGATTATATGGGTTGGCCTTAATCTGAGTCATAATGGTTTCATCTATCCCCAAGGAGGGACCTGCGATTGAGGCAAATGCCGAAACATTAGGGTTTTGACTAATCAATATACCAATCAAAGAACCTTGGCTATGACCTGCAACACCTACTTTTCTGAATCTTTTATCTTTTATCAGGTAATTGAGCCAGGATTGAGCATCATTGACGAAGTCATCAAAGGTTAAATCCTTTTCTGCTTTTCCCGCAGATTTACTCATTCCCTGACCACGCTTATCAAACCTTAAGCTGGCGATGCCTTTTTCTGCAAGGGCTTGTGCCAACATTTTGAGTGAATTATTGTTTCCGGGAATAACTCCTGAGTTACCATCTTTGTCAGTAGGGCCAGAGCCTTGGATAATTAGAACAACAGGCGTTTTTTTCTTTGTATCGGGAAACATAATTACTCCGCCAAGCTTTCCGTTTTCTACTGTTAACTCTACCTCTTTTTCCTCAAAGGATTGAGCATAGCTGAAGGTAGAAAAGCCTGCAAAAAGCAAACAAATGATAGTGAGTTTTTTCATTGCTATCTTTTACTGAAATGTAGTAAAAACAGTGATAACTATGAAAGGAGTACTTGAATGAGCGTTATTTTTTCTTACGCGCGGTTTTCTTGGCAGGCTTGTTTTTCTCTATTAATGCCTTGGCTTCTTCTAATGTCATATCAGAAACATCTACAGTCTTAGCCAATTCAATTTTTAATTTGCCTTTGATCACATTGTGACGTCCCCAGCGTGCTTTTTCAACCCTGATGCCTTCTTCTTCCCAATTGTGAATTACCTTCTCTTTCTCCTTTTGAATTTTATCTTCAATGAGTTCCACAATGTCATTGTCTGACAGGTTATCCCAATCATATTTTTTATTGACATTGATGAACATGTTGTTCCATTTGATAAATGGACCAAAACGCCCTTTTCCTTTTTGAACGGGTTCACCTTGATAGACATAAATTGGAGCATCGGCAGCCTCTTTTTCCTTGATCAGCACAATGGCTTCATCTTCCGTGATACTCAGTGGGTCGGCATCTTTAGGAAGGGATACAAATTTGCCATCAAACTTAAGGTACGGTCCAAAACGACCTTGCGCTGCAATGATTTCCTGATCTTTATAAGTACCGACTTCACGTGGTAATTTGAATAGTTCAAGCGCTTCTTCGAGTGAAATGCTCTCAATAAACTGGCCTTTATTCATGCTGGCATATTGAGGCTTGTTTTCAGGGTTGTCTGGATCTGACTCTCCAATCTGAACCAATGGCCCAAACTTTCCTAGTCTGGCGATTACAGGCTTTCCACTTGCGGGATCAATTCCTATTTCGCGACTGGCACCAACATCGCTTCTGCTGATCTGTTCTGTTTGTTCTACCTTATTATGAAAACCTCCATAGAAGTTTTTGATCATTTTATCCCATTCCTGACCACCATGTGCAATGTTATCAAACTCTTCTTCAACCTTTGCGGTAAATGAATAGTCGATTACATTAGGGAAGTGCTCTACAAGGAAATCGTTTACTACCATGGCAATATTGGTAGGGAAGAGTTTCGCTTTTTCGGCTCCTGTAATTTCGGTTTTAGTTTGCTCAGCTACGGTGTTATTTCTTAAGATTAATTCAGCATAATTTCTTTCTACACCTTCTCTGTTTTCTTTTGAAACATACTCACGCTTCTGAACCGTAGATATGGTTGGGGCATAAGTAGACGGTCGACCAATACCCATTTCTTCCAGTTTCTTAACCAAGCTTGCTTCTGTGTATCTTGCAGGAGGACGAGTAAAACCCTGGCGGGCTGTCATACTTTTGAGGTCTAATACCTGACCAATGTTGAGTGGAGGAAGTATACCTTTGGCCTCTTCATTGTGCTCGTCATCATCTGTTGACTCTATATAGACTTTCAGAAAACCCTCAAATTTGATTACCTCACCCTGAGCTATCAGTTTTTGTGCATTAGTGGAAGCTTCTATAGTAACGATTGTTCTTTCCAGTTGTGCTTCGGCCATTTGCGAGGCCACCGCCCTTTTCCAGATCAACTCATACAAACGTTGTTCATTATAGTCTTTACCTGCTGTATGATTTGAGAAATCAGTTGGTCTGATGGCTTCGTGCGCCTCTTGTGCTGACTTTGACTTAGTTTTGAATTTTCTCGTTTTTACAAACTCAGGCCCATAAGAAGCCTTGATTTCATTAACAGCTCCATTAATAGCTTCATCTGAAAGATTAACAGAGTCAGTTCTCATATACGAGATTTTACCCGCTTCGTAAAGCTTTTGGGCCACTGTCATGGTTTGAACAACCGAATAGCCAAGCTTTCTACTAGCTTCCTGCTGCAGGGTAGAAGTAGTAAAAGGAGCCGCTGGAGATCGCTTTGCTGGTTTCTTTTCAAGGTTTTCAATCTGGAAATTAGCACCAATACAGCTATTTAAATATGCTTTTGCTTCTTCCAGAGAATCAAACTTTGATGGAAGTTCAGCCTTTAACTCTTTTCCCTGTACATTGAAAATGGCGACTACCTTGAAGAAAGATTGTGTATCAAAATGATCAATATCTCTTTCCTTCTCAACAACCAACCTTACTGCTACAGACTGAACTCTTCCAGCAGAAAGCCCTCGTTTAATTTTCTTCCAAAGTACAGGAGATAGTTCATAACCTACTAGTCTGTCTAGTATTCTTCTGGCTTGCTGCGCATTTACCAAATCTTCATCGATAGCCCTTGGGTTGGCAATGGCATTTTGAATAGCAGATTTCGTAATTTCTCTGAACACGATTCTCCTTGTGCTCTCAGGATTAAGTTTTAATGCCTCTTTTAAATGCCAGCTTATGGCTTCTCCTTCGCGGTCATCATCACTCGCGAGGTAGATAGTCTGTGCTACTTTAGATAGTTTTTTTAGCTCTCGTATGACTTCTTTTTTGTCTGAACTAACCTCGTATGTGGGTTTGAAACTATTCTCTATATCAATGGCTTTATCGCCTTTTGGTAAGTCTCTTACGTGTCCATAACTAGAAACCACTTTAAAGTCACTTCCTAGATATCCTTCAATGGTTTTGGCCTTAGCCGGGGACTCCACTATGACAAGATTTTTAGACATATTGTTCTTTAATTTTTAACCTGAGAGCGCCCAAAGATGGCAATAAAACTTTCAAAAAAACAAATCAAATATGTCAGACCCCCAATCATTTTATATCAAAAAACTGAAATTGTCGTTGTTTTGCACATAACCGAAACAACAACACAATGGTTAAAAATATTCTGTTAATCAGACATGCAGAGGCTGAGTTTGTCTCTGGGCAGAAACGCGATTTCGAAAGAATGCTCACTAATAATGGATGCAACCAGGCAACTATTTTAGGGACATACATTAATAAACTTCCAATTCACATGGATGCTATTTATATGAGCCCAGCTTATAGAACACTGGAAACAACCAAATTGTTGGTAGAACAGTTGGATGTTGTTCCCAGATTGATGGATGCGGAAGAGTTGTATGAAGCTACAGAGAATTTAATGAAGGCTTTTGTTAGGCGAGTAGATCCTATGTTTAAGAACATTGCCATTGTAGCACACAATCCATCCATAGCGCAGTATTTTGCCTATTTGACCATGTCGGTGAGAGATTTTTCTCCTGCTACTTGTACTTGGGTTGAATTATCTGTTGATGTCTGGAATGCGGTATCTTCTAATATGGGAATAGAGAAGGATTACTATTATCCGGGTATGGCTTAGGTTTGCGGAGTGGGATTTAAGGGTTATCTTCTTTTTACCACGAGCGAAGCCGAGGGAGCTTTAAAGACCACAATTACAAAGATGCATCGGTGAGCTCAGCATGGGAAAAGCCTACACTCTCCATAGTTTCCTCGAATGTAATGAGAGGTCTAATGTGTTGATTGCATGGCGTTTTAGATTTCTCCTTGCAGTCGAAAAGACTTGCTAATGAGGCTTTGTAGATGTTAAACCAGATCAGTACGTGTTTGCGAACACAGTGAGGTAATTTCCTTTTTTAATAAATTTTGCCCCCTCCGTCCTGTGGACACCTCCCTATGGGAGGACAAGCATAGGGAAGTAAGATTCTCTTCCATACCTCTCTATCCCGAGCTTGTCGAGGGAACTTTAAAACTCATAACTAAAAGATACATCGGCAAGCTCAGTATAGAAAAAGAATATCCTTTCTGCAGTCTCCTCGAATATAATGAGAGGTCTAATGTGTTGATTGCATGGTGTTTTAGATTTCTCCTTATAGTCGAAAAGACTTGCTAATGAGGCTTTTTTAATGCTAAACCAAATTAGTATGTCCTTGCAAACACAGAGAAGCAACCCTTTTTTAGAAATTTCCCCCCCTCTGTCCTGTGGACACCTCCCTATGGGAGGACAAGCATAGGGAAGTAAGATTCTCTTCCATACCTTTCTATCCCGAGCTTGTCGAGGGAGCTTTAAAGACCACAATTACAAAGATGCATCGGCAAGCTCAGTATAGAAAAAGACTATCCTATCTGCAGTCTCCTCGAATATAATAAGAGGTCTAATGTGTTGATTGCATGGGGCTTTAGATTTCTCCTTATAGTCGAAAAGACTTCAGAAGGTGGTGAATGCTAAACTAAAATAGTACGTGTTTGCTAACACAATGAGCCAATTTCCTTTCTTTTTAGAAACTAAAGACCTCTCAGCTTTGCTCAGAGTATCAAATGGTTTTTGAAAACTTTTGATTCCAGTGAATAAGTCATAACGGGTACCTTATTCGGTAAGGAAATAAAATTTATATCCACTGTATCCAACACTCGATATTTGGTTTTAATTTTGGGCCATGGCCTCATTAGGTAGACACATTATCGTGGAGTACTATGATTGTTCTCCCGATGCATTGAACGATGTCGTTCATATCGAAAAAAGCATGGAAGGCGCAGCAGAAGATGCAGGCGCTACGATTATTAACTCAACTTTTCACCACTTTTCTCCTTATGGAGTTTCTGGTGTAGTAGTGATTCAGGAGAGCCATCTGGCCATTCACACATGGCCTGAGTATGGTTATGCCTCTGTAGATCTTTTTACTTGTGGAGATACGGTAAACCCATGGGTTTCTTATCAGATCCTTAAAGACGCTTTTAAAGCGGGGCATGGCTCGGCAGTAGAGTTGAAAAGAGGAGAGATGGCTTTGCTTACACGCAAGAATTTTGATGTGAAGCAGCTTAGAGATGAGAAGAGTACAGAAGAGGGAGATCCTATTAGGACAAGAGATGTATGGTTTACAGAGCGTGATGATAAAATAGCACTGTCACTGAAGCATGACGGTAAACTATATGATGTACAATCCGATTATCAGAGAGTAGAAGTATACAATACGCAGGCTTACGGTAATATGCTTACGCTGGATGGAATGGTAATGACTTCCGAAAAGGATGAGTATGTGTATCATGAAATGATTACACACATTCCAACACTGACTCATCCTAATCCAAAGCGTGCACTGATTATTGGTGGTGGTGACGGAGGTACGGCCCGAGAAATGCTAAGGCATGAGTGCCTTGAAGAAGTGGTCATGGTAGAGATTGATGAGAAGGTAATTGACGCCTGTAAACAGCACTTACCTTCCATTGCTGCTGCATTGGACAACCCAAGATTGAATCTGATTGTAGATGATGGAATTAAATATGTAAAAGAAGCTGCTGAAGGAAGTTTTGATATTGTGATTGTCGATTCTACAGACCCTGTTGGTCCTGCTGAAGGCCTGTTTTCTGTAGATTTCTATAAAGAGGTTTACCGAATATTGAGTGAAGACGGTATAATGATTACTCAGAGTGAGTCTCCTCGTTTCAATAACAAAGTGTTTAAAGAGATTTATCAGGTGTATAGAAGCATCTTTGGTCAGGATAAGGTTCATTGTTACCTGGCATACATACCAACATATCCTACTGGTATGTGGTCATTCTCTTACAGTACCAAGGGAAACTCGCATCCGCTTGAAAACTTTGATAAAGAGAAAAGCAAGGCTTTTTCTGAAGCACAAGAACTAAGTTATTATAATGAGGCCATTCATGAATCGGCCTTTGCATTGCCTAACTTTGTAAAAAAGATGATTGGGTAAATGGCAGATAAAGAAACGTTTGATCCCAATGGTGTAGGAGTAAAGGGAACTCTCTTTGGTTTACCATACGATACCGCATCGGCAGATGTGGTAGTGATTCCTATACCATGGGATGTAACCGTTTCTTATGGTGCTGGTACTGCTAATGGTCCGGCTGCTATTCTTGAAGCCTCTTCTCAGATTGATTATGAAATTCCGGGGGTAAAAGAGGCCTGGAAACTAAAGGTTGCCATGGACGAAATTCCTGAAGTCTGGCAATCACTGGGTAAATCATTGAGAAGCAAAGCTGAAGACTATATCGAATGGTTGGAATCGGGAAGTGACGAGGCCATGGCTTCGGAAATGCAGGGTGTCGTTGCCGAAATTAACCGTCAATGTGAGCAACTAATGACCTATGTCCAGCAGGAAACTGCTTACTGGCATTCACAAGGCAAGCAAACGATTTTACTTGGTGGAGATCACAGTACACCGTTAGGACATATCCGAGCAATTGCACAAAAAGAACAGGAGATAGGTGTTTTACAAATCGATGCGCATGCTGATTTACGCAAGGCTTATGAAGGTTTTACTTATTCACATGCCAGTGTAATGTATAATGTGCTGCAATTGAAAGAGGTGAGTAAATTGGTTCAGGTGGGTGTTCGCGATTATTGCGAAGAAGAACTTGACCTTATTACAAGTTCAAATGGAAGAGTGGTTACCTTTTTCGATCAGGATGTTAAAGAGGCTCAGTATCAGGGAATGACCTGGCACGACCAGTGCCTTGAAATAGTGGAACAGCTACCACAAAAGGTATATATTTCTTTTGATATTGATGGACTTGATCCCAAACTATGTCCTAACACTGGAACACCAGTTCCAGGTGGTTTTGAGCTAGAACAAGTGAACTATCTTTTTAAATTGGTTAAGGAAAGCGGAAGAATAATAGTAGGAGCAGATCTTAACGAGGTTTCTCCAACTTCAAACGAATGGGATGCCAATGTGGGTGCCAGAGCATTATATAGGTTGACTCATTTTGTTGGGGGAGAGATGTAGCTTATCCAATTTCTATTTGAGCAACCAAGGTTTTTATTTTTTACTTGAATAGTTGTCAAAACTTTATTTTAGAACTATCAGGTTGTCTTTACTTTATTGTAACTAGTTATTCTTCACTAGTGTATTCTTGTATCAGTTTTCTATTACTTAAGTCTATTGTTTCTGTTAAATCCCAGTCGTTTAATATCAAGTTCCATTTTTCGCCAAGTACGTATAACACATTTATCAATTGTTTCTGGTGATCGGAGTGTTTGTTAAACCTAAATCCGTCAATCCATATATTCTCAACAATATCATTTTTAAAATCACAGAAAACAGCGGATGAATCAAGCTTAAACCCCGAGGTATTTGAACTTTCTACTTTATGGGAACCATAACCAGAATACACCTTGTCTACTTTTTGAAATCCGCATGACTGAACCAGCGCTTCGAATTCCCTTATTGGAATTCTCCTTTCTGAAGTTTTGAAGTTTTGTCCATCTCGCACATAGATATCCGTGAACCCCAAACCATCCCTGTTCTCTCTCGTAAACTCATCAATTTTTTCATTTTCCTTCTTTAAATCAGCAGCATTCTCGAGAGGAACTAACTCTACTTGACAGTAAAAATCTTCATGTAGATATATGCTGTTCTTATTGTTAGAACCACCCCAATTATTTTTCAACCATCTAAAAAAGCTCATTCTTCAAATTTGATAAATTTCGCATCTACTTTTTCGGTCAACCATACTCCGTTTTCAGAAAGGTAGAACTCAATTCCACTCTCATTCATCTTTCCTGCTTCGATTTTCAAAACAATTGCGTTTCCATGACGTGTCCCAATCTTTCTCGCTGATTTTGTATCACTAGATAAATGAACATGATGTCGGTTTTGCTTTAAAAGTCCGTTCTGTTTTATTGAATTAATGTTCTTAGTTGCGGTTCCATGAAACAATATTGCTGGTGGTAGCTTTTGTTCTAATCTCAAGTCAACATTTATTGAATGACCTTGATTGGCTCTGATTTTCGAAAAATCACCATTAAACTTAAATCTTTGCTTATCACTTGACTTTACAAGGTACTTTAAAATATCAAGGTCAATCAAGTATTTGGCTTTGAGCATTCCTTGAAGTAAAAGTTTTGTGTCAGCCCATCCATTTTGGTCTAGCTCTAAACCAATTGTTTGAGGTTTGTGTCTCAAAATCAAGCTCAAAAATTTACTTATCTTGATTTTATCAGTTATCATCTATTTTGAGTTTATTTTAATTGACTTTAGCTGTTTTCATATGAAAGGTGTCTAAAAGTCTCAGGCTAACCTATAGAAATATTGCTAAAGCAGAACTATTACTTCACGACTTGTATTCTTTGTCCTCAAAGTTCTAGGTGATAAGTGTGTTTTAGTATCTGGTAGGTTTCTTACTTTTCCCGAAAACAATTTGACGAGTTGTCATTCCTTTTGATTTCATCTCCATAAAGTCCAGAAGATACTTTTCATCCCAAATGATTTTCTCTCCTTTATCTTCTTTAAACCTATGAAACAAGTCTAATAGCGTGGAATAGTTCCAATTGAAGAGCCTGTTAACATCGTAAGTCTTTTTACCGTGTTTGAAACGGATGAAGTAATCAACATTTCCATGACCATTTCCTTTAGATATTATTCGTATTTCTGTTGAATCAATCGGCAGCTCAATAGTTAATGGAGTGTTGTTTAAATCACCTTTAAGAATTAGTGTTTTACCTATTAATTCAACCTGATAGAAGTACTTTCTGGCTTTCAAGTGAGCAGCTAAAGCCAACCCAACCCCTGAAAAGACAATTATTGAAACAGTAAGTTCAACTGTCGAAGAGCTTTGGAAGTGAATAGAAATGACAATTACTGTTAACAGAATGAATCGTAACAAGAACGCTACCCTTAATCTGGATTGGTAATTGACATGTTCAACTTTAAAAATCATTAACTAGGAACTCTGTTAATCCAAAGTGTTTATAGAAAAGTGAACGAAAGTTCTCAATTAATAGATAGAAATGGAATGTAATTGGGATTATTCGTAAAGTTTGTATTGCTCTTGTTTCTATTTGATCAAATGGAGACATACCAAGTTTCATAATAGCCATGCTTCCCTAGAGTCACGTAGGGGTGTAGATTGAAGTTAAGCTACATCTACTAAGGGACTCTTTCGGTCATGCTTCCCTCAGAGTGACGAATAGAGGTAGGTTTTAACTCTCATCTACATCTTATGTAACTCGAAACCAGCACCTCAAAACTTAGGACTTATAGCTTGAAACTTGCTACTTGAAGCTTTACTAATTGCTGCAGTCTCCATCTTCAAAGTTTTGCGCAGTAGGGTTATATTGGTTGTTTTTGATGGTAATTGCGCTGCTTGTTTGATTGTTCTCCATTAAGTCTTCCAGTTTACAAAAGTCAGAGAGAAAGGGGTTTTCGGATATCAGCAGCCCAGCTCCAATATTGTTCAGGTTCTCGAGTCCATTTAGATTAACGAGGTTATCATTAGCCGAGACTTCCATGAATTGTATGCTGGTAAGTGATTCAAGGCCACTTAATGATAGTAAGCCATTTCTTACCAGATTAAACTGTCTTTCTACTGTTTGTAAAGATTCCAGCCCAGTTAATTGAGTAAGCTGCGGATTACCTACTATATCTAAGTTACCCGGGATGCTGTTGAGACCTCTTAATCCATTGATACTTGTTAAACTTTCATTAGATATGATTTCGACTGAAAACATGGCATTAATTGCAGATAATTGATCGAAATTTTCCAGACTTTCATTTTCGCTAATGTTCAATGCGTTGATGCTCTGAAGGTTTTGTAGCCCATCCAGATTGCTCAGGTTGTTATTAGCTAAAATATGCAATGGGCCGGTAATTTCCTGTAGGCTACTTAGTCCATTGAGGTTAGAAAGATTGGTTTGAGATATTTCCAAAAGGCCTTCTATAGTTTCCAGACTTGGAATATCGAGTGAGTTAATGTCCGCGATTTCTCCTGAAAGTTTAGTGCCTATTCTAACATTACCAATGACCTTTGAATAGCCTTGACTGGTGAATTCATTTACGGCACTTTGGGTATTTAAATAAACATCACCAATGTAAGTTAAACTGATAGGGGATGTGTCATTGTTTTTGCAACTGAAAGCGCAGAAAGCCATGAGCAGCGCAAAAAAACAAGCCTTTCCAGAGTGATTGAGTAGTCGATTCATTTCGGATTCTTTTCATAATTAAAACACTGATTAGGATGAAAAGAAACAGTACAGAACTGTGAGAAACCTCAATTGGTCACGGTGTCACTGATGAGCTTTACAAACTTGGAGCTCATCCATGTCATATTGTTGCCTGCTGGTGTTTCGCAATCCTGAAGCCTTATAAATACTAAATCAAGGTCTGGGAAAACAATGGTCATATCCCCGAAATCGCCCATAGCTGCAAAATTTTTATGCGCTGACTGATTATCGATCCACCATAGGTATCCATAAAAAGGGGCAAGTTCAGATGATGTAGTAGTGGCCTCTATCCATTCTTTCGAAACTACTTGTTTTCCATTGAATTGGCCATTGTTTAACATCAGCAAACCAACTTTGGCAGCATCATCGGCTGTAGTCATGGCACCACCATATACCTGATAATGACCAACTGAATCTTTCATCAGGTGCGAAGAGTTCATTTCCAGAGGCCTGAAAAGCACCTCTTCATATAAGTCCTGAGCAGTTTTTCCAGTTACTTTTTCCATCAACAGCCCCAGAATCTGGACACCTTCATTAGAATAACTAAATCGAGCGTTCGGTGCTTGATCGAGTTGTTTAGCGAGTGCATGTTTGTTCATATCACCTTTTGATATAATACCGTGCCCACCAGTTCTATTCAACCCACCAGACATGGTCAGGAGGTTTTTAATGGTAACACCTTTTTCACATCCATCTTTCCATTCTGGTAAGTAGTCGCAGACCTTATCCTCTGCACTTTTGATAATTTTTTTGTCAATAAGGATGCCTACAACAAGGCCTGTCCATGATTTAACCATTGAAGCAGTATTAAAGGTCTCACGGTCGCAGCGATCATTTTCCCAATTGGTTACTAATTGACCTTTATGGTACAGTTGTATTTGATCGGCATAGGTTGAGTCAACAAATTGAATGAGCCTTTCAACTCTCGCTGAATCTATCTGTTGTGGAAATAGAGGGGAAGCCGCGGTAAAGAATGATAGAGCCACTAAGACTCTCTTAGAAAAAAGCATGAACGTAATTCTTAATTGAAAAACTAATTTAATAGTTATTCGTTTAGTTTAGCACTTAATTTCGGATAAACTCAGTGGTTAGAATTGTGCTTAGAGGATTTTAATTCTACTTTTCTTCCGTCAATATCTTCTATAACGGCAATTTTACCCCATTTTGTGACTTTGGGTAATGAAATGATTTTCCAACTGCTGCCTTTCAACTTTTCAATGATTCTATCTAAATCATCAACTTCGAATCCAATTCTCAGGTTGTTAGAGGCCAGATCATTGGTTTCATTGCTGGGATAAATTTCAAGTACTAGTCCATTATTTTCAGAAGCATAATGAAAAGGCCCACTACCATGTCTGTGATATTCAAAGCTGAAACTGAGAAGTTCATACTGTTGTACAAGCTGTTCTGGAAACCGTGTTTTTATAACTAGCAGATACAAGTTCATTGTTTATTCTATTTAACATTCGAATACGATTTCCTGATCATGCTTTTAATAACAACCCTATGAAAAGGCTTAACTATAGCCATATATACCTTTCCCATTTTGTTATTGTATTCGACCAGAGTAGTTACCTTGATATTATAGGTGGGTTCTTTGGTGTTTGCTATTAAGACTCTGAAGTTTAAGTGGGAGTCGTTGGCACCCAGAATGACTTCAAGTTTTTCGATTATGTATATTTTAAAAAAGCCAACATAACCTCCAATCCTGTATTCCGTGTTATAGTCCTCTGGCTTTGTGGTTTTCAGTCCGATAAACTTAACAAGGAAGTTTCTGAATTTTAATAGTGCCACAACCCATTTAGGAGGCGTGTTGAATATCTGGTTGGCGATTTCCTCTATACTGTCTTTATGGTTAGTAGTAGAGAAAGTATCTGAAAAATCAATTTTAGAGAGACTCTCTTTAGCGTGTTCCGAAACGAATAATGATTCCTCTATTACCTTTTTCATTGCTTGGGTAGGTTAGTTCTCATCGCTCCAGGCCACTGAAGACATTTTCCATTCTTCATTTAGCTTTACAAACTGAAGGGTTTTGACTCCTCTAGATTCGAAATGCTTGCCATTCAAAACCCCTGATTTCTCATAGAAGCTGAACCTCTGCGCTACATTTCTGTAAATATCTGTTTTGCTGTAGACCTCTCTTTCACTGAATTCTGTGAGTGTGCCATCGGTTAGTATTTTTTCTCTTGGACTTATGAAGGCATCCAGGTCATAAACTTCAGGGCAGTCTGAAGTATTGCTAATGATTCTTCCTTCGGGAATAAACAGGTTTTTAATTTCGTTTACCTTCGGTTTACTATCTCCTTTATTAGTAAACAGATCAAAGAAGGTATCGGTAAGTCTATCAATTTTCTTCAAGTCCTTACCTGCTGGAGGCGGAGCGAAAACAAGTACCTGGTCTTTATCAGGTAATATCAGAGTTTTTTCAAATCGTAAGCCAATTTTATTTAGAAGTGCTATTGAGGCATTGTTCTTAGGGTCTGTAATGGCTATTACCTTATTGAGGTTTAAGGTGTTTCTTGCATAGTTCATAGTAGCACTGGCAACTTCAAACCCATAACCTTTTCCGGCAAAATCTGGAAGCATGGCAAAACCAATGTCAACATACTCTAAAGTGTCTCTCTTAATCAATCCACACATTCCAAGCGGAACATTCTCATGTTTAGATGCTACCAACCACAGACCAAAGCCATTGTTGGCATAGCTTTTCATAGGGCCTTCTTCCAGGTATTTCTTTGCACCTTCCAGATCATTTACACCTCGGTCTCCTATGAATTCTAACCATGTAGATGTATTAACAAGTTTTAAAACGAATTCAACGTCATCCAGGCAAAATTCCCTTAAGGTTAATCGCTCGGTTTCGAGTATTTTTTTCATGCTGATGTTTTGAGTTCTGTTGTTTGCCAAACGGCTTCAAGGTAGTCATCAAAGGTTTTAAATCCGACATTATAGTATTCGATTTTACTTCCTTAAACATGTAAAAACCACACATCACGAGAAAAGCGCTTATACATATACTTTTGGTACAAAAACGCTTCAGTATTTGGCGCTTCTACGCTTTAGGGCTATTATAGTGGTTTACTAAAAATTACAGCTTTGGAGCTTATAGAAACCGCAGTAAGAGATTTTAGCAATTGGATTTGGGGTATTCCACTATTAATACTAGTAATGGGGGGAGGCCTGTATTTTATGGTCTATTCCAGGTTTATGCCATTTCTTTACTTCAGGCATGCCATTAATGTTTTAAGGGGTAAGTATCATGAAGATGATAAAGAAGGTCAGATAAGCCATTATGAGGCCCTTTCGACTGCTATTGCTTCAACTGTAGGGATGGGCAACATTAGCGGAGTAGCCGTAGCGATAACAGCAGGCGGTCCCGGTGCTATTTTCTGGATGTGGGTTTCTGCATTCTTTGGAATTGCCACTAAGTTCTTCACTTGTACGTTGGCTGTTATGTATAGAGGAAAGGACTCAGAAGGAGAAGTGCGTGGTGGCCCGATGTACGTGATTACAGAAGGGCTAGGACAAAAATGGAAGCCACTGGCTTTGTTTTTCTGTTTTGTGGGCTTGATAGGGGCGTTACCTATCTTTCAGGCCAACCAGTTAACAGCTGCATTGAATACCATCTTGGGGCCAGCAGTGGGTTACGACACAGAATCCACATTTAATTTTCTTGGGGCCAATATTTCATATTCGTCTTTGATAACCGGCCTGGTACTTACTGTACTGGTTTCTACGGTGATTTTCGGTGGAATTAAAAAGATTAGTAAGGTGGCATCTAAGTTGGTGCCTTCTATGGTATTAATATATTTCATTCTTGTTATCTACATTCTGTTTCAGAACGCATCTGAAATCCCTGGTATTTTTGGCTCTATAATAGACGAAGCTTTCACTGGTAATGCTATACTTGGTGGAGGTCTTGGTGCGATTATTATTCAGGGTGTTAGAAGAGCAGCTTTTTCTAATGAGGCTGGAATTGGTACTGCTCCAATGGTGCACGGGGATACAAAAACAGATGAGCCAGTAAGAGAGGGAATAGTGGCTATGCTAGGACCAGCTATCGATACTTTGGTTGTTTGTACACTTACTGCACTGGTAATTCTAAGTACTGGTGTCTATGAACCTTATCTTGGAAAGAGTGTTGAGGGGATTCCAGTTACACTCGAAGCTTTTAATATGGCTATTCCAGGTGGAGCAGGAGGGTATCTGCTTGGCCTTTGTATAATGATTTTTGCTGTATCAACGCTCTTGTCTTACTCGTACTACGGAGTAAAGTGTATGTCTTTTATGCTAGGAGCGAAAAGAGGAAATATATACAACTACATCTATATCGGTACGATCATTATTGGTTCGGTAGCTTCTTTGGATTTCGTGTTTACTCTTATTGACAGCAGTTTTGCGCTGATGGCCATTCCAACAATGATATCAGCAGTTTTACTGGCACCTAAAGTGGTCAAAGCATCTAAAGATTATTTTGCAAGGCTGAAGAGTGGTGAGATGAGTTAATTTATCTTTTGACTTCTATCAGATAGTTTTTTCAGAAGCTTTTTAAACCTTCTGGTATTGTAATTGGCTAAACCCGTATGTTTGACGACTATTTCTCCTTCAGGAGAAATCACAAATGTAGAGGGTACATACCCTGTTTCATAGATATCAGGCAGTCTGGTCGCCATTTTATGAACCGGTAAATCGAAACCTTTTTTGTCTACCCATTTAACTGCGGTTTCAATGTACTTGTCTTCAGAAATCATTAAGAAGTGCACATTAGGATCGTCTTTAAAGTGCTCTCTTAAGGAGTTTATACCAGGCATTTCAGCAACACAAGGAGGGCACCATGTGGCCCAGATATTGATAAAGACAGTTTGTCCTTTCAGCTTACTGGCATCAATGATTTTTCCATCACGGTCTTTGACTTTAAAGTTGAGATCTGCCTTTTCATAAGACATCTCGTCAAGTTCAGAGGCGTTCATAGCCCCGGTTTTCAGAAAAACCTGCTGCACTTTGCCAAATACTTCTGCCTGAGAACCGGTAAGGTATATCACCGCAAAAATGCTCACCACAACAAGCAATTCTATGATATCTCTTTTAGTTACTTTGGCTTTTTTAGGCTTTTCCATATACAGACTACAGTAAAACTACACAACAAGTTCAGTTCTCGAAATAAAAAATGTCATACAGATAACGCGAATTATTTGAAACCTTAATGTATGTCCGTTTGTTTTTCCTGATAATCGCGCAATCTTTGGCGTTTTAAAAGACCTTATAACTATTTATATAATGAAATTATTAAAGAACCTTTTTGTCGTTGTTTTAATTGCAGCCCTGACGTCTTGTGGTCAAGAGAACGGTGTTTTCTTTGAAAACCTGAAAGATGGTCAGGAAGTAGGGACTACTGTTGAATTGAAAATGGGAGTGAGTGGAATGGAAATAAAACCAGCCGGAGAAATTGAGAAAGGTTTTGGACATCACCATATTATTATTGATGGTAGTTATATCAAAGGAGGAGAAGTAGTTCCTGCTAACAAAACACATATTCACTATGGTAAGGGGCAAACTGAGGCTACAATAGCGCTAACCCCAGGAGAACATACTTTGACTTTACAGTTTGCTAATGGAGCTCATCAGTCTTTCGGTGAGGCTTGGAGTAAGACGATTACGGTAAACGTTAAAGAGTAAGAATTGAAGAAGGTAACTTCAGATAAAGCGCCTGAGGCTTTAGGCCCGTATGCACCAGCAATAAGAACGGGTAAGTTGTTGTTTTGCTCAGGACAGACAGGAATTGACCCAGAGACTGGAAATGTAGAATCTGACTCCATAGAAGGACAAACCAGACAAGTAATGTTAAACCTTCAGGCTGTATTAGCTGCTGAAGGTTTATCATTCCAGCATGTGGTGAAGTGCAATGTTTACCTTAGGTCTATGTCTGATTTTAACAAAATGAATGAAGTATATGGCGAGATGCTGGAAGGGCACACACCAGCAAGAACCACTGTAGCAGTTACAGGTTTGCCCTTAAATGCTCTTGTAGAAATAGAGTGTATTGCTGAAGTAACCCCTTAGTGCTGATCTACCAGAATTGGATTACCATCAGGGTCTACCAGTGCAAAAGATGCAGGACCTTCAGCCTTATCCATTCCATTTGAAAATGTAGCTTTTAGTCCATTTTTAATGGCTAACTTATAAATACTACGTGCATCACCCGGGTTCATTGTAATGGTATTTTGGGGAAACATGCCTTGAAAGAGGCCAATTTTAGCTGCTCCGTTTTTCATGATCAACCACTTCTGATCCACACCTCCCTGGCCTTCTAATTGCCTAAACCCCAACTTTTCATAGAAAGCTTTGGAAGCTGCAATATCCTTTACACTCAGAGATATGGAGAACTCCTGAACGTTGTCTTGTTTGCCAATTGCTGATACGAAAACTATAGAGGCAACAGCGAGGGCAAGTGTAAGTATGTATTTTTTCATTTTTTAGATGTTATTTTTTCAATAGGTATTTTACAAAGTATATCAAAAGCGCTCCAGCCGATTTGCTCCGGACCTTTTAAAAACTCTTCGATTGCCGGAAAGTGTCTGGGTGTGTACCGGCTATTGGGTAGCCATTCTTTGTATAAGAAGTCCCATGCCTGAGCTACTTTAGTAATATCTCCCTGACAATGTAGTATAGCATAAAGCCCACCAGGAATTTCAACCCTTTTTATAAGAGTTTCTTCTTTGAAGTCGTTTTCCATGGCAACAGCAAAGTCGTATCTGTAGAAATTTGCTGGTGTTACATCGGGGTCGTCAATAGACATTCCAAAACGTCTGGAACCTGTTCGTTGTTTCCCAGTACTTTCGTACCAGCTCATAAGTTTTTCATAAGCTTCAACCAAACCAGAACCGTCTGCTCCAAACTGAGCACAAATAAGTGCAGTTGTCATGGGTGGAAGTTTCTTGATTTCTACATTGAAATGTGAGAGTGGAAGCCTTCTGCTTTCTTCGTAGGCAAGATGAAAATCGTTTGGCTTACTTTCTTGATAAATCCTGCTATTCAGTAAGTCAGGATGTTTTCGTATATAACTGGGAGCATGTCCGAAACGTTGTTTGAATTGCCTTGAGAAGTTCTCATTCGATGAAAAGCCTGTTTCGGTGGCGATTTCATTTATTTTCATGCGTTTATGGTGCTTAAGCATGAAAATAGATTTTTCTAATCTCAACCTAAGTATGGTTTCATAAGGTGTCTCACCTTTGAGGCTTTTGTAGATTCTTTGAAAATGGAATAATGAAAAATGCGCAGCTTCTGCCAACTGCGCAATTTTTATATCCTGATCCAGGTGCTTGTTGATAAAATCAACTGACTGGTTAATTCTATGAATATAAAAGTCTTCCATTCCTAAAGGGCCCTACTAAGATAACCTGAGTTCTGTATAAAACCTTCAAGAAACTTAATACAGGTATTAAGCATATCAAGGTAGTATATACATGAGATACCGGATAAAACTAGCTCTTAACGAAAATAGAGCTAATTTTTCCGCTATGACGTGCTTTCTTAGGCCTTGCTCAGTTTGAGATAATGGAAAACAAGTTGATGACCAGTTTTTGTTACTTCTTTAGCCTTTTTAACCCTTCTTTGGCCAAGGTCATTGTCGGGTCCTCATCTAAGGATGCGGTATATAGCTCTTTTGCTTTACTCTTGTTTCCCATTTTTTCATAGATCATAGCCAATCTCATTTTGGCTGCTGAATGCGAGGGAGTTCCTTTCTTTACTTCAATTGTCATGTAGGTTTCCAATGCTTCTATACCTCTTGAGGTTTTTTGACCAGATAGCGCGCTTGTTTTTCCTACCTGGTATAGTGCTCCTGTATTTTCAGCACTTTCAGCATAGATTTTTTCAAAATTGGCAAAGGCCTTATCGTACATGGCATTGCTTTGATAAAAGGTTGCAAGCGTCATATTATATTCAGGAGCTAGTTCTACTAGTTTCAAGTAAGCTTGTTCTGCCTCAAGGGGTTTTTCCTGCCTTTGATAAACAGTGGCTAGAGCTCTGTAACCTTCTTTTTTGTCAAATTTTAAAATGCTGTTAGCGGAGCTTGCAGCTTTTTCCCAACTGCCGCCCATTATTGCAGGAGCTTGTGTATAGTATTCAACCAATCCCCAATAGGCATCCAGGTTTTTTGAGTCCAGGCCAACAGCTTTCTCATAATTCTTTTTGATTTTGGGTGCAATAAAGCCTTGTCTGAGTTTACTTGAGTTTTGAGCTAATCGACCATAGGAATTACCCAACCAGGTGTAGTAATCAGAACTTTTCTCATTTTCATCTATGGCTTCTTTAAAGTAGTCAACAGCATCTCCGTACTTGTTCTGATCAAAGGCAATTCTTCCTAAATAGTATTGCGCCTTTTCGTATGATGAATCTTTCGACCTGATAGGCTTTAAGCTTGATTTAGCAGCATCTAATTTTCCTTCCTTATAGAGTTTTATTCCTTTCTCCAGGTCTTGTGAAAACAAGGTGAAGCTTAATAGGAGAGATGTTAGAATGACAAACGACCTTTTCATAGTATAGTGAGTTTTGTAGAAGATGATAAATTAAGGCTTTTCGTTGCACCAGCTCAAAAAAAATGCCACTCTCGAATAAGAGTGGCATTTTCTATAAATTCTGATTATCTATCAGTTACCATCAGGTAAATCAATCTCAACGTTATTCCTGTAGTCACCTAACAAGTGCTCAGCAAAGAAATACCACATCATTTGTTCGTAGTAGTTTCTTTTGCTACCGTAACCGTGTCTGGCACCTACAATAGGCATATAATCAAAGCGCTTTCCTGCTTTCATGAGCTCGTTTGCCAGGCGCAAACTATTTGCAGGGTTTACATTGTTATCTCTTGTACCATGAGTAAGCAACAAGTGACCTTTCAGGTTTTTAGCTAAGGATTGGTTGGTTTTGATCTTAGCATCCCATTTGGTCTCAGTATACTCATTACCATCCTCGTCTTTCTTTTTCTTATCCTTTCTCTTTACTCCGTTGTGGGTTTCACTCCACCATTTGTTGTAAACATTATTGTCGTGATTTCCAGCAGATGAAGCTGCTGCTTTGTAGAAGTCAGGATAGCTAAGTAGTGCTGCACTAGACATAAAACCTCCACCTGAGTGTCCAAAGATACCAATGTTATCCAGGTCTATGAATGAATGTCTTTCAGCTAATTGCTCAAGAGAACGTTTGTCATCTGCTAAAGCATAATCTCTTAAGTTCTGATAACCATAAGTATGGTAGTACTTGTCTCTCATTGGGCTACCACCTCTGTGTCCCATACTAACCACTATAAAGCCAAGCTGTGCTAGTGCTACATTGTAACCTCCAGTTATGCTAAAGTCATTTCCAAATGACTCTACCTGTGGACCAGGGTATACATATGAGATGATTGGATACTTTCTTGTAGAATCGAAGTCGAACGGCTTATACATAACTCCATACAAGTCGGTAATGCCATCGTCTGCCTTTACCTTGAAGCGCTCAGGAGCTTTCCAGCCTGCCTGATATAATAAGGACATGTCAGCAGTTTCAAGGTCAATGATTGTATTTCCATTGTTATCCTTTAATACGCTACGAGGAACCATGTCAACAGCTGAGTAATTATCTACATAGTACTTAGAAGACTCAGACATACTCATAAAGTGATTGGCAGGTTCTGTACTGATTGCCTTAAATCCAGACCCATCAAAGTTTGCTTTATACATCAGTGCATAGTAAGGGTCAACATTTGCTTCACGCCCTCTGGCTTCGAAGTAAACTTTTCTTCCTACGGTATCAATTTGCTGTATTCTGCCTGTTACAAAGTGTCCGCTGTTGGTGATTTTGTTCTTTAAAGCGCCTGTTTTACCATCATACAGGTAAAGCTGCCCCCAACCAGTTCTTTCAGACCACCATAACAGCTCTTCTCCCTCTTTAAGGATTGCCATTTGCTGATAACTCCAGTTAAAATAAGGGTGATTTACTTCTTCGAAAAGCTCGGTGATTTCGCCAGTGGCTGTATTAATAGACACCACATCCAGTGTATCACTGGTTCTGTTCATTCTTGTCATGAACATTCGGTCTGATGTTTTACCCGGAAGGTAAGGAGTGATGGTCTGATCCAAGTATTTTTCAACATCTACATCAATACGATTTCCACTGGGAATTTCAAAGATTGAAAGATACTCCTGAGGTATATCTTGCTCGCCTGGCATGGCGTACTTGTAAATTTCAACTTCTGGCCTTGGATTTTTAAGGTCGTCAATAACAAAGAAGTCTTTCACTTTTCTTGAGTCTGATCTGTTTACATAAATCTTCGACTCATCTTCAAACCATCTTGCTCTTGCTCTTGATCTTTTGTCTTTTGTTGTATCTCCCTGATTGAAAGAGTAGCTGAACCATCTTTCACCATCGTCTGCCAAAAGAATTTCAGTAGAGTCAGGGTCATCTGCTTTCATCATGTACAGATCATGATTCTTAGCAAAAGTGATATAGGTACTATCGGGAGAGTAAGAAGCCCAATTGTTTCTTTTATCGGCTTTTTCCGTAGAATCTCCTTTAGTGATTAGTTTAGAATTGATATCGAAATGATAATCAATGCTGTCCACCATGAAAGTGAAGGTTTTGTTATCATCTTCCAATTTCCATGCTTTAAGGTCAAGGTTATTGAAATTCCATGGCTTACGCGTGAGTTCACTCAACTGAGCTGCAAAATCTTTGTTGTCAAAAATTTTGGCTTTGGTTTTTCTAGAAGGGTCAACCACATAAAAGTTTTTCCCTTCCATTGTGGTATAGGTATACCAGAATTTATCGCTGTCTTTAAACCAACGAGGGAATACCCTGGTCGACTTCAGCATTTTTCTGATGTTAGCCGATTTGAACTTTGCTGCTGCTTTAAAATCAGCTTTATGCTGAGCAACACCTGGCAAAGCGAAAACCGCTAACATTACAAATAGGATAGTTTTTCTCATAGTAAGATTGATTTGAAACTTAAGTTTATACTGTGTAGCTGATTATAGCAAACAGTTTCTGCCATGTACGCTAATACTGGGATAAACGGAAATAAATAAGGCTGCCCGAGAAGGCAGCCTTACTAAATTGAGTGAAATTTCTAATTACATCTTAATTGGCATTTCAGCAATAGTGTTTTGCCAGCCTACAATTAAGTTTACACCACCATTAGCTTCTTCGAAGGTCATAGAAAGTGCTTCTATCTTATCGTCTGATTTTCTAACAGAGCCTTCAACACGGGCAACCTCTTTACTGCCTTTCGCTAAAGTGTAGCGGCCCCATGTGTTTAGTTTACTGTGAAGAATGAAAGTCCATTTGTCAGCTGTTGCTTCAGCAAACAATGAATAAGTGCCTGCTTTTACCTTTGTGCCACCAATTGTAACATCCTGGTAGAAGGTAATCTCATTTGCTTCATTAGCGCCTAATCTCCAGATTTTGCCATTAGCATGCTTAGACATCATGTCTCTGCCTTTCAATTGAGGGCGGCTATAGTAAATCTTGATTTTTGCAGGAGCATAATCGCCTCTAAAGTCTGATTTAGGTACGTTAGTTGGGAAAAAGGCAACGTCTAACGGACTTGAATCAAGTGGTTCAAACTTTTGAGCTTGCGCATTTAATGCTGTAAATGCCAAAGCCATGGTTAGTAAAAATAGTGCTCGTTTCATGGTCGTTTATGATTTTAATTAATGTTATGATTTAAGATTAATCTCCGAAACTAGTTAATAGAAGAAGATGTAAGAAATGATAATAGCTGCGATTACACCTGCAAAGTCAGCTATAAGACCAGCAGTAGCCGCATATCTTGAGTTTTTTATTTTAACGGCTCCGAAGTAAACGGCCAGCACATAAAAAGTAGTTTCTGTAGAACCTTGTAAAACACTGGCAACTCTACCAGGGAAAGAATCTACACCAAAGTTGGTATAAGTTTCCAGCATGGCAGCTCTAGCACCAGAACCACTCAACGGTTTCATCCAGGCAACTGGCAACGCATCTACAAATTCAGTATTTATGCCTACGAACTCAAAGAAGGTCTTGAAGCCATCATTGATAAAATCCAGAGCCCCCGAAGATCTGAATACCCCAATAGCAACTAAAATTCCTACCAGATAGGGGATGATTTTGATAGCTATATTAAAGCCGTCTTTGCCTCCATCAATTAGTGCTTCATAAACATTCACTTTGTTCTTGACCGCCATAATGATAAAGGAACAGACAATGCCTAAAAGAATAATTGCCGCAGCAACGTTTGAGACCACACTTACTTGCTCTTGCGGTATGGATTGGAAATAATATAATGCTGCAATAATGATTAGTGTTAATGTGCCAATATATGACAACACCACCTTGTTAAGAAGATTGATTTTTTGAAAAATGGATACCGTAATTAAGCCTACAAGAGTAGAAAAGTAGGTGGCTAATAAGATAGGAATAAAAATATCGGCCGGGTTGGCAGCACCATTCGTGGCCCTGTAGGCCATAATTGAAACAGGTATCAAAGTTAGACCTGATGTGTTCAAAACCAGGAACATGATTTGTGCATTAGACGCTCTCTCTTTTTGTGGGTTGAGTTCCTGGAGCCCTTCCATCGTTTTTAATCCCAATGGGGTTGCTGCATTATCCAGCCCTAAGAAATTCATAGAGAAGTTCATCATCATAGGTCCAAACACTGGATGATTCTTAGGGATTTCGGGAAAAATTCTTGTAAAGAGAGGGCTGATGCCCTTTGCTATTACGGCTACCACGCCACCTCTTTCTCCAATTCGCATAATTCCCATCCACAGTGTAAGTGCACCAGTAAGCCCAATGGAGATTTCAAAACCTGTTTTAGCCATGCTAAAGGTGCTTTCCATCATTTCAGGAAACACTTCAGTATCACCAAAGAATATGAGCCTGATAAGTGCTACAACAAAAGCAATAAGAAAGAAGGCAATCCAGATGTAGTTAAGTGCCATATAACAATCTTAATCAAATAAATTTAAAATGTTAGCAGTAACTATACCTGCAGTTTCAGTTCTAAGCCTGCTTTGCCCCAGAGATACTTTCTTAAAACCATTTTCAAGTGCCATACTTACTTCCGCATTATCAAAATCACCTTCTGGGCCAATAAGTACAAGGTTCTCATTACTAAGCGTGTTCTTCAGTTGGACGGGATTATCAAAATCAACGTAGGCGATGAACTTTGATGTGGTTTGAGTTTCGGTCACAAACTTTTTGAAAGGAACCATTTCATCAATCACAGGAAGAGTGGCTTTAATGGATTGTTTCATGGCACTTACAGCCTTTTTAACCAACCTTTCTGTTTTCAAAACTTTTCTTTCGGAGTTCTTACATAGAATAAATGAAATCTTGTCGATACCAATTTCCACTGCCTTTTCAACGAACCATTCAGTTCTGTCTAGGTTTTTAGTAGGAGACAGGGCAATGTGTCTGTAACTCGAATTCGGAGTTTCTTTGTGGGTTTCTTCCACCTGAAACTCACACTTCTTAAAACTATCGTTGGTTATACTGGCTTTGTAAAAAGTGCCTTTACCATCTATAAGCTGAATCTGATCTCCTGATTTTAACCTCAGTACCTTAATAGCATGACGTGATTCATCAGGACTAAGGTGTGTGATTCCATTGATAAGTTCGGGTTGATAAAACAGTTGCATAATTAGGAACCCTAAAATAAGGTAAGTTTAGGATAATGTGTTGTAAAATATGAGCTGGCTTTAAAATCATTATCTACATCAATCAGTTATATTCGTTTCAATGACATTTCAGAAGTTCATCGATTTCAGAACTTACAGGATTCTACAAGTTCTGACTAGTTTCCTCTTTTTGCTGGTGTGGTTTTTTGCCAACGATGGACTGGCTTTTTGGGATGACTACACTTACTTGAATTTTGCAAATCAGATTAACCAGGGTTCGTTTGAGATAACGAATAATCACTTCACTAGTCGTATTGGTTTGCTCTATCCTGTTTCCTGGATTATAGAATTGTTTGGAATCAATGCTTATACAATTACCATTTTTCCAATGTTATGTGGGTTGATATTACTCAATCTATTTTTTTGGATTGGTGATAGGGCAGGGCATTGGATTGGGTTGCTAGGTGGATTGTTCTTGTTGGCAGATTATCATACCATCACTTTTGTAACACATCTTTTTCCCGAAATTCCTATAGCACTTGGTGTGTTTGGTGCCTTACTATGTTATGATGTAGTAAATAGAAAGGAGGGAGATTACAGGCTGTTAGCGTTATTATCGGCACTTTTGTTATTTGGTGCCTTTCTGATTAAGACGAGCATTTTTATAGCTGTACCACTTTTTGCTTTTTTATTGATCAATGACTTCAGAAGAAGAAAGAACAAAGGGTTTTGGTATATATCGGTAAGTCTACTTGCTTTCTTTTTTCTCCTCCATGGATTTTGGTATAAAGAACTTTTTGGAGACTTTTTTTACCGTTTTAATAATATCTCCGACAACCATGAGGCAACTGTAAAAACCTTCTTTGATAAGGAAAGCCTGACTATAATTAAAAGGCTAACCTATTTACCATTCTTAGGATTCTTAAAGGGTGGTTTTTTTATTCCTCTTGGGTTTGCCTTGCCAGCATTCCTGACATTGAAGAAGAATGACTGGAGTTTAGACAAGCCTGAAAAACTATGGCCGATTGCTGGCTTGCTAATCATTGCTTCGTGGTGGTTTATTAGTACCAATTGGAAATATTACAGTCCCATGCCGGTGGATACAAGACATATTACTTTTATTATTCCCGTCATGATCTTGTCTGGAGCCTATTTCTGGTCAGATCATAAATGGTTTAATAAGCTTAAGTCTTCAGCTTTGAAGTGGGTATTTGTCACGGGACTTCTCGCAATTCCTGCCTATAAAATCATAAAATCAAAAGACAGAAACTTCGAAGTTTTAAATGAGTTGATTACAAACGAGTTTGTCAGAAACAACTCAAAAGAGAAGGTAATTACCGATGGCCTTGTTTCATATGGTTATCCATACTTCTATTCGTTTACCGAAACTAAAGATGAATATGTTTGGTGGGTGGAAATGGATTTTGATCAAGTAGCTCTTGGAAATTATTTATTGATAAATGAAGCGTATCTCAACGAGCGATATGAAGAGCCCGGATATTTATCTTTGTTAAGAAACAGTATCGGCTCTAAGGGGTGGAGGCTTGAGCCTATACAAGAGGGGAGAGTAACACTCTATCGTATAGTAGAGTAGATGATACAAAAGGGCATAAAAAAAGCCGCTTAATGCGGCTCCTTTATCTTTTATTTGGAACTTAGCCCATTTTTCTAAGCTGTTCTTCACCAGCTTTCATTACTGCATAATCTTTCCATTCTGAATACTCTTGTTCGCCCAGAACTTGCTCTGCTGGACCAACCTCAGGTGGATTGAATGTAAACTCTGAGTCCCACCATTCTCTGGCGTACTCTCTTGCTTTATCTCGGTCAATTTCAAACTGACCGACTTGACCATCTCCAACAAGCCAAGGCTTATCTTTGGAGCTATATTTCTGGAATATCATTGTTCTCATTTTAGTGCCCATTTCATCATTTTTTTCGAAATGAGCCTTTGAGTAAGCCATTGTTTCCGGCTCAATCATTTTGTTATCCCAAAAGCGTTTTGATTTAATAATCTGGGCAGAAGTCAACAAATAACCTTCCCCAAACTCTAGCAAAGAACCCTCTAATTCGCACGCTCGTGCAGGTTTCTTTTTCTTCTTCTTTCCGAAGTTGAATAATCCCATAGTTGTAAATATATTTTTGAGTTTAAAACCGGGCGCAATATGCGAATAAAATCCCAATATTTAAACAATGCTACTTTATACGAGTGTAAGTGCTGACAGGATTCATACACTAGCGTTAAGCGGACTTTAGGCTGTTTATGAGGTCGATATACTGGCTCATTGCATCATCACCTGACAACCCATTGAGTTCTTTCCAGGCATTATACTTGGCAATGGCCTTAAAGTCAAAACCTGTTGGAGATTCACCATTGTTATCTCCTGTAGTGGCTTGCTTGTACAGAGCATATAGCTTTAGCAGGTCTTGGTTTGATGGGCGTTCTGAAAGGCTGGTTGATTCTTTAACTGCGTTTTCAAAATCAGTTTGTAATGACATATTCTTAAATCGTGTTAATTTTGATACTAATCTATCGATAATTCACCTGATTATCCAGAGTAATGTCTTTTAGCCCGAAAAAAATACTGATCATATTTTGCCTTTTTTTATTGCGTACAAGCGCATTTGGTCAGGTATATAGTACGGAATATCAGGCAGGTGGTATACTTAAGGTAGTGAGTGCGAGAATGCAAATTGACAGTGACCTGGTCAGTACATCTGAAACAGAGTCTGAAGTAGGCTATCAGTTTGGAGGTTTTTTCAGAGCTAACATTAACAAAGTCTTTGTACAATCAGAACTGCTTTTTTCAAAGATTAAAAGTCAATTGGTTTTCAATGATTATAACGGTGTCTCTGGTTTTGATCCGATTGCTGAGTTTGAGTTCAACACTTTTGAACTACCAGTACATTTTGGATATAGAATAGGTGGCTTGAGGTTTTCAATGGGGCCTACCTTCAGCGTGCTTGTTTCTGGTGAACGCTCTTTTTTAAATGAAATCCAAAAAGTTACAGATGAGTACAATAAGACCAATATGATGTGGCATTGGGGAATTGGTGGTGATTTTGAGAGGATTTTTATTGATATTTCTTACGAGTCTGGCTTAAGTAAAACAGGAGAGAGTCTAAGTAATCTAATTGGCAGGGAGTTTATTCCTAAACAGCGTCAATGGGTATTCAGTGTGGCCTTGAATATACTTAGAGATTAGTATTTACCAACTGTACAAAATTCTCTATTTCCTTCTGGCTGCTCTCATCGGTTATCGTGTGTAAACCTCCAATATATTCCATACCTAGATATTCGGCAGTTTTGTGAAAGGGAAGCCAAAAATCATCACCCAGGTTATTACCAATTGAGCAGCTAATTGCTGCCATTCTTTTTCCACGAAGTTTTCTTCCCAGATTTTTTTCAATAGTGATTAGGTCCGTTAAACGATCGAAGAAAACTTTCATAATGCCACTCATGGCATACCAATAAACCGGTGTAGCAAGAATTATAGAATCATACTGCTCTATGATTCTGCTCATTAACTTTAGGAAGTCGTCATCTTTGTTATTATGGTCATAATCGTAATAGCTTATTTGATAATCATTAAGATCGACTATACTCCAATCCGTTAGGTCACTTATCTTATTTACGAGCTGAGCCGTATCCCCGTCTTTTCTTGAACTGCCTACTATAACAACCGTTTTCATATAGTACTTTGATTATGGCAATTTTAATCAAAATGATCGGGTAGTCAATTATTTTTTGTAACCTTCACTAGTGATTTTCCATCTGGGGCCTTTTTGCCTTTCTACAACTTCTGTAAGCCCTAATTTACCTAAGTCTACCAGCTCCTTTTTTATGACAGTTTTGTCGAGACCAGTCTGACTAGCCAGGCCAGAGATACTTCTGTAGGTATACTTGTTTTCAATAAAGGCTTTTAAAACTAAATTTTGATTTTCGGTTAAATCATTATCCTGGTTTAGCTCATTGATTTCAGGTGAATCATCTTCTGTGTTTGTCTCCTCAATTTCCTTTTTAACTTCTCCAATTTGGTTTAAAACCTTTTTGCCTATTGAGTCTATAAATTCTCCTGAGAAAATGGAGGCAATCAAACAGAAACCCAAAAAGACAAAGTAATTCGTTGTAACATCATCTTTTGCTTTTAACAAGTCACTGGATATCATATTCAAAAACAAGGGAACAAGGGCTGCTGCTGCCAAACCAATTAAAACGGGTCGGATAACTTGTGAGAATTCAAACTTCTTATCGTACAAACTTCGATAGTAATTGATCACACCACCGAAAATACCCGTCCCAACAATTATCCAGATAATATTACTTGTGTTCATCTGCTTAAGCTTATTGCCTTAATCAAGAAAAGCTCACCTTAATTCTTTGATTTGAATTCCTGCACTATTTCCCGTGCACCTTCCAAATCTGCTTGTCTTATATATACTTCTGTCGAGCCAAAGTGTCCAAATCCTGCGGTACGGGCGGACTCTGAATTATTTTTAATAAATACCCCAATATTGGCATCTTCCAACAAGCCTTTCAAAATATCAGATTGGATATTAGACCCTTCAAATACAAGAGTAAGTTCACTCATACTATAATATTAAGAATGGGAAATGAGAATTTATCTATAGAAAGATACTCATTTGGAAGAGAAATACTTAAGAATCAGCCGAATAATTCCAGTTCACAATAAAGTAAGGCTTATTAATTCTCCGGCATCCACATGCTAAAGAATCTAAACTGTTTTGAATACTCTTGCCGAGGAGAAAAAGCGATGGCTACTTCTTGGTTATCCAATGCCGATTCAGTCAAAACCACATGATCAGGTTCCTTTTTGGCATTTTCAAACTCTTTATCATTCACTTTGCAAACCACTTTTTTAAAGACAGACTGAACCCATTCCTGCATGTCGCTATTGGATTCAAATTTCTTGTAGCAGGCCAAAGAAGCGTGTGCAGCTACTACTGGTGCAAACTTGTCTGGTAAAGAGTCCTTTAATAAGATGTACATCTTCATAGTTGATCTTCATTTAGGTTGGTATTCGACTTTTGGTGTTACAGGCCTGTTTTACTACTCCTTCTCTCTAGTAGAACGGTATCTCTCCACACACCATTCATTTTGCCTATTCTTTCTCTAAAACCAATTTCTCTGAATCCGACTTTTTTGTGAATAGTAAGGCTAGCTTTGTTTTCCGGGAAAAGCCCTGCCTGCAATGTCCAGATACCTGCTTCTTCACTTTCTTCAATAAGTCGGTTCAACAGCCTGGTACCGATCCCTTGCCCCGAAAAAGAGGTAGATACATAAACACTAACTTCTGCCACTCCACCATAAACACATCTGGAAGAAACAGGGGATAGGGCAGCCCAGCCAACTATTTGGTTTTTAACCTCGGCAACTATCCTACAACTTTTGATATGGCTTTGATTCCACTCATTCCATTTAGGAGACTTTGATTCAAAAGTCGCATTGCCAGTGTCTATACCTTCCTGATAAATGGACGATACGGCACTCCAATCTTCTTCTTTTAGCGTTCTCAGATTCATTTCCTCATGGATTCAGTTGCTATTGCTTGTTAAAATAAAAAGGAAGGTGCTGAAAAGCCACCTTCCTTCAATTTTGTTGAATATTTGAATACCGTTTATTTAAACTGATTGGAAACAATTAGTTCTTTTGTTCCGTGTCCCCATGAGTAGAAACCTTCACCAGATTTTACTCCTAGATAACCCGCAGTTACCATATTGACTAATAGTGGGCATGGAGCGTACTTAGGGTTACCAAAGCCTTCATAAAGCACATTCATGATTGAAAGGCAAACATCAAGTCCAATGAAGTCTGCTAGTTGTAACGGTCCCATAGGGTGAGCCATTCCAAGTTTCATCACGGTATCAATTTCTTCTACACCAGCAACACCTTCAAACAAAGAAATGATAGCTTCGTTGATCATAGGCATAAGTATTCTATTGGCAATAAAACCAGGATAGTCATTTACCTCGGTTGGTACTTTACCTAACTTCTTAGAAGTTTCCATAATCAGGTTGGTCACTTCATCCGATGTGGCATAACCTCTGATAACTTCTACCAGTTTCATCACAGGCACAGGGTTCATAAAGTGCATACCAATCACTTTGTCTGGTCTTTTAGTAACAGCGCCAATTTTTGTGATAGGAATAGAGGATGTGTTGGAAGCTAAAATGCACGCTGGTTTGGTAAACTCTTCCAGATCTTGAAAAATCTTAAGCTTGATATCTACATTCTCGGTAGCTGCTTCTACAACAAGATCTGCAGCAGATACACCAGATTTTAGATCGGTGTGTGTACTGATGTTTGATAGGGTTGAGGTTTTGGTAGCCTCATCTATTTTCTCCTTAGCAAGCATTCTATCGAGGTTCTTCTCGATTGTTTTCATTGCTCTGTCTAATGCGTCTTGAGAGATGTCAATCAGGTTAACTTTAAAACCACTTTGTGCAAAAACGTGGGCAATGCCGTTACCCATAGTTCCTGAACCAATCACTGAAATTTGCTCCATTTTAATTTTATAGTTTTACTTAACGCAAATATAAAAGCAACATCTGCATTTATTGTTTAGATTCGGACTTATTGATTGAATTGTATGGCAAAGCTTGAAATTTGTGCTGCTTCAATAGAGTCTGCTCTGAATGCTCAGAATGGAGGCGCTGACCGAATTGAACTCTGTACTGAACTTTCCGTTGGTGGTGTTACTCCCAGCAAAGGAATGATCCAATTAGCTAAAGAGTTATTAGATATACCTGTTTATGTGCTTATACGGCCGAGGTCTGGGGACTTTCACTATTCAAAAATGGAGTTTGAAGTAATGAAAGAGGATATTGCCTTTTGTGCCGAAGCTGGGTGTGAGGGTGTTGTTATTGGCGCATTAACTGCCGATAGAAGGATAGATGAAGAAAATATCAATAGATTGATGCAACAGGCAGGTTTTATGGATGTTACTTTTCACAGGGCCTTTGATGAGGTGCAAAACCATTTTGAGGCACTGGATACTTTAAAAGAACTTGGTATTCAACGTGTATTAACTTCCGGTGGAGCACCAAATGCAATGCAAGGCTTCGATTTATTAGGGGAACTAGTAGAAGAAGCTGATGACGATATATTGATTATGCCAGGAGGTGGGGTGAGACCTGATAACATTGCAGCCTTACTTGAGCTTGGTGCAATGGAATATCACAGTTCGGCTATTATCAATGGGAGTATTCATTCTGACTTAAGCGCTATTAAAGCGCTTGCTTCTCGGTTAGCTTAGTCAAGTTCTCCCCATAACTTCAATTCCTCATTGACCTGAATTAATAAAAGACTATCACTTGATTTATTGGACTGAGACATGTGCCTGAGCCCTTGATAACCTTCTATTAGCCTTCTGATTTTGTTTACTGTTACATTATCAAAAAGAATATTCCTGTTCTGAACTGTAGGGCCAGTATTAAAGTTAAGTTGATCTTCAATGTTGTGAAATTCACCCACATAGCGATTGATTTCTACTTTTCTATCAATTCTACTTTGGTTGTTTCTATAATGCATTTGTATTCTGGCCTTCAAAGTTCGACTCTGAATAAACGAGTAGAACTGACTGCTAAGTCTTTCATACTGAGGAGAAACGTATATCCACATGGTCAAACCTACAATTTCACCATTTTCAATTCTTGAAAGTAGAGTGTCAGCGTTTGCCCTACTTGGGGAGGTCATTAAAGAGTGAATAGAGTCTAGTCTATTGATTGTACCATTAATAAACCCTTTTCCAGAGCCTGGATCATAATCAGGATTAAGTTCGTAGGCTAACTTTCCCTGATTCTCCTCCAAGTCACTTTTGAAATCTTTTAAATGTCTTATGTATAGATTTTCTTGTGAACGTCCGTCACGAAGGTTGTCAAAATAGAAGGCACCCAAAACACTGAGAAATATCAAAAGGGCTTCTCCAATCCATCTCGTAATGGGTTTTTTGTCTCTTCTCATACTGAAATCTACTAAACTTCGGCTTATTTTAATATCAAATCAAGAAGTATAGGCAAGTGGTCGCTGTAACCACCAATGTATTTAGGACCTCGATAAGTCCTCAGAGGGCGTGTGTCACCGGTTGCTCCTTCAGTGATTAGAAATGGCATGTCGAAGATTTGAGCTGTATTTCTATATATAGTTGTTTTCGAAGTTTTGATCATTAAACTGCCACTAACGATAAACTGATCCAGAATACCCCATTTATTTTCAAAACTATGTGTGCCTGTAAGGTATCTGACATCGTACATCAGATTGTAAAGGTCTTTAGTACCTAAATCTGATACACTTGTTTTCACACCAAGTCCAGTGGTCATACTTTCTTCTTCGGGCTCATCATTAAAATCCCCGGTGACAATGATGGCAGCATTTTGATTGATCCTCAATAAGGAGTCCACTTTTTGTCTGACGAATTTTGCTGCATAATATCTCTTGGGCTGCGTCTCAAATTCACCCCCAAACTTGGATGGCCAGTGATTTACAAAGAAATGCAATGTGTCCTGATTTGGTAATTTTCCAATTACATGCAAAATGTCTCGAGTGCGGCTCGTAGTATCAAATGGGAATCTTAGTTGATAGTACTGATAATCCAGCAGCTCAAACTTGTCGGGTCTATATAAAGCTGCTACATCAATACCTCTTCGGTCTTTAGAGTCTTGATGAATAATTTCATAGCCAGCAGGTTTAAGAGAGGTAAATCCAGTCAAACTATTGAGCACATATCTGTTTTCAACTTCACATAGCCCAATGAGTGCTGGCGGTTCCCAACCGCCTGTGGCAATAATTGTTTTAGCCAGGTTTCCCTGCTTTCGGAGGTATCGTTCTTTATTCCAGAACCGACCTCTATTGGGTAGAAACTCTTCATCAAGAGTTGTTGAGTCATCGAAGTAATCAAAAAGGTTTTCCACATTATAGAAAACCACTCTAAACCTTTCATTACCTCTATAACTATCTTCAAATGTTTCAGAAGCCAGATAAAGCTTCTTTTTTTGAGCGACAACCTGATTAAAGGAAGTACAGATAAGCGGTATGATCAGTAGATAGTATAAGGGAATATCCAAATATGGTAATAGGGAGACTTTTTTAATCATACCTTTGTGTGCGTTGAGTTTGAAAATACAAATTGGAGGGAACATTTAGATGATTGAGATAGGAAAAATTCAGAAGTTGAAAATTGGCAGAGCAGTTGACTTCGGTTGCTATCTGAATGATGGAGAGCATCTGGAAGATGAAGTGTTGATTCCTGGTAAATACTTACCTGAAGATTTTGAAGTAGGGGATGAAATAGAAGTATTTGTTTATACTGATCACAGAAGCCGACCAGTTGCTGTTACCAGAATGCCGAAAGGCCAAATAGGAGATATTGTAGGCTTAAAGGTGAAACAGGTAACAAACTTCGGTGCCTTTCTGGATATTGATTTGGAAAAAGATTTGTTCGTTCCTAACAAGGAGCAAGCTGTTGATATGATAGAAGGAAGGTCATATCTGGTTAAACTTGTTATGGATCACAAAACAAATAGAATGATTGGTTCCAGCAAAATCTCAGCTTTCCTCAGTCAGGATTGTGTAGAGTTTGAGGTTGGAGAAGAAGTGAACGTGCATATATGGCAGAGAACAGACCTTGGCTACAAGGTAGTAATCAATGGAGCATTTCAAGGTTTGATTTATAGCAACGAGATATTTGAGCAAGTTACCATAGGAGATTCACGAAAAGCTTATGTGAAAAAGGTTCGTGAAGATGGGAAAGTAGACCTGTCTCTTCAGAAGCAAGGATATGATGCTGTGAAAGACATGAGCGCTCAGGTTTTAGACAAGGTGATTGAGAATGGCGGAGTGCTTGATGTAGGAGATAAAAGCTCACCTGAAGAAATAAAGGATGAATTTGGTATGAGTAAAAAGAACTTTAAGAAAATCCTTGGAGGACTGTACAAAGCAGGGGAGATAGAAATTTTCGATTATCAGATAAAGCTTAAAAAAGCGGAAGGTCAGCCTGAGGAGTAGCCAACCTTCAACTAAACTACCTATAAAACTAAAACTAACCTAAGCTAATTTTAATCTTTACTGACTCATCATTTTAACTATTAAAATGATTGCACAAAAGCCAATAAAACAATCAGCTTAATTAATCTGATTGGTTCTGAAGTTATGTATTTTTTTCGATTTGAGAAATAATATTTTAGAAAAATCGAAGTGTTAAAAATTTTATGGTGATTTGAGGTGGTTTTGCCTTATTTTGTACTAAAAGATTAGTTGGTTAGCTATTTGATATTCACTTCGTTAGCAATACCCAGTGAAGTGAACCTTACTTCCAGTATTCTGGGTGATTCTACAGGGTTTTCGCATGTAGGTGCTCCATCGATATAATACACGTAGTAAGTTTGACTTCGCTTAAATAGCTCTTGTTCTTCAGGCTGTCCTAACGCTTTAATAATTGACTTTTGATACAAGCCAAGAAGCTTAGGTTTTACCTCAATAAGTTGATCGATGATCTCTGCTCTTTTTCCTGAACAACCCTTGAGGTCAGATTTCCAAATTTCAGAATCGAAGCTCCCTAGATCCAAGCGCTTTGTACATGCAGATGTAGTGATCAAACAAATCATTAGGAAGTAAGCAAAGCTTCTTTTCATTTCATTTCTGTTAAGCTGGCTGCGAAGTTATTGAGCGAGCTTTCACTAACCAAAATATTGAGCCTAAGATGTAAATACCAGAAACAATTATTAACAGCGGAGTTAATTCGAAACCTACAAAGAAATAAAGCAGACATATTGGGATGGCTACCACTCTAATTAGTTCTAGTGGTATAGCCCAGGATCTGTTTTCGAATAAACTTCCAAAGCTTACTGTTGATATGATTATCAAAAAGGCCAACACCACTTTCTCTATTAAGTCTTTATCAAAGCGTTCCATATTGAAAAGGAAAAACGCTGTTCCCGCCAGGAGTAAAACATATTGAACAAATACATAGATATTAACAGCTCGAATGGTATGAATATCATACTTTTTGTAAGTAGAAGGGTCTATATCAAATGGTGCTCTATACCCACCCATTGAATCTGGCAGCCAGCCAGGCTTTTTGAATATGTATTTTAGTTTATCAGATAGTTTGGGGATGCTTCGAATGTCCTTAATCATATCTGAATAGTGAGATAGGTTTGCCCAAACAGGGTTCCAACTCTCCAGGTTTTTGGTAATTCCATAAACAGGACGCTCTTCCTCTGCTTTGAATGTTCCAAATAGCTTATCCCAGACAATGAATGTACCCGCATGGTTTTTATCGATGTATTTGGGGTTACGTGCATGATGTACTCTGTGATGGGAAGGAGTGTTGAATATGGCTTCAAACCATTTAGGAAGCCTGTCAATGGACTCTGTATGAATCCAGAATTGGTACAGTAAATTAAAGCCAGAAACAGACAAAAGAATTAAAGGGTCAATCCCAGCTAAAGCCATTGGAGTATAGAAAACAAATGTCCATATAGTCTGTGTTGAGCTTTGTCTAAGCGCTACTGAAAGGTTGTATTCTTCACTTTGATGATGTACACTGTGCCCTCCCCAAAACAAATTGACCTGATGACTCATACGGTGAGCCCAATAGTAGAAAAAATCATAAGCAATAAATGCTAGTGCCCATGTTACAGCGCTGTTCTCTATTGAAGCAAACCTAAACTGATCATACAAATAAGTGTAAAACCCAATACTAAGCACTTTGATAAAAGCACCAGAGACTTGAGAGGTTACACCACAATTGATATTCGTTATTGCATCATTAAGCCGATATGACTTTGTAGCCTTGATGCGGTGGACTATTAGTTCTATACCTATTAGCAAGAAATAGACGGGTATAGCAATAACAGTAGGATCCAGATTCATTCTACTAACATAGCCAAAAAGACAAAGATTTTAAACCTCAGACCATTGATAGCTTTTTTCTGGTAGTGATAAACCAAAGCAGAGAGATAGCACAATAGCCAATAGCAATAATTAATAAGAATAGGTTTGAATCAAAACCTGAGAAGATGAAGAGGAGTGCCAGTGTAAAAAAGAGTATTCTCAGATATTCTACAGGTCGACTCCACTTTCGGTTTTCAAAAAGTAGCCCAAATGATGAGACAGAGAATATGATCAAAATGGACGATACAATGAGTTGAGCATTGTCCATATTCGATTTATGATAGAGAAACAATAGGGTTGATGTCATCACAATCAAAAATTGAACAATTACATAAACGTTCAACCTTAAAGAAGTCATGATATCAAATTTCTTGTAAGACTGATCAATTTGTGGAGCAGCTTGATAGCCCCCCATATAATCAGGTCTCCAGCCTGGCTTTTTAACTAGCAGTTTTATTTTGTCTTTAAAGACAGGGATTTGCTTGAATTCTTTATAAATCTCAAAGTAGTGAGCAAAATTGGCCCAAACCGGGTTCCAACTCTGCAATGGCTTTGTAATACCATAATGAGGCTTTTCATCTTCTGAAGCAAAAGTGCCAAACAGTTTATCCCAAATAATTAAAGTACCCGCATGGTTCTTGTCAATATACTTGGGGTTTCTTGCATGATGAACCCGATGGTGTGAAGGAGTGTTGAATACAGCTTCAAACCATTTGGGCATTTTTTTGATCGATTCAGTATGAATCCAGAATTGATAAACCAGATTGATTCCTTGAGCAACAATAAAAACAACAGGATCGATTCCTGCAATTGCCAGAGGCAAGTAGAACAAGAATGTCCATAGAATCTGAGTTGAACTTTGTCTTAGAGCAACCGTGAGATTATACTCTTCGCTTTGATGGTGTACACTGTGTCCACCCCAGAAAAGGTTGATTTCATGGCTAAGACGATGAGCCCAATAATACATGAAATCGAAGAAAACAAAGGCCAGAGGAAAAGCCCACCATACTATTGGGATTTCAAAAATTCCAAGTTTAGCTTCTATAGCTGTATAAGCACTAAAAAGAATAACCAAGATGAAAGCCCCTGTAATTTGAGATACCACACCACAGTTAATGTTGGTCATGGCGTCTTTTAGCCGGTAAGATTTTGTTGCCTGGACTCTGTGTATGATAAATTCAATACCGATCAAAAGAAAGTAAACCGGTATGGCAATTACGGAAGGGTTTATATTCATCTATTTTGGGTTTCGACTAAAATCAAAAGTCTTGAGAACTTCACGATTTTTGATCCCTCTAAAATACGCACTATATATTTCACTATGTTCATTTCAATTGAACGAAATCCGTTCAATTGACTATCTTCGCGCTTTGAAATGACTACCATGGATAAGTTTATCGGCTTTTTTAGAAATGTAAGCATCCTCCTTTTTACTGGGACACTGATTTGGTCCTATGCTTTTATGGCTGGTCAGGTGAACTATAGGTTCGACCCTGCAGGTGATGCATTGGGTACAGCAAGTAAGGACACTTACTTTTTTGGAGCCATAGCTATTTTCCTTGTTACCAATGTAATCTGTTATTGGTTTATTAAAACACTCAAAAGGATAAAGACATCTGAAGAAGGAACAGGTATCCGAAACAAATCACTGAAGAAAGATCTCATTTTATGGATAAAAGGTTTTGCTGGTGTTTTGAACTTGTTTTTTAGTTTGATTCTGGTTTTTCTGGGGTTAATGAATATGTCGGCCGATTATAACATCAAGACCATTGGCTTCTATGTTTACCTTGGTCCTCTACTAATTTTACTCTGGTTTTTCTATCTGGCAGTTATTCTGGGCAAGCGCAGAAACTAATTAAGTTTCTCATTATCAGAGTGTGAAGCGCACTTAATTCCTAACCTTTCAAATCAGGCGTGCATTTTTAGATTTTTAATTCTAAATTCCGCTTTCAATTTGTGCAAATGAGCACAAGTTATCCGCTAACCTTTGTAGTAGAAATTTTTAATGGCGAATCAAGTAGCGAATTACACCGAAGATAGTATTCGGTCTCTCGATTGGAAAGAGCACATCAGACTAAGACCAGGTATGTACATTGGTAAACTGGGAGATGGATCGGCTCAAGACGATGGTATTTATGTATTGGTAAAGGAAGTCATCGATAATAGTATTGATGAACATATGATGGGCTTTGGTAAAACCATTGATGTTAAAGTTTCTGAACATAAGGTGGAAGTAAGAGATTATGGCCGTGGTATTCCACTTGGGAAAGTGGTTGACTGCGTATCTAAAATCAATACAGGGGGTAAGTATGATTCGGGCGCATTTCAGAAGTCGGTTGGATTGAATGGTGTTGGTACTAAAGCTGTAAATGCACTTTCAACTTATTTCAGAGTACAATCTTACCGTGATGGAAAGAGTAAATTAGCGGAATTTGAAAGAGGGAATATTACAAATGATGCTCCTGAGAAATCGAATACCAGCAGAAATGGTACACAAATAGTTTTCAGGCCTGACGAGACCATTTTCAAGAACTACCATTTTATTCCTCAGTATCTGGACGATCTTATATGGAATTACTGCTTTCTTAATGCAGGATTGACCATTAATTTCAATGGGGAGAAATATCATTCTGAAAAAGGACTTTATGACCTTTTATCAAGAAAGACAGATGAAGATAACCTTCGGTACCCCATAATTCACATCAAAGGAGAGGATATTGAAATAGCACTTTCGCATACTAATCAGTATGGAGAAGATTACTACTCATTTGTCAACGGGCAGTATACTACACAAGGAGGTACTCATCAAGCCGCTTTAAGAGAAGCTATCGTAAAAACTGTAAGAGAGTTTTATAACAAGAACTTCGATGCTTCAGATGTTAGAGCCTCTATTGTAGGCGCTATAGCTGTTAGAGTACAGGAGCCAGTATTTGAGTCACAAACCAAAACAAAGCTTGGCTCGCAAAATGTTGCTCCTGATGGTCCCACAATGCGTTCTTTTGTCAACGACTTCGTAAAAAAGGCCCTGGATGATTACCTACACAAGCACCCAGAAGTGGCAGACGCATTACAGAAAAGGATTCTACAGTCAGAGAGAGAACGTAAAGAGATTGCCGGTATTAAAAAACTGGCAAATGACAGAGCCAAGAAAGCGAACCTACACAACAAGAAACTACGAGATTGCAGGATCCACCTGAACGATACCAAAAAGGATGAAGACTTGAGGAATGCAACTACACTGTTCATTACCGAAGGTGATTCAGCAAGTGGATCTATTACCAAATCAAGGAATGTCCAGACCCAAGCGGTTTTTAGTTTAAGAGGAAAACCTCTGAATTGTTTTGGACAGACCAAGAAGGTGGTTTACGAAAATGAGGAATTCAACCTACTCCAGCATGCACTTAATATAGAAGATGGCTTGGAGGGTTTACGTTATGATAAAATTGTGGTAGCTACTGATGCTGATGTAGATGGCATGCACATTAGATTATTGTTGCTGACATATTTTCTCCAATTCTTCCCGGATTTGGTAAGGAGAGGCCATGTTTATATTCTGGAAACTCCCTTGTTCCGTGTGAGGAATAAGAAGGAAACTATTTACTGTTACAGTGATGAAGAACGACAAAGGGCTATTGCCAAACTTGGAAATAAACCGGAGATCACTAGGTTTAAGGGGTTAGGAGAGATATCACCCGAAGAGTTTAAAACCTTTATTGGGGCAGACATGAGGCTTGAGCCTATCATATTAAGAAAAGACACCAGTATTCAGGAACTATTGAAGTTCTATATGGGGAAAAACACACCTGACCGACAAGGTTTTATCATTGATAACTTAAGAATTGAGAAAGATTTAGCCGAAGAAGAGGCAGCCTAAATTCTGAAAATCCTGATTCAGACAATAGAATGAGCGAAGAAAATATAGAAGATCTTAACAACGAAGAAGACGGCCAGATTAAAGAGGTGATTCCAGTTTCGGGGATGTACGAAAACTGGTTTCTGGAGTATGCCTCCTATGTAATCCTGGAAAGGGCAGTTCCTGCAATTGAAGATGGACTGAAACCAGTTCAAAGAAGAATCCTTCACTCTATGAAGGAGATGGATGATGGCCGGTTTAATAAAGTAGCTAATGTCATTGGGCAAACAATGCAATATCATCCACATGGTGATGCTTCTATTGGAGATGCTATTGTAAACCTGGGACAAAAGGACTTGCTGATAGAAACTCAGGGTAATTGGGGAGATATCAGGACAGGAGATAGTGCCGCTGCTGCCAGGTATATTGAAGCTCGCTTATCCAAATTTGCACTGGATGTCGTTTTCAATCCCCAAACCACCGATTGGCAACTGTCTTACGATGGTAGAAAGAAAGAACCTGTAACATTACCAGTTAAATTCCCTTTGCTTCTTGCTCAGGGAGTAGAAGGTATTGCCGTTGGTCTTTCGACCAAAATACTTCCTCACAACTTTATCGAGCTAATTCAAGCATCGATTAAAATATTGCAGGGTAAAAAACCTAAGATATATCCAGACTTTCCAACAGGAGGTATGGCCGATTTTTCGGAGTACAATGAGGGACAAAGAGGAGGTAAAGTAAAAGTCAGAGCACGTATTGAAGAGGTTGATAAGAAAACTCTTGCTATACGGGATATACCTTATGGAAGTACCACTACCGGTCTTATTGATTCGATTATCAAAGCCAATGATAAGGGTAAGATTAAAATCAAAAAAGTAGTTGATAACACTGCTGAGCATGTAGAGATTCTGATAGAACTAGCAACAGGGCAATCACCTAACATTACGATAGATGCCTTATATGCTTTTACTGATTGTGAGAGTAGCATATCGCCAAATGCCTGTGTGATTATTGATGAGAAGCCACATTTTGTGACCGTCACTGATATGCTCAAGGTTTGTACAAATCAAACCGTTGAGCTGCTCAGGAGAGAACTCGAAATTAGAAAAGGCGAGTTACTGGAAAAGATTCTGTTTTCTTCTTTAGAGAAGATTTTTATCGAGAATAGAATCTATAGAGATATTGAAGAGTGTGAAACCTGGGAAGCTGTACTTGAGACTATAGATAAAGGTCTTGATCCATTCAAGAAGGATTTCTATCGACAAATTACCACGGAAGATATCGTTAGACTCACGGAAATTAAAATCAAGAGAATATCCAGATTTGATTCATTCAAAGCCGATGAGTTGATGCGAAAGCTTGAAGACGAATTGGCTGAAGTTGAGCATAACCTGGCGAACCTCATTGAATATGCCATTGCCTACTTCCAGCGACTGCTTGAAAAGTATAGCAAAGGCAAGGAAAGAAAAACTGAGATTAAGTCTTTCGAAAACATTACGGCTACAGTTGTAGCGGCTAACAATGCCAAGCTTTATATGAATCGAAAAGACGGGTTTATAGGTTATGGCTTAAAGAAAGATGAGTTCGTTTGTGAATGCTCTGATATTGATGATATCATAGTTTTTCGTGCGGACGGGAAGTTTCAGGTAGTTCGTATTTCCGATAAAATATTTGTGGGGAAAGACATTCTTTGGGCAGGAGTCTTTAAGAAGAATGACGAACGCATGGTCTATAACCTGATGTACCTTGATGGCAAGTCGGGGAGAAGTATGGTCAAACGTTTTCAGGTACTCGGTGTTACCAGAGACAGAGAGTACGACTTGACAAAGGGAGAGAGAGGCTCTAAAGTGCTTTACTTTACCGCCAATCCTAATGGAGAAGCTGAATTGGTTACTGTTTACCTTACTTCGGGAGCAAAAGCCAGAATCAAAGTGTTTGACTTCAACTTTGCTGATATTGAAATAAAGGGAAGAGGGGCCGGAGGAAACATTGTGACAAAATACCCTGTTAGGAAAGTACAGTTGAAGATGGAAGGCAAATCCACTCTAGGAGGACTTGATATATGGTATGATGAGTCGGTAGGTAGATTGAATCGTGATGAGAGAGGGGAGCTTCTGGGCAACTTTCAGGCTGATGATTCCATTCTGGTTATTTACACTTCGGGTGAGTACGAACTGACATCATTTGATTTGACTAATCGTTATGAGCCATCTAAAATCCATTTGATAGAAAAATTTGATCCGGAAGGAGTTATTGGGGCAGTTCACTTCGATGGGAGTTCTGCAACACATTACGTGAAACGTTTTCTGGTTGAAACCAGCACCAGAGATAAAAAATTCATGTTTATTGGTGAAGAGAAGGGCTCTAAAATGTTGTTGGCCACAACCTTAAAAGATGCTCAAATTGAAGTGCATTATACGGTAAAAGGGTCACGCGAACGCAAGACTACTGTTTTTGACATGGATATGCTGATTGACATCAAAGGTTGGAAAGCTACAGGCAATAAGTTGTCTCCGCATAATGTGAAGAAAGTAATCTTGCTTGGAGGGAGTAAGAAACAAGAAGCAGAAGAATCTGGTGAAGAAGATAAAGTTGAAGAGGTGGTTGCAACACCTTCTCAGATAGAAGCTCAGTCGGTTTCTGAGAGAAAGGAAGAGGCAAAAGTTGAAGTAAAGAAAGCACCAGAAGAACCGATTGAAAAGTTCAAAACACAAGAGAAAACTGAAGAAAAAGCTCCGAAGCCTGAGCCAGCTAAGAAAGAAGACAAGAAAAAGGGTGGCGGAGGCTATAATGTCGGAGACACGATAGAATTGTTCTGATTACTGAATTTCGGTAAGGGTACAAACAGTACAGGTTGTTTAATGATTATACAACAATATTTAGTTGTAATAAGGTTGTTAAAATATTGTTTGTTCATCTTCCGAAGCTGTTGGTTTTTAAAAGCCAGCGGCTTTCTTTTTTTAATACAATCACTTTGAAGAAGCAATTGATCCAAATGTTGGAAGAATTTATTACACCCAATAAAGTTGAGGTGATTGAACAAGTACTTTCTGAAAGAACCCGCCATTTAACGATTGTACTAGAAGATATCTATCATGCACAAAATGCAAGTGCTGTAATGAGAACTTGTGACTGCTTTGGAATACAGGATTTGTACATTACGCAACGATTGCATGATTATGAAGTAAACCCGAATGTGGTGAGGGGTGCTTCAAAATGGGTCAGTCAACATAAGTTCGAGAGAGAAGAAACAAGTACAAAAAAGTGTTTTGAAGAACTCAGGAAAAAAAAATATCGCATTGTCGGGACAACCCCATCAAAGGATACAGTGTCTATCCATGAGTTGGATATAAAAGACAAGACTGCAATTGTTTTTGGCACAGAGTTAGATGGACTGACCGACTATGCTAAAGGGCAGGTTGATGAATTGGTTCATATACCTATGTATGGTTTTACAGAGTCTTTCAATATTTCGGTTAGTGCAGCTTTGATACTTCAGGAATTAGTTTCCAGGTTAAAAAAGAGCGATATAGTCTGGCAATTGACAGATGAAGAGAAAGAAGAATTGAAACTTGAGTGGTATTCCAGAATTGTAAAAAGATCTGATTTACATATTAAAAACTTTATCAAGGAACATTCTTGAATACTTCGGGGTTAAATGCCAAAGAATATTCAATTGCACTGACTTTTTTTGTCTTTACTACGTTAAACTAAGGTTTAGAAACTTAAAACACTTCAATTTGAAACTAAGGTCATTTTTATCAATACTCGTTTTACTAGCAAGTATTGTTTCAGTCTACGGGCAAACGGTTATTGAAGGAAAGGTGATAGATGCCGAAAGTGGCGACCCTATTCCATTTGCCAATGTAGTTATAAAAGGAACAAACATTGGTTCTCCAACAGATTTTGATGGGTTTTATAGAATTGAAGGAGAAGCTGAATCCGATACTCTATGGGTTTCTTATATAGGCTATGAGAAAAAGGCCAAGGTGTATAAAAAAGGAGTTACTCAAACTATCAACTTTCAGCTGAAACCAGAAACCACCAGTCTGGGGGATTTTGTGGTTTTTGCTAAAAAACAAGAAAACCCTGCCTTCGCTATCATGCGCTCGGTTATAAAGAATAAGGGCAAAAATGACAAAAGAACGTTGGCTGCTTACGAGTATGAGAGTTATAACAAAATTCAGATTGATGTTGATAATATCTCGGAAAAACTAAAGCAGAAAAAGTATATGCAGAAGATCTCTGCTGTACTGGATTCGATAGAAGTAATCGCAGGAGAAGATGGAAAACCTGTGTTACCTCTGTTTATTTCAGAATCTCTTTCCAAATTCTATTATAGAGACAATCCAAGGCTTCAGAAAGAAGAAATCCAGCGGACCAGAATTAAAGGAGTTGCTATCGAAGATGGTTCGTTAATCTCACAAATAATTGGCTCTTCATTTCAGGAGTATAATTTCTATCAGAATCGAATGAATATTGTGGAGCGAGAGTTTGCTTCACCGATTGGTGATGGTTGGCGTCTGATTTACAACTATGAGTTAGAAGATAGTCTGTATATAGGGGATGAGTTTTGTTACTTATTGGATTTTAAGCCTAAAAATGATCAGGAACTTGCATTCTTTGGGAAGCTTTGGATTAGTAAGGAAGATTTTGCCATCAAGCAGATTGATGCCACTATGCAACCAACAGCAAACCTGAATTTTATTGATAGAATAAAAATTCAACAGGAGTTAGAACGAACTGAAACTGGAGCCTGGCTTCCTGTCAAATCCAGGGTGTTGATAGATGCCTCTGAATTGACTAAAAAATCTGCAGGGTTTTTGGCGAAATTCTATACTTCCAACAAGAATATCAAAGTCACAGAACCAAAGCCTCCCAGGTTTTTTGAAAGAACCATTGAACTGGCAGAAGATGCCAGGTATAGTGACGAAAAGTTCTGGGAAGAAAGTCGACATGATAAACTAAGCCCCACTGAGGTTAATGTGATGGCGATGATTGATTCATTGAATAACATCAGATTTGTTAAAACCTGGACATCAATTTTGAAGACTGTAGCCAGAGGGTATTTTGAAGTAGGAAAACTGGATTTAGGACCCTGGCCATTTTTGATAGGGTCCAATGATGTAGAAGGGTTCCGTTTGAGAGTAGGAGGCAGAACAAATGAAAATTTCAGCAGAAAATGGCAACTAAACGGGTATACTGCATATGGTTTCAAAGATGAACGTTTCAAATATGGTATGGGCGTTAATGTAATCCTTGATCGGGATAAATGGACAACTTTAACTGCAAGCTATCGAAATGATGTCGATCAATTCGGAATTCAACCAGACCCAGTAACGGCTCTTGCCGATGGAAGCGCATTTCTTGCTTTAACCCAACTGGGTAATTTAGTTAGACCATTCAGGTATCAACGCTATCAGCTAGAAGGAACTCGTCAGTTCTCGCGCTCATTCTCAGCAGCATTGCAATTGAAAAAACAAGACTTTAATCCTCAATTCAATTTTAGGTATAGAACAGACCTTAATAGAGCAGACTCTCCACTAGCTTCAGATTTTCAGACTACTGAAGCTACAATCAGATTAAAATTTGCCAGGGATGAAACTTTTTTGATTAATGATAATAACCGTTTTAGCCTGGGTACACTCAGGTGGCCAATATTCTTATTATCATATACAAGAGGATTTAAGAGTTTAGGAGGAGATTTTGAGTATAGTAAAATAAACTTTGGAGTGTCACAGCGCATCAAAATGGGGTTTTGGGGAGTGTCCAGATATCAGGTTAATGCAGGACATATTTTTGAAGATGTACCTTACCCACTGCTGACTGCACATATTGGAAATGAGCAGTTTGTATATACCGATATAGCATTTAATACCATGAACTTCTATGAGTTTGCGAGTCAGTCATTTGCTTCTTTGAGGTACCAGCATAGCTTTGAAGGCTTTGTTTTTAACCGTATACCACTGATGAGAAAATTGAAGTGGCGATTGATTGGTACCGGAAATGTACTTTTCGGAGGTGTGAGTCAGAGTACCTTAAATGCGCAGGTACGAAAAGATGAGTTAGGTAATGATCTGCCTTTTTTCAATGTACTGGAAAGTGGAAGACCGTTTGCCGAAGTAGGCTTGGGTGTAGAGAATATCTTTAAGTTTTTCAGAGTAGATGTAGTTAGGAGACTTACTTACCTTGAAAACCCCGGAATCGACAAAACGAGCCTGAAATTCAGCTTCAATTTAACATTGTAAAATCTTTAATTAATCAGCTTTTTAAGGTCTTAGTCATTATTATTATTGCATATTTGCATTCGCATAAAATGTTTTTTAAATCCTGTTGGTTTGTAGCAACAGTTATCGACAAAAATGAGTCAAGATCAGATTAAAATTACGCTTCCTGATGGAAGTATCAGAGCGTATGCCAAAGGCTCATCCGCAATGGATGTAGCGCTTAGTATTAGTGAAGGATTAGCAAGAAATGTACTTGCAGCAGAGGTTGATGGAGAAGTTTGGGATGCTTCCAGACCTATCCAAAAAGATTCAGCAGTAAAATTACTCACCTGGAATGATGATGGTGGTAAATCTACATTCTGGCACTCTTCAGCGCATCTTATGGCAGAAGCTTTAGAAGCATTATATCCTGGAGTAAAGCTTGGAATAGGCCCCGCTATCGAACATGGCTATTATTACGATGTAGACTTTGGTGATGTAGAATTCCATGCCTCAGAGCTGGAGAAAGTTGAAGAGAAAATGATCGAACTGGCTCGGCAAAAGAACCAGTACGTCCGAAAGGATATATCTAAACAAGAGGCTGTTGAGTATTTTACAGCAAAAGACGATGAGTACAAACTAGAACTTATCGATGGTTTGGAAGATGGAAGTATTACCTTCTATGAACAAGGCAACTTCACTGATTTATGCCGTGGCCCACATATTCCGCATACTGGTTTTATTAAAGCCATTAAATTACTGAGTATTGCCGGTGCTTACTGGAGAGGTGATGAAAGCAGAAAGCAACTTACTCGTATTTATGGAATTACTTTCCCCAAGCAGAAAGAACTTACGGAGTATCTGTACATGCTTGAAGAGGCAAAGAAACGTGATCACAGAAAACTTGGTAAAGAACTGGAGCTATTCACTTTTTCGGAGAAAGTAGGAATGGGGTTGCCTCTATGGCTGCCTAAAGGAACCAAGCTCAGAGAAAGGCTTGAAACCTTTATGAGGAAAGCACAAATAAGGGCAGGTTACGATCCAGTGGTTACACCGCATATTGGCCATAAAGATTTATATGTTACATCTGGCCATTATGAAAAGTACGGTGAAGACTCTTTTCAGCCAATAAAAACACCTCACGAAGGAGAGGAGTTTTTGTTAAAACCAATGAATTGTCCTCACCATTGCGAGATTTACAAATCACGACCTAGGTCTTATAAAGATTTACCAATTCGATACGCTGAATTTGGTACTGTATATAGATATGAGCAAAGTGGAGAGTTGCACGGCCTGACACGGGTAAGAGGCTTTACTCAGGATGATGCACATATTTTCTGTATGCAGGATCAGGTAAAGCAAGAGTTTATCAAGGTTATCGATTTAGTACTTTATGTATTTGAATCTCTTGGCTTTGAAGATTATACCGCTCAGATTTCACTTCGAGATCCGGAGAAGAAAGAGAAGTATATTGGTTCTGATGAAGCTTGGGAGAAAGCAGAAAATGCGATTATTGAAGCTTCAGCAGAAAAAGGATTAAAGACAGTTACTGAACTAGGAGAGGCAGCTTTCTATGGACCAAAGCTTGACTTTATGGTGAAAGATGCTTTGGGTAGAAAATGGCAGCTTGGAACTATTCAGGTTGATTATAACTTACCTGAAAGATTTGGCTTGGAATTCACTGGTTCTGATAATAGCAAGCACAGACCGGTTATGTTGCATAGAGCACCGTTTGGGTCTTTAGAAAGGTTTGTAGCAGTTCTCATTGAGCATTGTGGTGGTGATTTTCCTCTGTGGTTAACCCCCGATCAGGTAGCTATATTACCTATTTCGGAAAAGTATGCTGATTATGCTCAGGAATTGTATAAACTTCTGGAGTCGGAAGATATTACTGGATTTGTAGATAACAGAGATGAGAAAATTGGCCGAAAAATCCGTGATGCAGAGGTGAAAAAGATTCCAATTATGTTGATTGTTGGGGAAAAAGAAGAATCGGATCGTGCAGTTTCGGTAAGGCGTCACGGACAGGGTGATGTAGGAAGCTTAAAGGTTGCAGAGTTCATATCTTACTTCAACAAAGAGAAAGCTAGCTCAATGGGCTATAATGATAATGTTATATAAAAACAGAGGGTATTGATTATTAGAAAAATATCCCGATATTTGCGTTCATTTTTGATAAAACAAGGAGGTAACAATCGCTAAAATGAGAAGACGCTACCCCCCAAGAGGAAGGGTAGAAGAGCCATACAAGGTCAATGGTAGAATTACTGCAACCGAAGTACGTGTTGTAGGAGAAAATGTAGAACAAGGGGTTTTTCCCCTGAGTAAGGCCTTAGACATGGCCAGAGCTCAAAGCTTAGATCTTGTGGAGATCTCGCCAAAAGCGGTACCACCTGTTTGTAAAGTAATTGACTATTCAAAGTTTAAGTACGAACAGAAGAAGAAGCAAAAGGAAATAAAAGCCAAAGCTGCTAAAACTGTTTTGAAAGAAATCAGGTTCGGGCCTAATACGGATGATCATGATTTCGAATTTAAACTGAAGCATGCAATTAACTTCTTAAATGAGGGAGCAAAAGTGAAAGCTTATGTACACTTCAAAGGGAGGACTATTGTGTATAAAGAAAGAGGTGAGATATTGTTGCTTAAGTTTGCGCAGGCTCTTGAAGAGTATGCCAAAGTAGAGCAGTTACCAAAATTGGAGGGTAAAAGAATGTTCCTCTTTTTGGCACCTAAAACAGGTAAGAAATAATTAATTAACTAGTTATAATAATGCCCAAAGTAAAAACTAAATCTGGAGCAAAAAAACGTTTCAAATTGACTGGAACTGGCAAGATTAAGAGAAAGCATGCTTTCAAAAGCCATATCCTAACAAAGAAAGAGACGAAGCAAAAACGTAATTTGACTCAAAGTGGCTTGGTAGACAAGTCTGATGAGCCTAACGTTAAGCACATGCTCAACATTTAAAACAATTTAAGGTTTCATGTTTAACCAGAGTTTTGGTCTTAAGAATTCCAATTAGTGAGTCGCCAAAAATCAAAAAAGTAAAATTATGCCAAGATCAGTTAACACAGTAGCGTCAAGAGCAAAAAGAAAAAGAATCCTCAAGCAAGCCAAGGGCTATTGGGGGAGAAGAAAAAATGTATGGACGGTAGCCAAAAATGCCGTTGAAAAAGGTCTCACTTATTCATACAGAGACAGGAAAGCTAAAAAGAGAGAATTCAGAAAACTTTGGATTCAAAGAATCAATGCTGGAGCAAGACTTCACGGGATGTCTTATTCTCAGTTTATGGGCAAAATAGGACAGTCAGGTATTGAATTGAACAGAAAAGTACTTGCTGATTTAGCAATGAACCACCCAGAAGCATTCAAAGCGGTGGTTGATAAAGTGAAAAAATAAGTCAATTCGACTTTCGAAATACAAACCCTGGTTCGCTAAGAATCAGGGTTTTTTTATTTTAAATAAAGTTTGGTTGAGTGCATAAACTTGATTTTTAACCCTTCTATTGTATTGATTATTAGCATGCTCTCATACCAAGACCTTCCTTGGGGAGCCAGGCTGTTGTTAAAATAAGAAACGTGAACAAGCTTGTTATCCTTATTCATTTTTAAATCATTTACCTCCCAGACCCTCCCCAGCGTTAAATGCATAAGTTTAAGTAAGCTATCTGCAGTCCAATATTCATCGTGCTCAAACATAAAGAAGTCTGGAGTTAGCAAACTCTTTAAAAGAGTAGTATCACCAGTGCCTAGTGCTTTAAAGAAATTATTAGGAATTGCTTCAATCTCTTTAAGTCTAACACGGTCTGTTTCTTCATGGCGGTTTTCATTAGAACAGGCGTATAAAACCGCTAAAATCGTGATTGTCAGATAGGTTGAAAGTCGCTTCATAGTAGGCGGATTCTTGATAAAGGATAAGGTTGAATAAGTTATCGAATTTTTTGAAAAAAGGAACTGATAATATTTGTGTTTTCAATGTCTGAATTCATATCTTTGCACCTCTAAAAAAATGGCGAGGTAGCTCAGTTGGTTAGAGCGCAGGATTCATAACCCTGAGGTCACGGGTTCAACTCCCGTCTTCGCTACTAACAAAGCCCGGTTCAGTTATCTGGATCGGGCTTTTTGTTGGTTTTTATTCAAGTTGATTTAGAGTGCTAAATCTTGAAGAAACAAGATCGGTATATGCAAAGTGCTGCTCGTTGTTAATGAGGTTTGTTATCTGATAAATAAGTCATATATTATTTCACGAATGATTTTTGGCCTATGGGAAAGAATAAATTTATAACCGACTTCGAGATTAATGCTTCTCAGAAAATCCTTTTCCCTTATCTAAGTACGGCCAGTGGGCTTGCTCAATGGTTTGCGGATGATGTTAACATCAATGAGGATAAAGTATTTAGCTTTTTGTGGGATGGAGAAGAACACGAAGCTAGAAAAGTATCACAGAAGGCTAATGTGAGTGTCAAGTTTGAGTTTTTGCCAGAGACAGAGGAGGATGAAGATGATCCCAATTATATTGAATTAAAGCTCAATGTAAATGAGCTGACTCAGTCTGTTTTTATTCAAATAACCGACTATTCGGATCTTGACGATGAAGAAGAGCAACACGATCTCTGGGAGAATATTGTTTATAATCTGAAGCAATTAATCGGAGGCTAATCTTATTTCGTCATTAATATTGCTAAAACGGGTTAAAGGCATGATCTTTGATGCTTTTGAGCCGTACTATATTTTGGATGAAGAAGATTGACAGGCTGGTTTTTGGGTCATTTATTGGTCCGTTTATTCTAACACTGGTGGTGGTGGATTTTATACTGCTATTGGTGACCTTGCTCAAGTATTTTGATCAGATAATGGGTAAAGGGTTAAGTGCAGCCACCTTTGCCGAACTTATTACCTACTTTTCTATTTCTAGTTCCCCGGATGCATTTCCTTTAGCAATTCTGCTAAGCTCAATAATGACCTTTGGTAACTTGGGGGAGCACTCTGAATTAACCGCTGTAAAGAGCTCTGGAATATCTTTAGTAAGGGCCTTATTGCCAATATTCTTTTTCGTGATATTCTTAACTGGTTTTACCTATTATTCAAACACTGAATTGGTGCCCAAAACCAACCTGAAGACATATAGCTTACTTTGGGATATGAGGACTAAGAAACCTGCTCTGGACATCAAAGAAGGTGTTTTCTATGATGGGATTCCAGGTTATAGTATTAAGGTGAACGAAAAAATTGGAGATGAACAATTGAAAGATGTGATGATTTATGATCATACTTCGGCCAATGCTCAGGGAAATAAAAAAGTTATTCTGGCTGATTCAGGAAGAATGTACTCTTTTATGAATCAACGTTATCTGGCACTCGAACTCTATAGAGGTGTTCGGTACGAGGAGAATATGAAGGAGGATTTCCAGGATAAATCAGTAGGAGGTCAGTTTGTAAGAGATAGGTTTGGTAGTAGCAGAATGGTTTTTGATCTTTCATCATTTGATATGAGTGATACTGATGAAAGTCTTTTCAGAAGAAGCAGGCTTGTGCAAACCAGAACACAGTTGATTCAGGGGATAGACTCTATGCAAAGAGATATCCATCAGAAGGAGGAACAAATGTTCAATATGATAGGCAATACATTTAGCTATCATTACGTCAGAGAGACTCCTGTGCCCGATGAAATATTAACTGCTAAAGCATATTATGACTCTTTGAGAGCTTTAAGAGTTGTTGGAAAAACTGATACTTTAAATATAGTGCCAGGTCCTGAAGAGACAAGTCTTGTGGTTGTTGAGAATAAACAAGCATTGAATTCTGAAAGTACAAAAGCAATTGAAAAAGCTAATGCTGCCGTGAACATGAATGCCCAGACTTCACCAGTCGTTATTACAAGACCTAATCTTGAAAAAACAGAGCATTTTGTGGCTAATATGAAACGCTTTGAGGAGTATTATTCAACAGAGACAGCAAACGATAATGGAAAGCTGAGTAATGCACTTAGTTTCGGAATAAATCGTTCCAGGTCGGCTCGAAACCTGTTGAATTCAAGAATAACCACTCTGGAGAACCTTAAGAGAGACCAACGTAAATTTGTGGTGACCGAAAATCAGCAAATGGCCAGATCTTTTGCCTGCCTGATTATGTTTTTGATTGGTGCACCCATTGGTGCAATTATTAAGAAAGGGGGGCTAGGCTTGCCTGTAATTGTATCGGTAATTTTCTTTTTGATTTATTACGTGTTTAATACTACCGGTGAGAAGTGGGGTAAAGAAGGGGTGCTGGATCCGGCAATTGCTGTTTGGATTTCTAATGCGGTTCTTTTGCCATTTGGGTTGTTCTTTTTGAGACAGGCTAGGAATGACGCGAGGTTGTTCGAGCCAGATATGTATTTGAGTGCGTTGGAGAAGTTGAAAAAGTTGTTCAAAAAGAGAGGGCAATTAGAACAAGCCTAGTTTGTTAGTTCTCGGTAATATCAGTACCTTTGCGGCTGTTTAAATTATTTATCAGATTTTATTTTAGCTAAGCATGTATTTATCAAGCGAAAAGAAACAAGAGTTGTTTGAGAATCATGGTCGGTCAAAAGCAAAAAACGATACAGGTTCTCCTGAATCGCAGATTGCGCTTTTTACCTACCGAATTAACCACCTTACAGAGCACCTTAAAACCAATAAAAAAGATCACTCATCAAGATTAGGTCTTTTGAAATTGGTAGGTAAGAGAAGAAGATTGCTGGATTATCTTTACAATAGAGATATTGAGAGATACAGAGCAATTATCGCAGAATTGAAATTGAGAAAATAATAAAGGGGGAATTCTTCAGAATTCCCTTTTTCCTTCTTAATCATACGCAGGTTGTAACGACTTCCTGCTTTCTTATTTTATAAAAACACTATATGACAAATGTTATAACAAAGTCCATCAAAATGCCCGATGGCGCTGAAATTACGATTGAAACGGGTAAACTGGCGAAACAAGCAGATGGATCGGCAGTGGTTAGAATGGGTAACACTATGTTGCTGGCCACGGTGGTTTCTGCTCAGAATGCCAAAGAAGATGTGGATTTCCTTCCACTATCTGTTGACTACCAAGAGAAATTTGCTGGAGCAGGAAAAATACCAGGCGGTTTCCTTAAAAGAGAAGGTAGACTATCAGATCACGAAGTACTAATCTGCCGATTAGTAGACAGAGCATTAAGACCGCTCTTCCCAGATGATTATCACGCTGATACGCAAGTGATGATCTCAATGATATCACATGACGAAAATGTAATGCCTGACGCACTGGCAGCTTTAGCAGCATCATCAGCATTAGCAGTTTCAGATATCCCATTTAATGGGCCAATCTCTGAAGTACGTGTTGTAAGACATGACGGAGAATTCAAAGTAAACCCGAGCAAAGAAATTACTGAAGCTTCAGATCTTGAAATCATTGTTGCAGCCGATAAGAATAACATAATGATGGTAGAAGGAGAGATGAATGAAGTTTCTGAAGCAGATATGCTCGAGGCAATGAAGGTAGCACACGATGCTATTAAAATTCAATGCCAGGCGCAGGTTGAGCTTGCTGAAGAAGCAGGTACTACTGAGAAACGTGAGTACGATCACGAAAAGAAAGATGATGCCTTATTTGCCAAGATGAAGGAAGAGCTTTATGATAAGCTTTATGCTTCTGTTTCTCAGGCAATAGCTGATAAAGCAGTTAGAGCATCTCAGGTTTCTGAAATTAAAGAAGAGTGGTTAGCAGCATTGCCTGAAGATCATGAATATGATGGTTTTCTAATTAGCCAGTTCTTTAAAAAGATTCATAAAAAAGCAGCTAGAGATTTCGTTCTTAACGATTCTAAAAGGCTTGATGGCAGAGCGTTCAATGAAATCAGACACATCGCCTGTGAAACTGATTTCCTTCCTTCTGCTCACGGGTCAGCACTGTTTACCAGAGGAGAAACTCAATCATTAACTTCTTGTACTTTAGGTACTAAGCTCGATGAACAAATGATTGATGGAGCTACTATGTCTGGATACAACAAGTTTATTCTTCATTATAACTTCCCTGGTTTCTCAACTGGTGAAGTAAGACCAAACAGAGGTCCAGGTAGAAGAGAGGTAGGACATGGTAATTTAGCAATGAGAGCACTTAAGAAGGTGCTTCCACCAGAAGATACAAATCCTTATACTATGAGAATTGTATCTGATATTCTTGAATCAAATGGTTCATCTTCAATGGCAACAGTTTGTGCAGGTTCATTAGCTTTAATGGATACTGGTATTAACATTTCAGGGCCTGTATCTGGTATCGCAATGGGAATGATTTCCGACAGTGAGACTGGAAAGTATGCTATTTTATCCGATATTCTTGGAGATGAAGATCATCTTGGAGATATGGATTTTAAAGTGACCGGTACGGCAAAAGGAATTACTGCCTGTCAGATGGATATTAAAGTAGATGGTCTTTCTTATGAGGTGCTTGAACAAGCATTAAATCAGGCGAAAGAAGGTCGACTTCATATTCTTGGTGTTATGAATGAAGCCATTGCTGAACCAAGAGAAGATTACAAACCTCACGTTCCGAGAACTGAGCGTTTCAAGATTGATAAAGATCAGATTGGTGCGGTAATTGGACCAGGTGGTAAGATTATTCAGGAAATCCAAAAGGAAACTGGAGCTACAGTTAATATCGAGGAAGTTGATGACAAAGGAGTAGTTACAGTATTTGCTGTAAACAAAGATTCTATGTTAGCTGCTGTTGGTAGAATTAAGACTATAGTGGCGGTTCCTGACGTTGGAGAAGTGTATAAAGGTAAAGTGAAGTCAATTATGCCTTTTGGTGCATTTATTGAGTTTATGCCGGGTAAAGATGGCTTACTTCATATTTCTGAGATTAAATGGGAACGTCTTGAAAAAATGGACGGAGTGCTGGAAGTAGGAGAGGAAATCAGTGTTAAACTGATTGGAATTGATAAGAAGACTGGTAAATTCAGGCTTTCAAGAAAAGTTCTTCTACCTAAACCAGAAAAGAAAACTGAACAGAATTAGAATTTTAAGCGTTTGATAAGTAGGAACTTCTCTTACTTATCTTTTCGTTTGAAAGTTTCTAGTAACGGATAAACCCAAAGTTTGAATGAGACAGCTTAAGATTAGTAAGCAAATTACCAACAGAGAATCACAGTCTCTCGATAAATATCTTCAGGAAATAGGTAAGGTGGATCTTTTGACCCCTGACGAAGAAGTAGATTTAGCGAAGAGGATCAGAGAAGGTGATCAACTTGCGTTGGAAAAATTAACTAAAGCTAACCTGCGTTTTGTTGTTTCTGTTGCTAAGCAATATCAGAATCAAGGACTTTCATTAGGTGATTTGATTAATGAAGGAAATCTTGGTTTGATTAAAGCAGCACAGAGGTTCGATGAAACTCGTGGTTTTAAGTTTATTTCTTACGCTGTTTGGTGGATCAGACAGTCAATTTTACAAGCATTGGCAGAACAGTCACGTATTGTTCGTCTTCCATTGAATAGAGTAGGTTCTTTGAATAAAATTTCAAAGACATTTTCAGAATTAGAGCAAAAATTTGAACGTGAACCATCTCCGGATGAACTTGCCGAGGTATTGGATGTAGCTACAAAAGAAGTTGTAGATACTATGAAAATATCTGGTAGACACGTATCAATGGATGCTCCGTTTGTTCAGGGTGAAGAAAATAGCCTGTTAGACGTTTTGGAAAATGATACTGAGGAGAAACCTGATACTGGTTTGATGAATGACTCTTTGAGAAGAGAAGTTCAACGAGCATTATCAACTTTAACTCAGAGAGAGGCAGACGTGATTACACTTTACTTTGGTTTGAATGGAGAGCATTCTATGACTCTCGAAGAAATTGGAGAGAAATTCAATTTAACAAGAGAGCGTGTTAGACAAATCAAGGAAAAGGCAATCAGAAGGTTAAGACATACCTCTAGAAGTAAAGCTTTAAAGCCATACTTAGGTTAAGTATTGATAGAATTAACAACTTTAAGACCTTCATTTTGGAGGTCTTTTTTTATTTCCTTTAGTCAAGGGAACAATCCTTTGATAAAAAGTTGTTAATCGATTAGTTTTGGATAAACAGGAATTTTTAGGAGATGACTACAGAAAATGTAAAAGTATTAATTATCGGTTCGGGGCCAGCAGGATATACTGCAGCAGTTTATGCTTCCAGAGCAGGTCTTTCACCAGTTTTGTATACGGGAGGGCAGCCAGGAGGACAGTTAACAACCACAAATGATGTTGAGAACTATCCGGGTTACCCAGAAGGTATTAACGGCCCTCAAATGATGGTTGATTTTCAGAAGCAGGCAGAGCGTTTTGGTACTGATGTAAGGTTTGGTCTGGCTACCAAAGTTGATTTTTCAGGATATCCTCATAAAGTATGGATTGATGATAAACACGAAATTACAGCTGAATCTGTGATTATCTCAACAGGAGCTTCAGCTAAATATTTAGGACTTCCTTCGGAAGAGACTTTTGCAAACAGGGGAGTGTCTGCTTGTGCAGTATGTGATGGGTTTTTCTACAAAGGACAAACAGTGGCAGTAGTAGGAGCAGGAGATACGGCAGCAGAAGAAGCCACTTATTTGGCAAACCTTTGTCCCAAGGTTTATATGATTGTAAGAAGGGATGAAATGAGGGCTTCTAAAATCATGCAAGAACGCGTAAAGAATACCTCAAATATTGAAGTGTTATGGAATACTGAAACCGAAGAAATTCTTGGTAATGATACTGTTGGAGTCACTGGTGCTAGGTTGGTAAATAATAAGTCTGGAGAAAAAGTAGAAATTGAGGTCAGTGGATTCTTTGTAGCGATAGGACATAAGCCAAATACGGATATTTTTGAAGGGTGGTTGGATATGGATGAAACCGGGTATCTTAAAGTGAAGCCAGGTACATCACATACTAATATTGAAGGAGTTTTTGCAACAGGTGATGCGGCAGATAAGGTTTACCGTCAGGCAGTTACTGCTGCAGGAACAGGTTGTATGGGTGCTTTGGACGCAGAAAGGTTCCTTGCTAAAAAGGAGTTTGAAATGGCCTCTGCTGAGGAGGTTACACAATAATATCAGATAATAAAACTTGAAGCCACGGCCATAGTCGTGGCTTTTTAATTGAACCGAAGTTATGATTAAACTGGATATCTTGGCGTTAGCAGCTCACCCTGATGATGTGGAGCTTTCTTGTGCTGGAACGTTGATTAAGGCAGCTCATGATGGCAAGAAAACGGGCGTTGTTGATTTTACGAAAGGCGAGCTAGGAACCAGAGGTACCCCTGAATTAAGAATGGAGGAGGCAGCTGCATCTGCCAAAATAATGGGGCTTTCGGCTAGAGAAAACCTTGGATTCAGAGATGGTTTCTTTAAGAACGATGAAGCTCACCAGATCGAGCTTATTAAAATGATAAGGAAGTACCAGCCTGAAGTTGTCTTGGCTAATGCTATTGATGACAGACATTCCGATCATGGAAGAGCTTCATTTCTGGCTAAAGAAGCTTGTTTCTTATCAGGTTTAGCAAAGATTGAAACAGAACTTGAAGGTGTTAAGCAAGCCCACTGGCGCCCCAAAGTGGTTTACCACTATATTCAGAGTATTCCACATAAGCCTGACTTTATTGTGGACGTTTCTACTGCATGGAGTACTAAAATGGAAGCAATTGCGGCTTTTAAGTCACAGTTCCACGATCCAAATAGTAATGAGCCACAAACCTATATTTCGTCACCGAGATTTTTAAAAATGATTGAATCCAGAGGGGTAGAGTATGGGCATGAGATTGGTGCCGAGTATGGAGAAGGTTTTACGGTGGAGCGAACCACTGGAGTAAGGACTATTTCTGACCTGATCTAAGTTGACTGAGTTTGATAAGAAATTTTCAAAGTCTCATACATGTTCTCTGAGACGTCATTCCGGAATTATTCTTTATAATTTTCTTTAGCATGAAGAAAAATATCCGGAATCTAAATGCCTTAATTTACTAGGCGTCTTTTGGATTTTATATTCTTTTTATCGGGAACTCACGTTCACTTAAGGAGCCAGTCGGCTTATCTTCCATTGGCTTTCTTCGCCAACTTCATACATTAGTCTATCATGAAGTCGACTTTGTCTTCCTTGCCAAAATTCAAATGAAGTAGGCTTGATTCTGTAACCTCCCCAAAAATCAGGAAGAGGTACCTTACCTTCCTTGAATTTTCTTTTCATTTCTGCCAGTTTCATCTCCAGCACACTTCTGGAGTTAATTACAGCGCTTTGTTGTGAAACCCAGGCACCTAACTGGCTTCCATGTGGTCGGCTGGTGAAATACTTTAATGATTCTTTGGTGCTAACCTTTTCAGTAGTCCCAAGAATAATCACTTGTCTTTCAAGTGGATACCATGGGAATAGGATGGATACTTTGTTGTTCTCTGAAATTTGTTTAGCCTTTCGACTTCCATAGTTTGTATAAAATACAATCCCGTTTTCATCCAGTGCTTTCATTAGTACTGTACGCTGAAAAGGCTGCCCCACTGTGTTGGCCGTGCTGAGTATCATGGCATTGGGTTCAGGTAGTTTACTATTTTGTGCTTCAGTGAACCACTTTTCAAACTGTTTAAATGGATTTGGATTAACCGAATCAATATCCAGTGAAGCTTTTGTGTACTCCTCGCGTAAGTCAGCTATACTATTTGTCATTGACCTTTCTTAATTATTCGTAAATATAACATCCAAACAGACTAAAGTTTTTGGTTTTCGTTAGGCAAAGTGAAAATGCATTTATAATTTTCTTTGAAACAAGTTTATGTTCGAATACGACAAAAATATACCTGAGCCTGAGAGTGGGGATTTTCTGATTTCTGAACCATTTCTGAACGACCCTAACTTTGAAAGAACAGTGGTGCTTATTTGTGAGCATAGCGATGAGAGCACCTTTGGCCTGATATTGAATAAATTGTCTGATTTGAAATTGAATGATGTGTTGGAAGATGAGGTGGCTTTTCAGGCATACCTTAACTTGGGAGGGCCCGTAGAACAGAACACCCTTCATTTCATACATAGATTGGAAGATAAAATTGAAGGTTCAATAGAATTGAATAACGGACTATTCTGGAGCGGGGATTTTGAACAGGTAAAATTTCTGATTAGCTCAAATCTGATTAAAGAAGAAGATATTCAGTTCTTTCTGGGCTATGCCGGATGGGACAAAGGGCAGCTGAGAAAGGAGCTGGATAGACAGTCCTGGTTTGTTAGAAAAAAGGCTACTGCAAGAGAGATATTTGATATGGAGTCAGACATTTTATGGAAGTCGATTTTATCTGATATGGGAGGTAAATACAAGGTGTTTTCAAATTACCCTGTTGATCCTCGTTTGAATTAATAGTTTTGCTAAATTTGATATTGCAACGGTGCGGTTAAAAGCCGATAGCATATAAGAGTTATGAGTGAAGAAAAGAACACGCAGGAGGGAGAAAAGGAGCAAGAAAATCTCCAAACTGAAAGTAACAGCAACCCAATTCCAAATACTGAGGAAGTATCAGATACTCAACCTGAGGATGCTCCTCAAGAAGTAGAAGCCCCCCAAACGGAGGAATCTACAGAAGAGCAAGAGCAAATTCAAGCTGAAACTGCCGATGTAGAGGCTATAAAAGAGTCTGTTGAAGAAGTGATGGAGGAATCTGTTTCAGGTCAAGAGGTGACATTCACAGAAGGGGTGTCGGAGATACCCACTGCTACTGATGAGTCGACTGAAGGGGAAAAAGAGAGTACTGATCAAGAACAGATAGAGGAAGAAACTGGCACAGAAGAAGAGTCTGATGATACTTTTGAAGAAGAGGAAGACGATGATAGTGACTTGCCAGACTTTTCTGCTTATACAAGAGAACAGCTTGTTGAGGCAATTGAGGAGCTTGTGAAACTTGATTCATTTAAAAGATCTGAAAGAGTTCTTGCAGAAATTGAGCCACTTTTCAACACTTTCGAAACTCAAATTAAAAGCGAGGCCAAAGAGAAATATATTACGGATGGTGGCGAAGAAGATGACTTTGAATTCAGGCACGATGAACTTTTCAATAGATTTGATGCCTCACTAAGGTTAATCAGGGATAGAAAAGCTGCTTTTTATCGCGAAAGAGAAGCTAATAAGACGAGAAACCTCGAGAAGAAGCAAGAGTTGTTAGAGACCTTGAGATCGTTAGTGGATGGAGAGGAAGCTACAACCAGTATAAAGCCAATTAAGGAAATTCAAGAAATCTGGAAGGCAATAGGCCCTGTTCCTAATCAGCATAATAAAACCCTTTGGGCTAATTATAATGCACTGTTAGATCGCTTTTATCATAACAGACATATCCTGTTTGAGTTGAAGGATCTTGACCGTAAAAAGAATAAAGTTTTAAAAGAAGAACTATGTGAAAAGGCAGAAGCACTTGCGAACCTTGATAACATAAAAGAAGCCGTGGTTCAACTGAACGAACTGCACGAAGAATACAAACGGGTTGGAGCCGTTCCAAGGGAAGTTCAAGAACAACTGTGGCAACGATTTAAGGCTGCTTCTGATGTAGTTTATAGAAAGCGTAAGGACTACCTGGAGCATCTGAAAGGGGACTTAAAGGAGAATCTTGCTAAAAAGCAAGAATTGATAAAAGAACTTGAAGTGTTCTCTACATTTGATTCCGATAGAATTAATGACTGGAATGCCAAAACCAAAGAGATTCTTGACCTTCAGAAAAAATGGGAAGCTTTGGGTGGTGTACCGAGAGAAAAGGCAAAAGATATTAATCGTGCTTTTTGGTCGACTTTCAAAGGTTTTTTTGCTCATAAAAATGAGTTCTTTAAGAAACTGGAATCGTTGAGGAAAGAAAATCTGGCAAAGAAAGAGGAACTAATTCAAGAAGCCATCAATCTTTCAGAAAGCGATGACTGGGACAAGACAGCTGAGGAATTAAAACAGCTTCAAAGAAGGTGGAAAGAAGTTGGGCCGGTTCCGGAAAAACAGAGAAATGCAATCTATGCCAGATTTAAGGAAGCTTGTGATACTTTCTTCAATAATAAGAGATCGCACTTGAATCAGACAGAGTCTGCTTATGTTGAGAATCAACAGAACAAAGAAGCAATTCTAGATCAGATTGCCGAACAGGCTGCGGCTAAAGAAGGTTCTGAAGATGAGTTAATGACCTTGATAGGGCAGTTTAATGAGATTGGTTTTGTACCGAGAAATGCTATAAAGTCAGTCGAAAAGAAGATGCAAGAGGTTGTTAAGGCCTATATTAAAAACCTTGGGTTAGAGGAAGAAGATGCTGAAGTACTTATGCTCAAAGCAGAGCTAGCCGGAGGAGCAAAAGGTGGTGGTGCAGATAGAAAGCTTCAAAAGAAGGAGTCCACTTTGAGAAGAAAGATCAGCGAACTGGAAGATAACATTGCCCTTTGGAATAATAACCTGGCGTTTTTTGCCAACTCTAAAACAGCTGATAAGCTCAAAGAAGAGTTTGATGCCAAGATAGCCAGTGCTGAAAAGGAGATAGCTGAATTGAAAAAACAACTGAGAGTTTTAAGAAGTATTTGACAATCAGTGAATTGAAAAATACTTGATAAAAATGCTGAAAAGCGCTTTGCAAATTTAAATCCCACCTATATATTTGCACTCGCTTTCAACGGAAAAGCAAAAAGAAGCCTCCTTAGCTCAGATGGTAGAGCAACTGACTTGTAATCAGTAGGTCATTGGTTCGATCCCGATAGGAGGCTCTGAAAACGAGAGAGTTACGAAAGTGACTCTCTTTTTTTGTGCTTACGTTCTCGAATTACGTTCTGGTTTTTATTATGTTTTAGTCCATTTTAAGCTCCAATTGGTTTGGCACCTTTGATTACTTGGTACTTATGAAGTAAAGAGGTCAAGAAGTGAAATGTGATATCAACCATGTAGCGTATAGCTTACAACTTGCGGCTTATGCCTCACTGCTCAAACCTCATAACTTTCTTTCAGTCATTTCGACCTTGGGAGAAATCTATTTTTCAAATGATTAAGGATAAGATAAAAGGTAATAGGGTTGCAGTGCAATATCAATCTTGAAGCATGTGGCTCACAACTTCCACCTCATTACTCAAACTTCATAACTTCCTTTCAGCCATTTCGACTTTAGGGAAATCTCTCTTCTCCCAACGATAGAGGTTGACTTCATATGTGCATCACACAGCTGTACTTCGACATAATCAACTGAATTCTGTTCGCAATTTTATGTGTTCCATGCCTTTGTAAAGTGCTTGGTAACAAGAATCCCGAGATTCGTAACAAAAAATATCATTTATTCAGAATAAAAGTGATATTCATTCTGGCCTTTAAACACAAAAACACACGAATGAACACCAGTCACAAGACGCCTGAAATCAAGGTGATTGAACCTAAATTGCCTCAGGGGGGTGGTACTATCAAAGGAATGGGAGAGAAGTTTGCACCCCACGAGTTTAGTGGTGCAGCTTCACTTTCAATCCCGATTCCATCAACAACCTGTAGAGGCATGGCACTAGCTCTAAGCCTTCAGTACAGCTCAGGAAATGCAATTCAGCTTATGGTTTGTCTTTATCTAATATTTCAAGGTAAAGTGGTAAGGGAGTTCCAAAGTATTATTATTCCTAATACTGATACCTTTTTGTTGATGTTGGTTTGTTCTCCAATTACTATAGGCTTCTATCTACTTTTCAATCCTTGGCGCGTTGACCCTCCATTGGGAATTTGGTCTCACCAGCAGTGACTGAACCTGTGAATTTATCCCCGTCAAAATCGCATTTAAGTGTGGCAGGTGTCCCGCCTACATCCAGATCTCCTCTGAGTGAAGTGCCATTGATGCTTAAGTTCATTACTTCCAAAGTGCCGAATACTTCAGTGGTCATCAAAGCTGAATATGAATTGTCTTTTTTTGAAATGTCAATGACACCATAGCTGACATCTGTGGTTACTTTGTATTCCCATTTACCAATAGGATCAAAAGGTTGATCTGTGTTGGCTTTCTCAGAACCAGAGTTGCAGCCTGGCATAAATAAGACCATAAGGGATAATACCAAAGTCAGCTTGATTGAATTTAAGTTTTTCATAAATCATGTATTTGAATAGATTGAAGGGCTAATTAATTCATTCCGGCTGATAGCTAAACCAATTAGATTTTAATAAGAAATGAACTGCATATGATTTTGATCTGAACTGCTATAAAGGGTGGAAATCATAAAACCTCGGTAATCAAAAACTGATTTTTTGATGTTAGATCAGTTTATTGTTTCAGCTTCTGATCCATAGCATTTCACTTTATTATAATCAGAAAACCTAGTATAAAGAGTGTGTTTGTGTTTTGTTCGTCATAGCTAAACAGGAACATGAATATGGAATACCCAACTCTAAAATCACATAGGTTACATTCGATGGACGCACTAAGGGCGGTTATGATGCTCTTAGGTGTTGTCTTACATGCAACAGAACTCTACAGTATGGGAGAAGACCCTTATTGGCCAAAAGATCCTTCGGCAAGGAGCCTGTCAATGAATTACATATTCGGTATCATCCATATCTTTAGAATGCCAATATTCTTTTTAGTAGCTGGTTTTTTTGGAGCTATGTTGTTTTATGAAAGAGGGCCTCTTTTGATGATTAAAAACAGATTGTCCAGAGTACTTTTCCCTTTTGTTGTTTTCCTCTTTCTCTTACACCCGTTCATAATTTTAGCTTGGAGATTTACGGCTAATGCCTTTGATGTGGGCGTGGCAGAAGTTTTGACTAGAATGACATTCACTCCAAGTATTACCTACCATTTATGGTTTCTATATTATCTGATTCTAATTACGGCATTAGCCTTTGCGCTGGCTAAACTTTTGAAAGTTGTACCAACCATAACGAGAAAAATTACACAGTCTTTTGAGTGGCTTTTTCGCAGAAGGTTGGTTTTCATTCTTTTCTTCTCAATCATGATGTTCTTAATCCTAGTGTGGATGTGGGATACTTGGATATCTACACCTTTGTCTTTTGTGCCGAATGTACCTGTTCTTGCTGCTTATGGTATGTTCTACTTGTTGGGGTGGGTGTTGTTTAAATCAAAAAGCCTATTGAACTCTTTCTTGAAGGGTGACTGGCTATTTACTATTATAGCTATAGTGATATTCACCGTCAGGTTCTTTATGAGGCCTTATATTGATGATGTTTTATATGGAGCACTAAACGCGATTAATGTATGGTTTTTCATTTTTGGAATTATGGGGTTATTTATTCGATATACAAGTAAGCACTCCGCTAAAATGCGCTACATTTCAGATTCTTCTTATTGGGTTTATCTGATTCACCTACCATTAGTTACTTTTTCTGCTGGTTTAATTGCCGACCTTCAGGTTCCAGTTTTTATCAAGTTTTTGATTGTGATTGGGCTGACAACTTTGGTGAGTTTTACCACTTACCACTACTTGGTAAGGAGAAGTTTTATAGGGAAGTTTCTGAACGGAAGAAGGTATAAATAACCTGTTTACACTGTTTTGGACCTTAACCATTTTCGAAACTGAGCTGCTTTGGTTCTACTGATTACAGTAGTTTGCGGCTGCCCGGCAGATGTGTTAAGTGCCACTTCTACTTTACCATATTCCAAAGATTTAGTTGACTTGATTACCTCATGAGTTAGAATAGTTTGACGGTTAGCTCTAAAAAAGATTTCTGGATCAAGGTTTTTCATTAGTGCATCAAGCGAATCATTGTATATAAGGTTTCGGCCTTCTTTAGTAATTATAAATACTGAGCCAGATTGGCTGATTGCCGATTGAATATTCTCAGGTTTAATCAGATGAGTGACTCTCCCTAATGTTATTTGAATGGGCTTTTTTGAAGAAACCGTTTGAGCTTCAGGTGGCTCGTGTGAGGTTGGCCAGTTTTTGAATAGATAAATACCAGAGTCAATTGTCGAAAAGAGAAGAGTCATTGAGATCATACTGATATTAATGACCATTAGCTCATCAAATTCATAAAAACCACCATAAAAAAAATAGGTGATACTGATAACCAGTGCATTTAACACAACAACCAGGAAGAAAAAACCTAGCATCACTTGATAGCTTAATCTCTTGAGAATTCCAGAAGCCCATGGAAGTCTGTTGTTAAGCTTTTTACTGATCCATCGGGTACCTTCTAACAGGATCAAGGAAGCTATAATGGCATTGAAATATTCTTCTATGCTGATGGATACAAGCGGACGCTGATACTTATAATCAAATATGACATTGATCAAAGTGTTACCACATATACCTAATAACAAAACACTTATCCATCGCCACTTGAATACTCTGACAATGGGCGAGACAATGTGAGTTGGTTTAAGCTTGTTTCTTTCTAATGTAAAGGAGAGTGTTTTGGTAGGCATACTTATCGGTTAATTCAGGTTTAGACTTTGTCTAAAAACAAGAGAGAAAGCAAAAGGATGCTTGATATAGAACTAAATTTCACTGGATGTGCAAATATGATTTGTATAAGTCATTACATGTTACGCTAGAGAGCAACTATGATAGGGCTCAAGACACTTCACTTTCCATCATTGAGCCAATTTGACAGATGTTATCAATCTGTTTTAAGTGCTGGGGTTAGTTTTTACCAGTAGCGCTAAGAATTGGCCTTCCTTCTATTATAGGAGATTTTATTTATGCATCATTGTTGCAAAAACAAAATAGATTGTCATATTTGAATCATTATTGCATTTATAAACAATCTCCATAGCCTTACACATGATATGCTGGCTTTGTTCTTAATGAGCTAGATAAAGAAATTGATGATATGGGCTATTTCTTCAGTAGATTATATACTTAGATTTGGTTAATGAACAGCCCGACAAAGCCACTATACGAGTGGCTTTTTCTATTCATATTTAACGTGACTACTGGATTTGTAGTAAGCCCTGTCCTTTACCCAACACCTACAATTTCTACTTTAGAATAAACCACCTTTTATTTGATGAAGGTAAAACAAAGACATAAGTGCAGGGGGTCTCCTTATTTGTACCCAGGAAAAAAAGTTATGAAATGAAACATAATATCAAGAACCAACCTTGAAGTGTGTGGCTTACAGCTTGCAACAGGCGTCTTAATACTCAAACCTTACAACTCATAACTCTTCTGGTCATTTCGACCGTAGGAGAAATCTACTTTTAAGTGGTAAAGTAAAAGGTATAAGAGCAGTTAATCGCGGTGCTCATGTTTTTATTTTTCAGAGTGATAAAGTGAGGGGGGTAGGAGGTGAAACGTGCAACTTGTCGCTTGCAGCCTCCTATTTTTATTTCTTAGAACTCACAACTTAACCCTTCTCATCTTCACTATCCAGATAAATTGTTCGTTGAATTTCAGTTGATTTATTTATCTTGGTCAGATGATCAATTTGGAAAGAAGAGCATTTCTGTTCAAGGCCTCTGCACTATCTGCAGCAGCGTTGTTTCCTTCAGCATTTTTATCTTCAGACCGACCAGCAAAACGCAAGTTCAGAATCTGCCTGAACCCAGGTGCAATTGGCGTTGAGTTATCTCAGCAAGAGATGCTTGATAAGGCCATCGAGTATGGTTTTGAAGCGATTGTACCTTATCCAGCTCAATTGGCAACAATGAGAGATCAAGGGTTTGAAGGCTTTCTTTCCAGAATGAAACAAAACAATATCACTTGGGGAACGGCCAATTTGCCAGTCCAGTTCAGAGAGTCAGCTTTGAAGTTTCGAGGCGATTTTGAGAGACTGCAAGAATCGGCACATGCCCTTAACCTTGCTAAGGCTAATAGAATGTCTACCTGGATTATGCCGACTCATAAAGAGTTGACATATATGCAAAACTTCAACCAACATAAAAGAAGGTTGAAAGAGGTAGCAAAGCTGCTATCAGATAAGAATATCAGATTGGGACTAGAGTATGTAGGACCAAAAACCCTGATGACGAGAGACAAATATGCTTTCATCAGAACAATGGCAGAGCTTCAGGAATTGATTGATGCCATTGATGAGCCAAATGTAGGTATACAATTGGATGCTTTTCACTGGTTTTGTGCAGGAGAGTCAAAGCAGGATATTCTGAATTTAACAGCTGATCAAATAGTGACTGTTGATCTAAATGATGCCAAGAAAGATAAAACTGCAGAAGAACAGTTGGACTGGGAGCGAGAACTTCCTATGGATAGTAAGGTGATAAATCTCAAAGACTTTTTAGAGGCACTGGTTGAAATCGGATATGATGGTCCGGTTAGAGCCGAGCCCTTTAATAGTAACTTAAATAAATTAGATAATGAGGCAGCATTAAGAAAAACCATAGACGCGATGGGTAATGCAGTCTCGCAAATAGACTAACCTTCATATTTTATGCAAATTATTGAATCAGCCAAGACTTATGATGTAGCCATAGTAGGCTCGGGTGCTGGTGGCGGTATGGCCACTAAGATACTCTCAGAAGCAGGCTTTGATGTGGCAGTGCTGGAAGCAGGCCCATTTTTTGATCCCCAAAAGGATGAATATCGGAATCAGTTAAGATGGCCATGGGAATCTCCCAGGAGAGGGGCAAGTTCTGACAGGAGATCTTTTGGAGATTTTGACGCAGCCTATGGTGGCTGGAACCTAGCAGGAGAGCCCTTTACCAATGAAAAAGGTACAGATTTCAGATGGTTTAGGTCCAGAATGCTGGGCGGAAGAACCAATCACTGGGGGCGTATTTCATTGAGATTTGGACCGCTGGATTTTAAAAGAAAGAGTATCGATGGACTAGGTGACAATTGGCCAATTGGTTACGATGACGTTAAACCATACTATGATAAAGTAGATAAGCTTATCGGGGTATTTGGTTCCAAAGAAAATATAAAGAATGAGCCCGATGGCTTCTTTCTTCCACCACCAAAGCCGAGATTACATGAACTCTATTATATAAAGGGAGCAAGAAAAGCAGGAATCCCTGTTATTCCTTCTCGATTGTCGATTCTGACCAAACGAATTAATGACCAAAGAGGTAGTTGTTTCTACTGTGGTCAATGTAATAGAGCTTGTTCTGCTTATGCTGATTTCTCTTCAGGAACGTGTTTGATTTTTCCAGCACAGAAAAATGGTGGAAAAGTAGAACTGTTTACAGAAGCAATGGTAAGCGAAGTGACTACAAACAGCGAAGGAAAAGCTACTGGAGTTACTTACATTAATAAATTAGATAGAAAGTCATATCACCTTAAGGCTAAAGTCGTTATCATGGCGGCATCAGCCTGTTCTTCAGCACGAATTTTACTAAACTCTAAAAGCTCAGTACACGAAAATGGTTTAGGTAACAGTAGTGGAATGGTAGGTAGATATTTGCATGATTCTACCGGTGCCAGCAGAGCTGTTTTCATTCCTGAATTAATGAATCGTAAGATCTACAACGAAGATGGTGTAGGAGGAATGCATGTTTATACTCCTTGGTGGTTGAATGATGCCAAACTTGACTTTCCAAGAGGTTATCATATTGAAGTATGGGGTGGTATGGGAATGCCAGGTTATGGCTTTGGCTTTAATCCTAATGACTTAAATAAAGTGACAGGTGGAACTGTTGGTGGATATGGAGATTCTTTAAGAGACGACATCAAGAAGTATTACGGAGCAGTTGTGGGGATTTCGGGTCGTGGAGAGAGTGTACCAATGAAAGACAATTACTGTGAAATCGATAACAATGTGGTTGATCAGTGGGGTATACCAGTCTTGAAGTTCAACTATAAGTGGACAGACTATGAAGTGAAGCAAGCTAAGCATATGCAAGATACTTTTGAGGAAGTGTTGAGTGCTACAGGTGGGACTTTACTTGGCGACAAACCTGGAGCTGATAGTCAGTATGGTTTAACTAAACCTGGTGAAATTATTCACGAGGTTGGGACAACCAGAATGGGTAACAACCCCAAAACTTCAGTTACAAATAAGTATAATCAGTTACACGACTGCGAAAATGTGTTTGTGATGGATGCAGGGCCGTTCGTATCTCAGGCAGATAAGAACCCAACCTGGACTATCCTGGCCCTGGCCTGGAGAGCATCAGATTATTTAGTAGATCAAATCAAGAAAAGAAATATCGTTTAAGCCATGGATAGGAGAGATTCATTAAAATCATTATTAGTAGGGTCCGTTGCAGGAGGACTATTAGTTACTGGTTGTACACCTCCCGATAAGGCTGAGGAGGTTTCAGAAGTTCAGGAACCTGGTTTACCAGGTTATGGAAGAACTGTTCCCGAACAAGAGCACGACAAAAAAGTGCTTGCTGAAGTATTTCTGAATGAACATGAGTTGGAGACTATAGCAGTTTTATGTGACATTATACTTCCGACAACTGCTGAGATAGGTGGGGCTAAAGAAGCTGAAGTTCCAGCATTTATCGAGTTTATCGTGAAAGATATGCCAAACCATCAACTACCAATAAGAGGTGGTTTAGCATGGCTGGATAATCATTCCAACAAGCTGCATAACCTTGAGTTTAAGAAGCTGGCATTGGAACAACAAAAAGCAATTTGCGATACTATTGCATACCCAGGAAAGACGGCTCCCGAGTTGTTACCAGGCGAAAAATTCTTTACTCGAATGAGAAACCTAACGCTTACAGGATACTACACCTCAGAGATTGGGGTCAAGGATCTTGGCTATCAGGGGAACCGTCCCGGTGTATGGGATGGTGTACCACAAGACGTTTTAGACGATCACGGTATGGCCTATGAGAAAGATTGGTTGGCCAAATGTGTTGATCAGAGCAAACGTACAGCTATAGCTGAATGGGATGATGATGGCAATCTGCTGACATGATCAGAGTTCTCAGTTTGTTTATGATTTTTGTTTTATCCTGTAGTACCCCTAGCGATACTCAGGATAAAATTATTTCTAAAGTCATCTCTGTTAAGGAGTTACACGCACTGATTAAGTCTAAAGAAGGCCTTCAGTTAATAGATGTAAGAACCAATAGAGAGTATAAATCAGGTCACCTATCAGGTGCAGTTTTGATGGATTATTACCAACCTGATTTTAAATCCAAACTGAGTAAACTTGATAAAAACAAACCAGTGGCAGTTTATTGCGCGGTGGGGGGACGAAGCAACAGTGCGCTTAAAATGCTTAAATCTTTGGGCTTCAATGAAGCTTATGATTTAGCAGGTGGTATAAGGGCATGGCAGCGTGAGAAGTTACCCATTGAAAAATAATTAGCTACTTGAAGTAGTAAATGGTTCAATTGGTAATGATTTGACTGTCAATTGAATATCTGGTAATTACTCAGGTGTGCTAACCATTTGAAATCATATTTATTTTAAATTTTAGTTGTTTGAGAAATCTTGAATGCCAATCTTCGCAGCAGATATGACAGTTAATACAATTATTACTACCCAGATTATTACCATTGTGGTCAACCACAAAGGCGGGTAGGATATTGTATCAATTATAAATGAAACAAAAGCCTTCCCGCACAGCGAGAAGGCTTTTTTATTATATCTAAATGATGTGATTTAGATCTTTGAGAAAAGAGAAAGAACAAATTGATGAATAGCAATACAGTCATTATTACAGTAGTCATTATTACCAGCCCCAGTGGGTGAGTAGGAAGTCTATTGTATAATGCAAAGAAGCCCTTCTCACCAGAACGAGAAGGGCTTTTTTTATGTCGATTAGAATTTGGCAGGAGTAAGTTTAGTAGAAATTGATCAAAATGAATCAGCAATAAGGGACACTGAAAGTTGTAATCGATAATTAGTTAAGGTGTTGATATATAGTTATTTAAATAAGTGTGTGCTGGAATTTAGAACTGTAGAGCGGCTTTAAAAAGATTCAGTAGCAGCAGAAAATGAAAATAAGTTTAAACAGGAAATAATGTACTACAACAACGACACAATAGTTTTTTCAGACGGGCAATGGCTCAAGGCTAGTGAGGCAAAAGGAAGCTTATATAGCCAGACCTTGCACTATGGGTCTGGAATTTTTGAGGGTATCAGATCCTATGATGCTAATGGAGAGGTATCGGTATTCAAGGCTAAAGAACACTACGAACGTTTTCTCTATTCGGCAGAGAAAATGCACATCAAGTGTGACTATTCAGTAGAAGAGTTAACCGCACTTACATACGAATTGCTGGATAAGAATAATCTGAAAGATGCTTATGTCAGGCCATTGCTATATCTGGGTGAAAACATGACACTCCATACCGTTGATACAGTACACTTGCTTCTTTGTGCCTGGGAGTGGGGTAAGTACCTGGGCGATTCACTGCTCAATGTAATGGTTTCGTCTTATGAAAGGCCGAACCCCAAGGCCGTACCTGTGGAAGCTAAAGTAACAGGGCATTACACCAATTCTATTCTGGCAACAACTGAAGCAAAGGCAAAAGGCTTTGATGAGGCACTTTTGCTTGATAGAAACGGAAGTGTGGCAGAAGGAAGTGGTGCGAACTTCTTCTTCGAAAAAGAAGGCATCCTTTATACTCCACCTTTGGGAAACATACTACCCGGAATTACTCGCCTGACTGCAATGGATATTGCTGAAGAAATGGGCATAGAAGTGAGAGAAGAGTATTTCCCTCCGGAAGCTGTAAAAGGAGCTGATGGCGCTTTTTTTACCGGAACTGCTGCTGAAATAGCCGGCATAGGCTTTTTAGATGGTAGTCCTTTCAGGCTTCAATGGGAAGAAACAATTGGCTTCAGAATAGCTAAAGCATATCAAAAATTAGTAAGAAAACCTCATAGCAATAAAAAGCTAAGTGAATCGAAATGGAACTGAATAAATACAGTAAAAGATTAACACAAGACCCAACACAACCAGCTTCTCAGGCCATGCTTTATGGTATTGGTTTGACTGAAGAAGACATGGAAAAAGCTCAAGTAGGTATTGTGAGTACAGGGTACGAAGGGAATACCTGTAATATGCACCTAAATGACCTGGCTACTCAGGTGAAAAAAGGAGTTTGGGATGCTGACCTGGTTGGTTTGATATACCACACAATAGGTGTGAGTGATGGTATTTCGAATGGAACTGAAGGAATGCGATATTCTCTCGTATCTCGTGAAATCATAGCCGATTCCATCGAAGCAGTAGCAGGAGCACACTATTACGATGGCTTGATTACCGTTGTGGGTTGCGATAAGAACATGCCTGGCGCGTTGATGGCTATGGGACGTTTGAACAGGCCTTCATTAATGGTTTATGGCGGCACTATAGCATCAGGTTGCTATAAAGACAAGAAACTCAATATTGTATCCTCATTTGAGGCATTGGGGCAAAAGTTTGCAGGTACTATCTCTGATGAGGATTATAAAGGAATTATCAAGAATTCATGCCCAGGTGCCGGTGCATGTGGAGGAATGTATACTGCCAATACCATGTCTTCTGCAATAGAAGCATTAGGCATGTCTTTGCCATATAGTTCTTCAAACCCTGCAATCAGTAAAGACAAAACTGCAGAGTGTGCTAAAGTAGGGCAGGCAGTGAAAAGACTGTTAGAGCTTGACTTAAAACCTCGTGATATTCTGACTAAAAAGTCATTCGAGAATGCCATCAGGCTAATTACGGTTTTAGGTGGCTCAACCAATGCGGTAATGCATCTGATTGCTATTGCGAAAAGTGTAGACATAGACCTTACACTAAAGGATTTCCAGAGACTTTCTGATAAAACACCTTTTCTGGCTGATTTGAAACCCAGTGGCAAATACCTGATGGAAGACCTGCATGAAGCAGGTGGTGTTCCTGCAGTGATGAAGTTCATGCTGAATGAAGGAATGCTTCATGGAGACTGTATGACGGTAACCGGTCATACCATTGAAGAAAACCTAAAAACTATTGAAGCTATTAGCCCTGAAAGTGACCTTCTAAAGCCACTATCGAGCCCGATTAAAGAGACGGGGCACCTTCAAATGCTTTTTGGTAATCTGGCCAGTGAAGGAGCAGTTGCTAAAATTACAGGTAAAGAAGGAGAAAGATTCGAAGGAGAAGCCATCGTTTTTGAAGATGAGTTTTCTGCCATTGAAGGCATTCAAAGTGGCAAGGTTAGAGCAGGTCATGTAATAGTCATCAGGTATGAAGGGCCTAAAGGAGCTCCTGGAATGCCGGAAATGCTCAAACCAACATCGGCCATTATGGGAGCTGGACTTGGTAAATCAGTAGCACTGATCACGGATGGACGATTTTCTGGTGGAAGTCATGGTTTTGTGGTGGGACATGTGACCCCAGAAGCACAAGCTGGCGGGACAATAGCCTTGGTTGAGAATGGAGATAAAATTGTGATTGATGCAGCTCAGAATACCATTGATGTGCTCATTGATGAAGAAGAATTATCAAAACGCAAGACTAGATGGCAAGCACCAGAGTTGAAGGTAAAACACGGAGTATTAAAGAAATATGCAAAAACAGTTGGGTCAGCTTCAGAGGGCTGTGTAACTGATAACTGAAAAAATCTATGGAAGCCATACTAACAAAGCCGCAAGCCACTCAATTAAAAGTTTCAGGAGCAGAAGCTGTTATCAGGTCATTGATAGCGGAAAATGCAAGGTTGATTTTCGGATATCCAGGTGGAGCAATCATGCCAGTTTATGATGCACTCTATCATTTTCAGGAAGATGTGCGTCATGTACTTACGCGTCACGAACAAGGTGCTATCCACGCAGCACAAGGTTATGCAAGAGTCACAGGAGAAGTAGGAGTAGTAATGGCTACTTCAGGCCCTGGAGCAACTAACCTGATCACAGGCATTGCTGATGCCATGATCGATTCTACTCCCTTGGTGTGTATAACTGGTCAGGTAGGTTCTCACCTTTTAGGTACTGACGCTTTTCAGGAAACGGATATCATTAGTATTTCTATGCCTGTTACCAAATGGAACCATCAGGTGACTAAGGCTGAAGATTTACCGGCAGCTTTAGCGAAGGCATTTTACATTGCCAGATCAGGTCGACCAGGGCCTGTATTGATAGATATCACAAAAGATGCTCAGTTCGCTGAGTTTGATTTTGAGTACAAGAAATGTCAGCAGGTAAGAAGTTATAAACCAGTTCCTAAAGTGGCTATTGATCAGGTAAGCAAAGCGGCTGAGTTGATCAATGAAGCGCAAAGACCTCTGATTCTGTTTGGTCAGGGAGTGATTCTTGGAAATGCCGAAGAAGAGTTCAGGGCATTGGTAGAGAAGACAGGTATTCCTTCTGCTAGTACATTACTGGGGCTATCAGCCTTGGCAAGTGAACACCCTTTGAATGTAGGAATGCTCGGAATGCATGGCAATTATGGACCAAACAAGTTGACCAATGAATGTGATGTGCTGATTGCCATAGGAATGCGCTTTGACGATCGTGTGACGGGTAATCTGGACAACTATGCTAAACAAGCTAAAGTGATACACTTTGATATCGATCCTTCCGAAATCAACAAGAACGTGGAAGTGGATGTTGCTGTGATTGGCGATTGTAAAGAAAGTCTGAATGAGCTTGCTAAGTTGGTTAATCTTAATAGCCACCCGAACTGGCTTGATAAATTCAGACAACATGATGCAATAGAAAAGGAAACAGTCATATCCAACGAATTGAATCCCTCTGAGGGTGATATCAAAATGGGTGAGGTGATTGAACAAATCAATCAGATAACAGACGGTGACGCTGTTTTAGTAACAGATGTTGGACAACATCAGATGATAGCCTGTCGGTATATGAAGTTCAACAAAAGCAAAAGCAATATCACTTCAGGAGGTCTGGGGACCATGGGCTTTTGTTTACCTGCAGCATTGGGAGCTAAACTTGGTGCCCCTAAAAGAGAAGTGGTTGCGGTAATTGGAGATGGTGGTTTTCAGATGACAATACAGGAGTTGGGAACCATTTTTCAAACCCAGGCAGCGGTAAAGGTTGTGGTGTTGAACAATAGTTTTTTAGGTATGGTAAGGCAGTGGCAGCAGTTGTTTTTTGACAAACGTTATTCCAGTACCGAGCTAATTAACCCCGATTTCATTGCTATTGCTAAGGGGTATGGAATTGCTGCAAAATCCATTGACGATAGAGGTGATTTGCAACAAGCTATACATGATATGTTGGCCTTTGAAGGGAGCTATCTCCTGGAAGTAAAAGTAGGAAAAGAAGACAATGTATTTCCAATGGTTCCAACAGGAGCATCAGTTTCAGATATAAGACTTTCATAAGAGATGAAACAGAATTTTACCATAAGCATATTCACCGAAAACAGTATAGGTCTGTTAAGCAGAATTACCTCAGTGATTACTAAACGTCACCTGAACATCGAAAGCTTAAATACTTCAGAATCAGGAATTGACGGAATTCACAGATTTACCATTGTAGTAGAAGCGGAAGAACCGCTTGTAGTGAAGCTGGTGAAGCAGATAGAGAAACAAGTGGAGGTAATTCAGGCAATTTATCATCAGGATGAAGAGACTGTTTTTCAGGAGATAGCCCTTTACAAAGTTTCAACCGAAAAAGCATCAGAAGACAATCTGGTTGAAAAACTGATCAGGGATAATAATGCCAGAATACTGTCAATGGAGCAGGATTTCATGATCATTGAAAAAACCGGTCATAAAGAAGAAACACAAGAATTACTCGAATTCTTAAGGCCCTATGGTCTGATAGAATTTGTAAGATCCGGGCGAGTGTCCGTGATGAAACCTAATAATGAATTATACAACGAATATTAAATTTTAACACTAGCAAAAATGGCTTTAATTAATTTTGGTGGAGTAGAAGAAAACGTCATCACAAGAGACGAATTTCCACTGGCAAAAGCACAAGAAGTATTGGCAAATGAAACCGTAGCAATCATAGGCTATGGTGTACAGGGGCCAGGACAATCACTTAATCTAAAAGACAACGGTATCAAAGTAATCGTTGGCCAACGTCAGGAATCTAAAACATGGGACAAGGCAATTGCTGATGGCTGGGATCCAGGTGTGACTCTTTTTCCAATAGAAGAAGCACTGGAAAGAGCTACAATTGTTTGTTACCTTTTGTCTGATGCTGCTCAGATTCAGCTTTGGCCAACTGTCAAGAAACACCTTACCCCTGGAAAAATGCTCTACTTCTCTCATGGATTTGGCGTGGCTTATTCAGAGAAAACAGGTATTGTACCTCCGGCAGACGTAGATGTAGCCTTAGTAGCACCAAAGGGATCAGGAACCAGCTTAAGAAGGCTTTTCCTTGAAGGAAAGGGGCTGAATTCATCTTTTGCAATACTTCAGGATGCCACGGGAAAGGCGAAAGACAGAATTGTTTCTTTAGGAATAGGAGTAGGCTCAGGTTACCTTTTCGAAACCACTTTTATCAAGGAAGTAACTTCTGATTTAACAGGAGAGAGAGGTACACTTATGGGAGCTATTCAGGGGCTGTTTAGAGCACAATACGAAGTATTGAGAGCCAATGGACATTCTCCATCAGAAGCTTTTAACGAAACTGTAGAAGAAGCTACTCAGTCTTTGTATCCATTGGTTGCCGAAAATGGAATGGATTGGATGTACGCCAATTGTTCAACTACCGCACAGCGAGGAGCATTGGATTGGAAAGACAAGTTTTACGCAGCTACCAAGCCGGTTTTCGAAGACCTTTATGCTTCAGTATTGGCAGGTACAGAGGCGCAAAGATCAATTGATTCTAATTCTCAAGCTGATTACAGAGAGAAGTTACAAGAAGAATTGGATGAACTTCACAACTCAGAAATGTGGAGAGCAGGAAAGGCAGTCAGGGCTTTAAGACCCGAAAATGCACCCGCATTAAAAGAAGAGGAACTAGTTTAGATTCACTGAAAACGTCATTGTAAGTAGCGTATGAGTTTTTCTACAACACTTGCAATGGCGTAACCATTATGAAAACAACGACTGATTACATACCGGAATTAAAGGATATAGAAGCTGCTGCAAAGAGGTTGGAGGGTGTGGTGACACATACGCCATTAATGAAAAACCTGACCTTCTCTGATAGGTACAGTGCCAATGTGGGCTTCAAAAGAGAAGACCTACAAGTGGTGAGATCCTATAAGATTCGTGGAGCGTATAATAAAATATGCCAGCTTACAGCCGAAAAGAGGTCTGCTGGTGTGGTATGCGCAAGTGCAGGAAATCACGCCCAAGGTGTTGCTTATTCATGTAATCAGTTGGGGGTTCAGGCTACCATTTTTATGCCTGCACCAACACCAAAACAAAAGATAGATCAGGTCAGGTTTTTCGGTAAAGAAAACGTGGAAGTAGTGCTTCTTGGAGATACTTTCGATGATGCATATCACCTGGCAAGAGAATATTCAGTAAAAAATAGAAGTGAATTTATTCATCCGTTTGATAACGAGGAAGTTATTGAGGGACAAGGGACCATTGGAATAGAGGTTCTGAAGGATACAACAAGCGTTATTGATTACCTGTTTCTTCCTGTTGGTGGTGGAGGACTTGCTGCAGGAGTTTCTAGCGTTTTTAAGCTATTAAGTCCAGATACAAAAATTATCGGTGTGGAACCGGCTGGTGCCCCGGCAATGAAAAGTTCTCTTGAAGCTGGTGAAAATCTTAAACTCAATGAAATCGACAAGTTTGTGGATGGTGCCGCTGTCCAAAGGGTTGGAGATAAAACATTTCAGATTTGCAGGCACTCAATTGACAAAGTGGTAACTGTTCCGGAAGGCTTGGTTTGCTCTACTATGCTTGACCTCTACAACAGAGATGCTATTGTAGTAGAGCCGGCAGGCGCTTTAAGCCTTGCAGCCTTAGATCAGTTCAGAGATGAAATCAAAGGTAAGAATGTGGTCTGTGTGCTTTCAGGGAGTAACAACGATATTTCCAGAACAGAGGAGATTAGAGAGCGTTCATTGCTCTATGAAGGTCTGAAGCATTTCTTTATTGTTCGTTTTCCTCAACGAGCAGGCGCACTAAAAGAATTTCTGGTTGAGGTATTGGGGCCCAATGATGATATCGTTCATTTTGAATATACCAAGAAGACATCTCGCGAAAAGGGGCCGGCTGTAATCGGAATTGAACATCAATCCAAAGAAGACTTTGAGCCACTCATGGAGCGTATGAAGGAGAAGAACTTCAATATTGAGTATCTCAACGAGAATTCAGACCTATTCAGCTATATCGTCTGATTAATCAATAATTTAGAATTTACTGAACACACTTAACCTCAAGCAACTCTAAGAGATGCTTGCAGGTTACTTATAACCCTTAGGAAATGAAGGTATTGAAATTTGGAGGGACTTCTGTAGGAAGTCCTGAAGCCATAAGAAAGGTTGGGGACATTGTAAAAAAATCAAGTGAGCAAGAGCAGCTTATTGTAGTTGTTTCGGCTGTGGGAGGAGTAACCAATCGATTGGTTTCACTTGGTCTATTGGCTGAGCAGGGAGATACTCAATATGAATCACTGCTTAAAACACTGGAACAGGAACATTTAGATATTCACAGTCAACTGATTAACAAAGGTGATCAATCTGAGATTACCAATATTTTCAGGCAACTGAGAGAGGTTTGTAAGGGAGTTTTCTTGTTGAAAGAACTCACGCCTAGGACAAGTGATTATATACATAGTTGTGGTGAACTTTTGTCGGCTTATATCGTGTCACAATATCTTGAGTATTTGAATGTAGCAGTTGGGCTTTATGATTCCAGAGCATTCTTATTCACTGATAAGCAGTTTGGAAATGCTCAGATACAATGGAGCGAAACCAAATGTGCTTTGGAGAAGGTGCAAAGTGAGTTCAAGCGAGTTAGCTTGTTTCCAGGTTTTATTGCTTCTACTAGCGATAACGAGACATCGACCCTTGGGCGTGGAGGCTCTGATTATACTGCTTCTTTATTGGCAAATATCCTTAAAGCAAGTTCACTTGAAATCTGGACAGATGTTAATGGCTTAATGACGGCAGACCCCAGATTAGTGAGAAATGCGAGATTATTGGAACATGTGTCTTATGAAGAAGCATTGGAGTTGTCTCATTTTGGAGCGAAAGTACTTTACCCTCCAAGCATACAACCAGCTCTGGATTCTGGAATTCCAATTCATATTAGGAATACATTCGATCCACAAGGTTCAACAACGGAAGTGACCAGAGGAGGAAGTGAAGAAGTTGGATTGATCAGTGGTATATCAAGTATCAGAGAAGTCGCAATGATTAATCTGTCGGGAAACAGTATGGTTGGAATTCCTAAGTTCTCCTTCAGGTTATTCCGAACACTTTCCGAAGCAAAAATCAATGTAATTCTGATTACCCAAGCATCTTCTGAGCATTCCATAAGCGTATGTATTGCTTCTGTTGATGCTCAAGAAGCCCTGTATGCGGTGGAGCAAGAGTTTCAGGTAGAAATTGATATGCATAAAATTGATCCTGTTATTGTAGATCAGAATCTGAGTATTATTGCTTTGGTAGGTTCCAATATGAGAGATCAGGTTGGTGTTTCAGGAAGGATGTTTGATACGCTAGGTGCTAATGGTATCAGTGTTAAAGCCATCGCTCAAGGATCATCGGAGCGTAATATTTCGGCAGTTATTCCTCAGTACGACCTTAAAAAAGCATTGAATACACTTCATGAAAACTTCTTTTTATCCGAACTCAAAAGAGTTAACCTCTTTGTAGTGGGGGTTGGCAATGTGGGAAAGGCTTTTCTTGAGCAGGTAAGAAATCAACAAAAGTACCTTGTTGAAGACCACAACCTAAATCTTCAGGTTATTGGAATAGCTAATTCACGGCAATGTATTTTCAATGAAGAGGGTATTGACCTTGTAAACTGGGCACTTGATCTTGAGAAGGGAGAGAGGTGTAATATCAATGAATTCGTTTCCAAAATGGATACTATGAATATGCGAAACAGTGTATTTATTGACATTACGGCATCTCATGATATTGCCAAGGTTTACAATCAAGTACTTCGTAAAAGTATTTCGGTAGTTACACCTAACAAAATTGCAGCTACAAGGGAAATCAACGAATATCGAAAACTGAAGCAAACGGCAAGAAAGTATAAGAGTCAGTTTCTTTTCGAAACCAATGTGGCAGCAGGGCTTCCTGTATTATCAACACTAAGTGATCTGATCCGATCAGGTGATAAAGTACACAAAATTGAGGCCGTGTTGAGCGGCACCCTGAATTACATTTTCAATAATTATAATGGTTCAAAGTTGTTTAGCGAGGTAATCAAAGAAGCGAAGCAATTAGGTTTGACTGAACCTGATCCAAGGCTTGATCTTTCTGGAGAAGATGTAATGCGAAAACTACTCATTTTGATGAGAGAAAGTGGCTTGGAAACGGAAATGGATAATATTTCACTGAAACCGTTTTTGCCAGATGCGTGTCAGAATAGTACAAGTCTGGATTCTTTCTATGACCAGCTTGATTCATCTGAAGACTATTTTAAAGCACTCTATTCAGTTGCCAAGGAAAAGAATACGCAACTTAGGGTTGTAGCTAGTTATTCTAGTGAAGGTGCTTTTGTGGCTTTGAAAGAGGTGCCAGTAGAGCATCCGTTCTACTTTTTGGAAGGCAAGGATAATATTGTGCTTTTCGAAACTGATCGCTATAAAGAACAGCCGTTGGTAATCAAGGGAGCAGGAGCAGGAGCAGAGGTAACAGCTTCGGGTATCTTTGCTGATGTGCTAAAATTGGTGAACCAGTAGGGCTTTAATTTAATTATATATTGATGAGTGCAATGTTAAAATCAGTAACGGTTTTTGCTCCAGCTTCGATAAGCAATGTTGGACCAGGCTTTGATGTGCTTGGATTTGCTATTGAGGGTATGGGAGATAAGATTACTTTATCTCACAGAACTGATGCTGAATATGTAATTGAAGCTTTGGGTGCTGAATTACCTCTTGATCCAAAGAGGAATGTAGCGACTGTAGCTTTAAAGTCCTTTTGTGATAGCTTAGGGCATAAAGGGGGCTTTGATATAACGATTGAAAAGAACTTCAAACCAGGAAGCGGCTTGGGATCTTCAGCTTCTAGTGCAGCAGGAACTGTTTTTGCCGCGAATGAGCTACTTGGAAAAGAGTATCCAAAAACTCAACTTATTGGTTATGCCATAGATGGTGAAGCGGTGGCTTCGGGCAACAGGCATGGAGATAACATTGTTCCATGTATGTTAGGAGGTTTTGTGGGGGTTAAGGCTTGCGATCCATTTGAAGGATTTAGTTTAAACTACCCAGAAGACCTGAAAGTACTGATCATCTTTCCGGATGTACCTATTAAAACTTCGGAGGCAAGACAGATACTCCCTGAACAAATATCAATGACCAGTGGAATTCAGCAGGCGGCTAATATGGCCGGTCTGATAAAGGGTATGACTGAAGGCGACTACGACCTGATCAGATCTTCGCTCAAAGATAATTTTGCTCAACCCTTTAGAAAAACGCTTATTCCAATGTATGATCAGGTAGAAGAAGTGGTGATGGCCTCAGGCGCATCAGGTTTTAATATTTCAGGTTCTGGCCCAACAATGTTTGCCTTTTTTAGAGAGGGGGACGAACAGAGTGCTTTAAAGGGAAAGATTAACCAGTTATATCATTCAGAAGGAATTAAGGTGCAACTCCATGAAAGTACAGTTAATAAAAATGGAGTGGAACTCCTATAATATAGAGCCAGTTTTGAATAGTGAAGTATTTTAGTACAAATAGGAAATCCCCAATTGTCAGTTTTAAAGAGGCTGTAATTAATAGCTTGCCAGACGATAATGGATTGTACTTTCCCGACCATATTCCAGTATTAGATGTAAAGAAGATTGCCGAATTACGCAATGCAACTCTACCGGAAATTGGTTTTGAAATAATGGAGCCATTTGTGGTTCCTGATCTTACAAAAGATCAATTACAAACAATTCTTGCAGATACATTGAATTTTGAAATCCCACTGGTAGAGGTTGAGAAAGATATCTTTAGTCTTGAGCTTTTTCATGGGCCTACTTATGCCTTTAAAGACGTAGGAGCAAGGTTTTTAGCACGTTGCCTTGCAGAGTTCTCAAAAGATCAGAACAGAGAATCCACAATCCTTGTAGCCACTTCTGGTGATACTGGAGGAGCAGTGGCTAATGGGTTTTACGGAGTGGAAGGAGTGAGGGTAGTTATTCTATATCCTTCTGGCAAAGTAAGCGAGTTACAGGAGAAACAGTTGACTACGTTAGGAGGAAACATCACCGCTTTGGAAGTAGAAAGTGATTTTGACGATTGCCAACGCATGGTGAAAGAGGCTTTTCTTGACAAGGAGTTAAACAGAAGTTTTAACCTCACTTCTGCCAACTCAATTAACATAGCCCGATGGATGCCACAATCTATTTACTATGCATGGATGTGTAGCCAAATGGACTTTCCCGAAAATTCATTGATTGCCGTACCGAGTGGAAATTACGGAAATGTAACAGCTGGTATGCTGGCAAAGCGTATGGGCTTTCCTCTGGGGAAGTTCCTGGTTTGCTCCAATGAGAATGATGTGGTTCCCAGATATCTTGAAAGCTGCCAATATTCACCATCTAAGACAATTCCGACCTATGCCAATGCCATGGATGTGAGTGACCCGAGTAACTTTCCAAGAATGCAAGAGCTCTACCATCATTCTTTTGATAGCCTTTCAAATGATGTGCAAGGATTTAGTCTCAGAGATATGGATATCCTTGAAACCATTAACAGATGCAATGAAAGCAACAATTATCTTTTAGATCCACATGGAGCAATTGGTTATGCAGGACTCAAGAAGCATTTGAAGGAAGGGCAAAAAGGAATCTTCCTTGAAACTGCTCATCCAATTAAATTTAAGCCAACTATGGAACTTGCTTTAGGCAAGGAGTTGGAAGAACCTGTTTTTGTTGAGGATTTAATGAGTAGGGAGAAGAAGTCTGTTCAAGTTGGTAGTACTCTTGAAGGTCTAATTGAAGTTCTATAATGGTTTTACTTAGGCTTCAAAGTAAGTACATATTCATAGGCCTCTTGTAAAAGCTCTCCTAATAGTTTTTTATCTGAATGCAGTTCTTCAGGAATCAATACATAACCCCTCATAAATGCTCCATGAGATTTATAAGGAGGTGTGTTATACTTTTTAGTAAAGGCTTCTCCAGATTCTTTTGAGAGTCTGAAGCCTATTTCTGCATCCTTATTCACCAATGAAAACATGTGCCCATTAGCTGATGTGTAGGGCATGGTTTTTCCTTTTCTTTCAAATTGAGGGTTGGCAGCAACTACTTCATCAAGTATTGCGACTCTCTTGTTCCATAAGTCTTTATCTTCTGCCATTACTAGATTATTGTTTTTCTACAAAGGTTTTAAATTGCTTCATCCATTTTTCTACTTGTTTTCGATACATACTTGGGAATAGTATTGCCATAAGCTTTGGCATAAACCAGTTGATTCGTGTGTACTCTATTTCCATTTCGTATCGAGTTCTACTTTCATCTAATACAGTGAAGGTACACTTCATTGTATTGTCCATGTGCTTATGATGATAGAACCCTTCGAAAGAATCTGGTAATTGGTTCAGAACTATGGTTTCTTTCAATTCCATACGGCCTTTGCCCATTTTATAGTACATATTTGAAACAGCTCCTGTTTGACCAGAAACTCCGCTGACAGGTTCTTTTTTAATGAAACCGTCTTGGTATTCCTTCAGATAATTAGGGTCAATCCAAAACTGTGTGACTAGATCTCTTGGTTGATTAATGTCTATCGATACTTTAAAATTCATATTAACCTCAATTTGAATTGATTAATTTGTTTCAATAGAACTCTCCAAAATGCCACAATATACCAGAAGGGTCGTGCATGAAAACCTCTCGTCCCCAATCATTGTTGTGAATTTTTGAGAGCGTCACCCGATCATAAGTATTGTGAAGGTTTAGTTCTAACAACCTATTCCGATAATCATCTAAATCACTTACCTCTAAAAAGAGCATGGAATTATCAACCCAGTCCTTGACATAAGCATCTTGTAAATAAAAACTTAAATGATCAATTCGAAAAAGTGACATGTTTGGAGAAACACGCGACTCCTCAAAACCAAGGTCATTGTAGAATTGTCGGGAAAGTTGAAAATTCTTGGCGCCAATAAATGCTCGTATTGATTTTACATTATGTTCCATAATCGATAATGAAATTAATGCTTTGATCTTCCAAACAAAACTCAAATGTAAAATATGAGAGGAACTGTTTAGGGTATTCTATATTTGAGTATTGATTAAACGGTTAACTCAGTTCTTGATTAATTCTTCCACAAAGTTGTAAGATTCAATATTGAAACTTTTAAAGATGGAATTCTCAATGTATTGGATTTTATCTGTTGTGACACCAACAGTAGAAAGACTGTTAATCTGCCTTTTTCTAATCGATAAATATGCCTGTAGACTAGTAAAAAGCCATGCAATTGCTAAGAAAGAAAAGCCAAGTTTAGCTACAAGCCCACCTTCAGCATAAACTGCGATGTAAAAACCTGAAATACCGCTTAACAATATTGAAAGAAGATAGAGCTTACCTAAAGACCTGTGCAACTTAAGGTACCTGTTTCTAAACCTTCTGATAAATTGAGACCAGCCTGTTAGCAGTGCAATACCACCACAGTAGATATGTATATAAAAGAAGAGCGACCAGACTTGGTTTGAAGTGATGTTGTCTTGTTTCTGCGATAGTAAACCATTTTCAACTAAAACATCTGATGTAGCATAACCAAACGGATATAGTCCAATCCCAATTGCAAGGAATGCGAACGTGAACCATTTTAACCACTTTGTTAATTTTATTAATTTGATGGTTGGCTGTAAATAAGACGGACAAATCTGTTGTTAAGTTGCTTATCGTAGTACCAAGCAATTATCCTTAAATTTTCTTCAAAACCAATTTTAATAATTTGTATAGAATGTTTCATTTTTAATAGTTGAACGAGAAGCAAAAAAGTACGACATTTATGCTGCAATCGTGAAAGTACTAACCTTATGAACCTGGATCTCTTAGAAGAATTTTTATTGATCGCTTTAGACGATGAAAAAGGTCAGTTTGTGATTGATTCTACTCATTTGCACTATGGTTTTGGTGGAGCTATTCTTTTGGAACTAGCACTAAGAGATAAAATCAGTATTGAGGGAGACTATGTGAATTTGAAAGATAGCGCATATGTTAAAGAGGTTGCTTTGAATAAAACTCTTGATCTATTAAAGGAGAGTACAAAGCAAAAAAAGATCAAAGATTGGATAAACGTCTTAGCTAAAAAGGCTGGTGAGTTAAAGCAAGATACTTTGCAGCGATTAATCAATAAAGGAATCCTGAAGAAGGAGGAGCACAAGATTCTATGGATAATTCCATATAATAAATATCCTACGAGTGATTTAAGCCCGGAAAACAAAGTTAGGGAAAGGCTCAATAATGTAATGCTCAAGGGAGCACAGTCTGAGCCAAGGGATATCATGTTACTCAGCCTGATTGAAGTCTCAGACTTAACACGTGAAGCTTTCAGAGATAAAGAGGATTATAAAGTTGTTAAGAGCAAGATCAAGAAAGTGACAGAAGACGTGCAGATTAGCGGTGCTATAAATAAGAGTATTCGCGAAATTCAAGCCGCAATTATGATTGCTATCGCCACTACATTGATAGTCACTACAGTTACAACATCCTCCAGTTCTTAGCAGTAGGTACCTACTTTAAGCCTTCGAACTTTTCACGGACTACTTCAGCTACAGGCCTTTTCTCAATCCTACTTTTCAAATAGGAGAGTATATCAAGGTATAGAAAAGGTCTACGCTCGTATAAGTTGTGATTTAATTCAGATAACCTGTTATATAGATTGATGAATTCGCCCTTTAGCTGATCAGGAGTGATTTTCCCTGTTTTCCTAAGAAACTTGATAATCTCTTTTTGGACAGCTCCCTGATCATTCATTTTACCAATAAACTGAAATGTAGACTTTATCTGGTATTCTAAATGAAAGTCTTGACCATCTTCAAAATGGGCGATCAGATTTAATATTCTGGCAAAGCAATGGATGTCTTCTCTCAGCTTAACATCTTTGAAATAGATGATTTGATTGAGGTAGAAAATAGTCTTTCTGTAGTTGTCATTTCCAAAATACAGAGAAGCAAATTTATAGTAGAACATTAGTACCCTTTCAGGGTCTATTTTTCCCTCGTACTTCTTGAGTTTTTCAAGTATTTCAGGTATCAATTCAACGCCTTTGTCGAATTGCCCTTCCATAAAATACTTATTGATTTTGGCTATATATAAAAACTTGAAAACCAGAACTTCAGTATTCAAATCTTTAACAATTAGTTTGTTAGTACTAAGTTCCTCAACTTCCTTGATTACTTCAGAGAATTTGGAGTAGTATTGAAGCTGAAAAAGTGAGTCTAAAAGATTCCTGTATCCTTTAATAAAAAGTACCGACTGTTTCTGAGCCATAAGATCATCGGACTTGAACAAATTGACCCATTCAAGAGAATGCTTATAAGCGTTGGGGAAATTCTGAACAATTCTGTTATACCAGACAAACGATTGATGGAAATAAAGCTTTTCATAAAAGGTCAATTGATCATAAGAGACCTTCGGCATGTTTTCTTCAAAAAAGGAAGTTACTTCCTTAAACTCTTCTTGTGTTTTGGCATACCCGTTTTTTAGGAAGAGGCTATATAGGTTTAGTGAAAGATTAGATAGTTGATGGCCAGAAACGATTATTTCGGTTGTATCATTTACCTCTTTCGTTAGTTGCTCGGCTTTGTTTTCTATACTTCTTGTGATATACTCCGATTCAATCAGTTTTTCGAACTCCATTACCTCTAAGGCAATTGCAAAGTGCTTGGTTTCTTGAGCAACTGTCTTGGTCTTGTCGAGCATTTTCAATGCTTGTTTATAGAAGCCCTTGTTGTACAAAACCTTCGCATGGTCCAGGTTTTCCCTTAGCTGAATATCAATGTTTTGTCCGATATGGTAATGTCTGAGGCTCGCTAGAATTTGTTTGTAGAGGTGAGCCTTTTGATTGGAGAATTGAATCTTCTTAATAGTAGGAACTTTTTTCAAAATAAGTTTATCATCATACACTTTCATGGCTTCCATGGCATCAAAGAGTTTAATAAACTTGACATCATCAGTGTTTCCACTTCTGTTTACAAAAAGTCTGAAATGCCTCTTTTCGGTTTTGGTCAGAGATTTTATGAGCTGAAAAAGAGGATCGCTTTTAGTATTTGCCATTGTAAATTGATTCTACCTAAGTAATTGATTTTGAATAAGTTAAAATTCAAAGTGTAGCTTTTTGAATTAGTAGAAGAAAGTACTTCCTACATGGTATCAAATCAGCACTACTCTAAATTGAATCTTAGGAAAAAAAGCGATTAAGAAAAGACTGAAATCTGATCAAATAAACAATGTCAAATCAAAAAATACAAATCTTCGATACTACACTTAGAGATGGGGAGCAGGTACCTGGATGTAAGCTGAACACAGCTGAAAAGGTTGATGTTGCCAGACGACTTGAAGCACTAGGAGTAGATATTATCGAAGCTGGTTTTCCCATTTCAAGTCCAGGGGATTTTGAATCTGTTGAGGCTATAGCCGAGGTGGTGAAAGATTCTATAGTTTGCGGATTGAGCAGGGCCGTGGAGAAAGATATCGTTACCGCTGCTGATTCTTTGAAAAGAGCTAGAAGGCCTAGAATCCATACAGGGATTGGTACTTCTGAATCTCACATAAAATTCAAACTTAATTCAACACCTGAGCGCATAATCGAAAGAGCTGTTGCAGCGGTTTCTCTTGCCAAAAGATATGTTGAAGATGTAGAGTTTTACGCAGAAGACGCTGGAAGAACTGATAATGAATTCCTTGCCAGAGTTTGTGAAGAGGTGATTAAAGCGGGAGCTACTGTTCTAAATATTCCTGATACTACGGGGTACTGCCTTCCTGAAGAATATGGGGCTAAGATTAAGTACCTGAAAGAAAATGTAACAGGAGTTCATAAAACACACCTTTCCACACATTGTCATAACGACTTGGGAATGGCCACAGCCAATTCTATAGCAGGAGTGATTAATGGAGCAACGCAAATAGAGTGTACCATTAATGGCATTGGAGAAAGGGCAGGAAACACTGCTTTGGAAGAAGTAGTAATGGTTTTAAAACAGCATCCTTATCTACAGAAGACAACTAATGTAGATACAAGACAATTGAATGCTATCTCTAAGTATGTCTCTGACACCATGAGGGTTCCTGTACAGCCCAATAAGGCAATAGTAGGTGCAAATGCTTTCGCACACTCTTCTGGTATACATCAGGATGGAGTGATTAAGAAAAGAGAAACTTATGAAATTATAGACCCTAAAGAGGTTGGTGTTGATCACTCTTCAATTGTATTAACAGCGAGAAGTGGAAGGGCGGCTTTGGCCTATAGAATGAAAAACATAGGTTATGAATTGACCAGAGACGAATTGGATATAGTTTATAAGAGCTTCTTAGAAGTAGCTGATGCTAAGAAAGAAGTAGCAGATGAGGATTTACATGAAATAGCAGATTTTGCACCTAAACTAGCAGTATAAATGGCAAAGACATTATTTGATAAAGTTTGGGATGCTCATGTAGTTAAGCAATTAGAAGGTGATATTGATGTCCTTTACATCGATAGACACCTTATTCATGAAGTAACGAGCCCCCAGGCATTTTCTGAGCTTGAAAACAGAAACCTGCCGCTTTTCAGAAAAGAGAAAATGGTGGCAACACCAGATCACAATATACCTACAAAGGATCAGCACTTACCCATTAGAGAGGCACTTTCTAAGCATCAGGTAGACACCCTTGTTCAAAACTGTGAAAAGTTTAATGTGGAGCTATATGGCCTGGGACATCCGTTTCAAGGTATTGTGCACGTAATAGGACCTGAGCTAGGAATAACACTTCCTGGTAGAACAATGGTTTGTGGAGATAGTCATACTTCAACACATGGAGCGTTTGGTGCCATAGCGTTTGGAATAGGAACTAGTCAGGTGGCACAAGTAATGGCAAGTCAGTGTCTGTTACAGTCCAAGCCTAAAACCATGCGTATCACCATTGATGGTGAACTGAAACAAGGAGTTTTAGCTAAGGATATTATCCTGTATATCATTGCCGAACTGACTGCAGCTGGAGGGACAGGTTACTTTGTTGAATATGCAGGACCTGCTATTGAATCTCTTTCAATGGAAGCAAGAATGACGATCTGTAACATGAGTATAGAGATGGGAGCTCGTGGAGGAATGATTGCTCCTGACCAAACAACATTTGATTATATAGATGGGCGTGAGTTTGCTCCTCAAGGAAAAGCTTTCACTAAAGCTGTCGAACAATGGAAAACTTTGAAAACAGATGAAGGTGCTGTATTTGACAAAGAATATCATTTTGATGCAGCCGATATAGAGCCAATGATTACTTATGGAACGAACCCTGGAATGGGTATAAAAATAACCAAACCAGTTCCGGTAAGTCTTGGAGAAGGAAGTCAGGATAGCTTTAAAAAATCACTGTCTTATATGGGATTTGAACCAGGCGAATCGCTTTTAGGCAAGCCAATCAATCATGTTTTTATTGGAAGTTGTACTAACTCCAGAATAGAAGATTTAAGAATTGTAGCTGATTACGTAAAGGGCAAGAAAAAGGCAGATAACGTAAGCGCTATGATTGTTCCTGGTTCAAAACAAGTTGAAAAACAAGCCAAAGAAGAAGGAATAGACCAAGTATTGGCTGAGGCTGGTTTTGAGCTAAGGGAGCCTGGTTGTTCAGCATGTCTAGGCATGAATGAAGATAAGGTACCTGCTGGTGAATATTGTGTGTCCACTTCAAACAGAAACTTTGAAGGTAGACAGGGACCAGGAGCCAGAACTTTGTTGGCAAGCCCTTTGGTAGCTGCAGTAACAGCAGTCGAGGGTAAGATAGTAGACATCACAAAACATCTGAACTGATATGGAAAAGTTTAAACAAGTGATTTCAACGGCAGTACCAATGCCAATAGAAGACATAGATACAGATCAGATTATTCCGGCCAGATTTTTAAAGGCAACTTCAAGAGAAGGCTTTGGTGATAATCTTTTCAGGGACTGGAGATATAACTCGGACAACAGCCCAAAGGTTGATTTTGTATTGAACTCAGATGAGTATTCCGGGAAGATACTTGTGGCTGGAAGGAATTTCGGCTGTGGATCTTCCCGGGAACATGCCGCTTGGGCTTTGCATGACTATGGCTTTAAAGTGGTAGTGTCAAGCTTTTTCGCAGATATATTTAAGGGAAATGCACTAAATAATGGATTGCTCCCTGTACAGGTCAGTGATGATTTCCTGGCTTCTTTATTAGAAGCTGTAAGCGAAAATCCGCAAACCGAAATATCGGTAAACCTTGAAGCGCAAGAAATTAGCTTTGATGGACATAGGGAGGCTTTTGAGGTTAATGCTTATAAGAAAGAGTGTCTGCTCAATGGCTATGATGATATCGATTATTTGGTAAGTATAAAAGACGAAATCGAAGCCTATGAGGCTTCTTCAATAGTAATATAATGGGAGTGAAGAAGAAAATTGGGTTGTTGCCAGGAGATGGTATTGGCCCGGAGGTAGTAGCTGAAGCAGTAAAAGTGCTTGATGCCATAGCAGAAAGATATGGGCACACTTTTGAATATGCTTATGGAGATGTAGGTGCTATTGCAATTGATAAGACAGGTAATCCATTACCTGACGAAACATTGCAGGTTTGTGAGCAGTCGGACGTATTCCTTTTCGGAGCCATTGGTGACCCAAAATATGACAATGACCCATCGGCAAAAGTTAGACCTGAACAAGGTCTTTTAAAACTCAGAAAGAGTTTGGGCCTTTTTGCCAACATTAGACCTGTAACAGCTTATGATAGCCTTCTCCATATGTCTCCATTGAAGACTGAGAAAATTCAAGGTGTTGATATAGTAGTATACAGAGAGTTGACTGGGGGAATTTACTTTGGAGAGAAAGGTAGAACAAAGGATGGTGCTTATGACCACTGTACTTATTCAAACTATGAGATCGATAGAATAGCTCATCTGGCTTTTCAAGCTGCTCAAAACAGAAGCAAAAGAGTCACCTTGGTAGATAAAGCTAATGTACTGGAAACTTCTAGGTTATGGCGCGAAAGAGTGACAGAAATTGCTAAGGAATATCCTGATGTAGAATTGGATAGCATGTTTGTAGATAATGCAGCTATGCAAATGATCCAAAACCCAAAACACTTCGATGTAATTCTCACCGAAAACATGTTTGGAGATATTATCTCTGATGAAGCGAGTGTTATAGGAGGTTCATTAGGCTTGTTACCATCAGCCTCAGTTGGAGAAAAAACAGCCATGTTTGAACCAATACATGGTTCTTATCCGCAGGCAGCAGGGTTGAATATTGCTAATCCTATAGCAACGATTTTATCGGCTGCTATGATGTTAGACCATTTAGGCTTGGTAAATGAAGCGATTGATATCAGACAAGCAGTTAATGCTTCGCTGAGAAACGGAATAGTAACACAAGACTTGGCCAAAGAAGAGGGCTATGGCACAGATAGAGTTGGCGATTTTATTGTCAATTGTGTATCTGATGGGGAAGAGTCTTGTGCGCAAGAGAACATAAAGTTAGGATTGAGTACCATTATTTAGTACTTGGAACTAAGGTTTGTTGATTAGATTAGATTTGCCCCAGCTTTCAAAGCTGGGGCTTTTTTTGATGTTTACTGTAAGCCGCTTGGCTTGGTTCAGAGTTTCTCTTCGTAGAGCACAAGTACTTCTATTTTCCTGATGCCCTTTTCCAGTTTTAGTCCTAGTTTCTCCATGGCTTCATTAAAGCTTTCTTTATCTCCTGGCAGGAAGGAAAAATCAAACTGAAAGAGCCCTTCAATACCTGTATCATCTACAACGGGCATACTGGTAATGCCATGTGTTTCTAAGTAGTTGCTAAAGTTTTCTACCGGAACCCCGGCCATTTTAAAGTAATCTCCTCTTGAGGATCCACCACCTTTCTTTTCTACCTTTTTTGCTGAAAAAGGCTTTGAATCATGCTTTTTCAATAGAAAAACCTTCATTTCACGAATTTCTATGCGGGCTTTGATGTCAAGAGCTTCATCCAATTTTTCTCTAAATATTTCATGAAAACGGGCACTATCTTTTTCGGCAACAATCAAATCCATACAGTATCGGTTTTTTGGATTTTCGTAATTATCGTACCAAGGGTTCTCCTCTTGATAAGCTAATCTTTGACGACTTTTAATTTGAAAAGCAGCTAAGTACATGTTGGAAATACTTGTATTCAAGCTACTATACCTTCTTTTATGGCTGAAACCTCCATTACCCCATTGAGAAAAACCCGGGACATTAGGGTTACCGGGCTGCAGCACAAAGTATGATTTTGTGTTAGGGTCTACGTTAAAGTAGTCGTCTTCGAAGATGTTAAAGTCCATATTGTCCTTTTTAAGAGGGAGGTCTATGGCCTCTCCAGCTATGATTTTTTCAATCACGGACGCTGTTATATTTTTGAGCTGGGTAATGGCCAGTACTTTTCCGTTGCGATCTATCAAAACAGAATGAGGAATGGAACGATAGGGAAATATCTTTGATAATTCTTCTTCAGCATCTCTGAAAAAAGTCAGATCGTTACCTTTTTTTCTTACAAATTTCTCCTGACGTTCTCTTTTCTCCTGACTGATAGATAAAATGGTCAGGTCATCCTTGAATTCACGCTGTAATTTTTCTAGGTGGGGCATTTCTACTATGCAGGCACCGCACCAGGTAGCCCAGAAATCAATCAAGGTAACCTTTTTACCCAAAAGGCTCTCGAAAGGCACTTTAACATCTGAATTGTTTCCGGTAATTAGTTCCAGTTCGAGTTTAGATTCGATTTCATCAAAAGGGATAGTTTGACCAATAGTGACTTCCTGTGCGATAGTCCAACTTGTTTGTATGCACAGTAATAGTGCAATAATTAATGTTGTCTTTTTCATGTTTTTGTTTTTGATGCTAATGTATCGGGCTGAAGGATTGGTCATGGTTAATGGAAATCGAAAGAAGTGTAAATGTTTGTTAATGGGTGTTTTACATTCACTTTTGCCCTCTATCTTTAGGCGTGGTAAAGGCACCTAGACATATCATATTCATTATTATAACAGCGCTTGCAGCTATAGTGGTTTTACAGGCTTACTATGCCTATCAGGACTTCAGGGTGAAGACAGTGGATTATCAAAGAGATGCCAATGCAGCCCTGCTAGATGCTGTAGAATGGGCAGACAAAATAAGAATAGACTCTATTCAGGGTTATTTTCTGGCAGAACTGAAAAATCCTGAATTGTACAGAATAGAACTGTCTGGTAATGGCGATACCCTCAGAATCATTAATGCAAGAAGTAATAAGAGGCGCTCTTCCCTTATTGTGAGAGATCAGGATATCAACACTTTGGACCAAGAAGCTTTGTATGCTTTGATCATGGAAAGAAACCGAGAAATGCTGGAAGATAATATCATCACCTTCTGGTCTGACTCACTGGGAAATGTTTTGAACGAATATTTAGGCACTATTAAAATGTCTAAGGCTGACCTAAAGGCTGCCTTTAGTCGTGAACTGGCAAGAAGATCCATCAAACCAAAATATGAATTGGTCTATTTGTATGAAGAACCACCACTTCAAAAAGCCATTTACCTGAACGGAAAGCCTTTGATTCCCGGCTCAGATCAGAGATCAGAAGTTGTGACTGAAATACAGAACCTGCGCATGACTCCAGAAGAAGAGTCGGCTGTGGTGGCTGTGGTGGAAAAGCCTTTTACAGCTATATTGATGAAATCCTGGAAAGTGCTTGCAATTTCCCTGGTAGTGTTGATTGTAATTAGCTATAGTTTTTCCTTTTTGCTTAAAACTATCCGTAAACAGAAACAGCTTTCCGAACTCAAAGATGATTTTATCGATAATGTCACCCATGAACTATTGACGCCTATTGCCACTCTGCAACTGGCTCTGGAAAGCATAGAAAGAGATGAAGTGATAGAAGATCGGGAACGCAGGGCTCGCTATATTGATATCTCTCAGCGAGAGGTTAAGCGCATTTCAGAACTGGTGAATAATGTACTCTTGACCAGCGTTTATGACAAAGGCAATCCTGCACTGAAGATGGAAAGTCTTGATCTGGACAAACTTGTAGAGGGAGCCATAGAGTACCACCAGGCTACAGTGAAGAAACCTTTGCAAATCAATTTCCAGCCTAATGATGCTATAAAACTCAAAGCCGATAAACAACACTTTGCAAATGTATTACACAACCTGATTGACAATTCCATTAAATATTCTTCGGATAAAGGTGTTGAGATCAGCATTACCATAACCAAAAAAACGACAGATGTAGAATTGAAAGTGGTTGATAACGGTCATGGTATTCCAAAAGCCTATCAAGCCAACATTTTTGATAAATTCCATCGAGTGGTATCCAATGATATGCATGATGTCAAAGGATTGGGTGTTGGACTTTACTATGTAAAGTCTGTATTGGAACAAATGAATGGTAGTATCAGCTTGTTGAAGTCTTCTAAAAAGGGAAGTACATTTTTGATAACCATGAATCAAAATGAATGAAAGAGCAGATAAATGTACTTCTGGTTGAAGATGAATTATCGTTGGCGATGCTTATCAAGGAAAACCTTGAAAGTAAGGGGTATGAGGTATGTCATGCTGAAAATGGAGATTTGGCTTTGAAGTCATTCTTTCAGGAAAAGCCTGATTTGGTGATTTTGGATATAATGATGCCAAAGGTCAATGGCTTTAATGTGGCCAAGACGATTAGAAATACAGACAGAAAAACCCCAGTACTTTTTTTAACTGCTAAGGTTCAGGTAAAAGATGTTGTAAAAGGCTTTGAATCAGGAGGGAATGACTATATCCGAAAACCTTTTAGTATGGACGAACTTCTGGTAAGAATGAAAGTCTTGTTAGGTAATGACCGCCTAATTGATGTTGCAGAAGAAAGTGATCAGGTGTTTTTTGAACTTGGAGCTTACCTATTTGATAGTCGCAAGTTCATTCTTAAAACCGGAAATAAGATTATCGCCAAACTTACCTCCAGAGAGTCTGAATTGCTGAAATTACTTTGTCAGAATGAGAACCAGATATTGACAAAAAAGAGTATTCTGCTAAAGGTTTGGGATGACGACTCATTCTTTAATTCACGCAGTCTGGATGTTTTCATATCCAGGCTAAGAAAACATTTTAAAGAAGAACCTAAGGTGAATATCATTAACATTCGCGGTGTTGGTTATAAATTGCTTGTTGATTGAGTAGTCCACAAACATAAACCAGTTCTAGCCGTTCAACAGCTCATGAAAAAAATTCTTGTACCTATACTCTTGATGCTTAGCATAAATGCTTTTGCTCAATCTGAAGCCTATCTAAAAAAGAAAAGTAACAAACTCTCTCAAAAATCTCCTTTTGAGAAAATATGGGACGGAGAATTACCGGCAGAGGTTGTCTATAAAGACAATGAAATCATAGCGTTCGTTCCTCTGAGAAGGCAGACTCCGGTTCACTACCTTATTGTCCCTAAGAAAAGGATTCCTACCATTAATGATTTACAAGATGAAGACATGCACCTGATTGGTAAAATGTACAAAATAGCTAGAGACCTAGCCAAAAAGTATGGAATTGCTGAAACCGGTTACAGGCTATCGATGAATACCAATGAAGATGCCGGACAGTCAGTTTTTCATATACACCTGCACCTGTTAGGTGGGATAAAGACAGGGCCAATGGTAGACCAGGTTTTTGTAGATCCTAGAACCAAAAAAGATAAGTGATATTGTTACAGTCTTTTTAAAGACTTTTTAATTTTGAGGTCGAAATAAAAACCAAAGAATACTATGGGAAGAGCATTTGAATTTCGCAAAGGCAGAAAGATGAAGAGATGGGGCATGATGTCTCGTATTTTTCCTAAGCTAGGTAAAGCTATTACAATGGCAGCCAAAGAAGGAGGTATGGACCCGGAAATGAATTCCGCCTTACGTACAGCGATTCAGAATGCTAAAGCGCAAAATATGCCAAAAGACAATATTGATGCTGCAATCAAACGTGCAGCTAGCAAAGATGTTGATGCATATGTAGAAATGAATTATGAAGGTAAGGGACCTCACGGAGTATTGGTTTTTGTAGAGTGTGCTACCGATAATCAGAATCGTACTGTTGCCAATGTAAAGTCATACTTCAATAAAGCTGAAGGCAGTTTGGTTCCCACTGGTTCATTGGAGTTTATGTTTTCCAGAAAAGCAGTTTTTGAATTTGAGAAAACTGAAGGAATGGATTTAGAAGAGCTTGAACTTGAATTGATAGATGCAGGTTTAGAAGAAATAGATGAGCATACCGATGAGGAGGATGAAACGACTACTGCGTATGTCTATGGAGATTATGCCAATTTCGGTTCTCTTCAATCCGCCTTGGAAGGTTTGTCGATTGAGGTGAAAAATGCTGCTCTCAAGCGTTTCCCAACCACTCCAGTAGAGTTTTCTGATGAGCAATTAGAAGAAATTGAGAAAATGTTAGATAAGCTTGAAGAAGATGATGATGTACAGGCTGTTTATACTAACATTGCCTGATCATAAACTTTTAAGTTTTAGCAATCTACAATGACAGTATGGGATTTAGATGGTAAATTAACCATCTAATAAAAACTCATACTTATGTTAAAAATTAAGGTCGCTCTATGGCATAGGCAATCTGTGCTGACCGTACTAACTTTTACTTTAAGCTTCAATCTATTACTTGGGCAAAATAGTCTTCCCAGTGTTGCTGTAAAGGATTATGGCAAATGGGAAAACCTTGGCTTTTCCAGTACTTTTTCTGATGATGGGAATTGGTTTTTCTACGATATCAGAAGAAATAATAAAAAGAACGAAATCAGGCTTCATAATCTGACAAACCGTGAGGTAAAGATATTGCCGGAAGGTAGCAGAGCCAGGTTCTCTTCTGATAGTAAGTGGCTCGGGTATTTTATCAACCCTTCTGCCAAGGAAAGAGAAAATAGCAAAGGCCCTAATCGAAGTAAATTCAGATTGCTCAGTCTTGTTAATGGAGATAGTTTGATAGTTGAAGATGTAAGATCCTTCAGCTTTAGTGACAACAGCCAATACTTGGCTATGATGCATTATGCTACTAAAGATAAGAAGAGCAAGGGAGCCGATTTAGTTATTAAAAACCTTTCTAACAATCAGGATTTTAATTTTGGAAATGTAGCAGAGTTCAGATGGCAGGAAGATGGACTTCTAATTGCCATGATCATTGATGCAGACGGTAAAGCAGGGAATGGAATTCAATTGTTCAATCCTGAAACCGGAATTCTTAAGGTTTTAGAAAATGATGAAACTACTTATTCAGGGTTAGTATGGAGAGAGGAAAGTGATGATCTGGCTGTTTTCAAATCTTCAGAAAATGAAGATTATGAAGGAGAAACCAATCATATACTTTTATGGCAAAACCTGGCTTCCAAGAAAAGTAGTTTATTGACTTTTGATCAATTCAATACAGAGAGTTTTCCAGAGCACAACAAGGTAATTACAAGTAGAGGAATAAGCTGGTCTGATGATGGACAATCGATTTTTTTCAACATAAAAGCTTGGGAAAAAAAACCTGAAGAAGAAAAGAAGGAATCGGATAGTGATAAAGAAGAAGAGGATTACCTTGATTTAACAGATGAGTCACCCGCTTTACAGATTTGGCATAGTAAGGATGTAAAGGTGATTCCAGAGCAGCAACAGTCTGCGTCTCGTAGAAGAGATGACCAACATTTATCAGTTTGGCACATAAAAGAGAACAGGTTTGTGCAATTGGCCAATGAACTCGTTGAAACCATAAGGTTACAGACGAATATAGGCGTTGTAGTTGGGCAAGATGCAACTCCATACGAGAAAGAGGCTATGTTTGGCAGAGGGAACTCTGATATATATACAGTTAATGTTAATACTGGTGAGAGAAATAAGGTTTTAACAGGGGTTAACTATGTATATGCAATCAGCCCAGATGGTCGCTACTTCCCATTTGTAAAAGATGGAGTGTATTCTGTATATGATGTTCAAAAAAATACTAGCAAAAAGCTCACAGTTGGTTTAGACGCTAGTTTTGTTAATAATGATGATGATCACCCCACACCAGAAAAAAGGCCTTATGGATTTGTAGCTTGGGAAAAAGGAGGGGCATCATTTTTTGTTTACTCTAAGTATGACATTTGGCAACTTTGGGTTGATGGTTCAAAGTCTAGAAGAATCACAGATGGTAAATCAGATCAGGTCAGACATAGATTCAGTTTTCTTGGCTTCGAAGATTACGTAGACCAGAAAGAAGAGATGTTATTGAGCCTTTTTGGGTATTGGTCAAAGCAAAGTGGTTATGGTAAGGTTGTTCCAGGGAAAAAAGTTGAAAGGTTGGTCTGGAAAGATGCACGTGTTAGCCGTTTGTCCAAGGCCGAGGATGCGGATAAATACGCCTATAGCATAGAAACATTTAGCGATTCACCTGACTTTTATATAACCTCAGGAAATTTCAAAAATGCCAAGCAGATATCTAATACTAACCCTTTTCAAAAGGATTATGCCTGGGGTAAGTCTGAGCTGATTGAATATACAAATGCTAACGGTAAGAAATTACAAGGTGCGTTGTTTTACCCGGCTAATTATAAGCCTGGTAAAAAGTACCCGATGATTACATATATCTATGAGTTACTGTCTGATGGTATTCATTCCTACAGCTCGCCATCTCAAAGCAATTACTACAGCCATACTGTGTTTACTCAGGAAGGGTACTTTGTACTAAGACCAGATATTGTTTTTGATGCTGGTAACCCTGGTATATCCTCTGTGCGAACAATGGAAGCAGCAGTAAAGGTAGTTGTAGATAAAGGCTTGGTAGATGAAAAGAAAGTTGGTTTAGTTGGTCATTCATGGGGTGGGTACCAAGCGGGTTACGCAGTAACACAAACCGATATTTTTGCGGCTAGTGTTGCTGGAGCTGGCTTGACAAACCTTACCAGTATGTCGGGAATGATTGCCTGGGCTTTTGGAGGAGCTCCAGAGAATGAACACTTTGAAGTAAGCCAGGAACGTATGGTGGTTCCTGTATTCGAAGATGTTGAGGGATATGTGAGAAACTCTTCGGTTTTCAGTGTGGAGAAACTCAATACACCATTACTTTTCGAAGTTGGTGATAATGATAAGAATGTAGATTGGAGACAAGGGATTGAATACTATAATGCTGCAAGAAGGGCTAGAAAGCAATTTGTGTTACTTGTATATGCCAATGAGGGGCATGGATTAAGGCAAGATAAAAACAGTGCCGATTATCAAATGAGGATATTAAAGTGGTTTGGACACTATCTGAAAGGTGACGAAGCTCCTCCATGGATTAAGAGTGGTATTCCTTATGAAGAACAGATAGAACAGCTGAAGAACTGGAAAAAATAGAGTAAGGGGTGTAAATCTCACTCTTGAAGAGAGTACCTAAAGAACAAGGCACCATTGATTTGTGGTGGAGGCTTGAAGTTCTCGGATACTCTCTTTTTATTTTAGGAAGAATAAGCTTGGATTTAATTCTCTGATTATCAGTTATTTGTCGGATGTGTATTGCTGAGTTATTCTTTTTTGTTAGGTGCTTTTATTGGTTTTTGGCATCATTTTGGAATTGCCTTGAGCAACAACAACCAAAGGGAGGTCAAAATGAAAAAAGGTTTACTCTTAATATCAGTATTAGCAATTCTATCAAGTTGTGATGTCACCTATGTGGAAGCTCCATTCGATCCGAGAGATAATTTTCTAGGGCGTTTTGAAGCTGAAGAATACAGCGAAACATTTGATCAGCTTTCTTATTATAACTTAAGAATTGTAAAGGATTCGGATGCATATAGCAATTCGATATATATAAGAAATTTTTATGCTGTAGACATTGAAATCTTCGGTGAAGTGGTAGGTAACAGAATTACTATACCCCGGCAAATAATAGGAGGTTACATTGTTGAAGGAACAGGAAGAAGAGAGAATGGTGACATATACCTGACATATTCAGTGGAAGACACATTCTCCAGAGGAAACATTACCGATTTCTGTAATACAGTATTGTATAGAAGATAAATTGTTGTTTTGAGTTTTGATCTGAGGGGTTGCCAGGAGTGGCAACCCCTTTTCATTTCACCGCTCACAAAACCATCAGTTTATTAGAAATTACAACTTCCTATATTCGTATCCGTAGAAAAAGCATCAGCCCAACGAGACTTATGAAATTCACAACTAAAATTCTTCTTTTAGTATCTCTAATCAATATTCAAAACTACGCACTCGCCCAAGCACCTAAAAAGCTAAATGCCGCTGAAATAAAGCAGGCGTTGAACAAGCTGGAAGTATTGGGTTCAGTATTATATGTAGCAGCACACCCAGATGATGAAAATACCAGACTCATTGCATATATGGCTAATGAGAGAAAACTCAGAACGGCCTATATGGCTATGACCAGAGGAGATGGTGGACAGAACCTTGTAGGAACAGAAATCAGAGAATATTTGGGAATTATTAGAACTCAGGAGTTGCTTGCCGCACGAAGAAGGGACGGTGGAGAACAGTTCTTTACACGCGCGAATGACTTCGGTTTTTCTAAAGATCCTGACGAAACATTCAATACCTGGGATAAAAATGATGCACTGGCAGATGTAGTCTGGAATATCAGAAGGTTCCGACCAGATGTAATCATTACTCGTTTTGATTCAACGAGAGTTCCAGGAGGTAGAATGCATGGCCACCATACCGCATCAGCATTATTGGCCTTAGAAGCATTTGATATTGCAAATGATCCAACAGTTTTTCCTGAACAACTAAAATATGTTGAACCATGGCAGCCTAAGGGGCTTTATTGGAATACATACAATTTTGGAAGGGCAAATTTTAGTTCAGATCACGATGGAGAGAAGGGTTTCTATACGCTAGACTTAGGTGCTTACAATGAGCTTCTGGGTAAATCTTATGATGAGATTTCGGCTATAAGTAGAAGTCAGCATAAGTCTCAAGGGTTTGGAAGCACAGGAAATAGAGGAGAGTTTAAGGAGTATTTGATGTATTGGAAAGGTGATGCACCTGAAGGCGATGTTTTCAAAAATATAGATCAGACATGGGGTAGAGTAAAGGGTGGAAAATCGATTCAGAATATAATCGAACGTGCCAATCGGAAATTCAGTATGGAGAGCCCTTCGGCCATAGTTCCGGATTTAATGGAAGCCAGAGCAGGTATTTTAAAAATTGAAGATCAGTACTGGAAAAATGTAAAACTCAAAGAAATTGACCTGATCATAAAGTCTGCTATGGGGCTTTACCTGGAGGTCGCAGCAAGAGCTTATAGCGCTGTCCCTGGAGAAGAAGTTCCTTTCTTCTATGAAGTTATTAACAGATCAGGAGTCAATGCCACTGTTAAGTCTATTGAGGTTCCAGGTACGGGTAAGAAAATTCAGATTAATAAAGAGTTAAAGAACAACATAAGAATACGAGAAAACGACACACTTAGAATCAAGCCTGACCATCCGTATTCTCAGCCTTACTGGTTAGCAGAAGAAGCGTCTTTGGGCATGTATAGTGTAGGTGATCAAAACAAGATTGGCTTAGCCGAAAATCCTGCCGCTCTGAAAGCTATTTTTGAACTTGAGATCAGCGGACAACCATACACCTATACAACTGATGTCATATTTAAAAGGAATGATAGAGTAAAAGGTGAGTTCTACAGACCATTTGTTATTACTCCTTCCGTTATGGCAAATATTAAGGAAAGTGTGCTGGTTTTTCCAGATAACGAACCCAAAACAGTCAATGTAGTAGTAAGGTCGGGACGAACAAATGTTAATGGAGAGGTGAGGTTAAATTTGCCTAAGGGTTGGAAGTCGAACCCGACATCTGTGAGCTATAATCTCCAAAACAAGAATCAGGAATTTTCTGCTGTTTTCAGCGTTCTACCCCCTCAAAACTCAGAAGAAGCTTACATTGGCGTTCAGGCCACCTATAATGGAAAATCCTATGACCGTGGACTTAAGCTAATTGAATACGATCATATTCCTGTCCAGACTATATTTCCAAAAAGTAATACCAAAGTAGTTCGTGTTGATATAAAAAGAACCAATCAATATATAGGTTATATCATGGGGTCAGGAGATGCTATTCCTGAAAGTCTTGAACAAATCGGTTATAGTGTTACCATGTTGGATCCTGATAATATTACTGCTGAGGCATTAAATGCATTTGATGCAGTAATTGTGGGTGTAAGAGCTTATAACACAATAGAACGCATGAATGTGGTGCAGCCACGTCTGATGGAATATGTGAAATCTGGGGGCACTGTGATAACACAGTACAATACTTCCATGAGAAATCAACCTGCAATTGGTCCTTATCCATTTCAGATATCAAGAGATAGGGTTACTGTTGAAGAGGCGAATGTTAGAATACTGGAACCAAATCATCCCATTATAAACGGACCGAATAAGATCACCTCTAAAGATTTTGAAGGTTGGGTTCAGGAAAGAGGACTTTACTTTCCAAATAAATGGGATTCAAAGTACACACCAATTCTTTCGAGCAATGACCCTGGAGAAAGCCCGAAAAATGGAGGTTTGCTAGTAGCAAAGTATGGCGAGGGATACTTCATATATTCTGGTTACTCCTGGTTCAGAGAGTTACCGGCAGGAGTACCGGGAGCATTCAGAATATTCACTAATATGATTTCAGTTGGTCAGGAGAAACCAAAAAATGCTAGATTGAATTCGATAGAAAACAATAAATGATGACCAACGACTCCAAAGAGATGCAAGAAGACAAACCTCCTTTCTTCAACTCATGGCCTAAGATGTACGGACTTTTAATAGTTGTCTTGGGTATCTTAATCTTGTTGTTTTACCTCTTCACAGAATATTACTCATGAGCAATATAGATTGGATTGTACTGTTCGGTACGCTGATTTCCATTGTAGCCTACGGGGTATGGAAATCCAGAGGAACTAAAGATATGGATGGTTACATCCGCGGAGGTAGCGATGTAAAATGGTGGGCCATTGGTTTGTCCATTATGGCCACCCAGGCAAGTGCTATTACGTTTCTGTCTACTCCAGGCCAAGCTTATACCGATGGTATGCGGTTTATTCAATTCTACTTTGGATTGCCAATAGCCATGATACTGATTGCAGTATTCTTTTTGCCCATTTATTATAAGCTAAAAGTATATACTGCGTATCAATACCTCGAGACTCGTTTCGATGTAAAAACAAGGATGCTTGCGGCTTTCATCTTCCTTATTCAAAGAGGACTTGGGGCAGGTATTACTATTTATGCTCCATCAATAATACTTTCTTCTCTGCTGGGCTGGGACCTCAAAATGACCAATGTGATCATTGGTGTGCTAGTGATAATTTATACCGTTTCTGGAGGAACCAAAGCAGTAACCCAAACCCAGAAAGCACAAATGGCCATAATGATGGGAGGGATGATCTTAGCTGGTTATTTAGTAATTACCTCCTTGCCTGGCGGTGTTGGTTTTGGTGATGCTTTGCAAGTGGCAGGAAAAATGGGGAAACTCAACGTGGTAAATTTTGAGTTTGACCTCAATGATCGATATAATTTCTGGTCAGGCATTACTGGGGCGGTCTTCTTGTTTATGGCATATTTCGGTACAGACCAATCTCAAGTACAGAGATACCTATCGGGAAAATCCTTGTCAGAAAGCCGTTTAGGCTTAATGATGAATGGCTTATTGAAGGTGCCCATGCAATTCATCATACTTTTTATAGGGGCGATGGTTTTTGTTTTTTATCAATTCAATCAACCCCCAGTATTCTTCAATGAAACGGTTAAAGAACAGGTTTACCAAACAGAGTATGCCGAAGACTTCAGGGAATTAGAAAGTGAGTATGAAGAAGCTTTTCAAAACAAGCTAGAAGCGGTTAACCACCTTACAACAGCAGTAGACTCAGAAGATGAAAGAGCAATTAGAGAGGCTCAACTGTTGGTTAATGAAATGCAGGCCAATTCAGATACCATTCGAAAGCATGCAAAAGAAATGATAGCTACTGCAGTTCCTGGAGCTGAGACCAATGATAAAGATTACATATTTATGACTTATGTAATGAATGTATTACCAGTCGGGATTGTTGGATTGTTGTTTGCCGTGATTTTTTCCGCTGCAATGTCCTCAACTTCATCGGAGCTAAATGCCCTTGGAAGTACTACAACCATAGATTTTTACAAGCGAAAAATCAAACAGGACGGAGATGATTTGCATTACCTCAAATCTTCCAAAATGTTTACACTCGCCTGGGGTGTTTTGGCTATTATTGTTGCTTCAACACTTTCATTGTTTGAAAATCTTATTCAGGCAGTAAACCTGATCGGTTCACTTTTTTACCCTACTGTACTGGGCATTTTTGTCGTTGCCTTCTTCTTTAAACAAATTAGAGCAAATGCTGTGTTTATTGGTGCAGTACTAAGTCAACTATTGATAATTCTTATTCACTATCTAAATACCATTGGAGAAGCGGGAATCTTTAAAATGGGCTTTCTATGGTATAATGCACTTGGTTGCTTAATGGTGGTTGTAATAAGTTATGCAATTCAAATATTTAAAAATAAAAATAAATAGATATTTATATATGTTGATTTTTAAATATTTATAAAATCACTCTCTCTGAAACTCATTTATTTTCTCTGTGAATAAATAAAACATCGGATAGTTTTCTAATTTCATTTCTATGTATGCCATAGTTGATATAGAAACCACTGGGAGTTCGGCCGCCTATGGCAAGATCACCGAAATAGCCATTTTAATTCATGATGGTAAGAGGGTAGTAGACGAGTTTCAATCCTTAATTAACCCGGAGTGTGGGATACCAATGGGGATCACTTCTTTAACAGGTATTTCCAACGAAATGGTCATGAATGCTCCCAAATTCTATGAAATAGCCAAGGAAGTTTACCAACTGTTGGAAGGAAATGTGTTTGTAGCCCACAATGTGAACTTCGACTACTCCTTTATTAAAAAGGAGTTTCAGGAATTGGGTGGCACTTTTAACCTAAACAAACTTTGTACGGTACGACTTAGCCGTAAAATTTTCCCGGGATTAAAATCATATAGCCTGGGGAGGTTAAGCGAACATTTCAGCATTGAGAACAGTGCTAGACATAGAGCTATGGGCGATGCTAGGGCAACAGCTGAGTTAATGGATTTATTGCTGGCTAATGACTCCGGACAGATCGACCAGTTTTTAAAGCGAAATTCAAAAGAAGCCGATTTACCACCCAACCTAGCCAAAGAAGTGTTTGAAGAGTTACCTGAACTAACTGGCGTTTATTACTTTCATGATGAGCATGGAAAGGTACTTTATGTAGGCAAAGCCAATAGTATTAAGGCACGAATTAGGAACCATTTCTCGGCAACGGATGTAATCTATAAGCAGGGCTTAAAGGATCTTATACATAGTATTTCATTTGAGCTTTGTGGGGATGAGATGATTGCCTTTTTGCTTGAGTCATACGAAATCAAGCGATTGTTTCCTCAGTTCAATAAAGCCCAGAAATATCCATCTTCCAAGTTTGGGTTATATCACTATCAAGACTCAAGAGGTTTTCACCGCTTATCAATCGGTAAGGTTCAACGTGGACATATTCCAATCAGGTCATTTACTTCTTTTGATAAAGCGCGAACATTTCTGATTCAGTTTGTTAAAGAGCACAATCTGGATCCTGAGTTATGCAGTCTTCCCGCTTCTATGATGAAATATTTTGGCTATTCATTTAAAGGTTCGGACGAAGAAGCATTGAAACAACGATTTGAGAAAGCACTGGAGTTGATCAATGATGTTAAGAATACCTACTGTTTGTTCGGAAACGGTAGAACTACAGGAGAGAGGAGTGTTGTTTTGATTGAAGAAGGAGTGTACAAAGGTTTTGGCTTTTTTGACGTAAATGAATCTGAAGATTCTCTGGAGTACATCAAAGATGTAATTAAAACTTATCCGGATAATCCTGAAGTTCATAGGATCGTGAACCAGTACAAAGAAAAACGAGAAATACTTACCTTTTAATTTTCAGCTGTTTAGGGTGAAAGATGGCTGAGTTGTATTTAATGTGTGGATAATTACCAACCGTAAATATAAATTTCCGTTTGAATAATTATCGGAATGAATGTAACTTATATGAAACATCGGGAGGTCAACCGATGTTATAAGAATATTAGAAAAAACACCTATGAAAAAAACTAAAGAACTTGGAGAGAAGTTTCTGAAATATGCTGAAGAGTCTATTCAGCAGCGGTCAATTAAGACTTCAAAGAGAATTAGAAAATATGTGAACAATGTAAGCGATGTGAGCAAAGAACTTGTGTTTTCTAGCGCATTAATGGCTGGTCACAAAAAGATTGTGGTTTCAGACTGAGAAACCATCTCATATTTCTAATCTATATAAATCATTCCTATATTGGGAATGATAAGTCTTTCTCCTAAGCATAATCTATCAAATAAAACCATTTTATCCTGTTTGGTAGGGTTTTTGACTACTCAATCATATTAGTATCAAAAGATGGATTATGTTTCAAGAGGCTGCTGACTACGATTTCTTGATCTGCCCATTCACGGGTAGAAAGCTACGTTACCTTTCGGAAGAAGAACTTGAAGGCGTTAACTCCAAAATAGCCAGTGGAGAATTATACTTTTACCCTGGAGCGCAAGTTTCAGCACCTCTAAGTAGGGCGCTCGTTTCCGAGCAAAAAACCTACGTTTACCCAATTATTGAAGATATACTCTACCTAAAAAGAGAGACGGCAATTGTTTCCAAAAACAGAACCAGCAATTACCTGAAGAGAGCCGATTCAACCCGAATTGAAGAATTTGAAAAGGAATATGGCATACGTATGATGGAGGGAACAAATTCAGTTTCAGAGTCTTTCAAAGTGTGCTCTTCAGAAGAGTTGAAGAAGTTTAAACCTGGTTTTTCAAAATCTGGTAAGCTATTCGTAAGCATTGGCTCTTGTGATATTGATGCAATTCATAACATCCTTTTTAATGCTCATTTTGATCAAAATATACATATTGATTTTTCGATCAGAAAAATGAAGCTGGTAAAAGATGATCTTAAAAAAGGAACATTAATGATCCTTTGTGATAAGGAGCATCTGCCTATAACCGATAATGCTGTTAGTTCTATGCTATCACTTGATTTTATCAATCATTATGAGAAGAAAGATCAAGAAACCGTGTATGAAGAGATCAAAAGAGTTATGAGCGTTGAAGGTTCTTCTGTTGTGTCTTATGACAAGAGTAAACCTCTACACGCCAAAACAAGATTAAAGGCAGATTTATTATCAAAGAAAGCCTTTGGAATAATTAAACCCTGGAAGACTGTTAAAATTCCTACTATTAGTTTTTTTGGTTTAAATACATCAAATCATCAGCTATCTGCTGAACCTATTGTCAGCAAGACATCTCTTAATAGACAATTTTCCTGATTTTCGAATCCTTACTAAACCTTTTGATCGTATTTAAGGTTAGCAAATAAAAAAGAGATGAAGGCGAAAGTATTATTACTAACGGGACTGACTGTCATATTATTGACTAGTCTCTTGACCTTTAGAGGCGAAGATGTTCAAGCTCAGGAGATCGAGCAAGATGATAAGATCAAATATGAAATTCAACTTTCGGAGCAAGAGTGGAAGAAAAGACTTACTCCAGAACAGTACCATATTTTAAGGGAAAAAGGAACTGAGAGAGCCGGAACAGGTATGTACAACAAGTTTTACCAAAAAGGTACTTATTATTCGGCCGCTTCTTTACAGCCTATTTTCAGTTCAGAGACAAAGTATAATTCGTATTCAGGCTGGCCTAGCTTTTGGAAGCCTATATCAGATAGTGCTATTAAATTGGTAAAGGACACTTCATTAGGTATGATTAGATGGGAGGTAGTAGATAGTAAGAGTGGTTCCCATTTAGGGCATGTTTTTGATGACGGTCCACAGCCAACAGGAAAGAGATATTGTTTGAACTCAGCTGCCTTGATCTTTGTACCTGAAGGAGAAGAGCCTCCAAAGTTTAAAAAAGACAATTAGTAATTCAGTTGAACAAAATATTTCGTTAACATTGGCCTGATTTTATCAGGCCTTTTTATTTGAATTATGGAAGAACCAAAACCACTAAACAGCGTTGCTGAATTTCACAAAACATTTAAACACCCCATTTTAAATAAGCCTCAGATTCCTTCTGAAGATCGCTGTAATTTACGAGTATCGTTGATTGCTGAAGAACTCAAGGAGCTGGAAGAAGCTATTGCTGACAAAGATATAGTTGAGGTTGCAGATGCCTTGGCGGATATTCAATATGTACTTTCCGGAGCGATATTGGAATTTGGATTGGGCAATAAGTTCAAAGCTCTGTTTGACGAAGTGCAAAGGTCTAATATGAGTAAGACATGTAAGGCCATGGAGGAAGCTGAAGCCACCATGAAGCACTATATGGATAAAGATGGAACGGAAAGCTACATTGAGGAGTCTGACGGACACTACCTCGTTTACAGAAAGGGAGATAACAAAACCCTAAAGTCAATTAATTATTCACCAGCTGACCTTAAAAGCATTTTAGCTGACGACCTGTAAAAACTTTTTGATTCTATAAACCGTTAGGTTAGCTCATACAAATGTTATTAGATATGCAGGGCGTATATTCCTTATTGGTTTCTTTGATTTTGAACTTCACAGTAAGTTCTTGTGCTGAGGAAAGTAGGACCAGACAGGTTTTTTTGGATGAAATTAACAGTGGTGAAGCTATAGCAACATTTGCAGGAGGCTGCTTTTGGTGTACAGAGGCAGTATTTGAGAGAGTTGAGGGTGTTAAAGATGTCGTTTCAGGTTATACTGGAGGGAAAGAAGAAAACCCAACTTACAGACAAGTAAGCTATGGAAAGACTACTCACGCTGAGGCTATTCAAGTCTATTATGATTCCAAGATTATCAGCTATCAGGAACTTCTGGATATCTTTTTTGCAACACATTATCCTACACAGCTTAATGCTCAAGGACCCGATAAAGGCAGGCAATACAGATCGGCTGTGTTCTATCATGATGGTGAGCAAAAGAAGGCTATACTTGAGATCATAGAGAAACTCAATAAATCAGGGAAGTATAAGAAGAGAATAGTGACAGAAGTAGAAGCTTATGATAAGTTTTGGTTAGCAGAAGATTATCATCAAAACTACTACGAACTTAACCCCGGGAACCCCTATATAATTAACGTAGCTGTTCCTAAAGTGAGAAAGTTTAAGAAGCTCTTTGCCGATAAGGTAAAAGATAAATACAAAGCAGAAAGGTAGTTATAACTTATTCAGGGCAGAAATGATTTTCTGCCCTCTGTTTTTAAAACCAGCAGATCCATATGGCAGTTGATCTTCAATTATTATAGTTAACTCTTCTTTAAGCTCTGGCACTTGCTTTACAATGTGATATGCTACTGTCATTGAGAATACTTTCACAGCCACCGGCTCTTCATTTGACCCTAGAAATGTTAAAGCAACATCCAGAAGTTCCCCCCAATACTCCTCATTAATTTCAACCTCCTGAAAAAACCGCATTGTGTTCCTTTTTGCTGCAACGTGAATATCTTCTTTCTTCAGGTTAGCTATCATTTGTGGAATAAATGGTTTGATTAGCTGCGGAGAAGCTCTTCCAACTTCTCCTACAACCCAAGCTGACCTTTGAATCAGTCGATACGATTCATTAAGAAATATATCCATCAATTCGTCAACAAGAGCAGGGTTGTCTAGTATGTGAGAAACAATAATGTTTGTGTTCTCTTTAGAATGTTCTTTTAATAATTGTTTTCTGAGCTCCATTTTTTTAAATCAATGAAATTTAGGCATCTTTATCATTGGTCAAAAACAATAATGAATGGATATTCTGTTAATCATATTAGGGGCAATTTGTATGATTGTAGGGATACTTGGATGCTTCCTTCCAATAATTCCAGGTCCTCCTGTTAGTTTTTTAGGTTTACTGCTTTTGGAATGGACTGAAAAGTCACCGTTTGATTCAGATACACTATGGTTGTGGGGGCTGGTTGCAGCTGGCGTGACTGCCTTGGACTACGTAATACCTGTTTATGGGACCAAGAAATTTGGAGGTAGTAAAAGGGGAGTCTGGGGGAGTACCATAGGCCTTATTGTTGGACTCTTTTTTGCACCTTTCGGTATTATTCTAGGGCCTTTTATAGGAGCCTTTCTAGGTGAAATGAGTACAGGGAAAGCAACGAATAAGGAAGCATTGAGAGCTGCTTTTGGAGCCTTTCTGGGCTTTGTTGCAGGAGTACTGATGAAGCTAATTGCTTCCGGCTGGATGGCTTGGCTATTCTTTAGGTATACCTTTTCTTAAGGCAATTCATTACCTGTGCTCTTTTTTTGTTTTAAGCCTAACTACAACAAATAATCTTTTTGATTAACTTCTAATGGTTTCGATTACCGAAATTCAGGTTAACCCTAAGGATTATACTTTAGGCTAATTAATCATTGGTTTGATGAAATGGAAAATATTTTTCAACCACACGCAGCCTTATGTATTGCCCCAGGGTATTGGGGGCAACCGATAAAACTATAATTCATGAAATTGATAAAATTTACTCTTGCAGTTTCCCTTAGTTTGATTTTTTGGTCGTGCACTTCAGAAAAGGAGCCAATTCCAAAAGACGTTGACTGTAATACAGAACTAAATATTACCATTGAAAACGAAAACGGTTCCAATTGCGGGCAAGCAGATGGAGGCTTTACGGTTGCTGTCACAGGAGGCTCAGGTAATTATACCTATCAATTGGGTACTGGTAGTGCACAAACATCCGCAATATTTCAAAGCCTATTGGCCGGTAGTTATACAATAACGGTAACAGATACCGGATTGGACTGTTCAGTAGAGGTTAATGTGCAGGTAAGAAATCAAGATGGAGTAAATGCTACATTAGCCAGTACCAATAGTGATTGCGACACACCGAGTGGCACTATTCAAGTTACTGCAACGGATGGTGTTCAGCCATATCAGTATAAATTAAATGACGGCTCTTTTCAATCCTCTGCCACTTTTAGTTCAATAGGTGTAGGCGATCATACAGTTATTGTAAGGGATGCCAGTGGATGTGAAGTTGAAATACAAGCTCAGGTACGTTCTACTGTTACCTTCGGTCAGATCAGAACATTAGTTCAGACTAATTGCGCGGTTTCAGGATGCCATGATGGTACCATTTCCCCTGATTTTAGAAATGATTCTAACATAACAGGTCGTTCTGGTAGAATTAGAGCTAGAACTAGCGCGAGAACTATGCCTCCATCTTCTAGTGGTAGGAGCCTGTCCAACGAGGAAATTGCCAACATTGCCTGCTGGGTCAATGATGGAGCACAAGGAAATTAAAACATTATGAAGAAGAAGAACTTTTTAATTATTGCCCTCATAGTTGGCCTGATAGCAGCCTACTTTGTTTGGGACAACTTTTTGCGAACAGCACCCTCGATGAAAAGACTTGATGCCGAATTCAAAGTAAATGCAATAGCGTTTTATACTGAATTCGAACAGGACGAGAATGGTGCAAATGCCAAGTACCTCAACAAGGTTGTTGAGGTAAATGGCTTGGTGTCTGATATAGAATTTCCTGAGAACAGCAAACCTATAATTAGCCTTAAAACTGATGGGTTTAGCCCTATAAGGTGTACAATGGAAACCGACCTTGATCAGGATCAATTAGGACTACGACTAAATTCAGAAGTGACTTTAAAAGGCGAGTACATAGGTGTTCTATTAATGGAAATACAATTGAACAGATCAATCATAATAAAGCCTTAAACAACTCTTTAACTCATAACCAGAAAACAATGAAATCACTAAAAATACTAATCACACTTATACTCATTTTTGGAGCAGTAGCTGTTCAGGCACAGGATCGCTATCTAACGAGAAAAGGACATATTAAATTCTTTTCACATGCACCTTTAGAAGATATAGAAGCACATAACAACAAAGCACTCAGTATTGTAGACCTCTCGAAGGGACAAATTGCGGTGGATATGTTGATCAAAGCTTTTGAGTTTGAAAAGAAGTTAATGCAAGAGCATTTTAACGAAAACTACATGGAGTCTGGTAAGTACCCGAAATCCACTTTTAAAGGAAATTTTGAGGTACCGGCAAATCTACAAAGTATGAAAGATGGGACTTATGAATTGGACGTTAAAGGTGATTTAACGATTCATGGAGTTACAAAACCAGTCGAAACAAAAGCGAGCCTGACAGTAGCTGGCGGAAAATTATCGGGAAGTGTAAAGTTTCAGGTTAAGGTGAAAGACTATAAAATCAAAATCCCAAAAGTCGTAGTGAGAAACATAGCTGAAGATGTAGAAGTAACTGCTACTTTCGATTACGAGCCTTATAAATGAGTATGATGAAGAAGATTGTAACACTATTAATTTTATCGATAGTATTTAACCTCAGTTTGCGCGCCCAGGATGACCTTTTGGATTTGTTAAATGAAGAACAAGAAGAAGAAGTGAACTTTGCTACTGCTACTTTTAAGGGGCAGCGCTTGGTTAATGGTCACACTGTAGTTACAAGAAAAACAGGAGAATTAGAGTTTCTTATTTCTCACAGGTTTGGACGACTGAATAGTGGAGTAGATGACCTTTTCGGTCTTGATGTATCTAATATTAGGTTCTCCTTTGAGTATGGTTTGTCAGATAGAATCACAGCCGGGCTTAGCAGAAATTCCCTTGGAAAGGTTTATGAAGGTTTTGTGAAATATAATTTACTGAGACAGTCGACAGGAAAGGTAAATACACCTGTAACACTTACTGGTTTCAGTAATATAGCAATCAGGACGGCAGACAATTTTGATTTCGCAGAAGATGACTTTAACTCTAAAGTGTCCTATACTCATCAGATTTTGGTGGCTAGAAAGGTGAATGAAAATCTTTCGTTACAGATTTCACCTACATATGTGCATCGCAATAAAGTATTAGATAATCAGAAGAATGATATTTTGGCTTTGGGTTTTGGTGGAAGGATGAAACTGTCTTCAAGAGTGGCGCTGAATGCAGAGTACTTTTACCGCCTGACTGAAGAAGGTCCAGGGGCTGATTTTAGAGATTCAGTAGGAATTGGAATAGAGATAGAAACGGGAGGCCATGTGTTCCATATTAATTTTACAAATTCAAGGTCTCTTGCCGAACGAGCATTTATCACAGAAACTCGTGGAGAGCTTTTTAATGGAGATATACATTTTGGTTTTAACATTTCCAGAGTCTTTTAGGTCTGGAGCATTGAAGGAAGAAGAGGTTCTTCCTTTATTTTTAATTAATACATGTTATAATTAACATACATAGATATATTGATTATATTATTTGCCAATAAACCATTTGAAGAGAAGAGGTGAAGGCAAGTGAAGTTTATCTTCACCTGCCAAAGCTTTTATGATGATATTATTCTTTTGGCTTACCTATGATGACTTCTTTTTCGATGTATCCACCTCGTGTTGACAATATCTTTAGTTTAGCCCTAACACCATCGACCTTATTGAGTTTTACTTCGAAAGTAGCAGTTTGCGTTTGCCCAGGTAATGTACGGTCCAAATAAATTGTCTTATCATACAGTTTAGGACTTAATACTTGAACCTTCGCATCCTTTTTCCCTTTGGTCAATTCACTATCAAACTGTAATTGGACACGGTCCTCTCTGACAATTTTAACTAACTGTGCTTGTTTTAGCGCAGTTGGTAAGCGTCCTGTGTTGGTAAAAGTTACTTTTACAGAATAGGTATTGCGGTTCTTTTTGGTAACATCCACATTATCTAATGTGATTTGAGGTAAATCCAGTGCCATGGCCAGATTAAACAATGCCTGTTTTTTGGCCCAGTTTTCTAGTTGCCATGTAGGTCCGTTCTGACTAAAAAACTTAGGGTGGAAGCCTCCAATTTCAACTTCTCCGAGAGTTGGGTGAGTAAAGGGTTCCCATTCCCTGAAACCTCTTCCTTGATTTTCTTCATCATCCCAGCGTAAACCATCATAATTATCATAAACACCATCGTTGTTATAATCTTTCATGGCACCATTGTTCCACAGTTCATCACCGTACCAGATGGCTCCATAATAGAAATACCCAAAATCTGGGCCATGGCCAAAAAGTGGGTTTGGCTTTAATGGATCACCAGTTGTTCGATTGATTTTATATCGCGTACTATAGGTTTCATAAACATCTCCAGCCCAGGGGTAGTTGGTAATGCTTAATCCTATACTATCATAATGTTCGTAAAGGGCAAGGTCCTCAGGATACATTCTATCCGTACTCTTTGATGTTGAAGGTGGTCGAAGGTGCATCGGAACCCTTGTATCCATTGAATTGGCAACAGATATGTTAGGATGTGTTAGCATCCATAGTACAATTGATCTGGACTCCGGCTCAGATGTGGGGTAGGCACCTGCTCCATACTGCGTATAGCCACGGCCAGTCTCGTCTAAGCCGGTATCCGGACGCCAGTTTTCAGGATAGTTTCTATGCAAGTCGAGCCCTCCAATACCATCTTCATTGAAGCGACCATCACCATCATTGTCGATGCCTTCTGAATACACAAAGTAATCTCCGCCTTCAGATACACGTTTCATCAAACGACCCGAAGGATCTCTTTCATCAAGTGTATGTGTGCCTTTTTCTCCTTTTTTAGCTTTTCTACGGATTTGATACATAATACCATCCCCATCCAAATCCTCTTCATCATCTTCATCCAGCAAACCATCACGGTCGTTATCATGTGGACGAACACTGCTTCTGTTTCGTTGGGCGGTATGTAGATACAAATTACTACCATCAGGATTGTTCTGTGGTCTTAGATAGATAGTCTTTGTGTCAATTAACTCAGTTATTGCATTATCCTTCCCATAGTTTTCCAGCAAGTGTTTAGTTAACCAGAGAATCGACTCACTACTGGTGATTTCACCACTATGACGGCCTCCTTCAAAATAGGCTGCTGGCTTATCAGTGTCTTTACCAGTTTTCTTATTGGTAATGGTTATTTGTAAAATAGGTCGGCCTTCGTAACTGGTAGCTACCTCATATAAATCTACTATTTCCGGGTATTGAGTTGCCCATTTCTTATACCAGTGATACATCACATCCACAGTATGATATTTATCAAAAGTCAGTACATCACCTGGAGTATATTCTACCTCAGGGTGTTGATGCTGGTTGAAAAAACTGACACCATGTCTTTCTCCCGAAACGGTATAATAAGTAGTGTCATTGTCTGATTCAGGCCATGTTTTAGGCTTAAGCTTTCGAACTTCCTGAGCATATATGGCCGATGAAGAGGCCATCAGCACAATTAGGATTAATCGTTTCATTGTGATTCAAGGTTGAATGTATCGGAAGTTAAAAAAAAGTAGGGAAGGAGGCCTAAGGTTTTGCACTAACGGCAAGGTTTGCAAACCATTAAAAAAATAAACTGCCTGAAGAATAGCGATAAATAATGCTACTCTTCAGGCAGTTTTATGAACAGAAGTTCTTTCAAAAATCACTCATTTCTTAATGACTCAGCAGGGTTTGTTCGTGCCGTTCTAATCGTATGCCATCCTGTTGTAAGACTGGTTAGCGCAATGCAAATGCCCAGAGTTAATACAAAAGCCCAGCTGGATATACCGCCACTATAGGCGAAATCCTGAAGCCATTGACTTATGGAATAATAAGCTATTGGTATGGCAATTAAACTTGAGATTGCAACCAGTAAATAGACCTGCTTACCCAGTAATACAATGATTTGATGAAAAGATGCTCCAAGTACCTTTCTTATGCTCATTTCTTTCACTTTTACTTGAGCTATGTGGGTAGAAAGTCCAAACAGACCTAAGGAGGAAATAAAGATGGCAAGCATGGTAAACAGTCCGAATATTTTGGAGAGCTTATATTCGGCAGAGTATTGTCTGTCGAGCTTATCATCAAGAAATTGGTAATTGAATATGTCCAGTGGATGGAACTCATTCCAAATAGATTCAATATCACTCACAACCTGATCGAAGCTTTCTGTTTCAACCTTGATAATCAATTGAGAGAGTGCAGGAGTCATTGAGCTAGCCGGAGAAATTACAACTGGCCTTATCTCACTATGAAGAGATTCAAAATGAAAGTCTTCAACAATACCGATAATCTTGCTATTGTTTCGCCCTCTGAATCTGTATGCAGTAGAGTAAAGAGGATTTTCTTCTTTCAATACACCAGCAAGAGCTTGATTTATCATTACATGTGAAGAGAGGCTATCTGCCTTAGGGTTAAAACTGCTGCCATCAGTAACCTTAAGGTTGAAAATGTCAAAGTAGTCTTCATCAACAAAGTAGTTTACTATAGAAACAGGAATTGCCTTGGTCCTCATTGAACCATAGAAATCATCCCCTGGACTTGCGCTGGCTACAGACACTTTAGTCACCCCAGAAACTTGATTCATTCTTTCCTTTATTGTTTTATAGTTCCTACTGAATTGTCCAAAATGACCTTTTACGACTATGATATGTTCTGGAGAGTAACTCAAGGTTTTCTTTCTTATAAATTCGAGTTGATTCTGAACTAGCAGTGCACCTATAATTAAGGAGATTGAAAAGGTAAGCTGAAATATTACGAGGATTTTTCGGAGCAAGGCGCCTTTACTGCTATGTTCAAAACTCCCCTTCATAAAATGAGATAACTTAAACCTTGACAGAATGAGTGCAGGATAGAAACCAGCAATGAAAGCTATTAAAGCTACACCGCCAAGAAGTGCTCCAATGAATAAAGGGTTGGTCTTGTAATTGAAAAATAGCTTTTGTTCAAGAATGATTTCGAAGTAAGGAATAATGAGTTCAAGTAATAGAATGGCTAATGGAAGCGCAATGATACAAGTTAGAAAGGACTCCATCAAAAATTGATTCAAAAGCGTGCCTCTGCTTGCCCCGGATACTTTTCTGACCCCAACTTCCTGAGCTCTTTGTATGGATCTTGCACTGGTTAGGTTAATGTAGTTGATAATGGCGAGTGCAATGATGAAGATTGCAATGATAGAGAACATATAAATAACCCTTCTATCGACAGCTTTAACTATTTTATCGGATACTTCAATATTGTATTTGAGTTCATTAAAGCTGCTAAGCTTATAAGTACTTTCAGTTATACTCTTCTTATCGGTGTGTTTTTTTAATTCGGGTGCAATTCTCGAAGAAACGTAGGTGGGATCTATCTCAGGCTTTAAAAGTATGTAAACAGGGGTGCTCATACTAAACATTGATTTGAATGATAAATCAGGTTGAAAAAGACCTTCAGTTGTTGCTATAAAATCGAATTGAATACTTGAATTGCCTGGTGGATCTTTGACAACCCCCGTTATTCTTTTTGGTTTTGTATACTCATCACTGAATTGGATGATTTTGCCAATTGGGTTAGTGTCTCCAAAATGCCTTTTTGCAGCAGATTCTGTAACGATTACTTCATCGGGTTCTTTTAACCACTCTTTTGAATTGCCTAGTATCGCTTCGAAACCAAAGATTTTGAAAAAATCAGGATCTGTAGAAATGAAGTCTTCTTCAATTAATTCTGGACTGCCATTATTGTCTTTAACAATTGTTTCATTGCTCTTATTCATTCTCACGTAGGCTTCGATGCTAGGCAAGTTGTCTGCAATAGCTGGCATGAGGTACCCATGGTGGCTGGCTGAATGACCAATCTTTCCTGCCCTCTCTATTGAAGATTCGAGTCTGTAAATCCTGTCTTTGTTTGGTAGGAAATCATCTTTGATAGATTGATCTAAAACAAAAAGTAAAATGGCCAGACTGCTCGCAATGCCTATTGCCAGTCCGGAAATGTTGATGGCTGAAAAGGTCTTATGCTTTAGCATATTCCTGATCGCCATTTTGAAGTGGTAAGTGATCATGTCGATAAATTTGAGTTTTCTGTTTTCTTTATTGTGAATAAGAATGTATGGACGTAATGAACATAAGGCTGTCCATATGTATATGTTGCGAGCTTTGCGATAGCCTTTTAATTCCAGATTGTCTAGAAAATCTTCGTAGAGGTCACCTTCGAGCTCTTCCAGGATTTGCCTTCCGGCAATCAATCGAAGTAGGAGTAGGGGGAGCTTTGGAGGTTTCATCAGCTAACTCCTCCTTGAAGTTTGGTAATGGGAACCAGCTTCCAGAATGACTCTCTCACGCGTCTTGCTTCGTTAAGTGCATTAGTACCCTGACCAGATACTTTGAAATAGCGTTTTTTCTTACCACCTCTTCGAGGTGTTGCTGCTGCCAGTTCTGAGTTAAGAAACCCTTTGCGCTCCATTCTATAAAGTGCTGAGTGAATAGCACTCAGGTTAATGCTTCTTCCTGTATGTTTCTCTACCTCACGTCTTACGGTGTTTGCATAGGCTTCCTCATCTTCAATTACAAGAACTGCAAGTAGAACTACCTCTTCAAATTCTCCTAGAAATGTACCTTTCATAACGTTTTATATCAATCATATAAATGTAAATAATATTGATTTAGCATGCTATACCAATTATATAATTGTAAATAATATAATCTACCTTAAGACCCAATTCAGGTTTAAAAAGTTTGAAAAGTGAAGAAAAAACTTAGAGATTGAGTTGAATACTGCTGGCAAAAGAAGCTACAAAACAAGTAAAAAGGAGGGTGATTGATGTTCTATTGCCGATTTTTCAAAATATCATCCGTGAAGTGTGCCTTATGTTTTTCTTTTGAGAATTTCTTTTTGTTGTAATCTTTGGAGTTCCCTTTGGGGATGGAAAGACTAACCCAATCACTTCCTTGTATCATTCTTCCTATATAAACAATTTGGCCAACATGCATAGCATAATGAGCTAATTGCCGGTTGAATGCTTCTATAATGGTGTGCTCCTGGTTACGAATGTAAATGGTTGTATTGAAGTTCTCTTTATTGATACTGTCCAATGCATAAAAAAGGCATTTCCAGCCTTCATCCCATTTTTTCAGCATTTGAGTTTTAGTATTGATCAGATTTTCGAACTCCTGATCGCGGTTTCTCCATTCTTTTTCCCCATCTGAGTGAAGGAAATTAGTCCATCTGGATAGCATATTACCTGACAGGTGATTAACGATTATGGCTATAGAGTTACTTTCGGGATTGAATTGCCAAAACAGATCATCCTCTTTTAACTGGGCAAAAGTTTTCTCTCCCAAAAGTTTATAGTATTCAAATTGCTTAGCTATATCTATCAGGTAATTCTCTTCCATTTAATTGGAGGTAATTTAATCCTTGAGGTCTTTTTCGATTCTATCCAACCTGTTGTTAATAGATTCAAGGCCTTTGATTAGTTCGTTGAAACCCTTTTTTAGTACCACTATGATTCCTAGTAACAGTACAATAAAAACGCATATAAAAATTATTGTCATAAGATCCATAGTGATATTAAATGGTTAATTGTTGAGAAAAATTTACCAGCCGGTTCTGTATTCTCTTTTTACATATTTATTGGCAGGGTCAAAATTGGTCACCTTCATGTTTTCCGCATCCCAGTGTAACCTCTTTCTTCCATAATACTTGGTACCGCCCCAGAAGCCTTGGTTTTTAGCATTCGGATCCACTTCAAAATAAGCCTTTAAGGCAAGATTTCCGATAAGAAGACTTTCAGTAAATGGACCAGCATAGTCAAAAGATGAACTTGTATAGTTATTTCCGAATCCAGCTATACAAGCGTTCACCCATTGTACATAATGTCCTTCAGGAACTCTGGCTATTGTTTCGTTTACTGAGATTTGCTCATTTAATGACAAAGGAAGGAGCCTAGGGTTAGCCCCGTAGCAATCAGCTAGAAGTTTTCCTTTAGTGCCGATAAAGAGTACTCCACCATCCCAGTTGCCGAACGCCTCATCATCACCCAGCTCGTCTGGTCTTTCGGGTACTAAACCACCATCCATCCAGGTAACTTTTATGTTTCCATTACCATCTGTTCTTGGGTAATTCAAATGAATTTTACTTGCTATAGGGAAACTCTTTGGATAGTCCGTAGTCTCAAACTTTCCTTTATATGCATCAGCGGCACTACATTCCACTTGGTCTGGGTATAGAATAGGTAAAATTCTGTATACCGGATCCATTATATGGCATGCCATATCTCCTAAAGCTCCAGTTCCAAAGTCAGACCAGCCTCTCCAATCAAAAGGTAGGTAGGCATCATTATAGTCACGTTTTTCAGCCGTTCCTAACCATAAATCCCAATCTAACCCTTTTGGAATCTTGTCTTTTTTAGTAGGTGTTTCCAGCGCCATAGGCCAGATGGCACGGTTAGTCCAGCATTGCACGGTATGTACTTCACCTATTAAGCCTGCATCATAATATTCCTGCATTTTTCTAACACCATCTCCAGAAGCCCCCTGGTTACCCATTTGTGTAACTACTTTGTGCTTGCGAGCTGCTTCAGTAAGTTGTCTGGCTTCAAAAATATCGTGAGTTAACGGTTTCTGTACATATACATGCTTCTTGCGCTCCATAGCAGCCATGGCTTGTATAGCATGCATATGGTCTGGAGTAGAGATAGTAACAGCATCAATACCACTTTCTTTATCCAACATCTCGCGGTAATCCTTGTAATAAGCTGCGCCTTCAAATTTTTCGCGTGCACGTTTAGACTGTCGGTCATCCACATCGCAAATAGCTATTACTTTTGCATTAGGGCTTTTAGAGCATTCTGCCATATCAGAAAAGCCTTTACCTCCAGCACCTATACCACCAAGGTAAAGCGTATCAGAAGGGGCGGTGTATCCTTTGCCAAGTACATGTCTTGGAACGATTGTGAATGCGGCACCGGCAAAACCCAGCGTTTTAAGAAATGACCTACGTGAGTCAGTAGTAGTTTTTTGATCCATTTTGATGAGTTAAAAAATAAGATCAAAATATAGGAAGAATTGGGCACAGTTGGAAGGTGAAAAGTGTGACCAACAAAAAGAAAAGCCAACAAATTTAGTTGGCTTTCTTAATTCTTGTCAATGTTGGTTATTTCTAACCTTATTAGTTATTTCCAATCCAATGTTTTCTAAGCGCTAACTGCTTTTCAGTTGGGTTTTCAGTGAATTTTAATGTTAATGGACTAGGAACATCAACTTGTTTGTTAGGAGCAGAAAGCTCAACTTCTTTTAGTTCTCCATCTACATCTCTTAACACTGTCATACTCATTGTTTCCAGACCACCGGAAATTTTCTGATACTGTTCACCAAAGAATGCGTTAATGTCTGGGCCCAGTGGCGGAATTGTTTCCCCATTCATTTTAATAAGAATATCATCTTTCTTTAGACCAAGCGCTCTTCCCATATCGTCAAGTGCATCTTCATTGCCAATTGCAAGTGTAGGTTTTCCATCATGTTGTTTGATGGCAATATTACTTTGACTGATCACTAATGTGTATTGCTTTGTACTACCATCGGTAACCAAATCAATTCCCACCTTTTCCATTACCTCCTTGTATGGAATAGGGGTCTTGCCAGAAATATAAGTCTCAATAAAGTCTTTGATTTCAGGGTAGGTAAGCTTAACTATCTCATCAAAAAGCTGATCGTCCTTAAAAGAAACATCTTTACCATACTTCTTTGATAAATCAGCCATCATATCCTGAACGCCATATTCACCATTAGAAAGCTCTCGTAGTCTGATATCCAATGCAGCTCCTATCAGAGCACCTTTTTGGTAAACATTGAAATACTGATCAGCATGCTCTTCCAGTGCTCCAAGGCTCAATTCTGTGAAAGGCAATTCATCTTTGAACTGAGAAGCAGTAACCATTTTGTTAGATAAAACTCCAAGGTATTCTTCTGGGCTAATTAGACCATGCTTTACTTGTACGCTACCCGCAAAGTACTCAGTAATGCCTTCATACATCCACAGGTGACGAGACATTTTAGGGTTGTTAAAATCAAAACTTCCGATTTCTTCGGAATGGATGTTTAACGGAGTTACAATATGGAAGAACTCATGTGCTGCAATATCTTGTAGTTGCTGCCCCATTACATCAATTGTAGACTCTGGCATGTAATAGAATGAGCTATAAGAATGCTCTAATGCTCCATAAGATGTTACTGGTTGGTCAGTGAAGTACAGGATGAAAGCGTATTTATCAACAGGTAGTTTTCCACCTAAAAATTCGCTTTGTGCATTAAGTACTTCTGAAATACTTCCTGCTATTTCTTTAGCAGTGATTTTGCCATTAGGAGAGTAGCTGGCTACCAAAACATCGGCATTGGCTACTTTCACAATAGCAGTATCTGCTTTGTTATACATTAATGGAGAGTCTATCAGTCTATCATAGTCTTCTACACTAAACCTATCCATAAACTTAGCTGCACTAGCTGTATTGCCCTCCAGACTAACAGATGCGCTTACCGGCAAACCTACCTTTTCAGGTTTAAGACCAGTTCCTCCATAAAAACCTTCTTCTCTAATGAAGTTTAGCTCAAACTCCTGTTTCTTCATGCCTTCGAAGTAGCCAAAAAAACCGGCAGTATTGATTACGAAGTTCTTTCCAGCTTCTATGTTGGTACCAGCCGGCTGAAAGATGTCTGGCCCTTCTTTTTCAGTGTCATATGTATCTTCAACCCAGTAAGAAACCTTTCTTAGTTTTTTGGCATTCTTGATTTTCCATGAGTTGTCATCTAATCTTTCAACCTCAAGTTCTCTGCCTTTTTTGTCATAAGCTTTTAGGTCAGATACCATTCTACCGTAATCGGCTATGGCATAAGTACCCGGAACAATTTTGGGAAGATAGAATGTGATTTCTTTCTTTTTTATTTTTGGAGGAGTCAGCTCCACGTAAACCTTATCATCAGATACTCTGGTAAGGTCAACTGTGTATTTATATGGATTAATTGCCCATACAGATGTTGTTAGAATCATGCCGATAAACAGCATTGTCAATTTCGATTTGTTCATATAAATTTGTTTAAGTCCTTATTGTACTGAATGCGTAACTAGGCTAAGACTCGGTTTGAGGTTGCAATGTTACTTCAAGTTGGATGCCAAACATAATATATTAACGGATGTTAACATAAAATATCCACCTCTTAATGACGCATCTGATTTTAAAAATTAAGCAGGAATGTGGTGCCGTAGCCACTTTTAGATTGTACTTCTAGGCTTCCTTTATGAAGCCTCATGATTTGGCGAGAAAGCGATAAACCAATACCAGAACCACTTTCTTTAGTTGTATAAAACGGAACAAAGATATTATCAGCGATTTCATCTGAAATTCCAGGGCCATTGTCTGATACACTGATTTGAATGCCTTCATCAGTCTTTTTGGCTATAATGTTTATGGTAGGTGAACTTGTAGATTCAAGTGCTTCTATAGCATTCTTAATTAAATTAATAAGAACCTGATCTATCAGGTCGGGGTCTGCCTGTATTTCCAATTCATTATCACAATCTATCAAAAATGTCAATTGCTTTTGATCAACGTCTAGCTTAAATAGATTTTTAAGGTTGTTGAGTACTTTGATAACACTGACAGCTTGAATTTGAGGCTTTGGAAGCTTTGTCAATTGATCATAAGTAGTTACAAAGTTCGCTAATCCTTTACTTCTGGCTTCAATAGTTTCTAATCCACCAACCAAATCCTCAACACCTTCATTATCCAGTCTAGACAAATCTGTAACTCCAGATTCATCCTTAATGAGTTGAAGAATTACATCTGAAAGTGTTGAAATCGGGATTACTGAATTTTTGATCTCATGGGTTAAAACTCTAATTAGTTTCTGCCATGATTCGAGTTCGTTTGCTTCAAGTTCACTTTTGATATCCTGAAAAGAGACAAGTTTAAAAGCTTGGTCCTGAAGTTTGAATTCAGTGGCTAATACAGATAGGTTCATTAATCTTCCTTCAATGTTCACCTTGATCAATTCCTTTTCTCCACTTTTTAATTCTTGTATTACTTCAACAAGGTCGGAAGATAGTCTTTGAATTGATTTTAAAGATGTAATGAAAGTCTTGCCAAAAAGTGACTTAGCTGCTTGGTTTACTAGCTGAACTTTGTTGTCGTTGTCAAAACAAATCAGCGCAACTCTTATATGTTCTACTACGGTTTGGAGGTAGAGTAGGTTAGAAGCTTTTTCATTTCGCAATGCCTTCATTACCTGATTGATTTCATGAAAGGCAAAGTTTAAGTCAGATTCTTTCTTGTAATGATATGTATTGCTGAAATCTTGCTGCTTAATGGCTAACAGAAAGTTCGCTAGTTCACGTCTTGAACGCTCTACATATTTTATCAGATTGACAAGTGTGATTATAAGTCCAAGAACGAGCCAGAAGGAGAGAAGCCAAAAATGAGTTTGTGTAAGCACATAAACAGCTCCGTAGCCAAAAAGAATGATAAGGGAAATTCTAACAATTACTTGCCAACGGAAGTGTTTGTACTCCATTAATTGTCAGAATTTTTATTGACATAAAAAACGAGCAGTCTCAGTTCTGTATCTATCATTTTTTGACATCCCCAACGCAAACCATAATTGATGTTCATCATAAGCCTTTCTTTGGAGGTATAGATTGATGTTGCTGCTTTATAACCTCTTAAATCAGTCTCCAAACTAATTGGATCGTCAGAGCCGAACACATAAGCTTCATCTTTGTTTCTCACATCAAAGTACATATAGCAATCAGTCTTAGCCAATAGATACATGCGTACAGTGGTGTTTTCTTCTATTCTTAAATAGCTTGTTGTCTTATTGTCTATGCCGTTGATGGTGTGCTTTAAGGTGCCATAATAGACCCAATCATTTGTTTCATCATTGAGCTGGCTTTCCCTGATAAGTTTTGCGATATCATCGATAGATTCCTGCGCCATAATAGGAGGTAGCAGGAAAAGAAAGACAAGGAAGATGGTCAGTCTTTTCATCCAGTTAGAGTGAGTTAGTTAGTCTTGCCTAAGCTAACAAATTCTTTTGAAATTTCTGAAGTATCACAAACCGTATTTGGACATCTTTCGGTATAGGGTGCTTCTACCTAGCCCCAAAGCATGTGCGGCTTTAGTCAAATTACCTTCGGCATTCCTGACTGCATTTTGAATTGCCTGCTTTTCCATTTCTTCAATATTGTAATTATCGGAAGCGATAACGTTCTGTGTAGGCCGTTCAATGAGTAGGAAGTCTTCTGGCGCCAGTAGATGAGAATTGGACATGATTACTGCTCGTTCAATTGCATGCTGAAGTTCTCTTACATTACCCGGCCAGGAGTATTTTTTGAGTTTGTTAAGCGTGGTTTCATTTAACCTCATTTTTTGCTTTCTGTACTTCTTGCCATAGACTTTCAAAAAATGCTTGGCAATAGGCTCAATGTCTTCTATCCGATCTCTGAGCGGGGGCAGCTTAATTTCTACTGTGTTTATTCTATAGAGTAAATCCTGGCGAAACTCATTTTCCACTGTCATATCATACAAGGGCATATTTGTGGCGCAAATCAATCTGGTGTCCAACGAGGTTACCTTATTAGAACCGACCCTTGATATTTGCTTAAACTGAAGTGCAGTTAAAAGTTTAGCCTGCATAGCTAATGATAAATTACCTATTTCATCAAGAAACAGTGTCCCGTTGTTTGCCATTTCAAATCTACCAGGCCTGTCTTCTCTCGCATCTGTAAATGCACCTTTGACATGGCCAAACAATTCTGATTCAAAAAGACTCTCAGAAACAGCCCCTAAATCAACTTTAATGAAGTTTTCATCAACCCTTAAAGATTTGTTGTGTATTGCTCTGGCAATTAGCTCTTTACCGGTTCCATTTTCTCCAAGAATTAATACATTAGCATCTGTTTCAGCTACTTTGTTGATAGCCTCAAAAACAGGCTTCATAGTGGGACTTACGCTGACTATATCATTAAAACCTTTTTCCTGATCCTTGACAGCAATCTTCTGGCTCACTCTTAAGTCCTGAACTTCCCTTTTGGCCTTGCTCAATTCATAGATTGATTTTACCGTTGCCAAAAGCTTTTCTTTTTGCCATGGCTTCACTAAAAAGTCAATGGCACCTTCTTTCATGGCTTCAACTGCTATGTCAATTTCTCCATAAGCGGTATTCATCAACACATGGGTATTAGGATCTTTCTGGAGTATCTTTCTTAATAGCTTTATGCCTTCTTTACCGCTGGTAAGGCCATATGAAAAATTCATATCAAGCACAATGACATCATAGGTTGTCTGATTGAGTAGGAAGTCTAGTTTGGCAGGGTCTTTTTCTATTATAACAGTATCAAAGTGCTGTTTCAGAATCATTTTAGCAGTATACAGTACTCCCTGGTCATCGTCTAACACAAGAATTTTTGCATCTACCTTAGCCATGTTTGTGATATTGTAATGTTGAATGAAGTGCTAAAGTATTCATTGTATCATATTGACACAAGTGTTCGTACCAGTATGATACGAAAATATTTGATTGACGGTGATGTGGTAAATGTAAGTACTTGAATTTCAATATAATGTGAATTTGGGCATGGTGTTAGAATAATATGTGCCAGCATCATCAAATATTGACAGTATGTTTAAAACCTATATCAAGGCAACCTTTAGAATCCACTCTAAAAACAAACTCTATTCAGCTATCAATTTTATAGGCTTGTCAGTTGCCCTAATGCTGTGTTTTCTGGTTTACTTGTTTGTTCAGGATGAGTTCAGTTACGATAACTTTCATACTGACGGGGATAGACTTTTTCTTCTACATGATATTTATCACAAAGTTGACAATGCAAAAAAAGAACCTGGTTTATGGGAATTGGATGGGGTAGATGATGTGAGAAAAAGTACTCAGCTATCCCTTCCATTTTTATCTAGTATAGAAGACCGGATTCCAGAAATTGAGAGTGTCATTAGAATCGAGTATAGCTGGCGTACAATTTTAAATAGTGGAGAGAAGTATGAGGAAAGCATGTATTATACCGATACCAACTTCTTTGAGCATTTTAATTATCAGTTTGTCTCTGGTGATAGGGCAAGAGCGCTTTCTTCAATTTCAAATGCGGTTATCACAGAAGCTTTGGCAACTAAGCTTTTTGGAAGAACTGATGTTGTTGGAGAAAATCTTGTTTTTGAAGGTGAGACCAATTCAGCTTTCCAGATTTCAGGGGTAATAAAAGTACCTCATAACACGATGTTGGATTTGAATATTATTGTCCCATTTGAAAACTCGTATCTTTTTAAAAACCACCAAGATGATTGGAATTATAGCGCTTTATCAGCTTTTGTCAAGCTTAAAAACTCAAATCAAGTCAATACTGTAGCTGATAAGGCAAGGTCAATTCATATTGACCATTTTGGAAAAGACAGACTTGAAAAGCAACGTGCCTCTTTTAACTTATCTGCCGATAGCCCAGTTTTAGAATATGGTTTAAAGAGAGTTGCCGATGTATATCTTGATTCATCTATCAAATACAATAAAAGTTCGTCACCTCTTTACTCTTATATTCTGGTGGCAATTGCCCTCGTTATTCTTGTTATTGCCAGCATTAATTACCTCTCTATTAGTATAGCTTCATCTGCCGGGAGAAGAGTAGAAATTGCTGTAAGAAAGGTAGTAGGCGCCAACTTACCTCAATTAAGATTTCAGTTCTATTTAGAAGCCTTGAGCCTAACTCTATTATCAGTGCTTGGAGGTTTTACTTTGATGCAGGCTTTTTTGCCAAAGTTTAATGAACTGGCCAACAAGTCCCTGAGTCTGTCTGCAAGTGAAAATGCCTTAATACTTGGTTATGGCCTGCTATTTGGGCTGTTAATTTCTTTTATAGCAGGAGGCTATCCTGCTCAAATACTCTCGCGATTCAGTGTGTTGTCGGGATTAAAAGGTAAGACAACCAGTAAAGTAAATCCAGGCCTGATAAAAAGTATGGTCATCTTTCAATTCACATTGTGCTTGACTTTTATTTCTGTTAGCCTGGTCATGCATAAGCAATTCAAATACATTAATAACAAAGACTTGGGATTTGACAAGAATCAAATGGTAATGATTGGCAATGTTTGGGGACAGTCAGAATTAATCAGGCAAGAGTTAGAGAAATTTCCTTCTGTAGAAAAAGCGGGAAGCAGTAATGGAATTTTTTTAGGGGGAAGCAGTTTTGGTTTGGACGTTATCAATAATGTTGAACACCGTTTAAGACGTGTAAGAGTAGGAAAAGAGTTTTTTGAGACACTTGGACTTACATTTATTGATAAGGATGATATATCTGTCCCGGAAATTCTTAGAGAAGATAAAAGCTATATCAGTGAAACATATTATGATTTGCTTAAAGCAGACTCTGTCCTGTTCCTGTCCCGAAAGGCTTACATCGGTGGTGTTGTCAAAGACTTTCATTTTGAATCCTTGCAGAAACAAGTTTACCCCATACAATTTACGATAGTTGGGGCAGAACAACTGGCTACACTTTTTGTGAAGCTTAAAGGTGGATCAATTGAGCAAGGTATTAAGGATATTAAAGCTAGTTATGAGAAGGTTACAAACGAACCACTTGAAGAAGTAAGGTTTATGGATGATTTTCTGGCAACACGTTACAAAGACAGTCAAAAGTGGCAAAGCATCATTGATGTTTCTACCGTGTTAGGTATCCTGATCGCGAGTATAGGTCTGTTCGGTCTTACTGGAATCAATATGGAAAACCGAATGAAAGAAATCAGTATACGGAAAGTACTTGGTGCCGACTTTAGAGAGATTTCCTATGTATTGAACAGGCAAACCATAGGGCTAATCTTACTTTCTGCTGTTATTTCAGTACCTCTTTCATACTACCTGATGGAAGCATGGTTAAATGGTTTTGCTTATCATGTACCTATATCGATGGAATTGTTCATTATCTCTGTTCTCATGCTTTTGGCAATTACATTGTTAACCGTTGCTTTTCACTCTGTTAAGTCCGTAAAATCTAATCCGGTTGATGTTTTGAGAAACGAATAAATCATGGCTATGCTCAGAAACTATTTATTAGCAGCAGTTAGGTTTATCAAGAGGAATAGACTTTATGCTGGTATTAATATTATCGGCCTTTCTATCAGCCTGACTTTTTGTCTAATGATTCTGATTTATGTAGGTGGAGCCTTAGGTTGGGACAAAATGCACCCCGCAAATGATCAAACTTACATTATATCACCTCAATACTATATGGCCGATGACGTGTCAGATGAATTTGGTCTTTTTGATTTCGGCCAAAAAGAAGTAGTGCGTCATTCGGGTATCTCATATGTTCATGCTAAGGGAATTGCAGGTGCTTTTCCTGAAATTGAGGCGCATACTATAATTTTCAGTGTAGGTACTGACGGCCGAAGAAAGGTTAATTTAGAAGTAGAGAATGGAGAGCTCTTTGAGGAGACTGTAACTTCTGTTGAAGGAGCATTCTTTGATCTTTTTAACTTCAAAGCGATATCAGGCAACCCTACACTTGCCATTGAGCAACCCAAGAGCCTGGTTTTATCTCAAAAACTGGCAGAAAGGTACTTTGGAAAATCCGATGCTGTTGGTCAATCCATTAACCTCGTTCTAGAGGGAAAGCCCACTTCTTTTGTAGTAGGAGCGGTGGTTGAAATACCAGAAAAAAGTAGCGTGGACTTTGGAATCCTGATCAACATAAAGGCAGACAAACGTCTTGAAGGAAGTGATTTTACTTCTCAGTCCAGAGCTCAATATTCGTTTTTCGCCAGGCTTACGGCCAACCTTGATTTGGATAGTTTTGAGGCTAAAGTGAATACTTATTTCGAAGATAATTTTTCTGATTTCATACAAAATCAAAGACGATTTTCAGAGATAAGGGCTGACAGTAAACTCCTGGAAATCAAGGCAACTAAACTATCTTCAATTCATTTAAGTCGCATTCTTTCCTGGCATAACAAGGCCGATTACCAGTCTATTCTGCTGACATCACTTTTTGTACTGATTCTTATTGTGATTAGCGGAATTAACTATCTATTGATCTCCTTGGCCATGCTTTCAAAAAGAGTGTCTTCAGTAAGTATAAGGAGAGTTGTTGGAGCAAGAGGCAAAAGTATTCTGACTCAATTTTGGTTAGAAAATATTGCTACTACAAGTTTGGCACTCATTCTTGCCCTTTGTTTTGCTCAATACCTTTTACCATACGTAGAAAACTGGATTCATGGAGATTTGACCTGGTCTGTCGACAAACTCATTGTCTATGCCTTCTACTTATTCATTATTCTGGTAATTATCAGCTTTTTAGTAAGTCTTTATCCCGCAAAGTTAATTTCTGGATTCAGGCTTACAGATTCATTGAAGAACAGTAATACTTATAAGGCCAATACTTCCTTCATGAATTTTCTGATCACAGCTCAATTTATTATTTGCTTTGGATTGATTGCTTCTGGTCTGGTAATGGGCTCTCAAATTGACTATATACTTAATAAGAACCTTGGCTTTGATAAAGAGCAGGTTATCAAAATTAACACTGGTGATAAACTATTGGCTCAGAAATTGGAAACTCTCGCTGAGGTTCAGTCTGTAGGTAGAGGGGGAGCCTGGCAGTTTGGACATGGTCAGATGGGGTTTCGGGAAAATATAGAGGGAAGACCATATACCCTGACTCAATTGGAGTCGGAAAGAAAATTGTTGGACTTACTGGATTTGGACATTGAATGGTTGGTTGAAGACTTTGGTCAGGCTCCAGTTGCCATTGTTAATAGTGACCTAGCAGATCTTCTGGGACGAGACTCATTATTGAATGTTGAAATTGGCTTTAACCAAAGAGTTGTGGGGATACTTCATAACACCTATTTACTTCCTCTAACTGAACAAGAAGAGCTCTATTTTATCAACCCAAATTCTGAAGACCAAAGACTTTGGGAAACATATATCAAATTCAAGCCAAACCTTATGAATCAAGGAATTGCTAAGGTTAGCGAAATATGGTCCGAGTTCTATCCTAATACATTTTTTAAGTATGTTTTTCTCGATGAATATGTGGCAGAAAACTATGATGAATTCCAGAGCTCCTCTGGGTTAATTAACGTTACCACTTTTCTTGCTGTAGTAATTGCTTGTCTGGGTTTGTTTGCGCTCAACGGTATAGTTGTAAACAACAGAATGAAAGAATTCGGAATTCGTAAAGTGCTTGGAGCGACCATGAACCATATCATCCTTCTGGTCAATAGCCGAATTATAACGATCTATTTAATATCTCTGACATTGGCCTTGCCTTTGTCTTATTATCTGATGCAAGAATGGTCTTCAAAGTTCAGGTTTCAATCCGGAGGGGTAAATCAAAAATTAGTTCTAACGGCATTTATAGGACTTTTGTTGATGGTGCTGACAGTAAGCCTGCACAGCATAAAGTCGTCAAGAGTTAACCCTGTCGATTTACTAAAAGATGAATAACGCATAGTCAAATGATTAGAAACTACATCAAAATAGCGCTACGGTCATTACTAAGAAAAAAGGTCTTCTCTTTAGTTAATATGATGGGACTTTCTGTAGGAATAGCATCATGTATCATGATTTCGGCTTACCTCATCAGCGAAACTTCCTTTGACAATTTCCATGAGGATGCCAATAGGATTTACAGAGTGGTGGAAACTATGGAAGGGGGAAGTTTGGGTAAAAGAAAACTGGCCAGCGTTGAAGGAGCTATTGGGGCATTCAGTAAAAGAGAGGTAGCTGCTGTTGAAGACATGGTGAGAATCTTTGAACTGGGTGTATTGAATATGAAAAATGGTGAAAAGGAATTCGGAGAGCCATTCTTTAGTTTTGATAGCAATTTCTTTCAGTTTTTTGACTACCCACTTTTATCAGGAACTCCTGAGTCAGTCTTCAAAAATCCAATGAGCGTGGTTTTGTCTGAGTCTACAGCTCAAAAATATTTTGGGATGGAAAATCCAGTTGGAAAAACACTCGAAGCTCAAACCAACAGGGGCGATTACATGGTAACGGTCACGGGCATTATGAGAGATATGCCGGAGAATTCTCACCTTCATTTTGATATGATTTTTCCTCATTCAGTATTGGGTGGGTTTTATGAAGGCTTTGACTTCTTTGGAGAGTATGATACAAACTGGACATCGACAGCATTTACGACATATATAAAAACTACAAAGGGTGTTGATGAACTACAGTTGACTACAGCTATTAATCAGTTGTCAGACAAAAACAGACCCGAAGACCCGGGCAGAACGTATGAGTATTCTCTTCAACCCCTAAAAGATATCCATTTTCGATCGGCCGATTTAGAGGGCGATTTAAACTATCGCAAAGGAGACTCAGGCTACATGTATATTTTCTCAGCTGTGGGGCTTATCATATTTGTGATAGCCTTTGCTAATTACATAAACCTGTCGACTGTCAAAGCAACGGATAGAATTAAGGAAATCGGACTGAGAAAAGTGGTTGGAGCAAGAAGAGGCCAGTTGATTGTTCAATTCATGAGCGAATCTCTGTTTTTCTCAATTATCTCTTTTGGAGTAGCATTCACATTAATTCAAATTGCCCGCCCATTTTTATCAGAGCTATTCGAAGTTGATGTGATCAGTTTTATATCAACACCAGGTTACTTAGTAACATTGATTACCATAGTTGTATCAATGGGGCTTTTGGCTGGATATTACCCCGCATTGGTTGTTTCAAAAGGAAAGGTAACCCAAGCTTTAAAGAGTCAGACAATAGTTGGAAATAAACAGGCTTTCTTCAAAGGAATAGTTCTATTCCAGTTTGTGATTTCGTTGGGAATGATCATAGCAACAATCGTGGTATATAACCAGCTCAATTATGTTCTCAATAAAGACCTGGGCTATAATCAGGAAGGAATAGCTTTAATCGAAATCAATAGTAATCAGGCGAGAGAAAATGAAGAAACTATTCTGGATGGATTCAGGCGTTTATCTGCTGTAAAGTCAGCTTCGGCTGTAAGCAGAGTTCCAGCGGAATGGAAGTTGTTTTATGAAATAGAGATTACTGAAAAATCAGGTCAGGAGCACCATAATATCCCTTATATAGGTGTTGATATAAACTTCCTTGATGTGTTTGAGATTGACCTAATTGCTGGAAGAAATTTCAGGCCTTCAGTTGAAGATTCTCTTAAAGTATTAATTAATGAAACATTAGCAGATCAGCTCGGAATTAAAGAAGTGGATGGTCAGGTGCTTACAGTAACCGGTATTAAACGAGGAGCAGATGAGTTGGGATTAGGAGCGGATTTATCATTTCAGGTAATCGGAGTTATTGCAGATTTTCATTTTCAATCGCTCCGCGAAGAAATTCCACCAATGCTATTTACCTACAAGAGAAACCCAATTCAGAATATTGACTATTTCGCTGTGAAGTTGCAAAGCGAAAATCTTGCTAATAGCATGCTGGAGTTAAAGGAGGTAATGAAACAGTCTGACCCTAGTCCATTCGATTATAACTTTCTGGATGACAAACTCGCGAGGTACTATGAAGAGGATACAAAAAGAAGTAGACTTTTTATAAGCGCCTCATCAATTGCTGTTTTTATTGCATTTATAGGCCTGTTTGCTCTGGTGCATTCAGCTTTACAAAAACGAGTTAAAGAATTGGGAGTACGTAAGGTACTCGGAGCTCAAACTGAATCTCTTGTTCTACTGCTCTCAAAGGATTACCTGACGCTTTTAGGAGTGTCATTGTTGATAGCTGGGCCGCTTGCCTATTTTGGAATTTCCAATTGGTTGAATGGTTTTGCCTATAAGGTAGAAATAAGTTGGTGGTTCTTTGGTTTGGCTTTAGCTATATGTTTGGTCATAACAGCTTTGGCAACAATGAGCCAAATCAACAAAGCCATTAGTCAGAATCCAAGTGAAATACTCAAACAAGAATAACTTCTCAACATATGCTTTTTAATTACTTCAAAACAACAATCAGATCACTTGCAAAGAACAGACTCTTTTCATTGATCAATATTCTGGGACTTTCTGTAGGACTTGCTGCTGCTGTTTTTATACTCCAGTATGCCTTTTTCGAGCTAAGCTATGATCAATACAATAAGAATTCGGATAGAGTTTTTAGGGTAATGAATGAGCGTTTCGAAGGAGATCGAATGATCCAAAGAGGACAGATTACTTATTCTGCAGTTGGGCCTCAAATGGCAGCCGATTATCCAGAAGTGGAACTACATACTACTGTAAGTTACTTTATCAACATGGCCTTCATGTTTAATGAAAAGCCTTTTGTTGAAAGCCTGGTTCCTTTTGTTGAACCTTCATTCATTGAAATGTTTGATTTGAAAGTAATAGCAGGTGATACAAAAGGTTTGATGGATGAACCTTTAGAAATAATCATCACGGAGTCATTGGCCAATAAGATCTTTGATACCAGAAACAAATCTTTGAATGATTACATAGGAGAAGTAATAGAGTATAGTTCAAATAGAAATCCATTTAAACTGGTGGCCATTATAGAAGACCAACCAAAAAACAGCAGTCTTCAATTTAATGTTCTTCTGTCCAGAGAATCACATTATAGCTGGTGGGGCGAAGATTCAAGGTATACCTGGAATGGTTCGGATTATTTCAATTATGTAATGCTGAAAGAGGGAGTAAACTCTAAAGATTTTGAGGCAAAACTTGAAGCATTTAGCAATAAGTACTTTCGTGGCAATGAAGTGACCGGGAACTTTGAAAAATTTCACCTTCAATCAATTGAAGACGTTCATCTGGATCAATCCTATGAATATGAAAACCATGTGACAGCAGATGGCCGTATAGTGGATATTCTTCTGATTATTGCAGGCTTTATACTACTGATGGCATGGGTGAATTACATCAACCTGACTACATCAAAGGCGTTGCATAGGGCCAAGGAAGTAGGTATGAGAAAGGTGGTTGGGGCTAGTGTTGGGCAATTAAGAGCTCAGTTTCTTTTAGAGTCTTTCGTTGTTAATTTTTTCTCCTTACTGCTGGCCATTACTATAGTACAGGTTTTTCAGACATTTTTCAATAAACTGGCTGGATTAGAGTTTTCTCTGTTGGAAACACTGCTAATCCCTTTTGCAGGTGTATCGTTTGTTCTGTGGCTTGTTATTTTCTTTATAGTGGGAAGCCTGATTTCAGGGGCATACCCGGCTTTCATTCTGAGCCGTTTCAAGCCTAGTCAAACTCTAAAAGGCACTTTCTCACGTCAAAGGTCAGGACAAAGAGTTCGAAAATCACTCGTGATTTTTCAATTCGTTCTTTCTACTAGCCTTATTGCCTTTACAGCCATTATTTCAGGTCAAACCGACTATATGAGAAACTTTGATATCGGTTTTGATGCGGATCAGGTAATAACTGTTGCTGGTCCGCAGATCACCAGGTTGGATACTACTTTCCTTTCTCATATACACTCTTTTCTGAATGAGTTGGAAAGAAGTGCCCTCATTCAGAAAGTGGGAACTTCTACTAGCGAATTCGGTGATAGACTTCCAAGAACCTTTAATGTAAGAAGGGCAGGAGATGAAAAAGGAATAATGCTTAACCGAATGGCTATGAATTATGGTTTTTTAGATGTCTATGGTATTGACCTTTTGGCAGGAAGAACTTTCAGACCAAGCGATCATAAAACAAATGATAGAGAGGTAAACACCATATTGCTTAATGAAAAAGCTGCATTATTGCTAGGCTTCGAATCGGCAGACGATGCACTGAATAAGAAACTGACTTTCTTTGGAAGAGACTTCAGTATAATAGGCGTTACTTCCGATTTTCATTATAGATCTGTTAAACAGACAGTAGAACCATTGCTTCTGGTTCCTTTTTACTGGATTCAGGGAGATACATATCATATCAGATATAAGGCCAGTAATACGCAGGAGGTAATAGAAAAGGTAGCAAGCGTTTATGATCAGTTTTACCCTAAGGATGTATTTGCTTATGGGTTTGCCAATGCACAGGTGCAAGCTCAATATATAGAAGAAGAGCGCTTTGGAAAGGTATTTAATGTATTCGCTTTTATCGGAATTGTTATCGCTTGTTTAGGTCTTATAGGTTTAGTTGGTTTCTCTGCCTCTCAACGAATTAAAGAAATTGGAGTAAGGAAAGTTCTGGGTGCTAAAGTCATAGATATTCTAGGCTTGGTTTCCAAAGATTTCATCATCATGGTGCTCATTGCCAACCTTGTGGCTATTCCATTCATATTTTTTGGCTCTGACAGGTGGTTATCAACTTTTGAGAATAGAATTGATATTGGACTATGGTACTTTCTGGTACCTACTGTCATAGTATTCCTGATGTCAATTATGATAGTCGTGGGACAAGCTTACAAAACGGCACAGGCTAACCCTGTAAATGCTTTAAGGCAGGATTAATCTATTTAAAACGAATTAAGAATAATCATTTAGATACGAATAGTTGTATTAAATATTAGTTTATGCTGCTCAATAATATACGTTTTACAACAAGGCAATTAGCAAGAAACAGAGTCTTTACAGGTATTAATATACTGGGGTTGTCAATAGCGCTTCTGGTATCAATTGTCATTTTGCAGTATGTAGCATTTGAATATAGTTTTGATGAGTTTCATGCTGATACTGATAATGTCTATAGAGTTTCGGTTAGCTATACTGATTTAAACGGTAACTATGCCGAATATGGAGGTGTCTCAAACCAGATTCTTCCAGCTTTACTGAATGAGGTTCCGGAAGTTGTGTCAGGCACAAGGGTGCTTCCTGTTGCTTCAATATCAAGACATGTTATTCTGTCTGCGGTTGATAACGAAGAGGCATTTGAATTTCAGAACCATGATCTATTGGCTGTCGATTCAGGTTTTTTTGATCTGTTTTCTGTAAAACTTATTGAGGGTAATGAAAGTCAATTGTCTAATTGGCAAAATGGGATGCTTATCAGCGAATCAATTTCCAAATTGTTTTTTGGGGAAGAAAGTGCTGTGGGTAGGGTCATTAAGTTAAATGACAAACTATCGTTTAATGTGCTGGGCGTGTTTGAAGATTGGCCAAGTAACTCACATATACATCCCAAAATCTTGATCCAGTTTGATTTTCATCCTAACATGCATTTTCTGAGTGATCAGTTCCATACTTACATCAAATTAGATGAACAGAGCAATGTCCAGCTTTTACAGGAAAAATTACCGGATTTCGTTAATAAGCATATCCGCGAACAAGATGCTGATGATGCCAAGCTTCATTTGATGCCCTTTGAGGATATACATACTGAAGCATTTTTTATGCTGAATGATATGGCAGAGACCAGAAACAAGGACACACTTAAATTGTTGGTGCTCTTATCTGTTCTGATTTTGATGATGGCTTGGTTCAACCATGTCAATCTATCGGCTTCCAGAGGGCTGCAAAGGTCTAAGGAAATGGCTGTCAGGCGAATCAACGGAGCAACTTCAAGGGCTGTTTTTAACCAGTTTTTCGTAGATGGGCTGGTGACTTTCTCACTAGCTACTGTAATAGCATTAACTACATATCAATTGCTGGCTGCTGATTTACAAAGTATTATTGGAGCAGGAAGCCCAGTCTACTTAGTTCAGAACACTAGTCTTTTTAGTATACCAGTACTCTTCTTACTCTTTGGGATACTGATTTCAGGGTTTTATCCTACATGGCTACTGTCGTCATTTAAGAACACGGAATTGATTAAGGGTAAAGTTGCAAGCTCTCAAGGTGCAATGAGATTCAGGAAGGTGCTTGTAGTGTTTCAGTATACAATTGTAATAGGGCTGGTTTTTGGAACATTAGCAGTGGTAAACCAAATAAGGCACCTTAGGGAGGTAGACACGCAGTTGGACTTGAGAAGAATATTGGTTTTGGAAGGGCCTGGTATATTGAGCAATACCAAAAGCTATGATGAGCACATTAACACATTCAAAGAAAGGTTAAAGAATATTGCTGGTGTTACGGCAATCGGAACGTCAAATTTTGTTCCTGCATCGGGTATCGACTATAAGGCCAACATCAGAAGGTCTGAGGGGAAAGGTGAGTCAATACACCAGATAAAACGAATTTTCGCAGATGAAGCTTTCGCAGAGGTTTTCGGATTAAAAACAGTCGCTGGTCGCTTTTTTAGAAAGGCAGATATGGACGCAGATTTTAACACACCTCCAATAGTAGTTAATCAACACTTTGTGAAAGAGTTAGGGTTTAATTCACCAGAAGAGATAATAGGTAACCATATTAGCTATTGGAGCAACCCGGTAGAAGTAGTTGGGGTAGTCGAAGACTTTAATTTGAGGTCTCCAGATCAACCCATAGAATCTGTATTTTTCCACCCTGCCCGTGATTCAAAGTACTTTTCAATCAAGACCGAGGGTATAGAACCAGGTAATATTATAAAAGAGGTTAAGAAGAGTTGGGAGCAAGCTTACCCCGGTAATCCGTTTAACTACTTTTATTCTGAAATATATTATGACCAACAGTTCCAAACTTTCGAACTCCTTGAACGTCAACTACTCATTCTGACTTTACTAAGCATAAGTATAGCAGGGCTTGGGATTTTTGCCATGGCATTTGATGCTACAAGGCAAAGAGTTAAAGAGATAGGAATCAGAAAGGTACTTGGGGCAAGAGCATCAGAAATTATGACACTTTTTATGAGGTCATATATCCCACTTATAATTATAGCAGCTCTGATCGCAGTGCCACTTGTTTATTATTTCTTAAAAGACTGGTTAAATAACTATGCCAACAAGATAAATATAGGAGTAGGGCTCTTAACTGTACCAACGCTTTGTGCCACTGTAATTGTGACAATTATTATAGCCCTTCAAGTTGTCAAAGTGGCTAACATAAACCCCGTGGAGTCTTTACGACAGGACTAGAGGTCAAAAACTTAAAATATAAATTAATGCTTTATAACAATCTTCGTTTCGCTTTTAGACAGCTTTCAAAAAACAGAGTATTCTCCATAATCAATGTGTTAGGACTGGCATTGTCTATGGTAGCCTGTCTACTGATTTATAAGTATGTCAGCTTTGAAAAAAGCTATGATACTTACCATGATGATGCTGAAAACATATTCAGAATTTACAGGATTGCTGAAGGTGAAGATCCGAATGATGGAGTTGCATCCGTTTTTGCAGGGATGAAACCGGTAATGGACGCAAGTCTGCCAGAACTGGTCAATACTTCAAGGTTTATTGACTACGGGAAAATCTATCAGTCTTTTGCATTTACTCATTATGGATCTGATGGTTCAAACATCACTTTCAATGTTCCTAAAGGGTATTTTGCAGATGACGATGCTTTGACGATGTTAAAGTTTGATTGGTTAGAGGGTGCAAACAGCAATTCACTGGCTCAGCCTTACGAAATTGTGATTTCTGAATCTTTTGCGAAAAAGTTCTTTGGAGACAATTCAGCATTAGGTAAAGTATTAAGGTTTAAAAATTCGGGTTCAGATTTTAAAATCACGGGCGTATTCAAAGATATGCCGGCCAACACGCATATTAAATTTGACGTTTTGTGCTCATTCAACTCTCTTCCGAAGGAATGGAACCTTGAAACAAGCTTTAACTGGGGAAACTTTTATACTTATGTAAAAGCTGTTGAAGGTGTAGATGTAGAATCTTTGGAAAAGAAAATTAATGACCTTTTTGCAGCCACAGAAGGAGCATGGTTTAGAGAAGAGGGAGTGACCATGAAATTACAGGATGTAGAAAGTATTCATCTAAATTCTCATCATAGCTATGAATTAGAGGCCAATGGTAATCACGATGCAGTCGTATTTCTGTCTATTATTGGTGTTTTCATCATGATCATTGCATGGGTTAACTACATTAACTTAAGTACCTCAAAACTTGTTGATCGAGCGAAAGAAGTTGGCATTCGTAAAGTAATGGGAGGGTACAAACGTCAGTTGATTGTTCAGTTTTTGACAGAGTCACTTCTTGTAAACATTCTGGCTATGATTGTTTCGTTAACCCTTCTACAGTTATCAAGAAGCTTCTTTGAAACACTTATTGGAATTCCTTTATTCTTTTTCAATGGAGAAAGCCTCCAAACAACTTTTGTCTTCATTGGACTCTTTACTTTAGGTTCTATAATCTTTGGGCTTTACCCATCAGTGTTATTTTCCAAACAAAAGACATCTGTAGTGTTGAGAGGGAAAAGCAAGGTTAGCAAGTCTGGCTTAGTATTACGAAGAGCTTTAACGGCATTCCAATACACTATAGCAATTGTATTGATTCTGGGTACAATAGCTGTAAAGCAACAGCTCCGTTATATGCAGAATGAATCTACAGGCATGGATATCGATAGAACGCTAATCGTAAAAAAACCATTTGTAGATATCTCGAAAAGGGAGAGTAGCAAAACGGCATTTATTAATTCATTGAATCAGTTAAGCGAAGTCAAAGAAGTTAGTTCATCTTCGGAAATTCCAGGCTATGAAATTTCAAGAATGAGGTGGATAGCCTTGGGCCCCGGTTCTGAGGATAAAGCATTGTATGCTAAGGATATAGCTATTGATGAATCATTTATTGATTTATATAATATAGAAGTACTTTATGGACGTAGTTTTGCAAAAGGCTTTGCAGATTCTACTTCAGTAGTACTCAGTGCTTCGGCTGCACAAGAATTGTTGGGTGCTGATAATCTTGGAGACTGGATAAATAAAACGATTTACTATGAGACTGCCCCATACAAACTCATAGGTATAGTTGATGACATTAGTCAGGAATCTCTAAGAATAAATACAAAACCACATATTTATACTAAGGTAAGTAGAGATAAGTTCTATTCAATTAAGCTCAATACTTCCGATTTGTCATTAGCCGTAAATAAAGTCGAAGAAGTATTCAACGCCAATTTTGCGGCAAGTCATTTCGACTACTTCTTTCTGGACACCTACTTTGACAGGCAATATCAAACAGATCGTCTGTTTGGACAGATTTTTAGTTTTTTCTCGTTGTTGGCCATTGTGATAACCTCTCTTGGGCTTTTTGGTCTTTCTATTTACAATATTGCTCAAAGAGCTAAGGAAGTAAGCATTCGGAAGGTATTGGGGGCATCAATAAACAGCATATTCTATTTACTGACTAGAGAATACATGTTGTTAATATTGGTAGCCTCAATGATAGCACTACCTGTTGGCTACTACTTCATAAATGAATGGTTAAATGGATTTGCAAATAGAATGGAACTGAATCAATGGCTGTTTATGGTGCCTATACTGTTGATCTTTATGCTTACAATGATTACTGTTTGTTATCAAGTGCTTAAGGCAGCATTTTCTAACCCTGCTGATACGTTGAGATATGAATAGCTTCAAAACGTATCACAATGACACAAAACTGTATCAGCATGATACGGTTTGAAACACTGGTTCATTCTTAAGTTACTGATAATCAGTAAATTTATTTTTTGGTACCCACATTGTAATCATCAATGCATACTAATCTCAAAATATCATGCTAAAGAATCACATCTCCGTTGCCATAAGAAATTTCAAAAAGCGGAAATCTTTTACATTAATCAATATTCTTGGATTAACTGTGGGAATGACTGTATGTCTGCTCATTCTTACTTACGCCAGGTATGAAATGAGCTATGACAGACATCATAGCAAGTCGGATGATATCTACAGACTAACAGTGGATATTTATAATGGGGAGACTTTTCAGGTTGCCGATGCTCAATGCTATCCGGGAGCAGGTCAATTGGCCAAATCTGATATGCCCGAAATAGATGAGTATGCCATGGTCAGGCATTTCGGTCGTCTTCTATTTAAAAATGGTAATAGGGCTTTCAATGAAGATAGAGCCTATTTTGCCACACCATCATGGTTAAAGATTTTTGATTGGGGAACAGTTCAGGGAGATATGGAAACAGCTCTTAACGAGCCAGACGCGCTGGTGATCACAGAAAGTGTAGCAAAGAAGTATTTTGGAAATGAGAACCCTGTAGGGAAAATACTCAATGTGATTCCAGGCGGTGCTGAAGTTCCGATGATCGTCAGAGGTGTGATTAAAGATGTACCTGAAAATACTCACTTGAAGTTCGATATACTCGTTTCTTATGAGTCTGCGGTCAAATACATGGGAAGCAAGTATGATAATTTTAATGGAAATAATGAGTTCGTGTATTTGCTGGCGAATAAGCCACTGGATACTGAAGACTTCAAGAAGAAATTAAATAAGGCATACTTCGAAAAACTGGAAGGCACTTTTGAACAAAGAGGAGATAGTTTGGAGGTTCAGGCATTAACGGATATACACCTTTATTCAGACAAGACATTTGAGGCAGAGGCAAACGGAAATGCTTCTATTATTAGAATACTTCTAGTGGTTGCCGCCTTTGTTTTAATCATTGCCTGGGTTAATTACATTAATCTTTCTACGGCAAGAGCCATGGAAAGAGGGAAAGAAGTTGGAGTACGTAAAGTGCTAGGGTCAAACAAGAATTCATTGATAACTCAGTTTTTGATAGAGTCCTTTTTATTAAACCTGTTGGCACTAATACTGACACTGACTTGTATTCAGGGAGCATTGCCTTTCTTCAATAATTTCGCTGGAATCAACCTGTCTTTTAACATATTTCAAGAACCAGACTTGCTTCTACAAGTAGCTGCAATTTTTATCTTAGGTTCCGTTGCTTCGGGCTTTTATCCAGCCATAGTCCTTTCCAATTATCGTCCTTTGTCAGTACTTACCGGAAAGCTTAAGGATTCAAAGGGAGGGCTGTTTCTTCGCAAGGGACTGGTAGTTTTTCAGTTCCTAATCACTATGTTACTTTTAGTAGGTACGGTAACTATTTATCGACAGGTGAATCATATGAGGTCACAATCTTTGGGAGTTAACATCGACCAAACAATTGTAGTGAAATCTCCTTTAATGACTGATGGAAGCAAGATACAAGAAGAGAAGCGCAAAACTTTCAAAAATGAGTTGAACAGAATGGCTCAGGTTTCTTCTGTTACCTGTTCTGAAACGGTTTTTGGTCAGGGAACCATAGAGATGAATACTACGACTAGTTTCTATAATATTGAAACCAAAGAGGGGAAAGGAGTCAATTTTTCTTTTTATCGAGTGGATGGTGACTTTGTACCTACTTTTGAATTCGAAATTCTTGCAGGTAGACTTTTTGATCAAAATCTTGATAGAAAGGTAGAAGGTCAAGGTTTTTATGAAGGCTTAATGATTAATGAAACCAGTCGCAAGATATTTGGCTTTGCAACCAATGAGGATGCTATAGGTGCCAAGGTAAATAGATTTGGTAAGCAAACCACAGTAGTGGGGGTGTTTGCGGACTACAATCATCATTCACTCAAAACGAAGGTTGATCCAACGATACTGTTTTTCGATCCATTTGGTAATGCATCCAGTTATACTTCGATAAAGGTTAATGGTGGAGATAATCCTAGAGAGACCTATAGGACTTTGTTGCATGACATTGAGGCAGCCTATAAGAATGTATACCCTTCAAGTGACTTTGATTACTTTTTTCTGGATGAAAGCTTTGAGCGGCAGTATAAAGCAGATAGACAGTTTGGTACAGTATTTACAACTTTTGCCATTATCACCATTTTTGTAGCTATACTGGGATTATTTGGACTGGTTCTCTATGAAGTTCAGCAACGTGTTAAGGAAATTGGGATAAGAAAAGTTTTGGGTGCTAGTGTATTTACAATTATAAGATTGTTATCAACCAGTTTTTTGAAACTTATAGTTATCTCGATTGTATTGGCTCTACCGGTAGCTTATTTTGGTATGGAAGAATGGTTGTCGAGCTATGCTTACAGGATTGATCTGTCAGTGCTTTTATTTATTCTACCTGCAGTTTCACTTTTGGCTATAGCCCTGATAACTGTTTCGGTGCAAGCAGTTAAGGCAGCCGGTGAGAACCCTGTTAAGGCATTGAGATATGAATAGAATTGAATAAATATTGACAAACTAAAATCCCCGATTGCAGTCGGGGATTTTTTAACTAAAACATGTAGAGCAAATTAGTTTTTGCTACTAATTGCCACCACCACGCCTACCACCACGCTGTCTGACATTTTCTTTCTTCCATTTCTCGTAGGCTTCCCATTGAGATTTGCTGAATATCTCTTTCAACTTTTTATCATTCTCTTCCTGAATTTCCTCGATAGCTGATCTCATACCGGTTCGATCTCCGCTGGCGCGCAATTCCTGAAGCTTTTCATTCCTGGCTTTGGCTGAGCTTAATAAAACTTCATAAGTTTTTTTATACTGCTCATCCGACAAGCCAAACTCTTCCTGGAATCTTTCAGCTTGCGTTTGCGCCATTTTCTCTGGATCCATTCTTTGGCCCCTTTGACCTCGTTGACCGCCTCTTTGCGCTTGAGCGGAACATACGATGAGCATTAGCATACTCATTAATAAAAATATCTTTTTCATGATCTTAAGTTTCTTGAACTGTTAGACCATCGAAGAACCAAAAAGTTTAAAAGAGTGGGGACTTTGTCAGGAGATTTCTCCAGAGCCGACTAGCTCATTGTTTTCATACCATGCCACAAATTGGCCTGGAGCGATCCCTTTTTGCATATTTTCAAATATTACATAAAGACCATCTGACTCCATAAAAAGTTCAGCCTTTTCCAAAGGTTGTCGATACCTGATTCTTGCCTGAAATTCTTTGGATACACCAATGTTAAGTTTCAAATCTTCTCTAACCCAATGTATCTCATCATTCGGAACAAAAAGTCCTTTTCGTAACAAACCTGGATGGTTTTCTCCTTGTCCAGTATAAATGATGTTATTGTTTGTATCTTTCTCTATTACAAACAATGGTTCAGGAGTTCCACCAACTCCAAGCCCTTTTCTTTGTCCTATAGTATAATAATGAGCTCCATTGTGCTCTCCAACCAATTTGCCATCGGTGGGTTGATATTCGAATGCGGCAGACAGACGAACTAGTTCTTCATGCTTGCCATTAGGCTTTTCTTCAGACCTTTTGAAATTGATAGCGTCAGCAGGTAGTTCTCGGATTTCACCTGCTTTAGGTGCCAGCTGCTGTTGAAGAAAGTCAGGCAAACGAACCTTCCCAATAAAACATAAGCCTTGTGAGTCTTTCTTTTCAGCAGTTACCAAATCGAGTGATTTAGCGATTTCTCGCACCTCTGATTTTTGTAAATGACCAATTGGGAACAAAGCTCTAGATATTTGGTCCTGATTAAGCTGACATAAGAAATAGCTCTGATCTTTATTAGGATCGGCACCCGCCAATAACCTGTGTACTTCCTGACCATCTTTTACAATAGTTTCCTTTTGCACATAATGTCCGGTAGCCACATAGTCTGCCTTGAGTTTTAAGGCAGCTTTAAGAAATATGTCAAACTTCACTTCCCGATTGCAGAGAATATCAGGGTTAGGTGTTCTTCCTTTCTCATACTCATCAAACATATAGTCTACGATACGTTCTTTGTATTGAGCGCTTAAATCGATAACATGAAAGGGAATACCTAACTTTTCGGCAACAGCCAATGCATCATTACTGTCTTCAACCCAGGGACACTCTTCGGATATAATCACAGAGTCATCTACCCAATTACGCATGAACATGGCAATAACCTCATAACCTTGCTCTAAAAGTAAATGTGCAGTTACGCTTGAATCAACACCTCCCGATAGTCCAACAACAACTCTTTTTCCCATGATTTTTCCAGCTTATGAAGCCTAACAAAGATTTGGCAAAAATAGTTGATTGAAAATAAAAAAAGCTACGCGAACTCAGGTAGCTTTTCTGTTATATACGTTTAAGAGATTATCTCTTCTTAATATCAATTGCCTTCTTGCTTTTATCAACGCCTGGAGTTCTATTCAGGAATTCGTCATAAAGCCTGATCTGACGCGATGTCATTGGTACTTTATAACCGTCAATGAAAAGATCGGTAATCTTTGTAGCAGTTTCGAATGGATCGCCAGTAGCAACAAAGATGTTTGCTTTCTTGCCGACTTCAATTGATCCAACCTGATCTGAAATCCCAAGAATCTCAGCCGCATTAATGGTAATTGCTTTCAAAGCTTCCTCACGTCCCATACCGTAAGCTGCAGCAAAACCTGCATGGTAGGGGAGGTTTCTTACGTTTTCGGCTTCCATCGTTCTTAAGGCTACCTTTACACCAGCCTTGGACATAATGCCTGGGTTTGCATAAGCAGCATCATAATTGTCTGACTGACGCGTAGGGATAGCCTGTACTGGCCCTGTAATTACAGAAAGCCCAGATTCAGCAATTTTATCTGCTACTCTCCATCCTTCAGAAACGCCAGTCAATATTACTTGCTTATAGCCTCTTTCTTTAACCCATTCAATTGTTGCCAGAATATCCTTAGCGCTGTTGGTTTCAATGAATAACATCATTTCTCCCTTTACTACTGGCACTAAAGCTTCTATTTCAGGATAGGATCTAACTTCATCTGAATTTTCGATTTTCGCATACAATTCTGCTTTATCCCATGCTTCATTGATAGTTTTCAATGCTCTTTCCTGTCTTTTCTTCGCTTCTTCAGGAGAAAGTCTACGGAACCTTCTTCCTCCACCGGCAGATGGGAAAGTCATTACGATTCCTTTAGAGCCTGCAAACATTTGATCTGGAGTATATCCAAACAAATTGATACTTGCTGCTGTACCAGCTAAAGCACCACCTCTAGGCATTGTCCATACTGTAGTAACACCACTTACTCTCGTTACCGGAATCGATACAGAGTTAGGGTTAACAGCAGTCAAGGCTTGCATTTGAGGCGTAAGCTGACCGAATTCACGAAAGTCGTTTGCTTCAGAAATACTTCCAATCTCTGCCAATCCAAGTGTGGTTCCTCCATCTATCATTCCCGGGTAAATCTCTTTACCGTTATAATCAAAAACTTCGGCATCAGCAGGAATGGTCACGTTGGCCCCAACTGCTTCAATTACGCCATTATTAATGATAATTGTGCCTTTTTCAATAATGCCGTTGGTAACCGTATAGATTTTGGCATTAGTTAAAGCAAATTTGCCGCTTCGGGCTTTCATTACCTGATCGTCCTCTTGTGCTACTGACAAAAGAGGAATGATGGTCAGCATCAAAAATGCTGCGAATAATGTTTTTATATTCTTCATGTCTTTTATCATTTTTTGTTAGAGAACAATTCACGTAGGTTTAATGCATTGGCTCCTTCAAGGCATCTATGATCGTCATGTCTGTCATAAATCATCACTTCTTCAATGCTTGATTCAGGATTTACATACAATCTCATATCTCCTTTGTCTGTGGCCTTGTCAAAATACTTCACCCCATCAACAAATGTCATTAAAGGAATAGCGTAAACTGAAAGTGGGTGCCCATCAAATATGGCAATGTCAGCATCTTTGCCTTCTTCTATGGAACCAACTCTATTGTCAATTCCTAATTGTTTAGCGGGGTTTAGTGTAATAAGTGCCAAGGACTCATCATCACTTAGGTTACCATACTTCTGCGTCTTTGCAGCTTCGTGAAATAAGTGTCTGATCAATTCTCCTGAATCAGAATTGATAGAAGTTGTTACTCCATTGTTGGTAAGAATAGCTGCATTGTAAGCAGTAGAGTAATATACTTCTAACTTGTATGCCCACCAGTCTGCAAAAACAGAAGCACTAGCACCAAACGCGGCAAGCTCAGGAGCTACTTTATAAGCTTCATTGGCATGCTGGAAAGTAAGCTTAGGAATATTAAAGTCACTAAACACCTTCATAAGCATGTAAATCTCATCGGCTCTGTATGAGTGGCAGTGTACCAATACATCTCCATTCATAATATCGACTAGGGTCTGCATTCTAAGGTCATACTCAGGGGCTACCTTTCTGGCCGACTTATCTGCTCTGTATGCATCCCATTTCTTTTTATAGGCTACAGCCTGAGTGAATGAGTTTCTGATCATGTTTTCAACTCCCATTCTACTTTGAGGTTGGATTCCCCTTGATCTACCACCGCGAGTAGGATTCTCTCCTAATGCGAATTTGATTGTTCTTGGAGCACCTTCAAATCTAAGGTCATCTGGATTAGTATATCCGTAACGAAGCTTCAAAGTCTCGTTTTGACCTCCGATTACGTTGGCAGAACCGTGCATTAAATGAATACTGGTAACACCACCTGCTAGTGCTCTGTAGATAGAAACATCTAATGGGTTAACAACATCTTCCATACTTACCTCAGCAGTAACCTGACTGGTGCCTTCATTAATTGCACTTCCTGCAATATGAGAGTGTGCATCAATAATACCTGGCATAACAAATTTGCCAGTTGCATCAACGGTTTCAACACCACGTGGTGCCCTTAGGTTTTTACCAATCTTAGAGATTTTTCCATTACGAACTAAAACATCGGTGTTTTCCAAAGTGCCGTTGGTAACGGTTAGTACAGTACCACCTTTGATCAATACATCTCCTTTTTTGACTTGCGCCAAGGCCATTGTACTAAAAAGGGCCAGGAGGATAGTTAATATGTTCTTCATTTTCATGATAATGTCTTTATTACTTTCCGTCTTTAACAGCAGTCAATTCTAATTCAAAACTCTGACCAGCAACAGAAGCTGTCGCTTTTCCTTCAAAGTTTTTACCATCAACATTTCCTACAACTACTACTTGAACAGCTTGTCCACCGCCATCAATCTCAAAATCGAAGGCTAATTCTCCTTCTCTGTAGTTTACATTTTTCAGGTCTGTATCCGGAGTACCATCTTCGAAAGTCATTACTCCAGTGTACTTACCATTCTCTTTAGTGAAGGTCAACTTACCATTTTCTTCACCTCCAGGAGTGATGAATGCGTAAGACCAATCTCCAGCAACCGGGTCGTTGCTAGTGGAAGCAGTTTCAGAAGCTTTTGAATCTGTCGACTTCTCTTTTTTTGCTTTTTTCTCTTTTACTTCATAGTCATGTCTATCACCATCGATAAACATCATTTTGATTTGTGACTTTTTAGTAAAATAGGGAGCAGTTGAAACCAGTAGGTTAGCAATCTTTCCATTTTCTACCGTTCCTGCTACTTTATCTAAACCTAGCATAGAAGCTGCATTAGTAGTTAAAGCTGCAAGTGCATCTGCTTCACTTAAACCATTCTCTATCATGGTCATTACATTAGCTTTTACTTTGTTGCCTCTTGTTCCTTTTGTAGAAAACCCGAATTTGATACCTGCCTTTTGAAGCTCAGCGGCCTGGCTTACATATAACTTATAAGCTTCCAATCTTTTTTCTTCTAACGCTTTTACCTCGTCAGATTTATCATCGTCTTTGTTTTCTTTAGGTTCGTCTGGAAGATCAAGCGATAGGAAAATAGGAGTGTTGGATGCTTTTAGTTCATCGATCATGTCCCAGGCTTGTTTTACCCCAGCTATCATTAAGTTGAACCCAAGGTCTTTTTGCAACCTCATTGCTCTTCTTACATCAAGCATGTCATCAACATCAAACATCACAGATTTGCTTTTTCCAATCACTGGATGAAAAGCCATACTTACTCTGTCATTTACTGGTCTTGGAAGTCCGCTTGGATTTTGAGCGTATAGTTCGGTATGATTTTTATGGTTTACAGCATTTCTGTAAAGGTTTCTCCATTTGGCCATAATTCCCAGAATATTCCCAGGATATGCACCCGGAGCCCCAACAAACTGAGCGTATAAAGAAACATCTTTTGACAGCACAATTTCGTCCATATGGTCGGCATCATTCAAGAGAATCAAAGAGCTAGACCCTGGTAGCATTCTACCATAGGGTACTGAATGAGAAATACCGAAACCAGCTTTTCTCATGCTACTTAAGCTAGAGCTTTTGATGTCAATTTGAGAGATGATACTGTTTTCAGGTGTTATACCCGCATAATCGTTAGGTGGGTCTGGAGTGAAAATATTCTGTGGTCTTGGAATACTTTCAGGTCTTTTTGCACCTGTATTGGCCATTCCATCAATAAACGCAGCATAAACGTAAAGTCCAGATGCGTCTATTACTTCAGCATCGTCAGGGATGGATACATTCTTTCCTACGTTTACAATCAGCCCGTTTTTGATCACAACGGTGGCGTCTTTCATCTCACTGCCGGGTTTAGAAATGACAGTGGCATTCTTAATAGCATAAGTTCTCGTTACCGCAGACTTTCCTGACGGATCACTTTGCGCTAATGCTGTTGAATGCAATGCGATGAATGAAAGCAGCAACACAAAGTGTAGGCGTAACATTCGAAATGATTTCATATTTGAGATTTTAGTTAAGTTTATTTCAGCCCGATAATATACTTCAAAGACCACTTGAATTCAAAACCTTATATGAGAGCGGTTGGATAATAGTTTTGAGGGTATGAAGCGCGGTGTATTTCTAAACAATTATCAATTGAAAGCCTACACTTATGAAAGCATAAAGACTTGCAAAGCGTTATTCAAGTTAATGGATTAAATTGTAGAGACAACCAACTACTAACTTTGCCAATGTATCTGTTAAGAATGAGGTTCATGCTCATTTTAGGAGGATTGTTCTTATTACAAACTAATGTAAAAAGTCAGGATTCCATTGAAAAGGAACTTATCCGCCAACTTGATTCTATGTATCGGGTACTTTTCACTTTTAACTATGTAGATGAATCTACTTATGAGCCGACTTTTTCAACATTCCATTCCCGTTTAGATTCAATTATCGAACTGAGCGATGAGAAGGAACTTAAGAAATCATATTACAAAGGGGTGAACATAAAGTTTTTACACCTGAAGTATCAGGATGAGTATGTACTCAGCAGAAAACTTCTTGATCGAACCAGATTGTACGCTTTAGAAAACAATGATTCGACATACTATGGACAGTTTACTTATTTTCTAGGCACTCTTTTTTCTCGACAGGATAATAAAGACTCCGCTTTGGTTTATTTTGAAGGCGCACTTCGTATAGCCAGAGAGGCAGGAGACAGGCAAGTGGAAGCTGCATCTATAAATGCAATTGCAGTAATGTATGCAGGTTTAGACCGAGATGACCTGGCAGTTCAATACTATTATAAATCCTTAAAGGTTGCACAGAAAGTAGGAGATACAACACAGGTTCTGAACGCTTATGGAAACCTGGCTACTGTATATGGTAGATTAAGTGATGGGGATTCAACGTTGTACTATGGATTAAAGGCCTACGATTTAGCTACAAAACTTGAAGAACCGGCAATACGTTGGCACGCACTTAATTCACTGACCATAGGTTCCTTCTTAAAGAGAGAGTATAACCGTGCAATTGATTATGCCAACAAACTTACAGAAGAAGTGATGCCTATTGAAGAACTGGGTTTTTTAATTACTTCCAATCTTTATAGGAGCAAATCATTGGCTGCTCAAGGCAAGTCTGTGGCTTCTTATAGGTATGCTGTAAAAAGCCTTGAGTTGGCCGAAGAATATGGAGTTGTAACCGGCAGAATGAGGGCACTGGAATGGTTGGTTGAAGTTACCGTTAGAGGGAATGACTTTGAAAAGGCCCTGACTTATGAAAGGCAAAGAACTCATCTTCAAGACAGTTTAAATAAACTTGATGCAAATAAGAGGATAGAGAACCTTTCTGCCAGATATGAAAGTAGGGAGAAGGAAGAAAAAATAGCCTCTTTAAATTCACTTCAGAAAGAGACAAAGGCCAGGCAACAAACCCAAACATTGTTTCTAAGTGCTTTAGTATTATTACTGATTGTCTCAGTTTTATACGTTTATAAAGTGCTTAAAGCCAAGGTGGCTGAAGAAAAGATGGCTAAGCAAAAAGCTAAGAATGAACTGTTAAGAACACAATTGAACCCTCATTTTCTGTTTAATGCACTATCTTCTATTCAGTTATTTCTTATTGATAAAGGACAAGGTTCACATGCGTTGATGTACTTATCGAAATTTGCGAAACTTATGCGCAGAATTCTTGAAAACAGCAGGAGAGATATGGTTTCCTTAGATTCTGAAATATCCACACTCAGGCACTACCTGGATTTGCAAAAGATAAGGTTCGACAATCGATTTGAGTATAGAATTAATGTGAATACTGCTGATAATTCATCGGATATTATGATACCACCTATGTTTGCCCAACCATTTATTGAGAATTCACTTGAGCATGGTATAGCTAATGTTGAAAATGGATTGATAGAAATCAGCTTCAGTCAGGAAGGTGAAACACTAAAGTTTAGAGTTGAAGATAATGGGATTGGAATTTCCAAATCAACTTCGTTAAGAGAGGTATCTGATAATCATGAACCTTTGGCTACGGAAATTACCAGAGATAGAATTGATCTGTTGAAGAGGCAACTCAAGAAAAATATTTCTTTTATAGTTGAAGACAAGGTGGGAAAAGAGAATGAGATTATAGGTACACAAGTGATTTTTGAGTTACCCATACAATTTGCTTCATGAAGGCTGTAATAATTGATAACGAAACTAAAGTTAGAGAGGCTTTAAAGAAACTTCTGGCCACCTATTGTCCCTCCGTTGAATGTATCGGAGAAGCTAATGGTTGTGTTTCAGGAAGGACGTTGATCGAAGATCAAACCCCAGATCTCATATTTCTTGATGTTGAAATGGATGACGGACTAGGAGTGGACCTTGTGAAATCTTACCCGAGTATGAAGGGGAGTGTGATTTTTATTACAGCCCATGATAAATATGCAGTAGATGCATTTAAATGTAGTGCTTTAGATTTTTTGCTAAAACCAATTGATCCAGAAGACCTTATAGTTTCAGTTGAGAAGGCAAGAATACAAAATGAGACATTCAATTTGCAGCAAAAAATTGAGGTGCTTGAGAGCCATCTATCTAAAGATAAAGGAGGAGCAAAAATTGTATTAAGTGATTCTGAAAGCATTCACCTTATAAAAATGAATCAGATTCTTTGGTGCTGTGCTGAAGGTAGTTACACTAAGTTCATGCTTGAAGATGGTGCCGAAATTTTGGTCTCAAGAAACTTGAAATCTTATGAAGATATTCTTGATAGTAGGGATTTTGTGAGAATTCACCATTCTTACCTCGTTAATATAAACCATATCAAACGCTTCGAAAGAAGCGAAGGTGGTATGTTGGTTATGAATAATGGAGGTATACTGCCTGTCTCTGTGAGAAAGAAAGATAATCTGATGCAGGTTCTAAAGAAGTGGAACCAAAATACGGTTATCAAATAAAAGGTTACACCTGTCCACTTGGAGCACCATTTTATCAAAGCCTCACTATCCTAAGAAACAATTTCCTCCATATTTATTCATATAAAGTAATTGAGTTAATCCTTGCTCGGTTGGTGTATACTGATCAATGGTTTTAAGAATACTGAAGTCTACAGAAGACTAAGAACTCAAGTCAGATCTGGGAGCTGTCTAGTCAACAGCTTTAAAGTTTTGGTTGTGTCAGCATGAGGCTCGAACGGAGCCTTATGTTTTTTAGATTAGAATGTCATAAAGTAGTAATTGACTTAGAATGAAAAAAGGGCCTGGATGAGGCCCTTTTTACTTTTCTTGAATTCATCAAACTACAGTTACTTAGGGTCAAGAATGTTTTTGATTCTATCCTTCAGGTCTTCCAAATGTAATTTACTTGCTCTGTCTGAATACTTTGAAATAGCACTGTTCACTTCTCTTTGAAGCGCTTTCAATTCAGATTTTACTACCGGTCTAATATCGGACTGACTAATGCTTACTTGCCTTGCCTGAAATTGGTTTGAGTCATTGTTCATTAAAGACCCCATACTACTTACAAAAGCCCTTTGCAGGTTTCTTCTGTAAGTATCAATTGTTTTTCCAGAACTAAGCTCACTGAACAAACCATTTCTAACATCACCAAAGAGCTGATAAATGGTATAAGTATTTCTGCCTTTGAATGCTTCTGCTTCAATCAATCGCTGAGCTCTTGTAGCGTCTAGAAGTCTGTTCAAGAAGGAAACTTGTGTCGTTCTGATACGATTAACAACGCCATAGCTTTCAATCTTTCTGAGCAAGTCTTCATCTAACAGCCATGTTGGAGTAGAAAATGCATATTCATTCATCCAGTTCATAGCATCGACTTGATATTTTTCAGGAACTACATTGTAAATAACGCCATCCTGGTCAGTCGACTTGAAGTCTTCGGTTATACCACCGACCACTGTAGTAACATGTCCAACAAATCTTCTCCATTGACCAATTACATCATTATAAATTTCAGAAGTCTCGCTGTAATCTTCTCCATCAGTAGTTGTCCAGTCCAATAGGTTTGGAACCACCTTCATAAGATTTCTCATACCGTAGGTGCTGGCCAGTACACTGTTATGCCCTAAGTCTTCAGTTTGTGCTTCAGGGTTAAAGCCATTGCTGCTACCAAATCTGTACATACGATCGTTGCTCTTTTCCAGTATCCATTGGTCAAGTGTACGTTTTTCAGACTCAGGAGTATCTGCATTAGGAATTACTCTATAACCCCAGTTGATAACATACTTGTCGTAAGGTCCGATTTTTCTGATAAATCTTGTAACACCGTCACCAGGTTGTGCAATGTAGTTTACTCTCGCATAATCCATAATGGTAGGAGCTACACCGTATTCCTGAGTGAATTCAGGGTCTCTTAAGGATTCCACCGGATAAGCTGAACTTGCTTTCATATTATGAGGCAAACCCAAAGCATGCCCAATCTCATGAGCAATTACGGCACGCATCATTTCCCCAATATCATCTTCTGGAGTGTCCAATGTTCTGGCACGTGGGTTTGCAGCTCCAGTTTGTATCAGGTACCAGTTTCTATAAGACCTAAGGTGGTTATGGTACCAAATGATATCACTTTCTATGATTTCACCTGTTCTAGGATCAGCAGTACTCGGTCCAGTGGCATTTCTTGTCATGTTAGCAATGTAGCGTACAGTAGAGTATCTGGTATCTTCTGGGCTCCAATCCGGGTCTTCTTCTTTAGATGGAGGTTCTTTAGCTATAATAGCGTTTTTAAAACCAGCTGCTTCGAAAGCTACTTGCCAATCTTCAATACCTAATTTGAACCACTTTCTAAATTTTTCAGGAGTAGCAGGGTCCAGGTAGTATACAATTGGCTTAACGGGTTCTACTAATTCTCCTCTTGCATAAGCTGCAGGGTCTTTTGGTTCCAGCCTCCATCTTTTAAGAAACCTTACCTGATCGCCTTTTAACTTGTCTGAGCTGAAATTGATATTTCCCATGGTAAACCAACCTACTCGCTGGTCGGCCAGTCTTGGCATCATGGGATTTTCAGGAAGCTTAATCATTGATTGTGCTACCTGCATAGTGATCAGGCCAGTATTTGCATTTGAAGGAGGTCTACCCGCATCATAGGTCATCACTTGCCTTACCTCTATGTTTTCAGGGAAGCTTTTTACAGATTCCAGATAACTTTTCTCACTATCAAGTCTTCGTACCTGAAACTGTCCTCTGAACCTGGATGACATGGCACTGATTGACTTGGTATCCTGAGTAAAGAATCTTGAAACGTCAATCAGGTAAGCACTTGAATCTTCAGGTTGTCCTTCTACTTTAAATGCTCCTATGATTGGAGCAAAGTTGTTGTTGACTACTGATTTGTAAATGGCATCGGTACTGTCGGCAACATTATTGAATGACATTTTCTTTAAAAAGATTTTGTCACCTCTTTCTTCCCAGCGTACCACTTGTTCTATCATTTTAGAACCAGAAGCCACAAAGCCCCCTCCAAAATTCTCAGGTGCAGAAACCAACCGAGTAACCCAAAGCATGTCTTTACCTAGCTGAGACTTAGGAATTTCATACATGATTTTGGCTTCTTTGGTATACACCTTGAAAAGGCCCTCATCTGCTTTCATTCCCTTAACAAGAGAAGCATAGGTCTTTTCCTTCTTCCTTGCCGGTGCAGGCTTCTGTTGAGTAGAAGTGGCAACTTCTTCTTTCTTCTTTCTTTTTTTCCTCTGAGCCATTGATTCATTACTGTTTGTCATAAACAAAGCAGCGATCAGGCAGAGGCTAATCATTCTTATTGAACTATATCTCCTCATTGTAGATTATTTTCTTAGACTATGTAATCAAGCATTTTCATTTCAAACTGGAAAAAACTATTCTCAAAGTGGGCAATTGATTATGTTAGTGGTCATTAGATATAACTAAGCAGTGGAGAAGTATTGGGAAATCATCAGACAGGCTTATCAGGGGTATGCTAATTATCTTTGGCAGGAAATCACATTTCAATATGATTACAAGCCCTGGTGGCAAAACTACTTTTGGGCCTTGATTGGCATATCTCTCATTTTCCTTGCCTGGGAATGGCTTAGGCCATGGCGGAAAGATCAACCTAAGTTTAGAAAGGATTTTTGGTTAGATGCTTTCTATATGTTTTTCAATTTCTTTCTGTTCTCATTAATTATATTCAATGCATTGTCTGAAGTAGTAGCGGATGCTTTTACCAATTTACTTGGACAAATGGGCTTGAAGAATCTTGTTGCGATTAAAATTGGAAGTTGGCCTGTTTTTGTTCAACTCTTTACCTTGTTTTTAGTAAGGGACTTTGTGCAGTGGTGGACGCATCGTTTGCTTCATAAGGTACCAATGTTGTGGAGGTTTCATCAAGTACATCACTCTGTAGAACAAATGGGGTTTGCTGCACACTTAAGGTACCATTGGATGGAAACTATTGTTTACAGAACTATAGAATATTTGCCGCTTGCTATGATTGGCTTCGGAATAGACGACTTCTTTTTTGTTCATATGTTTACACTGGCTGTGGGCCATTGGAACCACGCGAACATCAAGGTGAATCTGGGCCCTCTGAAGTATATTTTTAATAACCCCAATATGCACATGTGGCACCATGCCCACGATTTGCCTGAGGATAGACAGGCTGGAGTTAATTTTGGTCTTACTTTAAGTATTTGGGATTATCTGTTCGGAACAGCATACATTCCACATACTGGAAAATCAATTAAGCTTGGATTTCCCGGAATTACTTCTTTTCCTAAGTCTTTTTTTGGACAGTTTAGGTATGGTTTTCGGAAGAAAAACCAGTAATTAGTAAGTACTTACGTTTGTTTTTAAATCTACTACTATGAAAAGAGCACTAACCTTAATTTCCGCTTTACTCATTTCCGTAAACCTGCAGGCTCAAGAAGCTAAACCAGAAGATGTGAAATCTCCTGACGCTATTCTTGCAGCGTTATATGATGTAATCTCAGGCCCAGCAGGAGAGAAGCGAGATTGGGATAGAATGAAAAGTCTCTTTATTCCTGAGGGAAAGCTAATCCCAACTTTTAAAAACCAGCAGGGACAAGTGCAGTATCTCCATTGGACTGTTCAGGAATATATAGACAGGGCTGGTGCTAGTTTGGAAAGGGATGGTTTTTTTGAAGTAGAAATCAGCAGAAAGACTGAGCAATACGGTACCATTATGCATGCCTTCAGTACTTATGAATCGAGAAGAAAGCTGTCTGATGAAAACCCCTTTGCCAGAGGAATCAACAGTATTCAGCTATTGAACGATGGTAAAAGATGGTGGATTGTCAGCGTATTCTGGATGGGTGAAACACCTGAATACAAATTACCTGAGAAGTATTTAAAGAATTAGGAATTAGGAATTAGGAATTAGGAATTAGGAATTAGGAATTATAGCACCTTAGTTGTGGAGTCGTTTTTTGAAAAATCCGCTTCTTCTATCTAGGTTTCAAATTATTAACCTTTCTTAAAGACAGCTAATTATCCTTTGTTGGTGTTGTCACCAACAAATCGATTGGCTCGTTGGTGACAATACTAACAACTGTAAATGTTTTTTACTTCAGTTTAATTCCTACAGCTCTTTTTCCCACATTGTAGATCATTGCATCAATCACTTGATTATTCTTCTTAGATGATCTTTTGATTCTTTTGGCAAACTGACCAACATCTCCTGAAATAGTTCTGTTCACTATTCCACTTGTAAGATAGCTGCCTGCTTTGGCTCCGCCAGATTTGTCATTGATTACCTCATATTCACCTACGGGCTCATTCATTATGTATACTCTAATACCCTTAACGACATTGACTTTAGCCAGGTCTTTTTCTTCTGGTGTTGGAGGAGATTTGAACTTTATAGCGGCTGCCTGTTTACCTTCTAAATAAAGCACAGCATCAAATTCTTGATTAGTCTTTCTTGCCTCTCTTGAAATACGAGTTACAAATTGGGCTACTTTGCTGCTTATGCCTTCATTTACGGTACCTTCACTCGCTAATGCACCTAATTTAGCTCCAGTGTTTTTCATAAATACTACTGTATAATCTGCAACAGGTTGACACATAACGTAAACAGGTATGCCGTTAATCCGATTGACCTTAGCTAAATTATTGCTGTCCTGAGCCTTTATACTCAAACAAACAAGTAGCATTATGATGGTAAAGCTTACTTTTTTCATGGTTGTGAATAATTGATTGTTCATGATATTTTAAATTCCTTTTGTACGAATACGCTAGGCATACAAATACCCTACCAATTAGTAAATTATAATTGCTTGATTTTGAAATTCTATATTAAAAACCAATGCTAATGGTTATTGATAGGAGTAAAAGCTACCGGATGGGAGAGGTGCTTGAATACAAACTACTTGAGAAGTATTTTCCGTTATTGGTGTTGTCACGAACAAAACAACTCCTAAAGCTCGTTGGCGACAACACCAACGAAGACAGTAACTTTTGATGCTGTTACAATTGTCATTCAATCGCCAAGTGGTGTTCCTATTTTATCTTGAAGTCCTCCAGATTTTTTAATTATTATTTACCAAGCTCCCAAAATGATGCCCATTAATGTTAATGATACGGTAGAATACCCTGCGTTTATTAAACATGCTTTAAGAGATCTCATTTCAAATAAATATAAAATACCTAACATAGTACTTACCCAACCAAAACCAGCAAAAAAACCTGCCATTGCTCCAAATACTAAATCGGCTTCTGCACCAATAAATAGCCTTTAGTATAAAGGCTGCGATAAATGATAACAATAATGAAAGCCCAAAAACTTTAGGCATACTTCTCTTTTCTAAAATTTCTACTGTAAAACCAAATTCGATCATCCAAGCTTTTCCGAAAATTGGCCCATACCAAATTCCGCCAACTAAGAATGAAGAGATTGCAGCTACAAGTACGGATAGCCAATTCATGTTTTCAAATGCTGTTAATAAATCCATATGTTATCGTCTATAAATCAAAGTACGATACTACTTTAATCCATATTTTTAGGATAGTAAAAAATTAACCTTCCCTTCCTTTTTTGATATTTTCACGAACAAATCAGCTGCTAAAGCTATGGGGTAACAGCATTAAATAGGAGGAGTGAAATTGGTAGATTTGATACTTCAATCTTTGGCAAAGGCAACCAAAAGGTTCTCTTTAAAAGAGGTCCCAATAGGCAAGGAGTGACCTTTTAACTCTAGTTTATTTGAAGACATGCTATCAATGGCTGCTAACCGTACAATGTAAGATCTATGTGCCTGTAAAAAGCCCTGATTGCTTAATGTTTCATTCCAGTTTCTCAGACTATCCAATACCAAAATTTCACGATCACGAGTGACGACTTTCACATAATCGACTTCTGCTTTGATAAAGAGGATCTCTGAAGATTTGATTTTGTAAGCGGTTTATTGCCTTTAGAAAGCGTTCGAATGAAAAGGGTTTTAATTAGGTAATCAACAACGGCTATTTCGAATGCACCTAGCGCATGATTTTTCCCCTTGTTAGTGACAACACCAACAAGGGCTGAAAATTGACTTCAAAAATTCAATTTCATTCCTGAGCAATTCTTCAAATACAGATATTAATTTATTGTTTGTTATAGTATAATATAAACTAGTGACTAAGACTGTAAACCAGTTAAATTCAAGAATTCTAAATTTTTCAAAGTATTGTAATAGCTTATAAATCAGAGACCTGTAACAAAATAATACTATCCCGTTTTGTGACGGCTAGTGTGTTGTCATCTAAAAAAGATAAGTAAAGACCTGGATCTCCATCGGCATCGAATAAATTCGCTTCCACTTGAACGGACCCTTTTGGATTTCCATCAGCGTCAAAAACGACAATTCTTTTTTCGTACCGATGCAGTGCCCAAATATCACCATTTCCCCTTCTAGCTATCCCTCTCCATCCAGATTTAAAAGGCCATGTAAAACTTGAGCCGTCATCCATTCCATCTAAAGGGTTAACTCTTTTTACAGTTCCCGCGTCAATCATAAGTGCCAAATGTTGACCATCGAATGTTATATCTCTTACATAATAATTGCCTAATACATAAGGAATAGAAAACTCTTTAGTAATCGTACCCGTGTTTGGATCAAAAGATTTTAGTTTGTCACTAACCATCCAGATTCGTCCGTCTGAATCAATAGCAATACCTTTGGTTTTAATGTGATTGCTATAGCTAAACTCCTTTAACTTTGTCCCGGATTTGTAATCATATTTGATCAGTTTAATATCATCTGGGTCATAGAATCCCCCTATTGGTTTAACAGTGGATATCCAAAGATGAGTGCCATCATAAGCTATTCCCGTGGGAGTAGCCGGTGGGTTGAATGATAACAGTTGCTCTAATTTATACTTAGGGTCTTTAAACTCCTCAAGGTATACTATAGGTAAAACATTACTTCCTCCAATCGGTCCAAATTCATTCAATACAACAAGGCGAACATAATAAGTGTTACCTATCTCTAAAGATGATAAGGAAAAACTAATGCGGGTTGAGTTGTAATATCTAGGACTTGCTATAACTCGAGTATCCTCCTCGTTAAATTCTTCACTTTCGCTTAAATAAAGTCTAAATGTTTTGAAGTCTAATGCTTTTGATTCTTCCCAAACGAAATGAATGCGAGAAACAGTTTGATAGTTAATTCTAAGAGAAATAGGTTCTGGTAATACCAAGTTATTAAGTTCAATTTCAGATGTGCTGCTATTTAAAGTAATAGTTTTTGATATTGAGGAGAAAAGACTGGAAACATCGCCCGTAATAAAAGAGACTTCATGTGTGCCAAATTCCAATTGAACACTAAATGAACCTAAGCTGTCGGTTTCTCCAACGACTTGATCTTCAATCAACAAATTGGTATTTTTAGCTGGTGTGCCATTACTAAAAACTACGTTTCCTTTAAATATCCCCTCTTTGGGTTGGTTATCTTCATTTGAACAGGCCGATAAAAGAAACAAGAGTAAAAGAGTTCCAATCGATTTTTGAAAAAAACTATAAACGCAAGCTCTATTCGAGTATTTCTTCTTTATTTGGATCATTTTTTTGAACGTGGTATTTGGACTAAACTTAACCCCAATGGTTTTGTTATTTTAGTAGTTTACAAATCAGAAACTTGTAGCAAAATGACACCACGCCATTTTACAAGTGCTAGTGTATTACTATCTAAAAAAGATAAGTAAAGACCTGCTGAGAAACAAGAACCACAGTCATCTAGTAAATTTGTTTGAACAGATCCTTTTGGGACTCCATAAGCGTCAAAAACAAAGATTTTTTTCTTGGGCCAATTTAATGCCCAAAAATCGCCATTTTCTCTTTTAGCTATGCCTCTCCATCCAGATCCTTCAAGAAGCCGAAAGCTTGATCCATTGAAACCGTTTAACGGCTTTATTCTTTTTACAAGCCCCCACTCATCTACAACAGCCATATACTCACCATCAAATGTTATGTCTCTGGTAAAAGGAGGTATAGCAAATTCTTTTGTAATCGTACCTGTGTTGGGGTCAATACCTTTAAGGTTATCACTAACCATCCAAATTTGCCCGTCTGAATCAATTGAAATACCTTGGGTTTCAATGTGATTGCTATAGCTAAACTCCTTTAGCTTTGTTCCAGATTTGTAATCATATTTGATCAACTTAATATCATCGGGATCATTGAAATCTCCAATTGGTTTAACCGTGGAGATCCAAAGATGAGTACCATCATAAGCTATTCCCGTAGCGGTAGTTGGCGGATTAAAACTCAGTAGTATTTCTAATTTATGAATGGGGTCGTCAAATACATCAAAATGAGTAACAGCTAAAACATTGCTCCCTCCGATTTGTCTAAATTCATCCATTACTACAACTCTAAAATAATAAGTCTGATTTGGCACTAATCCAGGAATTCCATTAACAACCTCATCGTTGATAGAATAAGTAGTATCGTTTTTTTCTGTAGTCGTTAATAAAAGTTGATTGTCGTCTTCATCAAACGCCTCACTATGATTCATGTAAAGTCTATATTCTCTAAAATCAGAAGTCTCAGATTTCCCCCATTCCAGATGAATATTATGAGTATTTTGAGAAGTAAGTTGAATAGAAACGGGTACAGGTAATACTAAGTTATTAAGTTCAACTTCAGGTGAGTTGCTGCCTACAATAATAGTTTTTGATATTGAGGAAAATAGGTTAGATGCATCACCCGAAAAAAAAGAAATTTCATGAGTGCCAAATTCTACTTGAATACTAAATAAACCTAAGCTGTCAGTTTCTCCAACCACTTGACCTCCTATTAATATAGAAACATTTTCAGCTGATATACCATTACTGAAAATTACATTTCCTTGAATTACATCTTCTTGAGGTTGGCTATCTTCGTTTGAGCAGGCCGCTAAAAAAAGTAAGAGGAAAAGAGTGCCAATTGATTTCTGAAAAAAACTAGAGACATAGATTTTTGCTAATTTTTTATTGTTTATCCGGATCATCTTTTTGCTCTTTACACATTATTTAAACTAAGTTTGAATTTAATAATTTAAAACCTGTTATAGGATAATCAATCAATAATTCCCTTAATATCAGGACTAGTCACTGGTCCACTCAAATCAATGATGATCTTATTTCCTTTTCTTGGGAAAGGCCTAGGCATATCTTCCTCCATCATTTCAACAAGTTCCATTAATTGATCAGAAAGTTGACTTAGTTCAATATGCGCATTGTCAAAGACTAAAACCTCTGCATCTTCACCAAAGAAACCTGCATTTGGCATGGTTTGATAACTCATCTTGGCTTTGGCGTTTAGCTTGATCATGTTATCAATATCTAATGATAGGGCATCTAATCGCATCACGTCACCATCCATTTTGAAATCTAAAGTCATGTCGTTTAGCTTGATGTCATCAATTTGAATAGGGACATTGGGTTGGTTCATCATCGAACTCAATTCCTCTGTTGGTTTAAATGAGATATCTTTTACTTCGATATCATAACTCATATTCTTAATAGGAAAAATGGAAAGTGGGCTTAAAGAAGCATTGTCAGTTGATTTATCAAAGTTCAAATCGATTTCAAAAGCAACATCTGCTTTTCTTACTTCATATTCGCCAAGTTCAGGGTATGATTGTTTTAGCTTGGTAACATTGTACCTCGCTTCGATATGCGCATCTTTTGGCTCAAAATCTTCGATACTTTCTCCCATGAAATTAAAAATTGCATTGGCATTAAAGTCAATAGACTCACTTGAACTTTCCATTCGTTTCAGGTGAATTTGCTTGACCTTTGGATCATATCCCAGAGATAGTCTGAAGTTTCCTTCTTGCTCAAATTGATTTCCAAAGCTTTGGATTTCCACTGGAGCTTGGGGGCTAAAGTCGGCCAGCATTTCTTGTAAACCATCAAAACGCATGTTCTGGCAATTGATGTCTATAGATTGCCTGGTAGTAGGAAGCAGCCCATTTTCAATGTTTTCTAATTCAAATAGTGATACTTCTCCATCAAAACTCAATTTCATAGACTTGGCCTTAAAACTGGCTTCGGACTTATCTGTATTAAAAAGAGGCTCTTGCATATCAATCGACATTTTGTGAATCGATTTTAACTCCTTATCACCAGCCAGCGCAAGGATCTCAGAGAATGGCATTTTCAGTTTTATGGCTTTAGCAGTCAGATCAACAGGTAATTCACCTCCTTTAGCTTTAAAACCAGAAATGGTAACACTTCTACCAATTGGACTTGCGGTAACCTTGTCGTACTCAAAGTCGAATGGGGCAGTGGCTGCATTTTCCTTGAATATTACTTGTAGTTGTTGATCAACTGACTCTGCAACTTGTGACCCGATAACACTATTGGCAATTATAGCCCCAATTACAACTATTGCATCTATTATAAGGAAGATGATTACTTTCTTAGACATTCTTTATTAATTAAAAATTAACTTGATTTAATTATATTAAATCAAATATACAGACTTTTTCGATAGTTAGTATTGTCAACAACAAATTGATTTCTAAAACTTGCTTATGATAACATCAATAAGGAGTCTTTATAAGGCGAATGAATGATTAAAAGGTTTGCTATTATACCTTCTTAAAGGCGGCTACTAAGTCATGCTTGTAAGATGCTCCAATAGGGAGGAAATGTTCTTTTAATTGAAGTTTGTCTGGAGCAAGGCTAATAATAGCATTTAATCTCACTAGATATGACCTGTGACACTGCACAAAACCTTGATCGCTGAGTTTGTCTTTCCAGTTTCTTAAGCTATCGAGCACCAGAATTTCACGATCGTAGGTGACAATTCTCACATAGTCAACCTCTGCTTTAAGAAAGAGTATTTCAGATGATTTGACTTTGAATGTAGTTTTATCTGCATAGATATAGTGTGTTTGATCATTGTAAGGAACAACCTCTTGAGACCCTTTTACTCTGTTTACTGCTTTGAGAAATCGCTCGAATGAGAAGGGCTTGAGTAAATAATCCATAACCGCTATTTCAAAGGCATCCAGTGCATGATCTGAAAAAGCAGAAGTCACGATAATCTTGGGAGGGGTTTGAAGGCTTTTAACAAAGGAAAGCCCATCAAGCTCGGGTAATTGTATGTCCAGAAAGAGTAGATCGGCTGTTTCCAGCAACTTTGGAGGAATGTCTATACCAGACTCGAATATACCCAGACAGGTCAGATAACTTGTTTTTTCTATATATCCTGAAAGTAGTTTTTGTGCAGCTTGTTCGTCTTCAAGAATAATACACTTAATCATAGTATAATCTTTAAGTTAACAGAGAAGCCATTCTCTTTAGCACTTGCCTCCAGGTGATGGCTGTCGGGGTACTGAAGCGATAATCTCTTTTTGACATTGCTCAACCCAATACCACTATTAGTCCATTCAGTATCGGAAGTTGAAATTGTATTTTCATTGAATGGGTTGATACAAGTCAGAATCAGCTCTTCGTTTCGTTCCGAAACATTAATATCAATGGAATGCTCTTCTCCACGTAACATACTGGCGTATTTAAAAGCATTTTCAATTATGGGAATGAGCAACAATGGAGCTATTTGCAATGATGAATCCTGTAGGTTCTTTTGGAACTCCACTTTTACTTTATTGCCCAAACGCTTTTTCTGTAGTTGTATATAATTCTCAATGTGGTTTAGCTCTTCTTTTATACTTACTGACGCTTGCTGACCCTCTTTTAAGAAATAACGGGTATTGGTAGATAACTGTAATATAGAATCTGCCAGTGCATTATCATGCTTCAAGGCATCGGCATATAAACCATTCAATGTATTGAAGAGAAAGTGAGGTGTTACCTGTGCTTTTAGGGCAAGGAGTTCGGCTTGTTTCTTTTCGGTTGTAATCTGATTTAATGCCTGTTTTTGTTTCAGCAATCCCTTTACAATGTATAGTGCAAAGAAGAAGGTTAGAAAAGGAATATTTTTCACTACACCGGATACAAGTTGTTTCCAGCGAAATGGATGAAAGCCATAATCATGAAACAGGCTATCGGTAAACTCAAAACCAAAAATGGATGCCGTGAATACGAGTATAAGGATGATTAGGGATTTCTTTCGGTTTTCAGACTTTAGTGGCAACCACCAATAGTATAAAGTATAGGATGGAATAATAATGAAGAGAACCGAATTGAGCTCATGAAGAAAGGTTTCCGAATAACCACCTTCACGCCCCATAAACTTGATGTATGGGTACAGAAGTACTGACCCCCATAACAATATATGGATGACGTACTCTCGTTTAAGTGGGTTCGAATTTTCTAGTGCCATAAGCCTGGTCAATTTATAGCTTTTACTGATGTGTCAGCATAAAATCTTTGTAAGCAGCTTTTGCTAAGATGATATTGTTGCCATTAGTACCGCTAATTCTGAGCATAATATGTCCTCCCGGAAGTGGTTCATGGTCTTTAACCTCGAAAATAGTTTTATCATCCAGAGTGAATTTAATAAGTGTGCCTTTCTTAACGATGCTAACATTATACCATTTACCTGGAACCATCACATTTTCGGTTTGGTCTAGTCGAAATCCTTTTTCATAAGGCGATACATTCTTAAAGAAGAAGGGACGATTACCATGCGATTTGTTATTGAAAGTCAGATTGTAATGTTCCAGCGTGGTTCTCCAGTTCCAGACCTCTCTTGGCGAAAGATCATTAGATGTAGGCTTTGTAAGAGCCAGAGATTTACCAGGGTCAGAGGCAGAGAATAACACAATTTGTACAGCTGATTCAGACAATGCCTTGACTTTGTATGTCATGGTAATATCACCTTTATATGATTCAGGGCTAATCAGAAAGAAGCCATCTGAACCATCTGTTTCCTCGACAATTAATTGATCACCTTCGATACTGGTTTTGCCAATACCATAGGTATGCCAGTTGGCTAATTCCTGGACAGAAATTTGTTCCGACTGAGTATTTATTGATGCACAGCTTGAAGCAAATAAGGCTGCATAAATCATGGCAAATATCATAGGATAGTTTTTCATTATGTTTTGTGTTAAATCACTGTTTTAAATATCTAGTCAATAGCACCTCCGTGTTGGTAGTCCCTTTTCCTTCGGGTACGTTTTAGCGTCACATTTTCGAAAAGAGAGAATGATGCACTTAAGAGGAAGCTACGCGATTGTGTGGCAAAGCGCCAAGTGGTTTCCTGAACAATCTGAGGTGTTACAGTGGTGCGTTCCTGAAGGTTGTTATTCAATACATCTATCACTCTTAAACTCACCGATAGCCTGTTGCTATAAAAACTGCCTCTCAGTGCAAAGTCCAGTCGGTTTCTAGGCTCGAAGTACCTGAAAACCTGTTGACGTTTAAGGTCTAACCTATAACTTAAATCCATTGTTAGAGGCTTGGCAACTTTAAAGGTGTTTTTGAACTGTATTGTAGAACTGTAGAGCTCATTCCAGGTAAATGCTTCATTATCTACTGTGGTATAATAGTAGTTGGCCGACAGACTCAAATTCCAGAATGAGGTAGCCTCATATCCAAATGTTCCTTCGATGCCAGAAGAGTTATTGATGCTACCATTGATATAATTGGCTATTTGTACACCCTCAGAGTCGAAGTTAAACAGCATCTGAAGCACATCTTTGCGTGAACGATAGAAACTGGAAAGTGATAGGTCAAAATTGCTACCGTGATACTGGTAGTTCAATTCAATGTTGTCAGCCGTTTCAGCTTGTAAGTCAGGGTTTCCTTCAAGCCTGAAGTACTGATTCCCCAATTGAAATGGGTTAACATGCGTGAAGTTGGGCCGTGCAATACGTTTGCTGTACCCAAAACTCAATTGCTGATTATCACTTAGCTGATATGAGAGGTGTATGGATGGAAAAAGATTAGAGAAGGTTTTTGCTGTGCTTAAGGGCGCTCGAGAACTTTCACTTGTAGATTCAAAGTACTCATAACGTAAGCCTGATTGAACTTTCAGCTTATCAAAATCCCAGCGCACTAAGGCATAGCCTGCTATTACATTTTCCTCATAGTTGAACCTGTCGAATGTTTCTGTTTGTATATTGGTAAATGCATAGCTCGATTTGAGTTTACGCTTATTCCAATGTATACCAGCCTCAAATACACCAGCTTTGTTTACGGGTAGTGCATAGTCAATCCCAATAAACTGAAGACTATTGTTCAATTTATATTCTTCTTCTGACAGGAAAATGTCATCTCTTAAATCCTGATTCGGAAAGGTGTTGTCAATGGTGTTGAGATTGTAATCAACTTCCAGAGTATGGTTTTTTCCTGCAAATCGATGGAGGAAATTACCATTTACCGTATTGATGATATGGAAATGCTCTGAATTTCTTAGGTGTACAAAATCACTTGACTCAGTTGATCGGGTATAGGTAGCCGGGTTATTAAACTTGTGGTAATCATCCGTGTGCTCCCAGTCAATAGAGAATTCGTTGTGTTTATCGGGAAAGATATCAATGCCAGTACGGAATCTATTGACATTTCCTTTATACTGATTAGGTGTATAAATGCGCTCTGTTCTGTTATCCGAATAAACACGATTCAGGGTTTGATCACTTACACGGTCTTCATGTACTTCGTTCCAGTTGAACCTTAGATTGAACCAGTCTTTGTTGAAGTTTCCGTTTATTCCGTAGTTGTATTTTATAGTACCATAACCTGACTTAATTGTGGCGTTCAGGCCTTTTGTTAAGTCTTTTTTAAGGATAACGTTTACAATACCTCCAATACCATTGGCCTGTTCTTTGGCCGAAGGTGAGGTGATAATTTCAAATCGATCAATGGAAGAAGAGGGGATTTGCTGAAGTAATTCAGTTGCCGACATACCTGATGGTTTACCATTGATTAAGAGGCGAACATCTCCACTTCCTCGTAAAGAGATACTTCCCGAACCAAGGTCGGTTTGTATTTCCGAGATCTGATCTAATGCTTCTAAAGCTGATGTACCTGCCTGTTGTAAATCACTTCCCAGGTTAATCACTTTCCGGTCTATTTTCTGTAATGTAAGTGTACGCTCTCCGGTTACAGTTACATCCTGAAGATTCTCAATGGCTGGTGTCAGTAAAACCCTTATGTTGTCGAGTGCATCAATTGAAGCCTTGCTGATTGTATAGGTTTGATACCCTATAAAGCGTATTTCTACTGTGTTAAAGTCTGAAGCTGGTTTTCTGATTGAAAAAGCGCCCTGTTCATCACTTATAGCACCATCTACAATGGTGCTGTCATTAAGTAGTACAATGGTAGCATATGGGATAGGAGTCTGATTGGTAGCATCTAAGACTGTACCTTTGATGGCTTGCTTTTGAGCAAAACCAAATTGGAATATGACCATGAAGAAGAAAGCGAATAGGGACTTCATCTCGTTTTTTTCAACAAGATGAATTGGAAGGTCAACCTTCCCAAAAATGATCTGTTAACCCCTTGATTTTTTCTGTTAAACCGAGAGTTAGGCTAGAATATAAGCGCGATTACATTCCAGAATGACCGTTTCCCTTTGTTGGTGTTATGACCAGCAAATTGATTTTTAAAGCTCGTTGGTGACAACACCAACAAGGAATTAAAGCTAGACTGTATATATGGTCAAGATTCCTCCTTAGGTCGGAATGACTAAACGATATAGGTAACGCTAACCATCATTAAACGTCATCCCGAAGAATGAGGGATTCTACCATTTGTGTAAATGGCTGCTTATATCTTTTATTGATTCAGGAGACTGGGAAGGAGTGCTTCAATGTGAAGCTTAATATTACTTATAAATCTCATTAATCACGCCTGCCAAACGAACGCCTGCCTGAAGGATTCTCTGCTTCACTAAATCAAAGTTGTCATAAGAATAGCGGTAGCTTAACCTGCCACTCTCAGGGGCTTTGTACACCTGATCGCGGTAAGACATAGACTCCATTGCCCAGTCTCTTACACTTGCTGATTGCCATTCTTTCACTTGTGTTTTGGTAGGGTGGTTTACCCAATCTGCCAATTCTGTATAGCTGAATTGTTTACCATCTATCATGCGGCTATCCCATACACTATGCAGGTTAGTATCAGTGCCAAACCATTTTACTTTTACATCATTACCACCACGGTCTGTACCATTGCCCACATGTAAGGGCTGGTGAATGTCACCCACTAAGTGTACTAAAAACTTCAGGTTTATAGCTTCCTGTTCAGCGCTTAGTTTACCGGATTTAAGTTCTTTGATAATCTTTTCAATGGCCCAGATTACATCTCCACCTTTTTGTTTCGGTGCAGTTTCATAGGTCATTCCATCAGGGATGGTACAATAGTGCCAGGTATTGGCATAACGGTAGGCATTATCCGAGCGTATTTCATCCATCCAAGTGCTTACCTCTGCCAGTGTTTCACTACCTAAAACACGTTTCACTTGTTTCCTGGCCTTTTTTGAGAGCTTTCCATCAGCTATGTGTCCAATAGTACGGTGGCCTATTTGTCCCCAGTAGATATTATCAGAAGCAGTGGTGGTCAGAAACAGAAATACAGAAAGTAGGGCAGTAGTGAATTTCATAACTTAGATTTTTGACACTGCAAGCTTACTAAAAAGAGACTAATCTATAATTACCTTTTGATTAATTGTTCGCCTTTGTTAGTGTTGTCAACAACAAAGCATGGTGTTTCTTTTTACTTAAGAATTAATTCAATGGCTTTATCTAATAGCTCATCTCTATTATTTCTAACTCCCTGGATTGTTGGCCTTATAATAATATCGGGGGTAATACCCACACGTTGTGTTTCTCTTCCATCAGGGTAATAAACACCAATCCCTGTGATTACTGTTTTGAGCCCACCAGGTAAATCTATATATGAAACATCACCATCGGCTCCTGCTGTTGCACTTCCGAGTATTGTAGTATTGTGTCCCACCTGATAAGCCATGGCCATATATTCTGCAAGGCTTTGTGAGTACTCATTTACCAGAACTACCACTTTATTAGGGTAGTGTTTTTTGTTTCTTGAAAACTTCAGCGGTTCAGCCAATACGAATTCACCAGGGTGTTCCGTATTGGCTCTAGAAAACATTGCGAACTGCTTTTTTGAAGACATAAAGTAAGGAACCAGTTTATAGAGCAAGTCCGTTGTATTAGGGTAGTTTCTTAAGTCAATGATAATACCCTTAGTATCTTTGAAAAGCTTCTTTATTGATGATACTTCGCCATCTTTTACAGAAACAGCTGGAACGTAGCCGATATTCTCGTCCAGTACTCTATACTGGTTACTCATTACTCTTTTAACCCATTTGTTAAGTTTGAGCGTGTCTCTTTTATATAAAGGAAGTATAATGTTCTTCTCGCCTTTTGAGGTCAGTATTTTCAAATCTAAAGCTTGTTTGTCTGAGCGAAGAATATTGCTAGCTACTTTTCTTAGTAGTACGGGCTCATTCGAAGCAGAAAGGTACGGCCTTAGCTTTGAAACAATATGATTGACAGGAACACTATCAATTTTAAGAATAATATCGCCTATCTGTAAATTGGATGAGTTTAGGTCTGGATTGTAAAAGTCGGTTACGACCAATTGATTTTCAATGAACTTAACCAATGCGGAAGACTCATGCTTTCCATACCACTCATTGACCTTATCACTTCCTTTGACAATACCTGCATGAGAATCATTGATCTCTGCAATTAACCTTGATACTACCAATTCATAATCTAGCTCACTTTGAGCGCCTAAAAAAACGGGAATGTACTCTCTAAGTACTGAACCCCAATCTTTGTCTGTTAGATATTTATATGGGTAGAAGTATTCAATGGCATTCCAGTATCTGAATAATGACAACAGATTAAAGCCGGCATCTGGATAGGAAATGCTATCATAACTACTCTCATTAATGAATTTAGGGTTGCCGATATAGGAAGCCATTTTTATATACTCTTGCCTTCCCTGATGCCTGTTTTCGTATATGAATTGCAATTGATCTTTGAGAGTCTGTGATAAACTATAATCATTTATCCAGTTGATGTTGGGGTTTATTTTAATACGGTCTGGGTTTGTTTCGTCTGCTTTGTCTTCTTCAACATCGCCCAGCGAATTTATCCAGTTGATAAGTACTTCATCTCGTTGGATAGTGCCAGTTGTTTTAGTATAAGTCTGAAGAATGTCCAATAACTCAAAGTCCCAGTTAAAACCACCTTTGGCTACAATGGGATGGTGGTACTTTAGAAACCCCCAAATATGACCAAGAAGCTCTAAGTGGTCTGTGGTTTCGGAGATAATAGAAATGTTTTTCGTTTTTGAATCCTTTTCGTTGGCATTGTATACTGTTTTTTGAGTTTGGGCATCACACGACCAGAATAAAATACAAAAAGATAGTAGGTAGAAAGTCCTCATTTTTCAGATGAATTTCCTTCATGACGAAGGGTATCTAAAAATGTTACGGAGCTTTCTAATGAAGCTTTAAAGCTGCCTATTACCTTTTCATCTGTTTTTACTCTCAAACAACATTAAACCAATTGAATACCATAGTTCTGTACTGTTTACTAACAGGAATACTCTTATCGTGTACGAGTAAAGTGTTACCCTCAAATCCTGAGATACTTTCTTTATTAACTATATAGCTTCTATGTATTCTGAAGAACTGCTGAGGTGGTAATGTACCTTCTATTTTTTTTAATACAGTAGAATAGATATAAGTACCTGCGGTGGTATGTATTTCAGTGTAATTGCTATCTGCCTGTAGCCAAAGAATCTGACTAAGCTTTACACGCTCAAAATGATTACCCTTACGCAGAAATAAAGAATCTTTAATAGTCATTGCAGCTTGAGCGTCTTCAGTGGTAGTGCCTGAATGATTTGACAACGTGATTTCAATAGCTATTCTAATATTTTTGTCATTAAAAGGCTTTAAAATATATGCTGCGGGCTGTGTTTCTTTAGCTCTTTCTATTACCGTATCGTCCGAATGAGAAGTCAGAAAGATAAACGGTATATCGTATTTCTTTTTGATTTGGTGGGCTAAATCAATACCATCAATATGACGATCACCTAACTTGATATCCAGAATTAATAAATCAGGTGTCTCTGCTTTCAATATATCAAGAGCTTCTTCAGGGTTATTAGAAAGGGTGACTCTGTAGCCCATAACTTCTAATCTGGAAGTGATATCCATACCTAATATAGCCTCATCTTCCACGATTAATATATGCGTCTTTTCAACCATTATTGAAAGCTATATTCCATTTTGATCCATTAGTGTTGTTATAGTCAATCTGTGCTTGAATTTGATTCGCCAATGAGTAGACTAATTTCAAGCCAAAAGATTTCAACTTATTCAAGTCTGGTATATCCATACCTTCACCATTATCGCTAATACTTAGATCGTAACCTTTATCATTTTGTTTAATGGTTAACTGTACTCTAGAAGGCTCTTTCAATGATTGTCCATATTTAAGTGAGTTGGTTATTAATTCATTGGTTATCAATGCTAAAGGAATTGCAGTATCAACTTTTACTCGACAAGAGTCGAGGTCAAGATCAATGACTATATCTGGATCAAAGCTTTCGCTTAAACTGTCTATTAATTCCTTTAAGTATTGTTTCATATCAATACTTTCACTGCCAATCTTATAGAGCTTTTGGTGCATTAAGGCCAGACTATCCACTCGGTTTTTTCCCTCACGCATAGCATCAGCACCCGGTTGCCCTTCCAGAGATGCAGCTTGTAACCTCAACAGACTGGATATCATCTGTAGGTTGTTTTTTGTTCTGTGGTTTAACTCCTGGAGTAACAATGCTTTTTCTTGTTCGCGTTTTGCAATCAATCGATTAGCCCTTTTCTTTTGCTGATTGTTGATATATAAAAGTGTCAGAAGTATAGCTAACAATGAAGCACCGGCTAAAAGCCAAAGAAGTGTACGTTGCTGATTCTCATTAATCTGACTTAAGAATGAAATTTCTGATTCACGTTCGTTTACCGCATACTGACCTTTGAGCTGTTCCATTCTTCTCACATTATCAATATTGATAAGGCTATCTTTATATACCTGATACTCTTTTTGATAAGTAAAGGCTTTCCTGAAATTTCTGTTTGCTTGATAATAACCAGCTAAACCTTCACTAAAATCTCTGATTTGCTCCTTGAGCCGTTCAGTTTTGGCTATTTGGTAAGCTTTGAGCATTTTCTTTTCACCTAAAGCTGATTGATTCAGTTCCAGAAGTGCTTTCCCTAATTCAAAAGTATAGACAGATACAGAATAGCGATCACCAAGTTTGCTGAGTATTTCAATGGATTCTTCCAAAGGAGCGACTGCCTTTTGATGGTTACCCTGATTATGAAAAACTAATCCAAGGTTGCCAATACCATAACCTCTAATGATTTGATCCCCCGAAGTATTTAACTGTAAGGCTTCTTCCAGATAGTACGCAGCTGAATCATACTGAGTATCCAATCGATATGTTTCTCCAAGATTTAATAGGGTATAAGCGGTTCTAAGTGTGTCTGCTTCTTTCTGATAGAATCTATATGCCTTGAGAAACCCTTTGATTGCTTCTTTGTATTGGCCTTCGGCTACGCTGCTATTGGCCAATTGGGTGATAACTGCAATAGATCTATTATGTTCTTTGCTATCCTCATATATAGCAAGTGCTTTTAACGCAGCGTCAGTAGCCTCTTCTAAGTTGCCTAACTTTCTTTGAATCAGTGAAATCTCCTCAAAGGCCTCAGCCTCTTTAAGCGATAGCTTCATCTCTTGCGCTAATGCTAAAAAATCTTGTGCATAGCTCAATGCCAGATCAGGACTACCTTCATAAATGGCCAGATCCTTATAAAAGCGGAGTTTGAGTGAGTCACTTAGGTTCCTCTGATCTAGCAGGCCCCTGATACTATCTGCTTTGTGCTGGTTTTGTGCTAGCCCGGTAGTTGAGCAAGCCAAAAAGAAAAGTAGGAAAATCTTTTTCATGAAATGGTACTAGGGCCTGTAGACCGTATTGAGACTAGTGGATCAATACGACAGAAATAGACAGTTTTATGTCCCTTTATTTTGACAGTAAATAAAATACCATAGCCAAATAAAAGGTCTGGGCGCCTATCCTTTAAACCGATTGAGATTACTTTGCCTTTGTTTCTCTCTGCAGATACTTGATAAAGACAGCCATTAGGTGCTATAGTGCTGTTTTCATCTATTTCGAAATAGTCCTTCCAATAAGATTCATCTGTTAGCCTCTGCTGATTTTGATCTAGTGAATAGATCTGAACATAATTGAGTTCAGGACTTTTGATAAGACTAGAGTCTGATCCTACACCTTCTTTTAAACTCCATGAGAGTAACTGTGCTGATTTTGGCACTTCACTGATATAAGGATCAACCAAATCTCCGGTTACTTGCTCTGAAGTAATATGAACGAGATTATCCACTTTAATGGGTTGCAATCTTGTACCGGGGTTTAAGGAAGACCCTAAAAGGAATCGCTCTAATTGAATGGGCGAATAGGTTAATGTAAAGTTGCAAACTATAGGGTTTGGTTCACTCATGTCTAGGATTTTATTTGAGATATTATTGATAAAGATATCTCTATTAAATCACTTTCAAAAAATCATTTACATACTGGAGTTAATCACTCACTCAATAAGTACAGTCATTCACTCAACTATTTTCTTAAAGTCCTATTCAAAATCAAGATTTGAAAAGTAGTCAAGGTGATTACACGTATTTATTTAACAAAAACACAATTATTATGGCTTTACAATGTCAAACAGTCACTTTCACAATTCCATCAAGTGGGACGTACAATGGTGGAACTCAAACCGCTATTTTTCAAGGTAATTCAATCACTAATGGAATAGCCTGGGCTGCCGTCCAATCAATCGATGTAAGTTATGATGGAGGAGATGACGACCATGACAGAGCAATTTGTCAGTTTATTCCTTCTGTTTCCGGAGTTGCGGGTACTTCTGCTACTATTAGTTTACAGTTCAACTACTCAGATAAAAGCAGTAATTACATGTCTGGAAGTGTACAGGTGTTAGTAATAGCTGATGTCAACTAATCATCGGCTTATTCACATTTAATCCAGTACATTAATCCTTTTATGGAAGTGTGAAATGCGGCTTGTATCTACAAACAACTACCAGTTTCTCACTTCCATTTTACTCGCCATAATTCATGTCAATGTAGAATGGTCGAGGCAACGTGCCTGTTTCTATCTATCTCTATTGCGAGACATTTACTCTAAATCAACCTTCCTATGTTACCGTTTTCTTTTTCCAACAGAAAAGCCATTCTGTTGATCATTTCAAGTGTATTGATATGTTTGGCATTTGTTTTTGCTTTTCGTACATCTACTTTCATTTCTAAATCTCAAACCAATATTGTCTACGCTGGAGCGCTGCAAGGTACATTCCAGATTAGTACATCTGGAGCCAGTACATACAGCGTTCCATTGACTGTTCCTCCTGGAATTAATAGTATGGCACCCAAGCTATCTTTTAACTATACCAGCAGTAGCGGTAATGGTTTGTTGGGTATGGGTTTTTCCATGAGTGGATTGGCAACTATTCAACGTATACCGGCAACTATGGCTCAAGATGGTTTCGTAGGTAGTGTTAGTTATAATCAAGAAGACCGCTTTGCTCTCAATGGTACAAGACTTATAAACGTAGATGGAGATTATGGGGAGAATGGAACGGTTTACCATACAGAAACAGAGAGTTGGACTAAAGTCACCTCTTTTGGAGACAATTGTGGGAGCGGACCTTGTTGGTTTCAAGTGCTCACAAAGAAAGGTTATACCCTAGAATTTGGAAATACGGTCGATGCCCAAATTGAATCTACGAATGGTAAAGGCATTCGTATTTGGGCAATCAACAAAATCACGGACCTGAATGGCAACTACATCAGCTTTACTTATCAAAAAGATGAAAATAATGGTAGTTACTATCCGCTACGTATTGATTATACAGGAAACGACAAAACAGGGCTTTCGACTCAAAGGAGTGTACAATTCACTTATAGTCCCAGGGAAGATGTAGTAACGACTTATGAAGCAGATGGCTTCGTCAGAAATATGGTTAGGTTAGACGGAATACATACCTATCTGGAAAGTGAGAATGTTCTGAATTATGTACTTGACTACCAATATAGCATGGCTACTGGCAGAAGTCAGTTGATTGGTGTTTCTGAATGTGACAATACGGGAAAATGTTTACCTGCAACAACATTTGATTGGCAAGGAAGCAATCAGTTGTTTCAAGATCCTGAAGTATTAGATAATCAGATTAAAGTTGGGCAGCTAATGCCTTTGGATATTAATGGTGATGGTCTGATAGATTTTGCGAATGTAAATAAGGTAGGAACAGAGAATAACCCCACGCAGTTGAACACATACCTGTCCAATGGGAATGATTTTGTTGCTTCTGATTCAATCAATTTCTCCAACAAGGGGGAAATGTTTTTTGCTATCGACCTGAATGGAGATGGTCTGGGGGATATCACTAAAATATACCTCAATGATCAATTAGAAGTTAGCACGTTTCTATCGGATGGGAATGGCCTTCAGACAACACCTTTGGTATATAATGGACCTGATAATATCAACTATGGAACGTCTAGCCGTGCTTTTCTGAATCCGACTGATCTGAATGGAGATGGATTAACTGACCTAGTACATGCACTTGTTAATCCTTATTCAGATTATACAGATATTATTGTCACCAACTTTCTTTCTAACGGAAGTAGTTTTGACGTACAAGCCACACAAACACTTCAGGTCAGTACTGGGGACGCAGGAAGTCTATCCATTGTTGATGTCAATGGAGATGGAATGAGTGATCTGGTTTATACGATCCAGGACAGCTATAATGACAATACCTTTGAAATTTTGCCATTTTTTTCCCAGCAAGGAACGAGTTATGCAATCGGTAATGCTCAGAGCTTTCCCCTTTACAAAGGTTCGGGAGGCCAACTTTTAAGTACAGATGCAAATGGTGATGGACTAGGTGATCTTATATATGCTTTTAAATCAGATTCACTCTATTTAAGCACTTACTTTTCCACAGGGACGAATTTTACCGTTAAATCACAGTCGCAAGTTTATCCTGGGAATGGCTGGCTGATGGCTATGGAAATTAATGGAGATAACCTCACAGACCTTGCCTATGTACAGAGTGCGCACACCGAAGATTTTTCCTATATCAGTTACTTATCGGTCGGAGATTTTTTTGAGCCTGGAGAAACAATCTCAGAAGAAGGTGTGCCCGCAGGTCAAAGCCCCATGCCACTGGATATTAACGGAGATGCCAAAACTGATTTACTATTGTCTCAAGTAATATCAGGCAATACTTCATACTTCCGCTTTACTAAAATCACAGCTTCTGACCCTTATCCAGATCTTATAAATCGCTTCAAAAATGGGATTGGAGGCGTCATTACAGCTGATTACAAACCCTTAACCAGTCCGGAGGTGTATCATTCTGACCAGATTCATGTTTCGGAGAGTTACCCTTTGAACAGGGTATTGAATAAAATCTCGGGAGCTACTTATGCTTTTGGAACCGGTAATGAAACTCAAGGAGCAACTTTTCCATTGGTAAATGTCACCTTACCAAATTATGTAGTGTCCCGCTATGTACAACATGATGGTTTGGGAGCTAATTACCCTTACAGTTATTTCTATCGCAATGCTAAAGTAGAGCGAAACGGTAGAGGCTGGTTAGGTTTTCAAAGTCAGACTATGACGGATAGTTCTTCAAGGAATATTACCAATACATATTATCTACAACCGTTTCCGTTCTCTGGTAAAACCGATTCTACTACCACATTTACACTTTCAAATGAGCTGATGAGTAAGAATAGAACAGCCTATGAATTGAATGTAAAAGATGTTGTAGGGGGTAAATTATACGAAGTAAACCAAACCAAAAGCCGTAATGATAGCTATGACTATGGTACTTATGCCTATACCATCGGAATGGATTATGCCTACGATGAATATGGCAACAATACGCTGGTTACAAACTGGGGAGATGTAGAGACAGAAACTACACTATATACGCTGAATAATTACGAAAATGACACGGTCAATTGGCGCATCGGTTACAATACACAAGTATTAAACAGCTCAAGTGCATCAGGAACAGATACACTAAACTTTCAGTCAATAGTCTATGAGCCAGCAACCAAAAATATTCTGAGCAAAGCGTATTGGGTCAGTAGTGGTCAGGAAATTGATACTGCTTTTGTATATGATGATTATGGCAATATGCTGCATAGCATTGATCAGGCTGGTGATACAACTTCAGTTACTTATGAAACTATATATCACACATTTCCCTGGCAACATATCAGTCCCCCAAATCAATGGGGAAAGCGACTGACTTCCAGTATGATATACAACCCTTACTTCGGTATTATTGAGCAGGTTACAGATTCTAATGGAAGCATATTGGAAATAGCTCTGGATGGAATTGGCAGGCCAAGCAGTGTTGTTGGTCCGAATCAACAAGGTGCCATGATGACCTTGGCCAAAGTGACTTATGTGCCAAATGACAGAATTGGTTATAGTACTCAGAAAAGTATTCTGTTAGACTGGAATGAAGATAAATGGCAAACCACAGAAAGTCATTATGATGGGGCTATTCGCAATTACAAAACAGTCACCTACGGACAAGACAATCAGCAGGTAATACAACTCAAAAGGTTCAATAGTGAAGATAAGGTGGTGGATTATTCTATGCCTTACTTCAAGGGAGATACCATCTACTGGACACATATTTTGTATGATGACTATGAACGTGTTGAGCAGATAGAATTACCTAAAAGTGCTAGCAGTAGCTTGATTAGCAAGGTTAACTATCGGGGTAAATCTATTGAAGTGACACATGCTTATGGTACATCTGAAGAAACACAAATGACGCTGGTGTATGACTACTATAGTTCACAGAGAAAATACACCGAAGAAATCAATGCTAACAATGAACTGACACAAGTTTCTTATGACTTACTGGGACGTGTTAGTCAGGTTTCAGATCCTCAAATGATTTCCAGTCAACTATGGTATGATGGGTTGAACAGAAGGACAAGCGCAATAGATCCAAGCTTTGGAAATGTGCAATACCTGTATAATGATACAGAGAAGATGTACCAAACAGTCAATGCCAAGAATGATACAGTCAGCATGTATATGGATGCTTTAGGTAGGCAGATATTACAAGTTATATCGCCACTTGAACGAGTACAATATCAATATGATTTAGAGAGCAATACCAATTCACAAGGCAGATTGTCGAAAGTGATCATTGGCCATGACTTTTTCTACAACTCTACATATGACAAGTTGGGGAATCCTGATACGCTTTTGATGCATTTAGAAGGAGAATCTTATACGCAAGTATCGAATTATAACCCAAACCAAAGTCCAGCTACCCTCGTGTTTCCAGATGAATCAGTTCAAGGCTTTCAATACACCGATCAAGGGCTTTTACAATCAATTAACCTTAAGGGTGGTCTTAATGGAGGTATTGAGTCTTTTATTGATTATATCAATTATGATGCTAAAGGAGACTTGTTAAATGTTGTTTATGGAAATCAGGTCATTGGAAATTATTCTTATACACCTTTAGGCAAAATACAGCATTATACTTTAAACGATAGCGAAGGAGATGGTTTACTCGAAAGGATATATACATGGAATGATGCGTTGCAAATTGAAACTATAACTGATCAGTTAGATGCTAGTTATACTCAGAATTTTACTTATGATCCTGTAGGTAGACTGTTATCTGCTGAGGGTGTCTATGGAAATAAGTCATATGCCTATGATCACTCAGGGAATATTTTGCTTAAGGATCAGGTGAATTACGATTATGATAACTATCAGGTCAAACTTGGTATAGATTCTGAAAATTCTGCTGATACACTGTTTACAGCTACCTACGATCAGGTGGGCAATCAAAAGAGCCGAATGATAGGAGAAGGTGAAAACAAAGTAGATTATCACTATACATATGATGCGCTTAATCGCCTGAAATCTGTAGAAAAGGATGGAAGTTTACTCTATGCGTACACATACGATCACACAGGAAGAAGAGTAAGGAAAATCGACTTTATTAATAATGTGTCAAGTATTTATGTATCAGGTAACTATGAAATTACTCAGTACAAAGATAGTACAGTGTTTACAAAGAATGTTCTGGGACAAAATGGACTGATAGCTACTGTTAGTCATTCTGAATCAAACGATACTTCTGCAGGCTCTGAAGTCAAAGGCTTACCTACTTCTGGAGTGCTCTATTTTCATCAAGATCATATAGGTAATACCAAGTTAACGACTTCTATTACTGGAACTGAACAAAGTAGGTTGACTTACCAACCTTATGGTCAGATTTATGAACCTGCTACGGATGGGCCTGATAACTTTCGTTATAAGTTTGGAGGAAAGGAACTGGATGAAGGTGCCGATCTCTACTATTTCAATGCACGTTATTATGACCCTCAGACGGGAAGATTTATTACCGCTGATACTCAGTTAGGTGGGCATCCATGGGAAGCTGATGTGCTGAACCGTTATGCATATGTATTAAATAACCCTATCAAGAATAGTGACCCAAGTGGGCATAGTGTGGCGGGAGCTATTTTCACGGGAGTTGCTATTGCGGCTACAGCTGTAGTGGAGGTAGGCTTTGCAGTCGCTACTGCGGGAGCTGCTATTCCGGAGGAGGCTGCAATAGATGCGGGTGTATTGGTTGCGGAGGGTACAGCAGAGGCTACATTAGAAGCAGCAGGAGATGCGGTAATTGAAGGTACTACCGAAGCACTGGGAGAAGATGCAGTTGATTCTGCCACAGAAACATTAGCTAGTTGTGATTGTGGTAAAGTCAATGAAGCTGGGGAGTCTATGTGCTTTGTGGCTGGTACCCCAGTAGCCACTGAGGAAGGAGAAAAGACTATAGAAAACCTCAAAGCAGGAGACAAAGTTTGGACATGGAATGAGGAAACGGGTGAGAGAGAACTCCATGAAATTACTTCTACCAGCCAAAGAGTTGCTTCCGAATTGATTGAAATACAAGTAGGGAATACAAGTATTATTGCTACACCAGAGCATCCATTCCGCATAGACAACAGCTGGAAAACAGCTTCGATGTTAAAAGTTGGGGATACACTCTATGCACTGAATAAGCAACTGAGTATTGTCAAGAGCCTGAAACAAAAGCATGAATCCAGGAAAGTATACAATCTACAAATTGAAGAAGCACATAACTACTGGGTTGGTAATGTTTCTGTATTGGTGCATAATGGTGGGTGTTGGAGTAGTGAGGCTGTAAATGATGATGATGGACTAGAAAACATAGGAAGAAAATCACGCGATACGGATGAACCTCAAGTATTCCCAAATAAGAATGCAAATACCTATGGTAGTGAAGAACCATTTGTGATTTTGGATAGCAACGTATTTGATGCACCAAGTGATAATTTTAATAAGGCACTTGGGGAAAGGGAAGGTCTCAAATTTGTTGTTCTTGAAAGAGATGGCAGTTTAAGAGTAGGTAAACCTTCAATCACTCATGCTGCAATTGCAGGAGGTGAGGATATTATTGCAGGAGGGTATTTTAGAAAAGCAGGAAATAGCATTGAGTTATTAAATCATACTGGACACTATCAAACCACTTTTGAAAGCCTACAATTTGCACCTGATGCTTTTGATACTTTCTTTGGACAGGGTGAGGGTGAATTACAATATACAGGAGAGAGGGCAGGTAAAGGAGTAAATTTACAGGACTGGAGACGTGAAAAATGATAATGTTAAAATTTCACCTTTGTTGGTGTTTTTACTTACAAAACAATGATTCTAGCCCTTGTTGGTCACAAGACCAACAAGGGCTAGAAGTTTAGAAACGCTTAAATTTCTTCGTAAACATGATCTACTTAGGGTTTCAAATTTCTTTTAGAAATGTATAGTACAACTCTTCTAAAATATTCTGACAGACGAATCGGAGCTAGCGCCTACTGTGCATATCAATGATTTTTGTGAAAAACTGTTCAATGTTAGCTTCGTTTTCATAATCAACCTCTACCTCGATCAATTGACCCTCATTGACCCATAGATTCAGACATTCCTCGGCAATTGCCTTCGATTTTTTTATTCTTTCAAGAAAAAAATCAATTGTAACTTCATACTTATTGTTGTTTAAGTCTTTGTTCTTGGCAAGAGCTTTTTCAGCTACGTAACTCGAGTTAATCAGTTTTAAGTGCCAAATTTTTTCGACTTGTATGTCAAATGATGCTAAACATTCTATGAAAGAACTCTTGTGAACTAATGTTCGTGGGTAGTTACTAATAATGATATTAGAATTACAATTCTTCAAACCAAGCGCAATAAGTTTACTCATTAATTCAGGGCTGACAATTTCACCGCTTTGCATGGTCTCATTGATTTGATTACCGAGTTCTGTTTTATTTATCATTTCGGTTCTCATCAAATCTCCGACTTCTATAATTTTGGATTGTGTCTGCTTACTCAATTCTTGACTGAAAAGGCTTCTTTGAGTATATAATACCGATATCAAGAGTTGTAATTTATTCACTTTCTATGATTTCTAGGCGCTGTATTTTGTATTACCTTTTTCACTCCCTTATTGGTGCTGTTGTCAACAAATTAATTTGATACTTCTCTGAAAAACGATCAATAATGAAGACAAAGACTGGAAGAACATAATTGGTCAGACCCTTTCGGTCATGCTTCCCTCAGAGTGACGTTTTGATTTCCTGAATTCTGTTAGCTGACTATATAACCTAAAGACTGACTATTTTCCGCCAGTCTTCTCAATCTCGATAGTTCTGTTCTTGCGCTCTAATGCTTTGTTAAATTTCTTAATGTCCTCATTAATCAACTTATCAAATTGCTCAATCGCATACTGCAATCTCATATCAAGCTCGTACCCAACTTCTTCCTGTTGATCGGTTGGTTTAAAGTCAATACCACTTCCATTGATATCACTGGCTAGTGCACTCAAACGCCCATAGAGTTTGATAGGAGAACGGAAGGCATCTTCTCTTGCACCAGTCAAATGAATATCATACAATTGCCCAGCAATTTCTTCAGCAATGCCTTTCAATCGAACAGCCTCCTTTTGTGTTCTTCTATCCTTAACCTCTGCAATGATATCTTCCAACTCCTTACGAAGCACTTCAACTGCGTTGATGTTTACAACGGCCAGATTCATGGCATTTCTCAATTCAAGAGCGAAAGCTACTTGAGATTCTATATCAGCTTGTGTGCCTTCGGCCAATGGGTCTTTTAGTACTTTAAAGTTACGAGCAGCCGCATATCTTATTTTACCAGTTTTATCGGTAGCAGTAATTGCAGCCTGGTAGGTGCCAGGAGCTACTCTAGGGCCAAGTTGTCCAGCATTCAAATCAAGGTCCCACTGAACCAATGGTCTCCAACCTTCTCCATTTAGTTGAACCCATGGCCTGCCTGGAGGCTGAGTTCTTAGCTTCGGTCTGTAAGTAGATTCATACCTAAGGTTCCATACCGCTCTGTTGACTCCTTTTACATTTCTACCGCGAATGGTTCTAATAGTGTCTTGTTCCTGATTCTTGATATAGATAGTAACTTCACCATCTACTTTGTCGGGAAGCATATAATTGATTATTGCTCCGTTAGGAGGGTTTTGGCCTGCATTGGTACTTGGTCCATCGGTTTTAATGCTCTCTTTATTATTAAATCTGTAAGTATCTCTGATTTTAAAAACATGTAAAGCCGATGGGTTTCTGTCTTTGTTTCTTAGTGCAGCAAGGTCATCAAGGATGTAATAACCTCTACCATAGGTACCCACTACCAAGTCGTCAAATCGTTCCTGAATTTCCAGCCAGTAAACTGGAGCAGGAGGTAGGTTTAACCTCAGTCGTTCCCAAGATGCTCCATCGTTATGGCTTACATAGATACCTTTATCGATACCTGCATAAAGTAATCCTTTTCGTTTTGGGTCTTCTTTGATCACATGTACGAAACTGGATTCTGACTTTGGAATACCATTTGAAATTTTAGTCCAGCTTTTACCATAATCAGTTGTTTTATAGATATATGGATCAAAGTCTCCCATTTGATGTAAATCGACAGAGATATAGGCAGTACCAGCATCATATCTGGAAGGGTGAATGTTGGCTATAGTACCCCATTCTGGTAAGTCAGGAATGTTAGCCGTAACATTTTCCCAGTTCTCACCTCCATATCTTCCTAACTGAACTTGCCCATCATTGGTACCTACCCAGATTAGCCCATCCTCCAATGGAGATTCTTCAATTGCAAATAGTGTTGACCCATCAAAAGTCATCAGGTTATCAATTGCAACCCCACCAGAACTTTGTTGATGACTCTTATCATTCAAAGTCAAGTCAGGGCTGGCAACAACCCAGCTTTGTCCTCCATCATCTGAATAATGGACAAATTGGCTACCGACATACACCCGTCCTTTTACGTGAGGAGAGAAGCTCAATGGGAAATTCCAGTGCCATCTGTATTTCATGTCGGCAGGAGCCCAACCATAACCTGCTTCTGGCCATACTCTTACTTCTCTTGAGTGGCCTGTTCTTAAATCGTGTCTTTCGAGTCCACCATCATAACAGCCAGACCAGATAATGTTGTTGTCGTTTGGATCTGCCTGAGCAAAGCCACTTTCACAACCGCCAACACCTTTCCATAGACCCAGGGGGATATAACCTTGCAAAGAGTTGCTAGGTCCCATGTAGGACCATCCATCTTGCCGGTTACCAATCACATTGTAAGGAATCTGATCATCTACAGAAACATGATACATTTGAGCAATTGGTAAAACAACTCTCTGGAAGGATTTACCATGATTTAAACTGATGCTGGCACCGCCATCATGGGCTACCATCATACGGTCAGGGTTCAGGGGGTCTATCCACATATCATGATTATCACCTCCACCTCTCGGAGGCCTTCTTGATCTTGTTTTACCACCATCCAGCGATTGTACAAAGCGTACACTCATGGAGTAAACCTCATCTGGATTATCACCTCCAACAGCGATTCTAGTATAGTAAGGTGCTCGCTCGTTCCAGGTGTGGTCCTGACTCATTAAAGTCCACGTTTCCCCTTTATCATCAGATCTCCATAATTCAGGGCTATTGATTTCAAAAAGTGCATAAACCACATTCGGGTTACTTCGCGAAACAGCAACTGCTGTTTTACCTACAGGGCGTTCTTTGCCACCAGGAAGGCCTTTGGAAGTAAGGTGTTCCCAGGTTTCACCACCATCGGTTGATTTGTAAACTCCTCCACCTGGACCTCCACTGTTTAGTCCCCAGGAATTGATGTGAATTGACCACATACCAGCATAAAGGATGTTTGGGTTTTCAGGGTCAATAGCAAGGTCGGCCGCACCTGTTCCCTCGTCTACAAACAAAATACGTTCCCAGGTGTCTCCACCGTCTTTAGTACGATATATTCCTCTCTCTTGCTGAGGGCCATAAGTGTGCCCTAATGAAGCAGCATAAACGGTTTTAGGGTCATTTGGATGAACTATTACACGACCTATTCTGCCAGTTTTTTTAAGTCCTTTATGTTGCCATGTTTTACCGGCATCAGGAGAAAAATAAATACCATTACCCATAGCGTGAGCCGGTCGAATTACAAAAGTTTCTCCTGTACCCACCCAAACCTGATTTGGGTCTGTTGAGGCTAAATCGATAGAGCCGATAGAAGAAATATCCTGACCATCAAAAATAGGTCTCCAGTTAATACCGCCATCTTCGGTTTTCCATAAACCACCCGAAGCTGCACCAATATAATTCACCATTGGGTTACCGGGTTCTCCGATTATGGCAATCGCGCGGTTACCTTCCGGTCCGATAAACCTGAAACGATGGTTGCTCAAGAGTTTATCAAGTTCTTGTTGTGCCATTGCAGAAAATGCAACAAATAGGGAGAGTAGTATTAGTGAAATTCTTTTTAGAATCATGGTTGTAAGGTATAGTTCACCGTTAATTTAATGAATAAGATAGATTGACAAAGCAATGATTTGAATGACAGTTGATTTACTGTTTGATTGGTATGGACTTACCAATGGGGAGGGATAAGTTCAGCTATGGTAAAGAAATATAGGAACTCAAACTTGTACTCAATCTTCGTTTGAATTAAGAATTAGTTTTTTGATGCTTTTCTGATAGTTACGTCCTATTGGAAGAAGTTTCCCGCCAATTTCTACACAATTACCTTCTATCGCTTTGACTTTGTCTAGCGAGATAATGTATGACCTATGTATTCTTACAAATTGATCCTCTGGTAAATATTCAGAGATGCTAACCAGATTGTTGTGGTTGATTAAACTCTCCGTTTCGGTTTTAATGCGAACGTAGTCTTTTAAACTTTCTATGTAGATGATTTCATCCAGCATCACTTTAACCATGCGCTTATCTACTTTGAAAAACACATGCTTTGGCTCTTGTGTTTGAATGGTAGATGTTTCAGGGAGTGTTTGTTGATGAGTTAAGTACTTTTCAATTCGACCAATACTGTTCATAAAACGATCCAGAGAAAATGGCTTGACCAGATAATCGATTGCTTCAAGGTCAAAACTCTCAATAGCATACTCTCTAAAGGCGGTAGTAATCACTATAACTGGCCGATCTTTCAGATTCCTTATCATATCCAAGCCACTCATGGTTGGCATATTGATATCTAAAAACACCACATCTATTGACTGATGGCTGATGACATTGAACGCATCCACGGCATTCTGACAAGTTTCTACTACTTCAAAGTTGCTGAAGTTCTCCAGGTACCTTTTAACAACGTTAATTGCCAAAGGCTCATCATCAACTATTAAAACACGGTACTTCACTTCACTGGTATTTCAAGTTCAACATTATGTTCTTCCTTGGTACGGAAAACATTAAGGTGGTAGTTGTCCTTATATCTTAGTTTAAGTCTGCGTTCAGTGTTTTTTAGACCAATACCAAAATGGTTAGAATCCATTGACTTTTTGCCATTTGTATCCTCTTCGCCTATTTTGTTCTTGCAGCTAAATTTCAAAGTGTTGTCAACTACTTCTATTCCAATATAAATAGGAATTTCATTGGCCCTTGTTTTTGTGCCATGTTTAAAACAGTTTTCGATAAAAGGTAAAAACAAGATTGGAGGGAGTTCAACACCAGAAATATCTCCAGAAACGTCCAGTGTAAGGTTGAGTCGTTCTCCATATCTAAGCTTTTCCAAATCTATATAGTTTTGGATATGGTTTATCTCTTTGGTAAGCGGTACAGTTTTTTCTCTGGCTTCATAAATAACGTAGCTCATTAGTTCTGAGAGCTTTAATACTGTTTCTGGCGCTCTGTCTGATTTGTCTAAAGTAAGCGAATACAAATTGTTCAACGTATTGAAAAAGAAGTGAGGCTGTATTTGAGACTTTAGATAAGCTAGTTCGGTTTCCAGGTTGACTTTGGCCAACTCTGAAGTCTTATTTTTGAAATTTATCCAATCAATGGTGATTTTGATAGCCGTAACTATGCCCACTACATATAATTCTCCAATAAAACTGGCTGCTAAGTAATTTACACCAAATAGAGTTTCTTCGAAGGGAGATTCTTTGAAAAGATCTGTAGTTACTAAATTATAGGTCAGAAACCCTTTGATCATTACGATTGTGAAAATTGATAGCCCAAGACTTAGAATAAAGAGCTTAATCTTTCTTTTAGGTAAAAGCCTGGGCATCAATACGTAAATATTGAAGTAGGCCAATATAATGTGTAATGGAAACTCTACTGCATTTGATTTCAGAGAGTACAAGTAGTCATCATAATAACTACCCCATCTTAGTGTATTGAGCAAAAAATAGGCTAACCAAAATACTACATGGTATGCAACAGTATTGTTTGAATATGAATAACGATTCATACTATTAACCTTGTAACTGTTTAGAGGTAGAATACTGCTGATTGCACCCAAAGCTGATACTCTTTCTTATATAATGCATAAAACGCTGTCTATATAGTTCTTCCAATTTTATTCGCCAAATGGTGCTCTTCACTAGCCAAATGTTTTGAATGTAGGTCATGGAATCATTTGAATGACTTGTAATGACAAACATATACGAAATATATCCATTCAGCTATTTTTTTTCCATTTGTAATTAATAGGATAAACATTAGAAGTTAGAATACTCAACAAATATGGACATGAACCTAAAGCAATGTAAATGAAAAAACATCTACTTTTTAAGAGTGCAGCAGTACTCATGTTTATTTTTTTCGGTGCTAGTGCTTTTGCCCAAGGGGTAAATATTACTGGTAAGGTAACCGGAGAAGATGATGGCTTGCCCATTCCTGGCGTAAACATCCGAATTAAGGGAACTACACAGGGAACAAATACTGATGCAGATGGGAATTATCGTATTGTAGCAGACACAGACGCTACATTGGTCTTCTCTTATATCGGCTACATCTCGAAAGAGATTGTGGTAGGGAATCGAACTACTATTAATATCGTTTTGGCACCAGACTCACGTGCCCTAGATGAGGTAGTTGTAACCGCTTTCGGTGTAGAGAAAGAAAAGAAAGCACTTGGATATGCTATGACAGCTGTTTCAGGTGATGAGGTTTCTACAGTAAAAGAAACTAACGTAATCAACTCACTAGCTGGTAAAGTTGCTGGTATAGTGGTTTCACCTGGTACTTTCGGTCCAGGTAGTAGTACCAGAGTGCTTCTAAGGGGTAATAACTCTCTTACAGGTAACAACCAGCCTTTATATGTAATTGATGGTGTGCCAATGAATGATTCTGGTTTTGGATCTTCTAACTCTGACAATGGAGGAGAATTTTCAAGAACTGATTATGGTAACGGAATCGGAGATATCAATCCAGATGATGTTGCCTCAATTTCTGTTTTGAAGGGGCCAAATGCAGCTGCATTGTATGGTTCAAGAGCAAGTAATGGTGTAATCTTAATTACTACTAAGAAAGGGTCTTTGAATTCTGGACTAGGAGTAACAGTAACCAGTAGTTTTCAAGCGCAAAACCCATTGCTTTTACCTAAGTTTCAAAATAGCTACGGACAAGGTTCTAATGGTAACCCTCAGTTGACCACAGGTGCTTCCTGGGGTGGAGCTTTGGATAATTCTTCTCAAGCTTATTATACTGGTGAAAACAGACCTTATTCTGCACAGCCAAGCAATATTGAGGATTTCTTCAGAACAGGTTCTAACATTGTGAATACCATCGCAATAAATGGAGGTAATGATAAAGCGAGTGCAAGGTTCTCTTACACTAACACTACAGCTAATTCAATTTTACCAAACTCTAAAATTGTAAAGCATAATTTCAACTTGAGGAGTTTTGCTCAGCTTACGGAGAAGTTTTCTTTGGATGCAAAAGTGAGTTATTCATCTACTGAGGGTACAAATAGAGCAGCTTTAGGAACAGAGGGAGTTGTAGCTAACTTATACAGCATTCCACGAAATGTTGCGCTTTCGGATTTAAGGGACTTTCAGAATGAATCTGATTTTAGCGTGCGTACCTATGCTAATGGTGGTTCTAATCCTTATTGGGTAATGCAAAATGACAGAAATGATGACGTTCGTAACAGACTTTTAGGTTTTGTTAAGTTAGACTATCAACTGACTGATGAGATTTCAATATTCGCGAGGGTTGGCGGAGACTTCACTGATCAGAATATCGAAACGATTAATCAGTTTGGACACTGGTTCTATGGAACAGGTAGATTCAATTTCTCAAATAACAAAGAGAGCGAAGTCAATTCTGATTTCTTAGCAACTTATAACAAGACAATAAATGATGACTTTAGCTTGTCTGTTAACTTTGGAGGAAACCACCGAGTTTCTAAATCAGAAAGACAATCAATTTTCGGTGAAGGATTTAAAATTCCAACTCAGGCAACTGTAGCAAGTGCTACGACTTTAATTCCTTCGTACTCTTTTGAAAGAGTAAAGAAAGTGAGTTCTCTTTATGCTTCAGCTCAACTGTCTTATCAGAATGTTATATTCCTTGATATTACAGGGCGTAACGACTGGTCTTCAACGCTTCCAAAGTCTAACAGATCATTCTTCTATCCTTCAGCAAGTGTATCTATATTGATGAATGAAATACTTGATCTGGACAATGCCACAGTTAACTTGGCTAAACTACGTTTGAGCTGGGCTCAAGTAGGTAATGATACAGATCCATTCCAGCTACACAATACTTTTGTGTTGAATCAAAATGGTTATTTGGGAAGAACTACACTTTCAAGACCATCTACACTATTTGATGAGAACTTGAAACCTGAGCAGGTTTCTACATTCGAGGCTGGTTTAGAGTGGCAGATGTTTGGTAACAAACTATACGGTGATTTCACATATTATGATATTACTTCAAAGGATTTGATCTGGGGAGTTCCAGTTCCTCAAGCTACAGGTTATTCCTTCTTTAACACAAATGTAGGAGAGATCAATAACAAGGGTATAGAGTTACTTATTGGAGGTGTTCCTTTTGAAACAAAAGATTTCTCATGGGATGTATCATTCAATATAGCTCATAACAAGAACAAGCTAGTTGAATTCATTGATGACTTAGAGAACTTCCAGTTTTCAAGTACGAATGGAGGAGTGGTTTCAGTTCAGGCTACTAAAGGTGGTGGTTATGGAGATATCTTCGGAACGACATGGGCGACTAATCAAGATGGAAGATTCATAGTAAACGGATCAGGTATTCCAACAGCGACTGCCGATAAGAGTCTATTGGGTAACTATCAGCCTGATTGGATTGGTGGTTTGACTAACTCATTTTCATATAAAAACTTTAGTATGAAAGTACTTATTGATGCGAGATTCGGTGGGGAGATTTACTCAGGTGCTGATGCTGCTCTTGATGGTGGTGGAGTTTCTGAAAGATCACTTCAATACAGAGAATCTGGTGTTGTATTAGATGCTGTGGTAAATACAGGAACTGCAGATAACCCGATCTGGTCGGAAAATACTCAGTCTATAACAGCACAAGAGTATTTTGGTGCACTTGGCGGTATAGCTTCTAATTATGTGTACGATCAAACTAACATTCGTTTGAGAGAGCTTGCAGTTACATACAGGCTACCTAGTAGTGTGCTGGACAATACGTTCTTCCGCTCTGCATCGGTAAGCCTGGTTGGTAGAAACTTATTCTTTATCAGTAAGAAGATTGACAACTTCGACCCAGAGTCGAGTTATAGTACCACTTCATTTGCTCAAGGTGTATTGTTCTACAATTTGCCTTCGCTAAGAAGTTTAGGAGTAAACATCAATCTGAGCTTTTAATCATTGAATAGAAAAGATATGAAAACCATATATAAACAACTTTTGATATTCTGCATGCTACTAGGCACACTGGCCTGTACATCTGATTTTGATGATATCAACAGGCAACCAGGTGCGATTACTGCTGACGAATCAAGTGCAAGGTACTTCTTGACTAACGTTCAGTTTCAGCTTTACGGTCCTAACAGGTTTCCTTATTGGAGAGGGCCGTTGATTCATGGTGATCGTTTTGCCGGATATTTCACATTTGGCCATAGAGGCAGTTGGTGGAATGATGGCCTTGCATATACCTATCATGGTGGATATACAGATGCAACTTACGGCTGGTTAGAAGGTTACTTGGGAGATTTAGATAATTTCCTTGATATAACTGATACAGGAGGTACTTTCGAGAATAACCTGATGCATGCGGTAGGACAAATAATGAAGGGGCTTTACTTTACTAAGTTTACAGACATATTTGGTGAAGTACCTTATGCAGAAACAGGGAACCCTGATATTGTAACGCCTCAGTTTGATACGCAAGCGGCAATTTATCAAGGTGTATTGGCCGAGCTGAATGAAGCAATGGCTACCATTGGTACAGCTACTACAACCGGTGATGGTGTAGACGATATGGCCGATAATGATTTACTTTTTGCAGGTGATTTGCAGAAATGGAAAACACTGGCAAATACGTTGAAGCTCAAAATTGGTACAAGAGCATTAGGTGCTCCTGGAGCTTCTTTTGCAAACGCTGCAATTACTGAAGCTTTAGCCAATCCTTTAATGGAAGTAAATGGTGATGATGCCTTGTTGATTAAAGACGAAGCAATATCTCAGTGGGGTAGTGCTGCGTACGGTGATATCTGGCATAACTTCGGTGGGTTAGGTTCGAAATGGCACTTGGGGGAAACTCTTATCTCTGCTCTGAGAGATAATGCTGACCCTAGATTATCAAAGTTTGCTAAGCCTTCTGCGGGTGGAGATGTTACATTAAGAACACCTGTTGATGCTGATGAAATCAAGGCTTTCAATTTGATAAAGCAAACGCTTGATGATGCTAATGTGATGTATACTGAGACTGTGAATGGCAATGAAGTCACTATCTCGTTTGCACCAAATCAGTACTTTGTTGGTCAGCCTGAAAGGTTAAATGGAGTGAGTTATGATTATGCTGGATGGGAGTTATTCTCTACACCAGAAGATGTTGTGATTAACCCTAAGAATGGTGGGCCGATTTTTCCAGAGTTAATTCTTACATCAGCAGATGCTTACTTAATGAGAGCTTTGGCTGTAGTTAATGGAATTGGAACAGGAGATGCAAATGCACTTTATCAATCTGGTATTAGCAGATCAATGGAGCGCTGGGGAGTAAGTGGTGCTGATATCACTACTTTCCTTACTACTTCTCCAATGGGAACATTAACAGGAACGCCTGATAACATGCGTGAGCAAATCAACACTCAACGCTGGATTGCCAATTATACCAATGGCTTTGAAGGTTGGGCAATTGTTAGAAAAACAGGCTATCCAGCGGCTTTAGCGGCTGGAGTTACAGACGGAGATATTTATGGTTTAGGCGAAATTAATGGTGCCTATCCGCAAAGAATGCGTTATGGTAACGGAGCCAGAGATAAGAATGGGGCTAACCTTGATGTGGCTATTGGCCGTCAGGGAGCAGATGCAATGGATACAAAGCTCTGGTGGGCTAGATAAAATTCTTCATATTCTTTATGCAATCGTTAAACGCTGACCCTTCACGGGGTCAGTGTTTTTTTTACCACACTCATTAAAAGAGTGTATTTATCTATGTGCATTTAGCTTCAAATTGTCACGCTTAAGCTATTTTTTTTTCTACTTAACCGGCTGCATAATAGATTGATTATAGAACCAACTTGATACAAGGAAACAACCTTATGATGACTACTCTAAATCAAGGACCTAAGTCACAGCGGATGACTAAAAACCAGTGGAGTGCACTGGAATCAACTAAGTTTGAAAAAATACATTCCGATGTTTTTTCAGATTCTACACAGGCTGCAAAAGCCGTTGCTCATGAAATTGCCGCACTGATACAGTATAAATCCGGAAGAAATCAGAAATGTATTTTGGGGCTTGCTACAGGTTCATCTCCAATCAAGGTTTACGAAGAACTTGTGCGAATGCACAAAGAAGAAGGGTTAAGCTTTAAAAATGTTGTGGCCTTCAATCTTGATGAATACTATGGGTTGGGAAAAGAAGATGTACAGAGTTATGTCTACTTTATGCATCACCACCTTTTTAGTCATGTGGATATAGATCCCGAAAACATCAATATCCCAGATGGCACCATAGCTCCAAATAAAGTGGCTAATTATTGTGCCTATTATGAAGACAAAATTGATTCAATGGGTGGCCTTGATTTTCAACTATTGGGGATAGGTAGAACTGGTCATATTGGTTTCAATGAACCTGGTTCTAAAGAGAGGTCTTTAACAAGGATGGTGACTCTGGATTACCTGACCAGACTTGATAATGCTTTTGCTTTTGATAACATGAATGAAGTGCCTAAAAAGGCAATTACTATGGGAGTTGGCACCATCCTTAAGGCCAACCGAATTGTGATTATGGCTTGGGGGCTCAAAAAGGCAGAAATTGTTCATAAGACGGTAGAAGGACATGTTTCCGCAGATATTCCGGCAGCATTTCTACAGCGCCACAGTGATGTTACCTTTGTGATGGACGTATTGGCTGCCTCAGAGCTGACCCGTTTTAAAACGCCTTGGCTGGTTGGTGATACTTCCTGGACTTCCGAAACCTCGCGTAAGGCTGTGGTATGGTTAAGTGAGAAGTTGCAAAAGCCTATTTTAAAGCTTACAGAAAGAGATTATAACGATCATGGCATGTCGGAATTGCTGGCTGAACGCTCTGGTTATGATGTAAACATTGCTATGTTCAATTACTTTCAGCACACACTAACGGGTTGGCCAGGAGGAAAACCCAATGCTGATGACAGCCAAAGACCTGAAAGAGCCAATCCTGCAAAGAAACGTGTGATAATATTCAGCCCACATCCAGATGATGATGTGATATCAATGGGGGGTACATTTTTGCGTTTGATAGAACAAGGTCACGAAGTCCATGTAGCATATCAAACTTCAGGTAATATAGCTGTATCGGATCATGAGGCTCTATTATATGCCGAATTTGCAGAGCAGTTCAGTGAGTACCTATCTAAGAATGACGGAAAGAATAAAGCCCTGTTTAGTAAAGCTATTAAACTATTAAAGGGTAAAAAGCAGTATAAGGTAATTCCAGAAGAAATAAGAAAGATTAAAGCACTCATCAGAAGGGGAGAAGCCATAAGCGCATGCCGTTACTATGGACTTCCAGATTCTCATGTACATTATCTTGACTTACCTTTTTATGAGACCGGAAGAGTTGAAAAAGCTCCATTAAGTGGGGATGATGTTACGCTGATAAGGAACCTGATTGAAGAGATTAAACCACATCAAATCTTTGCAGCAGGGGATTTGGCCGATCCACATGGAACTCACAAAGTTTGTTTCGATGCCATTATTATGGCACTGGAACAGTTGAAAGATGAAAGCTTCCTTAAGGATTGTTGGCTGTGGTTGTATAGAGGAGCGTGGCATGAGTATCCTACGCATGAGATTGAAATGGCAGTGCCATTGAGTCCTGATCAGTTGATCAGAAAACGTGAAGCAATCTTCAGGCATCAATCACAAAAAGATGGAGTGATGTTTCAAGGAGAAGACAGTCGAGAGTTCTGGCAAAGAGCGGAAGACCGAAATAAAGATACAGCAGCAAGATACAACGCGCTAGGTCTTGCAGAGTATGAGGCTATCGAGGCCTTTAAACGATACCATTTCTAGATATATATTATGGTTTTAAGAAAAACAGTATTTAGGGCAGTATTGCTGCTAACGTTACTGATGAACTCTGCATTAGAGATTTTTGCCTTTCAGGCAAATGAAAGGCTTTCATTAGTACCAGTTCCTCAGGATGTAAACCTTGGTCAAGGAACATTTTCATTGAAAAAAGACTTTGCCATTTCTCTTTCAGGGAATCCTGATAAACGGTTGTTGGATGCTTCAACACGTTTTCTGAGAAGATTAAGTAACCGTACAGGTTTGTTCCTAAAGGAAGGGTATGTGACTAATGAAAACTTCAAAAAGCGAGGGGTACTGAGCATTGAAGTAAGTAGGCCTGGAAAAGTTGAGTTGTATGAAGACGAGTCGTATACTTTAAAAGTAAGCAATAGTGGGATTAAGATAAAAGCGAAAACGGACCTTGGCGCTATGCATGCAATGGAAACATTGTTGCAATTGATTGAGTCAGCGAAAAATGGTTATGTTGTTCCTGTTATAAATATTACTGATGCACCACGTTTTCCATGGAGAGGCTTAATGATAGATGCTGCTCGCCACTTTCAACCAATTGAAGTATTAAAGCGAAACATTGATGGAATGGCGGCAGTGAAATTAAATGTGCTGCATTTACACTTGACAGACGATCAGGGCTTTAGAGTAGAGTCTAGAACGTATCCTCAGTTACAGGAGAAAGGTTCCGATGGTCAATATTACACCCAGCGCGAATTGAAGTATATAGTTCAATACGCGGCAGATCGCGGGATAAGAGTGGTTCCCGAGTTTGATGTGCCGGGCCATGCTACATCGTGGTTAGCTGCTTTTCCCCAATTGGGTAGCGTTCCTGGTAAAAAACATTATGACATGGAACGTAATGCCGGTATCATGGATCCAACACTTGATCCAACCAATGAGAAAACGTATGAAGTGCTATCGAGCGTTTTTAAAGAAATGGCGGATGTATTTCCGGATGAATATTTTCACATAGGTGGAGATGAAAATGAAGGACGTCACTGGGATGCAAATCCTAAAATAGAAGCTTTCAAGAAGAAGAACGGCTTTAAAAATAATCATGAGCTTCAGAATTATTTTAATAAACGTATTCTGAAATTTTTGGAGGCTAACGGAAAGAAAATGATAGGCTGGGATGAAATTTTACAGCCTGGTTTACCAAAGTCTGCAGTAATACAGTCCTGGCGTGGAATTGATGCTTTGGTAAGTTCGGCACAAAAGGGTTATCAGACCTTTCTATCAAATGGGTTTTACATAGACTTACTACATCCAGCTATAGATCATTATAAAACAGATCCCTTACCTGATACTGTTAACCTGACAGATAAGCAAAAGGAGTTAATTCTTGGAGGAGAAGCAACAATGTGGGCAGAGTTGGTAGTTCCTGAAACTATTGATTCACGTATATGGCCAAGAACAGCCGTAATTGCCGAACGTTTGTGGTCTCCGGCAAGCGTAAAAGATGAAAAGGACATGTACAGAAGGATGGAAATCATTAGTCTTCAGTTAGAAGAGCATGGTTTGTTACATATCGTAAGTCGAGATCAGATTTTAAGAAAACTTGCTCAAGGCAAAGACACTAAAGCCTTAAAGGTACTTAATGATATCTCAGGACCTCTGCAAGGGTATACGAGAAACCCGGGAGGTACTATGTATCAGTCTTACAGCCCGTTTTTGTTATGGGCTGATGCTGCTGTTGCTGATTCTAAAATAGCGAGAGACTTTGAAGAGGCAGTGACCCTTTTTCTGAATGATGGGAAGCCCGAGGCTGGAGAGTTTATAAAAGTACAGTTGGTTAAATGGAGTAAGAATCATCAGGAGTTAAAAAAACTGATTGATTCATCGCCAATGCTTCATGAAATAGAGGGGCTTTCTGAGCAGTTAAAGGAGCTATCAGAATTGGGTATAGATGCCATAAACTTAATTGAGGGTGGTATGACACCGGATTTAAACTGGTTGAATAATGCTGAATCGACTTTGAAAAAGGCAAGGAAACAAGGGGGGAGAACAGAGTTGATGAATGTAGATACAGTTGAAAAAATAGTAAGGTCATTGGTGAAGGTTAATACTGGGAATTGAGATGATACTGGAAGCAATTGATTGGTCGGTAATAATAATCTTCTTCGTAATCTCATTGGTTATAGGGATTGTAATTGCCAAACGAGCCGGATCAAGCTCATCGGAGTTCTTTCTTTCAGGCCGAAATATGCCCTGGTGGCTTTTGGGGGTGTCTATGGTGGCAACAACCTTTTCTGCCGATACGCCCAACCTTGTAACCGATATTGTGAGGAAAAATGGTGTTTCGGGCAACTGGACCTGGTGGGTATTATTAATAACCGGAATGCTCACTGTGTTTGTATACTCAAAGCTTTGGAGGCGATCTAAAGTAATGACTGATCTGGAATTTTATGAGCTTAGATATAGTGGGAAACCAGCAGCATTCCTGAGAGGGTTCAGGGCTTTATACTTGGGAGTATTTTTCAATATCATGATTATGGCATCGGTGTCACTGGCCGCCATTAAGCTAGGGTCGATGCTTCTGGGGTTGACCCCGATTGAAACATTATTGATTGCTTCGGTGGTGACTGTTGTTTATAGTTCACTGGGAGGATTAAAGGGGGTATTGATCACAGATTTCTTTCAGTTTTTTATAGCAATGGTGGGCTCAATATGGGCTACATATGAAATTGTAAATCTGCCTGAAATTGGTGGTTTAACTAACCTGATTACCCATGAAGCAGTATCGTCAAAGCTAGACTTTCTCCCTGATTTTTCGAATACAGAAACCTTAATGACCATATTCATCATTCCGATATTGGTACAATGGTGGAGTGTTTGGTATCCCGGGTCTGAGCCTGGAGGTGGTGGTTATATAGCACAAAGAATGCTCTCGGCTAAGGATGAGAAAAATGCGCTCCTGGCTACTTTATTCTATAATGTGGCTCACTATTCACTAAGGCCTTGGCCTTGGATTTTAATTGCTTTGGCTTCGCTCATTGTATTTCCTGATCTTGAGTCTATTCAGAGAGCCTTTCCGAATATAGACCCTTCCATTATCAACGATGACCTGGCCTATCCAGCCATGTTAAGATATTTGCCAAGCGGTTTGTTAGGAATTGTGATAGCTTCTCTCATTGCGGCTTTTATGTCAACAATTTCCACGCATTTGAATTGGGGATCTTCTTATGTAGTAAACGACTTTTACAAACGTTTTATTAAGCCGGAAGCATCGGAAAAGGAATTGGTAAATGTAGCTCGTTTGAGCACAGTTATCTTAATGGTTTTCTCAGCTATTCTGGCCCTTTATCTAGATAGTGCCATTCAAGCGTTCAGAATATTACTTTCAATAGGTGCAGGTACTGGCTTGATTTTTATTCTGAGGTGGTTTTGGTGGAGAATTAACGCATATACGGAAATAGCTGGAATGGTAATTTCACTTATTGCGGCTTTCTATTTTGAGTTGATTCATCATAGACTAGGTTTCGCACCAATTGATGAAAGTTACAGGTTGGTACTAAGTGTTGGGATAACTACAGTTACATGGCTGGTTGTTACACTGGTAACACGACCAACAGATTCAACTACTTTGGTGAGCTTCTATAACAAAATAAGGCCTGCTCAAGGTGGGTGGAAAGCATTTTTAGACAAAGCTCAGTCAGAAGGGCATGAAATTAAAGAAGGTACGGAGTCAAAGATGACCATCGAAATATACATGATGGTTATGGGATGTATTACTGTTTTCTCTACCATGTTCAGTACAGGGTACTTTTTGTATGGCAAAACTCAAATGGGTTTTGTATTAGCTTCTATAGCCCTTTCAGGTGGCTTTCTGTTAAGTCGTGGGTGGAAGAAAATGAAATTTGAAACAGAGAATGACTAAAGTAGCAGTTGGAATAGATATAGGAGGTACCAGTACGAAAATTGGTGCTGTTGACGAAAACGGAAGAATTCATTTTCAGTCAAAACTAACGACCAATCGTTATTCAGATTTTCAAACCTTTATAAAGGTTATTGCAAAAACTATTAACCGAGAGTTGAACGAAGGTGTCCAATATCTGGAATTGATAGGTGTAGGGATTGGAGCTCCTCATGGAGTTCGAAAGACAGGAAATATAGAATATGCTTCTAATTTGCCATGGAAGGGAATTCTGCCATTGCGTGAACTATTAGAGGAAGAACTTGATGTTAAGGTTTTAGTGACCAACGATGCCAACGCAGCGGCTATTGGGGAAAAGGTTTTTGGTGGAGCAAAGGAAATGAAAGACTTTGTGATGATTACCTTAGGAACCGGGCTGGGAAGTGCTATTTATACCAATAATCAATTAGTTGAAGGATTTGAAGGCTTTGCAGGAGAACTAGGCCACGTTATATATAACCATAACAACGGACGTCACTGCAGGTGTGGCAGAAGGGGGTGTTTGGAAACCTATGTGAGTGCTACAGGCATCAAGCGAACAGTTTACAAACTATTGGCCGATCACTTTACAAATAGTGATTTAAGAGGTCTGAGTTTCAATGAGCTGTCAACAACAATGATCACCGATGCTGCCAAAAAAGGAGATCCAATTGCCCTGGAGGCATTTGACTATACAGGCAGGGTATTAGGTTCAAAACTGGCTGAGACGGTTCATCATACCAATCCCGAAGCCATTTTTCTTTTAGGAGGGCTTTCTAAGGCTGGGGATTATATTTTTAAGCCAACCAAGGAATATATGGAGCAACATTTAATGGGAGTTTTTCAGAATAAGGTTCAAATTCTACCTTCTCAAATGTTAGGAGCTTCAGCAGCCGTATTGGGTGCAGCGGGCATGCTTTGGAACAGTCTGGAAAACCAAATGTTCTCCGTTTAGCGTATTTTAATATCTTTTCTTTTGGCTATTTTTCCAAAATGAAACGATTAATCATCATTGCTCTGATCTTCGCATCTGTGTCAGCTATGGCACAAGACCCTACTGCTGGACGGTACACTTTTGTGTTTTTAAATACTAATGAAGATCGTCCCGAATTGCCGAAGGAACAGGTAGATAGTTTGCAGGCCGGACACATCGCGAATATCAACAAATTGGTGAAAGCAAAGAAGATGATTGCTGCGGGTCCGTTTTATGGAGGTGGGGGCATTTTTATTTTTGATACTAACCTTGAACAAACTCAAGCTGTTTTAGATACAGACCCTGCAATTGCAGCAGGAAGGTTTAAACTGGAAGTAATTCCCTTTAATATGGATATGGGAGAAATCTGTACATTATGGGATGTGCCAGAAGAGAGAATTGGGATGACCACCTATTTTATCATGCGTTATACTAACAAGTTTAATAATGATGGTGCCTATGGAGCTAAGACAAACCGTTATACTATGAATCATCTGAGAAAGGCTCAGCATCAATTCAAAGATGTACAGATACTTGGAGACTTGAATTTTGATGGGAATAAAGGACAGGTAGTCATCTTTAAAGGTGATGAGCAAGAGATGGAGAATTACAAAGCCTTTTTTGAAAAACATGAACTTGTTCGAAAAGGCATCATGGAATTTTACTTAAAGAAACTCTATTTTCCAGAAGGAGTTTTCTGTGAGAAGGAGTATTAAAAAGTAATGAGTATTGCGTATTGAGATACGATGTACGTATTACGCAATACTCACTACTAATTACTTTCTACTACAACAACATTCTTCCCAATTACCTTTCTATCCATTAAATCCCTTATGGCCTGAGCACCTTCTGCTAGTGAATACTGTCGATTAATATGCTGTTTCAACTGTCCTGATTTGATCCAATCCAATATTTGTTGAAAATTCTTCATGCTTTCCTCAGGCTGTTTTTGAGCGAAAGCGCCCCAGAAAACACCAACAATTGATGCACCTTTTAAAAGTGGTAAGTTCAAACGAATAGCAGCAGGGGCACCACCAGCAAACCCAACAACCAAGTAACGACCTTGCCATGCCAGAGAACGAACGGCAGGTTCAGAAAACTGATCTCCCACAGGATCAAAAACTACATCAATTCCTTTCTCATTGGTTAATGACTTGATTCGCTCTCTTAGGTTTTCCTTTGAATAATTAATCGTTTCGTGAGCACCTGACTGTTTGCAGACTTCTAGTTTATCGTCAGTAGAAGCAGCAGCAATCACTTTGGCACCCATTAACTTACCCAATTGCACTGCGGCCAGACCAACACCACCTGAAGCACCTAAGACCAAAAGCGTTTCGTTAGGCTGCAGCTGAGCTCTTTGTTTCAGTGCGTATAAGGAAGTGCCACATGTATACATTGTTGTTGCCCCAGTGACAAAATCCATTTCATCTGGCATTGGTAAGCACTTGTGACTTTCTGCAATAGCGTATTCGGCAAAACCTCCCCATCCGGTAAGTGCAAAAACCTTATCTCCAGGTTTTACATGTTGAACATTGTCTCCAATAGCTTCAACAGTACCAGACACTTCACCACCAGGAGCAAAAGGGAGTTCTGGTTTGAACTGGTATTTATTCTGAATGATCAGTGTATCGGGAAAATTAACACCACAAGCCGCTACCCTGATGAGAACTTGGTTTTCTGATGGTTTAGGTATATCAACTTCGGACAAGACTAAAGATTCAGGTTGCCCGAAGTTATTACAGAGTAGTGCTTTCATTTATTCTTATTTGGAATAAATGTAGAAAGAGATATCGATTCTTTTAGACATAGTTTGTTTGGCTATATTGAAATCTCCAAAAGCAGCTTCTTCTTCTACCATATCCATCTTCATGCTTTCCAATTGCATGTTTCTTCGAGCCTGAAAAGGTGTTCCTTGCATATAGTTTACACTTCTTACCCTGCCTGTTTCAAAATTCCCAGCTTTGCCTAACATACTGGCTTGATGACGAGCATTATCAAAAGCGGCATTGATCAGTTGCTCTTCTACATCGGCCTTCATTTGATTACTGAAGAAAGAACTTGTGCTAATATTAACATTTGAGTTGGCTTCTGAAATAACATTCAGTAAGTGAACAATACTCTTGGATTTAGCCTTAATCTCAAGCTGTAATGACTGATTTGCAGTATAAGTGGTCTTTCTTTTAGGGTCGTATCTATAGTCGTTTACATATGTATTAAAACCGAGCGTTTTAATGCTGTCAGAAGAAATATTCGTTTGTTTAGTAATGGCCTTAATCATCTTATCCATTTCGTCATTGAGCTTATCAACAGATTTCTTCATTTTATCAGTTGTTACAGTGAACATCAAATCGAACCGGAACATATCGGGGATAACTTCCATTTCGGCAATTCCGGTAACGTTTAAGGTGTTTGCTTCCTGATTTTGAGCAAAGGAATACAAAGGAATAAGGATTGCTATTATAATTAGTTTGAGCTTTTTCATTTCTGTCTTTTTAAAACCAGACACTACAAGTACCAGGCCAGTTGGGATTTTTAGCGTTTATATTTGTCGTTTAGCCCTTCTCCAGATTGGATCATAGGAATGATTTTTTCTAATCGCTTTTGCTTGGTTTCTTCCCGTTTTGCAGTTTCGATGTATTCGGCAAAATCTCTTTTGTTGGTTAAGGAGTGTGACTCAAAACTTTCTTTCAGAGAATTATCAGTATCCAATACACTTTGTAGCTCTTTGGGAATAATTAATGGTTTTGAAGTCCTTGGCATAGGTTTAATTTCTCTTCCTGCTTTTTGATTTTCTATTGCTTCATCGATGTAAGCTCTTATTAATTCTTCATTTTCCTGTATTTCACTAATCGAATTAAATCGCCATTGCCTCATTGCCTGAGTTTTCCCTTCCTGAGCATTAACAAGCTTGTTTTGACTATCTTTTAGCAACCCACCTTGAAAAAACCAAATGCCCGTATAGGCTTTAAAAGAACCTAAGCCAATCACATTTTTTCCATTGATCATGTATACAGGGAATAGCCATTTAATGGTTTCTTGGAAAGGGAAGGAGGTAACGATACTTCTTAATAGCGTAATGGCATCTCTTTGATCTGCATGGTTTAAAATGTACTCATCAACTGTTTTGCTTTTTTTCATGGCTTGATGGTAAGTTTATTAAGTGATTACAGCAGGAATTTCTTAAAAACTTCCAGTCAAAACAAACTAGTTGCTTCTTGCAGCAAGAATTAATTTTTCAGCATTGCTACCAGTCAATTGCCAGGTAAGACATCTTACGCTGCCTCCCATGGCACAAACGCCCTCGGCATTAATGGTTACCACCTTTTTTGAAGTATTAGATCTAATGATATTCAAAGCCTCTTGTTCATGAGGCATATTAAAGGTGGGAACATAAACGTTTTTATGAGTAACGGCTGCATTTAAATTTACACCGCAGGCAGACTCAAATCCTTCCCACTGACCAGGAGGATTAGTAGTATACTGAACAGGTACTTCAATGATGTTAGCGTCTGGAAAAGCACTTTTTAATTCGGATAATACCTTACGCTGAAAAGCAGCATCTTCGGAGTAATTATTAACAAGTAAGGTATTGGTGTCAATCCAGCTTACCATGCCATCAGCATGAGCCAGAGTTTCTTCATCAGGTTCAATGATAGCTACTTCCGAAGCATTCAATAAATTTTTGAGCTTTTGTACACCCTCTTGATAGGTTAAACGATTGTCTTCCAGAAAGCGAGTAGTTGTAATAACACGTCCACTATAGTTGTCGACAATATTACCACCATCTATTAATAAGTCTGTATCTGATCGGGTAATACCAATTTCATTAGCAAACCCATTAAAGCTATTCTGTACTTCTTTGCTTTGCTGACGTGTCATGGAAGCCCATGTGTAAGTGAACTGAACCGGAAGATCAGGATTTACAGTAGTAAAGTCGCGCATCCATATGTCATATACATCTGCAGTAATGAGGATATCTTCAGGCAGGCGTCCTTCATAAAATCGCCTGGTGTCTTTATCAACAATGACTACTACATTATCATTATTCATAATGGATTTAGCGTATTCAATCTGAAAATCTACTATCATATTGAAAGCATCGGAATAGTAACGATTGTTAATAGAAGGGGCAGACAGTACTAAAAGCATTCTGTCACTGCTTAGCACGTTAGTTAATGTGTCAGCCGTTGATTCATCAGATTCGGAAGGGTTGCAAGAAGATATTGCCATGCCTAATGCGATTAGTAAGGAAATCATTCGTTTCATGGTTTTGGTTGCTATTATACCATTACATACAGTGCGTGTGTATTTACCCTACCTTTCAAAATGTTGTCCTGAGAGTCCTTAACCCGCTTTTTTATTTGAAATCATATTTGCTAAAATTTATAGTTTGATATACTAATAATATTAGTATATTTGAATCATGATCGCAGTCAACACAAAATCAATGTTCACATATACCACACTTAGTGAGTATCTGATAATGGCATTACCATATGCCGAAATAAGCCAGGAGGTAAAGCTCTTTAAGAAGGAGTTTTTTAACAGATATGGAGCATATTCAGGTCAGAATTCGTGTGCCCATATTCGTCTAGTGTCTTTCTTTCAACCTGAAGAAAGAGAGGAAAGGATATTGAATGCGGCTCAGGAAGTGTTAGCTCAAATTAATGGGTTTGAAGTGTTTTTGAGCGGATTTGGATTTAATGGAGTGACGAGAGATGTTTATCTGGATGTTCTGAATAAACAGTCATTGACAGATGTGTATAACCTGCTTCGGTTGCGTCTTTTTAAGGAGTTAATATCGCTTGCGTTTTTGAATAAGGATTATGAGCCTGAAATGTCTATTGCACGTAATTTATCGGCACTTCAATTCATGGATGCCATCCGGGATTACGAGCAAGTGCCTTATACTAATAATTTTAGAATTACCCGATTGCACATACTAAAAAGAAAAGCACCATTTAATACCTGGGAAAGTTTGACGACACTGCCCTTTGCTAAATCAGAAGGAGAGTTGCTGGGGCTATATTAATATGTTTAGGTGAACACCTTATGTTGGTAATAGACCAACCTGTTTCCGCCATACCAGGTGGCGGAAACAGTATAGGTGGATTTAATTAAAGACTGATTATCTGAATAAAATTATAAACCGATTGTTATGAAAAGTTTTAGAAGTTTGAAGATACTGGAACAAGGAATGGAGATTGTTTCTACTACTCATCAATTGGCCAATAAATACACACAGACCGATATGGCTGGATTGATTAATGAAATTAATCTTCTGGCCATTCGCATTCCTTCATGTATAGCTGAGGGAAGTAAAGAAGAAGTGGGTAACTATAAGCAAGGCCTAAAACAAGCATTAGGATCGGTGAAGAATATAGAAGAGAAACTTATGGAGATTCCTTCATCGCCACTTACACACCCACTAAACAGGTTGAAAGATCTGGTAAGTGTGGAACATCAACTAATAGAAAAAGCATTAGGGTATTCACCAGAGCAGAGAGTTCCAAACAGGCCATTAAAACGTTCAAGACTTTCTGTTGCATCTGTAGAACCTCTGATGGCACGAATTAAGGTTTCTCAAGGAGTCCAGGGAGAGCTTTTTTAGCTACAAGTTTTACGGTTCAAGTTCCAAGGGTATGAGGGATTTTAAAAAGTTAAGGGTTTGGAAAAATGGCATAGAACTAACCGTAATGGTGTATGAATTGGTTAAACAATTGCCCAACCACGAAAAATATGGTTTGATAAGCCAGATGACAAGGTGTGCTAGTTCAATTCCGGTTAATATTGCGGAGGGAGGGAGTCGGACAAGCTCAAGGGAGTACAAACGATTTTTGGAAATATCGCTTGGCTCATCGTTTGAGTTAGAGACATTTCTTGTAATTATTCAAAAGTTAGACTTGGTGAAAGGTTCTGATATTGATGATTTAAACCTTTTAAATAGTGATCAGCAAAAAATGCTTTCTGGCTTAATCAAGAAATTGTCTTAAAAACTAATGATGTAAATGACATGTCTTGAAGCATGTAACTTAAAGCTAGTCACGTATTTTCTTAGCCACTCCTAAATGCTTTTAACCAGCAGTTCATCCGATACTATCATGCATATGGACCTCGATACTTTTTTTGTGTCGGTGGAGCGTTTGATGGATGATCGTTTAAATGGAAAACCTGTGCTGATTGGTGGGGTGACTGATAGAGGAGTAGTGGCTGCGTGCAGTTATGAAGCGCGCGCGTATGGTGTACACTCGGCTATGCCTATGAAACGAGCCAGAGAACTTTGTCCGGAAGCTATTCAGATCAGAGGGAATGCAGGAACTTACAGTAAGTACTCCGAAATGGTTACAGAAATCATTAAAGAAACTGTACCTGTTTACGAAAAGACTTCTATAGATGAATTCTATGCTGACCTGACAGGCCTGGATAGATTCTATAACAGCTACCAAATGGCGACCGAACTACGCGAACGAATCAGGAGAGAAACGGGGTTGCCCATTTCGTTTGGACTGTCTAAAAATAAAACAGTCTCAAAAGTGGCTACCGGTGTAGCAAAGCCAGATGGTCAGCGAAAGATTGACTATGGAACAGAAAAGCCTTTTCTGGCACCACTTTCGGTGAGTAAAATCCCTATGGTAGGAGAAAAGACCCAGCAAATACTGTTTAGTTTGGGGGTCAAGCAAATCAGGACTATTCAGGAAATGCCAGTAGAACTGATGGATAAGGTATTGGGAAAGAATGGAATCAGCATATGGAAAAAAGCAAATGCCATTGATAACTCTCCTGTGATTCCTTATAGCGAGCGTAAGTCCATTTCTACAGAGCGTACTTTCGATAAAGACACTATTGATGTAGTGAAGCTAAGAGGAATACTGTTGGCAATGGCAGAGAACCTTGCTTTCCAATTAAGGAGAGGACTGAAACTGACTGCTTGTGTGACAGTTAAAGTCAGGTATTCAGACTTTAATACATATACGCTACAATCCCGAATCCCATATACATCTGCAGATCATGTTCTGATTCCTAAGGTATTGGAACTGTTTAATAAACTATATCACAAACGCTTGTTAGTTAGGTTAATAGGGGTGAGGTTTAGCCATTTAGTAGAAGGAGGATATCAGATCAACCTTTTCGAAGATGCTGAAGAAATCATTAGCCTGTACCATGCAATGGATAAGATTAGAGATAAGTATGGTGATAGAAAAGTCATGAGAGCTTTTGGTATCGAAGCAAAGACAATTAGTCGATTTAATCCATTTACAGGCGAACCACCACCATTGTTACCAAATCGTAGAAGGTAAATTTAAATATGAAATAAATAACATATATAAATATGTAAAAATAAATAATTACAAATATTTAAATATTAATGTATTTAAATTCTCACACATATTATAGCTTCAAATATGGCACCATCAATACTAAGAATTTACTGCTGGAACTACAACAAGCAGGAGTGAAGCAATTTGTGCTGACAGACATTAATAGCACGGCAGCTTCTCTTAATTTCGTGCGTCTGGCTCCAAAGTATAGTATTAAGCCCATATTAGGGATTGACTTTCGTAATGGTGCTGACCAGCTTTTTGTAGCAATTGCCAAAAACAATGAAGGGTTCAAGGAACTGAATGATTACCTTTCTATATATCTACATTCCGGAGAAGAAATCCCTTTAAGGTCTCCTGAGTTTACACATGCTTATGTAGTATATCCGCTAAAAAAGTACGCAGGATTCACATTAAGAGCATTTGAATTTATAGGTGTTAAGCCTACTGAACTTCCTCGTTTGGTATATCCACCACACCAAATGGATAAACCGAAGTTAGTGGTACTTCAAACAGTTACTTTCCGGAGCAGGTTAGATGAGGAAACAGGTAGCCGTGTAGTAAGAAAGCGAGACTTTAACGCGCACAGGCTTTTAAGGTCTGTAGCCAATAACACACTGTTGAGTATGCTGCCAAAGTCAGAAGAAGGTAGCATTGATGATTTTATCTACCCTCTGGATGAATTGCTGGCGCTCTACGGCAACCATTCCTATATGATTACCAATACAGAAAGACTGTTGAACGACTGCACTATTCACTTTGATTTTGAAGGAGAGCAACTGAATAAAAACCTTAAAGCCTACACCAACTCTCCTGAGGAAGACTATGATATGCTGGAAAGGCTTTGTAAAGAAGGGTTGTCATATCGATATAGAAACCCCGAAAACGAGATTTTGAAGCGTATCAGAACAGAACTGGATGTAATCAGACAGCAAGGCTTTATGTCGTACTTTCTGATTAACTGGAGAATTTGTCAGTATGCACGAGAAAAGGGTTATTTCTATGTAGGTCGAGGGAGCGGTGCTAATTCAGTAGTAGCCTACTTGTTGAGAATTACTGATGTAGACCCAATTGAATTGGATCTTTATTTCGAGCGGTTTATTAACCTTTATCGGCAGAATCCACCTGACTTTGATATTGATTTTTCGTGGAAGGACAGAGAAGACATTACAGATTTTATTTTTCGGGAATTCAGGAAAGAAGGAGGAAATAATGTAGCATTGCTAGCTACTTATAGTACGTTTCAATTTAGAGCAGTAGTTCGTGAGCTGGGAAAAGTATTGGGAATCCCGCCCCATGAAATAGACCATATTCAAAGGGCTAAATATCAGGAACTAGATGAGATACACAAGCTTGTTTTACGGTATGGGAAATATATTGAAGGCTTTCCCAGCCACTTGAGTATTCATGCAGGAGGTATTCTGATTTCTGAAAAACCTATACACTATTATACGGCCACAGATATGCCTCCCAAAGGCTTTCCAACCACTCATTTTGATATGATTGTAGCAGAAGATATTGGTCTATATAAGTTCGATATTCTAAGTCAGAGAGGTTTGGGGAAAATTAAAGATAGCCTGGAAGTAATTGCTCAAAACCACCCCAATCATACACCGATAGATATTCATGATATTCCAAGATTTAAGGAGGATCGTCAGGTTAAGGAAATGCTACGAGAAGGTAAAGCTATAGGATGCTTTTATGTGGAATCTCCGGCTATGCGCATGCTATTGAAAAAACTGAGAGTTGAGGAGTATCTGGGGCTTGTTGCTGCCAGTTCGGTAATCAGACCCGGGGTAGCTAAGTCAGGTATGATGCGCCAATATATTCTTCGTTTTCGTGAGCCAGAAAAAAGGAAAGAAGCTCACCCTATCCTTAGAGATATTATGCCGGAAACTTATGGCGTAATGGTTTACCAGGAAGATGTGATTAAGGTAGCTCATTACTTTGCTGACTTAACCTTGGGTGAAGCAGATGTGCTGCGTAGAGGAATGTCTGGGAAGTATCGTTCGCGTGAAGAATTTCAAAAGGTACGAGCCAAGTATTTTGAGAATTGTCAGAAAAAGGGACATTCATATATGCTCGCATCTGATGTGTGGAGGCAAATAGAGAGCTTTGCCGGTTATGCCTTTGCCAAAGGGCATTCAGCTTCTTATGCTGTGGAGAGCTATCAGAGTTTGTTTCTGAAGGCACATTATCCTTTGGAGTATATGGTGGCAACAATGAACAATGGAGGTGGTTTTTACAGGGTGGAACTTTATGCACATGAAGCTTATATGCATGGTGGTGATATTCAGGCACCCTGTGTAAATCAGAGTGAATACCTCTGCACTATTTATGGTAAAACCATCTTTATGGGATTGGCTTTTATAAGCGAACTGGAAAAACAAACCGCTGAAGAACTGTTGAGAGAACGGCATGAAAATGGGGTTTACATGGGTTTTGATAATTTCCTTAAGCGTGTAGCTATTTCACTGGAGCAGTTGAGTCTGTTAATTCGTATTGGGGCTTTCAGGTTTACAGGGAAAACGAAAAAAGAACTGCTTTGGGAAGCACATTTTCAGTTAGGAAGCCAGAAAAAGACCAGCCCAGTTAAAATGCTTTTTGAACCAGAAGTTAAAAGATTCAAACTACCAGAGCTAAGCTATGATTTGCTTGAAGATGCTTTTGATCAGCAAGATTTACTAGGCTTTCCACTATGCAACCCATTTGATTTATTGAAGAACAGACCTGAACGAAATATATTAGTTCGCGAAATGGAACTGCATAAGAATAGGGTAGTGAGAATGATTGGGTACCTGATTCATATTAAGAATACAAATACTTCAGGGGGCAAGAAGATGCAGTTTGGTACCTGGCTTGATAGAGAAGGTTTCTTTATTGATACAACACACTTTCCACCAGTTGCAGCTCAATATCCTTTCCGAGGAAAAGGTATCTATGAACTGACTGGCAAAGTGGTAAATGAGTTTGATTTCTTAAGCCTTGAAATGATTGCCATGCGTAAACTTGAATATGTACATGACCCACGCTATGCAGAAGAGCCCAGGCATGCAAGTATGGGCTAGATCCTTTAGAGCAAGTTCAAAACCTCAAAAACTTATCCCTGGCCAACATACCATCAAACTGTACGGTGATCAGATATATACCTGGTTTAGAGTTGGATAGGGTTGTTTGTAAAAAGTTATCGATTTCATGCTCGAAAACCTTTTTTTCAAGTATTCTGCCAGAATTAGGGTTGGTGATGGTTAGAGAAACTTGTTTGTCTTTTGGTACATTAAAAGGGAGATTCATGTTTGTTGATTTTCCTGATCCATAATTGTTTAAGAGCATTTTTTGTGCTCCGGGTGTTGATAGTAGCCTCTTTAAAAGGAGTACTTCACTATAACTGTGTGTTCCACCAAAGTCGACTTGTTTCAATCTATAGTAGAGATTCCTGATAGGCAGGTTTTTTGTTTGATCTACCCAGTGGTATGACTTTATTGATTCAGAGTTGTTATGGCCACTTACATAACCAACTGTCTCAAAATCTAACAAGGAGCTTCCAGCACGTTCTATCTCAAAATGACTATTATTTGTTTCAGTGGCTGTTTTCCATTTTAGTAAAGGCTTACTGTTAATAAAGTCAACCGTGAATGATATTAAAGTTACTGGTAGGGGAGCGTCTAAAAATGTGCTTTCCAATGCCTTCCCCACAATCTGGAAATTCGCTTCCTCTCTTAGGTAGTAGTCACCATTTTTTTTTGCCATTTCCATATGAATGAAATGGCCATTATTTTGGTTTGCTGCTGTTTCGCAAGGGTTGTTACTTCCATTTATGTGTCTCCCCTGAGTATTTGTAGTGGCAAGCAACGAGTTAAAATTATGGTCAGGGTCATCATGAGCTACTTCAATAATTAATGACTCCTGACTTCCCGATAGTTGATCCCACCATATTCCAAGTTGAGTTCTTAGAGTAGCTAAGTGATCGGTCATGGGAGGAGTAGTATACTCATCACGTCCATTGCTCAAAATAGCATGAGGTGTCAGGTTTTGTCCGAAGCCATGAAGCTGCACAAAATAATAGTGAGAGGGATTGTCATCATATACCCATTCGGTGAGTGCCTGAAACATAGATGCTCCATTATGAGCCACATCAGCTTTTCGAAATTCTCCCGGATCATTCAGAAAGTCGGCAGGAGGAGCAACACCACTAATATTATTATTGCAAACATTACTTGTTCCGTCACACCCCGATATTATGGGACTATTGCATCTGTGTGCCCCAGACATAAAGAAGAAAGCCGCACCAATTTGTCTGAAGACATAAGCTCCTTGCTTTCCCGTAAATGTATCAAAAGATGGATGAGGACTTTGAATTATTAATTGCCCTTTGACTGGTACAGGATTAAATGTATAAGTCCCCCAGTAATTATTGGCCACTGATGCTGGGTCTCTTTCAAGTATGTAATAAGTCTTTGCAACCGTATTGTCCTGAAATTGAACCAGTCGGTAACCAAAATTTAAGGCATTGGTTGCTGCTGTTTCAAATGATGAATTGTATAAAGGAGTAAATACATCGGATATAAAATCTGTCACCTGCTGCGAAGTGGGATCAGTATAGGTAGTTCCCTCTTCCAGATTTTGCCACTCTTCAGGCATTAGGTCAATGCTTGTTTGGGTTCGGGTGACAAGGTCTCCGCTTTCCTGAACAATGTCACTTGTTTTTTTGATGCTTAATGAGCTTGGTAAAATTAGAATAGACCAAATTGAGATAAGTAACCGCACTGTTTTGTTGTTTGGTTACAAACATGTGCATCTGTTGGCTGATCATTATGGATGAATTTATAGAGGGCTGATTTCAATTGATACTTCAACTCTCCTAATTGATATCGCAAAATAGGCTTTAGGTAAGATTGGCCATCCTCGACAAAAACTCATCTTTACGTTTAGGGGATATACTCACCACTGCGTTGTTATTCATCAGAATGTAACCACCGTCTGATTTAACATACTTTTTTACATTTTTAAGGTTGATGAGGAAACTATGATGAACACGCATGAAATTATGATCTGATAGTATGGATTCGTATTCCTTCAGGTTTTTACTGACTATTAACTTTTGATCTCCTTCCAAATGAAAATTCGTATAAGAACCATTTGCCTCACAGTATTTGATTCTATCAATTTTTATGAACTCAATCCCTTCAGATGTAGAAAGACAAATATTCGACTGTTCGGATTTTTTATTAAAAGAAGAAAGCAACATTTCCATTTGCCTTTTTCGATCTTCTTCGCTCTTCCTACCTTTTGCCTTTTCAATAGCTGTCTTAAGTTCCTCTTCATCAATAGGTTTAAGTAAGTAATCTAAAGAGCTAAACTTAATAGCTTTAAGCGCATAGTGTTCAAAAGCAGTAGTGAATATTACATCAAAATCAACGTGCTTGAGACTTTCAAGTACATCAAATCCAGTTCCCTGATGTAGTTCAATGTCCATGAAAACTACGTCTGGTCGCTTTTCAGAAATGATGGCAATAGCTTCTCGAGGACTAGTGGCTACTCCCATAACAATAATGCTTTTGTCAACTTCAAGCAATTGGTCAATCAAGCTTTCACTATTGTGCTTTTCATCTTCAACTATTACAACATTTAGCATAAGCTGATATTAATATTGTTTTGGTAAATGTATGGTTACCTGTGTGCCAACCACTTCACTATTGTGGTTTAAGATATCTTGAATTAAAACTACCTCTTTTTTACTTTCCGAGGTGCTCATCTGATTTACCCTTTCCTGAACGATAGATTGTCCAAGTGATTTATGAGGTACATGAAGAGTTGATTTTCTTTTGTTTGACTCTTCTCTGCCTATTCCATTATCACGTATAATACATTTAATATGACTCCCAATGTCTTTAAACGCAATATTCAACTGAGCATGATCATCTTTGGGTAACAGGCCATGTATAACAGCATTTTCTACATGAGGCTGAATTAAAAGTATGGGTATCTCATAGTTATAAATATCCAGACTTTCATCCACTTCAACCTCATAATTGAATTGCCCTTTGAAACGTAATGACTCGAGTTCAAGATAATTTTTCAGCAAGTCTATTTCTGTTTTTAATATTACATATTCATTGTTAGATGTTTCCAGTATTTGTCTCAGGAGTTTCGAGAATTTTGACAAATAGGATATGGCCTGTTCTGTTTCATTTCTTCTTACCAAATGCTTTATCGATCCTAATGAATTAAATATGAAATGAGGATTCATCTGAGCCCTGAGGGCTTTAATGTTCAGACGTAAAAGATCTTGTTGTATTCGGGTATTTTCTAAAAGCACCTGCCTGCTTTTATAGCTCAAACCAAGGGTGAACATGAAGATTTCTAAGGAACTCCCTATAATCATATAGTTATTTTTAACGAGAAACAACATAGCCAAAGCACCTGCGGTATAGAATAGAGAGCCAATTACAATGAAGTACACTAATTTTGACTTCGCCTTTATGAGTAAATAAACATTTCCTGCAAGACCAAATACTACCATAATGGCACGATGCACATCCATTAGAATGGTATTGGCACTAAACTGATGAAATGAGATTAACAGAATGCTGGTAAAAGTAAAAATTACCAGCAATGGAGTTAGGATGTTAATGGCTTTGTCAAGCGGTTTGTAGTCTCTGAATGTATTCAGAAAATATTTTGCAAATAGTATATAAAACAGGTTAATCAAAATCTGCAACTCCATGTGTGTCATATATTCGAGAATAGGTGCAGATCCAAAAAGGTAGTCGTTGAGACCAAAGGCCCTTCTGCTGAGGTATGCTAGAAGGGAGAATAAGTATAAACTGTAAAATAGGTATTCCCTTTTTTTCTGAGCAATGAATACAGTTATTGAAAAGAGCAGAATGATGACAACAATGCCAGCAAAAAAAATGGCAGGAATATAATGCTCCAACCTCTTATGCCTGTTCTCTGAATAGATTTTAAGCATTGTCTCTTTCGGCACTATACTGGCCTCCAAACTGTGCATCTGACGAGAAACGGTTAATCTTTGGAGTTTTACATAGAGGTATCTCGAGTTAATCAATTCTGAGATGGAAAAAGGGACATCGCTATTGGAAATGATCGGTTTATACTCACTAATTGGAGCTAAGAAACCAAAGTCTCGCCCTTTTATACCAGTTGAAGATTGAAAGAATAAAGTCGCTATGTCTGAACTACCTAATCTCAAATACCAGTCATTATGGTCTAGAGATAAGCTGTCCTTCTTCAATTTATCAAAGTCAATCTTTATCCAGTAAATATCCTTCGAGGTTGATTTCTCGAGTTTATCAGTGGATTCGAATAACTTGGAGCTTATTACTTGCTCTGGATTTAAAGTGTCAGCTCTGGTCCTAAATACCTCTATGGATAAAGTAAATTCCTGATTCTTATTTTTTTCGTTTTGTCCATTTAGTGGAGAACAAACGATAGTCAGAAGAACAATCGCGACTATATAGCCAATGCGAGAAATGTGTTTGATCCAATCATCGATCATTTATCAAATCTAATTAAAATGATAAGATTGGTTAACCAAATGGCTTGTCGATAGACTGGCAGGGTTCGGAAAACCACTCTGGTCCACTTTCGGTCATATAAACACAGTCTTCGTGACGTATTCCAAACTCTCCAACTATTGAAATATTCGGTTCCACGCTGAAACACATACCTGCTTCGAGTTTTCTTTGATTACCCCTTACAATATTTCCCCATTCATGTACATCCATACCTATGCCATGTCCAGTACGATGGGGTAAACCGGGTAGTTTATAGTCTGGGCCAAGCCCGGCATCGGTTAAAACTTTACGAGCTGCATCATCTACCGAACCACAGGTTGCACCAATTTTTATTGCAGCAAAACCGGCCATCTGTGCTTTTTTCTCTAAATCCCAGATTTCCTGTTGACGCTTAGTTGGTGATGCTCCAAAAACAATAGTCCTACTAATATCGGAGCAGTAACCATCAACTCTACAGCCACAATCCATCAGTACAATGTCTCCTTTCTTTAAGTATTGAGGCTTACTACTGCCATGAGGAAAGGCTGATGCTTCACCGAAATTGACACCAGCAAAAGTATGTTGAGCTCCCAGCTGATTATGCGCTTCGGCAACCACCTTCGAAAAACCTCCGGGTGTCATACCTTCACGCAAACTTTCTATACCAATACTCATTGCCTTTCTGGTGATGTCATTGGCTTTACGCATTAGAGCAAGTTCGGAATCACTTTTAAACAGACGACAAGGGATGGTCACAGGATCGCCACTAACAAAATCAAAATGAGGGGCTTCCTTTTTAATGCCATTTAGAATGAAAAACCTTAGCTGTTCTTCGATCCCTATCTTCCCTGAAGTGACATTTGAGTCTTCCAACGCATTGACAATTTGTTTATAAGGGCTTTCGTCTTCTTCCCAAACAAACACTTCTTTACCCAGCTTAATAAGCTCCTTCAGTCTACTTTCCTCAAAACCAGGACATACATAGCTCACTTCCCCATTAGCAGGAATAATAGCTACCATTGGCCTTTCGCTGGTTCCCCAGCTAATACCGGTAAAGTATTTCATGGAAGTACCTGCATCAAGAATTAAAGCCTGTATATTTTCTTGATTTAAGAGACGCTGTGCTTTGGCTATTCTTTCCTTTCTTTCATTTACACCAATGGGAGAAATGTCCTGAGTCATACTTTCAAGGTTGGCTAAAACGGATTGATCATTTGAATTTTCGTTGCTGGGTGTGCACGAGCTTAAGCCAGCAATAGTACCTGCTCCGATAGCAGTTGCAGAAACATTAACAAAGGTTCTTCTTTTCATGGTGTTACTGGGTGTTGTGTAGGGTTGTACTTTTCTAACTTTCGAAGTTATAAACATAATTAAATACTCTACTTAAGCCACTATTATCCTTTAACTACAAAATAATGATTACTCTTCTTTGTCAAACTTTTTATTTGGTTAAGAGGCCTATTAAGTAACTATATATGTTGCCAAAACACCTTAATTAAAAAGGTGTCTAATTGATTTTCACTATAAGTAGTGATTCAATTCCACTTTGAGTAGTTATCGGTCATGGAATAGATGACAGCACCTTTGCTACATGAGACATTTAGCAAAGCTAGTTTTATTTGTTACTATATTATTCAGTACTTATTCACTCACACATGCACAAGACCCGTTGGATCCGAATGAGTATCAGGAACTTTTGGTCAAAGAGCCATTAAATGATATTCTTGACTCTTTAAGGAAACTCAGTTATCAGTTACAAGATCAGAATGATCTTTTAGACAGCTTGGAGTCTAAAGTCAGTGGCTTAAAAAGGTTCAACAAATATATTGACAAGCAAGACGAAATAAGCTTCCCTGGCAATAGAGAACTTCTCGCTTTTTTACCATTCCTGTTCCTCTTTCCAGGCATAGCATGGTCTGCTTATAGGTTAAGAAAGTTTGATTTGAAATTAGCCTTGTCGGAGACCACAGTAGATAAAACAACTGGGAAAAAGACAAGTAGCCCTAGCAGTAGTAGGCTAGTTATCTTTTATTCTGGCATGGTGGCACTTTCCATTTCGCTTTCCCTATTTATCATAACCATTTACATCTACTTAAAAACAGGAGTAATTCCTGAGTTCACAAACCTCATAAATGGCCTGATAGTATTGGGTATTGGCGTAGTGCCTTATTCAATCAGCAAAGTTGCTGGAATATTCAAATAGAATCTAATCGTTAACCCAAAAAAGAATCACATGAAAAAAAAGATCAAAATTCTAATAATTGTGGGAGTAATACTAGCTGGAATTACCTCCTGTGCCCCAAACACAACTTCGATAGTTAATTCATTTAGTGAGAAAACGTCAGAGGCGGTTAAGTTATATAATGAGGCATATGTAGAATTTGCCAATTCAAAATTCGATAGAGACTTGTCTCTAGAAGCTGCATCGCAGTCTGCCACTAAAATAGACATCAGTAGTCTTGATGTATATAACGATTTTGGTAGTAACCGAAATATTCGAGTACGTCAACTACTACTGTTAAACCTGACTAAATATGCAAAGTCGCTCGGAGCTATAAGTTCATTTGACAATTCGGAAAAGTTCAATGAATCAGTTGATGACGCAATTTCTTCATTGATTCAAATGAATAAATCATTTACTCAACTAAAAACCACAAGCCTCTCTGTTAGCGATGATCAAGCAGGAGCTTTGGGAACATTGATTAAAACAATTGGTAATAGAGTTTTGGAGCGTAAGCGTAAGAAAGCCTTAAAAAAGCTCATCACTAGTTATAACAAGGATATTCAAGATGTAGTGTCTTTATTGATTTCTGAACTTGACATTGTCTTCTCTTCAGCTATCATTCCAAATTTGACGGAGCAAATAGAAAACGCTCTTATTGATTATGATACTAACAAAAATAAGTTAGACTATTTGTCAAGGCTCGATAGGCTTGCAAAAATCAAGACTTTATACTTCGAGTTACAAAAATCAAAACTGTCTTGCTCGTCAATCAAGCAAATCTTGAATAAGCTTGGCAAGCTACATCAAAAACTTTTCAATGGATATACGGCAAATGGAAAGTTCGCCCTGAGAGACTTCCTAGTTGAACTTAAGGACATAACTGAATTGATAGATGAATTTAGAATAGCATATGACCAATTTTCAAACACAAAAAATGACAAATGAAAACACTTAGAAGAAGTATCGTTGATGCGATAAACGAATTAAATAAGTTGTTATCCCTCACCAAAGATGAGGAGCAAAAACAAGCCATTTACAAACTGAAAAGAATCTTATACACTCTTTTGGATGAGGTAATAAAACAAGACTTGAGTAATAATACTCCCTTGTTTCAGGACGCTTTAGAATCATTGAAAGAAGCTACGGAAGTTTCGAAAAAGGCAATAAAGGATTTGGAGAAGGTAGTAGACGCAATTAATAAGACTGCCTTGGCTGCTAAAGCAGTGGATAAAGTTGTAAACCTTGGTATAGGCCTTTTGACTTAATTCTCTCATGATGTCTAAATCATTTTATTCGAATCTCTCCGAGGCAGAGAAATTGGAATATACATCCATACCAAAGGCAGAGAAAAAGCAAATTGCTAGTCATCCTCCTCAAGAGAAGATTGACTGGGGCGTGAAAATGTTCTTGCCTGAAGCTTGGCACCTAACTAGAGGTGCGGGCGTGAAAGTTGCAGTGTTAGATACTGGAGTAGATGCAGGTCATGAAGACTTAGCTCTGAACATTGTGGCGGCCAAGGATTTTACAAACTCTAATGAAGGTTTTTATGACACTGATAAGTTGGGGCATGGTACTCATGTCGCAGGTATTATTGGAGCCATTGACAATGAAATAGGAGTTGTAGGTATTGCTCCCGAAGTTGACCTTTATTGTGGTAAAGTCTTAAGAAGTTCTGCATATGGCCAGATCTCATGGTTAGTCGATGGTATAACTTGGGCTATAGAAAATGAAGTAGACGTCATTTCAATGAGCCTTGGAACTCTAACTGATGATGAGAAACTCCATTCAGCAATAAAAGAAGCGCGTTGCAATGGAATATATGTCATTTGTGCTGCTGGTAATAGAGGCTCTTCTCTTGATGCTGTCGATTATCCAGCCAAATATGATGAAACTCTGGCTGTCGGGTCGATTGATCTCAATAAGAAAATCTCTAGTTTTTCATCAGTAGGAAAGCAGGTGGATGTAGTGGCACCAGGACAGGACATTTGGTCCACAATACCTGGTAGCAACTATGGCCTGATAAGCGGTACTTCCATGGCTACTCCTTTTGTCAGTGGTTTGATTGCTCTGATGATTTCTAAACATAGAATTTATGGAGGACACACAGAGTTAAGGACACTGGAAGACTTGAAAAGTCACCTTAAGAAAGTGACAGAAGATTTAGGTCCCTTAGGCAGAGATTACACATTCGGACACGGATTAGTAGACCCCTGTAAACTCCTCGCACTTTAAATTTATTCACAATCAACTAAATCAAATTATTATGTATTTACACACTCCTTATTGTTATCTGAAAAAGATGACAGCAAATGATCACTTTAAACTCAATGTTGTTTTACAACTAGAACTTGATATTAAAGTAAATAGTATCGTTGACCTTGGCACTCACAACATAGTTGATTCCAATGGTAACCCGAAAAAAGAAAGGCGCTTTGAAGTTGAACTTGGGCTTATTCAGCCGGGTGATCCAAATCACACCATTCAGCATGAGTCAATAGATTTTCAAAGAAATGGTGAAGATCGATATACTGTTAAAGTTAAAAGGGCGGCTGGAACTACAGGAGGGAACCCTGACGGAGGTGGATCTGGTGATTTTGACTGATAGCTAGAAAAGTTAGAAATATCGATTGGTTTTGGAATCAGGTTGGTATTTCTAACTTTATTATATGACACGCAAATCTTTTATTCTACAATTTATTTTTATCACGCTCCTTTTACCACAAATGACATCGGGTCAAAGTCTCAAGCAACTTGAGTTAAGTACTTCACAGGCACTAGTCAACAATCAGTTTGATAGTGCTGTTTTCTTTCTTAGAGAACGACATTTACTCCTTCTCAAATTAAAACAATCAGGATTTGCATCCGACCTTCTTGATTCGGCCGGTATCTTGCTTTTATCAAAGTCGAGATTTTTAGACGCTGAAAAACACTTTAATGAATCTTTGAATATGCGGTTGCAATTGGGAGATACTTCGAGAATAGCGCAGTCCTATAGACAGCTTGGAGGATCTGCAGGAAGGCAAAGAGACAACCCTCTGGCGCTAAGTCATTTTGAGAAATACTTGAAATACTCTGTCCAAATGAAAGACTCATTGAATATGGGGAGGGCTTATAATAACCTTGGGCTAATCGCAATAAGGTTGGGCGATTTTAAAGGTGCGAAGGACTATTTGCACTCTGCATTAAAAATAAAGAAAGGCCTTGGAGAATCTATTGGGAGGTTATCCAATACATATAATAACCTAGGGCTAGCAAATGAAAACTTAAATCTAAAAGACTCGGCAATTTACTATTATGAGCTTGCTCTAAATATCAGAAAAGAACTTAAAGATGTATTAGGTCAATCTAAGATGTTCAATAACATCGGTTTCGTTTATCAGAAGGTAGGAATGAGAGACACTGCAATTCACCTATACTTCAAAGCACTTCCACAGGCAAATGACGACCTAAGAAGAAAACTCTATTCAAATATATCCAGTGCGTCACGCGACAAGGGCAATTGGAAAATGGCTTATGAGTATTTATTTAAGTATGACACACTAAACGAGCGCATGTTCAATGAATTCAAAGTAGCCCAAATAGCAGAACTTAGAACTCAATTTGACCTCAGCGTAAAAGAGCAGCAAATTGCTTCTCAACGTTTGGAGATTCAGGAGGCAACTATTCGAAATAAGAAACTTCAAAATATTTTTCTAATTTCTCTATTAGTAGTTGTTGTAGTAATAGCAACCCTGATTCATCGTCAAAGAATCATAAAAGTGCTAGCAGAAAAAGATAGGGAAGTACACAGAAATGAAATTGAAGTTCTACTTAAAAATCTTGAAATGAAATCAATTGACTCTATGATAGAGGGGCAAGAAAAAGAGCGAGAAAGAATAGCGGAGGATCTTCATGATAGACTGGGTAATACGCTTTCGGCCATAAGAATATATATGGATACTATATCTCAAGACCTTAGTGATAAGAATTCTAGAATAGCTGATAAAATCAAAGAACTTGTAGATCGTGCAATTGATGAAACGCGTCAAATTTCTCACAACTTGTTGTCTGGAGTTCTGACAAAGTTCGGATTAGTAGCTGCCTTGAGAGATTTGAAAGAAACTATTGAAGGAACGAATAAAGTGCGAATGACTGTGAAAACTATTCAGTTTGATCAGCGAATGGAACTTGAAAAAGAAGTAAATCTCTACAGAATAGTACAGGAGTCAATTAGTAATGTTCTTAGACATGCTCAGGCCTCTTTAGTTCAAGTTGAATTGAAAAAGAGAGAGGATAACTTAGTCCTTCGAATTATTGATAATGGTATAGGAATGAACGATGGAAATGACTACACAGGAATTGGATTAAAAAATATTCAAGCACGAGTGGATAAAATTGGTGGAGTTTGGGAACTTGCTTCTGAAGCAGGAAGAGGTACTACTGTTGAAATAAATATTAAGGCGTAAGTGAAGGATATTAAAGTAATAATTGCCGATGACCATGAAATGGTAGTTGAAGGGCTGGTATTGCTACTTGAGCAGGAAGAACATATACAAGTTATTGATAAGGCCTATGATGGTGTGGAACTGCTGGAAAAAATAGAAAAGACAGATGAAGTTGATATTATCATACTGGATATTAATATGCCAAAACTCGATGGTATTGAGGTGACAAAAAAAATTAAAGATACTTTCCCTGAAATCAAAGTGTTGATAGTCACAACTTACAATAGAAAGGAGTTTATTAGGAACCTCATGGAATGCGGAACTGATGGGTATATATTGAAAAACTCTGGAAAGGAAGAACTGATAGGAGCCATTTCATCCCTGTCTAACAATGAACCTTATTATGGTAGCGAAATCACAAAAACGATAATAAAAGACTATCAAAAAACGAAAATATTCGATAGTCCGTTGGATGTTGAGCTTACTGATAGAGAAAAGGATATAATTCGCCTGATTGCTAAAGAACTATCTACTGCTGAAATAGCGGAGGAGCTATGTCTAAGTCAACACACAATTAACTCCCACAGAAAGAATATACTATCCAAGCTTGAGGTAAAGAACGCAGCAGGTATTGTAAAGTATGCCATCCAAAGTGGAATAGTAAAGGGATTTGATCTATAATATTATTGTTTCCACCCACATAAAACCCTATTTAATTTCTTAAAAACATGGTTAGGTTTGGTGGTAAACCAAATCTAGCCATGAAGAGAATACTAAGTACTATCATTGCTCTTTCATTTGTTTTAGCGGCCTGTCAGGAAAAGCAGAAGTCTGTTGAGGAAATGACTGAACAAGAACTTGTCGAATATGCCAGAGGCATTCATGACCGTGTCATTACCCTCGATACGCATGATGATATTCGCACCTCAAATTTTACAGCAAAAACAAATTATACTGAGAGGTTACAAACTCAGGTTAACCTTCCTAAAATGGAAGAGGGTGGACTTGATGTAGCATGGTTTGTAGTATATACCGGACAAGGTGAACTAACCGAAGAAGCTTTTGCAAGAGCCTATGAAAATGCTGACGATAAGTTCAAAGCCATCCATAGACTATGTGAAGAAATTGCACCAGACAGGATTGAGCTGGCACTTACTTCAGATGATGTCAGAAGAATAGCCGCTTCAGGTAAGAAGGTGGCCATGATTGGTATTGAAAACGGTTACCCTGTGGGGAATGACATTTCAAGGGTAAAGGAGTTTCACGACAGAGGAGCCAGATATATGTCCCTGGCGCACAATGGACATAGCCAGTTAAGTGATTCTAATACTGGAGAAAGAGATTCAGTATGGTTACACAATGGCTTGAGCGACCTCGGACGCCAGGTTATTGCAGAGATGAACAAATGGGGCATTATGATAGACCTGTCGCATCCATCTAAAGTAGCCAACATGGAAATGATGCGACTTTCTAAAGCGCCTGTAATCGCTTCGCACTCTTCTGCAAGGGCGTTGAACAATGTAAGTAGAAACCTTGACGATGAGCAATTAATGATGCTAAAGGAAAATGGTGGTGTGGTACAGACAGTAGCATTTAGGAGTTACCTGAACACAGAGAAAAATAATGCTAATCGGGTCAAGTCTAATGAAGTAATGGCAGCAATAGCTGAGAGAGAAGGCTTCGAGATAAAACCGGGAAGAATGTTTAGAGGGATGACTGGAGATGCCAGATCTACCTATTTGAAAGAATACAGGGCTTTTCAGGAAAAGCATAAGGAAGAAATAGCGAAAGAGATAAATGCGGTAGCACCACCAGTAGGAGTGTCCGACTTTGTTGATCACATTGATTACCTGGTTAAAAAAATCGGACTCGAACACGTAGGAATTAGCTCTGACTTTGACGGAGGAGGGGGAGTTGATGGCTGGAACGATGCTTCCGAAACCTTCAATGTTACTCTGGAACTTGTAAAGAGAGGATATACTGAAGAGGAGATAGGAAAGATGTGGAGCGGCAATCTTTTACGCGTACTTGATGAGGTACAAGCAGTTGCTAAAAAGATTCAGGCAGAAGAGTGATGATTTCCTCTTTAGGCTGTTGAAATATAAAGGAGCTTTATGGCTCCTTTTTTATTGCGGTTATGTTTGGTCTGTATTTGTTAATGTCCGTTATTTGTATTTAGATTTAGTCTAAATAAGTAAATGATCGATCTGGAAATTCTCGAAAGAACTGATGAGGAGCACACTTGTTCTCCATTTAGCAAATCGGATCAGTTTGGCTCACCCTTCACCGCTATTGGTGAATGCTGTTTCAAGAAATGCTGTAAAAAGTATAAAAAGAAACAGAAGAAAATGTGTAAGAGCTGTCCTAAGAGATAGCTAATTCGTTTTCCTGTTAACCTATCCTAATCAACCCAATACGCATAAAAGAAAAAAGCCACAATAATGTGGCTCCTTAAGTTTATGATATAAGATAGGTTGTTATTTCAAATCTGCAATCAACTTTTCATTCAATCTTACATAGTCAGGGTTGTTTCCTGCCTTTGCCAGACTTATTGACTCTTCTGCGGCTGCCTTTGCTTGTTTTTTCTTGCCCATTCTTGCAAGGAGTTTTGCTTTAAGATGAACTACCCAATACTGCTTTTGTTGGCTTCCATCGATGGCCTTGTTTACCCACTCCAATGCCAGTTTAGCATCTCTTTTGGTGTCGTAATAATAACCTGCTGCCTGGAAGTATACTCCAGGATTTGAAGGTGTTGCATCAATTACCTGAGCTTTGATATCCGCCATTACGTTAGCATCAACATCGCTTTCAATTTTGAACATGGCCTTCGTATGTTCCCATTTCATATTCAGGTTAGCAGAATTCATAGTGAAATCTGAGAAACTGATAGTGAAGGTTTCATAGTGACTACTAGGATGCTTTACAGGAACATCAAACCTTAATAAATCGTCTTTTGAATCGTAACCCAAAGATCCCCACCATGTAAGGTTGTTACTAAGGATTATGGTTGCTTTATCTTCGGTAAATGAAGTGTAAAGTGCATAGTCTCCAGCCGGAACCGGATTTCCATTCAATTTAACATCTTTACTAAAAGAAATTTTGGTTGAAGCGTTAGCACCTGTTCTCCAAACCTCGTTGTAGGGGATCAAGTTGCCAGCTACATCACGTCCTTTAGCACTTGGTCTGGAATAGACCACTTTCACTTCTGCCAGTCCAACAGTTCCTTTCAATTCAAAAGTAGGGCTGGCTGGGGGCATTTTTATTTGCGCAATAGCACAAACAGATATCATCAGTGCAATTAGAGTTAGCTGTGTTTTTCTCATTGGTTTATCGGTTAATGTATTTAAAGTTATAAAAAAAGCTCCTACTCAGGGAATAGAAGCTTTTATAACCATGTTTCAGGTGGTTTAGTTCTTTACTACGATCGGAAATTTCACCGAAGTATTTTCCCAGGCCAATTCAATGTTGGCATTGTCTTTTGCGTTCTTATCAAAGTCGGTGATATTGATGGTGAATGTCTCTATTTTATCCTTTTTCTTTTGAGTAGTTACTTTGAATGAAAGAATGTTGTTCTTCTCGTCAACCTTGAAAGGATTCACTTCGCCAGTGTTATTATTCAAAATAATGGTCCACTCTTTTTTACCAGGGATTGTAAATAAGTTATAATCACCAGCTTTCACTTCCTTTCCGGCAAGTTGGACATCTTTTGAAAAGGAAATGATTGTTCTAAAGTTTGCCCCGGTTCTCCATCTCTCTCCTTCAGGAGTTAGTTTTTCATACATATCCCTACCATCAAGGCTTGGCCTTGAATACTCAATCTTAACTTCGGTAAGGCCAACCATCTGGCTTATTTTTTGAAGTGGACTAGGTGCCGGGCCGTTTTGTGCTACAATGGAGCTTTGAGAAATGATTAACAACGCAAGTGTTGCTAAAGCAGTAAGTGTTTTTTTCATAATTGAATGTTGGTTTATAGTTTCTCAAACTTATACTGATTTCTTTAAGATTGGTTGTTCAAATCCATGAAATGACAGTATAACTCGATCAATTACTTAACGATAGGGCATAAAAAAACCTCCATTGCATAATGGAGGTTTAATTTTTTAAAGTGTTTGCAGTTTAGTTTTTAACCACAATAGGGAATTTAACTGAAACATCTCCCCAAGCTAATTCCAGGTTAGCTTTGTCTTTTGCTTTATTGTCAAAATCGGTAAGGTCAATTCTGAAAGTCTCAACCGAAGAAGATGTTTTAGTCGCCTTAGCAGTAAATCTTACTACATCTTGAGATTCATCATAATTCGTACCCCATGTTTTAGCTTTGTTAATAATAATGGTCCACTCATTATTACCAGGGATAGAATACATAGAGTACTCACCGGCTGCCAAAGATTTCCCACCGATTGTTACATCCTTGTTAAAGTTGATTTTGGTGTTTGCATTGGCGCCAGTTCTCCAAACCTTTCCTGAAGGAGCTAAGCTAGATAATGATCTACCTGCTAAACTTGGTCTGGAGTAAACTATTTGCATTTCTGTGTTTCCTATCATTTGCTTGATAGTTGCCGTTGGGCTTGCTGCAGGTCCTCTTTGGGCCATTACACTACTTTGGGTAAAAATCAAAAGTGCGAATGATGCTAATGTTACTAGTACTTTTTTCATTTGTCGATGGTTTAAGTTTCGCTTTCTTAAACTGAATTGAGGAAATTAAGTTGTCAATTTATTCCGTATGAAATTGGAAAGAAGCTTTTATGAAAGAGAAGATGTCGTTCAGGTTGCTGTAGAACTACTTGGGAAAACATTTCATACAAACTTAAATGGTATACACACTTCTGGTAGAATTACAGAGGTTGAAGCATACTCAGGTAGAAATGACAAAGCATGTCATGCCAATAATGGCCTCCGAACAAAGCGTACTGAAATAATGTATGGAAAAGGCGGAGTAGTCTATATGTATTTATGTTATGGAATTCATCACCTTCTTAACATTGTGACCAACACTAAAGATGTTGCAGATGCAGTATTGATAAGAGGGTTAGAGCCTGTTACAGGGATTGAAGAGATGATGCATAGGAGAAAACAAGGTGCTTTGAAAAAGACGCTGAGTTCAGGCCCGGGTACTCTTGCTCAAGCATTAGGCTTGAATACAAAAGATCACTATGGAATCGATCTACTGGGAAACACTATTTGGATAGAAGATGCACCTGTCTTGAAAAGCAGTGATATTGTTGTTTCTACACGAATTGGAGTGGACTATGCCGAAGAAGATGCGCTTAAGCCTTGGCGATTTTATATAAGAGATACTAAATGGGTAAGTAAGAAATAGAATAGTTTTTATACTTAAGGTTAATAAGTCTGTTGGTTTTACAATATCTTGGAGCACTCGATTTAAGAAAGAAAAAATATGGCATCAGAACAGTTGCAGGCATTATTACTGGCCCTTGAAAGTTCTCCTGAAAATGTTCATTTAAGAAAGCTGGTTGTCAAAGAGTTGATAGCTGATAAACAGTGGGAGGAGGTAGAAAAACATACGAAGATTCTATTGCAACTAGATTCGTCAGATGTCGAAAGTAAGCTGAGACTGGCAGAAGCTTATTTCCACCAGTCGGCCTATTCAACTGCTATAATAGTTTTAGAGGAACTAATTGAGACGGATTCGACAAATGTCGGTGTTCAGAAATTGTATTGTCAATGTTTGTTGAAAGATGGTAGTGTATCGCAGGCAAGGGAAGTGTATATGGATATTTTGAATATTGATCCATCTTTTACTGACTCAGAACTAGACGATGAGTTTAGGGTTAGTAATACTACAGGACACTCAAGAATTGATGATGGCTTTGCAGAGCGTACTCTTGGAATGCAAAAGCCAACGACAAATTTTTCTCACGTTGGAGGAATGGATCATGTGAAACGCGAAATTGACCTTAAGATTATAAAGCCATTTTTGCACCCCGATCTATATAAGGCTTATGGAAAGAAAGCGGGAGGTGGTATTTTATTGTATGGCCCTCCGGGTTGTGGTAAAACACATATTGCCAGAGCTACGGCAGGAGAGGTTAAAGCCAACTTTTTAAGCGTTGGAATCAATGATATTTTAGACGCATGGCTGGGAAACAGTGAAAAGAACCTTCATGACATTTTTGAAGTGGCACGAAAAAACACGCCATGTGTGTTATTTATAGATGAGGTAGATGCCTTAGGTGCCAACCGAAGCGAGATGAAAGGTTCCGCAGGTCGAAACGTAATCAATCAGTTTTTATCCGAATTAGATGGGGTGGAAGTAGATAATGAAGATGTTTTAATACTTGCCGCTACAAACTCTCCATGGCATATGGACCCTGCATTTAAAAGACCCGGACGTTTCGATCGAATGATTTTTGTATCACCTCCTGATGTTGAAGCCAGATCATCCATTTTGAACATTATGATGGAAGACAAACCATCAGGGAGTATTGATTTTGGTAAACTGGCCAAAAAAACTCCAGAGTTTTCTGGTGCAGACCTTCAAGCCATGATTGACATTAGTATTGAGGGGAAACTTGAACAAGCGTTTGAATCTGGAGTGCCTCAACCGATAGAAACTAATGACCTGCTAAGAGCCTGCAAGCAAATGGTACCTTCTACAAAAGAATGGTTTACTAAAGCAAGAAACTATGCAATCTATGCTAATGAATCAGGACTATATGATGATGTGTTGAAGTACCTGAAAATCAAAAAGTAATGAAAAGGCTACAACGAGCAGAATTACTTATTAACCAAAGCAGGTATGATCAGGCTATTGAACAATTGAATCAGTTTCTGGCCGATGTTCCAGAGCATGGTTTGGCTTTGGCATATTTAGCCTTATGCCAGTTAAATATAGATGAGCCCAAAGAAGCTATTACAACTGCAAAAATGGCTTTAGCTGCCGATCCGGAACTGGACTTTGCGCTTTATGTTATTGCCCTTGCTCATATTAAGCTCGAAAACTATCAGAAAGCACTTAATGCCGTGAATAAAGCCATTGGCTTAAACCCTGACGAGGCAGAGTATTATGGTGTGAGTGCTCAGGTAAACTTGATTCGCAGAGACTTTAAAGAATCTGCTGAAGCAGCTGAAAAGGGACTCTTGATAGATCCGGAAAGTTTACTCTGTAGAAATGTGCTATCCACTGCCCAGCTAAAACTAGGAGATAAGGAAGCTTCTTTTAAAACTATTGAAAAGGCACTTGAGCTAGACCCTGAGCATGTGATGTCTCATGCCAACTATGGCTGGGCAGAATTAGAGAAAGGCAGTCATAAAAAGGCTATGGAGCACTTTAAAGAAGCACTCCGAAAGAATCCAAATAATAGTTATGCCAGGGCAGGTATGCTGGAGTCTTTAAAGGCCAGATACTTTTTGTACCGCATGTTTTTAAAGTACTACTTTTTTATTGGCAACCTGAAACCGAATGTGCAATGGGCTATTATTATCGGTATTGTTGTAATCAATAAAATAATAAGAAATGGTGCCAATAATCTGGGAGAATATGGTGTACTGCTGGAATACCTTAGCTATGGACTGATTTTCTTTATGATTTCCACATGGGTAATTGAACCCGTCTTCAATTTTTTCATGAGGCTGAATACCTATTCTAAATATCTCTTGACCCCTGAGGAGTCTAAAACATCGGTCTTTGTAGGTATATGCTTTACAGTTTTTCTTATTTCCATATTTGGGTGGATATTTGTTCCATCAGATGGGTTTATAGCTGGTACATTGGTTGGGTTTAGCCTGATTTTGCCGGTCGGAAGGTTGTATGAAGCTCAAAAGGAATGGATTAATTGGCTGCTTATCCTTTATAGTTTAGTTTGTGTTGTTGTAGGTAGCTTGTTTGTTTATACCTCATTTACATCAGAACAAGGCATTGAAAACAATGTGCTGGTGATCTATGTAGGTTTGATTGTTGCATTCTCCTGGCTTTGGAATATTGTGGCCAGTACAAGTCGTTAACTCTGTAAATGGAAATATTAATTTCTTCATCTGTCTGGGACCCAAAGCCATGGGTAGAAGGTTTGAGTAAATCTGAATTAGTAGATAAAATTCATGTTTGGCCTACCGATAATGACTTGAGTAATGTGGAAGCACTATTTGTCTGGAAGCCTTTAGATTCAGGTGTAATTGAGAGGTTGCCTAAACTTAAATGGATTAGCTCGTTAGGGGCTGGGGTAGATCATTTAATGGGAGACCCGCAGATTCCTGCCGATATACCCATTACCAGAATTGTTGACCCATTTTTGGCTCAGGATATGACTAACTATGTGATAATGGGTTTAATGATGTATCAAAGAAGTATATCGACCCATTTAGCAAATCAAAAGAGTAAAGTTTGGGATAGAATAGGCTATAAGCCATTAAAAGTAGGGGTTATGGGCCTTGGAGCACTTGGTGGACATTTGGCAGAAAGGCTAAAAATACTGGGTTTCGAAGTCTGTGGTTATAGCAGAACGTTAAAGTCATTAGATGGAGTAGCATGTTTTGATCAGTCCGGTCTTGATGAGTTTCTTTCTCACTCTGAGGTACTTGTAAACCTTTTGCCAATTACAAATCATACAATTGACATCTTGAATGCATGTTTGTTCAGTAAGTTGCCTGATAGCGCTTATTTAATCAATGTAGCAAGGGGAAACCATCTGGTTGAAAAAGATTTAATAGATGCATTGAATGCAGGTAAGCTTTCTGGTGCCTTGTTAGATGTGTTTAGAGAAGAACCTCTCCCTGAGAAAAGCCCTTTTTGGGAACATCCTAAGGTGAGTATTACACCTCATGTTGCTAGTGTCACTACACCTTCTTCGGCAATAAAACTATTGTTGAAAAACCTCGATTTGTTGGTTAATGGTAAAGAACTATTACATAGAGTTAATATTCAGAATGGGTATTAAAAGTTAAGTCTTTACACGCTTCTTTTTCCGTTTCAGTTTATACAATTCCCAGTTCACTACAAGGTTTAGTTATATCATTTGCAATTGTGAAACATATGAATTTCATTTACTATTGTGAAACAAATAAAAGGTCAAGGTCTAATTTTATGAAATCAAGAATTATAATCGGATTGTTTTTAACACTCCATGTACTGAGTTCACATGCACAAGAACAGTTTGGAACAAAGCATATTGCCCCCTATACACACTATTTTACATTAGGGGATGATTTTTCAGGAGAGGGTTGGGACTATCTTGAAAAAGAGTTTGAAAAAGCACAATTTGTATTGTTAGGAGAGTATCATAACTCCAGACAGATTAGTCTTTTTACTAATCAATTACTGAAAGAATTAAGCCCTTATGGGTTCAACCAACTGGCAGCGGAAGTTGGCCCTGAATCAGCAAAAATCTTAAAAAGGCTTTCTGACAATCCTGAAGAGACTCAAGGAAACCTTAATGGGCTTTATAAGAAATATAAAAGTAAACCGAATAAGTATCCAATTCCATTTTTTAAGGGAGTAGAGGATGCCGCATTTTTGGAAACTGCGAGAACTTTAGATTACGATCTGTGGGGGCTGGATCAGGAATATTACTTTGCTGCACCATTACTGTTTGACGAGTTAATGTCTACTGTAAATGGGCATTCTGATTATGAAAATATACTTAAAGCCAAGCATGTAGCTACCAATGAATGGCAAACATTGAAGAGAAAGGATTCAAAGAAGAAACCTTTGAATTGTGGAATATTAAAGTCAGAAAAGATTAATGCTTTTCTGGATATGTTTGATGCGAATAATCAAGAGGCACAGAACGTAATAGCTGCACTTAAGAAGAGTTGGCAAATATACTGCTATCACGAATCCAGAGACAGAAGAAGTAATCCTTCGAGAATCAACTATATGAGAAGTAACTTCTTGGAGCACTTTAAACAGTATAAAGAGAAGAATGGAGAGCATCCCAAAGTGGTTACTAAAATGGGGAATTTTCATACCTCTAGAATTAAAAGCTGGATAGGTTACAATGATGTTGGACATCTGATTGAAGCTATTGCTGAAAAGTACGACTACCATGTAGCCAACCTGAGGTTCATCAGAAGATATGTTGGTAGCACCGACAAGCTTGGAAAGAGTGGTTATAAAGGTTCGGAAACTTTTATGAGTATCGGGGAAAAAACACGCTGGGGTTTTGTAGATGTAAGACCTTTAAGAGCCAAGATTGAAAGTGGGGAGTTAATTGCTACCAAGCAGGAAAAACACGAAATCTTTAACTACGACTTCATTGTAATAATACCTACTGACAGGAATGTAAAAAACAATTACTAACATGTAACATAAAGCAATATGGCAAGATCGAACATAGGGGAGTTCGAAGAGTTGGTTTTATTGGTTGTGGCTATTCTAAATGACAATGCCTATGGCATTAGTGTGATGGAAGAAATTGAAAGTCAAACCGGAAGAAAAATCAATATTAGCGCAGTACATTCTGCGCTTGACAGACTTGAAAGTAAAGGCTTCTTAGACTCACATGTAGGAGGAGCAACAAAGGCCCGCGGAGGTAGAAGAAAACGCTTCTTTAAAATTACGGTTGCAGGCCAAAAAGCATTGGACTTTATTAAAGAGCAGCGCAATCGCCTTTACGATCAAATCCCAAAACTAAGTCTTGATTATGTCTCCTTATGATCAGGAACCGCCTCAATGGGCGATAAAGTTCTTAAGGTTTTATTGTAAACCCAGGGCTTTGGAAATCATTGAAGGTGATGCCTATGAACTCTTTTACAAAAGGATTGAATCAGAAGGAGTAAAAACCGCACGCAAGAAATTCTCTTGGGATGTGCTGAAATTTTTCCGCTTCAGATATATCAAAGGTCTTGAAGATATCAACTCATTAAACAACATTGTTATGCTTAAAAATTACATCAAAATTTCTTTTCGAAGTTTATTGAAACAACGGTTCTATAGTTTGATTAACATAGGAGGCTTGGCTATTGGTTTAGCAGCGTGTCTCTTAATAACCATGTATATCACGCATGAATTGAGTTATGATAAATTTCATTCGGATTCAGATAGAATTTATAGGTTAGGTGCCTGGACGCCTGCTAGGTTGGCTATTCAGTCAAAAATGGATATACCTGAGATAGATGAAGCAACTAGACTTCAAGGTCCTTTTAGCCAAACATTCAATATTGATGGTAAAATTTTCAAAGAGCCTATGGGATTTAATGCTGACTCTACTTTTAACAAGGTATTCTCAGTTGAATTTGTTGAGGGTAATCCAAGTGAAGCGTTGTCAGAGCCTAATTCGATTGTATTAACCCAGTCCTTATCTAATAAGCTTTTCGATTACCAATCCGCATTGGGGAAGGTGATTAAAGTAGATGGGGAATTGATAAAGGTAACCGGTGTTGTAGTTGATCCACCTAAAAACACACACTTCCGTTATAATTTCATAGGTTCTTATCCAAACGAAACTTGGGTAACTGTAGGCAACTGGACAGGAAACAACTTTTACACTTATATAAAACTAGCTAAGGGTAGTGATCCAACTGAGGTTCAGGATAAACTAAAAGAGCTTGCCGGCAAATATGTAGGCCCAGAGCTAGTGAAATTCACTGGACACGCTAGTTATGAAGATTATTTGGCAGAAGGTGGACGGGAAAGAAACTTCCCTATGAGACTAATGACTGATCTACACTTGTATCATCCTCGTTTATCTCTACGGTCAGGTGGAGATATTAATAACGTATATATATTCTCAGCTGTTGCCTTATTTATATTGATCATTGCCTGTATCAATTTTATGAACCTATCTACGGCAAGATCTGCTATGAGGTCCAAGGAGGTTGGAATGAGAAAGGTACTAGGATCTTTGAGGAAACAATTAGTTAATCAGTTTTTGGTCGAATCAATGATGGTTAGTATTATTTCTATGGTATTGGCTTTAGGACTGGCAGCTCTTGTATTGAATGGCTTCAACAACCTTGCGGATAGAAGTTTTGATTACAATGACTTATTCATGGGGCAGGTTTTACTTCAGTTATTAGTCTTGGTATTGATAGTTGGATTGTTGGCAGGATCATACCCTGCGTTTGTATTATCTGGTTTTAAGCCTATTAAGGCACTGAAGGGTGAAGTTCAAAAGGGGGGAAAGGGGAGCTCTTTTTTAAGAAAAGGGCTTGTGGCATTTCAGTTTGCCATTTCGATTTTCCTGATCATAAGTACGGTAGTCGTTTTCAAACAACTGAATTTTCTTTCAAATCAAAAACTTGGTTTTGATGCAGAGCAGGTACTGGTTATAAAGAATACAAATGTACTCGAAAATGATGCAGAGCTATTCAAAAACAGACTATCTCAAATGCCAGCGGTTGAAAGGATGTCGATGACAAGAGACTTTATGTCTGGGGGTGTTTCAGATTGGGGCTATCAAACTATAGAAGACAATCCAAGAGAACACAGTTTCATTAATATGTTTGCTACTGATGGGTTTCTGGAAACAATGGGTTTGCAATTAGTTGAAGGAAGAAATTTTACAAATGAATTAGTATCGGATACCGCTAGCATATTAATCAATGAAGCTGCCAAGAAATGGCTTGGTTGGGACGAGGTTCTAGGTAGAAAACTATCCAGAGGAGATGGGGAGGATTATACAATCGTTGGGGTTACCAATGATTTCAATTTCACGAGTCTCAAGCGTAAAATAGAACCAGTTATCATTCGAGTAATGGGTAATGATGGTAGAGTGGAAGCAGATTGGTATGCTGGTAACTATGTGTACTTAAGAGTTTCTGGAGATTACAAGAGAACTGTTGAGATGGTAGAAGAGCTATGGGAAGAAACGGTGCTTGATGAGCCTTTCGAATATGCTTTCCTTGATGAGTCATTTGCAGCTCTATATAAAGAAGAAGAGCGGTTTGGTAAGCTTTTTACAGCATCCTCTGGTTTGGCAGTGGTTATTGCTTGTTTGGGTTTATTTGCCTTGGCCGCTTTTACACTGGAGCGTAGGTTCAAAGAAATAGCCGTTAGAAAAGTGCTTGGAGCATCTGTTAAGAGTATCACTTTAATGATTTTGAAGAACTTTACACAATTGGTTGCAGCAGGTGCGATTATAGCCATACCGGTGGGTTATTTTGTAATGGAAGGGTGGCTTCAGGACTTTGCTTACCAAATTAGCCTTAATAACCCCATGATCTGGATTTTACCAGCCCTGTTTGTTGCAATGATAGCTTGGTTAACAGTAGGCTTCCTTTCAGCTAAAACCGCAATGTCTAACCCCATTAAGGCATTGAGAAGTGAATGATACTACCTTTTCATAGAAATGTTAGTTCATAAAAGGATTTGAAGCTCAAATCCTTTTTTTTATTTTCAACAAACTAAAATTTAAAACACACAACAATGGGAAAAGCTGAAAGAAAAGCAAATAGACAGGAGCGAAGAGCTCAAAAGAAAAGGCTGATTGCAGCTGTTGAAATTGCAATCGAGCATAAAACTATCACTTTTAAGCCAGGTGCAGGAGGAACAGAACCTGCGTTTGCCGATGTATTTAATCAGATCTGGCCTATACTGGATCCTGCTCTGAAGTTTGCAGAGACCTATACTAATGATAAAACGGATAAGGTTTTACAGGCTGTATGGGAAGCTGGTAGTGCCATATCCTCAGGTGGAGGAAATCCTTCTGCATTTCAAGAGAAGTTCGATGAGATATGGGATAAGGTAAGCTCTTATCTGGAAATCATCCAGACCTTTACAAACTCTAAGGTGGATGCTGTAATTGATCAGGTGCTGGATATTGGAGACTGGATTGCTGGTGATAAGTAATCGTTATTAACATGACCCGTCCTAAAATAAGTTGACGGTTTTATAAAAGATTAAGAAGAGTTGTTCAGGCTATCCTGAACAACTCTTT
>CANLOY010000005.1 GCA_947493005.1 uncultured Roseivirga sp.
TTCGTAAGGATGAACTATTTGGTTTGGTGTTAGCGACCTACTGAAGTCCTTTCGACTGAAAGGAGAAATCTATAGTTCTCTCACGCTGTTCGAGACGACTGCAGGAGTGTATAGAGTTGTCTATTGTGTTGATATTCAAGCAGGCTTCTACAAGATCATTGGAAAAATAGATTTTCTTAATGAACATAGGTTTTTTTAAGTCTTTTCGACCGAAAGGGAGGAGGTTCCTTCACTACGTTCGTAAGGATGAACTATTTGGTTTGGTGTTAGCGACCTACTGAAGTCCTTTCGACTGAAAGGAGAAATCTATAGTTGTCTCACGCTGTTCGAGACGACTGCAGGAGTGTATGGAGTTGTCTATTGTGTTGATATTCAAGCAGGCTTCTACAAGCTCATTAGAAAAATAGATTTTCTTAATGAGCACAGAGTTTTTTAAGTCTTTTCGACCTAAAGTGAGAAGATTGCTTCGCTACGTTCGCAAAGACGAACTATTTGGTTCGATGTTAGCGACCTACTGAAGTCCTTTCGGCTTAAAGGAGAAATCTATGTTGTCTCACGCTGTTCGAGACGACTGTAGGAGTGTATAGGATTGTCTTTATGTTGATATTCAAGCAGACTTCTACAAGGTCATTGGAAAAATAGATTTTCTTAATGAACATAGTTTTTTTTAAGTCTTTTCGACCGAAAGGGAGGAGGTTCCTTCACTACGTTCGCAAGGATGAACTATTTGGTTTGGTGTTAGCAACCTACTGAAGTCCTTTCGACTGAAAGGAGAAATCTATAGTTCTCTCACGCTGTTCGAGACGACTGCAGGAGTGTATAGAGTTGTCTATTGTGTTGATATTCAAGCAGACTTCTACAAGCTCATTGGAAAAATAGATTTTCTTAATGAGCATAGGTTTTTTAAGTCTTTTCGACCGAAAGGGAGGAGATTGCTTCACTACGTTCGCAAGGATGAACTATTTGGTTTGGTGTTAGCGACCTACTGAAGTCCTTTCGACTGAAAGGAGAAATCTATAGTTCTCTCACGCTGTTCGAGACGACTGCAGGAGTGTATAGGATTGTCTTTATGTTGATATTCAAGCAGACTTCTTCAAGCTCATTGGAAAAATAGATTTTCTTAATGAGCATAGGTTTTTTTAAGTCTTTTCGACCGAAAGGGAGGAGATTGCTTCACTACGTTCGTAAGGATGAACTATTTGGTTTGGTGTTAGCGACCTACTGAAGTCCTTTCGACTAAAAGGAGAAATCTAAATTGAAAATCTTTTGGGGGAAGAGATTCACTTAGTAATTCTTACACTCTTTCCATCTCGAGCGAAGTAGAGTACGATAGAAATTCCTGAACTCTGTTTAGAATAAAAACGTCAATTCTTATTAGCCAATTGCCCACAAGCTGCATCAATATCCTTACCACGGCTTCTTCGAACATTCACAATAATTCCTTTAGACTCCAGAATCCTCTTATACATATCCAGGCTTTCAGGAGCCGCTTGTTGAAACTCCCCATCATCTATCGGGTTGTACTCAATAATATTGACTTTTGAAGCCACCTTTCCGCAGTATTTGGCCAAGGCCCTGGCATGCTTTTCGTCATCGTTAATGCCCTTCCAAACCACATATTCGAAAGTGATTTTTCTGCTCGTTTTCTGATGCCAATACTGTAGGGATTCGGCAAGTTCAGCTAGATTACTTATGTCATTAATAGGCATCATCCGCGAACGAGACTCATCAATTGCAGAATGAAGCGATACGGCCAGATTAAATTTCACCTCATCATCGGCCAGCTGCTTAATCATCTTTGGAATACCAACTGTTGACAGCGTTATCCTCTTTGGGGACATACCCAAACCTTCTGGAGAGGTAATTTTTTCTATAGACTTGAGTACGTTTTTATAATTGAGCAAGGGTTCGCCCATACCCATGTAAACAATATTGGTCAGGGGTCTTTCAAAGTAGAGGTCACCCTGTTCTTTGATGGCTACTACCTGATCGTAAATCTCGTCAGGATTCAGATTTCTCATGCGCTTTAACCTGGCAGTTGCACAGAAGTTACAATCCAGGCTACAACCTACTTGTGAAGAAATGCAAGCCGTAATTCTACTTTCGGTGGGAATCAAAACAGATTCGACAATCATGTTATCGTGTAGCTTAACAGCATTCTTGATGGTACCATCGTTGCTGCGTTGCATCTGGTCTACCTGAATGTGCTTGATCAGGAAATGTGCTTTAAGCTTTTCTCTGGTTTGCAGAGAAATATTAGTCATTTGATCGAAGTCTTTAGCAGACTTTTTCCACAGCCATTCATATACCTGCTTAGCCCTGAAAGCTTTTTCACCCTCGGCAACAAAGAACGCTTTGATTTCTTCGAGCGAAAGTTGGCGGATATCTCGTTTTTCAGCTGCAGATGTAGTCATGACACAAAGGTAGTGACCTGATTTGAATTAACAGGTATAGCTTACCTTATACACTCCATTATTTGAATAGAGATACCTGGATGATTCTCTTTTAGTACGTCTTTTCGACCAAAAGGGAGAAATCTATTCGTTTTCTCACTACGTTCGAAATGACTGCAATGGCGTTGTTTGCTCTAAAACAAATTTTAAAAAACCTTCGGTATAGCTCGGGATAAAAAGCGTGCTCATCTATCTTGAAATGGATGCTTTCTTACTTTAAGTAAATAATGAAGATTCTGGTATGATATTCATTATTTGAGCGAGTTGAGCTTTTTGGCAATTTGATCTGGCATATTGCTCACCCTTTTAGCCTCATAATTATAGAAAGCTATGCCCGTTTTGCCGAGGGCTATCTGTTTTCCCTGGTCTGGAATACTTAGCTTATAGTAAAGGTCCATACTTCTGGAAGTAGTATCACCCACAAACACCTCCATCAATATTTCATCTCCATGAAAACCTTCCCCTTTATATTGAATAGCAGTGTCTACCTGAATAGTACCAATACCATCAATATCTAGTTCATTGGTATATCCAAGACTCTTATAGAACTGAAATCGAGCCTCATGCATTAAACTCAATACACTGTCATTGCCCAAATGGCCACCATAATTGATATCTGAGATCCTGATTTTCAGTTTAGTTTCAAACGCCTTGGTATCAGGGAGAGTAATCTTGATTCTTGACATGTATTAAAAGTAAATTTCGGCCAAAATGGCTGATTTTTTCAAAATTACGGCTATTTCCAGACAAAATTTCCGAAATATTCGATTGGATTGTTCTTTGAGGAACTGGGTTGAGCTTGTTTAGCGACAAGTAAAAGAGCAATAAAAACTATGGATTTCAAAAACTATACTATCAAATCGCAGGAAGCCATTCAGAAGGCGGCCGAACTTGCTACTGGTAATCAGCAGCAAGCTATAGAGCCAGGTCATATTTTGAAGGCAATCCTTTTGTCAGGTGAGAACGTAATGTCTTTTCTGATAAAGAAGTTGGAGGTGAATAAGGTACAGCTTGATGCTAAGCTGGAAGAGATAGTAGCTGGATACCCGAAAGTTAGCGGCCAACAGCCATATCTTTCGAACGAAGCACATGCAGCTTTGACGAAAGCACTTGAATATTTGAAGGAGTTTAAAGACGAGTTTGTTGCTGTAGAGCATATAGTATTGGGGCTACTGAATGGTAAAGAGAAAGTTGCTGCTCTAATGAAGGAGCTTGGCTTCAATAAGAAAGATTTAATAAACGCAATAAAAGAACTTAGAGGTGGAAATAGGGTGACAGATCAGAATGCAGAATCCAAATATCAGTCTTTAGAGAAATACTCCAAGAATCTAAATGAACTGGCTCGCTCTGGTAAAATTGATCCTGTAATAGGTCGTGATGAAGAAATCAGGAGAGTACTTCAGATTCTTTCCAGAAGGACTAAAAACAACCCGATACTTTTAGGAGAGCCTGGGGTAGGAAAAACAGCTATTGTGGAAGGTATGGCCCAACGAATAGTTGATGGTGATGTGCCTGAAAACCTGAAATCAAAGACCATTATCTCTTTGGATATGGGACTGCTGGTAGCGGGAGCTAAATATAAAGGAGAGTTTGAAGAACGATTGAAAGCAGTAATCAAAGAAGTACAGGATTCTGACGGGGAGATAATTCTCTTTATTGATGAAATCCATACTTTGATTGGTGCCGGTGGAGGAGGAGAGGGAGCCATGGATGCGGCTAACCTTCTAAAACCTGCTTTAGCCAGAGGTGAATTACATGCGATTGGAGCTACCACCCTGAAAGAATACCAGAAATATATAGAAAAGGATAAGGCACTGGAAAGAAGGTTTCAATCAGTGATGGTTGATGAGCCAGATCAGGAAGATACCATTTCTATTCTAAGAGGTATTAAAGAGAAGTATGAGGTTCACCATGGTGTAAGAATTCAGGATGATGCTGTGATTGCTGCGGTGGAACTATCTAGCCGATATATCTCTGACAGATTTTTGCCAGATAAAGCGATTGACTTAATGGATGAGGCTGCTTCGAAGCTCAGGATAGAGATTGATTCTTTGCCTCAGGAACTTGATGAACTCAATCGCAAAATCATGCAATTAGAGATTGAGCGTGAAGCTATTCGTAGAGAGAAAAATAAGGATAAAGAATCTGTACTGTCTAAGGAGATAGCTGAGCTTTCAGAAAGACGAGATGCTTTGAAGGGAAAGTGGGAGAATGAAAAGTCAGTGATTACTGGTATCAGAACGGAGAAGGAGAATATTGACCGATATAAGATGGAAGCGGAAAAGGCCGAACGCGAAGGTGACTTTGGTTTGGTTGCTGAAATCAGGTATGGCAAGATTACTGAGGCCGAAAGAAAACTGGAAGAATACAAAGCCAAGATGGTCGAAATGCAGGGTGAAAAAACACTGCTTAAAGAGGAAGTTGATGCTGAAGATATTGGTGAGGTAGTAGCTAAATGGACGGGTATTCCTGTAGCTAAAATGCTACAGTCTGAAAGAGAGAAGCTATTACACCTTGAAGATGAACTTGGTAAACGAGTTGCCGGTCAGAAAGAAGCCATTTCAGCACTTTCAGATGCTGTGAGAAGGAGTAGGGCCGGGCTTCAGGATCCTAAACGACCAATTGGTTCTTTCATCTTTTTAGGCACAACTGGAGTTGGTAAAACAGAGTTGGCAAAGGCCTTGGCAGAATACTTATTTAATGATGAGAATAACATGGTTCGAATTGATATGTCTGAGTATCAGGAACGCCATGCGGTTAGTCGATTGATTGGAGCGCCTCCAGGCTATGTTGGCTATGATGAAGGAGGGCAATTGACCGAAGCAGTTAGAAGAAAGCCTTATTCTGTTGTGTTGCTTGATGAAATTGAGAAAGCACATCCGGATGCATTCAATATTCTTTTGCAGGTATTGGATGATGGGCGCCTAACTGATAACAAAGGGCGTGTAGCTAATTTCAAGAATACCATCATTATTATGACGACCAACATTGGTTCTCATTTGATTCAGGAGAATTTTGAGAAAATCAATGAGGAGAATGTGCTGGAATTGATTGATGATACCAGAACTCAGGTTTTTGAAATGTTGAAGAAATCAGTCAGGCCGGAGTTCCTGAACCGAATAGATGAGACGATCATGTTCATGCCGTTGAGTAAAGACAACATTCGCCAGATTGTTAGTATCCAGTTTGGATTGATTCAGAAACAGCTCAAAGAAAATGGAATCGAAATTGAGGCTACCGATGGAGTGCTGGATTATCTAGGAGAAATAGGTTATGATCCTCAGTTTGGTGCCAGGCCATTGAAAAGAGTAATTCAAAGGAAAGTGCTGAATGAGCTTTCCAAGCAAATTCTCGCTGGAGAGATCAACAAAGATTCAGTAGTAAGTATCGAGATGAATTCGGAACGAGAGATTGAATTTGTCAATGTACAGAAACCAGAGGAGGTAGAGTAAAAAAGGGGCGAAAGCCCCTTTTGTTATTACATTTGATTTACTTCTTTTTCAACCAGTCTTCTCTTCGTTTTTGAGCCGCAGCGTTGGCATTGGCGTCCCATTGAGACCTCATGTTCTTTGAAGCCTGAAGTGTAACCGTTTTTGTCATTGCCTGACCCCAACGATTAATTTCTACCGGAATCTTAGCACCTGGCTTCAGTTTGGAAACAATCTCGTTTACATTCTTTACGTCCGATAGCTTGGTGCCATTAATAGAAATTATCTGGTCTTCTCTTTCAATACCAGCTTCGTATAGTGGTGAACCCACAATGGCATTTTGCGCTAATTGGCCCACTCCATTGTTTATTCTTATAAATGCGTTCAAAGTAGGAGCATTCGGATTAGGGTTTTCAAACGTGACACCCATTTTTTTGAAAAGCGTTTTGTAATCAGGCATTTCACTTTTAAAAATGTATTTGCTGAAAAACTCATTGGCAAAACGTTCACCGGCATATTCACTTAGCCTGGCCTGTAAGTCCCTTACACTATAAGGAATTTCGTCTCTGCCTTGCGTATTCCATACGTGTTTCATGTAATCGTCCAGATTCTTACCATTGTCCATACTTCTTAGTGACATATCCAGAGCCAGCCCAAGAACGGAACCATAGGTGTAATAAGAAATAAAGATATTGGCGTTGTTATCAGGGTCAATAGAAGAGGCAGCATCTACAAATGGTGCACGGTAACTCATTTCTATGGGGTTGAAGTACTTTCTTCCCGGGGCGTTCATTACATAGCTAACAGCGCCCCCAAGCCCATTTACATATTGTTCCTTAGTCATATTTCCAGAGCGTGCTCTGATCAGATTAGTGTAATAACTAGTGAAACCTTCTGCAAACCAAAGTTCACCAGACATGTTGGCATCTTCAAAACTGAATGGTTCCAAAGAAGCCGGACGAATTCTCTCCACGTTCCAGGCATGGAAAAACTCATGAGAAATGGTACCCATAGAAGTGTTTCCAAGTGGTCTGTTAGCAGGCTTACCACTCACTACATAAGTGGAGTTTCTGTGCTCCATACCGTCACCACTGGCATTCGGTACATAACATGATAAGAAGGTATACTCACCATAATCGAACTTTGGCAACTCTCCAAAAACAGCAGCTTGCTGCTCCACAATTTTAATTACTTCCTCAAAGTAAGTGTCTACCTCAGCATCACTAGCCGGAGTGTGCAAGGCTAACCTTATATTCTGCCCATTTACTTTTCTTTCCCTTAGGTGGAAGTCAGCAACTTCAGTAGGGCTATCCATAAAATAGTAGGTATCAGGAGCATAATAGACGTTGTTGCCCATGTCCTTCATTTGAGTGGCTACTTTCCAGTTAGACCCTGAAGGGACGTTATACTTTACTTTTACGGGTCTGTGATCCAGGTTTCTAGCCCAAACAAAAGTAGCTGGCATGTTGAAGTGTGCATGTGACTCGTCTACCCCTGAATAAGTACCTCCGGCTCTGTTAGCAAACAAGGTATATTCAAAGTTAACAGTACCGTCATGGCCAGTAACATTCCATTGGTGAGGGTTAGGTCTTGTGATAGAAAGCGCTTTGCCTTTGCCATCAGTAGCCTTCACTGAGTATACATTTTTAGCAAATTCATGCACAGCATATCTCCCCGGGGAACTTCTGCTCATTCTTACTTCAAGCACCTTGTTTTCCAGGTCGGCAAATTTGACTTTGATATTGGCTTCATGATGTACGCGGTTATCAAAAGAGACTTCGTATTCATTGAAGGTCTGACTTTGAACTTGTACAGCCAGAAAGCTCAACAAGATCATCAGGAGTTTCTTTTTCATAGGGTTGTGGTTTGAGTTTAAATTTATTCCTTTTTTAAAAAGTTGAAATCTACTCTTCGTTCTGAAGCAGTAAGAGTAAATGTGCCGCTGACCAGCTAAAGTGGTTAGCATTTAAGCCTTGTCCGGTTACTGGATGATAATTCTCTCTGATAGGGCCATCCGAAGTTAACCCTTCAGCATTTGTAAAAAGGCGCCTGATTAAAGACTCTGCCTCTTCAGAGTGCCCATATTTTTTCATGGCTTCTACCCCAAAATAAAACTGATCCAACCATACAGGTCCACGCCAATATCCGTTTCTAGGGTTAAACTTGGGGTGATCCTTGGTAAAGGTTGGCAATGGGACGTAAGTATTAAATTTTGCTGTATCCAGCATGGTTTTTATCACTTGTTCTGCCTGATCTTTCGTAGCAATGCCTGCCCAAAGTGGTGTCCAGCCTTCAGTACCTTCTACAGTGCGCAGCTCATCCGAATGGAGCGACTTATCATAGAAGAAGCCCTTATCTGTGTCATAGAAAGTATTTTGAATAACCTCTTTAAGTTTGTTGGCATCATCGGTGAGTTTTGCTATTGTTTCCTGATCATTGAGTACCTCTGCTATTTTGATCAGATACATTTTCTCAGCATATAGGTAGGAATTCAAGTCAACTGATTCCTGATCCAGCGACCATGCATGGTCGTTATTTTTGATCATAACAGCATTGTCAAAACGTACGGCATTGTCCATGCCACTTTCCCAGGCAGCAGCAATACGAGTACCATCAGTAGATCCATATTCGCTTAAGTCATTCTGATTATTGTCTCTGTATTCATACCACCAGTTGTGATACTTGGTGAGTTTTGGATACATTTCTTCCAGAAAAGATTTGTCTCCATCAGCTTCATAGATTTTCCATATAGCCCAACCAGAAAGTGGGGGTTTTGTATCTCTCCAATTGTTCTCTGCCTTGTCTCTGTATATCACATCGGCAATCATGCCCATGTCATCTTGATAGTCATACATCACTCTTAGTTGTTCTTTGGCCAATTCAGGGTCAAAAAGAGCAATGGCAACAGCATGCTTCCAGGAGTCCCATGACCAAACGCCATGAAACCCGCTATAGGCATAGGAAGGGAATAAGCCATGATGCAGAATATCTTGTGCCGGACTTCTCCAGTTGGTGACAAGCGTTTCCAAGGACTTAACAGCTACATTTTTATACTCGGGAAACTTTAAATCCAGAATTTTTGAGAGATAGGCATTCCATCTGTCTTCGTTCCTAATAAAATAACCCTCGGATTCCTCAAGGCCATTGATATTTAAGTCAGTGCTTTGAATAAGATCATGCTCGTCAACATAAGCTGACTGTGTATAATAAATTTTGAAGGGCTTATCCGATTCTAAAGATATTGGTCTATCACCCATAGAAATTAAGAATGTGTTTTCTGAAGTTTTCTTTAGCTCCACATCCATATCAAACCTTGTACTCAGATGCCCTCCGTCTTTCAACGAGATAGAAAAGTCATGGCTCTCTTTAACTTCTCCAAACCAGTGTTTTCCCTTCCAGGATAGTTCGATCTGACAGTCTTTGTTTGACGTTAATTCTGTTTCGATCAGTGCAGTACGCGAATCAATAAAGATTAACTGCATTTGTACTAGCAGTCCATCGATATAAAATTTTTGAACCAACCTTCCTGGTAAATAGTCAAGTTTTACATTGCTAACATTACTTAAATCGAGTATTTCTCCATCTTTTGAGATCCCTAGTTTTAACAGCTGATCAGATAACCAGATACCATTATTTTGAGTCATTAGAAATGGTCCGACAAAGCCACCTACGGCATTTGATGTTGGCAGTGCATAGCTGTGCCAGGCGCCTAAATCAGAGAAACTAAAAGCACTTCTGTCTCTGGCAGAATCAGGTAGGTTGATAACATTCAACACGTTGCTGAAATCATGAATAGTATTTTCAGCAGACTGTTCAGGCTTACAGCTGTAGCTTAAAGTCAGTATTGCTATCAAAGCAAATAAGCTGACAGTTTGAGTGTGTTTTAAAATCATGGGTAAACCGCTCTAACTTCTATTTCTATAAACTTATTGGGGTCCACCAAAGTATAAACACCAATTGTTGATCGCGCTACCTTGTTTGGGTTCTCTTCATTTCCAAAGAATTCACCATAAGCTTTGAACCATGCCTGAAAATCTGGTTTTCCATCGTTTTCAGGGTCTGGTGCTACATATACTTTCATAGCTACAACATTCTTAAGGCTTAACCCTTCTTCACTTAGATATTGATTGATACGCTTCAACGCACTTACGCTTTGATCATAGGTATCACCAAACCTTCCACGATCACCAGCTGGTTTACTTTCATCTTTTACATTTGCTACAATACCACTGGCAAAGTAAATTGACTTACCCGCAGGCACTTTTGCCCCTTTCAAAATAGACGAACCTTCACGCTCAAATCGGGTTACCGGTTCTTCAAGATCCAATGAACAATGCACAGTTTTTTCTTCGCAAGAAAGTGCAAGAGTGAGAACAATTAATAAGGAAAAGAGCCTGTTGGGTTTCATATCAAATCGGGTTTGCTCGAATATACAAAATCACCTGTCAAAATGATGTTGGTTTTTACTAAAGGCAATGCTTAACTTAAAGCATTAACCATGAAATTCTGATAGGATCGTTTTCTGTCAGCTAAAGCCTTAAACCAAAAACTATGAAGATGTTACGCACCTCATTACTGGTCGGACTGATTGTTTTATTATGCGCTCCAGAAGCCTTTACTCAAAGGCGAAAAAGGAAGTCCAAAGAACCACAAGGTATCACCTACGATACAGCACTGTATAATGCTATGGAATTTCGTTTGGTTGGCCCTTTCAGAGGAGGGAGAGCTACAGCGGTTTCTGGTGTGGTTCAGGATCCAATGACTTACTATATGGGCGCTACTGGAGGTGTCTGGAAAACGGAAGATGCTGGCGAAAGCTGGAAGAATGTTTCCGATGGATTTTTTAATACCGCTTCTGTTGGAGCAATCACTGTTTCAGAGTCGGATCCAAATGTGGTTTATGTGGGTATGGGTGAAGCACCTGTCAGAGGGGTAATGACCTCTCATGGTGATGGTGTTTATAAATCTACAGATAGTGGAAAAACCTGGAAGCATATCGGTTTGGAGAAAACCAGACAGATAGCAAAAATAGTTGTTCACCCAGACAACCCTGATTTAGTTATAGTTGGCGCTCAGGGTAGCCCTTATGGACCTACGGAAGATCGTGGAATTTACAGATCTGAAAACGGTGGAGAAACCTGGACTAAAGTACATTATATAGATCAGAACTCTGGAATCAGTGATCTAAGTATGGATATGACTAACCCACGCATTATTTATGCAGCCTATTGGGATCATAGAAGATACCCATGGAAAGTACAGAGCGGAGGCCCTGGTAGCGGCATCTGGAAATCCGTTGATGGGGGGGTGACCTGGAACAAGTTGAGTAAAGGGCTGCCAAAAGGTGTAATGGGCAAAATTGGTGTTTCTGTTTCCAGGGCTAACCCTAATAAAGTTTGGGCAATTATTGAAGCAGACAAGGGAGGTTTGTACCGATCGGATGATAGCGGTAAAAACTGGAAACTAATCAACCCCGATCGTTTGCTTAGGGCACGTTCTTGGTATTACATGCATATTCAGGCACACCCAACTGACGAGGAGAGCGTTTTTATAATGAATGCCCCTCTTGTTCAATCTACCGATAATGGTAAAACATTTGTAAACTTGGGTACTCCTCATGGAGATAACCATCAGGTATGGGTCAACCCGGAACAACCACAATATATGATCAATGCCAATGATGGTGGTGCAAATGTATCCATCAATGGAGGTAAGGATTGGTCGCGGCAAGACAACCAGCCTACAGCTCAATTCTATAGAGTGAATGCCGACAGACAGTTTCCTTATAGGATTTATGGAGGGCAACAAGATAATAGCTCGGTTTCAATAGCATCCAGAGTAGATGGTGCCGGAATCAGTAACAATGATTTCTTTTCAGTTGGGGGTTGTGAAAGCGCGTATTCTGCATTTGACCCGGATGACCCAAAATTAGTCTACTCAGGGTGCTATCAGGGGATTATAGATGAATGGAATGCGAAAACCGAGCAAACCAAAGATGTGATGGCCTACCCATTTCAAGGTTTAGGTACAAACCCAAGAAATATTAAATACAGGTTCAATTGGAATGCTCCTATCATTGCCTCAAAGCACGACCCTTCTGTGATTTATCATGCCGGGAACAAATTGCTGAAGACTACCGACAGAGGAATTACATGGCGAGAAATCAGCCCTGACCTTACCAGAAATGACACTACCAAGATCAATTGGGGAGGAGGACCGATCACCAACGAAGGGGCTGGAGGCGAGATTTACCATGCCATTTATTATGTGGCAGAGTCACCACATACTCCCGATGTAATTTATACAGGTGCGGACGATGGCATGTTGCATATTACCAAAAATGGTGGAGCTAACTGGGATGAAATCACAATTCCAGATACTGGAGAGGGTATGATTAATCAAATTGAAGTTTCTCCACACGACCCTGCGACAGTTTACGTAGCATTTAACAGGTACAAGTTCAACGATTTTACTCCACATATTTTCAAGTCAACAGACTATGGTCAATCATGGAATAGAATAGCCAAAGGCATAGATAATGAAGCACATGTGAGAGTGGTGAGAGAAGATCCTCGTCAAAAAGGTCTCTTATATGCAGGGACAGAGCTTGGCTTGTATGTGTCTTTCGATGGAGGGATTGTATGGAGTAAATTTCAGCGCAATCTTCCAGTTGTTCCAATTACAGATTTGATGGTCCATGGTAATGATTTAGTGATAGCTACTCAGGGACGTGCTTTCTGGGTAATGGATGACCTGAATCCGTTATATGAATTGAGTCAGGCTGCCAAAACAGACTTTTATGTTTTTGAACCAGAGCATGCCATTCGTGACAATGCTTTCAGAACTGGTAATACCGCGTTAGGGCAAAATCCTTACCCTGGATTCTCTATTATGTATTACATCAAAGAAAATGTGGACTCGGTGAATCTTAAGGTAGAATTCACTGATGCAGGTGGAAATGTGGTAAGAAGCTTTTCCAGCGATGCAAAGAAGAGACAAGAAAAGCTAAGCAAGAAATCAGGAATGAATCGGTTGAACTGGAACTTGTCCAAAACCAATTTTGATGGAGTGCAAGGAGTTTTTGTAGGCTTGGGTGCTGGTGGACATAGAGTGGCTCCGGGGAAATATATTATGAAGATGACCTATGGAGATCAGGAGGTAGTAAAAGAACTTACAGTTTCTCCCGATCCAAGGTGGAGTGCCACGGCAATGCAATACAAAGAACAACAGGATCAGCTTGAGTTGGTTCGTGAAATGATTGATGGATTGCAAAATAAGGCGAATGATATTCGTTCGATAAGAAGTCAGATACAGGATTTGAAATCGAGGGTTTCGAAAGATGAATTTAAAGAGGTTCATAAAAAAGCAGATGAAATAATTGAACTTATCAATGAATCAGAAGATCAGATGGTGCAACCCAATCAAAAAACTTTTCAGGATGTGATTAACTTTGAAAATAAACTGGAAGTGCAACTGTTACATATCTATGGCACAATTGATGGTATTGAACCACCGATAACTAATGGTCAGAAACAGCGCGTTAGAGATATGCAGGCTGAGTATACTTTGGTGATGAATAAGGCCAAAGCAATAGAAAACGGACTTGACGAGCTTATGAACTTGATAAGGACGTTGAAAGTGCCATTTATAGCACCAAAAAGAAGAAATTAATTGGAACGAAATATAGTAGAAGAATTGGGTAGTCTAGCATTGGCTACCCGTTTAAAAAATCTCAGCGAACGTCTTGCAAAAGATGTTGCTCAAGTATATAAAGAGTCAGCATTTGACTTTGAGCCCCGTTGGTTCACACTTATCTATGCCTTAAAAGGTGGTGAAGAATTGGCTGTTACTGAACTTTCCGCAATGCTTAAGCAAACTCACCCTGCGGTAAACCAAGTAGCCAATGTCTTGGTAGAGAGGGGTCTAATTGACGAGAGAAAGGACAAAGAAGACCAGAGAAGACGTCTTTTAAAATTGTCACCAAAAGGCAAGCAGATGGTGTCCAGAATGGATGAGCTCTGGCAGAAAATCAGAGCAGCAAATGACGAGCTTTTGATAGAATCAGAAGGAGATTTACTGAGTAATATGGATAAGGTAGAATCCGCCTTGAATGAAAAATCTATGTACGATCGCGTTACTTCTAAGCTTTGATATTTCTGCGGCCTTCATAATCTATTCTAAACAAATTTATCGCATCTACGTAAGTGCTTACATATTTATAATATGAAAAGAGCACTTTTAATATCCTTTCTGCTATTTCCAGGCTTTTTTGTCAATGCTCAGGAAATCGATAAACAAGCCATTGTAAATCGATTGGCCGGTATTATGAACAGGAACTATGTCTATCCTGAAAAGGGTAAGGCTATGCACGACCTGATAAAAAGCAAACTAAAAAATGGAACCTATGACAGGTTAACCACAGAACAGGATTTCGCCAATGCATTGCAGGCTGACCTGAGGTCTGTTATTAATGATAAGCATATAAGAGTTGTTCATGACCCCAAAAGAGCGGAAGCTATTAGTAGCAGAGTTAGGGGTGGTGGAAGGATTCCTCCAGAGAATTTCGGATTTAAAGAAGTTAAGATACTAGAAGGAAATATCGGCTACCTTGATTTGAGAGGGTTCATGGATATTGGTCCTGCTGAAGATGTCGCTAAGGAGGCAATGGATAAACTAATTCAGTCCGATGCATTGATTTTCGATTTGAGGAAAAATGGTGGGGGATCACCATCAATGATTCGATTTATTTCCAGCTATCTGTTTGGGAAAGAGGCAGTGCACCTAAATACATTCTATTGGCGTCCTTCAGATAGTTACTCTGAAACCTGGACCGATCCATCTTTGGCAAGCCAGACAAAACCAGATATACCCGTTTATGTCCTCACCAGTGATTACACTTTTTCTGCTGCTGAAGAATTCACCTATAACCTCAAGAACATGAAGAGGGCCACTATAATTGGTGAAACAACTGGGGGAGGGGCTCACCCTGGAGGTCCGTCTGTAATTAGCGATGGGTTTATTGTGAATGTTCCCAGAGGAAGGGCTATCAACCCGATTACCAAAACCAATTGGGAGGGTGTTGGTATAGCACCACATATTAGTACTTCTGAAGAAGATGCTTTGAAAAAGGCTGTTGAACTAGCTAGAAAGGCCCTTTCTTTAAAATAAAAAGTAACCGATTACATATTTTAAGAATGATGAGAACTTAGTTCTCCTTAGATTCATCAAAGGTTAAAAACAATAGGTCATGTTTAAAAACTATCTAAAGATTGCCTTCAGAAATCTTCTGAAAAGCAAAGGCACGTCAGTCATCAATATTCTCGGGCTTTCCATTGGAATGGCTTGCTGTGTCATCATTTTCTTGTTTGTTCAAAACGAGTTAAAATATGATAGCTTCCATAGTAAATCAAAAGACATTTTCAGGGTGCTCACAATCGATGAGGCACTTGGAGTGAGTAGTAACTTGGTAGGTATTACACTTCCAGCACTTGGTCCTGCAATGGAAAACAACTTTCCCGAAGTAGAAAAACGGGTGAGAATGATACCTCAGGGAAGACAACTGATTAGTTATGAACAACAAGGGTTCTATACAGAACACTTTGCTTATGCCGAACCATCTTTGTTTGATGTATTTGATTTTAAATTAATAGATGGTGACACAGAGAAAGCATTAACCGAGCCCAATACAGTGATATTTACTCAATCAATGGCCAAAAAGACCTTTGGAGAAGAAAATCCAATAGGTAAGCGAATTGATTTCGGCAATCAGACGAGTCTTGAAGTAGTAGGGGTAATGGCTGATGTTACAGAAAATTCTCACTTAGATTTTGATGTGATCATGTCGATGGAACAAGCTGATACAACCTCAGGATTTGCTCAATTCTTAAGATCCTGGCAGAGCATCAGTATGGTTACCTATGTGCAATTAGCCTCTCCTGAAAACGAAGAAGGGGTGGAGTCCAAGATGGAAGAGCTTATTAGAGCTAATAATGTGGGCGATAATTTCAAAGTGACTCTTCAGCCACTTAAAGATGTGCACTTAAAATCCAGTGGTATTCTGTTTGAGAACTACAATTTGAATAAAACAGATGCTAACTATGTTTATACATTAGCTGCGGTTGGCCTTTTTGTAATACTGATAGCCTCATTCAACTTCATGAACCTTTCCACGGCACGTTCAGCCAATAGGGCTCAGGAGGTGGGAGTAAGAAAGGTTTTTGGAGCTGACAGGGTCCAATTGATTAATCAGTTTATGATTGAGTCAATCGTACTTTGTTTTGTTTCTTTTTTTATAGCTATAGGGCTAGTGGCTTTGGCTAGTCCCTTAATTAATCTACCAATTGAAGAAAATCTAGCTCTGCACTTTCTATCGAATGGAAACTGGCTATTGGGAGCATTTGTCTTTGTTTTGGTACTGGGATTATTCTCAGGGAGTTATCCAGCCCTGCTGCTATCTGGTTACAACCCTATTACCATTCTAAGGGGCTCTTTTAAAACAAGTTCGAAGGGAGTTTTACTTAGAAAGTCATTGGTGATTTTTCAGTTTACCATATCTATTACCATGATTATTGGTACGGCAATCGTATATGATCAATTGCAACATCAACGCAACATTGAAAAGGGCTTTGACCCTGAACAGGTTGTGACTTTGAATATTGGAAATCCTGGCCTTCAGCAATCTATGCCCGTGTTAATCAATAAACTGGAACAAAGCCCCGATATTATAAAAACTGCTAGAACGGCCGGAATGCCAGGGCGTACTTTTGGAAGAAGAGGTGTTCGCCCCGAAGGTGTACCTCAGGAAGATACCTGGATTATATCAGTATTGGGTTTTGATGAAAACTTTATGGAGCTGATGGACATGCAAATCTCGGAAGGGCGAGGTTTTGATGTGAACATGCAAACTGATGTACAACAGGCGGTTCTCATCAATGAGGCTATGGCTAAAGAATTGACCTGGAGTGAGCCAGTAGGTAAGAAAATTACTTTCGGTCAGCAGGAAAGAACTGTAATTGGGGTGGTCAAGGATTTTCACTTTGCCAATATGAGACACAAAATAGAACCACTAGCCATGTTCTTCAATCCAAATGGTGGTGGAAATCTGGCAGTTAAATTTTCATCTGCTAATGCAGGTCAAACTATGGAATTTATACAGTCCGCGTGGGATGAGGTCTTTCCTAACAGTCCGCTTGAATATAGGTTCTTCGATGAAGAATTCGGTCAACAATATGCATCTGATGAACGTTTTGGAACGCTTGTGTTTAGTTTTACATGGTTAGCGATTTTCATAGCTTGTCTTGGACTTTTTGGGCTGTCGGCATTTACGGCAGAACAAAAGACAAAGGAAATTGGGGTCAGAAAAGTACTTGGAGCCAGTATTTCAGGAATAGTGGTGTTATTATCCAGGCAGTTTTCGCAGTTAATTGCTGTAGCAGTTATTCTTGCAGTGCCAATAGCTTATTATTTAATGAGCCTATGGTTGAGTGATTTCGAATACAGAGTAGATATGAACTGGATATGGTTTGCCATCTCAGCAATGGCCGCAATACTTATTGCTTTGCTTACAGTTGCTTTTCAATCTGTGAAAGCCGCGACAATCAACCCTTCAAAATCATTGAGATATGAGTGATTTTGCATTTTTTAACATCCATTCACATCAAAGTTGAAACTACAAATGGGTGTATTGGTATTATACTTGTAGACCTTAAGCAGCTTTCCTGCTAAGTTGAAGGGAATTTTACTTACATTTAATTCCTTTTTTCGGGTAACGTTAAAGAAATAAACTCGTTGAGATGAAGATGATTAAGAAGTTATTGTGGTTGCCACTGGCTTTGTTATTTGCAAGCCCCCTGTTGGCAACGGAGAACGATTCAACAAAATATTTACAACCTACTGCCGCTCACCTAAAAGAGGCAAGAATAATTGTCCAGATATTAGACTATTTCCATTATAGAGAAACGGATCTAGATGATTCCTTGTCATCTGTCATTTTCGACAACTTCATCAAATCACTTGATGGGAATAAGAATTACTTCTTAGCAAGCGATATCAGATCTTTTGAAAAGTATAGATATGAGCTCGACAACACCTTAAAGAATGGCGATCTGATTCCTGCTTTTTACATCTTCAATATTTACAAAAAGCGTGTTGAAGCCAGGTTGAAATATGCTTTAGCTCATGTAGATGACAAATTTGATTACACTAAAGATGAAACCTTTAAGTTTGACAGAGAGAAAGCTTCTTATGCATCTAGTGTTGCCGATCTCGATGAGCTTTGGAGAAAAACAATCAAGAATCAAGCACTGAGTTTAAAACTAAGCGGGTCGGATCAGGAAAAAATAGCTGATTTACTTACAAAGCGCTATGAGCGTTTTCAGAGTAATGTAGGGAAATACAATAGCAATGATGTCTTTGAGATGTTTATGAATTCAGTGACAAATGGCTTTGATCCTCATACTAATTATTTCACCCCATTGAATGCTGAAGATTTTCAGATGCAAAGTAAGAAGTCTTTAGAGGGAATTGGAGCTACACTGCAACAGGATACTGACTTTACAAAAATTGTTGAGTTAAGACCTGGAGGTCCAGCCTTCCTTAGTGGTGAGGTAGATAAAGATGATAGAATAGTGGGAGTAGCTCAGGGAGCAGAAGGAGAGATGATTGATGTAGTAGGATGGCGCTCCGATGAGGTAGCTGGTAAGGTAAGAGGTCCGAAAGGAACTTTGGTTCGTTTGAAACTATTACCTGCCGGAGCAAGCCCTGGTTCGGAAACCAAAGAAGTAAGCTTGGTTAGAGATAAGATTAAACTGGACGAGGCAAGAGCTAAGAGTAAAGTGATTGAGTATTCAGAGAACGGAACCAATTACACACTTGGCGTTATTACAGTTCCTGACTTTTATCTGGATCCGGATGGATACGAAAAAGGAGGAGAAGATTATACCAGTACAACCAATGATGTTAGGCGCCTTATAAAGGAACTTGAAGAAGATAATGTTGATGGCATTATGCTGGACTTAAGAAACAATGGTGGAGGTGCTTTGGTAGAAGCTATCAGTCTTACAGGGTTGTTCTTACCAGGCGGTACTGTTGTGCAGGTGAAAGACAGTCGTGCACAAGTGCAGAAGTATAATGATGAAAACAAAACAGTAGCTTATGAAGGACCTATGAATGTAATGATCAATAGGTTTTCTGCATCAGCCTCTGAAATCTTTGCTGGAGCAATTCAGGATTATAAGAGAGGAGTTATTGTTGGAGAACAATCTTACGGAAAGGGAACTGTTCAACAAGTTAGAGAGCTTAAGGAATTCCTAAGACAACCTCAGGAAGACAAGCTTGGCTTGATTAAGTTTACTATAGCCAAGTTCTATAGAGTGACTGGTAGCAGTACACAACACAGAGGAGTGACACCAGATATTGAATACCCTTCGGTTTACAGCGCTGAAGAATTTGGTGAGAGCTCAAAACCTAGTGCATTACCTTGGGATAAAATAGCTTCAGCACCATTTACTCCTACAACTTATGTGGATGGTAACTTGCTTTCTATTCTGAAAAAGAGACACCAACAGAGGTTGAAGGAAGATAAGTCTTTGAGAGACCTGCTGTACGATGTTGAGCAGATTAAGAAAAACAGATCTAAGACTGTGATTTCTTTGAACTACGAGGTAAGAAAGAAAGAACAGGAAGAAGCTGAAAAGAAAAAAGCAGACAGAGAACTGTCAGCGAAAATTAAGATTGGAGATTCCTCTACAGAGTTGAAAGCAGGTAATAGTTCAGATGGAATGCTTGATGATCTTAAGGATGTTTACCTGAAAGAAAGCATCAAGCTTTTGGCAGATCAGATTCAAGCCAAAAAGAGCAAGAAAAGAGGATAAGCTAAAAGTCAAGAGAGTACAGTCATTCCCGAGAAATCGGGAATCTCTATAGATAGCTTTTTACAGCTTTTTGAGAGATTCCCAAACAAGTTGGGAATGACCATGAGGTTTTTTTACAACCTTTCTATTTTAAAGGTTAGCCACTAATTTTTATTAAGACGAGCTAAATCTGCCTCTGCTGCAATAAACCCGAATGCAGACCATGAGCTTCCTGAAACCACTTGTTCCAGAATTGCCTTTGCCTGAGTTGTATCTCCATTGTACAGGTACCAGTTGGCCAATCCATAGCCTTGGGTAGCCAGACTAAGTGCAGCATCATCACCCGAAGTTTTCAGCAGATCATCAGCAGAATATTCACCTTTGTACATCAAGAGTCTTTTCAAATAACTGTCATTTTCGATAATCTCCATTGAACTATCAATAGATTGAAGAAGTACTTTTGCTTCATCAGTTTTTCCTTGCCTTTTTAATGTCATGTATAACCAATCTGTTGTGGCTACTACCAAATCAGGATTGTCTGAATACTCAATGCATTCCTTATAGATTGCTTCAGCTTTTTCAAACTCCCCCTTTAGGTAATGCGCCAGTCCATAATGGTACAAGATGTTAAACTGCGTATTGGAAAGCGGAATGTTCATTTTATTGGGTGCGCCATCAGGCTCTATTTCCATAATGCCTTTTTTCATCAATTGATGTGCCTTTTCATAATCTTCAATGGCATTGTCAAATTGCCTTAGGCTTATATATCTGTGTCCTCTGTGACGGTACAGTTTGTAGGAGTCTGGAAAATTCTTGATTCCCTCTGAGAATACCTGAATAGCTTTTTTGTAGTCATACAAATAAGCATGCCTTCTTCCCAGCCAAATGGTAGACATCTCTGAAGCTTCGCTGTCGAAATTTGCTTGAGCTTCTTTCAGGTTAGCCTTGAGCTTTTCCAATTGCGCTTCACTTCGTTGAGGTATGGTTAAAGAATCCCCTAAAAGCGACATGGCTTGAAGTATATCTGCCTCATACTTCTTTGCTTTTTCTTCTTTCTGGCAGGAAAAAACAATGATGCTTGATAGTAGCAATATGCCGATCAGTCTGTGTTTCATTTACTTAGTAGTTAACTTGAAATTCATACCGTTCTTTTTTTCATCTACCATACGCTTTACATCTTCCAGAAGCTTTTTAGCATCATAGATAATCCCATCCTTAATTGTGTACTTAACACCGCCAACGCGAGTCACTTCATTATTGTCATTAAGCTTAATGGTTCCAGTACCATAGAGTACCTTCAGATTTTGTAGAGGGTTTTCTTCAACAATCAGGAAGTCAGCAAATTTTCCAACTTCTACCGAGCCCAGTTTATCATCTACACCAAGTGCCTCAGCACCATTTAAAGTTGCAGACATAATTACTTCAAGCGGGTGGAAACCAGCTTCTCTTAACAGCTCTAATTCTCTGATAAAACCAAACCCGTATAGTTGATAAATAAAGCCTGAGTCTGAACCAGCTGTTACACGTCCACCTCTGTTTTTATATTCATTGATGAAGGTCATCCAGAGCTTGTAGTTTTCTTTCCAGGCCACTTCCTGCTCAGTACCCCAGGAAAACCAATAGGAACCATGCGATCTGCGACTGGGTCTGTAAAAGTCCCACAAAGAGGGGAGTGTATATTGCTGATGCCATTCAGCAGTGTATGCCCTCATCAAGTCTCTACTTGCTTCATAAATGTTAAAGGTTGGGTCAATGGTGAAGTCTAGCGAAATGAGCTCATCCATTACCTTATTCCAATGGTCTGAGTATGGTGCAGCCGCTTGCTTCCATAAACGTCCTGCTTCTCCAAACCTGTCTTGCTCATTTCTATAATTATAATCAAGGCTATAGTTCTGTACTTTCCTGTCGGTGAAAAGTGCCTCAGGTAATCCATACCAGTGTTCCATAGAAGTCAGTCCTGCTCTGGCTGAGTTTAATACATTCCATCGCACCACATCCATTTGTGCATGGTGCATTGCTGAACGTAAGCCCAGTTTTTTGTTCTCTTCCAAAGCTGCCTGCATAATGTCTGGAGCTGCTCCGAAGAACTTTATACCGTCAGATCCATTTTTAGAATTATCTCTTACCCATTGGCGAGCCATTTCAGGAGTGGAAATGGGCTCTTTAGCTCCCTGTCCGAAACCGGTGTATGCAAAAATCCTTGGGGCAGTAATTTGGTTTTTTACGCTTTTTTCTTTGTGTTCCAATACCCATTTAAGTCCATTTCCGGCAGAAGGATCTCTTATTGTAGTGATACCGTGCGCAAGCCAAAGTTTAAATACATATTCTGAAGGAGTACCTTGGCCAGTGCCACCAATATGACCATGCATGTCTATTAAGCCTGGAAGCAGGTACATGCCTTCGGCATCCAGTTCCTTATCTCCGCGTTTTGCCTTTGGCCTGTCCTGATCTCGTATTGGCATACCAGGGTAACCAACATTGTGTACTCCTTTGATAATGTTCTGTTCAACGACAATATCTACGGGTCCTGTTGGAGGAGCCCCGTTTCCATTGATTAGTGTTACTCCACGAATGATTAGTCGATTAAACGGACCTTCGCCTTCGGTACGCTCTGGAGCTTTCTCTATTTGAGAGAATAATGATGATAATGGGAATAGTATCAGGCAGATTAGCCCGATCAGACAGGTTCGGATTTGCATGTTGTTAAAGGTTGACTATCTCAAAATATAGAGAATTCAATAACCTTTAACAACATACTTTACAGGAGCAATCAGCTTGTTCCTCTTCTTTTTACCTTTGAAAGGTTAAGGTCTACGGTTTGGCCCAATTGAGTCCATTTACCTTCGAACTTACCATCTTTCAACTTTCCTTCATATGACCCTTTACCTCTTTCAAGGTTTAGCTTCATGCGTAAAACATCATCTTTAAAGGTCACATCTTCCATTTTAAAGCCATGAGCATTTTGGTCAGGACTATCCATAGTAGCCTCAAGCTTGCCATTCTGGTTTTTTATATGGAAAACAATTTTGAGTGAGGTTCCCTGAACGGAGATTTTACCTTCCCAGTTGCCAACAACCTTAATAGGGTCGCTGCTTTGCGTAAAAAGTAGTGTGCTTAAGAGTAAAGTGATTACTGCTTTCATGTATCAAATATTTTTGTGATTCTATTAAACTAAAAATGTGCCAATTCAAATTGTGTAGGCCTACTGTATTTCATTCCGTAATACTTCTAATGGTGGTTTAGAGACAATTCCCCTACTATTTATTAAACCAATTATTATTGTCAGACCTGTTATTATCGAATAAATCGCCAAAACCGGCAACAAGTTAGGAACAAATGTTGAGTTAAAAGAGTAGTATGCCAGTCCCCAGCTACCGAGCATAGCCAGAAGTATTCCTGAGAGCGATGCAAGGCTACCAAGAAAGAAATACTCAAGACTATTGATTGTGAGAATTTGTCTTTTACTGCCTCCCATTGTACGTAGTAAGACGCTCTCTTTGATTCTTTGAAATTTGGAGAGAATAACCGAACTAATAAGTACCAGAAGCCCTGTGATAATACTGAAAAGGGCCATGAAGCGTATCACGAAAGAAATCTTGTCAAGAATATCGTCAAGTGTGTTCAGTATTAGCCCAATATCAATAACCGATACATTTGGGTATGCTTTCACAATATCTCTCTGGAACAATGCACCTTCTTCAATGCTTCTGACTCTGGTAATAAGTACATGAAATTGAGGGGCAGACTCAAGAACACCAGTAGGAAATAATGCAAGAAAATTAGTTTGTACCCTGTTCCAGTCAATATCTCGTGTACTGCCAAGTATGGTAGAAACTGGTATGCCTTGAACATTCCAAACCAATGTGTCTCCAAGTTTTAGCTTGTTGCGTTTCACATAATCGTCTTCAAGGCTGACTAGCGGAACAATTTCCTGAAGGGATTGATCTATTTCTGGTCTTAACGAACCACTGACCAACTCTTCAGAATCAATTAAGCTATCTCGATAAGTTACCCTCCATTCTCTTCGGAATATTCCACTTCTTAAGTTAATAGAAGTGTCATTCAGTACCTGCTCATGGGTTATTCCATTGACTGACTCTAATCGCATTGTCACTATGGGAACACTTTGTAGTACAGGTAAGCCCTTTTCTTTAGTAAGAGATGAAATAGTTTCTACCTGATGGTTCTGGATATCAAAAACCATCATGTTGGGACGGTCTTCATTGGTTGTAATTTCAACCTCATTAATCAGTAATGTCTGAATAAAGTACAAGGTTGTAATCAAAGCTGTGCCTAAACCAATGGAGGAAATCAGTACGAGAGTCTGGTTATTTGGACGATAAAGATTTGCCAGACTTTGGCGCCAAACATAACTCCATGAAGCAGGAAAGAATTTCTTTACAATCCACATACAGCTTTTTGCCACAAGGGCTAAAAAACCAAATGCCAAGACAATGAATACAGTGAAAACCAAACTGTCTGCAATTGACCCAATCTGTATGAAAGCAAATCCGACAACAAAAACTAATATGGAAGCATAAATCAGCCATTGAGCTTTGTCTTTTTTTCTTTTGGTTTGGTCTTCAATGCCTCGTAGTGTAATCAGAGGAGATGCTTTTCTAATGGAGATGAGTGATGAAAGCGCGAAGAGAACAGCCATGAAAAGACCAGTTAGTACCCCTCCTAATATTGAAGTCCAGGATAGGGCTATAGTTACCTCTACGGGTAGAAACTCGGCAAACACTTCTGGAAGTACGGTTTGAATAAGTGTGCCAGCCAAGGCACCAAGTATTGACCCAATTAAACCTAGTATACTGATTTGTGTCAGGTAAATGAAGAAGGCATCTCTGCCACTGGCTCCAAGACATCTTAGGATAGCCACCAGCCTGATTTTTTCCTTAATGTAAATGTGCACGGCACTTGCTACTCCAACACAACCTAGTAGGAGTGCAACAAAAGCTACCAGATTGAGGAAATCTGCTAGATCATTAAAGGTTTCGCCAGTACTCTCTTTCCTTTCTCTGATAGTTTCACTACTGATTTTTTGTTGTCTAAGCGTATCGCTATCCTCCCAAATCTGATCGTCAATGTTAAAACTTTTAGGAGGGTCAATGAATTGATAGAACCTTCGATAATAAACCCTGCTTCCTCTTTTGACTAATCCAGTTTGTTTTAAGTAAGACATGGGAATATAAACCGCAGGGGCTACCAGCGTGGCTCCCATAGATTGCGAGGGAGAACTGATTAGTGCTCCTTCTATTTTGAAAAGCACATTTCCAATTCGAATTGAATCTCCAACTTGAGCATTGTATTGGATCATCACGCTTTGATCCACCAATGCTTTAGGCGCACCGTCTCTGAAACTGGCTTCGGCAGTTGCTGGTTCCGTTTCTATTTTCCCATAATATGGAAAGTCACCCTCCAATGACCTGACATCTACCAATCTGCTTTCCTGGTTTTTTGGGAAGAAAACCATGGAAGCAAAGCTATTTTCGTAAGACACTTTATACTCCAGCTTCTCTATACCAGAATAGCTGAAGGAAGAATCGTTGCTGGCAAGCTCAAGGTCTGCGCCCAGCAACTCTTTAGCTTGGTTGTTGATATCGTGCTGAAGGTTATCACTGAAAGAATTAATAGCTACTAATGCGGCAATACCTATGATTATAGATGAAATAAATAGTAAAAGCCGAGATTTACTTTTACGGGTATCTCTCCATGCCATTTGTAAAATCCAACGCCACGAAACTTGCTTAGAAGGTACGTTGATTCGCTTATCCATCAGGCGTTAGTCACAGTTTCGATATTTTGAAGAATGCCACCCTTTAATCGGATGATTCGATCGGTTTTCTGCGCAAGCTCAAGATCATGAGTAACTAATACCAATGTAGTTCCCGATTCACGGTTAAGTTCGAACAGAAGCGACTCGATTTTCTCTGATGTTTCTTCATCAAGATTGCCGGTAGGCTCATCGGCAAACAAGATTTCTGGATTATTGGAAAATGCACGCGCAATAGAAATTCGCTGCTGTTCACCGCCAGAAAGCTGAGTAGGGTAGTGGTCGTGCCTGTCTGCAAGACCAACACGATCTAATAATTCCAGCGCTCTTTGTTTGATCCCTTTCTCTTTTCTCAGTTCCATTGGAACCATAATGTTCTCTAGAGCAGTCAGTGTTGGAAGCAATTGAAAGTTCTGGAAAACAAAACCTACATGCTGGTTTCGCACATAAGCCCTTTCGTCTTCATTTAAGCCATCCAGTAGAATTCCATTTAAGAGAACCGATCCTGATGTGGCTCTATCAAGACCGGCACAAAGTCCTAGCAGCGTGGTTTTACCACTGCCAGAGGAGCCTACAATGCTCAATTTGTCTCCGCTTTCAATAGAAAAACTTATATCGGAAAGTACCGTTAATGACTTTGATCCACTGGAGTATGTTTTGGTGAGGTTAGAAACCTCGAGAATATTTGACATATTCAAGATGCAAATGTTGATATATTCAAGACGAATGTACTGCGTTTAGGTTCTTCAGTTCAATAAATTAATGAGACTAAGTACACTGTTATTTAATTTAAGGAGTAATCTATTGATTTTGATTGGCTTGATTGCCATGCTGTTTAACATTGTTGAACAAAATCAAAAAAAGCGCATAGTGTTTTTCGGAGATAGCATCACAGCAGGCTATGGTCTATCTACTGAGCAGGCATTTCCGGCTTTAATTCAACAAAAGCTTAACGAAAAGAATCTTCCTTACGAAGCAATTAATGCTGGATTAAGTGGAGAGACTTCTGCAGGTGGGCTGGGAAGAATTGACTGGATACTCAAAGCTAAGCCCGATATTTTTGTTTTAGAATTAGGTGGTAATGACGGCCTTAGAGGTTTGAGTCTTAAGGAAACAGAAAAGAATCTGACTATGATCGTGGCTAAGGTGAAAAAAAGAAATCCTGATGCCATTGTGGTTCTCGCAGGAATGCAAATACCACCAAACCTGGGTACAGACTATACCGAAGATTTTAAAAACCTGTTTGGAAAAGTAGCAAGAAAGACCAAATCAGAACTTATTCCTTTCTTGCTGGATAAAGTAGGAGGGTATCCAGAATTAAATCTTCCGGATGGAATTCATCCAAATGTTGAAGGACACACAATTGTTGCTGAAACAGTTTGGAAGAACCTGAAGCAATACCTTAAATGATTACTAAGTATTTGATTTGAAACAAGCAATCTTCACTCTTATCGCTTCAAAAACGCCTGATATCTTTTGAGTATTTTTTGAGTGATCTCAAATTCACTTTTCCCAATAATTTCCCCATCCAGAAAAGCGCAGAACTCCATAAATTCATCAATTACTCTATCATCAATCCTTGTTACTCTTTTAACAATATCTTTGTTAAAGTACTTTGCTCTTTCTACTTGTCGTTTTGCTTGAAAACTATCAGCCTCTTTCATTTTCCGAATAATACGAGCCTGCTTGGGCTTTTTATCCAGTATCTGGAAGATAGGAATTGATGCAAGCGTAACACCTTGACTTCCTCCTGTAGGAACATATCGACTGGGAGGGCCTTGAATCGGCATTCGCCAGAAACTACTTGGAAAAGAAAGCCTAACAGTATCTGGAGCACGTTTTCTCAAATAAAAATCATCGCTTAACTGTATTACTTCAAATGGATCTAGCTCCAATGCCTTTGTAGTCATTTCAATGTTTACTCTCCCTTTGGCATCACGTATGTCTTCATCAATAATCAAGTGATAATCGGCATACCCTACAAATGAAATCCTCAAAGTATCCCCTAGTGCTACTGAGAATTCGAACTCACCTTTTGGAGAAGACGCAATTCCTTTTTCTTTATTGACAATAAGAATACTTGCGTAAGGAATTGGTTGTAAAGTCTGCTTGTCAATTAATAGCCCTTTCAAAGTGAAAGTATTGGATTGGGCATAAGCTCCACTCCATAGTAAAATGGAAAAAAGGATAAGAAGCAGCTTTTTCATTTGTATTATGACAAACGAAGTTGGTGGATAATCAGTTTTAAACTAAACGTTTAACTGTTTTTAACCTTGCCTTGCTTTTGCTGATTGAGCGCTTTATTGAAAAGTACTGCTAGCCAGATTGTGGCAATAGTAAGCAATGAAATATACTGATATGTGCTGCTCAAATCCACATTCAAAGATAGATCTGGAGCCTTGATATTTAATTGATCCATTCCAAGGTTCAACCCATTACCTGTAATGAGGAGATAGATTAATGGAGATACAACAAGTAAGGCAAAGATTACTTTTCCCCATATTGGTATTGTAAAAGCTGCAACTTTTTGAGATAGCTGTGCCTTTTCCAGAATAATTCTGTTAAAGCTTAGCGATGGCTCCTCCAACCCTTCTTCTTGAAGTAGTGCTTTTAATTCCTTATCTGAGAGGTTAAATTCCTTCATAACAACGATCTTACTTCTGTGTCCAACAACTGCTCCAAAACCTTTAACAATCTTTTTCTAGACCTGTGCAATCTAACTTTTACATTAGACAATTCCCAGCCTGTGATTTCACAAATCTCCTGTATAGAGTTCTCATTCAGGTAAAAAAGCGTAATCACTACCTGATCTTCAGAAGACAATAAGTCGAGAGCTTGTTTAATATAACCCGAACGCTCTACTTTTTGAAGCCTGTGCCATTCTTTGCCCGATTCACTATATGAAGACAGCAATTCTTCTCTGTGGTGGGAAATATCGCTGGTTTGAATTTTCTTTTTTCTCAACCGGGTTAAAGCGGTATTATAAACTATTGTATACAACCAGGTGGAAAACTTAGAGTTGCCTTCAAACTGTTTGATGTTTTTATAAGCCTTTAAAAACGCGTCCTGTGCCACTTCTTCAGCATCTTCTCTGTTTTTCATGAGTTTTAAGGCCAGGGTAAATGCCATGGCTTTATACTCATCAATGAGCACATTGAATGCAGCCATATCACCAGCTTTTACTTTGGCGATTATTAACTCCATGGCATATTGCTCATTGTACTCCTTCATTTTCTTACTTTGACTAAAGGGTGGAAAATTAGGTTACAGTTAAGTTAAGAAAATCTCAAATGACCTTTCTCTTATGTATTAAGGTTTCTCTATACTTTCTGTCATGGGTTAACACGGGATATTGAAAAAAGAGTAAATTTTTTTGAAACAGGTGTAACTTAAATTCGCCAAGTAGCATCAAAGCCATTAAACAAAACAGATAAATCATGGACGGGTTTTTATTTATGACATCATTGACCTTCTCACTTGCAGGACTTATTTTCTTCCACCTGCTTACAAGACATAGAGAAAGGACTCAGATGATAGAAAAGGGTGCGGATGCATCTCTGTTTCAGGCTGAACCAAGAAAGCGTAATTACTTCTTTGTAATGCTTTTGGGTATACTTTTTATCTGTCTTTCACTAGGAGTAGGCTTTGGGTTTTTATTGGAAAATGTATTAATCGATTCGGATTGGATCAATAATGGTGGTCACCCTGGCCCATATTTCTTTAGCATATTCATGATGCTTGGAGCAGGATTTATAGTAGGGTTCTTCTTTAATAAGAAAATGATTAATAAAGAATAAAAAATAGTTTTGACCGATTTGGAGGTGATTTGAACCCCTTGCCGATAGGTAAGGGGTTCTTTTTTGTATTTGATTTAATTCCTGAGCTTGACTCCAATGGCAAGTGTCCAGGCCATTATTCCAAACATAAATAGCCTGAATCCGTGTAGGTCTACCAATGTGAAGCCTGAAATGAGCATAATGAGAAAGCCAAGCCCAAGAGCAATACCCAATACCGCAATCCATTTGGGAAATATTTTGTGCTTTATCAAAAGAACCGACCACATTAAGAAAGCCTCACATATAGCTCCGATAAATATAAAATCGAAGGCTTTGTTTAGAGAAAAACTGTAAGACAGCACCACTTGAGCTACTTCTGTTTTCTGTTGACTTGAATCAGCAAGACTATCAACAAAGAAAGGGACCGTTAGTCCGTTGGTGGCTGCCGCAATCAGTGCTGCAAATAACCCTAAACTGGCTGTTATCAGTGCCAAAACCGAAAGTGTTCTGTCCATTCCTATTCTTTTGCTAAGTCCCCAGAACCCAAGGATGATAAAGGGCACCGATATTATTGCAATAGTGTGACTGGAGATGATTACAGGAGAAATTTTGATTAGGTGATTAATGTCTCCACCAGCAGGATGGAGGACCATTGTAATGACTCCGAGCAACGACCCGACAATCATTGACAAGCCAGCATTTTTTTCTAGTTGATTTTTCATGAGATAATGATTTATCTCGCAAAGATTAAAGTAGATGCCCAGTCTATTGCTTGACTGAAATCAAGAAAGTTTGGAAATAAGAATTAACTAATTGGTTGCCTTTTTACATTTTGATGGAGAAGGTACTATTAGCACGTCTTTTCGAACAAAGAGAGAAATCTGTTCAAAGAAAACTACAGCTTTACTTTTGCCCTAACCCTGCTTAATGTTTCAGGAGTCATGCCTAGATAAGAGGCGATATGCTTGAGCGGAAAACGTTGAATAATCTCAGGGCAATCATTCATAAGCTTGAGGTATTTTTCTTGTGGAGAGTTGAGATTTTCATATTCATTTGATTCTTCCAATACTTTTCCCAACCTGAAAAATGACGGTGACTTTGCAATAAGCTCATGTGCCTTTTTCATGTGAAGAGATAATAACTCACAGTCCTCACAAGCCTGGATACAATACTCTGAAGGTTTCTGACTTGTGAAACTACTTCTATCTAGCACCCAGTCATTTTCAAGAAAGAGATTTTTAGTATGCTCGGTATAACCATCAAGGCTTTTAAAGTGCCTTAAACTCCCTTTGTTTACAAAGTAAATATGTTGACTGACAGCACCAGTCTTAAGCACAAATTCATTCTTTTTTAATGCTCGTATTTCTAAATGTGCAATAAGTACGTTCTGCTCCTCTTTCGAAAAACTACCGAATTGCTTTATTGACTCTAGAATTTGCTGGAACATGATCAGCAAGATAGGGCTTAGGATTTATCCCGCCCACCCTTCTCTGTCTAAACTTCTGTATTGGATGGCTTCTGCCAGGTGTTCTATTTTTATGTTGTCGCTTTCTGCAAGGTCAGCTATAGTTCTACTGACTTTTAAAATGCGGTCATAGGCCCTGGCTGAAAGCCCCAGTCTTTCCATTGCTTTTTTTAGCAGTGTTCTTCCAGCATCATTGATCTGACAAACTTCTTTCACCATCTGACTTCCCATCATGGCATTGGAATGTATACCCTGACTTTGGAACCGCTGTTGCTGTATTTCCCTTGCTTTGATTACCCTTTCTCTTATGGTTAAACTGCTTTCTGCCTTTCTATTTTGGGTCATCTCATCAAATGAAACGGGAGTAACTTCCACATGTAAGTCAATACGATCCAACAAAGGTCCACTTACTTTGTTGAGATAACGTTGAACTTGTCCCGACCCGCAAACACACTCTTTTTCAGGATGGTTGTAATACCCACAAGGGCAAGGGTTCATACTAGCAATGAGCATGAAGTTGGTTGGGAAGTCGATTGATATTTTAGCCCGACTAATGGTTACTTTCCTTTCTTCCAAAGGTTGGCGCATTACCTCCAGCACAGTTCTTTTAAATTCTGGCAACTCATCTAAAAACAATATTCCGTTATGTGCCAAAGAAATTTCACCGGGCTGAGGAATTCCACCACCTCCAACAAGAGCGACATCTGAAATAGTATGATGAGGGCTTCTAAAAGGCCTTTGGGTAACTAGTTCTGCATTGGCTCCAAGCCTTCCAGCAACTGAATGAATTTTAGTAGTTTCTAGTGCCTCATGTAAACTAAGAGGAGGAAGGATGGAAGGTAGCCGTTTGGCTAGCATGGTTTTTCCAGCACCGGGAGGCCCAATCATGATTGCATTATGTCCGCCAGCAGCGGCAATTTCCAGCGCACGCTTAATATTTTCCTGGCCTTGAACATGAGAAAAATCTGCCTCAAATTTGTCCAGGTTTTCAAAGAAGTGCTCTCTGGTATCATAAACAACAGGTTCGATTTTCGTTTTACCATCAAGGAAAGCTATAGCCTCTGCAAGCTGGTTTACTCCAATTACATCAAGATCATTGACAATGGCTGCTTCATTGGCATTTTCCTCTGGCAGAATAAAGCCTTTGAATCCTTTCTTTCTGGCTTCAATAGCGATTGGAAGTGCTCCTTTAATTGGCCTGAGTGTACCATCCAGCGCCAACTCTCCCATAATTACATACTGCTCGAGGTCGGGTGCATCGATTTGTCCTGAAGATTTAAGTACACCAAGTGCTATGGGGAGGTCATAGGAAGAGCCTTCTTTTCGGATATCAGCCGGAGCCATATTGACCACCACCTTTCTTCGAGGCATCCGATAATTGAGATACTTAAAGACGGATTCAATACGGTGCTGACTTTCCTTTACTGCATTGTCGGGCAGTCCTGAAAGATGAAATTTAGTTCCGTCAACAATGTTGACTTCAATTGTTATTATTTGGGCATCGACACCGAAAACGGCACTGCCATAGCCTTTACTTAGAATCAATTGTGTGTTTTTCTATCAGTTGAATCAATATATGAATCACCTTGATATGGATTTCCTGAATGCGATCGGCAAAGCCTATATGTGGAACACGGATTTCTACATCGACCAGATCAGCCAATTCTCCTCCGTTTTTTCCTGTTAAAGCCACTACCTTCATTTTCTTTTGTCTGGCCATTTCTGCTGCACGTAATACGTTTTTTGAATTGCCACTAGTACTAATTCCCAACAAAACATCGCCTTCACTGCCTAGTCCTTCTATATATCTGGAAAAGATAAAGTCATAGCCAAAGTCATTAGATACACATGACATATGACTGGGGTCGGAAATTGCAATAGCTGCTAAGGCCTTTCTGTTTTCGCGATATCTTCCAGTCAGTTCTTCTGCAAAATGCATGGCATCACAATGTGAACCACCATTTCCGCAAGAGAAAATCTTCCCCCCCGAATTGATGGCTTCAGACATCATTAGTGCGGCTTGTTCTATCTGGGATAGATTGTTTTCATTGCTCAAAAACTGATCTAATACTTTAGCTGCTTCTTTAAGCTCTTCTAATATTAGCTGTTGGTTATCCATGTTATCAAGATTAATGGAAGAAAATCATTATTTATTAATAAGGCAAAAAAAACAGCTGTATAACCTATTAGTTAAACAGATTGCATGTTAATCAGCTTATTGTAGATGCCTTTTTGTCTTATGAGTTCCTCATGGGTGCCTTGCTCAACAATCTGCCCCTTGTCCATGACCAGAATTAGGTCAGCATGCTGAATAGTACTTAATCGGTGAGCGATCACTAAAGAAGTTCTGTTCTTCATCAGGTTAGTCAGTGCCTCTTGAACCAGTTTCTCAGATTCAGTATCCAGAGCTGAAGTAGCTTCATCTAGAATCAGAATAGGAGGGTTCTTCATGATGGCTCTTGCAATGCTTAAGCGCTGTCTTTGTCCTCCTGATAATTTTCCGCCTCGTTCTCCAACGCTGGTGTTGTACCCATCCTCCAGCTCCATGATGAAGTTATGTGCATTAGCAATTTTGGCAGCTTTAATAATATCGTCTTCCTCTGCATCAGGCATTGCAAAGGCAATGTTCTTTGCCACCGAATCATTAAACAGTATAGACTCCTGAGTCACAATGCCCATCAGACTTCTCAGGGAATCTATTTCAATATCTTTTATCGGAGTTCCGTCAATAAGTATTTCTCCTTGAGTGGTATCATAAAACCGAGGAACAAGGTCGGCCAAAGTAGATTTACCAGCACCAGATGAACCTACTAATGCTATGGTTTGTCCTTTATTGATTTTTAGGTTGACCCGCTTCAATACGGCTTCTTTCTCATAAGTAAAGCCTACATTCTTGAACTCTATAGAAGTATCGAATGAAGACTTCTCAACAGGACTAGCTGCGTTCTGAATCTGTGGCTGCTCATCTATTAATCGGAAAATCCGCTCTGCCGAAGCCATTCCACGTTGAATGCTGCTAATGGATTGAGAGATACTTTTAGCCGGACTAAGAATCTGACTAAAAACTATGAGATAAACAAAAAGCCCTTCGCCATCCAGTGGCGTTTCTTTGTTTAAAACTAAATTTCCACCCACCACTAAAAGAGTAGCAACAACCAAAATGCCCAAGAACTCAGATATTGGTGAGGCGAGTTCGTTTTTTCTGGCCATAGAAACACTGATTTTCCTATAGTTTCTGGTTTCATTCTCAAACATGTCACCAACATAACCACGTGCATTAAAGGCCTTAATTACTCGCATTCCTCCAAAAACCTCGTCCATCAGATTGACAATTCGACCAAGGCTTTCTTGAATTAGAATTGCTTTTTTCTTCAGTCTTTTAACAATTTCCGATATTATCAGACCCATAACAGGGAAGAAAACTAAGGTGAATAGTGTTAATTGAACAGAAGTATTAAATAGGAATATGAGGTAAACGATTATAGTCGCAGGTTCGCGGAAAAATACCTTGATTGAGCTCATTAAAGTAACTTCAATCTCTTGTACATCATTAGTCATGCGAGACATAATGTCTCCTTTTCTTTCTCCGGCAAAGAATCCAAGATGAAGCTTAGATGTATTATTAAAGACTTTATTTCTGATTTTTTCGATCAAATCAGCCCTCATATAGCCCATGATTACATTGGAGATATATGTAAACAAACTTGCTAATAGAGCTGAAACTCCAATAACCGTACTCACATAGATAAGCATACTGCTTTTCCCATAGGTGTCTCTGAAATTGATCAATTCCTGATAAAAAGAAGCTTTAAAAAACTTAAGACCAAAGCTTAAACCTTCTGTATCTGCTAGAGCTAGTAGTTCTTCTTCTTTTTTTGTTTCGAAAATTACTGTAAAAAGAGGCTCCAAAAGGGCTAGCCTAGTTAAACCAAAGATGATGGCTAGAAGTGCGAAGACAACGTATTGTGGGAAGTACCTATGGTAAGGCTTGGCAAATGAAATTATTCGGCCGTAAGTGCTCATATGCTATAATCAGCGGGCAAGTTATGTATAATTCTCTGAATTAAGGACTAGAATTCATGCTCCCGTTGTGGAAGGTTCCATCTGAGCGAAAGCATGGTCATAAAAGTGCTTGACGATCTGGTTTCAATTTCGCTGTCAAAGTTTCTGTAAACGTTTTTCAAGTCTATAAACAAGTTTTGTAACAACATATAAGAACCGGTTAACTCCAGGTAAGTATTTGTTGTGGCTACTCCCTGTCCAATTAGTATTCCCGTTTGGGCAACACGTGTGTCTGTGTCTAATAGTGGATTACCTCCAAAGTTGAGCCCGTCCCTGTCAGCACCAAACTTGGTTCGTATTAGTTTTCCGTATACAGATAGCTTATTGAGAGGCTGATAAACACCGGCAAGTACTATTTCTTTAAAGTTAGATCCCATAGGGTGAGCTAAAGGATTTCGAGTATTAGTATAACTTAGTTGTGGATCTTCGTGAGCATAGAAGTAAGGTCTAGAAATATTAGACTCTACCTGAAGGTCAAGTGTAGGAATGTTAAAAGCATCGATCACTTTAACACCCAGTTGGGTTCCGAACTTTATTTCCCAACCCTTGGCTCCGGAACGTAAAGCGTCAATTTCAAAGTCATCAAAAATCAGTTGACCATAAAACCTTGCTTTTCCTTTGAAGTTGAAATTGAAGTCAGCAGAAATTAAGACATTATCAGGGCTGCCTCTGAACAATTCTGTGGCCCTTAAGAATATAATGGGATTAAAATATTCTATCTGGGCATCTCTGGTGATAATATATTCTGAGACGCCTACATTAAACTTGGGAGTTATATCCAGTCCAAACCTATGCATGGCAAAAAACTTGGTAGGGTAATCTCCCTCATCAGGAAAGCCTTGATTAAAGACGATGTCTGATGTCATTTGCGCAAACATATTAGTGTACTGGAACCTGCCAATTCTTGTGTTCACCTTTCCGAAGACAAAAGGACTTGAAAAATCGGACATAATCATCGATCTCAGCCCATTCCCTATAAATTGTTTGTCGTATCCTGCTTGCACATCTATACTCTTGGTCAGATTGAAAGTAACATACCCCCTTGCATGAAAGTAATCGAAGCCATCATCTTTGAACCTTTTCCAGAAAGCCTCATAAGGCAATGTGCCATTTGGAAAAACCCTGGAAGCTACATAATCAGGGAAAATGGACTGAGTAGTACTTAGAAAAGTGTAGAAACCGATTTTATCATCGATCATTCCTTGTGCCTCTACACCTCTTGTATTATTGAATAAGGAATTCTCTGCTTCCTGATCTTTTCCAACACCAAAGTTCAATACTGGATTAACTCTGAGTGTAAGGGCATCATTCTGGAAATAATAGAAATCGGATTTCTTTTTATAAAACTTTGCCCACCAGTCTTTATCGTTTTTGTTGTAAGGCGAGTCTGTCCATTCCCAGTTATCGTTCATCAAGTATTCGAAGTTGAACTTATCCTGAGGAGAGAATTTTTCATATTTGTCAGCAATCTTTAAAAGGAAATTAGAAAGGTCTACCCTTCTAATGGGCTTGAAAGTGGTCTGAAGCAGATTGTCTTTATCTCCGTATTTAATCTGGAACCTATCTATTAAATGATAATAATCTCTGTTGTAAGGAATAAAAGTGCTCTGCGCCTGAATCAAACCCTGAGCCAGTACAATGAATAGTAAGATGAGTAGCTTTTTCATATAGGTATATAGAAGTCGCAAGATAGTGACTTGATTGATTTTAGGGCGCTAAAAATCTGGTGAGGAGATTTCTTTGAATTATAAAACTAATAAATTTGTGAAATATTCTGCAAGTCACTACATTTGCAGTCCTTTTTGAGGGAAGTAAATCTGAAAGCAATGAAAAACGACATTCATCCTGAATATAAACCAGTTATCTTTTACGATACATCTAGTGAATTCAAATTCATGACAAAGTCTACAATGACTTCTAGTGAAACTATTGAGTGGGAAGACGGTAATACTTACCCATTAATTAAAGTTGAGGTTTCTTCAGCTTCACATCCATTCTATACTGGTAAGAAACTATTTGTGGATACTGCTGGTAGAGTTGAGAAATTCAACAGAAGATACAAGAAGAAATAGTTCAGGATATAAAATTCAATTAACGAAGTCTCCATGCGGTTAAGCTGGAGACTTTTTTATTTTTGTGCATGGATATAACGCTTTTTGATCCTACCCAAATAAGGCTTAATCTTTTGCCTTTCACATTTACCAGACCTGTTGCTGAGATTAGAATAGGTATTCTTAAGATATCTGAGAAGTGGAAGAAGTACGGATTCAATGTTGGTTTTAAGACGGAAGAATATCTGAGCAATAAGTATCCTGGTTCTTCTGATTTAATGGTTAACGGAGCACTTTGCCCGAACCCATCACTTGTTGATGCTATTAAATCTATTCAACCTAATCAAAGACTGGTAGCAGGTGAACAGGTTTTGGCTCAGACTGGAACGGGCTCAGAAGAAATCGTTTATGAGGGAGATTTCAGATTGATATCTAATCCCTGGGAAATCTTTCTCCATAACAGAGAACAAATTATAGCAGACTTTGAATTAATTACTCAAGGACGAGAATCTGCTGAGATCACCGATCCTCATACAATAGTCTATGGTAAGGAGAATGTATTTATTGAAGAAGGTGTCTCAATAAAAGCCGCAATCATTAATGCCGAAAAAGGCCCTGTTTACATTGGCAAGAATACTGAAATACATGAAGGTGTAACTATAAGAGGTGCTTTTGCTTTGTGCGAAGGCTCGCATGTAAATATGGGCTCCAAAATCAGAGGTGACTCTACAGTTGGTCCATATTCAAGAGTGGGGGGAGAAGTAAGCAATTCAGTGATTTTTGGATACTCTAATAAAGGCCATGAAGGGTTCCTGGGTAACTCGGTTATAGGAGAATGGTGTAATCTCGGGGCAGATACGAATACTTCTAACTTGAAAAATAATTATGCTTCTGTAAAACTCTGGAGTTATGGAGCAGGAAGGTTTGCTGACACTGGCTTGCAGTTTTGTGGGCTGATGATGGGAGATCACGCCAAATGTGGAATTAACACTATGTTCAATACCGGAACTGTTGTTGGTGTTGGGGCAAATGTTTTCGGCCCAGGGTATCCACGAAACTTTGTTCCGTCATTTTCTTGGGGTGGAGCACAAGGTTTTACTACTTTTCAGTTAAGAAAATTTTATGAGGTGACTGAAGCTGTAATGACGCGAAGAGGTAAAACATTGGATGAAACAGAAAGGAGTATGCTTTCTGCAATATTTGAGTCAACTTCGGAAAACCGGATCTGGGAAAAGAAATAATGAGGTTTAGTGATATTCCTGGTTTAGTAAGTACAAAGCAAAAGCTAGTAGAAGCAGTTGCCAATAACCATGTGGCGCATGCGCAGCTTTTTGTTGGTGCCGAAGGTTCTGCCAATCTAGCTATGGCATTGGCTTTTTCTGCCTATTTAAACTGTGAAAATCGTTCGGGTGGAGATGCCTGTGGAGAATGCAGCTCATGTCAGAAGAATGCCAAGTTCATTCACCCCGATGTTAACTTTATTTTTCCTTCAGCGGCCACCCCAAAACTGAAAAGGGAAGATGCCACCAGCGAGAAGTTCCTGACCGAATGGAGAACATTTCTCTCGGAATCGATCTATGGCAATGTTACGGACTGGAGTAATCACTTTGGCTGGGAGAATAAGCTATTGATGATTCCAAGACAGGAAAGTCGAAATATTATAAAAGCACTTTCACTAAAGGCATTTGAAGGAGAATTTAAAATCATGATTGTCTGGTTGCCGGAAATGATGAATTCTAATGCTGCTAATGGCATACTGAAGATTCTTGAAGAGCCACCAGAGAAAACTATCTTTCTGATGGTGTCTAGCGATGCTAATAAGCTATTGACTACAATACTCTCCAGAACTCAACAACTACAAATCCCATCGTTTTCAGATGATGAAATAAAGGAAACTATTGCCTCAGATGAGCTCAGTGATGAACGAGCAGCTCAGATAGCTTACATGTCTGAAGGTAGCATGCGTACTGCTCTGCAAATGGTTACCGGACAAGACAATGAAACGCAGGAGTATTTTAAGAACTGGTTCAGACAATGCTTCACTTACAATTTTGCTGAGCTGACCAAAATGGCTGATGAGTTTCAGAAAAAAGGGAAGGAGTTTCAGAAAGAACTTTTGAATGTAGGTTCTAAAGTGATGCGTGAAACGCTGATTAACACAGTGAATGCATCTGATATTTCGAGAATTCCAGAGCAAGAACTAGGTTTTGTTCAAAAGTTTGGATCTGTGTTTACTGCTGAGAAAATTATGGAAGTGTCACCAAAGTTGGATGAAGCTCAGTATCACATCGAAAGAAATGCTAACCCAAAGATTCTCTTTCTTGATTTATCTCTTACGATTGCCCAAATTGCACGGGCTTAGGGCAATCGCCTGAATAAACAGCATTTTGATCCCAAGTGAATTGCTGAACTATCGGCTATTGAAGAATTAAAAGCGGAAGCAAATCAAAGACTTCATGAAGGTAAAAATTGGAACGAGAGGGAGTAAGCTGGCACTTTGGCAGGCTTATCATGTTGAAGACAAACTCAAAGAAGCTGGTTTCGAAACTGAGATTGTTACCATTGAAACAAAGGGTGACAAAATTCTGGATGTTTCCATTGCAAAGATTGGGAGCAAGGGAGTTTTTACTGAAGAAATTGAAGAGCAACTAGCCTCAGGACAAATTGACATTGCCGTCCATAGTGCTAAAGATATGCAGTCTGTATTGCCAGAAGGCTTTGAACTTATTGCCTTTATGGAGCGTGAAAAAGCCAATGATGTAGTTGTAAGTAGGAAGAAAGGATTAAGGCTTGCTTCAAAAGAGTCGTTTATTTTAGGTACTTCTTCTACCAGGCGAATAGCCACAATTGGGCATTTTTATCCCAATATAAAAACAGTTCCAGTTAGAGGAAATCTTCAGACCAGAATACGTAAAATGGATGAAGGTGCTTGTGACGCTTTGTTATTGGCCTATGCAGGTGTTCATAGAATGGGTTATGAAGATATGATTTGCGAAGAGCTTTCTTTAGAAGAGTTTACACCAGCAGTAGGGCAGGGAAGTGTAGCTATAGAGGTTCATCAGTCACTTGATAAAGAGAGATTGAACCGGATCAGAGAAGTATTGAATCATGTGGATACGGAAACCTGTTTGTTGGCTGAAAGACAGTTTTTGAAAAAAATGGATGGTGGTTGTAGTATACCTGTTTTTGCTATGGCCACTCTAAAAGGCGATTCAATTGAAATTGAAGGAGGAATTATCAGCCTTGATGGGAGTGAACATATCAGACACCACGTATCAGGAAAACAACAAGATGCCCGTTCAATTGGTGAACAACTCGCCTCAGAAGTATTATCTTCGGGCGGAGATAGCATATTAAGAGATATTAAAAATCAAATAAATGAGGAATAGATTATTACAACTGCTAAGTGCAGTTTGCTTAACACTACTAATTGTGAGTTGTGGCGACTCAAAATCTTCGTCAGAAGTACCTGCTGCTTCTGGTGATGACTACTTGGTTACTATAAAAACGAGTAAAGGTGAAATGAAGGCCATACTCTATGATGAGACACCTAAGCATAAAGAGAATTTCTTGAAGCTTGTCAAAGATGGATTCTATGACAGTCTAATTTTTCACAGAGTAATAAACAATTTTATGATCCAGGGTGGTGACCCAGGTTCTAAAAACGCAGCACCAGGTCAACCTCTTGGTTCAGGAGGCCCCGGTTACACTATTCCGGCTGAGTTTGTAAACACACTTTTTCACGAGAAAGGTGCTCTATCTGCGGCAAGACAAGGAGATCAGGCCAATCCTCAAAGAGCGTCAAGTGGAAGTCAGTTCTACATTGTGCAAGGTACTGTAACACCCAGAGCTCAATTAGAAGGAAACAATCAGGGGAAAATAATTGCAGCATTTAGAGATTGCATGCAAAACCATCCTGAAAGCGAATTAGCGAAAGAATACCAGACTGTATTGACGGAAAATCCTGGAAACAATGCAGCAATTCAGGAGAAAGTTGAGTCTACATTGGACCGATTAACTGAAGTTACCGGAATGACTTTTAAGATGCCTGAAGATCGTATTGCTAAGTACTCTACTGTTGGTGGAACTCCCTTCCTTGATGATCAATACACTGTATTTGGTAAAGTGATTTCTGGCCTTGAAATTATTGATGAAATTGCCACAGTTCAGACAGCTCCCGGTGATCGTCCGCTTGAAGATGTAAGAATGTTCATTACAGTGGAGAAAATGCCTCGTGCTAAAATTGAGGAAGAATTTGGATATAAATATCCAGTTGCTTTAGAGCAATAGAAAGAATAACAAAGTAGAAAGGGCTTCATTTATTTGAAGCCCTTTTTTTATGCTCAATTGCTTGATTTGCCAGAGAATTATAAGAATGGACGTGGATATAAGTTTGTGAAGTGTAAATTCACTACTATTCAACTTTATGCTTATGAAACTTAAAGTAATAATAGCCCTTTTTTTGGCTGTCCTTTTATATAGTTGTTCTCAGGGAGAAGATGAGGTCATTGTTATTTCAACGCCTTATGGTGAAGTGACCGCTATTCTTTTCGATGAAACTCCAGAACACAAAGCTAACTTTTTGAAACTTGCCAAAGAGGGTCTTTATGACTCTGTACTTTTTCATAGGGTGATCAATGAATTTATGATTCAGACAGGTGACCTATCTACTGGAACTCAAGAGAAAGGAGTGGATTATAGCTTGCCAGCTGAGTTTCTTTCTGAAAAGTATATACATGAGAAAGGGGCATTGGCTGCCGCCAGAATAGGTGATGCTTCAAATCCACAAAAGAAGTCCAGTGGTTCTCAATTTTACATAGTTCATGGAGCTACTTTTGATGATGAGGGGCTTAAAGAAAGAGCTGACCGAAGGCAGTACCTAAAACTTTCAGGCCTTTTTCAGCGCATGTTGAAATCAGAGCGTTTTCCCGAACTTACCGAGAAGTACAACTATCATGTGAATAAATTTAGAGAAGATTCAACCTATGACTTTAACAAGGCACAAAGAGATTTAATATATAATTCAATTGAATTGATAGAGAAGCGTTTTGGCCCTCAAGACGATCCAGGGTACCCCAGTTGGGCCAAGGAGATTTATGCAAGTGTTGGAGGAGCTCCTCATTTAGATGGAGAATACACTGTATTTGGAAAGGTAGTAGAAGGTCTTGATGTAATTGATAAGATTGCAGGAGTAGAAACAAACGAAAGGGACCGACCACTTTCAGAAATCAGAATGAAGGTGAAAGTGATTTCCATGAAAAAATCTGAGATTTCAGAAAAGTATGGTGTTGATTACACCAAAGAATAAATAGACACAATGCATATACTTATCACCGGTTGTAATGGACTTTTGGGCCAAAAGCTCGTTAAGCTTATTCTTGATAAAAGCCAAGATCAGTTAACAGCAACAGCCAGAGGAGGTAACAGATTACCATATCCTGAAGACAAATACAGCTTTGAGCTGATGGATATTACTGACAGGAGGCAGGTGCTTGCTGTGGTCAATCAATACCAACCAGATGTAATTATTCATACTGCGGCCATGACCAACGTTGACCTGTGCGAAACTGAGCGCGAAGATTGTTGGAAAATGAATGTAGATGCAGTAAAATATCTGATTGAGGCGTGTGAACAGACAGGTTCATTTCTGATTCACCTTTCTACTGACTTTATATTCGATGGAGAAGAGGGACCATACAATGAGGAAGCTACTCCCAATCCAATTAGTTACTATGGAGAAAGTAAGTTAGTTGCTGAAGAACTTCTATTAGCATCTACCATCCAATATTCAATAGTACGAACAGTTTTAGTGTATGGAATAGCACATGATATGAGCAGGTCGAATATTGTGCTTTGGGTGAAAAAGAGCCTCGAAGAGGGTAAAGAGATTAAGGTGGTTGATGATCAACTAAGAAGCCCGACTTTGGCTGAAGATCTTGCCATGGGGTGTTATCTTATTGCCGATAAAAGAGCAGAAGGCGTTTTTAATATATGTGGGAAGGATCTGTTGACTCCTTATGAGATGGCATTAAAAACAGTTGAGTATTTCAACCTGGATAGCTCTACAATGGAGCGTGCAGATGCTTCTACTTTTAGCCAAACAGCGAAAAGGCCTGCAAAAACAGGCCTGCTTATAAACAAGGCAGTTGATAAGCTCGGCTATACCCCCCACTCATTCGAAGAAGGTATAGCCGTACTTGTAGAGCAAATTGGAGCTTAGTTGTTTATAGCAACTGCAGAGTATTTTTTAAATCCCCATTGAATTATATCTGAGGGAGCATTATTGACAGTTTCAACAGCCTCTTCGTAATCTTCATAGCTGGAGATGACAATTCCGTTTACATTGTTCAGTAAAGAAGAATGTACTTTCAGTTCAAAAAACACACTTGAAAGAAGCTCTTTTTCAGTATCTGTAATATTGTAAAAACTCTCACCTGTTACTAACCACAACGCATGTTTACGAGCAATTTCCTCGATTTGCTCACTTACCTTAGTATCTGTTGGCATATTGCGGAGTGTTGCTACAGCCAGAAAGTACTTTCCAGAAAACTTTTCATGGTTGAACTCATCTCCATACAAGTTGGTGAATTGTTCAAGATTGTCTCTTAGTTGTTTACCTATATCCTCTTTCGTTGCTATTTCAGGAGACAGAGTATATTTCTTATCTACCGCTAAAAAGCCTAATAACAAAGCCCTTTTTTCTACGAATGGGTACTGTTCTGCAATACTTCTATAAATGTTGCCATTGGCAATAAATTTTACATCTATTGCAGCTGTTTTGGGTTGTAGCCACTTGTCATATACCACAGGTGCAGGAATAAATGAATCAAAAGGGTCAATAGTCCTCTTCCAGCTAAAAGAAGAAGATTGTGCGGATGAGATGTTAATTTCATTTGGAGTTTGATATGGAATGAACCTTGATAAAGCTAAATCTTCATTTGTATTTAGCCCTGATCCAAGATCTTCGCTAAGCGATAATTCCTCGTTGTGTAACACGTTGTCACCTGACTTAATAGTAAGCGTCCTCTTTTGATCGGAGTAGCTATACTCGACTTTCGTGATTTGCCCGCTAACTGCATCCTCTTTTTCAATGGTTGAAATTCTGCCATTTTGATATTGAGAAATAGTTGTGTTTCCATTCTCTGAATAAAGAGTTTTGCTTGAAGGCTGTCCATTTTCATACACTATGGATAAAAAAGTGTCCCCATTTGGATAATAGTACTTTGAACTCAGTGGCTGATTGATTTCATCCCTTTCTAAAGTGGAAAACAAATAGTGTTGAGGAACGGATCGATAAATATTAGCTCGTTTTATGTATCCATTTTCATGGTACTCAAAGGCTGATTTTGTGGTGCCTGATGGGTTCTTTTTCACCGCTTCTTTGATCCATCCGTTTCCATACTTGGAAATGATCTCGAAATTATCACTTGAATTAATACTTAAATCTGGTTCGGGATCAACTTTATCCTTTCCACATGAAGTAATGAGTGCAAGTGCACAGATGAGCAATGACAGCTTGGTGAAAGTATGACAGTATTTCATTGAATTGGTCGAGTTTTTAATTGCCAATCTGTTGGCCAACTACCGTGCCAATTCTTTCTTTTCTAAGTCTGTGCTTTCTGGTCTTGAGTCTGGTTTTGGTTTACAATGTTTGGCAAACCATAGTTTTTTCAATCAAATAAACTGCTTCGCTCTTTGGTTTGTATAAATCCAGATTGTACTCTGTTATATTTTGGATATATTGGTCTGTTATTTTTTAATCTCAACTAAACCTTAAAATACTAATCCTATGGCAATAAGTACTTCTTCCGACAACCGGGGGCAGTGGGGATCCAAGTTTGGATTCATCATGGCTGCAGCTGGTTCAGCGGTCGGATTGGGAAACATTTGGCGTTTTCCGTATATCACAGGTGAAAACGGAGGTGGAGCCTTCGTACTAGTTTACCTGGCTTGTGTGATTCTGATCGGAATCCCGCTTTTATTCACGGAAATGGGCTTTGGTCGTTTCACTAAAAAGAGTACCATAGGTGCTTTTAAAGATACAGGAGCCAATCCTTTCTTTATGGGAGTGGGTGCAATTCTGGCTGTTTTAGTTAGCTTTTTTGTGCTTTCATATTACGGAGTAATTGCTGGTTGGACTATCGGATATATCGGCAAATCTCTGTCAGGCTCTACAGGTTCGTTTTCAGATTTTGCTGGAAACCCTGCCTATACAATCCCCTTGATGGGCTTGTTTACCTTGGTAACGATTTTTATTGTTAATAAGGGGATTTCTGGCGGCATAGAAAAAGCAGCAAAAATTTTAATGCCTGTTTTGTTTATTCTGATTGCAGTTGTAGCAATCAGAAGTTTAACATTAGAGGGTGCTATGAAGGGAGTTGATTTTTATCTAAATCCTGACTTTAGTAAAATTACCGGAAACACTATTCTGGCCGCTTTGGGTCAGGCGTTTTTCTCAATGAGTATTGGATGGGGTATTATGGTAACTTATGGTTCATACCTTCCAAAGAATTCTAATATTGTAAGTAGTGGTGTTTGGGTTGGGTTTATGGATGCAGGTGTAGCTTTGCTAGCTGGTTTCATGATTTTCCCTGCTGTATTTGCTTTTGGAAAATCACCAGAAGCAGGACCAACTTTAGTATTCCAGGTACTTCCAGAAATATTCTCTAACATGCCTGGAGGGGCTATTATTGGAGCTTTCTTCTTCCTTTTACTTACTGTAGCAGCATTGACATCTTCTATTTCGATGCTTGAAGTTCCAGCCTCTTATTTTATGGATGAGAAAAAGTGGAGCCGTAAAAAGTCGGCCTGGACTGTGGGTATTGCACTATTTCTTGTAGGTATACCATCAGCACTTTCTTCTGGAGGGTCTAAGTTCTTTTCTGAAATGAGTGTGACCATCTTCGGTGGTACTTACAATGGCTTTATGGATATTCTAGATTATTTCTTCGGAACATTCTTTATTGTGATTGTGGCACTGGTTACTTGTATATATGTAGCCTGGAAAATGCCAATCGGCAATATAGTATCAGAGATTGACAGAGGTTCTAAATGGACTGCTGGAACTTTTGCTTCTAATGCATTTGTGTTCTTTATCCGCTTTGTATGTCCAATAGTAATTCTATTGGTATTGCTTAACATGATGGGTGTACTTGGCCTATTTGCAGGTGGAGGTTAATGTCTGAAGGCATTCAAAATATTGAAAGTCCCTTCCGTTGGTTGGGACTTTTTTATTAGTTTCAACCATGGCAAAAGATCACACCAACTTCTTTAATAATGTATATGATGTTGCTCGATTAATCCCCTATGGTCGTGTAACTAGTTATGGGGCAATCGCTCATTATTTAGGGACAAAAGGAAGTGCCAGAATTGTAGGATGGGCAATGAACGCATCAGGTATACATGAAGATGTTCCCGCGCATAGAGTAGTAAACCGAGCAGGTGTATTAACCGGTAAACAGCACTTTGGTACGGTTAACCCAATGCAGGAACGACTTGAAGCAGAGGGCGTAAAAGTTGTTAATGACAAAATTCAGAACTTTAAAGAAATATACTGGGACCCTACCGAAGAGTTAGCGCTATAAAATCTCATATATTTACCTTATAATATTTCAATCAACTTTTTCATACATCAATGGAAGTCTTACTTACCTCTGAAGGTATTATTGCCTTATTGACACTTACTTTTCTCGAAATTGTACTAGGTGTTGATAACATCATTTTTATATCCATAATATCAAACAGACTGCCTAAGGAGAAGCAGGCAAAAACCAGAAACCTTGGTCTGCTTCTGGCACTTGCCATGAGAATAGGTTTGCTTTTGGGGATTAGTTGGATTATTGGTTTTACAGAACCGCTTTTCACAGCTTTCGAGTATGAGATAAGTATTAAAGATTTAATCCTTATTGTTGGAGGTCTTTTCTTGATTGGAAAGAGTACTACTGAAATTCATGAGTCCCTTGAAGTTGATGACGATGAAGAACAGGAGAAAACGGCAACTTCAATGGCTAAGGTAATCCTACAGATTGTCGCTTTGGATATGGTATTCTCTTTCGACTCCATACTGACAGCTGTTGGACTTACTCAGGAGATCATTATTATGATTGTTGCCGTAGTAATAGCCATGATAGTAATGATGACTTTTGCTGGCAGGATCAGTAATTTTATTAATAAGAACCCATCTCTACAAATGCTCGCTATGTCATTTTTGATTCTGATTGGGTTTATGTTGGTATTGGAAGGAATAGGTCAGCACATTCCAAAGGGATACATCTATTTTGCAGTATTCTTCTCTTTAGCAGTGGAGACCTTGAACATGCGTAGACGTAGAAAGGTGGCTGCTCTGAAACTGAGAAAACGAATTGTTAAATAACGGATACTTATAAATAAGCCATGCAGCACTACTGCATGGCTTATTATTTTTTTGAAAATAAGAATTAGCTCTTTTTAACCTTTTCCTCTTTTTCAATTTCCTCCTTTACTTGCTTTACTTTTTCTTTTCTCGACTTCACTTCTTCTTCGATTTCAGCAAGCTTTTCTTCTGCTTTTTTGATTCGCTCTTCTTTTTCTTTGGCAGTTTTTTCAGATAGTTTTTTAGAAGCCTTTTCCTTTTTTACTTTATCCTTGGCTTTGGCTATCTTCTCTCGTTCTTCTTCGATAACTCCTTCTGCTTCTTCAATGGAATCTTCTTCCTCTTTGAGTTTTTCCTTCACTTTATTTCTGGCCTCGGAAGACCTTAGTTTGCCAAACTCTTTTCCACTGAGTCCTCCTTTGTTGCGTCCGTAAGCATTACCTTTGCTTTTAGTTTTTTCCTTTGCTTCTTCTGCTTTTGCTTTTCCACTTTGTTTTTTATCCTCTGCTTTTTCTTTGACCTCTTTAGCTTTTTCCTTACCCTTTTCTTTCCCTTCCTGGGCCTTCAGTTTTGCCTCTTCCGCTTTTTCCTTTCCTTTTTGCCCTTTATCTCTCGCGTTTTTAGCTTTATCTTTTCCTTTAGCCTTTTCTTGTTTGGCCTTTTCTCTTACTTTGTTGCTTTGGGCACTAACTTCTGTTGATGCTATGGCAAGTAGGAAAATGGCGGTTAGTATATAATATTTTAGCTTTTTCATATTGGACTGCATATTAAATTCCTTCTAATAAACTTTCGATTTCTTTCTTAGCTTCTTCAGTTTGCTCTTTCAAAACCTGAATTGATTCTTCGATTTCGTTGGCAATAGAGTCTGCCAATACGGTTTGTTCTTCTTCGGTTAAATTTCCCGATTCTTCACTTTTTGAGTTGCTTTGACACGCCATAAAAGCAAATATCATAGCACATGATAAAATAGTCTTTTTCATTGTTTAAGATTGAATGAATAAAATGGTTGGGTTAAGGATATAAACTGAGGTTTTTGGAAATGCTAAATATCTATCCTTATCCCAAAGATAGTAAATTGTCTGTAATCTCTCTTATGTGGTTGAAAACCAGCGTGGATTAGCCAACGTGGGTCAATAATAGAGTAGCGAATTCTTTTGGCTGATCAATTGAAAGAACGAACTTGTTTGTAGTTTTTTTAAGTCCATAGAGGCCTATGACTTCTATTGGTTTTTTCAAAGTGAGCACCACATTACCATCACCAAAGGAACTAAGGTTTAGAAACTTCTCTTTTGATTCGTCACCCTCTCTTAATTCTATATTCTCTATTTGTTCATATGGAAGCTCAACTTTCCACCTTATGCCTGTTTTGAGAAAAATAGCATTTTCACCTAATGAATTTGATCTATGATATATAGCGTTTCTATCTCCTAGAATAAAGAAAAGACTGTAGATGCTAATGCCAGTAAGAACCCAGGCAAGAGCTTCACTGTAAGAGGCGAGCCAGAAATGTAACACAAAAGTTTCTACAGGGAGTAAAAAAAAGATAAGAACAAAAATACTTTTGTACCCTGAAGTTTTGTAATTGGAGAATTCACCTGGTTGTAGCAATGTTGGTTTTTTCCACCCCGCAAAAGTGTAATAGAACAATGATACTTCAGTAGTGACAATGTTTGCTAGTCTTGAAGAAGCTCCTTTGCTTATTAATATTTCTTTTAAAACTTCTGGAAATGTGCTTAGACTATGGCCAGACTTAAGAACTGATTTTGATACTTTGCTGACTTTAATGATTAGCAGGCCGATGATGACTAATTCTAAGGGAGCAAGTAAAAATTCTAAATAGGAGAGCGCGGTTTGGTGCTCTTTAGGAATAACCTGATAGGCTATAATCAGACATAGCACTGAGATGGGAACTACACTGAGCCTGGATATTGATGTTTTTCGAATGGCAAAGTAATAAGCCAATGGAATCAACACTACGATATCAAGAGAGCTTCCAATTGCAAGTATTCCTTTGTTTAGCTCAAAGCGATCAGATTGCATCAACCAGAAACTAATGCTCAAGATAAAAGCAGTAGCGATTAAAAAGAGTAAAAACCTAAGTGAGGAGGGCTTTATCTGGACAACCATACTTCAACTTGTTTATAACAAAAGTATAGATTCTTACCCTTGACGAAGGAAGAGGAATGATTATCGGTTTTTGACAAGTATTAAATGGTTATTTCTGTTGATCGCTTGTAGAAATGGCTAGTAAACCAAGAAATGTCAGAGCTCCATTGAGTGCCAGAACAAAGAAGCCAAACCAACCTCCCGCTGCTTGGTCGATAAAGTAGGAGGCTAAAGGAGCCATAATACAAATGAGCAGGACATATCGATCTCGGATATTTCTTTTCGTAAGTAGTCCAAATGAGAACAAACCAAGAAGAGGGCCATAGGTATAACCTGCAGCTTTGAAAATAGAGTTGATTACGCTGTCATCATTAATGGCATTGAAAATCAGAATGATAGTAAACAATAGTAGAGAGAATGCAATATGAACTCGAAGGCGAATTCCTTTTTTGTTTTTTTCTTCCCTTCTGTCAAACTCTAGAAAATCTACGCAAAAAGCAGTAGTGAGTGCAGTTAAGGCAGAGTCGGCACTTGAGTAAGCGGCTGCAATGATACCAAGTAAGAATACTACCCCTGCAAATGTACCTAAATGATTGAGCGCTAATAGTGGGTATAACCCATCGGTTCTGGCAGGAACTTGTATACCATTTTGTTCAGCATAGAAATATAAGAGAGCTCCAAGGCTGAGGAACAGGATGTTGGCAATAACAAGTATAATACTGAACCAAAAAATGTTTTTCTGAGCGTCTTTTAATGATTTACAAGTCAGGTTCTTTTGCATCATATCCTGATCCAGACCCGTCATAACAATAGCGATAAGGGCACCTGTAATAAATTGCTTAGGAAAGAATTTGGGGTTTCCCCAATCTAAATAGAAGGTCTTGGAAAGTTCACTTGATTGGATTTGGCTGACAGTTTCAGAAAAACTCCATCCTAGTTCTTTAGTAATAATGTAAATGGTTACCGTTGCTGCAATCAACAAGAATGAAGTCTGAAGCGTGTCAGTCCATACAATGGTTTTGATTCCCCCTTGAAAAGTATAGATCCAGATTAGCAGTATAGTTACTGCAACAGAAACCCAGAAAGGGACACCAAAACTGTCAAATAAAGCAGTTTGAAGAACAATCGCTACGAGAAAAAGCCTGAATGCTGCTTGAATCGTTCGTGAGAGCAGAAAGAAAGCAGAACCTGTTTTGTAAGACCAGAAGCCAAAACGCTCATGCAGGTAGCCATAGATAGAAACCAGATTTAATCTATAGTATAAAGGCAGCAGTACTTTTGCAATAACGAAATAACCGAGTAGGTAGCCCAGTACCATTTGAAAGTAAGAGAAGAAGCTATTTCCAACTTCTCCGGGAACTGAAATAAAGGTAACCCCAGATAGTGAAGCACCAATCATTCCGAAAGCCACCAGATACCATGGAGATTGTTTGTTAGCGGTAAAAAAGGTGCTTGTGGTGGCTCCTTTAGAAGTTAAACGAGCTACAACTACTAATAACGCAAAGTATCCGGCTATCAAACCGATCACCAAACCTGGGTTCATGAAATATCAGCTTTTGCTTAACTTTCAATATCATTGAATTTTTGAGAGCTACCAAAGCCTCATAAAGTTTTATCTTTCCAAAATGGGTAAATCAACCAAACAGAAAATACTTAAAACACTTGATAAAGCTGAATCGGAAGATGCCTTGAGCAAAGGGTTTGATAAGTTTATCATGGCACTGATTCTTTTAAACGTGGTTGCCGTGATTCTGGAAACTGTAGATTCAATACACAATGACTATGAATTGGCATTTGAATACTTTGAAATTGGGTCGGTTGTAGTTTTTAGTATCGAATACCTTATAAGGCTTTGGGCATGCACGGCTTTAGAAAAATATAAGCACCCTATTTGGGGAAGGCTCAAATACATGGTTTCGGTAGAAGCTATTATTGACCTTCTGGCAATAGTACCGTTCTATTTGCCATTCCTGATCAACCATGCAGATGGACGTATTGTACGAGTTTTAAGGCTATTTAGGCTATTTAGAATTTTTAAACTAGGACGATATTCATTGGCTTTCGGTTTGATTACAACAGTGATTAAGAAAAGAAGAGAGGAATTGCTCGTAACATTGACTCTTCTGATTATCATGCTGGTGTTTGCTTCTACACTAATGTATTACATAGAATATGAACCGGATAAGGAAGGTTTTCAGAGCATTCCAGAAACCATGTGGTGGGGGGTTGCTACTTTGACTACAGTTGGATACGGAGATGTTTACCCTGTTACTGCTTTGGGTAAACTTTTAGGTGCAGTAATAGCAATATTAGGTGTAGGTTTGTTTGCATTACCTGCGGGTATTATTGCCGGTGGTTTTGAATCAGAACTGAGCAGTAGAAAGAAAAAGGACAGAAAGGAAGAGTAGTGGTAAATATTCTGAAAGGAAACGTATTGCTAATAGGCGCCCTGCTTGTGGGGTATTGTCTGGCCTACCCTATAAAGCTGGCACAATACTTTTTTGAAAAACCTGCGATAGATCATTCTTTATATCTTCTTCTGTTTTTTGTTTCCTTTTATCTTACCAATAAGTTTTGGAGTAGAACTAAGGCACTCAAGTATTTTGCATTTGTTCTCTTGTTGTTACCTCTGGCTTGGTTCAAATTTGATTACTGGGCTTATTCTCAATTGTCTTCTCCGCAGTTTATTACCTATGCTTCAATTATGGTATTGGGTATATCTGCCAGATCATTACTTAAATATCCGATCAGTTCTAGCACTCCTGATTGGACAAAGCTGATCGCAATACCTTTTATGGTAGTAGGCTTTGTGCTCAGTTTTTGGTCAAAACAGCACAATCTTAGTATATTTTTAGTGCTGTATTTTGCTCTGGGTCTTGTTGCTTTTTTTTGGAGAGAGCAGAAAGTACTATCAGTTCTGGGGGTTTCTTTAGCAGCGATTTTCGTGGTATCAACAAGTTTTTATGAAGCACCTAAATTCTTTGATAGCCAGTCAAGGTATGATGATAAGGTGGTTTTATCTGTGGAGACAGATCTTCAGAAAATTGATGTAACGGAGTGGAAGGGCAATCATTGGTTTTATACTGATGGCATCAATCAATTTAGTTCAATAGATTACTGGCTGTTTTATGAACCATTTACTTATCCTGTACTTGAATTGGCCGATAAAAAGGAAAGAGTGCTGATCATTGGGGGAGAGAATGGAATGTTGATGCATGAATTGGAAAGGGCAAAAATCAGAGAGGTTGATATAATTCCGGTGGATATTGAGTATTATAAACTGGCTCAAAATGAGACACTCTTTAGGCAGTATAATTGGAAAAGAGGAGGAATAGACATTCACTTGAAGGAAACAGAAGTCTTTAATTTCCTGTCTTCTGTAAAGCAAAAGTATGACCTGGTTTTTATAGATGTTGCCGATCCTATTGATTTAGAGAGAAATCAATATTACACCATAGAGTTTTATGAACAGGTGGAGAAAAGTCTGAATCAGAATGGTTTTATGATTACTCAATCTGGAAGTCCCTACTTTGCAACAGATGCTTTTGAAATAGTGCAAAGAACGATTCAATCAGCAGGTTTTAACACGTTTGTTTATCACAATCAGGTATTAACATTGGGGGAGTGGTCGTGGACCATAGGCGCTAAAGGAACAACTAAAGCAATGCTTAAAGAACAGCTTATGGGTAGTGAGTTTTCCAATTATCGTACAAAATGGTTAAATAATGATGCCATGAGAATGATGATGAGTTTCGGGAAAGCGACCAGAGTTGTTTCGAACAATGAAGTTAATACTATGAGTAATCCGATTTTGTATAAATATTACCTGAATGGAAACTACACGCTTCGATAGTAAAAAAATCAACGATGCTCTTAAAACTTTGTGAAGCTCTGTGGTACAATAAAGGATGAAGAGAAGAAAATTTTTACGTCTATCCTCATTGGCAACTTTGCCGGTAATTCTTCAATCTTGTGATTGGAGCAGTGACGGTACTGAGTTTCCAATTACGGTTCATACGGATATTCATACTGGACATCTGATTTTTAAAAGTCAAAGCTTTCCCAAGGAGAAAAGCCCAAGAGTAAACACTTTGATTGTTGGTGGTGGAATAGCCGGGTTAAGTGCTGCAAATTATCTAAAAGGAGACGATTTTTTACTTTGTGAATTATCAGACTCTTTAGGAGGTACATCTTCTTCTGTATCATACAACGGAATCAGTTTTGCTCAAGGAGCACACTATGATTTGGCTTATCCATCTTATTACGGAGATGATGTGTTGGGAATGATGGATGATTTGGGAATAATTGAATTTCAGGAATGGAAGAAGAGCTGGTCTTTCAAGGATAAGAAATATATAATTCCTCATGCGAGAAAAAACAGGTGTTTCGAAAATGGAAAGTTCAGGTCTGATGTTCTGGTAGATGGTGAGCTTAAGGAGCGATTTCAGTACCTGTTGGGTTCATATAAAGGACAGATGCCTATGCCAACTCCTTTGATCAAAGAAGAGCATCGAAGTCTCAATTCAGTTACATTCTATGACTTTTTAAATAGCAAATTAGAACTTACACCTGAGTTCAAAAGAGGTTTGGATTATCATATGCTAGATGATTGGGGAGGAACTAGTGAACAGGTTTCAGCACTGTCTGGTATCCATTATTTCACCTGCCGTCCTTATGATGCCCAAGTTGTGGACCTTTTTTCCCCACCAGATGGGAATGGTTATTTTATTAAGAAGCTTTCAAGTGGACTACCTGATGAGCAATTGAAAACAAGGCATCTGGTAAAGTCTGTTGAGAAAACAACAAAGGGTTTTTCAACCGAAATTATTGATGTAGAAAACCAAATTGTTAAAGAGGTTGATTCTGACAGGGTGATTTATGCGGGGCAAAAGCATGCCCTTAAATACATTATGCCAGAGCAATATGATTTCTTTAAGTCTAATACTTATGCTCCCTGGCTGGTAGTTAATTTTATTGTGAAGAATGAAATTCCAAAGAAAGGCTATTGGCAAAATGAAATGCTGATGGAAGATCAGACTTTTATGGGCTTTGTTGATTCGGATATGCAAAACGCTGAGCACCCAAATCATAGGGTATTAACTGCTTATTATTGCTTATCTCCTGAATCTCGAAATGACCTTAAAAATGTTGAAGCCAACCGTGAGGTGATTGTTGAAAAAACACTGGGTTATCTCAATCAATACTTTGAGTCATCTATTGAGAGTCTAATCGAACAGGTGTTTATAAAGGTTATAGGGCATGCCATGCCAATACCAAAACCAGGGTACCTTTTTAATGACAAGAATAATGGTAGACTTTTCGAGAATATGACTTTTGCTGGAGTTGATAATGCCAGATTACCCCTTCTTTTTGAAGCTATAGACTCTGGAATTCAGGCGGCAAAACTATTAGGTAAATAGTTAGTTTAAGCGGGCTTATTCTATGACAAAAAAGTGGTGAGAAATATTGGTTGTTGCTATCTTGAATTCATAACTACAACAAGAACCTCAATATGTATTTTAGTGCAAGACTGTCCATAGACCCATCTCAACTTACCAAGATAGAGCGAGTAGAACCAGATCAGGTTTTTGGAAAACTGCTACACTTTCTAACCTCCGGGGCAACTTCAAAGAAAATAGAGCATGAAACCTTCACAGCAGTTTCAGTATTGCAGCAACTCAATCGTCTTTTCTGGGAAATAGATATCAATAATATTATTCGGCTTTCACATGATGACATTGATATTTACTATGATAAAGAAGGAAAGAAAGATGACCTAAAAGATGCATTGGACAATTATGAGTTGACCATTAATGATGCCATGTCGCACCATTTTCAAACGCTCCAGTTGGTTTTAGAACATGATGATAGGAATTTCATTTACTTAATCGAAATTGATATTAATAGAACCCATGCAGTGGGAGCTTACCCGATAGAAATCAAGATCAATGCTTTGATGAAGGAGTTCAGGATGAAAGAGGGTGAAAATGAGGAGAGTGTCAGAGCTAAGATGAAAACACGTTTTGCGGGGCAGGATGTACTCGATCAGTTTATTCAGGAACAATACCTTTCTTTTGAAACTTTTGTCAATGATTTAGGGCTCCGAGTAAGAAAGCATATCAGAATAGATGATGTAAAAATTAAAATGGATAAGAGGGTAGTTATGCCCAAGTCTAAAGACCGAAGACCTGTTTCTAAAGGCAGGAGAAAGAATCCAACGAGAGAATATGACCCTGTGTTTGATGGGTACTATGGTTTTGGGGATATTCTACTTTACAGTTTTCTTTGGTCAGAGCTCCTTCATGATCATCACATGCATGTGAGTGATGTGACCATGATTGGAGAAGGTGCGGATGTATTAGGTTCGATTGGAGCTGAAGGCATAGATGCGAGTGATGCCGATCTGTTCAATGCAGATATGGACTTTGATTCAGTTGATAATGGACTGGGAGAAGTTGATGCGTTTGATTCCGTGTCCGATGCCGGATCAGACAGTTGGTTTGATTTTGGTGATATGGATTTCGGAGATTTTGACGTGTAATCTCAGTATAAATCCCATTTCCCTTTAAGGTAGTACTTGTAGAGTACAGGGTTGTGAATACGGTTAATTTCTACAGGTTTATCGTCATCCGGAAAAACCTTTTTACCAAAAGAAGTCATCAAGGTCATAGCCTCTGTATTGATCCATTCAGTTGAGATTCCATCAAAAGGCAAGGACTGAAGTGCTTGTTTTACTTCTTCCTTGTGTCCTCCTTTTACACCCAAAACCCAGCCCCATTCTCCGAGAGTGACCACCTGATTATGCAATGGTACAGTAGTGAATCCTGCTTCTGTAATGGTTTGATCAATGCAATTGAATGCTCTGGCAGCATAGTAAGGAGAACCTGCTTGAGTAGTGATTACTCCATTAGGCCTCAAATGATTGTAGCAAAGCTGATAAAACTCATAAGAATACAATCGACCCAATTCAATGGTTTTAGGGTCTGGTAAGTCAATAATCACTGCATCGTAATACTCATTATTTGATTCCAGCCAGGTATATCCGTCAGCATTAACAATTTCAACTTTGGGATTGTTCAACGCATTTTGGTTCATTTGAACTAACCAATCCTGACTTTTTCCCAATTCAGTCATTCTTGGGTCTAAATCAACCAAAGTGATTTTTTCTACTGATGGATATTTGAGAATTTCTCTTACGGCACCTCCATCACCTCCACCCATTACCAGTACCTGCTTTGGCTCTTTAAGTAAGCCCATAACGGGGTGTACTAAAGGCTCATGGTACATCACTTCATCGATAGAACTTAACTGCTGATTGCCATTGATGAAAAGCCAGTAGGCCTCCTTAGATTGAGTGATTACAATTCGCTGATATTTTGTTTGCTCCGAGAAGATAACGCGATCCTTGTATCTCAGTTCCTCACCAAAATCGATTATACGTTTTGCCCAAATGGCTCCGGTACCAATTACTATGATAACCCCAGCTATCATAACAATTAAGCGTTTTCGATACCTAGGACTGATTGATTTCCACAGGATATAGATTAACAGACAGGCAACAAGGAAATTGATAGTACCAAGAATAAAAGGCGTATAAGTTAACCCTAAATAGGGCAAGCCGATAAAAGCAAAAAACACACCACCAAGAAGACTGCCATAGTAGTCTTTTTCCATTACAGAAGATACGTTGATCTTTAGTTCTTCATGCTCATTGTTTAGTCTCATTACGATTGGAATTTCCATACCAATCAACAGCCCAACAAGGATACTGAGTCCGTAAATGATTATGGTATTGTCTCCGTAGTAGGCTGAGGTTAAATAGGTAATAACAGAAACAAAAGCGGTAAGTAGAGAAAGTGTAAATTCAATATAGATAAAACGCTGGAGAAGATCCCCAGATATATAGCGACTGATTCTGCTCCCCAGTCCCATCGAAAACAGCATGATTGAAACAATCATGGTCCACTGAAATACAGAATCACCTAAGAAGTATGTAGCAAGAGTGGATAAAACATACTCCGCCACTATGCCTGAAAGGCCTGTGGCAAAAAGAGCTAGCTTGAGTATGTTGGATTTTGACATTCTTATTCTAATCTACCAGGCAATGATTTACCATGATTCGCTTGTTCAAAATTTTTGATCCAATCATGAATAATATGGTAACCTATGTTCGGATCATGTTTAATGTCTTCATCTCGGATTCGTATAAATTGAACGCCTAAATGCTCGAGTTTTTGTTGTCTTGCCAAATCCGCTTCTTGCGCTTCTGGGGTATCATGACTAATCCCATCTACTTCTATTGCCAGCATTAAGTCTTTGCTATAAAAATCGACTATGTATTGATCAATAGGTCTTTGACGATTAAATGTATAGCCGAGCATTTGTTTACCTTTCAGAAACTTCCATACCATTGCTTCGGCAATAGTCATAGTTTTTCTGAGTTCTTTCGCTCTTTCTTTAAGAATTGGATTATATGGAATGATTTTGCGTTTCAATGACCCACCCCTAACCCCTCCGAGGAGGGGAGATTTGTACATTTGAAGTAGTTTAGTTGTTTCATAAAACAATATGGTACGAATAACTGACTACAAGTTTCTCCTCCTTGGAGGAGTCAGAGGTGGGTGTTTTTACAGTGCCCAGGTAATTAATACAGAACCGCCAATGTAGGCGAAGGCTTCAATTAAAGCAGCGCCATTATTTGGGTGTTCCTGATTTACTATTTCATCCGTTAATTTTCTTCCTGGGAGTAAAATCTTATCCGTAAGTACCCTTGCCAATGGAAGGAAGGCCAAGCCTATTGCCACATCAATGGCTACATCTTCAACGGTAATAATCCAGCTTTCAAAGTCATGCATTAGCGCAAATCTGATCAGGTTTGCAATGGCAATCATTGCGCCTGCCATTGCAATGCCTACAGCAACATTGTCTTTTTCAATTTCTTGATGTACATCGTAAGGAGTGATTGCACTGTAAACTTTCGATGCTATAAATAATAATAGCTGTCCTAATAACCAGTATAAAACGCCAGTAATTATTGGGCCACCAAAGCCATGTCCATCACCATGAATGGCACCTAGAACAATAAGTCCGGTTGCTACAGCATTTGCACCCTCAAGCACACCAACCCCAGTATTCCTGTCTTCTAGTATTTCTTTGCTAATACTGAACTTACTGAATATCAATTTGTCATTGATAAGCAGAGATAGATTCATCAATAGAATGGTAAGTAGTCCATAGACTCCCATATCCATCAAATCTGTTTCCCATCCATTGGATTCACCATAAACGGCTGAACCAAGTGCTATGACTAAACCAATAAAGTAGCCCACATAGGCTACAGAAAAAGCAAAGTTATCTTTCTCTACCAACTCTTCTCCAACTTTGATTTTTGGATGAAAAAGCTGATAAGCTACCTTGCCAATATAGAAGAGGATAAAGGAGGCTGCTAAGTATAAGATTGAATAAAGAATTCCGTCTAGATAATGCATGGTTTTAGTTTCCTTGGTTGATGATTATTTGCCGAATCCTCCACCCCTTGAGCGTGAACTTGTGCCTCGGTACCTTGATGAAGAACGTGAAGTTCTGGAGGTAGAACTGCTTGATCTTGATGTCCGTTTGTTTACTCTGTTTTTGAAATTTGACCTATTGTTACTCCATGTAGAATTTGACCTTGATGTGCGATTGTAGTTGCTATTGGTTCCATAGTAAGAACCTCCTGTTGATGTACGAGGACCATAATATCCACGACCTCTTCCATAATAATTCCCTCTGTAATCATTGTAGTAAGATCGTCTTACCGGATAAGTAAACATGTTAAACATAGAAGACATGAAGGCGAACTTGCCATAGAACTCCCAAAAGCTTCCGCCATCTCGCTGAACCCATTGGCCATATCGCTCATTACCGACATAGTTATTGTATCCTGGAGGGCTTATATCTTTCACCAGCTTTCCATCTTCTCCACGGGAAACGAGTTCCATGCCCATGTCATCAACGTGCTGTTTGAAATAACTTTCAGAAACCGGCATCCACTCAGTAGTTCTTTCTTTTGGTGTACCATCAGCATCATTTTCTATAATTCGGTATTTATGAGAGAAGTGTTCAATGAAATTACCTTCCACCTCCATGTCGTACAAGATTATAGAGAACACTTTTTCGGGAGGCATGTCTCTGACAATATCATCAACAGGGTTTTTAATGAATTTTTCCTTTCTGCCACCACAGCTGGAAATAGCTATAAGAAGTGTTACAAGTAAAGCGGTTTTGGCGTATTTCATATAGTGTAATGTTGCTTAAGCCGACAAAAGCCAGTCTTAATATTCTAAGTTAGTGAAAACAGGTAAGACAATGATTATTCATCCGGTGTGATATTAGATATCTCATAAGGCTGAATTACCTTTCCTGCCGATGCCTCAAAATTACGCTCATCCCATTGAGTAATATTTAAGCATAGGGTTTCTTCATCATTTAAGTAATCAAAGCTTATTAACTCCTCCCAATCGGACTTTTTAGCCGTAACGTCATTGAAGTAACCTGCTGAATCCTCGTCCAGATAGTAGGTGACTCCTTCGTATTCCAATTTTTCAGGAGCAGTTTCATTTTTTCTAATCTCTTCACGCAATCCATCACCAAGTCGCTGAATTTTAATAGGTTTTGAAACACTGATATCTAGTTCTCCTTCATTGGCAATACTAAGGTAGGCGGTCTCGTCTCCAGCATCAATCTTATATTCCTTGGTAAAAACATTTTTTCCCCAATCGTATTGGTAGACTTCTTTTACCACCCAACTTTTTAGATTGTAATCAAATACGAAGCCTTCATCAAGATCAGTTACAGTTAGGTTGGTAACATCATATGATGGTTCTTTCTTCTTTTTTAGAAAATCAAATACTCCCATTTATTCATTTCTTTAAACATTTGTATAACTCTATATCAACGTCTACTAAGTCTAATTTGGCACAGTGTCTAATCCAAATGTACATACTTACTACTATTAAAGCACTTAGAAAGAATGCATAAAAGGGAGCCATAGAGTACATAACTAAGAGTGTTAGTATGGGAACTAAAATCCATCGAATTGGTATTTGTGAAATTAGCTTAATCCGCCTTTTTTCTCCTAAATCAAATATCTGACCTTCAATTAGTGTAACCATTGGAGCTCTTGAATCCTTTGCTCCCCATTGTTTCGTTGTATGGCTAATAGTAAAGCTATTGAATCCTCTATTGAGGAATACATATGGGTTTTTTGCCGTTTTAAAGTCACCAAATATTTTATTGGATTGCTTATCAAAGTAACCATGGAGTTTATCAATTATTTCAAGTATCTCTAAATCAGAGTCTCTCTCATCTTCTGAAACTTGATAAACCCTCTTGTACCACTTGATCATTGCTAGTCTAAAAACACTTTTCTGATCAGATATAAAATTCCAAGTCCTATTAATAGTATAACTCCTATCTTAAAAAGGAAACTGAAAACAAAACTGAAAAGAAATGCAATAACTATAACCGCTAAAAAGACTTTAATTAAATCTCCCATAATTCTTAAACTTCTCATCTCACTGATTAATTAAACATTGACTGATTTGCAATGAAATGATTGCCATTCCACTACTATAAATGACTGGCACAAGAGCAGCTTTTTTAGCTGCATATCTCAGGCGATTGTTTACTTCAAACGACCTGCCACTAATTTGCCATAAGGATAGAAACGCAACCGCAATCCCTAAAGTGAGGCTGAGGTATTTTGAGCTTTTTGACTTTTGAGTAATCATGACCGTGATTGTTTTGGTTGAGAAAAATTAGGAATGGGTTACTCCATTCCTAATTTATTCTTTAAAGCCGCAAGACTGTCTGCTGCTTTAGCTTGGTTTTCACCACCTTCTAAAGCTTTGTCGATTTCGTCATCAATAGATTTGCTTTCATTAGCAATCTCACCATAAGACTGTGCAAGGGCCTCGTCTTGTGCTACTTTGTCTTTCATACGCTCAAGCATAGTTACAGTACTTGAGGAATCAATCTGAGCCATCTGCTTGTTAAGCTTTTTGGTAGCCTGACTTACCTTAACACGTGCTTTAAGTGTTTTAAGCTCGTTTTCGTATTTACTGATCGTTGCTCTGATTTTCTTAACATTCTGATCTAATTGACCAATGTTACCTTCAAAACGATTCACTTCTTCTTGAGCTCTGGTAGCATGTTCTAATTCTTCCTCCTTTTTAACAAGAGCCTCACTAGCCAATCTGTCAGCTTCGGCAGCATCTATGTCTCCGTTCTGAGCTTTTTTCAAAAGCAACATGGCTTTATTTTCATAGTCCTTTGCCTTGTTCTTTGAAGTTTGAAGATCGTTCTTTGAACGAATAGCCATTGCTTTAACTTCAGCCAAAGCCTTTAAGCTACCATCCAAATCTTTTTTAAGATCTCTGATACCTTGCTCAGTTAATTTGATTGGGTTTTCTAATTGATCCAATGCAGAATGTGCTTCCGCCTGGCCCATTTTAAACATTCTTTTGAATATGTTCATATCTGTATTTTTTATTTTTCTGCAACATTTAATAATTCCTCTGAGTATTCGCTGAGCACCAAAGCAAGCGAGTTAAAAGAGGCCTCAATTTCATTCAAATCAAGGTTTTCCAATTGTAAGGTGTCTCTGAAGATTACACGCTTACCAGTTTCATCTACAACAAAGGCACCATGTACGATATCTCTGTTTTTCTGAAGCAGGTGTAAGTATGTTTCTGCTGAAGTATCCTTTAAGTTGATCAAAGACTGTTCTATTATCAGAAGAGGCTCTTCAATACCTAATACTAGGTTTTTAATACCATCTTCTTCGCTTTCAATGACCATAAGACCATCTGTTTCATCTTCCAATAAAATGGAGTAATTGAGGTCGATAATGTAGTTTTTAACTTTCTGAAAGTGGCTATCCATTTTTGAGTTGATTTTATTGTCTGTTTTTTGATAACATCAAATTTAAAAATTTAAGGCTATCATTTGGGCTAAGATTTGACCTGATTAGGTGGAGCCCTAAAACTTTTGAATTGGTGCCTCAAGGGCTTATTTTTAATCATGACCGTTTATGTTTTGAATTAATTACTCTATGTTTACGGAACAAATATGTAAAAAGTTTTAGAGTTGCTCAAAAAATTAGCAATTATTTTTATATGTCACACATTGGACAGAATATAAAGCGAATTAGAGCTGTTAGGAAGCTATCTCAGGCTAAATTTGCTGAATTATTTAATTTGGCCAGGCCTAGTGTTGGCGCATACGAAGAAGGTAGGGCAGAGCCAAAAATTCAAACTGTGATAGAAATTGCTCATTATTTTGGCTTGTCTATTGACCTATTGCTTACAAAAGAGTTAACCGTAAAAGAGCTTTACAGCTTTAATCTGGTAAATCAAAAACTAGATGCTTTGCATCAGGGTGTTCCAGCTCAAAAGGATACAAGTAAGGTTAGTCTGGTATCACAAGCTCAACAGCTTAATTATTTGGTAAACCATGAGAAGAGAGATTATCTCGAACGGTTGCCAAAATGTGAATTGCCTTATCCTCCAAAAGGAAAACAGCGTCTTTTCGAAATGGTCGGAGATCATATGGTAGTGGATCAGCAAGGGATTCACCATGGTGATTTTCTTTTTTGTGAAGAAATTGAGTTTTCGGATTTGAATGAAAACTTGAATGAGGAAGTATTGCTGGCCATTACAAAAGAAGTGTTTTTGGTAGGAAGGCTGAACTGTGATAATCGGTGTGAGCTTAAACCTGATAATCCGGGTTTTAAATCTTACGAAATAGATGAAAGCCGCCTGATCGAATTATGGCTGGTAAAAGGAAAGGTGAGCAAAAAGCTGAATTCTCCTAAGAAGATTGAAGAAAAAGTGCATTCTGTTGAGGAACAGCTTAAGGTGCTAATGCAGAGAATGGAAAACATTGAGCAAAAGAACAAGTAATTGCAAAATGGTCGGTATGACTAAATTTTAGTAAATTTGGCAAAATTCTTAAGCAATGAATTTGAACTATCAAGAAGAAGAGGCAGTAGAGTTGATGGAAGCAGCGGTTGAAGATGACTTATGTGATCTTGTTGTTTTCAATGACGATGTGAATACTTTTGAACATGTAAGTAACATCCTTATCAAGGTATGTAAACATACTGCCGAACAGGCCGAACAGTGTACTTTACTCATTCATTATAAAGGAAAGTGCACAGTTAAAACAGGCTCTTTCAAGGAATTACGCCCAATGTGCGAAAATATTCTTGATGCTGGTATTACAGCAACTGTAATGTAATTCTTTAATCTCAGGACGAAACCTTGAATTTCCCTCCCAAACTTGTAGAAAACGCAATTGAGGAGATTTCCAAATTACCCGGAATAGGTAAGAAGACGGCACTAAGACTAGTGTTACACCTACTCAAACAAGACAAGGAAGCTACTCTAAACTTGTCAGAAGCACTAAATCAACTTAGAGAAGAAACCAAATATTGCGGCACTTGTCATATCATTTCTGATACTTCTGATTGCACTTGTAAAACCATTAAAAGAGAACTCAATACAATTTGTGTTGTACAGGACACCCCTGATGTTATAGCAATAGAAAATACAGGACAATATAGAGGCTTGTATCATGTGCTGGGAGGTGTGATCTCTCCTATAGAAGGTATTGGCCCGGAAGAGCTTAATATCGATACCTTAATAAATCGAATAAAAGATAGTGAGCCTAAAATAGAAGAAGTAATTTTAGCACTCAATCCAACGATGGAAGGAGATACTACCGCCTTTTATTTAACTAAGAAATTAAAAGAATTTGGCGTTAAGATGACTTCCATAGCAAGAGGTATACCGATTGGTGGGGAATTGGAATTCGCAGATGAGGTTACCTTGGGGAGAAGTATAATGACAAGAACCAATTACGAATAACTCCATACAATGGAAATGCTTTCAGACCGCATCAAAAACATGGCCGAATCAGCAACTTTGGCCATGGCAGCAAAAGCCAGAGAATACAAATCTCGAGGAATCAATGTTATCAGTTTGAGTTTGGGAGAACCAGACTTTAAGACACCGAAACACATTCAAGAAGGAGCAAAGAGCGCCATCGATGAAGGTAAGTATTTTGCTTACCCTCCTGTAAATGGTTATGCCGATCTAAGGCAGGCTATATCTGACAAGTTTAAGAAAGAAAATAATCTGGATTACCGTGCAGATCAAATTGTCGTATCGAATGGTGCTAAGCAGTCTATTGCGAATATTTTTCAGGCAATCATTAATGAAGGCGATGAAGTAATTGTATTTGCACCATTCTGGGTGAGTTACTCTGCTTTGATTGAATTGGCTGGAGGAATTCCTGTTTATGTTAATGGAGGAATTGACTCTGATTTTAAAGTAACAGCTGATCAATTATCTGCGGCAATTACGCCAAAGACCAAAGCAATTATTTTTTCTTCTCCTTGTAATCCAACTGGATCAGTTTTTACAAAGGATGAACTAGTATCTCTTTCAGAAGTAATTTTGAAGCATGACAACCTGATTGTTGTGTCGGATGAGATATATGAACATATCAATTATACCGGAGCACATGCCAGTATAGGTGCATTGCCGGGTATGAATGAAAGAACCGTAACTGTGAATGGTATGGCAAAGGGTTTTGCTATGACAGGTTGGAGAGTTGGTTATATCGGTGCTCCACTTTGGTTGGCCAAAGCCTGTAACAAAGTACAAGGTCAATTTACTTCTGCTAACTGTGGTATTGCTCAAAGAGCAGCTTTAACAGCTTTGACAACCGATCTTGGCCCTACTCAAGAAATGAGCAAAGAGTACTTGAGAAGAAGAGGTTTTGTAAAGGAGCTATTGGATGAAATTCCCGGAGTAAAAACAAACGTACCGCAAGGAGCTTTCTATTTTTTCCCGGATGTAAGTGCATACTTTGGGAAATCCGATGGAGAAACGGTGATTAATAATGCCAGCGATTTGAGCATGTACATTCTCGATAATGCGCATGTTTCTGTGGTTACAGGAGAGGCATTTGGTGATCCTAACTGCATCAGGCTTTCGTATGCTGCATCAGAAGAAAATCTCAGAGAAGCTATTAAAAGAATAAAAGAAGCATTAGCTAAACTTTCTTAAATGAATTTTTCAAACGCCACTTCACTTTTTGATGCCTTTAGCAAACTGAAGGTGCTTGTTATTGGAGATGTGATGGTAGACTCCTACATATGGGGAAGTGTTTCCAGAATTTCGCCTGAAGCTCCGGTGCCTGTGGTGTTATCAAGTAAGAAAGAGAAGCGTTTGGGTGGAGCGGCAAATGTGGCTTTAAATGTTCAGGCCCTTGGAGCAACTCCTATTCCTTGTGCCATTGTTGGGGAGGATGCGAATGGAGAGTTTTTTCTGGAAAGACTTAAGGAAAGAGGTATACCGAGCAAAGGGGTAATTATTAGTTCCGAGAGGGAAACTACGGTAAAGGAAAGAGTTTTATCTGGTGCTCACCAATTGCTGAGGGTTGACACCGAAACTGATAAAGACCTAAGCAAACTGGAAGAGAAGAGTTTACTTGCACATATTAAGAACTTGCTTCCAGAGTGCGATGCTGTGATTTTTGAAGATTACGATAAAGGAGTGATCAATAAAACAATTATAGCGGAGACAATTGCTGAAGCAAACAGACTTAACATTCCAACCGTAGTTGATCCTAAGAAGAGAAATTTCCTTGACTACAAAGGAGCTACGTTGTTCAAACCAAATCTTAAGGAGTTAAAAGAGGGTTTGGAAATTGATTGCGATCCAACAGATCTGGAATCAATCAAAGCAGGTGCTAAAGCATTGCAAGAAGTTCTTGATTCTAAAATGATCATGGTTACTTTGTCAGAACATGGTGTGTTCATCAAAGACAATGGTGATACGCATTTGATTCCTGCTCATGTTCGTCAGATCTCAGATGTTTCAGGTGCCGGTGATACAGTGATTAGCATAGTCGCTTGTGGCCTTGCAGCGGGTTTAGATGCTAAAAGAACAGCTGCCTTGGCCAATTTGGGAGGAGGCTTGGTTTGCGAACATGTTGGGGTAGTGCCAATTGATATCCAAGAATTAAGAAGAGAAATCGAGACTTTTGATTTGCTCTAACCTGCTTTGAATTCTGCAACTACTATTGATTGATCTAAACCATAGGTCTCTCCGTTAAAACAAAACTGAGTACAAGTTAGATATACTTCTTCTCCTGGATTAAGGAGGAACTGATTGGCTATATATGGGAGCGTATTCGGAATAGAAAATGAAGTCTTTATAACAACACGAATAGATTGATTCGTACTGGTATTTCTCACAAAAGTTTTTTGACCACAATGCTCAGATTTACACTCGCCTCTATTAGAAATTCGGATATGAGCTTTGGCTTCCTGGTTAAAATCATCTTCATGCCATTCCACACGGTTAGCGTAGTTCTCGAACATTAAATCGTAAAATTCACGATATGTGAGTTCTGCAGTATCCTTTTGTTCATTTGGCTGACCGCAAGAAAAAAGAAAGAATAGTAAAAAAAGAATGGAATAGTACTTCATCTTGTTTGCCTTATGTTAATCCCATATTGTTCCATTGATCAACAACAAAACAGTTCAACTCAAATACCTTAGTACCTTTGTTTAGTTAACCCATATCAATATTGGGTCTTGAAAATATCGAATAATCCATATCGCGAATTATCTATTGGGATAAGATGGTTGTTTTTGGGAGCAACTGCAATTTCTGTATTGATAATATTGGAAGATTATTCGGCCTACTTGATTAATGACTTCGAATATGTCTACAGTTGGTATGCTGTTCCAGCTAAAACTTTTTCCAATTACTATTGCTGGATAATTTTTGCTCCTCTATTCGAATTTCAAGCAAACAGACTAATAGTCACAAAAAACACAAATAGATTTTCTGTAATCATCACAGCTTTTTTTATGAGCTTATTTGTTGGGCTTATTCATCGGTTTGCAGCCATAATAATTTTTGATGGAATTTACTTTTTCAAGTCAGGCTTTATGGCCAATCCACTAAGTGAAAAGAACATACAATTATTGCTTTCCGGAGGATTCACAAGTCTTATTCAATTCTGGATTATAATGGCGGTGTTTATAGCTGTGCTTTACTACCGCCAATATCTGGAAAAACAAAAGGAATTGAACTTTGCACAGTTGAAGGCTTTGAAAATGCAGTTACGTCCACACTTTTTATTTAATACACTCCATTCTATTTCTTCGCTGATAGATATTAGCCCTAAAGATGCTCAACGTATGACTTCAAGGTTGGGCCAATTGATGCGCAGTACTTTAGATCATGAGAGAAAACAAAAGGCTAGTTTGGCAGAAGAAGTCGAATACATTCAAAATTATTTGAGTATTGAACATGTACGATTTCAGGATCGATTAGAGATTCATTATGACATTGAAGAGGCTGCTCTTAATGCCACTTTGCCTTATCTTATTTTACAGCCTATTGTAGAAAATGCTATAAAGCATGGAGTAAAAGACATGCAAGAAGGTGGTGCAATTCGACTTTCGGCCAAAGTGAGTGGAGACAGAGTTATTATTTCTGTACAAGATAACGGAAAGGGCATTTCTGTGGATAAATCTGGTTTCGGGATAGGATTAAGCAATGTTTTAAAAAGACTCTCACAATTCTACCAGAATGATTTTCAGTTTAAAAATGGGATACTTGAAAGCTCAGGTTATCGAGTTGAAATGAATTTGCCATTTCTTAAGTTTCAAAAAGCATGAATATTAAGGCGGTAATAGTTGATGATGAGTTTTTGGCCCGACAAAGGATTCTCAAGCTTTTGGAACTACATAATGATGTTCAGGTGGTAGCTGAAGCCAAGAATGCGAATCAAGCAATTCAACTAATTCATGAACGCGAACCAGACCTTGTTTTTTTAGATATTCAAATGCCTGGGGAAAATGGATTTTATGTATTGAAGAAATTGAAATTGGCCAAAGTACCAGTTGTCATTTTTACCACGGCTTATGATCAATATACACTGGATGCATTTAAAGTAAATGCTTTGGATTACCTCTTAAAACCGTTTGAACAAGAACGATTTGATGAATCCATCGAAAGAGCGAAAAGTCAGCTGAAATTAGAAAGGTCCTCAGTTTTTAATGAGCGTGTACAAAACCTGATGAATTCTTTACAACAGGACAAAGATGATCTTTTGAAGACAATAAAGATCAAGGATAAGGGGAGAGAGCTTTTTGTAAAAACGGATGATATTCAATTTATTGAATCTGCTGGTAATTATGTGATACTGCATAAGGCTGAACAGCAATATGTTTATAGAGCAACAATGAATGAAATGGAAGATTCATTGGACAAAGAAGAGTTTTTACGCATTCACAGGTCTTTCCTGATAAATAGAAGGTTTATTAAGTCACATCGATACCTCACTGGCAACGAGTTTAGTTTTACCATGAAGAATGGTAAGACACTGAGGTCGGCTAAAAGCCAAAAGCCGTTGATTACTCAGTTCATGGATTTGTACTTCACAAAATAGGAAGTCGTCCCAAAGCATGCTGAACATCCCAAATTGAACAGCTTGAGTATTTTACTCGCGTACATTGGATTGAATTCAAAATTTGATACAATGAAGAAGCAAATGAAAACGTATGCAATGGCAATTGCACTTATCACAATGTTAAGTATGAATGCAAATGCTCAACAGGTCACAAAGAAGCAGTTGGTTGATGCTTGGGAGGCAATGACCGCTATGGTTATAGGTACAGCTAAAGCAATGCCAGCCGAGAATTTCACATGGACTCCTGTAAAGGGGTTGGCCAATTTTGGTACATTGGTTAGCCATCAGGCACAAGCCAATTATGGTTTTGCTCCGAGAATTTTTGGAGTACCTGGGCTTACCGAGAATATAGAATGGGATGAGAAGAAGAAAGATGAAGTGGTCAAAGTTCTAGAAGACTCTTTTGAGTTTGTAAAAAAGGCAATAGACGGGATGTCTCAGGCAGACCTTGATAAAGAAGTGGAAGTTTTTGGTACAAAACAAAGTCGCATGCGAGCCGTGCTGATATTGACATCACATTTGCAACGAGAGCACGGTAAAGCGATTACCTATGTAAGAATTAAAGGAAACGCACCAGCAGGATCAGGAGGTTGGTAAATCAAGTAAAACTAGTGATCAAATGAAAAACAGACTGATTCTCTTTATTGCTCTTTTCCTTTTTGATGCGAATGTGTTTTGTCAAACCAAAATTTTATTCTCGCAAAGTAAGGGGCCTCTGAATAGTGGAGGCACCCTTGAATTGATGATGCATAACCCTGGTACCAATATCACCAATCTTATGCTGAAAGGCTCAGTAAGAGGAAGAGGTGAATACAATGCTTCTACTTCGAGTGATGGTTCTAAAATAGCATTTACTACATACCGGTTTGGAGGGTGGAAACTCGGTTGGGGTAACCTGACAGCCTCAGGGGTTAAAAGTGTAAAGAAGTTTGGCAAAGGCGGCCGGTACCAATACAATGCCCGTTTTGCACCTAATGACTCTAAAATTGCTTACCAAGAGTATGATTGGGGTACAAGGAAGTCCATTATCTCAATAGCGAGTATTAATGGGAATTATGAAAAGGTAATTGTTGAGGTTTCTAACTCTGATCAGGCTTTTGACTGGACAAGTGATAGCAAGAAAATAGTCTATGTGTCAGCATATAAAGATTACTATAACATCTTCCTCGTGCCAATGAAAGGTGGTCAATCTACTAACTTGATTAAAAAAGAAAAGCACACTTTTGCTGTGAGCGCATCAAAAGTAGACAATAAAATAGCCTATTTATCTGCAGAGAGAGGGCGTGTCTCATTATTTATTATGGATTTAGATAATGGAAAGGAGTTTGAGGTAACGAGCAAACTACAAGCAGATAAATTTCAACCAGGCGGTTTTTGGGCTTATCGTACATGTTGGTCACCAGATGGCAAGCATATTGTCTTTAATGTAATAGTAGATGAGAATTATGAAGTTTTCACGGTGAATTCTAATGGAACTAATCTTAAGAGAATTACTAACAATAAAGACACAGATATTACACCTTATTGGTCAAATTGATTTTTTGGATCTGTCTTTAGGTTTAAATTGATTTTAAATTACACTTTTATGCCCTTTATTAAACTTCAGAACGTACCCTCAAAAGAGTTACTTCCTGGATTCACGGTTAAGTTTATCCATGTAGAGAAAATGACGTTAGCCTATTGGGATATTAAAGCTGGAAGTATTCTTCCTGAGCATAGTCACCACCATGAACAAGTTGCAGCACAAGTAATTTCCGGAGAGTTCGAACTCACTTTAGATGGAGAAGCCAAAATTATGAAGGCTGGAGATATAGCAGTAATTCCTTCAAACGTACTACATAGCGGAAAGGCAATTACAGACTGCCAGCTACTAGATGTTTTCAGCCCAGTAAGAGAAGACTATTTATAGTACAGAGTTGTTGGTATTGAGTATCGAGATGCCTTCACTTCCCAATACTCAATACGCATTACTCACTACTACTTTTTCTTTTCCCCGTAATCTACAGTTAGTCTGCTCAATAGTTTGATACCTGTTAATAATCCAGAATCATCCACATAGAAATCAGGGGTATGATGAGGTGCCGATGTTGCTGGGTCTTGCCCCTTTCTCATTCCTCCTATAAAGAAATATAGTCCAGGAATCTGTTCCTGAAAGAAAGAGAAGTCTTCAGCTCCTGTAATGGCATCCATATTAGATACAACATTTTCGGCTCCTGCTATTTCTGTGAAAGTATTAGCCATCATTGCAGTTAGTTCAGGATCATTGAAAGTTACCGGGTAGCCCTTGTTAATTGTCAGAATGGCTTCAGCACCATTGCTTTCAGCGGTATTTTTAACGATCGTATCAAAACGCTTGAAAAGAGTTTCTCTCATTTGAGCATCAAGTGTTCTGATGGTGCCAACCAGTTCAACTTCCTCTGGAATAATATTACTTCTTACACCACCCTCTATTTTACCAAAGGTTAAAACAGCAGCGGCTTTGGTTAGCGGAAGACTTCGACTAACAACAGTTTGAGCATTGTTGATGATTTGTGCTGCAGTTACAATCGGATCAATTCCCGTCCATGGTGTGGAGCCGTGAGTTTGAACTCCTTTAATTTTAATGTTAAAGCTGTTTACAGCAGCCATAATACCATTCGGACGATACCTTACTTTTCCCGCCTCAGTTTTTGAGTTAATATGGAGGCCGAAAATGGCATCCATTCCTTCAACAACTCCTTCTTTTACCATTAGTGCTGCCCCACCTTCTTCACCCGGAGGTGCCCCTTCTTCAGCAGGTTGAAATATGAATTTAACTGTACCTCTTAAATCTTTCTTTACCGAATTAAGTACCTCTGCTACTCCCATTAAAATGGCCACATGAGTGTCATGCCCACATGCATGCATTACGGGTACCGGCTCACCATTGTATTCACCCATTTGTTTCGAGGCCCAGGGAATATTAGCCCTTTCTTTTACAGGAAGGCCATCCATATCAGCTCTCAAACCAATAACTGGTCCTGGTTTGCCACCTTTCAGAATCCCAACCACGCCTGTTTTGGCAACTCCTTCTTGTACTTCAAGGCCTAAGCTTTTTAGATGAGCAGCTACATAAGCAGCCGTTTTGAATTCTCTGTTTGAAAGTTCAGCATTTTGATGTACCCAGTGCCTCCAGTTAACCACTTTGGGTTCAACTTCTTTAGCAAGTGCTATCACTTTTTCCTTTAAGGAAGGCTTAGGATCATTCTTATAACTGGATGATGTAAGTGTTACCACCATGGCAATGGTGAAAAAAACAGCTAGTAATCTCTTCATAGTTCTTGGTTTGAACACTTAAAATAGTGGAAACCGAGAAGAAGGAAAAAGAAAACCCTGTAGAAGACTAGTCAATAGTACTGCGCATGACGGCACTGTACTCTTTTACAGTGTTGATAAACACTTTTACTTTTTCGGGATCGGTATCGGGATAAACTCCATGACCAAGATTGGCAATGTGTCTTCCCGGACCAAAAGTATCCAGCATTTTTCTGGTTGCTGTTTCAATGTCTACTGTTGAACCATACAGTGCACATGGATCCAGGTTTCCTTGTAGCGTTTTACCCTCGCCAATCAACCTTCTTGAATTCTGGATGTCCATATTCCAATCCAGCCCAATAGTCTGACAATTTAAGTGTCGCATTTCTTGTCGTGCAAAGAATGCCCCTTTAGCAAAAACGGTAACTGGCACCTCGTCTATCGCATCACAAATTTGGACGATGTATTTCATGGAATACTTCTGGTAATGCTCTGGAGACAGTATCCCTGCCCATGAGTCAAATATTTGCACAATATCGGCACCAGCAGCTATTTGAGCTTTCAGATAATCGATTGTACTATCAGTTATTAATTGAAGCAACTGATCCGACATAAAAGGATCTTGGTATAACATCTTTCTGGCTTTGGAAAAGGTTTTGCTGCCTTGTCCTTCAACCATATAACAGAAGATAGTCCATGGAGCCCCGGCAAAGCCAATTAAAGGCACACGACCATTGAGCTCTTTCTTGGTGATTTTTATGGCTTCTAAAACATAGCCCAGATCAGTCTCTGGGTCTGCTTTTTTGAGTTTTTTCAAGTCGTCATGGCTATTGATGGTTTCAGGAAACCAAGGACCTTTTTTCTCAACCATTTCGTAGTCCAAACCAAGAGCTTCAGGAATTACAAGAATATCGGAGAAGATAATTGCAGCGTCAACCCCTAGAATATCCACAGGTTGAATAGTTACCTCAGCCGCTAGTTCTGGAGTAGTAACCAATTCTTTGAATCCACTCAACGAATTTCTTACTGCGCGATACTCTGGAAGAATACGCCCCGCCTGGCGCATAAGCCATACTGGGGTTCTTTCAGTTTTTTCACCTTTAGCCGCTCTGATCAACAAGTCGTTCTGCAATTCCATGCGGCAAAGATAAGGGATAGTTTGGTTAAAATATCCGCTCTTTACGAATTGTAAGTTGATTGTATTTACCTTCCATTTTTACAAAGTTCTGTCCTTTTTTAGTATACCAGAATCGGGTAGGCTGGCTACCACCATAATCTGTAAATACAATCCAGCAATCCATAGATTTTCCATTTGGTAAAGCGACTTTTTCTGAGCCAATGACTTTGAGGTGATAGTATTTGGGCTTACCTGCACCCGGATGATAGAAGTTCATAACGGCATGGTAGTTTGCCTTCATTGGTAGAAGCGAGTAAGTTTCTAAATCTATCTCCCAATTGAATGTTGGAGTTTCAAGTTCCAGACTAAAGTCGCTTTTGGTATTGTTGATAGCTGAATCTAAACCTGTAATTTTACTATCGGTAAATGCAAAAGCCTCCTTCCCAATCTTTTTTACCATACGAACATGCTGGACTGGTTTAAGCGTTTCAGCATCGCAGAGATAATCAAACCAGCCATTGAAATCTGGGTTTCCGGAGTTCCATTCATGACGAAAGCTTAAATATGACTTACCATTAACCTTAAGCTTTTCAATTTTTCTAGTCTTTAGCGTAACACTATTTACTTTGCCATTTAACTCTGTGTATATAATGTCTTTTGTCACTCCCAATTCCAGATTTTTCATTTGTGAAAATCGGTGCCCAACATGTAAGGTGTCTTGAGCCATCAGGTTGATAGGTAACAGAATAAATAGCAATAGGTATTTCATGGTCTGTATTGTTTAAATGCTTTGTTACTTGTAAAAAGGGAAATATCAAAAGTTGATTCGAAAGGAATTCAACTACTATACCTTAGGTGAAAACTATTAGAGTATTAGCGTGTTGATATCTGCGTTTTCAGAATGTCGATTAAACCAGTGAGATTATCGATTATAGTAATAGCAAATCAGAAATGATTTAGAAAATCATTATACTCCATGTTTATGGCAGCAATCAGAACAAATTTCCTTACCAATAGAATTTTCTGGCTGAATTTTTCCTTTTGGTTTCTCTTCTTTGCCTATAAACTCTACGATTTTACCAATCATATGGAAATGAAAGTAGCGATAGCCAGGATTGGCTTGCCTATGTTTTTCCATATAATATTGAGCTATACGCACTACTTTTTCATTCTTCCAGACTTGCTGAGAACTAAAAGGGTAATCAGGTACTTCTCCAGATTAATTCCTGCTATAGCCATTATCATGTTTTTTCAAGTATTGGCTGAAAACCAAGTTTTCAATACAATTTGGCCCTCGGATTATTTTCAATCATTCAGTTGGTCAAGGTTCGTTAGTACTTTATGGGACCAAATGAGCTTTATGATTTTTACAGGTATGATCAAGTTTGCTGTAGATTGGTTTGAACTTGAAAACCAGAAAAAAGAGCTACAAAACCAGAAACTAAATGCTGAACTCAATTATCTAAAAGCTCAGGTTAATCCTCATTTTTTGTTTAACACGCTTCATAATCTCAACTACCTTACTCAAGCCAAAAAAGATGAAGCGAGCGAGGTGGTAATCAGGCTTTCAAACATTATGCGTTATATGATTTACGATTCGAGTAAGTCAGAGGTGCCTGTTGAGAAAGAGGTCGGATATATAAAGGATTACTTGAATCTGGAAGAAATTCGGTTGAATAATAATTTTGATATCGCGTTCAATACCGAAATCAAAAATAGCGGAGTAATGATTGCCCCGTTGATATTGATTCCCTTTGTAGAAAATGCCTTTAAACATGGAATCAGTGATAACCGACCAGATAGCTGGATTAGAATGGATTTGAAAGTAACTGCTGAAGAATTGTCTTTTGAATCAATCAATAGTGTTTATAATAAAAAAAGGGTGGAGGAACAGTCAGGGTTTGGGCTTGAAAATCTCAAGCAAAGATTGAAGTTAAGCTACCCCGATAAGTTCAGCCTTGAAGTGTTGGATAGAGAAATGGAATACTGTGTCAAGCTTAAAGTCGATTTATCATGAACTTGTCATGCTTGATTATAGATGATGAACCATTGGCAAGAAAGCTATTGATGGAGTACTGTAACAAGGTTCCTTTTTTGAACTTGAAAGCAGATTTTTCAAATGGCCTGGAAGCACTGACGTACCTCAAAAGCCACCAAGTAGATTTAATATTTCTGGATATTAAAATGCCAGATATATCTGGCCTTGAATTAAGCCGGTCGATTCAGAACAAACCCAAGATAATCTTTACAACTGCTTTTGCCGAACATGCAGTAGATGCTTTTGAATTGGATGCCATAGATTATCTGCTAAAACCATTTGATTTTTCTCGATTCTTGAAGGCAGTGAACAAGGCACTGCCATCGGTTAGTCAATCCGACAAAAGCTCAAGTACAGGTGTTGAAAACGAATTTATGTTAATCAAAGATGGGAGAGAGCTAGTTAAGGTCCACTATAAAGAGATTAGGTATATAAAAGGGCAGAAAGATTATGTGATGTTCGTAACTAATAAGAAAAAGGTAATGAGCTTGATGAACCTTCGTGACCTTGAGAGAGAGTTACCAGATAACGTTTTCATCAGAATCCATCAGTCTTACATTATTAATGTAGAACACATTGAATCCATTTCTAATGATAAAGTACTTTTGGCAAGTGAATATTTACCAGTAAGCCAGTCTTACAAAATGTCATTTAGAGCTTTTATTAAGACTTACGAAGCAAACTGACCCAAACAGTTTGTATTAGGTGATTTGCTTTTTACAAAATCCATTAGCTTTGAGGAAAATCATGTGTGATGAGTTTCTTGTTTGAAGATTTTAAAGGTTGGAAAATTTACTGTGAAGAAAATGAAGTATCTCTACACCAATCAGTAATTGAGTATGAGGTAGATCAAAAACAAGCTACGGAAGAACTGATTTGGTCAGGTCTTGAAAGAGCTTATAAGGTAATGAAAGAAGCTGTTCAAACGGGCCTCACGGAGAATATGAGTTCCAGATCTGGAATGATTGACAATGGAGCTAAAAAGGTCTTTAACCATAACCAGACTGTATTATCAAAAGAGTTTCAAGTGCTGATTTCAAGAGCATTGGCTGCAAAAGAAGTAAACTCATGTATGGGTAGAGTAGTAGCAGCACCAACTGCTGGTGCTTCTGGAATTTTACCCGGTGTATTGGTTACCCTTCAGGAGCTTCACAATCTGGAAGATGAGCAGATAATGGAGGGCCTGTTGGTTGGGGCTGGAATTGCACTGATCATGGAGAAAAGGGCTTCAATAGCGGGTGCAGTAGGAGGTTGTCAGGCAGAAACAGGCAGTGCAGCGGCCATGGGTGCCGGGGCTATTGTGTATTGTTTGGGAGGTAATATAGATCAGGTGTTCAATGCTGTGGCTATTACCATTCAATGTATGCTTGGTTTGGTCTGCGACCCGGTTGCTGGTTTAGTAGAAGTGCCCTGTGTTGTTAGGAATGCAAGTGCTGCAGCCATTGCCAACAGTTCAGCTCAAATAGCTTTGGCTCAGGTAAGTGCAGTAATTCCAGTAGATGAGTGTGTAGAAGCCATGGGAGAAGTAGGACAAAGTATGGAAACGCGTTATAAAGAAACAGCTCTGGGTGGTTTAGCAGCTACTACTACAGGACAGGCAATATCTAAAAAAGTGCTGATTCAGGATATCGAAATGCTGCCTGATGAAGATTAATAATCTTCGGCTTTAATCTGAATGATTTTACCATTCTCCTGATAGGCAAGATATTGCCCATTGGCCTTTTTTGATTCGATAAGTCGTTTTTTGGTTAGTTTTAATCCCTTATCGATCAACTCTAATAAATCAGGCTTTTTATCTTCTCTTTTCATAATCAGTCTGCAATTTACGCCATTTTTCTAAATTCCAGATTTTTAAATCATCACGGACTTTAGATGCAATAAACGAATACTCTTTTCTTGAATTGTCTATTATTATCCATTCATCCACTTCAGGGATGTAAAGATTAAATAAATTCTGTAGACCTTTTTCAAAGCGTCTTTCAATTACATCTTCTGGAATATTATGTCCTCCCTCACTAACTCTTAGGGCTACTCTCTTTTTCGCTAGGGTTACATTATTGAGCGAGAAGAATACTAAAACAATACTATACCCATGAGATTTAGCTTTTGCTATCTTTTGAATGTAACTTCTTGTAGATAGTGTTGTTTCAAAAGCAAAGCTTTCCTTACGCTCTATTAACTCGTTTATTCTGGTTATCATAAGCCTCCCCGCCTCAATTGCAACTTTTTCAGGCTTGAATGGGGATAGACCTTTTGCTATTTCGTCTGCGTTTACAAATTCCTCGATATTCAAGAGTTCAGGTAAAATTGTAAAAGAGGCCGTGGTTTTGCCTGACCCATTACACCCTGAAATAACATATAGAGTTGGCTTCATAGACACATAATTTAAGTGAAATACTTGGCTAATTGTTATTTAACTCCCTTTAAGCTTCACAAGCCCAATATCTATTAACCAATCGACTGAAAAGGTCCAGATTATAGCCCACATAACACCGAAAAGCAGCATATAAAGGAATACCTGTTTTCTGGGAGCTCCTACAGAAGAAACAAGTAAAGCCCCACCTGGTGGTGATAGGATTAGAGGGGTGAGGAAACAAACTCCTATTACTCCATAACGTTTCCATGTCCTGACCATTCTTCTACTTCTAGGAGAGAATTTCCTGGGGTTTTTAATGAAAAAAGGAATTACATGTTTCTTTATTTTTTCGCCAAGGAAGGTAAACAGTGCAACACTCGTCATTAAACCCGCAACGGTGATTATAATTATCTCAAGGTTAGATAAACCGGCAGCAGGCCCCAGTAGTGGTGGCAATATGGATTTCAGACATGCGAGCAGGTAAATGCCCAGGTACGTCAATATTTCTTCCAACATTATTTAAGAACCATGAATATGTAAAGACTATAAAATGTGAGCAGGATTATTCCCGACACTGTACCTAGTCTTCTACGGAAAAGCATGAGTGGAAGGATACCTAAGGTTAGTCCCAACATCCAGATTATGTCACTTTTGATAATCATCGGATTGATAGTCAAACCATGAACTATGCTGGTAATCCCCAGTATGGATAAAATATTGAATATGTTAGATCCAAAAAGGTTGCCTAAGGCAAGATCCGTTTCTCCTTTTCGGGCCGCAATTATTGAAGTAGCAAGTTCGGGAAGGCTTGTACCAAGTGCCAGTACAGTAAGCCCTATTATTCTTTGAGAAACTCCCAGATTTGAGGCCATACTTTCAGCCCCGTTTATAAACCATTCGGAACCAAAGTATAAACAAAGACCACCTAATGCGATATAGAAAAGGTCTTTTAATTTTTCAAAAGAAGTATCACGACTTCTATCATATGTAATGTCTAATTTGACTTGTTCCTTTTTGGTTCTTACTAAAAGAAAAATTAAGTAGGCTATTAAGCCAGAGAAGAGTATCACACCCTCCAAAAAAGTCAAATCTCCATCTTTGGTGAGTATATAAAGTAAAACAGAGGCTAACATGGTCACTAACCAATCTCTTCTGGCAGTGCCTTTATGAATTGGAATAAAGCCAAACAGACACGCAGCTCCTAGTACAAGAGATAAATTGGCAATATTAGAGCCAATTACATTTCCCATGGCAAAGTCGGGAGCTTCTTTGAAAGCAGCTTTTAGACTCACTAGAAGTTCTGGGGCTGAGGTGCTGAAAGCAACGATAGTTAAACCTACTATCATTGGACTCACATTGAACCTTAAGGCTACTCTGGAAGCTCCTTTTACGAGAACATCACCTCCAAGAATTAGAGTAGCCAGTCCAATAGATAAAATAAGTAAGTCCAACAGCATCAAATATTCTACAATTTAGGCCCAAAGGCCAAGTCTCCTGCATCTCCCAAACCAGGGACTATGTAAGATAGTTCATTAAGCTTTTCGTCTACAGCACAAGTCCAGATTCGGAAATCTAAGCTTAAGTTTTTAGTTATATACTCAATTCCTTCGGGAGCGGCTATAACAGATGCTAAGTGTATGATTTTTGGTGTGCCATTGGTCAGAAGCTTATTTATACTCTTTACCAATGATTTTCCAGTGGCCAACATTGGATCTACAATAATTAATGTTTTTCCGGCAAGATCAGGAGCAGCTTTATAGTCAAGAGCTATTTCAATCTCATTACCATTAGCTTCTTGTCTTGCAGCACCAATAAAGCCAACCTCAGCTTTGTCAAATATGTCGAGAAAACCTTCTCCAAATGGAATTGCTGCTCTTAAAATCGAGATGATCACAATATCGTCACTCATTACAGATACGGTAGTTTCTGTCAATGGAGTTTGAATCGATTCATTAGTAAATTGAAGGTCCTTTGAAACTTCATAGGCCAACAAGCTACCCAATCGTTTTAGATTGTGACGAAACCGGAGCCGGTCATGCTGCACAGATTGGTCTCTTATTTCGCTTAAAAAGTTATCCGCAATGGACTGAGTTTTGTTGAGTATAAACATCTCGACAGTATTTCGGTTGGCAATTTATATTTTTCTGACGCTCAACGGTAATAATGTTTCAGGTCTCTGCTTAATTTGCCAAAAATTGTTTTCATGGACTTCTCTTTATTAAAAACACTATGTGGTATCCATGCTCCTTCAGGAAATGAAGTAGCGATGAAATCCTTCGTGCTGGATTATATCAAAACCAATGAGAAAGACTGGAAAGTAAAGCCAGAAATTCATGCTGGTGAAGAATTTCAGGACTGCATTATTCTGAAGTTTGGCGAACCAAATACGGCAATCTTTGCACATATGGATAGTATTGGGTTTACAGTTCGCTATCAGGATCAACTGGTACCAATTGGTGGACCAAAAGCCGTAACAGGATATCGATTGGTGGGAGAAGATGCTCTTGGTCCAATTGAATGTGAATTGAATGAGAATGATGGCGACCTTCATTATAAATTTGCCCGAGGTATAGAAAGGGGTACGGAATTGGTTTTTAAGCAAGATTTCAGAGAAACTGAAGATTATGTGCAATCCTGTTATCTGGATAATCGACTGGGTGTGTTTAATGCATTAAAGGTGGCTGAAACACTTGAAAATGGAGTGATTGTATTCTCTTGTTGGGAAGAACATGGAGGTGGATCGGTGCCTTACATTGCCAAACATCTATACGAACAATGGGGAGTTCGACAAGCCTTAATATCTGATATTACCTGGATTACTGAAGGTGTTGTCCATGGTGAAGGAGTGGCTATATCAATGCGTGACAGAAATATCCCAAGAAGGAGTTTTGTACAGAAAATCATAAGAATTGCGAGAGGAAGTGGAATCGACTTTCAACTAGAAGTAGAAGGAGCAGGTTCCAGCGATGGAAGAGAACTACAAGTCTCACCCTACCCTTTTGATTGGTGTTTTGTAGGAGCACCGGAAGACAATGTACATAGCCCTGATGAAATCGTTCACAAACATGATATTGCCTGTATGATTACTTTATATCAGGTACTAATGCAGCAATTGTAATATATTCGCCCCTTAACTTAATCAAAAACACTGAAGTGCACTACATCACTGTCCACGACAAAACCTTTCAGCCGTTTCTGTCAGAAATGGAGATTCAGGGAGCGGTACGAAAAATAGGCAAGTCCCTTAATCAAGACTATAAGGGCAAACAACCACTTTTTATTGGGGTGCTTAATGGAGCGTTTATGTTTTGTAGCGACCTGCTCAAAACTGTTGATATTCCTTGTGAAATCACCTTTGTTCGCCTCTCTTCTTATGATGGCATGGAAAGTACAGGTGAAGTAAGAAGCATTATTAATTTACAGGAAGACATAGCTGGTAGAGATATAATTCTGGTTGAAGATATTGTTGATTCAGGCCTTACAATGCAAAAGGCATTAACCTATTTCGAAACACTCAACCCAAAGTCAGTGGCAATAGCATCCTTGTTGGTAAAGCCAGATTGCCTTAAGTGTGAGATAGATATAAAGTACTGTGGCTTTGAGATACCGGAAAAGTTTGTGGTGGGCTATGGTCTCGACTACAACGGTCATGGTAGGAATTTTAAAGAAATTTATCAACTCAGGCAGGAGTAAGTTTAATCCTTATATTTGTGGCCTGTTAAATCCAATCGATTAATGATCAATATTGTACTATTTGGCCCTCCGGGTGCAGGAAAAGGAACCCAGAGTGAAAATATCATTTCACAATATGGCCTTAAGCATATATCAACTGGAGACCTGTTCAGAAAACACTTGGGAGAGGGAACAGCACTTGGTGTTAAAGCCAGATCTTTTATGGATAATGGTAAACTGGTGCCCGATGAAGTAGTGATTGGAATGGTTGAAGATTTTCTTAATGAAAATAGCGATGCTAAAGGATTTATTTTTGATGGTTTTCCGAGAACTGTTGCACAGGCAGAGGCGCTGGATGAGTTGCTGGAAAAACACAATACTGAAATCGGGTGCATGATTATGCTCGATGTACCGCAGGATGAGTTAAAGAAAAGACTTCTTGAAAGAGGGAAAACTTCTGGACGTGTGGATGATCAAAACGAGGAGAAGATCAACGTGAGAATTCAGGAATATCTGAATAAAACATTGCCAGTTGCAGCTTTTTACGAAAACCAAAACAAAACTTGCAAGATCAATGGTGTTGGAACAATCGATAGCATATTTGCCGATATTGCAGCATCAATTGAATCGCATATGGTTTAAAACCATATGATATACTTAAGTAATATCTTAAAACTTGGGTATTCACATCTAATACACTCTTAAAACAAGGGTGTTTTTAGCTTTGGGAAATCTTATATTAGGGAATAATGGCTAATTCGAATTTCATAGACCATGTTAGAATTTACTGCCGCTCCGGAAACGGGGGGGCTGGAGCTGTTAGTTTCCGAAGAGAAAAACACGTGCCAAAAGGAGGCCCTGATGGAGGAAACGGAGGTCGTGGCGGTAGCATTATCCTAAGGGGTAATAAGCAACTCTGGACCCTGCTTCACCTAAGGTATAAAAAGCACGTGACGGCCGAGAATGGAGGGAATGGAAGTGGGCAAAGAAGTTCTGGTGCAGACGGACAGGATGTAATTCTCGAGGTGCCATTAGGTACCATAGCCAAGTCCGAAGAAACCGGAGACGTAATTGCTGAAGTAACGGAAGAAGGACAGGAAATTGTGCTACTCCCTGGAGGAAGAGGAGGGCTCGGTAACGAGAACTTTAAGACCGCTACAAAACAAACCCCCAGATATGCCCAGCCTGGTGAAGATGGTGAAGAGAAACTCTGTATTCTTGAGCTAAAACTTTTGGCGGATGTCGGTCTTGTAGGGTTTCCAAATGCAGGAAAATCAACCCTGCTTTCAGTAGTTTCCGCAGCCAAACCAGAAATAGCAGACTATCCATTTACTACACTGGTACCAAATCTTGGAGTTGTTTCATATAGAGATCATAAGTCCTTTGTGATGGCCGATATCCCAGGAATTATTGAGGGAGCAGCTGAAGGTAAAGGATTAGGACTTCGCTTCTTAAGACACATAGAGCGAAATTCAATTCTACTTTTTCTGGTACCAGCAGATGCAGATGATATAGAAAAAGAGTACAATATTCTGCTCGATGAACTCAAGCGTTACAACCCTGAATTACTTGATAAAAAGAGAATTCTGGCGGTTTCAAAGTCTGATATGTTAGATGATGAACTGATTGCAGAGATAAAACCTACCCTGCCAAAAGGTATAGAAACACTATTCATTTCATCGGTGGCTAACCGAGGAATTGATCAGTTAAAAGACAAAATCTGGCAGGCCATAAATGAATAAGGCTCGCCAATGGCAAGCCCTATCCATTTGAGAGTGTGCACGTATTATGGGTTGATGTCTTCTCCCTTTTCAAGCTTACTTATAAAGTTTTTGATAGCAGGAGTATTATTAGGAGGTAGTGTAGGATTGTTCAATACCATGTTTTCATACTTCAAAGCTTTCTTGAAATTACCCAGTGCTGAGTATGCTCTTGCCATACCATGTTGAGCGAAAACATTGTCTTTCCATCTCTTGCTCATTTTCTCAAAAAGTGCCAGAGCCTTCTGATCCTTATCTTGAGAAATTAACTGTCCACCATAGTTATAGAAGTTGTTAGGTTGAGCAGTTGGATGGTCAACCATTTCATCCATTACAGCATAAGCTTCATCATTTTTATTAGTAGCAAATAACACACGACCTTTTAGTCCGAGGGTGTTTGCATTTTTCTGTAGAGCAATCGCCTGATCAGCCCAAATTAGAGCCTGATCTAGGTGAACATTGTTATTTACGCAATATTGAGCAGCACTTAACGGCCCCTGAAAGCCAAATCCAGTGGAACCTCTTAGTTGATCTTTAGCGTTTTGCACCACAAGATCATGTACTGCATATTCCACTTTGAACGGAAACCTTTTGTTTTCCCAATCCAGTGCTACTGTTGCCGATGTTGGCGTAATATCCACAAAATCATAGGTCAGCCTTTCGGTCAGTGTATTATCTATGGCCGAAACCTTTACGCGAAGTACATCTTCCGATTTTTCATAGAAATAGCTCCCCCAAGATGAAGTATTCTTTGAAAATATGATATCCGCTTGTCCATTCTCAAATACTGCCATATGTAAGCCATAAGATCCGGCTGCTATATCCTGACCTTCAACCTTAGCATCATCTGAAAAAGTAATTATAGTGTTTTCATTTGCTCCTGCTCTCCAGGGATTATCTCCACCGTTTCCAAAACCAAGGTTTGTGTATCCATAAGGTACCAATTGTCCCCATACTTTTCCCTCGCGACCATTTAGTGCGGGCCTGGAATAATTAATGGTGATTTTTGAGATACCAATTGTCTGGCTGACCTCGGATGCGGGGCTTGCCGCTCGTGGTGTTTGGATGGTGTTTTGCGCATATGATACCTGGCTGGTAAAGGCCAGTAACAATATGCATAAGGTAGTGTGAAGTGTTTTCCTTTTCATGATTGGTCTGTTTTTAGTTGTACAAAAAACTCAGCGATAGTTTTAGTTGTATCGTTTAAAAACGATATAGAACGTTTTAAAAGCCCTTTCTATATGTAAGCGGTTACATATTGATTTAAAAACCAATATTCTTTTACAGGTGGTGTGTGCTGGAAGGCTGTGATCAATATTCTAAAAGAAATACCATGTCATATTGACACGTATTTTCTATTGGCAATAAAATTGCTAAATGGCATGAAGTTTAGAATAAGCAAACATGGCAAAGAAGAAGGAGACGAAAGAAGCTCAAGAAGAAATAAACGGAACTGTTACAGAAGAGCAATCAGTTGAAGAAACAGTGGAAAATGAAGAAGCAACTGAAGTTGAAGAACAAGAGGAAGCTGAAGAGTTAAGCCCTGAAGAAAAACTTCAGATTGAACTGGCCGAGGCAAAGGACAAGTATCTGAGACTATATTCAGAGTTTGAAAACTTCAGAAGGCGAAACGCCAAGGAAAGACTTGACCTTGTTAAGACAGCTTCTTCTGACCTAATGACAGAGTTACTGCCAATTGTTGATGATTTTGAAAGGGCCAACCAAGCCAATGAAAAACAAGAAGATATAGAGGCAGTTAAAGAGGGCTTCAATCTAATAAATAGCAAGCTATACAAAACACTTGAAGGTAAAGGCCTTAAAGTGATGGAGACAGAAAAGGGAACCGACTTTGATGCTGATTTGCACGAAGCAGTTACGCAGTTTCCAGTTGAAGAAGACGACTTGAAAGGAAAGATAATCGACACCGTTGAGAAGGGATACTATCTTGGAGAAAAGGTAATTCGCTTTGCTAAGGTGGTTATAGGATCATAAATATGGCAAAGAGAGACTTTTACGAAATACTTGGGGTTAGCAAAGGAGCATCTGAAGACGAACTCAAAAAGGCTTATAGAAAGCTGGCGATCAAATATCACCCTGATAAAAATCCAGATAACCCTGAGGCTGAAGAAAAGTTTAAGGAAGCCGCTGAGGCCTATGAGGTGTTGAGCAATGCCGAAAAAAGAGCCCAGTATGATCGCTTTGGCCATGATGGTATGAGAGGTGGTTTTGGTGGTGCCGGTGGTGGTGGCATGAACATGGAGGACATCTTCTCTCAATTCGGAGATATTTTTGGAGGTGGAGGTAGTCCTTTCGAAAGTTTCTTTGGAGGAGGCGGTGGTGGTCGCAGACAGAGAAAAGGTTCTGCACTTCGCATCAAATTGAAACTAACATTGGAAGAAATTGCTAATGGAGTTGAAAAGAAGATAAAAGTTAACCGACTGGTTAATGCCTCAGGTGTCACTTTCAAAACCTGTCCTACTTGTGGTGGATCTGGTCAAATGAAGAAAGTGGTGAATACCATGTTAGGTCAAATGGTTTCGGCTAGCACCTGTAGCACTTGTAGTGGTAGTGGAAAAGTGATCGACAAACGACCTCCAGGTGTAGATAGTACAGGCCTTGAAATGCAAGAGGAAGTAATTCCAATTAAGATTCCTGCAGGTGTCGGTGATGGCATGCAGCTTTCTATGTCTGGAAAAGGGAATATGGCTCCTGGAGGAGGCGTTCCTGGTGACTTGCTAATAGTTATCGAAGAGATAGAGCATGAAACACTAAAGCGTGATGGTACAAATGTAGTGTTCGACCTTTTTGTGAACTTTGCCGATGCTGCATTAGGCACTAGCATGGAAGTACCTACTATTGATGGGAAGGTTCGGATCAAGCTAGAACCTGGCACTCAAAGTGGTAAAATTCTAAGGCTAAGAGGTAAAGGGATAAAAGACATAAATGGATATGGAAAGGGAGACCAGTTAATTCATGTAAATGTCTGGACACCAAAGAAGCTTTCGAAAGAAGAAACCGAAATACTTGAAAAGCTTCGGGATGCTGAAAATTTCCATCCAAAACCAGGAAAGGGAGAGAAAGGCTTCTTTGATAGAGTAAGGGAGTTCTTTTAACAAGTAATAGCATATAGAAAACTAAAGCTGCCTTTGGCAGCTTTTTTGTTTATAACTAACAGGTTTACAGTAAAATCCTTATACTTCGGATTGAACCGATAAGGATGTAACCCAATCTTTCAACAAAACGTAAGGAACTTCATGCAAAAAGTACTTTTACTAGTAGCCATAGTAGGGATTGCAGGGATGAATGTGTTGGCGCAAACAAAAAAGCACTTTACTGTGCAAGACGATGACTCTTGCAAGAATGTATATTTCTACCTTAAAGCCGCTTCAGGCACATGCGAAATACGTACCCGTAAAGGAGACTATCCGATTAATATTCTTGGTAATCATAATGAAGAATACATTACCAGCGACTTCGGCCAGACCCATGGTAATGAAACCCTAAGCGCATGGTTAAACCTTAAAGACAATGGAAATGAAGGCTTTGGTACTAAACTTTCCAAGATTTTTGGTCGAAAAACCACCGATACGGACAATTACTGGAATATTTATTTCACAGATTACAAGCCTTATAAATTAGACCTCAACTATGGTGTAGGAAAGGCTTATGTCGACTTATCGGATATTGCTGTAGAAAACCTAAAGATTAATTCAGCAAATGCCCATGTTAAGGTGGGTTATCTATCCAAAGTTCAGAACAAGATTGAGATGGATACCTTTATGGTTAAGGTGGACCTGGGAGATGTAGAGATAGAAAGATTAAATCTGGCAAGAGCTAAAAATATATTAGCAGAGGTCGGTATAGGGACATTGGTACTTAACTTTGAAGAACAGCCCAAAACGAGTAGCGAAATATGGGCCAGAGTAGGGGCAGGCGCTTTGGAAGTTAATCTGCCCAGAACTGATATTCCTATCATTGTAAGAATGAAAGATACCTCATACAGAAAATTCAAAGTTCCTGAAGGTTTTAGTAAAATCAGAGAGAACACTTTTGTTAGTTCCAGCTATGACCCTGATGCCGAAAACCTACTGACCTTTAACATAGACCTTTCTATGGGAAGCGTTAGTTTTAAGAGTAACAAATAATTTCAGCGTCAATAAATTCCGCAAACCGCTTACTTTATCCGCTTATCTGTTATTATACTATTGTGTAATTCTCTTTTTTCAATTTAGGGTGCGCATTAAGGTTTTATACCTGAAAGCAGCTAATTTTAGTATCAACCAAAATTGAAACTGCATTGAACATTCTTGAAGCAAACAATGTCACGAAGAAATATGCCGCCCATATGGCACTTGACAACGTGAGTATTGCTATACCAAAGCAGTCTATATTTGGCCTTTTAGGACCAAATGGGGCTGGAAAAACCACACTGATAAGGATTATAAATCAGATCATCATGTGTGACGAAGGAGATATCGCCATCGGTGGAGAAAAGCTACATCCCAAGCACATACGTTCTATAGGCTACTTACCAGAAGAACGAGGTCTCTACAAGAAAATGAAGGTAGGGGAGCAACTGATGTATCTGGCCCAGCTGAAGGGACTTTCTACACCAGAAGCCCGAAAGAGAATTAAGCATTGGTTGGATAAGCTAGGGCTCACCGAATGGGCTGGTAAAAAAGTAGAAGATCTTTCTAAAGGGATGGCTCAGAAGATTCAGTTCATTGCTACTGTAATTCATGAACCAGAGATTCTGATTTTAGATGAACCATTTTCAGGTTTCGATCCGGTTAATGCCAACCTCATCAAAGATGAAATCTTCGAATTAAGAGAAAAAGGAGCTACTGTGATTTTCTCTACTCATCGAATGGAATCGGTAGAGCAATTATGCGATGATATAGCACTTATCAATAAGTCTCAAAAGATTCTGGATGGTACTAAGAAAGAGATTAAGAACTCATATAAATCTGACAAGTACGTAGTGGGTTACAAAGGCTCTCTAAGTGGCCTTAGTACCAACCTTAACGTATTGAATACTCAAGAGCTTGAAGATGGATATATGGAATCCACTGTCCAGGCGGGGAAAGGAGACTCTCCTAACAACGTGTTAAAAGAACTTATTAATCTTATTGAAGTGCACTCGTTTGTCGAGGTAGTGCCATCTATCAATGACATTTTCATCGACATAGTAGAAGGGGGTCAATCATGAAACAGATATTTCTAGTATTAAAAAGAGAATACTTAACCAGAGTAAAGAAGAAGTCATTCCTTTTGGCTACCATTCTTACGCCTCTGATAATGCCTGCGATAATTCTAACTATCGTGTATTTTGCTACTCAGGAAAAAGAGTCTAGAAGCGATAAGATTCTTGTTTTAGATAAGAGTGGAATCTTCATAGATTCATTTGATGTAACGAGCTTTGATTTCGAATATATTAATGGCGATTTAGAAGCAGCAAAGGATGATTTACTCGAAAAGGGAGCATTTGGATTATTATACATACCTACTATTGATATGTCTGATGCTTCAGTGATCAATTTTTCAGGATTTGAATTGTACTCAAAAACGAACCCAAGTGTTAACTCAATTGAAAGAATTGAGAAAATCATTAGGAATAAACTGGAGGATGTAAAGCTTGAAAATTCAGGTTTAGATGCCCAGGTTATTGAAAACTTAAAAGTTCGGGTTGATTTAGATTCCTTCAATATTTCAGATACCGGAGAAGCAAAAGAAAGTAACTCTAAGCTGAGTTTTGCAATTGGGTATGGTACAGGTTTCTTGATTTACATGTTTATTTTCATTTATGGCTCGCAGATTATGCAGTCTGTACTGGACGAGAAAACTAGTAGAATTGTAGAGGTAATAGTTTCTTCTGTTAAGCCTTTTCAACTAATGATGGGGAAAGTCCTAGGTGTTGGAGCAGTAGGCTTTACCCAACTTTTGATTTGGTTTGTACTAATTGGTGGGCTTTCTACTGTTGGCTTAAGTATTATGGCGGGAAATAGTGATGCCATAATGGAAGCGGCATCCCAACAAGTTCCTGGAGAAGCCATTGAACAACTTACGGATCAACAAAAGACAGTAGCAGAGATACAAGGTATGATTGCATCTGTTCCCGTTGTTAAGATCCTACTTTGCTTCCTGTTCTTTTTCCTTGGGGCCTATTTCCTATATGGAGCAATGTATGCAGCAATTGGATCAGCTGTGGATAGTATTCAAGATGCGCAGCAGTTTATGTTCCCAATCATTATCCCGATTATTGCGGCTATAATGGCTATGTTCTTTGTATTGGATGATCCAAATGGGGGGCTAGCTGTAACCCTTTCATTAATTCCATTCACGTCACCAATAATTATGATGGCACGAATACCATTTGGTGTGCCAGATTGGCAATTGGCCTTGTCTATGGTGCTTTTGGTAGCAGGCTTTATGGGTACTATCTGGATGGCAGGAAGGGTTTATCGAGTAGGTATATTAATGTACGGAGTAAAAGTAAACTGGAAAACCATCGCTAAGTGGTTTACCATGAAAGTCTAGAACTTATGATTCTAATAAAAAGGCCTCATTGAATACTCAATGAGGCCTTTTTTATATTCAGCTATTACCATCTACCGTCATTCCCATTTTCAAGAGAATGATACTCTTTTTTGCTTTTTATTAGATATATCACCTTGTTTCTTTCCTCCTCTGGAGGAGGTGTCCGTAGGACGGAGGAGGATACGCTAATTTATCCCTCCTTTGTTGGTGTTGTCACCGACAAACTATCTGTAATTTTATCCTCTCGTTGAAAAACTAATTAGTGATGATGGCCTCCTTCGCTCTCCATGTTTTTAGCTTTAGCCAGTAGAGTAAAGGCACCCTTTTCAACAATTTCTATCTTGTCAATACTAATGTTAGTGTCCATCAATGAAATCTGAGTATTTCCATCCTCAGTAATTCCCTTTTCAATTTCCAGCATGACAAAATCATGGAGATCCTGACCGTTTTCTTGCTTCAAACCATTATACGAGAACACGTAATGTTTGCCTGAAAACCGAACAATAGCTTCTTCAGGAACTGCCCATACTTGTTGGCGGTCGGTTTCAACCCTGGCATTCACATACATGCCCGGCAATAAGTCCTGCTCATGTACTTTCAAATGACCATGAACATTTACCGAACGATCTTCACGAACACCGCTACCAACTAAGAACACTTCAGCTTCTCGCCATTCCAATGAATTAGCAATAGTAAATCGAATACGTTGTCCGGTTTTTACCTTAGGAATATCATTCTCATACACAGTTAATTCCACATGAAGATCTTCAGAATTGGTGATGTTCATAATCACATCTTTTGGTGCAACGAATTTCCCAACATTGGCATAGACCTCTCGGACAGCTCCATTTACTGGTGAGTATAAATTCACTTCAGCTGAGATTTTGCCTTCACGCACCTCAGAAGGTTTTAACCCTATCAACTCCAGTCGTTTTTCCAATGCCATGATACCAGCTTCATTGGCCAGATACTTACTTTTGGCCTGTTGGAAATTTTTACCGGCAGCAATATTCTCACTAAATAGCTTTTCCTGACGTTCGTATTCGGCTTTTAGAAATGACCTGTTGGCAATGTTTTCCAGATATTCCTGCTGAAACTCTATGAAGTCTGGGTTTTCAATTATGGCGAGTAACTGGCCTTTTCTGACCTTTGTTCCTGGTAGCATTTCAGTGTATTTAACAAAGCCACCATAGGGCATATTAATAGAAATATTGCTCTGTGGAGGAAGGTCAATCTTACCATTAACATTAAGCTCAGTGCCCATCATTAATTGCTTTACTGAGCCTAACTGAATTTCGGCCTGATTGTATTGAGCTTTTGAAAGCTCAACCCCATTCTCGCTCTCTTCATGTTGCTCTTCATCATCGTGTGCTTCTTCTGGCGAACTACACGAATTGACTGCTGTAAAAAGGCCCAAAATGAGCACGGTTTTAAATAAGTATATGAATAGATTTTTCATGATTGCTAGATTTATTGTAGACCAGTGATGTACTCGATCTGAATCAGTGTTTGATTGTATTGGTTAATGATATCCAGGTGATTGAAATGTACCTGAAGGGCACGTGTTAAACCTTGGATATACTCCATGTAATTGATCTCCCCGTTGGCAAAACCTTTTTGTGCTTGTTCCAGCATTAGGTCAGCATTGGGAATAACGTTTTCCTTATAGAAATTTAAGCTGATTTGGAATTTCCGTAACTGTTGAATAAGGGATCTCAGTTCACCTTGAAGCTCATTGGATTTTGCTTCAAGTTGAGATTCCATTTCCTGTTTCTGTAATCCTGCAGCCTTGATTTTTGCGTTTTGGGACTTTGCACCAAAAATTGGCAATGCAACACCAACTTCAAAACCACTAAAGCGATCACTACCATCAAAGACCACAGGGTTACCATTCTTGTCTTCTCCGGGGCCATTCAAAGACTGATTAAAATAGCCAAGTGTAATATCAGGTAATAGTCTGGATTTTTCCAGAGACTGCTGTTGATTAGCAACTTCTATTACTTGTTTGAAATATGCTAAGACAGGGTTACGTGCAATATCGGCTTCTGAGATGGTGAAGTTGGCCTTTCTTATTTCCAGGTCGTTCATTTCGATGCTGACTGGATTTTCCTGGTTTAACAAGGTCTGTAACTGCGCCTTGTACATGGCTATGTCCGCTTTGTTTTGCTCTAGCAGTAGCGCAACCTCCGCCACTTGAGTATCGGCAGTGGTTTTTTCCAATAAATTGGTTTCCCCGGTTTCGAGCCTTAAAGCTGCTGCTCGAGCAAAGCCCTGATAAATGCTGTCTTGTCTGTTTAACAATTCTCTACTTTGTTGTGCAGTCCAAAGCATGTACCAAACTGATTTTACCTGTTGAACCAGTTCGTTCTGAGTAGCTGCTTTTTGCCATTCACTGACAGAGGCTTTGGCATTGGCCAACTCTTTCTGTCTGGAATAAACAGTAGGAAAGGCAAAAGTCTGACTAACCCTGAACTGATTATCGTTATTTAAAATACTATTGTATTGACCCCGTGTGAGCTTGAAATTGGTTTTAGGTAGATTCCAGCCACTTTTAGTCAAGGCACGCGCTCGTTGAACTTGTAAATCAGTCACTTTTAGATTGGGATTGTTCGCAATGGCAATTGCGATAGCTTCATCTACCGATTTGATTGTTTCATCACTACCCTGTGCTCGGGCATGAGTACCGCCAAAGAAAAGACAGGCTACAAACAATGTGGCAGCCACACTTCTGGACTTCAATCCAAATCCTTTTTCAAAATAATAGTATAAAACAGGTAGCATAATGAGTGTTAAGAATGTTGCGGAGATAAGCCCTCCGATAACAACCGTTGCCAAAGGTTTTTGTACTTCAGCTCCGGAAGAGTTTGAAAGTGCCATTGGTAGAAAGCCCAAAGAAGCCACGGATGCTGTCATAATTACGGGCCTTAACCTTACGCTTGTACCTTGATAAATTCTTTGTAGAATATCGGTAACTCCCTCCTTTTTTAGGTTGTTAAACTCAGCAATGAGCACTATGCCGTTGAGTACGGCTACACCAAAAAGGGCAATAAAACCAACCCCTGCCGATATACTAAAAGGCATGTCTCTGAACCAAAGTGCAAATACACCACCTATAGCAGAAAGTGGAATAGCAGTAAAAATCAATATGCTTTGCTTTATCGAACCGAATGTGAAGTAGAGCAGCACGAAGATCAGAAGGAGTGCCAGAGGTACTGCAAAGCTAAGACGCTCACGCGCTTCAACGAGATTTTCAAACTGTCCTCCATAACCTATCGAATACCCGGGAGCCAATACAACAGACTGATCTATTTTGTCTTGCAGCTCATTTACTACACTTTCTACATCACGGTTTCTTACATTGAAAGCGACAAGTATTCTTCTGCGTGTATTGTCTCTCTGTATCTGATATGGCCCTTCTTTGATCTCCACATTGGCCACCTGATTAAGGGGTATTTGGTGACCATCTTTTCTGGCTATGTAGAGGTTTTGAACTGAAGATACATCTGATCGATTGGCTTTGCTAAGCCTAACTACGAGATCAAAGCGTCTTTCATTTTCAAAAACCAGACCAGCAGAAGTTCCAGCAAAAGCGGTTTGTACCGATTGATTTACATCCCGAATGCTCAACCCATATTTGGCTAATTGATCACGTTTGTAGGTAATCACTATTTGTGGAACACCTGTGACCTCTTCTACATAAATGTCTTCGGCACCTTCAACCTCACCAGCAATTCTTCCGATTTGGGCAGCGTATTCTGAAAGTTCATCAAGGTTTTCGCCATAGATTTTTACAGCCACATCCTGCCGAACCCCACTCATCAATTCGTTGAAACGCATTTGGATGGGTTGCTGAAAACCAAAGGTAACCCCGGGTATTACTTCCAGTGCTTCCGACATGGCATTTGCAAGGTCTTCTCGATTGGATGCCGTTTCCCATTCACTTTTATCTTTGAGAATGATCATAAGGTCACCGGCTTCTACCGGCATAGGATCCGTTGGGATTTCGCCTGCACCTATCTTGGTGACCACTTGTACCACTTCCGGGAATTGGGCTAAGAGTATTTTCTCGGCCTGAGTAGAGGCTTTGATTGTGTTTTCCAAAGAGCTACCGGTAATGACCCGGGTTTCTACTGCGAAATCTCCTTCCTCCAGTGTAGGTATAAACTCTCCCCCCATATTGGAAAAAGTGAACAGTGATGCTCCGAAAAGTCCCAGTATGAAAATGATGATCACCGGCCTTCTGCGCATGGTCCAATGAATTACCGGATCGTATAGGCGATGAAAGAATGCCATGATCCTGTCCGAGATATTCTTCTTGTATGCTGTCTTTTTACTTAGGAAAAGTGCCGACATCATTGGGATGTAGGTGAGCGAAAGAATGAATGCCCCGAGTATGGCAAAGCCTACAGTTTGCGCCATGGGTTTGAACATTTTGCCTTCGGTACCTACTAATGCCAGTATAGGTAGGTATACAATAAGGATAATGATTTCTCCAAAGGCTGCCGACTTCCTGATCTTACTGGCAGATTTATAAACCTCCAGATCCATTTCCTGCTGATTGAGCTTTCTGCCTCGTTTGATTAAACCCAGGTGGTGCATGGTGGCTTCGACAATAATTACAGCTCCATCTATAATCAAACCAAAGTCTATGGCACCAAGACTCATCAGGTTACCCGATACTCCAAAGAGATTCATCATACCAAAAGCAAAAATGAGTGCTAATGGTATTACTGAGGCCACAATTAACCCAGCTCTTAGATTGCCCAGCAAAAGTAGCAAAACGAAAATTACAATTAGCGCTCCTTCGGTTAGGTTTTTGGTAACCGTGCCTATGGCATTGTTTACCAGTTTGGTTCTATCCAGAAAGGGTTCAATAGTTACTCCTTCAGGAAGTGTTTTCCTGATTTCAGCTATTCTTTCTTTTACATTTTTGATAACCCTAGCAGAGTTTTCACCCTTAAGCATCATCACTATGGCACTGACTACTTCTCCTTCACCATTTCGCGTAGTGGCTCCATAACGAACAGCGTTTCCAAGTTGGACTGTAGCCACATCCTTTATCAATACGGGAATACCATCTGTATTAGCCTTGATCAACATGATACCAATGTCTTCCAGGCTGCTGACCAATCCCTCGCTTCGGATAAAGTAGGCACTCAGATTCTTTTCGATATATGCCCCTCCTGTATTCTCATTATTTTCTTCAAGTGCCTGGAGTATGTCTGTAATAGTTACATCCATAGCCTTCAGGCGGTTGGGGTCGATGGCAATCTCATATTGCTTCAGATTGCCCCCAAAACTGCTAACATCTGCTACTCCAGGTGTGCCTAGTAGCTGCCTTTTGACTATCCAGTCTTGTATGGTTCGTAGTTCCTGTGCATCATATTTGTCTTCATATCCCGGCTCCGTGCCTACTACATATTGGTAGATTTCCCCAAGCCCCGTAGTAACAGGAGCCATACTGGGTTGTCCCACTCCTGGAGGAATCTGAGATTTAACATCAGAGAGCCTTTCATTGACTTGTTGTCTGGCCCAATACACATCTACATGCTCTTCGAAAACAATGGTAACCACTGAAAGACCGAACCTCGAAAATGACCGTATCTCATCTATTTCGGGAATGGTTGCCATAGTGATTTCTACAGGGAATGTGATGAGCCTTTCTACTTCCTGGGCAGCCAGAGAAGGAGAGGTGGTGATCACTTGTACCTGATTGTTTGTGATGTCAGGTACGGCATCTATTGGAAGCTTTGTGAGTGAATAGCTTCCCCACACGATCAGACCAAGGGTAAACAGGCCTATGATCAGTTTATTGTGAACTGAAAATTTGATGATTTTATCCAGCATGGATATATGTTTTATTTCCTCAATAAAAAAGAATAGGTACAGGCAGGAATTGCCCGAAAGTCATTGACGTTTTCTTTTTGAAAACAACAATGCATTAAGGCTCTTAAAACAAATTGAGAGCGTAAACCATGAATAAAAAAATAAGCGAATCATGCCCTAGGGGGCTGGAGTACTAAAGAGAGATAACCTTTCGGAAAGGGTAGTTTATAGTTTGTATTTGAAGCTAATCCAAACATTACAGGCTCCAATTGTGGAACAAATGTTACCGTAAAGTCGCAATGGCAGCAATGACAACTACAGAAGGGCGAACAAAGATCTGCTTCTGCATCATGCTCACCATCTACCTGGATGGTTTGCTCTATTTGAGTGATTTCGTTTTCTTCCACCTGATCATCACAGGGGTTCCAAAAGGACCCGAGTATCATCACGGTTAAGAGTATAGAAATCAACTTCATATCTCAAATGTAGAGAAAAGAACTATGCAATGCGAGTGCATATAGTGTTAGAGTGTATGGTTGTATTAAGTTTTTGTTACAACAAATCAGCAGCCTCCAGCATACTTCTGGTACGCTGATGCTCTTCCCAGAACTTTTTGTCGATCTTATCAAGAGTTGATTTGTAGTCTGGGTGTTTGCTAAGTAGACTCATTACAGGGTCTTGTCCAAGGAAGAGCACAATCCAGTATTGATAGTTACTTTCATTGGTAAATGCTTTCAAGTGTTGCATCCCCGTTTCAATGTCTCCTTTTATTGCCCAGTAAGCAGCAAGCATCAGATTCTTATAGATGGACTTGTCATTTTCAGCATAGGTACGATAAGCCTCATAAAATTGATTGGCTTCAGAGGCCCTTCCTACTTGAGTTAAGGCAAAACCAATGTTGACATCTTCTGCATTAAAGAGGTTTATTGAATAAGTATTCTTGATCCATAGAAACTTATCGTAGTAGGCTACTGCTTTTTCATAGTCTCCCATTAGAAAAGACACTTTTGCCAGTTCTTTAATAACATCTAAGCGGGTAGTGTCTTTTGCAAGAGTAGTAGAAAGCATATCCAAGGCCGCTTCAAAGTCTCGGTTTTGCGCCAACTTGATATAAGCATATAAGTATTCGGTAAATGTGTTGTCAGGGTCGTAGGCTAGAGATTTCTGAGCAAACTTTTCAGCTTCATTTATGAAACCGTTCTGAGCAAAGGCGTTACTAAGGTGTAAATAAGATATGCTGGATGTGGTTGAATCTTCATCAGCTTTTTCCAGCTTAAGTCCTTTTAAGGCACTCTTTAGATATTTCTGTGTATTGGGTTGGTAGGTGCCATAAATATCCGATAAGAAGTTATTGGCTTTAGCTGAATTCGGGTTATAGGTAAATACCTTTTCAAAGTATTCCGCTGCTAATTCATATTGCTCCGTGTCCATATAGAACAGACCTTTGGCAATAAAACTCTGTGGAAGCTCAGAATCCAGTAACAGTGCCTTATCTGCATAAGTATTGAGGACTTTACTAAACTCTTTCTTAGCATTGAAGTAGTTTATGTAGTAGTAGGAGATGGCTATATGAGCATGAGCCAGAGCGAAGTTCTGATCGTGCCCAATGGCTTGTTTGAAATACTCGATGGCCTGTTTCAGTTCTTCTACCCCTGCCTTATTGGTCAGTTCTAATCCTTGCAGATACAGGTCATAAGCATTGGGATTTTGAGTTGGAGGTTTCTCAATGCGTTTCATTTCCTGAGGGGTTACAAAGACTTTGATTTCATGGGCAATATCTTTGGCAACTTCTGCCTGAAGTTTAAAAATATCAGTTGCCTGTCGGTTATATTGTTGAGACCATAGATGTTTGTCTTTCGGTGCCTCAATTAATTGGATAGTTAATAAGACCTGATCACCAATTTTTTGGCCGCTTCCTTCTATGAAATAATTTACATCCAGTTCTTCAGATATTTCCGCTATGGTTTGCGAACGATGGCGATACTTCTCAACAGAAGTACGGCTCACTACTCGTAGGTCTTCAATTTTCTGAAGATTCCCCAGAATAGATTCCATCAGGCCATTAATGATGTAAACGTTAGAAGAGTCTCCGCTATCATTTTTGAACGGGAGTACTGCTATAGATTTTTCAAGGGATTTTGGCTCTTTGCTTTGATCGGGCCAGAAGACAATGGTCAGTACTACCAAAATCACAAGACTTAGTATAGAAGCTATTAATCCCTTCCTATTCTTTTGTGGTTGAATATTCCTGACTGTAGTTTTTTGGGTAACTTCTTCGGTAAGAACTTGGTTGCCTTCTTCCCCAGGTGGATAACCGTAAAACTCACGATAACATTTGATGAAATAGGAAGTACTGTTGAAACCTACCTTGTAAGCTACTTCCGACACGTTGAGTGTGTCATTTTGCAACAGTTGCTTTGCGTTTTGCAATCTTACCTGACGAATGAAAACACTTACAGACAGGTTAGTAGCTTTCTGTATTTTCCGAAGCAGATTTGAACGACTCATACCAACCGCTTCAGCCAACTCTGATACACCAAATTTTTCATCTGACATATTGGCTTCAACAATGGCAATAGCCTTGTTTAGAAACTCACTCTTATGGTCTGAAAAATCAGGTGTCACTTGTTGAAATTACGCAAACTTCCCACAATATAGAGTACGCCACTACCTATTTCCAAAAGGGGTGTTTAAATAAGGCTGAGACGGTGTTTTGCATCATAGTTTATATCCCTGAATCATAGTTTCTATTGTTTCTGCATAGCTGATATTCTTTGCAGCATGGCTTTTTAGTGCCCTCTTGGTTTGTAGAAGACCTTTGTTTCATCGAAAAAAATGAACAATGAGAAAATTTAAAATTCAACAAATCAAACCAATCATTGCGCTATTGCTTTTAATGGTTGGATTATCCATTCAAGGCTGCAATCAGTCAGATAAAAAACATGCTGATGAGTTAGAGATAAGTGCTCCAGAATTGACCATACATGCGGCTGCATTTACGGGAAATGTCAAAGCACTGGAGCAACATATTAAGGCAAAAACGGATTTGAATCAAAAAGATGAATATGGTTCATCGCCACTGACAATTGCCGCTACTTTTGGAAAAACAGAGGCTGCTAAAGTCTTGATTGATGCCGGTGTTGATTTAAGTATTCAAAGTGCCGATGGGTCTACACCTTTACACACAGCCTCCTTTTTTGGTAGAACCGAGACTGTAAAGACTTTACTTAAACATAATGTAGACTTAAGTGTCAGAAATAGCTTTGGTGTAACTGCTCTTGAGATGGTAGCAGTGCCATTTGAACAGGTTAAAGAAGTTTACGATCAGGTTAGTCGAGACCTTGGGCCATTCGGGTTGAAACTTAATTATGATAAGCTTTCAGGGCAAAGGCTAATCATTGCTGAACTGCTTAAAAACCACACTTCCAAGTAGGCATGCAAGTAGTGGAAAGAAGGTATGATATTGACTGGCTGAGAGTAATCGCGATAGTCTTGTTGTTGATCTACCATATAGCAATCGGTTTTCAGCCTTGGGGAATTTTTATTGGCTTTATTCAGAGCAATGAACCACTTGAATCACTGTGGACTCCAATGACCATACTCAATATCTGGAGAATACCATTGTTGTTTTTTGTGTCAGGTATGGGAGTCTGCTTTGCCATGCGTAAAAGAACATGGCGTCAGTTAATGAAGGAAAGGGCCACAAGAATACTCATGCCTTTTATGTTTGGTATGATGGTTATAGTACCAATACATATATGGCTGTGGCAAGACTATTATAGTCAGGAGCTGACTTATTATGCACTGAATCCTGCTCATCTCTGGTTTCTGGGTAATCTTTTTGTCTACGTATTAGTGCTTTCTCCCCTGTTTTTCTACTTGAAAAAGAACGAAGGAGGGAAGTTACATTTCTGGCTCAATCAGGTTTTCAGTAACCCTTTGGGTTTACTGCTGATTCTACCTTTCTTCATAATTGAGGCTATTGTTATCAATCCTGAAAGCTTCGAAATGTATGCCATGAATTTTCATGGATTTTGGTTGGGGATGCTGGCCTTTTTCTTTGGTTTCTGTTTTGTGTATAGTGGAGATAATTTCTGGAACACAGTGAAAAAATGGAGGTGGTTATTGTTGGTGCTATCTATAGTACTTTATATTATTCGATGGGTGGTCTTTGAAGCCAAAAGCCCAAATTACCTGATGTCTATTGAGTCAAACCTATGGGTTTTTACTATTCTAGGGCTGGGTTATACCTACTTGAATAAACCAAGTAGGACATTAAGCTACCTGAGCAAGGCAGCTTATCCAGTATACATTATTCATATGATGTATTTGTATTTGGCTTCCTGGTGGTTGTTTACAAGGGAACTATCCACTCCTCTTCAGTTTGTATTGGTTGTGCTAATAACTTTTGTGGGCTGTGCAATTACCTATGAACTGGTAATTAGAAAAGTTAAGTTGCTGAGACCTTTGTTTGGACTGAAAAGCAACAACCCTGTTGAGCAGCGTAAGAGGGTCAAATAGATTTCTCACGCTGCTCGAAAAGACATAAGAAGTTCGAAAATTTGCAAAACCATAATGGCAGATTCAAGTTTACCTTAAACGTCTCACGTCTCACGTTCAATTCTTTTTCTATTAGGTTATTATACTCATTCTAAAAAGCAGAACTTAGCACTCAAATTTTAAAGCCTTTTAAATGTACTGGGAAAGCTATTCACATAAGAAGATTAAGGAAGTTGTTTTTGGAGCATTAGAGCAGAATCTGGACTACCGGGAAAAGCCTGTTTTGGGCCTTCCAGCCTCCTATTTGGATACTGAGGTTTTCTATGACGATGCCCCCTTTTTAAAAGATGCCCCCTTTCTTTCGGCCTTAATTGCTAACCCTAATCATATTGGATGTCACACTTTAAATGAGTCGGAAGCTGCTTTTGAAGGCACCCACAAGATTGAGAAAGAGCTCATTGATATCTGTGCTCAACAAATCTTTGAAGGTGGTGAAGAGCAATTCGATGGCTATGTAGCCTCGGGTGGAACAGAGGCTAATATTCAGGCCATCTGGATACTGAAAAGGTATTACGAAACAGAATTTGGTGCTAAGCCGGAAGAAATTGCAGTGATCTATTCTGAAGACGCTCACTATTCTATGCCGAAGGCTTCCAAATTACTGAGCCTTCCTGCCTATGTGACCAAAGTTGATGACAGCACGAGAAAGGTAACCAGAGAGAGTATTTATAATTGTGTATCGAAAGCAACAGCATCTGGTGTTAAACACTTTATTGTGGTGATCAACATGTCTACTACTATGTTTGGGTCGGTAGATGATATTGATGAGATAACCAGGTGGTTAGATGATTTAAAGGTAGATTATAAAGTACATATTGACGGTGCTTTTGGGGGGTATATATACCCATTCGCTACTACCAGTACTTCATTGACATTCAAAAACCCAAAGATCAATTCATTTACTCTTGATGGTCATAAAATGCTCCAATCCCCTTATGGTACCGGTATATACTTGACACGCAAAGGGTTTATGGAATATGCCTTGACCGAGGAGGCTAACTATGTGAAGGGTAAAGACTATACGCTGGTTGGGAGTAGATCGGGTGCCAATGCCATAGCCATTTGGATGATCATGCGTACCTACGGATCTGATGGCTGGAAAGCTAAGATTCAAAGGCTATTGGCAAAAACCAGCAGGCTCTGTAGTGATTTGGATGAAAGAGGAATTGAGTACTTCAGGAATCCTGAAATGAACATAGTGACTATAAGATCAAGGTATGTTTCACCTGAATTGGCAGACAAATATATGCTGGTACCAGATGCTCATGGCAATGATGTAAAATGGTGGAAGATAGTAGTGATGGATCACGTGAAACAAGGCACTATTGATAGTTTTTTGAGTGAGCTTGATGCTGAAAGAGTTTAAGGAGACAAGCTACTAGAATAACAATCAGAAGAGGCTAACGTTTCTTCAAGGATAATTTTCGTAAATTTTCAGCATGCAGAATCCCTTCAGAGGTTCTTTCAATATAGATTTTTACAGTAATCAGGATGTAATCAAATGGGTAATCTTGATTGTGGCAGTGATAATTGGTGGTGGTTCCATTATATATACCAATAATCTGGTAGGAAAACTTAGAAAAGGAGAAGAAGAGAAAATAAGGCTTTGGGCGGAGGCGGTTGAATTTTCCAGTTTACCCGAAGTAGACCCATCCGCATTAACATTTATTTCTACCAATATTATTGGCCCGGATAATACCCTACCTGTGATTGTGGTAGACTCAGCCACAAATGAAATTTATGATGCCAGAAATGTTGATGAAGACTTTAGTGCCAGAAAAAGAATGTTGGACAAAATGAGGTCGGAAAATGACCCATTTAAAATAATCATACACAACGGAGTAGGTGGCAAAATTTCAGACATTCAATATGTCTATTACAGAAATTCATATCTGTTAAGGCAACTCAGTACCTATCCCTATATACAGCTTTCGGTTATTGGAATTTTTGGGTTTATAGCCTACCTGGCTTTCAGTTATTCCAGAAAATCTGAGCAGAATAAGGTTTGGGTAGGTATGGCAAAAGAAACAGCCCATCAATTAGGTACACCACTTAGCTCTTTGATGGCTTGGGTGGAATACATTAAAACCATTCCCGGAATGGAAAACCGAGATGATGTTATTCAGGAGCTCCAAAAAGATGTGCACCGATTAGAAATGATCACCGCTCGTTTTTCCAACATCGGTTCAATGCCGACCTTAAAAAATGAATTGGTTTATGATGCTATCAATGAGTGTTTGAATTATCTGAAGCCCAGACTTTCCTCAAAAGTTAATTTCAGAATTGATGCCGATAGCCCGGAGCTCACAGCCCAGTTAAACAAGCCTTTGTTTGAATGGGTGATGGAAAACATTGTTAAAAATGGTATTGATGCCATGAGTGGTATCGGCAACATCATTGTAACTATTGGCCAAGATACACCAAGCGAGGTGTTTGTAGATATTGCCGATGATGGTAAAGGAATAGCTAAAGGGAAAGTAAAAGATGTATTCAAACCCGGGTTTTCTACAAAAAAGAGAGGCTGGGGTTTGGGGCTTGCGTTGGCTCAAAGAATCATCGAAAACTACCATAATGGGCGTATTTTTGTAAAATCTTCACAGACAGATGTAGGTACAACCTTTCGAATTGTGCTAAAGGCCTGATAACATGATAAATTATACCTGCTATTTTCTTGATATGCCTTTGGTTTAATACATTATAGATTTACCTTTGCACCCAGAAAAATTAAGCGCATTTTTCCTTTCTTAATAAAAAATAACAAATGGCGAATATTGGAAAGATCACACAGGTAATTGGTCCCGTAGTAGACGTTAGCTTCGATGCTGAAGGTGCTAAGTTGCCTAATATTCTTGACGCTTTGGAAGTAACCAAAGAAAATGGTCAAAAAATAGTATTAGAATGTCAGCAACACCTTGGTGAAGACAGAGTTAGAACCATTGCAATGGATTCTTCTGAAGGTCTTACCAGAGGAATGGAAGTGACTGACACTGGCGTTGCAATCTCAATGCCTATCGGAGATGATATCAAAGGTAGATTGTTCAACGTAGTAGGTGAGGCTATCGATGGTATTCCACAACCTAAAGGAGATAGAAGACTTCCCATTCACAGAGCTGCTCCAAAATTTGAAGATCTTTCTACTTCAACAGAAGTTTTATTCACAGGTATCAAAGTAATTGACCTGATCGAGCCTTATGCAAAAGGTGGTAAGATTGGTTTGTTCGGTGGTGCTGGTGTGGGTAAAACAGTATTGATCCAGGAGTTGATTAACAACATTGCAAAAGCATACTCTGGACTTTCAGTATTTGCCGGTGTTGGTGAAAGAACAAGAGAAGGTAATGACTTGCTTCGTGAGATGATTGAGTCTGATATCGTGACTTACGGTGAAGAGTTCAATGAGTCTATGGAGTCAGGTGGTTGGGACCTTTCTAAAGTAGATAACGAAAAGCTTGCTGAATCTAAAGCAACATTCGTATTTGGTCAAATGAATGAGCCTCCAGGTGCGAGAGCAAGAGTGGCACTTTCAGGATTGACTATTGCAGAATATTTCCGTGATGGTGATGGTGACGGTCAAGGAAAAGACATCCTTTTCTTTATCGATAACATCTTCCGATTTACTCAGGCTGGTTCGGAGGTATCTGCCCTTCTAGGTCGTATGCCTTCAGCGGTAGGTTACCAACCAACTTTGGCAACAGAGATGGGAGCCATGCAGGAAAGAATTACATCAACCAAGAATGGTTCGATTACTTCGGTACAGGCGGTTTACGTACCTGCGGATGACTTAACTGACCCTGCTCCAGCAACAACTTTTGCTCACTTGGATGCAACAACGGTACTTTCAAGAAAGATTGCCGAGCTAGGTATTTACCCAGCGGTAGATCCACTTGATTCTACTTCAAGAATTTTGACTGCTGATATCTTGGGCGATGAGCACTACAATACTGCTCAACGTGTTAAAGAAACACTTCAGCGTTATAAAGAACTTCAAGACATTATTGCTATTTTGGGTATGGATGAATTATCTGATGAGGATAAATTAGTCGTAACCAGAGCAAGACGTGTACAAAGATTCCTTTCTCAACCATTCCACGTAGCAGAGCAGTTTACTGGTCTTGCTGGGGTATTGGTAGACATCAAAGACACTATCAAAGGTTTCAACGAAATCTTAGATGGTAAGCATGATGATCTTCCTGAGGCGGCTTTCAACCTGGTAGGTACCATTGAAGAAGCCAGAGAGAAAGGTGAGAAACTATTGGCCGAGGCTGCTAAATAAGAACAACTATGCTATTAGAAGTTGTAACACCGGACAAGAAAGTATTTGAGGGCGAAGCGTCTTCGGTTACTTTTCCTGGAAGTGATGGAGAGTTTCAGGTACTCAGCAATCACGCACCTATGATCAGTGCTTTGGGTACAGGCAAAATGACTATCAAAGCTTCTGGTAAAGACGAGGTAGTTATGATTGACGGTGGCGTTGTCGAAGTATTGAACGACAAAGTAATTGTTCTCGCTGAGTCAATAATCGAAGATTAAGAATTAGATTATATCTATAGATCGAAAGCCTTGACGAAAGTCAGGGCTTTTATTTTTATTAATTGTAAAGACTGTTTTAGTACAAACGATCAACATCCTTGACTTTGACCTTGATATCTTCAAGTGTCAGGAATTGCTCCCAGAAATGATCTTCAGGCAAACCCACTCTTACTGCTATAGGTTCTTTTTTCACCGGATGCTCAAAGTTAGTTTCTTGCTAAGAGAAGACATTAATCACTCTGACATATAGCCTGCATTGAGACCTCAAACTCCTCTTGGAAGTTCTTCATCAACGAAAAAAACCGTTCGAATAGTAGCGTGAGAATATGTAGGATCACAATACCCGGAGTGCAAAGTGCTTTCTTCGTAGTGAGAGATAAATCTCTAACCTATTACTGTCAAATAGTTATTCTATCATAGAATAGCCTTATATTATGTCAAGATCACTCTTTTACACTCGCATGCTCTGATGAGGGATTCTATTGTAATTGAAAAATTATATTAGTTATTGAAAAAGTTTTTTTGAAAAACTTATATTTGATATGATGTAAAATTTAAATTAGAAACATATGAAAAAAATGTAAAGAGTCTGTTGTCAATTTTAGGTTTAGTCGCCTTCATTGCCATAGCAACGCCACTTGAGGTTGTTTCGCAAAGTACACCTCCTTGTGAGGATGAAACTGTTGTTGTTACAGGTACTAAAATGAGTGTAGATCCGGAAGATCCATGGATTTACGAATGTATGGGAACTTTTACAAACTGTACTGACGTATGGGTAGTAGCTTGCCAAGAGTAGCAGTGAAAAGTGTTATTCTAATTGGGGCAGGATTTTTATTTTTCTTGCCCTTCTTTTCTTGTACTAATAGTCCAGAGATGCAAAGTGTAAACGAAGAATCCTTAGTTTCCCTAGAGACGGATTTTCTATTGCCGATAGCAAAAGATAGCATCTTGATAGATACTCATGGCAATTTGTTTTATGATTATATTCCAAAGCTTGATCGCGAGCAATATTTAAGCAATAGATTGTTTTTGATGGGATACAATGGCTTGAATGTAGGTCTTATAGATACCACAGGAAAGTTCACCAGGCATATTACTCGAAGGGGGAATGGCCCAGGAGAAATTCCAGTTAGTAACTTTGCATCTGTATGGCAGAGTATTGATGGGGGCATATATGTTTTGAGTAGTGGGAATGCTTTTATGCTTTATGTTTTTGATAGATATGCAAACTTTCGTTACAGACTGAGGCTTTATGAAGCTTTACCTAATGTTTTTCGTGCCCCACGCACCTCATTTCATTTTACGGAAAAAGATGAAGATGGCAAATTTCACTTAACTATTGCCGTTGGTAGTACATTATACAGTGAGTTCACCAAATCTTATTATGAAAATACCGATGTTTTGGCTCGATTTGAAATCAATGAGTATCAACAGAAAATTGTTTCTTCAGAGACATTTATGCCCTATAAAAGTTTTCCTGAAGTAAAAGAGACTTTAAAAGAAGGTAAAATATTCTGGTTCAATCTATACCCTATGTTCGAGACAACAGGAAATAAAACCTATTTGACATTTCCGTTTTCAGATTGTATCTATGTTTTGAATGAGAATTTCAAGATTGAGAAAAGAATTAGATCTAAGAAGCTTTCAGAAGTTAAAAAGATTAAAAACGGCTCAGATTTTCTCATCAAAACCCCTACGGATTATTTCGACCTAATCTATTATCGAAACAAGAATGCTTTTAGTAATTTATATATCAAAAATCTTCAGGTCTTGAGTGATTTAGTTATCGTACAGTTCTCAAAGCCCTCAGAGGAAAAAGATTTCTTGCCAAAGTTCCCGACAAAACAGCAGGTCAATGAAGACCTAAGGAACTATGAAGGCTTTGTACATAAGCGTGACCAATACTGGTTGATTTACAATTTGAAGAGTGGAAAAGAAGAGTTGATTAAGTTGCCCACTGAATATCAAAAAGGTATTTTTCTGGATGAAAAAAGAATGATAGTAGAAAAAAAGTTTGATGATCTTGAAGGAACCTACTTGATGAAATATACGCTCCCAAACCAAATTGGTCATTAGGTTGAGTTTCTCTAGGCGGAAATAATTATCATAAAATTTTACTAGAAATGGTATTCAGACGTTTCTTATATCGGTACAGTTTATAGCTTAAAAGAATGTAATCAATAAAGCCTATCTATGTCCTTGTTCTTTACCTTGATGTCTTCAAGAGTAAGAAATTGCTCCCAAAACTGATCTTCTGGCAAACCGGCACGTACTACGATAGGTTCCTTTTTCACAGGGTGTTCAAAGTATAGCCTGCGAGCATGCAGGTTGATACTCTTGTCGGGGTTTGGTTTGGGAAACCCGTATCGCATCTCCACGTATAGGACAACCCAATTCAGCTAAATATACCCTGATCTGATGCGGTCGTCCGGTTAATGGTTCAACCTCAATTAGAAAATTACCCAGAACTTTGAAATTGTTTCTGCTTTTTGCCCACCTTCAACAGGCTCAGAATAGACAGAAGTAACATTTCTTTTTGGATCTTTTACTAACCAGCTTACCTTACCTTGGTAAGGTCAATATTCACACTATTATATAAGTAATGATCCTGAGCAATCATAGCACCACTAGGAAGTGTTAGATAATTCTCCCAACTGAACTTCATGCCACCAATGGGTAAAATAGATGCCCACATTTTGATCGCAATAGGTTTGTGATCATCATCTAAAATCCAGACATAGGTATCTCCGGGAGTGCTGCCACCCGAGGTGTAAGTTACTTTTAGTCCTTGGGTCCCATCTTTCAGTGTAACGATACTACGTTCCGTTCCGGGGTCAAAAACTTTGTATGGGGCACAAAGCCAGAAGCTGTCATTGTTAAAGTAATCCCAGGCGGTGTTGATCAGTTTGTTAACTTGGTCCAACGCATGATTTTGAGCATTTAAAACAATTCCTGATTTGTCCGCAGGGTTGAGTATCACTTCGTTATCGTCCCACTTTAATTTTACCGTATGGACTTCTCGGTTCCATTCATAGTCATGAATGTCTTTGAAAGTCCAACTTACAGTTTTTGTAGTATCCCATGCTGGCTTATTGAGTGCCGTAACCATAAGTTGCGCAAGTTCATCAGCATCAGGGCCTGATTGACCTTCAGGAAGCTTTTCATTCAATACCAGATAAGTAACCAGCAGAAGTGCCAAGAGGCTCAAAAAAACGATACTGACAATTCGAAGTGTCTTTTTCATAATACTAAAGATAACGTGAATTCAGCTTAACCAATAATAAGGAGGTAGAGGAAAGCTACTCTCTTTCCATCCCGAGCTTGTCGAGGGAACTCATAGCTCATTGTCTTTGAGATACTTCGGCAAACTCAGTATAAGAAAATTACATGAGTCTTTCGTCACTCTGAGTTTTTTGAAGAAAAAACGAAAGAGTCTCTCTGTTTGTAAGAACTTCTCAAAGCCTCGGGTCGTCTTCACTCAGAATGACAAAGAAACCATCTAAGATTCACAGTATTCTACAACAGCCTCTCTGATATGGGTGAAAATTTCTGTCAACCTGTCCTCATTTTCTTCCAGAAGTGTAACCCTGAAGCCTAGAAGCTCTGAGCAGAAAGAAGAAATTGGAACCACACAGACACCTTTAGCTGCCAGCAAGTAATAGACAAATCGCTTATCCAATGGAATGTCATCTTCCTTCAGCCACTCAGCAAGTAGGCTAGCTCCTTCTTGGTTCGATACTTTCAGCTTTTGATGTGGCTTTAATACTCCAGGTTTGAAGATAATGGTGTTGTAAAAAGCACCATAAGTTGGATTAAAGTATAGGTAGGGGTTATCATTGAGAATTTCATTGATAGTATCTGCTCGCTTACCAATTTCTTCATTTGTTTGTTTTCTGTATCCTTCAAACTTTGGATTACCATATATTTTAGGAAGCGCCATTTGAGGAAGCGTTGTAGAGCATACCTCAAGCATTTTAGCACTTGCCAGTGTTTCGCACAGCCTGAGGAATTCCGCATCTTTATCTTTGTTATAGAACTCCATCCACCCACAGCGAGAGCCTGGCCAGGGAACATCTTTGGACATTCCTTTCAATGCGATTCCAGGAACATCTTTAATGACTTCTGCCAGGGCAATATGTTCAGCACCATTGTATGTAATGGCGCCATAAATTTCATCACAGATGAGGAACAACCCGTACTCTTTGGCAATACCTACTATTTCTTCCAATACAGGCCTTGGGTAAACCATTCCGGTAGGGTTGTCTGGGTTAATAATCAGAATCCCTACAATTCCCGGATTGTACCTGACCTGATTACGCAGGTCTTCAATGTCTGGTAACCAATTGTTGGCAGGATCTAGTTTATAGGTGAGAGGTGCTGCATTGGCATGAGCAGCTTCCCCACTCGAGTGTGTTGAATAGGCAGGAGAGGGTCCAATAATCCTACTGGTAGGGATAATGAACTGATAAAGTGTTGAAATACCATCTCCTAATCCATTGAAAAAGATAATGTCATTACTATCAATCTGTGCGCCTGCCAGTTGATTATTCTTATCTGCCAGAAAGTTACGGGTGCTCTTTACTCCCATAGAGTGCGAATAACCATAGGACTTATCTTCTTGGGCCAAGTCAGAAATGATTTGCTTTATCCAGTCTGGAATGGAAGCATTCTTTTGTATTGGATCACCAATATTTTCCCAATAGATATGCTGACCTGTTTCGCTTAGTCTATCAGCCTTTTTTACAATCTCTCGGATTTCATAAGAGAGTTCAGAAGCTCCTGGTCTAATAAGTGCCTGACGCATTGAAGTAATTACTTGAATGGGGGGTTAGTATAAATGATCTATATCCTTGTCTTTAACCTTGATATCTTCCAAAGTAAGGAACTGCTCCCAGAATTGATCTTCAGGGAGTCCTGCACGAACTATTATAGGTTCTTTTTTTACTGGGTGTTCAAAATACAATCTACGTGCATGTAGGTTGATGCTTTTGTCAGTATTAGGTTTTGAGAAGCCATATCGTAAATCCCCTCGAATTGGAGAGCCCATTTCCGATAAGTGTACTCTTATCTGATGAGGACGTCCTGTCAATGGTTCTACTTCAATCAAAAAGTGATTGTTAAGCTTGCCCAGTACTTTGAAATCGGTCTCTGCTTTTAGCCCACCCTCTACTGGTTCTGAATAGGCAGTGGTGACATTCCTTTTAGGGTCTTTAACCAACCAACTGACCAGTCTGCCTTTTTTCTGAGGAGGGTGCTTTTTAACAACAGCCCAATAAGTCTTTTGCACTTTCCTTGTAGCGAAAATCTTATTCATTCGCTCGAGTGCTTTGGATGTTCTTGCAAAAACAATCACACCACTAACAGGTCTGTCCAGTCTATGAACAGGATGTAAAAATACTGCTCCCGGCTTGTTGTATTTCTTTTTGATATAGTCCTTACAGTGATCTACCAACGGTTTGTCTCCGGTAGAATCTCCCTGAATTAATATGCCTGCTGGCTTATTGACAATCAGCAGGTGATTGTCTTCATATAAAGGTTGTACAATCTCTGCCATTAGAATTCGCTGGTAAAGTGGAACTCAATATCAGGAAAGTTATCCTGAACCATTTGTAACCATGCTCTTGACTCTGCCATAAAAACAAGCTTTCCATCCTTGTCTTTTGCAATGTGCCTTTGTTTAGAGCTTATAAACTCGTTGAGTTTCTTTTCATCTTTCGATGATATCCAGCAGGCCTTATATAGCTGCATGCCTGCAAATTCCACAGTTGCTCCATACTCGTGCTTCAATCTGTGCTGAATTACTTCAAACTGAAGCTGACCTACAACTCCAACTGCTTTCCTACTTCCCAGTTCGAAGTTGAACAACTGTGCCACACCTTCATCCATCAGCTGAGTTAACCCTTTTTCCAGCTGCTTGGTTTTCATGGCATCCTTGTTAATTACTTCTCTGAAAATTTCAGGTGAGAAACTTGGTATACCTCTGTATATGCCTTTTTCTCCTTCGGTAAGCGTATCGCCAATTTTGAAGTTTCCAGTATCATAAAGACCAATGATATCACCGGGGTAGGCTTCATCTATGGTTTCTTTGTCTTGTGCCATAAAAGCGGTAGCCTGAGAAATTCGGAATTTCTTGTCCTGACGTGTATGATAGTAGTTTGAACCTCTCTCAAACTTACCCGAGCAAATTCTTAAGAAGGCAATTCTGTTTCTATGTTTAGGATCCATGTTGGCATGAATCTTAAACACAAAACCTGTGAATTTCTTATGGTCAGGAAGTACTTCGGTTTCGTCCATCATACGGCCTATAGGACGTGGAGAGATTTTAAGGAAAGCATCTAACAATTCTTTTACACCAAAGTTGTTTACCGCTGAGCCAAAGAAAACAGGAGCCACATCTCCATTCAAATAAGCATCCACATCAAGGGGGCCGTAAAGATCATCCAGCATTTCTACATCTTCCCGAAGCTGTGCTGCATAGGTTTCTCCAATATATTTTTCTAGTTCAGGACTATTAATATCTTCCAACTGAGTGGCTTCTTCGTGAAGCTGCTGCTGACCTGCTTTGAAAAGGCGAAGGCTTTTGTCATAAAGGCTGTAAACACCCTGAAAGGTTTTTCCCATGCCTATAGGCCAGCTTAGCGGGTGAACATTTATTCCCAGTTTGCCTTCAATTTCATCTAAGAGGTCATAAGGGTCCTGACCTTCTCTATCTAACTTGTTAATAAAGGAGATTACCGGTGTTTTTCTCATGCGGCAAACCTCCATGAGTTTTTCAGTCTGAATCTCAACTCCTTTTACACAGTCAATTACCATGATTACAGAGTCCACGGCCGTTAAAGTGCGATAAGTATCTTCGGCAAAGTCCTGGTGACCAGGTGTATCGAGCAAATTGATTCTTTTGCCTTCATACTCAAAGGCCATTACAGATGTAGCCACAGAGATACCTCTTTGTTTTTCTATTTCCATCCAATCTGATCGTGCATGCATATCGATTTTATTCGATTTTACAGCACCTGCTTTTTGAATGGCACCACCAAAAAGAAGTAGTTTTTCAGTCAGAGTAGTCTTTCCCGCATCTGGGTGACTGATAATTCCAAAAGTCCTTCTTTTATCTATCTCTTGCGCTAAACTCATTAATACAAAATTGAGGTGCAAAAGTAGGCAAAAAAAGGGATTCGATGATTATTCGATAGCTATATGAAGTTGATTAAGAATACATTAATACGAATAATTATTGAAGAGCAATTTCATCAATAAAGAGCCAGGCGGGGGTGTTCTTTCCAGGGTGCCATTCAGGTAACATTCCATAATTCTTGACTCTGATTCTGAGATGCTTCAATGATTGTGTTTCGAACTTGAGTTGATGGATTTCCATGTTTTTGGGAAGAGGACCCTCAACTGTGTCGAATTGTTGTTCACTTAGTTTGATTAGTTCATCAGGAGCTTGCCCACCCCAGACTTCCATACTTTTTGGAGGGAAAATCCATGAACCTATATCATCTAATGTACTGATGAATACTGATCCTATGTCATTGCTTCTCTCCAATTCTATGTCTACAATCAGGTCATCTCCATTGAATCCCAGCCAATTGCCATCTCGAAAGTTTTCGCTCCCCTTTTTAAGGTCAAAAAGAGTAGTAACTCCCTCGCCCTTGTATTCGCCTTTCGGCTTATGCTTAAGGATAGGTTTTAACGCTGGATTGTTAGTGGTTTTTATAAAGACTTGCTCTGTGATTGGGCTGTCTTCCCAGCCCTCTTTTTTGGCAAAGACCGAAAGTTTCGAACTGCTCTTGATTGTTACAACTCCGTTTTTTACCGGCTTTGGTGAATTAGCATCAATTTGATAGACAACTTCAGACCCAGAAAAGGTATAAGGTATTTCAACCTCCAATTCGCTAGTAAAGAAGGGAGATTCGAAGTTTAGTTTTGGTGCTATTAATTGAGCTCTTGTAAAGTCTGAGTCAGCAGGCAAACCTGCATCAATACTTACTGCAGGGTAGCTTTCCTGTAATTCGGCAAGTTCCTGTGGGTTGATATCAGTTTGCCATAAAAAGAGTTTTTTCAGCTTTGGTAGTTTCAGCATTTGGTCAGCACCTCTTTTAGTAGCATTGGTGCCATAGATGTTGAGGTATTCGAGGTATTCAAGTTTTCGAATTGCAGCTAAAGCATTGTCATCAAGTTCAGTATTGTCTAGGTATAGCTTATGTAGATTTTTGTATTTAGCAACCTCTTTTAGAACACTTTTATCTATATAACTACCTCCTAGGTCAACCGAATAGATTTGTTCTTTAACTTTTCTAAGAGGTTTTAAATCATCACTTTTCAACTCTTTGTTTTGACCAATATAGACTTCTAAATAGGGTTTGTTCTCTTCAATTTGTTTGATGCTCAGATTTTCAGAATTGATTGAAGCTAACAGATCTGCATCTACAAAATCAATATCTAATGCTTCATCAGGAGCAAAGTAGGTATTGAGTACTTTTTGAATAGGGTCTTGAGTATTTATTTGACTTACATTATCTGTAAAAGAAGCGCTATTTTTCACCCACCAGGAAAGTAGTTTGAGTTCATCAATGGTGGGTTGAGACTTGCCCTTTGGAGGCATGTGCAATTTATCTTCTGTTGGAAGTAAAAGGTAACTGATTAGTTTACTGTTTTCCAGATCACCTGGTATCAATACCTGACCAGATTCTCCACCTTTGAGTATACCTTCCTGACTATCTAAGAGTAGCTCACCTTTGAGTTTATTAGGGTTGTGGCAACTAACACATTTGATTTCCAGTATAGGACTGACAACCTGAGAAAAAATGGGTTTGTCCAGTTCAAGATTAAGTGACTTTTCTTTGGTAAAAACCTCTGTAAGAAAGTCTTCGCCATGTGTAAGTGTTGCTCCATAGTGACCAGTGATTATCAATAGAATAGCTGAAGTAGTATATAAAGGTAACAATAGCTGCTGCTTCAGTTTATTCTGTTTGAGTCTAATGATGAGTAGTGTGGTTAAGGATGTGGCTAGGCCAAACCATTTGTGAAATAGGAAACTGTTACCTGAATAGCCTCCTTCCGATGCGAGAAACGCACCGGCTATGGCCGAAATTGCTGCAGTTAATGCACCGATGTTTAGAAGGATAGAAGCAGGTTCTTCCAGTGAATTGTCACCTTTTCTTCGGTTTAAAATTTCGAAAAGGAAAGCAATCAAAATAAGTGAAATAGGGAAGTGAAGTACTAAAGGGTGTAGCCTTCCCAAAAATCGCAATGGTGCTATTGGTTCATTAACAGGTAAGATGCATAACACAATGAGCATACCATTCAAAAAAGAGAGTACCGAGAAAAATGTTTTTGAAGAGATTCTCATTTATCTAACTATAATTTCATCTATAAATAACCAACCTGGGTTGCCTTTTCCGGGGTGCCAATCAGGGAGTTGTTCAATTGGTTGCAAGACAAGTTTTATATACCGGGATTTATTTTCTGACCCTGCAAGTTGGTAGTAAGTTTTGCCTCCTTTATCTGAGGTAGTTAATGGAGTTGGTGCTATACTTTCTCCATTCTGGAAGTGTATGCCATCATGTGAAAAGAAAGATTGAATTAATGAAGGATTCATAATCCATGATCCCGGGGAGGATAGGCTGCTGATGATTATTTCTTCAACCGTTTTGTGTTTGCCAAGATCAAGTATGACGACTACAGGACCCTTGTTATAACCAAGCCATTTGCCATCCCTGAAATTGGTTGACCCTGCCTGCTGATCGATTAATGTAGCTGAACCGTCTCCAGCATAAGCTTCTGGTGGCTGAGGAGATATTTCGATGGATTGAATTGGGTCTCCAAGTTTGAAAACATGACTTTCAAGGGTTTCGGAGGGGGTGAAACCCTCTTTGAAAACCCTCGCTTTAATCACATTATTACTCTTTACTTTTAATGGTCTCCTGTATTTTTTTGATTCAATTGTGGGTTCTGTTCCATCCAGTGTATAGTGAATATGCGCACCTTCAAGCCTGAATTCCATTCGAACGGTTGTACTTTTCCTGAACAGGTTTCCACCCTCTATTCTCATTAGAGGTTTACTCAGCTGGTATTGTTGTGCAAAGCAGTAAAATGGAGTTATTACAAGCAATAAGGTTAATATTATAGCTTTCATATTCTATTTAGCTTGTAAGGATAAACTTTGCCGGAATTCCACTGAGCCACATACATGTTTTCGTCATCATCTATGCAAACATCATGAGGATAAATAAAGACCTTTTGCGTTTGATACATTTCATCGGGAATATCTCCTGAATAGGTTGGTGTGCTTCCTGCAAGGCTCGAAATCAACTTATTGTTTTTGTCTAGTACAATCACAAACCCTGAAGGATCATTTGAATATGCGCGTGATTTTAGAACAGCCGCATAAAGCTCATTTCCATAAATTACAGCCCTGCAGACATAGGCTCCTGGGAGTGGAATTGTTTCTAAATATGTTCCTGATAGTGAATAGCGTTTAAATGCATTTTCTTCTCTGGCTGAAACAATCAATGTGGGGTTTTGAACATCTCTGTCATCCAGACATATACCATGCGCATTCATTAAGTTTGAGGGAGCACTTCCTCTTCCTCCGAAACTTCTAATAAACCTCCCATTATGATCGTATTGCGTGATCCATTGCTCACCGTAACCATCGGCAACATAAATATCACCATTGGGGCCAATTGCCACTTCAGTGGGAATATATTGCTCTTGTTTTTTATAGTATCCTGACTCTTTCGGATAATCCAAAGTCATCACCACCTTTCCGTCAATAGTAGTTTTAATAACCTGATGCCTGTTGTTGTCTGAGATGAACAAGAAGTCCTCTCCATTTTCTTTAGAAAGTGTAAGTCCATGAGCTCCGGGGTATTCTGTTCCCCAGGTTTCTAACAGCTTACCCGATTTGTCATAGATGATCACATTGTTCTTTGTCTCATTGGTAAGCAATAGAATTCGTCCTTTAGAGTCCTGAACCATCTCGTGACAGTCTTTCACAGGGTATCGACTTGGGTCAAGGTTTCCCCATTCCGTATTGAGCTTATATTGATGTGTGCCATGGCCTAAAACCAGACCTTGAGGGTTTTTAGGAGTTGCCAGTGCTGGCATAGCCATTAAGCCTATTGAGGCTGAGAGTGTATTTTGAACAAACTTCCTTCGGTTCATAAGTTTAAGCTAGAATGTCGTGAATTATTTTACCACCAACATCAGTAAGTCGGAACCTTCTTCCTTGAGATTTATATGTTAGCTTCTCATGATCTATTCCTAACAGGTGAAGCATAGTTGCTTGAAAGTCATGGACATGAACCGGGTCTTTAACAATATTGTATCCAAAGTCATCGGTTTCCCCGTAAGAAACACCTGGCCTTACACCACCACCAGCCATCCAGATTGTAAAACATCTGGGGTGATGGTCTCTACCGTAATTGGTTTTGGTAAGTGCTCCTTGAGAGTAGTTTGTTCTTCCAAACTCTCCACCCCAGATCACTAATGTGTCGTCAAGCATCCCGCGCTGCTTCAGGTCAAGAATCAGTGCCGCTGATGCCTGGTCTACATCTTTTGCCTGCTTTTCAATTGCTGTAGGGAGGCTGTCATGCTGATCCCATCCCATGTGATACAATTGGATGAATCTTACATCACGCTCTGCTAATCTGCGCGCTAAAAGACAGTTGGCAGCAAATGAACCGGGGCGAGCTACATCGGCACCATACATTCTGTAGATATAGTCTGGCTCTTTAGAAATATCCATTGTTTCGGGAACAGAGGTTTGCATTCTATATGCCAGTTCGTATTGCGCTATTCTTGCTTCAATTTCGGGGTCGCCAAACTCTGAGGAATGCAATGCATTGAGTTGAGATAAGTGATCCAGCATTTTTCTGCGGTCCATTTTAGACATACCCTTAGGGTCTTTTAAATAGAGTACAGGGTCTTTGCCCGACCTGAACTGGACTCCTTGATGTACAGAGTTTAGAAAACCATTTCCCCAGAGTCTTGAGTATAATGGTTGACCCTGAGGCCTACCCGAGCCTCGGGATAGTAGTACGCTGAAAGCCGGTAAGTTTTCATTCTCACTCCCCAATCCATAGCTCAACCATGATCCGATACTAGGCCTACCTGTTTGCTGACTTCCTGTTTGAAAGAAAGTAATAGCGGGATCATGATTAATAGCTTCTGTGTGGAGGCTTTTAATAAAGCATAACTCATCTACTACTTTAGAAGTATAGGGCATAATTTCACTTACCCATGCTCTGCTTTGTCCATATTGTTTAAAGTTAAATATAGAGCCTGCCAGCGGAAATGAATCTTGTCCGGATGTCATTCCTGTTAGTCTTTGACCGTTACGAATGGAATCGGGAAGCTCTTCCCCAAACATTTCATTTAATGTGGGTTTGTAATCAAATAGGTCGAGTTGAGATGGGCCGCCACTTTGAAAAAGGTAAATAACACGCTTTGCTTTTGGTGCGATATGTTTGAAGTGCTCTGGCCCGGGTCTGTTGTTTCCTAACAAACTACTTGGCGACAGAAGAGAAGCCAGTCCTAGTCCTCCAAGCCCAAGACTTGCTTTGGACAAAAAGTGACGCCTGTTCATGTTGTAATGAAAGTCTTTTTCTTCTTTGTGCATAATCAGGTTTTAGAAATGGCTTCGTCTAGATTAAATATGGTGTTGATAACCGACATATATGCGGCAACCTCTGGGTTGATGATTTCCTGAGGGTATTGACCCACACTCAGATATAATTCGGCTTGATCTGGTTCTTGAGAGAATCTTTCTTTTTCTGTATCGAGAAAGCTGCTCAATACATCGAGTTCTTTGGATGAAGGTGCTCTCCCCATTATCCTTTGAAATGCAAATTGCAATCTGGCTTGCTCTTCGCTTTCGGTGGAAACTACTTTATAGGCCAATACACGAGAGGCCTCCAGAATCTGAGGGTCATTCATCAAAATCAGCGCTTGCAATGGTGTATTTGTTTTTTGGCGATCTACTTCGCAGAAGTCCCTGGAGGCTCCATCGAAAGTCATCATTGTAGGTGGAGGCACAGTGCGCTTCCAGAATGTGTAGATACTTCTTCGGTATAAACTGTTACCCGTATCAGGAGTATACTTGTTGAGGCCTATTCCGGAAGTAGTTTCTGCCCATAGTCCATCAGGCTGGTAAGGCTTTACACTTGGTCCACCAACCTCGCGGTTCAAAAGTCCACTTGTTGCGAGTACATTGTCTCTGATGGTTTCAAATGTCATTCTATATCTTGGTCCACGAGCGAGCCATTTGTTTTTAGGGTCTTTTTCGAGCAATTCCGGAGTAACGCGAGAGGATTGCTGATAGGTGGCCGAGAGCAGGATTTTCTTTTGAATTGACTGAATGTCCCATCCGGACTCCATAAACTCAAAGGCCAGGTAGTCCAATAACTCAGGATGTGATGGCAGACTCCCTTGATTACCAAAATCTCCTGGAGTATCCACCAAACCTGTTCCAAAGAAATTTTGCCAGATTCTATTTACTGTTACTCGAGCAGTTAAGGGATTGTCTTTAGAGAATAACCATTTGGCAAGCCCCATTCGATCTTTTGATAATTCATTTCCAAAGGGGTTGACAGCTGATGGAGTGGAAGGATACACCTGTTCACCCTTGGCATCATATTGTCCTCTTTTCAAAAGGTGAGTTGGTCTTGGGTGAGCGGAATCTTTCATAACCATTACGCTAAGATCATCGCCTTTGAATTCGGAGGCATTGACAAAGTTCAATATACCCTTGAGGTCTTTTTCGGTGATCTTTAATTTGGGTTCAGGAATCTCTCCATAGTCGATCCTGCCTTTTTCAGGCACTGAATTAAAGAATGCATAGGTATTGAAAAACTCTTTTTGCGAAATGGGGTCATATTTGTGATCATGACACTGGGCACATTCTAGTGTGAGTCCCAAAAATGCTTTTCCAAATGTGTTGGTTCTATCCAGAACATATTCTACTCGATATTCCTCTGGAATGACTCCTCCCTCTTGAGTTATTTTATGATTTCTGTTAAAGCCAGTAGCTAATATTTGTTCTTTGGTAGGGTTGGGAAGTAAGTCACCCGCCAGTTGCCATGTGACAAATGTATTGTATGGCATGTTTTCATTGAATGCCTTTATCACCCAATCTCTCCAAGGCCACATAATACGCTCCAGGTCATCCTGATAACCATGGCTGTCTGAGTATCGGGAGAGATCTAACCAGGCTGTAGCCATATGCTCTCCGTAAGCAGGGGTGTTCATCAATTGCCCGATGGCTTTTTCAAAAGCTTCTGGTGAATTGTCGGCCATAAAAGATGTTTTGATCTGATCATCTGGCGGAAGACCAGTAAGGTCGAAGCTGGCTCTGCGAAGCAGTCTTTCTTTCGAGGCAGACTCAGAGGGGGAAAGCCCTTTTTCCTCGAATTTTTTGGCAACCCATTGATCTACCTCATTTTGAGCCCAACCTTTAATTGAAGCTTTTGGAACCTCCGTTTTTTCCAATGGAATAAATGACCAGTGCTTTTTCCATTTGGCTCCTTGATCGATCCATTTTTTCAATACCTCTTTTTCAGTTTCAGTTAGTTTAAGGTTTGATGCAGGTGGAGGCATTACTTCATTCGGATTGTCAGAAAATATTCTTCTCACCACTTCAGAGCTTTGACTATTACCTGCTACAATTCCGAACAGGCTGGGATTGTCTTTCATCGCTTTATAAGCACCTTCTTCGATATCTAACCTGTAACCTGATTCTCTCTTGTTAGCGTCAGGGCCATGACAAGCAAAGCAACGGTCGGAGAGTAGTGGCCTAATATGAATATTAAAGTCAACCTGATCGGGAATGAATTCAGCACCTTGAGCATCACCACCTAAAGCTTTAACGGATTCTTTTTGTCGGCAGGATTTTAAGGTGGCCAATGCCAGAAAAAGTAGTGCTACTAACGCCAGGTAGCTAGATGATATTTTGAAATTGTGAGTTTGTTTCATTCGTCTTCCCTGAATTTAAATTACTCAAAGAATTCGAATCAATGGTTTGGGGTTTACTGGTAGGGTTAATAAATGGGTTAACAGGGTCAGGTTTTTGAAAATTATTTCAATAAATCGTCAAAAGCAGTGGGATAGGGCTCAGCATAGAGTTGTTCATAGTGATTGCAGAATTGACCATAGACGGTTTTGGCCATACTGACTTTTTTCAATTTCACTAGCGCATTGACTATTAGATGAAGCGCTTCGTCATGTACCATGTCAATGTTTAGAATAGCTCTCGAAATGTCAACAACTTCCTGCCAAAGGGATGCTTGTTTTTTAGCGGTTGCTTTACCTATTAAAAATTGAATGACCTTGAAATGGAAGTCTATTTTATACCGATCGAGCCATTCGTAATTTGTATTAGGAAGCATAGCTCCCTTGGAAGTGATTTTTAAAACCGTAAGTAGTTCATCTTTTTGAATTGCATCAAGTAACTGATATAGATCGCATGTTTCAGGAGACTGGAATTGTGCAACCCATTTGTTATTGGCGAACTTAATTTCTAACCCGGAAACTGAAGAGAGTGCTTGTCTGAGTTTTTGCAAACTAACACCACGATTATTCTTAGCACTTGCAGCTGAAGCATCGGGCCAAAGAGTTTCTGTGAGTTTACTTGTTGAAATACCTTTTTTCTCCGAAAGGCTATAGGTTAATATCAAAAGAAACAACTCTTTCAGTTTAGGAGAGAGTTTTTGGGTAATTTCTGTATTTGTGTCTTTAATACTAAACTCACCTAAGATAGAAACGGCTGAATCAATATTCACTACCTCTTTTTCAATAATAGCAGGCGTTGATTTTTTACGTTTTTTGGCTAAATACCTCCACCAGATGAGCATGATTAAAGCACCAAAGAAAAAAGTGGAAATAGGTAGAAATATCCACCATGAGTACTTTGTGGTGCTGGCCTCAACTATTTGGAAAGACTGAGGAGGAAAAGAGATTGTATATACCTTTACTTCTGAATTGTCTTGACCGTCAGTTAATCTCTGTATAAGCGCCAACTCCTTAGTTTGCTCAGAAAAGACCAAAAACAGATTGAAGTCTCCAATGTTTCTGATTTCAAAAGGTAATTTCTCTTCCAGCCTTAGTGTTTCTACCTGACCTTTACTAATATGAATTTGAAGGAGTTCAAGCTCTTTTTCTCCATCTAAATAAGAATATCCGACTGCATATAAGAGAGAGTCCTTTTGATTAAGTACCATAGACGAAGAAGGGAGGTACTTGGCGGTACCAGGTGAATTTGCCCAAAACTGAGTTATGCTACTATCATTCAGATCAAGTAAATATAAATCGTTGAGATTTTGGAACCCTAAATCTTGTTCACCACTCTGATTTCCGTAGCCACCATATATGAAGTACTGTCCCTGGTTGTAGGCTTCGGTTACTCCCATCATAAACCTAGGTTCGGGGATATCACCTTTTAGTGGAAGTTCAATCCACTTTGAGGCATCTGGAATGTATTGGAGTAAAGTGTTTTTAGCCTTAAAGAAACCATAACCTCCAAATATCATTGGGTTACCATTAAGTGTGTTTTCAAACGGGCCATGTTGCCACCTTTCAATCCGGAGAGAGTCTGAGGTGGGTTTGTTTTCCCATTCGAGGGAAGTCCAGTTAAAAGAATAGGCATTCAGAGGCTGAAGGTCGTAAGCGAAGAGTTTGTTTTTCAGGGTGCTGAACTGAGCATACTGAGTACTTTGATCTTTTGGAAAACTGTTCTCTGGCTTAAACTCGAGTACCTGTTTATTTCCGATGGAATAAGTGGTAATCAGGCTTTCCTCAACTAAGTAGATTGTCCCTGTTTTTTTATCGTAGGCTATACCTGGCATTTTTTCCACCTGCTGGGTGTATTGTAGTTGCCATTTATGTTTAGTGTCAACTATCCATTCGGAATTGGAAACCTCAATAATATGTAGCTTGTTGGTGCTCTGAAGCTTTTTTTCTATGGATTTAGATAATGGCCAAAAGAACCTTTTATCATCTACCTGAATATCCAGGTTTTTTATTCCAAACCTTGGAGTAGCTATTGACGAAGGAAGTCCATATGGGCTGCGTCCAAAAACGGCATTAATGGCAGAAATGGAATCTAACACATCCGTTTTAAACTCAATGCGCTCATCATTTATTTGGAGTACAATTCGCTTATCGGTTTTATTTAGTGATATGGAAACGCTCAGCCAATTATTCCTAATCAGTTTATCTGCAGGGATAGCTATTTCGGGCCCGTCTTGAGTACCATTGATTTTAAGCTTGAAAACGCCCTGTGGAGAGGCCTCAGGTTTATAGAGCAAGTCTATTCTTGACAAGGTATCTGGTGTAGAAAACCTCAGCAAGTATCCGAGTTCTTCCATTCGCCACAGCGTTGTTTCAAAACTAATTTTCAGCGACTGATTAAACTTTAACGGTGAATCTGGGCTAAGGTGAAGGGCAGTTCGTAAACCTATAGGTGTCTCATAGGAGCGAAAAAGTAATCCTGTATCATTCGACTGGCCCTGAGTTGAAAGGCCATAAGTAAGTAAAATGATAGCCAGAAATAACCTGAACCGCATACTCTCAAAAGTATTGAAAAATAGATTGTAAGAGAATAGGTAATTGATAAATGCTAGTTTTCCTCACCAGCTTGCCTTTTCCTTTTCCAGCGCTTGTGCGTCCATAGCCAATATTGAGGTGCTTCCAGAATTTGCTGCTCTAATCTTTTGGTATGCGCTTCAGTGATTTTACCATACTCACATTGCATCGGATCTTCTATGAGTACCTCAAACTCAAATTCATAATGTCCTCGTTTTACTTTTTTAATGGCTCCAAAGACTACTGGCGAGTTCTTTTCTTTTGCGAATTTTTCTACTCCAAACATTATGGCGGTTTCCTGATTGAGAAAGCGAGTCCAGTATACTTTTTTGGCAATGCTAGGCGATTGATCAGCCCCGAAAATCGTAGCAACCATTTCGTGTTCCTGAGCAAAAAACTGCTTTACCTCCTGACGTGAAATCATTTTGAGCCCATACTTACTTCTCGATTGAAGTACCTTTTCATTCATGAATTTGTTACCTAATCTGTGATATATGGCTACACTTTGGTGCTCTATGTGTGCATCGAGCCCTACAGCAAACATTTCCCAGTTATTATAGTGTCCGCCTACAATAATGAGGTTCTGCTTCTTTTCGACAAAAGGTTTTAATACTTCAGGGTTCAGTACTTTAAAACGCTTTTCAGTTTCTTCCTGACTAATGCTAAATATTTTTATGCTCTCTACTATCAGGTCACAAAAATGACTATAAAAGGCTCTTCTTAGTGTTTTGATCTCTTTTTTAGACTTGTCAGGAAATGATCTGGTTAGGTTTTGATTAACAACTTTGACCCTGTATCGGAAGAGTTTATATAAAACAAAATATAGAAAGTCAGAGACCCCATATGCTATTGTCCATGGCATACGAGATAGTGGTTTTAAAACCAGATAATAAAAAATTGGCACTCGCGGTAAGGTTGAAAAAGCTTCAAATATAATAAGTGTCAGCTATGTTTTGAGTTTGAGTGCATATTTCTGCCAATGTGTCACCAAATGTCAGGGAAATTTGATTGGCACAACCATTGATGATCGCTGATTACCAAAAGAATTTTAAAAGATATTTTATTTATAGATCATGGGAAAAATTATTGGAATTGACTTAGGTACTACCAACTCGTGTGTAGCGGTAATGGAGGGTAATGAGCCAGTTGTGATTCCTAACAGTGAGGGAAGAAGAACTACTCCTTCCATCGTAGCATTTTTAGATAATGGTAACGGTGAAAGAAAAGTTGGTGATCCTGCTAAAAGACAGGCAATAACCAATCCTAGAAATACTGTTAGCTCAGTGAAGAGATTCATGGGCAAGAAGCACAGCAATGTTTCTGAAGAGTTGAGGGGTATATCTTACGAAGTTGAGAAAGGCAACAACGATACCGTAAGAGTGAAGATTGGTGATAGAAACTATACACCACAGGAGCTTTCAGCTATGATACTTCAGAAAATGAAGTCTACTGCTGAAGATTACTTGGGTACTGAAGTGAGTGAAGCGGTAATTACTGTACCTGCTTACTTTAACGATGCTGAAAGACAGGCTACAAAAGAAGCTGGTCAGATTTCAGGCCTTGAAGTAAAAAGAATTATCAATGAGCCAACTGCCGCTGCTTTAGCATATGGGCTTGATAAAAAAGATAAAGATCAAAAAATCGCAGTTTACGACTTAGGAGGGGGTACTTTCGATATTTCTATCCTTGAATTAGGAGACGGTGTATTTGAAGTAAAGTCTACCAATGGTGACGTTCACCTGGGTGGGGATGACTTTGATCAGGTGATTATCGACTGGTTGGCAGAAGAGTTTATTAGCGATGAAAACATCGACTTAAGGAAAGATCCAATGGCTTTACAGCGTTTGAAAGAAGCTGCTGAAAAAGCTAAGATTGAATTGTCTTCTTCTGCCTCTACTGAAATCAACCTTCCTTATATCATGCCAGTTGATGGTGTGCCAAAGCACTTGGTAAGAACACTTTCAAGAGCAAAATTTGAGTCAATTGCCGATGATCTTGTAAAGAGATCAATGGAGCCCGTGAAAAAGGCAATGAGCGATGCCGGATATAGTACTTCTGATATTGACGAAGTAATTCTGGTAGGTGGTTCTACAAGAATCCCTAAGATTCAGGAAGAAGTGGAGAAGTTCTTCGGTAAGAAACCTTCTAAAGGAGTTAATCCTGATGAAGTTGTAGCTATCGGAGCTGCTATTCAGGGTGGTGTATTAACAGGAGAAGTTAAGGATGTATTGTTACTTGATGTAACTCCTCTTTCTCTGGGTATTGAAACAATGGGTGGTGTGTTCACTAAGCTTATTGAGTCTAATACTACTATTCCTGCTAAGAAATCAGAGGTGTTCTCAACAGCTGCAGATAATCAGCCTTCAGTAGAAATACATGTGTTACAAGGAGAGCGTCCAATGGCTAAGGATAACAGGACTATCGGTCGCTTCCACCTAAGTGATATTCCACCAGCACCAAGAGGTGTTCCTCAGATTGAAGTAACCTTCGATATTGATGCGAATGGTATCATGAATGTTTCGGCTAAGGATAAAGGAACTGGTAAAGAGCAAAATATCAGAATTGAAGCTTCTTCTGGTTTAACAGATGAGGAAATCGAGAAAATGAAGCAGGAGGCTGAGGCTAATGCTGAAGCTGACAAGAAGGAGAAGGAAAAGATTGATAAGTTGAATGGAGCTGATTCTTTGATTTTCCAGACTGAGAAACAATTGAAAGATTATGGAGATAAGCTTTCAGAGGAAAACAAAAAGCCAATCGAAGAGGCTTTAGCTAATCTGAAAACAGCCCATGGAAATCAGGATGTTGATTCAATCGATGCTGGAATGGAAGCATTGAACAAAGCCTGGGAAGGCGCTGCTCAGGAAATGTATGCTGCTCAACAAGCTGAAGGTGGTGCACAGCCTGGTCCTGATGCGGGTGCTGCTGATGCAGGAGCCGGAGAAGAGAATGCAGAAGGTGCTGATGATGTTTCGGACGTAGAGTATGAAGAGGTGAAATAACCATTCTACTCGATAATAATAGATCAAATCCCCAACAGTAATGTCGGGGATTTTTTTGTTTATAAATTAGACCATTCGGTCTGATTTATTATATTTGAATTATGGATACGCGTGAAAGGCTTGTAGAGACGACTTCCAAGTTGGTTAGAAAGAAGGGGTACTTTGGTACAGGTATTAATGAAATATTGAAATCTGTAGAGGTACCCAAAGGAAGTTTGTATCACCACTTTCCAAAAGGGAAGGACGAGTTGATACAGGAAGCTATTCTGTATGGAGGTGAAGCGCAGATGTTAAAGTATGGCAATGCTCTAAGAGGAAAAGGAGTTGAAGAAGGATTAAATGCCATGATTGATGTGATGATTGAGGAGCTTTTAGCCTCTAATTTTGAAGATGCATGTCCAATAGCCGCGGTGGCATTGGCTTCTGGTACAATAGATGAACGCATAAGAAAGGCTTGTGACAACGTGTTTAAAGGCTGGCAAAATAGTTTGTCTGGGTATCTGGAGAGAAGAGGGGTTAGTAATGCAGAGGAGAAGTCGCAGCAATTGTATGCCATGTTTGAAGGAGCTTATGTGCTTAGTCAGGCACATCAAGATGTGAAGTATTTATTACTACAGAAGAAGTTCATGAAGAGTATTCTAGAGGCATAAAAATTTTAACTCAAAATAGACCGACTGGTCTGTAAATTTTTTACTATGACGAATTACAATAAAAGACCAACCAGTACCAAGGTTATCAGATTTCAGGATTGCGACCCTTATGGACACTTGAACAATGCCAAATACATTGATTACCTGATCAATGCACGTGAAGATCACCTGATCAATGTTTACGATTTAAATGTATTTGCAATGGCGCAGTTTGAAAAACGTGGGTGGCTAGTGGGGCATAATGAGATAGTATACCTAAAGCCTGCTAATATAATGGAGGAAGTAATGATACATACTTCGCTCATAGATTTTACAGAAAGATATGTTAAAGCAGAAATGGTGATGACAGATAAATCAGAATCTCACGTGAAGGCATTGCTATGGACTAAGTTTTACCACTTCGATTTTAAGGTAAACCAGGGAGTTCAACATTCAGATGATATGCTGAGCTTTCTGGAACAGATCAAACTGGATATTGAGCATGAAAATGCAGAGCAACGCGCAAGATTCTTAGCACGCAGCCTGAAGGAGGCTGCTGTGGTACAATAATTACTCTTCTTATTATTAATGAGTTGAGTTTGGCTAAAAAGAGGCTGTCATAAGGACAGCCTTTTTATTGCTTTTTGTTTCAGAAATGTCCTAGTGGGTTTTATCTGCTGCCACTTTGTTTACATTGGCTGGGATAGTTTTTTGAATGGCACTTTTAAAGCTATCATCATAGATGATAAACATCCAGTCAGAATAGTTAGGGTCTTCAACTCCTAACAAGAACTTTTCTCCTTTTACATTGATATAGCTTTCGGCCCTGTTGTATTCTACATTTTCCTTTCCAAAACTGTTTTGAATAGAAGGTACCAATAAGGCTGCAATCCCTTTTAAATCATCTGTATTTAAAGGAAGTGTCATGTCCATGCTGTACTTGATCAGCGCATACTTAATGTCGTTGTCTGAAGGAATTAATTTCTTTTCGGTGACTTCAAAACTATTGAACTGTAGTTCGATACCCGCCTGCTCCAGTAGGTTGAAAACCTGAAACATACTTTTTTTATCTGTATGCTTAAAAAGTTCAGGGTAAATGTAGTCTAAGACTTTTGTGTAATTCTTGGTTTTAATCAGGTCGAGAAAACTCGAAGTGCGTTTGTCTATAGCCTGATTGTCTGCACTGCTTAATTCTTGCGCGCTGAGGCTCAAAACTCCAAATGTTAATACTAAGCTTAATATAATCTTCTTCATCTTTCTAAATCAATGTTATGACTTCTAACGCCACAAAATAAGCCCTATTTTGGACCTTTATCCTTTGACGCTACACTTTCAACTTTTGTAAACAACTGAAAGTTTTGAGTACCTAACCAAAAACCGTTCCCTTGTTTATAAACTGCCTTATTATTTTGCCAAAGCCCGTCATAATAATATACTCCACACCCGAGTTGCAAAGCATCTTTTGAATATAAGGCTTTACGATGAGGTGGTGAATCTATCCATCCATCTACCAGATGATCAGCAAGTTCCAGATAGTTTCCAAAGTAACGACCTCCCACGGCAGAAAGGTTTTCGGCAATCTTAGGGTTTTCAATGCCTGCTATTTTTGCTCGGTTTGTCGGGCTCCTGCGTTTCTTTTCCTTTTTGTTAAAGTGATCGAAGAAATCTTTTTTTGCCATGCTTACAGAATGGTTCCAGGCCATTATCTCAAGATTTTTCTGATATTCCAGTTTATGCAAACCACGTTCAAGTCTGGCTTCATTGGTAACAAAGAAAACAGCTGCATTGAGCGTTTTATAATCAATGTGCTTTAAGTTGATTGGTTTTTTGAAGAGTTTAAAGTCTCGGAAGGTTTCGTCAGTGAGCTTTTGATAATACTCGTCTTTCCATTTTCGTTGTGCAAAACTGGCGGTACTAACTGTAGTGCAGAGTATGAATAAGACAATTACTTTCTTCATAAGGTTAAATTTACTCAAATACAGATTTTTTTGTGCATAGGGTTCAATTAATGAATTCTTGTATTTTTGCTTAAACCAACAATTCACCTGTGTCATTACCATTATTCTCAAAACGTATTTTTCCGCTTTTACTATGCATTTCATTTGTTCTTGTTGGTTGTGCAGGAAATGTAGCTCGTACAAAGAAGGTTAATACTGTAATACAAACGGCCCGATCGTACACTGGAACACCATACAAGTTTGGAGGGACAACCAAGGCAGGAATTGATTGCTCTGCGCTGATTTATCACGCCTATAGGAGCGTGAAGGTGACTTTGCCAAGAGTTTCGGAAGACCAGGCTAAGAAAGGAGCTAAGGTTAAACTGAAAGATTTGAAAGTAGGAGACCTGGTTTTTTTTGCTACTGGTAAACGGAAAAGAAAGGTGACGCATGCTGGGATCATAACTTCTGTTAGAGGTAAAAAAGATATACGGTTCATACACTCTTCATCCTCATTGGGGGTGGTAGAAAGCAACCTTTATTCTCCCTATTATATTCAACGTTTTTTAAGGGCGAGAAGAATCCTTTGAATTAATAAAACACCAACTTATATTTGGCCTTGCTCGGGGGATTAGCTCAGCTGGCTAGAGCGCTACACTGGCAGTGTAGAGGTCACCGGTTCGACTCCGGTATTCTCCACTTTTAGCCTATAACATACTGATATTCAGATAGTTATAGGCTTTTCTTTTGTGTCAAAAGATCTACTATCTTAATATCGGTCTAGGATCATAGATTTTTACCAAGAAAGACCAAATTCCTCAGCTATCCGACAACCTGTTTCTTTTTTATGAGTTTGATAAAAACAGACTACATTTATCTTATAGTTCAAGATATCCTCCATTTTAACCCCATATGCTTTAGCATATTTGTAGAGTCGTGATTCTGGCATTGAATACGTTTCTGTTTGAAGTGTGTTTTTATCTTTCTGATATGTCGACCAAGGTATTTCCAATTTTCTGCAAAATTCTTTTTCAGTCATTATAAGCTTTAAAGTGATGGACAATGCAGATAGTGAGTATTTCAGATCTTGTTTGTTTTTAGCCTTCATTTAAAAATCAACAGTCAAATCAAAAAGGAGCCAAAGTCAATTACTCATTTAACTTTAACCAAGTTGTCGGACTAAACAAATTGAATTGAGTTTCGATTTTCGGGTAGAAAACACCAATAATGACAAAAGGATTGGTGGCTCTTCTAAGGTGCCATTGTTTCGTTGTTCCAAGAAACAAATGGACGTCTCTCTTCTTAATAAAGTCTTCCTCGTATTTTGATTTGACTTTTTCAAGGGCCATTTTTTCATCTTTTTTGGCTCGCCAGAGACAATTCCAATAAAGTGCTCCAATTTCCCAATCTTCTATCATTAGCCTACTGACTCTACCGGAATCATCTTTAAACCTGTAATAAAATTTGTAAGGTAATTTTGGGATCAAATTTTCAGGTGTTGATTCAGGAGCAAATAAGTCTCCCTGTTTTCTTAATTCAGTCCATTCATCTTTCCACTCTCTCTCGTCTTCTTCAATTTCAACTGCAATTATCTTAGATGGCTTAAATGTAGCCAATGACACATTTTTAGGGTTATGTGAATCGTTAATTAGCTTCTCAAGATTGGTGTAGGTATTTTGAAGACAATACTCTTTACGAATACTCCAATTGTTCTTTGTTCCAATAGTATTGTGAATTTTGATATCCCTGAAATCGTAGTTTTGAGGAGAATAGCTCTCCGGTCTAAAGTCATCTGTTCTTTTTACTAGATCTAATTCAATCCAAGTATACTTGACGTTCTTCACTTGCCCCCTTCCTTTTAGATCAGTCAAAAAACTTAGAGGAACAGGATAAATTCGTATCCAAGTACCGTCCTCTAAGACCCCTGCCGTACAGACAAGTTCATCATAACTCCTGGAAGGAAGGGGGTATGTTGTAACATTGAGAAGGACTTTTAATCTTGGCATTACAGGTTTTTATGTGGAATATCCCATTCAGGTAGAGCCAAAAGGGCATTAAGTATTCTACCTCTATGACACATTGTAACTTCTTTTTCAAAACAAGTAATTGCCACTCTCTTTTGGTCTTGTACAAGCTTAAACAATCGGTTAATAGATTCCTTGTTTTGCTTCAGAGTTGTTTCTTCATATTCTTTAAAGAGCTTGTTGTAATCTGACATAGTTTCTAACTTTTGCCTCTTATCAGATTCAATTCCAAGATCAGCCAAATGCACATATTCAATACCTATGCTTTCACAACTCTTTTTCAACTGAGATTTCGAAAAACCATATTTCATACTCAGAGAGTTTTTTCTTACATCACATAACAGGCGAACATCATTAATAATCAACTTGTTGAGATAGGTTTCAAGACTAATTCCCTCATAACCAATAGTAAAAAACTGAGATTCAGCGAACTCTCGCTTCTGTTTATTAACTTTTGCTATTTCTTCACTACTTAAGACTTCATCTGCTATCTGACTTTTAGTGGCATAAAATGGATAGTTCAAATATGTCTTACGGATTAGATCTTTTTGAGAAAGGCCTTCAATTTCTCTTTTGACTACTTTAATGGCGCTTTGGTCTTCTTTTTTGAGTTGGGAGAAGAATTTTGATGAGTCATCGTTTAGAACCCAATTCGATGCTTTCTTATCACTTTCAGAGTTTACAAGGTTGTATTTGCTAAGGGTTAATAAATCTTGATTGGCCTGAAAAGAAAAGCAGCCATACCTGTAAGGAACAAAATCGAAAGATTTGGAAACTTGTCTTCTGGTCACCAAAAATAAGGTCTTCTGAAAATTGGTGTGGTTTAATTTACCTCCAAATTCTTCGAGAATTCCTAAAATCAGCTTTCTGCGATAATACATGGTACAAAGATATTAAACAACAACGACTATTTTTTTGGAGTTCGAGCACTAAACTAAAAGTTAAACATAAAGGCATGATTTTGGAATTACTCATGTCACAGTTGTTGTCACATAAAAGGCTTGTGATTGGTTTAAAACCTGTCTCTCCTTAGTTGTCACACTACTATCACTTAAGGAAATTACTGAAATTGGCCTAGAAATGAAGAAAATGGAAATTTATAATCGACTCCGGTATTCTCCACTAAACCCTTCTCTAATCAGAGAAGGGTTTTTTATTATACTACTCTAGCTATACTTTAAAAACGAATAACCTTAGTTTAGAATCTTATTGGAATTGCTCCTGATTAATATGAGTAATAAATCAAAAGAGAATGAAATGCCTGAATACATATACAACCTATTAAAAGAAGCAGGATGGCATAAAGATAGGGTGCTGGATATTGAAGATACATTGGCAATATTGGAGTCAGAGGGTTTTACGGTTTTTCAGTCCGTACGTGATTTTTTATATTCTTTTAATGGCTTGGAGTTCGAATTTGGAGAAAGAGGAAGTACAGATAATGTCAGTTTTAATGTTAAAGAAACCATTGAAGGCATTTCTACAGGTTGGGTGCTAAAAGAGTATAGTTCAAGAGTAAAAAAGGAATTATGCTTGATAGGGAGGGCATTTGGAGGGTACATGGTGCTTTGTATGGATTCTGAAGGTCAGGTCTATGCAGGATATGATCAACAACTCTTTTTTTTCGGTGAGAGCTGGGTTGAAGCCTTGAGCGTAATAGTGTTAAGAAAGAAAGCTAGAAAGATTGACTAACTACTCAGGTACTTCACAAGCTGATATATGGACATGAAGGCAAAACCAAAGCCCATCACTATATAAAAGAAAGCTGGCTTTTTACGATCTTTTAGAAAGAGCAACCTAACGCCACCAATGAAAGAGATAATTCCAGCAATGGCTATAATACATGAAAAAACAATTGCTCCAACCATTGCTTAGTATTAAATATTTCCCAAAATGTAAAGACTCCCGATTAAGTCGGGAGTAACGGTGTTGTATTAAGTGTAGTTTGCGACTACGCTTCTCTGATCACCTGATAGCCTCGTAAACAGGCTGCCCAGTAGCACCATTAGGTAAGCGGATTTGTAACATCATGCTAATAGTTGGTGCAATATCAGTGATGTGGATTTTTCTTACCGTACTACCTTTTTTAACACCCCAGCCATAGAAAATAATTGGTACATGGGTATCATAAGTCCAGGCATTGCCGTGTCCAGTTCCTTTTTCCCAGCCACTTTGCCAGGCAGGGTCCAGAATAAGTTTTACATCGCCAGACTCTTTAGGGTGGTAAGCACTTTGAACCAGCCCCCTCATCAGATCGCTGTAGCTATTACGGATCAGGTCGGTGCCTGTAAGTGCTAAATAAACACCTGGGAATTTCATAGCTTCTTGTGCTACAAAAAGCTGTATTTCGTATAAGTCTAGTTTTCTTTCTTTGATTAATTCCTGGTTAAGAAAAACATCATAACCACTGGCTCTTTCAAACCATTCGGCCTCTCCATATTTTTGGTTTACAGCATTCTCTAAATAAGTTGCAAGACCATTCCTATCTATATTATCCACACGGTACCTGTCATCCTTCATGCGTTTAGAGTTTTCAGCTACAGCGTGGTCGGCAGTAACAAACACTACATAGTTTCCTTTGCCAACCTTCTTGTCAAGGGCATTTAGTAACCTCTCTATTTCTTTGTCTAATCTGATATAAGTATCCTGAACCTCTTTAGACTGAGGGCCAAAGTTGTGTCCAATGTAATCAGGGCTTGAAAAGCTTACTGCCAGAAAATCTGTGATCTCATCAGTACCAAGGTTTTCGGCATCAATAGCGGCCAGGGCAAGTTCGTTTAAGATGGTGTTACCAAAAGGAGTGCTTGGTAGCATACCAAAGTTTCCATTTTTCTTTCTCAACCTAGATAAGTCATAAGGAAAAGTAGGAGTGTCTTTGCCTTTGAAGCCACGCTCATATGGAGAATTGTCAACTCCACTTTCAACATAATGAGCAATTGGTTGTGCGGTGTTCCAGGTTTGATTAAGGTACTGATCGGCCAGTTTCCTACTGTTAAAATTTTTCACCCAACCTGGAAGCTCCTGCATGTAGTAAGTAGAGGTCATAAAGTTTCCTGTGCTGGAATCAAACCAGTAAGAGCCATCAGAAAAGTGCCCACCAGGCAGGGCAGAACCACGATCTTTGATAGACATGGCGATAACCTTTCCACGATGTTGAGTTGAAATTTTGAGTTCATCGGTAATAGTAGAGCTGTACAAGTTTCTTGGAGAAATACGACCATGTCTGATGGATCCGCCAACTGATTGAACAGTACTATCAGATGCACAGTACAAATTCTTTTTGATGAGCCTGTTATACCATGTGTTATTGACAATGCCATGAACGGATGGAGTAGTGCCTGTGTAAACAGAAGCGTGCCCTGGCCCAGTACTGGTAGAGGCATAGTTATAATGGCCATTTTTAGCCACAAAACCACCATTCATTAACCTCTTAAATCCATTTTCACCAAAATGGCTCTCAAAACGCCAGATATATTCTTGCTTCATCTGATCGACCATAATACCGACAACAAGTTTTGGGTTATCTGATTGTGCTTTCAGGTTGAAACCTAATGCAAACAAGCAAAATAGAATAATGGATTTTTTCATGTTACTACTATTTGGAAGGGCAAGCTATTCTAAAATATTCGTCTTGACGAAAGCTCTGTGTAAAAAGTTTGTTACCTCTTTTGTCAAAATAGATAACAATATAAATATCAGCTTCTTCAATAAACTTAACGGCAAAGTAAATGGGATTTTCTGGATTGCCTAAAACCTTAATGTCGGTATAAGTAGGCTCTACTAACTCTCCATCAATTGTACTAAATACCCCTTTTCCCTTTTCTTTCGTAACCAGAAATACTGAGTTTTCATCATCTTCAGAAACGGCTTTGAATTCCAACATGCCTTCATACAGCGGTTCGTCTGATGATATGTTGTAAAATAGCCATTCATCATCTATTCTGGTTAGTGCTACTGTGTCATTATAAAAACGGATTTCATCAAACTCGAAGCTCGTTAGTTCTTTTCCCTTGGTATTGACAAAACCCTTATATGCTTTATCAGAAGCAATCATGATGGTATCCGAATAAGGTTCCAGAAGCCTCTCAAATGATGGAGGTATTTTGATTCCTTTTGCGGGATTAATAACTCCTACCTTGCCTTTGTCCAAAATACTTACATAGCCCTGATTGTTTGAACCGATGCCATCATATATAAAGTTGAGCGTATAATGTCCTGTACTATCTGCCAAAGCGGCATTACGCTTTTGTAGCCTTAGCATATTGGCACCCAAAGCAGTTACTTCTCTAAAGGTTGAAAAAAGAATCTGACGCCCCTGGTCATTGAAGATTTTACGCTGTTTTTTAAAGTTGGTAAGCATAAAGAAATCATGCTCTGCCTTCTCTCCCGAACTTATGTATTCTTGTGGGATTAAAAGTTTTGGATCCCAACCCTTTTCCATTAACAGTGTCTTCCCAGTTTTGAATTGTGCCCATACCGAACTGCCTTTGTACAGCATTACCATGTTCTCTCCCCAAAAGGCAAGTGAGTCATAATCTTTTTTAGGGGCAGTATCTCCTAATTGATCGAGCAGTTGCCATGAGCTATCTTTTTTAAGCGCCAGCCATCTGTCATTTTCCAGAACTTTGTCAAAGGTTTGGTCCTTCAATATGTCATTGTATCGTTCATGGATTAGCTCAATTCCATTCTCTTTTTCAATTTCCCATCCATACGGGCGCTCAAAAATATCGCCTTTGGTTAATGGAAGGATAGTATTGAACTGTAGGTCCAGAATCGTTTGTTCTTCATTTCTAACTGCCCAAAGCCTACCATTTGGTAACTCTTCTAATTCATCGTATTGCGCATTGAAGGAGATACTGCTTTTATTCAGGGAGGAGATCAGTTTTTCAGGTTCAATCAATTGAATCCCATCCTCCTTTTCTAACCAGAAATGGTTCTGGAAAATATCAATCATCACAAACTCGTTGGCCAGGTAGGGAATACCATGTATAGTTTCCAGTCCATAGAATCCATTGACTTTTGTACGAATAAACCTGTTGTCAAAAACCTGTATTTCTTCTTTAGGTAAATCTATAATTACCTCTCCAGACTTGTGAATGAGTCTGTCTCCCTCAACGTTTCTGATAACAATGAATCCATAACCTGCTTCAATAGCTTCGTCAAAAATCCCTTCATAAATGATGTTTCCGTTTCGCCCGATCACCTGATTTTTACCATTGGCCTCACCCGTAATAAAATCTGTGGTTTGTGGAGTACATAAACAATCCTGATCGATCGACTGAAAATCTGTCTTCAGTTTTGGATTTCCTGATTCATCAATAAATGAGATTTTACCGTTTTCTAGTTTAGGCAACCATATGCCAGATTCCATGGCTTGTGCTTTTTTAAGCGAATCTATGCTAAACCCAAAGTCAAAGTCCTTGAAGAAGTCGCTGTCAGGATACTTGGCCTGGTAAATATGATATGCCCTGTTGTAAAGTGTTCGGGCATGTTTTGCATTGGGGTAGGTATTCAAAAATTTAATATAGGATTCAAGTGTGTTGATGGTTGTAGCATATTTAAAAATGCCATCTTCAATCTGATCACGATAAGGTGTATTGGGGAAATCTTCCAGAAATGATGTCAGACTTTTATAACTGCCGTCCTTGGTACGTTCTTCATAAATCAGCTTTTTATATCGAGTCTCCGCCTCTTCGAAATCTGCAGCCAGCGGGTATTCCTCCATAAATTGCTGATAAGACTGCCAGGTACTTATCCCTTCAGCTTTTTCAAATGCAATGTGGTTTCTTAACCGAATGGCATCTGGGATTTGTAGTGCATCTGCATGGGTTTGCATAAAAATATTATACCCAGCTATTGTGTGCACTTCTTTAACGTCAATAAACTTCAGGCTGTCAATTCTGTCTTTTTGTTTTTCAAGGTTTAATGAATCTACCGAATAGCTTTTGAGGCTGACAATATCTTTTTCTTCAGTAACAAGTGGAAGTTGAGCAATTGCTCGATTTGTATAGATATAAGCAGTATCAATATTGTACCTTGAGAATGCTGTATCTGTATATAAAAGAGAATAAAGATGGTAGCCGGCAGGATTTAGTGTGTCCCTTGCCAAAGACTTGTCAAGCGATTCTATTGTCTTATCAATATCACCACGCTGATAGTGCCTGAAAGCGCGTTTAGGAATCTCAATACTCCAAAACGACAACACCACCAATAGTCCCGATATAAGATATGCTTGCTTCCTCAAACCGTTTACAGTTCCTAAACGTCAAAAATAATAAACACATGCGCAAAACCTCCCTATAATTGAAATGAGTTGGGCATAAGAAAACAAGCCCTGTTTTCTTAGAATAGGTGAATATGTTTGAGTAATTCATAATTTGCACACTTTACTCCCTTTATTCTGATCATCTATGTCAACAATTAACCAAAGAGTAGCAGAACTTATCAAAACATTCGGAGATTCTGAGAGCGGTTTTGCGAAACGAATTGCTGTGTCCACATCGGTGATGTTCAACATTGTTAACCCCAAGGGAAGAATGAGTTACCCTAGTGGGCCGGTATTGGAGAAAATACTTGACCTTGAAAAGGATGGCAAGAAAGTTTCCGCAGAATGGTTGATGCGTGGTAATGGAGAGCCGTTTCTTTCAGGTGAGCAGTTGAGTATTGCCAGTCCGGAAGCTGCATTGGATTATTTGAAAGATACCATTGAAAAGCTAAAAGGGGGTGTTCAATAGAATATTATCCATGAACTGATAAAAGTCATTAGTCTGACATCTTAATCCTTAATACATTTGTTAAGCTAAAAGTGAAAATCATGAAGAATATAATCTTATTGATTTGTGCATTGTTTGTTTTCTCATGCACCGGTCAGAATAAATCAGAAAATGAAGCAGAGGTTGTAGGTAAGTATGGAGCTGAAATTACCGCAGATGGTGCTATTTCCGTTGAGAACATGGTTGCTGAATTGGCAAAGTCTGATTCGGTTATGGTTAAGGTAAAAGGAGAGATTACGGCCACATGCGCTATGAAAGGTTGCTGGATGAATCTTGTCATGCCGAATGGAGAAGAAATGCGTGTGACTTTCAAGGACTACGGTTTCTTTGTGCCAAAAGAAGAAATGGAAGGAAATGAAGCATTGATTGATGGTGTAGTAACCAGAACTGTTACAGATGTAGAGACTCTAAAACACTATGCCGAGGATGCTGGAAAATCTCAGGATGTGATAGATGCGATTACCGAACCAAAAGAAGAGCTCGCTTTTGTGGCCAATGGCGTTATTATCTATAAAACACAGTCAGCTCCAGAAGAGTAACTTTTGGGTAAAAAGTAATTCTTTAAGGCCATCTGATTTTTTCAGATGGCTTTTTTCATGCAACCTTATCTCTAGAATTTGTATCTTTTAGAAAACAGAATGTAACGAAACTGATTTTTTGCAGTCTGTAAGTCAAAACTTAATTAGGTCATGAATACTCAAAAACTATTCCGTAGTGCGGTACTAGCACTCGCATTTTTAATTTCTGCTACTTCATTTTCTTTCGCTCAAAAGACTGTCAGTGCTTCTGATATAATGGATGCTTTGAAAGATGGGAAAGACGTTACTTACAGTGATGTAACCATTACCGGCATATTAGATTTCACTTTTATGGAAGAGAAATTGGATGATTTACCTACAAGAAGAAGATGGTGGAGAGATGGTAAAGACAATGAAGTCAATGAAACCATAGTTTCAAAGGTGTCTTTTGTGAATTGTACTTTCGAAGATGATGTGATTGCGTATTTCCATCACAAAAGATCAGAGTACACTTTTACAGCGGATTTTGAAAAAGATGTAAAATTTGAAAACTGTAAGTTCAATAGAAATGCCATGTTTAAATACTCGGTGTTCGAAAGAGTAGCTTCTTTTTCAGGCTCATCTTTTATGGAAGAAACCACTTTTAAATATGCTGAATTTGAAGACAGGGCTGATTTCAGTAAAACAGTGTTTGATGAAGATGCCATGTTTAAGTACACCAAATTCAGAGATGGTGCTAATTTCAATGCAGCTCAGTTTGATAGATCTCTGGACATGAAATACACAAAAATCCGTGGAGATCTGGATATAAAAGATATGAAGGTAAGATGGGATATAATCGCTAAGTATGCTGAGGTAAATGGCAGAAGCCTGACCAGGTACCTGATTGACAACTAATTGAATTACCTATAAATAGATCGGAGGAGCCACCCATTTGGATGGCTTTTTCTTTTAATATTACCTGGACTGTTTAATGAAAGCGTTGGCCAGTAGCTTAAGCTTTAATCGATAAGGAACAATCTTTCCAAAGGCCTTGTATGCTTTCGGCATAAAGCCTGGTATGGCTACGGCTTTACCTTTAAACATTTTGTTCAGTGCATATTCAGCCACTTCCTCAGGAGTTTGCTGAGTCATTTTAGAAGCCTTACCCATTTCTTTATCACGTAGAATTACATCGGGATTTGTTAACACTGCTGCAGGGCAAAGAATAGTAATGCCAATATTGGTTGCTTCAAGTTCTTTTCTCAGAGATTGTGAAAACGAATAAACAAACCTCTTACTGGCTGAATAAATGCCTTTGTAAGGGATATCATAGAAAGCTGCCATACTCGCCACATTAAGCACATAAGCTTTTGGTTGAGCTTTTAGGCCTGGTAAAAATAAATGGGTTAACATAACTAAAGAAACCATGTTCAACTGCATTTGGCCATAGTAGAAACTTGCCTCTCTACTCATAAAAGGACCGGAGTTACCAAGCCCGGCATTGTTAATTAGTTTATCTACAACATATCCGTTTTCCTGACACCAATCGAAGATTGCCTGTGGGCTTTCTTTTTGCATCATATCAATACCCAACGCATCAAAAGACGAAGAGGAATATTGTTGACGTAAAGATTCTGTTACTTCTTCTAGTTTTGGTTCTGGTAATGCTACCAACAGTACGTTAAAGCCTCTCGTTGCACAGTTCTCGGCAATTGCTTTGCCAATGCCATTACTGGCTCCTGTTACTAGTGTATATGTTTTAGATTGATTAGTCATTATTAGTTTTTAGCCAGTCAACAGTTTGTTGGATGCCCTGCTTTAGAGGAGTGACCTGATAGCCCAACTCCTTCTGAGCCTTTGTACTGGAAACACTCCACTTATAAAGGTACTTTCTTACCCAGCCTGGAGTTATCATTGGTTGCCTGCCAAAGTTTTCAGCCAAAAACAGTTGAAGTTTTCCAAAGGTTAGCATAACCCCTAAAGGCATTTTGTACAGCTTGTATTTCTTACCTCCAATGTCTGCTATTGTATCAAATAATTCATGATAAGTAGCATCTTCTCCACCCAGTAAGTATCGTTCTCCAGCCCTTCCGTTTTTCATTGCCAGAATATGTCCATTGATGACGTCATCAACATATACATAGTTACCAGTGCTCATGCCATCCCCAGGCATAAATTTCCATTTACCAGCAATGTATTGTTTGACAAGTTTGGTTACGGAGTTACTTACATTCAGCGGACCCGGTCCATAAACCCTTGTTGGGTTAACAATTACTATATGCTGACCTGCAGCTACATACTCTTTGATTTTCAATTCAGATTCGTGCTTTGTGCTCTCATAATCTGTGAAAAAATCTACTTGTCTCGGAGTATCTTCATTGACAGGGCCGTCTATTGCCGGCCCAATAACACCAGCCGTAGAGGTGACAACTGTTTTCTTAACCCCTTGTGATTTGGCCGCATCAAGGATGTTTAGTGTGCCATCGATATTTACAGTTTTGAAAGTGTCGTCTTTGGCCCAAACACTGGCAAAGGCTGCCAAGTGATAAACCTCGTCACAGCCTTCCATGCCTTTCTTAAGTGCGGCTTCTGCGAAAAGATCTCCTTCCACGAATGAGATTCTATCATGAATTAAATCTTTGGCTTTGCTTTTGGAGCGAATGAGGGCTACAACTTCGTTGCCTTCATTGGCCAGTTTCATGGCTAACTTACGACCGATAAATCCGGTACTGCCTGTTATAAATATTCTTTTCGACATTAAATAACTTTCATTTCAGGGTGATGCCTGAGCGAGAAAAAGAAATTAGAGAGTGCAAGGGTGATATGCACAAAGAAAGCCACCCAAATTGTACCTGTAGTTAGTGTAATCAGGCACAACACAACTCCCAATGGTACTGCACCGATGGTTTCTTCCAGGTTTTTCGGGACGTGAACCAGTGCATACAATGCAGCATTTAAAATAATTGCCGGCCATGCTCCGAGTAGTGGTACCGTAGCGAATAACAGTAATCCTCTGAACATTAATTCATAGCCAAATAGATAGGCACACCAGGTAAATGCGTTTTTTATAACCATGCCTTTTGTCCACTCCGTTTCGCGCACATTTGGATAAAAGGCAAGATTCTTTTCCTTTTTTGAATTGAAGAAATTCATAGGGACAATAATGGCGGCTAAACCAAAAATCCAATACAGAGAAATATCATGATTTTTGAAGGCTACCCCGTAATAAGACAAGTCGCGATTGAGTGATAGAATCATGATGATGGCCGGAATGATACCAATAGTCATTGCACCAACATATCGGTGAGACCAAGTGGCCTTAGTATTTCCTCTGGTTTCTCCGTATTTGGTAATAAATCGCTGTTTAACTTTTTCAGATAAGGAAACAAAATGATAGATGCTGAAACCAATGGTTACTAGTGCAATAGCCAGTACGGGTTCTAAGTATTCGGCTTTCCAAATAGGGATATCCATTCAAAGTTGGGCTTTCGAATGAGCAAAAATAGAAACATCTGGTGGAATAAAGTCTCTGAGGTTTATAAATTACAATGCAAATCCTGTTTATGAAGAAGTTAATACTAAATCTGTTAATAATTTTCCTTGGTTTTCAATTAAATGGTCAGTCGATAACGGCCGAACAGTTATTGAATAGGGCTATAGCATTTCACGACCCTGATGGCTGGTGGAATAAGGTGAAGATGGATTTGATCATTGATATGGAGGCTCCTCAGAACGTGAAAAGAAGGAGTAATGTAGTGATTGATAACATAAAAGGTTCTTTTCATCTGTCTATGCTCAGAAATGGACAACTCATGGAATGGATGGTAGATGGGAAAGATTCTTGCGACTTCAGGCTGAATTTTTCTAAACCTGCATCGACAGCTGAAGCTGACTCTTTAGACTTAACCCCTTATCGAGCACGCAGATGGAGAAACTATTACACCTATCTATACGGAATTCCAATGAAATTGAAGGATGAAGGTACTCATGTTGGCGATGAAGTAATTGAAACAAAATTTATGGATAAGGATGTATTGGCCTTGAGGGTAACCTATGATGAGTCTGTAGGAAAAGATATCTGGTACTTTTATTTCAACCCAAACACCTATGCGTTAGTTGGGTATCGCTTCTATCATGATGAAGCTAAAAATGATGGTGAATACATTGTGTTGGAAGATATGATAGTGGAGAAGGGGTTGCGTATTCCTAAAAACAGATCGTGGTACACCAATGCGGAGGACCGCCTACTTGGAACAGATTTTTTGATAAGCTTTGGTGTAGATAGAGGGTGGTGATTAAGCACGTTCAGTATTGATCGAATGCCATGTTTTCGTCATGCCGGAAATTTTTCTTTTAAATTTTAAAAAAGAAAAATTGTCCGGTATCTCTTAAGCCGCTAAACTTAGTCTACCTCTTCTTTTTCTTTTTCAAAGACTTGATGAATTGCCCCCATGCAAATGGGTTCAATAGTGGATTACTTCTTGGTCCGGCTCCATATCTCAAGTTATCATATTGTTGATTAAGCATGTAGCGATAATTGGAACTTGGACTTGCTGTTAAGGGTGTAGTTCTTATTAATTCCTGAATGACTTCGGGAGAGAAGTTATTAATAATGTTTTCCTGATCATTGGTTAGGTTCATCGCCAAAATGGCTTCTTTAAACAGTTCTTCAGTCGGGAAGGGGTTTACCTCAACATCATCCAGTTGCGTAATTTCTTCTTCCATTGAAAAAATAACAGTCCAATGGTCTCCAACATCATCAGGTACTATAAGTCGAAGATTTTTAAAACCAATAGCACTAACAACTAAACTATCACCTGCTAGAAAAGCTCTGCTAAACCAGCCTTTATAATCACTTATATCGCCTCTACCCGAAGCAGGGTTAAAGATGTGAACCCCAGGAATACTTTGAGTACTATCCGCATTCATTATTAAACCCGATACTTGTACTATAGGTCTATCCTGAGCTTTTGCTTCTTGTGTAGCAAAACACATTGCTATAATCGCAAAAACTAAAGTCAGGTAATATTTACTAGAGGTTACTCTCACAAAGTGTATAATTGCTTTCTTTTACGTAAAGGAAATCAATTGGATATCAACATGCGATTTACTTTTCGTTTACAATGATAACATGCAAAAACCGGAAATTGGTTGGTGAAATAGATTTATTCTTTTCAAATTAACAATTATTAACCCATGCGCCTCAAGAATTTCAGCCTTACTTTAGGAACACAAATCTTCAAATCCGTATCGGAAGAATCGAGAGTACGTATCCTTCATTTACTTTATAGAAATGGAGAGTTAACTATTTCTGATATTGAGCACATTCTTGATTTCACTCAAACCAAAACGTCAAGACATATTACGTATTTAAAGAATTCGGGGATAGTAAGTGCCCGGAAAGTCGATCAATGGGTGTTCTATGGTATCAGGGAGGAAGTGGAAGAAATTACCAATCGAATTTTTGAATTCCTGATTAAGGATAGCGTTTTACAAAAAGATCAGGAGGTATATGAAATCCTGAAGTCTAACCGTGAGCTTGCTGAAAGCCGTTTGCAAAGTAAAAACCTATACCGCTAACCAGTCGATAATTTTTTAGAAATAATTCTCCTTTGAGTAAGTACAAGCATATATTCTTCGACCTGGATCACACCCTTTGGGATTATGACCTGAATGCGTCAAAAGCATTGAGTGATCTTTACGAAATGCACAATCTTTCAGCTCTTGCTTTGTTTAGAAAGGAAGAATTTACAGACGTTTTCTTTAAAGTAAATCATGAACTATGGACACTTTATGATCAAAACCTGATACAGAGGGATGATATCCGAGAACGTAGGTTTGTAACTGTATTTGAAAAGCTTGGTGCCAAAGCTGAACAAATGCCTTCCAATCTTGAACAGGAGTATATAGCCCTGGCACCCACAAAACCGCATACATTCGATAATGCTCATAAGGTATTGGACTATCTTTCGGTTAACTACGAGCTTCACATGATTACCAATGGTTTTAAGGAGATTCAGTCAGTAAAGCTCAAAAACTCTGGACTTGAAAAATACTTTGATATAGTGGTTACATCGGAAACAACCAGATATCGAAAACCAGATAAGGAGATTTTTGAGTTGGCTATGCAAAGAGCAAATGCGAGTGTCGAACAAAGTATAATGATTGGAGATAATCTTGAAGCTGATATTGCAGGTGCAATTAATGCCAATATGGATCATGTTTGGTTCAACCCTTCAGGAGTTAAAACTGATGTTCAAATTCAGCATGAAATACAGAACTTAATTGAGCTAAAAAACATTCTATAAAAGACGGTTTCAAATCCGTGACTTGAAACTGTATATTTGCGCAATCTCATTTAACAAATTCTAAAAAAGTAAACTATGGCAACTGGATTTTTCAATGTGCCTACTCCATCAAACGAACCGGTTCTCGATTATGCTCCAGGTTCTAATGAAAGAGAAGAGCTTCAGGCTGCACTAGCAGAAGCAAGAGCTAAACAAATAGATGTACCGATGCATATCGGAGGAGAAGAAGTGACCACAGATGACAAACATCCAATGTCGCCACCTCACGATCACCAGCACATTCTTGGATATTTCAATCAAGGAGATGCTTCTCATGTAAGCAAGGCTATTGATGCGGCTATGGCAGCAAAACAGGCATGGGCTGATTTGAGTTGGGAGCATAGAGCTTCAATTTTCTTAAAGGCAGCGGAATTGATCGCGGGTCCTTACAGAGCAAAGTTGAACGCTGCTACAATGCTTGGTCAATCAAAGAATGCTTATCAAGCAGAGATTGATTCTGCATGTGAGTTTATAGACTTTTTAAGGTTCAATGTGCAGTACATGACTGAGATTTACGCTCAGCAACCTAATTCTGCAAAAGGCATATGGAACCGAGTAGAACAAAGACCTTTAGAGGGTTTTGTCTTTGCCTTAACTCCTTTCAACTTTACTGCAATTGCTGGTAACCTGCCAACTTCTGCTGCAATGATGGGGAATACTATCGTTTGGAAGCCTTCTAATACTCAGATTTATTCTGCTAATGTATTAATGGAAGTTTTCAAAGAAGCTGGAGTTCCTGATGGCGTAATTAACCTTGTTTTTGTTGATGGACCAACTGCAGGAGATGTTATTTTCTCTCACAAAGATTTTGGAGGTATTCACTTTACGGGTAGTACCGGAGTTTTCCAGCACATCTGGAAAACCATAGGCGAGAATATTTACAAGTACAGATCTTACCCAAGAATTGTTGGCGAGACTGGGGGTAAAGATTTTATTATGGTACACAAGTCTTCTGATGCTAAAGAAGTGGCAACGGCAATTTCAAGAGGTGCCTTTGAATATCAAGGACAGAAATGTTCCGCAGCGTCAAGAGCTTATATTCCTTCAAATCTTTGGGAAGATGTGAAGTCTTACGTTCAGGCCGATCTTGCCTCTTTTAAAATGGGAGGAACTGAGGATTTCAGCAACTTTATCAATGCGGTAATTGATGAAAAGTCTTTTGACAAGATTGCAAAGTATATAGATAATGCTAAGGCAAGTGCTGATGTGGAAGTGATTGCTGGCGGTAATTATGACAAGTCTAAAGGTTACTTTATTGAACCTACAGTTTTGTTGACAAAAGATCCTAAGTACACCACAATGTGCGAAGAGATTTTTGGTCCGGTAATTACTATTTATGTTTATGATGAGATTGACTTTGAGGCGACAATGGATTTAGTGGATTCCACTTCTCCATATGCTTTGACAGGATCAATCTTTAGTAGAGACAGATATGCTGCTGAGCGTGCTACAAAAAGACTAGAAAACGCTGCGGGCAACTTCTATATAAATGATAAGCCTACGGGTGCCGTGGTTGGGCAGCAGCCTTTCGGAGGAGCAAGAGGTTCAGGTACTAATGACAAAGCAGGTTCAATGATCAACCTGTTACGTTGGGTGTCTCCAAGAACAATCAAGGAAACATTTGTGCCGCCAAAGGATTATCGTTATCCGTTTTTAGGAGAAGATTAATTTAAACTTTGCCGTTACTCTGAGAATCTTTGATAAAAGGATCGAAAGAGTCTCTATCAATAAATAGATTCTTTCGCTGCGCTCAGAATGACGTGCATTAAGTTGAAGTAAAAACTAAATTAGGGCCTCAATTGAGGCCTTTTTTTATTATAAATAAAATATGGAAGAACAATTAGAAACAGTAAGAACCTTCTTTAAGAGTGAGGTTCCAATCCTTTTGGATAAGCTAAAACCCGGAGCAGCTCCCGTTTGGGGGAAAATGACTCCTCAACACATGATAGAACACTTGATTGTGATTTTCAAGCTATCAATTGGACGTGTTTCAGTACCTATGGTCTCAAAAGAAGAAGATAGACCTCGATTAAAAGCCTATCTAATGCAAGATAGTCCTATGAGAAGATCGGTTCCTTCACCAACAGGAAATGATGAACTTCAAACTTTAAGATCGACAAATCTTGATGAAGCAATTGGTAAGCTTAAGAGGGAGGTGGATAACTTCCTTGTTTTTTCAGAAGAACAACCGAATTTTGTGGCTAACCACCCCTATGGAGGACCAATGATGGCAGAAGAGTGGTTACTCTTTCATAGGAAGCATTTTAAGCACCATTTTATTCAGTTTGGATTAATCTCTGATTATGAGCAATAAGCATTATAGCAGGTTAGAAAAGATGTTCGGTATGGCACCGATACAAGATATGCTGGTTGATGGAAAGATGCATGTGGAAGAGGGTAAATCCACTTACAGTTTAAGTATTTCATCTGCCTATTTTCATGCGGCCGAAGCATTGCATGGAGCTGTTTATTTCAAACTTTTAGATGATGCGGCATACTTTGCTGCGGCTTCAACTGAACCAACCTATTTCTTACTGACTAAGAGTTATACTATTCATTTTAAACGACCTGTAGAGGAAGATACACTTACGGCATTTGGGGAACTGATTGAGAAAAGAGACGGGCAATTGATTGCTAAATCGAGAATAGTAAATAGCCAAGGTAAGGAGGTCGCTCATGGTGAAGGTGTTTTTGTCAGAAGCAAAAAACTACTGATAGATCAAGAGGGTTACGAGTAGTTAACAGGGAGATTGTTAGCCGATTAGAGAGCTAAATTAACCGTTCAATATTGAGTTTAGTGGAGGTTGTAACTTTTTCTCTTTATTGAAGTCTTTAAAGTATAGAAAAACAAATCAAACCAAGGTCACTATGAAAAAACTCGCCACAACATTAATACTAATAGCGGTATGTGTATCCGTTCAAGCACAGTCTAGAGTTAGGGAAAAAGATATTCTAGGAGACTGGGATTTAGTCATTGACATTGATGAGGTCAAAGATGAAATCGAGGAAGAATTGGATAATGAAGATAACTGGCTCGCCAGAAGATTTGCTCGCAGCATCAGTAGTTTTGCTCTCGATATTGTAGAAAGTATCGATATCAGATTCAGGTTCAGAGAAGATGGGGAAGTGAAAATTATGTTGAAGATTTTCGGAGAAAGGGATACTGAATATGCCAAATGGTACATTAACCGTGATGGAGAATTGATTATAGAGGATGATAGAAAAAGTGGAAAAAGGAAGTTCTCTATGGGTTATTCTGATGACGACAGTGTATGGATGCTCAAAGACGGAAAGCTTCAGGCTTACGAAAAGAGTAGAAGAGGAAAAAGGATGGAAAAGCAGGAAGTCTTTATGAAGAAGAGATAAGCTATTTGTAATTGCATAAAAGAGGGGCTCAATTAATCAATTGAGCCCCTCTTTTTTGTCTAGTTGGATAAGTATTTCAACTTTTCATAAGTAGCATGATCCATCTCGGCAACCTTCTCAAGATTATGGTTCTTGTAGAAGTGTTCTCGGATTTCAAGTAACTCATCATACGGCCCTCTGCCAGCAATTAGTTTGGCTATTATTGGGGTGCATTCAAGCATAATGAACAGCAATAGAATAAATATATTGGCTATAAAAATCGCTTTGTTTTCCTCACCAAGTATTCTCAATGCTTCTAATTGAGCTGCCATTCCATTCCAAGGGTTTCGCTTAATACCTTGTAATTCGAGGTTTTTAGCGGCAATCAGTTGAGCATACTGCTCTTCTTTTTCAGAGATTAATGGAAGGTTTTGTTGAGTAATGTCGTCTAACTCCTTTTGAGCCTGGTTGGCATCAGCTTTTTTGAGTTGATAAATAGGGCCGGCATTTCTTTGCATAGAACCACCTGTTCCATCAGCTTCTTTTCTGGCTATTTCTGATAACTCATTTCGTTTAGAGGTTTTATCAGCAATTTCTGACTTTAATGATGCAATTTGCTCCTGCAACTCCTGACCTTGTGCTTCATATCGTTTTTCTATTTCGGCAATTTCTTTTTGGAAAATCTGCTCCTCAAGTATGACTAGTTTTCTGTCTATCTCTTTAGAGAATATTTTTAATTCAAGAGGTTTAGAGATTACAATGGCCAGCATAACGGCAAGAAGAATTCTTGGAGAGGCAGTAAGTACTTCTTTAAACCATCCATTCTTCTTTTTCCTCATGGTGGATACTATGAACCTGTCCAGATTGAATATGATGGTGCCCCAGAGCAATGCAAAGACTATAGTCCAAATGGGGTTATCAAAAATGGTGTAGAAGGCATAACCACCAGAAAAGGCAGCTAATACCCCTGTGAAAAACACTGCCGCTCCCATTCCTGTGTATTTTGAGGAGTCAGTAGGGCAGCGTTTTAACAAGGAAATGTTGGCTCCTGCACAGAACCAAAAGAATTCTTTTATTGATTTCATGATAGGTTGATTTGAGTTTGCCCTTTGGGCTTTATTCCATTTGACCAGTTTTTGAGGAATATGTTGCCAGGGTTGTTGTTTCTATTGCAACGCAGTACCTTCTATTATGTTGCGTAAGCTAGTACCTTTTTATGCATAGTACCTAGTTACTTTAAACCTAAGCATGAACAGTTACTTCTTAATGCGTCAAGTTATTGACCTACAACCCATAGCGGTCTATGAGGTATATGACAGCAGCCATAGCAGCAGCTCCCAATTCCAACTCTCTTTGGTTCACGGCTTCAAAATTATCTATGCCGGTGTGGTGATATTTGAAGTAACGCTGGCTATCTGGAATAAAGCCAATAGTTGGTACATCCTGAGTTCTTAGCGGGCTTATGTCCGCACCGCCACCACCTCTTTTAAACTGATATATGCCAAAAGGCTCAAAGAGTGCCTTCCAGCTTAACAGCTTGTCTTGTTGCTTTTTAGTACCTGATATCCCAAAACCAACAGGTAAAAAACCTCCTCTGTCAGATTCCATTGCAGCGATGTGGTTTTCTCCATTTTTTTCAGCTAGTTCAGCATACTTTCTACCACCCCTTAGGCCATTTTCCTCATTCATAAACATAACTGCACGAATGGTTCTTTTTGGTTTATATCCAATGGCCTTCATTAACCTTAAAACCTCAATAGACTGAACACAGCCGGCACCATCATCATGTGCTCCTTCTGCCAGGTCCCATGAATCTAAATGGCCACCTACGACTATAATTTCATCGGACATCTCACTGCCTTTTAGTTCGCCCACCACATTGTATGACAGTACATCTTCTAACATTTGACAGTGTGTCTCGAAGTAGAATTTTAAATCAGGATCATCTTTGAGCAGCTTACTCAATTTATCTGCATCATTTGTGCTAATGGCTACGGCAGGAATTTTAGGAATGTTTAAACCATATCTGGTACCACCGGTATGTGGTATATCATCTCTGAATGAGCTTAATGAACGAACTATCACTCCAATTGCACCATATTTGGCAGCTTCTGACGGACCTGCTCCTCGTTGATTTGAAGCCCCACTGTATGCTCGGAATGTATCTATCAGTTTGGGATCCATTGGTCGATTGAAAAACACAATTTTACCGGCAATGGCATTTCTTCCAAGTTTAGCTAATTCCTGAAAGTCTTGTACCTCTATAATTTGTCCTAGCGTACCTGAAGGGCCGGTTCCCACGGAATTCCCCAATGCTGTAACATTTATTTCTATGCTACCAAACTTTTTAGAGTTAGTTATCCTGCCTGTTTCTTTCTTACCTCTAATCCAATGTGGAACCATAACTGGTTGAAGGTAAACTGTATCGAAGCCGTAGCTTATCATTTGTTGCCTCGACCATTCTACTGCAGCAGCAGCTTGAGGTGAGCCACTCAAACGACCGCCAATGTTTTTGGTGAGATATCTAAGCATCTCATAGCTTTCCCCTCTTTCTAAAGCTTCATCAAAAAACTTTTTTATTTGTGTAACATCATCGGTTTTCTGACCAAAGGAGAGTAAAGAAACAGACAGAAGGAGGGTTGCAAGAAACGACTTCATTGTACAAGTGCTTGATTAAGTTGGTGCTAACTTAACCAATTGAAGGTGAGTTCAAAACAGAGACTACACGAAAATCGATCTTAAATATCCGGGATATTAAAAGAAGAGTTCCAGAAGTAGTAAGCTAAGACTAATCTATGATTTCGGCCTCTTGCAGAATATACATCAGTTTTAAGGGGTCATCTGCGTTTATGGTCAACTTACCCTTTACTTTTATTCTTTTCTCTGTGAAAGAAAGGTCCTTTTTTAAAAATACCTCCATTACTGTTTCAGGCCCCGCACCACCACAAAAGAAGCAGTTTGCAAATGGAAGTGCCGATAGTACAAAGTAGTTTTTTCCACGCAATTCATCTAAAGGGATCATCCAGCCCTCAAGCGTGATTTCTTTTCCATTCAAGGCCTTTACCTCTTTGCTGAAAGTAGGGAAATCAACCTCAAAGTTCAGGGTTTCATCAAACCGTTTTTCAATTTCAACCTTAGACAAAACATTCCATGTACTTTTCTCCTGAGCACTGATTGTACCATAGATAAGCAGCAGCAGCAATATGGATATTCCTCTTTTCAGCACTACTTGATTAGATTAAGAATTCTGTTGAACCTGATGTTTTTGAAAAAACCAGCATTTGGATCAGTTCTGTCCATCGACCAGAAAATGAATAATGGTTTTCCCACTATATGATCATAAGGAACAAGCCCCCAAGATCTTGAATCAGCTGAGTTATGACGATTATCACCAATCATAAAGTAGTAACCTTGTTTAAAGGTATATGAATCTATTTTCTCACCGTCAATAAATACCTCAACCCCTCTTATCTCAACATCGTCATTGTGTTCGTAGTATTTAATAACACGCCCGTATAAGTCGATATTTCTTGGTGTCAATTCAATAGTCATACCTTCAGAAGGCATTGTAAGAGGGCCAAAATTATCAACAGTCCAATCGAATTCAGTGTTCAGTTCCTCATTGAAAAACATGTATCCATCATAATTTCTGGATACTGGGTAGGCGGTTCTTCCTGATTCCTTATCGTAAAAGATTTCTTCTACACTTTTGATAAAATCGTATTTGGCAAGTGCATCAGCTTTTTCTTTTGTTGTATGAAATTCAAAACCTCTTTTACCATTGTATGAATCGTAAGGAAGTGCTGTAGTTGCGAAAGCATCACCTGGGTTATCATCAGTATAATCAGTAATACCAATTTCTCTCATATACCTTGGGTGTACACCTTTTTCTGTCTCAGCAAGATAGCTGGTAAGCATATTAGGAGGATTTTCAACCGCTTCTCCATTTACATATATCTGCTTGTTTCTAACTTCAAAAACGTCACCTGGAATAGCCATACACCTCTTTACATAAAAGGTTTTTATATCTAACGGATATTCAAGATCAGGTGGATAGTTAAAAACAACCGGTTCCCCCACGCGAACTTTTCTCAAGCCAGGAAGCCTGAAGGTGGGGGCTTGAATGATATCTGAATAAGAAGGTATGTCTGTACCCCAGAATTTTTGATGAGCCAGCGGAAACTGGATTAAGGTTCTTGGGGTTCTTGGCCCAAAATGGACTTTACTCACAAACAAATGATCACCAATCAGCATGGAGTTTTCCATTGAGCCAGTAGGTATTGCATAAGCCTCAATAAAAAAGCCTCTGATAATCGTCACCGCGATCAGAGCAAACAAAATGTCATTTATTAATTCCTTGAAAAAACCTCTCTTAGGTTTGGGTTGGGTTTCGGCTTTCTTTTTTCGCTTTAAAAAGTCGAGCATATGTAAATTATTAGGCTTAATGTAAGCAGTAAAGGTATTATTATTTATTAAAAATCGGTGCGTATCTGGTAGTAGATGATTTGATAACGATGAAAACCTTTTATAGGTTTTTCGTATTACTACACGATCGGTTTTATTAATTAAAGTAGCTTCCGTTATTTAGGAGTTCAATCCCAAAACTGAATGATAAGCATTGACAGCTTAAGCTTCGGCTATTCCGACCAGAAAATACTCTCCATTCCACATATGGAAGTAAAAGAATCTCAGCACTTACTGATCTTAGGAAACTCAGGAAGTGGTAAAACTACATTATTACACATCTTAGGTGGTTTACTTAAACCTGAGGAAGGAAAGGTGGTAATTGGTAATACAGACTTGTACAACCTTTCGGCACAACAAAGAGATAAATACAGAGGACAAAACATTGGCCTTGTTTTTCAAAAGGCTCACTTGATAAGCGCACTTTCGGTAGGTGATAACCTGCTGCTTGCTCAATACCTCTCAGGTACTGCCCAGGACAAAGGCAGAGTTTATGAAGTATTGGAAGAACTTAACCTTGCGCATAAGGTGAATAAAAGAGTAAAAGCACTTAGTCAGGGAGAACAACAACGCGTCACGATTGCTCGTGCTTTGCTTAACCGCCCCAGATTAATTCTTGCAGATGAGCCCACTGCAAGTTTAGATGATAACAATGCACATAAAGTTATTGAGCTGCTTAAACAACAGGCAGAAAAATATAATGCCTCACTGCTTATTGCTACTCATGACCAACGTGTCAAAGACCAGTTTGAACTTAAACTTGAATTGACTGCGGCATGAATCTGATCACACTTAGTTGGAATTATATAAAGGCAAAGCCTCTTAATACATTACTCAATGTATTGTTGATGAGCCTTGGAGTGGCAATCATTTTGGTACTCATTTTACTGAGTACTCAGCTAGAAGAAAACTTGTCTAAAAACAAGAGGGGAATTGATTTGGTAGTGGGAGCCAAAGGAAGTCCGTTGCAACTTATTCTGGCCAATGTCTATCACATTGATTTTCCTACAGGTAATGTTAAGCTGGATGAAGCAAAAGCACTTACCCGAAACAGGCTGGTAAAATCGGCAATTCCATTGGCTCTTGGAGATAATTACGGAGGCTTTAGGATAGTAGGTACAAACCATGACTATGTGAAGCTTTATGATGGAAAAATTGCTTCAGGGGAACTTTGGAAGTACAATCTTGATGTGGTTTTGGGAGCAAATGTTGCTGAAAAATTAGACCTGAAGGTTGGCGATGAGTTTTTCGGAGCTCACGGTTTATCAGTTGCTGATTTAGAGCACGATGAAAGAAGCTATCATGTGGTGGGTATTCTGGAAGGTAGTGGCAGTGTTTTGGAAAACCTGATCCTTACCAATATAGAAAGTGTTTGGGAGGTACATAATCATGAAGAAGAGCATGTGCATGAAGAGGGAGGCCATGAGGAGAAAGAGTTAGGTTCTGCCTATGAAACAGGCTTTCCGGAAGGAGATGCTGATGATGAAATTACCTCTATGCTGATTAAGTACAGATCTCCTATGGGAGCTGTGCAAATGCCTAGAATGGTTAATTCTAATACCAATATGCAGGCAGCTTCACCGGCCTTTGAAACCCAAAGGCTGTTTTCATTGCTTGGAATAGGAGTGGACATGCTTAGAAGTTTTGCTTACATAATCATAGTAATAGCAGGCTTGAGTATTTTTATATCGCTTTATAATGCACTAAAGGATAGAAAATACGACCTGGCCATTATGAGATCGTTGGGAGCCTCGCGAGGGAAACTCTTCGTCCATGTAGTATTGGAAGGCGTGATCATTACGACATTAGGAGGCCTCTTAGGCATGATTTTGGGGCATGGATTGATGGAAATGCTGGCTAATTCTTATGAGAAATCTGACGACATTGGTGTGACAGGTCTGGTTTTTGTGAACCAGGAAATGTATGTTTTGTTAATAAGTATTGGAATTGGGGTGATCGCCTCGCTGATTCCTGCGTTGAATGCTTATAAAACTGATATTTCAGAGGTGTTAGCCGGAGAATAAACTTAGACAGATGAAGAAGATATTTATACTACTTATTGTATCACTTTTTGCCTTGCCTTCTTTTGGTCAGGATGTAAAAATGAAGGGAGCTAAAGTTTGGAAGACCTTGGCTGATGTGAGTTATGATATTAAGAAGGATGAATATGGCGATGTATTCGTTCCCGTGTTTGGCAAGGATATTCAGAGTCTGGCCGATAAGTTGGTAGAAATTGACGGTTTCATTATCCCATTCGATGGAATGTTTAAGCCAACCGAACTCATTTTATCTTCGCTACCTATCAGTGAATGTTTCTTTTGCGGGTCTGGTGGCCCTGAGACTGTTATGGAAATTTCCATGAAAGAAAAGATTAAGTATACCACTAAACGTGTGAAAATCAGGGGCAAACTAAAACTGAATGCTGATAACCCTGATAAGCTCATGTATCAGTTAGTAGAAGGAGTTTTCGTTGGGTTGGCAGACACTAGCTATTAAGGTATTTGTAGAGAGATGAAGAAGATTTTTGGTCTGATACTAGTTGTTTTTTTTACCCTTTCTTGTGGTGGAGGTTTTGACAGAGATGCAGAAAAAGATAAGATTTTTGCAATTCACGATGAGGTAATGCCTGAAATAAGCACCGTAATGAAGCTTAAAAAGCGAGCCTTAGAAAGAGTGGAAGAATTAACAGAAACAAACCCTGCAAGTGAAGATCTTGAATCATTCAGAACACTGGTTTCTGAACTAGAAAGTGCTCGAAAAGGAATGATGACCTGGATGAATGACTGGGCGAAAAATTCTAAACCTCATGTAAAAGGAGAATCAACAGAAGAAGAGCAAAAAGCTTTTTTTGCAGCGGAAATGGAGCGTGTTAAAAAGGTGAAAAAAGATATTAATAACGCTTTAGAGAAAGCACAAAAAGCACTTAAATAAATAGCTATTTAGAGCCAGTTATGTCTTCTACCTCTTGAAGTCCTACGGGTTTTGATTCATTTCCCCAGGCATTAGAAATATAGATCAGCAGTTCCATAATTTCCAACGAAGTCATATCCGGATTTGCCGGCATGGGTTGATTGTATTCAATATTGTTAACTGTAATTGGGCCACGTATACCATACTTTATAGCCCTTGCCATTTGTGCAACACTATCCAGTAAGTAGTCCGCGCCCTTAAGTGGGGGGATTAAGGTTCCCAGCCCTTCTCCATTTTCCATATGACAGTTGCTGCAATATTGAGTATAGAGCTGCTTTCCATGTGAAAAGTACTTGAGTTCTTTGTTGCTTAACCTTGATTGAACATTCTCGTTGGCACTTTTGCTTCCTGTCTCACAAGCAGATAGTATAATGCCAAAAAGCAGAAATAGGTAGCTTACGTTTCTATATGGTATTCTCCCACTTCCTACTTTATTATTTTTCATATTCAGCCAGAAGTTTAGGAATATCATTAATCAAAGCGCTTACTTCAATGGATTTGGTGCCATCATATAGTCCTCTGATTCGTTTTTCTTTGTCTATTAGTATAAACGCTCCACTATGGATAAATCCACCAGGAGCATCAGCATCTTCCCCTACAGGAACTAAATAACCTTCAGCGCTACCTATTTCATAAATTTCATCCTGATCTCCGGTAACAAATTTCCATACAGAGTTGTCTTCCACTCCAATTCTCATGGAGTACTCCTTCAGATAGGCTACAGTATCGTGTTCTGGGTCTATGGTATGAGATAAAATTCCAAAGTTCGGATTGTCCTTGAAAGCATCATAAACTCTAAGCATTTGCTGTTTCATAACCGGACAAATGGTAGGGCACGTACCAAAGAAAAAATCAGCTACATAGATTTTATCTTTGAAAGTTTCCTCCGTTACAATCATACTATCCTGATCTACAAACTGGAACTCAGGGATAGTGTGATAAATGGTATCCAGTTTTCCATCAATTTCTTTGTATTGAGTCCTTCCCATAATGGGTAACTTTTCAGTACTGTCGTTACCACAGGAGTACATGAATGCAAGAATTGTTAAAGCTATTACAAGTTTTAATCCTTTGATGTTCATTGTATTATGTTTTGCTTCTCAGGCGTTTGTAGATTTTAATACCAATCATTAAGGATACAGCAACAAGGACAAATCCCAGTGTTCCTTTTATCCAATTGAATTCGTTCTTTAATACGATAATAAACACCACAGAGATTAAAATTAATGTGGCTATTTCGTTCCAGATTCTAAGTTGGTTCGAAGTATATTTTCCTATGTCGTTTTGAAGTTGTTTGTAGAGTTTATGACACAGGAAGTGATAGATATAAAGCAGCACAACAAAACTCAGTTTTATATGCATAAATGGTAGTTCCAGCATGGCAGGGTACTGGTATATCATAATGCTTCCCAATACCAATGTGATAATGGCAGAGGGCCAGGTAATGATATACCAAAGCCTGTTGGTCATGAGTTTTAATTGGTCACCTAAAATGGTTCTGTCTGGCTCTGGTTTGTCCAGTGCCTCTCGCTGATAAATAAATAACCGAACAATGTAAAAGAGGCCTGCAAACCAGGTGACTATGAAAATAATATGGAGCGATTTGATGTAAAGATCTGCCATAATTTGCTGATGCAAATGTAAACAGTAATTGATTAGGAGGTACCAGTTAACAGTAGATGATTGTCTATAATCTCATGAACTTCTTCAACTTCCTGTAAAATCTGTGGTTTTCATACTTTTTATTCAATTCAAGCTTGAATGCCCAGTTGATTAAAATAATGATTAGAAAAATCGGAGTCAGAAGGAAGAGAATACACATTTTAATTCTAGACCAAATGAATTTTAGAAAAAAGATGAGAGGCCCAAGGATTATCTCTTTGGAGTTTGTAATGGCTACATAGATACCAGCAACAACCAAGACTACAAGCAGGACTTCTACAATAATCACCATGACATACCAAATTCTATTATGTCGGTCTGCCCGATCAACTTTAAAACTTGATGGCTTCTTTAGTCTCCAACACGTCTATTTGATCTCCAACACTCACATGCCCTGATGATATAGGGATAAAGTTTTCGCCAAAAAGGATTTTCCTATCCAGTTTGCGGTATTTCACCAGAGTTTTTAGTGGTTCTTTACCTTTTTGGCCAGTATGAGTGTCTATTGTGGTCATTACACACCTTGCGCAAGGTTTTACACCATACATTTCAATACCATTGATGTTGATCTTTCGGAGTTGATCTTCCTGGTGAGCAATACCTCCGGAAATGATGATGTTTGCTCTGAACCGGTTCATGGGTACATGTTCATCGGTTTTGCTGTTTAAAAGTGCTAAAGATTCTTCGCTAATAATCAGAATCGGATAGCCGTCAGCAAAACTCACCTCATCATTTTCATTTACAGCATAACGAGGATCAGCAGGTCTGATACCATCTTTGTGCATAAACATTAGCCGGACTTCTTTCCCTAAAACTTCACTGAACCATTGGTCTGCTTCGGCACCTACTGGTTTAGCCATACACTTATCATCCCAAACCTGAACTTCAGCAGGTACTGTATCTGGCTCTGCCAGGCTAAATGTTAGTACCTTCTCAGGATTATTTTTATGATGAATGCTTATTTGGTTTTCCTCAATAACTGGTTGAAGAAATACCATTTCCGGATAGTCTCTCTGATTTACGAAAACACTATGTTGATCCACCAAAACCCATCTTCTGTCATACTGTAATCCACGCGGTTCTATGTGGGTAGATTTTAGCTGAATTCCAGCTAATGATTTAATGGGGTAAATCCAGAGGTTGGTTACTTTCAGGGTTGACATAATTCAGAAGGTTTATGCCCCTAAAAATAGGTGGTATTTAGACTAATTATATACGAAGGGTAAGGTAAATTTTACCTCCAGTATTGATATCTGCTTACGCTTGTAAGACTAAGATTATAACCATACCATGTTGTTTGGCTTTGTAACAGATTTGGGTACTCTTTCTGAAAGTTGTAAGTATTGGTTTTGCCTTCTTCTAACTCAACCCTTACATGCCATAAACTATCCTGATCACTTACCTTAAAGCTTGCCTGATAAACTTTAGGTTTTCTCGTTTTAGTATTGATCTGTGCATTAATAACGTCTTTTTTAAATTGAAGCCCGTCTTCAAACTTTGTAGCTCTTAACAAGTACGAAAGCTGGTCTTCCCAAAGCAGGTTTGTGCCTTCAATTTCCATTTGACCATCTCCATAACCATCGAAGTAACTGTTGTAGTCATAAGAATAACCAGATGGAGTAAGTTCGAATTGTTTGAAAGTATTACCGCACCATTCCTGACCTGTATGGGTCATTTTGTGAAGTTGTTCTGGTTTTTCACGCTTGAAAAACAAGCTGGTTAAGAAATGATACGGATAGTTTTCTGTTTCGAAACGGGCAAATTTGTTCACCTTCATTACACTGAATAGGTCATCTCGTTTGTAATCGTCAGTTTTAACATTAAAGGCTTTATTAAACTCTTCCTTTACGGTGATATAAGTATTGTCAAACTTCCTGATCTTGCCATAAACTACCATTTCGGCATCATAATGAGCCACCTCTGCTTTACCATCTTCCCATATTTTTCCCAAGGCCCAGTCATGATCGAAAACTTCACTGGCCGGATAATCAATTTGAGTGCTTGATTTTTCGGAACACCCAAGACAAATCAGAACTAGTATGGCGAGTATTAGTGAGCTTTGTTTGATCATAAGCTTATGGTTTAACAGGTTCTTCTAAAACAGTATTTGCCCAATTTCCAAGGTCTGCTTCTGTGTCTACATCGTTCAATTGAACTAACAGGTTGTAAGACATTCCAAGTTGTTGAAAATCGCTTATCGTGTCAGAAGCAACGGAGTCTGTACTCCAATCTTTATTTGTAAAAAGTTCCGGTGTATATTTAGTAAGGCCTAATAAGTAATAGCCACCGTCAACAGCAGGGCCCAGTACAGCCTGATGAGTTTCCAATAGGTCAAAGGCACTTTCCAGATGTTCAGAAGTTAAATCATAGCAGTCGCTTCCAATTATACAGATGTTTTCATAGCCAGCGGCAAACCCCTCTTTAAATGCTGAAGAGATTTTGTGCCCTAACCCCCCTTCAGGTTGAAGTTTTTTTTGAAAGTCGTTATTACTCCAGAGGTCTGTTTTGTCGATGAAATCAGAGTAATAAACTACCTTGTCCGATTTGGTTTTAGAGGCTTCGTTTCGGGTTTTCTCAAGTAGCAGTTTATAGATCTCCAGCGCTTTTTGAGCACCAATGGTGGATGCAAGCCTGGTTTTGGCTTTACCTAAAACAGGGTTCTTTGTAAGAATAATCAGAAGGTTTCTGTTCATTTTAAAATACCGGAGTCCCTTTTCTCAGAAACGGTTTAAAGTATCGGTTATATACATGTACTTCTTTAGTAACCTCATTGTTTGAGTTTACCATTGGAAGTTCTGAGTTTGACCAACCAATTAAACCACTTTTGAGTTCATAAATGGATTTAAACCCTTCTTTTTGGAGCCTCTTGGCCAGCTTGTTACTTCTTAAACCCATGGTGCAATAGAGCATTAAAGGTTTTTCTTTGTCTAGGTTATCTATAACGGATTCATCAAACCGAACAGCTCCTTTAATATGACTGACATCAAATTCATAGCCTTCTCTTATATCAAGTAGCGTAAATTCCTTTTCGGAAAGTAATGACTGTGCGGTTTTCGATTTGATGCGTTCTATTCGTTCCAAATTCAGTACAGTAAAGTAGCCTCTTTGATATACCTGGTAAGAGGTGATAACCAGAGCAAGCACTAGAAATGATAATATGTATTTTGCTCGTTTCATTAGACTTGAACATTCAAATTAACTACTTCTTTTTCAATCAATGTTTTTTTTCTCTCCAGAGTTCCAACTAGAGCTTTATGGATGTTGAGGTGAGATATGATTTATTATTACCTTGCTCTATATAAACCATGAAACGCAACAAACTTTCAACGGAAGAATTAATTCAGGGAGTTCTTGATGGCGACAGAATTGTGTTGAGCCGAGCCATTACCTTATGTGAGAGTAGTAGGCCTGTCGATATTGAGCGGTCAGAAGCTTTAATTAAAAAGGTGATGCCTCATACCGGTAATTCCATAAGAATCGGGATTACCGGTGTGCCGGGAGTAGGGAAGAGTACTTTCATTGAAGCTTTCGGGAATTTTGTAACAGCACAAGGGAAGCGGCTAGCTGTCTTAACCATAGATCCGAGTAGTCAGAAAACAAAAGGAAGTATTCTGGGGGATAAAACCAGAATGGAGGAGTTATCAAGGAATCCGGATGCTTTTATAAGGCCATCTGCGTCTGGCAGTACATTAGGTGGGGTAAGTAGCAAAACGCGTGAAGCAATGTTGCTTTGTGAAGCGGCCGGTTTTGATGTAATTTTTATAGAAACTGTTGGAGTTGGGCAGTCAGAGACACTGGTAAAGGGTATGGTGGATTTCTTTCTGCTGCTTATGCTTGCTGGTGCAGGGGATGAACTTCAGGGAATTAAGAAGGGCATCATGGAAATGGCCGATGCTCTTGTGATCAATAAAGCTGATGGGGACAATATAGTTAAGGCAAAAAGAGCCAAAGCGGAATACCAAAGTGCACTACATTTATTTCCCCCAAATCCTTCAGGATGGATACCTCATGTAAAAACCTGTTCTGCACTTGAAAACAAAGGAATGCTTGAGGTTTGGGAGATGATTCTGAAGTATAAAGTGGAAACTCAATCCAAGGGCTATTTCGACCATTATAGGCAGCAGCAACAAGTTAACTGGTTTAAAGAAAGTATTAATGATCTTTTGACTATGGCATTTTACAGTGACGAAAGTGTAAATGAACTATTGCCGGATGTATTGAAACAAATAGAAACTGGTAATAAAGATGCTGTTAATGCAGCTCGCGAGCTAGTTCAGGCATTCTTGAAAAAAAGTAATGATTAGCATTCGTGAGTTAAGAAAGGAAGATGTTGGCATATTGATCAACCTGATCAATGACATTGCCATTTATCATAATCAAGAAGAGTTTGTACTGACCAATGAGTCGGAGTTACTGAAGTCTGCTTTTGGAGATAATCCCAGATTTGGGGTGTTGCTAGCTGAACATGATAGTGAGGTAGCAGGGTATGTATCTTATACCTGGAATTATTCGATATGGCTAGGGGCTGATTTTATGAATATCGATGACCTGTTTATCTGGGAAAAGTTTCGAGGGAAAGGAATCGGTGAAGCTCTGATGTTTAAAGCCAAAGAAACTTGTAAAGAAAAGAAGATTGGTAGAATTACCTGGGAGGTTGAAGAAAACAACCATAGAGCTATACAATTCTACAAAAGGTTAGGAGCGGAACTGCAGCTTAAGGGGAAATTCAGGTGGGATATTTAATTAATGGTTCCCTTGCCTTTCAAAGCAATTGCTTATCGAAGCAAGGGATATAATCGGTCATGATTATATGTCTTTAAATCGTAATTAGCCCTTTCTAACACTCGAAGCGCCAGAAGTATTGCTACTTACAGATGCACCACCTTTGTATCGGATACTAGATGCACCAGAAGCACGAACATCAAGTTCATCACTAACGTTTACTTTAACAGAACTGGCACCACTTACACGGATGTCCGCAGTCTCACTTTCAAGGTCGTAAGCTCTGTAAATAGCCGCTCCAGACATTTTTAAGCGCTGTTTAGTAGCTGTTCCCTCCAAGTTCATTACACATGCGCCTGAAGCACCAAGAGTTAAGTCTCTGGTTTCTAATTCTACCTTGATTACAGATGCGCCCGATACCTGAATTTTCATTTTGGGAGATTTCAAAATATCAAGTGTACGTAAGTTAACGGCTCCACTAACATGAATTTCGTCAAGCGATTTTACAGTAAGAAAAGCCTTTGCTGAAGATTTCATTCTTCTACGCTTTCTCCAATTGTCATCATCTAAACCAATGATTAACATTCCGCCTTTAACTTCAGTAATCAAATCATCTAAAAAAGCATCTTCTATTTCAATCTCTAATGATTCTTCGCTTCCTACACTGATTTCAATATTGAATGCATCGCTAACAGTTAAGGCATGAAAGTTAGATACATCCCTCTTGTGACGTGTTTGTGCAAACATTAGGCTGGCCATCATCAATAAGGCCAAGGTTAACATTGCTGGTCGTAAAGAGTTCATTTTCATATTCTTCATCGCTCTATTCTTTATTTGTTTTAAAGATAATAGCGTATACGAAAGGTTGCATGATTGTTTGAAATTCTTTTAACCGCTACCGGGTATAATTGCGTTGATTGTTCTAAATTATTGAGAATGTTTTTCTTGATGCACGTCTGTGGTACGACATCAGCACAGAACCAAAGATTACATTTTTACTTTATAAGTCTTGTCATGCAACACATTGTTATAATTGGAAACGGAATTTCCGGAATCACCACAGCGCGGCATATCAGAAAGAAGAGCGATCATCGGATAACGGTAATCTCTGCGGAAACTGATCATTTTTACTCGCGCACAGCGCTCATGTATATTTACATGGGGCACATGAAGTTTGAGCATACTAAGCCTTACGAGGATTGGTTTTGGTCCAATAATCGTATTGAGCTAAAGAGAGGCTATGTTGAAAAGGTGGATACAAATAACAAGTCTTTGACTTTTGCTGATGGTACAAACATGCAGTACGATAAGCTTGTATTGGCCACAGGCTCTAAGTCAAACAAGTTTGGCTGGCCTGGACAAGACCTTAAAGCGGTACAAGGTTTATACAATTATCAGGATCTCCAGAATATGGAAGAATATACCAAAGACATTTCCAGAGCGGTGGTTGTAGGTGGTGGTTTGATAGGCATAGAAATGGCTGAAATGCTTCTGAGCAGAAATATCCCTGTGACGTTCTTAGTGAGAGAAGGAAGTTTCTGGAACAATGTGCTACCTGACGAAGAGTCAGAAATGGTTAACCGACATATCCGTGAACATCATGTTGACCTGAGGTTGGGAACTGAACTCAAAGAAATTCTTGCTGATGAAGAGGGAAGAGCCCGTGCTGTGATTACGGGTGAAGGGGAAGAAATTCCTTGTCAGTTTGTAGGGTTAACCGCTGGTGTGTCTCCGAATATTGGTTTTCTGGAAGGCTCTGGAATTGAAATTAACAGAGGTATAATGGTTGACCCATATTTGGAAACTAACATTAAAGATGTTTATGCAGCCGGAGATTGCGCTGAGTTCAGAGAGCCAAATGGAGAAAGAAGGCCTATTGAACAGGTGTGGTACACTGGTAGAATGATGGGAGAAGCTTTGGCTGAGACCATTTGCAACAAGCAAACAAAGTATAATCCTGGACATTGGTTCAACTCTGCTAAGTTCTTCGATATAGAATATCAGACTTATGGTTGGGTTTGGGCAAAAGCTAAAGAAAAAGAGAACGACTTTTATTGGGAGCATGAAGGCGGAAAGATTTGTCTGAGGTTAAGATGGGACAAGGATTCAGGTAGGCTGCTTGGAGTGAACAATTTTGGATTCAGACTCCGGCACCATGCTTTTGACAAGTGGTTTAAAGAGGGCAGAACCGTACAATTTGTATTGGAACATTTGAAAGATGCCAATTTCGATCCGGAATTTTATAAAGCATATGAGCAACAAATTGTTGACAAATTCAATGCTGAAAATGGAACCAGCATCAGTCCAAAGAAAAAAAGCTGGAAAAGAATTTTAGAACTAGTCTCAAATTAGAATAACAAGAAATATGTCGTCAGTAGATCCAAGTTTATCTATCGCAAACCCACAACCTAAGAATACGGATTCGATTCAGAAATTAGGATTGGCGCTTGCTGGTTTGGGAATTCTAGTTCTGTTTTTATCGTGGGGAAATGCTAAAATTCCTGCATCAATCGGTTTACCAGTAGCGCTTCTCGGTATTCTTATCGGGACAACTATTTATTCGGTAAGGTTATATCTTAACCAACCTGAGGGCATAAAAAACAACGGAGTATGGTTCAATAGCCTGACAAATCGGGGAGTCCTTGGTTGGGTAGCTGGTATTGTGCTCACTGGGTTTTACGTTCTCCTGTATTGGTTCCCTGAATACATTGGTTTTAAAGCTTCTGGAAATGAAGGGTTTGTAGCTCTATTCGATCCTTTGAGTATGTTTTTCAAAGGAAAACCTGCTAGTCAATGGTTTTTGTATGGTACGCTATACACCCTTTGTATAACAGCACTAGGTATCAAGTTCTTGCTAAAGTATCGTCATAACAGATATCAGTTTATCAGAACGCTTGTTGTTATAGCAAGTCAGTTATTTCTTGCCTACCTAATTCCAGAAATTTTAGCAGGGTTGAATTACAATGATGCAACTAATGCCAGTGGAGAGTACTTAGGCTATTTCAATACCGACTTAAAGAATACCTGGCCACTGGATTATGATTTCTTTTATGATTGGCAACTGGAAGCTTTCCAACAAGAAGCTTATCAACCAGTTGGGATACTTTATCTGATTATTGGTATTGCTATGTTTTTAGTAGTTACCCCAGTGATAACTTATTATGTAGGTAAAAGGTGGTATTGTTCATGGATATGTGGTTGTGGAGGTTTGGCCGAAACTGCTGGTGATCCTTTCCGCCACTTGTCTTCGAAAAAACTGAGCGCATGGAAGCTGGAACGTTGGCTGATTCATGGTGTCATGGTTTTTGTATTCATTATGACTGCCGCTACTATTTATGGATATTTCTGGAATACTGGGGAAGTTTTTGGACTCAACATTTACAAGAACTTTCAGCAGCCCTATGGTTTCCTTATTGGAGCAACTTTCTCTGGGGTAATAGGAGTAGGCTTTTACCCAATGTTAGGCAACAGGGTTTGGTGCCGTTTCGGGTGTCCTATGGCAGGTTATATGGGGATTATCCAAAGGTTCAAGTCGAGGTTCAGAATTACTACAAATGGTGGTCAGTGTATTTCCTGTGGAAACTGTTCAACTTACTGTGAGCAAGGTATTGATGTAAGGGCATATGCTCAGAAAGGGCAGAACATTGTAAGAGCAAGCTGTGTTGGTTGTGGAATCTGCTCAGCAGTATGCCCAAGAGGTGTATTGAAATTAGAAAATGGCCCTGAAGCTGGAAGAACTGACTTGCCTCCGATTATCATCGGAAATGAGAGCATTAAAGTAGCGGAGTAGTATTGCGTATTGAGTAGTTAGCATCAAGACATTTTGATCTCAGTTCTAGATACTAACTACACAATACATATTACCCAATACCATCCTCCTCCATACTTAAGATTTCTCTTACTTGTCCTAGATGATGCTTTAAGTGCACTACATAGTCTTGCATAAAGTAATCTAAAGTAGTGGGTTCATTTTCTTGAACTGTATAGAAAGCAATTTGATGTAAGTTATGTGATGAACGCTCCTTGCTTCTAACATTGTCCGGAGTTTGATTCATTACATGAGCTATATGTAGATTAAGCTGGCGCCATAAAATCAATAGATCGTGCCAGTTTACGGCATGGTAATTCTGAGCAGTTACCCAGGCATCCTGATCATAACCTTGATAGATCAGGTCATCTGAATCCTGGGCTTTGACAAAACGACCATGATTGTTTGAAGCAGAGTCAATCAGGTGCCCCATGAGCTCTTTAACGGACCATTTATCCGGTGCAGGTCTTTTTTCGGTTTCTGCTTCTTCAACGGTTATTAGTTGTTCAAAAGCAGCGAGTACGATTTCCTTAAGATTATAGTCGGTAGCCATACTACAAATGTAGTGGAGATTATTGCAGGACTATACTGATATAGTTGAATTTTTATCAGTATATGGAATGCCTAAGCTGAAAGATTTTCTAAAAGTAGGGCTTGTGTTTTAGGCGAGGAACCAGACTTAAGTAAGGGACAATAAAAAATGCCACCCCCTTTCGGAGGCGACATTCCAACGCTATGAATCTATATGTCTAAACTAAAATCTGTTATTCATCTCATTCACTATTTCAACCACCTGAAGCCAAGGTTGAAGGTTTGACCTCCACCATCATTTCTTGAGGCAAAGAAGTTGCTGTAGGAGAGCTCTAGCTCAAGCTTACTATTGAGCTGATACTTAAAACCTACACCTGCTTGTTGAAACCATTGTGCTAATCCAAACTGCTCATCAAAACCATTCGATACCCTCTCAAACCTCGGTGAATACTGATACAAAGCGAATATTGAAGCCTTTCCACTGGGTAGAAAATAGGAGAGAATACCTGTTAGCGGAGTTCTGAAAAAGTTTTCCTGATCATCTCTTCTGGCAAATCTGTAAATAAAGTCAGCTTCTAAAAACAGTCTCCAATTAGTGTTTAACTCCTCGTCCAGAAATATCTGATTAAACCATGTGTATCTGTCATGCGCTACGAACGAACCATTTCTATCTTCCAGGTTCTTTGCTCCGGGAAACCAGAATGCAGAACGAACGGATAGGTTAGAAATCCCTTTAAAAGGAGTGAAGCGAATAGCTGGACCAAAAGCTGCCAGAGCTACTTCATTATTATCCCCTGATTGGAAAACAGGTGATAGAAATGAGTTTCCATCTGAGAAGGAACTTACTATCACGTCTAAGCCGAGGTTGATTCTGGCAGACTTAGATACTCCATAATTCACAGAATACTGAACATTGAAGAAACTCTGACGTCCATCAAGGTCTATTCTGTCGCCTTCGTTATTTCTTATTCTGTTTTGTGTATAAATATTATAAAAAGACTTGAGCTCAACTTGTCCTTTTCTCAAGAGTACCGAAGGCGTGAACGCTTGAAGGTTTGAAGAAGGCTCATTTTCTTTTTTTGACGCTGAACGATTTGATGACTGCTCATTCAAAGACCAATTATATGTGTAATAAGTAGTCTTGTAATTTGAAGGAATCTGTGCCGTTCTGTACTTGTTCAGGTATGCTACAATGTTTTCCGCTTTATCTTTAAAGTCACCTGGGTACCACTTGAAAATCTCTGATAGCCCCACAGTTTTTTTCTGATCATCAACTTGAATAAACTCATCATTGTTAAGCGCCAGTTTTGTACGTTCAAGTATCTGAGCTTCTAATTGCTCAGGTCTATAGGCAAATGTGGCAATCGGAGGGCAACTTATAGCTGCACAAACCAATACAAAGTGTAGTTTTTCATCACCAGTTACCTTTAAAAGTCTGTCCTTTTCAAGCTGGTTTAAAGTGATGTTATCTCCTGCAATTGCATGTTTCTTGGAGTCGAAGAATCCCCCAATCTCCAGTGGAGACTTTGTTGGGTATGCTTTTATAATACCATTGATCACGGAAATATTATAGGCATTGATATAAAAAGCTTTTCTCTCCGGGTCACTCAAACTGCTTACTTTGAAGTCTGCAATCTGGCTAACAAGACTATTTAGTTCTTTGCTGTCATTAACTATACCTGTATAGTTAACCTGACCTAGCTTGACATTCTTTTTAAAGAACGCATCCGCTTTGTTCAGGAAGCTGTCTAAAGATTGTGCACTTGAAATCAGTCCTATAAAAAGACCTAGTGCTATTAATATTAACTTTTTCATTACTGTAACTTGATAATGTTTTGATTGAGCTTGTTACTGGGAAACCTCGTAGATACCCATGATGTCAAGCATTCTGTTAAAAATTTCTACTTGTCCTAAAAGTTGGATTCGATTGTTTGCTAATCCGGAGACTGTAGCTATAGTTTCCAGCGAAGTACCACGATCGAAGACTATCTGCCGATTAGAGAAATCCAGTTCCCAAACACCGGTCTTTATTTGTCTGTCATCAGCTCCACCACAAAGTGTTCCTCCATCATAGCGGTAGGTACCGTCATTGAAAAAAATGAATGTATCGTCCCTTCTGCACTGCTGAACCCCCAAGCCTTCAAGTGTAAAAGTCAAAGCCCTCCATTCTCTATTAGAGTCATTGGTGAGTGCTGTCATAAAAGCGGCTTCTGTTTGAGGCACACCGATAGGAGCTTCTACATCTGGCGCTGAAGGTGGTGTCTCCAGATCTACAAGGCTGCATGCATTAAGCAGTATGAGCCCCGTAATCAGGGTAAGTAGTTTTGATGTTAATTTCGGTTTATTCATAGTTTCAAAGTTTTGAACCCGTTGTGGATTCAGTTCAATTAATGGAGGAAAGCCAAGAATAGTTCGCACCCTCAGAGAAAAAAACGCCTAATAGTCAAAGTGTTAACTTTTGACAATTGGTTTGTGACACTTTCGTGACATTTGGAGTGGATTTGTGAAATAAGTGATACCTAACAGGCAAGAAGAAGCCTTTCATCAGAATTGACAAAGGGCTTCTTTTACCTGTTTAATAATATGTGGTTAATTGATATTCAGTGAATCTTCCGCTGTTAGCTCATATATGAGCTCTCTATCGAAGCCTTTACCTGACTCAAAACCTCTCTGAACTTTTCTGATTAAATCTGTTTCTAAAAACTCTTGAAGCTGATGCTTATGAAAAGTGATATAAACATCATAGAAACCGTCATTGGGCTCTAGTTTGGTAGGTTTGTAGTTATATTGGAAGCTATTGGGCGAGACATTGACCGAGTCTCCATTAACATCTACGACTTTCCATAAGTAATATTTATACTCCGATATTTCTTCATCATTGTACAAATGATAAATGTCGTCAACCTGAGGTTGTTCCAGATATTCGGCATATGCTTTATTATCGATGTTTCCCTGAATAGTAAAATACGCAATCAAAAGAATAATCACCCCAATACCTGAAAACATGTACAAGGGAAAATTTACCTTTGATTTTAATTGCTTAGCCAGAGACCTGACCTCTTCAGAAACTTCTTTTGGTTTACTGGCATGTTGACAATTATCACAAATGATTTTGAGACTCTTGCGATATGGGAATAGAGGTATCCAGAAAATATGGAAGTAGGAACCATAAACCACAATATGTGTTGACTCGTGACCGCAATTAGTACATTGATGACCGTTAAAAGGAGCCTCTTTAAGGGACTTAGAGTTCCATCCGTAAATTACCATAGTATTAGATTAAGGTGTTATAATTTATGATTATTCTTAATCAGTACCAAGGTTTTACCAGATAGTTCTTAAGGTGAGTCGGTCAAATCCTTGCTTTAAGTAAAGTTTTTTTAAACAGGTGAGCAGTTATTGAGTCAGCTCAGTTGTTGATGATTGTTTACTTGTAATACACCTGACATTAATTATTTATCCTGTTAGACAGGGGAACTAATAGTTGAACATGGGACTTATTACTGCCTGTTTATTTTTAATTTTGCGCCAAAGATTTGAGCAAGTCAGAGTTACCAAATATTAAGGTTGTTATTCCGGCATTCAACGAGGAAAAGTCTATTGCTCATGTGATCAATGATATTCCAAAAGATTGGGTGCAAGAAGTCATTGTGGTAAACAATGCTTCTAGTGATAATACGGTTGAAATAGCCAGTAATGCGGGTGCCACTGTCTTAACCGAGGTAACTCCTGGTTATGGAAACGCCTGCTTAAAGGGTCTTGAATATTTAAATAAAGAGGGAAATAGGCCAGATATTCTGGTTTTTATGGATGGGGATTATTCGGACTACCCTGAACAGTTACCGGAATTGGTGAAGCCTATTATGGAAAATGGCGAGGATATGGTTATTGGTTCCAGGGCTTTGGGTAGTCGGGAAGGTGGATCAATGACTTTTCCTCAGGTATTCGGAAACTGGTTGGCAACGACATTGCTCAAATTGTTTTACAAGGTCAATTATACGGATCTGGGTCCCTTTCGGGCCATCAGGTTTGATAAGCTCATAGAATTGAATATGAAAGACCGTACTTATGGTTGGACGGTCGAAATGCAATTGAAAGCTGCAAGACACAAATTTAAAACTGCTGAGGTTCCTGTAAACTATAAAAGGAGAATCGGGGTTAGCAAGGTGTCCGGAACGGTCAAAGGAACTTTTATGGCAGGTTATAAAATCCTGTATACGATTTTTAAGTATTTGTAATGTATTGGCTAGAACTTTTAGTGCTTATTCTTTACACTGGGGCTTTGTCCTTTATTTTTATCTACAGCTTATCGCAGTTGAATCTGGTATACATATACCGTAAGGCAAGAAGGAAAAATGCTATTGCTAAATCTGCTGAGATCTCTGAAGATTATGAATACCCTATGGTGACAGTTCAGTTACCTGTTTATAATGAACTCTATGTTGTAGAGCGTTTGATAGATGCAGTTTCTGCATTTGACTGGCCAAGAGACAAGTTAGAGGTTCAGGTACTGGATGATTCAAATGATGAAACCGTTCAGGTAATAGCCGATAAAGTTAAAGAATGGCAGGATAGAGGCATTGATGTGGTCCAAATCAGAAGACCTGAAAGAAAAGGTTTTAAAGCTGGGGCGCTCCAATATGGGATGTCAATGGCAAAAGGAGAGTACATCGCTATTTTTGATGCTGATTTTATTCCTGAAAAAAGTTTCCTAAAAAATAGTGTGCCGCATTTTGAGCAAGACGATAAAATAGGTGTTGTTCAAACAAGATGGGGGCACATCAATGAGGAATACTCCATGCTGACCAGGCTTCAGGCGTTTGGTTTAAATACCCACTTTTTTGTCGAACAGAATGGACGTTCGCAAGGAGGACATTTTCTTAACTTCAATGGTACCGGTGGGGTATGGAGAAAAGCTTGCATTGAAGATGCCGGAGGGTGGAAAGCTGATACTTTAACTGAGGATTTGGATTTGAGTTACAGAGCGCAACTTAATGGATGGCGAATATTCTATACACCGGATGTAGTAGCCCCTGCTGAACTTCCTGCTGCAATGAGTGCTATTAAATCTCAACAGTACCGGTGGACAAAAGGAGCTGCAGAGACAAGTATAAAGCTTTTGCCGAAAGTGCTTAAAGCGCCTCTTTCATTGAGTACTAAGTTTCATGCTACTTTTCATTTACTGAATTCGGCTGTATTTATATGTATTGTTATTACTGCCTTTTTAAGTGTTCCTGTTCTGTTTATTAGAAACATTTCTGATAGTTGGCAAACACTGATGGATATCTCCATGATATTTCTGATGGGCTATGTATTCCTTATTATTTTCTACTGGAATGGATTCAAGCATAAGCGAGAAGGTTTCTGGAAAACTGTTAAAGACTTTGTTCCACAAATGTTTATGTTGCTATCTGTATTCCTGGGGTTAAGCGTTCACAATGCGGTAGCTGTATTTGAAGGATTGATTGGAAAGAAGACACCTTTCGTGAGAACTCCAAAGTTCAATATCACCGACAAAAACGGTTCATGGAAGGGTAACAAATACTTTAAGAAAAAAATCAATCCTCTGACCGCGTTAGAAGGATTTCTGAGCCTATATTTTATCGGAGGGCTGGGTATGGCATTTTATTTCAATGATTTTGCCCTACTTCCTTTTCACTTACTGTTGAGTTTAGGATTTTTGCTGGTGTTCTACTACACTGTACAGCATACCCGACATGCTTAATAAAACTTCTCCTTGGGTAAGTCTGGCATATGTCTTAACGGGCGGCCTGACTTTTTACATTGGCTACTTTGTACCAAGAGAAGATACGTGGCTTTTGCTAAGCCTTTACACGGCACTATTTGCTGCTGTAATGGTCATAATCAGAAATACGGCTTCCGAAGATACTGATCTTGGATACTACTGGGGTATTCTTTTAAGGCTTCTGCTAATTGCTTCGTTGCCCAAACTATCAGATGATTTTTACCGGTTTATATGGGATGGAAGGCTTCTGTTAAATCTGGAAGACCCATATAAATATCTGCCTGCACACCATTTGGGTCAAGGACTAACTGGCATAACAGAGTCGTTGTATGAAAAGCTCAATTCGCCAGACTATTTCACGGTTTATCCGCCTCTGAATCAAGTGCTCTTTTTTATAGCAGCACTATTTTCTCCTGGTTCTGAAATCTGGTCTGTAGTAATATTAAGGATAATCATTATAGTATTCGAATTTGGTAATGTATCGCTTATCAGGAAGTTGCTAAGGCATTATAACCTTCCTCAATCGTATGGTTTGTTTTATGCGCTTAATCCATTGGTTATTCTAGAGCTTACAGGGAACCTTCATTTTGAAGGGATAGTGATATACTTCTTATTACTAGCCGTATGGTATTATGAACAAGGAAAACTTCATAAATCTGCCGTTTTCTTTGGTTTGTCAGTAGCCACTAAGTTTTTACCACTGATCTTTTTACCCTTGTTACTTAAAAGGATTGGCCTTAAGAAAACAATGATATATGGCTTGATTGTAGCTGCAACGCTTGCTATTACTTTTCTGCCCTTGATTAATACAGCTCATATCTGGGCCATAAAGGACAGTATGGAGTTGTACTTCCAGAAATTTGAATTCAATGGAAGTATTTATTACCTGGCTAGGTGGTATGGCTTTGAAACGGATGGTTATAACATAATTGAAAAATCAGGTAAATGGATGATGTATGCTACTTTAGTCAGTATCATACTTTATTCATTGTTGGCAAAGAAAAAGGACTGGCCAAGGCAAATGGTTTGGGTTTGGACACTTTATCTGCTTTTTGCTACCACAGTTCATCCATGGTATGTAATTCCGCTTTTGGCACTCTCAGTTTTTTCAAAAGTACGCTTCCCAATGCTATGGTCGTATTTGATTTTTCTTACCTATTTCAATTATGGCGGAGTAGAATATACGGATACTATTGAAGTGGTAATTATTGAATACAGTCTGGTGGCTGTTATTGCTATTTGGGAAGCCTTTGGTGGTAGTGCAAGAAGGCTTTTCTTTAGTAAAGAGGCTACTAATTAAGCTCTAGCCTGTAGGTAATGTGTTTCTTAGAAGGAACTGCACCAAGGCCTTTGTGAATTGCTATCATCTTATCATTGAAATCGCCTACCCAACTCAATTCTACTTCATTTACTGGAGTGTTTTCGATAACAAATAGGAAGGATTTATAAGTAATTATTGATTCCAGACCTATGCCTTGAAATTTAGGATGTGTTCCCATAACCACTACGCGTACCCTGTCGATAATGTTCTTACGTTTTAAAGACAGAAACCTTAGCTTGTTGATTAGGTTAAGTTTGCCATTGAATTTTTTGAAAATCTGGTTTACGTCTGGTAGAGACAGTACAAAACTGGCGGGCTCACCATTCACATAGGCAAACTGGATAAGGTTAGGTTCAAGAACAGGCTTCATCTTGTTGAAGGTCTCTAAAACGTAATCTTTTTTTATGGGTGTAAAGTTTTCGAACTCGGCCCAGGCAGCATTGTATATGGCCATAAAGTCCTCGGCATATTTATCTATTCTTTTGGGGTCGAATGCTTCGGTGGTAATACCAGGCTTTCTCTTCTGAATGTATTCCGCGATTTTAATAAAACGTGGGCTCAATCCTTCTTTAAGATAGAACTTGTTTGTCATTTGTTCCATCTTGGTTTTGAAGCCATATTTTTCGAAAAATCCCTGATAGTAAGGAGTGTTATAGGCCATTCCATAAGATGGGGCGGTGAATCCTTCAACTAAAAGTCCCCAGTACTGGTCGTTCTCACCAAAATTGATAGGGCCATCTACACAGTTTACTTTTCTCTCTTTCAGCCATTCTTTTGCGGTATCAAATAGAAGTTTGGCAGCATTATAGTCTTCAATGCACTCGAAGAAGCCTATTCCTCCAATACGTTTATCACCATAGTTGGCCTTTTTCTCATTAATAAAAGCCGCAACCCTACCGATTAATGAGCCATTTCCGTCTTTTAATATCCATCTTTCGGCTTCACCATGATTGTAGAAAGTGTTCTTTTTAGGGTCAAAAACTCCTTTAATGTCGGTGTCTAATGGACAAACCCATTCCTTGTCATCAGCATAGATTTTACGTGCAACCTCTAGAAACTCGTTGGCACCTTTACTATCTACTACTTTAAAAATCTGCATGTTGCGTTTGCCCTTGAAAAGATTTAGCAAATAAATCTGATTATTTGCAATCCGTAAAACAGATGTGCATTTTTTTTATCTGGAGGGTTATAGAAGTCCCTTAGACCTTAGGTCTTTGAAAATGATTTTATCGACATGAGAAGTCTTATTCATTTCTTCAAATTCCAACCATTCAAGCTCCTCTATTTCAGCGGAAGCTTTCAGTTTACCCTCATAATTACCACTGTAACAAGTCATTTTTACAATGATTCCTTCCGCATGCCCATGTGCTTGGGCAGAAAAAGTACCATAGTAATCGAGTGACTCGATTTTTAAATCCACACTGAGTTCTTCCTGGATTTCCCGTATTAATGCTTCACTATCACTTTCACCATCCTCGCGTTTTCCTCCCGGTATATAAAAGGCTTCTTTTCCTTTGCTACGAGCAACGAGAATCTTCTTCTCCTTAATTTCAATCCATGCGAGTTTGTCTATTATTTTCACTTTTATTTTAAATTATTATATTTAAAGAATATGAATAAGTTCAACTGGAGAAGGTATAAAAATTTTAATACCATTTATTTACTAGGAGGTGCAATAACCTTTCTATGGCTCTCTATTAAAACTTCTTACTATCTGTTTGGCTCCATTTCTACTGTAAAGACCTTTATAATCGGGCTGATATTCCTCTCCGTTTTTGGAGGTCTCAGCTACATCTGTTACAAAATAGCAATGGATAACAGAAAAAAACCTGAAGAAGGTTAAGACTCTTCTTGAAGCATTTTTTCTAATATCTCCTGTGCAGCTTTTGCTATTACAGTTCCCGGCCCGAATACTGCTGCAACACCAGCATTATACAAGAAGTCATAGTCTTTTGGAGGAATCACTCCACCGGCAATTACCATAATGTCTTCCCTTCCCAATTTCTGTAATTCTTCAATTAGCTGTGGAATAAGCGTCTTATGACCAGCTGCTAAACTAGAAGCGCCAATCATGTGAACATCGTTTTCGGCTGCTTGCAAAGCTGTTTCGGCTGGTGTTTGAAACAAAGGCCCTATATCAACATCAAAACCAAGGTCAGCAAAGCTTGTGGCGATTACTTTGGCACCACGATCATGACCATCTTGCCCCATTTTTGCAATCATTATTCTAGGTCTACGCCCGTCTAATTCAGCAAATTGGTCGGCTAACGCTCTTGCTTTAATAAAGTCTTTGTTTTCTTTCACTTCGCTTGAATATACGCCAGAAATGGTTTGTGTAACAGCTTTGTGTCTTCCAAATGATTTTTCCATGGCCGAAGATATCTCACCCAGTGATGCTCGTTTGCGAGCAGCTTCAACGGCAAGTTCCAATAAGTTACCTTCTCCTGACTCAGCACATTTGGTAAGCGCCTCCAAAGCTTTTTCAGTAGCGGATTGATCTCTTTCGGCTTTCAGTTTGGCCAATCGTTGAAGTTGAGCTTCTCTAACTGCCGTATTGTCAACCTCTAGCAAATCTATATCGGTTTCTTCATCTACCTGATAACGGTTGACACCTACTATAATGTCCTTGCCTGAGTCGATTCTGGCTTGTTTCCTTGCGGCAGCTTCTTCTATTTTCATTTTAGGCAGGCCAGCTTCTATTGCTTTGGCCATTCCTCCCATTTCTTCAACTTCCTCAATAAGTTTCCATGCTTTTCTAACGAGCTGATCTGTTAGAAATTCAACATAATAAGAACCTCCCCAAGGATCAATTACTCGATTAATGCCAGTCTCTTTCTGTAAGTAGATTTGTGTGTTTCGGGCAATTCTAGCAGAAAAATCTGTTGGCAAGGCAATGGCCTCATCCAAAGCATTAGTATGCAATGATTGTGTATGGCCCAAAGCCGCAGCAAGTGCTTCCACACAGGTACGTGTTACATTGTTGAAAGGATCTTGTTCAGTTAAACTCCACCCCGAAGTCTGACAGTGTGTTCTCAATGCCATGGATTTAGGGTTTTTTGGATTGAACTGTCTTACAAGCTTGGACCAAATCAACCTTCCAGCCCTCATTTTGGCAATTTCCATGAAGTGGTTCATGCCTATAGCCCAAAAGAATGATAGTCTTGGTGCAAATGCATCTATATCTAAACCAGAAGCAACTCCAGTTCTCAGGTATTCCAGACCATCGGCCAAAGTATAAGCCAGTTCAATATCGGCTGTGGCACCGGCTTCTTGCATATGGTAACCAGAGATACTGATCGAATTGAATTTAGGCATATGCTTAGCCGTGTACTCGAAAATATCTCCAATAATCTTCATGGATGGAGGAGGAGGGTAGATGTACGTATTTCTAACCATGAACTCTTTCAGAATGTCATTCTGAATAGTTCCACTCAATAGCTCCTTGCTTACTCCTTGTTCTTCTGCAGCTACAATGTAAAATGCCATGATTGGAATTACGGCTCCATTCATAGTCATAGAAACAGACATTTTATCTAATGGAATCTGATCGAACAGCACCTGCATGTCCAGTACAGAATCTATAGCAACCCCTGCTTTCCCAACATCTCCAACTACTCTTGGGTGGTCAGAGTCATAGCCACGGTGTGTAGCTAAATCAAATGCTACTGAAAGCCCTTTTTGGCCTGCTGCCAGATTTCTTCTATAAAAAGCATTAGACTCTTCAGCGGTAGAAAAACCGGCATATTGCCTAATGGTCCAGGGTCTTACGGTATACATTGAACTGTATGGCCCACGTAAGTAAGGTGGGATTCCTGCAGCGAAATCCAGATGCTCGGCATCCTTAATGTCTTCTTTGGATATGTTTGGTGGCACGGTAATACCTTCTCCGGTTTGCCATTCAATTAAATCAGGAGAAGTCTTTTCACTTTTTGTTACACTTAACTTGCTTAAATCTGGTCTCATTGAATAGCTGGTTTAGATTCAACAAATGACTCAATATTCACTTTATTTAAGCCACCTTTAGATTCAATTTCTTTTAGAACCTCGAAGGTTTTCTGAACAAGCTGGGAAGTGGTGGTTTCTATATAATATGATCCTGCCGCGGGATCTGTATTCTTGTCGAGATAAGACTCTTCCTTAAGTATGTTGGATATGTTTCTGGCCATTCGTTCGGCAAGTGGTTGGTTACCTTTGAATACACTGTAGAATGGTTTTATGGATAGTGCATCAGTGCCACCGACAATTGCGGCCATGGCTTGTGTAGTCGCATAGAGCATCAGGCTATGTTTGTCTTCAATATCCAGATTCCAGTCTTGTGATGAACTGAACAGTGTAACTTCTGGATTCTCAATTCCATAAACATTTCCAAGCTGTGTAGTGCTTTGTCTTATCGCACGATGCTTCGCAATCTCTCCGAAGTAATCATTGGTCAAACTTGTGTTGAATGCCAGACAGTTAAAAGCCTTCTCAGGCCCTAATCCTTCACGATCAATTAGGTCGATTAGAGTAGCTAACTGAACAGCAATTTGACTAGGAGTTTCTACCACCTTTTGATTGGCTGAAATAACACAAGTTTTAATGCCTGCAGATTCAGTTTGAAAGTGTACGCCATTTCCGTTAATGAAGCCTGAAACCTGATTTAAATCTGCACCGATGTTTTTGAGGAATAAAAGGTAGGCTTCAAACAAAGAATTGGTTTGGAGCTCTTCAGATTCAAAAGATATGCTGCAGTACTGAGCTTTGATGTCTTTTAAAAGTGTTTCGAAATGGGGAAGTGTTTTTAACTGAAAAATCAATCCGTTAGCTCCATTTTCAAGGGCTTTAAGGGCATCATCATTAGACTGAATTTCATTGTCTACCGCAATTGTTTGATAATTTACCCAATACCTGTTTCCAAAAGCTTCTGGATTATTGTGAATATTGGATAAGTCTGGTAATGACTCTGGTAAATCTTCTTTTGTATAAAAAGGTTTGCCTTCCAGCCCATGGTTTTTCCAAAGTAAATCTGTTAGAGGTTTCCCCTTAAGATCATTGATTAACTTAGTTTCCCAGGTTGCGGCTGTCTGCGGTTCAAAATCTGCAAACAATTTTTCCTTCATCTCCTTAGCTTTAATTGATGCGAAATTAAGATAAATATTGCTGCGAGAATACTTTTATCCATAGTAGGTATCAAGGGTATTGGGAAGTCTCAGAGGGGGTTAGAATACTTATCCACAAAACACATGTGGATAACCTGACCTCGAGTGGGGAAAACTATTTTCTCTTCTAAGCTCTAATCATCTTTTAAGTTCATTGATTTTTTATCACTTTTGTTTCCCGCCTTTAGAAAAAAGTATACGCCTAAGAGCATTTGAGATTTGATGGTAAAAAGTGAAACATCGGTTTGGAAGGATTGTCTGAGTTTTATAAAAAGTCAGGTAGAAGAGCAGAGTTTTAGAACCTGGTTTGAACCGATTAAACCATTAGGGTTGAATGAAACCACGCTTACTATTCAGGTACCGAGCCAGTTTTTTTATGAATACCTAGAAGAACATTATGTTCATTTGCTCAGAGAGTGTGTACAAAATGAATTAGGTTCTGAGGGTAAATTAGAGTATTCGGTAATAGTTGATAGTGGTAGTGTTCAGAACCAACCTTATATGGTTACGCTGCCCAATCAGAATAAAAAGAATAATAATTGGGGTAGAAGGGAAGAGCCAGAAATGATTAATCCTTTTAAGATGCAATCTCTTGATCAGGATTCAAGATATTCGAACCTGAACCCTAACTATTACTTTGATAATTACATTGAAGGGGATTGTAACAGACTAGCCAGATCTGCTGGAATTGCAGTTGCAGAGAAACCAGGCATTACATCTTTTAACCCGCTAATGATTTATGGTGGTGTTGGATTGGGTAAAACACATTTGGTTCAGGCAATTGGAAATAAGGTAAAAGAACAAGGTGAAAACAACTTTGTACTGTATGTTTCTTCAGAAAAGTTTACCACCCAGTTTACCGATGCTATTCGTAACAATAGTATTCAGAGCTTTACCAATTTCTATTTGCAAGTAGATACTTTGATTATCGATGATGTTCAATTTTTCTCTGGTAAGGAAAAAACTCAGGAAATGTTCTTTCACATTTTCAACCATCTGCATCAGAACGGGAAGCAGATTATCATGTCTAGTGATAGGGCTCCAAGAGACTTGAAAGGTTTACAAGACCGACTGCTATCAAGGTTTAAATGGGGATTGACTGCTGATTTGCAAATGCCTGACTTCGAAACCCGAATGGCCATTATCATGCGCAAAATGCAGTCGGATGGAATCTATATCCCTGACGATGTTGTGGAGTATCTGGCATACAGCGTAGACACAAATGTTCGAGAGCTAGAGGGTGTTTTAATTTCTCTGATAGCGCATGCTACCTTGAATAAGACAGACATCAATCTGGAACTGGCCAAGCAGACACTTAAGAATATTGTGCATGATATTGAGTCTGAGGTGGGGGTAGACTACATCCAGAAAACGGTTGGCGAATTCTTCCAGATTAGCGTTGAAGACCTAAAGGATAAAACCCGTAAGAAGGAAATTGTAATTGCTCGCCAAGTGGCAATGTATCTTTGCAAAGAGTACACAAACCATTCTCTTAAATCAATTGGCTATCACTTTGGAGGTAGAGACCACTCTACTGTAATTCATGCAGTTCAGTCTGTAAGTGATATGATGGATATTGATTCCAAATTCTGTAACTCTATGGATGAGTTAAAGAAAAAGATGAAAATGAAATTGGTTTAGGAACCTATCCCTCTAAAGAATCATCAATACTCTTTGACGACTAACGACTTTAATTGTCCCTCTAAGGGAAGTATGACCATCCCAATGCTTCAAGAGATTCTCTTTTAATAATAAGATTGCTTCACTTCGTTCGCAAAGACGTACTAATTGGGTTTAGCATCGACTAACTACTGAAGTCTCTTTAGTCAAGGAGTTAAGGTTATCTATACTCCCAAATTATTTGATACCATGATTTTTTGGAATAGGGCAAAAAAAAGCCCTGATGTCGATGTCAGGGCTTTAATCTATCTACTGAACCTATAAGTCTCGGTTCTCTGCCTTCCCCTCTTATCAATTATTTCAAAGTATATTCTACCGTAGTATTGCTCAATGTATTTTGCCAATGCTTCCGGATTGTCAACAGCCTGCCTGTTTACACCTAGTATAATGTCACCTTCTTCAATGTCATCTAGCTTTCTAAAGAAGCCTCTGTTCTTGTTAATTTTGTTGACTTTAACACCATACTTAATTCTCAACTCATCTTTTTCCTTATCTGTTAATCTTCTGAATTCTACTCCCAGGTAGTCAGAAAAGTGTATGTCTTCCTTGTCTAGAAAATTTCCTCTATCTAAAAGATCTGTGTTACCGTAGACATTTTCCAAGGTCAGTGCTGTCTCGTAAGTTCTGTTGTTTCTTTCGTACTGAATATTGATTTTGTCACCTGGTGACAAAGAGTTGATTATTTCATCGAAGCTTGATTTGGTTTTGATCATCCTTCCTGAAACTTTTTTAATAACATCACCCGACTCAAGTCCTGCTTTATCGGCAGCTCCATCTCTTCTTATCGATTGAATAAAGACACCATCGAGACTTTTTAATCTTTCTTCCTGGGCTATTTCCTCATCTATTTCAATTACTTCTGCTCCAGGATAAGCTTTCTGTACTACTTTGTATTTTTTCAGGTCTTCAACAATCTTGCTTACCACATCAGATGGTACTGCAAAGCCATATCCGGCATATGACCCTGTTTTAGATATAATTGAGGTGTTGATTCCAATAAGTTCTCCATTGGTATTCACTAGTGCCCCACCACTATTACCAGGATTAATTGCTGCATCGGTTTGGATATACAACTTGATAGGGAAGTTTTCTCTTACCGAATTTGCGTCTCTACCAATAGCGCTTACAATACCTGCAGTTACTGTAGAGGTTAAGTTAAATGGGTTACCTACAGCCAATACCCAGTCCCCAACTCTTACATTGCTACTTTTTGCTATATCAATAGCAGGAAGGTTATCTGCTTCAATTTTGAGTACTGCTATGTCCATTCGTGGATCGGTACCTACAAGCTTGGCCTGATATGTTCTTTTTTCATGCTGAACTTCAATAGCATCCGCGCCTTCAATAACATGATTGTTGGTAATGATATATCCATCCTTAGAATAGATAACTCCAGAACCAGAGCCGATTGCAATCCCCTTTCTTGAATCATCTCTTTCGCCATAGAAGTACTCCATAAAGCTGATACTTCTTCGGCTTTTTTGAATGTTCTTGATGTATACAACACTGCTCACGGATTTTTCAGCGGCTAGCCTGAAATCGGTTGGTAGAGCAGCAGAAGCCTCATTGAAGTAATTATCTGTAGGTTCATAATTCGCCTGCTGAAATTTTGCAGCAGGCACTTCTCTAATGACTTCAGTCACATGACCCTCACCGGATAGTTTCTGATAAGTAAAAGCTCCTGCAATTCCACTGGTGAATGCAATTATTAATATGCCGATTTTACTCTTCATGTCTAGGTATTTTGACGAAACGTTTAATTAGCCTTTAGGCAGCTTAATTGACTGCCTTCAATAACTGAGCGTTATATATTCAAACTTACGCTGTGTTTGTTAAATGGATTTGTTAAGCGTGTTAATTAAGGTTAAAACAAGGTTGTGATTGTAAAAGCTTTTTAATGTTAAGTCCGAAGAATAAGGGTAATCCAGTAAATAACATTTGGTGACCTTTTAAAAAGGTCTAAATTTGCACCGCTGTTAGCATATTCAGGTTCAATCAATTAGCCTCTATAAGAATTCAATAATTAATCACTTGTCAGCAAAAAAGCATATTGCCATTCTTGGCTCAACAGGTTCGATAGGAACACAAGCACTTGATGTAATCAAATCCAATTCAGACAAATTTGCGGTTGAAGTGTTAACCGCAATGAATAGCTGTGATTTACTGATCGAGCAAGCCAGAGAATTTCAACCCAATGTGGTGGTTATAGGAAATGAGAATCTGTATGATCAGGTTTTTGAAGCACTTGACCCGCTTGATATTAAAGTGTACGCTGGTGTGAGTGCCTTGAGCAATGTAGTCCAGATGGATTCAATTGATATTGTGCTGACTGCATTGGTTGGCTATGCGGGCTTAAAGCCTACCATTTCGGCAATTGAAAGTGGCAAGAACATTGCCTTGGCAAACAAAGAGACCCTCGTAGTAGCCGGTGAACTGATAACAAGGCTTGCTAGCGAAAAAGGAGTAAATATTTACCCTGTGGACTCAGAGCATTCAGCCATTTTTCAATGCCTGGTTGGCGAGTTCCATAATCCAATTGAGAAAATCATTTTGACTGCTTCTGGAGGGCCATTCAGAGGAAGAAGCAAAGAAGAATTAATTGCGGTTAAGAAAGAACAAGCACTCAAACATCCTAATTGGGATATGGGGGCAAAAATTACAATTGATTCTGCCAGCTTAATGAATAAGGGCCTTGAGGTGATTGAAGCCAAGTGGCTTTTTAACCTGAAAATGGATCAGATTGAGGTGGTGGTTCACCCACAATCTATTATTCATTCAATGGTTCAATTTGAAGACGGGAGTATCAAGGCCCAGATGGGTCTACCGGATATGAAACTTCCTATTCAATTTGCACTGACTTATCCAGAACGACTTAAGTCTGATTTCCCAAGGTTTAACTTTATGGATTATCCCGAGTTAACCTTTGAGCAACCCGATTTTAAAACATTCAGAAACCTGGGTCTTGCATTTGATGCTATGAAGCAAGGAGGAAACATGCCTTGTGTTTTAAATGCAGCAAATGAGGTTGCTGTGGAGAAATTCTTAAAAGACGAAATTGGATTTCTGCAGATGTCAGATCTCATTGAAGATTGTATGGCCAAGGCATCTTTTGTTAAGGTGCCAACGTATGAGGACTATGTCCTTTCCGATAACGAAACTAGAAATTTAGCAAAAGCATATAAAAATTAATGGAAACCATTGTTCAAATAGCCCAGCTGTTGCTGGCTCTGTCAATTTTAGTGGGAATACATGAAGGAGGTCACATGCTGACAGCCAAAATGTTTGGGATGAAGGTAGAGAAATTCTTCATCGGTTTTCCTCCAACTATCTTTTCATTCAAAAAAGGAGAAACTGAGTACGGACTTGGGGCAATTCCTCTGGGAGGGTTTGTTAAGATATCCGGAATGATTGATGAGTCGATGGATAAAGAACAAATGGCTCAACCACCACAACCTTGGGAATTCCGTTCAAAACCGGCCTGGCAAAGACTGATTGTAATGCTTGGCGGAATTATAGTGAATGTGATTGCAGGTGTAATTGCCATGATCATTCTGACTTTCAATCAAGGAGATCAGTATATACCCGGAGATGTGGTTCAGGAATACGGAATTGAGGCGCTTGAATACGGGGAGCGATTTGGCCTCCAAACTGGAGATATCATTCTGAATGTCAATGGAGAATCTTACGACCGGATGAATGATATTACAAGTCCATCCGTTTTTCTTGCTTCTGATGCCCATTATACTGTTCTAAGAAATGGAGAAGAATTAAAAGTGTCTTTGCCAGGGGATGCACTGGATATCATGTCAAAGGATAAAGAATTTTCTATGAAATATCTTATTCCTAGGCGTCCATTTGAAATAAAGTACCTTGACAATCAGGCTTATAAAGATACCTCTATGGCATTTAATGCCGGAATTGAAGTAGATGATAAAATTGTTGAGATAGCAGGAATTCCTATAAAGTATATTGACGAAGTAAAACCCGCTTTAACTCCATATGCAGGTGATTCTGTGAGTTTAAAGGTACAAAGAGGAGTAGAGCTTTTGGATTATAGACTGGCTGTTAATTCGGATGCAACTATAGGAGCTATTCTGAGTTCTACAATACAAATAGCTAAAAAAGATTATACGTTTGGAGAGGCAGTTTCAAAGGGAACCGCAGATGCTTTCGGGCTTGTTATTCTAAATGCTCGTGCAATGGGTAAGATGTTTTCTGGTGGACTTTCACCTAGAAACTTGAGTGGCCCGATAGGTATAGTAAATATGTTTCCTAAAGCATGGGATTGGAACAAGTTTTGGTATACCACAGCCTTTATTTCAATGATCTTGGCCTTTATGAACCTGCTGCCGATTCCAGCTTTGGATGGTGGCCATGTAATGTTCTTACTGTTCGAAATGATTTCAGGCAAGGCGCCTTCAGATAAGTTTTTAGAGGGAGCCCAAAAAGTGGGGATGTTAATCTTACTTTTATTAATGGTACTTGTTTTTGGCAATGACATTGCAAAACTATTCGGCTATTAGCTGGGTTTTATATTATTTTCTTAGGGTTGAGATAATTAATACGGGGTTGCCTTTATTGCTTCTGACGTAGTTAACTGCTTCATAGAATTTGTAATTTGATCTTAAGGGGTCAATATTCGAACTAATTTGGAAATTTTTATTTTCTTGAGTTTGATTCAGAATTGCTTCCAAATTGCTTTCAGAAAGAACAGATATAATCTGATCCTCATCCTTGAGATAGCAGTCAAAGAGAACTAAGTGTCCTCCATCAATATCATTGTATATTCTTTCAGCGATTGATGTGTGACTATTTTTAATAATGGAGAAATAAGATTTTCCGCTTTTTATAAATAGATAACTTATAAAGTTATTTGACTTTATTGGACTTAGTTTTAATAACGGAAAGTTGAATCTAGTAAAATCAGTCCCTGGAGGACTCATTAATGAGGATTCTTTTAATTTTACATCATAATCTAAATATATTGTTTCTACGATTTCCTTGTTGGAAAATGTATAAATAGTGTCAATGTAATTTGAGAAAAGAGTGGTTTTTCCAGCGACTTTAGTAAAACTGTTTGGCGTAATTAATGGTATGTACTCCATTTTTCCTATCTTTTTTAGTAAAGTCAAACTCCTTCCATCTTCATCCATGTAATATACGCCCGGGTCAAATAGTTGGTTATTGAAAACATTGGTTTCATCTGGAGAATAAAATAGGTAGCCACCATCATTTGTAGTATTAAAATCCCTACAAATTATTCTGGCATTAATGGATTTAGTAGACTTTCCATTTATTCCGTATCTGTAGATTTTTCCAGTAGAAATATCATAAAGAACAATTTCATTGCTTTCTTTGTCTATATCAAAAAAATCTATGCCAGAGTACTCTTCAGGGCCGGGACCAACTTTACTGATTTTATTCAGATACTGACCTTCTTTGCTGAATATCACAATAGCTTTTTGTTTCTTATCTAACACGAAGAACTTGTTGTCGTGATAAATGACTTTGTCAATCGTGGCGAGTAATGATGAATTGGTATACTCTAAAGGTATATATTCAATGTTTGAGACATGGTCACTCAGCGCTATTATATTGTCTTTTTGAGTGTCTAACGCAATTCTTTTTACTTGAGAATTTTCAATCTCATCCTTCGTATTGCAGCTATTAACCCAAACGGTAATGAGAACAATCGTAAGTGTAATTTTCAGTTTCTTCATTTTTAATAAAAGTGGCCTCCTTTAAATAGGAGGCCTTTTTTTAATTGGATTTAAAGAGGTCTAAGTGTCTTCATTTGATCATTTACTCTAGCTGAATCACAACTTTTGTTGCCTTGACTAGGTAAATGACAGGCATTCCCTTCGCTTGAATAGGCGCAACAAGTGGCAATAGTTACTAATCCAATTCCTAAAATGGAACCAGCAGAATTTCCCCCAAGCCAAAAAACTGTTGACATAGTTGCTCCCATTAACCAATCGGATTCATCTTCTGCAGTGGCTTTTTGTGGAATGTTTAGAGATATAATTGATAACAGACTTAACCCTAGAATGAACTTTCTCATAGTTATATGTTTAAAAGGTTTTAATTATACTCGGTTTGGATCTTTCCATGCCTTTGAAGTATCACAAGCATTAGTTTGGACACTTTTTAAGCATAGAGTTCTAATAATTGGATACAGTTGTGGAGTCCATCCAACAAAGGCATCCGCAAGGCGATACCCGCATTTCCATTTAGGAGGCAAATCACAAGGTACTTCTTGTCCACTGGATTGTATACTTATGAATCCAAATATGGAAAGGATAAATAAAATTTTGAGTTTTTTCATATCGTTAACTTTAAATTTAGTGATGAACAAATCTAAATTATTTTCTTATATCAAGATATTTTATCATATGAATAATATAAAGAAGAGGGTAAACAGTATCCTTGCTTTGGTAAACGTCAAACTAATACTGTTTAACTGGGTCTCGATAGATTTCGAATTCTACCCGCCTGTTTAGTCTTTTGTCTTCGTCCGTTTTTTCTTCCTTCACAATAGGTTTTTCGCTTCCATAACCAATGGCGAAAATTCTGTTGGGATTAACATTGGACTTATTGACAATGTAGCGCTTGATCGCGTCAGCACGCTGCTGCGAAAGCTTTAAGTTGAGGATTGCATTTCCACTGGAGTCCGTGTGCCCGGAAATATTCAACTTGAAAGAGGGGTTGTCTATTAAAAAGTCGATGACCTTATTCAGATCCTCTTCCATTGCCGGAAGAATTTTTGAGCTGGCATTTTCAAACTCGACAGTGGAGAATTCTATTTTGCTGGCCACTCTTTCCACTACACCTTCATACTCAGTGTCTCCATCTAGAAAAAAGAGATTCTCTAACCTGAAGAAATCGTCACCCTGAACAATTAGTAAATAATTCCTGTGATTGATCAAGTCGAATTCAAAAGTACCATCATCGCGAGCAAATTTTGGAGCTACCTCTATACCCTCATCAAGGTCAATGATAGAAACGATGGCATTTTTTGGGATTTTTCCAGTAACCTCACTTATTCTTCCAGAGAATCTGGTGGTAGCCAACGGTTGACCTGCCATAGGTAGAGGAAAAGAATATAGATCCAGGTTCTTCATACTCTCCTCCTTAGACCTAGAGTAGAAGATGAAGTTAGATTGTTGGTCAATACTAAAATAAAACTCCGTACCAATTCCATTAACAAGAGGGCCGATGTTAATTGGTTCGGACCATGCACCTGATACCTTGTAAGCTTTGTAAATATCATAGTCTCCGAAATTCAACAAGTGACCGTTGCTACTGAAATAGAGTACATCATGTTCCCAATGGTAAAAAGGACTTACCTCATTGTTTCGGGTATTGATAATAGGGCCAAGGTTCTTGGCCTTTGTCCATTTACCTTTTTTGTCTTTTGTACTGTAGTATAGGTCAGACAGGCCAAAACCACCTCTTCTATCAGATGCGAAGTATAATGTGTCTTCTGTGGCGTTTAGTGTTGGGTGTGAGTCCCATCCATCTGAATTGACGAGTTCACCAAGATTTTCCGGAATAGTCCATAAACTATCTCCTTGGAAGTGTGTTTCATATAAATCGCAATTACCAAGGCCATCAGGTGATTCGCAGCGTGAAAAAAGAAGTGTTTTTCCATTTTGGCTCAAGTAACCCGAACCCTCATTGTAACGAGAATTAATTTCAGGGACCATTTCTGCTTTGCTCCATTGTTCACCAACCTTCTTGGTGAAGAAAATGTCTTCATTGATGTATTTATTGATTCCTGTGTTAATAGAGTTTCTCTTAGAAGTGAAAATGAGGACGGAATCATTTTTTGAAACCATGGGAGCATAATCTTCATTGTCAGAATTGACCATTTTTCCCATGCTGGTAAGAATACCCCTTGGTGGGATAAGTGTATCGACTTGTCTTCTGAAATCAACTAGATCATAGTAATACTCTAATGGAACAAAATATTGTTTTTTGTTCTTATCAAGTGAGTCATATCTGGCCAATATTGATGATATGTCTAAACCTTGCCTGTGATGCTTCAAAACCATGGCGTACAAAGGCTTAGCTTGTTCAGGCGATCCAAAAACCTCTGTAAGCTTAGCAAGCCTCCAGATATAATAAGTCTGAAGAGCAAAGTTTTGGGTACCGAAATTTGATACAAACTCTTTTAGTTCAGGATATAAAGCTTTCCAGTCTCGGGCTTTATCTAGTTTTTCAACCTTCTTCTGAAGTTTAGAGTTAATGTAAACCGGAGTTTTGTTAATGTTCGTAAAAACAAGGTCATTGATTTCAATACTAATGGAATCAGAGTTGAGTGCTACCTTCTTTGCACGCTTTTGTTTGTTCCTTTTGAAGAGTTGCCCTTGTACTGCAAGAGAGCAATGCAGCATAACGAGAATGTATATGATGCCTCGTTTGAGCATAAGTTAAAGACGATTAGTTAGTAGTGAAGGTTATAAAAATGAAGATACGCGTTTTTAAGGACTAATACGTGCGGATATGACACTATTTTGGATTGGCATAGCCCTTGCAATAATAGGAAAACTTTATTTTTCAGATATTATGTGTCAGTTTGGCACCCCATTATGAAGATTGATAAAAACACAATAGGATCGATATTAGCAGCGGAGTTAAGTGAAGAGGAAAGTGGAGAGTTCATTCAAATGATTGCTCCCGAAGAAGAGGAAGGTGGTGAGCTAAAGGATCTTCCCGATGAACTACCCCTTTTGGCAGTAAGAAATACCGTGCTTTTTCCTGGTGTTCTTATTCCAATAACGGTAGGAAGACAAAAGTCAATTAAGGTTGTTAAACAAGCCTACAAAGGAGATAAAATCATAGGTGTACTGGCACAGGAAAATCCGCAGGTTGATGACCCAAAGCCAGCCGATCTTTTTAAAGTTGGTACGATTGCCAAAATCGTAAAAATGTTGGTATTACCGGACGGTAATACAACTATTATCGTACAGGGTAAACAACGATTTGCTGTTGATGAATTCACCGCAGCTTCACCTTTTCTTAAGGCAAAAGTTACATACCTGGCAGAAAATTTTCCAAAGCGATTGAGTAAAGAAGTAAAGGCTTTAATTCAATCAATACGTGATACTGCAAATCGAATTATGACCTTGAACCCTGAGATTCCAAAAGAAGCTCAGGTTGCCTTGGATAATATTGAAAAACCTAGTTTCCTGGTACATTTCCTTTCTTCAAACATCAATGCTGAACCTAAAGAAAAGCAAGTTTTGCTTGAGGTTAATGACAGTGTTGAACGTGCTACTCAATTGCTGGAGCATATGATGAAGGAACAGCAGATGCTTGAACTGAAGCATGAGATTCAGAATAAAGTTCATTCCGATATAGACCAGCAGCAACGTGACTACTTTTTGCGTCAGCAAATGAAGGTTTTGCAAACCGAACTTGGAGATGGCGGTGCAGAACAAGAGGTGGAAGCTTTAAGGCAAAAGGGAGCTAAAAAAGACTGGCCTGAAAAGGTAGCTAAGCACTTCAATAAAGAACTGGACAAGATTCTTCGTATGAACCAGATGGCGGCCGAATATCCAGTGGCCATGAATTACGCAGAGTTAATGGTAGACCTACCATGGAGAGAATACTCTGAAGATAATCTTGACCTTAAAAGAGCGAAGAAAATTCTGGATGAAGATCACTATGGTTTGGAGAAAGTCAAAGATCGAATTCTGGAATACCTTGCGGTTCTTAAACTAAAGAACGATTTAAAAGGGCCAATCCTTTGCTTGTATGGACCTCCTGGTGTTGGTAAAACTTCACTAGGAAGGTCAATTGCCAAGGCATTAGACCGCCAATATGTCAGGATGTCATTGGGAGGTGTGCATGATGAGGCTGAAATCAGAGGGCATAGAAAGACTTACATAGGCGCAATGCCTGGGAAAGTAATCCAGAACATCAAAAAATCGAATTTTTCGAATCCGGTTTTTGTACTTGATGAGATTGACAAGGTTGCCTCAAACTTTAGAGGGGATCCTTCTTCGGCCTTATTGGAGGTTTTAGATCCCGAACAAAACAGTGAATTCACAGATAACTACTTAGAGGTAGAATATGATCTGTCGAAGGTATTGTTCATTGCAACTGCTAATTCATTGGATACTATCCAACCTGCTTTAAGGGATAGAATGGAAATTATTGAGGTTTCTGGGTACACCATTGAAGAGAAAATAGAGATTGCCAAGAGACACCTGATACCAAAGCAGAAAAAAGAACATGGATTGAAGCCAAACGACCTTTCTTTTGATAAGAAAGCTATTCAGTTTATGGTTGAGGGATACACAAGAGAGTCAGGCGTTAGGAGCCTTGAAAGAGTCATTGGTTCTGCTGTGAGAAGTGTAGCCAAGTCGGTTGCATTGGAAGAAGAATACCCCAAAAAGCCAACTACGGAATTTCTGGAAAAGGTTTTGGGGGGCCAGCGCTTTGACAAGGAAATTTATAATGACAATAAATCTGCAGGCGTAGTTACGGGATTGGCCTGGACAGCAGTTGGAGGTGAGATTCTCTTTATTGAATCAAGCCTAAGCAGAGGTAAAGGTAAGCTTACACTTTCAGGTCAGTTGGGAGAAGTGATGAAAGAATCTGCTATGGCAGCCATTTCATATCTAAAGTCCAATGCTGAAAAGTACGACATTGACTATAAAGTCTTTGATAAATACGATTTGCACATGCACGTACCAGCTGGTGCTGTACCTAAAGATGGGCCTTCAGCAGGAATTACCATGCTAACTGCACTGGCTTCTTTGTTTACACAGAGGAAAGTAAAGAATAAACTGGCCATGACAGGTGAAATCACCTTGAAAGGCAATGTACTACCCGTTGGAGGAATTAAGGAGAAAATTCTGGCGGCAAAAAGAGCAGGGATCAAAGAAGTGGTGCTGAGTAAGCGTAATGAGAAGGATATCAACGAAATTGATGAGCAATACTTGAAGAACCTTAGCTTCCATTTTGTAGAAAAAGCAGATGAAGTGCTTGAAATTGCATTGACAAATCAAAAGGTAGATAATCCGGTTAAGTTTGTAGTAGAAGATTAATGTCCTGATATTTTCAACTTCACAATCAACAGATGAGAAAGCTTCCCTTGTTCGCAATAGTGTGCCTTGCTATGATCTGGCACTCGGCTAGCGCTCAACTAGGGGGAAGTCGTGCATTTGAATATCTCAATCTGCCGAATAATGCCAGACAGGCCGCATTGGGAGGTGTAAATGTCACTTCAGGCTGGGAAGATCCTGGACAAGTGATTTCTAACCCGGCTTTGATTAATTCAGAAATGGTAAATCAGCTAGTGATTTCCAGGTTAGGTTATTTTGCAGACATTGCTAATACCTCTCTTACTTACGTGTCTGAGGTTGGTAAATATGGCACTTGGGCCTTCCACTTAGACTATTTAAGCTATGGAGATATTCAGAGTTTTGATGAAGAGGGTTTTTTAAATGGGGCATTCAGTGTAAATGAATACGCACTGTCCATTGGAAATAGCCAGGTTTTTGGACCCTTTAGCGTTGGTGCTGGTTTAAAACTTGCAGTTTCAGATTTGGCCTCTTTTAAGGCTACGGGATTGATGTTTGATGTAGGAGGAACATTCAAACACCCAGAAAAAGACCTCACCTTAGGTTTTGCTGTAAAGAATGTTGGTTTTTTGTTATCTGACTATACCGATGATAACAATAGTCAGTTGCCTACAGATATTCAGTTAGGAATATCTTTCAAACCAGAGTTTATGCCGTTTCGTTTTTCGGCAACAGCAAGAAACCTGGTGAGAAGCGATGTTACTTTTTTTGATCCGTCTAGTAATTCATTGCTGGGTCAGGATAAGCAACCCGGCTTTGGAGAAGAAATTTTCCGAAGGCTCGTTTTTGGAGCAGAGCTACTTTTCTCTCCAAACTTTCAGCTAAGATTTGGGTACAACCATTTACTGCGGCAAGAATTGAAGCTTGAGAATGCAAGTGGAGGTGCAGGTTTCTCTTTTGGGTTGATGTTTAAAATAAAAAGATTTGAATTTGCTTACAGCCGGGCATTGTATCACACTGCCGGAGGTAGCAACTCCCTTCAGATGAATTTGAATCTGAGTGGACTTATAAAGAAAAAACAAAATGATTGATAGTAGCTTTTTGACACCAAGGCAGATCGTTGCCGAACTGGATAAGTACATCATTGGTCAGGCCGATGCTAAGAAGAATGTGGCGATTGCCTTGAGAAACAGATGGAGACGTATGCATGTGCATTCAGAAATGCAAAAGGAAATTGTTCCGAATAACATTTTGATGATAGGTGCTACTGGTGTTGGTAAAACAGAGATAGCCAGAAGACTGGCAAAAATTGCTGATGCACCCTTTACGAAGGTTGAGGCTTCAAAATTTACTGAGGTTGGTTATGTCGGGAGAGATGTCGAAAGTATGGTCCGCGATCTTGTTGAACAATCAGTTAACCTGGTGAAGCAATCAAAAAAAGAAGAAGTCAAAGAAAAAGCACAATCTTCAGTAGAAGATATTATTCTTGACGCCTTAATCCCTCCTGTACGTTCGGCTTCCAAAACACCAGCCGGTTTTCAAACAGAGGAAAAAGATGTTGCCAAAATGAGTGACACAGAATTGAATGAGAAAACACGTGAAAGGTTCAGAGAGAAAATAAAGTCTGGTGAAATAGATGACAGAAAGATTGAAATATCGATTCAGGCCTCTTCTGGTAATGGAATGGGAATGGTAGGAGGAGGAATGGACGAAGTGTCCATGATCAATCTACAGGATATGCTGAGCAATGTGCTTCCGAAAAAACAAAAAAAGCGCAAAGTGACCATTGCTGAAGCGAAGAAACTTCTTTTGGAAGAGGAAAGTGCAAAGCTTATCGATATGGATGAGGTGAAGGAAGAAGCTATTCGTAAAGCTGAAAATACAGGAATTATATTCATAGATGAAATTGACAAGATAGCTGGAGGTTCAAAAAAAGGAGGTGGAGGTCCTGATGTCAGCAGAGAAGGAGTGCAGAGAGACCTTTTGCCAATTGTTGAAGGAAGTTCTGTTACTACCAAATATGGCGTTATTCAAACAGACCATGTATTGTTTGTAGCAGCTGGAGCTTTCCATGTTGCTAAACCATCCGATCTTATTCCTGAACTTCAGGGTAGATTCCCAATACGTGTTGAGCTCAATAGTTTGACCGTGGAAGATTTCTATCAGATTTTGAAAGAGCCCAAAAATGCTTTAACAAAGCAATATGAAGCTTTGATAGACTCTGAGGATGTTTCTTTGGAGTTCACCGATGAGTCTTTGAGGGAAATCGCTCAGTTAGCCTTTAGAATTAATGACGAGGTAGAAAACATTGGGGCCAGACGTTTGCATACTGTGATGAGCAAATTGCTCAATGATATCTTATTTGACATTCCTGAAGAGATTCCACCAAATGCCAAGGTAATCATCACCAAAGAGATGGTAGGTGAAAGATTAAATGATCTGGTTCAGGATAAAGACCTGAGTGAGTTTATTCTTTAAAAAATCCTTGACTTGGGAAAGTCGTAGTAAAACTGCTTTCCCTTGTTATAAAGAATGTCTGACCATGTATTAAACTCGAAATCAATTCCACAAATAGCGCAGGTTGGAAGGTTGTCAAGATAAAAGTCCGATAGGTCATTGATTAAATAAGTAAGACCAGGGTTATGACCGAATACCGTCACTGATTTTAACTTGTTATCAAGTTTAGAAAGAACCTCCTTGATTGTATGATGTGATGCATGAAAAAACCTCTCTTCCAGTTTTATCTGCGGATATGGAATCCCAATAGCTGAAGCAAAACCTTGTGCGGTAGCCAAAGCTCTATTGGCAGGAGAGGAGATTAAACAATCAACGTCTAAATGCAGTTGTTTGAACCGATCTGCCATGTCAGGTAGATCTCTTATTCCTCTTTTGTTTAGAGGGCGTTCAAAGTCCGTTAGATGTGGATAATCCCAACTAGACTTTGCATGTCGTACAATAAATAGCCTTTTCATACTGCTTATGATAGGAAGTTTCGAACTAATCACTAGTTTTGCCGACTAATATTTTTATAATCTTAATACAAATTACAATGAGAACTGGTACCGTAAAATTCTTCAATGATGAAAAAGGCTTCGGCTTCATCGTTGATGACGAAAATGGAGCAGACGTATTTGTCCATGTTTCAGGTACAATGGATGAGATCACTAAAGGTGATTCTGTTTCTTTCGAGATCGCAGATGGTAAGAAAGGACCTAATGCGGTAGACGTCAAGAAAATATAATTAAAAGAGTTATAGATTTTTGATTACCAACCCCGGCCAACTGGTCGGGGTTTTTTATTGCTCATTTGCTAATCGTTCCAAATCATTTCGGCTGTATAATATCCACCTTCTCTTTCCCAGAATTTACCATCAAGAAAACGATAGCCTTTATCGAGTGCATTGATTTGCTCCATTTCATCAATGCTCAACGAAATGCTGGCGGATTCAAGGTTTTGCTTTAATCTTGCAGGGTTAACTGACTTTGGAATTACAGCTGTGCCTCTCCCTTCCGCCCACTTAATGAGTATTTGAGCAGGGTGTACTCCATGATTTGTCGCAATGGATTTCAAAGTTTTATTTTCAAACAAATCAGGTTCATTTGCTCCCTTCATGTTCGGGCTTCTATCTCTAGAACCTAATGGAGAGTAGGCTGTATAAAGAATTCCATTATTCGAACAAAACTCGAAGAGCTCATTTTGGGCAAGTAAGGGATGAGACTCAACCTGATTCATTTCTGGAACAATCGCAGCTATATCCATTAGCCTTTGAAGCTTTGGTACATTGAAATTAGAAACACCAATATGCTTTACCAAACCCTTCTGAACCAGTGCTTCCATGGCTTTCCAGGTTTTGGCAATAGGATATTCATCTAAAGTGGCAAAACCACTGGCGTCTTCTGAAAAGATCACACCGGGTTTATGCGCTATTGGCCAGTGGATCAAATACAAATCAAGATAATCTAGCCGTAAGGCAGTTAATGTTTCTCTTAAACCCTTTTCTACATCCTCGGGAGCATGGAAGGAATTCCACAGTTTAGATGTAATAAACAATTCTTCCCTGGTAACTATATCAGCAGTAAACACCTCTTGAAATGCATCACCAATTTCTTTCTCGTTTTGATATATCCATGCACAGTCGATATGGCGATAGCCAATTTTAATGGCTTCTTTTACTGCCTGACCTACTTCCCCTGCATCTGATTTCCAGGTTCCAAGACCGATTGCATCTATTTTATCTCCGTTTTTAAAGGCGAGTTTATTCATTGTCTTTTGGCTTTTGTATCGCTGTTAAGCTACTAAGAAATCTAAGCCAATCCAATGAAGTTTACTCACTACGAAGGACTTTTGTAGGGTTGACTAATGCCATTTTTACACCCTGATAACTAACGGTAATAAATACCAGTACTATGGTAATAACTCCCGCAATTAGAAAGGCTAAAGCACCAATGCTAATATGGTAAGCAAAATTCTCTAACCAGGCATTCAATGCAAAATAGGCTATTGGAGTACCTATTAAGAATGCTATCATAATGAGTAGTAGAAAGTCTTTGGCAAAAACAGTTATGATACTGGGCAAAGAAGCGCCAAGCACTTTTCTGATACTCATTTCTTTGCTTCTTTGATTAACCACATATGTTGCCAGACCAAAAAGACCGGTACATGACATGATAATGGCAATAAATGTGAAGATATCGAACACAGAAGTTGAAGCCTTGTCTGATTCGTATTGTCTTTCAAGGTTGCTATCTAAAAAGGAGTACTTAAAAGGTTGTTCAGAAACGGTTTCCCATTCCTGTTTAATCTGGGCAACGGTGCCCTCAATATCATTGGAATTAATACGCATTACTATCACATTGGGAATGAAGTTATTTCCTCCATAAAACATAAAAATCGGCCCAATCTCTGAATGAAGAGAATAGAAATTGTAATCTTTTACTACTCCTACTATTGTGAATTCCAGTGTAGGGGCATTGGGGTTATTATTACTTAGGAATTTCATGCCAATCGGGTTTTCAACCCCCATTGCTTGAACAGTAGCTTCATTGATAATAAGGCTCAACGAATCATTGAATGCCCTATCAAAGTTTCTGCCCATAACAATTTCGAACTCCATTGTTTCAAGGTAAGCTTGATTGGCACTCAAAGTATTACCTCTTACATCATTTACCTCAGGGTCATTTACTTTAAAGACTCCACTTCCCAGAAACTCTCCAGGAATAAAGGTGGAGCCACCTATGCCTTCAATACTGCTTATTTGAGATACCTCGTTGAAAAAGGCATTATAGTTATTGGCGATACGCCCCGTTTGATGTACAACTAATACATTGTCTTTGTTAAACCCCAGATCTTTATTGGTAAGGTATTCCATTTGCTGGCTTACAATTAGGGATCCCGAAATCATGAAAATTGAAATCACAAACTGAACGATGATCAGTCCGTTTCTGAGCCAAATGCCTTTACTACTGTTCTTATAACTTCCTTTTAGCACATGAGAAGGTTGCAATGCAGAAATCACTAATGCTGGGTAAAAACCAGATACTGTTCCAATAAGTAGGATAAATACAAGTAAGACCCCTACTGCTAAAGGTTGAACGATTGTAAGAAAATCTAATGAGGTACCCAGAATACGATTAAACTGAGGTATTGCAAAGAAAACCAAACCTATAGATACAATGGAGGAGACCAGGCATATGAAGATAGATTCTGTTAAGAATTGGGAAATCAACGCAGATCTTTGAGAGCCCATTACTTTTCTAATACCTACTTCTTTGGCTCTTTCGGTTGATCTGGCAATTGATAAGTTAATGAAATTGATGCTGGAGATAGCCAGTATAATTAGGGCTACAACAGAAATGATATACACATAAACAATATCACTATTTGGCTCTACCTCAACATCAAGCTTAGACTCCAGATGAATTGATTCAATGGGTTGAAGAAAGTAGTTATAACTATGGCCTTTTTCTTTCCAATCTGAACCAGAATTCTGAGCAATGTTCGCTCCTCCATGAGTTTCCACTAATGCTGGAAACTCTCTTTCAAAGTCAGTTGGATTAATCCCTTCATTCAACTTTAGATAAGTGTATACCCAAGGATTTACCCAACTTCCTATTTCAATAGCATTGTTAAGTGGGGGAACGGATCTGGTTGAACCTAGTAAATCAAAGTGAATATGAGAATTGGCAGGAATGTCTCTGATAACTCCAGTTACTCTTCTTGTTCCAGTATTAACGTTTATGATCTTATCTAGTGCATCCGTAGTTCCAAAATACCTAATGGCAGTTGATTCTGTTAGAACCACATCAGTAGGATTGTTTAGGGCTGTTTTACTGTCACCAACAATAAATTCATGAGAGAATACTTTGAAGAAAAGTGAATCACCGAAAAGGAATTTTGTTTCGGTAAAAGTTTTGTCACTATCGGGGAATGAAATAGGTACTTCGTTGTTGAAAAACAAACGATGAAGTCGGGTGACGGCTTCTACTTGTGGGTAATGTTCCCGAAGAGTAGGGGCGAGCATAATGGATGATGTACCAAATGTTTTTACCCTACCAGGATACACCCTTTCAAGCGCAGCCCTATATATACGATCGCTGTCTTTAAAGAACTTATCGTAAGATGTTTCATAATTAACATAAACAGCAATAAGCACGACGCATGCTATGCCAATTGATAGGCCTAGAATGTTGATAAATGCGTAAACCTTATTTTTTTTGAGGTTTCTATACGATATTTTGATGTGGTTTCCTGTCATCATGATTCTGTTGTATTGCTTGGTTTTTTTAAAAATATGAGGACGGAGTAACCGAATTACTTCCAGCCAGTATATGAGCTTTGCTTTTCTTAAACCCTTTTGGTCTACATTGTCTATGAACTGCTCCTCCAGGTCTCCTGCTAATTCATTCCACCATCGATCGTCTACAAACCTCTCAAGTAGTCTTTCTGCTCGTTTTGGTGGTTTATTACCCATTAAAATGAAGGTTTGTTAGTTACCAGTTTGTTCCACATTGCCTGACGAGTTTCTTGTACATGGTGCACATTCCCGTATCCCTTGGCCGTTAGATTGTAGAGCCGTTTGCTTCTTCCACCTCGTTTGTCCGAAGCCCCTCCCATGGCAGACTTCAACAGTCCTTTCTTTTCAAGTCTGTAAAGAATAGTGTGTATGGTACCCAATGACCAATTTGAACCAGCCTGATCTTTGATTTCTTTTTGGATGCCATAAGCATATGCTTCAGGTTCAAGGCTGCCCACACTTAAAAGCACAATTTCTTCCTGACTACTAATGGTTTCTTGTGTCATGAATTGATTTGTTCTCTGATTACAAAACAAATAATATCAATATTGACGAAAACTACTAAGTGAAGGTTATCTTTTCTTATTTGTTGTAGTCATTAATGACAAATACTCCAAGGCTACCGAAGCTTTTTAATTACTCATAGAAACCAATACTCTTCTTTCACCTTTGAAAGGCATTCTGCCATGTGAAATGAGCATGTTGTCAACTATGAGAAAATCACCACGTTGCCACTTTGGCTTGACACACAGTTTGTCTGTGGTGTCATGAATGGTTTGGAGGTCTTCTAAGGAAATAGAAGAACCATCTCCATGGCAACAATGTTGAGGAAATGCTAATTCATTTCCTTTGTAAAGTAGTTTTATAGCATCATAAAGCTCTTTACCCAAGCTTGAGGCATGAAACTGATCTGCCTGATTAAACCATATCTTTTCACCAGTATCAGGGTGGTTTTTAATGGCGTCACGTTGTTGTTCAATGTGTAATTGACCGTCATCATTCCAGTGAAAAATGGCGTTTTCATTTTCTAGAATTTCATTGACTTTGTTTTTGTCACTGGTCTCAAAAGTTTCTTGCCATGAAACACCAAGTCCATTACCTCCATGTAGATTTCGGATGTATTTTAAGCCTTTATTTCTCCACCTGTTTATCAGGTCTTTAGGAAGAATTTCTAAAATCTTCCTGCAATCAGCTAAAGGAGTTTCTCCACCTTCTTCGGCCGGAGTTATACAACAGAAGTATAGTTTCCGGGGCCATTTATATGCGTAAGACAATTCATTGTGCAGTGTAATAAAAGCTTCGCTAGGAAATTCAGTTGAAGTGTAAACCCCTTTGCCTAGAGATGTTCTTGGAGAATTACCATCAATATAGGCCATCTTTGCGGGGACTAATTTATCTACGACAGTTTCAAACTCAGATTCACTATTAATATTAAAACCGCGAAAAAGAATTGCTCCAAATATGTTAAGCTCTTTCCTCAGGTCTGGATTAGACTTTACGAAATCCACTAAGTGTTGTGGAGAGCCCTCCTCTTCGTTGGCCTGGTAGGTTACAGGAAGGTGCTCTTTAGATAAGAAGTACTTCTGCATGGTATTGGTGTTTGGGAATTGATAATTGAAATAGTGTGACATACTCAATCGAACATGAGATGGAGAACAATGGCTTAAATTGGATATTATGCAGTTTTACGCTCATGATTTGATCAGTTAATTACCTTCTGACTTATTCTCCTCTTTTGATTTGTCCACTTCTCCATTAAGTATAATGGGCAAATCTTTATCAGTACCGAGTACTACTAATTTAGTATTGGGTGATTGAGCAAGTTTTTCTGTTGCTTCCAGGCCTCGCCATTGTAAGATTGAAATTTTAGAAATTTTATTAAAAGACTCAATTCCAGCTGCTTCAATTTGTTTTCTGATTGCTTCTTGCCTTTCACGTTTTAGAATGTAGTCATATGTCAGGTACTGTTGTTCTGCTATGATTTTCTCTTCTATGGTTTTTGCGACTTGGGTAGGTAGCCGGATGTTGGTGATAAACAAGTCTTCAAAGATGATATATTCTTCTCCTTTTTCCCCACTTGCCAAATATGGGTCTACCAGTATTTGCTTGTTTAGTCCATGTAGTACTGATTTAGATAAGGAATCCTGAATTTCTACCCTGTCTGTTGTATAAAGCCCTTCCAGGTCATAACTACTAATTGCATTCTTTGTCTGAGCTTTGACCTCTGGTAGTACTACTTTCTCAAAGTAATCTGGGCCTATGTATTTGTGCATAATACCCAATGTTTTGACATTAGGACTATACCGCATAGAAACGGCTGTTTCTACCATCAAACCATCTTTTGTAAGTACTGAGAAGTATTCGCTTTTTTCCTGTAACCTGACGTCATAAATGTACATGATGTCCCATGGAGCTACAATATGAAGGCCTTCCTTGTAATGTTTATCAGTTACAGTTCCTTCTCCAAACCTCTTGAAAAGAACCCCTGCTTCACCTGGGTAAACAACGATTAATACTTTGGGAGCGAAAAAAACTGCTATTAAAAGCAATGTCATGAAAATGATCATGAAAATTAAAAGTCGCCTTCTTAGCCATTCCTTGACTTTTTTCAGTTTAGCCATTCTTGTTTGGGTTTAGCGAACTTAGTTGACCATCCTGAAGTCTATAGCAAGCGTCTGCCAGATGGAAGTACTCATTATCATGTGTCACCATAATCACTGTTTTTCCCTGCGCCTTGAGCTGCGATAGGATTTCAGTGTAAAAGAATTTCTTAAAGACAGGGTCCTGATCAGCCGCTATTTCATCAAATATGTATAAAGGTTTGTCCTCTAAGAGAGAGATGACCAGAGCCAACCTTTTTCTTTGACCAGTAGAGAGGTTTAGGTTTGAAATCTTGCCATCCACAATTTCAGTTTTGTTATGTATCTGCATTAGCTCCAGCAGTTCATCTATCTGTTCCTGTTGTACTTCAGGTAGACCGAACAGGCGTTCGAATAGATGAAAATCGGTAAGTACAATACCAAGCATTTCTCTGTATCTCTGATAGTTTCCACTCGATACCTTTACTTTGTCAACTAGTATTTTACCGGCTTTGGGATAATATAGACCACAAAGTAACTTTAGCAGGGTTGATTTACCAGCTCCATTGCCTCCTGTAATAAACACGGCTTGCCCTTTGTTGATGGTGAGATTTATAGGACCGACAATAAAGCCATCCGTATCATATTTTCTCTGATATTGATATTCAATACCTTCCATCTTCACTGCATGTTCAAATGTCAGAGGTCTATAGTCGGAGATTTCCTTCTCAATTTCTTTCTGTTCTACTGGTTGATTAAGCTGACCTTCTATTTTTCTTTCAAGGTTGGCAATATTCATTGCTGAAGCATTGGACTCTACAACTTTTGGAATAGCACTAATGAGACCTTCTAATGGCCCCAAAATAAAAAGTATAGCTGCCGAAATTTTTACTACAGATTTGTCAGGATGATGCTCATAGGCTGGAATAATAAAAATGATTGCCATTAGCAGTAGGTAAAAAAGAAAGCGAGAGATTAGGTTGCTATTGACCATAGAAAACATGGCTTTAACATGAAGGTTGCTTGCTTCCTTTGTGATTTCCTTGAAAAATTGAAAAGCACCATTACTCTTTTGCGAGTTGACCTTTACTTCCTTAAAACCTAGTAAAAACCCATTTAACATGCTCAGAAACTCGTTTTGCTTTTGAGATGCCTGGGAATAAATTTTTCCGGTAACTTCTGCAGTCCTGTAAAAACTGAGCGCGCCAAGTACAATCACTCCAATGATTACTGCCAACGCCTTAACAGACATGAAACCAATATAAATGAATGAAAAAAGTACCAACAGTGCAGATTGGAAAGCACGAACCATTGTTTCAATAGACTGCGAAATGGTCAATGCATCAGAAGTAACCCTTCCATAAACATCAGATTGACCTAACTCCTCGATGGTTTGAAGCTCTGAGCGTCTTATTTTATTGATAATGCGTATCCGGATTTTTCGAATAATCCGTTCAATCTGTTGTGAACTCTTACGTTGGACATACCAATTGGAAAGTAGGTATAGGCCTACGCAAATCAAACAAGCAATAAAGAGGTAGGAATTATCTTTCCCTGTAGAATCGTTTTCGGCTGCCTGGTTGATAATAATTAATAATGCACTATTACTGATGCCAGAGGTCAGTGCTACTGCCACCAATATGTAGATGTTATTTTCTGACTCCTCCCGGAGCATTTCAATTATCTTCATTTCTATAATCTATTGGGACAAAACAGAATGACTTTTGAAGATTAAAAACACCTGTTAATGACTTTTAGTAAAAAGAACCCCAACTACCGCTACGATTAAGGGTGTTAAAAGAAGACAAAGGACAAACATTAGAATAAACCCTCCATTTCTGTTCTTTAGTAACACCGCAATAATTAAACTAAGTAGTAGATAAGCTGTAATTCCGAAGATTAGCATGAAGTTGTATCTGTTTGTGTGAGTATTGGTTCCTATTAATCTTTTACATAGAAACCTAATGCCTTTAATGGCATTAGGTTTCAGTATTAATAACATTCATTGTGTTTAGAACTATCGAATAGGTCTATTGTATAATTAGTCTGCTTTTTCTTCGAAGTGTAGCTTGTAAGCTTCTTTGGCTTCTGCAGGATCAAAATTCAAAAGAGTCTCTCCTGAGGCAAAATGCGAATGAAATACTTTCCCTACAGCATATGTTGAAGCAGCATAATAACCTGGAGATGCCACCATACTAATAGCGGTACCAATTCCTGGAATTATTTTTAGCAAGCTACTACCTGCAGTTGCTATAGAACCAGAAGGTAGAGTTGTCGCCATAGACGAAATGGCTAATTTCAATGCGCTGTCTGATAATTTTCCAACATTGTGCTGCTTACTGATACTATGTACCATTTTAATCTGTATGCCTGCCAATGCAGCTAGATCAAGTGTAGGCACAGGTACCAATGCAGCTGCAGCTGCAATGGCTGAATACTTTTTAATGATTGCCTGAACTGCTTCCTCATCGTGCTGATTAATTTGACTTTGGTTTGTACTCTTTTTATTAGCTGCTGCTTTGGTTTTAGGAGCAGTCTGTGTTTTCTGAGTTGAACTTTCCATTATTAAATATTTTTAGTATGTGATTTGACATCCCTTCTTAGTAGGAATAGAAAATTTTTGATATGAATGTAGACCACCGCTGAGTGGTTTAAAAAAAAATGTGACAGCGCTTCAATAAATCAGGGTAACAGGGATTAGACATGGGGTGAGCAATTTCTGAAACCTCAAACATATTGAATTCAGAACCATACAGATTAGAGCTTCTTTAAGCTGAATGAGCAAGGTTTTGTCCTCTTATTCAATGTGTTAGCACTTTCAATAAGGCTGCTATTGTCCTAACCTCCACACGCTTTGGTCTGATCCGGCCTCTTGTTCTCAGCTAATTTTCGGAAGTCAAACAATGAAATAATTGTTCGGCAAATCAAAAGCTTTTGAGGTGGAGCAGCACCCACTTTAAAAAACGATCCTTCCTTTTGGGTAAAAAAATGGAGGCGGAAAACCGAAAAGCCTTACGAGTAGGTAGCTAAATTTTAAAAATGTCAAACTATCAATTAACTGCTGCAGATGCAGCAAATCTTGCGAATAATATCAGTGGATCGAAAAGTTTTGGACCATTAACAATCAATTATGACCTGGACTTGTCCATACCTCAACTAACGGTAAACGCAAGTATCTATGGAACATCCATTGGGCATGTTGTAATTAACAAAGACAATCCATCGGCTACCTTAGGTGGAAGCGTGGGTATTGCCAAAGCTGAGGTTGGACTTACTGCTAACTTCGATGCTCAGGAATTAGATTATTCTGTAGATGTAGAGGTTTTGGGAAGCACTGTTTACAAAGGCAGTGGTAAACTATTCTCCTGGTAAGGTGAAAGGGAACTCTGATACTACTTTAAATGAGGTGTCCTCAAATGACAACAACTATTTTAAAATTGGTTGTCTAACATCGTAGCTGAAGTACCAGAGCTGGTTGGTAATCATTATTGGTTGCTGACCAGCTAATTATTTACGCATTGTTTCTTCACACTTTTTGCTTTTAGGTCATTCCTAGCAAGTAAGCATATTCTTCAGCTTCTTTTGTCCGAGTAAGATTGTTGAACTTTTAAAATTTTCTTTGGACTTAACTATTGTCCGAATAGCCGCACATAATCGTCTGGTTCAGCCTCCGGGTCACACCTAGCTTCGTCAGTGAAATATTGATAGCACAAAGTTATGGTTTGTGTTGTCGTCAACCCTGAAATTTGTATGTCAGAAAATCCTCAAACCAAAGACACTGCTGACGAACTCAGCCCTCTAACTGCTAACCAGAAAGCCATTTGGCTTGAACAAAAACTATATCCTGATAGCCCTTTGTACAACATTGGTGGATATTCGATAATAGAAGGTGAAATCAATGAAGAAGCCTTTAAAAATGCTGCTACGATTTTGGTTTGTGAAACCGATGCTCTTCGAATAAGGACAAGAGAAATAGATGGACAGGCTTTTCAGGAATTTGTTGATGTACCCGGTTATGAGATACCGATCCTTGATTTTTCAGAAGATAAGGATTCTTATCAAGAGGCAATGTCCTGGATGAAGTCGGATTTTGGTGAGCCAATCAGTCTGAGTCAAAAGGAATTGTTTGTGTTCAGATTAATCAAACTGAATACTCAGCATTATATATGGTATACCAAGTTTCATCACATTATCATTGATGGTTTTGGTATCTCTTTATTTGCTAACCGACAGGCAGAAATCTACAATGAAATACTGACAGGAGAAGAGCAACCGACTAAGGGATATTATTCCTACGAAACCTATGTCGAGTTTGATGCTCAATATCGGAAATCGGCAAGCTTTGATCAAGATATGGCTTATTGGATGGGTAAGTTTGAAACACTTCCAGAGCCCTTAGTGCCTGATTTGAAAAATGTTTCTATAGAAGGAACTCCACCTAAAGAAACTGTTCGAATAAGCCGAAGCCTTTTTGATAAGCTTGTACTTCTATGTACCGACCAAAGGGTGTCTGTCTTTCATTATTTTCTGGCAGTTTTATATGTCTATTTCTCTAAGTTCTACCAAAAGAAGGATTGGGTTATTGGTTTGCCAATTCTAAACAGGAGTAGCTTTAAACATAAACGAACGATAGGGATGTTCACAGGAAATATTCCACTGAGGCTAGACACACCCGATGACAATACTTTGGTTGGCTTAATGCGGTTGATAAGGAGCGAATTAAGTGAAAGTTATAGGTACCAAAAGTTCCCATTTGATGAATTAACTAGAGCAATAAACCTTATTGGAAAGGACCGTCAACGCTTATTTGATATCTCCTTTTCTTATGAAAAGCATACTTATGCAATGACCTTTGACGGAGCTCCAACAAAGACCATCCCCCTGTCTGGAGGTACTGGTTTTGACCCTTTGGCAGTCTTTGTGAGAGAGTTTGAAGACGATGAATGGATTGATATTGACTTCAGTTATAGTCCGGCTTATTTCAAGCAATCAGAGGTGTCCAGGATGATCTCTCATTTCAAATACCTTGTTGAAAACCTTTCTAAAGACCTTAATCAGGAAATTCAGGATATTTCGATTTTACCTGAAAGGGAAAAGAAGAACTTGCTTCTGGACTTTAATAAAACAGAGGTTACTTATGGCAAGGACAAAACAATTGTCCAATTGTTCGAAGAACAGGTAATAAAAACTTCTGATGCTATAGCTGTAGTATTCAAAGAGAGCCAACTAACATATAGTGAGGTTAACGCTAAAGCCAATGCACTAGCACATTTTCTAATAGAAAATGAGTCGATTGAAAAAGGAAAGATTGTAGGAGTTTTACAAGAGCGTAGCGAATGGATGCTGGTGAGTATACTCGGTATTTTGAAGGCTGGAGCTGCTTACCTTCCCATAGATCCGGATTATCCAGAAGAACGTGTACGCTATGTTATTGAAGATAGTGGAACTTCGATAGTATTGTCGGAAGAAAAATTTACCTACCACAAAGAGCAGGATAGTAAGGTTTCGATAATTGATGTCAGAACAGTATCTCATGCTAATACTGACAATCCTGTTTTGTCAGCAGACCCTGATGATCTGGCTTATGTAATCTATACCTCAGGGTCTACCGGTAAGCCGAAAGGCGTGATGGTAGAACACGGTAATGTAGTCAATTTCTTTGCTGGAATTGACAATAAAATCCCAGTTAGTAACAGCCAGAATACTCTATTGGCAGTCACGACTATATCGTTTGATATATCCGTTTTGGAGTTGTTGTGGACACTTACCAGTGGTTTTAAAGTGGTCATTAAACCTTCCCAAAACCAAAATTCTTCAAGAGACACTAAAGCCCTATCTACCAGGAAAGTGGATTTTAGTCTATTCTATTTTGCTAGTGAAGTAGATGTTGAGAATAAGTACAGATTGCTTTTAGAAGGAGCCAGGTTTGCTGATGAGAATGGTTTTTCAGCGGTTTGGACCCCAGAGAGGCACTTCCATGAGTTTGGTGGAATCTATCCTAACCCTTCTGTCACCGGAGCAGCAATAGCCACAATAACTGAAAATATTCAGATTAGATCGGGTAGTTGTGTCCTACCAATACATAACCCGATCAGAGTGGTAGAAGAATGGTCAGTAGTTGACAACCTTTCTGACGGCAGAGTGGGTATGTCCTTTGCCTCAGGCTGGGTACAAAACGACTTTCTGGCATTTTCTCCCAATGGTTTCGATGTTAGAAAGCAAACCATGCAGGATGGTATAGAAACTGTAAAAAAACTTTGGGCCGGTGAATCAATACAATTAGAGAATCCAAATGGGCCTGATGCAAAGGTGAAGATTTATCCCCAGCCGATTCAACCTGAACTTCCTATATGGGTTACTGCTGCGGGAAGCCCTGAAACTTTCAGGATGGCTGGGGACTCTGGTGCTTATTTGCTTACTCATTTATTAGGGCAGACTATTGAAGAGCTTGGTGAAAAGATTGCGATTTATCGAGCTGCTAGAAAAGAGGCGGGATATATAGGTGAAGGGCATGTAACCTTAATGATTCACACGTTTGTTGACGAAGATATTGAACGAGTAAGGGAAGAAGTCAGAGCACCATTTCGGAATTATATAAAAAGCTCTACCGGTTTAATGCGAATGGTTGCAAAATCTATGGGGCAAGACCCCGATACGCTGAAAGGTGAAAATCTTGAGGCACTATTGGACCATGCTTACAACAGATACTTTGATACGGCAGCCTTATTTGGAACTCCCGATTCTTGTTTGGAAATGGTTAATAAACTTAGCCTGATAGGAGTTAACGAGCTTGGGTGTCTTATTGATTTTGGCATTGACGCAAACTCTACTCTTGAAGGGCTAAGACACTTGAATGCTCTTAAGAACAACTATCATCACCAGATAACAGAACCTAAAGAAGAGTTCACAGCAACTGATTTAATTAAGCAGCATGAAGTAAGTCATCTGCAATGTACCCCATCAACACTTAAGATGCTCCTGATGGAATCAGGTGCAGAGGCGAAAATGGGTTCTTTGTCATGCTTGATGGTTGGTGGAGAACCTCTGCCAAAATACCTGACAGATTCAGTACATGAACGGCTTGATGTGAAGCTGTTTAACATGTATGGTCCGACCGAAACAACCATCTGGTCGAGTATTAGTGAAGTACTTCCTGATCAGGGTATAAACATTGGTAAACCAATAGCTAATACCAGCATATACTTACTTGATGAGAGTTTAATGCCAGTTCCGGTTGGAGCTATAGGCAATATTTATATAGGGGGAGATGGTGTAACAAGAGGTTACATAAATCAACCAGAGTTAACCGCTGATAGGTTTGTTTCTAACCCATTCAGTAAGAAAGGGAAGATTTACAAAACAGGAGATAAAGGCAGGTGGCTGGAGGATGGAAATATAGAATTTCTGGGACGTGATGATGAGCAAGTGAAGGTACGCGGTTATCGTATCGAGACTGGTGAAATTGAATATCGTCTAAACAATCATCCAGATGTAGATGAAGCAGCTGTTACAATTGCTAAAAATGAGGAACAAGGAGACACAGAACTAGTAGCTTGCATTGTATGTCGAGGAGGTAATCCAGACCTGGTGTCATTGACCGATTTCCTTCAACAAGGTTTGCCGGCCTATATGGTACCAAGTAGGTTTATGGTGCTTGAAGAACTGCCGCTAACTCCCAATGGTAAAGTAGATAAGCGTGGTATGCTGGGGCAAGCAGGTTTACAACTAAGTTCGGAGGCTACTTACATTGATCCACGTACAGAGACGGAAGAGCAACTGGCGCAAATCTGGAAAGATCTGCTTAATACTGACAGAGTTGGTGCTAAAGATCATTTCTTTAGAATGGGAGGGCATAGTCTTACTGCTATGCGAATGGTCTCTCGAATCCAACACGATTTGGGTTTTGAAGTAGCTCTAAGAGATATATTTGAGTACCCAACACTCGAAGCACTTGCAGCCCAGTTGGCTAACAAAGCCTTTGCTGGTTATGAGTTCCTTGAACCACTTCCAAATCAGGATTTTTACCCGGTATCTCATGCTCAACGCAGGCTTTGGGTTTTAGATAAGCTGGATGAAGAACATATTGCCTATAACATGCCAGCAGCCTTTTCTATGAAAGGGTCATTAGATATTCCTTCACTCCACAAGGCCATTATAGCAGTTGTTCACCGCCATGAGTCATTGAGAACTTCGTTTAGAACAGAAAACGAAACCCCTGTACAAGTAATTCATTCGGAGATAGATTTCAAGTTAATAGTTCATGATTTAAGCAAAGAGACTAACCGATCGGATCAGGCAAATAAGATCATTACGGAAGATGCAATTGCTGCATTTGATCTCAGCAAACCAGAACTCCTTAGGCTTCAGGTGATAAAGTTAGAGGAGACTGATTTTATTTTGGTGTTTAACATGCATCACATCATTTCAGATGGATGGTCTACCAACATCCTGATTGAAGAACTGATGCACTTTTATCATGACTTTCTGAATGGCAAAGAACCAGATCTTAAGGCATTAGATATTCATTATAAAGAGTATTGTAACTGGGAAAATAAGTTGCTGCAAAGTGATATTGGTCATGAGCTAAAAAAGTATTGGACAGATACTCTTTCTGGTGAACTACCCATACTTAAACTTCCCGGTGATCGCCCAAGACCAAGGGTAAAGACTCACAAAGGAGGAAGAATATCGCACCAACTTGATATTGAGCTAGTCAATCAACTTAAGCAGTTATCGCTCAATCATGAGTCTAGTTTATACATGACATTAATTGCTGTATTGAATGTTTTACTTCACCGATATAGTGGTCAGAATGATATTATAATAGGCACATCAACAGCTGGACGCCAACACCCTGAGTTTGAAAAACTGATGGGATTTTGTGTAAATACTTTGCCAATTCGTAACAAGGTTGATCAGAAATCCGGTTTCGACAGCCTATTGTCCAAAGTAAAGAAAAGTGTAACGGGAGCTTTTCAGCATCAACTTTACCCTTTTGATTCTCTGGTAGACGATTTAGATACTGAACGAGATATGAGTCGTCATGCCATCTTCGATGTGATTGCAATTGTTAACAATCATGAGCAAACACAACTTGATTTAGATGAAATAGAGATTACACCTATCCATAACCCAAACCCGGTAAGCAAATTTGATTTAGGATTCTATTTCGATGAAAACAGTGAAGGCCTGAATATTTCTGTTGTATACAATGCGCACCTTTTTGATTATGAGAGAATTGCTCGAATGCTTTCTCATTTTGAACAGCTTTGTACAAGTGCAGTGCTTTCTCCTTCTGCCTTAGTGGAAGACCTTGATATGCTTCCGAAAGAAGAAAAAGGTCTTCTGGATTCATTTAGTGATGATGTTGACTCGGCTTTCTCAAATATTAATTGCGATGTAATAGAGCTGTTTGAGAAGCAAGTAGCCGCCTCACCAAATGCCATTGCAATAAGATGCCATGGCTATGAAATGACTTATGAGGAGTTGAATCAAAACGCAAACCGACTTGCCAATGGACTCCTTGCTTTGGATAACATAAATACTAATTCAGTAGTTGGCCTTTTAGTTGAGCGCAACGAGTTAATGGTGGTAGGAATGATAGGTATTCTTAAGGCCAGGTGTATATATCTGCCGCTTGTATCCAGTTTGCCAAAATCACGAATAAACAATATCCTCAATGATGCTAATTGTGAGTTGATTCTTTCAAGTGAAAATTTGCTGTCAACTATTGAAGGACTAGAGGTTAAAAGCAAGGATATAGCTAAGGTTCAGAGTAATGAACCAACCAATCCAGGTATTTCAATACCACAATCTGATATGGCATATATTGTTTTTACCTCTGGCTCCACCGGAACCCCCAAAGGAATAAAGGGTACATATTCCGGGTTGGGTAATTACATATCATTCTTACATGATAAAGTGAGCTTGAATGAGAGTGATCATGTGCTTCAATTAGCCTCACTGAATTTTGATGCCTCTTTTCGCGATATAATGGCCCCACTTACTGCAGGAGCGAGTATTTCGATATTAAATGATCAGGACCCGGAAAAAATGGTTGGGTTAATACTGAACAGTCAAGTAACATGCTTGCTTAGCATAGTACCATCTGTGTTTAATGTACTATTGAAAGAATGGGAAGAACAGGGAGAAACAGATCACCTGTTAAGGTTGGTAATTCTGAGTGGAGAAAGGCTATCCCAAAAACTAAGTGCAAAAGCCAGAGAACTTCTGGGTAGTGAAGTTAGGTTATTCAATTTTTACGGTCCGAGTGAATGTACAATGACTACTACGTTTTTCGAACTGCCGGATACCTTAAATGATCTTGATGAAATTCCTGTAGGGAGACCTATTCCTAACACAGAAGTTATAATTCTTAATGGTAATGAGAGAGTCCCTGTTGGCGTACCTGGTCAGATCTGTATAGGTGGAGTTGGACTTACACATGGCTACCTGGGAGATAAAACATTAACAGAGTCTGCTTTTATTGAGCACCCTTTTAGAAGCGGCCAAAAAACCTATAAAACAGGTGATTTGGGGTATTGGTTACTCGATGGAAATATTGCCCTGATGGGTAGAATAGATGACCAACTAAAAATCAGAGGTGTTCGCATAGAGCCAGGAGAAATTGAACAGCATCTACTCAGCTTTAGCGGAGTTTCAAACGCTTTAGTATTGGCTATTGACAATAGCAAAGGTGACAAAGAGCTTATTGCTTTTATTCTCTCAAGAGTTCGATTTGATGTAAAGGAGATGAGGTCTCATTTACAAAAGCAATTACCAGAATACATGGTTCCGGGACGTTTGATCAGAGTTGAAGAATTTCCATTGACGCCTAATGGGAAGGTAGACAGACAAGAACTGGAAGAATTAAGTAAGCATGAACTAAGCAATGAAGATAGTAATGAAGCCCCAAGAAATGAGCTGGAAAGGGCTTTGCAAAAGATATGGATCGATATCCTCGGTTATTCTGAAATAAGTATTCACGATAACTTCTTTGCTAGTGGAGGACATAGTCTTTCCGCCATCAAAATGGCCGCTCGAATACATAAAGTAATGGGGGTAGAGGTTTCTTTAAAAGAGATTTTCGGGTGTCCTACTATTGCAGAACTGTGTGCCACATTTGTTGACAAGACTCAAACGGATTTTGTTAAGATAAAGAGGGTTGAGAAAGCCGAACATTATGCGCTTTCCCATGCACAGTATAGGCTATGGGTTTTAAGCCAGTTTGCGGAGTCAAGTAGTGCCTACAATATTGTCAAAGCACTTAAGGTAAGTGGAGGGCTAGACATTGAGATATTGGATAGAGCACTCTTGACTCTTGTAATGCGGCATGAAACGCTTCGTACACGGTTTGTAACAATTGAAGGAGAGCCAGTACAGGTTGTAGAAGATCAGATAGAAACTAGCATTGAACTTCAAGACCTGAGCTTGCAAAAGGACCAAAAGCAAAGTATTGCCGATATCATCAGGCAAGAAGAATTAACACCCTTTGACCTTGATACTGCCCCACTTTTAAGGCTTCGGCTATTACAACTTGATGCAGGAGAATATGTATTGATTCTTAACATGCATCATATCATTTCAGACGGGTGGTCAATGACTATCTTGGCACGCGAGCTCATGACTCTTTACCATGACTTCTATGATGAGCAAACTCCTGTCTTATCAGAGTTATCGATACAGTATAAAGACTATTGCGTTTGGCAAAATGAATTGCTTGCAGGAGCAAAAGCTAAAGGTTTGCGAGAATATTGGTTCAAAAAACTAGCTGGAAAACTCCCTGTGCTTCAGCTCCCCCTTGATCACCCAAGACCAAAAGTAAAGTCCTACAAAGGGTCAACATTAGCACGGACATTTGAAGTAGAGTTAACCGCTGAGTTTCATGAGTTTGCTAGGAGGAATGACTGTACGCTTTTCATGGTACTAATGGCAACAGTAAAGGTGTTGCTATATCAATATAGTAAGCAGACAGATATTATAGTCGGTACACCAGTGGCGGGGCGTAAGCATAACGATTTGGAAGGATTAATTGGAATGTTCGTGAATACCCTTGCCATAAGATCTGATATTGATACAGATGAGTGCTTCGAATCATTTCTGGTGCAAGTCAAAAATAATATGACTGAAGCATTTCAACATGAAGAGTACCCGTTTGATTGCCTTATTGACGAGTTACAAGTTACAAGAGATTTGAGCCGTTATCCTCTTTTTGACATAATGGTTGCTATGAATAACAATGACAATGTTGATTTAAGTAGCGAAACGTTGTCATTTGGAACGGTTCCTGTTTCAAACAGCACAAGTAAATTTGACCTTGGCTTCTTCTTTACAGAAGTAGATGGAAGTTTAAAGCTCTCTTTAGACTATAGTACTGACTTGTTTGATTCGAGTAGTATAGAATTTATACTCCAACATTTTGAGCAACTGAGCAATGAAATTCTGAAAAGACCAGAGACAAAAATTGGCAGACTCAACTTGCTGTCTGACACAGAAGAACAGTTGTTACTCGAAGAATTCAATGATACTAATGTTGATTATCCTGAAGGTCATACACTGATATCGCTTTTTGAAGAGCAAGTACTCCAGACCCCAGATGCAGTCTCATTGGTTTTTGGAGATGGCCAACTTACTTATGGAGAGCTGAATGCCAGGGTAAATCACCTGGCGAGATATATTCTGGAAACTTTTTCTCCTTCAAAAGATAATATTATCCCTGTTGTAGTTGAACGCAATGAGTGGATGCTGATTTCGCTTTTGGGAATTATGAAATGTGGTGCGGCTTACCTTCCAATTGATACTGCCTGTCCACCTGAGCGTTTGAAATTTCTAATAGAAGATAGCGGAGCAAAACTCCTGTTGACTGATCAGAAAGTAGGTGAGCTACCACATAGTATATCTGATTTTGAGGTAGTGTTTATCCCAGAAGTGAGTCATGAGGACTCCTCAAATCCTAAAAGCAATGTTACTCCTGACGAGCTGGCATATGTGATTTATACTTCCGGTTCTACTGGTAATCCAAAGGGAGTAATGATAGAACATCAATCCATTGTCAACAGGTTGCAATGGATGCAACAGGAGTTTGCTATTGGTGGAGATGAGGTTTTCCTTCAGAAAACACCATATACTTTTGATGTATCCGTATGGGAATTGTTTTTACCTGTTGTTACCGGAGCAAAGCTCTGCTTATTACCTCCAGGTGCTGAAAAATCTCCAGATGTAATCTCAAACCATATTGCAGATTATGGGGTGACTAATATTCATTTTGTGCCATCAATGCTTGAGGCTTTTCTACACTTCTGCAAAGCCAATGCTGAGAACATCAATCTACAAACACTCAAACGAGTGTTTGCCAGCGGAGAGGCCCTTGCAAAGCATCATGTTTCAGATTTTGAACTACTGATTAATGAACCATTCAATGTATCACTTATCAATAAGTATGGACCAACGGAAGCGGCAGTAGATGTTTCGTTCTTTGATTGCTCCTTGAGTAATAATTACCAGAATGTTCCAATTGGAAAGCCAATTGGGAATGTAAGGCTTCACGTTTTGAATGACACAGATAACCTTCAGGGAATAGGAGTGCCAGGAGAACTATGCATCGGTGGAGTTGCACTTGGCAGAGGTTATTTGAATCGTCCAGAACTGACTAAGGAAAAATTCTTCAATCACTCAGTTGAAAACGGGGGGCGCTTATATAGAACGGGAGATCTTGCCAGATGGCTTCCTGATGGTCAAATAGAATACCTTGGACGTATTGATGATCAAGTTAAGATTAGGGGATATCGTATTGAACCAGGTGAAATAGAACATGTACTACTTAAGCATCAGGAAATTGAAGAATGCGTGGTATTACCTGTGCTTGAAAAGAATAAGCAATATGAATTAACGGCCTTCATTGTCACAAATAATCCTGAGCTACATAGTACTGAGTTAAGAAACTACCTGAATAAACACTTACCAGACTATATGGTACCGGGTAACTATATCTCGATTTCATCTGTTCCTGTAACTTCTAATGGAAAGGCAGATAAAAAGACTCTTCTCGAAGAACAAAAACGGGGAGCCTTGCTGGGAAGTGGTGTTGAATATGTGGCTCCTGTTACAACAACTGAAATTAAGCTAGCTGCAATTTGGAGTGAGCTTTTGAATAGAGATCAGGTTGGTACAAGGGATAACTTTTTCAACCTGGGTGGACATAGTCTTAAGGCAACACGAATGGTAGCACATATACATCGGGAATTCAACTGTGAGATTTTACTAAGGCAAATTTTTGAATACCCGGAAATGGGGCAACTGGCTACAGAGATTGACAACACACTCTGGTTACAAGAATCAGAACACAATATTGAAGCAAACAATAACACATACACAACCACACTATGAGTTTCAGAGACTTTATTACTAAACTAAGAAAGGAAAATGTCAGGTTAAGTGTAACAGGTAATGATTTGACCGTCAGTGGTGATGGTCAGATCGATGAAAGCCTGTTAAGAGAACTTAAGGAACGCAAAGCCGAGACGGTCGAATATCTTCGAAAGTCCAAAGGCAGCCAGTCTTATGAACCAATCCCTGTTGCAGAAAGTAAGAAATCATACCCTCTTTCTTTCGCTCAACAAAGACTTTGGGTGCATAATGAGTTTGTAAATGATAACTCTGTGTACAATATGTTATCGGCCATTCGGCTGAAAGGTGATTTGGATATAGGAGCATTCAGAGGAGCATTTTCATCACTTTCACTTCGACACGAAGTACTTAGAACATCCATTAGAGCAGTAGAGGGTAAACCTGAACAGGTGATACTTGATGAAGCCCCAATCGAGTTAATGTATCAGGATTTAGTTGGTCATTCTGATCAAGAAGGTATTATTGATCATATAATAAAAGACAGTACCTCAAAAAAGTTCGATCTGGGTAATCCACCTTTGGTGTTGCTACATCTTCTAAAGCTCGAAGAACAAGAACACATCATGCTATTAAATATACATCATCTGATAGCGGATGGCTGGTCTATCAATATACTTCTGAAGGATCTTATTTATTTCTATGAGTCGTTTAGAGAGGGGAAACCAATGGTTGAATTGCCTCAATTAAAAGTTCAGTATAAGGATTATGTACAATGGCAGTTAGAATTATTAAATGGCGACCTGGGACGTGAATTGGGAGAATTCTGGAAAAATTACCTTTCGGGAGAATTGCCAGTATTAAGCATCCCGTACGATCACCCTCGACCAGTAGTTCGCAGGGATATAGGCTCCACAATCAGTGTCAAAATAGATGACAAATTGAACACTAACCTAAAGGAGCTTGCTAAACAGCAAGGAGTCAGTTTGTTTATGTTAATGACTTCTATCGCGAAAACCTTGTTTTACAGATATAGTCATCAGCGAGAGGTTATTATCGGAACAACAACAGGAGGAAGAGAACACACTGATTTGGAACATGTGATCGGCCTCTTTATCAATGCAGTGCCTATTCGTACAGTTATTGATCCGGACATTACATTTAATGATTTTCTTCAAAAGGTTCGTATTTCTACTACCAAAGCGTTTGAGCATAAAGCCTATCCATTCGATTTAATAGTAAAAGATTTAGCACTTGAGCGTGATCCTGGAAGACACCCGGTCTTTGATGTTATGGTGATCATGCAAAATTCGGAAATGAACCAAAAGGAATTCGGGGCTATTGAAATGAGCTCAATTCCAATTCAGAAGTCCATCAGCAAATTCGACCTCACATTTGCATTTAACGAGCAGTCAGACGGAATAGGGTTTTCGATTGAATACAATACCGATCTCTTTGAATCAGAAACGATTGATCGTATGACACAACACTTTATGGCGTTGTGTAGAAATATCATTTCTTCACCAGGTTCAACTATCGAAAAATTGTGCTTTTTATCTTCAGATGAAGAGTATCAGTTAAAAACAGCTTTCAATGATACAGCCCTGGAAAAGCCTAAATATCAAACAATTGCTCAACTATTTGAACAAGCTGTAGAAAAGTCTCCAACCGCTGTTGCTGTTACCTACAATGGTAGGTCATTTACCTATCAAGAGGTGAACGAAAAGGCCAATAAGCTGGCCAGCTATTTGGATGAACTAGAGATTGGAGCTAATGATTTTGTAGGTCTGTATCTCGAAAGGGGACTTGCACTTATTGTCAGTATGTTAGGAGTAATGAAGTCGGGCGCTGCTTTTGTACCATTAGATACTGGACAGCAGGGAGACAGGCTAACATACATGATGAGAGATTCTGGAATGGAGTTACTGATTGTACAATCACACCTGACTTCAAATGTGAATGTTTCTGATTTAGATCTCATGATTGTAGATGAGGAAGATGTAGTTACTGATTGGCTAGAGGGGTATGAGGTGTCTAATCCTACACTGCAGATAGTAGAAAATCGGGCGGCCTATGTCATATACACATCGGGAAGTACTGGAAAACCAAAAGGGTGTATTGTTAGTCAAGGGAACATTCTGAACTATATTAATTGGGCCAATAGAGCCTTCTTTGAAGAAGAAGATTCAGGTAATTTTGGGTTGTTCACATCCATTGGTTTTGACTTTACGCTGACTTGTATTCTCAGTCCGTTGACTAGAGGAAAGCAACTACACGTGTTTCCTTCTGATCAGGAAATTACAGACATTTTAAAAGAGGTTTTTGATCCTAAGAACCTTATCGATGCAGTTAAGCTGACTCCTTCCCACGTTTCTTTACTGAATGGAATTGAAAATACTAATATCAGAACAGTTGTCTTGGGTGGTGAGGCTCTGAAAAAGGCACATCTGAATCGGTTAGATTCAATTAGTTCAAATTTAAGAATAATTAATGAGTATGGCCCAACAGAAGCAACTGTAGGCTGTGTGGCTAAAACAATGACGTTGGATGCTCCTATTCTCATAGGTTCACCAATTGATAATACCAGTATTTTTATTCTTGACGACAAACTGCAACTGGTCCCCATTGGAGTAGTGGGTGAACTATGTATAGCGGGAGCCGGAGTTGCCATCGGTTATATGAACAAGGAATCATTGACAGCCGAGAAGTTCATAGATAATCCTCATAAGCCAGGAGAGCGGTTATACCGAAGTGGAGATAAGGCCAGGTGGTTGGCTTCTGGTGAAGTTGAATATTTAGGTCGTTTTGATGAACAAGTAAAGGTCAGAGGACATCGTATTGAACCAGGTGAAATAGAACAACAATTGATTAGCCATGATCGTGTTTCAGAAGCAGTTGTCGTAGCTAAAAATGATCATGCTGGTAATGTTTTTCTGGACGCATATCTGCATGCTGAAGAGAGCCTGGATGTGGCTCAGTTAAGAAACTTTTTGAGTAAAGGTTTACCTGAGTTTATGATTCCTGCACATTTTATTGTTGTTGACAAGATTCCATTGACCTCTAATGGTAAGGTTGACCGTAGAGCTTTGCTAGAGCTCGATTCGACATCTTTGTCTCTTGGAAGCGAAGCTGAGGCCCCTCGGAATTCAATAGAAAGGCTCTTGGTTGAAATTTGGCAAGAACTTCTCAATTCATCAGAAATTGGCATAAATGATAACTTCTTTCATTTGGGCGGAGATTCTATTAAAGCGATACAACTCAGTTCTAAAATTCAGAAGTGTGGCTTGCAAGTAGATTTGAATATGCTATTTCAATATCCTACGATTAAATCCTTAAGCGCACAAGTAAAGGGCTTAAGAGTAGAGGCACCTCAGGGAAAAATAGAAGGTCCTGTAATGTTGACTCCTATTCAACAAGAGTTCTTTTCGGCTAACCACCCTGAACCGAACCATTTTAACCAATCAGTCATGCTCTTCAGTAAGACAAACCTGGTGGAAGAGTATGTTTTAACAGCTTTAAATGCCCTTTGTGATCATCATGATGCTTTACGTTTGAGGTATGATATCAGTAAAAAAGCTGTTGAACAATGGTGTGATGACAATGCCGAAGAGTCTTTTGTGCTGAGCACATTTGACATGGAAACGGTTGACTCTCCAGAGAAGGAAATACTCTTCGAAGCCGAGAAGATACAACAGAGTCTGTCAATCGAAAAAGGCCCTGTATTGCATTGTGGAATTTTTCATACTTCACAAGGAGATTACTTACTGGTTGTTGCTCATCATCTAGTTATAGATGGAGTCTCATGGCGTATTTTGCTAGAAGATTTTGTAGATATTTACAGGAACTTAGAGTCAGGACACTCTTTTGAATTGCCATCGAAGACCTCTTCTTATCAACAGTGGGCTGCAAAACTCAATTCTTATGCCAGCGATTCGGCTCTGCTATGCCAGCTTGATTATTGGCAGAAAGTAGTCGAAACCCCTGTTTTAGAACTCCCAAGGAACAAGGTTGCAAGAGAGAATTCTCTGAAGATTACGGAAGTACAGTCAATGCACTTGACTCCAGAAATGACCGAAAAGCTTGTTTCACAGGTACATAAAGCCTACGATACCCAAATCAATGATCTATTGCTTACTGCCTTGGCACTTTCAATCAATGATTGGATCGGAACCAGCAAAGTACGAGTCCATCTGGAAGGGCACGGAAGAGAAGACTTATTTGATGAGTTAAATTTGAATAGAACAATCGGATGGTTTACCAGTTTGTTTCCTGTTCTTCTTCCTGTTGAAGCCCCTGAACTCCTGGGAGATTGCATAAAGGGAATAAAAGAGAATCTTCGTGAAGTACCAGACAAGGGTATAGGATACGGTATTTTGAGTCATCTTAGTTCTTTAGATGGATCAAAAATGGTTTCCTTACACCCTGAAATAGTATTCAATTATCTGGGGCAATTTGATAAAGACGCAGGGGATGGTTTGTTTGTCAGGTCAGACCTATCTTCAGGTAAAAACAAAAGTGATTCTTGTTTTCGAGAACAAGTTTTGGGAATAAATGGCTCCATTACCAATGGAGCACTTCACCTCAGATTTGATTACAACATCCTGGAATTCTCAGAAACGACCATCACCAATTTTGTTTCAAGTTTTAAGGATCATCTTGAAGCGATTATTCATCATTGTTTGGAAATAACAGCTCAACACCCAGAAGTATCCTCGGTTGAAAAAGAGGGTTCCATCGAAGAGGAAAATGAGATTGGTATCAAGTTGAGCAATGACAAATCAGAAAAGGTGTTCGCATTTCCTTCTCTATACGGGATGGCTATAGGCTATGCCTCTTTAGCAAACGAGCTTAATGATGTTTGCATGGTAGCTTATGACTTCCTTGATGATAGGAGGTGGCGTGAGCGATATTATGAATCAATCAAGGATTATCAACCAATGGGTCCTTACACATTCTTTGGATATTCTGGAGGAGCCATTCTGGCTTACGAAATGGCGACTTTCTTCGAGAGTAAAGGAGATACTGTTTCCAACCTCATTTTAATAGATCAGGCACCTGTTTTAAAGACAGAGGTTGTTTCTGAAACAGCTCTTTCAAACCTGGCGGATAGTATGCTGGATCCTTCTGAGGAGGCATTGAGGAATAATCCTTATGGTAAAGTGCTTTTGGAAGACCCTGTTCTGATGAAGAAGGTCAGGAATGGAATTATTGCTTATAAAAGACTCTTGAGTCAGTCTAGAACAGAAGGTAGTATTAGGTCTGATATTCATCTTCTTTCAGAAGAAAGTGATTGTGGGCGGGCACTGGAAGACAAGTTGAGTTGGAACCAATTCACCTCGGGAAGTATGAATTATATTCAAGGGTCTGGGGGGCACAGGCAAATTTTTACTCCTCCCCATTTCCAGACTAACGTAGAGCACATTAGGAAAATAATGCGTCAGATTCTTACAAAAGAGGAAGTATACCAGTTTCAACCAACACACTAAGATTTTAAAATAGTTCAATGAAAAGATTTGATCTTTCAGAGGACAGTTTTGTCCTGAATGCACAGTCAGATGGAAAAAGAGCCATGGATTGGGTTAGCGAAAATGAGGAAATAATTCAAGAGAGACTCTCCAGGCAAGGGGCATTGCTAATAAGAGGTTTGAATATAATCAGTGGGAAACAGTTCGGCTCCATTTTAAGCAGGATGTTTGGTGCTGAACTTCTCAAATATTCATATCGGTCTACCCCCAGGACTGGTTTAAAAGGCAATGTTTATACGGCTACAGAGTACCATAAGGATAAGATCATCCCTATGCATAATGAAAACTCTTACTCTAATGTCTGGCCTATGAATATTGGTTTTTTGTGCATGGTACCTGCTGAAAAGGGAGGAGAAACTCCTATAGTAGATAGTAGGATTGTATATGAAAAAATACCCATAACCATTCGAAAAAAATTTGAAGAAAAGGGAGTTAAGTACGTAAGGAACTATGGAGATATTGACTTGCCTTGGGAAGAAGTGTTTCAAACCTCTGATAAGCATGAAGTAGAGGCGTTTTGTAATGAAAACAAACTGAAATATAAATGGCTGGATGATAATCGTTTGCGCACCTGGCAAGTAAATCAAGCCACCGCACTCCATCCTGTTACCAATGAATGGGTTTGGCTTAATCAGGCACATTTATTTCATATTTCTAGTGTAGATAAAGAGACACGTGCCAGTATGTTGTCTATGTTGGGTGAGGATAATCTTCCAAGAAATACATACTATGGTGATGGAAGCCAGATAGAGGAAAGTGACCTGGAAGTCATTCGCCAGGTATATAAGGAAGAGCAGTTCACATTTTCCTGGCAAAAGAATGACTTTTTGTTGTTGGATAATATGCTGTATGCACATGGCAGAAGGCCTTTTGAAGGAGAAAGAAAAGTACTGGTTGGAATGGCAAAACCTTTCGAAAGGAAGAAGGAGTCATATACCAGCATAAACTAACAAGTTTTATGATTGGTATAATTGGAGGAGTTGGTCCCTATGCTGGTTTAGACCTGGTATCAAAGATACTGGACAACACCCGAGCTAACCATGACCAGGAACACATCCCTCTACTTCTTTGGTCACTTCCCAATCAAATATCGGATAGAACAGAGTACTTGGAGGGAAAGTCAACAATTAATCCGGGTATTGAGCTAGCTCGGTTAACAAAACAAGCAATTTCTTCAGGGGCTCGAGCAATAGGAATCCCATGCAATACAGCGCATGTCCCTGATATTTTGAACCATGTTTCTAATAGTATTAATGCTTACCATAAAAAAGTAGTGCTTGTGAATATGGTGGAAGAGGTGACCAAGGCCTTATTAAATTATGATACTCCTTTAGAGACGATAGGCATACTAAGCACCAATGGTACTTATCAATCAGGGTTATATAAGACGAAATTGAGTAAAGCTGGTTTTCGAGTACTTAGGCCCGACAATATCACTCAAAGAGAAGTAATTCACCCAGCAATTTATGCAACCTATGGTATTAAAGCATTTTCAAACCCGGTAACTGATCGCGCTGCAAATGACATTAAAAAGGTTGCATGGAGCCTTATTATGGATGGTGCTCAGGCCATTGTTCTTGCGTGCTCAGAATTGCCTTTGGTCTTTCCAGGTGAGCATCATTTTGAAGGAGTGCCACTTATTGATTCCACCAAAATACTAGCTAGAGCCTTAATATGGCGAGTTTGTCCAGAGAAATTGAAGCCATAGTGTGTTGATGAGGATAATGTCATTTATCGGATGAACCATCTCTGTTCTGTCCGATGACTACCCTTACCTTGTCCGATATACATCTCTTTAAGTAGATAAATTTGATTAATAAACACACACAACATTAACTATGGCAATTATGATAATAGAGGATTTCCCCTCTGAGGGGAAAGACCTTACTAAAATGGTTAAGACTATGGGATACTCGATTGTTGGAGTCAACAGAAGAGAGTCTATAAGTCGAATTAAGAATTTACATGACTATGAGTGCTTATGGGCTGTTCAAAGAAGCAATACAGACTATTCTTTGTTGAAATCACATATTCAGGTACCCACATCAGAATTCTTATGGTTAAATAGTATTCAGGTATACATTGTAAAACACATGAGTAACTCTCTGTTAACAGCAGAAAGTATAGCTTATGAACACGCGATAAGCGTGAGACACTTGTCGAGAAAGCTGAAAAAGCTTACTAATAGCAATACGACCGAATACATTAGAGAGGTACGCCTAAGAAAGGCTTTGGAATATATTGAAAGTGGTGTATGTTCTTCTGTTAAGGCCGTGAGTCACACAGTGGGATACCATGATCAGAAATATTTTTCCAAAATCTTTCGTAATAAGTTCAAAGTGTCGCCATCAGAGCTTATCAAACGAGAGGCAGAGTGCTTGCTATGAAAGTTCTTATAGTTGAAGAATGTCCATTTGAAGGAAAATACCTGGCAGAGATGGTTGTTGATCAGGGTTATTCTGTTTTAGGCAACGTTGGAAGTTTCAAGGAAGCAGACGTGCTTTGGAGAGATAATAACCCAGATTTATGCATCTATGATGATAAACTTGAGTCAAGCTCTCAAAATTGGCAATGGCTTTCTGAAATGATCTCTAAAAAACCATTACCATTAATTGTTTCAGCAAAGAAGGTAAGGCCTGAGATAAGAGATTGTCTTGACCATTATTCACATATGCCAAAGCCAGCTTCAACTGAAGACTTCAAACTTGCTGTTTCTGACTCGGTGGTTAAGTTTCAAAAGAACAAGTCATACGATTCTTTTCTTGATGTTCGATTGTCAGATAGGATGTTCATTAAGGATCACATGAACAACTATAAACTTGTAATGATGGACGATATATTATGGGCTAAAGGCGAAGGAAACTATACACGCATTGTCACAACACACGGATACTATCTTATCCGTGTGTTTCTGGGAGATTTTCTTAGGAATATGCCTGCTGATAGCTTCGCTAGAATTCATAAGTCTTATATGATTAATTTACGTTCAGTAACCGAAATCAGAGCAGGTAATGTACTGATAGAGGATACAGAAATTCCACTAGCCAAATCTTATAGAAATAATGTATTGACACGATTTCAGACTTATTGAAATCGTGTCATCAAGATAAGTATGAAATAATATCTGAACTCCACTCCTTAATAATGGGAATGTTATTAGCCATGTCAATTGGAATGGCTAAATGAGTTTGATATAAGGAATTGATGTCTAATTGAAGCAGCTTATACTCGTTTCCAGATAGGCATGCAATGTCTTTATTGATAAGCACATGTTTCGGGTGAATACTGAAACCGGTACCAGCCACTTTGAGTACCGCTTCTTTTTGAGTCCAAAGCGTATAGAATTTCTGATGGTTTCCTTTGATCTCTTCCCATTCCAATGGTCGGAAAGTGTGAATGAAGTCATCCCATTCTAATTCGGGATTCATGTATTCTATGTCAATGCCAAGCGAATGATTGGTGGTCAAAGCACAAACAACATGTTGATGAGAGTGTGAAATGTTAAAATGTACTCTCTGAAGTGGATCCGGTTTATCAAAATCGTTAAAGGAAAAGGGGGGGAGAATTGAAAGACTCAAACCCAAATCGCTCAAACCAGCTAAAAGCAATAGACGCCCGAATAAGCCAGTTTTGAAATCCTGTGGTCTCTTATATTGTCTTAATTTCTCTTGGTGACTCTCATCTAATAAAGCCATAGCTGTTTTCCAACTTTCAGTACTAAGATCTGCTCCGCAGTCTATATGGTAGATTCGAATCACAAGTATGAATATAACTACTCACCAATGGTTTTATAGACTCTTAATAGTAAAATGATACTGAGGAGTCTGAATATTAAATCTACTCCTGGTTTAGAATTGTGAACTAGGCCTTCAATTCTAATAATATCACTTTGTATACCTGATAAAGCTGTTGGGTAAAAAAGCAACGAGGGCTGTAGAGCCATAGAAACAAAAAAACCTCCAGTAGTTACTAGAGGTTTTTTTTGTTCTAAATTTTCGGAGGACAATGTTAGAAACTTCTCTTTTCTAAATGCTCTTTCAGATCAACCTTATCAATTCCTTTTTCTATCCAGTCTGGTGCTTTAAGACCTTTCAAATGGTGATCGAAAAATTCCATCATTCTTACGCTATAATCCTTTCGGTTTTCCAGCTTCCTGAGGCCGTGATTTTCTCCTTTGTATTGCACAAGTATGACCGGCTTTTTCAAACGTCTTAGTGCCGAGTAATACTCGATACCTTGCGTAAAGTCAACAGCTCCATCTTTATCGTTATGCAGCATTAAGAGTGGGGTGTTTACTTTTTTCACGTGATAAACAGGACTGTTTCTTAAGTAAGAGTCCCAGTTCTCCCAAGGTGCGCCCCGGAATCTACCTTGAGAAGATTCGAAGATACCCATATTACCACCACCAGAATTCCAATAAATTAAATCATACATGGAAACCATGTTGGTGAGAGGTGCTCCTGCAGCAGCTGCCTTGAACATATTAGTCTGGGTAATCAAGAATGCTGTTTGATAACCACCCCATGAATGACCATGGATTCCAATGTTATCTGCGTCTACTACTCCCGTGGCAATTGCAGCTTTTACGGCAGGAAGTACTGCCCAAACTGCCGACATCCCTGGATCATCTAGCTTGTAAACAATGTCTGGAATAAATACCGCATAGCCATTGCTGGTATACATGTTTGGGTTCCAGCCTGTACCACCAAAGCCTGGGTTCGACCAGTTATGGCGGGTCTGCGATAACTTTTCATAGTAATAAACTATGGTCGGATATTTTTTACCCTTTTCATAATTCGCGGGAAGGAATAGCGCGCCTTGGAGTTTATCTCCTTTATCAGTTACATAATCTACTAACTGAGTGCCTTCCGACCATGCGTATTTATCGGCATCTGGTGTATTGGCGGTAACTTGTTTTGGCGAAGAAAGCGATAAATCTGTCACAAACATTTCAGGTGGAGTATTGAAGGTTTGTTTGCTCAAGAATAAGATATCGGCATTTTCAGCTTTTCTAAGGCCACCAATGTTTGCATCTTCCCAAATTAGAGAAGTAACACCAGGTTTTAGACCGCTTTTTCTTGTAGGCGAAAGTGTTGCTATTCCACTTTTCTTAGTCCATTCACCATAGGTACGTATGTAAACCGTTTTGCTTAAATCGATTCCTTTTTCTTCTGGATCCAAACCAAATCTATACTGGTAGCGTATGCCTTCAGTTCTTCCATTTTGAGTCAGGTTTACTGGTTTAGCCTTGCCTGTTAAAGGGACCTGCCAAATATCCCATCCATCTCTAAGTAAAACGTACTTACTATCAGAACTCCAGCCGAGGATACTCACCATAGGCTTTTCTACATTATGATCGTCTTCAACATTTACAAAAGTGACAGGTAGGTTTTCAGTGATGTTTTTTGTAGTTCCACTAACTATATCATGCACGAAATAATGCCCATCTTCACCATAAATGAATTTCGTACCATCGGTTGATGGCCTTGGATTAGATCCAAAAGAAGGAAGATAGAACTTGGTGAAAAGTTCTTTTTTCACACCTGTTTTCAGGTCTACAAGGTAAAAATCACTGTATCGCTGACCATCTAAATTCATGTCTAATTCGTAGTTCTGAGCATCAGAACCTAAGGCATAAAGATGTTTTGGAAAAATACTCAAATTCTTCATGCTACTGTCTTGCAAAGCAGTATGCTTAGCAGTAGCAACATCATACATCGCCCACATGCTATAGCTTTTGTCTTGCCTCTCTGTTACTTGCTGACGTGATTGAAGTCTGCTGTCGTTCCAGTGCCAAAGCGTCATGTCAGGTTTGTCGGCATCATTTTTCTTTTTCGGTTTTGCTTTCTTGGGGCTTACCTTAGCAATTGCCTTTTGTAAGTCCGAAATAGATTTAAGTGAAGTATCGGCCATGATTTCTTTTAAGGCCTTGGCTTGAGCTGATTTCACTGAGTCCTTATCTATCTCTTTTTTGGGAGTTGGTTTTTTCACAAGCTCTAATGGGTGAATCCCGTAGAAGAGTCTAGTCAGGTCTTCAGACCACATTGGTCTTCTATTGCCACTGATTGTATAATTCTGATCAAAGCCGGTGCTATCTTTCAGAGCATCGTATATAGTGACTTGTGGTTTATTCAGGTTTTTTACCCCAACTACTTTACCATGAGCTTGCTTGTACTTTTTGTCATCAACCATTTTCAATGCTGCAAATGCATCACCTTTTTCGGTCCAATTAATAAACTTGTATGAAGCTTTATCAGAGTCTAAAATTTGTGTGCTATTGCCGGTCATATCCATCAGATAGATACCATTTCCGGTTTTGTTAGCTGCATCAACAACATATGCCAGATGACTACCAGACTTATTGAACCTGAATTCAGTAACATTTCCAATGTTCTGAGATTTGTCAGTATTTAGATGATAAACCAAAAGGTCGGAACCTCTGGCTTTACCATTGCCATCTTTTGCCAGGTTAATAGCAAGCTGTGATGCTTCTTTATTGTTAAAAGAATAGCTGATCACATTTTCGAAAGTTTTCTTTTCGTCTTTGCCTAGCTCTAGTAAAGCGAGTTTATCTCTAAGTGGTTTACTTCTAGGGCCTTTATTTGCTTTTCTTGCACTAAACTTCGGGTATTCTTTGAAAGCGATCCATTTACTATCATCGCTGAATTCTATCGAAGGAAAACTGGTGGAACCAATTGGGAAAGACTTTGCTAAAGAATCTGGGTCGGAAATCTTTTTGAGAATTATTTCCCCATCGGCTTCTAGTGCTATGATTCCATAAGCAATCCATTGACCATCGGGGGATATTTTGAAAGAACCGCTCTGCATATATTTCCAAGTAGGAATGTCTTGCCAAGACATAGGCTTTTTTTCCTGGGCTATCGAAAAGCTGGCGAATAAAAAAAGTGCCCAGAGGGTGAGGAGTTGTTTACGCATGGTTAAGTTTTTTTGTAGGGGAAATTAACTAAAAATTCATGGTTCTAGTAGGGGTTGACAGATTTTAACAGGAGAGTTATGGTATGCCAGAACCTAAAAATTAATTAGTCAATAACCTTAACCGCCTTTGCCTCTTACTTAATCTCAACTTGTGTTGCCTGAAGGTCTTACTGATTCGAAGGTATCTTGACAACATTATAGATCGCATGAAGCCTGCCTCTTTCAATAGCCCAACCAACGTTTCCATAATCGAAATGCCAGTACTCTTTAAGATCGCAAACAAAGCCTTCTTTTTCAAAGAGTCTCATCAGTAGCGTCCTGTTCTCTCTTGCCTCTGCAGATATATCTGGGTGGTGGGGATAACAGTGTTCGGTTAAATCAATGTCATATCCTTTATTAGTGCCAAAATTCAAGACAGACTTCGTTTTCTTGTCATAAATCAAAGCATCAACAGCTCCTCCAGTGGCATGGGTGGACTTTTGTTCAGACGCTATGAAACGGGCGACAAGTTCTTTTAACTGTGTCAGAGACTCTTCAGGGTGCTTTTTTTGAAGAAGCATCAGTTTATTATTCCATAACTTCCTTTGATGTTCGAAGGACCGCCAGGCAGACCGTATGATCAAAGTCTTGTTTTGTTTATCCAGGGTCTGGCTTATTCGGCCAATTTTCTCTACCAATGCCTTACGAACCAAGTATTGATAGTCTTTCACTATTGAAGGTTCGAAGATTAGGTTGAATCCAGCACTCAACAGACTGACTAACACCTCATGATTTTCTTTAATGGGAAAGGAGGGTTCCAACTGCTTATGCAATAAATCCTGTCTGTTTACATAAGCACAATATTCCTTAGCGTTCATTGACCTATTCTACAATTAATTTGGAGACATAAGAAGATGTCATGAGTGAAAGTAGCGCATTATAGTTGATATTGAACCGTACTTCTTGCCCTACCTTTAAATTGGTTTTACCTGTATCTACCACGATATGGTCACTGCTGGAGGAAAGGATGTCAATTTTCGATAAAGGAGTAAGGTCAGAGATCATAACGTCTTGTTGGCCAATGCCTAAAAGTGCTCTTTTTATAGTGCCTCTATCTTTGAACGAAGGCTTACACCCAGCAGCATTTTGACCTATAATGCCAAAAGGAAGGCTTGGTTTGGACTGTACTTCGATGGCTTCGGCCACTAGTTGAAAAGCATCTGTAAACAAACCCGGGATTGGCTTTCTGTGTATTGTTTCGCAGCCGAGAAAAATGGACTCACCTAATCGGAGATCATTGACCCGACCAATGTCAGTGGTGTGCATAAACCAATGATAGTTGGCCGAATTACCACCGGAAATGACCTCTAACTTTATTCTGAACTTCTTTTCGACTGAATTGGCAATAGCTGAGAGTTGATTCATATTATTTTCATCAGGTATAATTCCTCCCATGCATGCCAGGTTGGTGCCTAACCCCATTAGTCTCAGCCCTTTTAATTCCAATAATTTGGCAATAGTTTTATCCAGTTCATCCGGCATAAGGCCTTCTCTTAAATCACCAAGTTCTACCATTAAAATTACCTGATGAATTAGACCAAGTTCCAAGGCAAATTTCGAAAGCGCCCTGAGGATCACTATTTCTGAATTAAGGCTGCAATCTGCGTTTTGAACGACTTGCTCAACCTGACTGAGCATCGGGCCTCTTAATAGTAGGAAATGGGCTTCAATTCCGTTTTCCCGCATGTTTATGATGTTGCCAAGCCGTGAATCCCCAAGTGTCTTGATACCGCTATTAATGAGTGTTGCGACAATCTCAGAATGACCGCATATGGCTTTGGTCACACCACTTACCTTGATGCCATTTGACCCATAAAGATCAACAAGGGTTCGTGCATTATGGGCTATTTTTCGCAGATTTATTTCTATTCGAGGTGATATCATTTGAGACTCAAAGGGAGTAGATATAAACGCGATAGCTGTGCGACAAGCTTGTCACAACCTTGAGTAAGCACATCTGTCACCGGAATTCTGTGTTTTTCTTCGTATTGAACAATATGGCTATCCAGTTCCTTGTCAGTCATTCCCTCATGGTTGAGCGTTATGGCTACTACTTTTGATTTGGAAAAAACCTCCAGAAGCTCTATTTCACTAACTATTGTTGGCATTTGGTAGTCTGGAAAATCACAACGCGTTTTTCTTTTCGGAGGGTGTTGTAAGATGATGGCATTGGGCATAGCCCCACGAATAATGGCTGAAGAAGAGGTGAATGCGGGATGACCCAATGCTCCTTGCCCTTCGACAATAATAATGTCTGGTTTTTCTTCTTCATACGCGGTTACAATCGCATGCTCTACAGCACCACTGGCAAAGCCTGAGCTGAGCATATCTACAGCAAAACCATATTTGGCTCCCTGAAGTAAGCCTGTTTGACCTGTGGCAATGAAAACTACTCTTATTCCTTCAGCTCTTAAAGCTTTTACTAATTCTACGGCTGTGGTTCTTTTTCCTACAGCACAGTCAGTGCCCAACACTGCAACTACCGGTGCTTTTACTGTTTTGATTTTACCAGTAAACGAATGCAAATGCTTTCTTTTTAAAGGTTTTCGGATATCATAGATTTTCACTCCAAATTCTGCGGCACTTTGAGCCAATTCAGGATCATCAGAGAAGAATTCAGGAAGTCCATTCACAATGTTCATTCCCATTTTCATGGCTGAAAGGATTACTTCACGATCTTCATTGCCAATAACAGGTGTTAGAGGTGCGATGCCATAAATGAAGTATTTTGGAACTTGGCTCAGGTTAGCAATGGCCTCATAAATACTGTGAAAAATAGGTATACCATTTTTCACACCATCTAAGTGTTCACCTGCATCCATAACGTTTTTGGTGCTATCGATCACTCCAACAATTTTGAATTTTTCCGAATGTCGGACTAACCCATTGGCGACTTTCCCATCTAATTTTCCAAACTCGTTTTCACAATATATTAATGCTTCTGATTCCATGGTTGCTTGATTATCTGATGACCCTGAATAGGATCAGAGACTTGTTTGTTGAAATAGTATTACTGTGAGTTTTTATGATTTCCTGAGTGGTTCAACTAGCTCTCGCTCATAGTAAACCAATTCATCATCTTCAGGGGCATCGACTATTTTGCAGTAGTAAACTCTATGCACGTAACGTCTGATGATCAAAGGAATGGAGGGGCACTCTTTGGCATAAACGACTTCTCCTTCTTTGAATTTGTTGTCCAGGCTTGGTTTAAATCGATCCATTCCCATATTCTTCTGGTCTTTTCATTTCAACAAATACGTCTTCTTGTTTTGTGTCTATTGGAATTAATTGAAGTAGCAAAGGTGACTGCTTATCTTTCCTTGTATTGAGTGTAAACCGATTACATACGGTTTTTAGATAAGTAAAGACCTTAGATGTGACTTGATTCCATGCGTTGAAAACTTCTCGATAAGTACCTAAAATTGAATTGTTCAGGATGTCGAAGAGATTGGATTTGCTGACTTTCAAATTAGTCAAAACTAGCTTTCTTCCATCAATGCTATTAGCAGCATAATAATGATGAAATGAATTGCTTTTCTTTTGATTGATATTCGCTATTTTAAGTTGTCTTTTGTTCATGATTTAGAGTTTTATGACTACCTGCAAAACTGATAATAATCACTTGGCTATACGTTACAGATTGCTAAGCAAGGGTTACATAAACCTCACATGAATTATTAAAGAAAATCTTTCAGATGATCCTTCCCTACTTATTGACGTCTGAAAGTGTAAGCCCAAAGAATTGACTGCAACCTTAAATGTCTTCAAACAGGGTATTAGCCAAGTTCAATGGGCTTAAAAGATGTCTTAATAATCAATGGGTTATAAATCATTGGAGGTACGAAGCTTCTCGTTCCGTTTCTCAGCTTTAGCCGCACGTTTTTCCTTTAGTGTTTTGGAAGCCGGGGTTTTTCCGGATTTTTCTTTTCCATTTTTTTCTTTCGACATATCTATACTTTACGGGTTCAAACTCTTTCTTAAAGGTGCGTTTTATCATGAATGGGCGCCTTACATCGAAGTCATAAATACTTACAGATATGCCATATTTCTTTATTGTGACTTAAGGTTTTTAGAAAGCTTGTGATTGAGCTAGTTCCTGCGAGTCAAATTTCGCCTGGTTTTGAAACGTATTTGCACGCCCCTTTTTGGAAAACTCTTTTCCAGAATCCGCATTACTTCTTCACGTGAAAGCATCAATCTGCCTTCTACTTTATTCAATAATTCATGTTCTGCACCAAAAGCAAATTGTAAATCTTCATTGGTCAATTGAGGATATGCCTTCTGGAGTAGCTTTGACTGTTTTAACCAATCCCCCTTTATTTTAAAGGTCATTCCACTTCTATAGTATACTATTTTTGAGCTCATTTCTTTCGTTTTTACATGGTGCAAAGCTGGCATCTATCTACTCACGGAATATTACATTTTATGAAATCAGGCTTACATAAACCTTAGTATTTCAGGGTTATGTCAGTTTATAAGTGAGCGTTTACGTATATATGTTCAAAATCATTAAGATATGGACAAGCACATCTTGCTTTCAATGGGATTACCAATGCGCATCCGAAGCCGTGCTGGGAAATGTGCCACAGTAGAAATGAACAAGGGTTTTTTTGTGGTTTGCAGGTTTCATCCAAATAGCAGCCTATATCTGAACGATGCTAATCTCCAAGGCTGGTACCCAGTTAACTACCTATCTCGAATTATCTATATGATTAAAAACAAACTTCGGCAACATGCCTGAATATAGTGCTGATCAGAGGTTTTCGAGATTGGATTTTCTTTGTTCTTTGAGCTTTTTGTAAAAGGAAGGAGTCAGACCTGTTATCTTCTTGAACTGATTGGACATATGAGCGGCACTACTGTAATGCAGCTTAAACGAAATTTCTGATAAAGTGAGTTCATCATAGAGTATCAATTCTTTTACTCTTTCTATTTTATTGAGAATGATGAATTGCTGTATTGTCAATCCATTCACCGCTGAAAAAGTATTGGCCAAATAGGTGTAATCATAACCTAGTTTTTCACTGATGTGATCTGAATAGTTTACCTTTGGTAATTCATCAGAATGATGGATCATTTCAATAATCACATTTTTTATTCTATCTACCAGAATACTTTTCTGATCATCGAGCAGTTCCAAGCCTGAGCGCAGTAAATTGGCCCTCAATAGTTCCCGTTGTTCATTGGAAAAACTACTGAGTATCTCTACCGCACCTAATTCCACTACGGCATGCTTTAATCCCAACGTCTCTAATTCTTGCTTCACAAGAATTTTGCAGCGCAAGCTTACCATATATTTAATATAAATTTTCATGTTTACTTTCTATGTTATACGCGGTCTATGTCAAAAGAATTGACAGGATTGAAATTATTTACCATATGTTCCTTCAAAGCAGTTGCTTGAGTCCATTACATCACTGGCATTATTAATTTTGACAAATATTTGCCTCGATTAACTGTATAGTCGATCGTAAGGTCACGTATGTACAAATACAGAAGAAAGGTTGGACCCAATTCAATTTTTGAACCCTTCTTAATAAAATGTTTATTGGTCACTTTGTAAGGCATACCCCGTATGGTTCTGGATTCTTGAATGATAAAACCTGTCGTGACATCTAAAAAGCCTTACCTTGGAATAAGTATCACATTAATTAACCTAATGTCTATAGAACAAAAATTAGCCGTCCTTATCGATGGTGACAATATTCCTTCCAAATACGTCAGGCAAATGATGCAGGAGGTTACCAAGTATGGTAACCCTACGATCAAGAGGATTTACGGAGATTGGACTCAGCCACACTTAACCAAATGGAAAAACCTCCTATTGGAAAACGCCATCATTCCGATCCAGCAATATGCATACACTGTTGGCAAAAACGCTACAGATTCAGCCATGATTATTGACGCAATGGATATTCTATATTCAGGAAAAGTGGACGGTTTTTGTTTGGTATCTAGTGATAGTGATTTTACCCGTCTTGCAACAAGGCTAAGAGAGGCTGGCATGACAGTCATTGGTATTGGTGAGAAAAAAACCCCTGAACCTTTTGTGGTGGCCTGCAATCGCTTTATTTTTCTTGAAATACTTAGTTCAGAAGAAGAGTCTGGTAAGAAAAAGAGTTCTCCAGAATCTGGTGCTAACGCAACCGTAGATAAGTTAACACCTATGGATATTAGATTCATAGCTTCAACAATTTCTGATGTTGCAGATGAAGATGGTTGGGCCTTTTTAGGTGATGTGGGGAGCTTACTTCAGAAGAAACGACCCAGTTTTGATTCCAGAAATTACGGCTTTCAGAAACTCACTCCTTTGATTAATTCCATTGATCGCTTCGAGATTGAGCCCAGACAGAGTTCCAAAGATCGTTTTAAACTGATCTACGTAAAGGATAAGAAAGCGAAGTAGGATTATAGTAGAGACTTTGATTTTGTACTTAGTGAAAAGTTTCTAGCGGATAGTTAGGAAATTAAGGGGATTCCTCTTTGATCATCAATTTCCAATCTAGCTTCTTAAATCCAATATGCAAACGCACTCCACATGACATGTTTGTTTGACTAAATATCGCCCTCTATTGGTCGTTTAAGCTGTTTTTTGTCCGTTCTTTGTCATCCTCGAACAAAAAAGGGGCAAAAGAATGTTGGCTTCTCAGTATTTTCTTATCTCAGATAGGAAATTGATGAGAAATGCTTCTCATTTTTTCAGAAGATAGGGAGTTGAATATTACAGGAGACTCTAAATATTTATGTCTGCTATTTTCTTTTTTAAATGCGTTGCCCTGGAACAATAGTCTATTCATCTTCTTTGAACGGGAAATAATCCAGCACATCATACTCCCAGACGTTGGTAGGAAAAATGACCACAAGATTGGCTGTCTTTTCCCCTATGTTTTTAAAGGCATGAGGAACCATGGGAGGAATGTTGACTATATAAGGTGCCTCAATGGTGAAGAGGGTATCTCCCAGTGCATACAGAATTGTTCCTTCTAGCAACACGTGTGATTCTTCTCCCTTATGTGTATGCATAGGAGGTGCACCACCCGGAAAGGTTTCAGTAATACCAATTACCAGGTTCTGATACCCGTGTTTATAGCCCTCCATAACATGGACGTATTCACCAGGGCCGGGATTGATGGCTGGTAGATCTTCTACTTTGGCAGCATAGTCTTTCCAGTACTTTAGATTTTTAGTTTCGTAACCTGCCGGTACTGTTCTTCTTTCCAATACCTTGTGAGAATGATGTTGGGCATGCAGGTATTCAATGATTGAATCTGGTACTGTTTTGACCTCTTCTACTAGTTTATCAATAGAAAATGTTTCTTTGGTTTGGTCATGCGTGTGTGTGCCCTCTCCATGCGAATGTGTATCGCTTTTTTCTTTAGAGCAGGAAAACAATAGGGTTGCAAAAAGAGCTGCAAATGTTAGTTGTATGGTTCTCATGATAAATGGTTAAGTTTCGGAGGGCTAAGTTAAGATGGTTGTGAGAAAAGTACTGTGTGAAATGATTCAGACATTGTGCAAAAACAGCCAAAAACCCTTATTAGTGTATGTTAGTGCAGAAAATGGATTTAAGTATTTATCAATTAAGCCTTGGTCTTAAGGGCCTGGTTTTTCTTGCTTTTCTGGGATTGATTAGTTTCAAGGTTGAAGCACAGCAACAGAGGGCAGATAGTCTTAAGGAAGTGCTTGAAAATACCAAGTCTGTACCAGCACGTTTAAATGTATTGCTGGAGTTGAGTAGAACTCATTCCCGAATAGACCCTCAGGCTTCACAGCAGTTTGCACAACAAATACTTTCGGATAGCACAGTGAGTACACAGCATCAAAAGGCAATGGCCTACTATTTCCTTGGTCTTTCCTATATGAGCCTTAACGAGTATGACAGTGCCTTAATTGAACTCAACAAGGCCTGGAGACGTGCGCAAAACATAGATGATCAAACTGATAGAATTCAGATTGCCAAATCACTTTCCGATTGTCAGCGTGCCTTGGGTAATTTCAATGCTGCTTTTGAGGTTGCCTTTGAAGGCTTGCACATTACTGAGGAGACCAGGAATTACCGTGAGTCTGGAGCTTTGAATAATAAAATAGGGGAACTATATCGTGAGCAGTACGAAACCGAAAAGGCAATACAACACCTAAAGGCAGCCTATGATAGCTATTCCAAAGCCAATCGCGAACGAGGAATGCTTGCAGCTAAAGCAAACATGGCTCTTGCCTACAAACAGCGGGACGCGGACAAGGCTCTTGATGTTTATCAAGAGTTGTTGGACGAATTCAATCACTTGTTCAATAGCTGGGACTCAGCGCGTATCTATTCAAATCTCGCGAATATCAACCTTGACCTTAGCCGATTTGAAAAAGCCGAAACCTATTTGATGCAGGCATTGGCATGTCATGAAAAGATCGACCGACCAGTTTCTCTGGCTTATGTGTACAAAGAATTGGGAGAACTATACATCAGAACAGATCAGCCCAATAAGGTGATCCAATTTGCTGACAAGGCTTTGGGGATGGCCAATGAACTGAGTCACCAGTCTCTCCGTTATCAATCATCAAAGCAATTGGCCGATGCTTATGCGAAACTGGGAATGTATCGTTTGGCACACCGGTATTTGCTTGACTTCATTGGGCTCAAGGACAGTATTATCAGTAGAGAAAAAATTGAACTGAGCAATGAGCTGGAGGCCCGGTATGCTACTGCTCAAAAAGAACAGAAAATCCAGCTACAAGAGGAACAGCTCGCGAGGCAGGAAGCCGAAATAAACAAGGAATTGTTGTTACGAAATGTCTTGATCGGGGGAGTTATCCTACTTTTTCTACTTGGTGTGTTTATCTATCGGAATGCTCAATTGCAGGTCAGAAAGAAGAATGAGATCAAACAAATAGCCGATAAGGTTCAGGAGCTGCAATCTACCCAGTCGCGTTGGTTTACAAACATTGCTCATGAATTGCGGACTCCCTTAACGCTCATTCTTGGCCCAATCCAGAATCTCAAAAAAAGTAGTGAAATGCCACAACATCTGCAAAGCGAAATTTCTTTGGCCAAGAAGTATGGAGATCAATTGATCGATCGGGTTAACGAGATTTTGGAGATTTCAAGATTGGAAGCCGGCAAGTTGGTTTTGAATCAGCGTCCTACTGATATCGTCAGGTTACTGAGGCAGGTAGAAGCGTCTTTTGAGTCGTATGCTTCAGAAAAAGATGTAGAGCTGACATTAGAATGTGATCCATCTCCCATAACAATGAATATAGATCCAAGTAAAGTGATCGCCATATTTAATAATCTAGTCTCTAATGCTATCAAGTTTACAACGGCTGGTAATTCCGTCAATATTGAACTGAAAAAACAGAAGAAAAACACTGGTGATGTTGAGATCAGTGTGGTAGACTCTGGGGTAGGTATTTCAGCCGATGATTTACCCCATGTTTTTGATCGGTTCTATCAAGTTTTTCGCGGAGATGACCAACAATATGGTGGATCCGGAGTCGGATTGACTTTGTCTCAGGAATTGGCCAAACTTCATGGGGGTCGAATCACGGTTGCTAGTAAAATTGGCATAGGAAGTACTTTTACCTTGTCTCTTCCCTCTTCCTTGATCACCCAAGAAGTGCTTGAAACGATTGCTGAAGATAATTCCCTCTCAGATGAATTTGATACCAGGAAAACTCTGAGATCACCTGAAAATTCAGCGTGCAAAATTCTATTGGTAGAAGACCACCCGGATATGCGAAACTATATCCAAGAACTTCTAAGTCCATATTATGATGTGATCGAAGCCGTAAATGGCGTTCAGGCCTTAAGAGAATTAGATCACCTTTCTCCTGACTTGATCATCTCAGATGTGAGAATGCCTGAAATGGACGGTCTGACCTTTGCGAAAAAGGTTAAGGCAAATGAAAAACACAGGCTCACGCCATTTATAAATCTAACTGCTCATGCCAATGAAAAGGATCGGCTGATTGCCTTAAAGACCGGGGTAGATGACTATCTCGTCAAACCTTTTGATGCTGAGGAACTGCTGGTGAGAGTGAATAATCTAATCCGTAATGCACAGGAAAGAAGAGAGGCCAGCGCTGAATTGGTGGAGCATCAGTCAAAAAATGGGAATTTGAGTCACGATGAAAAAGTGATGGAAAATCTGGAAAATCTGGTGTGGGAAAATATGAAGGAGAGCTCATTCTCCGTAACTGATTTGAGTCAAATGGCCGCTATGAGTACAAGTTCCCTGAACAGGCACGTAAAAAAAATGACAGGACTTACTCCGGGCCAATTGATCAGGGATATTCGCCTGCAAAAGGCGATTGAATTACTTGAGTCAAAGCAATTTGGCAGTATTTCAGGAGTTGTTTATGAAGTCGGATTTGAGGATGTATCCAGTTTTTCAAGGTTGTTTAAAAAACGCTTTGGGAAAAGCCCGTCAAGCTATAAGTAGTTAATTGATCTGATGGCTTTTGAATAACCCCTGCCACGATCCTTGGATTGAAGATGACTAACAGGGCTTCATATCAATATCCAATCAATTTTTCAACCCCAATAAAACCACATTCTCCACATGATATGTTTGTTTGGCTTAAAAACATGTTTTTTAGCTCGTATACGCTAATTTTTCACTAACAAGCCTTATACGCGGACAAGACTCGGACAAAGCCATGTGCGCTTCTCAGTATTTTCTCATTTCAAATGGGAAATGAATAGGAAAAGCTTCTCATCTTTTCAGAAGATAGGAAATGGATGAGAAATAGGCCGTTCCAATGTATTAGGCATTGATTCGTCATTATGATGTCCCTTTAGACAGAGTAATTAATTGATGTAATCCATTAAAAACCTTCCTGTATGGCTAGTTGCTTCCTTTATTATTTCATGTGGACTTCCTTCAAAAATAACCTCTCCACCTGAAATGCCACCTTCTGGACCAATGTCAATAATCCAATCTGCAACATGGATGATGTCCAGACTATGTTCGATCACAATCAATGTATTACCATTATCAACTAATTCATTAAATAGCTTAATAATTAGTGATATATCAGATAAGTGTAATCCTGTGGTGGGTTCGTCCAAAATGTAGATATTTCCCTCTTTGTGTAATTCACTTGCCAATTTCACACGCTGACACTCTCCTCCTGAGAGGGTTGATAAGGATTGCCCTAACTTTAGATAACCTAGTCCTACTTTTTCAAGTAATGATAGTTTTTTGAGAATAGCTTGTTGGTCAAAAAACAGCAATGCTTCATTGATAGTTAGGTCTAATACCTCTACTATATTCTTGTCATTCAATTTGTAAATAAGAGCTTCTTCATTATATCTGTTCCCTCCGCATTGTTCACATTGTGTTTTCACCGGGTCAAGAAATGCCATATCAATATGAATAAATCCTACACCTTTACATTTAGTGCATGCCCCTTTAGCATTGAAGCTGAACAAGGATGGATCAACATTGTTAACAGAACCAAATAACTTTCTAATGTCGTTAAACACTCCTACGTATGTAGCAGGATTAGAACGATTTGATTTTCCAATCGGACTTTGGTCGATCACAATTGAATCGGGATATTCTCTCAGGAAAGCCTGGTGAATAAGTGAGCTTTTACCAGAACCTGCAACACCTGTGATGCAGGTGAAAATATTCTTTGGAATAGCCACTGATACATTTTTAAGGTTATTATCATTTGCATCTTTAATGTGGAAATGACCTTTAACTTTTCGGTAATTGTCTTTCTGGGGAGCTCCTTTTAGGAGCATTTTTCCTGTCAACGATTTACTACCCTTAATGGCCTCATACGTCCCTTGAAATACAACCTCACCACCATATCTCCCTGCCCTTGGCCCCATATCTACAATATGGTCAGCTATCTTGATTACATCAGGATCATGTTCCACTACTAAAATGGTATTGCCAGCATCTCGTAAATTAATAAGTAAATCATTTACCAAATGAACATCACGAGGGTGAAGCCCTACACTTGGTTCATCCAATACATAAAGCATTTCCGTAAGACTATTACCTAATTGCTTAGATAATTTTACTCTTTGTGCCTCTCCACCGGATAGCGTTCCTGTTTGTCGTGATAAATTCAAGTAACCTACACCTAAGTCGATTAGGTTTTTCAAACGATAGGTGACTTGATCCAAAACTGTTGATGCTTCTTCATTGTCAATTTTTGAAATGAAACAGTGAAGGTCGTTTAATTGAAATTCTGATAACTCATGAATGTTTTTTCCATTGATTTTTACCGCTAATGCTGTTTGACTTAAGCGACTTCCAAGGCAAACATCACAGGTTCTTGAAGTAATGAACTGATCAATGATTTTTCTTCTTCTCTCTGTTAGACTGCCAACGTCCTTGTTCAAAAATCCTTTTTTGATTTTGGTGACAATTCCATTAAAGTTGGCATCAAAAGCAGTATTGCCTTCTCCATACTTAAAGCTTTCACCGTCTGCGTAAAGTAATCGTTCTTTTTCTTCTTCTGTGTATTTGCCGAGAGGTTTGTTTGTATCAAAAAAACCAGAATTAGCTACAATCTTCCATGCCAGAGAATCAACTTTAAAGTCAGGGAACCGAATTGCACCTGTATTGAGTGATTTTGACCAATCAAATACTTTGTCTAGATCAATTTTGTTCACTTTGCCAACACCACCACAGTTAGGACACATGCCTTCGGGTGAATTGAAAGAGAAGTAATTGGAAGGTCCTATAAATGAATCACCAATACGGGAAAATAATAGTCTAAGAAAGCTACTAATTTCTGAAATTGTCCCTACGGTTGATCGTGAGTTTCCTGTAATTCGTTTTTGTTCCAATAGGATTACTGGTGAAAGTCCCTTAATCAAATCATAATCAGCCTGTTCATACTTGGGCAATCTGCTTCGTGCGAAAGTACTGAAGGTGTCATATAACTGACGTTGTGCTTCAGCTGTGATGGTTTCAAAAACCAATGATGATTTACCTGAACCAGAAACACCAGTAAATACCACTATTTTGTTTCGTGGGATTTCAACGTCAATATTCTTCAGGTTGTTTTGACGTGCTCCCGTGATAATAATTGAACTCATAGGCTTATTTTTTCTTGTAATGAACTTGTATTAAGCCCGATTCATATTTTTTACTGGAAATTGCTTCTAAATGGATTCTTGGTGTTTCACCTCTAAATAGACGTTTTCCATCACCCAAAATGATAGGAATGATACTAATACTATATTCATCAATCAGGTTATGATCCATCAACATTTTTACGACCATTGCACCACCATCACAATAAATGTTTTTGCCACCCTGTCCTTTTAACGCTTTGATTAGATTCTCCACTCCGTTGTTGTAAAACGTTACGCCATTTTCGTTATCGCGCTCTTGTCGTGTGATAATATAACATCTGTGCTTATTTGCGGGAGGGAAAACACCACCAGTCATGCTTAATACTTTTTCATAGGTCTTGCTTCCAACTATATAGGTATCCACGGTTTCATTAAATGCAGTGTATCCATAATCCTCACCTTCTTTTTCGACTATTGATAGCCATGATAAATCATCATCCTTTGCTGCCAAAAATCCGTCCAGACTCATACTGATATAAAGGATTAGTTTTCTTCTTTCCATTTTTGTACTCATTTTTACTTGAATACAAAAGTCAATACGTGAAGAGAAAAAAAATTGTACAGGGTTTACGCACGGTTAAGATTGGTTCTTTTGAAATTGCTTTGGAGTGCATCCATGATGTTTTTTAAACACCCGAATGAAGTGAGATTGGTCATAAAATCCAGATTCAAGACCTACCTGGGTAAGTGCTGCTTTGGGATGTCTCTGAATTAATTGAGTTGCGTAATTTACCTGTTTTAGCCTGAGATATTCGCTAGGTGTTAAGGTGTAAAACTTCTTAAATTTCTCAATAAAGGATTTCTGTGTAATGGATGTCGAATTACTAAAATCCCGTAAGGCTCCATTTCGCATCAGTTCTGGCGAGATGTGCTTTTCAAACTTCATTAAATCAGGATCAATGTCAACAAGGCCAAAGAATTTGGCTAAAGTAGATTCCACGTTTTTGAACTTTGGAGTTTCAGGTTCGACCAGTTCTTCAAAGAGAACATCAGAAAGTTGTCGCATGCCGGGGCCTGCAAACCTCTCCAATAATATTCCATAATAATGAGGCTTTAAAATAAATCCCACATTTAGGTGCTTTCCTGATGTGATCGTATGAAATGGAGAGGTTTTTAGTCCTGATATGATATAATGGTCGGACATTGACACAAAACTCTCAATATTTTCACCTTCCACTTGAAATTGATCACCATAATTGAAGATTAATTCTGTAAATAAAGCGGCATGGTGGCTGGCTGATACATCAAAAGCATCAGCTTTGGCAATCCATATTGTCTCAATGATTTGATTTAGTGGGAAAGCTGGTCGATATATGGACTGGTCTATTATCCAACAAAGGTAGTTAGTTATGGCTTCTCGATTCCAACAAGCAGATGCATTCAACATGATATGTTTGTTTGGTTGAAAAACTGTCCTTATGGTCTATGTAGGTCATTTTTTGCTGGCGGAACTTGTTCGCGGACAAGATTAGGACAAGAATATGTCAGCTTCTCAGTATTTTCTCATTTCAAATGGGAAATGAATAGGAAATGCTTCCCATCTTTTGAAAAGGTAGGAAATGGATGAGAAATAAGGTGTATAAACACTCAATGAATATTCGTATGGTAACGTCCCGGATATGGCACGTGCCTCTGGGTTTTGTTTATTTCTTCTGAGCTAGCTGTTTTGCACTGCACTTTCAAGTAGTTACTTAGAGGCATGTGCTATATCGTCTGTTGTGAGGAGTTTATTAGTTCCCAAAAATTTTGCCTGGGCGTATAACCAAGTTTACTTTGAGCCTTGCTTATATCATATACCCGATCTATTGAAGTTGGGAAGTCCCAATTCATAGCTCTATATATTTTTTCTGCACCTGGGTAATACTTTAATATCACTTGTTTAGGGTTAATTTTTAGTTGTTCTAAATCATCTATTTGAAATGGTGATTTATTCGAAATGTTAAATATCTCAAACCCCTGAAAATCGTTGGTTGCAGCTAGAAAATGTGCAATGGCACCATCTTGTTCATCCAAACCTCGATACAGGCGATAATTGGCAATGTTATTCTTCGATTCTTCCATAAACCTTGATACTCTCAGAACAGTAATTTTTAAACCTTCGATTTTGTGAAAATCTTTGCAGAGCTCTTCGGCTGTCTGTTTGGTTATATCATAAATATCTCTGGGCTCAGGAATTAGAAGTTCATCAACCCAGATTGCTTGTTTTTCAGAGACCATAGCACTTCCATAAATAGACGTTGTACTAGTGTAGATGAATCTATCGACATTATGCTGCACCGATAAATTCAGTAGATTTAGGGTTCCCAAGATATTTGTATTGACAAATTCTTCCCTTGGGACATTTAGATCAGTATGCTTTCCATGGAGCGCTGCTGTATGAATTACGTGACTTACGCCATTAAATAATTTATTCAATTGCAGCTCATCTCTTATGTCTACCTGTTTATCTGTTGTATCGGCAGCAGTCAAATCAACACCTACAGATTCGATATTTCTGTCCCGAAACATGTCAATGATTTCTTTCCCAAGTTTTCCAGAAGATCCTGTTACTAAAACTTTCATAACTTTGCTCTAATTCCTCACAACGTCTATATAAAGGTAATTTAGCTAGATATTACTTTTAACCACCTGAAATGGAGGGTTATGCGGTGTTTTCTTGGCCTAATACGGTCGATTTGGTTTTAATCAGTATAGCTGATTTCAAAAGGCATTTTCCTAGTTCTTCTTAAAAATTACCTATTCAACTTCCAATTTACTTTCTCAATTGGAGTAAAATCGAGCATTCCACATGGTGTGTCTGAGGAAACATATCTACCGGTTGAACACGCGTTACTCTATATTTACTATCGAGTAAAGCCAGGTCACGAGCTTGTGTGGCTGGATTACAGCTTACATAAACGATTTTGTTAGCCTCGATCTTCAGAAGCATATTCACTACATCCTGATGCATACCTGCTCTTGGAGGATCTGTAATAATTACATCAGGTCTTTCATGGTTTGCCATGAATTCATCGTTGAGCATGTCCTTCATATCCCCAGCATAAAAATCAGTGTTGGTAATGCCATTAATTTGAGAGTTGACTTTTGCATCTTCAATAGCCGCTTCTACATATTCAATTCCAATAACTTTTCTGGCTTCTTTGGCCACAAAGTTGGCAATGGTGCCTGTGCCAGTATATAAGTCGTACACAACTTCATTGCCAGTTAGGCCAGCATAGTCGCGGGCTATTTTATACAATTCATAGGCTTGTGTGGCATTGGTCTGATAGAAGGATTTAGGTCCAACCCTAAATTCAATACCCTCCATTTCTTCAGTAATGAAGGCTTGGCCATGGTGAATTTTTACTTCAAGATCGTGAAAGGTCTCATTGGCTTTGTTATTGATCACATACTGCAAGGAAGTGATTTCAGGAAAGGAGTCTTTGATGAACTCCATTAAATCCATGTTTCTGTCTTCATCCAGAGCAAATTGAACGATCACCATCCATTCGTTACGAACAGAATTACGAATGATTAAATTTCTCAGAGACCCGGTCTTTTTCTTTAGGTCGTAATGAGGGAAATCATGCTTTCGGCAATATTCCTTAACTGCATTGCGTAGGGCATTCGATGGGTCGGGTTGATGATAACATTGATTTATGTCTAGTATCTTATCGAAGCTTCCCGGTACATGAAAACCTAAGCCTCTGCGATCTATCTCATCGCTGTTTTCTATTTCCTCTCTTGTGAGCCATCTCCAATTGGAGAAGGTGTATTCTAATTTATTTCGGTAAAACTGGATGTTTTCAGAACCTAGAATGGGAGTGATTTCTGGTAGCTCTACTTTTGCGATTCGTTCCAGATTATCAACAACCTGTTGATGCTTGTACTTCAGTTGTACTTTGTATGGGATATGTTGCCACTTACAGCCTCCGCAGGTACCAAAGTGGTTGCAAAAAGGTTCAACTCTTTCTTTGGAGTAGGAGTGAAACTTTACAGGAGTAGCCTCCATAAAGTTAGGCTTCTTACGAGTGATGCGAACATCCACAACATCACCAGGAGCCACCTTTTCTACGAATATTACCTGTTCGTCAACTCTGGCTATACACTTACCTTCTGCAGCAATACCTTCAATAAGTACTTGCTCTAAAATCTTCTGCTTGCCCCTGAATTTTCCCATGCCGCGAAATTAGTAAATAGTTAATCAGAAATTTGTAATCAGGAATGAGTTCTTTTCCTTGGCCCGTTAGTCAAGTATCGAATCTTATAACTCGAAACTTGTAACTATTCTATCTCTTGACAAAGCTCTATCAACACCCCATTAGTTGTTTTTGGATGGAGGAAGCAAACGAGTTTGTTGTCGGCTCCTTTCTTTGGTTCAGTGTTTAACAATGTGAAGCCTTCTGCTTCCAGTCTTTTCATTTCAGAACGAATATCCTCTACATCATAAGCAATATGGTGAATGCCTTCCCCTCTCTTCTCAATGAACTTACTAATAGGGCTATCGGGGTTTGTAGCTTCCAATAGCTCAATTTTATTAGGGCCAACTTGAAAGAAGGATGTATTTACTCCTTCGGATTCAACGCTTTCTACTTTATAATGAGGTTTGTTAAAAAGCTTGGCGAAAAGATCATTAGAAGTGTTCAGGTCTTTTACTGCAATGCCGATATGCTCTATTTTTTTCATACATTTTTTCTTAGAACGTCATCTCCATAAAGCAGGAACCTCATGATTTAATATGGAGATTCCCGTTTTCACGGGAATGACGTTGGTGCTAGTATCTTACGATTACTTATCTTTGTATTTCAATACAGGAAACTAATTCTGTTAGTCTTCTGTTTAAACAGCGCTCAATATATTGAATTGAGTTTAAATTGTTGCCATATGAATATGACAGGTACAGGCACGGATATCCATGTAGAGAGTGTTAAGCTTCAGAAGAAGATTGAAAACCATCTTGGAATTCAGGGAAGTGAATTGAGTTTTGAGTTTGCGGCTACTGAAGGTAAGACTAAGCTCGATATGATTACCATTAACCCAAGGCATAATCAATCTTTTCTGTTTCATTCTGAAATCGGAATTGACAAGCTTGATGCACTTAGAAAAATGCTGGAGTATGTAAAGTCTTATAAAGACAAATACAACTCATATACCATTCAATGGATTGCAAAAGGTGAAACAGAATTGCATACCTCATATTTTACGGCTAGTAACATGTATGATGCGCTTGATAAATTATATTACGGTCGCGACATCAATACAATAACAGTATTTAGTGTAGTACTTAACCCTGTAGCGTGATGATAACAGTAACAGATACAGCAAAGAATAAAATTGTAGAACTCCGTACTAAGGAAGGTAAGGATGAGAACCAAAATATAAGAGTAGCGGTTCAAGGAGGAGGGTGCTCTGGATTAATGTATGATCTTGAGTTTGATGCAGAAATCAAGGAAAAGGACGAGGTGTTTGAAGACAAAGGAGTGAAAATTCTGGTAGACAGAAAGAGCTTACTTTACCTACTTGGAACTACACTTGATTTTTCTGATGGCTTGAATGGTAAAGGTTTTCAGTTTATCAACCCAAATGCCTCTCGTACCTGTGGGTGTGGAGAGAGTTTCTCAGTTTGATTACCAGTAAAAAGAATTTAAGAGCCCCTATTTCTATAGGGGCTTTTTATTTTTCCTTTAGTAGATGTTAAGAGGTTTCTGTGATTAAAAGCCCCAGGCCATAATGAAAATTAACAGAGATAATCAGCCTGACTATCGGGTCTTGCATCTCAGCTATAGTTAAATCATTAATGAGTGTTTTTGCTAAAAGACTCGGGCTTAGATCAACACCTTTCTCAATAAACTGAAGATATTCACTAACAACTTTAACCTTGTTGAGCTGGATCAAAGACTTGATATAAGCTCCTTTTGGATTGAAAACCATTGTCTCAAATGGAGCTTCATTTTTTTGATACCCTGGAGTTGGAGGAATTTCTGTTAGTTCTTCGTCTGCCTTTACTAACGACAGTGGTACCATTTCTGATTCATAGAAAGATGAAGCTCTTAACCTTTCTAAGTCTGATTTGAATGCAGAATACCTGAAGAAATGAAGAGGCAAGTTATTATTAGCAAGGTCTTGCAAGTACTGGAAGTAAGCTTTCTCAACATCTTTACCATAGACATTAGTGGCCAACTCCTCAAATCTATATGTCAGAGAGTTTAATAGTTCGACATCTTCTTTATTCAAACCAACCAGTGAATTGGCGTAATCAACTGACTTTTTCCCTTGACAACTTATTACAAGTGCTAGAAGGATGATCGACAATGCTTTTGTTTTCATGTTCTCTTTAACTTTTGATCTGTCGAAGTTCAAAATTCTTGAATTAGGAGGTTTAATGTCTTACTAACTCACTATGCGAATAGCCTGCCCAGATGGCTTCGAATACGATATCTTGATCTTGGCGAATTACCCAACCCTTTGAACTAAGTTCTTTCCTAACAGTATTTTCATCTTTTTCCTTAATAAATAATAAGTAAGCCACGAAGTCAACCACTTCCGGAGGAACTCTACTCATTTGATAAGAAGTTAAGGAACTCATTAGCCTCATTAGTGCCACATAATAAATGATTACAAGTTGAAGAATGAATAGAATTAATAGCCCAATCCACCCAGTATTTAAATTATCAAGTTTAAAACCAACCTCGAATCGAAACTTAATAAATTGATAAAAGGAAAATGACTGTTCTGGAAAATCTAAGATATAGTCTAAGTAGATAAAATACTGTCCAAGTATTACAATAAGTAGGACAGACACTCCCATAATGGCTCTAAGATTCAGGTAATTAGTATAATTGCCTACTTTAATACTTGCGCTGAGTATATACGTCAAAGCTAAACCTATGATTGATTCAGCTAGCAGAACTAGATGGAAATATCTCATGACAAGAGAAAGCAGAAACCCCAGTATTACAGTTGCAAGAATACTCGCCATTATCGGGAAAACTAGCCGAGGAGGCTTTGCTACTTTAGGTCTGGGAAGCTTTTCGGGAACGATGTAATCTGCCCACGTCTCACTTATTTCTACTTCCTTTACGAGCTCTTGAAGTTTTGTCTCATCATATTCTGAAAGAACAATGTTAAATACATGAATTAGAAGTTTAACTCGTTTAGAATTTCTGCCAACATCCCAAAGTGAACCATCTAGAGATTCACTAGTAATATTGATTTGCCCTGTTTTGTTAATCTTTACAATAATCTTTTCTGTCCAGGTATTGTAAGAACTAGGGCGTTTTGCTTCAATTTGGTCTGTTTGATGATAAACTATATCCCAATCTAACTCTTCAAATGCCATTGCAAATAGGCTGCTGATTACCTTATATTCAATAGCTGTTTGAATACTTTCGGAATACCTAAGGCTAAAGCCAAAACTAGACTTAGGCTTTATACTTTTTATGAAGCCTCTGTATTTATCTTCTCCTGTTATTATGTTTGGTCTAATGTGCTCATCTATTGTGATTTCATCGCCATTATCTATTCTTTTATTCAATTCCCATTTAGCCGCATCAATTGCTTCTTTTACGTAGTCATTAGGGTTGTCGATGATTTTCTTTAGCTCGCTTAAGCTCTTTCCTTTCATCTTGGATGAGAAATTACTTTGATCAAACATTTACAAAGAATTGAGTATGTTTTCTTTTTTGGGGATGTTGAACACCGAAAACCCTCTTTCATGTCTATCCAATTCTTCAATTAAATCACCATTGCTATTCCAGACTGCAGATTTCCCTACAGCAATATCTCCATCGCATGATCCTATACAATTGGACATAGCTACAGTCATTTGAAATTGACTGGCAATTTCTGAAAGGGTTTTATGAGCACTTTCAACACCTTTGGCCGTTTTAGCCACACTAGCTAAATAAACATTGGCTGCATTTTTAGCAGCTTTTTGAGAATGCTCCTGTATTGATATTTCATAACAAATAGCCAAGGCTATTCGATGACCATAAAGCTGAACAATTCCACTACTTTCAGCTCCTGCAGCAAAGAATGGCTCTTCATCCTCATGCAAGTACTGTTTTGAGTAAAGCGATCTTTCCTGATCTGGTTGAAAAATGATGAGACTTATAGAAGTGCCATCGTTTCCTCTGGTGGGCGCACCAATACAAATAACAATGTCTTTGGTATCGGAAATATTCTGAAAGCAATCCAACCTCTCATCTTTAATATTGATTGCCAATGCATCTGCTAGTTCAGGCTCATAACCAGTCAGTGAAAGCTCGGGAAAAAGAATAAGCTTGGCACCTTCCTCAGTAGCCTGATTTACAACCTTAAGGTGGTTACTAATATTTGCTTCGATATTCCCTTTAACAGGTTTCGTTTGTGCAATGCATATTTTCATTGCCATGAATATCTACAAATATTTGCTGCTGCGAAAGGGTAGATTTCTAAAGAAACATTAATAGTCTCAATAAGCAATACGTTGTACTAAATACTAGTATGCCCTTACCTCTTTGCCTTCCATAAAATTGATGAAAGCCTTGTTTACAACACGATTTCCCCCAGGGGTAGGATAGTTGCCTGTGAAGTACCAATCACCAAGGTTTTTAGGGCAAGCCTGATGTAAATTGTCCACAGTTTGGTATACCACTTCTAACTCAGCTTTCAAGCCTTCTGGTCTTACAATGTCTGTTATCTTTTCAGATACTTCATCGTAAGAAAACTGGTCGTAAAGCTCCTTTACATAGTTTGCCTGATCTTCAGAGTCGATATTAGCGAGGGCTTTTTGATAGGCTTCTTCCAGCAAGTTTTCCTTGCTGTTTTCTTTTATCAAAGCCAACATAGCTCTGAAGGCAACAAACTCTTTGATTTTAGACATGTCTATACCATAGCAATCAGGATATCTGATTTGAGGTGCTGACGAAACGATAACAATTTTTTTAGGCTCAAGCCTATCAAGCATTTTCAGAATACTCTTTTCCAGAGTGGTTCCCCGAACAATTGAATCATCGATAACTACCAGCGTATCAACATTTTTGTTAATTACCTCATAGGTTGTATCATAAACGTTGGCTACCAATTCATCACGACTATTGTCATCGGCAATAAAAGTTCGAAGTTTGGCATCTTTGATTACCAGTTTTTCTACTCTGGGCTGGAAACTCAAAAGTTGTTCTGCACTTTCCAAGGAAGGCTTATCATCAATAATCACTTCCTTTCTGCGCTTAAGCATGTATTCATCCAATCCCCTCATCATACCCAGAAAAGAGATTTCAGCGGTATTCGGTATATAAGAGAATACAGTATTTTTTAAGTCCATGTTGATGGACTTCAGAATCTGAGGAATAAGTAGTCTTCCCAACTCTTTTCTCTCTCTGTAAATATCAGGATCTGTACCTCTGGAGAAATATATTCTTTCAAAAGAACAGGCTTTTAGTTCACCCGACTCCATGATCGGGATCTCTTCCCATTCGGCATTCTTATGAACGATAAGTGCGTGCCCTGGAGCTACCTCTTCAATCTCTTCGTAATTGACGTTGAAGGCGGCTTTGATAGCTTGTTTTTCAGAAGCAACAACAATTACTTCATCGTCAATGTATTTAAAGGCAGGGCGGATACCATTAGGGTCGCGAACTATAAAGGAAGCACCATGTCCAAGTAAACCTACCATTGCATACCCTCCATCGAAATCTTTGAAAGAACGCTTCAGTACGCGCTGAAGATTCATTTCATTTTCGATGTGAGTGGTAATCTCGTGGTTCTCTTTCTTACCTCGATATTTATCAAAAATGCGTTGATTTTCTTCATCGATAAAGTGACCAATTTTTTCCATTACGGTCACTGTATCAGTTTTTTCTTTTGGATGCTGACCTAGTTTAATCAAAAGGTCAAAAAGCTCATCGACATTAGTCATGTTGAAGTTTCCTGCCATTACCAGGTTTCGACTTCTCCAATTGTTTTGTCTCAGAAAAGGGTGGCAGCTCTCAATGCTGTTTTTCCCATGAGTTCCATAACGAAGGTGGCCCATCCAGAGCTCACCAGTGAATCCCATATTGTTTTTGAGCCAGTTAGCATCTTGAGGATCATAGCCCACTTTCTTCTTAGCCTTCTGAAACTTTCTGCTGATTTTGGCAAAAATTTCGGCAACAGGCTGTGGATTAATGGTTCTGTATCTACTGATGAACCTGGTTCCTGGTTCTACATCTACTTTGATGTTAGCCACTCCGACACCATCCTGGCCTCGGTTGGACTGCTTTTGCATCATGATGTAAAGCTTATTTACCGCGTATGTTGCCGAACCATACTTGTCAATGTAGTATTGAAGCGGTTTTCTTAGGCGAATGTGTGCTATACCACATTCGTGTTTGATCTGCTCACTCATTTAGGGTATCCAAAGCTCAAAATTAATACTATTCATAATGCTGACCAACCAATCCGATCTAAAGAATAAAAGTAACAAAGGGGAGACCAATAAAGTGCCCCAAAGCCAATCTGTAAATCTTCTGGTGTTCGGTTGGATTTCTTGAGGTGCTGTTTTGAAAAATAATAAATAAGGCATTTTTAGGTAGTAGAAAAGTGCTACCACAGTGTTCATCAGGCCAATGACAAAAACCCAAATTAAAATGGGATGTCCTTCATTTAAATGTGCTTCCCAGAGTGCCGAAAAAATAAAAAGCTTAGCGTTAAATCCAGCAGTTGGTGGTAAGCCTGTAAGCGAGATCATAATAACGAGTACCAGTATTGATAGGTATGGCAGTTTTTGGCCCAGACCTTTGAAACTATCGAACTGAGAACTTCCAGTATTTCTTTCAAATATCTGGACAAGCAGAAATCCCGCAAAGTTCATTATCAGATAAATACTTGCATAAAAGAGCATGGCTTGATTCCCTGAACCTGTAAAGGCCAGAATACCGACCATTAAAAAGCCCGCATGGGCAATAGAGGAATAGGCTAGCATACGCTTTACATCTTTTTGCCAGAGTGCAGAGAAGTTGCCGACAGTCATACTGGCAATGGCAAGTATCCCTATCCAAAGTTGCCAGTCAATGGTTGAAATGGTTATAGCATTTACAAAGTGAAATATTATACTAAGTGCCCCGAGTTTAGGGAGTACTGAGAATACTGCAACAATAGGAGTGGGGGCGGCTTCATAGACGTCTGGCGACCATATGTGTAAAGGAAATGCACCAAGTTTAAATATGAACCCAGCCATTACCATAATACAAGCAATTGATAAAGGAAGTGCTGGAATATCATTCAAGCCAGCGACAAAAGTTGTACTGGTAATATCCAAAGTGCCTGTGAACCCATAGAGCCAGCTCATGCCATAAAGCATAATAGCTGAGGCTACTGCACCATAAATCATATATTTCATGGCAGCTTCTGCTTTCTTTTTGCCTTTGGTTATGCCAGTTAATACATAAGAGCAAATGGACGTTACTTCAATAGACAAGTAGATCATGAGTAGATTGTTAGACATGCTCATGAAAGAGACTCCTAGTAAAAGCCCAAAAAGCATTACTAAAATTTCACTACTCCTGAAGAAATCTTTTTGTTTTTCGCCTGACCTGTGAGCTATTATCAATGTAATAAAAACACCTATACAAAAACCTGTTTTTAGAAAAACAGAGAGCTTGCTCACTGATAGAAGCCCACTCATTATGGACTTGGTTTCTGATAGTTCAAACCATTGCTGAATAAGCAGAAAACCAGTGAAGGCCAAACCTGCATAGGCAATAGCAGCTATGCCCATGGATTTGTTTTTCTTGAAAAGAAGGTCGAAAATGATTAGGAGAATGATCGATCCTGTTATTGATATTTCGGGTGCCAGATCCCATAAATCAATGCCTGTCTTAGCAAGTTGATTACTTAATTCAGTATGCTGGTTTTGAATCAACATTATTTGTGAAAAGAAAGTAAATGGTTGGTGAAACTTTCTACAGAATTGTTAATCAAATCCAGTAATAATGATGGGTAGAGACCAAAGGTCAGGATTAGAATAACCAATGGAACGAGCATTACATATTCTCGGGTATCTAAATCTTTAAGGGCAGGTATCCAATTTTTGTCTTTCACCCAAAACTTGCCAAAGAACATGCGCTGTAGTGCCCACAAATAATACCCAGCGCCAAGGACCAGACCGAGTGTAGCTACAACTGGCATCCACCCTGGAATAGCACCAATGGTTCCCGAAGATTTGAATGCACCAATAAACACCATAAGCTCAGCTATGAAGCCTGAAAAACCTGGTAGGCCTAATGATGCAAAGAATGCAATGGCAATGAAAACGGTATACTTTGGCATTTGCTTGGCCAGCCCTCCGTAGTTCTCAATCATTCGATCGTGTGTTCTGTCATAAAGCACTCCGGCCAATAGGAATAGCATAGCTGAAATCAAACCGTGAGAATACATTTGATAAATAGCGCCACTTACTCCCTCAACAGTCATTGCCGCCAGACCCAGCAGTACAAAGCCCATATGAGAGACCGAACTGTAAGCGATGAGTCTTTTCAGGTCCTTTTGTGCCAGAGCATTTAATGCACCGTAAATAATGGCAAACATGCCAAAGAAGCCTATTAACCAGGAGTAGTGATAAGCACTATCAGGGAACATGGCGAAGGCGGTTCGAATTAATCCATACCCTCCTATCTTCAGTAAAATTCCGGCCAGTACAACTGAAATTGGTGTTGGAGCTTCCACGTGAGCATCGGGTAGCCAGGTATGAAATGGTACCGCAGGCAGCTTGATGGCAAACCCAATGAGCAGTGCAAGGAAAGCTATCCACCTTGCAGGTTGACCAAAAACTTTAGCCAGACTCGATGAGTCTAAAAATGACCCTGGAATGTAATTGTCTGGATTGGTCATGTGAATCATATTGAAAGATTTCACAATCTTATCTGAAGCAATACTCCCATCCTTTACAAGTGATTGAACTTCCAATACTTCATAACCAGTTTCTGCGGCAGTTTTTACTGGATCATAAACCGAGTTGTAAAGACCAATCATTACAATTAAAATCAATATTGATCCAACCAGAGTATATAGGAAGAATTTGATTGAAGCATATTCTTTTCTTGGCCCACCCCATATGCCGATAAGAAAGTACATGGGGAGTAGCATGAACTCAAAAAAGAGGTAGAAAAGAAAGAAGTCCAGTGCCACAAAACATCCCAATACTGAAGAAGAGAGTAATAAGTAGAGACTGAAATAGGCTTTCTTTTTCTTGCCAATATTCCATGAGGCAATGGCTCCTATGAACAAGACGATTCCTGCCAATAGTAACATACCAATGTTTAAGCCATCCACAGCCACGAAGTAGTCTACAGAGAACTTACCTAAAGAGCCCATAGACATAGAGAACCACTCTGTTTTGTGTATGAGCTGGAGAGTAGTCTCATCGGTTATGGTTGATGCTGAATGGGTTTTAAAGTCATATGCGGCATAAACGATTAGTACTAAGGTTAAGCCAAGGCAAAGCACTGTCAGAACCCGATAGAGGTATTCGTATGTCTTTGGGGTTAGCAGAACTAACAACGCTGCCGTTAGGGGAATAAAGATGATATATGTTAACAGCTCTGACATGAATTAGAAAACTAAATAAAGCATTAATAATATGATGAATGCAAAACTTAACAAGATATAAGTTTGCACATTTCCCGATTGGATTGACCGGGTTAATTGACCAATTCTTCCTCCAGTGAAAGCGGTTAGGTTCACTAGCCCATCTATAAAGTACTTGTCGAACCATTTGGCGATGTGTGCTATAATTACTTGTAGGCGGGCTAGTCCATTTACCAATCCGTCTACAATGTGCTTATCGAACCAATAGATTGCTTTTGCTTTCAGGAGAATAAATTTCAAAATGGCTTTTCTGTATAAAGCATCTTGATACCAATGGTAAAATGAAACTTGTCCAAAGAACCCCCTCGGTTCTCTACGCTCCACAAATGCTTGTTCTAGTTTAGCATTTGGTTTATATCCAATGTAGGCAAGGAAAATACCAATGGCGGCTAAACCAATAGATACACCATTAACAAGTCCATGGAGCGCTTCGAAATTCTCATGAGGAATTTCAACCAGGCTTTTGGCGGCATAAACTACAGGAACCAAAAAGCCTGGTGTTGAGAAAGATTCTACAAACCAGGTATGCTCTGCATTTAGAGTTAATCCAAAAACGGGGCTCAGTGAAAGTATGGAAAGTATAATCACTGGAATTATAAGCGTAAAGTTGCCATCCTTCAGTTTTTCAGTAATGTTTTCTTGATTTACAATTTTTGACAACCTGAAATTTCCGAAGAAGACCAGGAATATCATTCTGAATGTATAAAATGCCGTGAAAAGTACAGTGGCAAATGCCAGTACTTCTGGAATATAAAAACCACCACCTTTTTCATCTGCCCAAACAGACAGGTTCAATAGAATAGCATCTTTAGATAAAAAGCCGGAAAAGCCAGGTAAGCCTGCAAGTGCAAGTGCACAAATCAAAAAGCAAAAGAAGGTTTTGGGCATATATTGCCTTAGTCCCCCCATAACACGCATGTCTTGCGTGTTGAATTTAACCTCTTTGGATTCCAGTTTATGGAGTTGATGAATGATAATTCCTGCAGCCAGAAAGAGACCTGCTTTGAAAAAGGCATGTGTCAACAAATGGAACAACCCTGCAGTGTAGGCGCCAATCCCCATGGCCATTACCATATAGCCCAACTGGGAAATAGTACTATAGGCGAGTACCTTTTTGATATCAAATTGAGATAGAGCTGCAATAGCGGCCATGAATGCGGTGATGGAACCAACAATAGCTATTACTTCCAAGGCTTGGGCATCGAGCAATACAAAAACTCTGGCCAGCATAAATACACCGGCAGCTACCATTGTGGCAGCGTGAATAAGGGCTGAAACAGGGGTAGGGCCTTCCATGGCATCGGGTAGCCAGACTTGTAACGGGAATTGAGCTGACTTGCCGACTGCTCCACAAAACAGTGCAATACCCGCTGCGCTTAGCCATCTGCCATCAAGTGAGTTGACTATTTCCTTGCCATTATTAGTGAACTGAACAATCCAGTTCCCATCTTCAATCTGACTATAACTCATCAGTGATTTGATGGCTCCTAAATCGAATGATTGAAACTGGGTGTACAGGATCATCAGCCCTGTAATAAAGCCCAAGTCACCTATTCGGTTCATAATAAAGGCCTTATTGGCTGCCAAAGAAGCCGACTTCTTTTCGAACCAAAAACCGATCAACAAGTAGGAGGACAAGCCAACTAATTCCCAGAAGATGAAAATCAACAACAGGTTGTGAAAGAGTACGATTCCCATCATTGAGAAGGTAAACAGCCCGAGAAAGGCAAAATATCTAGGTTTTGCCTCATCATTTCTCATGTATTCCTGAGAAAAGAAGTGTACCAGCAATGAAATAAAATTGACGACAATAGTCATCATTAAAGTGAGCCTGTCTATGAGAAATGCATAGGTAAGTTGTGTGTCACCTATTGAAAACCAATATCCTTTGATGGTTATAGGGTTACTGTTCCAATTGAGGAAAGCCAAATAAATGGCAATCAATGTATTAATTCCAAGAAGTGAAGTAGCCCAATGGGGTGCTTTGTTTCCAGCCTTTATAGTAGTAATAAAGGAAAGGAATGGAATGGCTAACAAGGCAATAAGCCAGTAAACCATTGAGTTAGTATTGGGCGATATGATTTCTTGCAGTTCTATCATCCCTTAAGCTCATTGATCTTGTCCAGATCGGCAGTTTTAAAGTGTTGGTACACTTTAACAATTATAGAAAGTCCAACAGCCGCTTCAGCAGCCGCAACGGTAATAATAAAAATGGAAAATATCTGACCTTGCAAGGCAACGGGGTCATAACTACTAAATGCTATCAGATTAATGTTCGCTGCATTTAGCATTAATTCAATTCCAATTAATACCATGATAGCATTCTTTCTGGTAACCACAACAAAAAGCCCAGCACAGAAAAGAAACGCCCCCAGAAATAGCAAATAATCAAATGGCATCTTCAGCCTCCTTTCTAGTGTTTCCGGCAATTCGAACGGCACCAATAAGTGCCAACAGAAGTAATAAACCAATGATTTCAAATGCAAGTACATAATCAGTCATTAACGTCATTCCAAATTCTCGTATTCCTGATGGGGAAGATGTTTCTTGGTTGATCCAGCCCAATGCACTAAAATTGGCTTGTAAAATGCCTTTTATTAACAGTACAAAGAGTCCTCCTGCTATTACAAAACCGAAGAGTTTATTGTAAGAAGGACTAACTACTTTTTTTTCCGAAAGTCTATTGGTGAGCATTATACCAAAGACCAGTAAAATTAATATACCCCCCACATAGACCAGTATTTGAGTAACGGCAATGAATTCTGCTCCCAGAAAAATGAAAATACCAGCTACACCAATAAAAGTCAGAATCAAGGCAAAAGCAGCATATAGAATATTTTTTGTCAACACAATATAAAGTGTTGAAAGCACAGTGATAGCTCCAAAGATGTAGAATATGATATTACTTGTTTCCATAGCCTATTCTTCGCCTTCCGGTTTGTTCTTTTTTGGTGTCGGGATTTTAGATCTCATTGGCACCTTTGGTTTAAGTTTGGCACTTTCCTGTTCCTCAGTATTGTCACTTTTCTTAACCTGAATCTTTGGTCTGATCACGGGCCTTGGTTTTGAAGTTTTCGGGCTGTTTTCTGAATCCTTTTTTACCTGAATTTTTGGTTTGACAATGACTTTGGGTTTTGCCGTGCCACTACCTGGTACTTTGGGTTTCATAACAGGTTTGGCTGCGCCAGGTACTTTTGGTTTTATTGAGGGCTTCATTGCTGGTTTTGAACTGGTACTTGTAGCTGTTTTGGCTTTTTCTGCGGCCTTTTTCTCCATGTGTTCCTCAAATGCTTTTTTCCTTTCCAGAATTTCGATTGGAGTCATATTGGAAAAAGGAACATTATGCTCTTCAAAATCAAAAGCACTGAAGTCATACTCGTTTGTCATGGTAAGACACTCTGTAGGGCAAACAGTAGTACACAGTCCACAGAAACAACATTTAGCCATGTCAATGTCGAACTTGGCGGCATGTATTCTTAACGGTGTGCCATCAGAAGTTTTACCAAATACTTCTGCTGAACGGATAGGTTCAATATCAATACAGTTGACAGGACATATCTTAGCGCATTTATCACATACAATACAATCTTCTATTTCATTATGAAGCTTGTATCGCCCATTGTCTGGTACCGGGATTTCTTCTTTTGGGTACTGGAGAGTGAAAATTCCATTTTGCTCATTAAAGTAATTCTTATCATCTGGTCCAATTGGAGTTCTCTGTTTGCGTGCATCCAGCATGTGCTTTCCAGTAATTTTCAAGCCTTTTTTTAAGGTTCTTACTGAGGAGACAATATTCATCCAATATTCCTTCATATCATGAATAGTCTCCAGATTGCACTTAGTAAAACCAGAATGATAGAGGCTGGGGTCAGGTATTTCCAGCTAAGGTTCATTAGTTGATCTAACCTTAGTCTGGGGTATGTCCAGCGAATCCAAATTTGTAGCCCGACTAGTAGGAATGCCTTGCTTATCATCCAAAAAGCTCCCCAAATATGCCCTGCGATTGTACCAGGTTCCCCACTTGTCCATTCTGCTAAAACTACGGAACCTATGTTAGGCAATGGAGTGTTCCATCCGCCCAGAAATAAGATGGCAGCAAGAAATGATACCAGTAACATCATACCGTATTCCCCCATCATTACAAAGCTCCATCTGAGGCCAGAATATTCTGTATGGAAGCCTCCTACTAATTCGGATTCTGCTTCCGGAATATCAAAAGGACCTCGATTACTTTCAGCTAGAGATGCAATAAAGAAAATAACAAAACCTATTAGGAAAATTGGAGCACGGAAAATATTCCAGGTTAAAATACCTCCGATATTGGTGGTATTAATGCCTAACGCTTTAATGCCAAAAAGATAATTCTCAGCTCCTGAATTGACCGTGTTCCACCAAATACCTTGCTGATAACTGATCTCTTGCAAATTGAGTGTTTGAGAAATCATCACAACACAGACAACCATTAGTCCAAGTGGTATTTCGTAGGAGATTATTTGCGCAACAGAACGCATAGCTCCGAACAATGCATACTTGCTGTTAGATCCCCAGCCAGACATTAGAATACCAATTACATCGAGGGATACAATTGCCAAAAGATAGAAAATGCCAATGTCTGCTGCTGCACCTCCAAAATCTGAAGTAAGCGGTAATACTGCAAAACCTGCAAATACCGATGTGAAAATAATTACTGGACCAGGTTTAAATAGTTTTTTGTCAGCAGCAAGAGGAACAATGTCTTCCTTTTGAACTAGCTTAAGTAAGTCAGCAATGGTTTGAAGAATTCCATAATAACCTACTTCCATAGGGCCAAATCGGTCTTGTATAAAGGCCGAAATTTTTCTTTCGGCATATACTACAAATACCATGTAGATCAGAAAGAATGTCAGGAAAAAGAGAAATGCGTACACGCTCTGTTATACCTTGGTTAGTGCAAAGAAAGCATATTATTTATTAACATACACTTAGTACTCTACTGAATTAGTAGAGTAGTTTAAATGCATTGAAAATCAAATAAGTTCAAAATTATTTTAGAGGTTGTTATTCCCAGAGTTTATGCTTTTGAAGCGGGACTTTTGTGCCAAAAAACAATTCAGTGGCGGCTTCAAAGGAGGGGGTTATGTCAGAGACTAGAAACTCATTTTCTCGTTCTCTGTTTTCTGAAAGTAAACTGTGACTATCGAGTAGGTTTTTTAATGCCAATGCCACAATTTCTGAAGAGTCTATTACTTCAGCATTACCATTATAGAATTTTTCTACCTGATGCTTTATCAACGGATAGTGTGTGCAGCCAAGTATTAGGGCTTGTATACCGGATAACTCTTTGTGTTTTAAATATTCTTCAATAATGGCCTCGGAGATTTCGTTTTTATGAAATCCCTCTTCAATCATAGGAACTAATAAAGGAGTTGCCAGCGCACCAACCTGAATACCTGGAGACTTTGCTTTCAGCTGATAATCATAAACTCCTGAGCCTACTGTTTGTTTTGTGCCAATAAGTCCGACTCTTTTCTTGTCAAACCTTTCTGTAACAAAATCAATAATAGGATCGATGACATTTAATACATGAGCTCTGCTACCCACGTAGGCTTTTATTAATTCGTAAGCTGCTGCTGAGGCTGAATTACAGGCAATAAGAATGACCTTACATCCTTTCTCTAGTAGGATATCGCATATTTTTATAGAGTAGGCTTGTATAGTAGCAGCAGACTTGTCACCATAAGGAAGATGTGCAGAGTCTCCAAAGTAGATAAACTGCTCATTTGGGAGTAGTTTGCTTACAGCATGTGCTACAGTAAGTCCTCCCATTCCACTATCAAAAATGCCAATTGGCTGTTTGTTCATTGTTGCGAAGGTATTCTAAACGAATCAAATACCTAACGCACAGCTTTCCAAATATTGAAGGTAAGTTTTCTCGACTTATCGTTAAAGTGTTGTTACTTATCAGGGTTATGAGAGGGTGTTGAGTTTGAACTGAAATTTTACCCGCCAGAAAACAAAAAAGACTTCTCAACGAGAAGTCTTTTTTGAAGTGATCTGGCTGGGGCTCGAACCCAGGACCCTCTCCTTAAAAGGGAGATGCTCTACCAACTGAGCTACCAGATCAACCTGTTTTTTGCCCTCATTCGGAGTGTTTTCCTCATTTGGGATTGCAAATGTAAGAGGTTCAAAATTAAATGCAAATACTGATTCGTAATTTATTTCATAATTTTTTTTCGAGGACTACAAAGCGTAAATGAAGTAATAATTTTACACGGTTTATAAAGCTTCTATTGCTAGGTGTTTTGCCAGAATGATTGACAAATGCTGTTAAATGTTGTGAAAGGTATGGGTGATGAAAATGAGGTAATTATATTCGTGCTTCTAAAAGTTTATCTAATAGGCTTTAACTCGTAAAACGAATAGATGGGGAGTTTAAGTAACATGCAAACAAGAGTTTCTGTATTTGCTTTATTTTTTATTTTAAGTGTATTCACCTCTTTTCAAAGTGCATATAGCCAGGACTTGGAAAGTGAACTGGAAAAAGGAGATTCGCTTTTTAAGGAGAGAAAGTTTACACAATCACTTGAGGTTTACGAATCGATTTATGAAAACACGGGTCTTGCTACACCTGCTATGCTACTTAAAATGGCCTATAGCCAGGAGGCCATGGGTAATCTAAGTAATGCACTCATTTATTTGCACGACTATTACAAGATGTCTTCCGACAAAAAGGTGTTGGAAAAAATGAATGAGTTGGCGCAGGTGAATGGTTTACAAGGTTACGAGACTAATGACTTTCAACAGTTTGTAAAAGTGGTTAATGATTATAAGGTATTAATAACAACAGTTTTACTGGCCTTTGCCTTACTAATCCTTTCAATGATTTTTAGAAAAATAAAAAAGCATCAAGAGAAGTCTCCTGGTTTGGCAGCGGGTTTAGTATTGGTACTTGCCCTAATAGTTTTCTTTGTGAATTTTGCGGGGCCTAAGGACATGGCTATAATTACTGGAGATGATTCTTATGTAATGTCTGGCCCGTCTGCTGCTGCTGAACTGGTTGAAGTAATAGGACAGGGGCATAAGGTTGAAGTTGTCAGTAAAAATGACATCTGGTACCAGATTAAGTGGAGGGGAGAAACAGCTTACATAAGAGAGAATAATTTAAAGGAGTTATTGTAAGTACTCTAGAAAGTTAGGTTATAATTACCTATCCACTTCACCCAAAACAATGTCGATAGAGCCTAGTATAGCTACCAGATCTGCTATCAAGCCTCCTCTACTAAGCTCTCCTAAAATTGAAAGGTTTACAAAGCTGGCTCCACGTGCTTTACACCTGAAAGGAATGTCTGATCGGCCATCGGCCCTAAAGAAAAATCCTGTTTCACCTTTAGGGTTTTCCGCTCTAACATAAAAATCCTGTGCTTTAGGTCTTATCTTTTTAGGTACCGTTGCCCTTGGGTCAAAATCTCTTGTGCGTTTATGGTCTCCGGTTAACTTCTCAAGACATTGCTCAATGATTCTGACTGATTCATTGCATTCTTTCAATCTTACCGAAGTACGATCCCAGCAGTCTCCAAGTGTGCCAGCTTCTCCTTTACCAACAGGGATATCAAAGTCAATTTCAGGGTAAACAGAATAAGCATCAATTTTTCTCAAATCATATTTTAAGCCAGAGCCTCTTAACATTGGGCCTGTGATGCCGTAGTTAATTGCCAGATCAGCAGGAAGAATTCCAACATTGGCAGTACGATCAATAAAAATGCGATTGTTGAGGACTACTTCCTCAAACTCGACAAGCTTAGGCTTGATGTATTGTGCGAATTCCTTGCAACGTTCTTCAAAGCCAACTGGTAAATCATAGAAAAGACCACCAACCCATATATAATTGTAGAGCATCCTCGCACCAGATACCCACTCTAGCAACCTTAGAATATGCTCCCTATCTCGAAGCATCCATGGAAAAGGAGTTATTGCTCCAATATCCATGGCATATGTACCGAGTGCAATAAAGTGAGATGCCAGTCTGTTGAGCTCCGCTACTAACACGCGTATATATTCAACACGTTTGTCGATAGTATTTTCAATACCCAGCATTTTTTCAACTCCCATCACAAAGGCGTGCTCAGAATTCATTGCTGCCAAGTAGTCCATTCTATCTACAAAGGGAAGTGTTTGATTGTATGGAAGCTGTTCAGCATGTTTTTCAAAACATCTGTGTAGGTAACCTAAGTGTGGTACTACATCTACAATTTCTTCACCATTGGTAATTACTTCCAAACGCAATACGCCATGAGTTGAGGGGTGTTGCGGACCGATGTTGACAATCATTTCCTCACTTTTCAAATCCTCTGTTTTGAACTTCTGAGGCTCTGATTTCTGAAGGTTCTGACTGTCGAATATGTACTGAACTTCGTTTGCCACTATTCTGCCACTTTTATGCCCCTGTAATACTCCTGATGTTCATAGTCTTTTCTCAAAGGGTGCCCTTCCCAGTCAGCAGGTAATAAGATTCTCCTTAAATCGGGGTGATTGTTAAATAGAATTCCTAACAGATCATATACTTCTCTTTCTTGCCAGTCGGCAGTTTTCCAAACTGATTCCAGCGAATCAATAGAGGGGTTTTCTCTATTCACGATAACTTTAACCATTAAATGGTGATTATAGGGAATAGAGTAAAGGTTATAGATTACCTCCATAGAATTACTTTCGGCCCCATTATCAAGCCCGGTTATGCACGAAAGAGAGTCAAAGTAAAGTCCTTCAGAGCTATGAAGGTATTTCATTACTTTCAACAGGTTTCCTGAATCGATCATTATGGCTTTGGGAGATGCCATCTCATCAACAGATGTGATAATGCTCTCTCCAAACTGCCCTTTTAACTTTGATATGATTTCTTCGAAAGTCATGATTCTTTTTGAGCTAAAAGTCTTTCCACAGCTTTAGGTGCAACTATAGTCTCTTCCTTAATTTTTTCCTGAAGCTTTATGAGACCTCCGATTAATGCCTCTGGTCTTGGGGGGCAGCCGGGCACATAAACATCTACGGGTATTATTCTATCAACTCCTTTTACTACATGGTAGCCATGTTCCCAATATGGCCCTCCGCAATTAGAACAGGAACCCATAGAAATAACATAGCGTGGTTCGGCCATTTGTTCATAGAGTCTTCGGACCCTGTCGGCCATTTTAAAAGTAACCGTGCCAGCTACAATCATTACATCCGATTGTCTTGGACTGGCTCTGGGTACAATTCCTAATCTATCAAGATCGTATGGCGTTCCTTGCGTACTCATAAATTCTATAGCACAGCACGCAGTACCAAATGCCATTGGCCACATGGAAGACAACCTGGCCCAATTAATAAGGTCCTCGAATTTGGTAATAATGATACCTCCTTGCCCTAATTTTTGATCTAATAACCCCACTATCTTTTAAACTTTTCGTACACGCTTGTCGGTATCTCAGATTTGTATTCGGTTGTTTTCTGTTGTGGTTTCACCCAGTCGAGATAACCTTTTCTCCATGCATATGCCAAACCCAATGCAAGTATAAAAATGAATACAAACATTTCTGCTATAGCAAACCATGCCCAAGACCAATTTGTACCTTCAATTAGAGCTTTGTCACCAAAAATTACGGACCATGGGAACAAATAAATGATCTCTACTTCAAACAATAAAAAGATCAAGGCAACAATGTAGAACTTAACATTGAACCTACCCCAGGCATTGCCAACAGTATCTTCTCCTGATTCGTATGTAGTGAGTTTCTCATAGTTTGGACGGTTTGGCCTCAAAAGTTTTGATGCTGTTAAGCCCACGACTGCAAAGGTAATTGCACCTAGGATGAAAATCAGTAGGGTTCCGAACTCTGATAAATTGGTCTGAATCATTTTTAAAACTTCAGCGGATCATGATGCTGAAAATGGCCGTTCATTTTAATACGATCTTTTGCTCCTTCCATTTCACGAATCAGCGGTATAGCTCTTCGTAGGTGGTTGATCATATAGTTTTGTCTCTTAGACTCATGCACCATTTGCAGCATGTCATATTCCTGCTCTAAAGATAGTCCTAATTTGTGGGCTAATTCAAAGGAATTTGACAACAGTTCTACATCTAGCTTCTCATCCATTTTTAGCAGTGATACCAGTTCCTTCCCCAAACGTTTAAGTTCAAACCATTGTTCCTGTGTGGCATCATTAATATTGGTGATGTTTTCAACCATACCTCCGGCATACAGTTTTTCAGGAGCTTTTTCATCAAAGGATAAGATTTTGATTGTACCTACGCATTTTGTTATGATGTCCATTTCACCTGTTGGATATCTTTTTACTACTTCTAAAACCCTCATCTCAGAGCCAAAATCTTTCATGTTGTCATTGAAGACAGGTATTCCGAAAGTTTTATTCTGATCTACACATTCATTGATAAGCTGTTTGTAGCGCTCTTCAAAGATGTGAAGATTGAGCTGTTCTTCTGGAAAGGCAACTAGTTTGAGAGGAAAGAAGGGAAGGTACCGTCTACTCATAATTATTGACTGTTTAATCAATAAACATTATAGCACGGCAGAGTGTTTAAAAAGACTGACCAAAAGTCATAAAAAAAGCCCCAACCGGGGCTTTATATTTACATGTTCTTTACTATCTCTTCTCCAAACTCAGAGCATTTGAGCAGTGTAGCTTCCTCCATAAGTCTTTCAAAGTCATACGTTACTCTTTTAGAAGCAATAGCAGCTTCCAGACCCTTGTAGATTAAGTCTGCAGCTTCTTGCCAGCCCATGTATTCTAGCATCATAGCGCCAGATAGAATTACCGAACCAGGGTTTACCTTATCCTGTCCGGCATACTTAGGTGCTGTACCATGGGTGGCTTCAAAAATTGCGTTGCCAGTAGCATAATTAATATTGGCACCTGGTGCAATACCAATACCACCAACAATTGCTGCTAAAGCATCAGAAACATAGTCACCATTAAGGTTTAATGTTGCAATTACTGAGTACTCGGCAGGTCTCAAAAGAATCTGCTGCAAAAAGGCATCAGCAATAACATCTTTGATAATTACTTTATGACCATCTTTTTCAATGATCTGCCATGGACCTCCCTCGTAGTCAGTAGCTCCATAAGCATCTTTAGAAAGCTCATAGCCCCAGGCTTTGAAAGCGCCCTCTGTAAATTTCATAATGTTACCCTTATGTACTAGTGTAACAGAATCTCTCTTTTGGGCGAAAGCATAATCAATCGCCCCTTTCACCAATCGGTGTGTTCCTTCTTCAGAAACAGGTTTGATTCCATAACCAGCCGAATTAGGGAATCTCACTTTCTTAAATCTTTCTGGGAAGTTTTCTTCAAGCAGCTTTCCAAACTTCGCACAGTCTTCAGAGCCTTTTTCAAACTCAATACCTGCGTAGATGTCCTCGGTGTTTTCGCGGAAAATCACCATGTCACACAAGCCAGGTTGTTTTACTGGTGAAGGAGTTCCTTCAAACCATCTTACCGGCCTAACACATGCGAACAAATCTAACTCTTGACGTAGTGCTACATTTAAAGATCTGATCCCACCTCCGACAGGAGTTGTTAGTGGCCCTTTAATACCAACCAGGTATTCTCTGAATGCATCCAGGGTTTCGGCAGGCATCCATTGGCCAGTTGCATTGAAAGCCTTTTCTCCGGCTAAAACTTCTTTCCAGTTAATTGCTTTGTCTGTCCCGTATGCTTTTGATACTGCACTGTCCAATACGTTTTGAGCAGCAGGCCAGATGTCTACCCCAATACCATCACCTTCAATAAAAGGAATGGTAGGGTTGTTAGGTACGTTAAGTACTCCGTTGTTGATGGTTATTTTTTGTTCACTCATACTTCTATGAATTAAAATGTGATGTTCTCTTTTTAAGGCTGCGCAAGGTAACAAATTCTATGCGCTAAAAAATCCCCTGAAACTAAATTGATATGATCAGTAACTCTCTTTTTCGTTCGGGAAGTCCCTTGATTTTACATCTTTAATGTAATTGCCAACCGCTTCTGTGACAATAGTGCCTAAGTCTGCATATTGTCTCAAAAACCTTGGTTTAAACTCTTTAGTAATACCAAGCATATCATGCATTACTAAAACCTGTCCATCGGTATCAGGACCAGCTCCAATGCCTATGGTTGGAATGCTAACTTCTTCAGACACTCTTTTTGCTAATGCTGCAGGGATTTTTTCCAAAACTATGGCATAACAGCCGCACTCTTCTAACAGTTTAGCATCTGAGATTAATTTTTCGGCTTCCTCTTCTTCTTTAGCCCTTACCGCATACGTGCCGAACTTATAAATAGATTGAGGTGTAAGGCCTAAGTGTCCCATTACCGGAACTCCGGCACTTAACACACGGATTACAGATTCTTTGATTTCAGCTCCACCTTCCATTTTTACAGAGTGAGCTCCAGATTCTTTCATGATTCGAATTGCAGATCGCAAGGCCTCTGAAGAATTACCTTGATAAGATCCGAAAGGAATGTCAACTACTACAAAGGCCCTGTTCACAGCTCTTATTACTGAACTGGCATGGTAAATCATCTGATCTAATGTAATAGGCAAAGTGGTTTCGTGGCCGGCCATAACATTAGAAGCAGAGTCACCTACTAATATAATATCCACTCCAGCACCATCAATTAACTGCGCCATAGAATAGTCATAGGCTGTAAGCATAGAGATTTTCTCTCCTCGGTCTTTCATGGCCTGTAACTGATGAGTAGTTACCTTTTTAATCTCAGACTTATGAATTGACATGTCTCAAAAATTTAGGGATGTAAATATACATATTTGATGAAATCATAATGATTGTCTGGAAGACCTTAATGGGACTAATTGTTTGATGTGAATGATAATGAACGAGCTTGTACCTGATCTGAATAGCTAATGACCCCAATATTGATTTTGTTTCTTTTTTTAATCGTACGGAAGGTATACGTACAGTATCAAGTTTTAAATCAAAAACTCAGAATCAATGAATTTAAAAAAGAACATCATCATAATTCTGATACTTATAGTTTCTATAAAGTTATCAGGACAAGATATGGGTGGAGCAACTTTGCTAAGTCAGAAGGCTACCATATCGCAACGCGTGGGTGTTACAGATGTAACCATAACTTATCATAGCCCTTCGGTAAAGGGGAGAAAAATTTTTGGCGGAATTGTTCCTTATGATTTCAAGGTAGATGGGAAAGAATACCCATGGCGGGCTGGGTCAAATAAGAATACCATTATCGAATTCTCAACAGATGTTAGCATCAACGGAAAGCCTCTTAAAAAAGGTAAGTATGGTTTACATATTTATGTGGAAAAGAGGCAATGGACTTTTATTTTTTCAAAGAATGCTGATAGCTGGGGTAGTTTTCAGTACACTCCAAAGGACGATGCATTAAGAACCACAGTAAGTGTAGATAAAGCTCCTTTTCAGGAATGGTTGAGCTATGACTTTACGTTCAGAAAAAATGAATCGGCTCAAGTGGAATTGCATTGGGAAAATATCAAAGCATCTTTCAAGGTAACGTCTGATGTGAACAACCTGGTAATTGCTGCGCTAGAATCAAAAGAGAATAAAACCGGGGCAGATTACTATGATCTGGCAGAAGAGAAAATGAAGAGAAAGAATTTTTCCGTTTCCGAGGTGATGGGTTTGATTGATAAATCAATTACAACACTTGAAGCGGAGGACGAATCTCCTAGAAGAAGAGGACTGCTTTTCGCTTCTAAAATTTTTAAGGCAGATTTAATGATTGAAAAAGGGAATAAGCAAGAGGGCTTGAAATTAAGAGATGAAATGCTGGCTAATGCATATGGGTTCGATATGTACTATTATGGGCTCAAGCCACTTTTACTTAAGGGGGATAAGAAAAGGTCTTATCAGTTGTTGACTGATTATGTAAACAAGGAGCCTAAAAACTGGATAGCTCACTTGTCTCTAGGAGAGTATTATCTTAAGGTAAACAATCCGAAAAAGGTAGTTGAGCATTTTGAAAAGGCCTATAAGTATGCGTCTGATAACTGGAAAAATTATGCACGATACCTGTACCTTCAGAATAAAGTGATTCTTAAGAATTGATGATACTAAATAAAAGAGGGTGTTCCTAGGAACACCCTCTTTTATAGATTTAAAGAATTTTATTTCTCGTTGTAAACGTGAATATCTCTTTGTGGGTAAGGAATAGAAATCCCTGCTTTGTCCATTTCTCTTTTGATATTTTCAATCATATCAAAGTGAACATTCCAATACTCAGAAGTATCAACCCATGCTCTGATGGTGATATCAACACTGCTGTCTCCAAGGTTTCCTACTCTTACAAAAGGAGCAGGATCTTTATGGAATCTGTTATCTGCAGCAATCAACCCTTGAATGATTTCTTTAGCCTTGTCAAAGTCATCGTCATAGCCAATACCACAAACAAAATCCCATCTTCTTGTAGACTCCTGTGTGATGTTGGTAATTGTTGCTCCGGCTACGGCACCATTAGCCATGTAGATTACTCTGTTGTCGGGTGTTTTAAGTGTTGTAGTTACAATCGAGATGGATTGAACAGAACCAGTTTCACCGTTAACATTGATCACATCACCATTTTTAAATGGCTTTAAAACAAGTATTAGAATACCTCCAGCAAAATTTGCTAAGCTGCCTTGTAAGGCAAAGCCAACAGCCAGACCTAAAGCACCAAGTACAGCAACAAAAGCACTTGTATCTGCTCCTAATCTTCCAACGACAAAGATTAATAGCATTATTGTTAGCATGCTCTTGGTGAATCCTTTAAGCGTTGGCATCAGCGTTTCATCGACACCATTCTTAGTAAGCACTCTGCCAAGCTTATTGACTATCACTTTGATAATCCAAAGCCCAACAATGAGGATTAGAATAGCAATGATTATCTCAACACCTGTGTCCAGAATGTTATTGATATTCTCATTGTAGAACTCTTTAATTGTTTCCATAATTATGTTGTTAGTTTAAGATTGAAGAATAAAATTTAATACAAAAAGGCCGAATATTCATCACCTAATTGCACATCAATGTGTTCTTCAATGGTTGTTCCCAATTCAAAACCTTTGTAATCTACTGCTATTGGAAACCTCTTATGGCTTCGGTTAACAAGTACAGCGGTTTGAATTTTAGAAACGCTCATTTTAAGGAATGGATCCAATGCGTAAATCATTGTCCCACCTGAATTAAGAACATCATCAATCACTATTAGTGTGAAATTTGACGCTTCAGGTTTAGCAGAAAAACTAACTTGAGGTTGGCTAGTTGCGGATTTATCTATGTCAATCCGGATGAGATGGATGCAAATGTTGGAAATTTTTTCGACTTCTTCTTTAATAAGCTCAGAAATCTTCACTCCATTTGAGTCGATACCTGCAAAGAATAGCTCACTTGCATCGTGATTTTGCTCATAGATTTCATAAGCCATTCTTCTAATAATCTGAAGGATTTGCGAATGTTCCAGTATTCGCTTTTTCTCTTGTTGCATGTAACTACTCTGGAATTGGCATTACTTTACTGTCTTTGAAGGTAGAGAGAATTACCATAGACTGTAAATTGTCTACAACAGAAATGTCGCTAACCTTTTCCAACATTAACTTCTGATATGAAGAAATATCTTGGGCTATTACTTTCAATACAAAGTCGCCAGAACCCGTTACGTGATGACATTCAATCACTTCCTCAATCTTATTGATTGCTTCAATAAAGATTTCAATGTTTTGCTTGTTATGACCTTTGAGTGTAGCGTAAACAAATGTGCTGACACCCATACCGATCTTATCAGTATCTAGTTTGGCATGGTAACTTTTAATGATACCCGAGTTTTCCAGTTTTTTTACACGCTCAAGGGTAGGAGCTGGTGATAGCCCAATTTCCTTTGATAATTGAGCATTTGTGATTTTGGCGTTGGATTGAAGAATATCCAAAATCTTACGATCGATTTTATCCAATTTTAAATTCACGTTGATGATTTGTCAGGTACAAAATATAATTCTGTTCAAAGGTAGTATTTTCAAAGAAAATTTTATCAATCTGTACAAAATAAAAGATAGGGAAGTTTATCTTTTCTTTCTGATCTCCTTTTTCAGTGCTCTCGCTTTTTGATTCATGCTGTCTCTTCTACGTGTATTGTCACGAATGATTGATATCCTTTCAAGAGCACTGTCATAGAGGCCCGATTTAGCTTCATCTTCGGCCAGATAGAATTGGGAAAAAAGGTAGTACCCCGATTTTTCTCCAGATACGGCTTCTGTAAGTTTGATTACTTGCTCAAAGTATGGTTTAGCTATTGCTGTATTACCCTTTTTCTGATTAATGTGACCTAAGAAAAAACTGGCATATCGGCCACTAACTTCTTCATATCCTTTCTGTTCTTTGTCTATTCTGTTGAGAATTTCTGTAGAAACCTCTTCTGCTTTTTCGTATTGTCCGGTAGTGTAAAGCATTCGGGCATAAAACCTATGGAAGTAGGGGTTGTTGGGGTATTGACTATAGATTCGCTCAGCCAGGCGCAGCGCTTCAAAAACTTTCTTTTCTTCAAACGCCTTTATACGCATCAGAAAATAAATGGCTTCTATCCTTGTATAGAAAGCATTCAGAGAAACCTCTTCCATTTGTTTGATCCCTAACTGCTTATCACCTTTAGGAAAAAAAATGAGGATTGGCCTTAACATAGGGTAGTTTTCCCTTATCCAGATAGAATAGTAGTTGAACAAAGCATCTCCAAAAAGTATTTCCGGGCTGAAACTTTCATTTCCTTTTGTTTTTTTCAGATAGCGTAGCGCCCTTTTTCCTGCTCCGGCAGCTCTTCCCCAGTTCTTTCGTTCGGAGTGGTATCTTCCTTTAAACCCATAAGATCCGGCAAGAAAGAAAGCGGCTTCAACATTGTTTTCGTTTTCGTCAATCATGACTTTTGCCTTGACTATAGCTGAGTCCATGTAGGCAAGGAATTCATCTCCCAGAGGAGTTTCAGCATCAAGGTTCGGCATCATTTGCCACCAAGTACTGATACCATATAAAAAATAGGGTAGAGGATGTTCCGGGTATTTGTACTTTAACCAATTGAATGCAACTTCAGCTCTAAGAAAATTGAAGTTGTACATATCATCTACCGCATCTGTAATTTCAATTTGTAGGCCCATGTTCAGCAATAAATATTTTGTGCTGTCCTTTGGTGCTTGCATACTAAAACCAGAGTTGAACTGACATAGCATTAATATTGATATGTAGAGAAGTATTTTTTTCACTGTTGTTAAATATTACAGGCAAAATTAGAGCCGTTCATGTCAATTGCTACGCAATGACACTTTTTTATTACGGTCTTCGTCCTTTAATCGTACTTTTATTCAAAATAGTTTTCTATGCCGAGAGAATTCAGCTCCCTGGAGTTGCGTGTAAGAGATTGGGTTAGTTTCGATAAGAAGCTCTTTTTTGTCATGATATGTGTGATCGCATTTATCATGCTATACATTCAGCAGACCTTTATAATTGGAGAGATCGCTGCTTTCCAGTTTCTTGAAGGACCTGAAGCATTGATTTTTCAACTAATATCCGGACTTAAGTTTTTATCCATACCCATTGTTTATGCCCTTAAGTTTACCATTGTTGCCTTTATACTTTGGGTTGGGTGTTTTATGTGGGGCTATAAGGTTACTTATAACAAGTGCTGGCAAATTGCCATGATTGCCGAACTGATCTTTTTTATTCCGACTGTCATAAAAATATTTTGGTTCATGTTTGTTAGTACTGATCCTAATTATTGGGAGTATCAGGCATTTTACCCCCTTTCTTATATGAATTTTTTCGATTACAGTGAAGTAGCCGGCAGATATCAATACCCAAACCAGGCATTAAATGTATTCGAAATAGGGTATTGGATTGTGCTAAGTTATGGGATAGATTTTGCGGCTCGGAAAAAGAAATCTGTGGCAAATCTGATAGTAGCCACTTCTTATGTTCCCATGTTTTTGTTATGGCTTTGGTTTTATATTGGAGTTTACGAGTAGCTTAACCACTTCTGATTAATAAAAATTAACGCTTAACAAGCCATATTTTTACTATTTTCACGCCTCAAACGAGTAATAAATGACAGATTTTAAGAGGATTAATAACCTGACTGGCTGGGGAGTTTTTCTGGTTTCTTTGATAACTTATGTTCTAACAGTTGAAGAAACTGCCAGTTTTTGGGATTGTGGGGAGTTTATTGCAATTGCTTACAAGCTGGAAGTATCCCACCCACCTGGTGCACCTCTGTTCATGTTAATCGGTCGATTATTCTCATTCCTTTCGTTTGGAGATGTTACCAGAGTTGCCTTTTGGATAAATATGTCAAGTGTGCTTGCTAGTGCCTTTACAATACTGTTTTTATACTGGTCTATTGTAATGCTTGGTAGAAAGTTGATTGGTGCTAAGCTTGGTGAAGAGACAGATTTTCAAAAATTATTGCTTGCAGGGGCAGGAGCAGTTGGAGCACTGGCTTTTACCTTTACCGATTCATTTTGGTTTTCTGCGGTGGAAGGTGAAGTTTATGCCATGTCTTCATTTTTTACGGCTGTAGTTTTCTGGGCTATTTTAAAATGGGAGCTGGTTGATGATGAGAGCAGGGCAAATAAGTGGCTTATTTTTATTGCTTACATGCTTGGGCTTTCAACAGGGATTCACCTTTTGGGCTTGGTTACTTTACCTGCCTTAGGCTTAATTTATTACTTCAAGAAATATCAAAACCCTACCTGGAAGGGAGGCTTTATTGCTATTGGAGCTAGCTTGGCCCTGGTAGTACTTGTCAATTATATTATCATTCCTGGCCTTCCAACAGTTGCGGGAATGTTCGAAATCACTTTTGTTAACACACTAGGACTTCCTTTTGGGTCTGGTGCGTTGTTTTTAACTCTGCTTGTTATTGTCGCCATTATTCTAGGCTTGAGAGAGAGTGTAAAGAGGAATCTTGTAGGGTTAAATACTTTAATTCTTTCGGTGACTTTTATCTTGATTGGATATACCTGTTATGCTGTAATTCTAATTAGATCAAGAGCTGACCCACCAATTGATCAGAACAACCCTGAGGATGTGATGACCTTTGTTTCTTATCTAAAGAGGGAGCAATATGGTAGCCGTCCTTTGTTTCATGGACAATATTTTAATGCACCACAAAAAGATGTAAGACAGGGGGCTCCTGTTTATTACAAAGCTGAGGATAGCTACAAGATTTCGGACTACAAAACAGTGGTAGAATACGATCCTGATTATACAACGATTTTACCAAGAATGTGGAGTTCTAACCCGGGGCATCCACAAACCTATATGTCTAAAACTGGCTTGAGGCCGGGGGAAACACCGAGCTTTGCAGATAATCTGGGCTTTATGTTCAGTCATCAGATTGGGCATATGTACCTGAGGTATTTCATGTTCAATTTTGCAGGTAGAGAAAGCGATATTCAAGATGCGAATTGGATTGGCCCTTTTGAAAGTAACGAGGGAGTACCAGAGACAATCAGGAACAACAAGGGAAGGAATCAGTACTTCATGGTTCCACTGATCTTAGGCTTGATTGGTTTCTTTTTCCAATTCAACCGGGATCCGAAGCGATTTGCTGCTACTTTGATGCTCTTTATACTTACTGGTTTAGCATTGGTGATTTACCTGAACTCACCTCCGGTGGAACCAAGGGAGAGGGATTATATATATGCCGGTTCGTATTATGTTTTTGCTCTTTGGATTGGCTTCTCTGTATTGGCCATTGGTAATGCTTTTGCCAGAAGAGGTAAATCCATTGCGTTTGCTGCAATTGCTATAGGCTTGATTGCTCCTGTTATTCTTGCTAAGGAAAACTGGGATGATCATGATAGGTCTGGTAGATATCTTTCAGTAGATTCAGCCAGAAACTTCCTGGCATCCTGTGCCCCGAATGCTATTCTTTTTACCGGGGGCGATAATGACACTTTCCCACTTTGGTATATTCAAGAAGTAGAAGGTTTTAGAACAGACGTTAGAGTGGTAGTATTAAGTTACTATCAAACGGATTGGTACATTGACCAGACAGCGACTAAAATGAATGATTCGGAGGCATTCCCTTACTCGTTGACAATTGACAACTATAGGCAAGGAACCAACGATGTATTGTACATTAATGAAATGCCAAGGTTCAAAGATCAGTCGATTAGTTTGGATCAATACCTGGACGTAGTTAAAAGAGATGTAGATGCCTTTAAGCTTACTTTCCAGTCTGGAACAAAGGTGATGTCCATACCAGCAACCTCTTTAATGCTTGAAGTAGATACAGCTCAAGTGTTAAACAGTGGGTTGATTCCAAATAAATTAAAGCCATATGTTACTCCAACTATGTACTTCAACTTTAAGAAGGATAGAAATGGTGAGCTAGAAAGTAGAATTGTAGACAAAGGACAAATGATGATGTTGGACCTGATTGCTCATAACAATTGGGAAAGACCTATTTATTTTAACTACACATCTATCAACTCTTTGAACTTTAACATTGATCCATATCTGGTTCAGGAAGGAATGGCTTATAGACTTCTTCCAGTTAGGAAGCCAGGCGGAACCAGAGACTTGGTGAATTCGGATTTGATGTATGATAATATCAAAAACAAAATGAGATTCAGAGGACTTGATAATCCAAAGGCTAATTTGAATGAAGATTACAGAGGTTTTGTTCAAAACCACAGATCTATGCTTACTAGTTTGGCAGACGCCTTGGTAAGCGAAGGAGATACCATAAGAGCAAAAGAAATGCTTGATTTTGGTATGGAGAAAATGACTGTGGAGGCGGTGCCTTATGATGTTTCTTCTGTTGGTTATGTTCAAGGATACTTTGATGTAGGTGAAACAGATATTGCAACAAAAATGGCTATGGATATTGCTGAGCAATTCAATGCTGAACTTAATTACCTTCAGGATAGACAACGTTACGACAGAGAGTTCCAGATTAAATCAAGAGGGTTAAGATATCTGGAAGTTGTACTAAAAGGGAATGGAAAAATTGAAGAAGCCCAAAAAGTACAGCAAATGTTGAATGCTCAAAACATAAGACTTGGAGGAAGTCCTTTGGATTTTTAGAAAACAGAAAGAAACAGTGAACAAAAGGCCTGCTTTATTAAAAAGCTGGCCTTTTACTTTTCTAATATCAGAAACAAATCCAAGGCCTGATCGGCATTATCCACCAAAAGATAATCGTCATGGTGGATTTCTGTCACCAATCCTGAATTGGCTGAGTTGAGTTTGTTTCGATTAAATCTATTAAGGAGGTCATAGGGGATTCTTAGCAATGGAGCCGGAAGCCTATACTGTAAATTAAAAATGTCAAATCTGGTGATTCGCTCAACCGATTTTTTATTCTCTTCATAATAAGCCATTACTTTTTCATTACCTCCAACGCCTTTCATTTCTACTTTATCAAAGTATTTCTTTGCGAGTTCGGTTAACTGATTAGCAGTATATTCTCTGACATGCCATGGATTGCGAGTAAGTGTCTTCTTAATATTTGGTGTAGTAAGAACAGCTTTACCTCCTGGTTTTAGGACTCTGTGTATTTCAGATAGAAAATCACCATCGGCCTTGATGTGTTCTATTACCTGAAAACTGACAATAGTATCGAATGAGTTGTCTGCAATGTCATTGAACGGTGGAAACACAGATTGCCTGAAGTCTAATTCAGGGTATTTTGATTTTAATCGAGCGATAACCTCATCGATTTTGTCCAGGGCTACATACTTTTCTGAAAGGGGAGCTAAGAGTTCTACCCCTCTGCCTTCTCCACAACCAAGTTCCAGCAGCTTGCCATTGATATAAGGCTTTGCCAAATAATAAGCCTTTAACAAACGTTGATGTATGGGGTTGTCAGACGGGATACTGTCAGAAGCTATTTCAGTTGTATAAGTAGCCATACTCGAATTTTGGCCAAAAATAAGCTATTTGAGCCAGAATCGATGAATTTGAACAATTTTGTTCTGCTCCCGTCAAATTCTGTATACCTTTGACTATTACCATTGATGATGAAACGAATTGTTTTAACCTTCATTCTTTCGCTTTTGGCTCTTGGAGCCTATGCGCAAAACAGAATGAGTTCTGCTGAAATCAGTTATCTATACAATCAGCAAAACGAATTTCTTGTTCAGCACAAAATTGCTACTTCTGGTAATAAGGTTAAGGTGTACCTGAGGTTTATCCTTAACAGTGGGTCTGTTCGAATATCAGATTACCGTTTGAGCTATGATATCAGGACTAGTTATATAGATGAAAAGAATATTAATTCTGCTGTTCGAATAGATTCCAGTAATGTAGTGGATGTAGACTTCAGGCAGTATGTCTATCTATTCGAATTTGAAAAGGATCAGAATGAAAAACTGTTGGTGATTGATGTTTATAATGCTACCAAAAACAAACACTATAATCTGGATATTCCGCTGAGTCTTGAAGAATGGAAGCCAACACCATTTCTGATTTTTGAGGTAAATAAGAATATTCCCTATTTCACTAATTACATCAATAAGGATTACCCTGTTAGAATAATGAACCCATTTAATGGGGACGCTAATTATGAAATCAATGGTGTGGTGAATAATAAAGCTGTGTCAACACCACCTTTTGATGATATTAAAAGAGACAAACCTTCCGATGTGCCTTTGGATACTCTATATGGAGTTAATAATGGAGAGGAATTTAGGTTTCATAATGAAGGTTATTTCACCATAAAATCACCGACTGAAGAGAACTCAAGTCTAGGGATTGTAGTAACGGATGAGTTCCATCCATACTTTGAGAACTACTTGAACCTCATGAGTCCTCTGATTTACATCAGTACAAACGATGAATTCAAAGCAATGCAATCCGATGAAGAACCAAGAAATGGTTTCGAGGCGTTTGTTAATAATGTGATTTCATCCAATGAGGTGGTAGCAAAGGATTTTATCAAATACTACTATCGCAGGGTGAGGAAATCAGCGAGGTTGTTTTCAGAAAACAAAGAAGGTTGGAAGACAGATCGAGGTATGATATACCAGATTTATGGAAATCCCACTCAGGTTTTTAGAAATGAAAGTACTGAACTTTGGGTTTATCCTTCTTCATCTGGTGGAAGAGTGCGTTTTATTTTTGATATCGTTTTAGAAGATGGTGTCGTCAAACATAAGCTGATCCGTGGGAAGAAATTCAGAGAAAGCTGGATGCTTGCAGTCACTCAATGGAGATCGGGCAGAATAATTGAATAGATGCAACCAAAACATAAATCTGATTTTATTTACGGTACACGTGCCGTTATTGAAGCTATTGAATCTGGTAAAGAGCTGGATAAGTTAATGATTCAGAAAGATGCCAGAAATGAACTAGTTTCTGAATTGCTAAAACTGTGCAGAGATTTCTCTGTCCCAGTGCAGAGGGTCCCAATAGAAAAACTAAACAGAGTAACCAGAAAGAACCATCAGGGAGTTGTCGCATTTCTTTCCTCTGTGGTTTTCGCTTCTTTAGATAATCTCATTTCCGAAGCTTATCAAAAAGGTGAAAGTCCATTTTTCATTGTATTGGATAGGGTTACGGACGTTAGGAATTTTGGAGCCATTGCCAGAACAGCTGAATGTGCCGGAGTACATGGAATAATTGTGCCGAGCAGAGGCAGTGCTCAGGTTGGTTCAGATGCCATGAAGACTTCAGCGGGTGCCTTAAACTATATTCCAGTTTGCCGTGCCGATAACCTGAAAGTGACTATTAAAGGATTGAAGGAGAATGGTATACAAGTAATTGCTTGTTCCGAAAAAACTGAAGAAACAATTTATGAAAAGGACTTTTCAGGACCAGTAGCTTTATTAATGGGTTCGGAAGAAGACGGTATTTCCCCAGAATATTTAAAACTCTGTGACGGTCATGCTAAACTACCTATTATAGGACAAATAGAGTCGTTAAACGTTTCAGTGGCTACGGGTATTATTACCTATGAAATAATCAGACAAAGGACTAAGTAAACTCTTCTCCCTTGTTTTTGGCATCATTCAGAAACTCTCTGAACTTTTTCTCTGCATCCTTTTTGCAAATCAACACTACATTGTCTGATTTTGTAATTAAATAACCATCCAAATCCTGAGCTACTATCAATGTGTCGTTAGGACCTTTTATGTAACAGTTTTTGGCGTTGTACAAAAGTGCATTTCCGTCAACAACATTACTGTCTTTGTCTTTATCCCTGATTTCGTGAAGTGAATCCCAGCTACCTAAGTCTGACCAGTCAAACTTGCCTTTGACCATATAGACGTCAGATGCTTTTTCCATGATTCCGTAGTCTATGGAAATACTCTTACACTGAGAGTACGCTTTGTCTATAAATTCTTGCTCCTGATCAGTGTAGTAGGTTTCATTACCTTCTTCAAAGATTACTGCCATATCTTTTAAGTAATCATGGAATGCTTTGGCTATTGTATTTATCGACCAGATGAAAATCCCGGCATTCCAGACAAAATCACCACTTTCAATAAACTTCTTGGCAAGATCGAGTTCAGGTTTTTCCGTAAAGGTTTTAACTTTCTTGACTTTTTTCAAAGGATTGGAGTGATACTGGATGTATCCATAACCTGTTTCTGGTCTTGAAGGTATAATTCCTAAAGTAATGAGTTTTTCAGACCCTTTTGCAGCTTTAATTGCTGTTTTTAGGTTGTCAGTAAAAATGTTCTCCTTAAAAACTACATGGTCGGATGGTGCAACAATCATCACCCCCTTTGGGTCGCGCTGTTTTATTTTAAAAGCTGGGTAAGCGACAGCGGCTGCTGTATTTCTCCCAATAGGTTCCAATAAAATTTGGTGACCGGTTAAATCAGGTAATTGTTCTTTGACGAGGTTTTGATACCTTTTGTTAGTTATGACATAAATATTCTCGCTTGGGCAAAGATTTGTGAAACGGTCATAAGTCATCTGAATTAGTGAACGACCTGTTCCCAATACATCGAGAAACTGCTTAGGTTTTTCTGCACGGCTATAAGGCCAGAATCTACTACCAATACCTCCAGCCATTATTACTACGTAAATATTTTTCATCTAAATTATTCCTTCGTTCAGCAAATCACTAATGTGCAAAAATCCAACGACTTTTTGTTCTTCGACAACTATCAATTGATTGATGTCATGTTCGCGCATTTCGTTTAGTGCCCTAATAGCATATTCGCCCTTTGTTATTGTTTTTGGATTTCGTGTCATTACCTCTCTAACGGTAAGGCTGGCAAAGTTATCATGCTTTTCTAGCATGCGCCTCAGGTCACCATCGGTGAATATGCCAACCAGGTTGTTGTCCTTGTCAACTACAGCAGCTGCTCCTAGTCTCTTCTTAGAAATGGTAAGAATACTACTCTTTATTAAGTCTGTTTCCTGAATAATAGGAAGCTCATTTTTAGGATAGATATCATCAACTTTAAGATAAAGTTGCTTTCCAAGGGAGCCCCCCGGATGATATTTGGCAAAATCCTGCGAAGTAAATCCCTTTGCTTGTAACAGGCTTACTGCCAAAGCATCACCCATTGCCATGTGCACGGTTGTGCTCGTTGTAGGAGCAAGGTTATTTGGATCGGCTTCCTTATCAATGATCGCTTTTAGTACAAAATCTACATGTTTTGCCACATAACAATCTGCATTACTCACCAATCCTATAGTTTTGGCACCAGTTCTTTTAATAAGAGGTATCAATACTTTTATTTCCTCGGTATTACCACTTTTAGAAATACACATCACTATGTCGTCTTCCTGAATCATACCTAAATCACCATGGATGGCATCTGCGGCATGCATAAAAAGAGAGGGAGTACCAGTCGAATTTAAAGTAGCTACTATCTTATTGGCAATAATTGCACTCTTACCAATACCAGTCACTACTAACCGTCCTTTCATGTTAAGTATTTCAAGGACAGCCTGTTCGAAATCGTTGTCTATGTGTTCGACAACGTTTCTTATAGCCTCAGCTTCGTTGATAAGCGTTTCTTTGGCTATTGTTTGAATATTTTTCTGTAACTTCAATTTAGGCACTTTTTCAAGGTCCAAGCAAAGATAAGGAATGGACTTTATCCTTTATAGAATAGCCAAATTAATATGGTAAGTGTAGAAGAAATCCGGTCGACTCTGAAGAAAGTTTTCGGCTACGATCAGTTCAGGGGCAATCAAGAAAAAATAATCTTAAACATACTTCAAAGGAAAAACACTTTTGTCATCATGCCAACGGGGGCAGGCAAGTCAATGTGCTACCAAATGCCCGCGATCATTCAGGAGGGAACAGCCATTGTAATTTCTCCCTTGATTGCGCTAATGAAGAATCAGGTAGACCAACTTAACGCTTTTGGAGTTAATGCAAGCTTTTTGAATTCAACCTTGTCTAAATCTGAAACAAACAGAATTAAAAGGGCTACACTGAATGGAGAAGTGAAGTTGTTATACGTAGCACCTGAATCATTGACGAAAGAGGAAAACGTTGCCTTTTTGAAAGAGGCTAATATTTCATTTGCCGCAATTGACGAAGCTCATTGTATCTCTGAATGGGGGCATGACTTCAGACCGGAGTACAGGAGAATCAAATCTATCATCAATCAAGTCGGGGATATACCAATTATCGCACTTACAGCTACCGCTACCCCCAAAGTACAGTTGGATATTCAGAGAAACCTTCAGATGGAGGAAGCCGATTTGTTTAAGTCTTCATTCAACAGGGAAAACCTTTATTATGAGGTCAGACCTAAAAAGAATGTCAAAAAGCAACTGGTTAAGTTCATTCGTGAACATCATGGTAAGTCTGGTATAATCTATTGCCTGAGCAGAAAGAAAGTTGAGGAAATAGCCCAATTCCTGAAGGTTAATGGAATTAAGGCTGCACCTTATCATGCAGGGTTTGAACCATCCGTAAGGATGAAGAACCAGGATGATTTTCTGAATGAAGAGGTAGATGTTATAGTGGCAACTATTGCATTTGGAATGGGTATCGATAAGCCAGATGTGAGGTTTGTAATTCATTATGATGTACCAAAATCATTGGAAGGTTATTATCAGGAAACAGGTAGAGCCGGAAGAGATGGTCTTGAAGGGCTTTGCGTGATGTTCTTCAGACAAGAGGATATTCAAAAGTTAGAGAAGTTCAATAAGGACAAACCGGTTACAGAAAGGGAAAACGCAAAGGTACTGTTAGATGAAATGTCATCCTATTCTGAATCTGCTGTGTGTAGAAGAAAGCAGCTGCTCCATTACTTTGGTGAAGAGTATGAAGATACTGCCTGTAAAGAGTCAGGTTTATGCGATAACTGTAAGTATGAAAGAGAACACTTTGATGGTAAAGACTATATTAAGATAGCCGTTAAAACGGTAGAACTTACAGAAGAGCGGTTTGGAATGGCTCATCTAGTCAGTGTGATCAGAGGTTCGCAGAATCAGTATATAAAAAGCTATGGCCACGATCAGTTAAGTGAGGTTTATGGTGTTGGAAAAGACAAGGGCGACCTTTTCTGGAGATCGGTGATAAGACAAACTTTACTGAATGAGTTTATCAAAAAGGACATAGAACATGTAGGCCTTTTGAAGCTTACAATAAAAGGAAAGAAATTTCTGCAAGAACCTTTCAGTGTAGATTTTATTAAAGACCTTGATTTCAGCGATGTGGATCAGACTGAAGAGGAAAATAATGATCCGGCTCCTTCTGCACATCCACGAAATTCTTATGACAAAGTACTTTTCGATTTGTTGAAGACTGAGAGGAGGCGAATTGCTCAGGAGAAAGACCTTCCGCCATATGTAATTGTTCAGGATCCCTCTCTTCAAGAAATGGCAACCACCTACCCTACAACTAAAGAAGCCCTGGCCAATGTGAATGGGATAGGTATGGGTAAAGTAGAAAAGTTTGGAGGTAGCTTTTTGAAACTCATCATCAACTATGTTGAAGAAAATAACATTGACATTGAAGATGTAGTGGTAATTAAAACTGCAGGTTCAAAGTCGAAAAACAAGATTTACATTATTCAGCAGATCGATAGAAAAATAGACCTTGAAGAAGTTGCTGAACAGAAAAACTTGTCAATGACCGAACTGGTAGAAGAAATGGAAATCATTTGTTTCGCAGGTACTAAGCTTAAGCTGGACTATTATCTCAATCATATAATCGATGAGGAAAAGCAAGAAGATATTATGGATTACTTTTTGAATGCAGATTCAGATGATATTGATGATGCCTTAGACGAATTTGATGATGATGATATCACTGAAGAAGACATGCGATTGATGCGCATTAAATTCATCTCTGAATACGCAAATTAATTACCTTTACCCTTCTAAATTTTTAAAGTAATGAACATCCTTGTATTAGGAAGTGGAGGCAGAGAACATGCCTTTAGTTGGAAGATTTCCCAAAGCACTCAGTGTGATAAATTATACATAGCCCCTGGAAATGCCGGAACAGCGTTGGTTGGTGAAAATGTGAACATCGGAGTTAATGATTTTGATGCTATTAGAGAATTTGTAAAGTCGAACAATATAAACCTTGTGGTTGTTGGCCCTGAAGATCCCTTGGTCAATGGCATATACGACTTTTTTAAGTCAGACGAAGTACTTTCTGGAATAGGCTTAGTCGGTCCATCGCAAGCAGGAGCAAGGCTTGAAGGGAGTAAAGACTTTTCCAAGCAGTTTATGGACAAGTACGATGTGCCAACTGCCAAATCAAAAACTTTTACCAAAGATAACTTAGAAGAAGGTTTGAATTATGTGTCGAGCCATCCGCTACCAGTTGTATTGAAAGCCGATGGATTGGCAGCAGGTAAGGGAGTAATTATCGCTGAAACATATGAAGATGCACGATCGACTCTAAAAGAGATGTTGGTTGATGCGAAGTTTGGAGAGGCATCTAGCAGAGTTGTCATAGAGCAGTTTTTGGAAGGAATAGAATTGTCTGTATTCGTTCTTACGGATGGAGAGCATTATAAAATTTTACCAGAGGCTAAGGATTACAAGCGAATAGGAGAGCACGATAAAGGTTTAAACACCGGTGGAATGGGAGCAGTATCTCCAGTAGTCTTTGCCAAAGGCGATTTTCTGAATAAAGTTGAAGAAAGAGTTGTCAAACCGACTGTTGCTGGTTTGAAGTCTGAGGGTATTGATTACAAGGGTTTTATATTCATAGGCTTAATGAATGTAAATGGAGACCCTTACGTAATCGAGTACAATGTGAGGATGGGAGACCCTGAAACGCAGGTGGTATTACCTAGAATCGATTCTGACTTGGTGGATTTATTGAAAGCAACTGCCAATGGTACTTTAAATCAGGTTGAATTTTCAGTTTCAGAAGAATCAGCCACCACTGTGGTAATGGTATCTGGTGGTTACCCTGAGTCTTACGAAAAAGGACATCAGATCAACGGAATTGACAGCGTGAGTGAAGCTACCGTTTTCCATGCAGGAACAAAAGCGGGTGAGAACGGAGAGGTACTCACTAGCGGTGGGCGAGTGCTGGCAATTACAGGAAGGGGAGATTCTGTAGCAAATGCACTCGAAAATTCTTATAATGGCATAGCTAAGATTTCCTGGAAAGATGAATATCATAGAAGAGATATTGGACAGGACATTTTGAAATTGTTGGATAAATAGACTTAAACCCCGATTAACGGGCGTATAATATACTCATGAGCTGTAGCTGTGGTGTAAGTGTTGAAGGAAAAACAGCAGGTTGCAATAACAATGGTGGTTGCTCCACTGGTGGTTGTAACAAGCTCAACGTGTTCGATTGGCTTTCGAATATGGATGTGCCTGTTCAGGAGAAATTCGATATTGTTGAAGTTCGCTTCAAAAATGGCCGCAAGGAGTTTCATCGCAATAGTAATTCACTTGATCTAACCACTGGAGAGGCGGTAGTTGTTGATGTGCAAGGTGGTCATCATGTGGGGCATGTTTCTTTACAAGGGGAGCTGGTGAGGCTTCAGATGAAAAAGAGAAATGTCGTTAACGATAAGGAGATACGTCAGATATATAGAAAAGCTACAGCCAAAGATTTAGAAAAATTTGATCAGGTAAGAAAACGAGAATCACCAGCACTTTATAGAACAAGAAATATAATTCTTGAACAGAAGCTTGCTATGAAGCTTACTGATATTGAGTTTCAGGCTGATAATACCAAAGCCACTTTTTATTATTCTGCTGATGAGAGGGTAGACTTTCGCGAATTGATAAAACTACTTGCTGGTGAGTTTAAGATACGCGTAGAAATGCGTCAAATAAGCTTGAGACAGGAAGCGAGCAGACTTGGAGGAATAGGTTCATGTGGAAGAGAGTTATGCTGCTCTACCTGGTTAACTGATTTTAAAAGTGTTTCTACTTCGGCTGCCAGATACCAAAATCTAAGTCTTAACCCCAGTAAACTTTCAGGACAATGTGGTAGGCTAAAATGTTGTTTGAATTACGAACTGGAGACCTATATGGATGCCTTGGAAGATATTCCTGAGGTTAAGTTTCTAAAAACTAAAAATGGTGATGCAAGACTTCAAAAAACGGACATCTTCAGAAAAACCATGTGGTTTAGCTTCAATGACGAAAATGTCTGGCATCCGATTTCTACTAGTAGGGTAAAGGAAATCATAGAAATGAATAAGGAAGGCAATGCCCCTGAAACTCTTACCCTTGACGAACTGGAAATTGTATTAGCAGACACAAGTGTCAATAAAGATTTAGAGCGCATGGATGAAAAATTCAAGCGTAAAGACTCTAAATCCCGAAAGAAAAGGCAGAATAACAAAAACAGGAACCGAAATAGAAACCAGAAACAAAATCCCGGACAGCAGCCACAAGCAAAGGGTAAACCTAATAAGCCACAAAATCAAAATAAACAGGGAGAGAGTTCAGTCAATCCCAAAAAGAAGAAAAACAACAAGAGACGTTTCCGAAATAAAAAAACAGATAATGAATAAGATCCAGTTCGGATTATTGGCCTTGATACTTGCATTTCTTTCAAGTTGCGATTCGGGAAGGGTTTATGAGGCTGATCACGATTTCGATGAGCAGCTTTGGAATATGGATACGATTCCATCATTTGAGTTTCGAATTGAAGATACAGCCCCAAAAGAGATACTTCTTAAAATGAGAAATAGTCTCGATTTTCCATTTAGAAACTGCTACCTGACCTACCATCTGGAAGATAGTGCTGGAAATACTCTACAAACGGCACTGGTCAATATTGAACTCTTCGATGAAAAAACCGGAAAGCCATTTGGTAAAGGGAACAGTGTATTTCAACATGCTCAAACCATTCTTTCTGATTATCAATTCCCGGGACCAGCTACTTACAAATTCCATCTTGTACAATATATGAGAAAGAGGAATTTGGAAGGAACATACTCTGTTGGTATTAGAGTAGAAAATTCCGGTAAGAATTAACCGGAAGTTTGATAGACTGATTGTAGCCTTAAGTTTGGTCATTATGGATATAATTGCTTTTGACTTTACAGTGTTCGTTTGGCAGTTACTGAACATTCTCCACATCATTTTTATGTTTGTGTGTTTGGTGCACTTGTTTAAATATGATCATTGTATTGTTGGTCGTTCTAAATTATTTGTTGTTGTTTTAATCGTTTTTGGGGTTGTTATTGGCCCAATAATCTACTGGACACTACTGCGAAGAACTAAGGCTCAAGTATGATTAGTGGGATAAAGGGTTTTTCAATCTATCTGCTCGATAAATCGAACTAGCTTATCCTTTACCTTGTCTTTGTTTATCCAAAACTCTCGGGAGTGGATCAATCGGTATGGCCAGTGTTTTTCTTGTAAATGTATGGGGCGGTAAACGCATACTTCTTTCATCGATATACTGCTATAGAAGTAATTGTCATCTGTAAATAGTAGTCCAAGGTGTTTCCTTTCGCTTTTTAAGGCAACATCGCCAAATGGAGTACTAGAGTCTAATGACACGGTTAAATCTGCTTCCCAGGGTTTTAATTGATTTTTGAGGTACCAATCCTGACTAAAATCAACATCTGATTGAGGAGTTGGTTTGAATTTATGGTTTGCCACCTCAAAGGCATATTGCAGGTATTGCTTGAGCAATTTAGGGCCTTCATTTTTTGCTTTGTCCACCTTAAGTTCATCTGGCAAAATAGACGAAACGATAATGACTTTCTCCCTTGCTCTTGTAATGGCTACATTGAGCCTGTTTTCACCTCCTACTTGGTTCAGGCTTCCAAACTGTGCAGTAAGTTTGCCTTTAGCATCAGGCGCATATCCAATGGAGAAAATCAATACGTCACATTCATCTCCTTGAACATTCTCTATGTTTTTAATAAACTGAATCGAAGATTCTTTCAGGTTTTCTCCTTCTATTTTGTCTAACACTAAGGTTTGTTGCTGTGCGTTGAATGTAACAACACCAATATTTTGTGAGGGGTTTTCCTGATTTAGATCTTTAACAAGTTTTGTGATACGATTTGCTTCTATCAAGTTGCTTTGGTTCTCCCACACACCCTGCACTTTGATGTATTCAATAGCTGGTTCAGGGTTGTTGATTCTTGAAAAGTCTGGAAGCACACGGAGTTTGCCTTTGTAAAAATGCTGATTCGAAAATTCTACAAGAGAAAGAGATTGGCTTCGATAATGCCCTTGAAGACTTACCTGCATCAGATGATTCTTGGCAAGATCTAGCAATGAATCAACTTCTAGTGCATTATCCTCTTGCTCATCATCCCAGCGAACTCTGTAAAGGTCATTTGGTTTGAGCTGTTGACTATCTCCCGCAATAACGACTTGCCGACCTCTGTAAATGGCCGGAATTCCTTTTTCTGTGAAACACTGACTAGCCTCATCAAATATGACCAGATCAAAGAAAGGTTCCATCGGGAAAATAGCAGAGACTGATTCTGGAGAGGCCAGCCAACAAGGTACAAGCTTGAAAAGCTCATGCTCGAAATTGGTAATAAGTCTTCTAAGTGGCCAGATACGTTTTTTCTTGGTAACCTGATGTAGCAAATCACGATAAGTTACCTGATTGTTCAGTCGGTTAAATTCCAGTCCTTCGTATGTGCCTTCACGTGCACGTTGTTTTAAAATTTGCGTACAAGCCTCAGACTTCTCAGTTACATGCTGTTGAAACTGGTCTATCAGTTTTTCGAACTTTAAGGTAGAGACAGCTGTAAGTATGGGGTATTTGTTTTCGATATGATCGATCCAGGCAAGTCTGATACTATTATCAAAAAGTGAGATTATGGAGGTTTTATCAACTTGCTGGTGTTCTAACAGCTTATCAATCGTTTGGATTTCTGTTTCGCTGAATGAGATCCTGAGTTTATCAAGTTCTCTCAGCGTGTCAAAATCTCTGCGTAATGTTTTCTTAAGGTCTGTATGAAAAGAGTCATTGTTAAGCAAAAGGTCGATTTGCTTTGGAAGTATGAACTTGTTCCACTGAGCCCTTCTTTTAGGTAATTCTTTTAGTGCTTCGGCAATCGATTTAAGAGTTGTACGAAACTCCTTTCCTGAGATTTTTTTAAGGGGGAAGAACTCTTTGAAATTGGCAAATGAATTGAATATTGTCTTGGCATTTAATGCCGATTCAAGTTGGTCTAACCACTCATTAATAACCGACTGTTCCGATGAATCAGGAATGCTTTCTATCCAACCGACTGCCTTTAGTTTGGTCAGTTGGTGTTGGAGGTTCAGTCTGTTATCTATTCGACTCGTTAATACTTGTAATGCTGCTTTGTCATCTCTGAGATTGTTGGCCACAAGTATTCTGGCTAGTCGAAGTTTTTCTTTTGAAAAGCGCCATTTAATTGATTTCCAGAAAGTATTCTTGGCATCACTACGCTGTTTTAAGATTAATTGTACTTCGCCTATTTCGCTGGAAGAAATACTGTGTTCCACACCATTATCTTCAAAACAGGTATTGATTAGGTTTCTGGTATTTTGGAGCCAAAGCAGATCTGACTCTTCAGTACCAAAAGCAACCATGGGTTTAAACAGTTCGAATATGTCCTGATTCTTAAGGTGACCTGCCAGTGTCTTTAACTTGTCCAGGTTTTCGCTGATGGTTCTACAAGCATCATAGTCTACCTTTTCATTGACTATTTTGGAAATATCTTGGGTGACCTTTGAGGCGAAGGAGGGAATTTCATCCAGATATTGTAAGGTTTTGCTTAAGTCATCATTTTTGAGTTTTGCAAAACTCACGCGCTCCGACCACGGGTGTTTGTCCGAATTTAATTCGTGTGCATAATCAAGGTATAGGTCAAGTTTTCGCTTAAAGTTGTCAATAGAGTCAAAGTGAAAATCATTGTATTCCTGTACCAAAGAAACCGAGTCATGGTCGGGGTCAGAACTGAGATAAAGCTCTTTAACTGACAATCCACATTCGCTATTATTGAATAGTGCTGTCTTGTATTCATTCAATTCATCCGAAATACTGTCAATTTCTAGGCAAGCCTTGGTAAAGGCTCTATCCAGTTGAAGTGCATCCAGATTGTTATTGCTTCTTTTGTATTCATGTAGGCTTTCAATTTGATTAGCTATCTGCTCATAAATAGCTTTACGGTCTGCTTTAAAGTCATGAACCAGTGCTGCAAAGTCTTCTATTTCGATAGATTTTAGGCGCTGATATACCACGTCAAGAGCTGCTCTTTTTTGGCTAACGACCAATACCTTTTTTCCTCGAGCGATAAAGTCTGAAACCAGATTACAAATCAATTGAGATTTACCAGTACCCGGAGGCCCTTGAACGACTATTGAATTTCCTTTTTTTATAGCCGTTAGCGCATTTTCCTGATAGGCATCTAATGGAAGTGGGGCAAAGGTTTCCTTTTCATTTACCTGCCCTAGAAAATGCTGTGTAGGATCAAAATCCAAGGAATTGATATCTGGTAAGTTGATGCTCTTTTGCTCGAAAAAACTGTCCAAATTCTCAGCTTGTATATGCTCTGTTAAGAAGTTATAATCAGGAACCAGATATGAATCAGCTTGAGGGAAAATACCCAAAACAGCTTGCATGTTGATGTGTACTTCCCCGTCTTCATTATTTTTTTCAAAGCTTTGCCTCTGTTCTCTGGTAAAAGGCTCAAGTCTATCAGCATAGAATTCTCGGCTGAATCTTAAGTCAATAGCACTTTCTCTTAATTGCTCGTAAAGCATGTTTTTGAAAGTAGTGCTATCCTTGTCGTATCCGTCAAATGTAAATTCAACTAGCTCATCGGCAAGTTTGATTTCATTGTAATGAGCAAAAGCGAGTAACAGGCTTTTGTTGAAACTGATATTAACATCTTTCTTCGGACAAAGAACCCAGTTAATTTTGTCCTGAACTAACTCAACAGGAAAGAAGCACAAAGGAGCCCTAAGAATAGTTCCATCATTGAATTTGCCTTGAACAAAAGGCCAGCCAATGTAAAGGTCTCTGGCCCCACTTTCCTGAAAAATAAACTGCTCCCTACGTTGAAGTTTCTTCAACCTCCTGGATAATTGATTGGAGTTTTCATCGCGAGCATCAGCTATAGGAATAAGTTTAATTTTTGACTTATTGGCAATTACCTGATCAAGAATATCCCAGGAAGGAGCGCCATTTACATGGTCAAAATCATGAATGTCAAGAAACTGTTCGGCATTTAATCTAAGTAAAAGCAATGACCTGTTGTTGCCCGATAAGTTGGTCAATCGCCTTTGGTATGCCTGTAGAATTTCCTGCATATTGGAAATTAGTAATTAGTTATCGGTCAATGGTTAGTTAAGTTTAATATAAATCCCTGATAACTAATAACGGATTGATCGATTCCTGTCTGTTGTAACTAGTTACGAATCTTTTTGAGTTTAATTAAAAGCTTATTGTTGCTTTTGGTTTTGAGTTCGAATAATTCATAACCCGACTTACTCACTATTAAGGTGTGGTTAGGACAAGTCCTTGTAATGGTCGTCAAATCAAAGGTTCCCAAGGAGTCTGTCTTGTATTCATTTTGAGGTGTTCCTTCCAATTTTACAATTGCGTCATTTATTGGACGACCTGTCTCGATATCTATCACCTGACCTTCAAAGGTGGAAGTACAATCGCAAGAGGTTATTATTATGAGTAATCCTATCAGATAAAGTGATTTTCTGAGCATAGTGTTGAAGTTAATGGAATGCTACTATTAATTATTAATGGGTAAGCATTACTATTCCCTAATTAACCAATCACTTCGTTCCAAACGGAGAATCCGGCTCTTTGGCAAAAACATTGAAAACGATTTTGTCCATTCTACCAGGCATCCATTTATTTAGAAAAACAGCCAGTTTACCCTGTGATGTAAATACAATGTCTCGCTTCCTTTTTCTGATGGCTTTGATGATTCCTTGAGCAACGGCTTCGGCCGTCATCATTTTTCCTTCATCGCGAGGAGATTCCCCTTGAACTGTACCATCAGCAGTTAGTGCAGCATTTCTAATGTTTGTGCCTGTGAAACCTGGACAAGCTACAAGTATGTGGACTCCACGGTGCATAACTTCTGTACGTAGAGATTCGAAGAATCCATTCATTGCATATTTTGAAGCGGTGTATGCTGTTCTGGCTGGAGTACCTCTGTAACCATTGATAGAAGATATGCCAACAATGCTTCCCTTAGATTTCAGAATATGTGGAAGACAGTATTTGGTGGCAAAAAGGGTACCATTGAAGTTAATGTCCATCACTTTTTTAAATACTTTCAGGTCCATTTCTTCAAGCAAAGCCCTCATAGAAATTCCGGCATTATTAATCAGAATATCTATCTCTCCAAAAGTATTGACAGTCTCTTTAACCAATATTTCGTTGTCACTCTCTTTAGCTACATCCAACTTTAGACAGAGGTTAGGTACATTCATTTGGTCCAGCGCAGTAGCTACTTCGTTGAGCCTTTCCTCATTGCGCCCTGTGATAACCACTTTGGCTCCTAACTTTCCAAACTCCAGTGCAAGTGCTTTTCCAATACCGGAAGAACCACCCGTTATGATGACAACTTTGTTTTTCATTGGGACAAATTAAACCAGAATTTCATACACCACCATGTGAATATGTCCGAACTCCAAACAATGCTTTATCTTTGCACACCAAAATGAAGTAATCGCATGTCGGAGAAAAGAACAGAGTTATCAGATTTAGGAGAGTTTGGGTTGATTGATAGACTGGCTGAAGGTTTATCACCTAATCAAGCGAGTACTGTATATGGTATTGGAGATGATGCTGCTGTGATGGATTGTGGAGCTGATTATGGCTTGCTTTCCGCAGATATGCTGGTGGAGGGAGTACACTTTGACCTCTCCTATGCACCACTTCAACATTTAGGTTATAAATCTGTGGCTGTAAATGTGTCAGATATTGCTGCGATGAATGGTATTCCCAGTCAAGTGGTTATCTCACTTGCTTTGAGCAATCGGTTTTCAGTAGAGGCTATTGATGCGCTCTATAAAGGAATAAAAGCTGCAGCAGATGACTTTAACGTTGATGTGGTTGGAGGTGATACAACGGCTTCTAAGAGTGGACTGGTTATTTCAGTTTCAGTTTTTGGAACAGTCGGCAAAGATCAAGTGGTTTATCGTAAAGGTTCAGCTAACAATGATATCCTATGCGCTACAGGAGATTTGGGCGGTGCTTTTATAGGGCTACAGGTGCTTGAAAGGGAGAAGCAAACCTTCTTGGCTAATCCGGAAATGCAGCCTCAATTGGGAGAATATCAATATGTGGTACAAAGACAGTTAAAGCCCAAAGCCAGAATGGATGCTATTCATGAATTGAGAGATTTAGGAGTAGTGCCTACCTCTATGATTGATATTTCTGATGGATTGGCATCTGAAACGCTTCATTTGTCAAAACATTCAGGTGTTGGGTTTGTGATTTACGAAAACCAATTGCCAATTGCTAAGCAGACTTATGAAACTGCTGTGGAGTTTAATATTGACCCAATAACAGCCTCATTAAACGGGGGAGAGGACTATGAACTTTTGTTCACAATTAAGCAGTCTGATCACGAAAAATTAGATAAGCATGCTGATATCCATTTTATTGGCCATGCTCAGGACTTATCAAAGGGCAATCTGTTGGTTACTAAACAAGGTAACCAAGTAGAATTAAAGGCTCAGGGGTGGAATCACCTAGGAAAAGATTAGTGTTAGAAAAAGCAGAAAGCTTGAAAAGCTGGCTATAATCGCTGCATTGAATTTTCTTTCAGGGCTTAGCAATGGTGTAATACCAAGAAGTGCAACCGTAAAAACAAAAAGGCTAAGCCCAACAACAAACCCTCGATGATTAAGGTTGTAAAAGTCTTTATCTGAGCTTGCTTTAATCGAGTGCAGTTTTCTAAATATCAAACTGTTCTTGTACTTAAAGGTATCTCCAATTACCATCTTTGTTTTTTCTGCCGACCTGATAAACTGGATTCCTTTAGCAATAACTACACTGGAACCCAAGTCATTTGGGTTTTGAGTCTGAGTGTATAAATTTTGTACCTGAGCCACTTTAGCAGTTTGAGTTTTACCCCCAAACGATAAGTCTATCATAAAAACAAATGCAATTACTAAAACTATCAGGTTGACATTTTTTGCGCTTTGTTCATTGGCTTTGTAGTTGGTTTCTGGGTAAATGACTGGAGATGATGCTCTAGTAGTATTTAACCATGTTTGAAACGCTTTACCATTATTATTCCGTTCTCTTTGTTTCAAGATTTCGATTACTTCTTCCTGAGTAAACGTTAGTGTTTCTTGACCTTTATCATATTTGTCTCTTTCCTTCGGGTCTGAAAGAACCATATAAGCTTCACTTAGTTCTTGAAACAATTCACTCGATTGGAGTCCACTATTTACATCTGGATGTGCAGATTTGGCTTTCTTACGATAAGCCTTTTTTATTTCCTCAGGGCTTGCCGTTTTTTCTACTCCCAGAATTTTATAGTAATCTTTTGACATTGCGTTGAAAAGATAACGGGATTGAAATGATTTGAAACTAGTGGCATCCGAGAAAGATTTTTTGAGATCGAAGAAATAGCTGAAAATCACCCTTTTTATTCCCTAAAGGGGTACTCTTGGCAACTCCCTTTAGGGTAGGAGTGGGTGAGTCTTAAAGAAAAATCTATTCTCGGATGTTTTAGAGACATACTTTTATTGAATTCAAATTTTAGTCGGATATCAGTAATTTGAAACCGGAAGTATGCGATTATTTAAATGGCCTAATGAACTGTATCCAGTTCATAACCAATCACGTCCAATAGCATGTCCATTATCTGGATCGGAATTCTTTTCTCCAGGTCTTTATATCTATAGTTAATCACATGACCATCTTCCAGCTGAAAAGCTATGCGTCCTGTCTGAACCTTATCCTCAAAAATTTGGATCTCCAATACAGTATTGTCTATTCCGTTACTGTAAGTATTGTTTATCCTCCAGGTAATGTTCTTGCGAACCTCTGATAGTTTATTCAATAAATTCTTAACAAGAGTCTTATTAGCCTGAGTTGTTGCTTCCATAAAAACAATACCTGGTTACATTTTATTAAGACAACGATTGAAAAAGCGTTTGGTTATTCATCTTCTGGGTACGGTACAAAGAGAAAGTTTGTGAACGTCTTATCCACTACAAAAAGGCAACAAAACTCATCAGGATTTTTAAATGCTTTCTTAAAAGCCTCTTCGTCCTCTACAAGTTTGCGCTGAACAAACTCATCCAAATAGGTGATATTATAATTCCACGCAGTGTTGAGTTCTTCTCGTCCAATGAGAAGCTGACCTATCGGGATGGATTCCTGAGCTATTGGGAAAATCGGGAAATCAGAGAAGCCTCTTTTTTTTACCTGATAAGCTGCCTCTTTTAACGTATCTGCTACTACTACAAAGTCCTTTGTAATGGAGCCCAGATATTTACCGTTTAATTCAGGGTCATTCTGCATATTGCAAAATTAGCATAGAAAGGTTTTGACAGCATACAAATCTGTTTGTTTTTTGAACGATCAACCTTCTGAAATTATCTATCCTTGATACGATACATAAACTTGAGGCCAGACCATGTCTCATCTACTGCTGCAACCTTTACATCAACGAGCCCAATATCTAACCCAAATTTCCTGACAATATTCCCATCAAGGTCTGTTTCTAGTTTGGCTGCCTTTTTTGGCCATGAAACCCATAAACTTCCGGTTTTCCTTAGTGTGTTTTTTATTTCAGGAATCGAAGCCTCCAGATCTTTTGCAGTCATAAAGAATGCGTGAGCGAAATCAATACTTTCGGCCTTCGGGTTTTCAATCACATTAATATCAGGCATTCCTTCAAACAGGTTGAAGTAATAGTCTGGAACATTCGAAAAATAACAGTTGAAACCTTCTTTGATGCCCAGTTTACGAGCCAATGGTGTTCCTGAATATCCTGCAGTTGCCATATGAAAACGCTAAAAAGTGATTAGAAATTAATGACTTTTTAGCGTTTAAAACAACTTAACTATTTTCAGTGGCTAGTCATCTTTTAAATACTTTACCGGATTGGCTGTAATTGCCTTATACAACTGTGAGAAAATAGTGAGTGTTGCTACTGCCAGAACACCTAGCAGAGCAACGAAACCAATTTGCCAATTCATTTTTATGGAATAAGTATAATTCTCCAACCAACCTTGCATTATACTGTAAGCAGCGGTTAGGCCAATAACTATTCCAATGGTCAGCAACAGGAAATACTTCCTTGTATATAAGGAAAAGATGATGTTTGAATTGGCTCCTATTACTTTTCTTATACTTACCTCTTTCAGTTTTTGCCTGATCTGAGTGCCAACGAATCCCATTAGACCAATACATGAAAGAAGAATAGCCACCAAAGCACCAGCCCTGCTTATGTTCTGGATATTTGCCTCCAGATAATACTGATCTGCCAGATCATCTTCCATGAGTGAATAATTCAATTGGTAAGGGCTGAACAACTCATTATGGACTTCTTCAATTTGCGCCAGCAACTCCTGACTCATGCTACTCACTTTTATACTTGTATAGTAGGTTTCAGTATACCCTTCTCCCATGTAGATGATTAAGGGCTCTACCGAACGATGTAATGATTCAAAGTTGAAATCTTTAACAACACCAATAATGGTTGGCTTTTGAAAGTCGCCATAGCCAAAATTGATCTGTGTACCAATAGGGTTTTTCAGTTGTCTTTCTTTCACAAAGGCTTCGTTGACAATAATTGCTTTCGTGAAATCCAACGCAATATCGGGGTCAAAATCTCGGCCAGCTATTAACTCTATTCCCAATGTGCTAATGTAATTTTCATCAACTCTGGCATGCCTTACCCGCACACGTTCGCCATCATCTTGTTTATAATTGGTACCATTGAAGCCAGAGGAAATGGAAATACTCTCTATACCTGTAATAGATGTCAGCCTGTTTTTAAACGTATTTCTGGTTTGGTCATCTGTTAACGAACGGAATACTTGGATAACGTTTTTACTATCGTAACCAAGGTCATATTCGAGCATGTAACTTAGCTGCTTATCCATGGTGAGCATACTTGCAATTAGGAATACTGCAATACTAAACTGAAGTGTAATGAGCCCTTTACTGATCCATGTCTTTCCGTTTATTTGAGACTTGCCTTTAAGTGCTGCAATAGTTTTAAACCTTGAAAGCAGTAAGGCAGGATAAATACCAGCCAGAAAAGTGGCAATTATTAAGATTAATACACCACCAATCAAGACCTTCTGTGAGAATATTACGCTAAGATCATATGTCTTATTGGCGTAATTGGCAAATGTGGGTAGAATGATGTAAATAAGTCCGATAGATAGCACTAAAGCCAAGAATGCCGATATAAATGCTTCAGTTATGAATTGTTTGAAAATACCGCCTCTCTCCGTACCAAAAACTCTTCTTAGAGCCATCTCTTTAAGTCTGATGAGGTAATTACCTACAGCGAAATTGGCATAGTTCAAGCAAGCAATTAAGAGACAGAATATGCCTATTATGATGGTGATAGTTATCATTTCATTATCACCTCGTGCACTAATACCGTTTCCTGTTCCTAAATCAGGGTTCAGGTGAATATCCTTTAGTGGCTGCAAGCCCATTTGAATTTTAGTGTCTTCATTGAAGCTGTCGTTTTTCAAGAGTACTTCTGTCATTTTTTCCGAGACTAATGCCGGATCAATATCTTCGGAAAGTGTGAAGAATGAATTCATGTTAATGTCGAACCATATTGAGGTTCTTCTTTGATTGGCATTTGCCCATTGAGAGAAAGGTATGAGTGCTCTGGGATGAATGGAAGTATTGGTGGGGAAATCTTCGTAAATGGCGGAAACAACGTAACGATGTTCTTCTCCTCTACGGATAAGAGTCATTTCGTTTTGACTTAGATCCAGTGGGATTTGATACCTGTCGGCCGTGGATTTTGATATGACTATTTGATTTGGTTCAGTAAAATCACCAATGTCACCAATGATTAGCTCTACATCGAACATTTCAAAAAAGTCTTTATCTGCATAATGAGCTGTCAGGTTAAGGTATTCATTACCAGATCGGGTCAGAAAAAAAGTGTTTTTGTAGCGGCTTGATAAAACAATTTCAGGGATCTGTTTGGGGTATTCTTCACCCATAATATAAGACGATCCAGCAAAGAGGTCTTGATTGTCTCCGTTTGTCATAACGGATTTTACACGATATATATGATCGGCTTTACTATAAAAGCTATCGAATGAATACTCGTCAGACACGAAAATATAGGCCATCCAACTGATGGCTATACCCAGTGCTAGCCCTAGAATATTGAGACTTGAGTAGCCTTTGGTTTTCCATAGGAACCTGAGACCGGTTTTGAAGTAATTTTGAAAAAGCATGATACTGTTGTTTTGAGTTTGAACTTTTAGCTTGAAGTGTCTGAATGATTTGAACACTTCAAAAATGTATTTTCTACGAGCATATGATAGACCTTTCTCATTCACTCGCCATTGAAATGCTTCAAATAAATCTCCCTCTACCTCTTCGATTAAATCTGGAGGACAGATCCTTTGTAGTATTGATAAGGCCCACTTGGGAGGGTTTTTGTAGCTATCCATACTGAACAGGGGTGTTTGGAACTAATAACCACATTTGGGTTCTTCTTTCCTGAATTTCTCTGGCAATGCGATAGCCAGTAGGGGTTCCACGATAGTATTTTTTACGTTTCCCGCCTCTTTCAGGAGTAGGTTCACCAAAGTCTGACTTTACAAGCCCTTTTTTCTCCAATCGCTTTAAAACAATATGAATAGCAGGTAATGAAATGCTTTGCTTCATGTGTTCTTCATAAACTTTGGCTATTTCTACTCCATAGCTTTCGTCCTTCATTAACACGATAATGAGTATGGTTTCTTCGAGTGAACCAAGTGAGTATTCGCTCATTTAATTAACATTTGTTAAAAATATAGATATGCTAATATAATTAACAATTGTTTAAAAAATAAAATGACTAAGAATGAGTTGTTAGAAACCCGTCTTGTACTGTTGTTAAAAGGTACTTAAACTGACGCTAGGGCTTGCTCAATATCCCAGATGATATCATTTTCATTCTCTACCCCAATGGATAGCCTGACCAATTTAGACGAGATATTATATTTCTCCTGATCTTCAGGTGGTACACCAGCGTGTGTCATTGTAGCAGGATGCTCTGCCAGAGATTCAGTGCTTCCAAGGCTTACTGCCAGCTTCATTAACTTAAGACTATTAAGAAATCTGAATGCTTCGGCCTCACTACCTTTCAGGTCAAAGGAAACCATAGCACCTGTGCCTTCGCATTGTTGATCAAAGATTCTTTTCTGATTAGGGTCTGTAATGTTCCCCAGGTAATATACGGTTTCCACTTTCGGATGATTTTCAAGGAATTGAGCCACTTTCTTGGCGTTGGATTCCTGTATGTTCATTCTGGCCTTAAGCGTTTCCAAACTGCGCATCAATAACCAACCTGTCCATGGGCCAGCCATATTCCCAAGGAAAGTACGCATTGCCTTTACCTGATCCATCAATTGCTTTGAACCCAGACAAGCCCCTGCAATCACATCACTATGACCTCCTATATATTTGGTGGCAGAGTAAAGGACCAAATCTGCTCCATGTACTAGTGGGTGTTGCCACAAAGGCCCCATATAAGTATTGTCTATTGCTACCAAGACTTCTCTTTCATCTGTAGTGTGTGCATCTGCAATACGTTTGCACATCTGAAGATCAATCAGGGCATTTGTAGGGTTGGCCGGAGTTTCGGCATATACCATGGCAAGCTTGTCTTTCATGCCACTTTTATCAAGCGTGTCAAGTACTTGCTCTTCGCTCATGGATGCGTCAAACGGAAGAATGTGAATGCCAAACCGAGTCAGTATTTCTTCAATGAAATGACTTGTGCCACCATATACAGGTTGGCTATAAAGTAGCAGATCGCCAGGGTTGAGAAATTGTAGAAAGACTGTGGTAATGGCTGACATTCCGCTTTCAAAAACAGCACAATCCTCGGCTTTGTCCCATAAGGTTAGTCTGTTCTCCAGAATTTCCAGATCAGGATTGTTAAGCCGGCTATAGATGAGTCCAAGTTCTTCACTTTCTTCTTTTTCCCTTAAACCATATGCCACCTCAAAAAAGGCTTTTCCCTCTTCTGCATTTTTAAAGACAAACGTTGATGTCTGGAAGATTGGACATTTAATAGCTCCTTCAGAAAGCTCTGGTTTGTAACCATGAGACATCATCAGGCTTTCAGGTTTCAGCATTGACAGATCCATAATTCAACTTTTTCACAAAGTTACGCATGATGGGTTTTATTTCTTTGATGAGTATGAATATTAGAAAATATGTCTATATTTTGTGTAAATAAAGAATTAATTTCTTTTAGCTCAATATTTATAACCCTCTTTCAGAAAAAAATACCAGATGGTTGACTCAACTGACTTACGAATACTGACCTTGCTACAGCAAGATGGTAAAATGAAGACTAAGGAAATCAGTGCAAGGCTTGGACTCACAATTACGCCTGTGCATGAGCGAATCAAGAAATTGGAAAGGGGCGGCTACATAGATCATTATACAGCGATTGTTAACAGAAAAATGATCGGCCTGAATATGTTGGCATTTTGTTCGGTCTCTTTAAAAAATCACCAAAAAGCTTTTATCCAGAAGTTTGAATCTGACATCAAGCATCTGAAAGAGGTTGTGGAATGCTACCATATAGGCGGCATGTTTGACTACTTGCTTAAGGTGATAGTCAAAGACATGGATGCCTATCAAGCATTTATTTCTACTAAACTGGCAGATTTAGAGAATATAGGCAATGTACAGAGTTCCTTTGTGATGTCGGAAATCAAACATTCAAGCCAGTTACCTACATAGATTCTACCAATTGTCTTTAGGTTGAGGATAATATCTGTGAAATGGCACTTCATTTATCCAGTGAAACCCTCTACTTTTCAAATAGAAGTTTGACAAGTCATAAGTTTTCAGTTTCAATGATAAGGTGTCTTCCCTGAATACCCCGTTGAGTAGGAGACCATCTTCGAGCTTCTCATAATTCATGGGGTATTCTTTTTTAAGAGAATCTCTGCCTATACTGAATGTAACAATCAATGAGGTGGTGTCTATTGAACTTGAGTAATATTTGACTTGATCGTCCATATGGATAACAATAGACCTTCCCGGGTCCTCCATAATTATACGTTGCCACCTTTCGTCATCCGTAAGTAGCGGTGGAATTGTATCACCATTTTTGATATAGTGTTGCACATCATAAAGCCCATATAATGCTGATTTCTCTCGTCCTTCACCATACTGATCACGCCTGGTAAGACTGGTGCTTATTTGATCATACAGCATGTATCCAATCATTAGGACTTGAATTCCCAGAAGTACATAGTTTTTTACTGGGTTCTTAAAGAATCTAGGCCATGGGGTAATCTTCTCCTGTTTTTGAAAAAATAATAGACCCAGAATAGCTTTTCGATCTATCATGGCTATATAAAGCCCCATAAGCATAAGTTGTGCGGAGAAAAGTTTAACAGGGACATCATATGCCATATTGAGCATAAATACATTAAACATAACTCCAAATGTTACCAGTCCTCCAAGAGTTCTTGTTCTTCTGAAAATCAACAGTGCTCCAGCTATAACCTCACTCAGTCCGGCATATATTGAGTAAGTTTTGGAAGCTCCCATAAAGGTCCAGAGTAGTCCCATTGGAGAAGATTGTCCATAAGTTTTCAGTAGGCGGTCTATTCTTAGTTCGGGCATCTGTAGCCAGAATACTTTGATGAATCCATAGATAAACATGAAGTATATCAGGTAGTAAACTGTGAACAGCACAAACCAGCGCCATAGCTTGTAGTAGTTCTTTCTGTTTCTATCCAGAAAAGACCAAATCAAGGTGCTAATAATAGAGAGGAAAACAAATATACCCGTGCGAATCCAATCTACAGTAGTATCTCCACTACCAGTAGGGCGAGTAGACAATTCTTCAATACCAAACAGACTGGAAGCCACTATTCCCGTAAGCCAATTCCAAAAATCACCGAAGGCTGTAGCTATTGTAAATTCATTAAAAATCTGAAAAACAAAGCTGAGCGGGAAGGGAAGTATAAAAAGTGAGAATAGACTGAATATAAACCTAAAGCTTAGTTTTCTTGAAAAGCTCCATTTTTCGTGTGCGACAAGGGTAGTTTCCATTAAAAAAGAGTTTGACCTTGAAAATAAGAGAAATTTGATGTCTTTTTAATACCGTATATCATAGATTATACACCAAGCTTCTTTTTTAGTAAATGAAATTGAAATAGTTATGAGTAAAAACAGACCCGTAAGAGATATCAGATACTTCCTTGCAGAGCTCCTGATTTTGATAATTGGTATTACTGCGTCTTTTGCGCTCAACGAGTATCGTGTGCAGAAAAGGGAACAGAATCAGGAAAGAGAACTCATTTTGAATTTTAAGTCTAACCTGATAAGCGATAGTCTTTTACTAAGCAGTGGATCGGATATAATAAAAACACAAATTGAGGCAGCTCAAAGATTGCTTCTTTTAAAACCTAGAACTGATTACAAAGACAGTATAGCAATAGATATGTTGCAGATGATGAGTTACTACCCTTTTGAGCCGAATGATATCACCTATCAGGAAATGAAGAGTGTTGGAAATACTCATATTATTCAAAACGACAGTTTGTTAACGGAAATCATTGGTGTCTACGAGGGTAATTACAAGACTATCAAGACCTGGGTAGAAATTGATGGAGATCATGTGAAGCAAAAGATTATTCAGTACGTTATGGATGGATTCCCATATGCTTATGGATTAAATTATAACACCTTATCTGTTAATGAGAAATCACAAGTAATGAATAAACTTACTTCTGATAAGTATAAGTACCTCATACAATTTGGTTTGGCCTATAAATCCAGCACTAAGGGCGTACTGGATCAGGCCTTGAAGGAGATCAGAGGTATAATTTCTATGATTGATGAAGAACTAGCCAAATAGGCGTTTATCCAGAGAGTATTTTCCAGGTCCGGTTAAAAGTAATACCAGATAGGAAACTAAATAGAAAAAAGCTTTCTCCTGAACCCCAAAAGGATCGTTTACGTGTATGACTGCCAAAGCAACTACCATTGTGATAATGAGTGGTATAGTTGCATACCGAGTGGTTAGCCCAAGAATGAGTAATATAGAACAGGCAAATTCTGCGGCTACTGTTAATACCAGAGAAATCTCTGGGCCAAGTCCAATTGGATCTCCAAACCCCATATCACCACTAATTAGTTTCTGAAACTTTGGATACCCATGTGTTAGCATCATGGCGCCTATGCTAACCCTCAAAATCAGCAAACCTGCATTGATTGAAGTAGAATGTTTACCAGTTTGTAAAAGCTTTTTGAACATAGCAGTGTTATTTACTGCTAAGAAAGAGCATTGATTACTATTTGCAATACTCCTTTATATATTCGGTAGCAAGTTCATCATCAAGGTCTTCTCCTTTTTCAAAATCTGAACAAGCCTGACCGATACTGAAGCTAGAAGACTGCATTTTCGCCATTCCTCTTCGGGTAAAAGCTTCTGCATATTCAGGGTCTTGTTTTAAGGCAATGTCAAAGCTTTCGATAGCCGCATCCCAATTCTCATAGACAAAGAAAACAACTCCTTTATTGAAGTGAGCAACAGGAAGGTTATTGTCAACATCTAATGCCCTGTTGAAATCACGAATGGCCATTACACCATCACCACCTCTGGCCCATGCAGCACCCCTGCTTACAAGCACTTTTGTATCCTTGGGTTTTTTATCCAAAACTTTACTCAAGTCGTCAATGGCATTATTTACTTCTCCAAGTTTTACATAAGAACGTCCTCTTAATGAACGCCCTTCAATATTTTGAGGATCACCACTAAGCAAAGCATTCATATCCATCACAACCCCTTTGAAATTTTCCAGCTCAAAAGAACATCTGGCACGGCCAAGTAGTGCCTTACGAGAATTCCACCTTACTTGAATTAACCGGCTGTAGTCATCATAAGCTTTATCAAAGTTCTCCAGCTTTTCATTAGCGTTGGCTCGGTTGAAAAGAGAGTAGTTATCGTCTGGAGATAGTTTAATTACGCGATCGTAAGCTGCTGCCGCTGCCTCATATTCTCCATTCTTCATCAGTTCGTCAGCTTCTTCTCTTGTAGCACTCATGTCACATGACATCAACGAGAGAAGTGCGAGCATTGATAAGAGTAAATAGGTACGCATACACAAATAAACTAATCATTTAGTTTATTTGCACTAATTTCACCTTAAAATTTAGTTAAAGACTCAGGCTAATAGCTACCATGATATTTTCGCATAAACCACTCGGTAGAAAGCAATAGAATAAGAAGTACTAAAAGCCATGTATTATTGATGATGGGGCTAAGCCTTTCATTCGATCTTACCAATGGTTTAGGGTTGAGTGCTTCTAAAGCATCAATTGCTTGTTCCGATTCAGTAATGGAGAAAAATTGTCCGCCAGAATTATTCGAGATATTTCGCAAAAGTTGGAAATTCGCTGTTAAGTCAACATCTTCCAAGGCGAGTTTCTGAACAGCAAATGTTCCCGAAATGGATTCGAGTTGTCCGGCTAACCTTGTCGAAGCAGTGTAATTATAGACACCAGGTTTAAGGCCGTTAATTTTAAAGTTTTCGGATGGAGAGTTTACGTAATTGTACTCTACAGTTTCATTCTCAGAGTTAGTCAAATGCAGATCAATGTTATAGTCATAAACCCTTTCAAAAAGCTCGTTATACACTTCGCTGATAAACTCTACAGATTCGCTTTCAAAGTAGCTTTCTGCCGTAGTGTTTACTCTAAAGTTTCTTTTATCATCTTTGGTGGCCAGGTATTGAATCAGTTTGCCAAAGAGCTCATTAAACAAATCGGGTGTTTCGTAAAAACCACTTTCTTGGAGCTTCCATTTCCATATGCCACTACCCGATAATACTGCGGACTTTCTTTCATCACCATTGTAAATACTGAGCAAAGGCCTATTTGTTTCAACGCTACCAATTTTCTGATATAGGTAGATATTCGCATTGTTTTTTAAAGTAAACTCTCCGTATGGAGCCCTAAGTGGTGGATAGTCAATGGCTCTGTTTAATAAAGATTCATCTACTGAAAAAAGTTCGAAATTTGGATTCAGGTTGGCGCCCACCAGGTCTGACTGTCCAAAGTTCTGGTAACTAATCACAGGGTTTTTACTATTTATACTATTCAGAGATCCAGCTCCTGTTATATACCATGTGTTTGTTTGATTTATTAAGTTGTTTAACCAAACAGGTAAGTCTGTTATGCCAGGAAGCTGATGCATTATTGCTAGGTCAAATGGCCCTTCCGGTATATCTGCCGTAATACCCTCAAGATAGACTTGCACCTCCGTACCATCTTTTGATTCTATAAGACTTTTCAAGGCTTTAACATCAGGATGAGGAGCGGCTGCAGCGATTAGCACCTTCTGTTTACTATCAACCGTTTCAATAAAAGCCCTTCGCGTATTGTTGACAACAGAGCTTTCCCCGTCTTTCGGAACAATCGATATTGAGTAGGTCTCAACTCCAAGGGTCTCCGTATCGAGTATAAATTCAAAACTGTTGACTTGTTGATCGCCTTTTATATTCAGGCTCTGAGATGTTACAAGTGTTCCCTTCTTTCTTACTTCAACTCGTACATCTTCTCCAACATAACCATTATTATAGATGTCAACTACTAGTGGAAACTGGTTGCCCTGATAAACCACTTTATTATAGTTGATCCTTTTAATACTAAGGTCTCTTGAGGGGATGGTATCTCCAATACCAAGGCTGAAAACCGGGTAGTTAAGTGTAAGGAATTGCGGTGAGCTTCCGTAATTGTGTATACCATCACTGATTAGTATCGTTCCTGCAAGGTTTTGCTGTTCAAAATCTTGTCTTATTCCCTTGAGAAGACTGTGGAGATTGGTGGCTTGCTGAGAAAATGTGATATCTGAAACATTATCATAATACTTTTCTGTGCCTCGAACTTTAACATCCACACCAGACCTTTCTAATTGGGTTGCGATAGTCTCAATTTGGGCTTTGATTGCAGGAAAGCTTGTAGAGTCATAAGCATCCGGAATAGAAGCTGAGTCATCGACAGCAAGGACTACTATTGGTTTTTCATCAAAAAAGTTGATTTGATTTAATAGTGGTCCAAGAAGCAAAAAGCAAATGAGCGTGATCAGTACAAATCTAAATCCGGTTAGTATTCTATTAGTGCTTTTCGACCATGGTGTTTTTTTACTATAAAGCAGATACGTAAAGGCTGCTCCTACTAAGAAACACAAAGGGATAAACCAGAGAGAAAACTCTGTTTGTAAACTGAGTTTAGAAAAAAGAAAAGCTAGATTGAACAATGCGTGGATTTATGATTAGAATCGGTTAATGACATTATAACGCTATACTACGTAAATAAGCCATCAACCGATTGAAAAATCATGTAGGATTTTGATAAATGGTGACTAAGTCATCATTCCGCCATCTACAACCAAAGTTTGCCCAGTCATATAGGCAGACATATCAGAGGCTAAAAAGACACATGTATTGGCAACATCTTCAGGAGTACCACCTCTTTTTAAAGGAATTGCATCTCTCCATCCCTGTACTGTTTTTTCATCAAGCGCATCCGTCATTTCAGTTTCAATAAACCCTGGAGCTACCGCATTAGATCTGATACCTCGTGAGCCGAGTTCCAGTGCTACTGATTTAGTGAATCCGATTATTCCAGCCTTAGAAGCAGAGTAGTTGGCCTGTCCTGCATTTCCTTTAACTCCTACTACAGAAGTGATATTAATGATTGAGCCTGCACGCTGTTTCATCATAGTTCGGGTAGCTGCTTTAACAGTGTTGAAGCATGACTTAAGGTTAACGTTGATCACTTCGTCCCACATTTCCTCAGTCATTCTCATAAGCAGGTTGTCTCTGGTGATACCGGCATTGTTTACGATTACATCCAAAGAACCAAATTCGGCTACTACATCGTTAACCAATTGTTCAGCAGCAGCAAACTCTGCGGCATTTGAGCGAAAACCTTTCACTTTAGTTCCAAATTGAGCAAGCTCGGTTTCCAGTGCCTGCCCTCTTTCAACACTTGAAAGGTAAGTAAAGGCCACATTTGCTCCTTGTTGTGCATATGCAGTTGCTATTGCTTTACCAATGCCTTTTGAAGCACCTGTTACTAAAGCAGTTTTTCCATCTAAAAGACCCATATATTTAATTTTGAAGTCAAAAATTTACGATTCAAATCCTGTTGAATCACAATCAAGTTTCAAATAAAACCAAAAGGATTAACTCATACAATTCTGGTATTTTTTTGTCATCGTATTTGGCTTAACTTTGCGGCTCTTCGAAACGAGAAAAACAAATAGATATATGGCAACGAAATACGATTTAATAGTCATTGGAAGTGGTCCTGGAGGTTATGTGGCAGCTATCCGTGCATCTCAGTTGGGAATGAAGGTTGGTGTGGTTGAACGTTCTGAGTTAGGAGGAATTTGCCTTAACTGGGGATGTATTCCTACCAAAGCACTTTTGAAAAGCGCTCAGGTTTTTCAGTATGTACAGCATGCTCAGGATTATGGAATTAAAATAGATGGGGCAGAGGCCGATTTCGATGGAATGGTAAAAAGAAGTCGAGATGTTGCTTCAGGAATGAGTAAAGGAATTCAGTTCTTATTTAAAAAGAACAAGATTGATCATATAGCTGGTTTTGGAAAACTGAAAACTGGTAAAAAGGTTGAGGTTACTGCTGAAGACGGAACCAAAACGGATTATTCAGCTGATCATATTATTGTAGCTACAGGAGGGCGCTCAAGAGAATTGCCAAACCTTCCTATTGATGGTAAAAAGATCATTGGTTATCGTGAAGCAATGGTGCTTGACAAGCAACCTGAGTCTATGGTGATTGTAGGTTCAGGGGCAATAGGAGTAGAATTCGCTTATTTCTATAATTCAATTGGCACAAAAGTGACCATTGTTGAGTACATGGATCGAATTGTCCCTGTTGAAGACGAAGAAGTTTCTAAACAATTAGAAAGAACTTACAAGAAAGCCAAGATGAAAATCATGACTAACTCTGAAGTTACTTCTGTAGATACTAAAGGAACTAAGTGTAAGGTTCATGTTAAGACCAAAAAAGGTGAAGAAGTACTCGAGACAGATGTTGTGCTTTCTGCAGTAGGTGTTTCTACAAACCTTGAAGGTATTGGTTTAGAAGATGTTGGCGTTGCTACCGATAAAGGTAAAGTGATTGTAGATGATTACTACAAAACAAATATTCCTGGAGTCTATGCTATTGGTGACATTGTTCATGGTCCGGCATTAGCTCACGTTGCTTCTGCTGAAGGTATTATTTGTGTAGAAAAAATCGCTGGTGAGCATACTGAACCACTTGATTACAACAACATACCTGGATGTACTTATTGCAGCCCTGAGATTGCTTCGGTTGGTTATACTGAAAAAGCAGCTAAAGAAGCCGGTTATGATGTGAAAGTAGGTAAATTCCCGTTCTCAGCATCTGGAAAAGCCAAAGCTGCAGGAGCAAGCGAGGGTTTTGTTAAAGTTGTGTTTGATGCTAAGTATGGGGAGTGGCTTGGTGCCCATATGATTGGTGCCAATGTTACTGAGATGATTGCAGAAGTAGTTGCAGCGAGAAAGCTTGAAACTACAGGACATGAGATCATAAAAACAGTACACCCTCACCCAACTATGTCAGAAGCGGTAATGGAAGCAGCCGCAGCGGCATATGATGAAGTGATTCATTTGTAATAAAATGTAAGCAGTCTTTATGACTGTTTGAAAAAACTGAAGCCTCGCATTGCGAGGCTTTTTTGTTGTCATAACTTCCCCTACTAGTGTAGTGAATGCCTGGCTTGAAATATTTGTGTTTCTAAACAGCTAAAACGAAAAAAGGCACCAAACAACCTGCCTGGTACCTTTTCTTACAATCTAGGGCAAACTAGATTTGGATCAATTGCACTAACATAGTCGCAGGGTGCTGGTTTTTCGCTGCATTTACCTTGAAAAAAAGTTAAATTATTTTATAACTCTCTGAAAATCAGTTAGAAAATAATAGTCATTGTTTATCTATAATCTATATATCAGACCGCAAGAGTACTCGAAATCCATATCAATGGGCAGTGTATTTTATCGAATTAAGTTTGTGAGTAGAGGCTTAGATTTTTTTGTTAATCTTTGCAGCATGAACCCGAAACAAGAGAACCTACTTTTCTGGATGGGGCTCGCCATGACAATTATAGGCGTGCTGGCAATCTATATTTTGGAAATTGAAATGTCTGAGATGGAGCTATACTTCTCAAAAACCATATTATACCTCTCTGGCCTTGGTACTATATTTTTTGGATGGAGAAAAATAGATCATAAATTTCCAGGTAAGAAAAAGTAGTATAATGGAAATAGATATCTCAACGCCTGCTTTACTGTTTCCAGCCATTACATTGCTGCTTCTGGCATTTACTAATCGCTTTGTGGCACTTGCCACTTTAGCTAGAGGCTTAAGACAGCGTTATAAAGACACACCGGAAATGGATGCTACAGTTTTGGGACAAATCAAGAACCTTAAAACTAGACTGTTGTTAATCCGAAATATGCAGGCGCTTGGGATTGGTAGCTTCTTCTGTTGCGTACTTAGCATGGTCTTAATGTATTTATCCAGACAAGTAGTAGCAGAATATATATTTGGTGGAAGCCTTTTTCTATTGCTGGGTTCTCTGATTTTATCATTTATAGAGACTCAAATATCTACCCGAGCGCTAAATCTTGAACTTAGCGATTTGGAGTCCATTTCTTCCCAAAAGTAGTTTTTTTCAATATTAATCATCTGATTAACAACAGAATCTGGAGTTAAGAATGTCCGGAATTCTGAAGCTTTATGGCTGTTCAGTTCTAAACCTGGTCGATCCAAGTTAAACAACGCTAGTTTTTGAGTGAGACTAAACTTCTCCTAAAAAAGTTCGTGAATTATGTCAAAAAACTTGTCTAGACAAGTTTTTTGGTTTATTTTCGCATTGATTTACCACCAAATATGGATTTCGGTAAGGCTCTCTTTCATCTCAATAATAATTTAGGATATAACCTATATCGGGCGTACCTGCTTTTTCACAGGGAACTGATTAGGGCACTCAAAGGATATCAAATTACTCCTGAACAGTGGCAGGTCCTTATTATTCTTTGGAACCACGGAAGTGTAACACCTACACAAATCAGTAGTGTAACACTTCAGGATTTACCGTCTATCTCACGAATGATCGTGAGAATGGAAAAGAACGGATGGATAGAACGGGTTGTAAATGAGGAAGATGGTAGATCCTTTCATGTGGTGTTAACAGAGAAGGGAAGGAAGAGCAAAAACGAAATGATCATAAAGTTGGATAATCATTTTGCTGGTTACTTAAAAGAAGTGCCACGTGAGTTACATGATGAAATAAGAAGTGAGCTTCAAAGCTTAAGAAGCCACTTAGGAGATTACACACCCATAAAGTGACAGACGGTCCGGTCATTTAGGATGTTTGACATCAAATCTTCATATGTTTAGGTTAACTGGAGATTACCGATGCGGTTGGACATAAGGTCTACCGCATCGGGAATGACTTTACTCAAGTTTCCTTTGCACATCGACTATTAGCCCCATATCTTCAAGTAAAAATCTCCATGTCGGGCTACCATTCAATTTTCTATTTACTGCTCATATCATTATTCCTTGGTTGCAATGCCGAGAAGAAGGATTCCAATGGATCAACGTTTGTTAATATCCCCAAAGGAGAGGCAAAGCAATTCTATTCCTGGACAGCAGACAGAGTACCAATGGTAAGTGCGCATAGGGGAGGGCCTTATCCTGGTTATCCTGAGAATGCAATTGCCACATTTGATTACATACTGGAATTTACACCTGCAGTGATAGAATGCGACATTGAAATGACCTCAGATTCAGTGTTAGTGATGATGCATGACAATACACTTGACCGAACAACTAATGGTAGTGGGATAGTTAGAAATTTTACCTGGGCAGAGTTAAAAAAGCTCAAGTTGAAGGACAATGATGGCGAGTTAACGGAAGAGCGTATCCCAACTCTCAAAGAAGTGTTAAGCTGGACTGTTGGCAAAACATTGCTGACACTTGATGTGAAGAAGGGAGTACCGTTTGAAAGAGTCATTGATTTGGTTAAGGAAACAAAGTCAGGTGATTATGCGGCAATCATCACCTATAGTGCTAATGATGCACAAAAGGTCTATCAACTGGATTCTACATTGATGATTTCTGTTGGAATAGGAAATATGAAAGCTTATGAAGCACATGCGAGCCTTGGAATTCCTGATGAGAATATGATCGCCTTTACCGGTGTTAAAGAACCTGAACCTTCTTTGTACAAGTTCCTGCACAGCAAGGGCATTTATGCTATTTTAGGCGTCTTGGGGAATCTGGATAAAAAAGCTGTTGCAAAGGGTGATGATCTATATGCACAATTAGTGGAAAGAGGGGCTGATATTCTTGCAACTGATCGACCGATTGAAGCGGCAAAGGCTATCGAAGACTTGATGCCCGAGAGAAGTTCTAAATCTAAATATTTCAAATGAGAGTCGATTTAAGAAGTGATACCCTGACAAAGCCTACACCTGGTATGTTGGAGGCCATGATGACAGCTGAGGTAGGAGATGACATGTTTGGTGAAGATCCGACAGTTACCGCTTTGGAAAAGAAAGCTGCAGATATGTTTGGAATGGATGCTGCGCTTTATTGTGCATCCGGTACTATGACCAATCAAATCGGTATTCGTTTGCATACAACACTTCAGGATGAGGTTATCTGTCATAAGCACTCTCATATTTATTTGTATGAAAGTGGTGGATTGATGTCAAACTCAGGAGTATCTGTTCGTTTACTCGAAGGAGAGAGGGGGTTGATTACAGCTGAAGATGTAAAGGCGGCAATTCAACCTGATGATATTCATGCACCCGTTTCAAAGGTTGTTTCGCTAGAAAATACAATGAACAAAGGAGGGGGGAGCTGTTACGACTTTGAAGAAATATGGGCTATTCGTGAAACTTGTCATGAGCATGGCCTGGCTTTGCACCTTGATGGAGCAAGGTTATTTAATGCGTTGGTAGCGACAGGTCAGAAGGCTAAAACCTATGGAGAAGTTTTCGATACAATTTCTATCTGTCTTTCTAAAGGCCTGGGTGCTCCAGTAGGGTCTTTGCTGCTTGGAGGACACAGTGATATTAAAAGAGCCAAGAGAATAAGGAAAGTAATGGGAGGGGCATGGAGACAAGCAGGGTATATTGCAGCAGCGGGCAGCTATGCTTTGGATCATCATGTTAACAGATTGGCAGAAGATCATCAAAGGGCCAAAGATATTGCTGGTGTTTTACAGTCTCTTGCCTATGTTGAAGAGGTTTATCCGTGTGAAACGAATATCTTGATTTTCAAACTATCAGAAAAATATACGAATGAGGTCTTTTTGAAGAAGCTTGCTGAAAATGATATTCATGCTTTTGGATTTGGACCTCAACTAATCCGTTTTGTTACCCATTATGATTTTAACAATGATCATATGGAGCAACTTATCTCAACCCTGAAAAGCCTTTAAAAATGAAGAAGTTTCTTTTAGTAGTTTGTGTAATCTTCTTTATGGCAGGATGTCAGTCTTCACAAAAAGAAAAGAAAATGACTCAATCGAGTGACTACGAAATAATGTTTGTTGGTACTTATACCAAAAAGGAAGGTCACGTTGATGGTCAGGGAGAAGGAGTATATGTATATGAAATGAATAAGAAAACTGGTGCACTCCGATACCTTGCTACTTCAGACAGGGTAATTAACCCTTCTTATTTAGCTGTTCACAAGAATGGTAAATGGGTATATGCCGTTAATGAATTTGATGGAGGTGAGGAATCTTTTGGCTCCGTTACAGCACTGGAGTATAATGCAGAAGACCATAGCTTGTCGTTCTTAAATGAAGTGAGTAGTATGGGCCAGTACCCATGCCACGTGAGTATTGACAACAGTGGAAAGTTTGTAATGGCTGCCAACTATGTAGGAGGAAGTGTGGCGCTTTTTCCAATTACTGAAGATGGTATGCTGGAAAACTACTCCTCATATAAAATGCATGAAGGAGGTTCTTCTCATCCAAGGCAAGAAGCACCTCATGCGCACCAGGTTCTCCAACATCCAAGAGGTGGCTGGGTTGCTGCTGTAGATTTGGGAGCGGACAGAATCTATGAATACGAACTGGATACAATGTCGAGAACCTTGAATTATGTGAATGACTACCCTAATTCTCCTAGGATGTCTGGTCCTCGGCATATGGCTTTCCACCCTGCTTTGGATGTAGCTTATACATTGAATGAGTTGATTGGTACAATTGAAGTGGCTCCTGTTGCCGATGATGTTAGGTTCAGGCGTATCATACAGGTTATTTCAACTCAGGAAGATGGTGACGAAAGGTTTGCAGCGAGTGGGGCAATTAAAGTCCATCCAAGCGGAAAGTTTCTTTATGCTTCTAACCGTGGAGACATTAACGAAATCATTTCTTTCAAAATTGGTGAACAGGGTGAACTATCGATAACAGGAAGGCAGTCTACAATGGGTAAGGTGCCAAGGGATTTTGAGATTGACCCATCTGGTAAATTCTTGCTTGCCGCTAATCAGGATTCTGGCACAATAGTGACTTTTGCGATAGATCAGGAAACGGGAGTATTATCAGAAACTGGGTATGTTGAAGAAGTGCCTACTCCGGTTTGTTTAAAGTTTTTGAGGTAAAGACTAAAAATAGGTTTCCATAATATGGTGCCGTGCAAGTATGAATATGATTACAAGAATTCTTATTCCCAACCCAATAAGTGCCAAACGAGATCTTTGTTTAACTTGCCTTTGGTAACCCGCTTGCTTTAGAAACAATTCTTCATCCTCCCAAGTGCCCAAGCTTGGGCCACTATCCTTTTTCCGTGAAAGCACTATTTCGGGAATTATTAGTATGAGGACTTTCATAAAAAAAGAAAGCCCTTCATTTGCTCTGTTCCTTCTGATTTTCTGTATTACATTCTTAACTCTGTCAGCCTCTTTTAATTCGTCTTCCGTTGGGCTTCTGTTTTCAATTTCACTGTCTATTTCTTCTAGTTGATAGATAGATTTTACAGGCAAAATTTCATCACTTAAAATAGATTGAAAGGCTTGTTTGAATGGTACTTGAAAAGCTTTTCTTTTAGTGTTTGCGCCATGGAAAGCTTCTCTTGGAGTAGGTGTTGGAGGTGATTGAGAGCTCTGGATATTATCTCTTTCAGTTAAAAGTTCTACTAACGAAAGTTGATGTACTCCTTTTTTAATTTTCATACACCTTTTAAATATCTCTTTATTAGATTTTGATGATGCTCTGCATGATAAATAGTAAAGTATAGCACTTCTCTTACTGTAATCTTACCCAAAAGTGGATGAGGAAAAACATACTGATCCATTTGCTCTTCATTCCATTTAGAGAGCTTTTCTTCAAGTTTTTCTATGATTTGCTTTTGAGTGCTTACCAGTTTCTTAAGGTCTGAATGTTTTGTTGTTTCGGGAGCATAAGCTTTTGGTGCTGGACGTGTATTAGCAGCAAGCTTTTCTCGGTATCGCTCTACCAATTGGTCATAGCTTTTACTTTGCCTGTTGGCTTTTCCGAACTTATAGCTGATAAGAAATTTAGGATAACCCAACCCCTTAACTACAGGTTTGGTACTCTTAATCAGATGGATTGCTTGCTGGCCCGCACTCCACTTAGATTCAGGAGCATATTCGAACTCATCTTTACTCAAAGATTCCAGAAAGGAGGTAAATGAAGTGTATGACTTACGTAGGTTATCAGTTAATTCTTCTCTATTCATATTGTGAATGGTGTGTTACTTGTTTGTCAGGGCTAATTTTAAGCCCATGGCTAGAAACAAGCCTCCTGATACTCTGTTAATCCATTTATTGGCTGTTTTACTTTTTGTCAATAGTGGTGCAAACAGAGATATCAATGTGCTGACAATTATAAACCAAAGCAAAGTTAGGCACATAAATATACTTCCCAGAAATAAAAAGCTAATTCCTACTGCATTGCTATTGGTGTCAATGAATTGAGGGAAGAACGCTAAGAAGAATATGGCTACTTTTGGGTTGAAAATATTTGTAATGACGCCTGTCCAATAGCTTTTCTTGGAGCTTTCTTGATTGGAGTTTTGCGAATTAGTAATCCTTTCTTTCTGTTTCCATAGCTTCACTATTCCCAAGTAGATTAAGTAGGCAGCGCCCACAACTTTAATGATGGTAAATACATAGGAAGCTTGCGCTATTATCAGTGAGAGCCCAAGAACGCCAATAATGGTATGAAAGAGAATGCCCGTACTGACACCAAGTGAAGTATAGATGCCGGCTTTTTTACCGCCAGACATTGATTTATTTAATACCAGCATAGTGTCAATACCAGGACTGGTTACAAATACAATTGAACTGACTATGAAGAGCCAGAGATTTTGAACGCCAAAAATATCCATAGTTTATTCTATTCGTGTATCATGAAACCCAGCCCTCTTCCAAAGGCCCTCTTCAAAAACCCAATAATGTGTAACACGTAATGAACGTTCAAATGGTTCTTGGTTATTAATCCCTTTGGTTAAGACCTTCCCTGTTATTATAGCGGAGTTGGTATAGAGTTGAATGTCTGTTTCGGACATTTCGTATTTCTCCATAATCAAAGTACCATTTTCAATGTTTGATTTTCTTCCTCGGAGATATTTGAACCATGATGCTTTACCAAAGGCTTTACTGCTACTATTGGTATGTGTATAGTTGTTTGTGGTATGCTTATCTAGGTATTCAAGATCTCCGGAGGAGAAGGCTTCGTTAAAACTGGATAGTGTAGATTTCAACTCTTCAAGACTTCCTTCGGTATGTTTAGTCGATTGACAACTTGAGATAAAGAGGCATATCAATGCGAATGTGACCAGTTTTTTCATTTTTCTAAAAGCTCATGACTTCTCGAAATTTAATGCTTTGCCGTCTTGAAACCTCAATTTCTTCTCCATCTTTCAAGTAGACCTTGAGTGTTCCACTAAACCAAGGCTCTATTCTCTCTATGTATTTTAAGTTGATGATCTGCTGTCTGTTAGCCCTGAAAAACACCTCTGGGTCTAGCCGGGCTTCCATATAATTTAATGACCGCGGGATCATCGGTTTTTGCTCTTTGAAATAGATTCTGGTATAACTTCCCATGATTTCCAGAACTCGTATATCCGAAAGGTCCACAAACCAACATTGCTCTCCATCTTTTACGAAAACCTGCTTTCCTAACCCAAGTTGTTTACTCTTCTTTTCCTCATTTGCCCGTAGATTGATTTTGTCACTGGCCTTTTCTATGGCCAAGGCTAGTCTGTCCTCTTTGATTGGTTTTTGTAAGTAATCCAGTGCATTGTGGTCAAAAGCCTGCATGGCATACTGGTCGTAGGCAGTGGTGAAGATTATTTCTGGAACTTCATCAAGCTCTTCAAGCAGTTCGAAACCACTTTTGTCTGGCATTTGAATATCAAGAAAAATCAACGCTGGCCTTTTTTCAGAAATAAGCGCTTCTGCTTGTTCTGCATTTTCGGCTTCACCAATAACCTGTATATCGCTGAATGATTTTAGAAGATGTTTTAGCTCTTGCCTGGCGAGGTTAGAGTCATCTACAATGATTGCTTTCATTGGATAGGTATCTTAAGTGAGGCAGTTACGGTTTCATCCGAAGAATTTCGTAGATCAAACTCCGCAAACGGACCAAAAAGTATTTTCATTCTCTCTACAAGGTTGGTCAGACCAATTCCTTCTCTCTTATTCTTTTTTATTCCGAGCTGCCCGGTATTTGTGACCTTAATAATTAACACATCACTTTCTCTGCTTGAATCAACTCTGATGAATCCTCCATTTTTTTGAACGGATAGTCCGTGTTTAATGGCATTTTCAACCAGAAGCTGAATGGCCATTGGAGGTGTCTTTAAGTGCCTGGTGTCTTCAGCAATATTGATAACGTAGGTAAGCCGGTCATTAAACTGCACAGACTCTAACTGTAAATAGTCTTGAACGATCTCAATCTCTTGTTCCAGCGTTACTTTTTCAGATGCATTAAACTGAATAGAGTAACGCAATAGGTCTGAAATGTGGGTAACCATTTTTCTAGCTCTATCCTGATCTGTTAAGATTAATGACCTGATATTGTTTAATGCATTGAAAAGAAAGTGAGGATTGATCTGGTTCTTTAAAACCATGAGCTCAGCTTCCTGAAGTGCTGATTTTAATGCTAACTTTTCAAGTTCACTCTGTTGATTTTTTCTAAAGAGTTTAATAGAAAAATAGACTGCAGACCATAGAATGAAAACTAAAAGAACACTGAATACATAACCTGAAAAACTGATCCAATTGAAAGGAGTAAGGCCGTCAAGTGGAATAATTAAGTAAATGGTGGCGTGGATGGATGCTTGAGCAATTAATGCCATAGAAAGTGAGCCTGCCAAAATTCTTGGGATAAGCTGGATAACTTTTAGCGAGATCCACTGTTGCTTTAATATGAAAAGCCTGAAGAGATGAGAATATAAGAGCAAGTACAGAAAAATTATGAACTGTAGAATCAGCACCGAAGTGTTTATGGCTTCTTGCCCTCCAAAAATGGCAATCATTCCGATTGAAAAGCCAGTATATAAAAGCCAGCCAATGACTTGACAGGTCCAGTAAATAAATTTCTTGCTCATAGGAATTGAGAATGGTGGATAATTTATGACTTATCACCCACCATTCATTGTTTGAATTAGAGAAATTTCTTTAACCACCCATAAAAGAACTCAGGGTCATCCCACATAATAAAGTGGTTTCCAATGTCAGTCATGTCGACAGTGACATTTGGATGTTTTTCGTATTGACTTTTATAAATGTTCAATGTGCTTTCCCGAGTGCTTCCATAAGGTTTGTATGCCACCCATGCACCTAATACCAAGGTGGGTACTTTGATTTTAGATAAATCTTCTCGTAGGTCTGTGGTGTACATCTCGTACATGGATTGTGCAATCGTAGGTGTGTCACTATCCGCACCCCAGCCAGCAGCAATCTCAATCTTGTCTTTACTAATAATCATAGTTTGAAGCATCTGTTTTTGATAGGCAACTTTGTTGGCTCTGGGCTGATTGGCACTTGCTAAAACCATAGACGTCATTTGCTTTGCCATTTGCTTCGCTTGCTCGGGATTTGTTGCCTGAGGCATTTGAACTTGAGTTAAGTAAGGTAAAGAGTCCACGATTACCAATTTGGATGGGAGATTGGGTCTTTTGATGGCAATGTTCAAAGCCATAAAACCACCCAGGCTATGGCCCATTATAATAGGCTTCTTGATTTTATTTTCAGAAATATAATCCAGTACCATTGCTTCAACTTGTTTGAAGAAACCGGCTTCAACATCTTCAAGGGGAGCATTTCCAGCAAAGCCGGGTAAAGTCATTACGTGATATTCGTATTGATTACCCATTGCTTTTATGGTTTCGTCCCAAACGGAACCATCACAGGTAAGTCCGGGAATCATAATGATTGGCTGACCCTTGCCAACAACCTTTACCTTGATGCCAGGTGCACGATCGGTTAAAGCTTGAGTTTGTAATGGTATAACTGATGCTATCAGAATGATCAACGCAACGGAAGTTTTGATTAATGAGGTTATCTGTTTCATAATATTTTGAGTTTTTCAATGATCGAATTTACGTGAGGTAGTATTTGAAATGGGCAACTTTTAAGGGAGCGGAAGAAAATCCTCGGGAGTGGAAGACAAAATATTCACTCGAGATTATCGAAGTATATAGTGCTATAACTGCGTTAAGAGAAGGTTTTTGAGTTTTCTGATTAAGAATGATTCACAAATTTTTAATTACCTAAACAAATATTTACTTAATAATTCGATTACATAAACAAATGTTTTGTATACTTGTGTTTAGGTAATGAGCTATTTTAAATTATGAACCAGACATTAGGAGCTTTAGAAGAATTGATTTTGCTTCTCGTTTTAAGAGAGCGAGAATCTTACGGAGCGGAACTAGTCAAAATTTACGAAGAGCATACTCATAAGTCAATTACCCTTCCTGCGGTGGTGATGGTATTAAAGCGTCTTGAGAAAAAGAAGATGCTAAAATCCTATACAGGAGACCCTTCTGCACAGAGGGGAGGTAGAAGAAAAGTCATGTATGAGGCCACTGAGCTTGGCTATCGAAGTGCAGAGGAAGCAGTAAAAGTAAAAACTCAAATCTGGGACATGGTTCCGAAAATGTCTTAATGTCAGATAAGAATCCAATATCGCCTCCAAAGTTTTCCGAGTGGTTAGTCAAACGGTTCTGTAGGAAAGACTATAAGGATGAAGTTCTCGGGGATTTACATGAGATATACTGCTGGAGAGTTGAGGAAGGACATAAGGCAATTGCCAATCTTAGATATCTTCTGGATGCTTTTTCTGCAATACGATTTATACGAATTCAAAATAAAACAACGGTCAAACTTAATTTTTTAACAATGATTTCATTAAAGGTCACACTTCGCACATTTAAGAAGAACAAGTTTAGTACTGCAGTAAATCTATTTGGTCTAGCTTGTGGGTTTATGGTCTTTCTAGCCATATTTCAATACGTCTCTTTCGAGAAAAACTATGATGCATTTAATCCCAATGCCGATAACATCTATCGAGTAAACAGTAGACTCCTTCGAGATACGACTGTGAGTTTTGAGAGTGCAGAGAGTTTTGCAGCTTTAGGTAAAGGCATTAAAGACCAAGTCGCTAATGTCCAAGAATATGCCAAGCTATATAACATAGGTGTTAAGAATAACTGTGTTATTAGCTTCAAGAATTCTGACATAAGTTTCATAGAAAAGGGAGTTATGTTTGCCACTTCGGCATTGCCAAAAATGCTTTCTATCTCTATGTTAGAAGGGCAATCGGCCTCTGTGCTAGATGACCCATATGAAGTTATAATTTCTAAGTCGATTGAGAAGAAATACTTTAATGGTGCATCTGGTCTTGGTAAAACAATTGTATTTGATGATGACGATTTGAATCATGAAGTTCTTACTGTTTCAGGAGTATTTGAAGACTTTCCCGGTAATTCACATTTGAGTTTTGATATTCTTATCTCTTTTGAAACACTTAGAAAAAGAGCTAATGAGAATGGGGTCTATGGTCAGGCTAGGTTTGAAGATACCTGGGGAGGTAGGTATGATTTTCTTACCTATTTGCAACTGTCGCCTGAGGCCAATGTTGAGTCCGTTGCATCACAAATGGGAAAAATAGCTACAGGGCATATAACCTATCCTGAATATTCATATCAGTTTGATTTAATTCCAATCAAAAATGTGCACACGTCTGCTGGTTTGAGAGGCGAGGTGAAGACAAATGTTGATTTGGCCAAATTGAATACCCTGTTGCTTGTAGGTGTATTCGTTTTACTTCTTGCCTGGGTAAACTTTATTAATCTAACTACGGCCAATGCATTGAATCGAGCAAAAGAGACTGGGGTGAGAAAAATACTAGGCGGTACAAGGTATCAATTACTGTGGCAATTTTTGTTTGAATCTGTATTTACAGGAGTATTGGCTTTTATCATTGGGCTGATTCTGTTCAGTTTTAGTTTTCCATTCTTAAATGAGTTTTTACCGGTTTCGGATAAGTGGTATTTGTTCAGGGATTATACTTTTATCTGCTGGATATTAGCAATAGTTTTTGTCTCGGGTGGACTGGCAGGGGTTTATCCAGCATTAATATTATCTGGATTTAAACCAATTGCTGTTTTAAAAGGTGTTTTCAAAACCTCGAAGAAAGGTTTGACAGTTCGAAAGAGCTTAGTGGTACTGCAGGCAGGCATATCTATCTTTTTGATTACTGGAGTACTAGCGGTTGTAAGTCAGGTCAAGTATATGATTGATGAGGATTTAGGCATGAAGCCCGATCAGGTATTGGTGATTCCTATACCGGGTAATTTACACTCAAAAGGAACAACAGTCGATCTAGAAGATCAATTAAAAACGGCTTTGTCCAACAAATCATTTGTTAGTCATTTTGCAGCTGCCAATGTTGTACCTGGCAACTTTATCAGGTGGGGCATGAATATTAACCTCACTAATGATGAAGAAAATGAAATACAGGTGCAGCGCGTTAATGTGGAATTCGATTATTTGGATGTTTTGGGAATTGAACTGTTGGCAGGGCGAGACTTCAGAAATAGTACGGTCGATGCTGAATCTGTTATCCTTAATGAGTCAGCTACAAGAGAGTTAGGCTTTGGCAATGTTGAAGAGGCAATTGGTAAAAGACTATATGATGGCAATGATTGGTTAAGTATAATTGGTGTTATAGCAGACTATCATCATGAGAGCCTTAAGAGTGGGGTATTACCAATGGCAATAAAGACACGGTCTCGAAGTTTTGATCATTATTTCCTCAAAATTGAAGGAGGTAAAAGACAAGATAACCTTGCTGCAATAGAAGAGGTTTTCAGGGATTTGTTTCCAGGAAATCCTTTTAAATACTTTTTTCTAAATGATCATGTCCTTAAAAACTATGAACAAGAAGAGAGGTTTGGAAAGTCTTTTGGTTTTTTTGCCATCATTGCTATACTTATTTCTGGTATTGGTCTTTTTAGTCTGTCTTCATTTATTACACTATCTCGAAGTAAGGAAATAGGAATAAGAAAGGTGCTTGGTGCCAGGGCAAAGACAATTGTTAATCAGTTAAATAAAGATTTTATAATACTCGTTTTTCTAGCCACACTAATTGCCACACCGCTCTCCATTTGGGCAGTGGAAAGTTGGCTCAATGCCTTTCCGTATAGGATCTCACTTGGTTTGCTATTCTTTATTGTTCCAGGCTTGGCTATCTTACTTATAAGCCTTGCAAGCGTGAGTATCAAGACAATTAGTGCTTCAAGAGCCAATCCAGTAAACTTATTATATAGACAGTAAAACACGCCTAACAATTTAAATTTAACTATGAACCAGACATTAGGAGCCTTAGAAGAGTTGATTCTCTTACTTGTTTTAAGAGAGCGAGAATCATATGGGGCTGAATTAGTAAAAGTTTATGAAGAGCATACACAAAAGTCAATTACACTACCTGCAGTGGTAATGGTGTTGAAACGGCTTGAGAAAAAGAAAATGTTGAAATCATACATAGGAGACCCTTCAGCACAGAGAGGGGGGAGACGAAAAGTGATGTATGAGGCTACTGAACTTGGTTATCGTAGTGCTGAAGAGGCAGTAAAGGTAAAAACTCAGATCTGGGATATGGTTCCGAAACTTTCTTAATGAATAAGAACAAACCAATATCGCCCCCAAAGTTTGCAGAATGGTTGGTCAAACTGTTTTGTAGAAAAGATTACCTGGATGAAGTACTAGGTGATATTCATGAAATATACTGTTGGAGAGTCGAAGAAGGAAACAAGGCAATTGCTGCCTTAAGGTACTTTTTAGACGCTTTCTCCGCAATACGATTTATACGAATTCAAAATAAAACAACGGTCAAACTTAATTTTTTAAATATGATTTCTTTAAAGGTCACACTTCGCACATTTAAGCGAAACAAATTTCAAACCGCTACTAACATCTTTGGATTAGGCTGTGGTTTTATGGTCTTTCTGGCCATCTTTCAATACGTTACTTTCGAAAAGAGCTACGATAGTTTTATACCCGAGAATGAGAACCTATATCGAGTCAATAGTACTCTTTTGAAGGATACTACAACTGTTTTTGAAACAGCAAAGGCTATTCCGGCAGTTGGAAAAGCCGCACTGGAACTTGTTCCTCAAGTGGTGTCCTATGCTAAACTTTTTAATACCAGCAGCTCGAATAACTGTGTTATCAGTCTGGACGTGAATAGCAAAAATACTTTCAACGAAAGTGGAATTATGCATGCTACTCCTGCCACTGTGGATTTGTTGGGAATTACGCTAATCGAAGGGAATTCGGATTATGTTCTGGACGAACCATATGAGGTAATAATTTCAAAGTCTTTACAACAGAAATACTTTCAGGGAGCATTAGCAACTGGTAGAACTATTGTTTTTGATGATGACGATGAAAATCATGAAGTACTTACCGTTAGTGGAGTGTTTGAGGATTATCCCGGAGATTCTCATTTGGACTTTGATATGCTAATCTCTTTCGAAACTCTTTTTACAAGAGAAGAAAAAAGAGGCAAGACTGCACGTTTTAGATACGATGAAGATTGGGAAGGTAGACATGACTTTCTGACTTACCTGAAATTGATGCCTAATACTAAAGAGTCGGAAGTAACGGGGATTCTGGAAAAAATGATCAACGCTCCAATCAGGTACCCAGGGTATTCTTACGAATTGAACTTGATGCCTGTAACGGATATTCATACTTCAAATGCTATAAGAGGAGAGGTTAAAGCAACTGCTGATTTACCAAGGTTGAATATTCTAATGATCCTTGGTGTGTTTGTGCTTCTATTGGCGTGGGTCAACTTTATTAACCTAACAACAGCAACTGCACTTGGAAGGGCAAAAGAAACTGGTATGCGGAAAGTTTTAGGGGGTACACGAAAGCAATTGGTGTGGCAGTTTCTCTTTGAATCAGTTTTCACAGGCTTTCTGGCCTTTACCTTAGGACTTGTCATTTTTAACTTTGCATTCCCTTATTTTAATGAATTTCTGCCGGTATCAAACAAGTGGTATTTGTTTGGCCACATCAACTTTACCTTGATGATTGCAGGTATTGTTCTTGTCTCAGGTGTAGTAGCAGGAGTTTATCCAGCATTAGTTCTTTCTGGTTTTAAGCCGGTCACCGTGCTCAAAGGTGTATTCAAGACTTCAGGAAATGGTCTGATCGTTAGAAAGGTTTTGGTTGTATTTCAGGCAGGTATTTCGGTGTTTTTGATTACAGGATTACTTGCCATAGTGAAACAGGTAGATTTTATGATCAATAATGATTTAGGAATGGAACCTGATCAGGTTATGGTGATAGCAAAGCCCGGCAACCTGAATATGCTGACAGAGGATAAGGGAGATGTTAAAACGCTGTTTAAGAATAGATTGTCAGATAAATCTTTTGTAAAAAACCATGCTGTTACAGATGCCATACCAGGGAGTGTTTTGAGAAAAAAAAGGGATATAAACCTCACGGAGAATGAAGAGAATGAAATTGAAGCAAGGGCTATTTATGTTGAATATGATTACCTCAAGGCTTTGGATGTTCCTGTAATAGCCGGTCGGGATTTTAGAAATACAACTACCGATGAGAAAGCGGTTATACTGAATGAGTCGGCTGTGAAAGCTTTAGGTGTTACAGACCCGAATGAATTGTTGAATGAGCGACTCTATGAAGGAGATGAGTGGCTAACAATTATTGGTGTTATTTCAGACTATCACCACACCAGTCTAAAGACAGAGGTGGTGCCAATGATGATCCGAACCAGAAGCTGGGGGTTAGATTATCACTTAATCAAAATGGAGGGTGGGGCTATTCAGGAAAACCTGCAAGAAGTTGAAGAGGTTTTTGCTTCAGTTTTCCCCGGTAATCCATTTGATTACTTTTTTCTGGACGATCACTTTGTGAAGAATTATGAGCAAGAAGAGAGATTTGGCAGGTCATTCGGTTTCTTTGCACTTATTGCCATTTTGATTGCAGGCATTGGTTTGTATAGTCTATCCTCATTTATCACTATTTCGCGCAGCAAAGAAATTGGTATACGCAAAGTGTTAGGTGCTAAAGTGATAACTATTGTTAATCACTTAAACAAGGATTTTGTCATACTGATTGTTTTAGCTTCTCTTATCGCTACGCCACTTTCTATTTGGGCAGTGCAAATATGGTTGGACGCTTTTCCTTACAGAATTACACTTGGTGTATTGTTCTTTGTAGTTCCAGGTTTGGCTATTTTGTTACTAAGCTTACTCAGTGTTAGTGTAAAAACCATTGGAGCATCAAGGATTAATCCAGTTATGTTATTACATAGAGAATAAAAAAAATATTTCAGGCAATGAATTCTTGTTCATTGCCTGAAATTTAATCCACAACATTCCTAATTTCAGGGAATGGATTTCTCTCATAAACCACTTGCCGAACGCATTCGCCCCAAAACCCTTGATGACCTTATAGGTCAGGAGCATTTGGTGGGTAAGAATGGTGTATTGAGAAGGGCGATTGAATCTGGAAGTATTCCCTCTATGATTTTATGGGGACCTCCAGGTGTAGGCAAAACTACTATTGCAAATATTATCGCAAATGCTGTGAAAGCGCCATTCATTTCTTTGAGCGCCATTAGCTCGGGAGTAAAGGAAGTGCGTGAGGTAATTCAACGTGCTAAATTCCAATCAAGGACAATTCTCTTTATTGATGAAATTCACAGGTTTAATAAATCCCAACAGGATGCCTTACTTGGAGCAGTAGAAAAGGGTGATATCACTTTGATTGGAGCTACTACAGAAAACCCTTCTTTTGAGGTTAACTCTGCACTTTTATCCAGATCTCAAGTCTATACACTGAAAGCTTTATCTAAAGATGATTTGACAAGGTTGGTTGAAACAGCGTTGGAAAAGGACGAGCTTCTAAGTAAGAAAAAGGTAGACATTAAAGAAACTCAGGCGCTTTTCAGTATTTCTGGCGGAGATGCCCGCAAGCTACTGAATTTGTTCGATTTAGTTGTTGAGAGCATAGGAGGGGAATCCGTAGTGATAACAGATGATCAGGTGACAGACATAGCCCAGCAACGTGTAGCTATTTACGATAAATCGGGTGATCAACATTACGATATTATTTCCGCTTTTATTAAATCTATAAGAGGAAGTGACCCGAATGCGGCTGTTTACTATCTGGCCAGAATGATAGAAGGAGGAGAGGATATTAAGTTTATTGCCAGAAGGTTGGTGATACTTGCCTCAGAGGATATAGGCAATGCAAATCCAACAGCATTGGTCATTGCTACCAATGCTTTTCAGGCGGTAAACCTAATTGGCTACCCTGAAGGGCGAATAATACTTTCTCAAACGGTGACTTATTTGGCTTCTTCCGCTAAAAGTAACGCTGCGTATTTGGCAATAAACCATGCGCAGAGTCTGGTAAGAAAAACCGGGGATTTGCCAGTCCCTTTAGCTATCCGAAATGCACCTACAAAACTGATGAAGGAAGAAGGTTATGGTAAAGGGTACAAATATTCGCACGACTTTCCTGGCAACTTTGTTGAACAGGAATTTCTTCCAGATGAAATTAAAGGCACCAAGCTATATGACCCTGGAAAGAATGCAAGGGAAGAGGATATGCGCAAACGCCTTAGAGCAATGTGGAAGAATAAGTACGGGTATTAAAGAGTATTGAGTAATGAGACCCGAGTATTGAGAGGTTACTTACTTAAGTACTTTATGTATTACTAACCTATTTCCGAGATTTAACTGAAGCAGAAAAACACCCTTATTCAGTGGTTTTGTATTGATATGGAACTCCTGATTACCTGGGAGTAGTTCCTTATCTTCAACTGTATTGTAAACCTTGCCATTGAGGTCAACTAATTTCATGTTGAAATTGACTTTAGTGGTGTTATTGAACTTCACGGTTAGCTCATCTACAGTTGGATTTGGAAATGCGCTGAACTCGATTTCCTGAATAAACGGATCTTCTATTCCGGTGACAATATCGGGGTCTAAATCTTTTCTATCCAGCGCAAAAGTTCTTATTCTACTAGAAATATCAATTGGGTTTGTAGTTCTATCCAAAGTCCAGGTAATGGACTGCGCGACTAATTGATCTTGTCTTGATAAAAGTGTAGTGTCCACAATAGTTAGTTTTAACTCGTTTGGGCCATTTATAAATCGATTAGTTGATACTGAAACAGTGTTGCTGTTTTTACTAAGCGTATCGTTATTTAAAAGCCACCATGTCTTTAGCGTATTAGGATCAGGTGTTAGTGGCATGACCTCAAAACCATTCGGATCATTCAGTCCACTTTGAGTTTCAGGAGTGTATTCATCTATATGTGAGGTGAAATTGTGAAAAACAGTGATAAAGGTCTCTTTACAAACTGCACAGAACGGAGCCCCAAGGAATTGCATTTTACAATTCTGGTGTGGTTTAAACCAAGTAGCGTCTCCTGAGTGCGGATAAATACCTATATCCAATTCATCAACCCAATTCTTCCATCTTACCAGTTCTTTATTAGATTGCTTTGTCATATTTGCTGTTTCTCTCGCATACTGGCTTCCTGCCCAGTATTCATCGGAAAGGTTTGCCAAGGAATGACCGATTTCATGAATTGCAATTTCTCCTGCTGCGGCATTGGTCGATGAAGTTGCGAGCCACCCGCCACTTCCTCCATACTTATCATCGTTTACAAGTACGAAGGCTTGATCGAATTGAGGAAAATTACTCGCCAGAACAGAGGATACTTTATCGTTTTTTGTAGGAACCAGTAATCTGTCTATACCTGAGAAATTATAAGTGCTGCCAAAGTAATTGTCGATTAGTTGGCTGGGGTCTCTTGCTGCACCTCTTTCGTTAGATGGGACCTTGATGGCTATTACATTGAAATGCTTGCTATACTCTTTAAAGGGAGTCTCATCGAATAGCTGAACTAATATATTTTCAACATCAGTTATGTATTTTCCTTGGTCTTCTTCTAAATACCCATCACCTAGAAAAACAAGATTGATTCTGTTTTCGCCAGCACCATTAAACACCAGAGTATCGGTAGGGAATGTCTGCCCAATGGAAAGGTTTGTAATTATAAAGAGAGATAGTATGATGAACTTTAACCTCATAGCTTAACTTTTAAGGTTGAAACCAATTCTTCAGATTCATCAAGGATTGAAATAGTATCCACTTTTTTTGTGTATTGGATACGTAGAACAATAGATGACTTATCAAGGTTGAGTTTCTGACGTGAGAAAGAACCATTTTCCTCAGGTACTTCCACTGATTTTGTCAATGGGTTTTCAATAGCTACTTCGGTTATTGACTTCCCATTTATGTCATTGAAAACGAACTTTAAATAATTTGGAACATTTAAGTGAGATGGCATGGGCTTTTTGATACGACCATCTACCAATTGTTGACCTACGATCTCAAATGACAATTCTGACCCAGATTTACGGGCTTCTATAGTTAGAAAGAGGATTTTGTTTTCAATTAATGCTCCATTAGAATCCTTTGTTCCAACTTTTGTTGCAGGATTACATGCAAATAAGCATACTAATAATGTACATATGAAAAAGCGCTTTGACATGGCAGGTTAAGCCTAAATGTAACATTGAAGTTAGGGATATTTTAGTTTAGGCTTCTATTCCCTTATTTCATAGCCTGATACTAAAGCTCTTTCTTTAGGTACACTTTAAGTGTTTCTTTTTCACTTTTTTTAGTCCAAATCATTTGATCATCTAGTAACTCAAGTGTCCATCTGGTTCTGACATTATCGGCATTGTTAATAATCCATACTTGGTTAGAATGTCCACCTATATGCCAAACTCCACGTTCAATGGTTCTTCCTGTTTTATCAAACTTTCTATAAGCTCTATCCCACATAAAGAAATAAACATCGGGATCCATAACATACTGAGAAATCAACTTACCGGTTTCAGGGTGAAGGCCTTCAGCTTTATCTACCACCCATCGGTTTTGAATTTTGTCCCATGGTGCCAATGGTTTTTTAGCCACTTTGGACAAGTTAACTTTTAATGGCATACCGTCCTCAGTTCTTTTCCAGGTCATTTTATCCCCTTCTATTGATACTTTGAATGGGCCATATTCATCTGTAACTCCTTGATTGGCCTGAAGTAATTCCTTTGTGTCCTGATCGTAATTGTAGCTTCCTAGCATGCTCTGAACCCAGCCATTTCCAGAAGATAATGTGCCATCGGCCAGAAAGAGGAACCATTTAGCCGTTGGTGTTAGTGTTTCTTCCCCGACAGTAACCTTATTCACCTCCCAGAGGCCAACAATTTTTGAATCTCCAAGACTGTAGTTACCAGTCTTTTGATTGGCTATATCCGAATAGCTTTGGCTAAAAACATAGGATGGTACTAGAATTAATAAGTAGCTCAGTACAATTTTCAGATGGTTCATGACCTAAAACTAATCATATAGTTCTTTTAGCCTAAACAAAGCTTTTAAAAAACGTTTATCTTGAAAGCGTTTAATACAAACTATATGAAAAGATTACTTCCATTTGCTCTATTGAGCCTTGTCATCTTCAGTTGTAATAATGAAAAACAGATTGAGGTACCAGAGGTTTCCATTGATACATTGACTATTGATAAACACATGAGCGTGCTGGCTTCGGACGACTTTATGGGGAGAAAGCCCTTTACTGAAGGAGAGGAAAAAACTGTTCATTATTTGGAGTCGGAATTGAAGGCCATGGGAGTAGCGCCTGGAAACGGCAGCAGTTACTTTCAAGATGTTCCTTTGGTGGAGATTACAGGTACTCAGTCACCTACTATGATAGTCGAAGGTGGTGGAAAGACAATGACTTTTGAGACTAACAAAGATGTAGTTGTGTATACGCAAAGAGTGGAGGAAGAAGTGAGTATTAAAGATTCTGAACTGGTGTATGCTGGTTATGGCATTGTAGCCCCTGAATATGGATGGAATGATTATGAAGGGCTTGATGTAAAAGGGAAGACTGTAGTGGTATTGGTAAATGACCCAGGTTTTGGTTCAGGGGATGAGTCCTTGTTTAAAGGAGATCAAATGACATATTATGGTCGTTGGACATACAAATATGAAGAAGCTGCCAGGCAAGGAGCTGCAGGAGTGTTAATTGTGCATGAAACTGTACCTGCTGGTTATCCCTGGTTGGTTGTGCAAAGTTCCTGGACGGGATCAAAATTGAACCTTGATGATCCTAACCCGCCATATATGTGTCCGATACAAGGATGGATTACCAGAAATACCGCGGTTGCACTGTTCAGGGAAGCTGGAATAAAAGACTATTCTGAAATGGCTAAGAGTAAAGATTTCAAGCCTGTTTCTTTGGGGTTAAAAGCTAGTGTTAGCGTAACCAATGAGATAAAGAAAGACATGTCCAGAAATGTGGTGGGCATCGTGAAGGGTAGCGAACGTCCTGATGAATACATAATCTATTCAGCACACTGGGACCATTTGGGAGTTGGTGAGCCAATTGATGGAGATTCGATTTATAATGGAGCACATGATAACGCAACAGGAGTGACGGGCATGTTAGCGATTGCAGAGGCCTTTGCGAGCCTGGAGCAGAAGCCTGAAAGGTCTGTTGTTTTTCTTTTTGTAACTGCCGAAGAGCAAGGTTTATTAGGCTCAGCCTATTATGGTCAGAATCCTGTTTACCCCCCTAACCAAACTGTAGCCAATATCAATATGGATGGGCTGCCTGCCTATGGTGAAATGAAAGATCTTACGATTACTGGGTACGGTCAATCAGAGTTAGATAAATATGCGACTGCCGAAGCTAAAAAGCAGGGGAGATATGTAATTCCTGATCCAGACCCTGGGAAAGGCTACTTCTTCAGATCTGATCATTTCAATTTTGCCAAAGTTGGTATTCCAGCACTTTATGCATCTGGTTCTTTCGAATCTAAAGAGAAAGGTGTGGAGTTTATTGAAAAGAAAACCGAAGAATACCTTGGAGTGCGATATCACCAGCCACAGGACAATTATATGCCGGAGGAATGGGATTTGAAGGGTATAGTTCAGGATGCGAAACTACTTTTTAATGTGGGCTATCGCATAGCGAATGAAACCTATTTTCCTCAATGGAATGAAGGATCTGAGTTTAAGGCCAAGCGTGATTCAGATATGAGTTTGAGAAAAAAGTAGCCAATAAAAAACCCGGTGTATAACACCAGGCTTTTCTCAATTAAACTAATCTACTTATAAATTATTGGTCCCACCATAAACGTTGGAAAATCGTCACGTTAGGTGGAACATTATCAGTATTCAAATCAAGCTCTGCTTGAGGGTAAAGAATCCTTCTGATGAACTCACTGGCAACTGGGCCAGAAGTACCATCAGCAGGAATTACTAACCAGTTTGGATAAGCATAGTCGTGTCTTCTTACATCTGTCCAGCTTTCAAGCTCCATTGTAAACATGGCTTTCCATTTCTCAGTCATAATAGCTTCCATAGTTACCGTTCCGGCTGTATAGGATGCATTAGCAGTAAAGTAACCTGGAACATTTGCCAGTCCATTGGCATGGCTAACTACTTGGTTTACCTGAGCTCTTACCGCTGCATTTAGTGCAGTTGCTGCTCTGGCTGCATTACCAGATCTCATGGCCGCTTCTGCTTCAATGAAGAGAAGTTCGAAGTACGTGGCTACGAATTGATCTGAGTCTGTCTGGCCAAAATAACCGGCTGGTCCCACTGGTGAGTAACTGGTATTGTCGGTACCAAAACCCTGTGGTTTTCCAACATAGCCAACGTTAACCGGAGGTGAACCAAAAGCCAAGTTGTCCCAGTATGCTTCTAGCCTTGGGTCATTGTTATTAACCATATAGTTCATGAAGTTCTGAGAAGCAATGATCAGATTATTTTCATATAACAAATTCCAACGGTTTCTGTGTTGTGCAGTACCTTCCCATGGGTGTATCAAATCACCAGCAGAGCTTGTGAGTCCGGCTGCTTTGGCTGCATCTACAGCAGCAAGGGCACTGGTAGCTGATCCCATAGGGTCTCTTTTACTTAAATGATTAAAGTAACGAGCTCTTAATAAATGTGCTGCAGCAATCCATTTGTCGGTATCGCCACCAAAAACAAAATCTCCTCTTGACAAATCAATGGTTGAAGTACCTCCCAAATCTGTAATACCTTCAGAAAGCAGAGACTGAATGGCAGTGTATATACTCTCTTGTGTATCGTATTCTACAGCATTGTTATCAGCATCAAGTGCTTTGGACCAAGGAATACTACCATACATATCCGATAAAGTACCTAATGAAAGGGCAGTCATGATTTTGGCTACTCCAGCATAGTGCAAAGCTCCAAGATCAGCTCCTTCATTAATCAGGTACTGATAATCTTTGAGGTGGCCGAGGTAAGAATTTGTGAACTGACCAGCGAAACTGTTGTTAGTCAAAATATACTGATCATAATCTACTCCGGTGGCGTGATTACCCGCAAAGTGCTGGTTGAATACACCAATGTATCCAAGTCCTGTTCCTCCAAAATCATTCATCTGATCTTCGAGAGCAGCAGTTAATACCACATTAGGACTAGCTTGCTCAGGCTCGTTATTATTTGTATTTAAGTCTTTGAACTCGTCCTCGCACCCTGTTGCTAAGAACAAGGCACAGCACGTGCTCAACAAAGCTGTTTTTATATTAAATTTCATAATTGATAATTTTTTTGTCCTTACTTAAACTTAACTCTGGCACTTATTTCGAAAGATTTAGAGCCAGGAATCACCAATTCATCAAAGCCTTGGATATTACCAACTCCGTGAGCACTCAACTCAGGGTCATTTCCAGTATAATTGGTCTTAATGATTATGTTTCTGGCACTGAACCTTAGATTAACACTTTGAATAGGAGTGTTCTCCAGAAAACGAGTAGGCAAAGTGTATCCGATATAAACGTTTCTCAGCTTCCACCAGCTTCCATCCTCAATCAGGTTTTCATCAACCCTTCTGTAAACTGAAGAATAGAAGTTGTTAGTTAATGCACCTAAAACAGTAACAGGGTTTCCATTCTCATCAACTCCTTTAAAATCTGTTCTGGCGTTAGCATGCGGATCATTGTCAGCATACCACCTGTCGTTAGTGACAGGGTGTAGTCCTGAGTAAACCAGGTTTGCTTTGAAACCGTTAACAATGTCTCCTCCCTGTCTTCGGTCGATGGTAAAACCAGTTTCGAAGTTTTTGAAGCTTGCGTTAGCAGAGATACCTAAAATCCAGTCAGGTGTAGTATTGCCTAATACCATACGTGTGCCGTTCTGAATAGGGAGGCCATTATTGTCTACTCTCAATGGGGCAGACAAGAAGTTAGGATCATCGGTAGTAACTCCATATCGCGCATAAGGGTAACCATAAAGAGCTCCAAGAGGTTCTCCTTCAAAAGCTACTGCTTGAGTATTGGACCACCAGCCATTGGCAAGAATGAGTCTGTCTACTCCAGGTCCAAGCTTGTCAACATTACCAACATTTTTGGTGAAATTGAAAGATGTAGACCACTGTAAGCCATTTACCTTCACAGGATCATTGATAGTCATTATTGCCTCAACTCCTTTGTTGCTTACCTCTCCTAAATTCACAAGCCTAGAGCTATACCCTGTTGTGGTAGGTAAAGGCAACGTGAAAATCTGATCGATTGACTTCTTAGTGTAGTAAGACATGTCCAGACTTATTTTGTTGTTAAAAAATCTGGCATCAAAACCAACCTCAAATTCTTGAGTACGTTCTGGTTTCAAATTAGGGTTACGCTTTTGGTTTGAGGTGGTAAACCTGGTTAAATCGAAGATATTCGGAGTCTGAGGCGAGAACGTATCGTTTAGTGAATTGATTGGAGCATCATTTGCCGTTTCAGCATAAGAGGCTCTAACTTTCAAAAAACTAAGCCAGCTCTGATCTACCACTTCACTAACAATAAATCCAGTGTTTATGGATGGGTAGAAAAAGCTATTGTTGTCTAGTGGTAGTGTAGAAGACCAGTCGTTACGACCAGTTATTCCAAGATAGAGCATATCTCTCCAGCCCAAGGTGATGTCTCCGTAGATACCTATCAGCATTTTCTCTGATTGCCAAGTACTGGCTTGCTGAGTAACGGTATTGTTTACATTGAAAAAACCTGGTAACACGAAAGTTGTACCAGTACCTGTTTGTCTATCATACTTAGTTTTATAGACATTAACACCGGCAATGTAGCTGAGGTCAAAGTCCTCACCTAAAAGGCCATTTCCTCTGGTAATAAAATCGACATTAATATCTTGGTTAGTTAACCTCATATCGGTGATGTCTCCAAGGTTACTGGCAGTATTCACAGAACTGATTGGTCTTGTTTCCAGTCTTTTTTCAGTGTATATATCAATACCTCCAGTAAGGCCGAAGTTAATCCACTCGTTTACTTTGTAATTAGCACTAACGTTGGCTATAAGTCTGTTTAGCCTCCAGTCTTCCCCTTCTTCATTAACAATCCATTGAGGATGTGGAACACCGTTACTAAACCAGGTTTTGTTTCCATTTTCACTCTTCCAAGGGTAAGCATTAACATCCCACATGCTGTGCCAGTAACCAAGTCCTTCCAGGATTCCACTGGCAGTTCTGAAACGTCTACCTCCGGTATTGATATAGTTTGCCTTTGCAGAAATAGTTAAACGATCGTTGATGTCCTGACTGGCATTTACCAAGAAGGAATTCCTGTCGTAGTCATTGTTTGGAGAAATTCCTTCTGAGGCTAAACGACCGAATGAAACAAAGAAGGCATTCCTTTCGCCACCTCCTGAAATAGAAAGATTGTGGTTTGTGGTACTTCCATTTTGCCAGAATCGCTTATAGTTGTCAGCGTATCTGGGGATTGCTTGGCCACCTACATCTTCAGAGGTGCCATCTCCATTTAAGTCTAGTGTTGTACCGGCTGGAAAAGTTGGATTGCCTGCATAAGCCGGACCCCAAGACCAGTGTGTTACGTTGCTATAGGCTCCGTTTCTACCACGGGCAAATAATGAGGAGGTTTCATGAAGTTGGTTCGGTTTTTCAGTTGATCTTCGGAAAGAATACTCCATTTTCAAACCAGAACCTTTTTGGCCTTTCTTAGTAGTGATAATTATAGCCCCGTTTGCTGCACGGATACCATATAAGGCAGTGGCTGAACCACCTTTCAATACACTCATAGACTCAATCTCATCTGGATTTAAGTCAACTGCCCTGTTGGCAGAAGCCGTTCCTCCCAGACCATTTATTTGTGAAGAGTTGTCGATTGGAACTCCGTCCACAACAAACAGGGGTTGGTTTGAGTAATTCAGTGATGTCATACCTCGAATGACAATGTTTGTACCTGCTCCAGGTTCACCACCTGATCCATTGATTTGCACACCTGCAACTTTTCCTTGTAATGCACTGATAACATTCTGTTGACCAGAGTTTTTAAGGTCATCAGAGCCTACTTGCTGTACGGCATAACCTAACTTGGATTGTTCTCGGGTAATACCTAATGCAGTTACAATTACCTCGCCAGCATCGGTAGCCTGAGGTAATAACTGAACATTAATAACGGTTTGATTTCCTACAGTCTTCTCCTGTGTGGAGTAACCTATGTATTTGAAAATCAAAATAGCGTTCTCTCCGGGAACGGAGATTTTGTATGTACCATCGGCATTCGTTGGAACACCAAGACCGGTACCCTTGAGCATTATGCTCACACCTGGCAGTCCCAGACCAGTTTCGTCTGTTACCTTGCCAGAAACAGTACGTTCTTGTGCCTGTGCATACATGCACATAAGCACTGACACTAGTAGTGTCAGAAATACTTTCTTCATAGTAAGTAATTTTAGTTTAGAGATTGTTTAAAAAAATATACTTCTAATCTATAAGAATCGTAGGGTAATGAAAGGAAGAAGACAAAAAAATAGAAGGCAAAAGAGTATGTGGTATAAATAGTATTATGCTAAAAGAATATAATATCATAAAAACTAATAATTGAGTATTGTTATTTTACAATTACGAATTATGTTCATGTTAATGTTAAATAGAAGAGCGGTAAAATAATATAGGATTGTGCTAAAATAGTATTGCTATAAAAGCCTAATGTATGGCTCTCATAGTATTATTTTCAACAATCTTCCTAGAGTCTTTGGAGCTTTGGTTTTGGGAATGGTAATTAAAAAAGGCGCAAATTCGTTGAGATAAGATCTCTTTTGCACCTCTTTTTTCAATACTGTTTCAATGAGGGTTATTGTTGCATTGCCTCATTGATTTCTTCTTCTGTAAGCTGGCGAAAAGCGAACTTATATCCTTCATAAACTGCGATTCCGTAGAATAGAAGATCCATCGGAGTAAAGGATTCTTTCATGATGTCGATAATGGCTCCAAAGCTTAGAACCGAAAATACCTCGAAAATACCTACCTCATAGTAGTTAGCCGCAAAACCAACTTGACTAAACAGGTTGCCTAATAAGCATCCAACTAGAGCCAGTATTGCACCTAATACTCCGAACTCTTGATTAATTCCTTTACCCGCATATCTAACAGCATATCCGACTACAAAACCTACGGCCACGGCCATATAGCCTATTTGGTATTCAGTTGCAATAGTTATAGCGGCCCATATTACGGCCGATACTATAGCTGCAAGAGCTCCTATACCAACAGCTAATTGAAAATTCTGTTCATCTTTCAGCTGTTCTTTAAATTGCTCTACTTTCGCTTCGCTTACCGTGATTCTTTCGGGTTGAGTTGCTACTTCAGTTTCTTGCTCCTTTTGCTCTTCTGAGGGTTGTTGATTTTCCATTTAAAATAAATTAAGGTTGATTTGAATTATCTGAATATAGATAATTTTTTCAATTTAATTTATGATTTAGTGATGAATGGAGGGGTGTTAGTTTCTCATACCTCGAAAATGATCTCCTCATTTGGAATTCGAAATCTTTCAGAATAGATACCGTTTTCTGCTGCTGGCCCGCATCCTATTACCATTGTAACTTCTGCTTTTCTAGGAAGGTTAAGAAATTTCTTGATGCGCTTTGCATCCATTCCTTCCATTGGGCAAGTGTCAAAGCCTTCAGCTTTCATACTCAACATGAAATTCTGAGCTGCCAAAGCCATACTTTTGTGTACGGAAATCCTAATGTCCGCCCTGTTGCCATGACGAATCATGGGTTGTTTTAGTCCGGCAAAGAAATAGATGCATTTTTTGATAATTCCCCAGATATCAAGTGGGTCTGAGAAGTAATACTTTGGAATAAGATTCTTGTAATACCCAATAGCTCTTTTTGCTTGCTTATCTGTTCTGCCTGCATATACCTTCTCTATTTCTTTAAGCAGTACTTTTTGTCTTTTTTTCCATAAGTCTCTTCTGACCACAAATACAACCAGCTCTCTTGCAGTTTTTGCAGCTTTTTGATTCATGCACATCCATGCCACTTTTTTTAAGGCTTCCGGAGACTTGATTCTATAGAATTCCCACAATTGCATATTGCTACTATTTGGTGCAAGTACCGACCTTTCTAGACTACGATTGACAGCTCCGTGATCAAATGGAGCCCCTAAATCATAGATTCTTACTGAGCGCCTCTCCTTTACAATTTTGTCGAATACAACCGCAGAGTCTTTCATTTTAGTAAATCAATGGGATTAGAGTTTGTGATAGGATAACAAGGAGTGCTATAGCTATTAAATTGAGTAAGACGCCTGCTCTCATCATATCTTTTATGCGAATCATTCCACTGGAAAAAACAATGGCATTTGGAGGTGTAGATATAGGCATCATAAAGGCATAACTGGCTGCCAATGTTACAGGAGTAGTCAAGTACATTGGGTTGATGTTCAGGCTTACAGAAATACCTATTACAACCGGAACAAAAATTACAGTTAGTGCCACATTGCTCATTATTTCTGTCATGAATAACATGAAAGCAGTTAATCCAGCTATAAGTAGTACAAGAGAAATATCATTGCCACCGGCTATTGACTCACCAACTATCTGGACTATGTCTGATTTTTCCATTGCTTTGGCTAAGGTGAGCCCACCTCCAAAGAGCAAGAGTATACCCCAGGGGAGTTTTGAAGTGTACTCCCATTCCATTAAGAACTTAGATTTCTTAATATTAATTGGTGTTATGAACATTAGAATGCCTCCTGCTATGGCAATAATGGAGTCATTCAAGAGATTTGTATTGAGCCAATTGTTGATACTTCCTCTTAGAATCCATGCTAAGGCTGTGGTTACAAAGATTACCGCTACCAGTTTTTCGGCTCTGCTGATTTGCCCGAGAGATTCAATTTGATCGTCTATTACTTGAGCGGATTCAGAGAGCTTGTTTATTCTACTTGGGTACAATACTCTTGTGATGAGCAGGTAGGTAATGGTTAGCATAATAATACATATAGGAAGCCCTACAGTCAGATACTTGGCAAAGGTGACCTCGACTCCCAGCATATCATTCATGAAGCCAACCCAGGCAACATTTGGAGGGGTTCCAATAATTGTGGCAGTCCCACCAATATTGGCTGCGTATGCAATCCCTAGCATTAAAGAAAGAGCGAACCTCTTTTTGCCTTTTTCAGAGTTTTGCTCAATGCCCAATAGATTTATAATTGATATACCTATTGGAAGCATCATTACTGTTGTGGCAGTGTTGCTTATCCACATGGATATGAATGCTGTGGTAAGCATAAAACCCAGAATTATTCCATTGGGGTTTGTACCAGTTAGCTTAATCAGATTTAGGGCTATCCTCTTGTGAAGATTGTGTCTTTCCATTCCCAGCCCTAATAGAAAGCCTCCCATAAACAGGAAGATAATTTTGTTGGCGTAAGGTGCTGTTGCCTCATCAATTGTAAAAACTCCGGTGAGCGGAAAAAGGACAATAGGTAGCAAAGCGGTAACTGCAATAGGTGCTGCTTCTGTAATCCACCATACTATCATCCATGCAGCTGTGGCAATAACTTTCCATGCCAAAGGATTAAGCATTGACTCTGGGCTCCACAAAATGATTAAGGTAAACAAAGCTGGACCTGCGATTAAACCGAATAGTCTGGCACCATGAAAATCAGGCTGTCTCATTGTGGATTCAATAGTAGTTGATAATTGTAAAAGCTGGACTTCTACTTTTATCCAAAAGATAGAGGAATGAAAACAATATTCATATTCCATTCCTGCTAATAGGTGTGATAAGTATAACCGTTAATTATGGATATGGTTAGCGTGTTTGTTTAAATGCTCTTAATTGCCATGATTTCGGAAAGTATACAAATAGAAAAAGCCCCATCCAGGGGCTTTTTCATTTTCAACCTTAAAATACTAAAAACTAACTAACTATGTTTAAAACGCTTTCTAAAAGAATTTAATTCTGATCAACTACTTCTATCTACTCTCTTTTAGAATTAACTTCTGCTTATTAGACGCTAAGAGGTTAAAAATAGTTTCGTTGATGGAAGTGTTTTTTGGTTAAAAACTGTTAAACGGAACACAAGTTGTTTCATGGGTGCAAGTTGTCTGTCAAAGGCTTTTTCTTCATGAATATTCCTTTTGGTCAAGCCATATTATATCCTATTTTTGCGTCAAATTTAAATCCACTTCTATGAGTGTTTTAGTTAATAATGATTCCAGAGTGATTGTGCAGGGTTTTACCGGTTCTGAAGGTACTTTCCATGCAGGTCAAATGATTGAATATGGTACCAATGTAGTCGGAGGAGTTACTCCAGGAAAAGGAGGACAGACTCACCTAGATAGGCCTGTTTTTAATACTGTTGAAGAGGCTGTACAAAAAGCCGGAGCAAATGTTTCGATCATATTTGTGCCACCTGCCTTTGCAGCTGATGCAATTATGGAAGCGGCAGATGCCGGTATCAAGGTTATTATTGCAATAACTGAAGGTATTCCTGTTAAGGATATGATATATGCTAAGGAATATATCAAAAGCAAAGATGTGACACTTGTAGGACCTAATTGCCCAGGGGTAATTACTCCTGGAGAAGCTAAGGTTGGGATTATGCCAGGCTTTGTCTTCAAAAAAGGTAGAGTTGGCTTGGTTTCAAAGTCTGGAACTTTGACTTATGAAGCTGCTGATCAGTTGGCTAAGGCTGGTTTGGGTATTTCAACAGCAATAGGAATTGGCGGAGATCCTATCATAGGAACGCCTACTAAGGATGCTGTACAATTATTAATGGAAGATCCTGAGACTGATGCTATCGTTATGATAGGAGAGATTGGAGGTAATTATGAGGCACAAGCTGCAAAGTATATTCAGGAAACTGGAAACAAGAAGCCTGTTGTAGGATTTATTGCCGGACAAACTGCACCTCCTGGAAGAAGAATGGGGCACGCTGGAGCTATTATTGGTGGAGCTGAAGATACTGCTGAAGCTAAGATGAGAATTATGGCTGAGTGTGGTATCCATGTAGCTAAGTCACCAGCTGATATTGGTGAAACAATGGCTCAAGTACTTAAATAATAAGAAACTATCTATATGTTTTAAAGAAAGCCCCTTTTAGAGGGGCTTTTTTATTGCACTTTATGTCTCGTCCTGAAATAAGTTGACACAATTTTGACTTATAAATGAAAAAGGATGAACGCAGTTTATCTGTTGGGGAAAAGCGTACTCAACGAGATTACAATCTAGGCTTTAAATTGGCAGTAGTTTCCCAAGTAGAAAAAGGTGAAATGACCTATAAGCAAGCCCAGAAAGCATATGGTATCCAAGGTAGGAGTACCGTTTTGGTGTGGTTAAGAAAACATGGTAGTTTAGACTGGAGAAACCCACTAACAGCAATGCCCAGATCAAAAGAGACACCAGCCCAAAAGATCAAACGTTTAGAACAAGAGTTATCCAATGAACGCCTAAAGAATAGGATTCTAAACATGGCTATTGATATTTCAGATAAAGAACACGGTACTTCAATCAGAAAAAAGGTGTTACCCAAACAATCTGGCGCATCCGAGAAGAGCAACAAGTGAGTTTATCACTAAGCTGTCGACTGTTTGGGATCAGTAGACAAGCGGTATACCAATCAAGGCAGCGTGCTCAATGCAGGGCTGTTGAACTAGCTAAGGTCAAACCGCTTGTAGAAAGTATAAGGATGCGAATGCCTCGTATAGGTACCAGAAAACTCTATTACCTGTTAAAAGAAGAATTTGTAAGGGAAGGTATTAAATTAGGCAGGGATGCCTTTTTTGGCTATTTAAGGTCAGAACAGTTACTGATCAAGCCCAAGAAGAACTACACTAAAACTACCCATAGTAAGCATTGGTTAAAGAAATACCCGAATCTGTTCAAAGATAGAAAACCGGTCCGCCCAGAAGAAGTATTTGTCAGTGATATCACCTATGTGAAAAGCAGGGAAAAGACGCATTATCTTTCATTGGTAACCGATGCCTATAGCAGAAAGATCATGGGCTATCACCTCAGTGACGATATGGAGGCAAAACAGGTTGTAAAAGCCTTGAAAATGGCTGTAAAGCATAGGCTTGGTACAGCAGAGCTTATTCATCATTCAGACAGAGGCCTACAATACTGTTCATCGGTTTATCAGAAAGAACTAGACAATAGCATGATCATACCTTCAATGACAGATGGATATGACTGTTACCAGAATGCTCTGGCTGAGAGAGTCAATGGCATACTCAAAACAGAGTTCTTAGTTGAGAAATGTAATAATGGAAAAGATTTGGAGCTGTTGATCAAAGAATCTATTGAAACTTACAATAATTCTAGACCACACCTAAGTCTTAATTATCAAACTCCTAACTTTATACATAACAAAACCCTTGAGGGTATCCCCAAGGGTTCCATTTAAATCTATTTAAAAACCGTCAACTTATTTCAGGACGGGTCATTAAAATAACAGAATCAGAGCGATAACAAGAAGCAGTAAGAATAACTCAAATTGCTTCGAGACTTTTTGTATCGCCTTTGAAATATAGTTCATGACTAAATTATTTTGGTTGAATTGTGATCTGTGACAAAGTGCGTGTGTATGTGTTAACATACTTGTTAAGAGAATAGGGGCCACCTTATGTGGCCCCATATCCAAGAGACTCAACTAAATCAGACTACTATTGAATCTTTACTGACTATTTCAAAGTTGGCGGTTTATCAGTTAGGCGACAATACCTACTTTTGGGTATTTTTTGAGAAAATTGAAAGTTTTTTAGATTCCAGAATCTAAAAAAGCGAAAGCTCTATCGAACTTTCGCTTTTCTAATAGTAAGTCTTTATGTCCTATTTTGCGTAATTGACCGCTCTCATTTCCCGAATAACAGTAACCTTGATTTGGCCCGGGTACTGCATCTCTTTTTCGATTTTCTGAGAAATATCAAATGATAACTGTCCTGCTTTTGAGTCTGTTACTGATTCGGCATCTACCATTACTCTTAACTCGCGCCCTGCCTGGATTGCATAGCATTTGTTAACGCCATCAAAGCTTAGTGCAAGGTTCTCAAGATCTTTCAAGCGCTTGATATAAGACTCCATCACTTCTCTTCTAGCACCAGGCCTGGCGCCAGATATGGCGTCACAAGCTTGAACTAGTGGAGAGATCATTGAAGTCATTTCTACCTCATCGTGGTGGGCACCTATAGCATTGCATACTTCGGGGTGCTCCTTGTATTTCTTAGCCAGCTCCATACCTAATACTGCATGAGGTAATTCGGGCTCTTCTGGCCAGACTTTTCCAATATCATGAAGAAGACCTGCTCTTTTAGCCCGCTTTGCATTAAGTCCTAATTCTGAAGCCATTGTAGAGCATAGATTGGCTACTTCTCTGGAGTGCTGTAATAGATTTTGACCATAAGAAGACCTGAAACGCATACGGCCAACCATCTTGATTAGTTCAGGATGTAGGCCATGAATTCCTAAATCAATTACAGTCCTTTCACCGATTTCTGAAATTTCTTCTTCAATGTTCTTGGTCGTCTTTGATACAATCTCCTCAATTCTTGCAGGGTGTATTCTTCCATCTGTTACGAGCCTGTGTAGAGAAAGTCTTGCAATTTCTCTTCTTACCGGATCAAAGCCAGAAATGATAATAGCTTCTGGTGTATCGTCTACAATAATTTCTACTCCAGTAGCGGCTTCTAGAGCTCTAATGTTACGTCCTTCACGCCCAATTATCTTACCCTTAACATCATCATTTTCAATGTTGAAAATTGAAACGCAGTTTTCAATGGCGTGCTCAGTAGCAGTTCTTTGAATCGATTCTATGACAATCTTTTTAGCTTCTTTAGCTCCTGATAGCTTGGCTTCATCTATGATATCTTTTACCAGAGCTGAGGCTTTTGATTCAGCCTCATCTTTAAGGGTTTCCATGAGTTGTTCTCTAGCTTCGTCAGCAGATAAATTGGCGACCTTCTCCAGTGCTTTTACTTTGGCCTCAACTTTACTTTCAAGCTCATCTTTTCTTTTCTTTACAATCTCCAGTTGTGCCTCAACATTTTCGCGAAGGCTGTCTACTTCAGCTTCTTTTCTATTGATTTCTTCAAGCTGCTTAGATACTTTGGACTCTCTTTGTTTGAGCTTGTTCTCATTGGAAATTATTTGATTTTTCTTTCGATTAGCTTCGTCTTCAAAGTCGGCTTTTATCTTGAGGTACTTCTCTTTAGCTTCAAGGATCTTATCCTTTTTGATGCTTTCAGCCGTGATTTCAGCTTCCTTTATCAGTAGCTTTCCCTTTTCATCAAGTTCTGACAAGACTTTTTTATTAGCCTTTTGAAGCACAATTCGGCCTAAAAAAACGCCAATGGCTAATGCGGCAACGCCAGTCAGTATTAGTGTAAGTGTATCTCCCATAGGTGTATATCATCTATGTAGAGCGGAAAAATCGAGAAGAAACGGAGTTTTAAGAGAGGGATTCTTTGATCATTTGATTTAGTGATTCAATTCTATCTTCTGAAGAACTGTCAACAGCGCTTGAAGATTCGTCACTTTTTAATTTGTCAACCATGCAGTCGAAAGCGACCATGGCCAGCAAATCTTCTTTGTCGTCTATACCGAACTTACTTCGATAAGATTTTAGTCGATCATTTATGTATTTGCCTGCATTGCGTACCCTTTCCTCTTCGTCCGGTTTCACCTTCATTGGGTACTCGCGGTCTCCTATTTTTAATTTTACTGATAGAAGATCCATTTATTTATTGGCTTAGCTCAAGTGTGCAATACACCTGTCTATCTCTTTAATGTACTCGTTTAATTTATGTTTCAACTCAGTAGATTCTTCCTTCTCTACTGTAGTGCTTGATACAATTTTAGCGATTTTATACTGATTTTGAAAATCAGTTAATTGGCGTTTAAGGCCTTCTACTTCTTCTTGAAGTAGATTATTTTTTAACTGCAATTGATCTTTAGCTTCTTTTTCGCTGTTATGCGCTCTAATGAGGCTTTTAATGTTGTTTTCCAGACTTTGAAGTTTTGTATCAATTGTTTCAGTTGCCATTATTTTCTGATTATTGCACCAAGTTCTTTTTCAAAACCTTGCATCAACCGGTTCATTGTTTTGTCAATAACCTTGTCGGTCAATGTTTTTTCCTGGTCTTGTAAATAGAAACTTACCGCATATGCCTTTTGGTTTTTCTCAATTTTATCACCTTCGTAAACATCAAAGACAGCAGTTTTTGTGATCAACTGTCTTTCCAATTTTAAAGCCAGTTTTCTAATCTGGTCAAAATTAATGGCTTTGTCAACAACTAATGATAAGTCTCGCTTTACTTCAGGGAATTTAGATATCGGTTTAAAGTCCATATCGAGTACATATAGGGATTTCATAAAGTCCCAATCGAAGTCTGCCATGAATACTTCCTGGCTGATGTTATTTTTACTGACAATGGCAGGGTTGAGCTTACCTAAACTAACTAATGGTTTTTTTCCAGTTGATATGGTTAGTCCATACGCGAAAAGGTCGCTTTGAACATCAGCGGTTTCATATTGTTCAATTCCAAACTTATTCAATAACTGACTTATTACCTGAAGCAGGTCATGGTATTGAATAGGTCTTTGTTTCTCTAACCAGTTTTCAGTCTGGCTTTCCCCGGTAATGAAAATAGTTAGTTTTTCACGCTCTTTGTACTTTTCATTTACTTTATGATACGTTCTTCCAAATTCAAACAGACTGAGATTTGTTTGTCTCCGTTTAATGTTCCTGTCAATAACCTCTAATCCATTGAATGCAAGGCTTTGACGCATTACATTCAGATCTTCGCTAAGGTAATTAAGGATACGAACATCTTCATCACTATTAATGCTTTCGGTACTTTCAGCATAGTTATGCTTTGTGAGCGAGTTGGTTACGATTTCATTATAGCCGGCTCCCATAAGTAGTCTGGAGATTTCCATTTGAATAGCATCAGCATCTCTTTTTGGAAATTCAGACAGGAACGTGCTGCTTAGCGTATCATCTAGCGCAATGTTATTATAGCCATAGATTCTAAGTACCTCTTCAGTAATATCGGCTTCTCTTTGTACGTCTACACGGTATGGAGGAACAACTGCTGTGAACCCTTGGTCATCCTCATTCTGGACAGAGATGTCCAGGTTGGTAAGGATTTCTTTAATCGTTTCTTTATTTAAATCTTTTCCAATTAACGAATTGACTTTATTATACTTTACAGGCACAATAAAATCAGAAACAGGCTTAGGATATATATCGGTGATATCGGATGTTATTTTTCCTCCTGCTACTTCCTGGATAAGCAGGGCAGCATATTTGAGGGCATAAACAGTAATGTTTGGATCTGTTCCTCTTTCATATCTAAAGCTTGCATCAGTTTTTAGCTGATGTGTTTGTGCGGTTTTCCTTACATAATCTGGAGAGAAGTATGCACTTTCGAGGAAAATTTCTGTAGTTGTTTCGTTAACACCTGACTTTATTCCACCAAATACACCTGCTATGCACATGCCATCTTCCTGGTTACAGATCATAAGGTCATGTGCAGACAGGCTCCTTTCTTTTTCATCAAGTGTTGTGAATTTTGTGCCTTGAGGCATGGTCTTAACAATCACCTGATTACCTGTAATGGCTTTTGCATCAAAAGCGTGCATAGGTTGACCAAGACTATGGAGAACATAGTTGGTGACATCAACAACATTGTTGGTAGGTGCTATTCCAATGGCATTGAGTTTGGTTTTGAGCCATTCGGGAGATTCTGAGACTTTAACACCAGAAATGGTTAACGCAGAGTACCTCGGACAGGCTTCCGTGTTTTCAACTGTAACCTGAATAGCATTATCAGCACTGTCAACCTTGAATTGGTCTACAGGAGGCATAGTGATCTCTCTTTTAAATAAAGCCTTCAAGTCTCTTGCTGTTCCCAAGTGGGAGGCTGCATCTGCTCTGTTTGGCGTAAGACCAATTTCGTAGACAAAATCAGATTCAAGGTTAAAATAATTAGCAGCAGGAGTTCCATTAGGTAAATCTGTATCCAAGACCAATATGCCCTCATGAGATTGCCCTAAGCCTATTTCATCTTCGGCACAAATCATTCCCTGAGATAGTTCACCCCTGATTTTGGCTTTCTTAATTTTAAAAGGCTCACCAGAAGTTGGGTATAACATTGCATTGACTGTAGCAATAATTACTTTTTGTCCTGCTGCAACATTTGGAGCTCCACATACAATTGGAGATGGCTCTTCTGTACCAATGTCAACAGTGGTAACACTGAGTTTATCAGCATTTGGGTGTTTCTCGCAAGTTAGCACCTCGCCAATCACTAAGCCTCTAAGTCCTCCTTTTACGCTTTCAACTTCTTCAAGCCCTTCAACTTCAAGTCCGCCATGTGTCAAAAGGTCTCCTATTTCTTTTGGAGATTCAGGTAATTCAATGTATTGCTTAAGCCAATTAAGGGAAATCTTCATTAATCTGGAATTGCTCTTTTATACAGAAAGCCAAAATTAAGGATTTAGCTTTTGCAATTATCTCTTTAGTCAATTTTATAAAGCTTTTCGCCTGCGTTTACTGCAACGTTCAATAGGTTTTCCCTTGGAGGGATCGGGCAACTATAATCGGGATTGTAGTGACAATAAGGGTTATAGGCGGTATTGAAATCTATTGTAACGGCATTTGTGTTGCGGTACTGAACGTCAATATATCTGCCGCCACCGTAGGTGTCTACAGCACTGGTTTCATCAGCAAACATTAGAGATAATTTGTTTTGGTCCTTTTCTTCCCAATCCTGATAAATTATAACTCTTTGTTCAATTCCCTTTAGTTTGAAATCGGCATACGCAAAAGGTATGTACTTGAGTTGTTCTCCGGTAGTTGAAGGAATGAAAATAGGTTGTTTGTTTTTAATCAAGGTGAGTCTTGCAGTTACTTTGAATGATTCATCAATAGGATAGTAGTTCAACCCTTTAAAACCTTGCTTGTCTTCTTCAAGTAAAGGGGATGAGTTGGAGAGCATTTGACCATCTTTGTCTTTCCTGTCTGTTTCAATTCTATTTTGATAATCTTCTGTACTTTCCCCAACTGTAAGGAAGTTTAAAATAGTAACTGCCACTATGGCTATAACTAATATTCCGAAAATAGTATTTCGCTTCATCTGTAAGAGCTTATGGGTGCACTGAAAACAATGCGAATTTAGCCCCCATTCAATTGAAAATGAAATATTAATGGGGTGTATCTATTGAAGAAGTTAGCGCTGTTTATAGTAAGGATTCGTCAGCAAAGCTAAAGTAGCCATCATCCCCGTATATAAGGTGATCTAGCACTGGTATTTCGAGTAGTTTTCCAGCTGACACGAGCTTCTCAGTTAACTTTTTGTCAGCTCGACTTGGTTTCAGATTGCCGCTTGGATGATTATGTATAAGTATGATTCCGCTTGCTAATTCTTCCAGCGCAATTTTAAAAATAACCTTTGGATCCACGAGGGTACCAGATACCCCTCCTAAACTAACAGCCTTTTTGTTCAGTACTCTGTTACTCCTATTTAGTGTGACAACCCAAAACTGTTCTGTTGGCTGATCCATTAAATCTGCAGTCATCAACTGATAAACATCCTGTGAGCTTTGAATCTGTGGCCTGGATTCTCTAAGTGTGAATTTTCTTCTACGACCTAGTTCCAGAGCACTTACAATGGCAATTGCCTTTGCCTTGCCTATTCCTTTGAACCTAACTAGTTCTTTAATTCCTAGCTTGGCTAATGCATTTAAGTCATTGTCTACTGTAGATAGTATGTGTTTGGACAGGTCTACAGCAGTATATTCTTTAGAACCAGACCCTATAAGTATGGCAATGAGCTCGGCATCTGATAATGCTGATTTGCCTTTGATTTCCAGTTTTTCTCTGGGGCGATCTTCCTTTGCCCATTTGAGTATTTTCAATCTCTTCTCCATTCGGAGCGAAAAGAAGAAATAATTGGATAAGAGGAGGTAAAAAAATGACCAGATACAAAAAAAGCCGAATCAGAGTATGATCCGGCTTTCGAATTTTTTCTATTAAGGCTATTACAAGCTGTTCACAAGTTTAGTAAGCTTAGACTTGTTATTAGCTGCCTTGTTTTTATGAATAATATTTCTTTTAGCAAGCTTGTCGAGCATGCTGATTACTTTCTTTAAAAGCTCTTGAGCTTCACCTTTATCAGTAGTGCCTCTCAATCTCTTGATATAAGTACGAGTAGTTTTGCTCTGATATCTGTTTCTCAAACGCTTAGCTTCGTTTGATCTGATTCTTTTTAATGCTGACTTATGATTTGCCATTTACTCTATGCTTTCTAAATTGGGATGCAAAGATAGGTGTATTTCAAATATTTACAAAGACTTGTAATTAAATTTCATTCATTATTTAAATGCCTGGCTACAAAGCTGCACTTCTTTTTCCTGGATTAGCCTATTGCCATTGGTGAAATTGGTATTACTTTTTTCGCTGAAATTTCTTAATTTATTATCTAAAGTAAAGATTATGAAGGTTTTAGCGGTAGTTTTCGTCTTGTTTTTCTCTTTAACAATTGGTGCGGACATTAATGAAACACATTCAATGAGCGCACTGGAGGGGGCTTGGGAAGTAGAAACACAAAATGGACAAGCTCTTGCTCACAGAGGTGTTCTTTTGATTCAGGAACCCTATGCTTTTTACACGGAGTTCGATATTGAGAAAAAAGAATTTGTAGGTAGTCAGGGTGGGGCTATTCAGATAATGGGGAATAAAATATCATTTACTTCTGAATTTAATACTTGGAACACAGAAGCAATTGGAGATACTTATGATATAACTGCCAGCCTTAGGGCTAACAAGGTTACATTCGAATTTACTGTTAATGGTAGCGATGTTAAAATGGTGATGAGGCGTATTGATCATGGGCAGGGTGATTTAGCTGGTGCATGGCGTATTACAGATAGAATGAGGAATGGACAAATGACTGCAATGAGGCAAGGCGCCAGAAAAACGATTAAAATGATTACGGGAAGTCGTTTTCAATGGGCAGCCTTTAATCCTGAGACCAAACAATTTTCTGGCACCGGTGGAGGTACTATAAACTTAAAGGACGGCAAATACTCAGAGCATATTGAGTTTTTCTCCAGAAATTCTGACCGTGTTGGAGCGGATTTAACTTTTAATTATAAAGTGGAGGGAAACAAATGGGATCATAGCGGTAAAAGTTCCACTGGAAATCCAATCAGAGAAATCTGGACAAAGCAGTAATTTTCTTTATATCGTTTGAGCTTTTTTCACTCCCTTACGGGCTATTTGTGGTAGCAATATATTGACTTTCTTGTTTTTTGGCATGGTAATGGATTTACCCACGTCAATGCATTAATAATGGTCCGGACCTTGGGATGAATTGTAAACATAAATGTCAAGGTTATGAAAAAAGCTTTACTAATAATAATGATACTGTCGTTCGTTGGACTGTCGCCTGAAATGATGGCACAGCGTAAAAGGAATGAAGACAGAAGGCCAGGGAGAGAAGAGGCTTTTAGGAATAAAAAGGATGGCCGAAAAAAACAGAAACAGGAAAGATTTAGGGGGCAAAGAACCCAAAGAGTTGTTGACAGAAGAGTGTATAGGAATACTGGGTGGAGAAACCATGGATATTCAGACACATATGGCTACCCCTCAAGGGTTTACTATGACTACGATTTCAGAAGAGGAAGAAGAGTTGTTGTTGATAGAAGTTATAGACCGAGTAGACGACATATTTGGGTAGCAGGTCACTGGCGATATAGTCCTCGATTAGACAGAGATGTATGGGTAAATGGCAGATGGATGGTTAGAAGAGCTAATCACAGGTGGGTGCCTGGTAGATATGAGAGATTCAATGGCACTCGAGTTTGGGTAGATGGTTGTTGGACTATATCATATTAGATAAAAGGAAGGGGCTTTAAGCCCCTTTTGTATACCCAATTATTTATAAATCCTTTAGAGCTTGATAAAGCAGCTATGACAAAGCAGCATCTTTTATCATACTAAATGAAATAGACATGTGCGATGCGTCATAAATAGCTTCACCATTCTTAATTAAAATCACCTGAGGAGACTCATGGTAAATCCTGAAAGTTTCAGCTACAGCATTTGAAAGTGATCGGAGAGCTATTAAATCCAAAAAGTAAGGCTTTATAGGGTTCCCGTCCTTACTCCATGATCTTTCCAGTCTTTCCAGTACCATTCCTGAAATACTACACCGTGTACTATGCTTATAAATTAGTATCGGTTGCTCTTTGCTTTCAACTATTAGTTCTTTTAACTGTTCTTCGCTTTTCAGTATGTTCCAATCAATACCTTCTGCTAGCTTTTTGCTTTTGCTCCAAAACATGTTTTAGTATTCAATTAACCTTTTCAGTTTCTCAACAAGTCTTTTCTGAGGTAAAAAGTTCTCTTCCAAAGGCTTGCTAAAAGGAACCGGGGTGTCAAGGCTGGCTTCACGAACCACAGGAGCATCCAAATGTTCAAAGCAATGTTCGCTTATCCAAGCTGCAATTTCAGCTCCTATGCCCCCAATCAAAGTATCTTCGTGCAACACAAGTACCTTGTTTGTTTTCTTAACAGACTGTTCTACCGATTCTTTATCCCAAGGTAACAAGGTGCGCAAATCTACAATGTCGGCTGAAATGCCTTCTAGTGAAGATATTGCCTCTAAAGCCCAATGAACTCCCATACCATAAGTAACGATTGTCAAATCTTCTCCGGAACTGGCTAAAGCGGCTTTTCCAATCGGAATGGTATAATAGTCGTCAGGAATTTCCTGGCTGTGTGAGCGGTAAAGTGCTTTGTGCTCAAAAAACAGATAAGGGTTAGGTTCTTCAATGGCGGCACTCAGCATACCTTTAGCATCATGTGCATTGGATGGGTAAACGATCTTTAAGCCTGGTGTATGGAAAAACCAAGCTTCGTTTGATTGAGAATGGAATGGCCCTGCTCCAACACCAGCACCGGTTGGCATCCTAACTACAACATCTGCATTTTGACCCCAACGGTAATGAATTTTGGCAAGGTTATTAACAATCTGATTAAATCCACAGGTAACGAAGTCACCAAATTGCATTTCAACAACGGCTTTGTATCCATTAATACATAGACCAAGTCCTGTTCCAATTATAGCAGATTCGCACAGTGGGGTGTTTCTTACTCTATCTTTACCGAATAGATCGATAAACCCCTCTGTTACTTTAAAGACACCTCCATAATCAGCAATGTCCTGTCCCATAATCACCAGGTTAGGGTGTTTTTCCATACTTTGTTTAAGGCCATCCGATATGGCATCTACAAAGCGTTTATCTGAATTGGCTTCACTTACAGGTGAGTGCACTACCTGGTCGAAAGGAGAGAAGGTATTGTCTATCTCAGTGCTTGTATTTGCTTCTGGTAAGTTTTCGGCATAAGCAGTTTTCAAACCTTCTTCGATATCTTTTTTAATTGTTTTCCTAATTTCTGTGATAGACTCTTCGTTGAGTATTCCTTGTTTAATCAGGTATTGTTCATAATTGTCGACTGGGTCTTTCTTTGCCCAATGTTCCATGAGTTTTTTAGGAACATATTTAGTGCCGCTGGCTTCTTCATGTCCTCTCATTCGAAATGTCATAGCTTCCAGAATGACAGGTTTAGGGTCTTGCCTTATTTCATTGGCTAATTCTTTTATTGTTCTATGTACCTCTAACAGGTTATTGCCATCGACTTGAACGGCTTTTATGCCATATGCAGGACCTTTATCAATAAAATGCTTGAATCTGAATTGTTCTTCGCTTGGAGTAGAAAGGCCATAACCATTATTCTCTATTACAAAGATTACTGGAAGATCCCAGACAGCAGCTACATTGAGCGCTTCGTGAAAGTCTCCTTCTGAGCTAGCTCCATCTCCGGTAAAAACCAAAGTGGCTTTCTTTTCTTCCTTTAATTTATTTGCGAGCGCAATACCATCAGCCAGCGCCATTTGAGGGCCTAAATGAGATATCATACCCACTATATGATGCTCTTTCGTTCCGAAATGAAATGAACGATCTCTACCCTTTGTGAAACCACTCATTTTACCCTGAAATTGAGCAAAAAGCCTACTATAAGGAATATTTCTTCCTGTGAATACACCAAGGTTTCTGTGCATTGGCAGAATGAATTCATCTTGGTCAATGGCACTGACGGCACCAACTGAAACGGCTTCTTGGCCTATTCCTGAAAACCACTTGCTAATTTTTCCTTGCCTCAATAAAATCAGCATTTTTTCCTCTATCATTCGAGGTCGGAGTATCTGTTCGTAGAGGTGGAGAAGTTCCTTTTCTGAGTAACCTGTTTTTTTGAATCTCATGGTTGGATATGTAGAGGGGCAAAATTAAAGTAATGCGGCTATTGCAAAAATTAAAGATCATATTTTTAATTTCGCTCACCTTCCTGTGATGATAGCATTTGATAGTTTTGTTTTAGAGAATGGATTGAAAGTGTTGGTTCATGAAGACCATACTTCTCCTGTAGCTGTGGTCAACCTCCTTTATAAGGTGGGGGCCAGAGACGAGCAACCTGAAAAAACGGGTTTTGCTCACCTGTTCGAACACCTCATGTTCGGTGGATCTAAAAACATAGACTCTTTTGATGAGCCTTTGCAGTTTGTAGGCGGAGATAATAATGCTTTCACGTCCAACGATATTACTAACTATTATATAACACTACCCTCGGCAAATATTGAGACAGCCTTTTGGCTGGAATCTGATCGGATGTTGAGTTTGTCTTTTGACCCTAAAGTGCTTGAAGTACAAAGATCTGTTGTGATAGAAGAATTTAAGCAAAGGTATCTCAATCAACCATATGGAGATGTATGGCTTAAACTAAGGCCATTAGCTTACAAAGATCACCCTTATAAATGGCCAACGATAGGTGAAAAAATAGCACATATTGAAGAGGCCACTATGGAAGATGTTAAAAGCTTCTTTTATAAGTATTACCTCCCGAATAATGCTGTGTTGGTAGTTGCTGGAGATATAACTCTGGATCAGGTAAAAGAACTTTCTAACAAATGGTTTGGACCAATTCCGTCAGGTAAAGTAACAGAAAGAAAACTTCCAATAGAACCGGAGCAAGAAGAGTACAGGCTGCTGGAGGTGGAAGAAAACGTACCTGTTGATGCACTATATATGACTTTTCATATGTCGGGCAGAAAGGATGCTGAATATTATACTGAAGACCTTCTCAGTGATGTGCTGGGTAGAGGAAAATCGAGTAGACTTTATAAAAAGCTGGTTGAAGAAAATCAGGTGTTTAATTCTTTGAGCGCTTACGTAATGGGATCAATTGATCCAGGATTATTGGTTATTCAAGGTAAGTTGAATGACAGCTATGAACTTGAGGCTGCAGAGAAAATGGTCTGGTTAGTAATTGAAGAGTTTAAATCAAATGGCCTTAATGAGGCGGAGCTCCGAAAAGTAAAAAACAAAGCTGAGTCTACTTTGGTTTTTTCTGAAATGGAGTTGTTAAACCGCGCTATGAATCTTGCTTATGCAGAAATGTTGGGCGATGCTAATTTGGTTAATGCTGAAGTTGAAAAAGTGAGGTCAGTTGATATTGAAGATATAATGAATGCGGCTAACAGAATACTTGTTAGAGAAAATGCTTCGGTCTTAAGGTATAAATCGAAAAAGTAGTAGAATGAAAATAAGAGTTGGCTTTGGGTATGATGTACATCAGTTGGCAGAAGGTGAGGAATTCTGGCTAGGAGGAATAGAAATACCCCATACGCATGGAGCAGTGGGGCACTCTGATGCTGATGTACTGATTCATGTAATTTGTGATGCGCTTTTGGGGGCTGCCAACATGAGGGATATAGGTTATCATTTCTCAGATCAGGATCCTAAGTTCAAGGGTATCGACAGCAAGATACTTTTGAAAGAAGTGATGGCGCTAATTCGCTCGAAAGGCTATGAAGTCGGAAATATTGATTCCACTATCTGTCTTCAAGCACCAAAAGTAAACCCTCATATCCCAGCTATGAAATCATGCCTGAGTGAAGTAATGAGTATTGATGAGGAGGATATTTCAATAAAAGCAACTACAACCGAGAAACTTGGCTTTGTGGGTAAGAAAGAAGGAGTTGCTGCGTATGCCACAGTACTCATTCAGAAAGGATGACATCTTTAAAAATTATACAAACTGAAGATGGTTCACAGTCTCTTTATAATGCTGAACTCAACGAAACTTACCACTCTTTTCATGGTGCATTAACTGAATCTAAACATGTGTTCATTGAACATGGGTTGAATTATTTACACCGACAAAGAAAGAAGCATATAAGGATATTAGAAGTAGGTTTTGGAACCGGGCTTAATGCACTTCTTACGCAAGTTGAGTCTTTAAAACAGGATTCTTCTAAAATTGAATATGTAACACTTGAGCCATTCCCCATTGATCAAAGTGTACTAGCAGAGTTGAAGTATGCTGAGCTAATAGATGGAATTACACGAGATGATTTTATTGCATTACATAGCTTAGAATGGGAAAAAGAGCACACCATTAATCCCAGATTTAGTTTTTTGAAATGTCAGACTCAGTTACAGGGATTCCAATCCGAGAAAAAATTCGATCTTATCTATTATGATGCTTTTGCTCCAAGCAAACAATCAGAGATGTGGACTTTTGAGTTGTTAAAACGTGTTGCCTCGTTAATGAATAGTTCAGGAGTATTGGTGACTTATTGTGCCAAAGGACAATTCAAAAGAGATCTTTCCCAATTGAATATGCAAGTAGAGACTTTGCCTGGCCCCCCAGGTAAAAAAGAGATGGTGAGAGGAGTTTCTATATAGGTTAAAATTAACCTTCAATATTGCTGTTCCTTTTTGGATGGACGGTAGTTATATCTTAATCAAGGAGTGAAATAAAATTTATACCTGTTACCACAACGACAATTTAAGAGAGAAGTTTTATTAGTTGTGGTAGCTGATTTAGGACTTTGTTGGTTTGTTAACTTGTTGAAAACCAGTCATAAGTATTCTTAATTTTTTCTACGAGAGATTATTAATAAGGTTTCTTTTTTTAAGGGTCTTCAATATAAATTGTATATTTCGCTACTAACTAATTTAGGATGAACGATCAATTGCTTAAAACGCTGAGACACTTCTTTTCAGCACTTGTTATTACTGTTTTGTTTGTAGGCTGTTCTGCCTCAAAAAATACTACTAATTATTCTACAAATTCCGATGGAGTCATTGAAGCTCATGCTTCAAATATTAATAAGGATGTAGTTAGATTAAAGGGTAAACTACTTTCCAGAGGTAAAAAGGTAGGAGATAGGTGGCAATATGATTTTAAAGTCTTAGAGGTTATCAATTATGGGGCAACTTTTGCCTCAGTTGAACCCAAAGTAGGAGAGGAAGTTTTGCTAGTCTCTCCAGGTCAGGTCAGATTCAAAAAGAACAACGAGGTCATATTAGATGCACTTACCCCAATTAATCGTGATGGGGATAAGCTGACAATTAGCATGATTACCGAATAACACCATACTATGAAAAGAAAAATATCAATTGCATCAATTTTATGTGTTTGTGTATTGGGTTACTTGTACTTCGAGAACACAAGCAATTTAGAGTCTCCATACCTTGTTTCTCAAGATTACAAAGCACCAAGCGTTGATAGCTATGAATTTGTTGAATCTGATGATAATGACTCTGAAACCGAAAACCCTATAGACAGACTTGAGTTTGAAATAGGTCAATTAGCAGACCCGACTACTGGTAAGATTCCAAGAGGAATAAGAGAAAGAGAAATTGCCTTTGCAGAAAGCTCATTGAATAGATCAGTTAATGTACAACCAAGTAGTGTTGCTGGTTCTGATGTTGGCTCTGCCGCAGCTGGAACTGCAGAAGCACAACCATTTAGAAATGTAGGGCCATTCAATGTTGGTGGACGAACCAGGGCAGTTGGTATAGATAAAGATGATGAAAACATTATTCTAGCAGGTGGCATAGCAGGTGGCGTATGGAAAACGACCAACCAGGGCACTTCATGGACCAGAACCACAGGTTTGCAACAGCATCCGGCTGTATCTGATATAGTTCAGGACAGAAGAACGGGAAAAACGGATGAATGGTATTACTCTACTGGCGAGCGAAGAGGTAATTCTGCCTCTGCTTCAGGTGCATTTTATCAGGGAAATGGTATTTATAAATCTACAGATAATGGTGATAGCTGGTCTCTGATAGCAACCACTGCAGTAAATGGAACCTCTGGTACAGATGTAATTACCTCAGGTGATGATTTCACCCTGATTGATGAATTGGCAATTGACTATTCCAATGCAAGTGGTACCGAAATTTATGCTGCTGGTTCTAGTCAGATTATAAAAAGTACCGATGGTTTTGCCACTTTCAATGTGGTGCTTGGCGATCAAAATACTGGCGGTAATATGTGTGATGTTGTGATCACCTCTGCTGGTAAAGTATTCGCCACTATTGGCAATTCGAGTTTCAATGGAGGAAATGCAGAAGATGGTGTTTTTATGTCGGATGATGGTGAAAACTGGACAAATATTGATCCTCCTGGTTTAAACGGAACCAACTCTAGATTGGAGTTGGGAATTGATCCATCAGATGAAAATTTAGTTTATTTAGCAGGTAATAGTCAGCTATTCGTATTTAATGATCTAAACGATACTTGGACAGATCTTTCGGCTAATATAGATGCCTCTTCTGATACGGGAGAAGGCCATGCAACTCAAGGAGGGTATGACCTTTATGTTGCAGTTCACCCATCAAATGATCAGCTAATTTATCTTGGAGGTACAAATATTATAAGATCCTCAAATGGCTTTGGTACTTCTGCTACAAACAAACAAATAGGTGGATATCGAGAAGATGGAAATTCAAATAGCTTTCCTCAGTATCCAAACCACCATCCTGATCAGCATGCTGGAGTGTTTTTTGACTCTGATCCTAATAAAATGCTAACAGCTAGTGATGGAGGAATTCACATGACTAATGACAATACTGTGGCTGGTAGTTCAACTTCTACTGTTTCTGTAGTGTGGCAATCATTGAATAATGGATATTTGACAACTCAATTCTACCATGCTGACATCCATAACTATAATATTGGCGACCCTCAGGTAGTTGGTGGTATGCAGGATAATAGCACTTTTGCCAGGTTTACTGAGGGAGACCAGGATGCATGGCAAGATGTTTTCGGAGGAGATGGTTCGTTTGCTGCAATTACATATAATTCATTATATGCCTCATTACAAAGAGGTGTCTTGAGACGATATCAATTGGATAATAGCAATCAATATCAAAACCAAGGAACAATTACTCCATCAAGTGACGATGATGATTTTCTGTTTATTAATCCTTATAACTACAACCCGGTTAACCAAGATCAGTTATTTGTAGCCGGGAGGGGAAAGCTTTTCGTAGCTAACGACATTAGAACTAACCCAAGAGCTGGAGATTGGATAGAACTTTCTGGCCCCGCTACATTGGTAAATCAGTTTATATCTGCCATTACACCGTCAACTGATCCTGAAGGAGTTTTGTATTTCGGAACTAGAACAGGGGGACTCTATAAAATTGCTGATACAAAGAATATTGATGCCAATACAGAGATAATTACCTTGAATAGAGGCAACATGCCTAATGGAAACGTAGTTGGAATTGCTGTCGATCCTAAGGATGCAGACAGAGTATTTGTAGCCTTCTCTAACTACAATATAGTGAGCATATGGATGTCTAGCGATGGAGGAGATAACTGGTCTTCAATTTCTGGTAATCTGGAGGAGAATGCGGATGGATCTGGAGCTGGTCCTTCTATTAGATCTATAGAAGTAATGCCTGATGGTAACGGTGGTTACTATTATTTTGCAGGCACGTCTGTTGGGCTCTTTATGACTACAGAGTTAAAAGGTGACCAAACGGTATGGGAACAGCAAGGAGTTAATACTATCGGAAATATTGTGGTTTCAAACATCCGTGTAAGACCAGTAGAAGGTTTGGTAATGATCAGTACACATGGTAATGGAGTGTTTATTGGTGGATATGATGTAGGTGTTAATGCTCACATCAACTATTCATTCCAAAATAATGGTACGCAAGTAGTAATGAGAGGCAATGTTTCTTTTGACACTAACAAACCACTTGGCTATCGCTGGTTAAAGAATGGGCAGATTATTGACGGAGAAAACACGGATGAACTGACTGTTACAGATGGAGGTTCTTACCAACTACAATTATTTACCTCACAAGAAACGAGTGGTTTGTCTAATACAGTCGTGTTAGGTCTTGATGGAACAGGGCCGGACGTATCCACAATAACTCGCTTGAATCCAACAGATGAGAATACAAGTAATACATCCGTACAATTCAGAGTTACGTTTTCAGAGACTGTTAAGAGTGTTGATGCTGCAGACTTTCAGACTACGGGCACTGCAAGTGGTGTGATTGGAGCTGTAACGGAAAGCACAGTAGGAACTGTATTTGATGTTACTGTAAATAGTATCGGGGGATCGGGTCAACTAGGTCTTGGAGTGGCTTCAGGAACTGACATTACTGATGAAGCAGATAATGCATTTAGCGGAACCATTCTATCTCAAGAGACTTACAACATCACGGATAACACTGCACCTGGTGCTGCAATCACCAGAGGTACACCTAATACAGAAGTTACTAATCAGAATGAGGTAACATTTACTGTAACTTTTACAGAGGCAGTTAACAATGTTGATGCTAGTGACTTTGCCGTAGCAGCAGGTTCTGCGACATCTACTTTAGGTACTGTTACAGAAACATCACCTGGAGTTTACAGCGTGGTTGTAACAGATATCACAGAAGATGGAACTGTTGGTTTAGACTTTGTTGCCGGACAAGATATTCAAGACAAAGCAGGTAATGCTTTCGATGGAACTACTTCTAGTGACGAGACTTATACAATACAGAACGTGGTTACGTCTATTGATGATCCACTGCTAAGAAATGTACAGAGTATAATTGTTGACGCTAATCCTTCGAACGGAGTGTTTAACCTTGCTTTCCCAAATAGTTTCATTGGTGATTTCGAAATGCAAGTTGTAGATCGTCAAGGAAAGAACATGGTTGTGAAGTCAATAGCGGGTTACAATAGTGGAGATCAGGTTGAGCTAGATTTAACAAATTCTCCTGATGGCCTTTATATATTGAAAGCTTCTAATGGAGCAGTAAAGGCATCTATAAAGCTTCTCAAAGTCAGTGGCTCCAGATAAAGAAAACTATTTGCTTTAAAGTTTAAAACGTCATTCTCAGTTTATGGGAATGACGTTTTTTATTTGAGTTTATCAATACCGAGGTGCGAAATGCAATAATCAATTTTCACATCGTAAGCGTTAGTATAATCTATGTTGTCGAGAGGAGGGGTAATAGCCACTCCTACTTTTAAACAGTCTTCACGTGTTTCACTCAAAAACCTGTCATACAAACCCGCTCCATAGCCTATTCTGTTTCCCAACGTGTCAAAACTAATCAGTGGAACAAATACTATATCGAAAAGAGAAGGGCTTGCCTTAACTCCACTACTGGGTTCTGGAATGCCAAATTTGCTAACCACAATGTGATCTTCGTTATCAGTTTTGTAATGTATTAACTGTTTCCGTTTAAAGTGTGTTTTTGAGAGGTATACATTCTTTTTAGCATGAAGTAAGTATCTGAAGATAGGCCATGTATCTGGTTCAACATGTCTCTGGATTGATAAGAATATATGAAAGTGATAGGCCGCTTTATTTTCTTGAATGAACTGAGTCACATGCTGAAACAATAAGTCGTTACGCTTTTGAAACTCTACTGAACTAAGTGTTTTCCTTTTTTCAAGAAATAGGGCTCTCAGGACTTCTTTATTCATGTGCTTCAATCAAATGAAAACGATAATCGAATGGATCGAACGATTTCATACATGAATCTATGAATTTATTATTGCTCAGGTAGAAATTGAGGAAATTGTCTTTCCTTTCCTGAGGAGTTCCACCCGGAAAGAGGGCTTCTTTGAGGGAATAAATTCTATTGACAAGCACTTCCTGATTCCTTCGTTCTGCTTTGAGAATCTTGTTTTCGATTTTTTCCAGGTTCTTTTCAGATTTTCTTAACTCAGCAAGTACTAGCTTGTCTAACCCTTTATCAATCTCAATAGCCTGATCGTATGCTTCCTTGAACAGTGACTTAAGCCTTTGTTTCTGTTCATTTAAATCCAGCTTGTAAGTAGTGTTTTCTATTACCTTTTCCTTCACCAGCTCATTTTCGTCCTTGAAGATATCCTCAAAAGCCAATCCTGATTTTTTGAACTTTTTGAGCAAGCTGGTAGTCAGAACTCCCGCAAAGTTTCTTGGCATTAAGAGTGGAAAACATGTTTCGAAATGATCGAACACATCTTTTAACTGAAGCCAGTATACGAGTTCAGATGGCCCACCCACATAAGCTAAATTTGGGAGTAGGAATTCCTGATACAAAGGCCTTAGAACTACATTGGGACTAAACCTTTCAGGAAACTCTTTAATCTCCTGCTCCATTTCTTCTGAAGTAAATGAAATGTCAGTATCCAGAACTTCATAGTTTTCCGTATTCTTTACTATTCTGGAACGGATGTCTGATTTCAGGTAGAAGAAATTGATTTCTCTTGGATGAACTTGTGTTTTATAGCCCGATGAACCCAACTCATCAGTAGTCTCAACTACTTTCTGCTCTGAAATATGGTCAAAGATATCAGCCTCTATCACTGGAGTGAAAAGTGACTTTAAATCTTTGTCGTCAGCATCAATAACTACAAGGCCATATTGGCCAAAAAGTGAGTTCATATAGAACTGGACTGCAGAAGCCAGGTTTTCTTGCTTAAGGTAGGCGTTTGAAAAAAAGTCTGGTAAACCTGCTATCTCGTCAAAAATGTGATTTATGGACTTAGAGCTAAATCTACCAACGGCTCCTTTTTGATCTGTTTTCCAAGTGAACTCCTTACCATTGAATCTGAAGTGATCAATTTCCTCAAAGTCATGATCTTCACTAGCCATCCAGTAAACAGGAACAAAATTGCAATCAGGTCTGAGTTTCTTTAACTCTTCACAGGCTCTTATTACCGATACAATTTTGTATATGACATAAAGAGGGCCAGTGAAAATGTTCAATTGATGGCCCGTAGTAATTGTGTATGTGTTTTCTGACTCTAGCGAGTCAATGTTCTGCTTCGTTTGTTCTGAGGCCTCAATGTTAACATATTGTCTTTCTAGAACCTTTGTTAACACTTTGCGATGTGCTGAAGGAAAATCCCTTTTATCGATTTGAGATAGAAGGTTTTCACTTGTTGGAAGACCGTTGTGAAACTTATCGAGAATAGGAGTGCCTGAAATATAGTCGAGGAAAAACTTAGAAAAGCTGTTAGTCTTTTCAAATGGTATTTTTGTTAGTAAACAGTCTGCTTTTTCTAAGGTGTCCATATGTTGATTTAATCAGCTTTGGTAGAAAAGAGAGAATAGGTAACTCTTTTTGACCAGAAATTTTGACAACAATAATTACTGACTAACAGGTTCCCCGTATAAATCAAATTCAGTAGCATCGGTGATTTTTACTTGTGCAAAGTCTCCTATTCTTAGATAGTTTTCTTTTGCATCAATGTGCACCTCATTATCTACTTCTGGAGAATCGTATTCTGTTCTCCCAATAAAATTGCCGCTCTCTTTTCTGTCAATTAATACTTTTAAAGTCTTGCCTATTTTTTTCTGGTTGTTTTCCAGAGAAATCTCTTCCTGTATCTGCATTACGCGGTTGGCCCTTTCTTGTTTCACTTCTTCAGGTATATCGTCCTTCATACTGTAAGAATGGGTGTTTTCTTCATGAGAATAAGTAAATATCCCTAGTCTTTCGAACCTGGATTTTTCTACAAAACTTACCATTTCATCAAAATCCTTCTCAGTTTCTCCCGGGTGACCCGCAATTAATGTAGTTCTAATGGCAATATCGGGGACACGCTGCCTCATTGAGTCTAAAAGAGCTTCTGTTTTTTCTCTGGTTGTTCCTCTTCTCATAAGCTTCAGCATATTGGAAGAACCATGTTGAAGTGGGATATCCAGATAGTTACAGATGTTATCTCGTTCGGCCATTACATCTAGTACATCCATTGGAAAGCCCGTTGGAAAAGCATAATGCAACCTGATCCAGTCGATACCTTCAACATCGGATAAGTTTCTAAGTAAATCGGCCAGGTTTCTTTTTTTATATAAATCCAGCCCGTAATAAGTAGAATCCTGTGCTATCAGTAACAGTTCTTTTGTGCCGTTTTTAGCCAGGTTACTAGCCTCTTTGACTAGTTCTTCAATAGGCCTGGATTTATGCCCACCACGCATCAGAGGAATAGCACAGAATGAACAAGGTCGGTCGCAACCCTCAGCTATTTTTAGGTAAGAATAATGGCTGGATGTGGTGGTGATTCTCTCACCAACCAATTCGTGTTTATAATCTGCCTTAAACTTCTTTAATAAGGCAGGTAATTCCATTGTGCCAAAGAAGGCATCCACTTGAGGAATTTCCTTTTCAAGGTCATCTTTGTATCTGTGGGAAAGACAACCTGTAACATAAACTTTGTCTATGAGTCCTTCTTCCTTAGCATCAGCATACCTTAGAATGGTGTCAATAGACTCCTGTTTGGCATTGTCGATAAAGCCACATGTGTTGATTACAACAATGTTGGCATCATCATTTACAGATTCATGAGTTGTGTTTATGCCATTACCTTTGAGTTGGGTAAGCATTACCTCAGAGTCTACTAAGTTTTTGGAGCAGCCTAATGTAACAATATTGACTTTGTCCTTTTTTAATCCCTTCGCCTTCATTCCATTAATTGATGGGCAAATTTAAGAAATAAAAGGAGGGAAAGACTGACCCTGAGTATTAAACTCTTTTTTTACGAAAGGTTATTGGTACTAATTCTTCAGTAGGCATTCCGATAGTGTAGAGTTCCCAATCAGAATCATATTTAGCTAATATTTGTCTGATGCAATCTACTCTGTCATCACTTGGGTTTTCGCAATCAGACCAGTAGAAGACCTCAACTCTATAGTTGTAGGACATTTTCTGCCCATTTACTTTCACTTCTACCTCAATGTCTTGTTCTCCACTGATTTGTGGAATCTGAATGGCAATTGCGCTCATAATTTCTGTTCGTTAGTGTACAAATGTTTTCTATCCGTGTTGGTACATAACAATATGAGTGCCAGTGTTGTAACATATTGATAATCAGTATTTAAGAAAAGGTTAGGGCTTACGGATGCCCGCATTGGTGCAGTGAAATGTACGTTTGCGTTCAATTTTTTTGAGTACGCTTAATTGCGTTTAAGGCAAGAATAACGAGGTGCAGATAAAGGAACTTTGGATAATACGGTCTTGCAACCATACTCTCTTTGTTCATAAAAGAGGATAAACTCAGTAAGATTTATACACTATTTATAGCTGGAAAAATATGCCAGATTATTTCTTAAAAAGAGAATCTACGAATTCTACCTTGTTGAAAACCTGCAAATCATTGACCTGCTCACCAACGCCAATGTACTTAACGGGGATTTTGAACTGATCCGATATACCAATGACAACTCCGCCTTTAGCTGTTCCGTCTAGCTTGGTAATGGCAAGTGCAGATACTTCAGTGGCTTTAGTAAACTCCTGAGCTTGAATAAAAGCGTTTTGACCGGTAGAGCCATCAAGTACAAGCATGATTTCGTGCGGTGCGTCCGGAATGAACTTCTGCATTACTCGTTTGATTTTTGAAAGCTCATTCATCAAGTTTACTTTGGTATGTAAACGCCCAGCAGTATCCACAATTACAAGGTCGGCTCCTGTTTCAACGCCTTGCTTTACCGCATCAAAAGCAACAGCACTTGGATCGGTGTTCATGCCGTGAGCTACTACTGGTACTCCAACACGTTCTCCCCATAGCTTAAGCTGGTCCACTGCAGCAGCTCTGAATGTATCGGCAGCACCCAGTACCACTGATTTTCCTTTTGCCTTAAACTGTGCCGCTAACTTGCCTATTGTTGTGGTTTTCCCAACGCCATTAACACCAACCACCAGAATTACGTGTGGCTTATTTCCTGAGGGCAACTTGAAATCTGCGAGATCTTCTGTGTTATTTTCAGATAGCAATGTTGCTATCTCATCACGGAGTATTGAGTCCAATTCAGAAGCACTCATGTATTTATCTTTTGCTACACGCTCTTCAATTCGCTCAATGATTTTGACCGTAGTGTCAATGCCTACATCAGATGTGATTAGAATTTCTTCTAATTCATCTAGCACTTCATCATCAACTTTCGATTTGCCGGCAACAGCTCTTCCAATTTTTGAAAAGAAGCTCTGTTTGGTTTTTTCTAAACCCTTATCAAGCGATTCTTTCTTTTCTTTTGAAAACAGTCCAAATAGAGCCATGAGCGTAAATTGAATTTTGAGTAACAAAAAAGTCCCTATAAAGGGACTTTAATTTAAAATATAAATGCTAATTCTTACTTATCGGCTAATACAGATTTAACCATATCTTCCGTAACCATCTCTTCTTTGAAAGTATAAGCACCAGTTTTTGGAGACTTTACGGCTTTAATAACTTTGGCGTACTTTACTCCGCCTTCTTTCTTTAGGGTTGCAACTACCTTCTTAGCCATGATTATTTAATTTCTTTATGAACTGTATATTTCTTTAGGATTGGATTATACTTCTTAATTTCCAACCTCTCTGGGGTATTCTTACGATTCTTCGTAGAAATGTATCTCGATGTGCCAGGCATACCGCTTTCCTTGTGCTCTGTGCACTCTAATATTACCTGAACTCTGTTCCCTTTCTTAGCCATTTTTCTGTGCTTCTAAAATTCGGACTGCAAATATACGAAGCTTGTTTAGATTTTGAAACTAGAAAAGCAAAATTAATTCACTAATTCTCAAGTATAAAGAAGTCGAGTTCATATCTGGAGGCAGGATGTCTTAAATTTCCAAATGTACCATTCTCACAGGTGATCTGCGAAGGGTATTGATCTGTAGTTTCATAGTATAAATCTTGTCTCCAGTTTGAGTCTATTCCTCTGGAAATATATTCACTCAATACATTAGTATTCATAATTTCAAACATAGATATATGTCTGTATCCCTGATTTGTAAGTATATATACTGCAAAATCTCCTGAGCCCAGATGGGCGGTTGGTGCTCGCCCTACCAGCTGTCCTGAAGATACGGTAGCTCCAAGTTCAATTCCTGTTTCAGGAGTCAAATGAAACAATCTGACAATAATGTTCTCATTGGCTTCAAGCTTGATGTCAATTTCGTAGTCAGTAGGGTCTTGACTAGGCCTTGCTTGACCTATACTAACGATTGTGCCATTGGCTGGAGCGAAGTATAATAAACTAGATGGGAGTTCAGATGAAGCGGGTTCAATACCTTCATCGAAGGTTTGAAAATAATGCTTAAGATTGACACAGTTTTCTCCACTATAGTCTACAAAATTATGACCAGCAGCTGATCTGTACTTTGAGATTTTTTCAATTTTATCTAGCTCAACATGAAGGTTCGAGAGATAGGGTTGTCCGATTATATTTTGAACATCTTCAGGGCTTAATTCGAATGAACAGCTCCCTTTTTTTGCTCTTATACTGGAATTGAATAGCGATACTCCTTGAGGGTTTAAAACATTGAAAATTCCAGAAAGTGTTTGATCCGATTCAGATATGCTCAATGTTACTTCAAAACTTGCGTTGCCTTGTTCAGTTGATATTTGACCTGTTACCCTTAAGGTTTCATTGGTAACTGAGCCTGTGCCTGTCCCGGATCTAAGTCCTCCATCAAAGTCGTTTATTTCCACATTGTAAACCCCGGAAGTATTGGATTTTTCTATCACCATTTGGCTACCCATAATTGAAAAGTCCAAACAGTAATTTCCAGTTAGTTCAAAGTTGTCTTCTGGAGTTTCTGAGTCGTCCTTCTTTGAGCAATCAAAAAGAGCAAGACAAAAGAATAAAATTAAGAATAATGAAGGTACGGTGAAGGGGTGTCTTTTTTTCATAGTCAACAGTTGGTTTAGTCAAACTGAAACTATCTGGAAAAAAGAGATTTCGCGGACGTTAGAACGCTTTTGGTATGAATGGAGTGTTATTTGGGACAAATGAAAAGAGCAGTTGCTGAATTTTGAATTCAGCAACTGCTCTTTGTTTAAGCTTGTTGATGTATTTACTTATTTCCCTTCAGGTTTGGAAGTCTGAATTGATTTAGAGGGCTTGGTTGGGCCATGAGTTTTTCGATTTCTTCAGAAGTTCTGGGAGCATAAGCCGATAACAATTCGTATCCATCCTTGGTAATAAGGATATCATCTTCTATTCTTACTGCAATCCCCCACCACTTTTTATCACATTTTGAACCTTCAGGAATGTAAATACCTGGCTCTACAGTGATTACCATATTCTCTTCTAGTTTGTTATAAGGGCCTTTGTCATGAACATCCAGACCAATGTGGTGAGATAATCCATGTGGATAGTACATGTGTCTTTCGCTTGCATCGGAAATAATGCCTAGCTCTGCGAGTCCCTCATTAATGATATTTCTTGCGAGGGCGCTTAACTGTCCGAAGGTTGCTCCTGGTTTAGCCATTTGAATGGCTTCTTCCTGCGCTTTGTAAACTAGGTCGTAGATTGCTTTCTCTTCGGTGGAAAACTTGCCGTCTACAGGAATAGTTCTTGTGACATCAGCGGTATAGCCATGGTATTCAGCTCCCAAGTCCATAAGCACCATTTCTTTACTTTCAATATGAGGTTTATGATTTTCTATATAATGAAGAATGCAGCCATTGTTTCCTGCACCCACAATTGATGGATAGCCTTCGTATTCAGAACCATACTTTTTGAATACAAACTCATGTATACCTTGAATTTCTGTTTCTGAAAGTCCGGGTTTCATGGCTTTCATTACTTCGACCTGACCAACTGTAGAAATAAATACAGCTTTTCTTAGTAAGTCCAGTTCTTCTGGGGTTTTGATACCTCTTAGTTCACCCATGATATCATTTAAAGCCCTTACATCCAGGTTGTTTTTTTGTGGCTCAGTACCAAGAGATTTAGCACCGGCTTCATAACCTACTTTTGCTTTAAATTGAGTGATAAGACTAAAAAGGTCGGTTTTATCTCCAGGGTTGTCTCTTACATCATTTTTGAAGTCATAGAATAAGACCTTGCTGAATTTACTGAAATCTATGTCGTACTTTTCAAATTCTGCACCATTATAAGCGTTTAGAATACCTAACTTATCTTGGACTCCTTTGTCTCCTAATCTACGGCCAGTCCACATTTCCTGAAAAGCATTACGCTGCTGAACAAAGAATATCTCATTGTATGAATCTCCATTCTGGTTGGTTTGGTTTTCTTTAAAAACCAATAGAACGGCATGAGGTTCTCTATAGCCAGTTAAATAATATAGGTCTGGATCTTGATGGTAAACAAAGTCAACATCATTTGCTCTGTTTCTGATCGGGTTGGCAAAGAAGATAGCTACACTGTTGTCTGGTAGCTTTGCCCTAAGAGCATCTCTACGGCCTTTATGAAATTCTGATGAGAGAAAGTCTGTTGGTGCCTCTTGACTTTGGGCAACAAAAAATCCCGATAGCAGGAATGCCATCAGGATTGTAAATGTCTTTATGTTTAGCTTCATAGTAGTATAATAACGTACAAGACGCTATTATACTAAAATGTTACCGTTTTGTCTTGCTTTTTTTAGAACAGCGGAGATGCCATTTTTATTGATGGTTCTCAAAGCTGATGTAGAAACCTTCAAAGTGATCCACTTATCCTCTTCAGGGATGTAGAAACGCTTTTTCTGAAGATTTGGGTAGAATTTTCTCTTTGTTTTATTGTTAGCGTGAGAAACATTGTTTCCTACCTGAACTTTCTTTCCTGTGATATCACAAACTCTTGCCATAACGTCTGAATTTACCCGTTTTTATAAACGGACTGCAAATATCTGAATAATTCCTGAACTGACAAACTCTGCTTGAGAAATTCAAGGTGAAATTTTACATCCACTCTCGTGGGTCGCTTTCAATCCTATAGAGAATGAAATTCTCAAGTACTTCAGCTTGGTCTAAATCAAGAAATGGGATTTTCACAGAACCGGCTGCGGTTGACAAAACTATAGTAGCAATCTTCTTTCTTCTTTGGTACCAACTCTGTTTAATTTCAACAGATTGAACTTTATACAGCTGTATAAGTTCATGAATATGCCCGAAGGTACCTCTGTTGTTTTTCAATAGTTCATCATTAACCTCAAAAGAACGTTTTCTATAATATAGGCTAACCACAAGCCAAATTGCAACTCCCCAAATAAGGAAGTACAATGCTTGCCAATCTATATAGAAGTAGCTGATTACTCCTCCTATAAGTGTTGGAAATAAGCCCAGGAAAATAAAAAGTCTATACTTCAGTAGCTTACTTACTTTGTTTTTCTCTTCGGGGCGATAGTATTCCTGAGGAAAAATTGTTTTGGCAATACTGTCAATTTGAGCCTGATAACTACCGGGTACTTTAATTTTTGACTTGAGTTGGTCTGTTTCTGTACTGCTGGCTTGTTCAATCTTTACAGTGAACATTTTGAATAGCATTCGGATTGGATTATCGGACCAGGATATGATTTGAATTTTCTTCTTACTTACTGAAATCTCCTCTCTGTTGAGTAAACCTTTGACTAACTTGAGACCATTTTGATGCAGGGATAGTTTGAGTTCATAGTTACTGAGAACAGTACTAACCAGTGAATACATAAATGAGATCACTCCTACAATGATTACAGAGGCCAGAAACATAATCCAACCGGTATTAATAATCACATTATCATATTCTGACACCTGATCTGCTATCAATTCGGGTATGTCTTCAGTGATTTCATTCAAAGTGGAAAAGACAAAGGCAAAAAGTAAGCCCATTGACTTTAAGTGATTTTGACTGACTCCGACTTTGAAAAGGTCAGAAACAGATAGGTGAAGAATAGTCTCACCTGATTCCTCTTCTAAAAACTCTGTGCTTACCCTTTCTTCTTCGGTTTCAGGTGCAATTATTTGTGCCTTTTCCTTTAGGATATAGTTTCTTAGTTCTTCAGCATCCTCTTTATCAAGCGCATCAATTGTCAATTCTGACTTTTTTGCTCCCGCAGTATCTACTTCTAAGCTTACTACTCCAAACATTTGATGTAGTAAGTTCTGCTTAAAGTTAATGCTCTGGATTCGTTCAAAAGGAATATTTGTCTTGGAACGTTTCAATACTCCCTTATCAATTAGAAATGCGCCCTCTTCTATATGAAAGTAGAACCTGAAATAGGTGAGGACTGAACCGAGGAGGTTGAATACAGCAAAACCAATAACGATATAACCTATTATACTGGTTATTTGGTCATTATTCCTCCCAATAACGAAACTGAGGACTAATGGCCACATTGCGCGAATAGTCGTCTTAACGAACTTTATAAGGATGATACCAATGGCAATTTTAGATTGCCGTTGAGGAGTAAAAAACTTATTCACTGTCGATTCCATCCAGTGCCGTTTTGCCAAGTATATATTCTTTTAATCTGGTAGCAGTATCTTCGGGAAGCCCTGGGATTACTAAATCACTACTCTGGCCACCAGCTGTAAAAATCTTCAGACTATGAAGTTTAAAAAGTCTGTCAAGCGGACCTTGCTTTAGCTCAGCATGTTGGATTCTATTGAATGGAATACTGGTTCTTTCCCACCATAAAAGTCCTTTGGTATAAATAATGTCTCTTTCTCTTAAAGCATATCTCTTCTTTGGAAATGCCTTTACAGTTACTATCAAATTAAGGAGCCACAAGAATGCAATTGCACCAATGGAAATGCCATATTCCATTAAAGTGCCTTCAATGTCATTGTTGAAAAAAATAATGCAGAATGCACCAATGATCAATATCAAAAAGAAGATGGCATTGGAGAGCAGGGTTATTCTTAAATATCCCCTTTCTATTTGATGAAACTCTGCAGACTTAACTTGTGGTAAATCGGCAGGAGAGACGGATAAATTTTGAAAATGTTCAGTCATTTCTTAAAGCCATATGGGCAATGCCGGCAACCATTTTGACAGCAATAGCCGCGTTTAGTATGATATAACGCTGTAAAAACCAATTTGCCATCTTCGCCAATGTAGTAATCTTCGGTTTTACTGACAATGTTTTCCTTCTTGTTTGAATCCCTCGACATCTTTTTAGCCTGAAATAGATTTGATACCTTTGCCGGACAAAGTTGTTTTTTGAAGCAGTAAATTAAGTAAACTATTATGGAATTAGTACAAACCAGCAACGAAGCGATTGCATTAGAGGATAAGTATGGAGCACATAACTACCATCCACTACCAGTTGTGCTGGCAAAGGGAGAAGGTGTTTATGTGTGGGATGTTGAAGGAAAGAAATATTTTGATTTTCTATCAGCATATAGCGCGGTCAATCAAGGGCACTGTCACCCTAGAATTGTTGGAGCTTTAAAAGCACAAGCAGAGACACTTACACTTACTTCAAGGGCTTTCTATAACGATGTCTTAGGTGTTTATGAGAAGTACATGAGCGAGTATTTTGGTTTCGACAAAATATTGCCAATGAACACAGGAGCAGAAGCGGTTGAAACAGCAATTAAGCTTTGTAGAAAGTGGGCCTATGAGAAAAAAGGGATTAGTGAAAATGAGGCAAAAATAATTGTTTGCGAAAACAACTTCCATGGTAGAACTACAACGATAATTTCGTTTTCTAATGATGAAGATGCGCGCAAGAACTTTGGACCCTACACAAGTGGTTTTATCAAGATTCCATATAATGACATTGAAGCTTTAAAAACTGCGTTGAGCGAAGAAAATGTTGCTGGATTTCTTGTTGAGCCCATTCAGGGTGAAGCAGGGGTGTTTGTTCCCGATGAAGGATATTTGGCTGAAGCCAATAAAATCTGTAAGGAAAATAATGTGCTTTTTATTGCAGATGAGGTGCAAACTGGTATAGCAAGAACCGGGGAGTTACTAGCTTGTAATTATGAAGAAGTTAACCCTGATATTTTGATTTTGGGTAAAGCAGTTTCAGGAGGCGTATATCCGGTTTCTGCGGTTCTCGCCAACAACCCTATCATGGAAGTGATTAAGCCAGGACAACATGGTAGTACTTTTGGAGGAAACCCCCTGGCAGCCAAAGTAGCAATGGCAGCGTTAGATGTTGTTAAGGACGAGAAACTGGCTGAAAATGCAAAGTGCCTAGGTGATATCTTCAGAAAGAGGATGAATGCATTTATAGAAACTACAGACCTTGTAACTAAGGTAAGAGGTAAAGGGTTGCTGAATGCGATTTTGATTAACGACACTCCAGAGAGCTCAACTGCTTGGGATATATGCGTTGCACTTAAAGAAAACGGATTACTCGCCAAGCCAACTCATGGAAATATCATTCGTTTTGCCCCACCACTTGTGATGACTGAAGACGAATTACATGAGTGCTGTGATATTATAGAGAAAACTGTTAGAGACTTTGTGAAGAAGGGATAAACATATACAGAAAAGCTTTATAGTTAAACTGCAAAGTTTTTTTGTTGCTTTTGAAACATTCTGCGATAATGTGGTAGGGTATTTGTAAAGGTACCTGTCTTATAACAAATCGGCACTATGCTAACCTCGGCTAAGAGAAAAATATTAAACATTGTATGTATTATGATGGCTATAGCCTCATTGTCATACGGTCTGGTTTTGAAGTATGCTACATCTCCATCTGATGATGTATTGGTTCAGGAAAAACCGGAGAACAATGAAGAGTTAATCACTGTAGAACATGATATAGTGTTTACCTCTAATGATTTGATGACTAATCAGGATTAATAGAGAATAATTAATTTTAAAAAAGGGGACTTGATGTCCCTTTTTTTATACATTCTATTTTGACTATCTTCAAAGACACCAAAACATTTATTGCTTGAAAAAAATAGTCCTGATTTTAATATTGGTGGGTATTTTATTCCCTTATCTAATCTCTTTTTCACAAACCAATACCCCAGATGATCTGGAGAAAATAAAACTTCGGGCAGAGCAGAATTATTATGCACAACCCGATAGTACATACATCCTTGCAGACTCTCTCATTAGTGTATCTACTCAATTAGGCAAAAATGTTTATGTAGGTGAAGGGTTAAGATTAAAAGGTGTTTATCATCAGTTAAGAGCTGAGTTGGATACTGCCTTTTCTTACTTTCAACAAGCGGGTGAAATTTTCAGGTCTTTAAATGATTCAACAAGATTGCCCAGAGCACTTTTATCAGAAGCGCTTATGGATATCAGCCTAGGTAGATATGCAGTTGCTCTGGAAAAGTGTATGGAGGCAAAATCTATTTCAGAGCTTGTTAAACTGGAGCCTTTTAGATTAAGAGCGATAGCTGAAATAGCAAGGATTTATTCGTTTCAAGGTAATCATGCAAAAGCGCTGGAAGAATGTCAATACTATTATAGTCAGGTAAAGAATTCTGAAGACCTTAATCAGTTGGCAACTTCTTTAAGTTACTTGTCCGTTGAGTTTATGCATCTAAAGGTTCATGATAGTAGCCTTTACTATCTGGAAAAAAATTTGGCAGTGCAATCTGAACTAAGAAACCCAGTTGGTGTGGGGGCTGCACTTCAAAATATGGCAAGTGTATATCTCGAAATGAAAGACACAATAGCTTCGAATCAAAAGTTTAGAGAGTCATTAGTTGAATATCGTAAAGTCGGATTTGGTCAGGGTATAGCTCAAGTTCAGCTAAACATAGCCTCTTCTCTTGCCAGAGCAGGCAAGTATAGAGAAGCAGTTCCAGTAATTGAAGAGGGAGTCGTATATGCCAAACCTTTGGGAGATTTAAGACTATTGAGGGCACAGTATCAGTTACAATCTGAGGTGTATGAAAAAACAGGCTCATTTAGGAAAGCATTGATGGCACATAAGAATTATGCTGCGTTAAATGATTCCCTTTCTAATGCTGACAAGCAACGCACTATAAATGAACTACTGACGAAATATGAAACTCAGGAAAAAGAGCAAAGAATAGAAGTTCAAAATGAGCGGTTGGACAAGCAAGAAGCGGAGCTTCAAAGGAAACAAGTAATTATAGTTGGACTAATAGTGCTATCAGTAATGGTAGTTTTGCTTATTAGAATCAGAGCGAGTAAGAAACAGGCTTTAATTCAGAAAGAAGGAGAACTTAAACTTCGCGAAGCAGAGATTAATGCGGTAATCAATTCTCAGGAAAAGGAAAGGAATCGATTTGCAAGAGATTTACATGATGGGTTCGGACAGCTGATTTCAGTACTTAAGCTCAATTTGTCTCAGCTAAATGAAGTGACAAATAAAGATGTAGAGAAGAGAGATGAAATTTTTAAAAATGGGGAATCAGTTATAAATGAGATGTATAGTGAACTTCGGAATATATGTTTCGATTTAATGCCTCAGACTCTAGTGAAGCGTGGAATTACCTCTGCATTGAAAGAGTTTGGCTCCAGAATTAACCAAAACACAAAAGTCAATTGTGAAGTGTTGGTTTTCGATAATAATGAGAGATTACCTGAGCTTGTAGAAATAAGTCTTTTCAGAATTACACAGGAATGGGTCAATAATGTGCTTAAGTATGCTGGTGCAGACACTATAACTATCCAGTTGACCAGAGAAGATGGGGAGGCTACACTAACCATTGAAGATAATGGAACAGGTTTCGATTCGCAGGATTTCTACAAAGGAAAAGGTAATGGGTGGAGAAATATACAAACACGCTTAAATCAGGTTGGAGGAGAGTTTGATCTGGACACTAGACAAGGCGTGAAAGGAAGTATGGTTACGGTGAATGTATACTTGAAGGAGGGCATAATACCCATTGGTACGGATATGGAAATGACCGGAAGCTAGGATAGTTTCAATTCAAGGCATTAGAGATTTTTGTCTTGTATGAATTGGCTTTCCAGTATTAGAACGGTTTCTAAAAGAGCGACAACAATGAAGATAATTTTAGTCGATGATCACAGTCTTGTTCTGGATGGTATCAAGAAACTACTAGAAGAAGATGATATGTTGGAAGTTTTAGACACTCAAGGTAACGTTCCTGATGCAATCAGGTCAATAGATAAGCACAAACCTGAGTTGGTAATTACGGACTACAGTATGGGGGACGATGATGGCTTGGGGCTCATTCAAAAAACCAGGAGACTTTACCCTGATATGAAGTTCATTATGCTAAGTATGCATGATGAAGCTCATTTGGTAAAAGAAGTGCTCAAGGAGGGAGTCAATGGTTATGTACTTAAAAAAGATACTAAAGAAGAGCTACTAGAAGCCATCTATGCTGTAAGAGCGGGTAAAATGTACCTTTCTAATGATATCAATGCAATGCTTGTGAAAAGCCTTTATGAGCCTGATGAAGGTAAACTATTGACCGCTCGAGAAAGGGAAGTCTTACACTTAATAGCTAAAGAATATTCCAATAAACAGATTGCTGAAGAACTGTTTATTAGCGAAAGAACAGTTGAAACACACCGGAAAAATATTTTCCGTAAAACAAAAACCAATACCATAGTAGGGCTTATCAAATTTGCCTACGCCAACAACCTAATTTAATCGTGAACATTCTCAAGTCGCTTTACTGTAATCAATATTACGAGTTGAAGCCCAAGGGTAAAGAAGCCTCTGCTCGTACTATGGGTACCAGGCTATTGGGAATTTGTCTCTCTATCAATTTTATTCTATTGATAGTGCTTTTAATGAACTTTATACCTGATTTTGCAGATGCGTTTGCCGATAGCATTAAAGATGTTTTTGGTAGAAAGAATGGGAGAGCATTGGGTAAAATAGTAGCGGTAATACCTTTTCTGATTTTTCTCCCTTTGGTAAGATATACACTTGGTACACAAAAAAGCTACCAAAGCACTATAAACCAATTCGAGAATCAGTCAAAAGATTCGCAAAGAAAGATATCCAGAAGAGGGCTCATTTTTGCAATTGTATCTTTTGCAAGCCTTTTCATAGCTACAACCCTTGCTATGATATTCCTGGCATAAGTTATCCGTGCCAGTACGGATGAATAAACCCCATAACGCAAGTATTTAATCACTCTACATAGGTGGTGATCTTTGAGTAAAATCAAGATCATGAGGTTAATTGTCTGCTTTTTCATATTTGCCACTGTAACAATGAGTTCGGTTGCACAAAGCCAAAAAGAGGATATCAAGTCAACTTTGCTCGATGGTTACTTCAAATTTCTTGGAGACCAGAAAATTTCAAAAGCGCTGGATTATATACATCCAGACCTTATTAACATGTTGGGTAAGCAAACTTTTGAAGAGCAGTACAGGCAACTCTTTAATAACCCTGGAATAAGGGTTTCTATGAAAGCTTTTTCAGTAGATACAGTTAGCCCTGTCTACCGGTACCAGCAAGAGAACTATGTTCTCGTGGCTTATAGCTTCAAAATGACATTTGTGGTAGACATGTCCAATGATAAAGATGGTGTATTACATGATGTCCTACTGGCAAATTATAAAAGTCAGTTCGGAGCCAGAAATGTTACTTCTAAGGCGGAAGGAACATATGTGATTGACGTGAAACGAGAGATGTTCGCGATAGATAGTGATAAGTTTGAAGGTTGGAAGTTTCTTGATTTTGAAGAAGGAATGAAGGTTATAATCGTCAACATGATTCCAGAAGAAGTATTTGAACATTTTAATAAATAGCCATGAAAAAGTTATTTCTTCTAGCAGGCTTTATGTCCTGGACATTGGTTAATGCGCAAGTTTTGGAAATACCAACTCTCAAATCAAAGGGCATTAATGCAAAAGCGACAAAGGTAGAGTTAAAGCAATATGCTTTTATCAATAACAAAGGATTAACGCTCAACCAATCAGATATTGAGAGTTACGATGAAAAAGGGAGGTTGGCATCCATTGATAGAACAATTCATAGTTCTGGTTTAAAGTACAGATACACTTATACACTCAATAAGAAAGGAAAGATTGATCAGGAAAAGATTGTCAATGCTGCTAACAATCAGACAGTAAGAACAACAAGTTACTCCTATAAAAAAGGATTGTTGGCTAGTACAACACAAGTACAAGGTACTGTTACACTAGTTAAAAAATACTTGTACAATGATGATAGCTACCTTACTAAGGTAGAAGTTACAGAAAACGGGTCACCTAAAGGAGAAGAGATTTACAGAGTAGATGATCAGGGCAGACGAACAAGAACTTCTCAAAAACTTCCGGATAAGGAAGTAGCAAGCACCATTTCAACTTTTACATATACTCAACAAGACAGCATAGAGACCAAAACGGAGATCAGAAATGTGAATGGTGTGAAATATGAAATTGTTACCACCAAAGACACTAATACAGATAGGAATTTAAAAGAGGTTACAAAGAATATGAGTAACTCTCAGTCTGGATTTAATAACCTGATTTATGAGAATGACACTAAAGGGAGCTGGATAAAAGGAGAAGTGATTGATGATAATTTCGGAAGGTCAAGGTTAATATTAAAGAAAATCACCTATGCCGATGGAACAGTTACCGGGCATGATGAGATGGTTTTTCCTGACGATTATAGAGCACAATACATAAGGAAATACAGTCAAAAGCAAGTTGCAATAAATGGCAAAGTTTATAACACCACATCGCCCTCTTCTTTAGACTATACTTCTGATAGAATTTGCTACGCATTTGACCTTAACGCCTGGATTATTATGAAGAACTACGATAGCAATACCAGTATGTCTAAATGGGCAGAGGCGCAGGTGATTAAAGGTGGTAGTAAAGTAGTATTATGGTCTGCGAGCAGTGCTGGAATAAAGGTATTTAATCATGGGAAAGAAGTATTGAAAGGCACTTCTAGAAATAGTTACTCCGGTTACGAAGCGGGTGGTAGTATTGTGGCTTATATAAGAGGAGAACTACATAAGAGTTTTATTGTTGAACACCCGTCCAAAACTCCGGGTAAAGTATTTTCGGCAAGTTTAACGGATCATGACCATTACTGGAGTAAGGTGTCAGATACTACTTATGTTCTTGTTGGTTATGGAAAGTCAGTTGGCTTAGAAAAACAGCTTGAAGATACTCAGGGAAACAAGTTGGCCATGAGAAGCTTGGGGACTGTTTACTACTGGTACACTTTGCCAGGTTTTAGAAAGAAGTTCGATGAGGGAGGAATAGGAGAAGTCTATCCGGCTCAGTTGGTAGCAGATACCAAAACAATTGGCAAAGACGAAAATTTCAAAGCTGACTTTAGCCGATTCACTTATGATAAACTGAAGAATGGAAGATATCGTCTGAAAACCGTCAATGGATTGAAGACAACTAACATAGCTTCTAAAACCGCTAAAACACCAGATAATGAGCTGATCGCTTACTTTCCATTAACCCAGCAATATCTGAAAATGGATGATTTTTATACGCTTTCAAATGATCAGGAGTCACTCGAGCAGAATGTAACAATAATGCTTGATAGCAGCGCCTATGCTTATTACATGTACAATGATGGAAAGAATATAGTATTCTATAATAATGGTGAACGATTTTCTGGTTATAGTTTCAAGTCCCATTTACTGGATAAAAACAATAGCACAGAATATGGGGCTTTGCTATATGATTCTCTTTCAAACATTAGCTATGGAATGACCTATAATACAGCCGGCCCAAAGAGAATGGAGGCAATGAGAAAACTACCCGCCAATAGTAAGGGAGCTTATTTGCTCAAGCTTGAAGGTGGAAGATGGATAATCTACATGAAAGGGCAGAAGGTGAGCAATTACGATTTTAGCATCTCGAGAAACAAAGACGAGGTTATTCATTTTTATAAAAGTGATAAGGGAAAGGTAGGTGCGTTACAATTCACTGGGTTTGCACAAGCCAAAGTGGGGGACTTTATCTATGCTAACAACCTAATTCAAAGTGAGGTAGAAAAGCTCTTGAAAGAATTAAATGTAGACCCCAATTTGACAAAAAAAGAAGGAGAGAAGAAAACAAAAAAGGCAAGTACCTATGACAAAGAAAATGAAGTCTTTTTTCTAAGAGATGCTAATGGCACTTATATACAAAATCGTATTTCTTGGTTTTCCTCATTTGGTACACCCCACCTTATAGGCTATGATTCTATATCTCATATCACTTATGAGCTTACCGATTATTATAAATCCGATGACATTAGTGAAGGAAATACCAAAGTACTTATAGATAAAAAATCTCCTCGTTTTATGAAGTGGGATAAAAGTACTGTAACGTTAGCTATAGATGGAGTTTATCAAGCTGATGTTAATCATACCTTTGTGACACAGAATGCCAATGACTCAGTCTGGAAAGAAGTATTCTATGACAAGTCAAGTGGGGAATCTTATTTGGTAAGCTATCCTTCCGATAGCAGCTTACACATCGGAACTCCTGAATTACTTCTCAAAAATGAACAAGCTACTTACTTGCTTAAGGCGGCCGAAAATAGTTTTATCCTAATGTCAGAAGGTAAAATAGTGAATGACAAATCCGCAAAGTCATATACTTATGATGGAGATATGATTCGCATTTTTACAGACAGCTCAAATAAACAAAAGGCATACAGGTTCAGAGGATATTCAAAAGCAGCAGTGCTCGATTTATTACCAGTAGAAGTACTCTCAGAAAGTGATATGAATTCGATCATTGCTGATTTAAAAAAGAGAGCTGAAAATAAATAATTCAGAGCATTCATATCCGTATTAGCACGGATAAACAAACCCCAGTAATACGTCATGTTTTTGCCTAATAGTTTGCTCCAACTTTAATGGATAAAACCATAGGTATGAAACACTTGATAATTGTCCCCTTTTTATTTCTTGTTCATGTATCCTTAGGCCAAACCAAACCTGAGGTGGATTTTCAAAAAGATGTCTTCTCAGTAAGTACTTCAATTGATGGAAAAAAGCTCTATATCAAGTCTGATGAATGGCACCCTAGAGCGTATGGCCCTTACGTAAGAGACTATCTTATTTACGATTTTGAATTGAAATCGCTCAGGTTTTTTCCTGAGTCGGGTCCGTTTGGTGGCTTTTCTCCGAGAGGAAAATATTTTCTGAATACAAAGCTCAGATATGTTGATATGAAGAGAGCGCCTTATAGGAGCAAGCTCCTGAATCTGGAAACCGGAGATGAACAAGTTTGGGAGAATGAGCACTTCGCCCTGGCCGTTTATGACGATGGAAAAGTGTTGGCCGCAAAGGCTAAAAACCGTAAAAGTATGGCCAGGGTTGAAAAGCTTTCGACTCTCTATTTACATGACCCAAGAGGAGGGAAACCAAAAGTACTAATTGGAAAAAAAGATCCTTTGGCAAAACCTACTTACGTATCGTCAAGTGGAGTGGAAGCCGACCGACATTTCTTTCATCTATTGAGTCCTGATAACTTAAGTTCCTGGGGAGGAAGTCTGTATAATGAGCACTATAGCTCTACAGTTTTTAATTGGTACGATTTTACCGATGGAAGTAAAAAAGAGGTTCGATTTAAGTTTCCCGGAGATACAACATCACTACCCAGTAATGCTATTCTGGCTGTGAATGGTCAGAATGCCATTTTAAGAAGGGGAAGCCGAAAAAATAAAGGTCAATGGCTGGATTACTTTGTCTCTGGCGAATCTGGTGAAAAACAAGGAATCGGAAATCAAGATACTCATACTAAACCTGCGCAATACCAAATGGTAGAAAACAGAGTATATCAGTTTGATCAGGCAGGAACAATAGTGACTCGGTTTGAAATTAAATCAGGCGGAGTAGTGAGCGATCGAGTATGGTATCCAAAGATTCCACGCGCTATACTAAATGCAGAGTCATATAAATATAGAATAGCCTCAGACAAGTATTTGATTGCCGTTCCATCAAAGCGAACCGGAAAAGTGGCGGATGTTATCATTTATGATCTGGATAATGATGCAGTTGTAGACAATTTCTCGCTCTATCAAAAAGATAAACCAAAGAAGGTTGCTTCGAGCTATTCTACGAAAAAGCTTTATAAGAGCGATTTACTGAATAACTATGATAGGCTATCATTGCCTTACACTTTGTATAACCCTTCAGGCAGAGAAGTCACGGGTATGGCTGGAGCTTCTAATATTGGAGGCGGACAAGTTTTTGCCATTGGCATGATAGGTACAACTGCTAGAGGTAACCCTATCCTTCTTTCTCTAACCAGATACAAAGCTTCCAATGGCTCTGTGGTGTCCACATATTATGTTTCTGTATTCGATGAAAACGGAGCCTATAAAGGAGGTAGAAAGATTGGTTCTGTAGAAAGAAGTAGTGCAGGAAGAACATATGCTGTTGTCAATTTTAAAATACAGAGAGAGCCCTATAACACATTCTCAATTGTAGGTGAACAGCAGTTTGAACAAAGAAAAACTCCTTTCAAACTCACCATTGAACCTAGCGGAAATATCCACTGATGGTCACGACAAGAATAGTTTTCAATTTACTGAATATGAAAAAATCCACTTTGTTATTAATGAGCATTGGAATATTTGTATGCTTCAAAGTATCTCAAGCCCAGTTTTACGGAGAGACGCTAAAAGTGTATCAAGAAGCAAAGCGTGTTTTAGAGAGTGATTTTGCCAAGCAAAAGTTTCCTCCAAAAATAGCTAAGCTCACTGCCGAAGACGACCTGCCGGATACGATTACGGTAGATGATGTAAGGCTTTTCAATTTTGGAAAAGTGATCAGATCCAAGGAAGGGAAAGTTGAGAAAAAATATGTCCCTATTATCCTTAAGGTGATTAATGCCGATTCGGATATTTCAACGGAGGAAAAAGCCCTATTAGATGCTATAAAAAATAGCAAGCCCTTGACAATTTATTCCTCCAAAGCGGGTAATGAAGGATATCCAGTTAACGTCACTTTTAGACCTGAAGCCCAAACAAAAGAGTTATTGGAAAGCTTCTATCAGAATGGTGTGTCCATCAATTCATATCAACACATGCATTTGCATTTTGTTGATGCTCGTAAGATCAATAACTGGTTGGAATACTATCATGGAAGCGAACAACAGAAAGAACTAGCGATTGCCTTTATGCATATCAAGTTTTTGGAGATAAAAGTATCTGGAGGAACTGATTACAAAAGGTTTACTCGTCTTTTCAAAAACTTCATTCACGGTATTGAGTCTAGTTTTTCAAGAAGAGATAGGCACATTTATCCAGAATCTAATAGGAATATTGTGCTGAATATGATTAAGGAATTTGATGAATCCGGGCATATAGCACTTCCCGATTTTATGTACATGGAAAGAATGAAAAAATGATGAGGAAGAGACATTCATTTTTAATGTGCTCCATTATGCTGGTCTTGCTTTTAGTTTTCAAAAGAGGCCAGGCGCAAGAGGAGTTGAATACTAAATATTTAAAGGCATATGAGTTGTTGAGGGAGAATAAAACCAATGAGTCTATCCAGTTGCTTGATCAAGTCATGCAGATGAATAGTTATCTGGAGAATGTGTATGCTATGTATGCTTTCAATTATATGTTGAAAGGAAACCTTGGACAGGCCAATTACTATATGAACGAGGTTGAAGATATGGGAGAAACAACTCTGTACCCTGTATTTATGCTGGCCAACTTAAGAGTATTTCAAGGTGAAATAGATGAGGCTAAAAGCTTAATACAGAGAGCACTTCAATATCAGGAATCGGATGAGGATATTAAAGACATAAATGATGCCTGGGATACTTTTATTCAATTTGGGAAGAAGGCAGAAGACTTTCGGGCACTTAAAAGCTGGTTTGCTGAAACCTCGGGAGATAATGCTCAGCATGCCAAAGCGGTAAAATATTACCTCAAAGCCTTAGAGGAGGCCAAGGCCGGAAAAAACCAAAAGGCCATAGATTTCTTTAATACGACAGTTACCGCTTTAAGTCAACTTCAACCTAAGCCTAACAACACCATTTACAAATGGCAGGCAGAGTTGGGAGCAACACTGTATTATAATGGATACATTGAAGAAGGGGGGCAGTTATTGGAAAATACTTACCTGAACATTATTAATAATTCAGGTATTGGGAATTATGTGAAGACCATCACAGGTTATTATTACTCTGATTACCTCAAGTATGTTGGAAACTTAAATAGAAGCATTGAAGTAATTGACCGAAGCCTCCCTTCAGGCAGGAATTTAATTGGCTACTACCTCTATGCCGACCTCTTGCTGAGAAAAGGAAATTTGCTAAACGCTCTGGGACAAAGCGCTAAGGAAAGAGCCACAGCAAATGAGCTTTTGCAATTGGCACAAAAAAATAGAGATGTCTACTTTGAGACACAGGCTTATAATAGTATTGGTACTTCCTATCTGGTTTCAACAGATCCATCCAGTAGAACTTCAGCAAAACAAAATCTGGAAAAAGCTAATAGTTTAGCAGTTAGCAATGGGTATACCTACCTGTCAGAATCTATTCAAGGGAACCTGGCTATTACTTACTGGCAAACAGGCGATAAGCAAAAGGCTATTACAACTTACGAAAACCTTATAACAAGTTTAATTGCAAGTAACCGTTACAACGATGCTATAGTTAACCTGAACAATGTGGGTACTATGCATTTCTTTTCAAAAGACTATTCCAAAGCCATTCCATACTTTGAAAAAGCAATAGAGATTAGTGAAGAACAAATGGCAGAATTAGATGGCCAGAATCAGATTACCTTTTTGCAGGCGCAATTGAGTGCTTATCAATTTCTTACCTATAGTTATGCCAAGACCAACAATGGTGCGGATATGTTTGAGGCTATTGGTAAACAAAGAGCTCGAGTTTTAACCAGTCGTCTGAAGCTCAAAAATAAAGGTAGAAAGACAACTTTGAAGAACTTTCAATCCAAATTAAAGCCTAATGAAGCAGCTCTTTTTTACAGTTTGGCAGAGCCTGGAGCAGTCGCAATAAATGTGATAACCAAAACAGAAAGCTATGCAGTATTGAATGAGTATTTCAAACCCTTTGTCACTCTCAAACAAAAATACATTGATAAGCAGCGAATTGCAGATATGCAAAGGATGGGATATAAGCTACCTGCCAATGCAAGGATTTCCGAAGAGAGAATATTAGTGGAAAAAGACATAGCCAATATGTTTGGTCAGGAAGATTTTGAAACACTTGGTGAATGGGTAAGAGAGTTGTTGCAAAGCGATAAACCAGAATATGCTCCAATCAGGGCTGAGTTTTTGAATCATTATTACAAGTTTTTGATTGAACCGATTGAAGCACTTATTGCTGATAAAGCTAAACTGATTATATCACCTGATGGCCTCTTGAATTTTATTCCATTCGAAGCCCTGACCGATGAAAAAGGTCGATTCGTAATTGAAAAGCATGGAGTCAGATATATTCAATCTGCCAGTGTTGCAGGGATCATTTATGATAGGAACTACAGCAACTCAAGAAAGCCTATGCTCGCCATGGGAGGAGCTATCTATGATGAAATGTCGGCTAAAGCAGAGCCCGTAAGGAGTTTTGAAAGAATGCAGGAGATAAATGTACTGGCCAATCAAAATGCTGTTCAAGGGCTGTCTCAGCGCCAGGTGTATGCGGCTCTAGGTTTCGGTAAGATGAATTACCTTCCGGGGACACTCAACGAGGTGAAAACCATGGCTAAGGTGGTGTCAAATGCTGACGTTTATATAGGGGAGCAGATGAACGAAACACTTATCAAGAAACTTTCCAATGAAGGTAAACTCGATGATTATAAGGTAGTGCACCTTGCTACACATGGGTTTGCTTTGCCTGATGTTCCTCAATTGTCTGGGATTGCCATGAGTATTTTTAAAGAAGAAAGGAGTGGGCAAGACGGATATCTTACGGCTCCCGAACTGGCTTCCCTGAAATTCAATGCCGACCTGGTGGTACTCTCGGCATGTGAAACGGGATTAGGGAAAATATACGGTGGTGAAGGAGTGATGGGACTTACACAATCCTTGATTCTGGCAGGGGCTAATGGAGCTGCAGTTTCACTTTGGCCTGTTAATGATGCTTCTACAATGTATTTCATGTCTGGCATGTATGAACTTGTTAGCAAAACAGACATGACCTATGCCGATGCGATTGATGATATGAAACGTAGGTTTATTCGGGGTGAATTTGGAGAGCTTTTTAAAGGAACGAACTACTGGGCACCATTTATTCATTATGGCAATTGAGTAGGGAATCTTAAGAATTGGGAGTAAAACTGATGAAAATCATTATTCAGAAATGATTTGATAGTTAAATTTAACCGACTTAAAATTTTAACAACATGAAAAGAAAACTACTTTTTGCAATCGGATTATTGTGCACAATGGGACTAGCCAGTGTAAATGCACAGGAACTTGGAGTTAGATTTGGAGATGCCACGGGAGGAGATTTTGCTGTAGATGCAGTATTTTCTTTAGGCAAATTTGAAAGAGTACACGCTGATGTTTCTTTTGGGGACGATGTAGTGGGAATAGATGCCCTATGGGATTTTCTATACAAACCACTTGGAGCAGAGAGCTTCAATTGGTACGTTGGTGCCGGGCCTTTTATAGGTTTAGGCGATGACTTCTGGTTAGGAGCTGTTGGAGAAATCGGATTGGAATATCACTTCAAAGGAGTTCCTCTGGCTTTAGGTGCTGACTGGAGGCCTTCATTCCTTGTTATCGATAATACAGATTTTAGTGCTAATGGATTCGGAATCAACCTAAGGTATGTCTTTGGTGGAGGAAAAGGTAACTAGCATAAATTAGACTTTATAAACTATTTGAAAGGGACTGCTTTTAGCGGTCCTTTTTTTATGTCCCTAAGTGTTAGTACGGATAAAAAAACACCTTATCAAAGGGATAGAATTCTGCTGTTGTAATAAGGAAATTTGGTTGAACATAAATTCAACTGAAATGAAAAAAGTTAAGACAACGTTTATAATCCTGTTTGCTGCAGTAATATCTTTTTCATGTGGAGATGACGACAAACCTTCAGCAAGTGATTGTGACGGACAGGTTTGCATTGCTACTTTAGGAGCAAACGAAACGGCAACCACCGTACCAGATGCTATCCATGGTGAATTTAATATGGAGTTAACTCATGCTGAATCCGACTCGCCAGTAGCCCTTGGAACCAAAGCAACATTTACGATTTCGGCTAATAAGTTAATAGTGTCTATAGAAGGCAGGGAATGCTTTTCAGTGGAAAACCCTGTGATGAGATTTGGTGCTACTTCAGGAAACTTCACTTTTAAAGCAGATTGTATTGAAGACATAGCCTTTAATGTTTCTCAGAATAATGATGGTACGTTTAATGAAATCAACCTTGAAAAGGCCAGTGGGCCAGGTTTCTTTGGTCAGTTTACACCTGTAGGCGGCTGATAATCAGTTAATCGATTTAGCCAGATATTGCCCATATCTGGTTTTTTTTAAACCTCTACTATGAAGAAGACTATTTTTTTAACTGCCTTATTGGTATTTACTCTACAGTCGTATGCTCAGAGAAACAATGTAAAACAGGCCCTAAAAGCGATAAACGATTATGATATAACAACTGCCAAAGAAGCAATTGACAAAGCTACCCTTCACCCTAAAACGTCTGCCCATTGGGAAACATGGAAGATTAAGGGAGATGTCTATAAGGCACTTCTTGAAAGAGCGAATGTAAAAGAGTTGGCTAATAAAGCAGTTGGTAGAGAGGCTTTTGATGCTTACAGCAAGGCGCTTACAATTTCTAAAGTATCTCAACATAAAGATTTGAATAAACAGTTGAGTGAACTGAGAAAGACAGTGCTAAACATAGGAGTCTCATTTCTAACCATTGGAAATGATACTGAGGCACTGAAAAGGTTTAAGCTGGGAATAGTTATTAGTGATACTATTGGTGAAGAATCAGGTGATTTCTATGCTATGATTGCAAATATTCACATGCAGGATGCACGATTCCTGGCAGCGGCTGAAGCTTATATGGAATGCGTAGAACAGGGGTATGATGTTGAACAACAAATGAACAACGCATTGGCGGCCTTGAGTTTAGGAGGAAGTTCAAAATATGAGGAGGTATTACTTAAATACCGAGTAGCTTATCCCAACAATACAAAACTAAAAATTAACGAAGCCAATCATAGAATCGGTCAGGGAGATTATGACCACGCAATACCACTTTTAGAGGAACTTGTTGCCGAACATCCTTTGAATACTGATTATAGGTATGCTTTAGGAACTGCGTTTTTAGACATTCAAAATTCAAAAGGCATAGAACATATTCAGGTTAAATTGAAGGAAGACCCTAACCACCTATTATCGCTTCAAGCGCTAGGAGTTTATTATTTGAATAAGGCTGTAGCCACTAATCAGCAACTCAATCGTCTGGATCAAGTGAGTACAGAGGCTATACAAATGGAAAAGGAAAGAAATGATCTGTTGAAAGAAGTGGTTGTTTATATGGAAAGGGCAGTGAAGCTTGATGGCAAGAATAAACTAATGCTCACCGCTTTATCTAATGCTTATAACATTCTGGGGGATACGGAAAATCATAGAAGAGTTTTCAATCTAACAAGAGCATTGAAAAATTGATAAGAAGTAATGTAATAGTTTTTACTACCCACTAGCACGGATAGGAAAACCCCATTTCAACTGTATGTTCTCACCTGCTTGATTTGATCAAATTTGACCATCAATCAAACCAAGTACTATGAAAAAGATTTCATTGATTTTAACTATGCTTTTGGCTATAGTTTTTTTTGCCAATGGACAAAGTGTTGGCAAAATAGAGTTGAAAGAATCAGGCTTTGGCCAGAAAAAGATGGCTAAGGCACCTAAAAGAATTTACATCTCTGAATTTTCTGTTAGTTATCAAATGGCATACAGTCAAACTTCTATTGCCAGAGGAGGAAGGGAGATAGGAGGAGGTTACCGTGGAGATGCCAAAGCTTCGTTAAGTGTGGCTATTCCTGGTATTGATCCTTCGGAATTACAGAAAATAACGGATGAAGTTTACCAAAACTATATCAAGCAACTTATAAGCGAGGGGTTTGAGATTATTAAAGCAGATGAAGCAGGCAAAACCGATATTTTTAGTGGTTGGGAACGCATGCATGGGGGAAGTATTAGCCAAGCTCAGTTCCCTGGATATATAGCTACTTCTCCAACAGGATTTGATTATTATGTAAGAAGGATTACTAAGAAAGGACGAGCTAAAAACGGAGTTTTCGAATATGCCAATAAGCTTTCTAGGCAACTTGATGGTGCTATTATAGCTAAAGTGAACCTGACTATTCCATTTGTTGAACAAGCGGAGGGTAAAGGGAGTAAGGCACTTCGAAAAACTTTTGGAGGCGTAGCCAAGGTCGTAGTCAGACCTAACTTTAGTTTATCACCAATGGAGTCTGTACAGATTAGCAAGACAGGAAGTGCTACTGCAATTACTCAGAGTAGTTATATCTACTTTGCCAGCTTAAAAAATCAGGCCTCAGTCAAATATGACTTAAAGAAGGAAGTGAAAATCGATGGAGTATTTGAGAATAAAAAATACAAGGCAGTTGAGTCGGCCGATCAAGATATTTGGGGTACACAGGCCGGGCATCTAAGAGTTTTCAACTTTAGTGATAGAGAGGTTGAAATGACCCAGCCTATTCCTTGTGACCCTGAAAAGTACCTGAATGGGGCCAAGACTGTGGTTTCTCAGTTTGTACAATCTTCTCTCGATAAGTTTCTAACAGTAGCCAAAGGAAAATAGCCTAGGAAAGTAGTAGTGTGCCAGTTGATGGTAACTGAACCCCTATGAAGCTAATGCTGAGGGGTTCTTATTAATACTTGCACGAATCATTATTAGAATAATTAAGTCATGAAAAAAGTATTAAAAGCCATTGGGGTCCTATTGGGCCTGTTTCTCCTGTATGTCATATTCAATATGGATGGATATGGGAAGAAATTAGAGTTTAATGGAACAGATGTTTATTACACAGAATTGGTTACAGAAGCAGAAGCTCAAAAACTAGGAGAGTACCTTGTTGAAGCAGAGTTTGCTGATGGTAGAGAAAAATCGGTTCAGTTGAGTAAAAGAGACTCAATATACTTGTTCAGAATGGTGGTATTTGATGGTATTGTTGAAGATAGCACCAATGACATTACATTAACGGCTATGACCTATGCGTTATCGCTGAGTGTTTTTGATGGAGCTCCTGTTGAGCTAGAAGCGTGTAATGATACTTTTGAGACGCTAAGGGTTTACGGAAAAAAATAGGATGAAACCCAAGGCTCGATTTGTATTGAGAATAGTAGTATGTACAGTCCTGTTTATAGGCTTTTTGGCTGGAACATTCATATCAGGAATCTTTCTCTACCTTGAAGGATTTTCTTCTGAACGGTTAGGACTGCTAGTCCTTTCTTTGGCTTTTTCTATTATTTCACTTTCCAAAATTATTCAATTCAACAAAGAAGAAGTCAGGTCAAGAATAGATGCTGTTACTAAAGGCCGACATGACTTTATTACCGAATGGACGATTTCTTCCAGCTTATGGCATAAATTCTTAAAGGGGAAACTGGCATTCGATATCAAGGAAAGTACAGGTTATGGCTATGTGTTTGGAGGTATAATGGCTGCAATACTCGCTTTTGTACTTTCTGCGTCATTTGCAATAGTTGAATTGTTGATGATCGCATTGGGTGTTTTTGTAATAGTGTTTGGACTCACAAAACTTGTTGTCATACTGATTGCAAGAAACAAGTTTAGAAAAGGCTCACAGTTTAGCCAAGCAGAGATTCATTTTGCCAAAGAAGTGATTATTCTGAATGGTAGATTGATTTCTTTGAGTGATTTTGGCCTGCGTGTAAGGTCTGTTTTGAGAGAAAATAGGTTCGGATTAGAGCTCATTTCTATTGCTACTGAAACTGGAATTGGTAATAGAAAAAACAGGTTTGAATATCATATTCCGATTCCAATCGGAAAAACTGATGAGGCAAATGAACTGATCGATTATTATTCAACCCTGATTGAGTAGAAGTATCAGCCTCCTTTTTTTCCTCCTCCCATTTTATTGAATTTATAGGAAAGGCTAAACCTGAAAATTTGTCTCAGCACATTAGTTTCTGAGTTCTGGATATATTCAGAAGTGATGTTACGATTAATCACAGCATTCTGTCTTAAAATGTCAGTGGCAGATATCCTGAAGTCGAGCTTCTTCTTAAAGAACTTACGGCTTAGCGACATGTTCCAGATCCACTGACTAGTACCGGGAATCCCCTGAACGCTTCCTTGTACCCTATGGCTTAATGAGGTGTTAACTGAAAAACCTTCTGTAAATTTCCAGGTAGTGTTAAACGAATTTGAAATCGCAAAATACTTTCTATCGCTTTGCTCTTGGTTGGAGTTGTTAACAACTGAGTAAGAAGGCCTACTGCTTATAGACATATCCAGTTTTTCATTGAAGTTACTACTGAGTCCCAATGAAAAGCCATAGTTGAAAGATTCGGCAATCTGACGAATGTTGTTCAGTAACTGTGGGCTTTTGCTATAACTGACGGAAGCAGAGGTATTGAAATGGATTTTTTTAGCTTTTATAGGTTTAGACAGACTTATAGAAGCGTTTAAAGACTTTCTACCTCCAATATTTACAGGCTTTGTAAATCGTGCTCCAATGGGCAATTGAATATCCGAAGGGCTATTGCTTCCATTACCCACAATTGTACTGTTTACGATAGCATTATCAGTAAAGGAAGCAGATAATGAGGCCTGAACAAATTCATATGTTTTTTCATTATACATAAAGTGATTTAGCGAAACACTATTAGAAAAGCTTGCTGCTAGATTGGGGTTACCCTGACTAATGAATAGTGGGTTTCTATTATTAATGACATCCTGTAATTGTGTGGCGGCCGGGGTTTGCATAGACCTGGAAACGGTAATTCGAGATTGTTTTGCAACACCCTCCGCTCTTTCACCTCCTCCATTATTCTTACTAAGACTGATGCTCGGCAAAATACCTTTGAAAGTATTTTTAGTGTCTACTATGTTGGGGTATACTTGCTCATTTTCAATAGTCACATGCTGAAAGTTTGAACGAATAGAGAGGTCAAGTTTCTTTATCTTAAAGCGTACTCCAGCATATAGTTTATTATTGAAGTTGGAAAGCTTGTATTGACTCGATCTTTGTGCATCCAAGTCGGAATAGGCATTGTCACTTTCATTAAAGTCTAGCAATAACCTTTGTTGATCATTGATACTCAATGTACCGTTATATGAAAGTCGAAGGCTACTCTTTTCGCCAAGAGGTTCGGTATAAGATATTTCTCCGACATGCTTTCGATTAGAGTTATCTGGGTCACTAATCTGATCGAATATCTGGTTTTCTATATCACCCGATGTAAAAATATTAGTTGATCGCACTGTATCAATACCTGTTCCTTTACCTATAGAGTTAGAGGTTTTTAATGAAATCGTGCGACCTTTCTTTTTAAATTTATGCCGCCAGGTCAAGTTGTTGTTCCAACTGTTGTTTGTGTTTTCGGAGAAATTGAAATTATCAGTAGAGTTTAATAACTCATTGTTCAGCAAGGTAGCTCCATCAAGCTTTGAAAAACTTGTGCTATTGCTCTTTGATTGTGAATGAGAGAACCATATTTCATCATTCTTGGAAGGCTTGTAGGTTATCCTGATAGAACCATTATGGTTGTAACTTGAAGATGAATTTTCCGATTTCTCATTATAGATTCTTCCTTCATCTACCGTTTGAATAAACTGCCTGGATATATCCCTTATTGATTTGCTGTTGGAATCATTGTATCGATAGGAAAACGTTATTTCGAGCTTTTTACTGACCTCGGAATAATAGTAGGTATTGAAAGCTTTGTTTTCGGAAATTCCACCACCTCCCTGAAATGAACCGTTTAAGTTTACGGGGATGGACATCCCTTCAGAAAAGTAAACCCTTTCTCCACCACCCGAGCCAAGGTTGTTGTAACTACCTGTAAATGAAAACCGATCTTTTCCTCTGATGAAATTTATGTTTGCATTTGCATTGTATCGGTTCGGGTGACTATAAGTCAGACTAGTCCGACCAAAGTGACCTTTTCTTTTCTCTGGTTTGGTTACTATGTTCAAAACCTTAGTGCGCTCTCCATCATCGTGCCCTGTAAATTGTGCTTCCTTACTCTTCTCGTCAATTATTTGTACTTTCTTAACCATATTGGCGGGAATATTCTTCAAGGCAAATTCTGGACTGTTTTCAAAAAAAGGCTTACCATCAACAATGATTTTAGTGATCTCTTTTCCCTGGGCCTTTACTTTCCCATCCTTGACTTCCATGCCGGGCATTTTCTTTAGCAATTCATCTAAGTTTGCTTCATCGGTGGTTTTGAATGCCGATGAATTAAACTCGATGGTATCTTTTTTCATAACCACAGCATCAGCTTCTCCTACCACCGAAACCGAATCAAGGTTTGTAATATCTTCCGCCAGGATTATTTGCCCTAATGCTACAGACTTATTATCTATTGAGATACTTTTAGTAAAGACCTTGAATCCTACAAAGGATACTTTGATTTGATACTTTCCTTTCGAGATTTTCTTGAGAAGAAATAGCCCTTTATCATCAGTCACGGATGCATTGATAAGCGAATCTTTTTGATTACGCAGTGTGACATTTGCCAGGTATAGAGGCTTTTTATAAGTACTATCTATGACTTCACCAGATATGGTGTAGTCCTGTGCCAGGCTTCTGAAGCCCAGCATCAGGACCAACAGGATAAAAAGAGTTTTTGACCGCAAACCTTAAAAAAATATACTACGAAGGTACTTTTATTAAACTACTTGCGGAGATGATTAATTGTAAAAAAATCTTAAAAGGGTGATATTTTTTGTTAAATGGTAGGAAAGTGGGATGAATTGACTATTGATTTCCCCCTCGGCCACCTCTACCTCCAAAGCCACCCGCACCAAAACGTTCTCTCATTTGTCTAAACTTTTGGTTTTCAACTGGCATTTGACCTTGTCCAAAGCTTCTGATATTGTATATAAATGAAAGCATGAAGTACTGGGTGAGTATTTGAGTTTGATTGTCTTCTATATAAGATCCGGTAATCGATCTTCTTACGTTTTGATTTTGTTTTAACAGGTCGAAAACTACTAGTTTGATTTCAGCTTTTTGCTTCATTAACTTCTTTCCCATTTCCATATTCCAAAGCACAAAATTTTGATTGAAGCCATCGGATAGGCCAGAGTTAGCAGTATGATTTACCGTTGACCTGAAGACAAAGCCTTGCCCGAAAATCCAGTTCAATCTTAACCTTGTGGCCTGAGTAAAGTAATCTGTATCATTTGCAGATTGCAGTGTGTTGGAAACGGAACTGAAGTTGGAGTTACTGGATATAGTAAAGTCTACATTTTCACTGATGTTACTACTCAACACAAAGCCAAGTCCTACTGTAGGAGTCTTAGCGCTGTTCAGTTCGTTATTGATTAATTCAGGAGTTTGGGTATATGAAAGAGATCCTGTAAAGTTCAGGTTAGACTTTATAAAGCCCAAAGGCATTCCGTATGAAATAAAGCTTCTCACATTCCAGTAACCATTAAGATTTACAGGTTTGCTAAATCTTGCACCTGGTTGTAAAATGATACCGTCAACTACAGAGTTTCCGCGAGAAGCTATAGTGGTGCTATTTCCAATATAATTATCAGAGAAACTTCCACTGAGCAGCGTGAAAAAGCTCCTTGAGGTTTCGCTATTGACGCTATTGTATCTGATCGTTGCAGAGTGCTGATACCTTTGTTCAAGCTCTGGGTTTCCTGAACTGATGTTCAGTGGATCTGTATTGTCGATTACATTTTGAAGCTGATTTACACTTGGGGCGTTGGTAGACGTTCTGTAATTAATGCTTATACTTTTACCTCTACTGGCTCGGTATCGATAATTGATGGATGGTACAAAATTGTTGAAGGTTCTATCAACATTATCGGAGAAAGGGAAAGTCTGATCATTATCCAGTATTGCTTTTTGATAAGTTGCTCTTAATGTTAGTGTACCTTTTTGACCTCTAAGGTTATAGCCGACTGTACCTTGATGAGTATAATAATCATTCTCAAATGTATTACTCAATGGGGTATTCAGATCTGTAAAATCACCATTTCCTTCGTTATAGTCGAATGTTTGCTTATCAGAATCATTGAATTGGTAACCATATCGGTAAGAGAACAGAACTGAGCTTCTGTTAGCCAATGGCTCGGTATAAGTTGCATTGAGAGTCATGTTAAACCCATCTTGATTTTGGTCGGAAAACTGATTTAAATCAACCGTTCTGCCTTGACCTACGAAGAAATCAGTATCTGATAACAAAAAGCTATCACCATTATTATTGTTAAGGCCTGTATTCAGATTAATGGAGAAAGTTCTTCCAGGAGTAGAGAAAGCATGACGAAAGAGCAGGTTGTTGCTAAAGCTAAAAGCTTCAAGGTCGGATCGGTTTTCTGTACTGGTTTGGTTAAGTAAATCGGTGCCAAGAAATGTAGAGCCATTAACGATTGCCGCTCCAGAATTATCTTGTAGGGTAAACCTCGGACGCATGATAATGGAGTTCTTATCATCAATTTTGTATTCCAACTGCCCGCTGAACCTATGATTAGTATTTCGGCTAGGAGAGAAGCTGTTTTCCATATAGGTCTGCCCGGCATTTTCCACTAAGGTGAATTGTCGGAATACCGATTCATCAGACGAGTTATCAGACTGATTGAAAAAGTAGCTACCGCTAAACTTTATGCGCTTGTCGTCTTGGTATGAGTAATTGACTCCAATTGCTTTCGTTTCATTAATTCCACCTTGTTGACCTACCAGGAAGTTACTGGCATTGCCTCCATTGGCAAATCTTCCGCCTCCTCCAGCACCACCATCACCACCACCACGACCGCCTCTTCTACCACGTCTACCGCCACCGGCAGCAATTCCTAAAAGGTCGCTGGTTGAAAAATTCTGGATATTGATATTGTTTACCTGTCCAAGAATGGTAGTTCGAGATTTGGGTCTGAAGAGGTTTATACTTCCACCAACATTGTAGGTTTCACCTGTTCCAGCACCTGCATATACTTTTCCGAATTCACCATTTCGCATGCTTACTTTGGTAATGATATTCATGGTTTTGGATGTTTCTCCATCCGCAAAGCCTGTGAATCTGGCCTGGTCACTGGCTTGATCATAGACTTGAATTCGCTCGATCATTTCAGCTGGAAGGTTCTTAAGTGCGGCATTGGGATCATCTCCAAAGAATTCCCTGCCATCTACAAGTACACGTTTCACATCTTCGCCTTGAGCTTGTACCTTACCATTTTGAATAACCACCCCTGGCATCTTTTCAACCAGGTTTTCTGCTGTGGCATCTGGATTGACCTTAAAAGCAGCAGCATTAAACTCAGTGGTATCTCCATTTTGTCTTACGCGCTCTGTCATGCCCTCAACAACAACTCCATCCAGGGTTTTGGTGTCTACTCCAAGAAGAACATTTCCAAGGTTTAATGACTTGTCTTGAATGGTGAAGTTTTTCACATACTTTTTAAAGCCTACATAAGATATGGCGATTTGATACTTACCATTGGCCACATTTGAGATGCGAAAACCACCAAGGTCATTGGTTGAATAAGCTTTGGCAGTAGAGTCTGCCAAATTGATAAATAAGACAGTTGCGAACTTTAGTGGTTTGTTCTGAGTGCTATCCTGGACATTTCCTTTGACTACCCAATACTGAGCGGATGCTGAAAAAGCTATTGATAAAAGCACTGTAGTAAAGAATAGACGCATATTGTTGAGATTTGGTGTTTAGATATATCTTGTCTACAAAGGTTTAATGCCAATAGTGTAAATTCGATATTCAGTAATTATTTATTGTTTTTCAATAAATATATATTATGTTTCGAAAAATTTGACTCACTGATATTTGAGAAAAAGAGTAACGAAGTGCGCCTGAAACAGAAAATTATGAACTGGAATGGATTAGTATTAAAGAGTACAGAGAGCCTTTTGGTATTTTGTAAGTATGCAATTTACACAGCTGCATTTATAATGACACTTGCTCTAATTTTTAGGCCAGACTCTTTTACCGAGTTTACAATAAGCATGGATGCTAGCTATTTTGCTGAAACAGATATCATTCTTCCAAAAAAGCCACAAAGACTAAATGTTCAAGATGGCATTGGTCTTAAAAGATGGGTGTCGGATGGAGAACTGTATGTAGATAGGGTTCACCTCCTGATTCGAAATGGTCGAAATTTGAGGGTTTTATCTTATTTTTTCCTATTGATAGCATTGAGTATAATTTACTCGATAATTCATCAGCTACTCGGTTTGGTACGTTCAATAATAAAAGAGAAGCCTTTCATAAGAGAAAATGTAAAGCGAATAAGGTTTATTGGCTTGCTTCTAATAGGAGTTGAAGTATTTCTACTAATTATAGATAAGATTATCTTCTGGCTTTCTAAGGGTTTGATTGTTCTTGAGGATTTGTCGTACCGATCGAGCATTAGTTTGGGTACCGACTTGCTCAATAACTGGATTTTTGTAGGAGTAATGATTTTGATAATTGCTCAGGTGTTTAAATCTGGAATTGAACTAAAAGAAGAGCAGGAATTAACTATTTGAATATGGCTATCATAGTAAATCTGGATGTAATGCTTGCTAAACGCAAGATGCAGAGTAAAGAACTTGCTGAGATTGTTGGAATAACTTTGGCTAATCTTTCTATTTTAAAAACCGGAAAAGCGAAGGCGGTAAGATTTAGTACGCTTGAAGCCATTTGCAAAGCGCTGGATTGCCAGCCAGGCGATATATTAGAGTTTAAAACAGAAGAAAATGACTAGTCATGAAAGGCCCTGGGTAATCGGGGCACATATTGGAACATTGTTAGGGTACTCAGTTATCTTAGGTAGTTTTTTAGTGCCCTTGTTTATCTGGTTATCTAAGAAAGACGAATCACCAGTAATTGAAGAACACGCAAAGGCATCGTTGAACTTTCAAATATCTATGGCAATCTATATGCTTGTTGCAGGATTTTTTGCCATTCTGTTGATAGGTATTCCCTTTCTTTTCATCATTCCTTTGGTAAATCTGATTTGTGTGATTTTAGCTACTGCAGAAGCAGGTAAAGGAAAACTGTACAATTATCCTTTTAGCATTACCTTTGTCAGGTAATTTTAAGAGTATGGATATAAGGCCTAGAAGAAACCGCAAATCATCGGCAATCAGATCTTTAGTCGAAGAGACACACCTTAAGACTAGTGATTTTATTTTTCCATTATTTCTGCTTGAAGGAAGTAACGATAGAGTTGAAGTAGAGTCTATGCCTGGAATTTACAGGTTGGGACTCGATCATATGCTTAAAGAAATTGAGTCTTGCCTGAAATTGGGAATTAAAGCCTTTGATGTTTTTCCTGTGGTTTCCGAGTCTTATAAAGACCAGGAGGCAACAAATAGCTATAACACGGATTTCTTTTACCACAAGGCCTTAAAAAGGATTAAGGAAGAGTTTCCTGAAGCCGCTATTATGACTGATGTGGCACTAGACCCTTATAGTTCAGATGGTCATGATGGAATAGTGAAGGATGGAAAAATACTGAATGATGAGACTTTAGAAGTTTTAGGCAAACAGGCATTATCACAGGCAAGGTGTGGTATTGACATCATTGGGCCATCTGATATGATGGATGGAAGAGTAGGTTATATTAGAGAAGTGCTGGACGACAATGGTTTTACAGAAGTGTCTATCATGTCTTATACAGCTAAGTATGCCAGTGCTTTTTATGGACCTTTCAGAGATGCATTAGATTCAGCCCCGAAAAGTGGAGATAAGAAGACTTACCAAATGAATCCTGCCAATCAAAGAGAGGCTTTGATTGAGGCGGATTTGGATGTAGATGAGGGGGCAGATTTCTTAATGGTTAAACCGGCTTTGGCGTATCTGGATGTGATTAAGTTATTAAAGGATAACTATGCTCAACCCATTGCTGCATACAATGTCAGCGGGGAATATGCAATGCTTAAAGCAGCTGCTGAAAAAGGCTGGCTTGATTATGATAGAGTAATGGCTGAAACACTATTGAGTATAAAGAGAGCCGGAGCGGATATAATTCTCACATATCATGCAAAAGAGTTTGCTCAGCTCTAAAAAGAGAACGCTTATAAATAAAAAATGCCTGCTCATGAAGGCATTTTTTATTTATAAGCTTTGGATTTAAACAGCACTTGGTCTGCCCAAGCTTTTCAGCATTTTAGCATGGCTAACAATTGCTGAAATAAAGTTCTTTTCTGAGTTGTATGGCAGTCCATACTCGTCAGCCGTTTCTCTTACAATTTTAGATATTCGCTTATAGTGTACGTGGCAAATATTAGGGAATAAATGATGTTCAATCTGGTAATTTAAACCACCAACATACCAAGAGAAAATCCTACTTTTTGGAGAGAAGTTAGTTGTGGTGAATAACTGATGTACTGCCCAGTTATTCTCAATATTTCCAGTGTCATCAGGGATTGGATACTCTGCTGTTGGCATAACATGAGCAGGCTGAAAAATAAGTCCTAATGACAAACCAGTAATGAAATGCATGATAAAGAAACCAATTAGAACAATCCACCATGATACGGGAATAAGTACTAGTGGTAATACTAGTGCATAGCCATAGTAGAGTATTTTGGAAATAATTGTTTCAATAAGTACTCCGGTGTATGTTCTCTTTTGCCCCTTAAGTAAACCTTCTTTTTTGTAGCGATAAAGCTGTTTGAAGTCTTTTGTTGTTAGCCAAAGAAAGGTCATCATACCATAAAGGAACCAACCATAGATATGCTGAAGTTTATGCGCTTTTAATAATGGTGCATGTGGCGATAACCTCATTAACTTACCTGGGTCAATGTCTTCATCCATCCCTTCAATGTTGGTGAATGAGTGGTGAAGCACATTGTGTTGGATTTTCCAGTTAACAGTGCTGGCACCAATTACATTCATTACATAGCCCATAATGAAATTGACTCTTTTATTCTTTGAATATGCACCATGGTTGGCATCGTGCATCACCGAAAGGCCAATGCCAGACATGCCAATACCCATTATGGCCCACATAAAAAGCACAAGCCAAGGTTGAGTGATAATGCCAGACAACATTAGTCCATAAGGTGCGAAATACAATAGAAACATTACTACCGTCTTACTCACCATAGTGGCATTTCCATAGACCGAAATATTATTAGAGTCGAAATAATCTTTTACTCTTTTTCTGAGATCACTGATAAATTCAGCTTGATTATTTCTTGAAAACTTGATGGCTTTATATTTCATAGGCTAACCGGAACTATCGCTTCAAAATGGAAGATAGGCGTCTTGAAGATATACTCTTAGACTCTACTTTCAGTTTTAATGTTGCAAAATTAACAATTAAATGCGTGACAATGTAGGAGTATCAGAGATCTTGTTCTCTTTCCAGCATTAAAACAGAGGCTTGAGGTACAATGAATAGCTTTTCTGACTGATAAACTATTTCTACAGCACCCTTTTGTAAGAAGATAGCTAAATCACCTTCTTCGGCTTGCAACGGAACATACTTTACTTTTTCATCATTGTTTTTCCAAAGCTCATCTTCATCAGTTGGAAGAGGAATAGGATATCCAGGTCCAACTTTGATGACATAACCTGTTTGTACTTTTTCTTTTTCCTGAACTCCAGGAGGGAGGTAAAGTCCACTTTCAGTTTTTTCAGGTGATTTCTTTGGCCTGATTAAAAGCCGATCTCCAACGACTATTAACTTTTTCAATCTATTATCAGCAGTCAATTCCATTCCAATCAATTTTGCTTCAAATATAAAACAGAATCTTATTCTAAAGGTTTGAAAAAACAAAGGATCGGCACTGGGCCGATCCTTTCTCCTTGTTGATTGGTAAAAGAAGGTTAGCGTTTTATCATCAGCTTTTTGGTTTCTACATAACCGGCAGTATTTACTCTGATCAGATAAATACCTTCAATTAGCTTAGAACCATTAAACTCGATTGTATAAGTTTTTTCGGCTTCTACTATATCGTTAAATAGCTTGCCAATAACATGACCTTGTGTATTGTAAACATTTACAGTTGCTGGTCCAGTTTGATTCGCTTTGAATGTAATGGTAGTAAAATCTCTTGTTGGGTTAGGGTAAGCATTTACGTCAATACTTATTTTCTCTACAATTGGTTCATCTTCTGCAGCATTGTCTCCTTCATGGTCTCCATTGTAAGATATGCCTTCACAGTTACCTAATTTGCCACCCCACTCGATCAAAGTAGCAGCATCTTCCTGGCTCACACAGTATGACTTGCCTTGATAGCAAACAGATACTTTACCATCCCATTCGATAACATCTATATCACAATTTCCTCCCGGATCTGTGGTGTCTTCACAATTTTCAAGGTTCATATTGATATCACCTTGAACCCACTCTCCACAATAGTTCAGGTAGTAGAACCAACCAGAGATTCCATAGTTAAGGTTCTTACTGTTAGCACCTACACCAACCTGGAATCCATAATAATAGTTAGATGGCATATGGCTAAGTACTTTTTCTCTTCCGCTATTGTATCCTTTACCAATTAGCTTACTCGTTTTGCTTGGTCGGGAATCCATAATGTAATATGTCCAGTCTTTGTACTCATTGGTAACCAGGTCGTATTCATCTTTATAGCTACGTCCCAGAGCAGACCATTGATCCCAGGTTCTTCCTTGAGCAAGGTTAATCTGGATTTCCCATCTGTCGTTCCAGTCATTGATATTATATACAGTTCCTGTAACTGTTGCTGTTCCATCCGAGTACTGTTTAAGACTTCCTGAGTTTTCTTTAAAGAAGTACCTCGCATTATTGTAGTGAGAGTATCTGCTCAGCCACATTGCATGCCCTTGAGCACTGTAAGCAACAGCATCGCAAGATGAGTCAACTTCAACTTCTGGCTCTTCCGTCTCAATTGAACAGGTATTGCCCTGCCCATCGGTGTAACCAATCACTTTAAATGGACCAAATTCCTGCCCAATTATGTTTTCAGAACATGAAGTATGTACCTCATATCTGAAGGATCCAACTTTTAGGATGGTTTTGGCTTCTAACCTGCCATGACGGTCGAATCCTTCAACTACAAGTTGTTGGCCACTTTCAACATAATCGAAGGACTTAATAAGATAAGTTCCTCTCTTATTGTAAGCCTTAACACGCTGACCTGTTATTCCAGTGTACAAGACTGTGAAGTTTCTCATTCTTCCTTCACACTCGCAACTTTGACTTGATGACTGATCTGAGTAGTTATCATCGCCTTCATCGTAAGTGAAGCCACTGGCTGTTCCACCATAGAAATTGTTATCACCCCATGAATAATCTCCCCAATCATCTTCATCAAGATCGTCACCATCAGTTCCACTATTACAGACATTGCCTTCACCGTCAGTGTAAGAAACTACAGTGAAAGGTCCGTAAGATTTACCCATGATATTTTCAGAGCATGATGTGTGAATCATGTAGTTTCTGTAGTTGACCCTTAAGTAAGTTTTAGCGTCAAGTCGCCCTTTGTGATCAAATCCTCTAATTGTCAGTTCGTCACCATTTCTTACATTGTAGAAAGTCTTGATTATTCTATTACCAAACTGATTATATGCTCTTACTGTAGCTCCTGATGGGCCATTGTAGGTAACTGTGAAGTTTTTCATTTTACCCTCACATTCGCACTCATCATCTCCACCTCCATTGTCACCATCGCACCTTGCGTCAATTACATTAACGGTGAAAGTTTTGGTAATTGAGCAGCCTTTTTCATCAGTTACAATTACTTCATAATCAGTTGTTACTTTTGGAGCAACTATTGCGCTATTGTTATCAATGCAGGAAATTTCGCTTTCTGGAGACCAGGCGTATGTGTAATTTCCATTACCTCCTGTTGCTAAAGCTGAAAGTGTTACAAACTGCTCTCCATAGCCGAGGTAAATGGTATGTTGATCTCCTCCGTTTCCTCCAGGAAACTCTGGTAATATGCTGCCTTCTACAGAGAGTGGGTCTGGCTGAGAAAGTGTAATGGTTTCTGAACTTGAATTGCCTCTTGAATCTGTTACTGTTAGCGTATATATTCCAGCAGGGACATCTGCAATACTATTACCTTCAGCCCCATTGCTCCAAGAATAAGTGTACGGCCCACAACCTCCATCTATGTTTGCGTTAATTACTCCATCAGAACCTCCGTTACATGAAATATTATAACCAGCCTCTGCATTTCTTACTTCAGCATTTAATGTAATAGTAATAGGTTTTGCTATGACTGTCACATTGAAAGATGCATTGACAGTGTTTCCTGCCTGATCGATTGCAGTATATGTCACAGTAGTTGTTCCAATGTCAAAGAAATCGCCAGGTGAGTGCGAGCTTGTAAGTGTCACTGTACAATTATCAGTTGCGGTTGGAGGAGTCCAATTTATTTGTTCTCCGCAGTTATTATCGGTTTCATTGAAAATGATATCAGCAGGTACATTGGTAATAACAGGATTGATATTATCGGTAACAGTTACAATAGCTGTAGAGGTAGTAATATTACCCGACTGATCAGTTACAGTAAGTGTTACTGTATTCTCACCAAGGTGGCTACAATTGAATGATGTTTGGTTGGTGGTGATATTAGCAATTCCACAGTTATCAGTGCTTCCAGCATTGATTTGAGGTGCTGAGACTGAAGCTTCTCCATTAGCATCGAGTGCTACTGTAATGTTTTGTGTATTCACCACAGGAGCGATATTATCTATCACCGTTACTGTTGCCATGGCTGAAGATGTGTTTCCACTATTGTCAGTACCCGTTAATGTTACAGTATTAGCTCCAAGGTCGTTACAATCGAAATCTATTTTATCAAGGTTCAGAGTAATGTTGCAGTTATCATAAGAACCATTGTCTACCTGATTGGTAGTAATTGAAGCATTGCCATTGGCGTCCAGATATATTGTTACGTCCTGAGCGATTACAGTAGGAGCAATGTTATCTACTATTGTAACAGTAGCAGTGGCTGTGGCCACATTACCGGACTGATCGGTAACAGAAAGTGTTACAATATTTTCACCCAGGTTGCTGCAATCAAACTCAGTTTTATCAATTGTTACATTAGCAATTCCACAGTTATCAGTGCTACCGGCATTGATTTGAAATGCAGAAACTGAAGCACCTCCATTAGTATCGAGTGCTACGGTGATGTTTTGTGTATTTACTACCGGAGCGACATTATCAATTACTGTAATCGTAGCGGTAGAAGAAGCTGTGTTTCCGCTGTTATCAGTACCCGTTAATGTTACAGTATTAGTTCCAAGGTCATTACAATCGAAATCTACTTTATCGATGCTCAGAGTAATGTTGCAGTTATCATAAGAGCCATTGTCCACCTGAGTGGTAGTAATTGAAGCATTACCATTAGCATCCAGATATATTGTTAAATCCTGAGCAATTACAGTAGGAGCAATGTTGTCAATGATTGTTACAGTAGCCGTAGCAGTAGCCGTATTACCATACATGTCTGTTACCGTCATTACTACAGTATTTTGACCAAGATCACTACAATCGAATGATGATTTATCTAATGTAATTTCTGAGACTAGACAATTATCTGACGATCCATTGTCAATCTGTGTTCCTGTAATATTAGCATTACCATTAGCGTCCAGAGCTACAGTAATATCTTGAGCAATTGCTGTAGGGTTAATATTATCAATAACCGTTACTGTTGCTGTAGCGATAGCTGTATTGCCACTGGCATCAGTACCTGTTAGTGTTACAGTATTGGTCACGCCAGCTTCATCACAGTTGAAAGTTTCCTTATCGATACTTAAAGTGATATTACAGTTATCGTAGGATCCGTTGTCTACTTGAGCTGCAGTAAGGCTAGCCTCACCATTTGCATCCAAATAGATTGTTACATCCTGAGCGATTACGGTAGGAGCAATGTTGTCAATAATTGTCACGGTTGCAGTTGCAGTAGTAACATTACCGGATTGGTCACTAACAGAAAGAGTTACAATGTTTTCACCCAGGTTACTGCAATCAAACTCAGTTTTGTCAATTGTTACATTAGCAACTCCACAGTTATCAGTACTTCCAGCATTGATTTGAGATGCGGATATAGAGGCCCCTCCGTTAGCATCGAGTGCCACGGTAATGTTTTGTGTATTCACTACTGGTGCTATATTATCGATTACTGTGATAGTGGCCGTAGCAGAAGCAGAGTTACCGGCAGTATCGTTCCCGGTAAGGGTTACTACATGCTGTCCAACATCATTACAGTTGAAGTCGGTTCTATCAAGGCTGAGTGTGAGGTTACAGTTATCATAAGAACCATTGTCTACCTGAGCAGTAGCAACAGAAGCATTACCATTTTGATCCAGGTAAACCGTTACATCCTGCGCGATTACGGTAGGGGTGATGTTATCAGCTATTGTTACGTTGAAAGTGTTAATGGTTTGGTTACCGTTAGTATCAGTCACAGAAAGTGTTACTGAGTTATTACCTAAGTCATCACAGTCGAAGCTTGTTTTGCTTAATACTTTAGTATCGATACCACAGTTATCAGCGCTGGAAATTTCTGCTTGAGCTAGAGTAAGAGTAGCATTACCATTAGCATCCAGTAGGAGTGCTACATCCTGAGTTTGAACAGCAGGAGGAGTATTGTCAACCACAGTAACGATAGCAGTAGCCGTAGAGATATTACCATTGCTGTCAGTAACAGTAACCGTTACGGTGTTATCTCCGATGTTGCTACAGTTGAACGTATCGTTGTTCAGAGTAGCATTAACGATAGTACAGTTATCAGTAGTACAAGAAGAGAACTGGCTTACATCCGAAGTAACGGTTACATCAGAGAAGTTGATGGTAGGTCTTGTACCGCCACGTCCGCCACGTCCACCTCTTCCACCACCCCCGGTAGAAGGAGCCGGTATGTTTACGTTGGCATCCTGGCAGAAGTAAAGGACATCCGATCCTTTGATTTTACCATTTCCGTTTTCGTCAAGGTATATAAGAATGTTTTGCGTCTGTATGGTAGGAGCAGTATTATCTACAACGGTAACCGTAGCTGTAGCTGTAGCCGAGTTACCATGTTCATCAGTAGCGATTAGCGTTACTGTGTTGGCTCCAACATCATCACAATCGAAGTCAGACTTGGAGATAGTGAGGGTGATATCCCCACAACCATCAGAAGAGCCATTATCGATCATATCCGGAGTGATGGACACATTACCGTTTTGATCAAGTTCCACAGTGATGTCTTTGGTATCAATGACAGGCGCCTGATTGTCTACGATAGTTACTGTAGCAGTAGCGGTAGTTGTATTACCACTGGCATCTTTAACAGTTACCGTTACGGTGTTAGTACCGATGTCATTACAGTCGAAAGTTGTTTTATCCAGTTCAGTAGAAGTGATCTCACAGTTATCATAAGTACATATAGGGGCGATATCGATGATCGCTTCTCCAATCCCCGGAACAGGCGTAGGCTCTGAAGTTCCGCCACCACCACAGTCGAAGTTAAGGATGTCATTAGCAGTGATGGTTACTGCCCCACCAGTACCGATTACACGAGTAATGTTTTTAGTCACTACCGTAGGAGCGATGTTATCAGTTACAGTTACATTAGCTGTAGCCGTAGATACATTACCATTAACATCAGTAGCAGTAAGCGTAACAGTTTGCTGTCCCAGGTCACCACAATCAAAATCGGTAACATCGATAGTAAGCGAAGCGATACCACAGTTGTCAGCAGACCCATTATCTATTTGAGCGACAGTGATGGCAGCCACTCCATTTTCATTAAGGAATACTTCGATGTCCTGAGCGATAACGGTAGGCGCGATATTGTCTACCACAGTGATATTAGCTGTAGCCGAAGCAGTATTGCCAGCATTATCACTACCAGAAAGAGTTACAACATGCTGTCCAACATCACTACAGTTGAAGTCGGTTCTGTCCAGATCAAGTGTGAGGTTACAGTTATCATAAGAACCATTGTCTACCTGAGCAGTAGCAACAGAAGCATTACCATTTTGATCCAGGTAAACCGTTACATCCTGCGCGATTAC
>CANLOY010000006.1 GCA_947493005.1 uncultured Roseivirga sp.
AAAAGAGTTGTTCAGGATAGCCTGAACAACTCTTCTTAATCTTTTATAAAACCGTCAACTTATTTTAGGACGGGTCAACATTCCAAAAAAAATTGACGATCACTCATAAAAAAAGCCACCTTTTCAGGTGGCCTCCAAAAGCACTGCATCATTTACACTACTTCCACTCAACTTCACTTTCTCAAATCGTTAAACACACAAATTCTCAACCAAACTAAGTCAAATCGGATTTGAGATTCCTCAATGCTATTTTCAGGTCTTGCAACAAACGATCCATCCTCTGCGCCTCTTCCACCATCTCATCCAGCATAGGACGATGTTTGTTTATCACAAACGGTTCATCTCTCAATTCCTTCGCTTGCTTTTCCAAGTGCTTCAAGGTGAAAAGGAGCTCCTTAGATAGTTTTGTAACCAAAGCTGGTTCTACCGAAACTTCTGATTCAGTGTTAGTCTGATTTAGCTGTTTGTCCATCTCCTCTTCCTCACTTCAATTACACTACAAAGGTATGGTGAGGCAAAAGACTAGAAATCAGTCGAATACCTAAATAATAGAATAGGCGATTCCCTTACTCGGAATTAATACCCAATCAAAACTCTTCAAAAAGCTGATTATCTATGGCATAAATGACCAGCCCTGCTACATTCTTACTCCCTGTTTTTTCCAATAGGTTTCTTTTGTGTGCTTCAACAGTTCTTGGGCTAATGAAGAGCTCTTCGGCAATTTCCTGATTCGATTTTTGTCTAAGAATGAAGTGCAGGATTTCTTTTTCGCGTTGGGTGAGCACAATCACTAATTGATTAAGGGCTTTTTTTCCGCTCCCTCTTAGCTTATTCATAATCACTCCGGTAACTTCTGCTGAATAATACTGACCTCCCTGAGCAACAAGGTCGATTGCTTGCCTGAGTTCAGCCTTACTGGCATTCTTCAATACATAGCCCATCACGCCCAACTGGAGCATTCTTTTAATAAACTGTGCTTCGCTGAACATGCTCAATACAATAATTTTCTGATCTGGTTTTTCCAGTCTGAGCTTTTTGACCAACTCAATACCATCCATTATCGGCATTTGAATATCCGTCAATAAAATATCGACATCCATTTTCATCAGTTGATTGTATGCATCTATACCATTTGATGCCACTCCCTTTATTTCATACAATGATGTATCGTCCAGATAGCCCAATAGACCATCTTTGATCATTGGATGGTCATCAACAATAAAAATACTGGTAGGCGTGCTCATTTTTAATCTATTATAGGTATTAATGCGATTACACTTGTGCCATGATCTGGTGTAGAATCAATGGTAAGATTTCCTGACAAGGCACTTATTCTGCTTTTCATACTTGTTAAACCAAAGCCTGTTTTATAAAAATCCAGTTTGTTTTTATCAAAGCCTACTCCATCATCCTCAACCATCAACTGTACACCTTCTTCAATTCTGATTAGCTGAACATTTACATGTTTAGCCTTTGACGATTTCCAAACATTATTCAGTGCTTCCTGAACAATCCGAAACAATCCTATTTCTATTTTACTATCTAAACGTCCTCTAAGGTTGCAATAATAATTACACGCTATTCCAGAAGCTTCTTGTAACTCCGACACCAAATCTTGTAATGCTTTATCTAAACCCATTTTTTCTATCGACTTGGGCATCACCCTATGCGCTATACTTCTGCTTTCCTTGATTCCCTTTTCCAAGAATTCCTTGCTCTTCTCAAAACGCTCCTGGCAACTCCTGGATAAATTTTCTATTTCATCATCCAGATATTGTAAGTTCAAAGCGCTCACCCCTAAAGTTTGTTGCAACCCGTCATGCAAATCCGAAGCAATGCGCTTTCTCTCCTCATTTTCAGCATTGTAAATCGCTTGACTCTGCTCTTCATGGTTTTTAACCATAGGACTAATATCAAAAATGCACCCCTCCAGGGCATCTAGCTCTCCATTCTCACCAAAAACACCATTTCCCTGTTCCCATAGCCATTTTTCCTTGCCCTCTCTATTGATAATTCGATATACTACTCTGAAGGATTCTTTATTTCTGACACAACGTTGGACCTGCTCCCATACATCTGCCTGATCATCTGAGTGAATCAAATCTCCAAATGCAACCGAACTAGACATTCCATAAAACGCTTCTGCATCATATCCTGTAATAACTTTGCAAGCCGCACTGATGTATTCCATAGACCATTTCTGATCGTTTAAGCAGCGATAAACCATACCAGGTAAATTATTAACCAGATCGTCCATCCTTCTATGGGTTTCTTTAAGAGCCATTTCAGCTTCTTTCCGATCATGTATATCCTCATGGCTACCTACTACTCTTACAGGTAATCCATCTTCATCCCACTGTGCTTGCCCAGTAGACTTGAACCATCTGTATTTACCACTCTTTGTTTTCAATCGAAACTCTACCTCATAAGGAGTTTTATCATTCAGGTGGTTGTTAAACCTGTTGATTGCTTCAGCAGCATCACTGGGATGCACCATATCAAAGAAGTTTTCCTCTGGCGCTGGAAACTCATCAGCCTCAAACCCTAGCTGCTCATACATTCGCGGAGACCAATAGGCCTTTCCCTCCTTTGGCTGCCAATCCCAAATTCCATCTTGAGAACCTTCTACTGCCAACTGAAATCTCTTTCGGCTATTTTCAAGCTGTATGGTTCTTTCTTCCACTAAATGCTCGAGGTTATCTTCCAGCCGATTTCTACAGACCGCATTGCCTATGGAATTAGCAAAAGAAAGCAGCAACAGTTTCTCAGCTACCGTCCAATTACGCTCTTGCTCAAAATCAATTAAAGCCAGAATACCCCAAAACATTCCTTCAACATTAACAGGAAAAAGAATTACAGATTTAGTTCCATCCAGTCCCATATGGGACCTGAATGCCTCGGTGCTGTCAGAAAAACGCATTTCATATGAATCGCCTTTTAACAATACCGGTAAAACATCCTTTAGAACAGTTTCATCAATATTTTGATTGCGAGCTCCTCTACCATCCAAAATCTGATTAGACCAGAAATACCGTGCTGAAGTAAGAAAATCACCTTTCGAATCCTGATGGTTAACATAGATAACTCCGGCACTAACCTTAAGTGGCTTTGCTAGGGCTTCCAAAGCCAGTTTCATCCCCACCTCTAACTTCTCAGCAATAAGGGCATTGGTAGCGTTAGCCACTCCAAAAATCAGGTGATCAATATGCCCCTTATCTAGATTCAATGTTTAAAAGATAAAATAGAACTCATCCTTCTTAAAAATAAAGAATAAGCCCGCCAATCATAAGCATTCGCCTTACTTAAATTAACAATCTTTAACGCAAGTAAATAGTAAGGTATTGACAAACGGTGTTAATAAAGTATCGAGCTTCCTTATATTTGCTTGTTGTTCTAAGAGTAGTTATGACCTGGTTTAAAAGTATTGGATTAGAAGAAGGGATTTTTGTCGGTTTGTTCGTGCTGGCCTACTTGATATATACCTTTCGTTTGATCACTGTTGCGAAACGGATGAACACTACTTTCAGACCGCTTTTATTCAAGATGCTCATAAGGTCTCTTGCACTCGCCCTTTTGATTATTGCCTTACTTGGTCCTTCTTTTGGGGAAACAACTAAAGAGGTTAAATCTGAAGGAAAAGATATTTACGTAGCGGTTGACCTTTCTCAATCCATGAATGCCTTTGATGTTCAACCAACACGATTAGAAAAAGTCAAATATGAGCTTAAGAAAATCGTAGAAGCTTTTAACTCAGACCGAATTGGCTTAATCATCTTTTCTTCAGAGGCATTTGTGCAATGTCCGCTGACTTACGACCAAAGCGCATTAAACCTTTTTATTAATACGCTAAATACTGGCCTGGTACCTAATGCCGGTACCGATTTTGGTTCCCCTCTTAACATTGCTCTTGAAAAGCTAGAAGAATCTGAGAGCCCTGTAACTCAACAAAAAGCCAGAATCGTTTTAATGATCAGTGACGGAGAAGATTTTGGTGACGAAACTGATGAAGCGGTCGACAAAATAGTCAAATCAGGAGTTCAGCTTTTTGCCTTAGGTGTTGGTACAGAAAAAGGCTCCAAGATCAGACAGGGAAATGCTTACAAAAGAGATAGAGAAGGCTCTGATGTAGTAACTAAATTGAACTCCAAGTCGTTGAGAAAACTAGCTGTAGATACTGGCGGTAAGTATTTCGAGATTAACGAAAGCCAAAATGACGTTAATCGCCTGATAAGGGCCATTAATGAAGTTGAAGGTGAATTGCGAGATGCCCGGGTGATAGACGCTTCCGCTAATAAGTTTTATTACTTTTTAATTGCTGCTATTGCGCTGATCTTACTGGACGCAATGATTAGAAGAAAGACATTGAGAATATGAAGTACGTATTGAGCATTATCCTTCTGTTTACAAGTTTCACTGACCCTGTTACAAAAATTGCCAAGGTCAACAAGTTGAAAAAAGCAGCTAGTAGAGCTTACGCAGATGGTGACTTTGAATCGGCTATCCAATCGTACAATGAACTTCTTGATTCCTTAGAAGTAGATGATGATAAAGCCCGGTTAAACCTGGCAAATGCTGCATATATTATGTCATATGGAGGGGATAATATGGGGCTACTCAACGATATAAGCTCTGGTAATAAAATGATTGAGGATACTGCTGCTTTGAATGCCATAAGTGGTGATCTTCAGTATTTTGATATTGCTGAAAGGAACTATAATGATGTAAAAGAAAGTAGTGACAACCTATTAGCCTCTATGGCTCACAACCAATTAGGTGTCATTTCATATAAAATGGGAGAACAATCTCCTGATGAGAAAGAGTCTTTTACTCAATCCGCTCTGAAAAACTTCAAAGAGGCATTAAGGAAAAACCCACAGAACGATCAAGCTAGATACAACTATGAGTTGTTAAAGAAACTCATTCGTCAACAAGAAAAGCAACAACAGCAGGATCAGGATCAAAACAAAGACCAACAACAAGAGCAAGACAAGAAAGATCAAGAGCAAAAGGACCAGGACAAGAAAGACCAGGAACAGAATAAAGACAAGCAAGACCAGGAAAAAAAGGATCAGGAGCAGAAAGAGCAGGAAAATCAAGAGCAGAAAAAAGACGATAAAAAGGGTCAGGAAAATCAGGAGCAAAAGGAGGGTGAAGAAAAAAAGGATGACCCTATGGAGAAGCTCAAAGAGAAACTAAAAGAAATGAACATCCCTTTGGAAAAAGCTCAGATGATTCTTGAGGCCATGAAGAACAACGAGACCCAGTATGTTCAGCAGAAAAAACGTAAGGCCACACAGCGTAGAGACAGCAGCAAACCTGATTGGTAGAGTTAGGTGATTAGGTGATTAGGTGATTAGGTGATTAGGTGATTAGGTGATTAGGTGATTAGGTGATTAGGTGATTAGGTGAAAAATCAAATCTTCAGAACTTACTATCAACTATTCATTGTTAATTCTTCATTAACACCTCCTCTATGGAGACACATTCTTAATTCTTAATTCTTAATTCTTAATTCTTAATTAAACATTCCATTTCCGGGAACGATTTCTGAAAGCTTTTGTTAAATTTGCTAACAGTCGTTAGGTAAATAATTATTCGAATGAACGAAGTATATATAATATCAGCTGTCAGAACCCCAATTGGCAGCTTTGGAGGAAAATTAGCTGGTTTCTCAGCAACACAATTAGGCTCACTAGCTATTAAAGGAGCCATTGAAAAAGCCAATATTAAGGCAGAAGAAGTTCAGGAAGTATTTATGGGCAATGTGGTTTCAGCAGGCCTGGGCCAGGCACCTGCCAGGCAAGCAGCACTAGGCGCTGGTGTTGGCGAAAATGTTCCATGTACCACAATCAATAAAGTATGTGCTTCAGGTATGAAGTCAATTATGCTGGCAGCTCAATCAATCATGGTTGGGTCGCAGGATGTAATTGTAGCGGGTGGAATGGAAAGTATGAGCAACATCCCCTACTACATTCCTAAGGCACGTTACGGATACAAGTATGGAAATGGAGAGTTAGTTGACGGCCTTGTAAAGGATGGGCTTTGGGAGGTGTACAATGAATTCCCAATGGGCAACTGTGCTGACAATACTGCTAAAGAGATGAATATCTCACGTGAGGCACAGGATGAGTACGCTATTAACTCCTACAAAAAAGCTGCAGCCTCTACCGAAGCTGGTAAGTTCAACAACGAAATTATACCCGTTGCCATTCCACAAAGAAAAGGTGATCCAGTAATGATGACCGAAGACGAAGAATTCAAAAACGTATTCTTCGAAAAGATACCTAATCTCCGTCCTGTATTTAATAAAGATGGCAGTGTTACTGCGGCCAACGCGTCTACCATCAATGATGGAGCTTCGGCAATGGTATTAATGAGCAAAAAGAAAGCTGATGAATTAGGCCTGAAACCTTTAGCTAAAATCAGAGGCTTTGCAGATGCAGCACAAGACCCGCTTTGGTTTACCACTGCTCCTGCTAAGGCAATTCCAAAAGCGATGGACATGGCTGGAGTAAGCAAAGAGGATGTAGACTTCTATGAGATCAATGAAGCATTTTCTGTAGTGGCTATTGCCAACAATCAAGAGTTGGGTATAGACCCGGAAAAAGTAAACATTAATGGTGGAGCGGTAGCACTAGGACACCCACTTGGGGCTTCTGGTAACAGAATTGTAACTACACTTTGTCATGTATTAGATCAAAATAATGGAGCTATTGGCGTGGCGGGTATTTGCAACGGAGGTGGCGGTGCATCAGCTATCGTTGTTGAGAAAATGTAATATTAACATACTATTTACTAAAGCCTTGCGTAATTTTACGTAAGGCTTTTTTATGCGTTCTTCAATCTACATATTACTCATTGTGCTAACTGTTCATCAAAGTTGGGCACAACAACAAATCACCAAATATTACCCACCAGAATTTAAGGTTAAGAAAGAGGTTTACACCATTCTGAATGGGGACTCCTCCCAACTCCATGGGGCTTACACAAAATATTTTGAAACTGGCGGTGTAGCCATGAAAGGTCAATTTGCAAATGGCAAGCCAAATGGTACTTTTTCCGAATACTATGAGAACGGAAAACCGCTATCACAAACCACCTATAAAGAGGGGGTTAAAACAGGCGCTTTCAAAGTACTCTCAAAGACTGGTGTTCCTATACAAAAGGGGAATTACCTAAATGGGAAACTACATGGTATTGTAGAGTCTTACTTCGAAAATGGAAAGGTCAAAAAGAAAACCAGTTTCGACTCAGGAGTACCTAATGGTAAAACTCAAGAGTTCTTTAAAAACGAGAAAATAAAGCAGGAGTTCATTTATGTAAATGGTAAACAGCACGGATCCGCCAGCACCTATTATAATAATGGGCAGCTTTCATCAGAATTCACTTACAATAATGGCGTAATCAATGGCCTCTATCAAACTTACTATAGTAATGGTAAGAGAGAGTGGGTTTACAACTATGTGAATGGTTACAAGAATGGACAATACCAACATTTTAATACCAATGGAGATCTAATAGATAAAGGCACTTATGTTGATGGCATAAATGATGGCAGTAGAAAAACATATTATGACAGTGGCTCAAAAAAGGAAGAGTTCACCTATCAGAAAGGTGCCAAAACCGGAAAGAACTATACCTATTATGAAAGTGGGAAAATCATGTGGCTGGAAAACTACACCAAAGTGACCAAAGATGCTGAGATCACAGAGTACTATGAAAACGGGCAAGTAAAAACCGAACAGCACTTTGTTAATGGGCGGAAAACAAAAAAATGGAAAACCTACTATGAGAATGGCAATATCAAAACCGAAACTCCATACCTGGAAGGAGTAATCAATGGTAATGAAAAAGTTTATAGCAAAGATGGTTTTTTAGAAAGAACAAACCCTTATCAATTCGGGCGCAAAACAGGCCTTAGTACTACTTATTATCAAAGTGGAAAGAAACACACAGAGACTAAAATATTGAACGGCCAAAAATCCGGGAGGTACTTTGATTATTATGAAAATGGAAAGGTAAAAGTTAAAGGAAATCACCTCTATGATGTCAGGCAAGGCACATGGCAATACTACGATCAAGAAGGAAAACTGATTAAAACAGAAACATACTCCAGAGGCAACCTAATGAGTAGTTCAGAAAATTAAATTCAGGTATCCTACGTTCCTTTTTTTAACTATTTTTACCCGATGATTGAAGGCGTTAAGGAAACCAATTTTCAATTTCCAAATCAACAAGATTTTTACAGGGGAAAAGTCAGAGACATTTACTTCTTTGAAGACCTTTTAGTAATGGTTGCCTCCGACAGAATTTCAGCTTTTGATGTAATACTCCCAAGGCCTATTCCTTTCAAAGGACAAGTATTAAATCAACTCGCCTCAAAGTTTCTGAAAGCTACCAGCGACATAGTTCCCAATTGGATTGCTTCAAGCCCGGACCCTAATGTGAGTGTTGGTTTAAAATGTGAACCTTATGCTGTTGAAATGGTAATCAGAGGTTATTTGGCAGGACACGCATGGAGAGAATACAGAGAAGGTAAAAGAACCCTTTGTGGAGTAGCCTTACCTGATGGATTAAAGGAAAACGACAAGCTACCCGAGCCAATCATCACCCCTTCTACTAAGGCCAAAGAAGGGCATGACGAAGATATCTCGCGCGAGGAAATTATTGCTCAAGGGATTGTAAAAGAAGACGAGTATATTCGTTTGGAGGCCTACACAAAGGCGCTATTTCAAAGGGGTACAGAAATGGCAGCTCAACAGGAACTCATTCTGGTAGATACCAAATATGAGTTTGGAAAACTCAACAATGAGATCATCCTGATAGACGAAATTCATACACCCGATTCTTCCCGATATTTCTATAAAGAGGGATATGAGGAAAGGCAGCAGAAAGAAGAAAAGCAAAAGCAGCTTTCTAAAGAATTTGTAAGACAGTGGCTTATTGAGAATGGCTTTCAGGGAAAAGATGGCCAAGAGATTCCTGAAATGACTGACGAAGTTGTAAATTCTATCTCTGAAAGATATATTGAACTTTATGAAAAGGTAGCTGGCGAACCATTTCATAAAGACGGGAACCAAAACATCGCCAACAGAATTGAAAACAATATCAGCAATTACTTATCAAACCGATAATTAAGACATTATGAAGTTTAGCATAGATAAACAAGAACTATATACCATATTCAAACTAGAGGAAGAGAAACTTGACTCTACGCTGTCTCCTGATTTAAAATCAGAGTTAGTTTCCCTACAAGCGCAAGGCACCAAAAATCTGATCTTAAACCTATCAGGCACTAAGTATGCAGACTCTTCCGGTTTAAGTGCATTATTAACCGGCAACAGAGCTTATACTGAAAGCGGAGGTGCATTCATACTTTCGGAAATTACTCCTTTTGTAGATAAGCTATTGACTATCTCGCAATTGAATAATGTATTGACCATTTTGGCAACGGATGAAGCTGCTCAGGATCTGATCCTGGCAAACAGCCCAGATGAAGGAGGAGAATAAACTCCGTTTTGGGTATTAGAATAAAAATATTAGGATCTAACTCCGCAGCGCCTGCACATCGCAGACATCATACTTCCCAACTCATTAACATTGAAGGGAAGTATTATTTGATGGACTGCGGAGAAGCTACCCAACTTCAGTTAAAGCGATATAAACTAAGGGCTCAACGTATCAATAATATATTTATATCGCACTTGCATGGTGACCATTACCTTGGATTAATGGGGCTGCTCTCTACAATGCACTTGATGGGCAGAACAAAGGAAATTAATCTTTATGGACCAAAAGGTCTTTCAGAGATTATCACCATGCAAATGAAGTACTCTGAAACCGTTCTCAACTACCATATCAACTTTGTTGAAGTAGATACAACCATCAACAAAGTAATTCATGAAGATGACTTTGTTAAGGTTTACAGTATCCCTCTAAACCATAGAATCCCTTGTAGTGGGTATCTCTTTGAAGAGAAAAAGAAGAATAGAAGGGTAATCAAAGACAAGCTACCAAACGATTTTTCTATCAGAAACATCATCAGGTTAAAGCATGGTGAGGATATTTTTGATGATGATGGAAAGCTTATTTTCAAGAATGAAGACCTAACATTGGCACCCAAAAAGTCCTGGAGTTATGCTTTCTGCTCAGACACTAAATACGATGAATCTATCATTCCATTGATAAAGGGGGTCGACTTACTATATCACGAATCCACATTTCTGGATGAACATGCTGATAGAGCTGCCAATACTTATCACAGTACGGCAAAAGAAGCAGCAACTATTGCACTCAAAGCAAATGCTGGACAATTACTTCTTGGTCACTTTTCAGTAAGATATAAAGAGCTCGAGCCAATTCAGAACGAAGCAAGAAGTATATTCGAAGAGTCTCATCTGGCACTGGAAGGTGAAGAGTTTGTACTAGATCATTAAACCATGAGTAAATCCATTCTGAGCGATAAAAAAACAAACCTCTTTATCATTCTGAGTGGTATCTTCATTACAAACGCCCTTATAGCGGAACTCATTGGAGGAAAGATTTTTTCAGTTGAAAAAACCCTCGGTTATGCACCCTTAGACATCCCTCTTTTCGGTGACTTTGTACTTCAATTCAACTTGACTGCAGGTGTAGTACTCTGGCCGGTAGTGTTCATTACAACCGATTTGATCAATGAGTACTTCGGAAAAAAAGGAGTTCGTAAAATCACCTTCATTACCGTGGGCTTAATAGCCTATGCTTTCCTTGCTATATACCTGGCTATGAAACTGGCTCCGGCTGACTTCTGGCTAAACGTATTTGCGACAGATGAAAACGGAGCTCCTTTTGATATCAATTATGCATTTCAACAAGTACTCACTCAAGGACTCAATATTATTTTTGCTTCTCTGGTAGCATTTATCATCGGGCAGTTTGTCGATGTCTATGTCTTTCACAGGCTAAGAAAGATTACCGGAAAAAAGAAAATCTGGCTAAGGGCTACAGGTTCTACTCTAATTTCTCAACTGGTAGATAGTTTTGTAGTGCTAGTAGTAGCTTTCTTTTTGCTCGGTGGCTGGTCTCTAAGCCAGGTATTGGCAGTAGGTACAACCAATTATATTTATAAATTCTTAATTGCTGTAGGCCTCACTCCTCTCATATATGTTGCTCACTATTTTATAGACCGATACCTCGGCAAAGAAAATGCTGAAAAGCTAATGCAGGAAGCCAGTGACGAAAGTGGAAAATCTCTTTTTTAACGAAAGAAGTTATCCAGAATCACAGCGGTAGCAATTGATACGTTCAAAGACTCTGCCCCTCCTCTACCAGGTATATGAACAGGATGGGTAATTAAGGGTTTTAGATTATCTCCTATTCCTTTCGATTCATTCCCCATTAAAATCACTCCCTTTTGTTCAAGGTTCGATTCATAAATAGTATCACCTTCCAGTAATGCACCGTAAATCGGCAAATCAGCCTCAGAGAGCTTTTTCTCCAGGTCAGTATAATGCAGCCTGACACGAGTGAATGATCCCATTGTCGCATTAATCACCTTCGGATTAAAAACATCTGCAGTTTCAAGGCTACAAAAAATATCTTTGACCCCATACCAGTCAGCCACACGAATAATTGTTCCCAGATTACCAGGATCTCTGACATCATCAAGTGCCAGAGAAAGCCGATCATCAGGAATAGAAATTTCTTGCTGGTCTGGTATTTCAATTACTGCAATTCCAGCATTATTGGTTTTAAAGGTGCCAACTTGTGCAAGGTCCGCTTCTTTTGAAACAATAACTTCGCTGGCGCTACTTTTTATTCGAGGCTCGATTGACTCTAAAAACGCCTCTGTGCCTAACAAATGAGCTACTTTTAGACCAGATTGCAGGCTTTCCTGAACACCTTTTGCACCTTCGACTAAAAACTTTCGTTCTTGAAGTCTATATTTCTTTAATTGCAGAGATTTAAAATACTTAATCTGTCGTTTAGAAAGCATATTCTTAGTTGTTCGTGAAGTTAGGCACTCGTTTTTTTCTATTCCTCCTTTTGGTAGCTCTTTTTTCTTCGTGCTCAGGACTGAGGCATTTGGAAGATGGGGAAAAATGGCTTTACAAACAAAACGTTGAAGGAATAGAAAATGTCAGAGAGAGTGAGATCAATCAACTTATTACTCTAAAGCCAAATACGCGAATCCCAATTGTTGGCCCAATGGGTGCTGCGCTCTACGAAGCTGGCGAAAACAAGTTTGACACCGCTAAAATCAATAATAAGAAAAAGGGCTTTATAGCGAGCATAGATAAGAAGATTGCAGAAAGACAAGCAGAAGGTAAGAGCACCAATAAACTGGAGGCCAAGAAGAAAAGAAGAATAGACAGGTTTGACAGAAAGCTCAGGGATGGAAACTTCAGAATGAAAACAGGAAGCCCCCTCTCTGTTTACGACAGTCTGGTAGTTGAAGCTTCCAGGAAAAGGATAAATGCTTACCTAATCAATAACAAAGGATTTAAAAAGTCTAACGTTACAATTTCCAAGAAAGAGAAAAATAGAAAGATTTCTATTACCTATGTTATTGACGAAGGGCCAAGAAACTACATAGACAGTCTGATTCTAAGAACAGGAGACTCTAAAATCACTTCGCTGATTGATGCCAATCAATCGGCTTCTTTCCTTAAAAAGGGAGACTTCTACGATCGTGAAAAAATAGATCAGGAAAGAGATCGACTTGACATCCTACTTAGAGAAAACGGCTACTTTGGTTTTAGCAAACGCTATATAGAGTTTCAGGTAATGGAAGATTCAACTAAAACCGACTTATGGATAGCTACTATCATCAACAAGCCTGCTGACCGAGCTGCTCACAAAGGCTTTCAATTAGACTCCATTGTTATCAATACAAATGGTAATGATGCTATTAAAAGTCAGGCCGATTATTTTGGGGTGCATTATAATTTTGGAGCGTTCAACTACTCCCCTAAAGCCATCGATGCTCGTTTGATTTTCCATCCAAAGGACATTTACAATTACACCGATATTGAAAACACTCAAAAGCAGTTAATAAACATGGACATGTTCAGGTATGTAAACATCAACCTGGATTCTACTTTGCTGCCAGGAAAAATTGTGGCAAACCTTTACACTGCTCCGCTTCAGAAATTTCAGCTTACACAAGAATTGGGTCTGAATGTAACAGAAGGTTTTCCCGGTCCATTTTACAATGTCACTTTTAAGAACAGAAACATATTCAGGGGTTCCGAAATATTTGAGTTAAATGGTTTTGTTGGAGTAGATGGTATAAGTTCTGCAGCCAACCAGAGTCAGATATTAAGAACGATACAATATGGGGGGAACATGTCCTTAACCTTCCCAAGATTTCTTACCCCATTTAGATCCAGGCGGCTGAATAAGAACACATTTAATCCAAGAACAAGACTCTCCCTTGGATTTTCATTTACTGACAGACCTGAGTATGTAAGAAGCAATCTCAATGGCGTTTTCGGTTATTCCTGGCAGAATTTAAAAGGCACTAAGAACTACACTTTTAATCTCGCAGATATAAATCTGATCAATACAAACAACCTGGATGACGCTTTCAACCAGCAATTGGAAGACTTATTCTCTCAGGGAAACACTTTGAAATTCTCATTTAACAAGTCATTCGTTTCGAGTTCTTCCTTTACTGCTGCCTATAACTTTGATTATGGTAATCCTAGAAAGGCTTCGAGCTTTGCGCGTTTTTTCATAGAGTCGGGAGGCACTATTTACGACATTGTGGGAAGAGGACTATTGGAGAACAATGGCCTGGAAAACTATCAGTTCTACAAAGTACAATTCGACTACCGAAGACACGTACCAATTGCAGAAGAAAAAGCAGCAGTATTTCGAATTAATGCTGGAATAGCCGACCCATATGGTGCTAATAATGCACTACCTTATGAAAAGTACTTCTTTTCTGGTGGTAGTAGTAGTAACAGAGCATGGAACCCCAGGCGTTTAGGGCCAGGGTCTTCCTTCCCTTACCTCCTGAAAGACGGGCAGAATGTAATTGAAAATGGTGAACTCGTTCCTAACAGGACTGGTGCTAACAGTTATCAATTTGAGCAGCCAGGGGAAATTTTACTTGAAATGAATGCTGAATACCGTGCGAACATATCTGGATTTCTGGACTGGGCATTTTTCATTGATGCCGGTAATATCTGGCGTTTGCAAGAATTCGAAACTCCAGCTCCGGGTGAAGTAACTCGTATTTCTCCAGGTGCTAAGTTTGAATTGAAAGATTTCCACAATGAAATCGCCATAGGAGCAGGACTTGGTGTCAGGCTTGACTTCTCATTCCTGGTATTCAGATTGGATGTGGGACACAAAATCAAAGACCCTAGGTTCCCTTCTGGCAAACGATGGCAAGGATTGTTCACCAGAAAGAACCAAACGGTTTATAATATCGCTGTAGGATATGCTTTCTAGTAATTAAGTAATTCGCCTACTACTTCCTTTACTTTTTCAGCTGTCGGAAGCATTGCTTTTTCCAGGTCTACATTCAATGGAATTGCTGGTAAACTCTCAGCTCCGTAAGTCATTACAGGAGCATCAAGTTCCTGAAAACAAGTTTTAGAAATTCTTCCCGCTAATGACTCTGCAAAAGAGTTCATCAAAGGCTCTTCGGTTAGCACCAAGGCTTTATTGTGTCTTTTTACAGAGGCCAGCACACCTTCCCAATCCAATGGGTTCAATGTTCTCAAGTCAAGAATTTCAACCTGTCCTTCAAAAGACTTACTCGCCTCTTTTGCCCAATAAACACCCATTCCATAGGTTATCACCACGCAAGATTCGCCATTGTCAATAGACTCTTCAGAAGCCTCTTGTTCAATTCTTGCTTTGCCCAAAGGAACAATGTATTCACCGTCAGGTTCGAAAGTTTTTGCAGACTCAGTTCCCGGTACCTTAGACCAGTAAAGTCCTTTATGTTCCAGCATTACCACTGGATTAGGGTCGTGATAAGCAGCCTTCATCAAACCTTTCATATCCGCAGCGTTGGATGGATAAACCACTTTGATACCACGAATATTAAGTAGTGTAGACTCCACACTACCAGAATGGTAAGGGCCACCTCCGCCATATGCCCCTATTGGCACACGAATAAGCGATTGAATCGGGAACTGTCCTTTTGAAAGATAGCAACTCTTAGAGAGCTCTTCTACCAATTGGTTAATCCCAGGCCATATATAATCTGCAAACTGAATTTCAACAATAGGCTTTGCTCCTACTGCACTCATTCCAGCTGTTGAGCCAACAATATAGGCTTCTTGTATAGGTGTGTTAAACACTCTTCCATCACCATATTTCTGTGCAAGTGTAGCCGCTTCTCGGAATACTCCTCCAAGAGTGCCTCCTACGTCCTGCCCATAAAACAAGGCCTCAGGATTATTTCTTAATATATCATCAACTGCATGTAATGCAGCATCAACCATCACCACCTTTTCTGCACCTCTTGGCTTTCTTTCTCCTTTTTCCTCAGTGATGGGAGTCGGGGCGAATTCATGATCCATGACCGTAGCAGGATCAGGATCTTCAGAATTCAGTGCCCTGGCATATTCCGATTGAACAAAGGCTCTGATCTCATCTTCCAATTTAACTAAGGCGGTTTCTTTAAAACCGGCCTTTTTCATTGCCTTTCTCAAAGTAGGAATAGGGTCAGACTTTTGATGATCTTCCAGGTCGAAATCACTTCGATACCATTCTTTTCTTACACCAGAAGTATGATGCCCTAACAGAGGTGTCTTAGCATGAACTAAAATTGGTGCACGATTATCTCTGGCATAATCAAAGGCTTTTTGCATTCCTTCGTAAGCCGCCACAAAATCAGCGCCATCAATCCTCATGCGCTCCAACCCTTTAAAACCTGACGCATACTCATATGCATCCATTGCGCGCATCTCTTTTCCTGTGGCAGAAATACCCCAGTCATTATCCTGAACCAGATAAATAACAGGCAATCTATGAAGTACTGCCATTTGCATAGCTTCAGCGACTTCCCCCTCTGTCATGGAACCATCCCCCAATGAACAAAGCACAACAGGCTTGTTGTTTGATGCCATTATTCCTTGCGTTTCCAGATAGTGAATAGCATGTGCCATCCCTGTAGCCGGAATCACCTGCATTCCTGTTGCAGAACTTTGGTGAGGAATAGTTGGAAAACCTTCCCTTTTTAATGAAGGGTGACCGTAGTACGTACGCCCTCCTGAAAAAGGATCATTCTTTTTACCCATCAACTGCATCATCAGCTCATGGGGCTGCATACCGATTCCTAACAGAATAGACTCATCTCTGTAATAAGGAGCAGCAAAATCGTAGGACTTTAATTGAAAGGCTGCCGCCAGCTGAATGGCCTCATGGCCTCTGGAAGTACTATGTACATACTTGCTGCAAACTGCACGATTTTCATCGTAGAGCACAGCCATATTATAGGCCGTTTGCATTAAGCGGTAGGCTTTTTCAAGTATGGTCTTCGGTACGTTGATTTTAGTTGATTTGGAAGTATTCTTAGTTTCTTGTTGAGTCAATTCCATTGAATAGTAATCTTTCGATTCAAAAATAACCAATATTTCAGATGGTTCCAGAAAAACCTAACGATCGTTTGGTTTTCTTTCTTCAACGCTTAAATATCATAACTGTTCGGTATATATTAAGTTTTCATTCCCTGAGAATTTTTACTTCATATGATTGTCATATTTTTGCACCATGAGCCAAGTTGATAAGGAGCACATTGCCAGTGTTTTCAGAAATATACAGGACCATATTTGCGCCGCACTTGAAAAAGCAGATGGTTTGGGAAAGTTTCAACAAGACACATGGAATCGCCCTGGCGGTGGTGGTGGCCGAAGCAGAGTAATTCGACATGGCAATATCATTGAAAAAGGTGGAGTGAATTTTTCAGAGGTTTATGGAAAAACACCTGAAAAAATCCTTAAATCATTTGGCCTGGATGAAGGTGATTTTTTTGCCACGGGAGTATCTATTGTACTTCATCCTGAAAATCCATGGGTACCTATTATCCATATGAATATCAGGTATTTTGAAATGTCTACTGGGACTTACTGGTTTGGAGGTGGCATTGACCTGACACCTCACTATGTAGATAAAGAGGATGCTTCGCTCTTTCATAGTAAACTCAAAGCGGTATGCGATAAGCATGACCCTTCTTACTATCCTGAGTTTAAAGATTGGGCAGATAATTACTTTTATATTAAGCACAGGAAAGAAACCCGGGGAATTGGGGGGATATTTTTCGACCACAGATCTGAAGACAAACAGCATAGTAAAGAAGATGTATTCAACTTTGTGAAAGATGTTGGGTTGAGCTTCGCTCCTATCTATACGCACTTCATGAATAAAAACTCTCTTAAGCCTTATGGTGAAGAGGAAAAAGATTGGCAAAACCTAAGACGAGGGCGATATGTAGAATTCAACCTTGTACTGGACAGAGGTACCAAATTTGGCTTGGAAACTGATGGTCGGACAGAATCAATATTGATGAGCCTCCCTCCTTTAGCAGGATGGGAATATGACTACTCCCCACCTGCCCAATCCAAGGAAGCAGAAACGATAAAGCTTTTAAAAAAAGGAATTGATTGGACCTCATGATCGATCAACTGGAAAAATGGGATAAGTCGCTTTTTAAGTTTCTAAACGGAACTTACAATGACCTCTTTGATTTTCTGATGCCATGGATATCTAACAAATGGGTTTGGATTCCTTTATATGCAGTACTTATTTATTGGTTGGTAAAAAAATCTGAAGGCAATATTGTATTCACACTTATTAGTATTGGCTTACTGATCTTAATCAGTGATCAGGTAGCTTCGGGAATCTTGAAACCCTGGGTTGGCAGACTCAGGCCCTGCTACGATCCTGAACTGGCAGATAGCGTTCATTTATTAAAAGGCTGTGGTGGTAGATTTGGTTTTGCCTCTTCACATGCCTCAAATTCATTTGCCGTTGCTTTTTTCTGCTGGCTCTTACTAAAAGATCATTTGAAGTACATCTGGTTGCTAATCCCTTGGGCAGCATTGGTAGCTTATAGCAGAGTATATCTGGGAGTTCATTTCCCGGGAGATATAATTGTCGGTGCTTTAATTGGAATAGGAAGCGCATATCTAATGTATTTTTGTCTCAAACTCCTTAATAAGTACTTGGGCAACAGAATAAATAATAGTTGATTATGGGTAAGAAAGACGCAATTGTATATAAGTACTTCAAAAGGGTTTTCGATGATTATCAGGTATTGGTAGCGGTAAATCCAATTGACTATACTGGTATAGAGCTAATCATTCATCCTGATGGAAAGGTGGAAAAAACCGATATACAAGTTGATGAGGATATCTATGAAGACCTGGCAATAGACGAATTCAAAGAGAGTAGTCCTTTAGAGTTTCAGCTCTATATGAAAAACGACTTCTTTGAAAGAAAGGACTAACCCAACACAAGACGATTCAAGAATACAATACAACACCAATCATACAGGCGGATCAAGGCTATAAAGTTAAAAGAGTCAACCCTTTAATTCCCTAAAGGGTTGTTCAGTTAAGGCGAGTCGTAAATTCAATTAAACTAAACCGTTCTCGATTGCGAATTTTACCAAACCTGCAAAATTCTTCACACCCAGTTTACTAATAATATTCTTCCTGTGCGTGTCAACGGTATGGGTACTGATCGCTAAGGCAGTGGCAATCTCATTGGTGGTGTACTCCGAAGAAATCAGCTTAATTATCTGCACTTCACGTTTAGTCAACTGAACCTCCTCCACGGCATCCTGGGTATTCTTAACACTCGTAAAAAGTGATTCGGTAACATCTTTTCCGTAATAGCGCTCTCCTTTGCTGACCTCGGTAATGGCCATGATCAGTTCTTTCTTACCAGCATTTTTCAACACACAGCCTTCTACATCTAACTGGATTAATTGTTTGGTAAACTGTGGATTGTTATGCATGGTAAGCACTAATATCCGTACCTTATTTCCCTTTTCCCTTAAGGCTTTAACTACTTCGATACCATCCATCTCTGGCATATTGATATCCAACAAAAGCACATCTACACCAACCGTTTCCAGTTCCTGCAATGCCTCTTTTCCGTTCTGGGCAGAGCCACAAAACTTTATATTGTCATCATCTGAAATAATTGAAGAAATGCCATCAATGACCACCTGGTGATCATCAACAATAAATACCCTTATCATTTTTCTACCGGAATGTCTATAGAAATAGTAGTACCTGCCCCTCTGCCAGAATCAATATGGAAGGTACCATCCAACTTAGTAACTCTGGCCTTTAAATTACTCAAACCAATACCCGTTTTCTCGCCATTTAGTTTGTTTGGGTCAAACCCAACACCATCATCTTCTACAATCAGGTTCACACTACCCTCATTTTTGTTCAATTGAATATTGGTTTCTTTTGCTTTAGAATGCTTTAGAATATTACTGATTAATTCCTGAACAATTCTATAAAGTTGCAATTCTTGCTCTCCATTGAGAGAACCATTCACATTATTGGTGTATAAATTGATTTTTAGTTTCCCTGTTTCCGATATTCTGGTCTTCATATCTTCCAAAGCAGGGATTAACCCAAACTTTGCCAATACACCAGACATCAGATCATGAGAAATATTTCTTACTTCTCCTGCTGCAAGGTCCAGCAATTCAGAAGCTGTTAAGAACTTGTTCTTGTTAGGATTATCTGTGTCTATTTTTTCCTCTACTGCACTAAAATGCAGTTTCACCATGGAAAGAATCCCTCCTAGCCGGTCATGCAAATCAATAGCTACTCGCTTACGCTCAGTTTCCTGTCCTTCCAGAACACCTTGAAGTGAAGCTATTTCTTGCTGTTGCAGCAATTCATCGATTTTCTGTTTATTAATCTCATCATTTTTATCAGCAATTGCTTTAATATTTTTTCTGCGTTGATCCACTATATATAGCCATATAGAAATGGCTACAACAATAGCAATGGAAATGATAATGATTGTGGTTTGAGACTCCTTTTGTCTAAGGATTTGGTTTTGTTTCTTTTCATTTTCGAGTTCAAGAGAGGCAGTATTATACTTTTCACGGAACTCAAGTAGTTTATCTTCTATATTAGCAGAATAGAGCTGTTGAGTAACATCGTTTGACTTATACATATAGTTAAGAGCTCTTTTATAATCTCTCCTACGGTCATAAATAACTGCCAAACCTCTTAATGAACTATACTGAGGAACGGGAAAGCCTAGCGAATCACTCCAATACAAAGATTGATTATAGTAGTATTCAGCACTATCAATATAGTATGGAAAAACATTAGAACTATCTTGATAATCAAGAATCAAATAATTCTCCCCAATCACAAAGTACCTTCTTGCCAAGTAATCATACTTTTTTATACCTAAATACATATTAGCAGAATTGATACTATATTCAATTGCCTCTAATCTATCTCCTCTTTCAGAATACAATGATGCAATTCCAGAAAGCACAATTCCTAAATTTAAGGAGTCGGAAGCGGTTCTATAGTAATATTCTGCCTGAACATAATAATACATTGCGGAATCAAGCTTCCCTTGCCTTTCCTTTATCATGCCCAAATTATAAATCGCGGTCATTTTAAGGTAGTCCAAACCAGCTTTATCTGCGTAGAAAATAGCATCATGAATAGCCTCTGTTGCGAAGCTATCCTTTTTTGTGCTTAGATAAGTGGTGGAAAGCTCAATTGAAGCTCGACTCAAGTACTCATAATTTCCTTTCTTATTAGCTTGAATTATCAGTTCTTCCATTAATAAAAGAGCAGAGTCATATTTTGACTCTGCTCTTAAGCGAATACTTTCATTCACATACTCTTTCCACTCACTTTCTTGACCAAAAGCCAAACTCGAAAAGAGGAACAGACATAGCGAAAGGTAATCTTTTAACATACTTTATATATTTCATCCATCAAGCACGAGATGGTCCTCCACTTGATCCAGTGCCACCTTCACCTCCAGTTCCGGTTCCACTACCTGAACCTCCACTGCCAGACCCTGAGCTTGAACTAGATCCATTTCCATTATCATCTGGATCTGGATCCGTAAAGGCAGCCACTTGGCTATTTAACATCATTTTTCTGAATTGCACATCTTCCGATAAGTTTAGTAGTTGCTTTAGCATAACGTTAAGTGTTAAGTTTTAAAAAAAATTAAAAATCTCTTCTCTTGTGCCAGTAAGTCTTCTATTTCGTGGTGTTAGAAGCGTGTGCCTTCATACAAAATAGTCTTAAATAATTGATAAAAAAAATCACTATAAATGGGTATTTTTTGATTTATATTTTTTCTGAAAACAAGCCTTGCCATTAACATTTTCTTAATACCTTTGTGCCCGGCAAAGGGATGCGACCAGCTCCTACTGAACTCCCCCAGGCTGGGAACAGAGCAAGGGTAAGTGGTTGAGCGGTGCGACATCCTGATGCCTTTTTTTATTCCCTCCTATGTCGTATCATTACGGCAACGATTTTTTTCTTTACATGTCAGTTTACCTAGCAGAATTCATTGGCACTGCCATTCTTCTATACTTTGGAAATAGTATCAATGCCGCCACCTCTTTAAACCACTCTTACGCTAAAAATTCAGGCTGGATCATCACCACTATCGGATGGGGTTTAGCTGTTACTTTTGGTATATATGCGGTTGGGCAAATCAGCGGTGCTCATATGAACCCTGCCGTAACACTATCTTTTGCTATTGCAGGCGAAATTGAATGGAACATTGTTCCTGGTTATATGCTGGCACAGCTGCTTGGTGCTATGTTTGGTGCCGTGCTTACCTGGATACAATATTTACCACACTGGAGAAAGACAGAAGATCAGGGTACAAAGCTCGGTGTGTTTTGTACCTCAGGAGCCATTGACCAAAAGAGTTCAAATCTTGTCAGTGAAATGTTGGGTACTATGGTGCTGATTTTTGGTCTGATGATGATAGGTGCGAACGAATTCACTGAAGGACTCAACCCTTTAGTCGTTGGAGGTTTAATTGCCATTATTGGTATGGCTCAGGGCGGTTCTACCGGATATGCCATTAACCCGGCACGTGACTTTGGGCCAAGGTTGACACACTTTTTACTACCAATAAAAGGCAAGGGTGATTCTAATTGGGGGTATAGTTGGATACCTGTTGTTGGCCCACTTTTGGGCGGAGGCACAGGTGCTGCACTTTATTTTATCGCCTTCAAAGGAGATACAAACTGGATGGGCTGGACTTGCATCCTTATCACCTTGGTTTCAATTATTTATGCAGTAATTGACGAAGCCAGAAAGTAATCCCGAACATCAGTCAATTTTACCTCACAAATCATTTTCAGAAACTAAGTAGTGTATGTTTGTTTTATTTGCAACGATGTTGCATTTTAAATCAACAAACCCTATGTCCAAAACGACACTTCTACTACTGACCACATTGCTCATTGCTCACCAAAGTATTTTAGGGCAATCTGCTTTATTCAACATCTCTCGCGCAGAAATCAGCATTGATTACCAGAGTTCAAGCCCACTTTCCAAATACAGATATGACAGTGCTTCCTATGAACTGGCCAGAACACAAGATGATTACGTGTTTGAAAGTTTTGATTATACAAGTGATGGCTTAACAGTGGATGGTTTACTATGCAGGCCCAAAAACTCAGGAAATGTTAAATGGCCTGTAATTATTTACAACAGAGGTGGTACTGGTAATTTCGGAAAACTGACAGAAGAAGACCTTCCAGATTTTTACGCCCTGGCAAAGCATGGCTTTGTTGTTTTTGCTTCTAACTACAGATATGTTGGAAAAAGAGGCCCATTCGACCAGATTGGAGGAGATGACATCAATGATGTAATAAACCTGTACGAATCAATTAAAGAGCTAGACTACATTGATAAGGACAAAGTGTTTATGATGGGGGTATCGAGAGGTGGTATCATGACTTATAAGAGCCTTACAAAAATCAACATAAATGCTGCTGCCGTTGTTGGTGGAGTCGCTGACTACCATGAATTAGCGAAAGAGCGCCCGATATTCTTAAGTGGGTGGTCGGATCTTGACGAAGAAAACAACTACAAAGGATTGGAGAACATTATTCCAGACTTTAATGAAAAGAAAAGTGAGCACTTATCTAGTCGCTCTGCAGTGGATTGGGCCGACCAAATCAACACACCTATTTTAATACTCCACTCAAGGCAAGACGGGCGTGTTCCGGTTAATGGAGCACTACGGATGGCATTAAAACTTAGTGAGCAAAACAAGCCTTATAAACTAAAAGTGTACGATAGAAAAAGTCATTCGCTACCCTATTCCAAATTCGATTCCTTTGACGAAATCATTGAGTGGTTTAAGCTTCATATGAACTGAATTTTTGGCATGAAAAAGCCAGATTCATGTAGCACATAACTAGAAGTATTTCCCAAATTGGGATAAATCATTCTATAAAAACAGCCTTCACGCTTTAGAATTGGCATGGCAAAGCTTTTGCCTACCTATTGTCCAAAGCGTGTATATGACTACTATTATGGCTGATGACTCCCTTGTTCACCACAAGAGAAGAAAGAGAAAAACAACCAGAAAGGGTTCCAAGAGACACTGGACTGTATGGCTCTTTTTTATACTGACTACATCAATTATACTGTACAAAGCATTTCAAGTGATCGAAAAGGCACTTAACTTCTAAGTGCCTTTTTTGAAATTGGGAAGTACGGTAGATCTTTTGGCTTCATTCAGGACAAAAGATGAACTTACATAACTTACTCTTGGTACTTGAGAGAGTTGCTTTGAGTAAAATTCATGATAAGCATCTAAGTCTTGCACCATCACTTTTAGCAAAAAATCGTACTCTCCACTCATTAAGTAGCAGTCCAAAACCTCTGGCAATTTCATGATGCCTTCGTAGAATTCTTCTGTCTGTTCAAAGCGGCTCACTTCAAGCTTTCCAGAAATAAAAACCAGAATGGACGGAGTAAGCTTTTTACGGTTAACTATGGCCACATACTTCTCTATAACTCCTTCCCTTTCTAATCTTTTTATCCTTTCATAAATAGGTGTCTTTGTCAGGTTTAAACGGATCGCTATTTCTTTAACGTTCAGCTTAGCATCCTGCTGAAGTAACACAAGTATCTTCTGATCAATTGTATCTAAAACTGCCATAGGAACTTTTCCTTTAAATAAGATTTGTACAAAGACAGTAAAGGTAATTATTCCTTATTAAGTATCATATTCAGGAATCTTTACCAATATTTTCTTTTTCAAAATAAAATCATCTGCAAATGATGAATTTTGAATGAACATTGCTGATAACCAAACAATACTTGAAAAGACTACTTTTTCTGATTTCTATGACTTCTATACTAGCCTGCCAGGAACCAAAGACAACTGCTCAAAGTCACCTGAACGATTACTTCGAAAGCATTAAAAATGACAAAGAGTCCCTGAGAGCATTTCTTTGGGCAATGCCTAAAGGAGGTGACATTCATCACCATGCCCTCGGTGCAGTTATGGCAGAGGACTATCTCTCAATCGCCATAGAAAACAATTTTAGCATTAGTAAGGAGAATTATCGTTTGTATTCTAATCCACCAAGCTTAGAAGAAGATAATTCCATTGTATCGATTAACTCACTTTTAGCTGCTGAACCCAAACTAAAAGAGCGAATAATAGACAACTGGTCCATGAGAAATTATATGTCCAATGGCTCTAATGGACGAAATCATTTCTTTGACACTTTTTACAAGTTTGAAGAAGCCATGATTGGTCATGAACCTGCCTTATACTCTAAGCTTTGCCAGGTAGCTTCAGAAGAAAACATTCAGTACCTGGAAACCATGGTTGCTGTTCCCGGAATCATGAAAAGGGTTGGTAAGTTAGCCAATGATAAAGAGTGGCAGCCGGGCACATCTATCAAAGACTATCTGACTGAATGGTACGCGTATTATGAATCACAAAACATTGACCATTGGGCAGAATACAATGCTGAAGTAATGGATCATTGGATAGAAAAGACCAACCTGCACGGTGTTAACCTAAAATTTCAAACAATAGGTCTTAGAATACTTCCCAATCAAGGTGAAATATTTGGTCATTTAATTCTGGCGTTTAAAACTGCAAACCTCTCTGAGAATGTAGTCGGTGTTAATTTTGTAGCACCCGAAGATGCCCCACTGGCAATTGAAAACTATGATACTCATATGGCCATGTTTCGCTTTTTGAAAGCCAAATTTCCAAAAGTGAATCTGTCGCTTCATGCTGGAGAATTGAATCCAGAAAAGGACATTACCCAAAATGAAAATGCTACATTCCACATTGATCATGCGGTTAGAATTGCAGGTGCTCAACGAATTGGACATGGCTTCGATCTGAGGTACGAAAGTCGCAAACAGGAAGTTCTGAATCTAATGAAGGTTAAAGGTGTAGCCGTAGAAATCAACCTGGAAACCAATGAAGTGATTCTGGAAAGTGGTTCTGGTTCTCATCCTTTGCGAGATTATCTGGAGGCAGAAGTACCTGTTTGTATCTCATCAGATGACCCTGGGATTCTCCGAAGTGACCTTACCAATCAGTTTGTATTGCTCACCGAATACCTGGATCACATCTCTTTCACTGACATCAAGAAAATTGCTCTTAACTCTATTAGCTATTCCTTTCTGGAACCAAACCAAAAAGAACAGCAGCTTGAGGAACTCAATAAGCGGTTTGAAATATTCGAAAAGCAATTTGCGATTAAAAACTAAAAGAAGAGGAAGCCTATCAAAAGACTATAAGTACAGTCATTCCTGCATTCTCATATCACTGAAGCTTTAGCGAAAGCATAAGGCAGGATTCCCACTAAAACGTTGCGATGTTTTAGGGAGATTCCCAATCAAGTTGGGAATGACTATGTTTCTGACTTTTGATAGGCTCTTCTTTTGAATTGTTTTATTCAATTACCTAACCAAGCTTACTTCTTACCACCTAGCATCAACAGCTCATTCAGGTTGATCTCTGTAACAAAGCGTTTCTCCCCTTCCTGTGTTTCATAAGAGCGATGAATCAACTTGCCTTCAAGTGCTACCTCTTGCCCTTTGGTCAGATACTCCGCAGCTATCTCGCCTACTTTGCCCCACGCCACAATGTTGTGCCACTGCGTTTCTTCCACTTTGTCGCCACTTGCGTTTCTATAACTCTCTGACGTAGCCACTGAAAAAGTGGTTAATGTTTTTCCAGAAGTAAGACTTCTTGTTTCAGGGTTTTGACCTAATCTTCCAATTAACTGTACACGGTTTCTAAGATTTTGCATGATTATAAAATTTAAGTTTAACATTCAGTTTTGCGTCTCTTCGGTAACTATCGAATTGACATTGGCAAAGTAACAGCAGTGCCAAAAGTGTAGTCGGTTCCTAAATGCTTGTAGTCGGTTAACATTCGTTTGTAAGCATTTGTAATTGGATATATTACTGTAATTCAATAGATTGTAATTATTGATATTTCTCAAGATTATGGAAGAAAGAAAGTGTTTAGAATGCGGGAAACCAGTTTATGGTCGAAGAGACAAAAAATTTTGTGATGACCAGTGCCGCAATGCGTACAACAACAGGCAAAATTCTGACAGCAATAATTATGTGAGAAATGTACATAACACGCTCCGAAAGAATCGCAGGGTACTGGAAGAGTTAAACCCCAATGGAAAGTCAAAAACTACACGTGCCAAACTGGTTGAAAAAGGATTCGACTTTAACTACCACACCAGTACATATACTACTAAGGCTGGTGCTACTTACTACTTCTGTTACGAGTATGGCTATCTACCACTGGAGAATGACCAGTTCGCTTTAGTAAAGAAGCAAGAATACGTGAATTGAGATGCAAGTTGTGAGTATTGAGTGTTAAGCACTTTTCTTTACATAGAAGATGCCCTATTACACCTTATGTGGTTGGTTGATGAAATATTTAAGTGTCTAGGTAATTACAATAACACTTTTTTTGCTTCATTGTACTGTTTTTATTAATGCATTAAGGTATACATGAATACAATTTTTAACGAGTTAGAAAAAGAGGATGGAAGTAAAATAACTATCCCTGAGGGATTTAAACTAACTATTGACGAAACCTCGCAAAGTGTTTACAGAATTAGCCTAGTAGATTCCGATGGAAGAAGTGTTGAAAATCAAGGGTCAAAATTATACGATATGGTAGAAAAGGCAATCTCAGATTTAGACAAAATCAAACGATGAAATATAGACTAAATACATACTTAACACTCAAAGGTAGGATTCAGGCAGCATCATTACCTGACGCAGCATATGGAGAATGGATTGTTAATGAAAACAATGAACCAAAATATCATGTGAATATTTTCAACTACGAATCAAAAAGTGACTGTTTAATATTTGCGATAATGAATGAAAGCAAACCAGAAATTAAAGATATCCTGATCGACATAAATAATCGATTTAAGTGTGACTTAACTTTACCTCTAAAAATCAATTTAGGAATTAAAATCAACTCTAAACTTATTGACTCCGAACTAAATCCTTTACCATTTGAATGGATTGATCATTATACTAAAATGGTAGAGCCTCCTTGGGAAAAACACCCTCACAAAGACCCAAAAGACATGTTTTGGCGAATGGGAAAAGGAGAGGACACATTACTTAGATTTAGCAGATATTATAATGCTCTTGACTCAACCGAAAAGAAAGAGTTTGAAAAGACACATAGCCCCACTAACGAATGGTCTAACTATTATAAATGAAAAAACTGCAATACTGGATACATTACTTCCAATCTAGCCTAATGTCAATATACAGAACATTATAGAGCATAAAGATGGAACTAGATTTATCACCTTATTGGATCAAACTAATAAACGAAGAACACTACACTCTGAATTCAGCTGATAATGTTGAATTCTATGATATTGAATATTTTCAAGGTGATGTTAATAGTGATGGACATAACCCTACTTCTAAACATGGTATAAGAGTATTTAAGAATGAAGAAGAAATTCGAAGTGCCATTGTTTGCGAAACAGGAGGAAGTACTGGGATTCATGAAAAATCAGCCTTAACCAATGGAGACAGTCTATATTTATGTTGTTGCGATAGTATTTACTGCCTATCAGTTCCAAATCTTAATTTAAAATGGAGCAAGAGACTAGATCCAGCAACATGTTTGGGAATCCATCCTTACAAGAGTGGTTTTATAGTTCATGGTGAGCTTCAAATATCCAGAATCGATTTTAATGGGAACCAAAAATGGACGTTCGGAGCACACGACATTTTTGTCACAGAAGATGGGTTTGATTCTTTTAAAATAAATGAGAACAAAATTCACCTCAAGGATTGGGAAGGGTATGATTATATAATTGACGAAAACGGAAAAGAAATCAAGAAATAGAAATTGATCTGTAGCCATACAAACAGCAGAGCTAGAAATACCACTTCAATATGAAAACCGTAACGAGTCACATAAGTGCTTTTTTGGATGGTGTAGACACCGTTTTGAATAGCAATACCTTCCTTCTAACTTTTAATATTGAAAAAGAAAGGTTGGAAAAGGGTGTTCGACAGTTCATTGATAGTGGTGGTTTTAAATCTCAAATCCTTGAACAGGATCAAGCTAGAGGGTGGAACAATTATTCTAAGATCAAAGACGAGCAACTCATTAAGTCAAACTATAAGCTGCAATTCCACCCCTTACCATTGGAGAAAGTAGAAACATACTTTAGTTCTATGTTGATGGCTGAATCAAATTCATACAATTTCTGGAGCCCATACTCTAAACAGTTCGATAAGCCAAAATCAATTGCTTTGACAAGAGGTTTTCTATCTGCGCTATCTCAAAACCAGAAAATAAGTACTTGCTTAATGAATACAGACTTCAGTTATTCACATGAGGAAGTTCATAGTAAGAGAGGATATATGACTTATTTTGAAGGAGAGTATGGATCGGACAGTGCAACTTTAATAACTCGTGAAGATCATCAAGCATTTATAATTCTTACCAATGGCAGGGATTAAAACTAAAACACTGTAAATATCAACCCCAAATTGAATTAAAAACCATTTAGCAAAACGGTAATATGAGTCCTCTTAGAAAGACTCACCCCTAATACCTCACCCCTTCTCTCTCCCACCTTAAACCTTCTCCCTTTTTCCAACCTCTTTTAACAATGTTGTGTCAAAGAAGAAAACCCATAGCATAGCACCATGAAAAAGAAACTCTTCATACTATTACTTCTCTTAGGCTTTATGGCTTGCGAGAATGAAAGCATAAGCCCACTTGAGATTCCTGATTTCAAAATCCAACAGATAATAAGCCGAGACAATAATGGAGATATTCATTTGACTAGCGACTTTAGTTATAACACAGACGGCCAACTAATTTCTGTTTCAAATACACGAACCAATGGTACAGAAGAATGGACAGAACTAACAGATTTCTTCTACATCAATCAGGCCTTGGCCGGTAAGAAATTTCAGCACTTATCTCAAGGTGACTACTTCACCGAAGATTCCATCACCTACCTTCGTAATGGTCTGTTAGACAAAATATATAAGTTCACAAGCTATTCTGGTCAAAGAACCTATTCCAGAATTGTGCAGTTCGAATACAACAATGATGGTAGAGTAAAGAGCACTACCTCTTATGACCCAAACTCTTCCGATACACAATACTCCAGTCATTTCATCTGGGCAAACGGCAACATTACCAAGACAACAGTTTACAATAATCAAGACAAATTCTATGAGGTATTCTACGAATATGATAATGGAGTAAACTATGAGTTAAACAATCCCTATTTCCTGGATTCAGCACCAGCTTTAAGCAAGAATAATATTATAAAAGCCACTTATCAAGACTTCTCCGGACTGTTGGACTTGTCTTGCAATCCATGCTACTCCAGTTACGAATACAATGAAGAGAACCTACCAACAAAGGTCACCTATCATTATGCAGAACACGAAATAATATATAAAACCAATTCAGAAAATTAAGCTACCTAAGCTATCAGAAGTTGGGTTATGAAAGCCATGCCCAACTTCTGTTCTTTACTTTTAATGTGGCCATGGCCCTGAACTTGTAACTATTTTTTATCTGCTCCCAGGTCCACACTCCCGGCAACTCCCACCAGTTTTCAGGTGGTCTGTGATTGAATGCGGCAGCCATACCTATTTTTCTGAATCCCACACCATTTAAACCAAAGGCCTTATTGGATTCTAAGGTCAACACCTTATCGCTTTCTTTATGATGATCAACAATAATAAAAGTGTGGCCTCCCGTCCATTGCGTTTTCCAGCCTTGCACCAAAGTCCATGGATCAGGTGCTGCCTCTACATCAGTAACCGACTTTCCCATTCCACTCTCAATAGCCGCAGTTACCGGTGAGAAGTAGTCATCTGCAGAATAAATCATCATCTGCCCATGCCGCTTGTTATTCCACTCAAAATCGGGAAAACTATCCATCCATGCCTTCACAGTCAAACCTTCGACAAACGTACAGCAGTTATTCTGTAGTGGTGGAGTTTGAGGTACGTTAATTCCTTTCAGATTGAACGGATATGTTGGATTATGCAAATCATAAGTAAACCCATCAAATGCCTGAACCAGTGAAGTAAGTTCAGATTCTTCAATAGCATCGATATCGCTATCAAAATTCACTCTACTGAGCGCGCCTAAAACATCATTATTGTTTACTGTTGAAGTTATACTTCCTTCCTCGGAAGCTGCTGAACTCACCTCGGTATAACTCGTATCTTTCCAGCGCGCACAAACCCACACCTCACCCAACTCAGGTGATTCAATTAATGCATAGTCAGTATCTGCATTGGGAAAGTCCTTTTTGAATTCTTTCAGCTTAAAACTTCCGGCATCCACAAAGCCTTTACTTTCAGAACTTGTGTCGGCATTAAGAAAGCTTTTGAGCCTCTTTTTAAGCGTTATTCTATCGGTAGACATATAACGTGGTGTGTTTAAAGTGTGAACTAATAATATAGGGTAATTTAAACCATTTATATGAACCGAGAAAGATGCTGTACCCATTTCAATAATTGTTATATACAGTCATTCTGGCTCTAGTGGTTGAAATTTGGTTGTTTTCAGCCAGTAAAAAACAGGCTTCAGCGCTTTACAATGATTATCAAAAAACATAAATTGGATAATTACTTCAGAGCTTGTCGAGATTGACATTTTCTGAACACTGTTAATTACACACACTTTAACTTTTTACAATGAACACACCCTTTAAGGCTCCCAAGTTGCTTGGGGATGAATCTGTTGTCACCAAGGAGAATTTTCCTGAAGCGATCCAACAGGCTATTGGTATTGAAATAGCCACGATACCCGTTTACCTCTTTACATATTATAGTATAAATCGTACTCCTTCTGAAGATGTACTAAAAAAGCAGCTATATGATAAGTTAGTAGCCTCTGGCAAGGACTACACGCAAGCTGAGTTAGATAATTATGTAAAAGAACTGAATGCCGATATTCAGGTATTTGCCAACAAGGCTGGCGCTATGGTAATGAGTGTAGCAATTGAAGAAATGCTGCATATGTCATTATCATCAAATGTAATGCAAGCCATAGTTGGTAATCCAAAACATGTGGGACAAGCGCCCAATTCCTGGCCTGCATACCTTCCTGGGCATAACCCTGAATTTCCTATTAATCGGGGTAAGTTATCACTTAGAACGCTGTACACTTTCTTACAAATAGAATCTCCATTTTCTATTGAACCTGTTGAAGGAGACCCAGACTCAAACTCATTCAAGGCACTTAATTACACAACCATTGGAGAGTTCTATTACCAGATTGAGCGTTACGTATGTAGTTTATCATCAGGCGATTTTAACACAGAAAGGCCGCAATTAATCCCTGGTAAGGGTTTCTATACTCCTAACACTGTTGACACGATTTACTACGACAGAGAGCACCAGGCCAAAATGGAAAATGCCGGTGATAGCGGAGGTTTGGTTTATGTAACAGATGCTAAGTCGGCTATAAAGGCGATGGAAGAAATTGTTGAGCAAGGTGAAGGATACAGCGATGATCCAAGAGACCCATGTGCTGGTTTAGCCGAGCCAGAGCCTCAACAAACGGAAACGGATAAAGGACTAAACCCTAATGGCACTGTAAAGTGTACTCCGCCATCTCCTGACAATACAGATAATCCAGAACACACTGAAGCTTCTCACTATGAAAAGTTCAACGAGATTTTCTGTGAGTACCATGAATTGAAAAACAAGTTTGCAGAACTCATGGGAGTTGCTCCTGATTTGAATCCTGAATATATGGATGCTAATCTTCAAGGATATTTTAACCCTGATGATTGTAAGGACTTCAACTCTGCTGCCGAACAGTTATTTCAATCATTCTTTGTAATCGATATTGAAAAGAACCCTTCAACAATGGATTACGATACACCAGCGGCCAGAGCAGTTTCTGATTTCACCAATGCAATGTACTCTTACTTGTATGTAATGACAGAAAACTGTTACAAAAGGAAAGGGAATACTCAATATGAAATATTCATGTTCGGGATTCACAAAAGTATGATCTTCATTCTTAACTCGGTCTGTGGTGAGTTAACAGCTCTGACTTACAAGAAGAATGGGAAAACATACAACTGTGCACCAACATTCGAGGAGTTTGAATTCAATACTTATTCAAGTCCTAAATCACAGGTAGTAAAAGCTTATGAAAATGCTGTGGAATTATATCCTGGTATAAGCTACATGGGTCAAAGAGTTCACGATCTGCCAGATGTACCATTGGATCCATACACTACACCTGAAAAACCTGTAACCTTTTAATTAAAGCATTAACACACAATATCATGTTTATACTAAATAATCAAGACATCCTATTAGATAGCTGTGGTGGCAGCGGAGGTGGCTGTTCAAGCCCAAGTACTCCTAGCACAACAGGTGAAAAGGGTGTGGTAACTACACCAATAGAACTTCATGCCTGTGCTGGGCTAAATGCCTGCAAAGGACACGATCGTTTTGGCACAAATGACTGTGCAGGCACTGGCAAGTGCGCTACGCAAATGCACGTATGCCACACGTTAAATAACTGCCGTGGTCAAGGTGGCTGCGGACTTTATGGAGACCCTGAAGAACAATGCAAGCCCGCAGCCAATAGCTGTTCTTGGCAAGGAAGCTGTGCTACTCCAATCCAGCGAGAAAGGATAAGTACCGCAGGGCCAAACGCTGGAAAAAGTACCTGGCTACTAGCAAGAAAGTTGTTTGAAGAAAGAATGACTGACTCAAAAAGAACAATTGGTGATTCACCTTTTCCTGCTGGGCCTCCTCAGGCATGGCTCAATGCCGTTTCTGCCACCGGAGAGTATGATTCTTGTGGAAACAGTGGAAACAAGTATTGTTCTTTTGGGTACAACAACCCTGAAGTTCCCATTAAGGAAATGATTGACAAGAGTATGGCTGAAATGCCTGAAACCCTGAAAGATTGCGCATGTACTGATGCCAAAGAAAATCAGGAAAGTAAAGCACAAGGATAAGTATTTCTCAGATTCAGTTAATAATAATGTCCATATCACTTTCATACGGAAGGTGATATGACTTTTACCTAAAGAAATGAACCGAAACCTACTTGACAAAATCATCGCAGAACTACCCAACCTTGGCTTAGGGCTAGGGCTGCGTAGCCAACACTTTAAGCACATAACAGAAACCAAACCTAAGGTTGACTGGTTCGAGATAATTTCAGAGAACTTTATGGACTCAGGAGGCAGACCGGGATACTTTCTGGATCAAATAGTGGAACATTACCCTATTGTAATGCATGGTGTTTCCTTATCAATCGGGAGCACAGATTCATTAGACTTTAACTACCTTAAGAAATTAAAAAAATTGGCCTCCGAGGTAAATCCAAAGTGGATCAGCGATCACCTTTGCTGGACAGGTGTTCTGGGGCTGAATACTCATGACCTGTTGCCGGTTCCCTTAACTGAAGAAAGCCTAAAACACATTTGCAATAGAATAAATACTGTTCAGGATTTCTTAGAACGGCCATTGATTCTTGAAAATCCAAGTACATATCTTAGCTTTCAGCATTCCACAATCCATGAAGCCGATTTTCTAAGGTTAATGACTGAAGAAACAGGATGTGGTCTTTTATTGGATGTAAACAATGTCTACGTCACCTGTTTCAATAATGAAATTGATCCCATTGAGTACATAGAAAAATTACCTCATGAACAAGTTGTTCAAATGCACCTTGCTGGTCATTTGCATTGTGGAACGCATATTGTAGATACACACGACAGTCATGTGATTGACAGCGTCTGGGAGCTTTTCCGTTTTGCATGGAAAAAAACCGGTGGATGCGCTGTTTTACTCGAATGGGACAACCATATCCCCTCCTTTGATGAATACCATGCAGAAGTATTAAAGGCAAAGAACTACATGTCGGGAGAAATGGGAAAAGTAAATATGGATACTCCTGAAATACAACAGACAGAAGTTTCCAATCCGGTTAGCTTTATGGTTCCAGAGATAATTCAAGAAATATGAATGATGAATTATCACTTCAGGCTACTCAAAAGTGGATGCAACAGATTTTAATATCTCCTCTGACCTTTGATACCGATCCCTCCTTTTTTTTACCAACCGAGTACAGAGATGATCTGGAAAAAATAATAGCACCAAACAAAAGACTAAGTGGAAAACAAAGGTTGGAAATTTACCAAAACAGTTATCTGGCTCGGCTAAGAGACTGTATGGAAAAACAGTTTACTGCCTTGAAACATGCATTAGGATCAGAAATATTTCAGGCTTTTGCCGATGACTACCTTCAACGTTACCCCTCTACCAGTTACACATTAAATACACTTGGAGATCGACTTGCTCAATTCCTAAATGAAACTCGTCCCGACAGAGACCTACCTGATGATAAAAAAGAAGAATGGCCGGGCTTTATCATAGAACTTGTCAAATTTGAATTTGCCATTAATAAAATATTTGATGCCATACTAAATAGTGATTTCGAGTATGCCACACCAAAGACACCAGATTATGAATTGGATTTAGTTGATTCTTTAAAATTGTTTTCGTTTCAATTTCCAGTCAATCAATACTATCAGGATATTTTAAAAGGCAACTCTCCTCAACTGCCCCTCTCAAAACCAACGTTTACGGCAATTCTGAGAAAGAAGAGCTTTCAAATAGGACTGCTGGACTTAAATCATTCTCAATACCAGTTTCTTGTACACTGGATAGTATCAGGGAGTTTTGAAGATGCTAAATCGGCAATCATTAATTCCACTGGTGATAATCACGGAAGGTTTAATCAAATATGGCCTTCATGGAAAAAATTCTTTATAGAAAACCGATTCTTGAAAGTACTTTAGTCCAACTCTCAGCCTCTCTCAGGTATACTTAAGCTTGATTTCAAAACTTATCCAACAAGAAGGCTTACACAAAGGGTCAAAAGTTTTAGATTTGTGCATCCACAAATTTTTAGACAAAATCCCCTATGAAATTCTTTATCGATACCGCAAACCTTAATGACATTCAGGAAGCCTATGATCTTGGTGTTTTAGATGGAGTTACCACCAACCCTTCTTTAATGGCAAAAGAGGGAATATCTGGTCAGGACAATGTTTTGGCTCACTATAAAGCTATTTGCGACATTGTTGATGATAATGTAAGTGCCGAAGTAATTGCTACTGACTATGAAGGTATGGTGAAAGAAGGTAAAGAACTTGCCAAAATTGATGATAAGATTGTGGTAAAGGTACCAATGATCAAAGACGGTGTTAAAGCCATTAAGCACTTTACTTCTGAAGGAATAAGAACTAATTGTACTCTTGTATTTTCCGCAGGGCAAGCAATTCTTGCTGCCAAAGCCGGTGCTTCTTATGTATCCCCTTTCATCGGAAGGCTTGACGACATCAGCTACGATGGGCTACAATTGATTGAGCAAATCGTGCACATTTATGATAACTACGGCTTTGCTACCGAAGTATTAGCAGCATCAGTTCGTCACACCATGCACCTGGTTCAATGTGCAGAGATTGGTGCAGATGTAGCTACATGCCCACTGAAGGTTATCACCAGCTTATTAAAGCACCCATTAACTGATTCAGGCTTAGCACAATTCCTTGCCGATCATGCCAAATCAAATGGATAAAACATTTTCTTCAACTTCGGGTTATTCTACTAATCCGAAGTTATATAAGGAAATGTATATCATCAAGGTCAAAGGAAAAGCCAAAATACCTGACTATATCCAGCTCAGAGATGAAAACTTTGTGCTCATAGCCTATTTCAGGGCAGACCGTCCTTTAAAAAAGTTGGAAAAATATGGACTTGAAGGCAAGGAAGTTGCGTTAGAAAAAGTAATTAATAACTTGCCTTTCGGTAAACTTCAAAAACTAGATATTTAACATGCCTTTTTCCGGAGAACCAATTGTCCAAATAACTGACGCCAGCATATTTCAGGAAGACAAAACGGTTTTAAACAACATAAGTCTTAAGATAGATAAGGGTGAGTTTGTTTATCTGGTAGGTAGAACCGGAAGCGGAAAAAGCTCCTTGTTAAAAACATTGTACTGCGACATTCCTCTCCACATGGGACAAATCCGAGTTGCGGGTTTCGATATTGATAAAATAAAAAGAAAAGAGGTTCCGCTGCTTAGAAGAAAGCTTGGAATAGTATTTCAGGACTTTCAATTGCTTCCCGACAGAACAGTTGCTGAAAACATTCATTTCGTTATGAAAGCGACTGGGTGGAAGGATAAATCTAAAATGAAGAGTCGACTTTCTGATATTCTTATGAGGGTTGGACTTGGAGCAGTATCTGGGAAAATGCCTCATCAGCTCTCAGGGGGCGAGCAACAACGTGTTGTGATTGCCAGAGCACTGATCAATGAGCCTACCATGTTGATTGCTGATGAACCTACAGGAAACCTGGACCCGGAAGTGTCTGAAGGCATCTTCCAAACTTTTCTGGACATTAATAAAAGTGGAACTGCCGTGCTAATGGCAACACACGACTTTAAACTAATTGAGAATTACCCTAAGAGAACACTTCGCTGTGATAGTGGCAACGTAAAAGACTCAGCAGCAGTTCAGGACTAGATAGATCGGTTTAGGTCTTGTTTCATATCATAAGGTAATCTATCTCTATCCAAAATATCAAGTTGGCTATTCAACATATGTATCTTTTGTCTTAATAAGTGAATAAGCCTATCCAAGATTTCATCTGATTGCTGGCTTTCTATAAACACTTCTTTCAAATCCTTATAAATCACATCAAGTTCTTCAATATCAGCTTCCAGGTAATTGAAAATATCATCGCTCTCTGAAAGTTCCTGAGAGAGTTTCTCACTCTTATTCGAAATAATAGAGGCGTAGAACATTTCCAACTCTTCGAACTTCTCCAGATTGGACTCCTGAGCTAACTCTTCCACACCAGCTACCTGATTCTTCTTAGTCGAATATTTATTAGCCAATAAGAACCCTACTGCACCTATTAACAAAAACACAGCTGCTTTCCAGTACCATAAAGTTGGTTGTGCCTTTGATTCAAGTTTAGACTCTATATTAGACCAAACCCGCTCATTTGGCTCTTTGCCATCAAATGCCGCTCGGTTCTCTACTATAAATTGTTCCAGATTATCTTTATCCTGCTGCATACTTCAGTTCTTCTCTTAATATCTCTCTTAACTTTTTCTTCGATCTATTAAACTGTGATTTTGAGGTGGACTCTGTAATTCCCAGAATTTCTGCTATCTCTTTGTGATCATAGCCTTCTAACAAATACAACGTCAATACCAATCGATAACCATCAGGTAACCTTGATATACCTTCTGTCACCATTTTCACATCATAAGACAGGTCGTTATCTTCTCGAACCTCAACCAGTTCATCATACTCACCAACATCATCCATCGATTCTAAGTCCAATCTTCTTTTTTTCGCCAGATTAATAGCATTATTAACAACAATACGCTTAAGCCAACTTCCAAAAGAGGCAGTTCCTTTATAACTTTTTAGATTCTTAAAAGCACTCAAAAACGAGTCCTGAAGTACATCTTCAGCATCCATTTCGCTCGAGGTTATCCGTAAGCAAGTATTGTACATTGCTTTAGAATAAAGCTTGTACAATTCATACTGTGCTGAACGTTCACCTGTCAAGCATCGATCTATAATCGATTGATGTATATTTTGGTAAGAAGTCTCCAATTTTCGAAATCACTATAAAGACCACCCTTATGCTAAAGGGTTGCATCCATTAAGATAGATAAAAAAAAGACTTGGAGATTAACAGATGAAAGATGAAACCTTAATAATCAAAAGTTGCTGCCTTTTGGATCCGGTCCGTACTTGTTACTACCATGATCTCCCTCTGTCGCAAGTAATATTAACATTATGATACTACCAACGAGAGGAATAAATGAGACTAATATATATACTCCGGATTTGCCTGTATCATGTAACCTTCTAACACAAACAGCAATACTAGGAATAATTATGGCTATAGTGTACAAATAATACAAGACCATAGTTTGGTAGGTGATATCTATTAAAACCAAGAGTACGGCTATAAACATGTTAATAAGAACAAACGTCCAATACTCTTTCCTTCTAGCTCTTCCTGTAAAATCAGCGTACTTCTTCAACACTCTACCATACCATTTCATACCAAATAAATTTTAAATATTTTAATTATAAAAATAATTTAAATTAGTTTATAACAAATAGTACGAATTACCATATAAACGTTCCAATAGCACCGTTTTCTATTTAAGGTTGATATAGTTAAGTACCTATCTAACAAAACTCAGGTCATCCTTAAGTTTTTTTGCACAAAAAAAGCACCTTAAAAAGGTGCTCTTAATTGGTTGTATATTATTAGTCTACTACCCCTTATTTAAGGCATCAAGACTTTTCTTTGCAATTTCAAAATCAGGGTTCAATTTCAAAGCATTGGAAAAATTAGTCTTTGCTTCTTCATTTTTTCCTTGTTCCACAGCAATCAAACCCTTCAGGTTAAAAACAGCGGCTTTAAATGACACTTCCTGAGCAGAACCATCACTTTTACTCAACGCAATTTTGTCTTCATCTTTCAACTTGGTATCCAGAATACCCAAGTTGGCAATCGACTCATCATATCTTTTCAGTGAATACTGAAGGTAAGCAATTTGATAAAGTGTATTGGAGTTATCAGATTGCAACCACAATTTCTCATAGTACTCAATCGCTTTGTCGTTTAACCTTAAGTTCTCATAACTTAAAGCAATCACTTCCAAGGCAATCATATTGCTTGGGTATCGCTGTAAAAAATCCAACCCAACGAGTGCACTTGATGTAAACTGAGAGTTGTTATAGTAAAGCTCAGCAAGACTCCTCAATGCAGAAGAATCATTTGGATTCAAAATCAATATCTCATACAATGCCTGCTTGGTGATAACCGCATCATTATATTTTTGAGACTTATCAAAAAGTGCCAATGCCTTAGCATATTCGTTAGACAGGTATGTACTATCCTGTGCCATTACACACTGGCTCCCTAGTGTTAGGACAAATACCAGCGTGAAGAACTTAATTTTTCTCATCTTATTTTAGTAACAGTAAATTATCTCAGTGATTTAACAACATTCAGGCCATGTTCCCTACCCAGCTCGAGCATGAAATCATATGCCTCATCAAATTCGTTTCTGATTTTGCCTTCCAAAACCGCCTCTTTCAACGCTTCTTTGATATCACCAATGACTCTGCCTGGCTTTAGATCAAAGGTCGACATTATCATTTCTCCAGTGATTACGGGCTGAAAGTTACGAACTTTATCTTTCTCCTCTACCTCCTCCATTCTACTTTCCACTTTGTCGAAATTCTGAAGGTAACGTTTTACTTTATTATTGTTCTTAGAGGTGATGTCTGCACGGCACAACATCATTAATGCTTCAATATCATCTCCAGCCTCAAATAACAGCCTGCGCACTGCAGAATCAGTTATTTCATCCTTAACCAAGGCAATAGGCCTCAAATGAAGCCTCACCAGTTTCTGAACAAACCTCATCGATTCTCCCATTGGTAGTTTCATTCTCCGGAAAATACCCGGAGTCATTCGAGCACCCTTGTCCTCATGCCCGTGAAATGTCCACCCACTTCTTTTGTTGAATCGTTTGGTTGCTGGTTTTGCTATGTCGTGCATAATAGCCGCCCATCTAAGCCATAGATCATTAGTATGCTTACTTATATTGTCCAGCACCTGAAGTGTATGATAAAAATTATCCTTATGAGACTTATCCTCTATACTATCAACTCCTTGAAGCGCCACCAACTCGGGAAAAATCTCTTTCAGTAAACCACAATAAAACAATAGTTTGAAACCATAAGATGGCTCGCTTGAAAGAATAATCTTGTTCAATTCAACAATGATACGCTCTTTAGAGACAATCCTAATCCTCTCCCCCATATCAGTTATTCCCTGAAAAGTATCCGCATCAATATCAAACTTTAGCTGTGCAGCAAAACGAACAGCCCTCATCATTCTTAAAGGATCATCCGAAAAAGTAGTTTCTGGTTCAAGCGGTGTTCTGATTAGTTTCTCCTTTAAGTCATTTACACCATTAAAAGGGTCAATTAATTCTCCGTAGTTGCTCTTATTCAAACTAATCGCCAAAGCATTGATGGTGAAATCCCTTCGGTTTTGGTCGTCTTCCAGAGTTCCATCTTCCACAATAGGCTTTCTGGAGTTTCTTTGATAAGACTCTTTTCTTGCTCCAACAAATTCAAGTTCCTGATCTCCATTTTTGATCATGGCAGTACCAAAATTCTTGAACACCGACAATGGCAAATCACCCCCTAAAGCTTCCTTTACACTTTCTGCCAGTTTTATTCCGCTTCCAACACAAACAAAGTCAATATCCTTTGAAGCTCTGTTCAATAGCAAATCCCTGACATAGCCGCCCACCACATAGGTTTCTAAGCCCTCTTTTTCAGCAACTTGGCTCAGGGTTTTAAAAATCGGGTCGTTCAGCTTTTTGGCAAGATTCATTCTATGGATTTCTTAAAAGGCAGGCAAAGTTAGCAGTTTATAGCAGGGAGTTCAAAATCATTGAAAACACATGTCTCGAAAGAATAGAAATTCGACCAAAAGATTAAATGGAAATCCTTACTTTTGTACCCCATAAGTAAATTTCTGTTATCGCACTTATGGCATCTGCAAAATACATTTTTGTTACTGGTGGTGTAACTTCTTCATTAGGAAAGGGAATAGTTGCTGCATCATTAGGTAACTTACTTCAAGCCCGAGGGTATCGGGTTACTATACAAAAGTTCGACCCGTACATCAACATTGACCCTGGAACGCTAAACCCTTATGAGCATGGCGAATGTTATGTCACAGATGATGGGGCCGAAACTGACCTTGACCTTGGGCATTACGAGCGTTTTTTAAACATACGTACTTCTCAGTCTAACAATGTTACTACTGGACGTATCTATCATAATGTAATTACCAAGGAAAGACGAGGTGACTATTTGGGCAAAACCGTTCAAGTAATCCCACACATTACTGACGAAATAAAGAACAACTTTTTCCGCTTAGGAGAAACCGGAGACTACGATATTGTAATCACTGAAATTGGAGGTTGTGTCGGTGACATTGAGTCACTACCATTTATTGAAGCCGTAAGACAAGCCAGATGGGATGTTGGAGAAAATAATTGTTTGGTGATTCATCTTACCTTGATCCCTTATCTGAAAGCTGCTAAAGAGTTAAAAACAAAACCCACACAACACTCTGTAAAACAACTACTTGAAGCCGGTATTCAGCCAGACATACTGGTTTGTCGTTCTGAAAAATCACTTCCGAACGATATTAGAAAAAAATTAGCACTGTTTTGCAACGTGCAACTCAACTCTGTAATCGAAGCCTTAGATGCTGAGACCATATATGATGTTCCACTCTTAATGAGAAAAGAGAAACTGGATGAGCGAGTACTTTCCAAACTTAAATTATCTCATAAAGAACAACCGCAGATTGACGAGTGGAGAAAATTTCTCGGACGTTTAAAAAACCCTACCAATGAAGTAAACATTGGCCTTGTGGGTAAATATGTTGAATTGCCAGATGCTTATAAGTCTATTGCTGAAGCGTTTATCCATGCAGGAGCACATTTAGAGTGCAAAGTGAACGTTCACTGGATTTCTTCGGAAACTATCACTCCTAAATCCGTTCATAGAACCTTAAGAGATATGGATGGAATATTGGTTGCGCCTGGATTTGGAGAAAGAGGTATTGAAGGTAAGATCGAAGCAATCAAGTATGTAAGAGAAAACAACATCCCATTCTTTGGTATATGTCTGGGTATGCAATGTGCTGTTGTAGAGTTTGCCAGAAATGTATTAAACCTTGAAGGTGCTGCTTCTACAGAGTTAAACCCTGATACTGCTCACCCTGTAATCGGTTTGATGGAAAACCAGAAGAACATTGAAGACTATGGTGGTACCATGAGACTGGGTGCTTATGATTGTAAAGTATCTAAACCTTCAAAAGTTTATACTGCCTATGGAAGTACCAAGGTAGATGAAAGACACAGACACAGGTATGAATTCAACAACAAGTACTTGAAGGATTTTGAAAAAGCAGGAATGAAAGCTGTGGGTATAAACCCTGACGCTAATCTGGTTGAAATTATGGAAATCCCAGAGCACCCATACTTTGTTGGCACTCAGTTTCACCCAGAGCTGAAAAGTACTGTAATGAGCCCACACCCATTATTCGTTAGCTTTATTGCCGCGATTGTTAAAAACAAAAAGAATTAATTTCTAAAAACATGGATAAAAATCAGACCATTGGTCTTGTTTTAATAGCAGGTATACTCATAGTATACTCTATCTTTTTTACCCCTCCCAAGCAGGAAGAGCCTATCGTTAATACTGATTCAACATCAGTTGAGCAAGTTGACCCAGGACAGCCTATTGAGCAAATTGCTCCTGCAGCCACTTCAGTTATTGAAGAAGACACCAGCAAACTATCCGAAAAATTCGGACTATTTGCCGGAGCAATGCAGGGAGAGGAAAAAAACTTTATTGTAGAGACCCAAAACGCAAAATATACTTTCTCCAATAAAGGAGGGGGAATTGAATCTGTTGAACTTAAGGACTATGTTACATTCGATAATAAGCCTCTTATACTATTCGATAAAGAGTCAAGTAATAAGTCTTTGAACATTGCTACTACCAAAGGCAATATTGACCTAAGTTCACTATACTTTAATAGCAAGAATACCAATCAGACTATATCTGAAGGTGACAGTACTATAATAAGGTTTAGCGCAGATTTAGGAAACGGTAATTCCATCGAACAAACCTATGTAATTCATTCTGGCAAGTATGACGTTGACTATGAACTTAAAGTTAATGGGCTCAGAAACGATATCATAGGAAAAGATTTAACCCTTACTTGGGTTAATGCTATGAGACGATTCGAAAAGAACATCGATGACTCTCGTAACAAAACCACTATTCGCTATTATACGCTAGATGAAGATTCTGATAACCTCAAAGCAATTTCTTCAGACCCACAGCAAGAAACGTTAACCGAAGGAATCAAATGGTTGAGTTTCTCTCAAAAGTTCTTTAATGCGGGTATAATTGCCAAAAATGCTTTTACTCAAGCCACTATTGAAACCATTCCTGCTACTGATACCACAGTAGTAAAAAATGGCCTGATGCAGTTAACAGTGCCAATAGCCGATGTTTATGATGGTGCTGACTTCAAATACTATTATGGCCCTCAGAGTTATTTGGGACTTAAAAAAGTAGCAGAAGGCTATGAAGATAATGTTTACATGGGTTACAAATTGGTTAGCTGGGTAAACAAGTACATCATAGTTAACCTGTTTGCTTTCCTTGAAAAATACATTGGCAATTATGGGCTGATCATCATGATCATTGTATTGATTGTGAAACTGGCGCTTTTCCCTCTGACCAGAAAGTCTTACTTGTCTATGGCCAAAATGAAGGCCTTGAAGCCTGAGTTAGATGCTTTGAAAGAGAAGTTCGGTAAAGACCCTCAGAAGATGCAACAAGAGCAAATGGCATTGTACCGCCAATTTGGAGCCAACCCTCTTCAAGGTTGTTTACCAATGGTACTACAAATGCCAATTCTGTTTGCCATGTTCTTTTTCTTTCCTAACTCTATTGAATTAAGGCAGCAGTCTTTCCTGTGGGCAAATGATCTTTCAACATATGATGTGTTGGTTAACTTACCTTTCACTATTCCATTTTATGGTGCTCATATTAGTGGTTTCACGCTATTGATGACTGTTTCTACTATATTATATACATGGTCTAACAATCAGGTTAGTACTGTTCAAGGACCTATGAAAAGTATTGGGTATGTAATGCCAGTCATTTTCATGTTTGTATTAAACAGCTACTCTTCAGGTTTGACTTTCTACTATTTTGTATCGAACATTATCACGTTCAGTCAACAAACACTGATCAGAAAGTTTGTAGATGAAGATAAAATCAGAGCTACCTTAGAGGAGAACAAAAAGAAGAATTCCAATAAGAAAAAATCTAAGTTTGCTCAAGGCCTGGAAGAAGCAATGAAGGCTAGTAGAGAAGCTCAGAAGCAAAAGCAACTTCAGAAAAAGAAGAAAAAGTAACTAGTTAAAAACAATCATAAAACAGCACCATCTTCTTATTGAAGGTGGTGCTGTTTCTTTTCAGGGCTAGTTCATTTCTTATGCTTCACCTCTTTCTAACGTGAGTTTAAAATACCTTCTGGAGAATTTCGCATAGACAACACAATCCGACATTAAACTTTCGCTGATTCTTATATCTTTGTAGGCTATTGATTAATCAACCATAACTGACCTTTTAATGAAATTTACCTTCTACGGTCACGCTTCATTTCTAATTGAAACTAAAGGAAAAAAGCTACTTTTCGATCCGTATATTACTCCAAATGAAATGGCAAAAGACATTGATATAGACGCTATTAAGCCAGACTATATCCTGCTAAGTCATGGACATGGAGATCATGTGGCTGACGTAGAAAGAGTTTACAATAATTCTGAAGCAACCATTATTTCAACTTTTGAAGTAGTAAGTTGGTTTGGAGCTAAAGGCCTGGAAAGAGGACATCCAATGAATCATGGAGGTTCCTGGAATTTCGATTTTGGACGTGTAAAACTTGTAAATGCTATTCACTCCAGTTCTATGCCTGATGGAAGTTATGGAGGACACCCAGCTGGCATAATTGTTCAAAATGAAGAAGGTTGCTTTTACTATGCCGGAGACACTGCACTTACCAAAGATATGGAGCTAATTGGGGAGGAGTTTGAGTTGGATTTCTCTGTAATGCCAGTGGGTGATAATTTCACTATGGGCGTAACTGATGCTTTAAAAGCAGCAAAAATGGTAAGGTGTAACAAAGTAGTCGGAGTACACTTCGACACGTTTCCCTATGTAGCCATTAATCATAACGATGCAATGTCAGAGGCCAAGGCTAATGACATAGATTTGATATTACCTAAAATAGGACAAACCCTTTCACTGTAGAAATCAAATGGGCAAAATTATTGCAATAGCAAACCAAAAAGGTGGTGTAGGAAAAACCACATCGGCCATGAATCTGGCTGCTAGTTTAGCTGTGCTTGAATATAAAACTTTGGTAGTAGATGCCGACCCTCAGGCCAATACTACTTCTGGATTAGGTCATAATCCAAGAGATGTTGAAATCAGCATATATGAGTGCATGGTAGGTAAAGCCGATATCCATGACTCTATTCTTGAAACAGACCTCCCCTACTTGAGTCTGGTTCCATCCCATATTAACTTAGTTGGAGCCGAAGTAGAAATGGTTAACATCTCGAATAGAGAAGAAAAAATGAGGAATGAACTAAACAAGGTAAAAGACGATTACGATTATATTTTAATTGATTGTGCTCCGTCACTTGGCCTTATTACAGTTAACTCCCTTACAGCTTCTAATTCAGTGGTTATCCCTGTACAATGTGAATACTTTGCACTGGAAGGTTTAGGCAAACTGTTAAACACCATTACCATTATTCAGAAGCGGCTGAATTCAAACCTTGAAATTGAAGGCATATTACTAACAATGTATGATGTAAGGTTGCGTTTATCTAACCAGGTAGTTGAAGAAGTTCAAACACACTTCAAAAACATGGTTTTCGAAACCATAATTCCAAGAAATGTAAAACTAAGCGAGTCGCCAAGTTTTGGTGTACCGGCTATTGTCCATGATGCTGATAGTAAAGGCGCACTGGCATATTTAAATCTGGCAAAAGAAATTGCCGACAAGAACAAAGGATAATTTTTTGATATGGCAGCTAAAACTCCAAAAAAGAAGAACGCATTAGGAAGAGGTTTGGGAGCACTTTTGGAGGATTCCTCAAACAATTCAGAACATTCATTGAGCAGCAACCCTGTTGGCTCAATGAATGAAATACCCTTGGAGCAGATTCAAGTTAATCCTTATCAACCAAGGACACATTTTGACCGAGAGGCATTGGAAGAACTTGCTGAATCCATTAAGGTTCAGGGCATCATTCAACCAATCACTGTTAGAAAACTTAGTGATTCAGAGTATCAGCTGATATCAGGAGAAAGAAGGTTTCAGGCCTCTAAAATCGCAGGCTTAGAAACTGTTCCGGCCTATGTAAGAACTGCCGATGACCAGCAAATGCTGGAAATGGCTTTAATCGAAAACATTCAGCGTGAAAATCTGAATGCCATGGAGATTGCCCTGAGTTACCAGCGCCTATTGGAGGAGTGCGACCTTAAACAAGAGCAGCTAGGCGAACGTGTAGGTAAAAACAGAACCACTGTCAATAATTACCTTCGTTTATTAAGGCTACCTCCTGACATTCAAGCTGGAATCAGAGATAAACAGATTTCAATGGGGCATGCCAGAGCCATTATAAATGTAGATGATGTTGATAAACAGCTTCATATCTATAAAAAGATTATCGAAGATGAACTTTCGGTAAGAAAAGTAGAGCAACTGGTACGGGATTTGATGTCAAAAAGCAACGATAAACCTACCAGTACTGAGAAGAAAGGAAATAGTCAACACAGAAACTATGAAGTTCAACAAGTGGAACAAAAACTTTCTTCACATTTCGGTACAAGGATTAGGCTTAAAGCGGATAATCAGTTCAGAGGAGAAATAAAAATACCTTTTGTTTCAACCGAAGACCTTAACCGTATTTTGGAAATCATTGACATGTAATGCGCCTAGTAGCATCTTTCTTTCTTTTAGTAATCACCTGCTCTTTTGCCTGGTCACAAGACAAAAATGCTGTATTGAATAATGGAACCATTGTAGGAGATCCTGTTATCGTTAAGAAAGAGGAGAAAATCTATAACCCCAAAAAAGCTTCTAGCCGGTCTGCAATAATTCCAGGGTGGGGTCAGATATACAACGACAGTTGGTGGAAAGTCCCAATTATTTATGGAGGTTTCGGTTTAGCCATTCACTTTGTAGGTGTAAATGAAGGTTTTAGAAATGATAATCTGGCATTAGTTGAGCAAGAATTGGCTAAAGATGAGCCTAATGATAATCTTGTTCGAATTTATCGAAGGCGTGCTGACAACTGGCGTAAAAACAGAGACTTAGTGTTTTTGACAATGGCAGGATTATATGCGCTACAAATAATTGATGCTGCTGTTGATGCCCACCTTAAAGGCTTCAATGTTGATGAAAATCTGGCATTGAACATTAAACCAAAACTTGGTGTTATTTCTAACGGAGCCGCCTACATAGGCGTTGGTATTACACTTCCCATAGGAAAATGAGAATTCTATTATTAGGCTACGGCAAAATGGGCCAACTTATTGATAAGTTAGCCACCCAAGACGGACACGAAGTTGTCGCAAGAATCAACATTGACAACAGACACGAATTAGAAGGACTTGACAATAAAAAGGTGGATGTAGCCATAGAGTTTAGTCAACCCGAAGCAGCTGTAGATAATATCAAATGGTGTTTGGACCGTCAAATTCCTGTTGCAGTCGGAACAACCGGGTGGTTAGATAAAAAGTCACAGATAGATCAATATTGCAATGACAAGAAAGGCACCTATCTGGTAGCTTCAAACTTTAGCATTGGAGTAAACCTCTTTTTCAAACTAAATGAACACCTGGCCAGACTGATGAATGCTCATGAACAGTATGATGTAAAAACCAAAGAGATACATCACACTCAAAAGCTTGACTCACCGAGTGGCACTTCTATTACTATAGCTGAAGGAATTCTAAGTAACCTATCCAGAAAGTCTGAATGGGTAAATGAGGAAGCAAAAGAGGGCTCAAACCTTGAAATTATATCGGAGAGAGTTGACCCTGCTCCTGGGACTCATGAGGTAAACTATTCTTCCGAAGTTGATACTATAGAAATTATTCATACAGCTCACTCAAGACAAGGTTTTGCAAAAGGTGCAATAGCAGTAGCTGCCTGGCTTAAAGATCAGGAAGGTGTAAAAACAATGGATGACTTTCTTAGGATTGGTTAAAATCACCAATTAACCCCCGTTAGGCCTTGTGCTTTAAGGTAAGCATTAGCTTTACTAAAATGGCCAGATCCAAAATACCCTCTGTGTGCTGACAATGGAGAAGGGTGCGGTGATTTCAAAACGAGATTTTCGTTTGGATTAACAATTGCTGCTTTCTTCTGTGCATAACTACCCCACAACATATACACCACCTGCTTCTTTGATTCAGCCAATCTATTCACTACAGCATCAGTAAACATTTCCCATCCTTTCTTCTGATGCGAACCTGCCTGATGAGCTCTCACCGTCAAAGTTGCATTGAGCAATAGCACTCCCTGGTTTGCCCACCTTTCAAGAGAACCATTCGGGGGAATTTCTTTACCAAGGTCATTCTTAATCTCTTTGAAAATATTAACCAACGAAGGAGGAAAAGGGATTCCTTCATGAACAGAAAAGCATAGTCCATTAGCCTGTCCAGGACCATGATATGGGTCTTGTCCTAGAATAACTACCTTAACATCATCAAAAGGGCAAGCGTCAAAAGCCCTGAAGATATCTTTACCTTTCGGGTAAATTGCATGCTGATTGTACTCTGATTTCACAAAGTCCACTAACTGATTGAAATAAGGCTTTTCAAACTCCTCTGATAACACTTTAGCCCAGCTATCTTCTATTTTAACGCTCATTGAATTTTCTTTTACCCCATTAGTTATTATCGAACTAATCTATAACTTTAAACGTCAGAAGTAAACAAGAAATGATTGTTACTGCAATTACAAATGGGATTAAAGTTTGTGTAGAAACAAACTATCAGGCGGAGTACTCCAGCCCTGGGCAATTCCACTATGTGTTTACTTACAGGATTACAATAGAAAACAATGGCGACTACACCATCAAGCTTCATCGTAGGCATTGGTACATCCATGATGCTAACAATGTGATGAGAGAAGTTGAAGGTGAAGGTGTTGTTGGCCAACAGCCAATTCTTGAACCAGGTGAAAAGCATCAGTATGTTTCTGGATGTAACCTAAGATCTGGTTTTGGTAAGATGTATGGTACTTACCTAATGGAAAAAATAGTTGATGGCAAAGAGTTCGAAGTTGCTATTCCCGAGTTCAATATGGTTGTCCCCTATCTTCTGAACTAAGCTTTGTTCCAGATTTTTGCATTTATTAACTATTGGCTAAAACAGGTAGACAAACACTCTCTACACTCTCCTTTCCTATTTGAATTCTATACAAAGGTTTTATCTGTAGATGACGAAGTATTAAAAGATGTAGAAGCACTCAGAAAAGAGCTACTCAACAATAAGGAGATGGTTGAAATAAAAGACTTTGGAGCGGGATCGAGAGTCTACAAAGGAAACAAACGCACGATTGCCTCTATTGCCAAGTATGCAAGCACACCAAAAAGGTTCTCTCAATTTATTCTCAGGCTCATCCAATATTACCAACTTACCAATATAGTTGAACTAGGAACCTCTCTGGGTTTAAATACATTGTACCTAAGTGAAAACAGTAAATGTAAGGTTTTGACTTTCGAAGGAGATCCTACCATTGCCAGGTTAGCAGAAGCACACTTTAAAAAACATAGGCGTAGCAATATCAAAACAGTTGTTGGAAATATTGACCAAACCTTAGAACCCGCTCTTAAGCAATTAGACCAAGTTGATCTTGCTTATCTGGATGCCAATCACAAATACAAACCAACGCTTGAATACTATGATTTGATAACTACTAAAACACATGATCAAAGTATAGTAATTGTCGATGATATCCACTGGTCAAAAGAAATGTCCTCCGCCTGGGAACAACTGAAAACAAAACCTGAAGTAACTCTTTCTGTTGATGTCTTTGAAGCAGGCATTCTCTTCTTTAATCCAAAGCTTGAAAAAGAGGAATATGTTTTAAAGTTTTAATGGAGCAGCCTTTATAAAAACTTCGTTCCCGGCTCTTTGAGGTATTGAATTGTAACACTCTTCAATTATCTCCAACTTAAAAAATTTCGAAAACAGCAGTTTATAATCAGATACATGCCCCCCAAATGGAGGATGGTCATCAAACAGTGGTATGTTGAACAATACCCCAACTAGTTTGCCGGTTGGGTTGAGAAGAGAGTACATTTTTTTAATATAGGCTACCCTCTCTTGAGGGTGCAATGCACAAAAAAAGGTTTGCTCCAGAACCAAATCGAACTTCTCGTTTAAATCAAAAAAGTCTCCATGAATAAGCTTGTCCTTTGGGAAATCTGTTACCCGATCAGCTAAATTTGTTAAAGGTGGCTTCGAAATATCAATTACGTAAACGTTTTTAAAACCGGCTTTCCATATATACTCAGCTTCATAACTATTACCAGCTCCTGGGATAAGAATTTTAAGGTTCTTGTCTTCAACTTGATCTATATAAGTACTCAGCGGAGGAGATACATAACCTATGTCCCATCCTACTTCCTCATTATCATACCTTTCTGTCCAGTACTGCTGATCCAGATTAACATTTACCCGATCTGTATTTTTGTCCATTGAATTTTGAAAAAAGTTTAATTACTTCGCCCAATAATTAAGTGGCTAATCGTTGTTTAGTTGGATCAAGTAATCCCTTAGGAGCATGAGTGAAGTGAAAGGTAAAAATAAGAGAGATCAAATCAGAATCATCTTAATAGTTATTCTTGTTTTAGTAATAGCTGGTGCTGGGTATAAAATATATTCAGATAATCAGGCTAAACAGGAACTACAAAACGAGTATGACACTACTCGTGCTAACCTGACCTCAAAGCTAGACAGCATTTCTTTTGAACTAAGTGATAAGATATCTGAGATAGCCGAACTAGGTGGAGATATAGATTCATTAGTGATATTAAAAGACTCTATAGCAGCCGAAAGAAATCAGCTTCAAAGAACCAGAAGAGCCAACAAAGCATTAATCCAAAGACTTGACAGAAAAGTCACGGGTTATCAAGAACTGTTGCTGGCTAAGGATGAAGAAATCGTTGAATTAAAGAAACTCAATACACAACTATTAGAAGAGAACACTGAGCTCAAAGTTGATAAAAATGAGCTTAACAAATCATTGAATGAAGCTGCACAACGTGAAAGAGAATATCAGCAGCAAATCTCTCTGGCAGCTAAACATAGGGCTGAAAACATCAAGATTTTCAATATTAACAGCCGTGGAAGAGAGAAGGAAGGAAATTTCAGAAGACGGCAGGCACAAAAAGTAAAGGTGACTTTTAACATGGCTCAGAATGATGTTGCCCCAGTGGCAGGCCATAAAATCATGATCCAGATTGTAGACCCTGTTGGCAACGTTGTTTTTGATGTAGCAAGGGGTTCTGGTTCCTTTCAAGTTGATGGCAAAGAGCAGTTTTATACTGCTATGCAGGAAATTGTTTTCGATAACTCTAAACAGGAATTGAGTTTTGTTTATGACAAAGGTTCGGAGTTTGACAAAGGAGATTATAAAATCGTTATTCTTGCAGACACTTATGAAATTGGTCAGGCAATCTTTAACGTAAGGTAAATTTCAAAGAGAACTCTTACTCATTTCCAGCATTCCCAGATTCCGGTTATGCATTGGTTTTACTTTTACCCTTAAAAAACACATTCAATACTACTCCCACCATAACTGCAGTCATTCCCAGGTAGGTTTGGAGATTGAAAGTTTCATCAAAAAGTACATAGCCAAATCCCAGCGCATACAAGATTCCTATAAAATTGATGTTTGCCACTTTTGCCAATTGTTCTGACTGATACGATTTAGTCATGAAATATTGAGCCAATTGTGTTAGTACACCAATAGCAACCAATAAAGACCATTCCACTATCCCTTCAGGCATAACCCAGTTAAGTGCAGTGTAAGTACCAACTATTGGTAAAGTCACTAATGGAAAGTAGAAGATAATTACAAGTGGGTGTTCTGAGGTTTTAAGCTTTCTGATCATATTATAAGCTACACCTGAGAAAAATGCGGCTCCAATTCCTAAGAGAGCCATTTCAATGGAGATTCTGGTATCGAACCCTTTTATCATAACAATCCCTATAAACGATATTGCAAAGAATATCCATTGAACTGAATTAACCTTTTCCTTTACTATCCAAATTCCAAGAATTGCTGTGAATATTGGCCCTAAAAACATCAGAGTAACTGCACTTGCCAAGGGAATTTCCTGTAGCGTGGTAAAAAACATCATTAATGCTATAGCTCCGGCAAGTCCTCGCATGAAAAGAACTTTCCTATTAGTACCTAGGAGTGGTACCTTTTGTAGCTTCAGGCTAACACCCGACATTATCAAGGACACTATAGACCTAAACAAAATGATCTCTATTGCAGGAATATTTGGCAAATACTTGATCAGCACATTCATTACAGCAAAAATGAATGTTGCTAACAGCATATAGACTACTCCTTTCGAAATCATGCGCGAAGATGGATTTTTAGTACAGATTAAAAAATTTATTACTATACTTAATAATGCCGTTAAAACCCGGAACCAAAGCCCCTGACTTTACACTGCCTAGTACTTCTGGTGAAAACCTGAAACTGAGTAATAACGTTCCTTGCATATTGTATTTCTACCCTAAAAATTTTACTCCCGGGTGCACACAAGAGGCTTGTAGTTTCAGAGATGGATTTTCAGAACTCAGAAATCTTAACATTAAAGTGTTTGGTATCAGTAGAGACTCAATTAAAAGTCATACTAAGTTTCGTAATGAGCATGCGTTACCCTTTCATCTTTTGAGCGACACGAAAGGAGAAATTTGCAAAAGATATGATAGTTTAATTCCTCTTATCAGAATTCCAAAACGTACCACTTACCTCATTGATGAAAGGCAAAAAATCAAAGCTGTATATGACGACATGTTTGGAGCTAAAAAACACCTGGAAAAGATGATTTCAGAATTAAATATTGAATAAAAGGCGAAAATATTCGTTCGAATTATAAATTTGTACCTCCTTGACAATTTACTTCATGAGGAAATCGTATTTCATAGCACTCTGTTTATTAATTAGTTCTTTCACATTTGCTCAACAATATGTGACAACTGGTGACTTCGACAGAATCTCAAAGTTTTCAGTTGGTTTAGGGCTTAACACCTATATAGGTGAATTAAGAAGAATAAACGACTCTAAGCTTCAGTCTGGATTAAGTATGTCATTGGGTTACGAACACCTGTTTACTGACCAAATAGCAATTAGAACATCTCTTAGCATTTACAAAATACAAGCTGATGATTCCTTATCACCAATACCTAATAACAAGACAAGGAACTTGAGTTTTCAGGCAACCAATGCAGAGTTTGTTGTTCAAGCCATGTATTACGCTTTCAGGCACCCTTCTTCTGGCTATAAAGATAGAGCCTTTGCCAATCCATATTTTCATTTGGGTTTCGGAGTTACATCGAACAACCCTAAAACAGAATTAGCCGGAGCTGAGTACAAACTAAGACCACTCGCTCTTGAAGGGGTACAATATGGTGGATTGGCTGTGGTCATTCCAATGGGTGCAGGAGTTAACTTCTTTATTAACAGAAATATAGATCTTCAATTTGAATTCCAGTATAACATTGCCCTAACAGGTTATTTGGATGATGTAAGTGCCGTCTATAGAGATCCTTCTTCTTTTTCAGATACTAATGGAGTTGATGCAGCTACTTTGGGTTTGCTTTCAGACCCTAGAACTGCACTCAACCCTCCTGTTGCCGCAGTTCCTGCAGGAACTGCTCGTGGGGATAACTCAAATGATGCTTATTTGCGATTTGGCTTCAGGTTAGGTTTCTACCTGCCTAAATCACTCTATGGAAAGTCTTCAATAAGATGTAAAGTTGTTAAGAGGACGCGATAATACCGTCTACGATTTCTACTTTTCTATCCGACATTTCAGCCAAATCATGATTGTGTGTAACAATCACGAAAGTTTTATCAAACTCCTCTCTCAAAGTAAAGAACAATTGGTGTAAATCTTCGGCATTTTTAGAATCCAAATTACCACTAGGCTCGTCAGCAAAAATGATTGCAGGATCATTAATCAATGATCTGGCAACAGCAACTCTTTGTTGTTCTCCCCCCGATAATTCAGATGGTTTATGATCAAACCGCTCTCCTAATCCCAGCATTTTTAGTAAATCACTTGCTCTGTTTCTAACTTCCTTTTCTGGCTTCCCTCCAATAAAACCAGGAAGACAAACATTCTCTAAAGCTGAAAATTCTGGTAACAGGTTATGAAACTGAAATACGAATCCAATCTTCTGATTTCTAAAGGTTGCCAATTGTTGCGCAGAAAGCTTAGAAATCGAAGTGCCATCTATAGACATATCTCCTCTATCAGCCAGGTCCAAAGTACCCAAGATATGGAGCAAGGTACTCTTACCTGCTCCTGATGCTCCAACAATGGAAAGAATCTCCTTTGCATTTACCTGAAGGTCAATACCTTTCAATACTTTCAGAGTGCCATAAGACTTCTCAAGGCTGCTTGCTTTAAGAATTGAATCCACCATATAAAGCCAAACATAATCATTAATGTCATATAGTGTTCTTATCTACCTATCTAATAGTCGGATTTCCCTTGTTATTATAAGTCCAAAGATTTAGTTTCGCTGAAAATTTCAGGACATGAATATTCACGAGTATCAAGCCAAAGAACTATTAAAAGGATACGGGGTTAAAATACAGGAAGGAATCGTTGCCGATACGGCAGATCAAGCTGTAGAAGCCGCTAAAAAACTAAATGCTGAAACTGGCACAAGTTGGTATGTTGTAAAAGCCCAAATCCACGCTGGAGGAAGAGGTAAGGGTAAAGTTCAAGAAACGGATTCAAATGGTGTTGTACTCGCCAAAAGTCTGGACGAAGTTGGCCCAAAAGCGGATGCCATTCTTGGAGGAACCTTGGTAACTCACCAAACGGGCCCTGAAGGAAAGAAAGTAAACAAAGTACTTATTGCTCAGGATGTATATTATCCGGGTGATTCAGAGCCTAAGGAATACTATCTGTCAATTCTATTGGACAGAGCCAAAGGATGCAATGTTATCATGGCTTCTACCGAAGGTGGAATGGACATTGAAACAGTTGCGGAAGAAACTCCAGAAAAAATAATCAAGGAGTGGATTGATCCTAAAGTTGGGCTTCAAGGTTTTCAAGCAAGAAAGGTCGCTTTCAAATTAGGACTTGAAGGGCAAGCTTTTAAAGAAATGGTGAAGTTCATTTACTCTCTATACAAAGCGTATGAAGATAGTGATGCTTCTCAGTTTGAAATCAACCCGGTTCTTAAAACTTCTGACAACCAGATTTTAGCTGTTGATGCCAAAGTTAACCTTGACGACAATGGACTTTTCAGACATAAAGACCTTGTTGAATTAAGAGACATCACTGAGGAAGACCCTTCTGAGGTTGAAGCTGGAGAGTACGGACTAAGCTACGTCAAGTTAGATGGTAACGTGGGTTGTATGGTTAATGGTGCTGGTTTAGCAATGGCTACTATGGACATCATCAAACTATCCGGGGGAGAACCTGCAAACTTCCTGGATGTTGGAGGAACTGCTAATGCAGAAACAGTTGAGGCTGGATTTAGAATTATCATGAAAGATCCTAATGTAAAAGCCATACTGATTAACATATTTGGTGGTATTGTTAGATGCGACAGAGTTGCCAATGGAGTAGTTGAAGCATACAAGAAGATTGGTAATATTGAAATCCCGATCATTGTAAGACTTCAAGGAACCAATGCTGAAGAAGCTGCCAAAATCATTAATGAAAGTGGATTGGCTGTTCAATCTGCCATTTTGTTGAAAGATGCAGCAGCTCAAGTTCAAAAGGCACTGTAAGTTTTAAAGTAAAGTTAGCACCCGTAGCTCAACTGGATAGAGCACCAGATTTCGGCTCTGGGGGTTGAGGGTTCGACTCCTTCCGGGTGCGCAAAGGGTAGTATCATAAAAAATTGGTACTACCCTTTTTTGTTACCCTAAACTGTAGAATTGTATATTTTTAAGTACCCTATCATAATGACGGCAAACCGTTTTTTCTAATAGGTTGGTCAATTATTTTTTGGGTTATTTTTCAGTTAACTGCAAGTTAACCCCACACTCAACAACAAAAAAGACACTCTATAACACATTTTTTTTGATGTGAAATGCAAATTTCTTGATAGAACTTTTTGTTTATCTCAAAACTTCCTATTTTTGCATTCCTCTCCTAAGATAGTTTGATCACCAACACCATTTTATTATTTTTGTAATAATTGAGTATATCTTAATGAGAAAGTTCACCTTTATATTGTGTCTGTTTCTGACGTTCATAGAGTTCGCAGATGCTCAGAGTTTCTATTCCCGAAGACGTGACAGGCTTTGGATGTTTTCTTACGGTATTGGTTTTTCTACATACCATGGAGATATGCACGATGTTCTATATGACGGACTTTCAGCCGCTCTAGGACCAAGTTTCGGTGTAGGCCTAAGGAGAAAGTTCGGATCTCAATTATCTGTAAGATTAGATTTAAACTGGTATCAGATAGGAGGAGATGATGCCGAAGGTGGTGCAAGTGCCATTATTAATAGGCCGGGTGGAAGAGACTCGGGAGATGCGGATGATAGGTTTATCAGAAACCTGAATTTCCGATCTCGCAATATAGAGATGTCTCTTATGGCCACTTTCAACCTCATCCCAGTTAATGGCAGCTATACTAGAAGGCCCATTATCAACCCATATTTAATGTTTGGTATTGGTAGATCTACAAATCGCCCCAAAACTTTCCTTCCAGGAGAAGAAGGTAATTATACTGTGAACTTGTGGCAAATTCAAACTGAAGCCGCTGCTCCGGTTTCTAGCTACCCAAAAAACATTACTGTTATCCCTTTTGGCATTGGGTTAAGGTTTAAAGCAAATCGTCAAATAGACATTTTAATTGAAGGAGCCAGAAGGTTCACATTTACTGATTACCTTGATGATGTAAGTACGAGGTATCCAAGTATAGATCAGGTAGTAGAATGGAATGGTGGAGCTGGCTCTCCTACTGCGGATATTGCGGTTAGAGTGTATGATAGGTCAGTTGAAGGAGGTTATCCTCAAAGGCAATTGGGAAATACCAGAGGTAACCCAAATAGAAATGATGCCTATTATGTTTTCCAGCTAAGACTGGAGATGTATTTACCGGACAACTTTCTTAACGAACTCTTTTCTCCATCCAGAAGAAAGCCAAAATTCAGATAACAGATTAATTAGTACTTGAAGCTCTAATTGACTATTTGATTGGTTTTTCAATCAAGAGTTTCGAATCTGGATGCCTTGCTTTTATACTCAATGATAAGCTTTTTAAGCTGGGCGACTAAGTCAAACTCTTTTTCAAGGCCTTCCTTATCTAGAATTCCCTTGATAGAGTCTATTGAACTTTTTACTTCAGAAAAGTCAACCTTTCTTGTTTTTGCAATCATGATTTTCGGGTGATGCGTGGACATGTTGTTCTCATCATCTCCTAAAAGTTCTTCATAAAGCTTTTCACCAGGTCTTAAACCAGTAAAACTAATATCAATATCCTTCCCTTCTATTAAGCCAGACAATTGGATCATTCGCTTAGCTAAGTCAACTATCTTAACTGACTTACCCATATCAAAAACAAAGATTTCACCACCACTCCCCATTGCAGCAGCATCAAGTACAAGACTACATGCTTCAGGTATGGTCATAAAAAAACGCGTTATTTCCGGATGAGTAACAGTTATCGGTCCTCCATTTTTTATTTGTCTTTTGAAAATCGGTATTACAGAACCATTGGACCCAAGCACATTGCCAAAACGAGTTGTTATAAAGCGCGTACCCGATTTGTCCAAAGTAATTAAGAATTCATTCAAAGATTGTACATATATCTCTGCGGCTCGTTTGGTCGCTCCCATCACGCTTGTTGGATTAACAGCCTTATCAGTAGAAATCATAACAAATCGTTCAACACCATGTTCAACAGAAATATCCGCTAGGTTTTTTGTCCCTAGAACGTTGCAGCTAATGGCCTCAGGCACGTTTATCTCCATCATAGGAACATGCTTATAGGCTGCAGCATGAAATACTATCTGAGGTTTGTGTAATGCAAAGCAGTCTCTGACTCTTTGAATATTTGTTACATCTGAGACAAAACACTGTAGTTTGTCTCCTAATTTCATAACAGATCTTAGCTCATTTTCTATTTCGAATAAACCAGTCTCAGATTGATCTAACAGAATGACTTTTGCAGGAGAATACCTCACTATTTGTCTTACTATTTCACTTCCAATCGAACCTGCCGCACCCGTAATCAATACCGACTTGTTTTTTATTTCTTTCGAGACATACTCGTTATTCAATACAATGGTATTTCTTCCTAACAAATCTTCAATTCTTACCTCCTTAATTTGCGAAATATCAAACTCCCCTTCTATCCATTTATCTGCCGATGGCACTACTGACACCTTGACCCCAAACTCCAAACACTTATCTACCAAATTATTCTTTCTATCCAACGTAATATTGTTAGCGGCAATAATAAGTTCAGTAGGTCCATGCTTTAAAATGATCTTTTCAAATTCCTCCTGAGCCGAATAAATTCTTACTCCTCCCAATATGTTGCCAATTTTCCGAACATTGTCTTCAACAAACCCAACTACCCTAATATTGGACTTAGTATCATTGTCCAACAACTGTTTTGTCATCATTCCCGACTGACCAGCTCCAAAAATCAATATCTTTCTTTGTGACTTAGGGTTGGTTCTATAGAAGGCAAAGAGCTCTTTAACCAAAAGTCTATAACTAACCGATATTACCAGAGAAACCAAAAAAGCAATTAGAGCAACCGAGTAAGGAAGTGAGTTTTCAGAAAGGTAGTTAACAGCAAAAGCGATCAAAAGGGTAACAATATTTGCATATAATACCCTAAGGGTGTCTTGTAAGCCCGTATACCTAATGATTCCCGCAAAACTCCTTGTCAGTAAGGAAGAAATTAAACCTGAGGCTGTAAATATTACAATTCCCCTGAGGAAGTCGAACTCATATAACTCATCTACCTGAAAATTAAGCCTCAGTAAGTAGGCAACCAGTGCTGCTAGTGAAAACACCATAAGATCTATCAGGACAATTATCCATCTGGGAAGAACATTCAGTGTTTTTATCTTACTGATCATTAGATTTCAAAAATTGTAGTTAATGTATTTTTAACTCTTTCTAACTCGGCTTCTGTCAAATTAGAACCTGAAGGTAAGCATAAGCCAGTCTCAAAGAGCTGTTCTGAAAAATGATTTCCATAATATGGATATGACTCAAAAACGGGTTGTTTATGCATTGGCTTCCACAATGGCCTCGATTCAATATTCTGATCCATTAAACCCAATCTCACTTTTTCACGATCAATCCCGGTTTCTTTTTCGTCAATTGTTATCGTTGTAAGCCAATAGTTGGAAAAATATTGATCACTAGGCTCTGTTAAAAAAGTAACTCCAGGTATCTCTCTCAAAATCTGCCTATAAAACCTGTTAACGTTTCTCCGTTTTTGCACCCATTCATCAAGAACCAACATTTGACCGCGCCCTATTCCTGCCACTATGTTTGACATCCTGTAGTTATAACCTATTTCGCTATGCTGATAATGTGGAGCTTGATCTCGAGCCTGAGTAGCCAGAAATCTTGATTTCTCAATCCATCTCTCATTATTTGACAATAATGCACCACCACCTGAGGTAGTAATTATTTTGTTGCCGTTAAAGGAGTAGATTCCAAAATCCCCAAAACCGCCTAACTTTTTACCTTGATATGAACTACCTAATGCCTCAGCAGCATCTTCTATAATAGGAATTCCATATTGATTACAAATTGAAAGTATTTCTTTAAGCTTAGCAGGCATCCCATATAAATGAACCAGAACCAAAGCTTTTGGCTTTTTGCCTTTGCCAATTCTATCTTTAATAGCTTCCTCCAACGAATCCGGGCAAAGATTCCAGGTATCCGGTTCACTATCGACCATTATCGGTATAGCATTCTGATATAGTATAGGGTTTATAGATCCAGAAAAAGTAAAAGAAGAAACCAGTACCTCGTCTCCCCTTTCAACACCTAGTAATATTAATGCTAAATGAATGGCAGCTGTACCGCTTGTCAGCGCAGCGGCATGACTTACTCCTGAATATCTCTCTAAGTCCTTCTCAAAATCATTCACATTTGGCCCCAGAGGTGCTACCCAATTGGTGTCAAATGCCTCTTGAACAAATTTCTGCTCCTGTCCTCCCATATGGGGAGAAGACAACCAGATTCTAGGCTTCTCGGTCATTATATCTTATTATTCGTCCAGGGTTTCCAACTACTACTGCAAAATCGGGTACATCCTTAATAACAACTGCTCCAGCACCAATTGTAACCCATTTACCAATGGTAATATTTGGAATAACCGTAGCTCCAGCACCAATATGACTTCCTTCACCAACGGATACAGAGCCGCAAAGTGTACTATTGGGAGAAACATGAACATAATCTTTCAAATCACAATCATGGTCAACAGATGCATTTGTATTGATTATTGAATGATGACCGATATTGGTAGAACTGTTAACAACCGTTCCAGCCATCATTACTGTACCTTGCCCCACCGAAACATCATCTCCTAAAACGGCCGTTGGGTGAATTGCCCACCCAAATTGAGCATTCAAACTTTCCGCAATTCGCTTTCGAATCTTATTAGAGCCAATCGAAATTATCAATTCATCACTCTTAGTACTGACATAATCACTTTCATTCTTAACCAAGTATGATTGTAGTTCAGAAACAGATGAATCAGCATCTACTAAAAAATCCACTTCCATGCCGCTCTTTTCCAGAATATCGATTATCACTTTAGCATGTCCAGAAGCTCCAAAAAGTATCATAGTTAATTCCCGGTAAACTTTTCTATTGTTGCAGACCCTTCAGCACTTATCCCTTCAGATTTTACTACCTTCATAAAGGTTGAAAATAAGATTTTCATATCTAATGTAAAAGAAAGGTTGTCCACATACCAGACATCATGTTCAAACTTACTTTTCCATGAAATCGTATTTCTTCCATTCACTTGTGCCCATCCCGTAATACCAGGCCTAACTTCATGCCTACGCTTCTGCTCATTATCATATAATTCCAAATACTCTACCAGAAGAGGTCTTGGCCCAATTAAAGACATATCTCCCTTAAGCACATTAATCATCTGGGGCAATTCATCTATGGAAAGCTTTCTCACTATTTTCCCAAAGGTTGTCAACCTATCAGAATCAGGAAGTAGCTCTCCGTTTTCGTCCTTCCTATCATTCATAGTTTTAAACTTTATGATTTTGAACAGTCTCTCATTCCTTCCAGGTCTTATTTGAAAAAAGAAGGGTCTTCCATTGTTCAATACCAATAAAACTAATGTAGTGAGAATAAGGATTGGACTTGACACTATAAATACTAACAGTGCAACTACGAAATCAAACAGAAATTTACCCAAAGACTTATACATATTGGTTATAAAGTTTTGAATACTCCTCTTCCAAAGCGTTCCAGATAACTCCTTGCGCGTAACGTTGTTCTATCATACCCCTTGCCTTTGCTTTCATACCCTCATACAGCCCTTGGTCATTAAGCAATCTCAAAATAGCCTCAACCAATGCTTCCTTGTCTTTCGAAGGTATAATGAGTCCATTGACCTCATCATCGATAATTTCATTGCATCCATTAATATCTGTCACAATGCAAGGTAAACCCAAAGCTCCTGCCTGCATCGGCACATTAGGAAACCCCTCTCTGTAACTAGGAAACACCAGAAAGTCCGAAGCAATTAAATATGGTCTTACATCATTCTGAAAACCGACCCATTTAATATTATCATTGTTGTGAATTTCCTCTACAACAAGTTTGTCCAAAGGATCTAAGTCTTCTTCCATTGGCCCCACGAGAAGGAGTTTAAGTGAGGGAATATCCTTCATTCCTTTAACTAGCTCATTTATTCCTTTATCACCAGTTACTCTTCCTACAAAGACCGCAACCTTATCATGAGGTGTAATGCCTAGCTCATTTCTGATTTTTATAGCTAAGGCCTGTAAGTCATCGCTTTTGTTGAAAAAATCGGTATTGATGCCATTACTACTTCCATTGCCTATGACTTTCATCTTATCAGGTCTACTATAGAAATCATTCTCAATGAAAGCTTTCATAGCAAAAGAGTTTGGATAAATCTTAGTTGCGAAACTATAAACCATTTTTTCAACTAAGACCAGCACCTTTCTTTTGACTCCGTTTGTTTCCATCAAAGGTAGTCCTGCTACAGTGTGTAATCTTATTGGCACTCTAGCCAAATATGCTGATATCATTCCTATTAAGCCTGCCTTAGGTGTATGTGAGTGAACAATATGAGGTCGTTCCTCCCTAATAAGCCTGTAAAGCTTGTAAATGCAGTATAAATCCTGAAAAGGTGTAATTTTCCGAGAGAGTGGAATAGCTCTGTGCCTTACCTGTTCTTCATTTTTGAAATCAGCGATTTCAGGTCCATTTGCTGAAACAGCAACCACATCATACCCTATTGAAGAAAAGTGTTTAAGCTGCCCCCTGAGCAGGTATCTTAGTGAGAGTGGAATTGTTGTAATTCTTAGCAGCTTCAAGTCTTCGTTTTCGTTTTGCAAATTTCTGTTTAAATATCTCCATTCTGATAATAGGAAACATTATCAAGGCTACCCAAAAAATTGTAAACCTCAGTCCCATATGAGTTAACCCATAAGCAAAAAGCGGTAGTGAATAGATTACATAGTACCATGGCAACCTTTTAAACAAAGCCAGGACAAACATGGCAAACATAATTGTGCCTGGAATTCCATAACAGAAGATTATTGTCCCTATAGAGGAGTGCATTTCATGCCCTTCTATAAATGTATCGAAGCGATTATAAGCTCCTTCTCCTGCTCCGAACACCAGATAATAAGGGTGGTTAGAAATTCTATCATACCCCCTATATTCCCATTCTGTAATTTGATCGGGTCTATCAGCTTCATTTTGTTCTCTTTTTTCAAGGTTTGCCTGAAAAGTCTGACCAAACTCAGTATTTATAAATGCAAAATAGCCAAGCCCTCCCACAACCACTAAAGCAAATATATTCCTCATCGAGATCACCCCATTCGCAATTAAGTAAACACCAAAAAGGATAATCATTGCTCCTAAAGCAGCCTTTGATACACTAATGGCAGCTAGATAAGTAAACAGGAAAAAGCTTGCATAAATAATCAGCTTAGGAATTTTGAGCATCGTTTCCGAAACCAAAACAATTGCCAATCCACAAAGAGAATAATATCCTAACTGATTGGGATTGGTAAAAAACAAAGATCCCCTTACTCCTTCTCCCCCTGTAGAAAAGACTGTAGAAAGACCTATCTGTAAAACCGCTGCTAATACACAGGAATATATTGTTGTATACAGAAAGGCTCTTCCGTATTGTTTATAAAGCCCCAAAGCAAAAACCATTACCACTAAATTGAAGTAATAGAATGCACTCATAATATACCAAGGCAGTCCTTTATTAGGCTGCCCTAATAGAGCAATAGATACTACAAAATTTACAATTGTAAGGTATATACAGAATCTTAAAAATTTATGGTAAACACCTTTACTATCATCAAACAAATCTAGTCCTCTTGAAAGCAGATAAAAAGCCACGGCAATTGCTATAAAAAGGTCAGAAGGTTGGATACTACCAGCGGGAAAAAAATAGAATGGAAAGGACATCAAATAAATAGCCCAAGCTTTAAGCCAGCCTTTAGCTCCGATGGTATGTTTGATAATGTCAAACATTAATCCTGAATTTGTTGATATATTCTTTCGCTACTTTCCCCAACATCAATATGTTCATGAAAATACGTTAAATCGATTGAATCTTCAAAAAGAGTATCCAACTCAAAAGTACCGGTTAAAGGTATTTTTATAACATCAGGATCATCTGTATAATCAAACACATATCCATATTCTGGAATTTCCATTTGTCCAAATCTCCTTTTTGCCCCAAGAAGCTCCAAACCAACTGTCGATGCCATAACAACACCTGCACTAACGTCAGAAATTGCCTCCATTATACTGTCCGGTGCTTGTTCAAACGAGTCAAGATACTTTTCTGCAATGCTTAAATACTCATGTACGTCTTCCCTGGGATGAGATTTAATACTCACTGCTACTTTATTATTATTTAAATAACTCGCCCCTCTTTTGACAAAGCTTTCAAACAGGTTAAGTTTTTCTGCTTTTGTACAAAACCCCTGATCATCAATTGGGTTGGTAAAAATGCCGAGTCTTTTTCCACTTACTCTCTCCTTTCCCATTCTCTCAAAAGAATTCAAGAACATATCGAAACGAGGTGAACCTGACACAACAACCTTTGTATCCTTGCCTGCAACCTCCTTGAAGTGAGTTGCTGAACGTTTCCCCCACGCAAAAACCTTTGAAGCACCATTACCTCCATATTTCACTTCTGTTTCATTAGGCAACGGAAACCGGATTCCCTCCTGAATCAGATAGAATGAGATACCTTTTCTTTTTAAGAAATTGGAAATTTTGTCTCCTGGAAAGGCAGCATCATTCATTAGAATAACCTTATCTACACCCTTAATAGCCGTTTTAATAAATGGTTTGATCTTTAGGAACCAAAAAAGATTCCTCACTAGAGCTCTAATGCTGGAGTCACTCTTGCCAAGACTTTGCTTTCCCGAACTTGGTTTTAACTGTTTCGGCAATTCTGAAAACTTAACAAAATCCAGTTCTTCCTTCTTAAAGACATCAGTTGGACTTGGCATTCTGCGAAGCTCACATAAAGATATATATCTTACCTGATTACCAGCTTGTTTAGCAAGTTTGGCTACCTCAAGCGTGAGCTCCAAATGGTGGTTTGGGTTTGTTATTAGAATTGCCAGTTTCATGTCTCTAAAAACTGAAAATAAGAATCCACTCCTTCTTTCTCTTTAAATCGACTAACGGCAGTTGGGGCGTTTGAACTAAAACTCTGCCTCAGTTGCTCATCATTAAGAAGCTTCTCGATTGCCCTAGCAAGGTCTTCAGAGTTTTCCGGATCTACCAAAAAACCATTTTTCCCACTCTCTATCAACTCATTAGGCCCTGTTGGACAATCCGTTGACACACATGCTACACCACATGCCATTGCTTGTACAAGTACTCCGGGCATTCCTTCATGTCTTGAACTCAAAACATAGACGTCACTCGACTTCATATACTTAAAAGGGTTCTTATCGAACCCACCGAAATTCACATTTTCAAAAATCCCAAGGTCTCTTGCCTTTTCTTTATAATGATTCTCTAAAGGTCCTTTCCCCAAAATGAAAAGGCCAATATTTGCTTTTCTATTCAATACACCTTTAAATGCATTAAGCATTGTATCATAATCCTTTTGCCACTCAAATCGACCAATAGCCAGGACTATTTTATCGAATTTTTGAAAAAACTCATTATCCAGTTCTTCTTCCTTACCTTCTAATAAATCACTATTAATTATGGGATTATTGACTACAATGGTTTTGTTCTTTGAGGTACCCAAAATCTGAACACACTCTTCTGCTACTCCTTTGGAAACTGCTGTTATCCAAGTTGCTTTTTCATAAAGAAACTTCTTTATGCCAAGCATCAGCCTTCTTTTCAACTTATTCTTCTTTGGAGGAAATAGAATATTACGTTCAGAAACTACAGATACTCCCTTAAATCCCGAAAGCCATATGGCTAGCATCATGGGCATTGAAGCACCACCACAAGTTGAATAAATCACATCATACTTCGAGGAGATTATCGCTCTTCTAAGAGGTAGCCACATACTCCAAAGACTATTAGCTTTTAAGTCAATCAGTTTCACGTCCTCTGGTAAATCGGCCAAAAATTCTCCTTCAGCCTTCATCAAGGCGAGATCACAGTCGTAGACAGATCGGTCAAAACCTTTTAATAGATTTAGTGTTACCCTATCTGCCCCTCCATAGCCAAGCGTGGGTCTTACAAATAATATTTTCTTCAAAGGTGACATGAATTCAAACTAGTACAGAAAAGTCAGTCGTTCCATAAGTATAGCTAACTCCTTCCCAATATTCCTTCATCTCATCAGTCAATCGAGCATAAAAATCAACATTGGTAGCTTCTGCGGCTTTATGATCAGTACTGGCATCTCCAAAAAAAAGACACTGTTCAGGCTTATATGATTCTCTTATTTGAATACCCTTTACTATTGCTTCTTTGGTTTTAGGGCTACCGTGTACCTCTTGAAAGAAGTTTGCCAATCCTCTTTCCTTAACAATTTCCACCAACTCGATTTCTGGTGTTCCAGATGCCACTACACAATATTTACCAGCACCTACCAATTGTTGGATCAATGATTCAAACCCTTTGACAAAGGGAGCTGCAATAACTTTTTGCTTAACTAATTCCGAGAATTGACTCCCTAAGTCCTGCCCCATTTCTGCGGTATAGTTTTGGTTGAGTAAGTTTTCTGCAATCCATTTAAACTTCTCAAATCTCGAAATACCCTGATTTTCCAAATGGTGTCTTTTTATTTCTTCTGAAATCCCCTTCCCATCATAGAGCTCAACAAAAGCCTCTGTCTTTATATTCCCAGATTCCAGAACTACTCCATCAAAATCAAAAAAAAAGCACTGATAAGTATTTAAGTCTTCAAAAGAAGGTGTTTTGATTATCATATTGAAAACCGATTAAAAACGGTATTAATCGTTATTAGCGTTAATTTCTTCTATAATTTCTATCAAGCCCTGGCCCATATCTACATACTCATTAGAAACCAGTTTATGACCAACTTTGGGAGTATATGCATATGGAGTAATATTATAGTGACCATTTCCTTTACCCTCATCTCCTAAGAACCTTACTTCCACCTCTTTATTCAGGATTTCTCCAAACATTTTATAAAGGTCAGAGATCTGAAGTCGATCATTACCAGTCAAAACGTAATGCTTGTTAGCGTATTCAGGTGCGAGAATGGAGGCACTCAATCTAGCAGCATCATAGACATGTATGTAATCTCGCTGATCGCTTGACCTACCACTATGCTCCATAGTATTTTGATCCATAAATGTTTTAAGCAACCTAAAAACACCATTTGCCATATCTGTCCTTGGGCCATACAAACTCCCATATCTTAATATAGTATATTCCAGTCCATAGCTTTTAAAGAACTCTTCTACATAATTCTCGCAAGCTTGCTTACTACATCTATAGAAGCTCCCTTCCCTGCTATACACATAAACAGTAGAGCCAAAAACAAAACGTTTGACCTTATTTATTCTTGCTGCCTCAAGCATATTAACTGTTCCCTGAATGTTAATTGAAACAGTATCTAAGGGGCGTGTTTTTGCGGCATTCAAATCGGCTAATGCGGCAAGGTGATATACATAGTCAAATCCAGCAAGCTGTTCCACCAGTTGACCTGCATTTCGCATATCTCCTAACACGAACCTCTGATCCTCTCTTAGGTGAGGAGGTTCTATAATATCTAAAATAGTAACCTCATGACCTTCATTGGAAAGTGCATCTGCAATATGGCTTCCGAGAAACCCTGCTCCGCCTGTCACCAATACTTTTGAACTCATTTTTTAAAGAAGTTAATAACGTTTTGTGCTGCCTCCATCTCCATCTTAATTCGTACTTCGCTTGCGTACGAGCCTATATGGGGAGTTAACGTGCAATTTTCTAATTGACATAAGTTACCTGAATAAGGCTCATTTTCAAAAGTATCCAGATAAGCTGAAGCACTGTTATTAGTCTGAAGGAAATTAAATAAGGCCCCTTCGTCAATCAACCCACCCCTTGATGCATTCACGATCAACAAGTTTGATCTGGACCTACTCAAAAAATCACCATTGATTAAATGCCTTGCATCTTGTGAGAACGGAATATGCAATGTAACTATATCCGACTTAGCAGCAATATTCTCCAAAGACACATATTCTACATTGTACAATGAAGCAAATTTTTCATCCTTTAAAAGATCGTAAGCCATTACACTTACACCAAAGGGTTGTAATAATTCAACCAACCTTTTACCCACCTTACCAAGACCTATGATGCCAATCGATTTACCCGTAAGTAAGGTACCCATAGGCTTTTTCCATACTCCTTTGGTCATATTGGCATGTGATGGGGCAATACTTCTCAGGCATGAAAGTATCCCTCCCAGGGTCAATTCTGCAACGCCATCTACATGAGCACTTGGTGTATTCTCAACGGTAACATTAAGTTTTTTAGCTGCCTCGAAATCTACACTATCCATACCTGCTCCTAATCGACACAAGTATTTCAAAGTACTTGCTGAAGAGAGAACTTCTTCATTTAATTTCTCAGTTCCTGCAATCATACCATCAAAGCCGGGCATAAGTTCTTTTGATTCCTCAACAGTCAACTTGCGACCGTAAGGGTTTAATACTACTTCAAAGCCAGCTTCATGAAGCATCTCCAATGGTTTGGGAGCTACTTTTCCAAACGAGGAGCTTGTAATAATTACTTTATATGACATTTAGTTGAACCAAAATAGATTTAGTTAATTATTTAAAAACGTATCCACATTCATTATCGGCCTTCATCCTTACTGACCTATCTGGGTACTCCCATTCGGAATTCTTTCTTCCAATGTACACCAAATCGCAAGCAAACCTATTAAAAGGAAAATACCTGGTTGTCAATGGGTTAATTCTTTTAAACCTATTAACCAATGGAGCTGACCATAAAAAACAGTCCAACGCATCAAAACCAGCTCTCTTAGCATACCATTTGAATGAATCTGGAGTAAAGAAGCTTATGTGATCTCCGTGCTCATCATAAATTGGACGTAAAAACCCAGTTCTGTTAAACCATTTATATATTGGCCTTGAAGAAGTTTCAAGAACTAAAATCCCATCATCTTTAAGTAAGTTGTACATTTTCCTTAAAAAAGTATGAGGAGATTCAACATGCTCAATAGTAGCTATAGAGAACACCATATCTACTTTTGGAAGATCACTTAAATCATCATCCAAAATATTCCGTTTATACACATTTAAGCCCATTGCATTCGCGAACTGAACATGTTCACCTGAAATCTCAAGACCATATGAATTGGCACCAAAGTATCTCAAGTAGTGCCCATAACCTGAGGCAGCATCACATACAGTTCTGCTACTATCATAATACTTGGTTAACAAACTCTTAAATAACAAATCTCTAGGTCTAGACTCTGTGAAATGAAAATCCAGCACTTTATTAATCTTGTCTTCTTCCCAGTCTACTAGTTTGTTTCTTAAATTCTCTTTATCTATACTATTTGTTGCTTGATTCATAGTCCTTCTTTTGAGCTCTTTTTAAGTATCTCTTTTATTTTGTCCAATCCCTCTAACCACCATTCGCTTATTCCTACATCGAAAAATGTATGGATGTCACGGCCTGTTACCCATGTTCTTAGTATTGGAGCGCTATTTTTGCCCATCCACCACCAAGGGTTTGGCCCATCGTGTGATTGAACAGTGTATTTTCTAAATGCCCAAACACCTTGATCGTAGTAATATGCCTTCTTATAGGATTGCCGTTCCGTAGAAACATTCCTTTCAACATTTCCATAAGGTCTTAACAGGCCATCATCACTAATTTCCATGGCGCGAAACGGATGATCATCCTGAGCTTCCCAAACGGTCATGCAAGAATCTAATTCTTTTTCATCATCCAGTTTTTGTAAACATTTGTCGATTATAGAGCCATCTACGTATACGGTATTCCCTAATAATAATACCACGTTTTCGAGGTTCTCATATCGTTCGTCTACCCATTCTACTGCATGTTTGATTACATCTCCATGATTTATATTATCTCCACCAAGTTCATCGGGTCTTGGAATAACAATTGCATCATGCTTCTCTGCAGCTTTGGCAATTCCCTCTCCATCGGTAGAAACAAAAACCTTATCAATTTTAACAGCATCCTTCGATGCCCTTATAGGGTAATAAATTAGCGGCTTACCTTTAACCTCAAGTATATTCTTGTTAAGAATTGACTTACTACCCGCTCTGGCAGTGATAATAGCTACATTCATCTTGTGTTTCCCTCTATAAATTCTTTTATTTCCTTTGAAAATCGCAGGGTGTAAGCCTGAATTCCTTTATTATTCAAGTGCCCTCTATCTTTGAAATTATCTATTTTAAGGCTTATGTCTTTTGGCGATTTAATATAATCTGATTCAAGTTTATTTACTTCTACTTCTATTTTTGATTCTGACATTTCTTTATCTGATACTTCATCAAGGTTTAAAAAAATAGGTGAGGAAAATGTCGCCAATTGTATATTCCGTAAGCTACAAAACCTCACAATTTGATTTAGGTATTCTAAATCTTCAATGGCAAAAGTCGATGCAATTTTCGCTGAACCAGTATTTCCAAAGACTTCATCATGGGTCAGTGCCACCCCACCCTTGTTAACATTAAAAAAATCTAAATTACTCTTACCCTTAAATCTATTTTTGAGACTCAGACGAATAGATTGCATGTTGTATTTTAATAAATACAATGCTCTTAAATGTTCAAACAAAATCCCTTCTTTTCCATTTATTTGCTTTGTTAACTCATCTTCTAAACTTGGTACTTGGTCTTGTGACAAGTAATCAAATGGATGAAAAGGGGTACTTAATGACGCTTTTGAATTCAATGAGCTGGCATCTATTACCAAAAACAAATACTTGACTGAGTTACCATTTTTCAAAAACCGAGTTAAGGTTAATAAGTTATCCAAGTATCCAGATCCATCTGCACCAATATTGACTCCTTTGAGTTCTAATAAAGAGTCGAGAAAATTCATATCAAAAGCCCCATGTGCCCGGCTTGAACCTAAAACTGCATAATCAAATTGAGTTCCTTTAATTCTGTCTACCCATTGCCTTTTATTTTTAGGATCCACTAAATACCCGCTATCTCGAGATACATTGAAAAACTTATGGAACGCTCCTACACTCAGTAAAATGAGTAAATGAACTAATCCAACATAACTCAAGAATTTCTTCATTAGAACTGAAAATATATAAACTCCAAAGGATTACCAAAGACTCCAAACCAAACAATATGGGGTATTACGATAATCAAAAAGAGAAGCCCTTTACCCCTAGTCCATTTGTAAAACCTTATCGAATCATTCTTCAACAACCAGTCAAAAAACAACAGTACAACAACCAGATATATCGTTATTAAATGTTTGAACTCCAAAAAGCCCAAAGTAATCTCTGATGAGGAAATACGCTTAATTATTTCTAGCGCCTGTGTGACAGAATCAGCTCTAAAAAAAATCCAAGCTAAAGATACTAAACCAAAAGTTAAAAGCATTTTTGGAATGGAAAGAAAACCTTCTTTGCTCCAGAATGCCGAAAGCTCATGGGTATTTTTTCTATTACGATTAGTAAGTAATAAAGGCAAAAAGAAAAGTGCATGTAATGCCCCCCATACAACAAAAGTCCAATTTGCACCGTGCCAAAACCCGCTTACCAAGAAAACAATTACCGTATTACGAACTGAAATAAACCTACCGAACCTACTTCCTCCTAAGGGTATATATAAGTAATCTCTAAACCAGGTTGACAACGATATATGCCATCTTCTCCAGAACTCTGCGATATCTCTTGAAAAATAAGGTGTTCTGAAGTTGACCATAAGCTTTATACCAAAGAGGCGTGAAACTCCAATAGCAATATCAGAATAGCCAGAAAAGTCACCATATATTTGAAATGCAAAAAGAATCACAGCAAAGATTATTTCCAGGCTACCAAAGGAATGATAACCTGCAAAGACTTCGTTTACAATTAAAGCGCAGTTATCAGCAATTACGATTTTCTTAAAAAAACCCCATACAATAAGTTGCACTGCTCCAAATGATTGTTTCTCGTCAAATGATCTAGTCTTTTGAAACTGGGGTAACAGATTGCTGGCTCTTTCAATCGGCCCGGCAACCAACTGCGGAAAAAAGCTCACGAAAGCAAAGAATTTTACAGGATCTCTTTCGGCCTTAATTTTGCCCTTATAAATGTCAATCGTGTAACTGAGCGTTTGAAAAGTATAAAAGCTAATACCGACTGGCAGGATAATATCCAAAGTAAAATCATCCAATACAATCCCTAAGGTTTGAAACGCTTGCTGTAGAGAATCAGCAAAGAAATTGTAATACTTGAAAAAGCCTAAGAGCCCTAAGTTTATTGTAAGACTCAACCACAATAAGTGTTTTCTCTTTTTTTCTTCGCCTCCTTTATCAATAAGTTTCCCTACTGTAAAATCAACAAATGAACTAAAAGCAATTAGGAAAAGAAAACGCCAATCCCACCATCCATAGAAAAAATAGCTAGCCAATAATAGAACCCAGTTCTGCCCTGAAAGTGATCTCTTAAAAACAAACCAGTAGAGACCGAAAACGGTAATAAAGAAAAAATAAAATTCTATAGAGTTAAATAACATTGTTTACCTCTTGCCATTTATTGACTGAATGTAACTAGCTAAATCTTTCGAAAACCTAGGCACCTCACCATTCCACAAATGATTACCATCGACCGTCTGATAGTTACCACTCAGGTTAATCAAATTAATATAAGGTATTCCCTTCTCCTCACTGATTTTAGTAATTAAATCATCAAAGTCGTATTGTAACTTATTTTCCAATGCATACATTTCTTTAGTCACTGGAATTCGAACTAAAAAGACCTTACCATATTCCTTGCAGTAATCGATGATCTCATTTAGATAGTTTAAGCGATAATCTGATACTTCACTATCTACAAACCGAGGTCTTTGACTATACAATTCAAGCACTTCTTTTGCTCTTTTAGTATAGTTTTTTATCAAATAGTTTGTGTCAAACGGAATAACATATCTCCCAAAGTCATTAACATACCTATCTCTGTCTGCAAACAATCGAGACAGATGTACTTTCTCTTTCAATAAGTATTTAATGTTTGGCCTAAAATAAGACCATTGGGATGTATAAGAAGCAAGATATTCTTTATTAACTCTTTCCTCCGCGGAACCCTCAGATTTCACTTCTCTAATAGACCAGGGGTCTACTGATATTATTGTAACTCTAGATGAATCGTATGCAGTCCATTCTGTAAACGCTTTGAGAGCTTCAAAATAGGATTTCTCAAAAGAGGACTGTTTCATAGTAAAACTGAAGTTATAAAAATCCTCACCCACAACGTTATTCAGTATGCTCGGTTCAATGCCTTGAGCAGCACGAGAAGTCCCTAATACAATAGAACCATTATGATGCCTAGTAAAACGTCTATAAAATGCATCAACGTAAGGTTCATTTTTCAAAGCCCCGTAAGCATAAATTGAAATGATCACCAGAGAACATATCAACAAATAGACTAAACTCTTTACTAGAAATTTTCTCATTAAAATTGAAAGTAGATAAACTGTGCTCCTTGATTTTCGAAGAAAGAATTAAAAATCAATACACCACAAATAAGATAAAAGAGCCATCTAAAACTGACTAAAATCTTTGGTACACCTCGCATAATAAAATATTCTACCCCTAAAAGGAGTAAAATGTATGCTGGATTTTTCTTTCCAATGACAATTTCTGAATTAGAAACATTAGAAAAATCTGCTATACTGGATATATAGTTAACAGCATCAGACATTGATTCTGCTCTGAAAAACACCCATGCCAAATTGACCAAACCAAATGTAAATAGCACTTGAAAAATAGACTTAAAAGAAGGTAACCAATTTCCTTCTAGAATTAAGTCGTCTACATGGTTGCGGTTTGTATTACCTAAAAAGGACGGTATAAAAAATAGTGCATGAATTAAACCCCATACTATAAATGTCCAATTAGCCCCATGCCAAAACCCGCTTACAATGAAAATAACAAATACATTTCGGATGCCTTTTGCTTTACCTAACCTAGACCCTCCAAGAGGTATATACACATAATCCCTAAACCAAGTCGAAAGTGAAATATGCCACCTTCTCCAAAATTCACCTATACTCCTAGAAAAGTAAGGCATCTTAAAGTTGACCATCAATTCAAACCCAAGGAACTTAGCTACACCTCTAGCAATATCCGAATAGCCACTAAAATCTCCATATATCTGAAAAGCAAAAAGTACAGCTCCCAATATCAAAACTGAGCTCGAATGAGATTCGTAGTTAGAGAATATCTCATTTACAATAGGAGCCAAAGAATCAGCTATGACAACCTTTTTAAACAAACCCCATAATATGAGCCTTGCTCCATCCACTGCCTGTTTATAAGAAAAAACTCTTTTATTGAGCATTTGAGGAAGCAAGTTGGAAGCTCTTTCAATAGGCCCTGCAACTAATTGCGGAAAGAATGAAACGAATGAAGCAAAGGCTAAAAGATCTCTTGTCGGTTCTAGTTTATTTTTATAAATATCCAATGTATAGGACATGGTTTGAAACGTATAAAAACTAATACCTACTGGCAATACTATGCTCAATGTCCAAGCATCCATTTCGTATCCCATTTGAGAAAATGCCGATACCCAGGAATCAATAAAGAAGTTATAATATTTGAAAAAGCCCAATAATCCAAGGTTAAATGAAACACTAAGCCACATCCACCTTCTCTTAATTTTTGGAGCCGTGCTTGCATATAGCTTTTGCCCTACCCAAAAATCGAGGAGTGTACTTATGATAATCAGAGATAAAAATCGCCAGTCCCACCAGCCATAGAACAAATAACTTGCAACCAGAACTAAGGCATTCTGTAATTGCAGCCTTTTATTCAGTAACCAATATAAAGCAAAAGTTATTGGTAAGAAGAGTAGAAATTCAGTCGAATTAAATAGCATAGACTCTTAAGGCAATGACCAGACCCTTGATTTAAAGTAAGAAATAGATTTCATAAACTCAGCCCTGGCTTGATTTATAAAACTCAATTATATGTTCAGCTCTTTTATGCCAAGAGTACTTCTTATCAATCTCGGATTTTGAGTTACTTCCTAATTCCAATCTTTTTACTTCATCAGACACTAAATCATTGATTTTTTCAAACCAATGATCCTCGTCAGTTGCACAACATAACACACAGTTATGCCCATCCAAGAGCACTTCTCTCAATACAGGTAAATCTGAAGCCACAATAGCTTTTCCGGATTCCATATATTCAAATACCTTCAAAGGAGACATATACTTAGCCGTATTCTTACCGCTTCTCAAGGTCACATTTTGTTGATATGGAGCCAAAAGTATATCACACTTCCTACGCGCTATAGAAGCTTCTTTTGGAGATACAAACCCATGAAAGAATACATTTGGGAATTCTTCACTCTCATTCATACCAACCTTGGCCAATTCTTTTTTTCTCCCTCCAATAATATGAAAATCAAGATGTAAAAGTCTTTTAGAGAGGGATAAAATAAGTTCAATACCCCGGCCTCGAGATATTGTCCCTACATATCCTAGTTGAATCCTTTTTTCATCTGAAGCCGGCCATGAATATGAGTTGATTTCTTGATCAGAAAATTGCTGTATTGTAGCGCCATCATGAGCGACCAATATTTTATCTGCTGCAATCAGTTTTGATTGACTTAACAGCATTCTCTTCAAGGCATCACTTATTACAACAACTCCTACTAAGTTGGGAGATTCAAGAAGCTTATTGAAAATGGTCAGTTGCTTATCATTAAGAGCACTAACAGGATCATGAGTCTCAAAACAAACTTTATACCCATTCTTAGCTAATAAATAGCAACCATAAAGCGACCTCCCAAAAATCAGATCAGGCTTATTTTTTTTTATAGCCATAAGCATTTTTCTGGCATGCCACCATAATCTAAGCTTAGGAATTTTTAATGAAGTCAACTTGATATCAAAGTCTCCCACCCCATACCAATTTCTTATAGCCTCTATGTCAGAACTACCTCCTTTTAAACCAAATAGTTCTACTTTATTATTGAGTTCTTTGAATGCATTGCACATATGCATTACGTGAACACTATTGGCTCTTTTTGATGGGATTAACGAATCGGAAAGGTATACAACTTTGATATTCGTCGAGTTTAGTGTTAAAGAGCTAATCATGATATTAAATCGCTACCTATATCTAATTACCATTAACGCTCTTTCGGCATCTTCTCCTTGAGGGAGTCCTCTATGAATACCACTTTGATCTGTCACCACCATAGTACCGCTCTTAGCAAGAATGGGGATTATAGATTTAACTGGAACCAAAGGAGCTTCAGTATCATTGTGTGCATAATTAGCAGAAATAAGTTTATTGAGCTTTCTATAAGGCCCATCCATATGGGTTCCTTTGACATAACAATAAGGTCCATAGCTAAGATCTGTTGCATCCAATGTATAAATGAATGCTTTCAAGTTATTTCTGAAATCGTCATAATGAAATCCGCCTCTACTCTTAGTTCCTTTGTTGAAATAAAGGTTTATATTCGAAAGAGAAAGAGGTGTTTCTCGATTGGAGATAATCGACATTAAACCGTCATTCTCTGCAATTTCTTTCAAGTTCAATGAAGCTATATCAGAGAGTTTATCATAATTAAACACATCTACCATTCCAAAATCTTCATCTTGCCTAACACATGCTACAGGCTTTCCATAATTAACAAAATCAGAATAGGTCTTTAATCTCACCTCCTTAGACTGAACTACTAAGGAGTCGTCTTCATAAAAGCCTGCCTTACCTGAAAACTCATTAACTTTTGAGAAAAGTACTTCATTAGCCTTTTGTACACAAGCAACAGTTGCTTCATCAAGGAAATTAGGAACTATAAATATTCCTTCTCTCTTGAGCAACTCGGCAGCCTTCTTCAGGTTTTCTTGAGAATCAAGATTATTGACTGTAACTGGAGATAGCCTTGAGTGTATTTCTTCTACTGTGAGTTTCATTACATGCTCAAGGTGATCATCATAAATACTAGTCAGATCTTTAGAGGATATTTTACCTTCCTTTTTCTTTGCATTTGCTCTTCCAATTCGGATTTCAATATTGCCCAGTTTAAACTTCATTACTTTAAATATTTTGGAATAGGTTCTACCTTCTTCTTTTAATTAATGCATCAATTATTGTCAATTTACCACTACTATTTAAAGTGTGAGTAGAAATTAAATCTTTATCCCAATTAGGGTAAATTGATTGGATAGATCTTTCATCAAAACTCTCTTCATCCATTTTAACAATTTCCCTAAGGCACATTGCTCTACCATAATGCCCTGAATTGTCTTGAGCGGGTCTGAACAATCTACCTTTATGCATAAACAAGTTTCCTGCTGGTCTAGCAAACTTCACATCAGTGATTATTGGGTTTAGGGGGTGAGAAGTCCAAGAACCTTCCAAAAGGTCATCAGAGTAAAAGAGAAATAACTCATCTAGTGTGGTAGCTCCAGGAACTTCTTTGATATTAGTGAATAGCCAGTATTTCTTATCATGCTTAAAAACGGTTGCATCAGAAGCTACAACATCTTTCATAATTGTACGATGATGCTCCCATTTACTCGGGAAGTCAACACACTTATATAAATCAATTGATCCATTCTCATTTGATTCAGGTATCATATAATACTCTCCATCTTCCTCAATAATGAATGGGTATGATAAATGATAATCTGTTTCTAATACTTTTTGGGGTTGTGTATACTCCCCTCTATCATTCATTTCTATTACGGATATAAAACCCTTCTTACGACCTGCTAATAAAAGTTCTTCTATAAAGATATAGTACTTACCATCCTTCTCAACAATAAATGGGTCTGCCCAAATCCTGTCTTTAGGAGGCATCATTCTTTTGAACCTAAAAAAAGAGCTTGAGATATTTTCTTTCTTTTTTAACTCAAAGAGCAGTATCCATTGCTTAAAGAAAAATCGCTTTTCAATTTTAGCACGTATTCTCGCTTTGTAGCTTTTAACAAAGATTGGCCACATCTCTTTATTTGTAGGCATCTTATACAAGCGATTGTAATAGTAAGATGGGGCGGAATTTTGCCTTTCAAGCTGCTCAAAGAATTCCGTTTCCCCCAGTCTGTGAAGCTCCTCAATCTTTCTGGGTAGCATACTACTTGATTTCCAATAAAGTGTATTTCGATTTCTAAGAATACTAAGGCTATTTGTTTGAATTGTTGATTCGGCTAAAGTAACACCTCCATCTAAATCTTCGGTTAAAATCTGTAAAAGAGCTCCTGTCTCTAACCATCCCTCAATGGATTCCCAAGTGGCAGCCGGCCCTCCTCTATTAACCTTGTTATCACCATGATGATAAGACCAGACTCCATACTTTGCAACGTTTAGAATGTCTCCTCTGAGAATTCTGAAGCCCATTCGAATCAATATATCAAGTTCATAAGCCTTTATCTGATCAATATCTTTGTCTAAGACTCTATCACTAAATTTCGTAGTCTTGGGCGAAACAATGAGTTCTGGACAATCAATAATATCCCAAAGCCCTTTAGGTTCCAATGCATTTGGTTTTGGCCTAAATCTTCTCTGGTCAAGCTTCCTGAAAATCCTGAATAAGCGTTGATCTGGGTATTTTAAAAGACTCTTCTTGAAACTTAATTTCTCTTCTGAGGGAGCATCTTTTTTTATGACTAAAACAATTTCAGTGTTCGAAGAATTCTGAATTCGTTCTAACATTTTATAGGACCAAGCTGGTATGCTGTCACCTTGTACAAGAAGTCCTATTCTGATTTTCCTGTCAAACATTGCTCTTAACCGTAGACTCTCGAATAATTTCCTCCAAAAATGACTCTATTCTCTCAGTCAAACATTCGGGAGTGAAATACCTATGAGAAAAATGAAGTGCTTTTTCAGACATTGCTTTTCTAACCTCAGGCTTACTAACCATTTTATCCAAATCGATACACATCTGTGAAAACTCTTTCGATACAAAGCCTAGTTTTTCTTTTTCAATAAGACCGTCTGGATCATGATCCAATGTTATAGTAGGACATCCTTGGAGCCAAGCTTGAATAAAATTGTTACCAAAACCTTCTGGCTTACAAGTATGGACTAAACACATGGCTTCAGATAAGACTCCATTAACAAATTCAGGTGATTGCTTACCTAAGAAGTGAAAATTTTCAGCCTCCTCAGCTTTTGAAATAGTGTATCTGTAGGGAATTTCTTCTTGTATATCCCCTATCATAATAAAATCAAGATTTGAGTTTCTTTCACAAAATTTCTCAGCAAGTTTAACAAATATTTCAGGCCTTTTGATAGCTTTCAGATTTGCTACCCACAGTACGAATGGCTTAGGCCAAGAAAAGGTTTCTTTTGATAAACTAGCAGCATTCCATATCGTGGCTTGTTTCTTTACAGGCAAAATATTTAAATACTGGCTATTTAATACAGTTACCGCATCAACTTTTTTTATGTAATGGTATGCTATTGCACTACTCATCATGTGCTTTAGATAATACAATACTTTCCTGAAGGCATTCATACCTTTCTTTTGAGCATATGCGAAACGTTGTGTGTCTCTTTTGCTAGATACTGCAAAAACTAATGGAATATTAAACCCTTGCTTAACTTTTATAATGTTTGGAAAATTCCTTTTATTATATCTCCAATAGATGACATCAGGTCTGTGTTTTTTGAAAAAAAATCGAATCTGCTCGACATCGAGAAGATTTAAAGGTTCTACAGGGTAATTAACACCTATATACTTTGTCAATTTATTTTTTCCTACTGACGCATAAATTACTTCATGACCTTTTCGAAGCAGGCCTTGAGCAATTAAATCACATTGCATTTCACTTCCACCTAGTGAGTCAAGAATGTGGGCATTGACAATGGCTACCTTCATATAAAACTATTTTCCCTCATAACTCTGTTACATTTTAAAAAGTGGCAACCTGGGATAAAGAATAGTTCCATCATTTATAACTGATATTTCAACTCCTGACTTCTTCCTCATCCAATCACTCAAATGATAAACATATTCCGGGACAGTGTTTTTTGAAAACCTCTCTTCAGTAAATAATTCAAAGCCAATGGGTTCATTGGCTTGTTTTACCTCCAGCCTATATTTCTCATATACTTCTTTGTATTGCGGTGCGTCCCAAAAATGGTCAAACCCCCCTTTCATATCCATACCACAAAGTACTATTTTTTTATAGCCAAGTTGATAGGCTAAAACTATTAACAACGCCATCGAACTACGCAATTTTGGGATAAACTTTGTGAGCTTACCAAAAGGCATAAGATCAAGTAAATCTAAATATTCCAGTACCAAATCTATATCCGTTTCAACCATCATGTGAAGCGGGTATTCATTTAGAAAATAAACTTCGTTCTGCTTTAAGAGCTCTACTCTTTTATCATTAAGATCAACTTTATTATTGGCTATAGCACTTCCTCTAAGAATAAATGGCACATGTTTAAGTGATTCATGCCTATCAGCCAATATATCGAGGGTCATGTCTAGAATTTCATCGCCCTCTGGAAACTGGAACATATAATAAGTCGGTATAAAATCATTAATGAACCAATAGTTGAACCCAATGGAATCACACTCACCGATCTCCTTCCACATTTCATCTGAGATTTGATTAATGCTTGGACCACTTCCCAAGAGAAATATTGTATCTGACTTTTTGTGGTTCAAAATATCATCTTGAATAACCTTCCCATGCCATGAATTGACTGATTTGATATTGTTATGATACATATTCACCATCTCTGAAATAGTAAAATTGAAAACTTTATCTTCTCTTGGAGGGCTAATATTTAGAAGTCGTTTTACGAGTTGTTTAATCATAAATTACAAATAGATTATTACAGTTTTTGAAGGGAAACCATCTTACTAAATCCAGAATTATTTGCCAATAACTCATCATAGGTCCCTTTAGCAACAATTTGTCCATTATCCAACAATACCACAATATCCGATGTCCTTATTGTAGATAATCTATGCGCAACCATTATTATGGTATAATTTCCTTTTAATGACTCTATACTTTCTTTGATTTCTATTTCGGTTGCAGAATCCAATGCAGACGTTGCCTCATCTAGTATTAAAATATCAACCTCTTTAAACAATTCTCTTGCAATTGATATTCGTTGCTTTTGTCCTCCGCTAAGGTTAATTCCATTATTCCCGATCTCTGTTTGTTCTTTGAGCTCAAGGCTATTGATAAAATTCTCTAAGGATGCGCTTTTTATAGCACGCTCAAACCTACCTATATTTTCTTCATTAGGTTCTGCCCAGAGCGTCACATTATTAAAAACTGTATCCGTAAAAATAGCAGCATCCTGAGTAATATAGCCAATTCGTTTTCTGTAAGTTTCAATGTTATAGTCTGTAATGCTCTTTCCATTTATCAGAACATCACCTTCAGTAGGTTTAAATAGTCCTGCAATGAGATTCGCGGCTGTCGTTTTTCCACTCCCACTTTCACCAACAAATGCAACGGTTTTATTTTTACCTATTTTAAGATTAATGTCTCTTAAAACTGGATCTCCTCCATAACCGAAGCTTAAATTTACCATCTCTATTTCTTCCTCTAATCCAGCAAAAATTTCTTCGCCATCTGCTTCTTTATTTTTCTTTAATCCCTTCAAGAAATCACTCATATTCTCTAGTGACCCTGAAGTTTCAAGAAAATGGTTCCAATTGGTTTGAAGTACTACTAAGCTACCTAATGCTCTATAGAAGAAAAGTAGACTGAGAATTATGCCTGACATTTCTTGCCCAAAGTACTCAACCTGAACAATGATTATGATCACTACAACCGTAACGATAAGCGGTTCTCTACTTGCCTTTAATATGGCATTATAGAAACCCACTTTTATTAAGTCCTTCTTAATTCTGTCCACACTTCTTTTAAGCTTATCTCCGTAAAGTCGAGACTGCCCCGTTGCTTTTAAATACTTGAAAAACAGTACCATTTGAATGATGATCCCTTCAAAGGCATTTGCTTCCTTAGTATAGGACCGAGATAGTTTCTTTGTTCGGTTATAAATGACCTTAAAAATCACGTTTGTCAAACCTCCACCAATTCCTACAAAAAGTGTAAATTCAGGATTTGCATTAAAGGCAAAGAAGCCATAAATAAGGATCAATGCTCCCGATTGAATGGTAGCTGCAAATGAATAGAATGCAGTATTCACACGACCAGTTTCACCAGTGAGCGTATTTTGAATCCTACCTGCATCTGAAGTTACAAAAGTGGTGTAGTCATATGACGTCAAACCGTCAATACCCATATAACGTATATGCTGCATAAAATACTGCTGTACAGTGACTCTATACAAGGTCTCAAAAAACCTAGCTATCCCTTTAAGTATAAAGAAGATCAGCATGACGACCAATATGGTTATGACACTGACACCTATTCCTGATGATTCAAGGTAATCAATTAAGAACCCAAGATTACCCAAGTTTTCTGCAGACGCTTCTTCATTACTTACTGTCTCTAATAATGGCAAGAACATCGCTAGACCAAAACCATCAAAAACTCCTACCACTAGACTAAAAGCGACTACAAAAAAGAGTCTGTACTTCAAGTGGTGATAGAAATAAGAAAAATAAGGGAGTTTCTTTCTAATTCCAGTCTTAAGAATATTCTTCACTAATTAATGTTTAATAGATTATGAATGGTAACCTCTTCCAATCAGAATGTAACCATTCTTTTTATCAGTGCTTTCTCCTGGCCCAGTAATTTTGAAATCGGAAAATGATTCAATTTGATCTAGAGCCATATCATTGTCTCCTGATGTGATCAGTTTTTCAATAAAATCATCTTTTAATTCCCACTCCCAATCTTCATTTTTCACCCAGACATCTAAGTTTCGATGTTGATCCATTAAATAGCGAAAGGCAGATTTAGAAATCCCAATCCAATCCAGAAACATTTCCAAGTTATCTGGTTCTTTGACTACATATTTTTTCACCATATCAACACCTTGTTCTCGAGTCATTCTTCTCAAACGAATCTCACGAGAGGCATGATCTGTCACTTTACCGTAACCCCATTTCAGGTACTTGATATAGTCATGTACATCTGAATAATTATAGCAATCCACATCATTATAGGTATCAAAAGTACGTGTCTGCTCTTCGGTCTTGTAAGCATACATTTTGATCATTTCTTCATGTTGCGCCTTACTATCCCATCGCATATAATTATTAAGGTATATACCTCTTACCCCTACACGTTCAATTTCTTTATCGTCTGGATATTGATACTGAACAATATCTTCTTTAGAAATACCATCAAATTCATTAACAAGATCTTCTGCTTCAACGCCCATTAAATCATGCTCTTTGCGATACTTTCGAGTCATCTCCACCTCATCAAGGTGTGAAAACATTCCTACTTGATCGATTCCTTGATGAGCACCCCAAACAATCAAGGGAATCTTGAACTTTACAGCCATTTGAACTGGGTACACAGTTTGTCCTGCTAAACAATGCCAATACATACTGCCTATTTTTCGAATAGTGGCTCTCGTGACTCTCTTAACGGTTTCTGGTTTAACCGTTAGTGTCATAATATCGCAATCAAATTTGATCCTTAAGTTGGCAAGATTCCTAACACCTTCAGCTGTATTATAATGTTTGTTATAGGTAACCAAAAGGGGGTTCATACCATAGACATTTTTGATTGTATGAACAATGAAATAAGAATCTCGCGCTCCACTTACAGGTATAATACAGTCATAATTATTCTGAGAAGTATTCTTATAACTCTCTAAAATTGACTTCAACTTATTTGCTCTTGGAAACCAATCTATAGTATCTTTCTCTTCGTGCACTCGACAGCCACTACAGATTCCTTTATCATCGAAAACCAAATTGAGTGGATGATTTTCAGGATATAAGCACCTCTTGCAGTATCTCATATTTCTTCCTTTTCTATTTTAATAAATAACATGTCTTCTAACACTTTGTCAGCCTTTTTCAACAAGCGTCCGTCTTTATCAAAATCATTTTCATTGTAATCTGCATGTGTTTCTAGCCTAACGTCTAAAGTTTTGACGATATGGGCCTTTGTGGTATTCACACTGTGTTCCGTAAAGTGGAAAAAATTTGCCGCAGATGCTGCCCTCACCTCGGTCTGCCCTAGAACATTTACAAAATCGGTAGCGTTCTTTGCACCCCCAGCAGCTATTACTGGTACCGTCACTCCTTCACATACTGAATTAATAAGTTCCAAATCATACCCTTTGTACGAGCCATCTCTATCAACAGAGTTAATAAGAATTTCCCCCGCTCCTAGCCTCTCCATAGAAACCGCGAATTTTGCAGGGCTGAAATCTAGAGTTTTCTTTTCTAAATAATCATATACCTTATATCCAGCCGGAGTATGTAACGCATCAATAGAAACGACCACACACTGATTGCCAAATACACTTGCCGCCTTCGAAATTAATTCAGGGTTCTGAATAGCTGCTTGGTTAAAGGATACTTTATCGGCTCCACAATGCATAAGTTCCCGAATATGCTCTATTGAGCGAATTCCTCCGCCAACTGTCAGAGGCACGTATGATTTAGCAGAAGCTTGCTTAACCATATCATAATCAGGCATACAACCTCCTTTGCTTGCCGTAATATCTAACAAAACAATTTCATCGATACCCCAACTATTTAGGAATTCAAGTGCTATTGGCGGTTTACCTACTGGTAAATAGCGATTGAAATTAATACTTTGCACTACAATCCCATCCCTGACCACTACAGTGGCTGCAATTCTTTTCTTAAGCATAGTTATAGCGCATTGAAAAAGCTTCTAAATAATTTAAGTCCACTAGTTTGGCTCTTTTCTGGATGAAATTGAACACCAAATACATTGTCCTTTTGAACTGCCGCAATTACATTGATATCATAATCGCAGTGTGCCACGACATGTTCTTTACTTTCTGGATTAAAGAAATAGCTATGGTCAAAGTAGAAATTTGCACCCTTTTCATTCTTCCTAAACAATGAGCACTCCTCTTTATAATTCACATTGTTCCACCCAACATGAGGCACTGCATATTCAGGTTTCAATTCAAGTTTTTCGACTCTTCCACCGATCCAATTGAGTCCTTTATGCACTCCTTTCTCCATTGATTCGGTTGCCATCAATTGCATACCTACACAAATACCCAAGATTGGTTTGTTATTGGCCAATACTTGTTCATTTAAAAGTGGAATAAGGTTTCTAGATTTCAGGTTGTTCATAGCCTCTTCAAAAGCTCCAACACCGGGTAAAATCAAGACATCAGCTTCTTCAATAACTCTAAAGTCATCCGAAACCTCTAGCTTCTTGTATCCCAAAAACTTGATAGCATTACCAACTGAATAGGTATTTCCGACACCATAGTCAATTATAACAATGTTTGGTTGTTTCATAAACCTACTCCTACTTCAAATTTTGGATAGTATTCTCCTGGCTTTTCTTTATGAAACAAATCAGTATTAACTGATTTATCTACTTGTTGCCAAAACTCTTCGACCGTTATTCCAATATATTTACTAAAACTCTCAATGTACTTTGGAGAACAAGAACCATCATATTTTTTGAGTAGTGCAATCCCTTCGTCTCTTGTCATTCTACCATTTCTTATATCCTCATTGACATAATCAGATACACGACCAAATCCGAACTTCAGATATTTGATCATTTGATTGAATGTAACCCAATCTTCATCCAAAGAAGTAATACCATGAGGATCGCCAATTTCCCATGGTTTTTCGGTTCTTATATCAAGTCCGCGAAGTGCTGCATAGTTACCATTATCAATCAATGACCAATCTTTCCAGAAATAACCTAAAAAGGTAATTCTCAGGTTAGCATCATCCATGTCCTTTTCAGAAGGGTAATGATATTGCAATATCTCTTCCTTTCTAATCTCTTCACTAATCAGCCAGGTAATATCCCCGCCACCTAGTGTATTCATTTTCCGTAGGTTATTGCCATCACTACCATCCTTACCCATGACGTTTAAGTCTCCTAATTGCAATGCGGTATTCTCTCCCCACCAAATCAAAGGAATTTGATAAGCAATTGCCAAACGAGGCACACTACTAAATAAAGCTAGTTCTGTCGACTTGCACCAATTGGTAAACTCAAAGAATGCTTGACGCATGAGTTTACGCCAGACTTGAGGTGCCGGATTAATGGATATACAATCAAAGCCATGCTCAATCATGTTCGAAACATTATCCACTCCTCTTTGTGTCACTTGTTCTGGAGGGTAGCCAAGTGAAACCAATAATGGATTCATTTTAAGTACTTCTTTTACAAAAATGGCTTGACGTGTACTGTCCTTCCCTCCACTTACACCAATAATACAATCATAGCCTGAATGATTATTTTTCTTACCAAACTCAACTATGCCATCTAATTGCGCTCTTCTAGCATCCCAATCAACAGTTTTGAGGCTTTCGTGGTAATTACAGGCAGGACAAATCCCATTCTCATCGAAACGAGTACCTGGACGCGTGTCCGTTTGCAAACACTTTTTACAGTATTTCATTATTTTTTCAATATTCCGTATTCCATGATATCGTGATAAACACCATTATTATAAATAGCTTCTTTTCGAATACCTTCTTCGTTCATTCCTAGTTTCTTTGCCAGTTTTTGCATACCAAGGTTTTCAGAGGAAGTACCACAATAGATTCGATGCAAATTCAAAGTATTAAAGCCATGCTTTATTATCAAGTTACCTGCCTCAAGCATTACTCCTTTCCCCCAAAAGCTTTTTTCTCCCAGTAAAAATGCAATTTCAGCATTACGGTCCACCCAGTTAATAGCTTGTAGGCTGATGTTACCAATGTGCATACCACTTTCTTTGTCTACAATTGCCAATATTATTGCACTTCTAGATTGTTGACTACTCTCTACAAATGCTTTGAGCATTGGTATTGTCATTGGAAACCTGCCATGAGAATTGTACTGAACAATTTCAGCATCATTCAACCAAAAGCTATAATTACCCAACACATCTGTCTCCATGAGAGGCCTTAGACAGATTGAATTTCCTTCCAGGAAAATATCCTTTCTTATTTCACTCATAGGGATTTGATTTCGGAGAGAAGTTCTAAATCATCTACCACTTTACCAATATTTGTTCCTCTTAGGGGATCGTTATTTACTGGTTTGCAAAAATATCGTAATACTGGTTTACCCATGGCTTCGGCCTCAATCAGAAAGTTAGAAAACATACCAATTACAACATCAGCGTAATGAATCAATTCATTGACTTTAGCCCTGTTTTGATTTAGGACTATGTTATCAGTAATAGTTGGTTCTAAAAGAGCCAAGTTTTGATTAGGATGCAGCGTTAAAACAAAATTCAGTTTGTCTAATTCAGAATCCAATGCGCTCAACAATCCGGCTGTAGTTTCTACTTCATCAAAGCCAAATACTTGGCCAGCATTATCTACATTGGACAAGGGTTCTGGGGCATATACTACTAGTTTCTTGGAATAATCTAGGTCGAGTTTATCGTATAGTTCATCTCTGGAAGTATTAGGCTTCCAATGATTCAAAAAGTTATGATAAAAATTCCCAGTAACTAATAGATTACTATAGGAATCAAGACCGCATTCTCTGGCTAACCTTAAAGCCTTCTGGTCAATTAAAGCAATCTCGCTCGGGTAAATTTCTTTCCCATCCGACTCGAAACGGTCTTTGAAACGTGTATAATGATCGATAAATGCAATGCTTCGAATTCCTTGGTTATTCGACTCATTTATGAAGTCTAATTCAATTTTAGATGTGTAGGAAGTTCCGGTAAAAAGATAGTCAGGTTTAAACTCATTGAATATTGTAATTACTTCTTCGGCAGAACATTCTTTAACCTCCAGGCCAAAATCCTCAAAGAATGAATATGATCTATCACTTACAATTAGAAATTCTTCAATTTGATTAATCTGAACATAAGCCAATATTGCCTTAGCTCCCCCTGGGTCACTGAATACAAACAAGCCTTTACCTGATAAGCCATCAAGCATACTATCTTAATTCTTCTACGTTCAATGCCACCTTATTGAATGCTTCTATTACGTCAGCAATATCCTTGTCAGACATACCCGGACGCATATATTCATGTGTAACTAATTCATGGAAATGGAGCTTTTCAACATTAGGGCAAATCCCTTTACTGTAGTCAACTTCCCCCTTGTATTTCTCACAATTAAAGGAGCAATGAGTAGCTCGTTGTTGATATAATGGTTGGAGGTACAATGGTTTCACGTAACCTGCCCCTATAAGTGGAGTATCCTCTCTTAATACTGCGGAAGGAATTTCGGCCTTAAGCGCATTAACAAATGTATTTCTGTCAACACCTATTTTTTCTTGATCAAACCGAAGTGCTTGAACATAAAAAACATGTTTACTTCCCTCTTCTATAACGGGTGTTTGAATTCCTTCAATCTTACTTAACGCAGTTTCTAACTTTGCAGCGTTACCTATCCTCTGATCAATCAGCCCAGGTAGTTTTTTCAACTGTTGAATACCTACTGCGGCTTCCATCTCAGTCATCCTGAAATTGAACCCATGAGAATTAAAAACATTCTCAACCCCCTTTGGTTCGACAATATTCTCTCCATGATTTCTAATCAAATATATCCTTTCGGCTAGCTCGTCATTATTAGTTGTAAGTACTCCTCCCTCACCTGTATGGATATGTTTATGATAATTCAGGCTGAATATTCCAATGTCTCCTATAGTACCTACTTCCTGATCTTTATAGCTAGCCAATGGCGCCTGTGCACAATCTTCAATCACGCAGAGATTATGTTTTTTTGCAATCCGCATGATCTCATCCATTTTTGCAGGGTTACCAAAAATATGAACTACCAATATAGCTTTGGTTCTTGGTGTTATACAGCGTTCAATACTCTCTGGGCAAAGCCCAAAGTTGTTGTCATCAACATCTGCAAACACAGGTACTGCTCCATATATGATTGGTGCTAATGCACTTGCACTCATTGTATAAGCCGAAACTATTACTTCATCTCCGGCCTGTATACCACAAGCTCCAATTGCAGAGAATAGCCCTGAAGTATTTGAGTTTACCGAGATAGCATATTTACAATTAAAAGCTGAGGCCCAATCACTTTCAAACTGCTGGACTGTTGGACCTCCATAGAAATCTTTATGCCATGCTCCTAGAAATTGAGACAAATTACCACTATCCAAAACCTTCATTACAGCCTCTTTCTCCTCTGACCCTATAGTATTGTATGCTGGAAATAGTTCTGTTCTTACTGGCGTACCTCCTTTAATAGCTAGTTTAGGCATAGTTAGTGCTTAATAAAATTCAACATTTGCAAATTTAATCGAACTGCTTCTTCAAAATTATCGTCAACTACTTTTTCTGCTAGTATGTTATGAGCCAATTCGGCTACAGGTTCCATATAGTTTCTGAGACAGTTCTCTTTGGATTGATGTTCTAGAGGTTTCAATGGTTTGAAGTAAACACCTTCTTTATCAGCTTTAGACACCTCAATTATATTTCCAGCTTCCTTTAAATGAATTCTATGATATTCGAAGAAAATATCAACTTCAAAGTGCGAAAACTTAACATTTGATATGCCTAAAACATCTACGTTCACACCGTCCCAATTAGCACGAAGAGACATGGTTGGATCGTTTGGAAAAGCATCAAACACATGATTGGATGTTTCAACATTTTCCAATTCCATTTCAGCACCTAAAAGGTATTGAACTAAATCTAGTGCATGCCCTGCATTATTAACAAAGCCTCTTTGATATCGGATAGACAGATTTGTCAAAGGCTCTGTTTTGAGGACTTCCTGGATGTATAATTTCAAGTCAATATAGCAAGGAAGGAACCTCCGTATATAATTTACCACTACCCTTGTATCCGACAATTGATATTTAGCTTGAAGTGATTTTAAATCTTCCAACTCAGAAGCCACTGGCTTTTCACAAACGACTAATTTTACCTTGGCTTCAAATGCCTTGATCAAAAGTTCTGTATGCGTTGTAGTAGGTGTACAAATACTAATACAGTCGAATTCTGATAATTCTATCTCTTCTAAATTGGTCAAAAATGAAGCTTCATATTGATTCGCGACTTTTTCTGCAAGTGTAGAATCTAAATCAAAAAAGGTAGGAGTAAATTTGGGGTGTAGGAAAAAGGCTTTTGCATGCGTTTGAACAAATCCATTATCGAAGTCATAGCCTGCTCCAATATTACCACATCCAATGATCAATATTTTATAGCTCACTCGCTTTGTTTTTCTCTAACAAAAAAGTGTATTTAATCTCAGCTACCTTCCAGTCCTCTTCATTATCAATATCCTGTACTTCACTCTCTGGCATCTCAATTGGTAAAGTGAAATCAGTAAACATCTTGGCATCTTTCAAAAAGTCTTCAGTTTTCAAAAAGTAGAATTGACCACTATCATGAAAGGTTGGAGTTAAGTCCTGAGACCTGCTATTCATATGCTCAGGCCAATTCATCTCAACTCTTTCATTTTCAATCTTAAATGAACGCTGAATTGGAAATCCAAACCTTACTATTGGCACGACTGATTTAGCACCTGATTCAGAAAGTAATTTATAAGCTTCTGAAAGTTTCACGGAAGTCACAAAAGGTGCGGTTGGGTATAAACAACAGAAATATTTAAAAGATTTACCTTCATTTAGGTACTGTTCAAGTACCTCGTTTAATACGTCAGCGGTGGTTGAATAATCATCAGATGTTTTTGCAGATCTTTTAAATGGAACAATGGCTCCTGCCTTTTTTGCGATTTCGGCAATTTCATCATCATCTGTAGAAACCATAACTTCATCAAAGCAACCAGCATTTAAAGCAGCCTCTATTGAGTAGTTTATAATAGGTTTCCCAAGAAATTCTTTAATGTTCTTGCGCGGAATCCTCTTACTTCCTCCTCTGGCAGTAATAATAGCCAAACAGCCTTTCATTTCTTTGATCATTTTATGTGATCTAAACTCAGCGGTGTACCTGAACTTAAGTCTAGGTTTACCTCTTTACCAATTAATTCTTTTAAATGTTTGGGATGCAATCCAAAACCAGGCCTTATGCTTCTCACATTTGCCTCTGTAATTGTCTCCCCTCTTTTGATGTCTTCCACTACATATAAAGATCGGCTAAAATCTTTCCCTTTAAGTTGTTTCTCTGTCAATGAGTAGTTAACCTTTCCAATAGCCTTCTCAGTTTCTCTGACTACTTTAACCATCTCTGCAAACTCTTTCTCATTTAAAGAGAATGAGGCATCTGGTCCTCCAACAGATCTGTCAAGAATAAAATGCTTCTCAATAATTTTCGCGCCAAAACAAGTTGCAACAACAGGTACTGTTGTCCCCATAGTGTGATCACTCAGACCAGAAATGATGTCAAATCGATCTTTGAAATCTCTCACCATACTCATGTTCGCTTCTTCTACAGGGGCTGGATAACTTGAAGTACATTTTAACAATGCCAAATCATTGTTCCCCATTCTCCTGCATGCATCCAATGCGAGTTCTATGTCTTCCATTTCAGCTATGCCAGTAGACAATATCACAGGTTTACCCTTAGAAGCAATGTATTCAATGAGTGGTATATCAGTTATTTCGAAAGAAGCTACTTTGTAAGCAGGTGTTTCAAGGCTTTCCAGCAAATCAACTCCGGGACGGTCAAATGGTGATGAAAAACACACAAGCCCCTCTTTTCTTGCTGTATCGAACAAAGCTTCATGCCATTCATATGGTGTTTGTGCTTGCTGATAAAGTTTATAAAGGTTCTGTCCTTCCCAGATAGTGCCTTTAATAATAAAGTCTTCCTCATCACTATCTATTGTAATACTATCCGCAGTATAAGTTTGAAGTTTTATAGCATCAGCTCCGGCTCTTTTAGCAGCCCTGATTGTCTCTAGAGCAGTTTCAAGACTGCCATTATGATTTGCCGAGAGTTCAGCAATAATGAATACCGGAGAGTCTAAATTAATATCGTAATGCCCTATCTTCATAGTATATCTTTCTCAAATAGTATCAATCCACTTTCTTGTTGATCAATACGCTGAAAATTCAATTTTTCAAAAACTTTAACTGAGGCAATGTTTTGTTCAAACACTTCGCCTTGAATACTAATAGCCAATTTATGCTCTTTACAAAACTCTATACCTCTTTCCAACAACGCTATTCCTAGGCCCATTCCGTGAACGCAAGGATCAAGTAAATAACTAATCTTGCCAATTTTACTTTGAACGTCTAGTCTAAATGAACCAATCGCTTGAAGACCTCTACAAACAATTAGGTAAGTACAATTCGAATCATCTAGTTTTTTACGAAACCACTGAGAATGTTCTTCCAATGTGATCTCACTTTGACTAATTGCGAATTGTCTTATCATTTTATTCTTAGCCCATTGAAACGTTAATTCTAAATCGGTTTCAGTTGCTTTTTTTAATGTCAAATACGGATTGTATTTGGCATGAATAAGCACATCTACATAACTATTATCAAATAAGACATGTGACTTCAATTGAGCCTCTTTTTTAAACCCTCTTGAGTTGAGAGCTCGATAAAGACGGGGTCTCAAATCAAATGCGTAAGTAAAAATTTTATTAAACCCTAACTGACCAAATGCTACCTCTTCAATTAGTTCTAAATATTGGCTCCAATGTATTTCAAAGTCCAATTTCTCCAATGAAGTATTCATTAGAAAGGAGATTTCGGCATGTTTGTCTTTCCAATTAAGGTGCACTAAACCTCCATAGCCAATGCATATATCGTCTTTCAAATATGAAAACAACAATTGATTAGGTTCGCTTTCATCAAAAAGCTTTGGTATTACATTATCGAAGTATTGATCTTGCTCTTCTTTAGATAGTGGTTTGGATTGTCTTAAATGATATATCTGATCATTCCTCCATTGCATAATTTGATATCTATCCTCATACCTGATTGGTACGATAGAGTACGCTCCTTGAATAAATACTTGCTTCTCTATTGCTTTATAAATACGCTGAACTGACACAGATTTACTCATAAAAGACTATTGCTAAGCATAGTGATTACCACTTCGTCCAGTCACAACCATTTCTTCTGGAACTTCTGAAGGGTTAACCCTTTTCCCACCATTAAGTGAAGAGTGAACTAGTCCATTGAGCATAGTCATTCCAACTGTAATTTCTTCCTTCGAGATAGGAGAAGTACCTACTCCTTTACTTACCGCTAACAACTCTCTAAAAACGGTTACAGTTGCACTCTCCGTAGGAGCTTCTAATTTGATTTGCTCAGTCTTGCCTAAGTAACCAGAAGATGTTGTGTTTTGAATATCGACAAAGGCTCCATCTGAATAGATAGTAATAATGGCCTTTTCACATATCAATCGGGTATTCAATCCTATTCCCTTATTTATTGATGCACTCACTCCGTTTGAAAATTCGAAATAACCATTATTCACCAATGGGTCATTATCAATAAAACCTGCATCCTTTGGCTCATATCCATTTATAAAAGTGCAATTGCCTTGAATCAGCGTTAAGTCTGTCGAGCCTGCAAAAAACAGGATCAAATCAACAGAATGAGGATGAGTCCAATAGAGATTAGAATGCCCATTCTCAACTACTATTTCGACAAGTCTACCAAACTTCTCTGAAGCTATTAATTTCTTTACTTCACGATACCTCTTATGATATCTTCTATTGACACCATAGCCCAATGTAACACCAGCTTCCGAAGCAATCATCAATGAACGTTTACAATCGGCTATAGACCGACTAATTGGTTTTTCGAAATAGATAACTTTGGCATAATTTCTTACTGCCTCAACAATTAAATCTGTTCTCCCCTCTGATCTGGTAGCAATGCATAAAAACTCGGGCTGAATTTCATTTATAAGCTTGTGTGCGTCTGTAAAAAGAAACTCAACTGAATGTTCTTCTCCTAAGGTTTTCAACCTTGTCTTATCAAGATCACAAATTGCTTCTAACTTTAGTTCTTCTAGTTCCTTTATACACTCCAAGTGTCCTAGTGGAAGCCAACCATCAGCAATTAGTCCTTCTAAACGACTTGAAGGACCAGCGCCCATTCTACCAAGGCCTATTACAGCTGCTCTCAATTTTTCCATGATATTAATGTAGAAAGCATGTAATGCTCTCGTGAAGAATACTTCACATATTGTGAGTCAAGTTCCGTGTAATGAATTGAGTCAGTGATAATATTTTCGCTATCCAATTTATTCCTTAGAATTAAATCTATAATGTATTCCAGATTTCGTTTTACGTTAAACCTCTGTTCATAAGGTTCAAGCCCAATTTCATTAATATTACAAAGCGCTTTTATACTCAACTGTTTGTCATAGACATATTTAGGGTCTAAAGGGTTAAAATCTGGGTTCTCCTGACCTCTCCCTGGAAATCCCATATTGACTATAGTACCTCCTCTATTTGCTAATTGTAAAGCAAATAACCAATCCGACCACAAATTAGACGTGTTAATAACAATGTCTAATCCTACTTGTGCAGTTTTGTCAATGACATAGTCTAATGCATTGGAAGATTTCTGGAAAACCTGAACTCCTTTATTTCCCATTTTAGCTTCGAGCTCTTTAATATTAGAGAACAGAAACGTTTTTGCACCACTTAACTCACTCATAATTGCACTGGTATAGCCTAGGGTTCCCCCTCCAATTATACCAATATTATGACCTTGTTTGGCATCAGCTGTAATGAGTGCATGATAACCCAAATGATATAAATATGCTGGTGTTAATTCTTTCGCATTCTCGGAAGGAACTTTCAAGTAAAAATCAGATTCTTTAAACCTTAAATGCGTTCTATGCGAATGAAAAGTAAGTACCATATCTCCTTTGGACAAGGAAGTAACTCGCTTTCCCGTATGAATTATCTCTGAAACATTACAATAACCCATGAGTCTTGGGTAAATCTTTCCTGGTCTCAATGGTGACATACCCACATAAGCTGCATATTCTGTACCTGGGCTAACGGCAGAATAACATGTTTTTGCAATTACTTCATCTTCTTCCAGCTCGTATAACGATAGGAATTCAGATTTTAAGATCAAATCTCTTGGACCCTGTAAATAATATACTTTAGAGGTAATTTGAGTCATTTTGGAATGTTAAATTGCTATACAAGCTCTTTAATTAGTTACTCGTATAAAAATCAATAACTCTGTTAATTACAAAGTCTTGTTCATCATTTGTCAATGTAGGGTACATAGGTAAACTCAAGCAATGTTTGTAATAATTCTCTGCATTTGGTAAATCGCCTTCCTTCCATCCTAACTGTCTGTAATAAGGCATAAGATGACAAGGTATATAGTGTATTTGAGCATAGATGGAATGAGAGCGAAGATAATTGTACAACCCCAATCGATCCTCAACCTCAATGACATACAAATGATAAGCATGTCCATCGATAATACCAGACTGTCCTTTTATAAAGGTCTTACCCTGAAAAGCTTCAAAATAATTCTGTGCGATCTCTTTCCTCCTAATTAAACCATCTTGTGCTCTTTCGAGTTGACTTTCTCCAAGAGCCGCCTGAAAATCAGTTAACCTATAGTTGTACCCTAATTCTTGCATTTCCATGTACCATCCTGGGTAAGTTTTCGCACCAGGTTCGCCACACGCAAAATCGGGAGTGTTTAAGTATCGGTCATCATTTTTAAGAATACCATGTGTCCTTAACAGTAAAATTTTATTGAACAATTCTTCATCGTTGGTGGTAATCATCCCCCCCTCTCCAGCCGCTATATGCTTCACCGGGTGAAAAGAAAATATGGATAAGTCAGCGTACTGACTATTACCACATAGTTGCTTTGTTCCATTTAAATCCATAAACCATCCACCAGGGGCATGACAAGAATCTTCGATTATCCAGAGGTCAAATTCTTTAGCTAGGTCACGAAAACCTTCAAGATCGCAAGCTCTACCAGTAAAATCTACTGGAATTACTCCGCTGTAAGTTCCTCTGGGAGCTTCCTCAAGTAGCCCGCGTACATGGTTTAAATCTAACAAGTAGGTCTCTGGATCAATATCAGCAAAGACGACCTCACCACCGCAGTACCTTATACAATTTGCAGAAGCTGCAAAAGTGATAGGAGTAGTAATTACTTTATCGCCTGGCTTTACACCAAAGGCAATAGTACTTAGATGAAGTGCTGCAGTTCCATTAGATACCGCAATTGCATATTTTGACCCTACATATTGAGAAAATGCCTTTTCAAAAGAAGCAATTCGAGGTCCTTGAGTTAAATAATCCGACTTTAGTACATCAATTACTTTTTCTATATCTCTATCTGAAATACTTTGTCTACCGTAAGGAATTGGATTCATTAATTAGATATTAAAATCAGAATCTACATGATCTTTGATCAGCACCCGTAAAGATTCTACACTTTCCCACACTGTGTTACTACCAGAATTATATGCAAAACCCTCCTCTACTTTTTTGGCATCAAATGCACAAACAAACTCATCTAAATCCCAAGCAGGAACTGTTGGTAAAATCACGTAGTATTTACCTAGGTCATAGGTGTTAAATGAATCTGAAGAAGAAATCATTTCTTCATGAATTTTTTCACCCGGGCGTATTCCTATGACTTTTTTATCACACTCAGGACCAATAGCATTGGCCACATCCATAATCTTATATGATGGGATTTTTGGCACAAACAATTCCCCCCCCCAAGCGCTTTCCAAAGCATGCATTACCATATCTACCCCTCCTTCCAAGGTGATGTTAAATCTTGTCATTTCTGCATTGGTGATGGGTAAAACTCCTTCCTTCCGCTTCTTGATGAAGAACGGAATTACTGAACCATTAGACCCCATAACGTTGCCGTAACGAACAACAGAAAAGCGAATCGGATTCCAGCCTTTTATATTGTTCGCTGATATAAAAAGTTTGTCTGAAGTCAGTTTTGTAGCTCCATATAAATTTATCGGAGCGCAGGCCTTATCGGTAGATAGTGCTACAACTCTTTCAACATTAGTTTCGATTGCTGCATTAATTACGTTCTGTCCACCGTCCACATTTGTTCTAATGCATTCTTCAGGATTATACTCAGCAATATGAACATGTTTCATAGCTGCAGCATGTATTACATAATCTACCTTTTGAAAAGCTCTTTTTAAACGATCGAGATCACGAACATCTCCAATAAAAAAACGTATCTGCGGATAATCACTATGCGGAAATTCTTGCGCCATTTGGAACTGTTTCTGTTCATCTCTCGAAAAGATTATCAGCCTCTTAACTTCTGGGTAGTTATTGAGAATAAATTTTGTTAATGCTTTACCCAACGACCCAGTCCCACCTGTAATCAATATTGATTTATCAGTATAAATACTCATCTATTTTTTCTTTTGAAGAATCGTCCTAATCCTTTAGATACGTTTTCATCTTCTTCATAGTATCCACCCCCATAACTGCTTCCATAACCGTAACCATAGCCGTAACCATAACCATAGCCATAGCCATAATTATAACCATAGCCATAACCAGTTCTTGCTTTAAAATCATTTAAAATCAAAGCAGAGTTATTCAAGGCACCATTCTTAACATGGTCATTTAAAGGCTTTAAAGAATCAAGGGAGGTATAAAGATGTCTGACAACATAGAGGTTCATGTCTGAATACTTTGTCAAACGAAAAGCGTCAGATACCAGCCCTATTGGAGGAGAATCAATTATAACATGCTCATAATTCTCTTTTAAATAAACAAATAATTTATCCAACTTCTCAGAAAGAATTAATTCACCTGGATTTGGAGGTACAGGGCCTGCCAGTGCTACATCCAAATTTTCATACTCAGTTTTGACAATAACCTCTTCCATTTCAACAAAACCTCCAAGATAATTCGTAATCCCTAAATCATTTGTCAAACCTAAGTCATCAAAGAGTTTAGGCTTTCTAAGGTCAAGTCCAACTAATACCGTCTTTTTTCCACCCATAGCAATGATAGAGGCTAAGTTAATGGAGCAAAATGATTTACCTTCACCTGATACTCCTGATGTCAACAAAACTGTTTGGAGTTTATCTTTTTTCTGAAAATAACTAAGGTTTGTTCGTAATGATCTGAAAGTTTCAGCAATAGAGGACTTTGGTTTCTCTATTGCCGCCAGGTTTGAAGTTAATTGACTATGTCCTATAACTCCTAAAATAGGAACATTGGTAAGTCTTTCAATTTGACCTCTGGTCTCTACTTTTCCGTAAGTCAACTCTCTAATAACCAAAAACAACAACGGAAACAGAAAACCTGCGGTTCCACCAATCATATAGTTCAATTTATGGTTAGGACTAATGGGTTTTTTAGGCGGTTTTGGTGTATCCACCAACTCAGAATTAGCAACATTAGATGCTTTGACAAGTGATGCCTCTGACCTTCTCTGAAGTAAGAACTCGTATAGCCCTTTTATAATATTATATTGTCTCTCAATTCCTAAATACTCTCTTTCAATGGAAGGATAGGTACTAAACTCTTTTTGAGTTACTTTGATTTCATCCAAAATCAACTCTTTTTCATCAGCCAATTCTGCAATTTTGAAATCGATGGTATTGACAAGGATATTTTTCTGCGACTGAATCTGATTCTTTATATTTTTCACTAAATCATTTCTTTCACCCAATGACAAGTTTATTTCCGAAAGCTCAAGATTCAATTCCGAAATTGTATTTATCGTACTATTCAAGTACGTATCATCTAACCCTAAAACCGCAGGCAAAACCATCTCTGACAGATTGTCATCATCAATCAATCTTTGTTTACTCTCATCTAAAAAGCCAGATTGTTGCTCAATTTGCTTCACTCTAAAATCAAGTTCATTTATCCTATTAAGTAATGAAGAAGCCTTTGCGCTAATATCTATAAAACGTTTCTCAATTCTATAATCAGAACGTTGCTTACCGAGATACTCTAGTGTATCCTCCAAGTTATTCATCTGTCCATTAATAAAATCAAGACTTTTTTCTGCCTTTATATTTTTTCTATCCAATTCCTTGGATTGATATGCATCAATCAGTGACCTTAGGTAATCTACGCCTTTCTGAGGAACGCTCGTAGTTACACTAATGGCTGCCATTGTAGTAAATGCATCTGCATAAGTAACATTCAAACTCCCATGTAATTCAGACATCAATGAATTGATGGAGTTTAAACGGATTATGTATTCTCTTCCCGATAGATTTGCATTTGTTTTAAAGCTCAGAATAAATTCAAATCTTGAATCCTTTATCAATTCACCAGGGGAATACATCTTGGGGTTTTCACCAAAATCATCTTCACTAAACAATACAGAAAACATCCCTCCTTCAAAAAACTTAACCACTAAATCCTTATCTATCAATCTAGGGTACTTTGAAGTATTTATGAACTGAACTTCGAAGGGAAGAGTTTTATATTCTTCAATGACCTTAATCCTTCCTTTTGTGAAATAAGAAACTTTAAACTCAGGCTTGTTGATTGCTTCCTGGCTAAGGTTGGTTGATCTTAGTATTTCTAATTCATTAAGAAAATTAGCACCAAAATTAAACCCTAGTCCTTCGATAATACTAGGATCAATATCCTTGTTTCTCTCAGGGATCAATAGTGTTGCATTAACTCGGTATATCTCAGTTGTATACCTATGATAGACGTAAACCAGAAGAACAGCTATAAACCCTGACAAAATCAAAATCGGCCATATCCTGGAGTATTTAAATATTAGTTCCTTAATGTTTATGGAGTTCTTCGAACTACTACCTTCCTCCAATAAGTCTTCTAAACTGTCCATTATCGATTAATTAAACTGATTAAGAAAATTCCTCCAGAAAGTATTGCAATAACTGCCGAAAGTTGAGAGAGAAAATTATCTCCTGCACCAATCTCTCTAAGCTTAAGAGGGGGGGCATAAATAATATCTCCTGGCTTAATAAAGAAGAACTCACTCTTTATTAAGTTCCTCTTAGTCACGTCAACTTCATGTAACCGATATCCTCCTTCATATTTTCTTATGATCATTATTCTCTCTCTATCGGCCTGAATGCTTAGATCTCCAGATGCAGCAATAGCCTGAAGAATATTTGCCTCACTACCTGAAATAACTCTTTCGCCTGTACCAATCTCTCCTATTGTGGTGAAGCGAATACCTGCCAAACTTACATTAATAGAAATGTCTTTAATATCTTTATCCTTTCTGATTTTTTCTTCTAACAGAACCTTTAATTGAGCAGTAGAAATTCCCGATACAGGAATAGGTTCCAATGTATTAATATTAAGATTTCCACTATTATCAATTATAAAATTCTGTCCTGGAGTTATTCCATTACCTGCCCCTTGTCTTTGTTGATTGTTTAACGATTGCTGCACTTCAATATCAGCAGTAGTTTGCCTGAATGGCTCAATGGCCTTTTCAACATTTGAAAAGAAGGTTATTGAAATAATATCTCTAGGTTGTAAATAGTATTCTTCTCTAGGAGGAGTAATTAAGGTATCAAGACCTAGTTCTGCTAGGTCATCCTTATTTTGTAGATAAACTACCTTTTCATTAGGGATACAGCTACTGGCAAGAATCAATACCACCACCAGTGCCAAAAAGGGCTTTAAAACAGATGTTTTTTTCTTGTTCTTCTCGCTCATTCGAGTTCGTTCTTTGCTTCTTGTCCAAGTTCAAAAGCTTGCTTGCACATGGTTAAAAAATCATTCATTTTATGTAGTGGAATCATATTTGGCCCATCACTCAATGCATTTGCAGGATCTGGATGTGTTTCAATAAAGTAGCCATCTACTCCCACCGCGCCAGCTGCTCTTGCCAAGTAAGGTGCAAACTGTTTCTGCCCACCAGAACTACCTCCAGCTCCACCAGGTTGCTGAACACTATGTGTTACGTCAAAAACCACTGGAGCATATTGCCTCATAGTTGGCAGGGATCTCATATCTACAACCAGATTGTGATAGCCAAAAGAAACACCTCTTTCAGTAAGACAAGCTTTATCGTTGCCAGTTGACTTCACCTTATCAACAGCATATTGCATGTCTTCCGGTGCCATAAACTGCCCTCTTTTAATCTTAACTGTTTTGCCTGTTTTACCTGCTGCTACCAAAAGGTCTGTTTGTCTACATAAATATGCTGGAATTTGCAATGCTTGCGCCACGTCACTCACAGGTTTAGCCTGATCAGGCTCGTGAATGTCGGTGACAATGGGCAGGTGAAATTCGCTTTTAATCTTGTCTAGTACGCTCAAACCTTCATTCAACCCTACTCCTCTAAATGAATTTACGGAAGTTCTGTTGGCTTTGTCAAACGATGCTTTAAATATATACTGAATATCCAGTCGTTCACAAGTTTCTTTCAACGTTTCAGCCACTCGCGCACATACGTCATAACTTTCAACAGCACAAGGACCTGAGAACAGCACCATTTTACCTTTGCCTAATGCTATTTCATCCGTAATCTGAAACCCTTCTTTAAATATCTTCATTCTTGCTCAACGATTTAACAATTTCATGATAATACCCTTTACTCACTAATACCAGATCTGCCAGGTCTCTCAGCACACCATATCCTCCTTGCTTAACAGAAACGTAATCCACCTTTTCCTTTACAGCTTCATGTCCATCTGCTGGGGTACAACTTAAGCCACACCTAACCAGCACAGGAAGATCATTAATATCATCACCGACATATGCTACCTCAGATGCCTTCAGGTTAAAGGAGTCCAGTGCCAAGCGAAACTTTTCAAGTTTGTCTTCTACACCATGGTAGTGAAAATCAATCTTAAGTTCATTACATCTGTTACGCACCACCTGTGAATCTCTTCCTGTAATAACCCCTGTGAGGATATTATATTTCCTTAAATATTTGATGATTTGACCGTCCTTCACATTAAAGCGCTTGTACTCCATTCCATTGTTATCATAAACAATACCTCCATCGGTGAGCACTCCATCAACATCGAAAATGATGGCTTTGATTTTTTTTGCCTTTTCTAAGATTTCAGGCGATGTGTTCTTCATACTGTGATTTAAACAAAAGTAAAAGGAAAATCGAGTTTGACCCAATTCCAATTAACAATTGAGAAACTGTATTTAGCCACAAACTCTAAAGTATACCTTTTGAAATTATTATATTAACCTGAGTTCGGGATAAAAAAGAACGAAATATCGGAAAAACTAACTTCGCTTTGAGTCTAAGAGCAGTTCTTCTGCCATTTCATAAAACAGGGAATTTAGATTCCGGATATTTTTCTTCATGCTAAAAAAGTTATGAAGAGTAATTCCGGAATGACGGTTCAGAGAGTATCTATGAGGTTACTCGAAAGCCTTTTATCGAACTCAGATTATTTTAATAAAACTCCGACCTGAAATTGTATGAAGCAGATCAAACTCGTTACTTCTCTATTGTTGACATTTGGTATCTTTTATGGGCTCAACACCAAGCTTGGTTCTATTCCACCTATCGGAAAATTCCTGAACCCATCTTCAGGTATCTGGCAAAACGAAAAGTCAGACAATGACCATGTCCCTATTGAGATACCTGGCCTAACATCTCCTGTAAATGTTCATTATGATGAACATCTGATCCCTCACATCTTTGCGCAGAACGATCTTGATTTGTATCGTGCTCAAGGGTACATAACAGCTCAACACAGACTTTGGCAAATGGAGTTTCAAACTCATGCTTCTGCAGGGAGATTATCTGAAGTAGTCGGAGATGTAGCTTTAGACTTTGATCAAGGACAGAGAAGAAAAGGAATGGTTTTCGGTGCAGAAAACTCATTAAAGTCCATGCAAGAAATTCCAGGGCTAACAGAGAAACTAGAAGCCTACAGAGACGGTGTTAATAGTTTCATACAAACTTTATCTCCAAAAGATTACCCTGTAGAATACAAATTACTGGATTATGAACCTGAGCTATGGACATTGAAGAAAACAGCACTTCTATTAATGTACATGACGGATATGCTTGCTGGTGGTGATTCTGATTTAGAGTACACAAACTTCTTAAAGAAATATGGTAAAGAGCGGTTTGATCTATTATTTCCTGACTTCTTTGATGTGAACGATCCTGTTATTCCTGCCACAAGAGACTGGAGTGACTGGGCAATTGACCAACCTGAAGTTCCAAAAGACAGTGCACCGTTGGATTTCATGGCCAACTTATTACCAAAGCCTGACCCTGATAATGGAAGTAACAATTGGGCTGTGGGGCCAGACAAGTCCTATTCAGGAAACCCAATTCTGGCTAATGACCCCCACTTAGGACTTAACCTCCCATCCATTTGGTATGCTATGCAACTTGCTACTCCTGAGAAGAATACCTTCGGGGTTACACTACCTGGAGCAGCAGGGATTGTTATTGGTTTCAACAATGATATCTCATGGGGAGTAACAAATGCCACTCGCGATGTAAAAGATTGGTATAAGATTACCTTTAAAGAAGAAACCAAAAACGAGTACCTGTATAATGGAAACTGGAATGCTACCCAGAAAAAGATAGAAGAGATCAAAATAAGAGGTGGCAAGACTTACTACGACACCGTGGTTTACACGCATCATGGTCCTGTTACTTATGATGCGAGCTTCAAAGGAAATGGACAAAAAACAGGGTATGCCATGAAATGGGCTGGCCACCTTGGCGGCAATAACCAACAAACGCTTTTTGAGTTGAACCGGGCTAAAAACTATGAAGACTACGAAAAGGCTTTAGTCCACTTTACAGCCCCGGCTCAGAACTTTATTTTCTCTTCCAGAGAAGGAGATATTGCGCTCTGGATTCAGGGACAATTCCCTAATAAGTGGGAAGGTCAGGGTAAATTCTTACTTGATGGAAGTAACCCCAAACATGACTGGCAAGGCTTTATTCCTCAGGGGCACAATGCACACGTAAAAAACCCTGAAAGAGGATTTGTGAGTTCAGCCAATCAACACCCTGTGGATGCTTCTTATCCATATTACGTTTTTAACGATGGTTATGAAGCGTACAGAAACAGGGTTATAAATGACTTCTTTAGGTCAAAAGAAAAGTTCAACATTCAGGATTTCAAAGATCTTCATAACAACAATTATAACCTTAAAGCTGCAGAGTTACTTCCTCACATGTTGGAGACTATGGATATTACTCAATTATCTGCTTCTGAAGAAGAGGTTTTGAATGAGATCAAGATCTGGGACTATAATAATGACATTGAAAAGATTGGTCCCACAATATGGGAAAGATGGTGGATTAGGGTTCGTAATCTGGTTTGGGACGAAATAGCGGAAGACACACTTGATATGGACTATCCTTTCGCCTATCAAACTATATACCTTTTAAAAAACCATCCTGAAAACAAGTTTATGGATATTCAAGAAACTGAGAGGGTAGAAACTGCTTCAGACTTGTTTCTTCTCAGCTTTAAAGCAGCAGTAGAAGATATTCAGAGTAGAGAAAATGAAAACCGAGGTAACACATGGGGGGAGTATAAATCTACATATGTTGGTCATCTGCTTCAGGCTCTGCCAGCCTTTTCAAGATTCAACCTGCCAATTGGCGGAAATCGAGGGATTGTTAACGCGACAAGTAAAAACCATGGCCCTTCGTGGCGAATGATTGTTGAGATGTCAGACCCTCCCAAAGCCCTGGGCGTATACCCTGGCGGGCAGTCTGGTAACCCCGGAAGCAAGTATTATGACAATTTTGTAGATACCTGGGCTGCGGGTGAATACCTGGATATACTTTTCATGCAAAATGAAGAGCAAAACGATCGCATTATTTTCTCACAAACCATAAAACCAAAACAATGAAACAGTTTGTAACTAACTTCATTCTCACCCTGATACTGGCACTATTATTTTCATTGTTTCTTCCATGGTGGTCGGTTATGGTTGCTGCTTTCATTTCTGGTGCAATCGTTCGCTTGAAAAATGTGTCTGCTTTCTTTGTTCCCTTCTTAGCAATCGCCTTATTTTGGAGTGTATTCGCTTGGCTGTTGAGCAGTGCAAACGACTTCATTCTTGCTAAAAAAATAGCAGTGCTTTTACCCCTTGGAGGTAATGCCCTATTGCTGATTTTAGTAACAGGTGTTGTTGGTGGACTGGCAGCAGGGTTTGCCGGACTTTTCGGTAACCAATGCCGAGCTGCAATTAGCAGAAACGATAAATGAGCCTGACTATATCTAAAGAAGAGTATTTTGTAATAGACTTTGACAGTACCTTCACAAAAGTAGAAGCACTCGATATTCTTGGAGAAATATCTCTTGCAAATCACCCTGAAAAAGAAAGCCGTCTTGAGCTTATCCAGGAAGTGACTAACAAAGGCATGGCCGGTGAAATGTCTCTTCGGGAATCTTTAGAAGCTCGAATTGATATTTTAGATGCCAACCAATCTCACCTTAAAGACCTTGTAGATCAATTAAGCAAGCAGGTTTCCAAATCCATCAGCAGAAACGAATCTTTCTTTAAAGCCAATGCAACCAACACATTTATTGTATCCAATGGCTTTAAGGAATTTATAGTACCAGTTGTTACAAAGTTTGGGGTAAAAGCAGAGCACGTTTTTGCCAATGATTTTGTTTTCGATACCGAAGGAAAAATCGTAGACTTTAACCGTGAAAACGTACTCTCGTCTAATGGTGGCAAAGTAAAGCAAATTGAAGAGCTTAGCCTTCAGGGTAACATTCATATGATTGGTGACGGCTACACTGATTACGAGGTGCGTAAGGCAGGAATTGCAAATACTTTTTATGCTTATACTGAAAATATTGAAAGAGACAGTGTGAAAGCAAATGCCGATCACATTGCTCCTAGTTTTGACGAAATACTTTTCCATAAAAAAATGAGTGGAGCCCTATCCTATCCTAAGAACAGAATTAAAATGCTTTTGCTGGAAAATGTTCACCCAAAAGCTTATGACAAACTAAAAGAAGATGGCTTTGATGTAGAAAGCTATCCTGCCGGCCTCGATGAAGACGAACTTTCAGAAAAGATCAAAGGGATAAGGGTGCTGGGTATAAGGTCGAAAACTCAGGTAACCGCAAAAGTTTTAGAACATGCAGATAAGCTAATGGCCATTGGTGCTTTTTGTATTGGCACTAATCAAATTGACCTTGATGCTGCGCTTAACAAGGGAGTTGCCGTGTTTAATGCACCATATAGCAATACACGTTCAGTGGTAGAGCTGGCTATTGCCGAAATCATTATGTTAATGCGTGGAATTCCAGACAAATCTACTGATATGCATTCTGGTAAATGGTCAAAAACAGCCAGTAACAGCTTTGAAATCAGAGGAAAAAAACTGGGAATCATAGGCTACGGCAATATTGGCGCACAACTATCTGTATTGGCCGAAAATCTGGGCATGCAGGTTTACTATTTCGATATTGAGGAAAGACTTGCTTTGGGAAATGCCACTAAGTGTAGTTCTATGCATGAGTTATTGGCACTTGCCGATGTAGTTTCGCTTCATGTTGATGGCAGACCTGACAATAAGAATATTTTCAGAAAAGAGCACTTTGATCAAATGAAAGATGGTGCTGTTTTTCTGAACCTCGCACGCGGCCCTGTGGTTGAAATTTCTGCCCTTAAGCAGGCTATAGAAAGTGGAAAAATACGCGGTACTGGAGTAGATGTATTTCCTGAAGAGCCTAAAAGCAACAATGACCCTTTTGAATCCGAGCTGAAAGGACTGCCCAATACCATATTGACACCCCATATTGGTGGTAGTACACAAGAGGCACAGGAAAATATTGGTGATTTTGTCCCTGGTAAAATCATGGATTATATCAATACTGGAAACACCACTCTGAGTGTAAACTTTCCTAACCTTACTTTACCTCCATTGCAAAATGCACACAGGCTTATTCATATTCATGAAAATAAACCAGGTGTATTGGCTAAAATCAACAATGTTCTAGCAGAGCATGAGGCAAACATTGTTGGACAATACCTGAAAACCAATGAAACCATTGGCTATGTAATTACCGATATCGACAAGAAGTATGGAAAGGAATTGACCAAAGCGCTTAAGAAAATTGAACACACTATTAAGTTCCGAGTGCTCTACTAGTTAACATAAATTAAGGATAGGTTTCTAAAAAGAACTGAAACCATATCGCCATTCGTCATTCAGAATTGATTGGATACCGGATAAAACTGTCTTTATCTTTGAATGTAAGGACAGTTTTTCCGGCATGACGTCCTTACTTATCCTACACTCATGCCAATAACTCCGCTGAAAAACAGATTATAGTGGTTTGAATAAATCACTTTGTGTTCGAAGTTGAAATGTGCTAGTTTCTAGCTCAATTCAAACTACAATCTATGAATAGCGTTTTCAAAAGACTAGTCGTACTTCTTACGATTATCTGCTTTGTATCCATTCAATCATGTACCCCTAAAGATGGTCCTGATACCGTTTTCATTAATGGGTCGGTTTATACCGTCAACCAGAACAATGCTGTAGTGCAGGCTGTAGCAGTAAAAGATGGAATGATCACAGCTGTTGGTACCACAGAAGAAATATCAAAGCTAAAAGGTAAAAAAACCAAAGTTGTAGACCTGAATGGCAAAACAATGACTCCTGGCTTTATCGAGTCTCATGCTCACCTTATGGGAATCGGCTACAACAAACTTGAGCTGGATTTGATGTATGTTAAATCTTATGATGAGCTGGTTGAAAAAGTGGCAGAAGCAGTAGAAAAGGCCGAACCCGGCCAATGGATTACCGGCCGAGGCTGGCATCAGGACAAATGGATTAAAGTACCAGAAAATGCTGTCAATGGGTTTCAAACACATGAAAAAGTGAGTGCTGTCAGTCCCGACAATCCAGTATACTTAAGACATGCCAGTGGACATGCTTCCTTTGCTAATGCCAAAGCGATGGAACTTGCAGGAGTAAACAGGCTCAGTATTGAAAGTCTCTCCGGAGAAGTTGAAGGAGGAGAAATAATAAAAGACAAATTGGGCAATCCAACAGGTATTTTCACCGAAAGAGCATCAGCATTGATTGGCAAACTTGTTCCTGCAGAAACTGAAGAACGAGCCGAGCAAGCACTGGAAATGGCGATACAGGAATTACTCGAAAAAGGTATTACCAGTTTTCATGACGCAGGTTCCGGACAAGCATTTATAGATAGACTTCAACGTTTTAAAGAACAGGGAAAACTAAAAATAAGGCAGTATGTAATGCTGACAGGCAGATCTCCAGAGCTTTTAGAGCAATGGTATGAAAAGGGGCCAATGATTGACCCAGACCATATGATCACTGTCAGATCGATTAAGCTTCATTGCGATGGTGCTTTAGGTCCAAGGGGTGCATGGCTATTGGAGGAGTATACTGATCGTCACGATCATTTTGGGCACGAAACACTGCCTATGCAAGTAGTAAGTGAAGTGTCAGAAAAGGCTTTGGCTTCTGGTTTTCAGGTTTGTTCACATGCTATTGGAGACAGGGCGAATAGAGAAGTACTTGATCGTTATGAAGCTGCTTTCAAAAAGTTTCCGGACATTAACTCTAAAGATGTAAGGTTTAGAATAGAACATGCACAACACCTCAATGTAAATGATATTCCGCGTTTTGGCGAAATGGGTATTGTAGCCGCAATGCAAGCTGTCCATATGAGTTCAGATAGGCCATGGGCTATTGATCGTTTAGGAAAAGACCGAATTGAAGAGGGTGCTTATGTATGGCAAAAGCTATTGCAATCGGGAGCCAAAATAATTAATGGTACGGATGCTCCTGTAGAACCTGTTGACCCTCTCCCATCCTTTTTTGCATCCGTTGCCAGAAAAACACTCAAAGGGCTTCCTGAAGGTGGTTATGAAACTGACCAGTCAATGTCGAGAGATGAAGCCTTGAGGTCTTTTACTCTGGATGCTGCATTCGGAGAGTTTGATGAAGACTTTAAAGGTTCCATCGAAGTAGGCAAAGCTGCTGATTTCACAGTATTCGACAAAAACATAATGACTATCCCTGAAATGGAGATTCTCAATACTAAAGTCGCTATGACCATAATTAATGGTGAGGTTTTGTATCAAGCTAAAAACTAGACATTAGAAAAGCATCGATGAAAAAGCTTGGGCATAAATGTTCAAGCTTTTTTTATTGATCATACATTGCATATCAATTCTCTAGTCTGTTATCTTGAGCCAGTTCTTTTTAAACATGCTAGAAAAACAGCTCAACCAATATTACGGCTTAACTAATTGCTCCTTCACCAAGATGGAAGGGTACATAAGTCTCAATTATAAAGTTAAATGCGACCAAGGTGTTTACGTCCTTAAAGTATACGATAACACGGATCATAATTATCAGGAAATTATGGCCGAGACCAGTATGGTCGATGCGCTTCCTCATTTAAATGATTCTCAGGTTTCCAGCCCTGTACCTAACCTTAACAAAGAGATTGTTACTAAAAGCAAAGAGGACAATAAGCTATATCGTTTACTCTCCTATGTTGAAGGCACTTTTCTGGCCGATATTCAGCACACACCTGAGTTATTCTATTCTCTAGGTCGTTTTATGGGAGAAATCAACAAATCACTTTCTGATTTTCGTAACGCTGGAATTGAGAGCAGAAAACTGGACTGGGATTTGCAAAACTTCAGTACACTTCGCCCTTTAATCAACCACATCAAAAACCCTGATGAGAGAAAGTTAGTGCAATACTTTTTCATTCAGTGGGACCAACACGTTTACCCGAAGCTTGGAGTGTTAAGAAAGTCCATTATACACAACGATGCCAACGACTGGAATATACTTACTACCGACAATGAAGTTACCGGAATCATAGATTTTGGGGATTCAGTTTATACGCCTATTATCAATGAATTAGCAATAACCATTACCTACGCAGTTTTTGGAAAAGAATATCCACTTCAGTGGGCTTCCTACATTATTGAAGGTTACCATCAAACATACCCAATAGAGCAATCCGAACTTGATATTCTTTACTATCTGATTGCTGCAAGGCTGGTTACAAGCGTGTGCAAATCAGCTTTAGAAAAAGTAAATCAACCTGACAATGAGTACATCACAATCAGTGAAAAACCTGCCTGGGACTTGTTGAAAAAATGGATCAGGATTAATCCTATACTTGCCAAACAGCAGTTCTACCAAGCAGCTGGTTTTCAGCTAGAGTCTACAAAACTTGTTGATCAGACAATCATAAAAAGAAGGGCTTCACTGGGCACAAACCTTTCAATAAGCTACCAAAACCCCATTTATATGGAAAGTGCCGCTTTCCAATATATGTTCGATAAGTATGGCGATACTTATCTGGATGCGTATAACAATATTCCACATGTTGGCCATCAGCACCCTGTGGTGGTAGAAGCTGCTCAAAGACAGATCAGTAGGCTGAATACCAATACACGATATGTATATGATTCTCTTCATGAATATGCAGAGCAACTATTAGAACACTTTCCTTCACCTTTGAGTAAAGTATTCCTCGTTAACTCAGGAAGTGCCGCCAGTGATCTGGCTGTGAGACTGGCTCAGAACTATACCTCCAGGCAGGCAATGGTGGTAATGGAGCACGGTTATCATGGAAATACCCGAATGGGAATTGATATTAGCCATTACAAGTACACTAGTAAGGGAGGTAAAGGAAAGAACGACCATATCATTGAAGCTCGCATACCCGACACCTACAGGGGAGAATACAAAAGCAATGAAGAGTCACCAGGGCTTTCTTATGCCAAAGCACTCATTGAACAACTTAATAACTGCGATCAGGAGATAGCTGGCTTTATTAGCGAACCAATTGTAGGCTGTGGTGGTCAAGTACCTCTGGCTCCAGGCTATCTAAAAGAAGTTTATCAGTACATCAGACAGAAAGGTGGTGTTTGTATCAGTGATGAAGTTCAAACTGGCTTTGGAAGACTTGGCCAATATTTCTGGGGGTATGAAATGCAAAACGTAATACCCGACATAGTTGTATTGGGCAAACCGATTGCCAATGGTCACCCAATGGGAGCCGTTGTAACTACTCAGGCCATTGCCGATGCATTTGATAATGGAATGGAATTTTTCAGTTCATTCGGTGGCAACCCTGTTTCTTGCGAAATCGGAAAAGCGGTGCTCTCGGTTATTAATGAGGAAGGCTTACAGAAAAATGCTGAAGAAGTTGGCAACTATCAAATGAAAGTGCTTGAATCGTTAAAACGTGAATTCCCTGTAATAGGTGATGTACGTGGATCAGGGTTGTTCATAGGAATAGAGTTTGTTAAGGATGATCAGATGACTCCTAATACAGAACTTGCAAACCTGATTAAAAATGAGTTCCGAAACAGACACATATTAATAAGTACTGATGGACCTTTTGATTCAGTGATTAAGTCTAAACCCCCACTCTGCTTTTCTAAAGAAAATGTGGATCAGGTTATAGAAGAGATGGCCGATATTCTCAGAGGACATACTTAACAAAAAAAGCCTCGCAAAAAGCGAGGCTATATAATTATCCCATTCCGAGCCCAAAGGTATATCGAACCTCTATAAAAGACAAGATTTGGGCTATCCTTTAGACTCGCAACAGTCCACTGTTATCCTTTTCCGAAGAACGAGGCCATAATACAAGATTATGGTGAGGCCTTGTTTTGAGAGGGATTCACCCGGTATTTGAGTTATAATTGTAAAGTTCGAAAACTAGTCTAAGCTCAAATGGGAAATCTTTATCAATACTTATAACTACATACAAACATAACAGGTGTTTGGTTTCAAATAACAGTTTTATTGAGAATTTATTGTTACTTATTCTCTACCGAAAGCGTCTTATGGAGTGAATACAATTATCGGTATTTGACATATAATTTCTTAGCTTGCACACTTTACAGGATACTCACAACTCGATTTGACTATATCAACTGACAAAATTCTTACGCGAGATTACACCTTGCACTTCACCTCTTATTTCCTGATGGCTTCGGCCTTTTATTTTTTGCTTCCTACCCTCCCAACCTATGCGGAAGTAGCACTGGGAGCAAAAAAGAATCAGATTGGATACATAGTTGGCGTATATGCTGCCTCTGCCCTACTCATCAGGCCTTTTTGTGGCTATGTTCTGGATGCCTACGGCCGAAGGGCGGTTTACTTAATTGCACTTGCTCTGTTTACCGTATTGATGTGGCTTTACCATTATTCATCAACCTTCTTTGTTCTTCTGGTAATCAGGGTTTTTCATGGATTCACCTGGGGGATAATAACCACGGGAGGGAGTACCATTGCTGCCGACCTTATTCCAGAAAAAAGAAGAGCTGAAGGTATAGGTTATTTCGGCCTTGCCATGACTTTTGCTATTGCATTGGCTCCATTTTCGGGAGATCAGATTATGGGGCAAAACAATTTCTTCAATCTTTTCACTATCTCTTTTGGTTTTGCAGTAGCTGCTCTTATCCTGGCATTAATGGTCAAAGTACCCAATATCAGAACAGGAGAAACCAAAATAGGAATATCCAAGATGTTTGATAAACGTGTGAACAGGATTGCTGTTGTCATGTTCACAGGGGCTTTTCCATATGCGGCCATTTTCTCTTTTATATTGCTGTACAGCGAAGAGCTTTCAATTGAACAAGGTTCTCTTTTCTTTATTTTTATGGCCATTGGTGTTGCAATAGTTCGATTAATAGTGGGTAGAATTATGGATAGAAAAGGCCCTTCTATGCTCGTTTTCATTGGTCTTGCTGTTACTATTGTGGGGCTTATCTGGTTTAGTTATGTAGACAGTTTCTGGCCCTTTATGATCGTTGGTATCTTAGTAGGTATGGGTAATGGTATCATTATGCCTACCATACAAACCATGGCGATTAACATGGTTCCTCTAGAGCGAAGAGGTGCAGCCAACGCCACTTTCTTCTCTGCTGTAGATCTGGGTATTGCAGCTGGGTCTATATCACTTGGCTACATTGCAGAATATTATGGAATGGCCAATATGTTTTTCGTTTCAGGTGTCATACTTTTGTTCCCATTAGCTTACTTTTTCTTTTTTGTGAGAAAGCACTATGAGAAACACGTTGCCATATTGAAAGAAAACAATGTAGATGCCTAAAAAAATATTCTTTACTCCAGGCCCCTCCGCTCTCTACTTCACTGTTGAAGAACACATAAAGCAAGCCATGAGGGAACAGGTGATGGAAATTAATCACCGAAGTAGTCAGGCTGAAGCCTACTTCCACAGTTCAACTGAAAACCTGAAGGCTTTAATGAATATTCCTTCAGATTATCAGGTCTTCTTTTTGAGTTCAGCTACTGAGATATGGGAGAGACAATTACAAAACCTTGTGATTGAAAACTCTTTCCATTATTGCATGGGAGCGTTTTCAAACAGGTTTTATGATTTCTCAAAAAAGTGGGGTTTTAATGCAGACAAAGTAGAAGCCGAGTTTGGCCATATGCCCGACACTAACCCTGATCTTATACCAGAAGAAACAGAATTAATTACGTTGGCACTCAACGAAACCAGTACTGGAGTTTCCTTTCCCATAGAAGACATTCTCAAAATCAGGAAGGCACACCCCAATAAGCTTATCGCTGTAGATGGTGTTTCTGCACTCCCGATTATTGATCTGGATTTTTCAATTATTGATAGTGTTTACTTCTCTGTCCAAAAGTGTTTTGGTTTACCAGCAGGTCTCGGTGTGTGGGTAGTAAGCCCCAGAGCAATAGCTAAGGCTGAAAAAAAATTATCTTTAGGACACTCCATTGGGGCTTATCAGGCAATTCCAAACTTGCTGAAAAACGCCAGTAAGGGACAAACCACATTCACAGCAAATGTTCTGAACATTTACTTACTATCAAAAGTCAGTGCAGATATGTTGGAGAAAGGCATTGAAGTAATCAGACGTGAGGCCGACTACAAAGCAGCACTATTGAACCATCTGGTCGACTCTCACGCCAAGCTTTCTCATTTTGTAAGCGAAAGAACACTTAGGTCTAAAACCGTGACAGTAGCTAATACTGATACTGACTCATTACCAATAATTAATAAACTAGCCAATATGGGGTTTGTAATAGGTAGTGGTTATGGAGCTTACAAGAGTAAGCAAATTAGAATTGCTTCATTTCCTACTCATTCCAAAGAACAAATGGAGCTGCTTACAGATGTAATCAATAGTCACATCTAATTTTAAATTCTTTGTGGATTAAGTTCTTGATTTCACTATTTTCAAGGGATAGTCATCTACATACTATCAATAAAAACTAACTTTGTAGCGAACTTTTTTCAATATGCCTTCAAGAGAAAGAATAATCGTTTTGATGGATAATTCAGATTTGGATAAAACACTTCTGAAGTATCTGGAAGTAATTGCCACTACCAACGAAACCAAGGAAATCCATCTCCTGAATAGCATTAGTGTAATGAAGATTCCTGAAGATGTGCTGAAGGAATTTCCGGAAATCAAAGAAAAGTCAATCTCAGAACGCAAAGATCATATTGAAAGCTTAGTAAGGGAGGTACTTCCTGAAAACCTGGTGAAGGTTAGTACGGTTCATATAAAAGAAGGAGCTCCTTCCAAAGCTATCCTAAAATTTGTTGAGGCCCATAATATAGACCTGATCATAATGGGCAGGCATAAGAGCTTTGTTGGAGGTGGTGTATTATCCAACAGACTGGCTCGAAGAGCTGCTTGTTCACTCTTTATCATTCCAGAAGGTGCAGAACCCAATACTGGGTTATTGCATGTTCCTTGTGACTTTTCCCCTTTTTCACGCATTGCTATGGAAGAAGCAATCAGAGTTGCACGGAAATATAAAGGAGTAAAAATTATCTGTCAGAATGTATACACAGTTCCTGGTGGATATCATTACTCAGGAAAGACTTACGAAGAGTTTGCCGAGGTAATGCGAAACAATGCGGAAAAGAACTACAAGAAATTCATGTCTGAAATCGATCATGCGGGCATCAATCTTGAGGTAGTTTATTCACTAGACACGAATGATAACCCTGTGACAGACATTATAGATTTTGCACACGAGAATAATCCGGGAGCCATCTTCATAGGTGTTAAAGGAAGGACTTCTACAGCAGCACTATTCATAGGTAGCCGCGCAGAACAACTCATTCAATACAACAATGACATTCCTATGATGGTTGTACGACCTAAAGGAAAAAACGCAGGTATCCTGGACTTGATAAGAGAAATATAGGACACTGTCCTTTACATGGTAGCAAAGGACTATTTGCCTCTTAATCGCTTGTCCTCTTTTTCAACCCAAGTCAATAACGTTTTTGTCTCCTCATCAGTAAGTTTCATCTTAGGCCTTCTCTCTATCGCTTTTTTGGGAGGCATTTTTCCATCTTCCAGTACTTCATAGAGCTCATTGATTAAGTCTTTTTGTTCTTCTGTATTCATTTCAGGAACATCGCTCCATTGCAGTTTTTTTCTTGCCTTCTCGTTTCTCGCTTTTGGGTTATGACACCCCATACACTTATTTTCAATGATCTCTTTTACCTCGCCCTTAATTTCAATACCATCGTTGGTATAGTCGTTTTCGTTTTTATCAGAAATACTTCCGGTTTTTAAAGCAAAAGCACTTCCTATCAGGGTTACGAAAACTAATAATGTAATCACCTTTATATGGTCCATAATAACTTTTAAGATTTGATGTTCAGATAATTTAGTTAATTCTATTCCTTCTTTGATTACTGTTTTCATGGATGGTTTAGCCAGAAAGGCATAAAAAAAGCAAGACACTAAACTGTACCTTGCTTTTCTCATCTTTTCAGGAAATTAATCCTATCGGTAAACCCCTCCGACTTTACTCGAGATATAAAAGACCTTACATCTAATTTTAATTACCCTTATAAGCAAAGGTATCGTCACCTACTTCCACATTATTTTCAATCTCTGAAATTGAAAGGCTCTGGAAAGTTTGACCTCCTACTTTTACAACAATCTTTCTTGCAGCTTTCACTCCATCAATTTCTTTAAAGTCACTGTAATGAGAAACCATAGTTTGTCCATTAGCAACTGTCTCTGAAGCCACTTTCATGTAATTTGACTTATCAATGTAAACAGTTTCTTCTTTACCTTCTTTTGTAACTACTTTAATCTTGTAGCATGCAACACCCTCTATATCTCCTTCACCATCGTAAGTAATAGTTGTCCCTCTCTTTTTGTGGTCAATTAAATCATTCAAAAACTGGAATTCTTTCATCCCCTTTGCCTGGGCTTCAGGTAATGGTGTTGGAGTAGTAATACCTTGTGGAGGGCTCACTGCCCATGCCGTCTGGCCATCAAATGCCTGAACTATTTTCATTCCCTGAAAATTCAATTCCACTCGTTGGCGATTTTTGTTATCAGAAATAATGAATCCCGGAAGATCCATTCCCTGCATATTCATTGAAATAGTCAATTTGGTACTTTTAATTGCTTTCCAGGCTTTTGCTCCACCAATAGCTTTAACGTATTTAGCAGCAATTTCATCTGCACTTTGAGCTTGCGCAGCGCTAATAGTAACTAGTGCTACAAAGAGCATACTGAATATTTTCTTCATGAGTTTTTGGTTTGTTTCGGATAAAGAAACTCCAAAATGAGCATTGATATAGACAATAAAGGTTCTTCGGTTTTTGAAACTGATAAGCTGCAATATTTCAGCCTGGGTGTCAGGCAAAATCCATCAAGGTTTTAGTTTAAGCTTCTCTGAGTTTATCAAGACAGGCATTCATCTCTTCTGCCTCCTCTTCACCCAGCACTTTAAGCCTATCTACCCATAGGTTCAGTTGATTATCTACTTCATCCAAAACAGCTAAGCCTCTTTCTGAAATCATTACATCCTTCGCCCTTCTATCCGTCTTACAGGTGGTTCTTACAACAAATCCTTTGCTTTCCAATCTATCAACAATCCGGGAAGCATTGGACATCCTGTCCAGCATTCTATCAATAATAGTATTTACGGTACAAGCTTCCGGGTATTGTCCTCTGAGTATTCTAAGCACATTGTATTGAGGCCCCGTTAAATCATATGGTTTAAACACCTTACTCTGTTGATCAATCAACCAACCATTGGTAAACATGATGTTTACGACCAGTTTTTCATAAACACTCTTAAATTTCTTTTGCTGTTTGATATCTTCTTCAATGCCCATAGACCTGTTCGTTTGTACCGAAATTAACTATTTGATATAATTCAACCTTTATGAAAAACGTGTGAGTAGACAATAATTGGGTGAATGGTTATATTTAATTACTCTACGGTTAAACTATTTGAAAAAGATAGCATCTAAACGTGAGAAAGATTCAATTCATTGGAAGATAAAGAAATCCTACAAGCCTTTAAGGTGTCATCTGATAAAGGTTTTGCCTTTAAAAAACTGGTACAGGAGTACCAGGAGAGAATTTATTGGCACATAAGGAAAATAGTTATTTCACATGATGATGCCGATGATGTGGTACAGGAAACTTTTATTAAGGTTTATAAAAATCTCGATTCTTTTCGAGAAGCCTCTCAGCTTTTCACATGGATATATCGCATTGCTACCAACGAAGCACTTAATCACCTCAAGAAAAAGCAAAGAAAACAAGCCATTTCCATAAATGATGTTTATCAGGAACTGGAAAACCACTTAACTCAGGGAGTTCAAATTGATGGCGATGAAATACAAATCAAATTGCAAAAAGCATTATTGAAACTACCCGAAAAGCAAAGATTAGTTTTCAATATGCGTTATTTCGATGATTTAAAATATGATGATATTGCAGAAATAACCGGTACGAGCGTAGGAGCACTAAAAGCTAGTTACCACCTGGCAGTAAAGAAAATAGAGGAGTATTTAGAAAGTAATTAAACCCTTTGATAGTTTGACGGTCAAATTAAAGCATGAAGAATAGCAATCACGATAGTAATTCACTGAATGACAAAAGGTTGAGAAAACATCCTTTTACTGTAGAGGATAACTATTTCAATGAATTGACTGATAATATTATGAATGCGGTCGATGCTGAAGAAAGTGATTTGAAATACAATCTTCATTTAAGAAAGTCTCCCTTCACAACTCCCAATGGATATTTTGAGCAGCTCAGCAATAAGATTGAAGGTGCCATTAAACAAGAGCCTAAGTCAATACCACTTTATCAGCAAACATGGGTTAGACTAGCATCTGTTGCAGCTTCTGCAATCATCTTAGCTACACTCTACTTTACTTTACCTAAAACAGGAGTTAACAATGTAAATCTTGATGGCTTTTCAGATGAAGCCATTATTGAATTTCTGGAAAGTGAAAACGCATTGGTTGACGAATTACTGGTAAACCTTGATGAAATAGATAGCATCCTTGATGTGATTTATGAAGATGAGACCGGTGTTTTTGTAGACGCAATTCAGGAAAACCCTGAATTAGAATATGATTTTGAATACTTTGAATACTAATGATATGAAAACCATATATGTTGGCCTGATCATGTTGATGTTTACCACTATAGGGTTTGCGCAAGATGGAAATGGTTCCAGAAGAGGATATGATAGAGAAAAGATGGAAGCCGCAAGGATTGCCTTTCTTACGAACCGCTTAGAACTGGACAGTGAAACTGCCAAAGTTTTCTGGCCCATCTTTACTGAATACGAAAAAGAAAAGGGAGTGCTCTTCAAAAAATATAATGCTCAAAAGAGAGCACTTTATTCCGATAGAACAAAAGCATTATCTGATGAAAACGCAGATAAGATGCTCGATATTTATCTGGGGCAAAAACAAGCCTCTTTAGACCTTGAAAAAAAGTATCTGAATAGATTCAAAGAAGTACTTACTCACAAACAGGTTTGGATGGTTATAAGGTTTGACTCTGATTTCAGAAGGTCAATCATGCAGCGAATAGGTAGAGAAAGAAGGCAAAGAGGTAAGGAAGAAAAACAAAATACCGATGGCAATTAAACATCCAATGAAGTAGTTTATCGAAAATCATTAAAACTTAAAACCTGTCTAACCAGACAGGTTTTTTATTATTATCCGTTTGCTGGCAATTCGCTTTGATGTAATTTGCATCATGCCTCAAATGACCCTGTTTGAACTAAATAACCTGATAAAATCTCGGCTGGAATCCACCTTGGCACCCAGCTATTGGGTAGTTAGCGAAATCAGCGAGTTGAAGCTAAACCAGAAAGGTCATTGTTACATGGAGTTAGTTGAAAAAGAAAACAACTTCATTCAGGCCAAAATGAGAGCAAATATATGGTCCTACACTTACCGTTCTCTAAGTAGTAAATTCACTGAGGCTACAGGAACTACTCTAAAGCCTGGAATAAAAGTACTTTTCAATGTAAGTATCAATTTCCACGAAGTGTATGGAATGAGTCTAACGGTTAATGAAATAGATCCTAATTACACCATAGGCGAACGGTCAAAGTTACGTGAAGAGACAATCAAACGGCTACATGAAGAAGGATTAATAGAAAGGAACAAGCAATTATCATTACCTGCTGTTCCGCAGAATATTGCCATTATCAGTTCCAAAACAGCAGCTGGTTATGAAGATTTTATCGATCAACTAAATACCAATCCAAGGGGCTACCATTTTAACACCACACTGTTTCCTGCTTTGATGCAGGGTAATGAAGCAGTAATGTCCATCAGAAAGGCTTTGAAAGAAATTCACGAGGATGATAGTCATTTCGATACAATAGTTTTAATCAGAGGAGGTGGAGCACAAGCCGATCTTGATTGTTTCGATACCTTTGAATTAGCAAGGGCAATTGCTCTCTTCCCCTACCCTGTTATCTCTGGAATCGGACATGAGAAAGATCAGACTGTTGTTGATTTTGTGACCCATACCAGCTTAAAAACACCTACTGCTGTGGCCGAATTTCTTATTTCGGGAATGGAACGCTTTGATGATTTACTTCATGAGTATATGTACAGGATTGAAAAGGTATATGAACAGAAGATTGCCATTGAAAATCAACGCTTGTTACATCTCAAACATAATGTTGAACATCTTGCTGTTCAGATTTTAAAAAAACAAGAACACCAACTCAAGGAAAAATCTATTACCTTCAATTATGCAGTCAAAAGATTTCTTGAAAGACAGAAATCACAATTAAGCACACTAGAGAAAGAAATTACATTAATCAATCCTGAAACCATTTTCAAGAGGGGATACTCTATCACTTTAAAAAATGGAAAATCAGTGATGAATCAAAAAATTAAAGTTGGCGATCTTCTGGAAACACGAACTCAGAATAAACGCCTTGAAAGTCAAGTAACAGCAATTGACCATGAGTAAAAAATCTGTGAACTATAACGAAGCGATAGCACGTATAAATGAAATCGTTCATATAATCGAAAATGAAGACCCAGATATCGATGAACTAACAGTTATCGTCAAAGAAGCTACAAGCCTTATAGGTAATTGTAAAGACAAGCTTCAAAATGCTGAAAACGAACTTCAATCATCGCTGGAAAAACTTAACTGATATGACATCATCAGAAGCCCAGAAAGAGATTCTATCGCTTATACAACAAATAAATTATCACAACAACCTTTACTACCAACAAAGTAGGACTGAGATCAGTGACTTTGAGTTTGATCAGTTATTAGAAAAGCTGATAGCATTAGAAGAACAGTTTCCTGAGCACAAAAAAGAAGACTCTCCAAGTCAGCGTGTAGGTGGTACCATTACTAAATCTTTCAACACGGTAGTTCATAAGTATCCAATGATGTCACTGAGCAATACTTACTCAAAAGAAGAGTTGACAGACTGGGACAACAGAGTTGCCAAAGGCCTTGAAGGGCAAGGGTACGAATACTTCTGTGAACTTAAATTTGATGGTGTTGCATTAAGCCTAACGTATGAGAATGGCTTGTTGAAAAGAGCTGTTACCAGAGGAGATGGCACCCAAGGAGATGATATTACAGCCAATGCCAAAACCATAAGAACTATTCCACTCAGCTTATCTGGGGAAATACCCTCTGAATTTGAAGTTCGTGGAGAAGTATATTTCCCCAAGCACGAGTTTGAGCGAGTAAACAAAGAAAGAGAAGACATAGGGGAAGATAAATTGGCCAACCCTAGAAATGCAGCATCTGGAACACTTAAAATGCAGGATTCTTCAATAGTATCCAGTCGTAAGCTTGATTGTTATCTATACTATCTCCTTGGACAAGACCTTGAATACACTACTCATTCCGATTCTATTAATCAAATAGAAGGCTGGGGCTTCAACGTGTCTCCTACTTACAGGAAATGCAAAACCATTGAAGAAGTACTTGAGTACATAGCAGAGTGGGAAGAAAAAAGACATACACTGCCCTCTGAAACAGATGGTGTAGTAATCAAAGTAAATAGGCTGGATCAACAAGATCAGTTAGGTTTTACAGCAAAAAGCCCAAGATGGGCAATCGCCTATAAATACAAAGCTGAAAGTGCTTCAACCATACTGGAGAGTATTTCTTATCAGGTAGGTCGTACAGGGGCTGTAACACCTGTTGCTAACTTAAAGCCTGTTTTACTAGCAGGAACCACGGTTAAGCGTGCATCTCTCCACAATGCCAATGAAATAGAAAGGTTAGGTATCAGAATTGGAGATACTGTTTCTGTTGAGAAAGGTGGAGAAATCATCCCTAAAATTACGGGAGTTGATTTAACACAAAGAAGTGATTCAAGTACTCCCACCGAATACATAACCAACTGCCCTGAATGTGACACTGAGCTTGTGCGACTCGAAGGCGAAGCTAACCACTATTGTCCAAATACAGATGGTTGCCCACCCCAGATACAGGGTAGAATTGAACACTTTATTCAAAGAAAAGCAATGGACATTGATAGCCTCGGTTCAGAGACCATTCGTGGTCTGCTAGACCAGGGGCTAATCAAGGATTACTCTGATTTATATACATTGACCTTTGAACATCTGAACGGTTTAGAATTTAAATCTTTCTCAGATAAAAAAGGAGATTATAGTCTTAGGAGTTTACGAGAGAAATCGGCAAGTAACATCATAAAAGCTATAGATGAATCCAGGAAAACGCCATTTGAGAAAGTATTGTTTGCTCTTGGAATCCGATATGTAGGGCAAACTGTTGCAGAAAAATTAGCTACTCATTTTGAAACGATTCAGAAACTATCTGAAGCGAGCTTAGAAGAACTGATCGAAGTTCCAGAAATTGGTGATCGTATTGCCGAAAGTGTTGTTGGTTTCTTTAAAGAGTCAAATAATAGGGAGTTAGTTGAAAGGCTTAAAACTGCCGGCCTTCAATTTGAGATTGTAAAGCAGGAGCTTGTTTCAGAAGGGACAAACCTTGCAGACAAATCTTTTGTAATTAGTGGTGTTTTCACTCAGTTTTCAAGAGATGAGCTAAAAGAGAAGATCAAAGCTAATGGTGGAAAAGTAGTTTCTTCAATTAGCGGGAAACTAGATTATTTAGTAGCTGGAGACAAAATGGGCCCTTCTAAGTTGGAAAAAGCAACAAAGTTAGGTGTCAACATTATTTCAGAAGCAGAGTTTTTAGACTTACTTGGAGCCTGATGTCTGTTTTAGGAAAGAAAATACTTGGCCTACTCAACAACCCTTCAAAACGCAACAAAAAGGGCTCTCCTACTATTGTACCCTTTGAAGAGTCTAAAAATCTAGGTATTCTATATACTTGGTCAGATAATAAGAAGGAAAGTGCTCTGACAGAATTTATCTCATCATTAGGAGAAGATAAAATGGTTGATGTACTTTGTTTTAACCCAACCAAAACTCCCGTATCCAGCGCATATCCAATTATAGATATTTCCTCCCTTTCTAACCTGGGGAAGTTAAATTCTGATATTGCTCAAAAGTTTATTGAAACATCTTTCGATTACATTTTTCATTTTGACTTTGAAATGAATGAAGTGGTCAAGAGCATTTTAGTTCAAACTAAAGCTAAGTGTCGTGTAGGACTCCATTCCAATGAAGGGGCTAGGTATTATGAGTTGATGATTGGTATAAATAAAAGTGCAGGGATTAGTAATTTTGCCGAACAAATGGCAAAGTACGTTAAGGCAATCAGATAATGGAAGATTTAAAGGGTACCGGAGTGGCCTTAGTGACCCCACTCCAAGAAGATGGTTCTGTAGATTTCAATGGGCTGAAAAGACTTTTAGAGTTTACTGCTGAGGGTGTTGATTACTTTGTGGTGCTTGGTACCACTGGTGAGTCTGCTACTATGAGTGCTCAGGAAAAATCTAAGATTCTCAGATTTGTAATTAACAACAACTCCAAAAATCTTCCTGTAGTTTATGGTATCGGAGGTAACAATACATTTCAAGTAGCCAAAGAGATTGAAGAAGCTGACTTAACTGGTGTTAAGGCAATCCTTTCTGTCAGTCCCTATTACAATAAACCTAGTCAGGAAGGCATCAAAGCTCATTATGAATACCTGGCAGACAAATCTCCTGTTCCAATCATTCTTTATAATGTACCGGGAAGAACTATGTCTAACATCTCAGCAGAAACGACCATAGCCCTGTCCAAACACGAGAACATTATTGGAATCAAAGAAGCATCCGGAGACCTAGGTCAATGTCAGGAAATTATTCAAGGCATGAATGATGACTTTTTCCTTACATCAGGTGATGACTTAATCACTTCTGAACTGGTAAAAATGGGTGGCATAGGAGTAATTTCTGTTTTAGCCAATGGTTTCCCGATTGAATTCAGCAAAGTTGCTAGTTTGGCTCTTGAAGGGAACTTTAGTGATGCTAAAGAAAAATCGAACTCTTTTGAAGTCATTAACCCACTAATGTATCAGGAAAGCAACCCCGTAGGCATCAAAGAAGTGTTGCGTCAAAGGGGAGTTTGTGGAGCTCAGGTACGTCTACCACTACTACCTCCATCTGATGAGTTAAGTGCAGAAATCACTTCGGCTCTTAAGGAACTATAGCTCAAGACGAGCATATTGAGACAAAAAAAGGCCAATCTTATGATTGGCCTAATTTATTGAATTTTAAATTCTTAGCTGTTTTTGATGTTCTGAACATCAACTCTAATGTCTTGAGCTAAATTCTTAAGTTCTTGCATTCCTTTTCTCACTCTAGTTCCAGCAGCTTGGTTGCCTTTGTCATAGAACTTCTCGAAATCTCCTTCTAAAGAATCTACTAAGTTTTTCACTTCGCTAAATTTACTCATATTTATCGTGTTTTAAGGTTGTTGATAATAATGTCTAACTCGAAGCAATATAAAGCAAAATGTTCTATTGTCAACAGTGAAGGCACTTTTTTTTGATTTTACTCATCAAAAGCCAGTGCTAATTCACCTTTTTTGTATTCTTCGCTTGTCAACTTCCCTTTTATAGCCTCAAATGCTGCAATAGTTTCTTCGACATCTGCAATAGAGTGCGCTGCAGTAGGAATCAACCTTAAAATGATAGTTCCCTTCGGTACAACCGGATAAATTACAACAGAACAGAAAATATTGAAGTTCTCCCTTAAATCTTTACTAAGTGCCGCAGCCTCTCCTACCGTACCGTTTAATATTACAGGCGTTACTGGAGACTGTGTGGTCCCAATATTGAAACCTTTCTCCTTTAATCCATTCTGCAAAGCATTTACAATGGTCCACAGTTTATTCTTATGCTCTGGGTTGTCTCTTAGCATCTGAAGTCGCTTCAATCCGCCAATCACAAATGGCATAGGAAGAGACTTGGCAAAAATCTGAGATCTCAGGTTATACTTTAAGAACTTGATAATCTCTTTGTCACCAGCTACAAAGGCTCCAATAGCAGCCATTGACTTAGCAAATGTAGAGAAGTAAATATCGATATCGTCTTGACAATCTAGTTCTTCTCCTGCTCCAGCACCTGTAGCGCCAACAGTACCAAACCCATGAGCGTCATCCACAAATAATCTGAACTCAAACTTTTCTTTAAGCGCAGCAATCTCTTTGAGTTTACCGAGGTTTCCAGACATTCCGAAAACTCCTTCAGTAATCACAAGAATCCCCCCACCTGTTTCTTCTGTCAGTTTAGTAGCTCTCTCAAGCTGCTTTTCAAGGTTTTCAATGTCGTTATGAGGAAAGACAAAACGTTTTCCCATATGCAGTCTAACACCATCAATAATACAAGCATGCGATTCTGCATCATAAACAATCACATCCTTACGATCAACAACTGCATCTATAATAGAAAGCACTCCCTGATATCCGTAATTCAACAATAAACCAGCGTCTTTGCTTACAAAATCTGCTAGTTCCTGTTCTAATTGCTCATGGTACTTAGTATTTCCTGACATCATTCTGGCTCCCATTGGGTATGCCATACCCCACTCTGCAGCTGCTTCCGCATCTACCTTTCTAACTTCCGGGTGATTCCCAAGTCCTAAATAGTTATTCAGACTCCATGTCAACACTTCATTTCCCATGAACTTCATTCTAGGTGCAATCTCACCTTCCAGCTTAGGGAACATAAAATATCCTTCAGACACATCCGAGTGTTTTCCCAGTGGGCCTTGATTAGTCAGTAGCTTTTCAAATAAATCCAACGTCTTCTGTCTTTTTAATTTAATTGATCTAGACTCGCTAAAACAAGATGCAAAGGTAACACTATAAAGACCATTTATCAAAAATAAGAGCACATATAACAGATTGATTGGTTCTCATTTTGATTATTATTAATTAGCATTGCGAGCTTAATACTAATGAATATGTCATCTAAGAAGATTCAAAAAATCTTGATTGCCAACCGAGGAGAAATAGCCATTCGTGTAATGCGAACAGCTAAAGAAATGGGAATCAAGACAGTAGCCATATATAGTGACGCTGATATCCAAGCACCTCACGTAGCTTATGCGGATGAGGCAGTACATGTAGGACCTCCTGCATCATCAGAATCTTATCTGAATACAGCCAGGATTATTGATGCGTGTAAAGAACTAAATGTTGACGCAATTCACCCAGGTTATGGCTTTTTATCTGAAAATGCCGGATTTGCCAAATTGGTTGAAGAAAACAATATCACCTTTATCGGCCCTTCTACACATGCTATCGAAGTAATGGGCGATAAACTTGCTGCGAAAAACGCGGTAGCTGATTATGATATCCCAATGGTTCCGGGAGTTAACCATGCCGTTACGGAAGTCAATGAGGCTAAAGAAATTGCTGGCAAAATAGGCTACCCGGTTCTGATTAAAGCCAGTGCTGGTGGTGGTGGAAAAGGAATGAGAGTGGTGGAACATGCTGAAGAATTGGCTGACCAGATGCAAAGGGCAATGAGCGAGGCTCAATCCGCTTTTGGTGACCCTGCCGTTTTTGTCGAAAAGTATATTGGCTCTCCAAGGCATATCGAAATACAAGTACTTGGTGATCAACATGGAAACATCCTTTACCTTTTTGAAAGAGAGTGTTCTATCCAAAGAAGACACCAAAAGGTAATTGAAGAAGCTCCATCGGCTATTCTTACACCTGAGAAAAGAAAAGCAATGGGTGAGGCAGCGGTTGATGTTGCAAGAGCCTGTGGTTATTATGGTGCAGGAACTGTAGAATTTATAATGGATGAAAATCTCGACTTTTTCTTTCTGGAAATGAATACAAGACTTCAGGTAGAACACCCTGTGACAGAGGAAATCACCGGAATAGATTTAGTCAAAGAGCAAATTCATATCGCTGAAGGCAAGGCACTAGACATAAAACAAGAAGAACTAAAAATCAAAGGACATTCTATGGAAATACGGGTTTATGCGGAAAACCCAAGAGAGAATTTTCTACCTGATACAGGAACGCTAAGTACTTACCTACCTCCTCAGGGTCCTGGAGTAAGAGTGGATGATGGTTATCAACAGGGCATGGAAATACCGATCTATTACGACCCGATGATTTCTAAGCTTATTACTCATGGTGAGAATAGAGAGCAGGCTCGTTTACGAATGCTAAGGGCAATAGAAGAGTATCAGATTTCTGGAGTAAATACTACGCTGGATTTCTGTGACTTTGCACTAAGACACGATGCCTTTATCAGTGGAGATTTCGACACTAAGTTTGTCAACAAATATTTTAGCCCAGAAAAATTAAACAACCATGATCCAGAGAAAGAAGAGTTCGCTATGGCCTTAGCAGCTCATGTCTTTAACCAAAGATCTAATGGAAAGCCCGTTAATGACGGACAACAATTGAGCAAATGGAAACTCCGGGCTAAGCAGTAATTATGGCCAAAATCCTTCCCTTTAAAGCATGGAGATATAATGAAGAGTTGTCTAAATCAATAGATAGCCTGACCTCTCCTCTTTTTGATGTTATCTCTCAAAAGCAGAGGGATGCGCTTTATCAAAACCAATATAATAGCATCCATTTGAGTGTACCTCTAAAAGGAGAGGAACCGAATGACTCAAGAAAAACCATAGATAAGTGGAAAAAGGATGGGATTATAGAGCAAGACAAACTTCCTGGCATCTATGTGTATTACCAATATTTCTCTTTACCCGGAAATACAAAAGAGTTTGTCAGAAAAGGCTTTGTGAGCTTTATTCAAGCTACCGATTGGGGGCAGCCTGACTCAGATATTCTTCGACATGAAAACACCATGCCTCATTCTGTGAATGATAGAGTTGAGGTATTGAGAGCTACAGAAATAAATGTAAGCCCTACACATGGGCTCTATTTCGATGAAGATTTCAGTCTGGAGCATTACATGGATGAAAGCATAAAAAACCCCATTTATGAAACTGAAGATTATCAGGGAGTAAGGGATGTTCTCTCAGTAATTCATGACCATGAGATTATCAAAAAGTTTATTGCAAAACTGGCTGATAAAAAAGTGATTCTTGCTGATGGCCATCATAGGCTCGAAAGCTCTATTGTTTATAGAAAAGAGCAGCTTACTAAGAATGTTGGTTCTGACAGCAGCGATGCTTACAATTACCATATGATGTACCTGACTAACGGTGCATCTGATGATCTCAGAATTTTGCCCACACATAGACTTATTAATGGTATTGAAGACTTTGATAAAGAAAGGTTTCTTGAGAAACTCGAAACATATTTCATAATCAAACAACTTGAAAACCCTTACGATGTAACTGAAATTATACAAGGTAAAAAATGGGCATTCGGCTTACTTTTTGGGGAACAAGCCTATAAGGTAAGACTCAAACCTGAGGCGTTAGATCAACTGAGTTGGGATTTTCCAGATGTAATTAAGGAGCTAGACCTAACTGTAATGCACTATTTTATTATTGAAAAAGGGCTTAACATTGCGGGGAAAGATCAAAGGAGATCAAAGAACATATCTTTCGAAAGAAACTTTGCCAACTGTCTTTCAAAAACCATAAAGGGAGAAGCACAGTTTGCGATTATCACTCAAGATATTGATATGCAAACTGTCAAAGATGTTTGTTACTCTGGCCATACGCTTCCCCAAAAATCCACGTATTTTTATCCAAAAGTTATTTGTGGCTATCTGTTTGGTTCTATAAAAAATGATGAGTTCGAACTACCAATTAATCCTGGCTTCTAAATCCCCCCGAAGACAAGAATTATTAAAGCTTCTGGATTTAAACTTTGAAGTTCGCGTCAAGTCTATAGAAGAATCATTCCCTGAAGCCATGCCTGCGATTGAGGTTGCTGAATATCTTGCCAACCAAAAATCTGATGCTTTTGAGCATTTGGGGGATAAAGAATTGCTAATCACCTCGGATACAGTAGTGATTCACAAGGATCATATTCTTGGTAAGGCCAAAGATAGAGCAGAGGCTTTTGAGATGTTAAATCTACTCTCAGGAAATACTCATAAAGTAGCCACTGGAGTTTGTTTACGTACCAAAAACAAACGGCATAGTTTTACGGAAGTGACTTCTGTTACCTTTGACCAACTTAAAGAAGTTGAAATAGACTATTACCTGGACACATATAAACCCTTTGACAAAGCAGGTGCCTACGGCATTCAGGAATGGATTGGAATGATTGGTATTTCAAAAATCGAAGGTGATTATTATAATGTCATGGGTTTACCACTGAACAGGCTGTATAAAAGCTTAAAGGACTTTTGAAGGTCAGGAGCGCCAAATACTTGACGCTCCCTCCTCAATCACACTGAATCAACAACTCTATCAACCAGATATTCTCTTTAGATGGTAGTACAAGTTGCCTTCAGCTCAAACAACTATGCGTTATGTGGCTAATCACTATACTTGACTTAGCGTAAAATGGATGCTTGAACATTCAATTTTATTTACCCATAAAAACGGAGACATAAAAAAAGGGGCTTACAGCCCCTTTTTTTATGGTTTGAAACCAAATTACTCTTTAGTCTCTGCTGACTTATTATTGTCTTTTCCTTTTGACTTCTCAACAAGGTCGCCATTCTTAATTCGCTTTGATACGACAAAGAATGGTCCAGAGATTACTTCATCTCCTTCTTTTAGTCCAGAAAGAATTTCTATGTTATCGTAATCACTGATTCCTGTTTTAACCTCAACCATTTTAGCAGTACCACCATCATTTATAAACACCACTTCCTTGATGTCTTCCTTTTTTTCAGGTTTGTTATTTGTGGTTGTCAACTTAAGATCATCGTCATCATCGTCTCCATTATTAGACAACCTTTTATTAAGCTTAGGATTTCTGGTTGTAACTGCTGCCAAAGGAACAGATAATACATCCTGCTTAGTTGTTGTAATTATTTCAACACTTGCAGTCATACCTGGTCTAAATGGAGAAGGACCTTGAATCTCTGAAAGCAAATCATTGAAGCTTTCATTAAGAATTCTTATCTCCACCTTAAATTCTGTAACAGCGTCTGCCGAAGTTTTAGGATTGGCCGTATTCGCAATAGCTGTAACAATCCCTCTAAACTTCTTGTCAAGGGAAGTGTATGAATCTACATCAATGATTGCAGTATCACCAAGGCTCACTCTTATGATATCATTCTCATTAACATCAACCTGAACTTCCATCTGGTTCAAATCTGCCAAACGCATCATTTCTGTACCTGCCATCTGCTGTGTACCAACAACACGCTCTCCTTTTTCTACATTCAATTTAGAAATTGTACCTGAAGCAGGAGCTCTCACTGTCGTTAATCTAACATTCTCTTCGGCCTCTTCAACCGTTGCCTGGCTTGATTTGATAATAAATTCAGCCGCTTTAACGCTTTCTTCTGCTGCATCCAGATCAAACTTAGCTACCTCATAGTTCACTTTAGCAGTTTCATAATCGGCATCAGAAATTACATTCTCTTTCTTTAGTTTTTCCTGACGTTTGAAAGCCAGTTCAGCTTGTTTCAGTCTAGCCAAACTTCTTGATCTACTCGCTTTTGAAGAAGCAAGGTTAGCCATTTGTTGGTTTAAGTTTGCTCTTGACCTATCTAAAGCAGACTGAAGGTTATCGGGCCTGATTTTAACAAGTATCATTCCTTCGTTAACATCATCACCTTCTTCAACATTAAGTTCTATAATCTCTCCAGCTACATCAGGGCTAATTGCAATTTCAGTAACCGGCTGAACAACACCAGAAGCGGTGACCTTTTCTACAATTGTAGCGCGGCCTGCCTGAGCCATTTCAACCTTAATAGTCTTCTCTCCACCTATAACTCCTGCTTGCTTGGCAACCACTGCAAATACCATGATGATTACTACCAAAATCAATAGTATCCATATGATCTTGTTTGATCTTTTTTTCTTCTTAGCCATGTTATTAATCTAATGTAATTGGGTTTCCTAAATAAAAATCTAAAATCTTAACTCTAAAAATGTACTCATACTTGGCACGTACCAAGTCAGTACGGGCAGCAAAAAGGTTATTACTTGCTACCTGATAATCAACAAAGTTTGCATCACCAACATTGTATCGCTGTTCAGCAGCTCGAAATGTTTCTTCCAATGCAGCAACTCTTTTGAGTGTAGCATCATATGATTTCAAACTCGCTGTGGCATTGTTGTATGCCGTTTCAATGTTTTGTCTGAGCTGATTTTTTACGTTTTGGGCGTTGATTTCTGAACGTTGCTTTGAAATTTTAGCTCTCTGTAGGTTAGCTGTATTACTATACCTGCTGAATATCGGAACATTCAAGCTAACCCTTACAGATTGTCCCAGGTTATCATTAAACTGGTCGATTACTTTATAATTATCGCTGAACATAGGTATGCTCTGCTGACCTGGTGCTGAAAAAACGGGTTGCCCAGTACCTTGAACAGTACCTATTTGCTGTGCAGGAACATTAACAACCTGACTACCTAAAAACTGTCTGGCCTGATCTGAATAGTTTGTGGATATACTTCCACTAATACTAAGGGAAGGTAAAAAAGCCCCCTTGGCAATTTTCTCTCCCAAGATATTGCTCTTTATATTTAATTCTGCACTCTTTACTTCAGGCTGATTTTGAACAGCCACCTCATAAATCCGAGAAGGTGCTTCCACTACAGTACTCACCTGATCTACTTCCAAAGCAGGAGCTTCGATTTCAAGCTGCTGATCAGCAGGCATTTGCATAGACTGTTTTAGCAAAAGTACAGCTGCGTTCAAATTGTTCTCCGCATTAACAAGCTGCACTTCATTAGAAGCCTTTTGAGATTCAAGATCAAGCTGGTTAGTCAGAGGAAGAGAGCCCGCCTCCACTAATTTTTTCGTTCTTTCAAGCTGTGCTGTTGAAACCTGCAATTGAAATTTGGCATTTTCCAGTTGTTCCCTATTCAAAAGAACATTAAGAAAGTTTGTAGCCACATTCAACCCAATATCATTCTTAGCCTTTTCAAGGTCATACTCACTGGCCTCAAGATTGATTTCATTTTGTTTGATGGTATTCTGTAAAATCCCTCCTTGATACAAAGTCGCATTTGCACTAGCCGAAAGTCCTCCACTAAGAAAGTCCTGACTAACAAAAGAGTTGGTTACCGGATCTACCGTACGTCCAAAAGATTTCCCAACACTTCCTCCTGCACCTAAACTGGGTAACAGTGCAAACTTTGACTGTTTTACGGCAATCTCGTTTTGCAACTGAGTTAGCTGACTCGTTCTGATGTTCAGGTTGTTTTCTCTGGCGTAGTTCACACACTCTTCAAGCGTCCAAACCTTTTTTTCATTTGAGCTTTGACCTATCGCCCAATTCACCATTAAGAGGAGCATCAGACTGTAAAAAAGCTTTCGTTTTACATTCATGTTCTTTGTTTAAAAATCGATATCCTGAATAAATATGACCTCTCTTATCCAATCCAGGTGTTTTAAATAATCTATTGTAACAGACGGTGGCTTTGAATCCATTTCTATGACATGACAAGCCCTGTCATTTTTACCCTTTCTATTCACTGACATTGAAGCAATGTTGCACTCATCATTTGCCAGTACTGTAGCAATAAAAGCAATGGCTCCTTTTCTGTCGTCAGCCAATAAAATCATAGTAGTTAGGTTAGCATTGAACCCTACGCTAAATCCATTTACTTCTGTGATTTTAATAACTCCTCCACCTCTGCTTTCTCCTATTACTTCTACCTCTCTTTCTCCGTTCTTCACCAATACTTTAACCGTATTCGGATGCATTGTTGATGCATTACCAATTGATCTGAACTTAAATTCAAAGTTTGCCTTCTCGGCTTCGTCAAATGCCATTTTGATTCTGACATCGTCTGTTTTAAAGTCCAGAAGCCCGGCAATGATTGCCCTATCACTTCCATGACCTTCATAAGTTCTTGCAAAAGAGTTGTAAAAAGTGATTTCGGCCGTTTCCGGATGTATCCCTAAAATTTTTCTAGCTACACGCCCAATTCTTACAACCCCAGCAGTATGAGAGCTTGATGGACCAATCATAACAGGGCCAATCATATCAAAAACACTACTTTGTTCTGCCATTTTGCTTAATTATATCAAATTCAATATTAGAGAAATAAGTACTAGTTGATTTTCTATTATGTTTGAAAGGTCAATACCTTCCATGAAAGCAATATTTAACTCTCGAACAATTGAACATTCTGATCATCTACTAAAAACAGGTAATCGGGCATTTTGTTATGGAGACGGCCTCTTTGAAACAATTGTTACAGGCGAAGATAGAATTAATCTAATCGATTATCACTTGCAAAGATTAAAGAAAGGTTGTGAGGTTTTAGGCATCAAATTCCCTAACCTCTTATCCAATAAAAAGCTCGCAGAAATGATAGCTCAATTAAAGGCAGAGAATGGTATTTCAGGAGCTACAAGAACAAAGCTGATTCTATGGAGAAATGAAGGTGGGTTGTACACTCCTAACCAATCAAGTGCTTCTTTTTATCTGGAAGTAAAACCTCATACTTCGTCTTTCTATCAAGAACACAGAACCATTGGTATTTCAAAGAACCTTCACACTCTACAGTCCCCTATTTCCTTTGCTAAAACTACCAATGCCTTGACTTATGTGATGGCAGGAAGAGAGAAAAATGAAAGGGGTCTGGATGAAATTATACTAACAGATATACAAGGGAACTTATCTGAAACACATATCTCTAATTTATTCTGGACGATTGATGAGCAAATATTTACTCCAAAACTAGATACTGGCTGTATAAACGGGGTTATGAGAACTTACCTGATGGAGGCACTTCAAATGGAGAATAATCCTGTGAAAGAAGTAATGGCAAAACCTGAAGCACTGTTTCAGGCCAGACATATTTTCACTACCAATGCTTCCGCAATAAAGTACTTCTCATGTATTGAAGGGCAAAACAAAGTGTACCAAAACCCTCTGCAACTTCTAATGCCTTTTCTTAAACGGCTACCTCTGCCTTGATATGCGGATGAGGATCGTAGCCTACCAATTCGAAATCTTCAAATTTGAAGTCGAACAGATCGGTTACTTCTGGATTTAACTTCATTGTTGGTAATGGTCTGAAACCCCTGGTCAATTGAAGCTCGGCTTGCTCGAAATGATTCGAATACAAATGTGCATCTCCAAAAGTGTGTACAAAATCACCTGGTTTAAGTCCACAAACCTGTGCTACCATTAGTACTAGCAACGAATAGGAAGCAATATTGAAAGGTACTCCAAGAAAAACATCAGCACTACGCTGATAGAGCTGACAGCTCAATCTCCCATCGGCTACATAAAACTGAAAAAAAGCATGACATGGAGGCAAAGCCATATTTTCTACATCAGCCACATTCCAGGCACTCACAATCAGCCTTCTGCTATTGGGAGAATTCTTTATTTGGTCAACAACCTTTGAAATTTGGTCAATGGTACCTCCATCTCTTGCAGGCCAATTTCTCCATTGATAACCATAAACAGGGCCAAGGTTTCCGTCCTCGTCAGCCCATTCATCCCATATCCTTACCCCATTATCCTTGAGGTACTTGATGTTTGTATCTCCTTTTAAAAACCATAGCAACTCATGAATAATAGACCTCAAGTGAAGTTTCTTAGTGGTAATCACAGGAAAGCCTTCCGAAAGATCAAATCTCATCTGATGCCCAAAAACACTTTTTGTGCCAGTACCAGTTCTATCGCCTTTCTCAACACCATTTTCTAAAATATGCCTCATTAAGTCGTGATACTGCTTCATAATTGTTTTGATTTTCTAGATTTGAATCAATGAACAAATTAAAGCAAAATGTGACTAAAGGGAAGGTTTCCTCTGAAGTTTTTCAAGAGACTAACTGGATAGTCAATTTTGCAACTCTGAGTAAGCAAAAGTCACTCATCAGGCTTACTCTGCTAGCAATTATCACCATTTTCCTTTGCTTTCAGATTCCAAAGCTGCGCTTTAATTATGACTTCGATAGCTTTTTTCCTCGAGGCGATGAGGATTTGGCATATTATGAAATGCTTAACGAAAAGTTTGGAGAATATAACAACTTTCTATTTGTAGTATCAAAGCACACAAACCCACTTTCTGAACAGTCATTATCTCAAATAAGCAGTACCATAAAGCAACTGGAAACCTGGTCTGAGATCAAAAGCATAGATAGTCCCTTAAGTGCTCAAAAAATTCAAATTACCCCCTTTGGTATCAACACTATTAATTTGATAACAACCAAGGGCGCATCAGTTTCTACAGTTCAAAAAAATGGATTGGTTGGCAAGTTCTTCGGAAGAGACGGAAAGTCAACAATGCTAATTATAAGGCATGAGGCTTTTGACGAAAAAAAGGAGGCTGATCTTTTCTTCCGTAAACTGAGTGATTACTTAGAAAAAGCACTCAATCAAAATCACCTGATCTCGGGGAAAATACAAATGCAGCATGACTTTACACTGAAGCTCGAAAACGAGTTATCCAGAATGTTGATTTTGTCCTTACTCTTTGTTGTAACACTTCTCACATTACTATTCAGGAGTACGAAAGGTGTAATTATTCCAATGCTCACCTTGTTGATTACTCTAGTCTGGACAATGGGGTTTCTTGCCCTTACAGGCAAACCTATAGACATTATGGTTGTCATTATACCTTCTATTTTATTGATAGTAGCCCTATCGGATGTAATCCATTTTGTACATAAGTTTGATGATTTGCGTGCTACCGGCATGAATAAAACCGAGGCTATAAAAGCCACTATACTATTCATAGGAAAAGCAACTTGCCTAACCTCTATTACAACCTGTATTGGTTTTTTAAGTTTATTCGCTATTCCTATTCAGCCTATACAAGACTTTGGACTTTATACAGCAATCGGAGTATTGTTTGCCTTTGTTGTTACTTTCCTACTAATACCCTCACTATTCTTCTTCTTTTCAAGACCAATTGAAAAGCCAAACCTCAAGTTACCTTTATGGGGCAACTTTATGGGTCAGTGCTTTGTAAAACTGGTTAAACGCAGGAAGCCTATTGTTGGTATTATTGGAATTGTTTCTCTAGTTCTAATCAGCGGTGTAACCGACTTAAGGTTGAACACATCCATTATTGTCGGCTTTCAAAAGAATGAACCTGAGTTAACTCAAGTTAACTATTTCGATCAGAACTTTGATGGTTACAAGCCTTTTGAGATGGGGATAAAGGTTGCTACCAATCATGACATTACTGAGCTCAGTGTTTTAAGGGAGATAGAAAAAATAGAGCAGTATTTAAGAAACTCGCATGGAGTCGCTCAGATTGAATCTCCATTAAGTCTTATTAGAACCGTTAACTCAGGAATTCACGGAGCCTCAGAAAACCATTACGTTATTCCAGATTCAAAAGACAGTAAACGTGTTAGCCAATTATACTACTCTCCCAGACTTAGAACTACAAGATCACTCTTTCAAAGTACTGATAAATCTATCGCAAGAATAATTGGAAGATCACAAGATATAGGAAGTGCTGAATCCAGTGTACTAAATAAAAAATTAAATAGCTTCCTCACCAATAATATTGATAACACACTTATAGAGGCTAAACTAACAGGCACATCATATTTAATAGATAAAACTGATAACTATGTTGTTTGGTCATTAATAAAAGGTCTTGGTATAGCCGCAATCAGCGTATCATTATGCCTGTTTCTGTTTTTCAGACATTGGCAAATTATACTGTTTTCACTTATTCCTAATCTAACCCCTATAGCCATCCTATTTGGTCTAATGGGGATTTTTCAAATCGACCTGAATATCTCTACGGCCGTAGTATTCACTGTTGCATTTGGCATTGCAGTGGATGACAGCATTCATTTGATTGCCAGATATTACTTGGAGAAACAACAACACAAAACGCCATTACTGGCACTAAAACGTGCATTCATAGGAACTGGTAAGAGTATAATAGTAACCAGTTTAGTTATACTCTCTGGTTTCTCACTTTTTATGACATCAGGCTTATCATCTCCATTCTATCTTGGGTTGTTTATTGTGCTAACCACTGTCATAGCGTTGATACTGGACTTAACAATTCTACCTCTGCTTATTCTAAAAACTTCTAGAAAGAATTAGAGTTCATCCAAATCAATCACATCAGATTTTTTCCTCCACTTTTTGTAGCCAAACATTAAATTAAGTCCAAAGCGGAAATCAGCCTTAGAAAACCTTTCCGGTCTATTCATCACCAAAACATTGTCCATTGCCAAGTACAGCTGTAGAGGGCCAATATTAGTACCAAGGTTAGCACCAATGTTTGTTTCATTATTTGCCCTTCTATAGGTACCCAAGATTCCAAAAACAAACTTGTCAAATTTGTGATTGTAAGATAGTGCATAGTTGGCTGGAAGGTTGCTCAGTGCATTTGATTTGAAATAAGTGATTGAGAATCTATCATCAGGTGTTAGATATGCAGAGGCCGTCAGGTATACCTTCCTCGGCAGGTTGGTCTTAAAAGCCAGAGTGGTTTCATTGGAATTGAACTTATTCTCTATGCTATCTTTAAAAACCTCACCTGAATCCTGAATACCATCTAATTCAACTCCAACAAAAGTTACCGTTGTATCAGCGGTATTGTAATTCCTGGCATTGTCTTTCCACTCAATCGAACCGATATCATTCACTGCAGCTTCAACTTCTAACCATTTTAGAGGTCTAAATTTAGCTCCTATATCAAAAGCAACAGTTCTGTTCTCATTATTGAGGAGATATCCAACAATATCATCGTAAGCTGGATCATCAGAATTCGTTAGGTAATCTAAGCCGGCCACGTTGGCTGTACCATTCTGAACGGCAATCTGCCAGCTAAAGTCTGTGGCATCAGTAGATAAAGAGCCACTGGCATTTTCATCTAATGAAGCATGGAAAATGCCTGACACTAGTTTTGCCCTTGCTCCAATTGTCAACCTATTTTCTAAAAACCTTCTTGCATAACCAATACCTACTTCATGATAAGCTTCCATTCTTATTCTGGTATCAGAAAAATCAACAGTCCCTCCTATTTTATTAGAATTACCATTGGCAAGAAAATCTATAAAGTCTCTTCCATAAGTAAAGTTGAAAGTAGCTCTGGCATTGGCAAAGAATGAATAGCCTCCATTTTTGGTTTTTATACCTAGATGGAACAGATTAGATGTAAGATCAAGATTCAGAAAATTCTCATCCTGCGCAGCCTCATTCATAATATTGAAATCGAGCGTAAAGTCTCTCTGACCATCAGGTCTGTGTAAAATCTCCTCCAGTTTCAGGTCTCCTTGTATAGCAAACCCAACATTAGCACCAGGCAAACTTATAGTCAGCGAATTATTAGGAACAAACGCTGGTTGAAGTCCCTGAGTTTGTGGGATAATGTCTCGTAATTGATAGAACGACAAATATCCTTGAGCATTTACACTGGTGACACCAAAAACGAATAGTATAATTATTACTAGCTTCTTCATCTTAATTGCCCCCCGTGTTTACTTCAACATCTGCCTGAACTGCCAACCTGAACTTGAGTTCATAATCACTAAAGAACTTAACCCCTGCCCCCTGCTGAGCATCGGTTGTAGTTAGTGTAGCTATGACATTAATACTTGTTGCGGATTCGATTGACCTGATATCCGCATCTTCTAAGAGAATATCGAAAGTAGACTCAGCGACTTCAGTAGTCCTACCATTGGCCCCAACCGGAGCGGCTGTAAATACTGCTCTTTCATCCAACGTATAAATTACATTACCTTGAGCGTCTCTGAATTGTAATTCAACCAAACCACCTAATGGCAGTTCGTTTTCTGCAATCACTCTGAATAACAACCTTTTGGCTTCTTCCAGATCGCTTCCGTTACCAAAGTCTACAACCTCTTCAGCTTTGAGCGCATTGATATTTAACTCTAGTGGAATTTCAATCTCAATCTGGACATCCAGGATACTTTCATCATTTACAAAATTGTAAACACCTCCAGCAGCTGCTGGATTAGACTCAGCTTCTACTTCCATAATTACTTTTCGAGGTTTGGAAGAGATTAGGTCGTTGATATTGGAATTGGTTCTATTTAGTTCTATTTCTGTCCTCACTATTTGTCCTTCTTGAGCAACCGTTGGCGCAACAATAACCTGCTGGTTATTTACCACACTCCCCTGTAAAGGAATAATAGCTCCTGTTTCACTGACTGCAGCTACTTCCTGAAAATTGATTCCCAACGGGAACCCAAAACTATTGTCAAAAATAAATTTGATTCTTGGGTCGTCAAATCTGATATTTCCTGCATCAAAATTCTCAAAGAAATCAAGGTTAACTACTTGAAAGTTCACCGCCAGAGCTTGATTTCCTACATTTCCGTAAACGCTCTTAAATGTTGTATTAGCAATCCCCAAACTGAAGGTCAACCTGTCAGTTGCCGTAATACTGGAAGTTGGTGTCACAATAGCATCATACTCCAGCCTTATTAAGAACTTACTAGAAGATGGGTTTCCTGAAGCATCTTCATTGAAAAGGCCAATAAAATCAGATAAGTCTTCAGCTTGATTGAAGCCTCCACCACCTGGGGTAAGACTTCCACTGATTACTAAAGGAGTATTATTCTTTTCTAAAGAGATAAAAGTGGCTGTAAAATTAATTTGAGCATTAAAGTCTGAACTTGCTGTAAAATTGAAGTTACCAGATTTAAAGAAAATGCTATCATACGCTTCCGCACCTCTTTGGCTTAAGTCAAATTCAAAAAGTTGAGAAGCCGAAATTGTAGCTGTTACTGCAGGGTTACTTAGGTTTACACCTGCTGAAAGGGAGGCTCCAAAATTCTGATCCAGAACTGCTAAAAAAGCAGATGCGCTCTGAGACTGCAAAGCTTCTTGATAAGTAAGTGTAATTACATTCTCATCATTTGAACCTACATTGGCTCCTGCATCGTTCAACTCATCAAAGAGTTCTTCTACCGTGTAGGTAATTTCTCCAATTGGTAAAGCAATAGAAGGATCCCAAATAATGTCTCCAAACTCTGTTTCTTCAAAATACTTCACATTGCATGAAGGAATTATTGCAATAACGAAACAGACCAGGCAAGCAATTAAAATTTGTTTCATGAAATTTTTGTTTCAGTGGTCAATGGTTGATCAGGCGAGCTAATCACTTGGTAAGGCAACCCAGAATATTGAATACACAATAAAGCCCGGAAGCCCGGCAGTAAAAATGGATATCAAGACATAAATAAACCTAACTAAGGTTGCGTCCCAACCCAACCGCTCAGCAAAGCCTCCGCATACGCCAGCAACTACTTTTTCAGTACTCGATCTTCTTAGTTTAGTTTTGTCCGAAGTCATAAAAATCCTATTCTAAACGTCTAAGTTAACGACTTAACTCATAAATACCTATTAGAGGAAAGTGATCGGAATAATAGACATTATTTATGGTCTTGAAGGCTTTCAAAGTAAACTCATTGGAATAAAACTGATTATCTATTCTTAGGAAAGGTAGCTTGTTATTAAAGGTAGCTCCAAGCACTTTACCTTTCTTTTCAAAAGCATTGGAATAGTGCTTTCTCAATTGGAAATAATTGTAGCTAAATGGCACATCATTAAAATCCCCTGTGATTAGAACAGGATACTTACACTTTAAAGAATGTTCTACCAGATCCTTAACCTGCCTCGCTCTGCTTACGCTGGCTTTAATAAATTTATTCTTTACACTTTCATACTCTTTTTTAATCCCATCAGTAGTCTGGATGGTTTCTGGATTAATGCTCATTGATTCAAGATGCACATTGTAAACCCTTACCGTATCTGGTCCTATTTGTAAATCAGTGAATAGAATATTATTAGTCACCCCTGCATCATAAAGCGCCCCTCCTGTTACAATGGGATATTTTGAGAAAATTGCAAAGCTATTGGAATAGCCTCCCAAAAAGACTTCATAACTATGTGTGCGCTTAATAGCCTCATAATTAGCAGTTGTTGCTGCAAACTCTTGAAGACAAACAATATCTGCATCATTTTCTTCAATAAAAGAGATAATCTTTCGGTTTACATCCTTGGTGTGACTGTAGTTAAACCGCATGATGTTAAAATTAAGTACCTTAATTCCATCACTAGTCATATCTCCTCCACTATTAAATGAAACACCAACATTGATAAATGGCCAGCCACAAACAATTAGAATAAATGCTACCCAGCCCAGTTTGGATTTAAAAGCAAGACTGATAATGAGAAATAACAAATTCAGAAGCAGTACAAAAGGAATACCAAATGAGATAAGGCCTGAGAACCTAAATGTGGTAGGCGAAATTAGTACACTGCTGTATACTAGAAGAGTCAAGAAAACCCAGATTATAACTGGTAATTTGGCTACAGGTTTCATTTGATAAGAAAGACCACTATTCTAACCATTTTGATTGAACTTTCTTATACCAATGAGCATAAAAAAAGCAGTTTGATGACAAACTGCTTTTCTGACATATGAATCCTTGTTATTCTGTTCTTAGTGACTTCACTGGATTGCTTACTGCTGCTTTCAAAGATTGATAGCTCATTGTGGCTAAAGCAATAAACAAAGCACCAAACGCTGTCAACGCAAAAATAGTCCAATGCATTGATGTTCTGTATTCAAAACCTTGCAGCCAATTATCCATGGCATACCAGGCCAAAGGCGCTCCTATTACAAAGGCAATCAGTACAAGTTTACCCATATCTCTGGAAAGCAGGTATACTAACTGTCCAACATTAGCTCCAAGTACCTTTCTAATACCAACCTCTTTAATTCTATTCTCTGCAGTATAAGAAGCCAAGCCAAATAAACCAAGACACGCAATTACTATAGCTAAACCAGCGAATACACCAAATATTTGTCCTAAACGCTGTTCTTCATCATACATTCTTTCAAATCGTGCATCCAAAAATGACGTTTCAAATGGTTGATTTGGAGCCAATTCTGTCCAGCTTGCTTCAATTTTATCCAGTAAAGAGGCATAATTATCAGTATTTACTTTTAGGTTTAGTAAACTAGTACTGTTCCCTAATCGCATGGCAAGTGGAGCTATTCTGTTCTTCAATGTTTCAAAGTGGAAGTTCTTTACTACGCCTACTATTTTATAACCTTGAATAGTACCTTCCATATCCACAAAGGTTCCAATCGTCTCTCCTAAAGGCTCTTCAAAACCAAACTCTTTAACCGCTGCTTCATTTATTATTATCCCTAATGAATCTGTCGGAAAGTCGCGAGAAAAGTTTCTTCCACCTTCAAGTTCCATGCCCATTGTTCCCAGATATTCATAATCAACGATCCATTCATTCATCAACACCTGATTGTCCTGAGTTGGAACAATACCTTTTAGAAACACATTCATATTGTTGTTTGAAGGTGTAGGCAAGTAACCGCTTAAAGATGCAGATTTCACTTCAGGAAGTGCTTCCATTTCGGTTTTTAATGCTTGTGTATTTCCACGTGCCAGATAAGCATCATTAATGATCAAAACCTGGTCTCTGTCAAACCCAAGATTCTTTCCCTGGATGTAACTGAGTTGGTTAAGTATAACTAACGTACCAATAACAAGAAATATAGACGTACAAAATTGTATTACCACCAATACATTTCTTAAGGCCCCACTTTTCATTCCAGAACTTAATGCTCCTTTTAAAACCTTAACAGGCTGAAAAGCAGACAAGAAGAATGCAGGATAACTACCTGCCAAAAACCCAACTATTAACACTCCACTAAAAACAGCAGCTAAAAACAATGGGTTAGTAAAAGGAATTGACAGCTCTTTATCAGCTAAATCATTAAAGAAAGGAACGGCCACATATGCAAGCCCAATGGCTAGCACAAAAGAAATAAAGCTTATCAAGATTGATTCGGCAAGAAACTGGTTAATCAATTGAGATTTCACAGAACCTAATACTTTTCTGATTCCCACTTCTTTTGCTCTATGGGCAGAGCGCGCTGTAGACAGGTTCATAAAGTTGATACAAGCAATCAATAAGATAAAGAAAGCAATCGCTGAAAATATATAGACGTACTTAATATCACTATTGGCATCAAGCTCGCCCTGCAAATCAGAATGTAAGTGAATGTCTCTTACAGGTTGCATGCCAAATGCCAATGAGGTACCATTTTGCTCAAGATCTTCCCAATCTGTATTTAAGAATTTCTTAACATCAGGCCCCATGTATTTTTTCAACATTGCTGGAAAAAGAGAAGCCATTTTCTCCAAGTCAGCACCTTCTGTCAACACCACATAAGTCTGAAAATTCATGCTTAACCAGGTCGTTTGCTTAGCATCATCTAAAGTTTCCATAGACCCTATCACATCAAAATCAAAGTGGGTATTACTAGGAATATCCTTATAAACGCCTGTTACCTTATAATCCTTCTCAGTACCAAACTCTATGATTTGTCCAACAACTTCACCATTCCCAAAATACTTTTCAGCTGCAGTTTCGCTCATAATCAGAGATTTTGGTTGCTTTAAAGCAGTCTCTGGATCACCCTGTACTAGCTCAATATCGAATATATCGAGTACAGAGTGATCGGCCCAAACAAAAGCTTCCTCCTTAAACACATTATCCCCTCTTCTAATGAATGGCGACCCTCTTTCTCTAAACCTCCCATAATTGATTACCTCTGGATAATCTTCAAGTAGGGCTTGTCCTACTGGAGCACCAACTACAGCTAAGTCAAATGCAGATCCATTAAGAGCACCTGCCATAGTTAGTCTGTAAGTGTTATCAGAGTTTTCGTAGTAACTGTCATAACTGAGTTCATCAGTCACGAACAGAACAATCAACAAGCAGCAGGCTATACCTATTGCCAATCCACTAATATTTAAAAGTGAGTAGAATTTGTTGCGGAACAGGTTTCTGAACGCAACTTTGAAGTAGTTTTTAATCATTGTTTTGAGTTTTGACCTTATTGGTTGCTAACCTAGCATACAGATATACATTCTATAAGCAGGTATCGGTTAACTGTAGCTGTCACTCGGTAAACGAGCATAAAAAATCAGTTAACTTATCAGTAAGATGTGATTTAACCGCACAATGTTGCAGAACCAGAAAAATAAATATTCAACTCATTCTACGCATGCTCAAACCACTCATTACTGAAGGTCAGGTAGCCCTTCATTAGATTTGCCGTTAGGCACGAATGGATAGGTAGAATACCCACTACATCTCCAATAGCCAAAGTATCGAACACCTCTTCATTCACTTTAAGTATTCCATGTTCCTGAGAAATGGATATTAGCTTTGCTTCTGGAATAATAGAAGACCATCCATTTTCTTCGATAACTACCATCTCTCCGAAAAACTTCTGTTCCTTACCATCAAAAAGGTGGTCTTTCGAGAAATGGACTGCACCTCCGTGAATGACAATCTCCCCACGCTCTGCATACTTAGCTACCACAGGACATGCAACGGCAACTGCGATTTCGTCTTCACTACAAACACCCAGGTAATTCATCACTAAGTCGAAGAAAACAAAGTTACCAGGGCCTATCTCGTCTATTCCTTCCATATGCCCAACAACTGAACACCCTGGTGTATCTCCCATCCGAATTCTCAGTTCTTCACACATAGGCGATAATACCGTCTTTAGAGTATTCAGTTTATCAATTGCTGAACTCCAGATTAGCTTGATCTCTTCAAGACTTTCAGCATGATATGTATCTCCTGGATGACAATATAACCCATAAAGACTCACATTATCCTGGGCTGAAATTTCTTCTACTATACTCTTTACAAGCGCATGATTCGAAGCATCTACCCCTGACCTCTTATAACCAGCATCTACCTCTATTAACAACTCCACTCCACCGTTCAGATGCTTTGCCAAATGCCGAACAGTGTCCTTATCAGTTACCAGTAATTTAACTTTCACATTGTTTTCAATAAGCCTGTTAATCGCTTGTGTTTCCAGACGATTAAATGGAAATGCTATAGTAATATCTTTCCATCCATTCTCAGCAAAATATTCAGCCATTAAAACTGAAGACACGGTAATGGCTCTTACACCTCTTTCTGTAAAATAAGTACCTACCTCTTTAGACTGATGAGTTTTAAAGTGAGGAACGAGATCAACTCCCAGTCTCTTTGCTCTGCTGAGCATATTATCAATATTCTTCCTAACTCTTGCTATATCCAATAAAAGTGTAGGTCTGCTTATTTCACTAATCATGCTCGAATTTAGTATTACTCGCTCAAAGACATAACAAAAGATTAAGTACTCGAAACCTTTTTTAAAACCATTCCGTATATTTGATTACTTTTTGATATCACTTTAATATCACTTTAAATTTACTCCTATGAAGAATCACGAAACTCAAATGAACCCTATGTCTGGTTTTGGCATACTAGCCATCACTCTTCTCATTTTCATTGGCGCTATTGTCGGATTGGTCGTTACGCATAATCCGGCTTTTGCATTACTGTTTATCGTGTTCTTTCTTATGCTACCAGGTTTCTTCACCATACAGCCAAACAGATCAAGAGTTATGATCTTCTTTGGAGATTACAGGGGAACAGTAAAAAAGAATGGCTTTTTCTGGGTCAACCCTTTCTTTGTTAAAAAGAAGATTTCTCTTCGAGCTCACAACTTTGATAGTGAACGCGTTAAAGTAAATGACAAACTTGGTAACCCTATCCTAATCAGCGTAATCCTTGTTTGGCAGGTTGAAGACACTTACAAAGCGGCTTTTGATGTAAACGACTATGAGCATTTTGTAAGGGTACAGTCCGATGCCGCAGTTAGGAAACTGGCAAATACATTTGCCTATGACAACTTTGAAGATGATACTGAGATCACGTTAAGATCCGGTATGGAAGAGGTCAATCATAACCTTGAGGAAGAATTAACAGAAAGGCTGGCCATTGCAGGAATCAAAGTTATTGAAGCAAGAATTGGGTACTTAGCCTATGCCGAAGAAATTGCAAGTGCTATGCTTCAAAGGCAACAAGCAACTGCTATTGTGGCTGCCCGTTTCAAAATAGTAGAAGGAGCCGTTGGCATGGTAGAGACAGCTCTTGAAGAACTAAACACCAAAAGCATAGTAGATTTAGATGAAGAGAAAAAGGCCGCAATGGTAAGTAACCTAATGGTTGTGCTTTGCTCAGATAAGTCGGCCTCTCCAGTTGTTAATGCAGGAACTTTAAATCATTAAGAAATGCAGTATAAACTAGTAACCAAAGGGGCTTTTGAGAAACCCGAAAAGTTTGAAAAAAGGTTGAACGAATTAGCCGCGCAAGGTTGGCGCGTTATCACCAGTATGACTCAAGGAGCATATCTAGTCTTAGGTAAAGAAAAGTATTAAGCCATGGCCAAGAAAAAACCATTTGTGCTAAGGTTAGATCCGGAGCTTTTATCGGCAGTTGAAAAGTGGGCTGCCGATGAGTTCCGTAGTACTAATGGGCAAATAGAATGGTTGGTTAACAAAGCGTTGAAAGATGCAGGAAGGCTTAAGAAAAAAACAAACAACGATACTGAAAACTAATTCAAATGGAAAACTCAGAATTACTTATTACTCACTTCATGCTAGGCTTTTCGTCATTATTGGTTGCTACTCTGGGCAAACTGGTAAGGCCGGAATCTCCAAATGGAATGATGGGATACCGAACCAAAAGATCTATGAAAAGTCAGGCCACCTGGGATTTTGCCAATGATTTTGGAGGTAACATGATGATGTGGACATCCATAGGGACAGTTACGATTCAGATTCTGAGCTACTTTATTTTCCAGGGAGAAGTATCACTATATGTAACCCTTGTTGCCTTGTTTCTTGGAATGATTATCTCTATTGGCTCAACAGAATACCAATTAGCTCAGCGTTTTGATAAAGCAGGGAACCCAAAGGCAAAAACAGGAGATCGGTTTTAATCGATCTCCACTTTATATTTTTTACTGTTAATAGGAGGTTCAATTTCGCCCACCTGAATAGAAAACCTGATATCAAACTCTCCACTTAACTCTGGGATTTTCAAATCGACCACTAACTCACGTTCCTCCCCCTCAGACATGGTTCCCGTTAATACTTCTAACTGTTGCAAACCAACAGGAGTTAGTCCTTTAAGATAGTGCACATTTAAAACCACCTGACGTTCCCCTGCTGAAGCAAAATCAACCAGACGATCATAGTTGTTTGTAAGCTTCAAGTCAAGCTTAACTTTCTCCCCTGCTTTGAAGGTATAGTCTTTTTCAGCATTCTCAATTTCAACTTTTACCTTTCTAAAACTTCTGAAATTTTTGATGACCCTATAATGAATCCCCTTTCCTATCTCAGTGAGGTGATCCTGATATCTTGTAGTATCTCTGAATCTATTAATCTGAAAAACTGATTTACCCTGTAGTTCTTCTTCCAATGGTAATAGATCATGCTGTGTCTCTCGATAATCAAATGTATTATAACAGTGTACGATATCCATTGTGAGGTAGGAATATCTCGAAGCACGTTCATAATGATTATTAAACATAATGGGTAAACCACCGCTTAACTCCTTTACCTCTTCGCCCCAGGTATCCCAATGGTGCAATACATCCCAATCCTTTGTTAACGATTTAGGAAAGAAATCATACATCAAATAAATACGTGCAGGTACAATCAGCACAACAGTAACTATTGCCAAACGCTTAATCCAAAGTCTCCACCTTTCATTCGTGGCAATATATTCATGTCCCAAAAGAATGAGTGGAACGGTTAGAATACTCGTCCAGTGCTTATGGAACTCTACCTTGAATGTTGAAATCAAAAAGAAAACCAGAACCCCTGCTATAGTATATTTCAGCGCTCTGTTAAAATCAGATTTGAAACGGTTATTGTAGCTAGCAGCAAACAACAAGAAACCTATAAAAGGCCCGAAAACGATAGGTTGAATACCTAAATAATAGGCAAGACTCTCCCAGCTAAATCCCATATCTATTCTGTTATAGAGATGAAATTTTATGGTCGCAAAATCATTCATATACTGCCAGTAAGTATGCGGAAGCATAAACACCACCGTCAAAAGAACAGTAAGCCAAAACGACTTTCTGGTAAGCAGCTTAACGTTAGAAACTACGGTAAAGAGTACTATTAAAAAACCATGGTGTTTGCTCATCATTATCATGGCAATAGAGAATGCCATGAGTGCTACCGTCTTAAAGTTATCCTCTTTTAGATACTGTTTATAGAAGTAGAAAAACAGTGCCACAAAAAGCAAAAGAGGCACATCTGTTTTTACAAGAAATGCTCCTGCCTGTACAGGTAAGCAGGCAACAAATATCCAGATAAGCAGTTTATTATCTTTGCTTCCAGCGGTTTTCCAAACCACCAACATTGTCAATATATTGATCACCAGCATACCAAGGCGAAGGCCCATGGCATTAGGAAAAAGCCAATACCCGGGAGCTGTTACCACACCCACCATTGGGGGGTGATCTAAATACCCCCAATCAAGAAACTGAGAAAACAGCCAATAATAGGCTTCCTCTCCACTGACATCTGTAAAGTAGTTCTGGATCATTCCGATAATGAACCAGATACCGAAAAAAACATAAATCGGCTTATTGGACGAATTGTCCGAAAGATTAAAGGACATTACTAGTATTAAGGTCTCAAGATATTGGTCACAAAAGTAATGGTTTTCACGAAATCAAATTTCTTCGACATATTTGTGAGTTCTTTTCTGAGAACAGCTACTAATGATTGATATCGGATTTAAATTTTTCAGATTCTGTTTGGTAGGCCTATCAGGCATGTCCATTGATTATGGAATCACTTTTCTCGGAAAAGAGAAGATTAAAATTAACAAGTATGTTGCCAATGGACTCGGTTTTCTTTGTGCTGCTACTTCCAATTTCTTCTTCAATAAACTATGGACATTCAACGATCAAAGTCCTGATGAACTAGTCCAGTATTCAAAATACTTGAGTTTTGCTCTTATAGGTCTTGGTATAAATACCTTGATCATCTATCTTTTGATTAATAAAAGAAACATGAATTTCTACTGGGCCAAGCTGATCGCTATTGGCATTGTGGTGATCTGGAATTTCATAGCTAATTACAACTTCACTTTTCTCCAATAGTTTTGAAAAAGATTATAACAGTCTTCTTCCTCACACTTCTCTCCTTCTCCATGTTGGGGCAAGAGTCTTCTGATAAAAAAATGGAGTTTGCGGGAATGGAAATTCAATTATACCCAGCGGGAACTATTATAAATGCTAAAGCCAGTTGGCCATTATCTGATAAAGGGGAATTTATTGGAAAACTGGGCTACAACATTGCCAGAAGACAAAACTTCGGAGAGCACGACAAAGAAAACGGAAGTGGTCCAGGTTTCACTTTAGCATATAAGCACTATTTAAAACCCGATAGATATGGCTGGTTTGCCGAAGTTAGAATGGGTACGTGGTTTCTGGATATTGACTGGCAAGACAACTCCCCTTTAAGAACTGGCAACAGTGATATTAGCGTTTTTCAACCCACCGCTGGAATTGGATATGACTTTCTGTTAAATGATAACAAGATCAAACTGGGATTCATCGTTGCCTTTGGCTATGAGGTAAACATTGTCACCAGTGGCGAAGAAGTTGGACAAGGGGGGATTTCTCTCTTCGGTGCTTCACTTTCATTCAGGCTTTAAAGTCCTGCAACCATCCATCACATTTAGACTCTGCCATTGAACTAATAATTACCCCCTATGTTTATTTAGAGATTAACCTTTAAATCAAATAAGATGGCAATAAGACTTGGGGACATAGCTCCCGACTTCACCGCTCAAACTACTGAGGGGACAATTAATTTTCATGAATGGCTTGGCGATAGCTGGGGAATGCTTTTTTCACACCCTGCTGATTACACTCCTGTTTGTACAACAGAACTTGGCAGAACTGCTCAATTAAAGAATAAGTTTGCAGAGAAAAATGTTAAAGTTCTTGCTGTATCCGTGGACGATCTTGACTCTCACAATGGTTGGATCAATGACATTAATGAGACACAGAATACCTCTGTAAACTTTCCAATTATAGCAGACTCCGACAGAAATGTTGCTAGTCTCTATGATATGATTCATCCGAATGCAGATAATACACTTACAGTAAGGTCTGTGTTTATTATAGGGCCCGACAAAAAAGTCAAACTGACATTAACATATCCTGCTTCTACAGGTAGAAATTTCGATGAGCTTTTACGTGTAATAGACTCTTTGCAATTAACTGCCAACTATAGTGTGGCAACGCCTGCCGATTGGAAAGATGGTGAAGATGTAGTTGTTGCGCCAGCAATTCCTACAGAAGACATACCTGAAAGATTTCCTAAAGGGCACAAGGTGATAAAACCATATTTGAGAACCACTCCTCAGCCCAACAAGTAATTAAAAAGGGTGTCTTAAATACTATTAAAATGTTAGAAATTAATTTCCATTTCCAACATACCTTTTAGGACACCCTCTTGTATCTCCAAGCCAAACCATGTTAACGTTTATAGGTCTTTGGATCGAGTGCTGCTGGTGACCAATGTCTGAAAAACTCTAGCACTTTCCTTGTGCTATGCCCTGATCCTTCTTCTAAATAGGCACTATTTTGTGTATGAAGACGATTCCCTTCTGCGTCTAAAACAATAAAAACAGGAAACCCAAAGCGTTCAGGATGACCGTACTTCTCAAAGATTTCCTCATTCTGGTTCTCCATGCTCCAATTTACCAGTACCGTCACGTAGCTCTCGTTCATGGCCGTTCTCAGCGTGTCATTCGCTTCTACCTTATCATGAAATAGGATACACCACCCACACCAGTTTCCTCCGAACTGAATCAATACATGTTTCCCCTCTTTATTGGCTTTTTCCACTGCTACAGCTATATCAGCTTTCGCATCAGCTGTTGGGTCATAAAGTTTCTCTTTTTTGGGTTTAACTAGTTTAAGCTTCTTGGCTTTGGTCTCTTGAGCAAATGATGAGATTGAGAAACTAATCGAAACTAGTAATATCAGGGTAACGTTTTTCATAGTTAGCAATTCAAGGTTTGCACTGAATATACTCAAAAAGCACAAACTCTTGATTATCAAACCATCACTACTTAAAAACCTTCTTAAGCAGTTCAGTAGTTCTTGCAGCAGGGTTCTTACGAATATTCAACTCCTCTTTAGCTATCATAACAAAGAGCCCGTCAATGGCCTTTTGTGTTACATATGCTGTCAGGTCTGTCTCTACCTTCTTTACAAAAGGAATCTTGTTGTACTTCTTCATTATATCGCTCCAGTACTTTGTCGCATTTACCTTCTCCAAAGAAGCATTAATAATCGGGTTGAATTTCCTGGTCAGATCAGTTGTAGTTTGATTTTCTAAAAATCTGGTTCCAGCATCTGGTTCGCCTTTTACAATGTTAATCGCATCACTAATTGTAAGCCCTTTTATAGCTGTGACAAAAATATCTTTAGCTTCGGAAGCAGCATCTTCGGCAGCTCTATTCAAGGATTCAACAGCCTTATCTACTTCTTTTCCTAAACCAATTGCCCTTAGCTTTTTCTCCACATTCTTAGCGTCTTCAGGAACTGGAATCTTTATCTCCGGATTTCCATAGTAGCCATCAAGCTGTGACAAAAGATTAACCCCCTTTCCAGTTCCCTGAATAAAAGCTTCTTTCAAAGCATTGGCTGCTTCTTCTTTTGAAAACTCTTTACCACCAAGTAAGTTTTTAGCCTTTTTTAATAACTGAGCCTCTGCTGAACAGCTCATTACAAGTAAAAGAGAAAATAGAATTGAGATATGCCTGATCATAATGATGTACTTTTTGGTTACTCTAACGAAGTTTGTGCCAAAAAGCTCATATCAATAGAACTTTTTATCCACTGATCAGCAAAACAAGGATCAAAATTTTGATCACTTATCTTCCTCAGTAATCAGGATTACCTTTTGGTTCTCGGTAATAGCATCCACCATTTTGGTATAACTTACACGCTCTCCATTGTTCTTCGATACATAGAAGTACTCCATTCCTTCCAGTTCTACTGTACATTCTCCTAACTGATAACGAAGTGACTTGACTACAGCACCTTCTACAATGGGGTTGTTATTTAAATCCAACAGTTTTGGAAGCGGCTTTTCCTTAGGTTTCTTTTTAAACAGTCCGAACATAGAGATGTATTAATTCATCAAAGATAATGGCTCTCATTAAAATCGAATGATTATTACCAAAAATCATTTATTAAGGTACTAAAAACACTATTTTTGCAGACTTTAAACTAGAAAATCGGTTAAGCGGCAATGGCTGAATATAATCATCGCGAAATAGAGCCTAAATGGCAGGCGTTTTGGAAGAATCAGGAAACTTTCAAAGCAACAACAGACACTTCAAAACCTAAGTTCTATGCATTAGACATGTTTCCATATCCATCTGGAGCTGGTCTGCACGTTGGTCACCCGCTAGGTTATATTGCCAGTGACATTGTTTCCCGATTTAAAAGAAATAAAGGCTTCAATGTACTTCACCCCATGGGTTTCGATGCCTTTGGATTACCTGCCGAGCAATATGCTATACAAACAGGACAACACCCTGCAATTACTACCAAAGAGAATATTGCACGCTACAAAGAGCAATTGAAAAACATTGGTTTTGCGTTTGATTGGGACAAGGAGGTACAAACTTGTGACCCTTCATACTATAAATGGACACAATGGATCTTTATGCAAATATTCAATAGTTGGTTCAACTACGACAAGAATAAAGCGGAGCATATCGATTTATTAATTGAAAAGTTTTCAGCCAAAGGGAATGGTGAAATAAACGCAGCTTGCGATGAAGACACTCCAAAGTTCTCTGCTGACGAATGGAATAGTTGGGATGAAAAAACTCAGCAAGAAACACTATTGAAATACAGACTAACTTATCTCTCTGAGACTGCGGTAAACTGGTGCCCGGAACTGGGTACTGTACTTTCTAACGATGAGGTAAAAGATGGCTTCTCTGAAAGAGGCGGGTTTCCTGTAATCCGAAAAAACATGAAGCAGTGGAGTATGAGAATCACTGCTTATGCTGAAAGATTACTAGAAGGTTTGGATAGCATTGATTGGTCTGATCCATTAAAGGAAATGCAGCGTAACTGGATTGGCAAATCAATTGGAGCGGAACTAGCCTTTCCTGTTGAAAATTCAGACGCTAAAATCGAAGTATTCACCACTCGAATCGATACGATTTTCGGAGTAACATTTCTTTCCTTAGCTCCCGAAAGTGATTTAACAAAAGCATTAACAACTCCTGAACAAAAGGAGGCTGTTGAAGCCTATGTTGAAGAAGCCGCATCTCGTTCGGAAAGAGACAGAATGAGTGATGTGAAAAACATCTCTGGGGTTTTTACCGGAAGTTATGCCATTAATCCATTCAATGGTGTAAAGATACCTGTTTGGGTAGCAGATTATGTATTGGCTGGTTATGGTACGGGAGCAGTAATGGCCGTTCCTTGTGGTGATCAGAGAGATTATGACTTTGCCAAGCATTTTGACCTTCCTATAGTTCCGGTAATCAAAGATGCCGACATCAGTGAAAATGCTGATCCTACTAAAGAAGGTGAGATGATCAATTCAGACTTCTTGAATGGTCTTTCTTGCAAAGCTGCTATTGCCAAAGCTATTGAGTTTGCGGAAGAGAAAGGCATTGGTAAAGGAAAAGTGAACTACCGTATTCGCGATGCTATTTTTGCTCGTCAAAGGTATTGGGGTGAACCGGTTCCGGTCTACTTCAAAAACGACATTCCTTATCTGGTAGAAGAAAAAGATTTACCGGTAATTCTTCCAGAAATTGATAAGTATTTACCAACTGAAGATGGTGATCCACCGCTAGGCAGGGCGGAAAACTTCACCTACTCCCCTTCCGGAGACAGTGAGTCGTATCCATTGGAGCTGAGCACTATGCCGGGCTGGGCAGGCTCTAGCTGGTATTGGTACAGATACATGGATGCACACAATAATGATGCTTTCATTGCTAAAGACATTCAGCAGTATTGGGAAAATGTCGACTTGTATATAGGAGGTTCTGAGCATGCTACTGGTCACTTACTCTACTCCAGATTCTGGAATAAAATCTTATTTGACTTAGGGCATGTAAATCAGGAAGAACCTTTCAAAAAACTGATCAACCAGGGTATGATCCAGGGTAGATCGAACTTTGTATACCGGATCAAAGGAGAAAACAAGTTTGTATCTAAAGGATTGAGAAAAGATTATGACACTACAGCGATGCATGTAGATGTAAGCCTTTGCCGGAATGATGAGCTTGATTTGGAGGGTTTCAAAAACTGGAGACCTGATTTGAAAGATGCTGAATTTATTCTGGAAGACAGCAAGTACATCTGTGGTTGGGAGATTGAAAAGATGTCAAAATCCAAGTATAATGTGGTTAATCCTGATGACATTATAGAACGTTATGGTGCTGATACTTTAAGGCTTTATGAAATGTTCCTGGGGCCACTGGAGCAATTCAAACCTTGGAATACCAATGGTATCGATGGAGTAAGAAAGTTCCTAAGTAAACTATGGAGACTTTTCCATGATGAGCAAGGCAACTTGAATGTATCCGATGCAGAGCCCACCAAGGAAGAACTAAAATCGCTGCACAAAGCCATTAAGAAAGCTCAGGAAGATATTGAGCGATACGCCTTCAATACTTCTGTGAGTACCTTTATGATTTGCGTAAATGAGTTATCAGCACTTAAGTGCAACAAACGTGATATTCTGGAAAAACTGGTTATTATTGTTTCTCCTTATGCCCCTCATATTACCGAAGAGTTATGGTCACTATTAGGCAATGATACCAGCATTATCGAAGCTCAATACCCGGATTTTAATGAGGCCTACCTGGCTGAAGATGAACTGGAATACCCAGTAATGATTAATGGTAAAATGCGTACTAAAATCAAACTAGCTGCAAGTCTGAGTAAAGATGAAATTGAAAGTGCAGCACTGGCCAATGAAACCGTTCAGAAATGGCTAGAAGGCAAGTCTCCTAAAAAGGTGATTGTAGTACCTAAGAAAATTGTGAATTTGGTGGTTTAAGAACCTCTGTATTCCATGAAAAAAGAGTTCCAAAACCGGAGCTCTTTTTTTGTTGAAATAGAAAAAGAGGCCCGGAGGCCTCTTTCAATCGACACTAAATTGACCATTTGATGATCACCACTATAAGTTTGCTTTTCCGCCTTTCTGAGCCATAAACCTTTGTGAACGTACTCCTCTGATATTATTAAGATTAACATCAAAGTTGATATTGGCTTTGATTTTTTGTTTTAGGGCAACTAACTCCTGAAAGCTGTCGAAGAACCTGATTTTCTGAGAAGCCACTGAGTTGCCAGTTGGCACATCACCCACCACATATGTGGCAAAAGATTCTGCTATGTCTTCTCCCGGGTTAGTAGCAGCATATTCAGAAACAAATCTATCTCTATACTTTCTGTAAAAAGCTGCATAACCTTCAAGGTCATCTTGCCCGATTTGTTGATTCTCCTGGTAAATATCTCCCCAAAACCTGCTAAAGAACTGATTGATATATGAACCCGAGTTACTGCACCCCTCCCCTGTATGGAAAGTACCGCAGTTATTCCCATTAACATCTACCTGAGTATGGTCTAAGGTCAGCAAATGAGCTACTTCATGGATAGAAGTATACGCACTTTCCGCTTTCACAAACTGATTGTTGTTATCCCAAACAAAATCCAGATTATGTCCCATTTCCCAAACACTCAGGTTATTCTGATCGAGTGGTGCTACATAGGCTGCTGTTCCATCCTCTGGGTCAGCAAAAAGCTCCAGTTCTTTCATCACACTTCTGGCTTCGGCAGGGATAATGCTTGTAAAGAAGCTCCAGAATTCCTTTTGTCTCGACTCATTGAAAAAGCCTTTAGAAGCGGGGCCACTTTGGATGAGTGTTATATTATTACCCGCAACAGAATACTTAGCAACCAATCCTCTTCTTCTGGTCTGATCACTATTATCAATTGGTGTTTCATCACCACTATCTTCCTTATCACAACTGAATATGGCAACTGATAGAAATAGGCTGAGGAATAGTAAGATGTGCTTCGATGTTTTCATAATTGTAATGTTTACAGATGAATCCGTTAACATTACAATTACCCCACCCCCTGAAAAAAATTAATTATCCTCTTCTTCGAGGACTCCCTCCTCGTTGTTCTTTTTGCGCCTTTTCTTTTTCTCTTTTTTAGGCTTAGGTGGTTTGTTCTTCTTCTTAAACAAGCCCAACCCTCGCTTCTTTTTAGAAGCAGTATCAACCGATACCGTGTCTGATTGGAGAGCCAGTAATGATGCAGAGTCTATAGGCTCTTCAGCCTTTATCTCTTCCATTTTCAGGAAATGCTCCCCAAAGCGTTTATTATACTGCTCCTGTTCGTTGTTGAACCCTCCTCTTAACAAAGGCGCATATTGAACTCTTATGGCAGAAGGATACTGAGCCATTTCAGCCATAAGGCTATCATATCTTGTAGTATCACCTCTATTAACCCGAGCTCTAAGTAAACTATCGTATCGGGTTCTGTTAAAGTGTACAAGCTTTGTCTCCAGCTTGTCAAGTTTATAGAAAGGCTTTTTCTTAGTAATTCGATCAAACAAATATGGATTTTCCAGAACCGGTTTCTCTTTACCTCTGAAAACCCTTGCCCACAGCTTCTCTTTCACCCTGTTTTCATAAGTAAAACCATACTTTTCCAAGGAGTGAACTCTACCTCTTTGAACTCTGAAACCACTCCCGGAAGTACCTTTCATAAACTTCTCCATTAAGGTATCTCCATCTTCAGCCTTAAACCGGAATCCATAAGGCCTTTTAGGAACAGTATCTCCTTCAACTACAGTAAATAATGAGTATAACTTCTCTTGTTCGGATTCGTCAAGAACAAACGCAGACTGATAGGCAGGGCAAATCATTTGCACAGCGCATGAGGATAGCAGGCATGATGCCAGCAGCAGGCATATGACGGTTGTTTTGTTCATTCAAATCCCTTAACAGGGGCAACAATTTAATAAGTTTTCAAAAAATGCTCTCCCAGAAGCATTTTCGAAATATTTTAAACTAACCACGTTAATCATGGTTATTCACTAATAACTAAGGCCTAAAATGACGATTAATCATTGTAAGTTTATTCTGTAAATGAAGCAGTTCGATTATATAATTGCCGGAGCAGGTATGGCTGGTTTAACCCTTGCCTACATGTTGATGGGATCGAAAGATAAGAAAAAAACTGTTTTAATCCTCGACAGAGACGATAAGAGTAAAAACGATCGTACTTGGTCTTTTTGGGAAAAGAGTGATAACTTATTCGAAAATCTGGTCTATAAATCCTGGGATCAAGCCAGGTTCTCAGGACCTGGCTTCGACAGCACTTTTGATATTACCCCCTACAAATACAAGATGATCAGAGGAAGTGACTTTTATGCTTTTATGAAAGCCGTTTTCTCAAAAAGTGATCAAATCACCTGGTTCAAAGAAGAAATCCTGAATATTGAAGACAATGGAATAGTCAAAACCAATTTAAATCAATACCAGGCCAAATATGTATTTGATAGTACTTTTGATTACAAATCACTTTTAAGTAAGGACTGCACAACCTTACTGCAACACTTCAAGGGTTATGTTATCGAAACAGAGCAGCCTTGTTTTAATCCAGATCAATTTACTTATATGGATTTTAATGTGGACCAGGAAGGAGATTGTCGTTTTGGCTACGTACTACCTTTTACTCCTAAAAAGGCCCTTATTGAATACACCCTCTTTAATGACAAGGTGTTAAGTCCAGCTGAATACGATAAAAGGCTCAATGATTATATCAAAACATTGCAGATACCGAGGCACAAAATTCTAGAGGAAGAATATGGTATTATTCCCATGACTGACTTTCCATTTCAACAAAAACAGAGTGATCAGGTAATCAGAATTGGCACCAACGGAGGTTTCACCAAAGCATCTACTGGCTTTACATTTTTAAGAAGTCAAAAGATTTTGAAAAAGGTGGTTGAAAATCTTGACACTAATGATCCCCCTCTTAAAAACCTTCCTTATCAGAAGTCAAGATTTAAAAAGTATGATGCTACATTATTGAATGTACTTCATTCTGGAAAGTATACCGGTGACCAGTTATTTACACCAATGTTTAAGAAAAACGGAGCTAAGGCCTTTTTCAAGTTTCTGGATGAAGAAACTAGTTTAGGGGAAGAACTCAAAATCATGTCTTCTACCCCAATATTGAATTTTGCCACGGCTTTTATCAAATCTATGCTCAAGTAACTTATCTTTAGTTATGCTTGAGTTATGGCAATCAATATCTCCTTTTATCCTACCTGTCTATTACGTTGCCATATTCTTTGTCGTCATCAATATATTACTGGAAAACAGAAACCCCTTAAAAACACACTCTTATCTGTTACTATTGCTACTCCTCCCATTTGCGGGTATTATCATCTATTTGTTCTTTGGTCGAAATCAGAGGAAAAGAAAAGTATTCGCAAAACGGCAATTAATCAACCATGCCTTTGGCGCCCAATATGTGCATGAGTATTTAGACAAAAACGAAGTCATCAGCTCAAGGCACGAATCTGAAAAGAAGTGGATCCAATACCGAAAGCTAGTTCGATTCCTGTCCAATGACCTATCTCCTTTGAGCCTGAATAATCAGGTAACCATTCTTAGAAATGGGGAAGAAAAATTTCCCGAAGTGATGGAGGCAATAAGAAAAGCCAAACAACATATTCATATTGAGTATTATATTTTCGATAATGATACTGTTGGAGGTCCACTTTCCGAACTGCTATTAAAAAAAGTAAAGGAAGGTGTTGAAGTTAGAATTCTTTTAGATGGAGTAGGTTCGTTGAGTGTAAAAAATGCCTTCTTTAAAAAAATGAGAACAGGTGGCATTCTGATTGAAGAATTTATGCCCGTAATGTTCCCTTCTTTTACCAGTAAAATCAACTACCGGGACCACAGGAAAATCATAGTGGTTGATGGAAAAATTGGTTTTACTGGAGGTATTAATCTTGATGATCGTTATGTCAATGGTAAAACTGGCCAAGTATATTGGAGAGACACACACTTGAAACTTGAAGGAGATGCTGTTAAAACACTGCAATTTCTTTTTTTGCTTAACTGGCAATTTGTTACCCAACAGGAATTTCAATCTACTGCTTCCTATTTCCCCCAAATAGAAAATACTGGTAATCATTGTGTTCAGATCAATGCAAGTGGGCCTGATTTAGAATTGGCTAGCATAATGGAATCTTTTTTTATTGCCATAACATCGGCAAAAAAAAGCGTCAAGATTGCTACTCCATACTTTATTCCCAACGAGAGCATTCTGGATGCTATAATTACAGCTGCAAAAAGTAACATACAGGTAGAATTACTTATTCCTTACGAGTCAGACTCTTGGATTGTCCAGGCGGCATCACTTTCTTTTGTTGATCGACTACTAAAGGGAGGGGTAAAAATATTTCTCTACAAAAAGGGTTTTATGCACTCCAAGGTAATTATCATTGATGATAATTTTGCCTCAGTAGGCACTGCCAATATGGACTACAGAAGTTTTGACCTGAACCATGAGGTCAATGCTTATATTTATGATACTGATCTTGTCGAGACACTGCTTGAACAGTTTGCTGACGACAAAAAAGAATGTATTGAAATTGCAGCAGATGACTGGAAAAACAGAGGGTTCAAACAGAAAATAAAAGAATCGCTTTGCAGGCTTCTTGCTCCTCTTCTTTGACGCTATTTTTTAGCTCCGCTAAAATACTTAAGCCAGCCTGCCATCGTTTACTCTGAGTTGAAAACAATATTCAAAAATAATTGAACAAGCAACCTGATTTTTCTATCACTTTATAGATGAGTTCTTCATCGTTTATTAATCGAACATTAACACTTATCAAATTATAAACGTCACTCAATTGGTTTAACTTTACATTTGAAACTTGCGTGTATTGAAAAAGTATTTTGAAATTTTCCTACTGGTTATTGTAATAGGGTTTGTTTCCATTGCCAAAACTCAGAATAAAGAAGATGAACCATATGTGATTCTGATCTCGTTTGACGGTTTCAGACATGACTATGTGGAAAAATATAATGCCCCTAATTTTAAGCGCTTTATAGAAGAAGGAGTTAGTGCAGAAGCCATGCTACCTTCATACCCCAGTAAAACCTTCCCTAATCATTACACCATTGTCACAGGGCTTTATCCAGACAATCATGGGTTGGTTGACAACAGTTTTTATGACAAAACTCTTAATGTTGAGTATAAAACCAGAAATCGCGAGCTAGTAGAAAACCCTGTTTTTTACGGAGGGCTACCTCTATGGCAATTAGTGCAGCAGAACAATATGAAGTCTGCATCTTTTTTTTGGGTAGGATCTGAAGCTCCCATAGCCAACCGTTACCCTGACTACTACAAGATATATGATGGATCTGTCCATAACGAGGCCAGAATTGATACTGTTGTTAACTGGTTAACCCTTCCTAAAGTAGATAGGCCCAATTTCGTATCATTATACTTTTCATTTGTCGATAGTCAAGGTCATGCTTATGGTCCTAATTCAGAGGAAGTAGAAACGGCTGTGTTGGAGGCGGATAGATTATTGGGATTAATTGTTCAACAAGTAGATCAGATGGATATTCCAGTGAACATAGTCATTACTTCAGATCATGGTATGAATGAAATCACTCCTGAAAAAGATAGCTATATAGCAATTCCTGACTTATTGAAGAACATAGACGCTGATCGGGTACGTTTCATTAGCAATGGAGCACATGGACACTTTTATTCTGAAGATAGCGACTACTTAAAAGAAGTGGCGAAAAGGTTAAAAGAGCGACCAGACAGTAAGAATTTTGAAGTGTTTTTTAAATCAGAAATGCCGAAGCACTGGCATTATGGAACACACGAACGCATTGGCGATTTATTTATCAAAATGAACCCCGGTCACTACCTCACCTCCCCTTCCAGAATAGAGGGTGTCGTTGGATATAAGAGATACAGAGGAGAGCATGGCTTTGACCCTTACGAAACTGAAGATATGGGAGCTATTTTTTATGCCAAAGGCCCAAATTTCAAATCTGGATTAAAAATTGGCAAATTCAGAAACATTCATGTTTACCCAATGATTGCCAAAGTCCTCGGGATTACCCAATTGCCAAGAATTGATGGAAAACCAGAGGTTTTAGCTCCAATCCTAAAAGACTAAAAACTATTTTTGGGTTCAATTCAAGTCTTATGAACCTAAAGCACAAAAAACCTGCCCTTATCCTTATAGACCTTCAAAAGGGATGGGCCAATCAAGCGCATTGGGGAGGCAATCGAAACAACCCCGATGCCGAACAAAAAGCGCATCAGTTGCTCGAGAAATGGAGGGCAGAATCTCTTCCCGTTTTTCATGTAATCCATAGCTCAAAAGATCCCAATTCAGAACTTCATGAGAGTAAAGAAGGGTATAAAATGCTAGATGAGTTTATTTCTCGGGACAATGAACCATTACTGGTTAAGCAGGTGAATTCTGTATTTATCGGTACCGATTTAAAGGAAAGACTCGATCAACAACAAATCGACACCTTAGTTATTGTAGGGCTCACCACCAATCATTGCGTATCTACCACTACCAGAATGGCAGGCAACTTTGGATATACAGTCTATTTGATATCTGATGCCACGGCCACTTTTGATAGAAAAGGGCTCAATGGAGAAGTGTTTGAAGCAGAGTTAGTTCATCAAACAGCTCTTGCCAGTCTTCATGAAGAATTTGCTACCGTGCTCAACTGCGATTCCCTGCTGAAGATTCTATGACTTTAATCATTAAATTGGGAGCTTCATATTGATTATGTTTGTAGCCTAATGAAAGCGAGCAAGTCGAATAACCTCAGAAACATCTGGTACCTGGCCTGTCACGGAAGTGTCCTGAAAAAGGGCAAAACCATTGAAAAGGAAATTGATAGTGAAAAGATTCTACTAGGTCGCGATGATCAGGGTAAAGTCTTTGCACTTAGGAACCAATGTCCACACAGAGGTATTCCGCTAACTTACGGTAGTTTTGATGGCTGCGAGATTCAGTGTTGTTACCATGGCTGGCGTTTCAAAACAGATGGAACTTGTACTAAAATCCCTACCCTTCCTCCAGATTCTAAGCTTGATGTTTCCAAAGTAAGAGCACCATATTATCCAGTAAGAGAGGTTCACGGGCTTGTAATGATCTACTTGCCAAAGGATATGAGAAAACCTGAGGATATGGATGAAACGCTCTTTCCTCACTTTCCATTACCGGAAGACAAAAAGTTTGACTTGGTGACGGCTAAGCCAATGGATTGCAGCCTGGATCACTCCGTTATTGGTTTGATAGACCCTGCCCATGTTCCTTTTGTTCACCAATCCTGGTTTTTTAGAAAAAGTAATAACCTCAAACTGAAAGAAAAGAACTTTGAGCCATCTCATTTGGGCTTCAAAATGACTCGACATGCTCCTTCAAAGAATTCAGCGGCCTATAAAATCCTGAAAAAAGAGCAAAGCACAGAAATCAGTTTTCAGATTCCGGGAATACGCATTGAGCACATTATCGTAGGAGATAACACCATACTGATTTTAACCACTCTTACTCCCGTCAATGAACATAAAACAGAACTTACTCAGTTTGTTTACACTGATATAAGTTGGTTTAAGGTATTAAGACCCATTTTCTATCGCTTTGCCAATACTTTTATTCAGCAAGATGTAGACGTTTTCAAAAAACTAAAAGAAGGCTTGAACAACAACCCTCCGCTAATGCTCATGGGCGACCCCGATATGCAGGCAAAATGGTATAATGCCATAAGGGCGCGTTATGAGAAGTGCCAGGAAGAGAAAACTCCTTTTGAAAATCCTATCAAGCCGCAAACCCTTTATTGGCAAACATAACATCCAATCTTGAGCGGAGAGTTTTGTTACTTAAACGACTTATCTACCGAATGCAAGAAAGTACTTTCAGGCAGTTTTAAAACTTGCTAGATTAGTCACTGATTTTTTAAACTTAACCAATCCTGCATCTAAGCTAAGTCACTCCAATAATTCGAGTTGCTCTTTAAGTGATGCACACTTTTAGCAAAATGAAAAATATTACAAAACACATCCACCTTCTGGGCTTGTTGATTGTCTTATTATGGACAACACTCTCTTGTAAAGAGGATTTAGGTAAGGAGTACGAAGACAAGCGCTTGCCTGTAAACATCATCCCTAAGCCTCAAAAGCTCTATTCTGAAAAAGGAGTCTTTGTACTTAAAAAGAACACCACCGTAAGTATTAGCTCTCAGCAAGATGAGGTCTCTCCTATTGCAGATTTATTTGTTAGTACCATCAATGCGTCCACTGGTTACAGCTTATCTATTAAGAATGAAAAGGGAGATATTAACCTGATTATCAATGAAAAACTAGATCACCTGGGAACAGAAGGGTACAAGCTTGATGTATCACAAAGCAAAATCACTTTAGAGGCCTACAAACCCGCTGGGCTCTTCTACGGAACTCAGACCATTCTTCAAATGCTGCCTAGTGCCATTCAAAGTGCTTCTGTAGTTAAGGGTACAGAATGGATAATACCTTGTGCTTCTATTGAAGATAGGCCACGATTCTCCTGGAGAGGCTATATGAAAGATGTGAGCAGGACATTCTACAGTATTGAAGTACTGAAAAAATACATCGATGTAATGGCGCTTTATAAGATGAATGTCTTTCATCTCCATTTGACAGATGATCAGGGGTGGAGAATAGAAGTCAAGGGCTACCCAAAACTAACAACTCCTCAAACCACAGTATTTGAAAAAAGACATAACCAACCCTCAGAAAGAAGTGGATTTTATACCCAGAAGGAATTAAAAGAATTGGTGGCTTATGCACAAAAGAGAAACATCACCATTGTACCTGAAATAGATTTACCAGGGCATAGCTGGCCAGCCTTAATTGCATACCCTGAGTATAGTGTTAACCAAAAAACAGATCCACCTTACGTATTTCCCTTTTTGGCTTCATGGGGGTATTGGGGCAATCAGCGCACACCAAATACGCTCGACCCTACAAATGAGGACATGTACAAATTCCTGAATACAATCTTTGATGAGGTCTGCTCCATATTTCCTTCTAAGTTCATTCACTTTGGAGGAGATGAAGTAAAATTCAGCGTATGGCAGGAAGCTGATCATGTTCAAAAGTTTATCAAAAAGAATAAGCTCAAGGATAACAAGGGCTTGCAATCCTATTTTGTTGCCAGAGTATGTGATATCATCAGATCGAAAGGCAGAAGTCCTATTGGCTGGAACGATATACTGGAAGGCGATCATGAGCCTCTGAGAGGTACAGCTACCATGTCGTGGTTGGGAAGAAATGCTATCAAAGAATCTGCAGAAAACGGCTTTTATACTGTAGCCACACCAACGGGTTATATGTATTTCGACATTACTCAGGCCGATAGAAATGATGGCACAATGTCTGATCTGGCATATAGAAACATCAACTCTTTGGAAAGGATCTATAATTATGAACCAACTAACGGACTGGATGCTGAACATGAGCAGTTCGTCATGGGTGTGCAAGCCAATATGTGGACCGCCATACCTCAGGAAGTAAAGGATGTTAATGTCCAGAATTTCCCAAGGCTATTGGCCGTAGCAGAAATAGGCTGGGTTGATAAAGGGGAAAGGGATTTCGAAGAATTCGAAAAGCGATTGGAAACCCAATACCCCAGACTGGATGAGCTCAAAGTGGATTACTACAAGAAAGGTGGATACATATCCGGAACCTGGTCTCCTGAAGAATTAACCACTGGCTTCTCTCCTCTTGAATGGGATGTGACTAAAAAGGTATATGCCAATGGTCGTATCAATGCAGCATTCTTCTACACAAAAGGAGAACATTTTATGGAGATACAAAAGGTGGAATTGTTAGAAGACGGTAGAGTAATCTCAACTGACAAGCATAATGGGCTAGCAGATAAGTTCAGAGGAACTCATAAAACCAAAACTTACTTCTATGGACTTAAAGTAGACGATTACAAAGCCTCTTCAAAGTATACGATAAGAGCAGTGGTTAAAGGAAAAGATGGAACCGATTCTTATGGAAATCTTACATTTAACCTCAATCCATATAAACCATTTAGTGTGATAGAACCAACTTAAAAATGCGTTTCCGAAAGGCCATGGAGTTATTTCAAAAGACTGATTCGTCATTCCTGCGGAGGCAGGAATCTCTATTTTCAAACCTTAAATTTATTTTGAGATTCCCGATTTCTCAGGAGTGACGTTATTTTCTAACTTTTGACACAACCTCATGGTCTTTTAAATTTGATACTATGACAAAGGAAGAAGCCAAAGAAGCATTGATGCACCATAGTTTTACTCATGAAGATTTTGAACACAAAAAATCAGAGAGAGGTTTTTTAGGAGCTCTTCGGCCATTTAAAGGCAATTTGAAGGAAGAAAACTATCACGAAGTAATAAATGCCTTTAAAATACTGGCAGAAGATTTAAGAGACATTGAAAAGGTTGACAGAGAAGTAATGTCAGCAATTTGGGCCTTTGTCACTTGACCAGAACTTGGGCTATAGAAAAAGACGGTATGTTAAGAAGAAATAAACTTATCACTTCCGATCAAATTGAAAAACTAGAGAATTGGGTTCACAATATCTCTTATGCTACTATGATGATCTTAGATGGGAACGACAACCCAACCGCTTTCTGCTATCATGATGATTACCTTAAAAGTAACGCCAAAAAGGATAAATGAATCAATTATTCAATAACCGCAGTTCTTCTCTAAGCTTCTTAGTCAGACTGGCAGCTACAATTTCATAAGAGTGATCTATCAGTTCTCTGATTAGATTTTCTGGTACAGAGCCATCTACAAACACTGAATTCCAATGCTTTTTACTCATATGCCAACCAGGCTTTATTCCGTCCCAACGCTCTCTGAGTTCTTCAGACCTTTCCGGATCACACTTGAGGTTAATGAACTCATATTTGTCTAATCCTGTAACAGCAAACATCTTCCCCATCACTTTTAACACCAAAGTTTCAGGGCCAAACGGAGTTCCTTCCGTTACTCCGGGCTTTGCTAAACAATAATCTCTGAATTCATCAATGTACATGGTATATGGGGGTGCAAGTTTAACGTTTCAAGTCGCATGCGTTGTAGAGCACATGGTCTTAAAACTAGTGTATTACATACGCGAGATAAACCTGGTGATTATCACTGTCAAGGCGATTAAGAACATAATGATGGATACCTTATTGATTCCATGCATTACTCTTAAGTTAAAATTCGATGGACGGTCTGGATCTTTTTTTCTGAAGAAGTATCCCAACACAGGCCCAAAATCAAAAGCCTCTTTGGCCGATAATTTTACTTTCTCTGACTTTTCTGTATGCTTTGTTTCTTCTGTCATAGTTTTATGATTCTATGGCCTGAGGTTCAATCCATCTACCATCAGCCCTGATTATTTCTATTAACTCGTCTACTGCTTGTTCTGAAGGCACTCCTCTTTTCACTACATCTTGTCCTTTGTAAAGGGTTATTTTTCCTTTACCAGAACCTACGTAACCAAAATCAGCATCGGCCATTTCACCCGGACCATTAACAATGCACCCCATAATTCCGATTTTGACTCCTTTCAAATGATCAGTACGTTTTCTAATCATCGCAGTTGTCTCCTGAAGATCGAAAAGGGTTCTTCCGCAACTCGGACATGAAATATATTCTGTCTTGGTCATTCTGGTTCTTCCTGCCTGTAGAATACCAAAAGCTGTTTCGTTCTTTACCTTCAGAGTTTCGAGGCTATCGGATGTGGTAGCACCTAACATCACACCATCACCAAAACCGTCAACCAAAAGCCCTCCAATATCTGTTGATGAATGAATTAGAAAAGACTCTTCATCATTGAGCACATAATTGCGATTAACAATTACCGGTGTGCTCAGTTTTCTCTTCACCAACTCAAAGAAAAAACGTCTAAGGGATGGCATAGCATGCGCTGAACTTGTACTTAAAAGGACAACCAGTTTATCTGCTTCCAAAACAGCCATGACGTCTTCATTCAAATCAGTAGCATCAAGCTTTAAAAAGTTCAGTACGTCATCGTATGATGCTGCAATTTGCAGTTCTTCAAATGTGTAAACCGGGTGCCTGTTTTTTTTATCTTCCAGAGATTCCCAGGCGTTATAATCAACCAATTCGCGTATACCATTAGGCAACATAAATGATATTGGATGATTACCAGAATAGACAAAATCCGCCCCTTGATCATTCATTGTCCATTTATCTGGTTCTGGCAGATAAAAGTGGCCAATACTCTTAAGGTCTTTAACTCCGATATCCTCTATCCTACTAAAATCAGCGATTACCCTTGGTACATTGGTAGCACCAATGTTTACAATTTCTCTGGTCTTTGTTTTATGATAGGCAAAGGGGTCGATTGGGTTCTCGTCAATTGATAGTATTTCGTCAATACTGACTCTATTAGTATATCTGTCTACAAGCTTTTGAGCTACCGGAGCTTCAAATTCTGGTTCTTCTGTGAGCGAAACACGAACAGTATCGCCCAGACCATCTTCCAGAAGTGTGCCAATACCAACAGCCGATTTAATTCTACCATCCTCAGCTTCTCCTGCCTCTGTAACTCCCAAATGTAAGGGGTATGGTTTCAGGCCTTCCTCATTCAGCTTTTGAACTAAAAGTCTGTAGGCTTCTACCATTACCTGTGCATTGCTTGATTTCATACTGATTACGATTTGATCGTAATTCAGGTCTTCACAAATTCTCAGGAATTCCAATGCAGATTCTACCATACCCAAGGCAGTATCTCCATAACGGCTCATAATACGATCGGAAAGGGAACCATGGTTAGTTCCTATCCGCATGGCTGTTCCATGTTTTTTACACAGCTCTACTAAAGGGGTAAACCGTTCTCTTATCCGGGCCAGTTCGGCCTCATAAGTTTCATCGGTATACTCAATGTTTTCGAAGCGTTTCTTATCGGCATAGTTACCAGGGTTTACCCTCACTTTCTCTACAATTTGAGCTGCTAGCTCTGCTGCATTAGGAGTAAAATGAATATCGGCTACCAAAGGCACCTGACAACCTCTGGCTCTCAGTTCATTTTTAATTGCTCTTAGATTTTCCGCTTCTTTCAAACTTGGAGCAGTAATACGAACAAGCTCACAACCCGCCTCTACCATTCTTAAGGTTTGTTCCACCGAGCCTGAAGTATCCATTGTATCAATGGTTGTCATGGACTGTACAACTATTGGGTTATCTCCACCAATAGTAACATTTCCAACCTTTACTGGTATGGTTTTTCTACGGCTATACCTGACAAGGCTATTACAGTATTTTTTTGCGGAAGTTAAAGTAGAATCCATTCGCTTCTTATTGCCACAAAGTTAACTTGAAAAGTGGTAAAATGTTCGTTGAAATTGTATCTCGTTAAATATCTCCTAACTGTGGTCTTAACAGTATTTCTTCAACCACTGTATTTTTAGAAAGCGAGTATGTACCATAAATAGCATCTGCTACATCAGAAGATTTCATAAAGCGATCTTCTGGCAAATCAACACCACCCCAGCTTGCAGTATAGGTAGCTCCTGCCAATACTGAAGTCACCCTGACACCAAATGGTTTCATTTCTTCACGAAGTGCCTTTGTAAATCCATGTAGTGCAAACTTGGATATAGAATAACTCCCCCCGTTTGCATAAGCCTGAACCCCTGCAATAGAACCCATTGTAAAAACATGTCCTTCTTTTCTGGTTTTCATATCTCCAATCAATGCTCTGGTCAAATGATAAGCACTGTACAGGTTTGTCTCCATCATTTTCTCCAAGTTTCCTTCTGTCTCTTCATGAACTGCTCCTGGAATAAACATTCCAGTGTTATTAAACAGTACATCTACAGGCTGGTTGTGATCCTTCACGAACCGGGCAAATGCATTTACTTGAGATGGGTCAGACATATCTACTGCCTTTACATAAACACGTCCTGGCGAATCTGTTCTTTCAAGAGTAGCCTTTAAGTCCAATAAGTCACTTTCGTTTCTCGAGCAGGTGGCCACGTCAAAACCTTCTCTGTGAAAACGTTCTACAGTTGCTCTTCCAATTCCCTTTGTACCACTACTGATTACAGCCAGTTTGCGCATATCGGTTCGTTTATTTTATAAAGTTAGTGCGTTCTTTGGAAAACACTCGTTAATGTCATGAGCTAACGGTAAAAATTTGTTTTTACGGTTTTCAGAAAGCCTTTAGGGCAAGTTTTATTATTTTACCGAAGTTTGAAATTCCAATTGGAATAGTTACAGCGAATGCGAAGACTGGGAGAATACATTTTATTTCTAGGGAGACTCTTTAAGAACCGTGAGTCTTTCAGAACATATACCAAGTTAATTCTTGATGAGTGTGTTTTAATTGGTCTAAACAGTATTGTGCTCGTTTCTATAGTATCGGTCTTTATGGGAGCTGTATCTACATTGCAGACAGCTTATAACCTTGTTAATCCGCTTATTCCAAAGAACGTAATCGGACTTGTAGTACGTGACCTTACTATACTTGAATTAGCTCCCACTATCACGGGGATTATTTTCGCAGGAAAAGTAGGCTCCAGTATAGCTGGCAACCTGGGTACTATGCGTATTACAGAACAAATTGACGCATTGGAAGTGATGGGCATCAATTCGGCTTCTTACCTGGTTCTTCCTAAAATAATAGCTACACTGTTGATGTATCCGTTTCTGGTAATACTAGCGGGTACTTTAGCCATTGGAGGTGGTTATTTAGCTGCTCAATATGGTGGTGTACTGCCCCCTGCCGAGTACTTCCAGGGCCTTAAGTTAGAGTTCAATGAATTTAGCGTAACCTTCGCATTGATCAAATCTGTGGTATTTGCTTTTTTGGTTTCATCTATATCTGCCTATATGGGCTATTTTACCAAAGGCGGTGCGCTTGAGGTTGGGCAGTCTAGTACCAGAGCAGTGACTGTAAGCTGTATTGCTATTTTATTAAGTGATTTCGTACTTGCTCAATTACTCCTCATATAATGATAGAAGTTGTAAACCTTACTAAATCTTTTGGAGACAAGACTGTATTGAACAATATCAGTGGTGTCTTTGAACAGGGTAAGACGAATCTGATCATTGGAGCAAGTGGGTCTGGTAAGAGTGTTATGCTCAAGAATATTGTTGGGCTCTTCACCCCCGATTCTGGTCAGGTACTATACAATGGAAGAAATTTTGTCAATGCCGATAGAGACACAAAGACTGATATCAGAAGAGAAATCGGTATGCTGTTTCAGGGAGGGGCTCTCTTTGACTCTAAAAATGTAGAGCAAAATGTAAAGTTTCCACTGGATGTACTTACGGATATGCCAGAGGATGAAAAACTAGACAGGGTAAACTTTGTACTGAAGCGGGTAAAACTGGAGAACACCAATAAAAGAATGCCATCGGAAATCAGTGGTGGTATGCAGAAACGCGTGGGTATTGCCAGAGCAATCGTGAACAATTCTAAATACCTCTTTTGTGACGAACCTAACTCTGGTCTTGACCCCAGGACTTCCATCAAAATAGATCAGCTGCTACAGGAAATTACAGATGAATATCAAATTACCACAGTGATTGTTACTCACGACATGAACTCTGTAATGGAAATTGGTGAATACATTCTTTTTATTTCTAATTCCCAAAAACTATGGGAAGGGAACAACGATGATATTATTCATTCGGGTGTTCAGGAACTGGATGACTTTGTATTTGCTAACAAGATGATGCGTAGGTTCAAAGCCATGGGGTAGATCTCTCGCTTCACTCGAGATGACCTTGAAAGAGAAAATAAACTGCAGACACGCTATCAGAAAGTCTTTTCGACCAAAAGGGAGAAGTCTACTATCATCTTAGAGTTAAGATACCAAACATTGCAACCAAACCGTGAATAGGAAGGTACCAGTTGTGAGTAGCCAAACTTCAAAAAGAACGTCATTCTGAGGAAAGCATGACCGCCCATACTTCAGGAGAGTCTTCTCTTCTTAAGGGGTACTTTAATGTAGAGGCTGGAGATTGCTTCACTGCCTTCGTAAAGACGTGCTAATGGTTTAGCCTTAATAGGACTTTTTTAGCAAGTCATTTCGACTGCAAGGAGAAACCTATGCTCCCTTTGTTAAGCTTTTAATTACTCTTTTCCACACCATATTCATCTGATAAGGCATGCCATTCGTTGAAAGAGCCATCATAAAGTCTTGCTTCAAAACCCAGATATTTAGCCAGCGTGTAAATAGTTGATGCACGAAGTCCAACATGGCAATAGGCCACTACCTGGTTTCCATTCGATACACCTTGTGATTTGTACATTTCGGCAAGCTGTGCTTTGTCTTTGATAAACATGTTTTCGTCTACCACATCAAGCCAGCAGATATTTCCAGCACCGGCTATATGTCCTCCACGATTGTAACTCCCCTTTTGTTCTCCGCTATAGAATGTGGCTCTTCTCGCATCGATTATGTTTACCCCTTCTTTCTGAATAGACTTCTTTACGTACTTCTTATCTACCTTGATTTTCTTTCTTGGTTTTAACTTCAGGCTTCCCACTGCAACTGACTTAACATCTGAAGTTGCTGTAGTCAAAGGGAGATTGCGATGTTTCCAACCTTTTAAGCCACCATCTAAAATGCTCACCCTATCGCCAATCCCGAAGTAATCCAGCGTAAAATATAGCCTGAAAGTAGCTGCGTGGTCATCTCCACCATAGTACAAAATGATTCTGGAGTCATTGTCTACTCCTTTAGCGGTTAAAGTAGAATCTATCTTACTCTTTTCTGGTAGCTCCCAGTAGAGTCCATCTTTCACTATGGTATACTCAGGAGGGTTGATAGAAACAGCACCTTCAATATGCCCTGCATCATATGACTTTGGATTCGCTACATGAAGTAGTACCAGATTATCATCATTTTGGTGAGCTTGTAACCATTGCTGGTCAACAAACATGTTAGTGCCTTTTTGTCCAAAAGCGCTCAGTGTGGCTGATAAAAAAACAAGTAGAAAAATTGTAGATCTTGTACGCATAACTATTTGATTTATAGTACTAAGGTACGAGTCAAACAGTGAGCGGATGCGCACTAGGTGGCCTTTAACCTTTCGTTAACACATCAAAAGCATCTTGTTTAGATTACTTCTTTCTCTTGGAGAGTTTATACTATTTAGTGGTAGTCCTTTTTCAAACCAGATATGCCATTTGCCTCTAAAATCTTATCAAGGTATTTGCCTCTGCTACTATTTGCTCTTTGGTATGGAGCAAAGAGGTTTGATACTTCATTGAATTCTTTATTCAACCCTTTGAGAGTCTCTTTTTCGCTATCGGTCAATGCTTTCCCCTCATGCTTCAGATTGAAATCTATCAACTTTTTGACCGCTATTTCTTTTTTTGCAATCTCAATACCTGTTGCGTTGAGTGTACAGATTCCATAGATACCCTGAAGGTAATATTGCCACTCTTGTTCAAAGGCAGCGTCCAATCTATCCATATCCACGCTACCATCCATATTCAAGATGTTTTCATACCCAAAATGCTTATCCGCATTGTTTAAGAATGCTTCTGTAAACTCGGTTTTCAAATGTGCTTTGACATCATTAGCATTACCTACTTCTGCATTCTTTTTAATCAAAGCCACAATACATTTAGGGAAGTACTTTTTCTCCTCGACAATCACCTCTTCATCTCCGAGTGGAGATGAAATTCTTATGGTTGAATCAATTGTATACGAAGCATTTGGAACTAGTTCTTTTTCAATTAACGTTTCCAATTCCCGGTGAGAAACGCCAACCATTCGGCACAAGTCATTTGATTCAATAAAGTTCTCTTGAATGTATTTGAGGTCTTTGTTCATATTGAGATTTATTCGGTTTAACCTAAACCATTGTATTCAGAATTACTAAGCTCCTTTCCAAATTCTCTAGTGTTACTTAAATGGTTCTTATATAGCTCAAATGTCTGGATAAAAAGGAAAAGCCCAGCAATATCATCATTATACTGAAAAGCATAAGACCTCCGCTTGGCGATGTTGGTAAAAGCGTCAATGTCGCTATTGGAGCAGAAGGAGTTATTAGAATAAACAACCAGGCTAGCCAAGGGCTAATTAGTCTCTTCCTTAGCGCTGAAATACCAAATACTAATGAGCCTAACAAAACTAAATTCATTCCCATCATACCAGTTGCATAAGCAGTATTAGCTACTAGATTTGTCCCGGGAGTAGGAACAGTTAATCCATTTTGATGCCATGTGCTGGTATGAACCAAATCTCCAATCAAGACAAGGACAAACCCTATCAAAAAGACCCAATAGCTCACCTTCTGCGTCTTATTCGCATGACCTTTAATAGTTCGCCAGAGTGAAATCAATCCAAATAACATCAGTAAAAGAGCAGCAGAGTATATCAAACCATATATAATCCAAAGATCCACAGGTGTACCAAACGAAAACAACCTGTCAATAGCTGGAAAAATTGTATCAATCCATTTAGGCTTAGGAACAATTGACCAGCCAGTCATATACTTTATGATAACCATTATTGGTGCTAGCACTATAGCTGCAACTCCACCAATAATAGCGGTGTATCCAGCTAGTCTTTTTGATTGATCTATCTCTTTGGCTTTCATATTCCCGACCTAATATAGCCTCTTTAGTTTTTCGAATATGAACGTAGGAACGGTTTAGTTAGTTGGTTATGTACTTTGTAGGCAATAGTATCTAAAACAATGCACTTACCTGTACCCTACCCAAGTGTACTGCGGGGCTATCGGCAGATTTACGGCCATCATAGCGGAGTATCAACTGCAGACCTTTGCCTAGCTTTTGTTGCCAGTTGAGGTTCCAGGTTAGGTTATCTCCGGGCCTTAGTGCTTCCAGTAGTTCATAGCCTACCGGTGAGTTTTCTATTCCTGTAAAGTCAATACTCACAAACTTAACCACACTGCTGATTGTTGTTTTAGAAGCCTTTGAAAAACGCATATTCAGTTCCAACTCTTTCAGGGTGGCATTCTCACCTGCTCCTTCTTGCAATATGTTTTGTTTATCCTTTAATGATAGCTTTCCTGTAAAGCGAAAAGTATTCAATGGCTGCCATGAAATAGAAGGTTGAACGGTAGTCTGTTCTATCTGATAATTTCTTTGGTTCAATACATTGGAAGAGTTTCCCCTGTCTCCTCTAATATAGTTTACATCCAGGTTCAGTGTTCTATTGATATTCCATCTTGCATGGGTTCTTAAATCTTTGTTTGCTCTTCGTTCAAAACCGTTGAGCAGTAGCTGTTTATTTTCGAGCCTAACTATGCCTACATCTGCACCAAACTTGGTATTCGACCTATTGAAGAACAGCGTGGAACGAAAACTCTCATTTAAAGCAAGGGTAAACTCATCGGCTACACTAATTGGCAAAATTCTACTGCCCAGGTCATCATCTGTGATTTTAGAGTTTAATGACCATGATGTTGCATTTGAGAAGTGAGAGACAAATTTTCTAAAGCCTGATTCCTTCCTCCATGTTCTAGGGAACCTCAGGTTGAAACGATAGGAAATAATGGTATTAAAGGCCTCTTCAAAAGTGCTGGTAGGCACAAATATTTTGGCATAATTCTTCTCATCGGGGTTTATGGCAATGTAAAACTCGTTAAGGTCCTGAACACCATCTCCATTGTCATCTCTCCAGGTATGTGTCCCCTGTCCTGTAGGGACCTGAATAAAAACAAATTCCCTTCTAAGCTCCCGGCTATTGGACAGATTATAGCTCAACTCAGATGAAATAATACGATCAAAAAATGAACCCGTCCAATCAATTCGCCCCATTATGGTTTCATCATTCCTATTTATGCCAGTCTCATTTAAGTTCTCCAAATTTCGGTAGGTAAAGAGTAAATTCAGTTGATTGGTATTGTCTATGTTGGTTCTGAAAAAAGCATTCCAGGTTTGTGATTGGTTATTATCGACCAGCACACCATTTATGGGTAATCTATCTTCTCTTACTCTATAATCTATACCATAAGTCGTTTTCAGGGTATCTGAGTTCTTGATATAGAATGAGTGTTCTGAGAAATTCATGGCCGTACTGACTACTGTTTGGTCTGTCTGATTACGCACTTCATTTCTATCTTGTTGATACCTATAGCCAGGAATAAACCACTTGCTTCTGTAAGCCAAATCCAATTTCATTCGGTTCCATTCAGACTTAATGGTTACCTGATCGTTGTTCATAAAATAGGCATCCAGATTTGCCTGAACTCTTCCCAGTGATTTGGAAAAATTGATGTGGTGCTGATAGCCGTTTACCCCTAAAGCATCTCCTCTTTTTCTTCTGACAAGTCTATAATCAAAACTATTTGAATTGTCTTTAGACAAGTTCAACCTTGCGTTGAATATATGTTCGGCTGCCGACTGTGTTAAATCTGTTGGATTGAAGCTCCAGTCCCTATCAAACTCGATATATCGCAATCGATCAATGAATGAAAAAGACTCACTATTGTATTCAAAAGAAACCTCTGAGTTAAACTTGTATTCAGGGGCAAAGCCAAGTGGTCTGTCTACAGAACGATGTATCAGCTTAAAAGCTGTTCCTGCATCATCATCGGCATCCATTTCTGAAAATAAGTTCAGGTCATTTTTAGAAAAGGCCACCTCTGCTTCCAGTTTATCATATTGATTCAGCTTAGCATGCCCCCCAAGTGTAACCATTGACTTTTGGTTAGGGGCATTTAAAACGGATATGGGTTCAAAATTCCCCTGAGGCACCCCGTTGACAGGTGGCACCCATTCATAGATTCTACCATTGGCGGTGGTGCTTAGTAACACGTAGTTTCCAAGACCTGCTCCTAATTCTGAAAACTGGACATTAAAGAATGCACTATCAGGGTTTGTCGAGTGCTGAAAAATGTTGAAGGTATTATTATCAGCATCAGTTCCGGTAGTTTTCCGATATAGAATCAAATCTGCTGTGTAAGCCATGCTATCCACTCGGGTAGTAAATGCCTGATCCAGTTGGTCACCAGCATTGGCTAGTATCCTTTTCTCTTCGTTGTTCAGGTCAAAAGCCAGTGGCTGATTTTTGTTATCCTTCTCGTTGTAGTAATTAAAGGCAAAACCCAGGTTTTCATTTTCCTGATAATGGCTGGCTTGAAAAATGGATCTGGTGAAATTCTGATCTGAAAACTCATAATCAACCCTGATCCTTGTAAACTGAGTAATTAGCACCTTGTTAGTGAAAGTGATTTCACCAAGGTTATAATCTATCACATAATCATTGTCATATCCTCTGATTAGTTGATTACCATCTACGAATACTTTTTCTGAGCCCGCAAGAAGAATAATAAACCTTTCATTCTGAGGCCCTCTGACCCGGTATGGCCCCAGTACTCCTTCTATTGGGTCGATAGTGATTGAAGCAAAACGTCCCTTAGCTACTGACCCAGCCAAAGTGGTTTCAGCCTTAAAACCGCCTGGCAAATCGTACTTTACATTGAACTGTGCGCCCTGAACATTCTTGTAATATCTGAGGAAATTAGATGCCTTGTTTTTAAGTACAACATCACCTGCCTTCAGCTTGAAATTGTCGTTATACAATTCAATAAACACATTATCGAAGTCCTGTAATTGTTGCGTATTGCCTTCAGGTTGAAAAGGAACATTTCTATCTGTAATCACTGCTCTCAGGTTGACGTTATCGGTTAGCTTTCCTTCCATTTGAAGATTGAGGGTAGAGTTTACGAATACATCCTGTCTATTTCCAAAGGAAACTCCTCTGGTGATGCTACCTGTTTTTGTAATGTTCTCCGTAGAAATAAACTCCTCTCTCTTGGGAAGTGCTAGAGCTTGTTGATACAAAACAGCGTCTTTAAACAGTGCTGTTGAGTCATATATATTTAAGCTCTTTCTGGCCTTGGGAGTGTGCAAATCGAAAGGCAGCGTTTTGAAGCAAACCAACACTGAATCTATACCTTGATTTGGGATCGTTATGGTATTTGTACCCAACTGAAAGTCATACTTAATTCCTGTTTCCGGTGACTTAATATTGATAGATTCTGGGTATACGGTAAGTGAGTCCAACACCACGGGCTGATCGAACTGTTTAATCCATCGGCACTTTTCTTCAGTCTGTGCATTCAATGCTACAGATGTGCTTATGAAGAATAGTAAGATAAGTGAAACACGAAGCACAGTTAATCGGTTAGCGGAAACTCCAGATAGAAGGTTGTACCCCTTTCGAGAGTGGAGTCAAACCATATACTCCCACCGGCATGTTCTACCCCACGTTTGGCTATGGCCAAACCAATACCAGAGCCTTCTTCCTTAGTACTAAATTTAGGGATAAATATCTTTTCCTTAATGTCGTCAGGAATACCCGATCCATTATCCTGAAAGGTTATTCTAGCCTTATTATGGGTAAGGATTAATTCGATTGACAACATTCCAGACCTGTCTTCAGGAATGGATTGTTCGGCATTGAGAATCAGGTTATTGAAAATTCGTCCAAGCAATTTAGTGTCGCCTAAAACCCAAACCGGTTGCTTTGGTATGTTGGTCTTGATCTCCAGTTTGTTCCCTTTAAACAATCTGATTGATTTCCTCAGTTCCTCTACCAGGTCCAAACGCTCACTTATTGGTATTGGCATTTTTGCAAACGAGGAGAACGATGTAGCAATATCGCTAAGCGTTTCCACCTGACTTAGTAAACTATCTATTGGTTTGTTAAAATCACCTGCCTGATCAGGTGCCGAATCCAGCACACGTTTCAAGTGCTGAAGCTTCAGCTTCATAGGTGTTAGGGGGTTTTTAATTTCGTGTGCTACCTGCTGCGCCATTTCACGCCAGGCACTCTCCTTTTCACTTAGTGCTAATGCTTTCTTACTTTTTTCTAGATTGGCCAACATCTTATTGTACTCCCCTACCATTAAGCCAATTTCATCATTTGCTTGCCACTCTAACGGTTCGTTGAGTGTAGAAAGTGTGGTAGACTTAATTTTCTGAGTAAGGTATTTAAAAGGATATGTAAGGATTCTGGACGCCAGAAATGACAATAATATGAATATCACAAAAATGAAGGTGAAAGCATTGAGTATGTTGGAAAGTATATCACGTTGTTCTGCTTTCAATTGTTCTTCCGAATCAAAGAAGGGCATACTTAACACTCCTAATAAACGACCATTTTCATTTGATTTAATTCCATAGAAAGTTGCTCTATAGGTCAGTTCTCCAACCCTTTCCTCGCTCAGTTGTTCCTTGTTTCCGGCTTCTACTATATTGGCCATAGCATTGGGGTTAGCAAATGGGGCCAAACGTTCGTTATCAAAAATCAGTCTCTGATTGGTGGCAATCAAACGACCATCTGTATTAAAGAGGTTGATATCGGCTTGTGCATACTGGCTAATCTCTGCAATACGGTTTTCAAGTTCTTCATTGTTTTCGTTCTGCCCTTCCAGAAAGTTCTGTAGTTGATTAGCCAGGTTTTCAGCTGCACTTTCAGTAATAGATAGGTACTGAGTTTCTATCTTCTCTTCAACCGTTCTGTTCACCAAACGAAGCACTACAATACTTACGATAATCAGAGGAAGGAAGAATGCAAAATTCAGAAGTATCTGGATCTTAGCAGAGAGTGTGGTGCTCGTTTTTCTAATGTTATAGAAAACTGCGCTAACACCAAAAATCATGATAATGGCCGCTACCATGAACAAGAAAAAAATGGCAAAGTTGGTGATAAGATACTTTGGAGGATAAAGCGGACTACTGATTACATATACCTTTTCACTCCCTTCGTTTTTTATACCTAAATGATTAAAACCCGAAGCAATAATTCCATCTTCATAAAGCGCTGGTTGACTAAGTAGATCAATATTGAAGTTTCTGTTATAATTGAAATCTCCGCTAGTGGCTGACAGTATCTCATTATCATAAATACCGTAGTCAAATTGTTTGGCTTCTCCTTCTTCAAATGGTTCATCCAATAAAAGTCTTGGAAGCACGCTATTGTTCAATTGTTCTTTCCTGTCAAGTGTTATCAGAATGTAACCTACTGTTGTGTTATATCTTTTAATCTCATTGAACAGGTAGTATTGATTTAGCTGTACCGGGTAGTTCTTTCTGTAAAAGTAAAGTCCTTCAAATTCAGTCGCATTTTCAGGAATAGCATAGGTTTCCAGCAGATCATCATACCTTGCGAAAGTATTACTGTTAATCGCTCTTCCACCTCCGTTGAAAAGTAAAATTTCGATTTCGTACTTATCGAAATAATCGCCCAGATACACCCTTTGAATTACCTTCCTGATCTGATCTTTAGATGTAAAAGTGTTGGCAATTCCAGTCTGTATAAGAATGTCTTGCTGGATTTTCTCCTTTGCGTCTGAAAGTAAAAACTCCGCTATATCATCATTCTCTGTCTGAAGCCTGATAGCCAAACTTCTCTTTTCATCAATATTCCGATTGACAATATGTCTAGTGAGTATAGTGGTACTTATCGAAGCCATTAAAAAGGCTGCTATAAAGAAATACAGGAAGGTATTATAGTTTACCTTATCCAGTTGATCAGATAGCTTGAAGTTATAGACTATCAACAGATATCCCATTAACAACCCCACCATCATGACATTTGGTATTTCAAAAAACCATGACACACCCACACTTAATAATAGCAGCGTAGTTAGGATGCCATTCACTAAAAAATTATCCTCTATTAAACGGAGTTCCTTGCTCAGATACTGTCCAAGTAAAAACGGAATTATGGCAATAATAAAAAGGGCAAAATAGACCAGTAGTTTGAGTAAACTAAAGCTAATGTCTTCTGCTACATCAAACGACCACTGGGAATTAACAAGCAAAGATTCAACCTCAGTGACAAAGTAGATTAGCGAACCAACAAGTAGTAATAGCGGTAAGATAACGGTTTTTATACCTGCAGTATGCTTCTGACGTTGCCTTTTCGAAAACACATTGTATCCAAAACTCACTGCAACCAACAGTGCTATCTGGTTTAAGATAAAATCTCCCAAAGATGGCTGCCACCAACTGGCGGCAAAGTTATCGGGCTCAAAAAGGGACCACTCTATGATACTCAGGGGGTATTCATATCGCAGCATCGTGAGTCTTGGTATAATGAGGAATACGGCAACGAGAAGAACTGCTAAGTAAGGCATTCCTTGCCTTGTCAGTTTCTGGCTATAGATAAATCCAGACCAGATAAAGGCGGCTATAGATACCAGGTACAGCAGGAATATAAATGTTGAGAAGCTTGGGTAATCTACCTTCATTCGCTGAGTTCCTTCAAACGAAAACAGGAAGGTACCTTGTGGTGAATAGATGTTATTACTATCGTCCTGTTCTATATCGGAGAGCGTAAAAGAAGACCTTCCGAAAATCTCTCCATTCAGACCATATTCAAGAAAAGATTTATTTAATGGTATATCTGATGATAGTGGAAGCAATGCAAAAATCTCCACCACGCGGTTTTGCGCACTGTTAATCACCTTTCTTCTTACTATAAACTGACCTCCCTTAAGATCCAGGAATCGATATAAGTAGTTGCCATCGAGTGTCCCATATTTAGGAACAAACCGATTGGTACTCCAGTAGATCACCTCACCATTTTCGTAAATAAAATATGGTAGTTCTTCATTTTGAATGAATCGGTTAAAAAGTCTGTTCAAGTCAACAATTGCATTGTTGCTAACCTGTTCAACGTGATTATCCAGCTGATTTAGTGCTGCATTCAGGTTCTCTGTAATCCGTTCTTTAGGATCTACTCTACGCTTCTGATCAGAGAATATAGCTTCATCGATAACCAGTGTAATGACCAGTAATACTATACTTACAATTAAGAATTTGTTGGTTCGAAAAAAACCTTGTGTAATACTCAACTTCTGAATGCTAATGTTTTAACAGGTTTCACGCAATTACGACTTCCAAATAAGTCAATCGCACAATACGAGTTTAACTATCGGAAGCTACTAATTATTTTCCTTTCGCTCTAATTCACCTCTGAACTTCAATCCTCCAAAAGCATAGAGATAGAAAATTCGTGAATAGCGATACATCAGAGGATACAGCAAAAATACTTCCGAAATTATAGCAATGAGATAAACATTTTCAGAAGTTGGGTTGAAAGCCCAATAAATAATGAATGCACTTACTAAAAACAACCCTACTGAAAGGGCATAACTAATATACATAGCCCCGTCAAAAAACCTCGGTTCTCTTTCAAACCTCACATGGCATTCTGAACACTCTTCATTTACTTTGGTAAAGTTGCCAAGATTATAGGCACTATGCTTAAACAGTTTTCCTTCCCGACATTGAGGGCATCTACCCTGCAATACTGCCAGTGCTTTGGGCTTTTCTGACATTCTTCTTACTAGTCTTGTACCAGAAGTATGCTATCAAGCATACTAACAAATACGGTGCAACAAACAGATATAAGATTCCAAGATTAAGATTCGAGGCCATAGTGGTATCTCCAGCACTAACAGTTGACTCCACGGATCCACGACACATAGCACATTGTGCAAATGCATTGGCATTAAGAACAGCCAGGGCTATCAGTGAGAAGACTGCTACTCTTAATCTCTTTAACATACTGCAAATTTAAGACTCAACTGGTTCATATCCCACTTAATGTACATAATATGGGCTCATCATTAGATAAACTATTACCCCAGTCACAGAAACATATAACCAAAAAGGGAAAGTATATTTAACAATACGCTTATGCTGGTCTATCATGCCATTTAGTGCATAGTAGAAAGCCAGTAACACCAAAGGAACAACACCAATTGAGAGCAGAATATGTGTAATTAAAAAGAAGTAGTAGATATACTTAAGCGTTTCATCCCCTCCAAATGCGGTAGACTCTGCACTGGCATGATATGTTACGTAGCACAACAAGAAAACGGCTCCTAAAACAAAAGCTGCTGAGTTGAATTTCTTGTGCAACTGAATGTTTTTACGCTTTATAAAAACAAAAGCCAAAATAAGGCAGATAGAAGTCAGCGTATTTATTCCCCCAATTACATGTGGCAGTGTATAAACCCAATCTCCAAGGTCTAATTTGGTGGGTAAGCCCAAAAGTATGGCTACTACCAAAGGAATTGCTACAGATAGTAGCTTGATCCAAAACATTGATTTCTTTTGATCTTCCATCTTTATTATTCCTCCGTATTCAAGATTTTTATTTCCAATATTAGTCTATCAGTTTCATCCCTTTCCAGAATATTGTAATAGCCTCTTATTCGATTCTTTGTATCAATAAGCACAACTCTGTTATCTAGGTTGGTCATTGCCATATTACATAGTTTGAGCTTTTTCCATTCCTCAGAAGCTAACTCTCTGACCTTCCAAAACTGATCAAGAAACTGAATACGTTTGTTATAGTCAGTTATGTCTTTTGCCTTTATCGTTTCTCCATTCAGATACGTTGTCAGAGATACGTTATCAAATTCATAAAAAACATCCTGAACTCTCTCCAATGCCTCTAATCTGGTTTTCAGAACAGGGCCATCCAGTCTTTCAAAATGGACTACTTTAATCCCTTTGTCAGACACTTCTTTAGTATTGACAACATACTGTTCCTTAGCTTTGTTTAAGCATGGTGTAGAAAGTGAATCGCCCAAACCCTGTTCGTAATACACAGGAATTACAAATTCATTCTTCCCAAAGGTTTTAAGAAACAGGAATATGATTACCGGCAGGGCAATTAGTAAAAACAGAAAAACTACCTTTTTATTCATGGCTAAAAACTAAAAAATCAGATCAATGTGTTGATCTGATTTTTATAATATCGTTTGCTATCTACTCAAGTTAATGTCCCTTTTCGACATGTTCAGTTTGAGCAGGCGCTTCAACATCCACTATTCCTTTTGCATCTTTGATTGCACCACCTTCGAGGTTAACTAAAGCTACAATCAACCACATGATAAACATCATTGGTAAGACTACTGAATACATTAAGCCTTTTACCTCGTGGCCTAAGTGCATAAACTCAGAGACTATATAAAATGCCTTCCAAATAGTTAACCCAATAAATATTGCAGACCTAAGTGTTCCAGCAGGCATATTAAAAGCCAAAACATATTCGAAAGCAGTAATGGCTGCCATATATAAAGCCACCTTCCAGATGCCTAAAATTTTCTTTCTATCAGCCGGTTGAACGACTACGTTACTTGTTGCTTGTTCCATTGTAAAAACTTAATCAGATCAAATAGAAGAATGTAAAAACGAATACCCATACAAGGTCTACAAAGTGCCAGTATAAACCGACCTTCTCTACCATTTCATAGTGTCCTCTTCTTTCATAAACACCGTTAGCTGCATTAAAGAATATCAGAACATTTAAAACTACTCCCGAGAATACATGGAAACCATGGAAACCAGTTATAAAGAAGAATAACGCTGCAAATGCTGGAGGTCCATATTGGTTAAAACTCAGGTTCGCTCCAAAGATTTTGTAACCTTCAACCCATCTACCATTTACAACAACATCACCAATTGTTGCTACTTCAGTACCATGGATAAAGTGAGCCCACTCCCAAGCCTGACAGCTCAAGAAAGCCAAACCACCAATAATTGTCCAAAGCATCCACTTTACCACATTTTTCTTGTCCATTCTATGTCCAGCTTCTACTGCCAATACCATAGTTACAGAACTCATAATCAGAATGAAAGTCATTAGTCCTACGAAGACTAAAGCCCAGCTGTCGCCATGCAATCCACCTGGAAAAGCATTATACACCTTCTCTGGAATAGGCCAATACTCGGTTGAAAAAGTAAAAGCATCAGGATCTCCATTATAAGCAGGTGCACTCCATCTTAAGAAAGCGTAAGTAATGAGCAATCCAGAAAAGGTAAATGCATCTGAGAGCAGAAAAAACCACATCATCAGTTTACCATAACTGGCTTTGAAAGGTTTAGCTGCCCCTCCCCCCCATAAGCTCTTTTTATTCACTGTAGCAGTAGTTGCCATAAAACAGTTTAATTAATGATTCAGTAATAAAAATATGAACAAATATATCCAGAGTCCTCCTAAAAAGTGCCAGAATGTTGTACACATATCCATGTTCAACATATTCTTAGAATGCACTTTATATCGGAAAGACGATACTAGCATATACAATAAATAAATCACACCACTAATAAGGTGTGCAGCATGTAAGCCTGTAAATACATACATAAAGCTTCCTGCCGGATTTCCGACAAAGAACACGCCTGCATCTACAAGTTGTCCCCAAGCCTTAAACTGACCATACAAAAAGGCCAGCCCAAGCACGGTTGCTATTGACAGAGCAAGTTTCACCTGCTCTGGTTTATCTTTCTTAGCAGCAATATATGCCCACTGCATAAATCCACTGCTCGCTAAAATTATTCCTGAAGTTACCCATAGCATAGAAGGTATATCGTATACCAACCAGTCGCCATCGGCTTGCCTTACAATGTGTGCACTTGTAAAGGCTGCAAAAATCATTACCACCGTCACGATGAACAACCACATCGCAAATTTCTTTGGATGCATTGAAAGTGGTTGTTCCACAGGAGCGTCTACAAGTTTATAATCTTCCACCATCAATTAACCATGTCTAATAAGTACGCAATTTGAACTATCGGTAAGTACAAAAAAGAACCGAACATAATCTGCAATGCAGACTTACGAGATTGATCTCTCATCAACTTGATGGTTGACGCTAAAAATAGCACACCACACACCGTTGCCACTACAGCAGAATTGGTTCCTGTTAGGCCAAAATACATTGGCATCAAACCCATTGGAATCAAAAACAGTGTGTAAGTCATTATTTGAAATGCTGTTTTCAAATCCTTTTCGCCTTGAACAGGCAATAGTTTGAAACCAGCTTTTTTATAATCTTCATCTGCTACCCAGGCAATAGCCCAGAAATGAGGGAACTGCCAGATAAACTGTATACCAAAAATGATCATTGCTGCATGGCTAATATCACCAGTTGCAGCTGTCCAGCCCAATAGAGGAGGTAAAGCTCCAGGAATTGCTCCGACAAATACAGCAATAGGTCCTACTCTCTTTAAAGGAGTATAAACAAAGCTGTACAAAATCATTGAAAGGGTGGCCAGTCCTACTGTCAGCCAGTTTGTGTAAACCATCAGCAGGTATAAACCAACCAGTGCCAGAATAGTAGCAAACCACAAAGATTCTGAGCTGTTCAGTCTGGCTGTAGGTAAAGGGCGCGATTGAGTACGCTTCATTACCTTATCAAGGTCTTTCTCCCAAACCTGATTGATAGTGCAAGAAGCACCACTAATCAAAAACCCTCCTATAAAAAGCATTGTCAATTGTAACCAATCTACATTGCCTCCCATAGCCAGTGCATAACCAAAAGCCGATGAAAAAGACACTACCAATGACAAACGCATTTTGGTCAATTCCATGTAAGCCTTTGCCTTTTGTGCAAAGAGTGTTGATAGTTTAATATTTGTAGAATCACTTGATATCATAGCTCAAGCTAAATTCGTTTTTTTATGGTTCATAAGGAGCAGCAAATAATACTGAACTCCGATTATTAATGTTCCTAATAGCAAGTGTATCGGTTGAATAAAGGCAGGCACACCAAAGTAAGCCATGATAACCCCACTCAAAATTTCAATGACAACAATAATCAGTAACCATTTCACTGAAAACCTTAAGTGATCACTCTTCAATAATAAATAGAAGAGATATCCATGTAATCCTAGTAATAAGAGCGAGTAAGAGCGATGAATCAGAAATGAAACTCCTAATTCAGAAATCCACTCACTTCTTTCGACAAGCGTAGCCACCATATCAATGGCCTCTCTTACTTGTGTCCCCAGTATTACCTGAATCAAAGTCAGAATCAAACATACTATTGTAAGCATTTTAACCTTTGCAGGGGTTTGAAAACCTGAGTCTAGCAAATTCCTCTTTGATCTAAAGAATACATAGATCAAAAGACAAACGATAATAAGCGCTAACAGCATGTGGATTGTAATCAGCCAATCCAGTAAGTTAGTACTTACCACTATGGAGCCAATCCAGCCTTCGAAGCCGACCAACACAAATGCAATAAATGAAAGAACGGTTATAGGTCTATCTTTTTTCCAGTACCTGATCGATAAAACAAATGTTCCAAAGATCAGTAGTCCAATAGCCACACCTATAAGGCGGTTCACATATTCTACCCAGGTCTTTGCAGCGTTAAAATCCTCTTCTTCAAGAATACTTGGATCATTTTCAACCTGATAAGCCAAGTCATTAAATCCTAACACTGTTAAATACTTAGAGAACTTTTTATTTTTTTCAACCCTTTGTTGAACATAGTCCTCCTTGTAGTTTTCTGGCAGTTGCTCCACACTCGTTGGTGGAACCCAACTCCCGAAGCACTTTGGCCAGTCTGGGCACCCCATTCCTGAACCTGTGCTTCTTACTATACCTCCTACTGCGATCAGCAGGTATACAGCTATAATTGTGACGGCTGAAAACCGCCTGAACAATCTTCCTTTAGTGTCCTTTGGACTCATCCACCAAGATTTCTTCTGCTTCTTCCTTCTCCAAAGCAATCAAGTCATTTTCATGTGGAAGATTTGACTCCATTGTTTCTGAGAAAGGTACAGTCTGAGGAATAAAATCATCCTCTGCTCCTGGTTTAGAATAGTCATAAGGCCATCTATATACTTGTGGTATTTCACCTGGCCAGTTACCGTGTCCCGGATTAATTGGCGTAGTCCACTCAAGTGTATTAGACTTCCATGGGTTAGCAGTTGCTTTTCTTCCTCTGTAAATACTATAGAAGAAGTTAAACAAGAATATAAACTGGCCAATGAAAGTACATATTGCTGCCACAGATATAAACTGGTTCAGATCGGTAAAACCACTGAAGGCATCAAAGTTGGTAAATGAGTAATATCTTCTTGGGAAGCCTGCTATTCCAATGTAGTGCATTGGGAAGAATACAGCATATATACCAATAAATGTTAACCAGAAATGAATATACCCTAGTTTGGCATTCATCATACGCCCGAACATTTTTGGGAACCAGTGGTATACACCTGCCAATAGTCCAAACGCTGAAGCTGCTCCCATAACTAAGTGGAAGTGAGCAACTACGAAGTATGTATCATGTAATTGAATATCAATAGCAGAGTTACCAAGGAATATACCTGTAATACCTCCAGAGATAAATACTGACACCAAACCAATTGAGAACAACATGGCAGGTGTAAATACAATGTTACCCTTCCATAGAGTTGTCAGGTAGTTAAATACTTTAACTGCTGATGGCACTGCAATAATCAATGTCAGGAACATGAATATTGACCCAAGGAAAGGGTTCATACCAGACACGAACATATGGTGCGCCCATACAATAAATGAAAGGAATGTGATACCAAGCATTGATACAATCATGGCTTTATAACCAAAGATTGGTTTACGCGAATTAGTCGCGATAATCTCCGATGTAATACCTAATGCCGGAAGTAATACAATGTATACCTCAGGGTGTCCTAAGAACCAGAACAAATGTTGATATAGGATCGGGCTACCTCCTACGTTTGGTAGTGCTTCTCCATTAATGTATATATCTGAAAGGTAGAACGATGTTCCAAAGCTTCTATCAAATACCAATAGTAAAGCAGCAGCAAACAAAACAGGGAATGAAAGTACTCCAATCACTGCAGTTAAAAAGAACGCCCAGATTGTAAGTGGTAACCTTGAAAAGGTCATCCCCTTAGTTCTAAGATTGATAACAGTAGTGATATAGTTAATACCTCCAAGTAATGACGAAGCGATAAAGAATACCATTGCTACAAGCCACAGGGTCATACCGAGACCCGAACCAGGCATTGCTGTCTGAATAGCCGATAACGGAGGGTATACTACCCAACCTCCTGAAGCAGGTCCTGTCTCAATAAATAGTGAAATGAACATTAATACCCCAGAGGCAAAGAAGAACCAATAGGACAGCATGTTCATAAAGCCTGAAGCCATGTCTCTGGCTCCAATCTGTAATGGAATCAAAAAGTTAGAGAATGTTCCACTCAAACCAGCAGTCAACACAAAGAATACCATAATGGTACCGTGCATTGTTACTAATGCTAAATAGAACTCAGGATCTAACTGTCCAGTCTCATTAATCCACTTACCCAATAAAGGTCTTAACCAACCCAAGTCTGCATCTGGAAAACCAAGTTGCAGTCTGAAGATTGCCGACATTGCCGCACCAATAATGGCCCAGAAAATTCCAGTAATCAGGAACTGCTTGGCAATAACCTTATGATCTTGAGAGAAAATATATTTTGCTATGAATGACTGCTCATGGTGATCATCGTGATGATCGTCATGGGCATGAACATCGATATGTGCTGCTTCTGTTGCCATATTCAATGATTTAAAGTCTTTTATTCGTTAATTCCTGATGTAACTAATGCCAATTCTTTCAAATTATCCGGTACCTGGCTCATATATTCCGGATTGTTAGAAAGCCATGCTTTCTGATCGGCTTTCCACTCTGCATACTCGTCTGGCTCTAACACAATCACTTTCTTTTTCATAGAAAAGTGACCACCGCCACAAATCTCAGTACAAGCCAGTTCATATTCGAAATCCGGATTTCCTTCTTCAATCTTCATTTCAGCTGTAGTCTTGTTAGCTATAAACCAAAACTGAGTTGGCATACCAGGAACTGCATCCATCTTCACTCTCATGTGAGGAATGAAAACACTATGCAAAACGTCCTTTGCTCTGATTTTTAATAGAACAGGCACTCCTTTAGGAATTACCAAGTTATTAGAGTTAAAATCGTCAAAGTTGGCCCTGTCAGAAAAATCCATGCCATGAGTATTTACAGCATTAATCAATCTGTAGTCATAATCACCAACCTTATTGTCAGCTCCTCCATATCTCAAAGACCAGAAAAACTGCTGTCCTACAATTTCTATTTGTTCTGACTCTTCAGGAGCTTCACTCATGATGCCGTCCCAAGCCATCCAGCCAGAAATCACCAACCATGTTAATACAATTGCCGGTACACCCGTCCAGATGTATTCCAGTTTGTTGTTATGAGGATAGAATAGTGCTCTTCTCTTTTCATCGTATTTGTACTTATAAGAAAATACAAACAGCAAAATATTGGTGATGGCAAAAACGATCCCGGTAATCCACATGGTTCTCCAGAAAAGTTTATCCGTCAACTCTCCGTGCTCTGAAGCTACCGGAGGGTCATAATCATCAAAGTAGGCCCATGAATACCATGCCATCAGGCCAAAGAACAACACCATGAACACAATCATCAACGCTGCATTCACATTGTTACTTCCTGTAACAATCTTATCTCCTGTTCCCTTAACAATGTCTACTAACCTTGTAATCCTGAAGATTAACAAAAGGATAGCTACAACTAAGAAAACCGCAAGTGCTATGTAAAAACCGAACATATCTGGTAGTTTATCTATGTATTAAATATGGTGATGTTTTGCTTCTTCCAACATTGGATGATTCTTAGGTACAAGTGCCATTGATGACAATGCCCTTAGTACTACAAACAAGAATACGGATCCAAACATTAAGTACATGCCTATTTCAGTAAGACCAAAGCCTCCTTCTGCTCCAAGTGTTCCTGGAGTAATCATCAGATAGAAATCCATCCAGTGACCCAAGATTATCACTATACATGCAATCTTTAAGAATACATTCAATCTCTTCGCATCTCTTGTCATTAAGCATAGGAATGGGAAGAAGAAGTTCATAATCAAGTTCACGAAGAACACAGGTGCGTACTTGTCACTCAAGAATCTTTCAACAAAGTATACTGACTCTTCAGGGATGTTAGCATAGTAAATCAATAGGAATTGAGAGAACCATACGTAAGTCCAGAAGATACTGAATGCAAATACGAATTTACCAAGATCATGCAAGTGATTAACAGTAACCTGAGCTAAGTAACCAGCTTCTTTCAACAATACTGTAATAAGTGTGATCAATGCCAAACCAGTTACAAACCAGCTGGCAAACACATACCATCCAAACATGGTAGAGAACCAGTGTGTGTCAATTGACATAATCCAGTCCCAGGCAGATACAGAAGAAGACACTGCAAACACTAGCAAGAATGCCACAGAGTTTCTTCTCATTTTATACCAATAAGAAGTTCCTCCTAACTCATCTTCCATGCTGGAAAGTGATTTCAACTTGTTAAATAAGAAGTACCATGCTGCAAAGAATACAACCATTCTTAGCACAAAGAATACTGGGAAAGAACCACCTTCTAATGGTAGGAAGAAGAAGTTACTTTTACCCGCGATAATTGAATCAAAGTGAGAACTTGCTGTATCGTACAAATCACTGTGCGTCCAGTGGAAAATATCGTGATTGAAAAACAAGAAAGTCACAAGCATCAATATACCTGCCGGAAGTATCCAGCTAGCCAATGACAATGGAATTCTTAGAATGTAAGTAGACCATCCTGCTTGTGCAGCATATTGTATAGCAAAGAAGAATAAACCAATAAGTGCTATACCTGTGAAGTATACATTGTTAATCCAGAAGTCAATTTTGAAGCGTTTCCACCAACCGCCATGGCTAGCTTCTTCTCCATGACCATCCTCAGAGGCTTCATGCCCTGCATCTGCACCATGCTCATCTCCATGACTCTCTTTTTTCTCTGCAGTAGCATGACCATCACCATGATCACCTGCACTAGCCAATTCAGTATGGTCTCCTTCACCATGCTCTTCTGATTCATGCCCTCCACTAGGAAGTATGGCACCAACCAACAACAAAACAGCACCTACTATGAAAGCTATTGTCAGCTTTCTTTTTAGACCAGCGTTAAAATCAAATCTCTCTTTCGACATCTTTAAAAATTTATCTGTTTACTGTTGCTGTAATTCACGAACATACCTTGCAATCTTCCATCGCTTCTCTGCACTCAATTGAGAAGCATGTGACCCCATTCTGCCATATCCATGTGTCATCACATAGAAAACATGACCCTGAGATAAGTTTTTCTTTGCTGCCGAAGAATAAGAAGGTACCCCTGCGAACACCTCTCCTACTTTAGCAGACGGGTCAACCGACCCTTTTCCGTTTGTACCATGACAATGGTCGCAGTACAAATTATAAAGTCTTTTACCTTCAGTCTTAATTTCAGGAGTATCTGGCAATGGGTTAACCACATCTGCAGCAGCTAACAAATCTTCCTTTTTAAGTCTGTAAGGCAACATTCCATTTCCAGTTCTTTTAACTGTTCCTGCAACTGGCACTCTAACATTTTGTGAATAAGGATTGTTTGGGTTAGAATTATAGAACTCGCCTAATCCATCTTCCCTATTGCTCAACCATTCGCCACTTTCTTTATCAGTAATCTGAGTAAGTGGCTCGTAAGGTACAGAATGGTACATCTGAGGAGCATATTCCAAACCTGGGTTGTCGCCATTTGCAGTACAAGCACTGATCAAAACAACAAGAACCAAGGGAACGAAAGCTTTCAATTTATTGGTCATCATTTCAAAGACTTATTCTTCAACTTTTTTATCATTCACTTCTACTGCACCAGAATCCTTCAGCACATTGCCAATCTCGCTTGCTTCAACAGCTTTGTTTTTACCAAGATCGATCGCCAGAATATGCTTATCATCTGTAATTCTGATATCCAATAATTTAGGATCTTTCCAAGGTTTCAAATCACTTGATACCAGGAACGTACCTACCATACCAAATGCAGCTAGCAAAACGGTTAGCTCAAATGTAACAGGCACAAAATCAGGAAGTGCTACATGGTTTTTACCACCAATAATCATTGGCCAGTCAATACCCAACATCCAGATTTGCATAGTCAGAGCCAATGTGGTACCTAACATACCAAACATGAAAGCTGCTATTGGCAATCTTGACTTTTTATAACCTAATTCATCATCTAATCCATGAACAGGGAAAGGACTGTATACTTCATGAATCTTAATTCCTGCATTACGAATCTTTCCTACCGCTTTCAGCAGTACATCCTCGTCATCGTAAACACCTAATAGAAAATCTTTAGAGTCACTCATGATTACGCTGTTTTTTCTGATGATGATTTAACAATACTTTTTACCTCTGCCATGTTAATCACTGGGAAGAACTTCGCGAACAGGAAGAACAAAGTGAAGAACAAACCGAAGGTGAACAGATATACTCCCATGTCATAGATTGTCGGGTAGAACATTGCCCAAGAAGATGGAAGGTAATCTCTGTGAAGTGAGGTAACGATAATTACAAATCGTTCGAACCACATACCAATATTCACAATGATTGAGATAATGAAAGTGGCCGAAATACTTGTTCTGATTTTTTTAGACCAGAAAAGCTGAGGAGAAATTACGTTACATGTCATCATAGACCAGTAAGCCCACCAGTACGGTCCGAACATTCTATTAAAGAATGCATATTGTTCGGCTGGTACACCTGAATACCATGCTATGAAGAACTCAGTGATATATGCAATACCTACAATTGAACCTGTAACCGTAATTACAATGTTCATCATTTCGATGTGCTCAATTGTGATATAGTCGTGTAGTTTAAATACTTGTCTGGTAACAATCATCAAGGTCAATACCATTGCAAAACCTGAGAAAATTGCCCCAGCAACGAAGTATGGAGGGAAAATTGTTGTGTGCCACCCTGGAATAACCGAAGTAGCAAAGTCAAACGATACGATAGTGTGTACCGAAAGTACCAGAGGAGTTGCCAAACCGGCAAGAATCAAAGAAACTGACTCATATCTTGACCATGTCTTTGCAGCTCCGTCCCATCCAAGAGAAAGTGCTCCGTAAATTTTCTTTCTCATTCCACTTGCTCTATCTCTGATAGTTGCAAAATCAGGTACTAAACCGAGGTACCAGAATACAAGCGAAACAGAGAAGTAAGTCGAAATTGCAAATACGTCCCACAAAAGTGGAGAGTTGAAGTTCACCCAAAGCGAACCAAATGTATTTGGAAGCGGTAGTGCCCAGTATGCTCCTAACCAAGGTCTTCCCATATGAAGTACCGGGAACATAGCAGCACAGATTACCGCAAATATTGTCATTGCCTCTGAAGCTCTGTTAATTGCCATTCTCCATTTCTGGCGGAACAACAATAGTACAGCAGAAATCAATGTTCCAGCGTGACCAATACCTACCCACCAAACAAAGTTGGTAATATCCCAGGCCCAGCCTACTGTTTTATTCAATCCCCACATACCAATACCTTCCCAAAGGGTGGCAGCCACAGCAAGGAATCCAATGGCTAGTGTCACAACTGATATCCCAAAAGCCATCAGCCATAGTTTAGAAGGCTTAGCCTCAACCTGGCGACAGATGTCTTCTGTAACATCATGAACGGTTTTACCGCCTGTGATTAAAGGTTTTCTTACGGACGAAGTAACCTGCATATTCTTTCGGTTTAAAAATTAAGCTTCAGTTTGTTTATCCTTATTTCTGATCTTAGTCATGTACCAAATGTTTGGACTAACGTTGATCTCTTCCAATACGTGGTAAGCACGTGCTTCATTCACCACTCTTTCGGTAGCTCCTTCTCCATCCTTCTTCTCTTCGATCTGAAGTGTTTTAGAAATCTTAGAGTTAGGATCATTCAAATCACCAAAAGTAATTGCGTCTGAAGGACAAGCAGATGCACAAGCGATTGAGATTTCTCCATCAACTGGTCTTCTACCCTCACGTTTTGCAGCAAGTTTACCTGCCTGAATTCTCTGAACACACATACTACATTTCTCCATCACACCTCTGGCTCTTACTGTAACATCCGGGTTCAATACCATTTTACCCAAATCGTTATTCATTGCCATGTTATCAGGGAACTGCGTGTTGTCATGGTACTTAAACCAGTTGAATCTTCTTACTTTGTAAGGACAGTTGTTAGCACAGTATCTTGTACCTATACATCTGTTGTAAGTCATTTGGTTAAGCCCTTCTGTACTGTGAGTTGTTGCCGCAACAGGACATACAGTCTCACAAGGTGCATTGTTACAATGCTGACAAAGCATTGGTTGGAAAGTCACTTCTGGATTTTCAGCAGCGTTCTCCAATTCTTTCTTATCTCCGGCAGGGTTAGCAGCAGAATAGTACCTGTCAATTCTGATCCAGGCCATATCTCTTCTATTCAATACCTCTTGCTTACCTACAACAGGGATATTGTTTTCTGCCTGACACGCTACAGTACATGCCGAACAACCTGTACATGAGTTCATGTCGATTGTCATAGCCCAATGGTGGTTATTGTACTCGTGCCCCGACCAAAGCGTAATTTTTGAAGGCTTCACATACTTACCTTCTTTATAGATTTTAGGGTGCCATCTACCGGCTCCCGAATCATGCTTATATTCACTCAATACAGACTCCTGGATTACGTTTTCACGTCCCATGTATGTCTGATGAGTTTGTGTTTGGGCAATTTTGTAACCTTCTCCAGTAGCTGTTACATTAACACCTGCCATTACATCCATAATGTTAGCTCCGTTCAATCTGGTGATAAACGGATAGGCATCAACACCTACTTCATTAGCTACTTTTCCAGCTTTGGTTCTACCATAACCTACAGCTAAACCTAAAGTACCAATTGCCTGGCCTGGCTGAACTAGTGCAGGAACTTTTACAGTAGTACCGTTTACAGTAAGGTTTACCAATTGAGTTTCTCCTTCTACAAGAGTAATTCCCAAGTCATTGGCATCCTTAATAGAAATGGTCACATAGTTATCCCATGTAGCTTTAGTAACCGGATCAGACATTTCCTGCAACCATGGGTTGTTTGCCTGAGATCCGTTACCTAAACCAATTTTGTCGTAAAGTGCTAATTGGAAACCAGTTCCAGCTTTGTAATTCTGAGCAACTAGTGTAGCGGCAGAAGCTGCAGCTGAATAGTTGTAGGCAACAGATTTGCTGCTACCACCAAGTTCAACAACACCATCAAAAAGTGCTTTGTCCCAGAACGTCTGGAAATTAGAAGTATCTGTTTGTCTACCGAAGTAGCTGTCCTTCCAGTTATTTTGTAAATAAGTATAATATTCAACGTCTTGACCTGCCCATTTCAAGAATGACTCAGGAGATTGTCTTGTCTTAAACAGTGGAGAAATAGTAGGCTGTATTAAACTGAAGTGTCCTTCTCTTAATTCAGCATCATTCCATTGCTCAAGATAGTGATGATCCGGAGCTACATACTCCACAGCAGACGCTGTTTCATCCATTCTATCTGAAGTTGAGACCGTTAGCTCAGCTTTCGATAGTCCTGCTGCGATGGCAGATCCTTCAGCTGAATCATAAACCGGGTTACAGTTAAAGAAGATTACACCAGCAACAGTGCCAGCATTCATCTCTTTACCCAGGTTGTTCATTGCCTGATCATCACCCTGACGGTAATAAATCGGAGCATCAGTATTGATAGTAGTACCGTAATTGCCCAACATAGTGTTGATACCATTCACAAGTACCTGAACTGCCGGATCGTTTGACCCAGAAACTACCAATGACTTACCTCTGTTAGCCCAAAGTTCGTTGATCGCTTTGTTAGCGTGATCTACGCTGGCTCCTCCACTCACTTTTGCCTGACCTGCCTTGGCGGCTATACCATTATATATAGCAGCAACCAAAGGGCCTGCTTGTGAAGGCTTAATAGGTGTTCTATAATCTGCGTTCGAACCTGTCAATGAAAGATTAGATTCGAACTGGAAGTGACGAGACATCTCTTTATGATGATCGTTGATCTTCCTTGTTTTGCTGTATTGCTTTGTAAACTCTATTGGCGAAATCCATGTACCTAAGAAATCAGCTCCAACACTTACAATAGTGTGTGCCTTGCTGAAATCATATGAAGGAATCATTGCCTCACCAAAAGACATTCTATTGGCTTCAGAAATACCATAAGCAGAAACAGCATCATAAGTTACATGCTGAGTTGTAGGATACTTACTGATGAATTCACCAATGGCCTTTTTGGTAGTAGGGCTCAATACAGACTGACTAACAATTCTGATTTGTCCCCCCTTAGCAGCAATAGCACCAAGCTTAGCTGTAACTTCTTTATCTAAAGTTTCCCAATCGATATCTGCTCCACCTTTCGTAGGACCAGTAAGTCTTTCTTTGTCGTACAATGAAAGAACAGAAGCCTCAACCTGAGCATTAGTACCGCCTTGAGCGATGGTGCTATACTTGTTACCTTCTACCTTGATTGGTCTCCCCTCTCTGGTTTTCACCACCACACTAACAGCATCTCCACCATTTACATAGGTAGAAGCATAATAGTTAGGAACTGAAGGATCAACATCCACAGGCTTGTTAAGGTAAGGAATAGCTTTTCTTACCGGAGCTTCGCAGGCTGCTAAAGAAGCAGCAGCTATACCAAAGCCCATTAACTTAAGGAAATCTCTTCTGTTGCTGTTACCCTCCTCGTTACTTACAGGAAGATACTCTGGAAATTCTGATGAATTCTTTTTAACAAACTCAGAGTCATTTGTTAACTGTTCTATTCCTTTCCAGTATGTTTTTTGATTTTCTTTCATTCTATATCAATCAGAAATCGTGAATTCAATTAATAGTGGCACTTGGCACATTCCAAACCACCAATATCGGCCACTTTCATTGCTGACTTAGAACTGCTATTGTGCAATTCAACCAACTTGTCGTAATAGCCATTACCTTTTGTATTGACATCTGTATTTCTATGGCAGTCAATACACCATCCCATAGTAAGTGGAGCATGCTGTTCTACAACAGCCATTTCCTGAATTTCACCATGGCAAGTCTGACATTCAATCTGTCCTACTTTTACATGTTGTGAGTGGTTGAAATAAGCTAAATCAGGAAGATTATGAACTCTTACCCACTCTATTGGTTTACCGCTTTCTTGTGCAGCATATAATTTTTGAATCTCTGGAGAATCAGTTTTGATTGAACTGTGGCAGTTCATACAAATATTCACAGAAGGAATATTGGCAGATTTTCCAATCTCTACTCCAGTATGGCAATACTGACAGTCAATTTCATAATCGCCTGCGTGTATTTTGTGAGAGAAGTTGATAGGCTGCTTTGGAGCATAACCTTGCTGAACGCCTACAGTGTACAAACCATCAATCACATTCTTAGCTGCCAGAACAATTACTAAAAAGGTAATGATTCCGATTACCGTTGGGCTTTTTAAGAATGCTGATATGCTGAATTTCTCATTAACAATAGCCTCATCATCATCAGACAACTCACCTTTGTCCTGAACATATTTTCTAAGTACACTAATGATAAGTGCCAGAACAATCAGAATAAGTATTAACACCACTACTAGTGCAACTACTATAGTATTGAGGTAAGATTCTGGCACCCCACTTCCTCCAGCCCCTGGAGAAACAGCACCACCACCATCTGTTGGCTTGGCTTCAACCACAGGATTTTCTTCAACATTTCTGACATAAGCCAGAATTGCCATGATCTGGTTATCATCTAATGCCCATGGAGACATAATCTGGTTGTACTCTTCATAAAGTGCTACGGCCTGAGGATCACCATCGGCAATCATCTTACCTGCATTTTTTACGAAAGACTTGATCCAGTCGAGTTCTCTTCTGTCGTAAACACCTGCAAGGTCTGGCCCTACAAGTTTTCTACCTACAGCATGACATGTATTACAAGTCCAATCTTCAAATAAGGCTTTACCTTCTTTTATGACGGCCTCGTCAGTAGAAATTGCATCTCTCTGGGCATGAAGTTGTGCTCCAGAAAAAAGAAAACAGCATACAAGCATGCATGCTGTCGCAAATCGGACAATGGTTGTTTTCGCTACCATGTAAAATCTTTTTTTAATCACAGATTGACTCAACGTTGAAAATCTCGCGACAAAGGTAGTATCGGAAGCTCGTAAATCAAACTAAAATCGGACACCTTTTTAGAGTCTCATGACGATCAAAAAAAGACTACATTTAATTGAATATCAAACAGTTAATCTCACAATATATTGACAATATTTATTTAGAATCGTTATAAATAAAACAATCAAGCCAATTGAACGCAACCTTTGGAAGATTGCGTTAAAAACGATTTATAAAACTTTGAAATAGGCAGAAAAAAACATGTCATGAGGCCCGAAATTGACCACCATTGCATAACTCAATTAAACCCAGCACCATACAACCTTGGAAGTATTTCAGAAAGGCTAGCTGAATCACCTAAACTCTCCCTCAATTTGAATGCTTAAACTATCAATAACCTGTAATGTTTGTTGATAAACACTAATAAGCATATTCCTCCAACTATATACTTCCTTGAATATAAGTATCACTTCAGCATCCAATGGTTGATTGTAGTCTTTGATCACTTTTACATCTAGATAATCTACCCTTAAATAATCTTTAAAATGATCGGAAAGGGTTAAAAAATAGTTTTCATGAAATTGAGCCGGGAAGTATTGCTCTTCCAGCTTTTCCAAAATCTCGTAATTATAGTCGTATAACTGTATGATAGCTGTTCTCAGCTTTTCATTCTTTATAATCTCCACCCCTCTGGATTTGAGTGTCTCATATGCCGTGGTATTAGTAATGGAAATATAATCCCTGCAAAATACATCCCCAGAGAGTCTTTATCTACAGGCATCTTTCTGCAATAACGTTGAAACAAATCCACTGCTTTAACACCTTCATAATGCCCTGACAAATTGGTTGTAACATCTACTCGATCTGAAGCTAACTCAGCTTTTAGTTCAGTGAGTATTTTGCGTTCTGCTATACGGTCTTTTCTTATCTCATTCCAGTGGTTAGCTAAAAAAGCGATAGTAACTCCTAAAAAGATCGAGACGATCTCAAGTAGAAAACCAGATACTCTTGACTTAGGCTTTGACATGCTTATAGTTTTTTGTAAAAGCACTACCTACTGTTAATCAATAAAAAAAGAAAGTTGACTGATATGAAAGCACACAGATTGTATGTCAAAAGCACAAAACATTGATATAGATGCTTGTGCTTTTTTGGGGAGGGGTGAAATAAAAAAGACAACCTTTCGATTGTCTTGATTTTGAAGAGGCGTTGAGCGGATTCGAACCGCTGTAAGAGCTTTTGCAGAGCCCGGCCTAGCCACTCGGCCACAACGCCTGATGTTCAGTGCGCAAATTTATTAATAATCATAAGCCACACCAATTTTTAGACAATTATGTAATAAAAAAAGCACTCCGAATTTTAATCCCGGAGTGCTTTTGTCAATTTATTAGATATTATTCTTCAGAAGCCTCTTCCGATGCTTCGGCTTTTGGCTCTTCAGTTTTATCAGCTTCTGCTTTCTTCTTTGCTGCAGCTTTCTTTTCGTTAGCCTTTTTGGTGTTGTCTTCCATTTCAGCTTTCAATGCAGAAAGTGCATCAAGATCTCCCAAAGTAGATACTTCAGTATCTTTGTTGATCTGCTTCACTTTAGCACTACTTCCACTAGACTTAGCTTTCTTAGGAGCTGCTAATTTTTCGGTAGGTGCCGTATGCGTATAAGTATGAGACATTACAATTCTCTTATCATCTTTAGAGAATTCTACTACAACAAAGTCAAGAGTCTCTCCCACTTCAACATTAGAACCATCTTCTTTCTTAAGGTTCTTGTTGGTTACAATTCCTTCAAGACCGTAAGGCAATTCAAGAGAAGCACCTTTATCGTTCTTAGAAATCACTGAACATTTGTGAGTAGATCCTGGAGTAAATACTGTTTCGAAAGTATCCCAAGGGTTCTCTTCCAACTGCTTATGTCCAAGAGCTAATCTCTTGTTCTCAATATCCAACTCAAGTACTTGTACTTCAAGCTCTTCTCCAACTTTTACAAACTCAGAAGGATGCTTGATTTTCTTAGTCCATGAAAGGTCAGAAACGTGAACCAAACCATCGATTCCTTCTTCCAACTCAATAAATAATCCGAAGTTAGTAAGGTTTCTAACGATTCCAGTGTGGTTAGTTCCAACACCATACTTAGTTAACACATCTTGCTTAGTCCAAGGATCTTCAGTCAATTGTTTGATACCAAGAGACATTTTTCTCTCATCTCTGTCAAGCGTCAATACAACTGCTTCAAGCTCATCTCCAACGCTGATGAAATCCTGTGGATTTCTCAAGTGCTGAGACCAAGACATTTCTGAAACGTGAATCAAACCTTCAACTCCAGGATGTAGCTCAAGGAATGCACCGTAATCAGCAACATTTACAATTGAACCTTTCACTTTCGATCCAACTTCGATCTTAGCATCTAACTGATCCCATGGGTGATCTGTCAATTGCTTCATTCCAAGAGAAATTCTCTTCTTGTTATCGTCAAAGTCAAGCACTACCACATTCACCTTCTCATCAAGAGTTAATACCTCTGAAGGATCGTTGATTCTACCCCACGAGATATCTGTGATATGCAATAGACCGTCAACACCACCCAAATCGATGAATACACCAAAGTTGGTCATGTTCTTAATAACACCTTCCAGTACCTGACCTTTCTCAAGGTTTTCAAGGATAAGTGCTTTTTGCTTCTCAATATCTTTCTCAATAAGGACTTTATGAGAAACTACAACGTTATCGTTAGTGTAGTTGATTTTCACAACTTTCACTTCCATCTTCTTACCAACAAAAACATCGAAGTCTCTAATTGGCTTCACATCAATTTGTGAACCTGGCAAGAATGATTCAACACCGTAAACATCAACGATAAGTCCACCTTTGGTTCTTCTCTTCACGAAACCTTCGATTACTTTATCGTTCTCATTCGCATCCTGAATAAGCTCCCACGCGCGAACGATTTTTGCTTTTCTTCTTGAAAGGACCAACTGTCCCTGCGCATTTTCCTGCTCTTCGATGTATACTTCTATCTGATCACCAACCTTAAGATCTGGTGTATCTCTGAATTCTGAAGAACTTACTAAACCATCTGATTTGTAACCAATGTTTAGTACTACATCTCTGCTAGAGATAGAAACAACTGTACCTTGAATCACCTTCTTCTCTTCGATGGTATTCAAAGTGTCTTCATAAATTTTTTCAAGGTCTTCTTTCTCTGCGGCAGAATAACCTTCTCCAAAACCTTTCGTTTCAAAAGCATCCCAGTCGAATTCTTCTTCAACTACTTCTGCTTTTTTCGCCTTAGGAGCTTTCTTAGCAGACTTTTCTGCTTTTGGCTCTTCTACTTTTTCTGGAGTTTCTTCAGCAACGGCTGTTGCTTCTGCTTTCTCTTCAGTGGCTGGTGCCTCCTGAGTTTCCTGAGCTACTACAGTTTCTTCTGCTTGCTCAGCTGCTTTTTTTTCTTCTGACATGATATTTTGCTCTGTAAATACTTTCACACAATCCAGAGCGAATTAATGTGAAAATTTCTATTACATGCTCTTCCATTTTTACATAGAAAAGCCGTCTCACTCGAAACGGACTGCAAAGGTAAGGATTATTTCTCGAAATAAAGAAGTGCGCAATAATTTTTCAGAACACTCAGTTTAAGCTTAAATATTGAAGCCAGTCTTCGGAAGTAAACCCACTGAAGTTCCTCACAAACATTATATAAGAAGGTTTGAATGGCTTTTGACTTAAAAACATATCTGCCTCCTCCGGGGTTTTATTTCCTTTAATGGAATTACACTTCTTGCAAGCAGTTGCCAGATTCGCCCAATTCGTAGCTCCACCTCTCGATTTAGGCAATACATGGTCTAATGTAAGGTCTTGTTTTCCGCCACAATACAAACATGTATGTGCATCACGTTTAAAAATATTCTGTCGGGAAAGCAGTACTGACTTAAATGGAATAAAAATATATTTCTGAAGGCGTATTACGGAAGGCGCAGGATAAATGGCATTAACGGACCTCATCTGGTGATTTCTATCTTCATGAACGAGTTCAGCTTTGTCTAAGTAGATCAGTAAAAAAGCTCTTTCTGTAGAACAAACTGACAAAGGGCTATAATCCTGATTCAATACCAATACTCGTCTCATAATTACTTTATCACGCGCTTAACTTTAAATAGGTGATGAGTATACTTATTTAATGCTTCATTCCAGATTCCCTGATCATCGAGTTTATCAATCCTCACTTTTCCGGAAGCATGTATAATTTGGCTATCCTCCAGAATCAAACCAACATGATTCATTTTCCCATGCCTATTGGTAAAAAAGGCCAAATCCCCTTCACATGAATCCTGAAAGGCAATCTCTTTTCCTACCAATATCTGTTGTGAAGAATCTCTGGGAAGCGAATAACCAGCTATCCTGAATATCACTTGTGTAAACCCGGAACAGTCAATTCCAAATGGAGACCTTCCACCCCAGAGATACGGGGTGTTGAGATATTTTTTAGCCATACTGACCATGGCTTGTACATTCATTTTCTGATGGAGGCTTTTTGCCCCTCCATTAAATGCTACATTCTCCTCATCCTTGAAAATCGGATTACTTAAAAGGGGCAGGATAGCACCACAGGTAATATGATTTACTTGTTGATTAAAAAGAATCTTGGATACCAGGTCTGTACAGACTTTATACTCACTATTGCCAATCTGGTCGAAATATGCCTTGGATATAGGATGGTGCTGTTTGGCATCGATCCATCCAACATATCCATCAAATGCATTTTCTACTTTTACCCAGGAATTATCTTCCGACCACTCCAGTACACTGTAATGTTCTCCGAACAGCAATTGAGATATCATTTCAGCAGCATCGGAAGCTTCCTGCCGAACAGGAACCAAGCTTAATCTTACTACACCATGATCATCCGTCTGCATGCGCCTAATAATTCAGTCTTTCTAAGTCTCGTTTTATATCCTTCTCTTTGATTGAATCTCGCTTATCATGGAGTTTCTTACCTCTACCTAATATTATTTCCAGCTTAGCAAAACCTCTGTCTGTAATAAACAATCTGGTTGGAATAATTGACAATCCCTTTTCCTTAGATTTCTCAAATAGCTTTCTCAGCTCTCGTTTGTTCAGCAAGAGTTTTCTCTCCCTATCGCTCACATGATTGTAATGTGTGCCTTGCGCGTAAGGTGATATATGTAACTGTTTTACGTAAAGTTCTTCTCCTTTAAAATAGCAGAATGCGTCTTGCATATTCACCAGACTTTCCCTGATAGATTTGATTTCCGTCCCCATCAACTGCATACCAGCCACGTATTTATCCAGAAACTCAAATTCGTAACCAGCTTTCCTGTTCTTTATATTAACCGTTCTTGCAAAACGTTGTTTGTCCTTCGCCATCTCTATCTTTCTAAACTAGTGAAAATTTGATTTATCTTTTCCTTGTTCAGTATTTTCTGTCCTGTTTTTCCCGTAGCTATTAATCTATCTGCTGACATCACTCGCATATCACAAATTAGCTCGTAGTTATTGAATGATGTGTAAGTAGCCGTAACTATTACTTCTTCATTTAAAAAAGCAGGTGATTTATGATCAATATGTAACATTGTACCTATCCCCTCTTCATGATCTTCGCACATATCGAGAACAAATAACCTACCAGCCCATTCCATTTCTCTTGAAAGTGAAAAGGTGCTGCAAACCGGGTGCACCAATCCACCCTGAAAACCAGCAAAGTCTTTTTCCTCTACTCTGAACTTATGGGTTTTGATATCTCCTTTTGTAAAGAGGTTTTTCATATTAAAATTTCATTCTCGGTAAAGCACTCACGCTCTGATCAACAAACTCCTTTTGCAAATATTTGTAATGCGCTGCCATGGCTATCATACCAGCATTGTCGGTACAATATTCAAAAGCGGGAATATATACCTTCCAGTTTTCTTTTTCGGCAAGCTCTTTCAAGGAGGACCTTAACCCACTATTGGCAGAAACACCTCCAGCTACTGCAATTTCTTTGATATTATATTGCTTAGCCGCTTTTCTCAGCTTTTGTAAAAGCATTTGAACAAGCGTTTTCTGAATACTCGCACAAAGATCATTCATATTCTCTTTGATGAAATGCTCATTCTTTTTGAGTTCATCTCTCAGAAAATAAAGAACTCCGGTTTTGATACCGCTAAAAGAATAGCTCAATCCTGGCATTTCCGTTTCAGGAAACTTAAACCGATCAGGGTTGCCTTGCTGTGCCAGCTTATCTACCATTGGCCCACCTGGATATCCTAATCCAAGCATTTTAGCAGATTTATCGAAAGCCTCTCCTACGGCATCGTCTTGTGTTTCTCCAACAACCTTCATCTTCAAGTAATCCTCAACCAATACAATTTGCGTGTGCCCTCCACTTACTGTGAGGCACAAAAAAGGAAAAGATGGTTTGGGGTCATCAATAAAATGAGCCAGAATATGAGCTTGCATATGATTGACTTCTATCAAAGGAATATCCAAGGCCAAAGCCATTGATTTAGCAAAAGAAGTACCTACAAGTAAAGCCCCCATTAAACCAGGGCCTCGGGTAAAAGCAATTGCAGAAAGTTCATCCTTAGAAATGGCAGCATTTTTGAGTGATTGATCCACGACTGGAACAATGTTTTGTTGATGTGCTCTGCTGGCCAACTCAGGAACCACTCCACCATAATTTTCGTGCACAGATTGCGTTGCGATAATATTATTGAGTATTTTGCCGTTAACTGCGACTGCTGCAGATGTTTCGTCACAAGATGATTCTATGGCTAAGATTTTGATATCAGAGGAAGGCATTGAAGGAGAAAATTAAAAGATCGCAAGTTATTAAAAAACGGATTGTTAAATCAATTCTTTGGCTTGTACTCACACCCTTTATTTTACTTTCGCTGGTAGCCCTCTTAATTCATCTGCCTCCAATCCAGAATTATTTAAGCGACCGTATCACCAATTACCTTACCGAAGGCACTGGTTATCAAACTGAAATAGACTACATCAATGTCAAGTGGTTTAACACTGTAGCTATTGATGGAGTAAAGATTTACGACCTGAATGAGGTCAAAATGATCGGGATCGATGAACTGGCTTTAACCTTTAGCCTTAGAGACTTAATTGGTAAAAGAAATATTCAAACAAAGGAAGCCTGGGTTAAAGGTGCCGATGTAAATTTGAGAGATGAAACTCCCAGACGTTTGAATGTAGATGACTGGGTCATTAAGATTGCTGAATTATTTGCCTCTCAATCGTCATCAGACCCTAACGCACAAGCTGGAGCATTTTCAATAGATCAGATTACTTTATTGGAAAGTAAGTTTAGCATTTCTGATAGCTCTCGTGACAGTGTTAAAAATGGTTTTGATTACAATCATTTTCAGTTGGTAGATTTAAATGCCGACTTACTCAACCTGAAAGCTGTGGCCGATACTTTTCAAATTGACGTCAAGTATTTGTCTACCCGAGACAGTGCTTCGAATATGACTATTGATGAGTTGAAAACCTTTTTTCGTAACTCTCAAAAAGGCATGGCCTTTTATGGTCTTGATTTGAAAATGGGAAAATCCCGAATCACAGATGAAGTTGTTTTCAGTCATGACCGTCCGGGGCAGATGGGCTACTTTGTAGACAGTGTCTATATAGAGGCTAACTTTAACAAAACACGCCTGCACACAGACGAACTGAGTTATTTTGTACCCGAGTTCAAACAATATAATGAACTTGTGAAAATTGACGGTTTTTTCGAGGGTAATGTAAGGCGTTTCTTCTCTGATAACTTCAGGCTCGATTTTGGAGAACAAACCATCTTGCAAGGGCAAATGGATATTGAGGGACTCCCCGATGTTGAACAAACAATTTTCGACATTACACTCACCAATTCTTCTATTACTGCCGATGACCTTATAGAATACATTGGGCCTCGCACCTATGACATCACCAGCAAATTAGGTTTGGTTAGAATGAACGGGCTCTTCTATGGCCCTATCAACCTTTTTGTCGCCAATGGAGAGTTTGATACAGAGCTGGGATATTTTTCATCCAACACTCAAATAACCGTAGAACCTGACCAGCTACCCTCCTACAAAGGGGCTTTGGATATGAACAACTTTAACCTAGGTGTATTCACCGGAGATGACATCTTCCAGAATGTGGATATGACAGGTACGATTGAGGGAGAAGGTTTTACATTGGAAGACGCCAATTTTTCTCTTGATGCCAGCATACCTAGAATTGGCATCAATGGATACGATTATAAAAATATAGAAACAGATGGAGAATTTGAGCAGTCATTCTTCAAAGGTCAGATGCAAGTACTTGATCCCAATCTGAAAATGACTATTGATGGCTCAATAGATCTAAGAGACAACAAACAAAGGTTCGAAATTGAAGGCGTGTTGGATACGGCAAGACTGAACTCTATTAATATTTCCGAAGAAGATATTGCGTTGGCCACCAATTTCTCGGTTGACATGACGGGTATTAAACTGGATAGTATTCTGGGTAATGTATACCTCACTGATACTTATTTAAAATATCAGGAAAACGATATCGTATTCGACTCTCTCCTATTCAGTTCCAGACGAGATTTTAATGAAAGGTCGGTTAGGTTTAGTTCCGAAGACCAGTTTGAAGTAGAACTAGACGGAGACTTTGAATTTACAAGCCTTTTAAATGAGGCAGAAAATATCAATGAACAGTATAGGCTGATCTTCTCGAGCAGAATGCAGGAGGCAAATGCTTTTGTAGATCAAAACAGGCCTCTGGATGAAAAATTCAATATTAGATATAAAATTGACCTACATGATATCAGCCCTGTGCTACAACTATTTGACACCTCCATTTACGTCTCAGAAAACGCAAAATTACAGGGACGGTTTGGTAATCTGGAGGGTGAAGAGTTTGCATTAAGTGTTACTGCAGATACTGTAAAGTGGGCAAACATTAGGCTTGTTGGAAATGAAGTAGATATTAACTCTACTGACTTCAGAGATGCATCAAAAGTACAGACACTCGGATTCCTAAGGTCTGATAAGCAACTGTATGCAAATACTTCCGAAACCGACAGCCTTTCTATTCAGGCGATTTGGGAAGGTACTGAAATCAAAATTCAGCAATACATCAAACAACTCAGCAGTGGTAATAGAGCTGAAATTAATGCCAAGGTCAATTTCTTTCCAGACGAGACGGTACTAAATTTCGAAGACTCAGAGTTAATTGCATTAAACGAAACATGGAAAATATCTGAAGACAACAGTGTAACGTTCGGTGAAAGACGAATTGACATTAAAAACCTAAGTATTGAAAACATTGATCAATCAATCAGTTTTGGTGGAGAAGTTGCTGTAACAAAAGATAGTACCAAAACCTTAGGGATTGAGTTCAAAGATGTTTCAGTAGCCAATCTCGACCCGTTAACTTCTAAAAGTTATACAGGAAAACTAAACGGCTCATTGAGCGCTCAAAACCTTTATTTCAACCCATTATTATTTGGTGAAATAGAACTAAACGAGCTGCGTGTAAACAACTTTCTGGTGGGCGATCTGGATGGTAGTCTTACATGGAATGACTTTAACAAAAAGTTTGATCTGAACTTTAGTGTTGATCGACTAAACAAAAAAATCATATCTCTAAAAGGAGATTTCTTCCCTTCCAGAAAAGACAATCAGTTCAATTTAGATCTATTACTTAGTGATGCCAATCTCAACATTGCAGAGCCTTTTATAGATGAATATTTTAGCCAAATCGATGGTTTTATTAATGGTAATTACAAAGTTACCGGTACAGTAGGATCACCAGTAATTGATGGTAAAGGATCATTGAATAATGGTCAAATGAAGATAAATTATCTCAACACCAATTATAACTTCAATGGCGGGGTAGAATTCAAGAAAGATTCTATCCTATTATCTAACATCACATTTTCAGATGTCACAGCAAATCAGGCAGATTTCAACGGAAGTATTTCGCATGATTCATTCAATGACTTCAGGCTCGACTTATCAGGAGACCTGGATCAATTTCAGGTATTAAACCTACCTGAAGATTTAAGTGAACCGTTTTATGGAACCGCATATGCAACGGGTATCGTCAACCTGATTGGAGAGGCATCTAACTTAACCATTGAAGCTGATGTAACCACTGATGATAACACTCGCTTGTTTATCCCAATCAGTGAAGGAACCGATGAAACTGATAACCCCGACTATATCACCTTTGTAGATAGAACTGATACTACTCAGGTTGAGTTAGCGATTGAGGAAAATGAAGAGGTTGGAAAAATTAAAATCGAAGGGCTAAAACTAGACCTAAATATTGATGTAACTCCTGATGCTTATGTGGAGATCATAATCGACCCTAAATCAGGCGATATCATCAGAGGAAAAGGTAATGGCCAGCTTAGGCTTGAAATTGATACGCAAGGAGAATTTCAAATAACTGGTGGTATTGATATTGTTGAAGGAGCATACAATTTTTCGCTTTACAACCTGATTCCAAAAGAGTTTGATATTGAGCAGCCAAGCAACATCACCTGGTATGGAGACCCCTACTCGGGAGTTTTGGACATCAATGGTTCATATTCCCAGAATACTTCATTGCAACCTATTCTTGAGCAGACTGGTTTTGCAGCACCTATAAATGAGGGATCAGCCGTTTCAAGAAGGTTTCCTACCAAAGTATTGCTGGCGCTTAAAGGCCCCATGCTTTCACCTGAAATCAGCTTTGATATAGACTTTAGTGAAATTCAGGGGCAAGAGAATCAGGTGGCCATCAATGCCTTTAAAAATCGTCTGCAAAGCGATGAACAAGAACTAAACCGTCAGGTACTAAGCTTGATTGTACTCAATCGCTTCTCTGATCAGGGTGGACTCACAATTGGTGGAAAAACTACCAGCCAAAACGTAAGTCAATTACTTTCTAACCAGTTAAGTCAACTTGTAGCCCAATTGGATGAAAACCTTGAGGTGGATTTTGATCTGGCCGACCTCGATCAGGATGCGTTTAATACCTTCCAATTGAGATTATCTTATACATTCCTGAATGGCCGTCTTAGAGTTACCCGAGAAGGTGGAATCACCAACCTAGTAGATATTAATAGCATAGCTGGAGACTGGACTGCCGAATACTTACTCACTACTGATGGTCGATATAAAATTAAAGTATACTCCCGAAGCAACTATGATATCACTAAGCTAGCCAGTGCGCAAACAGCCACTACTAACACCACAGGGGCAAGTGTAACACAAACCACCAGTTTCAATACGCTTAGAGAATTCTTTTCCGGTGTGAATAGAAAAAGAAAAAAGCGTAAAGGGCAAACTAAAAACTAAGCGGTATTATAGATTTATATAAACTAATCAGGTCTTCGCTGGTTAGCATAAAGAACGATTAAAGTATCTATGCCCAAAGTCACCATTTTCTGGTTTAGAAGAGATTTAAGGCTTTTAGACAATACCGCACTGAATTATGCACTCAAGGAAAACACTCCAGTGCTTCCAATATTCATTTTCGACAGAAACATACTTGATGATCTAGAGGATAAAACAGACCCCAGAGTCAATTTTATTCATCAATCTATAAAAAACATTCATGAATCTTTAAAGTCAAAAGGTAGTGGCATAAAAACCTTCTACTCTACTCCCATAGAGGCTTTTAAAGAGCTCACCTCCTCTTATGAAATTGTCTCGGTTTTCACCAATAGAGATTACGAACCTTACGCTCTTTCAAGAGATAACGAGATAAGTTCGTTCTTAAAAACCAAGAACATTGGTTTCTACACTTTCAAAGACCATGTAATTTTCGAAAAGGAAGAAATAGTTTCTGGATCTGGCACCTTCTATAAGGTATTCACTCCTTATAGTCGAGCCTGGTTAGAAAAATACAAAGCCAACCCTCCTCATGTTTCAGGAAATGCACTTGAATCTTCAAACTGGTTTGCAAAAGGTGAAAAGGAAATTCATAGTCTGGAAAGCATTGGTTTTAAAAAGTCGAGTATCTCTATCCCTTCCAGCCAAATCAATGAAGGTTTAATTAGTGCTTATGACCAACGTAGGAACTTTCCGTCAGTAAATGGCACCTCAAAGCTTGGTATTCACCTACGCTTTGGAACTATAAGTATTCGAAGCCTGGCGGAAATAGCTATTTCAAAAAATCAAACATTCTTAAATGAACTGATCTGGAGGGACTTTTATGCGATGATATTAGCAAACAATCCTCAGGTTATTGGGAATGCTTTTAAACCTCAGTATGATCAAATGCAATGGATCAATGATGAATCTGATTTTGAAAGATGGTGTCAAGGTAAAACAGGTTATCCAATTGTCGATGCCGGTATGCGGGAACTAAATACTACCGGTTTTATCCACAACAGAGTCAGAATGATTACAGCCAGTTTTTTGACCAAACATTTATTGATTGATTGGCGCTGGGGTGAAGCATATTTTGCTGAAAAACTGTTGGACTTTGATTTGGCATCTAACAATGGTGGCTGGCAGTGGGCAGCAGGAACCGGTACCGATGCACAACCTTATTTCCGCGTATTCAATCCACAGTCTCAAACAGAAAAGTTTGATAAAGATTTAAAGTATATCAAGAAGTGGATTCCTGAATATGGCACATCTGATTATCCAAAACCAATCGTAGAACACAAATTTGCAAGATTGAGAGCAATCAATGCCTACAAAGAGGCATTAGGGAAGTAGTTTAACTATATTTCGGCATGCGTTGCTTTTTGTTGAGTCTGGTACTATTAATAGGACAAGTTTCTACAGCTTTCAGTCAGGATACTATTCCACCAAAAAATAACCTGAACAAAATCGCTCTTTATGGTGGACTTGGCTATGGTGCAACAATTTTCACGCTAAGCCAGGCGTGGTACAAGGAACAAGGACTTGATAAATTCAAGTTTTTCAATGACAATGCTGAGTGGAAACAGGTAGATAAGTTTGGTCACATGTACTCTACTTACCATCTATCCCGAGCCAGTTATCATCTACTCAGGAATACCAATCTGGATGACCATAAAGCATTGTTCTGGAGTACAGGACTCAGCACCCTTCTATTGTTACCCGTTGAAATACTCGATGGCTTTTCTCCTGACTTTGGTTTTTCTTACGGAGACATGATTGCCAATGCCGCTGGTTCAGGAATGTTCCTATGGCAACAGTTGCTATGGAAAGAACAAAGAATCAAAATGAAATGGAGTTTTCATGAAACAAGTCTTGCCGGATTAAGGCCTAATACTCTGGGAAGCGGGTTATTGGAAGAGCTATTAAAAGACTATAATGGACAAACTTATTGGTTTTCTTTCGACATACATGCATTCACGAAGAAAGGTCGTTTTCCCAAATGGTTAAACCTGGCTGCCGGGTATGGGGCACAGAACATAGTTTTCTCCAGAGACAATGAAAACCTCCATGCTGGGTTTCAGAACTTCAGGCAGTATTACTTAGGAATTGACTTTGACCTATCTTATATAAAAACAAACAAGAAATGGCTTAAAGTGCTGCTGTTTTTGGGAGACATCATTCGTTTGCCTGCACCAACTTTAGCATTTGACAAAAATGGTATTAAAGGCCACCTATTCTATTATTAACTCTTTGAGAAGATTATAAATGTCCAGCTAAATCATTTTAAACCGGGCAAGCACATCTTTCTTATACTTTAAACTCAAAGTCAGTTTTTCCTCGGTTCCTTCCAGTATAAGTGTCTTCTTGGCTGTTATACTCTTTGGCTCATCCTTTATCTGAACAATCTTTCGAATGTTTACTGCATTCGAACGGTTAACACGAAGAATATTTTTTGATAATCGTTCTATCTTTTCCAGAAAGTCCTTTAAATGTGTGCTAACTACAATAGGGTATTTATGCGTAACACAAAAAACCCGTGTTGTATCACCATCGGCTTCTACGAAAATGAAGTCCTCTACATGAACAGAATATACACCATCAGTATTTCGAAGCAATACCCTGTCATTAAGAACGTCCATGGGTACTTCTTGCCTTTCAGTACCATCGCTTGAAGATTCTCTTAATGCACTAAAAGCATTAATCAGGTTGATTTTCAATTCCGTATTGGAAACAGGCTTCGAAACAAAGAAGACAGGGAACTCTGCCGAAGTAATTCGAGTATAGATTGACTGATCGTCTTGAATTTTCGTCAAATAGATTATTGGAATCCTTGCTCTCTTATTAATTCTTTCAGCAACATCTATTCCGTTCAACTCCCCTTTTAGCTCAATATCAAAAACACCAATATCCGGAAGTCCGTCTTCGATAGCTTCGAGTGCTTCTTCGCCAGTGGGGAAAGGCCCCATTAAATCATAATCTGAAAGTCGATCTGCAAGATCATCTGCGAGGTAACGCTTGTCCTCCAGAATCATAATGGTTTTGCGTTCGGTCATTCATCAGGCTTTTAGCGGAATAGTGATTTGGATTAAGGTCCACCCTTCTTGCCTAAACATAGAAAGTGCACCCTCCATATCATCCACTAAATTAGCCATCATTTGCATACCAAATCCAGTACTATTAGAAATATTAAACCCTTCAGGAAATCCAGGGCCATTATCCCTGATCTGAAGTAATAATTCACTCTCCTGTCTTTTTGTCTTTATCTGAAGCTCGTCTGCACCAAAGGTTTCTGCATATTTAGAAAAATTTGTGATCGCCTCATTGGCAATGAGCCCAATATTGAGTGCCTCAGTAGAAGTTACTGATATTTCCTCCAGCTTAATCTCCAGCTTGGCCATATCACTGGCAACAGATGAAAATGTGTCTTGAATTAAGGTTTCCAGATAAGTAGCTAGTTGAATACTGGCCGCTACTTCAATATTATCTGTAAGCCTGGTTTGGAACAGGTATTTTGCCACACCTCCTAAAGCCTCAATCTTACCTTCTACATCACGTAAGACTTCCAATTCCTTATCATGCGCTGTTTGTCGAGCCTTAGACCTTAAAAGCGCTGAAATCAAACCTAAAGCATTCTTCTGACTATGAAATGCATTATCGGTAATTAGTTTAATACGTTCATTGAGCGTGATCAGCGAAGCATTTCTTTTTCTGATTTGCCATAACTGCCAGCTGGCAATTACAATACCCAGAAGTGCCACCAAAACCAGATAAAGTCGCAACTGTCCCTTTTGCCTTTCAGATTTTGCTTCAATATTAGCAATTCGGGCATTTTGCTCTGCAATTGCTGTTTTTTGTTGCTCCCTTTCAAGCTCTGCTTTTGACTGAGCTTCCTGAACTCTCAAACGCTGCTTTCTTTGAAGGCTGTCTGTGAGAATATCAAAAATTTCATCTGCCTCCAATAGAGCTCTCAGACTATTTGAAGCTTTAAAAAGCTTCTTTTTTTCTTCAAGGATATTTCTTAATAATTCTGGGTCTCTGAGCTCTATTGCCAGTTCTTCAGCCTTGGTAAGATTCTCAAGCCCTTCTTTAAGTTTATCTTCAATTATATCAAGCTTACCCAGACGGTAATATATCTGAGCTATACCTGGTTTATCCTTAAGCCTTTCTCTGATTGTAAACGATTTGGTGTACATCTCTCTAGCCTTATCGAGACTATCCAATTTCAAGTAATTCCCACCTAAGGCACTAAACGTATAAGCTTTAGACCTCTCTCGCCCCAAAGAATCTTTAATTTTTAGAGCTTTATGAAGTATCGGGAGTGCTTGTTCCAAGGAATCCAGGTCTTGTAGCTTTATGCCAATATTATGAAGTGCAATTGAATATGAGGATATCTTTGTACTATCTTGTTTCCAAATTGAAGCCGCTCTTCGATAATATTGAATAGCTCTTTCAGGTTCTTCCAGCCTTGAGAAAACATTACCTAAACTATTCGATATTGCTGCTATATTAATAGCATCATTAGTATTTAATGCGACTGTAAGTGCCCTTTCATAAAACTCAACAGCAGTTTTAAAATCTCCTCTCGTTTTATAGATTCTTCCAATACTATTCAAACGATTAATAACCATTTTGTGATCATCAATCGACTCAGAAACTGATAGCGCCTTAGAGTAGTAAGTTAAAGCAGAATCATAAGAACTCTCCTTTTCAAAAATCCAACCATAGTTATTCAAAACATGAGACTTGGTAGATTTATCGTTTGTTAAATCAGCTAAAGAATCAGCTTTATTCAACCAAATTCTAGCCTCATTATTCCGATCAGACCTTTCTAGCTCCACAGCTCTATCTAATGCGGCTTTAGTATTGTTGTTTAATTTGAGGTTTTGAACTTGATTTTCACGGTCAAAACATCCAACAAAAATTGACATCAGAAGAAGAAATAGAAAAGCTCTTTTGGGTTCCACTGAATGGTTTTTCTGCAATGTCGTTTTTTTTTATTGAAATGAAAAGGGTGGCTAAGCCACCCTTAAATTAACCTGGCCCACCCGTTGAACCAGCACCTTCTTCTTCTTCCTCTTCACCACCATTAGGATCAGATTTAGAGTTCTCTATCTCTGTGTTATCGACTTGCTCTGTTAATACAGGGTCGAAATCCTCACTGTTGTAAGTACATGAGGTGAATACGGTAAATGCAATAGTGAGTATGATACCCACGAAAATTAGCCTTAACTTTTTCATAGCGTTTTTGTTTAAGGCTTGCATTCGCAGGTCGCATTCAGGCCATTCCGGGGCGACTCCTTCCCGGCCTTACTCAGCTCCTACAAGCGGTTGAATAAATAAATTACACTTGCAATATCGTCACTGGGCAAGGGGGGTGCTCTAACGGGAACGTTATAGAACTATTCTTTTAAGTGATAATTTAATTTTTGTGATGAAAGACTAGAACATTGTTTCAAAAAGCATTATTTCATATTTTTTTGTAAAAGAAATAATTGATATCTTCCGCAGATTACCACTGACCAAATGAACGTACCGGAACGGTTCCCAATGATTATTGGAAAAGAAGAATGAGAACCAAGGAAAAAATCTATCTGGGGCACCCCAATTTGAAGAGACTTCTCAGTTCCGTACCTTTTAGGAACTTTCTATCAGACAAATATCAGACCAATGATGGATTGGATTGGTATTCCGCTGTATCAGAGTGTTTGTATAAAGCCCTTCGTGCAGACACTGCACCTGATAAAATCAAAGGCGCTTTTCAACAGTCCAAGCGCTGTACCATTGAAGTCGCCAAACAAATTATCACGCTAGTAGAATTCTATAAAGGCACTGAAGAATCAAAGAAGGTTAATTGGCGCAACTACAATATTGTCTTCAATGAAAACACAGATACTTTTAAAAAGTATTTCAGGCAATACAGGATAGAGTTAGCCAAAGATCCTATCAATCCCAATCGACTTGATGGCCTCTGGACTGTTTACACTTCAAGAGACTGCAACATCTATCGATCATTTCTGGAAATCGATTTTAAAAAGGAGTTACATATTTTCAGACTAATTGGAAAGAAAGGTGGACTCACCTACTGCGATATTCAGTCCAACGCACATAATAAAAGTATAACTATCAAGGGTGACCTTGAAGGGACTCATTGGCACTACGAACTACATGGTTGCTTCAATAAATTGAGAAACAGCAATATCGACCTCATTCGAGGGCTTGTCACCATAAAGAATCAATCGCAATTGAAAATCAGTCCGGTACTATTATGGAAGGCCAATAATCAAAAAATTGCTTTTGAATCTTTAGATGCATCGTTATGGGGTAAAGTAAAGGATTTTGAACCTACCGACACTCCGAATGGAGTATACGAAAAGTCACTTTTAATTTATTACCAGTACCTGGCAGAAAACAGTAACAAAGTATTTAAACACAGCCCTACCACACATCTGAGAACCTGGATTAAAAAATACCTTAAAGAGAAAGGGCGAACACGTTACGACCAATATAAGGCAGTGTTACAATCAAGAGAGTGGATTTCGCTTTCCAGACAGTCCAATGATCATGACAAAGTACGGATTTACTACTGGTCATTCGAGTTTCATGCTTTTAAACAGTCCATTATCGCCAAAAGAACCATGCGTCAGGGTGAATACACTGAGACCGAATACGTAGGAGAAATGAAATTCCACAATGACAGATTTTGGGTCGAATTCGAAACCAGTGGACACCAGAAAAAGATCATGCTTCTCAGGTCCACCGAAAACTCATACCCAGATAGCCTGTACTTCTTAGCCATGGGATCAGCCTCCTTTATTAGTTTCAGCAATGACCCTGGTGATATGCTGACAGAAATAGTGTTACCCAAGGATCACCTACCAACCAAATATCACAGGCGGTACGACCTCAGCTACAATGAGTTTAAAAATCTGACCAAGATTCCTTTAGACCTAAGACTTTATCTCAACCATAGTGATAACGCAATCCTAAGTTTCGACAATCCTAATTCAGTTAAGTCTAACTTGCAAAAGCAAATGGCCGCCACCGCCTATGCTGGTTTATATCATGTATATGTTTATCACCGCTTCCTCAAAGAGCCTTATCGTCTTTCTCGTTTTTCTTTAAAAATTGATAAACTGGCAGTCGCACATTTAAATAAGGCAGATATTGAAGAACCTGAAGCTCAGCACTTATATCATGGACTGGCAGAAGAATCAAACAAAAACCTACAGATAGCACTCAAGCATTTAACTGGTAGTCATCCACCTTATAAAAAACAGTTCTCACTGGAAGCTCGAATCATTATTGATAGCAGTAGAGGCCATAAAAAGAGAGCTATGATGACTGGTATCATTTCTGATGCAGATAAGGACAGCAAACCCATGGGCATGCCCTGTCTCCTCGTTCGAATAGACAACTATCAAAAGGACTTTTCTGAATTTGAGGACCAATTCAAATCTATTCTGGAAGGAACCGATTTCAAAGGAATCCCTGCCCCTATGGCGCATTGCCTTCCGCACCACAATGAATATGTTTTACTGGAAGAACTACTATGGAAACGAAAGAGGACCTTTCTGGAAAGTAGATTTGCCAAGTTTATGACTCAACAAAAACCAGGTCAGGCAAACTTTTTGAAAACGTACTTCGAAATTTTAGGAGGAGTTTTCTACAGTGATTACTCCAGAGAAAACCAAAGAATAGAAAACTTCTTAAAAGATAGTCCAGAGACCAATTTAAATTAATACCCTATAGTGATAGAGTCAGGACAAAACGCATATTAAAATAACCCGACTCTATGCACCACAGGTATTGTGTAATTTATTATTTACTTACTAATTCAGTACGTCAAAGAACTATGCATCGATCATTTCGTGTATTAATGATCTGCAGTTGATTAACAGGTTAGTATTTAGTAAATGGTTGAAATTGAGTATTAGACCAATTGGGTCGGTAATAAATGAAAAAGCCTCAAGAAGTTAATCTTGAGGCTTAATTTGGCTATATGGATAATGCTCCGATTGCCAGACTTGCACTATCCCTGGAAAGAAAATCGGCAATCATTGTTTTTTCACTTTCCTGGATTTCTCTTCCACTAAGTTCTTTCCTATCTAATGCCCTGAAAATGGAAGTTACAATTTCATCTTCGGGAGTTGCTTCATCAAAAGCTTGTTCTACACAGAAAGCTTTAAAATATCTTTTGAAATAAACCCTTAGTAATGTTTTATCATTTATGTCAGAACCAGCAATTGCACTTTCTATCATTGATTCCATAAAATCCTCAATTACTAAATCTGCTGTTTTGACGATATCCGAGAAACATTCTTCAGTTTCGAAACTGAATACGCATCTCTCCTCCAGCATTCCAGAACAAGGTATATCTGGGCTACTTGTATTTGCACACACAAGGTCCATTTCATCTACAATAGAAAGCATCTTAGCCTCTACATTTAAAAATTCGAGTATAAGCTGCCTCATCAAGTAGGAGTACAAATAAGTATCACTATCATTGGTAACAATGCCTTCAGGGGTAATCTGAGCCATGTTCACTGGCCCCATACTAATTCCGTAATAAGTCTTCTTCATGAGCTGAAATGATTTAGAGTTTTAGATTAGTTCCTTAAGCCTCAAGAAGGTCATCAAAGAAGATTAAGGACACTGTAAAATTCAGAATTACAGGAGCTCTAATGGGGAGGATGTAGAATTATCCGATAAAGGATATGAATTCGACAATATAAATGTAGAAATCACCGACAAGACATAAATAAATTTCCAGTGTACGGTATTGATTCTGGATGTACTACCTTTGTAAGCAAACAAGCTGTCTTATCGCTTCGACTTGTCGAAGAGGAAAGTCCGGGCACCATAGGGAAGCATAGCGGCTAACGGCCGCCTTCTGATTTTCAATCAGAACGGACAAGTGCAACAGAAAGAATGTACAGGTAATGCTGTAGTGAAATCAGGTAAACTCTATGCGGTGAAATGCCACGTAAACCTGTGCTTGAGGGTCCCCGCCCGATGCAGGTGGGTAGGCAGATTGATCATAACGGTAACGTTATGGCTAGATAAATGATAAGAACGTTTCGCTTGCGAAATAGGACAGAACCCGGCTTATAGGCTTGTTTTTTTATAAAGGTCGTGGCAAACTATTTGTTTAGATTGTTACGACCTTTTATTATTGACAAAATTTAAATTATGGCAAAGATTCTGATCATTGATGATGAACAAAGTATAAGAAGCACTTTAAGAGAGATTCTTGAATACGAAAAATACACAATTGACGAAGCGAAAGATGGTCAGGAAGGTTTAGAAAAACTGATTGCCAATAAATACGACATTGCCCTTTGCGATGTTAAAATGCCAAAAATGGATGGCATAGAGCTGCTCGAGCGGGTTCAAATGGCAGGAATTGACACCCAATTCATCATGATCTCGGCTCATGGCACCATAGAAACCGCAGTAGATGCCACTAAAATGGGAGCGTTCGATTTTGTACCAAAGCCGCCAGATTTGAACCGTTTGTTGCTAACAGTAAAAAATGCACTTGATAAGAGTTCGCTTGTTACTGAAACTAAAACCTTAAAGAAAAAGCTGTCCAAGCGATATGAAATGGTGGGCGAATCTTCTTCACTTTCTGAAGTAAAGGAAATGATGGACAAGGTAGGCCCTACCGATGCCAGGGTTTTGATAACCGGACCAAATGGAAGTGGAAAAGAACTTGTTGCAAGAGGTATTCACGAACGAAGCAATAGATCAAGCGCACCTTTTATTGAAGTAAACTGTGCGGCTATTCCAGCCGAACTAATAGAAAGTGAGTTATTTGGCCACGAAAAAGGAGCTTTTACCTCTGCCCATAAACAGCGAATTGGAAAGTTTGAACAGGCCAATGACGGCACTTTGTTTCTTGATGAAATCGGAGACATGAGCCTATCTGCTCAGGCCAAAGTATTAAGAGCGCTACAGGAACATAAGATCACGAGAGTTGGTGGTGATAAAGATATTAATGTCAATGTGCGAGTACTTGCTGCAACTAATAAGGACTTAAGGAAGGAAATTGAAGAGAACAACTTCCGAGAAGACCTTTACCACAGGTTGAGTGTAATCTTAATTCAAGTACCTCCATTGAAGGAGCGCAAGGATGACATCCCACTTTTAGTAGATAAATTCCTGGATGACATTGCGCATGAATACGGTACTAAGAAAAAGACTGTAACCGAAGATGGATTCAAAGCCCTTCAGGCATACGATTGGTCTGGAAATATCAGAGAACTTCGGAATGTAACCGAAAGGCTGGTAATCATGTGCGGTGAAAGCATTAATGAAGAAGACGTGAAGAAGTATTTAGTCTGAAATCAGAACTGACCTTCTTTCTTTTCCTTCTTTTCTTCTTTTTTGTCCACTTTAGCATAAGCAGGGCATATTTGCTGTGCACAAGATGTAATGCCTAAAAAAGCTATTGCTACTGCTGCTATGAAGATTTTATTTCTTTTCATCTGTTTAAATCTAAGACAAATTTAAAAATTAACTTCTAACTAAGAAGTTTTACGTGTGCTATCTTAAGCCAAACGTGGTTTACTCAATAATATTTCAGTAAACCATCAGGTTACAACCACGCACTTCAGAGTTATCTATTCTACCTTTTACCTCAAAGCTTCCATCCTCATTGACCATTCCCAAATCCTTGGTTTCAATAAAAGCGCAAGTATTAAAGTTTGCCAGATCGATGATATTGAGACCTCCATTTCTCTCCTTTAAAGGGTAGTGCAACGGATCATTTAAATCTCTGGCCATCACTTTCATAGTACGCATTGGCGTAAAAATACCCTCCCCTTTTGAGTAAGCCTGGGAAAACAATTCGGTCATACCATATTCAGAATGTATAGCATTTACACCAAATGTATCTTTCAAAATACTATGCACATCTTTTCTGATCATCTCTTCTCTTTTCCCCTTCATCCCTCCTGTTTCCATTACAATTAGTTCGGGGAAGTCTACTTTAAAGTTTTCAGCAAAATCCAGCAAACCAAAAGTCACCCCAAGTAGAAGCGTTTTCTTACCTCCCTCCTTTAATTTCTCCAAATGCTGCTTTAGTTGCTCATGCTCATTTAAATAAAAGCCTGATTCAGGGGTATTACTTTTTTTAATAAAAAAGTCAGCCATGGTTATCAAACCTGAATTCCCTCTTTCTAAATATGATGGAAGCAGCGCAAGTACCGCAAAGCCCTCAATAGGGCCGTAAGATTCTTCAAAACCAGATAGACTATTCCTTAAGTAGAAATTTACGTCTCTTACTTCGTGTTTACTGGTAGTCTGATTGGTAGTTCCACTACTTTCGAAAACCTGTATTGCATCCCATTCTCCACTCTTTACATTTTTAGTCTTAAAAAATTCTATAGGTAGAAATGGAATGTCATTAACATGGGTAACATTATCAGGTTTTTTGCCAAGTGCGGTTGAAAACGCTCTGTAAACAGAGTTCAGCCGATATTGAAATTCAAATATTTCCAATGCCAGCCCATCAAATGTTAAGGAGTTTACAGAAAATATTCTTTGATATAAACTATTGATATCGGGCATGCGTTATTCAACAAGACAAACAATTAGGGCAAATATTGCTATAATTGTACTCTTTTAAATGCTTTGAATGAGAAATAGACACTTTCTAAAATATTTAATGGTGGTATTGGTGGTTTTAACAGCATTTGCAAGCTGCAACAGGCCTCCAGACTTGCCAGATACTCCCAGTATTAGCTTCGAAAGGGTAACATTTGAAATCAGAAATGAAGGAGATCCGCTTTTCGAAGAAAATGTATTAAGTCTATCTTTCAATGTTCAGGATGGAAATGGGGATTTGGGTTTAGATGGTACAGAAGACAATGCTCCTTATAATACATTTAATCTGATTACAGACAACGGAAACTTTGTAGAGTTTGGAGACAGACCAACAGACCCACCTTTTTCCTGCCTCCATTATGTAATTGAGGATGCAGAGAACACCGATCTAAACAATGATGGCGATCTGCAAGACACCTTATTGATAGATTTCAATGAGAACCAATTCAATATTGAAGTTGACTTTCTGGTAAAAGTAAACGACACTTTTGAAGAACTTGAAATGAGAGCTCAACCGAGAGGAAGCGCAAATGAAAGAACATTTTGTGGCATCTCCTTTGACGGACGTTTCCCTTGCCTTTCAAATGAAGATAACCCTTGTGACTTCATTAGGAATAATGACAGACCAATTGAAGGCGTGATCACTTATGAAATGAATTCGGGATTGTTTCTACCTATCTTCAGAAATGAAACTTTGAAGTTAAGGTTCAAAATTCGAGATAGGGCATTAAACGTTAGCAACGTTGCCGAAAGTACCGAGTTTACACTTCAGGATATTAGAATTTCAAACTAATTCTCAAAGTAGCTCTCTAGTATAAAGGAGGAAACTTATCAGGTTCAACCTCTCTCATCAGTTCGTAAATCTTATCGAAGATAGTCTCTACATTTGGCTTCGAGAAGTAATCTCCGTCAGAAGCATAGGCGGGCCTGTGTTCTTTAGCCGCAATAGTAACAGGCTCAGAATCTAAATGGAAATAGCCCTTTTGCTCTTCTACAACCTTTTGCATCATATAGGCTGAAGCTCCTCCGGGCACATCCTCATCGGCAAACACCACACGGTTGGTTTTCTTCAGAGATTCTACAATGCTATGGTCTACATCAAATGGCAATAATGTTTGCACATCTATTACTTCTACAGAAACACCAATTTCTTCCAGTTCTTGCGCAGCCTGCATAACAATCCTACACATAGAACCGTAAGTCACTACAGTCACATCTGTACCCTCCTTTAAAATCTCAGGTTTACCCAATGGAGTAGTAAACTCTCCAATATTATCAGGAATTCTTTCTTTCAACCTATAACCATTGAGACACTCTATGATTATTGCTGGATCGTCAGACTTGAGCATAGTGTTATAGAAACCTGCAGCTTGAGTCATATTTCTTGGAACCAATACATTAATACCCCTTAGACTATGTAGAATCATACCCATCGGTGAACCTGAATGCCACACACCCTCCAAACGGTGTCCACGGGTTCTTATAATAAGAGGTGCCTTTTGTCCACCCAAAGTTCTGTACTGCAATGTTGCCAGGTCATCTGAAAGCGTCTGGAGCGCATACAGAAGGTAATCTAAATATTGAATCTCGGTTATAGGTCTTAACCCTCTAAGTGCTGCCCCAATACCTTGTCCAATGATAGTAGTCTCCCTGATTCCCGTATCAGTAACTCTTAAACTACCGTACTTATCCTGCAACCCTGCAAAGGCCTGATTCACATCACCTATCTTCCCCACATCCTCGCCAATTGCAAATACTCTTGGGTCTCTACTAAACGCAGCATCGAAACAGGCTTGCAGCACTTCTCTGCCGTCCACCAAAGGAGAAGATTCTGAAAACTCTGCTTTAATTTCACTTACCTTAATCGAAGCGTTGGCCGATTGACTCATTACATGAGAATTGTAACGGTCGTGATTTCTCTCCTCTTCTTTCTTTAACCAAGCAACCAACGTTGCTCTCGAAGCAGTTTCCTCAGTTCTGGTTAACCTTAATACTTTCTTAACTGCTCTTATTGTATCAAGTCTTATGGCATTTATTGTACTTTTTAGCTCTGAAACGATCTGAAGAATTGTACCTCCATATTCGCTTTCTTCGCCTAAAGCTTCCATTATTTCTACTGCCCTATCTTGATCAGATTTTATATCTCCGATAAAGGCTTTCCACGCATTCTCTCTTGCAGACTTTGCTACTGCTTTCGCTTCCTTCTCAACACCAGCAATATCCTCCTCTGAAGCTAATTCATTTTCCAGAATCCATTTCCTGAATTGAACAATACAATCATGCTCTTTCTCCCACTCCAGTCTTTCCTTAGGCTTATACCTTTCATGGGAGCCCGAAGTTGAATGTCCTTGAGGTTGGGTCATTTCCTGAACGTGGACCATTACTGGAATGTGTTTGTCACGTGCTATCTTGGCAGCATTTTCAAAAGTCTCCAGCAAGCCCTCATAATCCCAACCTCTGGCATTTAAGATTTCATACCCAAGCTTGTCTTTAGTCCTTTGCATTCCAGAAAGAAATCCGGAGATACTACCTCCCGTAGTATGATATTCTTTAGGTACAGAAATACCATAGTCATCATCCCAAACAGAAAGCACCATTGGTACCTGTAAGACTCCCGCTGCATTCATTGATTCAAAAAAATGCCCCTCAGAAGTAGATGCATTGCCTATAGTTCCAAATGCTACTTCATTTCCTTTGATTGAAAAATCAGTAAAACCATGTAACTCTTTGTTTTCTCTATACAGTTTAGAAGCATAGGCCAAACCTACAAGTCGAGGCATCTGACCCGCGGTAGGAGAAATATCAGAACTGGAATTTTTCATCTCAGTCTGCTTCTTCCAATCTCCATTTTCATCCAGAAGCCTGGTGGAAAAATGCCCGTTCATAAGTCTTCCACCCGAAGCTGGTTCAGCTTCTATTGAAGTATGAGCATAGAGTTGCGCAAAGTATTCCTGAATGGAAAGACATCCGATAGCAAACATAAAAGTCTGATCTCTGTAATAGCCAGAGCGAAAGTCACCATTCTTGAAGACCTTTGCCATGGCTATTTGAGCCAGCTCTTTACCATCTCCAAAAATGCCAAACTTGGCCTTTCCCATGAAAACTTCCTTTCGACCAATTAAACTAGCTTCTCTACTTTCATAGGCTAAACGATAGTCTTGAAGAATCTCTTCTATGCTAACTTTCCGCTTGTTAATTGTCTTAGGTGTTCCCACAGGCTTATCAGTTTAAATGAGCGATTGTTTTTCCACAAAACAGGAATCAAAAGTAATCAATAATTTAAACAAATCAAATTTGGTTTTACACCCTTAAAACACAAATCCAAAGAATATTATTCTGTTAATGATTTTTAACCAATTTTGAAGTTTTGAAAAATTAATTTTAACAAAATAAAATTTGTTTCATTTTTCAAAGAAAAGAACATAATTCTATGTTTTTCGATTCTACGCATAAATGATTCTGAATAACAAATCAAGCCCGCTTTTTTAATTTAATTGCAATCGTTTGTTGCCTTGCCTTACTATATTTGCGCTCATTCAAATTTAAACGTCCTTTTATCATGATCATTGGCGTACCCAAGGAAATCAAAAACAACGAAAACAGAGTAGCCGCTACTCCTTCTGGTGTGGCAGAGCTTACAAAAAGAGGTCATACCGTTTATGTTCAATCTACAGCTGGTTTAGGCAGTGGTTTCTCCGATGAGGACTATACCAATGCCGGAGCTCAGATTCTTCCGACCATAGAAGAAACTTATGCCATTGCTGAAATGATTATGAAGGTAAAAGAGCCTATCGAACCTGAGTACAAACTCATCAAGGAAGATCAGTTACTTTTCACTTATTTTCACTTTGCTTCTTATGAGCCACTAACTAAGGCAATGATTGAAAACAAGTCTGTTTGCCTTGCTTATGAAACTGTAGAGAAAGCCGACAGAAGCCTCCCTTTGTTAGTACCTATGTCTGAAGTGGCTGGAAGAATGGCTACTCAAAAAGGTGCTAACTACCTTGAAAAACCACTTGGTGGAATGGGCAAACTTTTAGGCGGTGTACCTGGTGTACTTCCTGCAAATGTACTTGTACTTGGTGGAGGTATTGTAGGAACTCAAGCGGCTAAAATGGCAGCCGGACTGGGTGCCAATGTTACCATGATGGATATTAGCTTAAAAAGACTAAGAGAGCTTGATGATATCATGCCTGCAAATGTTAACACCATGATGTCAAACGAGTATAACATCAGAGCGATGATCAAAGATGCTGATCTGATCATTGGTGCTGTACTGATTCCAGGTGCAAAAGCTCCTCACTTGATCACAAGAGATATGCTGAAGGACATGAGACCTGGCACTGTACTGGTTGACGTAGCAGTTGATCAAGGTGGGTGTATAGAAACTTGTAAACCAACGACTCACGCTGAACCTACTTTCGTGATTGATGATGTTTTACATTACTGTGTTGCTAACATGCCTGGTGCTGTACCTTACACCTCTACCCTTGCATTGACCAATGCCACATTACCGTATGCTATTCAGTTAGCTAACAAAGGGTGGGTAAAAGCTTGCCAGGATGATACTGAGTTAGCCAAAGGTCTAAATGTAATTAATGGTGATGTAGTATACGAAGCCGTAGCCGAAGCCTTTGACCTACCTTACGTAGATGTAGAAAAGTATATAGCTTAAGAAGCAAAACGATATATTTGAAAGGAACTTCTACTTTAGGAGTTCCTTTTTTATTACTACCCTCTGGAGAAAGATAAAATGAGCGAAACTGCATTAGTAACCGGTGCTGCCGGTGGTATTGGATTTGAATTCTGCAAACTAGCTGGCAACAAGGGTTACAACCTTGTAATGGTTGATTTAGATAGCAAAGGTCTTGAGAGAGCCAAGAGTCAACTGAGTCAGGAACTCAAAGTGAATATCCAAACACTTACTCAAGACCTTTCAGAGGAGTCTGCAGCAACTAATATTGTAGAGTTTCTTAACCAGCAAGGCATTACAGTAGAGCTACTCTTTAACAATGCTGGCTTTGGTAATTTTGGATACTTCTCTGAAAGCAGTTGGGCAAAGGATAGAGCCATGCTGCAAGTTCACATGATTACCACCACCCATTTAACTAAACTCCTGCTTCCCGGAATGATCTCTAGAGGAAAAGGATACATTTTAAATAATGCATCGGTTGCAGCTTTTGTACCAGGACCTTTAATGTCCACCTATCATGCTTCCAAATCATACTTACTCAACTTTACTCAGGCACTGGCCAATGAAATGAAGGGTACAGGAATAAAAGCCTCTGTGCTTTGTCCTGGAATGACCAAAACAAACTTCGCCAAAGCCAATGGAAATGATGAGCCCAACATTAAGTTTAACATCATGGACAGTGACTATGTCGCATCTTTTGCCTTTGAGGCATTAATGAAAGGAAAAGTAGTAATTGTACCAGGTTTCTGGAATAAGTTAAGTGCGTTTTTACCAAGACTACTCAGTAGAAACACCGTTGCTAATATGGTTGGTAATATTCAGAGGAAAAACCATGCAAAACGTGCCGATCAAAAAGCCACTAAAACAGCATAGAAGCCCTTTTTTTTTATTCAAGCATTAATTTTAGACTAGCATAATCCGGAATTTCTTTCACTGTTTCGAACTGATCTGGTGACTGTTTGCATAAACAAGCATAAGTTACCATACCATTTGTAACCACCAGTAGCCTGGCCTCACAAACCGAATTGTACATAGCCAGCTGTCTCACCGTAGATTCATCAATAGCTACTGAAGGTGCTTTACACTCCACTAACACAAGAGGCTTTAAATCGTCACTTAAAACCATAATATCACTTCTCTTAGAAAGTGAATTGTACTTTAGGCCTGTCTCAACACTTGTACGAGAGGCCGGGTAGCTCAAATGAATGTTTAAGAAGTTCAAAAAATGCTGCCTAACCCACTCTTCAGGTGTTAAAACGACAAATCTCTTTCTTATTGGATCAAAAATACTTAACTTGTCCGAATTTTGCCGTACTCTATAAGCGTACTTTGGAAGGTTCAGCTCTAGCATTTGGCAAAGCTATATAAATCATCAAACAAAACTTTAAAAAAGAAACATATGAAGACAAAACAAGAAATAGTTGATAACTGGCTACCAAGATACACAGGCGTTCCATTAGATGAATTCGGGGAGTATATACTCCTGACTAACTTTATCAACTACGTTCATATGTTTTCAGAAAAGTTTGGAGTTGAAATAAGGGGCAAAGACAAACCAATGCAAAGTGCTACTGCCGAAAACATCACCATAATTAACTTTGGTATGGGTAGTGCAATGGCCGCAACGGTTATGGATTTATTAAGTAGCATTCACCCCAAAGCCGTACTTTTCCTCGGCAAGTGTGGGGGCTTGAAAAAGAAGACACAACTGGGTGATCTGATACTACCTATAGCAGCCATTCGAGGCGAAGGAACCAGCAATGACTATATGCCGGTAGAAATCCCTGCTCTTCCATCGTTCCGCCTGCAGAGGTCCGTTTCTTCAATGATCAAGAAGCATGAAAGAGACTACTGGACAGGTACCTGCTACACGACCAACAGACGGGTTTGGGAGCATGATAAAGCATTTAAGAAGTATCTGAGAAAAATCAGAGCTATGGCAGTAGATATGGAAACTGCAACCTTGTTTACTGTAGGGTTTGTCAATGAGATTCCTCGAGGAGCCTTACTTCTGGTATCTGATAATCCAATGATCCCTGAAGGGGTAAAAACCGAGGACAGTGATAAAAAGATTACGAGCGACTACGTGACTGCCCACCTGGATATTGGGATAGATGCATTACGCGAACTTCGAGATTCTGGAGACTCTGTGAAGCATATGAGATTCGAATAAGATAAAAGGGGGACACCTCCCCCTTTTACACACAAACACACACGAAATTAGTCCTTACGAACCAATATTTTTGATACATACCTTTTGGGATCGGCATGAAATTTCATCAAATATAATCCAAATTTTCATTTCGTAACATCAATTGAATTTTATTTAAAGTGCTACAATACTTTTTATAGTAAGTCATAAGTCCCTGAACTGACATCTGTTAAGAAGTTCTCATTTGTTCCGCTGTCAAATCGACCTTTACTCTTCTAATGAGTATAAGACCTACAATAAAAAATACACTAAGTCCAAGCGCACTATAACGCATCGATCCTGTTAACCACTCAATGGAACCATAAGCCAGTGTGCCCGCTACAATCGATATGTTAAATGTTACATCATAGAAGCTAAAGAAGGATGCGTGATCTTCAGTATCTTCTGGTATCAGCTTGGAATAGGTAGATCTAGACAAAGACTGAACTCCTCCCATAATAAGACCTACCATAAAGGCTAATCCATAAAACTGGGTAGCTGAATTCACAAAAAATGCTACAACACATACTACTACCCAAATGACGATCATAATCATCAATGAATAGACATTCCCTTTTCTTTTAGATATACCCGCAAAAAGATAAGCTCCTCCTATTGCCACCAGCTGAATAATCAACACGGTAATAATTAATGATTGAGTTTCAAGCTTCAACTCTTTAGCACCAAAGAGAGATGCCAGATACATTACAGCTTGCACCCCGGCATTAAAGAAGAAATAGGCTAACACATATCTCTTAAGGTTTGGCATTTCTTTTACCCTCCTGTATACCAACTTCAGTTCCTGATATCCCTTTCTAAACCAATGCTCTGTAGTTGTTCTATTAAAAGGGTTAGCAGGCAACCTCTTAAAGGTAATTTGCGCAAACCCTGCCCACCAAACTGCAACAGTTAGAAAAGATATCCGTGCTGGCAACGTGCCATCTTTCATTCCAAACAACTCTGGCATCTGAATCATCATAAGGTTGACGATTAAAAGAATAACACTTCCAACATACCCCAATGAATACCCTTTTGCACTCAACTTATCAAACCTATCTGGAGTAGCTACCTCAGGTAAATACGCATCATAAAAAACCAACCCTCCAGAATACCCTATGCTTGCCAGTATTACTGTCACTATAGCAAACTCTATATTGCTTCCATCAAAAAAGAACATTGCTGCACAAGCCGCAGATCCCAGGTAAGCAAATACTTTGAGAAAAGTCTTCTTCTTTCCTGTATAGTCTGCTATCCCTGTCAAAAGAGGCAAAATCAATGCAGTAAAGAGAAAGGAAAATGACAATGCATAAGAGTACAATACCGTATTTGGAAGCTGCCAACCAAAAAAATCGACCAGTTTACTACCGTCAGAATTCGTTGTTACCTGCTCATAGTATATTGGGAATACCGCAGTAGTAATTGTCAACGAATACACTGAATTGGCCCAGTCGTACATACACCATCCATTGGTGATACGTTTATCATTTAGCTTAATACTACTCATAGACAGACATCTTATTTAGACATAAAAAAAGGAGGCCGCAAAGCGGTCTCCTTTATATCTGAAAAAGTTATAATATCAATTGTCTTTAGCCTTAGTTGGCGCAGCATACATGATTTTACGGGCATTAGCCTCCCTCAACTCTGTTTGTATATCAACGATAATACCCATTTTCGTATCATCATCAACTTTTAAAGAAACAGTAATCTGATCACGCTCTACTTCGCTCAATTTTGACTTCTCCTGGTTAACCCAGTTTACAATACCATCAATGCTAATAAACGCATCGTTAGCTTGAATCAACTCTACTTCCCCAAAAGACTTATCCTTTGGTTTTCCAACGTACAAATAGGTAACCAGCTTTTTCTTTTCAAGCTTAACCAATTGTTCAGCTCTAGGAATATCCTGCTCTACCATTAACTCTGTTTCTCTCAATACGGTAGTCACCATAAAGAAGAACAAAAGCATAAAGATAATATCAGGCAATGCTGCCGTAGGGATATCCTGACTCGATTCACTCTTTTTCTTGAACTTAGACATACTAACCTCCTACTGTTGATGGTTCTGCAATTGAAATAGCCTTAGGGATTCCATTACGTGCCCTGTCATACATTTCTTTCTGGCGAGGGTCGTTTCTGTTTAACTTTCTGAATTCTTCATCAGTCAAACCCACTCTCTCACCATAAATCCTGTTATATGCCGCGTTGAGCTCATCCAAAATACTAATGAATATATCGTAGCTACTACCGCGGTCCGCTTTCAATGAAATAATTGCGCTACCCGGCCCATCAGACGATTCTGAAGACCCAAGATTTTGAGCAATATAAGATTTCATTGATGCTGGTAATGATGCGTAAACATCATTATCACTGACTTTATTTTTACCTTTTTTGGCATCGCTAGGCTTACCAAAGTTCAGTACAAAGTCATACACCATACCTCTGATCTGACTAACATCATCAAGTGGTTCATCTTCAACCAATAATCTATCTTGAGAGTTAATCTGTATTTTAAACAGATTTCGCTCTTGTTGTTTGATTTCTATTGGCTCATCTTCTTCCTGTTTCGGAGGAAGAAGAAGTGTCAAACCCTTGTTAGTGGCAATCTGAGTAGTTACAAGAAAGAATATCAAGAGCAAGAATGCGATATCGGCCATAGAGCCTGCATTCACTTCCTGACTTCCTTTGTTTTTACTTCTTGCCATAATGTTATCTTACAATTCTTGCTATAGACGAGTATACTAAACCAACCACTGCTATAACAACTAAAACTAAAGTAGTTGTCATTGCTCCACCTACCAGTTTATAGGTAGAACGAGCTGAATCGCTAGTAGGGTCAAACTTAGAAGCTTCAAGTGCCTTAGCAGTAGAAGCACCAAATTCAGCAGGTGCCATTGAATAACCAATAAAGAAGATAATCAATAACACACCAATACCAATTGCGCTTTTCAAAAGCGTCTTAGGATTGCCAAGAGAATTAATCAGATTCATTACAATAGCAGCTAAAGCAGCTATTCCAATCAAAACGAATGCTCCATACAATCCAATATCAATCCATTGTTCCTGACTCATAATTTATCTTTTTAGAGTTGACAATGATTACTTAGATAGGTTATGCTTCACTAAAAGATCTACTAAAGAGATTGAAGCATCTTCCATTGAGTTTACAATAGAATCAATCTTAGATACACAGTAGTTATAGAATAACTGAAGGATAATCGCTACAATAAGACCACCTACAGTTGTTAAAAGCGCTACTTTAATACCTCCTGCCACAAGAGAAGGAGAAATATCTCCAGCTGCCTCAATAGCATCAAAAGCACCAATCATACCGATTACAGTACCCATGAAACCAAGCATTGGCGCCAATGAGATGAAAAGAGAAATCCAAACAAGACCTCTTTCTAGTCTACCCATTTCTACTGAACCATATGCGATTACTGATTTTTCTACCATTTCGATACCCTCAGACATCCTCATTAATCCTTGAGTAAAGATAGACGCTACTGGTCCTCTAGTATTTTTTGTCAATTCTTTTGCAGCTTCAACTCCACCTGACTCAAGTGCATCTTCTACTCTGCTTAGTAGTTTAGAAGTATTTGTAGTTGAAAGGTTAAGAGTGATGATTCTTTCGATAGCAATTGCTAATCCAAGAATCAAACAAATTAATACAGGTGCCATAAACTGAGGGTCACCTTCAATGAATTTATCTTTTATGATCTGATCGAAAGATTGCGCTTCTTCTTCCTGCTCATATTCTGGCTGTTCTGGAATCGGATCTGGCTCTGCTACGACAGTCGTATCTGTAGCCGCACCCTGGGTATCATCCTGAGCAACAGCATTGAATCCAATAGCAAAAATGCCAAGGATCATCAGTAAAGAGAATAACTTTTTCATAGTCTAGTTTTGATTAATAAAGGTTAAAACGGTTTCTAAATTATTAATAAATATTATTAAAAGAAATTTACACTTAAACTTTTAGTTGATAGTGCGGAGAGAGAGGGATTCGAACCCTCGATACCCTTTAGAGGTATACACACTTTCCAGGCGTGCTCCTTCAACCACTCGGACACCTCTCCTTTGGTGTATCTGCGCTTCTCACAGGCTGACAAATAAATTAATAATTATTTCAGTATGCAAGCTGAATTTTGTTTTTGTAAGCCAATAAAAATCAGTTCATTTCGCCTCTTATTGGAGTTGTCAGGCATGTTTTAACATCAGTAATATTGGAATAATGTGCAAGGGCATGCATCATCTTGGTAGTAGCTGCTTCAGTTGTCATATCCTCACCACTAATCACCCCGATTCTATCTAGCTCACTACTAGTCTGATACTTACCATGAATCACCTTACCTCCATTGCATTGGCTGATATTAAGTATAACCTTCCCTTCCTGATTCCCCTTTTCAAGCAGATTCAAAAACCATGATTCGTTAGGCACATTTCCTGCACCATAGCTTTCCAAAATCACTCCTCTTATGTCGGGAGAGTTAAGTAAGTGTTCCACAACTGGTTCGCTCAAACCGGGAAATAGCTTCAAAATCACAATAGAGGCATCCATTTGATCGTGCAGCTTTAACTTTTCTACCACAGGCGTCCTTAGGTAAGACCATTGATAGTCTATAGTAATACCAGCTTTGGCCAGAATTGGATAGTTTTCTGATTCAAAAGCGTCAAACTGCTGGCTTTCTACTTTTTTAGATCTGTTCCCTCTTAGTAATACATTATTAAAAAAGATGCATACCTCGGTAATTACAGGTTTTCCATTTTTGGTATCAGCAGCTATTTCAAGTGACGTCACCAGATTTTCCTTTGCATCTGATCTTGGTGATGCTATAGGAAGTTGTGCTCCGGTAAAGATTACCGGCTTATTAAGCCCTTCAAGCATGAAGCTTAATGCTGAAGCAGAATAAGCCATTGTATCTGTGCCATGTAAAATCAAAAAGCCATCAAAACCATCATAGTGATCGTAAATCACCTTGGCAATCTGTTGCCAGTGGCTTACTTCCACCTTAGAAGAGTCAATCGGTATTTTGAATGATATAACCGACAGGTTTATTTGGAGTTCCTTGATCACGGGGGCCCTTCTAAGCACACTATCGAAACCACAGGGCGCCAGTGAGCCTGCTTCATCATAATCCATTCCCAAAGTGCCTCCAGTATATATCACCAGAATGTTCGACTTTGGATTATTGAATAAGTCAAAGTGTTCTATTGGATTCAATTCAAGCATTGCACTGAAATAGTTTATTAGCGTTTGCGGTGGTAATAGTAATTATGTCTTCAAGAGGTTTTTCCTGGTAATCAGCCACTTTTTGAGCTATCAATTGTACAAAAGCTGGCTCATTTCTTTTCCCTCTATTCGGAACCGGAGCCAAATAAGGGCTATCCGTCTCTAACACGACATTTGAAAGATCCATTTCAGGAATCACTTGATCCATACCTGAATTTTTAAATGTAGAAACCCCGCCTAAACCTATATAAAAACCCAGCTTGCTTATTCTCTCAGCTTGCTCCAGCGTTCCATTAAAACAATGAAAAACTCCCGTAAGGTTATCGTCTTTAAGTTCCTCCACTAACTCAATGGTCATATCCAAAGACTCTCGACAGTGAATAATAACTGGTTTTTGGTATTGTTTAGCCCAGGCTACCTGAATCTTAAATGCTTCAACTTGTTGCTCCATAAAAGTCTTATCCCAATAAAGGTCTGTACCCATTTCACCAATAGCTACAAACTCTTTCTTGGACAACCAGTCTTCAACTATATATAATTCCTTTTCGAAGTCCTCTTTTACTGAACAAGGGTGCAAACCCATTGTGGCTATACAAAAACCTGGATGCTTCAGTTCCAGCTCCAACATCTCATCAATAGATTCTGAATCGATATTTGGCATGTAGATTCTTTGGACACCGGCCTCCTGTGCTCTGTGAATTACATCATCGATATCATTCTTAAACTGATCTACATATATATGTGCATGGGTATCAATCATCAGTATTTTCTTCCTTTCCAACTTACCTTACCTACAAACACTAGTCGCAGCAGCGCTAAAGTATCTAAAAGACTGATAATTATTGGCTCGAAAATGAATATAAAGTTACTGGATCTGGTTTTTAGCGTCATTGATCTGCTCTTCCCCCAGTTCATCAGCAGTCCATAGATCATGATAAGCGCTCCTAATGTCAGATCAAAACAAGCGGTTATTGATGCAAAAACCACCCATAATCGGGCAAATAATGCGGGGATCCCAAGAACAAAATGATGAGTAAATACTCCATTCATCCACCTACACCTTTGCGTAAGCAACTCATTAAAAGTTAGCTGTGGTTTTGTATAAGCAAAGCCTTTAGAGTTAATAAGTTGTATTGTATTAAGTCCTTTTTTTTGAAACTGTTGTAAAAGCCCAAGGTCTTCTACATCTGTAGGTCCCAACCCTCTAAAGCCCCCTACCTGATCGTAAGCCTTCTTTTTAAAGGCCATGTTATTACCGAGAATAGAAATTGGTCTTACAGTATCGGCCATAACTTTCATCGTATGCAAAACAATCTGCCAGTCCATTAATTGAAGATTGGTTAACCAGTTGGAGCTTCTGATCTGTGTATGCCCACTCACCATATCGTTACCATCAACCAAAGCTGAAACCATATAAGTCAGCCACTTAGGTGTAACAATCATATCAGCATCAATAATTACCTGATATTTATACCTGGCCTGATCGATTAATTGATTCAATACATTCCCCTTTGCTATCAATCCTTCTTTCTCAAATTCAATGTCTACACCTTTTATATGCTTAAATTCTGATTCAAACTCACGAATGATTTCTGCGGTATTGTCTTCAGAATTATCGTTACCTACAAGAATTTCAATTCTATTTTGAGGATAATCCAAAGTGATCAATGAATTGAGGCAATCTCTTAGGTTCAATTCTTCATTTCTGGCACAAACCAATACTGAAACACTTGGAAATTGACCATCCGCTATTATTGAGACTTGTTTGAAGGCTACCCAAAACTGGATAAGTAACAAGGCTTCAACTACAAAAAGGAGCATATAAACTATGTAGATGGCTTCAATCATAAAGCACTAAATTGATAGCCGTTTGACAGAAAGTGCTCGATGTATTGAGGAAGTACAGTTTTTAAGTTTCTTTCTGCCTTTACATTGTCATGAAACACTACTATCGATCCTGAGGAAGTGGCTTTGATACTGTTTTTTAGAATCACATGAGGGTCAAGGTTTTGATCATAGTCCTTAGTCAGAACATCCCACATTACCACTTTCCTATCACTCAGGTTTTTGCGTTGCTTATAATTCAGCCTTCCATATGGCGGTCTGAAAAGGTTAGACTGCACGCCAAACTCCTTAAACGTTTCATCACAAAGATTTATGTTTTCCTCATAGGCTGATGCCTTTACTTTACTACCATTTAAATGATTAAAAGTGTGATTGCCGATTGTGTGCCCATTCTTAATAACATTGAGAAAAACCTGAGGGTTCTTTTTAACATTTGCTCCAACACAGAAAAAGGTAGCTTTAACGTTAAACTCTGCAAGGGTCTCTAATACCCAATCAGTTAATTCAGGAATTGGGCCATCATCAAAAGTCAGAAAAAGTGTTTTTTCTACATCTGGAACTCTCCAAAGTAACTGAGGCCATAAAAATTTAAATAAATAAGGAGTTTTATGTGGTACCATTCTTGACCTTACAAGATAAGAAAGTCAAATCATCGGTAAATGGTTGCCCATCTCTGTATTCATCCAGTTCTGAAAGTAGGTCACTGTGAAGTTGGCCTAAAGGTTTTTCGTTATTTGATATAAGGAATTGCTCAAGCCTTTCAACCCCATACTCCTCTTCTTTGATATCAAATGTTTCAGTAAGTCCATCTGTAAATAAAAACAGAGAGAAGTCATCTAAATCAGAGACGCTACCCATTTCAATAAATGGCAATGGATCAAAGACACCTAGTACAGTTGATCCAACAGAAAGCCTTTGCATCTGTTTTTTACCATCAATAAGAATGGGAGGATTATGCCCGGAATTGATATACCTCAATTCTTTGGTATTGTAATCATAAACCGCCATAAAGAAAGTTATGAAGTTTTCTCTATTGGCATTGCGGCAAAGTTGATAGTTCAATTCATGAATTACCTCCAAAGGATTCTCTGCGGTTCTGGTTACCGTTCTTAAAACTGCTTGAAAATTAGACATTAGAATTGCAGCTGGCACTCCTTTTCCAGAGACATCAGCAATACAAACTACAAATTGATTGATATCATCTAAGGTGATATAGTCATAGTAATCACCTCCAACAGTTTTGCAAGGCTGGTAAAATGCCTCAATATGAATCTTATCGTTCTTAGGTAGGTTCTTAGGAAAGAGATAATTCTGAACATTACTCGCAATTTCCATATCACGCTGCAATGCCTGCTGTTCAAGCTGCTTTCTGGCTAGTCTTTTGTTTTCAATAGCCACCAACATGATATTGCTTAATGCCTGAATAAAAGTGGTATCCACCAGGTTTTCCAGCTCGCTCTTAGCTTTTACAAAAACAAAAGCCAGAAGTCGGTCTTTATGCTTAACTGGAATAATGATATCAAACTCTGAAAAGCAAGGTACTTCGAGGTCTAACTTGTGGATTTCTGTGGCTTCAGAAACCTGAAGACAACTCGCACCTAAATCAACTTCTTTGAAATCTCTTTTGGTACCAAACTGAACTTTGCACTCCCAGTTTTCTTCCTTTACATAAAGTGTCAGCTTGTCTAACTGAAGGTTTGCCCTTAATGTAAACTCAAATATCTTATATAGATCTTGCTCAGGCATATTATTATTCACTGCCTGTGTAATCTCCATAAGCGCATTTACTTCGAGCTCTTTTTGATCGTATTTATTCTGTAATGAACCTTCCGTCATTTTATCTTCCGTTGTGTGCTAGCAGTCCTTTTTTTGATGCCAGATAAAAGTACTCTTCATACTTCTTCTCAAAGTCCAGTTCATCTTCGAACACCTCATCATTCATATTGTAAAGACACTTAATCCAGCCTTGTTTTACCAGACTATGGAGCACTGATTTCAACTCAATAACAGATAAAGACAATTCCTCCTTTAAGTAAGCAAAAGATTGTACAAAGTATAATTCATCTAAAACATCAAATTCCTGATCTGTCATTCACGCTATACCTTATAATTTCTGTCTTTCCATTGAAAGTCGCCAAAGTTAGCAGCTACTCCAAAATATAAAGCATAAAAAGGATAGAATACATAATTGAGGAAAAATGGAATCATAAACATTCTTTGTCCAAAGGACTTTCTTACCTGCCAGACAAATAAGAATTCTATAATGAATTTAGTTGAGATCAGCATCAACCCAAGCTCTAATGCCAGAAACCCTAAAACCAAACCGGTCACTATCGAAAGCTGCGCCAGTTGTACTAGAAAGATTAATATCGCTGTAATCAGAGTCGAGGCTCGTTTTCCTACATTCCATTTACTTGCCCATCTTAGTCTTTGCTGCTTAAAATCAGGCCAGGATTTTTCTGCCGCAGTAGAGACCAGAGCTTCCTCAGATTTTAAGAATCTTATGCCATTTTTATGCTCTTTGAATACCTTCATCATCAGCAACTCATCATCACCAGAAGGGGTACTATCAATTTTACTAAAACCGGAAACCTCCTCAAAAGCCCTTTTTCTATAAGCTAGGTTTGCTCCATTAGACATTGTTGGCTTACCGAAATTGATCATCCCCCCACCAACACCAACCAGTGCCGAAGACTCCAAAGACTGCATTTTCTGCCACATTGTATGACCTGATAATTCAACCGGACCAACTACCATTTTAACATCTCCATTATTGAAAGGTCCTGACATTTCTTTAAGCCAGTTCATTTTCATAACACAATCGGCATCAGTAGTAATGATCAAATCATTTTTAGACTCTAAAATTCCTTTACTGATAGCAGCCTTTTTTCCATGAGTAGTATCTAATGAAAAAACCCTTGACTCCATCTTTAGGTCAGAAAGAGAGCTTTGCAGAATATCTACCCCATTGTCGTCAGAATGATCATTAATAAAAATCACTTCAAAGCATGAATGCGATTGTTGGTTAAGGCTATTAAGAAGTCTTGGCAGGTTTTGAGCTTCATTTCTGAAAGGAACAATTACGCTTATCATTAACTCTTCTTTAGTCTTCTCATGTACTACTAACCTACTCCATGAAATAAAAAGACCTGAAAGAAATAACAGGTACAAGATGTAAATGCCGTAAGAAACGATCATACACGAATAAAGATCATTACAATCTAAAATTAAAATAACAGCCACAGTCTATTGATTATATTGCATGCGAATGGCAGTAACAACTGAAAGAATAATTTTAGGTATCGATCCGGGAACCAGCGTAATGGGATATGGTCTTGTAAAAGTCACCGGAAAGAAGCTTACTCTTTTACAATTCGGTGTTATCCACCTGAAAAAATACGTAGGGCATGAACTAAAACTGAAAAAGATTTTCGAAAGGGTAACATCTATTATCGAGGAATTTCATCCAGACGAGGTAGCACTCGAGGCTCCATTTTATGGCAAAAATGTACAGTCTATGTTAAAACTTGGACGTGCGCAAGGAGTAGCTATGTCTGCTGCTCTGGCAAGGGAAATACCCATTACAGAATATGCTCCAAAGAAAGTTAAGCAATCAGTTACGGGAAATGGAAATGCTTCAAAAGAGCAGGTTGCCTCTATGCTTCAAACGCTATTAAGCATTAAAGAACTACCAAAAATGCTTGATGCCACTGATGCCTTGGCTGTAGCAGTATGTCATTATTTCCAAAACGGAAGTAATCAAAGTAAAGCAAAAAGCTGGAAGAACTTTGTTTCGGATAATCCTGATAGGGTTAAATGACCTGTTATGCTTTCAAAAACAATTTTAAAGTGCAAATCATAGAATATAAGTTTTAATAACCGCTTACTAAAACATTAAACAAAAACCACACCTCAGTACTATTTAAAATGAAGGATAGAATCATGTCGAATGCTAATTAGTTAACACTCGACATGATTTTATGATATTGCCTACTCTTATTCGGTGTAGAAATACTAGCAAAATACACTGAAGAAGGACACCAATCGCTATCCAATTTAAAATAAGTCGGATTGGTAAACCGAGTTAAAAGATTTGATGGTGAAGTTTCAACCAAATAGGCAGGTAAATCAAACTCTCTTAGTAGCAAATACAATCTGAAATCCCGCTCAGAACTATATTTCCCTAAAAGAACGAAATCATCTTTAGTATAGAATTCTTTTATTAGCTCAAGCTCCTGATCAATACACGTAGAGCATTGAATATCTGATATATAGCAAACTATTTTATCCTTTAAGTCTAATTCATCAATTGTTAAAAATTCACCAGAACCAACTTCCTTCACCTTTGCACTAGATAATAATTTATCTTTTTGAAAAACAAAAGCCAAGGAATCTATTGGACTCAAAACATCCAACTCCTCTGCCATACTTTCATATGTTTGAAATTGCTGTTCATTTTTACCACATGAAACAAAAAGAAGGCACATTAACATAGATACTATTGAATTTCGCATTTCATCAAAATTGGATTGCTAATCTCATTAATACTTTCCATCAATTTGAATACTTCTGGTCGAGCCTCTCTAAGTTCAGCCAAGAGTTTTTTATCCGTTATTTTTGACAACTCTTGCTTAACCTCATAAAGTTGCTCCACCATTAGGGGAACATAAAAGTCATTTCCATTAGCATAAATGGGGAAATCACTAATGCCACCATAGAGCAAATCATCAGACATTCCACTATAGCCTCTGACCATGTCTTTCTCTTTGTTATGAATTAGAGTCGTTATCTTACCCTTATCTAAAACCCTCATAATGGCAAGATTCTCAGTTTCCAAAATCGGCCAGTTATAAATAAATGTATGCTTTAATTCTCTCTCTAAGAGCATACCGCTGTTTTCTAAGATTTTTTGTGGGATGGGATTGTCAGTAACTATTTCGTATCTCAATTCTACTTGGTTGTTTGACATTTGATAAACCTTTGTATCCCAAGGCTTAAAAAACAAAAAAGAGTCACCATGAATAGCCCTATTGTTAGTAAGTGGTTGCGATGTATAGCCAGAAATGGCTTTTCCAATATTTTTTGAATGTCTTTTAATTATCTCCTGTCCATCTATAAAAATAATTTGATAGCTCAAGTCTTCATAGCCTGTAGTATTGTTACTAAACGCCATTTCATCATTGTCAAAAACATACATAGAATGACTAAAAAAAGGGATCTGCTGTTTGGCTATAAATTGATTTTTTAAATCATATTCATAAATATTGAAACTTCTATCTACCAAAAAAATCCTCTCTCCTTTGAATTCTATATCAATTGGGTCATCATGCTCGCCTGGCCCCCCTCCTTTCCTACCTACTTTGAACATATAATCACCGTTGCTATCAAAAAGATAAGCAGACTTAGAAATCCTCTCATCTAACACTAAAATAAGTCCGTTAGATATCTTCATCTTTGTAATATCTCCTAGAATGACCCCTGAAGGTGTTTTTAACTCGATGTAACTTCTATTCTTATAAATTTCTGATGCATCAACAAAGCCCTTCTCTACATGGGATGGGTTGATTTGATATACACTTGAGCCTAATACCTCTTGCTCGGGAGAGGAAGTGAAAGTAAAATCTTTCATCCTTGTAGCATTTAACCTCTCATCAACATTATTTCCACTATAGCATCCCGTCAATAAAACTGCTAACAATACAGCTGGCAAAAAATTCTTCATAAACTAAATAAGTACATTTTTAAAACTTAGGTTAGTCTCTTCGAGACCAACCTACTAAATCAAAATAAACACAATTGAATCTACTCTTATTTCCTATCAGGGCAGCCAATTACAGGAGTAGTGTTTGTTATTTCTGGTACCGCTCCATAATCCCAACATCCCCATGCCCAACCAGGACAAGATTTTACTCTCCCTGCATAATGAGCATATACAATCTTCCCTGACCCGTTAATAGAGCCACTTCCACCTCCAGGAGTTACCTCTCCAGATAAACCACCGCCACCACCTGCAGAACAAGCTATCTTTACAATAGTCTTCGTATAGGTTTCTGTTCCAAAGGCACCATAGGTCGTGTTGATAAAAACCCCAGTAATAACAACTAAAGCTGTAAACAATAAAAACTTTCGCTTCATTTTAAATAAAGTTTAAACGTTAAAAATAATTCAATTTTGATTCTTTATAAGACTATAAAGAATCGGATTCTTACAATACAGAGCTTGATTTCCTATTCTTAAATGATATTAAGAATAGGCAATAATGGATACTAATAGGAATACAATATTAAGTATAGTGTAGTGCATTCAAAATGCCTACATTTGGGTATTTTACCAAAAATTTAAATCTAAAGTTTCTTTAGAAAATACTACGTTGTGTAACATTTTCTATACAGACCCAATGACTAAAGGTTCTCTTTTATTCTTTGTGCGATGGATGTCATTTTATCAGGGTCAAGTTTCAGCTTTGGCCTGCCAAAATCAATATCATGCATTCCATGGAGGGGAATCAGGTGAATGTGTGCGTGTGGTACTTCTAAGCCAATCACAGCTACCCCAACGCGTAAACAAGGAATAGTCTTTTCAATGGCCTTGGCTACTTTGTGCGTGAATGATTGAAGTTTAAGGTAAGTATCTTCATCCAGATCGAACAATTTGTCAACCTCCTTCTTAGGTACTACAAGAGTGTGCCCTTCATTCAAAGGATTAATATCCAGGAAGGCTATTGCATCATCATTTTCTGCAACAATATACCCTGGAATCTCTTTGTTAATTATCCGGGTGAAGATACTTGCCATATTACTCTAATGTGATATCAAGAACCTCGAATTCCATTTTTCCGGCTGGAGCTACCACTTCAGCAATTTCTCCTATCTTTTTATTAAGAAGTCCTTTTCCAATTGGAGATTCGTATGAAATCTTGCCACTCTTAAGGTCTGCTTCTTTTTCCGAAACCAAAGTGTATTTCACTTCCATTCCGTTCTTGACATTTTTAATCTTAACCGTTGAAAGAATTGAAACTTTAGACAAATCAACATCCTCCTGCTTCTTTACCCTGGCATTACCGATAATGGTTCCAAGCTCCGCAATTCGCATCTCCATCAGGCCCTGAGCATCTTTTGCAGCGTCATACTCTGCATTTTCACTCAAGTCTCCTTTATCTCTTGCCTCGGCAATCTGTCTTGACATATCGGCTCTACCCTTGGTCTTTAATTCATGCAGTTCATCTTTCAATCTCTGCAATCCCTCTTCAGTGTAATAACTAACACCTGCCATATCATTAATATTTTTGTACTCTATAAAACAAAGAACGGTCTCAGAAGAAACCGATACATATAAACAAACAAAATCGCCCGCTAAGGCGATTGCACTTCAAAATTAGCTAAAATTTACCAAAAATTAAAGTCTAAGCGTCCCAATCGATTCTATAATGAGTGGCTATCTTACCTACTAAAACTTCATTGATCCTTTTATAAGAAGCGAAAGTCCAGCCACCGACATGGGGGGAGAGCACCACATTTTTTCTTGTGAAGAGATCTTCAAAATTCTCTTTTTGTGTTTTGGTAAGCTGATCGAATTTTTCTTTTTCCAAAACATCCAAGGCTGCTCCTTTTATTTTTCCAACATCCAGTAAATTCAGAATATCTTTAATAGGTACAATCTCTCCTCGGGCAGTATTGAGTAAATAAATATCTTTTCTAAACCGATTGAAAAATTCCTTATCTATCCAACCGTTGGTTTCTTCAGTTAGAGGAATATGCAAGCTCAGAATATCAGCCTTACTAAACATCTTTTCAAGACTCACTTCTTCAACATTCTTTGTACCAAAACCTTTTTTGTATTTGTCATATACAAGCACTCTACAATCAAATGCTCTTAGGCGTTGTACAAATGCCTGGCCCATGTACCCATACCCAATTATACCGACTGTTTTATCACTTAGCTCAATACCTCTGTTCCCTTCCCTATCCCATATCCAGTTTCTTACTTCAGCATCTGCACTATTTATATTATTCAATAAGCTCAGTAGCAAACCTACTGCATGTTCGGCCAAAGCGTCTCGGTTACCTTCAGGTGCATTCAGAATCTCAATCCCCTTAGATTCTACATACTCTACATCAATCTTGTCAAGCCCCGCCCCAGCTCTCCCAATAAACTCGAGCCGAGAAGCCTTGTCAACCAGTTCTTTATCTACATTGGTTTTGCTCCTTATCAAAAGCCCCTCATATTCTCCTATCTGCTCCAGAATCTCCGCTCTTGAGATGGTTGGCCTATATGTTGGCTTAACCCCAATTTGTAATAGTAACTCTTGAATGCTCTCGTGCATTTCGTCTACTATAAGACACTTCTTTGACATGATTCTTTTTACAATAAAAGATTAGCAATAGCCAGATAAACGATGATTCCAAGAATATCGTTCGTGGTGGTAATAAAAGGCCCGGAGGCCAATGCAGGATTAACCCCTAACTTATCGAGCACCAACGGTGTAGAAGTACCCATGAATGAAGAAAGCATAACTACACAAATCAAAGAAATGGCCACAACGCCAGCAAGCCTATCCTCTCCTTTCCATAAATACACTATTCCAAAACTAATTGCAGCCAAAACAACTCCAGTGAGCAAGGCTACCAAAAACATTTTTGCAATACGCCTGCCAAATGACTCTTCAAATGCTGAACGGTTGGCAAGGCTTTGAACAACTAATGTAGATGATTGAATTCCTACATTACCGCCTGTAGCCATTACCAATGGTATAAAGAAGGCAAGTGCAGCATTACTCTCCAGGTCTCCTTCAAAAAAACCAATGGCCCAGGCTCCTAAAGTACCACCTATCAACCCCACAAGCAACCATGGTAAACGGGCCTTTGAGATTGCCCAAATACTATCATCCTCTTCAACGTCAGTAGATATACCTGACATTAGCTGCATATCTTCCTCAGCCTGTTCGGTAATCACATCCACAATATCATCGATGGTGATTCTTCCCACCAGCCTGCCTTGAAGATTAACCACAGGAACAGCAACCAGATCATACTTTTGCATAATGTCGGCCACCTCATCTTCATCCATGTAGGTTTCTACTGCTTTGATATCCTCATCATAGATATCTTTAATGCAGGCATTATCACTAGTAAGGATTATTCTTTTAACCGAGACCTTTCCAAGCAGCTTCTCCCTATCATCAACAACATAGATAGAGTAAATCTTCTCTACATTTTCGGCCTGTCTCCTGATTTCTTCAATCGTCTGTTGAATGTTCCAATTCACATTGGCAACAATCATTTCCTTAGCCATCAAACCACCCGCACAATCCTCATCATAACGCATCAGCTCTTGAATATGAGCTGCACTTTCAGGATCTTTTATTGCTGCAATTACCTCTTCTCGCGTTTTTACGGGTAAATCATTTATAATATCCACAGCATCATCAGATTCCATCTCCTCTAGATACTGTGCTATTTCTACCGGCTCAAGTTCTTTAAGAAACTCCTGTCTTGTATCTTCCTCAAACTCTTCAATTATTTCAGCCCCCACCTCATTATTGAGAATGTCCAGAACGTATCTGGCATTTTCGGCAGAGGCTTCATCTAAAAGCAATGAAATATCAGCAGGGTCTACCCCTTCCATTGTTTCACGAATAAACACAGCGTCCTGTCGTTCAATTGCCTGAACGATCAAGTCAAGATACTCCTTGGAAAGCTCAAATTTTATGCTCTCTTCTGACACGCTGAAATAAGGTTGGTTAGCTCAATGAACTGATTTACAGAAAGGGTTTCCGCCCGCAAACTTAACATGGGATGGTCTGCCAATTCAGTTGGCAAATTTATAGCTTTTAAAGCATTCCGCAACGTTTTCCTTCGCATTTGAAACCCAGCTTTTACCACTCTTTTAAACAACACTTCATCACACCCCAACTCCCTGACGCTGTTCCTCTTAAGCCGAATTACTCCTGAATCAACCTTTGGTGGAGGATTAAATACTCCGGGTTTTACAGTGAATAAATATTCTATATCGTAGTAAGCCTGAAGCAGTACACTCAAAATACCATAAGCCTTATTCCCTGGAGGCGAAGCAAGTCTTTCAGCCACTTCTTTCTGAATCATGCAAACTACTTCTGAAATATTATTGCGGAAGTCCAGAATTCTAAAAAATATCTGAGAGGAAATATTGTATGGGAAATTCCCTATCACTGCCAAAGGACTCTCTAATACCGAAAGGAAATCGTACTTAAGGAAATCTCCGTGTATGATTTTTCTTTCTAAGCTCTTAAAATGTACCTCTAGATAATCAATAGACTCTCTATCCACATCTATTGCCCATGTTTCAAATGGTTTGTTGATCAAGAATTTTGTTAGCACCCCAGTACCAGGACCAATTTCCAATATTGTTTGATAGCCGCCATGACCGGTAAGACCATCTGCTATTTTCTGAGCAATATTCAGGTCTTTCAGGAAATGTTGACCAAGGTGTTTCTTAGGGCGCACGAATGACATCTCGACAACTTAGGTAAAAAAGATTAATTTGCGCAAAAATCTCTACTTCCTACGAAAAGAGAAAAGTAATTGACTGATTTGTGAGATAAACATGAACGAAGAGAATAAAACAAAAAAGGTCAAACCAATAATAGGCATCACAATAGGTGATATGAATGGAATTGGCGCAGAGGTGATTATAAAATCTGTGGTTAACGAAAAGATTTTCAAAAATGTAAACCTAGTATTATATGGCCATGGCAAAGTGATGTCTCATTACAAAAAGGTTTTAAACATTGAACGCTTTTCTTTTAATCAGATCAAATCTTTGAGTGAAATTCGAAATAACCGATTAAACGTGATCAATTCCTCAGATCAGGATTTAGAGGTGGAAATTGGTCAGGAAACCAAAGAAGCGGGCAAACTGGCACTAGCTGCTTTAGAACATGCTACTGAAGACCTGAAAAACGGTAAGATACAAGGAGTTGTAACCGCCCCTATTAATAAGAATAACATTCAAAGCGATAGTTTCAAGTTCCCAGGGCATACAGAATACTTTACAGAGAATTTTGACTCCAAGGATAGCTTGATGTTTTTGTGCAATGACAATTTGAGGGTTGGAGTTGCTACTGGTCACATTCCATTAATATCTATAAAGGAAAAGTTAAACCAGGATGTGCTGGAGCGAAAAATAAAACTGATGATTTCTTCATTGAAAAAGGATTTTGGAATAAATAAGCCAAAGGTGGCCATTCTTGGACTCAACCCTCATGCAGGAGAAGATGGTTTACTGGGTAGCGAAGAGCAGGAAATAATCAGCCCTATCATCAATCGCTTCAAAGAATCCGGAGAATTAGTTTTTGGCCCATATCCGGCCGATGGTTTCTTTGGCAATGGAAGTTACTCCAAGTTTGACGGAACTCTAGCCATGTATCACGATCAAGGGTTAATCCCATTCAAGACACTCGCTTTTGAAGATGGGGTGAATTTTACGGCAGGTTTGCCCATAGTCAGAACATCTCCAGACCATGGAACAGCATATAATATTGCCGGAAAAAACATCGCAAATGAGCAAAGTATGCGTTCGGCCATATATCTTGCTGCTGATATAATTAAGAACAGAAGTTAAACTTTTCGCCCATTTTTTCAGTTGTTAGACAAAATAAAGCGTTCATTCATCGAATTAAATAACAATTTAACGACCTTCGCGTAAGCTTGTTAACGAAATCACTTGTGAAAAAAATCGTTTCCATTTTCTTGCTATGTCTCTTCTCAGCCATACTGGTTGCTGAGACATTCTCCTATGTGTTAGATAATTTCGATACCATTGAGTTAGTAGAAAACGATAGTGAAAGTGAAACTGATAAGGACAAAAAGGAAAAAGACATTTCAGACGATTTCCTTCCTGAAAGGATCGAGCTTTATTTTATGGTTAACTCTCCTCTGAAGTCGTTAGGACTTTATAATACCCATTTAAGAGGAGAATTTCAGGAAATAACCATCCCCCCTCCTGAGCTAGGTTAGTCTTAATCTCTTCACAATCATCTTCACATCCATTACTAAAAAGGATACGGCATAGCCTGTCCAACATTAAGACATTAACAATGAAAAATAATTTATTCTCGAATTTAAAAAATGACGCTCCAGCTGGTCTTGTAGTTTTTCTGGTTGCAGTTCCCCTATGTCTGGGTATTGCACTCGCCTCAGGAGCACCCTTATTCTCAGGTATTATCGCTGGTATGGTTGGCGGTATCGTGGTTACCATTTTCAGTGGATCTCAAGTTGGTGTAAGTGGACCAGCTGCTGGTTTGGCTGCTATCGTTCTTGCGGGAATACAAGACTTAGGAGCTTTTGAAATCTTTCTGGTTGCTGTTGTAATTGCAGGGATCATCCAATTTGTCTTAGGTGTTTTAAAAGCTGGTATTATCGGTTATTACTTCCCAAGTGCAGTAATTAAAGGAATGCTGGCAGGTATTGGGGTGATCATCATCCTTAAGCAAATACCTCACGCATTCGGATATGATGCAGATCCTGAAGGTGATCTTGGTTTTGTACAGGCAGATGGAGAAAACACCTTTTCTGAGCTTATTAATATGGTCAATTTTATCTCTCCGGGAGCATTATTGATCGCTGCAATTTCTATGGTAATTCTAATTCTATGGGAACAGAAATTCATTAAAAGATTTAAAATCACTCAGGTTATCCAAGGCCCATTGGTTGTAGTAATTACCGGTATTCTACTTGCAATAGCGTTTGAAGGAAGTTCTTATTCAATAAGCAGTGATCATATGGTAAACATACCTGTTGCTGAAGATTTAACAGGTTTTGTTAATCAATTTACCTTACCTGATTTCAGTGCAATCACAATGTCCGAAGTTTGGGTTTTGGGTATTACAATTGCCATTGTAGCTAGTTTGGAAACCTTACTTTGCGTTGAAGCTACTGACAAGCTAGATCCTCAAAAGAGAGTAACACCTACCAATAGAGAACTTAGAGCTCAGGGTTTAGGCAATGTAGTCTCAGGATTAATCGGTGGGCTACCAGTTACTCAAGTAATCGTAAGAAGTTCTGCCAACATTCAGTCTGGTGGAAAGACTAAAGCATCCGCTCTAATACATGGTATACTGATCTTGATATCAGCGATGCTGATCCCTAACCTACTTAACAAGATACCTCTTGCCAGTTTGGCTGCCATTCTTTTGGTTGTCGGTTACAAGCTTGCTAAACCATCTTTGTTCAAACAAATGTTTGCATCAGGCTACACGCAATTCATCCCATTTGTAGTTACAGTTGTCGCTATAGTACGAATAGACTTGCTTGTTGGTATAGGAATAGGAATGTGCGTTGCTATCTTCTATATCCTGCTTAACAACATGAGAAACCCTTATGTAATGCAAGAAACGCATGATGCTTCAAAGACGCATTACAGAATTGTATTGGCCGAGATGGTTACGTTTTTAAATAAAGCCCAGATATTAAAAGAGCTAAACAAAGTACCCGATAACGTGGAGCTTTTGATAGACGCCTCCAAAACAACTTACATTCAACACGATGTACTGGAGATCATCAATGATTTTAAGGAAAGTGCTAAGTACAAAAACATACAATTAAAAATGTGTTGCACGAATGGGCTTAACCTTAATGGATTTGATGAATCATTTAAAGATATTTTGATCTCACCAGATTCAGTCGAAATGGTAAATCAGAAAGAAACTCTTACAGAGGTCTAAGCCTTAGAAAACACGTTGTGAAAAAAGCATCTAGGGGAGAGTTACTTAGATGCTTTTTTTTATAGCAAACATATTTCTTGATTAATCAATAATTCCCTACCTTTGCAAACCTGAATTTCAAGCTGGGAAATTGAAAGCACGTAGAGAATTTGATATTCACATATACAAGCTTTCCAACGGAGAGCACAATTATCAGTTTGATATTTCAGATTCGTTCTTTGAACTGTTTGAAAACGAGATACTTAGCAAAGGAAAACTAAATGCTAATATTTCGCTTCAAAAGTCGGACAGCATGATTCAAATGGGCTTTCAGGTAGAAGGCGCTGTTGAATTAACATGCGATAGAAGTTTGGATTTATTTGATCACCCAATTTCATTTGAAAGCAGGATGATCTTTAAATATGGCGATGAAGAGCAGGAATTGTCTGAAGATGTAATGGTTATTCTTAAGGATACACAAACTATTAATATTGCAGATTTACTGTTTGAATTCATTGGTTTAGAAATACCAATGAAAAAATTACATCCCAGGTTTGACCAGGAAGAAGAAAGTGAAGATGACTTCTTGATGATTTACTCATCATCTGAAGAAGAGTCTGACGAACAGGAAGAAGAACAAGATGTTGACCCGCGTTGGGCAGCACTAAAGAAATTGAAAGAATAATTAAGTAGCGAAAGCGAATAAATAAGATTTAAAATGGCGCATCCTAAAAGAAAGATTTCAAGAACGAGAAGAGACAAACGTAGAACTCACAAGAAATTGAATGCGAAAAATCTGGTAGTATGCCCTACTACTGGAGAGTTACATATGCCTCACAGAGCTTTCTGGCACGAAGGTAAACTTTACTATAAAGGTAAAGTTGTAATGGAAAAAGAAGTATTGGTATAATTACCAAAAGAATTATTTTACTGCTCCTGGATGCTACATTCAGGAGCAGTACTTATTTAAAGGCTTTTCATAGCCCCTTCTTCATTATGTATTTCTGATTATGATTCTGATAGGTTTAACCTTATATTGGCATCCAAATTTTGATCAGGTCAGAAAATCGACCCTAACAGTACTTAATGACTAACATTCGAGCTCAAATCACTGGTGTACATGGTTATGTCCCTGACTATGTATTAACAAATCAGGAATTAGAAACTATTGTTGACACCACTGATGAATGGATTACCTCAAGGACAGGTATTAAACAAAGACATATCCTTAAGGGAGAAAATCAAGGAACTTCAGTTATTGGAATTGAAGCGGTAAAAGGGCTTCTTGAAAAAACCAACACCTCACCTGAAGAAATAGACTTAATCATTTGTGCTACTACAACTCCAGACATGGCTTTTCCTGCAACCGCCAACCTAATAGGCGATGCAATTGGAGCCAAGAATGCCTTTAATTACGACTTACAGGCAGCATGCTCTGGTTTTATTTACGCTTTGACAACCGGTTCACAGTTTATTGAAACTGGTAAGTACAAAAAAGTGATTGTTGTTGGTGCAGACAAAATGTCTTCTATTATAGACTACACCGACAGAACTACCTGTATTATATTTGGTGATGGCGGGGGTGCCGTAATGCTAGAACCTTGCGAAGAAGAGTTCGGTATTATGGACTCTATACTTAAATCTGATGGTTCTGGCGCACAACACTTACACATGAAGGCAGGTGGAAGTCGCAAACCAGCCAGCGTAGAAACTGTCCAGAATAGAGAGCACTTTGTTTACCAGGAAGGTTCTGCTGTATTCAAGTTTGCTGTTACTAATATGGCAGACGTTGCAGAGCAAATTATGCAAAAGAATAATCTTACGAGCGATGACGTTGCATACCTTGTGCCTCATCAAGCCAATAAACGTATAATAGATGCAACTGCCAGAAGAATGGGAGTTAGTGAAGATAAGGTAATGTTAAATATCCACAGGTACGGTAATACCACCAGTGGCACAATCCCACTTTGCTTATCGGACTACGAATCACAACTTCGTAAAGGAGATAACATTATATTAGCAGCCTTTGGTGGGGGGTTTACCTGGGGTTCTATTTGGATAAAATGGGCCTACGACCCAAAGTAATTTTTAACTAAACACAATAGATTTGTCATATGGCAACTACTGCAGATATTAAAAACGGCCTTTGTATCATATTGAATGGTGATTTATGGATGGTCACTGAATTTCAACATGTAAAGCCAGGCAAAGGACCTGCTTTTGTCAGAACTAAGCTTAAAAATGTTAAAACAGGAAAAGTAGTGGACAATACTTTTTCTGCCGGACATAAAATTGAAACCGCCAGAGTTGAAAAAAGAACTCACCAGTTCCTATACAAAGACGATTTTGGCTTTCATTTCATGAATAGCGACACATTTGAGCAAGTCATGATTGAAGAGCAGATGATTGGTAAAAGTGCCGGATTAATCAAAGATGGTCAAGAAGTAGATATCCTTTTCCATGCTGAAACAGAAGCCGCACTAACCTGTGAATTACCAGCTTATGTTATCTTGGAAATAACTTATACAGAACCTGGTATTAAGGGAGATACTGCAACTAATGCAACTAAACCAGCAACTCTGGAAACAGGTGCTGAAATTCAAGTACCTTTATTTATTAATTTAGGAGATAAAATAAAAGTAGACACTAGAACTCACTCTTACGGTGAACGAGTCAAATAATCAACTTACTTAAGAATGAATCCGAAAGAAATAAAAAACATGATCGACTTCATTGCTAAATCAGGTTTAGCAGAGGTCAATATAGAAACTGAAGAGTTCAAAATCGAAGTAAGGCGAGATGCCGAAGCAACGGTAGTTGCTGCTGCCCCTTCAGTACCCGCACCTGTAGCCGCTGCTCCAGCTCCAGCTGCCCCTGTAGCCGAAGTGCCTGCTGCTAAACCAGCGGCCGCTGAGGACACAAGCAAATATGTAGAAGTTAAATCTCCAATGATTGGTACTTTCTACAGAGCACCTAAGCCAGAAGATCCTTCATTCGTGAATGTTGGAGACAAAATTTCTGCTGGAGACAAGGTTTGTATTATTGAAGCAATGAAGCTTTTCAATGAAATAGAGTCTGAGGTTTCAGGAACTATTGTAAAAGTATTGGTAGAAAATGCTTCTCCGGTAGAATACGACCAACCACTCTTTTTGGTTGACCCATCATAAGGGCAAAAGGGAACCTCCCTTTATGTTTCATCTTTAATTGAATCACTGTGTTCAAGAAAATATTAATTGCCAATAGAGGAGAAATTGCCCTACGAGTAATCAGAACTTGTAAAGAAATGGGCATTAAGACTGTAGCTGTATATTCAGCTGCGGACAAAGACAGTTTGCATGTAAGGTTTGCAGATGAAGCTGTGAACATTGGCCCTGCTCCTTCCAATGAGTCTTACTTAAAAATACCTCATATCATTTCGGCCGCAGAAATTACTAATGCTGATGCGATACACCCAGGTTATGGGTTCTTATCTGAAAATGCAGAGTTTTCTCGCGTTTGTGATGAGTATGGTATCAAATTCATTGGTGCAAGTGCTGGAATGATCGATAAAATGGGAGACAAAGCAACTGCCAAAGCTACTATGAAAGAGGCAGGTGTTCCTACCATTCCGGGATCTGATGGTTTGTTAGATACTGTAGAAGAAGGTATAAAGATTGCCAATGACATGAAGTATCCTGTCATCCTGAAGGCAACAGCCGGAGGTGGCGGACGTGGAATGCGTATTGTTCATGATGATGATGGTTTTCAGAAGGCTTGGGACGATGCCAAAATGGAATCGGCTGCAGCTTTTGGAAATGATGGGCTTTATCTTGAAAAATTCATTGAAGAACCTCGTCACGTAGAGATTCAAATTGTTGGAGACAGTAATGGTAAGGCATGCCACCTTTCTGAAAGGGATTGTTCTATCCAAAGAAGACACCAGAAATTGGTTGAGGAAACTCCTTCTCCTGCTGTTGATCAGGAGCTTAGAGAGAAAATGGGACAAGCCGCAGTAAAAGCAGCCGAAGCTATTGCTTACGAAGGTGCTGGTACTGTAGAGTTCTTACTTGACAAACATGGTGATTTCTACTTTATGGAAATGAACACCAGAATTCAGGTAGAACACCCAATTACTGAAGAAGTAACAGACTTCGACTTGATCAAAGAGCAAATTAAAGTAGCTGCCGGAGAGCCTATTTCAGGGTTGAACTACTACCCTAAGCTTTATGCTATGGAATGTAGAATCAATGCTGAAGATCCTTCACATGGATTCAGACCTTCCCCAGGAAAGATCACCAATCTTCACCTTCCTGGTGGTCATGGTGTTAGAGTAGATAGCCATGTTTACGCAGGTTACTCTATTCCACCAAACTATGACTCTATGATTGCCAAATTGATTGTGAGTGCACAATCAAGAGAAGAGGTACTGGTAAGAATGAAGCGTGCCCTTGAAGAATTTGTTATTGAGGGCATAAAAACGACTATTCCTTTCCACATCAAACTAATGGATGATGAAGGGTTTAAGTCCGGGCAGTTTACAACTGCTTTTCTAGAAAGCTTCGACTTTACAGATTTATAAAACCTAAAGAAAGAGGCTGTATTAAAGGTTAAAAGCATCGTCATTCCCGAGAAATCGGGAATCTCATTCGTATTAGGCGGTCGCTAGGAAGATTCCCATCCGAAGTTTCGGATCAAGTTGGGAATAGCAAAAAACTTTTAATACGGCCTTTTATCTTTTTAAGAACTTTCCTCCCATTACTTTCTCAAGAACATCATTTCTCAGCTGAGGTGCCATGGGAATTTCATTGCCTGATATTTTCAATGTATTTCCGTCAATTTCTTCTACTTTGTCGGTAGCGACAATGTAAGATCTATGTACTCTGAGAAATCGATTAGGTAGTTGCTGCTCCATTTGCTTCAAAGACACCAAAGTAATTAGCATGGGCTTACCTTTCTGAAAGATTTTCACATAGTCTTTCATACTCTCAATATAGAGTAACTCATCGATCAGTACCTTCTTAATTACACCATCCACTTTAACAAAGAAATGGTCTTCAGTTGCCTGTTCTTCACTTCTATCGATTATTTCATACACTTTGTTTGTTGCTTTAAAGAAGCGTTCGAAAGCAATTGGTTTTACCAGATAATCAACACCGTTTAAATCATAGCTATCCAAGGCAAACTCTCTGTAAGCAGTGGTAAAGATCACTTTTGGAGGCTCTGCTAGTGATTTTAGAAATTCCAAGCCATTCACCTTTGGCATATTAATATCTAAAAACATCAAGTCCACAGGATGGTCATTTAAAAAAGTTCTGGCTTCAATTGCATTCTTAAACTCACCAACCAAATTCAGGAAGCTGATTTTCTCTATGTAGTCCCTTACCCCTTCACGAGCCAGTGGTTCATCATCAATGATTATACAGTTAATCTTCATCAAGTTGTAAAACTAGGTTAACACTAAACATTCCATCCTTCTTTTCTATAACCAGCTCATGTTTATTAGGGTAAATAAGGTCAAGTCTTCTTCTCACATTAGCTATTCCAAGTCCAATATTCTTATCGTTACTTTCATTATTTCCAACGGTATTAACACATGAAAACTCCAAACTAGACTTATTGATATTGATCAAAATTTCAATCTTAACATGCTCATCATCTTTCGAATCGCTATGCTTAAAAGCATTTTCTACAAAATTTAAAAAGAGCATGGGAGATATAAATTTCCCTTCTAAATCTCCTAAATATTTCCAATCAACTTCCACATGATCTTCATGTCTTATTTTTTGCAATAGAATGAAATTATTGAGGTTTTGAATTTCCTGATCAAGCGAGATTTTACTTTTGTTTGTATCGTACAACTGGTGACTCAACAGGTTTGAAAACCGTTCCAGCGTTTCCTGTGCCTTAACCGTATCTTTCCTGATCAGTACGTGGATACTATTTAATGCGTTAAACAAAAAATGTGGGTTCATCTGCCCTTTTAACAGGTCCAGTTCGGCCTTCAAGGTTTGGGTTTCAAGTTCTTTTATCTTTCTTTCCTTATGATACCATTCGTTGATAAAATAAAGACATGTCGACAAGCCATAAACCACCAGAAAGTCTGAAGCAGTAGTAACCACTCCTTTAATTGAAGCAAAAAACTCACTGGTTGGTAAATGAACATCCTTATAATACTCTGTAAACACCAAGGATGATATTACTCCCATAAGAATAACCACAGAAGCGAGGCTTACTACATAAAGCCATCTCTTACGTTTCAGTAAAAGCCCAGGAATTAAAGCATAAAGATTCAGGTAAACACCAACGGCATAAACAGCACTACCAATAAGATTACCATCTATGGTATCGAGAAATGAGGGCGCATAAACCATATCTCTCACTCCCCACAAAATGATATATAGCACCCAGAATACCAGGTGCATCAGTATATACTTCCAATTAAATGTCATTCGTATCTCAAAGCTTCAACCGGATTACCATGAGCTGCTTTAAGTGATTTAAAACTCATGGTTAAGAAGGATATCAAACCAAGTAGCACACCAGCAGCAAGAAAATACCAAACCTGCATTTCTATATGGTATGCAAAGTTCTCAAGCCATTTCTCCATAACAATGTACGTGATAATGCATGCGATAACAAAAGAGGTGGCAATGAGCTTCAGATAACCTTTGGACATTAATAGCACAATGTTACCAATAGTAGCACCCAGTACTTTTCTTATTCCTATCTCCTTCTTTAATTGGGCAGCCAACAACGTTGTCATTGCAAAAAGCCCAAGACAGGCCAGTACAATACTGATGGTAGAAAAAGTAACAAATACTTCACCCAGCTGCTTTTCAGCTTTGTACATTCTGTCAACAGCATCATCTAAAAAGAAATATTCGAAAGCGACTGAAGGTGCGAAAGTATTCCATTCTTTTTCAAGCGCGCTCATAGTCTCTGTTAGGTTTCCTGCCGCCATCTTAATTGATAACTTAGATTGCATATAAGGTTGAGACTTAGGAATAATGCTGATTACTACAGGGTCTACATCGTTGTGAAGAGATTTGAAATTAAAATCCTTTACCACCCCAATCACACTGCCTTGATGCAGTGCTCTGAATGCACCATCGGAGGTAAGGCTACCAATGTTTAGTTTTTTGTTGATAGCATTCCCTTTCCATCCCAGCTTTTCAGCAGCAGTTTCGTTCAATAAATAAGTCAGAGAATCGGTAGATAACTGGCTATTGAAATTGCGACCATCTACCAACTCTAGCCCGTACACCTCGGCAAAATCCAGGTCGGTTTCCAGCCTCATGAAAATCATATTGTTTTCAACAGATTCACCATCGGGCAATACATTGTAGTCATAGAAATCATCATACCCAGGAATTCGTGCAGACACCGCACTTCCTTTAACCTGAGGCAATTGATTTAATCTATCTTTTAGTGTTTTGATTCGTGTTTGATCTCTGATATCTCTCACCTCTAAAACCACCGTTTGTTCTTTATCAAAGCCTAATGCCTTGTTTCTCATGTATTCAAGTTGGAAGTAGATAATAAAAGTGGAAATAATAAGTGCAGCAGAAATTACAAACTGAAAAGTGATCAAAGCTTTTTTAAAGAAACCGGCAAAGACACTTTGTTTAGCAACCTTACCTTTTAGTATAGAAGAAGGTGAAAACCCTGATAAAAACAGTGCTGGATAAATTCCTGCAACAAAACCTGCCGCCAAAGCAATCACCAACAGAATCAACACGACTAAAGGTATGTCTGCTGAACTCAACTCGAGAGATTTTTCTGTTAAGTTATTGAAAGCTGGAATGGTTAGTAAAAACAACCCGAAAGCAATTACTCCTGAAATTAAGGTAACCAATATAGACTCACTGAGATATTGAACTATAATCTGTTCCCTTACGGCACCGAAAACTTTTCTAACCCCTACTTCTCCCGACCTACTGATTGAACGTGCTAAAGACAGGTTCATAAAGTTGACGCAGGCAATAGCAAGAATTAAAAAAGCAGTGGTTATCAAAATGTATAAGTATGCTTTGTTCGTTGTTTTGCCTAACTCATTAGAGTAATTGGTAGTAGTATGAATGTCAGCCAAGGACTGCATTTCATATCCCCTTTGTTCGGCTACTAGTTTCCCAAGGTACTTTTCTACCATCCCAGAAAACTTACTTTCGACATTATCGACATTAATTCCCTTAGGCGTTTTCACATACGTGTACATTGGAGGCCAAAACCAATTGTTAAACATCCATCCGCCCTGCACTTGTCTCAAACTGATAAATGAAGCCAGAAAATCCAGTTGCAGGTGTGAGTTTTTTGGGGTATCGGCCATGATACCTGTTACCTGATAATTATATTGGTTATCTACCTTAAGGGTTTTCCCTATTGGGTTTTCACTGCCAAAGTACTTCTCAGCCATGGATTGTGTAACCACCACTGAAAACGGGCCAGAAAGTGCCTTTTTAGCATCTCCTTCTATAAGCTTAAAATCCAACACATCCCAAAAGGTGGAATCGACAAAAGCGAACTTGTCTTCCTGAAATTTCAGGTCCGGACCATTTTCAACCGGAATCTCTTCTGAAACATGGATTCGCACAAATGCTTCAAATTCCGGGAAATCACTTTTCAGGGCTGGTCCAATAGCACTATAGGCATTGGCAAAGTAGTTATTCCCCCCTTCTGAATAGTTGACCTCTGTAACCCGATAGATGTCCTGATAATCCTTATGAAACTTATCATAAGAAGATTCATCCCTGACATAAAAGAGAATAAGCAGGAAACAAGACATTCCTACTGCCAAACCCAGTATATTAATTGCTGTATGCCCCTTGTGTTTGAGCAAGTTTCTCCATGCAATCTTAATGTAGTTTTTAACCATTGTTCTGTTGTTTGATTTTGAACCTTCTATATAGCAGAAGTCAATCGTTTAAGAAAAACATATAGAAGAACTACCTGATGCTATAGACCACAAGCTCCAAATTGTAGACTACCCTAATTAGCCTACTCCCTCAATATCGTCACAAAGCTCCTGATACCAGGCTTCTCCATACTTTCTGATTAATGCATCTTTCAGGAATTTATAGACTGGCACTCCCAATTTCTCTCCCAAAGAACAAGCTGCTGAACAAATAGACCAGCGATCGTAATTGAGCGCTTCGTAATGATCGTATTTTGTAATTCTAATGGGGTACAAATGACAAGATACTGGCTTCTTAAAGTCAGTTTTACCATCAATGTAAGCCTGCTCAATACCACATTTTAAAACATTCTTTTCATCATAAATAGCAAAGGCACATTCCTTACCATTTATCGTGGTGGTCGAAAAATCGCCCTCGAAATCCTTGATATAGAGCCCCTCTTTTTCAATTGCCTCGACACCTTCTTTAGAAAGATATGGTTTAACTACATCATAGGCATCTTCCAACTCCTTTAGTTCAGACTCTTCTAATGGAGCTCCCAGATCACCTTCTACACAGCAGGCTCCTTTGCAAGCTTCCAAATCGCAAACAAAGAACTGCTCTTTGATATCATCACTAATTACCGCGTTCTCAACAAGAATCATAGAAATCTTTTTCGTTATCCAAATATAGGCATCACAGGGTGTAATCGAATCAAAATGCTAAATTGCAGCCGAATTTAATTCATGAGTAATTCCATTAAAATTTCCGGGGTAGTCATTACCTATAATGAGGAGAAGAACATTGAAAGATGCCTTGCTTCTATGAAAGGTATCTGTGACGAAATTTTAGTGGTTGATTCATTTTCTACCGATCGTACCAAAGAGATTTGCGAAGGTCTGGGCGTAAGGTTTGTAGAAAACGCATGGAAGGGTTTCTTGGATCAGAAGAACTTTGCTCAGGATATTACAGAGTTTGACTATGTGCTTCAACTAGATGCAGACGAAGAGGTATCAGATCAGCTGAAAGCATCAATTCTAAGTGTAAAAAAGAACTGGCAATCTGATGGTTATTTTTTCAATCGCTTTACCAATTACTGTGGTAAATGGATTAAACATTCTGGTTGGTACCCCGATGCTAAACTAAGGCTCTATGACCGAAGGAAAGGAAACTGGCAAGGCCTTGACCCTCACCCAGAAGTAATCATGAAGCAGAATGTAAAAACAAGCAACTTAAAGGGTGACTTGTTTCACTACTCCTACACCTCTTACGAAGATCACATCAACAGGTCTGCCAAGTATGCAAAACAAGCTGCTTTAGCCATGAAGCAAATGGGTAAGAACCCAAGTAACCTAAAACTGATTTTCAGTCCTTTCTATAGATTTATCAATGACTATTTGTTAAGAGGAGGGTTTAGAGATGGTTTTGAGGGTTTGATAATTTGCAAAACAGCGAGTTACTACACTTTTCTAAAATACATGTATCTAAAACTCATTCATAAAGGTAAATCAATAGAATGAGCCAATTGATAAAGTTCATAACACTCGAAGCTGATCATAAGCAACAGACTCGTTTTCTGATGTTGATCATCGCGTTATTATACCTTTTTAACTTTCATGTTAATGACATATGGACACCTAATGAAAGCTTCTATGCAGAAGCTGTCAGGGAGATGTTTGAATCGGGAAACTTTCTGGAAATTTTCTATAACTACGAACCCCGATATAATAAGCCTCCTCTCACCTATTGGCTTATTGCTGCTTCCTCCGGTGTTTTTGGTTTAAATGAGTTTGGCATAAGGCTCCCAATAGTACTAATGGGCATTGGCAGTATTTGGCTTACCTATTTAATTGGAAGGCAATTATACGGTAAGAAAGGTGGCTTGCATGCTATGATCATGATGGCCTTCAGTGTACAGCTTTTAGCTGTCAAGCAGTATGCTTCACCGGAAATACCCCTGACTTTTTTCTTTACCCTTACCATGTACTACTTCATTAAGGGTTATCAGGAAAGATCGTTCAGATACATATTGTTTTCCTATCTCGCTTTAGGACTGACAGTACTCACTAAAGGGTTTCCTTACATCATAGTTATTGGCGGAACTATAGGTTTGTTTGTTTTACTCAATAGCAGATTTAAGTGGAACAAAATATGGGAAGACATTAAGTTCCTAAAGCTTCAAATCGGTGTACCTGTAGTACTCCTTATAGGCCTAAGCTGGGTAATATTTATGTACCTGAAGGATGGTGATGAGTTTTGGGAAGTTTACTACAGAGAAACTTTCGGCAGGGCGCTCAGTAAAAAATCAAACGGCATGAAGCCTTTTTTCTACCTGGAAGTGATTTCATGGAGTATTCTGCCTTATTCGCTGGCGTTTTTCTATGCACTCATTCGCTGGGTTAAAAACTGGAAAAATGCTTCAGAGAAAGTACTATTCCCCTTTTGCTGGTTTGTAGTAATGCTAATTATTTTCACCATTGCCAAAGGGAAAATACCCACCTATATGATTCAGGCTCATCCAGCAATGCTATTGATGATTGTGCCTCTTTTACTTTCTTACGACCCGCAAAACAAGGTTTGGAAGGTCTTGTGGTCCATGAGTTTTTTATTCCCTGCAGCACTTATTGGAGCAGCTACAGTCATCATGATTCAACAGCTTAATCTTCATTGGTTAACCTATTTAGCTCCAGCGTTGTCGCTTAGTTTATTGGTCTATTTCCATTTTAGGAAAGACAGCCAGAAAAACCACCTACTAGTTGCAGCCCCTTTCTGGATTATATTACTATTCCTGATTTGTTTTGCCACTGTACTACCCAGACTTGAAAAGTTCAGGCCGTATGATGAGATTGGTCAGGTACTTGAAAACTCAGATAGAGTAAGTCCTGAAACTCCTGTTTTAATTGAGGCTACTCTGATTCACAACATTCCTTTTTATACTAAAAGATTTGCGCAAAGAGATGCCACACTTGATTCTATAAATAATGTTGAAGGTGAAACATTAGCTTTAGTAAAAGCAGAAGGATTGGATCAGTTAACCGGATTTGAAACTTTATGGACAGGCTTGATTTATGACTTTCCAAGTGAGTCTCAATTTGCTAAATTCATCATGGCTTGTGTAAATGCCGAAAAAGGTGACCTATCAAAATTCGCACAATACCATCTGGTTCACCGAAAAAAGTAACTTCCATGTCAAAGACCGATTTCTCTAGAATAAAATTCATTTACAGAGCCCTGAAGTATCGCTATAAAGATGATGCTCCAGAGCTTAAGTATATCATTGATAATATTCAGCCTGGAGATTCGGCTTTAGACATTGGTGCACATAAAGGCGGTTACCTTCATTGGGTTAGAAAACGTGTGGGAAGCCGTGGATCTGTTACTGCGTTTGAGCCTCAACCAACATTGTACAGCTATTTAAGCAACGCTATTGAAGCTTACGGGTATAAAAATGTAAGACTCCATCACGCAGGTGTTTCTTCAGAAGAAGGGAGCATGCAATTGTTCATCCCTAAAGCAGAGGGATTAACATCTCCCGGAGCTACTTTTGAGCAAAGAGATGATACTACGAATGGTCATTTTATTACGGTTCCTGTATTGCAGTTAGACAAACTTCTTGCTAATAGAGAAAGGCCTATCAACTTTATTAAAATGGATGTTGAAGGACATGAACTAGAGGTGTTTAGGGGAGCAAGTGAAATACTCAACAATGATAGACCTAAGCTAATTTTTGAGTGCGAAAACAGGCACTTGAACTCCATTAAGGTCGAAGATGTATTTGAGTACTTGACAGGCCTTAATTATAAAGGGTACTTTTTCCTGAATGGAAAACTAACCCCTATAGAGCAATTCAATGCCAACCAGCATCAGGCCATTGATGACAAGCTGGAAATAGTAGACAAGAAGAACTACGCAAACAATTTTGTATTTGAACCTAACATGAACTAAGAATGGGCTTGGTCAGAACCATAAAAGACATAGCGAACGGTATCTATGCTCCGATTCAATCCAAATTAAAACTGTATTACAGGCCCAAACAATACATTAAGAAATTTGGTAAGGAAAAGGGACTGGCACTATACCATAACTTCTACACCGATACTACTCCTGAAAAAGAAGTCTCTTTTCAAGTTGATGGTTATAAATCCACTTTTTACCTGAGACAAGACACTTCTGATGTACCCACCTTTCAGCAGATTTTTCTGAATACACGTTACGAGATGGATCTGCCCTATACACCTAAAACGATAATAGACGGAGGTGCTAATATTGGCTTTGCTTCTGCATTCTTCGCGAACAAATATCCTGATGCTGAAATACTAGCCATTGAGCCTGACAGCTCAAACTTTGGTTTGGTGAACAAAAACACACAAGGCTTTCCCAACATCAAGACACTACAATCTGCTATTTGGGGTAAAACCACTTCCCTTAGAATCAAGAACCCTGATTTTGAAAAGTGGGCTTTCGAAGTGGAAGAAACCGATGATTCGGCCGAAGGTGCTTTTCAGGCATTCTCTATAGCCGATCTTATCGACAAAATGGGATGGAAATCGGTAGACTTCTTAAAGCTGGACATTGAAGGTTCCGAAGTGAATGTGTTTGCTTCTGGTTATGAATCGTGGCTTCCTCATGTAAAGCTTTTGATCGTAGAGCTGCATGAAAAGATGCAGCCCGGCTGTACCGAAGTCTTCGAAAAAGCGGTTTCCAGATACCCTTTCCGAAAAACGATTAGTGGTGAGAACCTGATTTATGTTAATGAGAATCCATAAACTAAAAAAGGCTCCACTTGGAGCCTTTTGATATTATTGTAAGCATAAAAGCTTTTAGTATCTGTAGTGTTCTGGTTTGTAAGGCCCTTCAACTGTAACACCAATATACTCCGCTTGTTCTGGAGTTAATTCATCTAGTTCTACTCCAATTTTTGCAAGGTGTAACTTCGCTACTTTTTCATCAAGGTGCTTAGGCAATGTATACACTGCATTCTCATAAGCTTCACGGTTTGTCCAAAGCTCAATCTGCGCCAAAGTCTGGTTTGTGAATGAATTAGACATTACAAAAGAAGGGTGCCCTGTTGCACAACCAAGGTTTACCAATCTACCTTCAGCAAGTACTATAATGTCATTGCCATTTACGTTGTAAAGGTCAACCTGAGGTTTGACTTCTATTTTGCTGTCGCCATGGGTTCCGTTTAACCAAGCCATGTCAATTTCATTGTCAAAATGGCCAATGTTACAAACGATAGTTTTGTCCTTCATGGCTTCAAAATGCCTCTGCTGAATGATATTGTAGTTTCCTGTTGCTGTAACAATGATGTTAGCTCTAGGAATAGCGTTATCCATTTTCTGTACTTCATAACCGTCCATTGCCGCTTGAAGTGCGCAAATAGGATCAATTTCAGTAACAATTACTCTCACTCCTGCTCCACTTAACGAAGCAGCAGAACCTTTTCCAACATCGCCATATCCAGCTACTACTGCTACTTTACCCGCAAGCATTACATCAGTAGCTCTTCTGACTGCATCTACCAAAGATTCTTTACATCCGTACTTATTATCGAACTTCGACTTGGTAACAGAATCGTTTACGTTAATGGCAGGCATTGGAAGTGTACCATTCTTCATTCTTTCATAAAGCCTGTGTACACCAGTAGTAGTCTCTTCAGAAAGCCCTTTAATGTTTGGTACTAACTCAGGGTATTTATCCAATACCATATTAGTTAAGTCACCACCATCGTCAAGAATCATGTTCAAAGGCTTACCACCTTCAAATGCAAAAAGTGTTTGCTCGATACACCAGTCAAACTCCTCTTCGTTCATGCCTTTCCATGCATAAACGGGCACACCAGAATCAGCAATCGCTGCTGCAGCGTGATCTTGTGTTGAAAAAATATTACATGAAGACCATGAAACTTCTGCCCCCAAAGCAGTAAGGGTTTCAATCAAAACCGCTGTTTGAATGGTCATGTGAAGGCAGCCCGCAATTCTAGCGCCCTTTAATATTTGAGAAGGTCCATACTCTTCTCTTAAAGACATTAAGCCTGGCATCTCTGCCTCAGCCAATTCAATTTCTTTTCTCCCCCAGTCGGACAGATTGATATCTTTTACTTTGTATCCAAGCGTTTCTTGCATGATTCACGTTTTTATTCGGCCACAAAGGTAATGGAAGCGGCATCCAAAATCAAAGATTAACAAATATTAGAGCAGGAATTCGACTTCTTTAAAGTCAAACCGATGTACTTTCCTTTTAGCAGATACGATCAGATGACCCGAACTCTCAACATCCACTATTTCTCCCATAAACTCATATTCTTCCCTTAACCTGATTGGCACCTTGTAACCATATAAACTTTGAAGGTACTCCTGCTTAATCTCATCAAGCCGACCAGACTTCAACTTCAGGTAATAAGATTCAATATTGAGAATCAGTTTTTCGAATACCGCTTCAAGGTTAAATTCTTTTCCAGAAGAAGAAGCAAGTGAAGTAGCATTTAATATTCCAAAGTTCAATTGATTAACATTCAGTCCGATTCCCACAACCGAAGATTCCAACGTACTTCCCTTCACGTTATTTTCAATAAGGATTCCAGCTACTTTTTTATTGGCAATCAGTATATCATTTGGCCATTTGATCAGGCAGTCACAGTCAGGAACAAGATCATGTACGGAACTAAAAACAGCCAGAGAAATAATTTTATTTAGATAAAATTGCTCTGGCACTTTCAGAAACCGAGGGTTCAATATCAACGATAAGGTCAGATTTTCTCCAGCGCTGGAAGACCATTGATTACCGCGTTGCCCTCTCCCCTTTGTTTGTTCATTTGTTATAATGACAGTGCCTTCTACCGTGTCATGTTTTCTAACCATTTCCAAAGCCATATCATTAGTAGAATGACAAGTTGGCATGTAAATAACTTTTTTACCCAGAAATAAGGTGTTAGCAAGGATTTTGTACAATGTATTTTTCGTAGTTTTGATCACAAAATAAGTTAAAATTCACTTATTACATTTTAATGAGTTCAGAAGAGTTAGGCAACGTGGTTGTCAAAGGAATGGAAGAGAAAAAAGCTGAGGACATTGCAATTATGGACCTTAGAAAAGTTAAAGGTGCTGTGAGTGATTTTTTCATCATTTGCTCTGGTAACTCAAATACTCAGATAGAATCTATTGCCGAGTCGATAGAAAAAGAAGTCCATGAAGCTTCGAAAGAGTCTCCCTGGCGAAAAGAAGGTTTTACCAACAGAGAGTGGGTTTTAATTGACTATGTTAATGTTGTGGCGCATGTTTTCAATAAAGAAAAGAGAAGTCACTACGCGCTGGAAGATCTCTGGGGAGATGCAGTCATCACACAAGTCACACAAAATGCATAATTAACTTTATTGTTTCACCAGCGTTATTAAGTAGGTTTACAAAATTTATAAAAGATAAAGAATGCCAGATAGTCCAAGAAAGAAGAATATACTAGGCAAACCTGGACCAGGAGGTAAAAGGCCAAATAATCAGGTTTGGATATTTATATCACTCATCATCGTATTTATAACGATCTCATATTTTACCAGTCAAAGTTCGGGTATTGTCATTACCCCATCTCGCTTTGAAGACATGGTGAAAAGCAATGATGTGTCAAGAATAGTATTTATCAATGGTCAGAACACCGTTGAAATCACACTAAAACAAGAGGCTCTTCAAAATGCCAAGTATAAAACTGAACTAGATGGTAATAGCTTTTTAGGTTTCAATAATGGACCTCACTATGTGATGAAAAAATACTTTTCATCTGCCGATAAGTTTCAGGAGTACTACAACGAATTTAAAGCTCAAAGTAAAATCCCTAAAGCACAGGACATACCTGTAGAATATGAGGACAGAACTACCATAATGGACTTTTTAAGTACCTGGGGATTCCTGATCTTAATAGTACTTTTCTTCTGGCTGATGATGCGCAGAATGACAGGAAATGCTGGGCCTGGTGGCCAGATTTTCAATATTGGGAAATCGAGAGCAGCCTTGTTTGACGCAGAGAACAAAGTCAAAATCACTTTCGATAATGTTGCTGGTTTAGACGAAGCAAAAGAAGAAGTAAAAGAAATAGTTGAGTTCTTAAAGAACCCTTCAAAGTTCACCAAGCTTGGTGGTAAAATACCTAAAGGTGCATTGCTAGTAGGTCCTCCGGGAACTGGTAAAACTTTATTAGCCAAAGCTGTGGCTGGTGAAGCCGCTGTACCATTCTTCTCTCTTTCAGGTTCAGACTTTGTTGAGATGTTTGTGGGAGTTGGAGCAGCTAGAGTTAGAGACCTGTTTAAGCAAGCCAAGGAAAAAGCACCATGTATTGTTTTCATCGATGAGATTGATGCGATAGGTCGCTCCAGAGGAAAAGGGCAAATGCCTGGGTCTAATGACGAGCGCGAAAACACGTTGAACTCTCTATTGGTAGAGATGGATGGTTTTGCAACCGATTCTGGTGTAATTATTCTGGCAGCAACCAACAGGCCTGATGTACTGGACAATGCCCTGTTGAGACCAGGTCGTTTCGACCGTCAGATCGGGATCGATAAGCCAGACATTGTTGGAAGAGAAGCAATTTTCAAAGTACACCTCGGCCCTATAAAGTTGGCAAAGGATATTGATGCAAAGAAATTATCTGCTCAAACGCCAGGATTTGCCGGTGCTGAGATTGCCAATGTTTGTAATGAGGCGGCTCTTATAGCGGCTAGAAAAGACAAAAAGGCAGTAGATATGGAAGATTTTCAGGATGCTATTGACAGAGTTATCGGAGGTCTTGAAAAGAAAAGTAAAATCATTTCTCCTGAAGAGAAAAAGATTGTTGCCTATCATGAAGCAGGTCATGCTGTAGCGGGTTGGTACCTAGAACACGCTGATCCGTTGGTGAAGGTTTCTATTGTACCTAGAGGGGTAGCTGCACTTGGATATGCTCAGTACTTACCAAAAGAACAGTTCTTGTATCAGACAGAACAGTTGATTGATGAGATGTGTATGACGTTAGGTGGTAGAGCTGCTGAGGAGATCATCTTCGGAAAGATATCCACAGGAGCACTTAGTGATCTTGAGCGTGTAACCAAGGTAGCGTACAGCATTGTTACCGTATATGGTATGAATGAGAAGATCGGTAACATCTCATTCTACGACTCTAAGCAAAATGAATATGGCTTCTCTAAACCGTATTCAGAAGATACTGCAAAGACCATTGACGAAGAGGTTAAGAAAATTATTGAAGATGCTTACAACAGAACTAAACAGCTTTTAACAGATAAGAAGACCGAACTAGAAGTACTAGCCAAAGAACTTTTGGAAAAAGAAATTCTTTTCCAGTCTGATTTGGAAGGTTTGATTGGTAAGCGTCCATTTGAAAAGCAAACTACTTATGAGGCTTTCACTAACAATAATGGGCAGGACAAAAAGGAAGAGAAAGAAGAGGAACCTACAGTGAATTCAGAAACTGAAAACACCTCTGATGAAACTCCTGAAGCTACCAACGAAAGTGCCGTAGAAACTTCAGATTCAAATACTACTTCTGAAGACAAGAAGGAAGAATAACAAAACAGAATAACTAAATAAAAAAATCAGGTTTAACGACCTGATTTTTTTATTTAGAGAGGTTTTGCAATTTTTGTTTTACTCAGTACCATGAAGTTAACTCCCGATCAAAATCAAAAAATCTACTTTGCTTCTGACTTCCACTTAGGAGTACCAGATAAAGCCTCTAGTCGGACCAGAGAAGAGAAAATAGTGCGTTGGCTTGACAAGTGTAAAAAGGACGCATATGCTATTTTCCTCGTTGGAGATCTTTTTGATTTTTGGTTTGAATACAAATCTACTGTTCCAAAAGGCTTTACTCGTTTTCTTGGCAAGCTCTCAGAAATTACTGATTCTGGAATTAAACTTGTTGTATTCACGGGTAATCACGACTTATGGATGTTTGGCTATTTAGAAGAAGAAGTTGGTGCTAAAGTCATTTATGACCCTATCCAACTACAATTAAACAATACCAAAGTCTTCATTGGTCATGGTGATGGCCTTGGACCAGGGGACAAGGGCTATAAAGTGCTGAAGAAGGTATTTCGTAATGGATTCTTTCAGTGGGTGTTTAGGTGGGTTCACCCCAACATTGGTATTTCTGTAGCCAACTTCTGGTCAGGAGCCAGCAGGGCTCAGGCCAATGACAATGAAAAGCAATTTCTTGGTGATGATGAGTGGTTATGGGCATTCTCAAAGGAAATGGAAGAGCAAGAACACCATGACTATTATATTTTCGGACACAGGCACCTTCCGCTGGATTTAAGCGTTGGTTCCAACAGTAAGTATATAAATCTGGGGGAATGGCTAAATTATTGCACTTACGCTGTCTACAATGAAGGTAAAATAGAATTAAAAACATTTGAGGCTTAGTACATTCATAATAGTATTGTTTCTCTCCATTCCTCCCGCGTTAGGACAGGAACTTCAACTATTAAAGTCTTTCGACATAGGCTATAGTCCCTCTATGGCTTCCATTGATCGTCAAGGGTATCTTTACTTCTCCAGCCAGACCGGTGGAATTGACAAGTACAATCAAGATGGAGAATTGATTTATCACTTCTCTCCTCAAAAACAAGGCTCTCCTACTGTCATTGATGCATGGCAAAGCCTGAAAACATTTGTCTATTACAGAGATTTTCAGGAATACCTCTTTCTGGATAGGTTTCTGAATAGTTCTGAGCGATACCCAATCAATCTCAAAGAATTCAACAATTTTTCTGGTTTAGCAACGATAGCAGGAGACAACAATCTCTGGTTGATCAATGATCAGGAACAAAGCCTTATAAAAGTCGACATCAATAATGGAGAGATTATTTTAGAGAACCGCCTGAATCTTTTACTGGATATTGAAGATCTAGAAGTAGCATTTATCAGGTCATATCAAAACCATTTGTTCATAAGCGATTTGAAAAACGGAATATTCATCTTCGATAATCTAGGCAACCTATTAGACAAGTTAGTTGCGGAAAACATCAATTTTTTCAGCTTTATAAAAAATGATCTTCTTTTTGTAAAAGACAATAAGTTGACCTTCCTAAACTTTTATACACAAACTAAAAAAGAGGTCAGTTTACCTGACCTCTCTTATCAATATGTATTTATGGAAAACAATAAAATTCTAGTGGTACGTGATAGCACCATAGATATATTCAAACTCAATTCGAACTAGGGAGATTTAATTCTCCAGTAAAAATATCCAAAATCAACTTTCTAAACATAATACCGTACTTAGCCCTTACAAGCTCTAATTCTCCACTATTCTTACCATTAAGACTTTGCAAATAGGTAACAAAATCAATCGTACCATTTTCATATCTGGTCTTAGCAAACTCGTATGACTTATTCAGATTTTCCAAGCTTGCTTTAGCTGCTGCATAAGTTGTTTTAGCATTAGTAAGATTTAAGTAGGCCTGCTGTACCTGATTAGTCAATGTATTCTTAGCTTGCTCCAGTCCTAGCTCGGAATTCAACATTTGAATCTTTGATTGCTGTACCTGAGTTCTGTTTTGAAACCTGGTAAACAGTGGAATATTCAGGGAAAGTCGAGCACCTTTACTCACATTATTCTCAAATTGAGTGCTTAAATCTTCTACTCGTAAGGGCCTGATTATATCCCCATTGGCATCTCTCGCTTTAACGTTTGACGACCAGTTAGTTCCTATGCTCCCTCCCAATGTCAAAGAAGGTAACCATGCGAACTCACTGATCTTAAGACCATGTTTGGCAGCTTCTAAATTATACTCTGCAGATTTAATTGATGGTGCGTAAGCCATAGATTTATTAAAAATGGAGCTATAATCTTCAATAGTAGCTTCTAACTCAGCATCATTTGCCGTAATACCTTCAAACTCATAATCATCAGCAGGGTTTAAAAGAAGCAACTGAATTAATGTCAACCTATTGCTTTCAAGTGTGTTCTTAAGGTTAACAATTGCCAAATCCTGTTGAGCCACTTGAGATCTAAAATTGTAGACTTGCTCCATGTTACCCACACCGGCACGCTCTCTTTTCTCTTCTCTTTCTAACTGTTCCAAGAGCAATTCTCTCCTTTGCTCAGCCACTTTCAAGCTTTCTTTTGTAGAAATTACATTTAAGAACCCTCCAACGACACTGGCCTCTGTATTCTGGATACTGCCTTTTACAGTTTCCTCGGCAGCCTGATAGAATGCTTTACTTCTCTTCTTACCTAGTGCATTCGAGAACCCATTAAAAATGGTCATGTTGGCAGATAAGTTACCACTCCCTGATAAGGTTGTTGTATTAACCAACCCACCTGAAGTCTGATCAAAGTTCAGTCCTTCTGCCCAGTTATGTCCAGCACTTGCACTCAAACTAGGTAAAAAGTTCAGTCTGCTCTGTAGCAATGTAGCCTTAGCTCCAATCGCATTATTCTTAGCTCGCTTGATATCAATATTATTGTCAAGAGCAATTTGAATTGCTTCTTCAAGCGTTAATGTCTGCTGAGCAAAAACTCCCGTAGAAAGAAGCAGTAACGCTAAGCAAGTATATATTTTTTTCATAATTGTGTTTTCTATCCCTATGGCAATACTATCCCATTAAGCCATATAAAGCCTTTATAAACCGTTCATTTGCCAATTGGCAAATGAACGTAATCCCTAAAAAGGAAAATCTTAAACTAGCGTATTCTCTTTCGAGTTGATATTCTCAGAAACTACCTGACCGTCAAATAGGTTAATTACTCTATGTGCGTATTCAGCATCAGTTGCAGAGTGAGTCACCATAATTACTGTAGTTCCCTTTGAGTTTAGATCACTCAATAAAGTCATTACTTCCTGACCATTAGTTGAATCCAAGTTACCAGTAGGCTCATCCGCAAGGATCAAGTTTGGTTTAGCCACAACAGCTCTTGCTACAGCTACCCTTTGCTGCTGACCTCCGGAAAGTTGCTGAGGAAAGTGATCTTTTCTGTGCATAATCTGCATAGTTTCCAAAACCTCTTCAACTCTTTTCTTTCTATCTGCTGCAGGATACTTTAAGTAGATCAAAGGCAGCTCTACGTTTTCATAAACAGTTAGCTCATCAATCAGGTTAAAGCTCTGGAATACAAATCCAATGTTCTTTTTCCTAAGCTCTGCTCTTTGTCTTTCAGAATATTTTGAAACCTCTTCGTCATAAAAGAAGAACTCTCCTTCAGAAGGATTATCCAATAATCCTATGATATTCAATAAAGTAGATTTACCACAACCTGAAGGTCCCATGATTGCTACAAACTCACCTTCTGCAATAGAAAGATTAACATTGTTTAATGCAGTCGTTTCGATCTCATCAGTGTAGTAGAACTTCTTCAGACCTTTAGTTGTAATAATTTTTTTACCATTTTCCATAATGTAAAAGTTAGTGGTTGTTTGAATTAATTTATTGTTTGATTATTAATTTGTCTTTGTCCTCGTATCCTTCGTAGGATGAAAATATTACTTTTTCTCCAGGTTTTAAGCCTTCGAGTACTTCATAGTGACGTGGAGTTTGATTTCCAATCCTGATTTGTCTTCTGGTAGCAAAGTCACCTGACTCATCTACTACAAAAATCCAGTTACCGCCAGTAGTTTGGAAAAAGCTTCCTCTTGGTATCTGAATTGCATTTTTCTCTTCACTCAATTGAAGTCTGATAGAAATGGTTTGTCCCCTTCTTACTCCATCAGGAACTTCACCTATCATTTCAACTACAAAAGTTCCATTGTTAATCTCAGGGAATTTCTTTCTGATTTCCAGATTATAAGTCTGACCAGCGAAGTCATAAGTTCCTTTCAGTCCTTCATAAACCCTAGGCAAGTAATGCTGATCAACGTTAGCCTCTATTTTAAAACCATCAAGGTCATCAATCTGGGCGATAGTAGTTCCTTGACCAATTTGCTGGCCAATTTCAACATTTACTGTTGATAGTAGACCATCTATAGGTGCTTTAACCCATAAGTCCTCTAATTGACCCTCAACAATTTTCAAACTTTCCTGAGAGGTAACCAATCTTCCTCTGTTCTGATTAACCTGAGAAACGGCATTGATAGAGTCAAACTCCATTTGCTTTAATGTATTCTTTCTAGATGCAATCAATCTATCGTAATCTCTTTTAGAATTCAGGTACTCTTGTTCAGAAATCACATCATCCTTATAAAGCTGAGTATTTCTGTCAAATAAATCCTTTGCCTGGTCAATACTAAAATCTAAAGTGATTACCTGAGCTCTTGAATTAAATAAGGATTGTTGAAGCTGATTGTTAGTGTTCTCAATCTCGTTCCTCAACCTATTAGTTGCGGTCTGTTGGCTGATATACTGCATCTCTAGGTTACTATTCTCTAATTTAAGAATAGTATCTCCCTCTTGCACTTCAACTCCCCCTTCGAGAAATCTTCTTTTTACATTGCCGCCTACAACCGCATCTAATCTTATGGTTGTTTTAGGCTGAACATTTCCTTCAATAGGAATGTACTCCTGAAACGGCCCCTCAACCACTGAGGCTATACTTATCTTTTCTTCATCTACCTTGAGTTTTGACGAGTTATCGGCAAAAACAAAAACATAGAGTATTAAGAACAATACTCCTCCACTACCAAGTATTGTGAAGATACGCTTGGCAGTCCATGTTTTCTTTTTGATCTTTTTATCCATTGCTGTTGTTAAAGTGTTTTCTAATCCGCGCTGCAATAGACAACAAGAGTGCCACTTTTGTAATTAATTGAAAAGCAATGCTTTACGGGTATTTTCATTAAAAGAGGAAGCATAAAAGTGTACAATTATAACACATCAGTTGATCGTAATCGAACACTTTTTATTCAAGAATATTAAAAAGAAGGCATAAAAAAAGGCTCAGTATGGTCAGTACCGAGCCCAAAGGTCAAAAACTCAAAATATCTGAATTAATATCAAAATTAATTCAAAACAACAGTTGCAATATATGTACTTTAATCACTTCTGCAAAATGTTAGTTCTCTAAATGTGAGGTTTTTTTTGTCTTGATGTCGACAACTCACTCATATACCTCTTTTTAGTAAACTCTTCCTTAAATAATTCCTACTTCGATACTTTTCTTTGAAAAACAGTTTACACCAGTATTATATAGGCTCTGACAAACATATTTGTTCACTATCGATCATTTTTTGTTACATAATCGGACACGAACCTATTGAAAAATCATATATTTCGATGATTTGAGGTGTTGGCACTATTTAAGCTCTGAATGGGCAATCTTATAAACTGAAAATACTGTGGATAAAGAATTAGGTAAGATTTTAATCATAGATGACGATGAGGATGTATTAATAGCAGCTAAGCTGCTGTTAAAAAAACATGCTAAAGAGGTAATCATAGAAAAAAACCCAAAGAAGATTCCATTCTTAATGAACAATGGAACTTATGATGTCATACTGTTAGACATGAATTTCAGTAAAGACATCACCAGTGGCAAAGAAGGGTTCTATTGGTTGGAGCAAATACTTGATGCAGATCCACAAGCCGTAGTTATTTTGATTACCGCATTTGGAGATGTAGAAATGGCCGTGAAGGCGGTAAAAGAAGGAGCCACTGATTTTGTTTTAAAACCTTGGCAAAATGAGAAGCTTATTGCTACTCTTTCTGCGGCTATTAAACTCAAACAATCTTACAAAGAAGTCAATAGACTGAAAAGCGCCAAAAAGCAGCTAGAGGACGACATCAGTAAGCCTTTCAAGGATATCATTGGAGATAGTCCTGCAATGAAAAATGTATTTAGCATTATAGATAAGGTAGCGGGCACTGATGCGAATGTTTTGATTCTCGGGGAAAATGGAACTGGTAAAGAACTGGTAGCTCGGGCAATTCATCAAAGGTCTCTTAGAAAAGATAATGTATTTGTAGGTGTAGATATGGGTGCCATTACCGAAACTCTTTTCGAGAGTGAACTCTTTGGTCATAAAAAGGGTGCTTTTACAGACGCCAAAGAAGACAGGGCTGGCCGTTTCGAAGTAGCTACTGGTGGATCTCTGTTTTTGGATGAGATTGGTAACCTAAGCATGCCATTGCAATCAAAACTACTTTCAGTACTTCAGGGAAGACAAGTGACCCGCATTGGGTCAAATAAAGCTATGGATATCGATATCCGTCTGATATGTGCCACCAATATGCCTGTATATGATATGGTAGCCGAAAACACTTTCAGGCAAGATTTATTATACAGAATCAATACGGTTGAGCTGCACCTACCTCCTTTAAGGGAAAGACAGGATGATGTTCAACTCCTTGCCGAACACTTTGTCAAAACCTATTGTGAAAAGTACCGAAAACCACCAAAGAGGATAGCCTCATCAACGCTGAAAAAATTATCGAAGTACCCTTGGCCTGGAAATATCCGAGAGCTCCAGCATGCCATAGAACGTGCAATTATCATGAGTGAAGGAAATATTCTTATGCCCGATGACTTTTTCTTTCTGGTACAAAAAACTGACAGTTCATCTGAAGCTTCAGACAATCTGAACCTTGATGATGTTGAAAAGAATGTGATTCTTAAAGCCGTTAATAAACACTCTGGAAACATTTCGAAAGCCGCAAAAGAGCTTGGACTAACCAGAGCTTCTTTATATAGAAGATTGGAGAAGCATGGGCTTTAAAAATCTACGCATTCTCCTGATTGGTCGAATACTATTATTGATCGGCTCGATTATACTATTGGCATACGTGGTGTATGAGGCACCTAATAATGTCAATATCACTTTTCTCAGTCTGTTGATTGGATTTCAGGTTTACCTTCTTATTCGTACAATAGATAAGACCAACCGTGAGATTTCAGGGTTCCTGAGTTCGATAAAGTATGATGATTTTACCACAACCTACCCAACCAAAGGACGTGGCAAATCCATGAATGAGCTATACGCTGAGTTCAACAATGTTATCAAAAAATTCAGAGAGATTCGTGCCGATAAGGAAGCTAACTATCACTACTTCCGTACCATTGTTCAGCACGTTGGTATTGGACTTATAACCTTCAATAAATTGGGTGATGTACAGATTATTAACAGTGCGGCCAAAAAATTGATTGGTGTTGATTCGCTTAACAACATCTTTGAGCTTAGTAGAGTTAGTGCCAAGCTGGTAGAATCACTCGTTAAACTGAAAACTGGTGGGAGTGCCTTGATTGAATTAACGAATGAAGGGACAAGGACACAGCTTTCTGTCTATGTAATTGAACTTGTATTAAGAGGTGAAGAATTCAAGTTGGTTTCAGTTCAAAATATTCAGAGCGAATTGGAAGAAAAGGAAATGGATGCCTGGCAAAACCTCATTAGAGTGTTGACTCATGAAATAATGAACTCTGTTACTCCCCTTTCTTCATTAGCTGCTACTGTAGAAGAGAATCTTGTAGATAATATTGAGGATGATGTTCCAATAGAAAAAGAAGAGTTAGAAGATATCTATCTTGCCGTACAAACAATCAAAAGAAGAAGTGAAGGATTGATCAGGTTCGTATCAGACTTCAGAAATCTTACTAAAATTCCAGAACCAAAACTTCAGGAAATGGAGGTTAAAAAAGTACTGGATCATGTGGCACTTCTTCTATCTCATGAAATAGCATCTAAAAACATAGGTTTCACCGTAAACATTTCTCCGGAAGGATTGATGTTCAATGTAGACAAAGAACTTATAGATCAGGTATTGATTAACCTGCTTCAGAATGCCATTCATGCCCTTGACGAAAATGAAGATGAAAAAGTGCTCATACTAAACGCATTTATCAATGAATATGGTAGGCCTACACTAACTATCAGAGACAATGGAGTGGGTATTGATGAAGAAGCTCTTGGGAAAATCTTTATCCCTTTCTTTACCACTAAAAAACAAGGGTCTGGAATCGGACTTAGTCTTTCTAAACAAATCATGAGGAAACACGGTGGTGCAATTCTTGTTAAGTCGGTGATGAACGAAGGAACGGAATTCACACTGAGGTTTTAATTTTCTTAAGGAATCGTTTATATTCCAATATCAATTCATATCAACAAAACCTAATGAGCAAAACGTTAGAGAAGGTTACCCGAATACTAGTTGAAAAAATAGGAATAGCACCTACAGAAGCTACTACTGATGCAAACTTCATTAAAGACCTTGGCATAGATTCTTTGGACTATGCAGAAATTGTAATGGAGTTTGAACAAAGTTTCAACATAAGAATTCCTGACAGCGATGCTGAAAGACTTCAAACTGTAGGGCAAGCTGTAGAATACATAGATGAGCAGCTTAATGCTTAGATTAAGTAAGTTTTAAGTAAAGTTCTTTTCCTCAACAGAATTATAGCATAAGCGTAAATCACCGTTTACAGCTGGGTCATATCAAAAGGTGATATTGAAAAAACACCTAATCACAAAGGCCCAGATCGTGAAAATAGAATGCAAAACCATTGTCCTTTCTGATGTACACCTAGGTACAAAAGGATCTAAAGCAAAAGAGTTAGTCAGGTTTCTCAGGCAATACAAATGCGAGAACCTAATCCTCAATGGCGATATCATTGATGGTTGGCAACTCAAGAAGTCAGGTGAATGGAAACGAAAACATACCCGTTTCTTCAGCAGAATTTTGAAGATGATTGAGGAAGATGCCACCAAGATTACCTATATCAGGGGTAATCATGACGATTTTCTTGACCAGGTACTTCCCTTTCAAATTGGCAACTTGAGAATTGTGAAGGATATGATTTACGAATCCAATGGTAAACGCCACTACATTGTCCATGGCGACATTTTCGATTCTATCACTTCTAATTTTAAATGGATAGCCAAACTAGGAGATATAGGTTACACATTTCTTCTCTGGTTAAACAGGCAATACAACAACAGAAGGCGGAGAAAAGGACTCCCCTATTTTTCCCTTTCTCAAGCCATTAAAAACAAAGTAAAACAAGCTATCAAATACATCGATGATTTTGAGAGCCAATTAGTAACAATGGCCAAATACAAAAACTGTGATGCCATAATATGCGGTCACATACATCAACCAGCTATAAAAACCATTGATGGAGTTACTTACCTCAATTCGGGAGACTGGGTCGAATCGATGACCGCCCTAGTAGAAGATTTTTCGGGAGAATGGAGCCTTGCCTATTACTCCGAAACAGGTCGGTATAAAGATGAACGAGACACTGAAGATCTTAATGAAACAATTCAGCTCAATGAATACTTTAATTCAACCGAAGTTAAACCCAATGCTCTTCTTGGCTGAATCAGATGTTAAGGAGTTGGTTAAGGCATTAAAATGTTGGTGTTTATTAGTATGATATAAACTAAAACCTTAGTAGTTTCCAGAAAACTACTAAATGAAACACTTTCAATATCTGCTCCTCCTTTTTCTGATTGCCAGTGGTTGTAAAAACAAACCAGCAGTACAGCTTAAAGGAGAGATCAAGCCTAATCAGGTTGTTTTGATCTTTAACAACCCTGTAAAGAATGGTTTTTATAAACTCTCTGATGGCACATCAACCGGAAGAACCAACGCAGGTGACGAAATACAATACATTGATGACCAGTTTATCCAGAGAAGACTAACGATTGATTTTGAAAGGGAATGGGACACTGTCGTTCTACATTCCAAAAGAGAATGGGTCGAAGTGATGCTGATGTATAAAGGTACAGATGACCTATCCTATATCTTCAAAAATGGAGACACGGCAGTCTTCAATTATGATGGCATTAAACCAATTGGCAGAATTGCAAACAGGGAAGAATATCAGAAAACAACCAACTTTTCTCTCTATTTGAGAGATTCTGTTGCTTCTGAAGAATACATGGCCATGGACTACATGTCCTTCCCATTAAGGCTGGCCCATAAATACAAGAAAGGGAAAAACGAAGACTATGGAGCTCTATGGGGAAGAATCAAGGACTTAGGTGCAAAAAACATAAGTAATGAAGTTGAAAAAGAATTACTAACCTTGAACAAACTCATTGAGGAAAAACTCATCAACCAGGTTCAGTACAATATTAGGCTGCACTCTCTGCACTCCAAGTTGTACATGCAAAAAGCCAGCCTCAACCTTCAGAAGGAAAATGGTTCTCTTAATTTAGTCAATCAGCTATTATCAAAAGTTGAATCCATCTCCCCCAACATTAAGGTTCAAAACGACTCTTTACTGTACATCATAGACCGTGCAAGAAGTCTGGCAGTAAACGTATCATCAGTATACAGTAAAGGAATTAGAATGATAAAACAGCAAACCAAAGGTGGAGGAGGCAGCAGTAGAGACTACAGGCAATTATACGATTCAATCCGAGTCTCTAGTCAACTAACGCAAAATGAGAAGAAAGTGCTTCAGTATGGTAATATCAATGCACTGCTAAGTCAACACACATTCTTTAATATAGAATCAAGGTTAAAATATCTTACTCGCTTCAGAAACGACTTTAATGACACTGTGCTTGTCAATGAATTAATGACCAAATACAACATGAAATTTCAGATTGACAACGAGATCAGTTTGGAATCTATTGATGGAAAAACCAGCACGCTAGAAACTCTATTAAGTGAACACCATGGAAAAGTTGTTTATGTAGATTACTGGGCTAGTTGGTGCGCCCCGTGTATTGCCGAAATGCCATCATCCAAAGCTCTTCAAACCAATTTTGATCCGAGCGAAGTGGTTTTTGTTTACCTCTCAACTGATCGTAGAAAAGAAAATTGGTTAAGAGCAATAGAAAAACACAAACTCGATGTAGGCCACCATTTTAGAATCACTAATGTTAATACTTCCAAAGGGTTGGAAAACCTGAATATTCCCTTTATTCCACGGTATATGATCTACGATACCAAAGGAGAGCTGACTAACAATGATGCACCAAGGCCTTCTGAAAGCGCCCTCCTGACCAAAGAGTTCAATAAATATCTTAAGCTTAAAAATTAAACTTTTGATGCCTGTATATTGTTAGCAGATTTAAAGAAAGGAAAAATATGCTCACGTGGATTGATGTGATCAAATTCGCCAACAATGGCAACCCCTCTCCCGACAGAAGAGTTGAAAAAACAGAAGATGAATGGAGAGAAATTCTAACCCCCGAACAATTTCAAATTGCCAGATTAAAAGGCACTGAAAGAGCGGGAACAGGTGCTTTTTGCGAAAGGCATGAACCTGGATTATATGGCTGTGTTTGTTGTGGCACTCCCCTGTTTGATTCTCGAGTAAAGTTCGAGTCAGGTACAGGATGGCCAAGCTTTGCTCAACCTGTCAAGGAAAATGCCATTGGTTATATAAAAGATACCAGCTATGGAATGACAAGAGTTGAAGTGGTGTGTAATACCTGTGATGCTCACCAAGGCCATGTTTTCCCTGATGGCCCAGAACCCAGTGGACTAAGGTACTGCATTAATTCTGCTTCAATGCAGTTGCTTGATGATTCTAATAATGAAGCAACCGCTGTAATTGGAGGAGGTTGCTTCTGGTGTACGGAAGCCGTTTTCCAAAGAGTGAAAGGTGTGTCAGGTGTGGAATCCGGCTACTCTGGAGGGGCGATTAAAAACCCTACCTACAGAGAGATATGCACAGGACGAACAGGGCATGCAGAAGTAATTAAAGTTACTTACGATCCAGAAGTACTGGCTTATGCTGATTTATTGAGAATCTTCTTTTCAACACATGATCCAACCACCTTGAATCGTCAGGGTTATGATCAGGGTACTCAATACAGGTCTGTAATTTTCTATCAGGATGAAACTGAAAAAGAAACTGCTCAGGAAGTGATTAAGGAAATGGCAGATTACTTTGATAACCCCATAGTTACTGAGGTTAGCAAATTAGGAGCCTATTATTCAGCAGAGATTGATCATCAGAACTACTATAATGAAAATGGTAATCAACCTTATTGCACTGCTGTTATTGCACCCAAAGTGCAAAAACTGAGAGCAATGTTTGCTGATAGGCTTAAACCTGAATAGTAGTATAGGTTAAAGGTTGAAGACCAATATTATCGTAATAAAATTGCTATATATTACTTCTTCAATCAGAATCTCTGGTTAGTACCTCAAAGGTTCTTTTCAGTTCATTACCATATGAATCTACAATAGTTATCTGGTGTTTACCTGTTGCTGGACTCAAACTTATTAAGTGTTCTGTAACGGTAGACCCCAGATATTTATCATCCAGATGCCAATGCAATGTAATGCCCTCTTTCCTATGTGTAGCTTCAAATATCAATTGCCCCTTTCCTCCATCCTGTTCTATTGGAATATACAAACTGGCATTAGGTTCTGGGTAAATCATATCCATTACTACAAATGAGCTCCCCTCACCATCGCAAGAAGCTGAAAATGGTGGTAATTCCTGATAGGTTGGATTCTTCTTCTTAAAATAAAAAGCTTGTTTTGGTGGCAATACAAACCAGTTAACAGTAGTCAAATCTCCTAATGGGTAACATTCAGCATTTACTCTAAACTTACCTTCCTTATCTAAATGAATAAGTTGGTTATAAGGACTTGAAGCGGTTCTGAGACCAACTTTAGGAATGAACACCGTATCTATTTGTGTAGAATATGGAGAAACCAGATGACCACTTTGTCTATCAACTGCTGCAAGAGTCAACTCTTCTCTGGGTGGCAAAAACCAGGATGTCTCTGGCAACAAATCAAACACATCAAACATGATTGGAGCGGCAGTTTTTATACCAGTTAAACCCGGGCGCCCCTCTCCATCAGCATTCCCAACCCATACCCCAACTACATATTCAGGAGTAACACCTATTGCCCAACCATCTCTATAACCAAAGCTGGTTCCTGTCTTCCAGGCTATTTTTCTCGCACTTGAATACAATTTCCATGAAGCATCCTCATCGGGCCGATACACCTCTTGCATTGCCTGAAATGTAAACCATATTGATGCCGCATTCAATGCTGGTTTGTCGATAAAGTCAGCCTGTGATACGTCCTCATTTTTACTAAAAGCTGCAAACTCAAAATCGGTCTGATCATATCTTTTATTTTTAAATCGCTGGTTAAAACCTGACAGTGCTCTTGCCATACCAGCATACATATTTGACATATCCCAAAGGGTACCTTCAGAACCTCCAAGGATAAGCGAAAGCCCATAATAGTCTGCAGACTGAGTCAATGAGCTCATACCCATGCTTTTCAACTTTTCATGAAAACGGGGATAGCCATAAGTTTTGAGCATATTAACAGCAGGGATATTCAATGAGCGCGCCAATGCCATATCGGCATGTACAGCACCGTCATATTTTCTGGTAAAGTTCTTAGGTGCAAATCCTTCAAAATAGGTGGGCACATCAGGAATCAAAGTTTTGGGAAGAATAGTACCCTCGTCCAAAAGGCTCGCATAAAGAAATGGTTTCAACAAACTACCGGTACTTCTGGGTGCCTGAATAACATCAACTGATGGAGCATATTCTTTCCCAATTCCCTTCACATTTCCTACATAAGACAATACTTCATTAGATTTCACATCCAATACCAAAACTGCTGCGTTGTGGATTCCATCAGTTTTCAGCAGACTATTATGCGCCTTTAAAACATTACTTACTCTTCGCTGTAGATGACCATCTACTGTTGATAAAGTAATATTTCCACTTTGTCCTCGATTAGATAAAAAGCTCAAAAAATGATCAGCTTGCTGTGGTAACACTTCTGGACCATTTGGCAACGGCTCCGCAATTGCTAAATCCAGAGACACATTATCCATGTGTCCTTTTTCGAAAAGTCGTGTCAATAAACGATCCCTTTTGGCTTTCAAGCTTTCGTTGTGCTTCCCGGGAAATAATAATGAAGGTTGATTAGGAAGAATAGCCAACAGAGCAGCTTCTGCCCAGGATAATTGTTCAGGAGGCCTTTGAAAATACCGCCAGGCAGCCGCATTTAATCCAACTGTATTTCCACCAAATGGTGCATGAGAAGCATATAATTTTAATACACTCGACTTGGAATACCGAAGTTCAAGTCGGGTTGCCAATACCATTTCCATTAGCTTTTCAGCAAACGTCCTGCGCTTTCCTTTTCTATAAAGCCTGACAACCTGCATAGAAATCGTACTGCCTCCACTCACAACTTTTCCTTCAGAAACATTTTGCCAAAGTGCTCTTCCCAATGCCACCGGATTAACCCCTGGGTGATTATAAAAATGACGATCCTCAAATGTGATCAGTGCTTGAATGTACTTATCAGGAAGGTTGGTTACTTCAGGAAAACGCCATTGGCCATCATTAGCTATTCGGGCCGACAAAAGTTCTCCTCGGAAATCGTTGACTACTGTAGCATAGGGATCATTGAATAGTACTTTTGGAAGGCAATAGTAATATACGATACATAGCATCAGTGCAATGCCTAAAAACCACTTTCGATATTTCTTTACAGTTCTAATCAATTTTCTAATCACATCCGTTTCAATTCTCAGTTTCACTGATACCAACCCAACTTTACTCATATTCCCTTCTAACAAAACAGAAATTCCCGCCTGCGCGGGAATGACGGAAGATAAATTTAATTCCCTCTTTTCACCTTAACCCATTGTCCCGATGTACGCGCATTAATTGTCTCATCATACATGGCTTCTACATTGACAGTTGGCAGGTAATATTGCCCAGCATAAGTCGCATTAAGTGCTACTTTAAACTTCTTTCTTTCATTAGGCCTTAAATCGAAATATGTATATACCCTATCATCTCGTATATCCCTATAATCATAGTTGATTTTCTGAACATTGCCTGGCACCTCATTCAATCTATCGTTTAAAATCTCCCATCCGGAAGGGAAAACCTGACTCAACGCTAAGTCTTTATATACACCCTTTGTCCCTGGGTTATAAACTGAAACCTCGGCAAAGAAATCCACTCCCTGTTCAAGCTCATTTGGGTCAATTGTATTCCCACTTCTATCAGTATAACTCACAGAAAGCTTCAACCCTTTTTCACTAGGCTTTTCCTGACCAGCTATGGGTTGCCCTTTCCTGATTACTCTGACAAAAAGGACTCCTTCACCTTCATTTTTCACCTCTAGATTGGTTGTTTCTGATGCTCTAACCACTGCTTCTGCTAAAACAATAGGTCGGGCGGTTTTTACTTTCTGATCAGCAGCACCGTTTATTTTATAAGTAGCCTCTACACCTTTATTGGTTTTATCAGAGCCTGCAAACTTTATTACTGACAGCAGCGAGTATGCAGTTGTCTGGGTGCTCATCCATCCATCTTCACTCAATCTGCCAGCCACAGACCTCAGCAAAGTCAATCCCTCATTTTGCATCCCTAATAACCCCAAGGTCTCTAAAATCATGGCATCGTCTCTTAGCCTTGATCCATAGTAGTGGTACCTTGTTTTACTTGAAGATTCCAGAGGTAACTCATCAATCATACCCTTGGCAACTTGGGTTCTACCTACCAATGCATAAGCAGCAGCAAGCCTCCACTTTGCTTCAAGGCTTAAGGTTTTATCTTCCCTCAATCTATTCATTGCTCCCAGTTCAGGGGCTTGTGCTTTTGCCAAGGTGTACAGTCTGTAGGCCTGAACTAAGTCGTCATTATAATTTGCATACCTACTCCAGCTTCTTGCTCTTTTGCGCTGGTACTTTTTCCAGTTTTTCAACAGGTTTGATGGAATAAAATATCCCTTATCCTTTGCTTCCAGCAGGAAATGACCAGCATAGTTAGTCCCCCAATCATTATCATCACTCTGACCTGGCCAATAAGAAAAGCCTCCAAGTGCAGTCTGGAACTTAACTATTCTGTCTATACCTGATTTCACATTGGCTTGTACTCGCGTCAATTGTTTATCTGAAAGCTCGGTGATATCGGCTAGAAAAAGCTGAGGAAATACGGATGAAGTTGTTTGTTCTATACAACCATGAGGATACCTCATTAAATATGAAAGTCTATTACTCAGGTTTATCGGTGGAATAACACTCAACTCCAACGCTAACTCATTGGTACCTGACATTCCAATTTGCTCAAAACTATTCTTCCATTCTTCTCCTGCCTTAAGCACTAAGGCTGATACATCTGTTACTACCGGATTAGGGTTTCTTACTTGAACCTCAACCTTGTAACTTGCACTTTCTCTTCCTGATTTTGCAATGATCTCAACTTCTCCTACTCCTAAAGATTCAGCTACTTCGAATTCAAAATCCACAATCTGATCTCCTATCTCATTAAACTTCAGTTTCTGATTTCCTGACCCTAAGATTTTAAGCAAACCGTTCCCTTTTACACTTAATTCAACATCCTTCACGCTCGATTCCAAAGCAAATACATTCACTGGCAGCTTGATTTTCTCTCCAGGCCCTACAACTCTCGGCAAAGTCCCAAGCACCATTAGCGGTTTTCTTACAGGTGTTGCTTTCTCTGTCTTTCCATAGGCCCCTTCGTTACCAGCAATTATCATTGTTCTTACAGAGCCTACATAATTAGGCATTGTGAAATCGTGACTCACTTTCTGACCTCTTTTAAGCGTGAATGGCCCTAGATGCACCACTACAGGTTTAAAGCGGTTAGCTTTCACCTTAGCAGGTTTGCTTCCTGATCCATCTCCACCTAGCGCCAACAGTCTGGAAAGGTCTCCATGATAAGCACCAATTACATCTTCATAAATATCCCATGTCTTTACACCCAGAGCCTGCCTTGCAAAAAATGTACTCCAAGGGTTAGGCGTTTTAAACCTTGTGATATCCAGGAGTCCTTCGTCTACAACCGCTATTGTATAGGTCATAGGCTTGCCATTCTGCTCTGAAACCTGAACCGTGACCTTAGACTCCGGCTCAATCACATCGGCCATTTGAATCTCTGGGTTCAGCTTTGTTGATTCATCACTTACGTTAATGGGTACCACACCGTATAACCTCATAGGCAAATCATTCCTGGTTTGAGCGTGTGGTTGTAAAAGTGTAGTATTGACATAAGCATTAGGCACCATTTCACGAGTAGTTTCAAACTCGAATTCATTTGCCCCATTTTTTGTTTCTACCCAATAGGCGGCTACCACTTTGCTACCGTTTTCAATACTTACCAGCGCACGACCTTCTGTACTTGCAGGAATATTCACCTTTACTTTCTCTCCTATATTGTAATCTTGTGCATTGGTAGAAAAATTTAAAAGTGAAGCACCTCCTGGTCTGCCTTCCTCAGCCCAACCGGGCCAATCGAAGTAAGTAATGGCCCCGGCAGAGTGTCCGGAATCTTTATCCCTCACTCTAACATAATACCTCCCCCAATCTCTGTTCGGAATATTTAGTTTAACAGTTGCCTTACCATTTACGGTCTTAATGGTTTCTCTTTGATAAGCACTGTTATAACTTTTGCTTACATAGTACGCCAGGTTATCTCCCGACTTATCCCACCACCATCTCCAATTGAGTTTAAAAACCTCCAACACAAGGTTGTTCCTATCTACAGGTTCGCCTTCAGCATTAACAGAAACCACTTCCAGCTGATGATCTTTTTCTGTTAGTAACTGTCCTCTTCTATCTCCTTCTGGTCTTTTTATTCCTACAAAACTGGAGTACGGATAGAATGGAATGCTAAACTGGTCAATACTAAAATCACCTCCTGGTTCAAATACTTTTCCACTAAAAGTTGCCATTAGCATACCTGGTGCCTGAGATTTCTGGTTCAAGGCTACATTGACTTGAGCATGCCCTTTATTATCAATCGTCCCACTAAATATGCGTTCGGTTTCCGACCTGAACTCCTTAGCCCTATCATCAAAAGTATAATTCGGGTAGTCTTTGAATTTTGTAGTAGTTGGGTTAAGGTATAAATCAAACTCAGCTTTCAGGTTTTTTGCTGGTGCTCCACTTAACCATTGCACATTCAAATCTCCTTTTAAGGTATTATCTGAAATATTGATTTTATCCCTATCAAACTTAAGGTCGATCTTAAGTCTATTTGGTTTTACAGTTTCAATTTTGATCCGCTTTGTGAACTCTGTACCTCCAACTTTTACTCTGGCTAGCCAATTACCAGTTGGTGAATCATCTTCTGTCTTTAATGGAAAGTGATAAAACCCTCCTGTTGATGTTGTTGCTACTTTTCTGGTTTTAATGTTCCCTGACGGATCAACCAACTCCATTACAACGGGGTGATTTTCAGGTAAATTCTTATCTGGGTCTTCAAGTATGAAATTCAGATAAATATCATCCCCTGGTCTCCAAACACCTCTTTCTCCATAAATAAACCCTTTGATTCCTCGCTGAACTCTTGCTCCACTTACATTGAAATTACTCAAGGAAAGAGACCTTCCGTCCCAAAGCTTCAGGTAACCTTTTTCTGTTCCGCGACTCGCTACCATCAGGAAAGGTTTTCTCGCCAAATCCAAAGCCACTCTTCCATCGGCATCAGTGTTAGTACTTTCAATCAGGCTTTGTTGAAAATCATAAACTTCAATGTTTGCCCCAGCTATTGGCTTAGTGGTTTTCAGGTCAGTTACAAATGCATCAAGCCTTCTATTGTTTCCAATCTTTGCAATTAAGCCCAGATCAGACGCCAAAATATTGGTCCTAACCATTCTGTTTCTACCTACATAATAACTATCACTGCATGGATTGTCTCGCTCTCTCCAGTCATAATTGTATCCATAACTATAATTGTAATAGCTATCATATCCACCATCTCTTTCGCCACCATAGGCATCCCAATCATCTTTTTCAATACTTCCCTCTAGTGGTAATTCATCCAACTCACCTTCACCACAATTGTATAGAGAATAAGCTTTAATAAAGTTTAACCTAACCTGATAAATGGCTCCTGGTTCCGTTTCGATCAAGTCAGAAATGTCGAGATTGAATTTATTCCAGTTACTCAAATCCATTACCCCGGATTCATCCAACACTACCATGCTTTCATGAATTGGCTTACCAACCCTTCTTAGTTGTTGATCTCCATTGAGATTATTGGTTTGCAGAAACTGGATAATATTGTTTTCAAAAATTTTAATCACGGTTACATCCACAGCTCTCAGATTTACTGCTTCAAAAGGAAGAATCAAGCCGTCAGTACTTGGTAGAATAGTTCCATTATTAGTAAGTCTGACAGCTGGTTTTGTCTGTGCGAAAGACACATTGGTTTCATATCGGTTTTCCATTCCATAATCCAGCTTGTTCTTTATTCCCGGATATACGGATAGTCTTTTTATGCCCGAAAGGTTTGTAGAGGTATAGACCTTTACTTCATTTTGATCAATTGAAAACCTTAGATTTCTATCGCCCTCTATGGTAATCAGGCCTTGCAAATCCTGGCTTTCATTAAGTGGGTCTGAAAAACTGAGCAGTACATAAGGATTACCTATTTTATGTACTTTGCTCGTAACTACTTTAAAATCATTCAGTGCAGGTATTTCTACTTCTCCCGTACTCGTTCTATCAACCCCAATTACTTTGCCGTTCAGCCTATACACTACTCTTGAGCTTCTTTCTTTACGCTCAGCATTATTAATAGTAAATGAATGACTGGTTCCTGAACTCTTGTCAAACTCCCAAAAAACTGGTAAATCTCTTCCTGATTGTCTGGCAGTGAATGATTTCCTTAAAGCAACCGTATCAGCAAAGTCAGCAGTCAGCACCTCTCCATCTATGTTTTGTTTTCTCATTGGATCATCTCTGTCACTACTCACCCCTCCTATTCTTACATCAAAATCCTGCCTGATTGCCTCTACCATAAACTGAAACTCTTTCTGTTCTTCAGAAACCTTTAACCCTAGCTGGTCCAAATCAAGTTTTACCAGGTAGGACTCTCCTCCTTTTAAAGGTTGTGCCGGACTGAACTCCAGCACCCGAGAAGTAACCCACTTCAACTCTCCATTCAATGCTGGGAAAAAACTCAGCACATCTTTCTTCTGAAACTCTTTGGAAACCTCTTGAGCCAGTTGAATAGTAATGGGTGACCTGGAAGAAATAGCTCCGGAAGTATAGGCTGATATGTAAGGTTTAAAGCTTTGATCAGCATTTCTATTGAGTGCTTCAGGAGAACTCTTGGGCTTATTGCAAGAGCTGATCAGGACTAAAAAGATAAGATTAACAAGGAATAGGCTGAGGTTTCTGGACATACTAAAAACATTAAAAATAAAGGAGCCTGAGGGCTCTAATAAAGATACAAAATCGTCATGCCACTATAGCATGCCATTAGAATAACTAACTTCTTAGTTTTTATTGTGTGACTTTACTCTCTTTTATTAATATTTCTTCTTCGCTACACTCGAAAGCTATAAACCGCTATCTACTCCTACCACCTGTTTCTTAAGTTCTAATACTCATTTAAGGGATAATTAATCACCGAAATGCATTTCTTCATACACCTGTGAAATACCGGAAATTTCTTCAATGTCACGATACTTTCTTCCCTCTCGAATAGAGGTTAGTTGATAGCTAACCTGTAACCTTTTCTTCGATGCGACTCTCTAAGTGAGTAAACTCAAAACCATGAAAAGTAATTTATTGAACATTAGAGGGATAGTAGTAATGCTCCTGTTATCAGTATTGAGTCTTAGCGCTTATGCTCAAGGCACTAACAATACCAAGAAGGAAGAGTTATCTAAAAAGGAACTTAAAGAGTATACTGGAGAATATCTGTTTGACAATAAAAGCGAAAGAGGCTTTGATGTAGTTGTATCATTGGAGAATGGAAAAGATTTAATGGCTCAACCTACTGACAAATCACAGCCATTGACATCGTTAATAGCCATTGGAAAAGATCATTTTGAGTTGGCGAGAACTAATGGACTTGAAATGGTTTTCGTCAGGGATAAGAAAGGAAAAATCATCTCACTTGAGCTATTCAGAGGAGACCAGGGTTTTACGGCTATAAAAAATAAATAGTGTCTGCTGCAACCCATGAGATCTAAATAGCATCTAACAGCATAATAGATCAAAACTCAAAGCAGTATGTTTAAGTCATACCTTAAAACAACATTGCGGACTATCAGACGTAGTCCGCTTTCTTCATTTATCAATATCTTCGGATTGGCCATGGCATTAGGCGTAGCCATTATGGTTTATGCATTTGTTGATATGGAAATGACAACTGATCAATTTCATAAAAACAAAGAGGAGATATACATGACTACTTCTACTCTTAATAGAAGCGGTCAGGAAGCAGAGTATGGTATCACCCCTGTTCCATATGCTGAAATATTAATGAATGACTTCCCTCAAATTAAACGCGTGGTCAGAGTAGAACGCAAGGGAGGTGTGCTCAAGAGCGGTCAAAGTGTATTTAATGAGAGCTTCAGTTTTGTTGACCCTGGTTATCTCGATATGTTTACTTTTCCTTTAAAGTGGGGAGATAAATCAGCGCTTGAACAACCAAATAAAATCATATTAAGTGAGCAAACTTCTATCAAGTACTTTGGAGACAGGAACCCGTTAGGTGAGTCTATGACCTTTGAGTTTGGTTCAAAAAAGTACACATTCGAAGTTGGGGGTGTTGCTAAAAAATTTCCCTACAAGCGAAGTATGAGTTTCCGGGTATTGGTCAACTTTGATCAGATCAGGCAAGTCGATCCCAACTTTGATATTAGTGATTGGTCAAAGTTTTTAGATGCTACTTTCGTTCAAGTTGATAATGCATCTGTTATTAACAATATCACTCAAAACCTACAGCAATACGTCAAGCTTCAGAATGAAGTGAGAAAGGATTATCCAGCCACATCTTTTCAGTTCTTCCCATGGACAGACCTCTACCTAAAAGGTGACGACATGCGCAATACAATTACTGGTAGCACTGATGGAGTAGGCAGCCTGGTACTTACCATCATAGCAGCCTTCATCTTGATTCTTGCCATTTTTAACTATATCAATATAGCCATTGTTTCGGCTACCAAACGCTTGAAAGAAATTGGTGTTCGAAAGGTAATGGGTAGCACAAGGAAATCTTTAGTTTTTCAATTTTTAGCTGAGAACGTCTTCCTTACTCTAATTGCTTTGGTATTTGGATTCATTCTTGGTGTTACAGTTCTAATACCTGGGTTTGACAACATGTTTGACATTGGTATGGATTTCGACATTGCTCAGCCCACCCTCTGGATATTTCTACTTATTCTGGTGGTCTTTACCGGTCTGGCATCTGGGGCTTATCCAGCATTATACATCTCCAATTTTAACGCAGTTCATATCTTCAGAGGGCGATTAAAGTTTGGAGGTAAGAATAATATGACAAAGGTCTTTCTAACCTTTCAATACATACTGGCATGTATCGCAGTAGTTGGCGGTATTATGTTTACTCAAAACACTGCTTTTCAAAGAAGTCAAGACTGGGGTTATAATCAAGAAACAACAATTAGTGCAAATATCTTCCCTGCCACTGAGGCAAAGCAGTTACTCACTGCTATGAAATCAAATTCAAATGTCGAATCTATAGCACTTTCAAAACATCACCTGAGTAGACGGTCGAGTCGAATGGAAATTCAAATCCTGGAAGAGGATTTAGATATAGTAACTCTTGAAGTAGGTCCCGAATATATAGAAACCATGGGGCTGGAAATTATAGAGGGCAGATCATTTGAAAAGGGCCGTGAGGCAGATTTTCAAAACGTCTTGATCAATGAGCAAATGGCCAAAGTACTAAATCCAGAAGGAGCACTGGGGGAACGCTTTAAATCCGATACTTTGAGCTTTTCTGTTATTGGTATTATAAAGGATTTTCATCAGGATGATTTCTCAGAACAAATTGAGCCAATGATTTTGAAACTGAGCCCTGAAGATCAATACGCATTTGTTTCTTTAAGAGCAAAGCAAGGTACATTGATTTCGACATATGAGGCCCTTGAAGAAAAATGGGCAGAATTATTCCCTGAAAAGCCTTTTGGAGGTTTCTACCAAGAAGCCACATTGGATAACTATTTCAGGGAAATTGATGGTCATGGCAAACTCATGCGAATAGTTGCTGGTATGTGCATCATTCTCTCATGCCTGGGTCTCTATGGACTAGTTTCACTCAACGTGGCCAGTAGAACGAAAGAGTTTAGTATCAGAAAAGCGCTTGGCGCAGGACTAAAGAATCTTGCTTATGTAATTAACAGGCAGTTTGTTGTATTCTTAGCAGTAGCTTTACTCTTAGGGCTCCCCATAAGTTACTTATTGATGGACACCCTGTTTGAGACGGTTTATGAGGTTTATAAACCTATTACTATAATTCCCTTTGCCATTGCATTTATAATTGTGGTTGCTATGGTATTCACAACAGTTTCTTCACAGGTTAAGAAAGTCATGACAACAAGTCCTACTGAAGGATTGAGAAGTGAGTGAGCGTATAGCGTATAGCGTATAGCGTATAGATGTACTTTCTGTGGATGAAGAAGTTATAACTATTAGCTGATTTTAAGAGTGTAGGCAGTTACTTTAAATAAATCGCTTACTCCATGAAGAAGCATTTAGTTATACCAACCCTTTTAATCGTATTCGTATAAACCACTTATGAAAACTAAGAAAGAAGAAGTTAAAGAGAAGGTTAAAAGTCTTTTACAATGAATTCAATCTTTTGTTGATTGAGGGGCTTTGTTATGTAGTGTTTGACCGCATTATAAGCCAAAGATCTTTCCATATCCTTACTATTACTGGAGAGTGATAACATCACTATTTCCATTTTATCTACATATGGGCTTTTCTGGTGCCAATTGAGAAATTCAAAGCCATCGACTTTGGGCATATCGATATCCAATAACACAAGTTCCGGCAAATGATCTCCACATGCCTCCAGATACTTAATTGCCTCTTCACCGTCATATTCTATATGAATATCAGCATTAGGAAGCTGTTTCCTTAACAATGCTTCGGTTAGGAGGATACTTACTTTATCATCATCTACAATGAGTACTTTCTTAATCTTCATCCTAAAAATGCTCAAATAATAGTACTATACAGTAGTGTCTTTGGTTGAGAGCCAGTCCAATTTCAATATTCCAATTGGAATCGTAAACCATTTCGACATTTTTTTCAAAATTCTTTCATATTTCATCTAATCAAATTTCCTCAGTTAGGTATCATTTGAATAAAATCAACAACTTTAACAGTCTGATTCTTAACCAACCAGCATATGCTAAAGTATTTTCTACTCTCAACTCTTCTCGCTTCTACTATAAACATGAAAGCTCAGGAACAAGAAAGACCTGAGTTACTAACTACACCAAACGGATGGAGAGCTGAGTATTTTACCTTCCCGATAAGCTTTGCACCATCACTAACCTATGTAGGAGCTGAAGATGTAAGGTTTTCAAAAGGATGGAATGATCAAGATGCCGAAGATTTTTTCACCTATGCTTTCCTATGGTACCTCGATGAAGACCCTAAACTATCAGTGCCTAAGCTTAACACTGATATGAAGGCGTATTTTGATGGTCTTATGAGTGCAGTAGCGGGCACTAAAGATTTGCCTAAAACCACTGCTGATTTTCAGGGAGGGATTGATAACTATTCTGCCACGATAGAGGTATATGATGCTTTTTTCTCAAGAGATAAACTTATACTAAACGTAACTGCAACTGCAAGCTATTGCAGCAAACAGAAGAAGTATTTGGTACTCTTTAAACTTTCACCTAAGGAAATTGATAGCGAAGTATGGAAAAAGTTTGACGAGCTCGAAATCAATGTGAACTGCAATCGGGAATGATCTTACCCTGACACTACCTTCTTAACTCGGCTTGTCTCGTCAAACTTGGTCAGTGTTAAGCGAACTATGCTGTCTTTTATAGCATTTAAACTATGTGGAACACTCCCCTCCAAAGCAATCAAATCTCCTCTGCTTAAGAGCAACTTATCTTCAGGGAGGCCAAAGTCGATTTGCCCCTCTACTATTTCAACAACTATAGGGTAAGCTGTTTTATGCTCTTTCATTTCCTGACCAGATTTCAAAGTTATTCTGATTTCCTTTGTGAAGTCCGTTTCGAAGAGCACTGTCACAGCAGGGCCCTTCTCTTTAAATTCTACTTGCTCAAGTATCGATGCTGTTTTCATTGATTAGTCGTTTGATCTTATGGAACGCGTTCTGAAAGATCTGAACCAATTGTTCTTTCGACCCAGACCCTCCAGGAGGTTTTAACTTATTTCTTCCAGTAGTTATTGGCTGCCGCAATAGTCTGGAAGTTAATGGCAATCACCTGAGAAGCAGCTGTAAGCCCATCTGCACTATTAGCATATTCGGGTCTAAGTTTTTTTAGCACTTCTACATCAGGCTGAGTTGATTTCACTCCTTTCCTGGATAATGTAATTGCCAATTCATATCCCTCTTGAGGAGTTTCAGTTTGTAGGGTCGGTAACCATGTTTCACTCATGTTCTTATGTTTAATTTTGGTATAATAAATTCAATTCCAGTTTGAAATCAGGTAGAATGCTCCCCATGAAACAAAACAGATAATAATAACCCATAGCCATGCGGGGACTGCCTTCGGTGTTTCGGAGCCTGAGACAATGAAGTTTTCCTTAGACTCACTACCATAAGCATTAATGCTCAAATCTACCTGCTCACTAATTACATCATTGCTTTTTAGCCCTATCAATTCAATCTCTGGACCGTTTCTTACCACAAACTCTACTTTTTTAATTCCTTCCACCCCATCTGAAGAAGTAGCCACCATTGTTAAAGTATGAGCTCCATCGGGCAACTGGGTTGTATCCAGTTGAAAGTTTGCCGGGGGCCTTACCTCTTTTATAGGTTCCTTTCCTTTATCCAGGAATATTTTAACTGTCTTTTTCATGTATCGGCTCTTCTAAAATTTGATGCTTTATATGGTCTGCTCCTTCATTTGGTTTCACCAGATACTTTATGCTATAAAAAAGAGTAGCGATTACAATAATCACTGACACCAATACAATGGCATAATCTATTTGGCTGCGTTGAATTCCCTTAAAACTGGACTGAATAAAAGTTCCACAGCTTGCAATAGCATCCAGAAGTCCATCGTATGAATTGGCCCTGTTATTATTGAAGTATGCAGAAGTAAAGTAGACTACAACAATCCCCAGACCTAAGCCTATAATCTTTCCTTTTTTCATTATTCTTTATTTCATCCAGTTTGCTGGAATTCCTCTTTCTCTGATTCTTCTGACAAAATCCGCAGTTACTTTCTCGGCTTTATTAGTCCAGCTACTCCTTTCGTAACTTACTATAGCAGCTATTTCCTGATCGGTCAGTTTGGTACCAAAAGGCAACATAGTTCCATATTGATTATCCCTATCAAAACCGAAGAGGACGATGGTGATCAATTCTGTGGGGTCTTCATTATTGACTATTGAACTACCTTTTAAAGAAGGAAACGCATTCGGTATTCCTTCTCCATTTTGCTGGTGACACACTTGACAATTAGCGGTATACAACTTCTTACCATCAAGCTTCAATAATTCCTTAGAACTTGACTCGCCCGCTATCTGATCTTCACTTTGACCTTCTTCCCCTACCTGCCAATCATAGGCTTCAAATTCAACATTCATATAATCAGGCAGTTTATGTTGTTTTAAGGATTTCAAATAAGCCACCAGATCTTTGGCCTTTTCTGAGGTAACCACATGTTTTCCGTTATCAGGAGCAAATCCATCGGGTAAAAACACTTCTTCCTGCCCAACCAATACCTTATCAACCTCATCGAACAACCAGGGATAGGCTGGCATTACAGAAGCTTCCACTACGCTCCGTGGGTTATACAGATGCAAATAGTGCCAGGTATCTCCAGGTTGCCTTACTCCAATATTTGTCAAATCGGGCCCGGTTCTTTCAGAGCCAAGTACCGAACCTGTATTTACAAAAACACCGGGTCTTACATTGTTTGCATAATCAGCTGGTACAGAAGGTCTATCTCCCCATTGCTTATCAATAATGTTACTCCTCACCTGTTGAGTATGGCATCCCTGGCACCCTTCTGATATATAAAGTGCCTTTCCCCTTAGTTCGGTATCTGTCAAAGAAGGTGCTCCGGGCAAAGGAGGATTGTTCTCCTGCAAACGATAAGCTGGAAGAACTGCAATCATTAAACTAAGCGTTAGAAACCCAATGGTAATAGCCGCTAATAGTACTTTGTGATTTGTATGAAAATTGAAATTCATAACTACAGATTTAAGCATGTTCGATAGATACTTTATTAGCCACTCGCCATAAGATGCCGACTTCCTTTTTCCCTCTCACCATCTTAATAAAATTGATTCCAAAAATCAGATGAGATAGAAACATCATAGTTCCACCAATTGCTCTCCATAACCAGTAAGATGCCATTAGCTTAACTGACTCGATAAAAGGTGCATTGGCTAACCAGCTCATGCCTTTGAGTGTTCCTCCTATCATCATGGACCACATATAAAACATCAGCCCCACAAAAGCCATCCAAAAATGTGCACCTACCATTAATTCAGATGGACTGTTTCCCGTTAACCTTGGAAGCAAATAGTAAATCCCTCCCCATACAAAGAAGGTGATGATCCCATACATGGTCATGTGAGAGTGGGCAACATTGAAATCGTTAAAATGCCAGACCAGATTGCTGTAACGAAAGGCCTGCATGGTTCCTTGTCCGGATCCTACAAAGTAAAAGACAACACCAACCAGCAGAAAAGGTAAAACGTAGCTTGTTTTAAGAGCCGTCCATGCACCTTTAAAGGTCATGATGAAGTTTGTAGTTCCGGCAATTACTGGAATCAACATTCCGGCACTAAAGACTATTGCAATGGTTTGTAAAGACCATGGTAACGGGCTAAACACAAAGTGGTGTGTACCTATTAAGGTATAGAACAGCATCTGTGTCCAGAAAGCCAACACTCCTAACGAATAAGAATAAATAGGTTTATTAAGTGACTGTGGTAAAAAGTAGTAGACAAGCCCCAAAGTGAAAGTCATAAACCACATTCCTACTCCCTGATGCATATAATACCCCTGAATAACCGTCTCGCCCAGACCGTTTTGATAAAATGGAAGATATCCGATTACAACTAGTATCAATGTCCAAGTGCAGGCCCCCAATATATACCAGTTGCTCACATAAATCTCTTTGGTACTTCTGCTTGCTACAGTTTTAACCAGATTGTACAAAGCCAAAATCAACCCTAAGGCAAACAACCCTGCTACCGGCCAGGTATACTCTCTATATTCGCCTCCACCATTGTTAATACCATTCATCAAGCTTAAACTCCCTATCACCACAGACAGGTTAATTAAACCCAATGTAATCCAAGCCAGTTTTTGACTGAAGAGCTTAGTATTGCAGGTTCTGACCACCACAAAGAGCCCTAAACCTAGCATCGCTAAAGAGGCCCAGCCCCAAAACACAGCATTAGTGTGGACTGGCCTTAAACGACCGAAAGACAACCAGGAAACATGATCTATATCTGGCCAGACAAATTTCAAACCTAGGTATTGCCCTATCAGCGTACCGAAAATGAGCCACAAAACAGAAGAACCCAGGTAAGCAACCAGAATTTTTTTCAGCCCAGGTTCTAAGCTTATTTTCTGTATTGCTTTTTTCTTTTTGCTGAACATTGGAGAATGGTGAGTTTCATGTTCAACATCCGTAATAATCCTTCTTTCATCAGAGGAGTCAAATTTGTTTTTTTCTGCTATATAAACTGTTTTGCCTTCACCCAGTAAAGCTTTTACCTCCTCAGAATTCAAGTCTCGGAGAACCGAAGTCAAATGCTTTCGGTTTTTCAGTTGAGTTTGTCTTTTCATCGCTCCTAAATACTGTTGAGCTTTGATTACCAACAGTATGATGAATACCAGTAACACTAACACCATAAGCATAATTGTTCCCAGTATTCCCGGTTCGGCTATACTACCTGTGGTAAAAGAAAAATGCCCAAATACATTCATTCCATTAATCATTATTCTGATTGCTTAATTCAACTACTGACTTATTGTTTTGTGTGATAAAGTATCTTATGGATACAGTGAGTAAAATCGCTTTTACTACTTCAATACCTACATAAAAGAAGTGCACATTACTACCTTTCACAGTAGTTCCTGCAATGATTTGTTCGGCTCTGTTGTCCAAAATCGGAAGCAGATAAAATGTTTGTATTAAAAGAATTACCGTAAGGCAAATACAAAAACTCCAGCCCACTTTAGTACTTTTCCCTACCATTAAAAGGCTACTCAGCAGAGCAAGAAAGACCCATTCGATTTTATTAAGTGTACCAAAAACTAGTCTGCCAATATCCAGACCAATAGCTAATGATACAGAAGGTGCCTGAAATTTGAGCGGAGCTTCCATAAAACTGATAGCCAGTACAAACCCAAGCCATAATATCAGGGCTACAAATCGAAGAGCGTATATGTTACGACTTTTTGAGGCCATGTTCACGGGCATTAAAAATTCTCAGAAACATAACATGAGCCATTGCACGAGCGCGCTTCTTGGCTATTTCGCAGTTCTCACCAATGAATAGTTCATCAAGTGTTTCAAACCATAACTGAAGCCAATTCCCAAAGTGCGCCTGTTCAACGGTATAGTTCACATGGCGATCTACATCCAAGTGCGCCCTCAATGGATTTCCTTTATAGGCTTTAACAAAAAAGAGATTGGTCTCCCAGAAATCGGTTAGTTTCTCAAGGTGTTCTGGCCAGTTATGAATGATCCCATTGAAGATTAGCCCTAGTACTTCATGTTTCCTTACTTTACCATAGAAAGTATTGACTAAAAGCGACACATCTTCCCTCGATTCGATCTCTTTCCGTTTCATGATACAAGTCTAGTATCCGCACAATTGTAGTGTTTATGACATGGATCATATTGAAGAAATTTATTTGAAGAACTTATTAACGCTCAAGTTACCAAGCCATTCCGCCACTTCTCTGGAAGAGAGTTAGATAAGAAGAAACATATCCCCTTAAATACAGGTGCTAATTACGTATAATTTTCAAAACTGAACTGGCCACAATAAATGATGGTATTTACCAACATTATAAATACATAGCAATTTAGCATTGGTATTTACCAACACTCATTTCAAAGTAATCAAACACTTTACTTATATTTACGTTAGTTAATACTAACATTATAAATTGTTTTAAGCATTAAAGATGGTAAATACTAACACAGAATGGTTCTCGTTAAGTGATAAAGCCGTAATTACTCTAATTGGTGAATACATAAAACACCAACGCTTAAGTCAAAATAAAACGCAAACGAAAATTGCCGAAATGGCAGGAATCAATCGCTGGACTATGAGCAAGATTGAAAATGGTGAGCCTATATCCTTAATGTCACTTATACAAATTCTAAGAGCTCTTAACCTACTCGACATACTTGATATTTTCAAAGTTCAAACCACAGTGAGCCCTTTAGAACTTGCCAAGCTAGACAAACAAAAAAGATTGAGAGCCAGCAAGAATAACCATGAACAAGCAAATAAAAGCGAATGGTAGAGGTAAAAACTGCATTTGTCAAAATCTGGGGTGAAATTGTTGGAGCAGTGGCCTGGGATGAAAATCAAAGACTTGCCAGCTTCGAATATGAGCCTAATTTTCTCTCCAAAGGCATAGATTTAGCCCCAATCAAAATGCCTATCCAATCCAGGCAACACATATTTTCTTTTCCTGAATTGAGAGCTTCAAGAAACAGTGAATACGATACATTCAAAGGACTACCAGGCTTACTAGCCGATGTACTACCTGATAAATATGGAAACCAATTAATTAATATCTGGCTCGCACAAAATGGGCGTCCGGAAAACAGCATGAACCCAATAGAACAACTGTGTTTTATTGGCACCAGAGGAATGGGTGCATTAGAATTTGAGCCTACTCAACTCAAACCAGCAAGAAACACCTTTCAAGTCGAGGTCAGTAGTTTAGTTGATATTGCCCAACGCATGCTAAACAGGAGAGAAAAGTTTGAAGCCAACATGAATAAGGATGAACAGCAGGCAATTATGGAAATTTTAAAAATCGGGACATCTGCTGGTGGCGCAAGGCCAAAGGCAATTATAGCCTACAACAAAAAGACAGGACAGGTTCGTTCGGGGCAAACTAATTCTCCCAAAGGTTTTGAACATTGGTTGATAAAACTGGATGGTGTAAGTGATACGCAATTTGGAGAGAGTAAAGGATACGGAAGAGTAGAAATGGCATACTACAACATGGCAAAAGATTGCGGTATTCAAATGATGGAGTCTGAATTGTTGGAAGAGAATAACAGAGCACATTTTATGACAAAGCGGTTTGATAGAGAGGGAAGCTCTACTAAGCATCATATTCAAACGTTCTGCGCCATGCAGCACTATGATTTCAATGAAGTCAGAAGCTACAGCTACGAACAGTTATTCCAGACCATGAGAGTGCTTCGACTACCCTATCCAGATGCAGAACAAATGTATCGCAGAATGGTCTTTAATGTCATCGCAAGAAACTGCGATGATCACACAAAGAATTTCGCTTTCCGTCTAAAAAAAGGAGAGAACTGGGAATTAGCACCTGCCTACGACATTTGTCATGCCTATAGACCTGAAAGTATTTGGGTGAGTCAGCATGCGTTAAGCATCAATGGAAAGAGAATTGGTATAGAAAAGCAAGATTTAATGGGTTTTGCCAAATCCATGAACATAAAGAAGGCAAAACATATCATTTCAGAAATAAACGAAAGAGTACAATACTGGAATCATTATGCCAATGAATTAGGGGTGAATACTAAGCTTAGAGATTCAATAAAAGAGACTTTGCTAAACCTTTAAGACTGGGCGTTGAGCCAGGAGACTGCTTCGCTACGCTCACAGTGACAATGAGGTTATCTAAAAACCTTACGTCCTATGATTTTAACATCACCACCTTCTTCCATTTGTTTGATGGTTCTGATTACTGTCTCTACATAAATACTTTACTAAGGGGGCCTCAATATTCAATTGTCTTTTAATTGGAATGAAAATTATTTCAACATTGGCATTAATAAGTTGGTCTGTTTTGGCTTTTGCCCAAAAACCTCACTCTGGGACATATGTCACGCACAAAAAAGATATTGGTTTTACATCAGAGGTATTCCAATTCCATAAAGACAGCACTTTCAGTTATATCTTTTTTAATTGTACCGGAACTGAATTTGGAAAGGGCACCTATGATATTGTAAATGGAAATTCTTTACGCTTACAATTCACAAGCTGTTTAGATTGTAATGACCGTCATCAGGTAGAACACATTGTAAATTCTAATGATAGTCTCGAAATTGATTTAATAGTTAAGGAATGGGTAGATAGTTTGGAATTCTCCAATGTCGTTACTTACATTACTAATACAAAGATTGGTACTGTTACAAAAGAAAATGGACAGGCAAAATTCACCACTGCCAAGTCTGACAAAAATCGAACACTAAGAATTAAAACTCTTGGTTTTGACATGGTCGATTTAGAGATTCCTCCTAATACCACAAGTCTAAAAGGGACTGTATACTTAAGTAATCACAAGATTTATAACAGTACGGATATTAAAACATATAAAATCCTAAAATGGACGAAGTCAAAGCTGAAATTAGAAAAACCTATTGACTGGAGAATAGTCTATAACAAAGCTAAATCCGATAATGTTGACAGGTTAATTGAAAGTAAAATGAACAGTACAATGTGGAAATTGTATGTTGAAAAAATCGGGCTTCGCATTAATGACAATAAGGAGTAAAGTCTACCTAAAAACCTTGCGGTCAATAATCTTTACATCACCATCTTCCTCCAATTGCTTTACCGTTCTGATCACGGTTTCTACACGGATACCCAATAATTCTGAAAGTTGTTGACGAGTCAGGTTTACTTCAAATTCTTCATCTGACTTACCATACTCTGATTTCATATAATCGATTAAGGCCAATATGCGATGCTTAGCATCATGATTGGAGATTTCCCTCAACATCATTGCCTTATACATCAAGCGCTTGGTGAGAATACTGGTGAATTTTAAATGTATATCGAAGTGATCTTTTAGTAGCTGAAAGAAAATATCTTTGGGTAAGGTATAAAGTACAGTATCTACCTCTGTAAATGCTGAAGCCGGATATGCTCTGCCTTGAAAAAGCGGGGGTTCTCCAAAACTCTGTCCGTCTTCGAAAGTACCTTGTACAAACTCCTTTCCTTCTTCATTGGTATTGACCATTTTCACCTTTCCTGAAACAATCTGGTAATAGAAATGAGCCTGCTCTCCTTCCATAAAAAGGAAAGTACCTGCGCTTACTTCTTTCTTACTGTAATTATAATTTTCAAGAATTTCTACTGGAATCACTGATATGCCATTGAGCCCTTAAGATAGAACGCTACGCAATAGCATCATAGTAATCAAAAGGTTAAGAGTGTTTGTTGGTGACAACACCAACAAAGGAAGGAAATACAAAAATGACAGAGTCCTTTAAGCTCGAACTTGAAGAGTTAAGATTACTAATATCCGAGGATGTCTTTGAGTTAATGATTAAGGTTCATCAATAACATTAAATAGGTTGCTCACTAAAGCCTCCCTTGTTGGTGTTGTCACCAACAAGCTATATCTGTAGTTAAGCAGTTATCCTAAAAATCTTACAACATCAGTTTTAAATTGAAACATGCCTTTTCACCATGTTCAATTCTTCACCGCAACTATTCTTAAATGGATTCCAGTATTAAAGCGTGATGACTATAAACAAGTCATTGTAGATTCCTTAAAATTTCTGGTTGCACAAGAAAGGTGTGAAGTCTATGCATTTGTGATTATGCCTAACCACATTCACTTGATCTGGCAAATCAACCAGCATCATAAAAGATCAGATGTTCAGCGGGATTTTCTGAAGTTCACAGGTCAACAGATTCGTTTTCGACTCAAGGATTATAACCCAAAGTTACTTTCTAAGTTTGAGGTAAGTTTAAAAGACAGAAAGTATCAGTTTTGGCAAAGAAACGCTTTATCTGTTGACTTACTTAGCAGAGAGATGATTGAGCAGAAGCTCGATTATATTCATGCTAATCCTGTAACGAGAAATTGGAATTTGGTAGATGACTTTATCAAATATCATTACTCTTCTGCATCATTTTATGAAGACAACACAACTGAATTCACATTTCTAAAACACTACATGGAGTACTTTGGAGCATAATCGTTATTCTTGTTGGTGACAACACCAACAAGGGGGAAATTTAAATTCAATAAGAATAAAGAATGTCTAACAAAAGAAAAGGTCAACTAACAACTGATGATGAATGGCGTAAGCATCTTCGGAAAGTTGGTAAGCGAATTTTCTGGAAGGGAGAACGCTTGGCGGAGAAGAAAGTGATTAACAAAGAAGTCAGACGATCAGAGCAACAAGAACTGCTTGTTGGTGGCAACACCAACAAGGGAGTGAATACTTGATCCAGACTTTAAACAATATTTGAGATGTCAAAATCAATGAAATATAGACCTACGGTTTTAAACATTTTTTCAGTCATATTGATCATTTGGATTAACTATGATTTTTGGACTGACAACCCTGCAGCAGATGTAGAAGGGTGGGGTAAATTGGCATTATTGACATTTACTGGAGCTGGAATTTTAGGGCTTCTGATTGATCTCGGTCTTCAGTCTTTTTTAAAAAACTATAAGTTGGTAAACGCCATTGAGTTTTTTATAGTAGGTTCTTTATTGATTTACACATGGCTTAATTGATTACCATTGTTTCTTCTCCCCTTGTTGGTGTTGTCACCAACAAGCTATATCTGTAGTTAAGCAGTTATCCCAAAATTCTTACAGCATCAATTTTAAATTGAAACATGCCTTTTCACCATGTTCAATTCTTTACCGCTACTATTTTCAAATGGATTCCGGTACTTAGCCATGACTGTTACAAACGAATCATTATAGACTCTTTAAAGTTTCTTGTTGAACATGAGAGGTGTGAGGTCTACGCATTTGTGATTATGCCTAACCACATTCATCTGATTTGGCAAATCAACCAGCATTATGAAAGAGCCAATGTTCAGCGAGATTTCCTGAAGTTCACAAGTCAACAGATTCGATTCATGCTCAAGGATCAAAATTCAGAATTGCTTTCACGATTTGAAGTAAATCTAAAAGACAGAAGGCATCAATTTTGGCAAAGGAATCCTTTATCAGTTGACTTACTTAGCAGAGAGATGATTGAGCAGAAGCTCGATTATATTCATGCTAATCCGGTAACAGGCAACTGGAATTTAGCAGATGACTTTGCTGAATATCATTACTCCTCTGCATCATTCTATGAAGACAATAAAACTGAATTCACATTTCTCAAACACTATATGGAGTACTTTAGAGCATAATCGTTATTCTTGTTGGTGACAACACCAACAAGGGAGTGAATAATACCAACGAGGGGAAATGAAATACAGACCTACCGTTCTCAACATAGCTTCGGCAATAGTCATCTTATACTTTGCGATAGGTGCTATTATAGAAGAAACCAAACCTGATGCCCAAGGCTGGGGCTTCCTATTGATAATTATCTTTGTCGTTCCAGGAATTATAGGGCTGGTAATTGATGGAGTTCTCCAAAAGTACATTAAGAGCTATTGGGTGATCAATGGAATTGAACTTGCAATTGTTGTGGTCTGGATATTAATTATGTCGCAAAGAGTTTATTAAAAAATCTATTTCATGTTGGTGACAACACCAACAAGGGACTTAATACCGACAAAAGAAGAAAAACCTCACGTACATCAATTATGAATCACCTTTCCAGGCTACTATCAATTTTAACTATACTCAAGTCAAAAAGGCTGATTACCGGGGCTGAGCTGGCCAAAAAATTTGATGTAAGCCTTAGAACGATTTACAGGGACATTAAAAAACTGGAAGAGTCTGGTGTTCCTATTATCACAGTTGAAGGAAGAGGCTACACCATTATGGATGACTATATGGTAGCCCCTATCATGTTTGATGAAATGGAAGTTAATGCGCTAATCACTGCAGAGCAATTAATCGCCAAAACCAATGACGACTCTTTGATTCAGCACTTTGAGAGAACTCTACAAAAAATCAAGTCTGTTTTTAAGAGCAGCCTCCAATCAAAAGGCGAAATGCTGGACAGTAAAATGCGCGTTTTCAAGAGCCATGCTGATCCAACCAGAACTTCTTCTCTTTCCCACATGCAAATGGCCATCATCAATTTTAAAGTAGTTGAAATGACCTATCAAGCTAAGGGTAAAGAAACAACCTGGAGAAAGATAGAGCCTTTAGCAATTTATAGCTTCAATGAAAAATGGATTGTCTTAGGCTGGTGTCATTTAAGAAAGGACTATAGAGCCTTTCGACTAGACAGAATAAAAAATTTTCAAATCTTAGACGAGCTATTTGAAGACAGGCATTTTGACTTAGCTCAATATTTTGTTCGCTGTTCAGAAATTGATTACAACCCCTGACATATAATGTCACAAGCTTCATCTATGTTTGTGTTATTACAAAACAAAAAACATCACTTATGACAACACAAGAAATTGCAAACAAATGGGCAGAGTACTGCCGCACAGGTCAAATGGATAGAGCACAGGAAGAGCTATACAGTGACGATTGCATCAGCCTTGAAATGGAAGGTGCACAGGGATTTCCGCAAAGAGTAGAGGGCATAAAAGCCATCGTTGAAAAAGGCAAGCTATGGGAAGGAATGGTTGAAGAGTTTCATGGCTTAGAAATCGAAGGACCAATAGTAGCAGGTAATCACTTCACAGCTACTATGAAAATGGATATCACCATGAAAGGTCAGCCTAGAAGAAATGATGAGGAGATTGCTCTGTTCAGAGTTGAAAATGGGAAGATTGTTTCCGAACAGTTCTTTTACTCAGTGGACTAACCACTTTTTACTACTTCCTTCTTGTTGGTGTTGTTCTCAACAAGAAGGAAACTTATTAATCAACAGCTTCATCCATCCTTCAAACATCTGCTCAAGGAAGAAGTATCACTTGGAGACTGCTTCGCTTTCGCTGGCAGTGACGGCACAAAGCAACCTCCGGTTAGAATTACTCCATTTCTATCACTAAATCATCTTGCTCCACCATGTCACCGGCTTTAAGAATGATCGATTTGATCTTACCCGCCTCCGGTGCAGAAACGGTTGTTTCCATTTTCATAGCCTCAATTACGAACAGCGGTTGATTATCACTAACGGTATCCCCTACCGCTACTTTAACTTCTGCCAAACGTCCTTGTAATGGTGATCCAATTTCATTGTCTGCTTCTGCCTTTCTGTTAGCTACTTTGGTGACATTATAAGATTCATCTTTCACATCTATCACTCGCGTCTGACCATTCAGGGTATAATGCACCTTTCTAATACCATCTTCATTAGGATCAGATATATAGAGCATCTTCACAATGATGTGCTTGCCTTTCCCTATCTCCACAAACAACTCTTCATCTTGCTTCAGTGCATAGAAATAAGCTTTTGTAGGTAGTCGAGAAACCTCTCCATATTTCTGCCAGTGAGCATAAAAGTCTCTGAACACCTTTGGGTAGAGCTTGTAAGACAGAAAATCCAGCTCATCACAGTATTGATCAAATTCACTTTGGAAAGCTTTGAATTCCTTGTCGAAATCAACCGGTTCCATATGTGCATTCGGACGATCGGTAAATGGCTTCTCTCCTTTCAATACAATTTCTGAAAGCCTCTTAGGAAAACCTCCTGATGCTTGCCCAAGTTCTCCTCGAAAAAGACTAACTACTGATTCTGGAAATGATAATGCTTCTCCTTTTTCCAGTACATCTTCCGGAGTTAAATCGTTTGAAGTCATAAAAATCGCCATGTCTCCCACCACCTTACTAGATGGGGTCACTTTCACTATGTCTCCAAACATTTGGTTGACCAGGCCATAGTTTTTTTTCACTTCTTCAAACTTGTCTTCTAAGCCCAAAGCTGTAGCCTGAGGACGCAGGTTTGAATACTGACCTCCTGGTATTTCATGATCGTACACCTCAGCGGTACCAGCTTTCAAACCACTTTCAAATGGGTAGTAGTATTCACGTACATCTTCCCAATAATTAGAGTATTTATTGAGACTTCGTACATCAATTTGAGGATCACGTTCATGCCCTTGCAATGCTGCTGAAAGGGAATTAAAATTGGGTTGAGAAGTCAAACCGGACATTGATGCCATGGCTACATCCACTACATCTACTCCTGCTTCAATCGACTTGAAATAGGTAGTTGCCTGCATAGATGAGGTATCGTGCGTATGTAAGTGTATTGGCAGGTTTGTAGCCTCTTTCAAAGCTCCAATTAGTGCTACTGCAGCATCCGGTTTCAGTAATCCCGCCATGTCTTTAATCGCTAACATGTGAGCCCCGGCATCTTCCAGTGCTTTAGCCATATCAGTGTAGTACTGCAAATTGTATTTAGTGCCTTTGTCCAATACATTGCCAGTGTAGCAAATACAAGCTTCGGCAATTGAGTTGGTTCTTTCGCGTACCGTGCGGATACTTACCTTCATAGCTTCCACCCAGTTGAGCGAATCGAAAATCCTGAAGATATCCATACCATTTTCAGCACTCTTCTCGATCATTTTTTCGATCAGGTTGTCAGGGTATGCCTTATAGCCCACTCCATTGGAACCCCTGAAAAGCATTTGTAATAAAATATTTGGAACGGCTTCTCTAATTTTCTTAAGTCTTTCCCAAGGATTTTCATTCAGAAAGCGCATGCAAACATCGAAAGTAGCTCCTCCCCACATTTCCATAGAAAACACGTTGGGGTGGTTTTTGGCAAAGCCCTCAGCTACATTCAACATATCCAAAGATCTTACTCTGGTGGCCAAAAGTGATTGATGGGCATCTCTAAAAGTAGTATCAGTAAACAGAATCTGATCTTGCTCTTTTATCCATTTGACCAAACCCTCAGGTCCTTTTTCGGTAAGCACCTGCTTTGTTCCTAATGGATAATCTCCTAAGCGATCGTATTCTGGAATTTTCGGAGTTCGGAACTCAACAGTTGGATCGATTTTCTTTACGCTTGGGTTTCCGTTCACAGCTACTTCACCCAGGTACCTGAGCAACCTCGTGGCTCGGTTCATATAACGAGGCATATCGAATAGCTCAGGGTGGTTTTCGATAAACTTAACGGTCGCTTCTCCATTATAGAAAGTAGGGTGAGTTAATACATTTTCCAGAAACCCCTTATTGGTAACAACTCCTCTGATTCTGAATTCAGACAGTGCTCTTTCCAGTCGTTGAGCAGCTCCTGTTAAAGTCCTGCCTTTTGCGGTGATCTTCACTAACATTGAATCAAAAAACGGAGAAATGGTAACACCAGCATAGCAATTACCAGCATCCAACCTTACTCCAAAACCTCCCGGAGATCTGTAGGCAATGATGGTTCCATAGTCAGGTTTAAAGTTATTTTCTGGGTCTTCAGTAGTAATTCTACACTGAATGGCATAACCGTTAATTCTGATATCTTCCTGACTTTTAATAAAAATGCGTGGATCCTCCAGTGGATAACCTTGGGCAATCTCGATTTGTGAGCGAACGATATCAATTCCTGTAATTTCTTCGGTAATGGTATGCTCGACTTGTACTCTGGGGTTTACTTCAATGAAATAGATATTTTCTTCGGCATCTACCAAAAACTCTACAGTACCTACATTGTTGTAGTTAACCTCTCTGGTAATTCTGAGGGCATACTCATACAGCTTACCTCTCGTTTCTTCCTTTAGGCCAATGGAAGGGGCAACTTCTACTACTTTTTGATATCTGCGCTGAACAGAGCAATCTCGTTCATAAAGATGTACGAGATTACCATAATTATCACCCATAATCTGCACTTCAATGTGCTTTGGGCTATCGATAAATTTCTCAATGAAAATGGTATCATCTCCAAAAGCTTTTAGCGCCTCACTTCCTGCCTCGTTAAAAGCCTGCTCCAGTTGAGAGGCTTCTCTAACCACACGCATTCCACGGCCACCACCACCAGAAGCGGCCTTGACCATTACTGGAAATCCAATTCTTTTGGCTTCCTCCAAAGCAATTGAGCTACTTGTCAATTCCCTGTTACTATCTTCTATTAAAGGAACATTGGCTTTGCGCGCTACAATCTTAGCCTGCACTTTATCCCCCAGTTTCTCCATTACTTCGGGAGCAGGCCCGATAAACGTAATTCCCTCTTCCCTACATCTTCGGGCGAAGGTCACATTTTCTGAAAGGAAGCCATAGCCAGGATGAATTCCATCAACATTTTCCCGTTTGGCAACGGACAAAATTTCTTCGATATCGAGATATGGCTTAAGAGGGGCATCATCAGCACCAATCTGATAAGCCTCATCTGCTTTATAGCGGTGCAGAGAGTAGCGATCTTCATAGGTATACATTGCCACTGTACGAATTTTCATCTCTGACGCGGCTCGTAAAATGCGTATGGCTATTTCTCCTCTGTTGGCTACAAGTAGCTTCTTAATAGTTTTAATTTTCGGTTCCATATGCTTCTTTCAGTCTGCTTTTAAGATATGCATTTCTGAAGAGAAAATCTTATTTCAAACCTGGGTGAAATATGATTTCCAAATTCATTTTTTGGTCAGATGAAACATGCTTGGGCTTGGTGCAATAATTCCTTTTGCGAAAGGATGGTTGGCTTTATGGTTTGTTCTTCTTTTTTTGCATTTGACCTAGCAAAAAAACATAACCAAAAACCGTAATGTCGCAAGAGATTTTGATCAGACCTGTAGCTCCAAATGAAATTGACAGCCTATGTGAACTTGGAAAGCTCACTTTCAAGGAGACCTTTGAAGTACAAAACTCAGCAGAAAACCTTTCGGCATACTTATCAAAAAGTTTTACTCCAGAGTACATCAGGGAGCAAATGAATACTCCTTCATCAGAGTTTTACTTCGCTCTGCAAAACGATATCGTTATAGGTTATTTAAAATTGAACCTGACCAAAGAACAAGTTGAGATAGAACGCATATATGTTAAATCCAGTACTCAGGGAAAGGGAATTGGAAAAGCGCTTTTCCGATTTGCATTGGAGAGGGCAAAATCAAAAAATGCCAGCCACCTATGGTTGGGTGTCTGGCAAGAAAATAAAAAGGCCATTGAGTTTTATAAACGTCAAGGTCTGGAGATTTTTGATATACGTCAATTTCAATTAGGTAGTGAACTTCAAGATGATTATATGATGCGAATCAAAATCAATTAAAAGACTCAATTATCCTTTATTATTAAGCGATCTCCCCTCCTAATTGTCTAGCTGAATTTTATCGAAGTTTCGTACTTAATCTTAAAGAAAGCACTCCCTTCGTCCTTTGGACACCTCTCCTGAGGAGAACAATAAACCTAACTTCCAATTTGTAATGATTTATTTGCTCCTATTTCACTCGTTTCAAAATCCAATCTGAAATTATCTTCATAGCTTTTGGTGAAAAGGTCTGCTCAATTGTAGCATACTCCTTCATATCTCCTGTTTCAGCTTCTTGAAAAAAGTGGTTTAAACCTTCCAAAGCGATTACCTGAAAGTCTCTGTTTCCTCCCCTTTCAAGTGCTGCTTTGATTCCAGCCTGATTTACCTCTGCATTCACCTGAATGTCTTTTGTTCCATTTATTGAAAGCACAGGACACTCCACTATTTCGATCATATCGGCAGGGTTATAATTGTAAAAATAGCGTACCCATTTACTGGTTCGAGCCTCCACAAGATCTTTCAATATCTGAGTTCTCTGTTCTGTTTCTCCGACCGCAGCATTAAAAAAAGCAGACTTATCGTAGTAAGAAGTCAGCTCTTTTCTAACAAGAGACAACTCTTTATCTGCTGAAGCAATTTTAAGTACGTTTGTCATAAATTCCTTAAAGGCTTCTTCATCAGCTACTGGAAAACCTCGCATATCAATGGATTGTCTTAACACTGTTTCGAAGCCAGAAACTCCCGTGCCAGCTAGTAAGACAATAAAACTTACATCTTTAGACTTTGCCGCCACCATAGGCGCAATAATTCCACCTTCACTATGCCCCACTAGCCCTATTCTCTCTTTATCGACTTCACTTCTTGTTTTCAAATACGAAATAGCACTTTCAACATCTGTAGCGAAATCAGCTGTTGTCGCCTCCGTGAAATTGCCTGTTGACTCGTTAACACCTCTATCGTCAAAGCGAAGTATTGCTATCCCCAACCTTGTGAGGTGATCGGCCAATACTAAAAATGGTTTGTGCCCAAATATCTCTTCATCTCTGTTTTGAGGGCCGCTCCCAGTAATCAATATTACCGTTGGAAATTGCTTTCCATTGTATTCTGGAAGCGTAAGGGTTCCTGCCAAAGTGATATTGTCTTTCCTATTTTTAAAGACAACCTCCTCCTCTCTATATGGGTAAGGTTTAACAGGCTCCTGAGGTCTGACTTTTCTAACAATATCAGGTTTTTCACGGCTCAGGTTTAACGCTACTTGATTGACTCCTTCTTTGAAAACCCCAAGAAATTGCTCAACACTCTTTTCCAGTTTTGCTGAATATTCAAACCCCAGATTCTTCCCATCTATGTATAAAGAATCTCTTGTAAACTCAGTTTTCCTCGTCTTCAGACCTTTAAGATTCTGACTAGGTATATCTACAATGGCTGTCCACTCTCCATTGTCCTCGCTTAAGTGGAAAACAAACTGTATCTTATTCTTACTTCCTCCAACTTCACCATACCACTTGCCTTCTGCTGTTTGTGAATGCAGGCTTAATGCTATGAAAAGTGCCAGTACTATTAATATTAATGCTCTCATTGTTTTATTCTTTTCATTTATCCGTTTCGGAAAAGGCCATAGTTTTCCCTTTAAGGAGCTTTCCCTTCTATTCTTTTAAATAAATCTTTGTTTATACTCGATCAGATGGCTTGATCAAAACCAGCGTGAGGTTCGTCATTGTCCATGCTCACTAGTTTGTCTCGCATGGATCTGAGTTCTTTCTTTTGCGAAGCATAGAATGTTCTGTACTCCCATTTTGCACCTATATAGGTGAGTATGAAAAACAGGGCTGCTAAAACCACTACCCACCAAGGCGAGTTCGCTTCTAAAAGTGATGTCAATGACAATCCGACAACTACCCCCAGGTAGTATCTGCTGGATCTGGAAAAATTAACCTGATAATCAGCTGTGGCTATAGCATTATCAAGGTCTCCAAGCATAGTCCGCTCAAATTTATCCTGAGACTTCAATCTCTTGTTTCTTCTTACAACTATATATCCTGCAATGAAATACATGAATGCAGTCATAATCAAACCTGAGACACTCCATTTGTCTTTTATCACACTAGCGACAACTATTATGCTACCTGCGAAAATATTAGCTCCGATAAATATCTTTTCTGTCAAGCCTGCCAACTTTCTGGCTTTAGCCTTCTTAGCTATTACTCTATTACGTAATGCAGCCTCATCTATAGCATACATTGCCTGATTACTCTGCGCGTCCCATATTTTTTTCATCTCTTCAAACTCCATGTTATGATACTTTTTCTGATTGTTGAGTGAGGTGTTTCTTGATTCTGTTAATCCTTACACCTACATAACTTTCTGAAATACCTACAATCTTTGACATCTCTTTGTAGCTAAACCCATCTAACATTAAGAGACATAAAGACCTATCTACCTTATCCAATCGGGCGATTTGTTCATACAGCCACTCCAATCTCTCATCTTTAAAATCAGACTGTTCTGTCAAAATGTATGCTGTATGTTCCAATCCTTCTCGCCCGTTCTGGTGTTTGCGCTCCCTAACACTCCATTTCAGAGCAGTATTAAGTGCAATGCGGTACATCCAGGTGGTTACTGCGCAGTTATTCCTGAATTTTGGGACAGATCGCCATATCTGAACAGCCATCTCCTGAAAGATATCTTCCTGATCCTGATGGTTAAATGCATATGCCTTTACTATTTTAAACAGTATGGCTCTATGCTGCTTTAACCAGCTATTGAAGATTTCGTTTTGCTGCTGTTCAGTCATTTAGCGAATTGTCAATAAGTTAGTACTTAGTGATATTCAATTTCTTACAACGAATAGAAAAAAATATCTGGATTTATTTCAAACCATTGTAAAAGAGCTATTTACAAGCCCATTATTATTTATAATTTCGAGAAAATATATTTAAACATGCAGATTATAGACCTCTCCAAAACTATCGAATACAAGAAAGAAGATCCCTGGTTCATGCGAATTAAGGTTAAGAATAAAGCTCATAAAAAGGGAGGTTTTCTAATCAGGCATTTTCTTAAACTGCCCAAACGTTTATTCCCCAAAGACTTTAAAGGCTGGGCTGATGATAAAATCAAGGGAATGGGTGTGCATGCCACTACCCATATTGATGCCCCATGGCATTATCACCCTACTGTTGAGGGCAAGCCAGCAAAAACCATTGACCAGATACCATTGGAGTGGCTTTATGGACCGGGAGTGGTATTAAACATGAGCCATAAAGCGGACTTCGATGAAATCACCGTTGATGATGTCAAGAGTGATCTTGAAAAATCTGGTGCTGTTATTTCCAAGGGCACAATCGTTTTGATTCGGACTGATCGGGATCAGTTAAGAGGAAATGATTTTGTAGAAAAAGGTACTGGTATGAGCAAAGCGGCTACCGAATGGTTAATCGAGCAAGGTGTGAAAGTAATGGGCATAGATCAATGGGGTTTTGACTTGCCATTGAAATATCTGGTAAAAAAGGCCAAAGAGACTAACGACCCTAACTTATTCTGGCAGGCGCACCTTGTTGGTAGAGATAGGGAATATCTTCATATGGAACAACTGACAAATCTAAAAGCGCTTCCATCGCATGGATTTAAAGTAGCCGTTTTCCCTCTCAAGATTAAGGGTGCTTCTGCAGCTCCAGCCAGAGTAGTTGGAATCATTGATTAAACTTCGTATTGACTTTTTCTTTGTTCCGTTCCCGCAAATCTGGGGATAGAAAATTCATAAGGAATAACCTCATTCTTTAAGATATGAGCTGTTGCCAGCTCTCCAATTGCCGGCCCCATTTTAAAGCCATGCCCTGAAGAACCGGCTAACATTAATGCATTAGAACAGCCAGATGGAGCATCGATAATAAAATCTCCATCAGCTGAATTTTCATATACACATACATGATGTTTCAAAACACTTGTTTCAGCTAATTCAGGAAATCGATTGGCAAGAATGGACTTCATCTTATTCAGAATTTCTGAAGTTATCTCACGGTCATCTTTACTTGGGTTTAATGACCAGGTTCTTTCATCATAGGCAAACTTGAAACCTTGACCAAAATGATCTGGAATACCATAGTACATCTTATCACCTTCTCTGAACTCTACCCATATTGGCATTTGGCTATAGTTGTCAGGAGTTTCGAAATAATAAACCTCCTGCCTGGAAATGTGAATATGCTTCTCCATTTCCGGTACCAATTCCCTTAGCCAAGGGCCACAGGCCAGCACATAATAATCCGCCTCTAACACCTCTCCTGTAGACAGTGCTGCACCAGTAATCTTTGCTCCTTTGTGATTCAGGTTTACGACTGCTTCTTCCAGATATTTTCCTCCTGCTTTAACAAACTGATCTCTAACAATACCACATGACCTGCTGGCCTCGAGATAAGCAGCATTGGGCTCCCAGTATGCAGCAGTAATGTCTTTGAAATTTATCTTTGGATACTTCTTTGTAAGCTCTTGAATCGACAGTTGGTCAAGTTCATAACCTCGCTGTTTCATTAAGGGCTCTGACATTTCAGCGTATTTAGGTTCAATATTCCGAAACATCCACAATGCCGGCTTTGAGTGAAGCAATTGTTCATTCCACATAGTGGTGTACTTTTCCCATAAGGCAAATGACCTTTCCGTAAGGTCTGTATAAACCTCACTTCCACCATAGGCCAGTCTAATAATTCGGGTTTTACCTCCACTACCAGCTAAGGTGTTACCAGGACCATTCTTATCAATCAAAGTAACCTGACAACCTGCTTTCTGCAGATGAAAAGCAGTCCAACCACCCCAGGCTCCTGCTCCAATTACGATTACTTTCTTCATCATTCTATTGATGCAACCAGTCAGGCTTAATTAATAAGCATTATTTGAAGTGCTGTTTTGCGAAAATGTGTAAGATACTATTCGCCTGAAAGTACTTTAACCAACCAAAGAATTAGATAAAAGCCTAGCCCTGCACCAAACGCCAAAAAGGCTACCACAAAACCTATTCTCACATTACTTTCTTTGATATTCAATTTATTACCAAGCCATCCTGAAACTCCTAAAATCATACGTCCAAATGTTTAATGGAATGATAATAAGTTTTTTCAACCAGAAGAACAAATCTTGTGAAGAGGTTTACCAGAGACAACACTAATCACTAAGGGCATTGACTGGTTCTTTAGAGAGTGCTCTAAGCGTATGAAACAGCACTGCAACGCAGGTAACCGAAGCTAACAATGTCATGGCTATCAAAAAGCTATCTAGTGGTACATCAATCCTGTAGGCAAAATCCTGAAGCCAGAGCTGAGACAGAAAATATCCAGCCGGAACTGCCAATAATAATGTAATAAAGAGAATGCCAAAAAACTCGCTGTATATGATCCCTATAATATTGGCGTGGCTTGCACCAAAGACTTTTCGAAGGCCCATTTCTTTAAACCTTTTCTGTACTACTAATGATACCAGCCCGAAAACTCCTAAAGCTCCTATGATTACCGAAACAATCATAGACAGACTCCCTATATCTCCCCAAATCCTTTCTGATTGATATAGTTCATCCAGATCGTTGGTTAGTAAGGAATGAGTAAAAGGTTGCTCATAGGCACTGGATAACCATAGTGTGGCCATCGTTTTTGATACTTTCTGATCATTTCCTCCTTCAAATCTGACAATCATAAAATCTTCCAGTTTTTTATCTGGATGAAGAACCAATGGTTGAATTCTGTTATGTAGTGTCTCATAGTTAAAATCCTGAACTACTCCCACTATTTTGAACCTTTCTCCATTATGAAAGATATTCTTCCCTAGTGCATCAGTAGCATCTTCATAGCCAAAAGCTGTCACCAGCGTTTCATTAACTATTACAGGGTTAACCTCTGTAGCTTTAAGAAACTCAAAGTCTATCCCGGTTAAAAGGTGAATGCCCAGCGTTTCAAAATAGTCATCATCAATATGATTGACATTCATTAGAATCGAGTCTTGCTCTTCGGCCTCTGGTTTGTAATAAGCCGTTTCAAATGGGCGACCTGGTATAGCACTTGCCCTGGAAACTGACACCACACCTGCCAAAGCCAAAGCTTTGTCTTTAAAACTCTCATAACCAGAGTGTATCCCTCTATCTCTAATAGGAACTACCATAACCCCCATTTGATCGAAACCAAGATCTTTTGACTTCACAAAGGATGCCTGTCGATTGATAGTAATAGCACCCACTATTAATACCACTGAAATGACAAACTGAAAAACCATCAATCCTTTTCTCAGATAACCAATCCTTCCCAAAGTCACCACATTTAGCAATACATCAGTAAGTTCCATTCTCAGAATAACAATGGCTGGCGCCATACCCGATACCAAAGCGGTTAATAGTATTAACCCTGCAATAAGTCCCCAAATAGTCCATTGTCCAATGGGGTCAATCACTAACTGTGTATTTAAAAGTGCATTAAAAGGATCAATTAAAAAGTAAAGTGTTGTCAATGAAACACAAACGGCTATACCTATGGTAAGAACTGCTTCCAGCACAAACTGGAAGTATATTTGTTTTCCATAAGCTCCCGAAACCATTCGGACTCCCATTTCTTTTAGTCTTTCAATTGAGGTAGATATGGCCGAATTGATGTAGTTAATTGTGGCCAGAACAATAATTACTATAGCGATAATCACCACTACTCTAACAAACATTATATCACTCTGAGGTTTAATTTCTGATATTGCCTGAGAGTGAAGGTGTATATCTAAGAGAGGTTGAAAGCGAATAATTTCCTCTGGAAATCTATCATGCAACCACACCTGAAATTTATCATTGAATAAGTCGATATTCGTACCGGGTTGTAAATGAACATAACTATAGAAACCATTATACCTTCCTGTCAGAATCCCCAAAGACATAACCTGAGGTAGCGTGGGCATGGATACCAGAAAATCAAAATCGAAATGTGAACCTACTCTGCCTTTCTCTTTGACTATTCCGGTTATTAACAAGTCTTGTTTCAATTCATATCGTAGGGTCTTACCAATGGGGTCTTCATCACCAAAGTACTTTTTGGCCATTCGTTCGGATATAATCATGCTATTGGGGGCAGAGAGAGCTGTCCTGACATCTCCTCTCAGCAATTCATAACCAAATACTCTGAAGAAAGCTGAGTCTGCAAACAACAAATCCTGTTCATAAAAGCCAACATCATCTTTACTTAAGAGTGGTGTATTCCAATGTTTAAATAAAAGCGTAACATGCTGTACCTCAGAAAAATCGCTCTCCATAGATAACATGATTGCCGGGCTTGTTTTTGCCAGTAACTGTGTATTATCTCCTAAGTTTTCATTCCTAAGCAGGCGATATGTGCTACTTGGCTCTGGGTGAAAAGTATCATAGTCGAGTTCATACTTGGCATAGAGAATCAACAGAACTGTTAATGTTATTCCTATACTCAATCCCGCCAGGTTGACAAACGAGGTTATACTCCTTTTAATCAGGTTTCGAAAGGCAATTTTAAAGTAGTTTTTGAGCATTGTTGATAGAGTTGAACGTCATTGTTCAAAAAGAATACCAAAGACTAAGATCAACAATGAGGGCTCTAAAAGCTAGATTTCGCTGAAATATAGTTATCGCTGCTTATCAATATTGATCGAAAATGGTCATTGTTTCGAACGTTAGTGAACAAAGCTCAGTAAACTGATCGGTATTCATTACCATCGAAACTCTAAGTGAATTAGCAGGCCTAATCTAAGCTTTAATACCAAAACCACCCCAGATTCGCAGAAACAAGAATTTATTTGAACAACAAATAAATATATGTGAACAACATAAAATTTAGTGTTTTAAAATAAAATATATTCTCAATTTCTTGTGAATTATAAACGAAAGCCATTGTTTTGCATTCGAATAACAAAATAGATGTATAAACGACATTTAGACTGGTTTGCATCAAAAGTTATTCCTTGACCTCATTGTCGGGCAATTCACCGAAATGTTGTTTGACACATTCGCACCACGCGCCTATTAGAAATATGTATGTAAATCCCACTCGCCTAGGTAGGCTTGTGACAAATCTATTATACAAATGAAAAAAGGTGTTATTGTCTGGTTACTTCTAATTATTACTACTTCTGTAGCTAATGCTCAATTCCTGAGACCCAATCATTGGGTTGAATTAGGTATTGGTTTTCATATACAAAGTGGTGAAGAGATAATCGAGTCGGAAAAGAATACAGGTAGTCTTTTAACCAAAATAGGTTACAAATATTGGGGAACCGGTAAGTTTGGATTCGGAATTGATGCGGCTTTCGGGGATATATTCATTGATATACCAAGTACAGGAACACGTTTTTACGAACAAGTAGTTGAAGGCACTCTAATGGCCAATTATATGCTTCTATCCAAAAAGAAGTTCGATGTATATATTGGCACTGGAATCACGGTTGGGCATTTTAATCATATATCCAGAAGGAACACATCTGAGCCCATAGGAACGAAAATGTCAATACCAGTTCAATTAGGGGTTCAACGTGAGCTGTCCCGAAAAGTGAAAATGACTCTTCAGGTTAATAGAAAGAGTTACTTTTCCAGCATTCCATATTACTATCAGGCTTCAATGGGCATGTCAATCGGACTTTAACATTGTCACCTTTTTATTAGTCTCAAACGATCTGTCTTTCCCGGTGTAGTTATCATCAAAAAGTACATACCATCGGGGATTTCCTTTAATTGGGTTTTAACCCAGTTCGAAGCATTCTTAATTCCTTGTTTACTACTTCTGATTACCAACCCGGAAGCATCAACCAGCCTAAACATATATTGTTCTTTAAGAGATATTGAAGAGTCGGTTAATACCAATTCAAAATTATCCCCATCGGTTGGATTAGGATAAAATCTCCAGCTCGGTTTAGAAGCCTGGGTAGTTTCATGAATGGCTACCGCCACAATCGGACTGAATTCAAACGCTCCGGAAAAATCAACTTGCTTTAACCTATAGTGAATAAACCCAGATTGATTAGGCACTGACTTATCGGTAAAAGAGTAATTATGAAGTGCATTGGTACTTCCATTTCCTGGTACAAAACCGATATCCTTAAACGTCTGTCCACCATCAAGAGACCGTTGAACCGAAAAATGATCATTATCAGTTTCAGAAGCTGTTTGCCAATTTAACTCCACTGCTCTTTCATTATTCAATTGACCAGTAAATGAAATAAGGGTTACCGGAAGAGGTGAAACATCATTGGTTATTGCGAAATAAATACTTCCGTTTCCAGTAAATGTCACATCTCTTTCCTTAAAATAGGGATTAGAACCTGCTTTTGGTCCTATGTTGTCACCAACATTCCAAAAACGCGATGCCAATGGTAAATTGGTGTCATAAATACTAATTCCAACATCATTACCAAGCGTATTATCTTCCTCAGACCCATCCCAGCTTAATTGAATACCTAAAGTAACAGGTGTCGTACCACTTGCTAACCATATTTCCCACATACCTCTTACCACATCATCTCTTACTCTCCCTCCACTTGAAGGGGGAGTATTATATGGTCCTCTTCTGACCCTTCCAAAAAAACTCTGAGTACCATCACACCCAGTGCAGCTTATTGCGATAGGGAAATAAGGGTTGAACCCAATTGGTAAATGAAACTCATCCGTACTAAGATAAAATGATACCCCGATACCTGTGTCATTATCATCGTCATCTACAGGGTCGGTGCCTATGTAAGAAGTGGAACTCCCCCCTGTTACATTGGCCACATTACCAGAAGCTCCCAGAGTAACACTACTCCCAACTCCCATCATTATTCTTCCATCCGTGAGTACAAGGTTATCTCTTATAGTAAAATCTTCATTCACATTCACTATTCCTGCTGCTGACCTGTTCATTGTAAAATCACCAAGTGTTTCACCACCAGTTGTAAAATCAATAGTTCCCAGAGTCCCTGTTCCTCCAACTACAATATCTGATGTGGCACTACCTGTTATAGTTCCTGCTCCTGATAAAGTTCCATTAAGGCTTAGCAGATTAGCTCCAATAGACAAATCACCTGCAGCAATGTTAAGATTTCCGGAAATTGTGGTACTACCATCCAGAGATTTGGTGCCACTTCCTCCTACTTCTAGCCCTTGATAATCTGCTCTGGCCGATATGGTTTGTGCACCAGCAAGATCATAAACGATATTCGAGCCACTATTAAGGGTTACACTATTTAGCGTATTAGCAAACGATGTGGATACTCCTCCAGATAAACCATTTGCATTAGATGTATTGACTGTTCCATTGATGGTAATATCACCAGTTCCGGTTATCACATTGCTATTTAAATCCATTGAAGTGGAAGCATTTTGCGTGAGAGCACCATTTACAGCAATATCATTCATTAAATTGACCGTACCACTAGTATTTGAAATAGTCAGGTTGTTAAAGGTAGAACTACCTGAACTTGTTGTTATATTCTGGACTCCAGTTCCCCCAAGCACCATTGTACCATTGCTCGCATTGAAAGTTGCACCGGTGTTGTTAAAATCACCATTCAAAGTAGTGATCGTATTATTAGTTTGATTAATGGTTCCGGACGACATATTCCATGTACCTGTAATGTCAAATGCAACATTCTGTAAACTCTTAGCACTGGTTCCAGTAAATGATATGGCATTAAAACTTGGTGGAGTATTAATCAGGTTTCCATCATTGGTAGACCCAGTATAATTTACAGTACCAAGGAACGCACTAATATCTGCAGAAGGGAAATTAAAGTTGTTGCTCGGAGTAGCCTCCAAAGATAGTTCTCCGGTGCCTGTAACATTACCGAAAGTATGGTTAATAGTTGAGCCTAAGTTCAGCGTACCATTCAATATTAATTCAAATGAGCTTCTCGTAGAAGTAGTTACGGTGACAGAATGCCCTGAACCGATAGTAACACTGTTTCCAACCGGAGCTGAAAGTGGTAAAGGCGCACTGTCAGTGCCATCACTATTAAATGTCCAGGCACTTGCATTTTCCCAGTTATCTCCACCTGACCCTGCTGTAGCATTTCGACTGTAATAAACTGCTGGAGTTCCAAACTCACCGGTTTCACCAGCTGTAAAATCGCCCGTTACAAAATTCACACCTGTATATGATATGGTATTGTTCACCGAATTGACAAGCCCTGCTTCTCCACCTCCAGGTGTCCAGGCACCTCCCGTTACTCTTCCAGCAAAATAGGATCCTTCGGCACCTTGAACATCACCTTGTACATAGTTAAAGGTAAGGTCGGCAGTAATACCAGAAAGCCCTGTACTGGACAGCCTGTAATAATATAATAATTCTGTTGATGCTGCATCAGTCGTTAAAGGATGTGCTTCGTTAAACAAGGCTAAAGTCACTGTACCTGTAGCCGAGTTAGCTGTAAGATTAACTGTTACAGGAGTATAATCGGTACTGACTCCAACTGGGTAGGTAAAACTGGAAGCACTTGCCGGATAGTTCTTTATGATACCATTATTAGATGATGTTCTAATCATTTTGCTGGCTGAAAATGAACTACCTGAAATAGTACTTAGTTCATCAAAAGCTAAAGCATTGTTGGATATATCCATTACCACGGTTCCCGCAAAATCTAAATCACCGTTGATCGTTATGGCATCACCGACTGTAACCGTTCTACCCGTCCCATTTAAAGTAATATTGCCAAAAGCTCCTGAACCACTCATGTTATGATCTGCATCACTAAATGCAATACCTCCAACTCCCATGGTACCACTGGAATGCGAAGCATTATTAATCACATTACCAAGAACATTGATGGTTCGACCTCCATCTTCTAATGTGCCACTACTAATTGTAAGGTCGCTATTAACTGCTGGGTCATTAGTACCTGAAAAGGTCAAAGTTCCTGAAGGTTTATTCACAATCAGGTCATCAAAGCTGATAGCCGTATTAAAGATTGCCAATTGCGCTCCTGGACCGTTAAATGTTGTGTTGCCGGTTCCTACATTATAAGCCCCATTATTCGAGAAGTCTCCTCCTATGATCACATCGAGGTTGTTTGTATTTAAAGTGCTGTTTGCCTCTGAAAGTGTTAAACCACCATTCAAAGTCAGTCCAAAAACATCAAGCTCAACGGTCGCTGTATTCCCTGCTCCATTTCCAGTTATGATTAGGTCATTTAAAGCAATATTTGAATCCATAGTATAGGTTTGACCTCCGCTAGTCCCTGGTGAAAAAACTATACTCCCTCCGGAGACCGTTGAAGATAAAGGCCTTAAATGTAGGTCATCAAATGAAGTCCCACCTCCCCTTACAATGGTAAGTGTACTGCTACCTGACATGTTGAATACTCCGTTATTTGCTACTTCCAGCTTACCTCTGGTTGCTAATTGGTTTCTTCCATTAATAGTAACAGCTCCTGCAGATTGACTGTAGGTTAAAGAACCATTGGTATTTACTGCACTTCGTCTTATTTGACCATTCACAAAAAGGGTTCCCCCCTGAATATCGATTGTTGGAGTGCCTATGCTTGCATACTCTATATCATTGTTATTATCGTTAGCCGCATTACCCACATTGACTGCTCCTGTTATTACTTCCAATTCTCCATTCAGTAGTAAATCATTTGCGTTTGCAGCTCCAGTAGCTATATCAATAGTCCCTCCATTGACTGATAATGCAGCTGTTGAAGGTATAGTCAAAGACGTAGAGGAAGCGGTAATCGTGGTAGCAGTAGTTAATCTGAAAGTACCATTAGTAAGGATTAGTCCTGGGTCACCCAGTAAAGCGAAATTACTGGAGGTAACTTCCAGTAAGCTTGAAGCTGAAGTACCTTTATTTACTTCTATAGAGTAAAAATCCATGGTAGCTCCAGTACCTGAGATAGTAGTATTATCTACCGAAGTAAAAACCGTTCGAACGAAGACATTAGTATTTGCCAGATCCAATGCTCCATTATTAACTACATTACCATAAATTGTAAGTGTCAACCCAGTGGAATTGGTCGTATTATTTGGTCTCAAATCCCCTTCAATATTCAGGTCTCCTAGTATCGTAATGTTACGTGTTATTGGAGATCCCCCATCTCTGATTCTTAAAAATCCTCCGGATTCAATGACTAAATTACCATTTATGGTAATATCTCCCGCGGATGCGTTTTGCGAGGTTTGAACCCGGTTGGTATTTGTACCCGATCCAATTGTGAAATTGTTATGAACCGTAATGGATTGATCAGGCATTGTAATCCTTCTATTTCCATTAGTGTTGACTGTAAGATTATTATAAGTTGCCGGAGATATATCTGGAATGGTATAGTCTGAGGCACCATCGAAATACTCCACGGTTCCTCCTGATGCTCCAAGAAAAGCACTTGCATCTCCTGATGGAAAGTTAGCAGAAGAAATTCTTAATGTCCCAACACCATCAACAGTAGAAAAGGTATGCCCAGAAGTTGAGGCTAAATTCAAAGTAGACCCTGAGGCAATAGTCAGTGCCGCTGCATGTTTAGTGTCTGCCTCGGCAGTAACTGTATAGTTATTAGTATCTCCGTCACCGATAATTACAACATCTAAAGCTCCTGGTGTTGTAACAGCAGTCACGCCTCCATGGGTAACTGTCGACCAGGTTGACGCATCACCCCAATTGCCATCGGTACGGGCATAATATGTCACAGGATCAGAAAACGCATCAGCTGCAGTAAATTCACCTTGAAAATAAGTCACTCCAGTAATAGTAAGTTGATCACTTCCTTCAACCACTTGACCTGGACTGCCTGCATCTCCTAAATCATTCCAATTGGCACTAAAGTATCTTCCCGCTCTGTAAGCTCCATCACTTCCGTTTGTCGGGTATTGATATGTGTGTGTAACTGAGGGAATTACCCAACCGCTTTCGGAAACGACCCAATAAGCTCCAACTCCCGTATTCCCCGCCCCTAAAATGGGATGGTTAGTTGACACAGGAGTTACGGTAATACTTCCAAATGTAGTAGCAGTAAAGGTATAGGTTGCTGGAAGGTAATCTGTACTGGTTCCAACAGGAATTACATACCCAGTAGCATTCTCAGAAAAAGTCTTTGTTACACCACCATCTGAAGCATTGCCTGCCGTTTGAATATATCTGGCTGTACTTTGTCCACTACTATACCCTGCTATTCCGAATGACAAGTTATTAGCTCCAATATTCAGAAGCTTGTCATTTGAAAAAGTCAAAACACCATTAACCGTAATATTAGCCGATGTGGAAATGGGTGCGGTAGCGGCATTGGTATTAAGCAAGTTCAAGTTTTGAAAAGTACCAGATCCATCCCCTGAAATAATTTGTGTATTAGTCCCATTCAATTGAATGCTTCCACTGCCTGTATGAGTTGCACTATTCTGAAGATTCCCTGAAACCGTGATAATTTTTCCATTATCGTCAAACGTTCCGCCCGAAAGAGTAAGCTCATCATTAATGGCAATTGTAGCTGGAGAAGAAGTTGATACACCTAAAGTTCCGGAACTCTTGTTGACAGTAACATCATTAAAACCTCCTGTTATGGCTCCTTCTATTGTCAGCGTTTGACTGGCATCACCGTTAAACTGAGTTACATTAGTTCCTGGAGTATATGTTGTTCCTGAGTTTATTGTTAGATTTCCTCCAATTGTAAGTGAATCGTCATCCATAAACAATTCTACCCCAACATCCAGAATCAAATCATTCTGTACTTCAAGGTTTGTCAAATCAATTAAATCATTCATTGGGCGAATATCACCAGTTGCTCCATCCCCATCTTCTCTAAGAGTCAAATTATGCAAAGGACCTGGCAAGGTTATACCAAAGTTATTTGCATCAGTAACTTCAGCTATTATCGTTCCTCCAGTTACCGAAAAGTCCTGAGGTCTGGTCTGAATACTAATCCCCCCAGTTGTAGCATTTGGGTCGCTGATTATCAAAGTTCCACTCGTCATGGTAAAAGAACTCTGCGCTTCTGAAAGATCAGTTGACTCCATATCAAAACGCGCCACATTCGCATTATTCCTTCCAACTCCGTTAAAAGTTACTGTACCACCGGTTTGGGTATAAGAAGCCTTGTTGTTTGCCGACCCTGAATTTGCTCTTCTGAATTGAGCAAGGGTCATCACTCCTCCTTCAATCAAAATTTCCGCGTTATCTCTGTAATTGATCCCAGGACCATCTCCCCCGGTAATAGTACCACTGGTTAATCTTAATAGGCCGTAGACAGCTACTCCCTGGCTTCCTCCACTACTTGAACCAGTGGATAAAGCAACTGAAGCACCATCTACCCATAATCCTCCATTGCTCGGAACATAGAAATGCTTTGACCCTTCAGTTAACGAAACGATATTGATGTTATCATTTAGCTTTAGGGTTCCATTTCTTATCCACAATGCTTTTAAAACATCGGGTGGATTCGCAGAATTTGTATTGTTGTCATTTGTGGTTCCATATAACTCAAAATTTGAAACATTCGAAGAATTAACGGTTAACAAAAAGGTTCTATCTGACCCTTTGTCCAGAATAAGCCTATAAAAGTCTGTGGTACCATTACAGGTAAGAACATTATCTGAAGCTCCTGAAAAAGTAACAATTGCTGTTCCTACACTTGGATCAGCTGTGTAATTAGGACTACCCTGCGCTGTAAAGCGAACAGACCCGTTATTAGTAAAATCTCCACCAATATCTACTAGGTGCTCTGTCAAAGCCACACCCGTTCTAATCGAAATACTCGAAGTTCCATCAATCGACACATCCCCAGTCCATGTGATATTCCTAACTGTAGCATCATCTCCTATTGTTATATCGCTATCATTTTCCAGTATAAAGGTTCCGTTAACCGTTAGGTCAATACCAATTGTTAAGTCAGAATTATCAAAAATCAGGTTGTTGTATGTTAACTGATCACCAGTAGTTAAAGCTGCTACCCCTGTGTCGTAATACTCAAATGTACCACCAGATGTAGTTATAAAGTTGTTAGTTGTACTACCGGGAAATTCATTAGTTGAACGCATCAAACCAGTTCCATCCAAGGATGTAAAAGTGTGTCCTGTGGTACCTCCCAGGTCTAATGTACTATTGAGGTTGACATTCAATGAGGCAAGATCAAAGTCGTTTTCCGTAACTGTAACAGTTCGGTTTATCAAGACCACTACAGCATCCTCCGGACCAGGCACTGCGGCATTCACCAAAGTAGCACCAGAAGAATTTGTAGTCCATGTAGTAGCGTTTTCTGCATTACCGGATTGGAAACTATACAAGGTTAACGGGACAGTAGTCGTAGTACTTGATGCTGGCGAAGAAGTAAGTAAATAATCCGGATCACTTGGAGCACCACCAGTGTTAAACTCAAATGCCTCAAAGTGATAGGTAGTATTTGAACTCAATCCACGAATAGTGGTAGACGTACCCGTACCGCTATAAACAACAAAATTTCCGGAACCAATCTGAGAACCAGATCCAAAACGGTCTGCCGTGTAAGAAGTATTATCTGAAGGGGTAGCATCAACAGCTGAAGAAGCCTTAGCCAAGATTAAGATATTTGACCCATCACCTCTGGTCCAAGATAAAGTGAGTGTACCAGAACCAACATCCGAAGCTGACAATAGGGTAGCTTGAACAGTTGGTTCCTGAGCGGATAGACCAACTACACAAAATATTAAAAAAATAAAGGTGAAAGACCTCCACATACCAACTATCACACTAACAAAGTTTAGAACTCGTAACTCAAGTGTTATTCAGATAACAAATTCAAGTTTATCTCTGTAAACCTTCCTGTAGCAAAAGAGCTAGCCATCACCCTAAAGTGCTGATCATCAATTGACTGCACACTCAATTTGGTGGGCTCCAATAAGTTAAGGTCTAAACGAGTTTCTTTGATTTCTCCACCCTTTGAGTAAAAGAGAGTGACATAAGACTTTTCAAAAGAAGATACTAAAAAGCTCAGGTCTCCTTGGCCTGATAAATCAATTGCGGCTATAGATGTAGGGTTCTTGATCTTACCGAAGTCATGTTTAACAAACTTCCCCCCAACATTTTTAAAGACAGTTATTCCTTTTTTCTTAAAAGAGGCAACTACAATATCCTGATCCTGATCGTTATCAATATCTTTTACTGAAAAATCTAACACACCACTAACACCCGTTACCAATGGTTTTAATTCAAACGTTCCATCAGTATTGTTTATTCCAATAACAATCCCTTTTTGCTTTTCACTGGCAGCCAATATATCTGGATAACCATCTTTATTGTAATCCAGTGATCGAATCTGCTTTATATCAACAAACTGCTCACCTAACGATCTTTTAGTAAACCCCTGATTTTTTTTATTTTCCAACCAAAAGGAATCTCTGTGCTTTGCCCCAACTAAAAAATCAGGGAAGCCATCTGCATTTAAATCTGATATTGCGATTGACGAGACCTCCTGTGCTCTGTATGACCTTACCAAAGTGAGCCTATGAGAATCTTCTAGAAACTGTAATACCATAACCGTACCTGCGAGTTCACTTGCGATAGCAACAGTATATTGCCCATCACCCGACTTGAAGGCACTTATATCTCTCAATCCCTCTGCTGGTAAAATGAGCGACTTTTTAAATTTGGTTTGTCCATTAACTCTTTCGTAAACCTCTACATTACCAGTTTCATAGCACCCAAAAAAAAGTAACTCTCTTTCCTCTTCTATTATCTCCGCAAAACTAGTTACGGACCTGGCACTAGTACTAAACTCCTTCTTTGTCCATTTAAGATTATTGGTTTTGCTTTCATACGGAGAGTATAGTCCTCCTATAAAAAACAGAACAAGAGAAAGATTTACTCTGGTTAGAGTACTGGTTATATTTTTATATGACATTGTTGGTCAGGTTAACTTATCTATACTTCGGCCTTCTCCTCTTTTTGAACTTTGAGAAGGATCTCACGTCCAATTCTAGCTTAATGCTAGTCACGATGTAGCCATCCTTCAAATCAGGATTCCCCCTAGTACCTCCTACTTTACCTGGAGAAAGACCAATCTCTGGTCTTCTATCAGAAAACTCCCTAGCTAAATCACTCGACAATTCGGAAAAATCTGGATAAACCGTACTGACATCATCCAAATAATCTGTCAAAGTGAACCTGTAACCCATTTCGAAAATGATTACTGCAATAGAAACGGGTTTAATTCTAATACCCAGACCTGCTGGAAATACCATTGCGCTTCCGGGGTATTCGATGTTTTCGGTTCTTAATGGTCTTAAATTGTATTTCTTACCATCCTTCTCTGCCTTTGGATTATTAGTTGTAACACCTATGCCAACAAAAAAGAATGGATTAAGAAGTGATTTCTGTTCTTCCCTACCATCTAAAACCCTGTATTCCAGCATGCTTGAAAACTCAAAGTTGTTAGCTCTGAATGATAAGTTTCTAGCGTTTAAATCAACTTGTTTACTCGGGTCAGTATCAGAATCTGATGCACCAATTCGGTAAAATGAGAGTGCAAATTTCGCCACAAGATGTTCAGTCATTCCCTTATTATACTCCACAAATAATGAAGGTTGCGGAATAACCGCTTGTGTCTGAAGATCTCCGTAGTAAGAAGATACCCCGATTCCGAAAGCAATGGACGGTTGAGGAATAGGATGAGAAACCTTGTAGTACTTGGCGTTCTGAGCAGGTAAATCTATTGCTATCATGAGAAAGCAAAGAATGGATATTGAAACTCCAGATTTAAGCCCGATACGGAACGAATACATGCTGAAAGTTGAGTATTTGGGCTAAGTCATTTAAAATTTTCTTTTGAAGAAAGCCAAACAACCGATAAACGACTACCAAGACAGTTGAACAACAATGAAAGGAGATAAACGCCCCCTGAAACAATACTTTATTTTGACATATATCTAAAAATCAAAAAATCATTCTACCAGAATAACTAAAACCAAAGAAACCATCAGTTTATAGTACTAATGGTTTAATGTATCCCTTTCGTTCTCAAATGTTAGAAAATTAACAATCAGTATGTATTCAGCTGACATACGGTTCACTAGTTTTAGAGAAACTATCTGAACTTGGGTTTTCTTCGATTGATACCCTTAAAGACTTTACCTAAATCCATTTCCAGCTTAACATTAGTTATCAGGTATCCATCGTTGTGTTCAGCCCCGCCTCTTTGATCTCCAGGAGAAGCCGGAGAGAATCCAATCTCTGGACTTCTATCTGAAAGTTGTCTACCTAAATGACTAAGAAGGTCTGGATTAGGGTATACCGTACTGACATCATCCAAATAGTCGCTATTCGTAAATCTATACCCTCCTTCAAGTATAATCGTTGCCATTGGCATAACTGAAATTCTTAAACCAGCTCCAAATGGAAAAACGGGTACTAGATTACTATAAGCGGCTCCTTCTGTGAGTAACTTTCTAAGCATCACTTTCTTTCCATTGTAATAAGCAAACGGGTTGTTTGTTGTTACTCCTACTCCAACAAAAACGTATGGATTAAAAAGGTGTCTTCTTTCGTTACGTGCATTGAGTAATCTAACCTCTAATGAAGTAGAAACTTCCATGTTATTCGCTTCGAAAGACAAATTCCTTCTCACCAAAGACTCACTATTGGTTTCTCTGTCAGATGCTCCTATTCTATAATAAGAAGCTACAGTCTTCAAACTAAGATTAGGCCCAACTCCAAAACTATATTCAAGAAAAAAAGATGGTTGAGGAATGATGGAAGTTGTTTGCAGGTCACCATAGTAAGAAGATACTCCCAGCCCAAAAGCCAGAGATTTCTCAGGGTAATTATTCATTAAGCTGTAATAACTCCTTGTATTCTGAGCTGAAAGATTGTTAGAGAAGCTTGCGAAAAATCCGCATATAAATAAAAACCAATAGAACCTAGATCGAAAAACCATGTAGGAAATTCATGATTCCATCACTTGATTTCATGTATTTTGAACAAACAAGCTCAAACCTCCTTCAAACAACCTCGAGTGTAAATAAACTACATTTAACAATGAATAGCCATTCTCAAAGGCCGATGAAGCATAACAAAAAAGGTGCCACCAGACACCTGCCCATAAACACGTTTTCTTACTAAGATTACTGTTACTTATTTTTATCAACCCTGTTTTTATTCTACTTGAATATGATCTCCAAGTCTACTCGGTTATTGCTTTCCTTGTTTGTTGTGTTTTTTAAGCTAAAGGTTAAAGCTTTAGTGTTTAATCGATCATCCGATATCCCTTTGTTAATAAGGTATTGTTTTACCGCATTCACTCTTGTTCTAGACCGGGGTGAAGAACCTGTATCTTCTCCTTTGTTAGCATGGCTATAAATACTAAGATGAGCAGTCTTATTTTCAATCAATAACAGGGCAATCTGATCAAGAAATTCTAACGTTGATTCTCCGTCAAGTTCATAATCTGAATTAAGTTCGATGTCCTCAATAGATATTCTGGTCTGACCTTTTAGATTTCTAAATATAGGATTATTGGATCCATTGACTTTTCTTTTATCCATAAGTTCGACATCCTTAATCTTCTCGTACTCGCCCACTATGCGATTAACATCAAGCTTGGCCTGTCCTACAGACTTTGTTCCATTTTTGTCTTCATCCTGATCAAGTGACTGATTTGAGCGCTTTTTTTCTACATTAAAACTACTAGAGTATGTAAGATCTTTAACGCTACTTTTGCTGCTGTTTAAATCATTAGTCACTATTGTCGAATTAGTCCCAACTACTACTTCATGATTCCTATTACTTGCTTTTTCCTCAATAGCCCTGGGTTCTACCAAAGCATTTTGTTTAAGTTTATTTCTTTCTACTCTGGCTATATCCGAAGCCGTTGCCTTCTTTGTTGCCTTACCTTTGTTGAGGTTAAAAGAAACTCCTAAGGAAACTTGAAAATAATCAGGCAAATCAGAAATAGGTTTTTTATATGCAGCTTGAAAAATCAAATGCATCTTCTCTGTCATCTGATAAGTAGAATTTAATTGAAGGGGAAGCGATGCACGAGATGCGTTTTCCAGAATCTCTTCATTCCCCGAATCGGGTTCAAAATCCAGAAGAGAAAATCCAGCACTTCCAAATACACTGAATTTCGAGCGTTCAAATAGTTTGTAATGCAACAGAAATGAAGCATCTAAAACCATTTGTCTGAAGACGAGTGCTGAACTTCTGGCATATAACTTTCCATAAGAAACATCGAAACCAACTCCAAACTTTTTCATGAGCCAGTGTCTGTACCCTAATCTCGCAAAGGGGCGTTCTTCTATAGAAGAAAACTCCGTAAGGTTATCAAAACTCTGATAACGAATCCCTTGAAAACCAACTCCGATATCCAGCCATTTATCCCGTAAAGTAGGTTCATCCTGCGCAAACGTTGTTCCTCCTAACAAAAAGAACAACACACTTACAATGGTTATTCTTTTCATTTCTTTTCCAGTTTGAATTGTAACATGAGCTCGTGTGAGCCTGAACTAACTGTACTCAGCTCATTAGTTGTAGCGAAATCATAAGAGTACCCCATGAAAAACCCTTTCCCAATCTTAGCTCTAAATATTGCGTTGAACGAGGATTCAGATCTATACGAACCTCCTACCCAAACTTTTTCCCTAATCCCAAGGATAGAATACACATCAATCTGGGTTGGGTCTCCTATTAGCACTTTCCCCAATACATCAGTATTAAGAGTAAGCTCCGGACTCAATCTAAACTGATACCCAACATCCATATAATAAACTCTATCTACGTTCCTGTTAGCTACATTATCTACATCATCAACTACTTTCTGAATAAAGTTTGGAACAGAAAAACCTGCATGAAATTTCTGCGAGAAAAAATACAGACCAAAGCCAAAATTCGGTCTGAATTCATTTATATCTCCATCAGAAAAGGCAGGATCTCTGGCAAAATCCGGAAGGTCAGAATATCTGATTTTGTTATTGACAAACCCTCCTTGTAAACCAACTGAAAGAAATGACAACTCTCCTACCTGTAGTTTGTAAGAGCCTGTCAGGTAGGTAATATTCTGAGTTGTAACTCCAACCTCATCTCTTATAAATACACCACCCAAAGCAGCTGTCTGATCCTTGTCGATCGGACTATGTATGGTAAAGGATTGCGTATTGGGTGCTCCTTCAAGTCCTCCCCATTGCTCTCTTGCGAAAGCTGTCATTGATAATCCTCTATCCAGACCAGTATATGCAGGGTTAATCATTAACCTGTTATATATATACTGCGTACTCAAAATTTGCTGTTGTGCCATTCCAAGCACCGGAATTAGAAGGAACAGGCTAAGCGTTATCAGTATTCTTTTCATTTTTCTTTCAATTATCGTTTAATCATTAGGAACCCGCTTATTACGCCTTTTCCATTCTTAAGATCAATTACATAGAAGTATGTACCATTAGGAAGACCTTCGCTACTGCTTCTCAACAGTCCTTTGTTTGCATAGCCATTCCATACTCTATCCTGGTTATTGTATCCTTTCATTTCGAATACCAGACTACCAGCTCTATTGAACAGTCGAACCTCGTTGTTAGGGAAGTCTTCAATTCCTTCAATCTGCAAGAAGTCATTAATACCATCTCCGTTCGGGCTGAAGGTTTTGTTCACCTCTGCTGCTTCAAACTTGTCGAGGAAGTTTGGTATTCCATCACCATCAGAATCATCATTGTAAAGGTTTCCATCTCCATTGAGGTCTTCAGCTACAGAGCTTATACCATCTCCATCATCATCTTCATCCTGGAAGTCAGGTATACCATCTCCATCTGTATCATCGTTGGTTGGATCACCATCACCATTTGTATCCTCATTAGCATCTGGTGCACCATCTCCGTCTGAATCCTTAGGAATAAAGTTGATAATCAACGGACTACCATTCTGAATTGCTATCTGCGCAGTATTCAGGTCATTATCATGATCAACTGTAGCGGTTACATTCACATCCTCAGCAACTGTATTAGTTACTGTAATGGATGCCTGACCATTTGCATCGGTCAAAACTGTAGACTCACTTAACGTTGCACTTCCAGTGTTAGCGAAACTCACGTTCACTCCAGGAATTGCAAGGTTATTACCACTAGCATCCTTTAACTGAATACTAACTGTTGATTCCTCAATACCATCATCATCAACATCAGTCAAGTTGGTACCACTGATTTCAGTACCAGAAGCTCCACCGCTAATCGGACCAGATATGAATGTTATACTCGCATTATCAACTATATCGGAGCCATTGATCTGACCTGCTAGCGTTACCGTTTCAATAACCGTATTGGTTACTGCTGCAGTGTATGTACCATTGTTGTTGTCAGTAACGGCACTTACTATTGCACTACCTGTACTAGTCAGAGTTACTGTACCTCCTGATGCTGTCAACAGGTTGCCATTTGCATCGGCTAGCTGCACTGTTACTATACTTGCCTGACTACCATCTGCTACGATAAAGTCAGTTGCTGTAATAATTGTATTGACATTGGTCGGATCAGCCGGACCTGGAACAAACTCCACAGTAGCATTATCTGATAATAGCGTTCCATTAAGTCTGCCAGCAATACTTACTGTCTCTGCTACCGTATTGGTGATAGTGGCAGTATATGTGCCATCATTGTTATCGGTGACTGCACTAAGTGATGCACTACCTGAAACTGTCAGAGTAATTGCACCTCCACTTGTTGTAAACAACGCACCATTGGCATCTCTCAATTGTACTCTAATTGTCGAAGCGGCAACCCCATCAGCGACAATCGGGCTTTCTGCTGTAATTGAGCTTAGTTCAGTAGAAGGAACAACCGTAACAGTAGTTGGACTTACAAATGTAACCTCAGCATTGTCTGCCATTGCCTCACCATTCAATGTTCCAGAAACAACCACAGTTTCAATAACCGTATTGGTCAATGTTGCACTATAAGTACCATCATTGTTATCTACCACTGAAGATACGATTGCAGAACCTGTTGTTGCCAATGCTACAGTTCCTCCTGATGCTGTCAGGAAGTTGCCGTCAGCGTCTGACAAACGAACTGTAACAATACTCTCAGCCACACCATCAGCCAATATTGGACTTGTAGCTTCGATCGTACTATTTATACTGGTTGGATCTGCAGGGTTAACATTGATTGGAGTAAAGACTATTGCTGTATTATCTGTAATTAAAGAACCAGCCAATCGAGCACTAACAACCACCGTTTCGGCTATAGTATTGGTTACTGTCGCGGTGTATGTACCATCACCATTATCAGTCACGGTACTTAATACCGCACTTCCTGTTGCACTTAATGTAACAACCCCTCCACTTGAAGTGTAAAGTGCTCCTGTATGGTTTCGTAACTGTACGGTAACTGTTGAAATACTGCTACCATCTGCAGCCACCGGACTATTGCTTGAAATAGTACTCTGTACTACTGATGGAAGTATTGTAATAGTTGCAGGATCGGTAAATATCACCTCTGCATCATTTACCATAGCATCTCCATTCAACGTACCACTTACTGCAACTATCTCCGCAACTGTATTTGTAATTGTTGCGCTATAGCTACCGTCATTGTTGTCTGTAACTGCACTTAGTACTGCACTTCCAGTTACTGACAACGCTACAGTTCCTCCAGAGGTAGTTAACATATTACCGCTTGCATCGGAAAGACGTACGGTAACAATACTCTGAGAATTACCATCTGCTAATACTGGGCTAGTTGCTTCTATTGTACTGTTTACATTCGCAGGATCACCAGTATTTGTATTAACAGGGTTAAAGGTAATTGCTGCGTTATCTGAAATCAGTGCTCCCGCTAATCTACCACTTACAATAACTGTCTCAGCTACTGTATTTGTCAATGTAGCCGTATAGGTTCCATTATTGTTATCTGTAACAGCACTCAATACTGCGCTACCTGTTGCACTTAATGTAACAACTCCTCCACTTGAAGTATATACAGCACCTGTTGCATCTCTCAATTGTACTGTAACGGTTGAAGTACTACTACCATCAGCTACCACAGGACTTTCAGCATCAATTGAGCTTTCATCAACTGATGGTACAACAGTTATTGTGGTTGGGTTAACAAATGACACCTGAGCATTATTGGTAATTGTTACTCCATCTAATGCTCCCGTAATCGTTACTATTTCGACCGTTGTGTTGGTCATTGTAGCACTGTAACTACCATCATTATTATCAATCACCGAAGAGATGGCTGCTGAACCTGTAGATGCCAAAGTTACTGTTCCACCAGACGCTGTTAATAGGTTACCATTGCTATCTGCCAAGCGAACAGTTATTGTACTCTGTGCTACTCCATCCGCCAACACAGGGCTAATTGCTTCAATTGTTGTATTCGCATTTGTTGCATCTGCTGTATTAGTATTCACCGGAATGAACTCAATTGTCGCGTTGTCTGAAATAGATACTCCATTCAATGTTCCTGTGATAGTAACTGTTTCAGCTAATGTATTTGTAACAGTAGCACTATAAGTACCATCATTATTATCAGTTACTGAACTCACTAATGCACTACCAGTACTTGACAATGTCAGTGTGCCTCCTGAAGTAGTTAAGTTGTTACCATTTCCATCAGCAAGCTGTACTGTAACTGTCGATGTAGAAGTTCCATCTGCTGCCACAGGTGATGAAGCAACTATTGTTGCATTAGCACTGAATACTATTGTCTCATCTTCGTCAGTAACAGTTACTGTCCAACTTTCACTGTCGTTATTTCCAAACGCATCTGTGGCAACTACCGTCACTTCATAAATATTATCAGCATTTGTATCAGCAGGAGACTCAAAATCTCTAGCAATCATGCTTATTACTCCAGTAGCTGCATTGATAGTAAACTGAGCCGCATCTGCTCCACCTAATGTGTAGATCAATGTGCCTACCGGTGTATCTCCTGATAAACTCGGGGTCACACTAGTATAAGCAGCATTCTCTGCTACACTCACATCAGCGATTGCATCTATAGTGAAATTGATTGATTCAACCTCATCAGTTACGGTTACCGTCCAGCTTTCGCTATCTGTATTGCCCACTGCATCAGTTGCAATGATTGTTACTTCATAAATATTATCTCCATTGGTGTCTGCTGGAGACTCGAAGTTTCTACCTACCATGCTTACTACACCTGTAGTTGCATTGATGGTAAACTGAGCTGCATCTGCTCCACCTAATCTGTAAGTCAAGGCACCTGATGGTGTATCTCCTAACAATGTAGGAGTAACACTGGTGTAGACTGCATTCTCAGCTACACTTACATCTGCAATGGCATCTATCGTGAAGTTGATTGGCTCAACCTCATCAGTTACGGTTACCGTCCAGCTCTCACTATCAGTGTTAGCTTCTTCATCAGTTGCAATGACTGTTACTTCATAAATGTTATCTGCATTTGCATCTGCTGGTGACTCGAAGTTTCTACCTACCATGCTCACTACTCCTGTAGCTGCATTGATGGTAAACTGAGCTGCATCTGCTCCACCTAATCTGTAAGTCAAGGCACCTGATGGTGTATCTCCTGACAATACTGGCGTCACACTCGTATAGATTGCATTCTCAGCTATACTTGCATCGGCTATCGCATCTATTGTTAAGTTAATTGTCTCAACCTCATCAGTTACAGTTACCGTCCAGCCTTCATTTGCGCTATTTCCATCACTGTCAGTCGCAATGATTGTTACTTCATAGATGTTATCTGCATTTGCATCTGCTGGTGACTCAAAGTTTCTACCTACCATATTCACTACTCCTGTAGCTGCATTGATGGTAAACTGTACTGCATCTGCTCCACCTAATGTGTAGGTCAATATGCCTACTGGAGTGTCTCCTGATAAACTCGGAGTCACACTGGTGTAAACAGCATTCTCTGCTACATTCACATCGGCTATCGCATCAATGGTGAAGTTGATCGCTTCTACCTCATCAGTAACTATCACTGTCCAGCTTTCGCTATCTGTATTACCAGCCTCATCAGTTGCTCTGATTTCTACTTCATAGATATTATCAGCATTTGCATCTGCTGGCGACTCAAAGTCTCTTGCCACCATGCTTACTATTCCTGTAGCTGCATTGAAGGTAAACTGCGCTGCATCTGCTCCTCCTAATGTGTAGGTCAATGTGCCTACTGGTGTGTCTCCTGATAAACTCGGAGTCACACTAGTGTAAACAGCATTCTCTGCTACGCTCACATCAGCTATTGCATCTATTGTGAAGTTGATGGCTTCTACCTCATCAGTAACTGTTACTGTCCAGCTTTCGCTATCTGTATTAGCTGATGCATCTGTTGCTATGATCGTTACTTCATAGATATTGTCTGCATTCGCATCTGCTGGAGACTCGAAGTTTCTTGCTACCATGCTCACTACTCCTGTAGCTGCATTGATGGTAAACTGTGCTGCATCTGCTCCTCCTAATGTGTAGGTCAATGTGCCTACCGGTGTGTCTCCTGATAAACTCGGGGTCACACTGGCGTATGTTGCATTCTCTGCTACACTCACATCAGCTATTGCATCTATTGTGAAGTTGATCGCTTCTAACTCATCAGTAACTGTTACTGTCCAGCTCTCACTATCAGTGTTACCTGCATCATCAGTTGCAATGATTTCTACCTCATAGATATTATCTGCATTCGCATCTGCTGGTGACTCAAAATCTCTGGCAATCATGCTTACCAATCCATTTACACTATTAATGGTAAACTGAGTTGCATCTGCTCCTCCTAATGTGTATGCTACAGAGCCAGAAGGTGTATCACCTGACAATACTGGTATTACTCCTGTATATCCCACATTCTCCACAATACTTACATCGGCTATCGCATCAATGGTGAAGTTGATCGCTTCTACCTCATCGGTAACTGTTACTACCCAGCTTTCGCTTGCAGTGTTACTGTTACCATCAGTAGCTGTGATCGTCACTTCATAAACATTATCCGCATTCGCATCTGCTGGAGACTCGAAGTTTCTTGCCACCATGCTCACTACTCCTGTAGCTGCATTGATGGTAAATTGTGCTGCATCTGCTCCACCCAATGTATAGGTCAATGTACCTACTGGTATGTCTCCTGATAAACTCGGAGTCACACTAGCGTACGTTGCATTCTCTGCTACACTCGCATCAGCTATCGCATCAATGGTGAAATTGATCGCTTCTACCTCATCAGTAACTGTTACTGTCCAGCTTTCGCTTGCAGTGTTACTATTACTGTCAGTAGCTGTGATCGTCACTTCATAGACATTATCCGCATTGGCATCTGCTGCCGACTCAAAGTCTCTTGCCACCATGCTCACTACTCCTGTAGCTGCATTGATGGTAAATTGTGCTGCATCTGCTCCTCCTAATGTGTAGGTCAATGTGCCTACCGGTGTGTCTCCTGATAAACTCGGAGTCACACTAGTGTAAACAGCATTCTCTGCTATTATAGCATCTGCTATCGCATCAATGGTGAAGTTGATCGCTTCCACCTCATCAGTAACTGTTACTGTCCAGCTTTCGCTGGCAGTGTTACTGTTACTATCTGTAGCTGTGATCGTCACTTCATAAACATTATCCGCATTGGCATCTGCTGGCGACTCAAAGTCCCTGGCAATCATGCTTACTACTCCTGTAGCTGCATTGATGGTAAACTGTGCTGCATCTGCTCCTCCTAATGTGTAGGTCAATGTGCCTACCGGTGTGTCTCCTGATAAACTCGGAGTCACACTAGTGTAAACAGCATTCTCTGCTACACTCACATCAGCTATCGCATCAATGGTGAAACTGATCGCTTCTACCTCATCAGTAACTGTTACTGTCCAGCTTTCGCTTGCAGTGTTACTGTTACTATCTGTAGCTGTGATCGTCACTTCATAAACATTATCCGCATTTGCATCTGCTGGAGACTCGAAGTTTCTTGCCACCATGCT
>CANLOY010000007.1 GCA_947493005.1 uncultured Roseivirga sp.
TCTATTATAGATTGAGGCTTTTTTTATGATCAAAACTTTTTACGCTCACTCAAATACAATTTAAACCGTTACTAGGGGGATATTCAACCTTGGACATAAATAACAGAGGTCGATGAAAATAAAACGCTTTCTTTTCGTATCATAAGGAGAAGAAATAATAGAGTATGCAGTCAATTCTGGTTTTGATAACTTTTGGAAACCCCACTTTACTTTTTGCATTGTTGGCTCTAGTAATTCCAATTATCGTTCATCTATTCAATCTTAGAAGGGTTAGAAAAGTTGAATTCTCGAATATTGCATTGCTGAAAAAAATAAAAGAAGAGAGTTCATCTAAAAGAAGACCTGTAGAAATATTGATTCTTATATCAAGAATTTTGGCTGTAGGGTTACTCATTTTAGCTTTTTGTAGACCTATTTATAAGAATCGAAACAATTCAATCGAATTGAAAGATCAAGTATTGGTTTATTTGGATAATTCGGAAAGTCTGTCCGTTAAGACATCCGATGAGAAAGAAGTATTTGACAAGGCCTATCAAGTAGCAGGTGATATAGTCGAATCATATCCAGATGGAACAATCTTTAGGTTCATTGAAAACTCTTATTCAAACTCCATCATAACAGAATTTACAAAGGCATCTTTTACGGATAACCTCACGGAAGTAGGTCAGGTTGGCGTTGGGAGGTCATTCGATGAAGTTTTAGAGAGGAAAAATAGGCAAGATTTAAGAGGAGATGTCTATTTGATTTCTGATTTCCAAACAACGGATGGTTTAGGGGATGTGGGAGAAGATAGCTTAAGTCAATATTTTTTGACACCAATATCTGGGGAAGATTATTCTAATGTATTTGTAGATACTGCTTTCTTAAAAAACACCTTTTTGTCCGGAGATGTAACCAATGTCTTAAAAGTAAAGCTCAGAAGAATTAACCAGAGTTTGAATGTAATAAACCTTAAGTTATACTTTGGAGAACAATTATCTGGTACAACACAACTGGACTTTGAAGGAAGAACCACTGTTGAATATGACTTTATTATTCCTCCTTCTGAAAGTGATTTAAACCAGATTAGAATATCTGTTGATGATACAGGTTTGGCGTTTGATAATGACTATTATGTTACTGTTAATAGGCTTGAAAAGGTAAGGGTGTTAGAGATTTATGATAGAAATTCACCTTCTTTCGTATCTTCTTTGTTTGAAGATAATGAATTGTTCTCTTTTCGAAGAGTTGGAGTAAACTCTCTTGATAATCAGAGTATTGAGTCTTCAGATTTTGTGGTCATAAATGAGGTGGAGTTTTTTTCGAATCAGCTGGTAAACTCTATTTCCAACTTTTTGAACAATGGGAAAACTGTCTTGTTTATACCTTCAGAGAGTACAGATTTAACAATAGTCTCTAATATTGGTTTGAATATTCTCAATGATACTGGTGAAAGAGTAGGTTTAGATGTTCCAGACTATAGTAATCCATTTTTTGAAGGAGTGTTTGAAGAAAACTCTTCAAAGCTAGAAATGCCATCAGCAAGTGTATTGTTTAGACTGGTTAATGAGGAATTATCTTATTTAAGTTACAAAAATGGAAGGTCTTTTCTGTCCAAAGCTCTGAGCAGCGGAAACCTCTTTTTCTTTTCTACAAGCTTCAAACCAGAACAAACCTCATTTACTAATCACGCTATTTTTGTTCCAGTTATGTACAAATTGGCTTTGGGGAGCAAGGTAGACCTTTCTAATCTCTACTATTATACAGATAGTGAAACGGTTTTCTTTCCATTGGAGAGTCAGAATGATAACAACATCTATGGCTTAAGGAAAAATGAAGAATATCTTATACCTGACCAAAGACAAGAAGAAGGGAGGCTAATTATGGAAATACCTAAAGACCAAATATCTGCTGGACATTATGAAATAGTATTGGACAACGAGACTGTAGGTATGATAGCTTTCAATTTACCTAAAGCTGAATCTAATGTACATCCTGTAGATTATGAATACTTAGAAGGGCTTACGGAGGCCAGAAATGTGTCATTACTTAATTCGAAAGGCTCAGGTAATGTAGGAGCAGAATTACGAATAGGTATTCAGGGAATACCTTTATGGAAATATGCTTTGTTAGGTGCATTGCTTTTTCTTTTTGTGGAAATAATATTAATCCGATATTTGTAGCATGGAATTTTTAATCCGTGCTGTGCAGATTCTGCACTCAGATTCTCCTCTTCACAAATCAACAAAAGACATTTTAATCTCCAATGGGAGAATTGAGAAGATAGCTGACCGAATTGACTTCGTTGGGCAAGTTATCTCTGCCGATAATCTGAAATGTAGTATAGGCTGGTTTGACATGAGGGCTCATTACTACGATCCTGGGTTGGAATATAAAGAAGATATTGAGTCAGGAGCCAATACTGCACTTGCAGGGGGCTTTACGGATGTTGCAATTCTTCCTAATACTAACCCTGTTGTAAGTTCAAAAAATGCTGTGAGTTACTATCAGAAATTTAACAGACTTTCTCAGTTAAATTTACATCCCATAGCAGCTCTGACATTGGGCTGTGAAGGTAAGGAACTTACAGAAATGATTGATTTGAATCATGCTGGTGCTGTGGCCTTTTCTGATGGGCTAAAGCCGGTTTGGCATACTGATATACTCTTAAAGAGTTTGCAATATCTACAGAAGTTCAATGGTTTGCTGATTAATAAGGCAGAAGATCTTCACTTAACTTCATTTGCTCATATGCATGAAGGAGAAGTTAGTACCCTTATGGGTGTTAAAGGAATGCCTTCACTGTCTGAGTCTTTGATGATTCAACGAGATTTGAAGTTGCTGGAGTATTCTGGAGGTAGGCTACATTTTAGTCTTGTTTCTTGTGCTGATAGCGTTGAGTTAATTAGAACGGCAAAGTCTAAGGGGCTTAATGTAACCTGCGATGTAGGAGTAAACTACTTGAAATATACTGATGACGCTCTTCATGATTACGATACAAATTTAAAAGTAAACCCGCCTTACAGATTGGAAAGTGATCGTCAAGCACTTATAGAAGGTGTTAAAGATGGAACAATTGATGTTATTGTGAGTGATCATAACCCCCATGACGAAGAAAGTAAGAAACTGGAGTTTGACTTAGCGGATTTTGGTTCTTCTAATCAACAGGCCTTTTATAGTCTTGCGAGTGATATTTTTAGTGATGAGCTTGATAATCATATTGAGTGCTTTACCAAGAAACCTAGAAGTATACTGAACTTAGAGGTACCAGATATTGCAGAAGGTTCTGATGCCTGTATGACCCTTTTTACTCCAAACGGAAAGTGGTCGTTCGACAAAATAAATAATAAATCAAAGTCTGTTGCTTCACCTCTTTTTAATAAAAACTTAAATGGAAGTGTAGTGGGAGTAATCAATAAAGGACAACTACACCTGAACAATTATGAAGATTAATCCAGCCATACCTAAACTCTCATTTAAATATGGAGTTGTTGGAGGTATTCTGGCTTTCGTAGCTTTTTTGGTATTTCATTACATTGGGTTAACACCTGGGAATCTGTTATCATTTATTGCTACACTCATAGTGGTAGGAATGTTCACATTCTTACCAATGAAAGATTTCAAGTCAAACGTAAATAATGGAGAATTTAGGTTTTATCATGGTATGACTATCGCCTTTATCAGTTATTTGACTATAGCTTCTATTTACGGTATTCTTTTTTGGGTTTTTATGGAATTGATTGAACCAGACTATTTGGCAACTAAGATATCAATACTGAAAGACAACTTTATAAATCAAAAAGAGCAGCGGATCGAAGAGTTTGGGTTAGAAGAGTATGAACGTCAATTGAGAGGACTTGATCAGATTACCGTTTCGGCCGAGATCATAAGCGAATTTGCAAAAAGAGTTTTCTTTGGACTGTTTCTAGCTCCAATCTTTTCTATTGTTTTAAGAACTCGTCAGCGTTAAAATATATCGTTGATCCTGTCTATTTGTCGCTCAAGTAAAAAAGGGAGATTGTTACCTCTAAGTAGGTAAACTTGTAGAAAATAAGTATTTTTCGTTTTATCAACCTTTAATCTAAAATCATGGAAGAAGAAGTTTCGTCAGGAGCAATAGCCAGAAAATATGGGCTCATATTTGGTCTTGTAAGTGCTATAATATTTGTAGCTACCGCAGCTGGAAGAATAAACTTAGGCTTGGCAGGTACTCCTTTGGCTTGGGCTGTAGTTATTGGCGCATTTGTTTTGGCGATAAAAGAATTTAAAGCCGAAAATGGTGGAATAATGAGCTTTGGCAAAGGCTTTGGAATTAGTATGCTCGTAGCTCTCATAGGTGGTATTGTCAGGTCTGTGATTAGCTATGTGTACATCATGGTAGACCCCGAATATCTTGATTTTGCTAAAGAAGCAAGAGAGAATATGTCTTTTGGCCCCCCTCAGGATGAAACTCAAGAGGTTCCTCAATGGGTTGAGTTTTTCAGTACTGGAGAATTTGCTGCTATTGCTTCATTTATAGGTGCTATCTTTGCAGGATTGATTTTTGGTGCGATAGTATCGGCCATTATGAAAAACGAAGCTGAAGAATTTTGATACAAATATCCATAGTAATACCACTTTATAACGAAGAGGAATCACTACCAGAATTAACTGATTGGATAAGCCGTGTAATGAAAACGCATGGCTTTCTTTATGAAATAATCATGGTTGATGATGGAAGTAATGATGACTCTTGGTCTGTTATTCAGGGTTTAGCAAAAGAGAATCCCATAAAGGCAATTAGATTCAATAGAAACTATGGGAAATCTGCTGCGCTAAATGTAGGCTTCAAGCAGACGAAAGGAGAAGTGGTAATAACAATGGATGCTGATTTACAGGATAGCCCTGACGAGATTCCTGAATTATATGAAATGATTAAATCAGGGAATCATTTAGTTTCTGGCTGGAAGAAGAAACGACATGATCCTCTGATGAAGACCATACCTTCCAAATTATACAATAGAGCAACCAGAGTCTTGTCTGGAATTAGACTTAACGATTTCAATTGCGGCTTAAAGGCTTATGATAAGAAGTTGGTGAAAACGCTGGATATATACGGAGAGATGCATCGTTATATCCCTGTTATAGCTAAGCGAAATGGTTTTACTAAGATTACAGAAAAGGTGGTAGAACATAGGGCTCGTAAGTATGGAACTACCAAATTTGGTTTAGAACGTTTCGTCTATGGCTTTCTGGACCTACTTTCAATTTCATTTGTATCACGCTATAAGAAAAGGCCTATGCACTTTTTTGGTGCTTTAGGTACATTGTCTTTTGTCCTGGGCTTTGTTTTTGTTCTAGGGATTATCTGGGAAAAGATAAGAGCAATTTATATTCTGAGTACAAAGGACTACAGAGATGTTGTAGATCAGCCTATGTTTTTTCTGGCTTTGGCTGCAATTATTATAGGTGTTCAGCTTTTTCTGGCTGGTTTCATAGGAGAAATGATGGTTATGAATTCACATAAAAGGAATGACTATATTTTTGATGAAACTATCGGTTTAGACCAATGAGGCTTTTCTCAGTTATAATTCCAGTTTACAATAGGCCTGATGAAGTAAAGGAGTTGCTCGACTCTTTAACGAAGCAATCATATAAGCACTTTGAAGTATTAATCATAGAAGATGGTTCTTCCACTACCTGTAAAGGTGTAGTTGAAACTTTCAAAGGACAGTTCACTATAGATTATTTCTTTAAAGAGAATTCTGGTCAGGGCTTTACCAGAAATTTTGGTTTTGAAAAAGCTAATGGTGATTATTTTGTCGTCTTCGATTCTGATTGTTTGATTCCTTCTCATTATTTCGAAACTGTCAATGAGTTTCTTAACAACAATGAGGTTGATGCATTTGGTGGGCCAGACAAAGCACATGAGTCTTTTACATCACTTCAGAAGGCAATCAGTTATTCTATGACTTCTCCCTTTACTACAGGAGGAATCAGAGGTAACAAGGAACATGTAGGAACATTTCATCCTCGAAGTTTCAATATGGGCATTTCCAGAGAGGTGTTTGAAAGAACAAAAGGATATAGACTCACTCGTATGGGAGAGGATATAGAGTTCAGTATTAGAATAATCAATGAAAACTTTAAAACTGCTCTTGTACCAAAAGCCTTTGTATATCACAAGAGGAGAACAAGTATAACTCAGTTTTATAAACAGCTTCACTTTTTTGGAAGAGCCAGAGTTAATGTAAATAGATTTTTCCCTGGAGAACTAAAGGTTGTGCATCTGTTACCGCTTTTCTTTGCTTTAGGGATTTTCGGCTGGCTTAGTACTCCTCTATGGAGCATTTCTCTTTTTAAGGTAGGAGGCGTTTTGCTGACTGCTTACTTCTTTCTACTACTACTCCATTCCATTGTGGTACAGAAAAACCTTAAAGTCGGTTTATTGAGCCTCTGCACGTCATTCGTTCAGCTTTTTGCCTATGGTATGGGAATAATATCAGAGAAGCTGAGACCTAGAGGAAATCAGCCTTTTGCACAGAAGTAGATAATTTCATTAGCCGGCAGGCGATACCTTTCTATAACCGAGTCAGGCAAATCCATTACAAACCTATCTTCAGTTACCTGAAAGCCAGCTTTTTCTAACCGTTTTCCATAATCCAGACCATATAAACGCACATGGTCTGATTGCCAGTATAAACGTTCTCTTTCTTTAGGATCGGTAATCGAAGGGTCTTCCAGAGTCACTTCATTGCTATAATCTTGTGGCGATTGAATAATAGCCCAACCTCCAGGTTTAAGTACTCTATTGATTTCACTCATGGCTTTGATATCATCGTCCACATGCTCCATTACATGATTGCAAAAAACAACATCAAAAGAATTGTCTTCAAAAGGAATTTCATGTACATCCATTTTAACATCGGCCAATGGAGATTCTAAATCTGCCGATGTATAATCAATGTTGGGCATTGATTTGAAAATCTTAATAAAACAAAGCTCAGGAGCAATGTGCAATAATTTCAAATCTGCTTGAAAGAAGTTAGTTTTCTCTTTTAAGTAAAGCCACATTAATCGATGCCTCTCCAATGAAAGAGAGTCTGGGCATAGTGCATTGGGACGAGGGTTCAATCTACCATAAGGCAGGAATTTACGATATGAAATTTCACAAATTGGACACTCAACTTTGTTTCCCCTCATGAATAAGCTAATAAACCTTAGTCCATAGTGACTGAAGTACTGTAAATACTTTCGAGGAACATGCCTAAGCATGAAACTTATTAGCTTCTTCATTGTAGAAATTTGGACAAAGATAGAAATCCCTCTCTATTTGTAAGTAACCACCTAAATTATGATTAGCCTTATGGTAAGGGCTATTTGCCGTTCTTATAATTCGGTTTTTTGAATTAAACGTTATGGTTGGTTGAAACATCTAAGTAAATAGCTTTTCCCCGACTGGAATTAAAACATTTGCTTCTGGTTGCAGTTAACAGATTGGACTCTTGAAAAATGCCAATAAGAGTATCTTTTTCAATTATTCCAGAGGCTGTAAACTTTTTTAGATGGAGAGAAAGAGAATTTTATATAGTATAATTTCGCATAGTATTTAAAGGAATTAAGGTTAATCAAAACATCATGAGAAACAAGTTGATCATATTTGGTATAGTAATAGTCGCTTTGATTGTTGCTGCCGTAAAGTTCATGAACCCCTCTAAGGGCGAAGAAGGACCAGCACTTTTCGCGACTGCTGAAAGAGGAGACTTTACAGTGGAAGTGACTACCACGGGAGAATTGTCGGCAGAAAGGTCGACAAAAATTATGGGTCCAGTTAATGCCCGAGATTTTGGTATTAGACAAATAACAATTCAAAGACTAGTGGAAGAAGGAACTCAAGTGAGTGAGGGTGAGTTTGTAGCTCAACTTGACCCAGGAGAGTTGTATGATAAAATTCAATCAGAAAAAGATAGGTTGGAGGCCGAAGTGGCTGAATACGATAATGCCAAAATTGATACGGCACTAACGCTTAGTGGCGAAAGAGATAAGCTGATTAACCTTGATTACAACATCGAGGAGAAAAAGCTTCAAATAGAGCAATCTCAATATGAACCACCTGCAACTATTAAAAAGTATGAGAATGAGCTAGAGAAGCTTAAGAGAGATAAACGAAGGGCGATAGAAAACTATGGCTTACGAATTGAGCAGGCTAAAGCTAAACTCATTGAAGCTACTGCAGACTTAAGAAGAGTTCAGGATAGATATAATAGAATGCAGCGCCTTATTAATGACTTTACTATACTGGCACCTCAGGATGGTATGGTGATTTACACCAAAGGAGGCTTTGGAGGCGATAGAATCGTTGAAGGTTCACAGATCAATGTTTGGTCTCCTGAAGTTGCTGAATTGCCAGACCTTTCCAGTATGATTTCTACAACCTTTATAAATGAGGTAGATATTAGAAAGGTAAAGCCAGGGCAAAATGTTGAAATTGGTTTGGATGCTTTTCCTGAAAAACAATTGACAGGTGACGTTATCAGAGTTGCTCGAGTAGGTCAGCAAAACCCTAATTCAGATGCAAAAGTGTTTGAGGTTGTAGTAAGACTCAACGAGAGAGACAGAGATTTAAGACCGGCTATGACTACTAGCAACATCATTATTACTGAAAAACTGGAAGATGTGGTTTCTATTCCGTTAGAGTGTCTGCAAGTTTATAATGACTCTATTAATTATGTAGCAAAAAAGGGTGGTACTCTTCAGGAAGTGAAGGTAGGTAAGACAAATAGTAATGAAGCTGTTATTGAAATGGGAGTTGAAGAAGGAGATGTGCTGTACATGTCTATTCCTGACAATCTTGAAGGTAGAGAGCCTAAACTTATTCCTGAATTGGATGGTACGAGAATGCAAAAGTATGAGGAAGCTGGTCCAGCTCAGGAAGAAGAGGAGTGGTTAGATCAGAATGGAAACCCAATGTCTCCAGAGATGATTCAAAGAATGAAGCAATTCGGTATCAATTCTCCAGCAGAAATGAAAGAAAGAATGAAGCAATTCAGACGTGGTGGCGGTCAGAGAGGTGGACAAAGAGGCGGCCAGCGTGGTGGTGCGGCTACTACAACAAAGTCTGGACAGCCTAGTAAATAAGCTCGTTTATGGATATTAATAAGAAGAGTTTATTGTCCAATTTTTACATTGCCATGGAGGCGGTGATTGCTAACAAGCTAAGGTCCTTACTTACGGCTTTGGGAATCATCTTTGGTGTTGCTGCAGTAATTGCCATGCTGGCGATTGGTAATGGAGCTCAGAAGGAAATCCTGGAGCAAATTGAGTTGGTTGGTGTCAATAACATCATAGTTAAGCCTATGGTGGAACAAGTAGAACAAAAACTGGGTGAAGATGATGAGGAAGATTCTAAAAAGTTTTCTCCAGGTCTAAAACTTCTTGATGTAGAAAGTATTCGTAAAAGTATCCCAGGGATTCAAAAACTTAGCCCTGAGATTTTACTTGAAACCTATATAATAAAGAATGGAATCCGAAGATCTTCAAAACTGGTAGGTGTGGAACCTAGTTATTTTGAAGTGGCAAACTTTGACTTACAAAGAGGGAAGATGTTTAACGAGCATCAATTAAAGAAAGGAACACCTGTTTGTATCATAGGAAAAGGAATCCAGTCTAAATTTTTCCCGAGAGAAAACCCTATTGGAAAGAAAATTAAGGTGGGTAGTCAGTGGTTAGAGGTAATAGGTGTTTTGAAAGAGCGCTTTATTTCGGAAAAAGCTATCTCCAATCTTGGTATCAGAGATTATAACATGGATGTCTACACTCCTATTCAGACTGTCTTAATCAGGTATATCAATCGCGATTTAGTTACAGGGTCAGGCCTTAAGAAAAGTTTTGGTTCGGTTAGATTTTATGGTCGTGGGATTTCCATAACACAAAGTTCAAGCTCAAATAATGATTCTAAGCCATCTAATTATCATCAGATTGACAGATTGGTGGTTCAGGTTAAGGAGTCTGAAAAGCTAAACCCAACAGCTGATGTCCTATCCAGAATGTTGGAGAGGAGACACTTTGGAGTTGTTGACTTTGAAATTACCATTCCTGAATTATTGTTAAAGCAGCAACAACGGACACAAAATATTTTCAACATTGTGTTAGCTGCTATTGCGGCAATATCCTTACTTGTAGGAGGAATTGGCATTATGAACATTATGTTGGCATCAGTACTTGAACGAATCAAAGAAATTGGTTTGAGGTTATCTATAGGAGCCAAAAAGAATGATATCATTATGCAGTTCTTGTTTGAGTCTGTGGCAATTTCGGTTACCGGTGGTATTGTAGGCGTAATTCTGGGAGTAGGTCTGGCTTATGCAGTGTCCAGCTTGGCAGATTTCCCTACTCAGATAAGCTTTGGTTCAATACTGATATCGTTTGGCGTAGCTGCAACGGTTGGATTGATCTTTGGTATAACACCGGCAAAGAGAGCTGCAGAACAAGATCCTATTACATCTTTAAGACACGAATAATTCAATAATATGAAAAAGGTCATTATTCTTTCATTGGCATTTTTTTGCCTTACACAAATAGCATTTAGCCAAGAGAAAAGAACACTAACGCTTGAAGAAGTTATCGAATTAGCAAAAGCTAATTCAAGAAGTGCTAAGTTGGCTGAGACCAGAAGAAATGTAAACTACTGGAGTTTCAGGGTATATAAATCTGGATTGAAGCCACAATTGCTTTTAAGAGGTACGGTACCAAGTTACCAAGACAGGGCTATTCCGATTAATCAGCCAGATGGTTCGGTAGCTTTTAGAACTGTAAACCAGAATAACTCAGATTTGAGTTTAGGCTTGGAACAAGTTTTACCCTGGACGAACACCACGGTCTCTTTCGAAAGTAATATCTCCAGATTTGATAATTATGTAGATGGAGCTTCTAACAGAACCTTATACCAAGGTGATCCAGTGGGGCTTACAATTACTCAGCCGTTGTTTGAAGTGAATAATTTCAAATGGGATAAAAAAATAAGACCACTAGAATATGAAATGTCTAAAAGAACATATGTTCAGGATTTAGAGGAAACCTCTAAAACCGCGGCCAGGCTTTTCTTTCAACTGCTTGTAGTTCAGAAAGACCTGGAAATTGCAGAGCAGAATGAATCATCAAGTGATACTATTAATAAGGTTGAACAGGGTAGATATAATATTGGTACCACTACCGAAGATCAGCTATTGCAAACTGAACTGAACTTAATTACTGCACAAGGGGAGGCACAGCAGGCCCGATTGGACTTACAATCTCGCTCTCTGGATCTAAGGAATTTTATAGGGTTAACTGATGATGTAGAATTGGAGCTAGTTCCTCCTTCGGATCCACCAGAATTCGATATAGATTACCAAACAGCATTGAAGTATGCTAAAGATAATAGAGCAGAATATCTGGAGTTTCAGGTGAGTAGGCTTGAGCAGGAAAGAAATATGGCAAATGCCAGAGCAAGGAGGTTTAGTGCGACTTTAAGTGCCTCTTTTGGGTATGTAAGTCCGCAGACGAGCGACTTGAGTGGGGTTTACAATGGAAATAACCTGGCTGCAGGCTCAACTATCAGGTTGAACTTTGCTTTGCCTATTCTTGATGGTGGTAGAAACAGAGCCCGAATGAATCAGGCGAGAGAAAACCTGCAATTGACTCAGTTTAACATAGAACAAAACCAGATAAATTTTGATCAGGAAATTGCTACGGCAGTGAGAAACTTTGATCAAATTATTGGACAAATAAAAATTGCTTTGAAGCGTCAGGAAATTGCCTTAAAGCGTTTTGAGATTACGAATGGTCGTTACTTAGCGGGTAAGGTTGGTATTTTGGATTTGAACAATGCTAGAGATACAAAAGATTCGGCAATTAGAAGCTATATAAGTGCGCTTCAACAATATTGGGATGCTTACTATGAGTTAAGAACCTTAACACTATATGATTTCAGAGAAGGTAGAATACTCTACAATCCTTTACTTGAGTATGATCCTAAAACGGATGGAATGGTTGAGAGAATTCAATCTAATAAATAATAAAAAAAGGGCCCTACGGCCCTTTTTTTATAGTCCTGTATAATTAAAAGGGCTAATCTTATTTAACTCCTCTCTTACCTGATCAGTGACATTGAGTGTATTAATAAATTCTTTTATTGTCTGTTTAGTGATCTTCGTGTTAGTTCTGGTAAGCCCTTTCAATGCCTCGTAGGGTTTCGGGTAGCCTTCCCTTCTCAGAATGGTTTGTATCGCCTCGGCTACAACTGCCCAATTCTCTTCCAAGTCAGCATCAATGGCGGGTTGATTGAGTTCTAACTTATTAATTCCTTTGATTAGAGATTTCAAGCCTATTAACGTATGCCCCAATGGTACACCTACATTTCTAAGAACAGTGGAATCTGTCAGGTCCCTTTGAAGTCTGGAAATAGGTAGTTTGGCAGAAAGGTGTTCGAAAATTGCATTAGCAACACCAAAATTACCTTCGGCATTTTCAAAGTCAATTGGATTTACCTTATGAGGCATTGCCGATGAGCCTATTTCTCCGGCTTTTATTTTCTGTTTGAAATAGTTCATTGAAACATATTGCCATACATCTCTGGAAAAATCAATTAATATGGTGTTGATTCTTTTTAGAGCATCAAATAAAGCAGCCAGATGATCATAGTGTTCAATTTGTGTGGTTGGGTGACTCCTTTTAAGCCCCAGATATTCATGAACAAAGTTATTCCCAAAGGCAACCCAATCATTTTCCGGGTAGGCTACATGGTGTGCATTGAAATTTCCGGTAGCACCACCAAACTTGGCGGCAAAAGGAATGTCGCCAAGTAGCACCAACTGCTCATCTATTCTGGCACTAAAAACTTCCATCTCTTTGCCTAAGCGTGTTGGAGAAGCAGGCTGCCCATGTGTCTTAGCCAACATGGAAACTCCTTTCCATTGTTCTCCCATACTCTTGATCAGGTCATTAACCTCTAGTATAATAGGTTCGATTACCTCATGAAGTCCTCTTTTAAGGCTTAATGGTACAGATGTGTTGTTTATGTCCTGAGATGTTAGTCCAAAGTGGATGAACTCTTTGAAATCAGATAGGCCTAATGCGTCAAATTTGTCTTTGATAAAGTACTCAACTGCCTTTACATCGTGATTGGTAGTTTTCTCAATTTCTTTAATGGCCTGAGCATCCGATTCTGAAAAAGTCTTATAGATATCTCTTAGCGCATCAAACAACTGATGATCAACGGAACTGAGTTGAGGCACAGGCATTTCACAGAGTGCAACAAAGTATTCTATTTCAACCTCTACTCTGTATTTAATCAGTGCATACTCAGAAAAATATGCCCCCAAAGATGAAGTAACTCGTCTATATCTTCCATCTACGGGCGATACCGCAGTTAAACTATTTAATTCCATGAAAACTGGTTCAAAATTGAGAAAGCGCAAAGATACAAAAAGGATGGTATGCTGGTAACCTGAAATGCAGGTAATGCTTACCTGAATCCTTCATTTCTAGTGATTTACTCTTTACTTTTGCGTGATTAAAATTTGATTCAAAAGAAACTCTTACTACAGTCTGATAGTTAAGTAAAGGGTTTTATAAATAACGAGACAACAGAAATGGCATTCGGTTTATTTAAAAAAAAGAAAGAAGAGATATCTGCAGTAAATACTGGCTATCTAAATCTAAAGGTTAAGGAAGTTATTCGTGAAACAGCTGACTCGGTCAGTATACACTTTGAACAACCTGAAACCGGTGACATACAATATAAATCAGGGCAGTTTTTTACCATTATTGTTGATGTAAATGGTAAAGAAGAAAGAAGGGCATATTCACTTTGTTCCTCTCCGTATACTGATGCTAACCCAGCTGTAGCTGTAAAAAGGGTAGAAGGAGGTATTGTATCCAATTATCTTAACGACAATGTCAATGCAGGTGATGTATTAAAAGTGATGGAACCGAATGGGAATTTCACTACAACTTTTGATGCAAGTAATCAAAGGCATCTTGTTCTGTTAGGTGGAGGTAGTGGTATTACCCCTTTAATTTCATTAGTAAAGTCTGCACTTGATCAGGAACCAAATACAAAGGTTACATTGGTTTATGCTAACAGAAATGAGGATAGCATAATATTTAAGAAGAACATAGACAAAATGATTTCTAATGAACAATTCAATGTTGTTCATGTACTGGAAACAGGCTCTTCCGATGTTAAAAGCCATATCGGTTACCTGACTCAGGATATTATCAAAGAGGTTTTGAGTGAGATAGGTGAAGCTAATAAAGAGTTTTTCATTTGTGGTCCAACACCGATGATGGATTCCGCAATTGATTCTTTAAAGGCTTTAAATGTTCCTTCTGAACAAATCAGAAAAGAGAGTTTCGTTTCTGCAGCAGCTACTGCCAGTAAAGAGGAAGTTTCTTCGGAGCTTCAGGCAAGAGAAGTGACCGTTATTTATGATGGGGAAGAATATAAATATACTGTTGAGCCAGATGAAACAATATTAGAGAAGGGCTTAGACGAAGATGTAGATTTGCCGTTCTCTTGTCAAAGTGGACTTTGCACTGCCTGTAGAGGAAAATGTTTGTCGGGTAAGGTTAAAATGGACGAAGATGAAGGATTGTCTGAAGCAGAAATAGAGGAAGGTTACGTCCTTCCCTGTGTCAGCCATCCATTAACCGATGATGTGGTTATTGAGATAGGATAGTCAGAGATTTAAATTAATTCAGGCCCGTGGATAATTCTTCGGGCTTTTTTTGTCCCTAAAAGTGAAACAATTTCGACATATAAATGTCCATCTAGGCACAGGTATTTTGCCTTTTCAATTTAATTTGATTAATTCTGAAAAATGAAGCTGAAAGAAGCGGAGTCTACTACCAATAAGAGATTACTTGAGAAATATCTGGAAGTCAGGAAGCTTACAGAAGAAATATGCGAACCACTCCAGCCTGAGGATTATGTTGTTCAGCCTGTTGTTGATGTGAGTCCTCCAAAGTGGCACCTTGCACATGTTACATGGTTTTTTGAGAATTTTGTACTGAAGGAGCACAGCTCAGGTTATCAGCTTTTTGATAAGGATTACCACTTTCTATTTAATAGTTACTATGAAACTGAAGGTGAGCGTTGGATTAGAGCAGATCGTGGAATACTTACTAGGCCATGGGTAAAGGAGATTATGGCTTACAGGGAATATGTGGATGAGCATATGATACAGTTCCTTAATGCAGACCCAATTTCTGAGAGTTTAAAGGTCATTTTAGAAATAGGTATTAATCATGAGCAACAACATCAGGAACTATTAGTCTATGACCTTAAACATATTTTAGGGATTAACCCTTTGTTTCCTGTCTATAAGCCTTTTGACAAGCTCGTTGAGCCTGCTATTCTGGATGAACACTATCTTGAAATTGAAGAAGGAGTTTATGAAGTGGGTTATAATGGTCCGGGCTTTCATTTCGATAATGAAGAAGGCGTTCATAAAACTTTTCTTCATGCCTATAGAATTCAGGATCGATTGATTACTGCTGGCGAATACATAGCTTTTATTGAAGATGGAGGTTATGAAGATTTTAACCATTGGTTAATGGAGGGTTTTGAGTGGGCAAAGAAAGAAACGATCAAGGCACCTTTCTATTGGTTTAAGGAAGATGGGGTGTGGAAACACTATACATTATCTGGAATAGAGGAGGTCAATCCAGATGAACCTGTTACGCATATCAACTTTTACGAGGCCGATGCATTTGCCAAATGGAAAGGCAAAAGACTTCCAACCGAGTTTGAGTGGGAGGTTGCTTGTAAAACTTTTGAAAAAGATGTCCCTCAAAAGGCAAATTTCCTGGATGAAAGAAACTTTCGTCCAATGCCAAGGGTTGGTAAGAGTACACAGTTTTTTGGAGACGTTTGGGAATGGACAAATAGCGCTTACGTTCCGTACCCTTATTATAAAAAAGCAGATGGAGCGATTGGGGAATACAATGGCAAGTTTATGGTGAATCAAATGGTATTAAGAGGAGGTTCTTTTGCCACTATGAAAAACCATATAAGAGCATCCTATAGGAATTTCTTTCACCCACACCTCCGTTGGCATTTTACAGGACTAAGATTAGCAGAAACAATATAACATGAGCAATACTACCGAGGCCTTGAATGCCTTTGCAATTGACATAGAAGAAGGCCTAAGCCAAAGCCCCAAAACATTACCTTCCAGATATTTTTATAATGATGTCGGAGATGAGCTGTTTCAGGAAATAATGGACCTTGACGAATATTACCTCACAAGAGCAGAGTTCGAAATCTTCGTTCGTCAAAAAGTAGAAATTTTAAAAGCTTTTTTAGGTGAAGAAGAGACATTCAGGTTGGTTGAATTGGGAGCTGGAGATGGTACCAAAACAAAGGTATTACTTGCGCATTTTATGAATGAACAAGTACCCTTTACTTATTCTCCCATAGATATTTCCGGTAGTGTTTTGGAACTGTTGAAAGCAACCTTGAAGGAAGAGATTCCTTCGTTGAAAGTTGAGCCGGTTGAGGGAGAATATTTTAAAGCACTTGAAGAGCTAGGGGAAAGTGACGATACCAAAGAGGTGGTGCTCTTTCTAGGCTCTAATATTGGAAATTTTGATCGTGAATCTGGAGTTTCCTTCTTACGACACCTGGCTAACACATTGTCTAAAGGAGATATGTTACTGATAGGGTTTGATTTAATGAAAGATCCTAAAAAAATACTGGCAGCTTATAATGATAAGGAAGGCGTGACCAAGGCATTCAATATCAATTTACTGTCCAGAATTAATGATGAACTTGGTGCCAATTTTGTTGTTGAGAACTTCGATCATTTCCCGACATATGACCCTTTAACAGGTGAGACAAAGAGCCATATCATAAGTACTAAGAAACAAGAAGTACACATTGAGGCATTGGATAAAACCTTCTGTTTTGATGCGTGGGAAGCAATTCACACCGAAGTATCCCAAAAGTACTCCCAAGCTATGATTGAAGGTTTTGCAGAAAAGGCAGGCTTCAGAATAATTAAGAACTTCACGGATTCGAACAATTACTTTGTCGATTCTCTTTGGGAAAAAGTATGAGACATTTGCCCCGGGTTTCTCTTAGTGATAAATGAGAGGAATGTCTGGTTTTTTGTCTTTGTAACCAGACTATAAAGTAGTGGATATGATTTGTTTTACTTAAATAGGAATTTCAGTTTTAAGAAGGAGAATCCATTGTTCTCCTTCTGTATCTGTTTCGTTTGGTATTAAAGAACCGAGTATAAAAACGGGTATCATACCAGTCTGGTAACTAATTCTGTTTTAGTATTCTCTTAGTAATTCTCTTGTTACCTGTGGACAGAACTAATAAGTATACTCCATCTTTAAGATGACTCAAGTCATACGAGTCTTCATAAGAACCAGCTTCTTTCACAGTCTCTTGTATAAGAGACCTTGATATTTGTCCATCAATGGATACCACATCCAATTTGAGGTTGCCAGCTTTACTTAGGGTATAGGAGATGCTAATATGGTCTTTGAATGGATTTCCCTTAATGGTTAGTGATCCGCCACGCTCTTTTCTTGTTGGGAGTGGTTCGGAATATTCTTTTTGGCTAGCTGGAGGGATTGGTTCTGTTACCAAAGCCTCAAAGAGCTCAGGTGTAGAACTAAACCACATAATGGCTATTGTCTGGTCAGAATCGTTGGGGGCTGGAACACCAATGGGGACTAAGTCATTGAATATGCGGTCAAAATAGGTTGGACCCATTTTATCCTTGTTCTCACTATTAAAGCGAAATGATGTCGGCTGCTTACCGTCTATTTTTGTAAGAAAAAGTGGGTAGAAAGAAGAAGAGTAGTCGACTCGGAAATTTAAGTTATCGCTGATATTGACGCTGTGCCTTGCTTGCCCATTTAGAGGGTTTTGTTCAATGGCCAACCTTAAATAACCGCGCCCCTGAATATTGGCTTCATATATTGTTCGAGTTTTCTCAAACTGAAAGCCCATGTTTTTGAGTATTTCAGGAGATACTTTAAGTGGAGGGATCAGTCTTCTTTCTTTCAATGCAGCAGAATGAGAGTTAAACAGTCTCTTGACTTCAACCTTGGGGGAGTTTTGTTTCTGGTTCAATTGATCCATAAAATATTCCCTTACATAGCTCACTTTTTCAAAACGAACGAGGTTTTCCTCTAGAGTTCCTGAGCTTACTTGCTCTTTAAATTCGGTTACTTCTTCCTTCTGAACCAAAATGAAGAGGAAGACAGAAATAAGAGTTAAAGATGCGGCAATAGCTACTGTGGTTTTACCAAACCTCTTATTTATCTTATAGGATTGGCGTCCATAGGTAGTCCTTTTTTTCGAAGCTTTTTCTAAAAGAATATCTGCTGAAATAAAAGGTTTTGATTTTCTTGCTTGCTGAAAATACTTTTCTTGAGTTTCTTTTAGACCTAGCTTATTGGCAGGCGATGATTCTTGCGTTTTCATTCTTTTTTTCTTTTGACAGTGGAACACTTTCTTGATCCTGGAGCAAATGTTTCAATTTCATTCTACCTCTACTGACTCTTTGCTTTACTGCTGAAAGCCCCACTTGTTGTATGGTACAGATTTCCTTAAGTGAAAACCCTGATATTTCAAAGAGGATTACTGCCTCACGAAGCTTAACAGGTAGTTTGGCTAGACAATCGTAGAGTATTATTATCTCCAGAGAAGTATCCGGATTAGTAGAATTGCTGACTATTAGCTTTGAATCCTGCTCATTGAAAATTCCCCAGAATTTATTCCTTCTCAGTTTATTGAAGTACAATCTTCGAGCTATACCTATTAGAAAGCTTGTAAATGATTCCGGTTTTCGGATTTTATGAAAGTTCTCCATTGCTTTAAGCAAAGTGTCACTCGCTAAATCTTCAGCATCATTATGGTTGCCAGTCAGTGCATGGCAGTACTTAATGAATTGCTCGTGATTAGCTTTATAGAACCTTTCGAAAACTTCCTGACTTTGCATCTACTATCTAGTTACGTGAGAATAGTAACATAGTCTTTGCAAGAAGTTACATTGAAAGAAAAATAACCTTAGTCATATAGGTATATGACTAGGTAAGTCTAGATAGGCTTGAATTGCTCGAAAGCCTGAAAACAATTGTTGCAGTAGTGGATTGACCTACACAAAGTAGGGCCAAAGGGTGTTTTCATTTCCGTATTATCACTTTCACAATAAGGGCAGCTTACACGCTCTATAATATCAATATCAACGATCATGTTATGCTGAGGAGGGGGGGCAAGGCCAAACTCTTTTAAAGCCTTACGCCCCTTCTCTGATATCATATTGGAATTCCATTGTGTTTCAAAAGAAACGATCACCTCATAGTCGGTTACCCCCCTTTTTTCCAAAACATCTTTGACATCCTGCTGCATTGCATCCATTGCAGGGCAACCAGTGAATGTGGGTGTCATATTGACTACTACTTTGTCAGAGCTATCAATTTCAATCCCTGTTATTACCCCAAGGTCGTTCAAAGATAGCACGGGAATTTCCGGGTCTTTAACCTCGTCCAACCACTCCTTAATTATCTCTTGAGTAATAATCATGCTTTTGAGTTCTGTTTTACCAATCAGAGGTAGGGTCAACTTTGAAAACTTCAGACATTTCTTCAAGAAGTGGCTGAAGGTGTTCTGTGTGCTTGCCCATTCTTCCTCCATAAACAGGAGTGATCGATTTAAAATCAGGAAGAGACAATCTGGTTTCGTTGATTACTGCTGTAATCACTTCAATCCATTTGTTTTTTAGCGCATCTTCTCCTTCGAAAATACCCTCGTTAATTAAATCTTGTTCATGCGAAGAAGGTTCAAAAATACCTAAAGCGAAGGGTAATGCATATTCCAAAGCACTCTGAAGCCTAGAGATACTTTCCTCCGTAGCAGAGCCAAGCTGCTTTATCCAGATATTGGCATGCATGCTATGATACTTTGTCTCACCCTTGATTTTTCTTGAAAGATTGGCCAAAGGTTCGAAGCTTGAATTTGAGAGCATTTGAAAACGCAAAAGTTCAGCGGTATCGAAAAGAAAGTGTCTGACCAAGCTGAAGTCATATTCTCCATTCGGCAATTCAACTAACTGACAATTATGAAACTGATCAGCGTTTCTCATGAACGCAATGGTGTCAGGGTCTGCTTCTCCCAATTCATTCAGAATATTATATAGCTGGTAGCTTTGCCCTACCTTATCCTGAGCCATTGAAGAAAAAGCAATATCTTCTTCCAGAAGAGGCCCAAAACCTGTCCATTCAGAGTTTCTATGTCCAATAATCAGCTGATCATCGGCCATTTTATAAAGTAAGTCCTTAATTCCTTCTGTGTTCATGATTAGGCTTGTTCTTCTTTAAAAGCTTTGATTTTGTCGGCTGCTTTATAAGCAATAGCTTCTCTGTATTGTTTTTCCTTTAGTGTATTCCAGAGATCTGCGTCTTCAGGTTCTGACATAAGTATATCCTCTGACCTGACAACCCATACGTTATATACTGGTTTGGTTCTGGGGTAAAGTTGTTTTGATGCTAGAAGGGCATCTTCAAAGTCTTTGGCCTTTACATTGCCAATGTATTTATGCTGCTTACCTCTTTTTAAAAGATGAAATATCTCAAAAGATGCAGAGTCATCTTCGGAAAAAGATCCACTGAAAGAATCATAAACATCTTGTCCATTGTCCGTGATTTCCGAAACCATAATAGACTCAGTTTTAACAACGCAAAGTGCATTACATATCATCCCTCTTCTTGTATACTGCTCTTTGGCAAAAAGAAAAGCCATCTCTTCATTAGGAGCATGAACTATTCCAGCATGTTCAAATGGTTTGCCTTCTTTTAATTGTACAAAGGCCTGGTAGGTTTCAAACTGATCTAGTGCTTCTATTGAAGCCATTGGAGCTTCAAACTGCTCAGGTAGGTTTAACCTGTTTACTCTTGGGTCAAGTGATTTAAGCATAATTGTCAGGCAAGCGGTGTTACATATTTAGATTTTGGAGCAAGCAATGCTTGTCTTACCCAGCGCCCGCGTTCTTCAGCAATTCGCCTAACAGCTAAACGCTCCTTGTTACAAGGACCATCGCCATTTATTACTCTCTTAAACTCTTCCCAATCAGGCTCGGTAAATTCCCACTGCCCGGTTTCCTGGTTCTTTTTTAATTTTTCATCAGGAATGGTCAATCCTAATTCCCAGATTTTAGGAACGTACATATCAAGGAACTGCTGGCGACACTCATCGTTAGAGGCCATTTTAACCTTCCATCTCATCAAAATTTCTGAATGCACAGAAATCTTATCAGAAGGGCCAAAAAAGTGCATCATAGGTGCCCACCATCTATTTACCGCAGCTTGCATCATCTCACGCTGCTTTTTGGTTCCTGTAGCCAGGTGTATCACACAGTGATGACCATACTTAAGGTGGAAAGATTCTTCTGCACAAATTCTTTCAAGCGCCCTGCAATACGGTCCATAACTTCCTTTGGAGTTAGCAACCTGATTAACGATTGCGCCTGCATCAACCAGCCATGAAATAAAGCAGGAGTCTGCCCAAGTAAAGGCAGGGTAGTTGAATATGTTGGAGTACTTCGACTTTCCTGAAATCAAGTCTTGGATCATTTGTTCTCTTGATTTTCCAAGAGTTTCTGCGGCAGAGTATAGCAATTGCCCATGGCCAACTTCGTCCTGAACTTTAGCCATCAGGGCTAGTTTTCTTTTGAATCCCGGAGCTCTTGTTATCCATGTCCCTTCAGGTAGCGCACCGATTATTTCAGAGTGAGCATGCTGCTCAATCATACGGATAAGCTGCTTTCTATAGAGTTGCGGCATCCAGTCCGTAGGTTCAATTTTTTCGCCACGATCAATTCTGGCTTCAAATTCAGCTAGTTTGACCGGATCTTCATCGGCCAAAGCAGTGGCCTTCATTGTTTCGAATACGTTTCCACCTCCGTACATATTGCTTATTTTTTTAGTCCGTTAAGAATTAGGTTTGATAGTCTGGAAGCTATTTCATCTGGTTTGAGAGAACCTTGCGGCCTATACCAATTATATGTCCAGTTCAAGGATGATAGGATGGTGAGCATCATAAACTTTTCATCCACATTTTTAAACTCATTGTTGGCCTTACCTTCTTTGATGATTTGAATGAATCGCCCTTCATAATCATCTCTCATAGTGAGAAATTCAGACAAGTATGGTTCACTCAAATGCCTCCATTCATTAAAGAAAACTGCTGAAGCATCGGTGTTTTTTGTTATTACTCTAACATGTGCGGCAGCTGCTTTTTCCACTTTGGCTGCGAAGCTTGAATTTTCTGATTCTACATCTTTCCAGGCCTCGAAAAAATGATCCGCCATACGAAAACATATTTTTTGAAGGATTTCTTCCTTAGATTTGATGTGTGAATAGAGACTGGCTGCTTCAATGCCCAGAACCTGAGCAAGATCTCTCATAGAAGTGGCGGCATAGCCTCTTTCTCTAAAGAGCGCTGTTGCTTTTTCTTCTATCTGTTGCTTGCGGTTCTTTTTAACTACAGTTTCCATTTGCTCAAAATTAAACAAACTAACGTTCGTTAGCAAATTATTGTTTTACTTCTAAACTCTAAATGTATGAAGTTAGCTGATGCCGAATTTGATAAAAATAGATTTTTAAGATCTCTTGAGTCAATTGTATACCTTTTTCTTGCACTACCACTTGCAGCATTTGGTTGGGTATTTTTAGAGAAGGAGAAGGCTGGAGAATTAAGGTCAGTATTTTTTGAAAACCCTGATGTGATGTTTCACAGTGTAATGGGGATTGGAGTAGGCTATATTTTAATGAGGACTGTAGCGACCTGGAAGAAGGATGTGCTTAGGGCATTGGAGAGAGTAGAGGAAATTGATTCAAAGCTTAAAATGGTTCAAAAGCCAATAATATATAGAAATCTGATGTGGGCATTGGGAGCGGGTATTGGGGCTTATGGTTTATACGAAAAAGGGGATATGGTCTATGCGATCGTTTTTACACTTTTTCTATTGTTGATTACCTCAAATCGACCTAGTTCAAAGTATTTTGTGAAGTTGTTTAAGCTTAGGGAGGAAGAGAAAGATTGGATGATGAAAAAAACTACCTGAACCTGAACCCAGACTCAGGTAGTCTGTTTTATAATATTTAGAATATTACTCCTATACTGATTGGATTTAGCTGAGGGCCGTTACCATCTTCAAATAGCTCGTTGAAATCGTAATTAACAAACATATCGAAGCTGTTGATTCCCATTTGTAATCTCATACCATATCTAAAGTCATTGATAAAGAAACCACCTTTGTCTTTGTCTTTTTGGCGTCCATCATCATTCTTATAGATGTACTTTGCTTTGTTGCTCAGACGGAGTCCGACATAAGGGCCGACACCAATTCTGAATCCTCTGCGGGCACTAAATGCTACTCTTACATCATCTTCTTCATATACTCTCACAAGTCTTTTTCCTCTTCCGAAATCAAACATTGGAACTGCAGTGAAGTTAAGGTAGGTGACTTTTAGCTTGCTTTTGATTGCACTGTTTATGTTAAGTTGCTCAACAAAATTCAGTTCTCCGCCATTAGGGTCGAGTCTTGCGGCAGCATTTTCAAACTTTAAATTATACCAGTTAAATCCGCCTCCCCAGTCGAGATACAATGACCCTGCTACGTGTGTAGTATGATTCCAGTTTAATCCAACAAAGGTGGAGCCTATTGGTTTTACCTGATACAAATCGTTGGAAGATGGGAACTCACCATTTACCAGAAAGTTGAGTAACCCATATTCAAAGTTCAGCCCTTTTAAGGTACCATGGTCATGCTGTTCGTAGTATTCTATGTTTCTCGACCTTCTTCTTCTACTTCTCCAGTCATAATCCCAATCATCTTCAATTTCAAGATCTAAGCCTAAAAAGTTTAACCTTAGATAAAAATCATTATCTGATATGTAAATACTATTGCTGTTGTGTCTGGGGATGCTGACAACTGTGTCGAGTCTTTCGAAGTCGTCATAACGCCCCCATCTCCATTGCGCGCTTAAGGTTTGAGCTGAGCATGCAACAATAAGGCATACTAATATTGTTCTGTAGATATTTTTCATACTATGAGTTTTTACGTTGTTGATTAGAATATTACTCCAAAAGTGACCGGGTTTAATTTTGGAGCAGTAATGTCATCTTCAAATAGTTCGGTAAGGTCGTAATTGAAGAAAAGGTCAAAGAAATCCCACCCAATTGTTGCTCTGGCTCCGTAGCGGAATGGATTAATAAACCAGTTGTCTTTTATTTTATCTTTCTTCTTGTCTCCTTCAGCATCGTCATACTTGTATTTTGCATGTGCTCCGATGCGATACCCTGCATACCCTCCGAAACCAATTCTGAAGGCTCTGTATCTGCCAAAGGAAATGGTAGGTACAAAATGTAGGTTGATATGACTCATGCTGAGTTTACTCTTTCTGCCAGTTACCGTTACATCTTCAGAAAATGTGATTGAATTGTCACCTTTTTCAAGTCTCACCCTTGTGTTTTCAAAACTGAAATCCTGCATACTAACACCGGCACCCCAATCCAGGTAAAGAGGCCCGAAAATATGTGTAACATTATCGAAGTTTAGTCCAATATACCAGGAGGTAAGGGGCTGTAAACTGATTAATGAGTTACTATTTGGCAATTCACCATCTTGAAGATAATTGTTCAAACCAAGGTAAACGTTTACAAAGTTTTGAGTACCTCTTCTTGGGTAATATTTATCTATGCCCCAACGAGTATCAAAAAAGCGTTTGTTTCTTCTCTTACTGCTCACAAAAACTTCACTGTCGTCCTCAAATTTAAATTCTTTGTTCTTGTACCATCGAGACTTACTCTTATGCCAACGTTCTTTGTTCTTATACCAACGTTCTTTGCTAGTACTCCACCGGCTTTTAGCCTTTTCTGTATTGTTGTCAGAGGAGTAAAAATTTTGAGCATTCAATTGCGATGCGCATAGAGTGACCAGCATTAGCGCAAACCCTAACTTATAGATAGTTTTCATCAATGTAGATTTTGAGTTTTACTTATTTTTCATCGAGGTCGTCATCAGACCCTTCAGGATCACCTTCTTTACTTCCGTATTTCAGGTCATTGTTGAAGAAATCATTTTTCGACTTTCTCATTTCAGATAGAGATAGCTTACTGCTATTAACATTTTTGGCTACCGTAACGATGCCACTAATAAGGCTGAACCTTTTCCTCTTAGTTGGTTCGCCTGTTAATATTTGATAGCTACTCATGTAAGATTCTATGTCGACTGTAAAATCTTTCATGAAGTTGTTCTGAGACATCTGCTCTGCAATAAAGAATCGTGGAGCAGATTTGATATCTACCCTAATCGGATGGATTTCTATAATTTCATTTGTGTCAGGGCTTCCTTTAACCTCTGCATACAGGTTTTTGTTCTTAACGGGAGCTGTTGACTTTTCTGAAAGCTTGAAGCCGTGTTGCTTAGCATCTTTTTTTACTCTCACTGGAGTTGGGTTTTCAGCAACTAAGTCAACTTTATCTAACTCTGGAGTCTTCTCAATATCGATCTTTTGAACGTCAGGAGAATCAGTTTCTTCAGTGATTGATTTTTCTGGAGTATCTATTTCAGAAGCAAGACTTTCTTCAATGCTACCATTTTCATTGGGAGAGTTTTGAATTGCCATCCAGCCAAAAGAAAGGATCAGGACAATAGATGCGGCTACGCTAAGCCAGAAATAAACACCTTTCTTGGATTTCTTTGGGAGCTGACTTTCAATTTTATCCCAGGCAGCCAAGGGGGGCACTGTTTTATGAGATGCCAGCCCTTCGCGGAAAAGATCATCTATTTTATTACCCTTCATTACTAATCAATTTATCATTCAAATATTCTTCAGCCTGGAGCAAGAACTTTTGTAAATGTGTTCTTGCTCTACTTAACTGGGATTTAGAAGTGTTTTCACTAACTCCCAGTTTCTCAGCTATCTCCTTGTGCGAAAAGCCTTCAATGGCGTAGAGATTAAAAACGGTTCTATAACCGGAGGGAAGTCTTGAGATCATTTTTTGTAAATCTTCAACTTCCAGTTGATCTTGAATCTGTCTGTAATCAGGTTCTCGATCTGCCTTTTCAATTTCTACCTCCAAATACATGCTCTTATTCTTACGGATGTATGAAAGTGCTTCATTGACCATTATTCTTCGAATCCAGCCCTCAAAACTTCCGTCTCCTTTAAACTGGTCGATTTTACTAAGCACCTTTGTAAATCCGCAAACCAATACATCCTCTGCTTCTGCGCTATCGCTGATATACCTACGGCATACAGAGAACATCAAGGGAGCGTACTTGTCGTACAAGTCCCTTTGTGCTTTTCTGTCGCCTTTTTGGCATCCTTCGAGAAGCTTCTCTTCAGTTTTTGACCTTTTGATTTGAAGCATATTTTGGTTGACTACACAAGGTAGATGTATGAATGATAAAATGGGTTGCATCAATAGAGAGAAAAAATCAAACTATTGGTTGCATCCTACTTCAAAGATAGTGTATCTCTTTGTTTTTTAGATGTTTAATGATGAGGAGATAAGCGCACGCATCTCCTCATTATTAAATTGCTTAAAGATTAATATTTACTAATTGAGGCAGAAGATCCCTCGTTTCGAACCTCAAGCTCAGGGTTTCCCTTATACCTTACTGAGGAGAAGCCACTTGCTGATACTTCAAGGTATTCTATTACATTAACTCTTACCCTTGCCTCTGCGGAAGTTTCTATGTCGGCTTCTTGAATTCTGGCATCATACGCGTAGATTCTTCCCCCTTCAATAACTTCTGCCTTTAGCTTATCCATTGAAGCGGTAATGTCAACTCTGGAATCTTCTGCGATGTATAGTTCTAACTTATTAATTGAGCCATCTATGTTAGCCCTTGAATCGTCAAACGTTTTAAGGGATAAGAATTCACCCTGCTGAACTGAGTAGGACAGCGTTGCTCCATTTTGAAGGTTAATCGACCTTAAAGGCGGACATTTAATATATACGGTTACGTTTGACCAATCCCTGTCGGTATTGTCTTCATCAATTTGTAACTCATTTCCGGAAACTCTCAAATTGATATCTTCAACTTTTGACCTTGGGCCTTCTACTCTTACTTCAAAATCTTCAGCGTTTGAAATGATTACTTCCATGTTTTCAAACACTTCAATTGAGTTAAATGAACCTGGAGTATATGTTTTAGAATAGTCATCGGAAGAAGTTCTTGATCGAGAATCTCTTGAGTTTTGATCACATGATAAGCAGACTAAACTCCCGTCATCATCGAACATCCAGGTATTACGATAGATTTCATACCATGTGTACCTGTAGCTAAACCTGTGTAAAATTAAACTCATATCTCGTTCAATTTTGAATGGAGTGTTTTTGGGGATGTAGAAATTGATATCCAACTCTTGAAATCTAAATTTAGCTCTTGGTTTAAATGTCAATTCTGAGTCGAATTTGATGGAAGAACCATCAACCTCATATTCATAAATTACATCCTGAGCATTTAATTCTGCCTCTCTTGGATTGCGTCCTCTGGCACGGAATCGTTTTGAAATGCTAAAGTTTCCATCTCTACTGGCTATTAAATCCAGGTCTGTGAATTCAGAGTCCCAATCGTTACGATAGTCGTATCTGTTTCTTCTGGATTCAAACCCTCTGTTTGTCACCATGTTGATGTCTATGGTAAGCGTATCAGCTTTGATATTCAGGGCTTCGGTTTCTTCATAATATCCTTCATCTCTGAAGTCTCGTATCACATTAGGCACTGTTGCAAAAGTTCCTATTACTGCAATCATCCAAATACCTAGAATACTCCAGCCAACCGAACTGCTCATTATTCTTCTTTTTGCAATAATTGTTATCCCTGCTATAAACACGTAGAGAAAAGGGATGAAAATTGCAGTTAGAATAAACAGAATACCTATTTCAGGAAATGTGTTTGTAAATAAATCATATGGTAAGTATGCGAATTCGTCTTCATAAAAGAACCAATCTCCATTATACAGACCTAATAACACACCTGCTGTAACAAGCAATGAGAACATCACTGAAAGTCCTACGATTGTAATGATACCCCCGGTGAATACTCTAATTGCAGCTCCTATAAATTGAAGCAACGGACCAAATGCTCTTCCGAGAGCACTAAATACTTTTCCCATCAATCGGAAAGGGAAAAGGAGAATTGTGGTGAAAGTATTTTCTCCTTTTGGATTGAGTTCTTCTTCTTTAGATTTCTTAATGGTGGATTCAATATTCGAGAGAGTAACCTTCTCGCCTTTCATCTGCATTTTATCTGTAATGGAATTGGCCTTTGGGGTAATAATCCAAAGGACAAAGTAGGCAAGAAACCCAGTTCCAGCTCCAAAAATCAAAACAATAAATATTATTCTGATTGTAAGAGAATCTGTCTTGAAGTAGTTGGCTAAGCCAGATGCTACACCGCCCAATACTCTGTCATCCGGATCTCGGTAAAGCTTTTTCACTGTATCATCCTCAACCAGATCATCGCTACCGGGTAATGCTATCCAAAGGATAAAATAGACGAAAATTGGTAGGCTTGTTGGTAGCAGTATGATGAAAAACACCCTGATCCATATCGGATCCATATTCCAATAGTGCGCAAGCCCAGAAGCTACACCTCCAAGAATTTGCTTTCGAGTATCTCTTTGTAGTGTTCTGCCAGATGTTGAACTGTTTTTATGAGCGCTACGCTGCTTCTGTTTGTTTTCTTTTTTTGTCTTTTCTTCTCCCTTTTTGGATGTTGGTTCTGAAGCTGTGGAAAAATCCTCTTCTTCTTCCATTGCTTCGAAATCCGATATTTGACCCATTGTGCTTATCAATGCGTCCACATCGTCTATTGAAATTACCTGCTTGCCTTCGTTGAGTTTTTCTAAAAAAAGTTCGGCTATTCGGCTTTCTATATCCGCTATAATTTCTTCGCTGTCATCATAGGAGGCGAAGTATTTATTGATAGAATCCAGATACTTTTTGAACTTACTGTATCCATCTTCTTCTATATGGAAGATTATGCCACTTATATTGATGCTTATATTCTTTTTCATGACCGCTTACTTAGTGTTTGAGATGATTTGTGAAGTTGAAGAGACTAACTCTTGCCATGTTTTATCCAGACTTTTGACAAAGTCCAGACCGGAGTCGGTAATGGTATAGTACTTTCTGGGTGGGCCAGAGTTGGATTCAACCCATTTGTAATCGACCAGACCCGCTTTGCGCAATCTGGTTAGGAGAGGGTAAAGCGTACCTTCTACAACCATGATTTTGGCGGACGTAAGTTCCCCAAGCATATCGGAAGCATACACTTCACCTCTTGAGATAATTTTCAAAATGCAGAACTCGAGAATTCCTTTCCGCATTTGGACTTGAGTATTTTCTAAATTCATCTTTGTTTTCTTTGAAGATGTTGACCTTGTATTGCAAACATACGAAAAAAGGTACTATGTGTTGCATGGTACTAAATAAAATACATTACTGTGCAATGAATAGTGGTTGTCTAGCTGATTTCAGAAAGCACGTTTAAGCGTCTCAGTGATACTTTTTATTTAAAAGTTGAGGCTTTAAGTAAGTTGTTCAATAAAATTCGTTTGATTAGGTAGGTATATTTATTTTTGAAGTGTATTAGTGCGGAATAAAGCAGTGAAAGGGACTATTTTCAAAATACTTCGAGGGATGTTGTTCATCCCTATATTTTTGAGTTTACCAGAGGTTTATGCCCAGCGTACACCAAAATATAGCAATGAGTTTTTGTCTATTGGTGTAGGGGCAAGGGCTTTGGGCATGTCTAATGCAATGACCTCTGTGGTTGATGATGTGACAGCTGCTTATTGGAATCCTGCCGCATTAACCGATATAGAGTATCGATATCAGTTTTCATTCCAGCACGCAGCTTATTTTGCAGGAGTAGCCAACTATGACTATGTAGGAGCAGCATTGGCGGTTGATACAGATAGTCATTTAGGTTTAGCTATTATCAGGCTAGGAATAGATGATATTCCTGATACGCGTCTCCTTTTTGATGATCAGGGAAGAATTGATTACAACCGAATAGAGTTTTTCAGTTCTTCAGATGTGGCCTTTATACTTTCATATGCAAGGTCAGTAGGCCTGATCTTTGGAAGACAGTTTTCCGAAGGTGGGGGGCTAACCTTTGGTGCAAACTTCAAAGTCATTAGAAGAAAGATAAGTTCGTTTGCATCAGCCTGGGGTTTTGGAATAGATGCATCAGCTAAATACCGCCTTGAAAAATGGGATTTAGGAATAATGGTACGGGATATTTCAACAACCTTCAATGCATGGTCTGTGGATAAAGAAGAGTTGAGATCTAGTTTTAATCAAACGAATAATGAGCTTCCGGGTAATTCACTGGAAGTGACACTTCCTAAACTGATTCTAGGTGCTTCCAGAACTTTTCCTCTAACCGATAAACTAAGTATGCTGGCATCTGCCGATGTTGTATTTACGTTTGATGGCAGGCGCAATGTAGTATTACCAAGCAAAGTTGCTTCGATAGACCCTCAAGTAGGGTTTGAGTTTGGTTACGAAAGTAAATTTTTCTTAAGAATGGGAGTTGGGAACTTTCAGAGAGTTAAAGATTTTTCTACTGGAGATAATGCGGCTGAGTCTACTTTCTGGTCATTTCAACCTAATATGGGCGTTGGAGTTAAGTTAGATGATTTTACCATTGATTATGCGCTTACTGATATTGGAAATGTAGCAGAGTCACCATATTCACATGTTTTCTCGCTAAGCTATTCATTGGATGCGTTGCCGGGTATTTATGCCAAGAATAAACGAAGAATTAAAAAGAAGAAAGGATCGGAAAATGGTAATTAGAGTTTTGCTACTGACCTTTTGTTTGACAATACCCATACTTGCGAATGCTCAGGTAAGAGGGAATGAATGGATTGACTACAATCTTGAGTACTTCAAGATAAAGACATCAAAGGATGATATACACCGGGTGTCCTACGCTGCCTTGGAAAATGCAGGAATGGACTTGCAATCTGTAAACCCTCAGAACTTCAAACTCTATCACAGGGGACAAGAAGTTGCCATTAGAGTAGTAACGGGTGCTGATGCTACGTTTGACTCAGGAGATTACATAGAGTTTTATGGGCGAAGAAATGATGGAACCCAGGATACGGAGCTATTCTACAGAGCGGCTGACCAGATTCATAAATACTATAACCTTTTTTCAGATGAAACTGCATTCTTTTTGACACACTCCACTAGGGCAGGCTTAAGAATGGAGGATGTAAACATTAATCCATCGGGGTTATCTGCACCTGCTACACATACTGAGGAAGTATTGAGGGTGATGACCAATAGGTTCAGCTTTGGGCAATATTATCCAATAGGAAATCCATCTGGAGAGGTAAAAAGGTCTCTTTACGACAGAGGACAAATGTTCATGAGTCGGGAGATTATGAGAAATGAATTTGGACTGGCCAACGAACTCAATTTTCTGGATATAGCGATTGATGGAATTGGTTTACAGAATGAGAGTCTTGGTAAACCAGAGCTTACGGTTCAAATTATTGGGTTTAACAATGTCAGGCACAAGGCTTCTGTTTTTGTTGGTCCTGACACCGATAACCTGAGAACAATCAGAGAAGATGTGCTACTTAATTTTAACAATTTCGGAACAGTAAATACCCAATTGGAATGGACCGATGTAGTTAATGGAAGAGTAATAGTAAGGGTCGAAACCGTAGGTTTTGATGAAGTGGCTGATGACAGGATTGCCGTAGGTTATGTTTCTTTGAAATACCCTCAGGAAATAGATGCTCAATCTCAAGATAAAATAATTAACCTTGATCCATTCAGTGGTAATCAGCGTGTTGATGTCAATAACGTATCAGGAGATTTACTTTTGTATGATATCACCGACCCGAAAGCCCCTAAGTCCATTTCAGGACAAAGTTCTAGCAATACTTTTACCGCTGGTGTTCAGAACGATAGTAATGGTAAGAAACTCTTCTTGAAAAAATCAGATGGTATTGTTCAGGCCACTGCCGAGAAAGTAACCTTTAAATATTCCGATCTTTCTGCATCTAACTATTATATAATATCTCATCCTTACTTGAAACAACCTGTTGAAGGATTTTATCAAGACCCGGTACAGGCTTATATTGACTATAGGTCGTCTGTGGAGGGAGGTTCTTATAATGTGCAGTACGCTGATGCTCCTGATCTTTATGACGAATTTGGTTATGGGGAGTATACCCCGTTGGCTATACGAAGGTTCTTGCGTCAGGCTTATAATCAAGGGAGTCCTGAATATTTATTCATAATAGGCAAGTCGAGCCGAGTTGACCGTCAGACACAAAGATTGTCAGATCCATTGTCCATCAGTGCGCGTGAGTTGGTACCAACAATGGGAGCACCAGGTTCGGATATTATGTACGTAGAAGGGCTTGATGGGAATGAACATTACCCAGCTTTTCCGGTTGGCCGACTTTCTGTTACTGAACCCGCAAATGTTGCCTATTACCTTAACAAGGTCAAAGAAAAAGAAGCTACAATTAAAGATTCTCCTTGGACAAAAAATGTAATACAGTTGAGCGGAGGCCTTTCTTCAGATGAGTTAGCCAGGTTCAAGTTCTTCATTGATTCCTTTAAAGGGATAATAGAAGGTGATTTTCTAGGGGCAGATGTTACTAATATTTCCAAGCAGAATAATAATGCAGTTCAGAACTTTAACATCTCAGACCAGATTAATCGAGGGGCAGGATTTATCACCTTCTTCGGGCATTCATCTTCAACATTTACAGATATAGATATCGGAAATGTTACGGACCCTAGTAATGGCTATAGTAACAAAGGACGATACCCAGTTTTTCTTGTAAATGGTTGTAGAGGAGGAGAGATTTTCTTTTTCTCATCGTTTGGAGAAAACTGGCTTGCTGCCCAAGACAAAGGTGCCGTCAATTTTATAGCCCATAGTGATGTTGGACTGCCTAACGTATTGGAAGAGTATACTTCCAATTTCTACAAGGCGATGTCGGATAAGGATTTCATAACTAAAACCATTGGGATTGTTCAGCAGAAAGTGATCTCGGATCAGTTGAATGGTTTTTTACCCGATGAGGCAGATTTTGCTGTAGTAGAACAAAGTGTGCTTCAGGGAGATCCCGCACTTCAGATTTTCGGCCATGATAAAGTAGATTACATTGTAAGGGAAGAAGATATTTTCCGTCAGTCGATCAATGATGAGCCAATTACTTCTGCAACTCAGTTTTTTAATTTAGGTGTAGTAGTTAATAATGCAGGGATTACAACTACTGAACCAGTTTCTGTTACGGTAAGAAGAACCCTTTCTGATGGTACCGTTCTGGACTTGCCGGAGATTGAAGTTCCTCCAATCAGGAATAGGGATACGGTGTATTATCAGGTAAGTAACCAAGGTCTGGATGTTTTTGGAGAAAACAAGTTTGAGGTATTCCTGGATTTACAAAACAATGTTGAAGAAGGAAGTGAACTAAACAATAGTGCCGAGATAAGCTTTTTCTTTACTTCTACAGGAACTTTCAATACTGCTCCGGCAAACTTTGCTACAATCAATGAGACCAATACGACACTTGTTGTTCAGTCTTCAGACTTGAAAGTGAATGACAAAACCTATGTTGTTGAAATAGATACGGTTAATACTTTTGATAGTCCTTGGAAACAAACGGCTAACCTTACAGGGAAAGGATTGGCATCGCTTGATGTTACCTTGCTGCCGTCCACAGTTAACGATACTATTCAATATTACTGGAGGAGTATTTTTCAGGAAGACTTGGCTTCCAGTACTCCGCCTTGGGCAAATTCAACTTTCACCTATATAGAGAATGGATCAGAAGGTTGGGCACAGACTGAGTTTGATCAGTTTGAGGAGTTGAGTCTGTCATCTTTGAGTAAAGATGAAACTTCTCAATCCTGGGTTTTTGCAGGTACGGCCACAAATATTGATGTAGTGACTTACGGTGCGAACCATCCATCAGGCGGTAGGCCTCTTGATATGACAATTGAAATAGATGGCAGGTCATTGTTTTCAGGGGGATCAAATAGGGCTTGTGCTCCACAATCTCTTAATGCCATTGCTTTCAACAAAGATAGTGGCAGACCTTATTTGATATTAAGAACACCGGGTCAGGATTTTGATATTCTTGACCCACTGAACTGCGGTATTACTCCCCAAGTTATTAACAGGTTTTCCGACTTAGAACTAAGAAGTGTTGATGTACTACCAAATGAAAGCCTTCTTAGACAATATGTAAATGGAGTAGATGATGGAGATTATGTCCTGTTTTTTTCAATTGGTCAGCTAAATTATAATTGGAGAGATGATGTAAAGGATGATATGGGGTTGCTTGGAGTTTCTGAGTTTGATATTAACCCTATGCAAAACGGAGAGCCACTCATTGTATTTGGACGAAAAGGAAATCCAGAAGGATCGGCTCAGTTTATTACCGGAGTGCCTGTTGGAGGAAACCCGGATGCTTCAGGAGCCGAAATATCCTTTTCCACAACCATTAATGCGAGTACCGATAGTGGCACTGTGTTTTCACCTGTTATCGGGCCGGTTAGTCAATGGGGCAGAATGGTTAAGAGAATCACCGAAAACCCTGCAGAAGATGTATTGATTTTCGAGGTAAGAGGAAGACAAACTGATGGTACTGAGGTGACATTATTTACTGCAAATAATGTTGATGAGATTGACTTAAGTGGGGTAGACCCTAATCAATACCCATTTGTACGCCTGTATGTAAATATGGTAGACAAGGCCTCTGCAACTCCAGCACAGTTGAGAGAATGGTCAGTTACTTATCAAGGAGTTCCAGAAGGAGTGCTTTCATTACAGAATGATGAAAACCAGAATGTAGAACTGGAAGAAGGTCAGCCATTTAATGCTGCTTTTAAGTTTACCAACATTTCGCAATACGATTTTAAAGGGGCTTTAAATGTGAGGTATACTTTTACAAACCAGACCACGAGAGAAGAGACAACTGAAACATCGCAGATTCCAGCGGTGGCAGCAGGACAAACTGTTGATTTTAATTTACCGATAGCCACCCAAGGCAGACGGGGACTCAATGACCTTGAAGTTGTGGTGAATCTTGGAGATGAGATTGAACAGTTTACCAGTAATAATGTAATCAGGTTGGAGTCTTTCTTTAATGTGGTAAGAGATCAGGTGAACCCTGCCATGGATGTGACTTTTGATGGTATTTACATTATTGATGGAGATATTGTTTCTCCTTCGCCTGTTGTAGAAATCTCATTAAGAGATAACAACCCGTTTTTGTTTAAGACCAACCTGGATGGAGTTGAAATAAAAGTTGGGCAAGAGTGTATTGGTTGTGTATTGGAAACTGTAGACCTTACTGGCTCAAATGTAAGTTTTACACCTGCTACTGAAGATGAAGATTTTAAGGTGAGGTTTCAGCCAGAGACCTTGGAGGATGGAGTTTACATAATGGAAGTAAATGCAACTGATGCTTCAGGCAATCAGGCAGGTATTGGTCCATATAGAATATCATTTGAGGTGGTTAATGAATCCGCCATTACTCATTTCTATCCTTATCCTAATCCATTCTCTAGCAGTACCCGTTTTGTTTTTACCCTGACAGGGAACGAAGTGCCTGATCAGATTAAAATTCAGATTTTCACTGTTTCGGGTAAGTTGGTAAGGGAAATTACGCAAGACGAATTGGGAACCATTCGCATTGGCAATAACGTATCTGAATATGCCTGGGATGGAAGAGACGAATATGGCGACCAACTGGCCAATGGAACCTACTTGTATCGTGTGTTGATAAAAGATAGTGGAGGCGCCAATATAGGCCGAAGAGCCACCTTTAGCGACAAAGCCTTTGACAATGGCTTTGGCAAGCTGGTGATTATCCGATAAAGCATTAAAAAAGGATATATCAAGGATTGAAAAAATGTCATTCCCAACTTGATCCGAAACTTCGGATGGGAATCTCCTCAGCATTCGTTTAACCTAAAATGAGATTCCCGATTTCTCGGGAATGACAAAACAATTTTTCTCACCTTTTTTGGTGTTGTCACCAACAAACATCCTGAAAACAAAAAAGCTCCATCTAGTGGAGCTCTTTTTGTTTTAGTACTCTTCTCCAGTCAATTGTAGAACCAATTCTTTGAGAAGCTCAGAAGAATGCACGACTTAGCTAGTAGGATAGGGGCTGCTTAAGATATAATGATTGACTAGAATTCAATCATATTACCCTCGATTAAATCATCCGTATAGTACAGCATGTTCGAAGATATTTTCTTAAATACTTCAGGAATTAACCTTTGAAAGCTATGGATAGTCAACTCCTGGTTTCTAGGAAAACCATGATACTGACTTAAATAGGTCTTAACATCCAATATTTCACTAAATGAAAGCTTGGTAAAAGGATCTTGATTCAGGTAATCATGAGAGTCGGAGAGGTGTATGAACGCACATCCAAATTTGTAAACATATGAAATATAGCCTTTAACTTGATTGGAAATCAATACCATATCACTGTCTGTAATTCTCCTCCATTTGTTGTTAGCCGTCAGAGTAGTCCACTTTTGCCCATCTAAAGTCAATTGCATCAGTCGTTCTCTTTCTGGTATTGATGAGATTCTCCCTAAGTAGATAATTCTAATGAACGTATCTAGTTCTTGTCTTAGGATAGAGATACAGTTTCCGATTAAACCCTCCGCATAGAGTAGAGAAATTGAATTTTTGTTCTCTTCACTTCGTTTCTTGACTAGTTCAACAAATTGAAGGGTTAATTTACTCATTTTTTGCAAACTTATTTGTTACTAATCTAATGAAATATTAGACAATATCTCTTCAGTATTGAGCCGTTTTAAAGGTTGTCGAACCACATAGTCTTCTGAAATAAAGTAGGTTTGGGTCTTGTTTTGAATGATTTCAAAAAGAAAAGAGCCCCCAAATTTGGAGGCTCCGGTTCTGTACCCAGGGCCGGAGTCGAACCGGCACGCCCGAAGGCATTGGTGTTTGAGACCAACGCGTCTACCAATTCCGCCACCTGGGCATTTCTGAATTGGGTGTGCAAAAATGTGTAAAGATTTTTGATTATCCAACAAGCAGACTAACGAAAATATTAATCTACCAGAGTGTGTCTTTTTAGAGAAAAAGCGATTGGTTTTTTAGCAAACTTATTTTTAGTGTTTGCCCATACTTTAGCAAACAAATCAGAGTGCCTGTAAGCATTCAAATCGGCCTCGTTTTGCCAATAGCTGTAGGTTGAAAAACTATTGGGATCATTGTAATCTTCCAATAGTTCTAAGTGAGTACAACCTGGGGAATGTCTGATTTTCTCTTTGTTCTCATTGAAGAGCGTCAGGAAGTTTTCTCTTTCTTCTGCTCTAAAGCTCATTCTTACTATTCTTATCAACATTACTCTTCAAATTGAATGATAATCGGGCTATCATATTCTAGCCCCAACAGTTGTGCTCCATGTCCCTGATTAATGCCCAGCATCAATCTTTCGTTGACATTAAAAATGAAAAAGACTTCCCCGGGGTCAACCTCGCCTACATGAGCATTCACTTTGTTCACGGAATCTCTACCAAAAACAATCATGTATGATTTATCTCGACTAAGGATATCAAAATCTACCTTCTCAATATTTGTAATCAGGTTGCCATAGTGGTCAACATGTATTACATGGCCCGCAATTTCTTTTTTAGTGGCCCGTGCTTTTCTAGCCACATAGCGGACAAAGTTATCACTGGTAGTGCCGAGTGAATCGGGAGAAGCACCATTGGCCAGTTTTGCCACAATTTCGGGTAGTACTTTGAAACTGCTTTTTGGGGCTACTTCCAGCTCATGAATGGAAGAGGGGGGGCGGTCTGTGATCAAACTCATCACACCATTGTTCGGACCTACGAAATAATGATTCTCGATAGAAGCAATAATATAGGACTGAACATTCTGATGGTTGTCATTTCCCAAAAGGTGTATGGTCCCTTCAGGAAATTCTCGAAAAACAGACTGAAGCACATGTGCCATGTGTGCCAGATTGAATGGCTTGATGTCATGGCTAATGTCTATAATCCGAGCCTCGGGAAACGTTTTAAGGATTTTTGCCTTGGTAAACGCCACATAGTGATCACTTTGGCCAAAATCTGATGTGAAAGTGATAAGGGTCATAAGTGACTATTGGCGTTAATTCTATAAATTTAGATGCGAACAAAATTATTGAATTTTTAAGCTTAGGCAATTACTTAAATATCTTCTCAGTATTGGTTGAAAAGTTAATAACACTCGAAAATATGGCTATGGTAGATTTCCTTGGGGTAGGAAATCGAAATATTAAAGAAGTAGCTTCCGCATTTCCCAAAAGCAAGATTGTTTCTCGGGGCAATGAAATCCTGATTAAAGGAAATGCATCGGAGATTGTTCAGATCAATGATATCCTGCATGCGCTTATTCAGCATTACCATAAATATGGAAAGATTACCCATGAAAATGTGCAAGGGTATATCAAGAGGGAATCTGAATTCATTTCGGAAGATGATGAGATTCTGGTTTATGGTACACGTGGTTCTGGAATAAAACCGAAAACTGCCAACCAAAGAACATTAGTAAAAGCCATTAAAGATAACGACCTGGTTTTTGCACTTGGTCCGGCAGGTTCTGGAAAAACATTTATTTCAGTAGCTATGGCTGTAAGGGCACTCAAAAATAAAGAGGTTCAAAAAATCATTATTACGCGTCCGGCAGTCGAGGCAGGAGAAAATTTAGGATTTCTGCCAGGAGACTTACAAGAAAAAATTGATCCATACCTGATGCCAATCTATGATTCGCTGGGAGACATGATACCTGCGGAAAAGCTAAAGAATTATCAGGAGAACAACATCATTGAAATAGCTCCTTTGGCCTACATGCGTGGGCGTACTCTGAATAATGCTTTTGTATTGTTAGATGAAGCTCAGAACACTACATCAATGCAGATGAAAATGTTTCTAACCAGAATGGGCCCCAACTCGAAAATGATAGTTACGGGGGATCGTTCACAGGTAGATTTACCAAGGCATCAAAACTCCGGGCTATCAGAATCTGTTAAGCTATTACAAAACGTAAAAGGTATTGCTACCGTAGAATTAACCACCAGAGATGTTGTAAGACACAAACTGGTGAAAGAAATAATAAACGCATACGATAAAGAACAATCTAAAAGTGATAAGGGTAAAAAAGATTGAAACAAAAGAAGAACTAGCACAAGCATATCGAATAAGAGAAGTCGTTTTCATTGAAGAAATGAGGCTTCCATCCAATGAAGAATATGACGCCCATGATTTAGAAGCGGTTCATTTCATCGCTTATTCATCGGGCGAACCTGTGGGAACAAGCCGCTATAGGGTTACCGATAGAGGAGTAAAGCTGGAACGCTTTGCAGTACTCAAACCTTTTAGAGGAAAGGGAGTAGGCAAGCGACTTGTACAAACCACCTTAGGACAAATCTCAGCTTCATTTCGAAAAGGAACCCTGCTATACTTACATGCTCAGGTTGATGCAATGCCCCTTTATGTTCGCCATGGTTTTGAAAGCGTAGGAGACAAAATTTTCGGATCCGGAATCGAGTTATTCGAAATGAAAAAGGTATTGGACTAATCTTCATTTGACTTTTAGAGATTAATTCATATTATTTAATATAATATTGAATAAGTCAAATTGGTTAATTTCTCCGCTTACCCTTTCCTTAGATTCGCATTTTGTTTTGCCCTAGGCATTGTGGGTTATCACTACATAGGAGAAAGTCTGTTGGTCAATTGGTACTTTCTGACTGCCGCTATGCTAGTTTATCTTTTCCTAGCCTTTAAAAATTCGCACAAGAATCAATTCTTGCTGGCCTTATTAGCTATGTTCATGCTGTTTGGTCTTGGAACAAAACGATTAGAAAGCTTCAAAGATGAAAAAAGAGCTGATCATTTGCTCCACTTGACTGATACTATAAAGGCCTATAAAGTCTTTATCAATGAAGCTCCCCAAATGAAATCAAATAGCCTGAAGTGCGAGGTTAACGTAGTTAGCATATTTAATGGCGTGGATTGGCTGCCAGCTTCAGGGCTTGTTAATGTATACTTAGATTCAGAAAGCAGTGATGGGTTAGTATTTGGTGATATGCTCTTTATTGAGGGGGAACCTTTGGTTACATCTCCACCGGCAAACCCCGGTGAGTTTGATTACAAATCGTATTTGGTTTACAACAGGATTCACCATCAGCAATTTGTGGGAAATGGTTTCTCAAAAATAGGCCACAAACAAGTGAATTGGGTTCAGAAGAAAGCCAATGAATTAAGGGGTTTTTGTGCAACCAGAATTTCAGAGCTCATTACTGACGATTATGCTAAAGGGGTTACACTTGCTCTGGTGCTTGGAGTCAAAGACGAGCTGGATGATGACTTGATCAATGCATTTTCGGCCACGGGGGCTATGCATGTATTGGCGGTTTCTGGTTTGCATGTTGGTATTATTTATGCCATTCTACTCATGCTTTTAAAACGGTTCGGGTTCTCAGAAACAAAGCACAGATGGTCGATAGCATGTATCAGTATTAGTGTACTCTGGTTTTATGCACTTTTAACCGGGCTTTCCCCCTCAGTGTTAAGGGCTGTTACTATGTTTACTTTTGTAGCTTTAGGTAGAGCTACTCTTAGAAAGGGAAGTATTTATAACACACTGGCTGCATCGGCTCTCGTGCTCCTCTTGTATAATCCATATCTCATCATGAGTGTTGGGTTTCAGCTGTCATACCTGGCAGTCTTTGGGATAGTGTATTTACAACCTCGATTCTATCAGTTAATCAGTACTAAAAACTACTTACTAGATAAAGTATGGGCAATCACTTGTGTTTCTCTTGCGGCACAAATAGCTACGGCTCCACTCAGTTTGTTGTACTTTCATCAATTCCCAAGCTATTTTTTACTGTCCAACCTGATTGTAATTCCGGCAGCCTTTGTCGTTCTTATATCTGGTCTTTTATTGCTGGCCTTTTCGGCTGTTTCTTTTTTGGCTTCTGCTCTCGGGTGGTTGTTAACCAAGTTTATAGTTCTGCTAAATACATTGGTGGTTTGGGTTAGTGAATTACCAGGCAGTACAATAGAAGGCGTTTATATGTCTATTTTAGATACATGGCTGATTTACGGGTGTGTTATTGCACTGATATTATTGGTTGCCAGAAAAAGGTTTCAGTATCTCTGGTATGCACTCTTAATGTGTCTGTTCTTTTCGGCCTCTCAGTTTGCCCATTTCTCTTCCTATGCCAATACAAATGAGTTCAGCATCTTAAAAGTATCTAACAGCAGTGTGTTTGACTTTAGAAGTGGTTTTGATTCCAAGTTGATAGGAGATTCACTTTTTACAGTGAACGAGGAGAAGCAACGCTTTCATTTATATCCCAAAAGGCTCCGCTCAGGAAGTAAACAAAGGGTAGCTGATGACCGACTTTCTGTCCAATATACTTCACTAAATGGAGGGAGTATTTTTGTTTTTGATAATCGCGTGTTTCTCCATTTAGATAAAGAAGTGGAAGACTACGAAAAACTAAAGATGCCAATTAAAGTTGATTGCTTAATTTTAGGAAACAACGTAAGATTTGACCTTGAACTCTTGGAGAGGTATGTGGATTTTAAGAGGCTGATCATCGACTCAACTAACAACTGGTATATTGACTCGCAATTGGTGAAGAAATCAGAAGCGTTAGGGATTAATTACCACTCCATCAGGCAAAATGGTTATTACAGTGAACAATGGACAAGCAGTTTGTAGAATACAATGTAACCGACAGGGTAGCAACCATTACCCTAAACAGGCCAGAAAAGCGTAATGCATTAAATGCTCAAGTAGTAACCGAACTTAAGCAGGCATTTTCAGAGGCGGCAACCGATGATGAAGCCAAAGTGATCATATTAGCTGCATCGGGGGAAGCTTTTTGTGCCGGAGCAGACCTGGCATATTTGCAGGAATTGCAGAAAAATACCTATGAAGAAAATCTGGCCGATTCAAACCATTTGAAAGAGTTGTTCCTTCAAATTTATACCCACCCGAAAGTGGTGATTGCCAAAATTCAAGGTCATGCTATTGCGGGAGGTTGTGGCTTGGCAACGGTTTGTGATTTTTCTTTTACTGTACCAGAAGCCATGTTCGGTTATACAGAGGTGCGAATTGGCTTTATACCTGCCATAGTAAAAGTATTCTTGTTGCGAAAAATCGGAGAAGGTAAATCCAAAGCATTGTTGCTTTCCGGTGAATTGATCAATGCTGAAAAGGCCGAATCACTTGGGCTTATTAACGAAGTGGTAGCCTGTGAAGCGTTAGACGATAAGGTGTCTTCATTTGCCCAAATGCTGGTAAAAAAGAATTCAGGACAGTCTATGACTTTCACTAAACAAATGATTGCTCAGGTTCAGGAGATGGGCTTAGAAGAAGGTTTGGACCATGCTGCCGGACAAAATGCAAAAGCAAGGGCTTCAGCAGATTGTCAAAAAGGAATATCAGCCTTTTTGAATAAGGAAAAACCTTCATGGTAATATAGTTGAAGAATTCCATCCTGATATTTTGTAGATAACTATTATGGATCAACCGATTGATGTACTAAAGCAATACTGGGGCTATGATGCCTTCAGGCCTTTGCAGGAAGATATTATCCAATCGGTATTGAAGGGTAAGGATACACTGGCACTACTGCCCACAGGTGGAGGTAAATCCATTTGCTTTCAGGTACCAGCTTTGATACTTGATGGCCTTTGTATTGTGGTGTCTCCATTGATTGCATTAATGAAGGATCAGGTTTATCAGTTAAAAGAAAGAGGTATTACTGCTGCTGCTATCCATGCAGGGCAATCAAAGCGTGAGATAGACTATTTACTGGATAATGCGGTTAACTCAGACTTAAAGTTTTTATACTGTTCGCCTGAAAGACTCAAGACAGAGCTTTTTAAGGAAAGAATTAAGCGAGTGCTGGCTAAGAGAGGTGTTGGCTTGGTGGCCATTGATGAAGCACATTGTATTTCTCAGTGGGGATATGATTTCCGACCGGCATACCTTGAGATTGCTATTCTTAGAGAAATTCTACCAGATACCCCGATGGTTGCCCTTACCGCAACAGCTACTCCCAAGGTGAGAAAAGACATTCAAGAGAAACTTGCTTTTAAAATGGGGCAGGTATTTACTAAGAGTTTTGCTCGCTCTAATCTTTCATACTCAGTTCGCTTTGAAGAGCATAAAGAACGGAAGTTACTTGAAGTACTTCAGAGAGTAGGGGGATCTTCCGTTGTTTACACATCAACACGTAAACATGCAAAAGAGGTGGCTTATATGCTTCAACAAAACCACATCTCTGCCGACTTCTATCATGCAGGCTTAACACACGAGGAGCGAAACAAAAAACAAGAAGACTGGATACATAACAGAACACGTGTGATTGTTTCTACCAATGCTTTCGGTATGGGGATTGACAAACCGGATGTTCGTACGGTGGTGCATATGGACTTGCCGGGCAATTTGGAGTCTTATTATCAGGAGGCAGGTCGTGCAGGAAGAGATGAAAGGAAAGCTTTTGCATTGATTATAAACAATCAGAAAGATATTGATGACCTCAGAAAGAAAACGGTACAATCACTGCCTGAACTGCCTTTGCTAAAAGATGTATACCAAATGCTGGGTAATTTTTTTCAACTAGCTAATGGTAGTTTTCCTGAACACAGTTTTGATTTTGATTTTCAGGAATTCTCAGAGCGTTTCGATCGACACCCTCTTGAAATTTTTAATGCGCTTAAGGTGTTGCAGGAGCAAGGCTTAATTCATTTAACAGAGGCATTCTTTAGTCTATCCAGACTCTGTTTTTTGCTCGACCAACGTAAAATGTATGAGTTTCAGATTGCCAATGCCAACTTTGACCCGATAATTAAAAGTTTGCTGAGGCTATATGGTGGAGAATTATACCATCAGAGTTTAAGCATTCAGGAAACCAATTTGGCAGCACTACTTGGTACCTCAACAGACACTGTTAAAAATTACCTGGTCGCTTTGGAAGAACGCTCTGTGATTGATTACCAAAAACAGAAAGACAAACCTCAGTTAACTTTTTTAATTCCAAAACAGCCATCAGATAAGCTTCCGGTTGACCAGAAAGCACTGGAAACTAAGAGAAGACAGAGGCTCGACAAAATGGAGTCGGTAATCGCTTATGTTCACCAAAAGGATGAATGTAGAACACGAATTTTGTTGAACTACTTTGGCGAAGATGGGTTTAAAGAATGTGGTGTTTGCGATAATTGTGTGGATAGGGCCAAACATGTCAATGATGAAAAGAATCGAAAACTGTACAAGGGGCAGATTCTGAACCTACTTAGAGAAAGTGGCAAAATTGATGAAAAGAAATTGGTTAAGATATTGAGACCGACTGATCGAGAGCTGTTTTTTAATCTGCTATCCGAACTTCTGGACCACGGAGATATCAGGTATGATGATTTTGGTTATTTAAATCTCTCTCGTTCCTGAATAGATTGCTTTATGGTTACATTTACGAAATGAGTTTCTTCAACAACGTGGTGGGTAAAATTTTCGGGAAACAAAGCCCTAAAACTGCCTTTATACATGAAGTTTTAAAGAGGCCAGATGATTTTGTAGAGTCTTTTGAAAATTGGAGAAACTCAGAAGCTTCCGATAGCTTGCTTGCCGATGTTGAAAGAGCTTATTATTTGAAGAAACAGGGCATTGTTTCAGCCGTAGATGTACATTTGTTAGACTCTAAATACTCCAATGGCTTTGCTATTAGTTTTAATCAGGAGTTTTCTGAAGATAGTTTCAAATTTACATTCGATCTCTTGAAAGAGAAGGGGTTGAAATTGGGGTATAAGCTGGCCAGTGCAGACAGGCGTATTCTGGACAAGGAGACTTATGTGGAAACCATAGAAAAATGGTACCTGAAACCTAATGGTGAAGATTTAGGTATGGGAATTGTAGACCAACGTTTTGGAAACATATTAATTGAAAAAACAGAGATAGATAGAAAACCAGCTTACGTTAAGCTAATGGCCAACATCTATCAAGGGAGGCAATACAGCGAGGCCAAGCCATTTTCTGAACTAGCAGAGCTACTATTTAAATCAATATAAACATGAAAAGACTATTCCTTCTAATATTTATTTCTTTTACCGGATTGGCTTTTACAAATGAAGCTAAAGCCCAGATTTTGTCTACTAAACTGAAAATCACTGTGGTAGACGAATTAGGAAACTTGGTTAAAGATGCGAAAGTGACACTTTATGCTACTGAAGCAGATTATATTAAGGAAAAGAATCCGGTGCAGCCATACAAGCTTACAGACAGTAAAGGTAGAGTGACTTTCAAGAAACTAGCACCAAAATCCTATTACGTAATCATTCGCAAAGGTGATAAGAGTAATTCTGGTGGAGGAGAAGTGATCAATGATTTGGTAAAAGGAAAAGTGAACAAGGCAAACGTGGTGATCTCCAATGGTGTCTGACTGTCGGGTAAGGTTAAAGGCTGAACTGGAATGTTATCAATCAGAGTTTCAAATTGAGCATCAGTTTAAAGGCTTGATGCTCAAATTACTTCTGGAGCCTGATTGCTTTAAAAGGAGTTCTTTACACGCACATTTTACTGCTTCGGCATGGGTTCTGAACCACAAGTTTGATAAAGCTTTGCTAACGCACCATGCCAAACTAAGCAGGTGGCTTCAACTAGGTGGACATGCTGATGGCGAAGAAGACCTGAGGATTGTGGCACAAAAAGAGCTTAATGAGGAATCAGGGCTTTCAAATGCGAGCTTTATTCACGAAGAGATTTTTGATATTGATATACATACAATACCAGCAAGGAGGAACGTTCCTGAACATGAGCACTACGATGTCCGTTTTTTGTTCATCGCAGATCAATTTGAACAGCTCAATAAAAATCATGAGTCTAAAGAGGTGGCCTGGGTTTCATTAGATTTGATCCCTGGGTTGTGTAATCAAAATGACTCTATTTTAAGAATGATAAAGAAAAGTGAAAGTATGAAAATCAAAATGTCATCTTGAATATGACGCCTTCACTTTTTCTTACGTTATATTTAAGCCTATGAGGAACCTTAAACTGCAGAACTATTTACTTGCGTGTGTTCTTTTTTACATTGTTGTCGCAGTTGTTTGGAGCTTAATACCACAAGAAGATAAGCTATCTGAAGAGACCACGGTGCTTTCTCCTAAATCTGAGATTTCGGGAAGAGAAGATCTTCAGTCCAGAGATGAGTATCACAGACAAATGCTTGTCAATCCTAAGACAGGTGAGATACCTGCAGATATCAGATTAAAAGAATTGAGTTTTGCTACAAGTCAACACCAGAAGCAATTATTAAATCAGCAGGCAACAGAAAGAATAGGTAATGAAAACAGGCTTCGGGCTTCACAAACGTTGACATGGTCTCAAATTGGGCCAAATAATTTTGGAGGTAGAACCAGAGCGGTTGCAATGGATGTTAGAAACGAAAACATCCTGATTGCAGGAGGTGTGTCTGGTGGTGTCTGGCGGTCTGTAGATCAAGGAGGTACATGGTTGAAAACTACTCTTCCTCAAGAAATTCAAAGTGTAACTTCCATAGCACAAAATGTAAAATCAGGTCAGGAAGATATCTGGTACTATGGTACAGGCGAGCTGGTTGGTAATTCAAGTAGAGCCCCGGGAGCTCCCTTCAGAGGAGATGGTATTTACAAATCGGTGGATAATGGTCAAACCTGGAGTGCATTGCCTTCAACCCAAACTAATTCGCCCGGAGCATTTAACTCTCCATTTCAATATGTCTGGGATATAACTACCAACCCAAATGGTACAGGAGATGAGGTGCTTGCTGCAATATACGGAGGCATTGTTCGCTCAACGGACGGAGGGCAGACCTGGACTACAGTTTTAGGAACGGATTTACTGAACCTGCCACCTAATCAAGATTTGAATGATGTAACGGCCAATTTTTATACGGATATACATAGAACCTCTGATAATCTATTGATCGCATCTTTGAGTTCGGTAACAAATGGAAGTGGCTCAGCGGCACAATCAGGGACTTTTATGTCAAGAGATGGTGTGAACTGGACAGGGCTTTCAGCTCCTGGGGGTATTGCAACCCGAAGAATTGAGGTGGGCTCTTCCCCTTCATCACCAAATCTGATTTATGTTTTGATGGATCAGGTAACAGATCACGCTTTATTTAGGTTTGATATATCTGTTGACCCTCCTCAGAGAGTGAGGCTTTCAACAAGTATTCCAAATGGATTGAATGGGATAGAAGCCTATGATTCTCAGAATTCATACGATATGATGATTAGTGTTCACCCTACTGATCCTAGTGTGGTCTTTCTTGGAGGTACTAATCTCTACCGTTCTACAGATGCATTCTCTACCAGAAATAATACTACCTGGATTGGGGGGTATGATCCTGAAGATGATGGGAGCAGGATTTATCCGGATCATCACCCAGATCAACATGGTGTACTGTTTTTTCCTTCCAACCCGGATAAAATGTTATCATTCAATGATGGCGGAATATTCGTGACTCAAAATAATAAAGCCGATAAGGTCGAATACACGCCTTTAAATAATGGTTACATAACAACTCAATTTTATACTGGAGCCTTTAGTAAGTATCCTCCGGATAATTTCGTTATTGGAGGCACTCAGGATAACGGTAGTATTCTGACAAGGAATATACAATTTGACGCTGCTGAGAATGGAGCTAGAATAATAGGTGGAGATGGTGCTTTTGTGGCCTCTACACCAATTGGTGTTTTCTATTATTTGTCTTTTCAGAACTCCAGAATATTCAGGCTTACACTCAATCAAAATTTTGAAATAACATCCTTCGCGCGTGTTGACCCAACAGGTGGAGGTTCAAACCCTTCACAGCCTTACCTGTTTATCAACCCCTATGTTTTAGATCCCAATAATGCCAATCGTATGTATTTGGCTGGAGGAGATGCTTTGTGGAGGAATAGAAACCTATCTCAGATTTTAACAGGTTCACAGAGCACCACATCAATTAACTGGTCTAAACTTGAAAAAACCGTAATACCAGATGGTACGATATCCGCTGTTCAGGTATCTACACGACCTAAGAACATTGTATATTATGGTACCTCACAAGGTAGAGTTTTTAAGATTACCAATGCAAATACTGAAGTATATGAGGTAACAGAAATTACCAGTTCATCTTTTCCTGAAGGTGGGTATATAAGATCTATTGCGGTAGATCCGGTAAATGCTGATGAAATATTGGTGTCATTCTCCAATTATGGAATACCAAGTATTTTCAGGTCTACGAACGGAGGAACTTCTTTCGAAGATGTATCAGGAACATTGGAAGAGAACCCATCAGGAACAGGAAATGGACCTTCTGTTAGGTGGGTTACTATTGTACCAACCAATGATGGGTTGAAACACTACTATGCGGCTACCAGTACTGGACTTTATAGTACTTTACTATTAAACGGACAATCTACTATCTGGACATTGGAAGATGGTATTGGAAATGCAGTGGTTAACATGGTGGATTACCGCAGGGTAGACGGAAAAATTGTGGCAGCTACTCATGGTAGAGGTATGTTTACATCTCAAATTGGCAATGTAGAACCTCCTGAGCCTGTCGATGGTTCTGCTGGGTTTGAAGTGAATGCCATTTATCCAAACCCTTTTAGTGATTTAGTGACTATCAGTGTAAACCTTCCACAAACAAACTTTGTGATAATCAGGATTTATGACTCTTCAGGAAATCAGATCAGAACCATATCCAGTGGACTAGGCTTTATCGGTGAGAATGAGTTTTTCTGGGATGGTACTAATACAAGAGGAGAACCAGTACCAAATGGTATTTACCTGATCAGAGTTACTCATCTCAAAGAAAACATTGCTAAAAGGGTAATTCTTAGCAGGTAGGTCTTAAGAAATCTTAATAGTAATGGTGCTGATAGTTGATCTTACCTGTAACTCAATTCAATAAGCCTTTCAGGTATAACATGCTTGCTTTATCTTTGCGGCCTAAAGCAGACCGATGAAGTTTAAAACAACTTTAGTACTCACCCTAGTTTTTGTGTTCCTTGCCTTGGCTTGTTCCCCCTCTGAAGAGGAACTGGTGAAAAGTGGAAGGGATTTGATGGGCACTGAGAATTATGCAGAAGCCATTAAATCTTTTAACAAGGCACTGGATAAAAACCCACAGAACTATGTCGCCTTAAATGCAAAGGGAGTAGCCTTGCTAAGATTGGGACAGTTAGACGAGTCTGTAGAAGTTTTTACCACAGCAATCAATGCAGATACAACTAATTACAGAGGTTTTTTTAATCGAGGAAATGCCTACAGACTCTTAGGAAAAGACAATGAGGCAATGCTTGATTATGACTATGTAATTAACATTCAGCCAGACCTTGTTGATGCGTATACAAACAGAGGTGCAATTCTATTTAAATACAAAGAGTTTGATAGAGCACTTTTCGATTTTCAGTTTGCATTACAAATTCAACCTAATAATGCTTTACTGTATTTAAACAAGGGAAAAACTGAGCTCAGAATAAATAACCCTGATGATGCCATCTACGATTTAAAGAAGGCATTGGAGATGAAACCAGACTATGCGGAGGCATACTATTGGTTAGGGCTTGCCGAACTTGCTCAAAATAATAAAACTGAAGGGTGTCAGTATTTATTAAGTGCCCAGTCTTTAAATTTTGAAGCAGCAAGCGAGGCCATCGGTCAGAATTGTTCACAATAATGGCGCAAATAGGTACAGATTTAGATAAGACAAAAACCATTCTTCAGAATGGTGGGCTCGTGGCTGTACCTACCGAAACCGTTTATGGACTTGCTGGAAATGCTTTAGATCCCGAAGTAGCGGCTAAGATTTTCTCAGCGAAAAACCGTCCCTCATTTGACCCTTTGATTGTCCATGTATTAAGTGTAGAAAGAGCGGCTGATTATGTAGAAGAACTTCCAGAGAAGGCCAAAAGACTGACTGAACATTTTTGGCCTGGTCCCCTGACTATTCTTCTGAAAAGAAAACCAATAATTCCTGACTTGGTAACCTCAGGGTTAGATACTGTAGCCATAAGAGTACCAGCTCATCAATTGACAAGGTCGCTATTAGAAGTATTGGATTTTCCATTAGCAGCACCAAGTGCTAACCCTTTCGGGTATGTAAGCCCAACATCGGCTGAACATGTAAATCAGCAACTGGGAGATCGGGTTGATTATATACTTGATGGTGGGGAGTGCCTGGTAGGAATTGAATCAACTATTGTCAGTTTTGAAAATGAAGTGCCAAGAGTATTAAGGCTTGGAGGACTTTCTGTAGAGGATATTGAAGATTGTATTGGTGACGTAGAGGTGAATATCCATTCGAGTTCCAAACCAGATGCACCTGGAATGCTTAAAAGTCATTATGCCCCAGAGAAAGCGATTGTGCTAGTTGATGAGTTTAACCCACAATCACTCAACGACTTTTCGCAAATTGGCGCTTTAATGTTTAGCAACTATGCTGAGAATATCCCTCAGGAGAATCAATTTCTAATGTCGCCAGAAGGAGATATGAATGAGGCCGCAAGGAGGCTTTTCTCAGGTTTACGTCTTCTGGATCAACGAAAAGATATACATACAATAGTAACTGACTTTGTTCCGAATGAAGGACTGGGCAGAGCTATAAATGATAGAATTAAAAGAGCAACAGCAAAATCATAGCATAAATGAAAACCATCAACGATTTCGACTTTAGTGGAAAAAGAGCTTTAATCAGAGTAGACTTTAATGTGCCTCTGAATGCGAATTTTGAGATTACTGACTTTACAAGAATTAAAGCTGCTACCCCTACAATTCAAAAAATACTGGATGCTGGTGGCGCTGTTGTATTGATGTCTCATTTAGGTAGGCCAAAAGAGGGGGCGGAAGAAAAATTCTCATTAAAGCATTTGGTTGGTCATTTATCTGAAGTTTTTGGTACTAATGTGAAGTTTGCAGACGATTGTATTGGAGCTGCTGGAAAAACCCTTTCTGCTGAATTGAAAGCAGGAGAGGTTTTGTTATTGGAAAACTTAAGGTTCTATAAGGAAGAGACAAAAGGAGATGTCGATTTTGCCAGGTCTTTGGCAGACCATGGAGACATCTATATCAATGATGCCTTTGGAACAGCACACCGCGCACATGCATCTACATCTATCATAGCTCAGTTTTTTGAAGCAAAGGGCTGTGGCTATGTAATGCAAGCTGAATTGGAGAACGCACAGAAAGTACTTGAAAAATCAGAGAGGCCTTTTACTGCTATAATGGGAGGTGCTAAGATATCGGATAAGATATTGATCATTGAGCAGCTACTGGAAAAGGTTGACAACCTGATCATCGGTGGAGGAATGTCATATACTTTCTTTAAAGCAATGGGAGGTAGTATTGGTAATTCTTTGGTGGAAGAGGATAAACTAGAACTGGCGAATACATTGATTAAAAAGGCTAAGGAATTAGGCGTTAATTTACTCTTACCAATTGACTCTATTATTGCAGATGACTTTAATAACAACGCCAATACACAAGTAAGCATGAATAATACCATTCCTGATGGATGGATGGGACTGGATATTGGGCCTCAGGCTGCAGAAGTATTTTCGAATGCTGTCAGAGAATCCAAGACAGTTTTGTGGAACGGACCTATGGGAGTATTTGAAATGGAAAACTTTGCTAATGGCACCAAAGCTGTAGCAGAAGCCATTGTTGAAGCCACACGAAATGGTGGTTTTTCGCTGATTGGAGGAGGAGACTCCGCAGCAGCGGTTAACTTGTTGGGATATGGCAATGATGTGTCTTATGTTTCAACAGGTGGAGGAGCTTTGCTGGAATACATGGAAGGAAAAGAGTTACCTGGAGTAGCTGCTTTAGAGAAATAGTATAGACTGGGTTCCGTAAAAAGATATTGTCATTCCCGAGAAATCGGGAATCTCATTGGTATTCTGAGGTTTTCTAGTGAGATTCCCGCCTCCGCGGGAATGACGAAATAGAGAGTTTTTTCTTTAGAAAACTCTTAGGTAGTTACCTAACTACTGTAATTGAGCCGGATTGCTCAAAAGTACCTCTTTCAGGTTCAAATCTTGAAGTAAAGCGAATGATGTATGGATAAGTACCTAATGGTACTAACTCTCCATTAAAAGTACCATCCCACTTAAATTCCAGTGTATTGCTTTGGAATAACAGTTCTCCCCAACGTGAGTAAATATAGATTTCAAAATTGTTCACAAAATCATTCGGTACTACTGAGAATGTGTTGTTTGGAGGATTGCTTGAAGGTGCAAAGGCTGTTGGAGCCAATACTCTTGGGTCACAGCTTTCAATAATATTAACAGTGTCTCTTCTTACACAACCAATCGCAGTAGTCATAGTTACCACATACTCCCCAGGGCCATCTACAGTTAATGTCTGATCTGCATTTGGATAAGGTTGCGCATCTAAAGTCCATTCATAGGTTTCAAAACCTCTACCGGCAGTTAGTACTGGATTGTCAGTACGTGTAGGACAGTAAAAGTCAACTTCAGGCAATAAACCTTGAGGTACTATTTGTCTTCTCACTTCGATACTTCTTTCTATAAAACAAGCGCCATCGGCAATTCTAGCGGTGTAAGCTCCCTCTTCTGTAACAGTAATGCTTTGTCCACTACCTACCGGTTGGCCATTACGAGTCCACGTAAAAGCTGTAGGACTACCATTGAGTACATTTACAGATAGTGTAATGTCAGCTAATACTGGAGAACCATCATCACATGCTGGTGTTGAAGATAAAGTAGCTTCAATTTCTTCAGGTATGGTAATTACCGTACTGGCATTTCCAGTACAGGTCAGGTTATCGGAAGGTCTGGCGGTGACTGTATAGGTACCGCTTGCATCTACAGTAATCGTTCTTGAGTTAGCTCCATTGTCCCAGTTATAAACGTAGTTGACCCCCGTTTCAGGATTTGTTACTTCTGCTTGTAACGTAATCTGACCATTACAAACATCTCCTATCTGATTAATCTGAACAATGGGTTGTATTGTCAAATCAACTACAACATCAGCTGTAACATCACATGCTCCAGCTGCACTCGCAGTTACTGTGTATGTACCGCTTAAAGGTGCTGTGATACTGGCACCACTGGCTGAGAAACCTCCGGGTCCTGTCCAGGAGAATGTTGCTCCGGCTGTAGTTGAACTAGCAGTCAATGGCGCATTTGGTCCACAGACTTCAACAAATGGTTCTGTAGTTATGTTAACAGGTAGCGGTTGATTAATTACAATACCTGTTTGGCTTTGTGTACAACCTGAAGCAGAAACTACTTCAATATCATAAGTGCCTCCAGCTAAGCCTGTCAACTGAAAATCAAAGCTTGTCATTGCAATGGCTGAAGGAATTGTACCGGTAGTATTCGACCCATCAGAAGTGTTTGTCAGGGTGTAGGTTATTGGGAAAACGTTAGCGCCAAGAGTGACCGTCAATGAACCTGTTGGGTTTGTACAATCAGCATTGGTTGGGGTCACCGATGTGATCGAAAAATCTGGTGGATCATTCTGGATCTGAATTCCATCTAATGTATTTACACAACCACTACTGTTATCTGTTATTTGTACACTATACACATCAGGACCAAGCCCAGTAATAGTTTCTGTACCCGGACCGTTAGTATTGTTCCCTTGAGCAACCGTTCCACTTGTGTTTCCGGTAACTACATAAGAGTAATTTCCAGTAGTAGTAATATTGAACTCAAAACTACCATCAGTATTACCACAAGCTGGATTACTAACAGCTCCCAGTGTAGCTTGTGCAAGTGCATTCACGGTGACCAGAGTTGTATCATTAACAAAACAGCCGGGAGTGATCGGATCTTCAATAGATACGATATAACTGAAGGCTCCTGGTTGGCTTGTGTTGACTGTAGCTCTTCTTTGATTAGGCAATGTTGTTGTAGAATTATCTGGGTTAATCACGGTCCATATATAGTTGGATGCGGTAACATTGGGGTCCAATGTCAAGTCTGCGTTTTGGCAGACATTGGCTGCATCAGGAAGCTCTACTTCAAAAGGAGGCCCTGCAAATACTTCTGCACTGTTTGAACATCCTGCAATATTGGTTATAGTTACGGTATAGATTTCCGGATCGGTAACCGTGAAGTTTCTTGTTGTACTAACAATAGCTCCTTGACTATTAGTCCATTCAAAACTGAGATTTGGATCATCAGGTTGTCCTTGAATGGCATCTAAAACAGTGCTTTGACCTTCACATACCGAAATGGCTTGTGGTACTGTAGGAGGTGCCGGGATATCCAATACCTGAATCTCCTGAACAAGTGTGGTATCAAAACCACAGCGATTCGAAATGTTTACGGAGATATTGAAAATACCCGATTGACCTTGTGGGAAGGTATAGGCTGTATCCATACCAACAGCACTGAATACAGTACTGTTGTCGGCTTGATTAGTAATGGACCATAAAAACTCATCAATGTCTGAAGTACCTGTACTGGTTAGTGCAATTCTTTCTTCTACACAAGTCAGGTCTGGAGCCGACATTGAAGGTTCCTGAAGTGGATTGGCGTTGTTCTGCACAAAGTTTGGAAGACCTAACCTGGAGTTCCCAGTAGTTAACAGAACAGCCTGTGGGTTTAGACCTGAAACTCTCAGTGTATCATCAATGGCTGCAATTGAACTTACAAAGGCTGAGCCTGCAGGGTTGCCAGGTGTTTCTACCGCCACATACAGCTGACCATCGGGGCCAGTTTGAATCTGCCCAAAGTTCACGTTAAGGTTTAATCCTTCTGCAAGGTCTGCTTTTGAAGCTTGACGGGTTGTTTCAGTAGAAAGTGAGTCTACCCTATACTCAAGCACCCGCCCTCCAGGTGTACCCGAATTCCGATTGTTCATGGTAGCAAATAGTTTCACTCCACCAGGAGAGAAGTGTACATCATAAACTTCGTCATTCCCACCACTACCTTCATTAAGGTCAATACGGTATTCAAACTCTGCAACTTCACCAGTTATCGGATCGAAATCAAAAAGCTCAACATAGTCTTCAGTACCTTCAATCAATGCCAAAGCTACACGTTCACCATCTGCCGAGAATTTCATGCCTGCCTGACCACTTAGCGGGTCATTAAAGGAATGAACTGCTCCGCCAGAAGAAATTATTGGTGCTCCAACACCATCTGCGGTCACTGGATAAGTTCTGAAACTGTTATTACCATACTCATGTGTTAATACCCAGAAACCACCACCACCCTCAAAAGCAGCAATTTTTTCCGTACTTCTGGTAAAGAGAACTACATCTTTTATGGTGACATCTCCTCTACCATTATCTTCTTTCATATCAACCACGCTGTACTTTAACTCGAAAGTGTTGTCTCCATAAACCTCTTGCGTAGTAAACAGGTAATAAAGTGTTTCATCTCCTGGTACAGGAACAATTATAACAGCTTGAGTAGCATTATTGTCTCCACCTATGTCGGTGCCATTAGGCATTACATCGTTTTCTCTATTCCATACACTCGCTCCATCTGAGTAGAAAAGCACATCTCCGTTGGCATCCGAAATGGTTGACGTACCAGCTGGTGCGTCCATACCATGAGGTGTGGTAATACTTCTTGGAGGAGGGTCAAGACCATCTTCTTCATTGAAATCTATTCCAGCACCATTTCCAAAATACCAGATATTGGCAGTTGTACTTTCATCAGCATAAACTTCTACTCGGGCTGTGGCATAAATTGGGCAGCCTGTGGTAGGAGTAATTACAACCCAATAATCACCAGCTTCGCTCACAGTGATAGTGGATGTAGTTTCTCCAGTGCTCCATAAGTATTCATAAGGGCCGCCACCAGCACCACCAGCTTGCCCTTGACCACCTTGTTGTGGTTCAGCATCTAGCTCAAGTGTTTCTCCTTCACAAATCGTTGTGTCTGGTAGAGTTACCTGAATATCGTTCTCTAAAATCTCTCTCATAATAGTGTTTGAAGAGATTATTCGCCCATTGATCCTTACAGAAAGAGAGGCTGAGAGGAAACCAGCTTCTTCAAAAGTCATTAATGGAGAATGCTGATCTGATGTTAGCCCAAATGGCTGAAAGTCCCAGAAGTAATCCGTAGGTATTGCTGAAGGAGGGTCTATCATTGGGAAGAACTGTATTGGATTATTCATACAGAAATCTCCATCCTGGGCAACAATGGTAACTGAAGGCATAATGTTAGCCTCGGGATTGAACTGACTGAAGTAATCAGAGTTCACATCTGCTCCAGTGAATAGAGCACTTTCGTAATCAATAATGCTTATTGCACTATCTGGATGGTTTACTCTTGCTAAAAGGCTACTACCAGCCGGAGTGTCTTTATAAATATGATAGATAGTACTGTCTGGGGCTAGTAATAAACTGAGACTTTCATTGACAGGGGAAGACAATATAGTTTCCAGTGGAGCGTCATCACGTATGTCCAACATATCGAACCTGTATACATTACCATCAGTAGCAGAGTTTCTACTAAAGTACAGATAGTTTCCAGATAGGGACCAACCAGCAGACCCACCGAAAGTTTCACCCGGAACAAAGGTATTTAGTATAGTTCTCACAAAAGTGATTTCTGGTACTGTTTCATTGAATTGAATGATCTGAATGTTAGCATTGTTCGATGGTACTATAGCTATTTGTCCAGTTGGGTTGTGGTAGGATAAGTGCAAGGCTTCAACTGAAGTGGTCAAATTGAGGTTTCCAACAGCATTAAATGCACCTCCTGGCTCAGGAATACTGTGAATTTCGAAAAGGCCATTGGAAGCGTCTTGTGTAATTAACCAGAACTCGGTCATATCTCTTGAACCGATGGTAATCATTCCATTTCCTCTGGAAGTAATTCCAGTTAACAGGTTTTTGCCTACACTTACTACTTCCCCGGCAGGAGGTCCGTCAGCTCTGTTTCCTTGCACACTCCTGTCTACTACAGTATAAAGTAGGTCTCCAGCAGCATTTCTATGGAATAAATAGTAGAGATTTTCGTTTCCTGCACCTGGAACCGGACTTGTGCTTAAAGCCTGGATTCCTGCAGGGTCTGATAAGATGCCCCCTCCGTTTTGAATGATTTGATTCGTTGCATCATAAATATTGATGCCATCAGAATAGAAAATCAAATCTCCGGTAGTAGGATCAGTGGCCGTTACTTTTTCGCCAATATTGTTTTGAGGCACTTTTCCAGGTGTAATAAAAGGTCGGGATTCGTCCTCTTTTCCAAAGACCAACGCCTGGTCGTTACCAGAGAAATACCAATTGTGCCTGGTGAAATCTTGACCTGTACTGGTGAAGGAAATGAACAGGCCAATTAGAAATAACGCAACTTTAAGTTTCTTACTCACTATAATTCGTTCTAACTGGTAAACACCAAGGTAAATTAACTACCCTTATTACGCGGTTATTTGAGTTTTTATTATATTCAACGCCTCAATAAGAAGCTCTAAGATAACGGAAAAGTTCTTTGAGGAAACCTCCATGACAAAAATTGATTCATAAGGTTTGGCAAGGAAATATAATAGTATCAGGGTCGTTAGGGGTTTAATTGTTTAAAAGATTACATGAGGAAAGCTTATATACTACTAATAGGCCTGATGGCCATGTCTGTTTCTAACGAGCTTAGAGCACAAGATCCTCAATTTTCGCAATTCTATGCGGCACCGTTATATATCAATCCAGCATTTACCGGTGCCTCTCAGTATACACGTTTTGGAGTTAACTACAGAAGTCAGTGGCCTAATCTGGATGCTTCATTTGAGACCTTCTCTTTCTATGCCGATCATTATGTAGATAAATACAATAGTGGTATTGGCTTTATTCTGACTACGGACAGAGAGGGACAGGAAGGACTTAGGTCTACCAATATTGGCTTTAGCTATGCTTATCAATTAAGGTTGGGTGAAAATCTGGTCTTCAGGCCAGGTGTTCAATATAATCTCTACAACAGAAGTGCAGGCTTCCAACAGTTGGTTTTTGCTAACCAAATAGACCCTATAACCGGCTCAATAGACCCTAGCGTAACAGACCCTTCAATAAACGGACAAAACCTAAAAGTGAACTTTGGTGATATCAGCATTGGAGGAGTGTTCTACTCCAGGAGGCTTTTTCTGGGGGCAGCAATTCAGCATGTGACTGAGCCAAATCAATCCTTAATAGGGGAGAATAGCCCATTACCTCAACGATTAACTATCCATGGTGGGTATAAGATTAATATCGGGAGAGGACCTTTAAGAAGAGATTTGACTTATACTTATGCCGAAAGAAGTGTAACTCCGGTGTTTCAATACAAACAACAGGGGCCTTTTACACAAATGGATATAGGTGCGTTTATTCACTTGGAACCACTCAATTTTGGACTTCAATACAGAGGGGTACCTTTTAAGCAGTTTGAGAATTTCCCGAACAATGAAGCTTTAATTTTCTCTTTGGGAGTAACAACCAATAATTTTAACATTGGTTATAGCTTTGATTATACGCTGTCCGATTTGAGTATTGATGCTGGTGGTGCCCATGAATTTTCCCTTTCCTATTTCCTTGATTTCAATAAGCCTTTGAGGGTGCCTAGAAGTCGTTGGAGAATTCCTTGTCCTAAAAACTAGAATGTAATATGTCTGCCGACCAGTTACTTTACCTCTTGATTGGTATTGTAGTCCTTGATTATGGTATTGATCAGGTACTCGATTTTTTAAATCAAAAGCATGCAAAAGGTGAAGTTCCTGAGAAGCTGAAAGGAATTTACAATGAAGAGGAATATGCGAAATCACAGGCGTACCAGAAGGCAAGGTCCAGATTTGGTTTTCTTACCTCAGCTTTCAGTACTTCGGTAACTCTGGTGGTACTGTATTTTGGTGGTTTTGGATATCTGGATCAATTTCTGACTCCTTATGTCAGTGACCCAATACTTAAATCTCTGGCTTTTTTTGGTGTTTTATTTATTCTGTCTGATATAGTAAATACACCTTTTAGCTATTATTCAACCTTTGTAATTGAAGAACGGTTTGGTTTTAATAAGACTACACTAAAACTGTTTGTGATTGATAAACTCAAAGGTTATTTGTTGACCATTATTCTTGGAGGGTTAATTGGCTACGCTTTGCTATGGATTGTTCACGAACTCGGTAATGACTTTTGGATATATGCTTTGATCTTGATTTCAGGTGTAATGCTTTTTATGAACTTGTTCTATACCTCTCTGTTTCTACCATTATTTAATAAACTAACACCTTTGGAAGATGGCCCCCTAAAGGACAAGATTAATGCTTACGCTGAAAAGGTGTCTTTTCCTTTGGATAACATCTATGTAATAGATGGCTCCAAAAGATCTACTAAGGCCAATGCTTTTTTTTCAGGCTTGGGAAAGAAGAAAAAAATAGTGCTTTATGATACTTTAATAAATAATCATTCCGAAGAGGAGCTAGTAGCCGTTCTGGCTCATGAAGTCGGACATTTTAAAAAGAAACATATCATTTCTGGTTTGGTATTGGGGATTGTGCAGATGGCAGTTACATTATTTGTTATGTCTCTGTTGATTTTTAACGAACAGCTTTCTATTGCACTTGGAGGCAATGAGCTTTCCATTCACTTAAACTTCATTGCTTTTGGCTTGCTTTATACACCAATTTCAAGGCTGACAGGCTTGTTCATGAATATGTTGAGCAGGAAAAATGAGTATGAAGCCGATGAATTTGCAGCAACTACTTATGAGGCCAAGCCTTTAATGGAAGCATTGAAGAACTTATCTGTTTCTAGCCTGAGCAATCTTACACCCCATCCTTTATATGTAAAGGCACATTATTCGCATCCTACACTCTTACAAAGACTAGAGGCAATGGAGAAATTATAAAAAGTCAATATCTATATTTCCTGGGTGACGCATCAATAAGTTTACCCCCGTTTCAGGCTTCATTCCGTGAAAGAGAATTTTGTTTAGTGTTTCAGTAATCAGAGGTGTAATGCCTTGACTGTCTGCCAACTGCTTTATAATCTTGATGGTATTAAGTCCTTCGGCAACTTCGGTCATGTCATTGAGTGCTTCGTCCAGAGTCTGGCCTTTTGCAATCTTATAGCCTAGGGTAAAGTTTCTACTGCTGGTACTCGTTGTAGTGGCTACCAAGTCGCCAATGCCTGCTAAGCCTATAAACGATGATATTTCGCCACCTAATGCTTTACCCAGATAAATCATTTCAACTAAACCTCTGCTTACTAAAAGGCCTCTGGAGTTTTCGCCAAGATTAAGTCCAGATAGAATTCCGGATGCAATAGCAATGATGTTTTTGAGCACTCCACACAATTCTACACCCCTTAAGTCCGGGTTGCCATAAACCTGAAAGTTTTCGGACCGTAATAAGGAGGTTCCTTCAGTTATAACTTCATTGAATGGAGATGCAATTACTGTTGCTGCAGGATGTCCTGTTGAAAGTTCAGATGCAAGGTTAGGTCCGGCCATGCAGCCAACTCTTACTACAACGGTTTCTTGTCTTATGATCTCACTCATAGTGAGAATGTGATCCTTGGTTAGCACGAAGTCTGAACCTCTCTTTTCGGGAAGTTGAAGGTGTAGGCCTTTTGTGCCATGAATCATCATGTGGTATGGCCGTAGATGTGGAGCTAGCTGAACAATTAAATCCTTGAAATTTGAAGATGGCACCACAGGAAAAATAACATTACACCTTTGTGCTACTTCTTCCAGGTTGCTTGTAAAAGTGATTTTATCAGATACCTTTTGCCCTGCGGAAGTGCCGGATTGCTGAATTTGCCTTACAGTCTCAGGATTTCTGGCATATACCAGAACATTGGCATTTTTGGCCAGAATATTTGCTACGGCAGTACCAAAACTACCTGCTCCTAAGACACCAACAATTCTATTCGACATACTTTTCGAGGTTATAACCATCAAGTCGGTTATGATAGTAAAATAACAAATTCAGGTGCTTGGTAGTAATATCACCAGCCCTATTCTTGATCAAAGGACGTTTAGAATGATACATGCCAACATTTTTTAGTCCTTGGTTAATAATCTGATGAGGGTCGCCTGTCAGATGAGGTGAAATGTTAACCTTTCCTTCATTATACAAGGTATGTACTCTCATCAATACCTTTTCAAAAGCAGCTTTAAATTCTTTGTAAGGAATAATAAGATCTTCCTCTGGCAGCCTAAGCAAGTTATACAAGTCTAACTTTTTGTATTTCTTCTTCAGAAGCACGAAGGCTGTAAAGGCAACCAGGTGGCTAGGGAATACTTTGTTGATTCTATGAAACTCATTAACAATTCTTTCACTCAGCATACGTGTGTATTCGTCTTCACGCTGCTCGTTTTGTGAAATAATTCGTCCGTCTTTGGTAAAGTACTCCTGTGTATCGATTACACGTCCATTCTTATCATAGCTCTGGCCTTGGGTATCAACATAGTTTCCAAGTACATCCATGGCCTTGCCAATGGATACCGAGATGTCGGATCCTTTGGTGAAGAACTTGACCAAAAAAGCAAAGATTTTATAAGAGGTAGAATATTCGTCATTCTCTACATAATACCTTTCCTGGCCTTGAAGTTTAAGGTATTGACGAATCAAACTTGGTGCTTCAAGTACAAAGTTGTAGTTGAGAGTAACAGGAACTACAAAAATCTTCTCCAGCGCATCTCGCTTTCCTTTTTGGTAATTAACCCTTTGTGCCTCGATGGCAGTGCTTAAGAGTCCAAGCTTAAGTCTCTTTTCAATTTTTCCCGACCTGGATCGAGTGCCTCCAGGGAAGAAAAGACTGTGGCAGCCTCTTTGGATAGCAAGACTGGAATATGCTTTTAAGGTTTCCAGATAGAGCATATTCTTTTTTCTGCGATCTACCTTGTAGGCTCCTAAACTATTAAGAAAGTAGGAGATGATTTTGATGTTGAAAAGATTCAGTCCTGCACCATATATAAATGCGGGTAGTCCAAGGACATTGATTACCCATCCAATCAGAATAGAGTCCAGATTACTGAAGTGGGTTGGCACCATCACAATTGTACCTTTTCTAGCCAACTCTCTTAATTGGTCAATTTCTCCGGTGATATTTATTTTGTCTTGCAGTGTAAACTGGGTACTGAATATTGACCAAAAACCTCTGGCTCGCGATGCGTTTAAAAGTCTTGCAAATCCAAAGGTTACAATCGAGCGAGTCATTCTGTAGCGCGACTTTTTAAAATTGCCAGCTATCTCATCTGCATACCGTAGAACAATTTCTTTGAGAATGTCATCAAGTTTTTCGTTTTTCTCTTCGTCATCATCACTTTGAGAAATCTCAAGAAGCTTTTCCTGAACAATCCCTAAAAAAGCACTGTCGTCTTCAGGATCGACAGCCCAGGGGTTTCTTTTGATTCTAAGTTTTTCTCGGAATACGGTTGTTTCAATTTCTTCGATAAGGGCTTCTCTCGTAGAAGCCAGGGCTTTAATTCGGGCAATACTTTCCTCAGCCACTTCTTCGATGAACTCTTGCCTGGATCGGCTAAGGGCTACAACCGGCCACTCGTTGATTCCCCCGGGAACTACGGGGTCATATTTTTTCTTGACGTAGTCTCTTGAAATTGATTCCATCCAAATGGGAAAAGATAGTTGTGAAAAAAAATGCTATCCTCTCGCTTTCTTTAACAAATCACAAATTAAAGCAATTTCTTCATCCGAGTTGTAGGTATGCAAACAAATGCGCAGTCTTTCGCTACCTTCTTTTACCGTAGGTGATAAGATGGGTCTCACGTCAAGGCCTTTTTCTTGGAGTTCTGTAGCTAATTGACGAGTCTTTTTATTGCCTCCGATAATCACCGATTTTATGGGAGAAGGGCTTTGAAGGCCAGGTGTCATTCTGTTAAATGATTCTATTTTGCTCATTAAGTCCAGGCTCAGGCCTGGACGGTTTTTAAGATACTCGAATGCGCTTTGTATGGAGATGATTTCAAAAGGACTTGGAGCCGTTGTATAAATAAAGGGCCTTGAGTAATTAACAATGAATTGCTTTAAGGTTTGGCTTCCTGAAATTGATGCGCCATGGATTCCCATAGCCTTGCCGAAAGTATGAACAACAGCAAAAATCTGTTTTTGCAATTTGAGCTTTGAAACCAATCCTGCTCCATATTTTCCCCATATTCCTGTGCTATGTGCCTCATCTACTACTACTCTCGCATTTTCTTGCGCAGCCATTTTGGTAATATCTTTTAACGGAGCAAAATCTCCATCCATTGAATACACCGACTCACAAACAATATAAACCTGTCCTTCAGCATCTTTCATTTTTCTTTCCAGATCATCCAGGTCATTGTGTTTGAATGGCAAGCGCTTGGCCATGCTTAACCTACTCCCATCCTTGATGCATGCGTGAGCATATTCATCATAAATAATTGTATCTCCACGTTGGGGTACGGATGAAAAGAAGGCGAGATTTGCCATGTAACCCGAGTTAAAAACTGTAGCCGAATCATAACCGAATAGTTCAGAAAGCTGATCTTCACAAGCTTTAGTCAAAGTGTTGTTTCCGGTAAGTAGCCGAGAACCTGTAGATCCATTAGTGAGTTTAGATTTTTGGTAGGAAGCTAGTATCTGCTGCTTAAGCTCTTCTGACCTGGCTAGTCCCAGGTAGTCGTTCGAAGAAAAATCTACTAGACCTTTCTTATTGGATAATACTCTGAGTCCACCTTGAGTTGTTCTTTTAGTCAGAAGTGATTCCAGTTTGCAATCTCTGTTCATTTATAAATTGATTGTGGCTAATACCGTAAATTATTCTGATTTTTGCAGCCAATTCACAGGTAAATGTATTCAAAAAGCCTTTCGCTTTTCCTTTTTCTATCCCTAGTCATTAACCTTCAGGCTCAGGAAAGTTATAAGAAGCATGAGTTCTCCTTTACTAATGACAATGATGTGTACTTACTCAAAGATAGTGACAAGTACTACTCCAATGGAATGATCCTGAATTATAGGTGGTCTCCAGCATCAAAATTTTTGATTGAGGGCGATTCTTCTAAAAGAGTTTTGGATTTAGAAGTGGCTCAGAAAATCTATACTCCACAAGATGTACTTTTCAGAAGTTTTGAAATATACGACCGCCCTTATGCGGGACTGTTGTATGCAGGTTTGAGTATGAGCCAGTTCAAGAACAAAACTTTAAGAACCTCAGCAGGTTTTAAACTTGGGGTTGTGGGCGATGCTTCAGGGGCACAGGAATTTCAGGAATGGTATCATAATGCAGTAGGTTTTGATTCGCCAAGAGGATGGAAATTTCAAATACCAAATGAAGTTGTTTTTAATTTTGACCTTGAACTGAATAAGCAATTTTTTCTGGTGCCAGATAAACTGGATGTGATATCCAGTAGTGAATTATCATTTGGATCTACTTTTACTCATGTACTACAACGTTTTGATTTGAGAATTGGCAGGCTACAATGGCTAAGCCGTTCTTCGTTTAAGAATGCTTTGATTGGGAAAGGAAGTGAGAGTACCCCAAGGCATTTCTATTTTTTTCTTGGTTATGGGCTTCAGTATGTACTGCATAATATTACTATAGAGGGGTCAATTTGGAATGATGATGCAATCCATACTGAGGATGCTTTGCCTTGGGTTCGCCACCTTCGATTGGGGTGGGCAGTAAATTCTCACAGAACAACTTTTAGAATGACATACAACTGGAGGGGGCCTGAGGTAAGTGGTATCTCAAGGCATGCTTATATCAGTCTCGAACTATCACTTCGTTTCCCTCCGAGAAGGAATTGAAAGGACAATATTTAGTTGCTAATTCATTTGAATTTGCACTTTAGTTTTGGTGTTGCTGCTTTACCTGTTAATATTGTAGCAATTAGTCTTAATGGCACTCAAACTGAAAGAAATACAGGCCCCTGTAGCCTCTGAGATGGTCGAATTTGAGCATAAGTTCAGGTCGTTCATGAAGAGTAAGGTTTTCCTTTTGGATAAAATCACCAATTACATTGTAAAACGTAAAGGGAAGCAGATGCGTCCTATGTTCGTTTTTCTATCATCTGGAGTGGTTGGTGGTATTACTGAAAGAACTCATCGCGGGGCTTCATTGATAGAGCTTCTTCATACGGCTACTCTTGTGCATGACGATGTAGTTGACGACTCCAACATGAGAAGAGGTTTCTTTTCTATCAATGCGCTTTGGAAAAATAAGATAGCAGTAATCGTTGGAGATTATTTGTTTTCACGAGGAATGCTCTTGTCCGTAGATAATGGCGATTTTGATTTGCTCAAGATTGTGTCTGAAGCGGTTAAGGAGATGAGTGAAGGGGAGTTGCTGCAAATGGCAAAAGCCAGAAGTCTGGATATTACGGAAGAACTTTATTACGAAGTGATCAGGCAAAAAACAGCTTCATTAATAGCATCTTGCTGCGCGGTTGGTGCTGCATGCGGGCAGGAAAATTCTGAGGTGGTAGCTAAAATGAAGGAATTCGGTTTGAATGTAGGTATGGCTTTTCAGATCAAAGATGATTTGTTTGATTATGGCACCAGCGAAATAGGGAAGCCTTTGGGTATAGATATCAAAGAGAAGAAAATGACCTTGCCTCTTATTCACGTGCTTCAAAAGGCTTCATCATCTGAAAAAAGACGCATCAAACGCATTGTAAAGAGCAATAACCAAAACCAGAAAAAGGTTCAGGAAGTAATTGACTACGTGAAGGCTAATGGGGGGATTGAGTATGCGGAATCAGTGATGCAAGACTACTACAGGAAGTCTACAGAAATACTGAATACCTTCCCCGATTCCGAATATAAAACTGCTCTGGGGCAATTGGTTCAGTTTACAATCGAGAGGTCAAAATAATACCAAGGATTTAATGTAAAGTAAAACACCCACTACAGAGGTAATGGGTGCTTAGCTAGTTTTAGTAGTTTAGTTGTTTAAACTCAGTCTACTTTAATTCTACTTCTATATAACAACAAATGAACAAGAGGATAACCTTAGTTGGTTGGTGTATTTGAAATTATTGATTGTAAAGAATTACAACCCATTTCCACTCTTCCTGTGCATTTTCTGAAGGTCTGTACAAAAACCTCCCGATTAGAACATCTGAATCAAGAAATATTCTTGTGACAGAAAGATTGCTGATGGCTTCCCACGTGTTTTCAAAGTTTTCCTGATACGGTCCCATGATATCTTCAATTGAAACTGTGCCGGGAAGTACAATAGGGTCATCTAACTGAAAGAAATCAGAGTTTGTGAGAAGGTCTGGTGAAAAAATTTGTGAATCCCCGTTTTCGGAGAGTTCGGCATGCAAAAGTTCCAGATTGGTTGGTGTGTATGTCAGACTTACGCTTCCATTGGTGTTTCCAGAAGGCTCTTCAATGTTAACACTTACAGGCAATGCCCTGTAGTCAGAAGAGGCTTTGGCAACTGAAAAAGTAATACCTGATTCAAACTTATTGTCAGTGTAATCTATCAGATAAACTACAACAGAACTTTGTTCTTGAAGTTCTTCTTCAAGGGAGTCACATCCATAAAGGAATACAAGAAAGAATGTTATTAAGAAACTGGTTTTCTTCATGACAATCAACTGATAAAGTCCATAAAGGCAAAAGGTGGATCAACCTTGCCTGCTTGCCTTAAGTCTATTTTCAATCACTGCAAAGATGCAAAAAGATATAGACTTAAAAATTTCTACCACCAGCTACCACTTTCTCCCAATATTTAACTCATGTGATTTGATGGGAGTCTCATCTTCTTGTAACTCTTTGTTATTCATTTAGTTGTGATGGTTGTTTGTTTATAGTGTTTACCTATCAAATTTTCACCCAGGGTTGTTTTTTAGGTTGGAATTCGTGATTTTTGGATCAAAGTGTGAAAAAGTGGAAAAGAGTGGGGTGATGTGGGAACTTTTTCTATCTTTGTCTTAATTCAGGTGTGTAATGTCTTTTTTTACTGGGGAATATGACTGTAAGCTAGACGCAAAAGGAAGGTTGGCTTTGCCTGCGAAGGTGAAGGCTGCTCTGCCGGATGTGGCTGCTCAAGAGCTCGTTTTGAGACGGGGTTTTGAGTCGTGTCTTGTTTTGTATCCCATGATTGAGTATAAAAAGATTATCAATCGTGTTCGGTCGTTGAGTGAATTCAATGAAGAGTATCGAAGATTTCAGCGTAGCTTTTTTAGAGGAAATGTCGAGGTGGAGTTAGATAGTGCTGGGAGAATCAATATTCAGAAGCGTATGATGGAGTATGCAGATTTAACCAAGGAGGTTGTGCTAGTGGGATTGGGTAATAGGGTTGAAATCTGGAACCCAGACCTGTACGAAGAAAATCTCATCAATGATGCTTCAGAGTATTCTATGTTGGCCGAAAAATATTTGGCAGACGACTAAAAAAGAATGACTGACTATCACGTGCCGGTAATGTTGCAGGAATGCATTGAAGGACTGGCAATCAAACCTGAAGGAATTTTTGTGGATGTGACTTTTGGAGGCGGAGGTCACTCCGGTGAAATACTAAAGTATTTGTCGGAAGATGGTAGGCTCTTGAGTTTCGATCAGGATGATGATGCTAAAGTAAATGCCTCAAAAATTAATAATCGTTCTTTCACATTTGTTCAAGCCAATTTCAGGCACTTGAGGCGCTATTTAAAGCTTCATGGTGTTGGTCAGGTAGATGGTGTTTTGGCGGATTTAGGTGTTTCATCGCATCAGATTGATGAGGTTTCTCGCGGTTTTTCTATACGTGGAGATGCTGAGTTGGATATGAGGATGGATAGAGGTGTTGAGTTGACTGCTAGAAAAGTAGTTAATGAATACGATGAAAAACAACTTCATAAGATTCTGGGAATCTACGGTGAGGTTAGGAATGCTAAATCTCTTGCTGCGGCAATCGTTTCAGAACGGTTTGCAGCATCGTTCAAGACAACTTTCGACTTGATTGCATTGCTTAAAAAGTTTGCGCCAAGAGGTAGGGAGAATAAGTACTATGCTCAGGTGTTTCAGGCATTGCGAATAGAGGTTAATGATGAAATGGGTGCTCTCGAGGATTTTTTGAATCAGTCGGCAGAAGTGCTCAAGCCTGGAGGGAGGTTGGTAGTGATGAGCTATCATTCTCTGGAGGATAGGATGGTGAAAAACTTCATTAACAAAGGAAAGGTCTTTGGAGATGTGGAGAAAGATTTTTTCGGAAACGAAATCAAGCCTTTTAAGGCTATTAATAGAAAACTAATACAACCGAATCAACAGGAATTAAAAGCTAACAGTAGGTCCAGGAGCGCCAAGCTTCGGGTTGCTGAGCGGATTTAAAGATGGCTGAAAACAGATTTAGAGTCAAAGAAAACGAAAGGCCCCAGGGCAGAGGGTTCTTTGGCTTCCTGTCTGCAAAAATCAAGTTTGGTCAATCTTGGGATTCTGGCTTTCCTGTTAAATATCTCCCTAAGGTAATCTTCGTGGTTTTGTTGGGTGTGTTCTATGTGTGGAACAATCACTACTCTGAACGTTCAATGCGAACCATTGATCAGTTGGAGGACGAAGTAGAAGATTTAAGGGCAGATGTGACTACTCTGGAGGCAAATTACATGTTCAGTAGTAAGCAGTCAGAAGTTGCCAAGAAGGTAAAACAACTTGGTTTAGAAGAGAGTAAAGAACCGCCAGCAAAAATCATTGTAGAAGACGATGAATATTAAGAAGGCCATATTGCTAAGGGTTCGCATAGCTTTTTTGTTGGCTATGGTTTTTGTACTCGCTGTTGTCTATCGTATGGTTGATATTCAGGTGATCAATGGTGATTACTGGAGAGACAAGGCTAAAGAATATAGTCTTGACTTTAAAAAGATAAAAGCAACAAGAGGAAGTATTTATGCTGCTGACAATGATTTGTTAGCAACATCGCTTCCTTTCTATAAGTTGGCGTTTGATCCGTCACTTGTAGATAATGAGACATTTACGTCCAATTTAACCTCCCTTTCACACCTATTGTCGGCTTTTTTCCGAGATCGTTCTCCTGATGAATATCGGGAGAAGATCTCGGGAGCCCGGCAGTCTAAAAGAAGATATTTAGTCCTGGGTAATCGCTCCTTGAATTATCAAGAGAAAGAAGAGGTCGAACAATGGCCAATTTTTAATCTGGGTCGAATGAAAGGTGGCGTGATTTTTAAAAAGGAAGATCAGCGCCACAATCCATTTAAAAAGCTAGCGGAAAGAACAATTGGTTATATCAACGAGGATAATGTTGGTGTAGGTGTTGAGAGAAGCTTCAATGATTACTTATCTGGAAAGGATGGAGAAGGGTTGTTTCAAAAAGTGGCGGGGAATAACTGGAAGCCTGTGAATGCATCTTCGGATGTTCGACCAATTAACGGCTACGATGTGCATACTACCATTGATATCAATCTACAGGACGTGGCTCAAAATGCGTTGCTGAGGGCGGTTACCGAGTATGGGGCAGCCTATGGCGCTGTCGTCTTAATGGAGGTGAAGACTGGGGAAATTAAGGCAATCTCAAACTTGAAAAGAACCAAGAATGGAACCTATGCTGAAAACAAAAATTTCGCTGTAGCTGAAAACAACGACCCAGGCTCTACTTTCAAACTGGCTTCTATGCTGGCTTTACTGGAAGGAAGCGATGTTGAACTAACTGATTCAGTTGATACTGGAGACGGTGCAGTCCAATTCAGTGACCGTACCATGAGGGATCATAAGCAAGGAGGGTATGGAATGCTTTCTGTAGAAGATGTTTTTGTGAAATCTTCTAATGTAGGTACGGCTATGCTGGTCGATAAATATTTTGGGAACAATCCTCAGAAATATGTCGATCTGATAAAGAAAACAGGGTTTGGAGAGTTGCTGGATTTTCAGTTGATGGGCGAGGGAGAGCCATACATTAAAGATACTGATGACCCAAGTTGGTCTAATGTGACGCTTCCCTGGATGTCTATTGGTTACGAAATGCGATTGACTCCGCTACAGACGTTGACACTCTACAACGCAGTAGCAAATGACGGTAAAATGATCCAGCCCATTTTAGTTAAGAGTATTAATCGGGCTGATAAACCAATAAAGACATTTAAATCTAAAGTACTGAATAAGAAAATTGCTTCTGACAAGACGCTTGCTGAATTAAAGAAAATGTTGGAAGGAGTGGTTGAGCGAGGAACGGCAAAAAATATTAAAAATGAACATTACAAAATTGCTGGGAAAACAGGTACTGCTCAAAAATTAATCAATGGAAGATACACCTGGCAAAAATACTATGCTTCGTTTGCGGGTTACTTTCCTGCTGAAGATCCTATTTATAGCTGTATCGTGGTGATCGACCAGGCGGATGGATGGAACAGATTTGGGGGTGATGTTTCGGCCCCGGTTTTCAAGGAAATTGCTGATATGATTTATGCTCAAAACCTTGAGATACACGATTCCTTTGAGCCAGACTTATTGGCAAGTGAAGGTAAGTTTCCGGTTATCAGGGCGGGTAAGTTTGATGAGCTTAACGAGCTGTGCAATGAGCTTGGTATTTCTAATCATATCGGAGATGAACAAGCAGAGTGGGTGCGTTCTAGTGTTAGCAACAACGCCATTATCTGGAAAGAAAATCACGATGGGAAACAACTGGTTCCCAATGTGCAAGGAATGACATTAAGGGATGCTATTTACATCCTTGAAAATTTAGGTTTAAAAGTTTCGGTTACCGGTAATGGCCGAGTGCGTAGGCAGTCGGTCAGCTCCGGTAAACGAATAGAAAAAGGAGCCAGAATTCAATTACAATTAGGTTAGTGCCACAGTTAAAAGACATATTATATAAAGTATCGCTGCAGTCTGTTTCCGGAGACATGGAAACAGAAGTGACTACTCTTGCCTTTGATTCAAGAAAGGTAGAGGTGGGCAGCGTTTTTATTGCTGTGTCTGGTACACAAACTGACGGCCACGATTACATAGATCAGGCTTTGGAAAAAGGAGCTGTGGCTATAGTATGTGAAAAATTACCTAGAACAACTGTTGATGATGTTGCGCTGATCGAGGTGGGTAGCTCAGCAGAAGCATTGGGTATAATGGCGTCTAACTTTTATGACAACCCATCTGAAAAACTGAAATTGGTTGGAATAACCGGTACAAATGGAAAGACAACCTGTGTTACTCTGCTTTATCAATTGTTTAGAGGATTAGGCTATAACACTGGTTTATTGTCTACAGTAGACATCAGAATAAATGAGGAAGTAATACCAGCAACCCATACAACACCTGATGCCATTGCTATCAATAGAATGCTGGCAAAAATGGTGGCTAGAGGTTGTACACACTGTTTTATGGAATCTAGCTCTCATGCAATTGTGCAGCATAGGATTTCAGGGTTGAAGTATGTTGGAGCGGTATTTACCAATCTATCTCATGATCATTTAGATTATCATAAGACTTTTGATGAGTACATAAAAGCTAAAAAACTATTGTTCGATGGTCTGCCATCTTCGGCATTCGCATTGGTCAATAGTGATGATAAAAGAGGGGCAGTAATGCTTCAGAATACTAAGGCCTCAAAGCACAAATATGCCCTAAAGTCAATAGCTGAGTTTAAGGCAAAAATACTATCCAACACGCTCCAAGGGCTAGAACTTGATGTTTTGGGGCAGAATGTATGGTTCAAGCTTATAGGAGATTTTAATGCCTATAACCTACTGGCTGTTCTTGGAACTGCTGTTTTACTGCGGGAAGATGAGGGTGAGGTATTAAGAGAGCTTTCAAATGTCAACCCGGCTCCTGGAAGATTTGAGCAGGTGATGACCACTACAGGAATTACGGCTTTGGTAGATTATGCTCATACACCCGATGCACTTGAAAATGTGCTCTTGACGATTAAGGAATTTAGAACCGGAAATGAGAAGGTGATAACCGTTGTCGGTTGTGGTGGAAACCGTGATAAAGATAAGCGACCAATCATGGCGAAGATTGCTTGCGACCTTAGTGACAAAGTGGTGCTTACTTCAGATAACCCTCGTTTTGAGGAGCCAATGGAGATACTGAAAGATATGGAAGAAGGCGTATCTCCCTCAAATTATAGAAAGACGCTCATTATTGAAGATAGAAGGGAGGCCATTAAAACGGCTTCTACTTTGGCTGAACCTAACGATATCATATTGGTGGCTGGCAAGGGTCATGAAACATATCAGGAAGTTAAAGGGGAGAAATCTGACTTTGACGACCGAGAGGTATTAAGTGAAATGTTAAACCTAATTCATAAGCAAAACTAAGAATGCTATACTATCTGTTCGATTATTTAGATAGAGAATTTGACCTGATAGGAGCTGGAGTATTCCAGTATATCTCCTTCAGGGCAGGTATGGCTACTCTTATCTCTTTGCTTATTACAATTGCTTTTGGAAAGAGCTTGATCCGACTACTTCAGAAGAGACAGGTAGGTGAATCTATTCGTGATCTCGGTTTGGCTGGCCAGATGGAGAAGAAAGGCACCCCAACTATGGGAGGCTTGATTATTATTGCTGCCATTGTTGTGCCAACATTACTTTTTGCCAGGCTGGAGAATATCTATGTAATTCTTCTGTTGGTTACAACGGTCGTACTTGGAGGAATTGGTTTTCTAGATGATTACATCAAGGTATTTAAGAAGAACAAAGAAGGACTTGCAGGTAAATTCAAAGTAGTAGGCCAGGTGACAGTTGGTTTAATAGTGGGGGCAACACTCTACTTTAGCGATGATGTTGTGGTAAGGGAGTTTGATGACCTGGATACTCAACTTAATCAGACAGAAGAAGTAACTAGAAGTTTTACTGACAAAAAATCTACCACAACAACAATCCCATTTGTAAAGGATAATGAGCTTGACTACAGTAAGTTTAACCCAACTGAGAATGACCTGATTACAGCAGCCATTTATATACTGATAGTAATCTTCTTTGTAACAGCAATTTCGAATGGCGCTAATATAACAGACGGTATTGATGGGTTAGCCGCGGGTACATCGGCCATTATTGGTTTGACTTTAGCCATTTTTGCCTATATATCTGGTAATGCTATTTTCTCGGATTACTTGAATGTAATGTTCATCCCAAACTCGGGAGAACTGGTAATCTTCTGTACTGCATTTGTTGGTGCCTGTGTTGGCTTTTTATGGTACAACTCATATCCTGCTCAAGTATTTATGGGAGATACGGGAAGCTTATCGCTTGGTGGGGTGATAGCCGTGTTAGCCTTAGTACTAAGAAAGGAACTTTTGATTCCGATATTCTGCGGAATCTTCGTGATAGAAAACCTCTCTGTTATCATGCAGGTGAGTTATTTCAAATACACAAAAAAGAAATATGGTGAAGGAAGGAGAATCTTCAAGATGTCGCCTTTGCATCATCATTATCAAAAGATGGAAATACCAGAGGCTAAGATCGTAACACGTTTTTGGATCATAGGAATTCTACTGGCAATTATAGCATTAGCAACATTGAAATTGAGATAAACTTGAAACGAACTTTAACCATACTCGGAGCCGGTGAAAGCGGTATAGGAGCAGCCCTTTTAGGGAAAGCTAAGGGGTATGATGTGTTCGTTTCTGATTACGGTTCTATATCTAATGAAAATAAGAGTCAACTGAATGAAGCTTCCATAGAGTTTGAGGAGAGAAAGCACTCAATCTTAAGGATACTGAAAAGTGACTTGATAATAAAGAGCCCTGGGATTCCGGAAAGTGCTGAGCTTATTAAGAAGCTAAGAAGCAATGGAAACCTTATCATTTCAGAGATTGAATTTGCGGGTAAGTATACAAGTGCAAAACTGGTTGGTATTACAGGAACTAACGGGAAAACAACCACAACTCTTTTAACCTATCATATTCTTAAAGAAGCAGGTTTTAATGTAGGTGTGGCCGGAAATATAGGTAAAAGTTTTGCCCGCCAGGTATTGGAAGAAGACTACGATTGGTATGTGCTTGAACTCAGCAGTTTTCAATTAGATGATACCTACGAACTCAAATTAGAAATAGCAGTCTTGTTAAATATTACTCCAGATCATTTGGATAGATATGACAATGACTACCAAAAATATATCGCATCTAAGATGCGCATATTTCACCTTGTACACCTGGGACGTCATGCTGTTTATTGGCAGGATGACACCCAATGCGGGGATGACATTGCAAGAGCCACTCGTGGCTTAAATGTACGTCCCTTTTCGCTTGGCGGAGACGCTGCCGAGATAACACATATACAAAATGATAGGTTGTTTTATGTCCCTTTTAGTATTGAGGTGTCTGCCCCCAGAGCAGATATCTCAATCAAGGGACTACACAATATGCTGAACGCCATGGCAGCTGGAAATGCAGCGTTGTTGGCAGGAGTAGATGGAAAGAGTCTTTTAAGAGGTTTGAAGACTTTCAAGAATGCAGAACATCGCTTGGAGTCAGTTCGACATTTAGAAGAAGTAGAGTATATCAATGACTCCAAAGCAACCAATCTTGATTCAGTAAAGTATGCCCTCGATGCATTTGATACACCTATTGTATGGATTGCAGGAGGTGTAGATAAAGGAAATGATTACAGCCTTGTAGAGGCATTGGTACAAGACAAGGTAAAAGCCTTGATCTGTTTAGGTAAGGATAACTCCAAACTGATTACCTCATTTGAGAATATAGTGCCTATGGTGAAAACCACAGACGACTTAATCAAAGCGGTAAGATGGGCTAAAGAATTGGCTGAGCCAGGTGACACAGTGTTACTATCACCAGCCTGTGCCAGCTTTGATTTATTCGATAATTACGAGGACAGAGGAGATAAATTTAGAAAAGCTGTATTAGCGCTATGATGACCAAAGTAAAAGAATGGACAGATAAGCATATCCAGGGCGATCCCGTCATCTGGCTGGTGGTTATATGCCTTTCTGTTTTTGGTATTCTGGTTGTGTATAGTGCAACTGGATCTTTGGCATATAGGTTTGCTGGAGGCAACACTGAAAAGTATTTAATACGCCACACGCTGATGGTGGTTTTAGCAATTTTTGTGATGTGGGTAGCACACAAGGTAGACTATAGATACTATTCTAAAATTACTCAGTATGCATTGATTGTATCAGTACCACTACTGCTATATGCATGGTTATATGGCTCTACTGTTAACGATGCTTCTCGCTGGATTGTGTTACCATTTGTAGGTATACAGTTTCAACCATCGGATCTAGCTAAAATGGCATTGATTGCTGGTTTGGCTACCATGTTAGCCAAAAGGCAGCAGAATATTACAGATATAAAAGAGTCTCTAATTCCCTTGCTCGCTTGGTGTGGTGGAATTTGTGGGCTAATTGCAATGACCAACGTGTCTACAGCTATACTCTTATTTATGACATGTATGTTATTGCTGTTTATTGGTAGAGTTCCTGTTAAATATTTGGGAATGCTACTCGTAGTTGGAGTTTTTGCAGGAATGATCGCTCTTCAGGTAGGTGAGCGTGGAGGTACCGCAATAAATCGATTCAAAGATTTCTTCTATGGTACTGAGGTGCCATATCAAGTAGAACAGTCTAGAATCGCAATAGCAACTGGTGGGGTACTTGGAAAAGGACCAGGCAACAGTGTGCAAAGGAACTTCTTGCCAGAAGCTTTCTCGGACTTTGTGTACGCTATTATCATAGAAGAGTATGGAATTGCAGGAGGTGTCTTTGTGCTGTTTTTATATCTGGTATTGCTGTACCGAGGTATGAGAGTAGTCGCAAATAGCGATCGAGCCTTTGGAGGGCTTTTATCGGCAGGGCTGAGTTTTGCGATAGTAATTCAGGCACTGGTTAATATCGGTGTAGTGGTAGGTTTGGGGCCTGTTACAGGACAGACATTACCACTTATAAGCATGGGAGGAACATCACTACTTTTTACTGGGCTTTCTCTGGGTATCATCCTAAGTGTGAGTCGAGGAGAGCAAGAAGATGTTTCTGTTATTAATGGTGAAATGAGAAACACGGCTAAAGCTATATAACATAGAAAAGAAAGAACCATATAGAATCATTATTAGCGGAGGTGGCACAGGAGGTCATATATATCCAGCTATTGCGATTGCCAATGCTTTTAAAGAGAGATTTGGTGATGCGGAGATTCTATTTGTGGGAGCCAAAGGAAAAATGGAAATGCAGAAAGTACCCGAAGCTGGGTATTCCATAAAAGGGCTTTGGATAAGTGGTTTGCAGCGGAAGCTGACATTAGATAATCTTTCTTTCCCATTAAAAGTAATGGATAGCTTAAATAAAAGCCGAAAGATCATCAAACGATTCAAACCACATGCTGTGGTTGGGGTTGGAGGATACGCATCAGGACCATTGCTCAAGGTGGCCACAAAACGAAGAGTGCCATCATTAATACAAGAGCAAAATTCTTATGCCGGACTAACTAATAAATTGTTAGCCAAAAAAGTCAGAAAGGTTTGTGTCGCTTATCCAGATATGGAGAGGTTCTTTCCAGCAGAGAAAGTCGTGTTGACAGGAAACCCGGTTAGGAAGGACATAACTGATTTAACGGGAAAGAAATCTGAGGGAATCAAGTCTTTCAGTTTAAGAGATGACAGGCCGGTTTTACTTGTATTGGGAGGAAGTCTTGGAGCCAGAACATTAAACGATAGTATGGTTCAGAACTTACAGCTACTGATAGATGCCAAAGTTCAGGTGATATGGCAGTGTGGTAAGTTTTATGTGGAAGAGATGACCGAAAAACTTAAAGGATTTCAAGGAGCAGATATGATTCATCTGTGCGAGTTTCTTAAAGATATGGATTTGGCTTATGCTGTTGCCGATGTAGTGATTAGCAGGGCCGGAGCGCTATCCGTGTCCGAACTGAGTATTGCTGGTAAGCCAACAATCTTTGTTCCATCACCAAATGTTGCTGAAGATCATCAGTCTAAGAATGCCAAGTCCATGTTAGACAATAATGCGGCCATTTTGGTAAAGGATTCAGAGGCCAGAGAAAAGCTCATTGACAGAGCGATAGAGCTAATAAATGATGAGGCTAGAAAAAGCACACTAAGCGAAAATATAAAGGCAATGGCTAAGCCAAATGCTGCAGAAGATATTGTAGAAGAAATTGTCAAACTGATTGCGTGAATCTGAACGATATACATAGCGTCTACTTTGTAGGAATCGGAGGAATCGGAATGAGTGCTTTGGCCCGTTGGTTTAAGCATAATGGGAAAACTGTTTCCGGTTATGACAAGACCCCAACTGCTTTAACAAATCAGTTACAAAGTGAAGGAATTGAAGTTCACTTTGAAGATACTATTGAAGCGATTGATGATTCAATCAAATTGTCCAGAGCTGGTGTTTTGGTTGTTTATACACCAGCAATACCAGCTAGCCACCAGGAACTTAACTGGCTTAGAGATAATGACTATCCAGTACTTAAAAGGTCAGAAGTTCTTGGAGTTATAGCTCAAAATATGAAAAGCATTGCTGTAGCTGGAACCCATGGAAAAACCACTACTACTTCTATGATAGTGCACTTGCTGAAAACAGCTGGCATTGATTGTATTGGTTTTCTTGGAGGTATTTCAGCAAACTACAATACCAATATGGTACTCAACGAGAGGGATGATAGTATCGCTGTTATTGAAGCTGATGAGTTTGATAGATCTTTCCTTACGCTGTTTCCCGATGTAGCCGTAGTAACAGCTGCTGATGCAGACCACCTGGATATTTACGGAAGCAAGAATGAGTTGGAAGATTCATTTAGACAGTTTATTAAACAGATTAAAGAATCAGGTCATCTCTTTATCAAGAATGAATTGTCTAAAGAACTTGTTGGAGAGACTATTCTTGGGCATACAGGATATGGTTTAAGCGAAGGTGGCGTACGGTCAGAGAACCTTAGAATAGAAAATACATCGTTCATTTTTGATTATAGAAACGGGTCTAAAGATATTGATGGCATTCAACTGAATGTCCCTGGCTATCACAATGTGGAAAATATGCTGGCAGCAATAGCCGTATGTAGGTCGTTAGGTGCCGATGATGAGAGCATTAAGAAAGGTGTCAGATCTTACAAAGGAGTAAAAAGAAGGTTTGAATATATTCTTAAAACCGAAAGTCTGACTTTTATAGATGATTATGCACACCATCCGGTAGAAATAGAAACCTTATTAAGATCTGTTAGAGATTTATTCCCGGGAAAGAAAGTTACGGCTGTTTTTCAACCACACCTTTTTTCAAGAACAAGAGATTTTGCCGCAGGCTTTTCAGAAAGCTTATCACTTGCAGATGAAGTGATATTGCTAGATATATACCCAGCAAGAGAATTACCTATAGATGGAGTTACTTCAGACATCCTATTGGATGCTGTGGATACAGATAGAAAAGTAAAAACAACCAAACAGACTCTTATAAAGCAAATTCAAGAGTGGGAACCAGAAGTGCTTTTGACCATTGGTGCTGGAGATATAGACAAGTTAGTTGAACCTATAAAAGAGGCATTGTCATGAAAGTAAAAGAAAGCATATCTAAAATAGGGAGTGTTCTAGGAATTGGTCTGGTTCTTTTCTTAATAATTGGTTTTGTGGAGAAGGGAGAGATCGGTTATAGAGTTGACGATATAGATGTAGAAATAGAAAATGCCTATGAGAACTTCTTCATTGATGAAGCAGACGTAATGGCACTGATTATGGAAAATGAAGGCGATTCAATTCTTGGAGACAAGTTTGGAAGAGTAAGCCTTAAGGATATAGAGAGAAGAATTGAGTCCCATAGTTTTGTTAAAGACGCTGAGGTATTCAGAGATTTAAAAGGTCATCTGGTGGTAAAGGCCAGACAAAATAAACCTGTGGCCAGACTGATAAGTAATTCAGGAAAACATGCATACATAGGTGCTGAAGGCGACCTGCTTCCAGTATCTGCAAAATATACAGCACGTGTTCCGGTAATAACAGGAGCATATGTTAGCAAAATGTTAGAAAGAGCTAATGTTAATAATGATTCCTATGATCAGAAGATATTCTCATTAATCAATTATATCAATGACAATGAATTCTGGACAATGCAGATTGGCCAGGTCGATGTTGATATGAAAGGTAATGTGGTGATGTACCCACAAGTGGGAGATCAGAGACTTGAGTTCGGCCCGGCCGAAGACATTGATAAGAAATTTAAAAGACTAAATATATTCTTTAAGCAGATTATGCCGACCAAAGGATGGAATACCTACGATCGGGTTAATGTTGCTTATAAGGACCAGATCATCTGTGAATAAAAACGCCATGCAAAACGACAAAATTGTAGTAGGATTAGATATTGGCACAACAAAGATTTGTGCCATAGTAGGTACCAAAAACGAGTACGGGAAGCTCGAAGTACTGGGTATGGGTAAGGCAGTTTCGGACGGTGTTATCCGTGGAATTGTGACTAACATTGATAAGACCATTATGGCCATAGAAAAGGCTATAGCTGAGGCTAGTGAGCAGTCAGGAATTGAAATCAATGTGGTCAACGTAGGCATTGCCGGTCAACATATTAAAAGCTCAATTCATCACGGTAGCATTACCAGAGATAGAGTGGATGACGAGATTACAGTTGAGGATATCAACAGACTGTCGAATGATATTCATAAGATAGTAATGCCTCCAGGGTGTGAAATTATCCACGTAATGCCACAAGACTACATTGTGGACTATGAGGATGGAATCAAAGACCCTGTTGGAATGTCAGGCGTTAAACTTGAAGCAGATTTTCATGTTATCACTGCTCAGACCAATGCTATCCGCAATATTAATAAGTGTGTTAAGAGAGGTGGACTAGAAATAGATGATCTGATATTGGAGCCTTTGGCTTCTAGTATGTCCGTACTCTCTGACGAAGAAAAGGAAGCGGGCGTTTGCTTGGTAGATATTGGTGGTGGTACTACAGATGTAGCCATATTCCATGATAGCATTATCAGACACACCGCTGTAATCCCATTTGGCGGTAATATTATAACGACAGATATCAAAGAAGGCCTTAAGGTTATGCAGAACCAGGCTGAATTATTGAAGACAAAATTTGGAAAGGCGATTGCAGAAGAGGCAAACCCAAATGAGATTGTGTCTATTCCAGGGCTTAGAAACAGACCTCCAAAAGAAATTTCTATAAGAAACCTTGCTCATATTATTGAGGCTAGGATGGAAGAGATAATAGAATTGGTGCATGCCGAAATAATCACATCAGGTTATGCAAGCAAGTTAGCTGGAGGCATAGTAATAACAGGTGGAGGCTCTCAATTGGCCTATATCAAACAGCTTTTCGAGTATATGACTGGTATGGATGCGAGAATTGGGTATCCGAACGAACATCTGGGTAAATCCAAGGTGGAGGCAATAAAGAGCCCAATGTATGCTACAACTGTAGGGTTGGTACTTTCTGGCTTTAGAGCTATTGATGAAAGGGAAAACAGATATATGGAAAATCAGGCGAACTCAAACGGTAAACGTGTAGAAAAGGGGAGCAAGAAAGGTTCTGAATTCTTTAGCAAACTGATTGACAGAACAAAAGGGTTATTGATGGATGATTTTCACGATAAAAACGAGTACTAGATTAAAGTAAAAAGGCTTAAGGTTTAAAGAAGGTGTAGAGCCTAAACTGATTCAAAGCCATAAAGAAATAGAAACAAAGAATGAGGCTTGAGCCTAAAGGCTGGCTTCTTTCAACTAAACAAAAACGATCATGGCAGATTCATATATGTTTGAACTTCCTTCGCATCACAAGTCAATTATAAAAGTAATTGGAGTCGGAGGCGGTGGAAGTAACGCAGTAAACCACATGTTTAATCAAGGTATTAGAGATGTGGAATTTGTAGTGTGTAATACAGATGCACAAGCATTGAAAAGCAGTCCTATCCCAAACAGGTTACAAATTGGAATTGGACTGACTGAAGGGCTCGGAGCAGGGGCCAATCCTGACACAGGAAAGAACGCAGCAATTGAAAGCAAAGAGCAAATTCGTGAAATGCTGGGTGATGATACTAAAATGGTATTTATTACAGCAGGAATGGGTGGTGGAACCGGTACGGGAGCCGCACCAGTAATTGCCAAAATTGCGAAAGATATGGACCTTCTTACTGTTGGTATTGTAACAGCACCATTCAGTTTTGAAGGGAAGAAGAAAACCAAAGCTGCCAATCAAGGTATTGCTGAACTTAAGGAGAATTGCGACACTGTTCTAGTGATTCTAAATGATAAGCTTCGCGAGATTCATGGTAACCTGCCAATAAGCAGTGCCTTCGGTGAAGCAGATAATGTATTGACAACGGCTGCCAAGGGTATTGCGGAAATTATTACAGTACCAGGCTATGTCAATGTCGATTTCATGGATGTTCAGACTGTAATGAAAGGTGCAGGAGCTGCAGTTATGGGCTCGGCCATGGCTGATGGTGAAGGGCGTGCATTGAGAGCGGCCGAAATGGCAATTTCATCTCCTTTATTGAATAGCAAGGATATTCATGGAGCTAAGAGAATTCTACTATCCATTGTCTCTGGCGAAGAGGCAGAGCTTCAAATGGATGAATTGACTGAGATTACAGAATATATACAAGAAAAAGCTGGCGATGATGCCGAAGTTATTTTTGGTCATGGTATTGATCAGGAACACGGTCAGAGCATTAGCGTAACGGTAATAGCTACAGGATTTGAGTCTCCGGAACTTAAAACTGAACCAATTGCAAAGAAAAGGGTAATTGACCTTGAGAGTAATCTCGAGATTGAATCCAGAGACTCAGACTCTCTTTTACCTAAACCAGACTCACAAACACTCCTTTTCGATACAAATGAGGATGTAGAGAGTAAGGAGATTCAACCTGAAGCTAATGAAGAACAGCATGAGGAAGAAGACATGACGTCTGGTTATTCCTTTTTGAGCCGTTTGGCAGAGAAGTATGAGATTGAAGAATATCCTCCTCAAACTCCTCAAGAGCCAGAAATACAAGAACGTAACGAGTCTCTTGATAATGATTTTCAGGAAGAAAGAAGCAAGAATTTTCTTGAAATGAAGCGTGCAAAGCTTCAGGAGCAGGCACGTATAAGAGAAGAACGTTTAAGGGGAACAAGTGGAAGTCAGCATATCGACCAGAACGACTTCAAAGAGAAACTTGAAATTCCAGCTTATCAGCGAAAACAAGTAAGGTTGGCAGATAACTTACCTTCTTCAGAAAGAAATGTCTCTCGATTTAATCTGAATGATGATGATGAGATCATGGGAGACAACAAATTTCTACATGATAATGTAGACTAATTACCTCTATTAGCCTTAAAAGGTTAAGCGAGATACGTGAATAAAGACAGCCTACTGCCATGGGCTGTCTTTTTATTATACCATAGTCGTTTCTTCAGTCAACTATACTCAGAGAAATTACCCCATACTTATGGGCTGTGAGTTGTTCCTTCCATTCCCAATTGGATTCAGGGAAAAGCTTAAAGATGGGTAAAAAAAGTCCATCTTTCAGTTTGTGTGCGTATATGCTATATATAAACTTGTACTTTCCACTTTGACAATGGAATGGCACTTTTCCAGATATAAACAAGGCGCTGTCATTCTTTCGGTTCCAATAACCAATACCTTGATTTCCTGCTTCAAATTTAGAGGCTTCTAACGAGTTTGGTACTCCAAAGAGCGGTTTCGAATCAATAGGTACCAATGTAATAGTACGGATTCCGAAATCTTGTATAGAATTACAGTTAAGTAGGGATGCAGATGCTGGTTGATTTGTATCAAACCCATCGAGCTGAATGTCAAATCGCTCTCCTTTTTTGACAGTTAACCTATGGTTTTCCAAAAGTGAGTTGTAGTTAACCGAGCTATTATTTTCATGACATTCTCCGTTGCGGATTGATGATAAGTAGGCAGAAACGTTAGTTGTTTTTCCATTGGAAGCTGTTAGCCTTATATCTAACCTATCATTTTTAATATCTCTGTTGGGTGCTTTGTATACTACATAGTTTACTTTTATCACCTCATCAAAGTTCAACAGAAAAACTTCATAATTGCCCTTGGGTTTATTGAGTATTTTGATGTTTTCTACTGGACTGTTTCCAATTGAGTCTGGAAATTGAATTAATCCAGTATTGTCAGTATCTGAAATATAGAATTCAAAATCAGCTAATCGAGATCTGTTTTTTGAATGTGTTTTTTGAGTTTCCTCACAAGAATTGATCAATAAAAAAATGCACAACAGGCTAGTCAGTGAAAACTTACGTTCCATAGTTTTTGGTTGAGGGTACAGAATTATAACATTTGTAATTGGCTATTACCCTGACATATCAAGGTAAAGCATACAAAAAGTCGAGGAGCTCAATTACTTTTTAATCTTTAAGCTTATACCAGCAGTGTGGTTTTGAAAACTAAAAGATTCTGCTTCATTGAAGTTAAGAGAGCGATTGAAGTGAGATTCTAAAATGAAAGTAAACCCTTCAAAGTTAAATTGTGCAAGGCCGAAATACACTCCTACATTGGAAATATTCCCTGACTTTGAGCCTAAAGATTTTCCAAGATCGTATTCGATACCGATGTAATGATTTCTGTAAACAGGTACTTCTATTCCAAGATTCCCTACAAGTGAATTCAATACAATATTTTCTCTTCGGCTACCAACCAAATAATAGAAAGAAGGGAATTTTAAAGAGCTACCCGGAATGTTTTTGTAAAGCAGGTATTCAATATTCTTGGAATACCGAATGTAATGAACACCGGTTTTCATCCTGATGTTTTTTAATATAGGAAAGGATATGCCACCTCCTACTTTAAAATCGAGACTCTGCTTTAGATCACCTTGGTTTCCTGTTAGGGTCAACCAGTTTTCAGCATTTGTTCGAATTGTGGTTTGATTGGCAAATGCTTGAAATTCGAAAAAGAAGTTGTAGACGTTTGGTTTCCTGAAATATGTGATTATTGAATCATTCGCATCTGGGAATACGAGATTACTTTCTAAAGCAAAATCTTGCAAGACATAATCTTTCAGCTGTGCTGACTCAAAAGTGCTTCCGGTCACATCCAAAAGAGGGGATTTCATTTCATATTCCAGATTTTCAGTATCAGTCAAATCTCCTGATACAACCAAAGACAAATCTTTTGAGCCCTCTGTGCCAGGACTCACTAGATTGGTATTTGAATTTAAGACTTGATCTAAAACAGGTGAGTTTAATTGAAGGTTTAGTGTTTCTTCTAGAGGTTGATCCTCTATGATGTTAACATCAACTTTGGTCGTTTCTACATCAGGAAGAGCACTTTGGTTTTCATTAGGCTGCAAAGCATCTATAGGAGCTTTGTATGTTGTGCTTAAATAGGTCCCTTTGTCAACACGAGAGTAATCGGTTGGAATAAACAGTAGGCTGACTAAAAAGATAATAAGCAGTGTGGCGATTGCACGTACTTTGTATCTCTGGAAAACAGTAGGTTGGGCACCAATTGCTTGCTGAATTTGTGCAAATGCATGGATGGGAGGTGCTTCGTACCCATTTATTAATTTGCCGCTTACAATTGTTTTCAGTTTGGCATCAACGGAAAGCCTGTTCTGGATTTTAGCAAAACCATCTACAGGAGGAATCGCAGAAGCACCTTTGAACTTCTGGTTAATAATTTCTCCTAACAGTTTTATTCTAGATCGCTTTCTCATATCCAACGATACCTAATTGTTCCAGGCTCTTCTTTAGCAATTGCTTACACCTTGTTAACTGTGATCTCGAAGTGCTTTCAGAAATATCCAAGAGCTCTCCAATCTCTTTATGGCTATATCCTTCAACCAAATAAAGGTTAAATACCAGTCTATAACCGTCAGGCATATCTCTGACTAATTCAGTTATCTGTTCGTATTCCAGTTTATCCAACACATCCAGATGCTCATTAGTCAAAGGGTTAAGATTTTCAGAATTGTCATACTCCTCGATATACATGACCCTTCTTTTTCTCAACGCATCCACCGAGGCCCTCACTGCAATGGTATATACCCAATTTTTGAGAGAGCCAATTGTATCAACCTTAGTAATTCCTTCGAAAACACGGATAAATGCTTCTTGAAAAATATCTTCAGCATTTTGAGTACTACTTGTGTATCGTTTACTTATGAACATGACCATGCCACTGTAGAGATCATAGAGCTTTCTTTGAGCCCTTCGATCTCCTTTTTTACACCTTCTGATCAGTTCTTTTTCTGACATGCCCTATGTTAATGACGAAGAGTCAAACCTCATTAGTAAAGCTCATCGTTAATCATTCATGAAATAAGTTAACCCTATTCTTTTGAATGTATCTCTTCAACTATGTGTTAATGTAACTCAGTTACACACAATTGACACAGAGTACACTTCTTAATGAAGCATGTCAAAAATGAATAATTACTAATTAGTAGTATCTCAGCCAATGATTTCTCATAAGCTTCATCATCATGTTTACAATTGAATTTTACTCAATCGCACGGTTGATAATGTAGTAGTCGTAAGACCACTCATTAACGCTGCATAGGGAATAAAAAAAACTCAGCTGTTAGAAGCTAATTAGCTTCTCGGCTTGCTCATTAAGAAGATTGTTGTACAGCTCATTTGTGATGCTACCATCATTGATATTGCGTTCGATAGCGGCTAGCTTTGGTTTAAGAGCGAGCACATGCATACCTAAATAGTTAAATATATCTGTAAGATGAGACATGGCAAAAACACCCCCCTGAACACCAGATGATACACCTATTAATGCCGCTTTTTTATCCCTTACTCCTTCAGGGTATTTGAGCCCATCTATAAATGTTTTGAGAATTCCGGGGAAAGAGCCGTTATATTCTGGTACAACAAACACTAATTTGTCTGCTGACTGAACCTGTTCCCTCATTTCATTGAACTTTGAGTTGGCACCGTTGTTTTCATATAGTGCTGTTTCCAGAAAATCATGAGGGAGATCTACTAGGTCTACCAATCTGCTTTCAACACCTTTATTGGAAAGGATGGATTGGTAGTAAACAGCAACTTGTTTGCTGATAGAGTTTTTACGGTTGGTTCCAATAACTATTGTAATCATTGTATGGCTCAGTTATCGTGCGAAATTAATGTATTTATTGATTTAAGCTTAAATAAACACTTAGTGAATCATAAAGCAATTTGGTGAACGAAAGGTTCATTAGATATAAAAACTTAGCATCTTTACTTTTTGTTAGAAGGGATCTAAAACTAATGTTTTGGAATGCGTAACTAACTAATTATAGACTATACCATTCATATGACTTATACAGAAAAGGTTTACGAAACTGTCGATTACATCAAATCGAAAATTGATTTTAATCCTGACTTTGGAATAATACTTGGGACTGGGCTTGGGGAACTGGTTAATGATATAACTATTGTGTTTGAGTTGGATTACGAGGAGATACCCAATTTTCCTGTCTCAACGGTTGAGAGTCACAAGGGTAAGCTGATTTTTGGTAAGCTATCGGGAAGGAATGTTGTAGCAATGCAGGGGCGCTTTCATTACTATGAGGGATACAATATGAAAGAGGTTACTTTCCCAGTTAGGGTTTTAAAGAAGTTGGGCATTCAGAAACTATTTGTTTCGAATGCGGCTGGAGGAGTAAACCTGGACTATAAGGTTGCCGACCTGATGATCATTGAGGACCATATAGATCTCACGAAAGAAAACCCATTGACCGGGCCGAATTTAGATGAGTTTGGAGGTCGTTTTCCGGATATGAGCGAACCTTATGAGCGGAAAATGATAGATGAGGCTTTGGAGATTGCAAAGACTCACGGGATTCCATGTCATGAAGGAGTTTATGCAGGTGTTAGTGGTCCAAACCTGGAAACCAGAGCGGAATACAGATACATTCAGAGAATTGGTGGGGATGCTGTGGGCATGTCAACAATTCCAGAAGTATTGGTTGCCAGACATATGGATTTACCAGTTTTCGCAATTTCAGCAATAACAGACCTTTGTGATCCGGATAATTTGGAGAAAGTAGAGATAAGTAAGATACTAGAGGCTGCTTTTAAAGCAGAAAAAGGGATGACCATTATCATCAAAGAACTCATCAGTAAGCAATAAAGAATAGTTGTAATATGGACTTAAAAGGAAAACTTGCAATAGTAACAGGTGTCAGTAAGGGCATAGGCTTAGAAACAGTGAAGCTTTTACTCGATGCTGGAGCCGTAGTGGCTGGTTGGGGTAGGACGAACCCAGAGATTGACCATAAAAACTATCATTTTTTCGGAACAGATGTATCCAGTTGGGAAAATGTACAAGGTTCTTTCAGGTTAACACAGGAGCAATTGGGAAAAGCATCAGTTCTAATCAATAATGCTGGCTTTGGATATCAGGGACTAATACATGAAATGCCTGTTGATCGATGGAAGGAAATGTTCGATGTAAATGTTCATGGCCTTTTTTACTGCACTAAGGTGGTTGTTCCTGGTATGATAGAGATGGAAGAAGGTCATATTATTAATATCTCTTCGATTGCCGGTACAAATGGTGTTGAAACCATGTCTGGATATGTGGGGACTAAGCATGCAGTAAGAGGGATAGGCCAGTCCATTTTCAAAGAGTTGAGAAAACATGGAATTAAAGTGACTACTATATATCCTGGGAGCACCAATACAAACTTTTTTGATAATATTGAATTTGCAGATGCCAATGAAAATATGATGCGTCCTGAGGATATTGCTTTGAGTATTATTCAGACCCTTGAAACACATCCAAACTACCACATGGTTGATTTGGAAGTACGTCCGTTAATGCCGAAAGGAAAACCAAATAAATAAGAGCCAAACACGTTAATTCTTCAATGTCCATCAAAGTCAGTCAACTCACCAAGGTTTATGGAACTCAAAAGGCAGTCAATGCCATCTCTTTCGAGGTAAGCAAAGGTGAGATACTTGGGTTTTTAGGGCCGAATGGCGCTGGGAAATCCACTACTATGAAAATAGCCACAGGGTTTATTCCCCCTACCGAAGGTACGATTGAGATTGAAGGAATTGATGTGATTAAAGAGGGACTTAAAGCCAGAAAGCACATTGGCTACTTGCCGGAACACAACCCCTTATATCTGGACATGTATGTACATGAATATTTGTCTTTTATTGGAGGTCTACATCAGCTTAAAGGAAAAACACTCAAATCGAGAATCGCTGAAATCATTACACTTTGTGGATTAACACTTGAACAAAACAAGAAAATAGGAGCTCTGAGTAAAGGGTATCGCCAAAGAGTTGGTCTGGCTCAAGCCCTAATACATGATCCTGAAGTACTGGTGTTAGACGAACCAACTACAGGATTGGATCCTAATCAATTAGTTGAAATAAGAAACTTGATCAAGGCTGTTAGCAGAAACAAAACGGTTATACTTTCTACGCATATTATGCAAGAAGTAAAAGCGCTCTGTAACAGAGTAATCATAATTGATAAGGGTAACATTGTTGCGGATGATACGGTGGAGAATTTGACTGGAGGGCAACAAGTTTTAAGAATTGAGTTTCAAAATGAAATTGCTCAGGAATTACTGGAAGGACTAGGTGTGGTCTCAATAGTTGATGAACATATTTACGAGGTCAGTCATTCAGGATCTAATGATATACGTGCTCAGATTTTTGAAATGGCGAAAGAGAATAGTTGGGTAATTCTTAGCATGCAGCAACAGGAAAAAGATTTGGAACAGGTGTTCAGAAGTTTAACCAAGGAATCTGATGTGGGCAATCTATAAGAAAGAAGTCAGGCAGTTTTTGAATTCTCTGATTGCTTATATCGTAATCGGGGTTTTTCTGACGGGAATAGGTCTGTTAACATGGGTTTTTCCTGACACTAGCGTGTTGATTTATGGATATGCCGATCTGGAAACACTTTTTACATTGGGCCCCTTTGTCTTTATGTTTCTGATACCGGCAATTACCATGCGTATGTTGGCCGAGGAGAAGAAGGCAGGGACTATAGAGCTGTTGTTGACGAGGCCACTCAGTGATTTTCAGATTATTATGGGGAAGTTTCTGGCAGCTTTCACATTAGTGGTGTTCTCCATATTGCCTACTTTAATTTACTGCTATTCAATTGCTCAGCTAGGAAACCCCATTGGTAACCTTGATGTACCAGGCATTATAGGAGCCTATTTAGGGCTTATACTTTTAGGAGGTGTTTTTGCGGCTATTGGTGTACTTTCTTCTGCCTTAAGTGAGAACCAGATTATAGCTTTCATAGTAGCCGTTTTTTTAAGTTTCTTTTTGTTTACAGGAATAGACTCTATGGCTGGTTTATTCTCAGGGCAGACTTCTCTTTATGTAGAGGAACTTAGTCTTATCTATCATTTTGATGCGATGGGGCGTGGACTTATTGATACCAGAAACGTTACCTACTTTGTAAGTGTAGCTGCAATAATGTTGCTGCTGGCACATCTGAAAATGTCTGCACGTTTGTTAACATTTAAGCCTAAGAGGAGTAGAGTTTGGCAAATGTTTACAGCAGGTGTACTTGTAATTCTGGCGTTCAATATAATCTCCGCAAATGTTTATTGGCGATTTGATTTAACCGAAGACAAACGTTTTACACTCAGGCCAGCTACTAGCGAATTATTGAGTCAGGTGGACAAACCAATGACTTTTGAAATACTTCTTGCTGGTGATCTGCCGCCAAAATATCAAAGATTGAGCAAAGCATTGATTCAAACTTTGAAAGAATTCAATGATAAGTCGAAAGGAGAGGTTACCTATTTCTTCACTGATCCCAGTGCGGCTGCCACCGCTCAGGAAAGGAATGAAAACTATAATTACTTGGTCACAAGGTTAGGTTTATCACCTACTCAAGCAATTTTCAATGAGAATGGAAATCAAGTAAGCAAAATACTTTTCCCTTATGTTATTCTGAATTATGATGGACAAGCTGCCGCCATAATGATTTCTGATGGTGGAAAAATCGGACTTTCTCCAGATGAAGCACTCAATCAGTCAATCGAAAACCTTGAGTTTAATTTGGCTGTAGGAGTTCAAAGACTTACAAAACTCAACCGAAAAAAGATAGGTTTAATTAAGGGGCATGGAGAGTTAGACTCACTACATATTGCAGGCTTTTCAGCTGAAATGCTTCGTTATTTTGATTTGGAAGCAATTGACCTAACGAAGACTGCGAAGATCGAAAATGTGGATGCAATAATAGTCGCTAAACCTTTGCGAAAGTATCAGAAGGAAGATAAGTTCAAGCTAGATCAGTACATAATGAATGGGGGAAGAGCAATTTTTCTTGTTGATGTACTGAATGCAAATATGGCAAGAGCTGGTGGTCCGGGAACGGTTGGCTTACCTGTTGAGCATGACCTGGATGATTTGTTATTCAGGTATGGAGTCAGGTTGAACCCAAACTATGTTCAGGATATCCAGAACTTTGGTAGATATCCGGTAGTGCTAGATGACAATGAGAACATTATCAATTTGCCTTGGCCTTTTTATTCTTCAGTCAATGATTTTGTCAATCATCCGATAACTAAAAATCTGGACGCAGTTTATTTGAGAACATACGGTACTATGGACACGGTAAAGGCTGGTGGTGTCAGAAAAACTCCGTTAATGTTTACTTCAGAATATACGCGCGTAATTTCTGCTCCTGCCAAAGTAGCATTTGAAGATTATGCTAACCAGCCGGATGCTACACTTTTTACTCATGGAAAGGAACCAGTGGCTTATCTGCTCGAAGGATCTTTTACTTCACTTTTCAAAAACAGAATACTTTCAGATAGTGAAAAGACGGGTTTTAGAGGAGAGAGTGTACCAACCAAAATAATTGTAGCCTCTGACGGGGATTTGATAAGGAATGAGTTGAATCTGAGAAACGGAGCACCTATGGAATTGGGACTGAACCCTTTTGCAGATGATGGAGAAAAAGTACGCTATGCCAATAAAGATTTTCTTTTTAATGCACTTACCTACCTGACGGATGAACACGGCTTGATTACGGCTCGAGAGAAGGAGATTGTACTCAGACCATTGAATAGAGTGAAGGTTCAAGAGGAGAAAGTCTATTGGCAAATACTAAATCTGGTTGTTCCATTGTTACTCCTTATCATCTTTGGGTTTGTAAGAGGTGGATTGAGAAAAAGGAAGTACGGCAATTTCAACACTACGGAGAAGGCTTGATGGACTCAAAAGAGAGAAAACTCAAAGATATTTATGCGCTCACTTCTGGTGACTTGATAGACTTTAAACTTAAACTTGCTCAAATTAAGCCAACTGATACTGTTGTGGATTTAGGTTGTGGCGATGCGGAAGTACTGATTAGAGCTTATCAACAATATGGAAGCAAAGGAGTTGGTTTAGAGATACTGCCTGAAGCTTTAGCACACTCAAGGGGTAAAGTAGAGTCCGCCCGCCTTAAAGAGTATATCCAGGTCGTTGATCAGAATTTTATGTCTTTTGACTACTCCATTGGGGATGTCTATATCCTTTATCTTAACAGAAATGTATTGGGACAGTTGTCCCTGAAACTGGAAAACGAACTAAGGCCTGGGGCAAGAGTTGTAACGCATTGTTTCGATTTGCCTGCCTGGGAGAGCAAAGAATATCATGTCTTTAAAGACTCTCGAGATCAATCTGTAGATGTTTTTCTTTACCAGAAGTGATGAAATCAGCCTTAGATTAATACTTCTGAATTGATGGGTCGATTTCATCTGACCAGGCAAGTATTCCTCCAGCAAGGTTATATAGATTGGTAAAACCATGATTTGCTTCCAGCCAGGCAATTACGTCTCCACTTCTTTTCCCACTTCGGCAGTGCACAATAACTTGCCTGTCTCTTGAGAATTTACTGACGTTTTCGGGTACCGATCCCATTGGGATTAACTCCCCGTTAATCTCTGCAATTTGAGCTTCATTGGGTTCTCTAACATCAATCAATTGATGATCAACTCCAGAGGTCCTTAATTCCGCTAATTCCTTTACACTTATTTCTTTCATTGTTTTCTTTTTGTGTGACCGAAATCTAACCTCTTTTAGCGACTTAGTTTGTTTTGGCTTACTAAATCTTGGGTAAGTTCGTTCAGTTTTTTGACTTTGAATCTAAAATTACCTTTTAGACCATCTCGAATTGCTTTCATATTTTGGAGTAACTGATCAAGTTCATTTGGAAGTACATCGTTAAGCACTTCTTTTAACCTTTTTGCTATTGTTGGAGATTTTCCATTGGTAGAAATAGCAATTTTGAGATCACCTTTATTAACAATACTGCCCATGTAGAAATCGCATAAGTCTGGGTTGTCCGCTACATTGACAAGAATTCCTCTGTCTTTGGCTTCCTTTCTGATTTTTAGATTGAGTTCATGATCTTCTGTGGCGAGTATAGCTATTTGTTTACCAGTAAGGTAATTGCTGGCATAACCTCGTTCATAAATTGAGACATTTGAACTTTCATTAGACAATACTCGAATCTCATCCTTTATCTGTTTACCGACTAAAGTAACCTTGGCTGCGGGACTACTTTTTAATAGAAAGTTGAGTTTCTCAAGAGCAACTTCTCCACCGCCAACTATGAGAAGGTTAAGTTTATGAACTTTCAGGAAGACGGGATAAAGATTGTTTGACATCAGTTCAATAGTTGATTAGTCTCCAGCTCAGAAAGCAATGCCTCGTTCGAAAGTCCCGCAGTCTCTCCAACTACAATTACTGCCGGTGAAGAGATGCTGGCTAATCTGGCTTTTTCGGAAATAGTTTTAACAGTTCCTCTCACCACTTTTTCATTTTCCATAGTACCATTCTGAATTATGGCTACAGGCGTTTGGTCTTTTCCAAAACCCGAGAAAGTGTCGCAAATCTCCTGCAGTTTTCGAGTGCCCATAAGAATAACTACTGTAGCAGTTGATTGAGCCGCGAGCGCAAGGTCTTTGGTTATGGTGCCATCTTTTGAAGTGGCCGTGACCACCCAATAACTTTGGCTGATACCCCTGCTGGTGAGTGGGATACCCTGTAGTGCTGGCACCGCATGAGCGCTGCTAATTCCAGGGACAATTGAGCACTCTATACCAAATGATTTAGCAAATTGAATTTCTTCAAAACCTCTGCCGAATATAAAAGGGTCACCACCTTTCAGCCTTACGACATGCCCTTTTTCCCTGGCAAAGTGAACGATGAGCTCGTTAATGGCATGCTGAGTATGGCTGTGCTTGCCAACACGTTTTCCAACATAGATTTTCTCGGTTTTGCTTCTGGCATAAGTCAATAGCGCTTTGTTAGCCAAATCATCATATAGTATAACATCGGCATCTGCAATGGCTTTAACTCCTTTTACACTTACTAAATCTGGGTCACCAGGTCCGGCACCTACTAATGTTAGTTTCGCTTGTGTTTGTCTGTTCATTACGCTTTATAAAAATCTGTGATAACAAGCTTTTCAGCACCTTGATCTTTTAGTTGTTGTTGCCTGAATGTTCTGACGTGTCCCAGAAATTCTGTGGCATCTTTTAAGTATTCTTCTGAAAACTCAGCTGAAGGTTCGTTTTTATTTATTCTAAGAATAAAGTCTTTAAAGTTGTTAGTGCGCTTGAACGGCTCATGCCCTCCAAAATGCTCTTGAAAACTTTCAATGATTCCTATTTGAGTATTGCATTTGATATCATCACTCAGTAGCAACGCCTTGGCTGCAATTACCATACTGCTATAGCTATTATAGATTGAATCTGCAAATGCTCCTTCTTCAAAGCCTTGCTTAGACCCGTTTAGCCTTTCTTGTGACTCTTCTATGATAGTGCCAATCACGTCAAGCATCACACTGGCGCACTCTCCAACACCAATTTCCGGGGTGAAATTTTCTGTCTTACCCCAATCCATATAGTCATTGGAACTTAGTGTGTCAATGTCTGCTAGTGGCTTGAGTAAATGATAAAAGTGCATTTTACCTAAGCGCTGATACGTATCATTGAAGTATTCACCTTCGGTGTGACTTTTTTCATATTCCTGAAGAATTCTGGAAAGCGCGTGCGGAATCCGCTTTGTCGGAACCTTAATTACCTTTTCAGCTATAAATCCCTTTCCATTGGGAGAAACCCCACCACCAATCACGATTTGCATTGCAGGAATTACCAGGGTTCCATTTTTAATAGAGCTGCCATGGAAACCAATATTGGCTGCCATGTGCTGACCACAAGCATTCATACATCCGCTGATCTTGATTTTGATGTGAGATTCATCAATAAGCGCTTTGAAATCCGCTTTTAACATGTGCTCTAACTCGGTTGTCAGTGCAGTGCTGTTTGTGACGGCCAGGTTGCAGGTATCACTTCCAGGGCAAGCGGTAATATCATGAGTGGAATCAAAACCAGGCTTGGAAAGTCCTAAATTGGTTAGCTCCTGATAAAAATAGGGAAGATATTCTGCTCTCACATATTTTATCAGAAGGCCCTGATTAGCAGTCACCCTTATGTCGTCTGCAGCATAAAGAGAAACTATTTTGGTGAGTGCTCTGGAAGTATCTGAATTGATATCTCCCAGAGTTACCCTCACCCAAATACCAAAGAAGTCGTTTTGCTTTTGCCTGAAGACATTTGTGCGTTTCCAATCCTCAAAAGCTGCCCAATCCTCAATATTGATAGTTGGAATTGTTGATTTTTCAGGAATAGTAGTTGTAACCAAGCCCTCATTGATTTCAAACACTTGGTACTTAAGAGATTTTCTTTCTTCCTCAATCAATTTCATTAACTGTTCTACCCCGATCTTTTTGATCAGGAATTTCATTCTTGCTTTATTTCGGTTGGCACGTTCTCCGTATCTATCGAACACTCTAATTAAAGCCTCACTGAAGGGGATAATCTGATTTGTTGGTAGGAAATCAAAAGCGGTTTGAGCTGGAATGGCTTGAGCACCAAGCCCACCACCAATGACTACCTTGAAGCCTTTTACAGATTGATTGTTGATTTGTTTTACTTTTGGGATAAAACCAATGTCATGGAAGTATGTCATGGCACTGTCCGTACCATCTGATGCAAAAGCAATTTTCAGCTTTCTACCCATATCCTGACAAATGGGGTTTCGAAGAAAGTAGTGGGTCAGCGCGTGTGCGTAAGGTGTAACATCAAATGGCTCGTCAGGATTGATACCAGCATCTGGGGATGCGGTAACGTTTCTAACGGTGTTTCCACAAGATTCTCTTAGGGTAATGTCTTCTTCTTCTAGTTCCGCCCATAGCGCTGGAGCTTCGTCTAGTTTTACATAGTGGAATTGTATGTCCTGTCTGGTGGTAAGGTGGAGGTTCCCAGTGGCATATTTATCCGATAGATTGGCTATCTGTGTGAGTTGTTTTGGTGTTACCCTACCATAAGGTAATTTGATCCTTATCATCTGTACACCAGACTGGCGTTGGCCATAGACTCCTCGGGTTAAACGATAGAGTTTGAATTTGTCTTCTTCGATTTCTCCATTGTTGAATCTGTCAATTCTTTTTTGCAATTCAAGAATGTCCTTTTTTGCCTCATTGCTGACTTTGGATGAAATGTTCATGGCCTTTTGATGTTTAAAATAGTCTACTTGTTTTGTAGGGTGTTACAAATAAATAAAAAGAATGTAAAACCTACCAATTAAGTAGGGTAATATTTTCAAATATAGTTCAACAGCTATCGAATTGAAGAGGGAAAGTGTCTGGATACTATCATGAATCCTGATCATAATTTAGTTTTGAAACGTAAGCAAAAAGCCTCGATAAAGTTCTCTGTATTAATTTTATTGTTAATTTTATCGGCTTAATAAAACCATCGCAAAAATCGACCATATATGAAGTTTATTGTTTCTTCAGCCGAACTCCTAAAGCGACTTTCCAACATTAATGGAGTAATTACCACAAACCCTGTGGTGCCTATTCTTGAAAACTTTCTGTTTGAGATTACAGATGGGTTGTTGACTATAACTGCTTCTGACCTACAAACTTCAATGATTACTGAAATTGATGTGGAGGCAAAGGAAGATGGTAGTATAGCTGTTCCTGCCAGAATTTTGATGGACACTTTAAAGAACTTGCCTGAGCAGCCTGTTACTTTTAGCATTGATGTTGAAACTTATAGCGTAGAGATCAATTCTGACAATGGTAGATATAAATTATCGGGAGAAAATGCCACAGACTTCCCTAAAGTTCCAAGTGTAAGCGATGCGTACTCGGTAGATATGTCTACTGATGTGTTGAGTAGTGCGATAAACAATACCATTTTTGCGACAAGTAATGACGAATTGAGACCTGCTATGACAGGTGTTTACGTTAAGTTGGATGAAACGAATACTACCTTTGTTGCTACTGATGGTCATAGACTAGTTAGATATAGAAGGGTTGATGTGGCAACTGACTCAGGTATGTCCATTATTATACCTCGCAAAGCCTTGAATTTGCTGAAGTCTACATTACCATCAGAGAATTCTAATGTAGTTTTAGAGTACAATGCGTCAAATGCATACTTTGATTTCAACAATATCAAGATGATTTGTCGCTTGATTGATGAAAGGTTTCCTGACTACGAGAATGTGATTCCTACTGAGAATCCAATTGAAATGTCGATTGACAGAAATGAGTTCCTAGGATCGCTTAAACGGATTTCTATCTACGCTAACAAAACTACTCATCAGATCAGATTGAAGATTACAGGAAGCGAACTGACAATTTCAGCTGAGGATCTGGACTTTTCGAACGAGGCTAAAGAAACACTGGCATGCGAGCATGTAGGTGAAGATCTTGAAATTGGATTTAACGCTAAATTTCTTGTGGAAATGTTGGGTAATATTCATTCTAAGAGTATTACTCTTCAAATGTCTGCACCAAATAGAGCTGGTCTTATCGTTCCTGCTGAAAAGGACGAAAATGAAGATATCTTAATGCTGGTTATGCCAGTTATGCTTAATAACTATTAAACCAGAATTTCACACAAATTATAAAAGGAGCCGAAGCTCCTTTTTTTGTTGCTATTCGTACCAAATACATAACTGCTCATCCCTTGTTCGGTTTGAACATGTTCAATACGCTATTTTCATTAGTTCTTTGCGAGCATCTCAGCGGAGAGGTTGGGCATGCACTTAAAAGTCAGTCGATTTAAAGTAAAATGTCAAGTAGTCAGTCATTACTTTATATGAAAACTTGCGGAGACAACAGGCTATTATTTATAGCCTTCAGGTAATGCCCAATCCTCTCTTGAGATATTAAGACTCGATCGGCTAGCCATGTAATTGTTAAGAGCAGATAAGTTTTGTAAATTTTGTTATACCAAACATTGCAACTGGTAGATGAGGTTCTTAGCCTATCTTAGAAGACCATACCCTTTTTACACTAACTCAAGACAAGCCTTATTGCTTGTCTTGATGATCTCTGTTTTTATCAGTCTCTTTTGCTATATCTTCAGGCCGTTTGGGATTGACGACTCAGTAATCAATAACAATCTGTTGATTTCCTTTGGTTTTGGACTTATAACATTGATGGTGTGTCTTTTCAATATGGTGTTGTTACCCAAAATTTTCCCAGATGTTTTAACAAATCGTAGTTGGACGGTAGGGAAGGAGTTATTGTGGGTTATCTGGATTTTATTGGGTATCGCTCTGGTTAATTGGATTTATGCAAACCTACTTTACGAAGAACCGAAGTTTGACTTGTTATCTTATGTAGTAGTAGCTTTCTATACCATTTTGGTTGGATTAATGCCGGCAATTGGAGTTATCCTTTATAAGCAGAGTCAGACACTAAAATCTCAGATTGAAGAGGTATCTCAAAAAATTGGTAAAACAAGAGAGGGAGTGGCATATCTCATATCTGAAAATGAGAAGGATAAGTTAGCAATACCAAGAAATCAGATTTTACTCATTTCATCTGCAGGAAATTATATCGAAGTGTTTTATGAAAGAGGAGAGAAGTTGGAGAAAGCACTATTGAGGAATAAGATATCTAATCTGGAACGTTCATTGGATAGTTTCCCGGAGTTAATCAGGTGCCATAGAAAGCACATCATTAATGTAGATAAGATTTTGGCACTTGACGGCAATAATCAAGGGTATAAAGTTAAACTGTTCCACCTAAATGAATTGGTGCCCGTGTCTAGGTCTTATACAAAGGCAGTTAGTCGGGCAAGAATGTCTTAAGAGAGAAAATGGTGTCAGAACATTTTTGCTCCTTAAAATTTTCTAAATTCACATTCAGTCCATTTAATACATGTTATCTAAAAAGACACAATACGCTTTTCATGCCTTAACCTACCTGGCTGAAAATTATAGCAAGGGTCCGGTGCTTATTTCGGAAATCTCCCAGGAGAGGCAGATTTCTTTAAAATTCCTTGAAAACATTCTTTTAGAATTAAAGAAGTCGGGCATTCTTGGAAGCAAGAAGGGTAAAGGAGGTGGATACTATCTGATCAAACCAGCAGATGAGGTACATTTAGCCAAAGTGATTAGAGTACTGGATGGACCCATTGCGCTCTTGCCTTGTGTGAGTTTGAACTATTATGAAAAGTGTGAAAACTGTACGGAAGAGATTTGCGGCCTCAATAGAGTAATGACTGAAGTGAGAGATAGCACACTTAAAGTACTGGAAAACAAGACTTTAAAAGATATCTTGAGGAGCAGGTAGATTTTTTTGTTTAAATACCCTATAAAAATGGTAGGGAATACATAGATTTGCAAAAGCAATCATACAAAGAGAATTAACATGCTTTTGGATAGTGCAATAAATAGAAAAATTGAGGAAACATCGGCAAGGACAGATAGTAACCTAAGAAGCCTGGCAAAAACTATAAGTTGGCGTATAGTGGGTACAATAGATACCATGCTTATTTCATATTGGATTACTGGAGAAATGTCAATGGCGTTGTCAATTGGTTCTGTAGAAGTAGTATCCAAAATGATCCTTTACTATTTGCATGAAAGAGTTTGGGCCAATGTGAAGACAAGGAAATAAGTGCGATGAAACTGGAAATTCTCAAACAACGACTAGAAGGGAAACCTTTAGAAGAGAGCCTCATTGAAATTGCCTCAACTTTTCCTGGGGAAGTGGTGTTCTCATCGGCATTTGGTCAGGAAGATCAGGTGATTACAGATACAATTTTCAAAAATGACATCGGTATTCAGGTGCTTACTTTAGATACCGGTAGGCTTTTTAAGGAAACTTATGATCTGATAGATCAAACCCGCTTAAGGTATAAGAAGCCGATTAGAGTGTATTCACCAGACGCAGGACCTCTTGAGAAACTTCTGTCTGAAAAGGGCATGTATAGTTTTTACAATTCTGTTGAGAATAGGAAAGAGTGTTGCTTTATCAGAAAGGTAGAACCCTTGAAAAGGGCTTTGAAAGGCGCAAAGGTTTGGATTACTGGTTTAAGGTCAGATCAATCTGATAACCGGCAGTCTTTTGAAAAAATTGAATGGGATGAGGCAAATCAGGTGATCAAGTTCAGTCCAATTCTCGATTGGACATACGATCAAATGATTGATTACCTCAAGGTGAATCGAGTACCATTCAATAAACTTCATAGTAAGGGATATGTTAGCATTGGCTGCGCACCTTGTACAAGAGCCATTGAGAATGGTGAAGATTCCAGAGCCGGTAGATGGTGGTGGGAGACATCTAAAAAAGAGTGTGGATTACATCAGGTAAATAAAGAAATATTAGAAAAATGAGAGTGTTCGATGGTCAGTTCCCACGGGAACTGGAAGATGAAGCTATATATATAATCAGGGAGGTAGCAGCTCAGTTTGAAAAGCCGGCAATATTGTTTTCGGGTGGCAAAGACTCTATTACCTTGGTTAGATTGGCACAAAAGGCTTTTTATCCTGGAAAAATTCCTTTTCCACTGTTACACATAGATACAGGACATAACTTTCCGGAGACTATAGCGTTCAGAGATCAACTTGTAGAGGAATTGGGGCTTGAACTGATCGTAAAGTATGTACAGGATTCTATTGATCAGCAAAAGGTTCAAGAGGAAAGCGGTAAGTATGCGAGTAGGAATGCTTTACAGACGGTAACGCTACTTGATGCTATTGAAGAACTGAAGTTTGATGCTTGCCTGGGAGGTGCTAGAAGGGACGAAGAGAAGGCAAGGGCCAAAGAAAGAATATTCTCTGTGAGAGATGACTTTGGGCAGTGGGACGCAAAGCGACAGCGGCCTGAATTGTTTGATATGCTCAATGGAAGAATTAATGTTGGTGAAAACGTCCGTGTTTTCCCTATTTCTAATTGGACGGAAATAGATGTCTGGAATTATATAAGAGAAGAGAAACTCCAGATTCCATCAATCTATTACGCTCATGAAAGAGAAATTTTTGAAAGGGATGGCTTGATATGGCCTGATTCTCCTTTTATCAACAAATCTGAAAACGAAGAAGTATACAAAAAAGTAGTTCGGTTCAGAACTGTAGGAGATATGACTTGTACGGCTGCAGTAGAATCTGTAGCAGATCATATCGATACAGTAATCGATGAGATTCTGAGTGCTACTATATCTGAACGAGGAGCAAGAATTGATGACAAACGTTCGGAAGCTGCAATGGAAAAAAGAAAGAATAATGGCTATTTCTAATAACAAAGAGGTATTAAGAATTGCTACGGCAGGTAGCGTTGACGATGGTAAAAGTACATTGATTGGACGCTTATTGTTTGATACAAACTCAATTGCTACGGACAAATTGCTGGCTATTGAGGAGAGTAGCAGAAGAAAGGGTTTAGAATATGTTGACCTGTCATTGCTGACTGATGGGCTGGTAGCAGAACGTGAACAGGGTATTACCATAGACGTAGCTCACATCTATTTTTCAACTCCTAAACGAAAGTTTATAATTGCCGATACCCCTGGTCATGTAGAGTATACCAGAAACATGGTTACGGGAGCTTCAAATGCAGATGTGTCTATTGTTTTGGTAGACGCCAGAAACGGTCTTGTTGAACAAACACACAGACACTTATATATCTCACATTTACTTAAGGTTCCAAGGGTAATTGTCTGTGTTAACAAAATGGATCTTGTGGATTACAGTCAGGATAGGTTTAATGAGATTGTAAGTGATTTTAAGAGGCTACTCGATAGTGAGGAGTTCATGGATATTGAGATCGATTTTATTCCAGTAAGTTCTTTACATGGTGAGAATATTGCGAATGAACCCAAGAAGATGGATTGGTTTGAAGGACAAAATTTACTCGATACTTTAGAATCAATTGAAGTTGGTAAAGATGATGATAAGGCTCCCTCTCGTTTTCCAGTGCAATATGTGATCAGACCAAAATCGGAACAGTATCATGACTTTCGAGGGTATGCAGGTAAAGTTGCAAGTGGTTCATTTAAAGTAGGGGATGAAGTGAGTATTCTGCCTTCAGGATTGAGATCTAGAATCAAGAGTATTAATCAGTTTGATGAACAATTGATCAATGCCAGACCTAAACAGTCAGTGACTATAACTCTTGAAGATGATGTTGATGTGAGCAGAGGAGATATGATTGTTAAATCTGGTAATGATATTACTACAAAAAACCTTAACTCAAAAGTGTGTTGGATGGATGCTACACCTTTGGTTAACGGAAAGACTTACAAACTGCAACATGGCATAAATGAAACACGGGTTAAGGTATCTTCAATTAATTATAAAGTCGAGACATCGGCTTTTTTAAAGGATGAAACCGTTTCCGCATTAACTCTTAATGATATTGGAGGGGTTTCATTAAAGCTATCTAAGCCTGTATTTGCTGATAGTTATTCCGAAAACAGGTCGAATGGTTCATTCATACTAATTGATGAGTTCACCAATAATACTGTGGGGGTTGGTTTTGTAAACTAGCGACCAAGTTTCGATAGTATGGACTCTTCCAGCACGGTGGATTGTCCATAAACCTTATCAAAAAGGGCGTTGAGTTCAAGTTCATTGGATAAAAGATTAACTACCAGGTTCTTGAATTCAACGCTTTGAATTTTGTCAAGGGTGATAATACGTTCTTCACCAAAATCTACGTCAGAAACCAGGAAATCTCCATAGTATTTTTCCTTCATTCTCACATAGTATTCTACAACTTCTCTAAGCTCCAGGTAAAAGCTTTTGAGAGTGATAAGCTCGCTTTTTAGGTCAGAGTTCTTGTTAGTATAGTTGGTGTTCAAATAGAAGTTTAATGCTTCCATTTGTATGATAGGCTTGTGTGTTCTGTTGATGTCAAACAAGTAATGAGATATACTATCCTGGGAGAGGTTATCGCCCGCATATAGGAATCTGGCCAGTTGGCGTGTATCCTGTTCTAGTTTTAACCTGTTTTCAATCAGGTTTTCAAAAGAGTTGAGGTTAGTTGTGTTTTCATTTAGCAACCGTTCTATAGCCGCTTTTTCAAGCTTCAGATCCTTTTTATCTTCATAATACACGTTGAGCTGATATGCCACCGTGATTCCGAAAATCACGATGAATATCTCCATCATATAAGTATAGATGTCGCCTTTCTTTAATCTCCTGGAAGTGCCGAATTTTACCATGCTGATGATGATACCTCATCTAAAAAGATGAGTAAGAATTTCTAAAGATGCTTAAGGTTTATGTTTTTCCAAAATTTCAGGACAGATTGAGAATTAAGAACTACTCCTCTTCCTTAATTATTTGAGTAATAATCGAATCTACTTTAGCAAGTTGAGAAAATGACAACTCATATAGCCTATTCAATTCTCTTTCATCCGTTGCAATATTCCAGATGATGTTTTTAAACTCTAGGGTTTTGATTTTTTCCATGGATGCTATTCTTCTTTCGCTGAAATCAACACTTTCACTGAGGAAGCTCATAAAGTCATCTTGTTTTCTCTTTTTATATCCATCTGATAACTCCATCAACTCTTGAAAGTAAACCTCCAATGTCAGGATTTCATTCTTCAAAAGAATATTAGTTTGACCATAATTACTGCTTAGGTAAGAATTGGTTGCTTGTCTTTGAAGGTCAGGCGTAGAAGTTTGTACCAAGCTGAGAATGTACTTTTTTGCACTGTCTCTGGATATAGGTTTGCTTTTGAGAACCCTTAATAGTTTAGAAGAGTGGTCAGTAATTCTTTTTCTGTATGCTTTTAGACTCTCAAATTCACCAATATTGATTTGAATCTCTTTCTCCAAATTCTTAATCACATTGAGCTCTAGTTTGTGATTTATGCGCGCTTCATTATAAAGGTTCAGTTGATAGGCAATAGAGATACCTAGAATTACAATAAACAATTCCATTAGGTAGACTTTGAAATTCTGTCCTTTGAACAATCTTTTAAGTCTCATATAAAGAATGGTTTGGTTGCTAGTCTATACGCTCAATTTTTGCCCCAAGCGCGTTTAATCGAGTGTCAATGTGTTGATAGCCTCTGTCTATTTGCTCTACATTGTCTATAACACTTCGGCCTTCTGCAGAAAGAGCCGCGATTAATAGCGCTTGCCCAGCTCTGATATCCGGAGAAGTCATTCTGATACCCTTCAGTTTTTGCTTTCTGTTAAGCCCTATAACGGTTGCCCTGTGAGGGTCGCAAAGAATAATCTGAGCACCCATGTCGATTAATTTATCTACGAAGAAAAGGCGACTTTCAAACATTTTCTGATGAACCAGCACCGTACCTTTAGCTTGTGCAGCAACTACCAGTACAATACTCAAAAGATCAGGTGTAAGCCCTGGCCAAATGGCATCAGCAATAGTCATAATCGAACCATCGATAAAGGTTTCGATTTCATAGTTTTCCTGAGTTGGTACATAAATGTCATCCCCTCGGAACTCCATGTGTATACCCAGCCTTCGAAAAGTTTCAGGAATAAGTCCTAGCTCTTCAATGCGGCAGTTTTTGATAGTGATTTCTGATTGAGTCATGGCAGCTAAACCTATGAACGAGCCAATTTCAATCATATCGGGTAACATGGTGTGTTCAGTGCCACTGAGGCCTTCTACTCCTTCAATGTGCAATAAGTTGGAACCTACACCAGTAATCTTGGCACCCATCCTGTTCAACATCTTAGATAGTTGCTGCAAGTAGGGCTCACAGGCCGCATTGTATATAGTGGTCTTTCCTTTCGCAAGTACAGCCGCCATAAGAATATTTGCCGTACCTGTAACCGAAGCTTCGTCTAGAAGCATATAAGTTCCCTTAAGATCGGAGGCGTCTATGTGGTACATGCCGGTCTCGGCTTCGTAAAGGAATCTGGCGCCAAGTTTTTGAAAGCCTATGAAATGAGTATCAAGTCTTCTTCTCCCTATTTTGTCGCCTCCGGGTTTTGATATTTTGCCTTTACCAAATCTTGCAAGGAGAGGCCCCAGAATCATAATAGAACCTCGAAGTGATGAGGCCTTTTTTCTAAACTCCTCAGTTTCCAAATAGTCAATATTAACACTCTTCGCACAGAATTTATAACTCTCTTTGCCTAAGTGCTCGACTTCAACTCCCATTGCACCAAGAAGCTCTATAAGCTTATTCACATCCCTGATGTCAGGAACCTTATGAATTGTTACCGGTTCTGCTGTTAATAAAACAGCACAAAGAATTTGGAGAGCTTCATTCTTTGCACCTTGAGGGATTATTTCTCCTGAGAGTCTGGTGCCACCTTCAATGACAAATGAGGACATCTAGTTTCTGCGTCTATTATTGTTTCTACGTCTGTTATTATTCCTTCTGTCTCGATCTCTATTGTCCCGGTCTCTGTTGTCTCGATTATGGTTTTTCTTTTCGCGAATGTTGTTGTTAAAAAGGCCGAACTCTTTAACCTCTTCAATGTTAATATCCAGCTGGTTATCTGAAAGTTGCTTGATTTGCTTCAGGATAATTTCATCGTCAATGTTGTCCTTATTCCAGGTGTTGTAAAAGCCTTTCATGAGTCTTCCTATGTGGATTATAGCAGACTTTTTAGACTCTGGATCTTCCATTTGAATAGCTTGCTCTATCATTATTTCAACACTACGTCCGTAGTGCATGTACTTAATTTTAGAGTTTTTATAAGGCATTCTTTGGGGCTTTTTGCCAATGGCAGATTTTTCCGGCATTGGAAAAGGGGCCTCTATATCGAGATCGAAGTTTGAAACTATGTAAAGATCATCCCACACTTTTTGATCGTTATCCTGATTTGATTTCAGGTTAGGATTGATCTGTTTCATCAAATCGGTAAGCGTTTGTGCGTAAGCACTTCTCTTTTCTTGATCTTCTATAGTTCTGATATGATCAACCAGCTTCTGAATGTTTCGGCCGTATTCTTTTAGCCTTACATCACTTCTCTCAGTATTATATTCTAATCCCATTAATTCTTAAGTATAGATCAAATTAACAATAAATATCTCAAAGAGTGGCAATAGACACGATGCTATTCCACAATTCTTAGTTTGGCAAACGTTAAGAGCAAGGTTTTTTCGCCAAAATCTTCGAAAATTACCCTGGCTTTTTTGTTAGCTCCCTCAGTATCCATTTTGTGCACCTTTCCAAAACCAAATTTCGGATGTTCAACTTTCATTCCCTCTTGAAGTTTTGATGTGTCACTAGGACGGAAATCTACAGAAGGCTTATGATATTGCATTGGTTTTTTTACAGCCTGCTTTTTATTGGCCATAAGATTTCTGGCAAAACTCGAAGTAAACCCTGTTGGTCCTTCCTTTCTTCCTAATTGAGGCTGTCTACTACCATACCTGGTGTTGACATGGATAAAACTAGGATCTACCTCTTCTATAAATCTGCTGGCTTCGCTATTAATTAACCTTCCAAATCGATAACGTGATAATGCGTAAGAGAAGTATAAATTTTCTTTGGCTCTTGTAATAGCTACATAAAACAACCTTCGTTCTTCCTCCAGGTCAGCTCGGCTGCTAAGCATCATTTGGGAAGGGAAGAGGTCTTCTTCGAGCCCTACAACAAATACATTTTTAAACTCCAATCCTTTTGAAGAATGAATGGTCATTAGCGACACAAAATCACTGTTTTCGGGATCGTTGTTATCCTGATCGGTTAGCAATGCTACATCTTGTAAGAAAGCTCCAAGACTTTTGTCTTCTACCTCTGGAGTATCTACAAACTCTTTGATTGCATTAAGTAGTTCCTGAACATTCTCATAACGATTGAGCCCTTCTACTGTCTTGTCAGCATAAAGCTCTTTTAGAAGCCCCGAATTTTTAGCAATGTGATTTGCTGCTTCATAAGCATCACGTGAATCCACATAAATCTTAAAACTCTTCACCAGAGTAACAAAGTCCTTTACTGCATTAGCTGCTCTTCCAGGCAAAAAGGAATCTACATTGGTAAGAACTTCCCATAAAGGAATATCGTGCTCAAAGGCAGCTACTACCATTTTTTCTACTGATGTAGTGCCTATTCCTCTTTTAGGAAGATTGATTATTCGCCTGAAAGACTGTTCATCGGCAGTATTCATGGCAAACCTGAGGTAGGCCATAAGGTCTTTTATTTCTTTCCTTTGATAGAAGGAAAGCCCGCCATAAATTTTATAGTGAATGCCAGCTTTTCTTAGCGACTCTTCTATAGCCCTGGATTGGCTATTGGTACGATATAAGATGGCAAAGTCCTCATTCTTGTACCCATTCTGCGCCTTTTGTTCAAATATGGCAGAGGAAACAAAACGCCCTTCTTCATTGTCAGAAACCGATTTGATTAACTCTATTCGATTTCCTTCATTGTTAGATGTCCAGACGGTCTTTTTCAATTGCCCTTTGTTTCGGGCAATAACAGAATTGGCGGCATTAACAATGTTTTGCGTAGAGCGATAGTTTTGCTCCAGCTTGATCACCTTCAGGTCTGGAAAGTCTTTTTCAAAATTCAGAATATTCTCAATATTGGCTCCACGGAATGCATAAATAGACTGAGCATCATCTCCAACCACTGCAATATTCTGACTCACTGAGGATAGTTTTTTTGTAATCAGGTACTGAGAAACATTGGTGTCCTGAAACTCATCTACTAGCACATATTTAAACCTATGTTGATATTTATTTAAGACATCGATATGATCTCTGAATAGCACATTGGTATTAAATAAAAGATCATCAAAGTCCATGGCGTTGGCTTTGAAACACCTTTGGCAATAGGTTTTGTATATCCTGCCCATTTCAGGTTTTTGGGCGGCAGTATCATCAGCTTCGTAAAGCGGGTTGTTGTTATATTCCTGCCAGGAAACAAGCCTGTTTTTCGCGCTGGAAATCCGGTTAAAAACAACGTTAGGTTTGTATACTTTATCATCAAGTCCTAACTCCTTAACTATGGTTTTTATCAGGGACTTTGAATCATCAGCATCATAAATAGTGAAGTTGCTAGGGTAACCCAACCTGTCAGCCTCTGAGCGTAATATTCTTGCAAACACAGAGTGAAATGTTCCCATCCATAAGTTGCGAGCATCGTTTCCAACCACCTGTTCAATTCTTTCTCGCATTTCCCTTGCAGCCTTATTAGTAAAAGTCAGAGAAAGAATATTGAAAGGGTCAATGCCCTTTTCTTTAATCAGATAGGCAATGCGGTAGGTCAATACACGGGTTTTTCCTGAGCCTGCACCAGCAATAATCATAGCAGGCCCTTCAGTGTTTACAACACCCTCATATTGAGGCTCATTAAGGGAGGCAAGGTATTCCATTCAGTGTTTAATATCCTCTTGAATTAAGTTTTGCAAGTTAAAGGATGAATCTAACTTTCTTTAATCAATTGCGAGAAGTATTGCTCGTATTTTGAAACAGTATTTTCAATATTGAAAGTTTTCAAAGCGGTTTTCTTCCCGTTTGTGCAGAGCCTTTCTATTAGGTGTTTATCAGATTTAAGCCTGAGAATACTTTCAACGATTTGATCAATGTTTTCATCTTCGAATAACAGACCATTTTCTTCGTGTTCAATCAAATCAAGGTTCCCTGCATAAGCGGTAGCTGCTACAGGAACTCCCAAGGCCATAGCTTCAAGCAAAGACTGAGAGAGCCCCTCCATAGTGGAAGCCAGAATCTTGGCATCAAATAATTTGTAGTAATTCAAGACCTCTGAAGAATCTACTTGTCCTTCAAAGTATATCTGATGCTTAGTTGGAAATGCATCTATAATACTTTGAATTTCTTCATTAGGTGTAATACCACAAAAGATAGCTTTTATAGGTTCATCGATTAGCTGAAGTGCTTTGAAAATCTGTATCTGATTTTTCATTCTTGAAATACACCCCAGCACAAATTCATCTTTGGAAATCTTGAACTTTTTCTGTAGTGATTCAACTTTGCTACTAACTATATGATCATACTTGGCTGTGGGGGTGCCATTATGAATAACCTCAATATTGGGCGCTTTAATCCCTAAATTGATCAACCCATCTTTTACCTGATTGCTAACAGCTACAATGCCATCCGTTTTTTTGTTGTATAGGTAAAGTTGAAGTGGCCCACCCATACTCAACGGCATTTGACGTCTGGTATGGACTATTTTGACTCCAAGATTGTATCTCCAGTTTGAGAATATGCTTGTGTATCTATCATGACTTGACTGGGCGTTTATAAGTTGAATATTATGTGCTTTAACTGCATTTCTGATTTGTTTCCAATTCTTAAAATCAAATTTGCCAGAAAATGTCATTGGGATGCGGTTTACACCAACTCCTTCAAGTAACTCCCATAACAAACTTTCTTTTCTAATGCCGATAGAAATATGATGCCCTCGTTCGGCTAAACCTTTGGCTAGATAAGCTATTGAGTTTGTTGACCCTGCCATATCTCCCTGGTAGGTCAGAAATAGAATGTTCAGTTTTTTCAAGTCTTTGATGCTACAAAAAACACCAAACGTATTCTTATTAGCAAATACTAAGTTTTATGATTGTATTTGGAATCATTTAAGTGGTTTTTTACGTGTCATGAAACATGGCGTTTTAAAATAGATGGAAGCGCATATATTTTTACTAATTTTGGCTTATGTCTGAGGAAGCAATACAAGACGAACATGAGGTTCAGAAACAAAATTATTCTGATAGGGAAAAAGCAGAGATTTTTGACGCTGAATTTATGCCTCACGTTGATTCGATGTACAATTTTGCGCATCGGCTAACATTTGATGAAGATGATGCCAAGGATCTGGTTCAAGATACTTACTTAAAGGCGTTTAGATTTATCAATTCATTTGAAAGAGGAACTAATGCGAAAGCATGGTTGTTCCGCATATTGAAAAACAGCTTTATCAACGAGTTCAGAAAGAAGAGCAAACAGCCTTCTAAAGTTGATTACAATGAAGTTGAGCAGTTCTATAATTCTGACGATGCTGGTGAAAAAATCACCACTGACCTTAGAGTAGAGACTGTTCAGCATATGATTGGTGATGAAATTTCTGGAGCCTTGAATAGTATTGCTGTAGATTTTAGAACAGTAATTATTCTTAGTGATCTGGAAGGATTCACTTATGAGGAGATGTCTAAAATTCTGGATATCCCAATTGGTACTGTCCGCTCACGATTACACAGAGCACGTAACATGCTAAAAGAGAAATTGGCTTCTTACGCGAAAGAAATGGGTTTTAATAAAGAGAATTAAGATGAGTGAGTTTTCAGATTGGTTTAAACATACATTCAAGAATTGCTATTGCGATAAGGGAAATCTGATTGATGAAAAACGCTTTGCTGAAATTGTACAACTGGTTTTGGACAATGAGGCAGATGAAGAATCCCGGGCTATTTTTGAACAGAAGATTAGTACCTGTGTAAAATCCAACTTCACTTTTGAAAAAGAGAAAACGGTAAGGGAAGAAATCCTCAAAAAACTTTCAGAGCACAACAAGGAAATTCCTAATGACCTTGCTCAAACAATCCGAAATAGCGTGAATCTATAGCAAATGGGCAAAGGAAAAGCGTTCATTTTTACCGCGCCATCTGGTTCGGGTAAAACTACTATTGTAAAGCATCTTCTAGAGAAAAATTCTAAACTCGGTTTTTCAATATCCGCTTCTACCAGAGATAAACGAGGGAGAACTGAGGAGCATGGAAAAGACTATTACTTTCTTTCCAAAGATGAATTTAGAGAGCATATAGAGAACGATGCTTTTATAGAGTGGGAAGAGGTTTATACCGGGAACTACTATGGAACTTTAAAAAAGGAAGTTCAACGAATTTGGGACGAGGGTAGACATGTGGTTTTTGATGTTGAGGTAAAGGGCGCATTAAAACTCAAAGAGTATTTTGGAGATGATGCTTTGGCTGTATTTGTAAAAGTGCCTAGCCTTGAAGAACTCAAAAAGAGATTGACTGGCAGAGGAACTGAGTCTCGGGAAAGCTTGTCCCAAAGGCTATATAGGGCAGAGTTCGAATTAACTTTTGAAAACAAGTTTGACGTAACTTTGCTTAACGAGACTATTGAAGACTCTTTTGTTAAGGCAGAAGAATTGGTCAATAATTTTTTAAATCAGTAAGCTTTGAGAATAGGTCTGTTTTTTGGTTCGTTTAACCCAATTCATATCGGACATCTGGTGATAGCCGATGTTATGGCCGATCAGACAGATTTAGATGAAGTGTGGTTTGTAGTAAGTCCTTTGAACCCATTCAAAAGTAGCAGTAATTTATTGCATGAGTTTGACCGTTTCAAAATGGTTGAGTTGGCCATTGCCGATAATTATAAGTTCAGGGCTTCTGATGTGGAATTTAACATGCCAAGGCCGAGCTATACTGCGGATACACTTGGCTATATGGCTGACAAATTTCCACAGCACGAATTCAAATTGATAATAGGGGAGGATAATCTTATTCACTTTCATAAGTGGAAGAATCATAAAGCCATTTTAGAGAACTTTGGTTTATATGTATACCCAAGGCCCCAGGTTGATAAGAGCAAGATTAAAGTGCAGCATGAAAGTATCAGGTATGTAGACTCTCCAATGCTTGACATTTCAGCTACCTTTATCAGAAATTCTATTCGTAATGAACATTCAGTTCAATATCTACTACCTCAACCAGTAGTTGACTATATCAAGCTCAAGAAGTTCTATTTATAAACTTCACATTTTTTTGAAAAGCTTAACAATTGTTCACATTGCTGGATAACTTGATTTCATGAATTTTGAAAAAAATCAATGGTCAGCGGACATTTCAACCATTTGTTTCGTCTAACGACTATTAAGTCATTTTTTCTATACAAGTGCCAGCTTTTGGCTCGTAAATTGTGTCAAAGAGAGAAACCTCAACTTATGCAACGCTTATTATTATCAATACTCATCACACTACTGCCCGCAGCACTATTTGGGCAAGGTATAAAGGGAACAATTAAGGATAATGAAGGAAGTCCAATGCCTTTCGCCTCTATTTATGTTAAAGAAATAGGAACAGGTACATCATCCAATCTAGAGGGTAACTACGAGTTGCCTTTGAAACCCGGAAAATACCAGGTTACCTACCAGTTTATGGGGTTTGCCAGTCAGATTAAGCAAGTAGAGATTGGTAACAGTTATACGACTTTAAATATTACTTTGGTACCACAGGTAATAGAACTCCCTACAGTAGAAGTTACTGGTAAGGCGGAAGACCCTTCTTACACTATTATGAGAAAGGCCATTGCAAAAGCCAAGTATCATTTGATGCAGAATGACAGTTACTCTGCAGAAGTGTATATGAAAGGTACTGGTCAAATTACCAAAGTGCCTTGGCTATTGAGAAGAACTCTGGAGAAAGAAGGAATTGATACTAGTCAGGTGTTTACTTCAGAATCGGTGAGTGAAATTTTCTTTGAAAGACCAAACAAGTTCTCTGAGAAAGTGATTTCGGTAAGAGCTTCGGGACAGGATATGCAAAATGCTAATCCGAACTCATACATTAACAGTAGTTTTTACTTACCTGAGGTTGTTAATGCTATTTCCCCACTTAGCCCGAGGGCTTTTGCTTATTATAAGTTTGAGTATCAGGGAAGTTTCAGAGAACGAGGTTATGAAATCAATAAAATTAAGATAACTCCAAGATCTAAAGGAGATGATGTTTTTGAAGGAGAAATCTACATTAGAGAAGACTTCTGGAACATTCATTCACTGGATGTAACAACCAGTTTGTATGGATTTAAAATACGGATTCAGCAGATATTTGCACCAATAGTGGATGAAACCTGGATGCCGGTTACTCAACAATTTGATTTCTGGGGATCAATTTTTGGCTTGGCAGGCAAGTACTCATACCTCGCTTCTGTAAGTAACTATAAGGTAACGCCCAACAAAGATTTAGATGCTTCTGTTGTTTTAGTAGACGAAAAAATAGCTCCTGCACCTGAGGAAATTAAGGCAATTAAAGAAGGTAACCTTGATAAAGGAGTCCAAGAAGTATTTCAGGAGGATAAAAAAGTTTCTAGAAAGCAGTTCAAAAAGTTGATGAAGGAATATGAGAAGCAGGAACGTGAAGAGAAAGAAGAGCGTGATGTGATTTCTGATTACAGCTTTAGAGTTGATACGCTTGCTGCTAAAAAAGATTCCATGTACTGGGCTAAAATCAGACCTGTTCCATTAACAGTTAAAGAGGTTCAGAGTTACAAAAGAGAAGACAGTACTTATGTAGCAGACAAGGCTCAAGCTGAAGCAGACTCTTCTATCCGAAGAAATGGTAAACGCTTTAAAGGCATGGATATTTTAACTGGTGGATACTACAGATTAGGTAAGCGTTTAAGATTTGATTTTGAGGGGTTACTTCCTCAAACTCGTTTCAATACAGTTGAAGGGTGGAATCTGGATTTTACAGGTGCTTTTACCTGGAGAAATGATACTACAACAAGGTTCAGAGTAGAACCATTTATACGGTACGGCTTTGCAAGCAATAAACTCTATGGAAAACTAGAAACCCGCTTTGGAATTGGAAACAGGCAACAGCGAAGTACTTTCAGAGTATCAGGAGGTAGTTATATACAACAGTTTAAAAATGAGAGTATTGACCCCTTCATTAATTCTGTATACACTCTGTTTTTGGAGAAAAACTTTATGAGGTTGTATGAGAAAGACTTTGTAAAGTTCAGTTGGGCCAAACGATTTAAATATAAATACTATGCTTCTGCTTCTCTTGAATATGTCAGTCGTAGCGAGCTGTTTAACAATACTAATTATAGATTAAAGGACGTAGATAATAGAAATTTCAAACCAAATCGCCCGTTTAATGAAGAGGCATTTGCAGGCGGTTTTCAAAATAGTGGAGCGCTTATATCTGTATTATCGGTAAGAGGAAGACCTTGGTTAAAATATAGAAGATATAATGGGAGGCTTATTCCTATTGATAACACTTCTCCTGAATTAAGACTAACCTATCGAAAAGGTTTCAACGATGCTTTTGATAGTCAGGTGAATTTCGATCACCTCGAATTAGGATTGAAAGCTGATGTTAAATTGGGAGTCAGAGCCAAAATCGACCTCGATATTGAGGCAGGTAAGTTCTTTGGAGAACGTCAAATGTTATTTACAGATTTCAAGCACTTTCGCGGGAATAGACTTGGATTTACCCCATTGAAAGTTACTGGAGGGTACAGGTTGCTGGATTACTATCGTTATAGTACTGGTGATGAATACTTTTCTGCCTTGACTCATATCCGTTTCAGAAAGTTGCTTTTTACTCGATTACCGGTTTTGAGGGTTAGCGGAATTAAAGAGAATCTGTTCGTAAACTATTTACGCACACCCACCTCTGATAATTATATAGAGTTGGGATACACCATTGACAATATCTTCAGAATCTTCAGGTTGGAGTTTGTTCAGTCGTTTCAGGATGGAAAAGCTCGTGAATTTGGAGTCAGAATAGGTGTAGCTTCCATTTTCGGAAACGATGATTAACTAGGTTTTGTGATAGCTGGGTATTAAAACTAATTTATTAGTTGATTTAAAACTAAGAAATTAGTTAATTGGTTGAGTAATCAAATTACTTAACCATGAGCTACACTAAAAGAAGACCTAATCAAGAGGTGAATGCAGGGTCAATGGCCGATATCGCCTTCTTGCTGTTGATTTTTTTCCTTGTCACTACTCAAATTGCTACTAATAAGGGTATAACAATGGTTTTACCTCCTCCACCCGAAGACACTCCTCAGGTACCCTTACCCGAGAGAAATGTGCTCAAAATTCAATTGAACTCATTTAATAAAGTTCTTATTGAAGAAGATGTGATTCCTAACCTTGATATGATAAATGAAATTGTATATGACTTTGTTCTGAATTTCGGTGATCCAGGTAATGTCAAGAAGGGGAAAGCGAATATGAGCGATGTAGAAACCTTTGCATCATTGCCAGCTTCCATGAAGAACTACATCAGAAACAACTTAGGCTCTGGTACCTCATCTGATGGACCAAGCGAAGCAATAGTTTCGGTGCAGACCGATAGAGGTAGCAGCTATGAAATGTATATAAAAGTAATGGATGAAATCAGTGAAGCCTATTATACTATCTATGGTGCAAGAGTAGGGCTTTCAGCAGAAGAGTATAGAAAACTGAATAGAAATGACCCAAGGCAAAGGCTTTTATATGAAAAAGGAAAAGCAGGAATAAATAAGGCTATCTCACTTGCTGACCCTACCAAAATGGGGGGATAGGTGCTTTTAGTTGTTCTTTTGGCATTAGAATTGATTTTAGGGTTTCGCAAGAAGCCCTTTTCTATTACTTTCGTGAAAAAGCAAGCCTTATGAGAACACTAGCTCTTTATTTGATCTTAACATTATCTTCTGTTTCAGCCTTTGCTCAAGCAAGCTTTGAAGAAGGTAAGCACTATGAAATAGTTGCAGAACAGAAGACAGCTACCCCAACGGTAACAGAGTTCTTTTCGCTTTTCTGTGGGCATTGCTTTCAGTTTGAGGCATTGGTTGATACGGTTTCAGCTTCTTTAAAGCCAGGGACAAAGTTTGAAAAATCTCATGTTAGCTACATACCCCGTGATAATCAAGAGGTGCAAAAAGCTATTGTTAAGGCCTTTGTGGCAATGAACGATCTTGGAAAACAGAAAGAACTTAGTCGACAATTTTTCGCAGCCATTCATTTAAAGGGTGTGAAGTTTGAAACCGAAAAGGATGTTAAACAGATCTTTATCGCTAATGATATTTCGGAGTCCGAGGTGACAAAACTGTTCAATGATAAGGACTTGATCAAAAGAGCCATTGTGATGAGTAGAGAATGGGAGAAAAAGAAAGTGACCAATGTGCCAACACTTGTCGTTAATGGTAAATACAAAATCAATATGGCCAGTTTAACAAGCCTCGACCAATTAATTGCCCTTACTAATCACTTGCTGGAAAAATAGTCCTTCCATTTAAAAAAAAGGTGTTGAACATTATCGGTTCTTGGTTGAACTTGGGTTAAAATCTCAAGCTGATGAAGAACTTACTCCTTTTCTTTTTACTAACCTTTCTTTTATCCTGTCAACCAGGTGCTACTGATGAAGCGGCAAAATGGCAAGAGCAGGCCGAACGTGTCACCATTATAAGAGATGACTACGGTGTACCTCATATCTATGGAAAGACAGATGCAGATGCTGTTTTTGGAATGCTTTACGCGCAATGTGAAGATGATTTTCCAAGAGTAGAAAGAAACTACTATTGGGCAATAGGAAAGTTAGCTGAAGCAGAAGGAGAAGAAGCATTGTATAGCGACTTGAGGGCCAGACTGTACATGACCATTGACGAGGCCAAGGCGGCTTACGAGTCTGCTCCGGATTGGCTAAAGGAACTTTGTCAGGCTTATGCCGATGGAATCAATTACTATTTGCATACCCATCCTCAGGTACAACCCAAAGTACTGACTCGCTTTGAGCCTTGGTTTCCAATGTTCTTCTTTGAAGGGTCCATTGGGGGAGACATTGAAAGTGTATCTACAAGGAGAATCAAATCATTCTATGATGAAGGTCAATCTGTGGCTTTTGTTGAACCTTCTTTGGCCGAATTATTTGAAGATGAGCCAAAAGGGTCTAATGGATTTGCCGTTTCTGGTCAGCATACTGCTTCAGGAAATGCCATGCTTTTAATTAACCCGCATACTTCATTCTACTTTAGGGGAGAATCTCAGGTTGTAAGTGAAGAAGGGCTTAATGCCTATGGTGCTACTACCTGGGGGCAGTTCTTTATCTATCAGGGTTTTAATGAAAAAAATGGTTGGATGCATACTTCGACCCGTGTAGATTTTATGGATGACTTTCTTGAAACTGTGGAAGAACGAGATGGGAAACTTCAGTATATGTATGGTGAAGAATGGAGAGATGTAGAAGTATCAGAGGTGACTTTGAAATACAAGGACGGTAATGAAATGAAAGAGAAGACCTTTCCAACATATAGAACTCATCATGGACCTATTACTGGAAAGATTAACGATAAGTGGGTAGCTACAAAACTAAACTGGAAGCCCGTAGATGCTTTGATTCAATCTTTCACCAGAACAAAGACTGCGAATCACGAGGAGTTTTGGGAAATGATGAAGATCAGAAGAAACTCTTCAAACAATACTGTTTATGCTGATGCTGACGGTACTATTGCCTACTACCACGGTGATTTTATACCCAAAAGAGACCCGCAGTTTGACTACCAAAGACCGGTTGATGGAAGTAATCCAGCTACAGACTGGCAGGGGATGCATGAGTTAGATGAGATCATTACCTTGGTTAACCCGGGGAATGGATGGATACAGAATTGTAATTCCACTCCATTTACCGCAGCTGCCGAGTTTAGCCCTAAAAAAGAAGACTACCCTTTTTATATGGCGCCCGATGCCGAAAACTTCCGAGGTGTTCATGCGGTACAAGTGTTGAGCAAGGCTGAGGGCTTGACAATGGATGGGTTGATTGAATTGGCTTATGACCCATACCTGCCTGCCTTTGAAAAGGTGATTCCGGGTCTTTTGAAAGCAATTGAACGTAACCCTTCTAAAATGAAAGCCCTCCACAAGCCCTATCAGATACTAAAAAAGTGGGATTTGAAAACTTCAAAAGAATCTGTAGCTATGACCTTGGCGCACTTTTATGGAATGCTTTATAACCGGAAAGGAAAGAATCCGGAAAGACTTAGGGGCAATGAACGCTTTGACTACTTTGGAACTGGCTCACCTTACGAAGAACGTATTTCGATTTTTGAAGAAGCGCTAGGTCAAATTGAAGAAGACTTTGGTACATGGGAATTACCTTGGGGAGAGTACAATCGTTTTCAAAGGCTTTCAGGAGACATCAATTTAAAATATGATGACAATGCACCGAGTATTCCTGTAGGCTTAACTACAGCTCGTTGGGGAGCTTTGGCTGCCTATGGTGCCCGTAGCTTTAATGGAACAAAAAAGATTTATGGCTATAGAGGAAACAGCTTTGTAGCAGTTGTAGAATTTGGCGATAAGGTAAAGGCTAAAAGTATGCTTGCAGGAGGGCAGAGCAATAAACCGGACTCCCCACACTTTGATGATCAGGTACAACGATATGCTGATGCACAATTCAAGGATGTACCTTTCTACAAAGAAGATGTGGAAGCAAGAGCTGAGGAGACTTACAAACCGGGCAAAAGAACTAAATAGTAAGCGTCATTCTGAGCGAAGCGAAAGAATCTGCTGGCAATCAGTAGATTCTTTCAGTCGTACCTCCTTCAGAATGACGTTCTTATTCTACTCTGTCCTTAGATTCTTAACAGGATTGGCTCTTGCTGCTTTGATAGAGTGATAGCTAACCGTTAACCATGCGACCATAAGAGAAATAGCTCCTCCGATAAGAAAAGAGAACCATGTATCAGTCATATTGATACGATAAGCAAAGCTGTCTAGCCATTGACTCATAACCCAAATCGAAGCTGGAATTGCGAGTAAGATTGCCAGAAAGATTAGTTTGTTAAAGTCGTTGACTAATAAGACCACAACCCTCGCTGAACTGGCTCCTAGTACTTTTCTTACTCCTATTTCTTTTATTCTGCTCCCGATTATGAAAGTGGCTAAGCCAAATAAACCAATGCAAGCAATCCAGATTGCGATACCGGTAAAAACCAGAAATAGCTCTCCAGATTTCTCTTCCGTTTCGTAAAGTTCATTCAGTGTGTCGTCTAAGAAGCTGTAAACATAGGTTTGATTGGGGGCTTGAACCCTCCAGATTTCACGAATGCTTTCTACGATGTTTGATGCCTGAGATGGATTTATCCTTAAAGCCAGATTAGCAACATTACCGCCCACGGCACTCTCACTACTGAAAATTCCCATTGGAGTTATCTCAGTATGAAGAGATTTGTAATTATAATCCTTGATGACTCCAACAACCTGATAAACTATATCTCCTTGAGGGTTATTGGCTCCTTGAACATTGGTGATTCTTGCTCCAATTGGGTCTCCTGTAATACCAAGTGCCTTTACTGCCGACTCATTAAGGATGAGTGCTAATGAGTCGTTAAAATCTTTTGAAAATGATCTTCCTGTTAACACCTCTATATTCATTGTTTCTTGGTACTCATCAGCAAAAACAGCGCAGTTTAAGGCAATTGACTCATTCATTCCTTCTTGCCTGAACGAACCACCGAAATAGATGCCACTACCAGGCATTGCCGTTGTTCCGCCAATGCTGTTTACTCCTGGTATTTTGGCTATTTCTGTTTTAAAGGTTTCTATGTCTTGTACGCCAAATGCTCTCTCTATTACCAAAAGATTTTCCTTATCAAAGCCTAGATCTCTGTTCTGAAGATACTTCATTTGTTGACCGACAATAAGTGTACTGCAAATCAGTACTATTGAAATGAAGAACTGAAAGATTACCAGCCCATTTCTTATCCAGGCACCATTCTTACTCCTTATTAATTTACCTTTCAGAACTATTACTGGTTGAAAAGAGGAAAGTACAAAGGCAGGGTAAACCCCAGCAATAACACCAAGCACAAAACTGAAAGCAATCAGAATAATGATATTCTGGATTATCATAAATTCGTTCAATACGATACTTTTGCCAATAAAGCCATTGAAGCCAGGCATTATAATATAGGTTAATCCGATAGCAATCAGCATGCTGCTTAGACTTACAAAAATCGACTCGAATAAGAATTGATTTACTAGCTGTTTTTTCTCTGAACCTAGGACCTTTCTTATTCCTACTTCCTTGGCTCGTTCAGTAGACCTGGCAGTGGCAAGGTTTATGAAATTAACAGCGGCCAAAGCAACTATGAATATGGCTATTGAAAGGAAGATGTAGATGTAGGTAATGTTTCCATTTGCTTCGAATTCTGCTTCTAGCTGAGATTTGAGGTGTATATCCTGAATGGGTTGCAGGAAATAGTTGTAACCATTTCCACTGGCTTTGAAATCTTCAAATGAAATTTTCTGATTGCGTTCTATCTGGCCTGCAGCATATTTCTCTACTAATTCATTATATTTTTCATTGATCAATTCAGCATCAACACCTTCTCGAAGCAATAAGTAGTTATGCACAGAAAAATTAACAAAGTTGGTTTGAAGGAAATTGAGCGACTCCAAATTAATAAGTAAATCAAATTTGAAATGGGTGTTTTCAGGAGTGTCTTCAGCTATTCCACTAACGATCAGGTCACCTAAGTCTGATTTAAGTATTTCCCCAATTGGATTCTTGTTGCCAAAGTATTTGAGAGCTGTACTTTGCGATAGTACTACCGCATTTTGAACGCTGAATATTTCTTCCTTTTTCCCATCAAGTATCTTGATTCCGAATAGTTCAAAGAAATTTTTGTCCGCTGCTTTCAACCCATTTTCTAAAAATGTTTCATTGTTATAAGTAACGTTGATTCCAAAACCAGGGAATATGCGACAAAAGGCCTCTACTTCAGGAAAATCGAGAGCTGCTTGCTCAGCCATTGAAAATGGAGTGAGGGCATAGTGTGAAGTATGATCAGGGTAAAACCTGTCTAGGGCTAGCCTATAAAGACGGTCTTTATTAGGATGATAATTGTCATAGCTTATTTCACTATTTACATAGAGCAAAATGAGCATACAAACACTGAGGCTAATTGCAAGACCGCCAACATTAATGATAGTGTAAAGTTTATGCTTCAGTAAGTTTCTGAGCGCAAGTTTAGCGTTGATTTTGAACATTGCTGTGAAATTTAGATTGTTGTTGAGTTTTATTCTTTTTATCACCGAAGGCCTGATCATTTTCAGGACTTCTTTTTTGTATAGGCGATTGGCGATGGTTGCACCCTGATCTTTGAGGTTTTCATGATATTCTTCTTCCAAATCTCCCTGTAGCTCAGCATGGTATTCTTCTTTGCAAAACCATGAAAAGAGTTTGGTGAAAAATGGTGAAGGATGCGCATCTCCTTTAGGCATACTGAAGCTCTAATCTTATACTAGGTATTCTGTCCCATAGATTATCTCTCATTTCGCGAGCCTCATGGAGGGCTTCCTTGCCTTTATTGGTTACTTCATAATATCGCTTTGGTCTGCCACCTCTTTCTTCATTGGCTTCCCCTTGTCTGGACTTGAGAAACCCTTTTTCTTCAAGCCTTGTCAGGGCAGTGTGCAAAGCACCTCTACTGATGCTACGTTTGATGTTTTTGTTGATTTCTTTTTTGATACTGACTCCATACGCATCGTCACCCAGCACTAATATTGTGAGGAGGGCTACCTCTTGAAATTCGCCCAAATGTGTCCCTTTCATAAAAGCTAGTTCTAATTTGAAGACTAAGGTATGAAATCTTGTTCTAATTTGAAGACATGCAAGAGTAAAAAAGAAACACAGTTACTGAGCTTCTTTTCTTGCAGGTTACAGGGTAGACCTCAGGTAATCTTCTTTTTTATCTCCATACACTGATTCAAAAGAAATACTGATTTGAATTGTTCCTCCTTTCCTTACTCCTGTTTTGTAGGCTACAAGAGTGAGTATTTCATTAGGGGCAAGTATGTATGTTCCAAATGTCACCTCCTTTACCGGAGTTATAGTTGGGTCTGCATATAAAAACCCGGGTTTCCATGAATTGAACAGGCTGTCATTAATTTCAAAGGTGTAATCAGTGATTATGGCAGGGCCAGCACCTTTATTCCAGACTTTATGACTAATAGTGTCACCCTGAGATTCGGTTATCCAACTTACATAGGGCATTAATGAAATACGATCATGTTTACGCTGGTGATTGACTTGCCAAATAGAGACTACTACTGCCAATAAGGCTATTGTAATGAGGGCGTATGAGTCTAGTTTAGAAATAAATGTTTTCGCCATTTTGCTTGAACTGTTAAGCCAGATTATTAGTCATTTCTCAAACTTTCAGCAGGGTTTGTCTTAGCAGCTTTAATAGACTGAGAGCCAATTGTGAAAAAGGCAATGATTAAAACAAGCAGAGCTCCGCTGCTTAGTTCCCAGAATCCAATTTGGATTTGATATTCTATGTTGCTGGCTATTTGAGATTTGAACAACTGTAGGCTTATCGGGATGGATATAACCACTGCTATAATGAATATTACCAAAAAGCTTTTTGAGAGTAAGGTCAATAAATTTAAAACATTCGCTCCCAATACTTTACGGATTGTTAATTCCTTAATTCTAGACTCGGCAGTAAAGACAGCCATTCCTAACAAGCCTAAAACCGATATAGATATAGCTACAATAGCTAACATCCCGAATGTTTTCATAGAGGAGGAGAGGTCTGTATACATTCTTTTAATTGAGTCGGAATAATATTCTGCTTCGAATTTATTCTTTGGATTTACAGTTTTCCAAGCTCGCTCCATACCGGCCATGGTTTTTAATATGTCGGAAGTTTCAATCTTCACATTCATATAATACATCTCCTTACTTGTATCATATAAATAGGCAAATGGATTTAACTCGTTGTACACTGTTCCGTAGTGAAAGTCCTTGACCACCCCAACGATTGTCCAGTATTTGTCATAGAAGTAAACTCTTTTTCCAACGGCTTCGGTTGCCGATTTTAAATCATATTTCTCTATAAGTTTTTCGTTAACTATCATTTGATCCGAAGGGCCATCTTTATCAAAGTTGACTCCTGCCAGAAGCTGATGTCCCATGTTGTCCAGGTAATCCGTGTTGACCCAGTTGTTGTAGATTGTAACAGAGTCTGAGTTTTCTTCAATTTTAGCCCAGTCTGAATTGAGTACTCCGGTGCTATTGACAAAGTATGATGTTGAGATGGTTTTAACACCAGGTACCTTAGCAATTTCTGCTTGTAGTAGTTTAGTATCTTTTCCGGAAAGTGTGATGTTGACAACGTCTTCGGTGTTGTATCCCAAATCGAAATTGAGTGCCTGATGATATTGCTTTTGAATAAGTATGACCAGAATGGCAAAGGTCATGGAAAAGGCAAACTGAAGTCCAATCATCACCTTTCGTATGTTGAGTCCCTTATGTGACCTTGTTCCCGAAATCCCTTTTAGAACGTTAACTGTTTTGAGTTTTGTCATCAGAAGAGCAGGAATTACTCCAGAGACTACGCCAATTAGTACAGCAAAAAGTATGAAGTAAAGATAGTTCGTAGCAGTAAGATTAAGGGTTGTAGTACGTTCGGTATAGAGGTTCAATGAGATAAACTCAGGTTTGATCAACTTGAAAAGCAAGAAAGCAATGAACAACGCGAGGAGTGATACGAATATAGATTCGGAGATGAACTGAACGAACAAAGATGCTTTTTTAGCACCCACCACTTTTCTGATACCTACTTCTTTGGCACGCTTCATCGATCGGGCAACGGAGAGGTTAGCATAGTTAAAACATGCAGAGAACAGTACTATCAAAGCCAAAATCACTATCTGATCTATGTTCTTTTTTGGCATTACAGTGTCTATCTGATTGTACTTACCGTCTCCGGGAAATATATCTGTAAGCGCTTCCAGACCGGGGTTGATTTGCTGAAATTCCGTTTTTGCATTTTCCTTTTCTGCCAATCGATCTAAATCAGCTTGAGCTTGTTCGAGACTAGCATTTGTGTTTAAGTGTACATAGACATAGCTCGTCCACATTACACTCCAATCATTGAACAGTCTGGACCTGTCTTCTCGAATCTCATAGGTTTTTAGTGAGGCAACAGCATCGAATTTGATGTGTGAAGTCCCCGGAGGTTGTTGCATTACACCAGTAATAGTGAACTGATAAGGTCCCCATTCCAATACTTCGCCAACAACATCTTTTCGGGAGAAGATTTTCATGGCGAATTCTTCTGTTAAGACAGTGGTATTGGGTTCTTGCAGAGCGGTCTCTGGGTTTCCATATAGTAGTGGAAAAGAGAATAGCTTAAAGAAATCTTCTCCAACGAACTGCCCTTTAAGCTTGAAAAGGTTTTGATCCTTTTTAACATTTCCATTGAAACCATTGTAAATGGGTACAATGATGTCAAAAGAAGTAGCTTCCTCTTTGAGCTTGATTCCAGTGAGTAAAGAAGTGGATGCATATGCTTGAGGTTCTTTGCCTACAACTGTTCTGTTATTGAAAACCCTGTATATACGATCGGCCTTTTCATGAAATTTATCGTAGCTTCTGATTTCGCTGACAAATGTGATGGCCAAAAGACCTACAGCCATACTAATGGCCAGCCCAATAATATTGATAGTAGAGAAGAGTTTGTTTCTCAATAGGTTACGGTAGGCAACCAAGGTGTAATTCTTAAACATATTAGTGTTGTTTGAGTATCTGAACTGAATTTTCTTAAATACTGAGGGACGAAAGAGTTTAACTACTTCTTTACGATATGCCCACCTCGCTTTAGAAATACCTTTGGATTTCACACGCTCGTAGAATTTTTCTTCTAAATCTCCCTGGAGCTCCTCGAAATAATCCTCGTGACAGAACCAGCTTAAAAAATGCTGAAAAAGTAGTGGTGGTCGGTTATGCTTGTTCATCACCCTTGCAGACCTAATTTTGGTATAAGATTCCAGAGTTCATCCCTGATAGACTTTGCTTCTTCAAGTGCATTTCGACCTAAATTTGTTACCTGGTAGTAGCGCTTTCTTCTACCACCTCGTTCAGTTGTTGCTCCTCCGTAAAAGGAAGTAATGAAGCCCTTTTGATCAAGGCGCGTTAGGGCTGTGTGCAAGGCTCCTCTGCTGATTTCCCGACCAGTTCTTTGAGAGATTTCATCTTGTATGCTTACTCCGTAAGCGTTTTCGTCCAATACCAGAATAGTTAGGAGAACGATTTCCTGAAATTCCCCCAGATAAGTGCCTTTCATATTTATTTGATTCTTAAATGAAGACTAAATATATTATTTAATTCTTATATGGAGACGAAATAGAAAGAACATTATTACACATGCATCTGAAAAATGAGCTCAGCTCGGAAAGTGAGAGGCTTGGAGTAAAGAACAAAACGGCCTGAATTACATGATTCAGGCCGCTTTGCTAGTTTTTGTTTTAGAACTATTATTCATATCTGAGGTTGTCAACGGGGTTGCTCCTTGAAGCTTTTATAGTTTGATATGATATGGTTGTACCAGCTATAAATAAGAGAAGCAAAATTGGAAGCAAGAATAATTCCGGGCCAATGTTAATAGTAAAAGCATAATTATCCAGCCATAGGCTGACTCCAAAATAGGTTAATGGAACGGCTATAATATTAGATACTAATATCAATAATATGTAGTTTCTGGAGAACAACATAGTGATGCTTTTACTACTTGCTCCGAGCACTTTTCTTATTCCAACCTCTTTTGCTCTTTGGGAAATAGTAAATGAAGCCAGTCCGAAAAGGCCTAAGCATGCAGCAACTATAGCAAAAGCGGCAAAAGCATTAAAGATTTGACCAAACTGTCTGTCTTCTTCATATTGTTCATTGAAAATATCATCAAGAAATCGATAGCTGAATAAGTTACCAGGGAAGCTGGTAGTGTATATGTCCTGAATCTTTGATATGGTTGTAGGGATATCGGCCATGTCAAACCTTACAGAAAAGTTTTCTGACCTCGCATAAGCGTATAACAGAATAGTAGAGTTATATGAGCTATGAAGTGTTTGCCAGTTATGGTTTTTCATAACTCCCCGTATGCTCAATGTATCTTCGTTACTAATTATTCTTTTGCCTATGGCCTCTTGAATACTACCTAGATTAAATGTTTCTATTAAAGATTCATTCACCAGAATTCCGTTTTCAGTTCCACGTATTGCTTCAGAAAAATCTCTTCCCGCCAGAATTTCTATATCATAGGTTTCCGTAAAACCGGAGTCGACCCAGCTTATATCTACTCTCTTGCCAGTATTTTCTAGGCTGCCCAAAGGTCTGGCACTTGTTCCGAAACTAAAACCTTTTCCAGGGAGGGTAGAAGATGAGGCAAAATGAGTTACTCCACTTATATTGTTTACTTCATTTTTAAAGGCTTCAAAAGCCTTTAGCGATATAGAAACTCGTGGGCCTGCTATAGTCAATACTTGCTCACTTGCCATTCCAAGGTCGGAGTTTCTCATATAATTCAGTTGCTTGTAAACAGCATAGGTGCCTGCTATAAGAAAAGTAGATATTGCAAATTGAAAAACAACTAAGCCCTTTCTGAGGAATAAAGCTCCCTTGGTTTTACCAGAATATTTACTCCCTTTAAGTACTTTGGATGGCGAAAATGATGACATAATCAAGGCTGGATATGCTCCTGCCAGTATTGGCCCGACAGACCAAAGTGTTCCTAGTATAATAAGTGTATCATAAGCGAATAAGTCGGCAGAAAGGTTTATTCCCACCAAACGCCCCATAACAGGAACCAATAAGTTTGTTAAGGCAATGGCCAGAAGAAGAGCCAGGGTGTTTACCCAGAACGATTCTGTCAGAAATTGAAAAATCAGTTGAACCCTTTGTGCTCCTATGGCTTTTTTAATGCCTACTTCAATACCTCTTTCATTTGCCTTAGCAGTGGATAAATTAATAAAGTTTATCCATGCAATGACCAAAATAAGCACTGCAATAAGTGACAGAAAGTAAATTGAATTTACGTTTCCTGTTTTTCCAAACTCTCCATCGCCATCAGAGATATTGGAGTGTAAGTGGATATCAGCAATAGGTTGCAATTGGAGTTTTGCCTGTTGATGATCACCATAGTCATTGGCCCTATATTCATGCATCATATTTTCAATCTTTGCTTGAAACTCTGATACACTTGAATTCTCATTTAAGAGTACATACACAAAAAAGTTAGTCCAGCCCCAACCTGCACTTTCTCTGGTATATTTCTCCTTGATTAATGGTTCTATTGGTAGTAAGAAGTCAAAATCAAGGTGAGAGTTCTCAGGTGTATCTTCCAGAATACCACTTACTTTGAAATCTCTATTTGCCCATCCGCCATTTAGATTGATTACCTTTCCTAAAATTGAGGCATCTGCTGTGCCAAAGTATTTTATTGCTGATGAGGTGGTCAATAGGATGTTATCAGGTCCTTTTAAGGCTTGAGATCTATCTCCGATTATCAATTTAAAAGAGAAAACGTCTAGAAAGTTATTCTCTACTACAAGCACATTATCTTCAAATGATTGGAAGGGCTGTTCGGATTCGTTTTTTATAGTCATTAGCGCACCTTTATAAAAAGGATGAACTCTTGTAAAGCTTTTGATTTCGGGAAAATCTCTTCCTAACGATGAGCCCAAGGCATGTCCACAATACATTCCAATTTCAGAGAGTTCTCCATTCTCATAATATGCAGTGTTTACTCTATAAATAGATTCAGCATTGGTATGGAATTTATCAAAGCTCTTTTGAAACCTAACATAATGAAATATGATCAGGCAAGCAGCTATTCCAATAGCAAGACCTGTAATATTGATAAATGAATAGAGTTTATCCTTTCCAATATTTCGGAAAGCGATTTTGGTATTGACGCGAAACATAGTGTTGTTGGTTTGAGTTTTAAAAAAGTTGCGAACCGCAAATGGGCGAAAGAATCTGATTACATCTAGCCAATAATAAAACTTTGCGGATCTGATACCTTTATTCTGAATACGTTTATTATAGTCTTCTTCTATATCTCCTTCTATATCCTCAAGCAAATCAGGCTTACAGTACCACCTTAGAAAGCTCTGTGGAATTTTTGGGGGGTGAGAAAATTCGTTTGCTTTTATCACAGCTGCCAGTTTACCTGAAACACTTGTTCTGGAATAGCATTCCATAGCAAATCTCGTTGAGCTCTGGTTTCGTTTAATGTTTTGATACCAAAGGCAGTTATGGTGAAGTAGCGTTTGCGTTTTCCACCGCGCATCTTTGTGGCTTCACCAAAATCACTGGTAATTAGGTTTTTCTTTTCTAGACGGTTCAATGCTGCATGAACAGTGCTCAATGTAACCTTTCGACCTGTTTTTGATAGAATTTCTTCTTTAATACCTACACCATAGGCCTCTGGATAGAGTACTCCGATTGTAAGTAAGACCAGTTCTTGAAACTCTCCGAGATTTGTTCCTTTCATATTATATAATTCGTATATGACGATAATATTAGTAATTAAATTCGTATTTGACGATATAATGGGTGCTAATTTTTCTCAACAATAAAAAAGGTCTCCATTAATATTAACAGAGACCTTTTTTGAGCTTTAGTGTTTTACTCACTTCTTAATGTCTGAGCTGGATTGGCTTTGGCGGCTTTCCAGGTTTGACTTCCTATGGTAATAAAGCCAATAATGAATATTAGTATTACACCTGAAAGAAGCTCAACAATTCCGATGGATATTCTGTTGGCCATATCTGTAAGGATAATGGAATCGAAAACAAAATAGGAGAGAGGTATGGCAATGAAAGCAGCAATACACAGTAACCACATAAAGCTTCTGGCAAGTAATTTAACAAGGCTGCCTTCCGTTGCTCCCAATACTTTTCTGATACTTATTTCTTTAAGTCGTGTTTCGGCAGTATAAACACTCATCCCGAGTAGTCCCATAGTAGCTATAGAAATCGTAATGAATGCGAGGAAGCCTACTATGTAAAACAGAACAGAAAAGTTTGAGTAAGCTTTTTCTATACGTTCATCGTAAAACTCGGCATCAAACGGATGGACATCATCTACTTGATTCCATGCATTTTCAATTTTATTCATGGTAGATGGCAAGTCTGTTGAACGGACTTTTAAGTTCATAATATAGTATTGAGCGCTATAATGTCTGAAACCAAATGCCTCTACTTTATCTTCAATTTTACCATAATGGAAGTCTCTTACTACTCCTATGATTCTCATTTTATCGTCATTCACTTCTACATACTTGTCTAGTGCTTCCTGAGGAGTACCAATATTAAACCTTCTCAATGCCTCTTCATTCAGAATGATCTCATTTTCTTCTTTAGGAGCTTCTCCTTCAAAGTTTATTCCAGCTAAAAGCTCATGTTTCATCAAAGGAATGTAGTTCTCATCAACTCCATTGTAATACAAGGTGGTTGAGTCCATAGGGTCTTCATACTTAAAGTTCGAACCATAAGTACTTCCAGTGCTAACAACTAAGGTCGATTTTGCGATTTCTGTTACTTCAGGTATTTGACTAAAGGCGTTTTCAAGCATTTCCACGTCATTGCCCTGGACTCTTACATTCAGAACATTTTCAGTTTTGAAACCTAGGTCAAATGCCAGAGCGTACTTGTACTGCTTGTATCCGATACTTGCCGAAATAATAAAGGCTAAGGAAAGTGTAAACTGTATGACCAAGAGTACTTTTCTAAAATTGACTTTAGAGAATAGTCTGGTTGACCCTGCATTTTTTAACGCATTGGCAGCGTTCAGTTTTGATAAGAAAATAGCTGGGAAAGCTCCAGCCATAACTCCTATGACTATAGCAAACACAATAAAGTACAAAACTAAACTTGTTTCTGTTTTCAGTAAAAATGAATCCGCAAATTCAGGAAGTAGACTCAAGAACTGTGGTTTGATTAACTGCAATAAAAAGAATGCAAGGATTAAAGCTGATATGGATATAATAATAGCTTCCACTATAAACTGTGAGAATATATGACTCCTTGTAGCACCAACTACTTTACGAACGCCCACTTCTTTGGCTCTTCTCAAGGAACGAGCTATAGATAAGTTCGTGTAATTGAAACCTGCCGAAAGAATAACTATAAATGTAAGTCCAGCCATGACCCATAGTACCTCCGAACCAATCGATTTACCAATATTGTTGGAGAGGTCGGATCTCATCATGATGTTTGATAAGGGTTGAAGGCTGGTTGTAATCTTAACTCGGTCTGATGCTTCGTTTTCTTCATCACTAATTGCCTGGAGTCTGCTGTCGATCTGCTCAGGTAATGTGGATTCCTGTAATTTCACATAGACATAATTGCTCCAGATATTCGACCACAATATCCAATAGTTTTCTTCTGGAGTCTCGTTCTGCTTTGCTTTATAAGTCGCGTAAGATATGAGAGACTGAAAGGTGAAATGTGATTGATGTGGAGGCTTTTCCACAATTCCTGTCACTATGTATTGATCTCCACTTTTGGTTAAAAGCGTTTTTCCCATCGGGTTACTCTCTGCAAACAAGCGTTTTGCTGTTTCGTCAGTAATAACAATAGAATTTGGCTCTTTGAGAGCTGTTTCCGGATTACCTTGTAACAAGTTAAAAGAAAATACATCGAAGAAGCCTTCGGAAGCATATCTGCCTGAAACGGGGTAGACCTTGTCTCCAATTTGAATGTCTTTACCATAGTTTGAGGCAAAAATAACAGAGGCTTCTATTCCTGGTACTTCCTCCTGAATTCTTTGCCCCGCTAATAGAGAGGTAGATGCAAAGTGACTTGGGTCCTCACGCAAAAACTGGTATTCAGTAATTACTCTGTGGATTCTATCGTATCCACTATGAAACTTGTCATAGCTAAGTGTTTCAGAAATAATGGAAATGACCAGAAGGCAAACCGACATGCTTATAGAAAGCCCTATGACGTTTATAGCAGAAAATAATTTATTCCTTGCTATGCTCCTAACCGATGTTTTGAAGTAATTTTTAAACATGATGAATTGAGTTAATTGATCTAATATTTCGAGTTTTTTGACCGTGTATGGCTTAAAGAACTTTATGACATCTATGGCATAGTTGAGTCTAGCCCTTTTTTCGCCTTTATTTTCAATATTTCTATCAAAGTACTCATACAAATCGCCCTGGAGGTCTTCCAGTAGTTCTGGTCGGCAGTACCATTCCAGAAGTCTTTCTGCCCAGCGTGGCGGATGAATACTTTTTTTGCTCATATAAATTTCAAATTGAATTCAGGAATGACGCTCCAAAGCTGATCTCGTTGCTCTTTTACTTTTGTTAGTACCACTTTGCCTGCGTGAGTAACAGTGAAGAAGCGTTTTCTTCGCCCACCTCTTGCTTGAGTAGGTTCTCCTAAATGAGATTTTACAAATCCTTTTTTGTCAAGCCTGTTTAGCACAGCATGGACAACACTTAATTTTACTTGTCTTTCAGTAACCCTTTCAATTTCATCACATATAGCCACGCTGTATGCTTCATTTAAAAGGGCAGCAATAGTCAGTAAGACTATTTCTTCAAATTCACCGAGGTTAGTTCCTTTCATTTAAAATTGATTTATTCACTAAATGTATAAAAAATAGATACGGTAGAAATGTTTTTTATACAAATACTGAATATATAGTTAGATAACATCTTTGAAACAAAGGTTACACTCTGAATAATAGCAACAAAGAAGAGAGACCTGAAATGGGAGTATCGTGTACTGAACCGTAGTTTGGGTTAAATAAAAAAGGCAACCACCTGATTGGTAGTTGCCTTTAAGTATTGAAGCATGACTAGTTAAACAGTCATGATGTCTTGCTCTTTTAGTTCTAGGAGTTCATCCATTTTTTTGGTGTACTGGTTAGTCATGTCCTGAACTCTGTCTTCAGCTTTTTTTATTTCGTCTTCGGAAGCCCCCTCTTTCTGAAGGTCTTTGAGTTCATCATTTGCATCTCTTCGTGCACTTCTTACACTGACCTTTCCATCTTCAGTTACGGCTTTAGCTTGTTTGGTAAGTTGTATACGCCTTTCTTCAGTCAGCTGAGGTACGCTGATGATTACATTTTCACCATCATTTTGGGGATTGAAACCTAATCCACTATTGATGATTGATTTTTCGATATCATTAATAGTAGACTTTTCCCAAGGTTTAACAAAAATGGTCCTTGCATCAGGGGTCGAAATAGAAGCGACTTGATTGATAGGTGTAGGGCTTCCATAATATTCAACCATCAGACCATCAAGCATGCTTGGCATTGCTTTTCCGGCTCTGATTTTGGCAAGCTCAGATTTACAATGAGCAACAGCCTTGTCCATCATTTCTTTAGCTGTGTCGAGGTAAATTTCAATTTCTTCCATATCTGTTAACTTATCAGTGTACCGACAGTTTTATCACCGTTGACTAGTTTTTCAAGATTGCCCGGCTTGTTCATGTCGAAAACTATAATAGGCACATTATTTTCTTTACACAAAGTAAAGGCTGTCATATCCATTATATTATACCCTTTACTTATGACTTCTTCGAAACTTAGACTTTCAAACCTAACTGCTTCAGGGTCTTTTTCTGGGTCGGCCGAATATACCCCATCTACCCTTGTTCCTTTTAATACCACATCAGATTCTACTTCTATGGCTCTTAAACTGGCAGTAGAATCGGTAGTGAAATATGGGTTACCAATTCCAGCACCAAAAATTACGATTCGTCCCTTTTCCAAATGCCTTACAGCTCTTCGTCTAATAAAAGGCTCACAAACAGCCTCCATCTTTATACCTGACATTAATCGGGTATACATTCCGTGCTTTTCCAGTGTACTTTGTATCGCCATGGCGTTGATCACCGTGGCAAGCATTCCCATGTAGTCTCCCTGTACCCTGTCTATACCGGATGCTTCGGCCTGTACTCCTCTATATATATTACCACCTCCGATAACAATAGCAACTTCGACACCAGCATCGTGTACTTTTTTAATGTCTAGTGCATATTGCTCAAGTCTTGAGGAATCAATACCGTAATTCTGTTCGCCCATCAGCGCTTCCCCGCTAAGCTTCAATAGAATTCTTTTGTAACCCATTATGTCTTTTAAAATTTTATTAAGATTTCTCCTTTTTCTACACTGTTACCTTTTGATACCTCAACGGAACTAATAGTACCATCACCTGAGGCTTTTAACGCATTTTCCATTTTCATGGCCTCCAGTACAAGGAGTTGATCTCCTTTCTTTACTTCTTGGCCAGGGGTTACCAAAATATCTAAAATCAATCCTGGCATTGGGGCTTTCAAGTCGTTCATAGCAGAAGACTCTGAATTGTCTATTCCCATTTGCTCCAAAAGCAAATCCATCTTGTCTTTTAGATTTATTTCATAGATCGATTTATCTATTTTAATCGATGCTGTTTTAGTCTGATAATCAATTTCCAGAACCTCAGCTTTGTAGCTTCGATTGTTCTTTAAAATAAGGAAAGTGTTTTTCTCTTTTTGATTAAGCGACCAGTTGAATGGTTGTCCATTAAAAATGAGTTGATCGCCTTTAAATTCTAATGAGATTTTATCTCCTGAAACCGATTGTGCCTGATACATTTAATCTTTTTTATTCGCACTGAAGTGATAAAGGTGAAATCACATAATTATGTATTGCGAAATCACGCAAATATATAGAACTATTTTGAATAGGTTAATGAAATAGACTACCTATGTTTTTGCAAGTAATGAGTATTTTTTTTGAGTTGGAAAAACAGCTTGCAAACTATCGTAGGCCTATTTTTTAAGACTTTTAAAAAAGCTTCATCTTTTTATTGCAATTATTTGAATAAAATAAAAAAGGGTATAATTTTGCAGTCCCTTTCCCAGAGAGGTTTTTTTATGCGTTCATTTACGTACTGGAATAAAGGGGGGATACCAAAGCGGCCAACTGGGACGGACTGTAAATCCGTTGTCTTATGACTTCGCAGGTTCGAATCCTGCTCCCCCCACAAAAACAACTGTTATAAGCAGTTGATAAGCGGGTGTAGCTCAGTTGGTAGAGCGACAGCCTTCCAAGCTGTAGGTCGCCGGTTCGAACCTGGTCACCCGCTCAATTTTTGAGCTCCGCATTCGATTTTTAGGGTTCGAAACTCTTGTAGCAGGGGGTGGAGTTCTAAGTGAAAGCCGATGTAGCTCAGGGGTAGAGTGCTTCCTTGGTAAGGAAGAGGTCACGAGTTCAAATCTCGTCATTGGCTCTTATATACAAACTATTATGTTGAACCGAGGTACGGTTCACGGATTAGAATAAATTATTACATTAATATTAACTAAAATTAATCATGGCTAAAGAAACTTTTGACCGTTCCAAGCCGCACGTTAATATTGGTACTATCGGTCACGTTGACCACGGTAAGACCACATTAACTGCTGCAATTACTACAGTACTGGCAAATGATGGGCTTGCTGAAGTAAAAGATTTCTCAGCGATCGACAACGCTCCTGAGGAAAAAGAAAGAGGTATTACTATTAATACTTCTCACGTAGAATATCAAACTGAGAACAGACACTATGCTCACGTTGACTGTCCAGGTCACGCTGATTATGTGAAGAACATGGTAACTGGTGCGGCTCAGATGGATGGTGCTATCCTTGTAGTTGCTGCTACTGATGGTCCTATGCCTCAAACTAGAGAGCATATCCTTTTAGCTCGTCAGGTAGGTGTTCCTGCTTTGGTTGTTTTTATGAACAAAGTAGACCTAGTAGACGATGAAGAGCTTTTAGAGCTTGTTGAGATGGAAGTAAGAGAGTTGCTTTCTTTCTACGAATTCCCTGGTGATGACATTCCAGTTATTCAAGGTTCTGCTCTTGGAGGATTGAACAACGAAGGTAAGTGGGTTGATAAAATCAAGGAGCTTATGGCTGCTGTTGATGAGTATATCCCTCTTCCAGAGCGTTTGACAGACAAAGATTTCTTGATGCCTGTTGAAGACGTATTTTCGATCACTGGTCGTGGTACTGTTGCTACTGGTAGAATCGAGAGAGGTGTTATTAACTCTGGAGACCCTGTAGATATCATCGGTATGGGTGCAGAAGACATGAAGTCTACTATTACTGGTGTAGAAATGTTCCGTAAGATCTTGGATAGAGGTGAAGCTGGTGACAACGTTGGTTTGTTGCTTAGAGGTATCGAGAAGTCTGAGATTAAAAGAGGTATGATCATTTGTAAGCCTGGTTCTGTGAACCCTCATGCTCACTTTAAAGCGGAAGTGTATGTGCTTTCAAAAGAAGAAGGTGGACGTCACACTCCATTCTTTAACAAGTACCGTCCTCAGTTCTACTTAAGAACAACTGACGTTACTGGTGAGATCAAGCTTCCAGCTGATATTGAAATGGTAATGCCTGGTGATAACGTAACTATCGAAGTTGATCTAATCAACAAAGTTGCTCTAGAGCCTGGTCTTCGTTTCGCTATCAGAGAAGGTGGTAGAACAGTAGGTGCTGGTCAGGTAACTGAGATCCTTGACTAATTACTTAGAATCTATATAGATTTTTTATTCAGACGCGTTTTCGATTTTTCGGAAACGCGTTTGTTTCGTTATAAATAATTTTCTACATTTGCAGCCCGTTTTGGGCTTCTATTCCATCCGAGATGTGTTTTTGAAGATTGAAATTTTCAAAACCTAGGCTCTTTAATTGGTTGAAAATCAGTGGATTGGGGTGGGTATTTAAAATGAATGAAAATACGGGTGTAGCTCAGTTGGTAGAGCAGTGGTCTCCAAAACCAAAGGTCGTGAGTTCGAATCTTACCACCCGTGCAAATAAAGAAGTATAACCGATGAGTAAATTAAAGTCCTTTATTACTGCCTCATATGATGAGATGAGACATAAGGTAAGTTGGCCGAAATATTCGGAGCTTCAGAATAGTTCAGTGTTGGTATTGGTAGCCTCTTTGATCTTCGCCATTTTAATTGGTTTGATTGATTTAGGCTTCGATAAGGTAATGGACATATTTTATAGTTTATAAGAAACAGTCATTAGAATGTCAGATCTGAAGTGGTACATGGTTAGGGCCGTATCGGGCCAGGAAAGAAAAGCCAAAGATTATCTTGATAATGAGATAGAGAGAGAACAGTTCGCAGAACAGATTCCTCAGGTTATGATTCCTTCCGAAAAGGTATACGAGATAAGAAATGGTAAGAAGAAATCTCGTGATAGAAACATGTTCCCTGGATATATTATGGTGCAAGCCGATCTGTCCAATGGTGAAGTCGTTCATATGATTAAAAATATTCCTGGAATCATAGGGTTCTTAGGTCAAAAGGCTGGTCAAGCTTCCACACCGCCAGTCCCATTACGTCAAGGCGAAGTAGACCGTATCTTAGGTAAGGTTGAAGAGATTGATGATTTTGACGAACAACTAGATTCTCCATATATAGTCGGAGAGACCATAAAGGTAATGGATGGTCCTTTCAGTGGATTTACAGGAACTATAGAGGAGGTATTTGAGGAAAGAAGAAAACTTAATGTTATGGTTAAGATTTTCGGCCGAAATACTCCTGTTGAATTAAGTTACATGCAAGTAGAAAAACAAGATTAAGATGGCTAAGGAAATAGCTGGTTATCTGAAGTTGCAAGTCAGGGGAGGCCAAGCCAACCCTTCTCCACCGGTAGGTCCTGCACTTGGTGCAAAGGGACTTAACATTATGGAGTTTTGTAAGCAATTCAACGGACGTACTCAAGATAAAATGGGTCAGGTTTTACCTGTGCTTATTACAATCTTCAGTGATAAGTCTTTTGAATTTGTAATCAAAACACCTCCAGCACCGGTAATGCTACTGGAAGCTTCTAAACAGAAGAAGGGTTCAAGCGAACCTAACCGAGTTAAAGTGGGTAGTGTTACATGGGATCAGGTAAAAGAGATCGCTGAGGTTAAGATGCCGGATTTAAATGCTTTTACTATCGAGTCTGCTATGAAAATGGTGGCTGGTACAGCTAGAAGTATGGGGTTAAGGGTGAGTGGTAAAGCTCCTTGGAATAACTAAAGATTTGTACAAATGGCAAAATTGACAAAAAAGCAAAAAGAAGCTTTTAGCAAATATGATCCTGCCAAGCAGTACGCTCTAAATGAAGCTGCAGGTATTGTTAAGGAAATTAACTGTGCCTCATTTGATGCTTCTGTAGATATTGATGTACGCTTAGGTGTGGACCCTCGTAAAGCCGACCAGATGGTAAGGGGTGTGGTAGCACTTCCTCATGGAACTGGTAAAGAAGTAACGGTACTTGTGCTTTGTACTCCTGATAAGGAGCAAGAAGCAAAAGATGCTGGTGCAGATCATGTTGGTTTAGACGATTACATTTCGAAAATCGAAGGTGGTTGGACTGATATCGATGTGATTATCACTATGCCTACTGTTATGGCTAAGGTTGGTCGCTTAGGAAGAGTGCTTGGGCCTAGAGGTCTGATGCCAAATCCAAAAGCGGGTACGGTTACTCTTGATGTGGCAAAGGCCGTTCAAGATGTAAAAGGTGGTAAGATTGATTTTAAAGTAGACAAGACTGGTATTATTCATACTAGCATTGGTAAGGTGTCTTTCTCTCAGGAGAAGATTGCTGAGAATGCAAATGAAGTGATTCAGACACTTTCTAAGTTAAAACCAGCTTCTGCGAAAGGTACTTATTTTAAAAGTATCAATATTTCGACCACTCAGAGCCCTGGAGTTAAAATAGATAAGAACTCAATTTCCGGACTATAGTTATGAATAGAACAGAAAAAGCAGCTTTAATTAGCGAGTTGGTAGAAAAGTTTTCAGCAAACGATAACTTTTACATTACTGATGCTTCTGGTATGACAGTGGCACAGACTAACTCTTTGAGAAGATTGTGCTTCGAGAATGGAATCGAGTACAGGGTAGTGAAGAATACAATGGTTCAGAAGGCACTGGCTCAGTTAGATACTGATTATGTTCCTTTTGACGACACTGTTTTGAAAGGTTTTACAGGCGTAATGTTCTCTGGTGAGAATGCTAACGCTCCTGCTAAACTGATCAAAGAATTCAGAAAAAAATCAGGTTCAGGTTCTCCGTTATTGAAAGGCGCTTCCATCGATACAGATCTTTTTATCGGAGAAGAGAATTTAGATGTACTGAGTAAGCTTAAGTCTAAGGCTGAGCTTATTGGCGAAGTAATTACTATACTTCAATCTCCAGCGAAAAATGTTATTTCTGGGCTTCAAGGTTCAGGTGGCAAGATTGCTGGTATTCTCAAAACATTATCAGAACGTGATAACTAATTAATTAACAAGATTTAAAAACTTTTATAACAAATAATTAAAATGGCAGACTTAAAAGAATTTGCAGAACAGTTGGTGAACTTAACTGTAAAAGAAGTTAATGAACTTGCTGATATCCTTAAAGACGAGTACGGAATCGAACCTGCTGCTGCAGCTGTAGCTGTAGCTGGTCCTGCTGCTGGCGGTGACGAAGGTGGTGCTGAAGAGAAGTCAGAATTTGACGTAGTACTTACTGCAGCTGGTAGTGCAAAATTAGCAGTTGTTAAATTGGTTAAAGAATTGACTGGTTTAGGATTGAAAGAAGCAAAAGAAATCGTAGACAGCGCTCCTAAAGCAGTGAAAGAAGGAGTTGCTAAAGACGAAGCAGAAGCACTTAAGAAGCAGCTTGAAGAAGCTGGAGCTGAAGTAGAGCTTAAGTAATTTGATTAGCCATTTCTAAAATGGCTTTGGAATAGGCCCTGGTCTCTAGAGATCACGGGTCTTTTCCTGTTTGTATACTTTTTAGGGATTTCCCTTATTCTGCATCAAACTGATGCAACCATAATTATTTGAAACAAAAAAAATTAAGGCCTTGGCTATTCTAGCAAATCAATCCGGAAGAATAAACTTCTCTTCGATTAAATCAATATTAGATTATCCTGATTTCCTTGATGTGCAGGTAAAGTCTTTTGAAGACTTTTTCCAATTGGAAACCCCTGCTGACAAAAGAACACAAGATGGTTTGTTCAAGGTTTTCTCTGAGAACTTTCCTATTTCTGACTCGAGAGAGAATTTTGTCCTTGAATTCGTAGATTATCTGGTTGACCCACCAAAGTACGATGTAGCAGAATGCATCGATCGTGGTTTAACTTATTCTGTGCCTTTAAAAGCCAAGCTACGCTTGACTTGTAATGATGAGGACAACGAAGATTTTGAAACTATTGAGCAAGAGGTATTCTTAGGTAATATTCCTTACATGACTGAAAAAGGCTCTTTCGTGATCAATGGTGCGGAGAGAGTTATTGTTTCTCAGCTTCACAGATCACCGGGAGTATTCTTTGCTCAAAGTAAGCATACCAATGGAACCCCTTTATATTCTGCTCGAATTATACCTTTCAAGGGATCATGGATTGAATTTGCTACCGATGTAAACAGTGTAATGTATGCGTACATCGATAGAAAGAAAAAATTCCCTGTAACCACGCTTCTGAGAGCTATAGGTTATGGTACCGATAAAGATATCTTAGACCTGTTCGGCCTATCTGAAGAAATCTCAGCAAAGAAAGCTACTCTAAAAAAGGCAATAGGACGTAAACTGGCTGCAAGAGTTTTAAGAACATGGGTTGAAGATTTCGTGGACGAAGATACTGGAGAAGTAGTATCAATCCACAGAAACGAAGTGTTATTGGAGAGAGACTCAGTGCTTTCTGAAGAACACGTTGAAATGATTCTCGAAGCTGATGTTGAGTCTGTTATTCTTCATAGAGAGGATATCAACATTGCTGATTATACAATCATTTATAATACACTTTCAAAAGATAATTCAAACTCTGAAAAAGAAGCAGTTGAGCAAATCTATCGTCAGTTGAGAAATACAGACGCACCAGATGAGCAGACTGCACGTGATATTATTCAGTCGCTATTCTTCTCAGATAAGAGATATAACCTTGGTGAAGTAGGTAGATACAGAATTAACAAGAAGCTTGACTTAGATATTGACTCTGAGAAGCTAGTTCTTACTACTGAAGATATCATTTCAATTGTTAAGTACTTGATCGGTTTGATTAACTCTAAGGCAATTGTGGATGATATTGATCACCTTTCTAACAGAAGAGTTAGAACAGTGGGTGAGCAGTTATACGCTCAGTTCGGTGTTGGTTTGGCACGTATGGCCAGAACCATAAAGGAAAGAATGAATGTTCGTGACAACGAAGATTTTAAACCAGTTGATCTGATTAACGCAAGAACACTTTCTTCTGTTATCAACTCTTTCTTTGGAACCAACCAGCTTTCTCAGTTCATGGATCAAACAAATCCACTAGCTGAGATTACTCACAAAAGAAGAATGTCTGCTTTAGGACCAGGCGGTCTTTCTAGAGAAAGAGCTGGTTTTGAGGTTCGTGACGTTCACTATACGCACTATGGTCGCTTGTGTACTATTGAGACACCAGAAGGGCCAAATATTGGATTGATTTCTTCTCTATGTGTTCATGCTAAAGTTAACAGCATGGGATTCATCGAGACACCTTATAGGAAGGTGGAAGAAGGAAAAGTAAACATGTCTGACGATGTGGTATACTTGACTGCTGAAGAAGAAGATACTCATAATATTGCCCAGGCTAATGCACCATTAAATGATGGTGGAAACTTTGAAAATGACAAGGTTAAAGCTAGATATGAAGGTGATTTCCCTGTAGTAGAGCCAAAAGAACTTAGCTACATGGATGTTGCTCCAAACCAGATTGTTTCGGTTGCGGCATCTCTTATCCCATTCTTAGAGCATGATGATGCGAACCGTGCTTTGATGGGATCAAACATGCAGCGTCAAGCAGTTCCATTGTTGAAGCCAGAGGCTCCTATTGTTGGAACAGGTCTTGAAGCCAGAGCAGCTCGTGATTCAAGAATGCTTATCATTGCTGAAGGCTCTGGTGAAGTTGATTTCGTGGATGCTACCAAGATTGTAATCAAATACGATCAATCGAAGGATGATAAGCTTGTAAGCTTTGATTCTGAATATATAACCTACGATCTGGTAAAATTCAGAAGAACTAACCAGGATACTACTGTTAACCTTAAGCCAATTGTATTAAAAGGCGAAAGAGTTGAGAAGGATCAGGTACTATGTGAAGGATACTCTACTCAGAACGGAGAATTAGCACTTGGTAAAAACCTGAGAGTAGCTTACATGCCTTGGCAAGGGTACAACTTTGAGGATGCGATTGTTATATCTGAAAGGGTTGTACGTGATGATATTTATACTTCAATTCACATTGATGAGTATGAACTTGAGGTTAGAGATACTAAGAGGGGACAGGAAGAACTGACTTCTGAAATTCCTAACGTAAGTGAAGAAGCAGTTAAAAACCTTGATGAGCATGGAATCATCAGAGTTGGTGCTGAGATCAAAGAAGGAGACATCCTGATTGGTAAGATTACTCCAAAAGGTGAAACAGACCCTACACCTGAAGAAAAACTTTTAAGAGCGATTTTCGGTGACAAAGCTGGTGATGTTAAAGATGCTTCTCTAAAAGCGTCTCCATCACTTCAAGGAGTTGTAATTGATACAAAACTTTTCTCTCGTCCTAAGAAGGATAAAGACCTGAGAGCTAAGGCTAAGAAAGAAGTTGAAGTACTGAAAGCTCAGTACAGCAAAGACTTATTAGCTGTTAGGTCTCAGATCATCGAGAAACTGATTGAATTATTAGATGGTAAGACATGTAATGGTGTTCAACATAAATTTGGAGATGAGATCATTTCGAAGGGAGTGAAATTCAATAAAAACAACATTTCTCAGAATCTTTTCCCTGAAAAGAATATCTATAGAGATGAGAGTAACTACAGTGTACAAGAAGAAGTTAACCTGATTTCAGATCTTAACCTTGATGGTTGGACTGATGATGCCAAGGTTAATGAAATGATTGTAAAACTGGTTAAAAACTACAACCTGAAGCGTAATGAAATCACAGGTGAATTTAAGCGTAAGCGTTTCACCATTGAAGTAGGTGATGAATTACCAACTGGTATAGTTCAACTAGCTAAGGTTTATGTTGCTAAGAAACGTAAACTGAAAGTTGGTGATAAGATGGCGGGTCGTCACGGTAACAAAGGGGTTGTAGCCAGAATTGTAAGAGAGGAAGATATGCCTTTCCTAGAAGATGGTACTCCTATGGATATTGTACTTAACCCACTTGGTGTACCATCAAGGATGAATATTGGGCAGATTTATGAAACTGTTTTGGCTTGGGCTGGCCTTAAGCTTGGCAGAACATATGCCACTCCGATTTTCGATGGTGCCAGTATGGAAGAGGTTGAGAAGGAGCTTGCAGAAGCTGGACTTCCAAGTGCAGGGCGTGAGTACCTGAATGACGGTCTGACAGGTCAGCGATTTGACCAGCCAGTAACTGTGGGTATTGCCTACATGTTGAAACTAGGTCACTTGGTTGATGATAAGATGCACGCAAGGTCAATAGGACCTTACTCATTGATTACTCAACAACCTTTAGGTGGTAAAGCACAATTTGGTGGTCAGAGATTTGGTGAGATGGAGGTATGGGCACTTGAGGCATTTGGAGCTTCGCATGTACTCCAGGAAATCCTGACTGTAAAATCAGATGACGTAATTGGTAGAGCAAAAGCTTATGAAGCGATTGTTAAGGGAGATTCTATTCCTAAGCCTAATATTCCTGAATCATTCAATGTATTGGTTCACGAGCTTAGAGGTCTCGCACTTGAAATCACTTTAGACTAATTACAATTAACGTTTGGTTTAGACCACAATTAAGAATTTAAAAAAGCTATGGCATTTAAAAAGAATAGAAAACTTAACAACGACTTTAACAAAGTCACTATTAGTTTGGCTTCTCCGGAATCTATCCTTGAGTCCTCGCATGGCGAAGTAACTCAGCCGGAAACCATCAACTATAGAACCTACAAGCCTGAAATGGGTGGTTTATTCTGTGAAAGAATATTCGGACCTGTTAAGGACTGGGAATGTCATTGTGGGAAGTACAAGAGAATCAGATATAAAGGAATCATCTGTGATAGATGTGGTGTAGAAGTAACCGAGAAAAAGGTTAGAAGAGAGAGAATGGGACACATTGAGCTGGTTGTTCCTGTTGCTCATATCTGGTATTTTAAATCACTTCCCAATAAAATAGGATACCTACTTGGTTTGCCAACCAAGAAACTGGATCAGATTATCTATTACGAGAGATATGTTGTTATTCAGTCAGGTATCAAAGAAGAAGAAGGAATCAGTTACATGGACTTCTTAACTGAAGACGAGTATCTTGATATCTTAGATAAACTACCTCGCGAGAATCAAATGCTGGATGATGACGATCCAGAAAAATTCATCGCAAAAATGGGAGCTGAGGCATTGGAAATGTTGTTGGCAAGACTTGATTTGGATAGCATGTCTTACGCTTTACGCCACCAGGCGGCAACTGATACTTCTCAACAAAGAAAAGCAGAGGCTTTAAAGAGATTGAGAGTAGTTGAAGCTTTCCGTGATGCAAAAACCAGAATTGAGAACCGCCCTGAGTGGATGGTGATCAAAATGGTGCCAGTTATTCCACCGGAATTAAGACCATTGGTGCCATTAGATGGAGGTAGATTTGCAACTTCAGATTTGAATGATCTTTACAGACGTGTGATTATTAGAAACAACCGTTTGAAGAGATTGATTGATATTAAAGCACCTGAGGTGATTCTTAGAAATGAGAAACGTATGCTTCAGGAAGCTGTTGATTCACTATTTGATAACTCAAGAAAAGTAAATGCTGTTCGTTCAGATGGTAACAGAGCGCTTAAATCTTTAAGTGATATGCTTAAAGGTAAGCAAGGTCGTTTCCGTCAGAACTTATTAGGTAAAAGGGTTGACTATTCTGGCCGTTCGGTAATTGTAGTTGGACCTGAGTTGAAACTACATGAGTGTGGTTTACCTAAGAATATGGCTGCTGAACTTTTCAAACCTTTTATTATCAGAAAGCTGATTGAAAGAGGGATTGTAAAGACAGTGAAATCAGCTAAGAAAATTGTTGATAGAAAAGATCCGGTAGTTTGGGATATCCTTGAAAACGTATTGAAAGGACATCCGGTACTATTGAACAGAGCTCCTACACTTCACAGATTAGGTATTCAGGCATTCCAGCCTAAACTAATTGAAGGTAAGGCGATTCAGCTTCACCCATTAGTATGTACGGCATTTAACGCTGACTTTGATGGTGACCAAATGGCTGTTCACGTACCACTAGGACAGGATGCTGTTTTAGAGGCAAGTATGTTAATGCTTTCTTCTCATAACATTCTGAACCCAGCAAACGGTGCTCCAGTAACTGTGCCTTCTCAGGACATGGTATTGGGACTTTACTATGTAACTAAAGGAAGAAGATCTACAGAGGATCATAAAGTAGCTGGAGAAGGAATGCGCTTCTACTCAGCTGAAGAGGTTTTGATTGCTATGAACGAAGGTGTACTTTCTAAGCACGCCTACATTCATGTAAAAACTATGGTTCGTGAAGACGATCAGTTGGTTGAGAAAGTAATTGAAACTGTTGCTGGTAGAGTGCTGTTTAACGAAAGTGTACCTGAAGAAGTAGGTTTCGTAAATGAACTACTTACTAAGAAGAAGCTTCAGAAAATTATCCAGAGTGTAGTTAATATCTGTGGAATAGCTAAAACGGCTAAGTTCCTTGATGATATTAAAGAGCTCGGTTTCCAAATGGCTTATAAGGGTGGTCTTTCTATGGGATTGAATGATATTCATATTCCTGATACTAAAGATAGCTTGGTACAAAGTGCTAAAGAGGAAGTGGATGCTGTATGGCAAAACTACCTGATGGGACTTATTACTGATAATGAGCGTTACAATCAGGTGATTGATATCTGGACTCGTGTAAACACCAAACTGACCAATGGTTTGATGCAGGAGATGGAAGAAGATCAGCAAGGATTCAACTCTATCTTTATGATGATGCACTCAGGAGCCCGTGGTTCAAGAGAGCAGATTCGTCAGTTAGGAGGTATGAGGGGACTAATGGCTAAGCCACAAAAGAACCTTGCAGGTTCTGTGGGAGCTATTATTGAAAACCCTATTCTTTCAAACTTTAAGGAAGGTCTTGACGTACTAGAGTACTTTATTTCTACTCACGGTGCACGTAAAGGTTTGGCCGATACTGCATTGAAAACTGCAGATGCAGGATATCTAACAAGACGTTTGGTTGATGTAGCGCAAGATTGTGTCGTTAACGAAGAAGATTGTGGAACACTTAGAGGATTAACTGTTTCTGCACTTAAAGACAACGAGGATGTAGTTGAGCCATTATCAGAGCGTATTCTAGGTAGAGTTTCTGTACATGATGTGTATGATCCAATTTCTGAAGAGTTGATCGTGGCATCAGGTGAGGAAATCACTGAGAAGATTGCTGAAAGAATCGATGAGACTGCTATTGACGAAGTAGAAATCAGATCGGTACTTACTTGTGAAACTAAGAGAGGTGTATGTGCCAAGTGTTACGGTAGAAACTTATCTACCAATAACATGGTACAAAAAGGTGAAGCTGTTGGTGTTATTGCAGCACAATCAATTGGAGAGCCTGGTACACAGCTTACACTTAGAACGTTCCACGTAGGGGGTACTGCTTCTAACATTGCAGTTGATGCATCAGTAAAAGCAAAATTTGCTGGTGTAATCGAATTTGAAGAACTAAGATCATTGCCTACAACTGATGATGAAGGCAATAAGATTAATATAGTTATGGGTAGAACTGGAGAAATCCAGATCGTTGACCCTAAAACGAAAAAAGTACTTATCTCTAACCACGTACCTTATGGTGCTATCCTTCAGGTTAAAGAAGGACAGACTGTTGAGAAGGATGAGCAGCTTTGTAAGTGGGATCCGTATAATGCGGTGATCCTTTCTGAATTTGATGGAACAATTGAGTTCGATGCAATAGAAGAAGGAATTACTTACAAAGAGGAGTATGATGAGCAGACTGGTCACAGAGAAAAAGTAATAACAGATACTAAGGATAAAGCTAAGAACCCAGCTGTTGTTGTTAATTCAAAATCCGATTCCAAGGCTTATAACATTCCGGTAGGGGCTCACTTGGCAGTGGAAGCAGGAGATAAAGTGAAGATTGGACAGCCACTGGCTAAGATTCCTAGAACAATGGGTAAATCAAGAGATATTACCGGGGGGCTTCCAAGAGTAACTGAGCTATTTGAAGCGCGTAACCCATCTAACCCAGCAGTAGTGTCTGAGATTGATGGTGTTGTAACTTACGGAGGTATTAAGAGAGGTAACCGTGAAATCTTTATCGAATCTAAGGATGGTGTGAAGAAGAAATACATGGTACCTTTATCTAAGCATATCCTTGTTCAGGACAATGACTTTGTTAGAGCTGGTTACCAGTTATCAGATGGAGCTACAACTCCTAACGATATTTTGAATATTCAAGGACCAACTGCGGTTCAGGAATATTTGGTGAACGAGATTCAGGAGGTTTATCGTCTACAAGGTGTGAAAATCAACGATAAGCACATTGAAGCTATTGTTAAGCAAATGATGCAGAAAGTTGAGATCATTGACGCTGGAGATACTCAATTCCTTCCAGGTCAGGTAGTAGATAAATTTGTTTTCAGAGAAGAAAACGATGCTATTCTTGACATGAAAGTAGTTTCTGAGGCTGGTGATTCTGAGAGTTTAAAGCCAGGTCAGATTCTTTCGCCAAGAGAGTTGAGAGATGAAAACTCAAGCTTGAGAAGAAAAGACATGAAGGTAGTAGAGGTTAGAGATGCACAGCCTGCTGTTTCTAAACCTAAGCTTCAAGGTATTACTCAGGCATCGTTGGGTACTGATAGTTTTATTTCTGCTGCGTCTTTCCAGGAAACTACTAAAGTGTTAAGTGAAGCTTCGATAAGAGGTAAAGCAGATACGCTTAATGGGTTGAAGGAAAATGTGATCGTAGGTCACTTAATTCCTGCTGGTACTGGAATGAGAGAATATAATAACTTGATAGTTGGTAACAGGGAAGAATACGAAAAACTTGTTGCGGCTAAAGAAGCTTATCGTACTGCATCTGAAGAGAGCGTTGAATTTTAAGTAGAATGGCTGATCAAAAAGAACAGAACAATCAGAATCAGTTGAATATTGAGCTTTCCGAAGAAGTAGCGGAAGGTCAATATGTTAATCTGGCCATGATTGCTCATTCTAACAGTGAGTTCGTGATTGATTTTATTAATATGATGCCTGGTGTACCAAAGGCAAAAGTAAAATCAAGAATCGTAATTACTCCGGAACACGCCAAACGACTGCTTTATGCACTAAAGGATAATATCGACAAGTTCGAGAACAGCTTTGGGCCAATAAAGCAAAGTGAAGAGCCACCGAAATTCCCAATGAATTTTGGAGGTACTGTAGGAGAAGCTTAGAATTGATTATAGAATAAAAAGAAGGGTTGCCATTGGTGACCCTTTTTTGTTTTGTGCTGGTTTAGGTTATAATTCAGCTATTCCATTTTTAATAGCATATTTGATCAGTGCAGCCGTGTTATCAATGCCTAATTTGTTCATTATGTTACTCTTGTGAGATTCAACAGTCTTAATACTTATTTCCATCTGGTGAGCGATCTGTTTCTGAAGATATCCTTCAGAGATGAGTCTGATGATTTGTCTTTCCCTGACAGATAATGTAGGTTCTTGAACAGACGGAGTATTATTTAACCTATTGGCATAACCCTCATATACAGTATCAATTAGGTCTTCCCCAAAAAAGCGTTTTCCAGCAGCTACAGCTTTTATAGCTCTTAATAATTCGTCCTTATTGGTTTCCTTAGAAATGAAACCTGAAGCACCACCCATCATCGCAGATTCAATACTTTGAGGCTCCGATTTTGCCGATAGCATGATAACCTTGGTGTGATCGGAATATCTGGTGATTTCACTGAGAAGTTCAATACCCGATTTACCGGGCATGGCGATGTCAAGAAAGATAACATCAACCAGTCCACCTTCAATAGCGCTGATTAATTCTTCTCCATTGTCAGTATCAAGCACTATTTCAATATCACTATTACCAATGAACATAGCTTTAATACCTTCTCTTACCAATTTATGATCGTCAATGATGGCAATTTTAGTTTTTTTCATGGGTATTAATGTTAAGCGGCTGGTAGCAAGATAATTGTAAATTTTGCGCCTTTTCCTGGTTCGCTTTCTACACTTATTGTTCCTTTATTTTTCCTTACAAATTCGCTAGAAAGCATCAACCCCAGCCCTGTTCCTTTTTCTCGCGAGTTTCCAATTTGAGAAGGGTCTTCTTCAATCTTAAACAGTTTTTGTATTTCGGCTTCACTCATGCCGATTCCACTATCTTCAATACTAATGTTTACATGGCTATCTTTTCTGATTGCTGAAATACAAACACTTCCATTTGTTGAGGTGAATTTTATGGCATTAGACAACAGGTTACGAATAATCAAATCTATTGAACCTTTGTCGCAATAGGTTTTCAGACCTTCTTCAATATCCACAACAACCTGTAGGTCTTTAATCTTTATCATTTGCTCAAATAGTCTGACATTGTGTTCTATCAGATATTCAACGCTGTGGTTTTTGGGTTTATAATTGACCCTTTCTGTTTGTACTAAAGCCCATTGCAAAAGGTTTTTCAGTAACAAATGAAGTTGGTTGGAAGACTTCATGAGCTCTTTCATGTGGGATTGAATTTCATCTTTGGAGAGAGTTTCAATATTTTCATGAATTGCTTCAGTAATCATTCGAAAAGCCGAAAGTGGGTTTTTGAGATCATGTGAAATGATAGCGAAAAACTGATCTTTAGCACTGTTCAGTTTTTTCAATTCCTCATTTTTTTCACCTAGTACTTTTTCGGATTTCCTTTTCAATCGATAATTACTCCAGAGAATGATAGAGATCAACAATAGTAAGGATACAAGGATGATTAGGAAGGTACGAGTTGCTTGTGTTTTCTCAAGTTTTAGAGAGGTGATTTCTCCAGCTTGAGCTAAAGTCTTGATTTCATTATCCCGTTCATTGATTTCATGGTTGATTTCAAGTTTGCCTATTTCTTCTACTTTTTTGGCTGTTATAATACTGTCGGTATATTCCTTATAAAGTTCATGATACTTCAGAGCATCCCTATATGCACCATTATTTTTGCTGAGTAAGTAAAGCACTTCGGCAAGGTTTCGGATTCTGGCTTTGCTGTTTAACTGTTGCGCCAATGATAATGCTTGCGTAGCAATATTATAGGCTTTACTGTTTTGGCCTGCTTCCTTAAACATAGATGCTTGGTCACTCAATGATGCAAGTTCGTAGGCCTTAATACCGGTTTTCTCGAATAATGAAAAGGCCTCGCTGTAGAAGTTTTCGGCCTTTTTGTAATCTTTAAGAGAGAAGAAAACATTGGCTTTGTTATGGATTGCAATGGCAATACCGATTGTGTCTTTTAATTCTGTGCTTAGTTCTAGCGCCTTATCCTGAAAATACAGCGAACTATCGTACTGCTCTAAATTTCGGAATGTAGTACCCATGTTAGAGTAGGCAATACTTAACCCAAACAGGTCGTTGATCTCTTTTTGTAAAGGGATGGCTTTGTGGTGATACTCGATGGATTTTTTATAGTTTTCCAGCTTTTTATATACTACGGCAAGGTTTGAGTACCCTGAGCCTATTCCAAAGGGATCATTTAAGGCATTTTTGATTACTTGAGCTTTATAATAATAGTCAAGAGCCGTTTCGTAATCATCATTACTATAGTAAATACCGGCTATGTTGTTCAAAGAATAAGACATGTTAGTCGAATCCTGAAGGTCTGTAAAAGCTAACAAACTACTTTTGTGGTTTGCTAATGCTTCAGGATAGTTGCCGATTCTTTCATATATAATACCTAGTGATTGATGAGTTTCAGCAATTAGCAATTGATCATTCTCCTGTTTGCCGATTTTCACAGATTCATTTAAAAGTTCAATAGCCTTGGTATGATCTCCCAACATTGAAAGAGCATTTGCTTTAGCGTCTAAAGCATTTCCTCTACTTATTTCGCTTTTTAATACAATAGCTAGTTTTTCGGCCTGCTTTGCTGTTTCAAGTGCATCAGTGGGATTAGATTGATTTTGCAGGTTTGAAAGTACAATCAGAGCTTCTAATTGCTCGATACCTTCCGAAGAGTTGACAATCGTTTTCAAACTATCAAGTTCCTGTTGTGACTGACCCAAAAGTTTATGTTGTTCAAAAAATATAATTGTGATACAGGCGATTACCAGACGCGATAGGGTTGACGTTTTAATTCTCATTTCTAATCTAAAAAGTACTTGTGTCAAATCCATCAATTAGGGAATTCCCACAATTGCGGTAGGGATAACCCTGATGGTTAGCCATGGTCTTACTACATAAGTTTGAAATTGAACTGAATAGGTTGAATACAAAAATCTTCAAACCATTAATACCATGATTAAATCTTCGTTTAAGGTACTTAAATTATTTATTGTGAGCATAGTTCTGTTTGCAGGCCTAAGTATAACTTTTTCGGCAGAAGCACAGCTTTTGAAAAAGTTGAAGAAGAAGGTAGAAAACAAGGCAGAGCAGTTAAAACAGAAGTCTTTGGATAAGCTCAACAGAAAGTTAGATCAATCAATTGACTCTGCTTTTGTAAGGGCTGAAGGTATTTTTGGTAAAAAGGGGACTAAAAGGGAGGAAGGAGAGCTTGTTGACAAGGGTGAAGCGGGAGGTTATGGAGCTTTTAGCTTTGGTGATGAAGAATATAATCTGGATAAGTTCTTGGATGTCATTTGCATATATCATCCAAACGGAGTGTCTGTTGAAGCAATTGCCAACGAACGTTTTGGAGTACTTTTTTACCTGATAGGGGATGATTTTGATAAGAAAAAACATAGAGATAAGTACGAAGTTGGAAATACTTCTGAGAATAAGGTTTACGTATCTTATTTCACCAGACCCCACTTACCTTGGGGAGTGGGAAGTGCTCTAAAAGAAGGACAATTGAGAGTAGTTTCTTTGGATGAGTCATCGCTTTTTTTATCTGCTTCAGGGAAGGGAGGAGATGAAGAAAATGATGAATTAATCGATATGATGGTTGACCTGAAACTTGATTTCTCCATCACTTTAGAAAGTGATAGACCTCTTAAGATGCCTAAAATGGGTAAATCAAGTGTTAGTACTATAGATACAAGCTCAGTTCCTCAGGTAAATACAAGCGATGACTCAATGTCAGATGATGAATCAAGGGCAATGGAATTTATGCAGCAAATGATGGGAGGCGGAGATGCTAAAGTGCCAGATCAGTATCGGTTCGATTATATGGTGAGCTATGAATTTGATGGAGTAACCGAGTCGAAAACAAAATATACGACATGGGTTGGACACAATGGAAATACCACAATGCTGAGTTTTAACGATGATAATGGGAATAATAGCAAGTTGATTATTGATGGTGATAACCAACTTACACTGAGTGTGGACGAAGCGAATAAACAAGTGATGGTAGTGTCTTCCGATATTATGGGGGATGCTTACAAGGACCTTGCTTTTCAGATGGAGGAAGAGAGTCTCAAAGGTGGTGGTTTTAAAAAAACCGGCCGTTCCAGACGTATTGCAGGATACTTGAGCTATGAATACGAGATTGAAGGACAAGGAGGGCAAGGTAATATCTGGTTTTCGTCAGAACTTGACATTACGAGTTTCTGGCCGGGAATGAATAACGCTAACAAGTCGGAATTACCAGGCTTTATGATGGAATTCAATTTCAAGGGAGATGATGGAGAAGAAAGACACATAAGACTGAAAAAAGTGAGTAAGGAAATAATGTTGTTCAACCTGGGGGACTATCAGGTAATGAATATGGCCGGTTTCGGCAAGTAGTAGTCGTAGTCAATAAACAAACTAAGGGCTCAGATCCATACGGGAGTGAGCCCTTGTTGTTTATAATAAAAGAAAGTTACTTGCGTAAAAGAATCTCATAGCTTCGACTTTGTCAGATTAACTATTCTGATAGACTTGTCTTTTGTCTCCTGACAAGCTGAGAAGAACACTAGGTTAACCCATTGAACAGCAAGGAGATTCCATTTGGAGAGGATTGAAAACGGGAAGCTAAGGTGTTCGGATGGGTTGAATTGTATAGAGTGAAGTGAAGTTGTTCAGATGTTCCTATTAAACAGGGAATTAGAAGAGATAATAGGCGGGTTTTTTATTTAAGAAATCATGTTTGTTTCAATAACTTCTTTTACTACCTTTGCAGTCCGAAATTTTTAATAGGAAAATTAAATCTAAAGAATTGTAAATGCCTACTATAAATCAACTAGTACGTAAGGGCAGAAAGAAATTGACTTCAAAGTCAAAGTCTCCAGCATTAGATAGCTGCCCACAGAGAAGAGGGGTTTGTACAAGGGTATATACGACAACACCTAAAAAACCTAACTCTGCTATGAGAAAAGTGGCAAGAGTAAGGTTGACCAATGGTAAAGAGGTGAACGCATATATCCCAGGGGAGGGTCACAACCTCCAAGAGCACTCCATTGTATTGATCAGAGGTGGAAGAGTGAAAGACCTTCCAGGTGTAAGATACCATATCATCCGTGGTGCATTAGATACTGCAGGAGTTAGTGGTCGTCTTCAGAGAAGATCAAAGTATGGAGCTAAGCGACCAAAAGATAAGAAATAGACAATTTTATAAGCAATGAGAAAAGCTAAACCAAAGAAGAGATATATTCTTCCTGATCCTAAGTTCCAAGATACTTTGGTGACAAAGTTTGTGAACTACCTAATGATCGATGGAAAGAAGAGTATTGCCTACAATACGTTTTACAAAGCTATAGAGCTTGTTGAGGAACGTACTGGTGAGAATGGTCTTGAAACTTGGAAGAAAGCATTGAGTAATATCATGCCGTCAGTCGAAGTGAAGAGTAGAAGGGTGGGAGGAGCCACTTTTCAAGTGCCTATCGAGGTAAGACCTAACCGTAAAACTTCACTTGGCATCAAGTGGTTGATTATGTTCTCTAGAAAAAGAGGAGAGAAGACCATGACTGAAAAACTAGCTGGAGAGGTGATCGCTGCCTCAAAAGGTGAGGGTGCTGCAGTTAAGAAGAAAGATGATACACATAGAATGGCAGAAGCCAACAAAGCATTTTCACACTTTAGATTTTAATTCCTAGAATAAAATGGCAAGAGATTTAAGTTTGACTCGGAATATTGGTATTGCAGCACATATTGATGCTGGAAAAACAACTACCACCGAGCGTATATTATACTACACTGGTGTGTCTCACAAAATTGGTGAAGTACACGATGGTGATGCTACTATGGACTGGATGGAGCAGGAGCAGGAAAGGGGTATTACAATTACTTCTGCTGCAACTACTGTGTTTTGGCCTTATAAAAACAAAGAATATCACATCAACATTATTGATACTCCTGGTCACGTTGACTTTACAGTTGAGGTTAACAGGTCTTTGAGGGTATTAGATGGGTTGGTGTTTTTGTTTTCAGCTGTTGATGGTGTTGAGCCTCAATCTGAAACAAACTGGAGACTTGCTGACAACTATAAAGTAGCTCGTATCGGTTTCGTTAACAAAATGGACCGTGCCGGAGCTGACTTCCTTAATGTTTGTAAGCAGGTTAAAGAAATGCTTGGTACCAAGGCTGTTCCTTTACAATTGCCAATTGGTGCTGAAGATACTTTCAAAGGAGTGGTAGACTTGGTTGAAAACAAGGCTATTGTTTGGAATGAAGAGGATCAGGGAATGACTTTCGAAGAGATTGAAATCCCTGCTGATATGGTTGATGAAGTTGCTGAGTACAGAGAAGGGCTTTTAGAAGCTATCGCTGAGTACGATGATTCATTACTGGAAAAGTTCTTCGAGGATCCAGATTCTATCACTAAAGATGAAATCTTGGCTGCCTTAAGACAAGCTACTATCAATTTGGACTTTGTGCCAATGATGTGTGGTTCTGCATTTAAAAATAAAGGTGTTCAGACACTTCTTGACTACGTGATGGAATTGCTTCCTTCACCGTTAGATAGAGACAATATTGTAGGAACCAATCCTGATTCAGAAGAAGAGACTTCAAGAAAGCCTTCTCCTGACGAACCATTCGCTGCATTAGCATTTAAAATTGCTACTGACCCATTTGTAGGTCGTCTGTGCTTTGTAAGGTCGTATTCGGGAATGCTTGAATCTGGTTCTTACGTATTCAATACAAGGACTAACAAGAAAGAGCGTATCTCAAGAATTTTCCAAATGCATGCTAATAAGCAAAATGCAATTCCTCAGTTACACGCTGGAGATATTGCAGCGGTAGTTGGATTTAAGGATATCAAAACAGGAGACACTCTATGTGATGAGAAACACAAAGTGGTATTTGAATCAATGGACTTCCCTGATCCGGTAATTGGATATGCTATCGAGCCTAAAACGCAGGCTGATGTTGATAAGCTAGGTATGGCAATTGCTAAATTAGTGGAGGAAGATCCAACATTGAGAGTGCATACAGATGAAGAAACTGGTCAAACGATCTTAAGAGGTATGGGTGAGCTTCACCTAGATATCATCATGGATCGAATGAGAAGAGAATTCAAGGTTGAAGTAAACCAAGGAGCACCACAGGTGGCTTATAAAGAATCTATCAACTCTATGGTTGAACACAAAGAGGTTTATAAAAAGCAATCTGGTGGTAAAGGTAAATTCGCAGATATCGTTTTCGAAATCGGCCCTGCTGATGAAGATTATGAAAAGGATGGATTACAGTTTGTAAATAATATCACTGGTGGTGTTATTCCAAGAGAATTTATCCCTGCAATTGAAAAAGGTTTTGCTTCTGCGATGGTAAATGGTCCTTTGGCTGGTTACCCTCTTGAGAGAATGAAAGTAAGATTGTATCATGGTTCTTTCCATGATGTGGATTCAGATTCATTATCATTTGAAATGGCTGCAAGGCTTGGCTTCAAAGAGGCTGCTAGAAAAGCTGCACCGAAATTGATGGAACCGATAATGGCTGTTGATGTTGTAACTCCAGATGAATATACTGGTAGTATTACGGGTGACCTTAACAGAAGAAGAGGTATCATGAAAGGTATGGATACCAAAGGTACTTCAACTGTTGTAAAGGCAGATGTACCTTTATCAGAGCTATTTGGTTACGTTACTGACTTGAGGACAATGTCTTCAGGTAGGGCAACAGCTTCATTGACATTCTCTCATTATGAAGGTGTACCGAATAATATTGCTGAAGAAGTGATTAAAAAATCTAAAGGAGAATAAGCTGTAAATTTTACTATAATGACACAGAAAATCAGAATCAAATTAAAGTCATATGATCACAACCTGGTGGATAAGTCATCAGAGAAGATTGTGAGAGCAGTAAAAACTACTGGAGCTGTTGTTAGTGGCCCTATTCCACTTCCTACAGTTAAGGAGAAGTTTACAGTCTTGAAATCACCACACGTGAATAAGAAAGCTCGTGAGCAATTCCAGCTTTGTACTTACAAAAGATTAGTAGATATCTACTCTTCAAGTGCAAAAACTGTTGATGCCCTTATGAAGCTTGAATTACCTTCAGGTGTTGATGTTGAAATCAAGGTTTAATAAACCTAATTGACATAAATCAAAAGGCTCGCTGAGAAGCGAGCCTTTTTTATTTTAAGAGAGGCTGTTTTGAGTTATTTGTGAGTCAAAACTCCGTTTAAGGGCTTGTAAAAGCATGTTCTTGAAAAGGTTTCAAAAAACCTTCTTTTTTTAAACTCCTGCCTTGTAACAAAATATTAAATTCATATCTTTGCAGTCCGTTTTGCGGGAGCCCTATGTTTATGGGTTTGTAAATGAGTTAAAAGATGTCTGGAATTATCGGAAAAAAAATCGGAATGACTAGCGTATACAGTGCCGATGGACGTAATGTCGCATGCACGGTGATAGAGGCTGGTCCTTGCGTTATCACGCAAGTAAAAAATGAGGAAACAGACGGATACCAAGCTGTTCAATTAGCTTATGGAGAGCGTAAGGAGAAAAACACTCCTAACGCATTGAGAGGTCACTTTAAAAAGGCCAATACTACTCCTAAGAAGAATGTGGTTGAGTTTCGAGATTTCCGTGAGGAATTTGAAGGGATGGTGGAACTAGGCAACGAGATCAATGTCGGAGATGTATTCAAAGAAGGTGATTTTGTTGATGCTATCGGTACCTCAAAAGGTAAAGGATTTCAGGGTGTAGTTAAAAGACATGGCTTCGGTGGTGTTGGACAAGCAACACACGGTCAACACAACAGGTTGAGAGCTCCTGGTTCTATTGGTGGTGCTTCATATCCTGCAAGAGTATTTAAAGGTACTCGTATGGCAGGTAGAATGGGTAACGACCGAGTGACGGTATTGAACCTTGAGGTTATGAAGGTTGTGCCTGAAAAGAACTTAATCGTAATAAGCGGTTCTGTTCCTGGATCTAAGAATTCAATAGTAGTACTAGAGAAATAAGAAGATGGAGATTGCAGTATTAAAAAATAGTGGAGAAGACACTGGAAGAAAGGTTAATCTTTCAGATGATATCTTCGGTATTGAGCCAAACGATCATGCCATCTATCTAGATGTGAAGCAGTTTTTGGCTAACCAGCGTCAAGGTACGCACAAGTCAAAAGAAAGAGCTGAGATTGCTGGGTCTACTAAAAAGATAAAAAAGCAAAAAGGAACTGGTACTGCCAGAGCTGGTAGTATTAAGTCTCCTGTGTTTAGAGGTGGTGGACGTGTATTCGGCCCTAAACCTAGAAACTATGGTTTTAAGTTGAATAAGAAACTTAAAGCTTTGGCTAGAAAGTCTGCTTTGGCTTATAAAGCAAAAGATAACAACGTGATTGTTCTGGAGGATTTCTCTTTTGAAGCTCCTAAGACAAAAGAGTTTGTGAATTTGCTCACTAATCTTTCTGTAGCCGATAAGAAAACACTTTTGGTGATTTCTAACGAAGATAAAAATGTGGCTATCTCAGGTCGCAATTTGCAGAATGCTAAAGTAACTACCGCAGATACTTTGAATACATATGATGTGTTGAATGCGGATAATTTACTTATCAGCGAGAGTTCTGTAGAGAAACTTGAAAACATACTAAAGTAAAGAGGCATGAGCATTTTAAAGAAACCTTTAGTAACAGAGAAAGTATCAGCCCTTAACGAGAGCGGTAAGTACGGCTTCATCGTTGATGAGAATGCTAACAAGGTACAGATCAAGAAGGCTGTAGAAGATACATACGGTGTTACAGTAGAAGACGTAAACACCATGAGATATCAAGGTAAAATGAAGTCTAGATATACTAAGTCTAGAATCATTTCTGGTAGAAAGAACTCTTTCAAGAAAGCAATAGTAACTGTTGCTGAAGGAGAAGTAATCGATTTTTATAGCGGCATTTAATTAGATAACAATGGGCGTTAAGAAACTAAGACCAATGACACCGGGAACAAGAGCTAGAATAGCTCCTGATTTCGCAGATGTGACTACGGCTACTCCTGAGAAGTCGTTGTTGGCTCCTTTGAAAAGATCTGGTGGTAGAAATAACACTGGTAAAATGACCATGAGGTACATGGGTGGTGGTCATAAAAGGAAACTAAGAATCGTTGACTTCAAAAGAGAGAAGTTTGATGTACCAGCGACAGTAAAGAGTGTTGAGTATGATCCGTCAAGATCTGCTAGAGTAGCTTTGTTGTTCTATGCTGATGGTGAAAAAAGATATATAATTGCTCCTAATGGATTGCAAGTAGGACAGACAGTTGTGTCTGGAGAGAATGTTGCTCCTGAAGTAGGAAATGCACTTCCTCTTTCTAAAATCCCTTTAGGTACTATTATCCACAATGTAGAGTTTAAACCTGGTAAGGGTGCTGCATTGGCAAGAAGTGCTGGTTCATATGTTCAGTTAGTGGCCAGAGATGGTAAGTATGCTACTTTGAAATTACCTTCTGGCGAAATGAGAAATATTCTTGTTACGTGTATGGCTACTATTGGTTCAGTTGGGAATTCAGAGCATATGAATGTTAATCTTGGTAAAGCCGGCCGTAAGAGATGGTTGGGTAGAAGGCCAAGAGTAAGAGGTGTAGTAATGAACCCGGTTGATCACCCAATGGGTGGTGGTGAAGGAAAATCTTCTGGAGGCCATCCTAGATCAAGAAACGGTCTTTACGCTAAAGGTCAGAAGACCAGAACGCCTAAGAAGTACTCGAATAAATTGATAATTGGTAAAAAGAAGAAATAATCAACAATGGCACGTTCATTAAAAAAAGGACCTTATATCGATTTCAGGCTTGAAAATAAAGTCGATGCTATGAATGAATCTGGCAAGAAATCAGTAATCAAGACCTGGTCCAGAAGATCAATGATATCTCCTGACTTTGTTGGTCATACCTTCGCAGTACATAATGGAAATAAGTTTATTCCTGTCTTTGTAACTGAAAACATGGTGGGACATAAATTCGGTGAGTTTTCTCCAACCAGAAATTTCAGAGGTCACATCGCTAAAAAAGATAAGAGAAGATAATGGATGCAATAGCTAAACTTAATAATGTTCCTACATCTGCTCGAAAAATGAGAATGGTTGCGGACCTGATTAGAGGCGAGCAAGTGAATCGAGCTTTGAACATTTTGAAATTTGAATCTAAAGAGGGCGCGGCAAGATTAGAGAAGTTATTGTTGTCTGCAATATCTAACTGGCAGATTAAGAATGAGGATGCTAGACTTGAAGACGCTGATCTTTTTATCAAGTCAATAACTGTAGATGGAGGTAGAATGCTCAAGAGATTGAGACCAGCTCCACAAGGCAGAGCTCATAGAATCAGAAAAAGATCTAATCACGTGACACTTGTTATCGCTTCTAAGAACGATACGAATGTTACCGCTGAAGTAGTAGAAGAAGTAAGTAACGAAACTGATAATAATTAAAAGATGGGACAGAAAGTAAATCCTATTGGTTTCCGCTTAGGCATCGTTAGAGGTTGGGACTCCAACTGGTACGGTGGAAAAGACTTCCCAAGTAAATTGGTAGAAGACCAGGAAATCAGAAAATACATCAATGCTCGTATCCCAAAGGGAGGAATCTCTAAGATAATCATTGAACGTACCATCAAAAGAATCACAATTACTGTACATACTGCAAGACCTGGAGTTGTTATCGGTAAAGGTGGTCAGGAAGTAGATCGAATTAAAGAAGAGCTCAAAAAGCTAACTGGTAAAGATGTTCAAATCAATATCTTTGAGATCAAGAGGCCTGAATTGGATGCCAAGTTAGTAGGTGAGTCAATTGCCCAACAATTAAAGGCTAGAATTTCATACAGAAGAGCTATGAAGCAGGCTATTGCTTCTGCTGTTAGAGTAGGTGCTCAAGGAATCAAAATCAAGTGTTCTGGTAGATTAGGTGGTGCTGAAATGGCACGTACCGAAATGTACAAGGAAGGTAGAATTCCTTTGCATACACTTAGAGCTGATATTGATTATGCAATTTCTGAGGCAGATACAGTTTATGGTAAGATTGGTATCAAAGTATGGATCTTCAAAGGTGAAGTATTAGGTAAGAGAGATCTTTCTCCAAATGTAGGAGCCGGAAACAGCCAGATGGGTGGAGATAGAAGAGGTTCTGGAGGAAGAAGACCTAACAGAAACAACAGAAAGAAGTAATCACCTTTTTAAATAACAGAGAAGATGTTACAGCCAAAAAGAACTAAGTACAGAAAGATGCAAAAAGGCCGCGTTCGCGGAGTAGCACAAAGAGGCCATACTTTGTCTTTCGGTACGTTTGGTATTAAGTCCCTAGAGCCAGGTTGGATTACAAGTCGCCAGATAGAGGCTGCTCGTATTGCAATGACCAGAGCTATGAAAAGGGAAGGTCAAGTTTGGATTAGAATTTTTCCGGACAAACCTATTACGAGTAAACCAGCTGAAGTAAGGATGGGTAAAGGTAAAGGAGCGCCAGATTACTGGGTAGCCATAGTTAAGCCTGGAACAATCTTATTCGAATCTTCAGGTGTTAATATAGAATTGGCCAAAGAGTCATTAAGGCTTGCGGCTCAGAAACTTCCTGTTTCTACAAAATTTGTTGTACGTAGAGATTACGTTGGATAGTTATGAAAAATTCAGAAATCAAAGCTCTTTCAAGTGAAGAGCTACTTGAAAAAATTGCTGCAGAGACCGATAGTCTTCAGAAGTTGAATTTTGCACATGCGATTTCTCCTATTGAAAATCCAATGAAGATCAGACAGGCAAAAAAGCTGATCGCAAGATTGAAAACAGAATTAAGGGCTAAGGAACTTGCTAAATAGATGAGCATGGAGACTAGAAATCTTAGAAAAGAAAGAATTGGGATTGTTACCAGCAACAAAATGGATAAAACCATAACTGTAGCTGTGGAAAGAAGAGAAAAGCACCCGATTTATGGAAAGTTTGTTAAGAAAACTTCCAAATTTGCCGCTCATGACGAGAAAAATGATTGTGGTATCGGTGATACTGTAAAAATCATGGAGACTCGTCCGCTGAGTAAGAACAAGCGTTGGAGACTTATTGAGGTTATTGAAAGAGCTAAATAATTATGATCAGGCAAGAATCAAGACTTAATGTAGCGGATAATAGTGGTGCTAAAGAGGTGCTTTGTATCCGTGTGCTAGGAGGTACTAAAAGAAAGTACGCTAGCGTGGGTGATATGATTGTAGTTTCTGTGAAATCAGCTCACTCTTCAAGTAGCCTTAAAAAGGGTACAGTATCCAAGGCGGTGGTAGTTAGAACAAAAAAAGAAGTAAGACGTAAAGACGGTTCTTACATCAGATTTGAGGATAACGCTGCTGTATTATTGAACCAGAATGACGAACCAAGAGGTACTCGTATGTTTGGTCCAGTTGCAAGAGAATTGCGTGAAAAGCAATTCATGAAGATTGTTTCACTAGCTCCAGAAGTACTATAATTATGAGTAAGGCTAAAAAACTTCACGTCAGAAAGGGTGACAAAGTCAGAATCCTTTCTGGTAATTATAAAGGAAAAGAAGGCGAGGTATTAGAAGTTAACACGTCTAAATACACTGCACTTGTTGCAGGTTGGAATGTTGTTTCTAAACATGTGAAACCTTCTGCTACAAATCCTAACGGAGGTATTGAAAAGGCTGAAGCGCCAATTCATTTGTCAAACCTTATGGTGGTTGACCCAGCAACTGGGAAAGCTGCCAGAACAGGAAGACGCTTGAATGACGATGGTAAGTTGGAGAGGTATTTTAAAACCAAGAATTAAGGTAGAGAAGAATGTCTAGTCCTAGATTAAAAGATAAATACAGAGAGGAAATAATTCCTGCTCTTAAAGATAAGTTCCAGTACACTACTGTAATGCAAGTGCCTAAAATCACTAAAGTGGTTGTTAATAAAGGTATTGGTGCTGCAGTGGCCGATAAAAAGTTGGTTGATATTGGAGTTGAAGAGTTAACGACAATTACTGGTCAGAAAGCAGTTCCTACCGTTGCTAAGAATTCAATCTCTAACTTTAAACTTAGAGAAGGAATGCCTATTGGAGCAAGAGTGACATTGAGAGGCGATAGAATGTATGAATTCATTGATCGTTTATTGAATATTGCGCTTCCAAGAGTTAGAGATTTTAGAGGAGTAAAGGATAAAGGGTTTGACGGTCGAGGTAATTATACCTTGGGTGTTAAAGAGCAAATCATTTTCCCAGAGATTTCTATCGATAAGATAAACAAGATCTCTGGTATGGATATCACCTTTGTGACTACCGCAAATTCTGATGAAGAAAGTTATGAATTGTTGAAGGCGTTAGGTATGCCTTTCGCTGGAGGTAAAAAAAATAACGACTAGAAATGGCTAGAGAATCAATAAAAGCTAGAGAAAGAAAAAGAGAAAGGCTTGTGGCAAAGTATGCTGCTAAAAGAGCTAAACTTAAGGCTGAAGGTGATTACATAGGTTTAGATAAATTACCTAGAAATGCTTCTCCTGTTAGATTACATAACAGATGTAAGCTAACAGGTCGTCCTAAAGGATACATGAGGAAATTCGGTATCTCAAGGGTGACTTTCAGAGAGATGGCTTCGGCTGGAAAAATACCTGGCGTTACTAAGGCAAGTTGGTAATCTATTTTTCTTTTAATAACTGAATTTATTTAATACCTTTGCAGGCCGGTTTGGGCCGGAAGGTATTTAACTTTTATATAATATTCATTTCTGGGAGATATCGCCAGAGTGAGGCGCTCGAAGGAGGGCCAAAAACTAAAAAAATGACTGATCCAATAGCAGATTATTTAACTCGACTACGAAACGCCATCAGTGCGAATCATAGAATAGTCGAGGTTCCGGCTTCCAAGGTGAAGAAGGAAATCACAAAAGTATTGCACGATAAAGGGTTCATCAGAAACTTCAAATTCGAAGAAACTGGTCACCAAGGTAACATTAAGATTGCCTTGAAGTACAACCCTTCTACTAAGCAACCAGCCATAGTTAAACTAGAAAGAATCAGTAAGCCTGGTTTGAGAAAGTATGCTGGTGCTAACGAATTACCAAGAGTATTGAATGGCTTGGGTATAGCAATTGTATCTACTTCAAAAGGTATTATGACCGATAAAGAAGCTAGAGCTCAGCATATAGGTGGAGAAATTTTGTGTCACGTTTATTAATATAAGAAAGCTATGTCACGAATTGGTAATCAACCTATAAATTTGCCTGCGGGAGTAACCGTTGAAATTACTGCTGAAAATGTGGTAGTTGTAAAAGGTCCTAAAGGAGAGTTGAGTCAGGAAGTAAATCCTGATATCAAAGTATCGCAAGAAGAAGGTGTGCTTAAAGTAGAAAGACCTACTGAGCAAAAAAGACATAAGGCACTTCATGGTTTATATCGTTCACTAATCAATAATATGGTTGTGGGGGTAAATGAAGGCTTCAAAAAAGAATTAGAACTTGTGGGTGTTGGTTATAAAGCATCTGTTTCTAACAATGTTTTAGAACTAAACCTTGGTTACTCTCACAATATCTATTTAGCTGTTCCCCAAGAGGTGAAGACAGAAGCTAAAATGGAGAAGGGAAAGAATCCTATTGTTACACTTACCAGTCATGATAAGGAATTGATTGGTCAGGTAGCTGCCAAAATTAGGTCGCTTAGAAAAGTGGAGCCTTATAAAGGTAAAGGAGTTAGATTCGTTGGGGAGCAAATTAGAAGAAAAGCTGGTAAAACTGCTGCTAAATAAGGTATCATGGCTGTTAGTAATAGTAGACTTAGAATAAAGAGAGGTATCAGAAGAAAGATATCTGGTACATCTGAAAGACCTAGAATTTCAGTTTTCAAGAGTAATGCAAAGATTTATGCTCAGATCATCGATGATGAGAAGGGACATACTTTGTTTTCAGCTTCTTCTGCCGAGTTAGGCGCTAAGGAGAATACAAACATTGAAAAATCTAAGGAAGTAGGTAAGAAGTTGGCAGAGAAGGCTGTGGCTGGTGGTGTTACCGAAGTAGTATTTGATAGAAACGGCTACGTGTACCATGGCAAAGTGAAAGCTTTGGCAGAGGGAGCTAGAGAAGGTGGCCTTAAATTTTAATGACGATGACACAGAAAATAAATTTGATTAAGGCTAGTGACATCGACTTGAAGGAAAAAGTTGTTGCCATTAAAAGGGTTGCCAAAGTAGTAAAAGGTGGTAGAAGATTTAGCTTTTCTGCTATTGTAGTAGTAGGAAATGGTGACGGAGTTGTGGGTTACGGATTGGGAAAAGCCAATGAAGTAACAGACGCGATTACTAAAGGAATTGATGATGCTAAGAAGAACTTAGTGAAGGTGCCAGTATTTAAAGGTACTGTTCCTCACGAAGTGCTTGGTAAGTATGGTGGAGGTTTGGTTTTAGTTAAGCCAGCTTCAGAAGGTACCGGAGTAATTGCTGGTGGTGCTATGCGTGCTGTGTTTGAAAGCGCAGGTATTCATAATGTACTGGCTAAGTCTAAAGGTTCTTCAAATCCACACAACGTGGTAAAAGCAACTTTTGATGCATTACTACAAATGAGAGATCCTTACGCTGTAGCCCAGCAAAGAGGTGTTGAATTAAGCAAAGTTTTTAACGGTTAATAGATCATGGGAAAAGTTATCATTACTCAAGTAAAAAGTACCATCGATAGACCTCAAAGACAAAAGAGAACTATCCAGGCTTTAGGTCTTGGTAAAATCAATAGATCTGTAGAAGTTGAATTAACTCCTCAGATTGCTGGAATGGTTAATAAAGTAAATCACCTTGTATCTGTAAAGGAAGCATAAGATGAGACTGAACACATTAAAACCTGCAGAAGGTTCTACTAAAAATAGTAAGAGAATAGGAAGAGGCCAGGGATCTGGTAGAGGTGGTACTTCTACAAGAGGTCATAAAGGTGCCAAATCAAGATCTGGTTACTCTAGAAAAGCTGGATTTGAAGGTGGACAAATGCCACTTCAGAGACGTGTTCCTAAGTTTGGTTTCACAAGTCCTAATAGAGTTGAGTACAAAGCGATCAATTTAGATACTTTGCAACAACTTGCTGAGAAGACAGGCGAGACTACGATTACATCAGAAACTTTAATTGCTAATGGTTTAGCAGGAAAGAATGATCTAATCAAAATCCTAGGAAGAGGAGAGTTAACATCTAAAGTTGATGTATCGGCTCACAAATTTTCTGCAAGCGCAACAGCTGCAATTGAGAAAGTAGGAGGAACCGTTACAAACCTTTAATTCAATGAAGAAATTCTTTACCACCATATCGAACATTTTTAAAATTGAGGAGCTTAGGAATAGAATTGTTGCGACCCTTGGATTCCTTATAATTTTTAGACTAGGTTCTTTTGTTGTACTACCAGGTGTTGATCCTGCTCAGTTGACAGATACTGATGGTGGTATTCTAGGAATTCTTAATACACTATTAGGAGGCTCTTTTAGCAGGGCTTCCCTTTTTGGTTTAGGTATTATGCCATATATCTCTGCATCAATTGTAATTCAGTTGATGACAGTAGCTGTACCTAGTTTCCAGAAAATGCAGAAAGAGGGTGAGTCTGGACGTAAGAAGATTACACAGATAACAAGAGTATTAACTATTCTTGTGACACTCGCTCAGAGTTTCGGCTATATTAAAGTTACAATCATACAAGCAGGGGCCGTATCTCCTAACGTGGATCCAACTTTATTCTTAATTTCTTCTATGGTACTTATCACTTCCGGAACCATGTTCTGCATGTGGTTAGGAGAGAAGATTACTGATAAAGGAATTGGAAATGGTATTTCGATGCTGATTATGATTGGTATCATTTCAAGCTTACCAGGAGCTGCTTGGTTCGAGTTTGTTGAGACAAACGGAATCGGTAGGGCACTATTCTCTGTAGTTGAGATTGTAGTATTGTTCTTTGTAGTAGTTGTAACAGTTGCACTTGTACAAGCGACAAGAAGAATACCAGTACAATATGCAAAGCAGGTAGTAGGTGGAAAAGTATATGGCGGACAACGCCAGTTTATTCCTCTGAAGGTAAATGCTTCTGGTGTAATGCCAATTATTTTCGCTCAGGCCTTAATGATATTGCCTACACTTATAGGTCAGATATGGGCCGATGAGAGTGATGTAGCGCAGAGTATTATGGTTGCTTTTAGTAATCCGTACTCATGGCAATACAATGTTGTGTTTGGTGTGCTAATCATTGCATTTACATTCTTTTATACCGCTATTACAGTTAACCCATCAAGTATGGCTGATGACTTGAAGCGGAATGGAGGATTTATTCCGGGAATTAAACCTGGAAAGCCAACGTCTGATTTTATTGGAGACGTAATGGATAAAATTACTTTACCAGGATCTGTATTCTTGGCGATTATTGCAGTACTACCAACCTTTGCTTATAATGCAGGTGTAGGGCAGCAGTTCTCATATTTCTATGGAGGAACATCGCTATTGATTATGGTGGGTGTAATATTAGATACTTTGCAACAGATTGAAAGTTATCTACTCATGAGACATTATGAGGGGATGATGAAATCAGGCAAGATGAGAGGAAGATCTCAAGGTGGTGGTGTAGCCGTTGCGTAAGATGATCTTTTATAAGACTGAAGAAGAAATTGAACTTATTCGTGAGAGTGCCCAAATTTTAGGGAAAGCCCATGGAGAAGTAGCCAAGCACGTAAAGCCTGGCATAAAAACAAAAGATCTCGATAAGATCGCTGAAGAATTTATCGCAGATCATGGAGCCAAAGCATCCTTTAAAGGATACAATGGATTTCCAGCAACGCTTTGTATTTCTGTGAACGAAGTAGTAGTTCATGGTTTTCCAGGCGAATATGAATTGAAAGACGGTGATATAATCTCTATAGATTGTGGAGTCTTCTACAAAGGTTTTCATAGCGACTCCGCTTATACATACCCAGTAGGAGAAATTCCCCCAGAGAAATTATCACTTCTTAAAGCAACGAAAGAGTCGTTGTATAAAGGTATTGAAGAGGCCCGGTTTGGCAATCGAATTGGAGATGTAGCTTTCGCCATCCAGAAGTATGTGGAAGATAGAGGCTATACTGTAGTTAGAGAGTTGGTTGGTCATGGATTAGGTAGAAACCTACATGAAGGACCAGAAGTGCCGAATTACGGAAAACGTGGCCGAGGTCCTAAATTGAACGAAGGTTTGGTAATTGCTATTGAGCCTATGGTTAATCTGGGAGTTCGCAATATTGTTCAGGAAAGTGATGGATGGACTATTAGAACGAGAGATCGTGAACCATCAGCACATTATGAGCATACTGTGGCCATTTTTAAGGATAGAACTGAAGTGTTAACAACACATAAATACATAGAAGAAGTAGTAAACTTTTAATATGGCTAAACAAGGATCGATAGAACAAGACGGAACAATTGTAGAGGCTTTGCCTAATGCAACCTTCCGTGTTGAATTAGAAAACGGACACGTTGTGTTGGCGCATATCTCTGGGAAAATGAGAATGCACTACATTAAAATATTACCGGGTGACAAGGTAAAACTTGAAATGTCGCCTTACGATTTGACAAAAGGAAGAATTACTTACAGGTATAAATAAATAACGATGAAAGTAAAGGCATCTATCAAAAAGCGTAGTGCTGATTGTAAGATAATCCGTAGAAACGGAAAATTGTACGTGATTAACAAGAAGAATCCTAGATTCAAACAAAGACAAGGATAATTATGGCAAGGATTTCAGGAGTAGATATTCCAGATCACAAGAGAGCCGAAATTGGTTTAACATACATTTTCGGTATTGGTCGTAGCTCTGCTAACTATATTTTAGGCAAAGCTGGTATTGATATCAATACTAAAATCGGTGACTTGGACGATGATCAGCAGAAAGCGATCAGAACCATCATTAGTGAAGAGTTTAAGATCGAGGGTGTTCTTAAATCTGAAGTTCAATTGAATATCAAGCGATTGATGGACATTGGATGTTACAGAGGGTTGAGACATAGAAGAGGGTTACCTGTTCGTGGTCAACATACCAAGAATAACTCTAGAACCAGAAAAGGTAAGAGAAAGACAGTAGCTAACAAGAAAAAGGCAACTAAGTAATTGATAGGTTAATGCCTAAAAAAATATTCTAAGATGGCTGAGAAAAGAAAAGATAAAGCTAGAAAGAGAGTAGTAAAGGTTGATGCACTTGGACAGGCGCATATTAAAGCGTCTTTTAACAATATCATCATCTCTTTGACCAACCAACAAGGTCAGGTGATCTCTTGGGCTTCGGCAGGAAAAATGGGCTTTAAAGGCTCAAAGAAAAATACACCATATGCTGCTCAACAAGCAGCTCAGGATTGTGCTCAAAAGGCTTACGATCTGGGTTTAAGAAAAGTAGAAGTCTTTGTAAAGGGACCTGGAGCAGGTAGAGAATCTGCTATCAGAACTATCCAGAATACTGGTATTGAAGTGACTGTTATTCGTGACGTAACTCCACTACCACACAACGGGTGTCGTCCTCCAAAAAGAAGAAGAGTTTAATTAAGAAATTAAGTAGTAATGGCAAGATATAGAGGTCCAAAGGCTAAAATTGCAAGGAGATTTAATGATCCTATTTTTGGTCACAGCAAAGCATTACAAAAGAAAGCTTACCCTCCCGGCCAACATGGCAGAGGTAGAAGAAGAAAGCAATCTGAATATGCTATCCAGTTAATGGAGAAGCAGAAAGCGAAATACACTTATGGTGTATTAGAAAAGCAGTTTGCAAACTTGTTTGACAAAGCTTCAAGAAGATCAGGTATTACAGGTGAGATCTTACTTCAGTTATTGGAGACAAGATTAGACAACGTGGTATACAGATTAGGAATTGCTCCAACGAGAAGAGGAGCAAGACAACTGGTTTCGCACAAGCACATAACAGTGAATGGCGAAGTGTTGAACATTCCTTCTTACCATGTATTGCCAACAGACGTAATTGGTGTTAGAGAGAAGTCTAAATCTCTTGAGATTATTACAGATAGCCTAGGAGGTAATTCCGCACAGAAGTACCCATGGTTAGAATGGAATAATGCAGATATGACTGGTAGAGTTGTTAATGTTCCTTCAAGGGAAGATATTCCTGAGAACATTAAAGAGCAGCTAATAGTCGAGCTTTATTCTAAATAATACATTTAAGAACCTTTAAATTTTAGATATATGTCAATACTAGCATTTCAAATCCCGGAGAAGGTGGTGATGGAGAAGGCAGACGATTTTCACGGTCTGTTCACATTTAAACCATTGGAAAAAGGTTACGGGGTAACTATTGGTAATGCACTTAGAAGGATATTGCTTTCTTCTTTGGAAGGTTACGCGATCACGGGAATTAAAATTCCTAGTGTTCTGCATGAGTTCTCAACTATTGAGGGCGTTGTAGAAGACGTATCTGAAATCATCTTGAACCTTAAAAAAGTAAGATTCAAAAAGATTTCTGACACTGTTGACAACAAAATAAATGTGACAATCGAAGGACAGGATAAGTTCACTGCGGGTGATATTGGAAAATTCACTAGTGCATTTGAAATCCTTAACCCTGAAGACGTTGTTTGTCATTTAGATAATGGCATCAAGTTCGAAATTGAGCTAACCATAGAAAAAGGAAGAGGATATCTTCCTGCTGAAGAAAACAAGCCTTCAGAGCAAGTGTTTGGTTTTATTCCGATTGATGCAATCTTCACTCCAATCAAAAATGTGAAGTACAGTGTGGAGAATACAAGGGTAGAGCAGAAAACTGACTACGAAATGCTTGTGTTGGATATTAAAACCGATGGTTCTATCCACCCTGAAAATGCATTAAAAGGTGCAGCGCATATTTTGATTCAACACTTCATGTTGTTCTCTGATCAAAACATGATTCTGGAAACAGGAGCATTAGATGAGCCAGAGCAGGTAGATGAAGAAATGCTTCACATGCGTAAGTTATTGAAAACTAACCTTAATGACCTTGACCTTTCAGTAAGAGCATACAACTGTCTTAAAGCAGCTGATGTGCGCTCTCTAGGTGATTTAGTGAGGTTGGAGATTTCTGACATGATGAAATTTAGAAACTTTGGTAAGAAATCTTTGGCAGAGCTAGAGCAGCTTGTGGCAGAGAAGAATCTTACTTTTGGTATGGACTTGTCCAAATATAAACTCGAGGAAGATTAAGAGAAATGAGACACGGGAAGAAATTTAATCACTTAAGTAGAACAGCTCCGCATAGAAAAGCGATGCTGTCTAATATGGCTTCTTCTTTGATTCAGCATAAGCGAATCACAACTACTGTAGCAAAGGCGAAAGCCTTGAGAAAGTACGTTGAGCCGTTGATTACAAAGGCGAAAGACGATACTACTCATTCTAGAAGAGTTGTTTTCTCTTATTTGCAAGACAAGGAAACAGTTACTACGCTTTTCAATGAAGTAGCTGAAAAAGTAGCAACTCGTCCAGGTGGGTACACCAGAATTATCAAAACCAATAACAGGTTAGGTGATAATGCTGACATGTGTATCATTGAACTTGTTGATTACAATGAGTTACTATTGGCTGAAGCCGCTCCGGCTCCTAAAGCTAAGAGAAGTAGAAGAGGTGGTAAGAAGAAAGACGCTGCTGTCGAGGCTCCTGTAGCTGAAGTAGTGGAAGAAGCACCAGTAGAAGAGGTGGAAGCAGTTGAGGCGGAAGTGGAAGAAACTACTGAGGTTGCAACTGAAGAAGCACCTGCTGCTGAAGCTGAAGAAGCACCAGAGGCACCTGCCGATGATGCAGAAGAAGAAGAAGAAAAGAAAGACGGAGAATAACTCCTGATTTTGATAAACTTTAAAGGGATTGAGCGATAGCTCAATCCCTTTTTTGTTGCTTTACTTTGTGCTCATTGTTTGTATACTTCTTAACTAAACAGCATGAAGAATCACTAGGTAACTCTTCAAACTTTTCACTTCCAACTCCCTTCTTTGTAAATCATTTTGGCGACTAAATATTTGAGCTTATTTTTGCACGATGCGAAAAGTCGCACGCCAATCAAAATATGTCTCAGAATACATTGAATCTATCTCGGAAAAAAGCAGTCCTCTTACTAGAAGATGGCTCTCGCTTTGAAGGAATTGCAATCGGAAAAATTGGAACTGTAGGAGCTGAAATTTGCTTCAATACAGGAATGACAGGGTATCAGGAAATATATACTGATCCTTCTTATTATGGCCAAATTGTGGTGAACACCACATCGCATATCGGAAACTATGGTGTTGAGGATTCTGAACAAGAATCGGCCACTCCAAAGATTGCCGGTTTGGTAGTAAACACTTTCTCTGAAGATTTTAGCAGAAATACTGCGGATGGCTCCTTGCAGGATTACCTCGAGGAAAACAATATTGTTGGTGTTTCTGAATTGGATACTCGTCTTCTTGTGCGCCATATTAGAGATAAAGGGGCAATGAATGCCATTATCTCTTCAGAGGACTTTTCAGACGAAGAGCTTCAGTTAAAACTTGCCGAAGTACCTTCAATGGACGGGCTTGAACTTTCTTCGTTCGTCAGTACTAAAGAATCTTACTTTGTTGGAGATGAAAATGCCTCACATAAGGTAGCTGTATTAGACCTGGGAGTGAAAACAAGCATACTTAAACACTTAGCTAGCAGAGGCGCATACTTGAAAGTTTTCAACGCTAAAACTACTTTCGAAGAAATGGCTGAGTGGAACCCTGACGGGTATTTTCTTTCAAATGGACCTGGTGATCCTTCATCGATGGACTATGCGATAGAAACAGCTAAAAAAATTATGGCATCAGATAAACCATTGTTTGGCATTTGCCTGGGCCATCAAATTATTTCACTTGCCTGTGGGATATCTACTTTTAAAATGCATAATGGCCACAGAGGTTTAAATCACCCGGTAAAGAACCTTGTTTCCGGGAAAAGTGAAGTTACCTCTCAAAATCATGGATTTGCAGTAAGCCGAGAAGATGTTGAGAACTCAGAAGTGGTTGAATTAACCCATGTGAACCTGAATGATGATACCTGTGCAGGTATTCAAGTGAAAGGTAAGAAAACGTTTTCCGTACAATATCACCCTGAGTCTTCTCCGGGCCCTCACGATTCACGTTATTTGTTCGATCAATTTATCAACCTTTTCAAATAGAACGAAAATAGACAATGAGTTTAATAGAAAGTATTCATGCCAGACAAATCCTCGATTCAAGAGGAAATCCTACAGTTGAAGTAGATGTAGTTACTGAAAATGGAGTGTTAGGCAGAGCGGCTGTTCCTTCTGGAGCATCAACTGGAGCGCATGAAGCAGTAGAACTTCGTGACGGAGATAATGAGTATCTGGGAAAAGGAGTTTTAAATGCAGTCAGAAATGTGAATGATGAATTGGCTGCAGAATTAATTGGTTTTTCAGTATTTGAACAAAACCTGATCGATAAGATCATGATTGAGGTAGATGGCACTGAAAATAAGAGCCGGATTGGTGCAAATGCTATCCTGGGAGTGTCTTTGGCCGTAGCTAAAGCTGCTGCTGCTGAACTAGGCCTGCCAGTGTACAGATATGTTGGAGGAGTAAGTGCAAATACCTTACCGGTCCCAATGATGAACATCATCAATGGAGGTTCGCATGCTGATAATTCTATAGACTTTCAGGAGTTTATGATTATGCCAGTAGGTGCAGAAACATTTTCTGATTCTATCAGAATGGGTGCAGAAATATTCCATAACCTCAAAAAGGTGTTGTCATCAAGAGGCTTAGCTACAAACGTTGGTGATGAAGGTGGATTTGCTCCTAACCTCGGCTCAGATGCTGAGGCTTTACAGGTGATTTCTGAGGCAGTTGAGAAGGCTGGTTACAAAGTTGGAGATGATGTAGTTTACGCATTAGATGTGGCTTCTTCTGAGTTTTATCTTGAAGATGAAAATGTTTACTACTTCAAAGATTCTACAGGAAAGAAACTTTCACCGGTAGAAATGGCCGATTACCTGGCTGAACTTTGTGAAAAGTATCCAATTGTTTCAATCGAGGATGGTATGTTCGAAGATGATTGGGAAGGCTGGAAAGCACTTACATCGAAAATCGGAGACAAAGTACAGTTGGTAGGAGATGACTTGTTTGTTACAAATGTAACAAGGCTCCAAAAAGGGATTGATAATGACATAGCTAATTCAATTCTTATTAAAGTAAACCAGATAGGTACACTTACTGAGACAATAGAAGCAGTAAGCCTTGCCAATAGAAATGGCTATACGGCAGTGATGTCTCATAGATCTGGAGAAACGGAAGACAATACTATCGCAGATTTGGCTGTAGCCTTGAACACCGGACAAATCAAGACTGGATCTGCTTCAAGGTCTGATAGAATGGCTAAATACAACCAACTTTTAAGAATTGAAGAAGAGTTGGGTGAGGTAGCCAAGTTTCCTGGAAAGGATTTCAGAAAGGCTTATTAGATAATCGTGATCGGAAGGCGAAGGCATTTTTGCCTTTCGATCACCTAAATGTTTCTGGTTTGGTAAACGCTGTTTGTGTACATGTTACAATTGTGATATATTGACAATAAATTAAATATATGATTTATGAATAGATTTTTACTGTTTGTTGTAATGAGTGTTTGTTTTTATACTGTAAGTGCACAGGAATTAACGCTTAGAAAACCAAGCCCTGGAAAGGCTATGGTATATATAATGAGAACTTCTACTGCTGCCCCAATCGTGAAGTTCAGTTTCTTTCATGGAGAAAAATATCTAGGGAAGTTTAACGGTGGAAAATATATGGTTTATGAAGTTGACCCCGGAGAGCACTTGTTTTGGGTTAAATCTGAAAATACTGATTTCATAGAAGCTGATATGACTGAAGGCAAAGTTTATATTTTAGATACCAGTGTTAAGCTTGGAGCTTTAAAGGCAGCTGCATCCTTTAAACCATTAGATAAGAATGATAAAAAATATTCAAAACACCTTAAAAGAGTTTTGAAACTGCTGGCTAAGAATAAAGAGAGGAGTTTTACTGAGGATGAATTGTCAAAGGAGCAAAAGAAGTTGGAAAGTATGATTAAGCGAATTCAGGAGAAGTATGCAAAACTAAAAGAGACTGGAAAAACCATCAAGAAGTTGACCTCAGATATGTACCATAATTAAGAGTCAGGAATTTAAAAATCAAAATATGAATAGATTAAATTTGAAGCCCCTTTTCTGTTTAAGCATATTGCTTTCAATTTTGTCTCAAAGTTACGCTCAAGTCAACTCTGATTCTAACCTTGAAGTTGACATCGATAAGTTCATTTTTAGCGTGAGTGTAAATAGCTCGTGGAGAACGGCAAAATTTGAATCAAGCAATGCGGCTGAAGAAGCTTATGGTAAGGATTTGAAGAAGGGAGGTACTATGAAATTCAAAGCATTGATTCCATTTGATGATCAAAGCTCTGCTTTAGGGCTTCTTTTTACCTCTTTCAAAAGTAGAGAAGCAAGGTTGTTAGGTAATACAGAAAGACATAGTGTATCATATATTGGAGCTGTTTATCAACAATATGGAAGCTTTGGAGCTAAGGATAATAACTTGTACTTCATTGATTACTCCTTAGGGTATATGTCATATAAATCAGAAGTGAATCGCTTTGATGCCTTTAAAGGAGGGAATTTAGGGCTTTCTACGAGTATAGGGTATAGGTTGATGGTCTCACCTAATTTTGGAATTGGTTTTGACTTTGGGGTTGAAGGAACAACAGTGGGTAAGTGGAAGGCTCCTAATGGTCAAGTTTTAGAACTTGAGGAAAGAGATAATTTATTTAGAATTGATTTTGGTATAGCAGTGGATATACGTTTATAGTACTCCATATTGTTTTTATGTTTATGAGAAATTATGGCTTAATTGGATGTCGATTCTTCGATGCCCTTTTTCGTTTTTTGACATTGATATAAAATGTTCTGTATATTTACTATATGAATCCTTTCGCCAAGATTCCCAAAATCTTTAAAAACTTCTACTTCCTATTGGGTACATTCTTTCTTGTATGGATGTTTTTGGTCGACTCAAATGATATTGTTTCGCAAATCAAAATGACCAAGAAGCTGAATGCTTTAAAAGCTCAGAAGGAATATTATAAGGATAAGAAAATACAGGTGCTAAAGGATAAAGAAGAACTAAGTACCAATAAGGCCTTATTGGAAAAGTTTGCAAGAGAAAAGTACCTGATGAAAAAACCTTCCGAAGACCTCTACGTTGTGGTCTCTGAAGACTAGAAAAAAATATCATGTTTAAAGTCCTCTTTCGAGGACTTTTTCGTTTACCAAGTGTATGAAAAAGTTATTGTTTACAGCATTGTTTATTATTGGTGCGGCTTCTGCTAGCCAGGCACAGATATATTTCGAAGAAGAACAAGACTCTTTAAGCTTTAAGGATAGAGTGTATTTTGGTGGAAATTTCTCCTTTAACCTTGGTACAAGATTTACCTATATTGATGTATCCCCATTAGCTGGGTACATGGTCAATGAAGACTTTTCTGTTGGAATGGGGCTAACTTATTTGTATTTGTCCAGAGAGTTTCAAGTTTTTGGAGGTGGAGATTTTAAAGTGCAAAGTAGTGTGTATGGTGGACGAGCATTTTTAAGACACACAGTTATAGATAACTACTTTGTTCATGGAGAGTTCGAAACTTTGAATACACAATTTCCAGCTTTAGATGGCTCTCAAGGAACCACTCGTGAATGGGTACCAGGACTTTTTATAGGAGGTGGAACCTTTCAACCGGTATTTGGTCGAGGAGGAATCAACATCACAGTGTTATATAACTTATTGCACGATGATTTTAAATCACCCTACAATAGTGCTTTGGTAATTAGGGGAGGGGTTACTTTTTAAGCTGTACTCCAAAACGCTCTGATAGAGATTCCAGGTCTTTTTCAACAGCCGATAATATTGGAATTCCATTTTCGGTACGCTCTTTTTCCATTAAGCGCTCAGGGTCTCCCGGTATAAGTACTGGTTCATTTGAGTCAACAGGTTCAGAATTTCTAAACCTTCGAATCCAATTGTCCATGTGATTCTTGAAGTCCTTGGCAGGTCTGAAGGCGTCTACTCTCATGGCACCGAGAAAATGACCTAGACCTTCACCAACAGGGTCACTTACAGGTTCCATAAAGCTAACAAACGGAGGTGCCCATGGGCCGTAGTTTGCTCCTGACAGTACTGCAGAGAAGATGTCTACCATTGAGCCAAGGATATATCCTTTATGACTTCCATTGGATCTGTCACCACCCAGAGGACGCAATGCCCCGCCTTCTTTTACACCAAAGGCATTTGTGGTTACATTTCCTTCTTTGTCCTGAATCCACCCCTCTGGCGCACTTTCTCCTTTTCTTTGAAGGATTTCCAACTTGCCATTAGCTGCTGTTGTGGTAGCAAAATCTCCAACATAAGGAGGTTCTTCATTGGCTGGAATAGCCACTGCTATAGGGTTGGTTCCTAAAAGTCTCTCTTTCGAAAATGTGGGGGCAACCAAAGGGCTTGCATTGGTCATTGACATACCAATCATATCATGACTTAGAGCCTGCATGGCATGATAGCCAGCAATACCATAGTGATTAGAGTTTTTTACAGCTACCCAACCCGTTCCGGCAATTTTAGCTTTTTCGATAGCTACCTGCATTGCATAGGGTGCTACTACTAAGCCAAGGCCAGCATCGCCATCAACTACAGCCGTACTTGGCGTTTCATGAACAATTTTGATGTCTGGAGTAGCATTGATCCTTCCTTTTTCCCAAAGTCTTACATATCCACTGAGTCTGGCAACCCCATGGGAGTCAACCCCTCTTAAATCTGCCGACAATAAAGTATCAGCTGCTGTCAAGGCATCTTTGTCGGAACAGCCTATTTCCTTAAAAACACTTAGTGAGAATTGATGCAATGCTTGGTAAGAGTATAATGCCATTATTTTATCGCTAGCTTGTTATTCAGGTATTATTGTTTCGGAGAAAAGTACTCCTTCCTTTAATGCGTAGGTACAAGCGGTCAGGTGATTTATTGGTAGATTCTCTAACACAAAAGAGATTAAACAGCTCGCTACCACAATCATATCAACCCGCATAGAAACCATACCAGGAATGCTCAACCTTTCCTCTCTGTCTTTGATGAGAAGACTTCTATGAATGTCATGATAAGCCTTTATTGGAAGGTCAAAAGTTTTACTGTCAGCAGGACGCCTACCGGCAGTTCCGATAAGATATATCTCAGCCAGGGTATCAAAAGTTCCGGAGCAGCCAATCAAACCTGTTGGTTTATATAAGTCAATAGCGTCATTCAGTGCTTTGAGTTCTGTCGATAACCATTTAAACATTGACTCAATATCATTTGGAGGCATCGGGTCATGTTGGTGAAATTTATCTAAAAGCCTTTGTGCACCAATTTCGAAACTCCTTTTCCAGAGCACTTCTTTTTGATTTCCGATGATAAACTCCACACTTCCGCCACCAATGTCCATCACCAATTGGTTACTGGTCAATGTCATGGCAGCTTTTACCCCTTCAAAGATTAACTGAGCTTCCTGGTCTCCAGAAATGATTTCAATTTCGATATCAGTTCGCTCTTTTACTTCTGCAAGCAAATCTTTTCCGTTGCTGGCATTTCGGATAGCACTGGTTGCAACTCCTTTTACATATTTAACCCCAAATTGATCAATTACTGTTTTGAAAATTTCAAGTGCGTGAAGGGCACGTTTCATAGCTTCTGGAGCTATTTTGCCTTTACTGATTCCGTTCTGACCAATTTTTACCGCTATTTTTTCTTTGTAAAGCGTATTGAGCTGATCCCCATCCTGTTCTACTATGAATAGGTGGAAGGTATTAGTTCCCAGATCAATAACTGCTTTTCGCATACTTAGATAGCTACTTTAAAGGATGGCCGAAGATAAGAGATATTACCAAAAAATGAATCTTCCGTCAGTGGAATTAGCATACACTAAAATTCTTTTTTGATTCGATCTATATATCTTTGGCTTCATAATTATCTATCCATGGAGGAACAGAAGAACGGTAAATCAGAAGTACATCTTTTAACAAAAGAGGAAAAGTATCAATTACTTGAATCTAAGAATCAGGAAGCACTATTAGGTGGTGGCGAAAGAAGAATAGAAGCACAACATAAACGAGGCAAACTAACTGCCAGAGAACGGATTATGTTGTTGATTGATGAAGGTACTTTTGAAGAGATCGGAAAGTTTGTTGAACACAGAGCCACTGACTTTGGCCTGGATAAAGAGATTTATTTGGGCGATGGTGTCGTGACTGGATATGGAACTGTGAATGGCCGTCTCGTTTATGTTTATTCTCAGGACTTTACTGTATTCGGTGGTTCACTTTCAGAAACACATGCTGAGAAAATTTGTAAGATCATGGATCTTGCATTGAAAAACGGAGCACCCCTTATTGGTCTTAATGATTCTGGTGGAGCTCGAATTCAAGAAGGGGTGGTTTCTCTTGGAGGGTACGCAGATATTTTCTATCGAAATACTCGCGCATCTGGTGTAGTTCCTCAGATATCAGCTATCATGGGGCCGTGTGCTGGTGGTGCGGTATACTCGCCTGCTATTACCGACTTTATCTTTATGGTAGAGAATACATCTTACATGTTTGTGACTGGACCTAATGTGGTGAAGACCGTAACGCAGGAAGAGGTGACTTCTGAGGAGCTAGGAGGAGCAAGCACACATAGTACTAAAAGTGGAGTAACACATTTTTCTTCTGCTAATGAAGTGAAGTGTCTGAATGATATTAAACGCTTATTGTCTTACATACCTCAGAATTGTGAAGAGGATGCTCCGGTTTATCACTATCACGAAGAGGATGAGTTAAGAACAAAGTTGAACGAAATTTTACCTGATAATCCGAATCAACCTTACGATATGCATGAGGTAATTGAAAACCTTGTGGATGAGGATTCTTTCTTTGAAGTTCATAAAAACTATGCCGAGAACATTATTGTTGGATTCGCTAAGATTGGAGGTAGAAGCATTGGTATTGTAGGTAATCAACCAGCCTCACTTGCTGGAGTACTGGATATTGATGCCAGTGTTAAAGGAGCAAGATTCGTCAGGTTCTGCGATAGCTTTAATATTCCTTTGCTTGTATTAGAAGATGTACCAGGGTTTTTACCAGGGACTGATCAGGAGTGGAGAGGAATTATAACCAATGGAGCTAAATTACTTTATGCATTTGCAGAGGCGACAGTACCAAGAATAACTGTGATTACCAGGAAAGCTTATGGTGGGGCCTATGATGTAATGAACTCTAAGCATATCGGTGCAGATATGAATTACGCCTGGCCAATGGCTGAAATTGCTGTAATGGGAGCTAAAGGTGCCGCTGAAATCATCTTTAAGAGAGAGATTGCCGCGGCTGAAGATCCTGAAGCTAAATTACAAGAGAAGGTAGATGAATACACTGCAAAGTTTGCCAACCCTTACAGAGCAGCAAGAAGAGGTTATGTAGATGAAGTAATAACACCAGAAACAACCAGGTTGAAGCTTATAAGGGCATTCAAGATGCTGGAGAACAAAGTAGATACCTTACCTAAAAAGAAGCACGGAAATATTCCACTTTAAGCAGGTCATAACCATAATTACCTAATACGGGAAATCTTATGAATAAGAATAGCGAAGAATTTTTAATAAAGTATTTGAATAATGCTTCTCCAACAGGTTTCGAAAGTTCAGGGCAGCAAATATGGCTTGACTATATCAAACCATATACTGACACTTACTTTACAGACAAATATGGTACAGCGGTGGGAGTAATTAATCCTGACGCCCCTTACAAGGTAGTAATTGAGGCACATGCTGACGAGATTGCCTGGTTTGTGAACTACATAGGCGATGACGGCTATATTTATGTAATTCGAAATGGTGGATCTGATCACCAGATTGCTCCATCAAAGCGTGTTAACCTTCATACAGACAAAGGGGTTGTGAAAGGCGTTTTTGGATGGCCTGCAATTCACGTAAGAGACAGACAAAATGAAAAAGGTCCTAGTCTGAAAAACATCTTTATTGATGTTGGTGCCTCTTCAAAGCAAGAAGTGTTAGATATGGGAATCCATGTGGGCACCGTTATTACTTTTGAAGATGAGGTTTTCAAACTCAACAATACCTACTGGTGTGGGAGAGCACTGGATAATAGAATTGGTGGCTTCATGATTGCTGAGGTAGCCAGAATGTTGAAAGAGAGCGAAACCGAACTGCCTTTCGGGCTTTATGTTGTAAATGCTGTTCAGGAAGAAATTGGTCTTCGTGGTGCTGAAATGATTGCAGCGAGAATTAAACCTGATGTAGCTATTGTTACGGATGTTTGTCATGATACACACTCTCCGATGTACGACAAGAAGAGAGATGGAGATCAGAAAGCTGGTTCAGGGCCTGTCTTAACCTATGGTCCGGCCGTTCACAACAATGTGCTGAACATGTTAATTAATGTAGCTGATGAGCAGAAAATCGATATCCAAAGATCAGCAGCTTCGCGATCTACGGGTACAGATACCGATGCTTTTGCATACTCCAATGAAGGTGTTCCATCTGCATTAATTTCTCTTCCACTGAAATATATGCATACAACGGTGGAAACAGCGCACGAAAAGGATGTTGACGATGTGATTAAGTTGATGTACGAGTTTCTGGTACAACTTCCTGACAATCACGATTTCAGTTACCTTAAATAAATATGCCGGAGGTTATTGATCAAATGGGACGTAGGGTGCAAGTGCCCGCAAGGCCCCAGCGAATAATCTCCTTAGTTCCTTCTCAAACCGAATTATTGTTCGATTTAGGTTTAGGAGATCGAGTAGTTGGTATTACTAAATTCTGCATTCACCCAAGAGTTTGGAGAAAATCTAAAACTATAGTTGGTGGTACCAAACAGTATAGATTTGATGTGATCAAATCATTGAATCCGGATTTGATTATTGGAAACAAGGAAGAAAATGAAAGAAAAGGCATTGAAGAGTTAGCCGATGAATACCCTGTATGGATGAGTGATATCAGTACTTTACAAGATGCCATTGAAATGATCAGTTGCGTTGGGAGCTTAACAAACGAAAGTGAAAAAGCGCTGAGTATTTCAGAGGAAATTCAAAATTCATTGGAATCTTTCAAGGCTAAAGCGATACCAGAAAAAGCACTATATCTTATTTGGAAAAAGCCATATATGGCAGCTGGTCAGGGGACTTTCATTCATGAAATGCTGAAAGCTGTTGGCTACGAAAATGTAGTTATCAATGAGCGTTATCCTGATTTAAACCTTTCAGATATCAAAGAGCTGGCACCAGATACTATCTTGCTTTCCTCAGAACCTTATCCCTTTAAAGAGAAGGATTTTGGAGAGTTGAAGGAACTATTACCCGATGTTTCTATTAAACTGGTGGATGGCGAAATATTTAGCTGGTATGGCAGTAGGTTGCTTAAGGCAGCTACTTATTTTAAAACCTTAGTGTAAAAGAAAGGGAGGCCTCCAGCAGACCTCCCGTATTTACGTTACCTAAACACGATAAATGCATTCCGCATTTACAGAGTCGTAACACTCCCAAATTCTTAACTATTGAGCTGGTATGGGTTAAAACAGTTCATACGCTCAATACCCTGACCCTTCCTTTGATCAAAAGAATAAGAGTCAGTAATGCCTTGATTTAAACTATGTACAGAAAATTCAGAGACTGAATAACGAGCGATGTTTTCAGGTTTTGAATGTGTGTGTCTGTTATAGTTATTAAAAAATATCTTCTCTTTGAAAGTGAAACCAGCCAGCTCACCAAAAAATGAGTAGTCTTTGGTGAGCTTTTCTGGCGTGCCGGAACCAGCCGACTTAATTTGAACATAACACTTCAGCTCATTCTCCGCGAAGTAAGAGTTTTGAGTTGTTAGTAATATGCCCAAAAACAGTACGTATACTGCTAGTGGTTTCATATGTTTAGGTTAATGATTCAAATATGGAAAAGATATATGTAATTTTCAACATATATTCATAAAAAATTATTTTACTCTTGATTCTGTTAATGAGTGAGAACCAAGAAAAGTGTCTTCTAGAGCTGCTAATTGATGTTTTGGTAAGGAGAGAAGGATCGAAAAAAGTTTTGGATTGTATAACTAGACGTAAAAACTCATGTGTATTATAAAAAAGAGTTTATAATACAAGACTGAGTATAACCAGAAGAAAGCCCTGAACTTACTTTTATTCGATGCTTCCTTATATTCTTGCCTGATAAGTATATAGCTGGTAGTACCTTCCTTCTTTCGCAATAAGTTCGTCATGATTTCCTCTTTCAGCAATTTGACCTTCCTCAATAACCAGGATCTGATCTGCCTGCCTGATAGTGCTCAGCCTATGCGCAATTACGAAGGTGGTTCTTCCTTTCATTAAGCCAGCCAAACTCTTTTGAATAAAGGTTTCACTTTCCGTGTCAAGATTTGAAGTGGCTTCATCAAGAATCAGGATTTTTGGATTCGCAAGCACCGCTCTGGCGATAGCAATTCTCTGGCGTTGACCACCTGAGAGTTTTACTCCTCGTTCACCAATCAACGTGTCCAGCCCCTCATCGAACCTATCCGTGAACTCATGGACATAAGCTGCTTCAACAGCCCTTTGAAGCTCTTCTTCAGATGCATCTGGTCTTGGGAAGAGAATGTTTTCTCTTATTGTGCCCTCGAAAAGGAAATCGTCTTGAAGGACTACACCCAGGTACTGTCTGTAACTACCTAATTTGACAGTTGAAAGATCGGTATCGTCTAGTGTGACCTTACCACTTCTAGGGTTTAAGAATGTGGCGACAAGACCAGCGATAGTGGATTTGCCAGAACCTGAAGTACCAACCAAGGCCGTGACACTACCTTTAGGTGCTTGAAAGCTGATGTTTTTTAGTACCTCTGTATCTTCTTCATAAGCAAAGCTTACATTATCAAATACAATATCCCCTTTGATACTCTGAAGTTCAGTATTCCTCTTGGGATCTTCATCTTCGGTTGCCATCATCATAATTTCTTCAGTACGATCCAAACCGGCAAAAGCTTCTGTGATTTGTGAACCGATATTCGACATTTGAATTACAGGAGCTACTAATATCCCAAGGAAAAGTAGAAATGAGAATAAGTCACCGGTTGTCATCTCGCCATTAAGAACTGCAGTTCCCCCAATTCCCATTATGCCAACAGTGGCGACACCTGCCAACAAAAAGATTGCTGAACTGTTGACCAGTGCCGTTGCAGTCAATGTCTTCTTAACATTTTCATAGAGGTCATTCACTCCCTTTTCGAAAGTTTTTATTTCTTGTCCTTCAGCCCCAAAGCCTTTAATTACCCGAATACCACCGAGGGTTTCAGTAAGTCTGCCGGTAACATTTGCATTAATCTCTCCTCTTTTACGAAATGTAGGTCTGAGGTAGCCAAAAGCCTTCATAGTAATAATCCCAAAAATTAAAATAGGGATCAACATATATACTGTTAGTTGCCAGTTGAGTGTTATCAGAAAGTACAGAACACCCAAAGCGGTAAGCGTGCCACCCACTAGCTGAACTAGACCAGTTCCTACAAGGTTTCTTACGCCCTCAACATCAGTCATTATTCGGGAAACTAATGCACCTGACTTATTACTATCGAAGTAGTTAATTGGTAGAGACAGTATCTTTTGCTGTACTTTCACTCTGAGTGTGGCAATTAGCTTTTGAGCCTGAACACTTAGCAATCTTGTCAAGGCGAAAGAAGAGCTGGATTGTACTACTATGGCTATCATAGTATAAATGAGAATAGTCCTCAACATAGCACTGTCTCCTTTTACAAGTACATCATCAATAAGGAATTTGGTAGCACGTGGAATTACTAGTGTAGCGGCACTTCTAAACATGATGAGAACTAGTCCAACCAGTAATAAACCTTTTCTGGGTAAAATTATTGTCTTAAATACCTGTCCTACAGTAATGTTGTTGAGCTTCTTCTTTTTGGCCATAAAGTGTTGATTGAATTAAAGCTAAACGCTATGCATGCGAAATTGATTCCAAGATATGGAAAGTAATTTAGCTGACACTTGATTTAAGTCAACTTCAGGAAGTGGCTTTGGCTACATCATCCCAAAAACTAGGATAAGATTTATTGACTACAGAAGGGTCTTCAATGATCACTGGCTGATGAGTGCAAAGTGGAGCAAAGGCCATGGCCATCCGGTGGTCTTCATAGGTCTTAATACTTACCTCTGGTTGCCCAGGTTCGTATTTTGATTTGATTTCCCAAACACCCTCTTCGGTTTCCTTCAGTTTAACATTAATCTTTTTAAGCTCCTTTTTAAGTGCCTTGATACGGTCTGTTTCTTTAATACGAAGACTTTCTAAACCTGTCATTTTACAGTCTATGTGTTTGACTCCACATATTACAGCAACAGTTTGAGCAAGGTCAGGACAATCTGAGAAATCAAACTCGACTTCTTTCTGATGTGGGATTTTCTGAAGCACTACACCATCTTCTTCGAAAGTACTCATGACACCCAATTGATTCATGATCCGCACAATAGCAATATCACCTTGTAGAGATTTTTGTCTTAGTCCAAGCAGTTTGATTTTGGCTTCTTTGGCTAAGGCTACAAAACTAAACCAATAGCTCGCTCCCGACCAGTCCGATTCTACTACATAAGGATATTCTTGATAAGGCTGAGGTTTAATCTCAATAGTATTGTTTGTCCAGGTACTTTTGATACCAAACAACTTCATCATGTCAAGCGTCATTTGGATATAAGGTCTGCTACCTATTTTCCCTTTTAGTTTAAGAACGAGCCCATTGGGTAGGCTAGGGGCAATCATCAGGAGTGCAGAAATATACTGACTACTAACGTCTCCCTTGATGCTTACTTCTTCAGTTTTTTGATTTTTTATTGGAATGACCTGATGAGGAGGGAAACCATCTTCTTTTAGGTGTTTTACTTTTGCTCCAAGTTGCTTTAGTGCTTTGGTAAGAATTTTAATTGGTCTTTCCTGCATTCGATGAGTTCCTGTGAGTATTCTGTTCTTTGTACCCAAAGCGGCATAGGCTGTCAAAAAACGCATGGTGGTACCAGCGTCAAGTACATCTAGCGTTTCTTCTTCGCTGGAAAGTAAACGCAGCATAGTTTGCGTATCGCGTGCTTGTGATAGGTTGGTGAGTACGGACTTGTTTCCTGAAAGTGCGTTAATAATCAGCGCTCTGTTGCTTTCGCTTTTAGAGGCAACAAGTTTGATTTCAACTTCGTGCAGAACAGGTGTATGTTTGATTGCTATGGTTTCCAAGTCAGCTTTTCAGTTTTAGGTAAAAGAATAAAGAATCCATTACATCTTTTTCATCTACTGCAATGTCATAGGTAGCTCTTCCAATTTCATATAGAAGTGAATGGTTAAGGAAGTTATTGACGTTCTTTTTGTCCTGATACATCAGTTTTATTATAGATGTGAAGTCAGTTTTCTTAATAGTAAGGTCAGGATAAATCCTCAGAATTGTATTACAAATTTCCGTTAGCTGGTCTTCTTCAAGACTTAATAACTTTTTGGACACATAGGCTTCACAAATCATTCCTATCGCAATGGCCTCACCGTGTAGAAGATGGTTGTCTGAGGCCAGATAGAAGCTTTCAATAGCATGACCAATAGTGTGTCCAAAGTTCAGAATCTTTCTGAGTCCTGCTTCTTTTGGGTCCTCTTTGACTACAGCGTTTTTGATCTCTACCGAATGTGCGATAACGGCACTCCAGTTTTTCTGATTGAGTCCATCAGTGCTGACTTGCGCATAGTAATCTTTGTCTACAATCAGACCATGCTTAACCACTTCAGCAAATCCAGACCTTAACTGATTTTCGGGAAGTGTTTTCAGAAACACAGGATCTATGAAAACGGCTTCTGGGTCTTTAAAGAAACCCAAGTGATTCTTGAAGCCTTGAAAGTCTATACCAAGCTTACCGCCTACATTAGCATCTACAGCTGCCAGTAAGGTGGTGGGAATGTTGATGAAATCAATTCCTCGTTTATAGGTTACAGCGCAGAAACCACCCATATCTCCAATAACGCCACCTCCCAGGTTTATGAGCAGTGATCTGCGATCAAATCCATTATCGGTTAGTTCTTTCCAAATCAACTGACAAGTTTCTAAAGTCTTATGGACTTCTCCTGATCGTATTTTAATAAGGGAGTGTTCTGGAAGGCAATCTTTAACAATGGGGTAGCAATGGGTATAGGTGTTTTCATCCACTAATACAGCTACTTTAGTATGACTACTTTCCTTGAAGAAGCCTTTCAGGCTCTTGTCAATATGATCTATGAGAATCTGGCTCATAATTGAATTTAGTGTTTTCCTTCTTTAAGCTGAGCTTCCTGAGTTTTAACCGACTCTTCGTGTACAGCAAATAAAAAGCTTTTCATAAACTTTTCAGTCATGTTTTTCTGGACTCCAGACTTAATTCTAGACTCCATTACATCTTGCCACCTGCTAGGCTGGAATACGGCCAGGTTATGTTTCTGTTTGTATTCACCAATTTGTTTGATAATCTGAAAGCGATCGGCCAATAGTTCAATAAGTTGTGTGTCTACGAGATCAATCTTCTGCCTGTATTCATCTAGTTCATTGATAGCTTCAGGGTGCTTGTCCAGTGTTTCTCTGAAACTCAGGTTTTCATATATGATTTTAAGCATGTCGGGAGTGATCTGCTGCTTGGCATCGCTCCATGCATTATCAGGATCGTGATGAGTTTCAATCATCAAGCCATCCAACCCAAAGTTAATCGCCCTTTGACTCACAGAAGCAATGATTTCTCGTGTACCACAAATATGACTTGGGTCGCAGACTACAGAAATACCTGGAAGCATCCTTTTTAAGTGAATTGGCATACTCCATTCTGGCTTGTTACGGTATCTTTTTTCGTACGGATCGGAAAAACCTCTATGAATACCTGCTACTTTTTTAATGCCCACTTTGTTAAGCCTTTCAATGGCTCCAATCCACAACTGTAGGTCTGGATTAATAGGATTCTTGACCATTACAGGTATGTCAGTGCCTTTTAATGCTTCGCATATTTCCTGCACTGAAAAAGGGTTTACTGTGGTTCTGGCACCAATCCATAGTACATCAATGTTTGCTTTGAGGGCAGCTTCTACATGAGCAGTATTGGCTACCTCAACTGTGACAGGTACATTCAATATGTCTTTGGCATTGTTTATCCATTCCAGTGCTTCAGTACCTATACCTTCGAAAGAGCCTGGTCGGGTTCTGGGTTTCCAAACACCGGCCCTGAACATTTCTATATTACTTCCTCTAAGCCCTTTGGCTATACTTTCAACTTGTTGAGCGCTTTCTGCGCTGCAAGGGCCAGCAATTAAAACATGCTCTGATAACCCAAGCCCCCAATCCTGAATGTCTATAATTTCCATTTTTTTAAATAAAAAAAGCCCGGTTCAAGTGAACCGGGCTTATATAATTGTTAGTTAAATTTCTTTACAAGCAGCGGCTCACCCTTATCAGGCCGATAAAGTAAAAAAAGTAAAAAAACACTGCCGCTATTCTTTTCATGCCTTAAACTTAGATATCTTCTTGAGTACTCAAAACTTTTATCTCAAATAATTTAGTAAATCGATTGAATTATTTTTCGATCAGCGTAAACGTAGTTGAGTTGTTGGGTTCATCTTCTATGTTTTCTGAAATCATTAACAGTGCATTTCCTTCCAAGGCTTCTTTACTGGAAATGACAGCACCATGTGGATCACGATTGTTTTTCAACTCATCAATGGCACCAGCTGTGCTGGTACTCGAAATGAAGGTTATGTGACTGTACTTGCGAAAGAAACGCTGGGTTTCTTTAATAGCCATTGGGTGAGAGTATATTTTCTTAATTGTATCTAATGAGTTTGGGTGCATGCTCCCCAGGCAAAGGTGAACCGGAAGTTCGAATTCCTGAACAATTTTGAAACCGCCTGACTTGATACGTTCAAAATTGTTACTTACAAATCCAGAAGTACTGTTCTTTATCGCAATAAGTGCACGATTAACCCTGCCTTCTTTTAGTGCAGTAAATACTTCGTCAAAGTTTTTGAAAAAAGTAGGGCTTACATTAGGCAGATACCTTTTCCTGGCAATGTCATGGTAAGTGTTTGCTGGTCCTAAAAGTCCAAGTTCAGTCATTCGAATTTGTTTGTTTTTCTTCTACTGTATTAAACACCTCAGTTTGCCTTTTCACTGACTGCTGATGTAAAAGTCTTAATAGGTCTACGATAAATTCCGGATCCAGATTCATTTGTTTTGCCCAGTCTGGCCTTGACTTGAAAATCTCTTTCCATCTGCTGATCTGAAAAATAGCTACATTATTATCTTTTTTGAACTCTCCGATTTTTTCAACCAGGTTCATTCTTACCGCAATGGCTTCCAGTAGTTCTCTGTCTGCCTGATCGATTTGTTCACGAATAATCTCAAGTTGATCCAAATAGCTCTTCTTAGTAAAGCTCGAATCCCGAGGGGTAAGTTTGGATATAACTTCCAAAAGTAGTTGTGGTGTCACCTGTTGGTCTGCATCACTCAATGCAATTGAAGGTTGATAGTGAGTTTCAATCATAACCCCATCATAATTCAAGTCCAGAGACCTTTGCGATAGTGCTTCTATTGAGCTGCGAGAACCACCAATATGACTGGGGTCGCATAGCAGGGGTAATTCAGGAAATTCACTTTTCAACTCCAAAGGGATTTGCCAGAAAGGTGGGTTTCTATACTTCTTTTGTTGGTAAGCATGGAACCCTCTGTGAACCGCCCCCAGTTTTGTAATACCAACTTTGGAAAACCGTTCTAAAGCGCCTTTCCAAAGAGATAAATCAGGGTGAACAGGGTTTTTGACCAAAACAGGAATATCAACCCCCTGTAGGGCAGAAGCCAATTCACTTACATTAAAAGGGTTTACTGTTGTGCGTGCTCCTATCCAAAGAATGTCGACTCCGTATTTCAAAGCCAGCTCTACATGCTCTGGAGTAGCCGCCTCCGTTGCGAATCTGAAAGGCTTTTCAGCTTTTAGTTCTTTAACCCACTGAAGCGCCTTTTCACCCATGCCTTCAAATGAGCCGGGTCGGGTTCTCGGTTTCCAGATGCCTCCTCTTATAACCTGTACTTTTTCGAGCAAAGGACTAATCGTTTGATTGAGTTGTTCCTTCGATTCTACACTACAGGGGCCGGCTATTATCAATGGTTTTTGATATTCACCAATCCAATCTTTCAAACCAGTAATCTGCATCAATCCAATCGTTTTTTCTTTGCTATAACAAATGTAAAAGACTTAAGGTTTGTTACTTATATTTGCTGCTCTAATTCAACCCATGGAGCTAAAAAAGTTTGTTGATTTCGATCAGATTGAGATAGCCTTCAAGGCCAAGTCTGATAAAGCCCTTAAGAAAAGACATTTCATATTTTCTACTATGAAATGGCCCTGGCTGGTGAGTACCGGAACTTTTATGACCAAGTTTTCACTTGCAGCTGGTTTGCCGGTAAAGGGACTGATTAAGTCTACCATTTTCGATATTTTTTGTGGAGGAGAATCTCTCGATACTTGTACTGATGCATGTGATGAACTAGAACAATATGGTATTGGTGCTATTTTCGATTATTCAGTAGAAGGAGAGAAATCTGAAGAAGGGTTTGATGCCACGGCCAATGAAGTACTGAAAACGATAAAGATGGCCTCAAAGTCTGAGGTGATGAAGTTTGCTGCTTTTAAAATTACAGGTATTGGTGCTTTTGATTTATTAGCCAAGATCCACGATGGCCAAACTCTAAACGGTGAAGAGCAAGCAGCATATAGCAGGATAGAAAAGCGGGTTGAAAGTATTTGTGCATTGGCATATGAATTGGGCGTTACGGTACTCATAGATGCAGAAGAAACCTGGATTCAAAAACCAGTGGATGACCTGACCATCGATATGATGAAGAAGTACAACAAGGAAAAGGCAGTGGTATACTATACTTTCCAGATGTATTGTCATGCAATGTTGGAGAATTTGAAGAAGCTTCATGGGCAGGCGAAAGAAGAGTCTTACATCTTAGGAGCAAAATTGGTTCGGGGAGCCTACATGGAGAAAGAGAGGGAGCGAGCTGGTGAATTGAATTATACAGACCCTATTCAACCTAACAAATCTGCTACAGATAATGACTTCAATGCTGCTGTAAAGTACTGTGTTGAAAATCTTACGGAAATTGGATTGTTTGCCGGATCTCATAATGAGGAATCGAATTACAGGTTGACCCTATTATTAGATGAGCTAGGTTTAGCTAAAAATGACAAGAGGGTATATTTCGGTCAGCTTTATGGGATGAGTGACCATATTTCATTTAACCTTTCCCACGGAGGGTACAATGTGATTAAGTATGTGCCTTATGGGCCGCTGAAAGCCACGATTCCATACCTTATCAGAAGGGCTGCTGAAAATACCTCGGTTAAAGGACAAAGTGGAAGAGAGCTTACTCTGGTAAGTAAAGAGCTGGATCGTAGAAAAAAGCAATAGCTTAGAAAAGTATAATGCTTTAAGTAAAAAAATCATCCCCATATCTATGAGAATGATTTAGATAATAAGAGAAATTGAATCCTTAATTCTTTCTTAGCTGAATTTTAGCGGGTTCTTCTCTAACTTCCTCTACTTCAAATTGATTGCTTGGAGCTCCCTCAACTACTATTGGGTTATTATTTGGAACTTCCTCAATAACCTCAACTTCATAGTAGTCACCATTCTCGTCTTTTAGTTGAAGGTGTAGGCTACCATCAACGGGGATTTCTTCCTCTACAAAAAGGTTTCCTTCAATAATTTGGCTACTACTTTCTTCAGTAACAATTTCCAGTTCCTCAATGGCTGATTCCGGATCGTTCAAGTCTAGTTCAGGGGCTGTTTCTTCTGAACAGGAGATGCCTATAAATAGTGCTGCAAGTATAGGGAGTGCAAAAAGTGGTTTTAGCTTTTTCATAATATTTGAGTTTAGTTTATAAATCATTTCTAATCTTTTCTGTATAGGGTGTTGACCAAAGCTTGAGACTAGCTGAGTGTTTACCTTTGAAAGGGTAAACCTGACTAGAGAGTCTTGATAAGCTTTAGGTTCAGTACATTCCAGTGCGTTTTGATCTGCGATGTACTCATGTTGTAGTTTAATAGATTTGGAGTAGAAGTAACTGAATGGGTTGAACCAAAAGAGACACTGTACTACTTCAAAATAAATCAGGTCAAAAAGATGTCGTCCTTTAACATGAGCTATTTCATGAGCAAGTATTTGTGATTTGAGTTTGGCATCGTTAAGAATGTGCTTCCCTATAAAAATGGTATTGAAAAAACTGAAAGCCTCTTTTCCGTCTGTTTCTACGATAGTGAGTTTCTTGTTAAATGAGAAATGCTTACCTATTCGTTTTCTGATTAAGAACAAGCGTACAAAAAACAGCAGAACAGAAATGGAAAGGCCGGAAAAATAGATAATCTCCCATGATGCCCCTTGAGTGCTTGTAATTACCTCTTGTGTTGAAAGACCAGTAGATGATAAACTTTTCGGTGATAGCCCTAGCCCTGATCTTACTTTAAAATCAAGAAGTGGTAAAATCATTGAAATACAACTGGTTAGCAAAAGATAAAACCTATTGATTGACAAGAGTTTCTCGCTTTTTAGAAAAAGCCAATAGAACCCATAAAACCCGATCAGGCAGATAGATGCCTCCAACAGATACTTAATCATTGTCTTTTAGTTTATTCATTAAATCTTCAACCTGCTCCATATTCAGGTCTTTCTCCTGAACCATAAATGAGAAGAGATTCTCGGCTGAACCCTCAAAATATTTTCCCAAAAGCCCTTTGATTGAGTTTTTGGTATATGCCTTTCTTTCTACCAAGGGAGAGTAAACGAAGGTGTTTCCTAGTTTCTTCCTGCTTACAAACTCTTTACTTTCAAGAATTTTCAAAAAGGTACCTACCGTATTGTAAGCTGGTTTTGGCTCTGGCATCTGGTCAATAATGTCTTTTATAAAGGCTTGCTTCAGCGTCCATACAACCTGCATTACCTGTTCTTCTGCTTTGGTTAATTCTTTCATTTTCCTAAATCTTTCGGAAAAGTCCTAAGTTTTTAGGATAACTCCTAATATTTTAGGAATTATTTTTTCAAGTCTATCTGACAGTGCGGGTTTTAAATGTTTAATAAATCTTATTGAATGATTAACTTTGCGCTCTTTAAAAAATCAGCAAGATGCAGATTCTAAGCGAACAGGAATTACTAAGAAGACAGGAAAAAGAAGAGTTAGAGAAACTCGGTATTAACCCGTATCCATCGGAGACCTTTGAAGTTTCCGCTTTCTCTAAACAGGTTAAGGAAGAGTTTGAGAAAGAACCTGAGCGCTTTAAGGAGGTAACAATGGCTGGAAGGTTAATGAGCAGAAGAATTATGGGGTCTGCTTCGTTTGCCGAATTACAGGATAAGGATGGTAGAATTCAGATTTATCTGAGAAGAGACGATTTATGTCCTGAAGATGATAAAACACTTTACAATACTGTATTTAAGAAGATATTGGGTATTGGCGATTTCATCGGAATTAAAGGATATGCTTTTAAAACACAGGTTGGTGAGATTTCAGTTCACGTAACCGAGCTGAAGGTATTGACCAAATCTTTGAAGCCGCTGCCATTACCAAAAACTGATGCAGACGGAAATGTGCATGATGCATTCACTGACCCTGAACAGCGATACAGACAACGTTATGTAGACCTTGTAGTGAACCCGCATGTTAAAGATGCTTTTGTTAAAAGGACACAGTTGGTTAATTCCATGAGAAACTTCCTTGCCGACAAAGGCTATCTGGAAGTAGAAACACCAATACTTCAGCCGCTTTATGGTGGTGCAGCAGCGCGCCCGTTTAAGACACACCACAATACGTTAGATATGACTTTATACCTACGTATTGCCAACGAGTTATACCTGAAAAGGTTGATAGTTGGTGGTTTTGATGGTGTATTCGAGTTCTCTAAAGATTTTAGGAACGAAGGAATGTCGAGGTTCCATAATCCAGAGTTTACTCAGGTTGAACTTTATGTTGCCTATAAGGACTATGATTGGATGATGGACCTTGTAGAGGCTATGGTTGAAAAGGTAGCTTTAGACTTGCATGGTACCACAGAGGTTCAAGTAGGAGAGCATAAGATTAACTTCCAACGTCCATGGAAACGCTTCACTATGTTCGAAGCCATTGAGCATTTTACTTCGATCGATATTTCTGAAATGAATGAAGATCAACTTAGGGCTACTGCAAAAGAACTTAAAGTGGAGGTAGATGAAACAATGGGTAAGGGTAAGTTGATAGACGAAATCTTTGGAGAGCATTGTGAGCCAAAACTGATTCAACCAACATTCATTACTGATTACCCTGTTGAAATGTCTCCGTTGGCTAAGAAACACAGGGATAAAGAAGGGCTGGTAGAAAGGTTCGAAGCTATCTGTAATGGTAAGGAAATCTGTAATGCTTTCTCAGAACTGAATGATCCGATCGATCAAAGAAGACGTTTTGAAGAACAGCTTGAACTTGGTAAACGTGGTGATGATGAGGCTATGGTGCTCGATGAAGACTTCCTGAGAGCATTGGAGTACGGAATGCCACCAACAGCTGGCTTAGGAGTTGGTATAGACAGGCTGTCTATGATTATGACTAACTCAAACTCCATACAGGATGTGTTGTTCTTCCCTCAGATGAAGCCGGAGAAGAAAGCTACTGTTACAGCTGCTACTGATCAGGATTTTGAAGAGGTTGGAGTAAGAACCGAACTGATTCCAATACTCAGAAAACTCAATGTCTTAACGATTGATCAATTAAAGGAGCAGAAAGCTGGTAAACTACTCAATGATATGGGTGGTATGCGCAAGAAGATGAAATTGAATGATGTGAAAGCCGCTTCTAAGGAAGAAATAGAAAGTTGGTTGGCTTAGTTTAAAAATTCAGGAAAAACCTAGATAGAACGTCATTCCCGCGAAGGCGGGAATCTCTAACTATTTGTTGGTGTTGTCACCAACAAAGCTTTTCTAAATAATAATTCTGTTAGCTATCTGTTCGTTGGTGACAACACCAACGAGGCTATGAAAGTATAAGTATGACCAATTAAAAACTCCTATCAAACTGGCTTCTTCTTCTGCTGATTTTCAGGTCTTTTAGAGCAGAAGCTTTAATCTGGATATCGATTGTATAAGAGGTGAATCGCCCGAAAGGAATCCAGTTAGCACGCATTTCCCAGCAGCCCAGGTCTCTGTAGACTCCAACAGAAGTTTGAGTAAATTCCTTTACATCAAAGTCATAACCCGTATTGTAAGTGATTTGCCATTTAGGGGTCAATTCTATTTGGCCGTAAGCTTTAACAGATTGTCGGGTGGTAGAACCAGCAGTAGTCCATCTGTAATTATAGTCAAAACTCAGCCTGATGTTCCAAGGCACGTTGATGTCAACATAAGCATTTGGGTCGTAAAAATATTCAGGCACAGCACGGCTGGTATTGCCACCATCGTTTAAGGAACCAAACTGATTCGGTACATCACCACCAAAAGCACTTAAATCTTCCCCACCAAGACCACCACCCGCAAAGCCTCCGGTTGTACCGCTTCGTTGACTGGTATTGGCTTTAGAATTCAAGTTAGTACTTAAAGAAAAACGAGCGCTGGTGATTCGGCCTAAGCCTTGTCCGGATTTTATAGCCAATATATTTCTTCTTTGCGTAGTCGTAATACCTTCACTTGTAGAGGTAATGTAACTATAAGGGTCGAGCGTAGCACCCATGTTGATTTGGAGTTTTCTATCAAACAAGGCCGTGCGCGCATTAATATTAATGGTAGATAATTTGAATGAGTCTGCAAGGAAGTTATACCCACCAGTAAGTGAAAGATTATCTATGATAGAAACCTTTTTAGCCTGTGCCGTATCATTTTTTACTTTCATTTCCAGCTTGTTACTAATGGAGAAACTTAAAGCAGCAGCCTCACCCAGAGAAGGAGAGCCAAATCTAAAACCGTCATAGATAGATAGTTGTTGAAAAACGGGCTCACCAGTAGATGTGGTATCAGTCTGCACGGTTTTGTAATAACCGAACTTAGGAGCACTAAAATCAGGCCTGTAAGTAAAAGAAACTGAAGGTGTCATTATATGCCTGATAGCCTCTACCTTTTTTCCTGGTTTAAAACGGAACATACCATATACCTGAGTAGATAAACCCATGCTTGCACTATAGGTCATGGCTCTGCTAAAGTTGCTAATGGTGTCAATTCGTACTGCATTTTGATCGGGCAGGTATTCATAGTTAAGCTCTTCCAGATACCAGAGTTCTTCCACGTTAAAAGAAGGGGTGAAAGTCAGATAATCCATAAAAGCGAATGATGTTGACAAATCTACATTGTGTCTGGCACCATTGGTAGCATTATCCAATAGCTGAGGCAGGCTACCAAAAGTAACAGGTATCGTATCTGTCGCTTGTGCTCTGTTGGCAATATCAAAGCCTGCAGTTCCTGGTCTTACTACATTGGTTACTCTGTTAGAAGCATTGAATCTCCAACCTAGGTTCAGTCTCTTTAAAATCTCGGACTTGGAGCTTTTTAAAGGGTAAATTCTGTTCATGTTTAGTGAGAACTCCGGAAGAGAAACATCCAGTACTTTGGTTTGAACGTTTTGATTGTGTCTGGCGCTTATGGTATAAGTAAAAGGAGAACGAGGAATAGCACCGCTAAAATTGATATTCGACCTGAACTCCGAACGCACATTGTTACTAAAGTTAACTGTTGAAAGGTTGTTTTGGTTGAAGGTACTGGTACCAGCGGTTACGCTTGCTGAAAACCTGGAGTTTCTTCCTCTGGAATCAGGTCTGTGCGACCAGGAAACCCAGAAATCCTGAGAGTTCAGAGGCACTTCATCGGTTTCAGGAGTTCTGTTTCTATTAAAGGTAATGTCAAGTGAACCACTGTACTTATACCTGTTCTTGTACTGGGTTCTCATTCTTAGCGCCCAGCTACCCTTGGAGTAGATGTCTCCTGTTAGAGCGGTGTGGATTTTATCGTTCCAAACCTGATACCATCCACCTTCTCTTAAGAAAAGTCCTCGCCTTTGTTCATCACCATATTTAGGAAACAGAATGCCAGATTGCACGTTTCGTGTATCAGGAAAAAAGCCAAATGGCAAACCTAAAGGTGTAGGGATATCACCTACGTATAAAAGGAAAGGCCCTGTGATAACATTTTTACCAGGGTTGATTTTGATCTTATTGGCTTTAATATATGTAGTGGCGTCAGGATCGTTCAGGCAGGGAATGTATTTTCCGTTAGAGATGTAAGCCGATTGATCGGCATTTCTTTTCACTACTTCACCTCGTAGATAACCATCTGGTTGTTCGGTAGCTACCCCTTTAATCCGAGCCCTCTGGGTTTCAAAATTGTATCTGATTTCTTCAGTTTCATAAACACCTTGAGCATCCTTAAAGATGGGTCGGCCTATCCAGGTTCCTGTCGAATCCTGAACTCCTCTGGCGGTTAATTCGTTAGTACTGCGATCGATGGTGATTTGAGCAGCTCTTAGGTTAATAGTGCCATATTCAATACGTGCATCTCCATACAGATAAGTTGTGTGAGTTTGAACTTTGGTGATAATTGAATCGAGAGCATAATAGGATATTGTGGTTTCAATACCATTTACAACTATTTTTGTTGAGTCTCTGATACCTGGTATTGTATCATTTGGTATGATACTCTCGTTGGTTGGTAAAGATTCGGCACGATTTTGAAGGTTAGCAACAGAGTCAGGCTTAACACCCGTCACCTGCGCTTTCAAGTTGAAGAGCAAAATGAAGAAACAGAGAGAAAAGAATATATTCCGTTTTGACACCAAGCTATTTTTCGGTTTTCCCGAAATTTTGAGATTTTTGCGTAAAGTTATTTTAATAGACCGTTTCATTAGCATCAAAGTGAAAAATTATAGCCTTCTGGTCATCTTTCTGATTCTATTCTCAGCCCAGTGTGCCCTGGCACAAGGGCCTGAAAAGACTAAGCGCAAAAAATATAAAGTAGTACTGGATGCTGGCCATGGAGGTAAAGACTGGGGAACGAGAGGGAAAAACCTGAAGGAAAAAGATGTGGTGCTTCCCGTAACCTTGAAGGTTGGAAAGTACCTGGAAACGCTTACGGACAATATTGAGGTCATTTATACTCGCAAAAAAGATGTCTACAGCCACCCCAAAGTTCGTGCCATTATGGCCAATGAAAAAGAGGCTAATTTGTTCGTTTCTATACACGCAAATGCAATGCCTAAGGGGAACGCCCATGTATTTGGTACAGAAACCTATGTAATGGGAACAAAAAATGAGGGAAGGAACTTTGAAGTAGCGAAAAGAGAGAACTCTGTGATTTTCATGGAAGAGAATCATGAAGAGATCTACGAAGGCTTTGATCCGAATTCTGCTGAAATAGATATTATGGCTACCATTATGCAGGAAGCTCATCAGGAGAATAGTATCTTTTTAGCGCAAAGCGTTGAAAATCAATTTGAAAAGCGAGCAGGGAGAAAAAGCAGGGGTGTAAAGCAATCTAGTCTTTGGGTTTTGTGGAATACTGCAATGCCTAGTGTTTTGATTGAAATAGGTTATCTTACCAATCCAAAAGAGGAAAGAGAGTTAAAATCCGAGAAGGTTCAAGAGTATATCGCTTCGGCAATTTTCAGAGCTATTCGTGATTATTTTGACTATTTAGAATCAACTGAAAACTAAGTGGCAAGAGGGAAAGAATTTAAAGTTGGACTTTTTGTGGTGTTGATGGCAGCAGCACTCTATATAGGTTTTAATTACCTACGTGGGTTAGATGTATTCTCTCCTTTGAATACCTACTATGCCAAGTATCAGAATGTAAGCGGGCTCAACAAAGGAGACAGAGTGATTCTGAATGGACTTGATGTAGGCAGTGTAATTGAGAGAGGCTTTGCTAATGACCACTATGATGAAATCATTGTAACGCTTGCTATAGATAAGACTATTAAACTCACCGATAGTACTTATGCCAGATTGGCTCAGGCTGATTTACTGGGAACCACACAAATTCAATTGTATATAAACCCGGGAGGTAACAAGATTCTTCAAGATGGTGATTCACTGATTGGTGATGTAGATAAGAGCATAGCTGAATTAATAACCGAAGAGGGTAAAAGTGCTGCTAGTAAACTCACTGCTTTGGCCGATGACTTGCAGGATGCATTGAGTCCTTTTGTAAAGAGAAAAGATACCATTGCTTTAGCAATTGATAATTTCAAGAGATTTTCTGAAGAACTAGCTCCTCTTGCCAGGCGTGGACGTTCGGCTTTGGAACAGATAGAATTGAGAATTGAATTTGTAACAGATTCACTAGTTGCTGCTATGGGAGGTTTAAAGCCATTGATGGCCGAGTACCAACAGTTAGGAGAGAAGTTTAATGCCATTGATATTGAAAGCAGGTTGGTTAAAATGGATTCTGTCTTGTTGGGCACTCAGACATTTCTTGAACGCTTAAATTCTGATGAAGGTACTTTCGGAAAACTAATGTCTGATGATTCACTTTACAATACCTTGAATCAAACAATGGCAGACTTGGATAGTCTCTTTATAGACCTCAGGTACAATCCAAAACGCTACATGCATTTCTCTCTTTTTGGCAGAAAGAACAGACCACCTGCTGACGGCCGAACGACCGCTAAGAAAAAGAAAAATTAAGGCTGACCCTTTCCACGTTTGAAAAGTTGAATCTTGGGTCTAATTTTAGAGTCAGGTAAACTATGTATAGCAGTCAACACGGTTGACAAAAACTGCACTGAATGGATATTGAATTCAATAAGAATGACGATGAAATGCGTCAACTGATATTTCAATTAGAAACAAAGCTAAAAAGAGTAAAGCTAGGAGGAGGAGAAAAGAAGATTGCTTCTCAGCATAAGAAAGGTAAGTTGACTGCTAGAGAACGAATCGATTACTTGATTGATGACCCAAAAGAGTTTCTGGAGTTTGGTGCTTTTGTAGGGGATGGAATGTATGAGGAGTACGGAGGCTGTCCTTCAGGAGGTGTGATTACTGGTATTGGTACAGTGCAGGGTAGAACTTGTGTGATTGCTGCAAACGATGCAACAGTAAAGGCAGGAGCCTGGTTTCCAATAACTGCTAAAAAGCAAATGCGTGCGCAGGAGATTGCCATGGAAAATCGTTTACCTATTATTTATCTGGTAGATAGTGCAGGTGTTTTTTTACCTATGCAAGACGAAATTTTTCCAGATAAAGAGCACTTTGGCAGACAGTTCAGAAATAATGCAAAGATGACCTCAATGGGCATTATTCAAGTAGCGGCAATAATGGGGAGTTGCGTAGCTGGAGGTGCTTACTTACCAATCATGAGTGATGAGGCGGCTATAGTTGACAAAACAGGTTCAATCTTTCTGGCAGGATCTTATCTGGTAAAAGCGGCTGTTGGAGAAACTATCGATAACGAAACATTAGGGGGAGCCACTACACATTGTGAGATTTCAGGAGTGACAGATAATAAGTTTCCAAATGATGAAGCTTGCCTTGATTACATCAAGAGCATCTTCGATAAGGTAGGTGCTTTTGAGCAAGCTGGTTTTGATAGATCGGATTCTAAACCACCGAAATTGGAAACGGAAGAAATTTTGGGGCTAATGCCTACGGATCGTGTAAAGCCATACGATGTGAGAGATATTATCAAGCGTTTGGTTGATGATTCTGAATTTGATGAATACAAGGAGAAATATGGGCAAACAATAGTTTGTGGCTATGCGCGTATAGATGGATGGGCAGTTGGTATAGTGGCTAATCAGCGTGTTGTAGTCAAATCGAAAAAAGGAGAGATGCAGATGGGAGGGGTGATTTACTCTGACTCTGCTGATAAATCGGCACGTTTTATCATGAACTGCAACCAGCGGAAAATCCCTTTAGTATTCTTACAAGATGTAAGCGGTTTTATGGTGGGCAGCCGAGCCGAACATGGGGGAATTATTAAAGATGGTGCTAAGATGGTTAATGCAATGGCCAACTCAGTGGTGCCTAAGTTTACCATCATTACAGGAAACTCCTTTGGAGCAGGAAACTATGCTATGTGTGGTAAGGCTTACGATCCAAGACTAATTTATGCATGGCCCACAGCTCAGATTGCGGTAATGAGTGGAGCTTCTGCAGCTAAAACACTTTTGCAAATCAAGGTCAGTTCTTTGAAGGCTCAGGGCAAGGAGATTACACATGAAGAAGAGAAAGAACTTTTGGACGAAATCACTGCCAGATATAATGAGCAAATGAGTCCATACTATGCCGCATCAAGGCTTTGGGTTGATGGAATTATTGACCCAAGAGAAACAAGAAATGTAATATCAAAAGGTATCTTAGCAGCTAATCAATCACCTATAACAGAAAAATTCAACGTAGGCGTGATTCAGACTTAATATGAGTGAAGAGCATTTGAATAATAAGGAACTGAAAGCAATGGTTTCTTTGCTGGACGATGATGATCAGGAGATCGTTCGGCATGTGGAGGATAGGATTAAGTCTTTGGGAACATATATAATTCCGTATCTGGAATTTGAATGGGAAAATAGTTTCAATCCGGTAGTACAAAAACGAATTGAAGAACTAGTGCACAATCTTCAGTTCGAATTGTTAAAGGAAAAACTGTATGCCTGGAAATCTAAGGGGGCTGAGGACTTGTTAGAGGGTGTTTGGCTAGTCAATACTTATCAGTACCCAGACCTGGAATATGAACAGTTAAGCAAAGAGCTTGAGCAGATTTATTATGAGGCATGGTTGGAGTTCAAAGCTGATATTCATCCTGTAGATCAGATTAAGATTTTGAATTCGGTACTTTTTAGTAAGCTTCATTTCGGTGCCAATACGAAAAACTTTCACTCCCCGGGTAACTCCATGCTCAATGTGGTTTTGCAAACAAAGAAAGGGAATCCGATTTCACTGTGTATTATTTATATGTTGGTAGCACAAAAACTCAAAATGCCCGTTTTTGGTGTCAATCTGCCCAATTTATTTGTAATGACATATAAGACGGACGACATCCAACTCTATATCAATGCCTTTAATAGAGGACTTGTGTTTTCCAGAAAGGAGGTTGATGAATACATTGCCAATTTAAAATTGTCTCCAAACGATAGATTTTATGAACCTTGCAACAATCTGGATATAGTTGCGAGGATGCTTAGAAACCTTATCAATTCGCATGAAAAACTTGGGCATACTGAGAAAGTGGATGAGATTAAGTCGCTCTTAAAAATGCTGGAGTCAGACTAATACGCACAGCAAATGTGTATGGTTTCTATCTTGTCATAAACCAATTCGTAGTAACTGTCATTACCATCTTCTATGATTGTTCCTTTGCAGTTAGCGGTGCTATTAAAGTTAGATACAATCAACTGGTCAGAAAAGACAAGTTGAGTTCTTCCGTGAAGCTTGTATAGCGCTTCTTTCGCAGCCCATATTTTGGTGAGGGAGGTTGTTTCCCGTTTGGCCCACTCTTTTTCAGATTTATGTAAAAAGCGTTTGGAGATTCTTTGTATCTGATCTCTTTCAGTCTCTACATCAATTCCTACTTCACCCTTTAGATTAATTGCGGCAGCTCCAAAACCTTTTGTATGCGACATTGAAATACCTATAGAAGAATCTCTGAGGTGTGGTTTTCCAAATTGATCTTTGAAGATGTAGAATTGCCCAAGGTCTTTTACCAGATGCTTCAGAGCCGTTCTTGCACCTAACCATTCAAGTCTTCTTGAATCTACTTTAATTGAGTTCAGGTCGGCAGTTTCTTCCTCATTTAGCTTCAGGTGACTTAAAAGTTCATCCTCGGATTCAGTTATTTTCCATACCAGATAAGCCATGTGGTTGTCGCTTGAAAAATTATGAACAATTGGCATGAATAATTGAGAAAACTGGTGATTGAATGACTACTTTTACTTCGAATCGAAGATAGCAGCTTTTTTACAGATGCCTAAAATCCAAGTCGATAAAGTCAATACGCTAGGAGGTCATTCAGACTGTGTTTATACACTGGAAAGAGGGGCTTCATCTCAGCATTTCTTTTCATCGGGGGGAGATGGTGTAGTGGCGCTCTGGGACTTGAATGATATCGAGAATGGAAGGATGATTGTAAAAGTACCAAGCTCGGTTTATGCGCTGTGTTATTATCAGGAGAGGGATGTGCTGGTGATAGGGCAAAACTTTGACGGTATCCATTTAGTGGATATAGGTAGGAAGAAAGAATTGGGCTCCATTAAGCTAGGAACCAGTGCCATCTTCGATATTAAAGTGATTAAAGATAGGATTTTTGTGGGGTTGGCTAATGGGGAAATCCATATTCTGGACCTGAAAACACTGAAAACCATCAATGTCATCAAAGCTTCTGATAAGAGTGCCCGATCCATTGCAATATCAGAGGTTAATGGACATTTTGCTGTAGGTTTCAGCGATAACTTTATCAGAATTTACGCCCTTTCTGATTTCAGCTTGGTTAAAGAAATTGAGGCACATAAAATATCAGTTTTCACTGTACAATATTCTCCAAATCAGCGTTATCTGGTTAGTGGAAGTAGAGATGCACATTTAAAAATCTGGAATACCCAAAAGGGCTATGAACTGCAAGAATCTATAGTAGCACATATGTTTGCAATTAACCATTTGGATTTTAGTCCTGATGGTAAACATTTTGTAACTTGTAGCATGGACAAGTCCATAAAGGTCTGGGACGCTGAGACTTTCAAACTCCTGAAGGTTATCGATAAAGCGCGACATGCAGGCCATGGTACTTCAATCAATAAAGTGCTTTGGACCAACCACAACAACCTTTTATTATCGGCTAGTGACGACCGGAGTATATCAATCTGGGATATCAAATTTTAATTTTCTGTAAGTATGAACATTACACCGCTAGAGATTAGGCAAAAAGAATTTGAAAAAGCCTTTCGTGGTTACGACAAAGATGAAGTAAGTGCATTTTTAAATTCACTTTCTATTGAATGGGAAAGGTTGAATGACCAGTGTAAGGAACTTAAGTATAAACTTGAGGCTGCAGAAAATGAAGTTAAGAAACTGAGAGAGGTAGAAAACTCTCTATTTAAGACACTGAAAACTGCCGAAGATACTGGTGCCAATATGATTGAGCAGGCTACCAAAACGGCTGAGCTACACATGAAAGAGACAGAAATGAAGGCAGATGCATTAATGAGCGAAGCCAAGTCTCGTGCCAGGTCAATCATCGAAGATGCAGAGAATAAATCCAGAATTATCATTGATGATATGGAGGATGAAATCCGACAACTTGAGCAGGTATTCAGAAGCATGGATGCTAATAAAACTTCGCTAATGTCTGACCTAAAGATGCTGGCAGAAGATATCCTTACCAAAATTGGCAGGCATGAGGACTTTCCGGCAGACATAAAGCCTCACCTGAAAAAGGCCAAAGAGCTTGGGAGAGAGGTTAATGATAATACTGGAAAACCAGTAGATGTTGAGAAAATTATAGTTGAAAACGAACATAAAGCTGCAGAGGCTAGTATTGAAGAAATGGTGGAAGAAGTTCCTGAAGATGCCATTGAAATGGATTCAATAGATGAAGAGGTGACTCCTGAAGTAGAAGAAGTACAAGCCGAAGTTGAAGAAAAGGAAGAAGTTACTGATGAGGTTGAAGAACCAAAAGCTGAACAAGAAGCAGCTGCGGTAGAAGAGGATGTGACTGAAGAAGATAAGGAAAAAGGTTCGTTCTTCGACCAATTCGAGTAAGATGAATAAAGATATCGTTTCTCTGGAAGGCATGGAATTCTATGCCTTTCATGGTTTTTACGAGGAGGAAAGAGAAAAAGGCAATGACTTCATAGTAGACGTTCATGTAACTACTGACTTTACCAGAGCTGCGGAAAGTGATGAGATTGATGGAACTGTGAACTATGAAACAATCTACAGCATCACTAAAGAAGAGATGACCATCCCTAACAAGCTTTTAGAACGAGTAGCACAACGAATTCTGGAAAGACTTTTTAATAGTTTTAAGTCAGCATCTACCATTGAAATCTCAGTGGCTAAGAAAAATCCCCCCGTTGGAGGAAAAGTCAATCATTCAAAAATCACTATTGTTCGTACCAGATAGTTTTTGGTACTCCTTTTTGTAAATGACCAAGGCACAAACAATTATTGCTGATCTGATTAACCTTCTTAAAATTGAGAAAGATGAGGATTATGCACAGTACCAGCTCAAAATGCTCAATACATCGGTTGAAGAGCGGAGAAAAAAGGGAGTTACCTGGTACCCGGTGCAATTAATGAATCAGTATATAAGCACTGGAGAGCGCTATACACTTGAACTGGACAGAACTACTCATACCGACCAGAATCATGCTTTTCAGGTAGGAGGAATAGTAAGTGTTTTCTCAGGTTATGGAGAGGATGCAGATACTATTTCAGGGGTAATCAGTTATGTCAGAAAAGATAAAATGCGTGTGGTGCTCAAGTCAGACGAAGCACCTGATTGGCTGAGAGATGGTAAACTTGGTGTGAACCTACTGTTTGACGAGGGTGGTTATCGAGAAATGCAAAAGGCCCTCAAGACCGTTCAGTTGGCTGGGAGTGGTAGACTCGCTGATTTGAGAGAAATACTTTATGGGGCAAAACAGACCAGTTTTAAAAATGGCTTTGATTTTCAGTCAGTAAACCTGAATGATGGACAAAACCGAGCGCTTACTCAGATTTTTAATGCAAAAGATGTAGCCATTATTCATGGCCCTCCTGGAACGGGAAAAACCACAACCTTGGTTAATGCCATTAAAGAGGTAGTGAAAACAGAGAGACAAATTTTGGTTTGTGCCCAGAGTAATGCGGCCGTGGATCTACTGGTGGAAAAACTTGACAAGCTCGGAATTGAGGTTTTGAGAATTGGCCATCCAGCCAGGCTTACTCCTGAGGTAATTGAAAACAGCCTTGATGTGAAAATCTCAAATCATACATTTTTTAAAGAGCTCAAGGAAATCCGAAAGCGTGCCGATGAGTACAGGAGAATGGGGCAGAAGTATAAGCGCAACTTTGGTCATGACGAACGCATGCAGCGTAAACTGGTGATGAAAGAGGCCAGAATACTCAAAGAAGATGCGGACAGAATAGAATCTCAAATTACGGAAGACCTGATTGATAGGGCGCAAGTGATAGCCTGCACCTTAGTTGGTTCTACCCATCGATTGTTGGAAGATCGCATGTTCAGATCGGTTTTTATAGATGAAGCTTCACAAGCGTTGGAGCCAGCTTGCTGGATAGCCATTCAGAAAGCACATAGGGTGGTTATGGCTGGTGATCATTTGCAGTTACCACCAACAATCAAATCATTACAAGCTGCTAAAACTGGTTTGGCCAATACGCTTTTTGAAAAGGCTATCAGTCATATTGAAGAATCTGTAATGTTGGAGACTCAGTATCGTATGCATCCGGATATTATGAATTTTTCAGGGGCACACTTTTACAATAATAGCCTCAAGACGGCTAGTGAAGTATTGGAGAGAGAAAGGGGAAGTGATATCGAACACTTTATGTTCATAGATACCGCTGGTTGTGGTTTTAATGAAAAAGTGAAGAAGGAGACACTAAGCACTTATAATGAAGAGGAAGCAGAGCTACTTGTTAAACATTTAAGCGATAATCTTTTAATGGATAAGTCTATAGGAATAATTGCTCCATATAAAGCACAGATTGAGTTGATTTCCGATTTAATCCAAAAAAATGCTGCCTTTGATGAAGTCAGAGATAAGATTTCGATAAATACAGTAGATGCATTTCAAGGGCAGGAAAGAGATGTAATTTACATAGGACTGACCCGTAGCAACGATAAGAATGAAATTGGTTTTCTGAAAGAATACAGAAGAATGAATGTGGCCATGACCAGAGCTAAAACACAACTAGTGATTATAGGAGATTCTGCCACATTAGGGAAAGATAGCTTTTACAACTCGGTTATTGACTATGCACAAAAAGTGGGTGGTTATAAAAGTGCTTTTGAGTTTTTGTACTAAAAATAAGAGGGGAAAGGCAGCATAGTGCCACCGTTCCACCTCTTCCAGATCGACTAAATCTGCTATGTGTACTTTTCTATTGATCTTCTGTGGTAGTAGTGCTTGCGTTGTTCTTGCCTAAATTCTCATTGAATTTCAAGGCTGTGTACGCGCCTGAACTAAGCCCTATTAGTCCAAGTGCTGTTTCTCCAAACTCGGGTAGTGGAATAGCTGTGCCTATTTTAGCACCGGAAAGGCTTTCTACAAATTGTGCTACAAAAGCAAACCCAAATACGAGATTGAAGATTACCGCCTGAAATCGGTGAATGCTCACTCCGTTCTGATCAGATAAGATATCCATCCAAAACCCCTCTGAAGGATCGTCCTGATGAGTTGTTGCAGTATTAGGATTCGTCTGTTGTGAATTGTCAATTACCCTTCCTGCCAGTGTAGTACCTGCACTAATTCCAATAAGGATTAAAGCTGTTTTGTTCATTACGCCATCAATCTCACCAGTGTAAGCAAACTGAACAGAGAAGCAGGTGATAACAATAATTGTCCACCAGATAAGTTGAGAACGAGAATAACTATATGGTTTCTTGTTGAGCGCCTCTTGGGCACTGTTATCCTTAATTAAGAACTGAAGCTTGCTGTTTTTGTTGGTAATCAAATTGGCAATCAACACCAGCTCAATAATGATTACGATGGCCGTTACGGACCACCCCAAATACTGTATGGTTTCCATGTTGTGTGTGTTTGTTGAAGCAAAATTTAAACAAAAACAATCAATTGAAAACTGTTTTTTTTAAAAATCGATTGATTGAGCCAATTTATCTGCTGCATGGGGAGTTAACCTGAACCATAACTCAGGTTCAATAAGCTCTAATTCGATTACAGCAAGCTCTCCATTGTTGTCTCTGATGATGTCCACTCTCGCGTAGGTAGGGGAGGGTGTACAGGACGCAATGACTTTTTCCGCAAATGCAATTTCTTCAGAAGATGGCTCATAAGGATGAACCGTACCGCCAAAATCATCTTGTACTCTGAAGTCACCAGGCTTGGCCACTTTTAGTACAGCATGTGTAAACTCACCACCCATTACCATCATAGAAACCTCACCTTTTTCTATAATATCGTTTTGAAAGGGTTGAAGCATCATGGCCTCTTCGGCAATTAATGACTGAAAAGTGCTTTCCAGTCTATCGCAATTATCTGGGTTTACTTTATATGTATGTCTGGACGATCCTGATACACATGGCTTAAGGATACAGTTTTGCCATCCTGTCTCTGTGAATAGCTTAGCAAGTGTAACTTCCTCGCCAACTTCTATGTATCTACTCTCAGGGATATGGACTCCTTTTTGTTGAAGGTCCTGAAGGTAGTGCTTATCCATATTCCACTTTACAAGCTCAAACGGATTGATCATTTTAGTGAGTTTGCTGGTTCTTTCTAACCAATCCTGCCACTCTTGATATCTATTGAAATAGTCCCATGTAGTACGGAATATAATCGATTCGGTACTTGACCAGTCGAATTCCGGATCAGACCAGCTTTTTCTGGTGACCGTGAAGCCTCGTCTCTTAAGTGCCTCAACAACAAGTCCATCTTCAGTTAAGATGTTCTGATTATATCTGTTAATCTCATTAGGTGCTACATATCTGTCATCTGTGAGCACCACTATGTCATAGCGTTTATTGTGCATTTGAATCAGCGGTATTTGGATTGGTAAAAGTGAACCCTTTGGCATCAGCACCTTCATAAAAATCTACTTCCAGACCGACTAAATACATGGTTTGCTTTTTTTCTATGTGAACGGCTATATTTTCAACTGTGTATGTAATGTCTCCATCCTTAGGTTTGTCAAAGCCCAGTACATAACCCAACCCTGCACAACCTGCACCTCCCTTTACTCCAATACGCAAACCATATCCATCCGGAATACTCTTATTCTTCATAATATGATTTACTTCTTCGATCGCTCTTTCGGTAAGACTTACTGGCTCAATGGTCATAAGAACAATAATAATTTTATGTTTTCAGTTGTAAACTTAATACCTATTCGAGATTCTCACTATTTTCAAGCCTTAATTGATATCAACGGATTGTTAAATGATATCAAACAGATGGAAAAGCTCATTTTATGGAAACCACAGCAGAGTTTTTGAAAATTTTAATTCCGGCACTACTGGTAATGTATGCTATGTATTTAGTGATGAGGAATTTTCTGCAAAAGCAATTTGACAATCGCTTACTGGATGTGAAATTAAAGAATACTGAAACGGTGCTCCCTATTAGGCTTCAGGCTTATGAGCGTATTGCCTTGCTTTTAGAGCGTATCTCTCCAAACAATATGCTGCTAAGATTGAGCGATCCATCTCTTACTGCATTTGCTTTTCAACAACTTTTGTTATCAGAAGTAAGGGAAGAGTTCAACCACAATCTATCACAGCAGGTCTATATGTCTGATGAAGTTTGGGAGAAAGTGAGGACTTCAATAAATGAAGTAGTTACTGCCGTACAGGAATCTGCTCAAAAAATGAATGAGAATAATAGTTCTATCGATTTAGCAGAAGAGATATTCAATTATATGATCGCACTAAAAAGAGATCCAATAGGAGAGGCCCTTACGTTGTTAAAAAAGGAAACCAGATATTTATTCTAATCAGTTGAGTGATGGCTAAAGAACCTTCTGCAAAAGAGAAAAAGCACTTTGACAGATTTAAGAAAAAAGCTGTTGATATAGTGAATGATAGCGATGCGCTTAGAAAAGTACTGGTTGACTTAAAGAAAAAACTGGACGCATCTGAAAAAGACGATTCTCTTAGAGAGAAGTTAATAGAGTATCTGAAGCTTATCTCAAGAATGCTAGCAAATACCGTCAACGGTAATTATTCTGAAACACCGTGGCAAACAATGGTTATGATTGTGGCGGGTTTACTGTACTTTATTGCTCCTTTGGATGCGCTACCCGATTTTATTCCGATTGCCGGATTAGTAGATGATGCAACTATACTTGTCTGGTTGGGTAAATGCTTCAAGGAAGACCTCAACGATTATAAAAGTTGGGAACAAGCGAACTTTTCTGAATAGCTTTAGTGTTTATTTAGTGTTACAACATTGAATAAGCAGATGTCACTTTTAATAAATCAAGAATTAATCAACCAGGCTTACGATTATCAGTCGTATAGAACTCTTTTGGATTCACTTTTGGAAGAGGGTAAAACTACTGGTTCTAATCAGTCGGAAAGCATGATTAACTATGCAATGCTCAACCAAAAGAGGATGCGAAAGTGGGATAAAATCGGGAAAATCTCACCTGAGCTATCTGGCAAGTTGTCAGAAATTCAAAACCCTGTTACCTGGTTAGTGCTTACGGAGGGCTGGTGTGGTGATGCCGCTCAAAACCTACCATTTATTAATAAAATGGCTGAAGTCAATCCTAACATAAAGTTGAAGTTTGTGTTAAGGGATGAAAACCTGCCTTTGATGGATGAGTTTTTAACAGAAGGAGGAAGGTCTATTCCAAAACTAATTGCTTTAGATGATTCGTTTGAAGTGCTTGGTACCTGGGGACCAAGACCTGATCCAATGCAAAAAGAGTTTGTAAAGAACAAAATCACCAAGGAAAGAACAGGCAAAGAATTCAATGAATTTTTGCATCTGTGGTACGCCAAAGACCGAGGGGCAACCCTTCAAAATGAATTTTTGGCTATTTTAGATGTATGGAATCAAAAACTGCAATCATTGCCGGTGCAAGCGGGCTGATTGGAAAGTCACTAACTCAACTGATATTACAAAGCGATGACTATGGTCAGGTAATCGCTTTAGTAAGAAAGCCTCTCGGTATTCAGCATGATAGGCTGAAGGAAATCAATATAGACTTTGATCAATTGTCTGAAATGGAAGAATTCCCTAAAGCGGATGATATTTTTTGCGCTTTGGGAACAACCATGAAAAAGGCGGGGTCAAAGGAAGCATTTTTTAAAGTAGATTATACTTATCCTTTTGAATTAGCTCAGCGAGCGCTGAAATCTGGGGCTAATCGCTTTTTTCTGGTATCTGCAATGGGAGCCAATATGAACTCCAGATACTTCTATAACAGGGTAAAGGGTGAACTTGAGGACAAGGTGTCTTTTCTGGATTATCGGACTATTTATATTTTCAAACCTTCTCTTTTAAGAGGGAATAGAAGTGAGCGTAGACCGGGAGAATCATTTGCTCAGGCTATTACTACTATTATTCCCTTTATTGGCCCCTGGAAAAAATATCGCCCTATAAAGGCAGAAAAAGTGGCAGATGCTATGATGAAAGTAGCCAAGCAAGAAGATAAGGGATGCTACTTTTATCAATCTGAAATAATGAGAAAGATGTAATTGAAAGTTTATTTTTTGAATAGCCTTCTAGGTTGTTCAAAAAATAAGAGGCTGTCTTAAAAGTCTTATAGTCATTCCCAACTTGATCCGAAACTTCGGATGGGAATCTTCCTAAAAGCACTGTATAGCCTTAATGAGATTCCCGATTTCTCGGGAATGACGGTGTTTTTTTACTTTTGAGACAGCCTCTTATTCTTTTTATAACATGTTTACTTTGTGGCTTTTTCAAAAGCCGGTTTCCCACCTACAACAGGAATTTTAATACTTGTACCTTTCAAATCTATTGTCAATTTTGTTCCAGGTTCTGGTAACAAGGTGAACTCGCTGTCACTGGAAAAAATCATCAGACCGATTTGCTGTCCGGCTGGGATAACCTGATCATCGGGTTGTAGATCAAAAGTTAGTTCATAGAACTTTCCAGGAGTCAAGGGAGAACTTTTTCTTATGGATCTATGATTTTGAGGGTCTGCCCAGCCTCTTGTAATAATATTATTGGTAATCTTTGTTCCCTTACCTTCATTCCATGGCAGGGAAACCATCCATACCGATAGGTTCGCAGCAGGTTTATCACTTGCTACTTTTATGGTTATAGTAGAAATGCCTGATAAATGTATGTCTTCTTTAAGTATAGGAGAGACATAAAGTAAGCGATTATTAGAATTTGTTGCCTTAGCCAGTGTCGACCCTGATTTATTGTGATCATCAACTAGTGTTTCTGAGATTGACTTTTTTGGTTTGTCGGTGGTGAGTTTACCAACATTTGGTGCTGCTCCTTCAAAGTAAAACTTCACTGGTTTGGCAGCAGGGTTTGGATAGTCTGCATAAGCGGTTGGTTCTGTACGTTTGTCATTTTCCCTAACAATCCATGCCTTGGCATCATTTTCTACTCCGTTTTCAATGTTGTGAAGGTATCTGGTAAACCATCTATTCATCATTTTCATTGGTGGAGGACCACCATGTCCATTTTGATGATAAAATATTTGAGTAGGAATGCCCTTCTTTTTGGCTGCCTGTGCGATTCTGTTACTATGTTCAGGCATTACGTTCCAGTCGTTGAAACCGTGAGACATCAACAAGGCGGCCTTCATTGGTTTCATGTCATTTAGATAATCTCTGCCTGCCCAAAAATCATTATAGTCTCCTGTAATCCTATCTAGATTATCAGCCAATTCTGTATCTCGTACAGTCTTATTATTGTAGGCTCTTTTTGATTCATCACCGCTATGGATGAAATCATAAAGTACATCAATGTCTTCTCCCAAATATCCTCCAGGACTTCTTACAAGTCCATTAGATCTATAGTAATGATAGTATGAAGTATTAGGAGCAATTGGAATAATGGCCTTTAATCCATCAACTCCAGTGGTAGCCGCTGCCAAAGGTAAGGTGCCGTTGTAAGAAGTTCCGGTCATACCAACCCTTCCTGTTGACCAGAAAGCCATTACTTTTTCACCACCCGTAGGTTCCGTGTATCCATTGTCTTTACCAGATAACCATTCAATCACAGCTTTTGGTGCCAGTGATTCATTATCCCCTCCAACTGTAGGTGCTCCCTGCGATAGTCCAGTTCCGGGAGAAGAAGAATGTACTACGATATAACCTCGAGGTACCCATGTTTTGATCTGAGAGTTAGATATAACGGGTCTTTTTCCTCTACGCTGAACTTCTACATGACTTCTTTTAGGAGGTGTTTCTCCAATTTCATGTTTTACATTCCAGAACAAGCCCTCAACAATACCTGCTGTACCAGCATAGTATGGACTGGATTCGTATACCACCGGTAGTTTTAAGCCTTCTGTTTCCGTTTGTGGAGGACGAGTAACAGATACATGCATTCTATCCAACTTTCCATCTCCATCAGTATCAAATTCTGTTTCAACCCATAAATCATGTCGAATCCAGTTTTCGGGATTATTGAAGGCTTCAACAATTTGCGCTTCCCCATCTTTAAATACTGGCTTTGTTTGGCCAAAACTTAATTGTGTAATGAGCAGTAGAAGAAAGGATATTAGTGCAAATTTCTTTAAGGGTAAATGGCTTTTCATAATAGGTAGTTTAATTGAACCGAAAATACGAAAGAAACACCATTAGATAGTTGTTTCGATATGTTCGTTAAAATAATCAATTGGTCTTCGGGAGCCTGCCTTTATTAATACGGTTCGTTATTATCCAATAAGAGATAGTCAGAGATGTTAAAGTTTGTCGGCAATATTTAATCGGTCGTTTACATATTCGAAAACGCTCAATATCCCTAAAATTTGACGCTTCGTAGTGGTTTTTTGTCTTTTAATTTGAAAAAAATAGATTATTTAATTCTTTTGTTTTCATTTGATAATAGATTAAAATATTTTGAAATTTTAACTTATTAACAATGAGAAGAAGAAATAGAACAAATTACACCATATTATGTTCCTTTAAGTTACTGGCTCTAATTGCAATTTTCAACTTATATTCTTGTAGTCAGAATGATGAGTCAATTTATGAACCTAATTTTGATGCTGAGGCTTTCGAAAGGTTTGGAGGTTTTTTAGAATCGAATTTCGTGAAAAATGGCTCAAGTCGAGCGAATTTAGAGAATAGTGAATTGACTGAAGTAGAGGCAAAAACGTTAATGATGCCATTAATTGATGAGTCTTTACTTTTTCTTGAGAATCTTGGCTTTGAAAAGAGCGATGTATTTGAGGAAATTGGAGATGCAGATTCACCCCAGATAGGTGAGGCTGCAATATCATTATTTGTTTTGATTTCTCAAGAAAAAGGATTTTATTCAACAACTAGTGAAGTTGGAGGAGATAATGAGTTTTTGGCTTGTTTAGCGGAAATTTTACCAATAGCACTAATAAGTAAGCTAGTGGAGGTTGGAATAGATGAATTTGTGGAAAAGTATGGAAAAAGAGCACTTGTTAAAATAGTGGGCAAAACTCTTGGTAAAACTCTTGGTTGGGTTGGATTAGCCTATGCAGGATATGAATTGGCGTTATGTTTAAGAGATGCAATAAGATCGTAAAATGAAGAATATAGATTTATTAGTTTTTGTATTGACTGTAATCAGTCTTCACTTGTATTTGAGGAAGGAGGAGAAGGAACTGGGTTTATACATTACAAAGGGTATGTCAGCAAACTTAGCAGTGATGATGGTGAAGGTTTTTATTGGTGTTTTGACTTTTTCTTTTTGTGCTGGAGTTTGTTACTTACTTTTCCGGTTTCTAGAAATTTTTTAAAATCGTTTTTTATAGAACCTCATGGTAACAGACGTTAGAGGCTCCCATTTTTGACTTTCTTATCCTTTAGGATTAAATGATGAGGCTAATTGATCAAGTCTTAATTTTCTGACTTCTTTTTAAAAGAAGACATCCGAAAGTTATTTAAAAACTCTCCCTTTTAAGGAATAAGCTGGTGACAAAAGTGTAAATAAGAATTGTGAGAACGGTCTTAATTGATGCAAACTCTGGGTACCAGCTTTGCCAGAACTCCCATTCAAAAGCAGGGTTGGGTATGGTTTTATGAAGCATCATTAAAGGAACTGAGAGTAGTCCTAAAAGCAATATATTCCGTGTTGATGTTTCCTGTAACTCGTAGATTATCCAGGTAGCTATAAATGGAAAACCCAAATAAATGATTCGGGTCATGTCTCCACCTGCAAATGTTCCAAACCCCAGATATACTAAAGTGAAAAGAACCAGTAAGTTTCTTGTATTATCGAATCTGCGAGTCCTGAAGTAGCGGAAGATTGATAAAAACAAAGCAGGGCCAAAAGCCATGGCCATAGCTGCAAACCATCTGACAATTTCAAAAGGGTTGAGTATAGCTTCTTTGGCATGATAAGCAATCATTATGAGGGAACTTCTACCACTTTCAGCAGGCGCGAAGTAGATGTTAGTCAACGTATTTGCAACAATGGCAAGAGCAAGCGTCCCCACAATTATTGGCAGATTATAATAACCTTCTTTTGTTCTGTGATTGTACCAAAAAGCATAAACTACAAGTACGATCATCAGGGCTACAAAAGATTCTTTTTGTATAGTAGCGATAGGTGCCAACCATATCAAATGGAAAAACTTCCTTTTTAAAATCACCCATAAGAAAAATGCCTGAAAGAAATACAATGGCACATCTACTGTGATGGGATCGAATGCATTCAGCCTGATCATTCCTGTCCAGTGAAAGAATAGCCATATAAACCCAGCAATAAACCATTTCAAATCAAACCCCAGATGTCTCCAAAGTAGAAAAGTGATCCAGACAGACAGTAGGGTGAAAATGAGATTGATTATCTGGAAGTTAAGAATTGTATTTCCCGTGTTAAGAATGGAAGCCATTGCTGGTACCAGAATACGCTGGTTGTAAGGGTGTGTCAGTTTAATTCCGTCAACCGAATCCCCTTCAGCAATGTAATCATAAAGGTTTCTATAATCATTACCATCAAACTGAGTCGCCAGTTCATATGTAATGGGCTCCTGAGTAACCTTGTACCCAAAGAATGCAATCAATCCAATTGCCAAAAATATATACAGCCAGTAAAGCCGAATACGCATAAAGTGAAAATATGCAATTAAGATGTATTATTCATAGTAGCAGCTGTATATGAATGCATAATTGACAATTAATTTGAATCATAAGTTATTTATGAGGTTTTTTGCAGGTGCATGATTGCCGTAATTCAACGAGTTTCCGAGTCTTCTGTAACCATTAATGGTGAAGTAAAAGCATCTATTCAAAAAGGAGTAATGATCTTGCTTGGTATAGAGGATGCTGATAGTATAGAGGATAGTGAGTGGTTGAGCAGGAAGATTGTTAATATGAGGATATTTCCTGACGAGCAGGGTGTAATGAACAAAAGCCTTTTGGAATCTAATGGTGAGGCTCTGGTTATTAGCCAGTTTACTTTACATGCCAGTACTAAGAAAGGTAACAGGCCTTCTTATATCAAGGCAGCTAAACCTGATGTTGCCATTCCCCTGTATGAAGGTTTTAAGGAGCAATTAGCCAATGACTTAGGCAGGCCTGTTGGGTCTGGAGAATTTGGTGCAGACATGAAAGTAGCTTTGATTAATGATGGTCCTGTAACCATAATTATTGATACGAAAGACAAGAAATAATGAGTGAGGAAACAAAGGCCTTAGCTTCGGTACAGAAAGAAGTTGACCAATGGATTAAGGAAGTTGGTGTAAGGTACTTCAATGAATTAACTAATATGGCTCAGCTTACCGAAGAGGTAGGAGAGGTAGCGAGAATAATGGCCAGAAGGTATGGTGAACAATCAGAAAAAGAATCTGATAAGTCTAAAGACCTGGGAGAGGAATTGGCCGATGTACTCTTTGTTGTAGTTTGCTTAGCTAACCAAACCGGGGTTGATTTGCAGACTGCATGGGAACGAAGAATGGAGAGTAAAACATCCAGAGATAAGGATAGGCATAGGAATAATGAAAAATTACTTTAAACTAAATATTATGAGAAAAAGCATCACAGTAGCGATGTTACTACTAATCAGTGTTGCAGTGGCATACGCCCAGAGACCTTCCCATTACAATTTAAAAAAGGGTGACAAGTTTACAGTTACCTCTGAAGCAGAAATTGACATGACTCAGGAGGCAATGGGCCAATCGATTGAAACTGCCCAAGCAATCACTGTTATTGATGAACTGGAAGTAACTAGTGTTGATGGAGACACATATACGATTAAGAGTACGGGCATAAGAAGAAGAGTAAGTATATCTTCTTCAATGATGTCTACCGAAATGGATTCAGATTTGGAAGGAGAGCAAAACGTACCTTTTAAATTAATGACCGGAAAATCTTACAGCTTTAAAATGAGCAAGTATGGAAAGGTTTTAGAACTGATAGGTTTGGAGACAATGAAAGAAGATATCAAGAAGGAGATGGTTGGTACTATATATGAAGCAACTTCTGATCAGATATTGACTGCGTTTGACCGTGAAACTTTAATGACATCTCTTCAGTCTCAGTTTGATATCTATGATTCGGAAGGGAAGAATGAGTGGAGTGCTAGTACCAAAGCTGTGGTAAACAATATTCCTATTGAGTTTACAAATAACTATAAATGGGATAATGATGAGACCATTCTGGCAGAAGCAGAAATTACTATGGATGGATCTACTGATGCAGCAGGAATGACGATGAAAATGGTAATGAAAGGCAATCAGCAGACCATTTTTGATTTAGATAAGAAGAGCGGAATGCCTGTTCAAATACAGACTCAGCAGACAATGAGTGGAGACCTTGAAGCTCAGGGAATGAAAATCCCTATGACTATGAAAACTGAATCTAAAATTACCATAGAGAAAAAGTAATTTTTTTTTAAAAAAGAAAGTCTATGACATGAACCGTTATAGGCTTTCTTTCGTTCTAAGTTTGATTTGAAAAACTCGAATTAAATTTAACATCAGATTAGACATGATTATTCTTCAGATTCTGGGAGGTATAATACTGTTCTTTCTCCTTCTAAATGTAATCCTCTATTTTGTTGAACCCAGCCTGATTGCCGTTAGCTTTTCTTTGGTGCTAAGACTCTTTTATAAGAATCCACCTATAGTAGATGCCGATAAGCATTTTAAGGGACATCAAATCTTAAAAGACAACTGGGAGCTTATAAAAGCAGAGCTCAAGGAAGTTCTAAAGGATCAGGAGAGCATTCCTAAGTTTCATGAAGTGGATAAAATCCAACGGTTTATTGCCGATGGTGACAAGTCGCCATGGAGGGTATTTATGTTTAAAGCCTATAACAACTGGCAAGAAACTAATTGCGGAAAGGCACCTAAAACCACAGCTTTACTAAAGCAAGTTCCAGATGTAACAACAGCCATGTTTTCGATTCTTGGCCCTTACAAACACATTCCTCCTCACAATGGTTTTTACAAAGGAGTATATCGGTATCATTTGGCCTTGTCTATTCCCAAGAGTGGAGAATGCTATATTATAAATGGTGGAGAAAGGCATGATTGGAAAGAGGGAGAGGATATTCTATTTGATGACACCTATAAGCATGCAGTTTGGAACAAAACAGATGAAACCAGAGTGGTTTTGTTTTGTGATGTTTTCAGAACTGATATTCCTAAAATCTTTCAACCTGTTAACCGGTGGGTGTATGGTTTAAGAGAAAGAAGCTCTCGCTTGAAAAAGGTATTAAAAAATGCAGAAGTGCAGGTGGACCTTGAACCAGATAAGGTTTAAACAGTTAATCTTTCATCGATGAGTTTTGGAACTATGTTAAACTCATCTTTTTTAGAACAGAATTCAATGTCCTTCATGATACCGAACTTTGAGAGTCTTACGGCATGGTCACTCTGGCTGATTGCTTGAAATAAATCCCCTCCCATAGATTGGTATAGATAAAAGGCCGATTTGGTTGCGTCCGATGCAAACTCAGCAGTCCCTTTCAAACCATCACAAACAGCTCCAGCAAACAAACTATCCTCTAGGTTGTATCGTCCTTTCCAGCCCGCGCAAAAAAGTAAGGTGTCTCTTTGTTGAGCTTTCAGATGTTGGGTAATGGCCGACAGGTTAAGGAATGCACCAATCAGAACCTCTTGAGCACTTTTGGATAATTCAATAGCCTTTGTACCATTAGTAGTAGTAGTGGCTATGTTTTTACCTTTCAATTTGGGGTTCATATAATCAAAAGGAGAATTACCGATGTCAAACTGATCTAGCTTTTTTCCATTGCGTTCACCAGCCATAACAAAGCCCTCTTTGCCGAGGGCTTCACATTCTTCTACAGTAGCTACAGGAATAATGCTTTTAACTCCTGATCCGAGTCCGGCAACCATACAGGATGTCGCTCTCAGTATATCTATTACAACAACAGATTTATCTGATACATCAAATTGATTGATCAGTTCAGGAGTATAGCAAACATTAACCTTCATTAATCTGGGTTGGTCTTATTTGTAAAAAGGTAACTTAACTATCTCGGCTTTGAGTCTTCTTTTACGTACAGCCACAAATATTTCTGTACCTATTTTGCTCTGCGCTTTAGTTACATAGCCAAGCCCGACACCATAACCAAGAGAAGGAGACATGGTTCCTGAAGTAACTTCTCCAATAATGTTCTCCTCAGCATCCATTAATTCGTAGTGACTTCTTGGAATACCCTTATCGATCATCTTGAAGGCTACCAATTTTGATTTCACTCCTTCTTCTTTTTCTTTCTGCAATGCCGCAGAGTTAGTAAATTCCTTAGTGAACTTAGTCACCCAGCCAAGCCCGGCTGCCAAAGGAGAAGTTTCATCAGTAATATCATTACCATATAAACAATAGCCCATTTCTAGTCTTAGGGTATCTCTGGCTCCGAGTCCTATTGGCTTGATATCTAAATCTTTTCCTGCTTCAAAAATCTGTTTCCAAACAGATTCTGCATGGTCATTGTGTAAGTATATCTCAAAGCCTCCAGCACCAGTATATCCTGTGGCAGAAATAATCACATTTGGAACTCCGGCAAAAGCACCAACCACAAAGTTGTAGTACTTAATTTCTGACAGATTAACATCAGTTAGCGACTGAAGTGCTTCTGCTGCTTTTGGTCCCTGAACAGCAAAAAGAGAGTAGGAGTCAGATACATTTTTCATGTCAACACTCTTGGTGTTAAACTTGTTGACCCAATTCCAATCTTTTTCAATGTTTGAGGCATTTACCACAAGCATGTATTTTTCGGCATTGAAACGATAAACCAAAAGATCATCAACAACACCTCCGGTTTCATTTGGGAAGTAGGAATATTGTGCCTGACCATCAACTAACTTAGAAGCATCGTTACTGGTTACTCTTTGAATCAAATCAAGTGCATCAGGGCCTTCTAATACAAACTCCCCCATATGAGATACATCAAATACACCCACACCACTTCTTACCGTTTGGTGTTCTTCAATATCAGATGAATACCTAACGGGCATATTGTATCCTGCAAAAGGAACCATTTTGGCACCTAGGCTTTCGTGAAGGTCGTTTAAAGCTACTTTTTTGATTTCCATTATTCCATAATTTTACTCAAGCAAAAGTAACCATTGGAGGATATAAAAAAATACATCGATGGGAAAACTTAATAAAGAATAGGGGTATTTTTAACTAGGCAATTAGTTGATAAATATCTATTCTTGAGCAACCTTTAAACCATTTAACGTATCTAATGATTATATCTCAAACTAAAAGGTCAACACATGTTTAAAAACTTCTTTAAAGTTACGGTAAGAAGCTTACTGAAGAGTAAGTTCTTCGTATTGATAAATATCATCGGTCTGGGCTTAGCCTTGGCTTGCTGTATCATTGCTTTTCTCAATTATGATTTTGCCAATTCATATGACGAGCAGCATGAGAATTACAATGAACTCTATGCTATTTCTATTTATAGAGATCAAGCCGGTGCCAAAGTGCCTTATGGAATGGTGCCCATGCCACTGGCAACCAACCTTAAAAACGAAATTCCAGGTCTGAAGGGAGTTTCTCGTTTTGAAAGAGCAGGAGTAACAATCAAAAAAGAAAACAATGTCTTCAATCGAGACTTCGCTTTTGTGGATGACGATTTTCTGAATATGTTCACTTTTCCTGTTAAGTATGGAAACAAGGAGGCTTTCAAGGAGCTGTCTAACGTGCTGATATCTGAGCGTACTTCTATTGCATTGTTTGGAAAAGCAGATGCAGTTGGTGAGACCATAGAGGTGGTCATCGCGGGACGTCCGAATATTCAACTTACAGTTGGTGGTGTTTTTGAAGATGTAAGCAGACATAGCACACTACAATTCGAATTGATTTCTCACTTCGAGAATTTCCATAGGTACTTAGGGGTAGAAAAAGGAGACTGGAGAAGGTTCATTGATGGCCTTTTTGTTCAGACAGCTGATCCTAATGTTAGAAAGACAGCTCCGGAATTGATCCAGAAATATTCTGCTATTCAAAGTGAGGTAAGAAAAGATTTTCAGGTAAGTAGTTTCTGGCTTTCCAATATGGAAGACCTTCCCTATAACCAAAGGGATATGAACGGAACCAATTTGGGTAATGAAGCATTGCATCCTGCTCATATTCTGGCGCCTAATGTAATGGCTATTCTAATTCTATTGCTGGCATGTTTCAACTTTACTAATACCGCAATTGCCATGTCTAATAAGCGATTGAAAGAAATTGGAATCAGAAAAACTGTTGGTGGTAGCAGAGGTCAATTGATATTTCAGTTTTTAGGTGAAAACCTTTTGTTGTGCCTTATGGCGCTTGTAGTGGGCTTAGTAATGGCAACATGGCTGGTACCCAAATACAGTGATATGTGGGGCAACATGGATATCTTCCTGAAGTTGATGGAGAACCCATCTCTGATCATTTTCTTGACTCTGGTTTTACTTTCTACAGCATTATTGGCTGGTGGCTACCCTGCGTTATTTGTGAGTAAGTTTCGCCCGGTTTCTATTCTTAGAGGAACACTAAGGGTGGGGAGTTCGAGCATACTGTCAAAAGTACTTTTGGGATTCCAGTTTATGATATCAGTTCTGGCATTGATCTCTGGTTTTGCTTTCCTTCAGAATTCTGCTTATCAGAAGCAGGTGGATCAAGGCTATGATAAAGAGAGTATGGTGATGGCTTGGTTGGATACACCTCAAGAGGCTGAAAGATTCAAAGCTGCGATTAGCGGGAATCCTGCTATTCAGGAAATAGGCCTAACCAGACACCACGTTGGATGGGGGGCTAATTCTGTATCTATAAAGAGTGCCGATCAGGAAAGTGAAGTGTCGCTGATGGATATAGGCTTGAATTATGTTGAAGTAGCAGGTTTAGAAGTTATTGAAGGGCGAGGCTTCAATGAGCAAAACAAACAGTCTGACAGACAAAATAGTATTTTGGTGAATGAAAAAATGGCCGCACAAATGGGTTGGGATAACCCTGTTGGACAGCAAGTAGTTTTAGGAGATACACTAAGATATAATGTGGTAGGTGTAGTACAGGACTTTTTTGCCTTTGGACTATGGAGTCCACTGGATCCTACTATGATTCGACTAAGAAATGATGATGAGTTATCAAGATTGGTGGTTAGAGTTAGTCCGGCACAAATCCAGGAGGTTAAAACCTACATGGAAGGGGTCTGGAGTGATCTTGTGACTGACCGCCCTACTGAGATTTTGGTACACGAGCAAGATGTGCTGGGAGAAGCAAGAAATGTCAACGAGAACATTTTAGTTATTTTCTTATTCCTTGCGATAATGGCGGTTATTCTTTCTGCCATAGGACTGTTTACTTTAGTTTCTATTAACATCCAAAGTCGAACCAAAGAAATTGGAATACGGAAAGTACTTGGTGCCTCAATTGGTAAAATAGGTGTGCTGATCAACAAGCCATTCTTAATCATTGTAGCCATATCTTCTGTTTTGGGTGCTGTTGCGGCTTTTGTATTGACCGATGCCCTGATGGGAAGTATCTGGACTTATTATATGAAAATGAATGTGGTAAGCTTTGCAGTCCCAATTCTGGGTATTCTATTGATCTGCTTGCTCTCCATCTCCGGTAAAGTGATTAAGGCGGCCAAAAGAAACCCTGTAGAGTCTTTGCGCTACGAATAGGAGAATTTACCTGCCCTTTAACCGTCATTCTCGCGAAGGCGGGAATCTCTCTGGTTTTTAAACGATCATGAGATTCCCATTTTCATGGGAATGACGTTCTTTTTTAGATTTGTGCAACTCATTTCTTGTAACCCAAGGCACAATAACCAAGTTTGTAAAAGGTAAGCAATTACTTAAAATCACAACTCATGAAGAAAAACTATGTAATTATCCTAGTGGTGGCGCTTATAGCAGTTACCAGTTTTGCTTTTACCTTAAAGAAATCTGAAGACAGAGCAGCGACAGAAGAAGTGAAATCTCTTGTGCTAAAAGCTTATGTAAACGGTGCTTTTAATGCGTTAGATGCCGATGCTATGAGAAAAGGCTTCCATGAAGATTTTGCTATCTATTCTCCTAAAGGGGAAGCAATCAGCAAATATCCAATCAAAGTTTGGGCAGATGGAGTAGCAAAACGAAAGTCTGGAAATTATGATGCCAAGTCATCCAAGAATAAATGGGACCATAACTTCGCCAATGTAGATGTTACCGGAAATGCTGCTCAGGTTAAGATTGAATTGTTCAATCAGGGTAAACATGTATACACCGATTACTTAAGTCTATTAAAGTTTGATAGTGGCTGGAGAATTGTGGCTAAAGTTTATCATCAGCATTAGAAGTTAGCTTAAAACGTAAGCATATGTAGTATAGGTTTGATTGATTTACCTAGGCACCTATGCTTACTTTTAAAAGCGCTAACCATATCCATTGATCAATCAACTTTTAATGGTTTTATACATCAAACCCAAACTTTCTAAAGGTCAGGTTAATTCTTGGCTTTTTGTACACCGGATCTATTGGAAGGCTATGCTCATATAATTCTTGACAATTTTTACCCATAACAATTAAACTCCCGTTTGACAGGTTTTGGGTAAATTCAGTACCTGTTTCTTTTTCTCTAAACTTGAATGCTCTTTCTTGCCCTAAGCTTATTGAAGGAATTATTGATGTATCGCCAAATGCCACATAATCGGAATGAAAATCAACACCAGAGTTTCCATCAGGGTAATAGATTGCTACGCAAACTTGAAAACAATCATTAGTGAATTTTTGAATCTTCTCCTTTAGACTATTTAATCCATTTGACCAAACTTTTGTAACGCCCCATAGCTCTTCAGGGAATCTATTTTCATCAATTAGGTTCTGGTCTGCAAACATCATTTTATCAAAGTCAACCTCAAACAACTTCCCCTCTTCAGTTTGTGGCTTGAAATCTATTATTTCTAAAACATCTTTTAACTCATAAAACAAATCTTTTGATTCCTTTTCATTGAGGAATTGATCATAGTATTCAACTTCACAGTTAAGAGGTAGTCTCATGGCTTATTCTATCTTGGTTTTATAGCTGTAGTTATAGATAAGGTTCTCTAATAGCTCTACAACCATCAACAATTTTAGAGTGTTGGATTTATTCAGTATAGTGAAGCCTATTGAAATACATTCTATTTATACACTGCTTGCCTTATCATTATTTTCTCTTTTAAAGAACAATGTAGGCTTTCCTTCGATTTCTTTTTCATCAATTAATCTCATATTTAATCGGTTGCAAACATTGACAGAAGCTTGATTAGGAGCATCCATAGAAGCGGTTATGTAATCAAAACTTAATTCATTGAAGGCATAATTAATGATTTCTCGAGAGGCTTCTGTAGCATACCCATTCCCAGTATGTTGGGGTAGCAGTGCGTATAAGAGTTGAGGTAATTTTTCTTCAAAAAAGAACCAGAAACCAATATATCCCATATAGTCTTCATTTTCAGCGTTTATTAGCTTCCAGAGTCCCCACTTCTCTTCTTTAAATCTGGCTTCAATCTCAATAAGAATATCCTTTGACAGAGATTTGGAGATTTCTTCATTGTCCCATAAGAAGTGCTTTACAAATGAGTTTGTATTTGTTCTATGAAAAATGTCTAAATCCTTTACTGTCATTGGGACCAGACGTAATCTTTTGGTTTGTATGTTCATAGGTTCTAAATACTTGTAGGCTTTTATTTTTGAGTTTGTCTTGTCCTGAAATAAGTTGACACAATTGAGCTTTATTATGTCAACAGATTCAGGATCAATAAATAAGCGAACC
>CANLOY010000008.1 GCA_947493005.1 uncultured Roseivirga sp.
GGTTCGCTTATTTATTGATCCTGAATCTGTTGACATAATAAAGCTCAATTGTGTCAACTTATTTCAGGACAAGACAAGATGAAATAAAAAAGCCTCTCTTTAAAGAAAGGCTTTTGTCTTTGGGATAGAAAACACCTGTATTTATTCAAATGTAACAGCTGTTCCACTTGCGGTCACCATCAGCATACTGCTGCTATGACCTATCGTTTCATAATCCAAATCAATGCCTATAACGGCATTTGCCCCGAGTGCTCTTGCGTGATGTTCCAGTTCCATCATTGCGTTATCTTTAGCTTCGCGAAGTACGCGTTCGTATGACCCCGAACGCCCACCAACTAAGTCAGTGATACTTGCAAAAATATCTTTGAACAGATTGGCTCCAATAATGGCTTCTCCTGTGACTACTCCATGATAGGCAGTTACTTTATGCCCTTCAATATTGTTGGTTGTTGATAATAGCATTTTTGAGTTTTTATGTTTTGCCTTTAGGCTACCTACTTTTATTCGTAAATCGTCCTGTTAGTGTTTGGTGCTGAGGATAAGCGGATGACATTAACTGCCGATCGGCCAATTCAAAGTCCTCAAACTCAAAACCAGGAGAAACAGTACAACCAACAAGAATGAAACTGTCTTGAGTAATTTCTGCTGCAAATCAGCTTCCTTTAGGTTTAATGACTTGTAAGAAATCTCTTTCTTCCAAACAAAGAGATACTATATCACTGCTTAATTAAAACTTAAGTATTTATGCTAGAATATGTTACTAAATTAAATTATTATTCTTACAGCATATCTTGTATCAAAAGGCGTTTCAATTATGATGACCAATACATTCTCTAAAGCTTTATTCTTATTAATAGCTTTTCATTCCATTTCCATCGTTGCTCAAGAAGAGATGTCCACTTCAATTAATGCTATAAAATTAGGGAGGGAATTGGCTAGCGTTAAACAATATGACTCAGCAGAATTCTACTTTCAAAAGAGCATTCAAATTGCTACTGAAAAGAAAGATAATTGGAATAAAACAATTGCTCAGTCAGAGTTAGGGAGAAATTGGATATACCTGAGAGAGTTTGAAAAAGCTAGAGAAATATCTGAATCCGTCTTGGATAATAAAGAATCAGCCATAAGAGCCAAGGTCATTGCACACCAAAATCTAGGCCGACTTTACGCAAGAAATTCTAAAGACTATGATAAAGAGGTATACCATAACCATCAGGCCCTAAAAATAGCCTCACGAGAAGCGCCAAAACGTTTCTCCGCTAAATCTAAAAATGACTCCCTAAAAATAAGCAACATGACAAGGGGACTTCAAGTGTTAACATACATGCACCGTGACCTAAGATCATATGACTCTGCACATTATTATATAGACCGCCTAATTGATCTCTCAGTAAAAAAGCAGCCCTCCAATGTCTACCAATTAGCCTATAATAAACTTGATCTACTTTGGTTGTATGTCACTCAAAACAAACTTAGCGATACAAAAAAAGAAATCGACAGAACGCAACCCCTAATAGATAGTCTTCCACTTGAAACTCAAAGCGAGTTAAACTTAGCTGCCAGATATTATAATCTATTAGATGTTTACCATAGTCGAATGAGGCATAATGACTCTTCACTTACGGCAAGAATAAAACAAGAACAAATTATGTCTATCAGCCCTAGAATAGATTCAACATTATACGCCCAACTTCAAACAAATATAGGAATTGGTTACTACCAAGCTGGAGATTTAAACAACGCTTCTGAGTATGAGAAAAAGGCGCTCGCCTTAAAAAAACGGATTCTACCTACTGATGACTTTGGTTTTGTGGCTAGTTACAAGATGCTAGGTATTTACAGGGTTGCTCAGTCTTTTGCCGGAGAGGAATCGATCGAATATTTCCGCGAAGCGCTAAGAATAACTCAAAAACATCTTGGTGGGCTTGATCCCAGAACAGCTGATGCTATGCATAATTTGTCCCTTGGTCTTAACACTGCCAGTCAATTTGCCAAATCATTGGAACTTGAAAGAGAAGTACTTAAGATTTATACTAAAATCCAGACTAATGATTATATCAAAGGATCAGTATATGCAGGAATTGCTACAAATCTAATGTCCCTTGATAGCTTACCCGAGGCAATATCTGCTTATCAAGAACTTCTCAAATTTTCGAACGCTTCTAAGATGAACATGTCGCTTATGAAGGTCAAAGCAGAATCAGGATTAGGGTTCATTTATTTAGAAATGAATAAATATGAAAATGCTATTGAGCATTTCAAAGCTGCCGAAACAATGTTAATTCAAATGAGTGGGCCTAACAATTCCGGGTTACCTGCCATTTATAATGGACTTTCTAAAAGCCTTAAAGAACAAGGTCATTTCGAAGAGGCATTGGAAATGATTAAAAGGGCAATTGAAGTGAATTCATACGAAAAGTCTCTTTTTAATATCGATCCAATTCCTCTTAATCTATTGGCCAAGAAACAAATTCAATTCATAGACTCATACGTTTTATATACTCAAATTCTTCTACACAAAATTACAACGCAAAAATCTCCTGATTTCAACGAGTTCTGGAAAGTTTTTGACAATTCAGTTGAAGTCATTGAGAGCTCAATTTCTGAGCAAACCAACAATAAAGACGTTATCTCACTTTTATCAGCCAATAAAGCTTTATACTCGACTGGAATAGATGCGCTATGGTTGATGGATAGTATCAAAGTTGGATCACAAGGATCACATAAAATGTGGCAACTCTCCGAAAAGTCAAAAGCAGTCAATCAAAAGCTAAACGACAAAAAAAGACAGGTTATGAACCCGTTAGAATCTGATATTAAAATACAAGAGGATCTAAAAATTATCGGTGACCAGATAGCGCATTATAAATCTATGGCTCTAAATGGTAATGATCATGACTCAGTGAGTGCTGGTTTGTTTAAAGCCTTGCAGGCAAAAAAAGAATACAAAGACAGAATAAAATCCGATTTCCCTCGAGATTATTCACTCAATTACTTAGAAGATGACATTTCAGATGATGAGCTGAAAAAATTTCTGGGAACCAATCTAACGATAATAGATTATTTCGTAGCGGGAGAAAATTTATATGCATTTGTAATCAATCAAGAAGATGTTCATTCTTTCAAATTTGATTGGACAAAGGAGTTGCAGCAACAAGTTTTTGATTTCAAAAACGGTATAGTCAATGACTCTAGTCAACTCTACCACAGCGCAAGTAGCAGTATCTACCAAAAAATATTCAACCCCTTGGAGCCCGTAATATCTGGTCACAATGTGACCATAATCCCAGATAAGAGTCTTTGGAATATAAATTTTGATCTGCTGAAAAGTGATGCTGGAGACAACCCAAATCTTGATAGTAATTACCTTATTGAAAAGTACGCTATTAGTTATAGCTATTCCACTTCTCTTCTGCTCAATGCCAAGAGAAGGGGAAGAACAAAAGGACAAGTGCTTGCTTTTGCTTATGCCGATGATAATTTGATCGAAACACAACTAGATAACATAAGAGACGGTGCAAAAGGGAACCTTCCTGGTACTGCTGAGGAAATAAGAAATTTATCAGCAATCCTCAATGGGGACTTCTATTATGGTAAGCAGGCCAGCGAGCATAGATTTAAACAAATAGCTTCAGGTTATTCTATTTTACATTTGGCACTTCATGGGGAAGTAGACAACCAAAACCCTGATAACTCAAAACTCTTTTTCACCGGTAATGGACAAAACGATGAAGACAATACACTTCATACCTTTGAGCTGTACAATATGAACCTTGACGCTGACCTAGCTGTACTAAGTGCTTGTAATACAGGAGCAGGAAAAATAAGTGATGGTGAAGGAATTATGAGTCTAGGAAAAGCATTTCAATACGCTGGCGTCAATAGTGTATTGCTAAGCCAATGGGAAGTATCAGATGCCGTGGCTCCCGTAATAATAGAAGCTTTCTACAAATATTTGAAAGAAGGTCAAAACAAAGCCGAAGCCTTGCGTTCGGCAAAGTTAGATTTTCTAAGATCATCTAATAATATTACTTCAAAACCGTATTATTGGGGAAGTTTCTTCATTCTAGGAAATATTGAATCCGTTAGCTTCAAAACAAACAATCAGAGGTGGTTTTGGCTTTTGGGAATCTCGCTGATTATAATTATTGTGATTTCTAGAAAAAGGAGAGTAAGAAAGCTTGAAGCTTAATCCTTCAACAATTCAATTAATTTAAGTGACTCCTCATATTTATATTCACCCGTTGAAATCTGACTCAAAACGTTAATTGCCAATTTACTCTCATCTGATTGCCATAGTGCCAACCCTAGATACCATCTTACTTGTTGGTAATACTCATTTGATGACGCTGTACCCAAATTCTCGAATATTTGAACGGCTTTGAGTGGCCTGGAACTTCCCAGAGCACTAACTCCAAGGTAAAATTTAAGCTCATCACTAAGTTTATCTATGCTTTCGAGTAACACATAGGCCAAATCATAATTTTCTAGACTGTACGCCTCTAAACCAGCTGTGTAATTCGTAGAATCAGAGTCTCTATAAGTTACTAACTCGTCAAAATGAGAGAAATATTCTGAAAATTCTGGCTCTCCTGGTGTCCTTAAAATTAAGAATGAGAAAATAGCCACTAATAATATCATTGCCGCAATAGCCAATCTTTTCAGACTTTTATTACTGCTTTGTTCTTTCGAAACCTCTTTGTGAATCGTCTTTAACCTTTTTTCAAGACCAGCTGCTTTCAAATGGATTTTTAAATCATTGAACTCTTCCAAAGCCGTATCCAACTCTGATTTAGAAAGAGGGGAGCCATCCTCAAGCAGTACCTCATCTGCCGATATTTCGCCATTGATGTACGCCTCTAGTAATATCAGATTTACGCTCTCAATCATTTGAAAAATCTGTCCTGTTAAGTTTATTTTTCTGAACTAACACAGTTAGCTTCTTCAGGCATCTATACTTCTTGTTCTTAGTTGCCCCTTCACTGCCCAGACCATATTTCGTTTTCAACTCATTAACGGATTCCTTTAAAAAGTAAAAGTCCACCAATAAGTTCCTACAATTTTCGTCTAATAGTCCGAGAAGCTGCTTAATTTTTTTGTGAGATACTAATATACTTTCTTCATCAGAGTAGTCATGCTCATCATCCAGACTGATCAAAATTGATGAACGTCTTTTTTGTAATTCCTTAAGCCACAGGTTTCTTGAAACTGAAAAGAGATAACCACCAATGCTGCTTTCTAGTTTAAATTCACCCTTCTGAACCTTTATAAAGAAGATGATAAGGGTCTCTTGAAATATTTCTTCCGAACTATCTTCAGTACCATTATTTGCTTTTACATATTGTCTTACGGATGGATAGTCTCTCTTATATAAATGATAAAAAGCTTTATCAACTTGATTTTTCTCGTCAGTGTTGATCAAATCAATAATCTCCTTATCCGATAGTTCTTCCCTCAACCTGAAGTAATTAAAGCCCTAAATGCAAATATTCAGAGTCACGATTTAACCAGTATTCTAAGTTTTTCAAAAGAAAGTTTCAAAAAAACTATCATTTGTGATGACCTATTGATGCTGGAAAGAATATAGGGTTGACACATGAGAAATTCAACAAGTGAAAAACCTCAAAAAATGTGTCAGAAACTAATGTTTAATATATAACCAAATACCAAATGAAAAAGAAAGTAAGAAACGGCTTGTTAGCAAGCCTTGTAGTACTCGCCAGTGTTAGTATTTACTCAATGCAATCAGCAGATGCTGTACCCGAAGTTTCAAAAGTGGAAGCCGTAAGTTCAGAAGGGGTTTTCGTTTTACCGCAGATTTTTGCCATTGGACCAAACGGACCACAGCAATCTTTCAATACTGATCTGTTCATTGATTTTCATGATTTACCTAGCCCTTCATATCACCCGGGCGCTCAGTTTTCATGGTCATCTTCTCCAGCTATACCTGGAATGACTTCAGCGGGAAGTAACACATTATTGAAGACTGTATATATTCCATCAAACACACCTTCTGGTGAATATACGGTTACTGCAACAAACACCTCAACTGGTGAATTTACTTCTGCAACCTTTACCATCAATGGAACAAGTGGTGGAAGCGGAGGTGGTGGTGCCGGAGGAGGAATCATTAAGACACAAGAATAAAGTCTTATAGTTCCATACACTAAAGTAAAGCCTCAATATGAAGCATATTGAGGCTTTCTATTTTTTCAAGCTTAAGAATTTGTAAACCTCTGGATTAACTTTTCAAAATCAGGGTACTTTTGAATTAAATCACTCCTTTTTGCCAATTCAAAGTCCTCAAACTCAAAACCGGGAGATACGGTACAACCAACAAGTATATAATCTCCTGCTATTACTTCTGCCGCAAACCAACAGCCTCTCGGAATAATGACCTGAAGCGAATCGCCAGCTTCCATGTTATCACCAATTCGTTTTGAGTTGAGAGTTCCGTCCTTTGAAATCATGTGAATAAGACCACTCCCTCCAGCATGAAAATGCCAAATTTCATAGGAAGCAAGGCGATGAAAGTTAGATACGCTTTCAGTGGTTAATAAAAAGTAAATAGATGTACCAAAATTCCGATCTGAACTATATCTATCAGGAAGTGAATCAACCTTGACCTTTTCATCTGAGCGATAGGTTTCACTAAAATAACCTCCTTCAGGATGAGGTTGAAGATTTAGTTTGTCAATCCAGTAATCTGCTGTTTTCATTTTTCAGACCTATCTGTAAAATTGAAACTACTTTTGAAGAGCTGCCTCAATATTGCAGATCATCTCTACCTCTGGGGCTACAGACCCTTTGGCTCCACCTACTCCAAAGTCAAATCGGTTGATGGTTCCTACAATTCTGAAACCCGCTTTCTTTCCACCATTTCTGGTATCTATAGTTCCTATATGTTCTACCATCAAGCTTATTTCCTTGGTTGTACCACGCATTGTCATATCACCTACCACCTTGTATTTTCCTTCTGCTACTTTGGAAAAAGATTTACTCTTAAAAGTAAGTTCAGGGTGGTTTTCTACATCAAAAAAATCTGCCGACCTGAGGTGATTATCTCTGCCTTTTACTCCAGTGTTAATACTGTTTACCTGTGCAGTAAAAGCTACAGCAGCATTAGAGAAATCACTTCCATCTGAGTCTTTAATACTTCCCTCAAAACTTTCAAATCGGCCATTTACGAATGATATGCCCGAATGTTTTACATTGAACAAAATACTAGAATGGGAAATATCTACTTTCCATACCTGAGCATTAACCTGACTTACAGAAAAAATAGTCAAAAAGATAAGAGAGAATAAAAACTTGTTCATGATTTAATACGATTTGAAACTAAACTAAATAATTACGGATAAATAAAGCGAGCCAATTTCTATGATTGGTCAGAAACCGTAGAGTGAATAAGCTGAAGTAATCTAAATTGATTTCTAGCCCTTATGAAGTTCTCACTTTCAAAACTCGTTTTATAATAAACGTCACCATTGAGGTAGTCTGTCAAGAAGCGAATGGCCATAATATAAGTCATATAGAGACCTCCAAACATCAAATTTTCCTTCTCAACTTCTTTTAAAATAGCCTCACATTCAGATAAAAAAGCATCTTTCAGACCTTCAATAAAGGATTTTCTGATCTGTATTTTCTCCTGATCAAGTTCATTCTCTTTGGTTGGAGAAACCGTTGTTCTCATCAAATCACCAAAATCAAAAAGCACATACCCTGGACCTAAGGTATCCAAATCGATTATATGCTTAAAGGAGTAATCAGCTTTTGAAAGCAGGCAATTGTCAAGCTTAGTATCATTATGGCACACCCTAACTGGAAGCCCTTTGGCTATAAGTGTTTCCATCTTAGTTGAAATCCATTTGAAACTATTGGCTTGTGATATTAAACCTTCAGCTTTATTCAACCTTTCTGGAATTCCGTTCTCAAGTGCACTATTCAGTTGCTTTAGTCTAGAGTTTAGATCGTGAAACTGCGAAATAGTTTCTTCAAACTGATTAGCATCCAGACCATTGGCATATAAGGTAAACCTGCCAAAACCTTTGGACGCCTCAACCACCTCACTCAAGTTATCTGCTGTAAGGGGGGCATACGCATCGTCAACAAAATCTGTAAGCCTCCATACACCTTGTCCATTACCATGATAGTTACCACATTGGGTTAAATAATGCTTAACAAAAAGGTCTGAGTTTCCTTTTAAAAGGCTCTTAACATTTCCTTCAACTTTATCCGGGTGTTGAAAAACGTGCTGGTTAAGCCTTTGAAACAAGTACTGTTTTCGATCTGTTTCAACTAAAAAAGTATCATTGATATGACCAGAACCAAAAGGAGCAATCTTACCGACTGCTCCTTGAATATTATAACTCTGAAGTGCTTTCAGCGCTTCTTTCATTATTTTACTTCCTCTGGATAAATTCCTCTGGCAATCATGTCATTAATGCCATTAACAACATGTGGTTTGTCTTCCTGATATGTAACCCCAAGCCATGAAGCAGATGTGGGTACTACTTTAACAGTGGCTTTACCTTCTTTCATTAAATTATCTACTTCAACAGGAATAAAGCACTCAGACTTCGGATTTTCATTGTTGGCTTTTACAAAAGCCACAAACTTCTCTTCAAACTGATCTAGCACCGAAGGAGGAAACCCCCAGAAGTTCATAGAAACATATGTATCTGGAGCTAGTGTATATTTCACTCCATCCTCTGCATAAAAAATCTCATCACCATCTTTTCCTATGGCCAAAGTTTCTTTAATACCAGTCAGATTCATGTTATCATCCACCTGGCATACACCCCTGTTCACAGTCCCATGATCGGAAAGTGTATTAGCAAGACCATACCCCATGATAAGATGTTCATTTTCCTTAAGGTTTTTCATTGCCTCAACAGCTTCACCAAAAGATTCACTTCCATAATAATCATCGGCATTGATAACCAGAAAAGGTTCATTGATTAAGTGCTTTGCCGAAAGCACAGCATGAGTTGTTCCCCAAGGTTTCTTTCTACTAGTTTCATATTCGGTAGTATGCTCGGTATACTCATTCTGAAAAGCATACTCCATTTTAATCTTTCCTTGAAAACGATTTGCATAATGTGATTCAAAGGCTTCTTTAAGATCGGTTCGGATGATAAAAACCACTTTAGTAAAGCCAGCCTTAATTGCATCATGAATTGAGTAATCCATAATGATCTCTCCATTCGGCCCTATACCATCCAATTGTTTATTGCCTCCATATCGGCTACCCATTCCCGCTGCCAATACTACTAATGTCAAATCCATATTTTCCTACTAAAAATTCTTTCTATATTGTCGGGTCGAAGTTGATGAAAAACTTTGCGTAAGTCAATTTAACTCTCAATTAAATATGAACCTTTCCTCTCTCGATTGGACTATTATCATTGCATTTTTTGTAGTCTTTCTGATAATCGGGCTTCTGGTTTCTAAAAAAGCCGGTTCAAGTTCTAAAGAATTCTTTTTGTCGGGAAGAAATATGCCTTGGTGGCTATTAGGTGTTTCTATGGTGGCAACTACTTTTTCGGCCGACACACCTAATCTTGTAACGGACATTGTCAGGCAAAATGGGGTGGCCGGTAACTGGGTTTGGTGGGCCTTCCTGATTACAGGAATGCTTACCGTGTTTGTATATGCCAAACTATGGAGGAAATCAGGCGTACTTACCGACCTTGAGTTCTATGAGAAACGCTACAGCGGTAAAGAAGCCGCATTTCTAAGGGGTTTCCGAGCCATCTATCTTGGCGTATTTTTCAATGTGATGATTATGGCTACGGTATCATTAGCTGCTATTAAAATTGGCGAAGTGATGTTTGGCCTGGAGCCATGGAAAACTGTAGTATATGCCTCTATAATTACGGTAGCCTATAGCTCATTAGGAGGTTTAAGGGGCGTAATCCTAACAGACTTCTTACAGTTTTTGGTTGCTATGGTAGGATCTGTAGCTGCTGCCATATACATTGTTAACCTACCAGAAGTGGGTGGCCTGAATGAGCTGATATCAACCCCGCAAGTAGCTGATAAACTTAGCCTGATTCCTGACATTGGTAATCGTGAGCTCTTTATCTCATTGTTAGTCATTCCTATAGCTGTACAATGGTGGAGTGTTTGGTATCCTGGTGCGGAACCAGGTGGTGGTGGTTACATTGCACAAAGGATGCTTTCCGCGAAAGATGAAAAGAATGCTGTTTCGGCTACGCTTTTGTTTAACATCACACACTATGCTTTAAGACCTTGGCCATGGATTTTGATTGCATTGGCATCGTTAGTTGTTTACCCAGACCTTGCTTCAATTCAGGAAGCCTTCCCGAATATTTCTGATGACAAACTGGGTCATGATCTTGGCTATTCAGCCATGCTACTCACTTTACCTAAAGGTCTATTAGGAATAGTAATTGCTTCATTGATTGCGGCCTACATGTCTACAATCTCTACCCATCTCAATTGGGGGTCATCTTATGTAGTTTTTGATTTTTATCAGCGTTTTGTAAAGCCTGAAGCAAGTGATAAAGAGTTGGTGAATGTAGGTCGGATTTCAACAGTACTTCTAATGGTTCTTGCCGGACTTTTTGCCTTGGTACTTACCAATGCTTATCAGGCCTTTCAGATATTACTGTCCATAGGAGCCGGAACAGGATCAATCTTCATTCTTAGATGGTTCTGGTGGCGAATAAATGCCTTCTCTGAAATTGCAGGTATGGTTGTATCATTCATTTTGGCCTTGTTGTTAAACCTTGAAAGCCTGAGCCCGGCATTTTTATTTGAACTGCCAGATGATTATAAACTCTTGCTCAGCGTTGGTGTAACAACAATCACATGGGTAATTGTTACGCTGGTTACCAAACCAACAGACTATAAAACATTAGCTTCGTTCTTCAATCTTGTTAAACCTTATGGTTATGGATGGAGAGGCTTCAGAGCAATAGCTCAGTCTGAAAATATCGAGCTTGCCGAAGGAACAGGCAAACTAAGCGTTAATATTCTTGCCATGTTCTTAGGAATCATTATCGTGTATAGCGCCTTATTCTCAACGGGTATGTTCATATATGGCAATGGAACCAATGGAACAATACTACTCCTTGTATCATTAGTAACTGCTCTGCTACTAAGAAATACATGGAAAAAATTGAGCTTTTAGATAAGTTCTAATATCAAAACATAAGATAAGCTCGTCTCGAAATTTTCCGAAATGGAATCGAGATGAGCTTTTTTATTCTCAATTATGAATTGAGTCAGGCCAACAACAATCAGTAAAGTCTTCATTGCCAGTCTATTCAATATTTTGTTCAGATTAATTGATGATTAAGGCCGTTGTAAACGTTTGTTTAAAACGATTTTTTCATAACTTAAATCAACGTCCTATTCATTAATTGACTAACCTTCCTATATGCCCAGAGCCAAGAAGACCAATCGAAAAATTTTTGTACTTGACACCTCTGTAATTCTCTTTGAGCACAACGCTATCATGAATTTTGAAGAGCATGACATTGGACTTCCAATCACTGTGTTAGAAGAATTAGATCAGTTTAAAAAGGGAAATGACACCAAAAACTTTGAAGCACGAGAATTTACTCGTCTTTTAGACAAACTCGCTAAAGACAAATCACTCCAGGATTGGATTCCATTGAATGGAAAAACGCGAGGAAGCTTTAAGGTGGTAATGGAAGCTGGCAGTGGTGAAAATACTTTGGATGCCAACAGCGTATTTGGAGAGAAGAAGAATGACCACAGAATTCTGAATGCCGCTCTCAGACTAAAAGAAGAAAATCCGGGAAGAAATGTAATCCTTGTTTCTAAAGACATTAACCTAAGACTGAAAGCCAAGTCAATGGGGCTTCCTGCAGAAGACTATGAGACTGGAAAGATCAAGAATGTAGATTCCCTACGAAAAGGTAAAATTGAGGTAGAAAAGGTTGATTCTGAAGTTATCAACCACCTTTATGAAAATGGAACCCTATCTCCTCAAGAAGTACTGAAGAGTAAGAAATCATTACCTAATCAGTATTTTATATTAAAGAGTGAGAGAAACTCCATTTTGGCCTATCATAATGCTGCTGACCAAATGATTGAAAAGGTCGATAAAAGACCTATATCTGGTATTAAACCCAGGAATGCTGAGCAAACCTTTGCTATTCATGCTATAATGAATCCTGAGGTAAAATTAGTTACTATTCAAGGAGTAGCAGGTACTGGTAAAACGTTATTGACACTAGCCGGAGCACTAGAACAAAGAAGAGATTACAAACAAATATACTTAGCCAGACCTATCGTACCATTGAGCAACAAGGACATTGGTTACTTACCTGGCGATATTAAGTCCAAGCTGAACCCATACATGGAGCCGCTTTGGGATAACCTGAAATTTATACAAAACCAGTACAAAGAAACAGACAAGGAGTTTAAAGCCATTACGGAAATGGTGAATAAAGAAAAGCTTCTCATTACTCCTCTGGCATATATCAGAGGAAGAAGTTTATCAAATATCTATTTTATAGTGGATGAAGCACAGAACCTGACGCCACATGAGATCAAAACCGTAATCACACGTGCTGGTGAGAACACAAAGATTGTCTTTACAGGAGACGTAAACCAAATTGACACCCCTTATCTGGACTCCCAGTCCAATGGGCTTTCTTATTTAATCGACAGAGCTAAAGACCATCCACTCTATGCTCATATTACTTTAGAGAAAGGTGAGCGTTCTGAACTAGCTAACCTGGCTAATGAGATGTTGTAGTTTCGATGAAACCCGAGACTAGAAATAGATTCATAGATAGAGGCCTTGGTTTCTTAATGATAGCTGGAAATATATACTGGCTTTATCAAAGTATACATTTTTATTACATGTACCACTATACAAGTGTACATTATGCGTTCATGATTCCCGACTATTTATTAATCGTTGGAATTATTTTTGCGATTTTTGGTTTGATCATTGGATTCAGAGTTTTCACGCTATCAGTTACAAACATTAATTGGTTTCTTGGTGATCTTGGAGTAAAGTTCTTCCTAGTCTTATTCTTCCTCTTACTCAATCTTTAGTAATCGACACCTAAGATTAGTTTCCCCTTCCATTTCTATAATCCCATTTATACCTATTCATCTTCTTAACAAAGTGTTCTAAAACCAGCCAAGGAGTGTACGGAAATCGTACACTAATATTTGTTCACATTTGATCATTCGACTGTAAATAGCTATAAATCAAAGCCTTAAAGGTTTTGGCACAGGCATTGACTATAAAGAAGCAGGTCAATACTCAAAACAACAACAACGATGAAAAGCTCAAAGGTTAATATAAAAAATAGCAACAGCCCAAAGGTTAAAAACTTAAGTGCCATCATAGCAATAATGCTGGCAGCTGTTACTCTGTTTCAAGCTGGTTCTTTAAAGTCAAATGATCTGACAAAAGAAGTATCAGTAATGGAAGCAAAACTTATTGCTGAAATTGATCAGTTTTATGCTGAGGATGAAATGGAGGTAGAAGAAGAAATTTACATGGAAATAGAGGAAGAGCAGGTTGAAGAGGTCAGTATCTTCGATAGTGAAGACAACTTGGTTGCTTCGGGAAATCCAACAAACAACGCTCAATTAAGAAAGCTGGTTAACAAGTCAGATTACTTGAGTGAATTTGGTAACAAAAAATACTACAGACTCTCAGAATAAGAGAATACTATAGTCTATAGTTAGGGTTAATTTTGGTTAAAAAGCCGGTCGTCAGATCGGCTTTTCGTTTTTCAACCCATTTCATATCCAAAACCAGGGGAGTAATCTTTCCATTCTGGAATCACACAGTTCCATGACATTCTTATGGTATAGCGCAATCAATCTATAAAATCATTATCGTCTTTTGTCACTATTTGAATTTATCCTTAAGCCTCACCCATTATGAGGCTTCACTTCAAGAGTTAGCCACAGTACTTTCAATACATTATTCATTCGTACAAGGTCCTGCTTTCCATATAAATAAGGTCGGTAACATCAGTAGTTTTCAGCTTACCAGTAGACACACTAAATCAGAGGAACCAAAAGCTTGTTCAACTGATAAGTATGATGAGCATAAAGTGTTCTGTTATTAATCAATGTGTGTACGATTTAGAACACAATTTTACGTTCAATTTCGTTCACTAAATTTTAAAACACTAATTATCAACACTTTACAAACATTGGCACAGCCATTGTAAAATAATTGACAGGTCAGAAATTAAAAAAATTACAATCATGAGAAACTCGAAAAACAATACATCAAAAAGCAACAGAAGCCCAAAGGTTAAAAACTTAAGTGCCATTATAGCTATCATGCTTGCAGCTGTTACATTGTTCCAAGCTGGTTCTTTAAGATCTAACGATTTGAATAAAGAAGAATCAGTATCAATCATGGAAGCTCAGCTTATTGCAGAAATCGATCAGTTCTATGCTGAGGAGGAAATGGAGATAGAAGAAGAAATCTATCTGGAAATGGAAGAAGAATTAGTTGAAGAGGTTAGCATCTTCGATGCAGATAATAACTTAGTAGCCTCTGGAAATCCAGCAAACAACACGGAATTAAGAAAGTTGGTTAATCAGGCAGATTACCTAAGCGAATACGGAAACAAAAAGTATTTCAGACTTTCTAAATAGTAAGAAACTACAAACAACTGTTTAGGGTTAATTATGGTTGTAAAGCCGATCGAACGATCGGCTTTCTTTTTTATATGCCGACAAGGTTTAAATCATATCATGATTGTGGTTACCATCTGCTTTCTCTTACCTCAAGCACCCTGCATTGTTTTTCATATAAATCAGGCTGGTAACATAAATAGTTTTCCGCTTACCAGTAGACACACTAAATCAGAGGAGTCAAAAGCTTATTTAACTGACAAATATGCCGAGCATAAAGTGTTCTATTATCAATCAAGGTGTGTACGATTTAGAACACATTTTTTCGTTCAATTTCGTTCACTAAATTTTAATTCATTGATTATCAATAATTTACATACATTGGCACAAGCATTGCAAAATAATTGGCAGGTCAGAAATTAAAAAAATTACAATCATGAAAAACTCGAAAAACAATACATCAAAAAGCAACAGAAGCCCAAAGGTTAAAAACTTAAGTGCCATTATAGCTATCATGCTTGCGGTTGTCACATTGTTCCAAGCTGGTTCTTTAAAATCTAACAATTTGAATAAAGAAGAATCAGTTTCGATAATGGAGGCCAAGCTTATTGCTGAAATCGATCAGTTCTACACTGAAGAGGAAATGGAGATAGAAGAAGAAATCTATTTGGAAATGGAAGAAGAGCAAGTTGAAGAGGTTAGCATCTTCGATGCAGACAACAACCTGGTAGCTTCTGGAAACCCAACAAACAACACGGAATTAAGAAAGTTGGTAAATCAAGCCGATTACCTAAGCGAATACGGAAACAAAAGGTATTTCAGACTTTCTAAATAGTAAGAAACTACAAACAACTGTTTAGGGTTAATTATGGTTGTAAAGCCGGTCGTTCGATCGGCTTTCTTTTTTTACTATTCTGATACTTCAAACAAATCATGAGATGGCCAGGATTTAACCATCTTTATCCCCTCTCTGATTGCCCATCGACTTGTACTTGGAAAGCTACCTCTTCGTGGAGTAGTATTAGCAATTATTACCCAAGAATAACCATTGATGTCCCTTGTTAGTAAGGCAGAAGTTCCCGAAAGTGTTCCCGTCCTCCACCAATGCTGTCCTTTGACATTTCGCCACCCAAGCGGACGCCTGATTCCTCCTACACCGTTCACCATTTTATCCATAAGGTCCTTGCTCAGAATATCTTTGTACCTTTTTGCATAGCCATCTACCAGAACAAGCACACGCATCAGATCCACACTTGTAGCCATCCACCCACCTGCGGGACCTAACATCTCAATATCATCTGCTCCATAAGGTTTATAAACCTTCTTGCCTGTACCAGAAAAAGAAAGTTGTTCGTTGTCGGGGCTGTAATCATAGTATTTAACTTCATTCTTAGCCTTATCTTTCTCGAAGCTACCTGCTATCTGCATGTCTTTGATTCCGTTTGGCTCTAACACTTCTTCTTGAACCCACTCTTCATAACCCTCTCCTGTTAGCTCTTCTACTATTCTGCCCAAAAGAGAATAACCAAAGTTGGAGTAATCGAACCTTGTTCCTGGTTTGTATGGCAAATGTCTTTTTAACACGAAGCTAATCACATCATCAAATTCAATCGGATAGCTCACCTTATCCATTTTGTGAATTTTGTGAGGGATAAACATAGGATCTCCGTAGGTAATCAAACTCCAACCAGCAGTATGGTTAAGCAGGTGTTTGACTTTTATCCGATACACATTTCTATTCCTTATATTATTGTAAGGCTTTCCTTTTAAGATCCCATTTTCTCCAAACACATAGTCGTCTAGTCCTACTTTACCTTCGTCAACAAGTTTCAGTATTGCAATAGCTGTAATTAACTTAGAAACAGAACCTATTCTAAACCTATGATAAGGCTCAACTTTTTCTTTCTTTTCCTTATCTGCGTACCCAAAGCCTTTTGCATAAACCAGCTTCTCATTTTTGACCACAGCAACTGTAGCTCCTGCCAATCGCATACTTCGCATTACCCTGTTAACCATTGAATCTATTGGCTTTAGAGAAGCCAAATCTGACATTTCATTGGTCAACAAAGGTTTTTCAGCAATAGCAACAAGAGGTGTTTTTTCATATTCATTGATCGAAGAATGATCCTGAATTGCAGTGAATGATATGAATATAAACAGTAAGCAAACGGCCGTCAGCAGCCAATTTCGTATTTGCATTGTTATCGACCTTGCAGTTAAGCATACAATTATAATCAAATGCAAACAAAAAAGTCGCTCGTTAAAAGCGACTTTTACTCAATTACTTCAGGTTTGCTTATTGAACTTCATTCAACTTCCAGTTGTAATCCATAAATCTAACCTTTGCCTTTGTATCTATTTTCACCTTACTGTATTTATTAAGGAACTCTATTAAAGTCTGATCTTTCTTAAAATCGCCACCAAACCATGAGAAAATCTTAGAAACTCTCGCTTTTTTAGACTCAATCATATTCCTGCTGGTGTCATTTAGAAAAATCGTTGCTTGCTCATTCAACTGTTGATCTAACTTCTCAGCAGTATATGCTTCATTCCTGAGTATAGGGCATGAAATTGAAGCACAGTTTACTGCAAAGTGAATTCTGGGCTCGTTAAAGTCTTTTCTTAAAATCTTGTGTTCAATACGATCAAGACTGAAATCTTCACCGCCAATCTTAAACCACTCTTTAGTCCAGATACTCCTAATGGTCGGAATTGATAAAGTAGGGTTTAAATCTTTAATACTTTTAACAGGATAGTTATCAACAATTAGCTTCACAGTAAACACATTATAAGCATTAATCCAGTAAGCAATTTTTTCTTCATCTGTCCAACCTGATGCTGGAGGGTTATTACTTATGTAATCTGCATATGCATTGAGCTTGTCTTTATCTTTGATAAAACCCTTATAATCTACCAATCCATCTTCTCTGACATGTTTTTTGAGTAATGCTGTCCAGGCATTATGATTTGGGCTACTCGCATCGTTTGCAAAGGTTGACTTGGAGTTTGAACAACCTAAAACAAACAAAAGCACGATCAGCAGGATATTCTTTATTCTTGTTCTCATGGTTTTAAACTTTGCCCTAAATGAACCACATACTATTCCAAAAAGTTGCACTGACATCAATTGCACTACTCAAAAATGGCAAAACATGCCTCAAACAGAAAAAGTTTTACTCTTCTGTGATAATTAGTCAATCATTTTGTGATACTTAAAATAGCTATTACCTATTGACAAACTTAAGATTAGCTACTCCATTGGTAATCTTTACTAATGACAGCCCTCCATAGTCAATATTTAACTTGAAGAAGTCCTTAGGGTCGAGCTCTAAAAAGTGTCCTAAAATAGCTCTTATTACACCTGCGTGGCTCACAATGCAAACCTTGGTCATGTTTGACTTCAACACTTCGGTTAAGAAACCTTCTACTCTTGAAATCAATTCTCTAAAAGACTCACCGTTTGGAACCTTAACGTTTACAAAATCACTCATCCACGCATTGAGTTCTGTCTGAGGAAGCTCATTCCAGTTTCTCATTTCCCAATCTCCGAAGTTCATCTCCATCAATCGCTCGTCAGAAACTATAATACCTTCCAAAGAATGAGCTAGCTGAATGCAGCGACTCAAAGGGCTTGAATATATCGCATCAAAGTCCATGGGAAGTTTTTTTCTTAGGTCATCTACTTCATCACTGAAACCATTGACTAATGACAAGTCGCTCTGACCATAGCAAATACCCTTTTCTACATCTGGTGTGGTATGTCTAACTAGATAAATTTCCATAAGAGCAACAAGCTTAGATAGAAAACCACTTCCGTGACCTGTTGTGTAGCTCCAAGGCAGTCACCAGTATATCCATCAATCCATTTCTGAAAGTACTTTCCCAACAAGACTTTAGTAAGGTAAACGGGTATAACTAAAACAAAAATCCAATAATTCTGGAAAATCAAGAGAGGTATCAATCCAAAAAATGCAGCTATAAGGAGCTCTACAACAGAAATTTTCTTACCAACTGGTTTTACTTTTGAGGTTGCATCATCTCTTGAATATTCATGTGTATAAATAAAGGTGGCAGCAACAAAACGACTCAAACTATGGCCACTTAGAATTGTCGCTATTACAAAGGTCAGATTACCTTCAGCCAAGTTGAGAATTCTGAATAAGACCAGAAACTTGAAAGAAAGCAACAGAAAGATACCAATAGCACCATAAGCTCCTACCTGACTGTCTTTCATAATTTTGAGAATGCGTTCCTTGGTCCAGCCTCCTCCAAAGCCATCACATACATCGGCAAAACCGTCTTCATGAAAAGCTCCTGTAATCCAGATTGAAGCGATCATAGAGATTAACAACCCAATGACCGGTTCTTTTAAATACCAGAACGCAACGAGAAATATCAGGGAGAATCCTGCCACAATCCAACCCACTAAAGGAAAATAGCGTGTGGCCTTGTTCAGGTAATCTTCTGAATGATCTACCCACTTAGGACAAGGTATTCTGGAGTAGAACATTAAAGCGGTAAAGAATATTTTAACCTGTTCTCTCATCAGTCTACTTTTTCAGACACTCCTGCAGACTCAAAGCTTGCCATTTGATTAAGGAAGTTGACTGCGGACTGAATAATTGGATAGGCAACAGCACAACCAGTACCTTCACCTAATCTCATGTTTAAGTTTAGGATAGGCTCGGCATTAAGGTAATCTAACAACAGTTGGTGGCCTTTTTCATCGGACTGATGACAAAATATTGCATAGTGCTCAATTTGCCTATCCATTTTAAATGCTGCAAGATAGGCCGAGGTTGCGATGAACCCGTCAACCAAAACAATCATCTGAAGTCTGGCCGCTTCGAGCATAGCTCCGCACATCATTACAATTTCAAAACCTCCATAGGTACTAAGAGTTTCCAGGACTGAATTCGGCACTCCGTTTTTATGCAAAGCATTACTGAGTATGTGCACCTTATTTTTAAGTTGAGCATCATCCACTCCAGTCCCTCTTCCAATACAATCTTCCAGAGGAATCTCTGTTAAACAATGCATAAGCATAGAAGCAGATGCAGTATTACCTATACCCATTTCGCCAAAACCAATCACATTGGTTCCTAGTTTGTGAATATCCCTAACTAACTGAGCTCCTTTATCGAGTGCTTTCTGAGCATCCTCAACTGACATTGCAGGCTCATGTAAAAAACTCTTAGTACCAAAGTCAATTTTTGCATCTACATATTCGGGGGTATTGCCAAAGTTGTAATTGACACCTGCGTCAACTACCATAAGGTCAATATGGTGCTGAGTAGCCAAAGTATTAATTGCTGCACCTCCAAACAAAAAATTCATTACCATCTGATAGGTCACCTCTTGAGGATAAGCACTAACCCCCTCTAGAGCAATTCCGTGATCTCCTGCAAACACAATAATATGAGGTAAAGTCAATCTAGGCTCAAGGCTCTGCTGTATAAAACCTATTTGAAACGCAAGTTTTTCCAGCTGCCCCAGTGCACCAATAGGTTTAGTTTTTTGGTCAATCTTTTTTTGTAACTCGTCCTGGATAAACGTATTCGGTTTGATAATTTCCATTGTTCTATTTCAAATCCTGAAACCAGTAGGTAACAGTATCGTTGGGGTTATCTTTAGAAAGTTTATATTCTTTTTTTACTACTTCTCCAATTTCAAAAGGAACTGGATGTTTAAAAATCGGTCCATCAAAAACATAACTATGGAATTCACCATTTTCTCCACAAGGATCTACTCCCTTGGGTAAGTCATTCACAAAATCCATATCTAATTCTCGCCCAACAAAAGATTTATCCAGTTTACTACCATCAATAGCAACTACCATAGTGCGGAATCCGAGAGAAAGGAACTCCTTAACTAGTTCCGAAGTACTTCTCTTCCACAAAGGAAAATGAGCACTCATACCAACTTCCTTCAACCTTTCTTCCCTGTAAGACTTCAAGTCTTCAAGAAAAATATCTCCAAAAACAGAATGAGTTATACCTTCAGCGGATGCTTTATTCAAAACATTTTTCATCAACTGATCATAATCAGCCATATTGATTTCTCCCGGCAAAGAGATTATTGAAAGTGGTATTCCAATAGCTTCAACCTGCCTTTCTAAAAGCGTTTTATGAACACCATGCATAGAGATTCTTTCAACCTCAGCATTTACAGTGGTCATCAGTTTCTTTATATCAAAACGTTTGTCCTTCAGCACATGATAAAGTGCTAAACCGCTGTCTTTCCCTCCACTCCAGTTAAATAATGCTTGATGCATAGGTTTACTTCAATTTTGTAGGAATTCCTGAAATCATAAAGTAAGCATGGTCTGCTTTTCTGGCTATATATTGATTCATCCACCCTTGTAAATCAGTGAACTTTCTACCGACCTCTGTATGTGCATGTGTTCCCATGCCAATTTCATTAGAGATAAATATAAATGTTGCTTTCTGCTCAGTTAATAAATTAAACTCTCGCTTAGCCTGCTCCAGGCTTTGGTCGACATCGTTTTTCGTATCCACAAAGTAGTTAGTCAACCAAAGGGTTACACAGTCGACTAAAACCACTTGTTCTGAAAAGTCATGATTACTCAATGCTTTTTCTTCTTCAATATTGGTCCATCTCTCATCTCTATCAGCCTTATGACGCTCAATCCTTTTCTCATAATCTCCATCCCAATGTCTGGAAGTAGCCAGATATACTGGCTCATCTGAAAGGCTCAAAGCAAGCTGTTGTCCGTAACTGGATTTGCCAGAACGTTGCCCTCCGGTTATGTAATAAATCATTTCAGTGATAGTTCTAAAAATGAATAATTCTTATGCAGAATCTTCTCTCCTGTTTTAATCAACAAGGGTTGTTTATGCTGAGGTCCATCAATCACAAGGGTATGGTACTCACCATTTTCACCACAAGCGTCTATACCCAGTCGGTCAAAAGTTTTGAGTAACTCTGAATTGATGACCTTACCTAAAATCTTATCAGCCAGTTCTGCTCTACAAGATACAATCATTGCCTTAATGCCCTCATCAATCATGTGATTCACCAGTGAAGCACGATCCTTTTGCCACAATGGAAGCACTGGAGTAAGCTCAGCAGCATTGGAAACCTTCTCTTCCCAGTTTCGGTGTGATTCAATATCTATATCTCCATAAACTGCATGGGTACAATCATACTTCGCCCTGATATTCTTGAGTTTAGCAATAAAATTCTGCTCGTATTGAGACCATGTAGACTCTATGAAGTCTATTGGTAGCCCCAGACATTCTGCTTGAGCTATTAAAATCTCCTTAGGTATACCGTGTGATCTGGATTTGTCTCCAAACTCATTGAGTACATTTAGCAATACTCGTGGAGAAAAACCTTCCTGAATCGCTTTGTGAAAAGCAAAATAACTGTCCTTTCCCCCACTCCATGAACAGAGGAAAGAACAGTTATCCTTATTTCTATCAACCTTCAATTACAACTTAGCTGAAGCTCCAATAGTGAAATTGGTTGGCCTGGTGCTAAAACCATAAACACCAACATAGTCCTCATCAAACAGATTGTTTATAGTTCCTGAAAGCACAAGGTCACCATCAAACATCTCGTGAGAAATAGAAAAGTCAACCAGGTCATAACTATCAAGTTTCACTAAGAAAGGAGCTGAGAAAATAGCTGCATTTCTTTCACCAAAATGAGTATACTTCACACCCACTCTGGTTTCAGGAGTAATGGAATAACCAACATTCAAACCATATTTCACGTCTGGAATTCTGTAGAATTGAGATTCGGTTCCAAAAGTATATTTAGCGAAATGTGCCTGAAAACTTAAGGCATCTGTAGCTTTCCAGTCAAGGTCAGTTTCTATACCATCAATCTTTCTCTTACCGGTAATGTTCTGGTACCCTCCTCCAATGAAGTTTCCTCCATTATCGAAAATAGAAACGAAATCAATAGCATTCTCTTCCGTTCTGTCAAAGTATTCCATGTTGAACGTCAACTCGTCCGATAAATAGATAGAAAGTCCAAATTCAAGAGATTCAGTTTCTTCTGCTTCAAGAGCAGTATTGCCAAAGTTGTCTGCAAACAACTGAAAAAGGCTTGGGGCCACAAAAGCCGTAGAATACGATCCGAAAAGTTTCAATTTGTTTTCTCCACCCAACTGGAACAAGTATGATGGATTAATACTGTAAACAAAGTTGCTTCCATACTCACTGTGGTTATTAAGCCTGACTCCAGCATTAAAAGTCAATGCGTCAGTTAAGTCCGCAGAAAAGTTAAGATAAGGGTCAAGGTTAGTTGCATCTGGTTCTCCTGATCTAGTCTGGAATTGATATCCTTGATACTGGACTCCTGCGATAGCCTTTATACGATCATTAAAGAAAAACTCGTTTGTCAAATCTGCCTGTAGATTTTTACCTAAAGCGCTTGAAGGGAAAGCTGAGATAAACTCTCTCTTTACTCTATTGAAGTTAAGTTTCAACTGTGCCTTACCTTTTGTATAGTTCAATTGTGGGTTTAGACCATAACTGACCTGAGTAATGCTGAACTCGTTGTCGGCATCAAAGAAAGCACCACCATCAAAATCTGACCTCACACGCTCATAAGATAGGTTTGCTCCTAATCTGAAGTTATCTGAGAAATCATAATTAAGTCTGGTTCTTCCAGAATATCTTTCAAAGCCATCTTCGCCAAATTCAACTGCAGGATTGTTGTCCTCAGCAGCAGATATTCCTCGACTGATAGCATAAGCAGCACCTCCAAGGTAGCTCAAGTTACCGGTCTTTCCTTGAACATCTGCATTTGTATTGGCCGTTCTAAACGAACCGATTGTTTGAGTTAATGTTACTTCAGGGTCTTTTGAAGTGCCTTCTTTCAACTTGATATTAATTACCCCAGCAGCGGCACCAGTTCCATATAAAGTACTCGCTCCTCCTTTAAGTACCTCTATATATTCAACCGTAGCGCTATTCAGTAATCTAAGATCATAACCATTAGAAATTGAAGACGGATCATTGATTGGCAAACCATCAACCAAAATCAATGTATGTCTGTTTCTACCTCCTCTTAAGTTATAATCAAGGTTAGTACCTGGAGTTCCAAATGCTCCATCGATATTGATTCCAGGAAGCTGATTCAGTAAATCGGCAACCGTTGCGCCTGGAGTTTTCCTGATTTGATCCGCAGTAAGTTTATAAATTACTTTTCCTGACTTCTCAATTGGTGTTTCGAATCGGGTTCCTGTAACTACAACCGATCCCAGGTCGGTAGTATCACTTTGTTCCTGTGCTAAAGATACAAAGCCCAAACTCATCAGTATACATACCAGAGTTCCCTTCAGTTTAATGTTTGTTTTCATCTAGTGTTAAATGTTTAATAAGTAGTTCTATTGAATTAAAAGTTTTTCCAGTCTCTTGAATTTTCCATTGTATAGCTTCACCAACCTTCTCTATTTCTATGCTTTTTTCAGCAGAACCAAAGACAGCACGTTCCAGAGCGCTTTTTGTCCACTTGACGTGTATTGGGTCACCTATGACATTTAATGAAACCTCTTGCAATTGACTTTTTCTGGTAAACCTTCCTTTGGCATAGTCAAATGAAAGCTGTTCAGAACCGAAAGCCTTTTCCAACGCTCCATTCAAGATTAAATCTTCTGGAATTCCTGTATTGATGTTCTTTTCTGGCATTACCAACCACATATCATCACCATGTTCAATGGCCATGTCAATCTCATGTGTTGAAATCAGAATAGTTTTATCCGTATCCTTTGCCAAGGTGTGTAGCAAATGAAAAATCTCTATTCTGTTAGGCGAATCAAGGTGAGCAGTGGGTTCGTCAAGAATAATAATGTTGGTATCTTGAACTAATGCTCTGGCAATCATCACTTTTTGCTTTTCACCATCACTCAATTCCCCAATGTGACGGTCGGCAAACTTTAGGGTTCCGGTAACCTCCATTGCCCAATGGATAAGTTCTTTATCCAAGTCTTTTAGTGTTCCAATCCAGCTGGTATAAGGAAATCTACCGAGAGAAACCAAGGCGTATACAGTAAGGTTTCCAGGAGTAAGCCTATCGGTCAACACCAAACTTATCTTGCGAGCCAACTCTTTTGAAGAGATCGTTTCAACCTCTTTTCCGTCCAGTGTTACCGAACCACTAAGCCCTTTTTGTATCCCTGTTAGCGTTCTTATCAAAGTGGACTTTCCAGCTCCATTAGGACCAAGCAAACATGTAAGTTTTCCATACTTTAAAGTCAAATCAAGTGCTGATAAAACTTGCTTCTTTTTGTAACCAACCGTTAGGTTTTTTGCTGTTAATATTTGTAGCTCAGAACCCATCAAAAAGAAGACTTAAGATTTCTGCGTTTAACAATAATCCAGATCACAATAGGCGAACCAATCATAGCCGTAATTGCATTGACTGGTAATACAGTAGTACTCCCCGGCACTTGTGAAATAATATCACAGAACAGCATTAGCATTGCTCCTACCAGAACACAGCTAGGTATCAAGACTCTGTGATCTGAGGTATTCAAAAAGCTTCTGGTTAAATGCGGCACTGCTATTCCAACAAAACCAATAGGGCCACAAAACCCGGTAATAGCTCCTGCCAGAATACTGGTTACAGCGATTATCAATATTCTGGATCTCCTGATATTCAACCCCATGCTTTGAGCATAATTTTCTCCCAGCAACAATACATTAAGTGTTTTAGAGAGTAAGAAGGTCATGAACAACCCAGCCAGAACAATAAGAGATAACACGCCAAGCTGATCATTTGTGACCCCTCCCAAGCTGCCGAAAGTCCACAAGACATACTCCTGAATCTGTTCAGGATCACTGAAATATTGCCAGATACTTACAATAGCAATGGTAATATTAGCCACCATGATACCCACAATAAGCATCACCACATTGTCTTTGATTTTGAAAGAGATGGCCAGAATCATTAAAAGAACAACAGCCGCTCCAACAGTAGATGCAATGATTATTAGCCAGCTTCCTCCGATATCAAGTTGTCGAATAGAAAAAGCTGTTGTAACACTACCCGCAGCAAGCATAACTGCTGCGACACCCAAACTTGCTCCTGCAGTAATACCCAGAACTGAAGGTCCTGCTAAGGGGTTTCTGAAGAGCGTTTGCATCTGCAACCCTCCAACGGATAAGGCCGCTCCAACCAAAACGGCAGTAATAGAACGTGGTAGTCTAATTTTAAGAATGATGGCTTGCCAGGCAGGGTTTTCGATTTCTTTTCCTAACAATACATTGATAGTATCCCAAACCGGAATCCTTACCGACCCTAATCCTAAATCCAATAAGAAAAGGATTACAACCAGTGCTAAAAGCAATACAATAGATCGCGATTTGAGACCAGAAGATAATACCCCTGTCAATATGGTTTTGTTAGTTGACAAAGAGTTTACTTCAATCGAGCGTGGTAAACAAGCTGGTGATTTGGAAGAAGTTCCGGATGGAAAATCTTGACAATGTCTTTTAGCACAACATGTGGTTCAATCACACCTTGTTCATAGTAATCATTGCCTCCTCCTTCAGTATATCGACCAAAAATATTGTATATCTGGCCAGTCTTAAACGATTTAAAATCTGAGAACCTGGCATCTCGTTGTAAGATTCCATTCATGCTCTTGGCGCTACCAGGAGCAATCCAGAAATCCGCTTTTAAACCAAATTCATAGACGGTTTCAAAGTCAAGTTTAAGGCTTCCTGTGGACTGATCGTTTTTCCAGGGATAATCCGCTTCAACCAGTTTAAGCAGTTCATAAGCGAAGCTCTTTCCACCAGCCACATGCCATGCATCACCCAAGGCAATACCTGTAATGGTCAATGGCTTCTTGTCCACTTTTTTATCCTTTACCAATTTAAGAACTGCTGAATATTCCTTTTCAATCTCCTCAAACTTTTCGTTTACCAATTGTTCTTTGTTAAGAAGCACTGCCAAAAGTTTAACCCACTCTGCTCTTCCAAGAAGGTCTTTTTCTTGCCAGTCTGCATTTAACAATACAGGTATTTTAACTCGCTCTAATTGCTGATAAACTTCATTTTGCGAGTTTGGATAACCAACTGCCAGGAGGACATCTGTATTCAAATTGATCACAGTTTCCACATTAAGAGATCCAGCAGGTGAAACTTCAACAATTTCTCCTTTATCAACCGCTGATCTGATCCCTTCATTTGAGATATACTGCTTGGTTTCCACACCTTTGAGGTTATCAACTGCATCCAGCAGTTTTAAAAAACCTAAATGGGTGGTTGACACAGAAACAATATTTTCAACTGGAACCTCGATAACGGGGTTATTCAAGTCAGGAGCATTGGTTCCCTTCTGTAAAAGGGTATAACTCACCGTATCCACCACATCATTATAGTGTTTAAAGATGTGCAACACTTTATAGTTCTGATGATATTCCACATCAAAACCAATAGAGTGTTTTACTTCCACCTTATCAGGGAAATAATCTTTATCTGAATCCGAACTTTGAGATTTGGAATTCTTGTCATTTGATCCTTCGCATCCTAAGGATAAGGCAAGTACAAGTAAGAATAGCCACTTCGGGGTAAAAGCAACCCCACCATGGACAATGTTTGATTTTTGTCTTTTCATACCAATCGCTTTTCCGCAGAAAGCACTTTAGTGATTAAAAATCAAAGGCAGGTCTTCTGACTTCCCTGGTTTTACTGAGCCTTCCCGAATTGATACTTCAAAACAGTGGCAAAAATTCAGTAAACCATTTGATGGGTTTACAGCAGCTGGGACTGTTCAGGATTTACACCTGATTCCCTTTTAATTTCGAAGACACATGCTTCGAAAACCTTTGAACTACCCGACAAAGGTATAAAAACTTTACAATTGAGTTTAGTTTAATTCGAATCATGTTACTTTGCTATTCGTTATCAAAAGCTTATGAAGTCTTATACCTACTCATTACTAATGGCCTTTTTTCTGGTTTCTACCTCCGCTCCAGTGCTAGCTCAAAAGACCGTTGAGCGTCACGAAAACGGAAATAAAAAGTACCAGGGACGTGTGAAAAATGGCCTTAAAGTAGGCAAGCATAGCTTTTGGTATGAGAGCGGAGAAAAACAAAGAGAAGAAAGATATGACGACCGTGGTATTCTTATTCTGATCAAAGAATGGAACGAAGAAGGAAAACTCACCAAGGAAGAAAACCCAGAAGAAGGCTTCGAAAAAGTAAGAAGTGAGCAGTTTGGAAAGTTTAAGTGGCTTTTGGCCAGAGATGGTATCGGATATCACAAACTTAAAGGTGAACAGGTTTTTCAACCGATAACAGGAAGGTCAAAAATGACGCTTCATTATGCTACCTATACCTTAAGTGGTAAAGAAGTAGATAACTCCTTCAGAAGAAAAGTTCCGATTACGGTAGATCTGATCAAAGGAAATTTCATCAGAGGATTTCTGCAAGGTTTGAGTTATTTCAAACCTGGGGATAACGGTTACATCAGAGTTCCTGCCGAACTGGCCTATGGCAAGCAAGGCGCAGATAACGTACCTCCTAATGCTATTTTAGTATTTCAAGTGAGGATATTGAGCGTCCAGTAAAATCCAAAGAGTAAACAGGTCCCAGGAAATTCATATCGAACCCAAATACTGAATTGGCATTCTGCCACACCTCTGACCTCATTGAATACTAGCTTATTCTTGTAGGCAAGGAAGCCGATTAATAATGACTCTTATACTTCATTTAACAGATATAACAGTCATAAAAATCAATATATTGATGGCTATAAGTCATAAATGTGATGTATACATTACGTTGTGAACCGTTTGTAAGTCTATGATAGTCTATAATCAAACTTCGACATCTAAGAGATATGTGAGTGGTATGCTAATGTTTTTTTTGATTGCACCAGCAATTTGGCTATTCACTCTGGGGTATATTTTCTATGGAATTGTTTTGATAATAATTTACCTGGCTTTTGAAACTTCACGAACCGGTGTAGATTTTGATGAGTCTAAGTTTACTGGTTTTAGAGAAGTATTGTTTTTTATAAAAATCCGACAAGGAGAAAGTAATAACCTAGACTCATTTAGCCACTACAGGGTTAAACAACAGAATGATGAAGTCACAGTAAGCGCCAATTGGGCTCAATCTTCTACGGTTTCGCAAGAACACTACACTTTAGAACTTTTTGATAAGCATAAAGGCGAATTTTTACAACTTGTTAAAAGCGATGTTAGTCAGATTCAACCTATTCTAATTGAATTAGAAAAACAGAATATCGTTTTAAAGACTTAACGGTTTACAACAAATGCTAAACATGAAAACCGAGCAATCTTAGCTGTATTTACAAAAGAGAAACTTAATCGAGTTTAGGAATTACTCATTATAAAAAGTAGCCTCGCTAGGAATCGAACCTAGATCTAAAGTTTAGGAAACTTCTATTCTATCCATTGAACTACGAGGCCAAAAGGTTTACAAATCTAATTAATGCTACCTATTTGTCAATCCCAACGAGGTTTGATATTCATTGAAATCTTAATTACCCAATCGAATAATGTACTCCATGTTAAGATTCTTCGGCAAGCTCAGAATAAAAAAAAGAGCGACTAATAATAAGAATCCTTTAAGTAATTAGGGAAAATAGTAAAGTGCCTTTTCTTTACCTTTTTCATCATTACAGACTTCAGTTCTTCAATGTTTTCCTTATTAGCAGCAGAAATAAACACAGCTGGAAGCTCTCCTTTTCCCAGATAAGTATTCTTTAGGTCGTCAAGCGTTGGTGGAGGTGTTTCCATTTCTTCATAAACTTCAGAACCCAGAGACTTCACCTGATCAATCTTATTGAAAACCAGAATAGTTGACTTATTCTTTACTCCTAAGTCTGCCAATGTTTGGTTAACCGTTTCCATCTGATCTTCAAAATAAGGATGAGAAACATCAACCACATGAAGTAGAATATCTGCCTCAACTACTTCAGCAAGTGTAGACTTAAAGGATTCGATCAAGTGGGTAGGAAGTTTTCTTATAAATCCTACCGTATCAGATAGCAAAAATGGAATGGTGTCTAAAACTACCTTTCTTACTGTGGCATCTACGGTGGCAAATAGTTTGTCTTCGGCAAGCACATCAGCCTTGGTTAACAAACGCATGATGGTAGATTTTCCCACATTGGTGTACCCGACTAACGCTACCCTTACCACATTGTGCCTCGACTTACGTTGAACAGCATTTTGCTTTTCAATCTTATCAAGTCTTTTCTTCAACACAGTAATCTGGTTTCGAATGGCACGCCTATCAGTCTCAATTTCTTTCTCTCCGGCACCACCACGGGTTCCGGTACCTCCCCTTTGTCGCTCAAGGTGAGTCCACATTCGTGTAAGCCTGGGAAGTAAGTAGGTAGACCGAGCCAACTCTACCTGTGTTTTAGCTTGTGCTGTTTGTGCTCGTTTTAAGAAGATATCCAGAATCAATAAACTTCGGTCATAAATCTTAACCCTTAGCTCCTTTTCCAAATTACGAAGTTGAGAAGGGGTTAAGTCGTCATCAAAAATGATCACTTTAACTTCCTCTGCTGTAATGTAGGTTTGAATCTCTTCCAGCTTACCTTTACCTACAAAAGACCTCTTATCAGGCTTCTCCAATCTCTGGGTAAAAGACTTCTTTACGTCAAGCCCCATGGTCTCCCCCAGAAAGGCAAGTTCGTCCAGATACTCAATCACTTTTTGTTCAGATTGATCCTGAGTAATTAAAGCCACTAATACCGCAGTGTCTTTTTCGTATGATTTGGTTTCGTATCCTCCCATAAAACAAGGTCACAAAGGTATAATTAATCGAAAGGAAATAGAAATTGAACTTAAATATGAGTACGTTGGTCTAAAGGCATCGACAATTTGATAAAAGTCACAATCTTTGAAGTCTGAAGATTTTAGCACATGAAAATAATTGATACTGGTTTTGAAGGACTGTTTGAACTGGAACCAACGGTCTATGGAGATTCAAGAGGGTACTTTTTCGAATCTTATAGAAGAAACACTTTCGTAGATTTAGGTATCAAGCAGGATTTTATTCAGGACAATGAATCTTTTTCTGTGAAGGGAACACTACGTGGACTCCATTATCAGCGTAACCCACATGCTCAAGCAAAATTGGTAAGGGTAACTAAAGGAAAAGTACTTGACGTTGCACTGGATATCAGAAAAGACTCTCCAACTTTTGGTCAACACCATACAGTACTGTTGGATGCAGACAAGCACAATATGTTTCTGATTCCGGCAGGCTTTGCTCATGGTTTTCTTGCTCTGGAAGACAGCATCTTCTCTTACAAATGTTCAAACTACTATAATAAAGAAGCTGAAGGTGGTATTCTATGGAATGATCCTAAGTTAGATATTCAATGGAACGTTGAAAGTCCAATTGTTTCAGAAAAAGATCAGGATTTACCTAACTTTGCAGCTTACAAAGCAGCACCTGTATTTTGAGCCTCTTCTCGTTTTTAAAAAGGTCTAAGCAAACATCACCAGACATTGGTCATCTGAAGACAGATATCCACTCTCATTTGATACCAGCTATTGATGATGGTGTTCAGAGCATTGAGGAGAGCCTGGAGATTCTCAGAGAAATGGAAGCGCTGGGTTACCAAAAGGTAATCACAACTCCACATACCATGTCCGGATCCTATGACAATACCCCTGATATTATTTATGGAGGATTGGAAAAGGTGAAAGAGGCTGTAAAACAAGAAGGGATCAATCTAGCTATTGAAGCAGCTACCGAATACTATCTGGATGAGTCGTTTGTCAGTAAAATTGAGAATGATGAACAACTAATGACCTTTGGACAAAACTATGTCTTGGTTGAAACCTCTTTTCTCAATGTTCCTCCATTATTGAAAGATGTATCGTTTCAGCTTACACTGAAAGGATACAAAATGGTTTTCGCACATCCAGAACGATATTTATATCTAATCAATAACGAGCGCCTGGTTGAAGAACTGCTCGATCGAAATATTATCTTTCAACTAAATGCTGTAGCGCTAACCGGCTGCTACTCTAAACCAGTCCAAAAATTTGCCGAAAGGCTGATTGACATGAAGGCGCCTAAGCTGGTAGGCACTGACTGTCACAATATGGGACACATAGACTTGTTAAAACAAGCCACAGGAACCAAATACTGGAAAAAACTGATGGACTTGGATCTTTTAAACAACTCACTCTAAATGAAGACATTTATCACCGGAGCAACCGGTTTAGTAGGAAGTTTTGTTTGCCGACAACTCTTGGAAAATGGACATACTGTACGTGCCGTTAAAAGAAATTCCAGCAAAATGACCTTGCTGGAAGACATTGAATCTCAGATTGAATGGGTGGTTGGCGATATGAATGATACGGAGTTTCTCGAAGGCGCTTTAGAAGGTATTGAAGCCGTTATTCATGCTGCAGCTATCATTTCTTTTGACAAACGCTGGCAAGACAGAATGTATAAGACCAACGTTTTGGGAACTGCTGACCTTATCAATGCCTGTTTAAAAGCGGGGACGAAGAAGTTCTTACACATTAGCTCTGTTGCTGCTATAGGAAGAAAAGCCGGTCAGATTTATTTAAGTGAAAAAGATAGGTGGGAAGGCGGAGAATTTGATTCCATTTATGCTCACTCTAAGTACCATCAGGAACTAGAAGTCTGGAGGGGTGCTCAAGAAGGTCTGGAAATAAAAATTGTGAACCCATCTATCATCTTAGGGCCAGGGCTTTGGGGACAAGGTGGTAGCACATCTGTTTTTAAATATGCCTATGATGAAAAGGCATTTCATCCTGAGGGCACAGTAAACTATGTGGACGTAAGAGATGTCTCTGAAGTTATTGTTAAACTTTTAGAGTCTGACATTAAGGATGAAAGGTTTATTCTGAATGCCGGAACGCTGCCCTACAAAGATTTCTTTGGGCAAATAGCAAAAGCATTTGGTAAAAAACCACCTAAAAAAGTAGCTAAGCCGTGGATGTTAAAAGCAGCCGTTGCTCTTGAGTTTGTTCGCTCAAGAATTACCGGCAAAGAAGCTATGATTACTAAAGACACTGCTATTCTTTCCAGGTCTAACTTCCATTTTCAAAACGATAAAGTCAAAGAGGCACTAAATTTCGAATTCAAACCGTTGGAAGAAAGTATAGAATGGTCTGTGAGCGAGTTGAAAAAGAAACACACCTTATGAATCATAACTATTTAATATTCAAGGCCATAAAAAACCACATTTTATAATAGGTTTGATTAAACAGATTTAATTAAGCTATTTTATTATCTCAAAGTGGTTTTAGAAGTAGGTTTTCAGTATTTTGAAGAAATCAATTAACGTCAATGCAGGAAGATTATCCGAGTAGAGAAGAGGAGCGTGGACTGATAAGAAAATTCGAGGAGCAACTCAAAAATCAAACTTTCAATTTCTTTGATGTTACTGAATATGAAACCATTATTCAGTACTACATAGATCACCTGAAATTTGGGAAAGGACTTAAGGCATCAAAGCTTGCCTTGGAACAATACCCATTTAGCATGGAAATCAGTATGCTTGCTGCACAATGCTATTTAGGGAAAGAACAGTTCGATGAGGCGCTTAAGATTATAGAAAATGCCGAAAACCTGCACCCCAACGACCCCGAACTACTTACTATAAAAGGTAATATTTATTCGATTATAGGAGAGTTTGACAAAGCTATTGAAACGCTGGAACGTACTTTGGACATAGCAGAAGATCGGTCTGAAGCCTTGTACAATATTGGTTTGACCTATCAGACAAATGGCAAATTCCTAAAAGCCATTGGCTACTATAAACAAGCCATAGAAACCAACATCAATCATGAAAGTGCATTGTACGAATTGGCTTATTGTCTGGATGTTACAGGAAAGCTGGAAGACAGCGTTTCCTACTACAAAGCATTTATAGATAAAGATCCTTATTCTTCTTATGCATGGTACAACCTGGGCATTGTTTATAACAAGCTGGAAAAATTTGAAGAAGCGGTAAAAGCATATGATTATGCTCTTGTTATAGATGATACTTTTGCTTCAGCCTGGTTTAATCTGGGGAACTCTTATATGAACCTTGAGCAGTATACCGAAGCATTAGAGGCATATAAAAACACCCTTAGCAATGAAGGGCCCTCTTCGGAGGTCTATTGTTGTATTGGAGCTGCATATGAGAAACAAGAAGCATACGAATATGCTATTAAATACTATAGAAAAGCTTCAAAACTAGATCAGTTCTACGAAGATGCGTGGTATGGCATAGGTTGTTGCCTTGCAGCTCAAGACAAGTATTATGAAGCCATTCACTTCCTCAATAAAGCGCTAAAGCTAGACCCAGAAAATGCCAATTATTGGACAGCGGTAGCTGATGCAGAGTTTCATATTGACAATATTGTTTCAGCAACCGAAGCCTATCAGGAAGCCGCAATGCTGGAGCCCAATAACACTGATATTTGGCTAGACTGGTCTTTTGTGCATTATCAGCAAGGAGAATTTGATAAAGCCATCGAACTGATGGAAAGAGCATTAGAAGAGTCTCCAGACAGCTCAGAACTGATGTATAGGATGGTTGTTTATCAAATCAATGCAGGCCTTTACAAAGAGGCCTTTACATATCTGGAAAATGCGTTAATTTTGGACTTCGAAAATCACGAAGTGCTATTTGAATTCTTTCCAAGGTTGGAAACCCAAAAGGCGCTTTTTAAGATCATAGATCAGTACAGAGAAAAAGACTAAATGCATTACTTTTTAAAAAATGTGCCCGAAAGGACACAAAAGCCCAGAGATAAAGGGTTCACCATGGCAATGGACAAAGGTTTGAGCGTGCGTCAGGCCGAAGATTTCTTAAGTGTTACAGGTGAATATGTTGACATTATCAAACTGGGTTGGGCTACGTCCTATGTGACTCCAAATCTGGAAGAAAAGCTGAATGTTTACAGAGAAGCAGGTATTCCATTCTATTTTGGAGGAACACTATTTGAAGCATTTATTGCAAGAAACCAATTTGACGACTACCGAAAAGTGCTTGATAAATACAAGGTACCCTTTGCCGAAGTATCTGATGGTTCTCTGGATATGGATCATGATATTAAGTGTGAATACATTTCCAAACTCACCGATCAGGTGACTGTACTTTCAGAGGTAGGTTCAAAAGATGAAGAAAAAATCATTCCTCCATACAAGTGGATTGAATTGATGCAAAAAGAACTTGATGCAGGTGCCTGGAAAGTAATTGGAGAAGCCCGAGAAAGTGGCAATGTAGGTCTTTTCAGGTCAAGTGGAGAAGTTAGGTCAGGTCTGGTTCAGGAAATTCTGACAAAAATTCCATTTGAAAAAATTATTTGGGAAGCTCCTCAAAAAGCACAACAAGTATACTTTATTAAGCTTATGGGCGCCAACGTTAATCTAGGCAATATTGCTCCAAATGATGTTATTCCATTGGAAACTATCAGGCTAGGCCTAAGAGGAGATACTTTTGATCACTTCTTAAATCAGTGATAAAACCAGGATGAATAAACTTGTTAACCAGTTTTTACTTTTCCTCAAGGGTATTGCTATGGGTGCAGCTGATGTTGTTCCCGGAGTGTCAGGTGGTACAATAGCGTTCATCACAGGCATATACGAAACGCTGCTAAACTCCATTAAAAGTGTTGATTTACAGGCATTGGATTATCTCAAAAAGTTCCAGATCAAAGCCCTCTGGGAACATATTAACGGTACTTTTTTAGTTGTCTTATTCGCAGGAATAGCTACAAGTTTTCTTTCTCTGTCTAAAGTAATCACTTACTTGCTGGATACTTATCCTATTCAGCTTTGGTCTTTCTTCTTTGGACTGATTGTTATTTCGGCATTGATGGTGCTCAGGGAGATTAAAAAATGGAATGTAAGTGTTTTCATTGCCATTGTATTAGGTGCTGTAATCGCCTATTTCATTACTGCTGCTGTACCATCAGAGACACCAGACTCTCCATGGTTTCTGTTCATAGTTGGTGCAGTTGCTATTTGCGCTATGATTCTTCCCGGTATTTCAGGGTCGTTTATCGTATTGCTTTTTGGAAAATATGAGTACTTAATGGCCGCTCTAAAAGAAAGAAGTATTGCAGATATTCTGATTTTCATGGCTGGGTGTATTGTGGGTATTTTGAGTTTTGCCCGCGTAATTAGCTGGCTGTTCAAGAAGTACCATAACCTAACTATTGGTGTTCTAAGCGGTTTTATGATTGGCGCCTTGAATAAAGTTTGGCCATGGAAAGAAACCATTAAAACCTATGTTGACCGACATGGGGAAGTAAAGCCACTTTACGAGGTGAATGTTTTACCAAACGAATATCTTGTCAAAACCGGAATTGAACCTCACTTTATTGAGGCTATCGGTTTTGCCGCAGCGGGTTTCCTAATCGTACTTTTCATTGATCGCTTAGCAGCCTGGTTAAAAAAAGACTAACATGAGAAAGTTCGGACTCATCGGCCACCCTTTAAGTCACTCTTTTTCGAAAAAGTACTTTACCAAAAAATTCGAGAAAGAAGGTATCACAGATGCTACTTACGAACTCTTCCCTATTGAATCCATTGACCAACTACCTCGGCTACTTCAGGAGAACCCAGGTTTAATTGGACTTAATGTAACTATACCTTACAAAGAGCAAGTACTTAAGTTCCTGAACGAAGTTGATCCTAAAGCTCAAGAAATTGGTGCTGTTAATACCCTTAAAATCGCTAATGGCAAATTGAAAGGTTACAATACTGATTATCATGGTTTCAAAGACTCCCTAATCAAGTTTATTGGTCCAAACAAAATCCCTTCAAATGCTCTTATTTTAGGAACGGGTGGTGCCTCAAAAGCAGTAAAAGCGGTTTTAGAAGATTTAAATATCACCTATCAGCTTGTCTCCAGAAACCTCCAAGAAGGACAATTGAGTTACGAAAGCCTCAATACTCAATACTCAATACTCAATACAGCAAAGCTGATCATCAACACCACACCTTTGGGTATGTCCCCCAATGTAAATTCACTGCCAAACTTGCCTTACGATCAGTTAACCGAGCATCACTTTCTGTATGACCTCGTCTATAATCCGATGAAAACCGCCTTTTTGCAAAAAGGAATTATTGCCGGATGTTGGGTGAAAAATGGTCTTGAAATGCTCTATGGACAAGCTGAAAAAGCTTGGGAAATTTGGGGTGCTTAAAATCAGTGCTGTTCTTTTGTCCACTTGATCATCTTCGAAACCATCTGCTCTAAATTCATTTCTGGAAATCTCTGATACAGATCTACCAGCTGATTTTCAAAAGCCTCAAATTTCAGGAAACCTCGATTGTTGACCATAAAACTCACCACTCTTTGTCTTAGAGCTTGCACCTGGTTGATTGGAAGTTGATCCTGAGTGTATAAGCTGAAAAGTCCCCAGGTCATGTACTCCAGAAATACCTGCAATGAAGAATCATACAAACTCGTTCCTCTTAAAAACCAAAGGGAGATATCTGGCATAGCCTCTGAAATTGCATCCTTTTGTTTAATTCCAAGTGGGTTAACATAAAAATGATCCAACTCGGTAAACAAACTTCTTCCATAGCCCCCTTCATCAGCACCTTTTAACGGACTGGATATAAAGAGTAATACTTCTGTAAAACCATTATCCTTATACGTCTTGATATTGTGAATACCATTGGTGATAGAAGTTATAATTACTCTAACACCATCAATTTTCTCTTCAGATTTACCTTCTAACCATTTCCACATTTGAAGAGGTTTGGCAAGTGCAGCTGTTAGATCAATAGTTTTTTCATAATAAGGTAGATTACTCTTATAAAAATCAATGAAAGAACTCTCCACAGCAAAACTCTGAATTACTGGCAATAGCGATGACAGCTGGTATCGTCCTCCCAGATTCTGAAAGACTTCACTCTCTTTTACTTCTCCTTTTTCTGTCATCTTATATGAAAGTGCATCAGCTCTCAGGTTATAGTATAGTCTGTTCTTATTATCAGGACCACTTGAATTAGCGAACATGAGATTTAGATGTTCAACTGCCTTATGTGATTTATAGCTAGAAAAATATTCTCTCACCTTTTGGAAGTAATCTGAATTACGAAACTCTAACCCACTTTCACTACCTGCATATTCAGACAAGGCAAATAGCACGTTGACAAGTTCATAGAACATTGGTATTTCTATCAGTACCCTCCCTCTTCGATTTTCTATATATGTGTCACTATATATTACACCGGGCTGTGCTACTTCACGAAGCCGTATCGTGACACTATCTGAACCGTAAACGATAAACAACTGGTCAAAGGGAATATCCCAACTTTTCAAACTCAAAGTATCTTGTGAGTCAGCTAACTTCATTAGGAATCTACGATTATTACCCGAAACGAGATTCCATTTCAGGTGCTCCTCACCAGATTGTTCAAGCATCACTTTCAATTGTGAGAAGTTAAGTTTCTGAACTTGATTGACATCTCCTTCGAGGATAACATCAAAATTTGGTGTACTCAAACGAAAGTAGTTTGATACAATTGAAGAAGATTGACCAAAGACTTGCTCAGGTTGTAGAAATGGAATCAGTCCACTCAGTGTCACTATCATAATTGATTTAAGCAATCTCATTCAAAGACCATTTAACCAAGAGATAATAGCTGGTAGCAATTCAGGAACAAACTCCTTCTTAAGTATGGCATACTCAGAAATACTTCCTGTAATAGAAGCCTGAAAAAGGTGGTTAGCCTTGTCAAATACTTTTGTTGTTACTTGGCTATTTCCTCCTTTTTTAAGATTTCTTAGCATAACCTGCTGGTTTTGAGCAACCGTTACTTGAGTATCTAACTCACCAAAGAGCAAGAGCACCGGGCATTTTACCTTGCATAAAGTAGGACCTGGATCATAGTTGAAGTAATACTTCATCCAAGGCAGAGATAACTGCGCAATAGCTTGAGAAGTTGCCATTCTAGCGTAAGCTTCTTTGTCGGGGATTGCATTTTTCTGAACATCTGGTAATAAGTCTATGGATGCTCTTATCTGAGATAATACATAGGCATTGAGCATGGAATCTGTTACTGATTCTTCCTGACTTTTCTCGACAATCTTATTATTTATGCCCACTGCTACATCAATATATTCCTTTGGCATATTTGCTTCTTCCAACGCCTTTCTCTGCTGCAGCTCCGTCACCTGATACCCTGGCACTCCATAACCGGCTAATAGCACCAAAAAGCTAACTTTAGAATTTTCTACTGCTACTTTCGGTACAATTACACCACCCTCGCTATGGCCTAACAGCCCTATCTTGGAATGGTCAATGTCTTCTTGGTTTAATAAGAAGTCAACCGCCTTTGCCGCATCCATTGCCAGGTCGTGAGTAGTAGACATTGCAGGTGTTGGACCCAATGATTTCCCTACCCCTCGTTCATCATAACGCAAAACGGCATACCCCTCTTTGTTGAAATAATCGGCCATTGCTTCGAAAAGTTTAAAGCCAAATACTTCAGAATTTCTGTCCTGATGTCCACTACCGGCTACAAGTACAATAGCAGGAAAAGGACCTTTTCCCTCTGGAAATGAAAGACTTCCAGAGAGGTTTACTTCTTCACTGCTATTGAAATTAATCTCCAGTTCTCTGAATTCCTGTGCAGATACACCACAAGGTAAACCAGCAATGAGCCACATGGCAAACCATATTCTAACAAGTACTTTAATAATAATGGATTTCATATTTACTATTTCCTAAACCTCTTCATGTAGAGAGAGAGTGAGTCAAGCCCAACTTCAATTCTTCTCTTGTCGACATTCACAGAATCTTCAATTGGATATGGTTTAGCATAGCCCAAACTCCAATCTATCTGCGTTCCATAAACCTGTGGTAGTTTTTCTGCCACACGTACCCTATCAGTCAAATATGCCAAATGCTTAGGGTCAGCATCATTTTTCGAAACTGCCCCTTCAAGCAACCGAAGAGCTTGCTTTTGAAAATTCCTATCCTTATCAGCGTGTTGAACCAGGACCCATGCTGCACTTGCTGCATCTTCTCCAACTTGACTAAAACCAGGCCAACCATGTTGATCAATAATCTCCTTTATTCGAATAGTATTAGCTTTATCCGTTGAATCCCACATTGCTGCCAATTCCTTACTTAACCTCCCGTTCGAATTTTGAATAGAAGCTTGTTCTCTTACATACTGATCTGAAACTTTCATATCCAATAGCTCAAGTCGAAGTGCCTTCAAAGCATTTTCCTTACTTTCCTTTCTCTCTGAACAAGCTGATATTACTAATGCAAAAATGATCAAAAGACAAAGTGAAAAATGAGAACGTTCGGGCATTATCTTCATAGTACATTGGGTGTTGCCTCACTAATATTTCGATATTTATCGAAATATCAAAATATCACAATAAATATATTACCTTGGTCATGTGAACAAAGTCTTCAAAGCACTTAATGATCCTACCAGACGAGGAATACTAGAATTACTAAAAAAAGAAGACCTAAGTGCAGGAGAGATAGCTGATCATTTTCACATAGGCAAACCTAGTATTTCACACCATCTGGACCTGCTCAAACAAGCCGGTTTGGTAAGTTCAGTTAGAAGAGGTCAATTCATTTACTACACACTTAATACCACCGTGATAGACGATGTATTGAGTTGGATAATTCAACTAAAGGACAGCAAAGATGAAAGATAAAGGAATTAATGAGGGGATATTATTGATGCTTGTAATCCTCCCCATATTGTTTATGGCTCTGCAATGGGAAAGTTTACCTAACAAAATGGTAAAAGGCTACAACCTTCTTGGAGAGCCTACTGGTCATATGAATAAGCTTTCTATGCTGTATACGGTTGGTTTATGTACTATTTTAAGCTATTTACTTCTGTTGCTTATTCCAAAAATTGACCCTAGAAAAAGAATTCAAGAAATGGGGAGCAAGTACTTCAGTTTACGTTTAATATTCCAGTTGCTGATCGGCACCATATTGATAATTGTAGTAAAGGCATCTCTTAACGACCAGTTTGAGCCTATAAAATACATCTACGCATTTGTATTGGTCTTTATGATCTTTCTTGGAAACTATCTCCAATCTATAAAGCCCAATTATTTCATTGGCATTAGAACCCCTTGGGCTCTCGAGAGTGAGAGCAATTGGAATTGTACACATCGCTGGACCGGAAGGTTATGGATTGTAGGGAGTATAATACTATCTGTTACCAATTGGTTAATACCTACTGCCTTTCCAATCCTCATTGGACTTGGTTTATTAATCATAACTCCAGTCATCTATTCTTTCATTTACTATAAAAGTAACTCCAAGGAAAGCATGCAATAGCAAATACTAGAATTCCATCAACGCACTCAAAACACTAGATTCTTTTCAATCCAGTTTTCGGTATAAACCACTGAACAAATTTTCCGTTCACATTCTGAATGTTAGATTTGATATATGGAATTCAAACTCACTTCGGAATTCGAACCTACTGGTGATCAACCGAAAGCAATAGAGGGTCTGGTTAAAGGAGTAGAAACTGGTGAACCAGCTCAAGTATTGCTCGGTGCTACTGGCTCAGGTAAAACTTTTAGTATTGCCAATGTCATTCAGCAAACGCAGAGACCCACACTGGTTCTTAGTCACAATAAGACATTAGCCGCCCAGCTTTATGGTGAGTTCAAACAGTTTTTTCCAGATAATGCCGTTGAGTATTTCATTTCCTATTATGATTACTATCAACCAGAAGCTTTTATCCCCAACAGTAACCTATACATAGAAAAAGACCTTTCTATAAATGATGAGATAGAAAAACTTAGACTAAGTGCTACTTCAGCATTACTTACGGGTAGAAGAGATGTGATCGTTATTGCTTCTGTCTCTTGCATTTACGGTATTGGTAATCCTGATGAGTTTGGGAAAAATGTTGTTAGGCTACAAGTGGGTGATACAGTACCTAGAAATCAATTGCTTTTTGCCCTGGTCGATATTCTCTACAGTAGAACTGAAGCTGAATTTAAAAGGGGCAATTTCAGAGTAAAAGGAGACACTGTAGACATATACATTGCCTACGGTGATTTTGCTTACCGCATTTATTTCTGGGGGGACGAAATTGAGGCAATTCAAATGATTGATCCCATCTCAGGGAAGAAAATGTCGGAGGAGAAAATCATTACCATTTTCCCAGCCAATCTTTTTGTAACCGGAAAGGATGTACTTCATACCGCCATTAATGAGATTCAGGATGAGTTGGTAGAACGCGTAGATCAGTTTGAACAGGACCGTAAATTTCTGGAGGCTAAAAGGTTGAAAGAAAGAACTGAATTCGATATGGAAATGATGCGCGAACTTGGTTATTGTTCTGGGGTAGAAAACTACTCTCGTTACTTCGATAGAAGGCAAAGAGGTCAAAGACCTTTCTGTTTACTAGATTATTTCCCAGACGATTATCTGCTTGTGATTGACGAAAGTCATGTGACAGTTTCTCAAGTTAGGGCCATGTGGGGAGGTGACAGGTCGAGAAAGGAAAACCTAGTTGAATATGGCTTCAGGTTACCATCAGCCCTCGACAATAGGCCTCTAAAGTTTGACGAGTTCGAATCAATGACAAATCAAGTGATCTATGTCAGTGCCACTCCTGCTGATTATGAACTGACTAAGACAGAAGGAGAAGTCGTTGAGCAAATCATACGCCCGACCGGACTACTCGATCCACTGATTGACGTACGCCCCTCGCTCAACCAAATTGACGATTTGATTGAAGAGATTGACGAACGTGTAAAAAAGGAAGAGCGTGTACTCGTAACTACTTTGACCAAACGAATGGCCGAAGAATTGACCAAGTTTCTTGAAAGAGCAGGAATCAGAGTTAGATATATTCATTCAGAAGTAAGTCCATTGGATAGAGTCGAAATTTTGAGAGAATTAAGACTCGGTATTTTCGATGTGTTGGTAGGTGTAAACCTTTTAAGAGAAGGGCTGGATTTACCAGAAGTTTCTCTGGTAGCTATTCTTGATGCAGATAAAGAAGGTTTCCTTAGAAACCAACGTTCATTGATCCAGACCATCGGACGAGCAGCAAGAAATGAGAATGGACGTGTAATTATGTATGCAGATGTCACTACTGATTCTATGAGGCGAGCTATTGATGAAACCAATAGAAGAAGAAGTATTCAAATTGCCTATAATGAAGAACACGGCATTACACCGACTACCGTGAAGAAATCGAAAGAGGCTATTATGAATCAAACAAGTGTTGCGGATTCTAAGAAGGGTAAAAAGTCTTACTATGTAGAAAGCGAAGAGCATTCTATTGCTGCAGACCCGGTTGTGGCTTATATGGACAAGAATGCGTTAGAAAAAATGGTTCAGAAGACCCAGAAATCCATGGAAAAGGCTGCAAGAGAGCTAGACTTTATAGAAGCAGCTAAACTTAGAGATGAGCTTAACGAACTTAAAGAGCTTCTTAAGACTAAAGGCTAGGTAGCAATTGAGTCTTATTTACTTCTTACCAAAACAACCTTTTCTTCTTGTTTGGATATAATAAGATTAAACATCTCTCTAATCGAGGGATATTCATGAGGAGCGAAGAATACTCTATTAATGTTGAACCTAATCAACAAGCGTAGCCCTTGACTAGTCTTTTCAATCTGATAAACGTATTCTCCTCCTCCGTTATCAATTAAGTACTTTTCCTGCTTAGGCATCTCTTCTATTTCGTAGCCATCTGGGATAGTAATATTAAAGATATACTTATCTCTAATGGGCGTTATAAAATCTATGGGCAGAGTTCTTTCCTGAAGTTTAAATGGGTTTTGTTCCATTTCTTTAAAAACTACCGGACTAAAATAGAAGCGTTGTCCAACAGCTTCAAGATGATCCTCAGCTTCATAGTTAAATCTAACCTGCACATTTGAATAAGCATCATCTAGACCTGTTATGCTAATTGAATCCAAATCAACATCTGTGTACATTTCTTTAACTGTCTCACGAAAATCGGTAGTGTCATTGTCATTAAACACTATTCTTGTGTTGGCCGCTAAGGCGCCAACAGAACTGATTCTCGCATTACCGTTTATTATCTCTTCTTCCAAGTCAAGAGTCAAGTCTGTGGTCAAAGTCTGAATCTCAATTTCTTTATTCAAATGCATTGGCACCCATAACGCACTATCTTCCCTTACAACAAGTCCTTTACCATTTAGGTAGCCATCCGGAATCACATTGAAAGGTCTCAAACTGCTAGTTGCATCCAATAAGTATTCTTTGTCTTCAATCTTGGCATAAACGGCCAATGCATTGAATTGGCTGTAGGTAACGTAATCAGGGTTGACTACTCCATTCTCCACAGTACTCAAAAAGACGGGGTGTGCCGTTATATCTGCACTTCTTAAGAACATAAGCAGCAGCAAGTTAATATCGGCAGATGCCCCTACTTTGCTGTTCCATACTTTCTTCGGTTTATCAGAAAAGCTCAAAGTATACAGCCCATTCCACTTAAAGTGGTTCGATACGATGGAATGAATACGCTTAAGGCTTTCTTCATTTTGTTTTAGGTCTTCTTTGAAAGGAAGAAACCGCTTAATTGTCCTTAACCTTTTAAAAGTTTCACCAAACCCCTTAACGGACAAAATCAGTTTATTAAGATCCTCCCAACTATCAGCAAAAAAACTCTCGTATTCAAACGTAATTTTTGAAAAATGGTCATCAATCTTTTTAATATAAGGTTCTTCCCTAAATGCCGGAACATGAACCATTCTCATATCATGCCATGCATCGGAGGCTTTATCCTGATAAACATCTAGCTCTTTATAACCATAGAGCCTTGGTTTAAGTCTAAAGGCTCCGGGAATGTTAACCTTAAACTCGGAATACCTGACGGGAAGAAAGGATTGAAAATACCATGGCAGAAAATCGGCCAGCGAATTACTAAAAACTCTATACTTATACTCTATGACAACACCTTCAACGACTCCTGGAAAAGTAATCTGTTTTGTATAAAGCTCATCAGAAAGCTTATCTTGAATGACCTCAGTCACCACTGACTTTTTGACTGATCCATCGACCAATTGATAGGTATTAGCCTCAATTTTAGTCCCTTTTGAAATGGTATATGGCAAAGTAAAATCTGCCAGATAAAAAGCATCTCTATTAAAAATTTTAATTTGGGCATGGTAATCCATATAAATCAAGCCCCTCCCTCCATCATAGCCTATTTTGCCTTTATCGAGCAGAATCAAAGCGTTGGCAGAGGTATCCTTGTCATACCTTTCCATTTTAAGGTCTTCAATACTGACCTGTCCAAACTCTCTATCTAAAGAGTCTAACTGACAGAATACATTATTGACCGCTAGAAGAAGTAAACAAAGAATAAGAGATTTACTCATCATTATAATTAGAAAATATAGGTGTACTATTTAAGCTTCTAGGTTGAACCAATCAAAACAAGCTTAGACTTGTCTTGCTTCACTACCTTCCTGATAAAGGACCTGTATTTGTTGTAAGTTTCAGGAGCGTATTCTCCAGCGTTTAATCGAAACCTTCTGATATACGTCAGCTGATTAGTTTCTGGATTAAAATCATAACTCAATTTGTATTCACCAAAATCAGAGGTAATCTCATAGGGTTCCATTTGAAATTCCATTCTATAACCTTCGGGGATTTTAATATTGACTGTATCAGAATCTATAAAATTATATCTAAGGAAAATCGGGGTTTCTCGTTCCTCTATTTTCGGAGGCTTTCCATTATACTTGTTTAGCAAGTTTGGAGTAATAAATAATCGTTGCCCACTCTTGGTCGCAAACTTTCTAATATTAAGTTCTATCTCTTCGGTAAAAAAAGGATCTTCAGTAGTCCTATCTTCTTCGTATTTAAAAGTTCCTAAATCAAAAGCTGGTATGTCAATTGTATTCAATAAACGCTTACGTTGCTCTTCAGAGCTTTCCCGAACAACTCGATAACCCAAAGCGTACTGTACTCCTTTAGAAGTAGTTTTAACGGAAGCTTTTGCATTTCCTTCCTTGTCAAGAGTTAAGTCGATTGTTCTATTCTGGGTACTTTCTTCAGCAGAATATTCAGGGGTTTTAACCAATGCTCCCTTTCCATCCTCAGTAACCAACATCCCATATCTGTTGTCTGTGAAATTTCCTAAAAAATTGAAAGGAGCAATCTGACTTGTGCACTCTAGCCACACAGTATCTTTTTCCATTGGCACAGCAAGGATCACATGATTAAATTGAGAACTAGGAAAGTCTACTTCAATTTCTCTTTCATTAGATCCTCCACGAATTACTACGTAGTTAGATTTTACACCCGCATACTTTAAAAGACTATAGGTATAATTTGACAAAGCCTTGCAATCACCATAGCCATTACTAATCACATTTATGGCATCAAAAGGCTGGAAACCACCTATTCCCAGCTGAATACTCACATAGCGTGTATTCTCCTGCATAAACTTGTATATCCTTCTTGCTTTTTCCCTATCTGTAGTGGCTCCTTCAAGAAGTTCATCAACCTTTACCTTAACTTCATCGGTTATTACATCTCTTCCTTTGTTCAATTTTGCAATCCACTCTCCAAAATTGCTCCAGGTAGTCATATTACCATCATATCCTTCCATTGAAAAGTTAGACGGAGCTATCATAACGCCTGGTGTTTTTTCTCCTATGGAAGTTCCCCTAAACTCTCTCTTAACTGGCTCAAGGTTATTGACACTCCATTTGTATGAGTCTTTAGATCCCTTGGCGATTTCAGGTTCTTTAATTCCATTCAATGGTTTATACCTAAGATTATATCCACCTGGAACGATTACATGATATGATGCTTTTTCAACGCCCAGCTTATCGGTAAACTGAGGAAAGAAGGATCGAATGTTCAGAATCGCCTTGATGTCTTTAACAAAAGAGTATTCTATTGTAAAGGGGTAATCAAACTCTTTCGGAATATATCCCTTCAGCCTATTGTCATCATAAAGAGAGCCTGATCCAGTCATTTTAACATCTTCAATTTCACTGGAACGAACCTTCTTCAACAATTTCCCTTCTTTGTCAAAGTAGTTAACCTTTATAGATTTGATTTTTGACAGTTTATCGTAGTTCTCTTGAAAAATAGCAAAGTCAAACCCATCTTCATTGAAAATAGTTATGACTTGTTTTTCAGCATATGTAGCGTTTGAAGGATCTAACAGTTGATAAACTTGTTCGCTATTTCTGATTACTACATTAGCCCCTTTCCTTACACTTGTTGGAATCTCACTAACCGGGTATTTCTGTGCATTAAGTCCAAAGCACAATACGCACATTGATATTAAAACCGAAAGTTTCATTCTTACTTTTCTTTAAATACGATCTGTTCTTGTTGCTTAGCTACGATTTGATTGAACAACTCTTTAAGTGCCGGATACTCTTCTGGTGTGTAGGTAGTTTTTGATAGATTTAAACGAATCATAATCTGAACATGTCCATCTTGTTCTCCTACAATAAACATATACTTACCTCCTTTATTAGGAAGTACCATATTCTGCGATTTAGGCAACTCCTCTACCACATAGCCTTCAGGGATCTTGATTTTAAAAACATAAGTATCTGCAATTGGAGCAGGGAATTCGACTGGGAACACTCTTTCTTCAAGCTTAAATGGGTTTTCATCTATATGCTTGATAAGAACAGGTGACATAAAAATCTTATCCCCAATTGTATTGATATCTCCTTCTGTGGTGAAGTCATAGGTAACCTTCAATTTCTCAGCAGGGTTTTGCCCATTTTCCACTTCCAGATTCTCAATCTCTCCAGTTTTATAGTCATCTAATGTTTCAGATTCATCATCGTCTTCTTTATCCTCCACCTCTTCTTCATCTTCAACATCATTTTTAGATTTCTCTATTTCCTCATAGATATCTTCTCGAATTCTGCTTGCGGCTATACCTCTGAAATCAATCTGCATCTTACCTTCCAAGGCTTCCATATCTTCGTCAAAACCAAATTCTCCAGAAATGGTCTTGGAGCTCATTTCACCATTTTCTCTCAAGTCTACCCAACGACCACCAAACTTATCTACCATAAGGCCTTCACCATTGATAGCTCTGGCAGGTAATACATCATATGGCCTGAATTTATCTGTTGCATCCAGAAGGTACCTTTTGGTATCGATAATCGCGCAAACTATCATATAGTTAAACTGCCGCAATACAGGAGTTGATTTATTTAAATAGCCATTCCCTCGTGAACTTAATATTACCGGGTAAACTTCAATTCCTGCTTTCTCCAGAAACTGTGCTAGTGTAATATTGATGTCTGCATTATCTCCCTTTCCCTCTTCCCATAATTTTTTTGACCTTTCTGCTACAAGAAAATTCGACCTGTTGTTGTATTCAAAATGATCTCTAACATAATTGTAAATTTCAATCAAGCTCTCCTTGTTGTTGCCCCAGCTTTTATCTGTGGGATAAATTCTTCTTAATTGACCAGTACTTCTGATCACTTTCCCAAATTGATCAGAATCCAAAAGAGCTTTATTTATTTCTTTCCAATTGGTCAAAAACTTTTGTGTCGGATTTCCAGGAACAGTCCATGTTTCAATCTCAAATTCAACTCTTGATCTGTAATTCTCCATTGTGGAGACATAAGGCTCTCTTTTCAAAGCGGGAACGTCCTTCATTACCATGTGGAAAAGCTTCCCTTTGTTATTGTAGTAAGCTGAAGGATGATACCCTTTCAGTTTGGTCTTATATGTCCCATACTTAGGCATATCAATTCTATATTCAGAATATCTTGTTGGAATTGAATTTTGGAAATTCCAAGAAGGCAGATTTCTCACTGTTCCTACTACTTGTCGATATGAATACTCTATAATTGAACCGACCCTCACTTCGGGAAAAGATAGTTTTTTAGTTCGTCTATCATTATCAAATTTTTCAGTAACCCATTCCTTTTTGGATACTGTACGAGTCACCATTTTTCCATCAACCAAATTGTAAGTAGCAGCCTTGAGTTTTTGTATTTCAGTAGCTCCTTTATAAAAACCCAGCTTGATATCTGATCTACTTAAACCGCTTTCTTTAAGGATTTTCAATCGTATATGAACATCTCTGACAATATTAAATCCAGATTCATAAAAATATGCTTCTCCTTTATCAATAAGATAAACGGCTTCTGCTCCGGAATCCAAAGGATAAGCCTCCATAGCTAAATCATCGAGGCTGATATCTCCAAATTTAACTGTCTCTATTTGTCCATAAGAATAGAAGGAGGCAATAAGTAAAAGGGAAAAAATAAAACGTGACATCTAAAAAGTATTTAAAATTAATGAAGCCAATATGAGCTGCACTTAGAATGCAAAGATGCAACTATTCTAATTTAAACACAAAAAAATATTGATTAGTATAAAATAAAAAAGCCGCTATAAAGCGGCTTTGAAAACTATTGAGTCTCTGAATCTATTTACCTTCAGTATACCTTCTGCTTACTTCTTCCCAGTTAATCACATTGAAGAAAGCTGAAATATAGTCTGGTCTCCTGTTCTGATAATTCAGATAATAAGCGTGTTCCCAAACATCCAAACCAAGTATCGGTGTTCCACCACAGCCAACACCAGGCATTAACGAGTTATCCTGATTTGGAGACGAACATACTTCTACTTTTCCACCTGCATGTACACATAGCCATGCCCATCCTGATCCAAACCTTGTTGCTGCCGCTTTAGCAAAAGCGTCCTTAAAAGCATCAAAAGAACCATAAGCTGTATTAATTGCGTCTGCAAGATCGCCAGTAGGCTCTCCGCCTCCATTTGGAGACATCACAGACCAGAATAGAGAGTGATTATAAAAACCTCCACCGTTATTTCTAACTGCGGCATTATCACTGTGGTTCGCCAAAAGGTCTTCAATACTCTTGCCTTCCATATCGGTTCCGGCAATAGCATTGTTCAAATTGTTAGTATATCCTGCATGATGCTTCCCATGGTGTATTTCCATAGTTCTGGCATCTATATGCGGTTCCAAAGCATCGTGTGCGTATGGAAGTTGAGGTAATTCAAAAGCCATAATTGAAATTGATTTTATGTTTACACAAAAGTTACGATTCTATCTAAGTTTGGCAAAAAACTGTTTCAGCAATTTTTTGCTTTCTTGGTTTAACAATCCTGAACTGATTTCTGTTCTGGGGTGTAATAGATTTTTCTCATTCAAACTAAACCCACGTTTCTCATCGCTTGCTCCATAAACAATTTTACCCAATTGTGCCCAATACAAGGCCCCCGCACACATCACACACGGTTCTAATGTTACATAGAGCGTACATTCATTCAGGTACTTTGACCCTAATGCATTAAAGGCCGATGTTATAGCGAGCATTTCTGCATGCGCAGTTACATCCGTCAATTGCTCTGTCTGATTGTGCGCTCTTGCAATAATTCGTTTTTCAGCAACTACTACTGCACCTACAGGCACTTCCCCAGCATCAAAAGCAAGTTGAGCCTGTTTCAAGGCTTCCTCCATAAAGTACTCATCTTTATAAATACTAAGTTCCATTCCTGCATAGGTTTTCATTGTAATATTACAGCTTCGCACTTAGCTGCTAAAATTAATCCTTTGAGAATAATTAAACACCTTTTATTAAGCACAAACATCCAATTCCCAAAAATTCCACTCAGGACTTAGTAGAACATTTTTTTAAACAAAGTCAAAATTAGTAGGTGGCATCAGCTTCAGACAACCTTATGCAAATGCAAGTAGTAACAATTATCTACTCAAGTCAAAATGTTAAGTATAAAAATATTGTATTTTAATTGTTTTAAATAATATTAAATAAATTTTCTATTTTTATTTTTGATAATAAATAAAATATATTACAATTGTTAATAGTTAGTACTAATACTTATTAAAGGATTCAGTATCTGCCTTTAAATAAAAAAATTAGATACGATTTATTGTTTAACATAAAATTAAATCAAATGAAAAAATTTATTAAATCTAGTTTAGCAATTGGGGCAATGGCTACTCTAATGATGTTTTCCGCGAGTAACTTCTCAATAGCCTGTGAAAATGAAGACACAACCACAGAGTTTGGAAACACAGTACATTATTCTAACAAAGAGAACAATACTTGGAAACCTGGTTGTCACAGAAGTTGTGATGGAGTCTGTGTCATCAGAACAGGTGAGCCGGAGCCAGTTCTTTCTTAAATTGCTTAAGAAAGGGAAGCTAAAGTTTAATCAAGCAATTGTGGAGGGCTTAAAAGAACCCTCCACTACAATTAATGTTATTTATGAAATCAAAGCATATCACTTTATTCTTATTGGTATTACTTTTTAGTTCATGTGGAAATAATGAGCCAAAATCCGATTCAATAGATACAATTTATATTGACTCAAAAGAAGTCAAGACCACAAATCTTTCAACCATAGGTAAAAATATATCCATTAAAGCCATTTCACTCCCAGACACAATTTTCTTTGGGGATATTACTTCAATAAAAACCAGCAAAGATCAGCTATACCTTTTGGATCAATCGCAAACACAAACTATCACAGTAATAGATAAAAACGGGCTTTTTTTGCAACAACTAAAAAGACCAGGTGATGCTCCTGAGGAGTATGATGTTATACACGACTTCTCCATTGATGAATCCAATAATCAACTGGTTGTTTATGATCGTAACTCTTCTAAATTCGTCTTTTATGATCTATCCGATTTCTCTTTTATCAAATCAGTCAAGGTATCTAAGAGTTATATGTCATTCGAGGTGCTGGATGAAAAACATTGGCTAGCTATAAGCGATTCTCGAAATTCAGAAAATAAATTAGTCGGTACTGAAATAATTAATGGAAAGACCTTTTCGTCAATTAAGAAGTTAAACCGCTTGCAACCCCCAATGTCTGTAAAAGCTTCAGAGTCCGTAATGATCGAAAAGCATAAGGATTTCGTCAATTACTCGATGCCTGACACAAAAACCACTCTTTATAAACTAACTAATGGAAAAGGAATCTCAGAAGAAGTTATCATCGATTTCGGCTCAAATGGTATATCATCCAATTATTGGAATAGCCCACCCAGCGAATTTATAAAGCATTTAATGAAGGAAAAAAAAGCTACTGCCGCTCATAGTTTTCTTTATCAAGGCAATCAACTTTGCTTCTGGTATATGATGGGAGGTTTTCTCGAACAACACCTCAACATATACGATTTATCGGATAAGACAGTCAATACTTACGATAAAATAAAGTCGGAAATTATTGAAGGACATTTACCGCCACCCACCGGCATATTCAAAAACCAATACCTGCATCTAATTGACCCCAGCACCCTAAAAACAGACTATTTCAAAAACCCGTCACAAAAGTTTTCTGGGTTAAGTCTAGAAGACGTAGGAAAAAGTATTGAAAACGAAACCCCATTAATATTACTATATCAAATTAAATAGCCATGCTAAAAAAAATAATCATAATTGGAGGGCTTGTCGCTCTTGTTGTTACACTGGCGATTTTAATTGACGAGAGAAACTCATCAGAAAAAGATAAACTAAGTTTGGAAGGTGAAGTACTTTCACTTAATAACGAAATTACTAATTTAGAAAGCCAAGTTGCCGATGGAGTTTTAATTCAATTTTACAATTGGAAACTTAATAATGATAAGGTCATAAATGCTACTATCAAAGATTTAGCTTCAAAACAAAAGTCATTGCATAGTATTCTAGGAAAAAACTCAATCATTTTCTATTTCAACAATACAATGTGTTCTGATTGTCTCAACAAAGAACTTGAAAATTTAAAAACACTTGAAGCCGTTGTTGGAAGGGACAATATTATTTTAATCGCGGAAGGTTTCAAAACCAAATACTTGCAAACCCATGACAAGTATAAATTATGGCAAGAAAGGCTTTATACCTTAAAGGGAGATTTATTCAGTGTATCACACAATTTGTCAAACACACCTTCAATTGTATTGTTAAATGAGGACATGCAAGTAAAGACAGCTTATCATGCCATGAAAAACACAAACTTGAACTTTGAGTTCTTCGTGGAGTTTTTAAAAAGCGAAAAAGTCAAGAAAGAGACTCAGTGAGTAGTTCATATAAGTGTCTGTTTTCACGATACGTTTTCTATAGTATTCCACATCAACCTCTTTCCCTGTTAAAACAATTACTAAATTTGCCACTCATTTTTAAAAGGACTAGAGATGTTGAGATCACATACTTGTGGAGAACTTAGAATTGAACAAGCTGGTACTGAAGTAGTGCTCACTGGCTGGGTGCAACGTGTAAGAGATAAAGGAGCTTTGATGTGGATAGATCTTCGCGATCGTTATGGCATTACTCAACTTACTTTTGAGGAAGGAAAAAGTGACCCACATGTGATGGAAACTGCCCGAAAACTTGGACGTGAATTTGTGATTCAGGCCAAGGGAGTTGTTGTTGAACGATATTCTAAAAATGATAAGATTCCAACAGGTGATATTGAGCTGAATGTTACGGAATTAGAAGTCCTTAATGCTTCAAATACGCCTCCATTTGTAATCGAAAATGATACGGATGGTGGAGAAGATTTAAGAATGAAATACCGCTACCTCGATCTGAGAAGAAATGAGGTAAGAGAAAAGCTGGAATTAAGAAGTAAACTTGCCATAGCTGTTAGAAATTATCTGGCAGACTTAAACTTTATTGAAGTTGAGACTCCCGTTTTGATAAAATCTACTCCAGAAGGTGCAAGAGACTTTGTGGTTCCTTCACGTATCAACCCTGGTCAGTTTTATGCTTTGCCTCAGTCTCCGCAAACATTTAAGCAGCTATTGATGGTTTCTGGGCTGGACAGGTACTTTCAGATTGTAAAGTGTTTCAGAGATGAAGACTTAAGAGCAGATCGTCAGCCAGAGTTTACTCAGATTGATTGTGAAATGTCTTTTGTCAAAAGAGAAGATGTGCTTGAAACTTTTGAAGGTATGACAAGACACCTTTTCAAATCAATCAAAGGAATTGAGTTTGGTACGTTCCCACAAATAACTTATGCCGAAGCAATGGAAAAGTATGGAAGCGATAAGCCTGATATTCGCTTTGGTATGGAATTCAAAAACCTGAATGAAGAAACACAGAACAAAGGTTTTAATGTATTTGACCAAGCTGAACTTGTTGTGGGTATATGTGCTAAAGGCTGTGCTGAATATACCAGAAAGCAATTAGATGCCTTAACTGATTTTGTAAGAAGGCCTCAGATTGGAGCCAAAGGGCTCGTTTATGTAAAATGTAATGCTGACGGCACTTTTAAATCATCTGTTGATAAATTCTATAGTCAGGAAGATTTAAAGGCTTGGGCCGAAAAGGCAGGTGCTGAAGTAGGAGACTTAATTCTTGTGCTATCAGGAGCCCAAAATACAGTGAGGAAACAGATGAATGAATTACGCCTCCACATGGGTAACGAGCTTGGTTTAAGGAAAAGCAATGATTACAAACCGCTTTGGGTGATTGACTTCCCACTACTAGAATGGGATGAAGAAATTGAACGCTACCACGCGATGCACCACCCTTTTACAGCCCCACTTAAAGAGGATATGTCTAAACTGGACTCAGCACCGGGTGAGGTAAGAGCAAATGCTTATGACCTTGTTATCAATGGTGTTGAAATTGGGGGTGGATCGATAAGGATTCATGATAGAGATATGCAGAAGCTAATGTTCAAACACCTTGGCTTTACAGATGAAGAAGCTAAAGCTCAATTTGGTTTCCTAATGGATGCTTTTGAATACGGTGCACCTCCACATGGTGGTGTTGCTTTCGGTTTCGACAGGCTCTGTGCAATGTTTGGAGGTTCGGAAACCATCAGGGATTATATAGCCTTCCCTAAAAACACATCGGGAAGAGATGTAATGATAGATTCTCCTTCTCCAGTAAACAATGATCAGCTAAAAGAACTAGGAATTAAGTTGTCTTAGGCAATGAGATTCTGAAACTCTTCGTTTCATAGAATCAACCAAACTCTTATTTTGTAGCTTCGGATAAATTTATGTCTTTGAAAATCCAGTTTACACCGAAGTTCTATATGCGTTCGAGCGTGACTATGGCCATAATTATATGGGTTATAGCTACGCTTATCCGTATACTGGAAATTCTGGCCACTAAAAGTGGAGTGGACCTGGAAATTTCTAAGTATCTCCCCATACTACTTCAAGACCTCTTTTATGTCTTTATACTGGTTTACTACCGACATAAAATCAGATTAGTTGAAAGTGGAGGATTTGTAGATTTACTATGGAGGGTTTTTGCAATAGGTTTGGTTACTACAGTAATTTCAATCTCCATAAGGCTATTCTACGAGTCTATTGCAGGCTCTATGCTTGCCGAAAATGAGTTTCTCAATACATTCCTTTATAATCTTAACCGTGCACTGATTTCTGTATTCCTGATTTCTACTTTCACGGTATGGAAGAAACTGATCCTTTATCAGAAATCAAGAAACCTGGTTATCTACTGGAATATCTTTGAGCTGGCACTTTTATGCTCAATATTTTTCAATCTTACCGAGTTAAACCTTCAGCAGAGTTTACTATTTAAAATCCTTTTTGGTGCACTTGCCATAATGGCCATTATATTATCTGGTAATCTCAAATGGGTTGCTTACCTGAACTTTAAACAAAAGTGGAAAAGTGTACTCATTATTCTTCTAATTACCATTTACATTTTCTACTTCTTCAGTTACCTATATGTAGCTCCTGACGAAGCATTAGAAGCTTTCAACGCTATTGACGACCTCTTCGTAATCGTTCTGTTCACATTCCTGCTTTTCTACAGTATTTTCTCTCTACTGGTAATACTTTTCAATTTGCCTACATCTTCCGTTTTCGAGAAGAAGATGGAAGAGGCCATCAATTTCCAGCGGCTTAGTCAGTCCATTCAACAAGGAGAAAGTGAAGACCAGATTTTTGACGTCCTACTGAATTCGTCCATGAACGCAGTGTATGCGGATGCTGGGTGGATTGAAGTGAACATGGATGATGAAGACACTAAAATCAGGTCTAAACATATCAGTCGTGAAAATATTAACAAGGTTAAGGAGCAGATAATGATCAGCAAGAACAGAACGGTTATAAAGAACCCTCTGGCTCCTAATTCTGATTCTGACAGAGTGCTTATCAACCTTAGAAAATCAACCTATAAATCAGCTTTTGTTGTACCTCTTACCATCAAAAACGAAGTCAAAGGCTTCATGTATCTGTTAAATGAAGTATCTGATAGTTTCAATAAAGAAATGATCAACATCATTAACACATTTGCCAGCCAGGTAAGTGTCTCTATCGAAAACTTCAGACTGATGGGAGAAGCCCTTCTAAATGAACGATACAAAGAGGAACTAAACATTGCCAAGAGCGTTCAGCGAGCACTTTTACCAAAAGAACTTGATCATGATTCTGCCTTCTCTATCCATGCCTTTACAGAAGCAGCAGCTGAGGTAGGAGGTGATTATTACGATACTTTCCAACTCAGTGAGCATCGTTTTGCAATTGTTATAGGAGACGTTTCTGGAAAAGGTACTTCTGCGGCATTTCATATGTCACAAATGAAAGGGATATTCCAAAGTCTCGTTCAACTAGACCTGTCTGCCGAAGAATTTCTGATTAATGCGAATACAGCGTTGAGCAAGTGCCTTGAAAGAACATCTTTTATAACACTCACCTATTTCATTATTGATACAGAACAAAAAGTGCTTGAATTTTCAAGAGCGGGCCACTGTCCAACACTTTTTTATAGTAAGGAAGAAAAGAAAGCCAAGTATTTTGAAAACAAAGGACTTGGTCTGGGGATTATAAGAAACTCAACCTATAAGAATTTCATTCAGGTCAATAGAGTGAATTTCTCTAAAGATGATATTCTGGTATTGTACACCGATGGTATTTCTGAAGCATCTAATGCTAAACATGAGGAGTTTGGTTATGAAAGGATGAAAAGTCTATTGGATCAAAACGCACATTATGACCCTCCTATGATACAAAAGGTTTTCATAAGCAAACTTTATGAGTTCTGTGGGGGTAAAGACCTTAATGATGATTATACAATGGTGGTGATCAAGTTTAATTAAAAGCCGTAGAATAAAATAGGCCATGATAGAAATTAAGAAAGAAACTGAAAACAATTACCTGGTTATCTCCGTAATAGGAGAAGCTGACGCAAGCTCTTCAATCCATCTTGATAAAGCCATTAGAGAAGCTTTAGATGAAGGACACATGCAAATGCTTGTGGATTGCACCAATCTTAACTATATCTCCTCAGCAGGTTTAGGAGTTTTCATGTCCTACATAGAAGAGATTTCTGAGAAATCGATCAACTTTATTCTATTTGGCCTTTCGGAAAAAGTACTTAAGGTCTTTGGAATTCTGGGACTTGACCAGTTGCTAAAAATTGAAAATGACAAAGAACAAGCGGTTTCGGCATTAAATGGCATATAGTTTCGACATACCAAGCAGTAAGAATAAGCTGAGAAAGATGCGGAAGTTTGTGACTGACGTCCTTACTGAACATCAGGTATCAGATATTGAGGTGAATATGATGGTATTGGCCGTTGATGAGGTATGTGCAAACATTATAATTCATGGACATCCTTCAGACCAGGAAAGCAATGTCAGATTGGAAATTCACTTTAAAGATGGGGGCATCTGGTTCGAAATCATCGATCATGGCAATGCCTTTGACATAGTGAACTATCAAGAGCCTATGTTGGAAGATTTAATAAGGAATAAACACAAAGGAGGAATTGGCATTATGCTGGTCAAGAAGATTATGGACGATATCCAGTTCAAATCAACCGCTTCGAAAAACACACTTAGGCTTTTTAAAAAAGTAGAAACCACAAAATAATAGGATACGATATGAAGCGTGTCTTCATCTTGATTTGTTTTCTTATCAGCATTCATCAATCCAGGGCTTATCAGTCGAAAGGGCTTTTGCTTGCCAAAATAGACTCTCTGGAGATACGTTCTGGCGAGTTTTTATACGCCTATAAAAAGAACCGAGACACCACCGAGGTGCTCAATTACGATTCCCTGAACAGCTATCTGGAACAGTATATCAACTTTAAATTGAAAGTACTTGAAGCCAAATCTTTAGGCTATGATACAAGGCCTTCTTTTCAACAAGAATTAGCAGGTTACATCTCGCAGATTCGAAAACCTTACCTGAACAACCCAAAGACAGAACAGCGCCTTGTTAAACTGATCCATAAACGAATGCAAGAAGAAATTCAGGCTTCGCACATACTCATAAGGGTTGAGTCAAACGCCCCTCCTTCCGATACACTAAAGGCTTACATGCTAGTTGACAGTCTTCGTAGGCTTGTTAAAGATGAAAATAGTTTTGCACAGCTTGCCAGACAAAATTCTCAGGATGGTTCAGCTAAAACCGGAGGAAAACTAGGCTGGTTTACAGCTTTAGATATGGTGTCTCCCTTTGAGGATATGGCATATAAGACAAAAGTCAACACAGTATCAGGGATAGCTAAAACCAGATTTGGTTACCACATTCTTTACATAACCAATAGAAGGCCTTCCAAAGGAAAGCTTAAAACTTCTCATATTTTCTTTAGCAATCAAAACCGTAATTCGGCAACATCCCTTGCTCTTGCCAATCAGGTTTATGATTCATTGGTTCAGGGAGTTGAATGGAATAAAATGGCAAGAAAGTATTCGGATGACAATAGAACCAAAATGAATGGAGGGCAACTGCCTTTGTCTAGAATAAAACAACTTCCGGACGATTTTATGGATATTGCTTATTCCCTTGACCACATTGGAGAGATTTCCAAACCAAGTCAAACACAGTTTGGATGGCATATCGTCAGATTAGATGAGGTTGAACCCATCCCTGAGTTTGGAGTTGCCCAAAGTGAAATTGCCCAAAACCTAAAAAGAATTGGTAGAAATTCTTACAACACCGAAGAACTGTTGAACAAACTTAAGTCCGAAAATGGCTATTCAGCTAATGAAGTGTTATTAGAATCCGTCATAAAGAGTATTAATTCAAATGGAATTGAGGCTTATAATGGAGATGCCAATCAAACAATCTTTAACATTGGCAAAAAACAAGTTCGATTAAAAGAGTTTATTGAATTTCTACCTTCAAGAAAAATCACCCCCAATATTAATACACTTAAAAGCTTCTATAAACAATTTGAGCAGGAAACCATATTGTCACACGAAGATTCTATTGCGCCTCAAAAATATCCAGAGTTTGGCTACCTACTGAAAGAGTATGAAGAGGGGTTGTTGCTATTTGAGGTCATGCAACAAAAAATTTGGAACAAGGCACTTGAAGATTCTCTCGGTATTAAAAAGTATCATAATGATCATTTTAAAAACTATAGAGAAGATAAAAGATTTGTTATTCGGGCACTTTCATCTTCAAACAAGAGCATTATAGAGAAAATCACTAGAGTATATACAGATAATAATTCTTCATTAGACAGTATTTTCAGTTACTCATTAAGTCAAAAAGAACGTTCGTTGTTAAAAATTGCTAAAAGAACCATTAACGCTAACGAAATGCCTAATTTTGAAACAGTTGGATTGAAAAAGGGAAGTTGGGTTGAAAACCCAGAGACTGAGGAAGTTTATTTTATTGATAAAGTAATTCCTTCCGGATACTCTACTCTTGATGAAGTCAGGGGCCTGGTGATTTCCGACTTTCAGGACTACCTGGAAAAGCAATGGATTCAACAACTCAGAAAGAAAAGAGAGGTTAGAGTTTTTAAGAAAGCACTCAAAAAGTTGGCTATCAATTGAAGATTAGTTTTTCTGTTATATTACTCTTAAGCATACTTATATGCTCTTGTGATTACTTGCAAAATGGTGATCAAACAGGAGCATCAAACAGCAAAGACCTCATTGCAAGTGTTGGCACTTCATATCTGTTCAAATCAGATATCAACAACCTCATTTCTGAGGAAACATCACCAAAAGACAGTGCCCAAATTGCCGAACGATTTGTTAAAAACTGGATAAAAAAAGAATTGCTTATCAAGGAAGCTAATACAAACGTTCGAATTGATCAGTCAGAGATTGAAAGAAAAGTTGCCGACTATCGCTATACACTACTCTCATATGAATATCAAAAACTTATGGTACAGCGGCTTCTAGACACTATGGTGACAAATGATGAGGTAGAAAGCTATTACCTCGATAATCAAAATAACTTCACGCTAAGGCAAAATATTTTTAGAGGAAGATTTATGAAGGTAAATCAGGATGCCCCAAAAAAGAATAACATTAGACGTTGGATGAAATCAAAAAGACCACAGGATATTGAATCGCTGAGATCTTATGCTTTTCAGTTTGCCGATAATTATTCACTGGAAGATTCGACATGGATAAAATTCGATGACATTATTAAGAGCTCTCCTTTTTCAACTATTTCAAACAAAGTACAATTCCTAAGGAGAAATCGATATGTGGAAGAAGCTGATTCTACCTATCTTTACCTGCTCAATATAGAAGAGTACAAAATTTCCGAAGAGACTTCTCCGTTAGAGTTTGTGCGTGAAGAGATTAGAAACATAATCTTAAACAAAAGAAAAGTAGAATTGGCGAAGAGTTTGGAGAATGACATTTATGAACGTGCGAAGGAAAATGAAGATTACAGGATATATCGCTAGAACTGTTTTAGCTATAGTGCTACTGGCACCTTTTTCGCTATTTGCTCAGGATGGCAATGTAGTGGATAAAATTATAGCTAAAGTAGATGACAAGATCATACTAAAAAGTGAATTGGAATCAGCTTACATTCAGTTTTTAACAAGCCCTCAAGCAAGAGAATTTCAAGGAGACGCCCGATGTGCACTTCTTAAAAGTTTTGTTGATAGCAAAGTACTACTAGTGATGTCAGAAATTGACTCAGTAGAAGTTGAACCATCTCGTCTGGACTATGAAATTCAGAGTAGGGGGCAGCAGATAGTTGCACGTTTTGGCTCTGAAGAAGCTATTCAGAAAGCTTATGGTAAAACTCTTGATCAAATTATGAACGAATTAAGACCTTCTATCGAAGAGCAAATTCGTATTGAAATGCAAGAGAACAACATTCTCAAGGATGTAACAGTTACCCCAAGAGAGGTTAAACAGTTTTTCAACAGGTTTCCTAAAGACAGTTTGCCATTGTATTCTGTTGAATATGAAGTTGGGATAATCGTTAAAGAACCAGAGGTTAGCGATTCAGAAAAAGAAAGAATAAAAAAGAAACTGATTGACCTAAGAAATGAAGCACTAAATGGCACTAGTTTTGAAATATTAGCAACTCTTAATTCACAAGGACCTTCGAGTCAAAACGGTGGAAATTTAGGGTTCCAAGGCAGAGGTTCCTTAGATCCGGCATACGAAGCTGCAGCTTTAGCACTTAAGCCAGGAGAAATCTCTATGCCAATAGAGTCTCAGTTCGGAATTCACATCATTCAACTTGTAGAGAAAAGAGGAAATGAATACCAAAGCAGGCATATCATTATGACCCCAAAGCCTAATGAGCAAGATATACAGGATGCTGTAGGTTTTCTTGATGACCTTAGAAACCAAATAATAGCCGATAGCGTAACTTTTGAAGAAGCAGCGAAACTTTATTCGGACGACCGGAGTACAAAAGCTAGTGGAGGTTTTTTTGCTGATCAATTTGGCTCGTTAAGAATTCCTGCCGACAACCTAGAACCAGAGTTGTTCTTTGAAATTGACAAATTGAAAGAAGGAGAAATTTCCAAAGCTCAAAAGGTTCAGGTAGGTGCCGATTCTCAAGTTGCCAGAATCATCTATTACAAGAGAAGAGTAGCTCCACACAGAGCTAACATGACGGATGACTATGAAAAACTGAAAGCTGCCACAACCCAAATGAAAAAATCCATAAAGCGTACAGAGTACCTTCAAGAAAAAATGAAAGAAGTATATCTTGAAGTAGACGCTGAATACAACCGTTGTGGTATTATCAATAATCAATAAGCATGAGTGATTCTACATCTAATGTCGAGCTTGCCGACAAATTCTTTGAGGACTTTAAGCGCCTTAAAGCTGAAATTTCTAAAGTCATCATTGGTCAGGACGAAGTGGTCAACCTGCTTTTGACCTCAATATTTTGTCAAGGGCATAGTCTCTTAGTAGGTGTACCTGGCCTGGCAAAAACCCTATTGATTCAGACTATTTCACAAGCTTTGGATCTTAGTTTTAAAAGAATTCAGTTCACTCCAGATCTAATGCCTTCTGATATTTTAGGTGCTGAAACAATTGATAAAGACAGAAATTTCAAATTTATAAAAGGGCCGATATTTGCAAACATCATCCTTGCAGATGAAATTAACAGAACCCCTCCTAAAACTCAGGCGGCTCTGCTTGAATCTATGCAGGAGTATTCGGTTACCGTAGCTGGTCAGCACTTTAATTTGGATAAACCTTTCTTTGTTCTGGCTACTCAGAACCCAATTGAACAGGAAGGAACCTACCCTCTTCCTGAGGCTCAATTAGATAGATTCTTATTCAATATTACTTTAACATATCCTACTTTTGAATCAGAGGTTGAAATTGTAAAAAACACTACCTCAGATGAAACTAAAACAGTAAGCCACATTTTAGGAGCTAAAGAAGTAATCAACTATCAGCAGTTAATCAGAAAAGTTCCTGTTGCCGATAACGTTGTTGAATATGCCGTAGGCTTAGTGCATAAAACGCGAATAAACAGTGACAAGACACCTGAAATAACTCAAGAGTATGTTGAATGGGGTGCTGGCCCAAGAGCTTCTCAGAGTCTTGTTATTGCCGCAAAATGCAATGCATTGATTAATGGCAAGTACTCTCCAGACATTGAAGATGTTCAGGCGGTAGCTAAACCTATATTGAGACACAGGATTGTTAGAAACTTCAAGGCTGAAGCTGAAGGCATAACAATAGACAAACTTATTGAAGAATTGCTCTAAGCTTCTGAGTAATCGTAAAAGCCCATACCAGATTTTCTACCATGATGTCCGGCATCAACCTTTTGTTGTTGGATTCTTGATGGTCTGAATTTTCCATCCTGATTGAACGCGTTAAACATGGACTCAGTTACTGAATAATTGGTATCAACACCTATTAAATCCATTAGTCTGAAAGGCCCCATCCGAAAACCTGAAGACTGAATGAGTTTATCAATGCCATCAACATCGCTGACTCCTTCTTCAAGTATTTTCAACCCTTCTACATAAAAGTGTCTTGCCACTCTATTGACAATAAACCCAGGTGCATCTTTTGCCATTACCGGCACTTTACCTAGCTTTTTCGCTAGCTCTGAAATTGTTGTTGCTATACTTTCATCAGTTGAGGCACCAGAAATTACTTCAACAAGCTTCATTATGTGTGCAGGGTTGAAGAAATGCATACCCACAAATCTCTCAGGGTATTTTAATCCCGATGCAATTCTTGTTATAGGTATTGAAGACGTATTTGTCGCCAAAATTGCCTCCTTACTATTCAATTGTTCCAGCCTGGAAAAAAGGTCTCTTTTGATGTCTAGTTTTTCAACAATGGCTTCAATTACTACATCAGCCACAAGAGACGCATCATTACAAGTGAACGAAATACGATTAAGCGCAAGTTCTTTATCTTCTGCTGTAAGCTTACCTCGCTCTATTCCTTTGGATAGATTTTTAGAAATGATTTCGGAAGCTCGATCTAAAACCTCTTTCTTTAAATCAAACAGTATGACATCATAACCAGCTAAGGCACATATTTGCGCAATTCCCTGCCCCATGGTACCCGCACCAACGACTCCAATTTTGGATATCTCTTCTAAAGTCATCAAAGTGAATTAAACTGTTTTAAAAACCTGATATCGTTTTCTGTGAATAGCCTTAAATCCTTGATCCCGTACCTCAACATGGTTATCCTTTCGATTCCCATTCCAAAAGCAAAACCAGAATAGATATTAGAGTCAATTCCACAATTCTCAAGCACATTGGGGTCAACCATTCCTGCACCACCAATTTCAACCCAACCAGTATACTTGCAAATATTACAGCCATCACCATGACATATCTGACATGAAATGTCTATCTCTGCACTTGGCTCAGTAAAAGGAAAATATGATGGTCTAAATCGAATCTTTGTATCGCCAGCAAACATCTCCTTCACAAAATGGTATAACGTCTGTTTCAAGTCAGCAAAAGAAACTCCTTTATCAATATAGAGTCCTTCCATTTGATGGAAAACACAATGTGCCCGGGCAGAAATAGCTTCGTTTCGAAAAACCCTACCAGGAGATAAAGTCCGTATTGGTGGTTTTTCGTTTTCCATTACTCTTATCTGAACGCTGGAAGTATGAGTTCTTAATGCTATATCAGGATTCTTTTCAATAAAGAAAGTATCCTGCATTTCGCGGGCTGGGTGATTCTCAGGGAAATTAAGTGCAGTAAAGTTGTGCCAGTCATCTTCAATCTCAGGACCCGAAGAAACGTTGAAACCTATCCGTTCAAAGATTTGAATAAACCTTTGCCTTGTTGCTGTTAATGGATGAATAGAACCAAATTCCATTTTTACAGGAGGCAAAGTTAAATCAGGATGCTCTTCAACGCTATTGCCTCCAGAGTTGACCTCCTCGATTAACGCCTGAAATTTCTTCTTGGCTAGATTCTTTAACTCATTAACTGATTGTCCAAAGGCCTTCTTTTCATCATTAGGAACATTCCTCATCTCCGTAAAAAGGTCAGCTATGACATTCTTACGTCCAATGAATTTTAACCTATACTGCTCCAATTCATCAGCGTTGTTTGCTTTAAAACTCTTTATCTCTTCCGAAATCTCCTTAAACCTATCAGCCATGTTATGGTATTAGCTTGGTATGAAAAGACAAAAATAACAGTACTTGACTATTAAATGATTTCATACAACTATTTTTGCCATATGATTAAAAATATTCTTGTCACAGGAGGAGCCGGTTATATTGGATCACATGTAATTGTTAAACTTCATGAGAAGGGATACAACCCTATAATTATTGATGATTTTTCTAATTCTGACAAATCCGTACTTGATGGGTTAAAAAAGATTACAGGAAAAGAATTCAAACTGTATGAAGGAGATATCTTGGATCAAAACTTACTAAATCAAGTTTTTACAGAATTCAATATTGATGGGGTAATTCATTTCGCAGCAAAAAAAGCTGTTGGCGAATCGGTCGAAAAACCTCTCCTTTATTACAAAAATAACGTATCTGGTCTTGTTTCTCTTCTCGAATCAATGACTAAGAACGGAGTGACAAGTCTGGTTTTTTCTTCTTCTTGTACAGTGTATGGCCAACCTGATAAATTACCTGTAACTGAAGAGTCTCCAAAACAACCAGCAAACTCACCCTACGGAAATACTAAACAGATCGGTGAGGAGATCATCGAAGATTTGGTCAACAGTAATACTCCTTTGACGGCAATTGCCTTGCGTTATTTTAATCCAGTTGGAGCTCACCCTTCGGCAGAAATCGGTGAACTCCCGCTTGGAATTCCTAACAATCTAGTGCCATTCATAACACAAACAGGTGCTGGCCTTAGAGACCACTTAACAGTATATGGAAATGATTATGAAACTAGCGATGGGACTTGTATACGAGACTACATTCACGTAATGGACTTGGCAGACGCTCATGTTAGTGCTTTATCATGCTTGGAAGAGCAATCAGGAAACAGCCATTTCGATGTTATTAATGTTGGGACCGGCAAGGGCAATACGGTTTTAGAAGTCATTAAATCCTTTGAAAAGGTTTCAGAGTCAAATTTGAACTATCAAATTGGATCAAGAAGACCTGGGGATATAGAAAAGATATATGCGCAAGTTGATAAATCGCAAAAGGTATTGCGGTGGGAAACCCAACACTCTCTAGATGAAGCTTTAAGGGATGCCTGGAACTGGCAAAAAAAGTTAAGCAATATTTAACCCTCAAACTCTGTCAGTTAACGAATCAATACTACCTTTGGACGATCAAAAAATTGGATAAAGCCCCTTCAAAATACTTTTACAGCAAAATACTATAATATGAAGATCACAATTGTTGGAACTGGTTATGTAGGTTTGGTAACCGGAACTTGTTTTTCAGAAGTTGGAATAGATGTTACTTGTGTTGATATCGACCAAAACAAAATAGATGGGCTGAAGAAAGGCGTTATGCCAATATATGAGCCAGGTTTAGAAGCCATGGTTCTCAAGAATGTCGAAAAAGGTAGGCTTCACTTCTCAACAAGTCTTCAAGATAGCCTTCAAGATTCAGAGGCAGTTTTTATTGCAGTGGGAACACCTCCCGGAGAAGATGGCAGTGCCGACTTAAAATATGTTTTAACTGTTGCGGAAGAAGTGGGCCAGCATATGACAGACTATCTGGTTGTTGTAACCAAAAGTACTGTTCCTGTTGGAACTGCTGAAAAAGTAAAAAATGCTGTATCTAAAAAGCTTCAGGAAAGAGCATCCGAGCTAACCTTTGATGTCGCTTCAAACCCAGAATTCTTAAAGGAAGGAGCTGCCATTCAGGATTTTCTGAAACCAGACCGAATTGTAGTTGGCATCGAATCTGACAGGGCAAAAAAAATAATGGAAAAGCTTTACAAGCCTTTCTTACTAAACGGACATCCAACAATTTTCATGGATGTTCCTTCAGCTGAAATGACCAAGTATGCAGCCAACTCAATGTTAGCTACCAAAATCAGTTTCATGAATGACATTGCCAATCTTTGTGAGATTATGGGCGCTGATGTCAATATGGTTAGAAAAGGAATTGGTAGTGATTCAAGGATTGGCACCAAGTTTATATACCCAGGTGTAGGCTATGGTGGCTCATGTTTTCCTAAGGACGTAAAAGCACTGATTAAAACAGCCGAGGAAAATGGTTATCAAATGCGAGTACTCAAGTCTGTTGAGGATGTAAATAATGCTCAAAAATCCGTTTTAGTAGACAAGGTGAAAAAACACTTTGGAAATGATCTTAAGGGAATGACGTTTGCCGTATGGGGCCTCTCCTTTAAACCTAAAACTGATGATATGAGAGAAGCACCTTCAATTGTTATAATTAATCAACTATTGGAATTAGGTGCTAAAGTTAAAGCATTCGATCCTGTGGCCATGGAAGAAGCTCGAAGAGATTTAGGAGATACAATTACCTATACTAAAGATGAATACGAGGCTTTAGTTGATGCCGATGCTCTTCTTTTGATTACAGAATGGCCAGAATTCAGAGTTCCAAATTTCGAAGTGGTCAACAAACTTTTAAAGAATAAGGTAATTTTTGATGGACGAAATTTATATGACCAGGAAGAATTAAGGGATTTAGGTTATACATATTTCGGAATTGGTATAAAGTAAAAAGATGAAGGAAAGGGTTCTAATTACAGGGGCAGCAGGTTTTTTAGGTTCTCACTTATGCGACCGCTTTACTAAAGAAGGCTTCCATGTTATAGGAATGGATAACCTGATAACTGGAAGCATGAACAATATTGCCCACTTAATGCCTTTAGAACACTTTGAATTTCATCATCATGACATTTCCAAATTTGTTCACGTTTCGGGAAAACTTGATTACATCCTTCATTTCGCTTCTCCAGCAAGTCCCATTGATTATCTCAAAATACCAATCCAAACCCTGAAAGTGGGCTCTCTTGGAACCCACAATTTACTTGGATTAGCTAGAGCTAAAAGTGCCAGAATGCTTATAGCTTCAACCTCTGAAGTTTATGGAGATCCTTTAGTACATCCCCAAACCGAAGAGTACTATGGTAACGTAAACCCCATTGGCCCCAGAGGTGTATACGATGAAGCCAAAAGATTTCAGGAAGCCATTACAATGGCCTATCATACGTATCATAAACTAGAGACACGTATTGTTAGAATTTTTAACACCTATGGTCCAAGAATGAGACTCAATGATGGTAGAGTGTTGCCTGCATTTGTTGGGCAAGCGCTAAGAGGTGAAGATCTTACGGTTTTTGGAGACGGTAGTCAGACACGCTCTTTCTGTTATGTCAATGATCAGGTGGAAGGCATTTTCAGGTTGCTTATGTCAGATTATGCCCTTCCAGTAAATATTGGTAATCCAGACGAAATCACGATTGCTCAATTTGCTGAGGAAATTATTAAGCTAACTGGAACCACACAAAAGGTTATTTACAAACCTTTACCTAAAGATGACCCTATGCAAAGGCAACCTAATATTACAAAGGCAAAAGAGATACTTGGTTGGGAGCCCAAGGTAGACAGAACTGAGGGCTTAAAGATGACATATGATTTTTTCAAGTCATTGCCTGAGGAGAAACTCTATAAAAAAGAGCATAAATCATTTAAAAACTACATAAGTTGATAATTATGTGATTCATAAATGGCCTTTATTTCTAAGCTCAAGTTTTCGTTTTTTAATAAAAGATTTGTATCGGTATTCGAGAACCAGTACTAAAGAAAATGTGATTGAAGTTATAGTAGGCACAACAATAACATCGGAATACTGATCTAATAACATGGCTATAAATACTAGTCCAAGATTGACAAAGGTTATAATCAGAGTTCCTCTGGCATGACTTCTACAAAGTTTAACTAGTACGTGATGAATATGTGTCTTATCGGGACGCATAGGAGAAATACCTCTAAGAGACCTTTTTATAAATACTCTTATGGTATCATAGAGCGGAACTATCAGAACGGATATAGCAATACCAATGTATGATGTAAACCTCAAAGGGTCTGAAACTTCAAGAGAGTAATTGGTATTAATAAATATAATTGTCATAATTGACAAAAGAAACCCTATAAATAGTGACCCAGTATCCCCCAAAAACACTTTGGAAGGTTCCCAATTAAAACGTAAAAATGCTATCAGTGTACCTAAGGTTGCAAAACAAATCAAGGAGTACATTTCCAAACCTGTTAGATAAAACCATACACTAAAAAATGTTGAAGCCACTATTCCAATAGAAGCTGCAAGCCCATCAATTCCATCAATCAAATTATAGGCATTTGTAATTACTATAATCGTGAATATTGAAATCATATTACTCCAAAATTTCGAGATCTCGAAAATGCCAAATAACCCAAACAAAGAATCAAGATGAATTCCACAGATAAATGTTATGATGGTTGCAGCCACTATTTGACCAAGTAACTTTTGAAACACCCCTGGGTTACTCAGGTCATCTCTTATACCTGTAAAGAATATTATCAAATGAACTCCAAGTAACAATTTCAATTCGTTCAACTCTTCAAAAGGTAACCAAATCAATACTGTCCCTATAAATCCAATAAACATTGGAAATCCCCCTATAGTTAACCTACTCGATGAGTGTATTTTCCGGCCACCAGGAGAGTCAACAAAACCGAACTTGCCCATCAATTTTACAAAAATCGTGAGCAGTAAGGATGTAAAGAAAAAAGAAGTTGCGGTTAAAAGTAAGGGCGTCACTTTTGTCTGTTACAATTAAAGATTCAGCGCCCCAATATACTATTTACTTCTAGCTCCTTTAAACAAGATGTTTGAGAATGCCGCAAAAAAGTATTTAACATCTGTCCTTATTGGAGATTTTTTATACTGTTCAAGATACTTCATTTCAGATTCCACGATCTCTTCAAATGTTTTAGGCATATCATAATAAAATGGCGGAACCAAGCCTGGCTTTGTCTTCAAACGAGCTTCAACAGCTTTTTCAGGATACAAACTCAAATAGTGAGCACTTAAAGGACGCACTCCTACGAGCTTCAACTCACCAGTTAGTAAATTCCAAAGCATCGGAAGCTCATCAATCCAAAATTTCCTGAAAACCTTTCCAGTCTTAGATACTCTGGGGTCTCTCTTTAATTTGCCTCCCTCGGCTAAACTATAATTTTGATATATGTATTCTTGAATAAACTCAGAATAAGCATACATAGATCTAAGCTTTCTCACCTTAATCTTTTTACCATTTTTTCCAACTCTATTTAATCTAATAAACAAACCATAAGTCGGCTCCATTGAAAATGATGGTTCACTTACCTTCTCGAGTATCATATACGTCAATCCATCTGACTTCCTTTTCTTGACAAGTTCAAAACCACAAGAATATAAACGCCCTAGTATTTCTACCTCATGAAGAACTCTATTTCTACTTCCCTTAACGAAGAAATAGAATTTTCGAGTAAGTTTAAGTTTGGGGAAAACTCTATGAAAAACAAAATCAAGAAAGGACACCACCCAGTTTATGAAAAAAGGATACTTTTCTAAAATTCTCTTTTGTCGTTGAAGCCCGGTTTCTGCCGCGATAAAAAAACGCCCACCAGTATGTAAATGATTATTAATACATTCAAAAAATTTATTGATGTAGCCTAAGTCATTAACTCTTTTAAGGTTAATGATGGCTTCGCACCTCATTCCATTGAGTGTATTTTTTATATTGAAAGTAGAGGCTGTTTCAAAAGCGAAATAGGTTTCAGTCTTCTCAATTAAAATGTGATCGTTTATAATTTCGAATGCACATTTAGGCAGTGAGTTCTTGAGAAGATCATACTGAACGTCACCATCTATTAAATATGGGGCCATAATTTCTAATCATTGAATTAAGCGTCAGTCTTAAGTCTCGTCAAAATCAGTCTGTGTACAAAGATATGCTTTTTACAAGACTATAACTACTCCCGTGATTTAACTATGTATATTGTGAGAACGAGCGTTCATTAAAAATTAAAAATAAAATAAAAAATATAAAATTGATCACACTAAAAATGTGATTGAATTTTAAAAATCAAAATAAGTAGCAGAAAAAATTTCCGAAAAATAAATTTCAAATACAGAATAAAGCTATTCAAATACTAAAAGTGTTTGCCATTTGTTCATATTACTTGATACCTATTTACCTAATAGCAGGTCTATTATTCTCCAACAATAGTATTCCGAAAACCGTTAAATAAACATTCGAATTGAGAAGATTCTCGAATATCATCAATAATGATATTTTAATTTGTAGGAAGTGGCAAGCGAAATTGAGAACTTTAATCTTATGATAATGAATCAAGTAAAATATGTAACCATTTTATTGTTTACATCACTGATCCAGCTACCTGCCTTCCAAACTAAAGATTCCTTGAAACACCACCTTACTGTGGTCAATGGAGGGCTTATATCTTCTGGAGATGAGTCCCCTTTTTGGTTTCAAGCAAACAATTCACAAAGAATATCAGAGGCAAGTCTTAGTTTATGGACAAGAATCTTGATTGAAAAAAATCTTAGTAATAAACAAAAATGGGATTGGGGCTATAAACTGGACGTAATAGGAAGGCTTGACAATGGATGGTCAGGAGATATAACTCAAGGCTACATTGAAGCTAAGAATGGCTTGTTTAATGTTTTTATTGGGCGTAAGGAAGAACTTCTGGGTGTAGTTGACTCAACACTGAGTATTAGTACTTTAGTCAACGGCAACAATGCATTACCAATACCTAAGACTGTCTTACGAACAAATGGGTGGTTAAATGTACCTTTTACTAAAGGTTGGATACAGTTCAATGGATATTTCTCACATGGTTGGTTTGAAAAAGATAGATTTATTCAAAGAGCATTGCTACATCAAAAATACTTGTACTTGAATATTGCAGCTAAGTGGCCTGTTAATGTATATGGAGGAATTATCTGGAACACTCAATGGGGTGGTAGAAGATCTGATAACGGAGAAAAACAACCTTCTACTTTCAACGATTATTTAAGGGTTATAACAGGTAGTCAAGGAGGGGAAGGAGCAACTCAATCGGATCAGAACAATGCACTTGGCAATCATCTGGGAACTTGGGAGATTGGTTTGACAACCAATCTTAATAAATGGAGGATAATACAGTATTGGCAATTTCTCTGGGAAGATAAATCAGGCTTAACTCCATTCAATTGGAGGGATGGTATGATAGGGATAAGCTTAAAGCGAAAGGAAAAAGATCATTGGTTTACAGGAGCCAACCTAGAAATTGTCAGAACCAACAATCAAGACGCTGAAAAAACAGGCCCTAATGGATTAAGATTCATTGAACCTGATAATTTTTTTAATAATTCTGATTTCAGATCTGGCTGGACTTATAAAGGTCGAGTTATAGGAAGTCCTTTATTTCTATTTCCTGATCCAAATAATTTATCCTTAACTAGAATTAATGGTCTAATAAATGCTGTAAACCTAGGCATGGAAGGAAGGCTCTTAAAACATGGTATTTCATACCAAATGAGTTATATCTATTTCAAGAATCAAGGAAACATTTATCAACGATTTGATAAGCCAAAAGAAATTAATTCTCTCTTCATCAAACTACGAAAAAAGCTAACTCAAAAATCTAATCTCTTATTAAACCTGATATATGAAGATAATGATTCAGCTACAAGTAATTTTGGAGTAATGGTGAGTTATGTAAACAGTATTTTCTAAGAACTACAAATCAGGTTTTATTTTTAGAATTACTGGGTTCTCTCGTAACCTTGGGCCAATTCGAGCATTAAGGCAGTAACATCCTCTTTTCGATTAATAACTTCAGTGGCTAAAGCCTTGTGCTTTTCCTTAAGCATCACATCTTTGGATAGTCTTTGAAGAGCTGCCCAACCTTCTGGGTAAGTTCGATAACTATACAGAATCCCTAACTTAACTTCCTCCTGAAATACTCCTGCATCAAGGGAGTTGATATAAACCGATGGGGTACCTAGGAGTGCAGCTTCTGTTGACATTGTTCCACTTTCACCAATAAACAAATCTGCTGCCCAAAGTACATCATGAATTCTATCTATACCTACGCTAAGTCTATGCCTATCATATTTGGATTCCAATTCAGTTTCAGAAGAAATAAAAACTTTATACCCAGTATTTTCAAGAAACGAGATGAGTTCATCTCTTCTTTCAATAGGGATTCCACTTTGTCCAAAGTCATGAGAAGCATTCCAAGATACAAATCTCAAAAGAGCAAATTTATCCACATCATTCAAACCTAAATCATTTTTGATATTAGTATCAGGTTTAAAATAGTTAGGGTGTAGATAACTCATTTCCATAAAAGAATCAAAGCGCACTTGCTTCTTACCAAAATCTTTCCCAAAAGACTTTGGGTTGACTAAAACTTCTGTAAATGGAGTATAAAGTAAGAGTTCAAGGCTTGCATGTTCAGTATCATCAAAAGCAATATGTGGCTTCTTCATCATAAAAGAAGCATGCGCAGCATATGTTGAAGCAAAACTAATAAACAAGTCTGCTCGAAAACGCTTAGCTCTTCTGTATATAAACCAGTTTGCTCTAGGTATATAGGCCAATTTAGAAATCAACCCTTTTCCTCCTTTTCCTCTATTATGATGCTCTATCTCATAAATATCTAATAGTCTTTGCGTAATCTCTTTATCTCGCGCAACAATAAGGAAATTGTGCCCACGAGACTCCATGATTTTAATGAAATTCCTGAAGTAGTGAACGTGTGCGGGGTGGCCAATATCTAAAACTATATTCATTTTGAAATCAAGGAATCTAATTCTTCCGATGTAGGATAATTAATTAAAACTGCATTTCGCGGACCATGATATACAAAAATCGAGCCCGCAGCTGCAGCAGAAGCATGAGCATCTTGAACAACAGCACTCACATCATTGAAAGAACCAGCTCCTCCGCAAGCAATTAAGGGTATTGTTAGTCTATCAGCAATTGTATGAACCAGTTCCTGATCATAACCAGACATTGTTCCATCCCTATCAATAGAGTTTAAAACCACTTCTCCAGCGCCTAAATCCTGCATGCGCAAGGCGTGTTCTAATGGATCCAATTTTGTTTTTTTGGTTCCATCGTTTATATAGACATGCTTTTTACCTCTCCAATTAGATCTTACATCAATAGAAACCACAATAGTAGAACTACCAAATTCAGAAGAAGATTCTTTAATAAAGTCAGGCCTTTTTACTGCTTCAGTATTAATTATAACTTTCTCGGCACCCGCCTTAATGATTTCCCTTATATCATCATTAGTTCTTATCCCTCCACCAACGGCAAAAGGCATATTGGCTTCATCTCCTACTTTCTTAACAAAATCCAAGGGTACCGTATGCCCTTTCCTACTTGCCATAATATCCACAAAAGCAAGTTCATCAGCTTTCAAATCGTTGAAGATCTTGACTGCGTTAATTGGGTCACCGATATAACGATGCTTATCAAACTTAACAGTCTTTACTAGCCCCAAATTTCTGAGCAGTAGAACAGGGATTACTCTAGGTCTAAACATTAGCTTTTAGTTACAAGGAGACAAAGTTAGACAATAAAGATTCACCAATATCATGGCTTTTCTCAGGATGAAACTGAAAACCAATGATATTGTCATTCGCCACCGAGGAAACAAAGTCATACTCAAAGTTTGTCTTTGTAAGCACATTCGTATCACTATCGCTTATTACATGATAGGAATGAACAAAGTAGAACAATGAATTTTGTTGAATATCCTTCATAACAGGGTGTTCGGAACTAATTTCAATAGAATTCCACCCCATATGAGGTACTTTATATTTTAGAGAGTTCTCAATCTTAAAGCGCACGACTTCTGCGTCCACCCATGAAAACCCTTCTGTATCCCCTTCTTCACTCTTCTTAGTCATCAACTGCATACCTAAACAAATTCCTAGAATATGCTTTTTCTCAACAAGTGCCTTCTCATTGAGTACATCCCAAAAGCCAAGTTTTTTAAGGTTCTGCACTCCTTTTTGAAAGTGTCCAACTCCTGGTAAAACAATTTTATCGGCTCTATCTAGATCTTTCGGATTATTGGAAATACTAGCATTTACACCTATTCTTTCGAACTTCTTCTGGACAGAACGTAAATTGCCCATCCCGTAATCTATGATAACGATATTAGCTGGCATATTTTAGGTATAATATGTGTGGCAATATTTTTAATTTCACGGCAATCTTGATTGGAAATCTCAACATTCTTATGATTGGCAAGTGAGTTTTGAAGTCATTATGAGATTTCAAAGGCATCTTCATTATGTTATTCCATTCCTCAGGCTTAATCTCCAACTTATTGATCGCATAGTTGACAGTAGATTCATCATATTCATAGGGTGATGATTCTATTTCTTTCAATGCATCCGATCTTTGAATTTGACCAGACCTTACTAAAGCTGACAGTTCCGTTTTTCGCTTATCAATATTGAATTTTGTTGGAAGATAATACGATTGAAAAAACTTGGTGTATAAATTCTCATGGTGATGACCTCCGTAATATTCCCATCCTAGCTTCTCATTCAGTACTTTATCCACCTTCGACTTATTATAATCTACAAACTCTAGTAGTCGAACTTCTCTTATGCCTTTCACCCAAATGTAGTATTGAAGTTTTAGCATAGACATATGAGGAAAACTTGTTAGCCTTCTCTTTTTTCCTAATTTCCTATGGACATCTTTCACATATCTAGGATCCATATAGGTCCAGCTTATGGGAGAAGTCCCCTCGGTCCTAAAGGAATGACCGTTAAGAATATACTTTATTCCTTCCTTGTTAGCCACATGATATAGAACTGAGTAAATAGCATAGTCAGTTGGAATATCTGCATCTGGAACTGATGCCTTTAAAAAGGATACTTGTAGATCCTTGAACTCTTCCCAGTCTGCTACGATTGTAAACAACTCAATGTCGAGTTTCTCACATGCTTTCTTTATGTTTTGAACAGATATATCAGAGTTCCAACCATTGTCAAAATGAACAGCTAATGGTTTTAATCCAAGCTCTTTCGCCTTTAACAACGTGTATGTTGAATCTCTGCCTCCACTAATCCCTGCTATACAATCATATTTTTTGTTTTTTCCTTTAGCTCTTATTTTAGAAAGGATAATATCGAGAGCTTTTTTTGCTTCATCACCTAATGGATGTGTTTTTTCCATCTCATCGTGAATCTTACAGTACTTACATTCCCCCTCTTCGTCAAACCATATGTCCCCTACGGTATCATCTAAAACGCAGCGCGTACATACTTGTCCTTTCATTTCAGTATTCTCCATTGTTTAGTTTCTAAAGTTAGTCGTTGCGTCCTTCCATTTCATAAAAAATCTTAGGTTTCACTGGTAAAATATATTTCAAAACAGGAATAAGTAGCTTAGTTAACTTTCTTATCATCGGATAATAAGATGGGTAATCTAGAAAGTTACGATTCTCTGCATCCCATATTTTTTTGAATTCCTCTTGAGAAATATTCAATTTCTTAAGGACATAATCCGTATCCGAATTTTCTAATTCCTTCTTATATGGTAGTTTCCCAACAATGTTCAATGCTTCCTCTCTGCTCAACTTACCATTCAAAACCTGCGCTGAATATGTCACTTTCCTTTTATCAATGTTATACTTTTCATACATCCAGTAACCAATAGCCCACTTGGTAAATAAGTTTTCATGATGATGCTCACCATAGTACTTCCAGTCATACTTCTCTTCAAGCATACTTTGTGCTGAAGCCTTGTCGTAAGGCATAAAAATAAAAGGGGAAATCTGTTTTATTCTTCTTATATAGCCATAATAAAACAGTTGATAAAATGACAGAGTAGGATATGTTTTCAGTTTGACCTCACCAAACTTTTTATGAACATGTTTCAACTGTCTATAATCGCTATAAGTCCATTCAGTAGGCTGCTTCCCTTCTGACCTAAAATCGGAACCAATCAAAATGCTTTTAACTCCTTCTCTACTTGCTATTTTATATAGAACTGCGTGAATCGCTTGGTCAGTCGGGTTATCAATCCAAGGCAGTCCTGCTCTCATATATGTTCTGAGAAGATCTTTTATTTCTTCATAGTCTATTACATATGTTTCTAGATCAATATTAAGCTGTTTTGTCATCTTCTTAATATTAGAAACAGCGATATCTGAACTCCAACCATTATCTAAATTAACAGCCAGTGGTCTCAGTCCAGAATGAGCAGCAAGATGCAGTAAGTAAGAACTATCAGTCCCTCCACTAACTCCTATCACGCAATCATACTCTCCTTTTGCACCTTTCTCTTTAACTTTTGCTAAGATATTTTTCCATCGTTCATCACCCCGTGAGTCGATAGGGTTATCTTCCATCATCTTCAGCTGTATCTTAGCATAGTTCGAAACACCCTCTTGATCAAATGAGATTCCAGGCATTGTTTCATCCCAAATTCCTAACGAGCATATACGTCCAACCTCTTTCTTCAATTTCCTTTAGTTTTATTTTAAGACTACCTACTAAAAAGCTCAACTGTTAACTGAATCCATAAGTAGTAATTTCGTAATTCTCCTAAACTTTATTCCTTCCGAGTGTGCCGAAATAATATGCGCAGCACTATCGGCCTTAAGTTTACAATTAAAAACAGTTTCTGCATTCAATGTATTTATCAACTCTGCCAATGAAGAAGGTTCAAAAGTTTTTGAAGTCAACCCAAAACCATGTTTATCCATCATCTTCATCATTTCTAATGACGGGCCTGTTACACACATAATTCTTGATTGAATGGCTTCAAAAAATTTGTTTGGGAGAGCAAATTCCAAGTTTCTATTAGAGGGAGGGAAAAAACTTAAACTTATATCAAAATCATTGCAGAAGGACACCAAATCAGCGCTTTTTACTGGTTCTAGAAACTTTACATTTTGAAGCCCTCCTGCTAGTTTCTTCAGTTTTTTAAAGTATAAAGCAGAACTTTTTGACACTACTAACATTAGATTAAGCTCAAACTTCGTATCAAAGGAAGCAGCTGCTTCAATCATCAACTCAAGCTTCCTTGATGAACTACATATACCATGATGGATTATTCTAATTTTCTTATCCGAAACTTTCTTTGGCTTTAGTTCAGCATATTGAGCGGCACTGTTTATAACCTCAACTTTTGTATCAAAATTCTGCCGATATAGATTGGCAATTCCGTCTGATACTGTTGTAATTATGTCTGCCTTCTTGATGTACTTTTCACACAAATGTACGTAGTACCTACGAATGAAGAATCTCCAGATAAAGTTATCATTGAAATTCTCTGGAGAATATTCATGAGCATCCAAAATCACTTTTGCTCCATTGGAAAAAGTGAGGGCCAAAGGTAAAAGCCTGATTTCATGAACAACGATCAGGTCAAACCTTCTTTCAGCAAGCTGTTTAACAAGAGCTTTTTTGTGCTTATCCCAATAATATAAGTTATACAGTCGTAGTTTGAGAAGCAGCGCAATCCTCAAAAAATTCATAACAAACCCTAGTTTGTTAAGATGAAGAAACTCTACATCATATATAGAAGGATTTGTTCCAATGGAAGTTACTTCATACTCCTCTTTCAGCCACTTTATCTGATTTCGGGGACGTGGATCCTTGTCAAGATCTGTATATGAAACGATACATATTTTTCTTTTCATTACTTACCTAGAAGAGTCCTCTTTACCTTTTTTAGCAAATTGTTCATAGCAACTCCATTTGGATAGTCTAAATGAGATTTCGGTGGGTCACTGATAATCTTGTCAAACTCAGTCCTTGAAAGGTTAAATTTCTTCAATATATACTCAATATCTTTTTCTTTTTCTTCCTCACTTGGGTACAGCGGGTGACTAAGTTCTTCATAGGCCTGCTCTTTAGTAAATTGACCGGAGTTAATCAGTGAGGACACATGAGGTTTCCGTTTATCAATTCCAAACTTATTTGGAAGTATATAGGCTTGATAAAACTTAGTAAATATCGATTCGTAATGTTTACCTCCATAATACTGCCAGCCTAATTTATCTTTGAGAAGTTTCATAGCATCTTCTTTATTGTATTCAATATAGTCCAACACTCTCACTACCTCATAGATACTCTGAGATTTGATCTTATCAATAAAATTGTAAGATGGATAGGTTTTAATCGGCTGTTTTCCAAACATCCTATGAATAGACTTAATATTCTTACTATCCCATTTATAATATGACCATTCATTGGGCATTATTGCCTCAGTCGCATAATTGGACCCTGAAATGAAGTACTTGATTTTTTCTTTTCTTATAAGCTTATAAGCAACAGCCGTTATTGCATGATCTGTCAAGAGTTCAACATCGACAACACCGGCTTTCAAAAAAGCCAACTGCATATCTTTAAACTCATCCCAATCAATTACATGAGTGTAAAGGTCAATTCCCAAACGGCTAACAATATTCTTAATATTCTTAACAGATATGTCAGAATTCCATCCATTGTCTAAATGAAATGCCAATGGTCTTAACCCTCTTTCAGCTAGAAAGTGAGCTACATATGAACTATCAACCCCACCGCTAAGGCCTATCAAGCAATCATACCTTTTCCCCTTTCCTTTTGCCTTAATCTCTTCAACTTTCTTCTCAAGAGCTTCTAGGTTACCTTTATTTTCCAAGATTGGTCTTGCTTCTAAATCGTAATTTTTGCAGTAATTACAAAGACCATCTTCATCAAACGATATGTTGGTTATAGTTTCGTCCAATACACATCTAACACACTCTTGTGACATAGTTTTTTTATTTTCTAAACTCTTTTCAGCTCTGGAGCCAGTAATTCCTCCTTTGACTTTTTACCTATGGCCATTACTAATCCACAGGTAAGAACGAACAAAAAGTTCGCCACTTGATACCATAGACCTTCATCAACAGTTGTTAAAATGATAAGCAATAAAAGAGATAAACCCATCTTTATAGCATCATTTCTAGATGCACTTTTGGCCAGTAAAAATAGAATGCCCAAATAAGGAAAAATCAGTAATAAAAATATGACCCACCCATAGTCTACTAACATAGTCATTAGGTAAGCATCAGTTGGACTATCATAACCCTCATAGGTCAGGTTCGTCCCATTGCCAAAAGGCATAGACAAGTCATATTGACTTGCTAAATCTATTGTTCTTCCAAATGTCAGCAATTGATCTGAGTCTGTACTATTAAAAATACTCAACAGACCAGCTAGCCTTAATAGAGGGTTGCTAAATCCAAAAGTATTATTGGATGCCAGCTGACCTAGAATAGATATTTCTTCTGCAAAAATCTGATATATAAAGAAAACAGGCACTAACAACACGAGTAGTAAGAAGGGCTTTTTATAGGCAACGAAAAGTGCTGTAATTATTAGAAAAGCACCAAGGGAACTCCTAATGCCAGACAAAGCAACAACAACAATACTAAGGAGTATAAAAATCACTGTCAAAATGTTATTTTCTATTTCTTTAAAGTACATGATCAGTATAACAGCAAAGAATACTAAGGCATTAGACATATTAGACATGGCCAAAAAAGTACCAGTCACGATCTTAGCTCCTTCTTCATAATTCAATCGTGCCTGATTTATTCCGTCTTTCAGTACATAGTCAAACTCAAACAGCTCAGAAATTGATTCGCTTTGTGACTGTGCAACACCCAAAACTAGTTCTACAAAAAAACACAAGCAGACAATTTTCGCCAGAGATATTGCCTCCTTTCTTTTCAAGCTATAGACAAGACTAAAAATTAAAAGGTTAAAAAAATGATTCCTGAAAAAATAGATATCCTGAATCACATTTTGGCCGGTGCTAGCAGAGGCTATACCAACAGTGAGCAAGAAAATTGGAATATAAAATACTACCCCAAGATCAAAATGTGAAACCCCTTTCCCATTGAAATTATGAAGTATGAATAAAACCAATATTGCAATATTGATAGGGAAAAATATTCTATATGCAACACTTGGCAAAATAAAATAAGATGTAATCGGCAAGAAGAAGTATAGAAAGACTACATACGCAATCGGCAACATCGGTCCAATACGATACAAAAAGAATATTGGAATTATTATTAAAATTGTGACTACAAATATCATATTGAAACAGTGTTTTTCACCAGCCTATACAAATATTTGAAAATCAAATAGACATGTAACATTCAAAACAAAAAACATCATAAGTCAATCTTAATGTTCAATATTTTTAGTTTTGAATAAGTCTAAGCTAAACCAAGGCATTTTTACAACTTTACTTGAAACATACCATGTAAGCATGAAAGTGAGGCCATTTACAATTGCGGTAGCCTGAGCAGCTCCAATAGCTCCATTTTCCATAACAAAAACATATGTCAAAGGTACATTTAAAATTGCTGAACTGATAGTAATGAAAGATACTTTGGCCGTCTTTTCCGAATAGAATAAATAGTTACAAAACATGTAATACATCCCATTAAACATAAAACCGAGTAGTAAGTAGTTTAAGAATACAGTGGACTCATTATATTCTACAGACAATAGACGAAACACAAACGGTAAAAATAATACAAGCAACAACCATGATAATATTAAAATCCCCATAACTAAATATGTGATTTTCACTATCTGAAATTTAGCCCAAGCATCTTCAATCGACTTTTTTAATTGCTTATAAAGCCAAGGAATAAAAGCCATATTAAACGCGTTGGTTGCCATATTAAAAACACTACTAACCTGATAAGCTACGGTATAAAGTCCCATGGTATCCAGACCTATAAGCGAGTTTATGGTCAATCTATCTGTATAGGCAATAGCAAAACCAGCAAGAGAATGAGGAATGATCGGTGCTCCATACTTAACTGCATGATTTATCAATTTCCTATCAAAGCTCCAATTAATTGTTTTATCTCTGACCATAGAAATGTAAGAGAATACGGCCAAAACAATATTTGCTATTAAAATTGCTGAAGCTCTTCCCTCCCAACTATATAAGAGTACAACCACAAAAAATAATGACAAAACCAGTTTTATAAGCACTAAAGAGACTTGTAGAATAGCATAGTTCTTAGCCTTATTCTGCATTTGCCATACAGTAAGCCTTACCTGAATTACTCCAAAACACGCAGCAGTAACTAAGGAAATAAAAAGCCATTTCTCAGGCAGCTCCGTAAGATTTGATAAACCTTTTCTAAAGAGAAATGTTACCACAAGAAGTATGAGGAAGCATACAAGGGAGATTAAAAGACTATTTCCTACGTACTTAGAGAATTCGGAGTTAGACTCATCATAGAAATAACGTTTACTTATAGCGGTTGGAACGTTCAGAGTGACCAATGGTCCAAATATATTCTGCATAAGTAAAAACATGGCTACTAAGCCATATTCTGCTGGAGACAGGTAATACGATAATACAGGAAGTAATAAAAAAGGAAGTACTGCATTTAGGAGAGTCGCCACTCCATAAATACCAGTAGATTTAATCAAATCCCCTTTAAGTAATTGGAGGACCTTCATTTAATTAATTTTTTCGTGTTAACCAGCAACTTTCCAATATGTTTAGAGTTGTAGACATGTTCACTCCTTTCCTTTCTTCATTTCTTAAAAGTTGAGATGACTTTGTCCAACGGATTTGAATTTCTACCCATTAACTGTTTATCAACTTGTCGGTTTGAATTGTCAAATTGAGTCCTAATCAAGTCCGAAATCTGATCAGCCGTTATTCCTAGGTTGATATACTCACTTTCTAATTGCCCTGAAAGCAAAGTCCATCCATAGTCACTGGTAACAATAGAGTTAACACCGAAATAGCTTGCCTCTATCGCTGTTGACGAAGAATGTGTTATGTGCAAATCAATATTTGATAGAATGGTATACAAAGGAAGCTCGGAAGAAACATCAAGTTCGTAATTATGAATATCACTGTTTGCCAGCATCTCCTGAACAACAGATTTTTCATCCATCATTGATGGATGTAACCTGATTAACCAATTAAATTCATTCTGTGTATTAGCAATTACTTCTAACGTTGAACCAATAAATTCTTTGCTACTCACATCCCAACTTAATGTTACTAAAATCCTTGAGAGGCTAGAGTTAATCTTATCATTTAAAACTTTCTCGAAGCCACTGCTCCATTCATATTTATCACTCTGCCAAAGGTTTATCAGCAGATTACCTGTAACTATACAATCATGTTGATGCAATTTCTTTGACCACTTTTCAAAACTTGTTTTCTCAAGTGATGACCAACTCAAAAAATAGTTTGGAAGTAAATTATATCCTTCCCTCGGAACATTGTTCCATGCTCCATATGCTCCATGACTATCTCCTTGTACACCATGCTGAATATCATAGGATGGTATACCTATTCTACTGCATGCCAAATTCATCGCAAATCCATATTCTGTGTAATAGCATATAGACATTGCAGCTCTAAATTTTCCTCTACTCAAACATTTTTGAAAATATTTGGCTAAGCATTCAATCTTCCTAACCTCTAAATGAATTGATGATTCTTCAAACAAATATCCTAACCCAAATTCTTCTGCAATGGTTTTAACACCATCTAAACCAGGCAAATTATATCCAGTCTTTTTTATTTTAGCTGATATTATGGACTTAGCTAATATAAAATCAAGCATAGGTTGAATAAAATAAGAGCTACTGAATCTTGGTTTATAAAATGTATTAGAAGAATCAACCCTTACCAAACTCAAGTCATATCTCTCAAGTAAAAGAGCCATTGAATCTGAAAATTTATCAAAGTACCTATCTTGAATTTTAGTAAATGAGATTCCATCCCCCAGTACAAAAACATCTGCATCTGGTATTCTAAAATATGACTTAGAAAAATCCTTGAACGAATGATAAACCCATCTAAAAGGCCCTTTTATCAACCTTTTATACTTGTCAAACTTTGAAACTGACAGAATAGAAGTCCCTTCGGAGATATTTAATGATTGATTTGACAATATTGCCCACAATTTCACTCTTAAAAAAGGCCATATTTCAACATCTCTGTGTTTCCATTGAGTCACAGGAAACTCCTCCTCTATTCTATTTAAAACAGATTTAATTTCTTTCTGCCTAATACTCATGAGATATTATTGTATAGGAAATCAAATAGCAGTCCAGCCTCCATCTACCATCAGGTTATGGCCTGTTATATAGCTAGCATTGTCAGATAACAGGAAGGCTACGGGTGGAGCAATTTCTTCGGGTTTGGCCATCCGTTTTAAAGGTACTTTGTGTTCAAATTGTTCAACGAACTTCGCATTCTGATTATTAAAAACCCCCCCCGGTGAGACACAGTTAATTCTCACTCCAAATGAACCATAATAAGAAGCCAGGTAACGAGTGAAGTTTACTACCCCTCCTTTAATAGCGGAATAAGCTGCAGGAGAGGTCATACCTCCGGTATTCTCATAAACAGTAAAATCATTCCCTACAACACCATAGATTGAAGAGACATTAATGACTGCACCTGATTTCTGTTTTTTCATAAAAGGCAAGACCAGTTGGCATAACTGAAAACAAGTGTTCAGTTGCATTTCCACATTTTTACTCCAGCTCTCAAGAGAAACGTCTTCAAATTTATCTCCCCAATCTGAAGTTCTTGGGTATGCATTATTGACCAAACCATCAATACGACCAAATTTATCAAGTACCATCTTAATAAGTCCCTCGACTTCAGTCGGATTTGTAATATCACAAGTGAATTGATTTTCTCTTGATTCTTTAAAAGCAATATCCACCTCTACTAGAGTAACAGATTCTTTGAGTAAGAAATCTCTAATGGCAGACCCAATAAGTCCTTCGCTCCCCGTCAGAATTACTACTTTGTTTTTTAGTCCTTTCATCAATCTAAATGAAAATAATAGTCTATGGTTGGTTTTTTATTTTCTATTATCCTGTTGTCCGGATAATTACCAAGGGCAATTTGATTGTCTTCTAAGTCAGTATCAATCAAATAAGATCTTGCTCCAACTATACAGTTTTCCCCAAAATTGCAGTCTCCTAGAACGGATGAATTAGAATAAACAATTGTCTTTTCAGAAAAATTTGGATATTTTCCATCTATCAATGAACCAATGGTTACCCCTTGATATATTACTAAATAATCCGAGTAACTGGCATTGCCAACAATTGTACCTAATGGATGTATAAATAAAAATACTTCTGGCAATTCAATACTATAAAATGCATCTATGCCAAACATCGTCTTATTCAATAAAAATGCTTTGGATGCGGCATTTTCATCACCCAACTTATAAAGTTCATTTGACAGAAGATATAAAAATGAACAATAATGATCACCATTCAAATGATTAAAATAAACTTCATCATTATGGTTTCGATAGTAACGAGATTTAATTTTTACAAAACATCTCTCAATCCTTTGAAAAACCTTCTCTATGACCTTTTCAGTCTGTAGCCTGAACTCCTGATGATCTCCATCCGGAAAGTGATTTTCTATCTGTTTAGAAACATATATTACAGATTCTTTTGGAGTTAAAGAGCTCGCGAGCATTTTTATACTTTTTTAATATCAATTTGATGGTTCATCAAGTAAGCTCTTGCTCTAATGGGGTTATTGTCTCCAAAATGATAAATACTCGCCATTGCTAAAGCTCCAACCTCCGTCTCTGTATAGGCATCTTCTAAATGTTTAAAGTTACCAGCACCCCCACATGCCACGACAGGTACATTCACAGATCGATTAACCAGTTTGATAAGTTCATGATCATAACCATTCATCTTACCATCATTTGAAATATCGTTTAAAAAAATCTCTCCTGCTCCTAGAGTTTCCATTTTTTGAATGTGATCGATTAAACTCACATTGCATTTTATTCTACCAGAGTTTTTATAAAGAACATATTCACCCTCTTCCTTTTTAACATCTATACCCAATACTATGCATTGACTGCCAAACATCTTGGCTCCCTCTCGAATTAAATCAGATTGAGTATATGCAGCAGAGTTGATAACTACTTTGTCAGCTCCACTATTTAATAATTTCCGAATCGTCTGAATTGAATTGATACCTCCTCCAATAGTAAGTGGCATAAAGCATTCCTTAGATACCTTCTCAATGATTTCAGCGTTTGTATCTCTACTCTCATTAGTGGCATCAATATCCAGAAATACTAATTCGTCTACATATTGAGAATTATAAACTCTAGAAGCAAAAACCGGGTCTCCAGTATCTCTATAATTATCAAAGTTGACACCTTTTACCATTCTACCTTTTCTCAGTAAAAGAGTAGGAATAATTCTCTTTTTTAGCATGCCTTCATTCTTGAAAAATTATCCAACATTCTTAAACCTTGTTTCTGACTCTTTTCTGGGTGGAATTGTGTCCCAATAACATTGCCTTTTTCATTAGCTACTATTGAAACAAACTCATTTCCGTAGTCGGTAACTGCCACAATATTCTCTTCACTTTTTGTAGCAAAGTGATACGAATGTACAAAGTACACATCTGCACTTTTTTTAACGCCTTCAAATAAGCCTGGGTCCCTTTTTAAGTTAATTCCATTCCATCCAATATGTGGAATCCGATACCCTTCAGCTTTCATTAACTCAATTGTTCCAGGAATTAGCCCAAGACCTTCAGTTTCTGCTACTTCTGTACCTTTATCTGCCAAAAGCTGCATACCAAGGCAAATTCCTAACAAAGGTTTACCTGAATCAGCAAAAGTTTTAATAGGATCAAAGTAACCCTTATCTTTGATACTACTCATTGCTTTAGGAAATGCTCCAACACCTGGTATAATCAAGTGCGTAATGCCATTAAAATTTTCAACAGAATCAATGACCGAACTTTCTAAACCCAAAAAGGTCAGAGAATTGGTTACGGACTTCAAGTTGCCCATACCATAGTCGAGAATACCAATCATTGCTTTCTGTTGTCCTCTCTATACCATTCGTCCATGTCGTGAACTTTTTCCATCAGAGGCATATTCTCAAAATCTGGTTCAAATGGGGGTACTACAAATTTCCTTACCGTATCATAAAACTCCTTCTCGGTCATTCCCATGTATTCTAAGAAAACTTGTAGGGACTGAGGCTTTTTACCTTCATACTCATCAATCCATTTTTGAGCTTCCTCTGTACTCATGCGCCCATTACGGATTTCAAAGTTGACTAGTTGTGTCACCCGACCATATCCTCTTTTGAGATACTTAATATAATCCCGAGTACCTTGCATCCAGCATTCTACCTTAGCATATTCTTGGTTGATTGTCTCCGGAACTCCCTCTAGTTCATCTCCATCCCATCCAAGTTCATCCATGATGATTTTAGTTTGTTTTTTGTAGTCCCAAGGAATGAAACTACCTAGACAAACTGAATAGTAATCCATCTTTCTTAATTCAGAGAGTTCCGGGTAAGTATAAGGCAACAGGTCTCTCCTATCGATTGGATCATCTTCTCTATTAATCATTCCATGCATATCATCTGCAGTTATCCCCAGATTTCTATACATATTGAATTTTTCCTCGTCCTCCCACTCAATAAGATCATCTTCATAAGTATAGTATGATGACATTTCTGCTAATGGTTCTCCCCATAAAATCAGCGGAACATTAAACTTAAGTGCCATTTGAAGGGGGTAGGAATAAATTCCTGTATGACAGTGCCAACAAAAGTCAGTCTTTCTATTAAAAGCTTCGAACATGAGCTTCTTAACAATATCCCAATTGGGAGTGAAATTGATAAAATCCACTCCTAATTGCTTGATCATTCTTCCCGTTTTGTCTTCATGTTTTCCACGCATAAAGCCGTGATCAAACCTTACAACCAGAGGCTTAATATTATACTCTTTTATCAAGTAATAAAGTGTATAAGTACTGTCTTTACCTCCACTAAAAGGAACTATGCAATCGTAATCGTATTTCCCTCTATATTTCTCTATAACTTCATCTAATTTCAATTTTCTTTTGTCCCAATCAACATTAGTTTGTTTGAATTCAGATGTCTTACACATGCTGCAACTTGAGCCATCCTGAGCTATTACAAGCGTCTCATAAGTCTCAGGAAGTAAACAGTTAGTACATTTCTTCATTGCGTATTAGTTTAATCTTTTAAATCCGGAATGACTTACCGGGCCTTCTAGTATATTTTCCGTTCTGTTTTCCTTGATCATCAATGCAATCTCAGAAAAAACTTCTTTACACTCTTTTAAGTATTTCTCAACAGATTCGGGTGTATGTGCCATAGATGTATAAAGCACCGTTGATGCCAGATAGCCCCTCTTAAGCATTTGCTGTGTAAAGTAAGTTTTCAATATCTGACCATGTTCATGCCGAAAGCTAAAATGACTCAATGGTGTAATCCCGAAAATAGTATGTGGGATTTCCAACTCACTCAAAATTTCTTTCCAGCCATTTTGAACAGTTTCTCCAATAGACATCAAATGAGCTGATATATCTAACCTTCTCATTTCTTTAATAGTGGTCAAGGCTGCTACAGTTCCTATTCTGTCAGTCCAATAAGTGCTACTTATAAACGTTTCTTGTGCTGCCTGCATAACCTCCTTCTTGCCAAGAATAGCTCCAAAAGGATATCCATTACTGGTAGTTTTGCCAAAAACTGCAATATCTGGAGTTACCTCATAGAGAAGGTGTGCCCCTCCTAAATTGAGTCTCCATCCAGAGGTAATCTCATCAACAATGAATACTATCCCTCTTGCTTTGGCTGCTTCAGAAATTGCTCTGAGAAACTCGATATCAGGCTGATCATTTCTAATGATTTCCAAAACAATTACTCCAACATCATCACCATTTTTTTCGAGAACACTATTAAAATCTTCTACATCATTAAACTTAAACGGAAGAGATGTTCCCATTAATGCACGTGGAACACCTTTCGGTTCTAAACCAGGCAGTAAGTGTCCATCAAGTGCTTCATCTTCATTGAGATTTGCGGCTAAATACCAATCATGCCATCCATGATAACCACAAAACATTACTTTGTCCTTACCACTAGCAGCTCTGGCTATTCTCACCGCTACTGTCATTGCCTCACCCCCTGATCGAGTGTAACGAACCATTTCGGCCCAAGGATGTAAATCAATTAGTAATTCCGCCAACTCCACTTCTTCAGGAACATTAAGCGAAGTCATGTTACCTCTTCGAAGTGCATCCGTCACTCTATTGTCTACTTCATCATTTGCATAGCCAAGAACACATGCCCCAATACCCATTGTAACAAAGTCTTGATACTTATTCCCATCAAGGTCCCAAATTTCACCTCCTTTTGCCTTAGAATAATATGCAGGCCAAACATCTGGAAGAAAAAGTTCCGGTCGTTTGGAAAGCAATTGAGTTCCTCCTGGAATTAAAGTTTTTGCTTTATTGTATAGTTTCGCGCCACTGTTCATTCAAGTAATCCTTTCTCTCTTTGAATTAGTAAATGTTCTATAATACTAAAGTCGACCATATCATCAATTTCAAAAGACTTCCACTTAGGCACAATATAGCCTAGGGCATCTTGATGGTAAAAGTTTTTTCTCTCTTGGAGATCCGCTACGTATGAAGCATAAATTGTACCCTCATAAAAATAATAGTCATCGATGTCCTGTCTTCGTTTTACAACAAAATTGCTCTTTGATCTCATTAGCCCATTGTCTAATGTCACCACAAAATCTGGGCTTGCTCCTTCAACAAAGGATACTCCTGCTATACTTCTTGCACTCTTATGGTTAACCAATGATTCGATAGAGGAGTCAATATCTTTCACTTCTCTTAATGGTGAAGTAGGTTCTAACATCATTAAAAGATCGAATTCTTTACCTTCCTTATTTTTCATATAATCCAGCGCATGCAACAGGACATCCATTGATGTACTTGTATCTTCGGCTAATTTATCTGGTCTTAAAAAAGGTACGCGAGCACCAAGCTTTTCAGCTACTTCTTTAATTTCTGAAGAATCTGTCGAAACAATAACTTCATCTAGATACTCACTGGCAAGTGCAGTTTCTATAGTCCAAGCAATCAGAGGCTTGCCATGAATATTCTTAATATTCTTTCTTGGTATACCTTTACTCCCTCCTCTAGCTGGTATAATTCCAATGATTTTCTTCCCCCTATACATGTCTCATATTTATTTAGAAACTACGCTCAGTTCGTGCTTCATCATAATCTCTACCAATTCCTCAAACTTAACTTTTGGTTCCCAATTCAAAAGCTCCTTTGCCTTTGAACTATCACCCACGAGCAAGTCTACTTCTGTTGGTCTAAAATACCATGGATCAATACCTACGATCATTTTTCCTGTTTTCTTGTCAAAACCTTTTTCTTCTACTCCTTCGCCTTCCCAAATTACTTCAATTCCAGCATGGCGAAATGAAAGCTCGACAAACTCTCTTACAGAATGGGTTTCTCCTGTTGCAATTACAAAATCATCTGCTTCATTATGTTGTAGGATATGCCACATTGATTCAACATAATCTCTAGCATAGCCCCAATCTCTCTTCGCATCTAGATTACCTAAGTAAAGATTTTCTCGTAACCCATGTTTAATTTGAGCAGCTGCGATTGCAATCTTTTTAGTTACAAAGCTGTCACCTCTTCGTGGGGATTCATGATTGAATAATATACCATTACTAGCAAAAATATTATAGGCCTCTCTATAGTTTACCGTTAACCAATAGGCATACAACTTTGCTACACCGTAAGGGCTTCTTGGGTAAAAAGGAGTGTCTTCTTTTTGAGGGACTGCTTGAACCTTTCCATACAACTCACTAGTAGATGCCTGATAGACTTTTGTCTTTTCGGAAAGCCCCAGTATACGAATTGCTTCTAATACCCTCATAGTTCCTAGTGCATCTGCATTTGCAGTGTATTCTGGAATTTCAAAGCTTACCCTTACATGGCTTTGTGCTGCCAGGTTATAAATCTCATCCGGCTCAATCTGCTGAATAAGCCTGGTAACATTCATTGAATCCGTAATATCTCCATAGTGAACTTTGAAGTTGGATTTTGTATGTGGATCTATATACAAGTGGTCAATTCTGAGCTTTTGCTCTAAACTTGACCTTCTAACAAGCCCATGAACTTCATATCCTTTCTTAAGTAAAAACTCAGCCAGATATGATCCGTCTTGTCCTGTAATACCGGTAATAAGTGCTTTCTTCATTTAATCTTTATTCAAGTAATCAATAATGCATTGACTAATGTAGTCTATTTGCTCATTTGTTAACTGTGGATAACTTGGCACACTAATTCCTCTGTTTGAAATGTCCTTTGACACTTCAAAATTTCCTGACTCAAAGTATGGTAATTCATCCATAGAAGTGAAAAATGGTCTCGTTTCAATGCCCCTTGCTTTCATAAACTCTTCGAGAGTATTTCTATTAATATGCTTTGGCAGACAAAAGGAAACCAACCAATAAGAGGATTCGATTTCTGGATGTACACTCTGAAAATATACTTTATCTTTCAAATTGGATTTGTAGCGGTTATATATTTCTCTTTTTCTATCTAATGTGGTTTCAAGTCTCTCCAACTGAGCTAGACCAATGGCAGCTTGAATGTTTGTCATTCGATAATTATACCCAAGAACGTCATGAAAATATCTTTGAGAAACAGAGTTCCCTTGATTCTTAAGCTGCCTGGCTCTAGTTGCTTGTTTATCATCGTTTGTTAGTAGCGCCCCTCCTTCGCCAGTCGTTACTGTTTTATTACCGAAAAAAGAAAAGGTAGAAAAATGTCCAAAAGTGCCAGATCTCTTTTCTTTGTAGCTTGCTCCAATTGATTCAGCTGAATCAGCAATAATATGTATATCATGCCTTTTCGCTATCTCATTTAGAGTATCATAATTAGCAGGATGTCCATAAATATCTACGGCTATTATGGCTTTGGTTTTATTAGTTATCTTTTTTTCAACCTCTGAAACAGAAATATTCCAGTCTTCAGGAGAAACATCCGCAAATATTGGTTTTGCGCCACAATATGCGACTACATTAGCAGTAGCAACATATGAAAAAGCCGGTACTATAACTTCACTGTTAGCATCCACTCCCAAAAGAATACAAGCAATATGTAATGGATGTGTGCCATTATGCATACTTATTGAATGCTTAGCTCCAGATATCTCACAAAGTTTTTCTTCAAAAAGATCAACATACTTTCCTCTTGAAGAAATCCAAGTAGAATCCAGGCAGTCGACCACTAACTCTTTCTCTCTACTTCCTATGTAAGGCTTATATATAGGATATTTAATCATTTCAATTTGCTAATTAATTGATACGTTCTCTCCAAGTCATCTATACCACTGTAGACCTCAAGAGTTATTGTCTTAGCACTCAAATCCAAAGTTCTCAGTATATCATACATTTCAGAACCCTCAACTAACCCTTGATTTGTATCTGCCAAACCATCATTATCACTTATATGAATATAATCTGTCTCATTAATCAGCTTGAAAACTTCATCTTTAAATGATAAACCAAGCGAATTACATGAAACCTTTAGATGGGCTAAATCCAATAGAAGCTTCAGTCTTGGTATTCGCTCCTTCAATTCAAAATACTCCTCTGCACAAGTAAGCATGAAAGGGTTTTCTCCATATTCCTGAAAGTTGGCTCCTGAAACAACGTTATTCTCAATATAGAGTGCTTCTGATTCGATTTTATATAGTTCATTTATGGCATTAACAAACTTATCCTTGCACTCTCCTTTATTGTATAGCTCTCGTTTTTTAATCAGTTTGCCTAATTCGTTTGATTGAATTGGTATATAAAATCCAGCATGTACAGCATACTTTCTAAACCTCGCCTTCTTCGTAAATTCAATTGATGACTTAACATGATTAAATGATCGGTTAAACGTCTCTTCATTTAATGAGGCCAAGTTAAGTACGAAACTTCGTTCTGGAGGAGGTGAATAATTATGAAGTTGGATATTTGTTGAGAATGATTTTTCTAGGTATTCAATTTGCTCAAAAATCTTATGCTCAAAATTAATTCCTCCGGTTAGCTCTATATAGTTATATCCTAAGGATTTGAAGTGATGAAGGTTTTTGGCTAAGTCTCTTTCAGGTATGCAAGCGGATGAAATATAAATTCTCAAAACCTAAATTTGAATAATATCGTCTATTGAATAGTTTCTAGTCGCTTTCTTACCAATCAATTGATCAATATAGATAGCTGGAATACCTTGTCCTCCTGCTCTTTTAGTATTTAAATTAGCCTCTGAGAACTCATCTCCTTTTTTGATTGTTTTTCTCGCTAAAATAGATTTTTGGAGAGATGCTCTTGTCCCTAATTCGCTCAATGTGGGATATTTGATATCGACACCCATATATGACTCTGCTTCTCTTATAGCACGTACCAACTCTATCAATTCATTCGGTTCAAGGGATGCTTTATGGTCAGGACCAGGCAAGTTCTTATCAAGAGTAAAGTGCTTTTCTATAACCTTTGCTCCCAGTCCCACAGCGTAAGGAGATGCTCCCAGACCTTCAGTATGATCACTGAATCCTGTAATGATCTCAAACTCCCTTTGGAAAGTTCTGATAATATTCAGATTAACTTCATCCGGTGGAGTTGGGTAATTTGATGTACAATGTAGGAGAATAATATCTTGATTTATAGATTTCAAATCTTCAACTACAAGCTGAATTTCAGACATATAAGTCATCCCTGTGGAGAGGATCAAAGGCTTATTCTTTCTCGCAATTTTGCGCAAGAATGACAAATTAGTAGTATCAGTAGAGGCTACCTTATAAACTTCTAAATTGCATATATCCAGTTCATCTAGACTCACTTCATCAAAAGGTGTTGTAAGGAAAACAAGACCTTTTGACTCTGCAAATTCTTTTAGTGCTATCATACTCTCAGCTGGTACTTCTAGCTTCTTTAGCATATCAAACTGAGACCCGACTTGTTTTAAATTTGCTTTTTGATATTCTGCCATACCGACATTTGACAGAATCAATTCTTTTGTGACAAAGGACTGAAACTTAATAGCGTCAACTCCACAATCTGCAGCAACTTCTATCATCTCCTTAGCTCTTTGTAAATCACCATTATGATTTACACCAGCTTCAGCAATAATAAAGCAGGGATCGTAGTTACTTATTCTTCTGTCCCCTATGTTTATTATTTGGTTAAAACTCATTGGAATCTTCTATCTAATGTTGTGAAGTTTTAAAACCACTTCTAATCTTGACTATTTAGTAATACGGGTATTAAAATATGCTTAGCAATGAGAAACCCTGAAGACAGAAAAAGTCCAGTCATAAAGTATAATAACAAAATCACCTTTTTGCTAGTTGATGCTTTTATCACAGGTATTTGCGTCTTCCCTAACGGCTTAAGGTTTGTTTGTTTGGAAGCCAAGTCAATCTCAAGTTCTTGTAAATTCTTCTGTAGTCCAGAATAAAGGTTGAATGCTAAATCTCTTTTCGCCTGAAGTTCATCCTCTTTGGATCTTGCGCGATTTGTTGATAATGATATATTTCTATCGCGGAAATCAGATAAATTAAGCTCAGCCAGATCATATGCATCTCCCCTTATTTTAATCTGGCTCTTAATAAATTTATACCTTTTTTGTTGCTCCTCATATTCGAAGTTTTCTATGTAACTATCCAGATAATCAGATGCAAACTCTATAGCTTGTGCTGCTAGAAAAGGGTCTTGATGCTTAAAACTTAAACTTAAAGTAGATTTTATTTTATCATAGCTAACAACCAAACGATTGGTAAGCTCATTATACATCATATAATCTTTCAAGCTTAAATAAAAGAAACTTGAATCATTATCTGATAATACAACCTTTCCCTCTCCCTCTTTGCTAGATGAAGAAAAAAGGGATAGTACAGCTCCTGGTATGGACATTAATTTTCCAAAAGCACCTGATTTCATATGATCTCTTTGATAATCAAACAATGTAATTGAATCATTAAGGTTGATCGAATAAAATCTATTCTGAACAAGTTGGTGAATGAAAAAACTACTACCTAGGATATCTTGATAGGCCAAAGGGTTTATTTCTTGCCCTCCATATCCACCCAAATCAAGCCCCGCCAGGTTAGCTATACCTCCTAAGCTTGAAAAGTTAGGAGCACCACCAGAATTCATTGAAACTAATGCATTTGATGCCCTCCATTCTGGTGGGCTGGTGAAAGCTACCATAAGACCTATTGCTGTTGATATAATGGTGGAAATAATTATTACTCTCCTTCTATCTTTTAGCAGATGGACAATCGCAGAGATTTCAATAATGTTCTTCAAAACAATTTATATTTCTGTTCGCTTTTAATTGCACACAACAAGATGTTACCTAGTACTAAAAGGATGGTTCATAACTGTCTCTTTTGCCAAAGGATGGTAATCATTTGTTAAACCGATTGGTCTAGCATGCCTTATATCATGAACTATACTAATCGCCTGTCGGGTCTCTTCAATCCCATAACCTGTACCATTCATAATATTTTCATAAGAAGCAGTATGTAAGTCTGTAAACCCTCCACTAAACTCTAATTCCTCATTTTCAACAGTGATCGACCTGTAAGTTCGCTGTCCTTTTTCTTTTGCCTCATTTGGAAGCAAGTCCTCATTTATGGATAAAAACCATCGTACATTTGCTCTTTCTAATTCTAACATTCCAGCTGCCCTATCATGTTCATGAATATGTACTTTATTCGATTTAACACCTCCAAAAATCCAACTTAACATGTCATAAAAATGAACACCAATATTAGTGGCAATACCTCCTGATTTCTGTGCATCACCCTTCCATGAAGTATAGTACCAATGTCCTCGAGAAGTTAAATAAGTTAAATCGATATCATAGATTTTACCTTTTGGCCCTTCTTCAATTTTTTTCTTAAGTGCAATAATACTAGGGTGAACCCTCAATTGTAGGATATTCCAAATTCTCTGGCCAGTATTTTCTTCAATCTTACTTAAAGCATCAATATTCCATGGGTTCAAAACCAATGGCTTCTCACAAATAGCATCAGAACCAACTCGAAGTGCCATTCTGATATGTGCATCATGCAAGTAATTAGGAGTACAAATGCTCGTATAATCTAGTTGAATACCCTTTTCATATTTAAGTTTTTCTAAATGCCGGTCAAATCTCTCAAACTCTACAAAGAAGTCAGCATTCGGAAAATAAGAATCCATTATTCCTACACTATCAAATTTGTCTAGGGCCGCTATAAGATTACCATTGGTATCTTTAATGGCTTTCAAATGTCTCGGGGCTATGTACCCCGCAGCACCAATCAATGCGAAATGCTTCATGAAATTTTTGTTACGATATTATCTTCTATTTGGTATTTATTTCCAGATTCAATACATACAGCAATGTTCTCCTCATTGAATTTTAATCTGTGCCCATACTCGCTCATCCAACCAACTTGCCTGCCAGGATTACCCACAATAAGTGCATATGCAGGAACTTCTTTAGTGACGACTGTTCCGGCACCTATAAAAGCAAACTCTCCAATATTATGTCCACAAACAATAGTGGCATTTGCACCAATAGATGCTCCTTTTCTAACTATAGTCTCGGAATATTGCCCTCTTCTATTAACCGCACTTCTGGGGTTAATAACATTCGTAAAAACCATTGATGGGCCTAAAAACACATCATCTTCACATTTAACTCCTGTATAGATGCTCACATTGTTCTGGATTTTAACATTATTTCCCAAGACAACTTCAGGACTTACAACCACGTTTTGGCCAATATTACAATTTTGACCTATTGAGCAATCAGGCATGATATGCGAAAAATGCCAAATTTTAGTTCCTTCTCCAATTGAACACCCTTCATCTACAATGGCGCTCGAATGTTTAAAATAATTTATATCAGCTTGCTTCGAAATCATATACTACTCTTTTAATATCCCTAATGGAGATACGAACTCATTGTCTTTAGTTACCAACTATCCTATCAACTAAAAATACCAGAGTTGCCAAACTTGAAGTGATTGCCAGCACTTCTTGAATTGATGTTTTTGACTTTTTTGGTCTCCTACTTACAAAAATTGTCGAACCGGGTTCGATTTTAGGGTATTTTTTAAACCACAAAAATTTTCTCACCCCTTTGCGTTCCCCGTTTGGGTATTGAACATAACTACGCCCTTTTTTTGCTGTTGCTTGAAAACCTCCCGATTGATGTATGTAATCTTTAAAACCAAATGATTCATCATATCGAATATTAAGTGGTGAAGTTACTTCACCAGCAACTCTTACAGTTTCTAGTTTTCCAGGGATAGATATTACATCTCCTGGCCTTACTATAAAATCGTACTTGGAACCAGGTTCTTTCAAAATTTCATTCAAATCAAGCGCCACTGGTTCCTCTTCTAAAATTACGACATCTTTGATCAAGGAGTCTTGCCTAGAAATATCCTCAATCAAGTCCTTTTTAAATTTACTCCCTTTTAAATCATCTTGCTCATTACCATAAGAGCGGTTTTCGATCTTATCCAATCGCTCAATCAACCTAACTTGACTAATATTCTTAAGTTCAGACTCATCGCTAAGAACTTTTTTCCTTAACTGCTGCAGATATTCCTGACTTATTTCATCATTAGATTTTAAATCCGAAAACTCTGTTTTCCTTATTAAAATGGCACCTTTAGGGTACGCATATGGAGAAAGTCCCTTAGCTCTGAGAAGTATGTCAGAAACACGCTCATCTTTTCGACTAATAGTATAAACACCGGGAGCAAGAACTTCTCCTTCCACGGTAACTTGTTCTTGAATTGTATAACCAGGAGATTTTCTAATATAAACCTGATCAAAAGGTTCCAAGACTAGAGATCTATCCTCACTATTTAAAGATAAATTTTCATCAATAGCCAAAGTCAAGATCTCTGCGGTCGAGTTAGTACTGCTATTCTTATTCCTTCTGGATATTTCAATTAATGATCCAGAAGCAGATTCTTTTAAACCTCCGGAAAGTACTATTAAATCTTGAACAGTCATTTGGTTAAAAAATGGATACACTCCATTCTCTAACACTTCTCCTGTAATTTGAACATGATACTCTTCTCTGATATCATAAATTGAAGTTATTTTGACCACATCTTCTCTCAACAATGAAATATCTGTGATACTCCCGTCCATAAGGTTATCTAGATCAATAGGGATTGTAGATTGAGAGAAATCTTCATTAGTCCTGTAAATAGTGGCTCTAGTAAGGTATGCATCTCCTCTCAATCCACCTGCTCTTTCAATCAATTGTTTTAATGTTAAACTTTCAGTCAGTTCATATTCGCCTTCCCTGAAAATTGCGCCATTAATAATAACGCGATTCGAGAATCTATCAAGAATACCACTTACTTCAATGAAGTCTCCATCTTGTGGAATAAATTTAGAGAACTCATCAGTGTTAACATCAATGATTTCTCTTTCCTTTTCTCCAAACCTCTTAACAGTAATAGTGGATTTAAAAGCATTACTAGAAAAACCTCCAGCATATTTAAGAAGGGTTTCAAAATTTTGACCATTTTTTAATTCAAATAGCCCTGGTCTCTTAACATTCCCTACTAATTCTACTCTAGTCTCATAAGGTCGAACAATAATCACGTCACCATTCTTAAGACGCTGATCACCAGAACGAATACCATCAGTAAGAAACGAATAAATGTCTATTTCACCTATTAATCTGTTGTTTCTAACGAGTCGAATATTCCTAAATGTGCCATCAACAGTAGGTCCTCCCGCTGCATGCAATGCTGTATAAACTGTTGCCAATGAAGGAAGCGCGTAAAGGCTTGGTTTAGCAACATCTCCTACCACTTCCACATTTATAGTTCTAATATTACCAAGACTTACCTGATGAAAAATGGTCGGGGCACTTCCGTCTCTTGGTTTCAAACCACTATTGGTCTGGCTCAATCTATCAATAACCTTATTGGCAGCCTCTTTTATAGATAGGCCATTAACATAAATTGGGCTTAAACCTTCTGGGCGAACTGTTCCTTCAGGTGAAACTTCAAGGTTAAAAAACTGTTGAACATCTCCCCACAAATCAACCACAAGTTCATCACCAGGACCCAATTCATAATCGATTGGAGTAGGAAGTCTAAGGTTTGGCGCGAAAGTCAAACTCCTTTTTTGAAACAAATCAAAACCAAAAATTGATTTTTCTAAATCAGTCAAATTTGAAGTAACATCCCCAGCAAGAGAACCAAAAACATCATTTTGAGTAAGAACTACAGATGACCTCCTTGTATTAGTCTCTTTAGTTGAGCTACTAATCTCCTTAGCTCCTCCTTTTAAAGATTCGATTCTTCTTCTTAACTTGGCTATCTCATTTTCAGAAACACCTTGTTGTCTAGCAAGTGTCTCTAATTCTTGCTGACTAAGTCCACGTTCTTCAGCTTGACGTATGTAGTCCAAGATTTGGCTATCTGATAGCTCATCAACACGTATTATCTTTAGATCAATACCACCAACTTGAGCATTTAGAGGTATGTTCTGTAGAGCTAAAAAAGCAACTAAAAGAAATAAAATATTAAATCTCACAACCTTGATTAATACGTTAAACACATTTAACAAAAAACCAGAATAGATTAAATCTGTACTATTGAATCTATGTATTTTTTTCATGTTTGACTACTTCAAATAGAGGAGGGTTCGAACAATCGCGACAAATATAGGAGTTTCGAACAACCTTTAGACCTTACACACTGTTTATCTTATTTTCTCCAATCGATTTATACTAACCTCAGCCTGCAACTCTAAACCGAGACTTTCTACTCTTAAAACAATCCTACTTCCTTTCGTGTATTTAACTGTTCCAGAAAACCCTGATAATGGACCTGAAACAATGTTAACTTCTTCTTTTTCAGCGAATTGTTTAGAAAAAACATCTACAACTGGATGTTCTTCCAAAAATAATTTTATTTCCGAAATCTCAGAATCGCTTATCTTAACCGGTTTACCAAGCCAACGCACATTGGAGACTATTCCAGGATCCATTAGAAACTCTACCCTCTGTAAATCATCTGCTTTACCAAACAAATAAGATGAAAATACTGGCTCAACAACCTTTTTCTTTCTATCTGACCACTGCTTGACAACTGTTCTTGTAGGACAATATACCTCCAGACCTTTTGCCAATAACCTATCTGCCGCCTTCTTCTCACATCTCGGCTTAGTGTAGAATGCAGTCCAATATGATTCACCGATTCTATTCATGCCAAAGAAGTAGGTTTTGTTCTTTATCAAGATTTAAAGCTCTTTCTTCAGCCTGAGAGTATATTAAATACTGTATTTTTTTAGACGTGAGCTTCTCAGCTTTAGAAATCAAATGAATTAAATAATGCTTATCTGGACTACCTATTAGAACCAGACTAATTACATCAGACTGCTTACCCAATGCTAAGTCTCCGGTCAAGTAAACCTTATTCAGATCTCCTAAATGTTCAATAACTTCATCAATGATCTCTTGAAGTCCAGTATACTTAAGCAATATTTTCCTGATCTCACCAAAAAGTGGGTATCGAACATTTGCTTTAAACACTCTCTTATTGCCAACATAATCTGATGAAAGCATTCCAGCATCTTCAAACCTGTTAAGTTCTAATCGAACTGAATTAGTACTCTCCCCAAATTCATCCGCCAAACCACGCAAGTATGCCTTTGTTCCAGGATTAAGAAACAGTCTAAGTAGTAATTTAATTCTTGTTTTTGATGAAATAAGAGCTTCAAGCATAATACAGCTTCGCCCGGTCGGTCACAATTAACAACCTAGCAATATTGAGTAACAAAATTACTCAATATTTATAAGCTACAAATAATTAGTAGAAAAAGTTTATTTATAATTGAAACGGGGTAGTACAGAAACTACACTTGAAAAGCTAGGTTAGGAAGACAAACTATTTGGACACAAATTCAAGAACATTTCTAACAATATACTCTTGAGTCTCAGGCTGCATTTCTGTGTGAATAGGAAACGAGATAACTCTTGAGCATAAATCTTCAGTCAATGGAAAGTCCCCTTCGTTATATCCATAATATGAATATGCTTTTTGCAAATGATTAGGAACCGGATAGTAAATCATGGAAGGTACCTTTCTCTCAGCAAGAAATGTATTCAATCCATCCCGATCCACACTATCCGCTAGCTTCACAGTATATTGGTGAAAAACATGAGTGGAAAAATTTGACCTAAATGGAGGAATGATCAAATCTGTTTCTGAAAAGGCTTTATCATACATTTCGGCAACCTTCTGACGCGACTCATTATAACCATCAAGATATTTCAACTTGACTTTCAGTACGGCTGCCTGTAAAGAATCAAGTCTGGAGTTGACCCCAATAGAATCGTGATAATATCTCTTGCTTTGACCATGATTTACAACCATCCGCATCTTTGTCGCCAATTCATCGTTATTGGTCATTATAGCTCCACCATCACCATAGCACCCAAGGTTCTTCGATGGGAAAAAAGAAGTGGTTCCTACATCTCCAATTGTTCCGGCCTTAGCTCGTTTTCCATCAGAAAATATATAATTAGCTCCAATGGCTTGAGCAGTATCTTCAATTACTTTGAGTCCATTTTTTCTGGCAACACTCATTAGTCGCTCCATATCTACACATTGTCCATAGAGATGAACAGGAACAATAGCAACAGATTTAGAGGTTATTTTAGATTCTAAATCTTCTATATCAATGTTAAAGCTGTCTGGATAAACTTCCACAAAAACAGGCTTAAAACCAAGAAGTGCAATAACTTCCACTGTTGCTACGTAAGTATATGAAGGAACCAATACTTCTGCACCTTCGGGAAAATCATTTACCATCATAGCCACTTGTAAAGCGTCTGTTCCATTAGCACATGGGATAACATGCTTTACTTGAAGATAGGATTCCAGATCAGCTTGAAATTCTTTCACAACAGGGCCATTAATAAAGGATGCTGAGTCAAGAACTCTGTCAAATTCCAATCTGACTTCTTCCTTAATCTGAGTATATTGACCTATTAGGTCTACCATTTGTATTTGCTTCTTCATTAATCTGATTTTATATCTTATAGAACTCTCTATACCATTTAATAAATTGCTCTACACCATAATCAAGGCTTGTCTCTGGCTTATAATCAAGGTCATCAATCAAGTCCTGCACATCTGCATAAGTAGCTGTAACATCCCCAGCTTGCATTGGCATAAAATTCTTTTTTGCTTTTTTTCCGACACTATTCTCTATTGTAGCTACAAAATCCATGAGCTTCACTGGAGCATTATTACCTATATTATAAATCTTGTATGGCGCTTTTGAAGAGCCTGGATCAGGATCAGCTCCAGACCAACTTGCATTTCCTGTAGGTGGATTGTCATTAACTCGAGTTACCCCCTCTACTATATCATTAACATAAGTGAAATCACGAGACATCTCACCATTGTTAAATACGTTAATAGGTTCATCTTTTAAGATGGCCTCTGTAAAAAGAAAAAGTGCCATATCTGGTCTACCCCATGGCCCATAAACCGTAAAAAATCTAAGCCCTGTAGTTGGCAATCCAAACAAATGGCTATAAGTATGCGCCATAAGCTCATTGCTTTTTTTGCTTGCGGCATACAAGCTTATGGGGTGATCTACATTATGGCTGGTAGAAAATGGTCTTGTTTCGTTTAAGCCATACACCGAAGAGCTGCTTGCATAAGCAAGATGTTTTACCTTATTGTGCCTACAGGCTTCGAGGATATTAACGAAACCTATTATATTACTATCTACATATGCCTTGGGATTCTTTAGACTATATCTTACGCCTGCTTGAGCTGCGAGATTAATGACCTTATCAAAGCATTCAGCTTTGAACAACTTATTTATGTTATCAGAATCTTCTAACTGAAGCTTTATGAATCGATAATTTTCATATTTATCACTTTGAATCAGCTTATTATATTCAACTGCCTCATGGTTAATTCCTGTCTCATTCAGTCTTCCATGTTTAACACGAATATCATAATAGTCATTGATACAATCCAGACCAACAACTTCGTCCCCTCTTTCCAGAAGTTTCTTGGCTAAATGAAAACCAATAAACCCTGCTGTTCCCGTGATAAGAATCTTAGCCATTATAATCTTGCCGTTATCTGTTCCTTAGGTAAAAATGACTTCACATCATAAATCACTGTATCATTATCAACTCCACTTATAAGTCCATCATTGAATTCATTATGTGAAACAGCCAGAACGATCCCATCGTAGTTATTCAAATCCAAAGATGAAATTAAGTCTATATCATATTCATGCTTCACTTCTTCAGGATTTGCCCAAGGATCGTAAACATCCACTGCTACATCAAACTCTCGTAATTCCTGAATAATATCAATAACACGTGAGTTTCTAATATCAGGACAGTTTTCTTTAAAAGTTATTCCTAACACAAGGACTTTTGAATTATTAACAACCTTGCCCTTTTTCATAAGAAGCTTAACCATTTGACTCCCAACATAAGGACCAATTGAGTTATTTAAACGTCTGCCAGCAAGAAGAATTTGTGGGTAGTAGCCAGTCTTCTTAGCCTTTTGCGCCAAATAATAAGGATCAACACCTATACAATGGCCTCCTACAAGCCCAGGTCTGAATGGCAAGAAATTCCATTTTGTTCCAGCAGCTTCCAACACATCAACGGTATCAATATTCATTTTGTTGAAAATCATTGCCAATTCATTTACGAATGCAATATTGATATCCCTTTGAGAATTTTCAATTACCTTGGCCGCTTCAGCAACTTTAATGCTAGCCGCCTTGAAAGTACCAGCGGTAATTACACTCTTATATAATTGATCAACCCTCTCTGCGATTTCTGGTGTAGACCCCGAGGTGACTTTTAAGATTTTGGTAACAGTGTGTTCCTTGTCACCTGGATTAATTCTCTCAGGTGAATAACCACAGTAAAAATCAGTATTATATTTTAACCCAGATTTAGCTTCCAAAATTGGCACACAATCTTCTTCAGTGGCTCCTGGATAAACAGTAGATTCATATATTACAATATCATCCTTTTTCAAAATACTACCGACAGCCTCAGAAGCTTTAATTAAAGGGGTAAGATCAGGGTTTTGATCTTCATCAATTGGCGTTGGTACAGTAACAATAAAAATATTACAGCCAGACAGTTCGGATTCTTGATTTGTATTATAAAGTCCTATTTCAGCATCCTTGCCATTCAATACTGATTTTAAAAGAGTGTCTTCAACTTCAAGAGTGTGATCATGTCCACTATTCAGTTCATTAATCCGTGGTTCGTTTATATCGAAGCCAACAACCTTATATTTTTCAGCAAAAGCCACCGCTAATGGTAAGCCAACATAACCTAATCCTATTATCGCTATTCTGTCTTTGGACATTTTAATTTTTTTTTATTGCGCGCAAAAATAAGGATTTAATAAATCTTCCTTATTGTATTTGAGAGGATTGTCATCCATATCATTTATTTTCATTCCTAATCCCAAAAGTATAGCATGGGATGCAGCGGTGTCCCACTCCATAGTAGGGGCAAATCTAGGGTAAATGTCCGCTTTTCCTTCTGCTAAAAGCATAAAATTAAGAGAACTCCCCATGCTAGTTATTTCAGGTTCCTGAAGGCCATTCAAAAAGTCTTGAGTCTCCTTGTTTAAATGTGATCTGGAAGCGACTACTTTCTGACCAACTTTTTGCGAGTCAAATCCTACCGAGCCAACCAATGATTGTGTTTTTTGTTTCTCCTTAACTGAGCACTCAAGACCAATCCCACCAAAATAATGCTTATCCAAAACAGGTGCATAAACAACTCCTAAAACTGATTTACCCTTAAAAAACAAAGCGATATTTACAGTAAACTCACCATTCCTTTTGACAAACTCTTTTGTCCCGTCAAGAGGGTCTACTATCCAGAGATGGGACCAGTTCTTACGTTCAGAAAAAGGAATGCTCCTACCTTCCTCACTTAAAACCGGAATATTCGTTTTACGTAAATGAGATAAGATAATATTATGGGCAGATTTATCAGCTATGGTCAATGGAGAGTCATCATCTTTTCTCTCAACTCTAAAGTCTTCTGAATTATAAATATCTAAAATGGCTTTTCCAGCAAGCAAGCTTGCCTCTTTTGCCACATCCAATAACCATCTAAGCTCTTCTCTATCCATATCAAAGGATCATTCCAGCGGCAACTGTCTCATTAGTCATTATATCTATTAATATGAGAGATCCTGTAAATCTATTTCTATGATATGAATCCTTCATGATAGGCTTTGTAGTTCTTAATGTTACGCGAATAATATCATTCATTTGAACTTCCTTGTCATCTTCGTTTCGATGTAAAGTATTAATGTCCAGTTTATAATGAATGGCCTTTATCATTGTTTTGGCTTCATTATTTGAATGAAGCAAAGCAAACTTTTGTCTTACCTGAGGTGCCGCCTGATTGAACCAACATAGCATCACATCCATCTCCTGAGTAATGTCAGGTTGATTGTTCTGTCTGACAATCATATCACCACGTCCAATATCAATATCGTCTTCAAGAGTAATACTGACCGACATTGGGGCAAAAGCCTCACTGACTTCACCTGTCATAGTATGAATGCCTGCTATTTTGGAAGTAAAACCAGAAGGAAGTGCTACTACTTCATCTCCCTTTTTAAATACCCCTCCAGCTACACGCCCCGCATAACCTCGATAATCATGATACTGACCATTCTTGGGTCTTATTACGGTTTGAACAGGGAAACGACAATCAATGTGGTTATGATCACTGGCGATATGAATGGATTCCAAAGTATATAACAATGTAGACCCCTCATACCAATTCATGTTTTCTGACCTGTTAACTACATTATCTCCATTTAATGCGCTAATTGGAATAAAGCGAATGTCTTTGACATCAAGCCTTGAAGCGAATTCTTCATATTGAGATTTAATTCGATCAAAAACAGCCTCACTAAAATCCACTAAATCCATTTTATTAATACAGACAACCAAATGAGGAATCTGAAGCAAGGAAGCAATAAAACTATGTCTTAAAGTTTGTTCAACAATGCCCTTTCGCCCGTCAATCAAAATTAAGGCAAGGTTAGCTGTTGAAGCTCCCGTAACCATGTTTCTTGTATATTCAATATGGCCAGGGGTATCTGCAATAATGAATTTTCGCTTTGGAGTCGCAAAATACCTATAAGCAACATCTATCGTAATACCTTGTTCCCGTTCATCTTTCAATCCATCAGTCAATAAGGATAGATCAACATGGTCTAACCCTCTTTTCTTGCTTGAGTCGGTCACCTGTTTCAATTGATCTTCAAATATCAATTTACTATCATACAATAATCTTCCGATCAAAGTGCTCTTTCCATCATCGACACTACCTGCTGTGGTAAAGCGTAAAAGTTCCATATCGAGATAAGCGCTATCCATTAAAAATACCCCTCCCTTTTGCGATCCTCCATCGCTGTTTCAGAACGTTTATCATCAGCTCGATTGCCTCTTTCTGTTTGCCTAACAACTGCGACTTCACTAATTATTTTTCCCAAAGTATTAGCACTAGATTCAATCCCTCCAGTAATCGTAATATCTCCCAAAGTTCTAAACCTGACTTTTTTGTTAACTACTTTATCACCCTCTCTTAGTTTCAGAAATTCCGAATTGGGAAGCCAGGCATTATCCCTCCATACTACATCTCTATGGTGAGCAAAGTATAGTGAAGGTATTGAAATGCTCTCCTCTAGAATGTATTGCCAGACATCCATTTCTGTCCAGTTACTTATTGGGAAAACTCTGAAGTGTTCCCCAAAGTTTTTCTTTCCATTAAATATATTCCAAAGCTCAGGTCTCTGATTTTTAGGATCCCATTGCCCAAAATCGTCACGATGCGAAAAGAAACGTTCTTTGGCTCTAGCCTTTTCTTCGTCTCGCCTTGCACCTCCCATTAACGCATCAAAGCCATGCTCTTCTATTGAATCTAGTAATGTTGTAATCTGAAGCCAGTTTCTTGTAGCATTCTTACCCGTTTCCTCTCTAACTCTTCCTTCATCTATTGAATTTTGAACTGAACAAACAATGAGTTCAGCATCTACCTCATTTATAAGGTTATCTCTGAACTCTATTGTTTCTTTGAAATTATGCCCTGTGTCAATATGGATCAAAGGAAAAGGAATTTTTGATGGCCAAAAGGCTTTTCTGGCTAAATGTGTAACAACAATGGAATCCTTACCACCTGAAAACAAGATGCCTGGTTTTTCGAATTGAGCGTAAACTTCACGTATAACATAAATCGCTTCTGATTCTAATTCTTTAAGGTGTGTTAAGTTATAACTAGGCATTGTTTTCCGCTATAATCTGAGGTTCAATTCTTTGTAAGAGTTCTTCTAGGAGTTCATTCGGACTTTTCTCAGCAGTTTTTAATACAAGGTCCGCATTGATTGGCTTTTCGAAAGGGGAGCTAATCCCTGTAAAGTCTTTTATCTCTCCTTTTCTAGCCTTTTTATATAGGCCCTTAACATCTCTTTCTTCACAAACTTCAATTGGACAGTCAACAAAAACCTCCACGAATCGACCCGACCCCACTAGCTTTTTCGCATTATCACGATCTTTTGAAAAAGGAGAGACGAATGCACATAACACTATTACACCAGCATCCAAAAACAACTTAGCAACCTCTCCGATTCTTCTAATATTCTCAACCCTATCATCTTCGGAAAAACCAAGATCTCGACAAAGGCCATGCCTTACATTATCACCATCCAACAAATAGGTCTTATATCCCTTCTCATGAAGTTCCATTTCTAAAAGGTTAGCCATTGTTGACTTTCCAGAACCTGACAGTCCGGTAAACCAGACTAATACCGGTTGTTGCTCAAGCTGCTTGCTCCTCTTTAAGCCATCAATTTTGAAATCCTGTTTGACAATGTTTTCCGATACTTTTGCGGCTCTTTCACTCCTCTTCTTGCGCTCTAAACCAAAGTTTAATTTATACCAGGTCCTTTCATGAAGATAATAGAGCACCATTTTGGTAACAATTTCTGCTGTACCAATTTTAAAACCAGTCATGGGGTCACCAGAAATTATCCATGCGAGAATCATGGTGTCAATCGTTCCGACTATTCTCCATGTAATGGTTTTTCCTATATGCCTGATTTTACTGTTTGGCATGCTTAAAAGCTCACAATGGTTTCAAGGTTGGTGGCAAACATAATATATTTACATCGACATATGAAGAACTCCAGCCTCATCACATTGATTAAAAAAGAGTTTCTCTCAGAGTGGAGGCAACGATATGCACTAAATGGGATAATCCTCTATTTAGCTTCAACGATCTTTGTTTGCTACATGAGTTTTAATCTTAAGGTTGGTATTATTAAACCAATTACCTGGAATGCCCTTTATTGGATCATTATATTATTCACTGCTACTAATGCAGTAGCAAAAAGTTTTATTCAGGAATCTCAAGGGAGGCTTCTTTACTACTACTCATTGGTAAAACCTGAGGTTTTCATAATATCCAAGACCATATACTATGGCTTACTCATGATAGTCATGGCACTAATAGGCTTAATATTCTATTCATTCGTGATGGGAAATCCTGTTCAAGATTTACCTTTCTTCTTGGTTGTTGTTGCATTTGGCTCATTAGGGCTTTCCTCTGCGCTGACTATGGTTTCCGCAATAGCGTCTAAAGCTCCAAATAGTCATACCTTGGTGGCCATTCTTAGTTTTCCAACATTAATACCACTACTATTAATTGTTATAAAGCTCTCTAAAAGTGCACTGGATGGTTTAGATAGATCGGGCAGTATTGATGAATTTGTTACTTTGCTGGCAATAAACGTAATCACTTTTACACTTTCCTATTTGCTATTCCCGTATCTTTGGCGCAGCTAATGAAAAATCAGGGGTTGGGTAAGCAAACTCTTTGGTCGTTCATTAAGTAAGAGTCTCACTAAAAAGTACTCATAGCATGAAAAAGAACTGGTGGAAAATACTAGCCATAGCTCTGCTAATCTACACCATACTTGCTGGAATGTTACTTGATGTTCCTAGGTTAAGCATTCTCAATGAAACCATTCGAAACCAGCATTTCCATGTAACCATGTGGTTTGGTATGATCATATTACTTACTGGGTCTATGGTCTATGCCATTAAGTACCTGAGTTCTGGCAATCTGGATTTTGACGACAAATCGATAGCCTTAGCAAACTCAGGTATTCTATTTGGAGTGCTTGGTCTTGTTACAGGAATGCTATGGGCAAAATATGCATGGGGCGATTGGTGGAGTGGTGATCCAAAGCAAAATTCTGCGGCAATTTGTCTCTTGATCTATTTCGCATATCAAATACTCCGAAACTCCCTAACAGACGAACAACAAAGAGGCAGGATCAGTGGTGTGTTTAACATTTTCGCATACGCTGCCATGATTCCACTACTCTTTATACTTCCGCGAATGACAGATTCCTTACACCCTGGAAATGGAGGAAACCCTGGTTTCAACTTTTACGATCTAGATAGTAAGCTTCGGGTAGTTTTTTACCCAGCAGTTATTGGTTGGACTTTACTTGGTGTATGGATCGCTGAGTTGAAATTACGTTCCAAAAGAATTACAAGAGCATTAGAAGATTAACTTATGAAAAGAGTTCTAACGATAACCCTATTTCTAATTTTCAACCTTGCAGCTTTCTCTCAGGAATTGGACAGCTTGAAAACAGGTGAAAAATATTCAATTACTGACGCTGATTACAATAACGATTCCGTAGAAATGGCAGATTTCATGCGATCAAATGGAAAGATATATGTAGTTGTCGGTGTAATACTTATCATTTTTACCGGCCTGATTGTTTACACCATTTCAATCGACAGAAAAATCTCTAAAATAGAACGAGAGGTTTTTAAGGAAAAGGTTAATTCTTAGGCCTTTGTGTCTTACTTTTGATTTCGAAATGTAAAGTGAAGAGGTTATGAAAAAGTCAAGTCTAATAGGCATCATTGTTATTGCCATAGCAATTGCAGTGATTGTCTCTACTTCAAGCAGTGCCAGTTCTTATGTTACTTTCGATGAAGCTTATGCAATGTCAGAAACTGGCAAGGAGAGCACCATCCATGTGGTTGGTGAATTAAAGAAAAATAGTGCAGGTCAAATTGTTGGTGTGAAACCAAGTGAAGACAGGCTAACGGTTGAGTTCATCCTCGTTGATGACAACCAAAAAGAACAAACGGTATTCCTTAACAGTCCAATGCCTTCGGATTTGATGAACTCTGATAAGGTAGTAGTAATAGGAGGATATAAGAACGATCGTTTCATGGCGGACAAGGTTTTGCTGAAATGCCCTTCTAAGTACGAAGAGACAACGCTTTAATAAGCCTTTCTTAAAATATAAACCTCAAAGATTTTGGAGGACCAAACAATTCACCTTGGTATTGGAAATGCTGGACACATATTTGTCATCATTTCATTTGTAACATCAATACTGGCAACCTTTGCTTATGGTAAAGCAGCATTGAACAATGAATTAGGAAAGGATTCCTGGGTTAGTTTCGGCAGAAGGGTTTTTATAGCACATGGTGTGGCCGTTATTGCTACAGCCGTAACACTTTTTCTGATTATTTACTTCCACTACTTTGAATACCACTATGCTTGGAGTCATTCTTCTCTAAATCTGGCTGTGCACTATATGATAGCTTGCTTTTGGGAAGGTCAAGAAGGTAGTTTTCTAATATGGACACTCTGGAATGCATTACTTGGTTTTGTACTGATAAAGACCAACAAAAAGTGGGAAGCTCCTGTGATGACCGTCTTCTCAATGGTTCAGGCATTTCTTACTTCAATGATTTTAGGGGTAGTGTTCTTTGGAGAATTCAAGCTGGGCAGTTCTCCTTTTATTCTTCTCAGGGATGTTATTGAAGATCCCAGGTTCTTAATTAACCCCAACTTCGTACCTAGTGACGGAACAGGGCTAAATCCATTACTCCAAAACTACTGGATGGTTATACACCCACCAATGACCTTTCTGGGCTTTTCTCTTACTCTTGTGCCATTCTCATTCTGTATAGCTGGCTTATGGAGAAAAGATTTTAAAGATTGGATAAGGCCTGCCCTCCCATGGACAATATTTGGTGGAGTAATTCTGGGAACTGCAATTATAATGGGAGGATATTGGGCCTATGAAACGCTCAACTTTGGGGGCTATTGGAATTGGGACCCTGTAGAAAATGCTGTTTATGTGCCATGGCTTATTCTAATCGCCAGTATGCATACAATGATAGTTTTTAAAAAGAGTGAAACTGCTTTGAAAACATCAATCGTATTGGTCATTGCAACATTCATATTGATCTTATACGCCACATTCCTCACAAGAAGTGGAATTTTAGGAAATACTTCCGTTCACTCATTTACCGATCTTGGCCTTTCTGGACAATTGCTGATCTATCTATTATTCTTTCTAATTGGTAGTATAGCATTAGCAGCATCAGTTTGGAAAAGAATACCGACTTCAGATAAAGAAGCTTCTACTTATTCAAGAGAATTCTGGATTTTTATTGGAGCACTCACCTTGTGTTTGATGTCTTTTCAAGTATTAGTGCCAACCTCTTTTCCGGTAATCAACAAAATTATAGAGTTTTTCGGAGGTCTGTCCTCATTAGCTCCACCAACAAATCAAGTTGAGTTTTACTCTCAATGGCAACTATGGTTTGGAATAGCAATAGCTTTATTGTCGGGAACAGGTCAGTTTTTCTTCTGGAAAAAGATGGACAAGGAAAAACTTAAGTCGGCTATATCCTTTCCGATTTTAATTTCACTTGTATTGTCCGCTATCATATTCACTACTACTAAAATTTTTGATCCTATTTACATAGTTATTCTGGTAGCAGGGGTTTACTCCATTGTGTCCAACACATATATTCTGGTTAGTCTATTTAAAAGTAAAAGCTATAAGCTTACAGGTGGTTCTATTGCACATATTGGAATAGCTATGATGCTCATTGGTATTATGTTTTCAGAGGGTTATTCCAAGGTAATATCAGTAAATACAACCAAGATAAGCAACGAGTTCACAGAAGAACAGAATACAAACAATGTTGTACTATTTCTTCAAACCAAGAAGAACATGGGTGGTTACGAACTACTTTACAGAGGAGAAGGTATGAGTGCTCAAGGTATTCCCGGCTATGTGAAGAAATCCTATCTTGATCCAACACCAAACCCGCATTACAAGGTTGCCATACAACCAATTATAAAAGATGGCAAAACTTATGCTCAGGAAGGTGACACTTTGTATTTCCGAACTCCGGAAAATACATATCACGAAATTAAATACACTTCTGTGAGAACAGGCAAAAGCTTCACACTATATCCTCGCACTCAAGTAAACAATGACATGGGAGGCCAAACTCTGGTTTCTCCAGATATTAAAAAACAGTGGAACCGAGACCTCTATACGTTTGTAGCCTTACAACATGACTTTGAGGATGAGTTTACGGATTGGAATGAAAAGGAAATTATAAAGCTGGACTCTATTGGACAACGATTCTTTATTAATGATTATGTAGCTCAGTATAACGGTCTGGAAAAAGTACATGCTGTTAATTTCATAGAACTAGGACCAAATGATATTGCCATAAGGGCAAACATCACTGTTTTTGCAGAAGAGGGTGAAAAGTATAAGCTTAGACCACAGTTTATAATTCAGAAACAAAATATTGTAGCCCGACCACCTGTGTTAAATCAGGAAATAGCCTCAAGAGTGACTTTGGAAAATATAGACCCTGATAATGGTTCCATTAGCTTAGCCATAGAAACTTCAAGAACAGATTGGGTCATTCTGCAGGCCATAGAAAAGCCACACATAAACATTCTCTGGATCGGTACAATCATAATGATCATAGGCTTCATTATTGCTACCAGAAGAAGATATTCAGAGTTTGTTAAAATGAGAGATAAGGGGTTTGCATAAAGTCAATTTTCGTTCTCTCCTATTTTGGCTAATTTGAGTGGAAGCAAAACCACTTAAATGAACAATCGCAGATCATTCTTACGTAAAACTTTTCTAACGGCAGGCACATTATCCATTGGCTCACTTTTTAATAAAACACTAGCCGAAGACATTTCGAATGCTTTTAAAGAACTGAACCAATTAGACCCTCTTGCCGCTTCTGAAAACGAAGACCTATGGGCAAGAATTCAGCAAGCCTATACTACCTCTTCCTCTATCATTAACCTTAATAATGGAGGAGTTAGTCCTCAGCCCAAGGTAGTTCAAGATGCTGCTAATCGTTACTATGCCTACAGCAATGAAGCACCTTCGTACTACATGTGGAGAATTCTGGATCAGGGACGCGAGCCTCTTAGAGCCAAACTTGCTGACCTTGCAGGGGTAAGTCCTGATGAAATTGCCATTAACAGAAATACCACTGAAGCCATTAACACAGTGATTTTCGGTCTTGATTTAAAGGCTGGAGATGAAGTGGTACTCACCAAATATGATTACCCAAATATGATCAATGCCTGGAAACAAAGAGAGAGGCGAGATGGTATTAAGCTAGTCTGGCTCGACTTTGATATACCTATGGAAAGTAATACAGAAGTTATCTCTAAGTTTCGACAAGCTATTACACCTCGAACAAGAGTTTTCCATATCACACAAATGATTAACTGGACTGGTCACATAATGCCAGCAAAACAACTATGTGCTATGGCGAGAGAGAATGGAATCTTATCTGTTGTAGATGGAGCTCATACCTTTGGACACCTTAATTTCAAAGTGTCTGATTTAGGCTGTGACTTTTTTGGAACGAGCCTGCATAAATGGCTGTGTGCCCCATTTGGTACAGGCATGCTCTATATACGAAAAGGAAAGATCAAAGACGTATGGCCGCTTCTAGCCTCCCCTGAGACACAAACCGATAACATCAGAAAGTTTGAGAATATTGGTACACGTTCATTTGCCACAGAACAAGCAATAGGTTCAGCAATTGATTTTCACAATGCCATTGGAATTGAAAGAAAGGAAGCCCGACTTAAATATCTGAAAGCTTATTGGGTAAATAAGGTGAAAGGATTAGACAAAGTAAAATTCTACACGAGTACTTCACCAGAATTAAGCGGAGCACTTTTCAATTTTGGTATTGAAGGAATGGATGCCGGTCCGGTCCATAATTTTTTGTTCAGGAACTATAAAATCCATACTAGTCCCATTAAGTGGGAAAATGTCAATGGTCCAAGAATAACTCCACATGTATATACGAAGAAGTATGATTTGGATCGGTTGGTAGAAGCTATTCACGAACTTTCAAAAGCATAAAAAGGATTATCTTTCCATCCAAATGAGCAGAATTAGGATAGCCATTCTGGGAACGGGTAACGTGGCATGGCATTTATCAAGAACATTGGAAAATGCCGGGCACTTGATTACTCATATCTATGATCGAGATATCTCTAAGGCAAAGAAATTTGCATTAGATTACTTTAATGCCTCTGTAGGAGATTCCACAGACCTATATGCCGTTGATGCAAATCTTTTTGTTATGGCCATCAGTGACGATGCTATCGAAGATGTTGCACAGCAATTGAGGTTACCTAAGGACTCAATTCTTGTTCACACGTCTGGAACCGTACCAATGAATGCTCTTGGCTATGCGCAAACACAAAACATAGGAGTTTTTTACCCAGTTCAAACTTTCAGTAAAGGCAAATCAACAGATTTTTCAACCATTCCTATCTGTATAGAGGGAGATTCCGAGTCGACTACCAATTTATTGTCAGATGTTGCCAGTGATATAAGTAGCACTGTAAAGGTATTGAACAGTCAGCAGCGCAAGGTAATTCATCTGGCAGCTGTTTTTGCTTGCAACTTTACCAACCACCTATTTAGTATTTCAAAAAACATACTAGAGGAAAACGATCTGGGTTTCAACCTCTTAAAACCCTTGATTGTAGAAACACTTAACAAGTCTTTTGATTTAGGTCCTGAAAATGCCCAAACAGGCCCGGCAAAAAGAGGAGATATGGAAACGCTGGATCACCAGTACAATGCACTCAAGAACGATCCAGAATTGGCAGAAATATATCGTCTATTTTCTCAGCATATTATTGATTTCTATCAGAGTTAAAGCAGAGTTGTAAAGGAACAAATCAACCCGAATAGAATTATTGCATAGTAAACTGTTCGGTTAAAATACAAACAGGTTTAGCTTTGTATCGTACATATCAGCAATGCAACGCTCAAAGGTTCTAAAACCTTCCTTTTTCTTTAACTACTTAAAACTTATAAGAGGGATTAACCTCTTCATGGTTGCACTTACACAATATTTAACTGCCATTTTTCTCATTGGAGGTTCTGAGAGCTGGTATCAAATATTAACAGACAAAGGATTTTTCCTACTTGTTTCTTCAACTGTAATGATTACAGGGGCTGGATATTTAATCAATGATTACTATGATGTAAAAATTGATCTGGTGAATAAGCCTAATAGGGTAATCGTAGGTAAAGATTTAAAAAGAAGATGGGTAATTGCTGGTCATACTGGTTTGAACTTATTAGCAGTAATCATAGGTTTCAAACTCTCTATTTATATCGGCCTAATTAATTTTTCAGCCTCATTTCTACTTTGGCTCTACTCCAACCAGTTGAAAAGACTGCCCTTTATTGGAAACTTTGTAGTGGCACTGTTAACTGCGACCACCCTGATTCTTGTAAGTGAGTACTTTGGTGACAAGCATTATCTAATTCTATGCTATGCAGTCTTTGCTGGTTTTATTACCCTAATAAGAGAAATCATTAAAGACATGGAAGATATGAAGGGAGATGAGCGGTTTGGTTGCAAAACCTTGCCAATTGCCATCGGTATTAAAAAAACCAAGGGCCTTATCTACTTAATTGCCATTATATTTCTAATCACAGTTTTTTTTATGATTAGTCACATCTCAATGATTCTACCCATAACGCTAACCGTTGTACTTATTTTTCTGATCTTTGGGGTTTTCAAAGCCGATACTATAAAGGCATATAATCGGCTGAGTACTTTAAGTAAACTGATTATGCTTTTAGGAGTAATCAGTATGATCTGGATATGAGTAAAAAGAGAGTTTCAATTTTCGCTTCCGGAAGCGGATCTAATGCACAAAAGTTCTTCGAGTTTTTTGAGAAAGACAAGGACATTGAGATCGTATCGGTATTCACCAATAACAAATCTGCCAAAGTAATTGAAAGAGCAAGCAGGTTTGATATTCCCTCTTTCGTTTATAATCGTACATACTGGGAAACTGGGGAGTCAATAATTGAACTCTTAAAAAAGCAAAATGTAGACTACATAGTACTCGCTGGCTTCATGCTTCTAATACCAGAACAGTTAGTAGAAGCTTATCCCGATAGAATTTTCAACATTCATCCTGCTTTGTTACCAAAGTTTGGTGGCCAGGGAATGTATGGTATGAATGTGCATAAAGCAGTAAAGGCAGCCCAGGAAACTGAATCTGGTATTACCATTCACTATGTAAATGAAAACTATGATGAAGGCAAAATAATTGCTCAGGTGAAATGCTCTATATTATCAACAGATTCGGCAGAAGAAATTGCTAAAAAGGTGCTAAAAGTAGAACACGAAAATTATCCCAAAGTGATTGCCGAAGTAGTTCGAAAATCCATATAAAATCCCTAGTTTTGCGACCTTAGTTATTACCCTTCAACATGTCGCAAATAAAAATCAAATCCGCTTTAGTATCAGTATTTTACAAGGATAATCTAGCTCCAATTATTGAGTTGTTAAAAGCCAATAATGTTACCATCTACTCTACAGGCGGAACTCAGAAGTTTATTGAAGACCAGGGCGCAGAAGTCATACCCGTTGAAGACCTGACTAGTTACCCTTCCATTTTTGGTGGTAGGGTAAAGACACTTCACCCAAAGATTTTTGGTGGAATCTTACATAGAAGAGATCATGAAGGCGACCAATCTCAAGCTAAAGAATACGAAATACCAGGTATAGACTTAGTAATTGTTGATTTATACCCTTTTGAAGAAACAGTAGCATCAGGTGCCGCAGAACAAGATATCATTGAAAAGATTGATATTGGTGGTATTTCTTTGATCAGAGCTGCTGCTAAAAACTTTAAAGATGTTCTAATTGTATCTTCAAGAGAGCAATATGCTAAACTTGAAGGTTTGCTTAGAGATAAGAATGGCAGCACCGACCTTGCTGATAGAAAGCGTTTTGCTGCCGAGGCTTTTGACATTTCTTCGCATTACGACAGTGCTATCTTCAACTACTTCAATCAGGATGAAGAATTAGACCGTTTTAAGGTAAGTGAAAGAACAGGTAAGGAACTTCGTTACGGGGAAAACCCTCATCAAAAAGGTCATTTCTATGGTCCATTGAATGAGCTTTTCGACAAACTGAATGGAAAAGACCTTTCTTACAATAACCTCGTAGACATCGATGCGGCAGTTTCTCTAATTGAAGAGTTTGACTCATCTGAAACTGCATTTGCAATACTCAAGCATACAAATGCTTGCGGAGTAGCTACGGGAACTGACGTTAAGGAAGCATATTTAAAAGCATTTGCGGCAGATACAGTGAGTGCGTTTGGAGGGGTCTTAGTTTGCAATCAGCCAATTGATCAAGCCGCTGCTGAAGAACTACACAAACTGTTCTTCGAAGTATTGATTGCTCCATCATTTGATAATAGTGCTTTGGAATTACTGAAAGGAAAGAAAAACAGAATTCTGTTAGCAAAAAAACAGGAGCTTTCTACTACCCGTCAATACAAGAGTTTATTAAATGGCGTTATCATTCAAGATCGCGATTTGGTAACTGACAAAGCTGAAGATTTCAAATTAGTAACTAAGAAAGATGCTACAGATGCAGAGCGTAGATCACTGGTTTTTGCCTCAAAAATCTGTAAGCACACGAAGTCTAATACAATTGTTCTTGCTAGGGAAGGTCAACTTTTAGCTAGTGGTGTCGGACAAACTTCAAGGGTTGATGCCTTAAAACAAGCAATTGAAAAGGCTAAGGCATTTGGCTTTGAGCTAGAAGGTGCTGTTATGGCATCTGACGCTTTCTTCCCTTTTCCAGATTGTGTAGAAATTGCCAACGGAGAAGGTATTTCAGCGGTTATTCAACCAGGTGGTTCAATCAAAGATGAATTGTCAATCAATTTCTGCGATGAACATGACATGGCGATGGTATTTACCGGAACACGTCATTTCAAACATTAAATGCGCTAAGCGCAATATTTTATAAGTATTTAATTACTTTAGTTCTTTAATTTAAAACGCAAGGAGACTGGCTTAAATGGGTTTTTTCGACTTCCTCACAAGTGATATTGCCATAGATCTTGGAACGGCAAATACACTGATCATTCATAAAGACAAGATTGTTGTAGACGAACCATCAATCATTGCTATTGATAAAAATTCCAATAAGGTATTGGCCATTGGAAAAGAAGCAATGAATATGCATGAAAAGACGCATGACAACATCAAAACTATTCGACCGCTCAAAGATGGTGTAATTGCCGATTTCGAAGCTGCCGAAATGATGATCAAAGGAATGATCAAAATGATCGACCTGAAAAAACGAAGCTTCATGCCATCTTCTCATAGAATGGTAATCTGTATTCCTTCGGGAATCACCGAGGTTGAAAAGAGGGCCGTAAGAGACTCAGCAGAACACGCCAACGCTAAAGAAGTTTATATGATTTATGAACCAATAGCCGCTGCTATTGGTACTGGAATCAAAATAGATGAACCTGTGGGTTCAATGATTGTTGACATTGGAGGTGGTACTACAGAAATCGCTGTTATTGCATTAAGTGGTATTGTCTGTGATCAATCCATTCGAGTAGCTGGTGATACTTTCACCAAAGATATTCTCGACTATATGAGAAGACAGCATAACCTGCTAATTGGAGAACGCTCTGCAGAGAAAGTTAAAATAGCGATTGGTTCTGCACTAACTGAACTTGAAGATGCTCCTGAAGATTATGAAATCAGAGGAAGAGATCTGATGACAGGTATTCCAAAGGTTATCAAAATCTCATATTCCGAAATAGCCTTTGCGCTTGATAAGTCTGTTTCTAAAATTGAAGAAGCAGTATTAAAAGCACTTGAGATCTCGCCTCCAGAACTTTCTGCTGACATCTACGATCGTGGAATATACCTGACTGGTGGTGGTGCCATGCTCAAAGGACTGGACAAAAGATTGGCTTTAAAGACAAAACTTCCCATTCATATTGCAGACGATCCATTAAGAGCTGTAGTTAGAGGAACTGGTGAGTCTTTAAAGAACATCAATTCGTATAGAGCGGTACTAATGACTTGATGAATGAATGGGTCAGCTACTTGCATTTCTAGTTAAATACCGGGCATTCTTTACATTTTTATTCCTGGAACTAATATGTATATGGTTGATCGTTTCTAACAACGACTACCAGAGAAGTGCCTATATCAATTCATCAGCCAACTTTGTTGGCTCAATCAATGAAACTTCCGATGGAATCAGTGAATATTTTGGTCTCAGAAGGGTAAATAGAGAGCTTGCCGAAGAAAATGCTCGACTTAGAGCTCAACTCCTGATGAAATCAAGCATACCTGTAGATTCTCTTGATCAATTCCGTATTGAGTCTGATAGTACTGACAGTATGCGTTATGAGTTGACATCGGCTGAAGTTATTGCTAACAGTATTCGTAATGCTAATAACTTCTTTATGATCGATAAGGGGGAAAAGGATGGTATAAAGCCCGAAATGGGAGTAATCAATACTTTTGGAGTAGTAGGCAAAATTCGCTCTGTTTCCAAAAACTTTTCATCAGGTATTTCTTTACTAAATACGCGAAACTCGTTTTCAGCAAAACATAAGACATCTAACAGAATTGGTACAATCCAATGGGATGGCCGCAATCCAAAAACAGCTCAATTGTTATATATAACCCCTGATGTAGAAGTACAGGTGGGAGACACCATTGTTACTTCAAGTTACAACGCTGTATTTCCAAAAGACATTTTAATTGGCACGGTTGAAAGTAGAAGCATTGATGCTAATAATACTTACCTGAACATAGGAGTATCGCTAAGTGTAGATTTTGGAAAGCTGTCGTATGTATATATCATTGAGAATATCAAAAAGGCAGAACAGGACTCATTAAGTAACTCAAATCTGGAAGATTTTTAATGAGCAGGAATACACTCATATTGATTGTTAGTTTTATAATACTAGTCCCGCTTCAGGTGCTGGTGTTCAGAAATTTTGTTTTTTTTAACCTTGGCTTCTGTTTCATCTATTTGCTCCTATTATTGAGTATTCCAATAGAAACAAGTATCACAATTGGAATGATAATAGCGCTTGTTGCTGGTTTGATAATCGACCTGTTTTATCAGACCATTGGCATACACGCATCTGCCGGAGTATTAATGATGTTCCTGAAGCCCTATTGGCTACGCATCAATGTCCCTCGTAGTGGGTATGAAGTAAGCCATTTGCCACTAATCAAAAGCTATGGTTTAGGCTGGTTTATTGTTTACTCATTGCCACTAATCCTTATCTACTCTCTGGCAGCTCTTTTTATTGAGGCAGGAAATACAGGCCTTTTTTGGATTATTTTACTTAAAGCACTGGTAACTACTGTAGTTACACTTTTTTTTGTCGTCATTGTGCAATATCTTTTCTATTCAAATTCGAGGTAGGGTATGTTGGAGAATAGGCGCTTTATAATTCAGGGAGTCTTTGTATTTGTTGGACTGATTTTTCTAATCAAGTTGTTTGGTCTTCAAGTAGCAGATGATACTTACAGAAGTAAGGCTGAGCGGAATATTCTACAACGGATTATCCAATACCCTTTCCGTGGACTCATTTACGACCGTAAAGATGAGTTGATCGTTTATAATGAGCCTATGTACGATCTAATGGTAGTACCGAGAGATGTTCAAATTTCCGATACCACTGCTTTCTGCAACCTGTTCGAAATCACTCGTGAAGAGTTTGATGAGAATTTGAAAAATGCCAAAACTTACTCTCGTGTAAAGCCATCGGCTTTTTTAAAAAAAATCTCCCATGAGAAGTACGCACAAATTCAAGATCAGCTTTACAAATTCAATGGCTTTTATGTAAACCCGAGAACCGTAAGAAAGTACACCCAGCCTATTCTTGCTAATGAACTTGGTTATATTGGCGAAATTAGTCAGGAGCAGTTGAATAGTGATACAGCTGGCTATAGAGCAGGAGACTATATAGGAATAACTGGCCTTGAAGAATACTATGAACCCCAACTGCGTGGTGTAAGAGGAGCCAGTTATAAAATGGTAAATGTAAGCGGAATAGAAAAAGGTTCTTTTAGAGATGGAGCCTGGGATACCGTTGCCATTCCTGGCAAGAATTTACTCAGCACAATCGACCTTAACCTGCAGGCATATGCAGAAAAACTTTTGGAAGGGAAAAAAGGAAGTGTCGTAGCTATCGATCCTTCAACTGGTGAAATACTGGTTATGGCTTCTGCTCCTACGTATGACCCCAATTTATTGACTGGTAAGAACTTCGGTAAGAACTTTAAGGCTATTCAGGCAGATAGTACTGCTCGCTTGTTCAATAGAGCAATACAAGCTAAGTACCCGGCTGGCTCGATTTTCAAAACTGTTCAAGCGCTAATTGCTCTAGATGAAGGAGTGACCCACCCACAAGAAAGAATTTACTGTGACACTTTCAGCATTGGTGACCATGCACCTCCCGGGTTTTATGATGTAAAGAAAGGTATAGCAAAATCATCAAATAACTACTTCTATGAACTTATGAGACGGGTAGTTAATAGAGAGATAGACTCAAATACCTATAAGGATAGCCAAATCGGCATGGATAAATGGGCAGAAGGTATTCGTAGGTTTGGTTTTGGAAAAAAGACTGGTGTTGATATTCCCGGGGAAGAAGCTGGGTTAGTGCCTGATGCCAAGTATTACAATAAACTTTACAATAACAAACCATGGAAGTATTCCAATGTAGCGTCACTCTCAATCGGACAAGGCGAACTTTTGGTTACCCCCATACAAATGGCGAATGTTGCAGCCATTATTGCTAACAGAGGTCACTACTACCCCCCTCATCTAGTCAGAGGCTTCAAACAGAATGGAAAAACTGAAGTCATACAGTACGAAAAAAAGACTCCGGGAAAAGGAAGCGATTACTACCCTGTAATTATTGATGCTATGGCCTCAGTAATGAAAGAAACCGCTCCAAGAGCGATCATTAACGATATAGAAATTATAGGCAAAACCGGTACAGCTGAAAATGGTCTAAAAGACGAAACTCCTGATCATTCTGTTTTCATTGCTTTTGCACCAAGGGATAACCCTAAAATCGCCATAGCGGTTTACGTTGAAAACGCGGGTTGGGGAGGGCGTGCCGCTGCTTGCACGGCCAGTCTTGTTATTGAAAAGCACCTTAGAGGCTATATTAAGAAGAACTGGCAAAATAGAGAGAATTACGTTTTGAAGGGTGACTTTTTAGATGGTAAGCAAAATTGAGTAGAGAGGGCGGTTTTTTTTCAAATCTGGATTGGCTATTGGTCTTTATGTATTTCATTCTGGTGATACTAGGATGGTTGAACATTTATGCTTCTGTATATGACCCTACTCAGGATTTAAATATTCTAAGCCTGAACAATAACCCAGGAAAGCAGTTTTTTTGGATTGGCACCTCCGTAGTACTTATCATTTTAGTCTTACTCTTAGACTTCAGGCTATACGAATCTATTGCTCCGTTACTTTATGGCCTTTTCATACTGCTCCTTATTGCAGTTGTTATTTTCGGTAAAGAAATAAATGGAGCTAAAGCATGGTTTCAGTTCGGAGCTTTCAGGTTACAGCCATCGGAACTAACCAAATTCGCCACTGCACTGCTCCTAGCCAGATATTTATCTACCACTGGAGTAAAGCTTTCCGATTTCAAAAATCAGATGTCCAGCTTTGTTATCATGTTCTTTCCGGTTGCGCTGATTATGTTACAACCAGACCTGGGTTCTGCATTGATATTCTTTTCTTTTATCATTCCTGCATTTAGAGAGGGCTTACCTCCTATTTACATTATCGCAGGTTTGGCAGTAATAATCATAGGAACACTTACTATAGTACTTGAGATTGAAACCATTGCCATTATTTTGGCTTCTGTTGGCGTGTTGTGGGTACTACTCACATCAAAGTCATTAAAGAACATACTACTTACACTACTTCTTGTAGCTGCGAGTATTGGTTTTGCAAGGGGCTTTGAGTATGCTTTTGAGGAGTTTTTACCAAAATACCAGCGAGACAGGATTCTTGTTATTTTTTACCCAGATGTTGTCGACCCCCAAGGAGCCGGATACAACCTGAATCAATCCAAAATAGCAATCGGCTCAGGTGGGTTTTCTGGAAAAGGCTTCTTGGACGGCACTCAAACCAAGTTCAACTTTGTTCCGGAACAGAGTACCGATTTTATTTTCAGTACACTGGCCGAAGAACACGGCTGGCTTGGCTGTGCTATTATTATAGCTCTGTTTATAGGCTTAATGATGCGAATTGTATTTATAGCTGAAAGACAGAAATCGAAGTTTGCGCGGATTTACGGATACAGTATAGCCGCAATTATCTTCTTTCACTTTACCATTAATATTGCAATGACTATTGGGTTATTCCCAGTGGTTGGAATCCCACTACCATTCTTTAGCTACGGAGGCTCCTCACTATGGTCCTTTACCATAATGCTTTTTGTTTTGCTTAAGATCGACATGCATCGCACGCAGGTATTAATGAGGGGTTAACCAAACTTCTTCTGAATTACATTCATAAAAGTCTCTACCTCTTCACTATCCATATCCCAATCGGTATTGAATTGATTAGCTCTGTTTAATGCATCCTGAAGATCGCTGGCCTGATCAATGCTTGTAAAAGCTTCTTTCATTTTAGCATTATCACCACCAAAAAGGTTGTTCTGAAACATGAACTTTTCATTGAGCGTTAAGGATGCTTCTATAGACTGGTTGACCTTTCGCTGCAATTTCTCAGCTAAAGTCATTCCTTTGGTAGGTTGATCAAATTTGTCATTGATGGTTACAGGCTCATCCTTTGATTCAACAGAAGTATCCTCGATAATTTCAGATTTCTCTTCAGGCTCAGCTATTACCTCTTCAATAATTTCCTCTACAACCGGTTCTTCTATTATTTCAAACAAGATTTCAACCTGGCTTTCAGCATTTAATTTTTGCAAAAATTCAGAAGCATCAATTCCTTCAACTAAAGATTGATCTACTGTTTCATAAGTCTGAAGTATACTGGCCTTCGTATCAAACTCACCTATCTTATCAATTAGCGTTTTAAAAAAATCTCTGTTTGTCTTAATGTATTTAAGCTGAAGCTTAAAATCCTGAGGCTTATCAATGCGATTCAATATGTTTTCCAGATACTGTGCTGGAGCAAAAGAGATAAGAATTGCATCCTCAATGGCTTTAATCAATAGTGGTAATAAATGCTCCCTATCAATACTAATATGGTTAGAAAGCACATTCATGAAGCTTTTTAAAGCCTCTTTTACACGTTCATGGTTGAAATCGAAATAAGGACTTTCAAGTTTTTCTACTTCATTGCGCCATTGATTAAACAGTGACCTAATGATAAATGAATTCACCTGTCTGGAATTGGTCAAAGCAATCAATCGCTCTCCATCAATTTTAGAAAAGGACTGAAAAGCGTTGTCAATTATTTCTTTGCCAATTAATTCACTTATTTCACCAACTGCTTCGTGCTTTAACTTGTAGCGCATTGCTTATTTCTTTTGATTTGTAAATTAATATTAGTCTATAAAGAGTGCTGAAAGAGTTTTTCTTTCGGCAAGTCTTGTCAAATTAATCAATATGTCCAAAATCCTGATTCGAAATTTAAACAATAAGACCGTCATAGCTAACGACACTTCTTCCAGCATATTGGATACTATCCATAATGAAGGTATTGATTGGATGCATGCCTGTGGGGCAAAAGGCCGTTGTACAACTTGTAAAATGATAGTTCATTCCGGAATTGAAACTTTTGGTGACGACACTGAAGCGGAAGCCAGACTGAGGGGATTGGGTAAATTGCAGGACAATGAACGTTTGGCTTGTCAAAATCATCTTTCAGGAGACATTGAGGTTAGCGTAGCTGAAAACAATAAATTTCCTCACGTAGAATATTCTGAATAAATGTTTTTAGAGCCTCAAACCAAAATATCAGGAAAACATGCCTCGGGGAGTATAGAGGTAATATGTGGCTGCATGTTTTCTGGTAAAACTGAGGAATTAATCAGAAGGCTGAGAAGGGCAAGTATAGCTAAACAAAAGGTTGAAATCTTTAAACCAGCTGTTGATACGCGATATGATGAGGAAGATGTGGTGTCTCATAATAGGACAGCTATCCGGTCGACCCCTGTCCAGTTTGCTTCCGATATATTATTGTTAGCAGGTGATAGCGATGTTGTAGGAGTAGATGAAGCTCAATTCTTTGACGAACAAATAGTGGATGTTTGTAGAAAACTTGCAAATAGTGGGAAGCGTGTTGTAGTAGCCGGACTCGATATGGATGCCAACGGGGAGCCCTTTGGACCTATGCCATTTTTACTGGCCATAGCCGAATTCGTTACTAAACTTCACGCCATCTGTACCATAAGTGGGTCTTTAGCTTCGTTTTCTTACAAGCTAACCAACTCTGATAAAACTGTTGAACTCGGTGAGACCGATATCTATGAAGCACGAAATAGAAAGTACTTCTATGAAGGGCAAAAAGAGAAAGCCAAATCAAAGAATCAATAGGCTTTTTCTTCATGTCCTTTTACTGTTCAGTATGCTGGTGTCCCAATCTGGATATACCCAGAATTCAGTACCCATACTAGGTTGGAGAACTCATTTCAGTTACAACAACATTATAGACATAACCAGCGGTGATAACAAGGTGTTTGCTGCTACTTCAAATGCACTGTTCTATACAGATGAAGAAGACAATAGCACCAATTTAATCAATAAAAATACCGGCCTGTCTGATGTTGGAATTGGAGCCATTGCCTTTGATGAAACCAGTAAACAACTGGTCATTGCCTATATAAATGGAAATCTTGACTTCTGGTCAGAAAACTCCATAACCAACGTCAAAACAATTAAAGAGGCAGACTTGGCAACAAGTAAGCGCCTGAGACATATAGAATCGTTTGGTAACAAGCTATATATCTCCGGTGATCTGGGTATTGTTGTCTATGATCTGAATAGGTCTGAAATTGTTGAAAGCTACAGAAACCTTGGAACCAATGGAGAACCGCTCATTATTTACCAAACTATTTTTGCTAATGACAGCATTTATGCGATTTCCGAAAATGGTATTCTATCAGCAAGTCTGGATAACTCCATTAACAAGCAGGATTTCAATAATTGGGAAAGGACATTAACTAGTATTCGTTTTCAGGGTATCACAGCCTTGAATGGTGAACTATTCGCTAGTGCCGATTCTGATCTATTCTCATATCAGAATGGGAATTGGACATTTGAACAAAATCTTGGTGAGAACATAAATGCACTAGACTTTATATCTGCTGATCAGCTATACATACTCACGGAAAGCAAACTTTCTCTTAGAAGCTCTAATACAGGTATAAGCACACTCTATAATGCTTCCACCCAAAACCAGAAATTGAATGATGTCCATAGAGCTAACAACTCAACCTGGCTTGCATCCTCAGATAATGGTCTTCTTCAATTCAATTCGTTTAGTGCTGACCCAACAATCATAAAGCCCCAAGGTCCATCTTCAGATATAAATATTAAGCCTGCCTTATTCAATAGTCAAATACATTGGATCAGCGAAGGAATCAATGGAAGCATTTCAAAATTGGATTTAGAAGATCAGCTATGGTCCTTTTTCGGTACCAAAGATTCTGACGGTAACTATATACAGCACTTGACTGGCTTAGATTTTGGAATAGTAGATAACACGACTATTCAGTCACCTTTATTCGCCTCTTTTGATAAAGGCCTGTTCTTTGGCGGAAACTCCATTTCCCCTTCAACCAGCATTAACAATTCGTTCTCTGCCACAAGTCCTCTTCCTGCTCCGGGAGGCTCATTTAATATTACTTCAATTGCATCTGACAATACTCCTTTGTTGTGGGTCACTACTTCAGGTTTCACCAACCTGCTATATTCCTGGAACCCTGCTTCGGACGAGTGGGCTAATTATAGCTTAAGGTCTTCCATTGCTCCTTATCCTACAGACTTACTAATCTCACCAGACGGACATAAATGGATGAGTATTGAGCCATCGAAAGGCGGAGGTATTGTTGTGCTTGACGAAAGCACTTTGAGAGAAAGGCACTTAAATACAAATGGAGGTCAGGGCGGTCTTCCTGGTTCAGAAGTCACTGCAATGGTTGTAGATCAGGACTTCTTCGTTTGGATTGGGACTAATCAGGGTATTGCATTCTTTCCAAACCCATCCATTGTGCTGGAAAATCAAGCCATTACTGCCAATGTGCCAATCTTTGAAAACAGATTGCTCTTAAGGGAAGAATTCATTACTGAGATTGCTATTGACCCTGCCAATCGAAAATGGTTTGGTACCAGAAATAATGGCCTCTGGCTATTTAATGAAGCAGGAGAAGAATTAGTTTATCATTTCACTTCAGCCAACAGTCCTCTACCTTCAAATAATATAAAGTCGCTCTATATAGACCCTCCTTCAGGAGAACTGTTCATTGGAACGGATAAGGGCATGGTCTCTTTCAGAAGTGATGCTACCCAAGGTACAAACAAGCATACCAATGTTAAACTTTACCCCAACCCGGTAAACCCATCTTTTCAGGGCAATGTAGTAATCAATGGACTTGTTAATAATGCGCTAGTTAAGATTACAGATGTTTCTGGAAAACTAGTCAGAGAAACACGCGCTAACGGAAGTACAGCTTTATGGAATACCAGAGATATTAATGGAAAGCGAGTCAGTTCCGGTGTCTATCTGGTCTTTAGTTCGAGTGCCGATGGTACTGAAACTTATGTGGGTAAAATTGTTGTCATCTAATGCTATATCAAACCAAAGGCATAGTCTTCAGCACGATTAAGTTTAAAGAAACTTCGATTATTGCCCGAATCTTCACCAAGTCCTTTGGCATGCAGTCTTACATTGTCAATGGTGTTAGAAGTCAGCGATCGAAAGGCAAAACTGCCTTGTATCAGCCACTTTCATTACTTGATATGGTGGTTTATAACAAAGAAGGGAAAGATATTCAGCGAATTTCAGAAGCTAAATTCGCTTACACCTTTTCTGAAATTCCATTTGATCCAACCAAAAGAACTATTGGAATATTTCTAACCGAGATTTTTGGTAAAGTATTAAGGGAGGAGTCTGAAAACTCCGACTTATTTGATTTCCTTTATCACTCCCTTGAATTGTTCGATCATTTAAAAGAAGGGGTATCCAATTTCCATTTACAAATATTATTGAAAGCCACTCATCTGCTAGGTTTTGGGCCTGAAAAAGCGGATAGCCTTATTCATCAACTCAGCGAATCTGGATTTCATTTCAGCACACTGGAGGGAGAAAAAGAGCTTATAGATCAGTTGATCAACGCGAATTATGGAGGCTCATTAAATATGAGTAACACCTTTAGAAGAGAACTTCTCGATCACATTATTAAATTCTATAAGATCCATTCGGGAAACCTGAAAGAGATCAAGTCTTTGAACATACTCAAAGTCATACTGACTACCTGATTTTCCTATATAATTATTAATTTCGATGTAAAATAAGATAAGATGAGCACTAAACTATACGATGAAATTCCATCTTTAGATCTTGCTGATTTCACCAGTGGAGATGAATCTAAAAAAGAAGCCTTTATTCAGGCCTTAGGCGATGCATACAATAATATTGGTTTCGTTGCTATAAAAAACCATGGGCTCACCGATGAAATGACATCAAAATTATACAACACCATTAAGCAGTTTTTTGGTTTGCCGGATGATGTCAAACAAAAGTATGAAGTGCCTGAGCTAGCAGGGCAAAGAGGATACATTGGAAAGGGGAAAGAGCATGCTAAAGGACGAACTACCGGAGACCTTAAGGAATTCTATCACGTTGGTCAGAATGTAACAGACGGAGATGCTATCAAGGCAGAATATCCCGATAACATCTGGCCTGAAGAGCTTCCTGAAATGGAAGAAATTGGCCTGTATGTTTATAAAACACTGGAGTCTACAGGAATGAAAATGCTTCAGGCTATTGCACTTTATTTAGGCTTAGATGAGCATTATTTTGATAATAAGGTACACAACGGAAATAGTATTTTAAGACCCATACATTACTTCCCGATTGAAAACCCAGACGAAGTTCCTGCTGATGCTGTAAGAGCAGCAGAGCATGGTGACATTAACCTGATAACGCTGCTTATGGGTGCGAGTGCTGATGGTTTACAGGTATTAAGAAGAGACAATAAGTGGATTCCAATAACAGCACTGCCTGATCAGATTATTGTTAATGTGGGCGATATGCTTTCACGCCATACCAATAATAAACTAAAATCTACAATCCACAGAGTAGTTAACCCGCCTAAAGAATTGATGAAAACCTCAAGGTTCTCCATTCCTTTCTTTATGCATCCAAGAGCCGACATGGATTTATCTGTACTTCAAAACTGTGTGGATGACGAAAATCCTAAAAAATACGATGATATCACTGCGGGTGAATTTCTCGAGCAAAGGTTGGCAGAAATAGGCTTAAGAAAGAAATAGGCCTTAATCATGGCGATTAAGAGAATTAGATACTTCATCTTTCTTAAAGATGTATTGCTTCTTGCGCTGACTGCCTTTGGTGGTCCTCAGGCACATATCGCCATGCTAATTAAAATAATGGTAGAAAAAAGGGGCTACCTGACGGAAGAAGAGTTAATTGAACTCAATGCACTTTGTCAGATTTTACCAGGCCCTACATCTACACAAACAGTAACTGCCATTGGATTCAGGATTGGAGGAGCCAATCTGGCCTATTTAACGCTTCTAATTTGGATGATTCCAGCCGTTACGCTGATGACTACAGCGGCTATACTCATTAATACGTATCAGACTAATAATTTCAGTCTGGAATTCACAAAATTCATACAGCCTATGGCTGTGGGCTTTGTTAGTTATGGAGCTTATACAATTGCTTCAAAAGTAATTAATACTAAGACTGCAGGAGCCTTAATGGCGCTTTCAGCCATAGTAACTTATTTTATTTCAAAGCCTGCGGCCTTACCCATAGTACTGGTTTTTGCTGGCGCTATGACAGCCTTTAAGTATAAAAAGCAAGAGATTGAAGTAAAGGAAAAGGTCAAAATTAAATGGGGAAACTTCACACTCTGGGGCTTAGTATTAGTGGTCGCTGCTCTTGTAGGTGCCTTCACACAAGACAGGTTTGTCTTACTCTTTGAGAACTTCTATAGAAATGGAAGTCTAATATTTGGTGGTGGCCAGGTATTGATTCCTTTTTTAAATACTGAGTTCGTTGAATTCAAAAGCTACCTTTCTTCTGAGGAGTTTCTTTCGGGTTTAGCCATGGTGCAAACTGTTCCTGGTCCGGTATTTTCTGTGAGTTCATTTGTAGGGGCACTCTCTGTCCGAGACCTGGGTATTGGAGGACAAATACTAGCTGGGTTTGTTTCAGCATGCGGTATTTTCCTACCAGGAACCTTTCTTATATTCTTTGTGATTCGATTTTGGGACAGTTTGAAAAAGTATCGAGTGGTAAGAGCCTCATTAGAAGGGATAAATGCCGCAAGTGCGGGTATGGTAGCTGCAGCTGCATTTCTGCTTTTTGAGCCCATTGAAAGCTCCGTACTCAATGTTTCAGTTGTAATTGGTACGTTCATCTTGTTGACCTATACCAAGGTACCACCACCATTGATTATTATTGCCGGGCTACTGGCAGGCTTTCTTATTTAGCTACTGAAAGTACTTCAGTTTTAACTTATTCGTGCTTACTTCCATTTCTACATCCAGCCCTATCACAAGAGGAAGGTTTCGCTGCTCATGCCCTGCCTCTAAGCCAACTGCTACGGGGATATTCAATGGCTTCAGATAACTCATCAGGATTTCCTCCACAGACTCTGAAAAGTACTTTTGAGTATCAGTAATGCTACTGAAATTCCCTATGATTACTCCAGAGAGTCCCTCGAGTTTTCCGCAGCGTTTAAGTTTGTTCATCATTCTATCCACACTATACTTAGCTTCCCCCACTTCTTCCAGAAACAATATGTTACCGTCTGTTTCTATCTCGTTCGAAGCCCCAATAGATTCATAAATCATAGAGAGATTACCTCCAGTAATTCTCCCAGTGGTCACCCCTGAAATACTCAGATTAGTTAATAAAGGAAAACCAAAGTCGAGCTTACCAAATAGTAGATCGCGTAAGGATTCGTCTGATAATTTGTCCTGACCCAAAGTCATACATACTGGGCCATGAATAGCTGGTACCTCCAAAACCGAAGCCTGAAGAGTTATGCTAGTCAGGTCACTAAATCCAACTAACCATTTCGGAGAGTGGATAAAAGAAGAAAAGTCAATTGAATCAATAATTCTTGTGGTGCCATAGCCTCCTCTAGCGAAGATGATTGCTCTTATTTCAGGATTGTCTAATGCTGTTTGTATATCTTCCCTTCTTTCTTCATCCGTACCAGCAAAGTATCCGTTCCGCTCATGGAGGCTTTTACCTAAAACAACATTGAGCCCCCAGGACTCAAGCCGTTCAATGCCTTGTTCAATTGATACTTCAAGTCGTTTGGCAGTGGCAACAACAGCTACAGAATCACCCTGCTTTAAGAATGGTGGAAGCTTCATAACTACAAAATAAAAAACCTCTTCGTTTGAAGAGGTTTTTTAAGTGCATTTTATAAAATCTTAATTGCCGTTACCAGTGTCAGTACTTGTAGTTCCTGTAGCAGGGTCACCTGGTTTTGGTTGCTCAGGCATTTGAACACCTAGCTTAGCAAATACAGCTTCAGTAATGTTAAGGCTTTCGTCAGCAGCTAAAACAATACCGTCATTAGTAGCGGTTCTCATATTTAAGATCATTGCAAACCCCTTCTCTTTTCTTACTTCATCAATTGCCGTTTGCACTTTGGCAAATACGGGATTCATCAAACTCGCCTCTTTTGCACTTAATGACTGTCTAGCTTGAGCAGTATAAGTATCCAAGTCTTGAGAAAGCTTAATTAACTCATTATTTCTCTCTTGAAGTACAGTTTGATTAGCGTTAGGCTGTTGAGCCATTTGTCTCAATTCGTCTGTTTTTGTTTGAATGGTGGTTTGTTTAGCAGTTACCTGAGTTTCCAACTGCCCTCTGAAAGTGGATAATTCAGAATTGATACCAGCCATTTCTGGCATGTTAAAAACTATGAAGTCAATGTAAGTATACCCAACCTTGAATTCCTGTGCCTGCGTTGCTCCATAAATAAAAAGTGCAACTACCATCGTCAATAATCTACGATTCATGATTCCTCTATTTAATGTTTTGTTTCTTAATTCTCTTTAATACCTAATTCTTCTAACACGAACTCTGTATAGTCATGAACTGGATTAGAATAAGCTATACCTACATCGGCAGCCTTATCAAATAAATAATCCAAGCCATATTTTTTGGCAATTACTTCCACCGCTTTATTCACTTTGTTGCGGATTGGAAGCAACAGCTCATCTATTTTTTTAAAGTAGAGTCCATTGTACCCAAAAAGCTCCGTATTCCTTTTGAGTGCTTCGTTTTGTTTTTCAAGGATTTCTTTCTCCTTGTCTTTTTTCATCTCAGCAGTCAAAAGTACTTCGGTTGCTCTGAGCTCTGCTCGCATCTTCTCTACTTCATCATACAAACTCCGTACCTCTTTGTCATAAGTACCTGCCAGTGCCTCAATTTCTTTCTGCTTTTCAGCATATTCAGGCATTTTACCCAGTACAAATTCTGAGTCATAATGACCAAATTTCTGAGCCATTACCGCTTGAGAAGGCGCAAAGTTAAAGATTAATGCTAAGATTACTACGTTTGGAAATATTTTGTACATGTTACCTTATTTGTTGCCCAATAGTAAAATGTACCTGAGTCCCTGCATTAACTGGTCTTACAAATGATGAATTATCCGAATCAAACCCATAAGCCCAATCTACCCCTAACAAACCGAAAGCCGGTAGGAAAATTCTTGCACCCACACCTGCTGACCTAAACAAATCACGAGGTGTGTACTGAGAAAAATCATTCCATGTGTTTCCTGCTTCTCCAAATGCCAGAAGATAAATAGTAGAAGAAGGTTTAAGTGATACCGGGTATCTTAACTCAGCAACAAATTTATTGTAAACTACTCCTCCTCTAAAGCCGGTACTTGCATCGACAGGTACTAAACTATTATCGTCATAACCTCTTAACGCAATAATGTCCTGTCCAATTACAAAATTGTTTGCTCCATTTAATCCGTTACCCCCTAAGAAGAAGCGTTCAAATGGTCCTGAATCTGTTTTGCTTGTATAAGTACCAATAAAGCCCATGTGCGCTCTGGCATTAATTACAAACTTACTATTCAGTGGAAGGAAGAAAGAAAAATCCATCATCCATTTGTGGTATTCCACAAACTTATAACGTTGTGCATCGGTCAAATCTCCTTCAAATTTACTTGGATTCAGAAGTGACCATGGTGGTGTCGCATTAATTGACAACGTAAACTGCGAACCATATTTAGGGAACGTAGGATTGTCAATATTACTTCTGGAAATGGTAGTATTGAAGGTCAAACTATTCGATTGACCAGTAGAGAACCCAAGTGTGTTTCCGAAGTTGAACACATCAAAGAATTGATAAGAAATACTATTCTGTATCTGGAAGTAATCATCAGGCCACCTTAACCTTCTTCCTAAACCAACTGTAACGCCAGTTGCTTTAAGGAACCCTAATAAATCATTATTAATCGGATTGATTGTTCGGTTCGATGTTCTACTTAAGCTAACCGTAAAGTTATTAGGCTTTCTACCACCAAGCCAAGGTTCTGAAAACACCAAGCTCGTACTTCTAAACCTTCTACCATTTGACTGAAGCTGAAGTGATAGTTTTTGTCCATCTCCACTCGGATAAGGTCTCCACTTATCCCAATTATTAATGTTTCTTACCGAGAAGTTGTTCAAAGAAAGCCCAACCGTTCCTACGAAACCAAAAGGTCCACCAAAACCTCCAGAAAGCTGAATCTGGTCAGAAGACTTTTCAACAAGATCAAAAATAATGTCAACAGTACCATCAGCAAGGTTAGGAATCGGTTGCGGGTTGATTTGCTCAGGGTCAAAATACCCTAGTTGCCCTAATTCCTGAATAGTTCTTATGAGTTCCTTCCGACTGTATTTCTGGCCAGGTAATGTTCTTATTTCTCTAAGGATCACATGATCACTAGTTCGGTTATTTCCTTTGAGGATAATTCGCTTAATAGTGGCCTGCTCACCTTCAGCCATACGCATCTCAAGGTCTATAGAATCATTCTCAGCTCTTACTTCAACTACATCCAGTTTAAAAAATAAATAACCGTCATCCGAGTAAAGCGAGTTTATATCATCTCCACCAGGGCCAGCAAACTGAGTTCTCTCATCAATTTTTTGTCGGTTGTAAATATCACCTTTCTTAATACCCAACCTTTGATTCAGCTCTTCATCCGAATACTTATAATTTCCAATCCAATCAATGTTTCTCACATAGTATTGAGTCCCTTCATCTACCTTGATTTTCACATCGATAAACTCATCATTGATTTTGACAACTTCACTGTTTACAACTTCAGCATCTCTATACCCTTTAGAGTTATAAAAATCAATGAGGCTCACCTTGTCATCTTCAAAGTTCGATTTGATAAACTTGGAGCCATTCAGGAAGTTAAGCTTTACATTATCATTCAAGAATTCTTTAAACTCCTTTCTAGATACTGTGTAAGATGAATCTACATAGTTTCTTACTGACTTAGGGTTTGTTTTGAATACTTGATCAAAAAGTTTTGAAACAAGCCAAAAACGGGGTTTTTCATTAGTGTTTCTAAGCTTTCTCTTCAGCTTATTATCTTCAAAAGAGTTGTTTCCTTCAAAGTATATTTTATTGATTTTGACTTTAGATTTTTTGTCAACATCGAACTTTAACCTAACGCCATCAACAAAAATTGAATCACGCTCTTGAATAGTTTTAACCGTTGTATTAAGAAATCCTTTTTCTATAAAGTACTTTCTAATTAAGATTTCGGAATTCTTAACCAAAGCAGGGCTTGCTACTTTTCCAATAATCCCGATCTGATCTTTTATTTCTGACTCCTGAGAAGAGTTGATTCCATCAATTTCGAACTGTTGAATACGCGGACGTTCAGAAATCCTAATTTCAATAAATGCACGGTCTCCTTCTGTCTTTGTAAGCCAGAATTGAATATCTGCTATAATTCCCTGATTCCAGAGCTTTTTAATGGCATCTGAGATTTGCTGCCCAGGAATTGGAATCTTATCTCCTACTTTGATACCAGAAAAAGAGATGAGTGCTCTCTCATCTAGTGTAGTCAAACCTGTAAAGCGAATATCAGCAATTTCGAAAACCTTAGGGTTCGAATAATCGATCTGAACTCCTTCGCCAGTATTTACACCATATCTTACTTGTGCAAAACCAGATATGCACAATACCAGAAAAGTGACAGTCACTAATAACTTTCTCATCCGCTTTCTCAACTCTTTAATTGCTCGCTTGTCATTCCGAACCTTCTTTCTCTTTCCTGAAAAGATACAATTGCCTCATATAGATCTTTCTTTCTATAGTCAGGCCAAAGTGTATCAGTAATGTAGAACTCAGTATAAGCCATTTGCCAAAGCATAAAGTTGCTTATTCTTTGCTCCCCACTAGTTCTTATCAACAACTCAGGGTCAGGTATACCTGAGGTGTTCAAATATTTATCTATCAATTCCTGATTGATATTTTCAGCATCTAATTTGCCATTAGCTACATCAATAGCTATTGATTTGGTGGCCTGAGCCATATCCCAACGACCACTATAACTTAAAGCAAGAACCAGGGTCATTCTTGAATTCTGCGATGTTTTTTCCATCGCATCTTTTAACTCTCTCTGACATCTGTCTGGTAAGCTCTTGGTATCTCCGATAGTCGCCAGCTTAATGCTATTATCCATCAAAGTCTTCATTTCAGAGACTAAAGTAGAAACCAAAAGTTCCATCAGCGCATTTACCTCAAGTTTCGGCCTAGACCAGTTTTCTGTGGAAAATGCATAAAGTGTTAGAAAATTCACTCCCAGTTCTGCACACCCTTCTGTTACATCGCGCACTGCTTTGATTGCGTTTTTGTGCCCAAATACTCTTGCAGCGCCTTTTTTCTTAGCCCAACGTCCATTACCATCCATTATAATGGCAACATGTTTTGGAAGAGATTCCGGCCTGATTTGTTCCTTCATTCTAGCAGCTTCTCAAAAATCAACCGCGAAGGTACAAAAATGGAATTGGTTTTTAAATCTCATAACAAACTCTTTGTCAGAGATTAAAAGAATGGTTTAGGACAGACTATTTTATAGAAAGTGTAACTCAATGAAATTCCAGTGAAAAACATGATATCATCGTCATTAGGGTTACCTCCTCTATAGTTTTTAATATTTGGAGTTAACAATGATACATTGTCAATCACATCCGAATTGGTCTTTATTGCTGAAGTGGATATTGCAAAAGTCCACCTTTTGTCAAGCCTTAGCTTAATTCCAACCCCAACTGGAATTCTGAATTTGAGACCCGAATCATAGCTGTTAAAAAGATGATCCTGACCTTCAAATCTATAGACTCCTACGCCTAGTAGAACATAAGGTGTCCAGTATTGCTCTAGTCTGTCATTCCTATAGTTGAGGAAATGATATTCTAGCTGTACATCTGAGTTCACAAAGTTACCTTCAAAAGACGCTCTTCTATTTGCTGAAAATATGTCAAAAGCTTCATCATCCGCACCTTTCACTTTCCCTCCTCCAATGGAGAATCGAAAACTAACTCCTTCATTTAAATGCTTTCTGATGAAAAACTGACCTCCTAAAGAGTTGTTGCCAAAATCATAACTTCTAACAACATCACCCATGTAATTGTATGCCCCTAATTCCAGTCCAATCTCAGAATTCTGAGCTTTAAGGGAAGTGGAAAAGAGCAACAAACACAGACCTATACCTAATGAGTATAATTTGGTCAGTTTATCCGTATGATATGATTGCAAGCTATAGAACAATAAGGTATTCTTTTTTGGTGTCTCAGTTAAATATTGTTAACTCAATTTCTGGCGTCTAGCCCCCAATTTAGTTTATGTCTGAGGGTATCGAAATACTTGTTGCTATTAAAACGAACAAGTTTTGCTTCAAATTCTTCTCTCCTAACGGAAATTTGAACCGTATCGTCTATACTTTGTGATCTAGAATCTAAAGAGACCATAAATTGTTTCGATCTACCCTCAATTTCGAAGGTAATCACACTTTGATCTGAAAGAATGATTGGCCTAACATTTAAGTTATGAGGACTTACTGGTGTAATTATGAAATTTTTCATGCTTGGTTCTACCAATGGTCCTCCACAGCTGAGAGAATATCCTGTTGAGCCAGTAGGTGTTGCCACGATAAGACCATCCGCCCAGTAAGAGTTCAGATAATCACCATCTACATAAGTATGAACTACAATCATAGATGAGGTTTCCTTCTTCACTATGGTTAGTTCATTTAAGCCAAAATTATAGGGTTCAAAAAGTTGCTGATTAGAATCGACATGAATTAGAGACCTCGATTCAATTGTAAAATCTTTTGAAACAAGTTTTTGAAAAGTTTCTGTTATTTCTTCTCTAGGAGTGGTTGCCAGAAATCCCAATCTACCCAGATTAATACCAATTATTGGCGTTTCAAATCCATTGGCATAGGTAATAGAATCCAGAATTGTACCATCACCACCAAGACTAAGAAGAAAGTCATAGTCGGCCAGTGAATCTCCTAAAGCAAACGTAGTAAGACCTCGGGTAGAAAATTTCTTTTCCTTAAGGTCAGATTCATATTGCTCCGAAATTGATGCATCAATCTGATGTCTCTCCAACAGGTCAAATACATCATTAATACAACTTTGAGCCTCTGGACCAGTGCTTTTTCCGTGTAGTGCAATTTTCATTGTAGAATCAAATATTAAGATATCGCATCAACAGATCAAACCTTTCCTGATCGTTTGACTTGATTTCTTCTTCCTGAAATCTACCAATAATTTTATAACCAAACCTTTCAAGGGAAGCCGTAACATGAGAGACCTCTGTTTTATTAAGCTTTAGCGTGACTCTTAAAAGGGAAATATCTTTGGGGTCAGAGTTTACAGCGCAGCTTAAAATTCTTACTCCTTCTGCTTCCGTCAAACGACTTATCTCTGCCAAAGAATAATCTCTTTGGTTCATTAATAATACGAGAATAGCACCAGGCTCTTGAACTGCAGTGGATTCAGCAAAAGCATTAATTGTATCTTCAAGTGCTATAACTCCTCTGAAAGCTCCTTCATCAGAAAGCACAGCCACCATTTGCAATTCATGTTCCGTAGCGGCCTTAATTACATCATAAAAATGCTGATGTTCGGTAACATAACATTGTTCCCCATCGAAATAGTAGTCTTTTAAAGGCCTTTTTGAATCATTTTCTTCTAGGATAATTTCCTCTGTAATAAAGCCTAAAAACTGTCCCTTTTCAATTACTGGTAGTTGGTTCATACGCAACTCCTCCATCCACACAATGGCTTTATGGCCATCGTCCGTTGGTTTTAGTGGGGGAATCATATGATTAATTAATTCTGAAGCTACCATTGTAAAAAGCTTTTTCTAAGAACGACCCAGTACGCCATTTAGTTCTGTATAAGTAACTGTCGTTCTAAACAATATTATAAAATGTCACCCAATTTCTTAGCATTTCCAAACCATATTGTGTCAGTATTGCCTCTGGATGAAACTGCAATCCCCATGCCATCAATTTATTACTTCCCTGAAAGGCCATCAGTTCTCCCTTATCAGTAAAAGCGGTAGGGATCAATGAATCAGGGAGTTTTTCTACGATTAGTGAATGATACCTGACCACTTCAAACTCTTCCGGAAGGCCATTGAAAATATCGCCACCAGTAGTCTTGATTCTGGAAATCTTTCCGTGCATGGGATATTGAGCCTTGACTAAACTTGCACCTAAATGTTCTGCTATTGCTTGGTGACCAAGACAGATTCCCAACACTGGCACCTTACCCAAAAACACTTTTGTTACGGAAAGCAAATTACCAGAAAACTGAGGACGTTCTGGCCCAGGAGAAAGCACTATACCAGTATATGGCCCTGCATCTTGTATTTTATCCAAAGGATCATCGTTTCTGAAAACTTTTACTTCAACTTCTAGTTGTTGGAAGTAGTCTACCAGATTGTAAGTAAAGGAATCGTAATTATCGAGTAATAGAATCAAGCAGGAGAAATTAATGATTTTATAGATTCCATCATTTCCTCAGCGAATGGTAGAATCACATCCAGAGATGCAATAAGGTTTGGCCCGAGTTCAGATAAAAAAGGGTACAGCACTAATTCTTCATTTTGACCTGGTAAAACAACACCGAAATTGGCTGTAAGCCATAATACTATACTCAAACCAATGGCCCACTTGACAATACCTATTATTGCTCCAGCAAATTTATCTACCCCTCCCAGTAAGGTCATATCCACCATTTTCTTAATCAATTTGCCAAGCATGTTGACCAAAAGAATGATTGCAATAAAAATTACCAGAAAAGAAATGAATGGTAACAAATGGTCTACCCCCTCCAGATAATCAGCAAGGTAAGACATGCCTAGTTCCATCAACTTAAAACCACCTATAATAGCCAAGACAAATGCCAGAATTCCAAAAATTTCGAGCAACAGCCCCTTCTTGAAACCCATAACACCTCCAAACACAAGAGGGATTAAAAGTATGATGTCGAGTGTATTCAAATTATCCTACCAAAATAGATTTCACTATACCTGAAATGGTCTTCCCATCCGCTTTTCCAGCAAGAGCCTTGCTAGCCATACCCATAACTTTGCCCATATCTTGAGGACCGGAAGCACCAACCTGAGCAACAATTTTTTCCAACTCAGCTCTTATTTCTTCTTCAGAAAGTTGTTTTGGAAGATACCGCTCGATAACAGTGATCTCTGCCAGTTCTACAGCAAGCAAATCTTCTCTTCCTTGGTTTTTGTAGATTTCGGCTGAATCTTTTCTTTGTTTAACAGCCTTCATCAATAACTTCATCTCAGCATCAGCAGATACTTCTCCTGATCCACCTTTTTCAGTCTCAGAAAGCAAGATCATTGACTTAATAGCTCTTAGCGCTTTTAACTCATCTTTTTCTCTTGCCAACATGGCTTTTTTAATATCTCCTTCGATCTGCTGTTTTAGGCTCATATTTAAATTTTTTCGACTTTTTAAATCACTAACTTGCGCGAAGTTAGGCAATAAAGACAACTTGAATGACTAGACTAAGTGTTAACATCAATAAAGTAGCAACGCTAAGAAACGCAAGAGGAGGTAATAATCCTAGCGTAGTGCAAGTTGCACAAGATGTTGAGCGATTTGGAGCTCAAGGGGTTACTGTTCACCCAAGACCAGATGAAAGACATATTACTACAAAAGATGTTTATGATCTAAAAGAAATTGTGAGCACAGAGTTCAATATTGAAGGATACCCTGATGACCGCTTTATGCAAATATTAAAGGATATCAGGCCTGATCAGGCCACATTAGTACCTGACCCTCCTCATGTCTTAACTTCAAATGCAGGATGGGATACTGTTCAAAATCGTGAAAGACTAAGTGATATCATTTCAGAGATCAAAGCACTTGGAATTCGTACTTCAATATTCGTTGAACCCGAGGTTCATATCATAGAAGGAGCGGCTCAAATTGGAACTGATCGAATAGAGTTATACACAGAGATGTATGCCACAGCACACAAACAAAGTCCGGAAAAGGCCATTCATGATTACAAACTAGCTGCTATTAAGGCCAAAGAGCTGGGAATTGGTATTAATGCGGGGCATGATTTAGATCAACACAACCTTAAATATCTGGTGGAGCAAATACCATTTATTGATGAAGTGAGCATTGGACATGCATTAATTTGCGATGCCCTTTATTATGGTCTGGAAAACACAATTCAACTTTACTTAAGAGAACTCAAATAAATGCCACAGCTCAACTATAAAACTTTTGGCGAAGGTCAACCCTTAATTATTTTACATGGACTATTTGGGTCACTGGACAATTGGGTGACATTAGGAAAAAAATTTGCAGAAAACTTCAAAGTAGTTCTGGTTGATCAAAGAAATCATGGGCAATCATTTCATGATCCGGTATTCACTTATGATGCTATGGCAGAAGATCTTTGCCAACTTATGGGTGCATTAAACATTTCAACTGCTCACGTCATTGGTCATTCTATGGGAGGAAAAACGGCTATGGAATTTGCCGTGAAATACCCGGAAAAAGTAGATAAACTGATTGTGGCTGATATTGGCCCTAAATTTTACCCTGTACACCACACTCAAATAATTAAGGCCTTTTATACTGTTCCTGTAGAGAGCATAAAATCAAGAAAAGAAGCTGACGACATTATTGGTAATCTTGTATCAGATTTTGGAACAAGGCAATTTCTATTAAAGAACCTTTCCAGAACCAGTGATGGCTTCAAATGGAAAATGAACCTGGATACCATTTCATCAAGGATTGAAGAAGTTGGTAAAGCCTTGAATCAAAACGCAGTCTTTAACAAAGAAACGCTCTTTTTAAGAGGAGGCAATTCAGACTATGTATCGAACGATGACTTTAACCTGATTCATTCCATTTTCCCAAAAAGCAAAGTGGAGACTATAGAGGGCGCTGGTCATTGGCTTCATGCAGAAAAACCCCTCGATTTTTATCAAAGCGTTATTCAATTCCTTTCTTAAATATGGCTTTCGGAAAAATATACCTTATCCCCAATGTAATATCTGAAGGCACGCAAACCGATGTAATTCCGGAGCAGGTAAAATCCACGATTCTGAAATGTGATTTCTTTCTTGTAGAAAACATCCGAACTGCCCGCAGGTATATTAGTTCACTTAAGCTGGGATTGACAATAGAAGAATTAAGGTTCGAGATATTGGATAAGAAGACTTCATTCGAAGAGTGTGTCGATTTGATACAGCCAATCCTTCAAGGCAGTAACGTAGGGATTATTTCAGAGTCAGGTTGCCCAGGTATAGCCGATCCGGGAGCCAGACTGGTACATGTAGCCCATCAGTTCGGCATTACATCTATTCCAATTGTAGGCCCTTCCTCCATTTTATTATCGTTAATGGCCAGCGGGTTCAATGGTCAGTCTTTTGCATTTCATGGTTACCTACCAATAGACAAAAAAGAAAGACAGCTTCGCATCAAACAACTAGAAAGGGAATCCAAAGAAAAAGATCAGACTCAAATTTTCATGGATACCCCATATAGAAATGAACAACTATTGGCCGACATCCTAAAATCTGCAAGGAGGGACACTTTTTTGTGTGTTGCAAGAGATGTAACAGGAGATAAGGAACAAATTGTGACTAAGCCTGTAAACAAGTGGAAGGTCAACGACATGAGCCTTAAAAAAATACCAACCATTTTTCTCATCTATGCTAACTAGTCCTTATTAAAATAAGTTTTCTTTATTAGCGGGTTAACGCTATTTTTGTGCCCTTATATTAATTAAAGAACATGCCATACTTATTTACATCAGAATCAGTTTCTGAGGGCCACCCAGATAAAGTAGCTGATCAAATATCGGACGCTCTAATTGATAACTTTCTTGCCTTTGATCCAGATTCAAAAGTGGCTTGTGAAACACTTGTTACTACGGGACAAGTGGTTTTAGCGGGAGAAGTAAAGTCAAATACCTACTTGGATGTTCAGCGCATTGCAAGAGAAACAATTAACAAAATTGGCTATACTAAGGCAGAGTATCAGTTTGACAGTAAATCATGTGGTGTGCTTTCAGCTATCCACGAACAATCTGATGACATCAACAGGGGAGTAGATAGAGCCTCTAAAGAAGAGCAAGGTGCTGGTGATCAGGGTATGATGTTCGGATATGCTTCTAAAGAAACTGAGAACTATATGCCATTGGCATTAGATCTTTCTCACAAGATTCTTCAGGTATTAGCTGATCTTAGAAGAGAAAACTCAGAGATTACATACCTAAGACCTGATGCAAAATCTCAGGTGACTATAGAATATTCAGATGACAATACTCCTCAAAGAATTGAGGCAATTGTTGTTTCTACTCAGCATGATGATTTTGATACTGATGATGTCATGTTGGCAAAAATCAGAGAGGATATAGTGAACATTTTGATTCCTCGTGTAAAAGCTCAGCTTCCAGAACATATTCAGGCATTGTTCAATGACCAGATCAAGTATCATATCAACCCAACCGGGAAGTTTGTTATCGGTGGCCCTCATGGTGATACTGGCTTGACAGGAAGAAAAATTATCGTTGATACTTATGGTGGCAAAGGTGCTCATGGTGGTGGGGCATTTTCCGGAAAAGACCCTTCAAAGGTTGATAGGTCTGCTGCCTATGCAACACGTCACATAGCGAAAAACCTAGTAGCAGCAGGAGTCGCTGATGAGGTTCTTGTTCAGGTTTCTTACGCAATTGGTGTAGTGGAGCCAATGGGTATTTTCATTGATACTTACGGTACAGCCAAAGTAGATATGAATGATGGTGAAATTGCTGAATTGGTTTCAAAAGTATTCGACATGAGACCTTACGCTATCGAAACTCGCCTGAAACTTAGAAACCCTATGTATACCGAAACTGCAGCTTACGGCCATATGGGTAGAAAAAATGAAACGGTTAAGAAAACCTTTATCAATTCTGGTGGGCAACCTCAGGAGTTTGACGTTGAACTCTTTACCTGGGAAAAGTTAGACTACGTTGATAAAGTAAAAGAAGCATTCAAACTATAACTAAAAAAGCCCCTTTCGGGGCTTTTATTTTTTAGTGTGCTACCAATTTGTCTTTGTGTTTCTTTATCTGTCGTCTGAGCGCTTCAGCACAATGATCAGTTGCTGCTTCGAACGATCCATTAGTTTTATTTGCAAAAAGCTGATCTCCTGGAACGTTCAGCTTGATTTCGACAGTTTTGTTTTCAACACCCTCGTTATTCAATCTTAGTATTACTTCAGCATCGATAGTTCTATCGTAATAGGTATCAAGCTTATCTAATTTCCTCTGAATAAAGTCTATTAATTTAGCATCTGCATCGAAGTGGATTGATTGAACTTGTACTTTCATAATTTCAAAATTTTAAAGGGTTAAACTTAAGCTTTCGGATGGGCCTGATCGAAAACCGACTTTAGCCTATCTAAAGAGTTATGTGTGTAAACTTGCGTTGCTGCCAAACTGCTATGTCCTAATAAATCCTTCACCGCATTCAAGTCAGCTCCTTTATTCAACAGGTGTGTAGCGAAAGTATGGCGCAATGTGTGGGGGCTTTTTTTATCCAGCGATGATATATTCTCCAAGTGTTTTTTAACAATTCTGTAGACCATCATTGGATAAGCCTGCCCTCCACTTTTATTTACGATTAAAAATGGGTTTTGGTCGTGAGAAAAAACATGATTTTTCTCATTGATATATTTTTGTGTTAAATGCTTCAATGAATTCGCAACAGGAATGACTCTTTCCTTGTTTCTTTTGCCCAATACTTTAATCGTAGACTGAGCTAAATTAACATCCGAAACCTTTAGGCCGATCAACTCTGCTAATCGAATACCAGTACCATAAAGCAGTTCGAGTATCAATTGATTTCTTCTACCTTCAAAAGAATCCTCGAAGTAATCGCTGTTCAGGTAAACCGAAAACTGATCTTCATCGGCAAAGTCTGGTAGCTCTTTTTGAGTTTTAAGAGACTTTACTTTCAGAGTAGGGTTAAAATCAATTAATTCTCTGCTCAGTAGAAACTTGAAAAAGGACTTAAGACATGCAATTTTCCGATTAACTGTTCTGGCTGAAACGCCATCATCAATTAAGGACAGAATCCATTCGCGAACCATCAATTGAGATGTTTCCGATAATTCCTTTACTGAATATTTTGTGGTAATGTAAGTGTGGAATTGCTCCAGATCATTCTGATAAGACTCAACAGTGTGCTGACTGTAACGTTTTTCGAATGATATATACTTTAGGAAGGAATCAACCATGCTAGCACTGCGAATTACACACAGTACTAACATAGTAATTTATAGGCATAATCGGAATGCCTTAGTAGTTTTCTTTAGCGTACATTTTCTGTCTATATGACGCCTTGATTTTTACATTTCTTCGGCTAATAGAAGGTTTTTCATACGCAGTCCTTGATCTAAGCTCTTTCAATACTCCAGTTCTTTCAAACTTCTTCTTGAAACGTTTAAGCGCTTTATCAATAGATTCGTTTTCTTTTACATTGATGATAATCATAATATAACACCTCCTCTCAAATTCAGACTGCAAATGTACGATCTTTTCTGTAATTCAAATACTTATCTTCAAAAATTCGAAAAGGATCAATGGCGAATTATTAAACTTGCATAAGACCATGAAGTATCAAATCCAGATGACCTTATTATTTATCCTCTTACTCGCAGGTAGTTGCGATGATAGTAATAGAGGAAATCTAAAAACAATCAACACAGGGAAATTTAGAATTCAAGTTCCGGTTGAGTGGAAATACCACGAAGAGCAAGGGATTGACAGTTTTGTGGGTAATATAAAAGGTAGAAATGTTGATCTAAGTTTTGATTGGAGCGAGATGGGGTACGCCAATCACCTAATCCCAACCGAAAACGAGTTTATTCACGAGAGAGATTGGGAATGGATGCCAATCGACTTACCCTATGGCAAAAATGGAGTGACATATACCAGTGGGAGTATAGAAGGGGAGCGAAAACGCATTATGAAAGAAAAAGGAATAACGGATTCATCTTTAGTCAAAGTAGAGCCATTTCAAATCCCTAATAAAAAAATCGAACTCATAAATAACGAATACATTGCTACCCTAACTTACAAAGATACCGTTGTAAGAGTCAAAATTGAAATCCCCGAATTAGTAAGAAACCATGTGATTCAAGTAGATACAATCAGTCATTACAGACGCAAACTGATCAGACCAAAAAAAGGAATGACAGGAATGACAGGTGCATACTTAGAAGATCTAAAATCTAGTTTTAACTTTAATCTTGCAGGGTTCATTGAAGACTCTGATCATCAAGAAGCTGTCTTTCGTTCATTAAAGACAATCGAATTAAACAGAAAGTAAAGCATGAAGAAACTATTACTTCTAATATTATTAATTACTCCAATTTCAACCAGACAAACTTTGGGGAACCTTACAGGTGCTTAATTCAAAGATGAAACTCCCTATACTAATATTATTTCTACTAGCTCTCTTTGGTTCTCACAATTCTAGAGAGTTCAAAATAATCAACATAAGGAAATTTAGAATTCAAGTTCCAATTGAATTTATCAAATAGAGCAAAATGAAACTGCTTCAAGCTAGTTTAAACACGCTTCAAAAGTTAACAACCAATGCAAAATAATTTCCAAACCCATTTTGACAACCTGATGAGATCGGTAGGCGATTCGTACCCTGAAGCTACCGAGTGGTTTTTCCCTCAACTCAGCACCTTAATTGAAAAGTATGGAGAGGAAACCGCATTAGAGTATGCCAAAAATGATCCTTCTCCAGCATATATTTCATCATTGCTGATGAAAGCGGGTCTGAAGGAAATTGATGAACCGCTCTTGCTAAAATATCTGGAAGGAAATACCGAAGATGAAGCTTATGATGCTGCATTTTGCCTTGCCATGTATGGAAACCAAACTGGTTTTGAAGCATTATATGAGTTCGCCAGCCAAAAGCATAGACTATCGCAAAACACACATCCAAAAGCAGACATACTTCCAGACCTTAAATTCATGGATGATCCCAGAGCAAGGGATTTGGAAGTATTCATTGCCAATAACTATCCGGATATTGAATCCCATTAACACTTGACAATGAATACCTGAAGTAGTGCTACTTTAATATGGACCTTGAAATAACGAGTTTCTGAATTTCGGATGTTCCCTCGCCTATGGTGCACAACTTAGAGTCCCTGTAGTACTTTTCTACAGGATAGTCTTTGGTATAACCATATCCTCCAAAAATCTGAACAGCCTCGGTCGAACAGTGTACTGCGCACTCAGAAGCATGGTATTTCGCCATAGCAGACTCTTTGGTCATCGGTTTGCCAGCATTTTTAAGGGCAGCCGCTCTATGAGTTAGTAGCTTAGCTGCTTCCAGCCTGGTAGCCATATCAGCTAGTTTAAATGATATCCCCTGGAAATTAAATATCGGTTGGTTAAACTGCTCTCTTTCCTGAGCATACTTCAGAGATTCATTAAACGCGCCCTCTGCAATACCTAAGCTTAAAGCAGCAATTGAAATTCTTCCACCATCAAGTACTTTCATAGACTGAATAAAGCCCTCTCCTACTTTACCCAACATGTTTTCCTCAGGTACCCTACAGTCTTCAAAGATCATTTCAGCCGTTTCTGAACTACGCATACCAAGTTTGTCTTCTTTCTTGCCAGCCTTAAAACCTGGAGTCCCTCTCTCTACTACAAAAGCCGTCATTCCATGAGAATCTCCGACTTCTCCGGTACGAACAATGACAACAGCCACATCACCAGACTTTCCATGGGTTATCCAGTTTTTAGTACCATTTATCACCCATTCATTACCATCTTTCTTAGCTGTAGTTTTCATATTACCAGCATCAGAGCCGGTATTGGGTTCGGTAAGTCCCCAGGCACCAATCCACTCTGCAGTAGCTAGTTTCGGCAACCACTTTTTCTTTTGCTCTTCATTACCAAATTGTAAAATATGGCCAGTGCATAATGAGTTATGAGCGGCCACAGACAAACCAATTCCTGGATCTAGCTTAGCAACTTCAGATACTACAGTAATATATTCATGGTAGCCAAAACCTGAACCTCCATACTCTTGAGGTACCAAGACTCCCATCAAGCCTAGCTCACCAAATTTCTTGAAAACATGAAGTGGAAATTCCTGATCATCGTCCCACTTGTTTCGAAAAGGGGTAATCTCCCGCTCACCAAAATCTCTGATCATATCAGCGATCATTGATTGGTTTTCGTTCATCTCTAAATCCATTCCTATTTATAGTTTGTCGAAAATTACTGAATTTACTTTCCCAAACAAACGTTTGTTAGGAAGAATAGTTCATCGACAGTTTTAGTCGTTACACGGCTTTGAATTAACAACTAACCGAAGTCTATATATCCCATGAAATCTTAATTTTACTTTTGAAGAAACTCATTCTATGAAAAGGATACTCATAACGGGAGGTGCCGGATTCATTGGCAGTCATGTGGTTAGGTTATTTGTTAACCAATATCCAGACTATCAAATCTTCAACCTTGATAAATTAACATACGCAGGAAATCTGGAGAACCTTGAAGATATTCAGAGTCTTAAGAACTATACGTTTATAAAGGGAGACATCACCGATCAAGGTCTATTAGAAAAACTCTTCAATGAATATCAATTTGATAGGGTAATTCATCTAGCTGCAGAATCTCACGTAGATAGATCCATTACAGATCCACTAGCTTTTGTTAATACAAATATTGTAGGTACCGTTAACCTATTGAACACAGCAGTGGCTGCATGGTCAAATGACTTTAAAAACAAGTTGTTCTATCATATCTCAACTGATGAAGTCTATGGTTCTCTTGAAGGAGAAGGTTTCTTTCTGGAAGATACCCCTTACGACCCACAGTCACCTTACTCTGCCTCAAAGGCCGGATCAGACCATTTTGTCAGGGCTTATGCAAATACCTATAAGCTACCTGTTGTGATTTCGAATTGTTCCAATAACTACGGGCCAAATCAGTTCCCTGAAAAGTTACTGCCGCTGTGCATTAATAATATAAAGCAGAACAAACCGCTACCTGTTTATGGAAAGGGGGAAAACATAAGGGATTGGCTCTTTGTAATTGATCATGCAAGAGCGATTGATACAATCTTCCATAAAGGTAAAGTTGGACAAACCTATAACATTGGTGGTTTCAACGAGTGGAAGAATATTGATATCGTAAAATTACTATGCGATCTGATGGACAAAAAGCTTGGAAGAACTGAAGGAACATCCAGAAAGCTAATCACATTTGTAAAAGACAGAGCTGGTCATGATTTGCGATATGCCATCGATGCCAGTAAATTAAAAAGTGAATTAGGTTGGACACCAAGTTTGCAATTTGAAGAAGGGTTGGAAAAAACTGTAGATTGGTATATTAATAATAATGAGTGGCTCGATCATGTTACTTCAGGCCAGTATCAAAAATATTACGCTAAGCAATACACATCATGAAAGGTATAATACTCGCAGGAGGTTCGGGCACAAGACTACACCCACTTACCATTGCAATCAGTAAGCAGTTAATGCCTGTTTATGATAAACCAATGATCTACTACCCTCTCTCTATTTTAATGCTGGCTGGTATCAGAGATATCCTAATTATCTCTACACCCCACGACTTGCCATTATTTAAAAAGCTACTGGGTGATGGAAAACGTATTGGCTGTACTTTCAGTTATGCTGAGCAACCCAAGCCAGAAGGTCTGGCTCAAGCATTCATTATTGGAGAAGAATTCATTGGTGATGACAAAGTGGCCTTGGTATTAGGAGACAACATTTTCTATGGATCTGGGCTACCCAAACTACTGCAAAGCAATACAGATCCTGACGGAGGTATTATTTATGCATACCGTGTAAATGATCCGGAAAGATATGGCGTAGTAGACTTTGACGAGGATATGAATGCACTTTCTATTGAAGAAAAACCGTCAAACCCAAAATCTAACTGGGCTGTTCCTGGTATTTATTTTTATGATAATGATGTTGTTGAAATAGCAAAAAGTCTTAAGCCAAGTGCCAGAGGTGAGTTAGAAATCACTGACATCAACCAAATCTATTTGCAAAGGGGCAAACTCAAAGTTAGTCCAATGGACAGAGGTACTGCATGGCTAGATACAGGTACTATTCAATCTTTGACTCAAGCTGCACAGTTTGTTCAGATTCTGGAAGAACGTCAAGGCATTAAGATTTCCTGTATCGAAGAGATTGCTTATCGTATGAAGTACATCGATAAAGATGAATTGGTAGTAATTGCTAAGCCTTTGGAGAAATCGGGGTACGGGAAATATTTAAGAAAGCTGATTTCCTAACCTACTCATTATAAAGAACGGTCATCAATACATTGGCAACCTTTGCTAATGTTTCTCTACTAATGTTTTCCATAGTATCATTAGTAGTGTGCCATGCCGGAGTAAACCCTTTACCATCTTTGCGATGGTCAATAATATCGATCATAGGAATATTTGCATACTTATTCACATAAACATGATCATCTATAATGCTTCCAAAACCACGTTCTTTCTTAAATGTAGATGCATAGCCAATTTGCCCAGCCATATCCCATACTTTGGTTAACACTCTTCCTGCATTCTGTTCAGATACTTCATCAAAGTAGAATGTTGCATCAGGAGCCCCAACCATATCTAACAATATACCATAGTAAGCACTATAGTTAGCTTTGTGCTTGTTTTTACTCCAATATTGAGACCCCAAACACCACCAAACCTCTTTACCAGGTGGCAACTGTGCTGAATTAGCAGATTCGTCATGCTCACCCCAATCTTCGCCATCGAAAAGAATAATGTCAACTCCAATATTCGGAGCAGTGTTCTGACTCAATACTCTTGCAACTTCCAAAAGCACACCAACACCACTGCCACCATCATTTGCGCCATCTATCGGTGCATGTTTGTCACCTTCGTTCTGATCTGAAAAAGGTCTTGTATCCCAATGAGCTGCCAGAAGAATCCTTTTCTTCTTTTCAGGATAGAATGAAGCAATCACGTTAGTAAGTTCTACTTTAGTTCCATCATATACATAATCTGAAAAATCCTGCATGGTAACCGCTGCTCCATAACTTTCAAATTTTTCCTTAAACCAAGAAGCTGCTTCTTTATGCGCTTTTGTATTAGGAACCCTAGGGCCAAAATTCACTTGTTTTTGAACAAAGGAATACACAGAATCAGCATTTACTTTAGGTGCTTTCGCAAGTTCTTTCTTCTGGCTAGCAGAAGAATTGGAGCCTGAACCCTCATTTCCATCGCACGAAAGAAGGTAAAGTGTACAACTAAGAATCAATAGGGTTTTTATAAATCGCATAGGGCAAATTTCTAATCCGAAAATAGTGGCATTTTTTCTAAAACGTATGATTAAACTTTGTATTTGATAAGAAATAAAAATCAACTATTTTTGCAGTACTTATTTGGAGATACACCAGAGGGGACCTAAAGTCCCCTCTTTCTTTGTGAAGAATTATGGACATAACTGCAAGACTCAGAGCAATAGCCGAAGCCAACTTAAAGGATGACAGCTATTTCATTGTCGATGTTATTTCTAAAGGTGTAACCGGGAGAACAAAGCATTTGATTCTGTTGGATGGAGATAATGGTGTCAATATTGACGACTGTGCAGCATTAAGCAGAAAGATTTCTTCTGAGATTGAGGAAGAAGATTTAATAGATCATGCCTTTGTACTTGAAGTTTCGTCTCCAGGTTTAGATCACCCATTGGCGTCATTAAGACAGTTTACCAAGAATGTTGGTCGAAAACTTAAAATAAGATTGACTGACGGCACAATGCTAGAAGGCAAACTAGATGATGCCTCAGAAGAAGCATTGGAAGTACAAAAAGAAGTAAAAGAAAAGAATAAGACTACCACTGAAAAGGTATCTATTCCTTTCGATTTAATAGAAAAAGCAAACGTTATAGTGTCATTTAACTAGAAAAAATGGACAGTGTAGTATTAATTGAGTCATTTGCAGAGTTTGCAAAAAGCAAAAACGTAGATAGACCTACGATGATTAGGATTCTGGAAGATGTTTTCAGAACCATGATCAGGAAAAAATATGAAGTAGATGATAACTTTGATATTGTTATCAATGCCGATAAAGGTGATTTAGAAATTTGGCGTTTCCGTGAAATTGTTGACGACAACTCTGAAGACATTTGGGACTATGACAAAATCTGTCTTACCGATGCCAGAAAAATAGAGCCTGATTTCGAAATTGGAGAAGAAGTAGCTGAGGAAATCAAGTTAGTCGATTTTGGTCGTAGAGCCGTGATGACAGCACGTCAAACATTAATTCAGCGAATCAAGGACCTTGAAAAAGATATCCTTTATCAAAAGTATAAAGACCTTGTGGGCGAAATTATTTCGGCCGAAGTATATCAGATTCTTAGCAGAGAAGTGCTTCTTATGGATAACGAAGGCAATGAGTTGTCAATTCCTAGAAATGAGCAAATCTCTAAAGACAGATTCAGAAAAGGGGAATCAGTTCGTGCTATTGTAGACCGTGTGGACATGGTGAATGGCAGTCCTAAAATTATCCTTTCCAGAACTTCCGGTGAATTCCTTGAAAGATTATTCGAAAGTGAAGTTCCTGAAGTATATGATGGTTTAATTACTATTAAGAAAGTTGTAAGAGAACCAGGGGAGAGAGCAAAAGTGGCCGTTGAATCTTACGATGACAGAATAGATCCGGTTGGTGCATGTGTTGGTATGAAGGGATCAAGGATTCATAGTATTGTTCGTGAATTACAAAATGAAAATATTGATGTAATCAACTTTACTGATAACATGGAGTTGTACATCGCCAGAGCACTTAGTCCTGCCAAAATTTCAAGTATGAAAATATTGGATGAGGATGGACGTGTGTCAGTCTATTTAAAGCCTGACCAGGTTTCTTTGGCAATTGGTAAAGGAGGTCAGAACATTAAACTTGCTTCTAAATTGGTAGGTCTTGAAATAGATGTGTTCAGAGAGCTTTCCGAATATGAGGAGGAAGATGTTGATCTTGATGAATTTGCTGATGAAATCGATGGCTGGATTATCGATGAACTTAAGCGAATTGGCCTTGACACGGCAAAAAGTGTTATAACGCTTGAACAAAGTGATATTGTCAAAAGAACTGAACTGGAAGAAGAAACCGTGAAGTTCTTATTTGAAATATTAAACAAGGAGTTCGAGAAATAGTAGATTTTATAAAAACCTTAAAAAAAGGGATATTTGAGTATGTCAGAAGAAAAAATGATGAGGTTAAGCCAGGTGGCACGGAAACTCAACGTTGGTAGAAACACCATAGTTGACTTTCTAGCTGATAAGGGCCACTCTGTCGACAGCAGTCCTAATGCCAAGATTAATGGCGAGCAGTACGACCTGCTTGCAAGAGAGTTTGCTGCGTCTGCCTCTGAAAAAGAGGAAGCTTCTCATCTGACTATCGGGACAAAACATGTGGAAGATCTTGTGACTAATACAAGTCCTACTCCACCAACTGCTACACCTGAGCCAAAAAAAGAAGAGGCTGTTGAAACTCCTGAGCCTCCTAAAGAAGAACCTAAACCTGAACCGGTTGAAGAGCCAAAGGTTGAGATTCCTGAACCAGTAGTAGTGGAAGAAGAGAAAACTCCTGTTGCTGAAGAAAAAGTGGAAGAGGTTAAATCTGAGCCCGAACCAGTAGCAGAAGAAAAACCAAAAGAAGAAGCTCCCGAAAAACCAGGCTTGAAAATACTTGGCAAAATCAATCTGGAAAAGAGTAAAAAGAAAGAAGAGCCTAAGGAGATTCCTGCTCCAAAAGAAGAACCTAAACCTGAGGTTAAAGCTGAAGATAAACCAGCTAAAACCGATTCTAATACTCCTGAAAAAGTAATTGAGGCTAAAGCCGATTCATTAAGAGGGCTTAAGGTGCTTGGAAAAATCAAACTTCCTGACCCACCAAAGAAAACCAAGCCTGAACCGGTTAAAAAAGCAGGAGAAGATAAGAAAAGACCGAGGAAACGTATCCAAAGCAAATTTGAAAAAGCAGGCAAGCCTGCTGGTGGAGGAAACGATCAAAGAAGAGGTGGTCAACAGCGTGGTGGTAACAAAAAGCGAGTTCCAAAAGAAGAGCTTACTGATAAGCAGATTCAGGAGCAAATCAAGGAAACTCTTGCAAGACTGAGTTCTGGAGGAAAAGGAGGCGGAAAAAGTCGTTCCAAGTACCGTAAAGAGAAGCGTTCGGCTGTAGCAGAAGCAGCAGAGGAAAAAATGCTTCAAGAGCAGCAGGATAGTAAAACACTAAAGGTTACAGAATTTATTTCCGCGAGTGACCTGGCTAGTTTAATGGATGTTTCTGTTAACGATGTGATTTCTACTTGTATGTCTTTGGGAATGTTCGTGTCCATCAACCAAAGGTTGGATGCAGAAGCGATCACTATCATTTCTGATGAGTTTGGTTTTGATGTCGAATTCACTACCGCAGATGAAGAAGCAGATGTTGTAGAAGAACAGGATAAAGAGGAAGATCTTATTGAAAGAGCTCCTATTGTAACCATTATGGGTCACGTAGATCATGGTAAAACATCTTTGCTGGATTACATACGTGACGCCAACGTAACTGCTGGTGAGGCTGGAGGTATTACGCAGCACATTGGTGCTTATGATGTAATGACCAAAGACAACAAGCGAATTGCATTCCTTGATACACCTGGTCACGAAGCATTTACAGCGATGCGTGCACGTGGTGCAAAAATCACCGATGTTGCCATTATTGTAGTAGCTGCTGATGACAATGTAATGCCTCAAACAAAAGAGGCCATCAACCATGCGCAGGTAGCTGAAGTCCCAATTGTAATCGCTATTAACAAAATTGATAAACCAAACGCTAACTCCGATAAAATCAAAGAAGAGCTTTCTCAGATGAATGTTCTTGTTGAAGATTGGGGTGGTAAATATCAGTGCCAGGAGGTGTCGGCAAAAACCGGTCAGGGTATAGATGAACTTTTAGAAAAAGTATTGCTTGAAGCAGAACTACTTGAACTTAAAGCTAACCCTGGTAAAAATGCAGTTGGTACTGTCATTGAAGCATCTCTCGATAAAGGGCGTGGATACCTATCTACCGTAATGGTTCAGGGTGGTACCATGCGTATAGGAGATGTAGTACTTGCTGGTTCTCACTTTGGTAAAGTGAAGGCCATGTTCGATCACAGAGGAAACCGCTTAAAAGAAGTTGGTCCAGCTACGCCAGTACAAATGCTTGGTTTGGCCGGAGCCCCTCAAGCTGGTGACAGGTTCAATGTGATGGACACGGACCGTGAGGCAAGAGAGATTGCTAACAAACGAGAGCAAATCTTGAGAGAGCAAAGTGTAAGAACTAAAAAGCACATTACGCTTGACGAGATCGGTAGACGATTGGCTGTTGGTAACTTTAAAGAACTTAATGTTATCGTTAAAGGTGATGTGGACGGTTCTGTTGAAGCACTTAGTGATTCATTATTGAAGCTTTCAACAGAAGAAGTTCAGGTGAATATTATTCACAAGGCAGTAGGTCAGATTTCCGAATCTGATGTGTTGTTGGCAACTGCTTCTGATGCCATAATCATCGGTTTCCAGGTTAGACCTTCTGGTGGAGCAAGAAAAATTGCTGAAACTGAAGAAATCGAAATCAGACTGTACTCTATCATCTACGATGCAATTAACGAGCTCAAAGATGCTATGGAAGGACTTCTTGAACCTACCGAGAAAGAAGTTATCACAGGTAACATCGAGGTTAGAGAGGTATTCAAAATTTCTAAAGTGGGTACTGTTGCCGGGTGTTATGTTACGGATGGTTTCGTGAAACGAAACAACCAAATCAGATTGATCAGAGATGGTATTGTTGCATACACTGGTGATATCGGACAACTGAAGCGTTTCAAAGACGATGTCGGTGAGGTGAAGTCTGGCTACGAATGTGGGTTAAGTATTAAAGGCTTCAACGACATTAAAGTTGGTGACGTAATTGAAGGATTTGAAATCCAGGAAGTGAAGCGAACGCTTTAAACTTCTTAAAATTTATAAATTTAACCTCGGCAGAAATGTCGGGGTTTTTTTATGCAAACAATACTCAACATACTGATTGCACTTACCTGCTGCACTTTGGTGCTCGGCTTAATCAGCCCATGGCGGGCATTATGGTGGATGAGTAAGCAGAACAGACTACTCGTTTTGAAGTATTACGGAATTGGTCTGGTTTTTCTGCTATTAATCAAGCTCTGTGTAATCATACCTCAATAAAATTAAGTCACACTCCTCAAGACCACCCCTTTTGAAACCAAGATATCAAGAGTAATAAGGATTAAGCTTGAAACAAAAGCAACCCACCAAAATGAAACTAGCAAAATGGAGAGTATCACAGACACCAAACAGGCAGTTAGCAATAGAACATTTAGCAAATTGCTATTTGAGTTCCAATCCAAACGAACAGAAAAAGTTATGGTAAGTAGTAAAAAATAAAAACTAACTAAAAAAGAGTTTGTAGAGATTTCGTTAGTTTCATAAGCCTCCTTTACCAAAAATATAATGCTGATAAACCCTGACTTATAAAGTAGTACCGAGATTGCTGAAAAGAGTAATTCTTCCAGCGTAAATTGTGATCTAAACTGCTTCCGTCTTATGTATGAAAGTAGCTTTCCTATTGCCATTCCAAAAGAGTAAAGGCTAAAAATAGCTGCCATTATTACAGGTATAATGAGTAATAGCGTAAAGGAGCTTTCTGTAAAACGAATAATATTTCGAACTAGAAAGAAGGTTCCAATGAACATCACTTTAAGGAATTGTTCGAACCACTTTTTATTGAAGAGATCCATCAATCCATTATTTGCTGAACAAGCCATACTCAATCCTCTTTCAGCATTTCCGTCTTCAGGGTACTGTGCTAAAATTGATCTAAAAACTTCCTCTGACTTCTTATAGTCACCTTTGTTATATAGTTGGTAACCAAGGTTACTCACGGTATCAGGGTTTTCTGGATTACGAGCCAAGTTTTCTTGGAGAATTGAATTTGCCTTGACATTCTGCCCTTTTAATGTATAAGCCCAAAAAAGATTATTAAATGAATATTCATCGTCAGGTGATAAACTCAAAGCCTTTTCTGAACACTCTATTGCCTTATTATATTTCCTTTTTTCTATGTAAGCCTTACTTAGATTCGAATAGCAAGTAGCTTCATTTGGATTAATGGAAAGGCCTTGCTCAAAGCACTTTATAGCTTTACTATAATTTGATTTTGCTAAGTAAATACCTCCTTTAAGATTAAAGTAGACAGATGAATTAGGATCAAGACGAATAGACTCATCAATAGCCGATTCTGATAAGGATAACTTACCAGAATCAAAATATATCTCAGCACGGAAATACCAGAGTTCAGCATCATCTGGAAAGTCAGTCATTAACTTTTCTATCTCTAGCAAAGCCAAATCAAACTTCTTCAACTCAATTAGAAGTCTAACCTCCCCTAGACCCCTTAAGCGTTTGAGATAACTCATCAACCTTCAACTTTCGTTGTTAAAAGAGCTTTCTTTCCATTGATATCAGTAGTAGCAAAAACGTAATTATCTCCACCTTCTTTAAGTCCTGTTTTCTTTCGGATTTGGGCCACTGACATTGGAAAATTTCGAACCTTAATATTGGCTTTCATTTCGAGCAAGTACTTCTTTAGTGACTTCTTGTTTAACGAAATCTGATCAACTACTTCAAAGCTCCTTCCCGGAAAATTGTCTACCAGTTTATCTGAAGTATACAAATGGGAGTTTGGATGAATCTTAATTACCTCAAATTGATCAGCAATTGATTTAAAAGCACCGCCTTTTAGAATTGCAGCATTAGGTTCGTACAGGTACTTATTTACCTCCCCAAAAGTCACTTCAGTGCTTTCTTCACTGCTGAAATTAAAAGAGAAATTCTTATCCCCATTCCTGGTAAGATTTACACAGTTAATCTCGGGATTCTTTCTTGCATTGGGCTTGATTAAAAAGGTCAACTCCTTTACCTCATTGTTTAATGCTACTATATGAACTGAGTCAACATTCTTTAGTTGGCTAATCGCGCGCTTAACGTCCAGCATTGGTGATGTCTTTAGCATGATCATGTCTGCATTTTCCAGAAGTGAAGGAAGTAATTCAATCACATTCGGGCTGTAATCTTCAAGTCGAATTACCTTCTCATCCGATTCTCCCCTTCTAGCAGGGTCAAGATAAATCAGATCATAATGTTTATGTGCTTCCGATTTGAGAAAGTCATTAGCTTCTCCATGATAAACTTCTCCATGATTCAGTTTTAACAAGGGAAAATTGTGGCCAGCCAGATTAGTCAGTTCCTGATTTCTCTCAACGTAGCTGGCTTTTTCAAACCTCTTTGCAAGAAAAGAGAAATCAACACCAAATCCCCCGGTAAGATCAACCATACTTCTTCCCTCGCCTACTAGCCCTGCTTTGTATAGGGCTGTCTGCTCAGAAGAACATTGCTCCATTGACAACAAAGGTGGGTATATCAACCCTTTGGTTTCAAACCAGGATGGCAGTTTGCCTTTAGCTTTTTTTCTGGATTGAATCTGCTCAACAACAGCCTTAAAAGGCCAGTACGGAAAGCGACTGGCCTTTAACATTAATGCTGCGGGATCATCATTCAGATGATCTTCAATAAATTTTTGAATTTCCGGTTTGCAGAGTTCCTGAATCAAACTGTCTGCAATTGTTTTTGCAAATATTCTACAATCTGAACAGCGTTGGTAGCAGCTCCTTTTCTCAAGTTGTCAGCAACCACCCACATATTCAACGTATTTGGTTGGCTATGATCTCTTCTTAATCTTCCAACAAAAACCTCATCCTTCTTGTGCGCGGTCAAAGGCATTGGATACAAATTATTTGCAGGGTCATCCTGAAGGATAATTCCATCTGTTTCTTCGAGGAGTGTTCTGACTTCATCAATACTAAAGTCTTCATTGAACTCTACATTTAAAGATTCAGAGTGCCCACCCATAGTAGGTATCCTTACAGTAGTGGCCGTAATGGCAATAGTATCGTCACCAAAAATCTTTTTGGTTTCATTGATCATTTTCATTTCCTCTTTGGTGTAGCCATTTTCCTGGAACACATCGATATGAGGAAGTGCATTCTGATCTATTTTGTGCGGGTAACACATGTCTCCCTCAACACCATTTCTCTCGTTCATCATCTGATCAACGGCTGCTTTTCCCGAACCAGTTACAGACTGATATGTAGAAACTACAATTCTCCTTATCCCATAACGATCTTTAAGTGGCTTGAGCGCAGCCACCATTTGAATTGTAGAACAATTTGGATTAGCAATAATTTTGTCTTCTGAACTTAGTTCCGAAGCATTGATTTCAGGAACTATCAGTTTATGATCTGGGCTCATTCTCCATGCCGAAGAATTATCAACCACTGTAGTACCCACTGCCGCAAACTTCGGTGCCCACTCTAAAGAAGTGCCTCCTCCTGCTGAAAATATAGCAAAATCAGGAGCTAGTGACACCGCTTCTTCCATAGTAATGATGGTATATTCCTTACCCTTGAAGATCTTCTTGGTACCTGCTGATCTGGCAGAAGCTACCAAATACAATTCATCAAACTGAACATTTCTTTCCTCGAAAACCTCCAGGATTTCTCCTCCAACAAGGCCCGTTGCACCAACAACTGCAATCTTCATTTCATTAAAATTTTTCGTATCACAAATTCTTTACAAAAATACGCAGCAAAATCGCTAATTTGCTGGTACCAATCACAGCAATGAAACTGACAATAAGCACGTTTCTGCTGCTGCTTACAAATATACTGTTTAGTCAGATTAACAGCTTTCCTTACTCAGAAAGTTTCGAGCAATCGTTTACTACTGGTACGGATGTTACTTTCATTCCTGGCTGGACTGGTAATATAGTAGCAACGACTAATAGGATTTTCGAAGGGTCTGACCCAAGAACGGGCAGCAATTCTTTGAACGTAATACCTGTCTCTAATTTTTTTGGAGAAATTGACATCTCACTGGATCTTACCGGAGTCAGCAACCCAAGAGTTTCTTTTTACGCTTTTTCAAAGAAAAATGGCTCCGCCTCTTCCAATCGTCCTGCTATTCTAAGGTTTTCAACTTCTATCAATGGAGGTAGTAGTTTTTTAGATGATGTTCAAATAGGTACTGACACAAGCTTTCCTAACGATAATACCACCAGTTATACACAATATGAATATGACCTACCAGTAGCTGCAAACAATGAAGCCAATGTCATAGTAAGGATCACAGTATCAAGAGGTGATGGTTCAGGGTCTGCTGCAGAATTGGTAATGGACGATTTTACTATAGAAAAACAAATTGTCCCTTTAGCCATTGCTAACGTGAGTGCATCCACAAACTCTTCAGTACTAATTACATTTAACCAAGATGTGATTCAAGCTTCCGCAGAGAACATTGCGAATTACGCCATTAACAATGGGGTAACTATTTCCGCAGCATCTTTGACTAGTTCCAACCAGGTTACGCTCACTACCTCAACAATGGGGAATAACAATTACGAACTCACTATAAATAATGTAGCTGATGTAGATACCAATACCCCCTCTAGCAACCTGACCTCTAATTTTTCCTATGTACAACCGTTAGCGATAGATGGAATCACTGTAGTTGACAAGAATACAATTGAGGTAGATTTTAATTTAAACCTCGAAGAAACATCCGCTCAGGTTTTATCTAACTATTCTGTAGATAATGGAATAGTAAACCCTTCTTCAGCACAGCGAAATGTGCTTGAAAACGATAAAGTAACACTTACTTTTTCCAATGACCTTACTGAAAACAACTTCACATTAACCGTAAACAATGTGACAGACATTTCAACATTAGCAGCAGCAACAAACCTTACTTCAGGCTTCAGTTATTTACCACTTACGGTCAGTAGTATAACGGCCAATTCTTCTACTGAAATACAAATCACTTACAATCAAAATGTTCAGAATACCAGTGCGACCAATGCTTCCAATTATACTATTGCCTTTGGTATTGGTAACCCAGCCAGCATTGTACAAAGCGGAACCAATGCAGCTATTGTTACACTCACTCTAAATAGCCCAATGGTAAATAATACATATGGTGTAACCATTAATAATGTATTGAATACCACTGGTAATGCTACCACTGAGAACCTCTCCACAAATGTTCAGTTTCAAACTGCTACTGACAAAAGGCAGATAGTAATTAATGAATTATTCGCAGATCCTTCAGGAGCAAATCAGCCGAATCCTTTGGTCTTGCCAAATGGTTCGGCTGATGAGTATGTTGAACTTTACAACAATACCAACAATGCGATCGACATTACAGGTTTCGATCTTTCCGGAGGCACAGTTGGGTCGCACGTGCTTGGTGCCAATAGCTATGTGATTCTCACTTCTTCCAGTAATGTGGTAGATTTTCAAGGTTTTGGTGATGTCGTGGCTGTATCATCCTGGAACACTTTAACTAACGGAGGTGAACAGCTAATACTCAGGGATAATCTCAATAATCTGGTAGACAGTCTTACCTATGATTTGACATGGTATCAGGATAATAACAAATCCGATGGCGGCTGGTCCTTGGAACAAATAAACCCTGAGCTAAGCTGTAGCGATGCAAATAACTGGGGTGCTTCAATTGCTACAGCTGGAGGCACTCCCGGAACCCAGAATTCTATATTCAATAACAGCCCAGATACTCAGGGGCCTAACTTAACCACTGTTACAATCAGCTCAAACCAGGAGCTTATTGTACACTTCAACGAGATTATGGATGCTGTTTCATTATCCGGTGCCAGCTACTCATTTGATAATGGTTTGAGTATTTCTACTATAACACCTAATGCTCCAGGTATGCGCTCTGTAACATTGCAATTAGCATCACCCATGGTTTCCGGTACTATTTACAGCCTGACTGTAACTGGAGCAACGGACTGTACCGGTAATGCTATAGATCAAAACAATTTGAGTTTTTTGTTTGATAATCTGCCTCCTGTTCTGGAACGTATTGTTCTAAAAACACCAACTCGATTTGACTTGATCTTCGATGAAGATTTGAATCAGGCCATAGCCGAAACTGAAACCAACTATAGTATTGATCCGAGTATTGGTAACCCAAGTCAAGCCACGCTAAACACTACTGACAAAAGTAGAGTAGAATTCTCTTTGTCATCCAATATGTCGATTGGTTCAGGTTATACTCTTTCCTATCAAAACTTAACCGATACATTAGGCAATGCAATTAGTAATAGTAATCTGGGTTTTGGTTTTGAAAATCATGTTGATACTGTGATTGTCATTTCCAGTCAACTATTAGATGTTCATTTTACCCAGTCTTTGGACGAAACCAGTGCTGAAGTGGCCGGCAATTATTCCGTTGGCAATGGAATTGGAAGTCCTACTACGGCTTCACTGGATGGTAGTAATAACAACCTGGTACATTTAATATTCAGCAGCAACTTCCCCGAAAACAATACCATCACTATTGAGTTCGAAAATCTCAGAAATGCTTCTGCTAACTATCTGCAAACCTTAAATACAAGTTTTGTTTATGATACCGATGATCCTGATGTGACGACAGTAACTGTAATCGACCAGAACTCCCTTCAAATAGATTTTGATGAAGTTTTGGATCAAACTTCAGCTGAAAGCATTAACAACTACAGTGTCAATAACAGCATAGGTACCCCTTCTGTAGTTACACTTCAGGCTGACAAAAGATCAGTGGTATTGGATTTCTCAATAGACTTTGAACAAGAGGTTGAAAATCGGTTGACCCTTACAGGGGTTGCCGACTTATCAGGCAATGCAATTTCAACAAACCGAAATTATGATTTTACTTTCGACAGGCTTGCTCCAAGGCTGAATAGCATATCATTGATTTCTCCCACTGTACTGGCAGTTGAGTTTTCAGAAGAAGTCGTACAGTCGGTTGCTGAAACTGCCAGCAATTATTCTGTCGACAACGGGATTGGAAACCCATTAACAGCTACCCGAAGAGAAAGCAATACTTCAATGGTAGATTTGACTTTTAACGACTTGGGCAATAACGCCATCAACACGCTCACCATCTCTAACATTCAGGATTTATTCAGTAACAATTTGAGTACAGACCTGACTGCAACCTTTTCTACGCTTGACCCCACTTTTGGAACCTTCACAATACTTTCAGATACTACTATTCAGATTCAGTTTACCAAAGATCTCACACAGGCATCGGCAGAAGAAAAAGAAAATTATGGTTTCGATGGCGGACTTGGTCCTAAGCGCGTTGTTCAAAGCTCCACAGATCCGTCCATTGTGGTCATTACGCTTACAACCCCAATGATTCTGAATCAAAACTATAGACTGGTAGTCGATAAGTTAACCGACACAGATGGTAACGTAATTTCACCGATTTCTTTTGACTTCTCTTTCGATCCAATGATCAATGCGGTGAATATTCTGAACCCCAATACCATAGTAGTAGCGTTTTCTTCAGACTTAAGAGAAGCTGAGGCAGAAACAGTCACAAATTATAGCCTAAATCAGAGTATTGGAAACCCGCTGGCCGCAGTGCGAAACCCGGATCAAAACAATGAAGTAACATTGTTTTTTAACGAAGCTCTGCAGGAGTCTCAGGATTATATTTTGTCCATTCAGAACTTAAGAAGTGTCTTTGGTGATATTATTCCCGCTTCTAACCATAACTTCAACTACGATGTCACCGCTCCACAGATTATCACTGTCAACTCTGTTGACTTGAACAGAATTGAAGTGGTATTTAATGAGCCAGTTGATCCTGTAACCGCTAAAACATTAAATCACTACACACTGAATAATGGAATTGGTCAACCATCTGCTGCTACTATAGCTGCATCTGCTACCAATACGGTTATTCTGGATTTTAGTACTAATCTGGTGGATGCTACACTTTACCAACTTACAGTAGACAGGGTGGAAGACACTCAGGGGAAGGCAATAAATAATGCCACTTTTGATTTTACTTATTCCGGACCCATCACCCCTTCTTTCAGGGATATTGTAATCAACGAAGTCTATTTTGATACTGAATTAGATGCTGGCTTACCAAATGTAGAATTCATAGAGATTTACAACAGAGGAAGTTCTGATATTCTACTCACTGATTTTGCCATAGCAGATAAAAAAGACACTGCCTACCTTACAAGCTTTACACTCAGCCCCAACAGTTACCTAACCATAACCACCCGAGCTGCTGAAAGTAGCTACTCTAATTTTGGTGCTGCAATGGGAGTCAGCAATTTCCCTTCACTTTCCAATACAGGAGAAACCATCTATCTGTTAGGCAGAAGTCTTCAGGTTCTTGATTCTCTTTCCTATGACAAATCGTATTATAATGACACAAACAAAGAAGCTGGGGGCTTCACAATCGAACTCATTAACCCCGATAAGCCTTGTTTTGATATTTCGAACTTTGGGGCTTCAGTACATACAAATGGTGGTACACCAGGATCACAAAACTCAATCTATAATAACACACCTGATAGTACTGCTCCTCAGATTTCAAGTATCTCCCCTGCTTCGGATACCGAGATCAGGTTAGTTTTTAATGAAGCCATGGATGTTGGCACACTTGTAAGTGGAAACTTTTCTGTTCAAGGGGGAAGCAATATCTCCAGTGTAACCGTTAACAGTTATTTTGGCACAGACGTAACACTTACACTGGCAAGTGCATTTACAAGAGGTATTTCTCAAACTTTGCTGGTTTCCGGAATTCAGGACTGTTCGGGTAATGTACTAAACACTCAGGTGTCCTTTCTTCTAGGGGCGATTCCTGGAATAGAGGAGTTGTTGATTACAGAGATTATGGCTACACCATCTCCATCACAAGGTTTACCCGCCAGAGAATATATAGAGATTTATAATAACTCTAATAAGACCATTTCCTTAGGCGAAGTTACATTTTCAGATGATAACAGCAGTCATCAGTTAGACGCCATAAACCTTGCACCGCAGTCATACTTGATTTTGTCTGACAATGATGGTGCAAGTGAGCTGGCACCATATGGAGCCGTTATGGCTATCAACTCATTTCCTACCCTAACCGTTTCAGATCAGGTCATGCTGACTAACAGCCTGAACGAAAAGGTCTTCTCTGTATCCTATGACAGGTCATTCTATCGCGATGAGAACAAGGATGATGGTGGATATAGCATTGAAATGATCAACCTTAACCCGGCCTGTTATGACAATGACAACTGGACTGCATCAAATGCTGCAATCGGAGGTACACCGGGGACACAAAATTCTGTTTTCGACAATACACCTGACACAACATCTCCTGAAGTAACGAGCTTCTCCGTCATAACAAGAAGTCAGCTTTCCATCAATTTCAATGAATCAATGGATGTATCAACAATCATTCCTGTAAACTTCCAGCTTAGTGGTTCATTGTCCATTTCAAACATTGGGCTTCAGGATCAGTTTGGAAAACAAATTTTGATCAACCTGAATAGCACTTTCAGTGAAGGGGACCTTCATACTTTAAACGTATCTGGTCTGAAAGACTGTGCTGGAAACACGATGGCCAATGCGCAATTCAGTTTCTCGCAAGGAGCCGAACCAAGAGCAAATGAACTGATTATCACTGAAATAATGCCAATACCAGTACCCAGTCAAGGTTTATCAGAGGTGGAGTATCTGGAAATTTATAACCCTACAGCTCGTGTTTTATCCCTTAATAGTGTGGTACTGTCAGACGCAACCAGCTCAACCCGATTAGATGCTTTTGATCTCAACCCTGGAGAATACTTATTGCTTGTACCTAACTCAGGAGTTAATCAGTTTTCTGGAGTTCAAAACATTCTGGGAGTCAGTAATTGGCCTAACCTAAATAATACCTCAGACAGGCTTATGCTTCACAACCCTTCCAATCAGGAGATTTTTAAAGTTAGCTATAACCAATCATGGTTTAGAAGCTCTGTTAAAGATGGAGGTGGCTATTCGCTTGAGATGATAGATACAAACTTCCCTTGTTTAGAAGAAAGTAATTGGATTGCTTCTGAAAGTTCAAATGGTGGAACACCTGGGCTCGTTAATTCCGTTAATGGAAGCAATCCGGATAACACAGGGCCAGAATTGTTACGAGCAGTTGCACTTAACTCATCAACTATTCAGGTAGATTTTAATGAAAGACTTAATACCTCAACGATTCAGGCCAGTAATTTTACAGCGAATAACAGTTTATCATTCATTGCTGTTCAAATCAATGAAGATGAAAAATCATTAACGCTAACCACAGCTACCGATTTAATTGCGAATACTGTTTATAAGATTACTGCCGATAACATAACCGATTGTACTGGAAACCTGATAAGTAACAGTGCTAAAACTGCTGACTTAATTGTAGCCGCAGAGGCTGATCCTTTAGATATTATCATCAATGAAATTCTATTTAACCCAAATTCAGGAGGTGTTAGATTTGTAGAGATTTACAATAATTCAACCAAACATATAAACCTTAAAGATTGGAAGCTGGCAGGACTCACGAACTCCCGGGTAGTTTCAGAGGGAAACCTCTTTATGGCACCATCAACCTACCTTACCATTACCAATAATGGAACTACTCTGTTAAGCCAATACCCAAAAGCTAAACAGGAAACTTTTGTAGAAATTAGTTCAATGCCAGGACTCCCCAGCGATGAGGGAACTGCCTCTCTTCTAAAACCTGACAATACTGAAATTGATGCTTTTGATTATAATGAAGATTATCATTCTCCATTACTAAGCAGTAAACAAGGAGTCTCTTTGGAAAGAATAAACTTCTCCGGTGCTTCAAATGATGCTAATAATTGGTTCTCTGCTTCTTCAACTGAGAACTATGCCACTCCGGGCTATGTAAACTCTCAATCCATTACTCCGGGAGCCCAGGCAGGAGGTATAAAGATTGACCCGCCAGCCTTCGCACCAGACTTACCGGGAGGCAGCAATTTCACCACTTTGAATTACAATTTTAATACAGCGGGGAACACACTTAGCATTAAAATTATTGATGCTGATGGCAAGGTAATAAGGCAAGTTACCCAAAACACAATTGTCGGCACCGAAGGCTTTTTTACCTGGGATGGAACCTCTGATAAAGGAAGCAAAGCCAGAGTTGGTTATTACATGGTATTAATGGAAGTGATTTCATCGGAAGGAAGGGTAAGTTATCTTCGAGATAAGGTGGCAATTGGTTCCAGATTTTAGATCTCACCGAATATTTAGTAAAGCCTCTTTTCCAACTCAGTAGATATTCTACCTTTTTTGTAATTCAACCAACATTTATTATGCTATTATTATCAATATTAAAAGATTGTTAACTATCTTAATAGAAAGACTACAACTGCAACTTAAGAGACTACTGACATGAATTGTTTAATCAATGAAACAGCTGACCGCTATTTACGGAGAGGCAGAAAAATCGAAGTTATTGCCAGGTATATGCGCTTGAAATACCGGGTGAGCATAGAGGCCTCCGTATTGGCAAAAAGACTACAGCTAATGCAAATGAACTACTAATAAAAAGTCCCTTTCTCAAGGGACTTTTTGCATTAAGATTTGGTTAGGTTATTGATATCCAGAATATCAGTAATTGGCAAAGCTGTTTTTACCAAAAAAACGTTTGGCAATCTATCTGTTCAAAAAACATCTATATAGTTTGCAAATCATTGGCGCAAGAGTAATTTAGCACAACTTTGTCTATTACGTAATCAAAGATTTATGAGTCAGTCGGAGAAAAACAGATATTCTGAAAATGAACTTAAAGAGTTCGAAGCACTTATCTTAGAAAAGATAGATAAGGCTAAAGTTGAGTTAAACGAGCTGAAAAAGAGTTTAACGAAGAGTGGAGATACTGGGGAAGATATCACAAACAATTCGACTAAAGTGCTGGAAGATGGAGCAGATACACTAGAAAAAGAGAACCTGAACCAATTGGCGGCACGTCAGCAGAAATTTATCAACAACCTGGAGAATGCATTGATCAGAATTAAGAATGGTACTTATGGGATTTGTATAGATACTGGAAACCTAATCTCTAAAGAAAGGTTGAAAGCAGTACCACATACCATGCACTCCATAGCAGCCAAACTAGCTAAAAAATAATATTATGGACTTTCTGAGCCAGCATATTGAAGCTTTAATATTCTGCGCTCAGAAACCTATTAGCCTATCAGAAATTCAAGCATGCTTGTCGGAGATGTTTGAAACTAAGGTTCCTGAAAAAGATATTAAAAAAGCTATTGAGGGCATCCTTGAAAAGTATTCTGATGACAAGTTCCCCTTCGAAGCTCAAAAAATTGGTGGAGGCTATCAGTTTTTAACCAAACCTGCCTATCAGGCCAGTATTGGCATTTTACTCAAGCAGCAATCAAAGAAAAGGCTATCTGTATCCGCACTAGAAACCCTTTCCATAATTGCTTACAAGCAACCAGTGACTAAATCGGGTATTGAGCAAATCAGGGGAGTAAATTGTGATTACTCAGTTCAAAAACTCCTTGAAAAAGAACTGATTGAGATAAAGGGTAAGTCCGACAGTATAGGACGTCCATTGCTATATGGCACTTCTGATAGGTTTATGGACTATTTCGGAATCAATGACCTGAAAGACCTCCCCACTCCAAAAGATTTTGCTACTCCTGAAAATGAAATAGGCACTCCAGGAGAAGAAGACCAAGATACTAAACCTGAATAAGCTACCTTTGTATGAAATACAGTAGTGATACTGAATCATCATGCAGAGAAAGAATTTCAAACCAAAGAAAAAGGGCAGTTCAAAAACAAACGAACGCCCGGAATATCAAAATCCAAAACTCAAGGCCGATAACAAACAGTCAGAGGGTATACGCTTGAATAAGTATATAGCCAATGCAGGTGTTTGTTCCAGAAGAGAAGCCGATAAGCTTATTGAAAAAGGAGAGATTACCGTTAATGGAAAGATAGTTAAAGAGCTAGGCTACAAAGTCCAGTCTGGAGAAATAGTAAAACACAATAAAAGGGAACTCAAACCTGAAAAACTTGTTTATCTATTGCTTAACAAACCGAAAGGCTTCATCACCACTACTTCTGATCCAGAAGGAAGAAAAACGGTAATGGATCTGGTGGGTAAAGCTTGTGAAGAGCAGATTTTTCCAGTGGGCAGACTAGACAGGCTTACTACAGGTCTTTTATTATTTACCAATGATGGTGAGCTTTCGAAAAAACTGACACATCCTAGCCATAAGATCAAAAAAATCTATCAGGTAGAACTGAACAAAGCGATTACTAAAGCTGACTTCCAATCTATTGTTGAGGGAGTTACTCTTGAGGATGGTAAAGTAGTAGTAGATGACCTGGCCATAATTAGTGATAACAATAGGTCATTAGGTATAGAAATCCATATCGGGAAGAATAGAATTGTCAGAAGAATCTTTGAGCACCTGAGTTATACCGTTGAGAAACTCGATCGGGTTGCTTTTGGTGGGCTAACCAAAAAGGATCTCCCGAGGGGGAAATGGAGATTTTTAACTGAAAAAGAAGTGCTTTGGATGAAATAAAATAGTATGCATGCATACTATTTTATTCGTGATACTTATATTCGCAATGGTTATGCAAACGATTTCATTACATGAAAATAAAAAAGCCTCTCTAAAAAGAGAGGCCTTCTACGTGGTGCTGAGTGGGCTCGAACCACCGACTCACGGATTTTCAGTCCGATGCTCTACCAACTGAGCTACAGCACCCCGAATGGGAGCACAAAAGTATATAAAAAGTTAAACCGTGCAAAACATTTTTGATAAATTCAAAACTGATTATAAAATCAACTCCTACTAACGAATATTATGCAATACTTGCCTCAAATCGCCTTCTTAGTTATTGTTGCTGCTGCTACGTATTTTTTGTACCGCAGGATCACTCAAATTCGTAAGAATATCTTTCTGGGAAAAGCATCAAACAGAACAGATAGAAAGTCTGAGAGATGGAAAACTATGCTGTTGGTAGCCTTAGGGCAAAAGAAAATGTTCAAGCGTATAATCCCTGCCTTTCTTCACTTATTAATCTACGTTGGCTTCTTGGTAATCAATCTGGAAGTACTTGAGTTTCTAATTGATGGTTTTGCTGGTACGCATCGAATTTTTGCTCCTGTACTTGGTGATTTTTATACTGTATTGATTAATGTATTCGAGTTTCTCACTGTAGGTGTACTTTTCTCTTGTATTGCTTTTCTTATCAGAAGAAATGTGCTTAAGGTAAAACGCTTTTCAGGTGAGGAAATGCGCAAGTGGCCAACACTAGATGCCAACTTGATTCTGATTATAGAAACTGTATTGATGCTTGCTATTCTCACCATGAATGCAACCGACATGCTTATTCAGGGTCAAGATGAACATTATGCTCAAACTGGTGAGTTCTTCTTTAGTAGCTTTTTGGTGCCTTTATTTGAAGGAATGAGTTTATCTACTCTCATTTTCGTAGAGCGCTTTGCATGGTGGTTCCACATCATTGGAATCTTAGGCTTTGCGATATATGTCACTTATTCCAAGCATTTGCACATTGCGCTGGCGTTTCCTAATACCTGGTATTCCAACCTTGAGTCCAAGGGCAAAATTGAAAACATGCCGGTAGTGACTAATGAAGTGAAAATGATGCTTGGCATGCCAACTGAAGGGGCTGGAGATCCTCCTGCAGAAGTAGCAAGATTTGGTGCTAAAGATGTGAATGACCTCAGTTGGGTGAACATCATGAACGCTTACTCATGTACCGAATGTGGTAGGTGTACCTCTCAGTGCCCTGCAAACATCACGGGTAAGAAACTTTCGCCAAGAAAAGTAATGATGGCCACCAGAGACCGTGCTGAAGAGGTAGGAGCAAGTATAGCCAAAGGAGGAAAAGGTCTGGAAGATGGAAAGTCACTCTTAGGCGATTTTATTACCAAAGAAGAAATTAATGCATGTACAAGCTGTAATGCTTGTGTTGAAGCATGTCCGGTTAACATAGACCCATTATCAATCATTTTGGAGATGAGAAGATATGTGGCTATGGAAGAGTCTGGATCACCTGCTTCCTGGAATGGTATGTTTCAGAATATTGAGACTAGTTTTTCACCATGGAAGTTTGCTCCGACTGATAGGTTCAAATGGGCAGACGATTTAAAGAAAGACGCATAAATCAGGTGTTATAAGTTGAAGTGGTCTTTATACATATTAACCATCTTATTCCTCTCATTAGGGTTTCAGGGAACTTCATTTGAAGAAAAACTATCTAAAGCAGCCATTGACCTGACAAAGGACAGAGTGGTTTATGATCCTAGTTACTTTTCGATCGACTATCCCAATGGGGATGTTCCTAAAGGAAAAGGGGTTTGCACGGACGTGGTAATCAGGGCCTATAGAAAACTGAATATTGACCTTCAGAAAAAAGTGCATGAAGACATGGCTGCAAACTTTGATGCTTATCCCAATCATTGGGGGCTCACTAGAACAGATAAAAACATTGACCATAGAAGGGTTCCTAATCTGATGAAGTTTTTTGAGAGACACGGTCAGGTGAAGCCAATAACGGATCAGGCAAGTGACTATGTTCCCGGAGACATTGTATGCTGGAACCTAGGTGGTGGAATAACACACATTGGAATAGTAGTAGATAAAAAATCAACCGATCAAAAGCGATATCTTATTTCGCATAACATCGGCAACGGGCAAGAACTTTCTGATTGCCTGTTTTCATATAGAATTATTGGACATTACACGTTTAAGAAATAATCATCATGAGCGATAATATAAATAAAGTACCTACCATGGCCGAGATGGCTGCTAAAGGAGAATCTCCTGAAGTTCTTTTCTGGGTAGGTTGCGCAGGTTCATTTGACGATAGATATAAGAAGGTGACAGTAGCCTTTATTAAAATATTGAACAAAGTAGGCATATCATATGCAGTACTAGGAGAAGAAGAGACATGTACAGGGGATCCGGCAAGAAGAGCTGGCAACGAATTCCTTTTTCAGATGCAGGCTGTCGCTAACATCCAAGTGCTTGATGGCTATGGTATCAAAAAAATTGTAACAGCTTGTCCTCACTGCTTCAACACCATTAAGAACGAATACCCAGAACTTGGTGGAAACTATGAGGTAATTCACCATTCTACCTTTTTACAGCAACTTATTAACGAAGGTAAGGTAGGACTCAAAGGTGGTGGAGAGTTCAAAGGGCGTAAAATTACTTATCACGATTCATGCTACCTGGGAAGAGCTAACAATATATATGAGGCTCCACGAGAAGTACTCCAGGCATTAGATGCTGAACTGGTAGAAATGAAAAGCTGCAGAACCAAAGGACTATGTTGTGGTGCAGGTGGAGCACAAATGTTCAAAGATGCAGAACCTGGCAACAAAGAAATCAATATTGAGCGTACAGAAGAAGCATTGAAAACCGGAGCAAACATAATTGCAGCTGGCTGCCCGTTTTGTATGACTATGATGCGAGACGGGGTAAAGGCAAAAGAAAAAGAAGAAAATGTGGAGGTACTGGACCTCGCTGAACTAATTGCTAAAAACGAGGGCCTTTAAAACTGAAGGGAACTACATCAAAAGAAAAAGTACCGTCATTCCTGAGAAATCGGGAATCTCAATGGAGCACAACTTCCTTCAGAGAGATTCCCAATCAAGTTGGGAATGACGGTGGTGTATTTTATACTGGCTGTTCTACTCAGTAACTAGTTTCTTGTCACTGTTCCAGTAGGAATAGAACTTAAATTTTGTGTAAAACTGTGTGTGTTAGGCGCAGTTGCAGCATCTGCCGGTAAGTTTGAAACCAATGGCTTTAAAAGGAACGGAGCAGGTGAATTATCTGGTACAGGCTCTACTGAAATTACTACAGCTCTTCCTCTAACATCTAATGGGAATGTCTCGCCTGCAGGAGGGTTATTAAAGAAATCCTCTCCTGGAATTGGCGGTCCGGCATTGTTTTCAGTTCCACTAAACCCGTTGCTGTTATCTCTTTCTCCAAAAGCTGTGAAAGTCCCTGTAGATATTGGTCCTGCATCACCAATTACCCAGCCTTCGTACGCCCAACCTGTCGGTAATGTTGGCAAGTTCAGACTTGGGGTTGGAGGCATACCAGGATTTCCAAACCACACACCGTACTGATCGTTTCCATTATTTCCAGCCGTTTCATCTGTAGGGGTTCTCAAGAAAAAAGATCCAGAAGCATCGTTAAAACTACCTAGAGCTGGAGCTACACCGGTAGACAAAGATGCATTGTTATTGGTAAAATCACCTGCTAATAACTTCTGAGCTGATGGGTCGGCAGGAGCATCATCAGGAACTGGTTCAATTGTCAAAACAAACTTTGTTGCCGCTGCCAAATCTTCAGCACCAACTGTAAAAGTTTGAGTAGATAAAGCGCCATTAGCATCTACACTAAATGTGCCAGTGCTTATAGGTGCACCTCCAACAATAATCCAGCCTTCATAAATGGCAGATGACCCAAGGTCTTCTAGCCCATTGATGTTTACTGTTAAGTTCGTTGACGAGTTCACATCGTCATCATTGTCGCAACTGGTGGCTATCAAAGCAGCACCCAGTAACAAGCCCATAATTTTTTTCATCCTCTTTGAATTTTGGTTTAACTCAATTCTTTTGAATTGACTTCTCAAAATTCACTTTCAACTATCACAAAAAAGTCACGATTGATTAACGCCTTGGTACGTTTCCATCACAATAATGAGTTATGGAATAATAATTGTCGGCTTAGCGTCTTCTTGCGAATATGGCAATTAGAAATTCATATATATGCCTAAAGAATAAGAAGGGCTAGCCAGAACTCTCTTACCTGAGGCGGCAAAACCAATTGCACCTGAAATACCCAGGTTTTTCTTCAAGTTATAGCTGAGTTCGGGTGTTATAGCCAGATACTCTATGTTGTTCGAAAAAATCCCATTCGAAGGTGTTTCAAGGTCGTTTCCATTGTTAAGAGAGTTTACACTCAACACTTTTAAAGCGCCATTAACTTTTGACCCTATTTTATGACCAACCTCAATACCTATTCGAAATTCATCACTAAAGTTATTGCTCCTGTTGTTAAAGGCTACGAGTGTACTTACATACCCTTTTCCCTTATTGAAACTTCTACTAGCCTCTAATCCAAGCATCACATTGAATTCACCATCACCTGTTTGCAATACCTGAGTATCACCACCGCTATCATTGCCCAGGGGTAAACCAAAAGTTAAACTTGCACTCACCACAATTGGCTTATTCACTATAAGCCCATATTTCAGTGAAAGGTCAAAGTCTCCCAAAGAATTGACTGCATCCCCTGCTGCCAGAACTGTTCCGTTGCTGGAAACCTGTTCGTTTAAGGTTGCTCGTGAGAAGAATGGAACGTAGGCGGTCACACCAAGTCTATGTGTTAAACCGTATTCCAGATAAGCGCTTGTTATATAAATGCTGGCAGTGGCAATATCAATGATTTCACCACTAGGTGAATAATAGCTGTTAGATCTGATAAAATACTCTCCGAGCTTAAAATACCCTTTGCCTTTAGGAATAGGCCAGCCTCCACCTGCCTGCAAAGATGTAGTCCCGGATAATAGTAAAACTGTTAGAATCAATCCCTTAATTAACTTCATAGCTTAATCTTCGAATTTACCTGTTCCAAAAGCGGCCCCAAAAGGCTTACAATAGATGATTACATGATTATAAGTATCCAACTGCGCTCGGTCACGACTAATAGTATAGGTTTGAGAGCCGGAGTTTCTCTGTAGTCTTCCAACCTCTATTCCACCGTTTGTTCTACTGGCATTATTACTCAAATAGACAAAAAGTCCCGGTCCGTTTGATGAAGAAAAATTTGAAGAAAATGTAAGTTCCAGGTTATTCCCATTTTCTGTTAAAGTAAAGGATCCATTCACCCTGTAATTTCGTAATCCTCTAAAGTTTCCACTTCTTTCTAGTGGACCAAAGACGGTAACAGCACCAGCTGTTAGCATTACAGAATCCCTTGCTGCTCCTGATACTGCTCTGATAATTACATCTCCAGGTGCAATTGCTGTAGCCAGTCCTCCAGAAGTAATTGATACTATTTGATCATTATCAGAACTCCAGACTATGTCTGAACTGACCCGTTCTCCGAGTTCATCAAAAAAGTCTGCTTCAAACTGGAAGGACTCTCCCACAGCTAAACTTTGTATTCGACTTGTAATAGCCACTTCAGTATCAACTATTACTTCTTCTACTATATCGGTACCTATACAACCGACAAAAAGGATACTAAGAAAAAATACCCATGAATATTTTAACCTCTTCATACTTGGTGATATGGCAATTGAAATGAAAATGATGTGCCCTGATTTAGTTTGCTTTTTAGGTTGATTGTGGCGTCATGTATCTCAAGAATCTTCTTTACAATGGCCAGCCCCAACCCAGTGTTGTTTTTGTCTAATCCAATACGTTTGTCACCAATGTGATATCTGTCGAAAACAAAAGGAATCTGTTCCTCAGGGATACCAACTCCGGTATCTGAAACCTGAATTTCGACTGCTGCATCCAGTTCATTGGTTTTGATGGTAATGGTTCCTCCTTCTGGGGTAAACTTTAGGGCATTGTCAATCAAGTTCTGAAGTACTCTTTCTATCAAAGCTATGTCTGCATTGACCAGCTCTATATTGTTTGAGATAACAGACTGAATAAGCACTCCCTTTTTCCTGGCAAGGATCAGGTATTTCTGCACCACATCCTGAAGTAATTCATTAATAAAGAAAGGTTCTTTCTTAGGTTGCACTTGCTTTGATTCCAGTTTTGAAAGTTCAAAGAGCTCTGCGACCATTTTTTTGAGCTTTTCCGTGCTCTCTAAAATAATGTTCAGGTACTTATCCCTCTCCTCAATGCTAAGCTCGTCTTTTTTGATCATTAGAGTTTCTATGTACCCGTGAATGACTGCCAAAGGTGTTCTTAAATCGTGACTTACGTTACCCACCAGTTCTCGTCTTAGGTTTTCCATAGACTTAAGGTTCTCAATGTTCCCTACAATGGTATCTGCCATTTCGTTAAATGCCAGCCCCAAGGTGTTGAACTCTTTTCCAGACTGGCCCTCTATTCTTGCATTTAGCTCTCCATTCTGAAACCTTCTGACTGTTTCAATAATACTTCTTAGGTTCTTTGTAATAAACCAGATAGCTATCAATCCGATCAAAGCTGTCGCTATCAAAGTAATTAGCATAGTGCCTCCGCCAAGCATAGTAACATAGTCATTCCACAAGTTGGAAGCTACCGTATGATACTCCTCTCCTGCTAAAACAACATATACGTATCCTTGAATTTTATCTTCTTCCTTGATTGCAGCAGCGCTGAAAATCTGAGATTCCCCAGGTTTTCTCGGATCATCACCCATTACGCATTTTTCTCCCCCGGTTTCAATAAACTCCTGAATAGGCCCTAAGCTGACTTCTGTAAGCTTCACTTTTTTATAAGGGGCTACGTGATTACGTATTCTTCCTTCCCTATCTAAAAGATAAACTTCAATACTCGGATTAACAGCCATCATATGATGCATGATGTCATCAGTAGCTGTTTCTGTTATTTCTCCATCAATAAAGGGCTTCACTTCCTTTATGATACTTTGAGCAATGTTGGCATTTAGCTTTTGGTTTCGTTCCAGATAATACTGCTCACTTACAGATATAGAAAGTACTATGTGTACTGCCCCTACAAGAAGCAGTAGCACCAAAAAGGTTGCTGAGAGTTTCCAAAACAGGCTGACACCCCCTTTCAAGTTCTCTTTACTTGTCATTAGCTCTTATTTAATTCATCATTAAACCTGTAACCGACCCCCCAGGAGGTTAGAATGAACTTAGGCTTTGTCAAATCGCCCTCAATTTTGGACCTCAACCTGTTAATATGAGAGTTCACTGTATGTTCATATCCTGCAAACTCATACCCCCAAACCACACTGAGCAAGTTTTCTCTGCTATAGCTTTTTCCTGGGTTTCCTGCCATCAGCGCTAATAAATCAAACTCTTTTGGGGTCAGTTCAATTCTTTCAGAATCAAGGATTACTTTTCGCTTGTTCTTATCTATAACAAGATTATCGTACCTAAGCACTTCTCCAGAATCACCACTTCCACTTGAAGAAGATTCAGTCCTCCTCAGAATGGCTTTTACTCTGGCGGTTAGTTCTCTGATACTAAATGGTTTGGTCAGGTAATCATCTGCTCCCATTTCCAACCCCAGAATTTTATCTATCTCTTCAGATCTCGCTGTAAGCATTAGAATTGGGGTTTTGATCTTGTTAGTTCTCAGTTCTCTACAGACCTCAAGTCCATCTTTTCCTGGTAACATGATGTCAAGGATCATAAAATCAAAAGCCTCAGTGAGTGCCAGCTCTAAACCAGTATCTCCTCTATTAGCGACTGTAGTTTCAAACCCCATATCTCTCAAATGGATTTCAATCAATCCACTGATATCGGTATCGTCTTCTACAATGAGTACTTTCCTATCCATAATTAAAAGTTAAGATTAGCGTTCTTTGATCACGAAAAAGTCACGGAACATTCAACAAAGTGTAAAGCCTAAAAAATGCTTCGGATTTAACACTTAACTCACATAAGGGAATTTTTGTCCCATCTAATTGGTTTGAAAAGACAACGACACGACATTTGTAATGAATTAGTGTAGTAACTAATAATTCAGAACTTGTCAATCTTTGAGATATGCTAACACCATTTGAACAACTTAGTGCCAACTCCAGAATCTGGATTTACCAGGCAGACAGAGTCATAAATAATAAAGAACAGCAGGATATTCTTACCAAAAGTGAAGCTTTTATTGGTCAATGGGCTGCTCATGGGCAATCATTACTAGCATCTTCTCAAGTATTGCATGACCATTTTTTGGTAATAGCAACAGATGAAAAGTTTCACATGGCCAGTGGTTGTTCTATTGATAGCTCTTTCCGTTTTGTTCAAGAGTTAGGCGGCAGTTTGAATATCAATTTCTTTGAAAGAACAAATCTTGCATTCCTAATTGATGGAAATGTTGAATTAGTAAAAATGAATGCCTTGAAGGAGGCTATTGCCAATGGCATTGTAACCGACACTACTTTATTTTTTAATAATAACATTGGTACAGTATCCGAACTTCAGGAAAAATGGATCGTTAAGGCAAGTGAAAGTTGGCTGAAAAGATACTTTAACCCAACCGTCAGCGTAATATAAGGTAGCATTCAGCTTATTTCGCTAATTTACAACCAATGAAGAAGCTCGTTTCATTACTACTAGTCACTCTGGTCATCAGTGGATGTGCATCACAGAAACAGAACTTTCTTGGTGTTCAAGAAGAACCTAAGAAAACTGCTCCAAAGCCATCTAACCCTTCACTGGGCGAGACTCAAAATGCTGCAAAAATTGCCAATACCACAAAAGAGCAAAAGAAGACACCGAAAATCCTGAAGAGCTACGTAGATGATCAGAATTATGTGAAAGCAATTGAGGACTTTAAAAGTGCTTTGGAAGATAATCCTGATGCAGCTGACCTTAACTATTACACGGCAGAATCATATCGGAAATTGGGAAACCCAAAAGCTTCAATTCCTTACTATGCAAAAGCAATTGCAGGTGGTTTTGATAATGACGAACTAGAGTTGAACTATGCCCTCGCACTAAAAGCTGATGAACAATATGAAGGAGCAAAGCAAGTACTGACCGAGTATATAGACTATGCTTCTATTGAGATTTATAAAGAAAGAGCTCAAAAGGAACTTAGCAATCTGGAAAAACTTGATAGCATTAGCCTTAACGTCAGAAATATTGACTTGAATCCGTTAAAGGATATTAATACTGAGCTTTCCGAATACAGCCCTTTTGTTTTTAATAAGGAGCTTTACTTTGCCAGCACTCGCGAAGAGGAAAATTTCAGCAGATACAATGTCCCTTTTAGTGATTTATACAAAGTCAAACTAAATGGCTTGAACCCGGATGCCACTAATCTTGAGAAGTTATCCGAATTGTTCAATACAGAAAATGTAAATGAAGGCTCCATAGCCTTCTCTCCTGACGGAAATACAGTAGTCTTTGCAAAAGGGAACACATCGGAGAAAAGAGGACGTAGAAGTGTTGATCTTTTTATCTCTACAAAAAGAAACGGTAAGTGGAGCACTCCGGTATCAATGCCAATAAACAGCCCAGAGGCCTGGGATACCTCCCCTTCTTTCAATCAGGCCGGCACCACATTATACTTCGCTTCTGATCGACCAGGTGGGTTTGGTGGATCTGATATTTATAGAGCTACACTCAATGCCCGAGGTAGGTGGGCTAATGTTACCAATATGGGTAACGTTATAAACACTGCTGGTGATGAGGTATTTCCTTATGTGGCACCTAATAATCAGCTTTACTTTGCTTCAGATGGGCATGCAGGTTTTGGGATGCTAGATTTGTTTTCTGCTGAAAACAAAGGAGGAAATGTAACTGTTAAGAATCTTGGCCCTTCATTTAACTCTTCAGCGGATGACTTTGGTTTGATATATTCTGATTTTCCCTTTGAAGGTTTTTACACATCTAACAGAGCGGGTGGCAAAGGAGGAGATGACTTGTACAGTTTTATCGATAATTCCAGTGACCTGAAACAAATCACTTATGTGCTAAAAGGAACTACGTACAGACGAAATGACGATAGCACTCAAGCAATTTTAGGAAATGTACGTGTAAAGTTGTTAGATGCGAATGATAAGTTGGTAGATGATGTATTAAGTAGTAGAGGTGGCTCTTATAGTTTCGAAATTGACCCTGAAAAAGACTATACCATTATTGGTGAAAAAAATGATTTCTTCACAGCAAGAAAAATATTCTCGACAATAGGTGAGGGGATTCCACAGGATGAATTAGTGGAAAGGTTTACAGAAAAGGTATTCAACGAAGATGTTACGCTCGACCCAATCGTTCTGGATGCATCTATTGTTCTGGAAAACATTTACTATGATCTAGCCAAATGGGATATAAGAACTGATGCTGCTGTAGAATTAGATAAACTGGTTCAGCTGTTAGTTGACAACCCTGAAATTAAAATTGAGCTGAGTTCGCATACTGATGCCAGAGCCGAAGATGATTTCAATCTGGATCTTTCACAAAAAAGGGCACAAGCAGCTGTTGACTATATAGTATCTAAAGGTATTGCCAAAGAAAGATTGGTAGCCAAGGGATATGGAGAGTCTCAGTTGGTAAATGGTTGTACCAATGACAAGATCAATGAGTGCTCTGAAGAGGAGCATCAGAAAAACCGTAGAACAGAATTCAAGGTGATTGAAATAGATCGCAATTGATCATCAATTATTGAAGGAAATATTAATGGAAGGCCTCCTAATTAGGAGGCTTTCTTATTTTTGTGCCATAAATCATTGATCATGAACGACCGATACATGCAAAGAGGTGTTTCTGCCTCTAAAGAAGATGTACACAATGCAATCAAAAACCTTGACAAAGGGCTATTTCCGAGAGCATTCTGTAAGGTTGTACCCGATTTTATGGCTGGCGATGATACTTATTGTAACATCATGCATGCCGATGGAGCCGGTACAAAATCTTCTCTTGCCTACATGTATTGGAAAGAAACAGGAGATTTAAGTGTATGGAAGGGCATTGCTCAGGATGCCATCATCATGAATATTGATGATTTACTTTGTGTTGGTGCAACAGATAATATCCTTTTATCCTCAACCATTGGAAGAAACAAAAATCTGATTCCAGGAGAAGTAATCTCTGCTTTGATTAATGGTACCGAGGAAGTTTTACAGATGCTAAGAGATAATGGCCTCAATATTATCAGTACAGGAGGAGAGACTGCTGATGTGGGAGATCTTGTAAGGAGCATTATTGTAGACAGTACGGTGATTGCGAGAATGAAAAGGGAGGATGTAATCACCAATGAAAAAATACAACCTGGTCAGGTTATTATTGGACTGGCCTCTTTTGGACAGGCAACTTATGAAGATCAGTACAATGGAGGCATGGGTTCCAACGGGCTCACCTCTGCAAGACACGATGTTTTCAATAAATATGTGGCAGAGAAGTACCCTGAAAGTTTCGACCCTCAAGTACCTAATGATTTGGTCTATTCTGGCTCACAAAAGCTAACCGACAAGGTTGAAGGTACTCCATTAGATGCAGGGAAATTAGTACTCTCTCCTACCAGAACATACGCACCTGTAATGGTTGAAGTGTTAAAACAATTCAGAAGCCAGATTGGTGGGTTGATTCATTGTAGCGGTGGAGCTCAAACCAAAATTCTCCATTTTATAGACAAACTTCATATCATTAAAGACAACCTGTTTGACACTCCTCCGCTTTTCAAGCTTATTCAAGAAGAAAGTCAAACCGACTGGCAGGAAATGTATAAGGTCTTCAACATGGGGCATCGAATGGAACTATATGTCGATGAAGTAATAGCCAACGATATCATTTCTATTTCTGAATCTTTTGGTATACCTGCTCAAATCGTGGGAAGAGTAGAAGAATCAAACAAAAAAGAACTTACGATTAAGGCTGGAGGTAATACCTACACTTATTAAAGTCTCTCTGTCAGTTATCAAACAACTGAGTTTTTCTGGTTCCAAATCCTGCTTATTGGTCTTCAAATAGACTTTTAACAGATTCTTAATGCCATAATTACAACTTATTCATTGTTTCTTTAAAAAAATTCCAGATATTTGACGCCCCGCTGAAAATTGTCATTCATAGGCGTTTTTATGCATTTCACACTAAGCATCTGTCGTTTCATCACTTTTTTAGTGCGCTTTCATGATTATACCAGGCTAGAGTCTCTTTCGACTAACTGTGACTCAAACCAAGGTAGAAGATGGCTATTGGCCAAACTTTAAAAGAACGCATAGAACACTTTCTCACTCTCACCTTCAGAACACTTTCTCTGATGGTGCTTCTTGCTATACACGTATCTCTAAGTGCTCAAACAGGAATTTCCACTATAAATGTCACCACTACAACAGGCACAAATACAAATTATGTTGTGTTTCCTCCGTCTGACGCCATCAATGACATAGGTGAAATATTCTTGTCAGGGCAGTCTATTGATGTAAGAAATGGACGAGGAAATAATGTATTGGTTAGTAGTTATGTAGTAAGTGGAACCACTTATGATAATTTTCTCACTCCTGATACAGTAGCAATCCGAAGAACTGATGGAAGTCGTTTTATTAATATATGGTATACACTTCAAACGGATCCAGACGGAAACACTACTTTAGATCTTGACCCAGATGCCGTATCAGATGCCGACCTTATCTACCAAACCCGAAATATTAATGCTGGGTATGACAATGTACTTGTTAACGATGATGACGAGGGTATTGGGGCAATCCAAGCTCAGACCGAAAGAGTTGATATAATCTGGAGAACAGGAATTGTTACTTGCGAACCTGATAATGCTGTTTTCCCTATTGTTGACAGAGGAGGAAATGATGAGGTAAAAATAGCTGCAATTACTTCTTTGGACAGTAATGGTGATCCAGATGGCTATTCAACTTTAGTATCCATTGTAGACAGTGACTGGCCTGGGTCTGGTCAGAGTTATGACAACTTTCTGATTCTTAGAAGAGAAGCTGTTGGTCAAAACCCATTGCCTATCGCCAATATTGGAACTTTCAGACCAGGTCAATCTGCACAAATTGTTCAAGGAGTAGCTGTATCATTCACCGAAATGGGAATCGCTGCTAATCAGGTAATTTATGGGTACTCAATTTTTGCATCAGATGTAAACACTGGATCACATACACTTACAGATATTACTACTTTCCCTACGGACACTAAAGCCAGTAATTCAGGCTTAGATTTAGTGGCAGGAGTAACCGCTGCTGTATCCTCTGACAACTGCCTCACGCCTGCAACAGGGCCTGGCGGATTCAAAGCATCGCTTGCAACCTGGTTAAAAGCCAACGAATCGGCAGATGTAACCACTTCAACAGATGCCTCAACCGTAACTGACTGGCAAGACCACTGGATTGGTGATAATGACTTTACAACTGGGGTTGCTGCACCAACTTACCGAAGTACTTCAAGTGCAATCAACTTTAACCCTACTGTAGATTTTACCAGTTCTGCTACTTCACTAACTACAGCAGATAATACAGACTTCAACACTGCTGCTTCTTATGCTAACAAAGGAATCAACATCGCTTTCAGAACAAGTACATCTGACATTACAGACAGGCAGGTTTTATATGAACAAGGGGATAACACTAGGGGCATAACGGTCTATATAAGAAACGGCACCCTACATGTCTCTTCCTGGAACAGGAACAACGATGGGTCAGGTTCTCCTTGGAACAACAGCACTAACATCACTACTGTTAGCTCAGCAGTTACTACCAATACAGAATATATAGTTACACTTGAGCTCGATGGCAATAGTTCTTCTTCTGGAACATTAACAGCTTATCTCAACGGACAAAGTATTGGTTCTCTGGCCAGTGTTGGCTTGTTGTATGCCCATGGCGGTGCTGGTATAGAATTCGGAGGATCAGATGGTAATTCACAATACGATGATGGCACCAACTCTTCAACTAACTCATTTGAAGGAGAAATATCAGAGCTTATTTATTGCAATGAACCTGCAAGTTTTGCACTAACCCAACGAAACCGAATAGAAAGCTATCTGGCGGTTAAATATGGAATTACCTTAAATCAAAGCACGCCTATTAACTATGTGAACTCTGCTGGTACTACCATCTTTGATGCTACTAACAATGCCTCAATTGGTGGTTATCTAGAATACAATAATGACATAGCTGGAATTGGAAGAGATGATGGGTCAGAATTTGAACAGCAGAAGTCGAAAAGTGAAAACAACAATAGCATTATCACGATCGACCATGGAGGTTCATTTACCTCAGATAATTCCTTCTTATTATGGGGTAATGACGGGGCTGCTGTTACAGATACTGAAACAGCAGATGTTCCTGCACTAATTAACCAAAGAATTGTACGAGAATGGAGGGTAGCAGAAACTGGAAGTACAGGAAACAATTCTATTTCATTTGATTTAAGTGAGTTAACAATTTCAGGATCTCCTGGTGCTTCAGATTACAGTTTGCTAGTTGCCGGAAATTCTTCAAACGGAGATTTCACATCTGCAACTGTAATTACCGGAGGTACAATAAATGGTACCACACTAACCTTCGAAAATGTTGATTTAGCCAATGGAGAGTATTTTACTTTAGGAACTGGATTTATCACTTGTGGTCCGGGAGGTGTTACCACAGACCTTAGTCTATGGTTCAGGTCTAACCTAGGCACAAACACCACAACCAATGGAGCTGTTGTTTCCTCATGGGCCGATCAAGCTGGCTCAAATGATGCAGCAGCAACTAATGATGGAGGTGGTTCTCCGCAAGAGCCTACCTATTCTACTACTGGAATCAACTTTAATCCATCAATTACATTTACCGACCCTGGAAACACTAATAATGCATGGCTCCGAACATCAGCACTTCCAGCAACAGGAGATATGACACTGGCAACAGTATACAATTCTACTCAGACTGATGCCAGTGGTTTTGGTGAACATTGGGATGCACCAATATTCATCAGTACGGATGAAGGAAATATAAATAGACCTACATACACACTTGGACAATCTGCAGGTAGAGTGCATGGAAAATTCACCAGTACTGATGAGTATGGTGCCAGAAGTACAACTGCTTTTAATGATGGCGTTGGCCATATGCTATTGGCCACTCGAGTACAATCAGCCGCTGCAAACTCCGTTGAGCTTTATCTGGATTCAGATAATGTAGCTTCTGACAACTCAGTTGCGGTGGCACTTAATGATGGTGTAGGTTTAGGCATTGGAAATCACTATGCTCCTTTCGATCAAACTAGTCAGTATGCTGGTGGCATTTCAGAGGTTATCGTTTTCACAGATGACCTGACAAGTGCGGAAAGACAAAGAGTGGAAAGTTATCTGGGTATAAAATATGGAATCACAATAGATCAAAGTACTGGTCAGGATTATGTCAATTCTTCTGGTACTACTATCTGGTCAACAGCAGACAACAATGCTTATAACGATGACATCGCAGGAATTGGTAGAGATGACAATTCATGTATGGAACAAAAACAGTCTAAAAGTGTAAACTCCGATGCCATAGTAACTATTGGCCTGGGAGGCATATCAAATACCAATGCCGAAAATTCAAATACGTTTTCTGCCAACAACTCATTCTTACTATGGGGCAATGATAATGCAGCCAGGGAGTTTGCAAGTAGAACAACTGGGGTTACAGGAATTGGAACCGTTACAGAGCGAATGACAAGAATCTGGAAAGTTGATGAGTCAGGTACGGTAGGAAATACTTCTGTTTCGTTTGACTTAACGGGCTTGGGGTATTCATCTTCAGCCTCAGATTTTCAGTTAATCATTGCTGATAATTCAAGTCTTACGAGTGCTACAACAATAAGTGGCGGTACATTTAATGGAAACGTATTGACATTCGACAATATTGACTTTGCTGATGGAGATTTCTTTACCTTGGGTACTGCAAGGTCTACCTGTGGCCCTGGAGGAGTTACTACTAATTTGGCATTATGGTTAAAAGCAGATGCCGGCACTGGGTCAACTACGGATGGTACTGAAGTCAATTCATGGAACGACCAAAGTAGCAACTCAAGAAATGCCTCAGAGGCAAATTTAGGAGGAAGCAGCCCTATTAATCCAACCTTTGAAAGCAATGAGATTAATTTCAATCCAGCTATTCAGATTTTCGACCCGGGATCTACGAATGGAGGAATAATGACAACAACTGGGGGTAATAATGTAAGTGGAAACATGTCATTGATTACTGTGTTTGAAACAGGACAAACTGGTGGCTCGACTACAGATTTTGAGCAAGCTCCAACATTTATAGGTGGAGGTGAAAACACGACAACCACAGACTATGGACTGGGAATATCAGAAGGTAGGGTTCACTTTAATGCAGCAGATAATTCTTCACTGAATGCAAGAAGCCCATCAGGAACAACTTATAACGACCTCGAACCATACATTTTAACTGGAACCAGAGAACAAGCCGCCACAGCAGGTTCCATCCAGTTATATGTCAATTCAAATAATGTTGCCTCTGGCACATCAACAAATACAGCACTCTCCAGTCCAACACTTTTCGGCATTGGTAACCTGGGTTCTTCTGCTGGAAGTGACGCAACAGTAGCTGCCCAACTTAATGGTAAAATTGCTGAAGCCATCGTATTTGCTCAAGAGTTATCGGCCAACGACAGACAGAAAGTAGAGTCTTATCTAGCCATCAAATATGGAATAACAAGAGCAGGCGGTTCGGGTGAAGAGGATTATCTGGCTTCAGATGCTGGTATAGTATGGGATTGGTCATCTGACACTAATTATAATAGTGATATCGCTGGAATAGCAAGAGATGACAATTCATGTTTTGTTCAATTGAAATCTAAAAGTGAAAATGATGACGCGCTCGTAACGATGGAAATCGGTTCATTTTCAACTGACGACTCCTTCTTACTTTGGGCAAACGATAATGCCAATATCGAAAGCACGAGTAATAGAGAATTTAATTCCTCTCAAGTAAAAAGTAGATTAAACAGAGAATGGCGTGTGCAGGAAACAGGGACTGTAGGCAATATCACTTTAACTTATGACCTTTCAAATATTACCGGTCCAACAGGTGTAGCCACTAACAACCTGAATCTTGTTCGATTAATGGTAGATGCTGATGGAGACTTCACTTTAGGAACAACCCTCATAACACCAACTTCCATAGATGCATCAGCAAAAACAGTTTCTTTCACTGTTAATTTTTCAACAGGTCAATACTTCACTTTAGGTTCCGAAGAAATCGCTGCTCTGCCAATAGAATTACTGGCATTCAATGCTCATGTTGTAGAGGAACATGTAGAACTCTCCTGGACAACTGCTTCTGAAGAAAACAATAGTCATTATGAAATAGAAAGAAGTGTAGATGGTACAGAGTTCAATAGGGTTGGGCAAATTGACGGAGCAGGAAATGCCGTTAACATCAACACCTATAAATTCATTGATAATAGGCCCCTTTCTGGTTACAGCTTTTATCGTTTGAAGCAGATTGATATCAACGGGAATTTTGATTACTCCCCTATTAAAAGTGTTCATTTAAACCCTCAGGATTTGTTTGAGTTTTCTATGTCTCCAAACCCAATTCAATCCAACCAGTTGCTTACGTTGAAGCACCCTAATCTTGTTTCTGAAAAACTGTACTATATTAATATTAGTGACCTCCATGGAAAGGTAATTTGGAGGCAGCAAATCACTAGTAGAAAAGGCTATACAACTATCTCGCTAAATGACCCCCCTCAAGGCATCTATTTAGTGACTCTTCTAGCCGAAGACGGAAGAAGAATTTCTAAAAGACTTATAGTCAATTAGAAATTTATAGATGTCAACAACAAACTTCTATCTGCCTCTCATTATGAATAGTGACCTTCCCGATTTGGGACTTTTTTTTTACAATGTTTTGTAAATCCCACTAAAAGAGCCATTTTTGCCGCCTTAATCGAACCCTCAACTTCTGGCACGGTGTTCTCTAGTAACTGCTGACTACTATTGAACGATATCGTGAAATAGCTGAATCAAATTTTATTGAAAAAAACTTCCAGTATCGGGGAGGGTATTCTTTCCGATAGGGTTAAGATTAATTGTTAAGGGAACGAAGGCGAAAGTCTTCAAAGAGACACTACTATTATTAAGATGCGACCAACATATTTGCTGGGCTTTTTGCTCATGCTCATAATAACAGCTAGGCTAAGTGCGCAAAGCACAGTGACTACAATCAATGTGTCGACATCTGCGGCACCAGATAACACTACAAATGTTACATCTCCTAATGACGCCAGCAACTCTATTCTAGACAATACGAATTACAATGTTAACTATGGTGTAGGCAATAATGTGGCGGTTACCTCTTATGTAGTTGGTGGTACTACTTACGATCGTTTTTTAGCTCCAGACACCCTAGTTTTAAGAAGAACATCAAGTTCAAGGTTGGTGAATATCTGGTACCAACTTAACCAGATTAATACTGCTCCTGCCCCTGACGAAATAGATTTAAATCCACAAATAGTAGCAGAAGCCGATGCCATTTACTTGTCTAATAACCTTAACGCTGGTTACGATAACATACTGGTAAATGAAGATGATTTAGCAACTGGTAGTATTGAGGTAGAAACCGAAAGAGTTGATATCATTTGGTATTCAGGAATTCAAACATCGTCTCCAACTACTGCCGTATTTCCGATTATTGAAAGAGGTGGAAATGACAATATTGTTGTTGCGCCTATTACCTCCTTAGACTCCAATGGAGACCCAGCATCTTATGGTACCGCTATTGGTATTGGTGAAACCGATTGGCCTGGTACAGGGCAAACCTATACTCAATACCTGATTCTTAGAAGAGAAACTGTAGGAGTAGATCCTATTCCTCTTTTGAACATTGGTTCTCAGGTTGTTCAAGGAATGGCAGTTAGCTTTGATGAAATGGGCATATCGGCTAATCAAAGTATATTTGGCTACTCAATTTTTCCTGCCGATGTAGCGAGTGGGTACACTTCTGGTACAGACTTAACTTCTGGTGCAATTACAGTTGCAGGTGGTGTTGATTTAACTGATATTTCAACTTTCCCTACAAATACACTTTCTTCCGACTCTGGTCTTGATTTGGTAGCTGGGGTTTCTGCTGCTGTTGCAAGTGATGACAACCTGATAGAAACAAAAGGCCCGGGAGGTTACAAAGCGGCACTTTCTACATGGCTAAAGGCAAACGAAGCAGCAGATGTAACTACTTCGACCGAAGGATCAACAGTAACTGATTGGCAAGATCACTGGACTGGAAACCATGATGCCACTACGGGTGTAGCTGCACCAACTTACAGAAGTACTACAAGTGCTATTAATTTCAATCCAACGGTTGACTTTACGGCAAGTGCCACCAGCTTGACAATTGCCAATAACACGGATTTCAACACCGCAACATCCTATACTAATAAAGGTATAAACCTTGCCTTCAGAACCAATACTACTGATGTAACAGACCGTCAGGTGATTTATGAACAAGGTGGAAATACAAGAGGAATTATAGTTTACATCAGAAGTGGTAATCTACATGTTTCTTCATGGAACAGAAATAACGATGGAACTGGTTCTCCTTGGAATAACGGAACTAACATTACTACCGTAAGCACCTCTGTATCAGCCAACACTGAGTACATTGTAACACTTGAGTTAGCAGGAACAAGTGGAGTATCTGGAACTCTTACTTCTTACTTGAATGGCCAAAGCTTTGGGTCGCTTTCAAGTGTTGGTTTGCTTTTCTCAGATACTGATGGAATTGAATTTGGTGGTTCAGATGGAAGTACTCAGTATGATGATGGAACAAATGCAAGTACCAATTCATTTGAAGGTGAAATTTCAGAGCTAATCTACTGTAATGAACCTACTGCCTTCAGTTCTGCACAGAGACAAAGAATAGAGAGTTATTTGGCCATTAAGTATGGTATTACACTTGATCAGAGTACTCCAATAAACTATGTTAATTCAGACGGGACTGTAATTTTTGATGCTACTAATAACGCATCCTTAGGTGGTTACCTTGAGTATAACAATGATATAGCAGGTATAGGGAGAGATGATGCTTCAGAATTAGATCAACCACAATCTAGAAGTGAGAATACAGGAAGTATAGTAACAATTGATAGAGGAGCAACTATTAGCACAGATGATTCATGGTTGATTTGGGGAAATGATGGTGGTACTTTAACAGAAACAACTGCTCTAACAATGCCGGACACCATTGATGCAAGGTTGACAAGAGTTTGGAGAGTGGCAGAACACAATGAAGTGTTAACTACTTCTGTTTCTTTCGATTTGGCAGGTCTTGGATTAAGTTCAAGTGCCGGTTCATTCAGTTTATTGGTAGCGAGCAATTCATCTGGGGGCGACTTCAGCAACGCTACGGTTATTTCCGGTGGTACGTTGGTAGGCGATGTAATCACATTTACCGGTGTTAATTTGGAAGATGGACAGTATTTCACACTTGGAACAGATTTCCAAACATGTGCTCCTGGAGGTGTTGAAACCGACTTGGCCCTTTGGTACGAAGCAGATTCCGAAGCTTTTAATACTGGTACTACGTTAGCAACTGACGGCCAAACCATTGCTTCATGGAATGATCAATCATTGTCAGGAAACAATGGTACTGAAGCCAATGGTGGTGGAACACCACAACCACCTACATTCCAAACTAGCGGGTCTAACTTCAACCCTACCATCAGGTTTACAGATCCAGGGTCAAGTGCTTACTCTTTTATTACCAGCGCAAGTAGACCTGCACAGGATGATATGACTTTGATCTCTGTGTTTTCTACCACTCAAGCAGATGCAGGTGGAGCACATTGGAATTCTCCGGCCATTCTGGGAGCCGATCATAATTCACCCGGAGCTAACTATGCCTTAGGTATTTCAAGTGGTAGAGTTCACGCAAAAATTGAAAATGGAGACGGTTTTGGGGCAAGAAGCACAGGCACTTTTAACGATGGAGTTACAAGAATAGCTACAGCTACCAGAATAGTCTCAGGAAACACTGTGCTGTATATGAACAGTGAAAGTACAGCAACCGATGCTTCAGATGCAACAAGCCTTACGGGTCCCGATGCCATTGGGGTAGGTAACCATGAAGCATCAAATACAGAAGCACAATTTGCTGGAGATATTTCTGAGGTGATAGTTTTTGCAGATGATTTGACTTCGGAGGAAAGAAATAGAGTAGAGTCTTATCTAGCCATTAAATATGGCATTACCCGAAATGCTACTGATGATGTAGCTACAGGCTCCGTTGACGAAAGAGATTTAAGAGATGCCAATGGGAACGTGATCTGGGATTTCACAGATCAGTCTTCTGGCTACAACAATGATATTGCTGGTATAGGAAGAGATGATGCTCAGTGTTTCCAACAAAGACAATCTTCAAGTATCAATACCGATGGCATAGTTACTCAAGGTTTAGGAACCATAGCTACTGACAACGCTTCCAATACAAACAATTTCACTGCTGACGGCAGCTTCCAGGTATGGGGTAATGACAACGGTGCAACTGCACAAGCTTCTGCTAATACTGTGGATGTTCCGGGAATTGTAACTGAGCGTATGACTCGTATCTGGCACGTTCAGGAAACTGGAACAGTTGGCCCTACTACCCTTACTTTTGATATAACAGGACTTGGCTACAGCACTAACGTAAGTGACTTTAGCCTGATAACATCAAGCAGTTCTACAATGGCTAGCGGTACGGTAACACCAGCTGCTTCTTTAGTGGGCAATATCTTAACATTCACCAATGTAGATTTCAGTGATGGTGACTTCTTTACTATAGGTACTGCAAGAACACAGTGTGGACCTGGAGGTATTACTACCAACCTGGCATTATGGTTAAAAGCAGATGCAGGAACAAATACAACCACTAACGGAGCTGCAATCTCTTCATGGTCGGATCAAAGTGTTACTGGAAACAATTACTCGCAAGGTACGGCAAGTAGTCAACCAGTATATAACTCTAACTCCATCAACTTCAACCCTGCTCTTACTTTCGATGGTGCTGATGATATGACTGGAAGTGACAATACTTACAATGATGGTATAGCTATCGTCACGATTAATGGTCAGGATAATGGTGCTACAAGCCACATTTTAGACAACGCATCATATTCTTTGAGATACGAACAGTGGAATAGCACTGGTAATATTGGATACACCAGATATGGAGTTGCGGATTATAATTCTACTGTTACTACTCCTTTTAATAATCCATCTATTCTTTCTTTCGAAAAAGCAAGTGCATCATCTTCATACGATATTGAAGAGTTTAACAGTGGTGTAAGATCAGCTGCTTCGCTAAGCGTTGGTTCTACCACAGCACCTATTCCAACAAGAGATTTAGGAGAATTAGTATTAGGCGATATTCCTGAAGTAATCGTTTATAGCAGCACATTGGGCTCTACAGATGAAGCCAAGGTGAAGACCTACCTTGCTATAAAGTACGGAATTCATAAGGAAGGTGTAGATGATGGTACGACAGGCTCAGTAGATGAAAGAGATTATCTTTCCTCAAGTACTACAGCCATTTGGGATTATTCTGTAAATACAGGCTATAACAATGACATAGCAGGTATAGGTAGAGATGATAATGGTTGTTTCAATCAAAAGCAATCTTCCAGCGTAAACTCTGATGATATCCTGACCATTGGATTGGGAAGTGTTTCAGCCACCAATGCCGAAAATGTCAATGCATTTGCTGACAGTGAAGATTACTTTATCTGGGGTAACGATAATGGAGCTACTGCTCAGGCTTCGGCAAACACCGTTGATGTGCCTAATTCTGTAGCTGAAAGAATGACACGTATCTGGAAAGCTCAAGACACTGGAGAAGTTGGAGAAACAGAATTACAATTTGACCTAACCGGATTAGGTTATAGTGTAGCTGATGCATCAGCATTCTCATTATTAGTTGGTAATACGGCTACAATGGCTGATGCCACTGTGATCACTGGAGGAACCTTAAATGGAAATATCCTTTCTTTCACAGGAGTGAACATTACCGATGGGCAGTTCTTTACTATAGGTACGCAAATGACTACTTGTGGACCTGGTGGTGTTAATACAGACATTGCACTATGGCTGAGAGCTGATTTAGAAGTTTTCTCTGATGCTGGAACTACAGCTGCTGTAGATGGCAATAATGCACTACAATGGAATGATCAAAGCTCTCCTGCTGATAACGGTTCTGAAGTGGATTTAGGTGGTGCCGGGCCAATCGAGCCAACTTTCCAAACTAGTGAAATGAACTTTAACCCTGTATTGACTTACTCAGACCCTAACTCAAGTAATGCCTCTTATATAGAAACAACAACCAACACCGTTTCCGGAGACATGACAATGATCACTGTGTTTGAAACGGGTCAGTCAGACGGAATAGCCAATGATTTCGTTAATTCTCCTGCCTTTATTGGAGCTAGCGAAACAACAGGTACTCTGGATTACGGCATGGGTATGGAGAATGGTTCAATATGGGTAAATGCCAATACTACAACCACTTTCGATGCTGAAACATCTGGTACATATAACGATATTGAACCACACATAGCAACGGCAACCAGAATACAATCCAGTGGAGCGATTACGATCTACGTAGATGGTGCTTCTGCTGCCACAGGTACGGGTAGTACCAGTGCATTAACCGATCCTACTTCATTTGGTATTGGAAACCATAGTGATGGAGATCAACAAGCCCAGTATTCTGGTAACATTGCTGAAGTGATTGTTTTCAATGATGACCTGACTTCTGACGAAAGGAACAGAGTGGAAACTTATCTGGCTATCAAGTACGGAATTACTATGAATAGTACGGATGATGGGGCTACTGGTTCAGTAGACGAAAGAGACTATAGAGCAGGAGATGGTGATGTGATCTGGGACTACAGTGGTAAAACAACTTATACAAATGACATTTTTGGAATTGGACGTGACGACTTGTCTTGTTTAACTCAAACACAGTCTAAAAGTGAAAATAACGATGCCCTTGTAACATTCAACCTACCAGGTGGATTTAGCACAGATGATTCCTGGTTAGTTTCTGGAAATGACAATGCCGCTATCGAGGCTCCAAACAATCAGGAAAGACCTGCTACGATTAACAGTAGATTGAACAGAGAGTGGCAAGTGCAAGAAACAGGTACAGTGGGATCAATTGAACTTACCTATGACTTATCTACTATTACAGGTACTGCTTCAGGAACCAACAACCTGAACCTGGTTAGACTTATGGTTGACGATGATGGAGATTTCTCTAATGGAGGAACTATGCTTATCTCTCCTACTTCAATAGATGGTGGTAATAATACTGTAACCTTTACTGTTGATTTTACAGATGGTCAGTACTACACCCTGGGATCTATAGAAGAAGATGCATTACCAATTACTTTGATTTCTTTCGAAGCAAAAACTTACAAGAAAGATCAGGTTAAACTGGAATGGGTAACCGCTTCTGAAGTGAACAACGCTTTCTATACCATTGAAAGAAGTACCGATGGTCAGAATTTTGAAACCGTTGCAAACATTGACGGTGCTGGTAACAGCGACAATGTGCTGTTCTATTCTTTCGTAGATGTTAGCCCTCTGAATGGTTTGTCTTTCTATCGATTAAAGCAAACAGACTTCAACGGTGAGTTTGATTATTCCGAAATAAGATCGGTGCGTATTGAGAACCAATTTGTTGCATCGTATCAGGCATATCCTAACCCAATCGTCAAAGGAGGCAAACTGCGAATCAAATACAACATAGACAGAGACCAAACACTGAGCATGAGCTTTTTGAATACTCGCGGACAAGTTATTCACAGAGAAAATCACAAAGCACTTGTTGCGAAGCAAACAGTAGAAGTGTCTACCGAAATGTTAGACAAAGGATTGAATTTGATAAGAATTCTTGATGAAAACGGTAACGTTGCTACGCTCAAAGTAATCGTAAAATAGCCGCTATCCGGGGCAGCTATTTTTTCTAAATTCCAAAAATAGATTTGCACATACTTTTTTGTTATTCACATAACAATACCTAGCATTCATACGCACTTTCTTTTATTCTCTCGATAAATTAAATTGTTAAAAAATACAATAGTTCATATTTTTCCTTTGATAAAGGACATCAAATTCAACCTTTAACTCTCATAGGTTTTAGAAAAAATATCGTTTTTGGGCAAAAAATCTAAAAAGTAGGGTATACAAAACGAAATTTGTAGTATACTTAAAGTACAATCAGGCCATTGGTCTGATCCACCTAAACATTTGAGCGATTAATACCCGGATTTCCATAGCATTGATATGCTGTGCATTTATGCTTGTTATACACACAAGTTTAAATGCTCAAACTGCTATTTCCACAATTAACGTATCCACTTCTGCGGGCACCACCACCACCACTTTGGTAACATCGCCAAATGATGCAGGAAACAGCATTCTTGACAATACGCAATACAACATCAACTACGGCCAGGGTAATAACGTAGCAGTCACATCTTATGTGGTCTCCGGAATAACCTATGATCGTTTCTTGTCTCCAGATACTTTAGTACTTAATCGTAGAACAGCTGGAGACAGGTTGGTCAATATCTGGTATCAGCTCAACCAGATTAATACAGGTCCTAACCCTGACGAAATTGACATTGACCCAAATATTGTTCCTGAAGCTGATGCCATTTATCAATCAGGCAACCTTAATGCCGGTTATGATAATATTCTTGTGAATGATGATGATTTAGCGTCAGGAAGTATTCAGGTAGAAACAGAAAGAGTAGATGTCATCTGGTTTTCCGGTATTCAAACATCCGATCCTACAACAGCTGTTTTCCCAGTAATTGAACGAGGAGGTAACGACAACATCTCCATAGCTGCTATTACATCTTTGAATACCGATGGCACACCAGCAACATATGGTACCCTAGTGGGTATCGCATCCTCTGATTGGCCGGGAAGTGGACAAACATATTCTCAATACATTATTCTTAGAAGACAAGCCGTAGGAGATGACCCTATTCCGCTAATTGAAATTGGTTCACAAGTAGTACAAGGAGTGGCTGTAAGTTTTAACGATTTAGGCATTAGCGCCAATCAAAGTGTTTATGGATATTCGCTTTTTGCATCTGATGTAGAAGGTGTGGGAGGGGCCCCTGCCATAGCGGCAGGGGTTACTTTATCCGATATTTCAACTTTTCCAACCAACACACTTTCTTCTGTTTCTGGTCTTGATCTAGTAGCAGGTGTTTCAGCAGCTGTTGCCAGCGATGATAACCTAATAGAAACTGTTGGCCCTGGAGGGTATAAAGCCGCATTGGCTACATGGTTAAAAGCTAATGATGGGGCTTTCGTTTCCAATGGAGGTGCTGCTTCTACAGAAGGTTCAAATGTAGGGTTCTGGGAGGATCAAGCAGTAGGAAACCATGATTTTGTAACACTCGGAACAGCACCTACCTTCCGAAGCAGTACCAGTAGTATTAACTTCAATCCTACCGTTGACTTCATAAGTGGTGCTGAACGAGGTCTCAGTACACCAAACAATGCAGATTTTAATTTTAAAGCTGTAAATGATGGCTATACCAATAAAGGGATTAACATTGCTTTTAGGACCAGTTCCACAGATATTACCACCAAACAACAATTATATGAACAAGGAGGAGGGTCCAATGGGCTTGGCCTATATATAAGGAATGGCAGTATACACATGTCTGTGTGGAACAGAGGTAATCAGGCGCAAGGTAATTGGAATGATGATGGCAGTGGCGTCCAAACTGTTTCCACAACTTTAGCTACTAATACAGAATATATAGTAACCCTAGAGTTTGCCGGGGATGGTAGTGGTTCAATGGGGGGAAGCATTACAGGGTACCTTAATGGCCAGCTTATCGGCAGTTTGACCAACCCTTTTGGCCAAGGAATCGGTCTACTCTATAACCACAATGGAGCTATTGGATTAGGGCAACACAATGTTGCTTCTGCTTATGACGATGGGTTTGCTGAAGGAGATGACTTCTACGGTGAAATCTCTGAGTTTATCTACTGTAATGAGCCATCAGGCTTCACATTGGCGCAAAGGCAAAGAATTGAAAGTTACCTAGCCATTAAATACGGTATCACATTGGATCAATCTACTCCACTCAACTATGTGAACTCTGCCGGAAATATCATTTTTGATGCCACTACCAATGCCTCTCTCGGTGGTTACCTGGAATACAACAATGATATAGCAGGTATTGGCAGAGATGATGACTCGGAACTGGACCAGCCAGCTTCCAGAAGTGAAAACACAGGTAGTGTGGTAACTATTGATAGGGGTTCAACGATAAGTATGGACGATACCTGGTTAATCTGGGGTAATGATGGGGCTGCACTCACGCAAACATCAGCATTAACTTCACCAGATACAATTGATCAAAGGCTTACAAGAGTTTGGAGAGTGGCTGAAAGAAACGAGGTTCTTACAACTTCAGTATCATTCGACATCACAGGCCTAGGGCTAAGCACAAACCAAAATGATTTCAGTTTACTAGTAGCATCCAACAGTTCAAATGCTGATTTTAGTAATGCCACAGTAATTACGGGAGGAACATTAGTTGGAAATATATTAACCTTTACCGGTGTAGACTTAGATGATGGACAATACTTTACATTAGGGACAGAGTTTTTCTTTTGTACTCCAGGAAATTATGATGACGGAGCCATCATGTGGTTAAGGGCTGACCAAGGAGTAACAACTGCTACTGAAGGGGCAAATGTCACAGCCTGGGAGGATCAAACCTCTGCAGGAAATGATGCAACCAATATCACATCTCCAATCTATAGAGCTACAACAAACCTAATCAATGATAATCCAACTGTTGACTTTAGCACAGGTACTACAGGAATGGCTCCTCCCACAATTACAGGAATCAATGACGGAGAATCAACTTCAAAGAAATTCACAATCGCTTTCCGCACAGGAAATGACATAACTACTAAGCAAGTTATTTATGAGCAAGGAGGAGCAACGAGGGGGCTCAATCTATACATTCAATCAGGTGTCCTTCATTTATCTGGGTGGAATCAGGCCAGCGATGGAGTAGGTGCTCCATGGAATACAGGAACAATTGCTACAGTAAACACCTCATCAATTGCCATTAATACTACCTATGTAGTCACTTTTGACTATGCCGGAAATGATGCTATCACAGGAACTATCACCGGCTATTTAAATGGTGCTAGTTTTGGCACACCACTTTCTAATATAGGAAGACTTTATGGTCATACTGGCGCAATTGGTTTAGGTGATGAGAATGGTGCCTCTCTCTATGCTGATGGAACTACAAGTGGTGCCAGCTCTTTTGATGGTTTTATTTCAGAGATCAGTTATTACAACCAACCATCATCCTATTTAAGTACAGATAGAAACCGTATTGAAACAAGTATGGCCATTAAATATGGAGTAACTCTTGATCAGACTTCACCAACAAGCTACACCCGGTCCGATGGAACTACTATTTGGGATTCAGGAGTAAACGCAACTTACAACAATGATATTGCTGGAATAGGAAGGGATGATAATGCCTGTTTGGACCAAAAACAATCTCAAAGTGAAAATTCGGGCAGCATAGTACAAATGGGCTTGGGTACCATTGAAGCAAACAATTCCAGTAATACAAACACATTCACAGAAGACGGTGATTTCCTTGTATGGGGTAATGATGGGGACTTTGCCGATCAGGCAAATGCTAATACATCTGATTTGCCAAGTGGAGTTACGGAACGAATGGAGAGAATCTGGAAAGTGGATGATACTGGAAATACAGGTGCTACAACGATTACTTTTGATGTTACAGGTTTAGGCTATGGTACTTCAGCCACAGATTTTCAATTGATTGTTTCGAATTCAGCAACAATGGCTTCAGGAACCACAACACCTGCGGCTTCTTATGACGCTGTTACAAACACTGTAACCTTTACAGGAGTAGATTTAACCGATGGTCAATTCTTTACTCTTGGAACAGCAAGAACAGCATGTGGACCTGGGGGAGTGACCGTTGATCTCTATGTTTGGCTTAGAGCTGATCAAGGTACTTCTACAACTACAGATAATACTACATTAAGTACATGGACGGATCAGTCAGGGGGTAATGATGCTACTGCTGACGGTAACCCACCTTTGTTTAAAGACAACGCTACAGACAACATCAACTTTAACCCAACAATCGACTTTGATGGTGTAGATGATAGACTTACTCTGGGCAATCTTGCCAATATCAAATCCGGAGCAACAAACGGAGGAGATTATACAGTGGTTGGTGTTGGTATCAGAGAAGATGGGGATTGGAATTTTGTCCTCGGTTCACAAGGAGGAAATGCGAATGAAGAACTACACTTTGGTTATCGAAACAATGATACTCAGGCATCATTAGCGCACTGGGGGAATGATTTAAATGTAACCACCAATGGCTTTAATAGTCCTCAAGCTCCATTCATTCTATATGGAGAATATGATGGAGCTACCGGAAGAGTAATTGAGGAGACTCGCGGAGGGAACTATGCCAGGAACACGGATGCTAATTCTACTGACATCAGTGGAACGAGGACCAATTTTGTTGGTGATCTTGAAAATACAGGAAATTATAACGGCTTAATACCTGAAGTAATTGTATTTGAAAACGATATCTCTGACCTAAGTAAGCAACAAGTCTATACATACATCGCACTTAAGTATGGTATTACTTTAACCAATGACAACAACAATAACGCTAGTACAAACGAGATTATCTCTGGAAGCGTAAGAGAAGGTGATTATGTATCATCTGATGGATCGACAATTGTATGGACACACTCTGCAAATACAACTTACCATAATGATGTAGCAGGTATTGGTCGAGATGATGCTTCCTGCTGGATTCAGAAACAATCAACTGCGGTTGATACTGACGACATACTAACAATAGGGTTAGGCAGTGTAGCTGCATCTAATGCTGCAAACATAAATAGTTTCGGAGATGACAGAGACTACCTGGTTTGGGGTAATGATAATGGAGCCACTGCTCAGGCATCGGCAAACACAGCAGATGTACCTAACTCCATCTCAGAAAGAATGACTCGAGTATGGAAGGTGGAAGATACTGGCATGGTAGGAGAAACAGAATTACAATTTGACCTTACAGGACTAGGCTATAGTACTAATGCCAGTGACTTCTCGCTCTTAGTTGGTAATACAGCTACAATGGCCGATGCTACCATTATTACTGGAGGGACTTTAATGGGGAATATTCTTTCATTTTCAGGAATAGACTTAACCGATGGCCAATTCTTTACTATTGGCACAGGACTTACCACTTGTGGACCTGGAGGTGTAAATACGAATATCGCACTTTGGCTAAGAGGAGACATTGAGGTGTTCTCTGATGCAGGGACAACTCCTGCTGTGGATGGAGTAAATGTGGTACAGTGGAATGATCAAAGTTCACCTGCAAGCAATGGTTCTGAAGTAGACCTTACCGGAGCTAATCCTGTAGAACCAACTTTCGAAACCAATGAATTCAACTTCAATCCAATTTTGAGGTTCTCAGACCCTAATTCAAACAACTCATCTTATATAGAGAATGGGTCTAACACTGTTTCTGGTGATATGGCAATGATATCTGTATTCAAAACCGGACAGGCCGATGGAACAGCCAATGACTTTGTTAATTCCCCTGCCCTGATTGGTGCCAGTGAAACTACCGGAACACTGGATTATGGAATGGGTATGGAAAACGGTTCAATATGGGTAAATGCCAATACTACCACCACTTTTGATGCGGAAACTTCTGGAACTTACAATGACAATGTTGTCCATATTGCCTTATCTACCAGAGTACAATCAAGTGGAGCAATCGCCATTTTTGTTGATTCTGAATCCGTAGCTACTGGCACAGGTAGTACCAGCGCACTTACCGACCCAACATCTTTTGGTATCGGAAATCATAGTGATGGGGACGTTCAAGCGCAATTTGCAGGCGACATTGCTGAGTCTATCGTGTTCTCACAAACATTAACTTCAGATGAAAGAAACCGAGTTGAATCTTATCTGGCCATAAAATATGGTATCACTCTTAACTCAGCTGATGATGGAGCTACAGGGGCTGTTGATGAAAGGGATTATCGTGCAGGTGATGGCGGTGTAGTCTGGGATCATTCTGATAAAACAACTTACACCAACGACATCTTTGGAATAGGAAGAGATGATTTATCATGTCTGAATCAAACTCAATCGAAAAGTGAAAACAGCGATGCGCTTGTGACTTTCAATATTCCTGGTGGCTTTAGTACAGATGACTCCTGGTTAGTATCTGGAAATGACAATGCTGTATTAGAACAGGAAAACAACCCTGAAAAGCCTTCTGGAATAAACAGTAGACTCAACCGAGAATGGCAGGTTCAGGAAACTGGAACTGTTGGTTCTATTGAATTGACTTACGACCTTTCAACCATCACCGGACCTTTAGGAGTAGGCACAAATAACCTAAGTTTACTTAGGCTGATGGTTGATGATGACGGAGACTTCTCTTCAGGTCCAACCTTGATTTCTCCTACCTCTATTGATGGTACTAACAATACTGTGACATTCACGGTAAACTTTACCGATGGTCAGTATTATACTTTAGGCTCAGAAGAAGTGGCTGCCTTGCCTATCACACTCGTTTCATTTGAGGTTAAAACCTACAAAGACAATCAGGTTAAATTGGATTGGACTAGCGCTTCAGAAACCAATAATGCTTTCTATACTATTGAAAGAAGTACCGATGGCATAGCCTTTGAATCAGTTGCAAACATTGATGGCGCAGGAAATAGTGATGCTGTACTTTTCTACTCATACATAGATATCGAACCGAAAAATGGCCTTTCTTTCTACAGGTTAAAACAAACCGATTTTAATGGTCAGTATGAATATTCTGAAATCAGGTCTGTTCGAGTTGAGAAGACCTTTACAGCTAGTTTCAATGCCTATCCTAACCCTATTCTTAAAGGAGAAACCCTAAGAGTGAATTACAATATTGAAGAAGATCAGGTATTGAAGTTAAGCGTCTTTAATGCGAAAGGAAATCTGGCCTTTAGTGAGGCAAAACAGGTCTTTGCCGACAAGCGTAATTTCGAAATTTCTACTCAGAAATTCGAAAAAGGATTAAACTTGATTAGAATACTTGACCGCAACAACAGACTTGTTGTATTAAAAGTTCTAGTCAGGTAACTTTTGATAAACTCTGGAAAAGATCAAACCCTCAAATAAGACCACTTCCTTTTGAGTCTTCATTCCATTTCTCAGAATATGCTGATTGATATCCTTTATCTTTTTCGATTCTAACCTCGAAGTCAACTTAAAGAAAAGGTGCATGGTTTTCATTAGCAGCTTTTGTCTGGTCTTCGAAGGAACGCAAAAATCGGTAACATAAAGAGTCCCATCTCTTGTCAAAAGGCCTTTGAAATGATTGATTATCCGTTCCAGTTTCTCCTCTTCAAAGCAATCCAGCAGAAAGTTTGAAATCACAACATCGTATAAACCATCCGTATTCAATACATCATCCTCTACAAAAGACACGTTGCCCTTAATATGTGTTCTCATTTTTGCCCTCTTCAGCATGGCAGCTGATTGTTCCACATAACATATTTGAAGCGCTTCAATTTCGGGCAACCACTCTAGTATTCGGCCTGTCCCCCCTCCCACAATCAGCACCTTATCTCCTCTTTTGATATGGCTAAGAAAAAGCCTTTGAGCATGCTCCAGCTTATTTCCAAAAACCAGTTTAGCAATAAAATCATATAGCGGAGCAACAAGATTGAAGTTGTTCTTCATAATAAAAGCAGACCTGGTAAGAAGAAAATCCCATCGCCAAGTATTCTATAAAACTTGTGATTCTTGAAGAATGCAGGTTTTAGAAGCAACACAAACAATACCAGAGCCATGAGTACAAATACCAATGCAGAATTTCTATTTAATGTAAAGTAGATTGGTAAAGAAAGTAACAAGCTACTGATCAAAACCAGTTTAATAAAGCGCTTGGTCTTTTTGTCTCCTTTGCGTAAGACTATGGACTGCATATTTTCTTTACCATCTAACTCCTTCTCATAAAGAGGGAATAACATCAGGTTAGCATATGCCAATAAAAAAAATTGAATAAAGATGGCAGCATGCATCAAACTCCAATCATAAATCAGGCTTGCCGGACCGGCAAAAATCCCTGCACTATAAACTAAAGCAGCAAAAGGCTCTTTTGCTCTATCGGACTTACTCCATTTGAGATATAGAAAATAAAGCCCACTCAACAAAATCAATACTATACCAAGTTTGATTGTGCGTAAAGGAAGGTAAAGTGTATTGAAAAGTCCTATTATAAAAATTACTGCTGTCAGAACAATTATCCGTTTTTTGTGCCTTTGATGGAATGCATGTCTGGGGTTTACTGCGGCTCCTTCAACACGTTGAGCATCCCATAAATGATCCAGCGTGTATATTAGCCAAATGGCTATTGAGAGCCCTAAACACACGTTTATGCTCAAGTGCACTCCAAACAGGCTTGCAATAAACAGGCTTGATATGACTGCCCCAGCAACTACATCCAGACTTAAGTTTTGTACAAATGATACGATTCTAGTCATAAAAAAACCCCGGCATAAAGCCAGGGTTCAATATATTCAGATTAATGTAAATCTTAACCATCCGCAGCCAAAGCCTCTGCACCTCCAACAATCTCAAGGATTTCTTTGGTAATGGCCGCTTGACGCGTTCTGTTATATGTTAATCGAAGTTCTTTCAACAAATCACCTGCGTTATCTGTTGCTTTGCCCATTGCTGTCATTCTAGCACCATGCTCAGAAGCATTAGACTCTAATACAGCTTTGTAAAACTGAATTTTTAAAGATTTAGGGATAAGCTCTTCAACGATAAAGTCTTTAGAAGGCTCGTAAATGTAGTCAGTATTTGTAGTAGACTCATTCTCAACTTCAGCTTCCACAATAGGCAAGAACTGCTCAGTTCTTACAATTTGTGTGGCCACATTTTTGAATTCGTTATAAACCAACACTACTTTATCGTACTTACCAGACTCAAAGCCTTCCATTGCCTCTTCTGCTGCCAGTTTTACTGCGTCAAAAGATAAGTTTCCGAAAACCTCCCAATGCGTATCATTAACAGTGTTTTTTTGCTTTCTGAAAAAGTCATATGCCTTTTTACCAATTGGTAAAATCTCAACTTCTGCATTAGCATATTCATCGGAAGTCAAAGCATTCTTTACTCCCTTAAAAACATTTGAGTTAAAAGCTCCACAAAGGCCCCTGTCAGAAGTAACAGGGATGAAAAGCACACGCTTTATATCTCTAACTTCCGAATAAGTTGTCATACCTTCTTCTGAATTACCAGAAGAAACGTTAGCCAAAAGGGCTCCCAATTTTTCAGAATAAGGGCGTAACTGGATAATTCGGTCTTGCGCTCTTCTTAGCTTAGCAGCCGCCACCATTTTCATAGCTTTAGTGATTTGCTGTGTAGAGCTAACCGATACAATCCTTTCCTTTACTTCCTTTAAGCTTGCCATAGGCTATTATTAATGGGCTTAAGTGCCCTATTCTTAATTAGTATTTAGAAGATAATTCTTTTGCCACCTGCTTAAGAGCAGCAACTGCATTATCACTTAACTTTCCAGCTTTCAAGTCATTCATAGCATCTGCATGACTCGCTTTCATCACAGTGACAAATTCTACTTCGAATTCCTTCACTTTTTCTACCGGTACTTTGTCTATCAAGCCCTTAGTAGAAGCATAGATGATTGCCACTTGCTCTTCCACTGCTGCAGGAGAGAATTGAGCTTGTTTCAATATTTCCTGGTTTCTTCTACCTCTGTCGATTGTCAACTGAGTAGCTGCATCAAGGTCAGAACCAAACTTAGCAAATGCTTCTAGTTCACGGAACTGAGCCTGATCAAGCTTTAATGTTCCAGAAACCTTTTTCATTGACTTAATCTGAGCAGAACCACCTACACGAGATACCGAAATACCTACGTTAATTGCAGGACGAACACCTGAGTTAAACAGGTTTGTTTCAAGGAATATCTGACCGTCTGTAATTGAAATCACGTTGGTTGGAATATAGGCTGAAACATCACCCGCTTGAGTTTCAATAATTGGAAGTGCAGTTAATGATCCACCACCTTTAACTTTTCCTTTCAAAGAATCAGGAAGGTCGTTCATTGCAGCTGCAATATCATCATTGTCATTTACCTTAGCTGCTCTTTCCAATAGTCTTGAGTGCAAGTAGAAAACATCACCAGGATAAGCTTCACGTCCCGGAGGTCTTCTCAATAGAAGAGAAACTTCTCGGTAAGCAACAGCTTGCTTAGAAAGGTCATCATAAACTACTAGTGCAGGACGTCCAGTATCTCTGAAGTACTCACCAATAGCAGCACCTGTAAAAGGAGCAAAGAACTGCATTGGAGCAGGGTCTGCAGCAGATGCAGAAACAACCACTGTGTAATCCATTGCACCACCTTTTTCAAGGGCTGCAACTACACCAGCAACAGTAGAAGCTTTCTGTCCAATAGCTACATAAATACAGAATACCGGCTCACCAGCATCATAAAATTCTTTCTGGTTCAAGATAGTATCAATAACCACAGCAGTCTTACCTGTCTGACGGTCACCAATTACTAACTCACGCTGACCTCTTCCGATAGGAATCATTGAGTCAATCGCTTTGATACCAGTTTGTAATGGCTCATTTACCGGCTGACGGTAAATAACACCCGGAGCCTTACGCTCTAATGGCATCTCGAAAGTTTCACCTTCAATAGGGCCTTTACCATCAATTGGGTTACCTAGTGTATCAACCACACGGCCAACAACACCTTCACCTGCTTTAATAGAAGCAATACGGCCAGTTCTTTTAACAGTGTCTCCTTCTTTTACACCAGCTGAATCACCTAGAAGTACAGCACCAACGTTGTCTTCTTCCAGGTTAAGTACCAATGCGTTTAAGCCATTGTCAAATTCCAAAAGCTCACCAGACTGTGCTTTAGAAAGTCCGTAGATTCTGGCTACACCATCACCTACTTGAAGTACAGTTCCTACTTCTTCCAGTTCAGCTTCTGACTTGAAGTTTGAGAGTTGTTCCCTTAAGATTGCTGAAACCTCATCAGGTCTTACATCTGCCATTTTATATTACAATTAATGTTATAAATCTTTTTTAATATGCTTTTTCGTAATGGTTCTTAGTAAACTCAACACGTAAAGCTTTCAGTTTAGAATTTACAGAATCGTCTACCTGACGATCACCTATCTTAAGAATAAATCCACCGATAAGCGATTCATCAACCACTTCTGTCAATTCTACTTCTTTATTAGAGATATTTTTCACAACTCCTTCAAATTCTGAACGCATCGCATCGCTCAGAGCAAAAGTTGTTGTTACTGTAGCCTCTTCAATACCCTTGTTAGTATTGTACTGATGATGAAATTCTTCAGCAATCAGGCCTAAGTACCCTTCTCTATGTTTTTTAGTCAGGATCCGGAAAATGGCGAGTGTCAAATCATTCACCTTACCTTCAAACAACTTATTCAGGATAGCCAATTTCTTGTCAGGAGTAATGATAGGACTCTTTAACATTAAAAGAAGATCCCTGTTCTCTTCAACTACGTGGGAGAACATCATCATATCATTGTTTACTTCTTCCAACTGACCCTTTTCAACCGCAAGGTCGAGAAGAGATTTGGCGTACCTGGAAGCAATTCTATATTCAGACATCCGTCAGAATTAGTTTAAGTTCAAATCTTTTACGTACTCATCTACAAGAGTTTCCTGAGCATTTTTATCGCTCAACTCTTTACGAAGTACTTTTTCAGTGATTTCAAGAGAAATAGATGCCACCATTGTTCTTACATCTGCAAGTGCTGCTCTTTTCTCATTTTCGATACTAGCTCTGGCATCTTCTACCATTTTTGCCGTAATCTTACTGGTTTCTTCTTTAGCCTCTTCTTTAATAGAATTAGCTGCTGCCATTGCTTCCTTAAGAATCTTATCACGCTCTTGTCTAGCTTCAGCCAAAAGTTTAGCATTGTCAGCATTCAGCGCTTCCATGTCTTTCTTAGCTTGTTCAGCAGACTGAAGTGCATTTTCAATAGTTTCTTCTCTTTCTTTAAGCCCACTTAAAATAGGCTTCCAGGCAAACTTACCTAGTAAGAAAAGTAGTAGCATAAAAGCAACCACCTGGAAGATAAATAAACCGGTATCTGGAGTTAAAATATCCATGTTTCTTTTTCTGTTAGTTGGATAAAGAACAGCCTCAGACCTGCCTAATGCAAAGCCTGAAGCTATTCGATTACTTCTTAAAGTTTGTCAACAATTCCGTTGTTAGTTGCTAACAAGAAACAAGCAACAACACCGAAAAGCGCAATTACCTCGATAAGTGCAGCAATAATCAACATACCAGACTGCAATTTACCTGCAGCTTCAGGTTGACGTGCCATACCTTCCATAGCAGAAGCACCAATTTTTCCGATACCAAGACCTGCGCCTATCGCAACAAGACCAGCACCAATACCAGCTCCCATAAGGGCATAACCAGCAGTTAATAAAATAGATAACATAATTTGTTTGTTATATGTGAAACAATGGTTCTAAACTAGTGGTGGCCATCATCTACCGCCTGACCGATATACATCGATGAGAACAGCGTAAATACATACGCCTGAATCAAGGCCACTAAAATTTCAATAAGCGTAATAACTACTGAGAACAATGTGCCCACAACACCTACTACCATACTGTTTAATATAAATCCTAAGCCAACAATACTTAACACTACAATATGACCCGCTGTAATTGAAGCGAACAAACGAAGCGTAAGAGAAATAGGCTTGGTGAAAATTCCGATTACTTCTACTACCAATATTACCGGACGTAATGGAAGTGGCACACCAGGAGTCCACAAAATGTGCATCCAGTAAGCTTTTCTGCCATTAAATTGAGTAATAAAGAAAGTGAAAAGTGCTAAACACAAAGTCACTGCAATGTTACCTGTAAGGTTAGCAGCACCAGGTGTAAGCCCTAAAAGGTTATTGAATAAGATAAAGAAGAATAAGGTCAATAAGTATGGCATAAATCGCTGATACTTATCTTCACCAATATTCACTTTGGCGATATCATCTCTAATGAATACAATGATTGGCTCAAACAAAGACTGAAGTCCCTTAGGAGCAGCAACTTCTCCTTTATATCGCTTGGCAATTCTAAAGAAAACTACCAGCATAATAACTACACTTAATAAAAGTGAAGCGACATTCTTAGTGATTGACAGATCGAGAAAGCCAGCTTCCTCAACATCGCCATGACCAGCTTCTGCTCCATGATCATCTCCATGACCTCCTGCGCCAGCCCTTACAAGCTTACCATGTGAAATCATGAAACCATCATGAACAATCGGTTCATGGTGCTCATCATAAAAATCAGATGACATGAAGAATTTGAACTCACCATGATCGTAAATAATCATTGGTAAAGGAATCGTTACATGTGTATGTCCAAGTGTAATAATGTGCCATTGATAGTCATCAGCAATGTGGTGCATGATGAATTCAGTGTCTCCACCTTCTTTCTTCTCATCTCCGCTATCTGAAGCAGCTAATAAATTTGAACTATTTGTAAAACTGAAAAGAGCAATTAAAGCGCTTATGATCAGTAAATTGGGAAAGTTAGTTCTGCTATTTTTCATCATGTTTTTTCGCCCTCTGTCGAAATCGCGCGCAAGTTAGATAGAATGCTATATATTTCAAACACTAAGTAGAATAAATAGATAGCAAAGAAGTCTGCCACCCAAATGATTCGGTCTTCAAGGCCAGCAAAAATCATTATACCTATAAAAGCCATGCTAAGAATAAGCCTCAGCACTGTCAACCCAAGAAACAGGTTTGGCCTACTTTGTGCATCCATATTCTTTAAACCCCAGTGACCAACAGCTACTACAATCAACCCTAGAATGGCCGAAAAAACAACTATAGTCCATATTTGTGGATGAATAAATCGTTCAGCACTTTTGATTTGCTGAAGACCTAAGACTATGCCTACTAAAACAGCCGAAACTATCAAAGAGATAATAATTTGCCTACCCAGACTTTGCATCGCGCAAAGGTAGCTCTTTTGATGATTAGTGCACAGTAAATGAAAAAAGTAATTGGGTGATTGGGTGATTGGGTGATTGGGTGATTGGGTGATTGGGTGATTGGGTGATTGGGTGATTGGGTGATTGG
>CANLOY010000009.1 GCA_947493005.1 uncultured Roseivirga sp.
TTAGCAGTGATGGTTACTGCCCCACCAGTACCGATTACACGAGTAATGTTTTTAGTCACTACCGTAGGAGCGATGTTGTCTTCAATGGTTACAATGAACTCCTGAGTACATGTATTTCCTTCTTCATCAGTTGAAGTCATCGTAATAACATTCTCCCCTAAATCACCACAAGTAAAATCTTTTTTGTCAACAGTAATTGTCACATCTCCTACGGGTAAGTCAGGTCTGCCATCACAATAATTGCCTTCTCCATCTGTATAGCTAACTACTTTAAATGGCCCATAAGTATTACCGATAATCTGTTCTGAGCATGACGTATGAATTTCATAAGATGAGCCACTATCAACCTGAAGAGAAGTTTTAGGGCCAAGTCGCCCTTTGAAATCAAAACCATTAATAGTCAATTCATCTCCACTATTAACTCCTGTAAATGTCTCTATGATATTCCCATCTTGGTCATAAGCGTTAATGGTGGCGTTAGAGTTTCCAGTGTATGTAACAGAGAAATTCTGCATTTTCCCTTCACATAAACAGTCATCAACATTTTCAGGACTACAGCTTTTCATGTCAAGGTTAAAATCACCTTGATGATAGTTAACTCCATCCCATGAATAGTTGAACCAACCAGAGAGACCATAATTTCCATTTTTATTATTGGCAGCAATTCCCAGTTGGAACCCTAGCGAATAATTGGAAGGTTTGTGCTCTATATTTAATGTTTTTCCTGCATTATCAGCAAGACCTATGAGTTGGCTGGTTTTGTTAGGGTCTTCAATGAAGTAAGCCCAGTTTAAGTAATTATTTCCGGCAAGGCCTGCTTCATCTTTGTATGTTCTACCCAATGCACTCCATTGACTCCAATTCATTTTGCCGGATAGATACAAAGTTACCTGCCATTTGTCTAAAGGATTTGAAGTATTATATAAAACTCCAGTAAGTGTTGCAGTGCCATCACTTAATTGATTGAACTCAGCGGTTCCATTATCAAATAGGAAGTCGGTAGAACTACCGGGAAAAGTATTATTACTTAACCAAAGTGCATGACCATCCCCTTCAGCAAAAGTAGGTGAGCAAGGGGGAGATGTTGGGAAACAATCTTCTAAACTAGATCTATCTAGCGTTGCTTGTCCATTTTCATCTAAAGAAAGGGTTTGGTTATTGGTTTGTGCAAAGAGCACAGAAGAACTGTAGGCTAAAAAAACAGCCAAGGTGGTGAGTAATCTCAGGGAGGCAAGTGGTCTCTTTAAGAGCACATGCGTGTTCATACTAATAGTGTTTTGGTCAAAGACGCTAAGTCAATTAATCACCTGTCGGCTGACTTTGGTCAGCATATACCACCACACTATTCAATACAACACACACATACTTTAGCCAAACTTTGGTTTAGCCGATAGGTTTTGCAAATATACACAAATTTGTATTTCAAATACAGATTTGTGTGTTTATTTGAATAACGAACTTGTTGAGAATCAGTATTGTCGGATTGTTATATAGCAGTGGTTAGTCATCATTAGACCTATCCAATAGCCTGGTATTAATTTGCTTACTGGCCTTTGCACCTAGTTTTTTCAAGTTTTCTGCCTTTCTGACAAGATTACCACTACCTTCAGAAAGCTTTTTCATTGATTCTTGGTAGACCTTCTGAGTGACTCCTAAGTGTTTTCCTACCGAAATGAGGTCTTCTGTAAAACCCTGGAATTTGTCATAGAGAGCACCTCCTTGTCGTGCTATTTCAATTGCATTTTTGTTTTGGTACTCCTGTTTCCAAATTGAGGAGATGGTTCGTAAGGTGGCAATCAGGGTTGTTGGACTTACTATAACAATGTTTTTTGAATAGGCTTCATTGAAGAGTTCAGGGTCTTGCTGAACGGCCAAAGTGAATGCAGGTTCTATAGGTATAAAAAGCAATACAAAGTCTAAACCTTCTAAGCCATATAAGTTTTGATAGTTTTTGTCACTAAGTCCTTTTACATGGGCTTTGATGGAATTGATATGAAGTTTTAATTGAGATGACTGTTCTTTGTCTTCCTCTTCATTGACAAATCGCTCATAAGCGGTCAAGGATACTTTTGAATCTATTATGATATGTTTATTGTCAGGTAGTCTTACAACTACATCAGGTTGGTATCTTTTTCCATCATCACCGACTTCTGAAACCTGTGTCTCGTATTCACGATCTTTTTCGAGTCCTGATTTCTCAAGAATTCTCTCCAGAATCACTTCACCCCAATTCCCTTGTGCTTTTGAGTCACCTTTCAGCGCTTTGGTTAGATTCTCGGCCTCTTTGGTAATCTGTTTATTCAGATCGCTTAAGTGTTTGATTTGTTCAACTAAAGAAGCATTTCTTTCAGCACCTTCCTTGTTGGTATCTTCTACCTTCTTCTGAAACTCTCCTATTTTCTCTTTAAGAGGGGTGAGTAAGTCATGAATGTTAGTTTTGTTTTGTTCAGTGAACTTTTTGCTCTTTTCTTCAAAAATCTCATTGGCAAGGTTCTTAAACTCATGAGCGAACTTCTGATTCAAGTTTTCTAACTCTTGTTTTTGTTCCTCTAACCTAGACTGTAAACTTTTATGCTCTGTTTGAACCTGAGTAAGTTGATTGCTCAGAGACATGGTTTTTTCACGCTCTTTGTTGAGCTCTGGTTTTATTTCGGAAAGTTCTTGGGAGACCATTGAGTGCCTTTCTTCTGCTAATTGCAGTTTGTTCAGTAATTCAGGCTCTCTGGAATCGTTTTTTTGACTGTATTTACTTTTGGACATAAACCAAGCGGCCAGTCCTCCTAAAATTGCACCTGCGATTAACCAAATGATTTCCATATTTACTCAGTATTTCTACAAATATATCTGAAAGAGATACACCTGACTGAGTTAAAGGATTTATTATATATTAGGCTAACATTTTTGAATCACTGTATAGTACCTCATCTTGCTCTGCTCCAATGTTTTTGCTGAATAAATATTGTGTTAATAAATTTTCCAATGTACAATCCAGTTCTAAGAAATCGTCTAGTAGACACCAAGGTTTAACGGTAAGCTCTATAGATTTATTCTTGATTTTAGAAACCTGAATCTTAGGAGTAGGTGTACTAAGTATTCTATTGTTCTGTATCAGAAAGGTGAGAATCTCTTCTTTAACTTTTGACATGTTACTTTTATAGGAGATTTCAACAATGAGTTCCAGACTGATAATGTTCTTGCTTGATAAGTTGTGAAGATGTTTTTTATAGAACTCAATATTTTCAATGGTGAATTCGGCACCATTAACGCTTTTTAGAGTAGTTTTTTGAGCCCCTCTTTTAATCACTGAGCCCAGTTGTCCGTCAATTTCAATAAAATCTCCCTTATTAAATGGCTTAAAAACTTTTAGCATTAACCCACTTCCTAAATTGCTTAATGGTCTGAAGAGGTTTTTTTGCATTCTATTACCTGACGAACTCATAATAGGATCAATTTGTTTGTATGCACTTTTGCAATTCACATACCAATACTCTGTCAAACTAAATAACCCTACTTTAGTAGTGAAATAGCACTTTTTTCTTTTGAGCTCATGATGTGTCCTTTCCCAATGTGGGAAGAGGTAATCTGAAATTGGAATCTTTTATTCTAGTGAACAGCCACTTTATCAAGAATTATTAAACCTTTCTTTGACTGATCAAAAATGAATTCCATTGAAACAATGGCATTTGAATTAAAGTCCAGGAACTTTTCTTTTAGCTTAGAAAGGTCAATAAAGAATGTGTTATATACCGCTTCAGACGTTTTGTTGCTTTGTAATTCTGTATTCTTGAAAACATCTACAGATAACTGGCGCTGAAGATAGCTGTAGTCGCTCAGTTTAGTTCGAGCAATAACCCCATTTTCATCTTCGAATTGAATCGTAAAGTCAATGGGTTCAGGAGCCTTTTTCTTATCACCATTATCTTCTGAATCAGAACTTTCCTTGCTTTCTTCTTTATTGTTTTCCGACTCTTCATTTTGATCGTTTTGACTATTGTTATTTTCCTCGTTCTCCTCATTCTTATTTTTGTTATCCCGTTCCTTGTCAGGGTAGGTACTGCCTTTGGCTTCGGACAGCTCGAAAGTAAAATTAGGAGTTAGTGATGCATTTATCTTTTCGTTAAATACAACCTGATACCTGGCTGTATCAGCGTTGTAGGCCAGGCTATCCCAGCCCAGGTAGGCTGCCCTGGTGGCTTTATTACCCCATTTCATACCTACCAGTTTTTCTTTCCAAACAGTGAGGTTTGAGGTATTGATTTTACCTTTTGAAGAGGTTGTAGTTAAGTCGAGATCTTCTTCAAAATCAGCTAATACATTCCAATCAGAGGTTTGATATTGATTTAAATAGATTGTTTCGGGAAGCCATTTGCTACCAGTTCTATAATCTTTGAATAGGTTTTTGTACTCACTTTTTCCTTGCAGAGTGGCTTGTAGAAAAGCACTGATATAAACTCTGCCGATAGTAAGTTGATCTTCCATGGGGATAAGCGCATCGACATTTAGTAATGAACCAAATGGAAAACCTGAATCCCTATTTCCCCAAGTAGTATTAAACTGCCCATGGTTGGCTCCGTAAACATAAACTGCGGATTTGAAGTAATCTGAAGAGTCATTGAATTCAACCCTTTCATATTGCCTGAGGCCAGCAAAAGACTGTACGTCTCCATCATTGGCTCCATGAATCACCAGATAGTTAACATTTTCTAAAGGGGTACCAACGTTGGCTGGTTTGTACTGACCATCTACTGGTGCAATAGCCACTACGGATTTGATGTTGAAACCGAAATCGAATTCTTGTTTGGCATTATCCGGGTAGAAGGGGAGCTTGTTAAAGAAACCTGCTATTGCTGCTGCTTCTCCACCTCTGGAATGCCCCATGACCGCAAGATTGTCCATATCTACTTTTTGATAAAAAGGGCCTCCTTGTTTTTCATTCCATTTTCTCCAATATCTCAGATGTTCCAGTAATAACCACCCTCTTGCATCATTCTCTTTATTAAGACCATCGCTAATGAAATCAGTCCAGCCACTATTAATAAAGTTCTCATCTACACTGACCATGATCATGCCTTGACTCGCCAGTAATTCGCCAAGGTATTCATACCCAGGATCGGAGTAGTTAAACATGCTATGATTGCCATGAACAATTAGCGCTAATGGGAAAGGGCCTTCTCCTTTTGGGTACCAAACACGACCATTTATTGGTAGGGCCTCGTCATCAAAGCCCCAATACCAAGTTCTTAGTTTGCCCGAAATACCTTCCCAATTGTCCAAGAGTCTGGATCCGTCAATGGAGTCTGTAATTATTGTGGCATCATTGCCGAATTCTGGTCTATGTTCATCCTTACCACTTCCATAGGTGAGGTATTCTACTTCGTATGTGCCCGGTTCAGCAGGGTTGGGAAGTTGAATATGTTGTGGTTTATATTCAGATTTCTTTGCCGCATTGATGTGCTCTGTTTCTGGTTTGAAACCAGTGTCGGCCAACCATATTAATCCCCATACTAAACCAGAAACGCCAATCAGTATTCCTGCAACTGATGTTATTTTTTGTATAAGTGTGTTATCACTTCGGGTGTTCTTAAATAGCGTATAAATTCCTGCTCCGGATGCTCCTGAAAAAACAATGACAAATACCGGGAACTTCCAACTCAAGTCTCCCATGCCAAATACAAAAGGCATCAAAAAAAAGGTGCCAGGAATAATCAAGAAGAGGCCTTTGTGTAGCTTTTTGACAATAAGCCTTCCTAGTATAGCTGCTAAGCCCAAAAGGAGAGCAATTATGAGTCCTAGTAAAATCATGGCTGCTCCAAAGTAGGTGCCGGGAGCAGTAACAAACATGATGGCAGACGCTACTAACCAAATAATAAGGGTGGTTGTGGCAATTGCTTTAGTAGCTCCCTTCCAGGCAACAGGTCCTGGCTTAAATTTTACAAGGAAGTTTGTAATTGATTTCCAGATTCTTTTAAAAAAATTGACCATAACAGGCTGAGGATGATTTGATTTGCCTTAAGGTAATCAATTAAGGACTTGATTCAAACGTGAATATGTTGAGTGTCACCAATGGTCGGAGGGGGGGCTAATGCTCTGTTGATTATTCTTGTGTATTTTTATCAGTACCCAATTAAACAGTGGCAATACACTTCAATTCTATGGCTATTGGGGTAGGAAGTGAGTCGATTTCAACGGTAGTTCTACAAGGTTGATTGTCCTTAAAGAACTCTGCGTAAACACGGTTGTAGGTGGCAAAGTCGTCTTTCATATTAGTGAGAAATACTGTGACATCGACAAGCTTGTCCCAACTGCTTCCGGAAGCTTCCAGAATTAGTTTTACATTGTTAAAAACCGACCTGCACTGCGTTTCAATGTCATAGTCTAGAATGTTGTTATCCACATCTAGGGTAACTCCGGGAATTACTTTAGTTCCACGTTCTCTGGGCCCCACTCCTGATAAGAAGAGCAGGTTTCCTACTTTTCGTGCATGTGGATAAAGGCCTACCGGTTCTGGCGCTTTATCTGAATTAATTTTTTCGTTCATGATATCGTTTATTGAGGTACCCAAATACGGTCAGCTTTTACTTTTTCAAGTCTTGATGGGATTGTAATTTGATTACCTGATTTGCAATAAAAGATAAAGCCTTTATAAGAAGTACTGTACTTATATCCACGATTTAAAAATCCTTTATCTCCTTTTTCTATTACGATACCATCATCCATCCTGGAAATCAGGCTGCTAAATTCATTAGGTGCTATTTTTACAATAGCTCCGGATGCTTTTATTGCCTCTTGTATTGCTGCCTGTGCAGCAGCAGCTCCTGATCCACTCATACTATAGGTTTTTTATCATTTCAATTCTGTAATTCTCCAATTCATCTTTGGGCTTGACATTGTACATCTCAAAACCATTTTTAATAGCAAAAATGATCATGGATTTGTGCCTGTTCAATGTTTTGAATTTAATAGACTCATATCCTTTTTCTCTTGCCCATTTCTCCTGTGTTACAGCTAGCTTTCGGGCTATTCCTATTTGCCTGAATTCAGGTTTTACACCACCCAGCCAGCTATAGAAAGAACCATCGTTAAACTTATCATACCCAAGTTTACATCCTACTACCTCTTGGTTTACTTTAGCGAGTAATATCAAGTGTGCCCTCTTCTTGATTCTGTCAGCGTAATAACTATCTTCAAAAAGCCGATCAAACTCAGGGAGTTTTTTAAGCACATTAAGTGATTCTCTCAATGTGCCTTCAACTATTTGGATGTCCATTTCTAGGAGTTCATCAAGTCTTCAATTTCTTCTGCTTCAATAGGAATGTCTCCCATTAGATTTAGGTGGCCATCATTGGTAATCACCACATCATCTTCCAGTCTGATACCAATTCCTTCATCAGGAATATAAATACCTGGCTCAACTGTAAACACCATGCCAGGTTTAAAGTCGGTATATATACTGGCTACATCATGGACATCAAGTCCAAGGTGGTGAGATGTACCATGCATGAAATACTTTTTGTAAGCAGGCCAATTTGGGTCTTCATTGTTCACGTCTGTCTTGTCCAACAAACCAAGATCAAGTAGTTCTTTGGTCATCAGGTTGCCTACTTCTTTGTGATAATCAGGAATACTGTTGCCAGGTGTTAACATAGCGGTTGCACCATTTTTAACTCTTAAAACAGCATTGTAGACATCCTTTTGTCTTTGCGTAAACCGACCATTTACAGGAATAGTACGAGTCATGTCAGCATTATAGTTAGCATACTCAGCTCCTACATCCATCAACAAAAGATCGCCATCTTTTAGCTGGTTTTTGTTTTCTATATAATGAAGGACACAGGCATTTCCACCACCTCCGATTATAGGTGTGTATGCAAAACCTTTGGATCTGTTTCTTACAAACTCATGAAGATACTCCGCTTCTACTTCGTATTCCCAAACACCAGGTTTTACATAGTTGAGAATTCTTCTGAAACCCTGATTAGTAATGTCACAGGCCTTTTGCAAAAGTTCAATCTCTCGATTTTCTTTAACAGTTCTTAAGTCATAGGCAATAGGAGCGAGCCTTTCAAAGTTATAATTGCCGTATTTTTCTCTGCACCATTTGTTAAAACGATCAGTTCGTGTTTCTACCTCTGAAGCGTTTCTTATGTGCTCGTTATTATATAGGTAAATGTTTTCTGTTTCGGCCAGAATGGTGTTGAAAGTGCCCTCAAACTTATCATTCCACATCACCGTAGGTACCCCGGAAGTTTCTGTCGCTTCTTCTTTAGTGTATTTATGTCCTTCCCAAATAGCTATGAGTTCACTCGTCTCTCTTAAGAAAAGAACCTCCCTCATTTTAGGGTCTGGGAAATCCGGAGCAATCACCAATACAGACTCTTCCTGATCAATTCCTGAGAAGTACAGCATATTGCTGTTTTGCCTAAAGACCATTGTGCCATCTGCATTGGTTGGCATAATATCATTGGAGCAAATTACTACTACTGAATTGGGCTTTAGCTGGCCCTTTAATTTCTCTCTGTTTTTTATAAAAAGTTCTTTCCCTATGTGCTCGTATCTCATATTCTTTTAGTCTTCAGGTAATGAGGCTAAATAAGCATGAAATGATGAGAAAAAGAAGGACTCTCTGAACTGTCAGTCCAAAACAGCGTTAAGTTGTTCTTTGGTAATATTAAGGCCACACTTGAAATGCCCTTTAGGACAGCTTTTTTTGCCATGAAGGCCACAAGGGCGGCAGTCAAGTTTTTCCTCAATTTGAACAACATGATTATTATTGGCTAGTGGACCAAAGCCAAACTCTGGTACAGTAGAGCAATAGATGGCACAGGTCTTTGCATCTACAGCTGAAGCGAGGTGCATAGGAGCACTATCATTAACGTAATTCATTTCGGCATCCTTCATTAATGCTGCCGATTGCAATAGGCTCAATTCTCCACATAAGTTCTGAGCAGTACTTCTTCCAGATTTCTTAATTATTTCTTCACAAAGTTCATGATCAGATGGAGCTCCCAAAAGGAAGATGTTTCCATTGAATGGAACAGCTTCTATAAATTCTATCCACTTTTCTTTTGGAAACTGCTTGGTAAACCAAACCGATGCCGGAGCCAAGCATAAATAAGGCTTGGATTGCCATTTTTTTACAATATCAAAATCTTTTTGACTTGGATAGAGCTTGGGGTTTTTATGTCGGTCATCAGTCAAGTCTCTTATTAAATCGTGGTTTCTCTCCACCTCATGAACGCCTTCCTCTATTCTATGGGGTATCTTCCTATGGAAAGTCCATGATAGTGGATTTTTATCAAAACCAATTTTCATGGAAGCACCAGACATGGCAGTGATCATTCCAGAGTTGGCAAAGCGCTGAATATTAACAACCAGGTCGTAATTGGTAGATCGTACTTTGCCAATCAGTTTAGCCAGGTTTCTGTACTTTCCACCCTTTTTGTCCCAAACAATTGTCTCTCTTACAAAGGGGTGTTCGTTCATTAAACCCTCGTTGCCTTTTCTAACCAGAAAATCGAGTTGGGCATTGGGGTAAGTGGAGTGTAGTTTTTCGAGCAACCCAGTGGCAAGAATAACGTCTCCAATAAAGGCAGTTTGAATAACAAGTATTTGACGAAAAGTCATTTTTGAAGAATTCATTCAAATATAAAGGAATTGATTTTTCTAAAAGTGTGTTAACATCATTAGATCGATAACTTAAATGCAAGAGGCAACCATATTAATACCGGACATTAGCGGATATACCAATTTTCTGACAAAAACTGATTTGAGCCATAGTACTCATATTATTAATGAGTTACTTCAGGTTGTGGCAGATTCAATTCAGCCAAAATTCACTCTGGCAGAGATTGAAGGAGACGCTCTTTTGACTTATGCAAAAGGGAAAGTTGACCCTAAAGAAATTGAAGAAATCTGTAGCGAAGCATTCAAGAACTTCCATTACTTTCTGAAAGTAGTTCAACGCGACAGTGTTTGCCGCTGTGGGGCATGTAATCATGCCGCTGATCTCACACTTAAGTTTATTGTGCACTACGGAATGTTCGAGGAAGTAAAAATTGCTCAGTTTACAAAGCTATCTGGCCCCGATATGATTATTGCCCATAGGTTAATGAAGAACTCAGTGCCTTCTAAAGAATATATGTTAGTGACTGATTCCTATGAAATTGATCGGGAAAACTCGCTGTTTAAGTGGGAAAATTTGAAAGATGGTTATGAATTGATCGGTGATGTCAATTATCAATATGCTCCAATGAGTCATTTGAAGGCAGAGGTAGAAGAGCCTGAAAAAAGCGAAGATTACAGCAAACTTTTTGGATTGGCAAGAGTGGTTGAAGTAGAAGTTAATGCCCCAATAAGAACGGTTCATTCAATTCTTACTGACAATACAGAGAAAAAGAACTTTGTAGATGGGTTAATTAGTATGCAGGCCGACTCTACAATTAACAGAGTAGGGAGTACTCATATTTGTGAATTTGATGGAGATTCGTTTGATATCAAAACCCTACAGGATGTGGGGGAGAATGATGAAGTAGTTTATATTGAAAAAGCGCATTCTCTTAAAAGTGGTATGACCATGTTAACCTATTTCGAGCTGAAGAAAACAAAGACCAATGGAACCGTTATTTCTTTCCGAGCACTTACTGGAGATAAAGAGCCTATTCCTTCTGAATACTCCGACATAGTGTATAATCAGACCAAACATACGCTTCTGAATCTCAAAAACTACATAGAAAACAGAAGAGTGGCCTGACAAAGCTGAGAGAGTATATCTAATTGCCTTATAAATCAGTATCTTTGCCGCACTGAGGAAGATCGGAGATGGTTGATTACAATCTGTTTACATTGCCAAATGGCATTAGAATAGTTCATAAAGAAGTTCCCAATACCAAAATTGTTCATTGTGGGTTTGTGCTGGATATTGGTAGCAGAGATGAACGGGAAGATCAGTTAGGGATTGCGCACTTCTGGGAACATATGGCCTTTAAAGGTACAAAAAAGCGCAAAGCTTTTCATATCCTCAATCGACTCGATTCTGTTGGTGGTGAACTCAATGCATATACTACAAAGGAGAAAATATGCTTTTATGCTTCTGCATTGGAGAAGCATATGGAAAGCGCTTTCGAATTACTTCAGGATATAACCTTCGATTCTATTTTTCCAGAGAAACAGATTGAAAATGAACGTGGTGTTATTCTGGAGGAAATGTCACTTTATCACGATAGCCCTGAAGACGCTATTCAGGACGAATTCGATAATGTTGTATTCAAAGATCATCCACTTGGCAAAAATATATTAGGAACACCCTCAAGTGTAAAATCCTTCAGAAGGAAAGACTTTCAAGACTTTCTAAAAATAAATATGAATACTGAAAAGGTAGTATTCTCCTGTATTGGTAATGTGCCATTGAATAAAGTAAAACGATTGGCCGAGAAGTATTTTGGTTCAATTCCTCATATGAAGGCGGAAAGACAAAGACTGACTTTCAATGGATATACACCATCTTCAGAGATCATCCATAGAAATATAACGCAGGCACATTGCGCTATTGGTACAACTGCATTTTCTCTTAGCGATCAGAAGAGGTTGCCTTTTTTCATGTTAATGAATATTCTAGGTGGTCCCGGAATGAATTCAAGACTTAATCTGGCACTTCGAGAAAAATATGGTTTTGTTTATAACATCGAGGCTTCATATCACCCGTTTTCAGATACTGGATTGTTTGCTATATTTTATGGGACAGAGTTGAGTCAGGTGGAAAGAAGTAAAAAGCTTATTGCTAAAGAACTTAAGCTTTTGAGAGAAAAGCCTTTAGGTACACTTCAATTGCATAAAGGAAAAGAGCAACTTATTGGGCAATTGGCTATGGCCGAAGAAAACAATGCCAGTTTAATGTTGATGATGGGTAAGAGTATTCTCGATTTGGATAGAGTGGATAGTCTGGAAAATATTTTCAAGCGAATAAGATCAATTACAAGTAGTCAACTTCAGGAAATATCTAACGAAGTACTGACTAATGATAGACTGAGTTACCTGACCTTTTTACCAAAGAAATAATGGATTTTATTCCTGCTGATATTCAGAAATATGTAGAAGAGCATTCTGACAATGAATCTGAATTGTTAGAAGCATTAAGCAGAGAAACACATACCAAGGTAATGATGCCAAGGATGCTTTCAGGGCATTTGCAGGGAAGGGTACTTTCTATGCTTGCACATATGATTAAACCAAAGTGCATTCTCGAAATAGGAACTTATACTGGATATTCGGCCATTTGCATGGCAGAAGGTCTTGCTGAAGGAGGAAAGCTGATTACGCTGGACATCAATGAAGAACTAGAGTCAATGGTAAGGTCTTACTTTGAAAAAGCCGGAGTTACCAATCAGATTGATTTTCGGATAGGTAATGCAATGGAGCTGATTCCAGAGCTTGAGGAAAATCTGGACTTGGTCTTTATAGATGCGGACAAGAAAAATTACACTAATTACTATAACTTAGTGTTTGATAAAGTCAGGTCAGGGGGCTTCATTATTGCCGATAATGTACTCTGGAGTGGCAAAGTGGTAAAAACAGAAAAGAAAATAGACAAAGACACACAAGCAATTCTTGATTTTAACCGTTTGGTTCAAGAAGATAGTCGGGTTGAAAACGTATTGTTTCCAATTAGAGACGGCTTGTTGGTTATAAGAAAAAAATAGTGAGGCGTACCCTTGTGTCAATCATCATTCTAATGATGGCTTCGTTAAGCTCATTAGCGCAAGCCCCAATGATTGTCCCTTCTGAAATTTACGTTGCCGGGGTAAAACTCAAAATCAACAAGGAAGCCAAAAAAGAAATTCAGGAGACTCTGGATTTACTTACCCGCAGTCAATATCACTTTCAGTTAAAGGCAGATCGTTCCAACCTGTACATGCACTTTGTAGAGCGGGTTTTAAAGGAAGAAGGTATTCCCGAAGATTTCAAGTATCTGGCTATTCAGGAAGGAGAATTTATATCCGATGCAGTTTCTTCCTCCAATGCCGTAGGTTTTTGGCAATTCAAAAAGGCTTCAGCACAAGAACTTGGAGTTCGTGTAGACAATATGGTAGATGAGCGAAAGCACATTATTGCTTCTACCGTTGGTGCTACCAAATATCTAAAACGTTCAAACTTTGTCTTTGACAACTGGGTATTGGCCATGCAGTCTTATTTACAAGGACTAACCGGAACACAGCGAACCGTACCCGATAAATGGTATGGAGCCAAGTCCATGAATATTACCGGAAAGTCACATTGGTATATTAAGAAGTTTATTGCACATAAGTTGGCCTTTCAGGATTTTGTAGGTGACGGTAGAAAGAATCCTGATGTTCAACTGGCAGATTATGAAGGAAAGGGTAAAACCCTAAGGCAGGTGAGTCAGGAGATAAAGGTTGGGTATGACGAACTAAAGAGATTCAATAAATGGCTCAACCAATCCAGAATACCCAATGACAAATCTTATAAGGTTATTTATCCATTAAAGGGAAATAGAAAGCCGATCGCTCAGAAAGAAGAAAAGAAAAAGAATACGTCTAATACAACCACAAAAACTAATAAGAACAAGCCTAAGAGTAACATACCCACTAAGGGAAAAAGAAAGCCAGCAACCAGAAGGAACCCATCCGGATTCAGACCCTTGGAAGGCAATGTAGGAAGCTACCCTCAGATTACAGGGAATATAGGAAATGCTTATGAAGCTGATCAAATTCGAATGAATGGAATACCTGCAATTCGAGCGAAGGCAAATGAGAATCTTCAGACCCTTTCAAGAAGAACAGGGGTTAGTATCAAGAAACTTAAAAAGTTCAATGACATTGGTCCAAAAGGAAATGTTCGGGCAAATAAGTATTACTACCTAAAGAATAAGAAAAGCAAAGGTAAGGTACATTATCATGTGGTGCAGTCTGGCGAAACACTTTGGTCCATTGCACAGGACTATGGTATTCGTTTGAAGAAACTTCTTCATAAAAACAGGATGCGCAAGAATGAAGAACTGAAAATAGGTAGAGTCTTATGGTTGCGTTTTATTAGGCCTGCAAGAATGCCTGTAGAGTATAGCAATGTAAAAGTAGAGAGAACAGAGGTTCCTGCAGAAGACAGGTTGATTAATGAAGTTTCTTTGGCTAATACACTTACTGAGAAAGTTGAAAAACCAAAAACCAAAGAAGTTCCAAAAAGAGATGAGACAGAGGTTTTTGTGACGCCTAAACCTAGAAAAGAACTTGTTGCTTCAGATTCGGATACTATAATTATACATAAGGTAAAACCGAAGGAAACATTTTTTGCCATATCGCGAATTTATGGCATTGACATTGATAACATTCTGGAGTGGAATAACCTGAATATACAGGATGGGCTGGAGATAGGTCAGGAAGTCAAACTCTTAATACCCAAAAACAACATAGATTCAATAGGAAGAACAGAAGTTGTTCATATTGTTAAGGTTGGAGAAACCATGTGGGCAATATCGCGAATCTATGAGGTAACAGTTGAAGAGATAAAAAAATGGAATAATAAAGACACCAATGCACTTTCTCCTGGCGAGAAACTAAAGATTTTGAAACGAAATTGATAGAATACTTTTAAAGTATAAATTTGCAATACCATTCAGGCATGAAGCTACGCGTATTTCTAATTTCTTTATTGACATTATTTGTCTTTAATTCTTCTTGGGCTTTTCAAGAAAAATCTGCTGCAAAAGACTCTGCTAAAGTGGTTCCGGATAGTTTAATCTATTGGAAGAATGGTGGACGATTTAATCTTAATGTTCAGCAAGTTGGCTTGACCAACTGGGCTGCAGGGGGTGAGTCTTCTGTTGCCATAGGTGCTGCTGTTGAGGGTTTTGTCAATTATGAGAAAGGCGAAACCGTTTGGGAGAACAAAGCGAAGATTGGTTACGGTATAATCAGAAATGGTGATTCAAAAAACCGCTTTGAAAAAACCGATGACCAGGTAGCCTTTACTTCAAAGTATAGCCAGAAGTTTAGCGAAAAGGTACTTATGACTTCTGCACTCAATTTTAAAACCCAGATGGATGAAGGGGTTAAGATTGAAAAAATACCTAATAGCACTGACACGAGGAGGCGACTGATTTCCGACTTTATGGCGCCAGGCTACTTACAGGCTTCTTTGGGATTGACCTACCGAGATGAAAAAGGTTTTTCCAGTACACTCTCACCCTTTACCGGACGATTCACTTTTGTACTTAATGATACCTTATCAAAGCAGGGAGCTTTTGGTGTTGATCCGGGTGAGCCAGTTCGGTCAGAGGCAGGTATAAGCTTGACAGGAGGGATTAAGAAGGATATTATGGAAAACGTGAAGCTTCAAACTAACTTTAACTTGTTTTCCAACTATGAGAAATTTCCAAATACTGTAGTCAATATAGAAGCTGGTCTTAACCTTAAAGTCAATAATTTCATACAATCTAATATCAGTTCCCAGCTGATTTATGATGATGATGTAGTCGTAACTCGCTCTGACGGTAGTCGAGGTCGTGATGTACAAGTCAAGAATGTGATTAACGTTGGTTTTACACTCGGTTTTTAGTTACTGCGTTACAGGTTGCAAGTTTCAAGAGATTAAAACTTAAAGTTCCAATAAGCTTTCTTAGTAAGTCACATCAAGTATAGTGAGAGGGCTATAGATTTCTCTCTGCAGTCGAAATGACTGAGGGTAAAGTAGGCTATAAGTTTCTGGTTACAAATGAGATGACTTTTCCATGCTGAGTTTATCGAAGCATCTTTGTCAACACTAAGTTCCCTCGGCAAACTTGAGATGGGAAAAGAGGTGGCATTATTCTGGACCTAGCGAAGGAATCTTCTTCTGCTACAAATGACAGACTTTTTTTCTAGGAGTGATAACTCGTAATTAGCAAGTCACCTCGAATAGAATGAGAGGTCTAAGGTGTTTATTGTAAAGCGTTTTAGATTTCTCCTTGCAGTCGAAAGGACTTCCTAATGAGGATTTGTTGATGCCAAACCAAATAAGTAAGTCTTTACGAACAGCGTGAAGCAATCTCCATTTTTTAACTCAAGGTTTCCAAAAGAAGAAAGAGCCTTTTACGAAGCATCTTTGTCAGTACTAGGTTCCCTAAACAAGCTCGGGATAGAATGGAGAGGGTGTTACTGGTGGCGTTGAGTTATGAGTTTCGAGTCGCTAGCCTCAAGTGGCTAAGGTCAAAGTTTAAAGGCAAACTTCTTTAGCACTTCACCTCGAGTATAGCGAGAGGTCTATAGATTTCTCCCGCTGGTCGAAATGACTGAGGGTAAAGTAGACTATAAGTTTCAGGTTACAAATGAGATGACTTTTCCATGCTGAGTTTATCGAAGCATCTTTGTCAATACTAGGTTCCCTCGGCAAACTTGAGATGGGAAAAGAGGTGGCATTATTCTGGACCTAGTGAAGGAATCTTCTTCTGCTACAAATGACAGACTTTTTTTCTAGGAGTGATAACTCGTAATTAGCAAGTCACCTCGAATAGAATGAGAGGTCTAAGGTGTTTATTGTAAAGCGTTTTAGATTTCTCCTTGCAGTCGAAAGGACTTCCTAATGAGGATTTGTTGATGCCAAACCAAATAAGTACGCCTTTGCGAACAGCGTGAAGCAATCTCCATTCTTTAACTCAAGGTTTCCAAAAGAAGAAAGAGCCTTTTACGAAGCATCTTTTTCAATACTAGGTTCCCTCGACAAGCCCAGGATAGAAAAGAGAGGGGGTACTGGTAGCGTTGAGTTATGAGTTTCGAGTCGCTAGCCTCAAGTGGCTAAGGTCAAAGTTTAAAGGTAAACTTCTTTAGCACGTCACCTCGAGTATAGCGAGAGGTCTATGGATTTCTCCCGCTGGTCGAAATGACTACAGAAAGGTATATGAATATCGGGTTCTAACTATTAGTTACAATGTAAGGTGTCCTCCTTGGGAAGGTGTCCGAAGGACGGAGGGGGACTAAAACTCAGGATCTAACCCAAGTTTATCTTGTAGATCTTTTAATGCTGGATACTTGCTTTTCAGGAACTCGAATTTTTCTCTGTCGGTATAGAGCATCTTTTCCTTTGCTACTTCAACCACTTTTGACTGTAAGGCGATATGATCATTCTTAAGGGTATTTCTTAAGTGTTGTAGCAAATCACCTCTGAACTTTTCAAAACCAGAGACCAAGGCCTCATTGGGAATAGTAACAGTTACTTTGTTCCCCTCAAGTTGATAAGGGTTTTTAAGCACTTCCTGATCCAGACTCTGGAAATTGCCGCTGTTCAGAAACTGTTGCCAGGCAGTATCCATCTCCTCAGCAGTAAAAGGAGTATTTCTCAAGTCTGCTTTATTCTCTTCCTGCTCCTCTTCAACAACTTTAGGCTTATTGATTTCCGCTTTTAATGAACTTAAATCCGTAGGGATGTTCATCGTTTTTCCGGCAGGCTTTCTAATAGAAGGCTTACTCAACGATGCAGAAGCAGTGGTCCTTGGTACATCTTGTGTTGCTGGCGGTATTGGATTTTGCTCAAGATCAGTAGCAGGGGTATCTGCAATGGGCTCATCTTTTGCAGATGGTGGTGGTGGGGCTTGTTCCGTTGCTTTTGGTGCTGGAGCAGTAGGTTTCTCCTCTGGCTTAAGCTCCGCTAAAGTTTTTTTTTTGATGGATCACCATTGGTGCCCACTTGAGCCAATGAAATGGCTGAGTTGAGGTGCGCCATTTTAATCAGCGCCAACTCAACATGCAGACGCTGATTCTTACTGGATTTGTAGTTAATATCGCACTGACTGGCAATGTTCAAAGCAGTCAACAGAAACGAAAGCGGTATTTTATTGGCCTGTTCAGCATAGCGAGCCTTTATGGCATCTGATACCTGAAGCAACTGAATTGTGGCATTGTCTTTACAAACCATCAGGTCTCGCAAGTGGCTAGCCATACCCACAATAAAATTATGACCATCAAACCCTTTCTTCAGAATCTCATCGAAGATGAGTAATGTATTGGTGCTGTTTTCTTCGAAAATGGCTTCTGTCATTCTGAAATAGTAATCATAATCCAGAATGTGCAAATTGTCTATGGTGTCTTTGTAAGTAACCTTCTGTCCTTTGGAGAAGGTCACAATCAGATCAAAAAGAGATAAAGCATCTCGCATGGCACCATCTGCCTTTTGAGAAATCAAATTCAAAGCTTCTTCTTCAACCTCGATGCTTTCCTTATCCGCGATCATTTTTAATTGCTCGCTGATATTGTTGATTTCAATTCGGTTGAAATCGAAAATCTGACAGCGTGAAAGGATAGTAGGAATTACTTTATGCTTTTCCGTAGTAGCCAGTATAAAAATGGCGTACGAAGGAGGTTCTTCCAGTGTCTTCAAAAAGGCATTGAAAGCCTGGTTCGAAAGCATGTGAACCTCATCTATGATATATACCTTAAACTTTCCTTGTTGAGGAGGGTACCTTACCTGTTCAATCAGGTTACGGATATCGTCAACAGAGTTATTAGAAGCGGCATCAAGTTCATAGATATTGAAAGTGTCATTACCCATTAAAGGGTTTTCAATGGTCTGTTCGTTAATCAGTCTTGCTACAATACGCGCACAGGTGGTTTTACCAACTCCTCTTGGTCCGCAGAACAAAAGTGCCTGAGCCAATTGGTTGTTGTCGATGGCATTTTTCAGCGTAGTGGTGATGTGTTCCTGACCTACTACTTCCTCAAATCCAACTGGTCTGTATTTCCTAGCCGAGACAACGAAGTTTTCCATTGCCGCAAGATATAAATCTTAGCCAAGATGTTGAACGTTCTTTGTTCAAAGTTTTGTGAAGTGCGCTGCTGAATTAAAAAAGCGGCTATCTTTACCACCCGTTTTGGCAGAAGGCCATAACTACAAATCATATCTTATCGTTTTAAGATATATGCATGGGGCCGACTGGAATTGACAGTAGGTGAAATGCAAGTGTAAGCATGTCGGGAGTTGTTCGTATTTCCCGTAAATAAAACGATCAACCTTTTTAAATGGCGAAAGACAATACGCCCTTGCTGCCTAATCAGATTTAGATAGCAATGTGTCTCGCTGGCCCCCTGTTCTGCCGGGCTGGCAACCGAGGCATCAACCGCGGAACTGGCTGCTGCGGAGTTGTGACGTAGCAGTAAGATTAATCGCATCTAAGGTTTAGTTTAGGTCTGTTGCCGACCTTGCTCAACTCGAAAACTAATTGGCAAATAAACATGTAGAAGGCACTTAGTGTTCCTTATCTGGACGAGGGTTCGATCCCCTCCGGCTCCACTTTCACTCGCCATAGCTCATCAGAGCGAAGGCGAGTTTTTTTATACCTGTCATAGTCTGACATGTTTATATTTTCTACATGCGAGTTTCAGCGGAGGCCTCCATTTTCTTTTTAGCTCAGCTCAACAGAACGAAGGTGAGTTATCTATCCACGGGTTTCTTTGGAACCTCTCCACTTTTCATAACCAACTTTTACTTATGACGTAATTCTTTTATCTTCCTGAAATACACACAGTACACAATTATGCATACAGTTTATATTCTTAAATGTGCAGATGACTCCCATTATGTAGGATGCACAGGGAATTTGGAAAATAGACTAATCAGACACAATAGAAAAGAAGTTCACTATACCAAATCAAGATTACCTGTTGAAGTAGTTTTGAGTATTAATTTCCCTGATAGATATAAAGCTTTTGCTTTCGAAAGGTACCTGAAGTCTGGAAGCGGTAGAGCCTTTATGTATAAGAGGTTTGTTTCGAGGTAAGTTATCATGATTATTCAAACTATGGTTTTTAGATAGTGGAATTCCATTTTAGTTTTTGTATACAATCAAAGAAGTAGAATATGAATCGATTGTCAATCATCAAAAATCAATTAAAACTAATTAGTGGAGAAGATTTTCAAGAGTTGTGTGATTGCTTTTTGAGTTTGAGACATAGGGGGTACAAAGCCTTTACTAGAAGTGGTGCTCACGACACGAAACAGAAGACTACTCGTGGTACTCCAGATTCCTTTTTCTTAATGCCAAATGGACTTTACCTTTTCGTTGAGTCTACTACTAAGGAGCATAAAGGAAATGAGCTGATAAAGAAGTTACAAAACGATATTTCTGAATGTTTGAATGAAGGAAAAACTAAAATTCGTAGGAATAAAATACAGGAGATAATTCTTTGCTATAACTCCAACCTGAAGGCTCATGAAATTGAGGATGTGAACAAAGAAGCTATAGAGGTTTTAGGAAGACCGCCAAGGCACTATGGCTTAAGTGATTTAGCAAATGAGATTTTCCTACATCATAAGAATTTAGTCCATGACTATTTGGGGCTTTCGATTGATACTGGTCAAGTGGTTTCGCTTGAAAGTTTTATAGAGGAATATGACAATGGGAAGCAAAAGCTGGCTACTCCATTGGGCGGCACTTTCCTTCACCGAGCACAAGAGTTGGAATCTTTAAAGACTCAATTAAGCGCGCAAGATATTGTTATTATTTCGGGCCCGGCTGGTGTTGGGAAGTCAAAACTGGCGTTAGAAGCAATTCGACATTTCCTTGAAAATTATCTGGACTATAATGCTTTTGCCATTTCTCCAAAAGGCACAGATTTGATAGGCGATTTGGGGACTTATTTTGGGGGAGATGAGAGTAGTATTTTGTTAGTTGATGATGTGAATCGGGTTGATAAGTTTCAGCAAATTCTTGGATTTTACCGTTCAATGAAACCTGGTCAACTGAAGTTGGTCCTTACCGTACGTGATTATGCATTGGAGAATGTTAGGGCTTGGATGGCTGCTTATACCTCTTCTATCATAGAGATTAAGGGGTTTGAGGATAAGGAAATAAGCGAGATAATTGAACAGGAACCGTTTGAGGTGCGCAACGGTGATTATCAATATAAGATCAATAGAATTGCAAAGGGGAATGCAAGATTGGCCGTGATGATGGCAATGTTAGCAAAAGAAGCTAATTCACTTGATTCTCTAAATAATGTTGCTGATTTGTTTGAACAGTACTTCGAGACATTTGTTAGTGATGAAGATTCATTTAAGGATGTTCGAGTACTCAAAACTTTGGGGATACTTTCATTCTTCTACACATTACCATACAAAGACGGGATAGAACTTAACTCAATAACTGAAGCTTTCAATATTTCAGGGGATGAGTTAAGAGAAGCTTATGACAGGCTTCATCAACTGGATTTGATCCAATTGAAATATGAACATGCCAAAATTGGTGAGCAGAACCTTTCTACTTATTTCTTTTATAAAGTGTTTCTGAAAGACCAATTGCTCTCATTTGAGAAGCTTTTTCTGAGTTTTTTTGATAAGCAAGAACATCGGTTTCGTGATACCGTTATTCCCGCATATCAGAACCTCGATCCAGAATCAGTTAGAAATAGCATTAAACCGACTTTGCTTAAATATTTAGCAAGGGTGTCAGATTATGAAGACAAGACCTTCAAGTTTCTGAATTTTTCTTGGGAGTTTTTACCTGACGAAACAATAACTTATCTGGAATCAAGAATTGATTCATTTCCTAAGCTGGAAATAGTAGATTGTAATACCAAGTATGAAACGAATGACTTTTCAAATAAGCAAGAAAAGCATTTAAAACTCCTATCAAAGTTCTTTAAAGACATATCTACATCCGGAGATGCTTTAGACCTCTCTTTTGAATTTGTGCAGCGGTTCCCGGAACATTTGGCAGAGTTTGTTTATAACATAGATCATAAATACAATTTCATTCGAACTGACTACCAGAATCATTTTGTGAGACAGCAGGAACTGGTAGAATATTTAGTTGAGGAAATTGGAAAAGGAATATTGTTCGTCAGAGCCTTTTTCGCTATTTCTGGTAAGTTGTTGGAGCGGTTTCGATGGGAATATGAGAAGGTTTCAGAGGGTGAGGAAGATGACTCAAATATTGCAGTTGCGAAGCAAATTAGGGGGCAAATTCTGAGGACACTTTGTTCTCAATATGATTCATATCCGGAGGAATCATTGAATTTAATGCTGGATTTTTCAACCGGATATAGCAAGGAAAACAAGGATACTTTTACTTTCGACCTTGATTTTCTAATTCCTTTTGTTGATTCGAAATTGGTTGGCGATAATTTCCGTCACTGCTACTATGTGTAGGAAATGATTCGCTCCGCCAAACGAGAGGGAGTAAAGCACTCAGAATTTGAGAGGTTGAAAAAGGCTTTTGAACATGAGGTGTACTCTGATTTTGAAGTACTAAATCGCGAAAGAAGGAGAGGAAAGGAAAGCCATGATTTTAAGGATTACAAAGAGTTTGAAAGGTTAAAAGATGCCGACCTAGCTAAGAGGTTTACGTTTTCTTCCACAGATCAAATCGAGGCTTTTATTTCCAATTATAGAGAAATTCGAAGCTGGGATAAAATCAGCATTTATTCTCAAAGTGATTGTTTTCATACGATAATAAAGAGTAATCTTTCCATTGATATAGAAACGGGTTTTGAGGTGTTTCTAGGCCTTGCCAAGTTGAGTGATTCTATGAGCCAAATACCTTTTTTGTTTAAAACCATTGAATTGATAACAGCAACTCCTGGTTTGGTTGAAAGGTTTTGGAAGGCAATTGGCGAGAGGGGCTTGCACGAAAGTTGGCGATTGGATTTACTTACGAGCCTAAAGCCGATTGTAATTGAAGAAAAGCATTTACAGAGACTTTATACAATGGCTGAGACCTTGAATAATGATTATTATCTGAATTTAGAACGATGTAGACATTTCGAAAAAATTGATTCTGAGGTAATTGTGAAACTGCTTGAAATTGTAACTAGGAGAAATGAAGAAGGAAATTTAAAGACTAGATTAAACTATGACTTCTTTAATGGTGAAATTATCACAGAGGCAAATTTGCAATTGTTCAAGAAAGCCTATTTACAACAGAGCTCTATTCATGATCTTTTTGATTATCAGGGTCGGGGCTTGCTGACTATCCTGAGTTTCGATGTAAAATTCGTACTTGACTTTTTGAAAATGCTATTTGATGGCAATAAGAGAGAAAGGGCTCGTGATCATAAAGAATTATCAATAATCTGGGGGCTACCGAATGCGGAAGATATTTTGGATAAGGCCATTGAATTCATGGCTGAAATGCGATATAACTGGAGGTTTAGTAAACATTTTGCGAATGCATTTTTTCAAAGACTTACAAGTAGTGAAAAGGCTGATGCCTATTTAATCAATTTGATTGCAAAACATAGTGACAAACCAAAAATTATGAATATCGCTTTTGATGTCATTAATCATTCCAGAAAGGGGTTATTCGTTCAAGCATTCAAAACCTACATTAAAATCAATCAAGATTTGGAATCATTCAAGGACATTGAATGGTCACAAGGTCAAGTGCTTTTCTCTGGAGGAACAATTGTGGGAGATGTAAGAGCGGGTGAATGGAGTCGATTATTAGGAATGGTTGAAGGTGTAAAATTAGGCTCAAAAACACGTTCTATAAGAGGTTATATCAAAAGGAGAAGAGATAGTGAGCTTAGATTTGCTGAAGATGAAAGGAAGAGACAGTTTTTTGGTTTCTAGCCTTCCCCTGAACTTTATTTAAGTATAGTCATCACACTTGTATTCAAATCAAACTGTGGAAACACCGTCATTCCTGCGCAGGCAGGAATCTTGCTGCTTTACTACCACGATAAACACAAAGGAATGATTGCCAAAGGAGGTTATGTGTATATTGTTTCAAATCCTAAACGAACAGTTTTGTACACTGGTGTAACCTCCAATCTTTATAGCAGAGCTACAGATCATAAAAACGGAAGAGGAGGTACTTTCTCATCTAAATACGTGTGTACAGATTTAATTTATTTCGAGTTTATCGATGATATAGAATCCGCCATTTTAAGAGAAAAGCAAATTAAAAAATGGAAACGTGCTTGGAAAGAGCGTTTGATTAATGAGTTTAATCCATCATGGAGAGATTTGTATAATGAAATTGAGAATTACCAATAGGCTAGGCTGTTCGGATGCAAGATCCCTGCCTGCGCAGGGATGACGGTTATCGCTAGGGTTTGTGAGAGTGTTGGTGATTGCTTTTTGTAGAGCCTAACTCTTTGTTGTTTCTAAAGAGCAGCTTCCAACGCCTTCTTGCACTTCTCAAACAACTCCTGATTGCCTTTAGTCATCAACTTGAGAATATCCCCTTTTTCGGATAAGTAGACTTTAGCAAAACCCTTATCATGTTGAGTAATGGATTCGGAGTTATTGATTAGGTCGGCATACTTTACGGTTTGGGCGATATAGCTAATCTTACCGAGACGCTCGGCTTCTTTTTGTTTACGGGCCTTTCTGTTGAGCTTCGGAAAAGCTTCATGAGTGAACTGGTCGGTTAAGTCAATCACTCCATCAACGATGAAAACGGTTTCTGTTTCGCTATAACCACACTTGAGTAGCTGCTGTTTCAAGTCATCTTCAGTACAATCCGTGTCTTCTATTAAATCGTGACAGAGGGCTATTTCAATTCCAGAAGGCTCGTATTCAGAGACAATTTCAGCAACAGCATACACATGATGCCAATACGGTTCGTGCGTGTATTTCCGTACCTGATCTTTATGACAGTGTTTGACAAAGTCAAGTAGTTCGTTCTGTCTTACATTCAATTGCATCATCAGTCTTTAATTTTCTGCTTAAACTTAAAATAAGTCATGGCCATTCTTACTTCACCCCAGGAATATTCATCTCCCAGTTTGGCTTTAATCTCTCCTGAACTTTGTGTATCAGGTGTGATAAGGCTAAGCATATTATCTAGTTTCTGTTTGTCTACCAGATCATATGCATCGATTTCACCTGTAGCAATGTATTGGCAAAGATGTCCTTGAATAGTACCTGGAACCAAAGCTCTTTCGGTGGCGATTTCCTCAATGGTTTTACCCTCTTTATAAAGAGCAAAGGAAATTTCGGAGGTAGGTGTTTTATCCCTCTTTTTGACTGTTTTAGCCTCAGATTTTCTGTTTTTTCTGAAATCACTGTTTTCTAAATCCTGCTTAGTGAGCTCTTTATTTTCACTAGTGAATTGCAGTAGCATATTGGTTTTATTGATTACCTGAATCTTATTGTAAATCAATTGTTCTAACTCTTTAAGTTCTTTTCGATAGGTCTTGAGTTTGGTTTTACTTTCCAGATTGGTATCATGGTTTTTGATGTCCTTAGAAGCTTTCTCCAAAATAGGAGAGAAGTATGCTGTAGCTTTTTTTACCCTTTCAATCAAAGTGGGTAAGTAATCAGGTTCTGTAGCTATTATTTTTTGAATCTGTTTGATAAAGTTGTCTCCGAAATTTCGGATAGGTTCAACCTCTGATATAAGTCCTTTTGTCCAGGGTAAGTGCTTTTGTTTGAGAGATCGGTTTTCCTGCTTATCGAAACTTAACTCATGCGCTTTAAGTGCCCCTGTCAACTCAAAGAAATTGAAGGCACTGATGGTAAGCTTAGCAAGATAGTTTTTACGGTCATTGGCAAGCGATTCCGAAAGTTGATCTTTGGAAGCCTTTGTTTTAGCGAAAGCTTTCATAGACTCACTTAGGTCAAAACCAGATTCAGGAATACGCGAAGAAAGTACCAGACCATCCATAGAAGTTAGTCGGGATAAGGCTACATATACCTGACCCTGAGCGAAGGCATCAGTCAAGTCCAAAATGGCTTTTTCAAAAGTTAGTCCTTGACTTTTATGAACTGTGACTGCCCAGGCCAATTTAAGTGGGTACTGTTCAAAACTACCTAGTACCTTTTCGTCAATTTCATTGGTTTCTTTATTGAGAGTATATCGCTTATTCTCCCATGTGTAATAGGAAACTTCTACCTCTTCACCATCTTCGAATTCAACGCGAATACTTTCAGGGTTCAAAGAAGATATTTGCCCGATTTTTCCATTGAAAAAGCGCCCTTCACCAGAAGGGTCATTTTTAATAAACATGACTTGAGCACCCTTCTTGAGTTTCATCTCCAAAGAGGTGGCATAGAGATTCTCGGGGTACTCACCTTCAATTTTGGCTTTGTAGGAAAGTGTTTCTGTGGTAAGCTCTGCTAATCTTTGCGCATTAATCTCATCCGCCTTTCTGTTATGTGTGGTCAGGTGTATATAACCTTTGCCTGAAAGTTGTTGGTAATCTTCCCGGTGCAATTTGTTCAGCAAAGCAATGTCTTGGGAGGTCTGTTGGTTTTCTCTGAATCTATTGAGTAACCCAATAAATTGCTCATCACTTTGACGGTAAACCTTGTCTAACTCAACATTGATAGGAGGATTGTTTTTCAGTGCATGCGCTTCAAAGAAGTAGCTGCTCTTATAATACGCGGACAATACACTCCATTCATTGTCTTTAACTACTGGGGGAAGTTGTAACAAATCACCTATAAAGAGCACTTGCAGCCCTCCGAAAGGTTCTTGTTTTCTTCTTCTTAGAAAACGCAAAGTATGATCAATACAGTCTAGTAAATCAGCCCGGAGCATACTGACCTCATCTATGATCAATAATTCAATTTCATTAATCAAGTTGCGTTTGGATGCATTGAATCTCACATTAGAAAATAGATTGAATAATGTGGTAAACTGAGCATTGACATTTGGTGGCTGAATGCGCTCTGGGATAAATGCACCAAAAGGTAGCTGTAGTAGGGAATGAAGTGTAACTCCTTCAGCATTAATAGCCGCAATCCCCGTTGGTGCCGCAACAACAGTTTTCTTGTGAGTATGAGTTACAATATATTTAAGAAAGGTAGTTTTACCCGTTCCAGCCTTACCCGTCAGGAAAATATGACGATCGGTGGTGTTGATATAATCAGCAGTGATTTTAGCAAGTTCGCTGAGTGCAAAAGACATAATAGCATGTTGTACTTCAAAGATGTGCTTTTCGAGTGAATAATTACAACAAGTAAACACTAACGACCATATCTTTGTGTAAAGAATGCTTTGAAGATGGCTTGCCCAACTCATAAATATGAATACTACAACAGAGATCTGGCCGAAACAGCTTTGATTGATCAGCATATCTACAAAGGATTCAAACCTCATGAAGGTCCTCAGAATGTTTATGAATGTCAGTTTTGTGGGGCCTGGCATTTGACCAGTAAATCGCCTGAACGAAATGAGAAGCTTCAGGAAATCATAGACTCTGGAGAAATGAAAAGAAAGCAAGAAGCCAGTAGATGGGAAAGAGGCTTTTGAAATACTAACTAATAAGGGTAGGCTTGGTTTTTTCTCTCTTTGTACCTTAGATTTACATAACACACATTTTATCAGATATGGAACACCTAAAAGATGAGGTTGGTAATACTGACCTTGAAAACAAGTCTTTAAAAGGGTCTCTAGTAATGCAATGCAATGTAATGCTGGATTACGCCCTAAAAACAGGTAAAACAGTGGAGGGCTATCAAGTGGCTCCTTTGGAAAAGCCTATTGAAGAACTACACTCAAAAGAACTCTTATCAGTTTTTAACTACCTTTCTGTTTTAGTGAAACCCGCCATTCCGGGAACACTGATGCTTTTTGAAAAGAACCGTCAAAGCAATTCGAAATTCAAAGCAGTAGGCCCCTTACCAATTGTAAGGGCTTTTATGCTGGTCACTATTATCTCCTTATTGGCATTGATAGGAACCAGCTTGTCGCCTCGTGTGAACAATGAAACCATGATGTTAAGTATGCTGCAGGGGTCAGGTTGGCCTCAGGTGGAAAGGCTGGCGTTTCTACTTGCAGCAGCAGGTGTCGGAGGTTCTTTTTATGCACTTTTTAAGATGAGTGGCTATATCAAAGAAGGTACCTTCGATATGAAATACGCAGCAACGTATTGGTCTCGTTTTGTGTTGGGGCTTGTATCTGGAGTACTGTTGTCAGAACTCTTTGTGGTGTTTATTGAGGATATTCCAGTAACTGCCAATACGCCAACGGATAGTGATGCTGAACCTTTGACATCGGCCCCTTATTTGATCAAACCCATTCTGGCCATTCTGGGAGGTTTTTCGGCAAATCTGGTTTACCGTATTTTAAATCGTTTGATTGATGCAGTAGAATCTTTATTCAAAGGCAGCACAGATGAACAACTGTCCCATAAACAGACTGAGTCGGCCTTGGCTAATTTAGCTACTGAGAACAGACTAAGGACGGAATCAGCAAGTAATCTATTAGCACTAAAACAACAGTTGATGGAGCACGATGTGCCTCAGAGTATTTTGGAAGAGGTTGATAAAACCATAACAAGGGCTATGCCTGCGGGCTCTTCAATAGTTCCGGCTCACGCCAATAGTGAGAATAAGTAAGAAACTGCTACATGCCAGCCCATACTTTGAAATTGAGTACTCTTTCTCTACTGACTATTACATCTTCAGGAGTTGGAGGAGATAGAGTTAGTAGAAGTCGGCTGTTGAAATATGAATGAATTTCTTCAATTGCTTTTAGTTGGACTATATACTGACGGTTAACTCTGAAAAATACCTTTGGATCCAACTCTTCTAACAGTTGGTCAAGTGTATAATCTATGGGTAAGTTATGATGGTCTGTATGGAGGTAGCTAAGCCCATCTTTATAACAGAAATACCCAACTTCGTTTGTAAGTATGCTTTTAAACTGATGTCCAACCTTGACCAGAAACCGCTCGCGATAAGTAGGCATAAATTGCTGACTCAGCGCCTTGATCTTATCTTGATAGTTGGTTTCTTCTATCTGATAGATTTGTTCATATTTTGCAACTGCAGCTTGAAGCTCTTTCTTGTCAATTGGCTTAAGCAAATAGTCAATACTGTTAAACTTGAAAGCGTCAAGTGCATACTGCTCATATGCGGTTGTAAAAATGATATGTGGATAGTTTTTTAACTTTTTTACAATTTCAAACCCTGTTCCGTCATTTAACTGAATGTCGAGAAAGATAATATCAGGATTTTCATTCTTGTCAAACCAAGCAAGGGCCTCTCCAACAGACCCAAGTATGCCGAGAACTTGAGCCCCAGGCGAAACTTCCTGAATCAGTTTGGCTAGTCTTTTGGCAGTAAAAGCTTCGTCTTCAATAATTACAACTTTCATGCTTGTGGTAACGGACTTTTTTGAATTAGTGGTAAACCAACTGTAAATGAGTTTTCTTCTGTGCTGACCAAAACTGGCCTTGAAAGTAGCATTTCATACCTGTTACTGATATTCTCAAGACCAATTTTGGTCGGTTTATCAATGATCAATCTCTTTTCAAGATTGTTTTTGACTACAATGTACTCCTGCCCTTTGTTGAATATCTCGATCCTCAATGGATTCTCTTTTGAAAAATAATTATGCTTCAATGCGTTTTCTATCAGCATTTGCATAGAAAGAATAGGTATCTGATAATCTTCGATGTCTATTTCCAGATTAATATCTACCCTGATACTATCACTATGTCTGGTCTTCAGTAAAAAAATATAATGCTCCAGATAGGTGAGCTCTTTTGAGAGTGGTACCAGTTGAGAGTTGTTGTCCAGTACATACCTGTAAATTTTGGAGAGCTTCGATACAAACTCAATGGCGAGTTTAGGGTCTTCTTCAATTATTGAAGATAGTACACTGAAACTATTGAATAGGAAATGTGGCTTAATCTGGTCTTTTAAGCTTTCGAATTTGGACTGGGCTAATTCCTTTTGTAGCAGTGCTTTTTCCTGTTCAGACTTTTTACTGTACTCAAAGTAAATCATAAAGGTTTTGGCCATAATGATTAACCAGGATAAAACAATGGCTTGAGCTGTTGTGGCAACGAATCCAGGACCCCATTCCTCAGGGCAACAATGAATGTTCGGAATAAGTATCTCTACATGTATATATGAGGCGCCAATGGCAATAGGTGCGGTAATTAGGCAGTTTCCCCAATAGAATTTAAACAGTGTTTTATGTGAGGTAAGTCTTTCTCTATAATGATTGATAAGATGTTTTGAAGTATAATCAATGATTTCAAATACAATGAGCACAACCAATACGGTGAAGCCCATAGAGATGAATGTGGCCGTTTCCCATTCAGTAAGGCTATTAGAAGTGATTTTAAAGAAAAAGAATACGAACAAACTTATGCCTAACCTGAGTCCGTATATCTTGCTTTTTGACATGCTGTAATATACAAAAAGCCCGGAAGCCTAAGCGACCGAGCTCTTATATGATGAATTTGAATTAATTAGAATTTGAATTAATCACCTTGATCATGACGGTTGTGCTTTTTACTGCATTTCTGCCAACTCCAGGTACTTTCAGCACATACATGTGATCTCCGGTAGGAGCATCATTGTCAACCTTTATTTTAACATTATAAGTTATTGGGTCTTCCGATTTTGAATCGAAAGAGAAGTTTACCCCTTTTTTTCCTTTGGCATTAGGTTCTCCCAGTTTCAACTTATATTTTTTTGATTTTACCACCCACATCTCAATATCCATTTCCTCACCCTGTTTAATGGTCAGGGAATATTCTTTAAGTCTGATCGCATTTCCTTTTTTAGGTTTTGATAGGTTTTGAGCTTGAACAGTGCTGATCCCCGCAAAGGCCAATATGAGGAGTGAAAGAATTAGTTTTTTCATGATTGATGGTTTTAACTAATAAACACTCATATGGAGTGCAGGGAAGTTATTTGTGGTCAGGCTGTTATTCGGTTATCTTGAGTTGTAAGATTGACAAGTTGAACTGTATCGAAAAAAAGAGAAGACTCAGGAACTTATTAGAATCATTTCAATGTTTCAACATTGAAATTTAAAAAACAAAACCATGTCACAACATTTAAATATTGAAGAAAATCTGAAAGACCTATTGTCATTACTTGCTGATGGAAAATTCATAGAAGCTCAGGAAAAATACCTGGCCAATGATGTATCTCTAACTGAGGGAAATGATACCCCGAAAACAGGCAAGGAAAACGTTATTGCTCAAGAAAAGGAAGTTCTTTCGGGAGTGGGAGAGTTTATTAGGTATGAAGTTTTTAATACGGCAGTAAACGGCAACGTGAGTTTTTATGAGGGAGTGATGGAGTATGTTCAGAAAGATGGAGTTCATGTAAAAGTGGAGCAAACTGTTGTTGATAAGTGGGAGGATGGAAAGATAGTTTCAGAACGATTCTATCATGCATAACCAGGTGTTGATTGAGGGAGGAAGAGGTCGCTTTGTTAGAAGCGATCTTTTTTGTTTTATACAGAACCAATAGTGCCTTGTTTTCCGTTACTTATTTAATTTCGCGCCAAAGCTGAATATGCTCTTAATACGACTTTTTTCCTTATTTCCATTTTGGCTGTTATACCCGGTTGCGGAGGCAACTGCCTTTTTTGGGTATCATGTTTTGAGGTATCGCAGAGAGGTGGTTTTTGAGAACCTTTCAATTTCATTTCCTGAAAAGTCTGACAGGGAGATAAAACGCATAGCAAAGCGTTTTTATCGCCAGTTTTCACAAGTATTTGTAGAATCTATAAAGGCTTATAGATTCTCTAAGGAAGACTGGGTACACCGAGTTCCTTTAAAGAACCCAGAAGCGCTTCAAAACTACTTGGCAAAAGATATTCCGGTACTGTTAATGTCTGGTCATACTGCCAATTGGGAGTGGCCTGCATTTTCCATTGGACAACAGATAGGTTATCCAATGGAGTTTCTATACAAGCCTGTAAAGAATGAGGGTTTCGATAAAATTATGCTGACACTGCGTACTAAGCATGGGGGGATGGCAGTTCCAAAAGATGCTGCGATGCGTGAGATTATTAAGCGAAGAAAGAAACCCAGATTAATTGGTATCATAGGTGATCAATTGCCTTCTATCGGGACAGAGAAATTATGGTTTAATTTTTTGAATAGAGAGACTGCTTTTTACAAAGGAGCAGAGCGTATTGCTACATTGACTAACTATGCGGTTTTCTACGTCAATACAAGACGTACTGGTTTGGGCAGGTATGAGATTACCTTTAAACCTATATCTGCGCCCCCGTACGTGAAGGGGCAAACCGGAATTATCGAGGAATATGCGAATTTACTTCAGGGCACTATCCACCGAAACCCATCGGACTATCTATGGTCTCATCGAAGGTGGAAATACACCAAAGCAGAGGAGACTGAAAAACTGTCAAAGTAGCTAACTAAGCTCTATTCATCCCGCAATACATCTACGGGATTTCTGTTTGCAGCCTTAAGAGATTGAAAGCCAATTGTTAACCAGGAGATTAAGACGGCACTGGTACCCGCTAAAACAAATACCCATAATTCAATTGATGTTTTGTATGCAAAGTTGGATAGCCAATCTTTTACCAGAAAATAAGCTAACGGACTTGCCAGCAAAATTGAAATTATAATAAGAATGGTAAACTCAGAGGTGAAAGTGTACACTAGTTTACTTACAGAAGCCCCTAGCACTTTCCTTACCCCTAATTCTTTTTTGCGTTGCTCTGCTGAAAATGCTGCTAAGCCAAAAAGACCTAAAGAGGCAATTGCGACAGCCATAAGGGTAAAGATTCGCAGTACACTACCCATCCTTTCTTCGTCTCGGAAAGTCTTTTCGAATTCCTGATCAAGAAATGAATATTCGAAAATAAGGCCTTCATTTATTGCTTTCATTTCGGTTTCAAGATTACTAAGAAGCTCAGCCATTTCACCATTGTTTCTAATGGCCTCAGGATTGATTTTAATCGAAAGTGTACGTAGCCCATCGTCATAAACAATTTGGTTTTCGTTCTTTTCGTGCATGAATAATAAGGGAGCAATTTCAGACCTGAGACTATTAAAATTAAAGTCCTCAACAACACCAATTATTCTGAACTTTACTTCTTCATTCCATGGAAATACAATGTGTCTGCCAATTAATTCCGGATCGTTGATATCCCAACCTAAAACCTTTACAGCAGAAGCATTAATAATAGCATTGTTTACATCTGCTGGTCTTGAAGAGTCAAAATTTCGACCAAGAAGAAAGTTTGGATTGATAAGCTTTAAATAACCGTCATCGACCAGTAATCTATTCAAAGAGACGATTTCATTATCAGGCCCATGCGCTTTGTACTTATCTTCATTGTAAATGTTTGGAGGCGTTAAATCGCTAACACCAACTTTTAAAACCTCAGGATAACTCTCTACTATTGATTTTAGAGTTTGTGACTCACTTCCTAACACTTCTACATGATGAATTTGCAGAAAATTTTCTTTGTCGAAACCAAGCTCAAAATTGGAAGCATAGTTGATTTGTTTCTGGACAAAGAAAGTACCAAGAATTAAAGCTACTGATATGGTAAACTGAAAAACCACAAGGGCATTTCTTACCTTCTTTCCTTTGAAACCAGATACCAGGCTCCCTTTGAGCACTTTAATAGGCTCAAAAGATGAGAGGTAAAAGGCTGGGTAACTGCCAGCTAAAACTCCTAATGTTAAAACGAAGCCAATGATGATTAGCAGAAATGTAGGGTTTGTTAGTTGTGTAGTTAGACTAAGGTCCTTGTTTGCTATAAGGTTAAATGCTTCAAGAGAAATTTCCGACACCACAATAGCCAGAATTGTACTCACAAAAACGAATAGAATCGATTCAAACAAGAACTGATGGACAAGCTGATTTTTACCAGACCCAAGTACTTTTCTAATCCCAACTTCTTTACCTCTGTTAGAAGACCTGGCTGTAGATAAATTCATGAAGTTTATGCTGCACAATAGAAGCATAAGTAAACCTACTGCTCCAAATATTTGAACGTTTTGGATATCCCCTCTTGGTCCCAAACGATTAACCTGAGGTGTGTTTAAGTATACTTCACTAAGTGGTTGCATGGTTAGCTTCCACTCTTTTTCACCAATGAACTCCTCATAGGATTGTTCAAAAACTCTTTGCATTGTGGTGGTAGACCATTTAGGAGGAAGCTTTTGAAGTTTTGCGTCAAGTGCTTCCATGTCAACTCCTGGACGTACTTTTCCATATGTCACATAAGTTGTCCATATCCATGTCCATTCACGGTTTTTTATGTACGGAAAAGTATACATGGTAGCTAGAATGTCAAACTGAATGTGTGAATGCTTCGGAATGTTTTTGATTACTCCCGTAACTAATAGCGGACCCTTATTATCGCCCTCACTTATATTTATCGTTTTACCTACTGGATGATCATTTCCAAAGTACCTTTTGGCTGTCTCTTCAGTTATGATAACATTACCAGGTGATGTGAATGATTCTTGGGGGCTCCCTAATAGAAATTCAAAAGAAAATATGCTGAAGAAATTGGTGTCAGCCAGAAAGAATTTTCTTTCCTTAAAAGATTTTAAATCTCCTCTTTCGGGCTTATATGAAAAGAAGCGCTCTCCTGGAGCATGCACTCTGGTGACTTCTTCAAACTCGGGTAAATCTTCGCGCATGGCGATGGCTACATTGGGTCCTGTTGAACTAAAACCTTCGGACCAATCTTGCCATATCATTGGTTGGTTGATTCTGTAGATCAACTCCTTGTTTTCGTAATGTTGATCATATTTCAATTCATCTTGAATGTATAAACCAATGAGTAAGCAAGCAGTAATACCTACTACTAACCCAAGTATGTTGAGGATGGTGAACTGCTTATGTCTGATAGCATTTCGCCAAGCGATCGTGAACATATTGAAAAGCATAGATTTCAATTTAGAGATTTTTGTAGACAGCCTTAGCCAAATAAGGTGCCAAATGAAAAACCTCATCTAAATACTTTAGGTGAGGTTTTGAGAATCGTTTTTATGCAGACTCTGTCCTTGTAAGAACACTTGTGTCCGTGAGCGGTCGGCTACTTCATGTTGGCTTTCAGAGCTTTACCTAAATGTTCTATTTTTGATCCGAACCATGAGTCTAAAACTTTTCCTTCCGGAGATATCAGAAAATAATATGGAGTTCCTTTAATATTGAATACTTCGAAAACATCAGCTTTGTTTTCTCCATCCCAGAGCACTGGCCAATCCAGGCTTATATTTCTTTCTCTGGCTATTTTGTTCCAGGTTTCGATGGAATTGTCTTCGTTATAGGTCAATACCCGCAGTTCTTTATATTTTTTACTTTCTTCAATCATATCAGGATATCCATGCCAACAAGGAGCACATGCTGTAGCTGAGAACTCTAAAAGCAAGTATTTACCCCTATAGTCTTCGGTGCTAAAAGAGTGGCCATTCTGGTCATTGGCAGTGAAGTCAAAGATTTGTTCTCCGACTTTCATCTTTGTAATATCTACTGTGTTTAAATAGGCTTCAAGTTGTGGTAGAAGATTCTTTCTGTCGGTTGAATTAAAGAGAGTTTTGAGTTCTTCTGTATCAAAAGATTTAGACTGAAATTCTTTGTTAAGAACATATAAAGCACCTTCGTTATTCTTGTGCTTAAGGAAGTTATGTTTAAATGAGTTTTTATCTTTTGCATATCTTACTCTAAGATATGCCTCATGACTTTTAGAACCTTTGACTTGAATGCTCTCCGAAAAGTTATCTTTGGTTATGGTAACTTCGCCTTTTCCTGGTTCGATCCAAAACCCTGCATACTGACCGTTGTTTTTGATAATCATTCCGTACATGGGTTTTTCAATTTTCATTGTTTCCTCAAAAATGATTTCCCCATCTTTTACCCCTTCCAAGACTTTGAAATTGAGAGCAACGGTTAATTCATGCTTGTTTTCGAAACCCTTCTGGTTGATTACTACTTTGGTATTTTTTTGTGCATGTAAATACAGGCAGAACAGAAAAAATATACCTGTTAAAAGTGTTTTCATAAAAAAAGTGTTTTAGTACTTATTGATGATGAACACTCGATGTATTTTGTTTGAAACAGCACAAAAAAATCCATGTCCTCGATAAAGACATGGATTTCTAATGGTTAATATTTGAATGCTACTTTGCCAGCAGTTCTGTACTTCTTTTAATAAAATCTGTTAGGTCTTTGCCCTCCAACAGCCCTTGGGATAAAAGTGCCAAATCAAAAGCTTGCTTGGCTACTTTCTCTTTAGTTTTATCTGTTTTGGCTTTTATGATTTTATCGGCCAATGCATGGTTCCCGTTTACAGAAACATCATAACTGTCAGGCATTGCACCAAACATGTTGAATCCACCACCTCCGGTAGCTTGCATATCCTTCATCCTTCTCATGAACTCAGGCATTGTTACAGTCACAGGTGCGTCTGTTGGAGATAGAGGCTCAATAGATACTTTGTAGCCAGGGTTGTTGATTGACTTTTCAAATACACCTTTTAGTGCTTCTTTGTCATCATCAGAAAGGATAAGTTCTCTTTTCTCATCTTTATCAATCAGCTTATCAATGTTATCAGCATCTACACGTTTGATTTGCGTGTTTTCCAGCTTGGTTTCCATATGGTTGATAAAGTGGCTATCAATCACAGTATCAAAAACCAATACATCGTAGCCTTTATCTATTGCTGTACTGATAAAACTGTCTTGTTTTGCCGGGTCAGAAGCATAAAGCCAAACTTTGTTTTTGTCTTTATCCGTTTGGTTAGCTTCAATGTGCTTCGCGTACTCATCTAATGTGAAGCATTTGCCCTCTGTATTTTTAACCAATGCAAAGTCTTTTGCTTTATCGTAGAACTTCTCTTCAGAGATCATTCCATATTTTACGAACAGGCCGATATCGTCCCATTTGTTTTCGTAAGATTCTCTTTCTTTTTTGAATAAGTCTCCAAGCTTATCTGCTACTTTTTTGGTGATGTAAGAATTGATTTTTTTAACATTTCCATCTGACTGTAAGTAACTTCTTGAAACGTTCAATGGTATGTCTGGAGAATCAATAATACCGTGCAACAACATTAAGAATTCAGGTACTACATCTTTTACCTCATCAGTAATAAATACCTGACGTGAGTAAAGCTGGATTTTGTTCTTCTGCATCTCAAAATCATTCTTGATTTTTGGGAAATACAGAATACCAGTTAATTCAAATGGGAAGTCTACGTTTAAGTGAATCCAGAAAAGGGGATCCTCAGAGAAAGGATAGAGTTCTTTATAGAATTTCAGATAATCTTCGTCTGTTAAGTCCGAAGGAGATTTGGTCCAGATAGGACTAGTATTGTTGATGATATTGTCAACCTTAACAGTTTTCCATTTCTTCTTACCTTCTTCATCTTCACCATCTTCTACCGACTCATCCTTCTGACCAAACATCACCTCAATTGGTAAGAACTTGGCATATTTATCCAGAATGTTCTGAATTCTGCTGTCTTCAAGGAATTCTTCGGAATCTTCATTAACATGCAATGTAATGGTGGTTCCGCGAGTCTTTCTTTTACCTGCTTTTATTTCAAATTCAGTACTTCCATCACAAATCCATTTAGCTGGCTCAGCACCTTCTTGATATGACAAACTGTCGATTTCAACTTTACCAGCTACCATAAAGGCGGAGTAAAAGCCTAAACCGAACTTACCAATGATTTCCTTTGCATCTCCGGCATCTTTGAACTTCTCAACAAACTCTGTTGCGCCTGAGAAAGCAATCTGGTTGATGTATTTTTTAATTTCCTCAGCCGTCATCCCAATACCATTATCGCTGATGGTAATAGTTTTCTTCTTTTTATCGACAGCTACTTCAACTCTCGTTTCTCCCAAATTACCAGTGTATTCACCCAAGGAAGCCAGTCTTTTGACCTTCTGAGTGGCATCTACTGCATTGGAAACCAACTCTCTCAAAAAGATTTCATGATCTGAGTAAAGAAACTTCTTAATGATTGGAAAGATGTTCTCGGTGTGTATCGAGATTGTACCTTTTTCTTGCATAGCTATTTTGTCAGTTAATTAATCTGATGGGGCAATATCAAACGCTATACCAAGAGAAAGAAGGTGACAGGATGTCATTTTTTACTCACAAACCAATAGGCCAAAGGCACAAAGTAGAGTGCAGTAAATGTGCCAATGGTAAGCCCACCAATTACGGAGAATACCAGTGGCCTTTGAAGGTCGGCACCAATACCTGATGAGAATACCACTGGTAGCAGTGCGAGAATGGTGGTAATGGAAGTCATCAGGATAGGTTTAAGTCTGATCTCTCCTGTCTTAGCAATTGCCTGAGCAATTTGAGATTTTCCTAACTCCTGTTTCAGTCTGTTAATGGTATCAATTTTAAGAATTGCATCGTTTACCATAATGCCTAGCATGACAATGATTCCTATAGCTGACATTACATTTAAAGTTCCTCCAGCCAGTTTGAGGACTAGTAAAGCACCGAGAATACCAAGGGGTAAGGTCAGGATTACTATTATGGGTTGAACTAAAGATTCAAATTGTGCCGCAAGGATAAAGTAGAGTAAAGCCACAGATATGATAAGGATAAATATCAACTGTTTCAGGCTTTCCTGATCTTCAAAATAGGTGCCACTAAAATCTACGGTTAGTCCATGTTTGACGGCAACCTTGGGTAGATTTTCCATCAACTGAGCAATATCCTGATCACTTAATGTTTCCCATACTAATGATTGATAGGTGCTGGTTCTGTCTGCGGTGATGTTCTTTTCAGTTTTTGTAAAATTGAACTTCACAAAATTTGAGAGTGGATACTCTTGTTGCCCTTTTCCTGTTACAGAAATGCTGGCGATTTGTTGTTGAAGGTCTCCTTTCGAGCGTTGGATTTTGATTGGGATTACCTCTCCAAAGCGTCTGATTTCCGTAACAAGAAAACCATCCAAGGCTTTTGACAAGGCTGTCTTGAAAGCAGATTCAGAAATACCGTAAGAAGCAAGCGCTTCATTGTCAATCGAGGCTTCCATAGACTCTTCGAATAAAAAGCCTTTTCCGCTTTTAGCTTGCTGACTAGTAAACTCAGAAATGTCTTTTTGTAGTGATGCTAGTCCATTCTCATTCATGGGCTCATTCTGTCCCAGGTTTTTCCACTTGGCCACAAAGTAGCTATCGCTATTTTTGAAAATTTGATCAAATGCATTGGGAGCATCCTCAATACTCAAAGAAGCATTGGGATGTCTTTGGCTGAAGTAACCTGCAATCCATTGCTCTGAATTAACCTTCTCACTTGCTGATTTAAATTTCAGATAGAGTTGAGCATTTTCTACTCTTCCGCCTTCAACGGCCAATAGAAACTGACTGATACCAATATCGGATTCCGTAATCGGCTCTCCTTCCAAATCGTTCAGTAGGGTGGTAACTCGTTCCTTGTTTGCCGCAGCATCAATAGGTTCATTCCAATTGATGGTTACCAGACTCTCTGTTTTTTCTATTTCTGGTAGACCACTTTTTTCAAAGTCTGTTATCACAAAGTAAGCGAGAGGAATCAAGCCTAGCAGTAGAATAAAGCTGATGATTTTAAAACGCCAGATTACATTATATATACCTTTATAAATTTTCAGGATTAACTTAAAGAGCAAGCTGTCTTCTTTAATTCTCTTTTTCGATTTCTGAAAAAATATACGGTAGAGTAGTGGTAGCAGTATAAAGGCTACCATTAATGAAGTACCTAAGATTATGGCTACTGATACTGCCTGGTCATAAAAGAGTGCTCCAGATAGACCGTTGAGAAAGATTAATGGGATAAAAACAGCCAGTGTAGTGAGCACTGAACTAATTAAAGGAGCCATTACTTCATTAACTCCTTTAATACAGGCTTCAAAAATGTCTAACCCTTCTTTTCGTTTGCGTGTGATATTGTCGATAACAATGATGGCATTGTCAATTAACATTCCAAGTCCTAGTGCCAAACCACTCAAAGAGATGATGTTGATAGAAAGCCCGACAACTCTGAAAAGTAAAAAACTAATGATCAGAGAAACGGGTAATGTAATTCCCATAATAATGGGCATTCTGAAATTGCCCATGAATAGGAAAAGTACGGCAAAGGCAAAAAATCCACCGTAGATCAAGCTTGTGGTAAGATTATCGATACCAGCATTAAGTAGAGTAGATTGGTCCTGAGTTAACTCGAACTCAACTTCTGGGTAGTCGACTTTGAAAGTTTCTATGGCCTCATACACCAATGGTATAAGCTCAGTCATTTTTGCACTGTTCTGCTTATGCACCGTAATCACAAGTCCTTCCTGCTGTCCGAATAAATGGTAACTCAAGACCTTTTCCGTTTCAAAACCGACATCTGCAATTTGCTGAAGGCTGATAACCTCTCCGTTAGCTGTTATCATAGGGAGCTTTTTTATCTCATCAAGGTTATCGAGCCTGTTGGTCATTTTGACAAAGTATCTGTACTGACCGTCCTTAATGGAAAGCTGTCCTAGCTCTCGATTGGCGCTATTTAAAACAGCTTCAATCTGAGACTCATGGATTTTCAATGCTTCTAATTGAGCCTTGTTTGGTTTTATGGCAATGAACTGCTCTCTGTGCCCATTAATGTCAACAATGGAAACACCGGCTATCTGTTCTATTCGTTTTTTTAGCACACGTTCGGCTAGTTGAGATAATTGAATAAAATCAGTTTCGTTCTTGGGGAGTACCTGAACTCTTATAATTGGAATGTCGGAAGTATTGATTCGTATTATCCTTGGGCGATCCATGTCGCGAGGCAAAGATTCTTGTAATCGATCCACTTTTTCGTTGATTTCGATATAGGCCAAATCCATCCTTGTACCATAATCGAATTGCAGCTTGATAAGTCCAGTTTCACTTCCGGCTATACTTTCTATGGATTTAAGGTTGTTCAGCGAGTTGAGTTCACTCCTGATAGACCGTAGAATGTCATTTTCAATTATCCGAGCAGGATTGTTGGGGTAGTCTACCTTAACTACTATTGAAGGAACCTCAATGTCTGGCAGTAAAGAAACCGGAAGTTGCCTGATGGCCAGAACACTAAAAAATAGTATGCCTAAAAAAGAAAGAAAGACAGCAATTGGTCTTCTGATCAGGAATCTTACCATGGGGTTTAGTTGTTGCCTCCTAGGTTGGTGGAAAGTGTTACTTGTGCATCGTGTGCAAGCTGTAAGTTCTCAGAAGTGATTACCTGATCTCCATCATTAATTCCACTTAAAATTTCCAGATCAACACCATTGTCCAGCCCAACTTCTACATACTTCCATTTTGCCAAACCATTTTCATAGGTGAAAACGACTGCTCTGCCACTCTTAATTACTAATGCCTCTCTAGGAACAATAATGTTCTTGGCTTGGGGTACCCTGATCACAGCATTGGCATTCATTCCAGGTAAAAGACCGTTGGTTTCCTTTAATTTAATTTTGAGTTCAACCATGCCATTGTCGTCAACCTTTGGATTGATTTCACTCAGGAAAGCTTCAAACACCATATCCTTAAAAGCCAATGGGTAGATGTCAGTTCTTAAACCGATTTTCATGTGTTTGAAATCAGACTCCAGTATTTTTCCTGTAAGCGCAAGGTTCTTTGCGTCATATACTACACAAAGCTCTGAGCCAGATGATACTATGTTTCCTTGTTTTTCTTCAAGTTCTGCTATTATACCCGTGATTGGAGACCTGATTATGGTATTCTGAAGATTCATGTTGGCTTCCCTTAGGTTGATTCGAGCATCTTTCAGTCCCGAGTTCAACTCAAGTGTATTCAACACTACTTTATTGATGTTTCCGGCACGACCTAAGGAATCGTTTCTGAAGTTGGTGTATGCTTTTTCATACGCCACTTTAGCTTTTTCCACTGCAAAAGTTTGCTTCTCATTTTCGAGCTGACCAATGATTTGTCCTTTCTTGACAAGGTCTCCATTTTTGATGGATAACCTTTTCAGATATCCATTAGCCTGAAAAGTTACTTTCAGTTCATTTTCAGATGTAATTGTTCCCGAAGAACTGATTAGAAACTCGAAAGGTCGGTGTGTGGCTATTGCTGTTGTTACCGTAGTAGGCTTTACTTCTTTACGTAGGGACTGTAAATCTGGCTCTTCAAACTCAGTTTTTTGAGTTTTACAACCTGAGATATACAAAACAACAAGCAGTAGCAATATTTTTTTAAACATATCGGTTAAAAATAGTGCTAATCAAATGAATTATAAAAACAATTTTTCCGTAAAATTACCCAATGTCATTTATTAACAGGCCCTTTAGAGTATTTATTGCCTTTATTGTCTTCGCAATTATCGGAGTGGCGTTAATTCCTCGGTTGAGCATTAACTTTACACCTACTCATACCAAGCCTGCTATAACCATTTCATATGGCCTCCCTAACTCTTCGCCAGATATTGTTGAACGATTGGCTACCAGTCCATTGGAGAATGCCCTTTCGCAAGTAGAAGGTGTTAATAAACTTAGTAGCGTATCTGGTTATGACAATGGTAGTATTGAGTTAGCTTTTGATAAAGGGGAAGATATTGATTTCAGAAAGTTTGAGGTAAATACTATTATCAGGAATATCTACAAGAAGCTTCCCGAAAACATGTCTTACCCAAGAGTAGAACAACGAGGAGGCGAAAATCAAAAACAGAATGAGACAGCCATTCTTTATTACTCTATTAATGGTCCATACGCTTCTTATAAGCTTCAGCAAGATGTGGATGAGTATGTTAAAAAACCATTATCGCAGATAAATGAAATTAAGAGTGTCCAGATTTCTGGCGGAAACGAACTTCAGATTACCGTTGATTTTGACGTACCTACTTTGGTGAGATATAACCTTTCCAAGTCACAAATAACTCAGGCATTGAGCAGCATGAATAATGCGGTTTACGCTGGTATGACAAAAACGTCAAGCGGACAGCAGTACTTTTTAAAAACTACCGAGCAAGTACCTGAGCTTTCCTTGTTAGAGCAAACGGAGGTTGCAAATATTGATGGGAAATCGATTTTGTTAAAAGATGTAGCAAGAGTTTATCTGGAAGAAAGAAAGCCTACAAGCTATAGGCGAATTAATGGTAAGAATGCCGTTTACTTGGGGGTTTATGCCAGACCTGGCGTGAACAAAATTGTTTTGGCCAAAGAGGTGAAAGAGTCTATTAATCAATTATCAGAAAATCTTCCTGAAGGGATTGAAATTATTCTGGAAAATGATGATACCGAATATTTATCTGAAGAGATGGACAAGATTTATACCCGCACAGGATTGTCTGTTCTTGTGCTGGTACTATTTATTTTTCTGATCAACAGAAATCCTAAGTACTTGCTTACCCTGTTTCTTGGTATCATAGTTAACCTTTGTATTACGGTAATTGTTGTTTATGCATTAAAGGTTGAGTTGCATATTTATTCTATTGCAGGGGTAACCATTTCTTTCGGGCTAATAGTAGACAATGCCATTGTGATGTTAGATCATATGCATAGAAAGAAAAATGCCAGAATCTTTTTGGCGCTACTTGCTGCTTCGCTAACCACTATTATGGCGCTTCTGCTGGTGTTATTATTACCAGAGAACGAAAGAGAAAATCTTAGTGATTTCTCAATTGTGGTAGCGATCAATCTTGGAGTTTCACTTTTAGTGGCACTGTTCTTTACTCCTTCTTTGTATACACTACTTTTTAAGGAACGAATATCAAGCAAAAAGTCATTTGGCATCAAGGCCCTTAGGAGAAAAGTCAGGTGGTTTCAACGGTATACAAAGTCAGTTGGGTTTGTTGTTAGGTTTAGAAAGACATTTATCGTTTTAGTGATACTTGGCTTTGGACTACCTGTGTTTCGTCTTCCAGTACAATGGAAAGGTCAGGAATGGTACAACAAAACTATTGGAAGTGATAAGTATCAGGATGAAATTCGCCCTGTAACAGATAAACTGCTGGGTGGAGCATTGAGAAAGTTTGTCAATGAGGTTTATTCTGGGTTTTCATATGGTACACCTGAACAAACCAAGTTAACAGTAAGAGCTTCTTTACCTTTTGGGACTACACTTGAAGACGCCAATTTTGTGATCTCTAAAGTGGAAGAGTACTTATCGGGTATTCAGGGGGTTGATAAATTTATAACTGATGTAAGGAAAGGTAGTGCCACTACGCAAATCACATTTAAGCCTGAGTATGAAAACTCTGCATTGCCATATCAGCTAAAGGCCAGGCTCCAGGCCAGATCAATAGATTTGACCGGTGTAGCATGGTCAGTAAGTGGGGTAGGGCAAGCCTTCAGCGCTGGAGGTGAAAGGAACGAAACTCCAACCATGCGGATAAGAATGAAAGGCTACAATTTTGATGAACTTGAAGACCAGGCGAAGATTTTGGCAACCAAGCTGAAAGAACACATTCGTGTAAATGATGTGAACACAAATGCCCAAATCGGATGGGGAAGAGAAAGAACAAGTGAGTACATACTGGATTTTGATATTGATCGCCTGGCAGTTGCTGGGATTAACCGGGGAGATGTAGTGAGTATGTTGGAGGACTTAACAGAACCTAAAGGGCCTTCTTTATCAGCAAATTTTAACGATTCAAAGTTGCCTGTTTTTGTTAAAGCGAGTAATGCTGAGAACTTTTCAAAATATGATTTAACGGAGCAGGCATTGCCTCTTGATACAGGTAGGTTTATAAAGATTCAGGATTATTCATCACTTACTTTTGAGCAAACAGCAAATGAGATTCATAAGGAGGATAGGCAGTATATCAGAGTTTTATCCTACGATTATAATGGTGGAGCCAAATTTGCGCAAAAGCATAGAGATGCTAAGATTGAAGAAATGAATGAAGAAATTCCCGTTGGCTATCTGGTTGAATCCAGCGGGTACTACATGAGTTTTGGGAGGGAAAAGAGGCAGTATGGTTTGTTAGGTGTTTTAATTGTTGGAATCTTTTTTATCTGTGCCATACTGTTCGAAAATTTAAAGCAACCTTTCTACATCATTGTTACAATTCCGATCTCATTTATAGGCCTTTTTTTAATCTTTAGTCTGTTTGATTTTCCTTTCGACAATGGGGGATATGCTGCTTTTATCCTTCTGGGAGGGCTAGTAGTAAATGCGTCCATTTTTATAGTGAACGACCTGAACAACAGGAAGCTTATGCATTATAACAGATCGGTGCTTAAGTCAGTTATCGGAAAAGCTCAACCAATTTTATTGACTATACTTTCAACCTGTTTTGGTCTGATTCCCTTTTTACTGGAAGGAGAAAATGAAGTGTTCTGGTTTGCACTAGCTATTGGCACAATAGGAGGCTTGGTATTTTCTGTTGTGGCAGTGTTTGTTTGCTTGCCTGTATTTCTTACTAAGAAAGGCAGAAGAATAAATAAGGTCATGCCAATTGACGCAGTTCCTTTAGTAGAGTAACCAGGTTATTTGAGTTACTATTTGTGATTGTTTTTATGGCTTGCTCTATGGGAATGTTGGGTAAAAATTGATCTCTCACAAAGTGAACAAACTTCATACAAATAAAACCATCGAACCAAATGAAGAACTGCTTTTTGAATTGATTCAAGGTTTTACAATTAGACTTAATCAATTCAATTTTTGAAGAGTACTCATGAGCTCTGATAAACGCTTTTGGAATTTCCGGAAGGTTATCAATTACAAGATCAGTTTCTTTTTGGTAAAATTCGCTCACCGAACCTATCAGTATTTTGAGTTCTTCGAAAACTCTGGGGTTGTAAGTTAAATACGCTAAAATATCTTGATCTAACCAATCTTGTTGTGCTTTTCCAGTGCCAAAGGGTACACGGTCCGAAGTACGGCATGAAGGATAGACAATGCCTTTATTCACCTCCACAAACTTTTCATGAGGAATTATTTTGTGAAGGAAGTAAAAGTCTTCGCCAGCCTTTCTCTTATTCATACCCCCATGCTTGGCGTATACCGATGCTCTTACGAGCATGCAAGACCCAACGGTTTGAATGGCATAAGGGAACCCTGCTTGCTTTAAACCTTCTACATAGTACCTTAAAAAGAGCTCGTAATTAACAATTCCGGTACTTAAGCTCGCATTAGTTTCCTTTTCAAAAGGGTGCTTATAATGCATTTCACCAAGCCCTGCATTGGACTGAATGAACTGACTATCGATAGCACTAAAGTAGTTTTTGGAAACGGTACAGTCTGCGTCTAGGCAAACTATTGCGCCATCCTTATTGATAGAATGAAATCGTCTTAGGGCTTCATCCATTCCAATTTTTCGAGCTAAACCAACACCTGCTGTTTTCCTGGGCATTTCTAAAGCTTCAATCAAGTGGAATACAAGATTGTTACTTTCAGGTCCTTTGTTCCAATTGTAAAAGCTCTTTGTGGTTTGAGTGTTCTGCTTTCTTACTTCTGGGTTTTCATTTTCTGCCTTGTCATTCACTACTATGATTACCTCAACCTTATAATTTAAAGGTGTGCAAGCTTTAATAGATTCCAGTGTGTCGATCAGGTTAGGTTCATTATGACATGGGATAACCACGATCATTTGGCAACTTGAATCAATAGGGCTTTTGATTAAAGTCTCAGGAGTAGCAAATCGCTTGAAATAGTTTTCTATATATCTTTGTGGAATTGGCACAGGACAAACCTAAGCATGCCATTACCTATTATCCTAATCACTGATCAATGAAATATTCTGTTGAAGTACTTACTTCCTCGCCACAAGCATGGATAGATGCTGTCATGTCTGATTTTCAATCTTTTCTTCAGGATCATGCAGACTGCGAGCGCAAAGCATCAGCGATGGCCATGAGCCTGATTGCTAAGTACCCTGACAGAGACTTTATTATTCCAGATTTAATTGACACTGCTCTTGAAGAGTTAGAGCATTTTCAGCAGGTCTATGAGGTGATGAAGCAGAAAAATGTACCATTGCCTTCAAAGATGGAACCTGATCTTTATATCCATCAATTAATGGATGAAGCAAAAGGAGGTTCTCAAGACTCCCGTTTCCTTATTCGTTTATTGCTCGGTTCGGTGATAGAATGCAGGGGATGTGAACGTTTCAAACTAGTTGCCGAAAATATTGAGGACCCAATATTGAAGAAGTTCTACAAAGAACTTTGGATATCCGAAGCAAAACATGGAAACATTTACGTAAAACTGGCACTTCATTATTTTGATGAAGACCTGGTTTACAATAAACTGGAAGACCTGATGCAGAAGGAGGCTAAGATACTTGCAGGCCTTAAAATAAGACCTGCTTTACATTAATTAGGTTACCTGATTCTGTCAACAGACTTTACCAGTTTCTCATCTTTCCTGATAAACCTGTTAGAAAGTATGTTCAGAATCATGGCTACGGCAGGTAAAAAGAAGCCCATTTGAATGCTGCCTTGCCCTTCTGGGTTCACTAAGTTTTCATACTGATAGATTTTGTAATAACTCACCCCTAATGTAGCCGCCATTAAAAGGGCATTTAATGCACCAAGCTTCATTTGATTCAAACGATTCTTGAATTGGAAAACAGAAACCAAGGCTACTATTGCAGCAGCGATAGCCAACGCAGCAATATACCAGGTGGAGTCACTTCTGATTACCGTGTCATCCGATTGATCCTGTACAGTGCCTGCTGTATCAATCACTTCCATTTTAAAGGCAGTCAATGTCGCTACTTTGCTCTCGTCTGCACTTACTTCTCCCCAGATGTAGTAGGCAAGAATAGTACCCATACAAACAGCAACACCAAATAATAGAATGGTTTGAATACGTTGAATCATTGTTTTTCTCTTTGGCTGGCAAATTTAAGGGTTCGGAATTTATAATCACCTTTTGTTGTTGACTTTTCAATGCTTACGCAAAATTGAGTTACTTCGTACTTCGTAAATTCAGCACCCTAAATTATAGAGATGGAATCTGCATATATAGTTGATATCGTTAGAACCCCGATTGGCAAGTTTGGAGGAAGTTTGGCTTCGGTAAGACCAGATGATCTTGCTGCACATGTTATTAAATCACTAATGGAAAGGAATTTACCTTTTGACCCTAAAGTATTAGAGGATGTGATTTTCGGAGCTGCTAATCAGGCAGGTGAAGATAACAGAGATGTGGCCAGGATGGCGTTATTGCTTGCTGGGCTTCCAATAGAAGTAGGAGGAGTAACAGTGAACAGACTTTGTGCATCAGGGTTGCAGTCCATTATGGATGCCAGTAGGGGACTTATGCTTGGTGAGGGACAAGCATACATAGCTGGAGGAACTGAAAGTATGACAAGAGCACCTTTTGTTATGGCTAAAGCGGAAACGGCATTTGGAAGAGCTACTAGTATGTACGATACCACAATAGGCTGGCGCTTTCCTAACCCAAAATTATCCGCTATACATCATCCTTATGGAATGGGAGAAACTGCCGAAAATGTTGCTGAAAGATGGAGTGTGAGTAGAGAGGCTCAAGATGAATTTGCACATAATACCCAGCTAAAATATAAAGCCGCCCATGAGGCGGGTAAGTTTTTGAATGAAATTGCGCCAATTGACATTCCTCAACGTAAGGGTGATCCAATATGCTTTGATACTGATGAACACCCAAGGCTTTCGTCCGTTGAGAAACTATCCTCTTTAAAACCTGCGTTTAAGAATAATGGTAGTGTAACAGCCGGTAACTCTTCTGGTATTAATGATGGAGCCGCGGCATGTTTAATAGTTAATGAACAAACGCTAAAAGACTTTAATCTCACTCCAATGGCAAGGGTAAAGTCAATGGCCATTGCAGGAGTATCTCCTGAGATAATGGGGGTCGGTCCAATTCCAGCTTCGCAAAAGGCTTTGAAACGAGCCGGATTAAAATCGAGTGATTTGGATTTGATAGAATTGAATGAGGCATTTGCAGCTCAGGCCATTCCATGTATGAATGAGCTTGAACTGGACCCTGATAAGGTAAATGTAAATGGAGGTTCGATTGCGATTGGACACCCGTTGGGTGCAAGCGGAACAAGAATTTCTGCTACACTGCTTCATGAAATGCAGAAAAGGCCAGAAGCTAAATACGGTTTAGCTACCATGTGTATTGGGGTTGGTCAGGGTGCTGCAATTATTTATGAGAAATGTTGATTTTTTGTAACTCGTGACTCGTTACTTCCTCGATATAAGCTATAAAGGCACCAACTACCACGGTTGGCAGATACAGCACAATGCCCATACAGTTCAGGCCGAGATACTGGATTGCTTGAGTAAGGTATTGAGACAGCCCTTGGAAATAATGGGGAGTGGAAGAACAGATACGGGAGTCCATGCCAAACAACAGATTGCGCATTTCGAACTAGAGTCGGAAGTCAATTGCGATGATCTGGTGTACAAACTAAATAGTATTTTACCAGAGGATATTGCCATCAATAATTGCAAAAAAGTACGTGAAAATGCTCATGCAAGGTTTGATGCAACCGAAAGAGCCTACCATTATTTTATCAATCAACACAAGTCCCCGTTTTATGAAGGGAAGAGTTATTACTATAAAGAAAAGCTTGATGTTGAGCTAATGAATATGGCAGCCTCGAAATTACTTGGAGAACTGGACTTTGAAAGTTTCAGCAAAGTGAAAACAGAGGTTAACAACTTTATTTGTACAATTACTACTGCTAAATGGTTTTTACAAAACGATCAGCTCGTTTTTCACGTTAGGGCAAACAGGTTTTTGCGTGGTATGGTCAGGGCTTTGGTTGGTACACTAATAGATGTGGGGCGTAACAGACTCACGATTGAAGAATTTGTTAGTATAATTGAAGCGAAAAACAGAAAGGCTGCAGGTAGGGCAGTACCCCCGCAAGGTTTGTTTTTGACAGAGGTTAATTACCCTCAAGAAATATATCTCTAGATTGAAAGAAGAGAAAGAAAAAGTAAAAAAGGGGAACCTGGTCGATTTCCAGGTGCTGAAAAGGTTGTTTGCTTATGCGAAACCCTATAAGAAGCAATTCTATCTGCTGATTTCCCTGACAGTTCTAATGGCTGTTTTAGCTCCCGTGAGACCTGAAATTGTTAGAAGGGCAATTGATAACTATGTGCCGTCTGGAGATTATGATGGGCTGGTCTTTATGATCTCGATTTTAATTGGGCATCTTATTATTTATGCAATAGTACAGTATTCACATACTTATTTATCAGGCTGGGTAGGTCAGGTGATCATTAAAGATATACGGGTAAAGCTATACAGGCACCTGCTGAAATTAAGGCTTAAGTTTTTCGATAATACACCTATTGGTAGGTTGGTTACCAGAAATGTATCAGATATTGAAACGCTTTCCAATGTATTTAGTGAAGGTTTAGCCGCTCTAATAGGAGATTTGCTTCAGCTGTTGGTTATCATGATAGTAATGTTCTCAACCGACTGGAGGTTGACTTTAATTAGTCTATCTACACTGCCCTTATTGATTTTCAGCACATACATATTTAAAGAAAAAATTAAGATCACGTTCAATGAGGTTAGGAATGCGGTATCCAACCTGAATTCCTTTGTTCAGGAGCATGTTACCGGAATGAATATAGTTCAGATATTCAATGCTGAAGAGCGTGAGATGAACAAGTTCAAAGAAATAAACAAAGAGCATAGAAAAGCTCATATCCGTTCGGTGCTCTACTACTCAATTTACTTTCCTGTTGCAGAAATTATTCAGGCCATTGCTATTGGCATGGCAGTGTGGTATGGGGCACGTGGAATTCTCATCAATATCAGCACAGGGCCTGGGGTGATCATAGCTTTTATTATGTATATCCAGATGTTCTTCCGTCCGATCAGGATGATTGCAGATAGGTTTAATACCCTTCAAATGGGGATAGTTAGTTCTTCTCGAATATTTGATTTGCTGGATAGTAAAGACCATGTGCCTGATGAGGGTAATTACAAACCCAAAGAAGTCAAAGGGCAGGTTTCTTTTGATAAAGTATGGTTTGCTTATAAGGATGAAGACTATGTATTGAAAGATATATCCTTTGAAGTGAAAGAAGGCGAAACAGTTGCTTTGGTAGGGGCTACTGGAGCTGGGAAGTCTTCTGTGATCAACCTACTTTCCAGGTTTTATGAGATTAATAAAGGTGAAATTAAGATAGACAATCGAAGTGTTAATGAATTCGACCTTGGTGCACTGAGGCAACATATTGGAGTTGTTCAACAAGATGTGTTTCTGTTTTCTGATACAATCAGGCATAATATTACCCTTGGTAATCCTGATATTCCAGATAGTAAAATGAAGGAGGCGGCTGAACTGGTAGGTGTTAATAAGTTTATTGAAAAGTTACCAGGTGGCTATGATTATAATGTAATGGAAAGAGGGTCTACTTTATCAGTTGGTCAACGGCAATTGATTTCTTTTGTGCGTGCTATGGTATATGACCCCAAGATAATTGTCCTTGATGAAGCCACTTCTTCTGTCGATACTGAAACCGAAGAGCTTATTCAAAGCGCTATAGAGGTATTGATGAAAGGAAGGACTGCAGTTGTTATTGCCCATAGATTATCGACTATTCAAGGGGCAGATAAAATTATAGTCTTAGACAAAGGAGAGGTAAAAGAAATAGGCACTCATCAAGAACTTTTGGAGAATAAAGGTTTTTATGCCAACCTTTACCAAATGCAATACAAAGAAGTAGCGGCATCATGAATAAGAAAGTAATTACCCTGATCGGACTAGTGATAATTGTCATTATTACAGCAGCCTATTTCTACCTGGGAGGTTTGAACAAAGTTGCATACACAATTGAAGATGTTACTGATTATAATGTGGTGGGAACACACTTTAAAGGTAAGTCTGATAGCAAGAAAATGGAAGATGCCTTTTTTAAGGCTAAAGACTATATCGATGACAATACTTTGAATGGTGTATTAACTATTATACACTATAATGACTCTACACTTGAAGACGGTGAACAAAAACTTTTTATCGGTATAAAGTTAGAAAGTGGCACAGCCGATTTGCCAGGTGATTACACAAGAATAACTATTCCTACGAGAAGAGCCGTTAGGGCAACTATAGAGGCGCATAATGTAGTGATGCCAAGCCCTAAGACTATAGAAAACAATCTTAGAGAAAAGGCTTTGGAGTCCAGTATCAGCCTTCAAGACTTTACTATTGAGCAATACATCTCCGAGAATCTACTCATTATTGATATGGTGGCAAAATAGTAATGAACTATTTGGAAGTATGTTTAGGACTTGCTGTTATCAGCTATGTGCTTCATGTTCAAATCAAGCTTATAAAGAGTGCGGTGCTTAACAAAGGTCAAAAAGTCTACAATTCAATTCTATTATGGTTGATTCCTGGGCTTTGGGCTTTTATAGTGAACATAATCATTAAAAGACCAAAGAAAGACATAGTTATCAAGTCCAATAGAAAACTACCAGATCAAGGTTTCTATGAAAGTGGAACTGGTGTACTAGGTGACTGATATTGACGCTTAAGCTTTTTCTTCTTGTTGAAGCTGTTTTTCATATAGCTCTTTGTAAACCCCATTTTGGGCCAGTAGAGACTCATTTGTGCCTTGTTCAATGATTTCCCCGTCATCCAGAACAATGATTTTATCAGCAAGTTTGGCAGAGGAAACTCGATGAGAAATAATCACTGTAGTTCTTCCTTTCATAATTGAGGCCAGGCTATTCAAAATAGTGTTCTCAGTATTGGTATCTACAGCCGATAGCGCATCATCCAGAATAAGAATATTAGGGTTTCTAACAATGGCACGGGCAATCGAAGTTCTTTGCTTTTGCCCTCCGGAAAGTGTAATGCCACGTTCACCGAGCATTGTTTCAAAGCCTTCAGGAAATTCAGATACATTGCTGTACAAGTCAGCGTCTTTAGCTGCTTGAAAAACTCGTTCATCTGATATATGGCTATTGCCAAAGGCTATGTTGTTTTTTATCGAGTCGGAGAAAAGGAATATGTCTTGAGGAACATAGCCCATTTGACTTCTCAGTTTGGAAATGTTATATCTCTTTATGTCCCTGTCGTCAATGTTTATGCTGCCCGATGAAGCATCGTATAGTCTCAACATCAGGTTTGCTATAGTACTTTTTCCAGACCCGGTAGTTCCAATTATTGCAATAGACTGACCAGCCTTAACCTCAAAAGACACGTTTTTCAACGCATGAATGCCAGAGTCTGGGTATACAAAATCCACGTTTTCGAAAACCAGATCACCTGAAATATCCTTTTCAAGGTTTTCGATTGACTGTATGTCATTCGTTTCTTTTAAGAATTCATTTATACGCTTTTGAGAAGCAGCTGCTCTTTGGTTAATACTGGTTATCCAGCCTAGGGCAGTTACTGGCCAGGTAAGCATATTCACGTAAATGACAAACTCTGCAATGTTACCATATGTAATTTCTCCATTGATCACCTGAGTTCCACCAATATAGATTGTTAGGATAACGCTAAGTCCTATTAGCGCCATTATCAGGGGAAAGAAAAGTGCATTAACAAAAGTGAGTTGAAGCGACCTGTGTTTGTACTTTTCACTCTCTCTTTCAAATTTCATAGTAGCATCAGCTTCTCTTACAAATGCCTTTAACACCCTGATGCCTGAGAAAGCTTCCTGAACATTTGTGGAAAGATCTGAAAGAGATTCTTGAATCTTTTCTGAACGTTTATTGATTATGTTATTAACAAAGTATATGCTTACAGAGAGTATGGGAAGTGGTAGCAATGCATAAAAAGTAAGTTCGGCATTAACTCTAAGCATCTGGTAAATTACAAGAGGGAATAGCACAAGTAGATTAATCCCATACATTATGCCAGGCCCTAAATACATCCTTACCCGGCTTACGTCTTCAGAGATTCTATTCATTAAATCTCCAGTGTTGTTTCTTCTGTAGAAGCTTAAAGGGAGGTTTTGGTATTGCTCGAAAATTTCGTTTTTCAAGTCATACTCAATTTTGCGAGACATTACTATGATTGTCTGCCTGACCAAAAAAAGGAAAAAACCTCTTAGCAAAGCCATTAGTATCATGACTCCTCCCAGAACAAGAACTCCCATTTCCAACTGGTCAAAGAAACCAACACTTAGCTCTCCTCCTTCAAATAACCGGTAAAGGGCAAAACTATTCGTAACATAGTCAATTGCATACCTTACAACTCTGGCTGGCCATACTGCAAAATAGTTTGACACCACCAAAAAAATAAAGCCCAGAATGAGCAAATGTTTGTACTTGAATAGATACTTATTGAGATGCCTGAGTTCTTTCACGTTATTCTTAACCGAAACAACCCTATAAAGGTTGCTTAGCCTGTTTTATTCTTTAGAATATGTCGATTTATTGGTTAGTTTTGCGGACTGTCAAACTGACTGTTTAGGCAGAGCAGTGGCAAATATAAAGTAAACTGTAATATGAATGTAATGGAAGAAGTTGATGTGACCGAAAAAAAAGGTACGCTATCAGTCTTTGAACAAGCTTCAAAGATGGGGCATGAACAGCTAGTATACTGTCATGACGAGGCAACAGGACTTAAAGCATTAATAGGCATTCACAACACGGTGCTAGGTCCAGCATTGGGAGGAACCCGCTTTTGGAACTATGCCACTGAAGAGGAAGCTGTAACAGATGTTTTGAGGCTTTCAAGAGGGATGACCTATAAAGCTGCTGTATCTGGATTGAACCTGGGTGGAGGGAAAGCTGTGATTATTGGTGATGTTTCTAAGCTTAAGAATGAAGCTTTTTTAAGAAGGTTTGGGAAGTTTGTAGATAGCCTTGGAGGAAAGTACATTACAGCTGAAGATATGAACATGAAAACCAGCGATATGGAATATATCGGTATGGAAACCAATCATGTTACAGGGTTGCCAGTTGAAATGGGGGGAAGTGGAGATCCTTCGCCAGTAACAGCTTACGGTGTTTATGTAGGAATGAAAGCTGCTGCTAAAAAAGCTTATGGCAGCGATAGTCTTGAAGGGAAGAAGATTTCAGTTCAAGGAGTTGGACAGGTTGGAATGTATTTGACTCAACATTTGGCTAAGGAAGGTGCTCAATTGTTTATCACCGATATCAATCAGGAAAGACTTGAAAAGGTTTCTAAAGATTCAGGTGCAACGATTGTTGGAATGGATGAAATCTATGATGTAGATGTTGATATATATGCACCATGCGCAATGGGTGCTACTGTCAATGATGAAACAATAGGTAGGTTAAAAGCCAGCGTTATTGCAGGGGCAGCAAATAACCAATTGGCAGATGAAGTTCGTCATGGACGAATGTTGATTGATGCAGGTATCGTTTATGCTCCGGATTTTGTTATCAATGCTGGTGGAATTATAAATATTTCCTCAGAATTGGCTGGTGCCTATAACAAGGAGCAAGCCTACTCCTGGACAGAAAAGATTTATGATACAACGCAGAATATTTTCAAACTTGCTGATGAAAAAAGTATTCCAACACAGGATGCTGCAATGAAATTGGCAGAAAAACGTATAGAAGACATAGGAAGAGTAAAACTTTCAATGTAATATTAAGTGGGCAGTCTTAAATACTGCTCACTACAAGTTAATTTTAAGTTCTTATATTTTTTGCAATGCTCAACAGGAGATCGTTAAGAGTAAAAGCCATGCAAACCATGTTTGCTTATGGCCAATGTAAAGAGGCTAATTATAATTTAGGCCTTGAAGAGATTGATGAGGTTTTTCAGCCTGATTTGAATTCAATGGAGGCTCCAGATCATGATTTGCTGAAGTCAAATAAAGAGCAGGCAAAAGCAGTTCTTGCTGAAAAGGTTCTAAGTACACCATTACCTGAATCCTTTACAGTTTCAAAGGAAGCTCAAGGTGCGGCTAATGCAGCTTTCAAATCATTTCTATCTAATTCCGACAAAGATTTTGACAGGCTGAAGAAAGACATGATTCTTGACGCAGAGTCTTTAGTAGATTATTTCCTTTGGGTTATTAGCTTGATGATTGCATGGTCTGACTTGAGCAAGTCTGAAGCTGATAAGAAGAAAAAGCTTACACCGGAACGAGTGTTAACTGGAGATTATAACCTGTCTCAGAATAAGGTGATCGATTTTTTCAGGAAATCATCAAAGGTTCAGGTGGCTCTTGTTAAGAAGGATATAGATTGGAGTAATGAAGAAGATTACCTGAAGAGTTGGTACAAAGATATTCTGAAGAAGGATGAAGTTTTCAGTGAATACAGAAGAAAAGCAAATCCAAACTTTAAAGATGACAAAGAAGTAATTGATCATTTAATCAAACAGATCATTTTTAAAGAAGAAGTGATACTTTCCTTTTTTGAAGAGAAAGATATTCATTGGAAAGAGAATAAAGCAATTATTCGAAGCTTGGTTGCAAGATCAGTAAGGGATATAGAAATAGATTCTGAGCCGAAGAAGTTTGATTTACCTGACTTTTCTAACAACTGGGAAGAAGATAGGGAGTTCTTTGAAAAAATATTAAATACAACCGTAGAGCACGATAAAGAGTATAGTGATATGATAGCCGCCAAAACAAAGAATTGGGAGGTGGACAGATTAGCCAATACAGACCAGATAATATTGAAAATGGCAATTTCAGAGATGATGAATTTCCGAAACATCCCTGTTAAGGTGACCATTAATGAGTATATTGAGCTCTCAAAAAATTATAGCACACCAAAAAGTAAGCAGTTTGTTAATGGTATTTTGGATGTAATATCTAATGAACTGAAAGAAAATGGTCAAATGAAGAAGACAGGCAGAGGCCTGATAGATAACAAATAGATATATGAGTAAAGGGTCAAGCAGTTTATTAGCATTTGCAATTGGCGCAGCTACAGGAGCTATCTTAGGAATTCTATATGCTCCTGATAAAGGTTCTAACACAAGAGATAGACTATCTTACCAGTTAGATAAGTATAAAAAACAGTTGGAAGACTTATTAGAAGATCTGATCAATGGAAAAGTTGAAATATCCTCTACCGCTAAGGAAGAGGGAGAGAAAGTAGTTTCTGAGGCTCGACTCAAAGCAGAACAACTATTGACAGATGTGGACAATCTGATAGGTCAGATTAAATCAGGAGATCAAGAATAAACATCTATAATATGAAAACTAAAATTACATTTCTAGGTGCTTTGGTATTTACCGTAATGCTTTCGGGTTGTGGAGATGCTGAATTGGAAAAGCGCGTTGCTAATTTAGAACGAAGAATTAATCAATTGGAAAATGGAAACGTGGTTAGAAATACTGCTACTCCAACTCCAACATCGTCAAATGCAGTAGAATCCAATCTTACAGCAGCTGCTTCTTTCAAATGGGAAAGTACAGTCCATAATTTTGGTACTATCAAACAAGGTGAGATTGTAAATTACACATTCAAATTCACCAATAATGGAACTGAGGACCTTCAAATTCAAAGTACCTCCGCCTCATGTGGATGTACAGTGCCTCAGCATACAAAGCAACCTATTCCACCAGGTGGCCAGGGAGAAATAGTAGTAAGGTTTGACAGCAAAGGTAAATCAGGTCAGCAAAGCCCTGTGATTACAGTTGTCGCTAATACCAATCCAAAACAAACCAGATTAAGCTTAAGAGGTTTTGTTCAAGTGAACGCAGCGCCTCAACCATAAGAATTATTAATGATAGACTCAGTTATTTTACAAGCACAAGGCGGAGGATCAGGGCTTCAATCCCTTCTTCTCTTCGGGGGAATTGCAATAGTGTTTTATTTCTTTATGATTCGCCCTCAACAAAAAAAGCAAAAGGATCAGAAGAAATTTATTAGCGAAATCAAAAAAGGTGATTCCGTTGTTACGATTGGTGGAGTACATGGAAAAGTGTATGCACTTGATGATGATACGGTTACAATTGAAGTTGATAAAAGCACTAAAATTAAATTTGAAAGATCGGCAATTTCGCTTGAAGCAAGTAAGCGTGAGGCGGACAAATCCTGATTTGTTTGAAAAGTGCTGAAGACATAATTGAAAAATTAAAGAAGTCTTTTCACACGCCTAGTAGAAAAGATGAAAGAATTAAGGTGGTAGTATTATGCATTGTCATATCTACCACCTTTTGGTTTTTTAGTGCTTTGAATAAAGATGATTATATAAGTCAGGTTAATTACCCTGTAGAAATCGTCTTTAATGAAGCTGAATACATTGCAACCTCAAGCCTACCCACTAGAATTCCTATTGAAGTAACTGGAGGGGGGTGGGATCTTATGACTCGCTCTTTTGGTTTTAATATGCGTCCTCTGCAAATCAGGTTGGCAGAACCAGATCAATCAAATTTTATCCTGACATCATCTCTAAGAGGAGAATTAACGCCCGGGTTGGACCCTGTAGTAGTTAATTATATACTAAGGGATTCTTTGGTATATGACATACAGAAACGCGTATCCAGAGGCTTCAAGCTCCAACTCGACCCATCTTCAATCAGTCTTGATAATAACTTCAGAATATCATCAGCTATAGCCCTTCAACCAGATAGTGTCGTATGGACAGGCCCTGAAAAGATGATTAATGTTTTAGGAGATATAATTTACGTTAAAGCTGACCTTTCCGATATAGATGAAGATGTAAATAAACAAATTGATATCCCAGAACCACCTGAGTTGTTTGCCAGCAGTAGTGAGTCTACGCTTTTGAGCTTTGGTGTTGTCAGAATGATTGATGTAGAGGATAATGTGGAGATAGAGCTCATTAACTTCCCAGATAGCTCCTGGATAGCATTTCCTTCTAATGTTGGGTTGAACTACAGAATAGCAGAAACTCAGTTTGATGTAGCTGATACTGCAAATGTGCGTGTTATAGCGGATTATAATCTTTTAAACCCTAATGACTCCACTATTCTTCTCAAAACGATTAGTGTTTCAGAATATGTTGAAGAACTTCAGATTTCAACAACCAGTATAAAAGCATTTAAGAATGAGTAAGCCTTTACTTATAGGTATAACTGGAGGTATAGGCTCTGGAAAAAGTACGGTTTGCAAGATTTTTAGATCATTAAACGTGCCTGTTTATTACGCTGATGACAGGGGAAAGAAACTCTTGACAGAAAACGACTCGTTGGTTTCTCAGGTTAAATCTGAATTTGGTCATGAGAGTTATTTGGAGTCTGGTGAATTGAATAGGCAATATTTGGCAGAGAAAGTTTTTTCAAACCCTGAAGCGCTTGAAAAGCTTAGTCAGCTTGTTCATCCAGTCGTTGCCAGCGATTTCAAGGAATGGGTTAGTTTGAATCAATCATCTCCTTACTTATTAAAGGAAGCTGCTTTACTCTTTGAAACTGTGTCGTACAAGCAGTTGGATAGAACTATATGTGTTCTGGCTTCAGAAAAAGTACGACTACAAAGAGTGCTACTAAGAGATCCTCAAAGAGCTAAATCTCAGGTTGAAAATATAATGAGTCAACAAACGAATGACCAGGAAAGGAAAGGGTTATCTGATTATTTGATCATTAATGAGTCTGATGAAATGTTGATTCCTCAAGTCATGAAAGTTCATGAAAAGATACTTGAATTAACTGGCAACTGATTTAATGCTAATCTGATCTTCGTAGAATTTCATACGTGTATGTCCGTAATCAAGTGCTTGAATTTTTTCAATTCTATCTTGTTTGTGATTATAGAATACTTCGATATACTCCCCTTGATAAAGATATAGGTTCACCTTATATCCATAATACCTAATAGACAACATAAATGTACCATCCAGATAAAGGTGTTTTGTCTGTGCATCAATTGGTAAACCAAAAAAATCTTCATTGGAATGGGCCATAAATGAAGATAGGGATTTTAGATAAAACTAATGGTGCAGAGTATGGTAAAAAAGGTTTTTCGATGCACAGGAAGTCTTATATATGAATATATATCTTCCTTTACCTGCATATTTGTTAAGAGGAGATTTAAAAACAAGTGGAAGTTTATTTAGATCGCTAACAATACTCATAGCATTTTTAAATGTGCCCACATTCCAATATCTGAAATGTTTACATTCAAAATCATTTCTAACAGTTCCAGTTACCTGAACAATTCTGGATCCCGTTGAAATTCCAATATTCCATACAAAAGATTGATTGGAACTGTGCATATTAGAATTGATCCAATCTTTAATCTGGTTAGCAAGAACTTTGCTTTCAGTAGCAAATTCGGGAAGACTTGACAATTTAGAAGTCGTATTCATTAATCTCTTGGGCCAAATGTTCTATAGTTCTCAGGTAAACTATTTATCGAATAAAAGACTTAATCATCAGAAAATCAAGTGTATAGAGAGTTATTGAAAGAAGATCCAACGACTTAACTCTATTCTTGCGGTCTGTTTTCATGTTCAGCCTCAAGCTTTATAACTATAAAAATACCCAAAAATGGGTATTGATCTGAGCTGTCTAATATCCTAACATGCAAGTGAATTCAGGTGTCTTAGCCGGCAAGTAAAGTTCGATCTGATTCTAGAAACAAGCTCTATGAGAAAAATCAACTCAAAACAGTTTTTGAGGATTCTAAAAGGTGAAGACCTTGAGTTTAGGATTAACCCATATCCATTTGGAGTTGATAGAACGGTATTGGTAGCAGATGTTCATTTACCATACGATTTGAGCTTTGAAAATTGCAGATTTAAAAATGTCATTTTCAAGAATTGTCATTTTTCTGGTGACTTTCAAATGGACAACATCTTTGCAAAGAGTTTTCGGTTAGAAAACTGTCAGTTACAAAATGTTTCTGTATCAAATTCAGAGTTGAACCACTTTACAATTGTAGGGGCTAGAGAATTAAGAGAGTTGATAATCAAGAACTCTGACCTTAATATTATAGAGGTTTCCGAGAATCCTATATATGAGACTATTCACTTAGGTTGCGGCAACAATGTTAGAAGCTGTAAACTTCAAAAAAATGGAATAGCAGGTAAGAATTCATTTACTACAAAAGTTTTCATTTGTCCAGAACGTTTTGATGACATAGAGATGTCCAATTCAACTACCGATCTGCTTCATATTGGTAGTTTTGGTCAGTATGCGCAAATGAAAATAGATAATGTGAGTGCTGAAGTTGTTTTGATTGAGAATTGTTCAAGCGAACTATCTAAAGTTAGCTTCAATGAAATAAAACCTTTAGACAAAGAGTCAAGTGCATTCCACTTGGTTAATACAACTTTTGATCAAGAAGTGTTTACTCACTCAATATTTCAAAACTACAAAACCACTAAAATCCACCATAATAAGGTAGATCTTGCGGATTTAATGATCTGAAAATCATAACTATTCAATTGTACTTTCTTAATGGAGAATTTAACCTTGGTAATAGGATGCTAATAGCATTTCCTTAGATCATTCGCATATTCTTTTATTGCCGAGAATTTCCTGTAAAGGATTGACTTTCAATTAGGTAAAATCGATATATTGATGCCCTCAATTAAATAAATCGACTATGAAAAAGACAATTCTATTATTATTCGCCCTTTCAGTTTTAACTTTTGGTTGTGCAGATAACTCTGAAGATACCATTCCGGATCCAGTAGTTCCAGAAATCAACATTGATGAAGGTAAGAGCGAATCTACTCATGATGATGGCGATAAGAAAGTAATTAAGCCAAGAGTGAGAAAATCAGGGTTTAGTTCTTAATAAATTTAGAGATCATAAAAAAAGGGTAAAAGTGATATACTTTTGCCCTTTTTTATTACTTTCGGGTGTATTTAAGTAGAAAAAATCAGGCTTTATATATGCCTAAAGCAATTTACATACTGATTATTCTTTTTTGCACCCAGCTTTTTGTTGTTGGTCAAAATTCGAAAGTTAATGACCTTTTAGATGAGGCAATCGACTTGGCTTATGATGACCCTGAAAAGTCTATAGAGCTGACTCAAGATGCATTTAAGATCGCAAGTCGATCAAATGATAAACGCGGAATGGTTTCGTCTAAGAGTATCATGGGCTACATTGGAATGGTGACAAATGATTATAAGACATCATACGTCAATTATACTGATGCTCTTGAATATCAGGAAAAGTATGGTATTAAAGACCTGTATGGCGAAGTTTCCATTCTGAACAATCTGGCTGTGATTAAGGCTAGCTTCGATGACCACGCTGGAGCGGCTTTACTTTATAAGCGTGCCCATGACGTAGCGATTCAATATGTTAAGGAAAACAGAGAATTGGCTATCGAGGAAGGAGATATTTCCTGGTTGATTGACTTACCATATGAGAGGGCAATTGAACTCAAATATGATGGGCAATACATGGAGGCAGGAGATATTCTTGTAGAACTCTGGGAGCAATCGGAGTTTAAGAAGGATACCATCCTGTTAGCAAAAGTCGTGAATCAATTGGGGCATTTGAAAAAATTGAATGGAGAATACGCTGGTGCTTTAGAGTTTTACGCTATAGCAGCCTTCAATGAAAATGTGGATCCTTCAATAAGAGCTTCAGCACTTCACAACTTGGCGTCAACCTATAGAGATCAGGAAGACTACGCGAGGGCAGAAAAGTATTATGCTCAGTCTTATAACCTAAAAGTTGAAAATTCGAGCAGTCGTTCTCAGTTCATAACTTTACTTGATCAGGGAGAATTGTCATTTGTCTTGGGTAACCTACCTAATGCCATAGAGAAATGGGAAATGGCACTCAATACCTTTGATGCGATCAAAAATGACCCTGATTTGTTTATCATACATGATTGGCTTCAAAAGGCTTACTTGAAGACGGATGTGACAAGGTCAGCTTATCATGGAGATTTATATTCTGCAAGCATTAAAGATTGGATGACCATACAAGATGAACAAAGAGATAATACTCCAGCACTTCAGGCTTTTAATGCTGAAATTGATGCTATACTAACCACTCGAGCTATACGAGCTGAACGTATAGCACTTTTAAAGAGGTACTGGCCGATTGGGGTAGTAGTTTTGCTTATTATTATGCTCTTTATTTATGTGGTTCAGGTTAATCTTAACAAAAGGAGAGAGCAAATTATGGAGCGCAATTTAAAGGCAGACAGGGCTTCTGTTGCTGACGAAATCCTTAGTAGAATAAGGAGAGATAACTAGCAGGATTAGGTGTCCTTATTTCCCTCTACATACAGTTCGTATAAATCTTGTATTCCTTTTCTTAGTCTATGATTTTCTTCAAGAGCATCTAGCTCTGTATCACTTAACTCCCTTTTAATAGGTCCTTGATTCAGGATAAACCAATGTATGTTAATCTCCGGGTAAGCACGTAGTATGCATTGTATGGCATCATAGCCAGGTTTGGTGTTTTCCTTAATGTAAGCATCTACTGTTGGAGCTTTTAGAAAAACTTTTCTTGCAAAAGCGGCAATGTTGCCGTTTTCAAAGTGCTCAATAATCCACTTAATTTTTTTTCCCGGGTGTTGGTCAAGGTCCATTACTACGAAGATAAAATAATTTGATAATTCACATTATTCTTAGCACCATAGTCTTGAAAGTAATGAGCCGACTATTCTTCAGCAACCAATTCTATAAGTGCAATTAACTGATGACTTACCACAGAGTTTACAGTACCCTGTTCTATTTCTCTAGAGTGTTTTACAATTACACCCCAGCGTTTTGTGTTAGTTGACTTTAGTAATTCCAGAGCCGATTTAACGGCTATAGAATCTGTTTTACGGAGCTCGCTTTCCATTAACTGGAATACGTACTCTAAGTCTTCAGTATTAAACTTTGCATCAGCTAGCTTATCTAAAACTTCTGCAAGGTTACCATTTGGGTGTTCTGTGTAATCGTTTTTGAGCTTGTCAAGTGTGGGGCGTGTGTTTATATCATCGGCTTTTGAGTTCTTCAATCTTAAAATTCTTTAGCGTCTATCAATTAAATTCCTCTGATTGGATCATTGTTAAATTAATCAAATGAAGGCATAGAATAGCACCTTTAAGGAAAATTCTGTTACTCAGAACAAGGCTGGTTGTTACGCATTCGTGGTACTATTCTTATGCCTTACATTCTGATAATTAGGAAACCATTTTAAATTATTGCCTAATTCAAAAAAATGTTTTCTCCATACATGAAAAAGATCGTAGAAAAAAAGTTGAGAATTACATGGGAGATAAATAGCAGAGGGGCAACAATTACGTCTGAAAAATTAGCTGATACGGGTGGGGTTAGCATTCATTATTATTAAGGTTGATAATATTTTTTCAGGCACTAGTTTTGGTAAAAGCTCCATAACTTCATTAAAATTGAGCGAATTTTTGAAGTATTTTTTAAACTTAACCTAAATCAATATGAGACTTCATCCCTTCTTACTCTTAATAGCCTTATTTGTTTTCCATGGATGTAATGACTCCTCTAACGTTATTGAGGATGAAAAGAAAGCATCGGTTTTTGAACTTATCAAATACATCGAACCAGATGACCCAGACCCAATACCAGAGCGTGCTTGGGAGGGTGTGCCCACTTCACTGATGGGAAGTATTGGCAGTATTAATCAGAGGTATAACCGTAGTACTCCTCCTTTGGTGGAGAATAGCCTTAAATGGGATGGAGTTGCCTGGAGAGGGGAAAGGGTAAATATTCAACTTGTGGTTTGGAGCGCTGATGATGCTGGAGATTTAACTTTACACAATGAAGTACTGAAGAATAATTCTGGTGATGAAATATCTGAAAAATTTGTGAGAAGCAGGTTTGTCAGATATGTATTGACAGATGAATTTGCTGGCGGCTGTGGTTACCGTAAAAAAGAAGATTTTGAAGTACACCTAGTTGCAGATGCTCTGGATGAAGTTTCTACATTACAACTTCCTTCGCAAACTACTCGGCCAATTTGGGTGACCATTGATGTACCTAAAGATGCTAACCCTGGAGTTTATAAAACCCAGGTAATGATTGAATCTTCTAATGGAGGCAATTTGACCTTTGATTTGGAATTGGAGGTTCAAGATCAACAGCTTCCTGAGCCGGGTAATTGGTCTTATCACTTGGATTTGTGGCAAAACCCATACGCGGTGGCGCGATTGCACAATGTTGAACTTTGGAGCGATGCTCACTTCGCCAGAATGAAGCCATTAATATCTATGTTGGCAAATGCTGGTCAGAAGTGTATTACAACAAGCATTATTGATAAGCCATGGAATGGACAGACTGAAGACCCCTTTGAAAGCATGATTGAATGGAGGAAAAAGGTTGATGGTACTTGGTCTTATGATTATACCGTATTCGATAAATGGGTGGAATTTGCTCACGATATGGGAATCACTGAACAAATCAATTGTTATACTATGGTGCCTTGGGGAATGAGTTTTGCATATCATGATGAAGCCTCTGATTCTTTAGCAGTTATGAAAGCTGAGCCAGGAACTAAAGAGTATACGGATCATTGGACTCCCTTCCTAAAAGATTTTGTTGGACACCTGAAATCCAAAGGGTGGTTTGAGAAAACCACAATTGCTATGGATGAGCGCCCTATGAAAGCCATGCAAGAAGTTATTAAGTTGGTTAAAAGTGTAGAGCCCGATTTCAAAATCACGCTGGCAGGAGGCTATCACGAGGAAATTGAAGGTGATATTTATGACCTATGCGTAGCTTCACGTTACACCATTCCAGAGGATGTAATGTCCAGAAGAAAGGAAGCTGGAATGCCCACAACCTATTACACATGTTGTACTGAGCCATATCCAAATAATTTCACCTTTTCGCCTCCGTCAGAAGGTACATGGCAGGCCTGGCATTCAGCATATAAGGGATATACAGGTTACCTTCGTTGGGCTTACAATAGTTGGGTATCAGACCCTTTTACCGATTCAAGATTCAGAGCATGGCCGGCTGGAGATACTTACATGGTGTACCCAGATGCTCGTTCATCTATTCGTTTCGAGACAATAAGAGATGGTATTGAAGATTTCGAGAAGATTCGTTTGATCAAATCAAAGCTTGAAGAAAAAGGTATGACCAAAGAACTCGATGAGTTGATGGAAATTTTGAATGCCTTTGAGATTTCTAACCTGAAGGATACACCTGCGGAAGATGCAGTTAGTCGTGGTAAAAACTTCCTACATAAAGTTTCAAGACTATTATAAATAGGATGCTCTAGAATCGTATCTATGGAGGATAATTTACTTTGCTATATCATAAGTGTTCGAACACATTAGAAATGTGTTCGAACACTTTTTTGAAGCAAAGCTATGATTATCCATTAGTTTGCAATAGATTTGACCCTCAGATTTAAGAACTAATTTCAAGAGAATGGTACTCACCCAATCCGTTTTAGATGCTTCATCTACCATGCTCGAAAGGCTGCCTACGTCAATTGTAGAGAGTGAATCAGTGGCCTGTAAGAGAGTAGCACTTGAGATTGCTGACCTGATCAGGAAGAGACAAGCTGAGAATAAACTAGTGGTTTTAGGATTGGCAACAGGTAATACGCCAATAAAGATATATCAGGAACTTGTCAGGCTTCACAAAGATGAAAACCTAAGTTTTAGTAATGTGGTGACCTTTAACTTGGATGAATATTATCCAATGTCAAAGTCTTCAGTGTTGAGTTATTATTATTTCATGCACCATCATCTTTTCAGTCACATAGATATTCCAGAAGAGCACATCAATATTCCAAATGGAGAAGTTCCCAAAGAGAATATCTCTGAATTCTGTAAAACATATGAAGATAAAATTAATGCATATGGTGGATTGGATGTTCAAATATTAGGCATTGGAAGAACAGGACATGTTGGTTTCAATGAACCTGGGTCTCATATGGAATCGGTTACAAGGCTCGTTAAACTACATCCAATTACAATCATGGATGCTACCAGAGAGTTTTCGAGAGAAGAGTTGGTTCCTCGTAGAGCGATTACCATGGGGATTAAGAGTATAATGAAGGCGAAAAAAGTCTACTTACTCGCATGGGGGGAGAAAAAAGCTGGTATTATGCAACAGGCAGTTGAGGGGCCAATTACTGAGGAAATTCCCGCCACTTTTCTTCAAAACCATAAAAATGTTGAAACCCTTATTGATGGGGATGCAGCACGTGAATTGACCCGTATAAAAAGGCCTTGGGTAGTATCTGTTGTGAATTGGGATGAGCAGAAAGCAAAGAATGCCGTAATATGGTTAAGTCAGAAGCTTGAACGTCCAATACTTAAGATTACGGATGAAGACTACAGGAAGAATGGGTTAGGGGACTTGCTTGCCTATGGCGGAGATTCCCAAAGTCTTAATGTAGAGGTTTTTAATGCTGTACAGCACACCATAACAGGCTGGCCAGGAGGTAAGCCTCATACTGATGATACAAACAGACCAGAGAGAGCAACGCCAGCTAGAAAACGAGTAGTGATATTTAGTCCGCACCCGGATGATGATGTAATATCTATGGGAGGTACATTTCTGAAGCTGGTTGAACAGGGACATGATGTGCATGTAGCATATCAGACATCAGGGAATGTGGCAGTACACGATGATGATGCAAGAAGGTTTGCAGAGTTTGCCAAAGAGTTTGCTTCAGATCTAAAATCATCAAATGATCTTTTTGCCAATAAGTACGATGAAGTATTATCTGATCTTGAAAACAAAAAAGAAGGAGAACCGGATAGTCTTTTAGTAAGGCAAATCAAAGGGTTGATAAGAAGAGGAGAGGCTGCATCTGGAGCTAGATTTGTAGGCTTAAACGATGATCATATTCACTTTCTTGATTTACCATTTTACGAAACAGGAAAGGCCGTAAAAGGTGTTCCAGGAGAGGGAGATGTTAATATTACTAAAGACCTTCTATTAAAGGTGAGGCCTCATCAGGTATATGTAGCTGGAGATCTACGCGATCCGCATGGCACACATAAAGTGTGTTTTGATGTAGTACTTGATACGCTTAAAGAATTAAGAACTGAGCCTTGGATTTCAGATTGTTGGTTATGGATGTATAGGGGAGCATGGCATGAATGGCCTGTTGATGAGATTGAAATGGCAGTTCCACTTAGCCCATTAGACTTGAAAAAGAAGAGGTTAGCAATATTTAAGCATCAGTCTCAAAAAGACTCTCCCGTTTTTCCTGGTAATGACTCAAGAGAGTTTTGGCAACGTGCCGAGGATCGTAATAGAGCAACGGCAAGGTTATATGATTCATTAGGCCTGGTAGAGTATGAGGCTATAGAAGCTTTTGTTAGGTATCCATTTTTATCCTCTGAAGCGGAATGATTTTTAACTAGGGAAATTTTTTGCGCGCCATTGTAAACAAGTTTATCAAAGGTGCGCTCCCTTATCTATAGTATAGGTTGAGCTTATGTTTTTGGAATCGATTGATTGGGTAATAATTGCTATTTTTTTTCTGATAGTAATCGGAATAGGATGGGCTGCCTCAAAAAGCGCTGGCAAAAATACCAGTGAATTTTTTCTCGGAGGCAGGTCGATGCCCTGGTGGTTACTTGGTGTTTCTATGGTGGCTTGTACATTCTCTTCTGATACCCCCAATCTGGTTACAGGTATGGTGAGGGAAGATGGAGTAGCTAAAAACTGGGCATGGTGGGCCTTTTTGATCACTGGTATGGTGACTGTATTTATCTACGCCAAATTGTGGAGAAGGTCCAAGGTAATGACCGACCTGGAGTTTTACGAATTAAGATATGGTGGCAAAGCTGCCTCATTTTTGCGTGGCTTCAGAGCACTTTACCTAGGCATATTTTTTAATTGCCTGATCATGGGTACTGTTACCCTTGCAGCAATAAAAATTGGAGCAGTAATGTTTGGTTTACCTCCAGTACAAACAGTTATAGGAGCTTCGCTTGGTGTGGTGATTTATGCTTCACTTGGTGGAATCAAAGGTGTGATTTGGGCCGACTTCTTTCAGTATGGAATTGCTATGTTTGGCGCAGTATATGCAGCTGTTGTAGCGGTGAACCAACCAGAAGTAGGCGGATTAACAAATCTTTTAAGTCACCCGGAAGTAACTGGTAAGTTATCTATACTACCGGATTTCTCAAATATTTCTGGTCTTATCACTCTGTTAATTATCCCAATTGCAGTGCAATGGTGGGCTGTATGGTATCCAGGAGCAGAACCTGGAGGAGGGGGATACATCGCGCAGAGGATGCTTTCCGCCAAAGACGAAAAGAATGCTATAGGTGCTACACTGTTTTTTAATTTTGCACATTATGCATTAAGGCCATGGCCATGGATTGTGGTAGCATTAGCGTCATTACTGGTCTTTCCAGATCTGGCATCTATTCAAAAAGAATTTCCCGGTATTACAGAACAATACCTTGGTCATGATGTGGCCTATCCTGCAATGCTTACAAGGCTTTCCCCTGGATGGTTAGGTCTTGTGATTGCATCACTTATAGCCGCATTCATGTCTACAATTGGCACCCACTTAAATTGGGGTTCATCGTATCTGGTTAATGACTTTTATCAACGTTTTGTTAAACCTGAAGCTTCAGATAAAGAGCTTGTTAGAGTCGGCCGCCTTTGCACAGTTACTTTAATGATAATTACAGCGGTCTTTGCACTCACAGTTTTAGAGAATGCTACTCAGGCTTTTGACATCCTTTTACTTTCAGGTGCCGGTTCAGGAGCTATTTACCTTCTAAGGTGGTTCTGGTGGAGGATCAATGCATGGACTGAAATAGTTGCCATGATAGTGGCTACTCTTAACGCCTTCATTCTAGTGTTGGTTGTTCCAGACAGTGCATTGGAAGGTGCTTTGATTGATGGATTTACTGCAAAGTTGTTATTAGCTACAGGTATTACAACTGTGGTGTGGATTGCAGTAACATACCTTACTCCATCAGAGAATATTGAAACATTAAAAAAATTCTATAAAACTACCCAGCCAGGAGGCCCAGGCTGGAAAAAAGTTGTTCAGTTGGCGGAATCGAAAGGTGAAAAAATCGATGACGATAGCCGTTGGGATCTTCCACAAGGCTTGCTTAGCGTGGTAATGGGATGTTTTGCCATTTACAGTGCGCTGTTTGCAATTGGAAGTTTCGTTTACGGAAACTTGTCGATAGGTTTCGTTATGACCATGGTTTTTGCGTTTGCTCTTTTTATCATTTTTAAAACATGGTCAAAACTGGACATCAAATAAGCTAATGAAAGAAACTATGAATGTACCCGACTTCTCTGGTGTTGTTGATAAATTTATTATTCAAGGAGAAATTAAAGAGTCTTTTCCATATGGTAATGGACATATCAACTCAACTTACAGACTTGTCAATCAAGGGGCCGAACTGCCAGATTATCTGCTGCAAAGAATCAATAGTGATGTCTTTGTCAATGTCTCTGGTATGATGCAGAATATTGAATATGTTACCTCTCATATTCGAAAAAAGCTAATCAATCAAAGATTGAACCATCATGAAAGAGTACTGACGCTTATTCACACAAGTGAGGCAAAAAGGTACGTGTATCACGAAGGTCAATATTGGAGATTGTTCGAATTTATGAGTGCCTTGAGGTCTTATGATGAAGCACCTACCACTCAACATGTTTATGGGGGAGGGGAGGCATTTGGAAGCTTTTTGAGTCAGCTTTCAGATTTTGAACCAAGCAGACTGAATATTACAATCAATAACTTCCATGACCTTAGTTATAGACTAAAGCAACTCTCATATGCTATCGAATCTGCAGATAGAAAGCTGTTAAGCCTGGCAAGGGTTGAACTTGACTATATAAATAGAGTTGCTGAAGATATATTGAAACTACATCATTTAAAATCAAAAGGGGTTTTTCCAATCAGAGTGGTTCACAACGATACCAAGTTTAACAATGTACTTTTCAATGACAAAGGGCATGCACGTTGTGTTATAGATTTGGATACCGTAATGCCAGGTTTGGTGCACTACGATTTCGGAGATGGAATTCGTACAGGAGCAGTTACTTCTGCTGAAGATACTGAAGATCTACAGACTGTTGATTTGGACATTGAGAGGTTTAAGGCATTTACTGAAGGGTATTTGAATGGTGTAGGTGATGTACTTACTGAAGGGGAATTAACCTATTTACCACATTCAACGGTTTACATGTCCTTTATTATGGGAGTGAGGTTTCTTACGGATTTTCTTAACAGTAACATATACTTTAAGGTTAAGCACCCTATGCACAACCACGTAAGGGCAAAATGCCAACTAAAATTGAGCGAGATTCTAAATGCTCGTTTTAATGAGATGAACGAAGTGGTTAATTCCAGAGTTAAGGTTTTCCGGTAAGGTTATCGTGCCTGAAGAATATATCTCATAACCTCAAATCGCATTGGAATTTTGAAATATTACTTCGATTTGTGGGCTTAAAGTTGCGTTTTTGATAAAAACCATGCTGATTACGGAATGGATAAAACCTATACCATTAAGGATATTGCCAAAGAGTTGGGGTTATCGCATGGAACTGTAGACCGAGTGATACACCAAAGAGGAGGTGTTTCAGAGAAGACCCAACGGAGAATCCAGAAGTTTCTTGATGAAATAAACTTCAAGCCCAATGTACTAGCGAGATCTCTGAAAGGTAGCCGACTTTTTAAGTTAAGTGTTTTGCTGCCATCTTATACGGATGATGCCTACTGGGCCAAAGCGGCATATGGTGTAGCACAGGCAAAAGAAGAATTCAGAGACTTTTCTTTAGCAGTTGATTTACTTGCATATCAGGTAGACTCAGCAAATGAATTCGAGCAAATGGCGGCACAGTTGGTGGAAGCCAAACCAGATGGAGTGTTAATAGCACCGCTTTTTTACAGAGAATCAGTAAAGTTTATTCAAGCCTGTAAAGAAAAGAACATCCCTGTTCTGACATTCAATACTCTTCTTGAGAAAGATTCAGATATTGGTTTTATAGGACAAAATTTAAGACAAAGTGGACGACTGGGAGCGGAGCTGGTGAAACTCAAACGACCCCAAAATACAAACGGTTTTCTGATTGTTCATATAGAAGAAGATCCAGGAAATGCGGTACACATGTCAGAGAAAGAAAAAGGGTTCAGAGATTTTTTTGAAAGACTGAAACAGAGCGAGTCCTCTGATTTGTTGGAAACATTGAAACTGGATGGAGTGGTTGGTATGGATGTTTTGAAAAAACGATTGTTGAATGAAGTATCAGGAATCTTTGTTACAACATCTAAGGTTTACAAAGTTGCTCAGCTATTGGAAGATTTAAATCTAACTGATATTCCATTGATTGGTTATGATTTGATTGATGAAAATATTGAATTCCTAAAGCGTGGAACAATAGATTTTCTTATCAATCAGAACCCGGTACAACAAGCCAGTAAAGGAGTGAGGTCACTTTTTGATTTTATCGTATTCAATAAGGACCTGCCTCATCGCCAATTACTTCCATTGGACATTATTACCACCCAGAACTACCAAAGTTATCTGGAGGAAGGTGGAATGGATATTAACCGCCTGATTTTCGATAAAAAGAATCATTCTGATTCGAACAATAAATAAGCAATGATGTAGTAAAGGAGTGAATGCTAAGTGTGATTCTTATTATTCCGTTTATAAAAGTGTTCGAACACATTAAGTGTAATCCCTTGTTTTTGTGAAGGTGTTTCTATACTTTGGTAAAAGTTCAATGCTGCCCCATGGCCAGTGTTGTGTCTTGTCATAACTGAGGAAATTACTGATAAGACTATTTGTACTGGAATCAATGCATGTTGTTTAAATCTTTTGAGAGATTGACAGGTGGCTGTATTGGTGCCAGAGATTTTTTAATAGAAATGGATATTCGGGTACCCCAAAAAATGCAGGCGGTGATTTGCTTGCTAATGCTGTGTGCTTGCTGCACAAATGTGCTTTTAAGTCAAAAGCCACCTCTTGTATCAGTCAATTTTGATACTAATAAACAGTATAAAAATCTCAAACTGATTGGGAAAGATTCCCTGGTTGAAGGAATCAATGGAAAAGCTATGCTCTTCTCAGGGTCAGCTACAAGCGCAAATCATGTTTTGATCGATAATAATGAAAGTCTATCTGCATTATGGAGGGAGAATGATTTCTCTATTAGTCTTTGGGTGCAGACAAAAGCAAAGAATGATGAGTTTCAAGTCATAGCGTCTAATAAAGATTGGAATTCTGGTAAGGTCAAAGACTATACAGACAACAGGTATGCTGGTAAGAGCAGAGTGAGTGGTTTGAACAAAGGTTGGGCACTTATTTGTCAGCCCGATGGAAGTTGGGCATGGAATGTCGGGAATGGAAAGTTTGATGGTAAAACAACCCGTGTTGAAATCTTTAGAAAAGATTATAGACCTACAGCGCCACGACAGAAAATTAATGATGGAGAGTGGCATTATCTGGTGTTCACAATTGATAGAAATGCCAATGAGGCGCGCTTGTACTTTGATGGTAAAAATGTGGCCATTTATTACTTAGGCCCCGTTAAGGATTTGGACTCTGGTTTACCAATAGGGCTAGCCACAGATGCCTTGGGAAATGATCCGGAGTTATCTTTTAACGGAGCTCTTGATCAGTTCCAGGTTTATGATTACGCATTGAGTGCCGAAGAAGTGAAGAACAAGTATGAGAAGTTGGTTCCTGTAGCCAGTATTTCTTTAAAGCCTCAGTCTGTAGTAGAAAGTCTCAACCTTATGACATGGAATATCTGGCATGGGGGACGTAGACGTGGTAAAATCATTGGTCCTCTTCAGGTAATAGACTTTATAAAAGAGACGAATACAGATATTATAATGATGCAAGAGACTTATGGATCAGGTCCACTGATTGCAGATGCACTTGGTTATTATTTCTATCTGGCAAGTGCCAACATTTCAATAATAAGCAAATACCCAATTGAAAAGACTTGGATTGAATATCACGAATTATGGTCGGGGATAGCAAGCATAAGGTTAAGTGAGAATCAAAGAATAAATCTGGCTAGTATTTGGCTGCATTACCTTCCTGGCTGGAGTTCTGATAGTCGCAAACCTGATGCTACTCCTGAGAAGTTGATAGCAGGAGAACAAAAGAATCGTCATAGAGAGATAAAAGAAATACTGAAAGAGTTAAAGCCTCAGATCGACAGAGCTGATGAGGTTCCTTTAATTATTGGTGGAGACTTTAACAGCCCCTCACATCTGGATTGGGTACAATCCAAGAAAGAATGGCACAACAACCTTACAGTTGATTGGCCAGTGAGCATTGAAATGAACAATGCGGGTTTCAGAGATTCTTTCAGAGAAATGCATCCTGATCTAGATTATGCTTCATCATCCATGAGTGCCGAGAAACTTTCATGGAGGATAGATTATATCTATTACAAAGGAAGAAAACTCAAGGCCATTAGTTCCGATATGCACTTTAAATATAAAGGTGTCTGGCCAAGCGATCACCCAGCAGTTATCACAACATTATCGATTTCAAAATGAATGATTCACCTGACAATATGAGAACCATTAGTGTTATCCTTTCCTTTACCCTTTTCTCAATATTGATTTCATGTGGAGAGAAGCAGCAAGAGCAGGTAGGTGAGAACCTATTGCTTTCTTTAGGTTTCGATTCTAAAACAGAATTAGGTTCAGGTGCATTACCAATCAAGAATACCAAAGGAGTTATAGGTAAAGGGCTAGATCTTGAGGCTGTAAAGGAAGGAATTGTTTTGGAAGAACTAGGAACCCAATGGTTTTCTGTGAATAAGGATTTTTCAGTTTCGGTTTGGGTCAAATCAGAATCAAGTAGTGTAGATACTACCCTTGTTCTGTCTAATGGAGATTTCAGCAAACAGGATATGGGCATTTATGGAAAGCGAAGAACTAATAAAGGGTTTGCAATTTTCAGCGTAAATGGAGCTTGGGGCTGGAATATCGGCAATGGAGGGCTACATTATAATTATGAACCTATAGCAGCAAATCAACCAGTTGCTGATGGTCAATGGCACCAAATTGTTTTTGTTTACAAAACCGACCTTAAAGAAGCCAGACTGTATTATGATGGAGTCAATAAAGCTACTTTGAGCCTCGGTGATCTGAAGAAAAGAGATTTTAGTGCTGGTATGCCGCTTGTCATTGGAAAAAGTGAGGCCGCTCCTGATTATAAATCATTTCAAGGGACTCTTGATGAATTGAAGGTCTGGCAGTCAGCACTTTCAGATGAAGAGGTAAAAAAGCTTTACAGACAATATGCAAAGCCAACGATAGAGCCTTCATTTGATAAGGAAGTCCTTACCGTACTTAACTGGAATATATGGCATGGAGGAACACATTATACACAAGAGAGAGATGGGTTTGATGGCGTAGAGCGCATTGTAGAGATGATCGAAAAATCTGGTGCCGATGTGGTACTCATGCAAGAGACTTATGGAGCAGGCTCTAAAATATCAAGCAGCTTGGATTTTTACTACTATGAGGCATCCAGCACCATTGGAGCAGTTTGGGGTGCTAACCTATCTGTGATGAGCAGATACCCTATAGAAGAAGTTTACATGCTGGAAGAACCATCCAATTATGGAAAGAATTATGCTTTCAATAATGGTGGAGCTAAAATTAGACTTTCAGAAAATAAAGCAATAATTGCTTTTAGCAACTGGTATAATGGGAGAAAGCCTGAGGATCTGGAGGGTGCGCTAAAGGGTTGGAAAGCGCTTTTAGATGGTTCAGGTGAAATTCCCATTGTTTGGGGAGGGGATTTCAATTCTATTTCCCATCTGGATGATGGTTTAGGAGAGTCAGGTCATAGTAAATTGATGACGAATGCTGGGTTTAAAGATTCATATAGAGAAATATACCCTGATCCTTCAAGATACCCATCATATACGGCTCCACGCTATGAAGATAGAATTGACTATGTCTATTATCTGGGTGGAAAGCTTCAGTTAATTGAAGCAGGGAAAATTGTAGAAGACTTTAGAGGCCGGGACAAGACTCCTGGTTACCCTTCTGACCATTTAGGGATCACTGCAAATTTTAAAATACATTAAACAAAACTAATTAGTATATGAAATACACATCTATAAAGAAAATAGGATCCTTGATACTCTTTAGCTTGCTAATTCAGTTGAACGTTTACGCACAGCAAGCCTCTGTTGCTCAGTTTAGTTTTAATGAAACTGTTACAAGTGGTAATCACAAATTTAAAGGACAAGGTATTTCCTTTACTGCAGGAATTGATAAACAAGCTTTGCTTTTCGATCCAAACAATGGGTTTAGTAGTATTACGCTAGATCAAATTTCTTTGGATCAATCAAAAGACTTTACAGTTCAATTCTGGGTAAAAACAACCTCTGATAAACCTAATCTGTTCTTGTCTCAGAAGGATTTCAATAACAAAGGAATTACCACTCAGAAGAATGCAGGGTGGGCCATCTTTAGTTCAGGAGGGACTTTCGGCTGGACCATAGGTTCTGGTAAAAGAAGGATTGCCTATGAACGAGATAATGGTGAAAAGATGCCCTTGAATGATGGGAAGTGGCATCAGATTACTATGACTTACCAAAAGTCTACTGCACAGTTATGGTTGTATTATGATGGTTTGAATAAAGCTATTTATAACATAGGCTTTGACTTTTCAAATGATCAACCTATTAGAATAGGAGTGGATAACAATGGTTTCGACTACGACAACCAACTTTTGGATGAAATAGTAAAAGGACGAGATTACATTCAGGAGTACGCGAATGCCTTTAATAAAATCGGAGCTGGACCACTAAAAGATTCTGAGCTTTTGGATTTAATAGCAAATCCTCAGGGGCTTTTGAAAAGTAAACAGGAAAACAGAGGAGAAACGTATAACAGAGATGATTTAGCATCCGCATTGGATATTAGAAAAAAGCTGGACCCAAGCCCCTACACAGTTTACCAGAATAAAAAGCTAACTGCTCTTAAGCCGGTCAATCAGATATATAGTTTAGCAAATGGCAAAGTTCGAATCAATCAGAGAGTAGCAAGACATTATACTGAAAATGAAAAACTATACCCTTCGGATTTTAGTATGGATGAACTTTCAATCCTGAACCGTCCGATGAACCCAGAAGAAGTACTGAATAGTTATAGAAATTATAAAAAGGGAAGCAAGGCATTCAAATACGCTAAGCGTAAAAAGGATCTTACTATTGGTGTGTGGAATATCTGGCACGGAGGTATTCATTGGTCTGAAGAAAAAGATGGTTGGGATTCGCGGAAGCGCATCGTTGAGATGATCAAGGAAAAAGGAGTAGATGTTATCCTAATGCAGGAGACTTACTCGGGAGGAGATTTTATCGCATCTGAACTAGGTTACTACTTTGCTACCACATCTGATTGGGATTACAAATTTCAGGGATCTAATATTTCAGTGATAAGCAGGTACCCGATAAAAGACATTAAGGTTACTGACGATACAGAGTTCAACAATGTAGCAGTTAAGCTAGCCATCAGTAAAACTCAGGAAGTATGGGCTATGTCTAACTGGTATGGAATGAATAACTTCCCTAAAGTCTATGACTTTCATGAATCAAGATTTGCTGGTTCAGATGATGTACCGATCTTTTTTGGAGGTGATTTTAATGCTGTCCCTCATACTGATGGAGGAAAGAGCCCTGCATCAAAAAAGATGCTAGAAGAAGGTTTTACAGATGCATTCAGAAGCCTTTATCCAAATGTGAGCAATTACCCAGGGTATACTCACCAAAGTGGAAGTCGTATAGATCAGCTTTACTATAGAGGAAAGGTAGAAAACACTTCAACAGAGGTGGTTTCCACTTGGCCAACTGGCTTCCCTTCAGATCACTTCCTGATTGTTTCAAAGTTTAAACTAAACTACTAACAAATATATCGCACCACTCGGGTAAAACGAGTGGTGCTAACTCCTCAACCTCAAACGAAAATAGAACATGAAAAATAAGATACTTATAGCCCTTCTGGTAGTACTTACATCGGCACCCGTATTAGCACAAACCAAATCTGGTGAGAAAACCAGAGTTAAAGTGTTGTCATTTAATGTGTTTGGAGGACGAACCACAAAACTTGATTTTAACCTTGATGCTATAGCCAAAGTTATTCTGGATACTAAACCAGATTTTGTTGCAATGCAGGAAGTAGACTACAAAGTGAATCGTTCCAAAAAAATGGACCTTGCAACTGAACTGGGCTACAGAACTAAGATGGCTTCTATTTTTGCCAGAGCCATGTATTACGATGGTGGAGAGTATGGAGAAGGAGTTTTGTCTAAATACACCTTTGTTTCTACTCGAAATGTGCCACTACCTTACATAGAAGGGCAGGAACCAAGAGCTGCCTTAGAGGTGGTGGTAGAGTTGCCGTCTAAGGATACCATAGCCTTTGTAGGTACACATTTTGCACACGAAGGTCAACCTGGAAGAGAAATACAGGCCAAGGAAATAAACAGAGTGTTTTCTAAGAACAAATACCCCACTATTCTGGCAGGTGACTTAAATGCGGTTCCGGGAAGCGCTCCGATTAATACACTTGAGGAATTATGGAAGACTACATATGATAAGAAGAAGCCAGAGCCGACTATACCTTCAGATGCGCCTAGAACTAAGCTTGATTATGTGATGTTTACTCCAAAAGGAGCATGGAAAATAGTAGAGCGCAAGGTGATTTGCGATACATATGCTTCTGACCACTGTGCTTATTTGGTAACCCTGGAATTACAGAATTGATATGTATCTGGAAGCTTCAAAGATATTTCCAATGAAAAAGATATGCCTGTTTTTTTTCACGCTGGTTTTGGTTTCATGTGGAGAAAAGGAGGAGTCTAAGCAGAACTTTGTGTTCATACTAGTTGATGACTTGGGATGGACTGATTTGAGCTATAATGGAAGTACATTTTATGAATCTCCTAATATAGATGCATTCAGTAAAGAGAGTATCCAATTTAACAATGCCTATGCCTCAGGGTCTGTGTGTTCTCCTTCTCGAGCAGCAATAATGACAGGTAAACATCCTGCCAGAGTAAACATAACAGATTGGATACCGGGCTCTGATCCTAAGAACAGAAAGCTATTAGGACCTCAGGATTTGGGAGAGCTTCCTTTGGGTGAAACTACATTGCCAGAGGTACTTAAAAAAAACGGTTACAATACTTTCTTTGCAGGCAAATGGCATTTAGGAAAAGAAGGGTTTTACCCTACTCAACAAGGCTTTGATACAAATATAGGAGGCTTTGAAAGAGGGTCTCCTCCAGGTGGGTATTACTCTCCCTATAAGAATCCCCGGCTATCGGATGGGCCAGAAGGAGAGTACCTGACAGATAGATTAACAGATGAATCTATCAGGTTTCTTGGGCAGGAACATGAAAATCCATTCTTCTTATTTCTGTCTTACTATACTGTTCACAGTCCCATCCAGCCCAATAAAAAGCATATTGATAAGTTTAGAAGAAAACTTGAAGGGCTGGAAAATGCCGAAGTATCTCAAAGAATAGAAGGAGAAGGGAAAACAAGATTAGATCAGTATAACCCTGCTTATGCATCAATGGTGTACTCATTAGATGAAAACGTAGGGCGTCTGATCACCAAATTGAAGGAAGAAGGGCTTTATGAGAACACCACCATCATCTTTACTTCTGACAATGGTGGCCTTTCAACACTCGTAAAAAACTATAGAGCACCAGCCCCCACATCTGTTCTTCCATTAAGAGGAGGGAAAGGGTGGTTATATGAAGGTGGAATTCGCGTACCGTTATTGATTAAACCAGCCAAGTATAGCAAGAGCAATGTGATTAAGAGTGATCCGGTCATAGGTCATGACTTTTTCCCCACCATTATGTCAATGGCGAATATTACTTCATCTGATGTTCGGGACATTGATGGTGTTGATTTGACTCCAGTGCTGGAGGATAGTGAGTCATTAGATCGAAAAACATTGTACTGGCACTATCCTCATTATCATGGAAGTGCCTGGACTCCTGGAGCTGCAATTAGAGAAGAGAACTGGAAATTGATAGAGTTCTATGAAACCAATACAGTGGAGCTATACGACCTTTCGCAAGATATTTCAGAGCAAAACGATATATCAGATAAACACCCTGAAAAGGTAAATGAACTGAGACAGAAACTACATTCGCTACAACAGTCTATGAATGCTAATCAGACAACTGTTAACTCAGGTTACTAGTCCATATAGTGGCTTTGCTATATAATCATGGTACTGACTTGGAATAAGCTTATTCGAACATGAATAGCAAAGTTTTCTGAGATTGAATGGAAAGAGAGTTACATATGTAGCTCTCTTTTGCTTTGTTAGAAGGCAATGGGAAGTTATAAAAACAGATTTTGGTATGAGTATCTTTAGCCGACTTAGGGGGCGGAACGGTTTGTGTGACAAAATTTGAAAAGGAGTTTCTAACGCAATCATTAGAGTTGATATTCACTCCTTTTAAGACTATGATAGAAAGGATTGATATTGCTTTATTTTAACGTTGCTCTATATGTTCGCTGATTTTTTATAACATAGCAGGTAGAGTTTAGATGATTGAAAAACCATATTGATGATATGCTAGTAAGTGTATCCAAACCTTTTAAGCAGATTTTGTATGAAGAAATTTATACCTAGTGAGTTTAGTAGGCGGCTTTCTCAGATGAAAAAAGAAATGCAGATAAAGGAGTGCTTTTATCCACAGAAGGAACAATGTATTAAGCCAATTAAGCGTGCGCACAGTTTACAAAGAAATGGAAGGCTTAGTTTACTTGAAGGAGAAATCAATGGACAAATGAAAGTCTACTCAGGGACTTCTTTTGAGTCTTCGGAGATAGAAATGATAGAAGACTTTGTCCCTATTGGAAAGAGCATGGCTTCTACCTTCTTTGGTTTTTGTGAAAAACACGATACAGATGTTTTCAGTGTTATTGAAAACAAACCTTTTGATCATTCAGAAGAGCACCTTTTCTTGCATAGCTATCGTTCTTTTGCTCATAGTTATCACTCTAAAAAACAAGAGCTACAACTATACAAGAGTGACTGGGAGACACTAGAAGTAATGCCCAAAGAACTTCGAGATCAACGAATATTAGGATGTGAATTAGCTATGAAAGATCTTGAGGTTGAAAAGGGTTTTCTTGATAAACTACTTATAAATAAGCAATACGAATATTTGGACTACTCTGTCCTCGAGACTAATGATTTTCATCCCATTGGGTGTTCTAGTATTGTAACCCCGCATGTTACTCCAAAGGGCTCTTTTATTGATGAATGGAGTGATGATCCTGAAAAGCCAGTTGTGAGTTTAATGTTAACAGTGGTTCCAGACATAAATAACTCTTTCGTTATTTTAGCAGGAAATCCTGATTGTGATGGGGCAAGGAGGTTTATTGATGACCTTGAGGAGCTTAGTGATACTAAATATAAACATGCTTTGTCCACGCTCATGACTGTCTTTGCCGAGAACATGTTTTGGTCCCCGAAACTCTGGAGTAAGTTATCTCTTAATCAGCAAAGTGCTATTCGTGAGGATGCACGATTTATTCTGGGAGATGACTTATGGGATAGATTCCCTTGGAGCAAAATCAATTTGTTTATGCCTATGTTTGGTGGAAGCGTTTTGAAAATCTAAATATTCAGGTTAAGCTGATGTGCTGACTAAAAAAATTAGAAACTAAAAGCAAACGGTGAAAAAAAGCCAGCTACTTTAGTAACTGGCTTAAAATTTAAGGGTGGAAGATGGGACTCGAACCCACGACCCTCGGTACCACAAACCGATGCTCTAACCAACTGAGCTACAACCACCGTTTATCAACACTCTTCGTGTTAGGGAGTGCAAAAGTAAATTATCATATGGAATTTGCAAAAGAGTAAATGCTAATTTTTATCTATCGAAAGAAAGTCTTTTACCATTTGCAGATTCTATCAGCTTACCATGCTCAAAAGCTACTTGTCCGTTTACTATGGTATGTGTTACTGTTGACTTGAAGGAATGCCCTTCAAAAGGAGACCATTTACATTTATAAAGAATGTTTTCTTTGTTTACTTCGTAAGTAGTGTTACAATCTACTATGGCAATATCCGCATGGTAGCCCTCTCTTAAATATCCCCTTCTGTCAATGTCGAATAAGTCAGATACTGCATGTGATGTTTTTTCTACAATATGCTCAAGAGAAATTTTCCCTTGTTTGTGAAGATCCAGAAGTGCCATAAGGCAATGTTGAACTAAAGGGCCTCCCGATGGAGCAGAGAAATAACTGTTCTGTTTTTCATCAAACGTATGAGGAGCATGATCGGTAGCAATTACATCAATTTTGTTGTCAAGCACACCCTGTAAAATAGCATCTCTGTCATTAGCTGTCTTAACCGCAGGGTTCCATTTGATCAGAGTTCCTTTTTCAGCATAATCAGTATCTGAGAACCATAAATGATGAACACAGGCTTCGGCCGTTATTTTCTTCTCTTTTAGTGGGATGTCATTATCAAAGAGTTCCAGCTCTTTGGCTGTTGAAATATGAAGAATATGAAGTCTTGCGCCATTCTTTCTGGCCAGTTCTACTGCAAAGGAAGAAGAAGCATAACAAGCCTCCTCATTACGAATTACAGGATGCATATCTATAGGAACACTTTCTCCATACTGTGCTTTGGCCTTGGCGATATTCTTTTGGATTACCTCTTCAGATTCGCAGTGGGTAGCTATCAGTGTAGGTGAGTTGGCAAAAATCCCCTCCAGAGTTCTCTGGTTATCTACAAGCATATTACCAGTAGAAGAACCCATGAAAACTTTCACTCCACATACTTGTCTAGGGTCAGTTTTTAATACCTCGTCAAGGTTGTCATTAGAAGCTCCCATATAGAAGCTATAATTCGCTAAACTATTTTTAGCTGCAATATCATACTTGTTTTGAAGAAGTTCCTGAGTCAATGTATTTGGAACGGTATTAGGCATTTCCATAAAAGAGGTGATTCCTCCGGCAACGGCAGCTCTCGACTCAGTATAAATTTCTGCTTTGTGTGTTAAACCTGGTTCTCTGAAATGTACCTGATCATCGATCAAACCTGGGATTACAATTTTACCGGAAGCATCAATTACCTGATCTGCCGTTTTATGTTGAAGATCTTTTCCTATGGCTTCTATAAGGCCATTTTTAATGAATATATCGGCTTCAAAGGTTTTGTTTTCGTTGACTAGTGTTCCGTTGAGTATCAGGATGGTTGACATAATGATTTTATTTTGCAGACTGTTTCACGTAATTGCACCGTAAAGCAAGCAGGAATCAGTTTAAAATGGCAGCAGAAATTCAAAATTTTCAAGATCTTAAACTAAATCGACAGATTTTGAACGCCATTGAGGAACTTGGCTTTAGCAAACCTACAGAAATTCAACAAAGGGCAATCCCAATTGCCTTGGCTGGACATGATCTTTTTGGGATCGCTCAGACGGGTACAGGTAAGACATTGGCATTTGTAACGCCTTTAATTATGAAGGTGAAGTATGCTCAGGGAGATCATCCCCGGGCATTGATTCTGGCTCCAACCCGAGAGTTGGTTATTCAAATTGCCAATAATTTCACAAGCCTTTCTAAATACACAGATTTGAGGTTGATAGCTCTGTATGGAGGTATAGGTCCTAAACAACAGTTGGAAGAATTGGAGAAAGGGGTAGATGTGGTTATCAGTACTCCAGGAAGATTTCTGGATCTCTATAAAAAAGGAAGCATTTACCCAAGAGGGATCAAAACACTGATTTTAGATGAGGCAGATAAGATGATGGACATGGGGTTTATGCCTCAGATCAGGAATATTCTGGAAATCATTCCTACTAAGAGGCAAAACATGCTCTTTTCGGCCACTATGCATGATAAAGTGGTTATCCTGACTGAGGAGTTTCTGGAATTTCCGGAACGTGTTGAAGTAGCTCCCCAAGCTACGGTAGCAGAAACCATTGATCAGGTTTTGTATCAAGTACCCAATTTTAAGACCAAGCTTAATTTACTAAGCCACTTTTTAAATGATTCGTCTTTTGAGCGAGTGATTGTCTTTGTTAAAACTAAAACCAATGCCGATAACATTGCACATTATTTGGATAGAAAGTCCATGGGGCCTGTAAGAGTGATTCATGCAAATAAGGGACAGAATTCGCGAATCAACGCAATGGATGAATTTAAGGGAGGTCATGTTCGTGTATTGGTTTCTACTGATGTGACTTCTAGGGGAATGGACGTGTCAATGGTTAGTCATGTAATCAACTTTGATGTTCCTCTTATGTATGAGGATTATGTACATAGGGTTGGGCGTACGGGAAGGGCTGAAAACGAAGGGGTAGCCATCACCTTTGCTAACCAGTTGGAAATGAATAGTATTCCGGCAATAGAAAAACTCATTGATCAGGAAATACCTAAGGCTGAAATACCTGAAGCGGTAATAGTAGAAAAGACACCTTTTATTGAGCAGCAGGAAATAAACAGGGCATTGGATAACATAAGGAAAAAGGCAGACCCAGACTTCAAGGGAGCATTTCATGAAAAGAAGCGCAAGTTTCAGGAAAAGGGGAACGCAAAAAAACGCAATAGCAGAGGCAAAAAAAGAAGGAGATAATTGGGCGTTAGCCAATTTCTTTTGAAATCCCTAACTTGCTTTTACAAACAACTCAAAAATCATGAAAACAAAACTTTTATTCTCAAGTCTTTTCTTGCTGACCCTTATGGTCAATCCGGTATCGGCACAAAGAGACAGTAATTATCACCTTGATGAGCTTTACAAGCTTTCGTCAGATGGTACAGTTCATTTAAAAACCAATGATGCAGATATTAAAATCACTGGCTCAGATAGGAGCGATGTGCATTTGGTAATCGACAGGATGGAAAGCGTTAGGGGCATCAGCTCCGGAAGTAGAAAATTCGATGTGGAGGTTGAGGAGAAAGGCGGTGATTTGTATATCACCGAAAGAGAAAGGCGTGGGGTTAGATTTCAGATAGGGTCACAAAGAGTAGAATATAAGATAGAGATTGAAATGCCTGCGAATGGTTCTTTAAGAATCAAAGGTGATGATGATGACTATGTGATCAGAAGTGTGAATGGAGATATCTCTATGGAGGTTGATGATGGAGATATTGAACTGATAGAATGTAATGGTGATGATTTTGATCTTCAGCTAGAAGATGGTGATCTGAAAATGGATGGTGGAAATGGTTCAATCTATATCAGTTCAGATGATGGAGATGTGGATGTCAGAAACGGAAATTTCGAAAGAGTAGAGTTAACTGCTGAGGACGGTAATATCTCAATTGAGACTTCTCTTGCAGACAAAGGGGTTTATGAATTACGTGGCGATGATGCCGACATTGACTTCATTGTTCTAAAAGGAGGAGGTCTGTTTAACGTATCCAAAGATGATGGAAGAATTACTGCCTCTTCAGCATTCGATACTATTTCAAAAAGTGAGAGACGTTCTAAGCTGGAATTAAATGGTGGTTCTGCCGATGTTGATATCCGAATTGAGGATGGAAGAGTAAGGTTGACAACAGGAAAATGATATAAACTTCTACATTGATATAGAAGTCTTAAAGCACTTATACTTTTGGTACAAGTGCTTTTTTATTTTCATCCCAATACCAATCACTCATTTTTTGCCCTCCGAAAAAGTAGTTTCTGTTAACTAAGGATTCTACAGTTTGCTTATCAATTTGTGGCTTTAGCACAAGATTATCGAAGTCATCAAATAGAGGCTTTAATCCATTGAGTGTGATAGAGTACTGAAGGTCGCCAAAACCCTGATAGGTTTGCCAACGTAACATTTTGCCAATTAATTTCATCTTATCGGTCTCACCCTCATTAATAAATTGAATAAGCTGCTCTTCTGTTTCAGTCAAACCGGTTCTGGTGTTGGGAAACCTCTTTGAATGACTCTCTAAAGCGGAAGATAGATAAGGAAACTCAGTAGAAGAAGACTGGTCAGGTCTAAGGAGCGTATTGGGGTTAGAGGAGCAATATGCTCTGTAGACATTAGACGCAAAATCAAATGCTGAGCCTTCTAACTTGATTCTGTTCTCATATAAGTTTTTGTATTCAGAAGAGTGTATTTCGCCAAGCCCGTAGAGCCTATCTGATCCATCAACTTTCCCAGTACATACTAAAGAGATATTGATTTTTCTTTTATGAGCTAACCAATCGATTAGCGCGAGCATATTAATTTGACAAAACAGGTCATATTCAAACCACAGTATGATTTCATCATATGTACTGAGGTTCTTTTCCATTTCTTGAAATGGTGTTTTGATTGCTTTTGCATATTCTCCTTCCTGTAGACTAAAATACTTTGACATAAAAGTCTCTCTGTCATTCCAGAATTCAAGAGTTCCTATTGGACCAGATATTGGCCCTTCAACCAGTACATCTCTCCAAACAAATGTATCTCCTTCAATACCAGTAGTCTTGAAGATGTTAAGGGTGCTGTCGCCATTTAGTATATGTAGTGTGGGCATAGTGCTTTCAAAAGATCAATTGTTTAGAATGTACTAAATGAGAACAGGAAGGTTTCACATGATCTCATTTTTAGGGTTTGATAAAAGTAGCAGCCAATAAAAAAGGAGTCTTACGACTCCTTTTTTATACTTTTCTGAATAGGATTTAGTTACCGTAATCCATGTCATCTTTTGTGTCAACAGGGGTTCTTTTATCTCTGTTTACTAATAGCCATGCAGTATGGAATACCAACTGAGCTCTTTTGGCCATTACGTCAAATTCAATTTTATCTACAGTGTCGGTAGGTCTGTGGTAATCAGCATGCGTACCGTTAAAGTAGAAGATAATTGGAATACCTTTTTTAGCGAAGTTGTAGTGGTCAGATCTATAGTAGAAACGATTTCTATCATTAGGGTCATCGTATCTGTAATCTAAATTTAAACCAGTGTACGTGATGTTAGCATACTCAGAAACTACTTTTAAGTGGCTAGAAAGTTTTTCAGAACCAATTACATATACATAATCTCTGTCATTCTCATGCTCTGGATCAACACGTCCAATCATATCAATGTTAAGGTTATTGACAGTATTTTCGATTGGGAAGATTGGGTGATCAGAATAGTAAGCAGAACCTAAAAGTCCTTTTTCCTCACCAGTTACATTTAAGAAAAGAATACTTCTTCTTGGTCTGTGGCCTTCAAGGGCAGCTTGAGCAAATGCTTCAGCTATTTCCATTACACCTGTGGTACCAGAACCATCATCGTCTGCACCATTGTTGATTACAGTTCCATCTTCGTTCTGACCGATGTGATCATAGTGAGATGATATAACTAATACTTCGTCTTTTAAATCCGTTCCTTCTAAGAAAGCCATCATGTTTTCGGTAGCTAGCTCACTAAGTTTTTGCTTAACCTGGAAACGTACAGTTCTGTCCTTAATAGAAGAAGCGTTATTATCAATTTTATCTTCAGATGTGTTCATCATAGAAGCAGCAAGCGACTTAGTCACAAAGAATAAGATACTCTCAGGAGCAGTTGATTCTTTTTCAAATCTTAGTCTACTCTTCATTCGGAATCTTACCTGTCTCGGTAAAGTTTGTTTGAATTGATCGTCATTTGCACTGATAACAAAAATTGCCTTTGCTCCGCTTTCTCTCAACTTGGTGAAAGCATCTCTGTTAGGAGCAACTACTATTACTCCCAAACCTTCAACACCTGACAGGTCGGTGTCTGCAGTAACTTTTCCAATGAAGCGGGTTTTTAGCTTCATCTCTTTATTCATGTTGGCATTTCCCGAGAAAATGAAATCGTCTCCATTCATTTTCTTTTTTCCTTTGGCCTTGATGTATACATCCGACCAGTCAGATTGGTACATGCTGAATTTCTGGCGATAGGTGCCATCTACTGGTCCTGATAAGCCAATTTTCTTATAGAAGTCTTCTAAGAACCTCGATGCCTTCTTTTGGCCTTCAGTTCCTGTTTCTCTACCTCCAAACTCATCCGAAGCTAAGACAGAAAGCTTAGCTCTCATGTCTTGTGGGGTAATCGTATTAGCATACTTAACAGACGCATCTTGGGCAGTCACTGAAAAGCCTAATACTAATAATCCTAAAAAGGACGCCTTTAATTTCCTCATTTTATAAACAATTAGTTACTACAAATTTTTAGCAGCTCTAAAGCTAAACATAATTTTAAAACCCTCATGAAAATCTTATTTGTACGGAAGTTTTTTTTGGCTGGATATGTAAGGATATCAAGCCTTTGTCTCTTACATTTGCTTCTCTTTTGGAAGAGGAAATTACAACTTATTGGAATTCAGAAATGACAAAGATTGATTTGACCCAAGCCCCAAAGTTTGAAAACAGACATAATGGGCCTCAGAAAGCAGAAATCGAAGAAATGCTTCAGGTAATTGGTGCAGAAAGTGTAGATGCGCTGATCAATGAAACCATACCTGAAAGTATTAGAATGGACAGGCCATTAAACCTGCCAGACGCTAAATCTGAGTTTCAATTCTTGAATGACCTGAAGGAAACAGCTGAAAAAAACAGTGTTTTCAAATCTTATATTGGAATGGGGTACTACGGAACAATAGTGCCAGGTGTAATTCAACGAAATATTCTAGAGAACCCAGGGTGGTATACAGCTTACACTCCCTACCAAGCCGAAATTGCTCAAGGCAGACTTGAAGCACTAATCAATTTCCAAACATTAGTTATTGATTTAACAGGCATGCCAATTGCCAATGCATCTCTTCTTGATGAAGCTACAGCGGCAGCAGAGGCTATGACTATGTTTGCTGGTTTAAGAAAGAAAGAAAAGAAAACAGCCAATAAGTTTTTTGTAGATAAAAATATTTTCCCTCAGACACTCGATGTGCTTAAAACAAGAGCAGTGCCAGTTGGTATTGAACTGGAAGTAGGAAACATCGATGAGTTGGATATAACAGATCCTAATCTATATGGTGTGCTTTATCAGTACCCTGGTGGTGATGGAAATGTAAAAGATTTTTCAGCATTTATTGCTGCAGCTAAGGAGCAAAATGTTTTCGTTGCAGCTGCTGCAGATCTCATGTCACTTGTGCTTTTAACTCCTCCTGGTGAAATGGGAGCGGATGCTGTTGTTGGAACAACACAGCGTTTCGGAGTACCAATGGGATTTGGTGGTCCGCATGCTGCTTTCTTTGCAACAAGAGAAGAATATAAAAGACAGATTCCTGGAAGAATTATAGGTGTTTCTCTAGACAGTAATGGAAACAAAGCATATAGAATGGCACTTCAAACTCGTGAACAACATATCAGAAGAGAGAAGGCCACTTCTAATATTTGTACAGCTCAGGTATTACTAGGTGTAATGGCTGGGATGTACGGTGTTTACCATGGCCCCGAGGGGTTGAGATCAATCGCTGGAACTATTAATGGTACGGCAAGACTTCTGGACAGTGGACTAAGCAAAATGGGTCTTGTTCAAACGAACAAAGTTTTCTTTGATACGCTAAGAGTTCAGAGTGATGATACTTTGTCTTCAAAGGTGAAATCAATTGCTGAAAACAATGAAGTGAACTTCAGGTACTTTGAAGGTGGAGATATTGGTATATCTGTTGATGAAACTACTAATGTTTCAGATATAGAAAGAGTGTTGAACATCTTTGCTGAGGCAACAGGAGAAACAAATGATACCGATGTTAATGCATTAGCTAATTCAGTGGAAATAGATTTTCCTGAGAGTTTGAATAGAACCAGTGAATTTCTTACTCACCCTGTTTTCAACCAGTATCAGTCTGAACATGAGATGCTTCGCTATATCAAGAGACTGGAGAACAAAGACCTTTCTTTAGTGCATTCTATGATTTCTCTAGGCTCATGCACAATGAAGCTTAACGCTACTGCTGAAATGGTTCCTGTAACCTGGCCTGAGTTCGGAAATATGCACCCGTTTGTTCCTGCCAATCAGTGTCAGGGGTACCAGTCCATGTTTAAGGATTTGGTAGACTGGCTTTCAGAAATTACTGGTTTTGCGGATGTTTCTTTGCAACCAAACTCAGGAGCTCAAGGTGAGTATGCCGGACTAATGGTTATTAGAGCTTACCATCAGAGTAGGGGAGATCATCATAGAAATGTGGCCATAATTCCTGCATCAGCACACGGTACTAACCCTGCATCAGCAGTTATGGCTGGAATGAAAGTGGTGATTGTAAAGTGTGACGAAAGAGGTAATATCGATTTAGATGATTTAAAAGCTAAGGTTGAACAGCACAGCGAGAATCTAGCCTCTTTCATGGTTACCTATCCATCTACTCATGGTGTGTTTGAAGAGAGTATCAAAGAAGTTTGTGATTTGATTCATGAGCATGGAGGACAGGTTTATATGGATGGTGCTAATATGAATGCCCAGGTTGGTTTGACGAACCCTGGCCTTATTGGAGCAGATGTATGTCACCTTAACCTTCATAAAACATTTTGTATACCTCATGGTGGTGGTGGTCCTGGCATGGGACCTATTGGGGTTGCTGCCCATCTGGCTCCTTTCTTACCGGGTAGCCCAGTGGTTGAAGCAGGAGGAAATGAGGCGATTTCTGCAATTTCTGCAGCACCATGGGGTAGCGCTAGCATTCTGACCATATCATATGCATATATTGCAATGATGGGGGTAGAAGGGTTGACAAATGCTACCAAAATGGCCATTCTTAATGCGAATTACATTAAGGCAAGGTTAGAACAAGAGTATTCAATTCTGTATACTGGTACACAAGGAAGGTGCGCTCACGAGATGATCGTTGATTGTCGCGACTTCAAAGCTCAAAAAATTGAAGTTGAAGATATTGCCAAGCGTTTGATGGATTATGGTTTCCATGCACCAACTGTATCCTTCCCAGTAGCTGGAACAGTAATGATCGAACCTACTGAGTCTGAGTCAAAAGCAGAATTGGATCGTTTTTGCGATGCAATGTTAAGTATTCGTGAGGAAATTCAGGAGATTGCTGATGGTGCAGCAGAAGTGGGTAACAATGTATTGACCAATGCGCCACATACAGCAGAGGTGGCTTTATCTGATGAATGGGAAATGCCATATAGCAGAAACAAAGCAGTTTACCCTGCAGAGTATGTGAAAGTGGCTAAGTTCTGGCCAACTGTTGGAAGAATAGATTCTGCTTATGGAGACAGAAACCTGATGTGTAGCTGTATTCCTGTTGATGTTTATGCTGAAGAGGAAGTGATAGCTTAGAGACAACAAACAGTAGATAAAAAGAAAGGCCGCATATGCGGCCTTTTATGTTTTTGTTAATTTCTATTTATACATGAACATGTCGTTCAGCATGATAAGACGACCTTACTAAAGGTCCCGACTCAACATACTTTATTCCTCTTTTAAGTCCTTCTTCTTTCAAAGACTCAAATTTGTCTGGGTGCACATATTCAATTACCTCATGATGCATTTTGGTTGGTTGTAAGTATTGCCCTAAAGTTAAAATATCAAGTTTAACTTCAGCAAGGTCATCCATCAATCTGAATATCTGATCATCCGTTTCACCAAGTCCTAACATGGCTCCAGTTTTAGATCTTTTGCCATATTCCTTAATGCGCTTTAACTCTTCTAAGCTTCTATCATACTTAGCTTGAGGGCGTACACGTCTATAAAGATCTTTTACAGTTTCCATATTATGAGAAACCACTTCCTGACCTGCGTCAATCATTCTATATAGGGCTTCCCAGTTTCCTTTTACATCAGGAATAAGTGTTTCTATAGTAGTTTCAGGGCTCAGTTTTTTAGTCTCAACTACGGTTTGATACCAGATTTCAGCACCTCTGTCTTTCAGTTCATCCCTGTTAACAGAAGTGATTACAGCATGCTTAACACCCATCAATTTAATAGCTTCAGCAACCCTTTTAGGCTCTTCTTGATCATATTCAGGGGGTCTGCCAGTTGCAACTGCACAAAATGAACAAGATCTGGTACAAACATTTCCCAGGATCATAAAGGTTGCAGTTCCTGCTCCCCAGCATTCTCCCATGTTTGGGCAATTACCACTTTCGCAAATGGTGTGGAGTTTGTGGTTGTCCACCAACTTTCGGACTTTGGCATATTCTGGGCCAATAGGAAGTTTTACACGAAGCCAGTTTGGCTTCCTTTTTCTCTCTTCGGTTTCTTTCGAAACGACAGGTAGTTCTATCATAGCTTTCTCCTCTGTCTATAGAAACACAAAGGTAAGCCAAAGGTTCCAAATAAAAAGCGATGGAGGCTATCTTCTTCTACCGAAGTATATAGCTATGAAAGCTGCCGCAAAAGTACTCTGATTGTTAGATACAGGTAGGATTTCAATTTCACGAGAATAAACGTCAAGAGAGAAACCTAATTCAACCCCAAACACTCTTTTTTTAGTAGAATTGGTTTCAAAAGTTAATGAAGCTTTGGCATGAGCTCCCAATACAAAATTTGACTGGCCTATGCCTCTGAAAGGCCCTGCTGCTCCTATAATGAAGTTTCGCGCATGATTGGGGTTGCCGGGGTCGTATTGTTCTTTTCTATTTCCGTTCAGTTCAATAAAATATGGTACTTCAACTCCAAATGAAGGGCCAACTGCTACAAGTGCGGTAATTCGAGCTCCTTGCTGGGGAGCTTTTTTGAATAGTACCTTTTCCCTTCCATAAGTAGGCCTTATGGCCAGTAAGTAATTTGACTTACCAAAAACGAATGAACTCCCTGTTATTGTCGTTTCTTTGGTTTCTCTTCCGTGTTTGATATTAACCACCTCAATTCCATAGTTCATCAAATTGCCCTCGCCCAGTACTTTAGAATGGCGAAAATAGAAACCACTGATTAACCCTCCATTGCTTGCTTTACTGATCCCAAATACGTTTTCAACCTCATATTCGCCATCAGTTTCTTGAGCAAACATGTTAATGGAGGAAATTAATGTCAGGAATAAAAACAGGCTTCTAATAAATGAGCGCATACAACTTTGAAGGTAAAAATAAGGTCTCTAAATTAACGAAAAATTACTCTGCTTAGTTTATGGCAACTATCAAATCTGAATATAATGGCGGTCTTAGGACAACCGCTACTCATGTTAAGTCTGGCAATCAGTTTATTACAGACGCACCTGTTGATAATAATGGAAAGGGAGAAACCTTTTCTCCAACCGATACTGTTGCTGCTGCTTTAGGTAGTTGTATGATGACAGTAATGGCCATAGCAGGAGAAAAAGAAGGTATAGATATGAGTGGCATGCGACTGGAGACCACAAAAATCATGTCTGCCAACCCCCGAAGAATTTCAAGGCTGGAGGTATCGTTTCATTGGGATAACTGTACCGCGAGTGAAGAGGAAAAGAAATGGCTTAAAGATATCGGATTGAATTGTCCGGTAGCCTTAAGCCTTCATCCTGAGTTAAAACAGGATGTTAATTTTTCCTTTTAGACACCCAGGTTACCATTTTTCCAACGTCTTCTGGGTTTTTAAACTTCAACTTGTTCTTTCTTGCGTATTTTCTGAGCGGGTCAGAATAGCTTCCGAACAAGTTGTAGAAAGCTCCTTTGGTATTTGGGATTTCAATCCACTTTTTATTGACCTTTAAGTATTTGGTTGAAAGAGTTTTGATTTCATCATTCATTGAGCCTATATCAGTAGTAGGATCATAGTTGCTAGGAATAAACTCTAAGTAGTGTTTTACCTTAACAAAGGGGGAACTGGTTACATCCTGAATGAAACCACCATATGGGCTTTTCGGCCAAGCCAGTTTGATATTGGAAAAACTCTTAGTGCCATCCTCAGCAGTAGCATCCAAAGTAAAGGATTTTACAATGTTCCATGGAATGATTCTATCGCTTCCTGATTGCTCCAAAGCTTCAGTTTCAATATTGTACTTATATACACCTTCAACAGTATCTCCTTTTAGTAGTATGATGCTGGCCTTCCTAAAATCCTTGTAAAGGTAGGGAGTGTAATCAATATTGGCATCAACAGGAATCCGGCTTCTTACTAACATCCTACCATCGTTGCGCATTCTCAAGTCAAGCCCCCCGGTTCCTGTTATTTCCGATCCTGTGGTTGTTTGAGCATGACTAAGTACGGGTATACTCAGAAAGCAAACAGCCAGTATAAAAATTCCTCTTTTTTTCATGCTAGTTGTAGTTTAAGGTTAAACCCAATTTAACTAAAAGGAGACACCTTTTCAACTTAGTTTCTTATATCTGATTCTTGTTGGATCAACATCACCCAATCGCTTCTTACGATTTTCCTCATACTCAGAGTAAGAACCTTCGAACCAATAAACCTGTGAGTCTCCTTCGAATGCAAGAATATGCGTACATACTCTATCTAAAAACCATCTGTCGTGCGAAATAATTACTGCACAACCACCAAAATTATCTAGCCCTTCCTCAAGAGCTCTTAAAGTGTTTACGTCCAGATCGTTAGTAGGTTCGTCTAACAATAAAAGGTTGGCTCCTTGTTTAAGTGTTAGTGCAAGGTGTACTCGGTTTCGCATACCTCCTGATAACTCGCTTACTTTCTTGTTTTGATCGTTACCATTGAAGTTGAATCGACTGACATATGCCCTTGAATTAATTTCTTTTCCTCCCAAACTAATTAACTCATTGCCTTCTGAAATAACCTCCCAGACAGTTTTGTTAGGGTCGAGTCGAGTATGTTCTTGGTCTACATAAGCAATATCAACAGTAGAGCCTACTTCAAAGTCACCAGAATCAGCCTGCTCTCTTCCTGTTATTAAGTTGAATAATGTTGTTTTACCAGCACCGTTGGGGCCAATAATACCAACTATACCTCCTTGAGGTAGGGAAAACTCGAGATTTTCATAAAGTAATTTGTCACCGAACGCCTTGGAAACTCCTTTTGCTTCAATAACCTTAGACCCAAGTCTCGGTCCTGCAGGGATATAGAGTTCCAATTTTTGTTCTTTCTCTGAAGCTTCCTGTCCAACCAATTTATCATAAGCGCTCAAACGTGCTTTAGATTTTGCCTGACGACCTTTCGGTGACATACGAACCCACTCAAGTTCACGCTGAAGTGTCTTTTGTCGTTTAGACTCGCTTTTTTCTTCATCTGCTAATCTTTTCTGTTTCTGATCTAACCAAGATGAATAATTACCTTCCCAAGGAATACCTTCACCTCTGTCTAGTTCAAGAATCCATCCAGCTACATTGTCAAGGAAGTAACGGTCGTGAGTTACTGCTATTACGGTTCCTTTATATTGTCTTAGGTGTTGCTCTAGCCAATGAACCGATTCTGCATCAAGGTGGTTAGTAGGCTCATCAAGTAACAACACATCCGGTTCTTTAATGAGTAATCTGCATAATGCTACTCTTCTTTTTTCACCACCAGATAGGTTCTTTATAAGGGCGTCAGCTGGTGGAGTTCTCAATGCATCCATTGCTCTTTCCAACCTGGAGTCCAGTTCCCATGCATTTAATTGATCAAGCTGCTCTTGAACTTTACCTTGATCTTCAATCAGCTGATTCATAGCATCAGGATCAGCCAGAACGCCAGGGTCGGCAAACTTCAGGTTTATTTCTTCGAATTGATTTAGAAGATCAACAGTCTCTTGAGCACCTTCTTCAACCACTTGTTTTACAGTTTTCTCAAGATCCAGTGCCGGTTCTTGCTCCAGCATACCCACAGTATATCCCGGAGAGAATACTACCTCTCCTTGATATTCCTTGTCCATTCCAGCAATAATTCGGAGTAGTGAAGATTTACCTGCTCCATTGAGCCCGAGAACGCCAATCTTCGCTCCGTAGAAAAATGACAGATATATGTTTTTTAATACTTGTTTATTAGGCGGATAAATTTTACTCACTCCGGCCATTGAGAAAATGATCTTATTATCACTCATTGTAGCAGATTTTGGATCAAATATGCTAAAAAATATGTTCGGATTAAGCGCAATAAATTGAATTAACTATTTTCGAGCCCTAATGGAAAAAGGTCAATTGGAAAATTTAGAGTACGGCTATATAGAAGATGGAAAGGTTATTAGAAAAGCCTTTCTGGAGTTCCCTGATCAAGAGATAGGTGAAGTAAGAGATAGCGAGGAGCAAGCGCTGTCATATTATGCAGAAAGATTTGAGTTAATTTCTGCTCAGGTTGAGCAAGTAAAGATTAAAATTGAGTCTAATGCTAATAAAGGCTCTTTCCTGATGAAAGTACTTCATCTAAAGGAGACCTTATGCAAATTTGATGCTCTGGGCGACTTTACCAGTTTATATAAAATTTTAGAGGGACTGCACCAAGAGCTTAATACTTACATTGAAGCCAACAGGCATAAAAACCTTCAGATTAAAACAGCACTACTTGAAGAACTGAAAGTAGTGGCTGAAAGTCACGAATGGAAGTCTGCGTCTTTGGCAATAAAAGAAATTCAAACCAAGTGGATTAAAACAGGAGCCGTTTCTGATACTCATAAGGAACAAATCGAAAGTACTTATGAAAAATTGAGAAAAGGCTTTTATGAAAGACGTGCTGCTTTTTATACGGACCTTGAAAAAATGATGTCGGATAAGGAAGCTGATTTTGAAGAATTCCTAAAAAAGGCCGAGGGGTTAAAATCCGTAAAGAGCTTATCAGAGCTTAAGGTGGCAATCAGAGTTTTCAAAGAAGAATGGCAAGGCTTGGGTAAAATTAAACCGGTTAAGCATAATGCCTTTTGGCAGCAATTTCAGAATATTATAAAGGCATCTTTGAAAGCTGCAAAGCAGCAAGCCAAAGAAAAGGGCAAGCTTAGTGCTAAAGATAACCTGAAGGCAAAAGAAGAACTTATTGCGAAATTGGAATCTGCGAACAAAGTGATTTTGCCAGAAGTTAACCTTTCTGAGATCCAGAGAGAGTGGAAAAATATTGGTTCTATAGATCAGAAAACGGGAGGACAGCTTTCTGAAAAGTATTTGTTTTTGACTGGAGTAATATCCGAGAAGGTATTTTTAGATTCACTCGTAAAGAAAAAAGCAAAGAACGGAAGCAATAAAGATGATCTAAAGAAGTTGAGAGTTAGATTGTTGAAGAATTTGTTGGACAGAGATTATAATGAATTAAGAACTTTTGAGGAAAACCTTGGGAAGTTCAATACAGCAAAAGGCTTAGATGGATTGTTGGAAAAAAAATTGAACCAACAAAAACGTAAGGTAGAAATCAAAAAGGCTATTTTGAATGAACTAAAGAGCGAACATTAGTGCTTTCAGAATAATCATTTGGCGATTAGATGATTGCCTTTGAAATAATTGCTTTTAAGCATTTGAATTTTAGGAATTTATTCTATTCTTTTGCACGCCATTAAACAAGAAGAGAAATGTACTGGACATTAGAACTTGCATCATATTTAGAAGATGCCCCTTGGCCGGCTACTAAAGATGAGTTGATTGACTTCTCAATTCGCTCAGGAGCTCCATTAGAGGTTGTAGAGAATCTTCAGGAACTTGAAGATGACGGTCAGCCGTATGAAAACATTGAAGAAATTTGGCCGGATTATCCGACTAAAGAAGACTTCTTCTTTAACGAAGATGAATACTAAATAAAAGCCTCATTCTGTGAGGCTTTTTTTGTCTCGATTCTTTAGAGGTATTCTATTAAAAACCCGCTTAGTTCAAACTATTACTGAACTAAGTGTTGAGTTTCCTTTCTGTCCTTACAATAGCACATTCAAGGTGCTACGTTTATGCGTGTTGCATAATATCAGACAGTGTACCACACTATTATTTTTATAGCTTTCTGCCTATCTTTCTAATCTATCCGAAAAACGCGCTGGATACGATTGTTTATTTTTTTACTCAATAATTATCTCAATGAATTTAAACCTTAATGCAAGGCAACAGAGAACCTTTGATGCTATTGTCGTTGGTTCCGGAATCAGTGGAGGTTGGGCAGCTAAAGAGCTTAGCGAAAATGGCCTCAAGACATTGGTGTTAGAACGCGGCCGAAAAGTAGAGCATATCAAAGACTATCATACGGCCGGAATGGATACCTGGGACCTACCCAACAGAGGTAGAACTCCTAGAGATGTCGTTGAAAAGGATTACTCTAAACAGAATCGAACAGGCTATACTACAGCAGAAGCTCACAGACATTTTTTTGTTAAAGATAGTGAGCACCCTTATCAGGAAGATTCGAGGTTTGACTGGATGAGAGGTTATCACTTAGGAGGAAGGTCAATAACCTGGGGACGGCAGAGTTATAGACTAAGCGATATAGATTTTATGGCAAACAAGAAAGATGGATTTGGAGTAGATTGGCCAGTTCGCTATAAAGATATTAAGCCATGGTACGACTATGTAGAACGCTATATAGGAGTGAATGGTGAAAATAGAGGGTTCAAACAACTGCCTGATGGACAATTTCTACCAGCAATGGAGATGAATTGTGTGGAGAAGGATTTTAGGAAAGCTGTTGAAAGCAAATGGAATAACAGGTGGGTGACTATAGGGAGAACAGCTCATTTAACGGAAATGTTGACTACTAGTCAACCCGACCATAAAAACCCGGGTGGCAGAGGAAAATGCTTGATGAGGAACAGATGTATGAGAGGGTGCCCATATGGAGGGTATTTCTCAAGTCTTTCTTCAACGCTCCCTGCTGCAGTGGCAAGTGGGAACCTTACTATTCAGACTGATGCCATTGTGCATGAGGTGATTTATGATGATAACATAGGAAAGGCAACAGGGGTTCGTGTAATAGATCAGAATACAAAGGAGTCCACGGAATACTATGCTAAGGTGGTTTTTCTTTGTGCATCAGCAATTGCATCGGCAAGTATTTTGATGCAATCAAAGAGTCAACGTTTTCCAAACGGACTGGGAAACGATAGTGGTGAACTGGGGCATAACATCATGGACCACCATTTAGGAGTGGGAGCTTATTCTACAGTAGAAGGCTATGAGGGCAAATACTACAAAGGGCGAAGACCAAACGGTATTTACATCCCTAGATTTAGAAATTTAGGAGGGAGCTCAAATATGAATAATTTCATTCGCGGATATGGATACCAGGGAGGAGCAGGCCGTGAAGGATGGGGGCGTACTATTGCCGAAATGAGAAATACACGAGTAGGGGGCAATGTCAAAGATGCACTGATGGAACCAGGAGGCTGGACCATGGGATTTATGGGTTTTGGAGAAGTGCTTCCTCAACATAAGAATCACATGAGGTTGGATTATGACAACTTGGATCAGTGGGGACTACCACAGGTTAGGTTTGATGCCGCAAATTTTCATGAAAATGAATACGAAATGAGAAAAGATATGGCAGCAGCAGGTGCAGAAATGCTGGAAGCAGCTGGGTTCAAAAACGTTGGTACCTATGACAACGGGCCGAATATGGGCTTAGGTATTCACGAGATGGGGACAGCTAGAATGGGACGAGACCCTAAAACTTCAGTATTGAATAAGTGGAATCAGGTTCATGCCTGTAAGAATGTGTTTGTAACAGATGGTGCATTTATGACATCCTCTGGTTGTCAGAATCCATCTTTAGGATATATGGCATTTTCAGCCAGAGCAGCAAATTATGCATCAGATCAAATTAAAAAAGGAAACCTCTAAATCATGGAAAGAAGAGAAGCACTTAAAAATATTGGCTTTGGTTCGGCAGCTTTGTTTTCATCAAGTATGCTGTTTGGTGCCATGCAGGGTTGCTCGGCATCACCTGAGGTAAACTGGGTACCAGTTTTTTTCACTCCCGAGGAGGCTGCTCAAATGGAAAAAATTTGTGAAGCTATAGCACCAAAAACAAATACCCCCGGGGCAATTGATGCTGGAGTACCGAGTCATTTGGATCAGTCCTTTGCCGTGTTAAACTCAGAAAAGGAATCAGAATATTTTAAACAAGGGCTCTCTGTTTTTGTCGATAACTTTAACGAAAGTCAGGAAGTATCATTTAACAAAGCTAGCGTACAACAGATAACTGATGTGATAAATAGTTATTTTAGAAGGTACAATGATAATCCAGATATTCTAAAACGTTATCGTGAAACGTTTGGAGATGCTGGAGAGAAATCAGATGAGTTTGTTGAAGCTCACTTTGTGACTACTGCCGTTGACGCAACTTTTAGAAGTTACTTCACGTCAGAATTGATAGGAGAAGAGGTGATGGCCTATGACCCTGTACCACAAAATTACAATGGATGTATTCCACTTAAGCCAGGACAAAAGTCATGGTCTAGTGTGTGATCATTATAAATCGAACGAAAAGCCCTGCTCAACACGGGGCTTTTTATTTTCGGTAAACACTCTTTTGAATACTAATAATGAATAATCAGAATAACCACCGCTTCGATGCAATTGTAGTAGGTTCGGGAATTACAGGTGGCTGGGCTGCCAAGGAATTAACTGAAAATGGGCTGAATACTTTGGTGCTTGAAAGAGGACGGAAAGTTGAACACCTCAAAGACTATACTACTGCCATGAAAGACAAATGGGACTTACCTAACAGAGGGAAGGTACCAGGATCTGAAATGGAGAAAGATTATCCAAAACAAGGAAGAACCGGCTATACAATAGATCAGGCAGGGAAGCACTTCTTTGTGAAAGATAGTGAGCACCCATACCAGGAAAAGAGACGCTTCGACTGGATGAGAGGTTATCATTTGGGAGGTAGATCAATCACCTGGGGAAGGCAATCCTATCGTTTAAGTCCTATGGACTTTGAAGCTAACTTAAAAGAAGGTATAGCAGTTGATTGGCCAGTGAGGTACAAAGATATAGCTCCATGGTACGACCATGTAGAAAGGTTTATTGGGGTAAGTGGTGAAAACCGTGGTTTCAGACAATTGCCCGATGGTCAATTTCTTCCTCCAATGGAAATGAACTGTGTCGAGTCTCACTTCATGAATGAAGTGGAATCCAAAATAAAAAACCGGTTTGTCACCATTGGTAGGACAGCTCATTTGACTGGCCCATTGAACCATGAAAATCATGGGAATAGGACTAACTGCATGTACAGAAACCGATGTAGAAGAGGGTGTCCTTATGGAGGTTATTTTAGTAGTCTGTCATCAACCTTGCCAGCAGCGGAAGCTACAGGGAAGCTCACTGTGGTTACAGATGCTATTGTTCATGAAGTGATTTATGATGAACATAATAAAAAAGCAACTGGAGTTAGGGTAATTGACAGTAATTCTGGAGAATCGACAGAGTACTTTGCTAAAGTTATTTTCTTGTGTGCTTCTGCAATAGCCTCTGCATCAATTATGATGCAATCCAAAAGCAATCGTTTTCCCAATGGTATGGGGAATGACTCGGAAGAATTGGGACATAATATTATGGATCATCACTTGGAAGTTGGTGCTTATGGAAAGTTTGAGGGGTTTGAAGATAAATACCATAAGGGGCGTAGACCCAATGGTATTTACATTCCAAGATTCAGGAATATAGATAAGAAATCGAGGGTAGATGGTTTTGTTAGAGGTTACGGCTATCAGGGTAGTGCATCTCGTAATAACTGGACAGCTAACATAGCAGAAATGGCAGTTGGAGGAGAAGTTAAAGACAAAATGCAATATCCTGGAGAATGGACAATGGGACTGGAAGGTTTTGGTGAGTGTTTACCTGATCACAAGAATCAAATGACACTGGACTACAATCGGAAAGATAAATGGGGTTTACCAACGGTTGTTTTTGATGCCGGATTTGGGCAGAATGAACTTGCTATGAGGGAGGACATAGCAGAACAAGCTGCCGAAATGTTGGAAACAGCCGGATTTAGCAATGTGGAAACATACGACCTTGGTGCCAACATGGGTTTGGGTATACATGAAATGGGTACTGCTAGAATGGGTAGGGACCCTAAAACCTCGGTTTTAAATGGCTGGAACCAGGTGCATTCTGTAAAGAACGTATTTGTGACAGATGGATCTTTTATGACCTCTTCAGCATGTCAAAACCCTTCATTAACTTATATGGCCTTTACGGCAAGAGCAGCAAACTATGCTGTTGACCAGTTAAAAAAGGACAATCTTTAGTAAAAAATAGACACGGCAACGGATTAAAACACTTTTGCAAATGCATTCGGTATATTCATAAGACAGAACACTAAGGTTTTGAACTCACTGAATATTACGTTACAAAAAAAGCTTGTCTCGAGAGGTATCTTTTTGATAACCCTCTTATTCTGCACATCGAGCTTATTTGGATTTGAAGTGTTTGATATTTCTGACTCAGGTCATTATCAGGATGCGGATTCCATTCAGGCTTTTCAAGGAGATACTGACCTGAGAAGTTTGCTTCTGGGTGTTTTCTTTGGCCTAATGACGGTAATGGCGCTGTACAATTTGTTATTGTACTTTTCATTAAAAGATAAAGCCTATTTGCTCTATGTAGGAGCTACCATCTTTGCTATTCTAACAACTGTTTCAACCAATGGACTTGGCGACCAGTATTTATGGTCAAATCAGCCTGGTTTGGATAGACAAGTTTATGTGACTTTCGCTGGTATTAGTATGACCTTCTCAAGCAGGTTTGCTGCCGTATTCTTAAAACTTCAGGAGTTTAACAAGCGTCTCGATCAATACATGTGGCTCATTGCAGGGCTTGGGTTATTGATGTCCATTTTGACCTTGTTTTACACTGTCGATGAAATACTTGGTTTTGCCCGATGGCTTGTGCTACTATCATTTCCGTCATACTTTGTAGTTGGTTATATCATGTACAGGAAAGGTTTTAAACCCGCACTTTTCTATTTGATTGCCTGGGTGCCTTACATACTAGGGTTGGTTATTAGAACTATGCATGGTGCTGGATGGTTACCCACTAATTTTTTCACCTTGACTTCTATTGAATTTGGAGGAGCTTTGGAAATTGTACTCTTGTCATTTGCGCTGGCAGACAGAATCAGAGGAATGCGTAAAGAGATAGCTGAAAAGGAATTAGAAAAAGAACAGTTCAAGACCAGGTTATTAGAAGAACAGAATGAGGTTTTGGAGAAAAAAGTCGATGAACGTACCAAAGCACTTTCTGAAGCCAATGCTACTAAAGACAAGTTTTTTTCCATCATCGCCCATGACCTGAGAAGCCCCATGATAGGACTTCAGGGAGTTGGTCAGAAGTTGGAATACTTCATAAGAAAAAATAAGCAGGAGAAGTTACTTGAAATGGGAGGACGTATTGATCAATCCATTGATCAATTGAATCACTTGCTTAACAACCTCTTGAACTGGGCCACTTCTCAAACCGGGGGAATTCCTCATAATCCGGAAAAAATTAATCTGACTGAATTGATGGATGAGAATGTGAAGTTGTATGAATCATTAGCACAATCGAAGGATATCTCCATTGCCTACAAAATGGAAGAGATACATGCTTATGTGGATGCTAACTCAATTTCAACGGTGATCCGAAACCTGTTGAGCAATGCTATCAAATTCACAAAAGTAGGAGGTGAGATATTGGTAAAAGGTGAGATAATTGGAGAGCAATCCTATTTGAGCATTGAAGATGAAGGTACTGGTATGAAACAAGAACAACTTGATGATCTTTTTAAGGCGAACATAAGAAGTATACCAGGCACAACCAATGAGAAAGGTTTTGGGCTTGGACTAAAACTCTGTAAAGAATTTGTAGAAATGAACAGAGGTACCATTTCTGTTACTAGTAGCGGAATAGGTAGTGTTTTTAAAATAATTGTACCTGCTTATCAATAGTTTATTCTATGCATAGATTTTTTCAGATAGTCTTATATGTATGCTTAAGCATACCACTTTATTCACAAACCGGACTAGAAATAGAGAATTCAATCAAAGGAACTAAAAATAAGGCGGGTGTGGATAGCCTCTTTGTAAAAATTGAGGAAAGTAATTTTCCCGCAGATGAGTCAATTGCGTTTTATCAGTTACTGGCTGATAAATGTAACCAAATAAAGTATGGAAAAGGGCAGGGACTGGCATTGGCTAAGACTGGTACATTGCTGCTGAGCAAAGCCAGTTATGACTCTGCGAAAAATGTGTTGATTCAAGCAGAGCAAATCTTAAAATCTGAGAATGAAATTTATGAGGCTTCCAGGGTCGATTTTGATCTGGCTGTGACGTACTATTCTATGGGACAATTTGATTTAGCTGCTCAGACAGTGATAGATGACCTGGATTTGATCAAAGAGGTCAATGCAAGTCAGTACAATACTTTGCTCAGAACAGTAGGAGAAATCTATCGTGGAGCTAATAACCTTGAGTCTGCTGCGCATTATTTGAAAATTGCTATTTCTCATTCCAAAGAAACAAATAGTACTGATGCCTTGGCTTATAACCTCAATAGGCTCGGGGTGGTTTATTATCAAGACTCGAAGCATGAGCCAGCCAAAGAGAGCCTGGAGGAATCTCTGAAAATTGCACAAGAAATTGGATTGGATAGAGCAATCACCATGAATCTCAACGATATGGGAGAGCTTTACTTTGCGCTAAAGGATTACGAGCGTTGTATTGAACTTTATGAAATTGCTCTGGAAAGAGATATGATAGATGGAGATCGGGCAAATACTTATAACAATGTAGCGCGATTGAACAGAGAATTGGGTAATTATCAAGAAGCCATAGATTATGCTACAAAAGCACATGTTTTGGCAAAAGGAATTAAGTCACAACCACATATCGTTGATGCGGAAAAGATTTTGGCTGACAGCTATCGGGATATCTCGAATTTTAAGAAGGCAACAGAATTTTATAGCGCATATATTGTCAGTCGTGATTCTTTATACAAAGTGGAGGTGCAAAGGCAGTTGGCTGAAGTAGATGCCAAATATCAGACTGAGAAGAAAGAACTAGAGATCATAAACCTTACAGAAAAAGAAGAGATTCAAAGATCAAGAAAACAAGTTTACCTATTTGGTTTGATCATATTAGGCATTTTTTTAGTACTCGTCCTGCTTTTACTAAAACAGATTTCGGCTAACAAAAGAAAAATTGAGAGTCAGAAACTGAAACTGGAAGAATTGAATACAACCAAAGACAGGTTTTTCTCTATTATTGCTCATGACCTAAGAAGTCCCATGATTGGACTTCAGGGAGTTGGCCAGAAACTGGAATACTTTATTAAGAAAAACAAGCAGGAAAAACTACTTGAAATGGGAGGTAGAATTGATCAATCCATTGATCAATTGAACCACCTGCTTAATAACCTCTTAAACTGGGCCACTTCTCAAATCGGAGGTGTTCCTCATAATCCAGAGAAAACTAATTTGACCGAATTGATCGATGAGAATGTGAGGCTGTATGAATCATTGGCACAATCAAAAGACATCTCAATTGACTGCGAGCTGGGGGAAGTATATGCTTATGTGGATGCCAATTCAATTTCAACAGTGATCCGAAACTTATTGAGCAATGCTATAAAATTCACCAAAGTAGGAGGAGAGGTGGTTGTAAGAGGTGAAATGGCAGGAGGGAAATCTGAATTAAGCATTCAGGATCAGGGCCAGGGAATTGAGTCAGAAAGACTCCATCAGTTATTTATAACCGACCTCAAAAGCACACCGGGAACAACTAGCGAGAAGGGCTTTGGACTTGGATTGAAACTTTGTAAAGAGTTTGTGGATATAAACAAAGGCACTATTGAGGTGAATTCAGTGATGGAAAAGGGAACAACTTTTACGATCAAATTACCTACTAACACCAAGAGTATTGTTGGTAAACCCGATATAGTACATTCATAACTCACGGCTTTTTTTATGAAGTTTACGCCATGTTAAGATTCCTTTGCGCACATTCCACCATTCAAACTGAAAATTGAATCTATATTTCATGGAAAGCGATACAGATAAGTTAAAGAGGCAAATGAACATTCTAATCGTTGAAGATGAGCCAAACTATGCAGACACTTTAGAGATGTTTGTCGATAACTTGGGTTATGAGGTAGTAGGAATTGCCAGTAATGGAAAAGGTGCCATTGACTTGTTCAATGAACATAACCCTGACCTGGTGCTGATGGACATTCACCTAGAGGGTGAGTTGACAGGTATCGATCTCGCCAGAATCTTTCAAGGGCAGCGAGCGACACCTATCATATTCATTACCTCATTCGATGATAAGGAGACTTTCGGTAAAGCCAAACAGACGGCTCCTTATGCATATTTGATTAAGCCATTTGAACCAGAGGCATTACAAAGAAGTATAGAATTGGCCTTTCAGCATGCTTTTGCAGAAGGAGATCAGGTATTTGAGAACAATGAAGAAGTGGTTTTAGCATCTTCGTGCTTTTTTGTGAAGGACAGAAACAAATTGATCAAGATCAAGCTTGATGAAATTTTATGGGTAGAGGTTGAAGATAAGTACTGTATGCTGTATACCAGAGAAAGAAAATTTACGCTTAGACAGTCTTTGAAAGACTTAGCAGAGAAATTAGACCCATCACTTTTCGTCCAAACGCATAGATCTTTTATCGTGAATGCGGCTGAAATTGATGATATAGATATGAGCTTGTTTATCGTACGCATCAATGGTGCTGAGGTGCCTTTGGGACGTGCACATAAAGATGAGCTGATCAAAAGACTACAAATGCTCTAACACTCACTAAAACCAATCAACATGGAAGATTCACAAAAGTCAGAGTGGAGAAAACTGGATGTCTCCGAATTGAAACCGGGAGATATTCTTATCTATGAAAACCAAAATTTCAACTTCACTGATCTGGATAATGAGCTTACCAAAGGTTACGATCACGCAGCATTCTATATGCTCCTTTATTTGATCGCATGGTTCGACCCAGGTAAGGATCGATTGAACTACAGAAATTATTATCATGCGGCTGTTTGGGGAACGATCAGAGGTGAAAAAAACAATAGCCTGACCACAGGTGTTGTAGGTATTGGTCGATCAGGAATCAGTATAGGGGGAAAGGTTCATGCCGGAAAAGGAGTACCTAGGACTAAATCTATTAGGGTGGTTAGATGCGATAAGCCTGAATTCGCCCCTTACAAACTAAACGATGCACTTCAGCAATTTTACAATGACCGAAAGAAAATACCCTACGCCTATGACAGCGCTTATTTACTGGCCATACTGTGCACCCTGCGTTATAAAGATGGAAGTTTGAGAGAATTATTGGAACGGCAATTAGGAAAAGATTCTCCATGGATACCCTTCTTTTATGGAATGGCCATCTACCTGGTCAATGAATATATGTCTCGCCATCAGGATTCTATGATGGTTTGTTCCACCTTGGTGAGTATGGCTTATGTGAATGCGGACTGCCCCTTAAGAGTTTATGACTTTGAAAGCGGAGTTAATGAAGCATCAGGGTTTCCACTTGATCTGCCTTCTGACCTGCCTGGCCATATTGACGAAATGGAATCTAAAATTGCTGGATATTCCGATTTTCCTGATATCCCAATCCCGGAGACTCTGGTTACACCAAGGCAACTTTTGGAATCTCCCGACACATATAATCTGGGATATTTCGGAGAACTTTAGTTAGGAAAATGTTATTTCTTTAAGCCATTCCCTTAAATCCTACACTCGCGCACATTACAGCTACGTTTACGCACATTACCCTGCTGAATGCCTTTCAATGGAGGATTTTCACTGTGATTTAAAGCGTAGAATCATGTGTGTATATCCCTTTACTCGAAAGCAAATTCTGAGGCCCTTTGTGATGGGGCTGTTGTTGATTACTTTAGTTTTTAAAACCAGTGCTCAAGTCAGACTTACCAAAGTTGATGCCCTCAACAATAGAGTCGTCATCAAGAACTTCGGTGGAAGTGCTGTCAATATCAGTGGTTACTGGTTCTGCCATGGTTTTACCTACCACCAAGTGAGCGATGGTACTATTGTATCTGGTTCAACCAATCTTGCTGCAGGTGCACAGGTTGAACTGACGCTGTCACAAGTGCTGACCAATGCTGGATCTGATTTGAGTTTTTATCATTCGCCCTCATTTGGCGCAGCTTCCGCAATGGTTGATTTTATACAGTGGGGCTCTGGTGGAAATGGGAGAGAGAATGTAGCCGTGGCCAAAGGTATCTGGACTGCCGGGCAATTTGTAAATGCCACCGGTACAGCTATCTATTACGGTGGAACTGGGAGCGAGAATGGACTTTCAAATTGGAGCACTGTCCCGCATCCGAGTATTACTTCTATCGTCAGGCAAACACCTACAGATGCTACCACAGATGCTGACCAGGTTATATTCCGGGTCACTTTTGACAGGGGTGTCCAAAATGTAGATGTAACAGACTTTTCGATTAGTGGCACAGCGGCTGGTGATGGCACGGTGAACAATGTTTCAGCAGTAAGTAATGCTGTGTATGACGTAACGATTACAGGAGTCACCAATTCCGCAGGTACCATCAATTTGGATATTAAAGGGAACGGAAATACAAGTGGGATCAATAATATTATAGCAGATCCTAACATTCTGGATCAGAACCAGACTAGTAACGGCAATACAATCAACCGATCTGAATTTGGACAATCATTTACAGCCAATAATAGTGGTGAGCTGACCTCGGTGACCTTGGAGGTTTCTGGTGCTTCTACCTATACAGGTACGGCAACCATGGAACTCAGGAATGGGGATGGGCTTTCTGGAGCAATTCTGGCGACTGAAATGATCAATATCGCGGGAGGGTCAGGATTGCAGAACTTTACTTTTTCAACGCCTGCCAATGTTACTGCCGGTCAGCAATACACTGTTAGGTTTACTGGCCCTGGTAACTTTAGTTCAGAATTTGTTGTTCGAGCATCGCAAGGCGACCCACTTTCCGGTGGAGTAATTTATCAGCCAACAGTGCTAGCCTCTGCTGATCTTACGGTTAAAATTTTCGTGACTAGCGGAGGTCAAGGAGGACTCTCTTCTACTGCACCGAGCACGGATGAAACTTATACAATACAGAATAACTTAGCACCCACAGCCACAAATGTCAGCATCACCGGCACCTTCAAATCAGGACAGCAACTGACAGGTAGCTATACCTGGACCGATGCTGACAATGGAGATACTGAAAGCGGCACGACTTTTAAATGGTACCGCTCTGATGATGCGGCTGGTACAGGAAAAGTAGCCATTGCTGGAGCCAATACAGTAAACTATACGCTGACTAATAGTGATATTAACAAGTTCATCAGTTTTGAGGTAACTCCAAATGATGGGACTACAGCAGGAACTCCGGTTGAGAGTGTAAGAGCACTTGTAGCCAATGTATTCATCACCTCTATTGCGCGTCAGACTCCAAGTGATGCCACTACTAATGCGGATGAAGTAACCTTCAGAGTGATCTTCAGTGCTGGGGTAGCCAGGCTGTCAAAGGATGACTTTGTATTGAGTGGAACAGTCGCTGGTGATGGAACCGTATCATCGATTACCAGGGTAAACGGAAGTACTTATGATATAAAAGTAACGGGTATTGACATTTCAGAAGGTACCATCAATCTGGATTTGAAAGGTGCGGATGGTGCAGGTACTAATAATATCATTAAGGCAAATGAAACCCAGGATGCTACCAATAATGGTAATCTGGTACAGGATTCTGGCGGAGATACTTTCTTTTGGCAGTCATTTGTAGCCGAACAAACCGGCTTGTTCCATAGCGTAACCCTGAGAAAATCTCAGCATAGTCATACTTATGAAGGTACTGCCACTTTGAAATTGTATGCTGGAGAGGGGACAGGAGGAGCTGAATTGGCTTCTCAGCAGATATTTACAAGCCAATCAAGTGGAGACGAAACTTATTACTTTGAATTGCCTGCCAGCATCACCCAGGGAAGTATATACACTTGGTTTTGGCAAGCAGGTACCGGCACAGGAGCAACTGGTTTCTCTGGACAGACGGGTAACTTATATGGTGGAGGACGTGGTTTGTCAGAGCAGTTCCCTACTGCTACCTCGCTGGACTGGTATTTTATCACACAAACTATCACCGGTACTCTCGAAGGCCTTGGTTCTCCAGCACCAACAACAGATGAGACTTACACCATTGTTAACCCTCCAGTAGCCAATAATGTGGCTATCTCGGGTACACTTGCATTTGGTCAGCAGCTTACAGGTACTTATACTTACAGTGATCCTCAATCGGATGCAGAGAGTGGGACTACCTTTCGTTGGCTCAGGGCTGATGATACTAGTGGAACTAACAAAGCAGCCATTGCAGGAGCTACTGCTACTAATTACACGGTTACCACTGCGGATGCGGGCAAGTTTTTAATCTTTGAAGTGACTCCATCTGATGGTACGGTGACCGGAGTGGCCACTGAGAGTACTACACATTTTATACCTAGTCTTATCACCGTACAATCCATAGCGCGTCAAACACCTGCCAATGAGAATGTCGGAGCAACTTCTAACCCCGTTTTCAGGGTTACTTTTTCTGAAAATGTAAGCAATGTAACTGCCGATGATTTTGTCCTGAACTCAACCGTAGGAGGGAGCATCAACTCGTTGAATGCCGTAGATGCCAAAACTTATGACCTGACCATCAGTGGACTCAACAATGCCGATGGTACTTTGGGCTTGAAAGTGAAAGGCATTGATGGAACTGCTGGTGCCAATGACATCAGTGTTACCAGCTTTGAAAACGGAGCAGTAGCGCATCAACAAACCACTGAAAATGACTTTCTGAATCAGGCACTCCTTGGCCAGTCCTTTACCGCGGCTAGTAGTAATTTCCTAACAGCATTTACACTCTTTGCTAAAGCAGGAAATCATACCTTTTCAGGCACCGCCCGATTGAGGGTCTTTCAGGGTGATGCCTCAAATTCCTCTGTTTTAAATGACGCCAATGCGGTACTGACAGAGCAGACCGTTAACATTTCGAATGACACTGGTGCGGCAGGACAAACTTTTAATATTACCAGTCCGCCACAATTGACTTCTGGTACGGTTTACAGTGTTGTTTTAGACTTATTCAACGGTAACGGAGACAGGGCTTTCTTTGCACATACTACCGGCAATCTGGCTGGCGGAAGAGCCTTTTTTACCGGCTCTCATAATGGTCATGCAGCCTTCGATTTTATGATCGATATTTTTGAAGGAACTCAAATTGTCAATAATCTCTTCGATCAGGCTCCTGGTACTAATGAAAGCTTTAGTACAAAAGCTATCGACCAAACTATAGCTTTTTCCACCACGTCCAGTAATGGAGCCGAAAGTATATCAAGTGCCAACCTGGAAGTGGCTCTAAGTGCAGCAGAAGATTTGGACGTGACAGTGGACTATACGGTTACTGGAACAGCTACTGGAAGCGGCACCGATTATACTTTGGCCAACGGGACACTCACAATTACAAAGGGTAGTACCACAAATAATATTACCATTGCGAGCATTGTAGATGATGCGCTGTCCGAAGCAGATGAAAGGGTAATAGTTACCCTTTCAAACCCTATGAATGCCACTTTGGGAATTAACAAAGTACATACCTACACCATCAATGATAATGACAATGTGGCTCCAGTAGCCTCTAATGTGGTCTTTACAGGCACATTAGAAGTAGGAGAAACACTTACAGGGTCATATACTTATGCCGATGCCGAAAGTGATACAGAGAGTGGGACAAGTTTTAAGTGGTACGCTTCTGACGATGCCACAGGCACTAACAAAGCGGCCATTGCTGGAGCTACCGCTCAAACTTTTGTGCTGACAAGCGCTCAACTTGGTAAATTCGTTTCTTTTGAAGTAACACCTAATGATGGAACAAGCGCAGGAACAGCGGTAGAAAGCACCCGACAAGGCACTGTGAAGACCGATCAAACCATCACTTTTGGTACATTGGCTGCGAAGACTTATGGTGATGCCACTTTTGGCCTGACTGCTACTTCTACATCAAACCTTGCCGTGGCCTATACCAGTTCTAATACTGCTGTAGCAACAGTCAGTGGCAGTACAGTGACTATTGTTGGAGTGGGAACTACTAACATCACGGCTTCTCAGGCGGGCAATGCCAGCTTTAACGCGGCACCAAATGTGATTCAATCGCTTGCAATTAACAAAGCAACCCTTACTGCTACTGCTGATGACAAGTCCAGAACCTATGGAGATGCAAACCCTCCATTTACAATTAGCTATACTGGTTTTGTGAATGGAGAGAATAAGAGTGTGATTGACGTAGAACCAATTCCTGGTACTGAAGCGGCAATTACTACTAATGTGGGTACTGCTGATATTACTCTTGCTGGCGGTAGTGACAATAACTATACTTTTAGCCTGAACAATGGCACTCTTACTATCACGAAAGCTGCCCTGATTGCTACTGCAAATGATAAGAGCAGGGAGTATGGAGATACTAATCCAGCTTTCACGATCAGTTACACAGGTTTTAAAAATGGAGAGAGTGCTTCAGTGATTGACACGGAGCCAGCAGCCAGCACTACCGCCATGGTAACCACTGGAGTGGGAACCGCAGCCATTAGCCTAACTGGAGGCAGCGATAATAACTATGATATCAGTACATTGAATAGTGGAACCTTGACCATTACCAAAGCAACGTTAACGGCCACAGCTGATGATAAGAGTAAGACCTACGGTGCTGCTAATCCGGCATTGACGATCAGCTATACAGGGTTCAAGAATAGTGAAGGTGCATCTGTAATTGATACCGAACCTACAGTCTCAACTAGTGCTAACGGAACAAGTAATGTTGGAACTTATGGGATAAACCTAAGTGGTGGAACTGATGATAACTATTCACTGATCACCAATAACGGATCACTTACTGTTGGTAAAGTTATACTGACTGCAATGCCGGATGCTGAATCCAGAATCTATGGAGATGATAACCCATCATTTACTATTAGCTATAGTGGTTTTGTGAATGGTGAAGATAAGAGTGTGATTGATACAGAACCTACTGCATCTACCTCAGCAACCGCTACGACCAATGTAGGTACTGCTGATGTTACCTTAGTTGGAGGTAGTGACAATAACTATACTTTTGGCCTGAACAATGGAACTCTTACTATTACCAAAGCTGCCCTGACTGCTACTGCAGATGATAAGAGCAGGGAGTATGGAGATACTAATCCAGCTTTCACGATCAGTTACACAGGTTTTAAAAATGGAGAGAGTGCTTCAGTGATTGACACGGAGCCAGCAGCCAGTACTACCGCCATGGCAACCACTGGAGTGGGAACTGCAGTCATTAGCATGGCAGGAGGTAGTGATAATAACTATGATATCAGTACATTGAATAGTGGAACACTGACCATTACTAAAGCTACACTCACGGCTACAGCCGATGACAAGAGTAAGATCTATGGTGCCACCAATCCAGCACTCACCATTAGTTATAAGGGCTTCAAGAATGGTGAAGATAAATCTGTCATAGATATCGAGCCAACCGTCTCAACCTCTGCTACTGCTTCGACTGGGGCTGGAACTACCGCCATTGCACTGGCAGGAGGAGTGGACGACAACTACAATTTCAGCCTTAACAATGGTACATTGACAGTTGCAAAAGCAACTTTGACTGCCACAGCTGACAATACGGCTAGAGTTTATGGTGATGCCAATCCTGTCTTTACTATTAGTTATACTGGCTTTGTAAACGGAGAGGACAAGAGCGTGATTGATACTGAACCTATTGCATCGACTACCGCAACGGCTACCACCAATGCCGGTAAGGCCGACATTACGCCATTTGGTGGAAGCGATGACAATTATGATTTCTCATTCAACAACGGAACTTTGACCATTAACAAGGCTGAGCTGATTCTCACTGCAGAAGACAAGAGTCGAGCATATGGTGATCCAAACCCAGCTTTTACCATTAGTTATACAGGCTTCAAAAACAACGAAACCGCTTCAGTTATTGATACTAAACCTACAGCTTCCACTACTGCTACTACAACCACGGAAGTTGGCACTGCTGACATTACCCTGACTGGTGGTAGTGATGACAACTATAGCATGGGTACATTAAATAAAGGAACGCTGACTATTACCAAAGCTATCCTTACTGCTACAGCCGATGACAAGAGTAAGATCTATGGTGCTGCCAACCCAACGTTAACTATCGGCTATATTGGGTTCAAGAATGGAGAGGATAAATCCGTAATTGACACTGAACCAACTGCTAATACGGCTGCAACCACTGCTACTGGAGTAGGAACCTTTGACATTACGCTTGCCGGTGGAAGTGATAATAACTACGACATATCTACATTGAATAATGGAACGCTTACCATAACTAAAGCTGCTCTTACGGTAACTGCTGATGATAAGAGTAAAGAGTATGGTGATCCAAATCCGGCATTAACCATCAACTATACGGGTTTTGTGAATGGTGAAGATGCAAGTGTTATTGATACTGCACCAACTGCTAGTACTACTGCAACTTCTTTGACTAATGTTGGTACAACTGCAATTGCATTGACGGGAGGCAATGATGATAACTATGAGTTAAGCGTTTTGAATAACGGTATACTGACCATAACAAAAGCCACACTTACGGCCATAGCTGATGATAAAGAGAAGAATCAAGGAACAACTAACCCCGCACTGACGATTAGTTATACTGGATTTAAGAATGGTGAAGATGAAAGTGTACTCAATACAGCTCCAGGCATTTCAACCACGGTTGATTTGAATACTACAAGTGGTACATTCCCGATTACTTTATCGGGGGGCAATGATGACAACTATATATTCACATTAGTCAATGGAGTATTTACAGTAAAACCTGGCGCAGTAGTACTGAACGTAGCTGTTCCTGCTGATGATGCTTATATGATAGGCCAGAATCTGGATTTTCTGATAACCTGGACCCTCCCAGTTACAATAGAAGGAACTCCAAGTATTCCAATAACAATAGGATCGAATTTGGTACAAGCTCAACTATTAGGAACAGCTATTAACACCAATAATACCATTTTCCGCTACACGATTGCAGAAGGAGATGTTGATTCGGATGGCATTGTTGTAGGTTCAGCTATTGATCTGAATGGTGGCACAATCAAAGATCAATTTGGTGTTGATGCTGTGATAGGCTTGAACAATCTGGCGACAACAGCAGGTATTATAATTGATGCGATCAGACCAGTACCTACATTGAGCACGACAGCTATATCAGTTGTTAACGAGCCATTCAATGTTACTTTCACTTACAGCGAAGAAGTCACGGACTTCGTTTTGGCTGATATAACTGTAGTCAATGGTGTTACCAGCAACTTTACCAATGTAACAGCGAACCGTGCCTGGAGTGCTACAATCACGCCAATTGCAGGTGGAAATGTGGAGGTGTCTCTGGCTTCAGGTGTAGCTAAAGATGCAGTTGGTAATGGGAGTGCTTCAAGCAATACCATCACCAGACAGTTCAATACGATTCCAACAGATATCACACTATCATCAGCAAGTATAGCTGAAAATAATGAGATTGGAGATATAGTAGGGACATTGAATAGTACCGATCCAGATGTTAGAGACAGTCATACCTATACACTGGTTTCAGGTACTGGTGATACCGATAATGGAGTTTTCAGTATTGCAGGAGATGAATTGAGAGCGAATGCTTCATTCGATTTTGAAACCGGTTCTAGTTACAGTATCAGAGTAAAAACAGAAGATAGGCTAGGTGGAACATTTGAAAAAATGCTGAGTATTACTATTGATAATGTGCTGGAGCCTTCCATCATCGTTTCAGGAGAAATCTCATTTCCTGTTTCCGCCCTTGGCTTGAGTCAACAGCTTCCATTAACCATAACCAATAATGGAGAGATTTCGGTAGAGGTAAGAGCAGTTTCTACTCCACGTGGCTTTAGCGTCATACCTGGTGCTTTCGTTTTAGAAGTAGGTGCGAGTAGGGAAGTATCAGTGGTTTTTGTACCGACTGAAGTCAGAGCATATAGTGGGGATATCACTTTTAGTTTTGGCGAAGTTTTAATCTCTCATCCAGTATCTGGGGAGGGTGCTATAATCACTTCAGTTGATGATGATCTGATCGATGCTGATGAGATATCACTTTATCCCAATCCAACAGAAACCGAGTTGAATATTGACCTCTCCCAATTAAATGGAAAGGCAGTCGATATCGTAATGAGGAATGCATCAGGACTGGCCATTTACAAAAGGAAGTCCTATTCGAAGAACAGCTTGAGTTTGAACGTGCAGAGCTTCAAAAGCGGCCTTTACATTATGCAATTTTCGAACGGAAAGTCAGTGGTAAGAAAGAAAGTAATGATTAAGAAATAAGAACATGAGAAAGATTAACATATATGTGGTTTTAGTTTTGAGTCTTGTATTAGGCTTAAGTTCATGTAATCCAGATGATGGACCTTCACTTCAGGATGAGGCTTTTGAGCTTTTGGAAGGAGAATGGACTTTCGGTACAACAGGAAGCATATTGCTCGATGGAGAAGATCTTAGTTTGAATTTCCCGGGATTCTCTTTGTCATTTGCAAATGGTACTTATCAGACCAGTAATGGCGGTGATTTGTTCAGGGCCACTGGAACCTGGGAATGGTTGAATGAAGAAGCGAAACAAATTACACTGGATACTGGAGAAGAGGTGACGATCGTCAACCTTACAGAAAGTGTTTTTGAGTTTTCTTTTTTTCACACAGGCAGTGCTGCGGCAGGGATAAGGGGAAATTATACAATCAAGGTTGTGAAATGATTTTGAATGTTAGTTCAGTCATTTAATTTGTTTTGTAACAAATAAAGAGAGGTCTGTGAAAACAGGCCTTTTCTATTACACCTTACTCAGGCGTGTTTACGCACAAAACTTGAATGCCTACACACATTCTTCAATTGAGTGCTCCTATTAGTACTTACTTAAACTTGATATACACACAATATCAGGGAAAGCCGAAAACCAAAAAGAGTAGGCAACAATAAACACTTAATAAAATGGAAAATATCAAAGAAGTCTTTGGAACAGAAATGTCTGCTGCAGTTAAAGAGCTTATTGATCAAGGAATTGACAGTAAAGAAATTGATCAGTTTCTAGAACAGATCAAGCCAATAATGGACACTGAACCTTTATCTGCAGAACTTCCCACAGAGCAGATTGCTGATGATTTAGTGGCAACCAACTTAGTACAATCAGAAAGTAGGTTAGAATGTAAGTCGATAGACATGCCACCTCATCATACTTTTAAATCTTGGGAGGCGACACTTATTAACATAGCTATTGCAGGGGCAGTTCCAGCATTAGGCGCTGCAGTAGCGATTCTCAGAATAGCTGCTAATAAAGATGATTTAACTATTGGTTTTGGACCTGTTTTGGGAGGAGGTTTTATAGGAGGTGTCTCAGCAAGTGTGGGACTCATTTGTGCCCCTAATGATACATTTGGGTTTTATGGTAACTTCTCAGGCTTAATCGGAGCAATTGGAAGCATAAGCCTGACTGCTCAATACACTTTTTTGAAAGGTGGAATAGAATCCTGGGCAGGTGCAGGCAAAGGAGTTACCATAGGAGGGGGAGATGTCATTGTCGGATCTGTTTCCTTACTTATGGATGAGAAAGAAGAGTTTGCCGGAGTTAGTATAGCTGCAGGCTTGGGTATTGGTGAACCTTTAGAAGTATATGTTAGCTACTCCGTCTCATTCTTGAAAATCAAACAGCAGATAGACTGTTCTGGAAGTAATAAGACCAGAGTTCATGACATAAAACATATCACTACAAATTGGAATTCGGTTCAATTTGCTGCTACAGATACCCAATGTTACTGGATGGATACTGATGATATTTTGAGAAAAGGAGTTTTGAAGGGAGATAAATTTCAGGATGTAATTCATTTGAGAAGAAACTGGAAAGGTACTGAGCTGGTGGCACAGGGAGAATACATCTATTGGTCTGATGGTGATAAGAAACTAAGACAGGGAAAGGTTTCTGGTAAGGAAATTACCGAGGTTAAAGTACTGACTGACAATTGGACTGCCGAACTCTTTACAGCAGACAATGAGTATTTGTATTGGAAGGATGGAGATTCAATTCTTAGAAGAGGTAAGGTCAGTAATTCGACAATAGTTGATGTATCCCATATTGACAAGAACTGCACGGCCACAGAACTTATTGCTGCAAACGGATTTTTATACTGGTCCGATGGCGATAAGAAATTGCGACAAGGTAAAGTGACAGAGGGTGCACTTTGTATTAAGCAAATACTAGCGCATGACTGGATTGCTGGAAAAGGACAGTTTGCAGCTTTCAATAATAAATTGATGTGGTGCGATAACGACCGAATACTAAGGTTGGGTGTGGTCTGATATGCATATAAGTATCGGGTGTCGATAAGGCACCCGATTTCTCTTATAATTCAAAAACCTCATTCTGAATAGCCCATTTAGCAAGGCCAACCGAGTTTTTTAACTCTAATTTCAACAGAATATTCGCTCTATGACTTTCTACAGTATGGGTACTAATAGAAAGCTCATCAGCAATTTCGCCTGTAGTTTTCTCCTGGCAAATCAATTGAATGATTTCAATTTCACGCTTTGTGAGTAAATCCTTCTTGGCAAAACTACTTGAGGCCTTTTTGTTGCCGGCATCAAAAAAAGTAGACATTAAGTTTGGGTCAAAAAAGTTTTTGCCTTCGCTAACATCTGAAATGGCCCTTAATATGTTTTCCTTACTCGAGTTCTTTAAAAGAAACCCAAAGGCACCATTCTTGATCATCCTTTTTGCCAATCTGGGATTGTCGTGCATGCTTAAGGCAATCACCCTGATATTCGGGTAATGTTTGTTTAGGTATGCAGTACATTCTAACCCATCCATTTCGGGCATGTTGATATCCATTAGAACCAAATCTACCGGCTTCTCTTCTACAGCTTCTATTACCTGATGCCCGTTGAGTGCCCCACCAGCAAATTCGAGTTTTTCAGTGTTGTTAATGATGGCTTCCATGCCATCTATAATTACCTGATGGTCGTCTGCGACCATAATTCTGATATTATCCATAATGAGGTATTGTGATGTTAAAGATAGCTCCTTCTCCAGGAGTACTTTCATATGTGAATTTTCCTTTTAAAATATCTACCCTGGAGGCAATGCTTCTGAGTCCAAGGCCAAACTTAACTTTAGATTTTTCGAAGCCTTTACCATCATCTTTATAGGTAAGTAAATAATCCTGTTTCGACTTTGATATAGAAACAGAGACTTTCTTGGGGGCTGCATACTTTAGACTATTGTTGATCAACTCTTGTACTACTCTATAGATCAGTACCTCTTTAGATTCATCATATGCGCCTTCTTTATAGTCTAACGCTTCTTCGATAAGAATATCGGTAGAAGCCCTTACGTTGTCTAAAAGGTCTAGTATGGCTTCCTGAAGTCCAAGTTTAGTTAAGCTTGCCGGAACCATGTTATGAGATATTCTTCTCACCTCAGTACAGGCATTGTCTATTTGCTCCAGAGAGTTTTTAAAGTCTTCTTTGGCTTCTACTTTATCCTGAAAGTTGCTGAGCCTTAGTTTTACGCTTGTGAGCAGTACACCTATTCCATCATGAAGATCTTTTGCTACCCGTTTACGCTCGTTTTCTTCTCCTAAAACCATGGCCTGTAAACTTTCGAGCTTCTTCTTTTGAATAGCCCTGTTAAAGAGGAGGTAAGAGATAAGCATAAGTACAATTAAAATGGCTACCACAATACCCAGAGTTTTTGCCTTTTGGGTGGCAAAAAATGCTTGTTCTTCTGCCTCATCAAGACCCTTAGTTGTTCTGAAATCTTCGGTGATCTTAGCCACAGATTGGGTTTTGTTATTGGTGAGTACTTTTATTGCGGTGTCATATTTGTTCTTCATGTAAAAAAGTGCCTTTCTGAAATCTCCGGCACCTTCATAGGCATCAACTAAAAGTCTATATGTACGATTGTAATACTGCCAGCTATTGAAATCGGAAATAATATCTAGATTCCTCTCCAAAATTGGGATTGCTTCAGAGTATTTGTTCTGAATTATAAGTGCATTAGCTAGTTCTTGAGATACCAGGAAAATAGATTGGCTGGCTCCAATATCTTCATATATTTTTTTTGCATTTTGAAAGTGATAAACAGCGCTGTCTGTCTTTCTTAAAAAATTGTAGCTGTTACCCATCATGTAATTCAGGTTGGCTAATAGTGAGACTTGGCCGGTTGAATCAATGTTTATTATTCCCTTTTTATAATTTGATATAGCTTTTACATGCTTTTGATCCCGAAACTCAATATTTCCCAATCCATAGTATGACTTGGGGAGTTCTTCAGTCAAGTTATGTTCGATTCTGATATTGATCGCCTCTTCAAAATAACTAAGCGCTTGGCCTTTTTCTCTCAATTGAAGGTAAATGCTACCAATTCTATCATTAGTATTTGCTTCTAATATGTATTGAGGTGATTCGCCTAAATCTTTAAGTAACGAGGTTAGTATTGTTACTGCACTATCGTAGAGTTGTTTCTTCTGGAGTAGGTCACTTTTGGCTAGTTTAAACTCATACGCCCATTTTTTCTCAAGGCTGTCCTGATTTACTTTGTTTAAGTAATACTGTGAAGAATCTGGGTTAGCGGTTATCCATTCTTTTGCCAATATAATAGCTGTAATTGGGCTTTTCGTTTGGGCATAAGAAGTAGTAAGGCTGTCAATTTTGGAAGATTGAGCCTGAAGTGAGGTTTGAAAAAATAAAAGCGCACCCAACATAGGGTACGCTAAATAATATTTGTGCTTCTCTAGTCTAGCTAGGAGGGAATGGAGGAATGATAACATCACACTCGGCATTAATAAATTGAACGGGATGAATAGTTTCTGCTTCACTAGAGAAACCACCGTTGATTGGGTTGTTTGGATTCGCTGCATTGTATTCGCTTACTGTTTCCTGGCTCATACTCATTATAAAACCTAGTTTATTAGTAGCCAGATCTGGAGCAAAATAATAAGTATTCATCAGTACTGTATACTTTGTGCTTTTATCGAAGGTAGCAGAAAATGATAACTGATTGTTTGTAGGCATGCTATCGAATGTATGACCATCAGGATAGTCTGGAACTACTGAGAGATTTCTTGAGAAATAAAGAAAGACCATAGGAACATACTTGTTACCACCTATTGTTACTTCCATTGGCTTGAAAATAATAAAGGGCATGTGTGTTATCATGTCCTTTGGCAGTTGTTTAATTTTTCTTACCGGGAGTAAATCCTCTGGTAAAACTACTTTTTGGTTTGACATAGCAATATTTTTAGTTGAAAATAATAGTCGATAAGGTGTCCACCTTACAACACCTAAGTTATTCCCTTTTGGCAGAACTCACTTAGTTATCAACCATTATATATCACTATAGCAGAATACAACTAGCTGGATTCAGCCATTTCACTTTGTTAGTAGTATCTGCTATTTAAAATTCACTGGTTTTGTGTCCCTTTATAATATAATCAGAGACTGCTATACATGAGACATTTAGAATTGAAGATTGACTTCACAACGCGTGAATTTGAAATTATAAACCTACTGGCAGAAGGGAGTAGGGCGAAAGAAATAGCTGATGAATTGTATGTTTCTGAATTAACGATTCGAACGCATATGAAAAATATTCTAAGAAAATCACACGCACGGAATACCACAGCGCTTGTGGCAACTTGTATCAGGCAAGGACTTATTTAGCAGTCGGTCCAAACTTGAGCAAAATTGGGTATCGAGAAATCGATACCCTTTTTTGTTTCATAATTAAAACTACTGTGACGCTTTGTCTATGGTAGTTTTTTTAATACTGATCACAGGTGTTCTAACTTTATCAAAAGCAATCGAATCCATTCTTTATGGAGTCAGATTTAGTCAAGCTTGGTTTTCAGCAGAAACCGAGCTGGTCGATTTATTAATAATAGTCAAATTAATTTACCTTGTTAAAAGCCCTCGTACGGAGGGCTTTTTTGTTTACAACTCCCGAATCCAAATATTCCTGAACCTGACCGGATTCCCATGATCCTGGAGAATGATTGAACCATCTCCATGGGCCGGGTTTTTAGGAAACCCTATGTACTCAGTAGTACCCAGTAGTCTTTGATGATTTTGGACTACTATACCATTGTGAATAACGGTGATATAACCATTTTTTACTTTGATGCCATCTTCATTGAAACGAGGCGCATGGAAAATGATGTCATAAACATTCCACTCTCCCGGGGCTACTGTAGCATTTACCAAAGGGATGCTCTGCTTGTACAGTGAAGCTGCCTGCCCATTAGAATAAGTCCTGCTTACATAACTATCCAGTACCTGAACTTCATAGCGTTCTTGAAGAAATACACCCGAATTACCACGGCCTTGACCTTCTCCTACTATTTCAGTAGGGGCACTCCATTCAATATGTAACTGAACATCACCAAATTTTCTGTTGGTCATAATGTCTCCGGTGCCTCTGGTTACTTCCATGTAACCACTTTCTACTTTCCATTTGGCTGCACTACCATCATTTCTGGATTTCCATTCATTTAAACTGGTTCCATCAAATAGGACAATGGCATCGGAAGGCGCTCCTCCATTTCTGGCCGGTGTAACCTTTCTTGGTACGGGCTCCCAAACTTCAGTAGCTTTTGGGTCTTTGATTTGAGATAAAGCCGCGTTACTTGCAAAAAGTATAGTTAATAAGAATGCTAGTCTTTTCATGTTATTCAATTCCTAGTAAGTTTTTAAAATCTTCATCACTGATTTTGGCATCGGCAAAATCGTCAAAGCTCTTTTCTGTTGCCTCAATAATAAACTGGTCTATATATTGAGCTCCTTCTCTGGCGCCTTGCTCAGGTGACTTAATGCAACATTCCCATTCCAGGACTGCCCAGCCATCATACCCGTATTGAGTCAACTTTGAAAAGATGGACTGAAAATCCACTTGCCCATCTCCAATTGAACGGAATCTTCCCGGGCGATCAGCCCAGTCCTGATATCCTCCATAAACACCGGATTTTCCATTAGGATTATACTCCGCATCCTTCACATGAAACATACCTATGAACTCGTGATAATGATCTATGTAGGTCAGGTAATCGAGCTGTTGTAATACAAAATGAGAGGGATCATAAAGAAGCTTTACTCGTTTATGTTTGCCTGTGGCTTCATAGAACATTTCGAATGATGTGCCATCGTGGAGGTCTTCGCCTGCATGTACTTCATAACAAACGTCCACACCATTTTCATCAAAATGATTTAATATGGGTTCCCATCGCTTTGCTAATTCCTGAAATCCTTTCTTAATCAAGCCAGAAGGGCGTTGTGGCCAGTTGTAGAAGTAGGGCCACAACAGAGCTCCTGAAAAAGTAGCGTGTACACTTATGCCTAGATTTTTACTTGCAATAGCAGCTTTTTTAACCTGGTCAATAGCCCATGCATTTCTTTGTTTTTTGTTCAATCCCTTTGGCGCAAACCCCTTAAAAAGCTCTTCATATGCTGGGTGAACAGCTACTAACTGTCCTTGAAGGTGGGTAGATAATTCACTCACTTCAATATTGTGTTCAGCCAAAGTTCCTTTGAGCTCATCACAATAGGTTTTGCTTTCAGCTGCTTTGTCTAAATCTATCAACCTTGAATCCCAGGTAGGAATTTGTACAGCCTTGTAACCCAATTCCTGAGCCCATTTAGCCATGTTCTTTAAAGAATTGAATGGAGGCTGATCATCGGCAAATTGTGCCAGAAAAATTGCAGGTCCCTTTATAGTTTTCATCAGTTTTAATCTTCAATTTCAGTCCATGAGTTCCCGTTTTTATCTGAGGCTATTACGGCTTCGATAAATTTCATTCCTCTAACTCCATCACGGATTGTTGGAAATGCACCATCGATATAAGATTCCCCTCGAATGGCCTTAGCGGCTCCTGAATAAATATTACCCATTGAATCAAAAATGCCTTCAGGGTGTCCAGGTGCCATTTTGGTACTTGTCCTGGCAAGCTCACTCGCATAAGTATGTCCTGGTTTTAACATCTGAACTGGCTGATCTTCCTGAAGGAAGTACAAGTAATTTGGGTTTTCCTGCTCCCATTTCAGCGATCCTTTGGTTCCGTATACTGATATCTGAAGGTTGTTTTCTTCGGCAGTGGCAATTTGACTTGCCCTTACAATCCCTCTCACATCATTTTCAAAGCGGAGCAATGCAGTTCCGTCTATATCCAGCGGATTATCTTCATATAAAGTGTTCAGATCAGAAAGTACCTTGGTTGTTTTAAGACCCGTTGTATACTCTATCATGTTGAATGCATGAACGCCTATGTCTCCCATACAACAGCTTTGCCCTGCTTTTTCAGGGTCTAAACGCCAGACTTCTTTTCTTTTATCTGCATCGTGAATTACAGGGTTGATCCACCCTTGGTAATATTGAGCGTCTACCTTCTGGATACTTCCAATGACTCCATCAGCAATCATAGATTTCATTTGCCTGACCATTGGATAGCCAGTATAGGTGTGTGTTAGAGCAAAAACTACATTGTGTTTAGCAACTAGCTCTTCAAGTTCAATGGCTTCTGCTGCAGTATTTGTAACTGGTTTTTCGCAGATCACGTGAAACCCAGCCTGAATAAGTTGCTTAGCCATTGGGTAGTGCAAGAAATTTGGAGTTACCACCACCACTGCCTGAATCCTTTGATCTGAGGGAAGAGATAACTCTTTACTGATAAAAGTGTCAATGTCTGGGTAAGTTCTGGAGGTATCTAATTCCAGTTGTCGAGCAAATTTTTGTGCTCTTCCAAAGTCGGTATCAAAAGCACCACCTACAAGCGTATATTCTTCTCCGGTATATGCTGCTATTCGATGGACAATGCCGATAAATGAGCTCAGCCCACCACCGATCATTCCTAATCTAATCTTACTCATTTATTTAATGTGCTTGAGGAATTCTAAGTTTTTCTAATCTCTTTCTGTTTAAAAAAAGTACTCCAAACAATATAATCAGTATTGCAGGGAAATAGACAATGTTTCCCAAAGTTGCCTGACCTGCTGCAAGCTCTGCTTGCTCTGTTGAAAGTCCTGCCTCTAATGCAATTGTTCTTTCAGTGTCCAACCAACCTCCGATAACTGGTTGCCATATACTAGTGGCAAACATGCCCGCTCCTCCGATTAGAGACATGCCCAATGCTCCGGTTTTTGGGAGGTATTCTCCAACAAAACCAATCATTGTTGGCCAAAAGTACATCACTCCAATGGCAAATAAGATTGCTGCAACATAAACTAATCCTCCCGTAGCTGTGCTCATCAGGTAAATGGCAATGGTAGCTACGATTGCAGAACTCCATAGTACCCCAGCTGGATTCAATTTATGGATAACAGGTCCGGCAAAGAACCTGCCCACTGCCATTAGTCCAGTAACCATGGCTAGAATTAACATAGGGCTTGCACCAGTACTACCAAGAATTTTTTCAACCCATTGCTGCGTGCCTAATTCGGTTGTGGCTGTCAAGGTCATGCATATCACCATAAAGAAGAATAGTGGAGATAAAAGACTTTTGATGTTGGTTGCTGTATTGTTTTCAGCGCTTTCATTTTCAGGAAATGTCTGACCGAAGAATAGGTATCCATAAATAAGCGTAGGGATAAGCATGAGGGCTATTTGAAGTTGCCAACCCATATTAAAATCTGTCATGAATTTGGATGCTAAAGCTCCAACCACAATACCGCCAGGGAACCAAACATGAAATTTATTTAGCATAGTTGTTTTGTTGCCACTATACATGTCTGCAATCATGGGGTTACATGCTGCTTCAACACTACCATTGGCAAAACCAATAAAGAAGGTAGAGATAATAAGTGTCCAGAAGTCACCAGCAAAGATGGTTAACAATAAGCCAATTAAATGAGAAACAAAAGCAATTACCATTAGCTTTCTTGGTCCGAATGAGTTGTAAACCAATCCACCGAAAATAGTGGCTAGTGGAAATCCTAAAAATGCCATTGAGTTAACAAACCCAAGTTGAGTGTCTGTCAGTCCAAAGTCAGTACCTAACTGGCCTAGGATTCCTGCTCTAATAGCGAAGGTCATTGCAGTCACCACCAAGGAGATACAACTGGCATTGAACAACCTGCTTTTGTTAATCGAATTAGTCGTCATGATTTTTTAGTATTTAGTCTATAAGGTCTTTTTGAAAGGCTGTGAATTTTATTTTTTAGATAGGTCTTTCAGCATCACTTTTCTGAATTGAACCGGATGGCTTTCGCTTTGAAGTGCTATATAGCCTTCACTTAGAGCTTTTCCATCTATCTTGATGTCTTCTCTATAATTATCTACAGAACCACCGCCTATAACGGGATTGGTGTATTTAATAATAGTGTCCCCTTCTATAATGTGGGCTATTTCTTTATTGCCTCTGACTAGAATGTCAATTGTTACCCATTCTTCTCCATCAAAAGTTGGAGCATCAGCATTAATGCAATGCCTTTCGAATAGCTTTCCAGCTATATCTACATTGGTGCCGGGTGTGCATAGATTTCCCGTGGGTCTCGCTCCATTACCTAGTCCGCCCAAAAACTGAGCTTCCAATGAGATCGGGAAGTCTTGCTGTTCCCTCATGGATTCAGGTGATTGTGAGTGAAGCATCACCCCACTGTTTCGGATTGCCCATCCTGGGCCTCCTTCAACCTGATCACCAACGAACCTGTATTCTATTCTTAGCAGGTATTCAGAGAACTTGTCTTTATAGAACAAATGTCCGAATCTACTGTCAAACCTGTAATACTTGTCGTAAGAAACTGTGAGCAGGCCATCTTCTACCCTAAATGTATTGCCGTAATTTTCACCAACAGGGTAGCCGGTAATCTTGGGTGTCCAGCCATCTAGATTTTTACCATTGAATAGTTGAATCCATTCATTTTCTTTTTGTCCACAGGACAGAAGGCAGAGCAAAGCTGCCCCAAAAATTGAGATTGAGTAAAGAGCGCGTTTCATACTTTAAATTGGAGCAATAATATAGGGAATTCTGAGTGAATTCAAGAATGAATTACTGCTTCAAAATGGATTCTGCCACTAGTAAATCTTCTGGGGTTGTGATTTTAATGTTCTTGTAGTCTCCCTCAATAAGTTTTATGAAATGCCCATGATTTTCTAAAACAGAAGCGTCATCCGTAAAAGAGTCTTGAAAATTAACTTCAAATGCTTTTTTAATAATATCAATTCTGAACGTCTGAGGTGTTTGAATAATTTTGTATTGATTTCTGTCTACAGCCTTGTTTTTACTCTTATCGACATGTCGAAGTGAATCTTTGAGGTCTACAGAGACAATTGCATTTCCATACTTCTGGGCAATCTCGAAAGAACTTTGTATTGTGCTTTTCTGAATAAATGGGCGAACACCATCATGAATCGCTACAAGTCCTTCATTGCTTTCAATCGCTTTGAGTCCGTTTTTTACAGATTCAAATCTGGTATTTCCTCCTTTAACTGTTTTGTGAGGTACGGAAAAATTATGTTGAATACATAGAGATTCCCAGTAGGTAATTTGAAACTCTGGAAGAACAAGGGTTATTTCAATATCGTCAAAATCAAAGGCTTCAATAGTATGCATTAGAATGGGATTGCCCGATAGGGGTATAAATTGTTTCGGAAGTTCGCTTTGCATACGAGTGCCACTTCCACCTGCTACTATTAAGGCATGTTTTTGCATTGTTTAAAATTAAAAAAGCCTCCTTAGTTTACTAAGAAGGCTTTCAAATTTATTGTTGTTTCAGTTTAAACGATAAGCATTGCATCGCCATAGCTGAAAAACCTATAGTCTTCTTTGATGGCAACCTGATATGCTTCCATTACCAAGTCGTAACCTCCAAAGGCGGCAGCCTGCATTAGCAGAGTAGACTCTGGTAAATGGAAATTAGTAAGTAAGGCATTACAGATTTTGAAATCGTAAGGAGGAAAGATGAACTTGTCCGTCCATGCTGAGTTTGGTTTTAGCCTGTCGCTAGCAGACACAGAAGATTCAAGAGCTCTCATTGAGGTTGTTCCAATAGAACAAACTCTTTTCTTATTATCCAATGCTCTGTTTACTACATCGGCAGTTTCTTGACCAATCATATAGTTTTCAGAGTCCATTTTGTGTTTGGTCAAATCTTCAACATCAACAGGTCTGAAAGTACCAAGGCCAATGTGGAGAGTGATTGGAGTTACATCTACTCCTTTAATCTCAAGTCGCTTTAATACTTGGTGAGTAAAGTGAAGGCCAGCAACTGGAGCTGCTACAGCGCCTACATTTTTAGCGTAAATGGTTTGAAAACGCTCTCTGTCTTCCGGCTCGGTCTCTCTTGGGATAGTTCTTGGCAGGGGAGTTTCACCCAATGAATCGATGGTTTTGTAAAACTCTTCATCACTACCATCATATAAGAATCTGATTGTTCTACCTCTTGAAGTGGTATTGTCAATCACTTCAGCGACTAATTCACCTTCACCAAAATAAAGTTTGTTACCTACTCTGATTTTTCTGGCAGGATCAACAAGCACATCCCATAAGTGCATTTCCTGATTCAGTTCTCTTAGCAGGAATACTTCTATCTGAGCTCCTGTTTTTTCTTTCTGACCATATAGTCGGGCAGGAAAAACCTTGGTGTCATTGTTCACCATGACATCTCCTTCGTCAAAATAACCGACAATGTCTTTGAAAATTTTATGTTCAATTTCTCCGGTGTCTTTGTGCAACACCATTAATCTTGATTCGTCTCTGTTTTCTACAGGGTATTTGGCAATTCTGTCTTCAGGAAGCTCAAGTTTGAATGCTGATAATTTCATATATGGATTCTCAGTTAAACCTTGGGTTTAAAATAGCTCGCAAAGATAAGAATAATTGCTTGAGATTCACAGGTATTGCACAGGTAATGTGTTTATTTCCTTCTTAATCTGGTTCGCAGCATAGAGCTTATCCATTTAACCGCTTAGGCTTCCTTTCAATAGTGTTATTAGTTTTTTTAACCGTTTTCCATTTGAGCGTGTTTACATTTTTTAATTCTTTACGTTGTAAAAGTGTTATAGCTATAAAAGCGCCTTCCTATGCGATTGGGTATTTTTCTGAAATTATTTGCTGAAAGTGTCAGGTTTGCCATTCAGGTACTGACTACTAACCTGTTAAGGACCACATTATCTCTTCTGGGAGTTACTATTGGGATCATGCTGATTACTCTTGTTTTTACATTGGTGGATTCTTTGGAAAAGAATATCAAAGACAGTTTGAATTTCCTTGGGTCTAATGTTGTAACAGTAGATAAATTCCCTTTTGGAGATGGTCCAAATCCGGATTATCCCTGGTGGAAGTATTTTAGAAGACCAAATAACAACTACGGAGAATATGAGTTTCTGTCCGCCAACCTGAAGAATGCCTCTGCGATTACAATCGTAGGAAGAGCATCAACAACCATAAAGAAAGGCAGTAGCAGTTTGAGTGGTGCTAATGTTTGGGGTATTACTTATCAATACAAGGATGTGTACGAAGTGAAGGTGGGCACTGGAAGATATTTTACACAACAAGAAATTGAGGGAGGGAGAACAGTAGCACTAATCGGGCATGAAGTGGCTCAACAGCTTTTTCCAAACAGGGATGCGGTAGGGCAAGATATAAAGGTGAAAGGGTACAAACTTCGTGTTGTAGGTATACTAGAAAAAGAGGGGGAGAGTTTCATCGGTGCTTCTAGTAGTGATGACCGTGTTTTTATACCTTATAAGATGTTTACCAAGATGTACAACATTGGAAGGGTGTTTGGTATTAACCCTACTTTAGCTGTAAAAGGCTATGAGGATGACATTGGATTGGTAGAACTTCAGAATGAAATGGAAGGGGTGCTGCGCAAGGTAAGAGGCTTGAGGCCAAGGGATGAAACCAATTTTGCATTAAATAGACCTGAGGCTCTCGTAAGCGCTTTGGGAGGAATATTTGATGTGTTGGGGATTGCTGGCTGGGTAATAGGTGGCTTTGCTATTCTGGTAGGTGGAGTTGGTATTATGAATATTATGTTTGTTTCAGTACAGGAGCGAACCAAACTTATTGGTATTCAGAAGTCCCTTGGAGCTAAGAATTATTTTATACTTTTCCAGTTCTTGTTTGAGTCAATTTTCTTATGCCTACTTGGTGGTGTGGCAGGAATTCTGATTGTATACCTGTTGACTTTTATACCGCTAGGTACATTGGAAGTCATGTTGTCGACAAAGAATATTCTATTAGGTGTTGTGGTTTCAAGTACGGTAGGTATAGTTTCTGGAATCGTACCATCTGCAAAGGCTGCAAGGCTGGATCCGGTTGAGGCCATGCGAGCTGGATAGACCTGATAAAAGAATCAAGTAAAAACAAAAGCCTTTTCCATATGGAAAAGGCTTTTGTTTTTAAAGATATATAGAAGAGTTTATTATGCAGTAGCTTCTTCTGTTTCTCCGTTAATAACCGCTTTTATCTTAGTTTCTAATTCTTCGGCTAGTTCAGGGTTGTCCTCTATGAGTGATTTAACAGCATCCCTTCCCTGTCCAAGTTTCTCGTTATTGTAAGAGAACCAGGACCCTGCCTTTTTAATGATACCAAATTCAACCCCGATATCCAGTATTTCACCTGACTTGGAAATTCCCTGTCCATACATAATGTCAAATTCAACGATCTTGAAAGGAGGGGCTACTTTGTTCTTAACCACTTTAACCCTGGTACGATTCCCCATTATGTTGTCAGCGCTCTCTTTAATCTGACCGATTCTTCTAATGTCCAGCCTAACAGAAGAGTAAAACTTAAGTGCATTACCGCCAGTAGTGGTTTCAGGGTTGCCAAACATTACCCCGATTTTTTCTCTGAGCTGATTAATAAAAATACATGCACAACCTGTCTTGTTGATTGTACCAGTAAGTTTTCTGAGAGCCTGAGACATTAAGCGGGCTTGAAGTCCCATCTTGCTTTCTCCCATTTCCCCTTCTAATTCAGCTTTAGGGACAAGGGCTGCTACAGAATCAATTACAATGATGTCTAAAGCTCCAGAACGAATAAGGTGTTCCGCAATTTCTAGCGCTTGTTCTCCATTGTCTGGTTGTGAGATGAGTAAGTTCTCAGTGTCGATCCCTAGTTTTTCAGCATATACTTTGTCGAAAGCATGTTCTGCATCTATAAATGCAGCAAGACCTCCCCTTTTTTGAGTTTCGGCAATGCAGTGCATAGTCAAAGTTGTTTTACCAGAAGATTCTGGCCCGTAAATTTCAATGACCCTGCCTCTTGGAATACCACCAATGCCTAATGCAATGTCTAATCCAAGCGATCCGGTAGGGATGGATGGAAGGTCTTCTACTTTGTTGTCACTCAATTTCATTACGGCACCTTTGCCATAAGTTTTCTCGAGTTTATCAATGGTTAATTGTAATGCTTTTAATTTTTCGGAATTCTCACTCATCTTTATGGGATAATTGTGTTGGGAATAGTTTGTGAAGATAGCAGTAAAGACTACAATTCACAACGATCTTTTAACCCTTATTTTTGTGCTAAATGAAGGTGAAGAAAATACTGAAAAGAATAGGGCTTGTTGTGGCAATTTTAGTTGTGATTCTTGTGGTTTGGCAGTTTGAACTGGTAAGCTACGGGTTGATGCAGTTGAGAGGGCAATTGCGAGTAGTCAATCAGTCGGTTTCTCTTCAGGAGTTTTTGTCTGATAGCACAACTACTGTGAATCAGAAAAAGAAAGTTGAGTTAATTATTGACGTAAAGGCGTTTGCCTTTGATAAGCTTGGAATCAACTACTCGGAGAACTATTCTACCATTTTTGATCAGAAGGGTAAACCTTCTATGTATGTGGTAACAGCTTGTGATCCATACGCTTTCAAACCTAGGATTTGGAAGTTTCCCGTTGTTGGTGGCTTTCCTTACAAAGGTTTTTTTGTTAGAGAGAAGGCAGTGGAGGAAGCTAAAAGGATAAAAGAAGAAGAGCTATTGGACGTAGGATTAAGAACTGCAGGTGGCTGGTCTACTCTTGGGTGGTTTAAAGATCCTGTGCTTTCCAATATGCTGAATAGATCCGAGGGCGATTTGGCGAGTCTTATCATTCATGAACTTACGCATGGGACTTTATTTGTAAAGGATTCTGTAACCTTTAATGAAAATCTGGCATCATTTATTGGTGACCGTGGAGCAATAATGTTTCTTGAAAGTAAATATGGCGTTGGAAGCAAAGAAGTTGAAAATTTTAAGGCAAAGAATAAGGATGAGGAGTTGTTTAAAATATACATGCTCAAATCCGCTAAAAAACTAGACTCGCTTTATCAAGCAATGATTGATTTTGAGGTTGAAAGAAAGAAGCAGCTAAAAACTGATATGATTACAAGGGTAATGATTGATTTTGATGATGTGAAATTCGAATCTGATCGTTATGAAGGTTATTTTGATGATTTTACACCAAATAATACTTTCTTTATGTCGTTGCTGAGGTATAATTCTCAACAGGATATTTTAGAGTCTGAACTAGAGAATAAATTCGGAGGTAACTTGTTAAAGTATTTGGAACATTTGAAATCCCTTTACCCGTCATTATAGTTTCTGGTATGGCATTTGTCATAATACAGAAAAGTTAATTATGAAATTATTTTTTTTAAGCCTTTTCATACTAATCACTTTTGGGAATGTTAACGGTCAGGATTATGTGCTGACAGAAGAAATGCCCTTTAAGCCAGGAGAGTATTTAGAGATGAAAGCATCTATTGGCTTTATCAAAGCTGCTCAAGCTTCTTTTTCAGTTAGTGATGTCATATATACTGTAAATAATCGTCCCACATGGAAGATTGATATTAATGCAAAAACTTCGGGCATGTTCGATCTTTTCTCACCTGTTAGAGATAATTGGGGAACCTATTATGATACTACAGAGCTAATTCCACAAAGATTTTACAGGTACATACGTGAAGGTAGGTTTAGAAAGAATGAAATACTTTATTTTGATCATGACAATGATTCTGTTAAAGTAACCAAGCTTCATAAGGAAACCAGAAAACTCGAAAAGACTATTGATCATGCTGTCCCCAACAATGTTCAGGACATGGTGACTGGCTACTACTATTTAAGGTCAATTGATTTTAGCAAATTAAAGGTTGGGGAAATAATAACTATCACTACTTTTTTCGATGATAAAGAACAGCCCTTCAGGGTGAAGTTTACAGGAAGAGAGGTTATAAAAACCAAATTCGGAAGAATCAGGTCGGTTGTTCTGGTGCCTATTATTGAAAAGGATTCCTTGTTTGAAGAAGATAATACCCTTAAGGTGTGGTTGTCTGATGATCTCAATAAAATACCTCTAAAGTTTCAGGCTAAAATCTATGTGGGTTATCTTAAGGTGGAGATTAAAAAGGCTAGGAATCTTAAGCATCCATTGGCAATTGTTGAGTGATTGAAAATTTGTTGTCAACGAGTGTTTATTTCATATATATTTGTTAGACAATAAAAAAATCCATGACAAATAAACAAACTCCAAAAGTACTTGTTGTTGATGACGATCCGGACATTTTGGAACTGCTCAAGTATAACTTGAAAAAGGAAGGGTACGAAGTTGAAGTAGCTGAAGATGGAATCAAGGCTGTTTCTATTGCTAAGAGATTTGTGCCCGATTTAGTACTCCTTGATATCATGATGCCTCAACAAGATGGGGTAGAAACTTGTAGGCAAATTCGCGAAATATCGGAGATGTCTGACGCTCATATTACTTTCTTAACCGCTCGAGCCGAAGAGTATTCAGAAGTAGCTGCTTTTGAGGCAGGTGCTGATGATTACATCACCAAGCCTATAAAACCCAGGGCGCTAATGAGTAGGATAAGTGCTCTTTTTAGAAAGGAAAGCAAGAGTCAAAAGAAGCCTCAGATATCAGCAGGTGACCTAACCATTGACCGCTCTAGTTATACGGTTAGTGCTAACGGAGATCAATTTACACTTCCAAAGAAGGAATTTGAATTGCTCTATTTTCTGGCAAGAAACCCCAACAAAGTATTCAGTAGAGACGAATTGCTACAAAATATCTGGGGGACTGATGTTTATGTGTTAGCCAGAACGGTCGATGTTCATATCAGAAAGGTAAGAGAAAAGATAGGTGATGGCTATATTTCTACCGTTAAAGGAGTAGGGTATAAGTTTGAAGTAGCTTAAGAAATGTTTTTTAATTCCAGGGTTGTAGCGCTCATTTTGGCTGGTGTTGTATCGGTAGTGACGGCCGCATTTTTATCTCTGGTTCCAGAAGTATCAGAACAAGCTCTGTTGGTAGCAGGGCTTCTTTCTTTTGCAGCCACTTATTTATTGGTTTATGTCACATTTGAGTTTCTCGTTTTTAAGGAGATAGGGGATATATATAAGGTGCTCAATAAAATGAGGGAAAAAGACTTTTCATTTATAGACGAAGAAAATGATACAAATAGCTCTAACCCTCTAAAAAATATTAATCGAGAGATTTATACCTATGGTGTTAATCGTAATAAGGAGATAGAAGATCTTAGGCGTTTGGAAGCCTTCAGGAGAGAATTTCTGGCTGATGTAAGTCATGAGTTGAAAACCCCTGTTTTTGCAGCACAAGGTTTTGTGCATACGCTTTTAGATGGGGCCATTGATGATAAAAAGGTAAGAAAGAAGTTTCTGAAACGAGCCGCTAAAAGTCTGGATAATCTGGATATGCTGGTTCACGACCTTTTGACTTTGTCACAAATAGAAACGGGTGAGATTAAGATGCATTTCGAGCATTTTAATATTGTCAGCACTGCTATAGAGGTGATAGATCAGCTAGAAAATAAGGTTGAGAAAAAAGGTCTTCAGATTAGTCTCGATGAAGAGTACCCAAAACCAGTTTTCGTTTATGCTGATGCGGAAAGAATTTATAGGGTTTTAATGAATCTTGTGTCTAATGCCATCAAATACACGGATGAAGGTAAGATAGAGGTAGGGTTTGAAGTGAATGAAGACGAGGTTCAGGTTTTTGTAAAGGATACTGGAATTGGTATTCCTCCTGAAACACTCAATAGAATCTTTGAGAGATTTTTCCGAGTTGATAAGTCCAGGTCTAAAGAGAGTGGAGGGACAGGCCTAGGCTTAGCTATTGTTAAACATATACTAGAAGCTCATAATACCAATGTCAGTGTAATAAGTGCTGTGGGAAAGGGCTCTACCTTTAGTTTCAAGTTGCCTATTGGTCAGAGCACGGCAGAAATGGAAGAAGAGGCCAGGCTTGAATTCGAAAAGATGGAAGAAGATAACTAGATCTTCTTAATTTTGCCTTCTTCATGAAAATCAAATTCGAATCACTAATTGTTTATGAGGATGACAACTTCATGGTTGTTAACAAGCCTCCGTCAATGGCTTCTCTGGAAGATCGTAATGACCCCATGAATCTTCAGAAACTTGCACAAAGCTATAATCCTTCGCTTTCTGCATGCCATAGACTTGATAAGGAAACATCAGGGTGTATTTTGTTAGCTAAGAATAAAGAAGCTTATCGCCACGCTTCCTTACAGTTTGAGCATAGAAGTGTAAAAAAAGTATATCATGCGTTTGTGAATGGGATTCACGAGTTCAAAAATGAAGTAATAGAGCTTCCAATCTTTTCACAAAAAAAAGGAACCACGAGAATTGACTACGTGGAGGGAAAGCCTGCTAAAACAGTGGTTAATACTTTGGAATTGTTCAAACAGCATAGTTTAGTGGAATGTGTTCCTGAGACTGGTAGAATGCACCAGATTAGAATACATCTCTCTAAAAAGGGAGCTCCTTTAGTAAATGACGAATTGTACCAAGGTGCTCCGTTATATCTTTCTCAAATTAAAAAGAAGTTTAACCTGAAGAAGGATACTGAGGAACAGCCTTTAATAAAGCGCTTTGCTCTGCATGCTCATGCGCTGGTTTTTGATAATCATAAAGAAAAAGTGACTATTGTAGCTGAATACCCAAAGGATTTGGCTGTCTTGAAAAAACAATTAGAGAAGAATAAGTTTTAAATATCACCTTCCGTTTGCTTCAGATCCTGACTAAATTCAGAAGAAAGTAGGGGAGATGAAAAGAAGTATCTGTATTGTTTGTCTTGCACTTCAGGCCTGTATGTTTGTTGGAACAGGCAATTCTTCTGATAGAGGAGTGTTGAAGGGGCAGATCGGTATTTTGGAGGGCGATTGTATGCCAAACCCCAAAAGCCCGCCATGCGAACCTAAGCCAATTGCTGCAACATTGTTAATTACCAAACCAGCAGAGGTTTATAGTGATGCTGTGTTGTTAGATTCAGTATTTGTAAAAGAGGAAGGGTTTTACGAAATATCTCTTAAAGCCGGAGATTACAGCCTTTTCATAAAGTATAATAATCAAGTTTATTGTAGTTATTACCAATGTAATCCAGAATGCTATTGCAGCTTGGTAACAGTTTATTCAAATGCTACAGTATCGGTGAATCTCAATGTCTCAAAGGCTAGTTTTTAACTGTTGGCCTAAATGTTAAAAGAGGCTCTAAGTCAGTTGGAACGAACCTAGAAACCTCTTTTTATGTGAAGGTGCGCGATGCAGACAGGAGTCACCTTCAACTGCTATTTTGGATGAACTATTCTTTTAATAGCTTTTTCTTAATTACTTTTTGGCCATCAAAAACATGTACAATGTAAACGCCCCCTTTTAGACCTTCAATGTTAATAGGGGTACCGTCATACTTATTAATTTTTAATACCACCTCACCAGACATGTTAAGTACTTTCAGGCTTTTTGCATGCCTTTTATCTGCGCCTAGATTGAAATCAAGGATTGCAGGGTTTGGATATACATTAATATGCTCTGGTTCTTCATTGCCTAGTTTATCAGGTTGTATGCCTGTGAACTTTGAACCATTATCTGCTATAAGAATACTATTGGTTGTATTTGATATGTTAACTGTATAATCTTCAACTTCTCCATAGTCGAAACCTACTTCGCAGGCGGTTTGAGCTGAATTGTATTTCATTGAAACACGCATTCTTGTAGAGCCTGTTAGCGCACTTGCAGGTACTGTGAAATTTGCTGAAAGATTGTTAGCACTGCTGGACGAGCCGCTGGCTACTTCTTCGTTGCTTTCAAATACTCCATCTTGATCATAATCAATCCAAACTTTCCAAAACTCAGTATATGACCTGCCGCTAAATCCGGCACTCATATAGATAGTGTTGGCTCCTTTATTTATGTTGGCGGTCAACGAAGTGAAGTCAGCATACCCGCCATTGTTTCCTGTACTATTGGTCATGTTGCCCAATTCTACATAGTCAATCCACTCAAAATTAGAGTTAGCACCATTTGATGGGCAATAGGTTACGGTATTGGCATTGGTGGTTACAGAAATGGCACTACTGATTACTGAGGGATTTCCAGCAGCATCCTTTGCCCTAACCGTTAGTGAATATGTAGTGTTAGGAGATAGGCCATTTATAGTATATGTAGTATTAGTAGAAGTGCCATCAGAAGTGCCATCTACAAATATTTCGTATTCAGTTACACCAACATTATCTGTAGAAGCTGTCCAACTCAAATCAGTACTGGTCGTAGTAGTGTTGCTTGCTACCAAAGCAGTTGGTACAGTTGGTGCTTCAGTATCTGCTGTACCTGAGGACAAGCTTAAGTCATCAATGGCAAGGTCACTTTGCCACCCAGGCCCTGTTGTGCCTTCGAATCTCAATTTTACAGTGCCACCAACGTATGCAGCTAGATTTACATCGGCATTTTGCCAGGAATTACCTTGATCCCCTGATAAACTCCAAATATCAGTGAAGTTAGTTCCATCCGAAGATGCCTGAAGTTTTAAACTACCCATATTGCTGCCATACATGTGGTATTGGAAGGAAAAGGTTGCGGCAGCTACACTATTAAGATCAAAGCATGGGCTCTCGAGTATTGCCGTGGCATTGTTTCCAATTTGCCCTGGGCTGTTGTTGGTAGAAGCCTCAAGGAACAAGTAGAACGAACCTTCACTAGCGCTACTTGGTCCCGTGTTGTTAGAAGGGGTTGCGGCTGAAGTTCTAAACCAGTTGCCATCATCTCCAGTCACTTGTGTCCATGCCTCACTTGATTCAAATCCTTCACTATAAGGAAATGAAGCTACTGTACTACTACAAGAAATTGAAGCAGTAGAGAAATTGATAGAAGTACTATATGAAGAATTGCTTGAAGAGCATTTACTTCTAACCTGAGCTTCGTAGTTAGTTGATGCTGAAAGTCCATTAATTGTTGATGAGTTACCAGCTACAGCTAGAGTTGTCCATGAAGTAGTACCCACTTCACGATACCTTAAATCGTATGAGGCAGAAGGGACTGCATCCCAGGATAGGCTAGCACTTGTAGAAGATAAATTAGAAGCAGTAAGGCTTGTAGGTGTTGTTGCGTTACAAGGCGCACTACTTAGTCCGGTAATAATTAAACTGAAATTCTGGCTACCACTTGAAAGCGTGCCTTTATGTGTAACAGTAATAGTATAAGATCCGCTGGCATTAGAAACATCAATCCTTTCATATGGGTCAACATTGTTGTCAGCCTGAGTATTAGTGTTTGGCCCTGTTAGTTTATATGGCGTGAATGTAGAACTGTTCTGAGTGACTCGGATATCAAGATCGTTTACAAGTACAGGTGTTGATAAGTTATTTGTACCAGTGTTGGTGACCACTCCTGCCGGATCGGTCCAGGAAATGGAAGCAAGTAATGGTGAGGTGCCATCTGACTGAACATTAATAGTGTAGGACTGACCGTTATTTAGTACTAACTCTTCAATTCTGGCCAGGTTGCCATGTTGATTAATAGTTTCAACCATTGCTTTGGCATTGAGCAAGCCCCAGCCAAAAATGGCATCTGGTCCTGTGATACCTGCATCATCAGCTGTGTGTAGCGCAAGACCTTTAAGTGTAGCAGCTCTTAGAAAGGTACTATTTACATTGTTATGGTGCTGTTGCACAAGTAAAAGGGAACCTGAAACATTGGGTGAAGCCATTGATGTTCCTGATATAGTGTTATAGGCATCATCTGCATTATCATATGAAGAGAAAAGACCTGTACCATTTCCTGTAATGTCTGGTTTGATTCTTAAATCGTCCGTAGGACCTTCACTACTGGAGGAATTGATGGATATTGTACCATTAACTATTCCATTACTTAATACGGATACATCCTGTGCATTTGCTACCACAAGATTGTTTTTAGCTACAGCGTCTCCAAGTAATTTATCAAATGAGGAATTTCCCCCCAATGGTGCGCTGTTAGCTGTATTGTCATTACCTGAGTTGCCAGCTGACTTTACCATTAAATAGTATGGTGCATTATACATTAGGTTGTCCCAGTCTCTTGCATCATTGCGATAAGCTCCGAACCACCAGCTTGGTACTTGAACTTGCCCGGTAAATGGATTTCTGGGAGCTGTGCCATAAGAATGGTTTGATAATAGCATTCCATTGGCAGCGGCAGTTGTGGCTTCTGCCAGGTCATTAGTCCATTCATGCGTTAATACGGTTGCTTGTGGTGCCATGCCCTTTGCATTCGCTGAAAAGCCTGAGGCCGCAATGGTTCCGGTGACGTGCATGGCATGAAAGCTATTACCATTCAGGCTGGTTACCCCATCATTAATGGATATTCTATTATTGCCTCCCGGGCCATCGAACTCTTGGTGGGTTGGTCTTGTCGGACCTCCATCCCAAACATGAAAGGTCATATTCTGTCCATTAAGGTTTAAACCCAATGAGCCCCCTGTATGAAGGTGGTTAGTTCTTGTAGATGCGGCAGCATCTACATTATGGACTGTATAATAAATAGGTAGCCCTTCTGGAGATATATCAACTAATTGATCAAGAGACCCGTTGGAATTTGATCTCAAAAGTTGCCAACCTTGTAAATTTGCTTGACGTAGAATCTGCTGCCTTCTGGACTGCGCTTGCTGAATGTACCTGTTTTCCAATAGTTTTAACTGACCAAGGTCGTAACTGTCAAGAATTATTGCTTTTTCTTGTTCCGTCTGACCATTAAGGAAAATCGGGAGTGATAGAAGAAAGGCAAAAGCCCAAAGCTTCCTTCGTGAAAGAATAGTTTTCATAGTTTACTTAGTTAAAGTTGAAGTGTTGATGTGATTAAAATCACGAAATAACCCTATAGATTTTATATGGTTATCATTTTATAATTTTAAACAAAAAAAAGTAATATAAAATATTGATTTAGGTAAACGTATTTATGAAACAGAATTCAGTATTCGAACCTTTCTTTATTGCTTTTGAGAAATTAAGTAGCCATAGATTTGCTCATAATTTGAAGTCTCAAACTCTATGAGTTTCTTTGACGTTGGGTACTATTGAAAGAGACTGATAAGGAAGTAGTTGAGATAAGTAGACAATTTTTATCGTCTACGTTGGAATTAAAAAATCAAACATCTATCTTTGTGTCCCTTTTTAAGGGGAGGACTGAATAAAGTATTAAAAGTCAATAAAATATACTGGGGTGGATACACTAAGTTATAAGACATTATCAACCAATAAAGCTACTGCAGATAAGCAGTGGGTAGTGGTAGATGCAAATGCCAAGGCATTAGGTAGATTGGCAAGTGAAGTAGCAAAGATTATAAGAGGTAAGCATAAGCCTGGCTTTACTCCTCATGTCGATTGCGGAGATAACGTAATCGTAATCAATGCTGACAAAGTGAGAATGACTGGTAAGAAATGGACTGATAGAGTTTATTTCTCTTACACTGGATATCCAGGCGGTCAAAAAGAAATCACGCCAAGGCAATTGAAAGAAAAGTCTTCGACACTTTTAGTTGAAAGAGCGGTTAGAGGTATGTTACCAAAAAACAGACTGGGAAGAAGTCTTTTTAACAACCTTTTTGTTTATGAAGGAGCAGAGCATCCGCATGAAGCTCAACAACCAACAGCAGTAGAACTTTAAGATCGTTTTAAATGGACGTAATAAATACAATAGGAAGAAGAAAAACATCTGTAGCCAGACTTTACATGCAACCAGGGAATGGTGACATTAATATCAATGGCAAAGGCGTTAAAGAATACTTTAACTCAGATGTTTTAGAGATCATTGTGAAGCAACCTTTAGTAAAGGTTGATCAGGTGGCAAACTTCGATGTGAAAGTTAATGTTGATGGTGGCGGACCAAAAGGTCAGGCAGAGGCGATCAGATTAGCTATTTCAAGAGCACTGTGCGAAGTAGATGCTGAGAACAGACCTCCTTTGAAGAGTGAAGGCTTTTTAACTCGTGACCCAAGAATGGTAGAGCGTAAGAAGCCAGGTAGAAGAAAGGCGAGAAGATCGTTCCAGTTCTCTAAGCGTTAATTAGAATTAATTTCAAATTATATAATGTCAGAATTATCTAACAAAGACTTACTTGATGCTGGTGTTCACTTTGGACACTTGACGAGAAAGTGGGATCCACGTATGGCACCATATATCTTCATGGAGAAGAATGGTATCCATATCATAGATCTTAAAAAGACCCTTAACAGCCTCGAAGAAGCATCAAACGCTGTTAAGAGCATAGTACGTTCCGGTAGGAAGGTGATGTTTGTGGCTACAAAGAAGCAAGCAAGAGCTATTGTTTCTGAAGAAGCGCAAAGACTAAATATGCCTTTCGTTACCGAGAGATGGTTGGGAGGAATGTTGACCAACTTTGCTACAATGAGAAAGTCATTGAAGAAATTAGCCGGAATTGATAAGCTAATGAAGGATGAGAGTTTCAAAGTGTTGGCAAAGCGTGAACGTTTAATGAAAACTCGTGAAAAGGCTAAATTGGAAAAGTTATTGGGTGGTATTTCCGACCTTACAAGGCTTCCTGCAGCACTTTTTGTAGTTGATGTTAAGAGAGAGCACATTGCAGTAGCTGAAGCTAAGAAGCTTAATATTCCAGTATTTGCTCTATGTGATACAAACTCTGACCCAACTAAAGTCGATTTCCCTATTCCAGGTAATGATGATGCATTCAAGTCGATTGAAATCATCACTAAGGCTTTCGGAAAAGCAATAGAAGAAGGATTGTCTGCACGTAAGCAAGACAAAGAGGAAAGAGAAAGAGAAAAGGCTGAAGAGGAAAAGAAAGCTGTTGACAAGCAGCAATCAGAAAAACAAGAAGCATAAACATTGATTTAATCATAGATTAAAATTGAACATTGAATTAGCTTCGGTGTTCAATTTTTGTTTTGACCAATCTGTAATTTATAAAAGACGAATAAAATGGCTATTACAGCAAAAGATGTTAACAAATTAAGACAAATGACCGGTGCCGGTATGATGGATTGTAAAAAGGCATTGGTAGAAGCAGAAGGTGACTTCGATAAAGCGATTGAAATTCTTAGAAAGAAAGGCCAGAAACTTTCTGAGAAAAGAGCTGATAGAGAAACTAAAGAAGGAGCTGTATTTGTAAGAATCAATGACGATGCTTCAAGCGCAGTTATGGTGGCATTCACTTGCGAAACTGACTTTGTTGCTAAGAATGAAGACTTTCAGGCATTAGGTAATGAAATTGCTGATGCTGCTATGGCTAATAACCCTGCTGATCTTGAAGCACTAAACGCTTTGAGCCTTGGAGAGTTGTCAGTTCAGGAAAAAGTAACTGAGCTTCTAGGTAAAATCGGTGAAAAACTAGCTGTTACAAGATATGAAGGCCTTTCAGCTGAGAAGGTTGCTTCTTACATCCACTCTAATGGTAAATTAGGTGTGTTGGTAGCAATGACCGGAGCGAATGGAACTGACGTTTCTGATGCTGGTAAGGATGTAGGTATGCAAATTGCAGCTATGAATCCAGTAGCTTTGGACAAAGACGGAGTTGATGCTTCTGTAATTGAAAAAGAAATAGAAATTGGAAAAGAGCAGGCACGTCAAGAAGGAAAGCCAGAAGCTATTCTTGATAAAATTGCTCAGGGTAAGCTTCAGAAGTTCTTCAAGGAAAATACTTTGTTGAGCCAGGCGTTCGTAAAAGAGCCTAAACAGTCTGTTCAGCAGTACCTTGATTCTGTAAACAAAGGGTTGACTGTTTCAGCATTCAAAAGAGTATCTATTGGATAATTTATCTGAGATAACAGTGACCCGTCCTAAAATAAGTTGACGGTTTTATAAAAGATTAAGAAGAGTTGTTCAGGCTATCCTGAACAACTCTTTT
>CANLOY010000010.1 GCA_947493005.1 uncultured Roseivirga sp.
GTGACGATCACTGAGCCCTTGGCATTAAGTTTATCCACCAGTAAAGTAGATGTTTTATGTAACGGAGCATCAACGGGCAGTATAGACTTAAGTGTTACAGGAGGTTCAGGGGTTTATAGTTACAGCTGGGATAATGGTGCTGTGACACAGGATTTGAGTACTCTTTCGGCTGGTACCTATTCAGTAACCGTTACTGATGGCAATGGATGTATAGCCAGTACTTCAGTGGTGATTGGCCAGCCAGATGCAAAGATTAATGCTTCAATTCAAGTTACAGATGTAAGCTGTAAAGGAGGAAGTGACGGATCAATAGACCTTACTGTAAGTGGAGGAACAGCTCCTTATACCTATCTATGGAGTTTTGCAGCCACAACCCAAGATGTTCAATCGGTTCCTGCGGGTTCATATAGTGTTACTATCTGGGATGCCAATAGTTGTGTTACTATCACGGGAATAGTTGTTTCAGAGCCTGCCTTAGCTCTATCTGTATCAGGAAATGTAAACAACGTACAATGTGCAGGAGCTGCAAATGGTGCAATTGACGTAGCTGTTGTGGGAGGGATTGCTCCTTATTCGTTCGCCTGGTCAAATGGGGCAATTACTGAAGATGTTTCAGGGCTTGGGGCCGCAAATTATTCGTTAATCGTAACGGATAATAATGGCTGTACTTTGCAGCAGAACTTCGCAATTACAGAACCAAATGATTTAGTGCTTACACATGCTAAGACAGACATTAGTTGTTTTGGTAGTACTGATGGCAGTATAAATTTAATAGCAACAGGAGGAACCGCTCCATATACTTATTTATGGAATAATGGGGAGACTTCTGAGGATTTAACAGGGTTAGCTCCGGGCACCTATAGTGTAATGGTTGAAGACGCTAGTGGGTGCAGAGAGTCTTTAAGTGTGAGTATAAGCCAGCCTCAGAGAATACTCTTAACAGCAACAACAACTAATGCTGGCTGTAATGGAGGAGCGAATGGAGGTATAGACTTAAGTGTGACAGGAGGTACAGGCCCATTTACTTACCAATGGTCTTCAGGGCAAACATCTCAGGATCTAAGTGGACTTACTCTGGGTAATTATACAGTACAAGTAACTGATGCTAATGGTTGTTCAGAACAGTTAGTGGTTAATGTCAACGAAGATTCGGGGTTTTCTCTTTCAACCAATGTTATGAGTGTTTCCTGCATAGGAGGAAATGACGGATCCATAGATATAACAGTCAATGGAGGTGTTGCGCCATTTTCTTATATCTGGAGCAATGGTGCAACTACAGCAGACATCAACGGGTTAATTTCTGGCCAATATACGCTTGAGGTAACTGATGCTTCAGGGTGTAGAGCAACTACTTTGGTAGAAATAACTGAACCAACACCAATTTCAGTCCAGCCATCAGTTGAGGCCGTATTATGTTCCGGAGAAAGTAACGGACAAATCAACCTTAGAATAACTGGAGGGGCAGGGCCATACAGTGTTACTTCCGCTATGATCGGAGGGCTATTTAATTTTACCATAGTCGATGCCAATTCCTGTCCTCAACAAGTATTTACATTAAGCTCAACCGTAGCCGGTTTTATGAGTAACTCTTCATTATCAATACAGGCAGATATGCTCAACATCTCTGGACTACCCGCTGGAAATTATCTGTTGAATGATTTAACAGCTGGAAATGTACTCATTGGTTCTTTAGATATTTTTGAACCAGACCCTATAAATATTACTTCTAATATTACCGAAGTGTCATGTCATGGAGGAACAGACGGTTCGATAGAAGTTATTCCATCAGGAGGAACAGCACCATTTACATACCTATGGTCTTCTGGAGCAACAACGTCAACAATTTCTGCGTTATCTTCAGGCTCTTATACAGTTAATGTTTCCGATGCCAATAACTGTTCATTCGTTCAGACCTTTGCCATTGGCGAACCTTCTGCTCTATCTATTGGAGCAACAATCAGAGATGTTTCATGTGCCGGAGCCTCAAATGGAGCAATTGACTTAATAGTATCAGGCGGTACAGCTCCATATTCATACTTTTGGTCCACAGGAGAAGTCACACAGAATATAGGGCAGATTACTTCAGGTAGTTATACGGTATCAGTGGTAGATGCCAATGACTGTATTCTGTCCAGAGAGTTTGTCATTCAGGAGCCAGAGGTACTTAATACCAATATTGTAGCTAGTGATATTTCTTGTTTTGGAGAGAATGACGGATCATTAGTGGTGAACATAGCCGGAGGAGTCGGACCATATGATATAGCCTGGTCTCAAGGAGCATCATCAAACCAGATATCGAACCTGGGTGCAGGTGATTATAGTGTCACAGTAACAGATGCGAATGGTTGTGTTTCAACTTCGACTTACGAACTGATTTCCCCTGAAATGCTGAATGCTGATTTAGTAATAGAAAATATTATTGATTGTGAGCAAAGAACCGTTCATGGTCAAATTGTTGCCACAACAGAGGGAGGAACTGCACCTTACCAGTACAGCTGGGACGGACTGGCTTTTACTCATGTCAACGAAGTGAACCTACTTACATCTGGAAGCCACTCTTTGATCATCAGAGATGCTAATGGCTGTGAATTTGCAACTACATTTGATTTGGACCTGCCTGTCCTGGGAGAGTCAGACATAGAAATTATTGGACTTACTGATCCTGATGGAATATACACCTTGAATACAACGATCAATTTTAATGTGATCAGAATTACGGACAATATTGTATCATGGAAATGGGACTTTGGTGATGGTACAACTTCTGATAAAGAAAACGCAGAGCATGTGTATACAGAAGTAGGAAGGTACACGGTTACACTTACCACTGTTGATTCCAATGGATGTGAACTTATTCATGAGCTTGATATTGAAGTTGATCTGGGTTTTGAAATTGTAATGCCAACAGCATTTACCCCGAATGGGGATAATCTGAATGACAGGCTATATCCTGAGTTTTTTGGCATAAGTGAGATAAAACTGATTGTATATAATAATTGGGGAGAAGTAGTCTTTGTCTCTGAAAATATTGAAGATGGAGGATGGAATGGGTTTGTGAAAGAGAAAGAGGCTCCTTCCGGAGGGTATGCATATAAACTCTTTGCCAAGTCAATATCAGGAGTTTCAATTGAAAGGGCGGGCTCCTTCATGCTAATTAAAAAGTAGTATGGGAAGGTGGCTTTTTCTTTTCTTGTTTATAGGAATGTGTAGGGTTTTACTTGCTCAGGATAGCCAGTTAACACAGTTCTACAATGCTCCCCTATACTTAAACCCAGCATTTGCCGGGTCAGTTGAGTTATCCAGAGTTGGGTTCAACCAACGTGTTCAGTGGCCTACTCTGGCACAAACTATAGAAACGACTTCTGCCTACATCGATAACCATTTTGCCAATACTCCACATGGAATGGGAGTGATAGTTTTTCGCTCCAGAGAATCTATCGCCAAACTCAGGCATACATATGTGGGGTTACAATATTCTTATCGCCTTGACATCAATGAGTCATTCGTTTTTCAAGTGGGCACTGAGGCTAGGTTCTTTCAGAAAGATGCTGACTTTGAAGAGTTACTTTTTTCAGATCAGATTGATTTGGCAAGTGGTACAATTGCAAATACTTCGGCAGAGTTTATTCAGGGACGGTTTCAACGGAGTGGTTTTGATATGGGAGTGGGAGGAGTACTTTATTCAAATACGAGTTGGCTAGGTTTATCTATTTATCATTTACCCGAACCTAATGACTCTTTTGATAATAGTGAATCTAAAATACCGCGATTCTATTCTGTTCATTTGGGACATAAATTTTTTCTACAAAAAGGAAGAAGAAGAAAAACACTCGCCTATACTTTTCAGGAAAGAAGTGTATCTGTAGCTGCTAATTATAAAAGCCAGGGGCCTTTCGCTCAATTAGATATGGGAATTCAAACCTATCTGGAACCTTTTTATGCAGGGGTTTGGTATAGGGGAATTCCTGTTTCTTCAGTAGGTTCAGTGAACAAGAGTGAGTCGATTATTATTCTGACGGGAGTGCAACTAAGAGAAGGAATAAATGTTGGTTACAGTTATGACATTACCGTCTCAGAGCTTAGAGGAGCTACAGGGGGGTCCCATGAACTCTCTATTAGTCTTCTGTTTGGCGACAGAAGAAGGTTAAGGAAAAGAGTAAAACTCCCTTGTTTTTATTCCCCATATGGTTAGTAAAAGCAGAGAGCTTTCTCATAGTATTAAACCTAATTGACTCGCTCTCTTGTATATGACTTATTGATGATTTTCCAGCTCCCTTTAATCTTTAGTAAAAGCATGTAGTCTGTAAATTTCCAGCCTCGGGAAACGATTTCTACTTTGGCGTTGGCTGCGTTATTCACAATGTCAATCGAAACGATTTTTCCCTTACGATCATTGGTTTGACCCTCTTTGAAGTACCCAATATATTGTGCAATAGGAATGCGTTTCAGACTGCCGTCATTGTTCACGGTATACAATGCAGCAGTTTCAGTAAATGCCCTTTTAATTCTGGAAAGATCCCCTTTTGACGTCCCTTCCATATAGTCCATTAAAGCGGCTTCCACACCTTCTTTGTCGTTTTGACCAAATGCAATAAGACTCGTCAATAAGCAAATGGATAATGATAAAATTGCCTTTTTCATATGATTGTTGTTTTCTGAGAGTTTTGATTCTACAATTTGAGTACTCAAGAAACCCTGATTACGGTACAATCTACTTTTAAATGATAAGAGGGAACTTCTGATTTATAAATCAGAAGTAGTTATCGATTGCTTGCGGTAGGCTGATGGGGTTAAGCCGGTTGCTTTTTTAAAAGAAGTATGGAAGGTCGAAGGGGAGTTATACCCACAATCAAAACCAATAGCCTCTACTGTTAAGTGCTTTTCTTCAGAGAGTTTTTCTTTGGCAACTTCAATTCGAAAAGAATTAATTAACTGAGAGAAGTTCTGGTTCAACTGATCATTAATAAATGACGAGAACTGGTGAGGTGTCTGGCCGATCAATTTTGCCAGAGACGGCATAGTGAGGTTGGGGTCTTTATATCGTTGGTCATCAATTATTGTTGATCTGATTTTGCTTTTGATCCGATCAATTTCAGAGCCTTTCATTTGAGGAACTAATTGTGTTTTGTTCCTTTTGTTTTCCTGCTTTTTCTTTTGCTGAGTGATCAACATCCAAACCAACAAATAGATCAAGAATGAAAAGGTCAGTGAACCTGTTAGGTAAGAAGTAAAACTAGAGGTAAAATAGGCTATCCATATTAACAATACTCCTAAGAGTACCCCCTGAGTCCAGCGTTCTTCAGGAAAAGTTTTCTTTAGTATTAAGCTTTGTCTGACAACTATAAAAATGGCGTACAAAAGATAAGCTCCCCAATACAAATAAATACCCCTTACTATGGTGTGGCTCCATAAAGCACGATTTTCTCCATAGGAGGTAAAGAAAATGGCGTACCCAGCTAAAAGAACCATTGGGATCAGGTGAATCAGGCTTTTAGTGTCGAACTTTTTATTGCCACTAACTTGGGTTTTGGCATAGAAATAACTCATGGGGCCGATTGCCGTGCAACCAAGCAGACCTATCAGTATATAGTTTTCATTCAGACCACTGTCAAAATAGAAAAACACAGATTTGCCAATTCTAATGACCAGTGCCATCAATAAAAGGCCTAGATAGATGTTGGTATAAGCTCTACCTTTTTTGCTAAACAAAAAATAGCCTGTTAGAAAGAGCCCGTTAAAGACTCCCAGAAGACTGACTATGAAGAGATATTCGCGTGAGATGACTAGCTAAGTTATTTTCTAATAAGATATCCAGAATTATTGAATTCTCAATGCTGATGTGGGCTGATACCTAGCTCTTAATCTTTCTAAAACTTTCATGTTTCGGAATCGATTAGGGACGCTTCGTATAACAGGAGCCTCAACTTCTCAAAATCAACTTCCTGAATAGATTTGAATGTTTTGGTGCGTACGTACTTTCTTTTTCCTGCCTCCAAATACCCGTCTTCATTCAGTAATAAGTGACCTTTTACAAAACCAAATTGTACTCCTTCAAATGTACTGCCCCAGGGTACAGAGCCTGGCCAGATAAAACAGATGGTTCTTCTTTTTCGAAAAAACGGAACATTGTAGGAGAGCTTTTCTTTAACCTCAGGAATGCATTCATATACCAGCTGCCTTAGTGCCTTTACAACTTGTAGTTCATTTGGTGGAAGAAAGTCATAGAGGTCGTCTAGGTCTTGAAAGTCTATTGGCTGGAACTTGTTCATTATGTTTGGAGTGAAAGAACTGTCTAGCAATTCGCATCATAAGCTCTTTGAAACCATTCACTGAGGTGATTATCAATCTGAGTTATATCCGTGAGTTTAACACGATGACTTACCATGGCATTCCAACTGCCAGCCGCTTCTACTGTTCCTTCAGGTTCTACACCCTTCAAATTCAAACCAATATCTACACGAGTTTTGGTACTGGGTTGAAGGATGGCAAACTGCTTTTTGGGAGTTCTTAAACTGATATAGGTCTTTTTGTATGAGAACTCCACATCTCCTTTGATGGCTTCAAATTGTTGCTTTGCCTTTTTGAAAATATCGACAATGGAATCTTTACCTTTTAGCAACTCTTCATCAGCATTATCTCCAACTGGTTTTTTGTCTAGAAGATCTGGTTTTAAATAAAGCTGTGAAATGGTATTAGCGAAACCGTGTGTAACACTATGATCGCCTTTCAGAAATTTGACAATCTCCCCATGTTTTTGCAAACCAGAATCTTTTACAATCACTTTCCACTCTTCCAACGAGTTGCCTGTTTTTTCAGGCATATTACTGATCATTGTCTGAAGCATTTCTTCGGGAGTCGCCATATCTGAGTTTTTTGATTGAAGATGAAAATAATCATTGGCTTATTAATCTCCTTAGAAAGCGCGAAAAATTGATTTATATTTCCTTATGCAAGTACCTTTCCTAGACCTGAGGGCAATAAATGACTCCATTATGCCTGAAATTGAAGCGACCTTTGGACAGGTTCTAAAGGAATCTCGCTTTATTTTTGGTAAGCAGGTTGAGGATTTTGAAAATGAATTTGCATCCAAGTGTGGGGTTAAACACTGCATAGCTACCGGCAATTGTACTGACGCGCTTTACATAGTGCTTAAGATGTTGGGAATTGGTGAGGGAGATGAAGTATTGGTTCCGGCAATGACATGGATTACAGATGCAGAAATAGTTACACAATTAGGAGCAACACCAGTATTTGTAGATGTAATTCCACAATTGCATACCATAGATATTGTAGATGCAGAAGCGAAAATCACAGAGAAAACAAAGGCAATTATTCCTGTACACCTTTATGGGAGAATGGCCAATATGCAAGGGTTAGTGAACCTTGCGGAGACAAGGGGTATAAAGTTAATTGAAGATTGTGCACAGTCTCATTTTGCAACACTCAAAGGAAAATATGCTGGGAGTTTTGGTGATGTCAGTGTTTTCAGTTTCTATCCATCCAAGAATCTGGGAGCGTTAGGAGATGCAGGTTGTATTCTTACCAATAATGATGAATTGGCATTAGCCTGTCGAAAATATGCCAACCATGGAGGGATAGGTAAGAACGACCATGATTTTCCAGGAATCAATAGTCGTATGGATACACTACAAGCTGCCGTGTTACTATTGAAATTGAAGTACATTGATCAATGGAATGCTGAGCGAAACAGGTTAGCATTCAGATATAATGAGCACCTAGAGGATATTGAAGAATTAGGTCTGCCAAAAATAAGTGCTGAAGAGGTTCATGCTTTCCACGTTTATGCTATCACCTCTGCCAGGAGAAATGAACTAAAATCTTTTCTGGAAGAAAAGGGAGTGCAAACGGAAGTTCACTATCCAAAGGCAGTACCATTTACTAAGGCATATTCTAATTTTAGTGCGAAACCAGAGGCTTTTCCTGTTTCGTACAAACTTCAAAATGAAGTGCTTTCATTGCCAATTTTTCCTGGTTTGAGTCAGGAGCAGCAAGATTACGTAATTAAACAAGTGAAGATCTTCTATAAAAAATAACTGCCACCTTCATACTCAGAGAATCTCAGTCGAAGGTGACAGCTTTATTTTAAGAAGGAGTCTTTCTATAGGTCGTAGATGGCGCTAAATACCCAGTATCTTTTCTGGATAAAGTATTCGTAAGTGCTGATGAGGCTTTCGCTGAATGAGTCTCTACGGACTCCGGTGGTGTTCAGCAAATTCATGCCCTCAACTTTAAACTCCCATTTTGTTTTCTTCTTTCTGAAGCCTAGTTCAGCATCCAGAATAGAGAATTTACTAATGTTGTTGTAGTTGTTGTATTCGTAATCAACATCTAGCCTGAAGTGCTTTAAAAATCGAACATCCATTTTGACAAATGGCTTATCATTTTCAAAATTGCTTGACGTATTGCTTCCTTCATAGTTATTAAAGGTTTTCTCGTAGCCCAGATCAAAGTTAAAAGCTTTGAAAAGGGTTGTAGAAATTCCAACGTTGTAAGTCTGCTGGAAGGAAACGTTCTCATTTGCAATATCACTGATCAGGTTGTTGCTGATACTTCTGCTCAAGCGTACCCCACCCTCAATACTAAAATCGTTGTAGCGTTTGCTACCATTAAGGTTGAGAGATAATGTTTCGTTGGCAGCATCAATGTTGGTAGGAGTGTTCACTCTTTCCAAGCCATTGAACTGTATGATGTTGGTAACGTCATCCAACCTTTTAGAGTAGTTCAATCCTCCAAAAATGTTGAAGAAGCTAAACATATTAAAGTTGAAGTAATTGACACCAACATTGTGGTACAAACTATTTTTGAGTATTGGATTTCCTCCGAACAAAGAGTTGTAATTTCTTACAATTAAGCCTCTGGCTACATTTTGAATATCTGTAAACTCAGCTTGTACCCTATAGTTCAGTGAAATGGTATGTGAAGAAGCGATTTTGTATTGAGCATTTACGGAAGGTAATAGCAAGGTTTTGTCAAATGCCTCTTTGGTTCCTAATTGACGGTTCTCAATCCTGTAATGATGCAGGTTTAGACCTGGCGTCAAGGTTAGTTTACCCAACTTGGTTTTATAAGTTAAACCAGCATAGAAATCCTTGAAAGTGTAATCCACATCATTAGATAAAGCAGGGTCGTTAATGGCAGATTCACTTTGGTTCAAGCGCTGAGCGATACTAGAAGTTAGTTTTTGACTGGTGTAGACATTGCCCAAACTCAAATTGATATGATTTGTTTTGTTCAGGATTCTGTAGTAGTTCAATACAGCTTCTTGCTTATCTGTAACTATTTCCTTGAACTGTAAAAGGTTGAATGGATTGTCATTCGATAAGTTAATTAAAGAGGCAAATGGTCTTTCTGTAGTACTCAAATCATAAAGCGGGTCTTGAAACTTGTGTTCATGAGAAGCCTCCAGTGAAAACACGTCTTTGGTTCCTTTGGCGTAGAATGCCCTTAGTTGATTTTGGATAGACCATGGCTGCTGAGAATTTACCCCTCCGATTAAATTATTTGTGCCTCTGAACTCAGAGTTTTGAGTGGAGGTATTTTCGGAATCAGAGCCTTTTAACAGAGCATTGTAATCAATTTGTAGGTTTGAGTTAGGTGTATACTTAGCCGCTAACTTTAGCATTCCGGCAGTTGATTGCGTATTGGTAGTGGAGGTCAACAATTCCTGATTGTCACCAGTTTGTAGTACGTATCGCCTTTGAGATATATTTCCTAAAGTATTGTCTACTTTAGAGCCTATGGCAAAGCCAGTTATGCTGAGTTTTTTCGATGGCGTCAGGCTATAGCTTAGTGCTAAAAGGTCATTCTTCAAATCTTGTGCGGAGTTTCTCTCTGCTGTTGGAAAACCTAAATCATTGGAACTTAAACGAATTGAAGATCCAGAGCCACTGGTTATTCCACCAAAACCTCCAGAGAACCTGAAGTAGTCCATCATTGTGAAGGCCAGTTTACCTACATTGTTGGATCCACCAATGAGGTTTAAGTTTGTTTTTGGGCCATAGTAAAAAGCATTGGCATGTCCTAAATAGCGACCCTCAGGCCCTCCTCCAGCCTTAATGTCACCAAAAACGATATTCTTTTTGTCTTCTTTTAGCTTAATATTTAGCGCAATTTGTTCACTTTGATTTACTCCACCCAAAGGGGCTACATCATTGAAGTTTCTTAACACCTGAACTTTGTCAACCACATTGGCTGGTAGGTTTTGAGTCATCAGTTTTGTATCACCACCAAATGATTCTTTACCATCTACAAGGAGCTTACTGACCTGCTTTCCTTCTACTTTAACCTGACCATTTTCATCTACTTCAAAGCCAGGTAGCTCTTCTAATACTTCCCCTAGTTTGCGTTCATTCCCTTTTGCAAAAACATCTGCTTTGTAAGTAATGGTATCTCCCTGAATTAACACTGGCATTTCTGAAACCACCTCTACATCACCAAGCTTTTTTGAGTTCTCGTAGAGCTTAATTCTGGCGGGAGCGTCAGTGTTTTTTCTGGCTATAAAGTCACGCTCAAAGGGCAAAAAGCCAATAAAAGTAACTTTGAGCTTATAAGCCTTTCCGTCTTCCAGCGTAAGCCTGAACTCACCCTTCTGATTGGTTACTCCAAAAGAAGCGATAGTATTTTTAACAGTGTCCATTGCCAGTACATTGGCAAACTGTAGCGGGACACCGACAGAGTCGGTGACTTCGCCAACAAAACCGATCTTTTGCTGTGCATTAAGTGTTGTACAAAATGCACATAGTGCAAAAGCGATTGTCAAGTAGATTTTTTTCATGAGTTTTGACCTTTGTTATGGAAAGATTTAGTTTCCTCCACCGATTTTGATGGACATACCATTTCCTCCTCCACTATATTTTTTGGACATTTCTTCCATCTTTTCTTCCATGATTTTTTGGAACTCTTCTCTGTTAACCTTTTTTCCTTTTTTTGGCTTTTTAATTTCTACCCCTTCTTCCGGGTTAAGAGTCACTTTAGTACATAGGTAAGTCACCGATCCATTACTAACCTCCAGAATTAGCCCTGGTAGGCCCCAGTAGTTTTCCGGGCCATGTGAAACAGGGATTTCAGGAGTAAACCAAGCTTCTACCTTGATGGTATCGGTAGTGGTTTGAGGCTCAGCGTCTTCATCTTCAATATCTCCGAAAGTAAAGCTTTGTCGTTCTACGGTTCTGGTATAGATTGCTTTTTGGGCAGTATAGTTTCCAATTTTTTTGCTTTCACCAGTGATTTGCCATTCTTGAGCTTCAAGCTCATCTTTTACTAGAAATGCTTTTCCAAAAACATCCGATTCCTGCATAAACAGCTTTTCAGCAGTGTTTTTGTAAGTAGTGCTAGATGCTCCTCCGCCAACACTGAAGGAAACAACACGAACACCTCCACCACTCGCACCGCCAGGTGCGTCTCCAAGGCTTTCATCTTCTTTCCAGGTAGACTCACTTAGGTTGAAGTTTAATGTGAACTCCTTTTGACCTTGTTTGGCCATCATGGACTGAAGTTGTTTTTCCATGTCTGGCGTTATTCCTTCTCCACTCATTTTGAAGCTTCTCATTTTCATTGCTGATTGGTATTTGGCAATTCCCTGAAAGTTTTGAGCATAAGTGGTAGTCACTCCGGATACCATTATGGCAAGTATTAAAAAGATTTGATTTCTGAGCTTTTTCATTTTTTATAGATTTTGAGATGTACAAATGAAAAAGGATTTAATCTGACTTACAGTTAACCAGTGTTAACGAGTGTTAAGCTTTGATTCGCTTACTTACCAATCTCCGTATATTTGAATTGTGAACGCCTTGAAATTCAAACGGATAATTTATTTGATCTCTGCTACAGTGTTGATTACTGTTGGCATTCAGGTATACAGAAATGTCCAGAATTATAAAATGAATAAGCAGAGCTTCGTTAATGATGTACAACAGGCACTGGACTTAAGCGTTGAAGCATATTTTGCAAACCTTGCGAGAGAGGACATTTTTATTATGACTGCTGGTAATAGGGTAGCAAGTGTCTCTTTACCAGATAGCTTGTTATTAACGGAGTTTCTTGACGATAGCACTCATGATCATGAACCCTCATTTTTTGCAGATGATATTTTTCGTTCAAGAGCCTTAGCAGATTCCATTAAATCAAGGCCATCACTTTCTTTTACTACGGGCCTTACTTTGTTTGATCAGACAGAAGTCCCTGTTACTATGCGTGGTACCAAGATTAAAAGTATAGGGTTTAGTACTGCCTGGCCGACAGATTCATTTCCGGATATGGAGGATTTCGTTAGAAGGATTACTATTTCTTTGGCTCAAAACAGGGTGAACTTCGCTAAGCTCGATTCATTTTTAATTAATGAGCTAGAAAGGAAAAAGATCAAAATAGACCATGCGCTGTATCATGAAATAGAGGATACTGTTTTTACCAGCAATGATAAAAAGTATGCCTTAAGCACCGTTTCCAAATCAACATACTTACCAGGCGATGAAGAGCTATCGGTTAAATTCAACAATGCATCTCTCATTGTGCTGAAAAGAGGTATGTTAGATCTCTTGATTTCCCTGATCATATCAGGGGCTGTCATTGGCTCATTGCTCTATTTATATAGAATAATTACAGAACAGAAGCAGCTGGCAGAAATTAAGAACGACCTGATTAGCAACATTACTCATGAATTTAAAACGCCAATAGCTACAGTATCCACAGCCATCGAAGCTATCTCTAATTTTAACCAAGCCAACGACCCAGTCAAGACGGCTAAATACCTGGATATTTCCAGCAATCAACTTCAGAAACTTAATGGGATGGTTGAAAAACTGCTGGAAACTGCTTCTTTGGATTCTGATGAGTTAGACTTGAGTTTGGAGGGAGTAGAAGTAGTTGAATTTACTCAACAGATCTTTGATAAGTTTCATCTTATTAAAGGAGAAAAAAAGCTGATCTTTCAGACTGAGTTATCTGAAAAAATGAAAGAGATTGATCCTTTTCATATGGAAAATGCTGTTTCAAACTTGCTCGATAACGCAATCAAATATGGGGGAAATGAGATTTCGATTCGTTTGTCGGAGAGCGAAGACAAAGTACTTTGGCAGGTACTTGACAATGGAGGCAAGATTGATAAGCAGCATCAACAACGTATTTTCGATCAATTCTATCGAGTGCCTACCGGAAATGTTCACGATGTAAAAGGCTTTGGTATCGGTTTATATTACACCAAAAAGATTGTTGAAAAGCACGGAGGAGAAATTTCACTTTCTGTATCATCTAACAAAACAGAGTTTACTATAGAGGTTTAGCATGTCAGAACAAACTAGGATTTTACTAGCCGAAGATGAGTTGGCGCTGGGTACCATTGTAAAGGAAAGCCTGGAAACCAGAGGTTTTGAAGTTTGTTATGCTCAAGATGGGCAAGAGGCCAAACAAATGTATCTGGAAAGTAAACCAGAATTATTGGTGCTTGACGTAATGATGCCCAAGAAAGATGGGTTTACTCTGGTAAAGGAAATCCGGAAAATGGACGACCGCATTCCGATCATTTTTTTAACAGCTAAATCCAGAACAGAAGATGTGGTAGAAGGCTTTGGTTATGGTGCTAACGATTACCTGAAAAAACCTTTCAGCATGGAGGAGTTGATTGTTCGAATCAAAGCTCTTTTGGATAGGAAAAAGGATAAGAGTGCTTCCGAAGATGTGATTATTGGAGAGTACAAATTCAACTTCTCTAAACAGACACTCATTTTTGATGGAAGTGAGATTATGTTGACTCATCGAGAGGCTCAGTTACTAAATGAGCTTCATAGGCACAAAAACGAACTTACGGAAAGAACATTGATCTTGAATACACTTTGGGGTAATGATGATTTCTTTAATGCACGAAGCATGGACGTTTTTATCACAAAACTCCGAAAGAAACTTTCCTTGGACGAACAAGTGCAGATTATGAACGTTCGTGGTTACGGCTACAAATTGGTTTGCTGATTGAGTTTGTCTCGATAAGCTGGACTGATAGGAATTGTTGCTCCACCTTCAACCTCAATATTTTCTTTACTGTATGATTTAATGTGTTGTTGATTAACCACAAAGGATTTATGCACTCTGATAAAAGATTCTCCTAACTCTTTTTGTGCCGACTTTAAACTTTGGTAAACAATAATCTTTTTATTGCTGGTTGTGTGGTAGGTAATATAGTTACCTAGTCCTTCAAGGTGAATGATTTCTGAAGGAAGAACTTTATGGATTCTTTTTTCAGACTTGAGTTCAAGTGGTTTTTGCTGACTGGATACACTTTCCTTTTTTAACTCAGCAACCTCATTTTCTAAAGAAAGATATAGCAAGTAGATTTTGACTGCTACTAACAGTAGCGTTGTAGAGTTTATTAATATAACGGACCTGATAAGATCACTTGGGTTTAGAAATGATTGAATTTGAAATACCGTTTCTTTTTCTTGAAAGAAGTAGATAAAACTACGCTGTAAAATTCCAGCTATAATCAAGGTTAATGCATAGGCCAGAAAGAAATGTAAAAACCTCTTTTTAAGTAAAAACTTAGGTAGTAACGTGTATAGTGTAAAATAAACCACCAACACCCTTACTGGTAGTAATATAAACTCCAGATAAAATGAATCCAGGTATTGGCCATCCTTGGCCCAGATAAGCCCAAAAGAGAAATAATAGAGAAGCCAGAAACTAATGTGGCTTAGCATTCTTGAGCCAAAAAGGTATGGTGATTTCATTTACTCAAATAATTATGTCCTGCAAATCAGGGGTGTTGACATAAAAAGCCCTACACTTGGTATAAATCGCACTTTTTGATTGATGACATTACTTAACATTGATCAAAAAATCATGACCAAACTAAGGTTAATATTAGCGCTTTTTCTTGTAACAGTAAGTATAGTTCAGGCCCAATCTCTTGGCCGAAGAGCCACTTGGCAAGCCAGTATTGCGTGGCCATCTGCTAAACAGCCTGGAGCATTGATAAGAACAATTGTCAAAGGAAGCCCCTTAGATAAAGCAGGGCTAGTGTCGGGAGATAGAATTTTAAATGTTAATGGAAAAGCAATAGTAACTCCTGAAAACTGGGATAATGCTAACTATAACATAAGAGCGGATAAAGAGATATCTATGGAAGTTAAGAGAGGAACTCAGATGATGAAATTTAAAGTCTGGCTGACCCCAATGCCAAAAGAATCTCATAAAGGGATTGATACTTACTATGAAGAAGTGGTAAGTGATTATGGAATTCGACAACGAACCATTATCACTAAACCTAAAGGGAGCGAGAAGTTACCGGCAATTTTCCTGATTCAAGGATTGAGCTGCTCTACAATAGAAAACTCTTCTTCAAGGAGTAATAATTGGGTGAAACTGATTGGGGATTTGGCAGAGAAGTCAGGTATGGTACTGATGCGTGTTGATAAGCCAGGTGTTGGCGATAGCGAAGGAGATTGTAATTCAGTAGATTTTCATACTGAGCTTGCGGGGTATGAAGCGGCACTTAATGCTTTGAAGAGTAAGGACTATGTCGACACCACAAAGATTGTGGTTTATGGTAATAGTATGGGGAGTGCATTAGCTCCATACTTTGCTAATAAACATAACCTGGCTGGTGTTATATCCGATGGTACATTCTTTAAAACCTGGTATGAGCATATGCTCGAGATAGAGCGTAGAATACTAAAGATTGAAGGAAATACTGAAGCGCAGATTCTTGAAAAAATGAATAAAGCCTTCATTCCATTGTACCATGGAATGTTGATTGAAAAGAAAAGCTTTAAGGAGGTTATTGATGAGATTCCTGCACTAAATGATTATCACAGGCAAGGGTTATTCCATATGTATGGAAGACCTGTGGAGTACTATCATCAAGTTCAGGATTTCAATTTTGCTGCAGAATGGGAGCAATTGAAAGTTCCGGTCAGAATCCGATGGGGAACGAATGATTGGATTATGTCTGAATTTGACAATGATATGATCATTGATGTTTTGGAAACTGCCGGGCACAAAGACCATGAACTATACAAGTTCCCTGGTATGGATCACTGGTCTACAATCCATCCCAGTTATAAGGAGAGCTTCGAGTTCAAGCCAGGAAAATGGGATGATAAAATAAGCCAGCAAATTATTGACTGGGTAAAGTACATGGTGAGATAGAGTGGTTTCCAAATGTGAACCTTTGGAAAACTAGTCCTCCTTTTTATCTTGAACAAAGTCGAGGGAATTTACTCAATAAGTTAAGAAGAGTTAGTTCTGAAGACCCTTCGGCCTTGCTCAGGGTAGAAAGAAGTTTGAGGAAGGTGTTGATTCTTCTCCGTTTTGTAATCAACAGAACTTTTCTAGATGATCAAGTTTCAAAATGTATTGGTGAATACACCTTCAGAAATGCTAAAGAAAAGTATTTTTGAAGGTGTTTTACTCTAAAGACAAACAGCCTAGAAAGCGGTTGGACCCTAAAACTGCAAAACTCAAAGCGGCTGACTTCTGTGCCTATCAGGAAAGGTCACAACAAGAAGTACGTGATAAACTCTATACTTATGGCTTGCATGAAGAGGAGGTTGAGGAAGCAATTGCAGAACTAATTATTGATGGTTTTATTAGCGAAGAGCGTTTCGCCAAAACATATGCCGGGGGAAAGTTTCGGGTGAAGGGCTGGGGAAAACGCAAGATCATTCAAGGTTTAAAGCAGCATAAAATTTCAGAGTACTGCATTAAGATTGCCATGCAGGAAATAAACCCTGAAGATTACTATTCAACTTTGGTAAAACATGCCGAGAAGAAACTTCCTACTATCAAGTCAACTTCTGATTACATCAGAAAAGGTAAACTGACTCAGCACTTAATAGCTAAGGGTTTTGAAATGGATTTGATTTCAGAAGTTGTCTCCGATATTGTTAATAATAAGATGAACGATCCGTCTTAGTCTTTTGCCAATCCTTTTTGCCATAAGAAACCATATCTGATAGCCAGGAAGGTCATCAAAGGAATCATGGCAGTGTTATAAACCTGTATTCTGGCCAGCCATATGAAAAGCATAGAAATAAGCAATATAAAGAGGAAACGAACATAGACCCTAACCCATTTTGCTGGCTCTCTTTTTAAGACAAAGAAGGCAACTACCAGATTGGGAGCAAAAGCCCAGAGTATGTTAAGATTGTTTACAGTTGTGGCATGATAAGTAGCAAACCATAAAAACAATAAGAAGGCACCCAACAGCCCGGTTACAAATAACACTCCGAAATCCATAAACCTTGATCGCTTCTGCTGGATGTAATCCTTAACTGTGAGCATAATCAGAATCACTGCAATAATTGTGATGATAATGGTTGGAGATGTTTTGCCTTGATCTTTTTCGTAAAAATCAGATTCATAAAGTTTTGTAGTCCTTTTTACGGCTGGTATGGGTCTTCCATTTCTCTGAATAGTTGCATTAGCGTAGGCTGCTAACACATAGTCTGGCAGGTACATATACTCTGATGGGGTAGCTTCTTTATCAATAATATTGCCCAAAGCAATATCAATCCCAAAGTCTACCCAAGGGTGATTATAAGAGTTTTCGTCTACTAAAGACCTTATGGTTGATCTTTCAGTAAGGTGATCATTGTGATAAATAATGGTATTGCCTAAAGCACCTTTAACAATATCGCGCATTCTGGTGGCACAATTATCAAAGAAAGGATCATAGCGATAAGACTGATTTTGGGGAAGATGATTAGTCTCTAATGCATTAAATATGGTTTGTTTTTCTTCTAAGGAAAGGTTTAGGACCTGTTCTGTCAACCATCTGTTTTCCTGAACATAGTTATTGTAGAAGTTTATAAATGGATAAGCTGATAATTTGTATTCTGCTACCCCCATGGAGAATTTTCCGACAAAGTTTCCTTCGGAGAAATCATACGTGCCATAATTATACGCTTTATCCAGGCCTAAATCAGGGTCTTGAATTCTAAAAGCACTGTGTCCAAAGCAATCATAAAGGTTTGCACCGGGTCCAACAGTAATGATGCTTACTTCTGCTTTTTCAGAAAGTGTGGGAAACTGAGCGAATGCCTTGAATGAAAAAGTAAGGCAGAGGAATAAGAATAAATGCTTCACGACTTAAAACTAGAGGTTTTGAAATGAATTGATGTAAAAATACGCATCAATTTTGATGCCTTAATTTCGGCCGTTAACTTAAGCGTATGAATAGAAACTGGAGGGATGGGTTGAATTATGTGTCTAAGCTGACTCCTTTGAGAGTATGGAATATGATGCAGATCGTTGGCAGTTACTATTTGTCAAAAGTCACTGGTCGACCGTATCATTACGGTATGCCGGCCAGCATTTCGTTAGAACCAACTACCTCATGTAACCTAAGGTGCCCGGAGTGCCCTAGTGGTTTAAGAAGCTTTACACGCCCAACAGGTATGCTTACTGATGAAACCTACAGAAAGGTGATTGATGAACTTTCACCGAGGTTATCATATTTGATATTCTACTTCCAGGGAGAGCCATATCTTAATCCCAAATTTTTGGAACAGGTTCGCTATGCAAACACAAAGAAGGTTTACACTGCTACTTCTACGAATGCGCACTATCTGGATGATAAGCAAGCCAAGGCTACTATTGAGTCTGGGTTGGATCGCTTGATCATTTCAATTGATGGCACCACTCAGGAAACGTATCAGCAGTATAGAATAGGCGGAGACTTAAATAAGGTGATAGAAGGGACTAAGAATATCATTAAATGGAAGAAAGAGTTAAAATCGAATACTCCACATGTTATTTTTCAATACCTGGTGGTCAAACCCAATGAACACCAATTAGAAGAAGTTAAAGCACTAGCTGATGAATTGGGGGTTGATGAGGTAGCGTTTAAAACAGCTCAGATTTATGACTATGAAAATGGTTCTGACCTGATTCCTTCAATAGAAAAATATACAAGGTACAAGCAGCTTTCTAATGGAAAATGGAAGATTAAGAACAAGTTGATAAACCATTGTTGGAAAATGTGGCATTCATGTGTAATTACCTGGGATGGAAAAGTAGTACCATGCTGTTTCGACAAAGATGCCCATCATCAACTTGGAACCATGGATACTCAGAGTTTTACCGATGTTTGGCGAGGTAAGGACTATCAGCAATTCAGGAGTACTTTGATTAGATCAAGAAGTGAAATAGAAATGTGTAAGAACTGTTCTGAAGGAACAAAGATTTGGGCTAAGACTTAAGGTGGCCGGGTAATTTGATTTCTTTTTTGGCAGGTGCACAAGAGTCACATCCAGTCGCACAACCACTGTCCGCTTTGTATTGCTTGTAGAATTTTCTGCCCATAAAAAAAGCAGCTCCTAAAAACAATATGGCAATAATGATCTCTTGCATCTCAGGCGTTTAACGATAGTCTGTATCAGATAGTTCTAATAATCGGACAAATCTATAATGGCAAGCTTATTTAACAAACCTATTGCTGCTTTATCACCACTTTTAGAAATATCCATTGAAAGAGGGAAGTTGCCTATTTTTCCGAAATCCTTTATTAGAACACCTTTGGTTGTATACAGTTTTGCAAAACCTCCAGAATGAGTAGTTACAATGATGTCTTTGCCAGGTACTTTTTTAGCAAGTAAGACTTTGTCTGAATCAGTAAAATTTGTTTCTACTCCGGTACCCCTGTTTATAAATCTGATATAAGGTTCGTCTTCTTTGAAAATGTAATAATCTACAGCCATTAATTCATAATCAGATAAATAAACGACCTGCTTGGCAAGGCTTTCTGTAATTGTTTTTTCAAGGGAACCGTCATTCAAGTTGATAAACATTAATTCATCCAGCGCTGTAGCGATGACCAACTCCTGTCCATTCGGAGAAATTGAACCGGCTGAATAGATTTCATCCAAACCAACTTCAAATTGTTTGACCATATGCTCATCGAGTACATAAACTTTTTTGCCACAGGCAATAGCATACGCTTCTTCGTTTTCGTGAAAAATCAGCTCTCCTTCGTATGGGCAAGAACCGAAATCAAACAGTTCGTAAGACTCGGTATCAGACCAAATTTTGAGAGAGTCTTTGCCAGAAGTGTAAAACTTGCCAGACTTTGGAAACCACCCTGCAAATGCTATCCCGTCAGGTTGGTGCCCTATGGTTCCAACTCTTACTTCTTTTTCAATATCAAATAAATGCATGGTGCTTTCCGAAGCACCACTTCCCATAAGCAATGTTTTTCCATCAGGAGAAAAGGCAACAATATGAACTCCCAGAGGATAACCTTCATAGGACTTTACTTGCCCCAAAAGAGGAGCGGAAAGCAGTAAGGACAAGAATAGGGGTAAAGATTTCATCTATTTCCAATATTTCTGAATTGTATTCAGCATTTCAGGTTGTGTTACGTTGCCTGCTACAATCTCTCTTCCAAAAAGATAGTCATTTCCTCCGTTAAAGTCAGTAACTGTTCCCCCAGCTTCCTGAACGATTAGAGCTCCAGCAGCTACATCCCATGCATTCAGATTGTATTCAAAAAAGCCTTCGAACCTGCCACAAGCCGTATAAGCAAGATCGACTGCGGCACTACCCATTCTTCTAAGCCCATGAGTGGATTGCATAAAGTCATTGAGAATGGTCAGGTATTGCCTCATTTGGTCAAAGTTGTAATATGGGAAGCCTGTGGCCAAAAGCGACTTATCCAGCGACTTTACTTTGGATACCTGAATTGGTGCATGGTTCAGGAATGCACCTTTTCCTCTGGCTGCATGAAAACACTCATCTCGGTTGATTTCATAAACAACTCCTAAAGATAGTTCGCCTCTTTTGAGCAGTGCTATAGAGATGGCATATGCAGGTACTCCGTGGGTGAAATTAGTGGTGCCATCCAGTGGATCGATAATCCAATTATAGATATCAGACTTTTTGTTAGATGTTCCCTCTTCTGCAATAAAACCACTACCCGGAAGAATTTCAGATAGGCCATGAACCAACCTTCTTTCGGCCTCTTTATCCACATAGGAAACCAAATCGTTTTTGCCCTTATATTCAATTTTAGAGCTGTCAAATTTTCTGGACTCCTGCCTTATAAATTCACCTGTTTCTTTAACCAGAACAATAACATCCTGAAGTAGCTTCTGCATATCTCAAAATTATATGAATGGCGCAAAGATAGCCTATAAATGACCAAACGCTTTTTATTAATTAACTAACTTGATTCAGTTAATAGTCATGCTATGAAAAGGTTTTTGTTATTGCTTGCAGTGAGTCTTACAGGCTTGAGTTCATGTGTTTCGGAGCAACCGAAAAACGAGGTGATCGTAATGGGAATGATCCATCGGGGTCACAGAACTAACCCCAACTACAATATAGAGGTTGTCAAAAACCTGATAAGAGAGATTAAACCAGACTACATACTCGCTGAAATTCCACCGGACAGATACCCTATTGCCCGTAAGGAGTTTGACGAACTGGATACCATAATGGAGCCTCGGGTTCGGGTGTTCCCTGAGTATGTAGATGCAGTGTTTCCATTGACTAAGGAAATGGACTTTGAGATTATCCCCACTGCTGGATGGACCAAGCCCATGAATGACTATCGTAATCAACGTTTTCGAGAAATAAGACAAGATACAGCCTGGAATGAAAGGTGGGCAGCATATCAGGAAGCTGGTAGAAAGTCAAGAGAAGCCATGGATGCTGCTGGTGATAGAAACGATCCTTACTTTATTAATTCAGATGCTTATGATGAAGCTGCTGAAATTCAATATGAGGTATATAACAGTTTATTCAATGAGACCTTATTATTGGGTGGCTGGGACAATATCAATATTGCTCATTACTGGAATATTGATAAGGCTTTGGAAAAATACCGTTATGAGGGAAAGCGCTTCTTAATCACTTATGGAGCAGGGCACAAGGGTTGGTTTATGAGACAACTCAGAAAACGGGATGACATAATTATTAAAGAGATGACACCTTTTCTGGATAAAGTTTTGAAATAATATGGATAGGAGAAGTCTATTGAAATACTCTTTTTCAGGGCTCACCGCATCTGCGTTGATGGCAGCTGGCATGCGTAACAGTTATCTGGAGAAAATGGAAACGACTAAGTTTAACCTCAGTTCTTCGGATAATGATGAGAGTTATTGGGAGCTAGTGAAAAGTGAGTTTAGCCTGGAAAAAGACCTGTATTACTTCAACAATGCATCGCTTGGGCCATGCCCTAAACTGGTAGTAGATGCTACCAATCAATTTAGGGCTTTACTCGATGGGTTTCCTTCCAAATATATGTGGGGAGGGTGGCAAGATGAAAAAGAAGGAGTGAGAAAGAAGGTAGCTGAAATGTTTTCGGCAGATAAGGAAGAAATAGCACTGATCCATAACACTACAGAAGGGATGAATCTGGTTGCCCATTCAATTGAGCTGGGTCCTGATGATGAGGTAATATTAGCCGATCATGAACACCCAAGTGGTACCGTCCCTTGGCAGCATTGGTCAGAAATCAGAGGGTTTAAAATTATCAGACCTAAACTCCCTATTCTTCCAAATTCCAAAGAAGAGCTGGTAGATGTTTATAGAAAGGCCATAACCTCTAAGACAAAAGTTATTTCTATGGTGCATGGCACCAATACCAACGGCATGATCTTACCGGTAAAAGAGGTTAGTAAAATGGCGCATGAAAAAGGAGTTCTCGTGGCCGTTGATGCTGCCCAAACCGCAGGAACTTTTAAAATAGATTTACATGATTTGGGCTGTGACTTCTATGCGGCCAGTGGACATAAATTTATGTTTTCCCCAAAAGGGATGGGTGTCTTTTATGCCAGAAAAGAAGCACAGAAACATCTTAAACCACTTATAGTTTCAAGAGCTCATTTCAGAGACCCTTCCATACGCAGGTTAGAAAATTATAATACCAGAAACTATCCAGAATTATTGGGTATGGGTACTGCTGTTGACTATTACAACCTGATAGGTGGAGCGAAAAGAGAGGCTCGTTTGAGAGAATTGAAGAGCTATTTCAGAAATCAACTTGATGGAGATAAACGGTTTCGGTTTAAGACACCTGAAGCAGATGATTTATCATGTGCTATTCAGAATGTGGAGGTAGTTGGAAAGAAAGTGGGAGAGGTGAAAAAGAAGCTATTCGATGATCATAAGATTGATTGCAGACCCATGAGTGGGTTTGATATCAATGGTGTAAGGATTTCATTGTCGGTTTTTACCACAAAAAGAGATGTAGACTATCTGGTAAAGGCCTTGAGGAAGGTTTAAGGTTTTCCTTCAACAACAATAACAAACTCTCCTTTTACTCCTTTGGTAGTAAAATGCTCAATCAGTTCGGAAAGGGAGCCTCTGACTGTTTCTTCAAACATTTTTGTTAATTCTCTTGATACCGAGGCCTGCCTGTCACCCAGAAATTCCTTGAGTTGCTCAAGAGACTTGATCAAACGATGAGGTGATTCATACAATATGATTGTCCTCTCTTCTTCTGCAAGCTTTTTCAAACGTGTTTGTCTGCCCTTTTTGTGTGGAAGAAATCCTTCGAAGGTAAACTTATCAGAAGGTAATCCAGAGTTGACCAAAGCGGGAACAAATGCTGTTGCTCCTGGCAGACAATTAACCTCTAAGCCTTCTTTTATAGCCTCTCTAACCAATAGAAAGCCTGGGTCAGAGATAGCAGGTGTTCCGGCATCTGATATCAGAGCAAACCTCTCGCCTGACTTCATTCGCTCTACCAGTTTTTCTGCCGTCTTGTGCTCATTAAAAATATGATAGCTCTGAAGTGGTTTACTAATGTTATGATGTTTGAGTAGTTTACCTGAGGTTCGGGTGTCTTCTGCCAGAATTACATCTACTTCATTGAGCACCTTAATTGCTCTTAAAGTAATGTCTTCAAGGTTGCCAATAGGGGTAGGAACAAGAAATAGTGCTGTGTTTTCGGGCATCAGGCCAGGCTATCAATGATCTCTGCTAATTTACGATCATTCTTGGTAACTATATTCCCAGCATCATGAGTAGTCAGTTCAATGCTTACTTTATTGTATACATTCGACCAGTTGGGGTGATGATCCATTTTCTCGGCAGCTATGGCCACTTTAGTCATAAAACCAAAGGCTTCAATAAAGTCTTTGAACTCAAAAGTTTTAACAAGCTTGTTATCTTTTTCTTCCCACATGTTGCTACTTCTTTTGTGCTGTGATAATATACTGATATTTCAGGCTGTTCTGGTTGATGTTAATTTTTCTGAAAGATGCTTTTCTTAATGAAGTTCTTATTTGCTGCGGGTCAACTTTGTCTTTGTCTGACGGGCCTACAGGTATCTCTCCCTTTTTGAAATCTACAATAAAAAGCTGGCCTCCTGATTTTAACCCCTCTAGTAGTCTGGGAAAATAAGCTTCCTTGTTTGGAATGTAATTGTAGGTATTAACAATAAGAATTACATCTGCTTCTTCATGTAATAAATTTGGTACATCCGGAGGAGTAAGCCTGGCTTCAATGTTATCTGACCAATCACCGACTATTGATTTTTGTTTATTAATGTACTCAAGTGCTTTCGGGTCAATATCCAGCGCTATTACCTTCTGGGCTGTTCGGGCCAGTTTAAATGTAAAGTACCCGGAACCAGCTCCAATATCTGCAACAACCTTGTTTTCAAGATTACCAATCAGGTCGAGAATTAAATCCGGATTTTGCCATTCTGTTCTTTCTACATCTTCAATTTCAGGATCCAGATTATCTTCAAGTGCTTCGGGAGCTTCAGCTGATGAAGGAACTTCTTCTATAGGAACAGGCTGTTCTTTTTTTGCCGAGTTGTTTCCACTACAAGAAACAGCGAAGATTACAATAAGCCATATAAAAACGCTCTTGTTCATTAGAGTGCAATTATTCCTTCAATTTGCTGAGCTTGCTTATAAATCTCAATAACTCGTTCGCTGGATGGCATCATTACACTAGCTGTTACACTAACGTATTTTCCTTTACTGGAGGGTTTAAAGTTTAGCTTAGCTTTAGGGAACAGCTTTTCAACTTCTTGTTTCTTATCACCGGTAACGATGAACTTGAACATGTAAAGAGAAGGGAAGTTGTGGATATCATCTAACTTCTTTTTAAACTCTTCAGTAGTAAATTTACTCATAGATCAGGTAACACGAATTTTCTCGGAAAAGTTACGCAAAAAAAAAATCGGCCGTTTGGCCGATCTCTTTTAAAAGTGTTTGTATCGTTCGTCTACGACATCTACTCGGTCGATAACGGATTGTCTTAAGTTACCTTGCGCTGCATTGGCAGCTGCTTGTAGTATTTGATTTTCGTAAGAAGAGTAATCTCCTATTTCAGAAGCAGCAGATTTAGATTTAAGCTGTACAATTACTACGCCCTGATTGTCTACCACGTAAGCAGCAGTTTTATCTCCAGGATTGCTTAGCGCAAATGCAGCACCAATAGCTTCAGGAGCAATACCTGCGTTAGGTAAACTGTTATCGGCAAGCTTTAAAGTAGATGAAGAGTATACCCTTGCATCAGTTCCATAAGCATTGGCCATTTCGTTCACATTCCCAGAAAGGCCATTAAGCTTAGCTTTGATAAACTCTGCTTTCTTTTCTTTTTTAATAATGTCTTCGATTTGAGTTCTTACTGCACTTAGAGGCTGAAGTCCTTCATCTGTTTTATTGCTGTAAACAGCAACAACATATTCGTTATCAAGATCGAAATCTTTTACGTCTCCAATTGATGCATCTCCATACAACCAGGAAACAATCTGACGAGCACTGCTCAAACGACCAATTGAAATAGCATTTTTGTCAATTTTAGTACCGTTGAATACAGAGTAACCATTTTCAGCAGCATATTCATTGAATTCGTTAATGCTGTTAGCTGAGCTGGCAAAAAGACCTGCTTTTCTATAAACATCGTCAATGGTTTCGGTAGAAGGAGTAAGCTCTACAATTACCTGAGCCACTTTGTATCTGCTATTGATTTTAGGTTCCGTAACTGTAACAATGTAAATATTGTTGTCAGTTTCTATCAATCTTCGGATTAGTCCTTTTCTTGTGGTTCCGAAAACAGCAGATTCAATATCAGCAGTTCTGGAATCTCCTTTTTTCATCCACCCAAGGTCGCCACCAGCATTCTTATAGTTTCCTTCACTGTTTGCTCTTGCTAGCTCTTCAAATGAAGCACCATTTCTTAATTGTCTTAGCAAACCATTTGCTTTCGTTTTGATAGCAGCCTTTTCAGTAGTTGATTTACCTCCAATGTTGAAAACAATTTGACTGGCTCTGGCAAACTCATCTTCAGTAGGTACAATCTCAGAAAGCTTATGAATGGTATAAATTCCATTCTGCAAGTCCGGACCAATGATATCGCCAACTTTAAGAGAGGTCAATTTATCGGCAACTGCAATTGGTAAAGCAGTTGGATCATAAGTAGAAAAACCGACACCTTGCTCCGTAATACTACTTGCGTAAATAGAGTCGTTATCGCTGGTTTCCAGTCTCGATTTGATCTGTAGCATTTCTGCCATGTAATCAGCAGAGTCTGTAGCAGAAGGAACCACAGGGAACGACACAAAGTCAATGTCTCTTGTTTCGTCTACTGTAAAATCGTCTTCATGATCTCTTAGGTAAGCATTAAGCTCTGCATCTGAGATAGCACCTATTTGATCGTCTTTAACACTTGAGAAAGGAACATAAACGTAATCAACACTGGCGAAGCCAAGTTGATTTTGATATGCTTGTTGAGCTTGGGCTAAAGTAGCGTACTCAGTTTTTCTCAACATGTTTTCGAATTTTTCTTTCCTTCTTTGAATCATAGCTTGCTGCTCGTAGTAAGCAAACAAATTTTGTTCATTAGGGTCAATGGAAATACTCTGTAGGTATTGTTTAATTGAGTTAGGGTCGTTAGATCCAATTCTCTGCATAAAGAAGTTGCTCATAGCAGGTGAAAGGTTCTTACCCTGTACCATATCGATTCTTTCGTTAGGCCCGATTTCAAGACCTAGTGCATCAAGTTTGTTAGAATACGCGATATCGGCAATTATGCTATTCCAAACCTGATCTCTTAGAAACTGCTGAATTTGAGGGTTGCCTGCTGGATAACCAGAGCTTCTTTCTGCATTCTGTACCATTGTAGCAAAGTCCTCCTGAGAGATTTCTTCACCATCTATTTCTCCTACATTTCTAGAGTTTCCAAAGAAACTTGAGTTTTGTGTCAGGTCGGTTAGCACAAAAGCTAGAATTGAGAAACCCACAACTACTACCAGTAGTTTCCCCATCTTCTCACGAAGCGTATTAATAATTGCCATTAGTTAAAATTTAAACAGGCGCAAACATAACGGAATTATGGCCTAAAATCAAAGGAAAAAGGGTACAAAACTCCCTAAAAATCAGTTGTCTTCGCCTGATTTGAGTATGAATAACACATTATCGATACGAGTGTCTTCCATACTGATGATTTTAATCTCGAAAGGGTTGAAGTTTATCACATCATGAACCTCGGGAATATCTTCCGTAATGGATAGGATAAATCCACCTAATGTATCGTAATCTCCTTCGGGTATTCCCCAGTTATATTTATCATTCAGGTAGTCAATTTCTTGCCTTGCACTAAGCATAAATTTATGCTCGTCAATTTGCTCTTCTACCCAATCTTCGTCTTCATCATGTTCATCTTGAATCTCGCCAAAAATTTCCTCTATTACATCTTCTAAACTTACTATACCTGAGGTTCCACCGAACTCATCAACCACCAAAGCAAGGCTTTTGCGCTCCTGAATAAACTGAATCATCAGCTCATTGGCTAGCATGGTTTCTGGTACAATAATAATTGGGGTAAGGATTTTTTCAATAGTCTCTGGTTTCTTAAAAAGCTCTAATACATGGCAATAGCCAATGATTTCGTCAATAGTTTCTTTGTAAACTAATACCTTGGTATGACTACTTTCCAGAAACTCCTTTTTAAGCTCTTCAATATCATCTTCAACATCCACAGCTGAAATCTCTGTTCGTGGAATCATACATTCCCTAACCCTTACGGTCTTGAATTCCAGTGCATTGTTAAAGATCTTGGTGTCAACCTCTACTTTAGGTTTTTTGATGTCTTCGTGAGCATTCCTGTTTACATAATTGCTTAAATCTGTTAGCCCAAAAACCTGTCTGTCTTCAGAATACTCCTGACGTAGCACATAAATGATTATGAACTTAGACATTTGCTCAATAACCCAAACCAATGGAGACATAATGGCCGAAATCCAACGTAGAGGAAATGCCAGTAAATTGAGTAAACTGTTGGGGTTTATTAGGAAAATACTCTTTGGGGTAAATTCTGCTGTAAACAAGACTATTATGGTTGAAATGATGGTTTGGAACACCATAACACTTCCGTCAGAGTTGATAGCTGGTATATAGCTGGATAGCCAGTGTTCTATCCACGGTTCGAGAAATGCGGCTATGTAAATACCATAGATCACCAGAGCAATTGTATTACCTACCAGTGCCGTATTGATCAACTTGGAGGGATTTTTTGTAAAACGTGCAAGGATTTTTCCTCTTCTTTTGCCCTGCTGAGCTTGTAATTCTATTTGCAGTTTGTTGGCACTGATAAAAGCAATTTCTGTTCCCGAAAAGAAGGCAGAAAAGATAAGGCAGGTAATAATGATGGTGAGTAGATAATAATCCATTAACGGGATTTTGTCCTTTTGGGCTTAGCTTTTTTGTTCGCAGCCTCTTGCTCCAGGCTTTTCCTTTTGGCTTTGCGATATCTATATAAAAATAGCATTCCCATGGATATCATAAAAATGAAATAGGAGTAGGCGATTCCGAAAACCATGGTTTGGTGAACACCAATTATAAAAAAGACTACTGCCAGCGAAAATGCTATGGTATCCCCAAGGTTTTTCATTTTTCGTTTATTTCGAATTCGCTCTCTGTGACACTCGTAAACTCATAAGTAGAGAAGTCTTGAGGTGCTACCAGGCTTTCGCCAGAGATCAATTCAGTGAGTGTTTGAACGGTTACAAATTTATTGGTATAAATCTTTTCAGTGTCGGGATTCCAGAAAAGTTCTTCAGTTCTCAAGGTTTCTTCTTTAGAAAGATTTCGAACCACAACATCACCATTGGCTCTGTAGATGTTTTCTTCAGCTGATTTAAATCCTTTCTGAGCAGTAAGAATGGAGGTCTTTTCACCGAACTCATCAAAAAAAGTGAGCTCAATTCCTTCCGGAAATTCAATATCTCCATTCTGTTGCTGAATCTGCTTATTGCCTTTCATTATGATTTTAACCACAGTAGCACTGCTTAGGTAAATCTCTACGTTTTCAGACTCAAAAGATGGGCCTTCATAGGCTTCCATTTCCGAGAGTTTTTCGTTGTCTGGAAAACAAGAACTGACTGACATGCCTAGGGTCAGTAAAAAACAATATGTAGCTAACTTTTTCATTTAATAAAAACGGTCTTCCTCGAATGCGAAGAAGACCGTTTTCTAAAATCTATTTTATCGATTACTGCTCTGGTCTTCTTTGCAGTTTAACATTTTTCTGGATCCAGCAGCCCACAAATATACTTTGCCCCTCTTCTTTGTTAGCAGTGAAAATATCACTGATAGTAGGGAATTGAGCTCTTGCCTGAGCTGCTTTAGCATTGTTTTTTGCCCTCACATAAAAATCATGTGCTGCAATATATCTTGCTCTGTCGTCAACCTGACTAACCTTTTTATCACACTCTGTGCTACCCATTATCATGTCTCCAATCAATGTTAGCATTTCTCCATTAAGAGTAGGATCAATTTCCGCAGACTTCAATGCATACTCCATTGCTTCTTTGTTATTGCCCTGTATTCTTTCAGTAGCAGCTACTTGTTTCAAAGCTTTTGCTTTATCTGTGTTGTCCTCAGTTAACTCAGCGGCCCTGATAAAGTAGTCTTTGGACTTATCGAATGCTTTTTCTGAACCAAATTTCACGCCAAGAAGGTAACCAACTCCATATTGAGGATTACTTTCAAAAACCTGCTGTGCTGCTTTTACAAACCAATCAGAATCAGTACAACCGCCTTCATAGGCAAAAGCAAAGATTTTATTTGCTAGCTCTGCATTTGAAGGATCTTTTTCAAACTCCGGAACAAGCTTGTTCACAATAAAGTCACAGTCTATGAGCTTAAGATCCGCTAATTTTTTGTCTATAAACTCCTTGATGGCCGTATGCCTTTTAGTGCTTTTGCTTTCAGATTTAGCCTTTGATATCTGATGATCAATGTGCTCGGTACATTGGTCATAAATCTGTAAAATGCGATCATCAGAAATACCGGTATTTCTGGCATAAGCAAGAGCGGCTATATTCATGTAGTATCTACCCATTGGGTAGTATGCATTGTTACCCTTGAGCTCGTAAGCCTCCTCAAACAAATCAAGCAAGTCTTGGGTTTTGCTTTTGTCTTTATAGTAGTACTGAAAAGCGTCCATGGCTTTTCTATCAATTGCCTTTTCCTTTTGACCATCAAAGTTTTCAAATCTAAGGTCATAAAGAGACATTATTTTGTCGGCTGCTTCCTGTTTAAGGGCTTTATCCTTTTGACTTTTGTAAGTGTCTTTCCAAACCTTAATGCCATTGATGTAAACGGCTGTGCTAAGATTTGGGAATAATTCGATGATTTGATCTAAGTGAGGTTTGGCCGCCTCATAGTCACCTTGTTTGTAGGTGTCATCAAATAGAGTCCATAAAGTTTCCGCTTTCGATCTTTGTTCTGGATTATCGGGCCAAAAAAACTGCGCTTGTACTGTTGAGCACAAAGCTAGAAAAGCAGTTAGTAAAAAAGCTTTCAATCTCATAGTAATAGTAGTTTAGTTAAATCTTTGTTTAGTAAACCAGGTTAAATCCTGGATGCTAAATCCTACATGGATTTTAAAATAAGTTTCCCTAACCATGCCATTAGAGGCTTTACCCCTTTGACCAAAGGTAGTTCCAATGTTCATATGACCCTGTCCCCAAAAAGCATTGAATGGGAGCGAGGCTCCTAAACTAATGCCAATATCGTTAACAGTTTCATTATTAACCAAATATGGAGTCTGTTCATAGTGAACTCCAAAACGGTACGTACTTGCACCAATCAATTTTTTGGAAGAATAGTTCGGAATAAAAGATCCTCCCACCGCAAAACGGTAAGATTTTCCATAAGCGGTTTCAACTTGTCCATCTTCATCCCGATAATCTGCCCAATCCTGCATCAGGAAATCCGCCCCAATAGTAACTTTCTGGAATTTCTCATAAGAGAGTCCAAAGCCCATCTTTTGGGGAATTGTAATAGTTTTCTTTGCTGATTTATCAAAAACCAAGGTATCTGAACGTGTGGTTACCTGATTTTCAAAAGTAACCAACCTGTTTTGACGAAGACTGATCTCAGGGTTGTAGAAAGCTCCAATATTTAATCTTGATTGCTCTGATAATGGTAATTTGTACAATGCACCCAGTCCGAATGATAGTCTGTGAAAACTTCTTCGATCGTTTACTATTGAGCTTCCGAAGCCGCCTTGTCCAACACCTTCTAAGGAGAAAAGGTCTTCTTTTTGAATTGAACCGAATATGAAAGCAGCTTTAACGCCAAACTGAAAGTTTTTTAATCTAAAGGCATTGGTAATAGCAAGCTCATCTGTACCTCCTCTACCTTCAACTTCTACCACAGTGGTGGACCCGTCAGGGCCAGCTCCTTCATTTCTTGTAGTGAAACCGTAGTTCACAGAGGTGTAGGGGTTTAGACTTACTCCCAGGTTCCATTTACCGTATACAATTGGCATATTAAGCCCGAAGTCTTTGATTCCTCCCGCTACAGAGGTGTAACTGTTTTGGTTTTGAGAAAACTGACGTAAATCCATTGAAGCTCCAGTTTGAAAAACAGCTTCAAGGTTTGAAGCCCCAAGAGCAGGATTAAGATTATTGAGAAAAAATCTTGAGCCATAGGAAACACCTAAACCTCCCATGGATGCATTATGAGAGTACCCGTTCCAATTTGGATTGCCAATTCCAAAAATTGAATAGCTTGACTGATCATACTGAGCAGTTACCTCATTAAACAAAAATAAGCTCCACATAAGAGCTATAAAAAGTCTGGTTTTACTCCACATTATATTCCAAAACACGATTCAACCCAACGAGCACAATTTCGAGGGCTACAAAGATGTCAGATTTTATTTTAGATTCAAATATTTTGGATCCTCCGCCAGTCATAATCACCTTTAAATCAGCATTTTTTAACAATAATTGTGAGATATGCGACTCTATTTCGCCCACAATGCCATTAATAACGCCACTTGCCAAACTTTCTCTCGTTGTCCTACCTATGAATTGATTTGTATCCAAATCATTTATTAATGGTAAGTTCTGAGTATAGTCGTTCATAGATTTATATCTCAGTTCTACACCAGGACTTATCATTCCTCCTAGGTACTCGCTTTCGCCATTTATAAAATCATAAGTAATACAAGTTCCTATATCAATTACCATTAGTGGTACATCGGGAAAAATTGTTGATGCACCTACTGCAGCAGCTAATCTATCCATACCCAGAGTTTCGGGTGTTTCATAGCTCATAGATAGGGGCGTTGGGTTATGATGAGTTAGAAAAAGGGCATTTTTAAGGTCTGGAACCTCTTGTTTCAAGCTTTCATAACTATGACTAACAGAACAAACTGCCAGTTTTTGAAAACTACCATTTTTAATGAATACTTTGAGCTCATCAATCGTTTGAAAGCTTTTGGATTCAATCAGCATGTTTGTATCAAAAACACCGCACTTTATGTTGGTGTTTCCAAAATCGATAACGAGATTCATGTCAATTCAAATGCGATTATAACGAAAAGTTTAGTTTTATAAATGCCTTCTCCAAAACAATCTGCCTTTTTTATTGTCGGAGCTATGTCCGGAACATCTCTAGATGGATTGGATCTGGTACTCACAAAATTTGAAATCAAACATAGCAAGTGGCAGTTTGAAATACTAAAAGCGGAAACATTTGCTTATCCCGAAGTGCTTCTGGGTCGACTTAGAAATGCTATTGATTCTAGTCTAAGTGATCTTAAACTTTTAGATGTTGAACTAGGTAAGCATATTGGAGAAAGGGTAAGACGATTTTCTACAGGGTTTGGTGTTGATTTTATTGCCTCTCATGGACATACCGTTTTTCATAAACCAAGCGAGAAGTATACGCTTCAAATTGGTGAGGGTTCTATGATCTCAACGGTAAGCGGGTTGCCTGTAATAAACAACTTTAGAGTCAACGATGTAATGTTAGGCGGTCAGGGAGCTCCTTTGGTGCCTATAGGTGACAGAGACCTTTTTCATGACTTTGACTTTTGTTTGAACCTTGGAGGTATTGCTAATGTATCTTTTGATTTGAATGATCGAAGGTTAGCTTTTGACATTTGCCCCTTTAATATGGCATTGAATGATCTTGCAGCATTTTTTGATCTGTCATACGATGAAGGAGGTACTTTGGCCAGCAAGGGAAAGGTCAACACTGAATTACTCAACCGATTGAGTGAAGTAGAGTTCCTAAAGAAAGCCTATCCTAAATCTTTAGGGCTGGAAGACTATAGAGATGACTGGCTTTCAATAATTGAAGCTAGCAACATATCCATTGAAGATAAGATGTGTACTTATGTAGAGCACGCGGCCTATGAGATTAGCAAAGTATTTAACCTCAAAGAGACTGGAACTAAGGTGCTTGTTACGGGAGGAGGAACTTTTCATGAGTTTTTTATGTCCAGATTAAGGCAATTGTCTCGATTGGAAGTTTGTGTGCCGAATTCACAAATAATTAATTTTAAAGAGGCTTTGGTATTTGCCTACCTTGGCCTGTTAAGATTTTTAGAGCAACCAAATTGCTTGTCTTCCGTTACAGGTGCCAAGCGGGATAATTCTGGAGGTGATCTTCATGGTTTTTGATTTGAAATTATGAGAAATGCAACCAGATTGAAATTGTTGACAAAGAATTAATATTGAGGTAAAATTCTATAGATTTTACAACCGTCTGAATGAGCTGGTTTTAATTATTGATCAACTAATCTATATATTAGCGGCTTACCACAACCTTGAATGAAAAAGAGCATTTTTGTAGTAGTTTTTCTTATCCTGCTCGGGACTTTGTTTTCGCAGGATCGGTTAATGGCTGCTAATGAGAATGTTAAATCATCGGTTGAGGTTCTGAACAATCAGGATGATCACCAAACTCAAGGTGATCATGGAAAAGACTCGTTATCACATGTTGAAAGCGGAGGTGGACATCATGACTCTCCACCAGGTTGGACGGTAATACCGTTCGCACTTCTTTTAATCATGATTGCCACGGGACCGCTTTTTTATGAGCATTTCTGGCATAAAAATTACCCTATAGTTGCTGTTTCACTAGCTGGTATTGTTGTAATCTACTATTTGTTTGTTCTGCATGATGTGCATGCTCCGGTACACGCTTTAGCAGAGTATGTTCAGTTTATTGCACTATTGTCCTCATTATATATCGCTTCTGGTGGTATTATGATTAACGTGGACAAGAAGGCAACACCTATGGCTAATATAGGCTTGCTGTTGATTGGAGCAGTTATTTCAAATTTAATTGGTACTACAGGAGCTTCAATGCTTTTGATCCGTCCTTTTATTCGATTGAACAAGGGAAGGATTAAGCCTTACCATGTGATTTTCTTCATTTTTATGGTCAGTAATATTGGAGGAGCACTTACCCCAATAGGAGATCCGCCTTTATTTCTTGGTTTTTTGAAGGGGGTCCCTTTCATGTGGACCTTTACACATAATCTTCTTCCTTGGGTATTAGCCCTGGTGATTCTGTCTGTCATGTTCTACTTTTTTGATAACAGAAACAAAGACCTTGACCTTGATCTGGAACCTGAAATAAAATTTACGAATAAGACAAGCATAGTTGGAGGCCGTAATTTTCTATGGCTAGCAATTATTATTGCTGCTGTTTTTATTGACCCGAACGTAATAGATGGTGTTCCTGCTATTGTTTATGAAGGCCAGAAATTCTCCTTTATAAGAGAAATCATCATGCTTTCCATCGGTTTTCTGTCTTACAAATTAGCCGATAAGAAAGCGATTCAGGGAAATGAATTCAACTTTGAACCAATCAGGGAAGTAGCCTTTATTTTTGTAGGTATTTTCGGGACCATGATGCCGGCATTGGCACTTGTAAGTGAATTTGCACAATCAGAATCAGGTGTAGCACTGATTGGTCCTAATTCGCTGTATTGGGGAACAGGATTTTTATCGGGTTTTCTAGATAATGCACCAACTTATCTGAATTTTCTGGCTGCGGCTTTAGCTTCTCAAGGGGGTGATATTAGTAATATAGCCGAAGTTCAGGCGTATGCTGCCGGAGGCACATACCCTAATTCTGTAATCAATCTTACCGCTATTGCTGTTGGAGCCGTTTTCTTTGGCGCAATGACTTACATTGGTAATGGACCCAACTTTATGGTTAAATCAATTGCTGAACAAACAGGTATTCAAATGCCTTCCTTCTTCGGCTATATCTTAAGGTATTCCATTCCCCTTTTGATACCGATCTTTATTGTCGTCTGGCTTGTGTTCTTTGTCTTTTAGGCAATTTCCAAAACTAATTTCTTACGATTAGAGTATAAATAAATTCAAAGCCTGCTTATGGATTTGCTTTACTATGATCTTTTATTGAGTGGCCTGACTTATGTTGTGCTTACCTATCTGGCTTTTAAGTTAATGAGAAAGCACAGGTCTGGTAAAAATGGAGATGATGGAGGTGAACCTCATGATTTAGTACCGAAAATTGATTTGCCTCCGGGAGTAACCTGGCCAGACGAACCTATTGAAAAAGCATCGATAGAAGAAGAGGTACTCTGTTAAGCGCACTTGTTGCATGTACCTGTTATCAGGTAATTGCTTTCAATCATTTCAAACCCTTCGGGTAGCTTTACGCTCGGTATATTGACATGGTCAAGACAAGTTGTCTCATCACATTTTTGACATTTGAAATGAATGTGATTGTGCTGATGGCTTTGTTCGCTACAAGAGTCACTGCACAAAGCATATCGGGTAGCACCAGTGTCATCAAGAACCTTGTGGATAAGCCCTTTTTCAAGAAAAGACTTAAGTGTTCTGTAAATGGTAACACGGTCATATTTGCCATCAACATCGGCTTCTATGTCTCCATGTGAGATAGCTACATTTCTGTTAAGGAAAATTGAAATAACATCTACTCTTCCTTGCGTCAGGCGTAGCGAATGATCTTTTAATAGCTGTTTTACTTCTGTGCGCACAATCAAATATAATTAATATTTGACCTTAACTTTTGCTGCTTAGATCAGATTTCTTCTGTTTCCTGTTTTTGCCAGTCATTCTATGTATCATTTTCTTTTCCCAGGCCCAGAAAAAGGCAAACTGACCAAAAATGAACCCATAAATCAAAATCAGAATTTGATACAATGGGAATATTAAAACTATGTACAATAAAACGCCTGCAACTCCCTCTATACTATCAAAACCTGTGACTTCAAACAGGAAAGGTTTTATAAATAAAACGGTAGAACCTGTACAGGCAAAGACTATTAAAACCATAATAGTCTGGAATGCTGATTTAAGTCCCCATTTATTCTGAAGCTTTTTTAAGTAACTATTTTCTTCCACCTCTATAAATATTCTAGCCGCAAAGGTAATTAAGGTGTGTGGTTATCCCGAAGAACCTTTAATTTTCCGTCTAAAAAAATGACAAGACGGTGGTCTCTGGATTATTTATTCAATAAATTACCGTATAAACCTGACTTCAGCCATGCACGATCTTAGTAAGTTTCGAAGAATGTTAGTTGCCCTTGACTTGACGGATATGGATGTATTCGTGGTTAAGTATGCCTCAATGATTGCTAAAGTATTTGGTATTGATGCGGTTTACTTTATGCATGTAACCACATCTTTGGAGTTACCTGAAGAGATTCAGGAGAAATATGGGAATGTTATTGCGCCTGTAGATGAAACTTTGGAAAGGGAAATTCAGGTAGTATTGGACGATCATTTTGTAAAACCTGAAAACTGTGATGTTCAGGTCTCTGTTCAGACAGGAGGTATCACTGATGAAATCCTTAAGTTTGGAAAAGTCAAAATGGTTGACCTGATTATTTTGGGTAGAAAAGAAAAGCTTGGGGGAAGTGGTCTTAACGCTAAGAAAATTGCAAAGGCGAGCACTTCTTCAGTGATTTTTGTTCCAGAAAATCCAAAGGCAAAACTTGAGAAGGTTTTAGTATCCATCGATTATTCCGATCACTCACAAATGGCATTTGAAATAGGTGTGGATATTCAGAAGAAGTGCGGAGCTAAACTGTTAAGCAACAATGTGTATAGAGTTCCTGTTGGGTATGCTAAATCAGGAAAGACTTACGATGAGTTTGCTGAAATTATGCTGCAGAATACCAAAGATCAGTGTGAACGTTTTTTCAGGAAAATGAACCTGGAAGATGTCGACTATGACCATACTTATGCACTGGATGATGACCCGCATCCGGCAGATAAGATTTATAAAACAGGAGCAGAACTAGATGTTGATCTTATTGTTTTAGGGTCTAAGGGACGTTCAAGCGCAGCGGCATTTTTAATTGGTAGTGTAGCAGAAAAGCTGGTAATGGAGAATAATGATATTCCAATTTTTCTGGTGAAGAAAGGAAACGAGAATATGAGCTTTATCGAAGCGTTATTCAAGCTCTGATTTGAATATCACTGTTCCTTTCACCTGATAATCCATTTCTTTTTTCATTTTCATGGATTCTTTTCCCTGAATGCTAAAACCCGAAATTATCTTGTTTGTATTCAAGAATAGGTTCATTTCTTTAGTGGCATTGTAAATAGCGTTTTCTTCTCTTACAGATAGCCTAACCTCTTTTAGCAAATCTCCCTCATAAGTGCATTCCATTATTTGTACAGGGTGTTTTTTGCTTTTGGCTGTATATATTTTTTTAGAAATACCATTTATAATAGGTAGTTCTTCCTGAAAATAGGCTCCTGTAAAGCCAGGTTTATTAATGTCGGCCTCATAAAACAATTTGAATTGCCTTTCCCAACCAGAAACCGAATCGGGGTCAATTCTTATAGTTTCCTCTTGACCATTATTGGTTAACTGTTTTTCCAGTGTTGCTTCCGCCCTTACGATTTCATTTATGCTGTCATCTAGAAGGGCCTTTAAGTTGAAATAACCATCAACTTGATTTATCTCCTTAGGCGCTTTTCCAGAACAGGCCGAAATTAAAAGACCTATTATTACGGTTGAATAAATATTGAATTTCCTCATAGTAGATAATCTCCTGTCATTTCTGAAGGAACATCAACTCCCATTAATTGGAGAATTGTAGGAGCTAAATCCCCAAGCTTTCCATCCTTCATTTCAGGTTTCATTTCTTTATCTACTAAAATACAGGGTACAAGGTTCGTGGTATGTGCTGTATTTGGTGTTCCATCAGGGTTAATCATAATGTCCGAGTTGCCATGGTCAGCAATAACGATTGATGTATAACCGTATGCAAGAGCGGCATCCAACACTTCTCCAGCACAAGAATCAACTGCTTCACATGCTTTTACGGCAGCCTCAAAAACACCCGTATGACCTACCATATCCGCGTTTGCAAAATTCAGGCAGACAAAATCTGTTTCCTGTTTACCTAGTTCTTCAACTATTGCAGATTTGATGTCATGTGCACTCATCTGTGGCTGCAGGTCGTAGGTTGCCACTTTTGGTGAGGGGCATAAAATTCTTTTTTCTCCGTCAAATTCAGTTTCTCTTCCACCGCTGAAAAAGAAAGTTACGTGAGGATATTTTTCTGTTTCCGCTATTCTAACCTGTTTTTTTCCTGCGGTAGCCAATACTTCTCCAAGCGTATTTGTCAGGTTATCCTTATCGAACATGACTTCAACCCCTTTAAATGAGTCGTCATAATTCGTCATGGTTATATACTTTAATGTCTTCTTTTCCATACCATAATCCGGAAAATCAGATTGTGTTAATGCCTGAGTAATTTGTCTTCCTCGGTCAGTTCTGAAATTGAAGCATATTACCAAGTCATTGTCAGAAATGGTGGCAATTGGTTTTCCTTCCTGTGAAACAATTATTGGTTTGATGAACTCATCTGTAACTCCTGCACTGTATGAATTTTCAATGGCCTCGACAGGGTTTGAGGTCAGAATTCCTTTGCCTTTGATCATGGCATCATAAGCGAGTTGTACACGCTCCCAACGATTGTCCCTGTCCATAGCGAAGTATCTACCAGTTATAGACGCAATTTTTCCAGTAGTATTTTCGGCATGCTCAATTACGTCTTGTATAAAACCTTTACCACTCTTTGGGTCAGTGTCGCGTCCATCAGTAAAAGCGTGTATATAAACGTTACTTAGGTTTTGCTCAGCACAAATACTCATCAAACCTTTAAGGTGGTTTATATGAGAGTGAACTCCACCATCTGAAACCAAGCCAATAAGGTGGACATTCTTATTATTTTCTTTTGCGTATGTGAGTGCACTGCTCAGCGTTTCATTATTTCCTAGTGTACCTTCTTCTACGGCTTTATTAATTTTTACCAGATCCTGATACACTACTCTGCCGGCTCCAATGTTCATATGGCCTACTTCCGAGTTCCCCATTTGCCCATCAGGAAGTCCAACAGCCAGTCCGGAAGCTTCTAACTTGCTATGAGAGTAGGTTTTAAAAAGCTGATCTAAAATAGGTGTATTGGCTTGATCGATGGCAGAAACAGATTTATCCTTAGAAAGCCCCCAGCCGTCCAGAATCATTAATAAAACACGCTTATTCATGCCGCAAATATAAATATTAAAGACTGGTTTGTAAGTGCACAGACATTGTATTAATTTGAAATCGTTGATGCCTTTATGTACTATAATTGGCACAATTTTCGTTCGTTAAAGAACACAAGTGTTAAACATGAACAACCTACCGACTAAACTTCTAATATTAATAGCTATTTGCTTTTCTTTCACAGCATTTGCTCAAGAGAAAGAAGACATTATTAGTAATGTAGAGGAGGCATTAAAAGCTAGTAGCTCAAAAGAACTTACCAAGCACCTTCATTCAAAGGTGGAAATTAAGCTTGATGGAGTTAGGAAAGAGTATAGCGTCAATCAGGCTGAAATTAAGCTGAAACAGTTTTTTCAGCAGCACCCAGCTAAAGCTTTCGAGTTTGTTCACCAGGGTAACAATAGTTCGGGAGGGATTCTTTATGCTATTGGGTCCTACACTTCCAGCTCAGGGAAACACAGAGTAGTGGTTCGAGCAAAGCAATTCAAAAAGGTATTCAGAGTATATCGTATCGAATTCACAAAAGAGCGCTAATTACAATTTCATTTATTTTCGACTAGGTCAGTTTTGGCTACTTTTGTTCCATGAGACCTGCCTATGTAACCGATACCGGTTTAAACGATTTTATAGATCGAGCATTAGCCGAAGATTTGGGTGATGGAGACCACTCTTCTTTAGCTTCAATTCCTGAAGAAGCGGTTAAGTCTGCCTATTTAATAATGAAAGAAGATGGTGTTATTGCTGGCTTAGAGCTGGCACCTCTGATTTTTCATAAACTGGATCCAGAAATGGAACTGGAGTTTTTAGTCAATGATGGAGACACTGTTAAAATAGGGGATGTGATTCTTAGGCTGAAAGGAAAAGTAAGAGCAATACTAAGTGGAGAGCGCCTGCTACTTAACTGTATGCAACGAATGAGTGGCATCGCCACGAAAACAGCTTACTTGAACGAGTTAATCCAAGGAACCAATGCAAAACTCCTTGATACCAGAAAGACTACTCCAAACATGCGGATGTTGGAAAAATGGGCCGTGGTTATTGGAGGAGGAGTTAATCATAGATATGGTTTATATGATATGATAATGCTTAAGGATAATCATAATGATTTTGCCGGAGGTATTAAAGAGTCAGTTTCGGCAACAAAGAGGTACTTGAAAGCAATTAACAAGGCCTTGAAAATTGAAGTGGAAACCAGAGATTTAAAGGAGGTAGAAGAGGTATTGACTGTTGGTGGAGTTGATAGAATTATGTTGGATAATATGAGTAACGAGGAGATGTCTGAAGCAGTGAAAATTATCAACGGCCGTTCAGAGACCGAAGCTTCCGGTGGCATTACTGAATCAACCATTCGGTCGATAGCCCAAACCGGAGTAGACTTTATTTCCGTAGGAGCACTTACCCATTCTATTAAAAGTCTGGATATCAGTCTTAAAGCCGAATAATACTTTGCCAAAAAACAAACGCAATTTTTTAGTGCTAATGATTGAAGCATTGATTTTGATCATTATGTTTGTGTTCCTTTTTCGACACTGTGTTTAAAAGGCTTTTAATATGATCGTCAAAACAAAGAAATACGCCTTAGATAAGAAGGCATACAGAGCTGCGGGGATGCGTAATGTGCTCAGGGAACAATGGTGGGTTGGTTTAATAGTGCTTGCTATTTCTTCTATGACATTTGTAATACCATCTAACTGGTGGTGGATTGGATCTCTTATCGCATTTACACTTTATTTACTTTTCTGGTTAATTCAGTTTGCCGGAGTAACCCAAATGGAGCAGAGTAAAATGCTCTTTGAAAAACTCTCCTATGAAATTGATAGTCGTCAGATTCTAATCAAGATGAATTCTAAGCAAGGAATGCCAATGAAGTGGGATCAAATCAAAAGAGCTTGGATGGACAAAAAGCAATTTGTGCTAGTAGTAAGCAAAGCGCAGCTGATGCTTTTTCCCTTTACCGCCTTTAAGACTCAAAATGAAGTCAAATTCGTGGAAACTATATTGAAACGAAAAGGGTTGATAAAAGAATAACAACCAATTTGAAGAAACACAGCTTTAAGGCTGTGTTTTTTGTTTGAACACATTGAACTCTCGCTACTATACTGAAGGGCTGATAGCCGTTTTTCTATTTGGAATCACTCCTGTATTTATCAAGGAGGTATCGGCTAATGCAGTAACCATAGGTTTGGTGAGACTCGTTATCGGAATGGTTTTTCTGTTCTCTCTGGTGAGAGTGAAGAAACTCAAGTTACTAACCAAAAAGGATTGGAAGGGGCTTTTACTAATAGGGTTGCTCTTTGGTGGACACTGGATCACCTACTTTATCAGTGTTAAGCTTTCAACACCTTCAATGGCTATTCTATCTGTTTCGTCATTTGGCCTTCATATGATTTACCTTAATTGGATAATCAATGGCCAAAAGCCTTTACTCAAAGACCTTCTTGCTGTAGGAGTAGCATTGGTAGGGATTTTCCTGATTGTACCGGAGTTTAGCTTAAAAAACAACCTTACCTCAGGCATTTTGATCGGTTTGATAAGTGCTTTGTTTTTTGCCATACTGCCGTTTGTTCAAAGAAAGAATAAGCACATTGATTCTTTAACAAGGGCTTTTGGTCAGTATGCCTTTGCTCTAATCGTATTTATTGCCTTGTTTACTGAAGCCAATTGGGATTTAAGTCAGCAAGATTGGGTGTACCTGGGTATTTTGGGAGTAGTATGTACCGTGGGGGCACATACTTTATGGTTGAGGGCTTCCACCATGCTTTCTCCAACTACTACAAGTTTGATTTTCTACCTTGGAACCCCAATTGCAATGATTACCAGTTATGTTTTTCTTAACGAAGAAATGAATACGTCCAAAGTAATCGGAGCTGCATTAATTGTGTCTGCAAATGTATTCAGTGCACTCAAAAAGAAACAATAGCTAGCTTAGTGGTCTTATTTAATCGCCTCTGCCAAATAGCTTGCAGTGTGATTATCCTTTAGTTTCACCATATCTTCAGGTGTTCCGGCAAAACACAAAGTACCACCATTTTCGCCACCTTCTGGACCCAGGTCTATTATCCAGTCTGCACACTTGATAACTTCGGTATTGTGTTCAATAATAATTACTGAATTACCTTGCTCAATCAATGCATTGATTGACTTCATCAATTTGTTGATGTCATGAAAGTGTAGCCCTGTAGTTGGTTCATCAAAAATGAACAGAATATTGTCTTTTGACCCAGACTTTCCTTTACCAAGAAAATAAGCAAGTTTAACACGCTGTGCTTCACCACCGCTAAGAGAGTTTGAAGACTGTCCTAGCCGAATGTACCCAAGACCAACTTCCTGTAAAGGAGCGAGCTTTGAGATCACTGACCTGTCATCTTTAAAAAATTCCATGGCGTCATCTATGGTCATGTCTAGCACATCGGCTATACTTTTGTCCTTGTAAGCGACTTCCAGAATCTCTTGTTTGAAACGCTTTCCTTTACAGCTCTCACAGGTCAGATGAATGTCTGCCATAAACTGCATTTCAATCTTTACGATACCCTCTCCCTGGCAGGTTTCACATCTACCACCATCTACATTAAACGAGAAAAAAGCTGGTTTATAACCTCTTTGTTTGGCCACAGGCTGATCTGTAAAAAGTTGCCTTATGGCATCGTAAGCTTTTACATAGGTTACTGGGTTTGACCTTGAGGATTTTCCTATAGGATTTTGATCAACGAATTCAGTCTGACTAATTGATTTAAAAGCACCTTCCAGACCATCCATTTTGCCAGTTTGTTCACCAACAGTCCCTAGCATCTTACCCAAACCTGGGTAAAGAATGCGCTTAATCAAAGTAGATTTACCAGAACCGCTTACTCCTGTAACTACAGAGAGCACTCCTAGAGGGATTTCAACATCAATCCCTTTTAGGTTATTCTCTCTAGCGCCTTTAATTGAAATGCTATCTCTCCATTTCCTCCTATGGCTTGGTACTTCCAGCCTTTCGGTACCATTGAGGTATTTGGCGGTGTAAGTATTTCCAGAATTGACTAACTCACTTAATGTCCCTTGAAAAACCAACTCTCCTCCATTTGAACCTGCATCAGGCCCAATATCAATAATCTGGTCGGCAGCCTGCATTACTTTTTCTTCATGCTCAACCACGACCACTGTATTTCCAAGGTTTCTTAGTGACCTTAGCACAGAAATCAGGCGATCTGTGTCTCTTGGGTGAAGACCAATACTTGGCTCATCTAATATATACATGGAACCAACCAAAGCACTTCCTAATGATGTTGAAAGCTTGATTCTCTGATACTCACCACCCGATAAAGATGAAGTTAGTCGGTTTAGGGTAAGATAACCAAGACCTACTCGATCTAGATACTCCAGTCGGTTTTGAATCTCTTTCATTAACCTTCCTGCTACTTTTTCTTCAAAAGCTGAAAGTTTTAGTTCATCAAAAAAGACTCTTACGTTTTGTACTGACATTAAAACCAGGTCGGTGATAGAATGATCGGAAATTTTTACATAGGCAGCGTCCTTTCTAAGTCTGGTGCCTTTACAGTCAGGGCAATCGGTTCTGCCTCGGTATCTCGATAACATAACCCTGTATTGTATTTTATGAGTTTTCGATTCTAAAAATTCGAAGAACTTATTGATCCCTTTGAAATACTTGTTTCCGGTCCACAATAATTCTTGTTCTTTTGTGCTTAGTTCATTAAAAGGCCTGTGAATTGGGAAGTCAAATTCAATTCCATGCTTAAGAAGAGGTTCAACCCATTTTTTCATGGTTTCACTTCTCCATGGGGCCACAGCTCCCTCGTATATAGAAAGAGACTTATCCGGAATTACCAGATCAGGGTCAATGCCTAATATTTTTCCAAAGCCTTCGCATCTTTTACAAGCTCCAAAGGGGTTATTAAAAGTAAAGAGGTTAACACTGGGTTCTTCGAAAAGCATTCCATCTGCCTCGAACCTGTCGGAGAAATTGAATCTTCCATCTTCTGGGAGCTCAATGATACAGTCTCCTTCACCTTCGAAAAGAGCTGTTTGTACGGAATCTCCAAACCTGAACTGAGTGTCCTCATCTCGTTGAACCATGCCTCGGTCGATAAGTATTTCCAAAGGCTTATCGTCAAGTTTTTCATCACTTTTCAAAAGGTCTTCTATAAAGAATGGAGAACCATCAGATAACACCCTGGTGTATCCTTTTTGGAGGAGAACATTGAGTTCCTGTTCTAAAGAACGGTCTTCCTTTTTCAATAAGGGACAAAGGATCATTACTCTTGAACCTTCTTCTTTTGATAGTATGAAATCAACGATACCACTTACGCTGTCTCTTTGAACCTCTTTTCCGCTAATTGGAGAATACGTTTTTCCAATACGGGCGAAAAACAGTTTTAGATAATCATAGATTTCAGTAGATGTACCCACGGTAGACCTTGGGTTCCGGGTACTTACTTTTTGCTCTATGGCGATGGCAGGGGAAACACCTTTAATGTAGTCCACTTCAGGCTTTTCCATTCTGCCCAAAAACTGCCTGGCATAGCTACTCAAGCTTTCAACATACATTCTTTGACCCTCTGCAAAAAGTGTATCAAAAGCCAGAGAAGATTTTCCTGAACCAGACAATCCAGTTACCACAACAAGCCTGTTTCTTGGTATGGCTACACTCAAACTCTTTAGGTTATTGACTTTAGCGCCTTTGATGATAATAAACTCTCTTGGGTCTAAATCATCAATAGGGGTGTTTTTAATGGCAGTTGTTGAATTCATGAGGATGCAAAGATAATAGAGCTTACTGCTATTTGTTACTTAAATTTAATTGACGGCTTCAGAATAAAATTTCTCTATTTGGCACTATCATTGCTTAAAATTTCGATAGAAATAAGTTGTTCGAAAGATTTTAACTTAATTTCGATTTTAGCGAACGGAAATTTGCTTTCTTTATAAGATTTCATACTTTTGAAATTACTTCAAAATATTACTAACCCTAAAAACCGGCACAATATGATATAAACCTCTACGTTAACCTAACAATTACTGACATGAGGAAATATGCTGTAAGCGATAGTCAATTGATATCGCAGTATAAAAATGGTAACGAAGAGGCTTTTGCCACGCTGGTAAATCGTCACACCAAGAAAATTTACACTACCGTTTATCTGATCGTAAAGGATCAGTATTTAGCGGAAGATTTGTTACAGGAGACCTTTGTGAAGGTGGTGAATACCATCAAATCGGGTCGCTATAACGAAGAAGGTAAGTTTTTACCATGGGTGACCAGAATTGCACATAATCTGGCGATAGACAATTTTAGAAAAGCTAAACGTTATCCTACTATTGTCATGGAAGATGGCAGTAGCGTTTTTAACACTTTAGAATTTTCAGAAGACTCTATTGAGTCTAAGCAAATAAAAGAAGACACTCATGCTTTGCTCCGCGACTTGATTAAAGAGTTACCGGATTCACAGCGAGAGGTGCTTATGATGAGACATTATATGCAAATGAGCTTTCAGGAAATTGCTGATACCACTGGTGTGAGTATCAACACAGCACTTGGGCGAATGCGCTACGCTCTCATCAACTTGAGAAAGAAGATGGACAAAAAGAACATTGCGTATGATCAAAACCTTTACCCAAGATGACCTAATACGTCACATTTACAAAGAAACTACATTAGAAGAGAGCTCGGAAATTGAGATGGCCTTGTTGTTTGATGAACAGCTTGCCGACCAATACGAGGAGATGCTCAGTGTAGTAAACGGCTTAGATGGTGCATTGAAGTCACCATCAATGAAGGCAATTGATTCAATTGTCAGTTATTCTAAATCTTACCACTTACATTCCGTAGATTAGGCTATTATTTTAGCATAATGACACGGAAAGAACGGTACGAAAAGTTTGTAGCATATTTTAGTGAAAATCAGCCTCAGGCTGAAACAGAACTCAATTACAGCAACCCGTTTGAATTACTGGTTGCTGTAGTTTTGAGTGCTCAGTGTACAGATAAACGCATAAATCTGGTTACACCAAAGCTGTTTCAGGATTTCCCAACTCCTGAACATCTAGCGGCTACTCATTTCGATGAACTATTCCCCTATATTAAATCTGTTTCTTATCCCAATAATAAAACCAAACACTTGATTGGGCTGGGAAAGATGTTAGTCGAAGATTTTAATTCGGAAATCCCAGAGACCATTGAAGCTTTGCAAAAGCTACCGGGAGTTGGCAGAAAAACGGCTAATGTGATTACTTCAGTGGTTTGGAATCAACCCTCGATGGCTGTTGACACTCATGTTTTTCGGGTTTCTAAGCGAATCGGTTTGGTGAATCAAAACCTGACTACACCTTTGGCTGTTGAAAAGCAATTGGTGAAAAATTTGAGCAAGGAAGTTATACCATTGGCTCATCATTGGCTCATTTTACATGGTAGATATATTTGTCTTGCTCGAAGGCCTAAATGCGAGGAATGCAATTTGACACACTTTTGTCGTTATTTTGAGAAAGAGCAGAAGATCATTACCTGATCGGATTTTCTTAAATTAGAGTCAGTGCCTTCAAGAATTCTATATATCCACCAATACTTTAAAACCCCTCAGGAGGGAGGGGCAATCAGGTCTTATTACTTGTCTAAAGGCTTGGTTGAAAATGGATTTGAGGTGGAGATGATCACTACTCACAATGAATCCATATATACGTTTAAGGAGGTAGATGGTGTAAAAGTGCACTACTTGCCTGTATTCTATTCGAACGATATGGGCTTTGTCAAGCGCGTTGTTTCATTTATGAAATTCGTAAGAAAGGCCAAACGTCTAAGTCGAAAAATCAAAGATATCGACCAGGCTTACATTACATCAACACCACTCACGGTTGGATTAATTGGTTTATGGCTAAAGAAAAAAAGAGGTATTCCTTACACTTTTGAAGTGAGAGATTTATGGCCCACAGCTCCCATAGAGATTGGTGCTATTAAGGGTTCAATATTTAAGAATCTTTTGTATCGATTGGAATCCAAAATTTATCATGGAGCAAATAAGATTGTTGCGCTTTCTCCTGGAATGAGAGATTGGATAAAGAAAGTAGCACCAGAGAAGGATGTGTACATGATTCCTAATATGGCCGATTGCCAGTTCTTTAAAAAGGAGATCAAAGACCCTAAACTAATAGAGTTTTACCATGCCGATAAACCTTTTGTAGTTACTTATCTGGGAAGTATTGGTGCTACTAATCATTTGGAGTTTTTACTTGATATAGCTGAGCTAACTAAATCTCAGAACCTGAATATTGACTATAAAATTGTTGGTAGCGGGTCGAAGTTGGGCAATATCAAGCTTCAGGCCTACCTTAAAAAGCTAAACAATGTAGAGTTCATTGGGCATCAGAATAAGGAAGGGGTTAAGAGGATTCTAAATGTAACAGATGCTACTTATGTGAGTTTTGCTGACCTTCCGGTATTAGCCACTAATAGCCCCAACAAATTCTTTGATAGCCTGGCGTCTGGTAAGCTGACCATTGTGAATACTCTTGGGTGGACTAAAGATCTTGTAGAGAAATATAAGTGTGGATTTTATTCTAATCCACTGCGCCCTTCTGAGTTTGTTGAGAAAATTACCCCATTCTTGAAAGAGAGAGATACTTTGGAGCAGTATAAGACCAATGCACGTACAATGGCTGAATCACTTTATTCAAAGAAACTTCAGATCGACAAACTCGTAAAGGTACTTAATAATGAAAGTAAGATTAAGGCTAACGAGAACGAGGTCTATATCTTGACTGCGTGAGTATCTTCTGAGCATCTGTCTCATTCATCAACTCTTTAAAATCTACTCCAGTCTCTTTTCTATAGGCTTTCACTATTTGCCAGCCTAACCATTGACCAATTCTGCCTGGGCACCTTTTGTCAATTTCTAAAACTGCTGGACGCTCATCAATGTACTTGACTATGCTGGAAGGGTTGTCGTTATAGAGAAGCTTGTTTTCTAGAAAGTGAGACCATATTACTGCTTCGCTCACCGTGGCATCCGCCATCTGTTGACTTGAATAACCTATAATCAGACTGTCTGCGGTGCATGGTAGCATTTCACTAACAAATTCCATGGCCTTGCCATAGAAGATCATTTCTTCCAATATGTTTCTCTGTCCTTGAGTAGTTTCGTTGAATTTTAAAGAGGTGAATTGAAGTAGTTGAGGAACCAGATGATCAGGAGTCAATCTCGCTCTTATATAGTCATATACCTTGGGTTTAAATGAACCTTTTTCACCCAAATAATAATCTAAGCCAATTACCAGTAAGGAGTCTGAAAAATGAATGTCCTTACCAAAACCTGAATAAACGGTTTGAACCTTTGGTGGCGAGAAGTCATCATAATGCTCCTGGATTCTTTTATAGGCTTTGTCTAATTGATAGCTGATCAGCCCGGTATTGATAAGATTGAGGGTTTCCTGATAGAGCGTATCAACAAATGGATTAGCCAAGAGTTTAAAGTTATCCAGCAACAGGCTTTCATTGCTTCTGTAACCAAATATGGTATGGAAATAGTCTCTTTCATTGGTATTAGCATCCAGATAGTTTTTCAATAGTTCCATACTGGCAGCTTCAGTGTTTGTAAGCTCAGTAATTCGGGAGCCTGAGAACATTTTATAAATGTCAGACCTGCTTTTACCCTTATTTGCGGATAGGTATTCATATGTAAGAAATTCTCTTAAGCCTCTGTCTTTTTCGAGTATAGCTTCAAAAGCATCGAAACTCCTGGCTTGATATAGTGATTTTATTTTTGGAGTTTGTACTAACCTGGTAATGTCTGTTAATACCTGTTTTTCTGACGGCCTTCCCCCAAACTCGAAAAACTCATCGCGAATAATGGGGTGTGCTTCAAAAAAATCGGTTAACTGTTCAAGAGTTTTTATTTCGTGTATTTCATGAGTAAGGTCTTGAAAATCTATGTCAAGTGATTTCCCCGAAAGGTCTGGGTTGCTTTCACAGGGGTCATCATTCGAACAGGCGAAAGAAACTAACAGAATTATAAGAATACAGTACCTTTTAAGCATCTCCACTTTTTAAATGACAAATGTATTTATTTATTTTATCGAACATGAAGAAATATATTTTCTCCGCCATAATAATGGTGGTTTTGAGTCAAACCTCAATAGCTCAGGATTACAAAATAGGAATTAAGTTAGGGCCGAGCCTTTCTCTTTCACGCACATCTTCTGAAGGTAATAGTACATCTATTGGTAGAGACGGTACTGGAGTCAAATTTTTGATAGGTGCTTTTGTAGACTTCCAGTTTAAGGAGAACTATTACTTTCATACTGGAATTAACTTTGCTTCTAAGACAACAAGAATAAACATCAATGACCTAGGTCTGCCTATCAATCCTAATAACCTGAATAATTCGAATAGGTATGATCATGAATATCTTCAGGTTCCTTTATTATTAAAGCTGTATACCAATGAAGTTTTGTTGGATACAAAAGTGTTTTTCAATTTTGGTTTAGTGCCGGAATTCAGGCTTAATACAGATGATAACAACGCGCTTATTGTGGCTATAACAGAGTTTAAGGGCTTTGATTTAGCGGGAAATTTTGGCGGGGGTGTAGAGCGTAGTATTGGCGTGAACACCAGAATTTACGCTAGCTTGAACTACTACATCGGATTCCTTAATCAGGTGAAAACGCAAAATGCTATCTACGATGATTTCAAAATAAAGAGTAACCTGTTCAGCTTAGAGTTTGGTATTAAGTTCTAAATGAAAAAACCATTACTCTCAAATCGATATTGCTTTAATCTGACAATATCACTGCTTTACGCAGCTTTGAGAATAATGGTTTTTGTTATGACTTGAGCTCTATTTCTTCTCCTTGTTTGTTATAAAACGTATAATCGGATAAGCTTAAAGAACTGTCTTTTTCAATCTTAACCCAAGTATGGTACTTTCTATACCACTGCCACCTTTTTGAGAAGACACCTTGTGTAAAGTATGCTTGTAAGAAAGGGTGAACTGCAATTGTAACACCTTTCTCGTTCTGAGTACTCAGAATGTATTCCAGGTTCTTTTCAATCTGATCAGATACCAGAATTGTTGCACTTACCTTACCTGTACCACCACAAGTAGGACAAACCTCACGCGTGGCAATACTCAGTTCAGGCCTAACCCTTTGACGGGTGATTTGCATCAGGCCAAACTTAGTCAAAGGAAGAATGGTGTTTTTGGCTCGGTCATCTTTCATCACTTCCCTCATGAATTGATAAAGCTGTTTTTTGTTTTCAGCTTTACGCATATCAATAAAGTCAATAACAATGATACCGCCCATATCACGAAGCCTCAATTGACGAGCAATTTCCTTTGCTGCTTCCATGTTTACAGTAAGCGCAGTAGACTCCTGATCTTCTCCAGCATTTGACTTGTTTCCACTGTTCACGTCAATAACATGAAGTGCTTCAGTATGCTCAATAATCAGATATCCACCTTTAGGCAAACTCACCGATTTACCAAAAAGAGACTTGATTTGCTTTTCTATTCCAAAGGATTCAAAAACCTTGGCTTTACCACTGTAAAGCTTAGCGATCTTTTCTTTCTCTGGTGCAATCTTTTGAATGAAGCCCTTAATTTCTTCGTGAATTTCCTTGTCGTCAGTTACTACACTGTCGAAGGATTCATTAAGGATATCTCTCAGAAGTGAAGAAGCTCTACTTACTTCACCAATCACCTTATCTCTTGGATTGACTTTATGCAGCTTCTTTATTCCGTCTTTCCATGTATCATGGAGGTTGCGGAGGTCTTTATCCAGTTCGGTTACGTTTTTAGATTTAGCAACCGTTCTGATTATAACACCGAAATTTTCCGGTTTGATAGACGATATAAGGCGTAAGAGCCTTTTTCTTTCTTCGCCATCAGTGATTTTTTTCGAAACGTTGATAGCATTAGAGAAAGGCACTAAAACCATGTAGCGCCCGGCTATCGATAACTCACAAGTGAGTCGCGGCCCTTTTGTTGAAATCGGTTCTTTGACTACCTGGACAAGTATTTTTTGTCCTTTTGTTAAAACCTGGCTCATCTTGCCAAGCTTATTAATGTCATTTTCGTTCTTGAATTTGCCCAAGCCACCAGTAATATTCTTATTGGTTAAAGCCTGTTTGGTATACTTATTCAAAGAGCGAATCTGAGGACCTAGATCCAAATAATGCAGAAACGCATCTTTTTCGTAACCAATATCAATGAACGCGGCATTTAAGCCAGGCACGATTTTTTTAACCGTACCTAGATATATGTCACCGACTTTGAACTTACTTTCTTCATTATCATGATGAAATTCAACTAAGCTCTTGTCTTTTAGAAGGGCTATACGACATCCACTTTGAGTTGAATTGATAATTAATTCATTACTCAATGGGATAGTATTTTATGTGAAAAAAGAACTAAAAAGTGTATAGCATATAAGAAGAAGTCTAATTACTTCTTCTTATGTCTGTTTTTTCTTAGTCTTTTCTTTCTCTTGTGAGTAGAAATCTTATGTCTTTTTCTTTTTTTACCGCAAGGCATAATTTTAATTTTTTAATGTTTTAACTAATTCTTTCCAGGTACTCGTCAACAGCAGTTAATATCTGTTCGTTGGCACCTAATTCTTTAACTTTATTGAAGTGTGTTTTTGCTTTGGCTAATTGGCCAGTTTCATAATAGCACACTCCTAAAAAGAAATTTCCTTCAATATGTTGGGGGTAATACCCTAATAAAGCCTCAAAACGACTAACAGCATTTTCATACTGGTTAGTCCTGATGGCCATACGTCCTAAGCTCATCAATGTTTGCAAGTGTTTTGGATCTTGCTCCAGATTTTCTCTTAACATCATGATACCCTGCATAGGGCTAGATGAATTCACTAGTGTTAAAGCCACATTGTGTTTTACATCCAGATTATCTGGTTGCACATCAAGCACTTTTTCATAGGCTTGACGAGCTTTTGAACCCAACAAATCAATTTTTTGCCTTTCTAAGGCGAATAAAGACGCTTCGTAATAAGCATCACCGGCCTTCTGCCAGTATTCTGTTTTATTAAACTCTTCAGCATATAATGCAGCGTAATGTGCAGCACTATCATACTTATTGATACTCATGAAAACAGCCATTAATGAGTCCAAGGACTCTAAATTTGGCTGGATCACGTTATTTTCAAATAACCTGTCTTTCCAAAAAACCAATTTAGGTTGAATTTCTTGTGGAATCTCCGAACTATGGTCGACAATTCCTCCAGGTACTGATTCGTCAATAAACGTTTTTCCTTCGGCATTACTTTTTTGAACGACTACTTTAGGTAGGCTGTAAAGACCTGCAACAAGTAGTAGCGCAATAATAACTAGTAATACCTGAGTCTTATTCATAAAGCCTTAATTAGGCCTTTAATACTATTTATTGGCAGCTTTTACTCTTTCGCTGCTTTTCACTTGCTCAATAAAAACCTTTGAAGGTTTAAAGCTAGGAACAAAATGCTCGTCAATCACGATTGCCGTGTTCTTAGAGATATTTCTAGCGATCTTCTTAGCTCTCTTTTTGTTAACGAAGCTTCCAAACCCCCTCACGTAAATGTTTTCTCCCTCCGCCATTGAGTCCTTCACTACCGCAAAAAGAGTCTCAACAGTTGTAGTAACATCAGACCTGTCAATGCCGGTTTTATCAGCTATCTGATTGATAACATCTGCTTTAGTCACTGTATCTTATATTTTTAAGTTGATAATATTGTGTAAAAAACTTATTCCCAGTTATTTTGGCCTGCAAAACTAAGGGTTCGTGGCTAATTAAAAAAACGTATTCATAAAAAAAATGGATGGGTTGCTTGTCTAGCCTTCCACTCAGAATAAGAAACTTCCTTGAAAAGCGAAATATTTGTAAATCAATTAATTAGCTGGTATCGACACCAAAAGCGTGATTTACCTTGGCGACACACTGCCGACCCTTATAAAATTTGGTTGTCAGAGATAATTCTTCAACAAACTCGAGTTAATCAGGGAATGCCATATTACCTGAACTTTGTAGAGCAGTACCCAACAATACAAGATTTGGCCAATGCTCCTGAAAGTGAGGTATTAAGATTATGGCAAGGGTTAGGCTATTATTCAAGAGCGAGAAACCTTCATGCTTGTGCAAAAACTATTTCCAAAGAACTGAATGGACAGTTTCCGAAATCATTTGAGGAACTGCTCAAATTAAAAGGCATTGGGAGATATACTGCCGCTGCTATATCATCAATAGCCTTTGGTATTCCCAAAGCAGTGGTTGACGGTAATGTATACAGGGTTTTAAGCAGAGTCTTTGGAATGGAACATGATATAGCAGAGACTAAAAATGCCAGGTTTTTCGAGGAGAAGGCTAATGGATTAATCACAAAGGAAAACCCAGGAGAGTTTAATCAGGCCATAATGGACTTTGGTGCCATTCAATGCAAGCCGAAGAATCCTTCATGTGGTATATGCCCAATGAGTAGCTTTTGTTTTGCTTATAACAATGGAAAGCAGGATGTGCTTCCTGTCAAAAGCAAAAAAGTAAAAGTCAGGAAAAGGTATTTCTATTACTTCATATTCGAATATGATGGGCGATTTTTAATGAAGGAAAGAGGCCCAAAGGACATTTGGCAGGGGTTATATGATTTTTCTCTTAAGGAAAGTTCATTTGAAATGTCTGAGGAAGATGTCTTATCCGATTTGAGTAATCTAAAACACCTTACAATTTTAGACTATTCCCCTGAGGTGAAGCATATACTGACTCACCAGCGAATTTTAAGTCGATTCATTAGGGTTAAGGTGAATGATTTAGGTAAATTTGAAGGCTTGGCAAACGAAAAGAAGTTAAGCCCTTTTGAATTGGACGAGGTACACAAATTGCCTAAGCCTATTCTGATTGAAAACTATTTGAAGGAAGTATTTTTTTAATTAGATTCATTCAAGCGAATCTGAATTTGAGCACATAAAATGGCAGGAGTTAATAAAGTAATTTTGGTTGGTAATTTGGGTAAAGACCCTGAAGTACGCCACTTGGATAATGGTAGAGCAGTAGCGAATTTTCCCTTAGCAACCAGCGAAACTTATAAGAATAAGCAGGGAGAACGTGTTACAAATACAGAATGGCACAATGTGGTACTTTGGACACCACTCGCAGAAATTGCAGAGAGATTTCTGAAAAAAGGAGGTCAGGTTTACATTGAAGGAAAGCTGACTACCCGTTCTTGGGACGATCAGGAAGGAAATAAACGTTATACAACTGAAGTTGTAGGGCGAGAAATGACATTGCTGGGTGGACGCCCTGAAGGGGGTGGAGGAGCTCCACAAGAAAATACAACAAACACACAAGCAGTAAGTCCCGTATCTAATATACCAGAAGATGATACGGATGATTTACCATTCTAATGTTGAACTAAAAAACACAACTTGGACTTACCCTCAGACGACCCCGAACCTGGTTTAGCGCTTCTTTTACAAACTGCAGAAATTTCCCTATCGTATGTATTGGTGAACGCTGTTGTGTTCATTCTTTTAATTCTGTCTTCTGCCATGATTTCGGGCTCAGAGGTAGCATTCTTTTCTTTGGACAATAATCAAATTGCCAAGTTCAAGGAAGAGGATAGTCCTACTGGAAATGCCATAATCAAACTGCTGGATAAGAAAAAATACCTTCTGGCTACTATTTTGATTATGAATAACCTGATCAATGTGGCTATTGTAACACTATCTACATTCTTTGCCTGGACATTGGTTGGAGAAAAAACAACCGAAGGAGCTGTTGTGGGAACTCTCACAGCTATAGTGACTTTCGTGATTCTATTTTTTGGGGAGGTGGTTCCAAAGAACTTCGCTAACCAGCACAATGTGAAATTTGCAAGGTTTACGGCAAGAGGTTTATTTATTCTCGAGAAGATTTTCCATTGGGCATCGTACATGCTCATCTCCTTAACCAATATAATTGAGAAAAATGTTGAAAAGAAAGGTCACAATATTACAGTAGATGAATTGAATCAGGCGCTGGAAATGACCACAGGAGATGATACTTCAGAAGAAGAGAAAGGGATACTAAAAGGTATTGTAAACTTCAGTACTCTGGGAGTCAAGCAAGTGATGAAGTCCAGAATGGATATCACAGCTGTTGATATAGAATTGGATTTTCATGAGTTGATGGATAAAATCAACAAAAGTGGTTTCTCCAGGATTCCTGTATATAAGGAAACAATAGATAAAATCGAAGGGATTCTCTATATCAAGGATTTGATTGCTCATATTGAGAATGATGAAGACTTTGCCTGGCAAGCACTGGTAAGGCCTGGCTTTTTTGTGCCTGAAAACAAGAAGGTGGATGCTTTGTTAAAGGATTTTCAGGAGCAACGTGTCCATATGGCCATCATAGTTGATGAGTATGGAGGAACCTCCGGACTGATTACAATGGAGGACATCATAGAAGAAATTGTTGGAGAGATTAATGACGAGTTTGACGATGAAGATATTGCTTACAATAAATTAGATAATGCCACGTATATCTTCGAGGGCAAAACCACTCTAATTGACTTTTGTAAAGTGGTTGGTGTTGAACCTTCAATTTTTGACAAAGTTAAAGGTGAGAGTGAGTCTCTGGGAGGCCTTTTACTTGAACTAAATGCCAAGCTACCCAGGGCTGGAGAGAAAATAGAGTTTGAGAATTTTCTATTCACCATTGTGGCGGTTGATGCCAGAAGAATTAAGCGAATAAGGGTGTTTATCAAACCAAAATCCTGATTTGAATATAAAGAGACGATATCTGCTACAGGCCTTCTTGTGCTTTTTCGTACTGCTTTCGGCTTGTGAGGACAATGTTTATTTACCTAAACCAAAGGGGTATAACAGAATAGACCTTCCTGAACCAGCTTTTCAGATTTTACCAGATACTTTTCCATATAAGTTCAGCTATTCAAACTATGCCGAGTTATCTGCCGATTCAAACGAGCATGCTGAACGTTACTGGGCAAACCTCTACTATAAAGATTTCGATGCCATAATACAGATTACCTATAAGAGCCTTAGTAACCCTGATATTAAGCCAGAAATATTGCTTAACGAGGCTTTTGAATTAACAATGAAGCACGATGCCAAGGCTTATGGTATAGAAGAGAAACTAGTGGCATTACCAAACGGTCAGATAGCCAGTTTGACGGAACTTGAAGGCGAAGTGCCTACTCAGCTTCAGTTTTTTACCTCCGACACGCTAAGACACTTCTTTAGAGGGGCCTTGTATTTCAATACCGCCACTAAAAATGACTCACTGGCACCAATTATCAATTTCATTAAGAATGATGTGATGCAAATGCTCAATTCTTTTGAGTGGAAATATTAAATTGACGCATGCCCTCATTTTTCGATACAAGTATCGAATTCCTAAAAGGAGTTGGCCCCCAAAAGGCAGCACTGATTGGTAAAGAGCTTTCTCTTTTTACCTATGGAGACCTTATTCAACATTACCCATTCCGATACGAGGATAGAACTAAATTCTACAAGACTTCGGAAATAAATGCAGACATGCCCTTTGTTCAGTTGAAAGGAAGGGTAACTAAAATTGATACAGTAGGCGAGCTCAGGAAAAAAAGGTTAGTAGTGCGCTTTTCAGACGACTCAGGTCATATAGAGCTGGTTTGGTTTAAAGGGATACCATGGATAAGTAAAAAATTAAAACTGGGAGTAGACTATGTAGTATTTGGGAAGCCTACTGCATATGGGAGAAAATTGAATATTGCACACCCCGAAATTGAAGTGCTTACCACTCAGAACGAGAAAATTTCTTTTCTACAACCAGTCTACCATACTTCTGAAAAGATGAAGGCTCGGTTTCTTGATAGCAGAGCACTTTCAAAATTAATAAGGCAAGTAATGGTACTTGCCGAACGGCATATCAACGAGACACTCCCTGCACGGATTTCTGAGCAGTTTGGTTTAATAGATAAGAAGTTTGCACTCTGGCATGTGCACTTCCCTTCAAACAATGAGTTGCTTCAAAAGGCACAGTTCAGGTTAAAATTTGAAGAACTTTTTTTTATTCAGCTGCGCTTGTTGAAGCTGAAGATTTCAAGAATTGACAAGTTTAAAGGACAGGTTTTTAAGGACTCTAAGCTATTGACCTCTTTCTACAATGATCACTTGCCCTTTGATCTAACCAATGCTCAGAAAAGGGTAATCAAAGAGATTTATCATGATATGAAATCTGGAAGGCAGATGAACCGTCTTTTGCAAGGTGATGTAGGATCAGGAAAGACCATTGTGGCGTTTATCTGCATGCTTTTGGTGGTGAGTTCAGGCAGTCAGGCTTCAATGATGGCTCCAACGGAAATCCTTGCTGGACAACATTATGAAGGGCTGAAGGAATATGCAGATAAGTTGGGCTTAGGAATTGCCAAACTCACAGGATCTACCAAGACTAGTGAACGTAAGAAAATACACGAAGGCCTATTGTCAGGTGAGATTAAGATTCTTGTTGGAACACACGCCCTTATTGAAGATACGGTTCAGTTTAATAACCTGGGCTTAGCCATAATTGATGAGCAGCATAGGTTTGGAGTGGCTCAGCGAGCGAAACTGTGGAATAAGAACCGAAATGTTTATCCCCATATCCTGGTTATGACTGCCACCCCAATTCCACGAACATTAGCTATGACCTTGTATGGCGATTTGGACGTGTCTGTTATAGACGAAATGCCGGCAGGTAGAAAACCTATCAAAACCCTACACCAATATGATGCTAAACGCCTTGAGGTTTTCGGTTTTATGAAAAAGGAGATTCAAAAGGGAAGACAGATATATGTAGTTTACCCTTTAATTGAAGAATCATCGAAGCTCGATCTCAAAGACCTGATGGATGGCTATGAAAGTATAGCCAGAGCTTTTCCTGAACAGCACATCAGTATTGTGCATGGAAAAATGAAGCCACAAGACAAGGACTTTGAAATGCAGCGATTTGTTAAGCACGAAACACAGATTATGGTGGCTACTACGGTGATCGAAGTAGGGGTGAATGTGCCAAATGCTTCAGTGATGGTGATTGAAAATGCTGAACGCTTTGGTTTAGCACAACTGCATCAATTGAGAGGGCGTGTTGGCCGTGGAGCAGATCAGTCGTATTGTATACTGATGACTGATTATAGGCTAAGCAAAGAAGCACGAACCAGACTGGAAACTATGGTTCGCACAAATAATGGGTTTGAAATTGCCGATGTCGACTTAAAACTGAGGGGGCCTGGTGATATAACCGGAACCCAACAAAGTGGTGTTCTTGATCTCCTGATAGCCGACCTTTCTAAAGACACCAAGCTCTTACAAGCCGCTAGAAATGCTGCCAGCGATTTGTTAGAGGACGATCCTGAGTTGTCTAAACCTGAAAACGGAAATATCCTCAGGCATATCCAATCACTAAAGAAATCAGTGGTTAACTGGGGCAGAATATCCTAAGCGATTGACTTTTATAACCTCCATAAGTACGAAGCCTTAAAGAAGAACCCCTGTGCAGTTTTCAGGTAGTTGTTATCATCCACATATCTGGTGCCGTCCCATCGGGTTCTTTCATAAACAGAACCATAGCCAAGATGGACAACCGTACCCGGGATATAAGTAAATGAAGCTAGAAAGTTAGGACTGAATACTTTTGAAAGGCTATTATACTGACCAATAGCCCTGAAGAACAGGTACTTGTTCATTTGATAAACTACCCTGCCTCTTACAATGTGCAGGTCGAAATACTTGTTTTCCGTTTCGGTGTTATAAAGAGAAACAAAGTTGTGAGCGACTTGTACATTCAGTTTATCAGATAGCTGTAAATTCAGGTTGTTACTAATTCGTTTGCCATAGCCCTGTTCGGCTGCTTGATAGTAGATGCCATTGTCCCAACCATAGCTTGTTCTAAAATAGATACGTTTGGTGATTTGTGAACTTGCTGAAATAGATATTGTCCCGTCTTTAAACTCTTTGGCCTGGAATATCTCAGTTGACTTGTCCCCTGATATTGAAATCCTTGTATTTCGTGGAAGGTTTGCGGCTAATGACAGATATACCGTACTTTCATTCATACCACTTGGCTTATCGCGTGTTATGGAAGTATAAATAACAGGGTCGATACGTTGAATTAAGCCCGCCTTAGGGTAAATTTTTGGAGAGATACTAAATGTACCTCTGGTAATTCCTGTTCTTGTGATGTATCCAACATCTGAACGAAAGCCATCAGCAACATCAACAAAAGTAAACGTAGTGTTCAGGTTTCTTGTGCTTCTCGATGCCTTGATGGACACCGTCCCTTTGTTAGTAATATTGCCTCCCCGAACATCTTTTGTAACAGAATTCAGGTAGTGACCACTAATTTGGTTGGCCTCATTAAACCTGTACTGGCCATCAGCACCATAAACTGCATTGAAAGCTCCGTTTCTGACTCTTCTGGTTCCGATAAGACCCAAATAATTGTCTTGTGAAAAAGAACGCATGTATCTTAATACCTGTACATCGGCTGTTTCATCCTCAGCAAAATCCGCCAGATTTTCATTTGCTCTATCTACCGCATATATGGCGGAAAGGATATTCTTCTTTCCAATTTTTCCAGTGAGCTTGGTGGCCGCTCTGGGGGAAACGATAGTTCTGGTATTTACTACCTGCCGAACTGGTGCAAAGAGGGAGCTACCAGCGAAGTTGAAGTTCTCATTTCCCTCCAGGAAAAATGGCCTTCTTTCGGGATAGTTTACAGCAAAACGCTGGTTAACCTCTACCTGAGGCGCATCAGATTCTACCTGGCTGAAATCTGGGTTTACGGTGGCATCAAGCACTAGTTCAGATGTAATACCCACTTTTGCAGTTAAACTAGGTTCGAAGTTATCGTCACTTTGGTATGCTCCATTGGTGTGCTCTTTACTTCTTGCATAAGTAATTGCCGGAAGAATTTCTACCAAGGTTGACTTTCTAACACCATCGTAATTCAGTGTTTCTGTTTGAGTGAGAAAGGTAAACCCTTGTTTGGGGTCTAACGCAGGGTAGCTTCCTTGTGTAGAAAAGCGGCTTATTCTTCTTTCGAAAATAACTCCCATTTCTACCTTGCCCTGTTTGGCAGTATATCTAATGCTTTTAAAAGGGATTTTCATTTCCACAACGTATCCATCATCTACAATTTTGGCTCCGCTGTACCAGATCAGATCCAGGCCTATATCTTCTTTACCCGCTGCAAAGCGTGTATCCATTTGAATGCCACTAGGGTTAACATAAAGACTATAAAGAGACTGCCTTCCATTGAACGAGTCTAGGTTGATACAAACCCAATCATCATCACGGATTTTATCTCGTGCAGCTATAGAGGTTTTTATCTCATTTGGATCATCAAAGCACTTGAAAGCAAAGTATAGGTTTTCAGCATCATGAGCCACATAGGCTATTGTTTTAAAAGGCATGTCCTTGCTGAAATCCGGGACAAATGTTTTAAAACCTGTGGCTTGAGGACTTGATTTCCAAATTTCATCATCAAGCACACCATCAATTTCGGGAGCCTGGTCTGCTGAGATTGATTTGATTTGGGCCTTTCCTGGCATGGTCAACAATAGTAAGACCACCACCAGAACGTTAAGTGAAAAGTACTTCAACCTTTTAAAATTTGAGGCAAATTTAGTGTTCTCAATTAAAAATTAGGTAACCACTTATATATATTGTGAATAGACCTCTTTTGTGTTTTTACGTAAACGAATTGAAGCCTTACAAATACCTCGGAAATATGAAGAAGATATTGAGTGCACTATTACTTTCATTTGCAGCAGTTTTGAATGCACAAGAACTGAAGATTACCTATATAGCAAACGAAGGAGTGCTACTAGAGGCAGAAGGGAAAAAGGTTCTTATTGATGCATTATTTGATGATTTCTATGAAGACTATTTAAGTCCAGAGGCTAATACCATTGATAAAATGATGAAGTCTGAGAGCCCATTCACTAAGGTCGATCTGGTATTAACCACTCATATTCACAGAGACCATTTTGAAGTAACTACTACAGGTGATTTTCTTAAAAACCATAAAGAGTCTGTGTTGCTCAGCTCTAATCAGATTAAGAACGAACTGACTTCTAAATACGTGGATTTCAAAAATATTGAGGGTAGAGTTAAAAGTCATGAGAGAGGAGTAGTAACTCTGCAAGATGAAATTAATGGCATTAAGGTTAACTCTTTCTTTATTTATCATGCTGGGGGTGAGCGAACCAGAAATATTGAGAATATGGGGTTTGTGGTAGAAATAGGAGGGAAGAGAGTATTACATCTTGGGGATTCTGACATGGACATAAGTCGCTTTGAGTCTTTAAAACTTGCGCAGTATAATATTGATATAGCGTTAGTACCTTATTGGTATATGACCAGCGATGATGGAAAGATAATCTTAGATAATGAACTCAAAGCAAAACAGTTAATCGGCATTCACTATCCAAAAGCTCCTTCACGTTCGGCTTTGGGGGAAATTGAAAAACAGTATCCAAAGGCGATAGTATTCAGAAAAGTATTTGAAACCTTTCAGTATTGAATGAACCAACCTTTTTCTCGGGAACCTATAGCGGAGAATTTCTCTTTTTGATCCTTTAATGGACCCAGTATTTTCCTGAAGTTTCTCCTGGTGAGTAGAATGCTCCTTTCAACTTTTACTTTGCGTATTCTCCACCATTTACCGAACGAAACAGAGTCATCTATCACATAAATGGTCATGGATTTTCTAAGTAGTAAAGGGGACTTAATTTTAAAATCACAGACCTTATCAATAGGGATTTGGAGTTTTTGAAACTCGGACATGCATAGGTTATCTAAGACATTTTCGTCAACTATGGTAGCAAAAACTTTGCTGTAATCTCCAGCTTTTCTTAATCCCATGTTCAGGTGCGTGGTGTTTGAAAACCAAAGGTGGAGCAAAATTATCAAACATCACAGAAAAGTGAGTAGACAAAATGTGTACATATTGTTAAGAAATCACTCTCCGTCAAACCACTTCTTGAAGGCACCAACTTTTTCTCTGCTCACAATAATTTCTCTATCGAAATCTTTGTTAAGGATTATTTTTAATCGACTATTAGAATAGACGAGCACATCTTTGATGGCATTGATTTCGATAATAAAAGTTCTGTTTACCCTGAAGAATTGTTGAGGGTTGAGCATTTCTTCGAGCGTTTCCAATTTGTAGTCTATAATCAACCTTCTACCTTGGTCGGTAACTATGTAGGCATTTCTCCCTTCAGCATAAAACAACTCTATCTGGTCGGTGGTAACGGACTTGATATGTTCACCGATCTTCACCATAAAGCGTGTTTTATACTCTCGCTTACTGAGCATCTGGAGCGCACTTTGCAAGTCTATAACAGAGGTAGCTTCTGACTGGCCAGGTTCAGACAATCTTGTTTTAAGGTTTTTAAACTTGTCGAGACTTTCTGTTAGTGCTTCAAAAGTAATGGGCTTCAGGAGGTAGTCAATTCCATTGGCTTTAAAAGCTTCAATGGCATATTCATTATAAGCTGTAGTGAATATTACTGGAATTTCAAGATCAACTTCTTTGAAAATATCGAAACTAAGGCCATCGGTAAGTTGGATATCCATTAGCAAGAGATCCGCATTACCATCGGTTTGCACCCAATGAACAGCTTCTTTTACACTCATTGCCCTGCCAACAATTGATATGCTTTCATCATATCTATGTAGAAACCGTTCAATTTTTTCAGCTGCTGGGATTTCGTCTTCTATGATAAAAACTCTCATATATTATCTTTTATATCGAGCAAAGGTAATTTGATAAATACATCTCCGTATGCCTTAATCTGAATCACAGGCTTATCAGTGAAAAAAGAAAAGGCCTCATGTAGATTCTGATAGCGGTTTTTAATGTACTTATTATTGCTCAGTTTGTCATTCTCTTTGTGCTGAATCACTATATAATCATCTTCCCCAGCACAGTCAATGGTTAGGTTCATAGGCTGCCATGGAGAAATAATACTTCCATTAATCATGCAATCCAGCACCATCGGAATTGTATTGGGAACAAGGTATTTTCCTCTGGTATATTTTTCGTTTTTGACCTGTAAATCAACCTGATCAGGAAACTTTTCTTTGAACAGGTATATCAGGTTTTTTGCAGCTCTTACCTCTTCGTCTAAGGGGACAACCTCTTTCTTTCGGTTATCTAGAATATACCTATAAACCAGGGCTAATCTGTCCACAAAATCTTCGGCTGAATTAAGGTTATGATGAACCAGGGAAATCAGAGTCTCCAGGCTTTGGAATAGCAAATCCGGATTAATCTCATTGTTGAAAATTTCCAGTTGATGTTCAAGGTTTTGACGCTTGAGATCTTCCTTTTTTAACTCAGATTCATTCTTTATGGACAAAAGATGAATACTCAAAAAGAAGAGCGTATAAAATATGGAGTTAATACCATAAACTGCTGTGATGTTGTACAGAATGGAAGAGAAAGATGATAAATACTCGAAACCCTCCAGATACTTGAAATAACTGTAAACTATAAGGAAAGTAATAAGGCTACCAATGATCAGGCTTAATACAAACAAGGTCACAATATTTCCGGGACGTTTTAAGTCTTCTTTGGTTCTTCTTTCGAATAGAATTATAGCAATGCGCAAAGACTCTGATACGGCATATGCTAGTACTATACAAAGTAGCAGCTCATTTGTTAAAACGGTGTCAGCTAATTGATCCAGACTATTGTTGATCAATAGAATCAGGAAGTACATCATTACTCCATATACTGGTGGAGCGAGTAATCTAAAAATCGGCTGGTTCAGGAGATTTTTTTTCATGACGAGATCATTGGGAGTTTAACTTCAAAATAATCTTCGTCTGAAAGCTCAATTTCATGCGAAGTAAAGAAAGCATAGCGCTTTCTGATGTTGTCAAGACCTACCCTATGACTGGCTGTTTTAGACGGAGTTCCTGTTTTGTTATTGAGCACAATGATTTCATCTTCCGTAGCTCTGATATTGATTTTTAGAGGGTTATCGTTGCTTATAATGTTGTGTTTAACAGCATTTTCAACTAATAGCTGTAAAGTAAGCGGAGGAATCTCTCGTTTATAGTGTTCCTGTGCTATTTCAATTCTTAAGTCGACAGCAGCTGCATATCTTATGTTTAACAGGTAGGCGTAATCTTTCAGTGCCTCAACTTCTTCCCTGAGCGTAACTACTGTGGCTTCCTTTGTATAAAGTACATAATTGAATGTATCTGCCAGGTTTCGAATAAAGTTTTCAGCAACTAAAGGATCACGATACACCAAAGAAGAAATGGTATTCATGCTATTAAACAAGTAATGAGGGCTGAGTTGGCTTTTCAGTGCTTCGAACTGGAGTTCCAATTGCTTTCTTTCCGCCCTTAATTTCCTTATTTGTCCAACAGAGTATTCGTTGTAGCTAAAGGTGTTGAATTCTACAAGCGTAACCACAAACATGGAAATAAAAGAAAGTACGATTAGCTTGATTTCGATCTGTTTGATAAACATGTCCTCCTGGAACATCTCATAGGAAATAAGCCCTGTAACATTGGCCAACCAACCCATGAGAATTAGTAAGCAGCCTAAGAAAAAGAAGTCCAGAGATAGCCCACTAACAAAACGACTAAGGATGTTGCGCCTCCAGGGAAGTTTTCTGTTTAACCAACGGTTGATATAGAAGATACCAAAACCGGTTATTGAAGAAGCTAGAACAGTAAAGGCAAATAGGTTGAAATCGTTGGTTACGCTGGGTAGCTTGTCGAACTCTGCATAGTAGAGATAGAACAAGAAGAGTAAGCCGATAATAGCAAAAAGAGGCAGCCTGAGCAGCTTAGACATGATCAGCGAGTTTGTTTGAAGATAATAAAAAAGTGGTGCCCTTAGACTAAGCGCACCACTTTTGGATAGAATAGTTTAACGAAAACACCTTGATACTCTACCATAGTAGGTATCTGAGTCAATGGTATTCATTGCCTTTTTGAATGCTTTTCTTAAATCCTCATCATCACCAATTTCATCACAGATTTCTAAAAGCAGATTAGCTCTGTAATAATCAGAATCTACATCCTCTATATCTTCCATGATCTTTAGTAGTGTTTGCTTAGAAGGATCATTCTTAATCAACTCTTTGATTAGACTTACTCTGTAATGGTCAGACAAGTCGTCAGAAACCTCCAGAATTCTTTTGTAGTTTTCATCGCTTAACTTGTTTCTGCTAGACATTACTTCTTTAATCACGGAGCTTTTGTAGTGGTCAGACATCCCTCTGGTTAAGTCAATGATTTCGTCCATGCTTTTAGCAGATAACTGATCATATCTAAGCATTTTCTTTACGATAGCGGTAGTGTAGTGATCAGATAAATTTCCTACTCTCTTTAATACTTTGTCATAATCTTCAGGGCTTAACTTCTGCTTGCTCATCAATTTGTTCAAAGTGCTGCTTGAGTAATGATCAGACATGTCGTCAACAATTTCCAGAATAATGTCAAAATGCTCTGAACCAAGCTCCTCATGTTCCATCAGGTAGTTGACAATATTGTTTCTGTAATGATCACTCATGCCATCGGCAGTTTTAATCACATCTGTAAAATACTTAGAGCTGATCTGGTCATTTTTAAGCATTCGGTTTAAGATGTTCGATTTGTAGTGATCAGACATGCCATCAGTGTAATCAATAATTATTTTCACTCTGGACTCATCAATATCTCTTCTGTCAATCAGATCAGTGAGAATCCCTGTCTTATAATGATCAGAGTTCATATTGTCTGCAGCTTCTAACACTTTCCCTACCAATGCATCACTGATATCCTCTTTCAAGGTTCTTTTTAGAATTGTAGCTATGTAGTGATCGGAATCCATTCTGTTAATAGCAGAAAGGAAAGAAGAAGTAGTTCTGTCATTTTTAAGGAAAATATCTGTATGATCCTTAAAGATTTCAGTTACGTAGTGTTCAGAATCAATTTCTTTAGGAACATAGGCAACAACCTGCTCCAGCTCTTTGTCATTCAGTTCTTTACTGTCAAGAAGAGTAGAGATATAAATTTGACTTACATAGTCACTTCTGATATCATCAACTTCGTCTAAAACACCTTGTAAGCCTCCTTTGGCATAAAACCTATCCACACGACCTTCGGCTCCGATACCGGTAGTTCGAATAACTTCTAAAAGTAAATCTGCCAGCAGTTCTTCTGCCTCTTTATTCCATTCTTGCTGTCTTCTACCAACCTTGTATTCATATTCAATAGTGCCATCGGAGTTAGGCTCTGCAAGTATTTCTCTCCTTTTACCAAAAGAAGTTTTCCTAATAAAAAGATAGCCTCCTCTGGAGATTGATTTGATACTTTTATCATCGTCAGCAAAAACTATTTTACCATCATATTCAATATTGAGACTTTGAGAACCTGACTTTCGCGAAAAGCGATGTTTCCCATTATTGATTGATATTGAAGTTGAGTTTTTACCATCAACTGTTACGGAACTTGAACTGGAAGACCTTTGAGCCTGAGTTTCTTCAACGATAAGGAATACTGCCAAAAATGCAATGACAATCCCCATGATTATACTTCTATTCTTCATTTTTTGAGCTTTCATAATATGTAACCTTTTGTTTAGCTTCTGTACTTTAGGTGGGCGACCAACCCACCATACAGAAAACTGAGTTTTTGACCTTTGGTAAATCTGTGTTGTTGTTATTCACAGATTGACAATACAATGATCAAAAGATTACATACAACAAAAAACCAAATTGAAATGAACCGTATGGTTTTTGAACTGAATTGTAGAATCTATTACAATTGATGATTTTCAGGCTTAGAAAGAAGTATTAACCTGAAGTCTGAATCCATTAGATGCCGGGACAAAACGACAAACTCCACCTACACAAATAAGCCCGCTTCTTTCTCTTACATAGCTGATACCCACAGAAGTTGGTCCTTTTCTGTAGTTAAGTCCCAAAGAGTAATAGTGCACAGAGCTGTCGTAGTTCCATTCGTCTGAAATGTATGTGCTTAAATTAGAAGACCATCCATATTCCACCAGGCCAAAAGCCCAATTACCCAAATGCTGCTTGGTAGAAAGGTGTTGTAGTTCTGTTCTGATAAAACGCCTTTTCGGAAGTCTGAAGGTGATATCCGTGAAGAACGTCAGCGAATTCACAAAGCCACTTCTTGGTATACCTTCAATTACATCGCGGTTGTATTTAATGTATGACCAACCGGCAACGTATCTAAGCTTTTTATTTACTCTTTTGGTTATTTCTAAGTTCCAATTAGCGTAATAGGTAGAATCTGAGAAAGATAGAAAACGAGCTGGGTCCTCTGGTGGCCCATCAGTCTTTAAACCTTTTATAATAGAGAAGTCACTGGCTAGCTTTGTTCCGTATTTACCTCCCAATGCAGTTCCTTTCTTGATATTGTAGAATACATCAACATTAACTCCGTTTTCTCCGTTGCCTTGCGTAGCATAAGGATACAGAGTGGTCAGCCTGTAGGTATTAATGTTGCTATTTGGAGGTAGATAGTTGATTCCTGATGTGATATTAGAAGATGACTCTCGGTCAGACCTGAAAAACATGTTTTCTATGAACTTCCAGTACACATTTACACCAAAACCTTTGGTTGAATAGCCGGTTGAAAGGAAAAAGCCTCTTCCATTTTTATCTGTAAACTGATTTAAAGTATGAGGTTCTTCTCCTTTGCGAGCATATTCTAACCCAAACAAAAAACCACTTAACTGTACATCGCCTCTTAAAGAAATAATATCCGATGATTCAGAGATATCAGGTATTCCCGTAGTATTGTCTTCAGTTTTTCTAACGATGCTTGCGCCTATGTCTACAATTAGGTTTTCATTAATATTCTTGAAGAGGCTGTTAATGGATACATCTGCATTTAAGGCCAGGATATTCGAATCGTCTTTATCGAAATAGCTCCTGTTCTTTCCTGTCAGTAAGGTCAGGTTTACAGCATCGGAATAATACTTTAATCTGGCTCCGAACAAAGAATTATCCAGACCCAATTGAGGTTCATAATATGACCTTAATGAAAGCCCTGAACCAAACTGCTCGTAAAAATTACCCACTGTAAGTTCAAAGCTTTTCAACCTGTATGATAGAAACACGTTACCGATACCATGACCATCAAGCCTTCTTTCAAAACCTAAAAGGGGAGGAAGGTATGCTTCATATCTAAGGCCAGCAGTTAGGTTTTTCCAGTCGTAATTGAGATTGAGAGCAGTGTTAACCCCAACTCTTTCTCCCCCGGGAAGTAATGTAGCACCTAACGCTTCATTAGCTTGATAGTATTGAGAGGTTGCATAGAAATCTCCGGTTAATCTTCCTTTATCATTTTGCGCAATTACTAAATGTTGGGCACAAATTATTGCTGCAATCAGAAGTGCTTTAGTTAGTAGTCTCATGATTGTGGTAGATTATTTGTTTAACCCCTCTATAATTTCCAGATATTTTTCCTCGTCTCCAGGGACATAACTGGTATGCTGGTAAACAATCTCATTGTTTTCATCCACAATAAAAGTATGAGGAACGTTTAGCACATTGAGTTTTCTTTTGAGTAGACTGTTTTCATCAAGCAGAATTTCGAAAGCCCAGTTTTTCCCATTTGTAAAGGGTCTGACTCGCTTTGCAGATCGTGAGTCATCTATGGATACTGCATAAACGGTTACGTTCATGTCATCCTGTAACTCATCATAAATATCGTTGAGATATTCCAGTTCCTGAATGCACGGCTTGCACCAGGTAGCCCAGAAGCTGATGATCTTAATGCCTTTATCTGCTTTTGCCAGCTCGGAAAAACTAACAGATTTTCCTTGTAGGGTTTTCAGTTGAACTCCTTCAGAGGCCTTTACAATATCCTGTGCAGAAGCAATTTGAGTGCAGAGTAAGAGTGAAAAAAGTAATAGAATTCGATTGAAATTCAGAGGTTTAGTCAATAACATATCAAAAAGTAAAAAGGATTAATTCCAGTTTTGGCAACAAAATTTCTGCTAAATAAAACAGATTTTAATAAAAACCCGATTTTTATTTGAACTTTTAGACTTTCTTGATTAAATATGCCGATAGAAAATGACTTGATAAAATTTTCTACTGCGTTTAACGCAAATAAAGGAATAATATCAGGGTTGTCATTTTTAACTCTGAACAACTTTTTAAACTGACTAAAATGAAAAAGGCACACTTTTTTTTAATCGCTTTTGCAATTTTTTTATGGGCTTGTGATTCTGGAGGAGAAGATCCAGATAATAATCCTGATGAAAAAGTCGAAGGCTGTACAGATCCCGCAGCAACAAATTATAACTCAGCTGCAAACTACGATGATTGTAATTGCCAGTACGATGGCTTCTCTGGAATAGGAGCAGCTCCTGCCAGTGCTGTAAAAAATGTTTTAATAGAAGAATTCACTGGTGAATGGTGTGGTTGGTGCGTAGATGGCACTGTTGTAGTTGAAGAATTAATGCATGCAAATCCTGGCCGAGTATTTACCAGTGCAATACACCAAGGGGATTTTATGGAAAATGATTTAACCCGTCCATTAATGACACTGTTTGGAGCATCATCTTTTCCTTCCGGTGTTATTGATAGAAAAGGAGGTGCTCTGGGCAGGAACCTCTGGGCAGGAAGAACTTCTTTAGGGCTAAACGAAACAGCTAAGGCTCACTTAGCTATCGAGACTAAATTGAATGGAGAAACACTTGAAGGTGTAGTCCATGTTGATTTCAAAGAAGATCTAAGTGCTGGAGACTACAGGTTGTTGATTTATATAACCGAAAGTGGTATACCAGCGGTAAGACAAAGTAATTACTACAATGGTTTGGCAGGAGCAGAATCGCATCCTTATTATAATAAGCCATCTGTACTTTCAGGAACTGAGTTCATCCATAACTTCGTATTGAGAAAGAGTGTAGGACTCGCCTCTATTCCTGAAAAAGCACTAAAAGGTGATGGGACATTTACACGTAAGTTTGATGTAGATCTTTCTCAGTACAACAAGGAAAACATCGAAGTGCTTGCTGTTATAGCTGATAAAAGCTTTTTGAATGCAGTAAATGTTTACGGTGTTAAGGCAGGTCAAACTGCAAGCTGGCAGTAAACTAACCCAATCAAAACTTTAAAAGACTACTCGATGAGTGGTCTTTTTTTATGCCTTTCAAAAACCTTAGGTACACCCTAAAGTTTGATAAGTGGATTGATAGGTGTAGAGGAACTTTATAACTTGAGGCAAAATCCGTAATCATGAAAGTAAAGCACCTATTAGTATTGTTGTTAGTGGCTTCAGTGGGCTTCTTTAGTTGTAACCCTGCTGAAAAGGAGCAGAAAGTTTATGGCAATCCTCCTTCAGAAGGGTTTAATGTAGAGGGATCAGATGCCAAAGCTATCACTATTGCAGATGAGGTAATGGAAGCTATGGGAGGTCGTGAGGCCTGGGATAATACTCGTCATATATGTTGGAATTTCTTTGGAAGAAGAGAGTTGATGTGGGATAAGTGGACAGGTGATGTAAGGATAGATATGGGTGAAACCACATTTCTGATAAACATCAATGACGAAAAAGGGAAGGTATTCCAAAAGGGAATGGAAATGAAGGTGAGTGCAGATTCACTTCAAACATTGGTTAACCGAGGAAAGAGCATCTGGATCAATGATTCATATTGGTTGGTAATGCCCTATAAACTGAAAGATTCCGGGGTCACTTTAACCTATGCTGGAGAAGAAGCTACCCAGGACGGTAGAATGGCTGATAAGTTGAAGTTGACATTTGAAGGAGTAGGCCGTACTCCACAGAACATGTATCATGTTTGGGTAGATAAAGAATCACGGTTGGCTACACAATGGGCATACTACCCAAATACTGAAGCCGAAGAACCTCGATTTGTCAACCCATGGAAGGATTACAGGAAATATGGCAATATCATGCTTTCTGGCGAGCGTGATATGGCGCAGCTATCCGGCATAATGGTATTTGATGATTTACCGGAAAGCGTTTATAAGTCGCCCGAAAAACCAAATCTAAAACCATCTGAAACTTCAGAATGAAAAAATTAATAGCATTTGCCCTTACCCTTTTCGTTTTCTCTTGCGGAAGCAATAAAGAGACAGCTATTGAAAAGCAACTGGAACCAGCCTGGCAACCACAAGAGTCTGGTGTTAAGGCTAGCCTGAGAGGACTATCGGCAGTCTCTGATCAGGTGGCGTGGGCAAGCGGAAGTGGAGGCACTGTGCTTAGAACTATTGATGGTGGTGCCAGTTGGGAGTCTGTGAGTGTTCCTGATAATGAAAAAATAGACTTCAGGGATGTAGAGGGTTTTGATGCTAATACTGCTATTGTATTGAGTGCTGGCTTGCCAGCTTTGATTTATAAAACCACAGATGGAGGAAAATCCTGGGATAGAAAATATTTCAGTGATGTGGAGGGTACTTTTTATGACGCCATGGATTTCTGGAATGACCGCGAAGGTATTGCTTTTGGAGATGCTATTGATGGAAGGCTTTTGATTCTCAAAACTTCTGATGCCGGTGAAACCTGGCAAGAGTTGCCCTTTGATCAAAGGCCTCAGGCAAAAGATGGTCAGGGTGGTTTTGCCGCAAGCGGAACATGCTTGAGAGTGAGTGGAGAAAACAATGTCTACATAGGGTTGGGTGGAGAAGAAGCCAGCCTTTTTTACTCTTTTGACAAAGGAGAGTCCTGGTCAAAAACCATTACACCACTTCAATCAGGTGAACCTACTCAGGGAATCTTTTCAATTGACTTTAAGAATGATCAAGAAGGCTTAATGGTTGGAGGTGATTACAGAGGTGATTCGCTTACCAGAATCAATGCTGCATATACTAATGATGGCGGAGAAAGCTGGCTTCCTGTTATGGCGGGTTTAAGCCCGGATGGTTATCGGTCTGGAGTAGCATTTTATGATAATGATTTAATACTGACAGTCGGTAGGGGCAGTTGTGATTACTACAGAACAGGAGACAAAGCATATACTCCAATGGAAGGAAAGTACTATGCAGTTTCTGTATCAAAATCAGGTAAGTCAGCCTGGGCTTCAGGCCCAAGAGGAAGTATGGCTAAATTGATTTTTAAATAGGAAGAATTTGCTTCTGGAAAATTCTAAAGTACCCTAAAAGGGATTGAAACTTTGGTTTTATCCCAGGCCATAATCATAGATGGCACGCCATCTTCATCAGTAAAATCAATGGTAAATAGTTCAACCACATCCGGTAACGTTTCTACTCTACCCTTTACTCTGATGGCATCATGTTCAGGAGAATAATCTGTTCCCCAGTCAGGAATTTTGTTATTAAAAACCACGACCCATTCTTCTTCACCTGGCACGGTTACGATCGAATAATTTCCTGCTTTCAATGTATTTGTTCCTCCGAATGAGATGTCTCTGGAAAGCTCAATTAGAGTAGGCTCATTTGCTCCTGTTCTCCACCATTGCCCATAAGGCACCAATGCCCCAAAAATCTCCCTTCCTTTTTTCGAAGGTCTGCTGTAGGTCACTTTTATGCTGACATTGCTATTGGTATACTGAACGGTTGCTTCAGGACTATACTGTTTTGTCTGGTAAAGTCTGTATTGCTGAAAACCGATTATCGCCAATAAAGCGAAGATAATACCACCAAAAATGTAGAGAATGCGTTTTGACATACAGCGTAAATATACCCAATTACACGAATTCAGCTCTTTTTCAGAATGGAGAATTGCTTATTTCATCAGTTGAATAACGATTTCCTTTTTTAATTCATGCCTTGTATTTGTTGAATCCCTTTTACATATCTTTGCGGCATGGCACAGAACGATGATAATTTGCTCAAAAAGATTGCGAGTCACGCAAAAGAATATGGTTTCATTTTTCCATCAAGTGAGATTTATGATGGACTTGGAGCGGCATATGATTATGGGCAAAACGGAGTAGAGTTAAAAAATAACATTAAGCAGTATTGGTGGAAATCGATGGTGCAAATGCATGAGAATATTGTCGGTATTGATGCCTCAATATTTATGCACCCTACTACCTGGAAAGCATCTGGCCATGTTGATGCCTTTAATGATCCTTTGATAGATAACAAAGACTCAAAGAAGCGCTATCGTGCAGACGTATTGATAGAAGATCACATTGCTAAAATCGAGGCAAAGATTGAAAAGGAAGTGACTAAGGCTGAGAAGCGATTTGGTGATGCTTTTGACAAAGAACAGTTTTTGGCAACTAACCCAAATGTACTTCGAAATCAAGCCAAGATAGATGGCATTAATGAGCGTATGGGTAAAGGCCTGGAGAACGGAGACCTTGCCGATATCAAAGCGTTGATTGAAGAATTGGGCATTGCAGATCCTGTTTCGGGGTCTAAGAACTGGACAGATGTACGTCAGTTCAATCTGATGTTCTCTACCGAAATGGGTTCTGTAGCAGATGATTCAAACAAGATTTATCTAAGGCCGGAAACCGCACAAGGTATTTTCGTGAACTTTCTGAATGTTCAGAAAACCGGTAGAATGAAAATCCCTTTCGGTATTGCTCAGATAGGAAAGGCCTTCAGAAATGAAATTATAGCTCGTCAGTTTATCTTCAGAATGCGGGAGTTTGAGCAAATGGAGATGCAGTTTTTTGTGAAGCCAGGAGAAGAAATGGAGTGGTACGAAAACTGGAAGGCCAAGCGTATTGCATGGCACAAGGCACTTGGATTGGGTGAAGAAAACTATCGTTTCCATGATCACGTGAATCTTGCACATTATGCCAACGCTGCAGCCGATATTCAGTTCAACTTCCCAATGGGTTTCAAAGAACTTGAAGGAATACACTCCAGAACAGATTTTGACCTGAAGGCGCATGAAGAGCATTCAGGCAAAAAGCTACAGTTTTTCGATACGGTAGAAAACAAATCTTATGTGCCGTATGTGGTGGAGACTTCTATTGGTTTAGACCGTATGTTCCTGGCTGTGCTTTCAAGTTCTTATAAAGAGGAAACGCTTGAGGATGGCAGTGAGAGAACGGTATTAAAATTACCAGCTGCGCTAGCACCATATCATGTAGCCGTATTACCGCTATTGAAGAAAGCTGAGTCTGGACTTCCACAAAAAGCTCGTGAGGTTTTAGCTGAGTTAAAATTTGATTTCAATTGCCAGTACGATGAAAAAGACGCCATTGGTAAGAGATATAGAAGACAAGATGCCATTGGTACACCTTTCTGTGTTACCGTTGACCACCAGACTTTAGAAGACAATACCGTAACCATTAGAGATAGGGATGACCTTTCTCAAATCAGAGTCTCTATTGATGAGGTGAAAAGCAAGCTGAAAGAAAGGACTTCAATGGAGTCGCTTTTGAGGAAAGTTTGATCAATAAGATTGCTGACTCTATTTTAATTAATAGAGAGAATCAGCAATCTCATATTTCTTTTCCATATTGAGCTTGTCGAAATATCTTTTCGAGAAGACCCTTCGGTAAACTCAGGGTAGAAAATATTAGTGATGAAACCAGAAAAACTAGAGGAATGGGGTAGGACTCATAATCTTAAGAAACTTCACCGTGCGCTTAAAGCTGATAACTTTAAAATCAGGATAGAGGCTATTAAAGAGGTGAAAAAAATAGGAGACAAAGAGTCTGTTGAGCATTTGGTAGGATTAATTGATGATAATTTCCTAACTGTAGTTAATAGTGCTTTAGAAGCAGTGAAGAGCATTTCTCCTAATCATTCTAAGATTCCTGATTTTGAAAAAAGGGTAGAAAAGCTCACAAACTACAATATCAACAGGTCACTCAAAACTTCAGAGAGCTTTGAACCTATTGATGAAGAAGAGGAAAGAGAGAAACTAAAGAAAATGTCAAAGGATTATGACATTATGAAGGTTTATCAAAAGGGCTTGAAAGAAGAGAGAAAACAGATTTTTAATTGGAGGTTGGCTATAACAATTCTTGGTATCGCTGCTCTCATATTGGCTTTTCTTAAATACTTCGTTTTTTTCTAAAGATTGCAATTTCAGTATTGTATGTTTCCTTGAGCAAGGTTAGATATGTTACATAAGTCTCTAAAACAACCCTAGTTGACCTTTGTTAGTTTTGACAAACAAATCAGTCCTTAAAGGAGGTACAAGTGTTTTGGAAGAGAAATACTTGGCTTTGCTAATTTCAAACATCCGGTTAATTGACTGAACCATACGTCCCTCCCCTCTCATTCTAAAGCCATACCTGCTTTCATTTAGATTTCCATTGTGAGCACCTTTAATCTGGTTCAATACTTTGGAAGCTATATCCGGAAATGCCTGAACCACCCAGTCCTCGAACACTCTTCCAATCTGACCATTAAGCCTTACCATGGTATAACCTGCACTAAGTGCACCAGCATCAGATGCAGCTTTCATGATTTCAGGGATTTCGTGGTCATTTAACCCGGGAATAACTGGTCCTATCATTATACTTACTGGGATTCCTCTTTTGCTCAGCTTTTCTATGGTTTTCAGTTTTTGTTTGGCCGTGGCAGTTCTGGGTTCCAGCTTACGCCTTACTTTTTCTTCCAAAGAAGTAATAGAGAATAACATTCCAATCAGGTTCATATCAGCCAATTGACCAAGAATATCTATATCTCGGGTGACAATTACATTTTTGGTAATCATGCCAACAGGGTGTTTGTACTTGAGAAACACTTCCAATAGGCTTCTGGTGATTTTGAGTTTTCTCTCAATGGGTTGATAGCAATCAGTATTACCAGATAGCACTATCGTTTTTGGTTTCCATTTTGGTTTCTGAAAATGCTTTTCCAGCAGTTCTGGAGCGGAGGCCTTGTAAAGAATCACTCTTTCAAAATCCAGGCCTGCATTGTATCCCCAATACTCATGTGTATTTCGGGCATAACAATAGATGCATCCATGCTCACAACCTTGATAAGGATTCAGGGAGTATTCCATACCTACATCAGGACTATCCACTTTATTGACTATGGTTTTTGGAAAGATCTTTATGTACTGCGTTCGGGGAGCTTCTTCATCAAATTCATCCAGCCCTTCAAGGTGCTCTTGCACATATTCATATGCTAAAAACTTATTTTTTACCTGTATTTGTGCCCCTCTTCCTTTATACATTTTACTATAATAATTAGTAAAACTAAAATTAGTAGTTTATTGCTAATAATTATAGTATTCATTGAAGAATTCTAAGTTGAAATCTATAATATTTGGATTACAAGCATTTGAAAATTCAGTCGGGTTAAACAAGATTTCTCCTAATGTCGAAATTGGCTGGTTATACCGTTAGAAAAGCAGCACCAAAAACACCTGCACTATCGCCAAGTTTCGGTTTAACTACTTTGGTTTCCAGAGTTGGGTTGAAAACGTGCTTTTCGACTTCTTGAAAGCCTAAGGTATAGAGTTCGTCAATGTTACCTACACCACCACCAAGTATAATCACATCCGGATCGAGTATATTAATTACACTTGAAATGCTTAAACCAAAAAAGTGAATCAGCCTATTAAGTGCCTGGATGGCACCTTTATCCTCACCCAGCCTGGCAAGTGATATGATCTCTTTGAGTTTCTTTTTCGATCCTGTTAATCCTTCATAAAACTTTTCAAGAGCCGGGCCGGAAATGATTGTTTCTACACAACCTGTTTTGCCACAATAGCATGATCCACCAGATGCATCCAGGAAATTATGACCCCATTCACCACCGATACCATGCCTGCCATTAATGATTTGACCATTTACTACTATGCCACCGCCACAACCTGTTCCCATAATCACCCCAAAAACAACCTCTGCTTTTGGTGATGCTTCTGGAACTATACCCATTTTGGTTTCTGCTAATGCAAAACAGTTGGCATCGTTGGCAATAGTAATCGGAATGCCCAGCAAAGCCTCAAGGTCTTTATGAAAGGGTTTTTTGTTGATGGCTTGCGAGTTGCTGTTTTTCAGAAGTCCTGTTTGTGGATCAATTGTTCCTGGTGTACCAATGCCCAAAGTAGAAGGAGCTTCACCTATATAGTCCGCCATAAGGTCAACGAGGCTCTTTATACGATTGAGCACATGTTGATAGCCATGATCTGACTCTGTATCAATTCTCTTTCGAATTAAAATCTCAGGGTTGTCCTTTGAAAGAAGCACAACACCTTCAATTTTAGTACCTCCCAAATCTATACCCCAGAGTTTTGACATAGGAACTTATCAATTAGAAACCTGAAGATCAAAAGATCATTACTCCTCGTTTTGAGCAACACTTTGATTTCTAAGCTCTAGCTTATCAATAACGTATCTCCCAAGAGCCTTACCTTGAGTTACTCCATTAGCAATGGCTGGCATATAGTGAATTCCTCCATACAGTCTACTGATAGCAGCTTCTTCAGATGCATCGATAAACGAACTGAATGAGCGCACTCCTAATCCATACTTCACTTCTGTGTCATCGTCAAAAGCAAAACTATCACCAAACAAAGAGGTTAAGGCAATTGCTGCAGCATTAGATATCACGGAATGGCCACTAGTATATTCTGGGAATGGAGGTGTTTGAAGTAGTGGCAACCAGTCCTCATCGATATGCTTGTTGATCAATGTTTCTGGGCGAATCAGGTTACTTCTGAATTTTTCATCCCAGCAACTGATAAAGGCATCCGCCAAAGCAATTGAAGTCAGGGCATAAGCTTCGGCTGATCTCATAGGGTTAGCGTCATGCGCTTTGCATGCAATCTTGATAATTCCAATCCAGTGCCCCCCAGGAGTAATCTTCTTTGTGGCAGCCATCACGTGGCCTGTCTGATTCACTACATAAGGATTACAGTCCCAGAACGAAGCAATTTCTTTTTGCTCCTTAGTCAGGTTATTGCCAACGTTATACACTTCCATCAATTCTTTGTAAAAGGGACTTCCTTTTGCTAAGTCAAATTCTGTAGGTCTTACGGGTACAAACTGAGTTGAAGAGTCGATGGCAAATGGCCTGATTTTAGTCCAATGAGGTTCAATGGCTTCCATGTATCCAGGAGGTGTTGGTTGCCATCTTGTAGGATCATCATTGACAGTAAACTTTGGGAATGTTCGTGTTTGCTTATACATGTCACCATCGGCCCATGCCAAAATGTGATCAGCAACCTGATTACCGTAGTTTACTGAAGCATTGAAGTAAGACTTCTTTACCCCATTGCCAAGCTCTTTGTATAGTTCTTCTTTGTATTCGTTTATCTTATCTTCTGAGAAAATCAATGTTTTTCCGATTGTCAGAAAAGCCTGTATAGCTGCGAGTTCAAAGCTTACATTTTCATCAGGATCAGGGATGGCAGCAAAGTCAGTCAATTGACCAGCCAGAGGTTTATAGGCTGCATCATTCTTTGCCAGTATTTCATACATGGCTATGCTTGGGTAGGCGTAAATACGGCTGGCTACCGGAGGAGAAAATATATCATGAACAATTACTTCGCTTAGTTTGTCCATCGACTGGTGATACACATCAGCAGATATAGTGATTTCTTCTTTCCCTGAATCGCAGCCAACGATAAGGAATGCACTCAGTATAAGGAGTAAAAATCTGTTTTTCATCAATCCGGGTTCTGGTTCAACTACAAATTTTGCGCTTCTTATTTTGATTAGCAAGCTAATGGTCTAATACGTTTAATGTAACAAACGTTGTTGTCGCGAAGGGTAACTATGTTTTGTTATATAGTGTTATCTGCTTTTTTTAATACTTCATCAAGTTTAAATGCATCATAAAACCTATTCCACTCCACCTTTGAAGAGGCCCTTTTTGAAATTCGTTCAGATATGACTTCAACCAATTTTTTATAGTTTGAAACTCTAGAATGAAATTCAGGTCGAGGAAAAAATTCTTCGTGTAAATTCACTCTTCCAATTCTTTGAATTCTATTTGATTCTTCAGTAAATAGAGCTTCTGTTATTGTCAATACATCATATTTAACTCCGTTATATAGTTCGGAAGCATTTTGTCCTTTGCCCATCCAAGCAAGGCTATTCATTAAGTCGGAAGTTTCATCAATAAACTTATATCCTAAGATTTTTCCCGATTCGATTTCTTTAAGAGTTGGAGAGACCGAGTAATGGTCTCCAATAACAATAAACCCGTGAAATAATTCTCCATCAACAAAAGTTGAATGATGAAGTATTATTGCAAAGTATACATCATCATTTTTTAAAATGAAGCAATCACCTTTTTCCATTTGTTCTCATTGTAGATAACCTTATGATACGTTACAATCGTGACGCATAGCCATGAATGTATTGATTTATTTGACTGTTATACCTGATATGTTGAGTATAACAGTCACTGCTAATTTTATAACTCATTCCAAAGTTGTTTAGGACACTCTTGGTTATCCATTACCTCGATTCAGAAAACAGAGGTGGGTGCTTTTCATCAAAATCTGTTACTTTCTGAAAGGCCTTTGCCAATGCAAGAATGCTTCCTTCGTCATATAGGTTACCGATAAATGTCATGCTGGTAGGACGGTTTCTTTTATCAAACCCCGTGGGAACACTCACTACCGGGTGGCCGGTAAGGTTAGTTACAAAGAGTTGTCGCCCTCTGAAAGTTGGAGCTATGATCACATCGTAATCTTTAAAAAGTGCATGAATTTCGTTGATCAGTTGTCTGCGTTGCCTGTTAGCCTGTAAGTATTCAACTGCTGGAATAAAACGTGCTTGTCTTAGTGAGTTGGCCCTTGAACCCGGAGTTTGTTCAACCATTTGATCTACTCCTTTTGATAATACCAACTCATCAAAAAAGGCTCCCGCTTCCGACCTCAGAATAATATCGAATACACTGAAAGGATATTGAGTGGGTAGAGCGATTGGTTCTGGGTTTACTCCAAGCTTTTCAAGAGTCTTCAGTTCATTGCGAAGATTCTTTCCCATATCCGATTTGTCCGCTTCAATATCACTTTTTAGATAGGCTACTTTAAGTTCGCTTATGGGTTTATTTACCTGATGAAATTCAACGGAGTTAGTGGTCATATCTTGTTCATCCTTCCCATAGATGGCGTCAAAAACAATTTCACAGTCCTCGGCAGACCTACACATTGGACCAATCTTATCCATAGACCAGCTTAAACTCATTGTGCCATGCCTACTCACTCGACCATACGTTGGTCTTAAACCCGTAATGCCATTTCGTGTTGAAGGAAAAGTGATTGATCCTAGCGTTTCAGTTCCAAGAGAAAAAGCGACTAAACCTGCTGCAGTTGCAGAGCCGGGGCCTGCAGAAGATCCACTTGCTCCTTGTTTTAAGTCCCAGGGGTTCTTTGTCTTTCCTCCAAACCAAACATCGCCCCTGGCCAAAGAGCCGGAAACCAATTTGGCAATAAGGACTGCCCCTTTTTCTTCCAGTTTTTTGATAACAGTAGCAGTATAGTCTATGACCTGATTTTTATAGGGTGCAGCACCCCATGTAGTAGGGTACCCTTTAACGGCAATCAAATCTTTTACTCCATATGGGATTCCATGAAGTGGACCTTTGTAATTTCCAGATTGGATTTCCTGATCGGCCTTTCTGGCCTGTTTTAATGCTAGCTCTTCAGTGATAGTAATTACACTTTTCAGCTGTTCATCGTATTTCCTGATTCTATTCAGATAGATTTTAGTCAACCTTTCGGAAGTGATTTTTCCAGATCGGATTAAACTCGCTAATTCAAGGATGTTTAGAAAAGCAATATCCTGATCACTTTCTGGAAGTGCAGTGTCATCTGGTATTGTCCAACTGTTATTGGCTGCTTTTGATTTTGGGAACTGATACCCTACAGGGTGAGGGTCAAATGACATTGCAGGAAACGTTTCGTTGCCGATTGGGTATTTCCTCAGAGAATCATACCCCGCCTTGTTTCTTCGCAAATAAGCATACATTGTATTGACCGATTTGTCATCAAAATCTAATCCAATGAGTTTCTGACCACTTTTAATATCTTTTTTAGAAAATCCATATTGCTGACTTTTACAAGCAGAAAATAGAAGAAGAAGAATGGCTGAAAGACTTACGAGTTGTTTATGCCTGGACATCATAGGCTCAATATAAGCAATGGAGGTATAAACTATTTGTGAAGAGTATTTCAACGGTAAAGATCAGATTAGCACCTGAAGATAGGGTGAGTTATAAGCTTAAAGCAGCTGATTACTGGTCAATAGTTTGGCTCCTTAGGAATGATGCCTAATTTCAGGCAACAATTAAAATTACTATGCACTGGGAAACACTTTTAGGTGGAGCAACATTTCATGAAAAGGATACTGATCGTTCAGTTTTTGATAAGGACTTTGACCGAATCATATTTTCACACCCGTTTCGAAAGCTCCAGGATAAAACTCAAGTTCACCCACTTCCCGAACATGATTTTGTACACAACAGGCTGACACATAGCCTGGAGGTTTCTAGTGTAGGCAGGTCTCTTGGAAGAACTGTTGGTACAGAGATTCTGAAAAGACATAAACAGCTGCAGAAGAATTTTAGCGCGAGTGATTTTGGGATTATCACCGCTTCGGCCTCTCTTGCTCATGATATCGGAAACCCTCCGTTTGGGCATTCCGGAGAAGATGCCATTTCAGATTACTTTGTTTCTAACAAGAACATTCTGGAGCCAGAGTTTACAGAGCAGCAATGGTTTGACCTTATTAATTTTGAAGGCAATGCCCAGGGTTTTCGCCTGTTAAACAAGTCGGGGTATCAGGGCTTAAGACTGACCAACCCAACCATGGCAGCTTTTACAAAGTACCCGAGACCTTCCAAAGTGGATAACAATTTTAAACCCAGAAGAAGCCAGAAGAAATACGGGTTTTACAGCTCAGAGCGTGAAACTTTTGAGTTGCTTGCTCGGGATTTGGAGTTACAATCTCTTTCCGAAAACCAATGGTGCAGGCACCCTTTGGCATTTCTGGTAGAAGCAGCTGATGACATCTGTTACCATATTATAGATCTGGAAGATGGCTGCAACCTTGGATTGATCAGCCATGAGCAAACCGTTGCTCTTTACGCGGAAGTGTTGGGTGAAAGGTTCAATGCGACTAAACTTAAGTCTATCAAGAGCAAAGCTGAACAGGTTGGTTTGCTGAGAGCTCTTGCCATTGATGAACTGATCAAACAGTGTGTAAGTCTGTTTTTGGACAATGAAGAGGGTATACTTTCTGGGGAATACGACATTTCCTTAACCGATGACATTCCTGCCGAACCTTCGCTCTCAGAGATCAGCAAGGTATCTGTTGAGAAAATATATCGTGCACAACACGTGGTGGAAATAGAAGCAGCAGGATTCAATGTGTTAAATGGACTACTTGAAGCTTTTGTTCCTGCAGCATTAAATAAGGGAAAGATGTCAAAACGTCAGTCAGTGGCCTTCAGGCTATTACCGGTCGATCTTAAAGAAGAGATTGCCCAAGCCAACAATCCCTATGGCACACTCAGGGCACTTTTAGACTATATTTCTGGTTTGACCGATTCTAATGCAATGAACCTTTACAGGAAAATTATGGGAATTTCGCTTCCCGGTTTGCGATAGCAGGATTTTCAACCTTCGAATAAGACACAATTCGGATATGATAGAAAGGGGAAAATATTACCTTTGTGCTCTTGTTTAAAAATGTGGTCTAAACTCCCCCATATCGTACTGAAACACAGGCTGGTATTGATCATCCTGTTATTCCTGTTCACAGCCTTCATGGGCTATCAGGCCAGGGATGTCAAAATGGCTTTCAACTTTAACACCGCTGTACCGAGTACTGACGAGAATTATCGCTATTTCCAGAACTTTAAAGAGAAATTTGGTGAAGATGGGAATATCCTTGTTTTGGGAGCTAAAGACAGTGCACTCTATGAGTTGGATAATTTCAATAGGTACAGGGAACTGAACGAGACAATAACTGCGCTTGATGGAATAACCAATGTGATTTCATTGGCTTCTCTTCAAAAAATCATCAAAGATCAGGGAAGCAGAAGTTTTGTGCTTCAACCTTTGATAGAGGAGGCACCTACCACTCAAGAGGAACTGGACAAACTACTAGCTGAAGCGCTGCAATTAAAGTTTTATACCGGACAACTGCTTAACCCTGAAAACGGTGCTACTCTCATCCTGATTAATATGGAACGGGAAGTGCTAAATTCAAAGAACAGAAATGTGCTTGTCAATGATATTAAGGCACTTGGAGAAAAGTTTACTGAAGAAACCGGAATAGAGCTCCATTACTCGGGAATGCCGTTTGTGCGTACTGTAATGCAGCAAAAGACAAATAAAGAATTAAGGCTCTTCATCGCCCTTTCTTTAGGTATAACTGCACTTATCCTGTTCTTGTTCTTCCGTTCCTGGACTTCAGTATTTGTGCCACTTATAGTAATCAGTGTGGTAGTGGTGTGGGTGCTGGGCACTGTGGGTATCCTTAATTATCAAATTACAATCCTTACAGGGCTTATACCTTCAATAATAGTGGTAATTGGTATTCCAAATGGGGTATACCTGATCAACAAGTATCATCAGGAATTTGCTAAACACGGTAATAAAGGGAAGGCCCTTAGCCGAATGGTTCGTAAAATTGGTTTGGTAACTTTCATCACCAACTTCACTACGGCAATTGGCTTTTTGGTATTGATTACCACCGATATCAAGTTATTAAAAGAGTTTGGGTTGATTGCCGGAATTAATATTCTGGGCACCTTCATAGTAAGTATTATACTCATTCCAGGTATACTATCTTATTTACCTGGGCCTAAAAAGAAGCAGTTACAACACTTGGAATTTAAGGTAGTTGGAAAATTTCTGGCACTGCTTGACTTAATAGTTCACAGACACAGATATAGAGTGTTCGCTGTGACAGCCGTGATTTTAGGTGTTGCCATTTTCGGGCTAACAAAGCTATATTCTGTGGCCTACATGGTTGATGATATTCCAGAGAAGTCCCCGCTTAAACAGGATTTGTATTTCTTTGAAGAGCATTTTAGTGGTGTGATGCCTCTGGAGATTATAATCGATTTTGGTAAACCGAAATCTACAATTAATGCCAGAAACCTGAGAAAGGTAGATCGACTGGAAAAGGCACTTGAACCACTGGAGAATATTTCTTCACCGATCTCTATTGTATCATTTGCCAAGGCAGTTCGTCAGGCATTTTACAATGGGAATGAACGATATTATGGCCTACCCAGTCCAAGTGATAGAAATGTAATTCTGAGCTACCTTGCCAAGCGACAAGATGATACGGATTTCCTTAATTCATTTGTTGATTCAACAGGTCAGGTAATGCGTGTTTCTTTAAAGATTGCAGACATAGGGTCTCAGAAAATGGACTCTTTAATCACCCATGTAGTCCAACCAGAGATTGACAAGGTTTTTCCAAAGGATGAAGTGGAAACTGCTGTTACCGGATCAACTCTTTTGTTTGTAAAAGGCAACAAGTTTTTAATTGAGAACCTGAGGTTTTCACTACTTCTGGCATTTGCCATTATAGCAGTGATTATGGCCATTCTATTTGCTAGCGTCAGAATGATCATTATCTCTTTAATCCCGAATTTTATTCCACTCATTATGACTGCTGGAATAATGGGGTTCTTTGGCATACCACTGAAGCCAAGTACAGCATTGATCTTCAGTATCGCATTTGGAATTTCTGTGGACGATTCCATCCACTTTCTGGCAAAGTACAGACAAGAACTTTTCGCTAAGAAGTTCTTTGTGCCAATAGCGATTAGTAATAGTATTAAAGAAACAGGCTCGAGTATGCTTTATACCTCGATCATCCTGTTTTTCGGATTCATCATTTTTGTCTTTTCTGATTTTGGAGGAACTGTAGCTTTAGGCTTGTTGACTTCGTTGACACTCTTTTTTGCTATGATTACCAACCTGACGCTTTTGCCTGCATTGCTAATGGTTTTCGACAGCGGAAAACGTAATCAGAATATTCATCCACTGATAGAACACTATGAGTTCTATATTGAAGATGAAGATGAAGAAATAGACACAGACAATTTATTAATAAAAGAAAACGATCCATTCGTTGGGTCTACCGATAGGTAAGTTAGTATTGAAAAGGAGTTAAAGTGAATAAGTATAACGAGTACAAGAAACCGGAATTTGCCAAGGTTGGGGAAGACATACTCCAGTTCTGGAAAGACAATGGAATCTTTGAAAAGTCTGTTTCTGAAAAGGAAGGAAACCCGACTTTTACTTTTTTCGAAGGGCCACCATCCGCTAATGGAACTCCTGGTATTCACCACGTAATGGCCAGAACGGTCAAGGATATCTTTTGTCGATACAAAACCCAAAAAGGATTTCAGGTAAAGCGTAAAGGCGGCTGGGATACTCATGGGCTTCCCGTTGAGCTTCAGGTTGAAAAAGAACTTGGTATCAAGAAAGAGGATATCGGGAAAAAAGTTACCGTAGACGAATACAACCAGAAGTGTCGCGAAACGGTAATGCGTTACAAAGACATCTGGGATGACCTTACCGAAAAGATGGGCTACTGGGTTGACTTGAAAGACCCATACATCACTTTTGAAAGAGAGTATATAGAAACCCTTTGGAGCATGTTAAAAAAGCTCTACGACAAAGACTTACTCTATAAAGGATATACTATTCAACCATATTCTCCGGCTGCTGGTACAGGCCTGAGTTCTCATGAGCTCAACCAGCCGGGAACATATCAGAACATTAAGGATACCTCACTTGTAGCACAATTTAAAGTTTCAGGTACAGATAATGATTACATTCTGGCCTGGACTACCACCCCATGGACATTGCCAGCAAACAATGGATTGGCAGTTGGAGCAGGTGTAGAGTATTTAAAGGTGAAGACCTTCAATCAATATACTTTTGAGCCAATCAATGTAATCTTGGCCAAGGATAGGATGAATGCCTATTTCAACCCAAAAGCTAAGGACGTTAAGATTGAAGACTACAAAGCTGGAGACAAGCTTATTCCATTTGAAGTGATTGACAGCTTTAAAGGAAGAGAAATGGAGGGCATGGACTATGAACAGTTGATGCCGTACATTCCTCTAGAGAAGCCTGCTTTTACAGTAGTTATTGGAGATTTTGTGACTACCGAAGATGGTACAGGTATTGTCCATATCTCTAAAACATTTGGTGCCGATGACTTTAGAACTTCAGTGCAATATGATTTGCCTGGTGTTTTTGTAAAGGACGAAGAAGGTAAAGATGTACCGATTGTTGACAAACAAGGTAGGTATGTGAAAGAGATCACAGACTTTGCCGGAATGTATGTGAAGAATCAGTACTATAAGGATGAAGAAGCTCCGGGTAAATCGCTTGATGTTCAGATTTCTATTAAGCTAAAAGAAGAGAACAAGGCATTCAAAGTAGAGAAATACGAGCACTCATACCCACACTGTTGGCGTACTGATAAACCAGTGCTTTACTACCCATTGGATTCGTGGTTTATTAAAACTACAGAATACAAAGACAGACTGGTTGAGCTGAATAAAACAATCAACTGGAAACCAGCTTCTACTGGAGAAGGCAGGTTTGGTAACTGGTTGGAAAATCTGGTAGACTGGAACCTGAGCCGTTCGAGATATTGGGGAACACCGCTACCGATTTGGGTTTCTGAAGATAAGAAAGAGCAGAAGTGTATTGGCTCCATTGCTGAACTGAAAGAAGAGGTTCAGAAATCTGTGGATGCTGGCTATATGCAAGATCAGATTTCGGATGATTTTGATTTACATAGACCTTATGTGGATGATATCATTTTGGTGAGTGACTCAGGCCAGAAAATGTTCCGCGAAAAAGATCTTATTGATGTATGGTTTGACTCCGGAGCAATGCCTTATGCGCAGTGGCACTATCCTTTTGAGAATGATGACATTTTTCAAAAGAGCTTTCCGGCAGACTTTATTGCCGAAGGTGTGGACCAGACTCGCGGTTGGTTCTTCACACTGCATACCTTAGCAGTAATGTTACATGATAATGTGGCATTTAAGAATGTAATCGCCAATGGACTTGTTCTGGATAAAAGTGGTAACAAGATGTCTAAGCGACTAGGCAATGCCATCGATCCGTTTGAAACAATTGCTGAGTATGGTCCTGATGCTACACGTTGGTATATGATTTCCAATGCCAACCCTTGGGACAATCTCAAATTCAATATTGAGGGTGTAGGAGAAGTACAAAGAAGATTCTTTGGTACGCTCTATAACACCTACAACTTCTTTGCGCTTTACGCCAATCTTGATGGTTTTAAGTTCGAAGAGGATGCGATACCTCTTTCGGAAAGAACAGAGAGCGACAGATGGATTTTGTCCAGACTGAATACGCTTATCAAGTCTATTGATGGAGCTTATAATGATTATGAGCCAACCAAAGCGGCCAGAATGATTATGGACTTTGTTGCAGATGAAGTGAGCAACTGGTATGTGCGTTTGAACAGGAAGCGATTCTGGAAGGGAGAGTATAACAACGATAAAAGAGCAGCTTATCAGACACTTTATACCTGTTTGATGACTGTTGCTAAAATAGGGGCACCAATAGCACCATTCTATATGGAAAGGCTGTACAATGACCTGAATGCTGTAAGCAATCAGGAACAAGCTCAGTCAGTTCATTTAACAGATTTCCCTGTTGCCGATGAGGCTTGTATAAATACAGCGCTTGAGGAACAAATGCAGTTGGCACAAACTGTTTCTTCTTTAACACACTCATTGAGAAAAAAGGAGAAGATTAAAGTTAGACAACCACTTTCTAAAATCATGATTCCGGTACTTGATGAGGCCACAAGGCACCATGTGGAAGCAGTAGCTGATTTGATCAAGTCTGAAGTGAATGTGAAGTCTGTAGAGTTCCTTGATGACACCTCTGGTATTTTGGTGAAGAAGATTAAGCCAAACTTCAGATCCATTGGTCAGAAGTTCGGGCCAAAGGTAAAGCTGATTGCAGCGGCTGTTAATCAATGGGGTCAAGATGATATTGCCACTATTGAAAGAGATGGCCAGTATGATTTGACCTTGGATGCAGAAACGGTGCAGTTGGCTATTGACGATGTAGAGATCAGTAGCGAAGATATACCAGGGTGGTCAGTGGCCAGTGAGGGTAAAACTACAGTTGCATTAGACATCACAATTTCTGAAGAGTTGAGACAGGAAGGAATTGCAAGAGATTTGGTCAATCGGGTACAGAACCAACGTAAGGACATGGGACTCGATGTTCAAGACAAGATTGATGTAAAAGTGGTGAAGAATGAAGAGTTGATCAACAGCGCATTAGCCAACTACAAAGAATATATCTGTGAAGAAACACAAGCATTGAGCCTTGATGTAGTTGATATTATAGAGAATACCCACACCATTGAAATTGATGACTGGACTCTTGAAATTAGCATTACAGTGAGATAATTTCCTTTTGAAGCATTTAAAGTACTTCTATTTAACTATTGGTATCATAGCCATAGATCAGCTTGTGAAGCTGCTGGTGCATTTTAATATGGCCATGGGTCAGGCTGGAGAAATTAAGGTTATAGGGAATTGGTTTAAGCTTCATTATATCCTCAACAAAGGAATGGCTTTTGGGCTGAGTTTCGACTCAGACTACGGCAAATTAGGCCTTACCCTTTTCAGGATGGTGGCCATGATAGTAATAGGGTATATTCTCTATTCTATGTCCAAAAAGAACTATCACTCAGGGCTTTTATGGTGTATTGCGGCAATACTGGGAGGGGCTACTGGTAATGTAATAGATAGCATTTTTTATGGTGTATTTCTGGACAATGCCCCTTATGATGCTATAACACCCTGGTTTCATGGTCAGGTTATAGACATGCTTTATTTAGATGTATGGGAAGGATATGTAGCAGACTGGGTGCCACTTTGGGGTGGAAAAAAAATGGCGCTGTGGCCTATTTTTAACATAGCTGATGCTGCTATATTTTGTGGGGTTTTCGTGATTCTCATTTGCCAGAAGCGTTTTCTCCAGTCTAAAAGACAACAGGGGGTAGTGGATAATTCTTGAGAGGAAGAGGTCAGGCAAGCCTACTTAATGATCACCTCGTTAATTACACTCTTACCGATTTCTTTGGTCAGTAATACGAGAATCTTGTCGCGAGACATACTCAACTCATGTTTGAGAGGAGCTGAGGATACATGAACGAAAAGCTTTTTATCCTTGATATAAATCTTGCTGGTTCGTTTGGCGATAGGCGCTCCCATCACACGTTCCCAGGAATTCACTAGATCGGCCTCGAAGAACTTTCCTTCTATTCGAAAAGCCTTGAGCATTTCAGTGATGGCATTACCTATAGTTTCAGGTTCGCCTTTTCTTCCATTATATGTTGGCCTTCGCTTCATTCCATAACCACTTGGGAGATTAAAATTACCAATTCGTTCGACTTCAATTGATAATGTGCCGAATTTATTGAAAGTTTATTTTCAAATTGAGGTATATGTTTATTAGAAAACTGTTTAAGATAGGAGATAAGGGCAAATGGCTATTTCTGGAGCTTGTAATTGTTTTTGTTGGCGTGTATCTGGCTTTTTTATTCCAAAGCTATAATGAGAACCAAAAAGTATCCAAAGAAAAAGATAAGGTGTTGACTGCTCTTAAATATGAATTGGAATACTTTAGAACACAGCTACCAGGTAGGTCCAGATTTATGAAAACTGAGCTGGATGAGTTACTAGTACTGGCAAGAAAAGGAGAGTACTCCAATTATTCTGACTGGATTTTCCTTGAACCTCAATATGACTTTCAAATTGTTGAATATGCGTTGAGCATAGAAAATACAGATATTATAGACTTTGATGTTTATGATAAACTAACATCAGTTTATGGCGCTATCAAGCGGTTGGAGCATGCGGAAAAGCTAATGATGGAAATGTCTCAGAGATATGTTCCTATTCCTAAAAATGCACCGAGTAAAGGAGAACAAGTGATTATTCAGAATGCTAAGAATCTTGAAAATTTTAAGCGCTTTGTGAGGTTTATGTCAATCAGGGTGAATAATCTTAAGGATGTAGCAGAAAGGTCTGAAACCTGTTTGGAACTGGTTAATAACTCCATGTATATTGAAAGAAGAAAGCAGATTGAAGCAGATTTGATTCATAAGAGCATTGGTGTTTTTAAGTCTTTAGAAGAGGTGCAGAAAAGGGCGAAAGAGTTGTTTCCAGACTTTAGTGACAAAGAAATTGAAGACATCTATAATAAAGGTTCCAGGTAGTTTCAACTAGGGTAAATATTATTGTCCAGTATTTTTCAGTTCTTTTGATAACCATTTCAGGAGGTAAAACGGCTAGTTCAGACAAAAAGAATTGAGAATTAGCCGAAAAAGTCGAAAGTTTATCCCAATGTTCATTAGAAAACTGTTCAAAATAGGAGACAAGGTTAAGTGGCTTTCCCTTGAATTGCTTATAGTATTTATCGGTGTTTATCTGGCTTTCTTATTTCAGAGTTACTCCGAAGACAGTAAGATTAGCAAGGAAAAGGAAAAAGTGCTAGTGAGCTTAAAGCTTGAATTGGAGAATTTCAGAACAAGTTTTCCTCGCTTTGGCAATTACCAAAAAGGCAAGAATAAAGAATGGGATAGCTTGTTCGATGCAGGGGAAACGGCTCAATATTATAGCTGGCGCTATTTAGAACCGCAATATAATTTCAGAGTAATAGAATATGCCTTGAATCAAAATGGCACAGACATAGTTGATTTTGGCTTGTATGAAAAACTGTCTAATCTGTATGGAAGAATCAAACAGCTTGAACATGCAGAGCGGTTAATGACTGATTATGCTGGAAAGCATAAGCTTGCTCCTTCTCAATTAAAAGAAAGTGATAAAGAGCGAGCCTTGATTGAGGCAGAGAACAGGTTCAACTTTTATAAGTTCAAGGGTTTTGCCAGAGATAGAGCCAGCTCAATGATGGATATAGCGGATATGTCTGAATCAATTTTGAAAGACCTAAATCAAAATCTCGGCCTAAAGAAGAAGAGAGAGGTTGAAATAGAAATGATGAGAAAATATTTTGAGGCCGGTTATGACAGAGAGTTCATTTGGACATTATGTGAAGAGTATTTCCCGGAATATTCACAAAGTGAATTTGATGCAATTTACTCAGATCTTCAGAACTCTGCATCTAATGAAGAGCTTCAATAAACAAGTCTGAGGCAATTTTATCGGCCAGTAATTTGCCTGAATCTGTTAAAATCAGAAAACCATCTTCTTCAAAAAGCATGTCTTGCTTTGATATTTTCTTCAAGTACTTTTCATGCAAGGAGAAAAGGTCAACTTCATATTTCGATTTAAGTAATTCAAGATCACAGCCCCATTTGGTTCTCAACGATGTCAGTATATACTCGTTTACCTGATCTTCCTTGGAAAGTGTAATTATATCAAAAGGAATTACTCCCTCGTTGAGTCCCTTCAAATACTTTGCATTGTTAGAAACATTAGCCTTTCGGAACTTTCCATTATACGAATGTGCTGAAGGGCCAATTCCAAGGTACTTTTCATCTTTCCAATAGCTGCTATTATGTTGGGATTCATACCCAGGTTGGGCAAAATTTGAAATCTCGTATTGATCATAGCCATATTTCTTCATGGCTTTCAATAGAATTTCGAATTGTTCAGCAGCATAATCTTCATCAATAGGCTGTATTTTCCCCTTCTGAACCCAGTTTCCAAATGCAGTTTTAGGTTCTATGGTAAGGCAATATGAAGAGATATGTTCTGGTCGGAGTTCGGCAATGGTTTTTAAGTCGTTTTCCCATAAACTATGGCTGTCATGCGGTATAGCATAAATCAGGTCAAGGCTAATGTTTTCAAACCCAATTTGTCGAGCCAACTGAAACGTTTCTAAAGCCTGTTTGCTAGAATGCTGCCTGTTCATCCATTTTAGGTGTGGGTCATGAAAAGATTGTACACCTATGCTTAAGCGATTAACGCCATGATTGTAAAAATCAGATAGCTTACTTTCACTCAAATCATCTGGGTTGGCCTCAAGTGTTATTTCCGGGTTGCTAGATAGGTCATACTCATACCTGATAACCTTCATTAGTTTTTTTAAGTGCCTTTCTTCCAGTAGGGAAGGAGTGCCCCCTCCGAAATAGATCGTGTAGATTGTATCTCTTCCCAGAAACTCGTTTTGCATCTCCAATTCCATTGCAATGGCATCTACCATATCGTCAATCTGTTTCATAGATTGTGTGAAATGGAAGTCACAATAGTGACAAGCTTTTTTACAGAAAGGAATATGGATGTATAATCCGGCCAAAGTTTCGTTATTTTAAAATCAAACGTTGCAAATGTCAGGTTTTCGAAGCGCTTTACTAGCCTTTCTCAGCTTAAGTTTATTATGCCTTAATACTGCCTACTCACAGAGTAGGTTCAAGCTTCGAATAAAGACAAGTTCTGAATTTGAACAACTAATTCGGAAGTATAAGTATAATGAAAATCCTATTGATTCTTTAAGTGCTGTTCAGACAATCAACGAACTGGTAAGCAGCCTGCATAGCGATGGGTTTTTGTTGGCATCAATTGATGACATTTTTAAAGAGGGTGAATTGATCGAGGCTTTGATTATTCCTGGAGCTCAATTCAAGTGGCTATCGTTATCTAGTGGTAATGTGGAGAAAAACCTTCTGAGAAGAGCTGATTATAAGAAGAGCCGGTTTGATGGAAGAAGATTTTCCTACAAGGAGATCGGTAGAATAGAAAATAGGTTGCTGTCTTATGCTGAAGAAAACGGATATCCATTTGCTTCCCTTAAATATGATTCGTTGAGTATTGTGGATAATCAGTTTAGTGCAGCGTTTAATTTGGACTTAGGCCCATCAATAACCTTTGATTCGGTATATATCAAAGGTGAAAAGGTGCTAAAATCTAAGTTTGCTTCCACTTATTTGGGGCTTAACATGGGGCAACCTTATAATCAAAAAGTTATTGATGGAGTTGTTCAGAAGTTAAGAAAACTACCTTACTTGAGATTGAGTAAAAGCCCTCAGCTTTCCTTTCAGAATCGTGAAGCCCGAGTTACTCTTGAACTTACTAAAAGACCAATCAATACAATTGATGGTATTATTGGTTTTCTGCCTAATACGAGCAGGAATAATGGTTTGCTGATAACCGGGCAGTTTGACCTTGAATTGTATAATCCTTTTGCAACAGGAAAAAGGATAGGACTGCACTGGAGACGCTTGAGTGAAGAAACACAATCACTGAAAATGGAATACGATCATCCGAATATTTTTCGTAGCCCTCTTTCGGTCGAGACTGAATTCCTTTTTTTAAAACAGGACACTACGTTTACCAGAAGAGATTTTAAAGTTGATTTGAATTTCAACATTGGCTTGAATAGTATTTTAAGCTTCTTTACAGATTTTAGAAATACAGACCTGCTGGCTACATCGCGTTATAAAAATGCTAGTCAGTTACCTGATATAGTCGACTTTTCATTAACGCGATATGGCTTAACTATGGAGTTAGATTATCTAGATGATATATTTCTGCCAAGAAAAGGTTTCAGATTAGAGCTCTCTGCTTCAGTAGGCAACAAAGTAATCAGGCAAAATGCCGATTTACCTGGGGAATTATACCAGGGAGTTGATTTAAGAACTTTACAATATCAATACGATTTACAGCTGGATCATTATTTCTCATTTAACCCCAAGTTTGTTCTTTACTCTGCGGTTACAGGGGGCATCCTTTCTAACAGCAGGCTATTCAGAAATGATGCCTATCGTTTGGGAGGACTTAACTCCATCAGGGGTTTTAGCGAAAACTTTTTTTTCGCAACTACCTATGCTTATTCAACAATTGAACCGAGGATATTTTTCGATGAAACATCCTACTTGTCGGTTTTTACAGACTTGGGAGTGCTGAAGGGAGATTTTGTTGATGTAACAGAAGGCGACTATGAAATTGCGCTCGGATTAGGTGCAGGAATTCACTTTTCTACTGGTAATGGAATCTTTAACTTTGTATACGCGTTGGGCACGTCTGACAACTCAGGTAGTCTGAACTTTAATCAATCGAAAATACATTTTGGGTATACAACCCGATTCTAAGTTATGGATGGTTTTATAGAAAATTCACAGTACCTGTTCAGGAATATTTCCATAACAATTTCATTCTTATTGATTTTAACTTACGCCAGTTCCAGAGTGGGTTTCCCGAAAATGTTTGCTGTGGTTTATGATTTTTCCAAATTCTTGAACTTCAAAATAAAGGATGAGTTTGGATCCAACATCAGGCTTTTTAGTGCAGAGAATCTTTATTTCACGGCTATTCTTTCAGCATCTACCAGTTTTGTTATACTTAACCTGTTCATTTTCAATAATGAAGTGCCAGCGCACTTTTCCTGGCTTGTACCAAAGACTTTTCTTTCTGGTCTTTTAATATGGTTGTTAATGACCATTGTAATACAGTTAGTCTTCTTGATTAAGTACTTTTTTATAGTACTTATTGGTTTCCTTTTTAACCTTCCCTCAAATGTCAGCAGACATTATCATGAAGTTCAAAGCCTCAATAATTGCTTTGTTCTTGGGCTAATGACCATCTGTTCTTTGGCAGTTTATAGCAGGTTTAGCTTTCCTGTAAATATGGTAGATACTATGGTTATGGTGTTGCTCATCTATTTGCTTTACAGATTGTTAAATATTTATGTGAAACTGGAACAATTAAAGGTTTATAGTAAGTTGTATATATTTTCTTACCTTTGCACGACAGAAATTATCCCTACGATACTAGGGATAGAATTACTGTCATAACAAGCCAAATAAGCAGGGAAGTATATGTCGAATAGCGTCAATGAGGAGAGGCTGAAAGAGGTTAAGAGTTTACTTGTTTCGCAGCCCAAGCCATCTGATCCAAAATCACCATATTATACATTAGCTAAGAAATACGATATTAAGGTTGATTTCAGACCTTTTATTCAGGTAGATCCTGTTTCAGCTAAGGAGTTTAGAAAACAGAAGGTGGATATTTTGAAGCATACGGCTATTATTTTTACTAGCCGAAATGCTGTTGACCACTTCTTTTCTATTTGCACTGACCTGAAGATTGAGGTTCCTGCAGACATGAAATACTTCTGTATCTCTGAGCAAACAGCTAATTATTTACAGAAGTACATAGTGGTTAGAAAGAGAAAAATCTTTACCGGATCCAGAACAGCTCAGGATTTGATAGAGATTCTTAAGAAGCACAAAAACGAGAAGTACTTATTCCCTTGTTCCAACATTCGCAAGGACGACATTCCTAAGTTTTTGGAGAACAACGGGTACCAGTTTTCTGAGGCAACTATATATGAAACAGTAGCAAGTGATTTGTCTGATTTGGACGATGTATATTATGACATCATTGCTTTCTACAGCCCAAGTGGTATCAACTCATTATTTGTAAACTTTCCGGAGTTTAAACAAAATGATACGCGAATTGCTGTGTTTGGACCTACAACAGCAAGAGCTGCACGTGAAGCCGATTTAATCATTGATATTGAGGCACCACAACCAAATGCCCCCTCCATGACAGGAGCGTTAGAATTGTACATAAAGAAAGCGAATCAACTATAGATTGATGAAACCCGTAAGGGCCTTTGTCAGTTTTGTTGTAATATATTCATGCAGATTAAATAAATGCAGTCTATTTCACGTTACCACATTATGACAAGAGCTCTTCTGCTAACTATAGCTTGTTTATGCTGTCATTTGAGTCTACGAGCACAACAGGATGCTCAGTTTACTCAGTATATGTTCAACCCATTATATTATAACCCGGCTTTTGCAGGGCTTTCTAATGGCAATACATTGACGGCCATTCATAGGTCTCAATGGTTTGGCTATGAGGGTACCATCAACGATGGAGGAGCCCCTAGCACTCAAATGATAAGCTACAATACAACCTCTAAATTCTGGAATGGGGGTTTAGGTTTTCATGTGGTGAATGACAACATTGGCCCTTCAACTAACTTCGAGCTTCAATTATCTGGATCATACTTTTTAAGGCTTTCCAATGATGCCTCATTAAGTATTGGAATAAAAGCCGGTATGTTCTCAAGTAGCATAGATTTTGATCAAGTAGTAGTGGTTGATCCAAGAGATGGGGTTGTCAACTTATCTGGAAAAGAATCTCAAATCAGACCCGACCTAGGGGTTGGAATATTATATAGAAAAGGAAATTTTTTTGGTGGTTTCAGCACAAATCACTTAATTCAACCTGAATTTGACTTCGGTCAGAATCAAATTGCCAATCAATTACTTCGACACTACTATTTGTCAGCAGGTTACGACTATGCACTGACACCCGAACTCACAATCACACCAACCGTTTTACTTAGATCAGTAGGTTTTGATACTTACAATTGGGATTTAAGTGTTATTGGTCGATTTAAAGATCAATTATGGGGTGGAGTATCTTATCGACAATCAGAGTCTGCTTCGGCTATGATTGGATATAAAATACTAAAAGACCGCAGTTTGGCGTTGGCATATGCAGTCGATGTTGTTTTAACGGATAGATCAAGTAAAGAGCCTACATCACAAGAAGTAATGCTCATTTACAATTTTAAATCTAAGAGCAGAGTTAAAAATCTGGGGAGAAATATCATAAGAACTCCTCGCTACCGTTACTAAACAAATGTTTTGCTGAAATTAAGAAATGTAGAATTTTCCACTACTGAGTGGATTACTAACAATAAAATATTAATTTTCGCGCTTTATTCGCTTTACTGGCCTTGTTTGAGGAGCGTTTTTGGTCGGATAAACTATAAAAACTGAAAGAATGAGAAAGTCTGTACTGGGTCTTATGATTGTGCTTTTGCTCAGCTTTAGCGTTGGGTGTAGCATGTTCGATGGCTTCTTAGCAGGAGGAGGAAAAGAACAAAAGTTGGTTGAAGAAGGTCAGCTTTTAGGAGTTTTAGACAGGGATGGTTGGTACCAGGAATTGCCTTATGGAATGGTACAAGTTCCAGGAGGAACTTTCTTTATGGGCCAAGCTGATGAAGACGTGGCTGCCTCACAAATTAACTTCAATAGACAAATTACGGTGAGTCCATTCTACATGGACGCGGAAGAAATCACCAATAACGAATATCGTCAGTTTCTATACCATGTAGCTGAATTAGCTCAAAATGGAGATAGATACTGGGATGCTACTATGATTGCCTCAGTGGTACCAAATCCTAAAGTTTGGGAAGAAGAGTTTGCCTATCACTACGGTGACAGAATGACTCAGTATTACTTTGAGCATACTGCTTTTGATAATTACCCTGTAGTTGGCGTTAGCTGGGATGCGGCAGAGAAATTTTCTGAATGGAGAACTATCTGGTTAAATAACGGGCAGCAAGCCAAGAATGAAGGCGGAGGAGGTTTGTTTTCTTTCGGTGGTAAAAAGAAAAAGGCTCAGGCAGCAGCGGATGCAGCCAATGCTGGACCTCAATTGGGAGCTACTCCTGGTGGCCCTGTTGGTGGAGCAACTGGAGCTGCAGCCAGTACTTTTGTAGACACTTCCCCAATTGAGAGTAGATACCCTAATTTCAGACTTCCAACAGAAGCTGAATGGGAATATGCTGCTCGCGGTGGAAGAGAAATTGTAAAATACCCATGGGGTAATCCTTACACCAGAAATAAGGATGGATGTTTCTTGGCGAATTTCAAGCCAGGTAGAGGAGCTTATGCTGACGATGGCTACCCATACACCGCCCCTGTAAATTCTTTTTTACCAAACCCATTTAACTTGTATAATATGGCTGGTAATGTGGCAGAGTGGTGTCGCGATGACTTTTCACCGGTATACAATCCGTTGGTATGGGACTTAAACCCGATGTTTGTTTATGACCCTACGACAGAAAGCGATAGCCCTCATTATGGTAAAAAAGTAGTAAGAGGAGGTGCGTGGAATGATATTTCATACTATCTCCAAACTGGTACCAGATCATTTGAGTATCGTGACGTAGCTTCGGCTTCTATCGGATTCAGGTGTGCGATGGATTACCTTGGACAGGAATAATTTCACCTAAATATATATTTAACTTCAACCCTAACTGAATTAATAAAATGGCTAGTAAATTCTCACAAAATTTTTACGGCAACGTAATGCCAAAGATATACGGACTTGGTGCCGCAGTAGTAATTGTTGGTGCTATGTTTAAGCTGAATGGCTTTGCAGGAGCAACAGAGATGCTGATTTTAGGACTTGGTACAGAGGCCATAATTTTTGCTTTATCTGCTTTTGAACCAAAGGGCACGGATTATACGAAACTACTATACGATCATTCTAAAGGTAGTGGTAGTAATGGACAGAGTAAGGATGATATTTCTTTACAGAAAGTATTAAAAGAAGCAGCATTTAATAAAGAAGGACTTCAGAACCTTAAGCAAGGAATGGATAATCTGGCAAATGGAGCAAAGCAAATGGCCAATATTTCCAGTGCTTCAGTGGCTACCGATGAGTATGCAAAGAACGCAAAAACGGCTGCAGCTTCTTTAGCCAAAATAGATCAATCATCTTCTCAGGCGGCTACTGCATTCAGCGAAGTAGCAAATACAGTAAAGGGATCTGGAGCCAATCAGGCACAGCTCAAAGCTGCTACAGAAGCATATCAGGTTCAGTTAAAAGAAGCTGCTACTCAACTACAAGCTTTAGGCGGTGCTTATAAATCTGAATTGGCAGACACGGAGTCTGTTGCAAAATATATGAAAGGCTACCTGGCTAACATGGAAACCATGATTAAAGGAGCTATGAACACTGCAAAACAAACTGAAGAATTTCAGGCGCAAATGAGTAAACTGAATTCAAATATCACTTCTTTGAACAAGGTTTATGGTGCTATGCTTTCTGCTATGAAACAGACTAACTCTTAATCTGATCTATTATGGCAGGAGGTAAAGAAACACCAAGACAGCGGATGATCGGGATGATGTATCTCGTGCTTACCGCGTTGCTTGCACTTCAGATTAAAGATTCTGTACTGGAAAAGTTTGTTCTGATTGAAGGAGGACTAAGTGATTCAAATACTGCATTGTTTGATTACAACGACAGTGTTCTTGAAAGCATCCAGACTGATGTAGCAAATCAAGGAAATAAGACGGGCGATCAAGCGGTTCAGAAAACAGCTGAGAATGTTCGTCAATACACCAATGAACTGATCGCTTATATTGATAATTTGAAACTTGAAATAGGTAATGCTTCTACTGGAGGAGATACTGCAAAGTTGCGGAGGAGATCAACTTTAAAGAAGTACGAAGAGCCGTCAAGATATCTTGTTAATCAGGGCTTTGCTGAAAAACTAAAAGAGCAGCTTGATGCTTATCCTGAACAAGTAAATTCAGGTGTTAGCTTCTTAGGTAGGGGTGCAATGAGTCCTAAATGGATGAATTCAATTGCAAAAGATGCTAATGACTTTGACTTGTATAAAAATAATCAAGAAGAGAAAAAGAAGGACTATGCGCACTTTAACTTTTATAAAGCGCCATTAGCATCTGTTTTGGCCCAATTGACTTTTTATAAAAATCAGATTTACAGCAAGGAGTCTGAAGCTTTAAATAAGTTGAAGACTATGGTAGGTACTGCTGTTGACGTTGATCCTAGTGATGTAAAAGCTTTAGGCAATCTTCCAGCAGTTGCATCTGCACCTGCTACAAGTAGCTCTCAGGAATCTAATGATACTGGTTCAAGCAACCCTGCAACAAGTACTAGTCGTCCAACTCAAACAGGAGGAACTCAAAGTACCGAAATTAAAGCGGACGAATTTCTGGATGGTAGATTTGCTGGTATTGATTACGCTCAAGCAACTGTTCTTTCGGAATCAAATCTAGTAACTGCTGGTTTGGATTTTAACGCTCAGGCTTTATTAACACTTGGTAACTCTTCACTACAACCTGAAGTAAAGGTTAATGGACAACCAGTTGATGTAGTAAATGGTAGGGGGGTGATTAACTTCAAAGCGACTGCTTCAGAAGGAGAGTATGATGCCGCTGGTTTAGCTCAAAAATCTGTTGAAGTGGAAATTACTGCTGATGATGGTACTGGAAATAAAATTACAAGAACTACTACTCATGAATATACAGTAGCAAGACCAGTAATTGATGTAAGGTCTCAATCCGTAGATGTACTTTACTTGAATTGTGATAATAGCCTTTTCTTAAATGTACCTGCTTTGGGACCAGCTTATCAGCCGAGCTTTAAAGTGACAGGTGGAACATTTACACAAGGTTCCCAGAAAGGACAGATTTCTGTGGACCCTACACAGCGTGAAATTAAAATTGATGTTTCTAGTTCTGGACTTTATATAGGTTCTAGACAGTTTGAGGCCAGGAATGTACCACTTCCTGTGTTGGATGTTAGGCCGAATGGTAATATTTATAATCCCAATGTTGGTCTTGATGAGATGCCGACCAGATTGGACTTAAGACTAACGGTTGATGAAGGTTTTAGTGAAAGGTATCCAAATGATGCTGCTTTCTTCGTTAGTAAAGGAGAGATCATTCTTTCAAGAGGAAAATCAAGAAAGGGAGTAATCAGAATAGAAAGCTTGACTCCTGATGTTGATTTAGCATCTCTAAGATCTAGAATGGCTTCAGGAGATAGAATTGTAGTTTCTGTTGAGGAAATCACTAGAGTTAACTATAAGCAACAGCAGTTTCCGGTTGCATTTACTGGAAGCATGACATTGGCGATTAACTAATTTGAATTATGAAAAAGAGGTTAGCAACTTTAGTTTTATTATTTGTATCGATAGCTGCTTTTGGGCAAGGAGAAGAGGAAGGTAATGGAGTGGACCCTGCAAAGTTCTTGCAGACTATAGAGAGTACTACTAGAGTTGCTGGCCTTAATAGTGCCAGAAAACACAATAACGAATTCTCCATCAGACCTATTCGTGATGAGGATGTAATGTACAGCATTCGTTTGTGGTCCAAAATGAACTTCAATGAGAAGTTGAATTCTAGCTGGAATGCAAGAGAGTCCCGAGTTACAGAAATCCTTATTGAAGGGATAAGAGCGTACTATAAGGCAAAGAATGAGGCATTAGATCAAGTAGTGGGAATAACCCCTTATAAAACACTGGAGTCTGGGGCTGAGAATTTTGTTGAAGACAACATATTATTGGAGGAAGAATTTGATAGAAATCTTTCGGATTATTCTACACAACAGGGTAACTATGATGAGAGTCAGAGAGTTCGTGATAGAACTGCTTGGAAAGTAAAAGATGGAGGAATTTATGAAAACTACTCCAATGCGCGTTTGGATTCTTTGATTGATGCTGACCATGCTAGCAAGGCTGGAGCGAAACCTCTTGACCCTGCTAATAAAGGAGACTTAGATGTGCTTCTTTTGGAAGAGGATTTAGTATTTGACAGAAACCAGTCTTTGGCTAAGTGGGATTTAGTATCAATTACTTTGGTTGCTCCGCCAAAGGCATCTGTAGATGGTTCTGAGAGAGAGATTGTAAGAGTAAAGTATCAAGAGTTGAAAAACTACATTGACAAAGTATATGCTGAGAGTAATAAGGGGAAGGCTTATTGGTATAATCCCAAGAACCCTAGAAATCATGAGTTGAATTTTGCTCATGCTTTTGACCTGAGACTATTCAGTACTTACATTACTAAGTTCCAGAATTCTGATGATGAGAACATTCAAACGCTATATGGTAAGTCAGATTACGACTACTCAATCATTGAGCAGGCTATGAAAAAGCGATTTGAGTTGCTTGAAAAAATGCACAACCTCTGGGAATACTAGAAGTGTTGTAGATATAAAAAGAAGGAAGCTATTTAGCTTCCTTTTTTTGTTGGAAGAAGTTCAATACCCTTTTTGCTCTGGCATCTCCTACCAGTTCGGTTAATTCTTCTTCTGAAGCTTTTTCGATATTGCTCATTGTGCGAAATTCTTTGAGCAACTTGTCTACCGTTACCCTACCAATACCTTTGACATTTTCCAATTCGAACTGAAAACTGTTTTTGCTTCTTAGATCTCTGTGAAAGGTGATAGCAAAACGGTGTGCTTCGTCCCTGAGTTTCTGAATCAACCGAAGAGATTCAGATTTTTTGTCAATATGTAAAGGGAACTGATCTTCAGGGAAGTATAATTCTTCTAAGCGTTTGGCTATACCGATGATTGGTATTTCGCCATACAGCTTCAATTCTCTGAGCGCATCGCAGGCGGCATTTAATTGCCCTTTACCTCCGTCAATAACAATGAGTTTAGGTAGTGGAGCATCTTCCTCTAAAAGACGTTTATACCTGCGACCTACAACTTCCTTCATAGAGCCGAAGTCATCGGGCCCAACAACGGTTTTAATCTTGTAGTGCCTGTAGTCTTTCTTTGATGGGCGACCCATTTTGAAACACACCATGGAGGCCACTGGGTTTGTTCCTTGTATGTTGGAATTGTCAAAGCATTCTATATGAGCTGGTAACTCCTTGAGCTGTAGGTCGCTTTGAAGTTGCTTAAGCACTCTATTTCCTTTGTCTTTGACGTTTTCCAGCGATTGATACTTCTCCTTTTTGGCAAAGAGTGCATTCTTCAGAGAAAGCTCTATCAACTTCTTTTTGTCACCTATCTGAGGCTGAATTGTCCTGAAATTCTCAGAGCTGAATTCTACTGCCTTATTGACTAAAACTTCTTTTGCACTACTATGATACTGATAGCGAAGAGTAATCAACATCATTAACAAGATGTCTTCATCGGCTTCATTCAGTTTTTTCTTTACCTCTGAAGTTTGAGACAGGTTAATTGTACCATTCTTGATTCGCAAATAATTGACAAAGGCATATTTTTCGTCAGAAATAATGGTGAACACATCAAGGTCGGCAAGTTTGGGACTTACAACCACAGATTTTGATTGGAAACGATCGACCATCTCAAGCTTTTCCTTGAAACGTTGAGCTCGTTCAAACTCAAGTTGCTCAGAGGCCACAATCATACGTTCCTTAAAGTAATTCTTGGGTACTGATAGGTTACCCTTTAAAATGTTCACAGCTTGAGTAATGTCTTCCAGGTACGCTTCTTCGGTTTGTAACCCTTCACATGGCCCTTTGCAATTGCCAATATGATACTCCAGACAAACTTTGAACTTACCCTTACTGATATGCTCTTCGGATAGATCGTACCTACAAGTGCGGAGCGTAAAGAGGTTATTGATTAACCTCAGTACATTGTTCATGACTTTTACATTGGCGTAGGGACCAAAGTATGTTCCATTGGAATGTATAAGTTTTCGAGTGCTGTATATTCTAGGAAAGCGTTCTTTCGAAACACATATGTATGGAAATGTCTTATCGTCTTTAAGTAGTATGTTGTACTTGGGTTGATTTTGTTTGATAAGATTGTTTTCCAGAAGCAATGCATCAAACTCAGAATTAACAAGGGTGATCTCAATGGCCTTGATTTCAGAAACCAACCTCTTGGTTTTTCGGTTAACCCCAGTGTTTTTGTTAAAATAACTAGATACTCTTTTCTTAAGGCTCTTTGCTTTACCCACATAGATCAGTGTTCCTTCTTCATTGAAGTATCTGTAAACCCCGGGGCTATCGGGTAACTTGGAAATTTCGGACGGTTTGAACCTTGGGATCTCCATTGCTCGAAAATAAGAGGTATTGAAGCTGAGGACAAGCTATAATACGACTTTCACACTTTAGAAAAGGAATGAGTCAGCTAGTAGATTTCGTCATCGTAAATCTCAGTACTATCAGAAGAACTCAGAATGTCATCAAACTTCTGACAGTCTATTTCCATGCTTATCTGAACCGGTCTGTCAAAGAATGTTTTCTGAATACCGATTGTGGTGTCAGCATACACTTTTTGCATAAACAGGGCTACAATAGGCATGGCTGTTCTGGCTCCCTGACCATCTATCCAACTGCTAAAGTGAATAGCCCTGTCGTCACCACCAACCCATGCTCCAGCAATAAGGTTTTGTGTAATTCCCATAAACCAACCATCAGATGCATTTTGGGTGGTACCTGTTTTTGCACCAATATGATTTTTCTCCTGTGGTTTGTCTACCAAACCATATTGGTAGTATAAACGTTGCCCAGAACCAGACTTTACAGTCTCCTGAAGCATGTTGAGCATTACGTAGGCTACATCTTCACTAATAGCTCGGCTCTTTCTGGGAGGCTCATTGTAAATTACATTTCCGAAACGATCTTCAATACGGCTAATGTAGTACGGTTCAATATGTACCCCTTTATTAGCAAAGGTACCATAAGCTCCCACTAACTCATGTAGTGATGCATTTTCGGTTCCCAGAGCTATAGAGTAATACGGAGGGATTTTGCTTTTAATTCCTGTTCTTTTGGTCATATTAACCACCTTTTCTGGCTTTACAATGTCCATTACACGGGCTGTTATGGAATTAACAGAGTTGGCCATGGCTGACTTCATTGTCATGTCTTCACCACTAAATCGACTCTCAGCATTTTGTGGACTCCAAGGCTCATCCTGAAAAGGGATGTCAATAGAGACCGCTTCATCCTTAAAAGTATAGCATGGAGAGTAGCCTTGCTCTACAGCTGTGGCATAAACAAAGGGTTTGAAAAGAGACCCGGGTTGTCTCTTACCTTGCCTTACATGGTCAAATTTAAAGTACTTGTAATTGATACCACCAACCCAGGCTTTGATGGCTCCTGTATTTGGATCTGATGCCATGAAGCCACTTTGCAAAAACTGCTTGTAGTACTTAAGTGAGTCGACCGTGCTCATTAGCGTGTCTATCTCACCATTCCACGAAAACACCGTCATTTCTTTAGGCTTATTCATGTAGTAATCGATGGAATCTGATTCTTCACCATACCTTTCCAGAAGACTACGGTAAGCGGGTGTTCTTGGGATAACGTTCTCTTCAAAAAAACCTTCAATTTCTCTTCCCTTGCTATCGATCCAAAGGTCTCTTCCTTCTTTTGTGATTAAGGAATCGAATAGGTATTGAACCTTGTACATGGCGCTGTCGGTCGCCTCTTCAGCATACTTCTGCATGCGGCTATCTATAGTGGTGTAAATTTTCAGCCCATCACCATAAAGGTCATATCCAAGGCTAGCGCAGAGGTTTCTTAGATCAATTCTGGCAACTTCTCTAAAGTACTGTGCCAGTCCAGCATTTTGATTCTGGCGTTTAAAATCAAGTTCAATGTCTTTAGGGCTCAAAGTGTCGAAAGCTTCTTTATCCAGAAAGTCATATTTAACCATCTGACTCATTACTACATTTCTTCTCCATTTGGAAGCTTCAGGGTTGGTTTCTGGTCGAAAAGCACTTACTCGCTTTTGCATTCCTGCCAATACTGCTGCTTCAGGAATAGTCAACTGATTAGGTAGCTTATTGAAGTATGTTTTAGCTGCCGATTTTATTCCAAAAGCGTTATTGCCAAACTCTACTGTATTGTAGTACATGGCCATAATCTCTTGTTTAGTGTATGACCTTTCGAGCCTTACAGATAATATCCATTCTTTGGTTTTATAAATAAGTTCATCGAGAAATCTGTTTTTTCCTTCAAGCTTGCCCTTGCTTTCTTCGGTTCTTCTTCTTGTTGAAAACAACTGTTTTGCTAATTGCTGACTGATAGTACTTCCTCCTCCTCTTCGGTTAAAAGTGAGTACTCCATAGGCTACTCTGAACATACTTTCCAGATCGATGCCAGAATGACTTTTAAACCTGATATCTTCGGCAGCCAGTAAGGCATTGACCAGGTTATCTCCTAACTCATCATACGTTACAGGGTTTCTGTTGTCTCTAAAGTACCCTGATCCAAGTTGTACACCATCAGATGTCCATAGTGTAGAAGTAAGGTTCTGTTTTGGATTTTCTAATTGACTATAAGTAGGCAGTTCACCAAACCAATTGTTTACATTTGAACTTACTGCCCAGATGTAAGAGGGAAGCCCCACTACGACTAGCACAAAGAATACCCATGCTGCTATGGTTAGCTTTTTTAATAAAGGTCTGTTCTCAAAGAGTTTGCTTTTCAAGCTCATCTACTTATAAAATTTCTTATGGAATTTCACGTACTCTTCTATTTCCTCGCTATCAATTAAAAACTGAAGGTTGTCTATAGATATGGCAAAATTATGAAAATTAGTGTCTTCTTGTTTTATAACTGCTTTTAGCGATTCTTCCATTATGGCTCTATAACGTTCAGAAGCAGATTTAGTCTTAAAGGAATTGATATACATTATTTCAATCCCGCTTTTCTCTTTAAAGGCTATGTTGCCAATACTGAAACGTTGGTTTGGAAACTTTTCTTTGTTCAAAGCTTCTATCGCAGACTTGATGTCCTTAACATTGTTAACAGCTGTATCAATTGTGACAGCAACCAAGTGTAGCTGTTTGAAATCTTCGCTAAAGATAAAACCACGATCAGTAAGAATTTCCTCCTTTGCAGGCTTCAATCCAGTAAGTAGGTTGTTGGCATAATCAAATAAAGGCCCTTCAGGGTGTTTGGCAATGAAGTTTTCAAGCGCTTTTTCATAAGCAAAAAGCCCTTCTGTTTTGGCCTTCAGAATGGCAGATAGTAACTCCACTGTGGGTAAAAAGTCTACATCTTCAAAAGAGGCTAAAGCATTATTGATCATTTGATCTGCTCCTACATAATTGCCAGACTCGTACATTCTATACGCATCGGCATACTGCTTTTGTAGCCTTATGTTTCTCTCTTCTTTTTCCTGAAGATAGTTAGGGTTGATTAGTGTTTTAGCAGTCAGGCTTTCAGGGAATTCAGATATAATCTGCTGTTTATATTGTGCTGCTCTAGGTGGATCTTTTACTTCAAACAATGTATAAAGAGCGAATAATGATTCCAGCTTGAATTCTGTATTTGGGAACCTACTCAATAGTGTTTCATAACTTATGGCCGATTGATCTTCTCGTATTAAACCAAACCTGTAAATTCTGCCCAGATTGAAAAGTGCTTCCTGAATAGCCTGATACGCTGCTGTTTTTGCTTCGTCAGTTCTTGGAATGGTTTCTAGCAGTTTTTCTTTCTCCGCTTCAAATTCACTATTACTTTCCCCTTTAGGTTGCTTTTCTTCTTGTTCTTCTCTCTCTTCTTCTGAAAGTAAAGATTCATCAAGGCCAAATGCTACAGAAGTTTTACTAGATCTACGCCAATTGTCCTCTAATGGGCGATTGCCCCAGTTTCTCTGGAACTCTAACTGCCCTTGACCTATGGCTGCCTGATTGTAGAAATACCAAGTATTATCGCCAGAAGTGTCTGTATTAGTACTGGCAATTATGTTAGAAGCACTATTGCTTCTGTTCTGCTTTTTCTCCAGTTCCTTTTTCTTTGCTGCTTCAGCTCTTAAATGTTTATCGAGGAATGCGTCTAATGAGACAGGGTTCATCTCAGAGAGTGCCAAAAGGCTATCGTTTAGTGCTATGGTATTCAGTTGTGTTACAAAGTCCTTAAGGATGGTTTGCTTCTTTACAATTTTGTCATAGCCAGCCTCATCCTCTGGTAGTTTGGCTACCGCACTGTCATAATATAGGCTCGAACGTTGATAATCTTCAAATTGGTCGAAATAGATTTCACCCATTCTCAGGTAAGTCAAACCTTGCTGTCTTTGGTTAGGTTGTTCAACTTGAGTCCCCGATCGATAGTTGGCAATTGCTTTATCGTAACCAGATCGTTTCTGTTCCAACTGACCCATTACGTAATAAATCTTATCCTGGTATTCCAGGTTCTTACCATCCCTTAACATTTTGTCAAATGTTTTATAGAGCTTTTCTATTTGATCCTGGCTCGATCTGGAATAGTCTTTTAGCGACATTTTATTCAGTTGGGCATGAAAAACCAATTCGTATGGAGGATTCCCTTTTAATGCTAGGTTATAATAATCGGTGGCCTCTTTGTTGTTTCCACTTTTCTGGGCAAGCTGTCCCAAGATGAAATTGGTTCTTGCTTTTTGGTCTCTGTTTTTTATTAGCTCATTTACTTCCTGTAATGCTTCTTCTACACCTTCTTCATTACCCTGTCTTTGATGAAATTCGGCCAATAGCACTTTATAATCAAGATTGTTTGCATCAGTTATTTCTTCTTCTAATTCCAGATAATTGGAAACATCCTGTGCCCTTTCAACATCACCCATATCCATATAGGTTCTCATGAGGGCAACCAGAGCTGCTTGTCTGGCATTGTCGTCTTTACTGGTTTGATTGATATACTGAAAAGTCTCTATGGCAAACTGGAATTGCGCTCTCAGGTGCCTTATTTTGCCAATGATGAGGTAACTGTCATCTACCCAGTCACTGCTTTTATACCATTCAATTACCTGAGAAGCCTTTTTAAAAGCATCGTCTAGTTTGGCCTTATTGGCGTTAATGGTTCCAGAGTCTATCTCTGGAAAAACCTTTAAAACATCGTTGAAATTATAAGCATACCTATCTTCCAGGCTTTGGTAAGTCTCATTCAGGTATTGGTTGGCATAGAAATAGCCATTATACCTGGCGTTCATATTCTGATAGCCTTTGGAATTACAGCCCCAAAGCCCGATTATAAGTAGCAGATAAAAAAATCTTGTGATATGTAAATTGTTGATTCTCAAATGAAAGTGAGTTTTGAATAGCAACGTAGATTAACGCGTAATTAATACAATAAAAAGTATCTGATTAGTATTTAATGAATATTTTTGTTTCCCTTTATTTTCTATTGTGGCACGATTTAAGAAAACCTTATCTAACTGGTTAAACACCAGACACATTTTTATCATTCAGAATGAAGAGGATTTTTCTGAAAAAGCCACTTATAAATTTACTTATGCAAAGGTAGTATTCTTTAGCTTCTTAATCTTTCTGGTAGTGCTGGCATTGAGCTTCTATTTGATCAATACTGGCCTCTCTCAATGGTTCGATCCTAGATACGCTGAACAGGAAACCAGAAAAGATTTGGTACACATGAGGATTTCACTGGACTCATTAGCTCAAGAGCTGGAAAGTAGAGACCGGTTTATTACGAGCTTCAAGAAAATCATGGATGGTGATGTAACATCTGATGAATTACCAGAGAGTCAAACACCACAGACTTCTACAAATAGAGATGCCGAAAAACTCAACGCTACGGATTCCATGTTCAAGTCGGAGTTTGAAAAAGGAAGTGACTTTTTGCTGACCGGGAATATAGAAAATGATGAATTAAGGCAGTTATACTTTTTTTCGCCCATAAGTGGCTATATTTCAGAACCTTTTAATGCTCAAACTGAGCATTTTGGGATAGATGTTGTTTCCAGAAAAGACGAGCCAGTTAAATGTATTGCAGATGGTACTGTGATATTGGCTACCTGGACACAAACAGAAGGTAATGTAATTGCTGTACAACACCGAGAGAACCTGATTTCTATTTATAAGCATAATGCAACACTTACGAAAGAGGTGGGTGACTTTATCACCGCTGGAGAAATTGTGGCAATTATTGGAAATACAGGTGAATTGTCTTCAGGGCCACACTTACATTTTGAGCTTTGGTACAATGGCTCGGCTGTTAACCCTGAAGAGTTTATTTCATTTTGACTGACTTTTAAAAAACAGACTCAACCATGTTTTCAAAAGAAGAAAAAAGACCAACCGATGAGCTTAGCCAAACGAGTAATATCATTGGTAGGGAAACCATACTTGAAGGTAGTATAGAGTCGGCTGGTAATATCAGAATTGAAGGAAAAGTATATGGGAATGCCAAAGCTAAGGCCAAATTTGTAATGGGTCCTGAAGCTTATGTAGATGGTAATGTAGTTGCACGGTCTGGCGAAGTTGCAGGTAATATTAAAGGTAATATAGAAATCTCCGAACTGCTGATACTTAAACCAACAGCTATTATCAATGGAGATATCTTAACCAATCAATTAGTAGTTGAACCTGGAGCAACCTTTAACGGTGGTTGTAAGATGGGTCACCTGGCAAAAGACATTGAGATTACTATTCCACAAAGCCGATCTTCAGAGCAAGCCATTAAGAGAGCTTAAAAAAACTAACTCAATAACTATTGAATTAGTTTTGCTTTATCTCTACTTTGGCAGTATGTCATTGACAATTGATCAAGCCACTTCTACTCCTTTCAGAGAAGTTAAGTATATACTGATATTTTTAACCCTCTTTGTCTTATCATGCACCAAAGAAGTCAGTAATGAGGTTGAAGGTTCAGCCCCCCCGTTGACTGCTTTATGGGTTAGTATTCAAAATAAAACTACTTCTCCGCTTTCTTTAAGTTTTAGAGTCGGAATTGCCGATACTCTTCAAAAACAGCATCTCATATATGAGCCAGCAGACACTCTTTTGATTGAAATTGGTAGAGAGAGGCTATTGACAATTGATAGCAAGTTTTCTTTCAGTAAAGAATTAATAGTGATTCCTGGAGACTCATTATACATTAGTTTAGAGAGGGATGGTATTGATTTTAAAGGCTCAAATCTTAAAAACATTATTTCAGAACAAGGCCAGATTGAGGTCTTAACTGGAGCAAAACAAGACTCTCTTTATAACTTATTGGTTAAGACTGATAGTTCACAAAGTATGAGAGTATCCAACGACTATTCTACAAAAGAACTTATTCCCATATTTTTTCAAGAAGGCTTCTATAGCGAGTTTCCAGATGTGTTGAATAATTTTACAGAAAGTGCTTTCGATGAAGTTCGGTCTATTATTAGTCCATTAGATAAGGAATTGAAGGAAGACGATTTTGACTTAAGTGTTCAGGAAGAACTTCAGCTGAATAAGAACTTTCTCAGGCTTTCTTTTCTGGTTAGGAAAACCGAGGACAAGGAGTTGATGCTAAGGTTAATCAATAGCCCTTATTTTGAGCCTGATTTTCTAATGAAGAGTCAACATGGGTTGCATTATCTTTTCTTTTATATACAAGAAGTAATTCTGAAAGGCGAGAAGGATCGGTCTTCCAATAAGCTCCATATAGATTATAAACGTGCCTATGACTTATTAGGCCAACATTTTGAAGAACCTCTTTTAGCAAAGGCAAGATTGCTATGCCTAAATAGAATGGTTGAAAATGCAGAGCCTTATGAAACCATATCGGCTTACGCAACGGACTATCAAAACACTTATCCCAATGATTCCATGTTTATGCAGCAATTTCAGAGCAACTTTCTATTGAATCAGGAACACCTTGTAAACGCTTCCGTTGGTTTGAATTTATTAAATGAAAAGGGTTCAACTAAAATGCTTACTGGTTTATTGAAAGAGCTGAAAGGGAAAGTGGTGTATGTAGACTATTGGGCAAGTTGGTGCGCACCATGCCGTACTGCAATGCCCTCTTCCTTAAAGCTAAGAGAGGCCTTTGGAGACAAAGAGGTGGCATTTGTTTATTTTTCTATAGACAGAGGTCAAGAGGAGTGGAGAAAAGCAAGCAAGAGTGATGGTTTGGAAGGGTATGTGCACAATTACCTTGTATTGAACCATGAAAAGTCTGAAATGAAGCAACAACTTGAAATTGAAGCAATTCCCAGGTATTTGATTTTTAACAAGGAAGGAAAGTTGGTTGAAAAGAATGCTCCAAGCCCGGTTAGCGCAGAACTGGAAATCGTATTAAATCAGTATCTTTCTAACTGATGAAAGAGAATTCAAACAACTATCTCAAATACTCTCAGTTAGGAATTCAATTGTTCCTGACTATTGGTCTTTGTGGTTGGTTAGGTTACAAAATGGATCAGTGGTGGAATAACGGAAATGCTCTCTTTGTAATTCTAATGGTATTGGTAGGAACTACAGGAGGTATTTATCAGCTGTATCGTTCACTTCCTAAGGAGTAGGTAGAATGCTTAATGAAGAATTAACAATGAATAATTGATAACAAGTTCTGAAAATTTGATTTTTCACCCAATCACCCAATCACCCAATCACCCAATCACCCAATCACCCAATCACCCAA
>CANLOY010000011.1 GCA_947493005.1 uncultured Roseivirga sp.
AAAGAGTTGTTCAGGATAGCCTGAACAACTCTTCTTAATCTTTTATAAAACCGTCAACTTATTTTAGGACGGGTCAATTAATCCTCATTGGACTAGTCAATTTTCCTTTGCCACCCATCATATAAATCATCATTTTCTCCGTCCTGATCCCAGTCTAATTTAGAAATGAATTGCGCTGTGTTTCCCTTAAACTTTAAAGCGTAACTATTAGAGTAATTAGTCGATTCAAGTATTAAGGAATCGTTTCTTATGAACCACTTTCCCTCTTCTTTACCAAGAGGAGAACCATCTAATGCATAATAGCTGGATGTAAACTTGCCATCAGGTAAGTATGTGGTTTTAATAGGCTGAATTTTCATGATTTTCTCCCATTCACCTTTGTTAACAATTAGTTGAGATGAAGAATTGCTCCCATTTTGTGTTTCGATACCAACTGTTAATGATACGTTTTCCCAGGTGCCAATCAGACTTTGTTTACTACCACTCGAGTTGCACGAGGTGATTGCCACATTCAAAATGAATATCGCAATTGCGGAAAGCGCTACAGTATTGAGTTTTCTAAAAGTCATTACTTGTTTGGAAAGTTAGTTGCACTAATTACTTCTTTCATTTGTCTATGATGTCTTTCGGCATGAGCACTCAAGAGCAGAAGCCATTGGTAAGCTGATATCTTACCAACCGGACTTTCGAAATAGTAAGCCTTTAGTTCATCCTCCGTGTTTTTGAGAAATTCAATGTTTTGCTTTCTTGCTTCTTTGTACTTAGCAATAAATTCTTTTGGAGAACTAAACATACCTTTAGGTTCAAATGCAGGAGCAGTTTTGACCCTGTTTGCAGGAGTACGATCAGAGATTTTTTCAATTACTTGTTTGTCTGTTATTTTTTCTGATTCAGGAATTGTTAATCTGAATGATTCATTTTTAATAATGTTGTTCTTTACGTTTTGTCCAATAGCCTGTTCGGCTATAAATAAGTGTTCGCAGGTACCTGCTACAGACCAAGAGCTCTCTGATGCTTTGTAGTTCCATTGCTCAGCCGAAAGGCCTTTGATTGATTTGAAAATATCCTTCATGGAAGACTCCATATATTTAATGGCAAAGGCTTTTTCTTTCTTTGATACCTTTCCTCCGTTTGGAAAAGTAAATGGAGCCAATGCGGCTGCTATAATGAGTACTAGTTTTTTCATTTTGTAAATCAGTTTTGAAATTGTTACTGCTTAGCTACGGCTGATTTGCAAATGATGAAGGCCTGCTTTTGAAGAGATAAAATGAATGGTATCAGATTGTAGAATGAATGGTGGCTACTGATTCATCCACTTTTTGAATGTAGGGCTGGTGTATCGGCTCACAGTAACTCGACTGGGGATGTTTTGAGCTGTGGGATGAAGGCTTACCTGAAGTTTTTGATTAATGTCTTTCTGAATCTCATGGATGGCTGAGGAACTCACCATAAACTGTCTATTGAGTTTGAAGAAATGATCGAATTGGTGATTTTCAAGGAGTTCATTTAAAGAACTAAATTGAGTAAGTAATTTTTCTCCATTCTTTTTAACGAGATAGACTAAGCCCTTTTGTGAAAAAATATAGGCAAGTTCTTCTTGGTCTATACTAAGGGTTTTGTTGTAGGTGGAAATGAGTATCTGCTTTTTTCCTGTAGCAGGAGTTTGATTTATGCTCAGATTTTTAAAGTCTCTTATTATATACACCAGTGTTTCAATAGAAATAATCAGTAGTGCTATAAAAAGAGAAGAGAGAAAGCGACTGAATGAAGCAATTTGCCCAAAAACAAAATAGTTGATGCTATAAACAGTGATCGCAAAAACCAAGGTGGTCAGTACCAAAGAAGAAATCAGCTGGACTGAGATGGTTCTCAGTGGGTTTTCTTCAAGTGACAGTCTTTTGCTAAGTCTGTGATAACTGAGTGTATTTATTTCGCAACAACAAATGCAAATGAATAAAGTAGACAGAAATAGAATTAGTGGAAATTGATAGCTTTCATCCCATGGTAGAAGTCCATAGGAAATAAAATGAACCAAAGCCAAAGCCAGAAAAGGTAGTGATATATACCTGATCTGGTTATGGCTTAATTGTTTTATATAACGCACATCAAAATCTACGTTTGGAAGGTTATTTAGTTTAATGAACTAAGTTTCTCTTCCAGTACTTTGATTTTGGCTTCTGCATCAGCTTGTTTCCTCTTTTCGTTAGCGACTACTTGTTCAGGAGCATTATTAACAAAGCGTTCGTTGCTGAGTTTTTTCACAACGGAGTTCAAAAAGCCTTTTGTGTATTCCAGCTCTTTGTTGATTTCTTCCTTTTCCTGTTCTACATCTATAGTGCCGGCCGCAATTGGTAAATAAAACTCATCTGACTTTATCACAAAACTCAAAGCATTTTCAATTTTTGAATCAGTGAAACTCAACTCGCCAATGTTTCCAAGTTTTTTAATAGTACCCTCAAAAGTTCGGTAAGCTTTTTTGTCAGAAGATTTGATATACAAATTTAGTTGCTCTTTTGGAGACATTCCTTTACTGCTTCTGACATTTCTGATGTTGGAAACCAGTTCAAAAACCTTTTCAGCATCAGCAATAATTGCTGGATTAGTATCGCCAATAACTGGCCAGGCAGATACAATGATGTCCTGACCATTAGCTCGTTCTCTGATTTGTCCCCAAATTTCTTCTGAGATAAAAGGCATAAAAGGATGAAGCACCTTCATGATTTTCTCAAAAATATTGAGTGTTACCTCATAGGTAGCGGGGTCTATAGGTTCGCCATAGGCTGGCTTTATCATTTCCAGATACCATGAACAGAAGTCATTCCAGATTAACTTATAAGTGCTCATTAAGGCATCTGAAATTCTGAACTTGCTAAAGTGATCTTCAATTTCCGTTAGTGCCGCATTGAACCTCGCATCAAACCATTGAACAGCTACTCTATTTTCCTCTGGCATAGAGTCACCCTTTACTTCCCAGCCTTTAACAAGTCTGAAAGCATTCCATATTTTGTTAGCAAAATTTCTTCCTTGCTCCACTAGTTTCTCATCATACAGTAAGTCGTTACCAGCAGGAGAAGAGAATAGCATTCCGGTTCTTACAGCATCAGCTCCAAGATCTTTGATCAAATCCAATGGGTCTGGAGAGTTACCTAGAGATTTGGACATTTTTCTCCTCTGTTTGTCTCTTACAATCCCGGTCAGGTAAACATGTTTGAAAGGTTTTTCATCCATGTATTCATATCCGGCAATAATCATTCTGGCTACCCAGAAGAATAGAATCTCAGGAGCGGTTACAAGAACGGAGGTAGGATAGAAGTAATCCAGGTCTGCATTTTTACCTTTTATAATCTTTCCGGTTTCCTTATCGAAATATTCATCATCAAAGCCATCAAAAACAGCTATCGGGAATAACCAGGAAGATGCCCAGGTATCCAAAACATCTTCGTCTTGTCTCAGGTCATTTGCAGATAGGTTTTTGCCAGACTTTTCCTGGGCAAGCACTAATGCTTCCTCTGCAGATTCTGCTACAACATAGTCACTGTCTCCTTCACCATAATAGTAAGCCGGAATTCTTTGTCCCCACCATAACTGACGTGAGATACACCAGTCTCTTACATTTTCCATCCAGTGGTTGTAAGTGTTTTTGAATTTGGAGGGTACAAGTTCAACATCATCTTCCATTACCACTTTGTGAGCGGTTTTTGAGATTTCTTTCATGTTGATGAACCACTGTAAAGAAAGCTTAGGCTCTATTACAGAATTGGTTCTTTCTGAACGACCGATTTTAGTAGTGAAGTCTTCGTCTCCAACAAGATAGCCTGCTTCATCAAGGTCTTTGATGATTTGCTTTCTTACTTTAAACCTATCCATTCCTATATAGGAAGGAACTTCACATTTTTCGTTTAGCGTACCATCAAGACTTATGGTATCTACGATTTCCAGATTGTGTCTTTGCCCTATTTCGTAATCATTAGGGTCATGAGCAGGTGTTACTTTCAGACAACCAGTACCAAATTCAATCTCAACATAGTCGTCACCAATAATCGGGATTTCCCTGTTGATAAATGGAACTAGCGCTTTCTTTCCAATCAAGTGGTTAAAACGGTCATCCTTTGGGTTAACAGCAATTCCTGTATCCCCCATAATGGTTTCAGGTCTTTGCGTAGCAATGATCACTTTTTCATCAGAATCCTTAATGTTATACTGAACTTTGTAGAGCTTGGAGTTCTCCTCTTTGTCAGCATAAATTACTTCTTCATTGGATACTGTGGTCTGAGCTTCAACATCCCAGTTTACCATACGCCAATCGCGATATATATATCCTTTTTTGTAAAGGTCAACGAATACTCTCAGAACCGCCTTATGATAGCCTTCGTCCATTGTGAAAGCAGTACGATCCCAGTCACAAGAAGCACCTAGTTTCTTAAGCTGTTCGAGAATAATGCCACCATACTTCTCTTTCCACTCCCAGGCATACTTTAAGAATTCATCTCTTGATAGGTCAGACTTCTTTATGCCTTTTTCTCTAAGCATTCTAACCACCTTAGCTTCTGTGGCGATTGATGCATGGTCAGTTCCTGGTACCCAAAGTGCTTCTTTACCTTCCATTCGGGCTTTTCTGATGAGCACGTCCTGAATGGTGTTATTCAACATGTGTCCCATATGCAATACCCCTGTCACATTAGGGGGAGGTATTACTATAGTAAATGGTTCTTTGTCTGGGTTAGCTTTGGCTTTAAAATAGCCTTTATCCATCCAGTGTGCATACCACTTATCTTCGATTTCTTGTGGGGTGTACTTTGTTGAAATTGACATTGATTTACGCTAATAAAATTTGAAGGGCAAAAATAGAGTTTTAAGTCGTAAGAGAGAAGTTAGATGTCAGAAGAAGTGTTTTCGATGTTGAGCTTTTGAATATCCTACTTCACAAGCGTGATGTTGCCCCTGATAGATTCGTTGAAAAGCTGATCGTTTACCACAAACTGATATGAAACTAAATAGGTGTATTGGTTAGGGGCTAAGGCACTTCCTTTAAAGGTTCCATCCCAGCTTTCTTCAATATTGTTGCTTGAGTAGACTGGATTTCCCCACCTGTTATAAATTACCATGCTGAAATTGGCTAAACTACAGGTAGTAATAGGGCTAAATGTATCATTGATGTTATCTCCGTTCGGAGAGAATGCAGATGGAATAACAACCCTTGGAAACCGTTCCTGGACTTCTACGGTTTGACTTGTTGTACAACCATTCATGTCGGATATAATTACTCTATAAGTACCTCTTGCCAGGCCTGTTGCAGTAGGGCCAGTTTGTTGAGGAGTAAGTTCCCAGACAAAAGTATAATCCGGAGTTCCTCCTTTGGCACCAACGGTAACTTCTCCGTTAGTGGCCTGAGGGCAAATAGGGTTGTTGATTAACTGATCCAGGTCTGCTTCCAGAAGTAGAGGTTCAGTAAGCGTGAAATTACTACTTGTTGTACAGTTGTTAGCATCTGTAATGATTAGTTCGTAATCGCCTGCCGCAACACCGTTAAGTACTACTGGTGAAGTAGAAATGGAAGCGCCATTGATTCGCCAATTATAGCGATAAGGCGCTGTACCACCTGAAACTACTGCTTCTGCCGTGCCACTAAAATCCTGAAAACAAGACAGGTTACCAGTGGTAATGTTGTCAATAACCAGTCTTGTAGGTTCTGTGATCGTAATAGTTTCCATTACCTGACACATATTTCCGTCTGTAACGGTATAGGTATAATCTCCTGCAATAAGACCCGACCTACTTGTCGCAGTACTACCATTGTCCCAAACAATATTAAAAGGAGCAAGTCCACCACTTACCTGAAGGTTGATACTTCCGGTTGCCTCACCAAAGCACCTCACATTTTCTATAGTAGTATTTACAAAAATTTGTGGAAAAAAGTTGACAGTCTGGACATTTGAAAAACCTTCGCAGTTAGCAATGTTAGGATTGAACTCTCTTAGCCAAACTCTCCCCGGTTGATCTGTATTCCACCTGATGGTTACCTCATTAGTATTATTGGAAGAAACAAAAGTGCCATGCTCCACAAACCATTCATATATCGATCCATTTGATGCGGGTACTGAGTATACGCCTTCGGTGTTATCCGTTATACAAAGTGTTAAAGGGCCTTGAGGTAATGCGGGTTGTAGTCTTGTGTTTATTACTACATCAAGCCTTACCGGAGGTCCAATACAGCCTTCAGTGTTTGTTGGAATTGCCTGAAGAAAGGCATTCGGATCAGCGCTACCCCAGTTAACTTCAACCTGAGTAGAGTTACCTCCCGAAACTATAGTTCCACCGCCAACGGACCATTGGTAGCTGTAGCCTGCGTCTCCTGAAATATTGTAAACAATATTGTCCACATCAGGGCAGACTGAAGCTGGACCAACTATGCTAAGACCTTCAGGGTTTGGTAAAAGATTAAATGTAAAGTTGCCCACTGAAGCACAGCCCTCGTTTGTAGAAGTGGCGCGTATAAAAATTCTGTCTCCTGTTGAGGCTGAATAAATGTTAGCTAAAGGGTTATTCCCTAAAATAGCATCAGGCTCGTTTGCATGATAAGAGATTGCCACATCTGGTGCCCCATTAGCTACCAAGTTATCCAGAGTGGTTAAGTCAAAATCCTCAGATCCATCATTGCCAACATCACAAACGTCTTGGTCGGGAACCGTGTTAATAGTAGGGGCGTCAACAATTTGAGCTGTACCATTCCAAACTAAATCAAAGCCTCTGTTGGAATTACTAAAGTTGTCTATTAGAATGATATATGTTTCTCCTGCCTGTACATCTAACTCTCTTACAAATGCATTTCCACCGCCATCTTCAGACACGTCAGTTTCAGTGTTGTTTAGTCCAGTAGCTCCGTTAGTTCCTGCAAAAGAACACCTGATTGAACCACCAAGGTTGTTACAGTCTACGTCAGGGCCAAAAATGGCAAAGTCGTAATCATCAGCTGCATTTGGTGTTAGGGTAAAGCCGAGCGTTCCAGAGGTGGCTATTGGAACCCTAAGCCATAAGCTTTGATTTTCAAGAACTCCGCATGTGGTGAAGTTGTTTGTGTTGGCAAGGTCATCTGCGCCTGGGCCAGCCGAATTGAAACTCAAGTTGGTATTTCCACAAACTGTTAGGGCATTAACACAATCATTGGGGTCTTGTGCTGATAATGCAAGCGGTAATAGAAGAAATATTATAAGTAGTACTTTCTTTAGCATGCCCTGAGATTGGAAATCAGTATTTTAACTTGTTTATGGTTTTTTTATTTCCTGAAATGTTGAGTCTTTCAGACTCATATCCTTTTCATTATCAAATACCCTACCAGTGATGAGTGGCAAATTGAAAATAATTCTGGCAAAGCTAAGTGATAATTCATTTCAGATGCAATCGATTACTTTTATCAACGCAAAAACCTTTGAGGGTTACAAACTAAATGCTGTTCTGTGAATGTTTTTTGAAAGCACAAATGAACTTTGGACTTGCCCTAGGTTAGCTATTGTAGATAGTTTTGTAAGGATAAAGGTTTCGTATACTTCCATGTTTTTTGCCACAACCTTTAAGAGAAAGTCGAAATTTCCTGCAATATGATAGCATTCCATCACTTCAGGGTATTGATTAATTTCTTTCACAAATTTCTCTAAATATGATCTTGAGTGTTTTGTCAAGCTGATGGATATGAAAACGGTAAGAATCAGGTCTAGTTTCCTGTTATCCAGAAGGGCCGCATATTGTTTAATTATGCCTTCACGTTCCAGACGCTTTACTCTTTCAAAAACAGGTGTTGTTGACAGGTTTAATTGATCTGCTAGTGCTTTGGTGGTAATGCGTCCATCTTGTTGGAGTATTTCAAGAATTCGAATATCGGTGTTATCAAGTTTCATTTAGAGGAATCAACTGTTTAGGCCTTAAAATTAACTGTATTTTAGAGGAATCAACTTTGTTTAATTGTTTAATTAGATGAATCCTATATTTTAGGTTGGTTTTGTGTTGGAATTGAATAAGCTATTCCGCTTATATTTAGCTTTGCTAAAAGCTGAAATTGAATACATCGAATGGATAGTTTACTTGAGAAATTTGAGAATAAAGCTCCGGAAATAGTTTTTGAGTGGAGAGATCAGGAGACTGATGCAAAAGGTTGGGTAGTAATTAACTCATTGAGAGGAGGAGCTGCCGGAGGTGGAACGAGAATGCGTAAAGGACTAAACAAAAGAGAGGTTGAGTCTTTGGCGAAAACCATGGAAGTTAAGTTTACAATTTCTGGCCCACCGATTGGTGGAGCAAAATCAGGTATTGACTTTGATCCGAATGACCCTGGAAAAGAAGGTGTGCTTAAAAGATGGTTTGCTGCGGTGAGCCCATTGCTTAAGTTTTATTACGGAACTGGAGGAGATCTTAATGTTGACGAGGTCCACGAAGTAATAGCAATGACAGAAGAAGCTGGTATCTGGCATCCTCAAGAAGGTGTCTTTAATGGACATTTTAAACCGAATGAAGCTTCTAAGATTAATAGGATTGGCCAATTAAGAAATGGTGTGGTTAAAGTGATCGAAAACCCAGAGTACTCTCCGGATGTATCGAAAAAATACAAGGTAGCCGATATGATTACCGGCTATGGAGTAGCCCAGGCCATACATCACTATTATGATATCTGGGGAGGCGACTATAGACAGAAACGAGCAGTTATTCAGGGCTGGGGAAATGTCGGTGCAGCGGCTGGTTTCTATCTGGCTCAGATGGGGGTTAAGATTGTAGGAATTATAGATAGAGAGGGTGGCTTAATCAATCAGGATGGTTTTACACTTGAAGAAATAAGATCACTTTTTGTGAATAGGAATGGAAACCAATTGGCTGCCGACAATATGATGCCTTTTGATGAAGTGAATGAAGCTATCTGGGGACTTGATTTTGAAATATTTGTTCCAGCTGCTGCTTCCAGATTGATCACTAAAGACCAGGTAAGCAGAATGATTGGTACTAAGCTTGAAGTAATTTCATGTGGAGCCAATGTGCCATTTAATGATCCGGAAATCTTTTTTGGAGAAACAGGACTATATGCAGACGATAACCTATCTGTGATTCCAGACTTTATTGCCAATTGTGGAATGGCGCGTGTTTTTGCGTATCTTATGGAAGGAGGCGTGGCGCTCACGGATGATGCAATTTTTGAAGATACTTCGGAGGTAATCAGAAAAGGTTTGCAAAATGTCCATGATTTATCATCTGACAAAAATGGAATATCGAAAAGGGCGTTGGATTACTCTCTTAAGCAACTTGTGTAAGTAAATTTTAAGACTATGCCGTTTTATCACCAATTAGGAAAGATACCTCATAAAAGGCACACCACCTTCAAAAAAGAGGATGGTGGTTATTATTACGAACAGCTGTTTGGTACAATCGGATTTGATGGAATGTCATCTCTCCTTTATCATGAACACAGACCTACACAGGTAAAGGAAATTTTAAGGTCTTATGACGTTACGCCAAAGATAGCTGTAGAAAAAAACATGCTTTCATTGGGGTTAAAAGGATTTTCTGTCACGCCTAAAGCGGACTTTCTGGATAGTAGAGTTCCGGTTTTAACCAATAGCGATTGTGATATTGTTTTAGCAGCGCCTCAAAACTCTTTGAGAGATTATTTCTATAAAAACACCGACTGTGATGAATTGATTTTTATTCATGAAGGGTCGGGTACACTTAGAACACTAGTCGGGAACTTGAAATTTAAATATGGGGATTACCTGATGATTCCGAGAGGAATGATCTATCAAATAGATTTTGATACTAAGGAAAACAGGCTCTTTATAGTTGAATCTCACCGACCAATTTACACGCCTAAAAGATACAGAAACTGGTTTGGGCAGTTATTGGAGCATTCACCATATTGTGAACGGGATATCAGAAGACCATCCGACCTTGAAACACACAATGAGAAAGGAGACTTTATTATCAAGGTAAAAAAAGAAGGAATGATTCATGAGTATGTTTATGCAACTCACCCATTTGATGTTGTTGGTTGGGATGGGTATAACTACCCATATGCCTTTTCAATTCATGATTTTGAGCCAATAACCGGTAGAGTTCATCAACCACCTCCAGTGCACCAGACATTCGAAACTGACGCTTTTGTGGTTTGTTCTTTCGTACCGAGGTTGTATGATTATCACCCAGAGTCTGTGCCGGCACCTTATAATCATAGTAATATTGACTCTGATGAGGTATTGTATTATGTCGATGGTGATTTTATGAGCCGGAACAATATCGAAAGAGGCCAGATTACTTTGCACCCTGCAGGTATTCCTCATGGACCTCACCCAGGAGCAATGGAGAGAAGTTTAGGGGCAAAGGATACGGAAGAATTAGCGGTGATGGTGGATACCTTTAAACCGTTAAAAGTGACTGAGGCTGCAATGAGCCTATTAGTAAAAGACTACCATAAGTCTTGGTTAGAATAAATAATGATTGAAATTACAAGCGTAACAGCAATGGAAAATACTAATTATACAGGAGAGAAAATTTTTAAAGACGCACAAGACTTTCTTCCTATCAATGGAACTGATTATGTAGAGATGTATGTGGGCAACGCAAAACAGGCGGCTCATTTTTATAAAACAGCTTTTGGTTTTCAGTCTGTTGCCTATGCAGGTCTGGAAACCGGAAAAAAGGATACTGTGTCCTATGTTTTACAGCAAGATAAGATAAGGCTTGTACTTACTTCTCCTCTTCAACAGGATGGGCCAATTAATGAGCACATTAATAAGCACGGTGATGGAGTAAAAGTGATCGCCCTTTGGGTTGATGATGCTACAAAAGCCTGGGAAGAAACAACAAAAAGAGGGGCAGTTTCTTTTATGGAGCCTCAAAAAGAAGAAGATGAGCACGGTTACGTAGTTAAGTCCGGAATTCACACTTATGGTGAGACCCTTCACATCTTTGTTGAAAGAAGTAATTACAAAGGCGTATTTATGCCAGGCTTTCAAGCCTGGGAATCTGATTATAGCCCGGCTCCAGTTGGTCTCAAATTTATCGACCACATGGTAGGTAATGTAGGATGGGGAGAAATGAACAAGTGGTGCGAGTTTTATGCAAAAGTAATGGGCTTCACTCAGCTGGTTTCCTTTGATGATAAGGACATTTCTACTGAATATACTGCTCTGATGAGTAAAGTGATGAGCAACGGAACGGGTAGGATTAAGTTCCCTATTAATGAACCCGCAGAAGGGCGTAGAAAGTCTCAGATTGAAGAATACATTGATTTTTACAATGGTGCTGGAGTTCAGCATATAGCTGTAGCTACCGACAACATTATTGAAACTGTAGCAGCTTTGAGAGCCAGAGGAGTTGATTTTCTGAGAGTTCCGGAGATTTACTATGACGATGTATTGAACAGAGTCGGAGAAATAGACGAAGACCTTGAGCCACTAAAGAAGCTCAACATACTTATTGATAGAGATGATGAAGGCTATTTACTTCAGATTTTCACAAAGCCAGTTTTAGACAGACCAACAATGTTCTTCGAAATTATCCAGAGAAAAGGGGCACAATCCTTTGGGAAGGGTAATTTTAAAGCCTTGTTTGAAGCTATTGAGCGTGAGCAAGAATCAAGAGGTACACTATAACATAAACAACGGTTTAAAAAGATATTATAATGATAAAGGCGAATGATCCGTCACTGAAATCCTGGGTAGAAGTACCTGAAACATCAGATTTTTCCATACAAAATATACCATTCGGTATATTTTGTGCTTCTAATATACCTCACCGCACGACAACTGCTATAGGAGACAAGGTACTTGATCTGGCTGTATTACATAATTCAGGTTTTTTCAAAGAGATTGAATTACCTGATGGCATATTTGAACAAAGTACATTGAACAACTTCATGGCTTTGGGGAAACCCGTTGCAAGGCTAGTGAGAAATAGGCTTTCCGATTTGCTTGCGGTAGGCAATGAAGAATTGAAGAGCAATGAGTCTGTTTGTGCAGAGGCCTTTCATGAAATGAGCGAAGTTCAGATGCTTATGCCTGTTCAAGTACCTAATTACACAGATTTCTATTCTTCTGAACAACATGCTTTTAATGTGGGTACAATGTTTAGAGGGCCGGAAAACGCTCTGATGCCCAACTGGAAGCATTTACCTGTGGCTTACCATGGAAGGGCCTCTTCAATTGTAGTTTCAGGTACAGATTTTCACAGACCAAAGGGGCAGACCAAAGCAGTTGATGCTGAACAACCATCTTTTGGGCCATGTAAATTGCTTGATTTCGAACTCGAAATGGCATTTATTACCTGCAAAGAAAATCCATTAGGAACTCCGGTGTCTACTGCTGATGCGGTCGATCATGTTTTTGGCTTTGTGCTATTGAATGACTGGTCGGCAAGAGATATACAGAAATGGGAATATGTTCCTTTAGGTCCGTTTCTTGCTAAGAATTTTGCGTCTCACGTTTCACCTTGGGTGGTTACAATGGATGCTCTTGAACCTTTTATTGTTTCGGGCCCGGATCAGGATCCTGAAGTTTTACCGTACCTGAAGTACGAAGGAGATGCACACTTTGATATTAATCTTCAGGTCGCTCTGGCACCAGATTCAACTGAGGAAACAGTGGTAGCTAATTCGAACTACAAATACATGTATTGGAATGTGAAACAACAAGTAGCACATCATACTGGCAATGGTTGTAACCTTCAGGTAGGAGATATGTATGGATCAGGAACGATCTCTGGCCCCGAAAAAGAGGAATACGGTTCTATGCTGGAATTAACCTGGAGGGGAGAACATCCGATTCAAATGAAAGATGGTACCGAACGTAAGTTTATTCAAGACGGAGATACAGTAATCATGAGAGGTTACTCTGAAAAGAATGGAGTGAGGGTTGGTTTTGGAGAGGTTAAAGCTAAGGTGCTACCAGCACAGTAGCATTTTGTTTATTACATTCAATTATGAGAATTGACCCGAAAGAAATAACTCAACCTGATTTGCATGGTTACTTACTGGGTTGTATTGGGCCAAGGCCAATTGCCTTTGCCAGTACAGTAGATGAGGAAGGAAACCCAAACCTGGCGCCTTATAGTTTTTTTAATGTATTCAGTTCGAACCCACCTATTTTAATTCTTTCTCCAGCCCGACCAAGAGATTTGGTATTGAAGCATACTTTGTTGAATGCAATGGCTACAAAGGAGATCGTGATTAATGTGGTGAACTATGATATTGTTGAACAAATGTCACTCAGTAGTACCGCTTATGCAAAGGGTGTTAATGAGTTTGTTAAAGCTGGATTAACTGCTATTGATTCCGAAAAGGTGAAGGCGCCAAGAGTTGCTGAGTCTATCGCCTCTTTCGAGTGCAAGGTTAACGAGGTTATCCATTTGGGAGAAGAAGCGGGCGCTGGAAATCTGATCGTTTGCGAAGTAGTTTTGGGGCATATCAAGGATGAAATACTTGGAGATGATGGTAAGCCTGATCCATATAAAACGGATTTGGTAGCAAGAATGGGCGGAGACTGGTATTGCAGAGCCAATGGAGAGGCGATATTTAAACTTCCAAAGCCTAATAGAAACATTGGAATAGGGGTAGATCAAATTCCCGATGTGATCCGCAATAGCGAAGTGCTAACTGGCAATAATCTGGGTAGATTAGGAAATATTGAGAAAATGCCCGAAAATGATGCCGTATTTGAATTCGGTGACTCCGATGAAATTAAAGAGATCAAGGCACGTTTTATCAATGATGAGGAGTCTTTTGAATATCATTTGCATAATTTAGCGCAAGAATACTTAAAGGAGGATGAGGTGGAAAAAGCCTGGCTTACTCTTTTACAGACTAACACTTAATAAACTGAAAAAATGAAAAAGTTAACAATTATGTGCGCCATGCTGTTGGTTACATTTGCAGCATCAGCACAATTTGATTTTGGCCCAAGAGTGGCACTTACTTCGTCTAACCTGAACTTAAAGGATGCGGTAGCTAATGTTCAGGAAGGTGATGCAGAATTTGGATATCAATTTGGTGTCTTTATGAGGTTTAAAGTGCCGGTTGTTGGCTTGTATATTCAGCCAGAGGTACTTTTGAGTAAAACGGAATCTACATTGAACATTAATAATGCAGATGTTGATTTGAGTTTCAATAAGATTGATGTGCCAATTATGGTTGGAACTAAAATAGGGCCATTAAGATTGAATGCGGGTCCTGCATTGAGTTTCTTAACAAGTGCTGATAGTGATGTACTTGGTGATGTTAAAGACAACTACAAATCTACAACCTTTGGATATCAGGCAGGTATTGGTATAGACATACTGAAGTTTGTTCTTGATGTGAAATATGAAGGTAGCCTTAGTTCTTTTGGAGAATCTTTAAGAGTTGGGAACACAACAGTTAACACAGATCAAAGAGCCTCGCAAATCGTTTTTGCAGTTGGATTTAAATTGTTCTAGTAGTTACTGAACAAATAAAAAAAGAAAGGAAGTCCTAAAGAGCTTCCTTTCTTTTTTTATTTGCCTTTTTAGTAGCCTCAACATTTTTTTCTATTCGATGTCCAGGTCTGGACCATTTTGTTTTTTCGCCTACTGCTTCTGTCATTTCTTCTTGAGGTAGCGGTGTAGGCTTTGCTCCTTTTGCAAAAGGCTTCATAGGGTTAATACCCAGGATTTTGAATAGCTCCATGTCCTCATTTACATCTGGATTAGGAGTAGTAAGGAGCTTATCTCCGGCAAAAATAGAGCCAGCACCTGCCATAAAACAGAAAGCCTGACCTTCTTTACTCATCTCAGTTCTTCCTGCCGATAGCCTTACGGTAGTATAAGGAAGTACTATTCGGGTAGTAGCTACCATCCTGATCATATCCCAGATAGGAACTACTTCTTGTTCTTCTAAAGGAGTGCCTTCAACAGAAACAAGGGCATTTATTGGGACTGATTCTGGTTGAGGACTTAATGAAGATAAGGCGACCAGCATACCGGCTCTGTCCTCTATCTCTTCGCCCATTCCAATAATACCTCCACTACAAACTGTGACATTAGTTTTTCTTACGTTGTTGAGCGTTTCCATTCTATCTTCCCAACCTCTTGAAGAGATAATCTCTTTGTAATATTCTTCAGAACTATCCAGATTGTGGTTGTAAGCATATAAACCAGCTTCTGCTAATCTTTTTGCTTGATTTTCGCTAAGCATACCAAGGGTACAGCATACTTCCATATCTAATGTGTTGATGGTACGGACCATATCTAAGACCTGATCGAATTCAGGGCCGTCTTCCACGTTTCTCCAGGCTGCTCCCATACAAACTCTTGATGATCCTGATGCCTTTGCTCGTAAAGCCTGGGCTTTTACCTGATCAACAGTCATTAAGTCATTTGTTGCAATATCTGTATGATACCTTGCTGCTTGCGGGCAGTACGCACAATCTTCAGGGCATCCACCAGTTTTGATGGATAACAAGGTGCTTACCTGAACCTCATTTGGGTTGTGATATTTTCTATGAACAGTGGCTGCTTCATAAACTAACTCAAGTAGTGGCTTATTATAAATTTCAAGAATCTCTTCCTTCGTCCAGTCGTGTCTTATCTCGCTCATTCTATAGGCTTAAAGTGCTGCCAAATTAGTGACACATCGGATCAACTCCAATAACAAATGCTATATTTGCCGCCATGACAGAGACTTATCTACTCTTAGGTACCAATCTTGGTGAAAAGCTTAAGAATTTAGAACAGGCTGTTTCCTTATTAAATGCCAATGGGGTCTCTGTTGTAGAATGTTCTGGTATATATGAAACCGAGGCCTGGGGTGTTGAAGATCAGCCTTCTTTCTTGAATCAGGTTATTCTATCTCAAACAGACTTGTCGCCACATAAGTTGCTTAAGCTTATTAACAAGATAGAGTCGGAGATGGGAAGAGTAAGACATGAAAAATGGAAGGAACGACTCATTGATATTGATATTCTTTACTTTGGAGATAGCGTACTCCTAGAGAAGGATTTAAAAATACCACATCCTGAAATTCACAATAGACGATTTACATTAATGCCTATTGTAGAAATTGCTCCTCAGTTATTGCACCCAATCTTAGGAAAGACTCAAGTAGATTTGCTCAATGAATGCTCCGATCCTTTAAAAGCTACCTTGGTCAGACAAGATTTAGTTTAGCAAAGAGGCAGTGTCAAAGGATTTCTTCGCCATCCCAATTTCTTGGCAATGACGATGTTTTTTTGTCTTTGGCACAACCTCTATTTATTGTTAGTGTCTAGTATCAGATACTCTGAACTTCAGCTTCTCTATGAATCTTTTTTACAAGGCCTTGCAACACTTTTCCAGGGCCTGATTCTACAAAATGTGTTGCTCCATCAGCTACCATTGCTTGTACTGATTGTGTCCATTTTACTGGAGCTGTTAATTGAAGTTTTAGGTTTTCCTTTATTAATTCAATATCGGTGGAAGCTTGAGCGGTCACATTTTGATAAATAGGACAAATGCCTTCATTAAAGTTGGTTGTATCAATAGCTTGCTCTAACTCTGCTTTGGCAGGATCCATCAGTGGAGAATGAAAAGCGCCACCAACAGGTAATGGTAAAGCTCTTCTTGCACCTGCTTCTTTTGCTTTTTCACAAGCTGATTCAATTCCTTTATGAGATCCTGAAATTACCAACTGCCCTGGGCAATTGTAGTTTGCAGCCACAACTACCTCATCAATTGAAGTACATAAATCTTCAACTACTTTGTCTTCTAACCCTAAGATTGCTGCCATAGTAGATGGATTAATTTCACAGGCACGCTGCATGGCCATAGCTCTTTGAGAAACAAGCTTAAGGCCATCTTCGAAAGAGAGTACACCGCTAGCTACAAGTGCAGAAAACTCACCCAAGGAATGTCCTGCTACCATATCTGGCTTGAAGGAATCTGAAATTTTGGCTAGCACTACTGAGTGAAGAAAAATCGCAGGCTGAGTTACCTTAGTTTCTTTTAACTCCTCTGGGGTTCCTCCAAACATTATATCGGTTATTCTAAAGCCAAGAATATCATTGGCAGTTTCTAACAACTGTTTGGCTTTTTCAGATGATTCGTATAAGTCTTTGGCCATTCCGGGAAACTGAGCCCCTTGACCAGGAAATACATATGCTGTCATTTCTAAACGTGTTATTTGGGATGGCAAAGCTAATCAATAATCATTAAGCTTCCACAAAGCGGGAACGAAGTTCAGGGGTAGGCATGCGGCATGAATCACTTTTTCCCCACCACTTGTACCTGTTCTTTCCAATTACATCATAAACGGCATGTCTTATAAAAGGAGGAATAATCATAAAGATGTATAGTAAGGGATATAGCCCATTGAGTCTTCTGGCAATTCTTAGTGCGGCAGAACTTTTCTTGTAAGCCTTACCATTGCTTAAAAGTACCAGGCTATCGAAAGATTCAGTGTTATAACCGAGCTCTGACAGTTTCTTTTGGCCAAAATCAGATTGTAGGGCAGCGAACTTGAAATGCCCTTTTGGGTCGTGATCAATAATAAAATTCACAGAATTATTGCAGAGGTTACAAACACCATCAAAAAGCAAAATATCCTGATTTTCCATTATACTAGTTCTGCTAAAACCTTAATACTATACGAAATTAACAACAAGATAGTCATATACAGTTCCTAAGACTTAATAAACCTAAGGGGACTACTCTAAAAAAGGGATACACAGTTCTACTATCTAATAATTTTCACCCAATTCCTGATTTCTTGTGTTCTTTTAGAAGGGTCAAGCACATCAAAAGTGACTATGGCAGAAAAGAAGTAGGTTCCTGAAGGAAGTTGTTTACCACTATCGTCAGTGCCATCCCAATCAATGAAAATATTAGGTTCTACCTCGTCCTTAGATTCATAGGTAAATATTTCGTTTCCACCCCAACGATCAAATACCTTGAATGTAACTGATTCGACAAACCTTGGGCAACGACCATTTGGTTGATCAAATGCCCTGAACGTATCATTGATTCCATCATCGTTTGGAGTAAATGTATTTGGCAATTCGTAGTTAGGACAGTTGTCATAACAGATCGGATCGCTCAAAGTACTTTCATTATTGGACCTGTCAACTGCAGCTATGCGATAGCAGCCTTTTATTGAACTCAAACCCGTATGATCAAAACTAGTGGTTCTGCTAGTTCCCACAAGTGTATAGCTATCTTCCGCACCTGTAGATGAGAAATATACATTGTAACTGGAAATGTCATTGTCCACGTCATTTACTGTCCAGTTTATTGTATTAGTGAAGTTCGCAAAAGCACAAGGCTCAATTTCCAATCTGTCGCAATTGTCACTTTGTAATATTGGGAGTTCTATCCCGCCTGGTCCAATAACAATGTCTGGGTCAGTAGGTGTTTCTATATCTGGCTCCTCTGGTGCTATTTCGTCATTCGGCTGAACACAAATAATCTGAGAGTTATTTTCTAGCGGACTCTCAATCTTTGGATTTCCGTAACTACCTCTTGATGTTACAAAATAGCAATACTCTCTGTCGTCAAGAAGCGCTACTCCATTGAAACGACCATCATCTAAATAATTTAACCCATCTACCGTAACCAAAGCACTGTCAATTAAAACAAACGTATTTTCATCATTGGCATTAGCGTCCGTTCTGTTTCTATAGATGCGATGGTAAGGGGAGCTTTGTACTTGATTAGACCAGGGGACTTCTGCGCGCCAACTAAGCTTCACAGATTGTACCTCTCCAACTGCTTCTAAACGAAGCGATGAAGCTGTTGCGGCACTGTCTATCAGGTTATCACCGGCATCATAGAATCTCACATAGTAATTGTATACTTGATCTAATGTGTTCAGGCCTGTATCAGTAAAAGTTGTATCAGTAGTAGAGGTAACTAAGGTTCTTCCAGATGCACCACTGAAGCCATTTTGTCTAAAGAGTTCGTATCTGAAAGGTGGTGGGAATAAAGTTTCATCTATTTCAATAGGGGAAATCCATTTTACAAAAATCTCACCATTGGTTTCACTAGTCTCTTCAATGGAAACATTGGTCATTGCTGGAACATCTAAAGGAATGGTTAAGCAGAACTCCTGAGATGCATAACTGGTACCACCACCTGGTAGTGGGAATTCGGCAACAATTCTGTAACAGTAATTCACTCCGGGTCTGATTCCAGTGTCATCTAAGTACGATGTTTGGTTAATAGGCAACTGATCAATAAGTTCATAACCAGAGTTAGCAGGAATACCTACGTTACAATTTTCAGGGTCAAAGTCAAAGCTATCTACTCTTCTGTAAATCTGCATTACCGGATCAAAGTTGGCGCCTATATAATTGTCCCAGTTTAACTGAATAGATGTTCCAGAGGCAATTGATCCCGTGAGTCCGGTAGGGGCAGGAGCAACCACTATAACATTCCACCTCTTAAAATCAGTAAATGATGGAGCATCTGGATCAAAAGGACGGTCAGATACTTTGAACTGTACTTCATAAGGTCTTTCTCTAACGTGAGATATATCTGTTTGCCATCTGAATATTGATTCGGCAGGTTCATCTCTGAACCTTGGAGTCGGACTTTCATCAGGAAGCGATAAGAATACTGCCGGGGATATGTTGAGGTCAAAAACCCCTCCAAAGGCTTCTAGTAACACTTGATTACCATCAGGGTCTGTTGCTTTTACAACTGCCTCTAACAAAGAGCCTGCTTCAATACATGTATCTTGAGGGACTTCTAATTCTGGTCTTTCATTGTTACAGTCCTCTACTACAATTTGCATGTCTCGTGTTACAAATCCGATTAATTCATACCGATCATTCAGTTCCGAAAATCGCCACTCTTCCACTATAAAAGCAATGTTGTATTCCCCCTCGAATTGAGGGGCGTCCCAAACCAGATCGCCAGTTATGGGATCTATTTCAAAACTGGCTGGACCTCCACCACCTTCTCTGATTGTAGAAATACTAGGGTCATCAAGAGAAATGTAAGAGTCAATTTCTACGCCTCTATCCTGTAGTGGTGTAACTATTCTATAAGCTAAGCTATCCCCATCGGGGTCAAAAGCACCAGCGTTGTGAATAAATCTGGCACCAATACAAGCTCTGTCAATAGGAGGGATAGTAAGAATCGGAGTGTCGTTTAAACGATCACCAGCTCTGATTCGAATAACAGTTTCCACATGAAAAGCAAGGTTTTCTGATGCGGCACCTCCCAGGTTTATAATATTTGAATTCCTGTTCTGCTCAGTAAAACTTATTACATAGACACCTGGGCCATCAAAAGTATGGTCGAATTGAATAGTGATAATTGAGGTGTTATTACCAATGTTAACCTCACTGATTACATTGTCTACTGCTTCTGCTCTCAAAGCTTCTAGCCCAGGACCAATAGTTCTTCCTTGTCCGAAATTAAAAATACCTCCTTGCCCAAATTCTACTCCTTCGGTATCACGATAAATCGTAAGTGTAAATCTATACCTGAGACCTGATTGTGAAATTCGGACAGCTGTTATTTCCCCGGCTCGAATATGTGTTGCCGATACATCTAAGACAATTGCTACTAATAGCAAAAAGAACAGAGCTAATCTTCTGAACATGCTCATTATGTGGATCCTTTTAGGTCTAAACGCAATATCCATAATAAGTTGTACTTTCTAACAAAAATTCTTGACTATCTGTTAGGTCATTGACATTCCAAATAATGTTGGTTTTCAAGTGTAAGGCTTTCTAATGTATAACTTTTACCCAGTTCCTGAACTCTTGTGTTCTTTTTGAAGGATCGAGTGTGCTGAATACCACTTTGGCAGAATAAAAATAAGTGCCCGAAGCCAGTTTTATTCCGTTTTTATCTTTCCCGTCCCAGTCAATGAAAGTATTGTTGCCAGTACTTTCTGCTGAGTTGTAACGATATATTTCCTGACCACCCCATCTATCAAAAACCTGGAATACAACAGATTCTACAAATCTTGAACACCTGCCATCTTCAAGATCAAATGCCCTGAAGGTATCATTGATGCCATCATCATTAGGGGTGAAAGTATTTGGTAATTCGTAATAAGGACAATTGTCGAAACAAATAGCCGTACTTAACTCACTCTCATTATTGTTGCCATCTACCGATGCAATTCGATAACAACCTTTTATTTCGCTGAGACTGCTATGTGTAAATGAAGTGGTAGTACTGGTACCAACGAGATTATATGAACCTTCCGCGCCTGAGCTTGAGAAATAGATATTGAAATGGTCTATATCTGAGAGGTCATTAGCTGTCCAGTTAACTGTGTTTGAGAACTCAAGTGCAGCGCATGGTGATAGGTTTGCAATTTCACAATTTGGACTCTCTAGTAGATTAAGGAGGCTACCATCAGGGCCTTCTACTGTGATAACGTCATCAGGTATTTCTATTTCAGGGTCATCTGGTGGTGTGTCATCTATAGGTTGAACACATATTATCTGAGAATCATTCAGCAAGGGAGAAGGGATTCTTGAATTACCATAGCTTCCTTTTGTGGTAATGTAGTAACAATAGTTACGTCCTGCTTCCAGCGGTACATTATTGAACCTACCATCATCAAAATATCTAAAACCAGATATTAAGACATTTACACTATCAATCAGTACAAAATTGGAGATATCCTGTCCATTAGCATCAGTTCGGTTTCTGTATATATAATGAAAAGGGTGGGTTTGTACCTGGTTTGACCAAGGTACATTTGCTGCCCAGAATATATTGGCTGACCTGATATTTCCGGCACCTTCGAGTCGAACAGAAGAAGCAGCGGCAGAACTGTCGACAAGGTTGTTATCTGCATCGAAGAACCTTACCTGATAGTTGAATGAATTGTCCTGAGTGTTGAGGCCAGAGTCAGCGAATGTTGTATCAGTGGTAGATGCTATAAGTGTTCTGCCATCAGGTCCGCCAGGTCCGTTGTATCGAAAAAGCTCATACCTATAGGGCGGTGGAAACAAAAGCTGATTGATATCCTGTGGAGATATCCATTTTGTGAAAATCTCACCTGTAGAATTGTTGGTTTCAGTTACAGAGACATTGGTCATGGATGGTACATCTGCATTGTTTTTCAAACAAAATTCTTTTGAAGCATAGCTTGTACCCCCATTCGGCAATGGAAATTCTGCTACCAATCTATAGCAGTAATTCACTCCAGCCACAATATTATCATCATCCAGAAATGTGGTCTGATCAGAAGTGACCTCGCCAACTAAGATATACCCTGAGTTAGGAGGGATTCCGATATTACAGCCAGTTGGATCAAAGTCAAAACTATCAACCCTTCTGTATACCTGTATGACAGGGTTGAGTGACGATATGGGATACCTGTCCCAGTTAAGTGTAATGGAAGTGCTTGAGGTAATATCACCATCCAGACCTGTAGGTGCAGGAGCTACAACCCGAATGCTTAAAGTTTTAAAATCGGCAAGAGAAATCTGACTCCTGTCACCTGGTCGATCCGTCACTTTAAATACTACTTCATAGGGTTGAGATCTGATATGAGAAATGGAAGTTTGCCAGGTGAACAAGCTCTGTGCAGGCTGATCTCTGAATTCAATTGTATTGGTCAAATCAGGAAGGTTCAAAAATGACGATGGAGAAGAATTCAACTGAAAAGATCCTCCAAAAGCTTCAAGTAGAACTTTGTCTCCATTTACGTCTCTACCCGTAATGGTGGCCTGTATTTCAGACAGCGCCTCTATGCAGGTGTCTGCAGGTATTTCAAGTTCAGGTCTGTCGTTGTTACAGGAGACCGCAATAACTTGCATGTCTCTGGTTACATATCCGATAAGCTCGAATTGCCCAGTTGTGATGGATTTTCTCCATTCTTCAACAATAAATGCTACGGAATATTCCCCTATAAATTGAGGAGCATCCCAAACCAATGTACCACCTGCTGGATCAATGTCATATACAGCTGGAGACCCTCCGTCTTCTCTGATGTCAGAAACGGTAACATCATTGACGGGTAAGTAAAAATTTGCATTAGCTCCCCTGCCTTGAAGTGGAGTTACGATCCTGTAGGCCAGGCTATCACCATCCATATCGAAAGCTCCTGAATTGTGAAAAAACTGGGAGCCAACACAGGCTCTGTCTAATGGAGGAACCGTAAGTTGTGGTGTGTTATTAAAAAAGCCCGAAGAAACTCTCATAAAGGTTTCTACATGAAAAGGAATTGTGCCGGAAGCACCACCTCCCAAATTTATAATGTTGGCATTTCTGTTGCCTTCGGTATAACTGATTATAAAATCCCCTTCGTTCTGATAGGTGTGTTCGAATTGAATAACCACTACCGAAGTAAAGTTCGCCAATGAGTTCTCCTGAAACCCACTAACAGAGGCGGCAGCCATTGCCACCCTTCCTCCAAGGATGTTACCATCTCCAAAATTGAAAACTCCATTCCCCACCTGGACTCCAGATTCTGTATCTCTATAAATCACGAGTGTAAAGCGGTATCTAAAGCTAGTTTCAGAAATTCTTATGGCAGTAATATTTCCTGCACGTAAGTGCGTGGCCATTATTTGTCCACCAAAAGTGAGTGTTAGAAAGAAGCAAAGGATAAGCTTTCTTATCATACTTAATAGGAATGGGCTTAATGCATTAACGCAATATTGGCAATTAGTAATGTTTTTAGACACTAAATCTAAACAATTGGTTGAAACAGAGACTTTTTAAAAGTGAATCAAGGTAATACTTAGTGATGTTATTGATAATAAATCTAAATAAAGAACTGATGGGTAAGGTACGTTACATCAATGCCAAATTGGCTTTGATGGCAAGTGTTTGGAATATAACTTTGGGGTATAAATTTAACTGCTAACATATAATGAGTTGGGTTAAACAAACCTTTAGCAGCTCCATTGGAAGAAAGTTTGCAATGGCACTGTCTGCACTATTCTTACTAGTATTTCTTCTTCAACATTTTGCGATTAACTTCTTATCGGTTTTTAGTGAAAAAACCTTTAATGAAGTGTCACACTTTATGGGGACTAACCCTTTGGTTCAGTTTGCATTACAGCCAGTGTTGATTTTTGGAATTGTATTCCATTTTGTCATGGGGTTTGTTCTTGAAATTAAGAACAACAAAGCGCGTCAGGTGAAATATGCAATGAACAAAGGAGGAGCTAATTCTACCTGGTTTTCAAGAAATATGATTTGGTCCGGGCTAGTAATTCTGGCATTCTTAGGTCTTCACTTCTATGATTTCTGGATTCCGGAAATGGTTTACAAATATGTTGAAGTGAATCCTGCTGATTCGCACAGATACTTCGAAGAAACCGTAGAAAAATTTCATGACCCGTATAGGGTTGGGTTCTATGTGTTGGCGTTTGTCTTGCTGGCAATGCACCTGCTACATGGTTTTCAATCGGCATTCCAGTCAATTGGAGCCAGAAGTAGTAAGTATTCTCCAGGACTTCAGAAGTTTGGAAAAATATATGCCATAGCAATTCCTGCGGGCTTTATTTTCATTGCATTGTATCATCATCTAACTGCACTTTAAGAAAGGAAATATGGCGACTTTAAATTCAAATATCCCAGAAGGTCCTATTGCTGAAAAGTGGACTAATCATAAGAATAACATTAAACTGGTAAACCCTGCCAACAAGAGATCCTTAGATGTGATTATTGTAGGTACAGGGTTGGCAGGAGGTTCTGCTGCGGCTACTTTGGCTGAACTTGGGTACAACGTGAAAGCTTTCTGTTATCAGGATTCTCCCAGAAGAGCGCACTCTATTGCTGCTCAGGGAGGTATAAATGCAGCGAAGAATTATCAGGGTGATGGTGATTCAACTTACAGATTGTTTTACGATACTGTAAAAGGAGGAGATTACCGTTCCAGAGAAGCCAATGTTTATCGTTTGGCAGAGGTTTCTGCTAATATCATAGACCAGTGTGTAGCGCAAGGTGTTCCTTTTGCCAGAGACTATGGCGGGTTGCTAGACAACCGATCTTTTGGAGGTGTTCAGGTTTCAAGAACATTCTATGCCAAGGGACAAACAGGTCAGCAACTTTTATTGGGGTGCTATTCAGCAATGTCTCGCCAGATTGGTAAAGGTAAAATCAAGATGTACAACCGTCATGAAATGCTTGACTTAGTAATCGTGGATGGTAAAGCAAGAGGCATCATAGCCAGAAACCTGGTAACAGGAGAAATTGAAAGGCATTCTGCTCATGCAGTAGTCATTGCATCAGGTGGATATGGAAACGTGTTCTTCCTGTCTACAAATGCCATGGGGTCCAATACTTCAGCAGCATGGAAAATACATAAGAAGGGAGCATTCTTTGCTAACCCATGCTATACTCAGATTCACCCTACATGTATTCCTCAGCATGGAGATCAGCAGTCTAAGCTAACTTTGATGTCTGAGTCTTTGAGAAATGACGGTAGAATTTGGGTGCCCGCCAAGAAAGAAGATGCAGAGGCAATCAGGGCAGGAAAACTTAAACCTGTAGATATAAAAGAAGAAGACAGAGATTACTATCTGGAAAGAAGATACCCTTCATTTGGTAACCTTGTACCAAGAGATGTGGCGTCAAGAGCAGCCAAAGAGCGTTGTGATGCGGGGTTTGGAGTAGGTACTAATGAAACAGGTGAAGCAGTTTACCTTGATTTCTCTTCTGCAATAATGAGATACGGTCAGGAAGAGGCTAATGTGAAAGGTTATCACAATCAATCTGAAGCTCAAATCAGAGCATTGGGAGAAAAGGTTGTGGAAGCTAAGTATGGTAACCTTTTCCAGATGTATGAAAAGATTACAGCGGATAATCCTTATAAAACACCAATGAAGATTTACCCAGCGGTTCATTATACCATGGGAGGTGTTTGGGTAGATTACAACCTGATGACTACCATCCAGGGCTGTTATGCTATTGGAGAAGCTAATTTTTCGGATCACGGAGCTAACAGACTTGGTGCTTCTGCACTAATGCAAGGTTTGGCCGATGGATACTTTGTACTTCCTTATACTATTGGGGATTACCTAGCGAATGATATCAGAACAGGTGAAATTCCAACTGATAGCAAGGAATTTGATGAGGCTGAAAAAGCAGTTCAGGAGAAATTAGATTTCTTTATCAATAATAAGGGAACAAAATCTGTTGATCACTTCCACAAACGCTTAGGTAAGGTGATGTGGAATAAAGTAGGAATGGCCAGAAATGAAAAAGGTCTGAAAGAAGCTATCGAAGAGATTAAACAGATCAGAGAAGAGTTCTGGAAAGATGTGAAAGTGCCAGGTGTGGCTGACGGAATGAACCCTGAGCTTGAAAAGGCAGGTAGAGTGGCAGACTTCCTTGAATTGGGAGAATTGTTTGCAAGGGACGCCATGCTTAGAGAAGAATCTTGTGGTGGGCACTTCAGGGAAGAACATCAGACAGAGGAAGGAGAGGCAATGCGTGATGATGCAGGGTTTACTCATGTTTCGGCATGGGAGTTTAAAGGAGAGCCTTCAGATGCAGTATTGCATAAGGAAGAGTTGAAGTACGAGAACATCGAACTGAAGACAAGATCATACAAGTAGAGATTTAAAGAACTTAGATATTCAAGATATGTCAGCACAAAAAGGATTAAACCTGACACTTAAAGTCTGGAGACAAAAGAACAACAAGGACCAGGGGCAAATGGAGACTTATCAGGTTTCTGATATTTCTATAGATAGTTCTTTCCTTGAAATGATGGATATCCTCAATGAACAATTAATAGGAGAGGGTAAAGATCCGGTTGCTTTTGACCATGATTGTCGAGAAGGAATTTGTGGAACTTGCTCTATGTTCATCAACGGAGAAGCACATGGGCCTGGTAGAGAAATTACTACCTGCCAATTGCACATGAGGGAATTCAAAGATGGTGATACCATCTATATAGAGCCATGGAGGGCGAAAGCATTCCCTGTAATTAAAGACTTGGTGGTAGACAGAAGTGCTTTTGACAGGGTGATGGCAGCAGGTGGTTTTGTAAGTGTGAACACTTCAGGGAACACTCAGGATGCCAATGCCATTCCTATTCCAAAAGCAGATGCTGACAAAGCCTTTGATGCAGCTACTTGTATTGGTTGTGGAGCTTGTGTGGCAAGTTGTAAAAACGCCTCTGCAATGCTGTTTGTATCTGCAAAAGTGTCCCAGTTTGCATTGTTGCCTCAGGGGCAGGTTGAAGCTGCTGAACGTGTACAGAATATGGTGAAGGTAATGGACGAAGAAGGTTTTGGTAATTGCTCCAATACTGGTGCCTGCGAAGTTGAGTGCCCTAAAGGTATTTCACTAGACAATATTGCCAGAATGAATAGAGAATACTTGTCGGCAAGTGTTTCTCCTTCAGAAAGTTAATATCAACTGCAAATGAAATTCAAAGCGCTCATCGAGCGCTTTTTTTATGTCTATGCTTTATTTCTAAGTGTAGTTGTAAACTACACTTAGAAATCCGCCCCTGATACCCTTGAGCCTTGTGGCTTAAAGCTTGTAACTGCTTAACACCAACTACACTTTCATATCATTTCTAATGCAACTTGCCTCTTAAAACCTTATCATCTTCATTATCAAAATAGGTTCGATGTATTTGATTTTTTTAACATTCAGGTAATGGTATAGGGATATCTTTGAAAACGCTTTCGTCCATTTCCCCTCCTAAGTGTAGATTGTATCTACACTTGTATATCATTTCTCAAACACAATACACCATGAAACTTGCGACTTAAGGCTTGTCACTACCCTAAGTGTAGTTTGTAACTACACTTGCATATCCGCTCCTAATACAACTTGCTGCTCTTTTTAATCATAGCAAGCCCTGCAGTATGTCAGGGTGTTGAGGGAAACTCTACCTGCACTTTCATATCTTCCTCATTCTAAGTGTAGTTTGCAACTACACTTTCATATCATTTCTAATGCAACTTGCCTCCTAATGCCTTATCACCTTCATTATCAAAATACTAGTGAAGTATTTAAATTTTTTTAACATTCAGTTAATGGTGTAAGGCTATCTTTGAAATCGTTTTCGTCCACTTTCATTCAAGGTATGAGCTAGTTTATAAACAAAAAGCCCTACTTCACGCTTTGATCAACATGACAATAAGCTATATTTCAATATATATATGTTTATATTGTATTATATAAATTTTGAATAGATATTTTTGTCTTTCATATTATCTTTATATAATTGCAAAACACACCTCACGAATATTTTTCACAAGCTCTAAATCAGCCACTGAAAATGGATGATAGTGTAAAGTTTTAAACAATACTCTTATGCGTAATTTGTTCTTATTATTTCTCGTTTTAACTTTTTCAATTTCTCTTCATGGGCAGAACGAAACTGTGAATGGTAGCTTAACCATCAATCATGCAAGTCCCTTGTTTATTTTTCAAAACAGCGTTAATAATGGTAATGCAGCAGCAGGACATATTGAATGGCGTCAGCAAAATGGAACTAGAACAGGTTGGTTCGGTGATGGAAGTGGAGGCAATTTAGATTTATATTGGCAGAACGAAGTAGGAGGGAAGTTGAGTCTTTATGCTGGTGGAGGTATTGATTTATTAAGTGCTACGACTATAAATGCAAGCGCAACCATTAATGGACTTTTAGTTGTGGCGGGAAGTACTTTGAGTATTTCGGCAGATAATTCAGCAGGTTATACTTCCTCCAGAGTTGAACTAAATAGTCATGCTAACTACCGGGGTACAGGAACATTTGCATATGGTCAGAGTAGTGATTGGTTTTGGGGCAACCCATACAATGATCATTCTAATAAGTGGGTGATTAGCAGGGCTAGTGCGGGGACAGGTAGAGGTACTGCACAGGTCACTCATGCACTGTTGGAATTAGACGGTTCAGGTACACTTACCGTGGATAACGATTTTATTGCCAAAGGTAATATAGAAACCAAAAAAGTACGGGTACGTGCCAACCCAGGTTCTTTCCCTGATTATGTTTTCAAACCAGACTATCAACTATTGACCATCGACCAACTCGAAGCCTTCATCAAAACCAATGGCCATTTACCAAACATCCCTAAAGCCGCAGAAGTAGAAGCCAATGGCCAGGACTTAGGCTTGATTCAGCAAAAGCTGTTAGAGAAAATAGAAGAGCTTACGCTTTATACCATTGAGCAATCTAAAGAAATTGCTTTGTTAAAAGCTAAGGTTAAAGTATCCCCTTTAGGGGACCAAGGGGTAGATAAAGAGAAAGAAGCACTTGAGGCCAAAAACTTGAAACTTGAATCTCAATACTCAATACTAGGTACCCAGTACTCAGAACTCGAAGCTCGCAACTCGAAACTCGAAGCCCAATTCGAACAACTATTAAAGCGTGTAGAAAAACTCGAATCCACCAAAAACGATAAACCAGACACTAAGCACCAATCACCAAAAACCAATAATTAAACACCAATCCCGATGAAAAAAGTCTTTCTGTTCATATTGTCCATGGCGCTAGTGGTACAACTACCAGCCCAGGGCGTTCCGAATTTAATTCCTCCTTCTCCAGAGGCCGCCTCTATTGTAGGCTATGGAAACACGGGAGTAAACTTTTATACAGGTTCCCCCTCATTATCGATACCAATTTATACAGCCACCTCGAGAGGTGTAAGTATCCCAGTAAGTTTGTCATACAGTGGTTTTGGAGGACACAAAGTAGAGGCAGTAGCCCCATGGGTAGGCTTAGGCTGGAGCCTGAATGCCGGAGGGGTAGTGTCCAGAACGATCAGAGGATTGGCCGATGACGGGCCTAATGGCTATCAGACCATGGCAGCACTACCCAATCTGGATAACAGCACAATTCAAACTTATCAGGATTATGCAGATGGAGACTATGACGGAGAGCCAGACGAATACAATTTCAATGTGAATGGAATGAGTGGGACTTTCTATATCAATAAGTCTAAGCAGGTGGTTTTAAGAACCAAGACAGATGTAAAAGTTACCCCAGTATTCGCCTCACCTTCTTCCAAAGTAGTGACCCATTTTGAGGTAACCGGAACAGACGGCACTACTTATGTATTTGCAGAAAAGGAGAAGTCAAAATCCTTTGCATTGGCCGAAAACGCATCAGCAGTACCCTACCAGACCAGTAGCTGGTACCTGTCGGAAGTCAAAGACCAGAACGGATTGTCACTGATTACATTGGAGTATTATGACTGGAGTGGTACTACCAACCAGACTAAGAATATTCTTTACAACGCGCAGAGTGAATTAGACCTTGGTGTGGTTTTCACAGGGACCCACATGAATAAGTCCTGGAACTATACAGAAGTAAAAAGGATCAAGCAGATCAATTATGATCACGGTAAGATACTTTTCAATAAGTCGGCCACCAAGAGACAAGATCATCTGAATGACTATTGGCTGGACAATATTGAGATCAAAGACAAGAGCGATAATCTGATCAAGAAATTTACACTGGACTACAGCTACTTTACCCCAACCGGGACAGCTGCTATTAATTCAGCAGCAACAGGAATTCTGTTCCAGGGTTCCAACACAGGGGATTATGAAAGAAGGTTAAAGCTGGATGCTATTACTGAATGGGATAAGAATGCTGCGGTATCCAACCCACCACATACCTTTACCTATAACACTACCCATTACCTGCCAAGCAGGTATTCCTTTGCACAAGACCACTGGGGTTATTATAACGGACAAACCGGTAATGCCAACCCAGAGCCAGTCCAGAAAGTCACATACTATGATGGTTGGTCTAACCCATCCAATGTAGGGTTTGGTACGGCTAACAGAGAGCCGAGTGAAGCACATGCCCAGGCAGGCATACTGACCAAAGTGACTTATCCTACAGGGGGCCATACCAGTTTTACTTTTGGAGGCCATCATGCAGTAGAAGACGATTTGAAGAATGATTATGTGGCGCAGACTATTGATTTTGATCCCGATGGGAATTGGTCACCAACAGATGTTAATATTTCTCTGATCCACGATCCACATGAAACTATTGACATTAAAGTGGATGCAAACCATACCTGTGATATACAAGTAAATTTTTATCCCTCTAATAATACTTCTCAAATAGCTGATGGGGTAACCATGGAATATATAGGTGGGCCAATCCCTTACAGTCATGGGACAGCTAAGGTTACTTTAGTGCCTGGTACCTATAAAGTCAAAGCTACTATTCTTGATCCTAACCTAACGGGGTGTGCTGTTCTCTCTTCGGATAATGTAAGGCTGGAATGGGACAATGAAGTCTTGAAAGTCAATAAAGATGTAGGAGGGCTTAGGATAGAAGCCATTGAAGACCATGACGGTATTGATGCAGCCAATGATATCAGAAGGGAATTCTATTACAACGAAGCTGGAGATAATGGAACTTCTAATTCGACAGGTCGTGTGGTAAATGTACCGCAGTATGGAGAACAGGTATTGTTAAATGATGCTACTACTGCCTATGTTATCAACCTTGAGCCCAATGGTTACCGAAGGACTATGCAGTCCAATTATCCGCTAATGAAGACCAATGGATCAGAGGTGGGTTATGGGAAAGTGACTGTACGCACTATTGGAGCACAGAACAATGGTAAAACTGAATATTACTTTACAACTTCAGATGATATTGCAGACCTTTACGATGGTTATTATTATTCTCCCTTGAGCGGAGAGACATATACCAACCTATTGCCTAATAGTTCACTTGAATCTTACCCCTATACCAGAGCAGATAGTAGAGACTATATCAGAGGCCTGCTCACAAAACAAATTGACTATCGCTGGAAAGCGGGCAATTATTATAAAACAAAGGAGGTAGAGAATACCTACGTAGGTACTTACAATGCGCCTAAAGGTCATAGTAATCAAACACTTCCATTGTCTTTTCCAGTAAATTCAGTTGCAACCAATGGTACAAACTGGACTTCAATAGAAGGCGCTATCTGGAAGCCAGGAGTTCATAACCACTTTAAACGTTACAGGTTTTACTCTGGTCGTGTTGATTTACAGAAGACGGTGACCAAGTCCTACGATTTACTGGACGATACCGGGACTTTGTACACCGAAACAGAGACTACGAATTTCTGGGATGATTTAGCAGATGATCACTATCAGATATCCAGAACGCAGAGCAAGGACAGCGAAGGCAATACCTATGAAACCAAGATGTACTATCCTTATGATAGTGCAGACGTCTCAGGGCTTGATTTAGGAGACCGCACAGTTTTGGGCAATATGATCGGTCGCAATATGATCGGTAGCCCTATCCAGCAAGAACAATACAAAGGAGCTACCAAGCTATCGACTACCCGAACTGTGTTTAGAAGCTTTACCGAAGGTGGAAGCCAGTACTATTTGCCAGGCTGGGTACAAACAGCTAAGGGACTCGGCACACTTGAAACCCGTGTGCGTTACCATAGCTATGATAGCAAAGGCAACCCCAGGGAACTTTCGCAAGAAAACGGTACCCATATAGTGTACCTATGGGGCTATAACCAAACCTTCCCGGTGGCTCAAATCCAGAATGCTACTTACACAGAAGTATCAGCGGTAATCAATCAAAGTGTACTTGATAACCCGGCCAGTGATGTAGCCTTACGCACAGAACTTGACAAACTCCGTGCAGCGGGCAGCTTGAAACAGTCACTAGTGACCACGATGACCTACGATGTGACGATAGGGATGACCAGCCAGACAACCCCCAACGGGCTGACGACCTACTACGAATACGACAGTTTTAACAGGCTGAAATACGTCAAAGACAAGGATGGTAATATCCTTCGCAAGATGGAATACAGCTATAAAGTAAATGCCAACACTACAAACAACTAAGAAGATGAAGACAAGACATATCTTAACCCTCGCCTTAGCCTTAGTTGTCAGCATCAACCTACAAGGCCAGAACAAGCCCAACGGTAGCACAAAAGCCGGCAAAAGCTCCACGCTTCCCGTAGTAACAATAGACGGCACCGATAAAGTCAGCTATGTCCGTAGCTATGACTTTTTCAAAGCCCTGACTAGTGATGGTACTATTGCCGCAGAGATTACCAGTGGTAATGTAATGCAAAGCACCCAGTATGTAGACGGACTGGGAAGACCCATCCAGACAGTAGCCCGCAAGGCATTGCCCGGAGGCAAGGATCTGGTACAGTTTGTTATCTATGACAACATGGGTAGACAAGTCTACCAGCCGATGCCTTTCCAGAGTGACTATACAGACGGTAGGCTGCATTTGACACCAAGCGCCAGACAAGGCACCTTTATGAATGGCCACTATGCCAGCGAAGACATTTTCTACGGCAAAGTAGAATTCGATGGTTCCCCAGCCAACAGAGTGATCAAGCAAATGGCACCCGGCAACAGCTGGGCAGGCAGCGACAAAGGTGTGGCTAGTAAGTGGCGCGCCAACAACACAGCAGATGGCGTACGCAGGTGGAGTACCACAGGCACCCCATCCAGTACGGCTGCTTATGCAGCAGGAGAACTGATGGTAAGCATCACCACAGACGAAGAAAACCATCAGGTAAAAGAATTTACCGACAAACTCGGAAGAGTAATCCTTAAGCAAGTACAAAACACAGGTCAGGCAGACGGCCACAACGACTGGCTGAATACCTACTATGTCTATGACGATTACGGTAACCTTACCTATGTGATTCCCCCAAGAGCAGTGGAAGAACTGATTAACCTGTCTTGGAGCTGGGTAGCAACCGATATGGACCCACTGGTGTTCAAATACAGCTACGACCACCGCAACCGTATGATAGAAAAGACGGTGCCAGGAGCAGAAAAAGTAGAGATGGTCTACGACAAGCTCGACAGACTGGTAGCCACAAGGGACGGAGAGCAAAGGAATAATGGCAAGTGGCTGGTGACCAAATACGATGCCCTATCCCGACCAGTGATCACCGGTATCTACACCAACAGCGATACCAGGGCATCACTACAAACCACAGTAGACGGCTGGAACAACGACCCCTTTGTACAGAAAGACGCTTTGACCACAGTAGGTGTGATCGAAGGGTTGAACATTACAGTAAGCCACCATGTGCCCGGTACCACTATCTATAGAGTAAAGACAGGAGGAGAAGCCATTTTCCTGCCCGCCTTTGACAGTAACGGAGAAGAGTTTGATACCGAAGAAGTACCCTCACTGAGTACAGATTATACCTACTACCAAGGCTATTACGATGCCACCTTCCCGGTCATAGACAGCAACCTGGAAGTACTCACTGTCAGCTACTTTGACGACTACGATTTTACTACCAGAACTTATGATAGCAACAAAGAGCAAGACTTCTATCCAGCAGGCACCAATAATGCAGTTGACCCTGATTTCTATGCGAATGTCAAAGGCCTTGCCACAGGCAGTAAAGTAAAGGTACTGGGCACAGCTAACGATTGGCTGACCACGGTGATGTTCTATGATGACAGAGGCAGGGTGATTCAGACCCATGCCGACAACCATGTTGGTGGTACAGACATAGCCACTACCCAATACGATTTCAGCGGCAAGGTGCTCAATACCTATACAATTCAGAATAACCCCAATGCTATAAATAACTCTCAAGTACCAATAGCTAAGCGCTTTATTTATGATGGAGCAGGGACGGGTAGGTTACTGGAGGTTAAGGAGAAGCTCTTTGGAGTAGGTTACAAAACCATTGTTACCAATAGCTACAATGACTTAGGAGAGCTTAAAGATAAAGTACTGGGCAACAATCTGGAAACCCTTAGCCATAAGTACAATGTAAGAGGCTGGCTGGAAAGTATTAATGAAACCTATGTGTCAGCAGGTACAGGTACTAATTACTTTGGTATGGAGCTGAGCTATGACCACGGTTTTACCAACAACCAGCTCAATGGCAACATCGCAGGGGTAAAGTGGAGAAGTAAGTCCAACAGCACAGAACAGAGAGCCTATGGCTTTGAGTACGATGCCAGTAACAGGCTGAAGAAAGCAGACTACAGCCAGGGGGCAGGATGGACCAACACCGTTAGCGACTTTTCTACTACCTATGGATACGATGCCAACGGCAATATCCTAAGTCTGACAAGGAAGGGTGTAGTAGCAGGCAGTATCCAGACGATAGACAACCTGACCTATGCCTATATGAACTCAGGCAAGAGCAACCAGCTGATGACGGTAACTGACGCAGCAGGCGACTTAGGACAAGGCGACTTTGTAGACAGGAATACCACAGGAGTAGACTATACCTACGACAAGAATGGCAATATGGACATTGATAAGAACAAAGACATCACTGCCATTAGCTACAACCACCTGAACCTGCCAAAGACAGTCACTTTCACTAATAACCGTAGTATCACCTATACCTACGATGCCGCAGGGATCAAGCTGAGGAAGGCAGTTAATGACAATGGCAGTATCAAGGTCACAGACTATGTTGGAGGAATGATCTTTGAGGACAACACCCTTCAACATATAGCCCATGAAGAGGGTAGAGTAAGAGTAGATGGGGCGGCTCTGAAATATGATTATTATATCAAGGACCATTTGGGTAATACCAGAATGACTTTGACAGAAAGCCCCGATGTAACAGTATACCTGGCCACCATGGAAGCAGAGCACCAGAATTTTGAAGAAAGTGTGTTTTTGAATATGGATCAGGTAAGGCACACCGATGCGGCAGCCAACTATACAGTAGACAATACCATTACAGTAGATGAAGTCTCCAGGCTGAATGGCACAGATGCAGCAAGAAGAGTAGGCCCCGCTAAACTGATGGCCGTGTCACCAGGAGATCAGGTAAATATAGAAGCCTATGCCTATCACAAAGGAGGCTATAGTAACAATGGTAGCATTAGCCAGGGCAGTGTGGTGGCAGCCATAGCCGCAGCTTTTGGAGGGGTGTCAGGAGGCAGTGCAGAGCAGCAAGCCATTTACGATCTGTTCAATGCCAATGCAGCTACTGTGTTTGTAGGCGGTTCAGGCACAGCCAGCAACCCCAAAGCCTATCTGAACTACATCCTGTTTGACCAGGACTTTAACTATCAGGATGCAGGCTATGCCCAGGTAAGCAATACGGCTAACACCCATCAAATGCTGACATTGAGTAAAAGTATCACCAAAGGTGGTTATATTTACGTGTATGTCTCAAACGAGAGCAACAGCAACTTTGACGTATTTTTCGATGATGTAAGGGTTACTCACAGCAAGGGTAATATCCTGCAGGAAGATCATTACTATCCATTTGGCCTGTCAATAAGTGCTCTAAGCTCAACAGCTCCGCTGAGTAAGCCTAATAACTACAAGTTCAATGGTAATGAAGAACAGACAGACTTTAGTTGGGATATCTATGACTTCAATGCAAGGTTTTATGATGCTAGTTTAGGAAGGTTTATGAATATTGATCCTTTAGCAGATCAGTTTGTAAGCTATACCCCTTATCACTTTACTCATAACAATCCTACCAACCTTGTTGATCCAACAGGGATGAGTGCATATGGTCAAACAAGTGTGGCTGAAGATAGAGCAGCACATGATGCTGCTTTAGGAATAGAACCAGAAGAGGAAGAAGAGGAAAAGGATATTTGTCCAAAATGTCCAGACGGCAAGGAGTATGATTCTAAAAGGAATTCAGAAATGAATTTCAGCTACATTGAGGGAATTGGAGCCTTTATTGATCCAGATGTTGTAGTTACTCCTAGTCTTATTTTAAGCTTCACCACTTTTTTTCAACAATTGTGGAACCCGATTAATGAAAATTTAAATGTTAGACAGGCTAGAATTGAGGAAGAAAGGAAGCTTGATCTTTTGGAGAATGGCCCTTCATTAGAATCTGGTGCTTTAGAACCTAGATACCCGCTTTTTACAGCTCTTACTATTGGTGGGCGTAGTGCCTTCAAAGGAATTAAAAACCTGTTTAGGTCTAGAAGTCATACTCTAAGTATGGGGCCAACAGGAGAGTATTATTCAGTTGCGCATCAAATGACTTTATCTAGTAATCTCTATCCCGGAGTAAATGCAAGTAGACATTTTACGGCAGCTAATAGATCAATGTTATCAACCTTGGATGATGCTACTATGAATAATTTGAATATTGTGATGAAAACAAGGCCAAACGGGAGTATTATTATGAATCGTTCACCGCACAATTGGGTTTGGCATCATGATGTAGGGAATGGAGTAATGCAATTAGTGCCCAAAATACAGCATTCACCAGGAAGTATCTTTTGGAAGACTTTACATCCAGGAGGAAGAGGTGGTATGTCTATTTGGGGTGGTGGATATTAAATTATGAGATTATGAATTTGATTGAGTTTATTAAATATTTAAAGGATGAAGAAGAGGCTGTTCAATATATGAATGAGCACTATCCTGATGTTGACTATTATGATGCAGAAGTCTATTTGAAGGATTCTTTAAGCGTGGAATCAGATTTGGCGATTTTTGACGGAGAGAAGATTGAAGGGATGATTGAAATGGAGGTTGATAATGAGAAATATTATAATCTTTTTACTTTAGACCTTTTAGTAGAAGTGCATGGAGATTACTCAAAACCTTCAGGTACAGACCGCGAAATTGCAGAAAGGATAATTAATTATAGGATTAAAGATGCTTAGTAATGAGTAATGTACCCCCACTAGTCCTCGTTTATAACGAGGATTGGAATTACACAAAACATATCCTATTAAAGAGCCTCCGAAAGGGGCTTTTTTTATGGTCTTAACTTTAAATCACCACAAGTAACATCTAGTATTTCAGTGGGAGCAACATCAATTGCTAAAGCAATCAAATAGATTTCTTCACCTCTGATTTTAGCTGATTCCTTAGTTGATAATTCACTAAGCCTATTCTTACTAATTCCAGTTTTGCGGGAAATCTCTGCTTTATTAACAGATTTGGTTTTGAAATATTCTCCAAGTTTGGTCATAGAAATACCTGAATTCAGGATACTAATGTAGGAATTTCATATTTCTGTAAGAAAATGAAGTACAAATAGTTGATTTCAATACTATTTATAAGTATGATTGTACTGAAATTTAGTACATAAGTAATTTTATTTGGTATGTCTAAACTAAACACTTCAAATCCAGAACATCTTTGTTACACCCATGAACCACTGGAAATAGCAGTACTAGGAGGAATCAGGTTAGAAGGATTGGATAGGTTAAGAACCACTTTGAAGATTGAAGTAGAAGGATTGGCCATAAGACATAACCTAGACAGTAATGTATCAAATTATCTGGTTTGCCTTTTTAAAGAGTTAAGTCATTGATAATCAATAAATATTTTGGAAGTCCGATGTGCAGTTAATGTATATCGGACTTTTCTTTTTATTGAGATTGCAGCTTATAAGAGCTTAAATGTTGTTTTAAGAAACCTCATGTATCAAATTATCTGGTTTAGTAATTAATGTCACTGAACCTAAGTGTAGATTGCATCTACACTTACATATTAATTTTTGAAACAATGAACTGTAGGCACTGTACATCACCATGCTACAAATGCGGTAAACAAAAGAATGGCAGACAGCGGTATCGTTGTAAGAAATGCCTGAAATACCAACAAGCCAATTATAAGTACAAAGTCTATCATCCAGGTATCAATGGTCAGATTGTTTCTATGCTCAAAGAAGGAGTAGGCATTCGAGGTATTGGCCGTTTATTATCCATTTCCAAAAATACAGTGCTGGCAAGAATCAGATCAATTGCAAGCACAGTAAAAAAGCCAGCAATAGCATCAACAGGTAGTATTTATGAAGTCGATGAGATGTGGACATTCAATAAGTCAAAAGAGAACGTATTATGGATTACATACATCTATGACAGAACAAGCAAGGGTGTAGTAGATTTTGTAGTAGGCAAAAGAAGCAGAGACTTTCTAAAGCCTATGATTACAAGAGTGTTAAAGCACTGTCCAAAGTTTATTGCAACAGACGGTTTAATAGTATACAGAAGCCTGATTCCAGTAAGTCTTCATGTGCGAGACGCATATCAAACTTTAAGAATAGAACGTAATAACCTGAATTTAAGGACACATTTAAAGCGGCTATCAAGAAAGACAATCAATTACTCCAAAAGTATAAGTATGCTACGTTCAGTATTGACACTGTATTTTTGGTCATAACTTCAATCGAAAAAAAAGCTAAGTGTAGTTTGTAACCACACTTGAATATCGATACCACTTTATTTCTGGACTCATTTTATAAAATACTACTAACCTAAGTGTAGTTTGTAACTACACTTTCATATCTATACTAACGAATTCCACAAACCAGACAAAGCCAATTAATAGTGATTGATCAACGATCAGGAGCATTTGATCAGGTGAAACCAAATAATTGATCGATGGAAGATATATTAATCTGATATGAGCAAAGCATATCAGGTATTCGATCAAAGCAGGTCATATTTTTTAACATTCCAGGTAGTTGGGTGGGCAGATATTTTCACCAGACAGGTTTATAGAGATATCATCATCAATAGTTTAAAGTATTGTAGAGAATATAAAGAGTTAAATGTGTTCGCTTATGTAGTAATGAGTAATCATGTACATGTAATTTTCCAAAGCAGAGTAGATCAGTTATCCGCAACAATCAGAGATTTCAAGAAACATACCGCAAAGCAAATTTTCCATGAGTTAGATACTAACAAGAAAGAGAGCAGAAAAGACTGGTTGAATATGATCTTTAGATACCACGCCAGATACAACAAAAGGAGTAAAGAAGTGCAATTTTGGACACATGAAAACCACGCAGTAGAACTGAGTACAAATGAAATGGTTGACTCACGATTAGACTATATTCACAACAACCCTGTAAAAGCAGGTTGGGTAGAAAAACCAGAAGATTATTTATATAGCAGCGCCAGAAACTACATGGATTTAGAAGGACTAATAGAAATTGACTTTGTTTAAGAAGTTAACATGCTTTGATATACCTAAGTGTAGTTTGCAACTACACTTCAATATCTATAAATCATTCTAAACTAAATCTAGCTTGTAATTACACTTAATTATTAACAAGCCATGCCATCTACTAACTACGCTTTACAATTCTAAGCATAGTTTGTAACTGCACTTTGGTATCATTTCTATCTACATTTAAATACCAGCAAGTCATATCATTCGTATAAAGGAATGCTAATTGTGTTTATATTGTAATAATCATTGAATAATATAAATTATTAAGCGATATTGCACTTATGCAAAAACTCTGGTCATTATTGCTCTTTTTAATCATAGCAAGCCCTGCAGTATGTCAGGGTGTTGAGGGAAACCAATCCATAGAGATTAGCACAGAATCGCTGCAAAAGGCTAACAAGAAAGTACAGAAAGAGTTAGACAGAGTTTCTAAGAAACTACGCAGACGGCTAGAGAAAGCTTACCCCAGTTTACCCAAAGAAGACCTGGACTCTTTGATAAAAGCCGACATTCAATCCAGAAAGGAAGAATTGAAAAGGGTGGCTAAAGATAGTGCAACCAACTATCTGAATACACTGAAGGAAGATTTGATGAATGACCTCAAAGAAACTCCTGAAAAATTACCAGTTGCCAATGAGATCAGGGAGAGTGTAGAGAAGCTGGACGAGATCAAAGGCATGCAAGCAGCACTTAAAGAAAAAGGGAAAATTCAGGAGATGCTCGATATCTCAGAACTGAATAAACTCACTAAGAAAACCGGAGAGCTCAAATCAGCTTTTGGTGATTACAAGAGTCAATTTGAGGGCTGGGACGAAAAACTTTTGGAAGAGATTACTAACCTTCCACAGGCCAAGCTGATGAAAGAGCAGATGGACAAAATGAAGTCTTACAAAGCTTTACCAGAAGGTTATCGTGAAAATCTGGAGAAGTTCCAGACCAATGACTTTGTAAAGTCCAAGCTTGAAGAAAAAGCAGAAGAGTTTAAGAAAATAGGGGAGACTTCATTGCAAGAGAAATTCAATGAGGCGCAGGCCAAAATGACCGAAGCAAAACAAAAGTTTCCAAGCCTGGAGAGTCTGGAAGATGCACCAAAGCGCTATAACCCTTACAAAGGTCAGCCTTTCTTTCAGCGATTGAAGCTAGGTGGAAATATGCAGGTTAATAGGCAAAAACCAGTCTCGCTTGATTTGGCTATAAACCTGACTTATCCGCTGGACAATAAAACTGCTATTGGAGTATCAGGTGCTACCAGGTTTTTTGTGGAAAAGCCAAAAGCCCCTCAAACTAAAGATCAGGCTACCAGTATTCGAAGCTTTGTTAAATATAATATCTGGAAAGCCTTTTATCTACAAGGCAATTATGAGTTTACTAAACTCCAGAAAGAAGACATCAATGAAAACAGTTTAGGAGAACAATGGGTACAAAGTGCTTTGCTTGGCATTGGGAAAAGGTTTAAAGTCTCGGAAAAAATTCAGATGAACTTTACGCTGTTCTATGACTTCTTTTACAACCAACTCAAAAGCCCTAATAACCAGCCTTGGGTAATGCGCATTGGCTTTGGTTTTGGAAAGCAATAGATAAACTTCTCTAAATACTAGTCGTAGTTTGTAACTACGACTCAATATACCGAATATGATTTCAAGAAATCCCTTTTAAATCAGTTTTCTTAGTCGTATGAAGTTTGTGATAAGTTGTGATTTTTCAGAGGTTTCTTTCGAGCTATTTAGGTTTGATCAGGAAATTAGAAATGAGGTAAACTCTTATTTGTCAGATAGAAAATACGGTGATGGTATTTTAGAATACACATTCCTATATCGAGTTTATCCAGAAGCGATGCTTGCTTTTGAAATGTATAATCAAGACTCTAGTAAATATTATCCTCGAAAAAAAAGCATTCTTGTAACTCCATTCATAAGACATGGAGATTTTATTCGGATGAATAAAACGGAGAGGGTAAGGTTAATTTGTTCAGAGATTCTTATAGCCATACAAAGGTTTAACGAACTAGGTGTAAAGAATTTTGATATAAAGAATTTTTATACGGATTTAGAAGACCTGTTTAGCCAGAAAGGTTGGCTTTGAAACTACTATGTTGGTTTGTAGTTTGTAACTACGACTGAATATCCTATAACCTAGTTGACGACCCCATATAACCCTCTCTTTTACTCTTTATTAATCCCGAACACCCGGTACAGTACTTCATCCTCATTTTCCTGCTCCTTTACTCTAAAGTGAACTCCAGCACCACTAACAAAGAAACTTCCAGGCATATTATTGAGTTCTAGTTCAATTTCTTCTACGGGCAGTTCATAGGCTATTTGTTCTCCTGTTTCTAAGTCAATAACAATCATTGATGCGCCTGAGATTTTAGGCATGTCTTTTTTCAAATATTCGTTATAAACGGGCTTTGTTCCATGAGCCAGTACCCTATAGATAAACCTTCCGTCAGGGTCAATATACATGCCGGTATACTGAGCAGGCTGTACTGGCTTTGATACACGCTGCATACCGTTTTTGAGATACTCTATCCCGGTTAGGCCCATAAATGTTTTATAGTCTGCGATTTCATGTTCCGGCAGCCCGGTGTAAATGGTGTTTACCAGTTTACTACCCTGAAATACATAAATGCTGTCGGATATAGGCGTGGCTGCAAAAACATAATCATCATTTTTTGCAAAGTGTTGACGCATTCGTATAAGCCCTTTCCCTTTTTCCTTTTCAATTTTTCTGATAGCGTCATAGTCATTGATAAAAGATCTTTCAGTGATTAACACTTTTATGATAACATCACTGTTCATATCAATGATTACTCTGCTGTGCAGGTCTCCATCTTTAATGTTGAGCAAAGAGTAACTGGAGCGGCATTCCAATTGGCCGTTTACATATCTGGTCGTATTGTCGAATTTCAAGTTGGCAGTTTTGCGCTGCCCTGGCCTGACTTCATCGGGACGTTTTTGAAGCACCTCTCCCTTATCATTTATCAAGTAAATACCGTGATTCATTGAGTTAATGAAAATTGAATCAGGAGTGTGAAAGAAATATTCCAGGCCTAAGAAAACCTTTACAGCATTTGGCCCTTCCTTAGTCATTTTTACCTTCTTGAAGAGCTCCGCAGTTTCATAGTCATACAGATATATGGCGTGTGTATTGTAGTTGTAAAAAGAGAAGTATTCCCTTTGTCCGATCTTGACAGATTTAAGATCTAACAACCGCTTAAAGTCCGTCTCATGGTCAATAGGGAAGGCTTTCAGGCCTTTATCTACTATTTCTAATGGGGTTTTCTGAACCTCCTGACTAGTAGCCTGTTCTTTCTGCTCAGTTTTGTTGCAGGATACTAACAAAACCAAATTAAGTAAGAAAATAATGGTTGGTGAGTTTTTGATTGATTGCATAGTATTCAATCAACTGAATTGATTGAGTAATAGCAAGCAAGTAAATGTTATTAAAGGTTAAACGAGAATAAAACAAGGTTAGGTGTAGTTTGTAACTACACTTTCATATTTAATAATCCTATGGAAACTAAAGCTGATCGTAGTTTGTAACTACGATCCTATATCCTTTCTAAAAAGAAACCACCTTAAAATCGGTCCTTCTGTTTTCCTGATGTTGCTCAGCTGAACAACTCACACCATCTTCGCAACCATTGACCAGTTGAGTTTCTCCAAAACCTTTTCCGGTAATCCTATCTTCCGAAATACCTCTTGAAATAATATAGGCAGCAGAAGAACGAGCTCTTCTGTCAGAAAGTGCCAGATTGTAATCATCACCACCTCTGGAATCTGTATGAGAACCCAGTTCAATTTTTATGTCAGGATTGTCTCTCATCATGCTCACTATTTTGTCCAGCTCAATAGCTGCATCCGAACGAATATCAGATTTGTTAAGGTCAAAGTAGATGTTCTCTATCCTAATGGCCTTACCAATAACAATCTGTTCCATTTCCAGGTCGAATTTAATGACTCCGGCAGGGTCGTTACCGGCAGAAACCCTGGTCCTGAAATTGAAGAACCCCCTTTTTTGAAGGAATACATCATACTCGGCTCCAGGTTGTGCAATAAAATAAAGAATACCTTCTTCGGTTGTTCTTACACTATCTACTTTACCAGTTGTGGTCTCGGTGAAGGTTAGAAGAGCATCACTAACCGGTTTGCCATCTTCAGGGTTTACTAAATCTCCTTTAATAACCAGTAATTCTCTCAGCGGAATGGTAAGGAATGTTTTGTCAAGTTCATCATCAAATGTAGAAGCAATGTCTTGCCCGGTAGACCAATCTGCTTTCATGGCGGTAAAGGAATAGTTCTTATCCCAGTCTAATTCAAAGGTAAAATTACCATCGGCCTGGGTGGTGACTTTTATGCTATCTCCTCCATCAGTAGATAGATATACATCAGCATTGGATAGTGGTTCTCCTGATCTTTGATCGACAACAATTCCATTGATAAATACCGATTCAGGTTTTTTAGGGTACCTAACAGTAATGCTGTAAATATCATCATTTCCAATACCTCCGGGCTTGTTGGAAGTGAAATAGCCAGTGGTATCATTATCGGATAGAATAAAGCCAAAATCGTCTTTGGAGGAGTTAACAGGAACTCCCAGATTTTTAACAGTGCTTGCCGAATCATTTAAATCTATCATATAAATATCTAGTCCACCGAGGCCATAATGTCCATTAGAAGAAAAGTAAAGCGTGTCGTTATGTATATGCGGAAACATCTCATCACCAGGGGTATTGATTTCAGGTCCTAAGTTGACAGGTTCGCTCCACTGATCATCCTCATAGTGAGATCTATAGAGGTCTACACCACCCTGCCCCCCCGGTCGGGTAGAGGCAAAATAAAGCGTCTTCTCATCAGATGAAAGGGTCGGATGCCCGGTGCTAAAATCTCGCCCATTATGTGAAAAAAGTATAGGTTTGTCCCATTTGGAGTCCTTACTGCTTCTTTGAGCCATATATAGCTGCAGGTTAATGACTTCGTTGTTTGCTTTTTTTACCTTCTTACCATTAAAATTGTTCCTTGTAAAGAAAGCCTTTTCATCATCGTCATAAAACACGGCAGGCCCCTCATGGTATCTGGTGTTAATTTGTCTGTTAAACAGTGAAGTTCTGATAGCGGAGTCTTCGGGATTACTTACATAGTAGAGTTCATGAAATCCTTTATTGTTCCAGCCATGCTTTCTTTTGATCAGTTTGAACTGGCTTCGGTTAGAAGAAAAAACAAGACCATCCTGAAAATAGGTGGGACTGTAATCATCGGCAGAAGAATTAAAAGCAGCCAATTCTATTTTATAAAGTGAAGAGTCATTGTAAAAGCCATTGAAGTCGGTAATACCTTTAGCCAAATTCAATCCCCTGATATCTCCTTTGTTATTGTAAAAAGATCTGAGTGCCACCAAAGCTTCATCATATCGTTCGGCACTCATTAATGCCTGAGCATAGTATAGCGTATGGATAGGTTGCGCAACAGTTGAATCCTCGATTACATCAGCATACAAAGTCAATGTACTATCAGGCATATTCATTTTCCTGTAAGCTTCTGCTAGCTGAAGTTTGGCATAATTGAATGTGTCATCGCGCTTCACCAGTCTGTCATAAATCTTGGCTGCCTCAGCAAACTCAAAATTGTCAAAAAGCTTACCTGCTCGCATCACATCTAGACGAGAGCGCTTTTGAGCCTGGATGTTTAGTGAACAAATTATTAGTCCAAAAACAAGTATGATTCTTAAGTGACTGTTTCGCATGGCTTAAAAATATCTTGGTGAAATGATCTTCTTCTTTCCGAAAACAAATGTGTACTGAATCATCAGTTCATGTGAACCGGCATTGACCCGTCTAAGGTCAGTAGTGGTAGCAAAATCGTAAGAATAGCCAAACTGTAATTGCTTGGTTGCCTGAACCTGAATTAATGCGTCAAACGAATCGAATGAACGATAGGACAGGCCTGCCCATATAATATCCTTGATCAGAAAATTGGCATTCAGGTCGAACTCTAACGGAGCATTTCCCACATACTTAAATAATATGTTGGGCTTGAATTTTAAATCACGAGATATATCGAAAACATAGCCTGCATACCCGAAATAATGCCTTTCCAGTCTGGAGTCAGAATCACTATTGTTTACATCTAGTTTACTTCTGACCAACTGAGGTACAGAAATACCGGCAAACAAACGATCGGTATTGAAATAGAGTCCTGCACCAAAATTTGGTCTGTTTACATTTACATCTCCATTGGCAAAAACTGGGTCAGTATTACTTATTCTGCTGAACTTTGAGTTATAGTTACTAAGTCCACCCTGAAGTCCAAAGGCAAGTCTTGCAGAGCCACTGAACCGAATACGGTAGGCGAAAGCAAGGTATGCTGTGGTTTGATCTGTTACTCCAATCTTATCATGGATCAATAAGGCTCCAATATTTGCACTACCGCTGGCATTGAATGGTGAATGAATACTAAAGGTCTGACTTGAAGGTGCTCCCTCAAGTCCTACCCATTGTTCCCGCGCCAGAAATGTAGCCGTGATGTTGTCATGACTACCCGCATAAGCAGGGTTAATGGCCAGCCCGTTAAACATATATTGGGTAAACATTACCTGCTGCTGTGCTGTACCGATTTGACAGAACAGGCCAAAAATCAAAGTAAGTGTTATGTTTCTTATCAATTTCATGTTCCGTGTCTATTATCGTTTTATCACTACAAACCCACTCAATGGCTTAGTACCATTACCTAAATCAATAACAAAGAAGTAGGTACCATCTGGTAGCTGTTCTCCATTACTGTTCACTAGTAGCCCTACTACCGCAGAACCATTCCATGCTCGGGTGGTATTATTATAACCATCAACTTCCCATACACGGTTACCCCACCTGTTAAAGATTTGTACATTGTTATTCGGGAATTTATCAATCCCTTCTATAAACCATGTTTCTTCACCCTGGCCGTCATTGTTTGGAGAAATACCCTCTCCTGGTATCACTTCAGAATTTTCAAGTACAGTTATTGTCACAACAGCTTCATCGCATTGAACCGGAATACCATTGTCACAAATCTGATAGGTAAAGCTTACCTCTCCAAAGAAGTCTGGATTAGGTGTATAGGTATATGTTCCATCAGGGTTAAATACCAGCGTGCCCCTTTCACCAGCGCTTCCAGAATTTACCAATGAGTAGGTCACAAGATCACCATCCGGTTCAGAATCATTAAATACTACAGTCCCTGTAATGCTTGTATTCTGAGGAATGGTTACTGCATCATTTTCTGCAATAGGAGGGTTATTGACAGTTAATTCAACAGTACTAGTGTTATTGGTCTCATCAGGGTCAACTTCTGTCCCTGCAACAGATACAGTGTTAGTATGTTCTCCATCATCCAACACATTACAAAGTATGGTCAACTGTTCCGTTTGTCCAGAGACCAGGATACCTATATTCCAGGTTCCTGCAACTTCATCATAAGTTCCAGCTGAGGTGGTTGCGCTTACGAATTGATATCCTGAAGGAAGCATTTCAGTAACCACCACATTGGTTCCTGGATTAGGCCCCGCATTATTTACAGTTATTGTAAACGTAACCTGATCACCTCTGATAGGATCGTCATTGCTGATAGATTTAGTAACAGAAAGGTCGGCTCTAGGTAAAGTGATTCTTCTTCCAGCCTTATTATTTGTTAAATCAGGATCAAATTGATCTGAGCCAACAATGGATGCTTCGTTGAGGTACTCACCTGCCGCATTTACGGTTACCGTTAAACCTAGTGTCGCTGTTGCGTCAACGGCCAGTGATGGAATGCTCCAGATATTGGTGTTTGAATCATAAGTACCAACACCTGCAGCTATATTGACTACTGTATAACCGGATGGGACTCTTTCCAGAACTTCAATATTTGTTGCTGCATTAGGCCCATTATTGGCTACTGTTACAAAGAAGGTGATTTGCTCATTTAACTCTGGTCTTGAGTTACTGACAGTTTTCTCAATTTGTAGCTCCGCGATATCTGGTAGTACTTTGGCAAAGGCCTCATTATTAGATGTATTCAGATCCGTTTGATCGATTGACACAATGCTCGCAATGTTCAAATAACTACCTGTAGGCAATACTTCAGCTCTTATTTCAAGAGTTGCTGCTTCACCAATTCTAAGCGTGTCAACTGTCCAGATACCCAGTGTTTGATCAAAGTTTCCAACAGCTGTGAACCCAATGAATCGATAGCCATCAGGCAATACATCACTCACTGTGACATTAGTTGCCGTTTCAGGTCCTGCGTTCGCCATTGTTACAGTGAAGCGAACTTCATCTCCAATTAATGGATTCAGTATATCAACAGATTTTGCCAATCCAACATCAGCCTGTTTAATTGAGGTGAATGCTGATGACAAGTTATTATTAGGATCAACATCAAACTGATCAATAGCAATCAAGCGTGCAGTATTGGTGTAACTGCCCTCACCATTAACTGTTGCTCTCATGAGCAAGAACTCTCCACCACCTTCGATAAGCTGATCAATACTCCATATGCCAGTAGTTAGGTCATATGTACCTCTACTGGTAAATGCATCCACGAATGTATAACCGGAAGGCAGTAAGTCGGCCACCTGTATACCCGAAGCACCATCCTGACCAATGTTTCTCACAGAGATACTAAAGTTGACTTCTTCGCCAATGTTAGCTTCCAGGTTATCGATGGTTTTGGTAATAGCGATATCTACAGTAGGAGGGTTAACTTCTACTTCACTGCTATTATTAGTATCATCACCATCCTTCTGATCCAGACTACTAATCGTAGCTGTATTGTCATAATCTCCCGACTCCAGCACCTTCGCGGTAATCTGAAGGTTTAAAGTCTGCCCATTGTTAATACCATCCAGATTCCAGGCTGATTGTGCAGGCTCATAACTTCCAGCATCCGCAGTTGTACTAACAAACTCATAGCCAGATGGCAATTGATCTGTGACAACAACACTTGTCGCATCATCAGGACCATTATTGGTCAGCGCAATATTAAATACAACTTGTTCCCCAATGTTAGGATTTGCATTGTCAACGGTTTTCTCAACCTGTAAATCTGCTGTTCTAGGCGATATACTCGCAGTGGAAGTATTATTAGAAGTATTCGGATCAAATTGATCCACATCATTAACGCTTACAGTATTAGAGAAGCTTCCTTCTGCTTTGGTTTGAACAGTCACTTTAAGTGTGGCTTGTTCATTAAGACTCATTGAATTCAAGGTCCAAAGCCCTGTTCCTGCATCGTAATCACCTTTGCTCGCCTCAGTACTGATCAATATGAAACCACTCGGGATATTTTCAGAGATTTCAATATTGGTCGCCTGATCAGGTCCATTGTTAGTTAGCGTGATGGTGAAGTTCACTTGCTCACCAATATCGGCTCTCGTAATATCTGCAGATTTGGTCAATGTCAGGTCTGCTTGAGGGAATACTACGGTCGCTGAAGCTGTATTATTACTGGTATCAGTATCTACTTGATCTGAATTCGTTATGGACACCGTATTGGCCATTTCTCCACTTGATAATACCTCAGCTTGGATGGTAAGTGTCAAAGTATCATTAGCTGCCAATGTACCGATGTTCCATACTCCTGTAGCGTTGGTATAAGTTCCAGATTCTGCCGTTGCATTTTCTAACTCATAACCACTTGGAAGCAAGTCTAATACTTCAAGGCTTGTTGCAGCATTTGGTCCTGCATTGAATACGTTGATAGTGAAGACTACACTTTCACCAACGTTTGCACTGGCATTGCTTACCGTCTTGCTAACACCGACATCCGCAGTTTGGACTACTACTGATTGAGTAGAAGTGTTGTTCGTTGTATTTGTATCGAACGGATCTGATGCTGTAATGGTAGCAATGTTTGTATGATCACCAGTTGGTTGAGCTTCAGTAATAAAGTTGATTACAGCACTTCCACCATTGGCAAGATCGCCTACCGACCAAACTCCTGTGGCGGCATCATAACTGCCTTGGCTTGTGGTTGTACTTGTTACTAAGAAGCCATCTGGGACATTATCCGTCACCTCGACATTGGTAGCTGCTGATGGTCCATTGTTAGTTACGGTTACCGTAAATACAACTTGTTCGTTAATTATAGGGGTAGGTTGATTTACAATTTTGACTACTTGAAGATCAGATTTCAATGCTGATACAGCAGCACTTGCAGAGTTGTTTGCAGTGTTAGGATCGTTTTGATCTAAGCCTGTTACTGCAGCAGTATTTGTAAACTCACCTGATGCTAAGACAGTGGCGGTAACTGACAGCACTGCATTTTCGCCATTGGCAATAGCACCAGCTGTCCAGACACCTGTACTTCCATTATAAGAGCCATGAGATGCACTTGCGCTCACCAGAGTATAACCAGAAGGTAGCTCATCAAGTGCTGTGACGTTAGTTGCAGCGTCTGGTCCGGCATTGGATAGCGTAATTGTGAAGATTACATTTTCACCCACATTGGCATTACTGTTACTTACTGTTTTTGCCATACTCAAATCAGAAGACTGAGCAACTATACTTGCACTCGCGGTATTGTCTCCAAGGTTTGGATCGAACTGGTCTGAGTTTGTAATCTGAGCTGTATTTGTAAAGTTACCTGCTGCATTTACAGTAGCTGTTATCGTGAAAGTAGCCGAAGAACCATTTGGTAAAGTACCAATATCCCAAATACCAGTACCACTGTTATATGACCCTTGACTTTCAGTAGTAGATACTAATGTGTATCCACTTGGCAACTGGTCAGTTACCTGAACATTAGTGGCATCTGCCGGGTCAGGGCCATTATTAGTAACAAGAACCGTGAAAGTAACTTGATCTCCTACATTAGGATTGTTGGCATTTACTGCTTTGGAAATACTCAAATCAGATTGCGGAGGTACCACTTCAATAGAGGCAGAGTTGTTTGCTGTATTGTCATCAACCTGATCGGAATTGACTACAGCGGCAACATTATTATAATCACCTAATGAAAGGACTGTTCCAGTTACCGTTAGGGTAGTGGATGCAGTATTGGCTAATGTACCGATAGTCCAAACCCCATTGGTACTATTATACGAACCGGATGAAGCAGTTGAACTGACGAGTGTAAAGCCACTTGGTAACAAGTCATTCACAACTAGGCTTGAAGCATCGTCAGGACCTGCATTATTCACTGTTACAGTGAACGTTACATTTTGTCCAACATTCGCTGTTAGGTTGTCGACCACTTTAGTAACACTGATATCTGCACGTTGAATAGTGACAGGCCTGGTTACTGTATTGTTGGCAGTATTAATATCAAACTGATCTAGTGATTTTATAGTGGCAGTGTTATTATGTACACCCATAGCACTGGTTCTAACTCTCAGTGTGAGTACTGCATTTCCACCATTGACTAAGTTTCCTACCGTGAATATTCCAGTGTCTCTATCAAAGGAAGTACCTGGAGTAACATTACTGCTAATTAATGTATACCCTGTAGGAAGAATATCTTTAACAACTACACCAGTTGCTCTTGCAGGGCCGTTATTACTCACCGTAATTGTAAATACAATTTCCTCGTTGATAATTGGCCTGTCGTTGTCAACTACTTTTGTAATGACAAGATCAACCAACTGAGGAGGGGAAGATACAGTTGACGTGTTGTTCGCTGCATTAGGATCTAATTGATCTACAGCATTCACTGAAGCCGTATTATCATAATCTCCACTATTCAGTACAGAAGCTTTAACTGTTAAGTTTTCACTTCCACCACCATTCAAAGAACCGACTGTCCATATTCCAGTGGTTTCGTTATAAGTTCCTTTACTTGGTACAGCGCTTACAAACGAATAGCCACTTGGTAGTTGATCTAAGATCTGGAGGTTAGTAGCCTCATTTGGACCTGCATTGGCAATGTTAATAGTAAATGTAACATTGTCACCTACGTTTGGTTCAGCATTGTCTACTGTTTTTACAACCGAGATATCTGATCCTTGAAGCGTGATTCCTGCAGAAGCACTATTGTTATTTTCTTTTGGATCGAATTGGTCTGCATTTGCAATGGCACCAGTCAAGGTAAATGCCCCAGAAGCATTTACAGTAGCAGTAATGGTAATCACTTCCAAAGACCCATTACCAAGATTTCCTACTGTCCACAATCCACTGGTATTATCGTAAGAGCCTGCACTTGGATTTGCACTGACAAACGTGAATCCACTTGGCAATAAGCTGTTCAGAGAAATACCTGAACCATCATCGGGACCATTGTTTTGAACCGTTACCGTAAAGGTTACCTGATCTCCTGCATTTGGATTAGATTCATCTACTGAAGCCATTACTTCGAGATCAACCTGTGGAGGAGCAACACTAGCATCGGATTGGTTATTAGCCAGATCGGCATCAAACTGATCCAATGAAGTTACAGATGCCATATTATTGTATTCTCCATCGCCTTTTACAGTGGCGGTTACTGTGAGTGTTGCTTGGGCACCATCGGCAAGCGTACCAATATCCCATATTCCTGAACTATTAGTATAAGTTCCTGAGCTGGTAACTGCGCTAACTAAATCATACCCACCAGGTAATTTGTCAGTTACATTCAACCCACTTGCCTGATCAGGTCCATCATTACTTACTGTAATCGTAAACACAACGTTTTGCCCAACATTGGCTGCAGCATTGTCCACAACCTTTAATACATTAATATCAGATGAAGCGACATCAGAACCAGCGGTAGCCGTATTATTACTTGTATCTGGATCGAATTGATCAGCAAAATCTATAGAAGCGGTGTTTTCCAAGTTCTCATTTGAAATAACGGTTGCTCTAATATTTAACACAGCATTTGCTGAAGCAACCAGGTCTCCAATCATCCAAAGTCCAGTTCCTTCATCGTAAGTGCCTACACTTGCGGAACTATTGACCAAAGTATAACCTGCAGGGAGAGCATCCGATGCTTGAACGTTTGTAGCAGCATCAGGACCATTGTTGGTAACCGTTACTGTAAAGAATACATCATCGCCAACTCTTGGGTTAGAAATGTCTACCATTTTAGCAATGGATAAATCGACAATCTGAGGATCAACGGTGATGGTACTAATGTTTGATGTAACATCAGAATCTACTTGATCTAATCGAGATATTGTGGCCGTGTTGATATAGTCACCTGTAGCTCTTACAGTAGCCTTAATATCCAGAGAGACAGTAGCATCGGTTTGAATAGAACCAATATCCCAAATACCTGTAGTTCCATTGTAACTACCAGTAGTAGTTGAAGCAGATACGAAGAAGAAACCGTTTGGAATGGCATCAGTTACCTGAACACTTGTGGCAGGGTCTGGGCCATCATTCTTAACAGTAATATTGAATGTAATTTCGTCTCCTACGTTTGGTACATCATCGTTTACTGTTTTGGTAATGATTAAATCTGAAGATTGAAGTCCAACACTTACGGAAGTAAGATTATTTCCGGCATTTGGATCAAACTGTTCCGCATTGGTAATCTCAGCAACATTAGTAAAGACTCCTGTTAAATTAACTGTCGCATTAACCGTTAATGTGGCAGAAGCATCTTTAACTATTGTGCCCACTGTCCATAAGCCAGTAGTGGTGTTGTAAGTACCCTGACTTGTGACAGGAGTGCCCACTAATGTATAACCATTTGGCAGCTTGTCAACTACTTCTACTCCCGAACCATCGGCATTATCAGGCCCAATGTTAGTTACCGTAATAGTAAATACAACAGGATCACCTTCATTGGCATTGGCATTGTCGACAGTCTTCATGATTGCGAGATCTACTCTTGGAGAAGTTACTGTTACAGAAGCAGTGTCGTTAGCATCATTGCTATCTACTTGATCTAATTCCGCAATTGTAGCTACGTTTTCAAATTCACCATTAAGAAGTACTCTCGCCTGCACATTAAAGATGACTGAAGCACCATTATTGAGGTTTCCAATAATCCACTCTCCAGTGTTCTCATTATAAACTCCATTACCATTGGTATTGGCATTGATCAATGTATAGCCTGATGGAATTTGGTTAAGTACACGAACGCCAGTGGCATCATCAACTCCATTATTAGTTACAGTAACAGTGAAGTTTACAAACTCTCCAACATTTGCTGAAGCGTTGTCAACAGAGATCATTACCCCTAAATCAGATTGTTGTAAGGTGATGCTTTGTGAAGCTTCATCGTTTGCAGCATTTTCATCCAATTGATCTACTTCAGTTACCCTTGCAATATTGTTGTAAGCTGAAGAACTGGTGATATTTGCCACAACAGTCAGGGTTGCATTTGCCGCATTTTCAATAGTACCTACACCCCAGATTCCTGTGGTAGCATTATATCCACCTTGACTTACCGAACTACTCACAATATCATAGCCTGCAGGTACTAAATCGCTAATCACAACATTTGTAGCAGAGTTAGGACCAGCATTGCTTGCTGTAATTGTGAATGTTACGCGATCACCAATGTTAGGATTGTTATTATCCACCACTTTGGTCACACCGACATCAGCTTTTTGTAAAGTGATTGATTGTGTACTACTGTTATTTGTGGCGTCTGGATCAAACTGGTCTGAGGTAGTAATTAATGCTGTGTTATCATAGTTTCCAGAAGCATTAACGCTGACACTCATTACAAGTACGGCACTTCCTCCATCACCAAGGGTACCTAAGTCCCATATTTTGGTATTAGTATCAAAGGTCCCTTGAGAAGCGAATGCATTTTCCAGGTTATAACCACTAGGCAGTTGATCTGTAATTTTGACTCCAGATGCGGCATCAGGTCCTATATTAAATGCTGTAACAAGGAATGTAATAACATCTCCTGGGTTAGGGTTAGCATTACTCACTGTTTTACTCAAAGTAACATCTGCACGCTGAGGTCTTGGTGTAGAACTAGCTATGTTGTTGTCAGTTTCAGGATCAAATTGATCTACCGTTAGTAGTTGTGCAGTATTCTTATAAACTCCATCTGATTTAACTAAGGCAGTTACATCCAATGTAGCTGAAGCCCCATTGACCAAATCACCTACAGTCCAAACATTATTAGTGTTATTGAATCCACCTTGACTTGCATTGGCTAGTAAGAAGGTATAACCATTTGGTAGTTTATCTTCTATAGTGATTCCCGTAGCTGCATCAGGACCATTATTAGTAACTGTGATAGTGAATACTACATTCTCACCTACATTTGGTCCTCCATTATCCACTACCTTCTCAACCAATAAGTTAGCTTGGGTAGGGAATATCTCCACCGAGTCTTCATCATTGGCTTCAACCTCATCATTTTCGATTAGTTCTGTAACCTTGGCATTGATTAGGTAAGAACCACTAGATAGCACTTTGGCGGTTATCGTGATGGTTTCAGTATCACCATTTGGTAAACTACCTACAACCCATAGTCCAGTACTGGAAGTGTAGTTTCCTTGTGTAGGATTGTCCGCAACATATTCTAATCCATCAGGTAAGAGGGAAGTGATTTTTAAACCACTTGCATTATCGCCACCGTTGTTTGTCACCGTTACAGTGAGTTGTATTTCTTCACCTACATTAGGTCTGGCAACATTGCTGCTAATGGTAACTCCAATATCAGCTCTAGGTGCATTCACTGCAATGGTTGCAGTGTTATCAGGTGTATTAGGGTCATTTTGATCTAGTTCACTGACAATTGCAGTATTTCCATAGTCACCAGTTTCAAGCACCTTGCCTACAACTTCTAATGTTACCGAGTTTCCATTACCAACGGTCCCGATTACCCATTCTCCAGTGTTTTCGTTGTAAGTACCTTGAGAAGGGGTCGAACTCACCAATGTGTAGCCCGTTGGAAGCTTGTCTTCTATTTCAATGTTTGTTGCTGTGTCAGGACCATTATTAGTTAAGGTAACCGTAAACACAACACTCTCACCCACATTGGCAGTGGTATTGTCTACAACTTTGGTTACCACAAGATCCGATGTCTGAATAGTTATTCCCTGACTGGCGCTATTATTCGAGTTATCTGTGTCAAATTGATCAGCAGAATCAATACTCGATACATTCAAGTGCGAACCGGTTGCCAATACCGTAGCTCTTAAGGTGAGGACGGCACTCGAACTGTTAGCAAGACTTCCGACAGTCCATAGTCCTGTTGTTCTATCATAAGTACCAGTACTGGTAGTTACACCTGCAAATGTAAACCCGCTTGGTAATCTGTCATTTACCTTAACGTTAGTGGCTGCGCTAGGCCCATCATTCGTTATTGTAATGGTGTAAACTATTTGCTCTCCTGGAATTGGCTTATCATTATCAACAACCTTTGTCAGTTTCAAATCAGCTCGCTGTACATTAACATCTACTGTTTTGGTATCATTTAAAGGTTGTGGATCATCTTGATCAGAGTTGGTGATGGTAGCAGTATTGTTATAACTACCTGTTGCACGTACTTTTCCTTTCACCTGAAGTGTTGCAGTTTGTCCATTGCTGATGGCACCAATACTCCAAAGTCCGGTAGTATTATTATAGTTGCCAAATGATGTAGTTGCATTTACAAAGTCATACCCACTAGCCAAAAGATCTGTTACTTCCACATTAGTAGCAGCATCAGGGCCATCGTTTTTAACAGATACGGTGAACGTAATTTCATCTCCAACATTAGGAGTGGTAGTAGATGCAGTCTTAGAGAGGTTGAGATCTGCTGATTGCGCTACAATACTGGCGCTAGAGGTATTATTACCTGCGTTAGGGTCGTATTGAGTTGCAGCAGAAATAGTTGCAGTATTGGTAAAGTCACCAGCTGCACCGACAGTTGCATTAATAGTTAATGTTGCGGTAGCACCATTTGCCAAAGTGCCAACATCCCAAATACCTGACATAGTGTTATAAGTACCAACACTAGGAGTAGAACCAGTTAGCGTATATCCTGAAGGCAATTGATCCGTTACCTGAACACCTGTTGCATCAGAAGTACTTGGTCCATTATTCTTTAACGTTACAGTGAATACAACTGGATCGCCCACGTTAGGACTTGTTGCATTTACTGTTTTCTCCAATTCCAGATCGGCTCTTGGTGGATTCACTGTTGCAGTTGCTACGTCATTAGCCGTGGTTGGATCGTTTTGATCTAATGCACTTACTGTTGCAGTATTTGCATAATCACCTGATGCAAGCACGGTAGCCGTAATCGTCAATGTGGCATTAGTTGCATTATTTAACTCGCCTATTGTCCAAAGTCCTGAACCACTATTATAGGAACCTTTCGTAGTGATGGCACTGACCAATGTATAACCGGAAGGGAGTAGATCACTTAATACGAGACCTGTTGCTTTATCCGGACCATTGTTTAAGGCCACAACTGAGAAGGTGATGTTTTCTCCTACATTCGCGACAGCGTTACTTACCGTTTTCGACACATTGATATCGGCAGTTTGTAATGTGATGGTTGCGCTTGCTGAGTTATCGGTATTATCTGTATCGAAGACATCAGAACGAGTAACTGTTGCTGTATTTACAAAAATTCCTGATGATTGAACAGTTGCTCTGATAGTCAGAGTAGCAGAAGCGTTGCTACCAAGATCAGCCAACGTCCATAGTCCAGTGTTTTGATCATAAGTTCCAACGGATGCTATTGTATTTACAATGCTATATCCATCAGGAACCTGGTCTGTAACCTGAATATTGGTGGCGCTGTTTGGTCCCTCGTTTAGTAAGGTGACGGTGAAGATTACATCATCACCCGGAACAGGGGAGGTATTGTCTACTACTTTGCTAATATTCAGGTCAGCAAATTGTGTCGTTACATTAACTGTAGCACTATTATTACCAGTATCAGGATCGTCTTGATCAGCTGCAGAAATGGTGGCTGTATTATCATAGTCACCAGTTGATTTGGCCTTAGCGATTAAGTCAATAGTTGCGGTAGAACCATTGGCTACAGAACCTATTGTCCATAGTCCTGTACTGCTATTGTAGCTTCCGAAAGAAGTGTTTGATGATACAAAATCATAACCACTTGGTAGTTGATCAGTAACAACAACTCCAGTTGCTGCGTCAGGACCATTGTTAGTTACGTTGATAGTGAATGTCACATTATCATTGACATTTGGCGTAGCATCATTAATAACTTTGGTAATTGCCAGATCACTCGATTGAGCAACAATACTCGCACTTGCCGTATTATCTCCTTCATTTGGATCAAAAACATCTGAGGCTGTTACACTGGCAGTGTTTGTGAAATCACCATTTTCTTTAACAGTTGCCTTAATGGTTAACACAACTTGATTGTTTATATCAAGGTCTCCTATAGTCCAAACCCCATTTACATTGTTATAAGATGTGCCTGGAGTAGTAGTAGCACTGGTTAAGGCATAACCTGAAGGCAATTGATCTGTGACTTCAATTCCTGTGGCCGTTGTTGTACTTGGTCCATTATTAGTAAGTGTTACCGTGAAAGTAACTTCGTCTCCTACATTTGGATTACTGGAGTCAACTACTTTGGTCAGGTTCAAGTCTGCTCTAGGAGGAGTTACTATAGCTGAGGCACTGTCGTTTGCTGTATTGGCATCAACTTGATCCAGTGCACTGACACTAGCTGTGTTTTGGTAATCACCAGTCGCTAATACTTTGGCTGTGATTTCCAGCTTAACTGCTCCTATATTTGAGAGCACTCCAATATTCCACTTGCCAGTCGCATTTGTGAAAGTACCTTGATTAGAAGTTGCAGAAACAAAAGTATAACCAGATGGAAGTAAGTCGGTGACTTCTAAACCTGTAGCAGCGTCAGGGCCGTTATTAGTGACATTAACAGTGAATACTACATTTTCACCAACATTAGCCGTACTGTTATCTACTGTTTTTGTAACAAGAATATCTGATTGTTGAACAGTCACTGAAGAAGTAGCTTGATTATCCGAACTATCTACATCAAACTGATCAACAGCTGTAATGGAAGCTGTATTTGTAAAGTCACCAGATGATTTAACGGTAGCCCTGATAGTAAGCACTGCGCTTCCAGTATTTCCCAAACTACTGATCGCCCAGATTCCCGTTGTACTGGTATAAGTACCAACTGAAGCATTGCTGCTCACCAAGGTATAACCACTTGGCAGCTGATCAGTGACATTAATATTGGTAGCTGTATTCGGACCTTCATTGAGTACTGTAATTGTAAATATTACATCCTGTCCCGGTATTGGTGTTGAATTATCAACGGTCTTGGATACATTCAAATCAGCAAACTGAGTAGTTACTTCAACAGTAGCTTCATTGTTTGCATCTTCTGGATCTTCCTGATCCACAGCAGTAATGCTAGCCGTATTATTGTAGTTAACCGTTTGGTTTACTTTGGCCGTAATGGTCAATGTTGCTGTTTGTGCATTTGCAACCGCACCCAAAGTCCAGATACCAGTGGTTTCACTGTAGGTTCCAAAGTTTGTACTAGCTGATACAAAGTCATATCCACTTGGTATTTGATCTGTGACTTGTACACCAGTAGCAGGATCAGGCCCCAGGTTACTTAAGTTGATAGTGAAGACTACATTGTCATTCACGTTTGGTGTTGCATTATCTACAGATTTGGTGACTTCCAAATCAGATGCTTGTGCTATAATACTTACGCTGGACGTATTGTCTCCTGCATTAGGGTCAAATACATCTGATGCTGATATTCTCGCAGTATTTGTAAAGTCACCAGTTTCGTTAACTGTTGCAGTCATTGTTAGTGTAGCAGAGGCTCCGTTAGCAAGACTTCCTAAATCCCAAATGCCTGAATTAGCATCATACGTTCCAACACTTGGGGTAGGAGTAACCAAAGTATAACCAGAAGGGATCTTGTCTGTTACTTCAATACTCGTAGCTGCAGATGTACTAGGCCCATTGTTATTTACCATAACCGTGAAGGTGATTAGATCACCCACATTTGGATTGGTGTTATTAACAACTTTGGTAATTGCTAAATCTGCTCTTGGAGGAGTAACAGTGGCCGAAGCATTGTCATCCGCACTGTCCGGATCAATTTGATCAAGCGTATTTACTGAAGCCGTGTTTTGGTAAGTTCCACTGGAAAGAACAGTTGCGGTAACTGTGAGTGTAGCAGAGCTACCATTAGTCAATTGTCCAATAGTCCATATTCCAGTAGCAGAAACATAACTTCCTGCACTTGGATTTGCGGAAATCAGGTTGTACCCAGAAGGCAATAGATCCAATACAGATAACCCTGTTGCCAAGTCTGAACCAGTGTTAGTAGCTGTTACAGTAAATACGACAGTTTCACCAACATTGGCGGTAGCATTGTCTACTGTTTTACTAATACTGATATCTGATGATTGTAAGGTAACAGCACTACTTGCTGTGTTATCGGTGTTGTCATTATCAAACTGATCAACGACAGTGATACTGGCTGTATTGGTGAAGTCACCAGATGATTGTACTGTTGTTCTGATAGTCAAAGTTGCAGTTGCACTGTTTGCCAGACTGCTTATTGTCCAGGCTCCGGTTGTAGCATTATAAGTGCCTTGAGAAGCAACTGCACTGACTAAGTTAAACCCACTTGGTAGTTGATCTGTAACAGTGATTCCGCTGGCTTCATCAGGACCTGTATTTGAAAGGTTGATAGTGAAAATGACATCATCTCCAGGAACAGGGTTTGCATTGTCAACGGCTTTTGTAATAGCTAAATCAGCAATCTGAGGGTCAGGTGTTACAGAAGCAGTATTATTAGCACTAACAGGATCATTTTGATCGGCTGTAGTTATTGTTGCAGTGGAAGTGAATGTTCCTGTTGACAGAACCGTAGCTTTAATTTCTAAAGTCGCAACTCCAGAATTATTTAAACCACCTACATTCCAAAGCCCTGTCGTATTATCGTATGTTCCTCTGGAAGGATTCGCACTGACGAAAGTATATCCATTTGGAAGAAGGTCATTGAGCTGAACTCCGCTTGCATCGTCTGGACCACCATTGCTGAGTGTAACAGTAAATGTGATTTCATCACCAACATTTGGCGTTAGATTATCGACAGTATTTGATACACTTAAATCTGCATTCTGAATGGTTGATCCAACGCTTGCAGAGTTGTTACCGGTATCTGGATCGAACTCACTAGCACCTGTGATAGTAGCTGTATTCGTTCTGTCTCCTGTTGCATTAACCGTAGCTAGCACATCTAAAGTCGCTGAAACTCCATTTGTCATACTTCCAACTGCCCATATACCTGTAGTAGGAACATATGAACCTTGGCTTTCTGTAGCATTCACAAAAGTGAATCCATTAGGTAATAGGTCAGTCACTTGAATATTAGTTGCCTGACTTGGTCCGTCATTAGTAACGGTTACCGTGAATGTTACATTGTCACCTACATTCGGACTCGCATCACTAATTACTTTAGTGATTTTCAGGTCGGCATTAGGTGGTGTGACTAATGCACTGGCATTATCATTTGCGCTGTTATTATCATTCTGATCAACACGCTGAACTGAAGCTGTATTGGTGTAAGTACCAGTTGATTGAACTGTTGCTACAATGGTAATGGTAGCGTTAGCTGAATTATTAACTGTTCCAACTTCCCATACCCCACTAGTGGAGTTATAAGTTCCCTGACTTGGAGTAGAGCTCACAAATACAAAACCTGAAGGTAGTTGATCTAAAATCTCAACGTTTGTAGCAGCATCTGGCCCGGCATTGGAGACTGTAACAGTGAATGTTACGTTTTCACCTACATTTGCTACGTTATTGCTCACAATTTTAGTAATGCTTAAGTCAGCACTTTGTACGGTTACAGTCGCTGTAGCCTGATTGTTTGCCGCATCAGTATCGAACGTACTATTTCGGGTAATTGCGGCAGTATTGAGATAATCTCCAGAGGCGTTGACGGTTGCCCTGATAATAAGTGTTTGCGAAGTAGCATTTCCAATAGATCCAATATTCCAGACTCCAGTGGTATTATCATAAGTACCCTTAGTTCTGGTGGCATTGACAAAATTGTATCCGCTTGGTAGTAAGTCCGTCAATTGTACTTCTCTTGCACTATGAGGTCCTGCATTGGAAGCAGTCACTGTAAACTCTACAGTTTCACCAGGAATAGGAATGGCATTACTTACCACCTTGGTTACTGACAAGTCTGAAAGTAAAGCAGTGATTGTAGTGCTCGCCTGATTATTGGTAACATCTAAATCTGTTTGATTTGCTGATACTACTGAAATAGCATTCGTGTGATCGCCAGTACCTAAAACTTTGCCGACAACAGTTAGTGTGGCTGTTGAACCATTCGGAAGTGCCCCGATATTCCATGTTCCAGTATTCTCATCGTAAGTACCGAAATTTTGATTTCCAGATACAAATTGAAAACCTGATGGTAACAAACTATTCGCAATAACACCTGTTGCCGCATCCGGTCCATTGTTGGTCAAAGTGATTGTAAAAGTCACATTTTCATCAACATCCTGTGAAGTAACATCAGGTGTGATGGTAACAGCCAGGTCAATTGCTTGAGAATTAGTGCTCTCGGTTGCAGTATTATTTCCCTGATCTGGATCAAACTGATCGGCACCGGTAATACGCGCTACGTTAGTTAAATCACCAGTTGCATTCACCGTTGCATTTACTGTAAGCACAGCGCTTCCTCCATTAGTCACTGTTCCAATAGCCCAAATACCAGTGTTTTCATCATAGCTTCCCGAAGCAGTATTTGCACTAACAAATGTATATCCGCTAGGAAGTTGATCTGTCACCTGAACGTTAGTGGCATCTGCTGTACTTGAAGCCTCACTATTTACCGTAATTGTGAAAATCACCTCTTCGCCTACAGTAGGCGTATTTGTATTCACAGTCTTGCTAATAGAAAGGTCTGCAACAGGAGGTGTCACAGTTGCTGAAGCCATGTCACCAGTGTTATCAGGGTCCAATTGATCTAATGAATTAACAGAAGCCGTATTGGTGTTGTCATCTACTGAGGCAACCGTTGCTGTTATGGCGAGTGTTGCGTTAGCTGCATTGGCTAATGTACCAATTGTCCAGATACCAGTGTTTTCATCATAGCTTCCAGAAGCTGTATTTGCAGATACGAATGTATAGCCTGCTGGTAAATCATCTAGTACTTCAAGGTTTGTTGCAGCGTCTGGCCCAGCATTACTTGCTGTGATAGTGAATACTACATTTTGACCTACATTGGCCGATGCGTTATCTACCACCTTGCTAATACTGACATTGGCGGACTGAACCGTTACTGAACGAGAAGCAGTATTGTCTGCAGTATCGTTATCAAACTGATCAGATGCTGTTACTGATGCCGTATTGTTGTAATCACCAGAAGACAGTACCGTTGCTCTAATGGTTAAAGAAGCACTGGCTCCGTTGGCCAAAGTCCCTACAGTCCAAACTCCAGAACTTGTTGCAAACGTACCCTGTGATGTAGAAGAACTGACTAAAGTATATCCACTAGGTAACTGGTCAGTTACAGCAACATTAGTTGCTTGTCCTGTTCCCTGATTTTGAATAGTCACTGTAAAAATCACATCATCACCAGGAGTCGGACTGGCATTATCTACCGTTTTGGTCATGTTTAAGTCTGCAACCTGAGGAACCACATTTATGGTCCCTGAGTTGTTACCTGCATTTCCATCGGCTTGATCAATAGCTGTCAGTGAAGCAGTGTTATCGAATGTTCCACTTGACTTGACGGTAACTTTGATATCTAAACTAACTGAAGTGTTTTTGGTAATACTTCCAACAGTCCAGATTCCGGTACCATTGTCATAACTTCCGTTAGTAGTAGTGGCATTAACAAAATCATACCCATTTGGCAATGCATCGGTTATTGTTACTCCCGTAGCATTATCAGCGCCAGTATGTGCTGCTGTGATTGTAAAAGTAATTTCATCACCCACCTGAGGAGTCGCATTATCGACAACCTTAGAAATAGCAATATCAGCTTCTTGTTTAACAGTAGTTGCTGAAGAGGTATTGTTGGCTGCATCTGGGTCAAACTGATCAGCAGCAGTGATTGTGGCAGTGTTTTCAAAATTACCCGTAGCGTTCACAGTCGCTGTAATCGCTAAAGTTGCCGATGCCGTTTTTGTTAGGTTTCCTACTGTCCAAAGCCCAGTAGAAGAAACGTAGGTGCCCTGACTTGGTGTATTTCCTGTAATTGTATAACCTGTAGGTAGCTGATCGGTGATTACAACTCCAGAAGCATCCGTAGAAGTACTATTGTTAGTAACTGTTATAACAAACGTAATTTCATCACCAGTATTTACTCTTTCTTGATCTACTGTTTTATTGACGCTTAAGTCAATTCGTGGAGGCATAACAGTTTCAGTATCCTGATTATTAGCATTGTTATTATCTACCTGATCTACGGCTGATAGTTCGGCAGTATTTCCATAATCTCCTGAAGCATTAACAGTTCCTACTACTGTAAGAGTGGTAGATGCTCCATTGCTTAAATTACCTATTGTCCATACGCCTGTAGTAGCATTATAAGCTCCAACCGCTGCCGATTGACTCACTAAAGTATAACCTGATGGTAATAGGTTGTTGATTACTAGACCAGTAGCGTTATCAGACCCGTTGTTAGTTATAGTAACAGTGAAGGTTACATTTTCTCCAACGTTAGCGATATTATTATCTACTGATACATCTACTCCAATATCTGATTGCTGTAATGTTAATCCCTGGCTAGCGCTGTTGTTTGAGTTGTCAGGATCAAATTGATCTGTTCCAGAGATATTCGCAACATTTATGAAGTTACCCGTTGTTAAAACTGTACCTGTTAATGTGAGCACCGCACTTGAACTATTGGCTAAGTTACCTACAGTCCAAATTCCTGTGGTGGAATTATACGAGCCCGTGCTTTCAGTAGAGCTAGCAAAGGAAATACCTGAAGGTAGTCTATCACTCACATTTATACCTGTAGCAGCATCTGGACCATTGTTGGTCACCGTAATAGTGTAAACTACTTGCTCTCCCGGAACTGGCGTAGCGTTATTCAATAGTTTTGTGATATTTATATCGGCCGTTTGTGCATCGACATTAGCTGTACTTGTATTGTTGGCGCTCGAAGGATCGTCTTGATCAGCTGCTGAAATTGATGCAGTGTTATTATAAGTTCCAGTTGGGAGTACTTTGGCTACTATAGTCAGAACTGGAGCCTGTGCGGTAGAAATAGAACCAACATTCCAAAGACCCGTGGTAGCGTTGTAGCTTCCAAAAGTGGTGTTTGATGAAACAAACGAATAACCATTTGGTAACAAGTCAGTGACTGCAACATTGGTCGCAGCATCTGGACCAGCATTACCCATAGTGAGGGTAAAAGTAATGTTCTCATCAACGTTTGGAGTGGCATTACTCACTGTCTTAACCAGTGATAGATCGGAAGAAAGTGCTACTATACTTGCTGTTGCTGTATTATTTCCAGCATCAGGGTCAAATTGATCTGCAGCAGTAATTGTTGCCGTATTTGTGAAATTACCTGCACCTAAAACGGTGGCTGTAATAGTCAATGTTTCAGATGCGCCATTGGCTAGTGTACCAACAGCCCAAATACCAGTACCTGGAGTATATGTGCCAGTACTTGGCGTAGCTACTCCTATGGTATATCCACTTGGTAATAGGTCGGTAACAGTTATTCCTGTCGCTGAAGCTGTACTTGGCCCATTGTTTTCTAAAGTAACAGTGAAGGTAATGACATCACCAACATTTGGACTTGTGTTGCTGACTGTTTTGTTAAGTTCCAGATCGGCACGTGGAGGGTTTACTGTGGCTGTAGCTGAATCATCAGTATTGTCTGGGTCTAATTGATCAAGTGTATTGACTGAGACTGTGTTGGCATAATCTCCTGTAGAAAGTACGGTAGCAGTAATAGCCAGTGTAGCATTGGCAGCATTGTTCAATGTGCCTATTGTCCAGATTCCTGAAGCATTGTTGTAAGTACCAGCAGAAGGAGTGGAACTTACAAAAGTATACCCTGAAGGTAGTAAGTCTTTTATGCTCAGATTGGTGGCATTATTTGCTCCTGTATTTGATGCAGTGATTGTGAAAACTACATTATCACCCACATTGGCAGTTGCATTGTCAACTACTTTAGTCAAGTTAATATCTGAGGTCTGTAAGGTAGTTGCCGCACTTGCCGTATTATCAGCGGTATCATTATCAAACTGATCCACTTTAGTGATAGTAGCTGTGTTATTAAATATTCCTGAAGACTGTACGGTTGCCACAATAGTCAATACACCTGAGGAGCTATTATTTAAGTCACTAATTGTCCAAATCCCTGTAGAACTGGTATAAGTGCCTGTACTAGGCGTTGCAGATACAAGTGTATATCCATCAGGTAATTGATCAGTGATTTCAATGTTAGTAGCAGTGTTAGGACCCTGATTAAGAACGGTCACCGTAAAGACTACATTGCTACCTGGAACCGGAGTTGCATTGTCTACAGACTTAGTGATATTCAGGTCAGCGAATTGAGCAACTATCGTTTCTGTCGCTGCATTATTTCCTGAATTAGGATCGCTTTGATCAGCGGTAGATATTGTAGCGGTATTGTCATAAGTACCTGTTGATTTTACTTTGGCTACTATGTTCAGTGTAGCATTTGCTCCATTTGCAATAGAACCAATAGCCCATAATCCATTTGTGTTGTTATAACTACCAAAGGTGGTATTGGCAGAAACGAAATCATATCCATTAGGCAATACATCAGTTACCTGAACACCTGTGGCTGCATCAGGTCCTGCATTACTTACAGCAATAGTGAAGGTTACTTCATCATTTACATTTGGAGTATCATCGTTTGCCACTTTCGTAATTGACAGGTCAGCTGACTGAGTTACGATACTGGCAGATGCGGTATTGTCACCAGCATTAGGATCGAATACATCATTCGCTGTCACTCTTGCCGTATTGGTAAAGCTTCCAGCTGCAAGAACAGTTGCAGTAATTGTGAGTGTTTCTTGTGCATCTTTGGCCAGGTTACCGACTGTCCATATACCAGTTGAACTGTTATAAGCTCCGGTACTTGGTGTGGCTGTTCCAAGCGTATATCCTGAAGGTAGCTGATCAGTTACTTCAATACCCGTAGCATCAGCTACATCAGGTCCGTTGTTGGTTAAAGTCACAGTAAATGTGACTACATCTCCTACATTTGGACTTGTACTGCTTACCGTTTTGGTCAAGTTTAAATCTGCTCTAGGTGCTGTTACTGTAGCAGCACCTGAATCATTGGTATTCACGTTGTCAACCTGATCCAATTTATTTACAGATGCAGTATTTGTAAAATCACCATTTGATAAAACAGTAGCTATAATCTCTAATGTTACTGATCCACCATTTGCTAGTGTTCCAATGTCCCAAACACCGGTTGTATTTGTAAATGTACCCTGAGTTGAATTTGATGATACAAAAGTATAACCTGATGGTAATTGATCCAGAATTTCAAGATTGGTTGCCGCATCTGGTCCGTTGTTAGTAATAGATATAGTGAATGTTACATTTTCACCCACATTTGCTGAAACATTGTCAACTACTTTGCCTAAGGCAATATCTGCTGCTTGTAAAGTCACCGATGTACTAGCAGAATTATCTGCAGTATCAGTATCGAATTGATCACTGGAGGTAATACTGGCTGTATTTGTGAAATCTCCAGATGCATTTACTGTTGCACGAATTGATAAAACAGCAGAGGCTGAATTTCCAAGTGTTCCTACAGTCCATAATCCGGTACCACTGGTGTATGTTCCTTGTGAGGCATTAGCAGAAACAAAAGTATAACCTGAAGGGAGTTGATCAGTAACCTCCACATTGGTTGCAGCATCAGGACCATCGTTTCTAACCGTCATGGTGAAGATTACATCATTACCTGGAATAGGAGTGGAGTTATCTACCACCTTACTCATGTTCAGGTCAGCGAATTGTGTATCTACTGTTACTGTTGAAGTATTATTTCCAGATACAGGATCACTTTGATCTGAAGTAGTGATTGAAGCTGTGTTATTATAAGCTCCTGTAGATAATACTTTGGCTACTATTTCTAGAGTAGCTGTCTGGTTTGCAGCAATGGAACCAACGGTCCAGAGACCAGAAGTTTCATCATAAGTGCCAAAAGCAGTATTGTCAGAAACAAATGTGTAGCCATTAGGGAGGTTGTCAGTAGCTGTTACACCTGTAGCCGGATCAGCGCCTTTATTTGTCAATCGTATAGTGAAAGTCACATTATCATCAACATTTGGAGTCGCATCAGTCACAGACTTTACAATTTCAAGGTCGGCAGACTGTGCTATGATACTTACACTTGCTGTGTTATCACCCACATTCGGATCAAATACCTCTGAAGCAGTAATTTGAGCTGTGTTTGTAAAGTCACCTGCAGCTAGTACAGTGGCAGTCACAGTGAGAGTGGCACTAGCTCCGTTGGCAAGGTTTCCTACAGTCCAGATTCCAGAGTTGTTATCATAGGTACCCACACTTGGTGTTGCTGTACCCAAAGTATATCCAGAAGGCAATTGATCCGTGACCTGAACTCCTGTGACATCGGCTGCGCTTGGACCATTGTTAGTCAGTGTGACGGTGAAAGTCACAACATCTCCAACATTAGGGTTTGAAGCATTAACAGTTTTAGTAAGGTTAAGATCTGCTCTTGGAGGTATTACGGTTGAAGTAGCAGAGTCATCTGTATTATCAGGGTCTTGTTGGTCAAGCGCATTTACTGAAGCGGTATTGGTATAATCTCCACTTGATAGTACTGTTGCCAAAACCGTCAAAGTAGTAGAACCTCCATTGCTAAGTTGCCCAATGGTCCAAATGCCAGTTTCAGACACATAACTTCCTTGGACAGGATTTGCCGAAACAAAGGTATATCCTGAAGGTAGTTGATCTATAATGGATATCCCAGTGGCCGTATTTGGACCTTCATTAGTAACAGTTACTGTGAATGTTACATTTTCACCAACGTTAGCAGCAGCTCTGTCAACAGATTTTATAATGTTAATATCTGCACTTTGCAAAGTGACAGCAGTACTTGCTGTATTGTTGGCAGCACTGGCATCAAATTGGTCTGAACCTGTAATCGTTACCGTATTGGTATAGCTGCCACTGGCAAGTACAGTCGCACGGATAGTTAAAGTAGCTGTTGCATTGTTAGCGATACTTGGAATAGACCACTTTCCTGTGTTTTGATCATAAGTTCCTTGAGAAACAGTAGCACTTACAATGGTATAGCCATTAGGTAATTGATCTGTTACTTCCACTCCTGTAGCAGTGCTTGGTCCATCGTTTGTCAGATTAACTGTAAAGATGACATCATCTCCAGCGTTTGGAGTTGCATTATCAACGGCCTTGGTAACTCTTAAATCCGCCTGCAGTGGACTTAGGGTAACAGTACCGGTATTATTTGTGTTGTCTGGATCGGCCTGATCTACTGCATTTATAGTTGCAGTATTCACATAAGAGCCTGTTGAAAGGAGTGTGGCTACTACTTCCAAAGTAGCTGTTCCAGCATTGTTCAATGTTCCTACTGTCCATATTCCAGTTCCTGGTACATAGGCACCTCTGGATGCAGAATGACTAACATAGGTCAAACCACTAGGTAAAGCATCAATTATACTTAAGTTATCGGCATCATTTGGACCTGCATTGTTTACCGTAATAGTGAAAGTGACCTGCGCACCTATATTAGGAGATAAGTCACTTGCAGATTTGGCCACTGAAATATCTGAACTTTCAATACTAGAAGCTGTAGTGGCAGTATTATTGCCGGTATTGGTATCGAATTCATTAGCAGTAGTGATGCTAGCGGTATTGGTCAGGGTTCCACTTGATTTTAGTGTACCTACAATATCGATTGAAGTGGAAGCACCATTTGCTATACTTCCTACCATCCATATACCGGTGTTGTTATCATAAGTTCCTTGAACCGGGGTAGCACTCACAAAAGTGTATCCATTTGGCAGTTGGTCGGTAACTTGAATTCCAGAAGCTGCATCAGGTCCATTGTTGGTTACAGAAACTGTAAAAGTTACATTATCTCCAACATTGGCACTTGGTAAATCTACAATTTTGGCAATTGAGAGATCTGCATTGGCAGGAGTTACTGAACTGCTTGCTGTATCGTTTGAGTTATCAGGGTCTAACTGATCAACAGATTGTACTGCAGCTGTATTCTGATAATCACCAGTAGAAAGTACTGTAGCTACTATTATAAGCGTTGCATTACTTCCACTATTGATTGCTCCTACATCCCAGACACCGGTTGTTGAAGTATAAGTGCCTTGACTTGGTGTACTGCTAACCAAGGTATAACCTGATGGTAGTTGATCTAGTACATTCAAATTCGTAGTTGCACTTGGTCCCGCATTGCTAGCCGTAACAGTAAAAGTTACATTCTCGCCAACATTTGCCGATGTATTGTTAACTGATTTAGTGATACTGACATCTGAAGTTTGAACGGTTATAGTTGCAGAAGCGGTGTCATTTGTATTGTCAATATCAAAAGTATTGTTGTTTGTAATGGTGGCTGTATTGTTGTAGTCACCTGAAGTGTTTACCGTTGCTCTTATTATCAAAGTTTGAGATGTACCTGGAGCAATATTTCCTACATTCCAAAGACCTGTGGTGGAGTTATAGGTACCTGAAGTTCTTGTGTCACTTACAAACGAATATCCATTCGGTAGTAAATCGGTTATCTCAACACTTTCTGCAGAACTTGCACCATTATTTGTCGCTGTAATAGTGAACTCTACAGTACTCCCTGGGGTTGGTGTTGCATTGTCAACTGTTTTTGATATAGCTACATCGGAAAGTAGCGGAGTGACCGAAGCGGTGGCTTGATCGTTCCCTGTATCTGAATCTTGCTGGTCTAAGCCGATGACACTAGCTGTGTTTAAATAAACTCCAGTGGCATTGACTGTGGCACGAATAGTTAATGTTGCGGTTTCACCACTGGATAATGTCCCTAAGTTCCAAAGTCCCGTTCCTGAAAGGTAATCACCATGTGTTTTGGTACGACTAACAAAAGTATAACCAGAAGGTAGTGGATCACTTAAGACTATACCGGTTGCTACGGCCGGGCCATTGTTTGTTACTGTGATAGTAAAGTTTACATTTTGTCCAACATGCTGAGCAATCAAATCAACAACTTTGCTTACTTCAATATCAACAGATTGCGTTGCAATGTTAACGATAGCCGTATTATTGCCCAGATCAGGATCAAAGTTACTTGAGGCTGTTATGGTAGCTACATTAGTGAATTGACCAGCAGCATTGGCAGTGGCCGTAATTTTCAATTCAACCGAAGCACCATTGGCAATGTTTCCGATGCTCCATTCTCCCGATGTATTATTGTATGTGCCTTGATCTGGTGCCGAACTGACAAAAGTAAAACCAGAAGGGATTTGATCGGTTAGTGCAACGCCTGTCGCCAGATCAGGTCCATTGTTAGTAATAATGATGGAGAACACAACCGTTTCACCTGTTCCTGCAGTTGGTGGTGTTATTGTTTTAGTAACCGCTAAATCAGAAGTAAGAGGAGCTACATTGATTGTGATCAAGGCGTCAGTTTCTGAAAATAATACCCCATCTGAAATTCTGAAGTTAAAATTGGTGAAGTTAATTCCTGAATTTCCTGAAGGTGGCACATAGGTCAGTTTGCTAGCAGCAATGTCAGTAAAGCTGATCACATCATCCTCGGCAACTGGATTTCCATTCAGTAATAATTGTCCTCTGGCTGGAAGAGAAGTGATTTTAATATCTGTCGGAGCCACATTTTCAGGGTCAGTATAGTTGGTCTGAAAATCTCCAGTTGTGAAAGTGTATGGCGTGTCTTGCTTCGCATCGACTGTAGCACCATCTACCACCGGAGGCTCATTTACATTAATAATATTAACTGTGATGTTTGCAGTATCTTGTAATTTGTCATTGTCAGTTACCGTAACTACTAAGTTATACTGAGTTGTTGTTTCGAAGTCGAGCATTGATGCATCATTAACACTGATTTCACCTGTGTTTGGATCAATTTTGAAGATTCCTGCATCGTTTCCACCTGTAATTGCATAAGTCAATATGTCTCCTGCATCAGAATCACTGGCAACAACATTATGCACCGTTGTGTTATCAGTTGCATCTTCACTTAATGATACAATTGCATCGTTAGCGACCGGAGGATCATTAACAGGTGTAATGATAATGTCTACATCACCTGTAACGGTGAATTCTCCATCATTTACCGCGTATCCAAAATCTCCTGGGTCACTGGTTCCATCATATTGTGGAGGTGCATCATACAATAGGGTGGTAAGTTGAAGACTGGTTAAAGTCATTCCTAATGTAAGTGGTGTACCATCAGCTAGTGTTACAGAACCTAATGATGGTAGAGAAGTAACCGTAATTGTAAAACTGTTACCTGAATCTGGATCAGAAGGTGCAGTTAGTCCCAATGGGGTGTCTTGAATGTTTTCATTAACTGTTATAGTACCACTATCCACAATTGGTGGAGTGTTGGATATGGTAAAAGAGAAAGTACCTGGAGTTAAGTCTTCAGCGCCATCATCATCCACTGCGGCATAAGTAAAAGTGGCCGGGCCATTGTAATTCCCTGAAGGGTCGAATCTCAAGCCCAATGCTTGAACCGGAGTAATTGTTTGACCTTGCGTTACTGTAGAACCATCAGCTAGTTGTAACGTGCCGTGTAAGGCATTTGGAACAGTTTTAATGATTATTGAGACTACTGTGCCGTCACTATCAGAATAACTCAAGTTATCAATATCTGTTGGGCCAGCTGTGCTTGGAATAACATTGGCATTGACAATATCATTTGAATCCGGTGGAGAATTCAGGGTGTTAATTGTGAATGTTGCCGGACTGGCATCTTCATCTCCATCATTGTCTTTAGCAGCATAAGTGAAAGATGTACTGCCCACAAAACCATCTGTAGGATCAAAAGTTAACCCTGCAGCTTCTGTTGTGGTTAATTCCTGATTTGGAACTACAGTAGAACCGTTTGCCAGTTTGAGAACTCCCTCGCTTGCAGGAGGTACAGTTGTAATGATAAATGCTGTTACCGTACCATCAACATCAGCTCCTGTCAAGTCATCAATTGCGGTAGGGCCTGCATTGCTCAATATACCTGCTGTGTTTGTTACATCATTGGTAGTGGGAGGGGTGTTACTTATAGGGATTGTGAATGTAGCCGGACTAGGGTCCTCCAATCCTTGATCGTCTTTTGCGGCATAAGTGAATGACGCATTTCCTGTAAAAGTTAGTGCGGGATCAAATTTCAAACCAGCAGCCTGAACAGTAGTCAGTTCCTGCCCTGCTGTAACAGGAGTTCCATCTGCAAGAGTTAACACTCCTGATGCTGCGGTAGGTAATGTTTTAAGGACAAAAGCATTTACTGTCCCTTCGGCATCAGCACCTGTAAGGTTATCAATATCCACACCTGCGTCACTGCTAAGTATTGTTCCCGAATTTGTTACATCATCGGTAGTAGGAGGAGTATTACATGCAGAAAATTCGGAAGCATTTTGGAAATCAAAAGTCCCTCCAGTACTTGTTGGAGTAGTATAGCCTGCAGTACTCGTGACAAGACCATTAGCGCTATTGACAGTTGCAGTTCCTGTACCTAAAGTACCATCTTTGTCAGTATCTGAAAGACCTGCCTCGAGAGTATCAAAACACCCATCATTATCTGCATCTTTTTCACTGGCATCAATTATGTCATCACCATCTGTATCTGCTACAGTGTAATTTAGAACTCCATTATCAGCAACAGTTTCAAGAGCATTGAAGAGGCCATTTGTACCAGAACCAGTATCAGCCCCATCAATAATTCCGTCATTGTTTGCATCTGCCTGACCATGACCGGCCTCTATAAGGTCATAGATTCCATCATTATCACTATCCAGATCAATGCTATTCGGTATACCATCTCCATCGCTATCTGTAACGCAATTTGATCCACTGGCAGAAGTAATTACTACATCATCGAGAAAGTTACCAACCGAAGTTCCTCCAGTTGAGCTTACTGCTTCGAATACAAATACAGTTGTAGTTTGTCCATCCGGTACAGTATAAGAACCAGTATATGTCCCCCAGGCAGTGGTCCCATCGGTCATTGTTGCTTGTGTAACTGCTGTTGCCACGGTTGCACCGATTTTAACTTCTGCAACATCGGTTCCATTTCTACCTCTGTGTTTTACAGACCAATTAATCGTAGTACCTGGAGCAATATCAAGGTTTTGGAAAAGTGCCGAAACCTGATTGGCATTCAATTCCATAAAGTAATCTCCTTGAGCAGCAGTAACTCCAAGGAACCCAGATCTCCAGATTTCTACCTTACCATCAGTAGCTGTTGTCTGCCATCCTTCTAATTCGCTCTGATCCAATATCAGGAAAGTTGTAGGTAATCTGTCAGCAACTTCGAAACCATTGTTGGTCAGGATGATACATTCATCCTCATCGCGAATACCATCATTGTCATCATCAATGTCAACAGAATCGGCAATGCCGTCTAAATCTGAATCTAAAGCAACGTTAATAACATAGGTAGCAGGAGTTGCATCAGTATCTCCGTCATTGTCTTTAGATGAATATGTAAAAGAGGCAGGCCCCTGGTAACCAGCTACAGGATCAAACTTTAAACCAGCAGCTTGCACCAATGTTAACTCCTGTCCTACAGTTACTGGAGTATTATCGGCTAATGTAAGTACCCCATGACCTGATTGTGGTAGAGTATTGATTACAAAGGCAGTTACGGTTCCATCTGTATCTGCTCCAGTCAAATCATCTATATCTACTCCTGCTTGTCCGGATGCAATTAAAGAGGCGTTAGTAATATCATTTGTGGTAGGAGGGGTATTGGAAATATTAATCGTGTAAGTTGCTGGTGATGCATCTATTCCAGCATCATCATCTTTAGCGGCATAAGTAAATGTGGCAGTCCCATTAAACGTACCAACTGGATCGAAGAGTAAACCGGCAGCTTCAGCTGTTGTCAATTCTTGTCCAGCAGTTACCGGAGTGCCATTTGCAAGCGTTAGAACACCATGAGCAGCATTTGGTAATGTGCTTATTATAAAAGCATTCACAGTACCATCAATATCTGCACCTGTTAAATCGTCTATTGCGGTTCCGCCAGCGTCACTTCTAATGGCAGTAGCAGAGGTTATGTCGTTAGTTGTAGGCAGGTCGTTAATATCATTTACGTTAATTGTTATTGTATTTCCTGCACTAAACTCTGTTGGGCTATGTCCTGAGTTATCTTTTACTCTAAACCCAAAACTGGTATATGCAACCCCGTTTTCATTAACATCTGGAACGAAAGTAAAAAGTGATCGATCTGTGTATTCCGTTTGGTTATTAATATCTGTTTGAGTAATAGCTACCCCATTGTAGAATAATGTGCCTTGAGAAGGAAGGTTTGAAATAGTAATAGCACTAAAAGTATCTCCATCATCATCGTTAAACGGAAAACTAGCATTGTTAAATGTAAGTGTGTTGTCTTCATCTACTGAAAGTGTCATGTCACTACTTTCTGGAGTATTGGCGGCATTTTGAAAGTTTTGAACAATACATGGCTCAAAAGTTACAGAGAAGAACCTTCCTTGATTGGAGGTGGCTTGTGTGATCCCTAATCTAAAGGCTATGGATGATACACTTGCATACTGAATAAAAACTAGGTTTTTTGTGTCTGTAAGACTGATTCCAGGGATAACTGCTCCTGTGCTTGGTGTATATCTTACAAAGGGATTATCAAAGGTCTGAACAAGATTGGTTGTGTTTTCTACAGTTACTGCGCCCGATTGTACGGCAATGAATTCTCTTAAAACGGTACTGTTTCCGTCAATATCTGCAAAGCCCAGACTTACCACTGATTGAGTAAATGGAGTTGTGGTGCCAGCGTTAACAAAAGTGATTTTGAAATCAGCAAAACCTTCATTGCCGTTCACTGAAAAGTTATTTGTTCTGATAGTAGGCTGAAAAGCTGCGCCACTTCCAAAACCTGTATTATCAATGTCGGTTATTTGAGCATTGGTGACTGAAGTAATCTCTAATAGTGCGTCCACTGCGGGGTCAACTGTAGTATACCTATAAATAGCACCTGCTTGTAAATCCGTGCCTGATTCTAATGTTCTACTTGAAAAATCATAATCTGGTAGAGTATTACATGCTGGGTTACCGAAAATTGAAACTGTGGTAGAGGCGGTACTACTTGTGTTGGTGCCATCGGTTACACTTATATTGATTACTCTGTTGGTTGCATTTACAACAACTGCCACATTGTTATATACTATTTGTCTGATAGCAGCTTCATAATCGGCAACACTTGCTGCTCCGGTTAATGTAAGTATTCCTGTTCCTGTGTTATAGGCAGAGGCGGTGATTCCTGTAGGCAGGGTTCCGTTAACGCTTAGTGTCTCATCTGCTCCATCAAGTATGTTTGTCAATGTAATGGTAGCACCAGTGAGTTGAACACTGTTAGCATCAATGATGTTTATATCAGAATCTCCAACAGGTACCGCAGTGTTGTTTTGAGTAAAAGTTGTGATATAGTTATTGACTGTAGCAGTAGAACTGTTATCGTCATCAAGGTCAATCACTGGAGGAGAACATACTGCGCCAGCTAAAGCGAAATCTCCATCTGCGTCAAAAAGAAAATCTGTAGTCCCGGCTTGTCCTCCAGCTTCAAACTGAAGAGTGAACGATGATTTTTGCTCAATATTAATTTGAACCGCACCTGAGGCATCAGTATCCACTTGAGCTGCTCCTCCTGAAAAACTTAATGTATTGCCTGTTCCAGAACTAATAATGTTGCTTGTGCCATTTAAGGAGAACCCTATAATGTCATCTGTGCTTACTTTTACGGTTTCTCCTGGAGTTGCAGTACCATCCAAATCCTTAATAAAAAAAGCTAAAGAAACATTGATAGGTGTACTTGTCCCTGTTTCAAAAAACTCAACAGTCATTGTTAAATCTGAACCTGATGATAAATCTAAACTCATATCATCTCCGGAAAAACCAAAGGTATGATCAACCCCACTCACTGTTTGAGAGGTAGCTGTAACTTTCATATCTACAGTTTTTGTATTGAAAACTCCAACTCCTGTATAGGTGGCCGTTTTTCCCTGACCTGTACCTACTACTGTAGGTGCTCCGAAAGTAAACGACCCATAACCCGCAGATGCTATAGACTCACAACCAGTTAAAGGAGTAAGTTGTACGCTAATCGTAGAGGTTGCAGTATTACTGTTAATAGTACCATCATTGACTAAGACTGTTACGGAACGATCTACTACTGTTGGTGCTCCTGCTATGTTTTGATAGAAGATTTGTTGAATGGCCGTTTCATACGTGTCAAGAGTAGCACTTCCTGTTAATGTAATGATACCAGTACCTGAATCATAAGCAGATGCAGTGATCCCACCTGGTAAACTACCGATTACTTGAAGTGTTTCACTAGCTCCATCAGGTCTGTTGGTTAGTGTTATAGTTGCACTCTCAATCTCCGTGTCATCAGTGTCAGTAATATTGGTATCATCATCAGCTATACTAACTGGGTTTCCACCGATGTTAAAAGCTGTGTTGTAATCATTTCCTGTTGCTCCGGAGTCATTGTTTGCATCCAGATCGATTGCAGATGTGGAGTTAACAGGGGTAACGGAGATTTGGGTTGTGGCTGTCGCACTGTTATCATCTCCATCATTTATAATGACGGTAATTGAACGGACAATACTTTCTGGGTTAACATCGGTATTGTTATAAACCACCTGTTGAATAGCTGTTTGATAAGCTGCCAATGTTGCGGAACCACTAAGTGTGATAATGCCTGTGGAGGTATTGTAGCTGCTTGCTGTAATTCCTCCTGGAAGAGCGCCATTGACACTCAGGGTTTCTGATGCCCCATCTAAAATATTAGTTAAAGTAATTGTGGCACTTTCAATGTTTGTATCATCTACATCTGTAATTGAGATGTCCGTATCTGCAATCGATACTGCTCCACTACCTTCTGTAAAATTTGTTGAAAAACCAGTTCCTGCTCCACTAGCATCTAAATCCAAAGTGGGTGCAGTATTAACCATAGTTACAGAAACAATACTTGTTGCAATATTACTATCACTTGTTCCATCATTTACAACCACAGTTATGGTCCTGTCAGTTTCATCTGGTATCGGGTCTGTATTGTTATATTGAATTTGCTCAAGAGCGGTAACATAATTTGCTTTTGATGCAGAGCCGGATAGGGTAAGAACTCCAGTAGTGCTATTATAGGTTGATGCTGTGATACCTGTGGGTAGACTTCCATTAACAGAAAGGCTTTCGAATGTGCCATCAGGACGATTAGTTAAAGTGATGGTGGCACTTACAATGTTAGCATTGTCAGCATCAATGATAGAAACATCTGTATCGGTAATGTTGACAGCACCTCCGTTTTCGGTGAAATTATTCGCAAAACCTGTGCCTGTAGTACTAGCATCTAAATCCAATATTGGAGGTGTATTACAAGAAGTATTTGAAGTATCTGTGGTCTTAATAATTAAGGTTTGCTCGTATTCTAATGAAGAGGAACCAATATTCAGAGCAGCCAAAGCTGATGGGGTTACGGTTTGCTCTATAACGGTTCTGCTACCACCACTAGAAAGAAAAGAAACGCTTACGATATAAGAGGCATCTGGGCCATTTGGTAAACCAAAGTGAATTATTGGGCTGTTCTGGGATCCGTATCCCATACCCCCGTTAACATCCTGAATCGGAGACAGTATGTTTCCATTACAATCTTTTAGAACAACAGTAGCGCCAAGAGCACTTCTTGTCAACCCTCCTCCTAAATCCAGTTGAGGAATTACATTTAAATAATTATTGGAGAAACCACTTGTTGCCACCTCATTACCGCTTCCTATTAGGTCATTATTCCAAAGTTGGTTTTGAGCGTCATGTATATTGATATAAACATCAAGGTCTCCGTCATTGTCATAATCTATCATTTTGACAGCCTCGACATTTGCATTGACTAGCAATCCATTGTTATTGGAGGGCTGGTTGAAGAGGAAGGTGCCTCCAGAAGTGTTATTTAACATGAGATAACTGCTTCCACCACTATCTCCAAAAATCACATCAACATCTCCATCATTATCAATGTCTCCCGTGGCAATTCCTTCAATTCCAGAATCGTTTAGCAAGTTGTTATTTGACCTTCTGAAAGGGTTGCTGACAGAAGAAAAAGTACCTGGCGAGGTTTGTTGATAGAGAACTGGAGTGCTACTTGATGATAGGGGTCCCCATATAAAATCGAAGTCTCCGTCATTGTCAAAGTCGGCAATAACAACGGCTCCTTTATTTCCTCCAGATGTAGTTTCGTTGAAAGTATTGTTGAAGCTGAAAGTGCCATCCCCGTCATTGGTGAAAAGATCATAACTGTTACTATCTTCACTTGTAGAAGATGATGATCCATTTCTTCTGTCAAGGATATCGATAAATCCATCGTTATTGATGTCTGCTACGGAAAGGTAGTCTCCATTAGCAGAACCATCAACAGGCACACCTAATGCACCTCCGCCATTGTTAAAGCCTACGGAGTAGCCGGTAATGTGATCGAACCTAGAACCAACTACGGAGGCACCATCATTTTTGAAAATATCTATTCCTGCATCTTCATTGTCAAAAACCAAATCAAGGAATCCGTCATTATTGTAGTCCAACCAGGCCATTCCTTCTGGATTGAAGGAGAAATCATCCATTGAACTATTTGTGATGACCTGGATTCTAGAAAAAGACGTGCCATTATTGTTTTGAAATATAGCTATGGAGGAGTTTCCATTTACTGCAAAGTCAGGGTAACCATCATTGTTAAAATCTCCCCAGATGGCTGAACGCTGAGTTTTCTGACTTTTTAAAGCAGGAGCGACACTACTAGTTACATCTATGAATATACCATTATCGTTTCTCAGCAAGTATGATCTTCTTAATGAACTGTTTTCATTGGTGTTTACCAGTAAATCTAAATCGCCATCTAAGTCATAATCTGCAAAGGAAAAACCGCCATCCTTTTTCCGGGAAATGTCTGAATCATCCTGACCATTACCTGCGACATTTGTGAAGTTTTGCCCGAAAGAGAAAATGCAAAAAGAAAAAAAACCGACAAGAGTTAATAAACCCTGTCGGAAGTTAATTCCTACTGTATCAAAAGTCATGTGTTGTTAGTTAGGTTAATCGTCAGGTTACAATACCTGATCCAAGTGTCAAAGAACAGCGACAACCTAATGTTTGATAAGCAGATTGTCCCAAATTAATACCCGTTACCTCAATTTGGGAAAAGAATAAGGAGTGTAAATAAAATATGGCTAACCTTATCTGAATTCTAAATTGTCAAACAAAAAGGAATTGTCGGTTCTAAAAAAGTTAGCTCCTGATTTGATGTTTAGGTTATTTAAATTAAAAGGTTTAGTGGTTTATATCCAATTTTTTTATTCCGTTTCTCTTATCCGTGATACCTTTTCAATTAGAGATTTTAATAGATTACTTATTTAAGGTAATATCAAAGAGAATTTTGTGCCTACGCCTTCTTGACTTTCGAAACTTAATTCTGCTTCAAGTAGAGTAGCTAGGTTCTTAGCAATAGATAATCCCATTCCTCTTCCCTTTATTTGTCTAACATTATCACTTCTAAAGAAGTGCTCAAAAATGTGCTCTTGATCCTGTTGTGGTATACCTAGCCCATGATCCACGATCTCAATTTGGAGCTTATGATTTTTTTCAACCAAGTTGACTGCTACTGCTTTGTTCATTGAATACTTGACAGCATTGGATAACAGGTTGTAGAGGATTTTTTTTAGGAGTTCGGAATATACTTCGGTTTCTTCTGATGTAATGAGAGTGTTAAGTTTAATTATCGGGCAATACTCTGTATCATTTCTTATATCACCAATGACCTGTTCTACTAGAGATTTTAGGTTGACAATAGAGGGGGAACTACTGGGTTGATCACTATTGTTTTCCAGGAACTGCACATTAGATAGCACATCTTTTAGCAGGAGTGTGCTTTCAGAGATTCTTTCTAAGTGTTTTTTTGTTTGCTCATCAGTTGAGCCATTAAGTTTCAACTTTATAATCTCTGTAGATGACAAGAGAGAGGTGAGTGGAGTCATGAATTCACTTGATATATTTCTGGCAATCTTTGATTTAATGCTGTTGAACTCTCTTTCTCTGGTTAAAGCTTGATTCAGCTCTTTTTCTGCTAGTTTTCTTAGTTCAACTTCTTTTTTTAGTTCCAGAAGACTGTTTTTGAGCTCTTCGTGAGTCATTTCTACTGTACGTCCCAATTCTTGGTTTTCAGCAGTGCGCTCTTTTTCCTCATTAAACTTTTTGACAACGGTGTCTATAATCATTCCAATTTCCTTCCTATTGAAAGGTTTAAGAATGTAACCATGAGGATTGGTTTCTGAAATGGACTTGAGTGTTTTGGAATCTGATTTAGAAGTAATGAATATACTGGCTAAAGATTGTTCCTGAAGAATTTCTTTGGTGACTTCTGCTCCGGTCATATTGTCTTCGAGTTCAAAGTCAACCATCATAAGCTGTGGCTTCTTCTTTCTGGCAATTTCCAGAGCTTTTTTGCCAGATGCTGCGGTACCTACAACCGTATGTCCAAGGTCAATAAGGGTTTTTTTTAATAGTGAAGCCGCAACAATATCGTCTTCGATAATTAGAATTTCAGTAGTCGTATTCATAGGTTAGGTAATCACCACATCATAGAATGGTTACCACCATGTACATATATGAGGCCAAATATCCGAATAGTAGAGAGACACTTTGGTAAATGGCTGTCTAGAGGTATTTATCCTAGTTTTTTTTCTTAGCTGAAAATTTCAGAGAATAAGTTAAATGCTCAAGAATATCCCAAAACGGGACTGGTTTCTATTGTTTAGTTAATTCTTTGCTAAAGGCAACGTTAGAATGAACTTGGTTCCTATGTTTTCTTTACTTTCAAAAGATATTTCTGCTCCAAGAAGTCCTGCAAAGTTTTTGGTCACTGCCAGCCCTATTCCACTTCCTTCTATTTCTTTGACATTTTTTGCCCGGAAAAAGTACTCAAAGAGGTGTGGTTGGTCATCCTCAGGTATACCAATGCCGTCATCAATAAACTCAAAGCACAATTGATCTTGTTTGCCAATAAGGTTAATAACGACTGGTTCTTTCCCTGAGGAATACTTTGCTGCATTGGAAGCTAAGTTGCCTACCACTTGTTTTAGAATCTCAGCATACACACTAATGGAATCGGGTGTGTCGTAATAGTTCAGTATAATATCAGGGCACTTTTTTATCTCACTTTTTACATCGTCTATTATCTCTTGAGTAAAAGATTTGACTTCAATTGTAGAAGGAGAGTTTTCAGCTCCTTCAATACCACTTTTTTCTAAAAACAGGATGTTAGAAAGAATTTTCTTTAAATGAAGCGTGCCTTCAGCAACTCTGCCCAGATGTTTATTTATTGATTCATCCTTAGTCTCCTCGAATCTCAATTTTAAAATTTCAATGGAAGAAAGGATGGAGGTTAATGGCATCTTGAATTCATGAGATATGCTTTTGGCTAATCTGGACTTTATATTATTGAATTCTTTTTCTCTTTGTAGAGCTTGTGTTAGCTGGTCTTCAGCTTTTTTTCTGAGTTCAACTTCTTTTTCAAGCTCTTTGAGACTCTTCTTTAATTCATCCGTAGTCATTTCTACAGCTAACCCAAGTTCTTGGTTTTGGGTACTTAATTGTGTTTCTTCTCTGAATTTTTTGAGAACCGTATCTATAACCATTCCAATTTCCTTTCGATTAAAGGGTTTTAGAATATAGCCATGGGGGTTAGTTTCTGCAATTAATTTAAGTGTCTGCCTGTCGGATTTAGAAGTAACATATATTACTGAAGTATTGTGTTTTTCTAAAACGGATCTGGTGACATCTGCTCCGTTAAGGTTGCCTTCCAACTGAAAATCTACCATCATTAGCTCAGGCTTTTTCTCCAGAGCTTTTGCAATAGCTTTTTTGCCTTCAACTTCTACTCCAACAACGTCATGCCCTAAATCTATCAGGGTTTTTTTGAGAAGTGATGCAGCGACAATGTCGTCTTCGACAATCAATATGTTTGTCCTCGATTGCATTTTAGTCAGTTTTTCCATTTGTGGAATCTCTACTTTGATTAGGTTAATAGTATAGTAGTTACCAGAGCGTTTCTGGGTGGTTTTATTTGTTAGCCTAAAAAGTCCTTTAGCCGTTTCTCGATATCATCACACTCTTTGTTAAGTTTTTTAGTGAACTCTTGTATATCAATCTCATTTGGGGTTTGATCTATTAATTCAATTCCCTTATCAATTAATTGTCTTATTTCAATAGCTTCAAGTGTGTGTAATGTTGTTTGCATTTTATGCCTAAGCTTATCAGCTGCCTCAGGGTCAAGGTTCGAAATAGTAAGCGGGAGCTTGTTTTTGATTGACTGAATGTTGCTAATGTAAAGTGGGATTACTTCATTTTTAAATTCATCATCTCCTTGTAGTAGATCTCTAAGCGCATTGAACCCTTTTTGGTTGAAATTCTCTATAGTATCCTGGTTCTCTTCTTCAGGTAGTTCAATAATATGCTCTTTTGTAATATATTTTGATAGTTTGAGATAAAGATCATGAGGGGTAAGTGGTTTTATGAGAAAGTCATTCATGCCTGCACTCATCGCCCGATTCTTTTGTCCAATTCTTACAGAAGCTGTAAGTGCAAGGATGGGAATGTCTTTGTCTTTTTCCCTTATCAATTTAGTAGCCTTATACCCATCCATAATAGGCATCTGAAGATCCATTAGAATAATGTCAAAGTGTCTTTCATCAAAAAGTTTCAGTGCCTCTTCACCATTGTCTGCCAGTGTTACAGTGATTCCCCATCTGTGCAAGAATTTTGAAGAAACCATTTGGTTGACTTTATTATCCTCAACTAAAAGAAGACTTATATTCCTAATAGCTATTCTATCTAATTTAGGCATTCCTACTGGGCCAGAGTGGGCATCCAGACGGTCACTTAGCGGTAATTTTAGCTCAAAGAAGAATTTAGAACCTTCTCCTGGGGTACTTTCTACTTGAACAGTAGATCCCATTAATTCCAACAACCCTTTAATAATCGTAAGCCCTAAGCCCGAACCACCATATTCTCTTGCAGTACTTGTTTTTGCTTGAGTGAACCTTTCAAAGATTCGTGAACATTCTTCTTCCGACATTCCTATGCCAGTGTCCTTGACTTCGATATATACTAGCGCGTGATTGTTTTCAATTCCGTTATTTCTGGCGGTTATTGTAATAGATCCGGAATCTGTAAATTTTATGGCATTGCTTAGAAGATTATTCAGAATTTGAGCTATTCTCATTGCATCTCCCATGATCACTTCAGGTAAGTGCGCGTCATAATCTATCTGACATTCAATACCTTTTTCTCCCATGCTATAAGCAAGCGCATTTTTAATGCTATCCAGAAGTTCTTTAAGGTTAAAATCTGATTGTTCTAAGAACAGTTTTCCTGATTCTATTTTATTAATGTCAAGCACATCATTTAGCAACACAAGAAGGTTCTCACCAGAGAATTTTAGAATGTTAAGGTTCTCTTTCTGTTCGGGGCGAGGATTTTCCTGTAAAAGGATATGCGTCATGCCAATGATTGCATTTAATGGGGTCCTTATTTCATGAGACATGGTTGATAGAAATTGCTCTTTTGCTTTTGATGCATTTTCTGCTCTTTCCTTTGACTCAAGAATTAATTGCTCATACTTTTTACGTTCAAGAAGAGCGCCTATCCATCTGCCAAAAAGCTCAAAAAACTCCTCATCATACTTATCAAAAGGAGCCACTCTTCTTACCTGTGAGCAAAGACTAAGAGTACCATATCTTACCATTCCGATACGGATTGGGGTACCTATATAGGCTTCTAGTTGTGTTTGTTTATAATGCTCATGACTACTGTATTCTGAGGTGCCGACTGAATCTATTGAGAAAACTTCCTGAGTTGAATAGGTTACGCTACAGAATGAATCATGAAGTAACCTTTCTTCTCCAGTACTTATTTGTGAAGGATTGGATTCGTTGTAGAAATGTTTAATAATGCATTTCGATCCGCTGACTTTCGCCAATATAGCAGAGTCCATGTCAAAAAGAATGCAGACTTCCTTAATGGCCTTATCAATTAGTTCGCTGTAATCGAGTTTTGTTACAGAAGAAAGGTCATTGAGCAACTCCAGGCCTTTTTGAAAACGTTCTTTCTTGAGTCTTACTTTAACTTTGTTAGAGATATCTCGTGCAAATACTGATACACCAATAACTTCTTCATGCTCATCTACTATCGGGTTAAAAGAACATTCATAGTAGATGTTAGGGTCTCTTATGGCTTGTATTTCCTTTATAAACCGTTCTCCTTCAAAAGCTTTTGTGTATAGGTTTTTCCAGTATTCAGCAGTTTTTTCAGGTAAAGATTCGAAAAGCGCTTTTTTACCTACTTCCGGAGCTTTACCACTTTGTTGAATAACAAAGTTTTTAAAAAGTGAATTGAAAGTGATGTATTGGTAGTTTTTATCCAATGACCATACAATGTCCGTGGAGTTTTCTATAAGTGCTTTTAGGTTTGCCTGCTCCTTTCTTCGTCTCCTCTCATTCTTTTTTCTTTCAGATATGTTTCTGGTCGAGGTCTGGACACTTGTGGTTTGTCCATCAGAATTCTGTATTGGTCTTGCCACTGTTTCGACCCAAATCGTATGCCCATTTTTATGCTTAATTCTATACTCAATATTCTGATTTGCTCCTTTGAGTACTTTAGTAAAAGCTTCATTAATCAATTGTAGATCTTCAGGATGTGCCAGATCTATATGTGTCTTGTTTACAAACTCATCTTGTTTATAACCAGTTAAGTCTTCGATTGAAGGTGAAGCATATTCAAATACACCCGATGTTGTTTGTAGACATACCAGGTTTCCGGAGTTTTCTGAAAGCAGCCTGAACAGAGACTCACTTTCTCTTAAATCTTCTCTAGCTTTTTTGAGTTCTGTTATGTTCTTAGCAAATGCACCGACTCTTTCAACTTTGTCTCCATTGTAAAATATCTTCACGGTTTGACCCAACCAAATAGTCTCTCCAGCTTTGTTGACTATAGGGAATTCATAATAGGAGTCATCCTTGCCAGATTTGATCTGTTCATAATAGAATTGACCAAGTGATTCCATGTAATCTTGACGAACAAGATCGTAATAGTACTTCTGTAAAATTTCTTCCTTTGAATATCCGGTGATTTTTATCAGATAGGGGTTGGCAAAGATGAATTTTCCTGCTTCATCTAACTCGTAAGCAATATCACTGATATTATCAACTAACCTTTCAAGTCGGGTTTTATTCGTTTCAAAATTGTATGCTTCTTTTCGTAGCTCAAGAAGTGCCATTACCTGCCTGGATAAGGCCTGAAGAGATTTACGCTGTGCTTCGTTCAGTTCATTAGGTTTATGATCAATAACACAAATGGTACCTAATGCGTAACCTTCATCATTAACAAGGGCAGCTCCTGCATAGTATTTAATGTAGGGTTTGTCAGTGCAAAGAGGATTGTTAGCAAAGAGTTGATCTTCTTCTGCATTTTTAATTTCAAAAATGGCGTTAGGTTGCTGAATAGTATATGTGCAACATGAATATTCTCTAGGTAATTCGGTTACTTCTGACGGCAGACCTTCTTTTGCTTTTATCCATTGCCGTTTGTCATCTACCAGAGAAATTAAGGCAATTGGCGTTTCACAAATCTGTGCTGCAATTGTGGCAATATCTTCATAAGCCTGCTCAGGTAATGAGTCAAGAATATTATAATCCTTTAACGCCTGAAGCCTTAAGGTTTCGTTTTTAGGTGAGTCTGGTTTAGTCATTTGTGCAACTAAGCCGCAGAAGCTAATATAATCTTTGGTAAAATGAAAGATTTACAGATCAAGATGAAGGCGTTTTTTTTGATTTATATAATAAAGTAGAATTTTTTCTTTCAATAGTGTAAGTGGTTACAGAATTGTCGTGTTCGAAAACTATGCTTCAATGTTCAATATATTGTTCTTACAATTAATTGCTGGAAGCAAGAATTTATTAATATTGCAATGTTACTTCAAGATGAAGAAAATGGGGTATTAGCTCAGTTGGTTTAGAGCGCTGCCTTGACAGGGCAGAGGTCACTGGTTCGAATCCAGTATGTCCCACTTAATTGAGATGCGCTTTATGCGCATTCTTTGGTTAAATATGCTCGGGATGTGGCGCAGTCCGGTAGCGTACTCGTCTGGGGGGCGAGTGGTCGCAGGTTCAAATCCTGTCATCCCGACAAACAATAAAGAGGAGTCTTTTGACTCCTCTTTATTGTTTGAGTTTTTTTATCTGGTTCTTCTGTTTGATATGCGCTTTCTAAAAATATAAAGACTGCCAAGTCCAAGGTAAAATGCTCCAAACCAGGCAAAGGTATTATCTGGTTTACTACTCATTAGATAATCATACGCAAGCGTAATAAAATAAGGGATGCTTGTTAGTAAGAACAAAGGGATAGCTAATCTGTATGCAGGTTGTTCTTGTACTTGGGTATATTTCTCTTCTACCATCAAAAAATAGTCTGAGTTTGAATACGGTTTAAACCGCAGATGTGTTAGTGGTTTTTTGATGAGTGGTAAAAGAAAGCCCCTGATTATAATCAACCAGAGGCTTTTTAAAAATACAGGTTTAAGCTTATTACTTAATTTCCATCTTTCTTGAACTTGTCAAAACGCGTGTCTTTCTTGCTCTTTTTTGGGAATACATTGTTAGAAGCGTCCACATCAGCTAATTGTTTGAAAGGGTCGAATACTACATTAGCAACCTCTTTGTCCTTCACAAAAATCCTACTAACCTGCTGTTCACTTAGGCGCCAAACTTCAGCAGGAACCTTCTCTATTTCTTTGCTTCCATCTTTGTAAGTCCACTCTATAACCAGAGGTGTTACTAGACCTCCATGGTTTTTGAAAGTGATTTGATAGACGTTTTTACCAGCGAAGCGTTTCTTGATTCCTTCATTATCAATTTCACTTCTGTATTCAGAACCTACATTGCTGTCAATTAACTTGAACTCCTGAGGTTTTCCGTAGAATGGGTTGCCATCGGTTTCACCTGCGTTCTCTCCAAGGTTTCCACTTTGAGCATTTACTCTGGTTTCCAGGCTTTTATCTTCTCCTGCAACCTTGAACCACTTTACGTCAGCAACTTCAATGTCTACATTGTCGGTAGTGTAGAACCAGCCTTTCCAGAACCAATCCAAATCTACAGCCGAAGCGTCTTCCATAGACCTGAAGAAATCAGCAGGTTTCGGGTGCTTGAAAGCCCATCGTCTGGCATACTCTTTAAATGCCTGGTCGAAAAGCTCAGGACCCATTACTTGCTCTCTTAGAATAACCAATGCGGCAGAAGGCTTAGAATAAGCTTCTGGTCCCAATTGCAAAGATTGTTCCGGGTTGGTCATAATAGGTCGCATAAAGTTTTTGCTTCCCTTCATATAAGGTACAATAGCCTCTGGAGAGTTTGAAGTATAAGGTAAATCCGGGTAGTATTTTTTCATGGTTAAGTATTCAAGAAAAGAATCTAGCCCTTCATCCATCCATGCCCACTGACGTTCATCGGAGTTGATAATCATAGGGAAGAAGTTGTGGCCCACTTCGTGAACGATCACATATACCATTCTGGTTTTGATAAAATCGTCATAAGAGCCATCAGGTCTTGGACGACCGAAGTTGAAACAAATCATCGGGTACTCCATTCCAATACTGGCCGCATGAACGGATATCGCTACCGGATATGGGTAGTCAATAGTCATTTCAGAATAGTTAATTAATGTGTTAACCACGGCTTTTGTAGACTCTCTTTCCCAAAGTGGGTTTCCTTCTTTAGGATAGTAAGACATTGCCAATGGAGTATTGTCATTGAGTTTTACTGCTTGAGCATCCCAGATGAATTTTCTTGAAGAGGCAAAAGCAAAATCTCTCACATTTTCGGCATGGTAAATCCATGTAGATTTCTTATTTGATCTTGTTTTCTCTTTAACTTCTGCTTCTTCTTGAGTAACAATGATCACGGGCTTATCGAACGATTTTTTTGCTTGCTCAAAACGGCTAAGCTCTTTCTTTGTCAATACTTTTGACGGGTTCTTTAGTGTTCCCGTAGAGCCCACTATGTGGTCTGATGGTACAGTAATTTCTACTTCAAAATCTCCAAAGGTTAAAGCAAACTCACCCGAGCCCATGAATTGTTTGTTCTGCCACCCATTAAAGTCATCATAAACAGCCATTCTAGGATAAAACTGAGCAATAGTATACAAGTAATTACCATCCTCTTTGAAGTACTCATACCCTGATCTTCCACCAAGTTGAGCTCTGTCATTAACGTTGTACCACCAGTCAATATTAAAGCTGAACTTTTCGCCACTCTTTAAAGGAGTTGGCAAAGTGATCTTCATCATGGTATGATTAACAAGGTAGTCGAGACTATTGCCTTTGGTATCTTTAACAGCAGTTAGCTTAAAACCACCATCAAAGCCGGTATCACCCAGAACTCTTTGAGCTTGAGTAGTTCCAAGCTCCTGAATAGAGCCGGGAAGTTGTTGAAATCCATTGGTCTGACTGCCAAGGTTATTCTGCTGCCTTACATTCTGGTCTAGTTGTATCCACAAATACCTTAATGTAGAAGGAGAGTTATTATGGTATGTGATGACTTCCGAGCCAGTGATTCGTTGATTTTCATCGTCAAGCTCAACTTTAATTTTATAATCAGCTTTCTGTTGCCAGTATTCTGGCCCAGGTTCTCCTGATCCCGTTCTATATCGGTTTGGGGTAGGAAGCATGTTGTCCATCTGCTCAAATTTTCTTTGCCATTCGTTGTTTTGCCCAAAGGCCACAACCGAGCAGAAGATGAGTAAGAGGGTGAGTGTCTTTTTCATGTTGAAGTGTAGTTTCTATTAAAAATTTGTGCTGCTTAAGAAAGCGACAACAATAATACTCAATTACTCCTACAATCTCATGAATTAAGTTTTCACAGAGTAGTTGCTGACTCATAGTGGTATAGAAAACCAACCATTGATTGAATCCCTCGTTTCTGAATGAAATGCGCATTTTGCAAATAGCAATAGATGTCACATGATTGTGTGATTGTATTTGTGAGCATATAAGAGGTAATTGTTGATTGGTGTGAATTAAAACAAAAGATATGAAACGCTATTTGGTCTTGTTTTTTCTGATGCTATGTCATTTGGGGAAGTCTCAGGCACTGGAAGTTACATTTATCAGTAATGAAGGTTTTTTGTTTAAAACAGGAGATAATTCTGTTCTTATTGATGCCTTATATAGAAAATCACATCCTGACTACACATTTCCTTCGGAAGAGGTGCTGGATAAAATGATTCATGGAACAGCTATGTTTGAAAAGGTTGATTTATACCTTCAGTCGCATGTACACTACACCCATTTTTATCCAGAGACTGTTGGTCGGTTTTTGGACAAACAAAGAGATACAAGGATGATTGCCTCTCCACAGGTTGTGGATAGCCTGGCAAAACTTTATCCTGATTTTGAAAGGATTGAAGACCAGTTGTTGAAGTATAATTGGGAGGAGGACCGGATGGTGTTTAGTCATGGCGGAGTCAGGGTAGATGCTTTTAAGATCAGACACGATGGTGAACAATGGGCCTGGGTGCAAAATCTTGGACATTTGATCCATATTGGCCGGTATAAAATACTTCACATGGGCGATTTGTTGTTGGATGAAGAGGTGTTGACAAACATGCGACTGAACGAACAGGGTATAGATCTGGCGATTTTACCTTTTTGGTTGGTTTTGCGTAACGGTGTCGCTAGGGTGAAAGAGTTGATCAAAGCCAGAAAATACATTATATCTCATTACCCTATTCCTAGAATGAAGCAAAACATTGCCAGGATCAAGCAAGTGTTTCCCGAAGCAATAATTCTTAACACCCCGATGAAAACGGAGCTTTTCCAACTGAAAGAATAATACTACCATAATAAACAAAGCTGGAGTATTTTCTATTTTGCAAGAAAAGCAGTTATGAGGTTAGGTATCATATTCATTGTTATTTTTTCTTTTCAGTTTGCAGTAAAAGCCCAAAAAGTAGACATACAGGGACATAGGGGAGCCAGAGGACTTATGCCCGAAAATACCATTCCCGCTTTTCTGAGGGCGATTGATGAAGGAGTGACCACTCTTGAACTTGATGTGGTGATAACTAAAGACAAAAAAGTGGTGGTTTCACATGAGCCTTATATGTCTTTTTCGATATGTAAAAAGCCCGATGGTACCGATGTAAATAAATCTGAATCCAAAGACTTAAACATCTACCAAATGACCTACAATGAGGTCAGTACTTATGATTGTGGATCTAGAGGGAATGCAAGGTTTCCAATGCAGGAGAAGATGTCTGTTTCAAAGCCACTTCTATCTGTAATGATTGTAGAGATCGAAAAATACATTGCCGAAAAAGGACTGTCGAAGGTTAATTATAACATTGAAATTAAGAGTTCAGAAAAAGGAGATGGAGTTTACCATCCAGGAGTTGATGAGTTTTCAACACTGGTTTATACCCTGTTAACACCTCTATTACCAAAGGAAAGGTTCACAATTCAAAGTTTTGACTTTAGAGTGCTTAAGTTTTGGCATGAAGCTTTCCCAGATGTTTCTTTAGTTGCCCTAGTGGAGAACGCTAAAGGAGTAGAAGCTAACCTGAAATCTTTGGGTTTTGTTCCTGATGTTTACAGTCCATATCACCTTTTGCTAAACAAGAAGTCAGTTAACCTTTGTCATCAAAAAGGAATGAAAGTTATTCCTTGGACAGTTAATCAAAGAAAGACCATGAAGAAGCTGATAAAAATGGGAGTTGATGGGATTATAACTGATTATCCGGATAAAGCAAAGGGCCTTTAAAGGTCATTAATAAGGTAACCTGTTACTCTTTGGTGAGTGTAGATTTTATAGTTGTCTATAAGTCTTTATTTTTGCCATTCCTTTTGAAAAATGCAGGTTCTAGAAGTCAAAGACAGAAATACAGAAAAAGAGTTCATTCAATTACCTGTTCGCTTATACAAAGGTGAAAAGAATTGGATCCGTCCTTTGGATAAAGATATTAAGGCAGTCTTTGACCCTGCAAAGAATAAGAACTTCAGAAATGGTGAAGCAATTAGATGGGTTCTTAAGGATACAAATGGCATTGTAATTGGAAGAGTTGCTGCTTTTATAAATAAGAAAACGGCCAATAGCTATGATCAACCAACAGGAGGAATGGGCTTCTTTGAGTGTATCAATGATGAGCCCGCAGCATTCAAACTTTTCGATACCTGCAAAGAATGGCTCAGGGAAAGAGGTATGGAGGCAGTTGATGGGCCTATCAATTTTGGAGATAGAAATAACTGGTGGGGCCTGTTGGTAGATGGTTTTTATGAGCCGAATTACCAAATGCCTTATAATTTTGGTTACTATCAGGAATTGTTTGAAGCTTACGGTTTCAAAGAATATTTCAAGCAGTACACTTACCAAAGGCCAATGGGTAGCGAAGTTGATTTTGCACCAAGGTTTTATGAAAAAGCTCAGTTAACACTGAACGATAAAGATTATGAATTCAGGCATATTTCAAAAAAGGAGTATGGCGTTGCGCATAAATACTTCCATGAAGTGTACAATAAAGCCTGGGCGGGTCATAGTGGTGTAAAACCAATGAGTGTTCAGCAGGCAAAGTCCACTTTTAATATGCTAAAACCAATTGCGGATGTAAGGTTGCTTTGGTTTGCATTTTATAAGAACGAACCGGTTGCTTTCTTTATCTCTATCCCTGAACTTAACCAGCTATACAAGCACCTGAATGGCAAGTGGAGTTTACTTAGTAAACTAAAGTTCCTTTACCTGCTAAAGACCAAGGCCTGCCATAAATCACTTGGGCTGGTTTTTGGAGTGGTGCCAGAACACCAGAAAAAAGGAGTTGAAGGAGCTTTGGTAGTTTCCTACGTGAAAAAACTGGCCTGGAAAAAAGGATTTCAATATTCTGATTTAGAAATGAACTGGATTGGCGACTTCAATCCCAAAATGATGAGGGTTGTTGAGCAAATTGGTGGAAAGATATTCAAAACACACATTACGTATCGTAAGCTCTTTGATGAGACAAAAGAATTTAAAAGAGCTCCTATTCTTTAAATAAGCAATTAAGTATGAATAAAAAGTATGATGTATACGGCATAGGCAATGCCTTGGTAGACCTTGAGTTTAAGGTGAACGATCAGTTCTTGTATGACCATAAAGTGCAGAAAGGCCTGATGACACTGGTTGATGAAGATACCCAATACAGGTTAATGGGGGCAATAGATCACGATACCCTAAACCGAAAATCTGGAGGTTCTGCTGCAAACACGGTTATTGCTGTAAGCCAGTTTGGAGGTAAGTCTTTTTATTCCTGCAAGGTTGCCAATGATGAGTATGGTGACTTCTATTTGAAAGATATGAATGATGCCGGAGTAGATACTAATCTTGATGGACAGACACGGGAAGATGGAATTACTGGCAAATGCCTTGTTATGATTACTCCTGATGCTGACCGTACAATGAACACTTTTCTCGGTGCTACTACAAACTTGTCGGTGAATGAAATCAATGAGTACGCAATAAAGGACTCCCAATACTTGTATTTGGAAGGGTACCTTACCACTTCCGAGTCTGGAGTGCTTGCTATGAAGAAGGCTAAGAAAATTGCTGAAGACAATGGTGTGAAAACCTCAATTACCCTTTCAGACCCTTCAATTGTTCAGTTCTTTAAACAAAAGTTTGTAGATGTGATTGGTGCATCGGTTGACTTACTGTTTTGTAATGAAGATGAGGCAATGTCTTTTACTGGCAAGGATAATCTTTCAGAAGCGCGCGAGGCACTTAAGAGTGAAGCCAGAAGATTCGTTATCACCCAAGGTAAAAATGGTGCTATGATATGGGATGGAGATACGTTTATAGATATTGAACCTTATAAAGTGAGTGCATTAGATACCAATGGTGCAGGAGATATGTACGCAGGGTCTTTCCTTTATGGGATAACAAACGGCCTGACTTTTGCATCTGCTGGTAAGTTGGCCAGCTTGGCTAGCTCCAGGGTTGTGGCTCAATATGGTCCTCGTTTAAACTGGCATGAAGTTCAGTCTGTTCTTCATGAATTAAAGTAGCAGGTGTTTAACGCCCGTATATCTGTATGGTGTTCCGTTAACCATTTTGAACGTTAAAGAACCCAATAAAGCAGATAATTTAGATTTCGAATAAACAGATTTAAAGTTAATTATGATTAGGAAAATTAGTTTACTATTCATGTGCTGTGCTATCGTGTCCTTTTCGGTCAATGCACAAAACATTGAGTATGAAGAATATAAGCTTGATAATGGGCTGCACGTGATTCTTCATCAAGATAATTCCACTCCAATTGTTACTGTGGCAGTGCTGTACCATGTAGGGTCTAAGAATGAGCCTAAAGGGCGTTCAGGATTTGCTCACTTCTTTGAGCATTTAATGTTTGAAGGCTCTGAGAATATTGGTAGAGGAGAGTACTTTAAAATAATACAGGCAGCTGGAGGGCAGTTAAATGCCAACACTTCCCCAGATAGAACTTACTACTTCCAGACCTTGCCATCAAATAGACTGGAGTTGGGGCTTTATATGGAGTCGGAAAGAATGCTTCATGCTAAAATTGATTCCGCAGGTATAGCTACTCAAAAAGAGGTGGTGAAAGAGGAAAAAAGACAGGGAGTTGATAATCAACCTTATGGTACGGTGCTGGAGAAGATGCTTAAGAATGCATATAAGGGTACCAATTATGAGTGGTCCCCTATAGGTAGCTTTGATGACATTGATGCCGCAACTGATCAGGATTTTGTTGACTTCTATGAGACTTTTTATGTACCTAATAATGCTACACTTTCAATAGCTGGAGATATTGACATAGAGGAAGCTAAGAAACTAATTAAGGACTACTTTGGAGAAATAAAGAGTGGTACAAAAGATATACCAAGGCCTTCTATTACGGCACCTGTTTTAGATGGAGTGGTTGAAGAGACGGTATTTGATAATGTACAATTACCTGCGGTGATTCAGGGTTACAGAATGCCACCTCAGGGAACAGACGATTATTATGCGCTTCAGATGGTAACACAATTACTTTCAGGAGGGCAGAGCTCTCGTTTCCAGAAAATACTGGTTGATGAGAAAAGAATGGCCTTAGGTTTTCAGGTAATTCCTTTGGGGCTAGAAGATGGTGGTCTTTTTATAAATTTTGCGCTGCCTAATCAAGGCTATGAAGTATCTGATTTAGCTAAAGAAATGGATGTCATTGTGGAGCAAATCAAGGAAGAATTAGTGCCGGAAAGAGAGTTTAAAAAATTACAGAACCAAATAGAGAATAACTTCATTTCAGGTTACGGTTCTGTTCAGTCAATAGCTGAAAGTCTAGCCAATTACCATGTTTACTTCGGAGATACTGAGTTGATCAATTCTGAGATTGAGAGGTATAGAAAAGTAACTCGTGAAGATCTGATGAGAGTAGCTAAGAAGTACTTTGCTCCAGAAAACAAAGTGGTACTTACTTACCGACCAAAATCAGAACAGGAAAAGCCTGGCGATACCAAAATCAACAAGGAAGGAGGGAACAACTAATGAAGAAGATTTTAACATTAGCACTTGCACTGATAGCATTTGGTGCAACTGCACAGATTGATAGAACAAAGCTTCCTGAACCTGCTCTGGCTAAGGAATTGAAAATAGGTGATTATGAAAAATTCACCTTAAAGAATGGTCTTACAGTAATAGTGGCCGAGAATCATAAATTGCCTACTGTTAGCTGGACTTTATCGTTTATTACTGGTCCTATTACTGAAGGAGATAAGGCTGGTTATACCGGGATTTATGGTCAGGTAATGCGTGCCGGAACAACTTCTAAAAGCAAAGAAGCGCTTAACGAGGAGATTGATTTCATGGGTGCATCGGTATCTGCTGGAGCAACATCGGTATCAGCATTCTCTTTATCTAAATACAAAACTGAAGTATTAGATATAATGACAGACGTGCTTTTCAATCCATCTTTTCCTAAAGATGAGTTTGACAGAGCAATAGAGCAAACACTTACTGGGTTAAAACAGGCAAAAGATGACCCTAATACAATAGCTGGAAATATTGGAGGTATTCTGAATTATGGAAAAGATCATCCATACGGAGAAAGAACCACAGAGGAAACGGTTAATAATATCACTATCGATGACCTTAAGAATCACTATGCAAGGTTCTTCAAACCTAACATTGCTTACTTGGTGGTTATTGGTGATATCAACAAAAAGGAAGCACAAAAGCTTGCTAAAAAGTACTTTGGTAAATGGAAAAATGGAGATGTAACTAAAGAAATATTTCCTGCTCCTAAGAGCATTGAAAAGACAGTAATATCCTTAGTGGATCGTCCTTCTGCCGTACAGTCTGTAATTAGCATTTCTTACCCTGTAGAGAATAAACCTGGTAATGGAGATGCGGAAGCTATTTCTATCATGAATCAGATTCTTGGTGGTGGTGGATCAGCAAGGCTTTTCATGAACTTAAGAGAAGATAAAGGGTATACTTATGGAGCATATTCAAATGTAGGAAGCAGTAGATACAGTGCTACATTTAGTGCCTCTGCTAGTGTTAGAAATGAAGTAACAGATAGTTCTCTTACGCAGTTCATGTATGAACTTAAAAGAATAAGAGAAGAAGAGGTGACTCAGGAAGAGCTTGATCTTGCTAAAAACTTCCTTCGTGGAAGCTTTGCCAGATCCTTGGAAAACAGAGGTACGGCAGCTCAGTTTGCATTAAGTGCTCAAATCAACGAGCTTCCAGAAGATCATTATGCTAATTACTTAAAAAGGATAGAAGCAGTAACTATTGCCGATGTTCAAAGAGTAGCTAAAAAGTATGTTAGACCAGGTAAGGCTAACATTGTAATTGTTGGTAAAGCAGAAGAGATTGCCGATAAATTAAGACCATTTGCAGAGATTGTTTTTTATGATTTGGACGGAAATGTCACAGAAGATCCTACCAAAAAAGAGATCGCTGATATTTCTCCAAGAACAATACTTGATAAATATATAGAGGCAATTGGAGGAAGGTCTGTAGTAGACGGCATTACTTCTGTTGTCAATAAGAGTCAGGCTACACTTTCAATGGGAGGTCAGACATTCGATATAGGCAGAGCGGTTTATCAGAAAGGGCCAGATAAATTTGCAGATGTACAAAGTGTACCTGTTCAAGGAGATATCTACCAAATTTATAATTCAGGAGATGCGTTTCTTGTAGCCGGAGGTCAGAAGCAGGTTTTACCAGGTCCATTTGCAGCATTGATGAAATATCAAGGGACACTTTTTGGAGAGAGGTTCTACGAAGACATCGGTTTCAAACTTACCTATAAAGGCACAAGTAAAGTCAATGAAAAGGATGCTCACCGAATAGAAATTGATTTAGGTAGCGGACAAAGCGTGACTGAGTATTATGATGTTGAAACAGGTCTGAAAGTCAGGGTTGATTTAGGACAGTCTGGTGTAATCGATCTTGGAGACTATCGTGAAGTGAATGGAGTAAAAATACCGCACAGCTTCTCACAAAAAGGTGGGCAATTGCCGGTTGCTTTGGTTTTCGAGTCTACTGAAGTAACAGTCAATAGTGATATTGATGATGCTATTTTTAACAAGTAGTAACTAGTCATATTTAAATAAGAAAGGGTGATCAACTTGATCACCCTTTCTTATTCTATGCACTTCTCAAGCCACCCCTTAAGTAGTTGATGTTGGCTGTTTTGAATCTGCTCAGATAAGCCGTCCTCGGCATGATAAACTGAAAAGTGATTTTTTTTGCTTGCTTTCAGTGTGGTTTTAACTTTTCTTCCAAATCGGTTAATTACCAGATTTAGTTCGTTTTCATTTTCTGAATATGCTTCAATGCTCTTGCCATTAATCGTTTCAATCTCATCAGCTAGGCTAAGCTTACATTCTGCTGGAGAAGTAGAGCTGATAGCAACAATTTTGTTTTTTTCCAGTTTAAACCCGAAATCCCTTTCGAGAATTTTTTCTGATTCAACCAAATCAAATGAAAGCCCAAAAGCTGGTAAAAGTTCGCATAGATAATCTTCATAGGGCTGAGTGCCTGAAACAATGTTTTTAAAATAATCATCAAGGGGAGCTTCATAGATGCTTTCAGCAGCATTTTTATAATCCATGTAACTATACCCAGAGAAGTCCTCGCCATGCCTATTCCACATTAAGCGAATCACATCATCAAGAGACTTTTGGTTGTCGAACTTAAGACGAATAGTCAAATCAAGTATTAAGGCTGCCAATGCCCCTTCATTATAAATTGAAACCTTCTTTCCAGGAATTCCTTTCTCGTACCCATCTAGCCATAGATCAAATGAAGAATCGGCAACTGACATGTTACTGCGGCCTTCATTCTCAAAGTGTCTTTTAAGCAGCTTATTTAATTCTCCTAAGTACTCTTCAAAACGGAATACGCCAGACCTTGCCAAAAATAAGTCTCCGTAGTATGTAGTAACTCCTTCAGTGATAAATCCTGTCCGGTGATAATTTTCATTTTGAAAGTTATAAGGAGTCATTTCCTTAGGGCGTAATCGGATTACATTCCAGGTATGGAAAAGCTCGTGAGAACTAATCCCTAAAAACTCTTTATACAGTTTTCTATCACCAAGTTCAGATGAAGGGCCAATGGTGATTACAGTAGAGTTCCAGTGCTCAACCCCATGATAATGTTTGTAGGGTAAGCACTGACATAGAAAATGATAATCAGAACATGGAAAACTTCCCATAACCTTTACCTGTGTCTTAGTGAATTCAATAAAATCCGTAATTAGCTCCTTGTCAGATTTGGGCATTTCACCCTGTATCCATATGTAATAGATACAACCTTCAAATGTATAACTAGCCTTTCTTAAGGAAGCGCTGGCGATTAATGGGCTATCGACAAGTTGATAGTAAGATGGAGAAATAAGTTTGTGTTTGTCCTTTTGCTCAAGACCACAAGCAACCTCATAATCATCAGGCAAGTCTAAGTGGATTTCATAAGGATTATAGAGAGAATCTTCAGTATAAAGAGTACAGTTAATAAAGTTGATGTACAATTGTTGGTCATCTAGCCATGAGTTTCCGGCATCCATTTCGAATGCATAATATTCGTATACAACTGAGACTAATCCTGGCTTATTCTTAAGTTGCCATGAGCTTTTATCTACTTTATTTACCTCAATTTCATTGTGAGTTTCATCGAAAGCTTTTAGATATTTGATCCGTTTAGCAAAGTTCTGAATCTGATATCTGCCAGGCCTCCAATTCGGTAAGTGCAAAACAGTGTTCGCCTTTAATGCCTCAAAGGTTAGTTTAAACTCAATGAAGTGCGAATTGGGGTTGGAAAAAGAAATATTATATTTCATAGTGTTCAGACGAATAGATTAAAACTAAACAATTTTGAACACACGTTGGTAAAAAAGAAAAAGCTATCTATCTTTGCAGTCCTTTTTGAGAGAAAGATAAAGAAACGATGAAAAGAACATTTCAACCTTCGCAGAGAAAGAGAAAAAATAAGCACGGATTCAGATCTAGAATGGAGTCTGCTAATGGTAGAAGCGTCTTAGCTAGACGTAGAGCTAAAGGAAGACATAAGCTTACCGTTTCTGACGAAAAAAATCACGGTAAATAATTCTGTGTTTCTGAGGTTTCATTAATTTGAACCTATTGTCAGAATCTACTACATCCAATTTGAAATTTACTTTCCCCAAGTCGGAAAGACTACATAGTAAAAAATTAATTCAGGAGCTTTTTACCGAAGGCTCCTCTTTTTATTTATACCCTTTCAAACTCATATACCTTAAGCAACCTGATGCTGAGTCAGATCAGGTACTGATTTCTGTATCGAAGAAGAAATTCAAGCATGCAGTAACTCGAAACCTCATTAAAAGACGGATCAAAGAAGCTTACCGTCTGAATAAACATTTAATTTCTCATAAAGACGATGCCTCTGACAAAGTGTTGATTGGTTATATTTATACAGGTAAAGAAGTTTTACCTTACCAATTGATCGAAGCTAAACTAAAGAAAAGCCTTTATCGTTTGATCAAGGAGTTAGCAGATTAATCTTAACCCAGCATTATGAGGAGATTCAATATGAAGAAGAGGTACATGATACTGACTGGTTTGTCCGTCTTTCTGTTATGGTCATTTACAAACCCACAAAATGATAAGTATTTCGAAATACTGAAGAACCTTGACATTTTCGCTACAATGTATAAGGAGGTTAATGCGAATTATGTAGATGATATCAATCCAAATACCATTATGGAAACGGGCATTGATGCTATGCTTTCCTCATTGGATCCTTATACCGTCTATTACCCGGAAGATCAAATTGAAGATGTAAGAACTGAAAACACCGGGCAATATGGAGGAATTGGTGCTGTGGTAGGAGAGAAGTATGACGGCAAAGTAATGATCGTGATGCCAAACAAGGGGTTTGCTGCAGATCGTGCTGGACTCAAAAGAGGGGATGAAATCATTTCAATTAATGGTATCGATGTTAAAGAAGACTACGATAAGGCAGCACAATACCTGAGAGGTCAGACAGCCTCTAAGCTGAACTTACAAATTGATAGACCAAAGGAGGGGCTTCTGGATATAGAGGTAGAGCTGGAGAAGATTGAATTACCTAATGTGCCGTATTTTGGAATGGTTAGTGAAGATGTTGGGTTGATCAAATTAACCGGGTTTAGAGACAAGGCATCAAAAGAAGTAAAGTCCGCACTCAGAAAGTTAAAGAAAGAAGGTGCCGAAAAAATCATTTTGGATTTGAGAGGAAATGGAGGCGGTCTTCTAAATGAAGCCGTAAACATTTCTAACATTTTTATCGATAAGGACAGACTGGTGGTAACAACAAAAGGGAAGTTGAAAGAAATGAATGCCACGTATAAAACACTAAACACTGCTACCGATACAGATATTCCGTTAGTCGTTTTAATAAACAGTTCCAGCGCTTCCGCCTCCGAAATTGTAGCAGGAACAATGCAAGATTATGATAGAGGGGTATTGATTGGTAGAAAATCATTTGGAAAAGGCCTTGTACAAAGAACAATGCCGCTTTCTTATAATTCCCAAATGAAGGTAACAATTGCCAAGTATTATACGCCAAGTGGCCGTTGTATTCAGGCAATTGATTACAGTAGTCGTAACCCGGATGGAAGTGTGGGAGCAATTTCAGACTCATTGAAAACAGCATTCCAAACGGATAATGGAAGAGTAGTATATGATGGAGGGGGAGTCGATCCGGATTTTAATATAGGGTTAAGGGAACTGTCACCTATTACAATCTCACTTCTTCAGTCTGATTTGTTCTTTAGGTTTGGAAATGAGTATACTGGAGTAATCAATCCTGCTGAGTCTGCGGAGGAGTTCTCTGTTAGTATTGAGCTTTTTGTTGCTTTTAGAACTTGGTTGGCTACTCAAACATTGGACTATACATCTTTATTGCAAGAGGAGATTGAAAGATTTAAACTAGCGGCAGAAGAGTCGGGAGAGATTGAAAAGGTAAAGGCACAAATAGGCCAAATGGAAGCTATTGCGTCAAATAACCTTGAGGTAGATTTAGAAGCAAGCAAAGATGAAATATCGGCATTCTTGAAACAAGAATTTGTGTCAAGAATGCTTTTGGAAGAAGGTAGATTAGAAGCATCTTTTGAAGTAGATTCAGATGTAAAAAAGGCAATAGAAGTGCTATCTGACTCCAATATTTATCAGGCCACTTTGAGTGGGAACTGATCTCTTCATGCTTCAACAATTACTGCTGCTTTTTATAATAGGTCTTGCTGGAGGTTTCCTGGCGGGGCTTTTGGGAATAGGAGGTGGTGCAATGTACATATTGATCCTGCCTCACTTGCTCCTTGATATGGGCTTTCCTCAAGAAGAAATCGTTCAATATACAGTAGCTAACTCTCTATTTGGAACCACCTTTGCTGCATTGTCAGGAAATATTGCCCTAATTAAACGGAATGAGTTTTATTGGAAAGAGGTCTTACTGATTGGTTTGTCTGGAACTTTTTGCTCCATACTAATTTTACATTTCTTGGTAAATACAGGTTCTTACCAAAAAACACAGTTTAATATCGTTGTTATTGCAATTATGGTCTATATAGTCATAGTGACAATTATTCAGTCCAAAAGACCGGTCGGAGGTCAATATGAGAAAAAAGCATCAATCCTTGGGTTAGGAAGTACAGGTATGGGAGCTGGAATTGTGTCAGCGCTTTCTGGGTTAGGAGGGGGGACAGTTATTATCCCTATACTTAATTCTGGTTTTAAATTATCTATGCATAAGGCAAAAGCGATCTCTCTTGGAGTAATCTTCATTACCTCCCTATCACTTTCTCTTTTTAATCTTTTTGAGAAACCAATGATTGATTATACAAATCAGAATACAGGTTATATTGTCTGGCCTTTAGCTATTGCATTGTCACTAGGAGTGATGATTGCATCACCATTCGGAGTTAAGGTAGCTCGGAACTTATCAAATAAAGTAATCAGTTATATCTTTGTGTTTTTTGTTTTGGTAGTGATTGTAGATAAAATGGTTCAATTGATCTGAACTTCAATATGGCAGTAATCCTTAGTATAGAAACTTCGACAACCGTTTGCTCAGTAGCACTCACAGATGGAAATAATGTTGTGGCTTCAGAAAAACTATTTCTGGAGAAGTCACACTCCAATCTCCTCACCGTGATTATTGAAAGTATTTTAGACCAGAGCAATCTTGCTAAAGAGCAGTTAGATGCTGTAGCTGTATCTGAAGGGCCAGGTTCTTATACTGGTTTAAGAATTGGAGTGTCTACCGCAAAAGGACTTTGTTATGCTTTAGAAATCCCTTTGATTTCAGTAAGTACCCTAGAGGCAATGGCATTTGAAGTAAATAAGTTCAATACAGAAAGTTTTCTCTTAGTGCCGATGATAGACGCACGGAGAATGGAGGTATATACAGCTACTTATGATGCTAAGTTGGAAAAACTTAATGAGGTAAATGCTATGATCTTGGGCGAGAATAGTTTTAAGGAAACATTGAGTGATAAAAAAGTGTTGTTCTTTGGAAATGGTGCAGATAAGTTCAAACCCTTGATAGAGAGTAATAGTAATTCTAGGTTTTTATCAGATGTTTCACCCTCAGCTTGGGCCATAGGCCTTTTAGCGTTTGAAAAGTACCAAAAGGAAAATTTTAAGGATGTGGCGTACTTTGAGCCCTTCTACCTGAAGGAGTTTAGAGCTACTACACCAAAGGCGTTGTTGTAAATGGAAAGAGAAATAATAAATAGAGTTGCTAACAGCCCATTGGTTTCTTTAGACCTTGAAGAATTCTATCATACCGGGGAACGAATAGAATATGATATTGCTCAGAATCTTTTTCAAGGCATGATTCTAAAAGAGAAAGATTTCAGGGCTTTCGTTAAAGAGCACGACTGGTCTCAATACAAAGGAAAGAATATTGCTCTGATGTGTTCAGCGGAAGCCATTGTACCTACCTGGGCCTATATGCTTTTAACAACCAGATTGGAAGGTGTAGCAAATCTCATGGTAATGGGCTCAAGAGAAACGTTAGAATTTGCCCTTTTTCAGCAAGCACTATCCAAAATTGACTTGGAAGAGCTTAGAGATAGGCCTGTAGTTGTAAAAGGGTGCGGAAAGCTACCTGTTCCAGAATCTGCATATGTGGAAGTGGCCAGACTTTTAAAACCAGTTGTAAAGAGCTTAATGTATGGTGAACCATGCAGTACAGTGCCACTTTACAAGAAACCGAAATCAGCTAAAAACTAGGCCGTCAGTCACTTAAGAAATTATTTAAAAAATCTCTTACAAAAGCTTGGTCAGATTGAATTAACCTGTTTACCTTTGCGCTCCCATCGGACGGGAATGGGGTTAATTTTTTGGAATGTTGAGAGGTTTGAGAGGTTTTAAAAAA
>CANLOY010000012.1 GCA_947493005.1 uncultured Roseivirga sp.
TCTATTATAGATTGAGGCTTTTTTTATGATCAAAACTTTTTACGCTCACTCAAATACAATTTAAACCGTTACTAGGGTATGAATGGAGCACTGGGGATTTATTGACAAGCTAAACTAAAAGTAAGTGAATTATCAGAAAGGTGCTCTGAACTACATTGGAGTATCGCTTCAGGGGTTATGTTTCTGACTTTTGAAACATAAGTTTCATAGAACTCAAGAGTTATTCCTTGTGAGTTGAGTGTTTTAAACTTGTCTATGCTGGCAAATGGACTGGAGAACGAATTGGCAAAAACACCAATCATATAATTCTTTACTATATCAAGTTCTTCTTTATGGACTGTTTGCGTTCTAAGTCTTTTTATTTCCTTTAGAATTTCATCAATTGTTTCCTGCTGGTTTTCTAATTTGACGTCAGTTGAGATCAAAAAGTAACCATCATGTAATAATGGATATAGGCTTGAATAGATGCCGTAGGTTAGTCCTTTTTCTTCACGAATATTCTTCATTAACCTAGACCCAAAAAAACCACCTAGAAGCTCGTTAGTGACTATAAATGAGAAATAATCAGAATGATTTCTGTTAAAAAGTCTTTTGCCTATTTTGATGGAACTTTGTATGAGCTTATCGTTTTTGTGAGTCGAATCTATAGGTGTGTTATGAGGTTCTAATTCTTTCTGATTAAGCTGTTGAGTTGACTGCTTAAAATGTTCCTCTATTGACTTCTCATAATCTTTAGGAAGATCACCTGATATGTATATATCAAAAGACAAAGTTTGTGATTGGTGAAAGCTTGATATCTCCTCAATGTCTAGTTCTTGAATCTCTGTTAGATTCATGTGCTTCCCATAAGCATGTTGGGCGCCAAAGAGGGATTTCCTAAGGTTAATGGAGGATATGTAACTTCCTTTTTCGATGTTCAATCTTAGCTTATCAGACTCCTTATTTTTTAAGTTTTCGAGACTGGAGCTTGATAAGCTTGGTCGATAAATGATTTCCGATAGGAGTCTTAGGTTTTCTTCAAAGTATTTAGCTAAGCCATAAAGAGAAATTGATGAATAATCAAATCCGGGAGTGACTTCAAGAAAGCTTCCAAGGGAATCAATGGCTTCAGCTAATTGACCAGCTGATTTTGTGCTAGTACCTTCGTAGAGCATTTTAAGTGCTAACTGAGCCTGTGCAGCAGTCTTGGAATACAGCTGACTTCCTTTAGTTAGCAGTTCTATTTTGAACGTACCGGAACCAGGTTCTAAATGTATATGAGAGTTAACTCCATTAATTTCAGTTGATTGAACGACAGGAACTTTAATGTCCACTGTATCGTGTACAATTGGTGGAACAGTACGATCTAGTACCATATTAATTTTCGTCTGAAGAACCAGAAAGGTTTAGAATCGCTCCAAAACGTAATGTTTCAGCTAAAGGGTGCTCCTGAAACTGAGGTACTAAGTAAGAGAAGTTAAACTCTAGTTTTTTCACCTTGAAACCTAAGCCTGCAGTAAAGAACTTTCGATTCCCTTTATTTCTGTGCTCATAAAAATACCCAGCTCTAATGGCAAAAGTCTCTTTGTATTCATATTCAGCACCAAAAGAGATAGAAATTTCCTGAAGCTCTTCAGAAAAACCACCCGGAGCATCACCAAAAGAGCCAAACATACCTGCTAAAAGAGACTTATCTCTTTCTGATCCATCTGGTTGTGGCGTAGGTACCATTAACTTATTAAAGTCGAGTGCAATAGTAACCTTGTTATATGGATCCAGGAAAGAGGCAAGGGATGAACCAATTCTCAGGTTAGTAGGAATGAAATCTTCTTCATCTGCACTATTATAGGTGATCTTAGAACCAATATTACTGATTGAGGCACCATAGGAAAGAAGCGATTGCTTCTGAAAAATGTTTAACTCTGACTTATAATAGATACCAATATCAGCTGCAATACTAGTACCAGGTTTTGGGTCTGTTACTGGGCTGGTAGTTATATTTCCCGAAAGATTCGAGTAAATGTATTTACCCGTAACACCAATACTTAATTTTCGGCTAAGCTGACGAGAGTATGTAGCTGAAAAAGCGAACTCTCTAGGGGTAAATTCTCCAATTGGGTTTCCTGCACCATCAGATAGTTGAATGTCTCCCAAGTTAAAATATGTAAGAGAAGCTCCAAAAGCCGACTGCTCATCTAATTTCTTGAAACCTGTAAGATAAGATATGGACATGTCGTCAACGAACTTTTTCAGCCAAGGAGTAAAAGTCAAGCTAATACCACTGTTTTGGTTTATGAATGCAAGCTTGGCAGGATTCCAGAAAGTTGAATTCGCATCAGGTTCGGTAGCGGCACCAACATCTCCCATGGCGCCAGATATAGGGTCTGGTGCTATTGAAAGAAAGGGGACGGCTGTTGTGATTACATTAATTGTGGTGTCTTGCCCATTTATTCCTACAGAATTCTGTGCCTTGAGTTTAGGAGCGATAACTAAAAACAGGATCAGAATTGTCAAGATGCTTGTTCTGATGCGCATGAATTTTTTCTTCAAAGGTAGTATTATATAATTAATTTGAAATAATGAGTTTTCTACGTTTTGTGCCTGATTTTCCACTGGTTTTTGAATAGATTCTTGCAGAGTAGATATATATGCCACTATTAAGTTTTTGATCGTGATTGTTTACTCCAGACCAAGGTATTGTTATAATTTCCTTTGCGCTTAATACTTCTTTGTAAATAGTGGATATAGATTCGCCCTTTAAGTTCAGTATTTCAATTTTTATTTCAAGATTTTCTCCCTTTAATAAATGCTCAATATTGAACTGGGTCTCAATATTAAACGGGTTGGGATAATTATTTATTACAGTAATATATGAAGTATTTGCACTAATGTTCAATTCTTGACTTAAAGAGGATGAGTTCCCATGAATATCCCAGACTTTAATCTCCAACTGATTTGCCCCAGCCGGTAAATTATCAAGGTCAAAAACTACGAGCCCCTTTTTAAAACTTCCTAAACTGGCCACGTAGTGATTGTTTAAATTGTAGGACAAAGTATCATTTATGGTTAAGGTAATACTCTGTCCAAGACCATTGTTGGATATATTGATTCCACTGTCATCGGATAATTTCATAATTAATTGCAGGTTCTGCGAATAACTCTTCTGAATAGCTTGTGTTGTATCATTGATGAATAACCTGATTTCGGGAGGTATTTGATCTGTTTCTATATTATCCGAAGTGCCTCCAATGATAAAGTCGGCAGAAGTACCAAGCGCATCTGTTGTGGCATTTTCATGGGTTGCATAAAAGCTCATTTTACCCGGCCCGAAGCTATAATCAATGTTTTTGGGAACTATAAATTCAACTTCAAAAGTACCATTGGTTATCTTGGAAGTACCTCTAAATAATTCACTGTCTCTTTCCTGATAGTGGAAAACAGGGTTTCCGTTACCAATGGTTTTCTTATCTGTTAGTTTATCAAAAAAGCTGAAGTTTAAAACACCATTAAAATCTGTGTCAACATTTACTTCATTCATTATCTGACCTCTAATTAAAACATGTTGTAGTGCTTTCAATGTATCGGAATCAGATGGTGTGTTTCCATTAATCTCTGTTACTCTTATGGATTGCTTGGGGTATGATAATCTCATGCTAGGATCGCCCAGGAGTATAAAGTTTCGATTTAAACTACCTCGTAAACTGTTGTTCTTAGTGAATTTGATGATGTCTCCAAGTCTTTGGTATTCACCTGACTCTTGTTTTAAAATAGAGTTGTAAAGTGCCAGGTTTAAATCAAAGTTTGTGCTTGAGAAAACAGGTCTTGCCGTAGTAACTGTTGAAATGACACCGCCAACATCTTTAAAGAGCAAATTCTCTGCTCCTGAAAAGGTTTTAGGATCGTCATTTCTCCCAAACTCACAAGTAGCTGTAACCAAAAAAGGCAAGGTATAGGTGTTGTTCCACTTGGCCATCAAGTCAAATGTTAAGACCCGCTCTTGCATCCACCCCGATTCAGATCCATGTCCTGTGAAATTAACAATTAACGCACCTTCATTGACTCCTTCTGATAGTGATTCTGCTGCATTGGGAGAAACCTCACCATTAGGAAGTCTTATTTGTTCAAATGCATCCAGATATAGTTTTTCAATGTTGTAGCTGGTGAATGTCGTGTCAATAAGATTGGTTAAGGAATCTGCATCTGATTGATGTCTGTTGTTGTCACCATCATCGGCAATGAATAAAAGTTTACTTCTCCACTTACCAAGTGTATTTTCATTGGACTGGTAAAGTATAATTTTGTCCACCGCTTTTTCTGCTTGTGAAATAGTAGTTGCAGGAATTCGCCCAATTCCAATGTTCAGTAAATGATCACCAGCCCTAGATTCAATCCATTCCCCTTCATCATTATCCAGGAACCCGAAATAATCATCTGAAGAATAAGTGGCGAGCGGGCTTATAGAATTTCGCGATTCGTAAGTGGGTACAAAGTTAGTGTTCTCTTCAATTCTGTTTTTATAATCATAAGATCCTTTGCCGAAGAGAAGAACATATTTCAGTGAATTATCAATGTCATATTTAGATTTAATAAAATCTCTAATGGCAGTAATATCGACCCTTCCAGAGCTATACTCATTGAAGATTTCATTGACTGAAACCACCGAAACTGATAGCTGATCGTAATTCCTTCTATGAATGGCTAATCGTTCTGCTTCTGATATAAACTCAGGGTGAGAAATAATGATAAAGTCATCTCCACTTAGGCTGTGAAGGTTTTGGTTTACTATCTCCGTATGTGTTTCAGGTATCGGAAGGCTTTCTGGAGAGAATATCAAGAACTTCTTAAGCTCATTTGTAAATGCTCCAAAAGAAGCTGTACTACCATTCAGGGTGTACTCCTGACTTGAGATGTTGACAGGGTCTGTAGCATCCCAAACGAAAATATTGTTTGGAATATCGCGGATTTCAAACGTAGAAATGGCATTGTTTAACGACCATGAACTTCTTATTGTAATAGGTTCCTCATTGTACCTTAGCTGGGTGGGTATATCTAATAGGTATTTGTCTAAGTATGCTACCGCATTATTAACCCCATTCTGTTGGTATGTTAAAGTGAGTTGGAGGTTGTTTGAGGATATTCCGTTTGTGGTTAGAGAATAGCTTCCTGACTTTATATTCCCTTTAATACCATATTGAGTATTTGGAATGGCGTTAAAGTTTAAACTGCCAATCGAAGTACTGTTAAGGTTTATGTCTAGCCCTGAAGTACTGAAAGACTGGGCAAGAACCGAGAGTGATAATTTGATGTTTTGATTGGGCTGAAGGTTATCCAAAGGGTGCTCAAATGATCTTGTATTTGAAATGTTAAACTGTTCGCCAAACCATTCTCTGCCCGATGACAGGAGGTTTACTTCATCATTTTCATGAAAAACCAATTGATTATACCAGTCTACCTTCGGGTGATTGTCTCCCATGTTTTGAGAGACTGTTAGTCTTTTTCCAGGGGTATCCTTAATTGTCAGGAAATAGAAGTTCTGATCCGAATAGAGGTTATTACTTACCTGAAAATTATCCTCAATGATGTTATAACCCACCTTATCAATGTCATCCACATAGAAGAGTATATAATCGTCTTCATTGAAAACGCCATCTTGTTGACCTGAAACGTAAATGGCATTTTCAATTAAATCGGTTGGTCTTTCTATCGATAGAGATTGAGGTAACATGCCTCCAGGGTTTCCATAAATACCAATATTTCTTGGGTCAATATCGGCAGGTTTGATCCCCATTTCATTAAGCTGATTATGAGATATTTTGTATACTCCTGGTTGATCAAAAGCCATTTTTATCCAACGACCGGTTGATAAAACACTGGGGGTTTGAGCTAGTGTAATAGTGCTAAGCAGACAGCTTAATAGTAGTATGGTAGTTTTGGCTTTAAGCAATTTTTCAGTCTTAAAACTGACTTTGTAAGTTAACGATAATTAGGCTTTAGCCTTGTCTATGGATGGTGAGAAATTACTTATAACTGACAAAAGTATGTAAATCAGCATAATCAATGGGGCGGCATTGTACTTCATAATAACCACTAAAATGATTGAAGAACAAAGGAGCAAATATCTTTGCCAGTTTTCTTTTAGTGCAAAGTTCTCAAACTTAAAAGAGATCATTCTGACAGATGAAACCATTAGGAACGAGAAGAAAACAGCAATTGCGATTATTGTTTCGGGTTGGGTGTTTACAAATTTGCCAAACCATGAGTTGTTCTGATATAAGATGATTGGAAGTGTGGCTACAAAAATACCATGGGCAGTAGTTGAGATTCCTTTAAAGCTTGACTTCTGGTCTGTATCCAGGTTAAAAATGGCCAAACGAATGGCAGAACATATCGGAACCAGGATTAACAAAAAGCCTATTCCCTCTAGTGGAAAAATGGAAGCATAGATAAAGATGGGTAACACACCAAAAGTTATGAGGTCGGCAAGAGAATCTAACTGCAAGCCAAACTCAGATTGAACTTTTAACTTTCGCGCCAACAGCCCATCCAATAAATCACAAACCCCAGCCAGTAATACATAATAATGGACAATTGGCTTTTCTGTAGGGTCAGAAGTTAAAACCAGGTCAATGGCTATTATCCCTAAAGACAAATTAAGCAGGGTAAAGAAATTCGGTATGTTTCCCTTTATCCAATTCATAGTTCTACTTCAAAGCACAAAAAGGATTTGATACCTTCTCTTTTCCTATAGTGGTAGTACCACCATGCCCAGGGTAAACAACAGTGTCATCATCGAATTTGAAGAACACCGACTGGATGCTAGATATCAATGTGTCAAAATCTCCGCCTGGTAAATCTGTTCTTCCTATGCTACCATCGAATAAAACATCGCCACCTATAATGATTTTTTCTTGTGTATTGTAAAAGGCAATATGCCCGGGAGCGTGTCCGGGAACAAAGAGTATTTTCAATTCAGTATTCCCAAAACCGATTGTTTCGCTCTCGTTAATTAACCTATCCGGTTCTACGGGCTGGTAGTTCTGAAAACCATAGCTGGGCGCATATGTCTGAACCGACCTCAATGTTTCTAGGTCTTTGTCGCCAATCCAAAGAGGTACTTTAAAGTGATTCTTTGCAAAAAAGTTACCTAGTACATGGTCTATATGTCCATGTGTATTTAACAATAGTTTCACCTTTAACTGATGCTCTTCAACATAGTCTATTAGTTCCTCTTGTTCTCTTTTATCGTAACAGCCAGGGTCAATAATAATGGCTTCAGAAGTTTCGTCATGGAGTAAATAAGTGTTCTCCATGAAAGGATTAAAGGTGAATGACTTTATCTGCATTGTTGGTTATTCTCGAAAAGTTAAATTTCAGCTATTAAACCGCATTTATCAAAAATACTTCATTTATTTTCGTTCAATGAGGGTAGACTATCTGATAGTAGGACAGGGAATTGCAGGAACAGGGTTTGCAGAGCACGTGATTCAATCGGGGAAGTCATTAATGGTAATTGATGACCCCACTATTTCAAACTCTTCAAAGGTGGCCGGAGGACTGTATAACCCTATTACTGGAAGAAAGATGGTTAAAACATGGAACTGTGATAAACTGTTTAATTACCTGATTCCTTTTTATAAAGCACTTGAAGATAAGTTGGAAGCTAACTTTTTATTCGAAAAACCGATTTACAGACCTTTTTATTCTATTGAAGAATTAAACGAATGGATGGGTAAAAGTGCAGACCCCAACTACGAACCGTACATAGATGCTGTTTTGACTGAATCAACCTATGGTCAGGATATAAAAGATCAATTTGGCGGAATTCGTTTGAGGAAAAGCGGGTATTTAGGGACCAATCAGCTAATTGAACTCTATAGGGAGTACTTGATTAAATCTTCTCAATACTTTGCAGATCGATTTGACTTTTCTGCCCTTAAAGTAAACAATGAAGGAATAAGCTATAAGCATATTAGGGCTAATAGAATTGTTTTCTGTGATGGACGATTGTTAAATGAAAACCCTTTTTTCAACCGGTTGCCTCTTAGGCCAGTAAAAGGAGAGTTACTATTCATTAAAACTAAACATAGGTTTGAAACAATCTATAACCGAGGTGTGTTTGTTATTCCTGTTTCTGAAGGTTTCTGTAAGGTAGGCGCCACTTATGACCATGAAAATCTGGGCGAAGAGATAACTTCTAAGGCAAAAAATGAGTTAATAAGAAGGTTAGAGCAACTGGCATTGTTTGATTACGAAGTAGTAGATCAAAAAGCAGGTGTCAGGCCGGCAACAAAAGACAGAAAACCATTTGTTGGTGTTCATCCTGAGTTTAAAAACATAGTTGTTTTTAATGGAATGGGAGCTAAAGGTGTTTCTTTAGTACCGTTTTACGCTAAACAATTGCTGAACCATTTAGAGAATGGAGACGAATTAGATAATGAGGTCAATATTGAGCGTTTTTTTTCGTTATTTTAAAAATTCTATAGGATTATCCTTTTATGAGTAAACTTCTACTAAGATCGCTGATTGCGTTCCTGGCGCTTATTTGCTTTTCAGCCGGTTATTCAGCCAGAGCACAGGCTTTTAAGGAAGATTTTGGAAAAAACAGAATTCAGTACAAGTCTTTTGATTGGAGCTTTTATTCTTCAGAAAACTTCGAAGTTTATTTTTATGGCCGTGGTGATAAACTAGCTCAGAAAACTATTGAATATTTAGAGGTTGAGTTTAGTAGAATCACCGAAACAATTGGCTATTTCCCTTTCGCAAAAACAAGAGTATTTCTTTATAACTCCGTTGCAGACAAGCAACAAAGTAATGTAGGTGTTAGAGGGAGAGATTTTACTGTAGGCGGACAGACCAATTTTATTCAATCTCAAGTAGAATTAGCACACACAGGAGACTTTACCAGTTTTAAGAAGAAAGCGGTGTATGCCATTACGGATATGCTGGTTCAGGAGATGCTTTATGGAGGAAATATTGCTGAAATGTTCCAAAGTTCTTTTACAACCCCGATTCCCGTATGGTTTACAAGTGGTATTTCTAGGTATGTAGCATATGGTTGGAGCAAAGAATCGGATGATGCGGTAAGAGATTTTATTGGTAACAATAGTCAGAATAAGTTTGTGAAGTTAGGCCCGGAAATGAATGTTTACATGGGGCAGTCTATCTGGAATTTCATAACTCAGCGATATGGTAGACGAAGTATTTCAAATGTATTGAACCTGGCGAGAATTATCAGGAATGAAGAGAACAGTATTGAAAGAACTCTAGGCGTTCCCTACAGGCAATTCCTTACTGATTGGCGAGCATTCTACGGAAATATCAGTACCGTGCTCAAGGAAGACACTGAAGTGCCTAATCCTGACTTTGTTGTTAGCGGTAAAAATAGAAAGGATGCCTCATACACTGATGTTGAATTCAGCCCAACGGGTAAATTCCTAGCCTATGCCGCTCTTGATAATGGACGATTTGAAGTTGAAGTGATCAATATCGAAAGTCAGAGGGGAAGTACAGTTTATAAATCAGGTTTAAGGCTAATTGATCAGGAAGTAGATGGCACTATGCCAATCTTGAGCTGGGCAGATTCTACAACACTGGGAATAGTTCATGCTGAAGAAGGAGCCAACATTCTGGCAGTAAAAAGAATTGGTGTAAAAGGAGAACAGAAAATTAGAATTCCACTTCTTTCTAATGTTCAAAGTTTTCAATTCAAAAATGGCGGACGTTTGGCCGTTATGACCGGAGATATTGATGGAGTTAGTGATGCGTTTATTTATAATCTGGTTAGAGGGCAAGTACGAAGAATCACTTCTGATAATTATGATGAGCGAGATATTGCATATGTTCCAGGGACAAATCAAGTGGTATTCAGCTCTAACAGGCCAACAGATAGCGTTTTTGTGTCCGGGCCAGAGGCGCTGAAAGAAGTTAATGGTGATCAGTTCAATCTATATACCTATGACCTTGATTTTCCAGACAGTACATTCTCTAAATTGACTAATGCACTGGCCACTAATCAACAGCCTTACTTTGCTAGCCTTTCAGATGTTTATTACTTAAGCGATCAGCAAGGGATAAACAACCTTTACAGATATAACTTAAATGACAGTATAAGTACTCAGGTTAGTAATTTTTCCTATAGTATTAAAAGGTATTCATTTGATCAAAAGAATCAACGGATAGCCTTCATTTCCTTAAATGATGGGAAAGAGTCTGTTTTCTTTCAAACCTTCAACGGGGTCTCTTCAAAGTTTAGCTCTGTAACTCCTAGAAGGGCACTGGAAGTATCTAAAATATTAGCGGAAAGAAGGAAGGATAGAATTGCTAGCAATCCGGCTCTTCTGGATTCTATTCAGAAGAAGCTGTCTCTCACGCAGGTTAAACTACCTGAGCAAAAACTAGATTCATTAAAAGAAGGAGCAATTAACACGGAAAATTATCAGTTTAAAACTGAGTCCAAGGTGGATACAAAGGATTATCAATTTGAAAAGTCTGAAGATGACCCAACCACAAGTGGCCGTAGCTTTTTAAGTATATATGATAGCAAACAGCCAGAAGAAGGAATCAAAGGCCCTCTGCCTTATGAAAACAGGTTTCAAACTGATAATCTGGTTACAAGTCAGTTGATAGATGAAATCAGATCCTGGTCTTTGTTGGCAGAAATTCAGATGAATGATTATTTGGAGAATCATGGCTTTTCTGGTGGGATTTTGATTCCACTAAGCTTCAATCAGGGATACGATGTTTTTGCGGAGTATGAGTACCTTAAGAATAGAATTGACCTGAAAGCTAAGTACCTTAGAAGGTCTATTGTAGCGCTTAATCGTGCAAACTTCCTGGATCAGAGATATAATTTGAACAGATTTGAAGTAGGGATGAGTTACCCTTTCAATCAGCGTTTGAGGTTAGAGGTTAATCCATTTTATTCTCAAACAAGATTTATAGATCGCGATTTCAGGTTGTTACTTCCAATACCTGGAGTTAATCCTGAAAGGTTTAATGATCTAGCTGATCAGTCGGCTTCCTATCTTGGGTTAAATGCTTCTTTGGTGTTTGATAACAGTGTTGTAGTAGGAACTAATTTACATGAAGGTACAAGAGCTAAATTGACATTAGAGGCGCATGGCAAGGCCAGCTCTGATTCCAGAAGTTTCAACAATTTAGAACTTGATGTTAGACATTACTATAGAGTAAATAAAGGTATATACCTTGCTGCAAAACTGTACTTTGGGTCTTATTTTGGAGATGCTCCAAAGAAACATTTTTTAGGAGGGGTAGACAATTGGTTGTTTAATAGTACAGATGTTGGCGACCCGCTAACGGATGACCTTGCCTTTCAATCTTTATTTCAGTCAGTTGTAAATAATACTGGTGTTAACCCTAACAAGAGTGATATCCTGTTCAATCGTTTTATAAACCTGAGAGGGTATGACTACAATACTTTTCAAGGCCAGAACGTATTGACCTTTTCCGGAGAAATTCGCTTTCCGATTAATCAGTTGCTGAAGAATAGTGAGTTGAAGTCAAACTTTTTAAGGAATCTACAGGTTGTTGGTTTTTATGATATTGGTTCGGCATGGGATGATCTGTCGCCTTTTGAAGATCGTAACAATCAGAATATTGAAGAAATAGGAGTGGATGGTTCTCCATTTTCAGCAGTAATTAACAACTTCAGTAACCCTTGGCTGCAATCAACCGGAGTAGGGCTGAGAACTATGTTGTTTGGGTTCTTTTCAAGGTTAGATCTGTCATTCCCTATTCAGAACTTTGAAATACAGAGCCCTCGCTTTCAGCTTTCATTTGGTTACGATTTCTGATTCAATTTTATTACCTGCCTAATTCGTCTATTTTTGTGCTTTAGACGAAAATTATATGCTCAGATCAATGACTGGCTTCGGTCGATCGAAAGGACAACAAAATGGATATAGCGTTGTCATCGAACTGAAGTCCCTAAACTCCAAGTTTTTAGATGCTCAGGTAAGAATACCAAAGAACTTTTTGGATAAAGAGCTAGAAATAAGAAGCCAGCTCACGAAGAAATTGGGTAGGGGCAAAGTCAGCCTTTCGATTGAATTGGTGAATGAATCTGGTGAATCGGATGCTCAACAGGTTAATCAATCGCTATTTAAGGCATATTATGAAGAGTTTGATAAACTAGCCACGGAAGTAGGAGCAAATAAAGATGATTTGTTTCGTTTGGCTTTACATAGCCCTGATGTAATAATGCCTCAGATGATGGATGAGGATTTACTAAAGGAACAGTGGGCTTTTATTCAGTTACATTTGAACAAGGCTATTGATGCTCTTGATGAATTCAGGTCGCAAGAAGGCACTACATTGGAGAATGAGCTCAAAGGCTATATTGGAAATATTGCGAACAACCTGAAAGAAACAGAGGTGCATGACCCGGATAGGGTGAAGGTAATCAAAGAGCGAATTCAGAAACATCAGGAGGAATTATCATCATCAGATGAGTTTGATGAGAACAGATTTGAACAAGAGATGATATACTACATTGAAAAGTTTGACATCAGTGAGGAAATTGTTCGACTGACAAATCACCTGACGTATTTTAATGAAGTAATTGCCGAAAAGGAATCTCAAGGAAAAAAACTTGGCTTCATTTCTCAGGAGATAGGAAGGGAAATTAATACTATTGGCTCCAAGGCTAATTACGCACCTGTACAGAAGCTGGTGGTAGGCATGAAAGATGAGTTGGAAAAGATTAAAGAGCAGCTACTAAACATTATATAGAGAAAAGGAGGCCTTGGCCTCCTTTCTTATTTTAAAACAAAATGAATAAACAGCGACATGGGAGACTTGACAGCTCTGCCACGTTGTAGCCCTGGGTTCCATTTGGGTGATAATTTAAGTACTCTAATAGCTTCTTCATCACAACCACCACCAATTCCACGGGTTACTTTGATATCTGAAATATTGCCCTCAGCATCAACATAAAAGCTGAGGAATACCTTCCCATGAATGTTCATACGTTTAGCTTTCCTTGGATACTTGAAATTCTTTCTTAGAAATTTGGCCCATGCTTTATCTCCACCGGGAAAAGAAGCAGGGGTCTCTAGTATCAGAAAAGGTTCATCTACGGAATCGTTCTGGGGTAAATCTAGGGTGTCTAACCAGATAGCAGGCTCTGTAGGTAGCTCTCTTTTGGTTATTTCCTGAACAACTTCTTTTACCATTTCTTCTACTTGTTTATCGACCATTACTACCGGCTTCTGCTTGAGTTTGGGTTTTGGAGGTTCAGGCTGTTCTTTCTTCTCAATTTCTGTTATGGGTATATTGGGCAAGTAGTTGCTGAAGACATCATCTGGCTCAGGAAGTGTGGTTGGTTCATATTTTACGCGAACTTGAAATGCGGCATATACCATACTGATGCTAAAGCAAAACCCGAGACATAAGAATAAGTTTCTATGCCTAGAGTAGTTAGCCGAGTTATTTTTTTTCTTTTCCATAGCAATAATAATTTAAACTAAGTATTTAGTTATACGATTTATAATAAAAGCCCAGAAGGGCTCTTATTAAATTAAGTTCTGGTCTATTTCAACCTAAACACTACTCTAAGATTCATTCTTTGAATAACAGCATTACCTCGTTGTTTGCCAGGTTTCCATTTAGGAGAGGACTTAAGCACTCTAACGGCTTCTTCATCACAGCCACCACCTATGCTTCTCGTCACGGTAATGTCTGATATTGTTCCATCTTTACTTACAATGAAAGAAAGGTGCACATTGCCTTCAATCCCCATCCTTTTAGCAGATCTTGGGTATTTTAGATTCTTTCTTAAAAACTTGTTCCATGCACTTCTTCCACCAGGGAAAGCGGCATCTTCTTCTACAAAGAGAAATATTTTATCAGCTTCTTCTTCTTCAGGCTCAGCTTCAAAGACAATGTCTTCTATTTCTGTTTCTTCAGTAATGTCAACATCAATGTCTATTTCGATATCTTCTTCAATCTCTTCTTCATCTGGAATTTCAATGATCTTAGGTTGCTTGACAACCGGTGGTTTTTTCGGAGGTTGTTCGGTAGGGGGGATTTCCATAAGTTCCTCGAAATCCTCATCAGCAAGTCCCAAGTCCATTAATTCACCAGCTTCGTAAGTTTTCCATTCGAATGCCGTAAGTGTAATCGATAAGCTTACGATAAGTCCGACCATAGCAATCATTCCTGATCGGGTGGAAATATCGGCTTTTGGTGTTTTTTTAACTTCCATAATAATTAGATTAGCGGTTTAAAAACTATTTTTTTAGTTATAGTGTGTCTAATAAAAGCCCATTAAGGGCTTATATCAATTGATTTAACTATTTCAATCTGAATACAACTCGTAAATTCATTCTTTGAATAACGGCTTGTCCTCTCTGCTTGCCTGGTTTCCATCTTGGAGAAGACTTCAACACTCTAACTGCTTCCTCGTCACATCCCCCACCAATACCCCTTGATACTGTAATGTCAGATATGCTTCCATCTTTGCTTACAATAAAAGAAAGGTAAACGTTACCTTCAATTCCCATTCTTTTAGCCTGTCTGGGGTACTTCAGGTTTTTCTTTAAAAATTTATTCCATTGCCCCATACCACCTGGGAAAGTAGCATCTTCCTCTACAACCAGAAAAACTTTGTCTGCTTCTTCATCTTCTGGTTCTTCTTCAAAGACAATGTCTTCAATCTCAGTTTCTTCAGTAATATCAACGTCAATGTCTATTTCTATATCTTCTTCAATCTCTTCTTCATCCGGGATTTCAATGATTTTGGGTTGCTTAACAACTGGTGGTTTCTTTGGAGGCTGTTCAGTAGGAGGTATTTCCATAAGCTCTTCAAAGTCCTCATCGGCCAAGCCCAAATCCATCAATTCACCGGTGTCATATGTCTTCCATTCAAAGGCAGTTAATGTGATAGACAGGCTTATGATAAGCCCAACCATTGCAATCATTGCCGAGCGTTTTGAGATATCTGCTTTTGGTGCTTTTTTTACTTCCATAATGAATTAATTAAGTAGTTAAAAAACTAATATTTTAGTTATAATGAATATAATAAAAGCCCATTCAGGGCTCCTATTAAGTATTATTATTTTAATCTAAATACAACTCTAAGGTTCATTCTTTGAATAACGGCCTTACCTCTCTGCTTACCTGGTTTCCATTTTGGAGAAGCTTTAAGTACTCTTACTGCTTCTTCGTCACATCCACCACCGATACCTCTTGATACCGTAATGTCAGAAATGTTACCATCTTTACCTACAATGAATGAAAGGTAAACATTACCTTCTATACCCATTCTTTTTGCTTGTCTTGGGTATTTTAGATTCTTTCTCAAGAACTTGTTCCATTCGCCCATTCCACCTGGGAAAGTAGCATCTTCTTCCACTACAAGGAATACTTTATCAGCTTCTTCTTCTTCAGGCTCTTCTTCAAAGACAATTTCCTCTACCTCAGTCTCTTCTGTAATTTCAACATCAAGGTCTATTTCAATTTCTTCCTCAATTTCCTCTTCGTCAGGAATCTCGATGATCTGAGGTTGCTTAACTGGTGGAGGTGGTGGAGGTGGTTGCTCGGTAGGAGGTATTTCTGTTAGTTCTTCAAAATCGTCATCTGCCATACCTAAATCCATCAACTCACCTTCTTCGTATTTTTTCCACTCAAAGGCCATTAATGTAATTCCAAGGCTGACAATCAGGCCTACCATGATAAACATGGTTGACTTCTTGTTTACATCCGCTTTGGGAGACTTCTTGGCTTCCATAATTCTAGGGTTAGATTCTAAAACTATTACATTAGTTTTTCAATCGCAAGCTTATTTTTGATAAAAGTATAAAAAACTGTCACACCAAAAACAGCTCCTGCAACATTTGCTAAAATATCGTATAAATCAGCAGCTCTACCTGGTATAAATTGTTGTAGTAATTCCAGTACAGTACTATAAACTATGCTTATAGTTAACGAGATTACTACTTGTATTGTTGTAGATTTTCCGAAAGCTCCCGTAGTTGCTGCTCCAAATGATACTAAACCACTTAGTAAGGCAAAAACACCAAAGTGAATTAACTTATCAAAAGAAAATAATTCAGATTTTGGAAGAGAGCTTGACGGCAAGAGCATTAGCACGGCTAAAGTAAGTGCCCATATTATGGAGGGTAGGAACCTGAGCCATGCCTTATGTCTCAATTTTTTACTGACCTATGTGAGCTTTGTAAGTATCGGCATCCATCAATTTGTCTACTTCACTTGAATCACTCATGGTGATTTTAATCATCCAGCCATCCTCGTATGCGTTTTCATTAACAGTTTCCGGGTTGTCTTCAAGGTTACTGTTAACTTCGGTTACTTCTCCTGATAGGGGCATAAACAGGTCAGATACTGTTTTAACAGCCTCAACTGTTCCAAATACTTCACCGGCTTCTATGGTTTCGCCTTCGGTTTCAATTTCAACATATACAATGTCTCCTAATTCACCTTGTGCGAAATCGGTAATACCAACTGTGGCAATGTTGCCGTCAATTTTGATCCATTCGTGATCTTCTGTGTACTTTAATTCTGCAGGTATATTCATGTTTGTAGTTTCTAGAGCTCCAAAAATACATGCTTTCCTGAGAATTGACAGAGATTATTGCGACAAATTAAACCTAAGGCGACCACCGAATGAAGTACGTGCATTCAAGAAGCTGGTTGATACTCTTGGGTCGTTGACATTTCTGTCAAAATAGAGCGTTAATTGAAGTGCTTCGCTTATTGTATAATCGAGTGTTGGGCTTAATCTGAAAATGCGAATGCCATCAGTTACAATGCTGGATTCACCGATTCTTCTTTGAACAGTTTTGCTATCATTTATGGATAGCAACATACTGAACCTTAGCTCATTTGGAAGGCTTTGTTTTCTTCCATTAATTCTGAAAGGAATCTTAACTCCTGTTTTTCCAAAACCAACGTTTACAGATATCTCATTGGATGTAGATTCTGTGACTTGAATGTTAGATAAGTTTAGTCCGATATCTCGCTTTCTGGAGTAATCAAAAGATAGATCCCAGTTGCTTTTTGTTTTTACATCCACTCCAATAAACGGAGCCATGGTTTCACTCAGTACCACTTGTTGCGTCAGAAATATCGGTACCAACTCTCCGTTTTCATTAAATTGATTAGCAAGTCCAACGTCACTCAAACTATTATCTAAAGTCAGTCCCAAAGTGTAAAGCGGAGAATTAACGAAGTTGCTCACATTATAGCGACTATTGTAAGAATGGGAAATGTTGATGGAAGTAAATATCTCACTAAGTGCATCAATTTTAGACAGGCCGGCATATCTTATGCTCCAGTTAGGTATAGGGAATTTTGGAAATGGACTGGTATTGATGTTTTCAGGGTCTTGACCACTATATGCCGCTACAAAGGCTGGAATAACAACTTCCTGTGAGTTTAAACTGTACGTGCCAGCTTCATTAAGGCCATCCAGCCGACCTTTGAGAATGGATCTATATTCTTCAAACTTGGCAAAAAGCGGAGATTCATTGTCTGCATTATCTTTATCAAAAGCTGTTTTCAGCATGAAAAAGGATATGTCGTATGTCCCTGACCTATTTGGATTGACGCTGATGAACGTACCGGCATCCGAATCGTTCCTAAAGATTTCCTGATAGTTTTCAGTAAATGTTTTTCGTCCATTTAGGTTGATTCTAAAGTCTTTGAAAGGCTCAATTACTGAACCATAAGTAAAGGTGGTTGCTTTAGTCTGCCCGAAAGGAGAAGTCAGAAATTCACTAGGTGCATATCTTCCTGTTTGTGCCAGACGATTTCTTATACCAGCATCCTGACTTCCGAGCACAAAGCCAAGGCCGGGGTTGGAAAAGCCTCTGTCCAATCCGAAAAGAAACACGTTGGGTAAATAACCGGGTAAAACAGTTCCTTGAGAAGTGTTGTAAGAAAAATCAACACTTCTTACCATCATCAATGTGCGAAGCATACCTTTTGTAAATGGAATTTCATCAATTGACCTTCTTTGTTTTGTGCTGTCTTGTTGAACATTCTGTGCTCTGGACCTTGATCTAGTTCTAGAAGGGGAGTTGATTTTCTTCAGCACTCCGACATTGTTATAAAGCTTTACCAGGTCGAATTTACCACTTAGTGTAATTTCTCTGGTATTACCTGCCGCATTACCTAAGGTGTCTCTTTGGCCTATGGCACCAGCTTGCCAGTTGAAAGAGGTATTATATCCAAGGTCTGCATTTATCCACTCTGTGAGCGGCAACTTATCAAAGGGTAGGGTATAGGATATGTCTATATTGTGATTGTAATTCTTTATTCTCCCAAAGTTTTTCAAGTTAGTCCATACTGAATCACGTTTTGCATCTGTGTTGATATCCCCTTCAGGTTCATCTATTATTGCATTTGCTGTAGCTCTGTAGTCAAGGGTAAGTCTTTCGGCTAGATTCCAGTTTACGGCATAGGACCTATCCATTGTGAAGGATTTTTCGAAGTAAGGATCGATGCCATCAGTTCCCAGGTCGGCATTTCTCAGTTGTGTCCTTAAGAAACTCCTGTTTAGGTTAGCGCTGATAGTGATGCTATTGGGGATAAGGTTGAAGTTGAAATCTTTAATGAGCTTTAGCCATTTTGAATCCAGAAACTTCACGTTTTTGAATGGCTGAACATTCAACTCACCCGGTTGGTAATTATAGGTGACAGCTCCTCTATAGTTTTTGAAATCATAAGAAGCAGTGTTTATATTACTCCTTGTTACTTCATTGTAGGCGTAAGTAAAACTGAAGTTTTCAATTGCCCATGGCAGAGAGGCTTTATCTGTATTTGTTTTTCTCTTTCTAACATTAGAGAAGTTCAAGCTTCTTCGGTTCGATATGTCTATTACCTTGTTGAAATAATCATCACGTTCTTCCTGTGTCTCAAAAGAATTTAAAACATCTTCAAGAGGGAGATCCGGGTCTAATGGGTCGAACTGAGGAACAGACCTGGCTCTTTCAAAGCTGAAGAATGCTGGAATTTCCAGCCCCCAATCTTCGGGGAAAAATTTGTGAAGGTTTAACCTTGTTGAAACATCGTACTGTGTGGTTTTTTCTCTGTTTCTATCTGAGATTTTATCTGCTATGGCACCGAAACCGATAGATGAATGCCTGATTGAAGCTGAAACATTTCCGAAATCTGCTAATTGTGCATCTAGTCTTGCATTAGCTGCAAAACCAGATTTACTATCAAAATCCGTTACTCTAAGTTCATTGGCCCATAAGTAGAAAGTTTTAGGCTCAGCATCTGTTGAGCTAGGGTTACGCATACCAATCATCAACGTTTGAACGGTACTCAAGTCAGGCCTACCAACAACAGTGATATTATATTTGCCAACCCTTTCGGTAAAAGGAAGGCTGAGGTTAGAATTGCTTCTGTTGCGATTGGCTTTCACCTCATAAAGACTACTAAAGGCTACATCGATTTCATTTTCTTCTGGCCAGATTTGCTCTCTCGATATTTCACCAGGAAGGGTCATTTTTAATGGGACTTCTATTTCGTAGTAATTCTCTGTAAAGTCAGTTCCTAGTCTCAGGAAGGCAGTAACCTCTCCGGTTTCCAGTGGGTCGGGGCTGTCGGCATGAAGGAACATCTTAATACGACCATAGTTAACCATGTCCTGACTCACATTTTTAAATACGGCTCTGGCATCTCTGTCCCTAAGCCCTTCTACACTTAGTTGAAGTGATTGTTCATTTCTTCTACGCTCTACAGCAGAAGTGTTATCCCTGTCTCTGATAAAACCTGGAGGAAGCACATAAGGAGGTCTGCCATCTCCGCCTTGACTATTCTCTTCAATGCTAACTACAGAAACTGTGAAGTTAGGGTCTGATGGTTCTGGAATTTCGAAGAGGCCTTTTTCAAATAAACTTTCCTGGAAAGTTCTCCACTGACTTCCTACCATTCTAAAATTGACCATTCTGAGAACAATAGGCTCCGAAAAACCAGTAAGGTAAGTTCTTAAGTACCGAACAGATTTAAAGCCATTGATATTTCCTTGAACACGATCTGGCTTCCGAACAGGAATCCTAAAAAGGTACCAATCCACATCATCTCCATTAACTGGGTTGGTAACCTTGTCTACTATATTGTTTCTACCAACCTGAAAAGCCCCAGGCTTGATGTCAATTCCATATTCATAATACTCTTCCAGGTCTGCAAGTGTATTATCTCTGTTAAGGTCTTCATTGTCTGGTAAATTGGAATTAGAAGGAGTGAAAAGCTGATTTCCGGTAGAAACGGGACTATTTCCTTCCATTCCATTAAAGCGCTTATACCTTTCTAAAATTTTAGCATCAGCTGCGTCCAGATCTTCTCCCAGGTAGTATTGAAAATTATCACCCGATGGATCGGCAAGTATCTTCTGCCTTGCTTCGGCACTCAGGTTTAGTGAATTAATGTAGTTTTCAAAAAAAGTAGCTTCTTCCGTTGATTTAATACCATCCAGGCCTACATCCTGATTGGCTCTGGCATCTGAAGAGTTGTCAAAAGCCGGGTTCAAATAAGGTTGACGTGTAACACGCCCCCACTCATTTACAATCACATTATCTCCATCAATTAAGCCGTTAGCCGGCAGCCCTTGTTCAAACGCATGACGTTCGTCACGCATAATGTCTTCAGAGATGCTTCCTAAGTTTAAGAGCATTTTACCACCCGTTGTATTCGGCTTAGGTGGGTTAATGCCGTCATCTATAAATCCTCTAGGATTGCTAAGATCACCATTGGAAATGTTTACAAATGGGTCCATCATCCAGAACTCTATGTATTCTATGTTGGTTTTATCAAAGTCTACTTCATTGGTGATTGCTCTTGTTATTGCTCCAAAGTTTTTCTCTGGTTCTGGTAGTGAGCCATCTGTGTTTAAGCCTGGGTTGTAATTATACATGCCCCGTTCTGCCGGGAAGTAAGCTATATCCAGCGTAGGCTCATTTACAATGATCTGTTGGGCATCTCTTTTAATTACCTCATTTTGACCAATAGATCTTACATAGTGGTTTTCCAGGTCTTCTGGTAGAATATTAGCAGGCCTGCTTCTTCCTGTCGATCTATAGAATACATTGTCTACCGTGTACCAGGCAATCTTTGCTCTTCTGTAATTCACACCTAACCTGTCCGGTGTTTGGTTGGAAAGGTCAAACCTGTCATCATCTGTCTTTGGTGTCGAACCTAACCTCCAGCTTTGCACATTTCCTAAACTGAATGGAGTAACGGTTGCTTCAAAATCATCTATATATGAAGTACCTTCTCCATTAACTCTGTTTGAGGTGCCTGGAATTAACTGAGCAAACTCTCCACTGAAAGTTAATTTTGAAGGAGCCTTAGTATCAATGAATGGAAGGGCGTCCACCATTTTAGTCAATAATCTGGAGTCTTCACTGTAATTAACATCTAGACCCCACATGGTATTTCTTACGGGTTCATTGCCTATGCCCACACGAGTAATCTGTGGACGTTCATTTAGGTGCATTAATGTAAGACCAATATTGGTCTTATCGTTGTAAACATAGTCCAACCTTGCGCCAAGTAGGTTTCTTGCCTGAAAGTTAAAGAGATCGGCCTTCTCATATGATACCCTTATTTTCTTTCCAGAGTTAAGAATCGATGGGTTGATGATGGTTACTTTTCCTTGCGAATAGTCAACGGTGTAATCTTGTCCTTCAGCTAGCGGTGTGCCCCCTGCCGTTACAACAACACTTCCTTCAGCTACCTGAAAAGCATTCAAATTGATTTCACTGGCCGAACCCGACTGTAAACTTCCTTTGATGAAAAACTTATCTAACCTGGATACTAGTTGAGCATCGGCCCTTGTAGTTCTATAAAGAGTATCAAAAACATATTTTTCTTTCAAAAACTGCTCACTTGGTAAGAATTGATCTTCAAGTGTTTTCCCGAAAGGTTCAAGTTTCGGGAAAACCATATAACCCCGTTCAGGGTTGATGGTAACCCCTTCAACGTAGTCAAAGTTTCCATCTTTCTGAGGGTCTCCATTCTGATTTAATCGATCTAATCCCATTATTTCTATCAAAGGGATGTCTTTTGTGTTTTGACCTTCATGCAAGCTCGGGTTGTCAATGCCAGTGTCATCGTCACGATAGATCACACGAAGCTGAAATGACTGTCTGTCTATCTGAGCTGCATTCAGATTGTAGATGTTTTTCATCATCAAGTCCCAGGTAGGTACTTGTGTATTGATCTTGCTTGGTCTTAATAGTTTTAAGAAGATTACTTCATCTTCGGTTCTGTTTTGATAGTCCTCTGTTAGTTCACCTACTTTATGGTTTTTCCCTCTGAAGTTATACTCATATGAAACGGCTAGTACTTCATCATTCTGAAGTTGACGACTAAGAGATAGAAAGCCCAACTCTCTGTTAAAGGTATATTCTGCGGGGTCTAGTTTTCGAGCTCCCGTTACACGCTCAAAATCCTGTCCCTTTTCCAATCCATGTTGTCCTTCCAGAATTGAACTTACCTGGTCAGCCTGTCTTAAACTTGGGTTGGTTTGCAAGTTTTGGAAAAGACTGTTTACATTATTGCTTGTTGGAGAGTTACTAAGCCCACTTCCTATAAAAGGGTTGCCATTTTGAAATACTTCACCTTCACCAAGATCCATAAAGGCAACAAAGTTTCTTAATGTCTGAGTGTTATTAGATCTGTTGAGGACATAAACTTCCAGACGACTAATCTGGAGACCGGAAATGATAGCTGGTATACTACTATTCCATGACTCATAGTTGTTCCTGAAAAACTGACCTAGAAAAAAGTGCCTGTTTTCATCATAGCTAGAAGCTCTGATTTCAAATTCGTTTCGCTGAACACCTCCGTCAATCTCTATAGATTCTGACCGGCCTCTTTGCGAAGCGGCCAAAGCAGTAACAAATAGCTTTCCAAATTGCAATTGGGTTTTAAAGCCAAATAAATTTTGCCCGCCTGAAATTAAACTATTAGCAATAGGCATGCTTACATTACCGATTTCCAGTGATTTGATGATGTCTGACTCCAGACCACCAAATTCAACTTTGAGCTCATTTTCAAAGTCAAAAGAATTGTTGTTGTCAAAATTGGCGTTTAACCTCAACTTGGAGCCAATGGTGCCTTGAAGACTCATTTGAATGTTCTGATCAAATTCGAATGTGCCATTACGTTGTTGTCTAATTGGGATCGAAGGATTATCTACACGTTGAAACCTGCCTCCAAAATCGAGCTGCACAAAACCATTGGTATTGATTAAAATCTGATCACCCCCAAAAAGCCTGTCGAAGAAGGGGTTCAGGGCAATGGGAGGGATGAGTCTTCTTCTGTTACTAACAGCACTTTCTCCATCCAACTCTTTTGCCTTTTCTCTAAAGAAGGCTCTGTTTCCAAGTTCCAGCCTCTTTTTCAATACTTCGGAAAAGGGGACTCTCGAAGGAGGACGGTATAGAGAACCTCCGATTTGCTCACTGAAAACGAGACTTCTTCCGGTATCAAGCGCAATGGTCTTTTTCAGAAAGTTTGGACTGTTGAAATAGAATGGTGAACTCAGTGGCCTTCTAAACAAAGGATCTCCCAGAGGGAAGCGTGGTCGATATATGGGAAAAGGAGATTTTACATATCGACTAGTATCTTTTACTGTACTGGAAGTGTCTTGTGTTTGAAAATCATAGGCATAGGAAGACATAGAGATGCTCATGAGCATCATTCCAAATAATACGAAGAGTAATATTTTCTTATTGCGGTGTATCAAATCGTAAGAAAATACCTCAAGCTGTTTTGAGTGCTAATTTTATCACTTCTTCTAGGCTTAGTTCGTTAGGACTGGTTTTCAGAATTTTATCAATGCTTTTCTGTGCGGCTGCTTTGTTAATGCCTAGAGTTACTAACGCTGCTAATGCCTCATTTCTTATAGCGTTTTTGCCAGAAATTGGAATATTTATCAAGTCTCCGGTTTCAGTACTCTTTCCAACCTTGTCTTTAAGCTCTAGAATAATTCTTTGAGCTGTTTTAGCGCCTATTCCTTTTACGGCCTGAATAGTTCTGACATCTTCTGATAAAATAGCCTGCTCAACTTCTTCGGGACTTAAGGAAGACAATACCATGAGTCCTGTAGAAGGGCCGACACCTGAAATAGAAGTGAGATGTAGAAACACCTGCTTTTCATGTGTATCAGCAAACCCGAAAAGTGTTTGAGCATCTTCTTTCACATGGAAATGTGTAAATAGCTGGATGTTCTCCTGATCTTTAATTTTAGAGAAAGTATTCAAAGAAACCTTTACCTCATAGCCAACACCTCCAATATCCAGAATGACAAAAGTGGGGTCTTTGTGTACTAGTTTACCCTTTAGATAAGCGAACATAAGTCTGATTAGAGTCCTAAAAACAAAATGGCAAGTTAAACTTGCCATAATCCTTAAAATTAAGAAGAATACGTTAATCTCAGTAAAATGAGGACGAAATTCGGTTAGCTGACCCTGAAAGTTGTCAGGAGTGATTCCATTTCCCTGATCAGTTCTCGATGATCTTCACTTGGGTGAATTACGAACCCTTCAATATAGAATAGTCTACCTGAAGCTTCATCAGTAAAGGTGTAGCTAATAAAGGTTCCGCCAACAGAGAAGTTGTTGGTTTTCCATGCTCCTCTTGTTTCTACTGTATATTGATTGTTAAAATTGATGTTTCTGAAAACAGGTTTCATGTATTTTGTTTCTGTAATCATAAAAGACTCCTCATTCGCAGGGTCTCCGTAGATATACTTTTTACCTATTTCGTTTCTTAGCTTTACAATATTGTCTGTTTCAAACTCGTCTTGAGACTCATAAGGCTTACTATATACAATGAGGTTTTTACTTGGGCCAACGGGGGGAAGTGCTCTAACCCACATAAAATCATCTTCGATTTTGGCTAACTCATAACCTGCCGGAATTTTAATATTGATTCCGAGTTTGTCATTGACTTTTTTTAGTACAAGTCTTGAGGCTGATGACATTCTAAGACTTTTAGCTAGTCTTTCCTTTTCGGCAATATTGAAGAAGTTCTGAACTATTTGCTTATTGGCTTTCAGGTTTTTGATTAGCGTGGTATCGTCTTTTCCGAAAAGCTGAAGCACCTTCTGACCTTTGGCGTACTGATCTTCCGAGGTTTGCATGAAAAGCTCGGGATCGTTGAATATTTTTTCTTTTGAAGATTCACTGAAGGTTCCTTGAAGCCATCTGTCTGCTGCTGAGTTACCTTCATAAGAAACGATATAAATCAAGTTACTTGCCAACCTGAAAATTCGATTAAATTCAAATGGTTCTATCACTCGAATAGTGAACATGGGTTCGGGCCTTGTAAGGCCAGGTACATTCTCATGGAAAACTTCCTTGATAGCTTCTCCGAGCTTGCCGTCAAACTTTTTCTTGTTCATTACGATAACAATCTCACCTCGCTCTCCGGCAGCATCCGGTAGGCTTGACTTGGCTCTGGTTTTCTCGGCCTTTGCTTTTCCATCATCTCCTATTTCTTCCTGTTGCTTCTCTGGGCCACAGGCAGCAATTAAGATTGACAGAAATATGAATGCAAGTAACTTCTTCATAGTTGAAAATTATGATATGAATTCAAGCAAATAATTAATGAGGGTAATAGCAAGAAAAATCTACTAAAACTTTAGTTGTGTATTTACGCTATCCAATTTTCAGACGCATACCAGGTTTTATAGCATTTCCTTTTATACCATTTAACTCGCGTAATTTACCAATACTTAGGCCTTTATACATACGTGAAATATCCCATAAGGTATCACCTGGCTGAACAACATGGGTTTTGGAATCGGGAATGGGTTGGTTTACCAGTTTAACACGGTTTGTTTCATAAAAGTCGGGGCCGATATAAATATTTAATCTTTGACCTACTCTTATCATAGAGCCTCTGATTTTATTCCAGCTTTTTAAGTCTCTCAACCTTACTTTATGCTTTCTGGCAATGGTACCCAGGACGTCACCTCTTCTCACTCTGTAAACTATCTTTTCTTTCCCAAAAGTGCTGCCTGGCATATTTCTCGCAATTTTTTCGAACTCAGCTTTTCCGCTTTCTGCTTTAGCCAGAATCTGTGTCTGATTTTTAGAAAATGCGCTTTTGTGGCTTTTAGGGATTTTAAGTTTAAAGTTCTTCGCATGAGCTGGTATTGCTCCTTTTCTAATTTCCGGATTTAATTGGTTTAGTGTTTCAAGCGGAATGCCGCTTTCTTCCGCGAATGCTTTCAGGTATACGAATTGATTGGTTTCTACAACATCAAAATCAATTGGGTATAGCGACTCAGTAGTATAAATATTGTGTACATCTGCATACTCCATAGCATATACTATGGCAGCAAATTGAGGTACATAAGATCTTGTTTCACGAGGCAGATATCGATAGACTTTCCAGAAGTCGTTTTTGTAGCCCGACCTTCTTATGGCTCTTTTTACATTGCCAATTCCACTGTTATATGCGGCCAGCGTGAGCTTCCAATCTTTAAAAACACCATAAAGCCATTTGATATATTTGCAGGCAGCCTCTGTAGACTTTTCAGGATCCATGCGCTCGTCAATATACCAGTCAATTCTGAGTCCACGCTCTCTGGCGGTCGGAGCCATGAATTGCCACAAACCTACAGCTCTAGGTCCTGAAACGGCTTTCGGGTTAAGTCCAGCTTCTATTATTGGTAGGTATTTTAACTCTTGAGGAAGGTCGTATTCTTTCAGGTACTTTTCGAAAATAGGAAAGTAAATTTCCTTTCTCTTTAGCATTTCCCGGGTGTAATCCCTGTCTCTAACTGTGAAGTAATTCACAAAAGCATTCACCCTATCATTAAATGCGATATCTATGGTAAGGTTGAGTTTGTTATACCTCTTTTCTACATCTTCATATCTAATGTCTGGAGTATAATCATATACTTCATAGAGAGGAAGTTCTTCCTGTGCAAAGGATGATATGCAGAACAGATATAGGAATGAAAATGCCAGGAATTTCCTCATAAGATCAATTGGCGTTATTCTTCATTTAACAGATGCTTCGAAAATGCGAAAAGTTTAGTTTCATCAAAAGCCCTTGACATAATTTGGAGACCGATCGACAAATTATTAGCGTCTTTTCCCAAGGGTAACGATATAGCAGGTATACCGGTTACAGATGCCTGTACGGTAAACAAATCTGCCATGTACATTTCGAGAGGGTTGTTGTGGTGTTGACCTAATTTAAACGCGGTTGTAGGAGTGGTTGGTATAATTATGAAATCAAATTCCAGAAGAATTCTTTCTGTCGCCTCTTTAATAAGTTTTCTTGTTTTTTGTGCTTTTGTAAAGTAGGCATCATAATAGTCGGCACTCAATACAAAGGTCCCTAGCAAAATTCTTCTTCTCACTTCTTCACCAAAACCTTCTGTTCTAGAGAGTTTATACATAGACTCAAGGTCTGTTGTTTCTTCGCTTCTGTGGCCGTAATGAACACCATCATATCGTGATAAATTGGTGCTGGCTTCCGCTGTGGTTAAAATGTAATATGTTGGTAGAACATAATCCAGTAGAGGGAAGTGTACTTTTTCGACCACATGCCCTTCAGAAGAAAGTTTACTTAATGTATTGCTTAGTTGCTCCTTTATTTCTCCCTGAACGGCATCACTTTCCAGTGCTTCGGTCAGATAAGCAACTTTGTATTTAGCCTTGCTTTCCTTGGTAGAGGAGGGGATTGGCTGACTTGATGAAGTGGCATCCATTGGATCCTGGCCTGCAATTGTTTCAAGAACCTTCTCATTGTCATGAATAGACTTGGAAAAAACACCTATCGTATCAAATGAAGATGCGTAAGCGAGCAACCCCCATCTTGAAATTCTGGAATATGTAGGTTTTAAACCAACTACGCCAGTAAAGGCTGCCGGCTGTCTAACAGAGCCACCTGTGTCTGTGCCGAGTGATACCTGACACATGTCTGCTTGCACGGCAACCGCGGAGCCTCCTGAAGAACCTCCTGGTACACGATCTGGTGCTGATGCATTCTTTACATTGCCAAATGCGGAGTTTTCATTGGAAGAGCCCATACCAAACTCATCGCAGTTTTGACGTCCAATTACAATAGCATCTTCATCCAGCAATCGTTGTACTGCTGTAGCGGTAATCTGCGATTCAAAGCCGTCAAGGATGTTACTACTACCAGATACCTGATGATGCTTGTAGCAAATCAGGTCTTTAATGCCAAAAATTAAGCCGGCTAGTTTGCCGGCTTGATTATGCTTTAACTTAAGGTCAATTGCTTTGGCCCTTTCTCTTGCTTCTTCTTCATAAACTTCCAGAAATGCATTGAGATGTTTCTGAGATTTTATGTTTTGCAGGTAGTGATCTACAAGTTGCTGGCAAGAGATTTTTTGTAGTTTAAGATCAGCTTGAATCTCATCAAGTCGATGATAATTCTTCAATCTCTTAAAAACTACTTTTCAATTTCTTTTCCTGCTTCGTCAACCTCTTTCTTGATTTCTTTGGTTGCATCCTTGAATTCTCTGATGCCTTTACCAAATCCTCTGGCTAAATCAGGTATTTTTTTTGCACCAAACAAAAGAAGGACGATGAATAAAATGACCATCAACTCCTGTCCACCTGGCATTCCTATTGCAAATATTGTTTCCATGATATTGAATTTCTTGCGCTAAAGTAACAAAGATAGATAAAAACTATCACTTGATAGCTTCAAAATCGTTTTGTTTACTGTGGTTCAATTTTTTAAAAGCGGTCTGTTTTATATCACGCAAAACAACTCAACAGAGTTTAGTTTATTTTGCTTTGAAGCCAGTGTTCAGGATTGACATTTGCCTTTTGGTCAAAGACTTTGAACTTCACCTCTGATACATTATTGCTATCCGTTAACACTTGCCCTAAAATTTGCTTGGCTTGAACTTGCTGGCCTTTTTTAACCAAAACAACTTTTAGTTTTGAATAGGCTGTAAAATACTCTCCATGCTGTATTAACACGGTATTTCCCTGGCCAGGTACAGACATGATTGCACTGACTTTACCAGGAAACACAGATTTGACTTCAGCATCTTTGATGGTTTGTATGTCTACTCCTTTATTGGTTAGTGTTACTCTCTTCAGTGTCGGGTGCCTGTGCTTACCATATTTGGAAGATATGAAGCCTTCGTCTACAGGCCAAGGTAGCTTTCCTTTTTGACCTTCAAATGCCTTGTTGATATCTGACATATCAATTTCGGATTCTAGTGCTGCTAAACGTTCAGCTTCTATAATAGCGTCAATTTTATCACTTAGTTCTTTTTCAGAGGCTCTTTGCTTAGCTAAGTCTTGTCTTATTTTCTTTTCCTCCTGCTCAAGCCTTGATACTAAAGAGCTTTGTTCCGATTGAAGGTTTGCAAGTTTTTGGTTCTCGGATAGTTCTTCGTTTAAAAGGCTCTGTTTTGATAGCTTTTGATTTTCTATTTCAGAGATTTGCTCATTCAAACTGTTCTGGACTTCTTTTATCTGAGCCCCTTGCTTCTTGCGTGCTTCGGAGTATTGCTTGATATACTTAAGACGCATAAAAAGCTCATTAAAAGTGTTTGAAGAGAAAAGGAATGTAAGTTGATTATATCCGGCACTAGTTTTCTGAGTAGCATAAATCATTTTAGCATACTCGTTTTTTAGTGCTTGTAAGTCACCTTCCATCGCATCTATGATGCTCTGGTCTTCACCTATTTCTTGATCAAGAATACTGACCTCATCTTTGATTGCCTTGATCAATGAACCTCTGGATCTGATTTGATTGTTCAGCGCCTTTAACCGCCCTAATGAATTGTTTTTTTGACGAGCAGTCTGCGTAAGAATCTTTTGTGTTTGAAGAATTCTATTCTGAATATCTTGTTTTTGTTTTTCGAGGCGCTGGCGTTCTGTTTGAGACAGGGCACCTGTTATTGCTATAAACAGGAGGGTTAGTGTGAATAGTACTCTTTTAACGCGCATAGCGTGAAGGTATATTGAATGGGAACCTGAGTGGTTTCTTTTCAATTCTTGCTCTGTTATGTTCGATATCAATTGTTGCTTCTTCCTTTTTTCCTTCCTGGAAGTAAGTTAATATCATCATAGCCTTGTATGCAAATGCTTTTTCTTCCAGTAGTTTAAAATCCCCGTACTTCAATTCCAACGTGTTTTTGTTTTTTAAAGTACTTGCCATTAGATTTTCCAACCTTCGGCTTTTAGAACTGATTTTATTTTCAACCTTCAAGTCCCCGGCATCTTGCGTAACGAAGTAGTCATTGTTCTTCTTTTCAAGTAAATCATCTGAAGAAACGGGGATTGGCATGTCACCTATCAATATAGCTTGAAAAAGGGGGAAGCTAAATTCAAAATTAAATTGTTCGCTTAGCTCTTCAAAACTATAAGTCAGTACTCTTTTATTTATTCTGTCGATGATGGTCAGAGAATCTTGTGTCATTTTTCCACGAGCACCTTCAATGCCTACGCCATTGGTAAGTGTAAACCAAATCAAACTATCCTTCTTTATGCGGATGTTGGCTGTAGCTTTTGTCTTCTGGCGACCATTTTTGTATTTGAACTTTGTACGGGAAGAGAAATACTCAAAGTCAATTTCTTCGAGAGCAAGTTCAGCCTTAGGGTCATAACGGTAGCCTAAGAATTTTTTTCCACAACTCTGAATTGCCAGAAAAGCGATTAGCATTAAAGAGAATGCCAAGTATTTAATTGTATTGTTTGTTCTCAATTTTCTGATCAATTTTCTCAGAAGTATTGCCAAGTTTTTTGGCTTCTTCCCACTGTTTTACCGCGTCTTCAATAAGCCCCATTTTGAATAATAAGTCACCACTAATCTCCAAAACACTACCATTTATTTGGTTAGGGAATTCGCTCATACCTTGGTTAATTAACTCAAGGGCTTCTGAATAATTCGCCAAATTAAAGAGGGCACTAGCCTTTATCCTAATGAAATCAAGGTTTTTAAAGGAAGAAGCAATTACAGGGTCAACTAATTGAATCGCTTTTTCCGGATTTGAAGTTGCCAGAAAGTCCGCATAAGCTGCTACACTTTCGGGATGAGGAGTACTTATTTTAATAGCTTCTTCAAACAGAGATAAAGCTTGGGGCTGGTTGTCTCGAGCCGCAGCCAATTGCGCTTGTTTACCCAGTATTTGACTTTTCAAAAGCTCGTTGGAAAAAGACATTCTCAAGGCTTGTTTCAAAAGGCTTTCCGCTTCGTCATACTCATCTAGTCCTTGATTAGCACTAGCCAGATAGATATAGAATACAGCTTGGTTAGGGAAGAGGTCCAGGGCTTCTTCAGCATCGCTTGCCAATTCTGTCCACTTTTTTTGTTGGTACTCATAAGTCAGTACCTTTTTCCATACTTCAAAATCTCCAGGTTTTAACCTCGCTAATTGTTTGTAGCGGGCTATTGCTTTAGATTCAAAACCAGCTTTAGTTGAGCCAGATGTACTTTGTGCCAATTTAGTAAATAAGAAACCTCCATTTTGAATCACAAGAGCTTCATTAGGGTAGTCAGTTTCTAATTGAAGCTGTAAGCTATCTATTAGTTCTACATTGTTGATTACTTCCTGAGAGAATGCCCATTGACCTAATAAAAGTGTTTTAATGCTCAGATTTGCTTCATCATCACTGTAAATTTCCAAAAGCAGCTGTTTCTGTTTGTCTTGTTGCCCTGCCTTTTGATAGTTCTCTGCAAGTAGTAGCTTCAAGTCATTCGTACCTAAACTGCTTTTTTCAAGAATTTGGATTGCCATCTCTGGATTTTCCTTTTTTGATAGTAGAGAAGCGTATTGATATAAAACTAGCGAGTTGTTAGGGTATGTTTCATATAACGAAGCCAAATAGGAGGACACTTTTTTCGTCTGATTCGACTTAATCAAAAGGTCAGCTTTTCTCAATTTTTGATCCAATGTAAGGCCGGGGGTAGTACTTTCTGCATTATCTAGTACATCAATAGCCTTTTTGAAGTTTTTTAGCTCTTCGTAAACATCGGTAACCTCAAGAAGATAAGAACTGGTATTAGAAGCATTGTCTAACATTAAATCGTAGTAATCAGCTGCTCCTTGAAGGTTTTTACTTGCTTTTTGCAACTGAGCAGCGAGAACATAGTAATACTTGTTGTCCTGTTTAAGTGTTATGGCTTTGTCGATAGCAGTTAACCCTTTTGTATGCTCACCAAGCACTAAATGAACTTCTGCCTTTTTAAAGTGAGCGGCATGGTTTTCAGGGTCAACTTCCAATGACTGATCAAGAAATGCTAATGATCTTTTATAGTCCTCAAGTAGAAAAAACTTCTGGGCTTCAATCATCAGATATTCGGCATTAGACCTTTCATAAGGAGTTAGTTCTTCCTTTAGGTTTATTTCTACTCCTTTTTTCTTACGCTGGGCATGACTTTCAAAAGTCAATGAAACCAGAAAGATTGATATGATCGATATGGTGAAAAAGGATTTCAACTGTGCCAATTACGGAAGAAACGAATTAAAATGGACTTAAGTTTACAGAATTCTTTCAGGGCGCCTTTTCTAGTGTTTAACTGCCTTGTACTGAAATTTACGGCCTTCGAATAGATACATTAAAAGAGCAAAGACCAGAGTGACGATTAAATTGATACCATAATCCAGCCATTTATTCTCAATACTGACTAGTTCCATACCATAAATTATGAGTATTGCCGATATGATATAAATAAATAGGGGCTTGAAATTATAAGGTATTGGGAAGTCTTTTTTGCCTTTTATATAACAGAGCAAAGACATAGTGCCATAACAAACCAGAGCAGTTAATGCGCTACCATAATAAGTGATTTCTTTTATCAGTATTAGATTGCCAATTAGTGTGATAATGGTACCAATGAGCGCATAATAAGTGCCGTAGATGGTTTTATCCGTTAGCTTGAACCAAACACTAAGGTTTACATATATACCATAGAAAAGTTTGGCAAGTAATAAAATGGGTAGCACATAAAGGGCCTGTTTATATGCTTCTTTTCTAAGAAAAATGTCACTGATAAGCCCAATGTTAAGAGCAACAGCAACTAAGACTACCACATTGAAGATAACGAAGTAGTGCATAATCCGGGCGAATAGGGCAGGTGCTTCCTTGTTCTCAGAGTGACTGAAGAAGAACGGCTCAGCAGCATATCTGAATGCCTGAATACCCAGCATCATAATTACACTAAGCTTAAAAGCACCACTGAAAATACCCAAAGCGGCTTCTGGTGAAGTCGAAGAGTCGGCCGGGAAAACGTGTTTGAGAATAATGGCATAACCTTGTTCGTTAAACATACCTCCTAAACCCATGAGGAAGATTGGAAGCGCATAAAGCAGCATGGGTTTAAAGGTGCTCCAATGAATGGATAATCTGATTTGAAAAAGCTCTTTCCAAAGTAGGGGTAGATATAATAGGTTGGCTAATAAATTGGCTGTGAAAATATAACCAATACCGAACTCAGGGTTGTAGAAGCGGTCTACCATACCTTGCATGCCAATGAGGTATTTACCATCATGAATATCTGGTAGAACAATAATGAATAAAAGATTCAGGATTATAGTAAGGGAAATTACTCCAATCTTGATTAATGCAAACTTAAGCGCCTTTTGTTCCTGTCTGAGCTTAGCAAATGGTATGGCAATAACTCCATCAATAAACAATATAGCAGCCATATATTGGACATATATCTGTTTAACCCCTTGCCCAAGAGCATCTGCTATATTGGAGGAAAAAAGAAAAATGAGTCCTGAGAAAAAAGCTGATGTAATCAGTACAGCTGTAGCAGTACTATGATAAGTTTTGAGTTTGTTTTCTTTTGTACTGAAACGGAAAAATGCAGTTTCCATTCCGAAAGTATAGATGATTAAACAGAGTGCTACATAAGCATAAAGCTCGGTTACAGCTCCGTATTGGTTTTCTATTAACCGATCGGTCCAAATGGGTATTAATAGGAAGTTGAGTACTCGCCCGAGTATACTGCTAATGCCATAATAGGCCGTTTGGCCAGCGAGTTTTTTGATTTGACTCATAAAAAAAGGGAGTTTTATTCTCCCTTGAATTCTGGTTTCCTTTTTTCCAAAAATGCCTGGGTACCCTCTCTGAAGTCTTCGGTTTTGGTGCAGGCAGCAAAGCCATTGGCTTCTGTCTGGTATCCGTTTTCCTGCTCGTTGTTAACCGCGTTAATACAGTCAATAACCAGGCCTATGGCCACAGGGGCTTTGGGAATAATTTTGCCCAATATTTCTTCAGATTTAGCAAGTGCTTCGTCTTTAGTCTCAACAACATAATTTAGAAGCCCCAATTGTAACGCCTGATCTGCCTTTATCATATCTCCTGTCATACATAATTCAAAAGATTTTGCTTTACCTATCAGTTGAGTCAATCTCTGAGTACCGCCATACCCGGGGATTACACCAAGATTAACTTCAGGCTGGCCAAATTTGGCATTGGCTGTAGCAATTCGCATATGACAAGCCATAGCCAGTTCGCATCCGCCACCAAGTGCAAAACCATTAACTAGTGCCACTACAGGTTTATGGCAATTCTCAATTGTTGCAAAAACTTCCTGACCACTTTCAGCAAATTTTCTGGCATTAACTTCTGTTAGTTCAGCAATTTCTGAGATATCGGCCCCTGCAACAAAAGCTTTTTCACCAGCCCCCGATATAATTACACCTTTGATATCTGTGTTATCGTAGATTTCTTCAAAGGCTGTTTTGATTTCTTGTATTGTTTGAATATTCAGTGCGTTTAGTTTGTCGAGTCTGTTGATTGTCAGATGAACAATGCCTGATTTATTTTCAAAGAGTAAATTCTGATAATTCGCCATGATTTAGGTTGAGCGTGAATCCAAAGATAACAGTCAGTCCATAATTCCAAAAATTATGCTTTTGATAACCTAAATAGCCCACTTATAAACAAAAGCTGTAATTCCTTATTTAAAGTTCCGATTTCCATGTTAGGTAGCTACATTTGCAGCCAAGTATAAGAGGAAAACAAGCCTAAATTGATGAGCACGAATAAGAGAATTACAGTTGCATACGGAGATGGAATTGGACCTGAAATTATGGAAGCAACCTTGCGCATAATGGATGCTGCTGAAGTAGGGATTGAATATGATGTGATCGAGATAGGGGAGCAGGTTTATAAGGCAGGCCATAAATCGGGTATCAGTCCAGAATCCTGGGAAACCCTAAGAGCAAACCCTTATTTTCTGAAAGCACCTATAACAACACCACAAGGTGGAGGTTATAAAAGCTTAAATGTAACCATCAGAAAATCTCTTGGCTTGTATTCTAATGTCAGGCCCTTTAGGGCTTATCCTCCTTACGTACCATCATTTTTCCCACATATGGATGTGGTAATTGTTCGGGAAAATGAGGAAGACTTGTATGCAGGTATTGAATACCAACAAACAAGTGAAGTTGTTCAAACGCTTAAACTGATTTCCGATCCCGGTTCTGAAAAAATAGTAAGGTATGCTTTTGAATATGCCAGAGCATATGGTCGTAAGAAGGTGACTTGTATGACAAAAGATAACATTATGAAACACTCTGACGGTTTGTTTCATAAAATCTTCAATGAGGTTGCCAAGGAATATCCTGAAATAGAGGCTGATCACTGGATTATAGATATTGGGTCTGCAGTAGTTGCTGCAAGGCCAGAGTCCTTAGATGTTGTGGTGACATTGAATCTTTACGGTGATATAGTTTCAGACATTGCCGCGGAAGTAGCTGGATCAGTTGGAATGGCTGGGTCTTCTAATGTAGGAATGAACCATTCTATGTTCGAGGCTATTCATGGCTCTGCACCAGATATTGCAGGAAAAAACATTGCTAATCCTTCTGGCTTGCTAAATGGAGCTACTATGATGTTGGTTCAAATGGGGATGGCTGACAAAGCTGAACTGATCCAAAATGCCTGGTTAAAAACCCTTGAGGATGGTGTGCATACGGGGGATATTTATCGCGCTCAGAGAAGTGCTGAAAGAGTAGGTACCAAAGAATTTGCCGATGCTGTGATTGCCAGGCTAGGACAAGTTCCTTCGAAACTAAAGGCAGTGAAGTACAATGAGAATGTTTCCATCAATGTAGATGTGAAAGAGAAACCTCAACAGAAAAAAGAGCTGGTTGGAGTTGATGTGTTTATTGACTGGAGAGAGAATAACAGAGATGTAAATGTATTAGGTGGTAAATTATCTGCTAATGTATCTACAGGTAAACTAACACTTAAAGAAATTTCTAATAGAGGTGTTCTGGTTTATCCGAATGGTGTTCCCGAAGCTTTTAAGTCAGACCATTGGAGGTGTAGATATACCAATCCTAACGGGGAGACTCTTAGTAATTCAGATGTGATAGAATTGATGAAAAAGGTTCAGGAAGCAGGGTTTGATTTTGTGAAAACTGAGCATTTGTACCACTTTGATGGAGAACGAGGTTACTCTTTAAGCCAGGGAGGTTAAGAACCATGTTATTACCGTATTGGCAACAATGGCTTAATGCATAAATATTTTTGAGGTTCCTGATACAATTAGGAACCTCTTCTTTTATACCTGTTTTCAATTTTCCAGAGTGGTGAGTATATAAACCCCAGAGTCCTTTAGTTCGAATTCTTGTTCCTGAGATTCAGCTTTTATATCGAAAGATATTCTCCATTGGTTGGGAGATAATTTCTCTCCAGACACATCATATTTGTTGAAATTAAATGCTTTCCAACCACAAAAGCATGCCCTTACATAGTAGATTTCAAAATCTGTTTGTGTAAGGTCATCTCCCGTTTTTATTTCGAAAGAGCTGACATCGGATGGTACTTCTATCCAGAAGATTTCTGAAAGTTCATCGTCTTGAATGTTTTTGTTATCTGGATGATTGAAGACAAACCTAAAAGCAGTTTTTTCGCCTTTCTCCCAGTCTACATACATGCCTACATCTCCCTCGGGAGGTGAAAGCTCTGAGCCTTCAAAGTATACTCGTTCTATTGAACCATTGCTTTTATTGTCACAAGCGCTTATGACTGTAAGTAGTGCTATTAGTAAACCAAGCTTTTTCATATTCATGTCCTTTCCAACTTAGACAGAGCTATTGTTCAATTGGTTGTAATAGAGGTCAATTAAACTCTTCAATTATCTTTTGAGAGGCTGGAAGGGCAACTTCGTTAATTATTTGACCCAAAAGCTTCAGACTCGACCTCAAGTCTTGTAAACCCATAAGGTACCAGTTAAACTGAGGTTTTAAACTCCCCTTTGAATCGTAGAAAGTAATGGGTTCGTTGGATATAAGGTGCTGATTGCAAGTTTGATTGAATGCTTTCACTCTTTCACTTATGCTTTGAACGTAATCATATCCACCACTCAAACTGGACGCGAGTTCAGGACTCAATTGTATGAAAACATCATCATTGAATCCTGCCCTTGAAATGAGCATCGGTGCATCGAAAAAGATATTTACGGGTTTAGGTTTGGGTTGGAGACCTTTCTCCATTGCATTTTGAAAATCAACTATCAGCGTGTTGAGTTGACTATGAGTAATAGATATTTGTGATGAAAGTTTTGTCAATTCTGAATTAAAAGTGATGAAGTAGTTCTTCTTGATTTTCTCTTCTCTCTTGTTCTGTTGATATCGGTTTAGTTCAAAAGCACCATAAACCCCGATAAAAACAATGATGAGCTCTAGCAGGAATGCAAATACGCCTTTGGTTTTTTGTGCCATGCTCAAATATATAAAAAGAAAAAGGTATAAAACCGCTCCTTAAGCTTGTTGAAAACTGCTTAGTAACTCTGGTAAGTTCTTCAATATATCAGAAGTCATGGTGTCCAGATCGTAAGCAGGTTCCCAACCCCAGTCGTTTCTGGCTACAGAGTCATCAATGCTATCTGGCCACGAATCAGCAATTGCCTGTCTGAAGTCTGGATTATAGGAAGCCTTAAAATCTGGAATATGTTTTTGGATTGATTCAACAATTTCGGTTGGAGAGAAACTAATTGCAGAGACATTATAGCTAGACCTTACTTTGACCTGTTCATCAGGAGCTCGCATCAAATCAATGGTAGCTTTAATTGCATCCGACATATACATCATTGGTAAATAAGTGTCTTCAGATAAGAAGCACTCGAATTTATCTCCAGACAATGCCTTGTGGTAGATGTCTACAGCGTAATCGGTAGTTCCACCACCAGGAAGTGATTTGTAACCAATTAAGCCTGGATATCTTAAACTTCTGACGTCAACCCCATATTTTTCGAAGTAATATTCACACCATCTTTCCCCTGCTAATTTACTGATGCCATAAACAGTGTTTGGATCCATTACTGTGTCTTGTGGTGTATTTACACGAGGAGTGGAGGGGCCAAAAACAGCAATAGAGCTCGGCCAGTAAATTCTCTTAAGTTGCTTCTCCTTGGCAAGTTCAAGCACATTTAACAGACCTGTCATGTTAAGATTCCATGCCCATTGAGGGTTTTCTTCTCCTTTGGCCGATAGTATTGCAGCTAGATGATATACTTGATTAATCCCATGATGGTCAACTATTTCTGCAAGACGGGCAGAATTCATCACATCGAGTTGCTCGAAACTAAAGTCTTTAATAGCCGCATTTGGTTGAGATATATCCGAAGCGATAACGTTTTCGTTTCCATATATTTTTCCAAGCTCGTTTGTCAATTCTGAACCCAATTGCCCGCAGGCTCCTATCACTAAAATTTTGTCCATCAGTTTAGATTGTCAGGTTGCAATATTAATTAAACAGCTTCATATCTAAAACGTTTGGTTGATCAAAGGTTGATTAGCTTACATTCTTATATATTTGCCCTATCATGGAGCAGGTGAATTTCAAAGATTATCTGATTGGAAAAAAGATTGATCCAGGTGCGTTTGCAAAAGGAGAACCTGATCGTTTCAAAGAATTCAATTTGCTTTTTGATCAAATGCATCCGGACAGTTTTACAGCACAAAAACTCTTTCTGATTAATAAGATCAGAAGGGCCTACCAGTTGAAAGAGGAGGTTGTTGAGAAAAGTGTGAAAAAGCCTATGATGCGCCCAAAGATTGCTAAACCCAAAACCAATTGAAATGTACGATAAAATAAGACCACAGCTTCAGGCCGAAATCCAATCAATCAAAGATGCCGGACTCTATAAAGAGGAAAGAGTAATTACTACTCCTCAGGCAGCTGATATTAAAACAGCCGATAACAGAGAAGTAATTAATTTTTGTGCTAATAATTATTTGGGGCTTTCATCGCACCCAAAGGTGGTTGAGGCAGCTAAGGCAGCTATTGATTCACATGGTTTTGGAATGTCTTCAGTTAGGTTCATTTGTGGTACTCAGGATATTCATAAAGAATTAGAAAGAAAGATATCAGAATTTCTGGGTACAGAGGATACTATCCTTTATGCGGCAGCATTTGATGCTAACGGTGGTGTGTTTGAGCCGTTGCTAGGGCCAGAAGATGCGATTATTTCAGATTCGTTGAACCATGCTTCAATTATCGATGGGGTTCGTCTTTGTAAGGCCATGCGTTTCAGGTATCAAAACAACGATATGGCAGACCTGGAAGAGCAGTTAAAAGCGGCAGATGCCCAAGGTGCCAAACAAAAAATTATAGTAACAGATGGAGTTTTCTCTATGGATGGCACAATTGCTCAATTGGATAAAATCTGTGACCTGGCAGACCAATATGGTGCCATGGTAATGTCTGATGAGTGTCATTCTACCGGATTTATGGGGAAGACAGGTAGAGGTGTTCATGAACACTGTGGTTGTATGGATCGCATGGACATCATTACAGGGACATTGGGTAAAGCATTAGGTGGTGCCTCTGGAGGTTTTACTTCTGGAAAAAAGGAAATCATTGAATTACTACGTCAGCGATCAAGACCTTATTTGTTCTCAAACACTTTAGCACCATCCATTGTTGGGGCTTCGATTGCAGTTTTTGATATGTTATCTGAGACAACTGAGTTAAGAGATAAGCTTGAGGAAAACACTAAATACTTCCGAGAGCAAATGACCGCAGCTGGCTTTGATATTAAACCAGGTGAACATGCTATTGTTCCTATTATGCTCTATGATGCCGTGTTATCGCAAAAAATGGCCGCTGCAATGTTAGATAAAGGTATTTATGTGATTGGTTTCTATTTCCCAGTGGTACCAAAAGAACAGGCGAGAATCAGAGTTCAGATTTCTGCTGGTCATGAAAGACACCATTTAGATAAGGCAATAGCAGCCTTTACAGAAGTGGGGAAAGAATTGGGCGTTATTTAAGAAAAGTTACTCCTTAGAGTATACAAAAGCCATTTCACTAGAAATGGCTTTTTTTAATAATCATGACTTCCTAATTTACTTTTTAACTCAAAATATTAGTGGTCATGAAAGAATACCTTGCAACAATCTTGGTTTGCTTATCCATTATGAGCTGTTCAGATACCAAGGAATCCAATGAACATCTCAAATCAGTTTCATCAAACGAATTTACTTCTTACCAACTATATGGAGATTTACCATCAAAGAGACTATCAGAGTTGATTGATAGAATCGAATTTACCCGACTTGAAGAAACTGGAGAGTCTCTATTATCATATGTGCCAGATGTGTATCTGGTAAACGGGAAGATCATATTTTTCAGTCAGGATAGTGGAGATGTTTATGTCTTTAGTGACAAAGGAGAGTTTATTGATAAGCTGAATAGAAAAGGAGATGGGCCTGAAGAATATTCTGGTGTGAAAGATTTTTGGCTGGAGGATGAAACCATAGTAGTGCATACAGTGAAAGGTGAGATAAAGAGGTATTCGCTTACAGGAGATTTTCTTGACTCAGAGGCTACCAATAGAAGAATATCTCATTTATACCCATTCCACGGTGGTTATCTGGCAGACATGAACTACAATGAAGTAAATGATAGCCTGAAATATTTGTTGATCAGTTTGGATGAGCAAATGGAGATGAAGAAAATGTTTCTACCCTATCAAAGCAGACCAGTGTTAGAAATGTTCTCAAGTGCTTCAACCTTGTCTCCAATTGAAGGTGCTCTTTCATACTTGAGAATGATGTCTGATACTGCTTTTATTTATGATGCAAAAGGTGTTAGACCTTTTATACACTATGATTTTGGCCAAAATTGGTTTTGGAAAGAAAAAAGAACCAGAGCAGAAGCATTTGAAGCGCTAGGCAGTTCTGATCAGGTATGGAACCTAATTAATAAAATAGGAGAAAGGTACATTTACCTCATGGGTAATGTAAATTTTGAATACACAGAAACGTTTGTTATCGACCGCGTTTTAAATCAGGTGGTTAAGATTAATAAAGAGAAAAATCCTGAGGAGAGTTTTGGCCTTTCCATTAGTCACTGGGATGGCGATTTTGTTTACGGAACAATTAGCTCACCCGATATTTCTGATTTGATTAGTGAGCTTACTAAAGAGCAATGGTCTTTCTCACAAGGAACAACTCTTGAAGAAATTGAGTCTTCTGAAAATCCTGTATTGATAAAGCTTAAGCTAAAAGGCGGAGATGACTGGTGATTTAATTATTTATGAAGCTATTTCCGAGTTGTCAGGGCTTTTGTTTCTGGAATATTCAAGAGCTATTCCTTTTATTGTAAATTGAATTTGGTCAAATCAAAGTTCATGAATATTAGAATAAAGAGTGTATCATGCCTCTTATGTTTATATGTCGTAATTATTTGTCTTGGCTGCGGGGGGCAGTATGAAACATTAGAGAGGAAATCTGTAGACCAAAAGAATTTCCAATCTTATCAACTGGATATTAAGGAAGATAAAAAACCATTCGTTGATCTAATCCAATCTCTTCAAATTACCCGCCTTGAAGAGACTGAAGAATCGCTATTAAGGTACGTTGGTCAAATCGAGTTTCATGAGGATAAGATGATAATCCCTGATAATAAAGGAACTATTTACCTTTACTCGAAAGCAGGTAAGTTTTTAAGCAAGTTTAATCGAAAAGGAGGCGGCCCAGAGGAGTATTCAAAATTGACTGATATTTGGCTTGAGAATGGTTTAATAGGTATTCATAACTTTGGTAAATCCATTAATCGATACGATTTAGAAGGTGATTTCATTAGTCGAGACCGCTTGGATAAACGAGTTGCACATCTGCACCCGTACAAATCAGGCTATGTACTAGATATGAACATTAGAGGTACTCAGGATTCACTTGAATTTTTCCTTGTGACTCTGGATGATCAGATGAAAGTTGATAAGACATTTTTGCCATTTGATAGATTCTCAGGTTTTCAATATTCTTTTAGCGTTAGTTCGCTTTTCACATTAGGTGATGATTTGTTCTACCTACGTACGATGAGTGATACAGTCTATCGAATAACCACTGATTCAGTAGTGCCATATATTCACTATGATTTTCAAGATGATTGGTACTTCAAACCAGGCGTTGAGGTGAAAGATGATTTTAGTGAAGAACAGCGGAAAAAGAAGCAAGCTTGGTTTGTGCTTAATCATATAGGGCCAAACTACATTTACGTGTATACAACCTTAGGTCCCAGAATGGATTATGCCTTCTTAATTGATAGAGCTACTAAGCGAAGTGTTAGCATTGAGCCTACGACCTCAGCAAATGAAAGGTTGGATTTCTCCACGATTGGCTGGAACAACGATGAGTTTCTCATTGCTTTACAGTCGAGCCAACTTGTTACGTTTTTAGAGGATTTTGAAGAAGAGCAATATTTATTTACTGAAGGAACAACTCTTGAAGAAATTGAGTCTTCTGAAAATCCAGTCTTGATTAAGATGAAATTTAAGAGCGCAGCCAATTGGTGATATTCATCCGTTGAGAACTGGAACAAAATGAAACCTTTTAACTACAGGAGTAGTTAGTACTAATTGTTATGTCTAAATAAATCAACACTTAGGTATGATGCAGGTTTATTGTAATCGATGAGATTTTAGGAACAGATAAAAGTAAATCTAATCATTGAAAATAGAGACTCAGAAGAGAGCTGATTCAATAGGCCTGTTTAGGGATAACACTTGAAACTTATGCGAATAATGTTTCCAAGCTGATGCATATGATTTAGGAGAGTAATTTCATCCAATCCTTTAACTCCCCCACATATTCTTTTGCTCAGAATGGCATCATAATAATGGCTTGTTCAATCATTAGTTATTAAAAATGATACTGTTTAACTCTAGCAAAACCCAAAGTACCAGATTTAGAAAAAAGGTACTAGCAACAACACTGGTTGTCATACTTCTATCAAGTTGCTCAAACTCAAAAGAATCAAACCAGAATGCTCAATCTGTAACCAAAAATGCGCTTGTTTCTTATAACCTAACTGAAGGATTACCTTCTAAGAGGTTGGCAGAATTGGTAGAAGACATTGAATTTACAAGACTGGAAGAGACGGAAGAGTCTTTATTGTCATATGTCATTAAATATCAGATTGTAAATGACAAAGTTGTTTTTGCTAATTATGATAATGGAGACGTCCATGTCTTTACTAAGTCAGGCCAGTTTGTGAATAAAGTAAACCGTCAAGGAGAGGGGCCTAAAGAGCACTCTCGTATAAAGGACTTTTGGGTGGACAAAGAAACTATGATGTTTTTTACAACTAAGAATAAAATAAAGAAATACTCATTGACGGGTGAGTATATTGGTTCGATAGACATAGGCTTAGATGCAGTACATTTAATTCCTTATAATAATGGCTATTTGTTAGATATGAATTTTAATCCAGTAAATGATAGCCTGAAATATTTGCTAGTGAGTCTAAATGATCAGTTGGAGATAGAGCAAATGCTTCTTCCGTATGAAACCAGACCAAGGTCAAGGATGGTCACAGATATATCGACTTTATATCAATCTGATGGAGGGATTTCTTATGTGAGTATGTTATCAGATACGGCTTTTTTATATAGTGAAGGTAATTTCAGACCATTTGTTCACTTTGACTTTGGCAACAACTGGTTTTGGAAAGAGGGTATAAGAGGAGTCTCCACATCTAATAAACCTTCAGAATCACCTGAGGAATTTGTGACTTTGAATTATAAAATAGGTGAAAAGTATTTTTATTTAAAGGGAATGGCGTGGTCGTTCTCAACTGAGAGTTATTTGATTGATCGACTGGAGAATAAACCTGTTAAAATTAATAAACGGAAAACGCCTGATGAGAATTACACACTAAATATCAGTCACTGGGATAAGGGTTATGCTTATGGGACTTTAAGTTCGGTTGATATAGGAAGCCTAATAGAAGAGCTGGAGGAGAGTCGATGGTCTTTCTCACAAGGAACAACTCTTGAAGAAATTGAGTCTTCTGAAAACCCAGTCCTAATTAAGGTGAAGTTTAAGAGTGGGGTAGATTGGTGATACTTATTTGTTATGAAGTTTAGTTAAGTGAGACTTATTAACTATAATTATAGTTAGTATGAGAAAACACTTTTTAATCTACTTCATTGTTGCTTTATGTGCTTTTAGTTGTAAGTCCAAAGTTGATCAAGGATCAACTGAGCAGGGCATCAATTTTTTTAACTACTCTATTGATATTAGGGGTAGTTCTGTTCCGCTTTATGACCAAATTGAATCTTTGGAGTTATTGGGCTTAGAAGAGTCCGATGAGTCTTTGATAAAGCCCAATATAAAGATATTTGACTATGAAAAAGGTTATGTTGTTGTGAATGAAGAAGAGGGTACAGTATTTCTATTTAATAGCGATGGTACTTTCAAAAGTAAATTTAACCGAAAAGGACAGGGACCCGAAGAATATCCATACATGCACCATACCCAATATAGAGATGGAATTATCGAGACCTATGTTGAGAATGCTCAAAAGTTGATGACCTATGACCTAGATGGTAATTTTATTAAATCTCTTAAGCTTCCTTATCCTGCTGTTCATGTGTTTCATTTTAATAATGGGTATCTATTAGGTATGGGCAATCAGATTGAATACGATTCAGTTGGACATGATGTGATATTTACTGATGAGCAAATGAATCCTTTAAGGTTTGCCATGCCCTTTGATAAACCTAATGGAGTTCCTCTTCCAGCTCCGCATAATGAGTTTAGATTTTATAACAATAAGGTTCTGTTCAATCCTTTCTGGACAGACTCAGTTTATCAAATTAATAAAGGTCAGGTGAGTCCTTTTATTCATTTTGACTTTGGAGATGAATGGTTGTGGGATGAGGTGCCCCTTTCCAGAGAGTTTAACGCCACAATTATTGATAAAACAAAAAAGGTATGGGCTTATACCTGGGTTATTGGGAAAGATCGTATTGAAATAACATATATGACAAGTTTTGAGGAACCGCCAGGTATGGGCTATATTGATAGAAGAACTGGCGAGTTCTTTAACTACAAATATGACTGGTATAAAAATCAGCGTTTACCATTTTTGCCTTTGCGCTTTGAAGAAGGTAAGCTATTAGCGGTTTTCCTTGCTGATGAGTTGTCAGACAGTATTGAAAGTATCGGTTCAGAAAATGTAATCACTCGTGGGGCTTTATCTAAAGAGCAAATTTTAGCTTCTGAAAACCCTGTATTGGTTTGGATTAAGTTCAGGTAGAAAAGATTCTCATTAAGAGGTCACTTCCGGATTATCAGAATCATTGGTTTCATCGGGCTCTATTGCCACTTCAGATTCCATTAGGTAAGTGTTAATTCTCTTCCTTACCTCAGGTACAGAAAGGTTACTGTCCAACACACCATTCCTGGCTATTGAGAGTGATCCTGTTTCTTCAGAAATAATCAGTATCAGCGTATCCGTAGCTTCTGACATGCCTAAAGCAGCACGGTGTCTCATACCAAATTGCGCTGGAATATCTCTTTCGCTTACAGGTAAAATGCATCTGGCTGCGCGTATTTTTCCCTGGTGAATAATAACCGCTCCGTCATGTAAAGGACTGTACTTATTAAATATCGAAATTAGAAGCCTTTTAGAAATAAAGGCGTCCATCAGATCCCCAGAATCTGCATAGAATTTTAATTCAGAGGTTCTGGAAAAAACCATTAATGCCCCCGTATTGGTGCTGGACAAACTTTTTGTCGCTTCAATTATCGGAGTGATATTGAAAACCTCTTTAGCTTCTTTCTTTTTCCAGATCATTATGGATTGTAAAATCCCATCTTGGCGGAAAGTGGTTTTTCCTAGTATTAGAAGAAACTTCCTTATCTCCTGAGAGAAAATTATGATAGCTGCCAGTACACCAACGCCCATAAATTGGCCAAGTATGCCTGCCAGGAGTTCCATTTGAGCAGCCCTTACTACAAGGTAAACCAAATAGAGCACTAGAAAGCCAATTAGCACCCTTACTGCTACACTACCTTTTAAAAGTTTATAAAGCTGATATAGCAGTACACTCACTAGAAGGATATCCAGAATGTCTATCCACCTTACATCAAGAAACCCTATTTTAAATGCGTATATCAACCTTTGTATGCTTGGTATAACTTAATTGTTTCACTTGCTGCCTTTACATCATGCACTCTTAAAATCGATGCACCATTTAGCAAGGCAGTTATGTTTAATGCTGTAGTGCCGTTTAGGGCTTCTTCGGGAGAAGAATCGAGTGTTTTGTAGATCATCGATTTTCTCGAGAGGCCAGCCAATATCGGAAGTTTCAACCTCTTAAAATAACCCAAATTCCGAAGTATTTCATAGTTCTGATCTATGGTTTTTGCAAAGCCAAAGCCAGGGTCGATGATTATATCAGAGACCCCATATGACTTCAGTTGACTACATTTTTCAGCAAGGTCATTGGCTATGTCGTTAAGTAGATGATTATAATCTGTCATTTCTTTCATGGTCTCTGGAGTGCCTCTCATGTGCATGAGGATGTATGGTACAGAAAGTTCGGAGACTGTTTTGAACATTTTGTCATCCAGATTCCCGCCAGATACATCATTGATCATATTGGCTCCTGATTCAATAGCGGCTTTGACCACCTGAGACCTAAAAGTGTCTATAGAAATGAATACTTCAGAGAAATGCTTTCGAATAGCGTTAATGGCCGTTGTTACCCTGTTTATTTCTTCCTCAATAGAAACTTCAGTTGCTCCGGGTCTGGTTGAATAACCACCTATGTCAAGAATAGAAGCCCCCTCGTCAATCATTTGGGCAGCGACCTCCACGATAGTTTTATCAGCTGACAACCTGCTTTTAGAATAAAAAGAGTCTGGTGTCACATTTAAAATCCCCATTACAATGGGTGCATCCAATGAAACCAGATTTCCACCGACATTCAATGTGGTTTTAACCTGAAATAACTTATCTTTCGCCTTCAAGATTTGTCTGAAAATTTAAAAAAGCAACCACTTTGGAGGAACTAACGGTAGGCGAATATAAGCAAGTTATTAAGGCCTGTAAAGACATATTTATGAAGAAAACTCAAGACTATGGAACTGCATGGAGAGTTTTGAGATTACCTTCTATTACAGATCAGATTTTTATTAAAGCGCAACGTATCCGTTCTATTCAGGAAAAGGGTACTCAAAAGGTGAATGATGACATTTCAGGAGAATTTATAGGGATTATCAATTACTGTGTAATTGCCCTTATTCAAATGAACCTTACTGAGGAAGATCCAATGGAGATGGAAGTAACGCAGCTTGAGCCCCTGTACGATAAACATGTGAAAACTACAATGGAGCTGCTCATGGACAAAAACCATGACTACGGAGAAGCATGGAGAGACATGAGGGTAGCTTCAATTACTGATATTATTCTGATGAAGCTTTTCAGGGTAAAACAAATTGAGGATAATCAAGGAAAGACAATAATTTCCGAAGGGGTTGACGCCAATTATATGGATATGATCAATTATGCCGTTTTCTGTATGATTCTAATGGGGGCTGCAAAATCATGAAAGCACTAAATACAATAGCACGTTACCTGGTAGGTGGACTATTCATTTTTTCTGGCCTGATTAAAGTAAACGATCCGGTAGGCACTCAGATAAAGCTGGAAGAGTACTTTTCGGTTTTTGCTGTTGATATAGCTCCCTTCTTTGAATCTCTTAAACCTATTTCTTTATTCCTGTCAATGCTGCTTTCTACTCTAGAGGTGGTTTTGGGAGTAGCCCTTTTATTTAAGTATCGAGAGAAGCTTGTTACCACACTGTTACTAGTGATTATTGTCTTTTTTACTTTCCTGACATTCTATTCGGCATACTTCAATAAAGTGACTGATTGTGGATGTTTTGGAGATGCCATAAAACTAACTCCTTGGCAATCGTTCACTAAAGATATCGTACTACTTTTCTTTATTGTCATACTGTTTTTGAACAGAAAGAAAAACGAATTGATTCGAGATGGAGTAAGGCGTACCGCTGTAGTTGCGGCTTCACTTGTTTTTTGCCTCATAGTTGAATTTTGGTCGGTTAATCACTTGCCAACCATTGATTTTAGAGCGTATAAAGTGGGAGCCAGCATTCCTACAGATATGCTTCCTCCTGATGATAACCCTAGTCAGGTTCCTAAAATTACCAATTTTGCCATATGGGGCGATGAGTCTGACTTTACCATGGACGCACTCACGGGTAGTAAACTATTGGTGATAGTTCACGAAGCGGAGAAGTCAGATATTGACTCCTATGGTATGCTTAATAGTTTGATAAGTGCTATTGAAAATGATGTACAGGTGGTAGCTGTCACGGCTTCTTCTGGCCAACAGTTTGAAAATCTGAGGCACAGTGTTCAGTTGGCTATACCTTATTACTATTCAGATAAGACTCTTCTTAAAACTATGATCAGGTCTAACCCAGGGTTGGTTCTTTTAAAAGATGGGGAAGTAAAAGGGAAGTGGCATTATAATGATATTCCCGGAGCTAGTGAACTATTGTCAACTCTTAACCAATGAATGTTAGAAAAGGAATTTTTCTGATTGGGTTAGCAGGCTCTGGTAAATCTACCTTGGGAGCAGAACTGGCCAAGCGTTTGGGCTATAAGTTTATTGACCTTGACACAGAGATAGAAAATAAAGAAGGAGCGAGCATTCCTGAAATATTTCAGAGACAAGGAGAAGGCCAATTCAGACTTCTGGAGAAAGAAACGCTTCATGATATAGTGGCTGTTGAAGATAGCTTTGTGATGGCAACAGGAGGGGGAGCCCCTTGCTACCACTTTAATATAGATACCATGAATGAACATGGTTTGACAATTTATCTTGATGTTACTCCTGGAGAACTTGCTTTGAGAATAATAGATGCTGGTGTAGAAAACAGACCTGTTTTTAAAAGTTACGATCATCAAGATCTAATTCAGGAAGTAAGAGGCATGAAAGAACGAAGGAATGAGTTTTACGAACAGGCTAAAATAAAAATTAGAGATAACCAGATCACAGTGGATATGATTATCTCTAAAATAAATACTCCGAACTAACTCTTAGAAGTTTAATCCAAAAGTTAGTTTTGCATTGTTTAACTTGTTCTCAAAATTGGCTGTTGGCCCTGTGCCATCAGTAAACCTGTATGAAGTGAATGACTCGTCAAAGGTGGTTTGCGCATAAGAGAAGTCGAGAAAATATTGACCGAAATTAATCCCAAAGCCTCCTGAAACAGTAGTTCTGGATCTATCCACCTGATCTAGTGAATTGTTTGTTGGGTCTCCAATGGATGCATAACCCGCCCTGAATCTGAATATTTTATATCTATACTCCGCTCCCAATCTAATGTTGGTAGTAGATTCATAAATGTTTTCAATGGTTTTGTTATCGCTAATGGCCGAAAAATCTGATGATGAGACAAAAGCATTTGCATAATTCAGACGCTCAATATCAGCTGTGATGAAACCACTTTTTCCGATGAAAAAAGCTGCTCCCAAGTTGAATTTCAAAGGAGTTCTTAAGTCATAATCCGAAATGAATACGTCAGTCTCACTTCTCAAGGTGTTCAAAACAGTATCCTCCTGAATGACTCTTGCTCCGTTATCAAGAAAGTTTGCAACATCATAGTTGTTATACTGTGAGGTGTAAATGGCATCACTTTCTTCATTGAAGCTATACCATGTTGGAGATGTTAAGGATGCACCAATTCTTATGAAATCAGTAGGTCTTACAATAACTCCAATGTTGGCATTAAAGCCTGTGCCTGAAACATCTATTCTTTCATCAATACTAAACGAAGACAAAACAGGGCCATCGAAACTCTCAGTATAAACTCTATTGTATGTGTAGTCTGAAGAAACAATACCAATACCCGCACCCAAGTAGATTTTATCGTCATAGTTTCCCCCAAAAGCGAGATTGATTTGATCAGTATGACCGGTTCTTGTAATTCTTTCTGTTTGTACAGGAAACCCTTCTACTGGAGATATATACAAATCATCTGCTGTTGGCGATGGGTTGATCAGATAATGGTCAAAACCCACTTGCTCTATACCGCCTAATTCATTAGAGAAAAAACCATCAGCACGATCAATCATAGCATCAATAATCGAGTTGTTAGGATTAAAGGCTGAGTAATTGAGCCTTTGCCTGTAGTCGTTGGTTCTGTTCAAGGTAATGGCCAAAGAACCACCACGCCATCCGCCAGGAACTAGGTCACTTTTATTGAAGTTAATGACAACTCCAAGGTTTGATAACTCTAGGTTTGACTCTTCATTGTTACTGTTTTCTCCCAGAAAAGAAGAATTGTAGCGATTAAAGTTAAAACCTGGACTAAACACAAATTGTGACCTGTTAAAAAAACCAAGTCCGGCAGGGTTCAAAATGGCAGAACTAACGTCTCCTCCAAGCACTGACCCTGCACCTCCTAAAGCAGTGAGTCGTGCAGTACCAATTTGATTAGTTTGACTGAACCTAAGTGCATCCTCGTAATAACCGAATGACCCCGATTGTATCTGCGCTTTGAGCGGAAAGTGTAGGCAAAGAATGACCACGCCTACTATAATAAGCTTTAATTTACTTTTCATCTGTTGAGTTTTTGTTGTCTACCTAGTTGCGTCTTCCAGATCCTGATGAACTACTTGAACGGCTTCCTCCTGAAGAAGACCTGCTGCTTCGTGAAGAACTACTTCTGCTTACAGAGCCCCTTGAAGAACCAGATCTGCTGCTACTTCTACTTACAGAGCCAGATCGAGATGATGATCTACTGGAACTTCTTGAAACTCCACTCGAGGAACTTCTCGAAGAAGAACGACTTCTGTTAAAGGTAGATGAAGACCTACTTGAACTTCTGTTAAAAGAGACGCCTCCGTTTCTATTTGATGAGCTTCTATTTGTGCTTGACCTGGAAACAGTAGAAGAGCTACGAGGGTTTCGGGAGCCTCTGCTTCTTGAATTCACAATGTTACTACTTCTGCTTCTTCCATTTGTTCCATTTAGTCTTGTTTCTGAAGACCTACCGTTTCTGTCATCAAATCGATAGGCATCTGTTCTGGTTCTGCTCGACCTTGTTCTTGTTAAATTAGCGACACTGTTTCTGTTGGCACTCGACCTTGCTGAAACATTGGTTCTTGTTGAATTAGAAGAGCTCACCCTTCCACTTCTTGATGACCTTGAAGCAATTGTACTTCTAGTAAGGCGAGAGGATGCTCCTGAAGCCGATGATATTCTTTGAGATCTGGTTGGAGCTATACCATTATTAGCGTCTGACCTGACACTTGAAACAGAAGTTGACCTAACTCTTCCCCCTCTGGTGATAGTTCTGTTATTACGAGCCACTATTACATCACCCCTGTAAATGTACTGGTTGCTAAATATAGGTGGGCAATAGTAGTAAGGGTCATAGAACCTGCCCCAGAACCTTCTGTTTCTTCTCGACCATCGGTTCCATCTCCAAATAGAGCCAACAAAGTAGGGATCATAAAAAGAACTATATACAAAAGGATCGTTGAAGAAAGGGTCGTAATCATAAAATCCGAAGGCGTTACGAAATCCAAATCCGAATGTTACACCTATGCTTGGTCTTACAAAACTTCCAACTCCAATATTAACCCCTACTCTTGGCCTGGTAAAGTTGGCATATGTCGCACTTCCAATTTGACCGTTCGTAGCGTTTATATAACGGTCCATTCTGTCAGAATTTCCTACATAATATTGATCGTACCAGGCTAGCCTGAATTCGAAATCACTCCTGATCAGGTCATTAAAATATGCTCTATCCCATTCAGTTTCCCAATCCAAAGGGAGCGTGTATGTAGCTAGGAGCTCATTTTCATAATCCCATAGGAAATCATCATAATTTAACTGGTTTGGTTTTTTGACTTTGGGCTCTGTTCTTTCCTGAACAAAATATTCGACCGCTTCAGAAGAACTGTTGTTGTATTTTGTGACTAACTTTTGGTCAACTGATTTTTCCGATTTATTCTCAAGGGTGAGAATACTAGGATCGTTTTCAGCAGAGAAATCCGGTTTAACAACTACACTAGGACCTCTCTGTCTATCCGCTGATGTGAAATAAACATCATCGTACTCCGAGACTTGTTGGTATTGATTTGGTGAGCATGCCAACAGCGTAAGCATGCTGAGTGGTGCCATTAATAATTTGAGATGAATTCGACTTTTCATGACTTTCTTTTTCTGGCTTAATATGTTAACGTCTATTTATTCTTTTTGGTCGAGAAAATATCCGAAAACTCTATATTTGTCGGATATCTTGACATTGCAGAAAAGAGCAAGGATCATACCAAATCTGAGATTATGAGCAAAGGGTTACCAAAAAGGAGTGAAGACTATTCGTTGTGGTACAATGAATTGGTGAAAAAAGCGGATTTAGCGGAAAATTCCCCGGTAAGAGGTTGTATGGTGATTAAACCTTATGGCTATTCTATATGGGAGAAGATGCAGGCTGAAATCGATAGAATGTTTAAAGAAACAGGTCATACGAATGCTTATTTCCCCCTTTTTATCCCGAAATCTTATTTAAGTAAGGAGGCCGACCATGTAGAAGGCTTTGCCAAGGAATGTGCTGTAGTAACCCACTATAGACTTAAGAATGATGAAAATGGTGGAGGTGTTGTAGTTGATCCAGAAGCTAAACTAGAAGAAGAACTCATTGTAAGACCTACTTCTGAAACCGTTATCTGGAGTACCTACAAGAATTGGGTACAATCTTATCGTGATTTGCCTATACTGGTTAATCAATGGGCAAACGTAGTGCGTTGGGAGATGCGGACAAGGCTCTTTTTGAGAACTGCTGAATTCTTATGGCAAGAGGGACATACTGCACACGCGACTAAGCAGGAGGCAGTTGAAGAGTCAATTCAGATGATGAATGTTTATGCGCAATTTGCCGAAGAGTTTATGGCAGTACCTGTTATCAAAGGGATTAAATCTGAAAGCGAAAGATTTGCTGGAGCTCTTGAGACCTATTGCATTGAAGCTTTAATGCAAGATGGTAAGGCTTTGCAAGCGGGTACCTCTCACTTCTTGGGGCAGAACTTTGCTAAGGCATTTGATGTGAAGTTTGCAAATAGAGAAGGTAAGCAGGATTTTGTATGGGGGACATCTTGGGGGGTAAGCACCCGACTGATGGGAGCCCTTATTATGGCCCACTCTGACGACCAAGGTTTAGTATTACCTCCTAAACTGGCTCCGATTCAAGTGGTAATTGTACCTATATATAAAGGACAGGATCAGCTGAATGCGATAGGCGATAAAGTTGATGGAATCATTAAGTCATTAAGAGCAGTTGGAATTACTGTGAAGTTTGATGACAGAGATACCCACAAACCTGGTTTTAAGTTTGCCGAATGGGAATTGAAAGGGGTGCCTTTAAGAATTGCAATTGGTCCAAAAGATATGGAGAACAACTCTGTTGAAATTGCAAGGAGAGATACAGGGGTGAAAGAAACTTTCAGTTTGGAGAATGATCTGGGTTCAAAAATAGAAGGATTGTTGAATGAAATTCAGGAATCAATTTATAACAAGGCACTTGATTTCAGGGCTGAGAATACACGTTCGGTAGATACCTATGAAGAGTTTAAAAAGGTATTGGAAGAAGAAGGTGGGTTTATCTCTGCACACTGGGATGGTACTGCAGAAACTGAAGAGCAAATCAAGAATGAGACTAAGGCTACCATTCGCTGTATACCTATTGATGCAGTAGAAGAGGAGGGTGTTTGTATATATTCTGGCAAACCATCTAAAAAGAGAGTGCTTTTTGCCAAAGCATACTAAGCACAACCAATTTATTGGTATATTCGGCTATTAACCTTGATTAAAAATGGACGGTTGGTTAGCTATTATTCTTTTAACCTTGGTAGGATTAGTTCTTATATATCTTGAACTGATTTTTATTCCAGGTACGACTATCCTTGGAGGCTTGGGATTGGTGCTTACGGGTATCGGAGTCTATATGGCTTATGATCGATACGGTACAGTCAACGGATCCATTGTATTAGGAGCTTCGTTGCTTGTTACCATAGTTGCTTTGGTCTGGAGTTTCAGGTCTAATGCATGGAGCAAGTTTTCTTTAAAAGAGAAGAGTGAGGGAAAGGTAAATCAAGGTTATACAGAAGGTCTTCAAGTAGGAATGCCGGGTTTGGCAGTATCAGACTTAAAACCTATTGGTAAAGCAGAATTCAATAACAAGTCTTATGAAGTGAAATCGCACGGGCATTTAATTGAATCTGGTAGCGAAGTGAGGATCATAAAACTTTCGAGTAATAAAATTATTGTAGAATCAATTAATACCTAAATCGATGGGAGAGTATACTACCCTTATTGCGATAGTCGCAGGTGTCATTTTACTTTTTGTTTTCTTGTACTTTGTACCAGTTAACCTGTGGATTACCGCACAATTTTCTAATGTAAGAATAGGCTTGTTAGAGTTAGTATTCATGCGAATTAGAAAAGTGCCACCAAGTATCATTGTTAAAGAGATGATTACTGCACGTAAAGCGGGTTTGAATGTTCAAACAGCAGACCTTGAAACGCACTATCTGGCTGGTGGACATGTGCCATCGGTGATCAAAGCGCTTATTTCTGCGGACAAAGCAAATATCAACCTGGGCTTTAAACAAGCCACTGCCATTGATCTTGCAGGTAGAGACGTATTTGAAGCAGTACAGATTTCTGTAAATCCAAAAGTAATTACTACTCCAAAAGTTGCTGCGGTGGCTGCAGATGGTATCCAGTTGATAGCTGTTGCCAGAGTGACGGTTAGGGCTAATATTCAGCAGTTAGTTGGTGGTGCAGGAGAAGATACAATTTTGGCAAGAGTTGGAGAAGGTATTGTTACTTCAATCGGTTCGGCTGATACTCATAAGGCTGTACTAGAAAACCCTGATAAAATTTCGAAATTGGTATTGCAGAGAGGCTTGGATGCCGGAACCGCATTCGAAATACTTTCTATCGATATTGCTGATGTGGATGTCGGTGTTAACATTGGTGCTACATTACAGACAGACCAGGCACAAGCTGATTTGAAAGTTGCTGAAGCGAAAGCAGAGGAGCGAAGAGCTATGGCGGTTGCCGAAGAACAAGAAATGAAAGCTAAGTCTCAAGAAGCTAGGGCTAAGGTAATTGAAGCTGAAGCGGAGGTGCCTTTGGCTATAGCAGAATCCTTTAGATCAGGTAATCTTGGTATAATGGATTACTATAAAATGGAGAATATTCAGTCCGATACTAGTATGAGGGAGTCCATTGCGAACCCTACTAAAAAATCGCCTCCAAAGAAGAAGTAAGTATTTGACCAGAACATAAAATAAAAGCCACATTTAGTGGCCTTTATTTTATGTTGATGAATTTCCAGTCGGATTCTTCTGAGCCTATGAATTGGCTCCCTCGCTGCCTGATTACCTGATAAGTAAGGGGTACAACATCAAGTCCTTTTAGGTTAATAACACCCTTTAATCCATTTTTCTCTACAAGGAAATAGTCACCTTCCAAGGAAGTGATTTTATCATACTGAGGTGTTCTTATCAATTTGCCTTTTTCATCGGCTAAGCCATAAAGGCTGTCTTTTCTAAGCAAAAGGTGGTTGTCGTGTCTTTTTATCTCAGAATAGGCTTCAGCAATTATTATCTGACCATTTTTATCAATCAGGCCATACTCAGTACCTTTTTTGATTACTGCAAATCCATTGTGAAAAGGTTTTTCCTCATCATAAGAGGGTTGTAGTACTAAGTTTTCATCCTTATCCACATAACCCCACTTCCCAATTAGTTTAACAGCTGCTAGTCCTTCAGAAAACTTATCAACGTCCTGATACCTATTGGCTATCCTTAAATTTCCTCTTTCGTCTATAAAGCCCCATTGGCTGTCTTTCAATACAGGGAAGTAACCTTCTGAGAAAGTACCAATTCTTTCTATGTCGCTATCCAGCTTAAAGTCAGACCTGTCGCTAGGCCTATAGAAAAAAGTTCTGCCGTCACGACTCAGCCAGTATAGGTCCTGAGTCAATTGTCTTATGCTGTCATATGTATGTTCTAATAACTGTTCTTGTTGAAGGTTATGCAAGGTTAGTCCCTCATCTGTTTTTTGGTAATACCCTTGAGAAAGTGGAGTGATGAGCTCATAAGTGTCAACCAGGAGTTTTCCATCAATATTGAAGATTTTTGATGTTGAACCTTGTTTGGTGATCACAAGGTTATTCTGAAAGCTCATGAAATCTTGATAGGGTGTAATTACCCAATGCCCTTTTTCATTTATCAATCCATAACTTCCTTGATACTTCGCTATAGCCCTAGATTGTTGAAATGACGAAATTGAATCATATAAAAAAGGACTTGCTTCCTGTCCATTATCGTCAAGCAACCCAACCTTTCCATTTCTGCTTGCCTCAATAATTCCATTAATAGGGGCTCCAAACGTTTCATAGCTGAACAGACTTAATTTTTTACCTGCTCTATTGTAGGCGGACCAATTTTGGTGATCCGGTTTTTTAATTTCCCCCATAAGGAAGTTTTTAAAAACAACTATACTGTCATAGTTAATGGGGAGGATGGCTTTCCCATTATTGTCAATAGCACCCTGATATCCTGAGTTTTCATTTTTAATAATGGTAATGCCATGCTTTGTATTCAAGAGGCTTAATTCGGTTTTATAATATTGATAGGTCTCATCACTCTTGATGATGCCAATATTCTCTCCACTTACAACTGAAAACTTGTTGGCTTCAACAAAGTATAAGTCATCAAAATATAGACTTGTGTTAAACTGGTCGGCTTTAAAAAAGTCCCACCTCGTAAATGGAAGAGCACGGGCCTTATCACCCGAAAGTTGAATGTTCTTATAAATTGGAGGAACGATAATATTTCCAGATCTGTCAATTAACCCTCGTCTGTTATAATACTTAACAAGGAAAAGTTTTTCGTTTAATGGTTCTATGGATTCGAATTGAAAGGCGGTGAGTTCTTCTCCTGTGCTTGAGTAAAGCGCACTAAGTTTTTGCTTATTTTCGACAGAAAAGAAACCTGATTCAATGAGTTTTACTGAGGTATATTCAAGTGGAATGATCGATTTTCCATTTTTGTTAAGTACACCTTGATGATGAATGCTGCCTGTTTTTTTCGAGGCAATCAATAAATCTCCTATTGCTTTAAGCCTAGAGTATTGATGATCAATAACCGTTTTTCCTTTAGAATTGATTAAACCAAAATTGACAAATATTGACCTGTCAGCACGCTTTGCAGCAATGAATAAGTTTGAAGTAAAGGGTAGCAGAGATGTATATAGGTATTCAGAAATTTTATCTCCTTTGAGATTGATTAAAGCCCACCTTTCATTTTGTCTGGCACCAACAATATTCCCTATTACTTTGAAAGTACCATCTGACCACCCAATGGATTGAAACCGAGGTGTAATGACTACTTCACCAGAGCTAATGTTTTTGAGCCCATATTTTCCGTTTTTCTCAAAAGGCTCATACTGATCAGCTATTATCAGATGATGGCAAGCTAAGAGTGATAGGCCTATTAAGAACGAACGGAATAAGTGCATTAGATTGTAATACGAAAACTTTACGTTTTGGCTTACGAAAATAGTGCTAGAACTGAAAGAAACTGAAAAAGAGACTGATTATTTGTGTTCAGCTTTCTTTTCAAGATTAAATAAATCGTTGAGTACTTCAATAAGTGTATCAGCTTCACCACGTTTACAGGCCGCCTTAAGTTCAAGCACAGGAAGTTTCATTATTTTTTGAGTGATACTTTTAGAAAACTTGTCTGCAAATACTTCAAGTTCTGGTGAGGCATTTTTAAGATGTTTCTTGAGTTCTTCCTGACGGATTTCTTCAAGTGTTTTTTTTATCTTTTGGATTGTTGGGGATACCTCCATTTCACGAGACCAGTCTGCAACATCCTGCATCGCCTCCTGAATAATGCCCTCGACATCTGGAATGGCTGCTTTTCGTTTTTCTACTGCTTTGGAAGTTTTTTCCTGTATTTCGTCAATATTAAAGAGAGAAACTCCCTTAAGTGTTTGTACGCTTGGCTCGATCGATCTTGGGATTGATAGGTCAATCAGATATTTGATGCCATTCTCACAATCAGATAAATCTTCTTTTTTGATAAAGTCCTTAACAGGAATACTAGAAATGATCACATCATAATTACCTAATTCATCCTGAAGGCCATCAAATGAAATATAGCTATGACCCAACTCGGTAGCCAACGACTTAGACTTGTTGATAGTCCTGTTAGTTAGAGTCGTGTTGAAGTTATCTTCGACAAGGTGTTTTGCAAGGTCCTCACCAATTTCACCTAAACCGACTAGTAGTACTTTAGTGTCTATAAATGATTCTGCCAAAGTACGTATTAGTTCTGCCGTTGCATAAGAAACACTGGCAGCTCCTTCTCGGAATGCAGTTTCCTGATAAACTCGCTTGTTTGCATAAAATACAGTGTGAAGTACTCTATGCATAAAAGGGCCTGCGGTATTATTGTCAGCGGCAAGCTGGTATGCCTGCTTAACCTGATTGATAATTTGTAAATCTCCTATTACTTGTGCCTCCAGCCCTAGTGCAACTCTGAACAAATAAGTAGAAGATTCAATAGTGCCATTAAGGATATCGAAATAAGGAATGAACCTGGAGACATCGGTAATTCCTTTTTTAAAGGCAATAAGGCTAATGATTTCTTTAGAGCAATCCCTGTCCGAGCTGTAATAAACCTCTGTGCGGTTACATGTAGAAACGATCAAAGATTCTTCCACACCCAAAACCTCACGAAATTCATTCAAAAGCTCGGCTATCAAATTACTGTCCAAAGCAATGATTTCTCGAATCTCAACAGGAGCATTCTTGAACGATAGGCTTATGACTTTGAAAGTGCTTTCCATGAATTATTGAATCTTTTGCTCTAAAAGCGTGGCAAAGATACCCCCTTATTAGAAATGAAAAAAATGATTAAAATCAGCATTCATTATTTAGAACGTTTCTAGACAATGGCTGCCCAACCCCTCTCAGCATTTTTTTTACATAATAGTTGTCTAAATACTTATATTCCGATTTTCCATTTATAAACACACATAGGCTACAATTGAGAAAACAAATCAGGAACTTATTAAGTTTCAGCAAGTCTGAAGCCAATGGCGTAATTATCTTGATACCATTGATAATCTTCTTTGTTTTCTCCCCTTATCTGTATAAACAGTTTTTCGGAGTCAACTATAGTACTGTAGAAGAGGATAAAAGGCTGCTAGATAGTTTGGTTGCTTACTTGGAATATGAAAGTGTTGAAGAACCAATTGCTATTATTTCCATTGAATACCATCCTTTTGACCCCAACAGTGCTACTGTTGAAGAACTTGTTGGGCTAGGTGTGCCAAAATTTCTATCCCATAGAATAGATAACTATAGGAGTAAAGGTGGGGGATTTCGGGTTAAAAAAGACTTGAAAAAGATATTCGATTTTCCGGATAGCTTATATCAAAAGTTACATCCGTTTATTCTGTTACCTGAAACGATAATAGAGCCTGCAAATAATAGGGTTAAGAATTCGAAGAATAAACAGATTGTATTAAATAAACCGTTAGTGCCTTCTTTTAACAAGGACAGTAGTGTTGAGGAGCCTATTGAAGAGAAAAATGTTTTGTTAAATCTTAACGCGGCTGATACCACAGCGTTAAAATCCATTAGAGGAATTGGCTCAAGTTACTCAAAACGCATTGTAGCTTATAGAAAGCTACTTGGGGGATATCATGATGTCGTTCAACTAAAAGAGGTATATGGAATGACAGATACATTGTACCAAGCTATAAAGCAATATCTAATAATAAGTGACACTGCCACGATTTCTAAAGTCAATATTAACATTGCTACATTCAAACAGTTGCTGGCTCATCCCTATATTAACTATGAACAGACAAAGGAAATATTGAATACCAAAAGCAAACATGGTAAATTCATGAAGCCAGAAGACCTTTTCAGGCTTAAACTGATGGATAGTCTGGAAGTTGAAAAGCTTCTACCTTATCTGAGCTTCAAATGAAAAAAATACTTACAACAGAACAAATACGGCTCGCGGATCAGTTTACAATTGAAAATGAGCCGATTGCCTCAATAGATTTAATGGAAAGGGTTTCTGTTGCTTTTGTGAGTCATTTGCGTCCTTTGATTTCTATAAAATCTAAAATTCAAGTTGTTTGTGGGGGAGGAAATAATGGAGGTGATGGTTTTGCTATAGCCAGACTCTTAAAGAGTGAAGGCTTTGAAATAGATGTTTGTTTAATCCAGCATGGATCGAAACTTTCAGATGATTGCCAGACTAATCTGGATAGGATAGGCATTGATAATGTACACATTATTACAAATGCCGATGCCTTGGAGATTTCCGGAGATATTGTGATTGACGCCATACTTGGTTCAGGCTTAAATCGCTCAGTTGAAGGTGGGCTGTTGGAGGGAGTAATTAAAAAGATCAACAGGTCAAATGTTAAGGTAGTTAGTGTGGATATCCCTTCTGGGTTGTTTGCTGATGATATCGAGCTAAGTGGTGAGATTATCAAAGCAAATCAGACCATCTCTTTCCAGTCGCCTAAACTATCTTTCCTTATTCCCGAGTCAGGTAGTTATGTAGGTGAGTTTATAGTCGCTGATATAGGCCTGGATCACGAATTTGTTAAAAGTCAGGATAGCCCATATGCCCTTATTGAGGCCAAAGATGTGTCGGTCATGTTGCCAAAAAGGAATAAGTTTCAGCACAAAGGCGACTTTGGGAGGGTTCAGGTATTTGCAGGTAGCCTTGGTAAAATGGGCGCAGCCTTTTTATGTAGTAAGGCAGTATTAAGAACAGGTGCAGGTCTGTTGACAGTACATATACCTGGTTGTGGTTATAATATTTTGCAATCTACACTTCCAGAAGCTATGGTAACGGTTGATGAGAGTAAAGAATTAATTAGTTCCGGTACGGTTTATGAAACCACAAATGCGGTTTGTATTGGTCCCGGAATTGGTACAAAAAAAGATACCGTTTCATGGCTTTGTAATTTGCTTGAAACAGTTGATGTTCCAATGGTTCTGGATGCTGATGCTTTGAATATTATTTCAGAGAATAAGTTTTTAATGGATTTTATTCCAGAACATTCGGTGTTAACTCCACATGTAGGGGAGTTTCATAGGTTGTTTGGGCTTTGTAAAAATGGCAAAGAAAGAATTGAGAGAATGCGAAGTGTTGCTTTCGATAAAAAGTTGGTTATAATTCTGAAAGGTGCGAACAGTGCTGTAGCTCTTCCAGATGGTAGGGTGGCTTTTAACTCTACTGGTAATGTAGGTATGGCCACAGGCGGTAGTGGGGATGTTTTGTCAGGGATAATCACTGGATTGATGGCACAAGGGATGAATGGGCAATCAGCCGCTATTGCTGGAGTTTTTCTTCATGGAATGGCTGGAGATTTAGCTGAAAAAAAAGTTGGTAAAATGTCATTGATGGCATCAGATTTGCTTTTTGAACTACCAAATGCAATTTCTAACGCTTTAGAAACTGGATTTATTTGAAAAAAAATTAACTTTAACTAAACCTTATTACAAAAATAGGGGTCTAATTAATTGATGAAGGTCTTCAACCACCACATATCGCAAAGAAGTATTGTCTTTGGACTCTCTTTATTTCTATTGGTGTTCTCTATGTCAGCACAGTCTGAACGACTTGCCAGAGCCAACAACAATGGTAACGATAAAGTTAAGGTTGAAGTATATCCAAATCCGACTTCCGACTATCTAAACATTGACTTAAGTGATTTAAAACTCCAAAAGCCCAAGATTGAGATCAGGAGCATTGTAGGTACTCCAATGAGAATTAACCTTGAGAAAAATGGAAGAGATAAATACAAGATAGACGTTCAGTCTTTTGCCAGAGGGTATTATCTGGTGCTTGTAATGGACGATCGATCCAAATTTCAGCAAACAGTAAGATTTAGTAAGAAATAGAAAACCCCGAAAGTTCGGGGTTTTTAATTTTAGAATGCTGCGCTTCCAGGTGTTCTTGGAAATGGAATAACATCTCGAATATTACTTAGTCCAGTCACGAAAATCATCAACCTTTCGAACCCTAATCCAAAACCACTATGTGGTGCGGTACCAAATCTCCTGGTATCCAGATACCAATCCATTTCTTCCTCTGGAATATTCATTTCCGCCATTCGACTAGTTAGTACATCAAGTCTTTCTTCCCTTTGTGAACCTCCAACAATTTCTCCTATACCAGGGAATAAAATGTCCATGGCACCCACGGTGTTTCCATCATCATTCATTCGCATATAAAATGCTTTGATGTCTTTAGGATAATCAGTGAGTATTACTGGTTTCTTGAAATGCTTTTCAACCAAATAACGTTCGTGTTCAGACTGAAGGTCGGTGCCCCAACCTTCAACTGGAAATTGAAATTTCTTCTTCTTGTTAGGTTTAGAGTTTTTGAGAATGTCTATGGCTTCAGTGTATGTTAGTCTAATAAATTCATTATCTACCACAAACTTTAACTTTTCAGTTAAGGACATTTCGCTTCGCTCATTGGCAGGCTTTAGCTTTTCCTCGTCCAAAAGACGTTTTTCAAGGAAAGCCAAATCATCAGTACAATTATCTAAAGCGTATTGACATAAGAACTGTAGAAATTCTTCCGCCAGATCCATGTTGTCTGTGAGATCATAAAACGCCATTTCGGGCTCAATCATCCAGAATTCAGATAAGTGTCTGGTGGTGTTTGAGTTTTCTGCCCGAAAAGTAGGTCCAAAAGTGTAGATTTCCCCTAGGGCGAGCGCTCCCAATTCACCTTCCAACTGACCAGAAACAGTTAGGTTAGTTTCTTTTCCAAAGAAGTCTTTGCTATAATCAATGTTTCCTTCTTCTGTCAATGGAGGATTAATAGGATCCAGAGTAGAAACTCTGAACATTTCTCCAGCCCCCTCGGCATCAGAGCCGGTAACAAAAGGTGTGTGCCAATAGTAGAACCCTTTATCATTAAAAAACTTGTGAACCGCAAAAGACATGGCATGTCTTATTCTGAAAACAGCACCAAAAGTATTTGTCCTTGGCCTTAAGTGTGCAATCTCTCTTAAAAACTCGAAAGAGTGTTTTTTAGGTTGCAAAGGATATTTTTCAGGATCAGCAACACCAAGTACTTCTATTTGGGATGCCGATATTTCTACACTTTGACCTGCACCTTGAGAAGCAACTAGTTTTCCGGTTACAGAAATACTTGCCCCTGTAGTGATGTTTTTAAGAACATCTTCTCCAATTAATTCAGGATCAGCAACTACCTGAATACTATTTATGGAAGAACCATCATTAAGCGCGATAAAGTTTACCTGTTTATTGCCTCTTTTGGTTCTTACCCAACCTTTTGCCACAACTTCAACATCCTGTTGAGTGCTTTTAAGCAGCGCAGCAATCTTGGTTCTTTTAGTCTTCATAGTTTCTAAATACTGAATAGATTTTTATGTGAACGCAAAGCAATGATTTTTTACTTTCAAACACAACTAATTGATAATCATTTACTAGTACAATGTTGAATTGGTGTTGGAAAGAATATTAGGAAAAAAAGGCTGTGAAGACACAATAAAGTGGTTTTGAATTTTTTGCACGGTTTTTGTTAAAAAGTGTCACAATGTGATCGGTTCTCTCGTTCTTTCTTTTAAATTTGAGATAATAGAAGAGAGCATTTAAAAACACTGATGCAAAAGTTAAGCCTTAATCAATCTTTAAGTCAAAAGCTGTCACCACAGCAGATACAGTTTATTAAGCTGTTGCAGGTGCCTACAGCAGAGCTTGATACCCGGGTGGAGGAGGAGTTGGAGATTAACCCTGCTTTAGAGGAAGGTAGAGAAGAAGAGCCTGCCCAGGAGAGAGAGGAATTTGAAGATGGTGAAGTAAGCTCTACAGAAGATTTAAATGTTGAGGATTATCTGGGAGATGACGATTACTCAGGCTACAAGATGCAAGGAGATGGGAACTACAATGACGATGAAGATCGTGAAATGCCCGTGGCCATGCAGGCTTCTCTTAATGATCAACTTGAAGCACAGTTAGGCTTTCTAGGCTTAGAGGAGAGACAGGAGAATATTGCTAAACAGCTTCTGGGGAGTATTGAGTCAGATGGATATATAAGAAGAGAGCTTGATGCAATTGTAAATGACCTGGCTTTTGCTCAAAACATAGAAACAGATGTTGATGAGCTTGAAGAACTTCTTTCTCAGATACAGAGCTTTGACCCCCCGGGAATTGCAGCACGAAATTTACGAGAGTGTTTGCTTATTCAATTGGAAAAGAAAAGAGATGATTTAGAGGAAGATGAGATCATTACTACGGCTATTGATATCGTTTCTCTTTGTTTTGATGAGTTCACCAAAAAGCATTATGACAAAATCATCAGGAAGCTAAACCTCGAAGATGAAGGGCTTTTGAAAGAAGCCATCAGTGCAATTACAAAGCTTAATCCAAAACCTGGAGGTATTTCTGGAGGATTAGTTAAGACTCAATATCTGATACCTGATTTTCTGCTTTCAAACAGTAACGGGAAGTTTGACTTGACATTAAACAGCCGTAATGCTCCAGAACTTCGAGTAAGCCAGTCGTATTCCGATATGTTTTCAGCCTATGACAAGAGTGATAAAAAAGATAAAAAGCTTAAAGAAACAGTAACTTTTGTAAAGCAGAAATTGGATGCGGCTAAATGGTTTATTGATGCAATAAAGCAAAGACAAAACACTTTGCTTCGAACCATGGAGTCTATTGTGAAATTTCAATATGATTTCTTTCAAGATGGAGATGAGTCCAAGCTAAGACCTATGATTCTGAAAGATATTGCTAATGAAATTAATATGGATATTTCAACAGTATCCAGAGTGGCAAATTCTAAATCGATTCAGACCGACTTTGGTATTTTTCCTCTTAAGTACTTTTTTAGTGAAGGTATTTCTACAGCCAGTGGTGAAGATGTGAGTAGTCGTGAGGTTAAAAATGTACTTGCGCAGCTTATTGATGGAGAAGACAAAAAGAAACCACTTTCTGATGATAAACTTGAGAAGTCATTGAAGGCTAAAGGCTATAATATAGCAAGAAGAACTGTCGCTAAATACAGGGAGCAGTTGAACATACCGGTCGCTCGCCTTAGAAAAGAACTTTGATTTGAATTTCCTAGCCAAATTCCTGACCTACGTATTCCAGCCGTTACTTATGCCAACATTGGTATTTTATACCATTTTGTTTCATCTAGGTAATAGCTCTAACCTAACAGAGAAGGGAAGATGGACAGTAATATGGCTTGTTTTTATTACAACATGTCTTGTGCCAGTACTTACTGTTGTGATGTTCAGATTGACAAAAGTGATCAAAGATTTGCACATGCAAGATAGGAGAGATAGGTATTTGCCCTTTGTCTTTATCTCGCTCTTTTATATTGTGGTGTCCTTTTTAATTAGGGGGCAGGAATGGATGACTCCGGTTATGAATATTTCCTTTCTTGGTATTACTACCGTTGTAGTGCTTACAAATGGTATTACTTTCAGGTGGAAAATAAGTGCTCATGCGGCTGGTGTTGCTGGTTGGTTGGGGTTTGTAATTGCTTTTAAGCATAGTTTTCAAGCAACAAACACTTTGTTCTGGCCATTGATTGCTGCTGTTGCCCTTACAGGTTTGGTAGCATGGTCGAGACTTCGTTTGAATGCTCATAGACCGGCTGAAATCCTGGCGGGGTCAATACTAGGTTTTGCTATTAGTTATGGATCAATAGCTATATTTCTATAGAAGTTATGTACGAATATTTAAAATATGATTTGAGTGAAGGAGTAGCTACTATTTCGCTCAACCGCCCTGAGGTTTACAATGCATTGAATAACGAAATTACATTCGAGCTTCAAGCAGCATTGAAAGAAGTGAAAAAGAACAATGAAGTAAGAGTTGTTGTGCTTACCGGAGAAGGTAAAGCCTTCTGTTCGGGGCAAGACCTTAAAGCGTCTGCTGCAGAACCTAATCGTTCTTTTTCAGATTCAATTCACAAGCGTTACAATCCAATTATCAAGGCAATTAGAAAAATGCCCAAACCCGTGATTTGTAAACTGAATGGAGTGGCTGCCGGAGCAGGTTGCTCTTTTGCCATTGCTTGTGATATAGTAGTAGCAGCTGAAAGTGCCAAGCTCATAGAAGTGTTTGTGAATATTGGTTTGGTGCTTGATTCAGGGTCTTCTTATTTTTTGCCCAGACTTCTTGGTTCGGCTAAATCTTTTGAGTTAGCTACAATGGGAACAAGAGTTTCTGGTAAGGAGGCTGAAATTATAGGGCTTGTTAATAAGTGTGTGCCTGATACGGAGTTAGATGCTGCGGTCAAGGCTTATACCGATTATTATGCTAAAGCACCTACTAAGGCTATTGGTCTAATGAAAAAGATGCTTAATAAGTCTCAGAATGCTACGTTGAGTGAAATGCTTGATTATGAAGCCTATAATCAGGATATAGCTGGAGGTACACACGACCATAAAGAGGGAGTGCAGGCCTTCTTAGAGAAAAGAGTTCCTGAATTTAAAGGACATTAAAGAACTGATATTAGAAACCGGTCAGTGAGATACCAATAGTTAAGGTTTTGGTGTCTTCTCCACCGGCCGGTGCAATATCCCACTTCTTTGACAATTCATAAAAGCCGAATATGCTGAAGCCTCCAAAGCCTATTCGACCCTGAACTCCGTATCTAAATCTATTAAAGCCTAGCTCTTGTCTGTCTTTGACTAATCGCTTGTCACCCTTTGCGTCTTCAAATCTGTATTTGACAAAAGAAGAATAAAGCACACCTCCTTTTACACCTAAGGCGGCTCTGAAGCCACGGTTGTATTGATTTCCACTGCTATACCATCTGATTTCAAGAGGTATGTCCAGATAGTTCAGTCCAAGTTTTGATTTGCCAAAAGTAGTTGGGTTGTTAGGAGCAAGGTTAACTAAGTCGGCCGTGCCTATACTTCTTACTCCGGCATTATCAATCGAAGATGTTAACGTAAAGTTGTTTTTGAAGGAATACTTCTCAAAACTAAGACCTATTCCCGGAGTAAAAGTAAAACCTCTGTTCCCAAGTGGTAAGTCATAATAGTAGGTAAGATTTACCGTCTTAGACTGAAATCCGTTCAACGAAATGTTTGTAGGAGCACTGCTCCAACTGTTTAGCCCAATATCAACCAATAAGGCACCAGGTAAATCTGGGCGTTGAGCCTGAGCAGAAATGCTCATGAAAAATAAACCAACAACTGCGAATAACAACTTCTTCATAGGTATGCTGAATTTTAGCGGTGGCAAAGATAGTATTTTTTAAAAGTATATAAGCCGGTCTTTTGCAAAGAAAAAGAATTAATTACCTTTGCGAACCATTTTAACGGACTTTAACTTTCGTTAAATGAATGGCCTCGTAGCATAACTGAATAGTGCACTTGATTACGGCTCAAGAGGTTGCAGGTTTGAATCCTGCCGAGGTCACTGAAAACTGAGAAGCCTTGTCTATCACAGACAAGGCTTCTCAGTTTTTGTACTCGATATGAATCCTGAATATTCTGGTTTACAGAGTTAATCCCCAGGCTTGTTATAAAATGTTATCGAGGTGACATTTCAAAAAGTTGAGTGCCGTTTCTTGAAATTATTTTTGAGTATACAGAGTTAAGGTTCTAAATTTCCATAAGATGTCTAAAGGGAAAACCGCGATTCTTTTCTTCTCAAGAACTTTGAATGACGAATTCAGAGCCAAACCAATAGGAAGTAAGCAGCGATTTAAGTCCCTCTACCAATTCTTCGTAAACAAATCTCTTCAAACTGCCAGGTCATCGGGCTTGCCGGTTATCGAAATTTATTCGAATCAGCAGGACGGTGATAGTTTTGGTGAACGCCTTGTCAATTCTCTTAAAACGGTACGTGATAGAGGCTACAACAAGGTGATAGTTATCGGTAATGATGCACCAGAATTGTCTGTGGATGATTTACACTTGGCTAGTCAAAGGATTAGCAGAGGAGATTCAATCTTAGGGAAAGACAAGCGAGGAGGTACATATCTGATTGGTTTAGACCTGACCAGAAATCTCAGTTTCCTTGAAAGTGTCAATTGGAGCTCCAGTTCTGTATATGACCAGCTGAAACGTAAACTGAAAAATGTTTATGATCTCTCTGTAAAGGCAGATGTCAATAGTTTAGAAGATATAGAATCCCTTGCCAAGAACAGAAACATCTCAAGAGGGGCTGTTCTTTTTCTGAGGAGCCATTTTTGGGGGGTAATGTCATGTTGCATTAATAACAATGACTATTTCAGGCTTGTTGTTTCAGGTTGTGAATACAGAGGGCCACCTTCTTTGGTCGCTTAGTCTCATTTTTCTCAATGCCTCCGATGAGGCCCTACTTTATTTAATAGAATCAATATTATGTCTAAGACTTATTATAAACCCGAGGACTTAAAGAAGTTCGGGAAGATCACTGAATTGCAAGAAGAAATGGGTACCAAGTTTTTTGATTGGTACAGTAGTGTTTTTAAACCTGGAGCATTGACAACAAGGGAAAAGGCTTTGATAGCACTGGCGGTTTCTCATGCTGTGCAATGTCCTTATTGTATAGATGCGTATACAGACTCATGTATGAAAAAAGGTGCAGATGAAGAGCAGATGATGGAAGCTGTTCATGTGGCAGCTGCTATTAAAGGAGGAGCGGTTTTGGTACATGGCGTGCAAATGATGAATGAAATGGAAGACAAACTGATGTAGTATGGGGCTTGCAACAAAGAGCTTAAAGAAAACTAATCACTGGCTTTCTACCCCAGAGGAACAGATTAAAGTGTTGAGTGACCATCAGAAGATTGATGTGCCTTCATTTGAACAGAAGTTGGAAGAAATAAACTTGTTTCCATTAAAGCCTGTTGGAGTGGATGTATTTCAAATCAATGTAGGTAAAATGTGCAATCAGGTTTGCAAACATTGTCATGTTGATGCCGGCCCTGATAGGAAAGAGATTATGACAAGGGAGACAATGCAGCAATGTTTAGACGCATTAAAAGGAATTGATGTCTCTACAGTAGATTTAACAGGAGGAGCTCCCGAAATGAACCCTGATTTCAGATGGTTTGTTGAGGAACTTTCTAACTTAGGCAAGCAGATAATTGTTCGTTGCAACCTCACAATTATACTGGCTAACCCTAAATACAACGATTTACCGGAGTTTTTCCGAAAACATAAAGTCAATGTTGTTTCGTCATTGCCGTCTTTTACCGCGCGGAGAACAAACGCTCAACGAGGAGAAGGTGTTTTTGAAAAATCCATTAAGGCACTCCAAATGCTTAATGAGGTAGGTTATGGGAAAGAAGGTACAGGACTTAAGTTAGACCTTGTGTATAATCCTTCTGGAGCATACTTGCCAGATGATCAGATTGTATTGGAACAAGAGTACAAGAAGAAGCTGTCAGAGACTTTCGGGGTAGTGTTCAATAGTCTGTTTGCTATTACCAATCTACCAGTAAGTAGGTTTCTTGATTACCTGATCAGGACTGAAAATTATGAGGGCTACATGTCTGAGTTAGTCAATGCTTTTAATCCTATGGCGGCAACTGGGGTCATGTGCCGAAATATGGTTTCAGTAGGCTGGGATGGATACTTATATGACTGTGACTTTAATCAAATGTTAGAGTTGAAGTTGGCAGGTGATGCTCCTAAGCATGTCAGTGATTTTGATTATACAAAAGTAAAAGACCGAGAAATTATTATTAATCAGCATTGCTTTGGGTGTACAGCCGGAGCAGGCTCAAGTTGTGGAGGCACAACTATAAATTAAACTTTATGGAAACTTATTTAGAGACTACAAAAGATATATACAAGGCAGCAGCAGAAACTCCAGATGTAGGGCTTTGCTGTACGACAACTCCGGTTTGGGCTTTCCCTGAGTTGGAAATTCCGCAGATCATGCTAGACATGAATTATGGTTGTGGAAGTACTGTTCACCCCAGAGATCTTATTAATTCACCTAATGTACTTTACGTTGGAGTAGGAGGGGGGATGGAGCTCCTTCAGTTTTCATATTTCAGCCGCCAAAAAGGTGGGGTAATAGGTGTAGATGTGGTGGACGAGATGATTGATGCATGTAAGAAAAACATGTCAGATGCAGCCGAGCAAAATGCATGGTTCGACCCTTCGTTCATCGATGTAAGAAAAGGTGATGCCTTGAATTTACCTATTGAAGATGAATCGATTGATGTAGCCGCCCAAAATTGCCTGTTCAATATTTTCCATGAAGAGGACTTGAAGAAAGCACTCAAGGAGATGTATAGAGTTCTGAAACCCAGAGGAAGGCTGGTACTTTCAGATCCTATTGCAGAACAAACAATGCCCGACTCACTAAAATTTGATGAAAGATTGAGGGGGTTGTGTCTGAGTGGTGCTTTACCATTGGATGATTACATTAAAATGATTACTGATGTAGGCTTCGGTACCATTGAAATCAGAGCAAAAAGGCCTTACAGAATTTTAGATACAAAGAACTTTGATACGCCAACATCGATTTTTATAGAAAGTGTTGAAGTGGCTGCCATTAAAGATCCAATGCCTGAAGATGGACCTTGTGTATTTACAGGGCGTACTGCTATTTACACTGGCAGTAAAGAATATTTTGATGATCATAAAGGGCACGTGCTCATGCCAAATCAACCGCTGTCTGTTTGTGATAAAACCGCTGGTGATCTAGAAAACTTGAAATCAGAAGATATTTGGGTATCAGACAGCACCTACTTTTATGATGGTGGAGGATGCTGCTAGCCTTCTGAATCCAAAATACTGAAAAAAGGGCTACAGAATTAACTTCTGTAGCCCTTAATTAATATATGATAAAACATGAATGAAGAGTCTTGAAAGACTTAATCAATTACGATTGACTTCAGTCTTGACAAATATTCCCGGGTCATTTTCCGGTGCATTTGAGTTTGTATTCAGTTCATCATCAGAGTACGGCATTCTTTCAGGGTGAGCAGTTGCAGTTGCAGTGTTGAAAGGAAACGGAACTCCTAAAGTTGGGTTTGCAACCCTAACCCTTCTGGCATCATCAAAAGGCATAAAGGTGCCGAAACCAGATATATATCTCTCCTCAATTATCTCTCTTAGCAAAGCATCACTTTGAGAAATGCCATCAGGATTTTCCATGCCTCCAATATCAAAATCAGCAGCCACATAAGGATCATATTGATGAGGCTGTCCAGTGAAGTTGGCATTTAATCCTCCACCTCCATTTAGCCATGCTCTGTATTCATTTAAATGTTGCAAAGCGGCAGCAAAAGTTGATGTCCTTAAGGCGGTTTCGGCCAAAGTAAGCTTAGTTTCCTGATATGTAACCAGATTTTGAGGTTCAAATTGCTCTATAATTCCAAGGTTGTTGGTTGCAGAACTTTCATCGATTCTGTAATAACCAAGTCTGGCGGTCTCGTCAGTCTTTGCATTACCTCTGTAAACAGCCGAACTGTTATCGAGTAATTGAATCAAATAACTATTTGCTGTTCCAATATCACCAGTTCTGGCTCCTGCAAGTATTTCCCAGAACAAATTCTTGTCACCTGAAGAAACACTTGGATCACCTCTTGGAATATGCTGCATATTATTGGCAGCTGAAGCAATTCCATTTTGTGCAGCCTGAAATGCACCAGCATAATCCTTTCTCATCATCAAAAAGCGAGCTTTTAGAGTGTAAGCTGCGGCTTGCCATTTAGTAGCATCTCCACCAAAATAAAGGTCTTCAGGTAGGCTTGCATTTGCTGCTGCACCCAAATCACCTATAGCATCATCCAGAAGTGTATTTAGTGCAGTAAGCACAGAGACTTGACCATCAAACTGAGGATCACTAACATCACTTACAATTTCAGAATAAGGGACATCCCCAAATAAAGAAGCTGCTGTGCCAATGGCATGCGCTTCCAACACTTTGGCAATACCTTGCATTAAATTATCATCAGGTAGTTTTTCTCTGATAAACCTTGCATTAGGAACAACCCCAACATAAAATCTGCTCCAGGTTCCAATAGACTCAGCAGTTGATATAGAGTAGCCATATATATTGGCATATAGAGAAGTAAGACCAACCAACTGACCAGAGAATAACCCGGATATTCTATTTAAGTGCCCTGCCTGACCACTTGTATTGGCTAATATGGCTCCGGAAAGGAACAACTTAGCATCTATGTCGTCAGGAGTAATTTTGTTTGGATTTTCATTGACGCCATCCACGATGTCTTCGCACGAAGAGATCAGGAAAAAGCTTGCTATAAGTATGTATAAGTATCTTTTCATGATTTTCATTCTTTAGACATTATGATTAAAAGTTGACCAATATTGAGAATAGGTAAGACTTGGTGCTTGGGTTAGTGAAATACTCAAGACCTAATGCGTTGCCTACACCTGTTTGGTTTACTTCAGGATCTATACCTGGTATTGAATCCCATAAGAATAGGTTTCTTCCAGTAGCTGTTAAAGTGATGGAACTAAGTTTTGTTTTCTCTTTGAAGTTTTGAGAATCAAAAGTATAGCTTAGCGAAACCTCTCTTAATCGAGTAAAAGTGGCATCGTATATAGAGAAATTGTATGCCTGGTTATCACCAAATCCTCCTCCTATACCAGTTCTGTACCAAGACTCGTCAAGCAAAACATTACCTCCTCCAAAATTGCGAATGTTTCCCCGAACCACGGTTCCGGCAGGAATAGTAGTCCCAGCAAAGTTAACAAGTGGTTCAGTTGTTGTGAACCTGTTGGCTGTTTCCTGAGTAGTTCCGAACCTATTCAATACCCAAAGGGATCTTGGAGAGAATACACCACCTTGAGAATGTTCAATCAGCACGTTTAGTCTTAATTTTTTCCAGCTAACTGCGGTACCAAAACCACCTCTCCAATCTGGGTTGGGATCTCCCAAAACAATAGGGCTCGTAGTTAACTGAGGGAATCCATTGGCATTAAGGATAAAGTTGCCTTCGGCATCAGTCTGTGAACCTGTTCCATAAAGAACACCCAATGGCTGACCAACAATAGCCCTTGAACTCACCGAGGCTCCTGGAGAAAGGTTAATGGTTTCTGTTCCTCTAAGGTCAGTAACTTCGTTTTCGTTGGTAGACCAGTTACCGAAAAGGTTAATGTTCCAATCATTCTTATTGAAAAGGTCATACCCAAAATCCATTTCAAAACCTTGGTTTTTCATGGAAGCGGCATTCAGAATCTGAGTATCAAAACCTGATGAAGGTGTTAAGTCTACAGGGATGATGATTCCTTTGATATTGTTGTTATAATAAGTCATTGTAAGACTTAGCTTGTCACTAAATAGCCTTAAATCAGTGCCTATTTCCCACTCTTCTTTAATTTCAGGTTCCAATAAAGGATTTCCTTTATCATCATCCAATCTAAAACCTCCTCCCCAAAGAGAGATATCTAATGGATCACTATATGTAGAATAAGTGAATCCGCCTTCTGCTAAAGTTTGGAATCTATGTGCAGGAGCTGCAATACCTACACGACCCCAGGATGCCCTTAACTTACCGAAAGAAAGTATCGAAGAAGTGCCAATGGATGGTAATTGAGTAAACTGCCAGGCAACATCTGTCGCAGGATATGTGAAGTTTCCTTTTACAGTGGAAGAGGCTTCAACTGCTCCCGATATATTAACGAAAAGCTGATCATATAAATCAAAACTAAGGTTGGCATAGCCTCTGTTAGATTTGATTTTAGTGTTCGAATTAGAAACGGTAGAATTTTCTGCAGCTGTATTAAGGTCAGTTGTTGGTTTTCTCGCGTTCACCAAGAAACCTACAATGTCAGTGCTGTTTCCTCTTAACTTTCTATCGTTCAGGTTCCATCCAACTGTAGCATTTAATGAAATGTCATCAGTTAGCTCAAAGTTACCTGTAACAATGGCATCAAAGTTTATTTCCTGACGCCCCAGAACATCTTCCGCAAATTGGCCGCTTGAACGACTTCCTGCAGAACCTACAGGGAAGAAGTAGCTCCTTTTATCATCGTACCCGTCAATACCCCCTCGTAATTTTACTCTTAGGAAATCAAGGGGCTCAATGTCCACATCTGCAGAAAACAAATATCTGTTCACAGTACTGGTAGCAGTTTGTTCATAAACTGTCCATAGAGGGTTGTTGTAAATTGGATTTTGATTGTTACCAAGATACCTTCTATAGGACCTATGTCTTAACGGGCTCGAAACACCGCTGGCACTTACGTATGTACCTATATAGTCTCTACTGTCGAAATCAGGTGGTGTTCTTAGCAGACCAAGTAAAAGACCAGCTGTATTTGAACTCTGTTGAATTCTATTGGAGAAAGTTCTTGTAAAACTCCCTTTAGACTCCATTGAAATCCAGTCGTTAAAGAATGTTCTATTGTTTAACCTGATATTGGTTCTGTCATAATTACTCTCTTTAACTATGCCTTCCTGATCTAATCTACTCAAACTGAAAAAGTAAGAAGACTTTTCATTGCCGCTGCTAATGGTTAAATCATGCTGTTGAAAACCTCCTGTTTGGAAAACAGCATCCCAGTTTGAATCCACGAATGTTTCTCGAGAATTTTTACCAGTAATCGGATAGTATCTGGTCCCATCCTGAGCTATAAAAACAGCACCAGAAGTGTTTACTTCATCAGCTGCTCCACTTCTGTCCGGAATATAATCACCCCAGGCTTCTGCTCTTGTTGGGCTATATACTCCACCACGCCCCTGTCCCCAGGTGTTTTGTAGTTCGTACCGTTGATTTACCTTATCAAATGAAGTGGAGAATTTGTAGCTCATCTGGAATTTACCAGCTTGGCCATTTTTAGTAGTAATAACAATTACTCCATTGGCTGCTCTGGATCCCCATAATGCAGCAGCAGAGGCTCCTTTGAGTATCTGAACTGATTCTATGTCATTAGGATTGATGTCGTTAATTCTCGATTGCTGAGAGACACCTCCGGTTCGTCCACCAGTCGCATTGTTTCCACCGCCATATTGAGTATTGTTGGATACTGGAATCCCATCAATGATTATAAGGGGACTTGATGTGCCAGTAATACTGTTTGCTCCTCTGATCCTGATACTTGATCCGGCCCCTGGGTCACCATTAGATCGACTGATCTGAACGTTAGAAGCTTTGGCACCTAATGAGTTTAGGAAATTGGCTTCTCCAGATCTTGTTACATCTTCGGTTTTTACGGTTGAAGCAGTAGATCCTAATTGATCTTTCTTTTGTGTCAGGCCCAAAGCAGTTACAACTACCTCATTAAGTTCGGTTGCATCTTCTTCCAGAGTAATGTTAATAGTAGTCTGCTGACCAACTGTTCTTTCGATAGTTTTATATCCTATAAAACTGAATACCAATACTGAGTTAGCATTGGCCACACGGACTGTATACCGCCCGTCAATATTGGTCTGACCTCCGTTTGTTGTACCCTTTTCGAGTACCGAGACCCCAATCATCGTTTCTCCATTAGAATCTTTTACGATTCCCGTAACTGTTTGCTGAGCAAACAAACAGGAGCTCGAAAAAAGGAGAAGGACAAGAATTTTAAAATGTAGGTGTTTCATCATATTCAATCATTTTACTTTATGAGTATTGCAAAAAACACTTGCGTGCTCTTTACTAAAGATTGGGTGCTTTGAGACTCATGACTGTGCGAATCCTGCTATTTTTTGATATGGGTTGTCGTATTGATTGGAAAGACCCAAGCTTTGTTGCTTGTTTATTGTGTAATTTCTCTTGTTTTGAATGAGGTGAAATTAAGTTCTGTAAATCAAATGGATGGCATTCTTTTGTTTTGTATATATGTGCATAAGATGTATATTGTTTTGATCTAAGCAAATTAACTAACGGCTTTGTGATTACTCAGAATCCCAAAATGGTAACCTGTAGATCGAACTGAGCCAAAAAAACGAAGCGAAAGCATTGAAGAAGTTCTGTCCTTACTGCAATAACCTGATTACTGCATTTGAGCACAATAACTATTGCTCAGAAACAAACCAACTGGGAGAGAATTCATCAGGTAATGCTTTCTTTATTAACTCATCAAGACTCAAGTCTGGAAAGCATACTTCTCGGTTTACACTCAGGGGAGTTCTTAAAGGGTATCAGTATCACAAAGTAGGAAGCTCAGATTGCGTTTTATCAAAGGATAATTACTTGATTGTGAATAAAGGACAGACCTACTACAGTGAAATAGATTCTAATGATCCCACCGAAGCAATCATTGTAGCCTTTGGTGATGATGATCTTGATGATGTATTTAATAACATGTGTACATCAGGAGATTTATTACTGGATGAGCCACTCAAGAGCTGCGATGATAAATTGAGCATGTTTGAGACAGCTTATGCCAATGATGAAAATGTGAAAAGAGTATTCCTGAATTTAAAACAGGCAATGTTGGAAGACACGGGAACTCCAATGTTATATCAGGAACTGACTTACGAATTGCTGGAGCGTATTCTAAGAAACCATTTTGATACGCTTTTGAAAATTGAGAGAATCAAATCGGTAAAGCGATCGACTAAAAGAGAAATATATAAGCGGATAAGCCGTGCAAAGGATTATATGACTGCCTGTTTGGGAGAGAAACTATCAATTGAGAAGATAAGTGGAGAAGCTGCTCTATCTCCCTATCATTTTTTCCGAACCTTTAAAGATTTTTATGGAGTAACTCCACTGGAGTACTTAACCAAAGAAAGGTTGAAGTATGCTACTCATCTGCTGAAAACCACGGATTTACCAGTGAGCAATGTAGCTTCAGTTGTTGGTTTTGAAAGCCCTAGCTCGTTCACACGTTTGTTTAAAAGAAATTATCATTTGAGCCCATCTGCTCTTCGCTCAAATTAAAACAGCAGGATTGGCATAGTCATAGTTCTTACTGAAGTCTACTTTTCGATCATTCTTCTTTGGTGGAAACACCACAACTACAAAATGATCAATTGATGAAAAGTATAAAAGTTATTCAAATTGGCATGGGACCCTTAGGAGTGAAAATTGCCGAATTTATTTCACAAAGAAAGGGGCTTGAAACTGTGGGAGCAGTGGATAAAAGTGCTGATTTAATTGGTAAAAGGCTATCCGAGCTCAACGATAAGTTGAGTAATGAAATCGTAATATCAGGTGAGCTTTCAAGTGTTGTTGAAAGGTCGAACCCCGATGTGGCTTTGCTAACAACGGTTTCGGATATGGTCAGAGTTACTCCTCAGATAATGGAGATTGCTGATATGGGCATTCCTGTTGTATCGACTTGCGAAGAACTGAGTTATCCTTGGGATTGTGCACCAGAGCTGGCTGAAAGGATAAATAAAGCAGCAGGAAAAACGAATGTAGCTGTTGTAGGTACAGGGGTGAATCCAGGCTTTTTAATGGATTCTTTGCCTACCTTTTTAACCTCAGTTTGTCAGGATGTTCAAAGTATATCTATAAATAGGTTTCAGAATGCTGCATTCAGGCGCTTGCCGTTTCAGCAAAAAATTGGTGCAGGTTTGAGCCTTGAAGACTTTGAAATCAAGAAGAGAAAAGGAACCCTCAGGCATGTAGGATTGACAGAATCGATGCAGTTCATAGCTTCAAAGCTCGGTTGGGAACTGGATGCAACTGAAGATATCATTTCACCAGTAATAGCTCAAGAGGATATAGTTACAGAAAGCATGAATATAGAGAGGGGAAATGCTATGGGAGTATGCCAGGTAGGCAAAGGCTGGGTAAACGGAGAGCAAAAGATAACATTGACATTTCAGGCAGCCGTTGGAGAACCGGAATCTTACGATGAGGTTTTGGTAAAAGGATATCCTAATATCAGTTCTAAGATTGAAGGAGGAATAAATGGAGATGTGGCAACTTGTGCCATTACAATAAATGCTGTAGGTCAGATACTGAAAGCAAAACCAGGGTTGAGAACAATGGGAGATTTGCCACTGACTTGCTATTTTGAATAACCAATTGCTTAAAATATGAAGAGAGTCATTTTTTACTTTTTATTAGTTGGCGTTACCGCTTGCGATTATTCAAAACAAAAGACGGGTGCGACTACATATGATTTTCCGAGCCCGGTTGATACATCAACAAAGCCTATAGAAGTTCAACAGAAGCAGGTTTTTGATTTAGGAAATGGAGTGTTTCTTAGTAATGATTTTCTCTCGGCAAGACTTAATGATGTCAAAGGGAAGAATGACTCTTCTGCAATTCTTAATATAGTTTCAGAAAACTACCCTGTTAACAATAGTCCATGGTATGCTTTTCAAGCTTGGTCTTCTGAACCTAGAAAAATGTATCTGGAACTACAGTATAAAGAAGCAACTCACAGGTATCCACCTAAGATTAGCTATGATGGTAAAAATTGGGATGAATTAGGAAGTGATCGAATACTTTTTGACGATGATAGTGTAAATGTGACACTCCTTATCGATCTCAATAAAGATACACTCTGGGTGGCCGCTCAGGAGTTATATAACTCCGAACAGGTGAGAGATTGGTCGGAAGAGGTTGCTTTAAGTGATTTTGTGAAGTCTGGCAAAGCAGGGGAGAGCAAAGAAGGACGCGATTTGATCTACCTGGATATAGGTACTAATTCTAATGAGGATAAGGACCTTATTGTAATTTTGAGTAGGCAGCACCCACCTGAAGTGACTGGTTTTTTTGCCATGCAGGCATTTGTTGAAGGTATTGTTGAGAGTTCATTATTGACAAATTTCCTGAAAAAGTATAGAGTATTAGTTTACCCTTTACTCAACCCCGATGGAGTTGATATGGGGCACTGGAGACATAATGCCGGAGGAGTAGACCTGAACAGGGACTGGGCGTATTATAAACAACCAGAGACAAGAGCCATAGCTGATCATATTGTAAAAACTCTGAATGAGTCTGGAGGAAGGGTGCTTCTAGGGTTAGACTTTCATTCAACTTACAACGATGTTTTTTATACTCAGGATAAGAAAGAACAGGTAACACCTACAACACCATGGTTTCGCGAACAATGGTTTGAAGCGTTAGAAGCAAGAATTCCTGGATATAAAGTGAACGAAAAACCAAAGGGGTTGGCAACACCTGTAACTAAGGGGTGGTTTTATTCGCAGTTTGGAGCGGAAGGTATGACCTACGAGATTGGAGATAAGACACCAAGGGATACAATTCAATTAATTGGTAGGATAACCTCAGAAGAAATGATGAAGATAATAATGGCCAATATAAAAGATTAGATGATACGGAGATTGGGCTTACTTTTCATTTTGATACTATCTGGGGTTAGCTGTACGCCAGACAGTATTGATGCAGATTTCTTAATTAAAGGGGGAACCATTATAGATGGAAGTGGAGCTGAGTCCATTGTTGCAGATCTGGCTATTAAAGATGACAGGATTGTATTCATTGGAAATTCAGATTCAATCACTATCAATGCACAAACAACTGTTAATGCCAAAGGTAAAATAGTGTCACCAGGCTTCATCGATCCACACACTCACAGTCTTGGAGATTTAAAAAATGAGAATTCAAGTGCCAACCTTAATTACCTTACTCAAGGAGTTACTACTGTGGTTAATGGCAATGATGGTGAAGGACCTTATGAGGTTACGAAAATATCCAGCCAGTTAATGGGACAAGGTATTGGAACCAATACAGCTTTTTTTGTTGGCCATAATACGGTTCGTAGTGCTGTTTTAGGTGCAGATAATATTGCCCCAGATACGAATCAACTGGAAGAAATGAAACGGCTGGTAAAGCAGGGAATGGAGGAAGGGGCATTAGGCTTTTCCACCGGACTTTATTATGCTCCTGGAAGTTATTCAAAAACAGATGAGGTAGTAGAACTTGCCAAAGTTATCGCACCGTTTTCAGGTATTTATGATAGTCATATAAGAGATGAGAGTACCTATAATATAGGGTTGATAGCTGCAGTGGAGGAAACCATAGAGATTGGAAGAAAGAGCGGAGTACCCATACATTTTGCCCATATCAAAGCACTTGGTGTAGATGTCTGGAAGAGAAGTGATGAAATTATAGAATTAATAGAGGAAGCTCAGCAAACAGGGTTAACCATTACTGCCGATCAATATCCATGGCGTGCATCTGGAACTCATCTGGAAAACGCATTGATAGATCGCTGGGTAATGGCTGGAGGAGAGGATAAATATTATGATCGATTACAGGACAAAAGACTCTTGCCGAGAATTAAAGAAGAGATTGAGGAAAACTTAAGAAAAAGAGGAGGCGCGGAATCTATATTAATAACGGCTGATGCGAGGAATGAGGAGTGGATAGGTAAGAATCTGGCTCAGTTATCTCAACTTATGCAAAAACCTGTTATTGAGGTTATCCTGGAGATCGCAAGAAGTGGAGGAGCGAGAATAGCATCATTCAATATGAACCCGTATGATTTGGAGAATTTCATGACACGTCCATGGGTTATGACCAGCTCTGATGGAACAAAAGGACATCCCAGAAAATTTGCGAGCTATCCTGAGAAATATAAGAAGTATGTAATTGAAAAGCATTTGCTATCTGTGGAATCCTTTGTTCATAAATCAAGTGGAGGTGTGGCGAAAATTTTTGGAATAGAGCAACGAGGAGAGTTGAAACAAGGGTATTATGCAGATGTGATTATTATAAACCCGAAACGATTTACCCCAAAAGCCGATTTCTCAAAGCCAGATGTACTAAGTGAAGGAGTTGAGTTTGTTTGGGTTAATGGTAAACTGGTTATAGAAAACAGTAATTATAATAATCGACTTGAAGGCAAGGTGCTATTGAAGGGGCAATAGCTGTTTGTATAGAGTTCTCCCCACATCCGATATTTTCATTATTTTTCCAGTCTAAACGCTCTGAACAATGACGCAGTTAAACAGGCCAGATGATGGTGAAGAAGGTAAATTAAGAAGGTGGGTAGCAAACCTTCAGTTAGAAAGCTGGCAACTGGAATTACTTATTACTGGTTTCTCCATTTTTCTGTTAGCTACAAGTATTGATCAGTATGAAGTTTTTAAGAGCTCCTTTAGGTTTAACAAACTAGTTGTTACTGCTAATGCAAACTCCATATTTATAGCTGCTGGTGTTTTTATTGTAAACACCATTCCATTAGCACTCAAGTTCTTTCTTATTAGCCTTTTGATACATTTGCTCTTAAGAGGTTTCTGGATAGGAATTGTCGGATTGAGTTCGGTATCAAATGAGATTGACTTTACCAAAATGAAGCTTCAGGGGCCTTTTAAGAAGGGGATCCCAAAAAGAGTAAAAAGCCTAGACGACCTGATTTTCTACCTGGATCAGGTGTCAAGTGTCATTTTCGCCTATACGTTTTTACTGGCCTTTTCAATTCTCTCAGTAGTAATTGTAGCTTCATTTTTGTTCTCTACTATAGGCATAAGTGGCTATTTACAAACACTCATATCTAACCCGGCCACTATAGCAGTCCTTTCCTTGATCTTTATCTTTGTTTTTATAGTGTTGTTTTTGGCCGCGTTAGTTTTCTTTTTGGATACCATCTTATTCAGTGCTTTTAAAAAATCGAAATGGTTCTCTGTTATCTATTATCCTATTTACAGGTTCTATTCTATAGTGTCATTGTCCTTTGTATACCGAAGTATTTACTACCATTTGATTACTAACTTCAAAAGAAAACAAATTGTAAGTGTTTCCTTGATTTTGCTTGGCGTACTCTTTGTTTCTTATAGAATAAATGCTTGGGACACCTATACTTTCTATCCAGAAACCATCAGTGAAAATGAGTATATCATTCAGAAAGGGCATTACGATGACGAAAGAAGGGGAGGTTATATTAAGCACGCCAGCATTCCTTCTAAGTTTGTTGATAATAACTTTTTGGAGTTGTTCATAAGGTATTCTCCAAGTAAAAATGGCGTTCTGGAGTTCCTTTGCCCTGAATCGAAAGGCCTAGAGCGAGACCCTTCATTTTTAGATGGTATGCGCGCAGGTATGGAGTCTGCCAGGGATACTACCAAATCCATTGAAGAGCTTCTGGGAACCGATAGCGATTATGATGAGCTGGTAAAGGCCTCGATTGACTGTATAAGTCAAATCTATAATGTCTATATAGATGACGTACTTGTTGAAAATCCAGAGCTCTTTTTTACTACTCATGAAAACAAGGGTGAAAAAGGTTTTGAAGTAGTTATCGATATTGAAGACTTGCCTAGGGGTAGACATGTGCTTTCCATTGATCATCTAGTATTCAAAGGAAGTCCTTTCAATAATACCATAGTAGCCGAAAAACTCAGTATGAGTAAGTTTGTTAAAATCTCATTCTGGAAAGAGTAGTCGATACTTCACATCCAGCTTCAATGTTTATGACGTTTTGTATTATCAAAGCTGCTTTGTAAAAACAGCTAGTACATTTCATTATGAATAATTTGAAAATCACTTGACTCTTACGTAACGTTAGCCACTTTCTTTGTTTCAAATGGAAAATGGCAATCACTCATATTCAGTAAAAGAACTTTCCAAACTGGCTGGGGTTAGTGTGAGGACACTACATCACTACGATGAGATCGGTTTACTAAGCCCTGCATACAGGTCAGAAAAAGGATATCGCTTTTATGAGAGACCTGAGTTATTCAGGCTTCAGCAGATTATGTTCTATAAAACGCTGGGCTATGAATTGGCGGAGATCAAAAACATATTGGATGATAACGGTTTTGACTTGGTGAAATCATTGCGTTTTCAAAGAAAACAGCTGATGAAAAAGCAGGCGAATCTTGAGGAATTGATTGCCACCATTGAGAAAACTATTCATGAAATTAAAAGTCAAGAAGGTATGATTACAGACAAAGAAATGTACGAAGGGTTCTCAAAAGAAGAGGCTAACCAAATGAGAATGGAAGCTACCGAAAGGTGGGGAGATGAGGTGTCTCAAGTTGAGCAGCGAATTAAGGAAATGGGTAAAAAAGAATGGAGTGAAACTAAACAGGAAGCCGAAGAAATTAACTTATGGCTGTCTAATCTAATCCATAAGCCCGTTACGGATATTGAAGTGCAGAAGGTAATAATGATGCACTTTGAGCATATCAGTAAGTTTTACGATGTGTCGGAAGTACGTTATAGAGGCCTTGCTGATATGTATGTTGCAGATGAACGTTTTAAGGCACACTACGACAAGGTGAAGCCAGGCCTTGCTGAATTCCTCAACAAAGGAATGCATCAGTTTTGTGACAATGGAATGAAGGTAATAGGTTAGCTACTACCTCCATTTGATTCTATTAAATGTTTTGGCCTTACTGAAACGCTCAGGAATGTTCTTATGAATAGCATTTCGCAGATGTTCCAGTATGGCCTCTTTATTATAACTCTGATGAACTACCAGACTTATTTCTCTTGTAGGTTCGGGTTTTTCAAAACGCTTAATACGTTTGTCTTGAGTTAACGTGTCATTTACAGACAGTTCGGGAACAAGTGTATAGCCCATATGATTTTTCACCAGATTCTTAAGCGTTTCTATGGAGCCACTTTCATAGCTCAGATTGTTGTTTTGTGCACTTCTTCTTTGGCTACAAATGGTCAATACTTGGTTTCTAAGACAATGTCCTTGATTAAGAAGCCAAAGCCCTTTTTCTGGAAGGTCTGTAGGTTTCACATTGTCTTTTACGTAAAGAGGATGCTGTTCAGCCGTATAGACTAGAAAAGGTTCGTGGTACAATGGGATTTCTCTTAGACTATTCTCTTCCAAAGGCGTTGCCAGAATGCCAATATCGAGTAAATCATTTTTTATGTCCTGAATAATTTGTTCTGATTCAATTTCACGAATGATCAGTTCAATGTTAGGGTTCTCATCAGTAAAGCTTTTGAGGAACCTTGGCATAAGGTAGGGAGCTACCGTAGGAATAACACCAATACGGAATGTTCCACTCAAATCATCCTTTTCAGTATTTACAAAAGTCTTCAAAGCATTAACTTCTCTAAGTATTTGCCTGGCCTTTTCAATGATAGCCGTGCCGGCTTTTGTAGGTTCAATGGGTTGCTTGGTTCTGTCAAAAATCTGCGTTCCCATTTCGTTTTCCAGCTTTTGTATCTGAAGCGTAAGTGTTGGTTGAGTGACAAAGCAGCTCTCTGCAGCATTTACAAAATGCCTGTGCGTATCCAGCGCTATAATGTACTCTAATTGTTGTAATGTCATATTGATAAAATCAATAATAAATCTAGGAACATAAATTCGATTAATAAAGTTATTTGTGTGTAAATCATTTGAAACAAAAGAATTCGTCAATTATGGAAACTTCAACGCAGAATCAGGTAGTAGAAAAATTAAATCAGTTGTTAATCAATTATCAGGTGCATTATCAAAATCTGAGGCTTTTTCACTGGAATGTAAAGGGACCTTTCTTTTTTGTGCTTCATGAGAAATTCGAAGAGCTTTACAATGAAGCATCGGATAAAATAGATGAAATTGCAGAGCGCGTGCTTGCATTAGATGGAGTGCCAAAGGGATCATTAAAGAACATTCTTACAAATGCGAATGTTGAATCTCATGAAGAGGTATTGGATGCAAATGCAATGGTAGAAGCAATTGTATCGGCCAATAGCATCATTGTTGGGAACTTGAGTGAGCTTTTAGGTGCTGCAGAAGTCGAAGGTGATGAAGGAACGCTGGATGTATTCACTGGATATATTCAGGAGATACAGAAACAAAACTGGATGTTGAAATCTTTTTTAAATAAGTAATATATGAACTTTCACACGCGTAAATGGGTAAAGCCTGAAGATCTTAACCCAAATGGGACACTTTTTGGTGGTAGGTTATTGGAATGGATAGATGAGGAGGCAGCACTATATACAATTGTTCAATTGGAGAACCGTCATATTGTAACCAAGTTCATGTCTGAGATTAATTTCATCAATGCACCTGTTCAAGGTGATATTATTGAAATTGGTATTGAGGCTACAGCTTTTGGCAGAACTTCTATTACTATGAGATGTGAGGTGCGAAACAAGCTTACCAGAGAGGAGATACTGAGTATTGATAGGATAATAATGGTAAATCTTGGGCCAGATGGTAAGCCAAGCCCTCATGGTAAGACGGAAATAGAGTATGTTAAAAACAGATTATAGATTAAAGGGGCATTCAAGCCCTTTTTTTATAAGTCTCATGGCTCCATTGGCCAGGTAAATTTGAAAGAAGCACCTTTTCCCTCTTCAGAATCTAAAGTAATGGCACCACCATTCTGTGTAACCAGTTTCTTTACTATTGAAAGTCCAACCCCAGAACTATCACGAATCTCTCGCGAGCTATGTGCCTTCTTAAAAATTTCAAACACTTTTGTTTGTTGGTTTTTAGGAATACCAGGACCATTGTCAGCTACTGTGAATTCGTGAAATCCAGGCTTGAAAGTATATTCGATGGTAACCCTTCCCTCGTTTTTACCTCTATGATTATACTTAATGGCATTACTGATCAGGTTAGTAAGTATTTGTTTGAATTGATACTTGTTACAAGAAACCGTAGGGAGTTCTGATGCAATTGTTATGTTGATATTGTTCTTGTTATTTATCTCATCGATACTGGATTTAAGAAGCTTATTTACATCCACATTTTCTTTTACAGCGTTTCCTCTTCCTGCTTCAGAATACTCCAGAATTCCAGTAATTAAATCATTTGATTTAAGTGCGCTGTCTCTGATCAAGTCCAACCTCTCTTTCAACGTTTCCTCTAAGTCAGGGTATTCTATTTCTAATAGCTGAATAACTCCCATAATACCTACTAAAGGAGTTTTCAAGTCGTGTGAAACAGTATGCGCAAACTGAGCCAGATCGTCATTCAGGTATTCCAGATCTGTTTTGTGCTTTTTAAGGTCTATGTTCTGTTCTTCAATAATTCTTTTTTGTTCTTTGATGGTTCTCATTCGATTGTTGATAATCAGAATGAATATCAACACTACTACTACAGTAATAATAAGAAAGTACAGTTGTAACTTTTGCTTTTTGGCTAATGCACTAAGCCTGCTTTGTTTCGCTTGACTAGCGGCTAGCTCAGCATCGAGAATACGCTGCTCATCAGCATTTTTGATACTGTCGGCCAAGGCTTTCTTTTCATAATTGTATTTGAAGCGTTCGTTAATAGAAGCAGCAATGGTTTCTTCATTAAAAACACTGTCACGCATTTGTATGTACACTTCATAATGCTCAAGAGCTTCTTTCCATCTGGATTGTTTTCTTGCAATTTCCATCAGAGTTTCTGAGGCATCTCTTATGTGGGCAGGATACTTCAATCTATTTGCTATGTTGAGACTTTCAGTTGCGTATTGCTGAGCAGATCTAACATTTCCTCTTAAGAGTTCAAGACTTCCAAGGCTATTTAAAGTAGTTGCTATACTGGATTGGTCACTGGCTTCTTTGCTGAGTTTAAGGCTCTCATTATACTTTTGATAGGCTTTGCTCAGTTGACCTTGTTCTTTGAGTATGAAGGCAATATTATTCAAAGAAATAGCTATTCCGCTTTTATCTGCTAATTTTTCTTGAAGCGTCAGACATTCCTCATAATAAGATAAAGCCTTGTTCCATTCTTTTTGATCTCTGAACAATAGACCAATGTTGTTAAGGCATGTTGCAATTCCGTAGTCATCTTTCAACTCTCGCCTTATGACCAGGCTTTGGGTATAACTCTCTAACGCTTTCTCATTATCGCCTTGTTTGTAGAGTATATAGCCAATACCATTGAGTGCTGTGGCAATACCCGTTTGATTCCCTATTTCTTCTTCAATGCTTAGACTTGCATAGTAATATTCAAGTGCTTTTTCTATTAAGCCCTGATTTAAAAAGATATAACCAGAATTAATTAATGTGCCGGACATGCCTGGTTTATCATCAACCTCTTCCTGAATATTCAGGCACTTTTCATAAAACGCTAATGCAAGGTCATTTTTGCCCTGTATGTTATATAAATAACCTATGTTATTGAGTGCACCGGCATAAGATTTTTTTAGCAAGACCAGAGTTGCTGAATCATGTGGTTGCTGGATAGACTGCTCTATGAAGTCATGAACCCATCGGTTGTATTTAGGCCATATATTTGCGTCCCAGCTATCTTCAACAATCTTACTGATAGCTCTTACCTTACAAATATCAGTTTCACAAGCTCTATAATTTTCTAGTGAAGACTCTATGAGTTCTTTGTCTTTTTCAGAAACAGCCGAAAGATCAAGACTATCTATAAGATATGTATCAACAGGCGCTAACTCTTGAGATTTTAACTGCGTATGGCACAGCAAAACCAATAATATCAATAGGTATTTCGATATAGCTTTCCCCAAGTCTTTAGATGAATTAAATCTAGAACTAACTAAAATACGAATTTTTAGTTCTTTGGGCAGAAAACTATTGGCAATTCTTAAGAAGCCAATACTACACTATTGATAGTTGCTACTGTGATGATACAATACCTTTGAAAATACACTTTCGGAAGGTTGAAGAACTAGGCAAAGTTCTCTTTATAATCTGAAATGCTTTTCTGAAGTATTTGTTGCGCTAGCTCTCTGTTTTGAAACTTTTCTACAACAACCTCTTTTTCTTCAAGCTTTTTATAGTCTTCGAAGAAGTTTCTCAATTCGTTGAGTGTGTGTTCAGGCAACTCCTCAATATGCTCAATGTGACTAACTGATTTATCATGTTCGGCCACTGCAATGATTTTATCATCGGCTTCCCCCTGATCCAGCATTCGCATTACACCAATTACTTTGGCTTCTACCAAACACATAGATACGATGGGTATCTGTGAAATGACCAGAATATCCAATGGGTCGTTGTCATCGCAATATGTACGAGGAATAAACCCGTAATTGTGCGGATAATACATAGAGCTATAAATAACCCTGTCCATTTTTAAAAGACCGCTTTCCTTGTCGAGTTCATATTTTGCCCTATTGTTTTTGGGTATTTCTATAATGGCGTTTACTGTTAGAGGTATGTTTTCGCCATAGGATACATCATGCCATGGATTCATTCTATGTGTGTCTTAAGATTTATCTTCTATTATCATAATCTTCTAAAATGCTTAGATAGCTATGATAACGAGAAGGGTCGATTTTATTTGCTTCAAATGCTGCCAATACCTGACAGCCGGGTTCATTGGTGTGTAAACAATTATTGAACTTACATACTCCTAGGTAAGCTCTCATTTCAGGGAAATAATGGCTGATTTCTGAAGGCTCCATATCTACCAAACCCAATTCCTTAATGCCCGGAGTGTCTACTATTTTGGATGCTTTATCAATTTCAAACATTTCGGCAAAAGTAGTAGTGTGAGTGCCTTTGTTTGCAAAGGTGGAAACCTCACCTGTTTTTTGTTCAAGGCCTGGAACCAATGAGTTTAACAAGGTAGACTTTCCAACTCCTGAGTGACCTGCAATGAGGGTTGTTTTGCCTTTAAGCAATGACCTTAATTCTTCAATACCATCATTTTCAAGTACTGAAATGAGTAGTGAAGAGTACCCGATACTTTTATAAAGTGTCATCAGTTCTTCACAAAGCGAGATGCCATCTTCTTCCAAAAGATCTTTTTTGTTAAAGACCACTAAGGCTGGGATTCTGAAGGATTCCGCACTGACCAGAAAGCGATCAATAAAGCCCATTGATGTTCTTGGAAATGTAACTGTTGCCAGAAGTAAAGCCTGATCTATATTAGCTGCCAGAATGTGTGAAAACCCGGTTTTTCGTGTCGATTTACGAATGATATAGTTCTCTCTATCTAAAATTTCAGTGATTACCGCAGAGTTGTCACCTTTAGCCTCTTCTTCAAGGATAACCCAGTCTCCAACTGCAATGGGGTTGTTGATCTTAATTCCATCCATTTTGAACTTACCACGAAGTCTGCTTCGATAAACCCTTCCCGTTTCTATCTTGACCTCGTACCAGCTTCCTGTGGATTTGATTACCTGTCCTTTCATTACTTATTGGACTTTAAATATTTCATTATACGATCCGTAGCCCCCTTGTTGGTTGAGATATAGTCTTTACAAACTTGTGAAGCATTTCTTCTGAAATCCTCGTTGTTATTCAGTCGGTTCAAAACTTCAGACGCTTGACTGGCATTGCTTATGCTGAATCCTCCACCTAAAGACTCAAGTTCAATAGATTCAGGAAATTTTTCTAGCCCTTTGTTGCCATAAACCACGGGTAATCCAAAGGCAACAGCTTCAAGAATGTTGTGTAATCCATCACCAAAAGCGCCCCCTATATAAGCAAAATCTCCATACTGATAAACAGAGGAAAGCATGCCTATAGTATCGAGTATAAGCACCTCAGTTTGCTCTGGAATTTGCTTACCTTGGGAGTATCTGTGTATTTGCTTTTGCAATCCAATAGATATCTTCTTGACATTTGAGTCATCGACCAGATGTGGTGCAATGATGAATTTCGTTCGTGATGAGGTGTTGTTAATAAAGTCAGCGATCATTTGCATATCGCTTGGCCAGGCGCTACCCATTATGAATACTTTATTGGTACCCTTAAATGCTTCAATCTCTGGATAGTCATTAGGTTTTTCAATGGTCTGGCTGACTCTATCAAACCTTGTATCTCCTGAAATACTAGCATTCTGAATCCCAATGCTTTGAAGTAAATCTAATGATGACTGATTTTGGACGAAAGTATGGTCAAAAAAGCTTAAGATCTCTCTATGGAACCCTCCATAAGGTTTAAAGAAAATGTGCTTTTCAGTAAAAAGTGCAGAAATGCTGAAAAGCGGAATACCATCTTGATGGATAGCTTTGAGGTGGTGAAACCAATACTCATACTTGATGAAGAAGACCTTTGAAGGCTTAACTATTTCTACAAATTTTTTAGCATTTGCTCGGGTGTCAACTGGTAAATAAGAAGTGAAATCTGCTACAGGATGATCTTTCCGTAGTTCGTAACCAGAGGGAGAGAAGAAAGTAACAAGAATTTGTTCTTCCGGGAAAGCCGCTTTATAAGCTTCGATTACCGGTAAACCCTGTTCAAACTCACCTAATGAAGCTGCATGAAACCAAACAATGGGGGAGTGACTTGATTCACTAAAGGCTTTAAGTTTATCAAAAACACCTTTTCTACCCGAAGTAAATTGTCTGGCCTTTTTATTAAATAGAGCAGATACACTGATTAATAAAAAGTAAAGCCTGACTCCAAGGTTATAGATTAATATCATCTGATGCAAAAATAGAAAACTGAGCAGATAGTCTTTAGTGAATTGTGGCTATTGATTGTTTCCTTTCGGTAATGAGGGTTTCAATCTTTTTAAGAGTAGTAATAAAGCATGAAAAATTGCTATCTTTAACCTTAGACACAAATATGATGAAAAAAATTGCTTCTCTTTTCCTCGTAATGCTTTTGGTAGCATGCGGAGATGATGCGTTGGTTATCACCATTCCTGCATCGAGTTCATTTTCTTATAATGTTCCGGCAAGCGCAGTTAACGCTTCTCAAACTCTAGAGTTCAGTGATGAAGCCAATATTGATCCAGGGCAGATTTTCACAGAAACGGCAGAACAGATAAAGAGTATTGCACTCAACAAAATGACTTATGATATCTCAGGATATCAGAATGATCCTGCTGAAATTGAGTTGGTTACAATTATTATTGAGTCCAGAGTATCGGGTGCTGTCAATGAGTTAGCACGTATTACAGATTTACCCCTGTTAAACGTTCAGGATGGGCTGCTTTTTGAAGAAGGAAACCCAACCTCTATTTTATCAGCTACTCAAGTGGCTAGTTTAGAAGCCACTTTAGATAATTTTTCTGCCTTCGATTTAATCCTTAAAGTTTCTTTGAATAAGGTTATTGATAGCGATTTTACAATTGAAATCAGTTGGAATATTTCAGCTCAGGTTGAACAGAATACTGGTGGTTGATCTGGGATTTTTCTTATTTTAGCATACGAAATGAATATTTCGCGTGTAACACATTTTCACTATTTATACTAAATTATTAACGAATGCGTAAACTTTTTTACTCAATTTCCTGCATTGCACTTCTTTTATGGAGTTGTGGTGACGCAGGGGTACAATCTGATGTTTCCAAAAACGTTGAGATTGATCCCATTTCTGTAAGATTATCTGTCCCCGCAGCAGCAATTGGTGTTTTGGTTGGACAGACACCACCAATTATGGTTAGCACAAGTCAGATAACATTAAGCTCAGATGAGTTTAGTGAATATCTTGAGGATACAGAACGATTTACTATTAATCATATCACTTATACTATTGATGGATTCCCAGCAGGATCTTCTGCCGACCTCAATGTTGATATGTCTATTCAAATGCAAGGTCAGGCACCTCAGAATCTGTTGACCACGAGAATCAACGATGTGCAGAATAACCCGGTTGATGCTAGCTTGTATACTTCAAGTGCTCCAGGGAATGTTAATGCAGCTGCAGTAACGAGTTTAGAGCAAGCACTTAAAGATGGAACTTCTTTTCAAATTGCAATGACGTTGGTTGGAGAGGATGTAACTCTTCAGGCTACAGATGTTGACTTTAACTTTACGTTTAAGTTTGATGTAACAGCTCGAGTTAAATTGGATGACTAACCTTAAAACATACGACATTATGAAAAGAATATTTACAGTACTTTTTGCCGGATGTTTTTTAGCGCTGGCGCCTAATCTTACAAAAGCACAAGGATTAGATTTTGATTCATTTCTGGAAGGTGGAGTTGAAGATGCCAACTTGCTTTTAGAAAGTTATTTGCAGCCGGCCTTTGAAGGGTTTGGATATGGTATGAATAGTGGGTGGTATAATACCGCTAAACCTCACAAATTTTTAGGTTTCGATATTTCCGCTTCCCTGTCAATGGCAAGGGTTCCTGATTCAAGACAGTTCTTCACTTTGCCAACTGGCTTGACAAATGTGTCATTGACGAACCCAAATGATACAAGGAAATTACCTACAATATTTGGCCCTAATTTGGGGGCTGACGACCTTCCTGAATTGAGATTTACCAACAATACTGGTGAGGAATTGATTAGAATTTCTGCTCCGACAGGGCTAGGTATTGATGAAGGAGACATTCCTTGGAATGCTGTTCCTGTACCAATGGCCCAGTTGGGAATCGGCTTGTTTAAAGGAACTGAAGTGAAGCTAAGATATATACCTGAGCAAGATTTTGATGGTGACGGTAATATAAAAATGTTTGGTATTGGTGTGATGCACGATATTAAGCAATACTTGCCTGGAGAAAAATTATTGCCTTTTGACCTTTCAGTTTTTGGAGGTTATACCAGCCTTACCTCACAAGTTTTTGTTGATGATGATAATAAGGATCAATTTGCAGAGTTTAGCGCAAGCTCATGGACAGTACAAGGTGTAGTTTCTAAGAAAATACTTTTCTTAACTGTCTTCGGAGGTTTAGGCTACACTAATTATGACGTTGACTTTTCTTTAAAAGGATCTTATACAACTGAAACAGAAACCCTTGTTGATCCGATTAACTTTAACTTTGCTAACAATGGTTTAAGAACCAATGTGGGTGTGAGATTAAAGTTACTTTTCTTGACAGTTACCGGAGAGTATGCATTACAGGAGTACAATACAATTACTGCTGGAGTTGGTATCAGCATCAGATAAAAGAGTAACGCTGGATTAATGCCCAGCGGAGATAAAATAAGAAGGGTGTATCAAATTTTGATACACCCTTTTTTCAACCAAAAACTACCGTCCTGAAAAGGAGCGGAATTTCTTAAATACTTTCAGCCTTGCTTTAGCTTTAAATTTTCTGAGGTAATGTAATGAGCATCCTCGGATTCTCTTTGACTTTTTACATATACAGACAAAGCTTTTTTAGCCTGTTCCCTGATCTCTTGTTTGGAGCCAGTGTTGAGTTTCGACAGCCCTATTTGAGTTTGCGCCCTGTAATATGAAAAGAGCGCATCGTGATCAAGGTTAGAGAGGCCTATATTTGCTCCTGTAAGGTTTTGCTCAATTACTATATCGAAAGTGCTTAATAAATGCTTCTCTAGCATGTTTTTACTTTTCCAGAAGAAGAACCTTCCAATGCGTACTGGGCGAGGACTGTCCATCCCGTGTTTTATTCTGTTGAAATATATGTTGAGTAGTTTAATCCCCAGAAATGATTTTACATCGTAGTTCAGTAGATAGCTTACGGGGAACTCACACTTTTCTGAAAATATTCCCAATACTTTAAGTAATGGAGAAACAATCTTTTTTGGTTTGTACTGAAGGATTGCTCCATCATATTTGATCTCATAAAATATTCCCTTGACCTTCATTTTATTTGAGTTTTTGTTTGGACTCATTGATTAACTACTCTGTTATAGAGAAGGTTAAAAACGAAGTTGATGGCTATTTATAAGTACTGAAAATCTTGAATTCGATTATCCTATCATCCATCTCCAAGAGATGTTGGTGGACAATGTTGAAGTAAACTCTAGGGTTAAGGGAGTTTGTATATGAATCTAAGCTAGGTACTAATTGGTTTGTCTATATCGATTTCTCATGAAGTGCAGAAAATCAATGTCCAATAGGTTCAATATATAGATGAGCGAATTTAGGGCTAACGCTATAACAGAGTAAAACAGGTAAGTAAGAAGGGTGGTTGTAAAGATAAAAGACATCGCTTCTGAGAAGGAAACTTCCTCACTCTGAAGCAATGTCTCTTTTTGTATTTTTTAGTATTGACTAGTTACCTTGGAAGTCTGGTTTTCTCTTTTCAACAAAAGCATTCATACCCTCCTTTTGATCATTTGAAGCAAATAGCATGTAGAAGTTCTTTCTCTCAAAATGAAGTCCCTCTTCTAAATGAACTTCAAAGGATCTTTTAACAGATTCTTTAGCCATTTGAACAGCTATAGGAGACATGGAAGCTATTTCTTTAGCTAGTTTGGTAGCCTCTTCAAGGTATAGTTCTACAGGTACAATTTTGTTTATCAACCCATAACTCAACGCCTCTTTGGCTGAAATGAATTTACCTGTAAGTACAAGTTCCATTGCTTTGGCTTTGCCTAAGGCTTTTGTTAACCGCTGAGTTCCTCCGGCACCGGGCATTACGCCAATTTTTATTTCTGGCTGGCCAAACTGAGCCGTTTCAGAAGCAACAATCATATCGCAGGTCATGGCAAATTCGCAACCACCTCCCAGGGCAAAACCAGAAACAGCTGCTATAATTGGTTTTCTGGTTTTGTTAATTTGATCCCAGGTACTGAACTGGTCAATTTTCCACATGTCAATCGTGCCTTTTCCTGCCATTTGCTTGATATCTGCACCAGCAGCAAATGCTCTCTCATTTCCAGTGATAATGATAACCCGAACGTCATCATCCTGATCCAACTCCTTAAGCGTATCTCTTACTTCACCCATTAGTTGAAGATTAAGTGCATTCAATTCTTTAGGGCGATTCAACTGAATGAGCGCAACATGTGGGGCATGTTCTTTATTGACTTTTATGAATTCCATAGGTTCGGATTGATTAATCTTTCTTAGTTTCGAACGCTAATTTAAGAGTCTAATTCAGATCAATGGCCAAAGTAAAAGTCTTATTTGTTTGTCTTGGGAATATATGTCGCTCTCCATTGGCGGAAGGCATTTTCAGGCAGCAGGTTGCAGAAAGAGGATTGAGTAATTCTTTTGAGATCGATTCTTGTGGTACTGCTGCTTATCATATAGGGAATCATCCAGACCAAAGGTCTGTTGCAAATGCAGCAAAGAATGGGGTTCATTACGATCATTTTGCGCGACAGTTAAGTGCTTCCGACTTTGATGATTTCGATTACATTTTACCAATGGATGACTCAAATATGAGGAATTCAATAAGTATTGCTCCTGTAGGGTTTAAGGCAGAGGTGATGAAAATGAGATACTTTGATAGCTCTGAAAAGAATAGCGATGTGCCAGACCCTTATTACGGTGGGGAAGATGGGTTTCAAAATGTATTTGAAATTCTAGATAGATCGGTCAGTTCATTTCTAGATTATCTGATTGAGAAGCATAGGATTAATTAAGAATTAAGAATTAAGAATTAAGAATTAAGAATTAAGAATGTTGTTGAGTAGAGGAGGTGTTAATGAGGAATTAACAATGAATAGTTGATAGTAAGTTCTGAAAATTTGATTTTTCACCTAATCACCTAATCACCTAATCACCTAATCACCTAATCACCTAATCACCTAATCACCTAATCA
>CANLOY010000013.1 GCA_947493005.1 uncultured Roseivirga sp.
TCACCTAATCACCTAATCACCTAATCACCTAATCACCTAATCACCTAATCACCTAATCACCTAATCACCTAATCACCCTATCTTATAAACCATTTGGAAATTATTTCTCGAGCGTTGCTCAATAATTATTTCCTTGTCAGTCATCAACTGATTAATGGTCTTTTGATTATAGTTTTTAACCGTAATCATTTCAAGTCCTTCGTTGTAATAGATCAAAAACTCTTCGATTAGAGCTGTTCTTAATTGCTCCCTCTTTTTAGGATTATCATCCATACAAATGGTAAAAGAGATGGCCGAATTTTGCATTAGATTGATGGTAAGGTTGAGCCTTTTAATGTGTTCAAATATCAAGTGAATATGATGTTCATTGATAAATGAGAAATCACTGATTTTAAAAGACATTACCGTTTGTTTGTCTTTATGAATAATGGCTGGGGCTAGGTTTGGAACTATACTTTCCTCAATCACTGTCCCCTCGTTATCTGGGTTTTGAAACGATCTTACATATAGCGGAATTCCTTTTTGAGCAAGCGGTTTAATAGTCTTTGGATGAATTACAGACGCTCCGTAATAAGTCATCTCGGCAGCTTCTTTATAAGGTAACCTTTTATAGAGTTTGGTTTTGTCAAACTTCTTGGGGTCTGCATTTAAAACACCAGGTACATCCTTCCAAATGGTCACGGATTCAGCATTTAGGGAAGTAGCAAAAATTGCGGCACTGAAATCACTTCCTTCTCTTCCTAAAGTAGTGCTTTTAAAGTCCGAATTGCTTCCGATAAACCCCTGTGTAAGTACAATGCCTTCTTCAATCTGATTGACATGGGACTTTATCATGGCTTGAGAAGCTCCCCAGTCCACTTTGGCCTGTCTATGCAAATCATCGGTTCTTAACACCTTTCTGGCGTCTAGCCAGGTATTTGTAATACCTTCATTCGTTAAGTGTGCCGAAATGATTTTTGTACACAGAACCTCTCCAAGAGATACAGTCTGATCGTACATGTAGTCATATCCCATACTAGAGCTGAACTCATTGAGTCCATTCTCCAACTGTTCGAAGATTTCGGCTAACTCAAGGTTGAGTTTTTCATCGGAAGATAGTCCTAGGTCACTAGCAATAGCTAAGTGAAATGTTCTGATTTTATCAAATGCTTTGGAAGAATCCTGCTCTTCCATGGTTAGACTTAGCAAGTGCTCCAGGGCATTTGTGGTTTTACCCATTGCCGAAACAATTACCACCAGTGGGTCATTGATATAAGTCTTTATAATGCTGCACATATTCCTTACGGAATCTGCATCCTTCACTGAGGCTCCACCAAACTTAAATACTTTCAAGGGACGTGACTAAATTTTGCTAATTTCGCTGCAAGTTATTAACGATTTCCGATAAAAAAATTATCTAAGACTAATGGGAAAAGCGGAGAACTCCAGAATTGCATTGCCAGTAGGGTCTAATCTGGACCGATTTATTATGAGAAACCAGGAAGACTTTCCGTATGCTAGTGGAGAATTGTCTCAGTTAATCAGGGACTTAGCGTATGCTGGTAAAGTAGTGAACAGAGAAATCAATCGAGCTGGGTTGGCAGGAATTACCGGAGCTTATGGAGCTGAAAATGTTCAGGGAGAGGCTCAACAAAATCTTGATGTAGCTGCTGATATTCGTTTCACGCGTGCATTAAAGAAGGGTGGAGAAGTTGCCGCTATTATTTCGGAGGAGGTTGAAGATATCATTGATCTGAACAATCCAAGATCAAAGTATATTGTTGCCATTGATCCCCTGGATGGTTCTTCGAACATAGATGTGAATGTTTCGATAGGAACCATTTTTTCTATTTACAGGAGGGTTTCGCCTCTGGGTGGTCCTGTTCAAATGGAGGATGTATTACAGCCTGGAAGAGATCAGGTGGCTTCAGGTTATATTCTCTATGGTTCGTCTACTATGTTTGTTTATACTACAGGGAATGGTGTCAATGGGTTCACTTATGAACCATCACTTGGGGAATATATATTATCTCACCAGAATATGAGAATCCCTGATTTGGGGTCTATATATTCTATCAATGAAGGCTCTTATAACTCGTTTCCAGAACAAGTGAAAGAGTATGTGAGCAGGTGCAAGGAAAGAGAATATTCCGCAAGGTATATAGGCTCACTTGTAGCTGATTTTCACAGAAATGTGCTGAAAGGAGGGATTTATATTTATCCTGCCACAGCAAAAGCACCAAATGGTAAACTACGTTTGTTGTATGAGTGTAATGCACTTGCAATGATAGCAGAGGAAGCTGGAGGTGCAGCTACCGATGGTAAACAGCGTATTCTGGACATAGAACCTACTGAGCTTCATCAGCGAGTACCGTTCTTTGTGGGAAGTAAAGAAATGGTGAAAGAAGCCTCTACGTTTTAAGTAGAGTACTTCTTTCTGGTTTCAATTTTTTGCAATTGCCTTTCTAAAATCATCTTGGTTATAACCGAAGCCGGATTGTCAGTAGAGAGTGCTAGGGCTTCTTTTAATTTTTCTTCAGATACATCTATCCTGTAAAGGGTGTTGATTAACCTATTGAAGTCCTTTGCCATTAGATCTTCCACAACCCGCATGATAAGTAAGAAAGCTTGATCATAGGTTATTTCTAGGCGGTTTTCTAAGTTGAGGTATGACTTCTCTAACTGGAAGTCTTTTTCAAAAAGAGTTAAACCACTAATTAAATCTTTTGAAACACTCATAACTAAGTACTTACCCTTCAGAAGTTTCTTCTTCTTTTACTTCCTCTTCAGGTTGAAAAGACTCAGGAGCAATCTTTGATAGGAGATTGTACCAGCTAACTAGTTTCTTGATGTCAGAAACATAAACCCTATCTTCGTCATAGTCTGGTAATATATGCTTGAGAAAAGATTTCAATTCATCAGGATCCGAGTTTTTATCTAATCCGGTGTCACCTTCAAATTCTTCATGGATTTTATGCATCACCTCATTTAGCGGAGTGGATCCATCTTTGGTGTGGGTGTAGATAGATATTTCACTCAAAATAGATACTTGTGCATCTGCACCAACTACCAACTTTGATTTTTTACCATCTAGAGATTCAAGGATTACTCCTGTTTTAGTGGGCTTTAATACTTTAAACAAGCCACCTTTTCCCGAAACGGCTGCTATTTCTTCAAACTTCATAAATTGTTCTATTGAATAATGCCCCAAAGTAAACCTTCTGAAACCCTTAAGTCAAAGAAAAAATTAACTTTCCAGAATGTGCTGAATATACTCTGTCAATTGGGCTTTACCCAAACCAGTTTCAGAAGAGGTAAGGAAAATCATAGGTAATTCTTCCCATGTCTTCTTTAAAACCTTTTTAAACTTCGCTATTGACTGTTGTCCTTTATTGATTGATTGTTTGTCGGCCTTAGTAAATACCAGAGCAAATGGTATTTCATTTTCACCTAACCATTGAATGAATTCCAGATCAATTCGTTGTGGATCAAGTCTCGAGTCAATCAGCACAAATACAATTTGTAGATTAGCTCTGTTAATCAGATAGTCCTGAATCATTAACTCCCAGGCACTCCTGTTTTTTTTACTGGTTTTAGCATAGCCGTATCCAGGTAAATCAACCAAGTACCAACTTTCGTCAATTAGAAAATGATTGATAAGCTGGGTTTTTCCCGGTTTTCCCGATGTCTTTGCCAGGCCCTTTTTGCCGGTCATCATGTTGATTAATGAAGACTTCCCCACATTGGATCTGCCAATAAATGCAAACTCATACCTGTCAGCTTTTGGGCATTTCTGATAGTCAGTGTTACTAATTACAAATTGAGCTTGATCGAACATATAACAAAGGTAATGAACTCAGCGAATAACCATTGTTCCATTGAGATTAACTGATTTTTGTTTTAGGCCTAATGCTCTACCTTTGCAGGCTCATAATATTAAGAGATTATTAAAGAAAGAGATATGCAAACAGCTAAGAAAGGTGATCAGGTAAAAGTACACTATACCGGAAGGCTTACAGACGGTACTGTATTTGATTCATCTGAAGGAAGGACACCATTAGAATTTGAAGTAGGTGCTGGAATGATGATAAAAGGCTTTGATGCAGCGGTAGATGGTATGGAAATTGGGACCAAAGTGACGGCTGAAATTCCTGCTGCAGAGGCTTATGGTGAAGCACGAGAAGATATGATCTTTGATGTACCAAAAACCAATCTACCTCCTGATTTGAAGGCAGAGGTAGGTCAACAGCTGGCGATGAGCCAACCTAATGGACAACAAATGCCTGTAAAAGTCAAAGAAGTTCATGAAGATAAAGTTGTAATTGATGCTAATCACGATTTAGCAGGTAAAGATTTAGTCTTTGATATTGAATTGGTTGAAATAGCTTAATCAAGAATCCCAACGATTTTAAAAGCCCTAAAGATCTCTTTAGGGCTTTTCTATTTAATTCTGGTGAAGAGCTTTTACAAAGCTCTCGTTCTTATGTCTTTCTAAAAAATCGTTTGCTTTACGAATTAACTCACCAATTCTGAAGATTGCCGAGCTAATGTATCGACTAGAGTATCTTGCCTCCGTATATGGTGAGATGTCAGGGTCTGACTTAAGTCTGAAATCGACATAGTAATCGACAGTCTTCATGAGTCTGTCATATTCTACGTATACCTCAGCAATCTCAAGAAGAAGTGTTCTGTCAAAACTAGAGGTGATACCATTCTCTTTGCTTATTTGCCATGTCAATGATTTAATCTCAGGGCGTCCAAGTCCAAAGTTAAAATTCGCTTCTTCGCCACTTTTATGCTTCTCAATAGCCATGTTTAAAGAGTCCAATTGGCTTTTGTTGTATTCTAAAGCACCATTTAAGGTGCTGAAAGTATAAATTTCTTCAACAATATCATTGAGTGCCTTATTAATTTTCTTTTGCTGTTTTGATTGCTCCTGCCATGAGTCAAGAGTAAGCGCCAGGAGCACAGCAAAGACAATGGAGAAAATCTCCAGCCCGAATTTTTTTACAGAAGAGGTGTTGTTTTTCATATTAGACATGACGATTAAGCGAACGGAGAGATTATAAAGAATTTTTCTTTTGCCAGTTTTCATTAACCAACTTATCTAATAAGTACTTTAGGGTTTCTTCCTGTCCAACAATTTCACTTATAACCAATTGTAATTGTAATAGTGTGGCAGATAGATTTTGCAAATCCTGGCTTTCTCTTTCAAAATAGATATTAGTGAATTTTCGAATCGATTCCTCCTGTAAGATTCGTTGTAGCGCGTATACCCTGGTAAAATCTTGAACAGTCTTAAATTCGAACTCTGCAATAATTTGAGTGGACTTCGCAGATTCCCATGCCGTATTGTTTAGTAAAGCATCTATAAAGCTTTTTTCTTCGGTCAAAACGCCAAAATCCAAAAACTGTTTTTTAGTGAGAACCTGCCTGAGACTATCTTCTGGATTTTCTACCATTTTTGTCAAAATATCTTTCATTCTACCATGTTTATGAATCCAACCATTTAGGATTTGCTTATTAGTAGAGAGCTCAATGTAAATGTTTGTCAATGCCTGCTCCTTCCTCTTTTTTACTTTGTTGTTCTCAACCAATTGAGTAATGAAAAGAGCAAACAGCACACTAAAGACAATCAATGTGCCTTCTGTGGCAAGTTTTTTGGTTCTACTGATCATGGTTTATTAGTTACTTTGAATTTAAAGAGATTTGAGGAAGTATAGAAGCACAATCAAAATGAAGAAGCCCAAAGCACCTTTTTCTAACAATTCAGTGATTCACTCTGTTTCCTTTGTACTTTTGCACCCAGATTGAAAGAAAAGATGGAAGTTTTACCCTATAAAGAGAAGCAGGCAGGTAAGAAAGAACAAGTGGCAGAGATGTTTAACAACATTAGTCATCGCTACGATTTTCTAAATCATTTCTTGAGTCTTGGTATTGATATTCTATGGAGAAAGAAAGCAGTTAAACTGCTCAAAGCTGACCAGCCTAAACAGATTCTTGATGTGGCAACAGGTACTGGGGATTTTGCACTGGAAGCTTTGGCTTTAAATCCTGATAGGGTAGTTGGAGTGGATATTTCAGCTGGTATGCTCGAAATGGGAAAGCAGAAAATGAAGCGAAAAGGTGTTGACCATATCATAGATATGCAAATGGGAGATAGCGAAAAGCTGCTTTTCGAAGACAATACCTTTGATGCTGCCATCGTTGCTTTTGGAGTAAGGAATTTCGAAAACCTGGAAAAAGGCCTGAGCGATATGCACAGGGTACTTAAGCCAGGAGGGAAGACAGTGATTATTGAGTTTTCGAGACCACGCACTTTTCCAATGAAGCAACTTTACAATTTTTATTTTAAGTCGATTCTGCCGATTATTGGTAAACTGATATCTAAGGATCAATCGGCATATACATATCTACCAGAGTCGGTAGATGCTTTTCCGGATGGACAGAGGTTTCTGGACATCCTTAGTGCAGTTGGATATAAGAAAGTCGAATGCAGACCTTTGACATTTGGTATAAGCTCAATTTACATAGGACAAAAGTAATTGTCCTTTTTCTGTTGTTTTCTTTTGTTCAAGCCCATGCGCAAACGCGTAAGGCTGGTGTTACTTTGCATCGAATCAAGAGTGATCAGAAGACAATCAAGTATGGTTTTATGCTTGGTGTTCATAGCAATTACAATGGGATTAAATATTCAGACAGGTTTGATACACCAGAATACGACCAGATAGGTTCTATCATCTCAAAGAAGAATTTAGGTTTTGACCTGGGGTTTATGGTAAACATTAGGTTAGCCGATCAGTTCTCCATTCGTGTAGTTCCTGTTAAAATTGGCCTCTATCAAAATACTGTTGAATACCGTTTTATAGATGGTACAGTCAACGCTCAATTGATTGAGAGCACAAGGATTGAACCGGGTGTCTTTTTTAAATACAGGTCGATTCGAAGAAATAATTTCAGGATGTATCTAATTGCTGGCATCAGTGGGTCCATTCGCTCTGGTAAGGAAGATGTGCTAACGAATGACGATAGACTTGAAATAAGGAAGATGAATGCAAAGCTTGAATTTGGGATAGGTCTTGAACGTTATTTTGAATTTTTCAAGTTCGCTCCTGAGCTTCGTTATGCCAGGGGGATTATGAATGTTATGAATCCTCAGGATAATATTTTCCACAACGGATTAGACCGTATTAACACGCATAGCTTCACTTTGTATCTACATTTTTCTGACTGATCAATCTTTATCATTCTTCTTGGTAAATTTCCTTTAAATTCACCTGTATAAAAGAGTTGATTAATGGATAAAATAGCGCTGATCACCGGAGCCACTTCTGGTATTGGTTGGGCAACAGCCGAATTGCTGGCTCAGGAAGGATATAATCTTATTATTTGCGGACGTAGAACTGAAAGGCTTGATGAGTTGAGTGAGAAACTCTCTGTGAATACACTGAAATTGGTGTTTGATGTGCGTGATAGAGCAGGAGTAAAGGAAGCAATAAATTCAATTCCAGATTCCTGGAAAAGCATAGATGTATTGGTGAACAATGCGGGAAATGCTCATGGTCTTTCTAAGTTACAGGATGGAGATATTGATGATTGGGATGCAATGATTGATATCAATGTAAAAGGCTTGCTGTATGTTACAAGGTCTATTGTGCCAGGGATGGTTGAGCGTGGACATGGGCATATAATAAATATAGGCTCTATTGCAGGTAAAGAAGTTTACCCAAATGGTAATGTTTATTGCGCGTCTAAACATGCTGTAGATGCTGTCAATAATGGCATGCGAATGGATTTAAATGGTACTGGTGTAAAAGTATCGCAAGTTTGTCCTGGTTTGGTGGAAACTGAATTTTCTCTTGTTAGATTTAAAGGAGATTCAGATCGTTCCAAAGGGGTTTATGAAGGCTTTGATGCATTAACCGCTTTTGATGTGGCAGATCTGATCAGGTTTATTGTTACCAGGCCTACTCATGTAAATATCAGTGATACAATTATCTTTCCAACTGCACAAGCAGCCTCTACAATTGTAGATAGAAAATAATGGAAGAAAATAACTTAACGCCAGAATCAAAATCAGAGGGATTACCAATTCCAGATATTTTTTTGAATAGCGATACAAAAGCGCCTCTGACCAATTGCATTCAATGCGATTACGACCTGTTGAATGGGGAGCGATATTATGTAATTGAAAAGGTGTTTAAGAAATACCCCCAGTTTCAGAAGACCGAGGTGCTTTTTGAATATGCGGTGTGCTCGGATTGCTATGAAAAAATGCGAGAACAACTCTCTGCAGAAAGCATGGCTAACCTATCTGGTTATATGATGACCAATACTGATTTTGCAGCTATGCAAAAAAGAATTGAAGAGCATCCCAGCGATCCTGAGAAATGGCTTTCTCATTGTATGATAAAAGGCACTGCCAGAGAAAGTATGACCGAGTATCAGATGGGAGCATGTTTTAAGGGTGATAAGCTGGTGACTAATTTTATGCCCCCTTTTTTGATCGGAGAACAGGCTATTGAAGAAATGAATGGGCTTCTCTCAAAACAATCAAAAGATGAAATGGATGACTTTATGGGAGATAACTTTGGTATACCTCCTGAACTTAGAAAAGATTTAATCCTGATTTAGTATGTTAAAGAAAAGCTTATTGATGTTCTTTCTGGTGCTGGCAATTGTTGCATGTGACAATAAGAAAGAAATACAGGTAGAAAAGGGAGTGTCGCTTGAGTTGGCGAAGCACAGAAAAGAAGTGCTCTCCATAGTCAACTACAAACTTGAGTTCAGAGTACCTGATAATTTCAATCAACAAATTCAAGCCTTAGAGGTTTTGACATTTAATCTGGCAGACAATACTAAGGACTTGCAATTAGACTTTAAGGAAAGCGCAGATAAGTTAAAAGGGATTACGGTTAATGGTAGGAGTCAGGAACTGGTTATTGAAGAAGAGCATATAGTTTTAAAGAAAGAGAATCTTAACGAAGGGTTCAATCAGGTTGATATTAACTTCTATGCAGGAGAAAGTTCTTTGAACAGGAAGGAAGACTTTCTGTATACATTATTTGTTCCCGATCGTGCACGTACTGCATTTCCTGTCTTTGACCAGCCGAATTTGAAGGCAACATTCGAATTGACACTTGATCTGCCCGAAGATTGGTCTGCAATATCAAATGGGCCTGTAGCTTTGGCAACCGTAAAAGATGGTAGAAAAAACTATCTGTTTCATAAGTCTGACCTTATAAGCACATATTTGTTCTCTTTTGTAGCAGGAGAGTTTAATATCATTACCAGAAAAGTAGCCGGCAGAGAAATGACAATGCTGCACCGTGAAACGGATGATGAAAAGGTGAAACGAAACCTTGGGCTGATATTTTATTTACATGCGGCTTCGCTTCAATGGTTAGAGGATTATACTGGAATTAAATACCCATTTAAAAAACTTGATTTTGCACTTATCCCTAGCTTTCAGTACGGAGGGATGGAGCATGTCGGAGCTATTCAATATAGAGCGAATTCATTGTTTTTGGATGAAGATCCTTCGCAAAGCCAATTGTTAGGAAGAGCAAGTTTGATTGCTCATGAGGTTGCACATATGTGGTTTGGTAATTTGGTTACTATGGACTGGTTCAATGATGTGTGGACCAAAGAAGTGTTTGCCAATTTTATGGCTGCTAAAATGGTGAATCCAAGTTTTCCTGATATTGATCATAATCTTAATTTTCTAGTAAGACATTACCCCTCAGCGTACTCCGTGGATAGAACTACGGGAGCTAACCCTATCAGGCAAGAACTACCCAACCTTAATGAGGCAGGGCAGATGTATGGAGCAATTATTTACAACAAGGCACCCATCATGATGCGCCAGTTAGAATACATTTTGGGGGAAGTAGAATTTAGAGATGGCTTGCGTGAATACCTCTCGAATTTCTCGAATAAAAATGCTACCTGGCCCGATTTGATTGAGATATTGGATAAGAGAACAGAAAAGGACTTGAAAACATGGAGTCAGGTTTGGGTGAACACATCTGGTAGACCGCATTTTGAATTGAATACAGAAAAGCGAGGAGAGAAGATCTTTGCATCTATGACACAAAATGATATTGAAGGTGACAGAGTTTGGCCACAGGCTTCAAAGTTAAAACTGTTCAACCTGGAGAAGAATGATGTTAAGGAAATTCTGACCTATTCTGATGAAAGACCTTACGAGGTGGAAATGGGAGTAGACTGGAGTTTTTATGAGGCTTTATTGAACTCTGATGGTTCAGGTTATGGGCTTTTCCCACCTGCTTATCAGATGGTTGAATCCAGGTGGGGTCAGCTAAGCGAACTGGAGAGAGGAACCCTTATGGTCAATTTATATGAGAACCTTTTGGAGCCTGAAAACTATGGCAAAGAAGGGCAATATACTCCAGTTCGGTATATCGAACTGATAAAGTGGATCATTTTGAGAGAGAAAAACCAATTGCTAATCAATTTGGTACTTGGGCAGTTAAACAGTGTCTATTGGAAATTGCTGACCCCTGAGCAGAGAGACGCAATGGCGCCTGAGTTGGAGAGAACATTGTTTCATGTAATGAATGACTTGACAGAAGATGCTTCAGTTAAAAAGATGTTCTTTAACGCTTTTAGAGATGTGACTATTAGTACTGTAAACCTTGAACACCTTTATAGTATTTGGAATGGTGATGCTCAGGTCAAAGTTCAAGGACTTAACCTGTCTGAAAATGATATGACTTCATTGGCTGCACAATTGGCTATAAAACTACCAGAACGTGCTGATCAAATCATAAATGAACAGTATGAGAATATCACGAACCCAGATAGGCAAAAGAGATTCAAGTTTTTAATGCCTGCCCTGTCAGATACACTTGAGGTAAGAGATGCGTTTTTCGAATCGTTGAAAGATGAAAGGAGCAGAGAAACGGAATCCTGGGTGCTTGCCGGTTTAGGTTATTTACATCACCCGCTAAGAAGGGATCTTTCTGAAAAATATATAGGGCCGAGTCTGGAACTACTGGAAGAAATTCAGGTTACAGGAGATATCTTTTTTCCAAAAAGATGGCTGGATCGTTCTCTAGGTAACTATAATAGTTTGTCAGCTGCTAAATCAATTGATGAATTTTTGGCTGATCATCCTGATTATAGCAAGCAACTGAAGATGAAAATATTGCAAGCTGGTGATATGGTTTACAGATCTGAAAAAATTCTGAAAAAGCTGAGTTTGTTGCAAGAATAATATTACTGATATCCGACTAAAATTTGAATTCAATAAAACATACCTCTAAAACATCCGAGAATAGATTTTTCTTTAAGACTCAAAACGCCCCCTGCCCTAAAGGGAGTTGCGAAGAGTATCCCTTTAGGGAATAAAAAGGGTGATTTTCAGCTATTTCTTCGATCTCAAAAAATCTTTCTCGGATGCCACTAGAATAACATTGTGAGGGGCAAAAAAATAACCCCTCTATCGAGCGGTTTGTTATTGACCTGTTTTATTGACTTAGGGCTGTCTTTACATTATAATTGCCCCATTTTATAACGACTTGGGTTTGTCATTTCGATTGTAAACATAGCAAAAAATGGATTTTAATTTTTATGAAGTATGTTATGTATTCATTAGCATATTGTAAACAAAAAAAACGCCTCAAACGAGGCGTTTTAAATGCAATATGTTTTGTGCAGTATTAACCTGCAATACGTTGAATCAAATCAGCGGCTCTGTTTGAATACCCAGCTTCATTATCATACCATCCAACAACTTTCACAAGAGTTCCTTGTGTAGAAGTTAGTTGAGAATCAAAAATGTTTGAATGAGGATTACCAACAATGTCAATTGATACAATTGGATCCTCAGTATACTCCATGATACCTTTCAATGGGCCTTCAGCGGCAGCTTTCATAGCAGCATTCACCTCTTCTTTCGTTGCTTCTTTTTTAAGAACAACGGTAAGGTCAGTAAGCGATCCATCAGGAATAGGAACTCGCATAGCGATTCCATCAAGTTTTCCGGCAAGGTGAGGTAGTACAAGGCCTACAGCTTTTGCAGCTCCTGTCGATGTTGGAATGATAGAGTATGCACCAGCTCTCGCTCTTCTCAAATCTTTATGAGGAGCGTCTTGAAGCCTCTGGTCAGAAGTGTAAGCGTGAACAGTAGTAATGTATCCATGCTCAATACCGAAAGCATCATCAAGTACCTTGGCCATTGGAGCCAGGCAGTTGGTTGTACAAGAAGCATTGGAAAGAATAGTCTCTTCTCCAGTCATGGTGTCGTCATTTACACCAAGTACAACTGTAGGAACACCACCTTTAGCAGGGGCAGAGATTACTACTTTTTTAGCTCCGGCCTCAATGTGCTGACCAGCTCCAGCTTCGTCAAGGAAGAACCCTGTTGATTCTAATACAACTTCTACACCTAAATCTCCCCAAGGAAGGTTTCTTGGTTCTCTTTCGGCATAGATTTTAATTTCTTTTCCATTCACGACAATACCATCGCTGGTGGCAGAAACAGTACCATCAAATTTTCCATGTACTGAATCGTACTTCAACAGATGGGCAAGTGTAGTAGTGTCAGTCAGGTCGTTGATTGCTACTACTTCAATGTTTTCTTTTTTTAATAGTGCTTTGAAAGTCAATCTTCCGATTCTTCCAAAACCATTAATCGCTACTCTTGTCTTAGACATAATCCTTAACAGTTTAAAGGGTTGTTTTTTGGAGGCACAAAGCTAAGAAAGCTAATTGCCTTTTCAAATTATAAATGAAGCTTACCGTAGCTTAGTTCCATTCAAATGTGTAGAAATTTTTTTGACTAGAAATTTTTGCAAAAAAAAGATGGCTATCTATATTTGCAGACCAATTTAGAATGGTCCGTTCGTCTAGGGGTTAGGACGCCAGGTTTTCATCCTGGTAACAGGGGTTCGATTCCCCTACGGACTACAAGCCGAAAGTTTGAATAATGCATTCGAATTTTCGGCTTTTTTTATGGATGTTCTCTTCTTAACTTTTTTTGTTTACTGGATATTTTTATCAAGCAGTTTATTAAGGAGATTAATCTAATCGTCTTTTTTATTAATTTGTATATTCAACAAGGTTTAAAATTGGCCTAATTTGATTTTTGTTAGTGCTTTAAGTGTTTTTAAAGTTTTTTATTCTGTTTGAATCTATAAAAATAATGATCAAATGTTTAAAAATGCTGTTTGAATCAAAATAGGTGAATTTGGATTGTTTGCCTGTTCATTGGTGGTCAAACTTTCATTAATTGCGCTCTAAGATCAGAAACTCTAACAAGCCAGTTGTAATTAGATAAATGCATATTTTACTGATAGAAGATGAGCCTGTAGATCAACTTGTCTTCAGGCAATTGCTCAAGAGAACCTCAATAACTTTTAATTTAGAAGTAGTTGATTCGGTTGAGGCAGGGCTTGCAGCTCTGGGTAATAATTCGTTTGATATTATCTTCTGTGATTTTAACCTTCCCGATGGTTCGGCTGTGTCTTTTCTGGAGAAGATGCGCTCTGAGGGCTATCGTATTCCGGTTGTTATAATTACGTCTTTTACACAGGAGGATTGGATTTCAGTATCGATGAAAAAGGGTGGTTATAATTTCCTGCATAAGAAGAGGGTGGATTCAAAAATTCTGGAAGATACTATAGTTGAGACAATCGATTATTTTAATAAGAGTACCAGTTTAACTGCTTCCTTGGAAAGAACGTTTTTAGATGAAGGCTTTGTAACGAATTGGCTCGGTTTAAAAATAGGTATTATTCGAGTAGGGGTAAATGGTGTGATCGCAGAGGTACAAGGAGATATATTGGATTTACTGGAATTACCATATCCAAAAGAAGAATTAAAAGACAAGCAATTGCTTGATTGTTTTGGAGAACGCGCACCTGTTGTCTTAGAGCATTTTCAAATCGCTTGTAATGGTGGATCGATCTCAGAAGTGCTCAAGATTGGTTCAGTATACTTTCAGTTTGATTATATACCTGTTAGGCCTGAAGGAAAACAAGTTGGAGGTGTGAGTATAGTGGTGAAAGATGTTACTCTAGAGTCCATAACTGAGGGTGCATTGAATCGATCTGTCAAAATATCACGGACATCTGATAAGTCAGATAATCCCGAGACTGGTAAACTTGAGTTAGGTGGTTCGGGTAATAAAAAAAAGAAGGACAGGCTTTTTATAAAAGACAAATCCCAATACGTGTCTCTTAAGCTTGAAGATATATTGTGGATAGAGGCTTATGGGGATTTTGTAAAGGTGAATTGTGTTTCACAAAGCTTTGTGGTTATTCATAAGCTGTCAGATGCTTTGGCTAGTTTACCTGATGATGAGTTTATCCAAGTGCACCGGTCCTATGTTATTCGCCTTGATAAGATTAGTCAGATTGATAAAACTAGTGTCATGATCGGGGAGAATAGTATTCCTGTTAGTCGTTCTTTTAGAGGTGCGCTATTCGAGAAGATTGACCTTTTTTAATAATCTCAAGTTTAAAACGAGTCTGTTGTCCATCTTGTTTTTGGTTCAAATACGGAGTTTTCTTGATGCATTTCACCGACTATTTGGTGTCATCGAACGAGAAAAAAGGCTGATTTTCCCTTCAGAAGCCCTTTTCATTCGTTTTTGAGGTGATTGTTGTCTAACATCATTATCAAATAGTTAGAGAATTAATAAACGCATCTGACTTAGTTGTTCTGACCTATAATATGCTTTGCAAGCTTTGACTGTTTATAGGTTTCAATAAAGAAAGGAGGCTGTTAGTTCAATAACAGTTAGTATAACCACAAATCACAACACCGACATGCCTAGATTAATGAACACGAACAATTTACATCATCCAATTTCAGAGTATGCTATTGAGCCAGCTATGAAGAAAGGAGTGTATGACAGGGAACTTGTTGTTTCTATTACTAAAAGACTTATAGAAGCAAATAAAGAGGATTTGAGACGAGGAGCAGTTTTGCCTAAAAAAGAGATTTTTCTGAAAGGAGATTCCTCTTATTTTAGGTTGGACCTTAAGAAAGTAGCTTACTTTGAGGCTTTTGGCAACTACATTAAGGTGCATTATTCAAATGGTGCCTGGGTGATTGCCAACTGCACAATCAAGTCTATTGAAGAGAAGTTGCCTCAAAACATTTTCTGTAGAGTCCATAGGTCATTTATAGTAAAGATGCATTCTGTAGACAATTTTACTGCTCAAAACCTTCAGGTTAAAGATAGGATCATACCCATTGGTAGAAATTTTAAATCAAGCTTCGAACATAGGATGATTAAGTTGTAATCAGAAATTGTATTTGAAGACAGTTGTTTTTAAAGTGACAGATTAAAGAGGCGGCCAGTTGGTCGCCTTTTTTATGGCAACTTTGAGGCGATTTTGATTTTTAGACTGCGTTTCTTTAACAATTGATTTAGTGGTCTTTATAAACCACATCGTTCAATTATCATGTTATCGATAGAATAGGTTTACGAAGAAATTTATCTTTTACTTATCTTTTATTGGATTAATAATTTATTAATAACATAAAATAATCTAAATAATGATTTAGTTTTTAGATTAAATTGATAATTATGAAATTTATGATTTGTACAAATTTTGAGTAATACTTTTGTTCTGAATATTCATATGAGTATAAATCTGTTGCGGTATTGATTTGAATCGCGTTTTTATGTATGTGTAAAACAAAATTCTGACAATAAACTGATTTGAAATAGAAAATTTCGAAAAAGTAAGTTTTGATTTGTTTTTATAAAGTTAAAATGATGTTTATCCTTACTTTGTGTTGTTTGTTGCTTTATTCTGCTGTTCAACACGTTTTTTAATAGTGTAAAGAAATAAGAATTAATTTCAATCTATATCAAAACAAATGAATCACTTTGGTTAGTGATTTTATACCAACCATTACACACAGACACTGATGCAGACACAGACACTAAACGATTACACATACATGGTTCTAAGTCAGAATGACCAATTGAATCAGGATGTAGGAGAAGTTCTTGACAATGTTTTCGGGTTAAGGAAAGTTCAGAACAGCATGACGGACATCGAGTCTTTTAATGATGGACATGTAGATATTGCTCTTATTGATAAGGAAAGTTATAACTCGAATGAGCTTGATAATTGGAATTCTAAAAACGATAGCCACACCAAGTTAATCCTTATAGTAGATGAGCTTTCTCGTATGAAAGCTGTTGGATCCGATAAGGTCTTCGCTTTTGTTTCAAAATCAACACTTCAAAATCAATTGCTTACTACGGTTTCCAGACTAATAGTAGACATCGAATTAGAGCGGTTACGTCTTCAACAATCAGAACTATATCATAAAGAAGTCTTCGTAAAAGGCGAATCTACTTTTTACAGATTGGTGTTGGAAGATGTTGATTATATAGAGGCTTACGGAAACTATATTAAAATCCACTATTCAAATGGAAAGTGGAGTATAGGTAACTGTTCTATTAGTGCTATTGAAGAAAAACTGAGAAACGACAAATTTTGCCGTATTCATAGATCCTATATGGTAAGATTAGACAGGGTAGATAACTTCAATTCTCTGAATCTAGAGATAAACAAAAACATTCTTCCAATTGGCAGAAATTATAAAAAGAATTTTGAGAGCCATTTAATAAAACTCTAAATGGTTTTTAATAATACTGCCTGACTTTTCAAGGCAAAATTATAGTAGTGATCTCTTGAGTTGACCTATATAACTACAGACGGTAGTTGCATAGGTCAACTTCCCTTTTTACCCCTACGGAAATGTCTCGTCCTTATTAAAATTGAACCTTTAATTTACTCCTCAAGATATATTTACATCTAAATGTCATTAGTTCAGGTTGACTGACGTTTATATGGTGTTAGCCTCGTTTCAAACTGTAATCTCCGTCTTTAGGTAAACAATACGTAGTTTTCTATTGTAGTAGTATCCTTGTAATCAACTGATTACAAGGAGTTCTCGAGTCTACTTAATCGTATTTCGAACCTGTTTTCTATCTGAAAGAAAACGGACTGAAGCCCAGGATTTATGCACACAGTTCTTTCTTGCGTAGTGATTGATAATGTTGAACGTAGTACTGAAATCAGTGCTTCTTTGCGTAAACTCTTATACTTAAAAATAGTGGGAGTCTTTGATGAAAGAGCTTTAGCTGAAGCAACAATTGTTGAGCAAAAACCCGATATAATTATTGTGAATGCGGATTTCATAGCAAACTCAGCTTTTGATTTTCCAAAAATGGATTTTTATAACCCTGACATACTGGTTATAGGTGGCGATGAAAAAGAGTCAAAGAAATGGTTTCAGGGAATGAAGGTTTTCTATATGTCTAAAGATTTTTTGAATAAAGAAGGCTTCTCAGTTTTTGAACAACTTTTGAATAATCATATAAAGTTATCAGCTATGCGAAACATTTCTTCTAATAAGAGTATGCATCATATTTTTGTAAAATCTGATGGTATGTTTTTAAGGTTGGCATTTGATGATATTGAATATGTAAAAGCCTATGGAGAGTATGTCAAAATTCACAATAATGGAAGGTGGTCTTTGGCAAACTGTACTATGAAATCACTTGAAGAAAAATTACCACAGAGACTGTTCTGTCGAGTACATAAATCATATATAGTTCGATTAGATAGAATTAATAGTTTTGATTCAACTCATCTTCAACTTTCGGATACGGTAATTCCTATTGGTAGGGGACATAAGGCGCAATTTGAAAGTGCAATTACTAAAATCTCATAAGTCCTAAAGTCAAAATCACATAAGTTTCTTATCCAGAAATTACGCAGTTGAAATTGGGTTTTACTGAGTTTGTCAGCTTTTTCTAATAGTCCAAATGAGCTTTTCTACATTTATATCAGGACACGAGAATAGACGATTCCGACAATCAAAAGTCAAGTCCGAATGTTTAGGTAAATTATGTTTCTGTATGCCAATATAGGAACGAAGAAAGTCTGCCCCCTGGTGGGCTTTTTTTTTGCCCGTTTTTATCTGTATGCCTCTTAAAATGTACAATTACAGGCTGTAAATCGGTATTTTTCTTACTTCACTCCTCAATGTCGTTCATACGAATTCTGTGCTGTTTGTAACCAAATAAGGGAGGTTCAACCCTTAAAATCATCTGAAAGAAGGCTAATAGGCAATTTAGAAGCTAGACAGGTAAAGTTATGTCCAATTCAATTGGCTGACTTGATCCTTTCAAAAAAGATTAAAGCGCTAATACCGTAGTATATGAAAGCATTTTACAAAAAGAGGAACTCGTCAGTTTCCTCACTCCGAAACAACAGTACAATAAACAGTCGAGGTTCCAGAATTAAGAGGTTAGCTTCTTTGTGGAGCCTGGCCTTAATTTCAGGTAGTCTTCTATCTTCTGCAACATCGCCAGAAGCGCTGGTCGAAAACTCAGGAACTTTGGACAGCTCAGTTACACCATCTTTAATAGATGTTACTGGAACCATTTCAGTTGGTGATATTAGCCCGGGTTCTAAACTGGACATTACAATAGTCGATGTAGACTTAAATGTTAGCGGGGCTATTCGAGAAACTGTTTCTGTTCAGGTGAAGAATACAACAACCAATGAGGTTGAAAATGTAACCTTGACCGAAACATCGACAGACTCAGGTATCTTTTCTGGTTCATTGTCTACTGCTTATGGTATTAGTGGAGGTGCAGACAATGATGGAACACTGGTAGCTCAGGTTGGTGAAACAGCTCAGGTTACTTACAGTGATGCGCTTAATAATAGTGGCAGTACAGAGGACGTAATAAGTAATGCTACATTCATTAGTAGCCCAGGAGGAGTATTTTCACCAGATACTCAGGCAAACGGAGTTGCCTTTGAGTTATACGATGGGGTGGATGCTACACCAGAAGACGGTATTTCTGGTACTTTAAAACAAACTGGTTATGTGGATGATCTGACGGATCCACAGAATCTGTTTCTCAATGAAATTTCAGATAACTTTTCACTTATACTAAAGACAAACCTTGAAATCACCACTGCTGGTGATTATCTATTCAGGTTTTTAAACCTTGATGACGATGCAGCTCTATTTATCAATGGAGTTTTAGAAATATCTGGTGATGCAGGCACCCCAACTAGTGGGCTTGTAAATTTAACCTCTGGCCAACATTCAATAGAGATAAGGTATAGCGAAGGCACTTCAGGCCAAGCACTCAATTTAGAGTATAGCGGACCAGATAATAGTAGTATATATGGAGCTATTCCAGCTAACAAATTATTCTTAGATGATGCAGTATTAAGTGCATGGTATAAAACTAATAATGGAGTTACTGATACAGGTGATGGTACCAATGCCACAGCTTGGGCAGATGCTTCTCAGAATAGCAACGATCTCAGTCTGGCACTTGGAACACCTACCAGTTATACAACTACTGGGAATCAACTAATGAATTTCAATCCTAGTATAGACTTTCAGGATGATCAGATGGAAGGCTCGGATGATGTCAATGGCCTGGCATTCGGTCAGGCAGGAAAAACAGTCTTTTCGGTGATTACGAAAAGTACTTTCAATTCTGGGAATGGATGGATTACCGGTATTGGTAAGGATGGAACGAATTCTGCTTCCTTTGGTCTGTTTACTTTTGAAGATGATCTTGAACTAAGTGCGTGGATTAGTGACGTTAATGAGCCCGACTTTTTTACGCAAAGCAATTTTCCATATCTAATCACAGGTACTTATCAGAATTCAGGAATTACAGCTTCTAATAATGCGACACTTTTTGAAAGTGGAAAACAACTGAAACAGGAAACAAGAACTTGGAATACAGAAACCAATGCCAACGAAGATATTTCCGTAGGAGTAAATAACAATAATAATGGAGACGGACATGATGGTAAGATCATGGAAGTTATTCATTACCCTTGGTCGCTTTCGGCAAATGAAAGGCAAAGAGTAGAAAGTTATCTGGCGATTAAATACGGAATAACACTGGATCAAACATCATCTACCGATTACCTGGCTTCTGATGGTACTATTTTTTGGGATGCTGCCACTAATGGCGATTACAAACACGACATATTTGGTATTGGTAGAGATGATAAATCTGGCCTAGATCAAAGAGTTTCCAAGTCTGTTAATTCAACGGAAATAATTACCGTTGCATTAGACGATGACTTTACTAGTCCGAATAATGATGCTGGAAGAACAACAACGCTTTCCAGTAATAAGCAGTTTTTAATGATCGCCAACAATGGTGGTCTTTTACATGCACAGCCCAATGAACTCGACCTTACCAATTACAACGCACGTTTGATTCGTGAATGGAAAGTAGAGAATACAGGTAGCGTAGGTGCCGTTAATCTTAAGTTTGAAGGCTTTGATGATAATTGGTCCCTGATTACTACCACAGATGGAGACTTTTCTACTGGTATTAGCACAGTAGGCGCATTAGACAGTGATGGAGAAATTACAGGAGTTACTCTGACAGATGGAGTAACTTTTACTTTGGCCAAATTTGAAGCTTCACCAGGTGGAGTATCTACAAACCTGACAGCTTGGTTTAAGGCCAATGCAGGAACTACCAATGGTGGTTCACCTGTACTTGGAGGAAACATTGATAGCTGGGCTGGGCAGAGTAATACTGCTGTAGTAACTGATGATATTAATGGAGATCCTGCGGTTGTGGCTGGTAATCTGGGGATTAACTTTAACCCATATATAGAATTTGATGGCAATGATGCCATGCGTACAAATGCCGATGTTCCTTATACTACATATTTCAACGATGTAAATGACGACAATACTGTTTTCATTGTAAAACGATCTACAGGAGGTAATGTCGAAGCAGCATTTGAAGCAGAGGTTTCCGGGATAGACCGTGCAGGGTATTTCGAAAGGAATGGAGATTTCCAGAGAGTTGATTTTGGAAATCCGGCTACTTCGGTGCTCGGTTCAACAACTTCTATTAATAACAGGTTTGTAATTGGCAGACAAGATATATCCGCAGGTGATTTGAAACTGTATTTAGACGGTAGGTTGGAATTTAGTGAAACCACTTTTAATTCTTTATCAGGTGCTGCCGATGGAAGGCTTGGTTTTGGAGCCCGTCCGACTAATTTTACCAGCCCTTCAACAGTAGATATCGCAGAATATATTATTTATAGCTCTGATATCTCCGCCAACCAAATTCAAAGGGTCGAATCCTATCTGGCCCTCAAATATGGTATTACACTCGACCAGTCTACTCCAACCGACTACCTGGCTTCAGATGGAACAGTGATTTGGGATGCAAACAACAATTCAGGTTATAATGGCAATATTTTCGGTATTGGTCGTGACGATGATGCGGAGTTAGATCAGCGTATTGGTAAATCCATCAATTTCGGGGGAATACTTACTGTCGCTTTGCAAAATGATTTTGTATCGGCTAACAACAATGTAGGTAGAACCACAGTACATTCATCGGATAAGCAATTTTTGATTTTTGCGCACAATAATGAAGCATTGGTAAGCCAGGCCGAAGAACTGGACAATACGAACTATACTGTTAGGCTTTCCCGTGAATGGAAAGTAGAAAACATTGGTGGTGTAGGAGCTGTCAACCTTAAGTTTGAAGGCTACGATGACAGTTGGTCTTTGATCAAAACTTCAAACGGAGACTTTTCTAGTGGAATTACACCTTTAGGTCCTTTGAGTGCTAGCGGTGAAGTTACCGGAGTAACCCTTCTCGATGGTGAAGTTATTACACTAGCTAAGCTAATAACAGCACCCGGAGGGGTGATTGCAACCACCTCTTCAGTAAATGGGGTGGCTTATAAATTATACAGTGGATATGACAGTACTCCGGAAGATGGAATATCAGGTGTATTAAAACAAACAGGTTATCTAGATGATTTAACAGATCCTCAAAACCTGTTTTTGGATGAAATTGGAGATGCCTTTTCATTGGTATTAAATACCAACCTTGAAATTACAACAGGTGGAAATTACCAGTTCCGATTCAATGGACTGGACGATGATGCTGCGCTATTCATTGATGGAGTGTTACAGTTAAAAGGAGATGGAGGTACGCCAGTTAGCGGTACTATTAATCTAAGTTCGGGAACACATACACTCGAATTGAGATATAGTGAAAATACTATCTCAGAAGCTATTAACCTTGAATACAGCGGCCCAGATAATAGTGATACTTTTGGGGCTATTCCTGCAACAAAACTTTTTGTAGACGGAGCGCAATTAAGTGCATGGTACAAAGCAGATAGTGGAGTAACCAATAGTGGAGAAGGAACTAACGCTACTGCCTGGACAGATGCTTCAGACAATGGAAACGACCTTTCATTAGCAACAGGAACGCCACTCAGTTATGTAAATACTTCAGGTGAATTGGTCAACTTTAACCCTGTAATAGAATTTGCAGATGATCAATTAGAAGGCCCTGATGATGCCAATGGTCTGGCACTGGGACAAGCCGGAAAAACAGTATTTTCAGTAGTGACCAAAACGACATTCAATTCAGGCACCGGATGGATAACCGGAGTTGGGAAAGATGCAACCTCTGCAGGTTTTGGACAATATACTGCCCTGGACGACCTTGTTTTTGCATCCAATAGCAATAATGTTGCATCAGCTGACTTTTTTACACAGAGCAACAAAGCCTATTTACTGGAGGGAACCTATCAGAATACAGGTGTTTTGGGAAGCAACAATGCCATACTGTATGGCAACGGTTTGCAATTGGCCGCAGAAACCAAGACATGGAATACAGAGCTGAATGATGATGAAGATATTTCTGTGGGTGTGTTCAATGATGGCACTGATGGTCATGATGGTAAAATCATGGAAGTAATCCATTACCCATGGACACTATCTGCTACCGAACGCCAAAAGGTTGAAAGTTATCTGGCTATCAAATATGGTATTTCTTTAGACCCCGCAACAGATTACATAGCATCTGATGGTACAGCATTCTGGAGTGCTGCTGGTAACCCAGGGTATACCAATGACATTTTTGGCATTGGTCGTGATGACAGGTCTGCACTGGACCAAAGGGTTTCAAGATCCGCGAATACAGATGACATTTTAACGGTAGCTCTGGATGCAGACTTTACCAGTGCCAATGCTGATGGTGGAAGAACTACCACATTGACAGATAAGCAATTCTTGATGATTGCTAACAATGATGGGCTGATTGAAGCACAATCCAGTGAGTTGGATTTGACTAATTATAATGCCCGTTTAATAAGAGAATGGAAAGTACAGAATACGGGAAGCGTAGGAACAGTCAATTTGAAATTTGAGGGTTATGACGACAACTGGGCATTGATTACCTCTACCGATGATAATTTTTCCTCAGATATAGTTACAATAGGCACATTGAGTGCCGATGGAGAAATCTCTACAATACTTGCAGATGGTGTTTATTTTACCCTTGCCAAGTTTGAACAAGCACCGGGAGGAGTTTCTACAAATCTTACAGCCTGGTTTAAAGCCGATGCTGGTGCACCAGCGAGTGGTGCCATCACCAATTGGGCCGGGCAAAGCAACCATGAAGTTGCTCTAGATGAAATTACAGGAGACCCTGCCGTAGTAGCAGGAGATGCAGGTGTAAACTTTAACCCTTATGTGGAGTTTGATGGCAATGATGCCATTAGAACATCCACTACAACTCCATATACCAATTACTTCAATCCATTTAACGATAAAAACACCATTTTCTTTGTGAAGAAATCTACCGCAGGAACAGTAGAAGGTGGTTATGATGTGACCAGCGGAAACTTGGATCGTGCCGGTTTCTTTGAAAGGTCGGGCAACTTCCAGAGAACAGACTTTGGTAATGGTTATGCATCCGTAACGGGTAGCATAGACATCAATGATCGGTTTGTAATTGCCAGGCAAGATGTAGATACCAATTTGGAGCTGTACCTGAACGGTGCCTCGGACGGAACAATAGCTGTTAATACCCTGGCAGGTGCTACGGACGCCAGGCTCGGATTTGGTGCCCGCCCTCATAACTTCGCAAGCTTCTCTACAGTAGATGTGGCAGAGTATATCATTTATAGGTCCGATATTTCTGAAACCCAAATTCAGCAGGTAGAATCTTACCTTTCATTGAAATACGGTATCACATTTAATAAAGATTACCTAGCTTCTGATGGTAGTACATTCTGGGCGGATAATGGAGATTATTCAAGCGATGTTTTTGGTATTGGTAGGGATGATAATGCAGGGCTGGATCAGCGTGTGTCAAAGTCTATTAATGACGGTACCATCCTTACAGTTGCTCTAGATAACAATTTTACTTTGGCCAATAATGATGCAGGGCGCACCACAGCGCATACGAGTGATCGACAATTCTTAGTAATAGCCAATAACGGAGGTTCTACATTCTCACAAACAACCGAACTCGATTTAACAGATTTCAATGAACGCCTTATCCGTGAATGGAAAGTAGATAATACAGGTAGTGTAGGAACAGTAAACCTTAAATTTGAAGGATTTGACGATAGCTGGTCACTGATTACTACCTCCGATGGAGATTTTTCTGGTGGCATTGCCACAGTTGGTACATTGAGTCCCAGTGGTGTAATTACGAATGTAACCCTTGCTAATGATATGACCTTTACTTTGGCAAGATTACAAACAGGCCCCGGAGGGGTTGTGGCCAACCTGAATCTATGGCTTAAAGCCGATCAAGGTACGGGGCAAACCGTAGATAATTCAGCCATTGTGACCTGGACAGACCAGACTGAAAACAACAATGATGGTACCATAGTAGGTACTGTGACTTATGAAACCAACGAAATCAACTTTAATCCATCCGTATATTTTGATGGTTCCAACGATTACATCACCCTACCCGATGCAGCAGCCAATGCCGGACATACACCTTATACCCTGTACTCAGTTGCAATACCGGAGAGCACGACCAGTGGTGAACAAGTAGTTTTGCAATTAGGTCCTGGAGTTAACAATCGAGCCAATGGATTGGCAATTTCCACATTTAATAATGGTGATGTCAATAGTTTCTGGTGGAATAATAACCTGCAATCTTCTGGTGGAGTGGTAACAGCAGGTTTACCTAACATTATCAGTTCGCGCTATAATGAGGTAACCGATTTCAGGGAAACATTCCATAATTACAACCTTAAAGCTTCGGAAACGGACGGGGCACGAAATGGTACCGCTTCCGGAAACAGGATTGGTATCAGGTCCGATTTACTGAGGGATTTCAAAGGGACTATCCCGGAAATAGCGGTTTACGATGTGGCCCTTTCCGATGTAGAAAGGCAAAGGGTAGATTCGTACCTGGCATTCAAATATGGGGTAACTATGAACGAAGACAGTCCTATTGACTATCTGGCTTCTGATGGCACCACTGTTTTTTGGGATGCTTCAGTCAATGGCCTGTATAGCCACGATATTTTCGGTATTGGCCGAGATGACAGATCAGGGCTGGATCAAAGAATATCAAGGTCCGTCAATTCTGATGCCATTATTACCGTGGCCCTTGATAATGACTTTGCGGCTGCCAACAACGATGCAGGTCGTACTACAGCACACAGCAGCGACAAGCAATTCTTAGTGATTGCAAATAATAATGGAGCACTGTTCTCGCAAAGCAATGAGATAACTTCAGATTTCAACTTACGCATTATGCGTGAGTGGAAGGTAGACAATACTGGTGGAGTAGGACCTGTAAACCTGAAGTTCAGTGGTTACGGTGACGAATGGTCATTGATTACCACTTCAGACGGAGATTTCTCTGCGGGCATTACTACAGTAGGTCCATTGGATAACAATGGTGAGATCACTGGAGTGACATTGGCTGATGGTGTGACTTTTACACTGGCTAAAAATACATTCGGTCCGGGCGGTGTATTTACTACTGCAGACGCTACCAATGGAGTAGCTTATAAATTATACACTGGCTTTGATGCCACTCCTGAAAATGGAATTTTAGGCACATTCAAGAGTACAGGTTATATGGATAACCTGACTAATCCAGACGACTTACTGGCTAATGAAATTTCCACAAACTTCTCTTTGGTGATGAATACTAATTTGGAAATTACCACAGCAGGAGATTATGATTTCAGGTTTACCGGGCTTGCAGGGTCGGCAGCACTTTTTATTGATGGAGTACAACAATTATCAGGTACAGAAGAAGGTGTAAATCTTGCCACAGTTGCACCAATAAATCTGGCTGCCGGATTGCATACCATAGAACTAAGGTACAGCAGGGCCACAGGCGCCACTACACTCAATCTGGAATATGATGGCCCTGATAGTGGAGATACATTTACCGCAATACCTGCAAGTACATTATTCCTGAACAGTCCCCTTTTGACTGCATGGTACAAAACCAATGCTGGAGTAACCAGTAGTGCAGAAGGAACTAACGCTACTGCATGGACAGATGCTTCAGACAATGGAAATGATCTGAGTTATGTTTTTGGTAATCCATTGCACTACGCTACTTCTGCAACAGAGTTAATCAATTTTAATCCAGCCATTATTTTCACAAATGACAAGCTAGGAGGCTCTGATGATGCCAATGGTCTGGCATTAGGGCAATCTGGTAAAACTGTGTTTTCTGTTGTTACTAAAACTACATTTAATGTGGGTGCCGGATGGATTACAGGTATTGGTAGGGACATCACCTCTGCGGCATTCGGCTTGTATACAGAAACAGACGATTTGCGCCTGGATGCACAGGCAGATTTTATAGAAGGTACTAACTTCTTTACCCAGAGCAATTTCCCAACACTGATTTCAGGAACCTATCAGAACAACACAATTGAAGGGAGTAATAATGCCACTTTGTATGCCGATGGCAAACAATTGCAACAAGGTACAGAAACCTGGACAACCCAATTGAACGACAATGAAGATATTTCCGTGGGTGTATTAAATGATGGTACGAACGGTCATGATGGCAAAATCATGGAAGTGATCCATTACCCATGGGTACTTTCGGCCACGGAACGTCAAAAAGTAGAAAGTTATCTGGCTATCAAATACGGTATCACACTGGATCAAACTACTGGTACTGACTATCTGGCTTCAGATGGTTCTGTCTTCTGGTCGGAAATGGCTAATGCAGGCTATAACAACGATATTTTTGGTATTGGTCGCGATGATCTTTCACAATTAGATCAGCGGGTGTCAAGTTCTGCCAATACAAGTGATGTTGTAACTGTGGCACTCGACAGTGACTTTACTAATTCCAATACCGATGGGGGTAGAACGACTGCCTTTGGTTCGGATAAGCAATTCTTAATGATTGCCAATGATGGTGGGGCATTCCTTACCCAAAGTAATGAATTGAACGATGCCAACTTCAATACAAGATTGATAAGGGAGTGGAAAGTTGATAATACAGGAACTGTAGGTGCAGTAAACTTAAAATTTGAAGGTTATGATAACAACTGGTCCCTGATTACTACGACTGGATCAGATTTCTCAGGAACAGTGGTCAATCAGGGAGCTCTGAATGCCAGTGGCGAAATTTCAGGTATTACACTTACCGATGGCATGATCTTTACATTGGCCAGATTTGTGCAAGCTCCAGGTGGGGTTACAGGCAGTCTGGAACTTTGGGTAAAAGCCAATGATGGACTTACACTCGATGGTTCAAATATTCCAACTGCCTGGGCTGATCATACTGAAAACCATACTGGGGAGACAGTTGCTGGAGGAGGTAGTGCTATGGCATATACAGCTAGTGGTATTAACTTTAACCCTTATGTAACCTTTAATGATGGTACTTATTTTCAATATACCGGATTGAATGCATTAACAGGTGCTACTTCGGCAGAAGTATTCTCCGTGCTCCAGGCCAATACCACAAACACTGTAGCTGGAGGCTTCCCTTATGAGTTTGCTGGCTTTTCAGTAGACCACGGTCAACAATATGACTTCTCTGATGGTAATATCTATGAAACATTTGGTGCAGATTTTGGATCATCGGCTGGTAGCAATGTTTGGAACCCGGCTTCTCCACCTCTTGGCGCTTCAATCGATCTGAGGTTGCCAAATATATATAACACCTATAGTGCTACTAATGATTGGGCAGCTGCTTTTAATGGAGGGGTATCTTTTACAAGTGCAACAAACACGGTCAACTTCAACAATACGGAATCAGGTAATACACTGATAGGTGCGGCAAATGCCAGAGAGTTTATTGGAAATGTAAGTGAAATTATATTGCATAGTGCCAAACTGACTGACGAGGAACGCCAGCGAGTCAATAGTTATCTGGCTATTAAATACGGTATTACATTAAGTCAGGCTTCTGCTACAGATTACCTGGCTTCAGACGGAAGTACCTTCTGGGATGCTACAGATAATGGTGATTATAAGGTTGATATATTTGGTATTGGTCGTGACGACCTTTCCGATTTGGATCAGCGTGTGGCCAAGTCCATTAACTCCAGTGCAATAGTTACAGTATCACTGGACAACGACTTTACAGTAGCCAACAAGGATGCGAGCAGAACAACCGCCCACCTAAATGACAAACAGTTTTTGATGATTGCTAGTGATGGTGGTTCGCTATTCTCCCAAACCAATGAACTGGATGTAACCAACTTCAATGAAAGACTTGTCAGGGAATGGAAGGTAGATAATACAGGAAATATAGGAGCAGTTAACCTCAAGTTTGAAGGCTTTGATAATACCTGGTCTTTGATTACTACAGGTAGCAATGGGGATTTCTCAACAGGCATAACCAATGAAGGCGCCTTAGATGCTAATGGTGAAATCACAGGAGTAACCCTCACCGATGGAATGACATTTACACTGGCCAAAATAGACCAACCGGCTCCGGGTGGCGTTTCAGCCAACCTACAGGTATGGGTGAAAGCAACCGAAAACGGAGGTATTACCACCGATGGTACAGCATTGACTTCTTTGCCTAACCTTTCTGGGGATGACTTTACAGGCGTAACAGGAAATCCTACTTATGAAAACGATGCTGATAACCTGTTGAACTTTAACCCGGTAATTGATTTTGATGGTAATGATTACTTTACCAATAGTACCACCAATTTTGGATTAACAGCACTGGAAGGTCATGCAATTACAGCTATAGGCCAGTTTAAAAGTGAGAGTCCTGCAAATGGACACCATTCATTTTTCTCTCCTCAATCAACGAATAGAGCTAATGCCTTCCACTTCCTTATGAGAGAGTCGGATGACAATATTCTTTTTAAAAGGTATAATGAAGGTTCGAATATTATCGAGGCTCCAATAACCAGAGGCCAACCTAACCTTTTTGGAGTATCCAGAAATGCTTCAGGAGTAGGTAGTTTTTCCAACAATGGACTTTTAAGTACGGGTAATACCAATACAGGAGATTGGAATAGCGATTCAAGGTATACCATTGGAGGCGCTCATACTGGTTTTTATGGCCTGATAGGCACCATGCCAGAAATGGTGGTGTACAATACTGAGTTAAGCGCCAACGATCGCCAAAGGGTAGAATCTTATTTTGCCCTTAAATATGGCTTTACGCTAAATCAGGATGTAGTGACAGATTACCTGGCTTCGGATGGTACCACTACCATGTGGAATGCCACAGACAATGGCGTATACAATCACGATATTTTCGGTATAGGCAGAGACGACAGATCTGGTTTGGATCAAAGAGTATCTAAATCAGTGAATCCTGATGCAATTATTACTGTTGCACTGGACAACGATTTTACAGCCGCTAATAATGATGCAGGCAGAACAGCCTCACATGGCAGTGATAAGCAGTTCTTAGTGGTTGCTAATAACAATGGAGCACTGTTCCCACAGAGTAGCGAAATTGATATGGGTAGCTTCAACCTACGTATCATGAGAGAGTGGAAGGTAGATAACACTGGTGGAGTAGGAGCTGTCAACCTGAAATTCGAAGGCTACGGTAGTGAGTGGTCATTGATTACTACTACCGATGGAAACTTCTCCGCAGGTATTACTACTGTAGGAACATTAAATTCGGATGGCGTAATTACAGGAGTAACTTTGGCAGACGGAGTAACATTTACGCTTGCCAAAAATACCTTTGGACCGGGTGGTGTATTTACTACAGCAAACTCAACTAACGGAGTTGCCTATAAATTATTCAGTGGATATGACGCTACACCTGAGAACGGTATTCTGGGTACTTTCAAAAGTACAGGGTATGTAGATGATTTGACCAATCCTGATGACTTGGTACTGAATGAGATATCAGATAACTTTTCTTTAGTCTTTAACACAAATTTACAGGTTACTACCGGAGGTGATTATACTTTCAGGTTCCTGGACACAGATGACGATGCAGCATTATTTGTCAATGGTGTATTACAATTGGCAGCTGATAACGGAACATCAACAAGTGGTGTTATCAGTTTGGCTGCTGGTCTTTATGCTTTGGAAGTGAGGTTTAGCGAAGCTACAGGAACGGAGACACTAAACTTAGAGTATAGTGGTCCGGATAATGGTAATAGCTTTGGAGCCATTCCTGCCAGTGCTTTATTCCTGGATAGTCCGTTATTGACGGCCTGGTACAAAGCCAATGCAGGAGTAACCGATACTGGAGATGGTACAGATGCTACGGCATGGACAGATGCTTCGGACAATGGCAATGACCTTTCTTTGATTGTTGGTAATCCATTAAGATATACTTCTACTGCAGGAGAGTTGATCAACTTTAATCCTTCAATTGCATTTACAGATGATCAGTTGGAAGGAGCTGATGATGCTAGTGGGTTAGCACTAGGTCAATCTGGTAAGACGGTTTTTTCTGTTGTTACTAAAACCACTTACAATGTTGGGGACGGTTGGGTAACTGCAATAGGTCAGGGTGCTACCTCACAAGGTTTCGGACTCTTTACTTCAGCAGATGATGCGGTTTTTGCATCCAATAGCAATAATGTATTGTCAATGGACTTTTTCACACAAAGCAATAAGCCTTACATGTTGGCAGGTACTTACCAGAATACCGGGGTATTGGCTAGTAATAATGCCATCCTTTATGGTAATGGAAAGCAGTTAGAAGCTGAAACTAAAACCTGGACAACTACATTAAATGCTAATGAAGACCTTTCTGTAGGTACTTTCAACGACTACACTGGTGATGGTCATGATGGAAAGGTTATGGAAGTAGTCCATTTCCCTTGGGTGCTTTCGACCACTGAACGCCAAAGAGTAGAGAGTTATCTGGCTATTAAATACGGTATCACATTAGATCAGAGTAACCCAACAGATTATCTGACTTCTGATGGTGCCAGCACGTTCTGGAAAGCCTCTGACAATACAGGGTATGTTAGTGATATCTTTGGTATAGGTAGAGATGATCAATCTCAACTGGATCAGAGAGTTTCTAAATCAGTGAATATGGGAAGCATATTGACTGTGGCACTAAATAATGATTTTGTAAGTGCCAACACTGATGCAGGAAGAACCACCACATTTGGTGCTGATAAGCAATTCCTGATGATCGCCAATAACGGAGAGGCAACCACCGGACAAGTTTCCGAACTGGACCTGACCAAATATTCGGTGAGAACAGCACGTGAATGGAAAGTAGATAATACTGGTAGTGTAGGCGCTGTAAACCTGAAATTTGATGGCTTCGATGAGACATTCACCATTCTGACAAGTGCTACAGGAGATTTCTCTACTGGAGCAGTAGAGGCTGGAAACCTGGACGAGAATGGAGAAATCACAGGCATTACCCTTACCGATGGCACATACTTTACTTTGGTAAGAAGGATACTGGCACCGGGTGGGGTATTCTCTCCTGTAGTGGCCAAAGAAGGGGTCTATTTTGAACTATATGATGCAGGAGATGCTACACCTGAAAACGGCATTACCGCAAACCTGCTCACTAGTGGTTTTATTGAAACCATGAGCGACATTGACAACGTGGTGGACAGCGAAAAGGCAGATAACTACTCCTTGATCCTGAAAGCGCGTTTGAAGGCACCCGAATCTGGTTTATACACTATCAGAATTGAAGCCGTAGATGATGACGGTTACTTACAGATAACCGACAACTCTACTACTAAAATGAACCAGGGAGATGTCGGGGCAAATATTGATGTGACAAGTGCCGACCTGACAGCAGGTAGCTATTATGATTTTGAAGTACGCTATGGCGATATTGGCGGAGGACAGAACCTGGTATTGAAATGGGCATTACCTTCCGCACCAGGAACCTTTGTAACTATTCCGGAAACTGCTTACTTCCTGCCTTCGGCACTTGGTGTACAAGGAGGACAACTAGGGGCCTGGTACAAAGCTGACCTGGGTGTGACCAATACAGGTAACAATACAACAGCTACTGAGTGGATAGATCAGGGACCAAATAACAATGACCTGACTTCAGCTACTGGTACTCCATTGTATCAGGTAACCACAGCTACACAAAACTTTAATTTCAACCCATATATTACTTTCCAGGATGCCAGAATGGCTTCGGCTAATACTACTACAGGTCTGGCCTTTGGTTCACAGTCAAGGTCTGTCTATGTTGTAATGGACAAAGCATCGCTTGCCGCAGGTGCCGGAGCGGTATTCCAGCAAGGTAAAGACGAAGGAGACAGAGGTTTCTTATTAAACACTGGCACTGGATCAGATTTTGATGCCTTGACCCTGGAGAGCTTTAGCTTCACAAAAATCACAGATGCGGCATTTTTCGATGCCGCTAACAAACCAGTATTAGCATCTGTAATGTTCGAAGACCCTACAGTGGTAACTTCCGACAATGTACGATTAGCCAAAAATGGTTTGGTGACAGGGCCAACAACCGCCACAGAAGACTGGCAAACCTATTTGAATGACTTTGCAGATTTCACCATTGGACATAACACTGATGCCAATGGAGACGGCTTTGACGGTAACATTGCCGAAGTAGTTTATTTCCCTTGGCAATTAAGTGCTGCCGAACAAAACAGAGTAGAATCTTATCTGGCATTTAAATATGGTATAACACTGGATCAGACCACACCAACAAACTATACTGCATCTGATGGTACTACCATTATGTGGAATGCCACAGATAATGCATTATTTAACAACGATATTTTTGGTATAGGTAGAGATGACAAATCATTGCTGGATCAGCGAATTGCCAGGTCTATCAATGATGGTAGCATCTTAACGGTTTCTATTGATACTGATTTTACCAGTACCAATGCCGATGCCTCACGTACCACAGAACATGGCAGCGATTTACAATTCCTAGCCATTGGTAATAATGGTGGAAGTGTGCTCTATCAGGATACGGAAATTGATAAAACGAATTATACTATCCGAACCGGCAGAGCATGGAAGGTAGACAATACCAATGGCGTGGGACCTGTCAATCTAAAATTTGAAGGATTTGACGAAAGATGGACGCTAATTACAACTGATGGAAATGGTGACTTCACTACAGGCATTGCTACAGTAGGTGCTTTAAATAGCGATGGAGAGATTCTAGGAGTTACACTAGCCGATAATACAACTTTCACACTAGCAAGATTACAAATTGCTCCAGGTGGTGTAGTAGCCAATCTTGACTTATGGCTCAAAGCCAATCAAGGAACAGGACAGACTACTGACAATGCAGCTATTACTACCTGGGAAGATCAATCCGTGTACACAAAGAATGGTACAGTCGGTGGAAATGTATCTTATCAAACCAATGAGGTTAACTACAATGCAGCAGTTAACCTTGATGGGGTGAATGATTGGATAGATTTACCAAGTGAAGCTGCCCAGACAGGAGATACGCCATATACACTATATTCAGTAGTTGTACCAGGGGCTAAAACCACCGAACAGATAATTTTACATCTTGGGCCTACCGGAACTGCAAATTCAGCTAATGGGTTAAATATATACGAGAATAATGCCGGATCATTCGGTAATTTCTGGTGGGGTAATACCCTGGAGTCTGACGGAGGTGTAATAACCTCCGGATACCCTAGTATTATCAGTAGCCGATATAACCAGACAACCGATTTCAGGGAAATATTTCATAATTATAGCCTTGAAAAATCTGCAACGGAAGGCCCAAGAAGTGGTTTAAATACAGTCAATAGAATTGGTGCAAGGCCTGATGGAACCTTAGATTTCGAAGGTACCATCCCTGAAGTAGCCATTTACAGCGTAGCATTGTCTGATACAGAAAGACAAAGAGTAGACTCATATCTGTCATTTAAGTATGGGCTTACTTTAAACGATGGAGCAACCGATTATCTGGCCTCAGATGGTACTACCATTATGTGGAATGCCACAGATAATGCATTATATAAAAACGATATTTTTGGTATCGGTAGAGATGATAGGTCTGGCTTGGATCAGCGTATTGCTAAATCAATGCAAACAGGGGCAATACTTTCAGTTTCGCTTAATGATGATTTTATAACAGCCAATGATGATGTGGCACGTACTACAGCACATGCCAATGATTTACAATTCCTGACCATTGCCAACAATGGTGATCCAATTACTGAACAGGATACGGAACTGGAGAATGATCATTTTAGCATCCGTACTTCCAGAGAATGGAAAGTAGACAATACAGGAGGTGTTGGAGAAGTACATTTAAAATTTGAAGGCTTTGACGATACCTGGTCTTTGATAACCAAAGGAGATGGTGATTTCTCAATGGGTATTACTACTGTTGGAGCACTAAATGCAGATGGCGAGATTACTACTACGCTTGCAGATGGAGTAGTTTTCACACTAGCTAGATTGCAGGTTGCCCCTGGAGGAGTAGTAGCTAATCTGGATTTATGGTTAAAAGCTGACAAGGGTACCGGACAAACAGTTGATGGTACTTCAATTACTACCTGGGAAGATCAATCGGTGAATGCTAGTAATGGTACGATCAATGGAGATGTATCTTATCAAACGAACGAGGTAAACTATAATGCCGTTGTTAACTTTGATGGAGCTAATGATTGGATAGCCTTGCCAAATGAGGTAGCCCAGGCTGGAGATGCACCATATACACTATATTCTGTGGTTGTACCAGGGACTAAAACTGGCGAGCAGATAATTCTGCATCTTGGACCTGGAAGTGCTGGTGCAGCTAATGGATTAAACATCAACCAGACTACTGCCGGAGATTTCGGTAATTTCTGGTGGGGCAATTCGCTAATATCTCCCGGAGGATTAATAACCTCTGGATACCCTAATATCATCAGCGCCCGTTATGATGAGATAGCTGATTTTAGAGAAGTATTTCTTAATTATGGCCTCGGGAATACTAAAACAGATGGCCCACGAAATGGTATTGCTACGGGGAATAGAATTGGTACAAGATCCGATGGTACCTTAGATTTTGAAGGCGCTATTCCTGAGATAGCCGTCTACAGCGCGGCATTGTCTGATACAGATAGGCAAAAAGTAGATTCATATCTTTCATTTAAGTATGGGGTTACTTTAAACAGTGGATCGACCAATTACCTGGCATCAGATGGTACCATAATATGGGATGCTATAGCCAATGGCGACTATAAGAACGACATCTTTGGTATAGGTAGAGATGACAGGTCTGGTTTAGATCAGCGCATTGCCAAACCAATGCAAACTGGGGCGGTGCTTTCAGTATCACTGGACAATGACTTTACAACAGCTAATGATGATGCAGCACGTACTACAACATTTGCTGGTGATTTACAATTCCTGACCATTGCTAACAATGGAGAAGCTACTACCGATCAGGTAACAGAATTGGACTTGACTAACTTCTCTATTCGTACGTCCAGAGAATGGAAAGTAGGCAATGCAAGTGGTATTGGAGAAGTCTACCTGAAATTTGAAGGCTTTGACGATACCTGGTCGTTACTGACTAAAGCAGATGGAGATTTTACTTCAGCCTTTAATACAGTTGGAGCATTAGACAGTAATGGAGAGATTGCTGTGACACTGGGTGATGGTATAATATTCACCCTGGCCAAGTTGCAAAAAGGCCCGGGTGGGGTAGTAGAAGACCTGACGGTATGGATGAAAGCAGATCAGGGAACCAATACTACTACGGATGGAGCTAACGTAACTTCATGGATCGACCAATCGGTGAACAAATACAACTTTACCGATCAGGCACAGGGAGGGCCAAAATATGCTACCTCGCGTTTCATCAACTTTAACCCGACTGTAGAGTGGGCCAAAGGCAATGGTGAAGAAATGAGGCCTGACAATGAATTTTTGGGTGTTAGTGCTGGTATGTCACTATTTGCCATTGCACAGACAGATATATTGGAGGGTACTTTAATGACTCCTATAATGGATATTGGCTCTGTTAGCAATGATTTTGAACCCAACTTTGGTTTCGATAGCAATAAGGTAAGTATCCAAGATAACTCCGAGGTTGGAAGTCAGCCTTTCCATAGCACAACAATCTCTGCGAATATGCCATACCTGTTATCAGGCCAATATACCAACAATGTGGCTGGAGTAACATTAGGATTAAATGGTGCGGAAGAAGTATTTGCAGGCTATACTGTCTCCATGTTGTCCAGCAGCAATATTAACCTAGGGCATAGCCAGCAGCAAGATGATAACGAACTGGACGGTTTGATAGGAGAAACAGTGGTTTACACCAGAGAGTTGAGTCTGACTGAAAGACAAAGAGTAAACTCTTACCTTGCCTTGAAATATGGACTTACGCTGGATCAAAGCACACCACAAAATTACCTGGCCTCAGACGGTACTACACTAATGTGGGAAGCCAATGAAAACGTAGGCTATGACAATGATATCTTTGGTATTGGTCGTGATGATATGTCGTTGCTCGACCAGCGCATTGGTAAGTCTTCCAATACAGGAGCCATTGCTTCAGTGTCTTTAGATAACGATTTTACAACCCTCAATAATGATGCGGTACGTACCACTGCGCATGCTGCCGATTTACAATTCCTGACCATTGGCAACAATGGCGGATCTACAGACCAAACAGGCCAGTCCACAGAGTTAGACGATACCGATTTTAATGTACGTATTGCCAGAGAGTGGAAAGTAAACAATGTAAACGGAGTGAGTACGGTAAACCTGAAGTTTGAAGGTTTCGACAATACCTGGTCGCTGATAACAACTGGCGATGGTAACTTTGATGCTGGTATTACTACAGTTGGGGCATTAAATGCCGATGGAGAAATTACTGGTGTAGACCTATCAGTATCCCTACCAAATGAGCTGTACTTTACTTTGGCAAGGACAGCGGTTGCTCCGGGAGGTGTATCTGCCGGTTTGGAATTCTGGGTAAAAGCGGATGCAGGTGTATTTGAGAATAATACATTTACTACTCCAGCAACCGATGCTACAACTGATGTAGATGGTTGGATAGACCAGTCGGGTAACGGAAATAACTTGAATGAAGGGACTAATGCAGCGTTTACTTCCAATGGAATCAATTTTAATCCTACACTGGAGTTTGATGGTGGCGATTTTATTAAAGTAGATGCTAGTTCACTGTGGTTTGAGGGAGATGCTGCCATTGTGCTATATGGCTTGTATCAATCCAATGTTATTGGTACAAATAGAGGCTGGCTAGATACAGATGCTGATGCAGAAAATGTGCTTGAATTATCTTTTATGTACGATGCCGCAGGTTTTGACGGAGGGAATACAAATACAATACAGGTTGGGTTTAATGATGATTTTGAGATTATTGCAGATAACATTCAGTCAACACGACCTCAGTTGTTCAGTTTGCATTATGATAGTAATGTCAGTGCATTGCCAAACGTATATGTAGACGGAAGAAGCTACTCCGTTGCACCTGATGCAGATGGTGCTCTTGGTGGGGTATTACCAAGCAGTTCTGAAATCTTTAGTCTGGGTAATGGACCGCAGGGGGATGATTGGCTGGGTAAAATCTCAGAAGTATTTACCTACAATACTGTACCTACTGCTGTGGAAAGACAAAGGATAGATACCTACCTGGCCATTAAATACGGGCTTACTTTAGACCAGAGTACACCTATGGATTACCTGGCATCTGATGGTACCACAGTAATCTGGAGTGCAACAGACAACGGAACTTATAACAGCGATATTTTTGGTATAGGTAGAGACGACAGGTCAGGACTTGACCAGCGTATCTCAAGATCGAGTAATACGGGAGGCATCTTGATAGCGGCATTAGACAATAACTTTGTGGCGGTTAATACAGATGCCGTAAGAACCTCAGAGTTTGGTACAGATTATCAGTTCATCGTTTTTGCAAACAATGGCGGTGCAACCGATGCATTCCAGAGTACAGAAATTGATCTGGATGAGTACAATTTCAGAATTGCCAGAGAATGGAAAGTAGAGAACATTGGTACAGTAGGTGCTATCAGCCTTAAATTCGAAGGCTTCGATGATACCTGGTCTGTTATATCAACCACCAATGGAGACTTCTCTACAGGACTAAGCACTATTGGTACCTTAAATGCCAGTGGTGAACTTAATGCACCTGTAACCCTTAATGATGGAGATGTAATTACATTAGCTAAAATTCAGCAATCTCCGGGAGGGGTGGCAGAAGACTTGCAATTCTGGGTAAAAGCCAATGAGAGCGTAACCACTCAGGACAACTCCGGATCTGGAGGTTCTGCAGCCGATATTAGTGCATGGAATGACCATTCAATCAGTGAAACCAACCATGCCACGCAAGGAACAGCGGCTAACCAGCCAGCATTACTTGTAAATGAATTGAACTTTAACCCTGTGGTTGATTTTGATGGTGTAGATGAATTCTTAGCCATTCCATCTACCAGTGCAGGAGATGAAGTCACCATCCTGGCCATTATGAAAATGGACGATAACGGAGCTAGTAAAGGATCGGTAATTGCAGAGGACAACAATTCAGGGCATTTCCTCAACGATGATGACCGTTGGTCCTTTAGACTGAACAATACTTCGGCCACCTTGCCGGCATCAGGTACTAATCCACACCCTGATACTTACAAAATAGTTTCAGCTACTGTGAGCAATACGGCTGATTTATTCAGAGTATTGGAAAATGGCATACAAACACATAATATAGCATTTGCCGGAGCCGGAGATTTTGCTCCGGATAGAGTAGGTACTTACAACCCAGGTGGTGGAGCAAGGTATTATCAGGGAGATTTGGCAGAAGTAGCATTGTACTCAAAAGTGCTTTCAGCAGCAGAACTTGAAAGAGCACAAACCTATTTTGCCATTAAGTACGGTATCACACTGGATCAGACTGCCGCTACTGATTATCTGGCTTCAGATGGGTCTACCATAATTTGGAGTGCAACCGACAACGGTTTATACAAGAACAACATTTTCGGTATTGGTAGAGACGATAATTCAGGTTTAGACCAGCGTGTATCCAAATCAATCAATGGAACTTCCATATTATCAGCAGCGCTAGACAGCGACTTTGCAGCTGCCAATGACGATGCAGGAAGAACAACGACATTTAGTGCAGACAAGCAATTCTTAATGATTGCCAGCAATGGTGGTACTACTGCCCAGCAGCAAACCGAACTGGAGTTGGTTGACTTCAACATACGAATTGCCAGAGAATGGAAAGTAGAGAATACAGGTAGTGTAGGAGCGATTAACCTTAAATTTGAAGGTTTCAATGAAAACTGGTCTTTGATTACCAAAGCCGATGGTGATTTCTCTACAGGTATCACCACAGTAGGCGCATTGAACGCTGATGGTGAAATAACAGCTACTTTGGCCGATGGTGTAGTATTTACACTTGCCAAGCTGCAAACCGCACCAGGTGGAGTTATTAATGACCTCAACTTCTGGGCAAAAGCAGATTTAGGAGTAACTCATACAGGAAACAATACTACGGCTACAGCCTGGGAAGATCAGTCTGATCAGTCCAATTCCACAACAGCAGCCATAGGTACACCAACTTACTTTACTAACTCCATCAACTTTAACCCAGCCGTTAAATTTGGTGATGCGGTAGGTTACTCATTGCCTGATCAGACGTGGCAATTTGGTGACAATGCTTATACAAACGTGTTTGTAATCAATCGCGAAACTATTGGAGATAATGACTTCCTGATGTCTGGACACACAGTATCAGGTGATTTCTTTGGTCCTAATAATACGAATGTATTAGAAGGTAAACTGCCTTCAGGTTCACATCTGGGTACAGTAACAATACCACAAGGTATCAGTACCATTGTAGCCAGAAGTTATGATGGTGATATCACGGGAACAGCTGATAGTCGATTCTTTGTGAATGGGACATTGGATAATGCATTTGATAGAACTAACGTATCAAGCTTGTCAGCTTCTGACCACAGGCTAAACGGAACTTCATCAGGTTCAGGTTTGGAAGGTTTAATCCTCGAAGGTATCTCTTACAATCAGGATCTTTCGGCAACTGACAGATTAAAAGTAGATTCATACCTGGCGTTGAAATATGGTATTACACTGGATCAGACTATAGCAACGGACTATCTGGCTTCGGATGGAACTACCATGTGGGATGCTTCTGAAAACACAGGTTATACCAGCGATATCTTTGGTATTGGTAGAGACAAGTTCTCTGCCCTGGATCAAAGAGTATCTAAGTCCTTAAATAGCGGTGCTATTATGACGGTATCCCTTGATGCTGACTTTGCAAGCGCTAACAATGATATTACAAGAACAATTCCACACACTAATGACAAGCAGTTCTTTATGATTGCAAACAATGGAGGAGCAATAACTACTCAGGTAACGGAGCTGGGTACAGTAGATTTTACTTCTCGTACTACAAGAGAGTGGAAGGTTGAGAAAACAGCCAACTTTACTCAATCAGTGAACCTTAAGTTTGAAGGATTCAATGACGATTGGTCATTAATTACTACTACAGATGGGGACTTTACTACTGCAATTACAACAGTAGGACCACTGGATGCGAATGGTGAGATCAACGTGAACCTTGCAGATGGTGTAACCTTCACATTAGCCAAGCTTCAGTTGGCACCGGGAGGTGTGGTAGCAAACATGAGCCTGTGGTTAAGAGCTGACAATGGTGGTGCCACTTGGACAGACCAGTCAGAAGTAGAAGCTACTGTTACGGGAGTGAACAGCCCTGCATTGAGTTCAGACTTAATCAACTTTAACCCGCAGGTTGCTTTCAATGGTACAGACCAGAGTTATAACATTACAGGTGCTCAGTTTACTGCAGGTACTGCCGACAGAGCCATTTATGTAGTGGCCGATAGATCAAGCGGATCAAGGTACCTTGCTGGTATAGGTTCCGATGCGGGAGCAAACTCTAATATCAGCTTGGGAGCAGATGCTACAGATCCTCATGTAGATGCAGATGGCAATAGCATAAGTTCAACAGACAATAGCTGGCCATTAAATACACCTGCCATTGTAGCCTATACTAACCTTGCAGGAACAGATGGTTTAAGAACTAATGGTAAAGCATTGGTGATAGCAGGAGATAATGTAGATCACAATCTGGTTGACGGTACTGTGGGTACAATTGGTAGCGCGGCTTATGGAGTAGCCAGATGGCCGGGTAATATTGCCGAAGTGGTGATTTACAATGGCGCTAATAGCACAGGTACTGAACGCTTACAGATAGAGTCATATCTGGCACTGAAATACGGTATTACCCTAGATCAGACAGTAGCCACTGATTATTTAGCATCTGATGGAACAACCAAAATCTGGGATAATGTAAATGCCGGAACATATAAGAATAACATCTTTGGTATAGGTAGAGATGATAACTCTGCACTGGTACAAAAGCAATCTAAATCTATCCATGCCGATGGTATGCTGACTGTTGGTTTAGGAGCAATTGCCGCAGATAATAGTGCCAACGCTAACTCGTTCAGTGCGAACAGAAGCTTTATGTTAATGGCTGATAATGGAGGTGCAATTGCAGATTTTAGTACTTCCGGAGCGCCTTCAGGATTTGAAATGCTGGCACGTAGCTGGCAGGTACAGGAGACTGGTACTATCGGAAATGTAGAAATCAGTATTCCGGATAATAGCAGCACTTTAACAGCTAAATTACCGGCAGCTGCAACAAACATCTACCTGATTCAAAGCACAGATACAGACTTCTCTGATGACACACCACAGTTGATGACATTAGATGGTACAGACTGGAAATTAACACTTGACCTGAACGATGGTGAGTATATCACGTTCGGTACAAACCAGATTTTAGTAGAGTTTGCAGAGGCAACTTATTCTGATGATGAAAACACAGGAGGTAATTTGCCGGCACTGACCGTAAAAGGTGGGGTGATCACAGCAAATACCACAATAGATGTGGCCTTTACAGGTACAGCAACAGGAGGTACGGACTATGCATTTAACGCACCTACCCCTGTGAGCGTAACTATACCAGCAGGAGATTACACAACGGCTCAGACGGTGACCATAACAGGCGCAACAGATCTGAACCTGAGCATAACCGGAGATAATGATCCAGAGCCGAACGAAACAATCATTCTGACACTGGAAAATCCGGGAGCATCATTGTCAATAGGAGATGCCGATGGTGGTACAACCACGGAAACATCTACTACCTATACATTAACTGATGATGATCCAAGTGTGGCAGCAACAGGTACATTGATTAGTGGAGCCGATCTTACCAGAGAAGCAGATGGCACTGAAGCTGCTACTATTTCAGTACAACTGAAAAACGAAAACGGAACGGACCTGGCACTTGCCAATGTAGAAGTACAGTTTGCAACTACGCTAGGTACACTAAGCGATGCAGGAGTGGTATTAACTAATGCAAGTGGTGTGGCCAGTGTAACACTTACCTCTACCGTTGCAGGTTCAGCAGATGTTACTGCACAGATAGATACAAACAATGATGATACTGTAGATGCAGCAATCACAAATGGTTCTCCAATAACAGTAACCTTCAATCCGGGTGCTATTTCTGTAGCAGCTGCGGGTACCGTTATTGCTGAAACAGATGGTGCTGCCATTGCAGATAATTCAGATACAGAGACAATTACTGTTCAACTGAAAGATGCTAGTGGTAATAATATCAGCACATCGGGAGTAAATGTGAGCTTTGCCGTAACTGGTTCGGCTACATTGAGTTCGGCCACAGCCACGACAAACTCAAGTGGTATAGCCTCTGTAACAGTGAAGAGTACTGTAGCAGAAAGTGTGAACGTTACTGCCACAGTTGACGATGATATTGATGGAGGTACTACTCCTGAAGTAGCACTCACAAATGGATCCCCTGCAACGGTTGTATTCAGTCCTGGCCCTGCTACTCAGGTAGTATTTACTACTCAGCCGGCAGCCAGCACAGTAAGTGATGCGCCTATGGCTAGTATTGTGGCCTCTATTCAGGATGCAAATGGTAATATCATAACCAGCAGTACTGATAATGTCACCTTGGCTATCGATACTAACCCTGGTTCAGGAACACTAAGTGGAGGAGCAACAGTACCAGCAGTAGCAGGTGTGGCTACTTTCACTGGATTAAGCATTGATAAAGTAGGCACAGGCTATACTTTGGAGGCTTCTTCCGGAGCTTTAGCAACAGCTACTTCCGGTACATTTAATATTACAGAAGGAGCTGCAACTCAGGTGGTTTTCACTACCCAGCCTTCGAATACAGCAGGCGGGGCTACCATGAGTAATGTAGTGGCCACTATTCAGGATGCAGCAGGAAATACCGTAACCGGTAGTACTGCCAACGTTACCCTAGCAATTGGCACTAACCCTAGTGTGGGTAGCTTAAGTGGAACAGCCACTGAGGCAGCGGTTGCTGGTGTAGCTACTTTCTCACTCCTGAGCATAGATAAAGCAGGAACAGGTTATACACTCAATGCTAGCTCGACAGGATTAACAGGAGCTACTTCATCGGCATTCGATATCACTATCGGAGTACCTGTAGAGGTAGTATTTACTACCGAACCTTCGAATACGGCAGGTGGAGCTACCATGAGCAATGTAGTAGCTACAATCCGAGATGCGGGAGGTAATACCGTAATTGGTAGTACTGCTGATGTAGATATTGCTATAGGTACTAATGCCGGTGCAGGTGTACTTAGTGGAGATCTTTCTGTAGCAGCAGTTGCAGGTGTAGCTACTTTCACAGACTTAAGTATTGATAGAATAGGAACAGGGTATACGCTTACAGCCTCATCAACAGGCTTGACTGGAGCGACTTCCGCAACCTTTGATATCACAGTAGGGGCAGCAGTAGAGGTAATCTTTACTACCCAGCCAGTAAACACGGCAAGTGGGGCTACCATGACCAATGTGGTGGCTACAATAAGAGATGCAGGTGGCAATACAGTAACGAGTTATACAGATAACGTAGCAATTGCTTTTGATAACAATGCAGGATCTGGAACACTAAGCGGAAGTACTTCTATTCCTGCTGTTGGAGGTGTTGCTACCTTCTCAACCTTGAGTATTGACAAGGTAGGTGTGGGTTATACGTTAACAGCATCTTCAGGAGCTCTAACTTCAGCCACCTCTACGACCTTTGATATTACGCCAGGCGCAGCTACCCAGGTAGTGTTTACCACCGAACCGGTAAATGCATCAAGTGGAGCTACCATGAGTAATGTGGTGGCAACCATTCAGGATGCGAACGGTAATACGGTAACCAGCTATACTGATGATGTAGCTGTAGCGATAGGAACAAATCCATCGTCAGGTACATTGAGTGGGTCTACAACCGAAGCAGCTGTAGCAGGTGTTGCCACCTTTGATGGTCTAAGTATTGACAATGCAGGAGTAGGCTATACTTTGACGGCTTCATCAGGAGCCCTTACAGGAGCGACTTCCGCAACTTTTGATATCACATCAGGAGTAGCCACTAAGGTGGTGTTTACTACCCAGCCATCGAATACGGCCAGTGGAGCTACGATGAGCAATGTGGTAGTGACGATTCAGGATGCCGCAGGTAACACTGTGAGCAGTACAGACAATATAACTTTAGCGATAGGTAACAACCCAGGTTCGAGTACTTTGGGTGTGACACTAACCGTTCCGGCAGTAGCAGGTGTAGCCACCTTCGATGACTTGACATTGGATAAGGTAGGTACAGGCTATACGTTAACGGCATCTTCGGGAGTCTTGACAGGAGCGATCTCTACAGCCTTTGATATTACACCAGGCGCAGCCGCTCAGGTAGTGTTTACTACTCAACCGGCTGCTAGTACGGTGAGTGGTGCAGATATAGGCACAATAGTAGCGACAGTTCGTGATGCGAATGGCAATACAGTGACTGGCTATACGGATAATGTGACCTTAGCGATAGGTACTAACCCAGGCTCAGGTACATTGAGTGGTTCAGCAACAGAAGCTGCTGTAGCAGGTGTTGCTACTTTCTCAGGGTTAAGCATAGATAAGGTAGGTACAGGTTATGACCTGACGGCCACATCAGGCGCCCTGACTTCAGCTACCTCTACAACCTTTGATATTACACATGGTGCTGCTACTCAGGTAGCCTTTACTACTCAACCTGTAAACACTGTAAGTGGAGCAGCAATGAGTGCAGTGGTTGCAACTATTCAAGATGCTGCAGGCAATACTGTGACCAGCTATACAGATAATGTGACTTTGGCCATAGGAACTAATCCAGAAGGAGGCTCACTAAGTGGTTCAGCAACAGAACCTGCTGTATCTGGTGTGGCTACTTTCACAGGTTTAAGCATTGATAAGGCAGGTACAGGTTATGATCTGATTGCCACATCAGGCGCCCTGACCGCAGCTACTTCTACAACTTTTGATATAACAGCAGGAGCAGCAACACAAGTAGTATTTACCACGGATCCTGTAACTTCAGTAAGTGGAGCGGAGATGAGCGATGTGGTAGTAACCATTCAGGATGCCGCAGGCAATACAGTAAATAGTACAGCCAATGTGACTTTAGTGATAAGTAACAATCCTGGATCAAGTACATTAGGAGGCTCAGCAACAGTAGCCGCTGTAGGAGGTGTGGCCACCTTCGATGACTTGACGTTGGATAAAGTCGGTACAGGTTATGAATTGACAGCTTCATCCGGAGGGTTAACAACAGATGATTCGAATCCATTCAATATTACGGTAGGGGCAGCTAGTAAAGTAGTCTTTACCACACAGCCATCGAATACTGCAGGAGGTGCCCCAATGAGTAATGTGGTGGCAACCATCCGAGATGCGAATGATAATACAGTGACCAGTTATACAGATAATGTGACAATTTCGATAGGAACAAATCCATCGTCAGGCACATTGAGTGGAGCTGCAACTGTACCAGCTGTAGCAGGTGTTGCAACCTTCACAGGCTTGAGTATTGATAAAGCAGGTACAAATTATGACCTGTCACTATCTTCAGGAGCATTAACAACATCTCCTTCGACAGCCTTTGATATTACCGTTGGGGCAGCTGCTAAGCTGGCATTTACAACCCAACCGGTCAATACGGTTAGCGGAATTCCAGTGGCCACCGTGGTGGTTACGGTCCAGGATGCCGGAGGTAATACAGTAACAGGAAATACAGACAATATAACACTGGCTATTGGGACTAATCCAAGTGCAGGAGTGCTGGATGGAACAGCAACAGTTCCTGCATCAAGTGGTGTAGCGTCCTTCAACGCTTTAGTGATTGATGAAATTGGCATGGGGTATACCTTAACTGCTTCTTCTGGAGCACTTACAACCGATACTTCGGACCCATTCAATATTACGGCAGGAGGAGCTACCAAGGTAGTATTCACCACCGAGCCAGTGACTACTGCAAGTGGTGTTACCATGAGTAATGTAGTGGCAACAATCCAGGATGTAGGAGGTAATACGGTAACAAGCAGTACTGCTAGTGTTACATTGACTATTGCCAACAACCCGGGTTCAAGTATTTTAGGAGGTACTACTAGTGAAACGGCTGTAGGCGGTATCGTTACTTTCGATAACCTAAATCTGGACAAGGTAGGTACCGGATACACCCTGACGGCAACTTCTTCTGGTTTAACAAGCGGCACTTCTGCTGCATTTGATATTACTCCGGGGGCAGCTACTCAGGTAGTATTTACAACAGAACCTGTGACTACTGCTGCAGGAACCGCAATTAGCAATGTAATTGCAACCATTCAGGATGCTAATGGCAATACAGTAACAGGTAGTTCTGCAAGTGTAGATATAGCTATTGGTACAAACCCTGGAACTGGCACATTGAGTGGCACACCAACAGCAGTAGCTGTGGCAGGTGTGGCAACATTCTCTGGGCTAAGCATAGATAATACAGGTTCAGGCTATACGTTGACCGCAACCTCGACAGGATTAACAGATGCTAATTCATCGACTTTCGATATTATACCGGGAGCAGCTACCCAACTGGTGTTTACAACCCAGCCAGTAGCGAGTACCGTTAGTGGAGCAGGTATAGGTACTATTGTGGCCACTATTCAGGATGCCAATGGAAATACAGTTACCGGCTACACTGATGATGTGAGTTTAGCTATAGGAACTAACCCAGGAGGTGGTACACTGAGTGGGGGACCAACAGTATCGGCAGTAGCAGGTGTGGCCACCTTCACTGGTCTGAATATTGATAAGGCAGGTACAGGCTATACTTTAACTGCCACTTCAGCTGGATTACCAGATGCAACTTCAACCACATTTGATATAGTAGCAGGAGCGGCTACTCAGGTAGTGTTTACTACCCAACCGGTAAATACACAGGCCGCAACAGTAATGGCTAATGTAGTGGCGGAAATTCAGGATGCTAATGGCAATACAGTTCCTTCTGCAACAGATTTAATCACTGTTTCAATTAACAATAATGCAGGTCCGGGAGGATTACTAACGGGTGATGTAGACGTAGCAGCCGTAGCAGGCGTGGCTACCTTCACGGATCTCCAGATTGACTTGAATGGAACAGGTTATACATTGGATGCAGCAGCTACAGGTTTAACTACGGCTACTTCAAATGCATTTAATATAGAAACTGGAGGGGCTACTAAAGTAGTATTCACTACTGAGCCTGTTACCACAGCAAGTGGGGTTTCAATGACCAATGTAGTGGCCACTATTCAGGATGCATCGGGTAGTACTGTTACTGGAAGTACGGCTGATGTAACATTGACAATAGAAAATAATGCTGGTTCAGGAGTATTAAGTGGAAATGTCACTATACCAGCTGTTGCTGGTGTCGCTACTTTCTCAACCTTAAGTATTGATAAAGTAGGTACTGGTTATACGCTTAAGGCTACTTCGGATGGTTTGACCTCTGATATTTCTAATGCGTTTAATATTACGCCAGGTGTTGCTACTCAGGTAGCTTTCACAACCAACCCTGTGAATACAGTGAGCGGTGATGCCATGAGTGACGTGATAGCGACAATTCAGGATGCGGCAGGAAACACTGTTACGAGCAGTGCTGTAAACGTAACCCTCTCGATAGGTAATAACCCTGGTTCAGGAACATTAAGTGGAGGAGCAACAGTACCAGCAGTTGCAGGTGTGGCTACTTTCACTGGATTGAGTATTGATAAAGCTGGAACAGGTTATACCTTAACCGCATCATCAACAGGGTTGACAAGCGATACTTCATCTGCATTTGACATAGCGGTTGGTGCAGCAACACAAGTAGTTATTACTTTACAACCAACCAATACTGAAGCAGGAGCAGCTATTGCTAATGTTGTGGCCGCTATTCAGGATGCCAATGGTAATACAGTTACTACCGCTACAGATTTGGTAAATGTTTCGATCAATAACAATGCAGGGCCTGGAGGTATACTTGGCGGAAATACTTCTGTAGCGGCAGTTGCAGGTGTGGCTACGTTCACAGATCTGAGTATAGATAAAAATGGAATTGGCTATACTATTGATTTAGCAGTTGCTGGTTTGTCAACAGCTATTTCAAATGCATTTAATATAGAAACCGGTGGAGCAACTAAAGTGGTATTTACTACCCAGCCTGTGACTACAATAAATGGAGTTGCAATGGGCAATGTGGTAGCTACTATTCAGGATGCTTCAGGTAATACAGTTACTGGAAGCACAGCTAATGTGACCATAGCGATAAAAACTAACCCATCTGCTGGTACATTGAGTGGAGATCTTTCTGTAGCAGCAGTTGCTGGTGTAGCTACTTTCACAGACTTAAGTATTGATAATGTAGGTACGGGTTATGACCTTGAAGTTACATCTACAGGTTTGATATCTGACACTTCCGATCCTTTCAATATTACCGTGGGGGCAGCTACTCGAGTGGTATTTACTACTCAGCCAGCAGCCAGTACCATTAGTGGAACCGCAATGACCAATGTGGTAGCGACAATTCAGGATGCAAATGGCAATACGGTAACCAGTTATACAGATGATGTAACAGTAGCGATAGGAACAAATCCATCGTCAGGTACATTGAGTGGTTCAGCAACAGAAGCTGCCGTTGGAGGTGTTGCTACCTTCTCAACCTTGAGTATTGATAAGGTGGGTACAGGTTATGATCTGACCGCCACATCAGGAGCTCTAACTTCAGCCACCTCTACAACCTTTGATATTACGCCAGGCGCAGCTACCCAGGTAGTGTTTACCACCGAACCTGTAAATACATCAAGTGGAGCTACCATGAGTAATGTGGTGGCAACCATTCAGGATGCGAACGGTAATACGGTAACCAGCTATACTGATGATGTAGCTGTAGCGATAGGAACAAATCCATCGTCAGGTACATTGAGTGGGTCTACAACCGAAGCAGCTGTAGCAGGTGTTGCCACCTTTGATGGTCTAAGTATTGACAATGCAGGAGTAGGCTATACTTTGACGGCTTCATCAGGAGCCCTTACAGGAGCGACTTCCGCAACTTTTGATATCACATCAGGAGTAGCCACTAAGGTGGTGTTTACTACCCAGCCATCGAATACGGCCAGTGGAGCTACGATGAGCAATGTGGTAGTGACGATTCAGGATGCCGCAGGCAACACTGTGAACAGTACAGACAATATAACTTTAGCGATAGGTAACAACCCAGGTTCGAGTACTTTGGGTGTGACACTAACCGTTCCGGCAGTAGCAGGTGTAGCCACCTTCGATGACTTGACATTGGATAAGGTAGGTACAGGCTATACGTTAACGGCATCTTCGGGAGTCTTGACAGGAGCGATCTCTACAGCCTTTGATATTACACCAGGCGTAGCCACTCAGGTAGTGTTTACTACCCAGCCGGCTGCGAGTACGGTGAGTGGTGCAGATATAGGCACAATAGTAGCGACAGTTCGTGATGCGAACGGCAATACAGTGACTGGCTATACGGATAATGTGACCTTAGCGATAGGTACTAACCCAGGCTCAGGTACATTGAGTGGTTCAGCAACAGAAGCTGCTGTATCGGGTGTGGCTACCTTTTCAGGGTTAAGCATAGATAAGGTAGGTACAGGTTATGACCTGACGGCCACATCAGGCGCCCTGACTTCAGCTACTTCTACAACCTTTGATATTACGCCAGGAGCAGCTACTCAGGTAGTGTTCACAACTGAACCGGCAGCGAGTTCGGTGAGTAGTGTAGATATGGGCACTATAGTAGCGACAATTCAGGATGCTGCAGGCAATACGGTGACCAGCTATACAGATAATGTGACTTTGGCCATAGGTACTAATCCAGGCTCAGGTACATTGAGTGGTTCAGCAACAGAAGCCGCTGTATCAGGTGTGGCTACTTTCACAGGTTTAAGCATTGATAAGGCAGGTACAGGTTATGATCTGACAGCCACATCAGGCGCCCTGACAGCAGCTACTTCTACAACCTTTGATATTACACATGGTGCTGCTACTCAGGTAGCCTTTACTACTCAACCTGTAAACACTGTAAGTGGGGCAGCAATAAGCGCAGTGGTTGCAACTATTCAAGATGCTGTAGGCAATACGGTGACCAGCAATACTGATAATGTAACCTTAGCTATAGGCACTAACCCAGGCTCAGGTACATTAAGTGGATTAACAATGAGAGCAGCAGTAGCTGGAGAGGCTACGTTCATTGGATTGAATATTGATAAAATAGGTACAGGTTATACGTTAACTGCTTCTGCGGGAGCATTGACTGGAGCTATCTCATCAGCCTTTGATATTACAGTAGGGCCAGCCAGTCAGCTAACCTTTACTACCCAACCGGTAAATACTGTAAATGGAGAAATAATGAGTAATGTGGTTGTCGCTATCCAGGATGCAGGAGGAAATACGATTACTGGAAGTACCGCAAGTGTGACTGTGGTGATAGGAACCAACCCATCAGCAGGTACATTAAGCGGGGTGGCAACTGAACCAGCAGTAGCAGGTCTTGCTACTTTTACAGGTCTGAATATCGATAACATTGGCCTTGGATATACGCTAAATGCAACTTCAGCAGGATTGTCTGGTGCTGTTTCTGATCCATTCAATATTACATCAGGAGTAGCGGATCCAACGAATGTGAATACAACAATTACAGCAACTACCCCTGTAGTGGCTGATGGTACAACTACTTCGACAGTTACAGTACAGTTGGCTGATGCGAGTGGTAACTTGCTAATTACATCAGGAGGAACAGTAACCTTGATTAGCACAGGAAGTGCAGTGGTAAGCGCGGTAACAGATAACACAGATGGAACTTATACAGCGACTGTTACTAATACAGTTGCTGAGACAGTAACCATTACAGGTGAGTTGGATAGCAACCCAATTTCAGATGATGCTAGTATTGTATTTAACCCAGATGCGATAGATGTATCAGCAACAGGTACATTGATCAGTAGTGTGGATGGAGCAGCAACAGCAGATGGCTCAGAGACAGAGACAATCAGTTTACAACTGAAAGATGTAAACGGTAATAATATTAGCACATCTGGAGTAGCGGTAAGCTTCGCAGTGACTGGTTCAGCAAGTCTGAGCGCAACAACAGCAACGACAGATGCAAGTGGTATTGCAACAGTAACAGTTACTAACACAGTAGCAGAGTCAGTGAATGTGACAGCAACAGTAGATGCAGATCAGGATGGAGGCACAACGCCAGAGGTAGCTGTTACAAATGGCAGCCCGGTAGCTGTAGTGTTTAGTCCAGATGCGATAGATGTATCAGCAACAGGTACATTGATCAGTAGTGTGGATGGAGCAGCAACAGCAGATGGCTCGGAGACAGAGACAATCAGTTTACAATTGAAAGATGTAAACGGTAATAATATTAGCACATCTGGAGTAGCGGTAAGCTTCGCAGTGAGTGGTTCAGCAAGTCTAAGTGCAACAACAGCAACGACAGATGCAAGTGGTATTGCAACAGTAACAGTTACTAACACAGTAGCAGAGTCAGTGAATGTGACAGCAACAGTAGATGCAGATCAGGATGGCGGCACAACGCCAGAGGTAGCCGTTACAAATGGCAGCCCGGTAGCTGTAGTGTTTAGTCCAGGTGTGATAGATGTATCAGCGACAGGCACATTGATCAGTAGTGTGGATGGAGCAGCAACAGCAGATGGCTCAGAGACAGAGACAATCAGTTTACAACTGAAAGATGTAAACGGAAATAATATCAGTACATCAGGAGTGGCTGTGAGCTTTGCAGTGAGTGGTTCAGCAAGTCTGAGCGCAGCAACGGCAACCACAGATGCAAGTGGTATTGCGACAGTAACAGTTACTAACACAGTGGCAGAGTCAGTGAATGTGACCGCAACAGTAGATACAGATCAGGATGGCGGCACAACGCCAGAGGTAGCCGTTACAAATGGCAGCCCGGTAGCTGTAGTGTTTAACCCAGGTGCGATAGATGTATCAGCAACTGGTACATTGGTTAGTGGTACTAATACCACCATTGAAGCCGATGGAACAGAAGCAGCTACTATTACAGTCCAATTAAAAGATGTCAATGGAAATAATGTAAACACATCGGGAATTGATGTTAGCTTCTTTACTACTGGTAGCGCAATTTTAAGTGCGGCAAGTGGAACAACGGATGCGAGTGGTGCAGTAACTATTACTGTTACAAACAATGTTTCGGAAAGTGTAAATGTTACTTCGAAAATAGATGAGGACAATAATGGAGCAACGCCTCTGGTTGATGTCGTTAATGGCTCTCCGGTAGTGGTTACTTTCGTGAGTGGAGGTATAAGCGTTGGAAACAATGGAACATTGATTAGTGCCACACCAACGACATTGGTAGCAGATAATACGGCCGAGAGTACGATAAGTGTTCAGTTGAGAGATGTCAATGGAAATGCGATTAATACATCAGGAGTAGCAGTGAGTTTTGCAGTCAGTGGAGGAAACGCTTCACTTAGCACAACGACTACAACTACGGATGCAAGTGGTTTAGCTTCGGTGACTTTGAAGAGTACTGTTGCAGAGACAGTCAATGTGACAGCTACAGTTGATAATGATCAAGATGGAGGGACAACACCTGAAGTAGCTATTACCAACGATGGTGCAAATGATGATGGAATTATTGAAGTCACCTTTACACCAGGTGTTGCTGATCCAGTCAATGCCAATACAACCATTACAGCAACTACATCAATAGTAGCGGATGGTACGGCAACTTCTACAGTGACAGTACAATTGGCAGATGCTAATGGTAACCTGTTGACTGGATCAGGAGGCGTAGTAACCTTGACTAACACAGGAAGTGCAGTGGTGAGCGCAGTAACCGATAACACAGATGGAACTTATACAGCGACTGTGACTAATACAGTAGCTGAAACAGTTACGATTACAGGTCAGTTGGATGGTAATGCAATTACAGATGATGCGAGTATAGTCTTCATCCCTGGAGCTGCCGATCCGACTAATGCGAATACGATCATTACAGCAACTACATCAATAATAGCGGATGGAACAGCGACTTCAACAGTAACAGTACAATTGGCCGATGCTAATGGTAACCTGTTGGCTGGATCAGGAGGAACCGTAACCTTGGCTAGCACAGGAAGTGCAGTGGTGAGTGCTGTAACAGATAATACAGATGGAACTTATACAGCGACTGTTACCAATACAGTAGCTGAGACAGTTACGATCACAGGACAGTTGGATGGCAATGCAATTACAGATGATGAGAGCGTAGTCTTCATCCCTGCAGCAGCAGATCCAACGAATGCCAATACAACGATTACAGCAACTACACCTGTAGTAGCTGATGGAATAGCAACTTCGACAGTGACTATACAGTTAGCTGATGCGAGTGGTAACCTGTTGACTGGATCAGGAGGAACCATAACCTTGGCCAGCACAGGAAGTGCTGTGGTGAGTGTGGTAACAGACAATACAGATGGAACTTATACAGCGACTGTTACTAATGCAGTAGCTGAGACAGTTACGATCACAGGTCAGTTGGACGGTAATGCAATTACAGATGATGCAAGCGTAGTCTTCATTCCTGGAGTAGCGGACCCAACCAATGCGAATACCACAATCACAGCAACTACACCAGTAGTAGCCGATGGAACAGCTACTTCAACTGTGACCGTTCAGTTGGCCGATGCTAATGGTAACCTGTTGACTGGATCAGGAGGTGTAGTAACCTTGGCTAGCACAGGAAGTGCAGTGGTGAGTGCGGTAACTGATAATACAGATGGAACTTATACAGCGACTGTTACCAATACAGTAGCTGAGACAGTTACGATCACAGGTCAGTTGGATGGCAATGCAATTACAGATGATGGAAGCACTTTGTTTAGTCCAGCAGCAGCCGATCCAACCAATGCGAACACCACAATCACAGCAACTACACTGGTAGTAGCTGATGGAACAACTACTTCAACAGTAACAGTACAGTTGGCAGATGCTAATGGTAACCTGTTGACGACATCTGGTGGCACAGTTACACTTGCTAGTACAGGAAGTGCAGTAGTAAGTGCAGTGACTGATAACTTTGATGGAACCTACAGTGCTACGATAACAAATACAGTAGCTGAGACAGTTACGATCACAGGTCAGTTAAATAGTAATGCAATTACAGATGATGCGAGCGTAGTCTTCATTCCTGGAGTAGCAGACCCAACGAATGCCAATACTACCATCACAGCAACTACATCGATAGTAGCTAATGGTACAGCAACTTCAACAGTAACAGTACAGTTGGCCGATGCTAATGGTAACCTGCTGACTGGATCAGGAGGTGTAGTAACCCTGGCTAGCACAGGAAGTGCAGTGGTGAGTGCAGTAACCGATAATACAGATGGAACTTATTCAGCGACTGTTAAAAACACAGTAGCTGAGACAGTTACGATCACAGGTCAGTTGGATGGTAATGCGATTACTGATGATGCAAGCATTGCATTCACACCAGATGTTGCAGATCCAACAAATGTGAATACAACGATTACAGCAACTACACCGATAGTAGCAGATGGAACAGCGACTTCTACAGTAACAGTACAGTTAGCCGATGCTAATGGTAATTTGTTGACTGGATCAGGAGGCGTAGTAACCTTGGCTAGCACTGGAAGCGCAGTAATTGTAGGTGCAGTAATAGATAATGGAAATGGCACCTATACAGCCGCTGTTAAAAACACAGTAGCCGAGACAGTAACGATCACAGGTCAGTTGGACGGTAATGCGATTACAGATGATGCGAGCATAGTCTTTAACCCAGCAGCAGCCGATCCGACTAATGTGAATACTACCATTACAGCAACCACACCAGTAGTAGCTGATGGTACATCAACATCCACCGTAACAGTACAGTTGGCCGATGCTAATGGTAACTTACTGACTAGCTCAGGAGGCATAGTAACCTTGGCTAGCACAGGAAGTGCAGTGGTGAGTGTAGTAACGGATAACACAGATGGAACTTATACAGCGACTGTTACTAATACAGTAGCTGAAACAGTTACGATTACAGGTCAGTTGGATGGCAATGCGATTACAGATGATGCGAGCATAGTCTTTAACCCAGCCACAGCCGATCCGACTAATGTGAATACTACCATTACAGCAACTACACCAGTAGTAGCGGATGGTGCAGCAACTTCAACAGTAACAGTACAGTTGGCCGATGCTAATGGTAACTTGTTGACTGGATCAGGAGGTGTAGTAACCTTGGCAAGCACAGGAAGTGCAGTGGTGAGTGCTGTAACGGATAACACAGATGGAACTTATACAGCGACTGTTACCAATACAGTAGCTGAGGCGGTAACGATCACAGGTCAGTTGGCTGGCAATGCGATTACAGATGATGCGAGCATAGTCTTCATCCCTGGAGTAGCGGACCCAACCAATGCGAATACCACAATCACAGCAACTACTCCAGTAGTAGCGGATGGTGCAGCGACTTCAACAGTAACAGTACAATTGGCAGATGCTAATGGTAATCTGTTGACTGGATCAGGAGGAACAGTAACCTTAGTGAACACAGGAAGCGCAGTGGTGAGTGCTGTAACCGATAACACAGACGGAACTTATACAGCTACAGTAACCAATACGGTTGCCGAGACAGTAACAATAAGTGGTAGAGTAAATGGTGTTGACATAATGGATGATGCAAGTGTAGTGTTTACACCTGCAGCAGCCGATCCAACGAATGTGAATACTACTATTACAGCAACTACATCAATAGTAGCTGATGGTACAGCGACCTCTACAGTAACAGTACAGTTGGCCGATGCTAACGGTAATCTGTTGACTGGATCAGGAGGCGTAGTAACCTTGGCAAGCACAGGAAGTGCAGTGGTGAGTGCGGTAACCGATAACACAGATGGAACTTACACAGCGACAGTTACTAATACAGTAGCTGAGACAGTTACGATCACAGGTCAGTTGGATGGCAATGCAATTACAGATGATGCAAGCATAGTCTTCATCCCTGGAGTAGCGGACCCAACCAATGCCAATACTACTATTACAGCAACTACACCAGTAGTAGCTGATGGAACAGCGACTTCTACAGTAACAGTACAATTGGCAGATGCTAACGGTAACTTGTTGACTGGATCAGGAGGCGTAGTAACCTTGGCTAGCACTGGAAGCGCAGTAATTGTAGGTGCAGTAATAGATAATGGAAATGGCACCTATACAGCCGCTGTTAAAAACACAGTAGCTGAGACAGTAACGATCACAGGACAGTTGGACGGTAATGCGATTACAGATGATGCGAGCATCGTCTTTAACCCAGCCGCGGCAGATCCAACCAACGTGAATACTACCATTACAGCGACCACACCAGTAGTAGCAGATGGAACAACTACTTCAACAGTAACGGTACAATTGGCAGATGCTAATGGTAACCTGTTGACTGGATCAGGAGGCGTAGTAATCTTGGCAAGCACAGGAAGTGCAGTGGTGAGTGCTGTAACTGATAATACAGATGGAACATATACAGCGACTGTTACTAACACAGTAGCTGAGATAGTTACGATCACGGGTCAGTTAGATGGTAATGCAATTACAGATAATGTGAGCATCGTATTTAACCCAGGTGCAATTGATGCATCTGCAACAGGTACATTATTAAGTGGGGATAATCTCACAAGAATTGCAAATGGTTCAGAATCAACAACGCTTTCAGTACAATTGAAAGATGTCAATGGAAACAATATCAGTCAAGCTGGTATTAACGTGAGTTTCTCAAGTACGCTTGGAACATTGAGTACAGGTTCGGCTGTAACCGATGGGACAGGTACAGCGAGTGTAACTTTGACTTCTACCGTTACAGGTACAGCGAGTGTAACCGCTACATTTGATGATGATAATGATGGAGGAACAACACCAGAAGTCGCTGTTACAAATGGTAGCCCTGTATCTATATCTTTTAGCCCGGATGTAATATCCATAGGAGCAGCAGGTACACTGATTGCAGAAGCAACAGGTACAAACCCTGCCAGAGTAGCAGATGGGGTAGAATCATCAGGTATAGTAGTTCAATTAAAGGATGCGAACGGCAATAACATCAGCCAGAGCGGAGTTGCAATTAGCTTGTCTACAACGCTCGGTACACTTGGAGCAACTTCAGGTGTAACCGATACCGATGGTAAGTTTACAACGACCATAACTTCAATTACTTCAGGTATAGCTGATATTACAGCAAGCGTTGATAATGATAATGACGGAGGTACTCCACAGGTAGATGTGGTAAATGGAAGTCCGGTACAGATCACGTTTGTTCCTGGAGCAATCAGTGCGGCAATTACTGGTACAGAAATCACAGGCGTCAATACAACCATTGAAGCTAATGGGGTTGAGAGTTCGACAATTACAGTTCAATTGAAGGACATCAACGGCAATTCAGTAAGTATATCAGGAGTTAATGTTAGCTTCTTTAATACAGGAAGCGGAATATTAAGCGCTGCCACAGCTGTCACAAATACAGATGGTAAAGCTACTGTGACATTGACAAATACTGTAGCTGAAAGCGTGAACGTGACAGCAACTTTCGATGATGATACTGATGGAGGTACTACACCAGAAGTACCAGTAGCCAATGGTTCTCCTTTAATTATTAACTCAGTTTCCGGAGGAATCAGTGTAGGTAATAGTGGTGTCCTTATCAGTGGTACAGATTTAAGCAGAGTTGCCGATGGTACTGAGGCTGCAACGATTTCAGTTCAGTTAAAAGACTTATTCGGAAATAATATAAGTCAGGCTGGAGTTAATGTAAGCTTTGCCACTACAGGTAATGCAGTGTTCAGTGCGGCTACAGCTACTACAAATGCTAGTGGTATAGCAACTACTATGGTTACAAATACTACTGCTGAGACAGTTGACATAACAGCAACAGTAGATCATGATCAGGATGGAGGGACAACTGCTGAAGTGGATGTAACTAATGGTTCACCAGTTCAGGTTGTGTTTACTCCAGATGTAATCAGTGTGGCAGGAACAGGCTCATTGTTGAGTGGTATCGATTTAGCAAGGGTTGCCGATGGTACGGAAGCAGCAACGATTTCAGTTCAGTTAAAAGATGTCAATGGCAATAACATCAGTCAGTCAGGAGTAAATGTAACATTTGCTACAACAGGTAACGCGGTGTTAAGCAGTACTACAGCCAGTACCGATGCGACAGGAAAAGCTAGTGTAACAGTTACTAATACTTTAGCTGAAACAGTTGATATCACTGCAACAGTTGATCATGACCAGGATGGAGGTACAACTCCTGAACAGGCAGTTGTAAATGGATCGCCAGTACAAGTAACATTTAATCCTGGTAACATTGATGTATCTGCTACAGGTACATTGATCAGTGGTGCAGATCTTACAAGGGAAGCCGATGGTGCCCAAGCAGCAACAGTTACAGTTCAGTTGAAAGATATTAATGGTAACAATGTCAATACTGCAGGGGTGAACGTCACATTTACTAAAACAGGTGCAGCTACGTTAAGTGCTACTTCGGGTACTACTAATGTAAGTGGACAGGTAAGTATAACAGTAACCAACCTGGTGGCAGAATCGGTGGACATTACAGCAACTGTAGATAATGATATTGATGGAGGAACAACTCCGGAAGTAGCAATTACAAATGGAGCTCCAGTAACAATAGTCTTTGCTACAGGTACTGCCGATCCGACTAATGTGAATACTACCATTACGGCAACTACATCAATAGTGGCGGATGGTGCAGCGACTTCTACAGTAACAGTACAATTGGCCGATGCTAACGGTAACCTGTTGACTGGGTCAGGAGGCGTAGTAACCTTGGCTAGCACAGGAAGTGCAGTGGTTAGTGCGGTAACCGATAACACAGATGGAACTTATACAGCGACTGTTACCAATACAGTAGCTGAGGCAGTAACGATCACAGGTCAGTTGGCTGGCAATGCGATTACAGATAATGCGAGCATAGTCTTCATCCCTGGAGTAGCGGACCCAACCAATGCGAATACCACAATCACAGCAACTACATCAATAGTAGCGGATGGTGCAGCGACTTCAACAGTAACAGTACAATTGGCAGATGCTAATGGTAACCTGTTGACTGGATCAGGAGGAACAGTAACCTTAGTGAACACAGGAAGCGCAGTGGTGAGTGTAGTAACCGATAACACAGATGGAACTTATACAGCTACAGTAACCAATACGGTTGCAGAGACAGTAACAATAAGTGGTAGAGTAAATGGTGTTGACATCATGGATGATGCAAGTGTAGTGTTTACACCTGCAGCAGCCGATCCAACGAATGTGAATACTACTATTACAGCAACTACATCAATAGTAGCTGATGGTACAGCGACCTCTACAGTAACAGTACAGTTGGCCGATGCTAATGGTAATCTGTTGACTGGGTCAGGAGGCGTAGTAACCTTGGCAAGCACAGGAAGTGCAGTGGTGAGTGCTGTAACAGATAACACAGATGGAACTTATACAGCGACTGTTACTAACACAGTAGCTGAGACAGTTACGATCACAGGTCAGTTGGCTGGCAATGCGATTACAGATGATGCGAGCATAGTCTTCATCCCTGGAGTAGCGGATCCAACCAATGCCAATACTACTATTACAGCAACTACACCAGTAGTAGCAGATGGAACAGCGACTTCTACAGTAACAGTACAATTGGCAGATGCTAACGGTAACTTGTTGACTGGATCAGGAGGCGTAGTAACCTTGGCAAGCACAGGAAGCGCAGTAATTGTAGGTGCAGTAATAGACAATGGAGATGGTACCTATACAGCTGCTGTTAAAAACACCGTAGCCGAGACAGTAACGATCACAGGACAGTTAGATGGTAATGCGATTACAGATGATGCGAGCATCGTCTTTAACCCAGCCGCAGCCGATCCGACTAATGTGAATACAACGATTATAGCAACTACTCCAGTAGTAGCTGATGGAGCAGCGAATTCAACAGTAACAGTACAATTGGCCGATGCTAATGGTAATCTGTTGACTGGATCAGGAGGCGTAGTAACCTTGGCAAGCACAGGAAGTGCAGTGGTGAGTGCTGTAACAGATAACACAGATGGAACTTATACAGCGACTGTGACTAATACAGTAGCTGAGACAGTAGCGATCACAGGACAGTTAGATGGTAATGCGATTACAGATGATGCGAGCATAGTCTTTAACCCAGCCGCAGCCGATCCGACTAATGTGAATACTACCATTACGGCAACTACATCAATAGTGGCGGATGGTGCAGCGACTTCAACAGTAACAGTACAGTTGGCCGATGCTAATGGTAACCTGTTGACTGGATCAGGAGGCGTAGTAACCTTGGCAAGCACAGGAAGTGCAGTGGTTAGTGCGGTAACCGATAACACAGATGGAACTTATACAGCGACTGTTACCAATACAGTAGCTGAGGCAGTAACGATCACAGGTCAGTTGGCTGGCAATGCGATTACAGATAATGCGAGCATAGTCTTCATCCCTGGAATAGCGGACCCAACCAATGCGAATACCACAATCACAGCAACTACATCAATAGTAGCGGATGGTGCAGCGACTTCAACAGTAACAGTACAATTGGCAGATGCTAATGGTAATCTGTTGACTGGATCAGGAGGAACAGTAACCTTAGTGAACACAGGAAGCGCAGTGGTGAGTGTAGTAACCGATAACACAGATGGAACTTATACAGCTACAGTAACCAATACGGTTGCAGAGACAGTAACAATAAGTGGTAGAGTAAATGGTGTTGACATCATGGATGATGCAAGTGTAGTGTTTACACCTGCAGCAGCCGATCCAACGAATGTGAATACTACTATTACAGCAACTACATCAATAGTAGCTGATGGTACAGCGACCTCTACAGTAACAGTACAGTTGGCCGATGCTAATGGTAACCTGTTGACTGGATCAGGAGGCGTAGTAACCTTGGCTAGCACAGGAAGTGCAGTGGTGAGTGCGGTAACTGATAACACAGATGGAACTTATACAGCGACTGTTACTAACACAGTAGCTGAGACAGTTACGATCACAGGTCAGTTGGCTGGCAATGCGATTACAGATGATGCGAGCATAGTCTTTATCCCTGGAGTAGCGGACCCAACCAATGTCAATACCACAATTACAACAGTCAGTCCAATAATTGCTGATGGTGTTACAACTTCAACAGTAACAGTACAGTTGGCAGATGCTAATGGTAACCTGTTGACTGGATCAGGAGGAACCGTAACCTTGGCTAGCACAGGAAGTGCAGTTGTGAGTACTGTAACCGATAACACAGATGGAACTTATACAGCAACTGTTACCAATACAGTAGCTGAGACAGTTACGATCACCGGTCAGTTAGATAGTAATGCAATTACAGATAATGCAAACATTCTATTCTCAACGGGTACACCTGATCCAACAAATGTAAATACTACAATAGAAGCTACCGGTCCTGTTGTGGCCGATGGCACAAGTACTTCGGTAGTAACCATACAGTTAGCTGATATTAATGGACTTAGACTGACTACTTCAGGAGGAACAGTGACATTAACAAGCACAGGAAGTGCTGTGGTGAGCGCAGTGACTGACAATAATAACGGTACGTATACAGCTACTTTAACCAATACAGTAGCTGAGACAGTTACAATCACAGGGCAGTTGGATGGCAATGCCATTACCGATGATGCAAGTGTCTCTTTTGTACCAGGAGCTGCTACAGTACTTGCCTTCACTACTCAGCCTGTAAATACGGCAAGTGGAGAAGTGATTAATAATATTGTAGTAACAGTTAAGGATGCTAATGGTAATACAGTAACTGATAATACAGCTGATATCAATCTGGCTATTGGCAATAATCCGAGCGCAGGTATACTGAGTGGGGCGACAACAGTTGCCGCTGTAGCCGGTCAGGTGACATTTGCGGGCTTAAGTATTGATAAATCAGGGGTAGGGTATACACTCATAGCGTCCTCAACAGGTTTGACTGACGCAACTTCTGACAATTTCAATATTCAGGCGATCAACTTCACTATAGATGCGATAGCTGATGTGAGTGTAGCAGAGAATGTTGTTTACACCAGTGTGACTCCGAGTTTATCAGGAGACACACCAGTAGGCACATTGACCTACATATTAGGAGGAGCCGATGCAGCACAGTTTACCATCAATACAGCTACAGGAGTAGTGAGCATGGTGGCAAGAAACTTCGAGTCTCCAGCAGATGCAAATGCGGATAATGTTTATGAAGTGACGATCACAGCTAC
>CANLOY010000014.1 GCA_947493005.1 uncultured Roseivirga sp.
TTCGCTTATTTATTGATCCTGAATCTGTTGACATAATAAAGCTCAATTGTGTCAACTTATTTCAGGACAAGACATGTAACAAATAAAAAAAGCAGTCAAAAATGACTGCTTTTTTTGTGGGCGCTGAGGGATTCGAACCCCCGACCCCCTCGGTGTAAACGAGGTGCTCTGAACCAACTGAGCTAAGCGCCCCTGTAATTGGGTTTGCAAATGTAGTATGCCTTTTGATTATTGCAAACCCTTACTCCAAATTATTTTGTAAAAAATTAAAATATGTTGAAAAAAGCGCATTAAGAGCTCAAAACGCATTTTTTAATTATCTTGCCTAAGCTAAAACACCGACTGCTAAATGACGCTTGCGCAATTCAAGGATATTTTTGATCAGTACTATACTCCGATCAAAAATTTCTTGTACTATAAATCCGGAGACATAGATCAAAGTGAAGATCTTGCGCAAGATGTTTTCATCAAACTATGGGACAAGCGGGATGAGGTTCAATTAGACACTGTCAAGAGCTATTTATACACAATAGCGGGCAACATGCTACTCAACAAAATAAGACACGATAAAGTAGTACTGAATTTTGCTGAAAAAAATAAAAATCAACAAGAGGAGTATTCTCCAGAATTTCAGTTAGAAGAAAAAGAGTTCAAGAAAGAATTAGAGCATGTGATTGGTCAAATGCCGGAAAAGCAACGAGAGGTCTTCCTGATGAACCGAATAGAAGAAATGACCTACAAAGAAATTGCGGATAGACTATCGCTTAGTGTAAAAGCGGTTGAAAAGAGGATGCATGGAGCCTTAGGCCATCTTAGAGAACACATTAAATACAAAATTTAATTAATTTGAAGGTTTGAAAGAGGATAAACTCATACAGGAATGGCTCGTCCAAAACACTTCAGCTGATGATTTAGCACAGCTTGAGCATGCTATTGCCATTACTGAAACACTGGATACCCCTTCCAAAACAACCAAGGAAGATGCTTGGGCTAACCTTCTCAGTAATATCAACGAAGAATCCACTTCGAATGAAAAAGTCTTAACTCCAACTAAAAAACAAGATAAGAGTTGGATGGTTTGGATAGCTGGAATAGCGGCATTGTTTGTTTTGGGTTATTTCGGCCTGATGGATTCTCCTGAACCTACAATTTATTCAACCGAGTTGGCGAATACCATTACTCATTCCTTACCAGATCAGTCTAATGTTACAATGAATGCAAGTAGTTCTATTTCATTTATTGAAGATAATTGGGAAAAAGAACGAATGTTGAGCCTTTCGGGGGAGGCTTTTTTTGAAGTGGAGCCTGGAAGTAAATTTACGATAGTAACAGACCTTGGACAGGTTAGTGTTTTAGGTACCTCTTTCAATGTGTTCGCCCGAGACAACACTCTTCAAGTTTCTACATTTACAGGTAAGGTAAAAGTAGAGAAGGGAAATCAGAATGTTATTTTATTACCAGGAGACCAACTGACACTAGATGTAGGAAAAGATCTTTGGAAAGCAGACTCCTTCAACCTCAACCAAACAGCCACCTGGAGAATTGGCTCCTTCTATTATGATCTTACTCCACTTCAAAAAGTGGTAGACGAATTAGAAAGGCAATTCGCCATAAAAATCAACGTATCTACAGATATAAGCGAGCGTATCTATTCTGGTTACTTTAGTAGATCAGATTTGGAAGAAGCACTTCAGTTGGTATTTCTTCCAATGGGTTTTAATTTCTCTGTAGATGGAAATCAAGTAAATATTCAATAGTGAGGTTTCTGATTTGTCTGTTATCCGGGCTAGTTTTCACCTGCTTGAGCCTATCAGCACAAGACCTGAATAATATTCGCATCACGGAACGTCTGGATGATGTATCTCTGGCAAAAGTCATTAGAATCCTTAGGAACAAGTACGATTTAAAAATCGCCTATGATGATGCTTTGGTTACGGGAATCACTGTTGATGGAGCTTTCACTGGTCTTACTTTAACTAGTTTTCTAGACCGAATTCTCAAGAACAAAGGCATCGACTACCAGCTTTTAAATGGGAAGATTATTCTGGTTCCCAAGCAGGTTAATCTAGACATCAACACTCCTAGTCTTTTTGACCTCACAGTGTTTGGATCAGTTGTAGATGGAGTAACAGGTGAAAACTTACCCAATGCACTTGTAAGAGTACGTGGAGAATCACGAGGTACCATTACAAACAAAGATGGTTACTTTGTGCTACCCCAGATACCCACCGACACAAGTACCATTGAGATATCCTATTTAGGGTACAAAAAGGCTGAAATAAAGCTAGCCCCTGGTAAGAACAGACAGACACTGAGAGTTTTAATGGAAGAAAATGCCCTTGAACTCTCTGACTTTGTTGTTGTTGAAAATCAAAGAAAAACAGTCAGATATGGAGATGAAATATCTCAAATGACCATAGATCCCAAGAACCTTGCTGCATTGCCTAGTTTAGGTGAGTTTGACATCTTCAGATCCTTACAATTATTACCTGGTATTGGCGGCACAAATGAAACCTCGTCTGCATTAAACATCAGAAACAGCCCCTCTGCACATAACCTGATTCTATTTGACGGATTCACCATCTACCGTCTGGACCATTTCTTTGGCGTATATAGTGCCATTAACTCTGATGCCATCAGAAACATTCAAGTATATAAAGGTGGTTTTGGTGCAAAATACGGTGGCCGTATTTCTGGGGTTGTAGACATGACCGGAAATACTGGAAGCTTTAACGACCCAAGTTATTCTTTGGGAGTAAACCTACTTAGCGGTCGATTTAGTGCAAATGTACCTATAGACGGAGGTCGTGGTGCACTACACATTAGTGCCAGAAGGGCATACACAGATATTATCAGGAGTGGCTTATTCGAAAACCTCTATCGGAATTTCAGAGAAGAATCTAATGATATTAGTGGCTTGAATGCAGGTGATATTCTAAGACCCGACTTTCATTTCTATGATCTCAATTTCAAAACATCTTATAAGCTTACAACCCGAGATATTATCAGTCTCACAGCTTATTCAGGTAGAGATAATCTCGTTGCCAATTTTGAAGATATTGAAAGAGGCCCAAATAACAACATAAGACGTATTCAGGAGGTCAAGGAGAATGCTAACTGGGGAAATACAGGACTCGGTTTTATCTGGTCAAGAAACTGGAATCCAAACATTAACTCAAGCTTTCAGATAGCCTTCTCAGACCACTTTTATAAATACGATTATTCCGATACTACAAAAGATGGAAACGGTGTACCCAGAAGGTTTAATGATCTTGAAAGACGAAATGATGTAGAAGATCTTCAACTTAACCTTAGGAACGAGTTTTCAATTGGAAACAGGCATCAATTGGATGTTGGTTTCAATTATTCTGATCTCAATGTCAGAAGTGAACTTTTAATTAATGATGTGGATCGTTTTTCTGGAAGACTATTCAATGGCAAAGGATCCATTTCCTCCTTTTACGTCTCTGACAAATACTATATTACCTCCAAGCTTTTACTCACCCCTGGACTTCGCTACAACCTCTCTAGTGTTTCTAATGAAGGTTTCCTATCTCATAGGTTTGGTGCGATCTATCAGTTAACTCCAAACCTGGAACTGAAAGCTTCAACTGGAAGGTATTACCAGATTATACGTGAACAAACCTTTGACGACCCTTTCACAAATGCGCAGGATGGCTGGATATTATCAGATGAAGATGCTTTGGGACCAGGAAACATTTACTCGGTTCTAGAAGCAGATCATTGGATTGCTGGTTTTCAATATGAGAAAAACAACCTGACTTTCGATGTAGAGTTTTACACTAAAAAAATATCAGGGCTTTCAGAGAATAATGTTTCTTATGTTGTAGACCGAGCAACAGGTGTTAGACGTCCTAGAATAATAGATGCAAATGGGACAGGTAATATTATTGGAATCGATTTTCTTGTCCAGAAAGAAATTGGCCCGTATCAAGGTTGGATTTCATATACAAGAAGTAAAGCCACCAATAACTTCAATACAATCAACAATGGAGAAGATATTCCAGCGAGGGAAGATCAAAGGAATGAAATCAAACTGGTGAATATTCTGGAGCTTCCTGATTGGAATATTTCTGCTACCTGGACATACGGTAGTGGAAGACCCTTTTATATGCCAGAAATCAATTACATAAGAAACAGCATGGGGAGTGTGATTAATTACGAAGTGATTAACACAAATAAAACTATAACAAGATTACCGGCTTATCACAGACTGGACATTGCTGTTTCAAGAAAATTCGAGAATGAATACATGAAAGGTGAGATTGGAGTCTCTGTTTTGAATGCTTACAACAGACTTAATGTTCAAAGTGTAAGATTGAACCGAGAAGCTATTAATGAATTTTTGGACACCAACCCTCTAGGCTTACCTCCAAGTAATATCTTCCGGAGTATTGGACTGCTTGATTTCACTCCTTCAATCTTCCTAAATCTTTATTTTTAAATATTTCAAAAACGGGTAGGGTACTCTTTGAATTCCGTGTACTAACACTGAATGCAAGAAAAAAAGCACCTTAATCATTGGGAACAGGATTGGCTGGAAGGTAAAATCTCTAGCCAGGAAGCATCTGCTTATGCTTCTGAATCTGAACATTTTGAGGTGTTGAGCAAGTATATAGACAAGGCTTCTTCATTGGGGGTATTTGAAAAAAATACAAAAGAAGAAGCCTGGAGAAAGCTAGAGGCGAAAATCGCAGAAGCACCGCAAACTAAAGTTGTTTCAATCAATAGAAGATATTGGTTGGCAGGAGTAGCGGCCTCTTTCATCGTTATAGTCAGTGCTTTTTTTCTGCTTGATCAATCGTTTTTCGGGAATGTAAATGTGCAAACTGCTTTAGCAGAAACACAAACTATTTACTTACCTGACAGTTCGGTTGTTCACCTAAATGCTGAGACGGATGTTTCATATTCGAAAAAGGGCTGGGATTCAGAACGTATTGTCGAACTGGATGGAGAAGCCTTTTTCGAAGTGAAACGAGGAAGTAATTTTAAAGTAACCACCCCAAGTGGAATAGTTGAAGTGTTAGGCACAAGTTTCAATGTCCGTTCGAGAGGTGGGGAATTAATAGTTGCTTGTAAAACAGGGAAAGTAAGAGTTACAGCTTTTAGCGACAGAAATACAAAAATTCTTACTCCTGGCTTGAAAACCCGAACAAAATCTGGAGCACTTATCGAACCAGAAATGATCAAATCAGATAATATTGATCTATGGAGAAGTGGATTATACTATTTAGAAAACACTTCGATAGAAGAAGGTTTTGAAGAGTTGGAAAGGATATTTGATCTAAAAATAGTTCACAGCTTACCTAAAACAGAATTAGAAAGAACTGGAACCTGGGATTTTGACAGAAACAATCTGGACGAGTCCATTCAGTCTATCACTGTATCGATGGGTTTACAGGTTGACTACAAAATTGAAAAAGATAGAATAGTCTTTGAGTAAAAGGGATTTAAAAAAAAGGTGACTTAAGAAATGATTTAGCAGTTCTGGTCACCGATCTTAGGTTGAGGTGAGGGATGGGTGGTGCCATCCCTCTTTTTTTACGCTATATCTTCAAGCAAAGTTTCCAAACTCATTCCTCTCGACCCTTTGATCAATATGTTGAAGTGATCAAATTGTTTCTTTCTTAAGTGCGAAGCCAAAGCATCTTTTTCTTTCCAGTAGAAAACTCTGGAATCATCCGTTTTAGCATGCTTCATTAAATCACCACACAGATGTACTTCATTAAAACCAAGGTTTACAGCCAGTTCACCAATTGCTCTATGCTCCTCCAGAGCCTCCTCCCCTAGCTCAAACATATCACCCAAAATCACAACTTTTTGATCAACCTCTTTTGCTGCAAAATATTCCAGTGCTGCCTTCATTGATGAAGGATTAGCATTATATGCATCCAGCACAATGGTATTAGATCCTTTTTGAATGATTTGTGAACGATTGTTATCAGGGTTGTATGTGCTCACAGCATTTAGTCCATCCTCTTCAGAAACTTCAAAATACTTACCTATACATAATGCCGCACAAATATTTTCGAAGTTATAGTCACCCGTTAAATGTGTTGTGGTTTCGCTTCCATTTGTTGTACTCAACTTAAGCACGGGCTGACTTTCCAATAGCTCTGCACTGAAAAAGTCTCCTTTAGAAGGATAATAGATTGGACTATTTATTCTTCGCCTGGCTATGTTCGACAATACTTCACTTTTGGAGTTCACAAAAATGACCCCATCTCTTTGAATCAAATGATGATATAGTTCTGACTTTCCTCTGATCACTCCCTCCATTCCTCCAAAACCTTCCAGGTGAGCCTTACCAATGTTCGTAATCAAACCATGAGTAGGATCCGCCACCTCACATAGCTCAGCAATATCCCCAACCTTATTCGCTCCCATTTCTATAATTGCAATTTCTATTTCAGATGATATTTGAAGTAAGGTTAATGGTACTCCTATATGATTATTCAAGTTTCCATAAGTAGCATGCACTTTATATTTTCTGGATAGTACATCTCTCATCAACTCTTTAGTAGTTGTTTTACCATTTGAACCAGTAATACCAATAAATGGAATAGAGAATTGTTTCCTATGATGATTCCCAAGAGCCTGCAAAGCTTTTAGTCCATCCTCCACAACAAAGTAGCGATCATCTTTCTTAAAAGAGGAGTCGTCAATAACCACTATCGCAGCACCTTTATCTACCGCCTGATCTGCAAACTTATTAGCGTCAAAATTTGGCCCCTTGAGTGCAAACCAAATATTTCCTTCTTTAACTGTTCTGGTGTCGGTTGAAACTCCTGTACTTTGTTTATAAAGGTCGTATAACTGATCTATCATAGAAATCATAATAAAGATTGGTACAAGTTAATACACACAAAGGCAAAAACTGCGTTGAATAGAATTGAAAGGACAATTTTTTTCGCTTTACCTTGCTGCTTAAATGAGACCAGCCCTTTATTTCCTCATTCTAATACTCCCGGTTTCACTTTACGGGCAATTTGAATTCCAGCTAAAGACTGACATTCCTGTTACCATAAACGGCCAAAATCTATCCAGAGCATGGGAAGGTGGGTTAAACGCTGCTCAGTTTCAAACCATGGACCTTAACAATGACAACAGGTTAGATTTGGTTATTTATAATCGTATCTCCAGAGACATAAGCACTTATCTCAACATCAACAATCAATATATCTGGAGTCCTGAATTTGCATATCAATTCCCTGAAGATGTTGTCCATTGGGTTATCCTAAAAGATTATGATTGCGATGGATTAAAAGACCTATTTACAAGCACGGCACTTGGTATAAAGGTATACCGAAATACAAGTACAGGGAGTACATTAAGTTGGGAAGAAGCTGCTCCCTTTTTAAGGTTTGATTCAGGCACTAACATTCAGGTAAGCCCAAATGATATTCCAGGTATAGCCGACATTAATGGAGATGGTGCGCTTGACATTCTGACTTATAGGTTCGGCACGGCAAGCACTGTTGACTATTTCGAAAATACCGGTACGTGTGGGTCACTATCTTTCACCAGAGCCGAAAGACAATGGGGTGGCTTTGAAGAGTGTGACTGTGATAGCTTCGTGTTTGGCGGTGCTCCATGTCCGGGAGGAAATAGCATTGGAAGCTTTGTTGCTGAAATCAATGCGCCTAATCTGATACAGCATGCAGGGGGAAAGACGATTCTCCCCTTTGACGCTGACAATGATGGTGATATAGACATTCTAAGCAGTGATGAATTCTGTCAAACCCTCTACTTTCTGGAAAATGTAGGAGACAATAGCAATGCAGTAATGAGCTCTTTGGTCAGCTATCCGGTCAACAACCCAGCGGCATTTAACATTTTTCCGAGTGCGTTTTTAGAAGATGTAAATTTTGATGGACTTCAAGATCTTATCATTTCGACCAATGCAGATGAGAACATTGGAAACCAGATAGATTTGAGGAGCAACATCAAAGCACATTTGAATACTGGTTCATCCACTATTCCAGATTTCGACCAGCCTTCAATAGCCTTCTTTCAAAACCAAATGCTTGATTTAGGAGAACAAGTATATCCCACAGTATTTGACCTTGAAGGAGATGGTGATCTGGATATTATAGTTGGTAACAAAGGGAACCCGGATAATGGAGTATTCTCTTCTTCATTATTCAATTTCGAAAACAATGGAAATGTGTTTAACCCCTCGTTCCTCAGGGCTGGCAATGACGTGTTCAACCTTAAATCACTTAATTCTACCTTTTTAAAACCTCAGGGAATAGATGCGGATGGTGATGGCGATATCGACCTGTTTTATCAAGCTACTTTAGGAGCTAATGATACAAGAATTTTCTTCAGAGAAGCGCTATCCACTGGGAATTACGCTACTCCTGTTGAAATTAACATAGACACTGAATTTGATGAGAACCCATTCTTCTATGATATTGACAATGATGGTGACCTCGACTTACTTTTAGGCAACCGTTTAGGCAGTCTGTCGCTGTTCGTTAACAATGGCAACTTCAATTTCGGTGCCGAAGTCACAAACTTCGGAGGGATTACTAATGACTTTCAGAACCTTAACTTATGGCCTCATGTCGTTGACTTGAATTCCGATGGGCAAGATGAACTGATCACAATCAGCTCTTCTGGAAGAATCAACATTTATGAAGCGCCTATAAACGAAAATTTCAATGCCCAAAACCCGATAAGTGCTATTCTCAAAATAAACGATGAAATCTTCGCCAGTCAGTTTGGGAGACAGAACAGTATAGCCAGTGGCGATTTTTTCAACACAGGAAAACCAGCTCTTTTAATTGGAAGCAGTAAGGGTGGCTTTTACTTCCTTGAAAATCTTAGTGAAGGAGGTAGTTCTCCTGGCGGTGCTATTCAAATTGCCTTATCACCAAACCCAACCAATAATGAAATAACTGTATTGACTGATACGGACGGAAAGGCAGAAGTCTATAATCTTTTAGGGCAGAAAATCTATTTCAATATAGAGGTGCAAAGAGGTGTTAGTAAAAAATTGCGTCTCGGAAGTCTCCCCATAGGGGTTTACATATTGAGAGTAACTAATGATCAAAATCAATCTGCAACCAGAAAAATACTGGTTTACAAATGATCCTTTATCTCTATATACAGATCAAATCAGCTGACGATATCCGCTTTAGTTCTCCCGTGAATAGCTGGCTACAGTCATTAAAACCAGATTTAACTTGTGCTGAACTGGACAATCACTCAGAAAACTTCCTGATTAACCAAACGGTTAAGCTCGTCTTAGGAGCTTCTAAAGTCATTTTACACCTAGACATGTCAGATGGTCAATCGATAGCAGCAATTCGGATGATTTTTGAAGCATTAAGAAAAGCTCAAAAACCTACATTGGCTTTGGCAGAAGGAAGTCACAAACAATTAGAATCAATGTTTAAAATGATAAAGCTAACTCCGAATAAAATTTCAAGTGATAAAGAAGCTGAAGCATTAATCGCCAATTTTCTGAATCCCTGATTATCTGATATCAAAATCGTCCGCATCCAGATGTGCAGGAAATTTCTCCCTGAAGCCAACAAGCTCTTTTTTATTAAGAGTCACATTAAGAATTGCCTCACTCTCTGAAAAAAGTAGTTCTTCACCTTTGAAGGAATAAACCCCGGTATGCCCATTATAAGTTATGGATTTCCCGTCTTCTCCCACCCGGTTCAACCCAACCGAATAAGCTACGTTTTCTATTGCCCTGGCCCTTAACAAAGCGTCCCATGCCGATATTCGGGCTGCTGGCCAGTTGGCAACATAAAGTAACAGATCATACTCTAGATTCACATTTCTGGACCAAACAGGAAATCTGAGATCATAACAGACAAGAGGACATATTTTCCACCCTTTCCATTCCACAATCAGTTTGGATTGACCATCATTAAAATGATTATGCTCGTCAGCCATTCTGAATAAGTGACGTTTATCATAGGTGTAATACTCTCCATCCGGCTGCATCCATACAAGCCTATTGAAAACCTTACCTCCATCCTTTACAATGTATGAACCTGTAACAACAGCTTTTTGCTGAGCAGCCATTTGCTTCATCCACTTAAATGTGGTAAAGTTCATAGGTTCTGCCAGACTGGTATCCATTGTAAAACCTGTCTGAAACATCTCTGGTAAAACAATGATATTAGTAGGCTCATCAATCTGCCAGATTTTTTCTTCAAACATGGCCAAATTAGCCTCAATCTGATGCCAATGAATATCTGACTGAACAAAAGTGAGTTTTAGGTCTTGCATAGGAGTTCTAAATTTAGATAGTCATTCTGAGCAAAGCGAAAGAATCTATTAATCAAATGGCACATAACTTTTCAGCCGCAGCCTGAAGTGTCTCCTCTCCCTTTGCAAAACAGAAACGCAGTACTTTATTGTCCTGTCCGTTCTGATAGAAAACTGACATAGGGATGGCTGCTACACCTACCTCTTTTGTCAACCATTCTGCAAATCCCACATCATGCATATCGCTAATGGCACTATAATCCATCAACTGAAAGTATGTTCCTTTCGAAGAAACAGGCTTAAATCTAGATCCTTTCATAACCGAAAGAAAATAATCCCGTTTTGCTTGATACATGGGTGCCACATCTTCATAATGTGCTGGTGTTTTCAGGTAATCAGCCAGTGCATACTGGGTTGGTGTGTGAATTGTAAAAGCATTGTACTGATGTACTTTTCGAATCTCTTTAGTCAAATCTGGAGGAGCTACTAAATACCCCATCCTCCATCCTGTAGTATGGAAAGTTTTGCCAAAGGAAGAAGAAACTACACTTCGTTGTCTAAGGCTTTCCGATTTCAAAACAGACTCATGAGCTTCTCCGTCAAAAACAATATGCTCGTATACCTCATCTGACAAAACAAATATGTTGGTACCAACTGTAACCTCCTCTAACATTCTTAAATCTTCGGCTGAAATAATGGCTCCACTAGGGTTATGCGGAGAATTAATCACAATCATTCGGGTGCGATCATTGATGTTCTTTTTGACTTCATTCCAGTCAATACTATAATCAGGCTGCTTTAAAGAAATTCCAATTGCTTTGCCTCCATGAAGATTAATAATAGGCTCATAAGCATCGTAAGCAGGGTCCATTATAATTACTTCATCTCCATTCTGAACAAGTGTTGCTATTGCCGAGTAAATACCTTCAATTGCCCCACAAGTTATCGTGATCTCATCATCAACGTGCGGTTTATACCCATAGCACCTTTCTGTCTTTTCAGCTATTACATTTCTTAACTCAGGAACACCAGACATAGGAGCGTACTGGTTTTTTCCTTCCTTCATATAATGGTGTACTCGATCTATTAACTCAGGTGAAACAGGGAAATCCGGAAAACCTTGTGCCAGGTTAATGGCCTTATGTTCATTGGCCATTTGAGACATCTTGGTAAAGATGGTAACACCAACTTCAGGGAGTTTGGAGGTAAATTGCATGCGCGGAAGTTATAAATAGGCTTCCGGTTTGCCAACGAAACTATCATGAAAAAGCTCACCCTTTTTTGTATCAACCTCTGACCATCACAGCCCACTTGGTTTTAACCTTGGCTTTCTCTTGCTTTTTTAATTGCTCCTTAACTTCATCTTCGGTTAACCCCATTTTTTTATACATATCAATGGTTTCCTGATCTGTTTTGAACTTTTGCCCCATCAAACCTGTAGTACCGATAATGGCTACCCAGCCATCTGGCTCAGCATTCATCATACGAACAAAAGGTACTTCTATCGAAGGCGCAGATGTTCCCTGCCCATAAATAGAACTTATTTGAGCAAATACATGCTCCTTATGAATTGTTATAAAACCAGCATCTGACCAATGTTCTAAAAACTGTAGCCCAGGGCCTTTCTTACCTAACTCCCATCCAACGCGAATAGGGTTTCCACTTCTAACGTAGGCCACCAGTTCTTCCAGGCTTCCACTAATTCGATTACCATCTCGGTCTGCTTCGTAGATAACTTTATACAGTCCGTTTTCCTGAGCAACGCTGAGATTGATACTTACTATAGCTAGTAAAACTAGCACTACAATACTTTTGAGTTTCATAACTTTTTTGAAGGGAATCTGAACGAATAAGGAGTCAAAAAGAAAATAATTCAACCAACGACCACTTAATTTCAACCAACAACAAGGCTTCAAAGCAGAATAAAATCGTATTTTAAGTATCTCCTAATGTCACTATGAATTTTAGAAATAAAAGTTTAGTTCGGCACTTAACTTTCTGGGTTTGTTTCTGGCTGATACAATCCTTGCTCTTCAGTGGCGGCAAGGATCTAGGCTTTTACATGGTCAAAAATGTGGCAATTGTTTCCCTTCAGTCAATCATTGTCTATCTCAATTGGTATTTTCTTTTCAGGCTCATCTCAAGTAAACAATACCTGTTGTTTGCTTCAGTTTCGTTGGTATTAGTTTATCTGGTGTTCTCCGTTTCGTTCACCTTCATAGATATAGCTTTTATGCTCTACTTTCCAGAAATGGTTACTATCAATCCGTACCAATTTTCATGGACTACCAACTTCTGGGCAATTCTATCAGGCTCAGCATTATATTCTCTGGCATTGCTAGGCAGTACCATTTTTCTATTGATCAAATCAAGTACACGCGAAGTTCCCGAACTGGGTTCAGAGCCCGCCCCCATGGAAAACCAAAACACTTTGATGCTTAAGGAAGGAAAAGTAATTCATCGACTGAACATAGAAGACATTCTATTTGTTCAAGGCATGAAGGAATACGTGAGTTGGCATACAAAGAACAAAAAGCTTATCACGCTTCATTCCCTAGCCAGTTTGGAAAGTGAATTAGAAGGTAAAGGCTTTCTCCGAACCCATAAGTCTTTCATAGTAAACACAAAATGTGTTAGTGCCGTCAGGTATGACTCTTTAGATATACCAGGCAATAAAATCCCAATAGGCCGAAGTTATCGCAATAAAGTTCAAGACTGTTTTCAATCAGAAATCTAGTTTAACGAGTCATTTACTGATTCTTTTAAAAGATCGATTGCCTCCTCTATCTCTTTCTCATTAAGTGAAGCAAAGCCCATCCGAATGGCATTCAATTTATTTCCTTCGATGTCAGAAAACACAGACTTAGAAATAAGAAGCCCCTTCTTGATTGTCACCTCTCTCAATTTTGACAGGTCTATTGACAAATCAAAAGTAACCCAAACAGCAAGTCCGCCTTCAGGCACTTGAAAGCTTACCAAAGCGCCCAGTTTCTCTTTTAACAGTTTGCAAAAAAGGTCTCTTCTAACACGATAGGCTTTCAAAGCCTTTTTCATGTGCCTACGAATCTCTCCCTCTTCAAAAAGAATGGCGATTGCTCTTTCCAGAGCCATATTACCATGACAGTCAATGAACCTGCTTAACCGAGAAAGTTCTCTAATGAAGTTTTGGGGGGCAACAATAAAACCAGTTCTCAAACCCGGAGCTACAGTCTTACTTAGAGAACCTACATAGATAACAGAACCAGATCTATCTGAACTAGACATAGGTAGAATTGGGCTACTATTGTAATGAAAATCATAATCATAGTCATCTTCGATAATAGCAAATCGATATTGCTCAGCCAGCATTAACAGCTTCATTCTGCGCTCAGCACTCAAAGAAACCGTTGTGGGGTTATGATGATGAGGCATTATAAACACAGCTCTTATCCGCTCTCTTTTACAAACCTCCTCAATCGCATCTACATCTATCCCCTGATTATCTAAGGGAACCTTTACAAGGTCACCCCCAGCAATTCTGATAATATCATTGGCTACTTTAAAACTCACATCTCCAACAATTACCTTATCACCCTGCTTGAGCAATACTCTAAAAATGTTCGAAAATGCCATCAAGCTCCCTCTTGTAATCATTACATTCTTGGTAGAAACATTGATGCTACGGGTTTCGGCAAGGTAATTCACTACCTGGTTTCTCAGTAAAAGATCTCCATTGAAACTATCAGAATAATTGAGCAATTTCACGCTCCTTTTACCATTCATTATTCCATTGATGTTCTTTGTCAATGATCGCATAGGTGCCAGCCTGACATCCGGATAACCTGCATCAATCACAAGCTCAAATCCGCTAGTCTTTGGTGGCGTGTAATATTCTAAAAAATCTAACTGATCATTCAACTCAAAAATACTCTCAGTCTTATGATCTCTTTGAATACCTCCTTCAAGCTGTTGCCCTTTCGTTATCGGTAATTTCGAACTGACAAAACACCCCTGGTTTGGTTTTACCTCCAACCAACCTTGAGCTTCTAGTTCCTCATAAGCCGAAATTATAGTCCTACGATTAACTCCAAGCAGTTCTGAAAGCTTTCTGGAGCCAGGCAGTTTCAGTCCTGAAGAAATCTCACCACAAGAGATCTTCTTAATAAACTCATTACAAACCTGAAGGTAGAGTGGTACGCTAGATACCCTGTCTACAGAGATGATAGTTTTATATGGCAACATAACCGGATCACATATTGAACATAAACTGGATCAATTAAATGCACCGGTTAAGATATAGCTTTAGATAATCATTCCAATAATGGAAAACTAAAAAGTCTAAAATTATGAACTCAAGAAGCATTCTAATACCGTCCGTGGTATTAGCATTTTTAATGCTGATAACCACCCGTGTGATTGGCCAGAAAGTGATGACCATAACTAAAATTACTGAGGCAATAGTTATTGATGGCCATGTAGACGAAGCCATTTGGGATAAAATAACTCCTCTGAATCTAACTCAGAAAGTTCCAAATGCTGGAGATGCCCCCACTCAACTCACTGAATTGAGAATAGCCTATGACGATGAGTATCTGTACCTATCAGGTAGAATGTACGACAATGAGCCTGACAAGATTGTAGCAAATTCTAAGAAGCGTGATGACTTTACTGAGAACAGTGAATGGATGGGATTTTTAATAGACTCCTATAATGATCGGGAAAATGCACTCGCTTTTTTTGTGACTCCAACAGGTTCTAAACTCGATATGGCCTTATCCAACGATGTACAGAGCCCAACTGGTTTCAATTTAAGTTGGAACAGTTACTGGGATGCAGCCGCAGCAAGGAATGAAAATGGTTGGTTTGCCGAGATTAGAATTCCATTTAGCACACTACCATTTGAGTTAGTCGATAACGAGGTAGTCATGGGCATTACTCTATGGAGATATTATGCCAGAAACGATGAAACGGATATCTTCCCTCCCAGAGATCTATCTACCGGCAGTTCCTTTAGACCTTCATTGACACAAAGATTTTTGTTCAAAGACATTGATCAGCGCAAACCGGTTCATATTACTCCTTATGTATTAGGTGGGATGGCAAATACGCAAGTGCATTCGGTCTCAGATAATGCCTACTTCAATGAGCAAAAATTTAAAAAAGAAATAGGAATAGATGCTAAAGTAGCGCTTGGCAGCAATGCCACATTAGACTTAACCGTAAATACAGACTTTGCTCAAGTTGAAGTAGATGACCAACAGGTAAACCTGAGCAGACTCAATTTGTTCTTCCCGGAAAAGAGGCTCTTTTTTCAAGAGAGATCAAGTCTATTTGAATTCAATTTTGGTAACTCAGACAGAATCTTTCATAGTCGAAGAATAGGCATAATCAACGGACAGCAAACTCGGATTTATGGAGGCGCAAGAGCTTATGGACGTTTTGGAACCTGGGAAACTGGATTACTCAATATGCAAACAGGTGCACTTGGGGAAATTGCCTCAGAGAACTTCAGTGTTTTTCGGATAAGAAAACGCGTACTCAATGAAAACTCTACAGTTGGTATGATTTTGACCAACAGAACTGACTTCAAAGGACAATACAATACGGTTTATGGTGTTGATGCCACACTCAGAGTTCATAAACAAAACTACCTGTCAATAAGGTGGGCACAATCTGTAACTGATGAAAAAAGTAATCCTTTCAATGGTTTGGATCAAACCAAATACTTTATTGAACTCTCAAAAAGATCACAAGAAGGCCTTACCTACACTTTAAATTATGGAAGAGCAGGCAAAGACTACTTACCTGGCATTGGTTTTGAACATAGACCGGACTTCAATCAATTTAACCATGTACTACGATACAATCTATTTCCAGACGACAAGTCAAAAATTGCCCAGCATGGACCTTACCTTACGGGAGGACTAACCTGGGGAAATTCACATGGGCAATTAGAAACCAGAAATACTCATTTCGGATACAACATTTTAACCAAACTTGGTTGGACTTATGATATTAGATTTCAGTCAGACGAAGAGCAATTATTCAGTCCTTTGGCTCTTCCAGGAGAGGTAGAAATAGGAAGTGGTAGATACCCTTTTGGTAGTGCATTTGCTTCAATAACAAGTCCTTCTGCCAACAGGCTTTCATACTTTTTAGGTGCAGGAACAGGCAATTTCTATAATGGAAAAAAGAACACCCTTTTAGTGGCTCCTTTTTTTAATATAACACCAGATTTTATCGTGGAAGCCAGCTATTCTCATAACCAGCTACGTTTTAAAAATCAGTTCAAAAAAGTCAATGTAGTACTCACAAGACTAAAATTGCTTTACACTTTTAGTACTAAGTTGACAGTCAATGCATTTATTCAGCACAACAGTATTTCAAAAACTTATTTGGGGAGTATCAGGCTACGATACAACCCAAAGGAAGGAAACGATTTTTACTTTGTCTTTAACGGAGACTTAAACCAAGACAGGTTTAGGAATGAATTAGTCTTACCTAAAAGTAATGGTAACACCGTTTTCATCAAATACAGTCATACGCTTCATTTTTAATGCGTTTACCCACCGGACCCATTGCTGTTTTCAAACCGGATGATCTGTTGATAAAACACTTTTTGCACTTTAAAGATTGGAACAGAAGATTAATAACTGGATTGCTAAAAACAAATAGTATGACGATCAAAGACTTAAACAAGAATGAATTCGCACCTAGTTACTGGCCATACATCAATAAATTATCACCAGACATTACCCTAAGAAACAGTTTTGAAGTAGGGAAAGAAGCGGTAAGTAACTTCTTCAATACCATACCCAAGGAAAAGCTAGACTTCAGATACGCTCCTGATAAATGGTCAATCAAAGAAGTTTTACAGCACCTCATAGATGTAGAAAGGATTTTAATGCACCGTGCTTTTAGAATTGCCAGAAATGATATGACGCCTTTACCTCCTTTCAACCATGAAGACTATATAGCACCATCAAGGGCTAAAGAGAAATCAAGAGTTCTACTCATTGAAGAATATCAAGTAACCAGACTTTATAGTCAATCTATATTAGATAGCTTAACGGACGAAGATTTAATGAACATAGGTATTTCTAGTTTACACCCTATGTCGGCAAGGGCAGCAGCATTTCACATTACAGGTCATGAAATATGGCACTGCGAAATCATTCGAGAAAGGTATTTATAAGATGAAAAGAAATGTAGCTATTCTCATTTTTAAAGAAGCAGAAGTTCTAGACTTTGCAGGACCATTCGAAGTTTTTTCTGTGGCATCAGAAGTACATGGCTTTGAGCTATTCAACGTTTTTACCATCGCTAAATCCAGAGAACCCGTGATTGCGGTAAATGGCCTCTCGGTCAACCCTGATTATGATTTTTCAAGTGCTCCTGATATTGACATTTTGATTATTGCCGGTGGCAATGGCACTCGTGCCCTACAGCAAGACAAAACTACACTTCAATGGATAAAGAAGACTCATGAATCTACTGCTTATACATTGAGCATTTGTTCTGGTTCCAGATTACTTGCAATACTTGGCTTACTAGACAACAGGCCTTATTGTACTCACCATCAGGTATATGAGCATTTACAACAGTTAGTTCCAACAGGCCTACCACAAAGAGACAAGCGCTATGTAAATTCGGGTAAGATTTTTACCTCTGGAGGAATTTCAGCTGGTATTGACTTATCATTTCACATAGTTAGACTGTTGCATGGAGATACTGTAGCCAATAGTACGGCAAAATATATGGAGTATAATTTAGACAGGTAACTTAATGTTCCGCAGCTATTCAATTAGTATCTTCACCTGAATGAACAGGAATACTACATTGAATACATTTCAATTAGGAATCCAGTTTTTTAGAGCATTGTAGAAGTAGAAAGTGTAAAAGCAACATTCACAAGAAGCAATAAAGTGTAATCAAGTATCTCGAAAGACAAGGTAAATGGGAAACCCTATGGAATTCTCAACTCAATTAAACTATGCTTAACTTCCTTAGAAAACTTAGGCGAAATGAAATGAAAGGAACGAAGTACCTGAAATATGCCATTGGCGAAATATTCCTTGTTGTCATCGGCATACTGATCGCTTTGGCCATTAACAACTGGAATCAAAGCAGGTTAGCAAAAATTGAAGAGGAAAAGCTGCTTCAAAGCATCAAGGTAGACTTTAAACAAAGTAAAGCAGATCTACAGCGACTCGATGTGCTAAGAGATGAGGGACTTTTTGCTTATAATCAGTTGATTACACTTGGCAATTCAGGCGATTTCTCTAATAGTATCTTGATAGATACACTCTTGGCCAAAACTATTTTTACACCCACCTACAATGGTAACACTAGCTCGCTGTCAATATTGGTCAATTCCGGTAAGATCAACCTGCTTCGCAATGACTCGCTTACAGCCATGTTACTCGCTTGGCCCACGCAGCTCGAGAATCTAATAGAAAGAGAGTTGGACATAAAGTATATTACCAATGAAGAATGGGTTCCCTTTACTCAAAACTATACCTCCGTAAATGACTGGCTCAAGTACTACGACTTTCCAGGAGTACCTGCCAAAGAAAGAAATACTCGTGTTAAGAAGGACTATCAAGGCCTTTTCAATGACCGTAGACTTGAAAACCTGATCACCCGGCTAGAACTCCTGTACATAGCCTGTAAAAGCAGAAGCCATGGTCTGATTCAAAGTGCAGACCAGATCATTGAAACCATTGAAAAAGATCTCCAAAACCGATAAGCAAAATACTGTTATTAAATATCTTTTGATCATCAACTGACCTTAACACTATGAATCAGAATAAGTTCTTCCTAGAACTCAAGAAGCAAAGTACCACTGGATTTCTAATCTGTTTTTTTAGTTTTCAACTCTTTAACCTCTCGGCACAAACCGAAGAGCAAAAAGCCATGGCCAAGCTCTCCTTTATGATTGGTGACTGGAAAGGTAAAGGGATCAGTTATCCTAAGGAAGACAATAAGCCATACCAAGTCCTTAGCAAAGTACGCTACGACCTGGATGGTGAACTGTTAGTCTTAAGACACAGGTCTACCAGAAACGATACGACTCTCCTGGCTTTGCATACCATTATGTATTACAACAAGGAGGATGGCTATTACTACTACAATGCCTATCGAAGAAGTGGTGCTAGGCCTTTTCAGTGTCAGTTGAAAGATGACCAGTTTATCTGCGAAGTTAATGGCAACTACCGGCTGACTTTCCAAAGAACTGAAAATGGAGAGTTCAATGAATTTGGTCAAAGGCTAGTTAATGGCCGATGGGTGAAAAACTTTGAAGATATCCTACAACCTACCTCTGAGGTGATTATCAAAGACCATTAGTTTATGCTCAACTTCCTTAAAAAACTAAGACGAAAAGAGATGAAGAGTACAAGCTATCTTAAATACGCTATCGGAGAAATAGCTTTAGTAGTCATTGGTATTCTAATTGCGTTAAGTATCAACAATTGGAATGAGGGGCTTAAAGAACGCAAAAAAGAAAAGTTAACGATCAAAATTCTGACTGAAGAGATTGATAAAAATTTGCAGCAGATGAATGAAGATTATAACAACAATATCCAAATACTAGACAGCTTAACGCTATACACAAAAGGTGAATTGAAAAAACAAGATGGATATGCAAAAGCACGGTTCATTGCCTATGTTTTGAATTACAATTGGGGGAAATTCGAGTATCCCACCCTCGATCAGGAACTCGGTCCAAATCGGGTTATTCAAAATTCTACAGAGCTCAGTTCAGCGCTAAAAGCTCTAAATACAGCACATACTGCAGTAGACTTTCAACTCAACTATCTTAATGAGCTATTCAATAACCAAACAGTACCATACTTGCTGGAGTCTGGTGCAGGTACAGGGCTTATCAATACTATGTTTCAATATAATCAAGAGGCACAAAAACTTGAGGCTTTATATGACATGGAATCATTGAGAAACATTTTATCCATTCAACAACTGTTTCTGTTCAGTTATAATCGCAGGATTCAAATGTTAATGCAACAATCTGAACTTACCCTGAAAAAGCTTCGGGAATTATAATCTACTTTTTACTCCCAATCACTTGTTCAATCCATTCCACATAATTACTCACTCTAGTATAGTACTCATAGACTCCATAACGTCCTTCGGGCCTCCCCAGACCTCTTCCATCCTGGTGTGAGCTAACACCCATTATGTAAGCCTGACCTCCATCGAACCAAAGAGCAGGCCCACCACTATCCCCCGGTCCGCTAATTCCCTCCAAAGGAAGAGCATCTTTTGAATCAGGTGCATCAAAAGTAAACCGAATAAAGCCTCCGCTAGGTCTGAAACCATCTACTCTGTTTTGTGCGGCACGCATCTTTCTATCCTTATTAATTGCACCGTCAGCCATACCTTTGTCACCTGTTCCCGCCCAGCCAGTTCCAGCAAAAATGATTTTCTTTCCCAGTTCATCATTCTTAGTATATAGCTTTGCTTGCTCAACATTAGGAACTGGTTTTTCAAGTTCCAGTAAAGCAATATCGTGCATTATACTTACCCCATCTCTAAATTCAGGGTGAATCACTTTCTGTTTAATGGCATACTTGACTCCATCAACAGTTACCTCATTACCAATTTGAGGAATAACAGCCACATGAGCAGCCGTAATAATCCAATTAGGTTTTACAAATGTGCCACAGCCGGCATTTAAACGAATTACTGAACCTCCATACTTTTCTGCTAGAGAAAGGTACTTCGCTTCGTCCACATCATGACGCATTACGATTTCATGACTATTCATGGGGGCAAAAATGAAACTGAGGAGAAGAGAAAAAAGTACTTTCATAGCATTGGTTTTTGTACAAAACACAATTTACGTAAGCACTTTCGCAAAACCAACTAAACAATTAGTAGACTATTTTAAAACTCAGTCAACCAGATTGAGCTGATAATCCGCTACTACCTTGCCTATGTATTTCTGGTCTTTAATAATAGTTTCATAGATCCAGGTATAGTGATTATTGCTTTGAATTGTTTTTCTGGCTGATTCCTCTCCTATAAGCTCTGCCACACTTTTATATTCTAAATAGCATACCATTAAATGCATATAAGTGGAGTACTCATCTCTGGCACCTCTGCCATTTCTTACAGGTACGTTTTTGTATTTCTTTCTGAATTCTGCAATGGCTTTTTCAGCTCCTTCAGGTCTGGCATCAACATACCAGTGTAACTGTTCATGGATAAAAGTGCTTAATAAGCCATCATCATTCTGCTTCCTTGTACTTAAGGTAAGAACAGGGTGGCTATGAGGAATTACGTCATCTTCCACCATAACTTTATTAGTAAATATCCATTTTGACAAATCATGTTTTTCAAGTAGTCCTTGCACACGCTGAGCAACACCCTTTTCCCACTTTGTACCGTTCTTGGTAGTTATTTCAACTGGTGTGCTCTGTGCTTGCATCAAAAAAGTACTTAGAAGTGTGATTAATAGAATAGACAGTCTCATGTTTTTAATTTTGAAGATAGAGTTACCATAAATGATTCTATAGGAAAAAACGGAACACGGTAAATCTATAAATTCTTTAAGAAAACAATCGATCAGGGCTTTGCCCAACCATTTTCTGAAATTCGGCAATCATATGTGACTGATCGTAATACCCTGTTTCATAGGCTATCTCAGCCCATTCCTTCTGCTTATTACATAAAGTCAGAGATTTTGAAAAGCGCTCTATTTGTAATATCAGCTTAGGGCTATGTCCTACATACTTTCTGGTAATGTTTCTTAGGTGCCTGTCACTAAGACCTAATCCCCCCGCGATTTCCCTAACATTCATTTCAGAGAAAGCTCCTACATTCAAAAGACTTTGAACTACAGGGTTCAACTCTGAGGCCTTACCTAATCTTTCCAAAAGTTCTCTTTCAATCAAGCTAATTAAACCTGATTCATCTTTTTTAACCGCAAAATCTGTCAATTGAGTTAACAATCTGTCATTGCACCAATCAAACAATAGTTCTGCATCAACCGCCTGATCCACTAGTTCACTTTGTGTAAGCTCACATAAAGAATACAACGCACCTGGCCTAAACGCCAGCATAAAAGTGAGCCATCTATTCCTTCTGCTTATTCTTATATGAGTAGTCCTTGGTCCAATTACTCTTAAAGAAGATTTGGTCTGCCCACTCTGTTCGGAAAGGTAAAAGATTAGATAAGGACAGTTATCTGGTAAGATATACCAACTGCTATCTTTTGAACATAAGAATTCACCAGTAAGTAAAGTATAAGATTTGATATACGTACTCAAGCTCTTACATGGAGCATAGTTTTTCTGACCTAGTAACGTATCCAAATTACCTAGCTCATGCATTACCGGATCGTAGCGCATATTTATATTTTAATGGTATTAACGACTTTAGGTCTACCAGATTACCGATTATTTAAATTGAACACAACTTTTTAGGGACTTTGCTGGTTCTTACAATAATCATGTTTTTACCAGATCAGATTACGGATGGCGGTCCATGGTATGCCGAGACTCGGATTACAGATGCTTTAATTGTCGAACCGTGGAATGCTATTTCATCTTTGGCTATTGCTGCCCCTGCAATTTACTTCCTGTGGAAAATTAGAAAGGAACCTAAAAAGTATGGATTTCTGCTTGCCTGTATTCCTTTTTTACTTCTCAATGGAATAGGAAGCACTTTATTCCATGGGCTAAGAACATCAAGAGCTTTTCTATTCATGGACTTTATGCCAGCGTTGATCCTTACATTAATGATTACAGTATACTTATGGGCCAAAGTGCTTCCAAAGTGGTGGATGAGCTTGGGAGTTATCACACCTGTATTTTTAATGCGCTTTGGAATCCTCGATATCATTCCCGGACAAGGAGGTATTAATGCTTCATATACTATTAGCGGGATAGCTTTCTTACTGCCTGTGTTTTTAATTCTTAGAAAATACCAGTTTAAAAAGTCCATCAATATTCTTATCGGTGCATTATGTTTTATTCTTGCCATCTACTTCAGACAAGTGGATAGAGATTTCACTGAAACAATCTCATTTGGCACCCATTTCCTGTGGCACATATTCTCGGGTATAGGCGCATTTCTTTTAGCAGACTACCTGTACTTTATCAGGAAAACTGAATTGAGTTTAGAAAAGTAAATTAAAGAAGTGCCCCATATTGTCGTTTTGGCAACAGCTTTTCTTTTTGAGATTGAATTACTTAGATTTATTTAAATCAATCAGAACTTTTTCGACATGCAAAAACCTGTTTCAGTTGCCAAGTTTTCAGCTCTGGGAGAAAAACAACCTACCCATGCACTTGTATCAAAAACCGATCTTGTAGTAATCCGATATGGAAATGAAGTATCCGTGCTATATGGCCGCTGCTTACACAGAGGCGCCTTGCTTTCGGATGGTTTCGTTGATGGAGACAATCTCATTTGCGGTCTGCACAATTGGGATTACAGAATAGATACTGGAGTAAGCGAATACAACAACAGTGAGGTATTAAACAAGTTTACTTCCAAAATAGACGATGATACAGTACTGATTGATGAGCAGGAAATCATTGATTTCGAAGTAGCTCACCCACCTTCATTTAATCGAGATGAGTATTTGGGTGCCTACGCAGACACTCACCCTGAAGCTACAGAACCTTACACCAGATACATTAAAGAGCTGGCACAGAATGGCTTAAAAAACTGGGGGCATCACGGGCCTACTGAAGCCATGGGTGTTGACAGAACCACCTTACCTAAATGGGAAGACATTCAGTTCCTGCCTGCTCAGTTATCCAGAAGGCCATTGCTGGACCATGAAGAAGTCGGTACCAAAGTGATTATTGGTCTGAATGCCAAGAAGCCACTAGAACTAGACATCCCAGTATTTGTTTCAGATATGTCTTTCGGTGCACTATCGAGAGAGTCAAAGATTGCTTTGGCCAAGGGAGCCGAAATGGCAGGCACCGGTATTTGTTCTGGAGAAGGAGGAATGTTACCTGATGAACAAGCGAATAATTCGAGGTACTTCTACGAATTGGCCTCGGCACAATTTGGTTTCTCATGGGATAAACTTAAAAATGTACAAGCCTTCCATTTTAAGGGAGGACAAGGTGCAAAAACGGGAACAGGAGGACACCTTCCTGGGCATAAGGTATCAAAAGAAATAGCAGAAGTTAGAGGGCTCAATGAAGGTGAGTCAGCCATATCCCCTGCTACCTTTCCAAATTTCCATGGCGTACAAGACTTTAAAGATTTCACAGAAAAAGTAAGAGAAGTTACTGGAGGAATTCCCGTAGGTTTTAAAATCTCGGCTGCAAGACTGGAAGAAGATATTGACTTTGCACTAGAAGTTGGGGTTGACTACATCATTCTGGATGGAAGAGGTGGTGGAACAGGTGCTGCTCCGACAATTCTAAGAGACAACATCAATGTCCCCACTATCCCAGCTTTAGCGAGAGCAAGAAAGCACTTAGATAAAAGAAATGCTACAGGTGTTTCTTTGGTCATAACCGGAGGGTTGCGTGTAGCTGAAGATTTTGCAAAAGCCATGATGATGGGTGCAGATGCCATTGCAGTATCTAACTCAGCTCTTCAAGCAATTGGTTGTTTAGGTATGCGTGCCTGTAATACAAACAACTGCCCTGTTGGGATTGCAACACAAAAAGAAACTTTAAGGCAAAGGCTGATTATTCAGTCTTCTGCAAAACAATTGCACAACTTCTTTACTGCAACTACAGACCTAATGAAAGTAGTTGCCAGAGCATGTGGGCATGACGATTTTTCAAAATTTAATGCTTCGGACTTAAGCACTTTCAATTGGGATATCCATAAATTGGCGGGCATCCCTTATGCAGGGATAAACCCTTAAGAAAGAAGAAATATTTAATGGAAGACGTATACAAAAAATCAGTTGAACTGCATGAACAAATGCAGGGTAAGATTGAGCTTACAAATAAAATTGCTGTAGATACTACAGAAAAACTATCCCTTGTCTACTCACCTGGAGTAGCACAACCATGCCTGGAAATTGAAAAGAACCCGGAAAGGGCCTATGACATGACAATGAAGGGCAATACCATTGCCGTAGTAACTAATGGAACTGCTGTACTTGGGCTTGGGGATATTGGGCCATTAGCCTCATTACCGGTAATGGAAGGTAAAGCCATGCTCTTTAAAAGATTTGCAAATATCAATGCCGTTCCAATTTGTATTGACAGCACTAATACAAGGCACATTATTGAAACGATTACCAGAATTGCGCCTGCTTTCGGAGGCATTAACCTGGAGGATATCAAAGCTCCCGAAAGTTTTGAAATCGAAGAGAAACTACAAAATCTGGGTATACCTGTTTTTCATGACGATCAACACGGAACTGCCATTGTAACATTGGCGGCTTTGGTAAATGCTGCTAAGGTAAAAGGTAAAAAGCTGGCAGATATGAAGGTTGTTGTGAATGGTGCCGGGGCTGCAGGAATTGCCATTGCTAAACTTTTGAGATGCTTTAATATTGATTCTGATCTATGTGTTTCTGTAAAGCAATTAATTGTATGTGACAGCAAAGGTGCAATTCACAGATTCCGTCATGACCTGAACAAAGCCAAAACCGAGCTATTGAAGTACTCCAACTTTAATGATGTTAAGGGAGATATTCATGATGTGATTAAAGATGCAGATGTGTTCGTAGGTGTTAGTAAAGGAGATTTACTGACCAAAGAAGATATCAAAAACATGGCTCCCGACCCTATCATTTTTGCCATGGCTAACCCCACTCCGGAAATTATGCCTGAGGAAGCTCTGGCAGCGGGAGCTTCAATTGTAGGAACTGGAAGAAGTGACTATCCAAACCAGATTAACAACGTGTTGGCATTTCCTGGGATTTTCAAGGGAGCCTTAATGGCAAGAGCCGCTACCATCAGTACAGAGATGAAACTTGCTGCAGCCTATGCCATTGCTAGTGCCGTAGAGAACCCAACAGCCAACATGGTAATTCCATCTGCTCTGGATGCTTCATTAGCAGAAATTGTAGCAAAAGCTGTCGAACAGGCTGTTTACCATGAAAGAGAGATGGCAAAGAGAATTGCCGAAGCAGATGCTGAATATGATAATGACTGAGTTCATAGCAACCATATTATTGATTCTTACAGGTGTCTATCTTTTGATAGGCACCATATTCTACTTCCCTTTTATTAAAAAGGGAGTTCATAAAATTGATGGGGGTGTAAAAGATGCACCTCTATTTATGAAGATTCTCATCTTTCCTGGGACAGTCGCGTTATGGCCATTTCTGTTAAGAAAAGTGAAGAAAGGAGCCTCTTTATGAACGTAAAACTGCGAAAACGACATCGTTATATATGGATGGTTTTGGGGATAGCCCTGCCATTGCTATGCCTTGAAGCTATAGAGCACATTCCAAAAAATGTCATTGGAGATATACCAAGATATTCTTGCCCTGCTGGGATAGCAAGTTGTGGTGAATTTTCGCATAGCGACTATTATCATTCGTTTGAGACTGAAATTGAAACAAAAGATTCAATTTCTAACTTAATAGTCACTGTAAAGCAACCAATAGTGTCAGCATTCACAACTCTGTATATTGATAAATCCGAAGAGATAACTTCCCAATCCCTGTTAATAGGTCTGTTGAATGGAATGGGGAAATATGAATTTCAAGTTCCCAATGAGATAATAAATGATTCTTTCACTTTATTCTTTCACGATAAGCTTAATAATAAAACTTTTCACGAAGAACGTATCATCTCAGAATGAGTGTAAACTACGCAGGCATATTATGGAACAGACAAAAGAGAATCTATGACATCATTCTCTTTGTATTTGTATTGAGTTATCTGGGGTTATACATCGGTTTTTCTTCCATTTACAATTCAGAGCTTACTGCCGAGACTTTAATCATAAGAGCCACTGCCACACTCGCGTTACTCCTATTACACATCATTTTAATTATTGGTCCTTTAGCCAGACTGAATACGCGCTTTCTTCCCTTGTTATACAACCGGAGACACCTTGGTGTCACTATGTTTCTGATTGCTCTAATTCATGGCATTTTCAGCATTCTTCAGTTTCACTCCATGGGGAATGTGAATCCGCTTATCTCTCTTTTTACCTCTAATGGCAATTATGATAGTCTGGTCAGGTTTCCATTTCAGATTTTAGGGTTCTTTGCCCTGGTCATATTCTTTTTGATGGCCGCTACCAGTCATGACTTCTGGTTGAAAAACCTCAGTCCAAAAGTCTGGAAGGGACTTCACATGATGGTGTATATAGCCTATGCCTTAATCATCATGCATGTTATGTTAGGGATAGTTCAGCTGGACTCATCACCATTTATATATGGTGGCCTAATGATGGGGATGCTGATCATTATAGCACTCCATTTTGCTTCATCGGTTAAATCAGGAAGAGGACTCGATTTAAAATCCAATGGCTATTATTACGCTTGTAATGTTGATGATATTCAAGATGACTGCGCAAAAACACTCGTCTTAAATGGAGAGAACATTGCCATCTTTAAATACGATGGCAAACTATCGGCAATCAATAATGTATGTAAGCATCAGAATGGTCCATTGGGAGAAGGTAAAGTGATTGATGGGTGTGTAACATGTCCCTGGCATGGATATCAGTACGAACCTCACAATGGTTCTTCTCCCCCTCCTTTCACTGAAAAAGTATCTACCTATGAATTAAAACTAGAAGGGGAAAAAGTATTTGTAAACCCTGAACCAAAACCAGAAGGTACTGCAATAGACCCTGTTAAAATCAGCTAGATTATGAAAGACGAATTCTACATCGGCTATATTCCCAAAGCACCTAGAAAGGTTGCCAGGTTTGTTGTATCATTTGTAGTCGTTCTGTTCATCATTGCCGGAGCTGTTTCCTTCTTCCTTTCTACCTCTTTGAATTTTATCAACAACGGTACTTACGAATATGACGAACTCACTGAAGTGAAAGGAGTAATCAACATGGAGCCGGTACCTTACATCAGAATATTAGCTGATGACGAGAGTAAGATTGGCAAGAACATTATGTTGATAGACCTAGGCAAATTTGGAGCAAGACCTACTATAGAATTGATGCAGGAGAAAATCGGAGATAGCATCAGCGAGTTCGAAGTTACCATACGAGGGACTCTGATCTATCAGGATGGAATGACCCTATTGGAACTAACAGAGCAAGAAAAAGCTTTACAAGACTATCAGAAGTTAACAAATGTAACTTCCTACAAAGCAGCTTCAACAGTAATGAAAAACAAAGTATTGAAAGGCGAAATCGTTGACCCTAAATGTTACTTTGGTTCTATGAAACCGGGGCAAAGTAAACCTCATAGGTCTTGTGCAGTGCTTTGTATTTCCGGAGGGATTCCTCCTGTTTTTGTAGTTCAAACACCTGAAAAAACCGCTGAATATTACATTCTTAAGGGGGTTAATGGTAACGACATCAACGAAGAAGTACTTGACTATGTAGCCGATGCGACCAGTATTGAAGGGATGGTTACCAAGCTCAATGAATGGAACATCTTTTACATAGACCCTCATAAAATCAAAAGACTCGATTGATGGAAAACTGGATCATACCATTAACATTACTTCCAGGCATTGGTATGATCATTATGTCAACTTCCCACTTGAGTACTGCGACAAGTGACGAAATCAATCAGTTGTTCAAAGAAGAATCTTGTGATAAAGCACTGATTCAAAAGAAAATCTCTCAACTCTTTTACCTCAACATTGCCAAAGTACTGTTATATATCAGTGTCGCTGTCTTTTCTGTCTCAGGATTGATAGAAGCCATTTTTACACTCCAATCGACAATGCATGACAATACTCTGAGATTAATACTACTTATCACCGGTGTAGCTTCTCTTGTAATAGCCACCTTCTTTCTAATTCTGTTTTCAATTAGGAAAGTAAAAATTAAACGAACTCAGTTTTTGAATAGAATAAACTCATAAATCATGGCAAAGAATTTAAAATGGCACAAAGTGCTGGACAATACTGAAGAATTACCTGAAGGGCGTGTAATGTCAGTAACAGCAGAACATCAAGGCATCTGCCTTACACACTTTGAAGGTAAATTCTCTGCTCTTGATAATAAATGTCCCCATCAGGGTGGTCCGCTGGGTGAAGGTAGTATTGAAAACGGTTTGCTCCGCTGTCCATGGCATGGCTGGGATTACCACCCCTGCACCGGAAAAGCTCCTGGTTTTGATGATGGAGTTGATACTTTTCTTACCAAGGTAGAAGATGGGGCTGTGTATGTTGGTATTGAAGAAGAAGCGCCTCATGAAACCACCATATCAGATGTTATGGTCGAAACTATGGTCAACTGGGGAGTTAACAAAGTATTTGGCATGGTAGGTCATTCCAACCTTGGTTTTGCCGATGCCATGCGCAGACAAGAGGAAAAAGGGAATCTCAACTTTTATGGAATTCGTCATGAGGGTGCTGCATCCTTTGCCGCTTCTGCTTATGGCAAACTAACTGGTAAACCAGCCGCGTGTTTTTCAATTGCTGGTCCTGGAGCTACTAACTTATTCACCGGACTATGGGATGCTAAAGTAGATCGTGCTCCAATTCTTGCTTTAACCGGACAAGTCGCTACTCAGGTAGTTGGTACAGGAAATTTCCAGGAGGTAGATTTGGTCAAAGCTTTCAGTACTGTTGCTGAATTCAATCACAGAGTTCAGAATAACTCAAAGCATTCGGAGCTAATGTCTTTGGCAGTTAAACATGCCATACTGCGAAGAGATGTTTCTCACCTTACCTTTCCAGATGAGGTTCAGGAATTACCTGCACCCGAAAATGCAGAAGCACAAACATCGGAAAACAGAATGCCTGATCTTAGAATCAGTCCTTCACAAGAGAGCATTGATAAAGCTTTGGATATGTTCAGAAGTGCTAAAAGGCCTGTGATTATAGTGGGACATGGGGCACGTTTCCATATGGACGCTATAATTGCTTTTGCAGAAAGTATTAATGCTCCAGTAATGACTACTTTCAAAGCCAAAGGACTTATTTCAGATAACCACCCTCTTGGATGTGGCGTGTTGGGAAGAAGCGGTACCCCAATCGCTTCCTGGTTTATGAACGAGGCCGACCTGCTTTTTGTACTAGGCGCTTCTTTCTCAAATCACACTGGTATTACAGATCATAAGCCAACTATTCAGATTGACTTCGATCCATTGGCTGTTGCTAAATTCCATAAAATAGATGCTCCTGTCTTAGGTGAAATCTCCACAACGGTAGAAATATTCCATAATGAGTTATCAGGAAAAATAGAGACTGTTGATCAGAGGCCAGATGTTGCCAAAAGGTGGGCTATATGGAAGTCTGAAAAAGCTAAAAGATTACTTGACGATCATGGTAAAGGCATTAGTTCAATTGCAGTGTTTGATGCCATGAACGAATTGGCTCCTGACAATGCGGTAATGTGCGTAGATGTTGGTAATAATGCTTATTCATTTGGACGTTATTTCGAAAGCAAAAATCAGGACTTCCTAATGTCTGGATATTTGGGTTCTATAGGCTTTGCTTTTCCAGCAGCTATGGGCGCCTGGGCTGCTGTAGGTAATTCCAGACCAGTTATTGCTGTGGCAGGAGACGGTGGGTTTTGTCAGTACCTGGCCGAGCTAACAACAGCCGTAAAGTACAATATGCCTATCAAACTGATCCTTTTAAATAACTCAGAACTTGGCAAAATATCGAAAGAGCAAAGAGCTGGAGAGTTTGACGTTTGGGCAACAGACTTACACAACCCTGACTTTTCTGAATATGCCAATAGTTGTGGCGCGCTAGGCATAAGAGTGGAGAACAAGGAAGACCTGAAAGCGCATATGGAAAAAGTATTTGCGCATAATGGACCTGCACTACTTGAAGTTATGGCAGATGTGAGCCTGATCTGATTTAAGTCCATTGGAACAATATCTCTAAGGCTTTGGTTAACAAACAAACTAATTGAATATGAAAGCTATTTGGAATGGAGAAGTAATTGCTGAAAGCAATGAAACGGTAGTTGTAGAAGGAAATCATTATTTCCCACATGATTCTATTAAAAAAGAATACTATACGGAAAGTAGTACACACACTACCTGTCCCTGGAAGGGAGTTGCCAGTTATTACTCCTTAGAAGTTAATGGTGCTGAAAACCCTGATGCCGCATGGTACTACCCTGAAACTTCAGAGCTGGCAAAGGGAATTAAAAATCATGTCGCCTTCTGGAGAGGCGTAAAAGTAGAAGACTAGTATGGGACTGTTTGATAAAAAGAAAAAAGTGCTTCCTACACCAGAAGGAGTTTGCCCAAATTGTTGGGGAAGGCAAGAGTATGGAGGCAAGGCCATTGACTTGATGGAAGACAAACAAATTGATGTGAATAACAGCGCCAGCAGACATGCTTTTATTCAGGACTTTGTAGTAAACCATGTTAGCGGTATACAATTGAAAAAGCACGGCCAGGGATACCTATGTCCAACTTGTCAGAAAGAGTTTAGCAAAGATTTGGGTGAAATAAGTCGATAAGCATGAGTCTGCAGTTAATCAAGTCAAATTGGAAGCTTTTAGGTCAATATGCTCCTAAATCATTGACTCCAGCCATTGACCAGATTCATCGTGGTGTACAGTTTATTGCCATGACAGGGAAGCACTATATCCCTAATGAACCAGATGATAGTCATACGAATATGAAGTGGCTTTCTAAGGAAGAAGTGCTTGCAGGTAATTGGATAAGAGATAAAAAAGGCAATTTTCGATTCGCTATGCGTTCGAAAGATCTGACATTGATCATCTACAATGATAAGATGGAATCAGTTTCCGAGTTTGCATTGGATGGAAAAACCAACTCCGAAGGATTAGATTGGGTAAAAAGTCAACTCACAGCTTTTGGCAAAGATGCCTCTCAAATGAAAATGGATATTCATTATGATATCCCTCCACATGAAACTGATAATAGAGTTCCTTACAAATTTGAAAACCCAGAGCTATTTGCTGAGGCAGCAAAATACAGAGCAAACAGTCATTTGGTACTAGAGCATTTCGCCAAAGAATTTGAAACAGCTTCCACAGTAAGAACCTGGCCACATCACTTCGATATTGGTACCTACATACCAATGGTTTTCAATGACGTAGGAGGGGCTAAAAAGTCATTCAGCCTAGGTTTTGCCATTGCAGATTCAGTTGTAGATGAACCCTATTTCTATATTACTCAATGGTCAGCCAACAAAGACATTGATTACAGCAATGTAAAACCACTTTCCAATGGAGAATGGTTACCCGACACATTGGGTGGTGCAACTCTAAAAGCTTCTAGCCTTCTGAATGTCAAAACAGCTGAAGCGCAGGCTGAAATGCTCTTCCAATATTTCCAAGAAGGAACAGAAGCTTCTCTGAAGTTGATTGGGGTAAATTGAAAGGGCACTTCTGAGAAGAATGAGTTAGTTAAAATTTGTACTTTACATCGCAATTAACTTCAAGCCTCTACTCAAGTCATGAGCACTAACAGATTACGGTTTTCAATCGATATAAAGACAGAGAAGGCCAAAGTTTGGAATGCACTTTGGAACGAAAACTCCTATCGTGAATGGGCGGGTATATTCTTTGAGGGATCTTATGCAGTTACTGACAATTGGAAAGTAGGTAGCACGGTATTATTTCTTTCACCAGATCAAAGCGGTATCTATAGCACCATAGAAAAGCATATTCCTAATAAGATTATTCAATTTAAGCATATTGGAAGTGTTCTAGAGGGAAAAGAACAACCCGTTAATCATGAAACCGAAACTTGGTCTGGAGCTACAGAAAGCTACTCTCTAACAGAAGAAAAAGGTACTGTCACGCTTCTTGTCGAAATCGACATTCTTGACGAGCATCTGGACTTTATGAAAAACACATTTCCAAAGGCACTAGAAAGGGTGAAGTTTAATTGCACTTAAATCTTAAGTCTGAGTCTGACATATTAAATAGAGGGATAAATGAAAAGGGTAGTTTTAATTCTAATATTTTCACTTACAAAATTCTTATTCGCTCAGGGTACGATTTGTATCAATCAAAGCATAGAGCATAAAATTCACTCTAAATACCTAAATGAAGAAAGAAGTTACTGGGTCAGTTTACCTTTTAACTATTCTGACTCCATTAAATACCCTGTTATTTATCTTTTTGATGCAGAATGGAGGTTTGACCTTATAAAAAGCATTGCATTTGATCTAGGTGCAAACAGAAAAATTCAAAATTCGATAGTTGTTGGAATTCCATATGTGGAAGTAGAAAATAAAAGAGGGATGGATTTGACTTTCAGTCAATCCAGAACAGAGTATGATGGTAATCCTGTTGACTCAACCTGGTATAACAGCTCTAATTCAGGGGGAGGACAGAACTTTTTCAATTACCTGACAAAAGAATTAATCGCAGATGTTAATAAGCATTACTCTACCAATAATCATGAAACATTAATAGGTCATTCTTATGGAGGTTATTTCGGTGGATACATATTATCCTTGAACCATCCTTTTGAAGTCATTCACATATATGACCCTTCCATATGGTTCAGTAATGGAGAAGTTATAAACAGACTGAAAGAGAGCGATTACAGAAAAGATGTAAAAATTCACTTGACCTATCAGCCTAAACCAGAGTTTCACCGGAAGAAAATTGAGGAGTTTATAGAAGAGCTAAAGCAGCATCAAAACGTAACGCTATCCACAATGTTTTATGGAGCTGACACACATAACTCTTTGTTTTTAGATAGCTTCTATCAGGGAATCCTGAAGACAAATAAGTAAACATGGAATAATGTTACGCTTTCATCATTCCATGTTTATTAAGACTATTCAGGTGTTTTTACATCAGGGAACTCTTTCTTGAACCCCTTCCAGTAATCTGCAATGGTTGACTTCATTTCTTTCCTCAACCAGAAGATACCAAGAAGGTTAGGTAAGGTCATTAAAGCAATTGTAATCCCTGAAAGTGTCCAAATGATTGTAGTATCCTGAAAAGATGCCAGGAAGAAAGCTACTACATACACCACTCTGAAGTACTTAACAGACTTTGATCCCCATAAGAAAGTCATGGCTCTGTCACCATAGTATGACCAGGAAATAGCCGTACTGAAAGCAAATAGCAATAGACCAATAGATACGATATACTTTCCATTCTCACCAAAAAAACCTTTCGTAAAGGCAATAGTCGTTAAAGGAGCACTGTGTACTAAAGACTCTCCCTTAAATACCTCATCAGAAGCTACCGGCTTACCATTTTCTACAGCAATTGAACCAGTATAAGGTTGATCATTATCCGTGTAAACAATTACATTTTCAGCCAGTGACCTTGCATGAATCAAAGAAACCGCAGAGGTGATTTTCCCAGATACAACTTCCAGTTGACCTTCATACAATGGCTGAGTAGTAACTCCGGTAAGGTGTTCCGAAAGCAAAACAATTCCTTCTTCTGTCTGGTCGGTATAATTTGTTCCTGCCAGAATTTGCATATCAGAAACCTGAAACTGATTTTCATGTTTCTCATTCCACACTCCTGAAGAAAGAAGCGTAAGACCAGTGATTGTACAAATGATAATAGTATCAATGAAAGGTTCAAGGATAGCTACCATACCTTCAGAAACAGGTTCGTGCGCTTTAGCAGAAGCGTGTGCTATTGGTGCACTACCCTGACCTGCTTCGTTTGAGAATAAACCACGGTTTACTCCACGATCAAAAGCAAATTTCAATGTAGCTCCAAGAAAACCACCCGCTGCTGCCGAACCCGTGAATACATCGGCAAAGATTGAAACTAATGAAGGGATCAGATTATCAAGATTGGCCAGTATTACGGCAAAACAACCAATGAAGTAGATCACTGCCATTGCTGGCACTAGCTTTTCAGTGATGGATGCAATACGCTTAATTCCGCCAATAATCACAAACCCTAACGCAATCGCAAGTACCAAACCAGTAATCCAAAGTTCAATTCCAAAAGTGGCTTGTACTGAAGTTGATATACTATTGATTTGAGGCAAACTACCTGTTCCAAAAGCCGATAAGACAGTCGCAACCGCAAAAATTACGGCCAGCCATTTCATATTTACTTTTTTATCTCCAAGCTTAAAAGCTGCATTTTTCATGTAATACATTGGCCCACCTGCCATTGTACCATCGGCAGCCTTCTCTCTATATTTATGAGATAAGGTTACTTCAACAAATTTGGTACACATACCAATTCCTGCTGTAACTAACATCCAGAACAAAGCTGCTGGCCCACCTAAGTGAATAGCAAAAGCAACACCAGCAATATTTCCTGTTCCAACTGTCCCCGAAAGTGCAGTAGTCAATGCCTGAAAGTGGGATGTATCTCCTTCATCTTCTTTTTTATCGAACTTTCCTTTAACCACCTTAAGGGCAAATCTGAAAAATCTTATTTGGGGAAACTTGAGATAAATGGTGAAGAATAAACCGACTCCTAATAAAGCGAAAGGAAACCATCCTGCACTACCAATATAACTATCTATCAGGCTCAGGAAATCATTGAGTTGTTGCATATAAACTGCTCTTATTTTTTAGCAAAGGCACAAAAATAGGGATTATGACTTCCTAACAAAGACAAACCCCTACATTGGTTTTATCAGATGGCAAATGCAACAATAATTAAGCCGAATTGGCTATTGATCTGACAAATATTTAACTGGGTTGGAAGTAGCCACTTTTAGTGTTTGACTTCCAATACTCAAAAGTGTAATAAACAGAGACACTCCGGAAGCTATTAAGAAAACTGGCCAGGACACTTTCACTGAGAAAGCAAAATTTTGAAGCCATTTGTCCATCAACAAATAACTAACCGGTAAGGCCAATACCATTGAAATCAAGAAAATCAGAAAAAACGGAGCTCCAAATTTAGAGAACACCTCCATTTTTCCTGCTCCCAAAACTTTTCGTATGCTGATCTCTTTAGCATGCTTTTCTGCCATAAAGGACACCAATCCAACAAGCCCCAAAACCGTCAGAAAAATTCCAACAAGAGCAAACCCTATAACTACTTTTACAAATTTATTTTCGTCTCCGTAGAGTTCAGCAAAGGATTTGTCTACAAATGAAAAGTCGAATGGCTGATCGCTGAAAGACTTCCAAACATCATCTAATCCAGACAAAGTATTTGCCAGGTTGGCTGTTTCAAGTTTAAGAATCAGGTTATCTGCACTGGCTCTACTGCCTGGCGCCACAATCATATAGACAACAGGATCTACAGCCGCGTGTAACGAGTTATAATGAAGATTCTCTACAACACCAACCACCTCTCTTTCTGAATTATCCAGATGGATTTTCTTTCCATCGATCGACTCCCAACCCGTTTTTCGCAATGCAGCTTCATTGATTATACAAACCTGACTTGAGTCTGTTGATAGTTTCTCAGATAGATTTCTACCTATGGTGAGGTTAGCTTCAATGGTTTTTAGATAATCATAGTCAATGGCAACAATTCGAATATCATACTTAGCATCATCATTTTTTCCTTCCCATCGAAAACCCATTGTAAAGTTCATAGCACTTGGTAGTGCCTCGCCAGAAGCAGAAATATGCTTTACCCCCGCTACCTGAGACATCTGCTGTTTCATTAGCATAAGGTCTTTTTGCATAGATCTGTCATCAACATTAATGTTAATCAACTGCTGAGTGTTAAATCCCTTATCGAACTGGTTGATATGTCTCATTTGATTCATTACAATCAGTGTGCTCGATATTAAGAATGCTGCAATCGAGAATTGTACCAAAACCTGAAGTCTTCTCAGCCAAGACTTGCCCCCCATGGGGCCAGAGATGCTTCCTCTGATTACATCGACAGGTCTGAAACGATTCATAACCAATGCTGGGTAAAAGCCTGCCAAAAGAAGAATAAATAAATAGACACTTCCCATTACTACTAAAACAGGAGTTTGAAAAAAGTCCTGAGGTATCATGTCTTTGTCAACAATGCTATTAAAAGCTGGTAAGAGCAGCATAGCAAAACCAACAGCAAGCACAAGAGCCACTAAAATTTGAAAACTGCATTCTACATAAAACTGTCTGGCAATCTGCTTTCTGGAGCTTCCAAATACTTTGCGCATACCTACTTCTTTTCCCCTTAGGGAAGATTTTGCAGTGGTGAGATTTACATAATTAATAGAAGCTGCCAATAACACCATTATCGCAACGCAGCCAAATAAGAAGATAAAATCTTTATTTCCCTTAACTGTACTCCCCCCAATATCAGTAGACCCTAACCTTATATCAATAAGAGGTTGGAAAATAATGCCGTTATATTGGGATGCACCTTCTCCTCTATGACGTTCGAAGAAATCTGGTACTTTTTTCAGGAGCGCCTCCATATCAACATCGTTAGGCAACTTAACATAGCTCCTCAACCAGTTCAATCCCCACCACTGTTCAAACTTACCGTACATTTCAGTTGTCGAGGACATAGAGCCCAGAAAGTCAAATTGCAGGTGCGAATTGTCTGGAACGTCTTCTATTACACCTGTTATCTTCATTAAGAAGTCCTTATTTCCATCATAGACTCTGATTGGCAGAGTACGCCCTACCACATCTACATCGCCAAAGTATCTTAGTGCTTTTGATTTTGTAACAACCACACTATTTGGTTCTAACAACATCTGCTTTCTGTCTCCGGACAATACTTCAAAGCCAAAGAAACTCATGAAGTTATCATCAGCCCAATAAAAGCCCGCTTCTAATGTGTTTTGCTCATCTTGTTTTATGAGAACCACATCTTGTCCCAATCGTGTGTGCTCAGAAATTTCCGGGAAAGTGCTTTTCATATTTGCCTTCCATGGTGAAGGTGTAGCATCGGACTTATCTCCACCCGATGGATTATAGTTGACTAAGCGATAGATACTCTCAGAGTCTTTATGAAAACGATCAAAACTTAGTTCGTCTAATATATAAATGGAGATTAACAGCGCAGATAAAATCCCCACTGTTAACCCCAGCGCATTGAGTGTTGAATACCAAAAATTCTTTTTAAACTGTCGGCTAGCCACTTTTATATAGTTAACCAGAAGCATTCTGTTGTTTCCTTCCATTTCATTTATTCGTTTTAACCTAAATCCCCTTATGTAAGTAATCACATCGTAGTAATAAAGTATCCGGGCTCTGACCAAGCCCTTTTCTTCCACCCTCATCGCAAACCATTCATGCAAGTCGCCCTGCACTTCTTCAAAATATTGAGAAGAGCAGTAGAATTTCAGAAATCGATCTGCTAAACGAGGTGGTTGTACTGATTTCATTTCTATCGTATTTGTCGAACTAATGAGTCGAATTAAAATTTATAATCCGGCATCAAACTCCACATACGACTACGCATTTCTTTTGCCTGATTCAAAGTCTCAAATCCAGAGGCTGTAATTCTATACAAGCGCTTTCTTCTTCCTCCTCTCTCTCCTGTAGTTCCTCCCATATAGGACTCAAGAAAACCCTTTTTCTCTAATCTAAACAAAGCAGTATGCACTGTGGACAAGGTGATACTTCTTCCAGTTTGTTCTTTAATTTTTGCTCCTACTGTAACGCTATACGCACTATTGACTAATAATGCACAAGTGAGCAACACCAGTTCTTCAAATTCTCCCAGGTGTGTTCCTTTCATATTTCAATCGTATTTGTAAGACTAATATAAAACTAATACTTGAATATTAGATAATCGTTACAACACAATTAACATTTCTAGTCCTAAATACGGATATTGAAAGATTCTCTCATCTTTACGAGCATACTTAACACTAGTCCACCAATAGCCAGTGGACTGATATATCCCATCAAAACAATAATAATGATATCATTTTCTAACATAGGATTATCACGCCAGTATGTTTTAAAGAGATACCCTCCCAACCAATACGAAGCTGCAGCAAAAGAAAATAACAATGGGGTAACTATCTTTAGATTAAGTTCTGCGTACAATCGATTAATATGCTGAGGTGTAAACCCGCAACTCAGACATTTTATATTAACGTATGAACCATGTCTTTTGTAGAGTCTTTGTTTAGTCCACTTATTTACACCTTTTGCCTTATTTGACTCTTTACAAGATTCACAAACCAGATAATAAGAAAGTATCGGATTTCTCACTAAAACCAAAGGTTAAATCATATGATAAAACAATATCAATTAGAAATATCTGTTACCATCACCTTCTCCCAAATGGATTGATGCTTTTCAATCAATTCCAAATGGAGTGGTGCTTTTTGGTAGAACTCCTGGTCTTTCAGGTTTTTGAAATGAAATACAACTGCCCAGTCATAGGTGTTTTCAATAACCGGACGATTGGTCGGTGCCGGTGCACCTGCATGAAAAAACTTTACTGTTTCGATTTCAGCAAGTCTTTCACAGTTAGCCTTAAAAGCCTTAATTTGAGCTTCACTTGTACCTTCCTTAAACCAGAAGTATGCTGTGTGAATAAAGGGAGATGTCAATTGCTTGGGCTCCTCAATTTTCTTCTCATCTGTATCAAAATTGATACCGCATGAAGAAATCGAAATCGCAAGGATTAGTAAGAGTGAAAGTTTGAAAAGATTTTTCATATCAGTTTTAGTTTCAAGTTACTGTCATCCGAGAAAGATTTTTTGAGATTGAAGGAATAGCTGAAAATCACCCTTTTATTCCCTAAAGGGGTACTCTTGGCAACTCCCTTTAGGGTAGGAGTGTTCTGAGTCCTAAAGAAAAATCCATTCTCGGATGCTTTAGAGGCATATTTTTATTGAATTCAAATTTTAGTCGGATATCAGTAGTTTCAAATTATCACCCCAAGTGCTTATTACTTTTTGACAGGAAATTTCATTCTATAACCGACCTTGACATTTCCTTTCGAGATACCCACAAGTCTGGATCTCAGCATTTGCTTTTTTAAGCCTTTGATATAGTCAGTAAACAGTACTCCATCCAAGTGGTCATACTCATGCTGAATAACTCTTGCCGTCAGGTCATCAAACTCTTCTTCATGCTCATTCCAGAGTTCATCATAATAATGAATGGTAAGTTTTTCTGGTCGAATTATATCGGCATGTACATCTGGTATACTTAGGCAGCCTTCTTCAAAAGACCACTCATTACCGTATTCATCAAGAATCTCTGGGTTAATAAAGGCTCTTTTGACTCCCTTTCCCTCTTTGTTATTATCTCCCATTTGAGTGGAGTCAATAACAAATATACGGTGAGACAAACCAATTTGCGGAGCAGCCAGTCCTACACCATTGGCATTATACATTGTCTCATACATGTTTTCAACCAAGCTTGTCAGCTCTTCTGAATCTTTTGGGAAATCCTGTGCTTCCTGCCTCAGTACGTTATCTCCGTAGGCTACAATTGGGTAAATCATATTACTTGCATTCCAGGTAAGATTGAAGAATTATAGTCGCACTGACTTTATCAATATTACCTTTTTCTCTTCTGTCTTTCTTTTTTACTCCTCCTGCTATCATTGCATCAAGCGCCATTTTGGAGGTGTATCTTTCGTCATGCAAATAAACAGGTTTTTCAGGAAAATTCTTTTTAAGTAGCCTATGAAACTGCTGAACTAAAGGCGTAGCATTGGTAGGAGTTCCATCTAGCTTTCTAGGCATACCTAAAACAAAAGCCTCTATATCTTCATCAGAGTCATACTTCTTAAGATATGCGATTACGTCTTTGGAGTGAATAGTATCCAAAGCTGAAGCTATTATTTGCAGAGGATCGGTAACTGCCAGGCCTACACGTTTAGTTCCATAGTCAATACCTACAATCCTTCCCATCAATTTCTTCTGGATAGGTCGTAGAACTTCAATTTGGCCTGACGTTCAAGCTGCATAATCTTGGGGAAAAGAATTTCGTCTTCTATTTTGGCATGAATAAGCAAGTCTCTTTCAAACCGTTTTAATTCCGTGAAGAGCACTTTGATATGTAAATCCGCCTCATTACAATACCGATAATCGTTGGTAAACTTCCTAAACCCCTCCATTTCATTTTCATGAGCTTCGTGATCCAGGGCAAATTCTCTTACGGAAAACCTTTCCATCAGATAATAGATTTCTGATGCTCCTTTACCGCTACTTAGGAACCTACTGAGCTTATCTACATATGAGAAAAGTGTGTCTTCCTCTTCATAAATATGATGAATGAAATCTTCTACAAACATGGGGAATATAGATTTCAAATCATCTGAAAGCGATTTATACCTAAAATCTACTTCTTTAATGCCATCAATCAATTGGCCAATGTAAGGCAGTCTTTTCTTCACAAAAAGGTAATGAGCATGCTTTAAGTACTCAGTAACTAGTTCGGCAGGGTAAGCCTTTAACTGATTTTGAGTGGATACACGTTCGTCAACTACTAAATCCATTCCACTAATCACTGAATCGGCATTCAACCCCAGTTTAGTACAAACCTCTTCTAAAGTTTCAATTTTGTAGTCATAGAACTTCACCCCAAAATAATAGAGTACAGAAGCCCTTACATGGTTTTCCGAAACGAGATCTGTAATTGTACGTTTGAGTAATTGATTCATTGAAATGTGTAGATTAACGAAACTAATAATTTTGCCTCATAGTTCTTTACATACTCGGTCAAAATATCAAAAACACAAACTAAGCGGTTTCGTTACAATCATACCATGACATTTACCCATGTTTTGAGGTCAAATGCATATTTTAGCAGATTAATTAAAGGTCACAAGTGAGCGATTATAAGAATTCCCCATATCATGTACGAATGCCCATATTGCTTGCCGTTGCGGTAATCATCGGGATTTTCATAGGGTCAGAATTTGCTGAACCCAAATCAGATAAGAAGTACTTAAGTTCAATTCAAAAGTTCAGAGAGCTTCTGGAGTATATTGAAAACGACTATGTAGATTCTGTAGATACAGAGAGCCTTATTGAAGAGTCGATTGAAAATATGCTGGACAAGCTAGATCCTCATACAGTGTATATCCCTCCCAGAGATAGAGAACTCAGTGCTTCTCAGTTACGTGCTACTTATGATGGAATTGGTGTTGAATTCAATTTACTACGAGATACGTTGTATGTGGTCACTCCTCTTACCGGTGGTCCTTCAGAAAAGGCAGGGATACTGGCTGGTGATAAAATAGTCTCTGTCGATGGAGAAAATATTGCCGGAATAGGCATGAGTAACCGAAAAGTATTTGATATGCTAAGAGGCCCCAGGGGTTCAAAAGTCACAGTTGGCGTAGTGAGAAAAAATGAAGTTGACGTCATTGATTTCGAACTCAAGCGTGGGGCGATTCCACAATATTCAATTGACGCAAGCTACATGGTCGATGATGAGATAGGTTATATAAAAGTGAATCGCTTTGCCGAAACTACTTATGAAGAATTCAAGGAGGCTCTTGCAGACCTGAAATCACAAGGAATGAATAAGCTGGTACTTGACCTTCAAAATAATACTGGCGGATACATGAGTGCGGCCATTGGTATGTCCGATGAGTTTTTGAGCGATGGCGAAGTGATTGTGAGCCAGAAGGGACAGAGTTCAAAGTATGATAGTGAAGCCAAGGCGACTGAGAAAGGGATTTTTGAAGAAGGTGCTTTGGTAGTTTTGGTTAATGAAGGTAGTGCTTCCGCATCTGAAATTGTTGCTGGAGCTCTGCAAGACAATGACAGGGCATTGGTCATCGGCAGAAGATCTTTTGGTAAAGGTTTGGTGCAACTCCCTTTCGACCTGAAAGACGGCTCTGAACTGAGAATGACAATTGCACGATACTACACGCCTAGTGGACGATCAATACAAAAACCATATGATGATGGAGAAAAGAGTTACGATGCCGACTACTACAACCGCTACACTTCTGGAGAGCTGTTTGTGAAAGACAGTGTTCACTTTGATGAAGAGTTAGCTTACAAAACATCTAGCGGAAGAACTGTTTATGGTGGTGGTGGTATTATGCCTGATTACTTTGTGGCACTGGATACTACCGATAATAGTATTTACATCAATAGGCTATCTGCAAGTAATACCATCAGGGAATTCACATTAGACTATCGTGACAACCACCCTGAATTAAAGGATTATAGTTTCCAGGAGTATGAAAGTAAGTTCAGTGTAACCGATGCCATGCTAAAAGAAGTAATTGCTTTAGGCAAAAAGAATGGTGTTCGTTACAACAAAAGAGACTTCAACAAATCTCAGGAATTATTGAGGTACTTGATTAAAGCCAGGATTGCCCGAGACCTATTTGATGATGATGCTTTCTATAAGATCTACAATAACACTAACGAGGTGTATCGTCAGGCGATAGAGTTATTTAGAAACCCAAGGTTACTTCAGAATGAGTCTAACGGAGTACTGTTGCAAACCCGCTAAGGGATGACTTTTCGTTTAGTGCGTCTTTCTTAGCAGAGCGAAAGAATCTCATCAAACAAGGCCATGCCACCTATACTTCTGGTATAACAAAAAGCTTGGAACCTCGTTTGGAAAGAAAGGTCATTAAAATGAAAAGTATATTTTTTTCATGCTTATTGCTTGTTGCTAATCTCGCAATTGCCCAGGATCAGCCAAGTTCAGAGGAAGAAGCCATCAATAAAGACGTGTGGTATAACTTTATGCAGGCTTATCAGGATTTGGATGCCAGCCTGTTTAATCAAATTCATACTGATAAGGTATTAAGAGTAATAGCCGATGCGGATCGTATGCTTATCGGTCAGGAGTACAAAGATCAAAACCTTGAAGTCTTCAACCGTTGGAATGCGCAAAAGATTAAACAGAAAATAGAATTCAGTTTCCATAAGCGCGTACAAAAGAAAAACTGGGCATACGAAATTGGTATATACAAACTAACGCGTTATCGAGGAGGGCAATCACAGTCCTTTTACGGTAAATTCAATGTGACATTGAAAAAAGAATCTGGCGTCTGGAAAATACACATTGACTCTGACACTAGCGAAAATGATACCATTGGAGAAGAAGACTTTTTAAAAGGTAGTATCCTAAAGTAATGTATTTCTACATTTTCAAACCTCTCAAATAAGTAACCTATACTTTCTAAATGGCACTAGTTAAATTGATTAATAAGTCAAATAACCACTATCATGAAACATCATTTCAGCCTACTGGTAACACTTCTTATTATAAGCTGTGCATGCACTTCTAATAAAGCCGGACTAACACGTGAGGAGGCCACCCAACAAATCTATGAAGTAGAACAAGCCTTTAATGACATGCTTGCAAAAGAAGGAAGAGCGGCAGCTTTTGCCCACTTTGCAGCCGAAGATGGAGGCATCCAGAGAAATGGGAAAATGATTATTGGCAAGGATTCAATTTTCGCCTTTTATGATGATAAAACATCAATCAACGTTAAGCTCACCTGGAAACCTGATAGAGTAGACATCTCCGATGATTTTACGCTTGCTTCTACTTGGGGAAAGTTTGAATATTCAGGAACAAGGCAAAACGGAGAGCACTTCCAAAGTACTGGTATCTTCCACACAGTATGGAAGCATCAACCCGATGGAAGCTGGCGATATGTTTATGATTGAAACTATTAAATCAAACCTCAAAGAATCAGAGTTTGAAAAACTAGTCAAACAAGTTTGTACATTTATAATAAACTTTTCTATCATGAGACAAACTCTGATTCTTTTATCCATTACCTTTTTCCTGTTGTCATGTGGCGCAGAGAAAACTCCAGAGCTTAATATCAGTTCTATCCCCTCACCTACTTCAGAAAACAGTTTAACACCAAGACTTTTTACATCATCAAACGGAGAGGTGTTGTTGTCTTGGTTGGAGAAGCATGATGAAATGACAAAGCTAAAATTCTCCAAGTTCACTAATGATGTCTGGAATGAACCTCAACTAATCAATGAAGGGGATAACTGGTTTGTTAATTGGGCCGACTTTCCATCCCTTATTGCCAATGAAAGTTCGTTGACGGCACATTGGCTTCAAAAAAGAGCTAAAGGCACTTACGATTACGACATTCGTATTTCACAGTCGCAGAACGATGGCAATTCCTGGTCGGAGTCTTTTGTTTTACACAGTGATGGCATAGCCGCTGAACATGGCTTTGTAAGCATGTTACCAATGGCTAACGACCAGAGCTTTGCGACATGGCTAGATGGTAGAAACACAAAAACCGAACAAGCTTCAGGCAATCATGGAGGGCACGGTGGTGGTGCTATGACGTTGAGAGCTGGCACTCTTGATAATAATGGCAACATGATTGCCGAGTGGGAGTTAGATCAACGTACCTGTGATTGCTGTCAGACTACAGCCGCCATGACAAGCAATGGACCTGTAGTAGCCTATAGAAACCGATCTGAGAACGAAATTCGTGATATCTATATCACTCGACTAATCGATAATGCGTGGACCGAACCTAAACCTGTTTATAACGATAATTGGGAAATCAGTGGCTGCCCTGTAAATGGCCCCTCAATGGATTCTCGAAACAATCTTGTTGCTATCACATGGTTTACCGCTGCCAATGGTTATGGTGAAGTTAAACTTTCTATCTCCAAAGATGCTGCTGATAACTTTTCTCAACCCATAGTACTTAGCAGAGGAAAAACCAATGGAAGGGTTGGTACACTAATTACTGATAATGACCAAATAGTTGTTAGCTGGGCTGAAGTTAATGAAGACAAATCGAACATCATGCTAGCTGTTTTTGACTCTTCTGGTAAAGAATTAATCCGCAAAATGATTGCTGAAACTTCTGCTGCACGAGCAAGTGGTTTCCCAGTAATAACAACTTCGAAAGATGAGGTATTAATTGCCTGGACGGAAACAGGAAATCAGTCCAAGGTCAAAACCTCTCTCATCAGCATGAAGAATTTATAATATAGAGTTACTAATTGATTATTTCCTGATTTAGACTGCTTCTTGATGTCAATTGTACAAGCTTTCGAAACCTTGCATAATTATTCCAATACAGAATAAAACAAAATTTTATAATTATGTAATTTAAGCTTAAATACTTGTCCAATTCGCTTTTTTACTATTTCTTCGCTTAAGATTTGAACCTTAAAACCAGAAATTGGTTATTAAAGATAATCTGGAGGTTCCATAGCCTCTGGTATTGTGTGTGTTTATTGGCCACCCCGATGATGTTGGGGTGGTTTTTTTATGCATTTTAATTCATTTGCAAGCTGAATTGTCAGCAAAATGTCCTATCAGTTATTTGAGGGAATTTTAAACTTTAACTATTTGTTGAGGTTCACGTACATCAACAAAATTCATCTATCATGAACAAGTTATTTATTCTCGTAGTCCTTGCAGCTATCGCTGTTTCTTGCTCACCTAAAAAAGAGCATATTGAAACACAAAAATCACAAGTTCAAGATATCATTGACAAGTCCATTGCATTTCATAAGATGGGCAACTTGAATAATGCTCAATTTTCATTGACTTTCAGAGATATTGACTACACTTATAAAAATCAAAATGGCATGTACGAATACACACGTACACAAACAGATAGTATTGGTGCCATTGTAGTTGATCGAATGAATAATGAGACACTGATTCGTACTATTGATGGTAATGAGGCAGATATCACTGAAGAAAAACGTGCAGCTTACACCCGCTCTGTAAATTCTGTGATATATTTTTTCAGGCTTCCTTTTGGGCTAAACGATCCAGCCGTAAACAAGGTCTACCTAGGCACTACTACAATAAAAGGAAAAGCTTACCATGAAATAAAAGTAACCTTTGAACAAGAAGGTGGTGGTGAAGATTTTGATGATGTTTTCCTTTACTGGTTTGATACGGAAGATTATAGTATGGATTATCTGGCTTACTTGTATCACACCGATGGTGGAGGAATGAGGTTCAGAGAAGCAATTAACTCCAGAAGAGTAAATGGTATGTTAGTTCAGGATTACGTTAACTTAAAACCTGAAGATGAAAAGATTGACATTATGACCATTGATGAACTCTATAATAAAGGCAAGTTGATTGAGCTCTCGAGAATCATCAATGAAAAAGTGATCATCAAATAATCTATTAAAACACTCACCATTTTGATGATCTTCAAACGTTCTTAATATCTGTCTTAGGATTAATTAAGACCTCAAGACGACCAATGAAGTAATTACTATTTCACAATAGACAACGGAATGCTTATTATCGCTTCATGGATCAGAAAGTAAATATTGGAGTTGTTCAAACAGCACCAGAATATCTAAATATTAGTAAGTCTCTCGAAAAAGTAGAAAGCCTCCTAAAGGAAGCTGCTGATAAAGGTGCTCAACTGGTCAGTTTTGGTGAAACATGGTTCACTGGATATCCTGCCTGGATCGACTACTGCGATGAATATGCAAAGTGGGACTTCAAACCTACCAAAGAGGTATTTGCAAAAACCTATGCCAATAGTCTTGACATAAATGGTTCGGAAATAGCTCAGATAGGAAAATGGGCAAAAGCGTTCAACCTCGTGGTTGTCATGGGCATTAATGAGAAGGTAAGTTCCGGACCTGGAAATGGCACTATTTATAACAGTCTGATTACCTGGAACGAACAAGGAGAGTTGGTCAACCATCATAGAAAATTAATGCCCACTCATACGGAGAAGCTACTTTATGGGCAAGGAGATGGTGCCGGTTTGAAAGCAGTAGATACTGCCGTGGGAAGAGTTGGTGGTTTAATTTGTTGGGAACACTGGATGCCTCTGACCAGACAAACCATGCATAACTCTGGAGAACATATACACATTGCTGTTTGGCCTAAAGTCCATGAAATGCTGCAAATAGCTACCAGATCATATGCTTTCGAGGGGCGTTGTTTCGCAATAGGTGTTGGCCAGATTATGAGAGTTAAGGACATCCCCAATGAATTAGCTCTACCCAAAGAGCTCCAAGGCAAGCCTGAACATTTGCTACTAAATGGTGGTAGCTGTATTGTTGGGCCCGATGGACATTATATCATGGAACCGGTTTGGGATCAGGAAGGTGTGTTTACAGCGGAAATAGATCTTAACCGTTGTTACGAAGAAAGAATGGCACTTGATGTAACTGGTCACTATCAAAGAAATGATGTCTTTAAGCTAAAAACTAACCACGACAGAAGATAAAGAAAAAGGCTTGTCCAATGGACAAGCCTTTTGATCTATGTGTTATGGTGATATTGCTATTTACAATTTTTTCTTTCATCAATGCTTTCCTCATACTCTCTAGGATTAATTACAAACTTGGTTCCAGAGGTATTCGTACTAAAGCCTGATAATTTATACTCATGCACCGTCCCAAAATCATCTATGGCTTTGATTAGTGTGATGTCGTTTCCAGCGGTTTCAATATGTAGCTCTGTATAAGGCATTTCAGAACCTGGCTTTAACTTAATTGTATTTCCATCTAGTGTACCTGAATGGTTGCTTCCATAAAAAGTCATTAAAGCACCAAAATCTACTATTGCTTCAACATTTTCTCCCGGACAGAAATACATGATTTGAGAATGATCTTCTTCTTTTGTCCCTACATATTCCGTTTTTCCATCATCAAGCCAAGTCTCATTTGGACCAAATGAGAGAATATATTTATCTCCTTCTACTACCAAGGTACCTTCTTGAGTGTTGGTAAAGCCCATTTTATCATTTGTAGACACGTAAGTGACATTCACTTTATAGTTTGGAATATTCCCATACTTATCAAAAAGTGACTGAATTTTCTCACTTGCATCCTGAGCTTTTAAACTCATGGCCATAGCGCCAAGAACTACTATAAAGAGTAATCTTTTCATTTCCTTTTTATTTAATCGATTAGAATAAAAGCCGATAAGATGTTGATGGTACAACTGTTCGTTGTAATGTTGAGGGAATCAAAAATAAAAAAATCCCACGAATTTCCATTCATGGGACCAAATACTATTTTCATTTCGGCCTTTATCCCTTTCTAATGTAGATATTTCCGTTTCTGGTTTTCATCGTTACTTCGGCTCCTCCTCCATTTAAGTCTCCTTCTACCCAATTCTCCAGTTTAACTTTATACCCCTCACCTCTATCATTTTGATTCTTGATCGGTTTTGCCTGACTTAAAGCGAAAGATTCGAAATCTGTGAAAATATCTCTATTGGTTTTCATCTTGACCGAAAATTTGGTGCCATCCGGAACGGTAACATCAACATCGCCATTATAAGTATCGAAATTCATAGGAACATCAGCGGTAACGGCATTAAAGCTTACTTTAATAGTTCCATTATAAGTAGAAGCGGCAACTGATCCACCTATATTTTCTAGTGTGATTGGACCATTATAACTCTCAATATCAAATTCTCCATTAACACCTTCAACAGAAATATGTCCATTGTTATATGCATCTAATTTCAGGTCAAAGTTTCTAGGTACCTGTACTTCAAAATCAACTCTGGGCCCCCACCCTTCATTCTCTACCTTCACCTTATTATTCCTTTCAGTTGCCTCAAAATTAAAGCCTCCATTACTGATCAGGCGCATTCCGTTTTTTGATTTATTCTTATCGACTTTCTTGCCATATTTTGTCATTTTGACTTTTACGGTGGAACCATCGTACCCAACAACTTTAATCCTTCCGTTTTTCGAATCTAAATCAAGAAAGCCTCTTTCTCCAGGCTTAGAAAGTGGAATTTCTATTTCCTGAGTACTCTGTTCCTGAACTTTATCCTTATCATGCCCATGATCTTCAAAACTATCAAACACATGTTCTATGGCTTTTTCCGCTATGCGTTCCACCTTAGCTTCCAGTTTTCTATCGACCCTAACATCTACCTGTGCTAGTAGTGGGTTAACCATGATACCGGCTACCATCGCGAATACTATCGTTTTCATATTTTTCATTTTCTAATTTCTTTCTGATTACATGATTTTATCTATACTCTCACGCAACGTTGTTTTCACCTCTTCAGGAGTATATTCTCCCTCTATTATATTTTTGAATTCGTCAACAGACTTACTCTCTTGCAACTCTACCATCAATTCCGCTAAAGCAATCTGCATCAACGGTGATTCTTGTTTTGCAATACTATTGATCAACCCCTCTCTTATATTTGGATCGTTGGCATACTGAGCCAAAAGGTTTAATGCCGCCATTCTAACATTAGTACTCTCATCACTATTTAGTGTCAGAAACATAGCATCTGTTACTTCTTTATTAGAGCTCACCAATTCACTACTCATTTGTACTCCCTTAAGTCGCTGAGTAACAGACTCCTCTTCCAACATTGACATCATCATCATCTCCTTCATATCTGTCATTTGCGTAGAAAGTTCGCTTAATTGATTCTTATAGGTTATTCCTGTAACTCCTCTTCCTACCACTACTCCTACAATTAACAACACCATTCCAAAGGCCAGCCTCCCCATATTGGTCCCGAAGAGCATCGGCCACAATTGCTCAAGCTTAAAGCTCACCTCTTTTTTACTATCCGTTTCTTTTACATTGTTGAGCATGGTATAAAAAGCCTCACTCATTGCAGCACCAGGTATTGGTTGTTCAGTTCTCTCTATTCTTCCTTGGAGAGCAATTATGGCTTTTATTTCTTCCATATCAATGTGCCCTTCTTCAACATAAGCATCAAACTCACGTTTCCTTTCTTCAGAAAGATTTCCATCTATATAATCGGTGATTAAAGACATATACTGCTCTTCCATATTATTCACTTTTTCTTCTTCAATCGGATATCTCCATTCATTGTTTCAAACTGGAAGGAAGGGCCTCCCTTACCCACTTGATACCCATTGGAACTTGAAATCTTGTACTTTGCCTCTCCTCTCCTTCCTGATGTCTGTACTACTTTAGGCGACAGTTTAGCATCAAAGTCAAAGTCGCTAAACACTTCTCCATATTGTGTCTGAAAATTGTATGAAGCATTAGACTTTCCAGGAGCTCTCATCACTATGTTTCCATTTATTGTTTTAAAGGACCCAAATTCATCTGGCATGCTATCGTAGGATATTTCTATGATGCCATTAACGGTGTTCGCTTTGGTATTTCCTCTAACACCATCTAGCGTTATATCACCATTAACATTACCCGCATAAATGTTTCCTCCAGCATTTTTGATATCGACATCTCCATTGTTTACCGTGGATACTTTTACACTTATACCGTCCGGGATTCGTACTTTAAAATCAAGTCGGTAACGGTAATCCGGCCCTCTTCTGTTTCCGTTCCAGTTCCAACCACAATCCAAAGGATCATCTTTTTCTTCAATAACATGGTTAGGTGAACGCATAATGACTTTTGCGTAATTTTCGCCTTCAGAAACTATAAGATCCAACTCCTCCATTCCTTTCTTCACATCACCATTATCTCGGGCAAAGACTTGTTTATCCAATTCAATTTCAATCGTACTCCCACTGTAAGACTCCACTTCAATAGTTCCATTAATGTTGCACAAGCAAAACCAAAATTCACTATCGTTATTTTCGACCTTCAGACTCTTCTTTATAATCTCACTATCCTTTTGACCAAAGAGTGTAGTAACCGACACTAATAGTAAGATCAATAGGTTAAATAGATGTTTCATTGTTTAGCTATTTTAAGTTCTTTGTGAATTCACCAACTCAAGCTTTTCATAATTTACTTTCAGGTCTTTTAAAGCCCTGAAAATCCTCACCTTAACTGCACTTTCAGATATCCCTATGACTTCAGCTATATCTTGATATCGCATTCCCTGATACTTGCTTAAAACCAGTACTTCTCGTTTTTCTGGAGTTAACCTACCTAAGGCTTGCTGCAACAAGTCCAGTTGTTCTTTCTTAATTCTTTGCTCTTCTGCATTAAACTCATCTCTTAAGTATTTATCTGTAACTTCAGGATCTTCTCTATACCCCATCTTCTTTTGCTTCTTGTAATGATCAGCAAATAAGTTACGAGCCATATGATACATCCAGGTAGTAAACTTACCATCACCTTTATAGGTATGGCTATACTTAATCATTCTGACAAACACATTCTGCACAAGATCTTCGCTAATGGCGCCATCAGAGGTCAAGCGATAAAAGAAGCCATATAATGGCTTATTATGCCGCTCGAAAAGCAAGCCGAGTTGATCAAGTTGGCCAGCTTTGACCTTGAGCATTAATGTGTTGTCCGAGAGTGAATCCAATGTTCTGTTTTGAGAATTCAGTGAGAGAAACTCTATCTTTTATGAATGGTTACAAACGAAGTTAATTTTTTTATAATGACTTTTAACACCCTCATATAAAGCGCCATAAGGTAAATACCGAAATTTTATGTAGGCACATCTATTTGTTTTTAGCCGCTGAACTCTTAAATTCATAAACCTATCATAGATTAAGAGATCGGATAATAAACCCAAATGGAACTAACAAAAGAACAACTGGAAACAGAAATTGCAGATTTAAACGGCAAACTTTCAGGTGATATGTTTGCTGACATGGAAATTAAAGATCAAATCCATAACCTAACCATGAAGTTGAATGGCGTCAAGCCAATGGATTCTCAATTCGATTGTGTAGGTTGCGGTAGTTAATCATGAAAGCACCTTTTTCAACCTTAAACTTAGAGCCTTTATTGGCTCTTTTTTTATGCTTTTCAGTTCTCTCTTGTAGCAATCAGTCTGAGCATTCAAAGGCTAATATTCCTGACACACCCTACCTTATAGTACTGGGTGTAGCTCAAGATGCGGGATACCCACAAGCAGGACAGCAAGAGGAATGGCAATTGATCAAAGGTAGAAAAGCAAGAAGAAAGTATGCAGTGTCACTAGGCCTTGTTGATCCCACTACTAATCAAAGGTGGCTTTTTGAAGCTACACCTGACTTCAAGGAACAACTTCAGATGATGGATCAGATTTCTGCAACTTCCAATTATCCATATGATGGAATCTTCCTTACCCATGCTCACATGGGTCATTATACTGGTTTAATGCACCTCGGAAGAGAAGTGATGGGAACAAAAGATGTTCCTGTTTACGCAATGCCTAAAATGAGCCATTTTCTCAAAAACAATGGCCCCTGGAGTCAGCTCATATCACTCCAAAACATTACCCTGAGGCCTCTCTCTAATGGGGCATCAACACAGGTCGGAAAATTTAAAGTAACACCATTACAAGTACCACACAGGGATGAATACAGTGAGACTGTCGGGTTCAAAATAGAATCAGATAAAAAGTCTTTATTGTTTATACCAGATATAGACAAGTGGAGTAAATGGGACATGGACATCAGGAAAGTTATTGAAACAGTAGATGTAGCACTATTAGATGCTTCTTTTTTCAAAGATGGAGAGATTCCGGGAAGGGCTATGAGTGAAATTCCACACCCTTTTGTAGAAGAGAGTATGGAACTCTTTAAGAACCTTTCCGATTCTGATAAATCAAAAATTCATTTTATACATTTTAACCATACCAACCCTCTGATCTTTTCTGATAGTCCCGAATATAAATTTGTGATCCAGTCAGGTTTTCAAGTAGCCCATGAAGGTCAAATCTTCGAATTCTAATTCCAATTAACCCTCTTCGTTCCCAAAATAAGACTCACGACCTAGCATGAGAAAGGTTCTATCAACATAAACCTCATCCAGCTAGTCTAATCAACATTTTTAGAAAATAATCATGATGGGTATGCAGTTTGTATATTTTCGTTTAACCAAAAACAAAATATACTATGGATTTAGAAAAATACTGGGATAAAGGCGTAGACCTAATAATGGATCGTGGACCTCAAATCCTTTTAGCCATTATCGTTCTGATAATAGGACTTCGCCTTATCAAGTTTGTGATCAAACTATTAAACAAGGGCTTTGAAGCAAAGAACCTTGACCCAACGTTAAGACCTTTTCTTTCCAACCTTATCAACTGGGGACTAAAAGTTCTGCTGATTGTCAGTGTGGCTGGAATGGTTGGAATAGCCAACACTTCTTTTGTTGCCATAATTGGTGCTGCTGGTTTGGCAATTGGTTTTGCCTTACAAGGAACACTCGCAAACTTTGCTGGTGGTGTGCTGATTTTAATATTTAAGCCTTTCAAGGTAGGTGATTTAATCGATGCCCAGGGATACCTTGGAGTAGTTGAAGAAATAGAAATCTTTGTTACCAAGATTTTAACACCAGACAATAGACTTGTAATTATTCCAAATGGTGCTTTGTCAAACGGCAGTTTGAAGAACCTGACAGCTAAAAACAAGGTTCGTGTCGATCTTACTATTGGCATCGCTTATGATGAAGATGTGAAACAAGCACGTAATTTATTAGTTGATGTAATGAACAAGCATGACAAAGTGCTTCAAGACCCAGCTCCTTTTGTAGGGGTTTCAGAACTGGCCGATAGCGCTATTAATTTGGCAGTGAGGCCTTGGTGTGACCCTGCTGATTATTGGGATGTTTATTTCGACATCTTAGAAGGATCTAAAGATGCGCTAGACCAAGCAGGCATTACAATACCATTCCCTCAAAGAGATGTGCACTTATATCAGCACAACGAGCAAGGGTAAGGCACATCTGTGATTAACTATACCCCATCTACAAATAGCAGGTGGGGTTTTTTAGTTTTAGTTTAAAATAAATTATATTTAAAATTAATTATTAAACATTTATTAAGTAGTCACTATCAGTAAACATGAAAAAGATTCTATTACTCTCAACACTCATTGCAATTTCATCATCTCTGAACGCGCAAAACTTAACACAGGGACTCATTGGCCATTGGCCATTAGACGGAAACGCAAATGACATTTCAGGATCTAATAATGGAACAATAACCGGAGCTTGGTTTGTCAATGACAGGTTTTCTAACTCTTCAAAAGCTATCCACTTCGGAAGTGGAGATTATATTTCTATCCCTAGCATTGGTAGTCACAGCAAAATTTCATTTTCTTTTTGGGTAAAAATCAACCAAACTCCAACGAGCTCAAGTGTATTTTTAGATTATGGAGACCGTAGAGCTATTGTAAATTTCACTTCCAACACTAACACATTAAGATTCTGGGGATACAACTCAAGTAATCAAGTCATATGGAGTCCCCAACCTCAAGACCAGCTGACCACAGGCACCTGGCACCATATAGTAGCCACCATGGATTGGGATAATAAATTAGGATCATTTTACATTGATGGAACTGCAATACAAGAAAATGTTGCCATTAGCGGAACAGCTCCTGCCAGTGGGACACATCTTTTTCTGGGTGGCGAAAACGGTACTCAATACAGCATTTTCGATGGAGACATGGATGATATGCGCGTTTATAATAGAATACTCAGCAGTACTGAAATCGGTCAACTATACAACTATGATCCCAACGCCACTTGGGAAGTAGTTGCGAATGGGATTGCCTACTCTAATGGTAATGTAGGTATTGGTACAACTTCTCCTACCAAGCCTCTGTCGGTAAATGGAGATATCGGGCTTAAAAACAACGGTTGGATTACTTTCAAAAATAGTTCTGGGTCGAATGATGATGGTATTATAAATTATAACAACACTCATAGACTTAGATTAAACTATGGAGCCGGTGGTTTTTTGATTACTAAATCTGCAACCAACATACTATTTGCAAATGATTTAGGAAATGTAGGTATAGGTACCACAAACCCTAATCACAAACTAGAAGTCAACGGCACTATCCGTACTAAGAAGGTGAAAGTAGAAATCAATCACTGGCCAGATTATGTATTCTCAGACAATTATAAGCTTCGAGACATCAAGGCATTAGAAGCTTTCATCAAAACGAATAAGCACCTTCCCGAGGTTCCTTCTGCAAAAGAAGTGGAGGCCAATGGCTTAGACCTTGGAACTATGGATGCTACACTCTTAAAGAAGGTGGAAGAACTAACTCTCTATATGATTGTGATGAAGAAAGAGATAGAAGCCTTGAAGAAGGAGAATAAGAAATTGAGTGATGAGGTGAAAAAGGTGAGGAAGTAATTAGCCGTCATTGTGAGGACATGGGACGAAGCAATCTCCATGTAGTTTCACGAGACCTAATATGGAGATTCTATCACCTTTCGTTCCTCAAGGCTCAGAATGGCGACTGGGAGAGGCATAAAAAAAGGGCTCCGAATAATCGGAGCCCTTTCTATATTCTGTGTCTTGTCCTGAAATAAGTTGACACAATTGAGCTTTATTATGTCAACAGATTCAGGATCAATAAATAAGCGAACCC
>CANLOY010000015.1 GCA_947493005.1 uncultured Roseivirga sp.
GCTCTTCTGCTACTGTGAAGACATTGGGTAGCTCTTCTGCTACTGTGAAGACATTGGATAGCTCTTCTGCTACTGTGGAGACATTGGGTAGCTCTTCTGCTACTGTGAAGACATTGGATAGCTCTTCTGCTACTGTGGAGACATTGGATAGCTCAGTTCTTAACCTATCTGATTACAGCTCAAAAGTCTCTGAAAAGAGTGTAGCGGAAAGTGGCATAATCCACGATGTCAGGAATAACAAAATATGGATAAAGAAAGACTCTCACACAATTGAGTTTTTCGAAGAGTCTGAATTAGTCAATCAATCCTAACCCCTACTACTATGGTACATCCAAATAGTAATGAAGCACTTAGAGTAATTCAACCCGAATTATCAAAAAGAGAAGCAATGGTACTAGATGCATTAAGAGCGCTAGGTAAAGCAACCATGCATGAGGTAGCTGATAGTCTCGGAGTGGGTGTGAATACTATTTCTGGAAGGTTTACAGCTTTAGTCAGGATTGGGAAAATAAAGGTATCTGGTCGCAAGCACTACACTCATGAATATGAAGATGGTACTACCAGAAAAGTACCTAGATCAATATTTGAAATAAACATACCAACAGCAGCATAACAACAACACTAATGAGTAATACACAGACAAACGAACTGGTTCAGATTGTTGAACAAACTGGACTCGAAAAACAAACAAGTGACAACATTCTTTCAAGCTTCACTCCTTTTTTAGAGCAAGCGAACGAGTGGAAATCTAAAGCCGAAGCCTTGGTTGTAACAAGCGAGGAACAGGTTAAGGAAATGAAAGAAGCTCGAATTGCTAGGCTTGAGCTTAAGAAGATAAGAGTTGAGGCTAATAAAATCAGAGAGCAATTAAAGCGTGATTCCATTCTATACGGAAAAGCTGTTCAAGGAGCCTACAGTGTTATTGAATTCCTTATCAAGCCTATTGAGGAACATTTAGAACAACAAGAAAAGTTTGTTGAAATCCAGGAGGCAAACCGAAAAGAAGCACTTAAACAGCTAAGAACACCAGAAGTAGAAGCACTTCAAGAGTTCATTCCTTACGGACTTGATTTAGGCGAAATGACAGAGGAAGACTATTCTAAGCTTATCAATGGAGCTAAAGCCCAAAAGAAAACCAAGGAAGATGCTGAAAAGAAAGCTGAAGAAGAAAGAAGAGCAAAAGAAAAAGCCGAAAGAGAAGAGCAGGAAAGAATCAGAGAGGAAAACGAGAGACTAAAAGCTGAGGCCGAAGAAAGAGAAAGGCTCGCGAAAATTGAGGAGGAAAAAAGAGCAAAGGAACGAGCTAAAGAGGAAGCCAGATTAGCCAAAGAAAAGGCCGATCAAGACGAAGCACTTCGCAAGGAAAGAGAAGCAAAAGACAAAGCACAGGAAGAACTAAGAGCTAAAGAGAAGGCAGAGAGAAAAGCAAAAGCTGAAGCTGAAGCAAAAGCACGAAAAGAAGCTGAAGACAAGGCTAAAGCCGAACAAGCTAGGCTTGCAGCTCCAGATAAGGTTAAGCTAAAAGAACTAGCTGTTGTAATCAATCAAATAGAACTCCCGAGTCTTCAAACAAAAGGCGGTGAGTCAATAATCAAAAACGTTCGAACACTTCTTAATAAGACTTCGAACTATGTTCAAGAGCAAGCGGATAAGTTATGAGTATTAAATCTGAAACATATAACGGAGTTGAAGAAATACAATTAATGGAGCTTCAACAGCCTATGCCTTGCAAATGGAGGCCACAGCAATTAAAGAATGGTAAAGCGGTTTGCGTTGCCTACCATGATTCGAGGCAGGTTCAGGAAAGACTTGATTCTGTTTGTGGAATATCAAACTGGCAGAGTAGGCACAAAGAAGTGAAAGGAAACCTTTTCTGTGAGATAGGAATATTTATCAATGGTCAATGGATTTGGAAATCTGATGTAGGGTCAGAATCGAGCATAGAAAAAGAGAAAGGCGAAAGTTCTGATTCATTTAAAAGAGCTGCCGTGATGTGGGGAGTTGGAAGAGACCTATACAAAAAGAAAATGGTAGTTCTTAAAACTCAAAAACACACCAATGGAAAAGAATACCCAGTAATGGAAAAGGGTAAGAAAGCTGGAGAATTAATCTTTAACAACGAGCTATTAACACAATATATAAACTGGCTTGAAAATGGACAAGGTTGATTTACAATACGGATATGACGTAAACCTTCCGCCAGAAAATACTGGTTCGGAAGAATGGCACCAATCAAGAAATGGAAGGTTCACAGCTTCAATGACTGAAAGTTGGATGCAAGAAGGTAGATCAAAAGGTCAATTGTTCGGGACTAAAGCTGAAGCCTATTTATATGCGAAAGTAGCCGAAATATTATCTGGAGCTCCACATTTGATAACTTCTAAATCTATGGAATGGGGTCAGGATTTTGAAGCTGAAGCCATAGAAAAATATCAGGAAGCAACAGGAAACACAGTTGATCACACTGGGTTTGTAGAATTTGGTGATTTTTCAGGAGGCACACCAGACGGTCTTGTCGATACTACAGGGATTATTGAGGTTAAGTGTCCATTCAATCCAGCAAATCACATCCAGACAATTCTTGAAAACAGAGTGGTCAAAAAAGAATATCAGCTACAGATACAAATGAACCTATTAGCAACAGGTAGGCTTTGGTGTGACTTTGTCAGCTATGACCCAAGGGTTCAAGAGGAGCATTTAAAGATTCATGTAATAAGAATCGAAAGAGATGAGGCCACTATAAAAGCAATTCAAGATAGGTTACAAGTAGTAATCAATAGGCTAAATGAATTATTAAAGCAAGCAAGGGAGTTGGGGCTGAATTACAACGCAAGATAATGTCAAATGTAACCACTAGAACAATACACAAAAGGCTAAAGACCTTAAGAACCCATGTAGGGTATGCTGAGAATGTATTTCTGTACTCTCATGAGTCAGATGTGATAATGGTTGATTACCAGGATAGAGTAACTGAATACGAGGTAAAGGTTAGCAGATCAGATTACAACGCTGACTTCAAAAAGACTGAAAAACACATGAAGTTTAAAACCCTTCATGATGTATCAGACATACCTAATGAATTCTACTATGTGTGTCCTGATGGAATGATTACTGAAGATCAAATTCCAGAGTACGCAGGATTGATTTATGCAAGAGGAACATATCTAGTTCAGATTAAAAGAGCATCACCTCTTCATAATGAAAAAATGCCTTCTGAATTCTGGAAGGAGTTGTATTTGAAGATGATGGCAAAGAAGAAGTTATGAAGTTTAAGAAAGTAAAACTATTGAATGGAGCTACTCCAATTCAGATAATTATTCTCAATAAGAAGATTCGATTTCTATTTACCTCTTTATCTAATTATAGAAAAAGAGAAGGCTGGCACTACCCTTTAAGTTGGTATTGTTTCCACATATGGAATAGAGAAAAACACATTCAGTTCCAGTTTTTAGGTTTTCAAATTGGTATCGAAAAATGAAACAACCCAAAAACACATCTAAAGACAAGGCCATAGAAGGCACAGTAGTAAAGCTTGCAAGAGCACTTACCAATCTAGGTGTGATGGGTATTGAATATGATGATAATGAAATCTGGTACCGAACTAATGGTATGAAAGTGATTATCACTGTGAAAGCAGAAAAGGACAGAATGAAGGTTAAAGTTTAGTGTGTTGCACAGGGGGAGTGCTAGTGTTTGGTTGAGTGAATAATTACCCCCAAAGCCTTAGATTATTCGGTTGGTCTTTGGCTCCTAATAAAGATTCATACGGAGTCTGATTTGAGGCAGTCGAGTCTCTACATATAGCCCCAGAGTTGATAAGTGAAGTTGCAGGGGCTTTAATTGAAATGATGAATCCACATAGAGAGAGGTGGTTGGAATATAGTTAGTAAGCTTATTCGGGAGGGCATATATACATGAGGTTATTACCGTCTTGAATGCGCAAGTTTTTCCTAACGCTGTTTGAAGGAAAGTAAAACGAATGGACAGTCGATGAGTAAGAAGGAAGCAATATTCTAGCAGCAGACCACCTCAAAGATTTTGGGAGTAGTGGCGAACGTAGCACCCTCAATACTGAACAAGTATTGCTATGACTACTCCCACTAATACAAACTCAAGGTGAAAACCATACACTTGAATTAATTGGATTTCACACATACTCCACTAGGTAAGTAGCCTTGAGTTTTTTAAGAAACAGACACCCCGGAAAGAACGGGGCACCCCTCAGTTTGAAAGATACTGAGGCAGTGAAGAGAAAAGCGTTGATGTGATCCTGACATGCTTTATCTCTTCTTAAAACATACTAGTAAGAGGATTTGACAAATAGTCGAATAATGGTCACAGCATGGTTGAAATCATAGTGTTGTTATTTGGGAGCGTGACCAGGGGAAGTTCCCCGCCCTCTTGCTGGTTTTAAAATTAAGATTATGGAAAAGTTACATGTGTTATGGGATATAGTGGCATTGCCGTTTGTGATGTTCGGAATCCTAAAAATATGGGACTGGTTCAAGAAATCAGTAGTGACAAACTGGAAGCCAAAAGGTAATTGGTACACCAGATTATTAAGAAATATTCTACCAAAAACGATTAAGAAGTAAGGAAATGACAATAAGTGATAAAGAGATTAAAAAGTACACTAAAAAAGATTTAATCGATAGGTATAACAAGTTGGTTAATGAACAGGATGAGCTTAAACTAACATTAAAACTCAAAGATCAAGCTATCAATGATTTAAAAGGTGAAATCTCTGAAACTAGAGGCTCATTAAACGAGAAGTACAGAGAGATCAGTAGGTTAAAAGAAAAAATCAACTCTTTACAGATTGACCGGATTGCGGATATAAAGGCTGCAAAATACTTAATAAGTGTATCTGATTCTGGACTTACACACAGGCAAAAAAGCAGCTATTCATCAACCTCGTTAAAGGTGCTCGACAAAAAAGCTGAAGAGATAAAGAACCACATTGAATTAAGTGAAGGACTACCCTTCTAACACACAGATTTTTAAGGAGAAAAGGAAATGAAATACAGAACATCAGGTATAGAACTATATAATGAAAATTGTTTAGAAACCCTCAGTAGGATTGATAGCGGAACCATTGATTTGTTGTTTCAGGATACTCCTTATGGGTGCACTAAGAATGATTGGGATATAGTTCCAGACCTTAAAACAATGTGGCCTGAATGGATCAGAATAGCTAAAGAAAACGCTGCATTCTTATTCTTTGCTCAACAGCCTTTTGCAACTGATCTAATCAATTCTAACAGAAAAATGTTTAGGTATGATGTTGTGTGGAAAAAAACCAGCCCAAAAGGATTTCTTAACTGTAACAAAATGCCATTAAGGTCTCATGAGTTTATACTAGTCTTTTATAAGAAACTACCTACATACAACCCTCAAAAAACCACAGGTCACCCTTTAAAAACCAGCTCGAAAGAACACAAGAGAAACAGTAAAAAGACAACTGTTTACGGCAATTATAAAAATACATCTTACTCCAGTACTGAAAGGTTTCCAACAAGTGTTATAACATGTCCCTCGGACACCCAAAGAAGCAGTGATAATTCAACTCAAAAACCTGAAAGCCTTGTTAGGAATTATATAAGAACCTACTCAAACGAAGGTGACACTGTATTTGATGGGTATTTCGGTAGTGGCACAACACCAGCAGCAGCCCTTAAAGAAAATAGAAGGTTTATCGGTTCAGACATTAGACTAGACCAATTCAACAAAGCCTGTACAAGGATTAAAAACATTAATCAACTAGTAATTGCTTAAACAAAATTGAAAAACACCACAACCATATCGAACTTTTACCCGCATTATCCGTATATTGCAGTGCCGACTTATTCTAATACATACACCGGTCTGTACAATTCATACGAGAATTACGGATTTGATAATACGGGCGAGGCACCTTCGGGTGGTTTATTCACTCCTTCGGGATCGGTGTTAAATGAGTCGGCAAAACCCCTCGCCCTACTTTTTCTTATTGACAAAATTGTTTCCGTTATGCCGACTCAAAACAATGCTGTCAGAACCTGCACCAAGGCCGTGCAGTCTGACCTATTACAGGAGATACACGATTTATTCGATGTATCAAGCGCATCATCTTTTTCCCAAGACCTATTCAGGCTTCTAAGGGATTATCAAGCTCAAGACACAGAAGAACATTCAGATATGGCTTACAAGTTAAGTAAGCTATCAGTATGCCTTGAGAATCTTCAGAGACTACATGATAAAACTAAAATGAGGATTGCATCATGAGTAGAGAGATAAAATTCAGGGCTTTTGATAAAATCAAAAAGAAACTTATTCAGCCTGAAAATGGAGATTTCATTAAGTGGCATGCAATGTCGAACTGGAAAGATTGTCTAGAGTTGATGCAATTCACTGGCCTCAAGGACAAGAACGGTAAAGAGATTTACGAAGGTGATATAGTAAAATATACCGGATCAATTGATAGTCACAACACAGATTTTATCGGAGAAATACAATGGTGGTCTGGACAATCTGGAATAGGGTTTAGATACAAAAGCGGAAGACATACTCACATGCTCAAGATTGGCAATGTTATGTTTTGCGAGGTAATAGGCAACATCTACGAACATAAACACCTACTGTCATGATAGCCTTTCTAACAACTCACATCAACGAAATAACAATAGTAGCCTGTCTTATGGGTGCCTATTTATACGCTTACAATAGAATTTTTAACACTAAGGAGAATAGAGGATGAAAGCAGAAGTGAAAAATATCAACGGTAAACAGGTAATGGAGATCATACCGGAAACTCCATTTGATTATGTGCAAGCCGAAAATTGGCTAAAGGAGAATACTGTAATCAAGCAAGGTTACATGCCTCATGTAGACGTAATGAGCTTTGACATTAAACTGATGGAGAAATGATTCTGAAGTGCAGAAACGTAAAAAGACGGCCAGTAGAGATAATTATTCCAATCTTGGAGAAACCTATTCGATTTGACTCAACTGCTGATTGTAGCAGGTTTTTAGGTCTTCACAATGGAGACATATCAAAAGCCCTAAAGAATGGATATAGGGTTAGGGGCATGAAAATACAAGACACACAATCGAATGGATTTAATCATGACACATAAAGACCCTGCATTCCTATTTTACAGTAAAGATTGGCTTGAAGGTACGGCTGAAATGATGCCGGAAGAGAAAGGTGTTTACATGGATTTATTAAGTCATCAACACCAAAAAGGAAGCTTACCAAACGACCCTAAAAGACTAGCTAGAATGGTTGGTCTTAGTCTTGAAGAATTCAATAAAATATGGGAAACCATAAGTGAGAAATTCATTGAAAATCATGGAAGACTTTGTAACGATAGACTGAAAAAAGAGACTGATTCCAGGGCGGAAAAAGCTTGCAAAAAAAGAGTTTCAGGAACTTTCGCAGCAGTCATAAGAGAGTCTTCAGTTTCTGATTCTGTTAAATCGAAGATTAAAAAAGAATTTTCTGTTTCTGATTTTTTAGATGTAAAAACTGAAGAATTAAACCAAATCATAACCAAATGGTACAACCAAATGGTTGCCAGTTTGGACAACCATTCTGAAAATGAAAATGAAAATGTAAATAGAATATTAAAGGAGTCTGATTTTTCAACAACTGAGCAACTGGAAGGAATTAGGGTTCACGATGAAACCGCATGGAGTAAACTTTGGAGGATAGAAGAATGGAAGGGTAAATCTCAAAAACTCCACTCGATTACAGAAAGTCAGCTAAAGAATCACTTTGATAAATTCAAACTACTCAAACAGTCTTCATCAAGTCCAGTAGAAAGAATTCATACACGGAATATCCTGTCTCACTTCAATAACTGGATACCCAAACAAGAGACAAGTAAACCACAAACATTTAGCACAAACAGGTAATGGAATCAATAGGTAAATACAAATACAATTTTTTAAAGCAATTCAAAAAAGATGCTTTAAGCGAAGAAGACAAAAAGTCTATGGAGGAATACGAAAAAAGAAACCTTCCTTCTCCTGAAGCTTTAGAGAATTCTCGGAAATACTGGGAGTCGATAAACAAGCCAAAACAAAAGATTGAATATTATCTCACGTCAGTACAGCTAAGAGATTTGTTTCTTGAGGGTTTTAGGTCTCTTAATGGTCATGAATTCATTATGAATGAAACGAGTAAGTCTGCATTAAAAACAATGTGCGACTACTTCTCTAACAATGATGAGTTTTTAAAGTCTTCTTGCCTATCTGATTTAAGCAAACCGGATTTCCAAAAAGGATTGCTAGTTGTTGGTGGTTTTGGAAACGGGAAGACAACAATGTTTAAAGTCTTTCAATCAATTTTCACCGCTAACAGCCTCCCTTCATTCGGTATGTATAGCGCAAATGATGTTGTTGGAGACTTTGAGTCAATAAGCAACGGAACAGACAAGGAATACTTCTGGAAAAGAATGACTCATGGTCAGGCTGTTTTTGATGATGTTAAAACTGAAAGAATTGCGAGTAATTACGGGAAGGTCAATCTTTTTAAAGAATTACTGGAAAAGAGATGTTACAGCCCAATAAGAACTCATATCACTTGTAACTACTCAACATCTAACCCTGGAAACCTAAAATCAGCAATAGAAGAGTTTGGTGAATTATATGGCGGTCGGGTTTATGATCGTCTTTTTGAGATGTTCAACATAATTGAATTTAAGGGTGAAAGCTTCAGAAGATGAACGATATGATACCAATACACGAAATAAGGAACTACTTAGGAACGGGGTTGAAAATATCCTCAGAAGGTAAGATATGGGAGTTTGTTGGAATAAGCAGACCATACAAGACTAAAGACACTGTGTTTGTCAATCTTGATTTAAGAGAGTTAGGAAAAGGTCATCAAACATCAAGAAGCGGAATTCTTACAGAAGATAAAAAACCCCTAGTCCGACCTCTATCGGATTTAACCAAAGAGATAGAGCACAACGGGGAAAGGTTTGTGCCGCTTGTTAGGCTTTTATTGATCTCGGAGGGTATTTATGATACTGGGGATAGAAAGCATGAGGTAATGTCTACAAATTCTGTGTTAGTGCATTTTGGGGAGTTCCTTTCTATCTCATTCTGCTTGATAAAAAACATGAGTGATGATGTTAGAATTGGTGAAGGCTTATCATTTCAGCAAGTCAATCACAGTCATGTGAACCGGTCAATGATTAATGAATGTGGTTCATTAGAATCATTTTTATCTAAATATTCCAATATCACAACTTGTGTTCCAAGACATCAAAGCACCTTATTTCAAAAGCTCTTCGAATGGAATTTTGATGTGTACAACTGGCTTGGAAGAAACCTGGCTTTACCAATAACAGATAAGTAATGAAAGGATTAAAAGTAGCATTGAACAGGCTTTATAAGTCAAATAATCAGTTTATAGGCGCCACTGGAACAGTTGAGAGCATTTTAGCTGATAAAATAGAGTTTGAATTCTATATAAGAGATATGCCAGGTGATGGTTTTGTCATTCTAAATGTAGAGACGGCATCCGTTGCACCCTTGTCATGGTGTATCAGTGAAATTGAGAAAAAAGGGTTTCTATCAAGTGATTCACATGATGGAGTTTCTATTTAACAACAACAGATAAGTAATGGCTATTGAAGATTTGGATTACGATTACATAAGGCAAGCATTGGTTATTGAATTGACAGATTTTACTTTATCTCTAAAAGAGTATCGAAAGAAGCTAAGAATGACCCTGAGGGAAGTTGAACAAGAAACTGGTTTAAATAACGCCTATCTCTCCCAATTAGAGACAGGTAAGATTAAAAACCCTTCTTTTCAAGCGATTATATCCCTTTATGGTGTGTATGTGTTGAGACGAAAATCATCGAGTTTAACAGATAAGTAAAAGACTATGGAAGCAAGAGAACTAAGAATTAACAACTACCTCTATAAGGACGAAACAGTTGTCCAGATAGATGCAAGATCAATATTTGACATTGATGGAGGTGATAAAAGGTATAGACCTATTAAAATAACTGAAGACCTGTTAGTAAAGCTTGGGTTTTATAAAGACGAGTTTGATGTTAATCACTGGTATGAACTGAATGTTGGCGGGCTAAAGTTTATTACAAACGACATCGGAGAGTCTGGCTATTCTAAAAAGCTTGAGTTAGTATTTATATCTGAAATAGATAGAAACGAAAAGTGTGAATATCTACACCAGCTTCAAAATTTAGTAAAAGCCTTAACAGGAGAAGAACTAACCTTTAATAAGTGATTATGGAACAATATGAAATTAAAGAAAGGAGAAAGTAATGATTAAGACTGATGTAACTATTGGGCAAATAAAAGGCGTGACACTTTTGGAATTCGGAACAGGAGAAATCAATATGAGATTTTTTAATGTTTCCGAAGGTCTTAAAGGGAATGGAGTATCAATGAAGACCACGGAACCAAGAAGATTAGGCAAACAGCCAAAAGAACCCGAAACCACAACTGATGAATGGAAACCACAAGTCATGATGACTTTCAGTAACCCGGAGTCTGTAAATGTGGTTATTGAGCAACTACAAGAGTTTAAGAAGGAATTTTTTGAAAAATGAGCACTAAAAACACACTAGAGAACAAAGCAGCTTTCTTCCGACAGAATTTAGGGAGTTATATATGGGATTCCGAAGACGGAGAATTTAATCTATCTGGAATGAGTTACATTCTTTCAGGAGCTAATACAGATGGTCGATTCTGGGTAAGACATGAAAGAGATGATTTAGACCATGAAATCGGAAATGATGAATTCCCATTAGACAGATTTTCAATAGTAAAAAGAAGTCTCTCCAAGATAACAGATGAACATGCTATTGAATTGGCGAATATTGCTTTTCAATTCAAAGAAGGCACTGATGGATGGAATATTTCATCAAGAGACGATTACAGTATTCATCTTAGAAAGAATGGCCCCGTAGACGATTGGTATCACTTCGGTATTTGCTTCAGCACAGGAGAAATATATACTGACCATCATTTCAAAAAAACTAAAGAAGATAAAGCAGCTTCTTACACAGTGAATATTGGAAAGGTTCATTTTTCATCATCAAAACCATTGGCCTATATAGGAATTATCGACAAGCTAAGAGAGTGGACTTATGTTGTTGGTTTTAGAGATATACTAGTGAAAGAAGCCATTGAATTTGGTTGGGTAAAACTTGATGAATCATGAGAGGAACAGTAAAATCAAAGAGCATCAAAGGCTATTCATTATCTAAGGATTATGAGCAGTTATGGAGCATAATCAAAGAAGGAATTAGAGTTCCAGCATGGATTGTTTACTCAGACGAATATGAAGACCCAATATGTGATTTAGTTGAGGTTAAGCGCACACCATTTTCAGAATATAGAATAGGTTCAAGAGGTATAGGGTATGAAGGAATTAATGACGGAAAAGAAGGGTTCTTGTCTGTTTGCAAACAGTATGGTTTGGAGTTCATAATACCGAACATACACGACACTAAAGAAAGCAAGTATTGCGAATGCAGACATAATATTCCAATAGATCGGGTTGGTCAATGTACTGTGTGCAAAAAAATAAAGGAGCCACCATTTAAAGGCGTTGAAGAATGAGTGATTCAATAAACTGCTTTATATGTAACTCTCCGGTAATTCAAAGGGAGAATGCGGTTGTGATCATCGACAGTAAAGTGAAATGTCATAGCTGTTGGAGTATTACAAATAACTGGTCAGATGATCCAGAAGAACTTCAAGAGCAGGTTAAGACAATTTCAGAAAGACTTGGGTTTGATTTCCCAACAACTGAAGAAGAGATGAGACGATTTAATGAAGCGACAAAGAACTATCCATATAAGGCCAACCCCGACAATATTGATCCTGAAAAGATATGAAATAGAGTTCAATTAAAAAGAGGTACGGCCAGAGTTAAAAAGGGTAAAGACTCACCTGAATTGATTGAGGCACTAAACAATTTAGTAGAAGCAGCCTACGATCAAGTGAGTAAGGAACAATCAAATAAGAAACAGTTATGAGCACAATTAAAACAAGTGAAGAGGTAAAACAGCTCAAAGAAGCATGGGTTCATGACCCTTGTTGGGATATTGAACACACTGAGGGGTTTGAAGCATATGAGGAAGAATTAACATCTTTTAGGCTTCAAAAGGAGGCTGAATGGGGTAAACAAATTAAAGAACAAGAAGAGGTATACGCTAAGAAAATTGGACTTACTGACAATCTTGTTTTGGCAAAGGTTATAAAGAACCTAGAAAGAGATTTACACCATGTTAGGCAGTTACTTGATGAACTAAAGTACAAAGAATGATACTCCACGACCTTAAACAACACGGAGGCTTAAGGCCACTTATAGACATAGATGCTTGGTTGCATGAAAACGATGACAACGTAGAGCAGCAAAAGTATTTCATGAATCTATTCAAGTGCTCCGAAGATTTGTATTACAACATTATGTCTTCAGCAGCTATTGAACTCAGAAAGCCATTAGTCATAAGTGACTTTATCAGACCAAAAGAACCACAAGAGCCTAATATTACTGAATTATACATTGATCTTGGGTTGGAATACCCTGATAGAGACGAGCTAGAAGAAGAGTTGGGAAAGGTTTATGACGGGCTTATGAAACTGCATAAAGTTGAACACGATAAATGGGAAAACTGGCAGCCTCTTTTTGATGGGTTTGAAAGAGATATAGGTAATGAAGTATGTAACCATCAAGTATGGGTGATTTTTTGTGAAGACACATCTGTAAAAATATGTAACGATTCGAATCTTTTTTATCGATTACCACTTCCCACCCGTGAAGACTTCCTAAGAGTATGCAAGGAAAAAGGAATAGAGCTTTTCAGTATGTCAAACAACGTAGATAAAGATACGGATTTACCACAACAAAACCGAGGTTAAAACACTGATTTTTAGTATATTAAGACATGAAAGACAACCCTAAAATATTACACATCACCTTAAAGAAAAAGTGGTTTGATATGATTCTTTCAGGAGAGAAAAAGGAAGAGTACAGGGAGGTGAAAGACTACTGGATAAAAAGGCTGGTTGATACTTCACTTTCTGACCCAAAAGCATTCAAAGACTTTGATATAGTGAGAGCAACCAATGGTTACCAAAAGGACGCCAGGCAAATAGATTGGATTCATGAAGGAATTGAAATTCATGAGCCATTAGGTAAATGGAGTGACAACTCAAAAGGCAATCACTTCTGCTTGCAAATAGGAGAAATTATAGCAAAGAGAAACATTCCCTCCCACCCTAGTAATTAAACATAAAGACATGAAAGCAGAATTTATTTTAAATGATGGTAACACAATTCAATACTGGTATGAGACCATTGATTCGCTTGAAGCGATGATGAATGACTTTGACAATGCATACAAAAACAAAACAGATTTCTGGTTTGATAACTATGAGTCAAATGAAAGTAAGACCGAGCTTTACTTAAATGGAAGAAGGCTACCAAACTGTAATTATCATCTTCCTTGTGACAAGGTTGTTTTATGGAGTTTTGAGGGTTAATTAAACATAACAGTAGAGAGATGAATGATGTATTGAAAGAGATAAAATCTATTTGCGATGGAATTGAATATTCAAGAAATGTTCCTGAGGAAGCGAAGAAAATAGCAAAACAGAACAATGTTGTAATTATTGTTGGTGGTTCTGATGATGTTATGTATTGCTATGGCGCAAAATGTTACTTGACAGATAGTCGTGAGCATAGTTACGGTTGGGATGGTGACACACTTCAAGGAATTGGCGATTCCTTTTTAGAAGCAGAAGCAAGGCAGCTAGGATTAATGATTTGGTGGTGTGGCCAGATTTATGGTACTGGTTTGAAAATTGATGGATATGACGAAGATCAAAGCGGAGCATTTAGCTACACAGTGAATGAAGATATAGAATCCATAGATTTTAAAGTTATGGAGGATGATTACGTTTATTGTACTGGTAAAATCATACAACTCCCTGACAGCTTCATTCCTGCTTCACCCCCTCAATTAAACACCTAATACTATGAAGATTATAAAACTTACAAAGGTAAAGCTGGGTGATAGCTATCCGATAGTCAGAATAACATTCAAAAACTTATTCGGAAAAAAAATCAAAAGGGATGTAGTGGAATATCCTTTAGGATGGAAGTACGCTGATAATAATAGGCATTGTCATCATGTCTATGTCCTTAACATGTTTAATAAATCCAAAGAGTATGAGTACATACTCAATATCGAATAAACACCTAATACTTAGATGATGAAGGATATACAATTTACCCACTTATGGGTTAGGGATTTTGGATGGGAACCAACCGTCTATGTAAGCGAAGATTTTGACAAGATAGAATTGCTTGGTGAAAACAAGGTTGACGGCAAAGTGTTCATTGCTGTTCAATCAAATGGCAAGAAGCAGATTTTAAAAGGGGCTTAATAATGAGAGAAAAGAACACTTTAGAAGTAGTATACACTTGGCCTGAATCTGGAAAGGAAGAGGTTAGATATAGAGCTCACAGAGACAGTGAAGAGGCAAAAGACTTCATTGCTCAAATTGCCAACATGAGAAAGCCTCACTGTTATTCAATTAGATATACTGATTATCAATTATGATTGAACTCGAGATAATAGAAGCTTCTGAAAAATGGGTAAGAGATCAAAGTATTTCGAAAAACACCTATGAAGTAGAGAGGGCATTTAGAGCAGGCATAAAACACGCTCTCAAGAATAGCATACCTAAAAGCGAAGCTATCTCAATAATCAGCAAGGTATTCAATGATTTCAATAATCAAGTTCCGGTGGAAGATAAAGTCGATGACGATCTAATCGCTGAGTGTATGGACGAGATCATTAACTACAAAATCGATCTAAAATGAAAGACAAAGAACCATTAACCGCTAAGATCAGGAATCAACTTAGTCCTATGTGCCACTTGATTTACTTGCACGAAGAAGAAAGAACCGACCTGATTAATGAAGAGATGATTGAGCTATGCCGAGATTCTGAAATTAAGATAATCGCTATCATAGAAGCTATGGAGGAAGAAAATAGGAAGAAAGTAATAAACATAACTCAGTACGAAGACTTCAATATCATGCAGAAGCTGTTTGGTAAACACTATTTCTCTTTCTGGTTTCTGGTTGGAATGATAACCTATCTAATTGTAACAGCATGAAAGACCACTTCCCTATACACGAATTCATTAACGCCTCCAGTGGTATTCCTAAGGACTTTGTGCCAGAAGGTAAAGCGTTAGAGTCTATTAACTTTTGGAAGAATTCTCTAAACCCAATTAGAGACATGCTGAAGTTCCCTATTTCAATTACTGACTGGATTAGAATACATCATGGTGAAAAAAGTCGGAGCCAGCACTATTGCTTAGAAGAGTGGAGTATTAATGGAGCAATTGACCTCCGTCCGAGCAACAGAAACAACAAGGAGCAATATTTTCTATTAGCATCTATACTTATGGTTTCCCCTATTATAACCAGAGTCTGTTATTATCGGCCTTCAGATAGATTCCCTACAGGAGGGTTTCACTGTGATTGCAAGTCAGAAGTAAAACAACTCTACATAAACCATGGTCAAGAGATTGATTGGGAACTTTCACCTTTCCCAGGGTATTGGCTATCAATTGTAGGAAGAGATATGAATACATCAAACGAGTAAATAAACAAGAAAGGAAGAAGGGAATGAAAGGAGTGATAATTAAAGAATGGCCTCCAGTGATGAAAGTAACCGGAAATATTATTAAGGCGTTTTTTGAAGTGAAGACTACTGATACTGTGAAAAAGAAGCTCTATGAATACGGGGTGTCATTTGGTGACTACGTTGTGACAGATACGATTATTGCAGCAATCGAAGACAATCAACAAGGCGAAGTGTTTGTATCGTATGAAGGAAAATCAGAAGGCTCAGACAAACTAGGATAGTGAATTATAAACCCTTACATATTCCTGCAAGAGACAGAGCAAAAGGTGAATACATTTGGTGCGGAAAATGTAATTCCACTATAACAACCCATTGCAAGCAGTCAGGGAAGAAGAAAGGCGTTTGTAAACATCCTGAACACCATAGATTTCAAAGCAAGGTTTGGGATAAGTCAAAAAAGAGAACAGTTCCTATAAAGACATACCCTAAAGAATTAAGAGACTACCAGGAACTTAAGAAGCTCCATCCTATCGAGGTAAGAAAGTACTTATCAAAAGGAAAAACAACAATTAATCATAAAAGACCTACTCTTCTTAAAGACGCACTGAAAAAATACTATGACTGGCTTAATGATGTTGATGTTCCTTCACACAAAGCAAAAAATCTATCAGAGAAGCATATCAAAGGCCAATTAACCAACTTAATAACATTCAAGGAATCTGAACCGGACTATGATTCATTAGAGGTTCTGAGCGTAACTGATTTTCACGTTTCTAACTTTCACTTATACCTAGAAAAGAAGCAATACGCAGGAAAGACCTACAATAATAAAATGTTCACATTGAAACAGGCTTTTGACTATTTCACAGATGAACTCAAGTACCCACTTAAAAACAACCCGTTTGAGGTATCATATAAGCCCACAGAAGCAAAGAAGGACTTTATAGAGATAGATGACTTCAAAACATTACTCAAGTCTGTCACAGTCGAATCTGGAATCAAATTTGAAAAATGCTCAGACAGAGTTAAAAGAGTTTCGTTGTATAGAGACTGGTTAACTGACTTTTGGGAACTTGCTCTATATACTGGAGGTCGTAGAGAAGATGTTGTTGAGCTAAGACTGGATCACGTCAAAGAAAAGCACATTGAAGTTTATGACTTTAAGAATAGCAAAAAAACCGATGTAATCAGATGGGTTCCTCGAAGCAAAGAGTTTAACATGCTTCTTCAAAATCTTAAGGATAAGTACAATCTTAAGGATAATGATTACTTGATAGAACCTGAAGATAAAAGACGAACCACGATTTCAAACCACGCTAGTAAGGCATTTACTCATTACTGGAGAGGACTTGAAACCGGGTATTATGCAAGGATGTACACCCTTAGAGATACTCACGCTACCCTCATGGTAATGTTATATGGAGATCAATACAAAGGTGTTTTCGGAATGCACAAGAACATCAAAACTACCCTGGATAATTACGCTGATTATAGAAAAATGATTGAGCCTTACGCAGATAAACCGATGTTTGGATAGTAACCAAAACATGAAAAGTTGCGTTAAGAATAATGAAATTAACTACACATGGTTGCTACACATGTAAAAAAGAAAACCGCCACTATTTAGAATAATGACGGTTTTTAGTGTCGGGGTGGCAGGATTCGAACCTGCGACCTCCTCGTCCCAAACGAGGCGCGATGACCGGGCTACGCTACACCCCGAGCCCTTAAATCTGAGATGTAACTCTCAAATCGGAGTGCAAATATAGAGGCTTTTTTCTTTTTGCAATAGTGCTCAATAAATAAAATTTCAGATTTTTTCTGAGCATAAAAAAAGCCGCTCAAAGCGGCTTCAGTTCTTTATTGTAACTACCTAGTCTTCATCACCTTCCGACTTAGGCAAATCTACCGTACCTCTTAGTGTAAGTATCACAGGTTTTTTATCAATAGAGTTTGTCATAAGGGTTACCGTTTTGTTTTGCATCCCTCTCTTTCCTGCACTTTTAAAACGAACAAACACCTCTCCTGTTTTTCCAGCGGCAATAGCTTCTTTAGTGTAACTCGGAACAGTACATCCGCAAGAACCTCTTGCATTTAAGATTTTCAATGGTTCGGTACCAATATTTTTAAACTTGAAAGTATACTCAACTGTATCTCCCTGAACGATTGTACCAAAATTATACAGTTCCTTTTCGAACTTAATCTGAGGACCTGTTTTCACGGTTTGTTCCTGTGCAAAAGCCATGCTAGCTATACAAACCATGCATATTGTGAGAATAATCTTTTTCATAGTAGCTCCATTTAACGCTTCAAATTATCATTCTTGTTTGAAAAACGGAAATCAATCATCTGTTATTGCAGTATTGATAAAGTCCAGCATAGGCACCAAAGTCATATAAGATTCAACCACCAAATCTGAAAAACCTACAGAATAAACGTCCTTTCTGGTTATAGTTCGGAAGGCCGCCAGACTTTTCAGTCTAAGCAACTCTATATACTCATGATCTTTAGGATAGCCTTTCGGGGTCGTTTTCAAAGTGTCTTGCTTATAAAGACTGAAATTGTCCTGAAAAGCTTCTCCATTTACAATAGTATTAAGTTTATCTCCTTCATAATCAATCTCCATCCTGACCTTTTTGAGTTTTTCACTTTCAGGGTGCCACAAACCACCAGCTATCTCAAGCTCATTTACACCTAACCCCACATAAAAATCGGCAAGTCCTTTTCCGTAGCCAAAAACCACCCCAAAATGATCTTTATAGGTTGGCCTTTCTGGGTGAAACATCAGATTATTGTTAATTCTACTGATGGCTCTTCTGGCATTTGGCTGCACTATTCGAGGGTCAACCTTCTTGATTTCATCCAGAATCGGATCAAAAAGGTCAATAACCTCTTTTTTAGCCGATTCATACCAGGAACGATTTTTATCCATCCACTCCTTTGAGTTGTTCGATGTAAGTGCTTCCAGAAAAAGGAAGATGTCTTTCTTTGCCATAGCAGCAAACTTCGTTATTCTATGAAAGTTTGCAAGTATTAATCCAACAAAGAAATGCCATTTAAGTCAGTGGTAAGCATTTCTGTCATTACATCGAAAAATGGACGGATGGCTAAAAAAGTATTCACAGCTTCCTGAAGAAAATCAGGACTCAATGCCTCTTCATCCGTAAACTCTCTAAAGACATACATGGATTTGTACTTAAGCAAATCAATTGCCGAATGTTCCTTATCAAAACCTTTTGGGGCTGTTTTCACTTGTTCTCCCTGTAGGTTTCCAAACACTTTCTTGAAGTCAGTATTGTTCAATACATCTCGTAATGGTTGGTCATCCTGAGCAATATGATCTCTGATCAGCTTCAGATCATCCTTATTAGGTCCATAGAAACCTCCTCCTATCACAGTTTGCCCTTTCGGCATTAAACGAAAGAAGTAGCCTCCTCTTAATTCAGGCTTTATTCTGGTAAAGCTACCTGCCCACCTTGGGTTGTATGGAGATTTATCTTTAGAAAAGCGAACATCTCTGTAAATACGCATTAAACTCTTTTTACCACTTGGGGTAGAAATCTGATCATGCTCCTTCATTGCTTCCAGCATAGCATCTGCAAACCCACATGCGTTCTGGTGTTCCTCCTGATACCATGGCTTATTGGTGTTGAACCAATCGCGGTTATTGTTCTCCGCTAATTGATTCAAAAACTTGAATGAAGATTTATTGATTTCTGACATTGGTTGAGTGTTTTAAATTATTGGATCTCCCATACATAAGGACGTTCTTTAATGGTGTATCGGGACAATTCTGAATCATTAAGATATGCTTGCCCGAAATCATTGCGATACCAAATAAAAACAGATGAACAATCTACAGTTTTTGTTTCATGATTCACAATGAACTCAGAGGCAGAAAAACCATCTTCCGCCAAGGTCAATTCTTGTTCGATTTTAGATGCATTATAGAAAGCAATTGGCGGGCAGGAAACACTACCACAGTTCAATGCAAAATGGATTCTAAAATCCATTTGTTCAACCATCAACCCAAGCCGATTATCAGAGGGATCGAACTGTCTTGGCTTACCATTTCTTCTCTCTCCATTCTTCCTTAAAACCCCGTGCTCGATATCGTCTAAGGAGAAAGAAAATTCACCAATACTCAAGCAAGTTTCAGTAAAGAAACCGGGCTTCTCCCATATCGATTTTCTTAATTCGTTTTTGACAATTCGGTAGTTGATCAGACCATTATAAACATTAATCCAAAATGCCATTTTTTGCTTATCATTAATCAATTCATTCAAATCAATTTTTTGAACTTTTTCAATTAAGCTTTCTAACTCTTTCAATGAGTATGTCTCACCTGAAAGATAGTTAGCCAATTGCATCTTTGCTGTTTTAGAAAACTTCTGGTGTTCCATATCATCTGTGCGAAGTGTAGAAATTCGGAGGGAGCACTTGATTCAAAAAACCAATTTCCTCTTCCGACAAATCCGGGGTCGAACTCACACCTAGAAGGTCATTTAATTGTGCCTCGGTTCTCACACCAACTACGACTGTTGTAACTTCTCTTCTGGCCAATACCCACTTCAAAGCTGCCTGAGCCAAAGTCATTTTCTCAATTGAGAATGATTTTAATTTATTCACCAGTAATTCAACATCTTGTGATTCATAATTTAAGTAATTACTTGAATCTTTTCCGGCTAATGAACCAGTTGCCAATCCACCTCTTACCATTACACCAATGTTATTTTCTGAAAGCACTGACAATGCTGACTCTTCTGGCCTTCTATCCAGTAAACTATACTGAATCATATTGCTGACAACATTCGCTTTGGTAGCAAATCTTCGGATTACATTTGGCCTAATTGAGGATATTCCATAGTGTTTTATCTTCCCCTGCCCTTTCAGTAATTCAAACGCCTCAATGGTTTCTTCCCAATTATCTTCAATCATTCCACCATGTAATTGATAGATATCAATATAGTCTGTATCTAGTCTTTTCAGACTCTTTTCAACAGCGCCAAGAATATAACTTTTAGAAGGGTTCCACTCCCAGTTTCTTTCTTCATCATTTGGTACATTGCCTACTTTTGTTGCCAAAACCACTTGCTCCCTGATCGGCTTCAATGCTTTTCCAACTGTCTCTTCATTGAAGCCATTCTTATAGATATCAGCTGTATCGAAGTAGTTAATTCCTGCATCAAAAGCTTTGTGAATCAGTCTTTGATTTTCAGTATGATTAATACCCAAAGACATACAACCAAAACTAACTTCAGACACCTTGATATTTGCCCTTTGAAGTTGCCTGTATTTCATATTGAATTATTGGTTTTCTATTTCCTCTATACTGCCGTTTTCGGTAAGCATAACGGCTATGCCTCTTGTAGATGGAAACTGTGCAAAAATGATGATAGCAACAGAGATTATTGGTACCGATAAAATCATTCCCAGTATACCCCAAATAGAGCCCCAGAATGAAAGTGCTATAATCACTACCAGTGGACTCAAATTAAGTGTACGCCCCATTAGTTTAGGTTCTACATAATTACCTACAAATATCTGGACAATCTCTATTGTAAGAAACACAGATAGAAACGGAAGAAAAGAGGCAAACTGGAATATGGCAAAAATTGCCGGCAGCAAACTGGCCACTAATGAACCGATATATGGAACATAGTTCAGGATGAATATAATAAAGGCCCATAAGACCGGAAAGTCTACTCCATAAGCAAGCATAATAAAGTAACTCACCACTGCTGTAATCAAACTAACCTCGGTTTTTACAGTAAAATACTTGTTCACAGCGGTACTTATTCTTCCCACAATATCCATTACATTCTTCTTGTTATCTTCCCGTTTAAAGAGCTTATTCAGCTTCTGACTGAAATAATTCTCCTCTATCAGAAAGAATATCACATAAACGATTACTAGGGCAAAATTCCCCAATAACACGCTCACTGAGTTGAAAACACCGGAAACAATAGCTTGATAGTCTATTTTATCAATAGTCTCCTGCACATCTATATCTGGAATGTAATCGCTGTTAGCTTCTGTAAAGTTCTTTAGCTGCTGAATAAACAACTGAAGGTTATCATCATAACTATCGGCATTGGCACTGATTAGCCTCACGTTGACAGATATAATCTGATAAATACCATATAAAAGGGCTGTAGTAATGACAAAAGCCAGTATTCGCTGTAAAATGTTTGGCAAGGACTTACCTCTGATTTTTATCTTAGCTACATATTTCCGTGCTGTCCTGATCAGATACCAAACCACCAGAGCCAACACTATAGGCTCCAGAAAGGCTCTAAAATAGATAAGAAAGAAAAAGACACCAGACAGAATAATAATCCAATAGGCTGTATTTCGGAGATTGTCTTTTGCTAAACCGTTTGCCATATACTTTCTTCTAAACTCAAATTTTGATAGTCGGGTTCCAAATATGCAATTTAAAAAGGCTTAACTGACAAGCAATTCAAATGGCATATTACTCTCTGGGAAATTTGACTTTCTTAAGTAAGACGAATGAAACTGACTTTTTACTCAGTTCGGTATAGATTTAACTGAAGTCCTGGTTGCGCTCCATGGTAACATGGAAAGTGGTCCCCTCGCCTTCTACAGATTCTACTTTAATTTCTCCGTGATGCAAGGCCATAAACTCCTGACAAAGCACCAAACCTAAACCAGTGCCTTTTTCTCCTTCAGTACCGGGAATCTCAACGGTCTTTGTAATACTGAATATCTGAGCCTTTATTTCGTCCGACATCCCAATGCCATTATCCGAAATAGAAACTCCTATCCGGCTTCCGGAATCATAGGCATGAATATCAATCTTACCACCACTGGCTGTAAACTTGATTGCGTTGTTTACAATGTTCCTGATTACAAAAATCAGCTGCCCTCTATCTCCCACAAACGATGAATCAGTTTCAATAGATGTTGTAAGAAGAATCTTCTTCTTTGCCGCAAGCTTTTCGTAGACACTAGTCACCTGAGCAATCAGCTCACTTGGTAACAGACGCTCTGGCTGAAGACGAAATTCTTTCATCTGCATTCTAGCCCATGTAATGAGATTATCGGCCATTTCGAGTGTATTATCTGTCGAACTCATCAACTCCCTTCCCATTTCGTTCAACTCCTCTTTTGTCACATGTTCCAAGTGGTCGACAAGAAAACTGGAGTAGGCTCTAAGAGAGTTCAATGGGGCTCTTAAATCGTGGGCAACAATACTGAAAAACTTGTCTTTTGTAGCGTTTAAGTTTTCTAAATGGGCATTTTGCTGCTCAATTATCTGTCTTTGTTCTGACAACCTTTTATTGGTTCTTAGCACATATATTGCCACTCCTGCAAGCAACAACAGGAGAGCTATAGCCAGCGCCAGGCCAATATTTCTTCTTCTAATACTTTCCTTTTGTTGTTGCGCTTCCTCTTCTAGCCTAAGTTTCTCTGATTCCAGGCGATATACGTTGATCACATTTCTCGCCAAATCCGCCCTATCCAAAAGATCTCTTTCTGTTAGCTCGGCCGACACCCTATCGAAATCAGCCATATACTCCTGAACCTTATTTGAATTTCTTTGATTCGAAAAGTATCTGATCAGCTTCACATAAATACCTTCCAGCGCGCTTAGCAAGTCATTTTCCTCACAAAACTCTGCAGCCATTAAAAGAAAACCCAATTGTGCCTCTTTGTCACCAGCAATCTCCTTTATCCTGGCCAACTGAATCATTGACTCCACAGTTGCAAACTTCTGAGATCCATTTCTCAAAATTCTGGTCAACTCCAACACTTTCTGAAAATAGCGCTCTGCTTCTTTCATATCTCCCCTTCTAGACATCAATAAGCCCATCACCTTGTAGCAAGAAGAAAGCACTGCCAGGTTTTCAGTAGAGTCATTTATTGAAATCGCGTAGCGAGTGAGTTCCTCAGCCCTATCGTATTCCTCCATATACAGATAAGTCTCTCCTAAATTGTGAGCTGTGACACCAACTCTATCTAGTCTACCTACGGAAGAGAATATCTCGTGAGCTTTTAGATTATATGAAAGCTCTTCATTTCTTTCTTCAAGCTTTCTAAAAGTATGTCCGAGAGAAATATAACAGTTGGCAATTCCAATAGAATCGGCTGTTTCCTCAAAAATAGACAGTGCATTCTGTAGATACTCCATACCCAAGGAATAGCTCTCCTGCGAAACAAAGACGTTAGATAAATTCCTGTAAGCATAAGCAACCCCTGGTTTGTAACTGATCTCCAGCGCCATTCGTAGGGCCTCATTGGCCAAATCCAACGACTCTGAAGGTTTAACAAACGCAAACTCGCGACTCAGGAAATTAAGGGCATCTACCTTCTCTCGGCTTCGAGGCATAGACTCTACATCGCTTCGGGACAAGGATGTATCTAACTGCGCTATCCCCTGGACACAGATAGCCATCAGCAGCAAAAAAAAGCAGGCGTACTTTAACAAAGTTGAGGTCTTTACGATTGCAAATATACTTTGAGAAAGAAATAATCAATATCAAATAAGACAATATATAGACTTTATTGTACACCTGCTAACAAAACACTCAACGAGTCACTCATCTATTTCATTAACAACCAATCAATTAGACCAGTTGCAAAAACATAGGCATATTTTTCCCTAACCGACAGCACTATACTTTTTAAAAAAAGTTGAGAATATTTTTCGATTTCGCTTTGACCATTCAGATGCTATTTCACTATATTTGCACTCGCTTTTAAAAAGCCCGTTGGTCTGCTAGCTCAACTGGATAGAGCAACTGCCTTCTAAGCAGTAGGTTTCAGGTTCGAGTCCTGAGCGGATCACTTCCAGAAAAGCCACTCAAATTGAGTGGCTTTCTTTTTTTAACATGTCTTGTCCTGAAATAAGTTGACACAATTGAGCTTTATTATGTCAACAGATTCAGGATCAATAAATAAGCGAACCC
>CANLOY010000016.1 GCA_947493005.1 uncultured Roseivirga sp.
GGTTCGCTTATTTATTGATCCTGAATCTGTTGACATAATAAAGCTCAATTGTGTCAACTTATTTCAGGACAAGACATAATCACAAAAAAAGCCTGTTCCGTTTGAACAGGCTTTTTTGATGCAGATGCATCACATTCGACACTACTAAATAATTACACTACTTTCCAATTTCTGTTTCGATCGTCTCCAAACGATTGAGAGCAGTTTGTAATTCTCTTTTTAAAGCCATTTGCTTTTCTGTTGCCTGAAAGCGCTGGTTTCTATATTCATCTACTATTTTTGAATAAGCTGCTTTCACGCGTTTTACCACACTACATACATGTTTAATGCGTGTATAAATAACTGCTATAAAAACAGTCAACACTGCTATAATAGACCAGACAATGGCATTATAAGCTCCTTTAGCAACTGATAAACCAAGAAAACCGATTTGTGCATTTTCAGACTCACTTACGTCAAGTTTATTCTTTAACGTATTTAATTCAGATTTAAGAAGTTTTAATTCGGCTTTGGTTTCAACTGAACTCATTTCCAGATTTCTAATCTGCTTTTGATAGGCATTTAAGCTGTCTATCATTGCCGATTTAAAGTTGAGAAGTTTGGAAGTTCTGATAACCTTATACTCTTCATAAGACTCTGCGTCTTCCATAATATCTGTTAAAACAAATCTTAGAGTATTAGTACTATTGTGTTGTGCGCTTACTGTAAAACTCAGGCTCAGAAGTATCATAATTACCCCCGACCACTTTGCATACGTAGGCTGTGACATAGTCTTTAGATTTAGGTGAAATCGATACCAAGATAGGAAATGGAATTCACCCAACATGCATTCTGATGTACAAAGCATTTTTTTAGCAACGTTGGTCAAAAAACTGAATTGAAAACATTGATCTTCAATTTTTTACATAGACATGGTGAATTTAAAAGGCCTGTTCCGTATCGCGAAGACCACGTTCACTCATCAGGCAAACCATGTAATTCGTCTAACAAATCATGAAGTAGGTACCGCTCACAGATCAGTGCTATGATTTTGTCGTATTAAGACCTATATTTTATTCATAATCAAGTCAACTCTTCCTATGAAATCATACAGTATTAAAATCAACGGACAGAACAAATCGGTTGAAGCAGATCCAGACACCCCAATGTTATGGGTGCTTCGCGATGAGCTGGATATGAAAGGAACAAAATTTGGCTGCGGAATCGGTCAGTGTGGAGCTTGCACAATCCACCTCGATGGAAATGCGGTCAGATCATGTCAGATCCCTGTTTCAGCAGTATCAGGTAGTAGCATCACTACCATAGAAGGACTTTCCGAAAAAGGAGATCATCCACTTCAAAAAGCTTGGAAACAACACGATGTACCCCAATGTGGATACTGCCAGGCAGGCCAAATCATGAACGCTGCGGCTCTTCTAAACAGAAACAATAGCCCTTCACACGAAGAAATTGAAGACGCAACTCATGGCAATATTTGCAGGTGCGGAACTTATAATAAAATCAAAGCAGCTATAACCACGGCAGCGCAAGAAGTATAACCCTAAAAACAGTAAAGATGACGTTAGTAAAAACACAAGTCAACAGACGATCATTCTTAAAAACTTCCGCACTTGCCGGAGGTGGTTTGATGATTGGTTTTTCATGGGGTTGTAACCCAACGGAAACTGAAAGACCAGCTCCTAAAGAGTGGTTCGAAATGAATGCTTTTCTCTCCATAGCTGATAATGGACAGGTAACCATTATGTCTCCTAATCCTGAGATAGGACAAAATGTAAAAACATCAATGCCAATGATTATAGCCGAAGAGTTGGATATCAAATGGGAAGATGTAATTGTCAAACAAGCTCCATTAAATAGTACTGCCTATACCAGACAAGTAGCCGGAGGCAGTCAATCTATCCGCCAAGGTTGGGCAGGCTTAAGGATGGTTGGCGCTACAGCCAGACAGCTTATGATAAATACTGCTGCCAAAGAATGGGGAGTAGATGCTTCCACACTTACTACTCAAGAAGGCGTTGTCTTAAATGGCAATAAAAAACTCTCCTACGCTGAGTTAGCTTCTAAAGCCGTTGGGCAAGAAGTGCCAGAAGAAGTGCCTTTGAAAGACCCAAAAAATTTCTCAATCATTGGCAAAAGTAAAATCAATGTTGATCTTGAAGAAATCATAACTGGAAAGCCTCTTTTTGGTGTGGATTATAAAACTGAAGGTATGGTATATGCCGCAGTGTTAAGGCCTCCTTCATTTGGAACAAAACTAAAATCGTTTGATGATAGTGATGCCAGAAAAGTAAATGGTGTCCTGGATATTGTCACTTTTGATGACAATGAAAACGATAGAAGTAAGGAAATAAGAGGAGAAAAAATCGCTGTCATTGCCACCAACACCTGGGCCGCTTTTAAAGGGAAAAAAGCACTAAAGGCTCAATGGCAAAAATCTGATAAACTTGAAAATACAAATGACCATGACCGCGAGTTAAATAGATTACTAGATACTTCTAACAGTGAATCTGTAAAAAGAGCTGACGGCAATGTTAGAAGAGCTTTTGCCAATGCTGATGGTACGCTGGAAAGAACTTATGAAGCACCTTTCCTACCTCATAATACACTAGAACCGATGAACTTCTTTGCCAATGTTACAGATGACAAAGTAGAGCTGGTTGGCCCTATTCAAACACCTGACTGGACACATGGGCGTGTTGCAGGGCTATTGAAACGTGACAGGTCGCAAATCAGCCTGGAGATGACTCGAATGGGAGGTGGATTTGGAAGAAGACTCTATGGGGATTTTGCTCTTGAAGCCGCAGCTATTTCTGATAAAATAAGAAAACCGGTAAAGGTGCAGTTTTCCCGGGAAGATGATATGACTGCCGGTACTTACAGACCTGCATCAAAATACAAAATCAGAGCAGCATATAAAGATGGTAAAGTCACAGGTTACCACCTGACTGGTGCTGGTGTTAGAATGGGCAATGCAACACGCCAGAATTGGTTTCCTGCCGGAGGTATTGAAAACTATAAAATAGAGTCACATAACCTGGATAGCAACATTACAACTGGTGCATGGCGTGCTCCCATTACCAATTTCCTCGCTATTGCAGAACAAAGCTTCTTCGATGAACTCGCTCAAGAAATGCAAGTTGATGCAGTACAGTTAAGGCTGGATATTTTAGAAAGAGCAAAAAATAATCCGGTTGGCGAAATAGATTACGAACCAGAAAAAATGATTGGTGTAATTAATCTGGCTGCGGAGAAAGGAAACTGGAGCAACCCCGAATCAGGAGTGAGCAAAGGATTCAGCTGTTATTACTCACACAATACCTACGTAGCAGAAGTAGCAGATGTATCTTCTCAAGGTGGGCAGCCTAAAATCACAAAAATGACTGCGGCTGTTGATTGTGGTATTGTAGTAAATCCGGAGGCAGCCATTAATCAGGTTCAGGGTGGCGTTGTAGATGGAATAGGTCACGCCATGTATGGTGATTTTTCGTTTGTTGATGGAACTCCGCAAGCTAACAACTTTGACAAATTCAGATTAATAAGAACAAAGGAGGCACCTGAAGTAGATGTGCATTTTGTTGAAAGCTTAAATGACCCTACTGGTTTAGGAGAACCTTCTCTTCCACCTGCTGGAGGAGCATTAGCCAATGCCATTGCAGGAGCTACAGGCAGAAGGGTTTATAAAATCCCATTCACCAAGCAAGACATTGCTATGGGCTGATAGGATTCTAGCATAACTGATTTAAACGCATTGTCTATGGTTTAGGCAATGCGTTTTTTTGTTAAGCCTCTTCATTCCAACCTACTGATTCATCCTTGTGTCAAGAATAACAAAGACACTAATGATGAAAAAGATTTTTATAACACTGTTCTTAATAGCTTTAGGCAGTACTACACTACTCGGTCAATCTAAGTTTTCGTATACACTACAAGTCAATACATCTGCATCTCTAAATGATGAAGTAACGATATTTGTGACAGGAGTGAATTTTGGTGAAACCTTTGATCTGGCACAAAAATGGAAACCCGGCATTACAGCAGTTTTAAATTACCAGCTTAACAAAAGGGTTAGATTACAGTCTGGACTTGGATTTAATAGGTTTAGTCTTGACAAACTTAATGACAAGCTCAATACCAAAAAGTACAGGCTAAACTTTCTAAGTATCCCTATCAAGGCACACTATTTTATCAGCCTCGGAAAAACTAAGTTCTACGCTGGAGCTGGGATAAGAACAGACCTTAAACTAAACAGTAGGCTTAAACTAGATGCAAGCGCACCGGTTTACGACAACTCCAAGAAAATCGGAATGAGTTTTGAAGGGCTTTTGGGAATAGAATTCCCTATTACACAAAAGTTCTCGATCAATTTTGAGCCTACATTTTCAGGGGCTATTACTAGTTATGGAAACGAAGCTGATTTCAATATCGCAGCTGCCCTTAGCAGTTTTGCTCCCTTCTTTTCAGAGGAAATGATTGATGCTAAGCAAACAAAGCTAGGGTTCACCTTTGGTCTCACCTATGGTTTATAAGTGACATCGTTTAATTTACTTTTATTTATGGTTTTGGAACCAATAGCTGGGGCGAGTTGAATAACTCGCCCCATTTCAATTAAATCTATCGGTAAAAGTAAAATTCATCAGCAATTTTCATCTAAAATGGAATGAGCTATGAACGAGAAGATAAAAAACTACGCCACTGGAGACAGTATTGAATTTTTACAAACTGCCACAGAAACATCAGGAGAAGTCTCCAGGTTTATCATGACCTTATCAGCAAATTCATCATGGGCCAAAAGTCCAATGCATTTCCACCCTTATCAAAAAGAGACATTCAAAGTCGTCTCAGGAGAGCTCAATTTGAAAATCGGAAATCAACAGATGGTGCTTAATGCAAGCAGCGGTAAAGTAGTGGTAGAGAAATTCGTTTCACATTCATTCTGGAATGGTACTAATAGCGAAACTACATTCCTTGCCGAAATCTATTCTCCTCGGAACATAGAAAAGGGATTGAGACTAACCTATAAACTTTCTCAACAAGGGAAGGTAAATAGAAACAACCTTCCATTTAACCCATTCTACACCCTATTACTAATGAGCTACTTCGACTCATACTTCAGACTTATTCCATGGAAACTTCAGCGGTTTCTATTTATGCAAGGTGGTAAGCTAGCCATGTTTCTTGGATACACCGATGAACTCTAAATTCAAACTGTACCATTCAGTTATTCACCTCGTTATAAGTATAATTTTTTAAGTTGCATCAAATTTCCAAAATGAGTAAGACCGAAAGAATTCTGTTTCTTAAGATATCTATTATTCTGATTCTGTTTCTTCAAGCCTGCAAAAGTGATGATACGCCAGATGGAAGTACTGAAACGCCAGAACCCAAGGCAGATATTAATGAAAACACTTCGACCTCATTCACTATTCAAGAAACATACTCATCAGAATTTGAGAGAAACAGGTTATTGAGAAACCAAGGTGCTTCAGACATTATTCCAACAGGTCTGTATCTGAAACCCAATTCCTTTATTACTGTATCCCATACTCAAGTCAGCGGAAACGATTCTCCAATAATCTTATTGGGAGGCTATTCGAGAGAAGTCTGGACAGATAGCCCAACAGAATTTAGCCTGGGGAATGGTAACACGGTAGTTAGAAATAACTCAACTCAAGATATGCCTGTTTTTATCAGATACTCAGGTAACACTCCTGACTCAGAAAGTACGGTTACGATTGAAGGAGGTCATAAGTCACCATATTTCATATATAACACAACCGCTAATGCTGAATTTGTTACCATGTTGGATGATTACATATATTCAGATGCCATTCTGAGCAGTGACAAAGCCACCATTGTTATTAGTAAGGAAACCGCTCGAAGATATAAAGGCCAGGATTGGAACTTACTACTAGAAAGAATAGGCAACATCATTGAAAGACAAATTTATATTGATGGTTTAGATGGTAGTGCCACAGAGCATTTACCTAATAGAAACAAATACTATTTTACTGAAAGCAATGACGATGACTATTGGATGGCCGCCACTAGTCAAAGAACATTTTACAATTCAACTAATGCCATAGATTTTTTAATTGATGTCGATCAGTTAAAAGATGATGGTTGGGGGCCTTGGCATGAGCTTGGCCATCAAAGACAAATTTCTTCACTAACATGGAATCAAACAGTTGAAGTAACAGTGAATATTTATTCACTGGTTGTTCAGAGGTCATTTAATCAACAGTCCAGATTGGTACGGGATAATGTTTGGTCTCAGGTTGATACCTATTTGAATTCCCCAATCAATCAAAGAGACTATAATAGTGATGATTTGGGGCTATTTCCCAGGTTAGCTTTGTATCAGCAATTATGGCTAAAATATGGAGATGATTTCTTTATCAACCTTCATAAAAAAGCCAGAGAAGATGCTCTTAGCCTGAGTACAAACGAGGAGAAAATGTCCTACTTCATTTTAGCAGCTTCTCAAGTAACTCAAAACAATTTGAATGACTTCTTCAAAGCATGGGGATTCAAGCTACCAGATTCAAGTTTTGAGGCCGTAGATAACCTGGGATTCAACCCTCCATCTGAAGACCTCACACTTTTAAGAGAGAATTAAAAACAGACTGTAGATATAAACCAAAGAGCTCTGTTAGCCAAACAAAGCTCCTGCTATAGTTGCAGTCATCATGGTGGCCAAAGTAGCTGCCATTAATGCTCTCATTCCTAGTTTAGAAAGGTCGCCCTGTCGGCTTGGAGCCAAACTTCCTATCCCTCCAATTTGTATGGCTATTGATGAAAAGTTGGCAAAACCACATAGTGCATAAGTAGAGATAAGAATTGCTTTTTCACTCAATACCCCAGATTCCTTCATTTCAGCTAAGCTCAAATAGGCTACAAATTCATTGATAACCGTTTTTTGACCTATCAGACTACCTACTTGCAATGTTTCGGCCCAATCGACTCCCATCGCAAATGCAAATACTCTAAACCCCTGTCCAAGAATGTATTGTAAGCTAAACCCATCAAATACTCCCCCTGTACTTTCAATAACATAAGTATTCAATCCGGTCCACTCTCCAATGCCATCAACGAGTATCCAATTCAAAGAGTAAATCACTGCAATAAAAGCAAGTAGCATAGCCCCAATATTAGCTGCTAGTTTAAGTCCATCGCTAGCTCCGCCTGCCAATGCATCAATCACATTTACTCCAATCTGATCTTTATTCACCTTTAACTCCCCATCAACCTCTTCTTGTTCAGGGAGGAAGATTTTAGCCATAAGGATTGCAGCAGGAGCATTCATTATAGAAGCACTAAGTAAGTAGGTCGCAAACTTCGCCTGCTGCTCTGGGTCTCCTCCACCAAGAAAAGACACATAAGCTCCCAAAACAGAGCCTGCTATGGTTGCCATACCTCCGGTCATTAAACACAGCAGCTCAGATTTAGTCATTTTACCTATAAAAGGCTTAACTAAAAGTGGTGCTTCGGTTTGCCCCAGAAAAACATTACCAGCCGCAGACATTGACTCTGCCCCAGAAAGTCTCATAGTTTTGGCCATTACCCATGCGAACACATAGACTATTTTTTGAAGTATACCTAAATAATATAGTCCTGCTGTTATTGCAGAGAAGAAAATAACAGTAGGCAATGCCTGAAAAACAAAAAGGAACCCAAGACTGTGCTGTACTCCGTCAACCGCATCGCTATTTTTAGCCAAATCACCATATAGAAATTCTGCTCCATTGAGCGCGAAACTCAAAAATGAAACAAACCCTCTACTGATAAAATCAAATATGCTTTTGACAAAAGGCACTTCAGCGATAAGCAATGCAATAATTACCTGCATTGCAATTCCGACTCCTACCAGTCTCCAACTGATTGCTTTTTTATTACCGGAAAGTAAATATGCAATTCCGATAAGTACCAAAAGGCCGATAACTGCTCTGATAATATCCACCATAATAATTGGGCATAAAAAAGCCTTTGCTCAAAAATTGAACAAAGGCTTTGTATTAAGTTAACTTCTTTTATTTATCTCGTCTCTGATTTTTGCTGCTCTTTCATAGTCTTCACCATTCAGAGCCTCTTCCAGCATTTCATTTAGCTTGTCCAAAGAAAAGTCCTGAAGTCGATCACCTTTTTTGGTTGCTATTAATGGTTCTTCTTTCTCCTCTTCTAACAACTCTTCTTCATCGGTTAGAATAATTCCTGCTTCCGAAAGAACAGATTCATAAGCATAAAAAGGAACATCAAAACGAATTCCTATAGCAATAGCATCAGAAGGTCTGGAATCTACCTCTATTGTTTTTATACCATCGGTACAAACAATTTTGGCAAAGAAAACACCTTCCTTTAAATCAGAAATGATTACCTCAGTAATCTCATAACCAAAACCATGAGCAAATGACTTAAACAAATCATGAGTCATTGGTCGGTTTGGGGTTATTTTCTCTATTTCCAACGCAATCGCCTGTGCTTCAAACATGCCAATAATGATTGGCAATCTTCTTTCACCTTCTACTTCCCCAAGTACCAATGCAAAAGAGCCAGTAGTTTGGGATTGGCTCGATGAAAGCCCAAGAATTTCAATCTTAACCTTATTCAATGCTAAAAATCTAAGCTAGTGCTTTCTTCAGTGCTTCGTTCAACTTTGGCAAGACTTCGAAGGCGTCTCCAACAATACCGTAATCGGCAGCTTTGAAAAACGGAGCCTCCTCATCTTTATTAATTACCACAATATACTTAGAAGAATTGACACCAGCCAAGTGTTGGATTGCTCCAGAAATACCAACAGCAATATATAAAGTAGGACTCACTTTTACACCGGTCTGACCAACGTGTTCATGATGAGGTCTCCAATCCATATCTGAAACGGGTTTAGAACATCCAGTAGCTGCTCCAAGTGTTTTTGCAAGATCTTCAATTACACCCCAGTTTTCAGGTCCTTTTAATCCTCTACCTCCTGAAACAACAATATCCGCTTCTGGTAAAAGAATGTCACCTTCTGCTTTCTCAGTTGAGGTTATTTTAGCTCCAAACAAATTATCTTCAAGGTTTACGTCAAATGCTTCAACACCAGCGTTTCCTCCATCTTGTTTGATTTCTACAGCATTCTTTTTGATAGCAAGCACTTTCTTATCCGTAGTAAGACTCACATTAGCGAATGCCTTACCAGTATAAATGCTTCTTTTTACCTGAAAGCCATTTGAAGTATCTGGTAATGAAACCACATTCGACACAAGTGATGCCCCTAATTTAGCAGCAACTCTACCTACAACTGCATCTGCAAGAGAAGATTTAGCCGTAACTATAATTTCAGCACCAGTGTGATTTGCAGCAGAAGCAAGAACCTCTGCATAAGGTTGAATTAACCCTGCATTCAGCCTTTCATCCGATACATGTAATACTTTAGTTGCACCATTTGCTCCTGCGGTATTTAACTCTTCAGTACCAACTGTGCCTAAAGCTAAAGCAGTTACTTCACCTAAAGCTGCTCCATAAGAAATGGCCTCTCTGGATGATTTCTTAATCTTTCCCTCTTCTGTTTCTATAAATACTAAAACTGACATGTCCTTCTCCTTAGATTACTTTAGCTTCATTTTTCAATAGGTCTACCAACTCCTCAACGTTATCAGCATCAACCATTTTCACAGCTCCTTTTGCTGGAGGCAACTCATAGGAAGAAATTTCACTATGAGTAGTAGTATCAGTAGGTTCCACCACATTCAGTGGCTTAGACCTTGCAGACATAATACCCCTCATATTAGGTATCTTCCATTCTGCAATAGGCTCCTGGCATCCAGCTACAAAAGGAAGTGTGACCTCTAGCTTTTCTTTTCCTCCTTCAATTTCTCTGGTAATCTTTGCAGAAGTTCCCTCAATTTCCAACTGCATCACAGGCGAAAACGATGGTAAACCAAGAAGCTCACCAACCATGCCATGCACCATTCCACCATTAAAATCTATTGACTCTCTGCCCATTAGGATAAGGTCATAATTCCCATCTTTTGCGATAGCCGCAATCTGATTGGCCACAAAAAAAGAATCTGATGGAAACGCATTTACTCTGATTGCTTCATCAGCACCAATCGCCAAGGCTTTTCTTATAGTAGGATCACTATCTGCTTCTCCTACATTCAAAACTGTAATTTTCCCTCCGTTCTGCTCTTTCAACTCTACAGCTCTTGCCAAAGCATAGTCATCATATGGTCCTATGATAAACTGAACACCATTCTTATCGAATTCAGTGTCGTTATTGGTAAAAGCAATACGTGAAGTAGTATCAGGAACATGTGTGATACAAACTAATATGTTCATGCTTACTTATATGTTATAATGATTTTTAACTCCTCAATCAGTCTACAATCATACCAGTTCAACACTTAGTGTGTAAAAACTCTAAAATGACTAACAACTGACATTACAGATGTCTAAATTTGCCCGAAGATAGCCAATAATCAAGTAAATAAAAACCAACCTAACCCAATGAATCAGGCCAGAATTGACTTACTGAAAAAGTATATTGAAGAAGAGCCATCTGACCCATTCAATTATTACGGTTTGGCCTGTGAATACTTGCAGGAAAACCCAGAAGAATCACTATCTATTTTTGTGACTTTACTTGAAGAACATCCAGATTACCTGGCAACATACTATCAGGCCGCCCAACTCTTGGCTTCATTCGAAATGGAAGAAAAAGCCCTGGAGGTATTTCGTAATGGAATAGCACTAGCCAAAGCGCAGCAAAACACCAAAACCTTACTGGAATTAAATACTGCCTACCAGAATTTGCTTTTCGAAATGTAAATCTTCTTGTAATACGTACATAGGTTATTAAGCGCTGTACAAAGGGACATTTTTGCTGTTGATCCTATACCCCCGAATACTTGGCCGATTGACTCTAATTTTGATTCAGACTCAGAGTAAGGACAGACGGTTTTTTACTACAACATACAGCTGAGTCCACATACTAATAGGTAAAAGTTTCGGGCTAAAACCCGAAACTTCTTTTCTGGAGCGCCAAAATTATTCAAAATTGCATTAGTAACCTCAAAGCAAGAGTAAGTTAATACTCATTTATGGAGCATTATTAAAATAATACGTTTATTAAGTGTACAGCATCACTTATCAGTCGAAATTAATAATCCATAGTAATCCCCCCCTCCATTCACCTCATTTCTTTTAACTTATAGTCGAATTCAGACTTAAATATGTCTAGCTATATTTTATCTCTCCAGTTATTAAAGTTCGATTTACGCTCTATAGTGTATACATTTCTAGCGTCAAGTATGCTCTTTGCTTGTGGAAACAATAACGAAACGGATAATTCAAATAGCAAAGAAGAAATAGAACATCCCAACGTACACCTCTCCAATGGCACTTCATTTTTAAAAAAACAGGATTATGATTCGGCAGTCGTTTCCTTTAGAAAAGCTTATAACTTTTTTAGAACAGAAAAAGACACTATAAATATTTCAAGTGCCCTAAATGGTTTAGGGACATCTTTTTACTATAGAAACCAACTCGATAGTGCGCTATTCTATTATCAAAAATCGGCTACACTCTTTCTACAACAGAAAAAACACGAAGTAGCATTGAGCAGAGCATTGAGCAATATTGGAATGGTATTAAACGCATCTGACTTAGATGAACAAGCACTCGATTATTATAGAAAATCCATGCTTTTAGCTAATAAAAACGATGACATTAATTCTGAGCTTCCTGCGTTACTTAATATGTCTGTATTATTTGCTAAGAGAGCAGAATATGATTCCGCCATTCATTATGCACAATTGGTCAAAATAAAATCGCAAGACCATGATATTCTCTTCGGAGTCGGTAAAGCTACATATATATTGGCTACCTCGTATTTGGACAAAGGCCAATTAAATAAAGCCACAACAGAAGTACTTTTGGGTATAGAGGTTTTCTCACAAACCAAATCTCCAAGAGAACTAACAAGCATCAATTTTGTATATGCACAGATTCTCTTGAAGCAACAGAAATACTCCTCTTCACTTGAAATTGTAGACAAGGTACTCAATGATCAAATCAATGAAGGCCTTAAAGAATTGGCTCTTAAATTGAAAGCCGACATATATCAATCTCAATCTAATGTAGAAGCAGCATTCGATACTTATAAATTGTTCCATGAGACGTTTGCCTCAATTAGTAAAAAAAGAAATGAAGAGAATTTAGCAAAACAACAAATTCAGTTTGATACAAAAGTCAAAAACCAAGAGATCCTCTCCCTTCGGGATCAAACCACGATTGCAGAATTAAAACTAAAACAAAGAAACACATGGCTTGTCATCTCTTTATTATTAATAATTAGTATAGTCTGCTCCAGCTACTTCTTGATTAAAGCCATTCAATCAAGAAATCAAAAAAAGTTAATAGAAGTGGAAAACCGCCTGCTAAGAACACAACTTAACCCACATTTTCTTTTTAATGCCATGGGAGCAATTCAGCAATATATTTATTCAAAGGAAGACCCTATGCTCATCTCAGACTATTTGGGCAAATTCTCTAGGTTAACTAGAATGATACTGAATTATAGTAAAGAAGAGTTCATTAGCTTGGAAGATGAACTCAACTTTCTAAAGCATTACATTCAACTTCAACAAATTCGCTTTGAACTACCGTTTGATTTTGATCTAAAGATAAATTCATCATTAAAACTCGATGAATTATTGATTCCGCCTATGCTCACACAACCTTTTATCGAAAATGCAATTGAACATGGCTTTTTGCACAAAGAGTCCAAGGGAAAAATCACTTTGGAAATCTATGAGGAAAAGGAACGTATTCACATCATTGTCGAAGACAACGGCATAGGAAGGAAACAAGCTACGGCACTAAAAAAACAGACGAAACACCGTTCCTTAGCTACTCAAATCACATTAGACCGTTTGAAATTGTTTCAAAGAAAATTCAGGAAACAAACTCAATTATTAATCACTGATTTGTTTGACAACAACCAGCAAGCTGCAGGTACAAGAGTTCAGCTTCACCTACCTTTAATTAAAGAATAATATGATTAGAAGTGTAATTATTGACGATGAAAAGCCCTTTATAAATACCCTAAGAGCGGTATTGCATAATTGTGAAGATCTGATGGTTGTTGGTGAAGCAAGGGGTGTCAACTCAGGAATTAAATTGATTGAAGAAACCGAGCCTGACTTAATCTTTCTGGATATTCAGATGAGTGATGGAACAGGCTTTGACTTATTAAAACAATTGAATAGAAAAGATTTCAAAGTAATATTCATCACTGCTCATGACCATTTTGCGATAGAAGCATTCAAGTTCAGTGCTGCCGATTACATACTCAAACCGCTTATTTCTGATGAGCTTTACAGGTCTATTGAAACGGTTAGAAAACGGCTTGACAAAGAGAAAATCAATCTTCAGTTATCCGTATTACTGGATAACATTAATGAGATATCTCGCGATAAGAAGAAAATTATTTTAAGAGAAGCTGAAACACTTCACATTATTCGGCTGGATGAAATTCTTTGGTGCGAAGCTGATGGTAGTTATACTAAGTTTTACCTGACAGAGGAAAGGAAAATCATGGTTTCAAAACACCTCAAAGAGTTTGAAGACTACCTTTCTCCCAATGGATTTTTTAGAGCACATAGGTCTCATCTGGTAAACTTGAGTAAAATCAGAAAGTTCGACCGTTCTGATGGGGGTATTATTTATCTGGAAGAAAATGTTGCACTTCCAATTTCAATTCGGAAAAAAGAACGTTTAGCAGAAATGTTAAATTCTATGCAGGCTTAAAAACGCTTGTCAATCCATAACTATAACTTATTCGCTACAGACGTTTACTCCTCAAGCCTACCTTACAACTTGCTTAAAGGCTAAATACATTCATATACATAAAACTAATGTATATGAAAGCTTACCTTGCAAAAACAATATTTTTCATATCTCTTCTTCCCATATTAATTCTATGTGGATGCAAGAAAGATTCTCCAAGTCCGGAACAAAAAAGGATTAATGAACTTACTGCTAGTTGGATTGTCTCATCCGTTGAAAATGATGGGACAGATGTAACCTCTGAATTTGCCGGTTTTACGCTTACGGTTACTGGCGAAAAAACCTATAGCACAGTCAATGGAGGAAACCCCTGGCCGGCATCTGGCACTTTTGACTTCGTTGAGGGCAACCTCGATTTAATTATCCGAGATGATGATGTGGAGGTTACTATTGATGCAGTTTCTGAAACTACACTCTCACTTTCTTTTAGAAAAACCAATATCGGCAATCAGGCTGCTGGCATACAAGGTGTTACAGGGCAGTTCACATTCAACCTTACTAGAAAAACAAATTAGTCATGAAAAGAACATTCACTATACTTTTTGCAAGTATCCTGTTTTCTCTTAATGCAATAGGACAACATCAATTTGATTACGCTTACCCTTTTGGAAAGCAAGGGAATATTATTGAGCACATTGTTGGCCCCAATGATCAGAGTTACATCATGATATTGCCGTCTAATAATACAGGTGACATGTATGTTGACCCAAAAACAAGACAAACCCCAGTCGCATCACCTACATCAGCACAGCTCTACTTTGTAACAGTTTTGAATTCGGACGGCTCATACGATCGTTCCATTAGCTTTGAGGTGACATTAGATAGTTTCTTCCCCACCATGAAAATCAACGCTCAAGGGGAAATATATGTAATGGGAACTTTTAAAGATCAGGCATTTCTGGATCCTCAAGCACTAACAACCAAGACCTTCGATATACCAGGTCAAACAGGCATTTTTGTCGCCAAGTATACAACTTCAGGTACACTGGCCTATGCTAAAGCATCAGTTAACCCTAGTGGAAGCAGTTTTCCAGACCCTCCATTACTCACACTAATCAATGATACTGATTTTGCTTTGAGTGTAACGCTGCCAAATGTTGTAGATATGTCATTGGGAGGAACAACTCCTCAAAACTTCGGTATTAATGGAGCTAACAGAGCTTTCATTGGCCTGTACAAAACTGATGGAAACTATGCTCAAGGTTTCGACTTAGGTAGTCATGCTATTTTTAACAGTTTGGCTTCTAATTCTGTCGAAGATGTATACGCTTTCGGATACGTATCTAACGGCTCAATTGATTTGGACAGAAGCAGTTCGACAGTTTCACTAACAAAAGTCAATAAGGCAAGAAATTTCTTAGTCAGGTTTGACAATACATTATCCTACCTTGATCATATTGACTATGGAGAAGGTAGTATCTCAGCATCACGATTAATGAAAATTGACAACAATGATTCCATATTTGTCTCTTCCAATACCACATGGGAAAGTCTCCATACAGATAATACAAGAGATCGTCTGGATTTAGATAATTCTTCAGGCGTATTCGAAGCCGTTGCTGAAGAAGCACGAGCTGTATTTCTTGGAAGGTATGCCGCAGACCTAACGTTTGGTGGAGGAATGATCTTCGGAGATTCTCAAAGTGATGTACTTGTTAAAGGCTTAGATGTTAACAACGACAGAATCCTTTTTAACATAAAGACTTCTGCACCTGTCAATATTGGAAAACGAGGAGGTTCCATCCTGAAAATGAAAGCAAATAGTCATGGAATGCTGACCTTTGACCGGTCGGACAACCTTCTTGGAAATGAGGTTATAGGCTTTATATCCTCTGCTAAAATCACATCAAACAATGACATTATTTATCTCGGAAACTCTTCAGGGACGGATGATTTGGATACCGGAAGCGAAGTCTTTCGATTAACCGATATTCAGTCTAATCTTATAGGATTATTTGTAGCAAAAGCAACTTCCTGTCAAGGGGTTAAGACTGAAAGTACGGTTTCGGTCTGTTCTGGAGAAACTTACACCGTTGGAACAAACACCTATAATGAATCAGGCAGTTATATTGATCTTCTAGAGTCTTCAATGGGCTGCGACAGTCTGGTAGTGACTAACTTGGTATATCCAGCAGTTGCATTAAGCGCCTCTATTACCAACACAACGGATATTACTTGTCATGGTGTTGATGATGGTACTGTAACCCTTCAGGTGGCTGGAGGCACAGCTCCTTATCAGTTTAGTATTGACGGTGTAGCTTTTACTAATCTACCTGATAATAGTGTAGTTGCTAACGTTAATCCCATTAACAATCAACCCATATCCATTAAAGATGCTAATGGATGTATGATAATGACCAACCCCATAACAATCAATGAGCCAAATCAACTTAGTGCTGCTGTACAAGGAGCTTCATCACCCACTTGCAACGGTGGATCAGATGGTGAGTTTACTGTTTCAGTCAGTGGCGGTACCGGCCCGTTTACCTATAGCATAGATGGAATCAACTTTCAGAATTCACCTACTTTCACAAACCTTGTTCCCGATGATTATAGTGTGCATGTGAAAGATGTCAATGACTGCTCTGTTAATGTCAATATCACCATAGCCAGCACTCTTCCTCTAACAGCCAATGCCACGGTAACCAATGCTTCGGGTTGTGGAAATGCTGACGGAAGCATTACAATAAACAATGAAGCAAACGGAACTTCTCCGTATGAATACAGCCTTGATGGAGGAGCTAATTTTCAAACGTCAAACATTTTTACCGGACTGACCTCAGGAAACTACAGTGTTGTTGTTCGTGATGCTAATGGGTGTACCGGACAAGTAAATACCGTCATAACAGAACCCTCCAATATTGGAGCATCGATCCAATTTGTAGACCCCTTGTGTAATGGCGCCAATGATGGTACCATTACGGTCACCAATTTATCAGGAGGCACCTCACCCTATCAATTTTCAATTGATGGTATAAATTTTCAAACGAGCAATACTTTTGAAAACCTCGGGGAAAGTAATTATAGCATCACCATCAAAGACGCCTTAGGCTGTACACTAGTCAAAACAACACAACTGATTGACCCTCCGCTGTTAGCCCTGTCTGCAATGATTGATCAAAATGCGAGCTGCAATGGCTCTGACGATGGTAGTGTAACTTTAATGGCTACAGGAGGAACACCCATTTACAACTACAAAATACAGAACACGAGCTTTTCATCTAACACTATCTATGGAGGGTTAACTGCTGGCACTTACACTTTCACAGTTATGGATCTCAATGGGTGTACGGCTACGGTTCAGGCAACAATTACAGAACCAAATGCAATCATACTTGCCGCTTCTGTTACCGATCATGTAACGTGTAATGGGGGTAATGACGGTGTTATTGAAAGTAGTGCCACAGGAGGCAATGGACCACATACCTTCTCAATAGACGGTACAAACTTTCAGAATGCATCAACCTTTACCGGTTTAGTAGCAGGCAACTATACTTTGACGGCCAAAGATGCCAGTAATTGTACCACTTCCTCTAACATTACCATCATTGAACCTGACATCATCAGTCTGCAAAGTAACATTACTAGTGTAAGTTGTCATGGTGAAACTAACGGTGCCATTCATGTTTCTGCTGTTGGCGGAAATGGGTCAATTGAATATTCTCTTGACGGAACTAATTTCACATCTTCCGGAAACTTTGTCGGGCTAGGGGCAGGAACTTATACAGTAACGGCAAAGGATGAATCAATGTGTATTGTGACAAGCTCTATTACAGTACCAGAGCCAGATGTACTCAAATTACTGTTTGAAAAAGTAGATATTACTTGTAAAGGGGTTAATGATGGCCAAATTGCTGGCTTCGCTCAGGGCGGAACATCTCCCTATCAGTTTTCTCTTGACGGAAATAGTTTTCAAAGCACACCATTTTCTGAGCTATCTCCTGGACATTATACTCTGACCGTTAAAGATGCTCAAAACTGTACCGCTACCAAAGATGTTACAATTGACGAACCAGACTTATTGGTAGCATCCGTCAATAGTATTTTAAATGTTACGTGCAATGGTGGTAACAATGGAAGCGCTCAGGTATCTGTTGTTGGAGGCTCCAGTCCATACACCTATAGTTTAGATGGTCAGGTATTTAATAACAGTATTGACCTTTCTGCCCTATCTGCCGACAATTACCAATTGACGGTCAGAGATGCCAACTTGTGTCAGAGTGTTGTTGACTTTAGTGTTTCTGAGCCTACGGAAATATCTGTAACCGCTACTTCTAACACCTTGCTGTGTGCAGGAGATAATACCGGTGAAATTAATGTTACAGCCTCTGGCGGAACTGGTTCGCTGATGTACTCTATAGACGGTGCTAACTTTCAATCCTCCAATGTGTTTACCGGACTTTCCGCAAACTCGTACACCGTAACGGTCAGAGATGCCAATTCGTGTGACAAGACAACTAACATAGATATTGTAGCACCTCCGACACTCGTCATTACAGCAACGCTTATAGATCAAAATACAATTTCTGCTAGTGCAACAGGAGGAACTCAACCGTACCAGTACTCCATTGATGGCAGCACTTTTCAGGCATCAAGTGCATTTTCTGATTTAGCAAACGGTACTTTCACTATTACGGCCAAAGATGCCAATGGATGTACCGCTGCAACTGAACAAACTCTGATTGTTACGGCAATAGATAACCCAACTAATCTTACATCAGTAAAAACCTATCCCAACCCAGTAACGGATTTTCTAGTACTATCGAATATAGAGGTAGACGATAAGATAAGTTTGATTGATTTAAATGGGAATATTCTGGAAAGCAATACAGTCAAGAAAAGTCAAACAGAATACAGAAAAGATCTCTCAAACCTTAAAAATGGAGTTTTTCTGATTGTTGTACAAAACAGGTTCGGACAACTCAAAATGAAAAGGAAAGTAATCAAGCAAAACTAAAATATGATTTAAGTCTGTCAATGCTAAATTTCAGAGATTCCGTTAGTACCGTTAAGGGAATCTCTTTTTATTGCATTATCATTTCTTCTTGGAAGATCGACAACCCATAACTCTAGAAAAACTTCAATCATAACTTGATCTTTCCTACTGGCAATGAGCATATCTTTACCTGAACTAACACTATGTTAACACAAGTTTATCCCATAAAATAGCCACTTCACACTCTCATTACTCCAATTGAGTGGCCAAATCAGCCCAAAAACGCCCATTTTAGCCATAAAACAGGTATTCAAATACACTATTTCGTGATTCATAGGTTTTTTTTCCCACTTCACTTCTGAACATTAATTCCCTCACAATACCTCTCCCTAAATTATTAATGAATAGCAACCATAAAAGAGGCTAATGTTATTAAAATCTAATGGTCTATTCATTTTCATATTGATTCATAATTATATGTTAATAAGTACAACTTTTAAATATGACACTGAAGAGGTAACAAGACAAAGGTTTCTAGTAAAATCAGGAGATAGTCTGTTCCCCATAGCCGCAAACAACGTAGCGTACTTCTATGGATATGGAAACAACGTCTTTCTAATTTCTTCAGACAATAGACGCTTCATTATTAATGAAAGTCTGAAGTCACTTGAAGAGCGCTTAGATCCTCATAATTTCTATAGGGTGAATAGAAACTTCATTTTAAATAGGAGTGCTATTCAGAAGATTACCTCTCTGAAAAATGGAAAAGTACTGATCACAATTCTTCCCGAGCCAAATCACCTTGAAGATGTGATTGTACCTCAATTAAAAGTAAAGTCATTCAAAGTTTGGATCTCATAATAAAACACTGAATATCAATAGAATAACAACGATTAAGATCAACAATAATATTGAAAAATATACGATCATGAGAAAACTGTTTTTTAATACGATCCTGCTCTTTTTGGTGCTGAATTTTGCCAAGGCGCAAAGCCCTGAAGGATTTAACTATCAGGCCGTGGTTCGCAATGCTGATGGAGAAATCATCTCTAATCAACAAGTTGGTGCTAGGATAAGACTAATTCAGGGAAGTGCTACTGGAACAGTAGTCTATGAAGAAACATTCTCTGTTACATCCAATGCAGTGGGACTCGTCAACTTTCAGATAGGTACGGGCTCTGTTTCAACTGGCAATTTCAATAACATAGATTGGGGAAATGGCCCCTATTTCATAGAAACAGGTATAGATGCTACCGGAGGTAGTAGCTTTACATTAATGGGCACATCTCAGTTAATGAGTGTTCCTTATGCCCTCTATGCAAAAACCGCACAAAATGGTCCACAAGGCCCCCAAGGCCCTACTGGTGCAGATGGAGCTCAAGGACCAACTGGTCCGGCCGGTGTTAATGGTAAAACAATACTCAACGGCACTTCCATCCCATCCAATAGCTTAGGGACAGATGGTGATTTCTACATTAACACAGCAACAAACACATTATTTGGGCCGAAGACAGCCGGTGTCTGGGGGGCAGGAACTTCATTAATTGGACCAGCTGGTGCTGACGGAAGCGGTGGTGGAGGAAGTGGTGCAGATGGTAAATCAGCTTACCAAATATGGCTTGACCAAGGAAATTCAGGCTCTGAAGCTGATTTCCTAGCCTCCTTGAAAGGTGCTGACGGGACCAAAGGAGACACTGGAGCTACAGGACCTGCTGGTGCAAAGGGAGATAAAGGTGACCCTGGAAATACTGGAGTTACTGGCCCTAAAGGGGATACTGGTGCAAAAGGAGATAAAGGAGATGCAGGAACTGATGGTAAAGACGGAGGTGGGCTCCTTATTTATGATGCAGGTAATGGAGCTTACGTCAGAGCATCAGCAACCGGGGTAACATTTGCTAAAAACAATGGTGTTGGAACTCTTACAGTACCTGCTGGAGTCATTGTATCAGCCATAAGAATCAAAGGAGAAACTGCCGATTTATCGTCTAATCAATTTGATATAGTAATTGATTATACAGATGAAGACATGAATACGGAATATGCCAGTCTCTTCCCTCCCACTCTCAACGTAATAAACTCAGGATCAGAAACTTTAGGAGGTCCTTCAACAACATTTCCATTCACTTATGATGCTGGGTCAGATCCGCAAAGACAGGTAATTGGAGTTGAGAATGGCAATGTCACGGTTCGCGTGAAAAATTTGAATGCATTTAGCAAGTGGATTATTGCATTGGATCTATAATTCAAGGTTTAACAAAAGTTATCATGAAAACGAAATTCACAAGCTTACTCACACTGCTCATGCTCGCACTGACCTTTCAGGTTAGTGGTCAGGAAAAGCAGTTTAATGGGCTACTCAACATTGCCGCTGTAAGCACAGGAGGCTCTTCTGACTATACAATTACCACCGTTTATAGCGATGAGAGTGGTACTTATTCAGATACAGATGTTGCCGTTGGCGATATCGTTTGGGATCGTACTTGTAAAACCTACAAAGTGGAAGCCATTACACAAACTGGTATTCCTTTGATTCTCGAGGTTTCAGATATTAATGGCGCGGGAGAACCAACTGCAGGCTTGGGTGTAATCTTCAGACAGACAACAAACAAAAACTACCCACTTTCTGTAGCAGGAGCTCCTGCTACGCTTTCCGCTTGTATCCAATCTCATCTATCCATTACATTAGATAAAGACATTAATACATTGGAAGGCAGTCCAGGTGGTGGTTCTCAAACATTACTAAATGGAACTTCAGACCCAGATAATTCCACTGGTAATGATGGTGATTTCTATATCAATACTGCGACAAACACATTATTTGGTCCAAAAACCTCAGGTTCATGGCCCTCAGGCACTTCCATTAAGGGAGACAAAGGTGATACCGGGGATCAGGGACCTGCCGGAACAGGGGTTACCATTGTAGGATCAGTAGCTAATGCAGCCGCACTACCTAATCCATATGGTGGAAATACTGGTGACATGTATATCACCCAAGATAATGGGCATGGACATGTTTATAATGGCACTTCATTCGATGATGTCGGTCAAATTCAAGGCCCTAAGGGAGATACCGGGGCGACTGGCTCGGCCGGTGCAAAAGGTGATAAGGGTGACACTGGGGATACTGGCGCTGCAGGAGCTAAAGGTGACACTGGCGCAACAGGAGCAGCTGGTGCCAACGGTACTGACGGTAAAACAATATTAAATGGAACCACTGATCCTGCTACCAGTACTGGTGCAGATGGCGACTTCTATATCAATACTACTACTAACACACTTTTCGGGCCTAAAACCGGAGGTACAAACTGGGGAGCTGGTACATCTCTAAAAGGCGACAAAGGTGATACAGGAGACACTGGAGCAACCGGCTCCGCAGGTGCTAAAGGTGACAAAGGAGATACCGGAGATCAAGGCCCTGCTGGAACCGGTGTCACTATTGTAGGATCAGTAGCTAATGCAGCCGCACTACCTAATCCATATGGTGGAAATACTGGTGACATGTATATCACCCAAGATGATGGGCATGGACATGTTTATAATGGCACTTCATTCGATGATGTCGGTCAAATTCAAGGTCCTAAGGGAGATACCGGGGCGACTGGCTCGGCCGGTGCAAAAGGTGATAAGGGTGACACAGGGGATACCGGGGCGACTGGCGCAACAGGAGCTGCTGGTGCAAACGGTACCGATGGTACTGACGGCAAAACAATATTAAATGGAACAACTGACCCTGTTGGAGGAACTGGTGCCGATGGGGACTTCTACATCAATACAACCACCAACACCCTATTCGGACCTAAAACAGGTGGAACTAATTGGGGAGTTGGCACCTCACTTGTTGGACCTACGGGAGCAACTGGGGCTACTGGAACTAAGGGGGACAAAGGTGATCAGGGAGATACCGGGGCAACGGGTGCCAGCGGTACTGATGGTGCTGATGGTGCTGATGGTAAAACAATATTAAATGGAACAACTGACCCTGCTGGAGGAACTGGTGCCGATGGGGACTTCTACATCAATACAACATCCAATACCCTATTCGGACCTAAAACAGGTGGAACTAATTGGGGAGCTGGCACCTCACTTGTTGGACCTACGGGAGCAACTGGGGCTACTGGAACTAAGGGGGACAAAGGTGATCAGGGAGATACCGG
>CANLOY010000017.1 GCA_947493005.1 uncultured Roseivirga sp.
AAAGAGTTGTTCAGGATAGCCTGAACAACTCTTCTTAATCTTTTATAAAACCGTCAACTTATTTTAGGACGGGTCATCTTGTTCGGTGGTACAAATTTAAAGCGTTGTCCACCTACAGAAGCTTCATACATTAGCCCTCCCTTTGCCATGGTAAATACTACTACACCATCAGTATATTTGGCATCAGCCGATATTCCGGATTTCAGAGCTACTGCTGATACCTGAGCTGCAAACTGAAGTTCATTCTCTTTAAACCTTTGAAAAGCATCGGCATTTTCAAAAAAAATGACCTCACTGTAAGCTTGCCCACCAAACTGGAAACCGATTGAGATTTGAGTCATATTGACCCCACCAACCACATTCCCATTTTTGTAAACCACTCCCTTTCCGGCAGCGCCTCCAATACCAATTGCGCCCTTACCGATTGATGGAAATACTGCATAGCCATATGCACTAGAAAAGAACTGAGATATTCCTGAGTCTACTTTCTTAAATTCAACAATGGTTTGCTGAGCTTTTGCAGGATCATGCTTTTTCTTTTTTCTTTTCTGAGCCTCTGCCTGAAAGTTACCAAGGCTTATCAGCGTAATAAGTATAATTAGGTGTTTTGTGATTCTCATTTCTTTAATCTTGAGTTTTTATAAAAAACTTATCTCCTTCAGCAGAAGGGGCAATATCCAATAAGTTCGCTAGTACGAGTTTTATGAGTGTTTTTGAAGCAACTGTTCGAGATATTCCAGCTTCTTCGGAGAATTGATCTAAGGTAATACTTTCGGCTTTATCCAGCATTTTCATTAAAACCTGTTCTTTATCTCCATATACAAATCGCTCATCTTTGATGTTGTTTCTTCTACGCAAAATCTCCTTCATTTCTCTGGAAGCCTTCAAGCTCTCATCACCACTTCTTACAAACGCAGTTCCAGCTTCGTTATTGGAATGGTCTTTTACCTTATAAGGTTTCTTGTTCCCTTCGCTTATATGGAAGACGGCCACACCTTTCTTGTCATTGATTTTGAGGATGTCGACTGAGTAGGCGAGTTTAGGTTTTATTAGTTTGGCGATTGCATCTTCAAGGACAAAAACTTCGCCCTCAATATTTCTGGTACCTGAAACCATACCGTTATCATCAACTCCTAATAGTAGCTTTCCTCCATAACTGTTGGCAAATGCTACCAGTTCCTTAACTATTTTCTCAGGAAAATTGGCTTTTTTCTTAAACTCCAGATATTGCCCTTCACCCTGTTGTGCTATGTTTTTAAGCAGCTCTAAGTTCATTCTACAAAATAGATAACGAATTAATTTTCAGGTACTTAATAAAATCTGTAAATTATTGTCCAAATTTTTTGCAATTAACTAAATGCTTATGCCTACCAAAAGATTGATAACGACTTTTTTGCTGCTGACCATTTTTGCTTGTCAGCCACCAAAGCCAGAAAAAATGACCCTTACACTTAATGTAGAGGGCGCTAAACCTGAAACGGAATATAAAATTATTACTTCAGGAGATTTCCAAGATGAACCAGTCGCAACTTTTAAGCTGGCAGAAGGTGAATATGAATATACTATGGAGGTGCCTTTGGATGGCCCTACTATGATTACATTGCTTGGTGATTTTTACAAATCCATTTATGTAGAACCTGGTAAGGATTTGGTTATGAAAGCAACCAAGGGTGATGATGACCAGTTCACGTACGCTTATGAAGGTGATGGAGCAGTGTATACAGACATTATGGAGAGTATGTCTTCTATTGATGCTGATTTTGCTAAGAAGCACGAAGACCTGGAATACAGACAGTTTTCTCTTGATTGGGAAGATTACCAAAGTGAAATTAACGATAATATTAAGGCAAAACAGGCCCTAATTTCTAATGCTGAAGGAGTTTCTGATGATTTTGTGACCATTATGGATGCTCACCTGTTCGCAGGGAATATTTCTGCAATGAGCATGTTTGAAAACTACTATAACTACTACAGGAAAGAAGAAGGAGCTGAGGATTTCAAAGCTCCAGGAACCGAAGACAAGTATAAAGAGGCGTTTGCATTTGGTGAAATTGCTTTGGTATCGCCAAACTTCAGCAGTCTGGTTGATGGGTATGTTACTTCAGAAGGAGTGAAGTCTCTTGGCGATATGGGAGATACCCCATGGTATTCTATTCCTGACAACTGGATGAAAATGTATGAATGGGTTAAGGACAATGAAGACGTTCCTGCTTCTTTTAAAGAGCAAATGCTTGGAAGTTATGTTAAAGGCCTTACCATGTCTTTAGGCATAGATGGAGCATGGGATATTAAAGAAGATTTTGTAAAGTCTTATCCAGATGCTGAATCAGTACAGAGCATTAATACAAAATATGCCAAATGGGAACCATTAAAGAAAGGCAAAGTAGCCCCGGATTTTGAGTACGAGTCTTTAGAAGGTGAAATGGTTTCTTTAAGTAGCTTGAAGGGATATGTTGTGTATGTTGATGTTTGGGCAACCTGGTGTGGTCCTTGCGTTGCAGAATTTCCAAGCTACAAAAAGCTAAAAGAGAGACTAAAAGATGCTAAAGATGTAAAGTGGGTATATGTTTCTGTTGATGAGGCTGATGACAAGGAGAAGTGGGAGAAGTTTATTGCTAAAAATGAGTTGGAGGGTATTCAATTATTCTCAGGTTCAGGATGGGACACAAAGATTACAGAACTATATCAGATCAGAGGAATTCCAAGGTATTTGCTGATTGACAAAGACGGTAATATCCATTCATCAAATGCACCAAGGCCTTCTTCAGGAGATATAATTTATAATGAAATACAGAAGCTTAGAGGCGTTAACCTTGAGAAAGCGCTTTCTATGAAGTAAGAACTTCAAAGGGATAATAAAAAAGGAGTGTGCTTGCACTCCTTTTTTTATTACAAGTCATCTTCAGTAAGGTCATCAAGGTCCGGCATGGAAAACATGCTGCTTAACAAATCTTTGAAGCGCGTTCCGGTATCTAATGCGGTCTTGCTCAGTTTGCTGTACTCGGCTAGCCCATGTAACACAAATTCCATTAAAAAGAGCTGTTCATGTTTATTTGCCTTTCCGTGTTTAGAAGTCACAAGAATTTCCAGACCCGGAACAGCTTTTAAACCTGCCTCATAGTCTTTATTAGACAGGTCGTTGATCAAGTCCAAAGTATAACCTTCTCCAAACCATTCAATAATTCCTTTGTATGGACTTACTTCTTTTTCTTTTTGCTTGTCATCTGGTTTGGGAAAGAAGTCTGTAAACATTGATCTAACCGCTTTGCCCACCAGGCTGTGTGCCACTATACCAGGGCCTTCTTGTTCTCCTTCATATACCAGTTCTACTTTACCCGTTATTGCCGGAATTACGCCAACGAAATCAGACACCCTGATGTAAGTTTGGTTTTCACCATTAATTAATGCTCTTCTTTCAGCTGAACTGATCAAATTCTCGTAAGCGGAAATAGTTAAACGTGCTGAAACACCACTTTTTTCATCCACATACTCACTCTGCCTGGCTTCTATAGCCACTTGTTCAATAAGGTTTTGGGCTATTTCATTTACCACTACAACTTTCTTCTGATCTTCCTTGATATCGGCCTCTTGAGTTGTGATTTGCTTACTGATTTCTCTTGTTTTTGGATAGTGAGTAATAATCTGACTATCTATTCGATCTTTCAATGGAGTAACAATGCTTCCGCGATTTGTATAATCTTCTGGGTTAGCCGTAAATACAAACTGAATATCAAGTGGTAATCTGAGTTTGAATCCTCTGATTTGAATATCTCCTTCTTGAAGAATATTAAATAGCGCTACCTGAATTCTGGCCTGAAGGTCTGGTAATTCATTAATCACAAATATGCTTCTATGAGATCTGGGAACAAGGCCATAATGAATTACTCTTTCATCAGAATAGGGGAGCTTTAGTGTGGCGGCCTTAATTGGGTCAACATCACCTATCAAATCGGCAATTGATACATCAGGAGTCGCAAGTTTTTCGGCATAGCGTTTTGACCTATGGAGCCAGTCAATCTGAGTGCTATCTCTATGCTTATCAATCAGGTCTGCCCCAAATCGGCTTATAGGATTCAATGGATCATCATTTAACTCTGATCCTTTTATTATCGGAATATATTCGTCAAGTAGTTCAACCATTTGACGGGCAATTTTTGTTTTTGCCTGCCCTCTCAAACCCAAAAGATTCATATTATGTTTGGAAAGAATAGCCCTTTCAATGTCAGGAATAACGGTGTCTTCATAGCCCCATATTCCTTCAAAAGTTGGCTCTTTCTTTTGTAACTTATCAATCAGGTTATCCCTTAGCTCATCTTTCACAGACTTGCTTTGATACCCAATTCCCTTTAGAGCACCGAGTGTTTGAATGGATAGTAATTGATCAGTTGTCAATTCTTTATAGTTCATATTAGAATCTTTTTCTGCGATTGCGTTTATAATCTTCAAAAATGAGATGGCCTAGTCCTTTTAAGCTGCTATAATATGCGTTACCATTGTTGGCGGTTGTAAATTCCCGAACAAACTCTTTTAAGTAAGGATCTGAGGCAATCATAAATGTGGTTACTGGAATATGCAACCTTCTGCATTGTGTAGCCAGATTTAGTGTTTTGTTTAATATTTTAGGGTCTAACCCAAAAGCATTTTTGTAGTACTTAATGCCAACTTTCATACAAGTTGGTTTGCCATCGGTAATCATGAATATCTGCTTGTTGGCATTCTTTCTTCTCCTAAGAATATCCATAGCTAGCTCCAACCCGGTAATTGTATTGGTATGATAAGGGCCTACTTGTAAATAAGGTAAATCCTTGATTTCAATTTGCCAGGCATCATTTCCAAAAACAATGACATCCAAGGTATCCTTTGGGTACTTTGTGGTAATGAGTTCGGCCAAAGCCATAGCAACTTTTTTGGCTGGAGTAATTCGGTCTTCTCCGTACAGAATCATAGAGTGAGATATGTCAATCATGAGCACTGTGGAGGTTTGAGTTTTATACTCAGTTTCTACCACTTCAAGGTCATCTTCGGTCATCATGAAATCACCAAACCCATGATTAATCTGAGCGTTCCGTATGGAGTCGGTCATAGCAATCTGTTGAACAGAGTCTCCAAATTCAAAAGGCCTTCTATCAGTCCCTCGTTCATCTCCGACCCCAGAAAAGTTGGTCTTATGTTGTCCCTTTCCCGTTTTCTTTAGCTTACCAAAAATCTCTTCAAGTGATGACTTGCGTATTTCCTGCCCTGTTTTTCCCGTTACTTCAAACTTTCCCTCTTGGTTTTGTTCGGTAATGTATCCTTTGTCCTTTAATTCATCGATGAAATCACCTATACCATAGCTGCCATCTGTTATGTTATATTGTTTATCAATATTGGTTAACCAAGACAGTGCTTCCGATACATCACCCCCGGTTATGCTAACTAGTTGTAGAAAAATATCAAGAAGATTGTCGAATGCAGATTCCGACTTCGCCTTCTGAGGTATAAACTTGGAAAAACGGTATCCTTTCATAAGCTTCTTGACAACACTTATTTGCCTGAATTGGTTTAAAATCTTTGCTAACTAATTTGAAACGGACTTTCCTTATTTAGTTAGGTAATTGATTACATATTAATTTCAAATATATTAGCTTGCTGTGTTCCTTTTAGTTAGCATAGCGTTTTATGTCCAGATATTTAAAGCCGAACAGCTAATCTGAAGTGATTTTGACACAAGACAATATATCTGAATATACCGAAATCGAGCTAATTGAGAAGTCGAAAGAGGATAAGCGCTTTTTCGAACCACTCTATAAGAAGTACTATGAACAAGTATTTCGATTAGTGTTTTCACGTGTTCAGGATATTGATTTGGCAGGAGATATTACATCAGAAGCTTTTGGGAAAGCCTTATCACATTTAGACGATTATAAGTATAAGGGATATCCGTTGTCGGCCTGGCTGGCAAGAATTGCGTTGAATAGTTGTTATGACTATTTCAGATCTCAGAAGAAACAGCGTCATGTATCTCTAGAGAATTATGTCTCACATGATATTGTATTCGAGGTAGAGATAGAGGATAATGAAAGGGAACTTTGGTTGACAATGTTGCCAGAGGTGTTGGAAAAGCTAAAGCCAGCAGAGTTGGAGTTAATAGAACTCCGGTTTTTCGAAGGCAAAAGTTTTGCGGAGATAGGATACATTCTGGATATTACGGAAGGCAATGCCAAAACCCGTACTTACAGGATATTGAAGAGATTGAAAAGACATTTTAAGCGGAGTACATCGTGAAGTACAAGTTTGTAGACAAAGCGAAAAAATTAACGCCTGAAGATATCAAGGCTCAGATGAACTTTGACAATGTAGTCAAGGGAGCCTCAATTTGGGCAGGGTTTAAATTGGGATCGGCTATTTTAAAGTTAGGTTCCAAAGTAACAGCTAGTGTTGTAGCAGGAACTTCTACAGTAGTAGTAACTGCTGCCGTGGTTGTAGCAACCAATACAGATTTATTAAAAAGTAATTCCCCGGATGAGACTTCTGAACCTGCAACGGAAATTGTAGTGGAAGATGAGAAGTTGTCTGAAGAAGAGATTACGCCTAAGAAGGTTGAAACAACTCCTTTGGTAGCTAAAAAGGAAAAGAAGGAGGAAGGGCCAAAGCCAAAAGTTGAGCAACAAACAGAAGCTGAAAAAGCTATTCCTAAACCACTTCCACAGAAAACTGTTTCCAAGGAAGATATTATAAAGGAAGATATAGTGATAGATGCTAGTCCTCTTCCAAACCTTGAGACTTTCCTGGATTTTATTGATAGAGAGTTGAAATACCCAGTTGAGGAAATTGCAGTTAACAGTGACTCTCTTAAGAAGATTGAAGGTTATGTAGAGGTTTTCTTTACTGTAAACAGAGAGGGCAAGGCCAATAACTTTAAAGTGAGAAAATCTTTGGGCTTACTTTTCGATAATGAAGCCATTCGAGTACTCAGAAAGTATCAGAATTGGGCTCCTGCAAGTTATAACGGTGAGGCAGTGGAGAGTAACCTGAAATTTAAAGTGCACTTTAAGGTTAAATAGTATATTACTCGATTCGGGAAAGCATCACCTGTAGTTAATTTTTCATTCTATAGTAAAGATACTACTCAATAGAAGGGAAGAAGAGTGAATTCAGTTTCTCTGTTTTTTACTATATTCATCTGTGCAATTTTCTAGAATAACCTCAAGGCTTTTGGCATTTTCTTTTGTGCTGATATGCCTGAACTCTTGTAGTTCTAATAAAAACAAAAATCGAATTTTAGGGCAATGGTATAACGAATCTATGCTTGTAGAGCTAGATGCCTTGGATGGTAGTGTCGATTCCGTTTTTAGTGTACCAAAAGGGGAGTGGGAGGCAGTTTTGAAGATCAAACCTATCCTTACTACATATTTGGAGGATGGTAACTACAACTCAGAATATATCGGTCTGGATGGAAACCCTCTCCAGACTACGTCAGGTAAATGGGGTGTTGAAGGTGATACACTTTATTTAACTGAGCAAGGAAAGACAACAGCATATTTTTTTGAATGGCAAGAAGGGAAAGCAGCTTTTAAAGGATACCTGGATTGGGATAATGACGGTCTAGAGGATGATTTGTATGTGGGGATTCAGGTTAAAAAATGATTTTTAACTAAACCTTATAACTATGGATTTTTCTGCTATTAACTGGCTTGCGGTAGCTGTAGCTGCTGTGGCCTTTTTTGCTTTGGGTGCTGTATGGTATGGCCCCATCTTTGGAAAGGCATGGCAAAAACATGTTGGACTTTCGGATGACGAAATGAAAAACGCCAACATGGGTAAACTCTTTGGCTCTGCTTTCATATTTGCTTTGATCATTTCTGTGGGCATGGCGCTGTTCTTTTTTGGCTTTGCTGCAGAGCCTGGCTGCGAAGTTGAGATGACGATTGACATGGGGGCTATGTACGGCTTGATGACGGGAATTTTCTTCCTATTTCCTACAATTGGTATGAACTACCTTTTTGCTCGTAAATCAACTACTTTAATCCTTATAGACTCAGGGTATCACATTATTGCGTACACTATTGTTGGGGTTATTCTGGCAGCGTGGCAGTAATTGAGGTACTTCTTAAACAATGTTAAATTAAGAGTACCTCATTAGTGTAATTCGAATTTCAATCGTCTATGTTATAACTACCATACTTGTGAGTTGAACTATTTACGTGAACTTTCGTTGACGCAGGTAGGGAAAATTGGTGAGTATGGTATGTTTATAAAACTAATACCATGAAATTCAGAAAAATTGAGGAGGTGATATCTTCACCAATGGCCTATAAAAATGGCTTTCAAAAAGCTCAGCAAGAGTATGAACGATTTCTCGAAATCAAAAATCGTTTAAATCAAATAAAAGCTCGTCAACAACTTAAACAGGGAGAATTATTCCTTGAGGTGATCGAGGCTTAGAAATTCAAAGGAGATTTTAAACCGAAATCCTTAAAGTCACTTTCCACTATTTTTGATGAAGTAATAGAAGGCTCTACCCATATGGGAGGTGCAAAATTATATTTATCAGCCATTTTAGAATGGACTTCTTTTTTCTTTGGATGTTCTGGAGAAACCAAGTTATAGACCTTTTGAGGATTGCTTTGTGGCCAAACCTCAATCAACTTACTGATGACTGAAATGACATCTTCAATGTGGATATAGTTAACTGCGTTGTCCCCACCTTTTGTTGATTTACCTGCAAACCATTTCCCCGGAATTCTGTCCTTTCCCATTAGCCCGCCACATCTCAGAATTATCAAGTCTTGTTCAATCTGTGATATTTGCTGTTCTCCCTTAACGACAGCTTTTGAAGAACCTTTTTCAAAGTCAAACAAAATATCTGTATCGACAATGGAGTTTGTGTTGGGGTAATAGGAGGTAGAGCTTATGAATATGACCTTTTTTACGGAACTCTGTTGCAGCTGATACTTTAGATACTTGATCTGTTCTTCATAGAACTCTGGGGAGTTGTATTTTCTTCTGGGAGGAATGTTGATTATTGCTACTTCTGATTGAAATAGCTGATTGAATCCTTTACCAACAGGCATAGGATCTAGCTTTAATAAAACAGGAATGATCTGCTTAGATTCAAGTATAGAAAGTTTTTCGACACTTGTTGTACTACCTAAAACCTGATGTCCTTGTTTAGTTAAAGTCTCAGCCAGTGGCAGTCCGAGCCATCCACAACCTATTACACTGATCTTCATGGCTTAAGCTAGAGAAGATTCTGCTAACATTGCAGCAGCAACATCGTTGTAGAATTTTTCATAAAGCGGAAGAATAACATCGATATCGAATTTTTTAGCTTGTTCTAATGCATTCTTTTTGAACGTCTCTAAGTGCTCATCGCTAAGAACATGTAGCGCATTTTTAGTCATCTCCTCAATATTCCCCACTTTGGAAGTAAATCCAGTTACACCATTAACGTTCAACTCGGGAATTCCTCCTGCATTCGATGAGATAACTGGTACTTCGCAAGCCATTGCTTCTAGTGCTGCTAGTCCAAAACTCTCTTTTTCGGAAGGCATGATAAACAAATCGGCTACTGAAAGCACTTCTTCAACGGCTTCCAGTTTTCCTAGAAAACGCACTTCATCATAAATACCGAGTTCCCTGCACAAGCCTTCAATTAAGCCTCTTTCCGGACCATCACCAACAAGAAGAAGTCGGGATGGAATTTCTTGCGAGATTTTATGGAAGATTCGTACTACATCATCTACACGCTTAACTTTTCTGAAATTAGAAGTGTGTACAATCAGTTTCTCTCCATTGGGGCAAATGGCAGTTTTAAAATGATCCTTTCTTTGTCTTTTGAACTTGGTAAGATCTATGAAGTTTGGAATTACAGCAATTTCTCGTAAGACATTGAAATGTTTGTAAGTGTCCTTTTTCAAATCTTCAGAAACTGCAGTGACTCCATCAGATTGATTGATACTAAAAGTAACCACAGGTTCGTAAGAAGGATCTTTACCCACAAGTGTGATATCAGTTCCGTGAAGTGTGGTAACTACTGGGATGTTAATACCTTCTGATTTTAGAATTTGCCTTGCCATTACTGCTGCCGAAGCATGAGGTATGGCGTAATGAACGTGTAACAAATCCAGTTTTTCGAATTTGGCTACATCTACCATCTTACTGGCCAAAGCTAATTCGTAAGGAGGGTATTTGAACAGGGGATATGACCTTATATTCACCTCATGATAAAAGAGGTTTTCATTGAAAAAGTCCAGACGTGTTGGTTGTGAGTATGTTATAAAGTGAACCTCATGGCCTTTTTTCGCCAGTCCCTTCCCTAGTTCTGTTGCAACTACCCCACTTCCTCCGAATGTAGGGTAGCATACGATTCCTATCTTCATGAAAAAAAATTACCGCTAGATATGGTTAACTCTTTTAACCCGCTTTAGGTTCCATAATTGATTGATAGAGTATATCATGGATTCTGGTTCGAATATTTTCTTCAATCAATTTAAAATTGTCACTCTCTGGATAGGTACGATTACAGAGGAATATAAAAACCAGTTCTTCGGCCGGATCGGCCCATACCGCTGCACCAGTAAAACCTGTATGGCCAAAAGTGCTTGCCGATGAAAATTTACTGGTAGGCCCCTCATCGGTTCCTGTTATCGGTTTGTCCCAGCCCAGTCCTCTTCTATTATCCATATACTGAGCGCTGGTAAAGATTGGAATGGTCCAGTTTTGAAAATAACTTTTACCAGCATACTGCCCCATTTGCATGTTCATTTGCATTAAGATGGCCAGATCATTAGCGCTACTAAAAAGGCCTGCATGACCAGCAATTCCACCCATTAAAGTGGCATTTTGGTCGTGTACTTTTCCACAAACAATGGCGTTTCTGAAATAGTCATCCACTTCAGTAGGGGCTATGTCTGCACCAAAACCTTTTTCAAGGGGAAGAAACATAGTTCTACTAAGTCCTAGTGGCCCGTAAAATTCCCTGTTCAGGAAATCCTCTATAGGTTCCTGAATGATTTGTGTTACAAGTTTGTAAATCAAAGTGTATCCCAGATCAGAATACAGGTAATCGTACTTTTTCTTCTTCTTTGGTAGCTTTCTTAAATCAGAATCTATAGTCCATTGCCAAATAGAATCGGCAAGTGAAGTAGGAAGCGTGTGGTCCTGAATTCTGAAATTATGATTAGGACCTGAGGCATCTGAGAAGTATTCTGTTTTTAACTCACCATCGTCTACGGTTTTCTCCCAAAATGGAATATATGGTTTTAGTCCGGCTTGGTGTGTAAGAACATCCCTGATTAGTAAATCGGCCTTATTGGACTCTTGCAGCTCTTTCAAATAATGGCCTAATGGTTTGTTGATGTCCAGCTTCTTCTGCTCATATAGTTTCATCACTATCTGAGTAACTGCCGCTACCTTGGTTATAGATGCTACGTCATATATGGAATGATCATTTATTGGTTTCTTTTCATCATAGGTTTGATATCCATAGTTTTTCTGATAAATCACCTTGCCCTTGCGAGCAACTATTATCTGGGCTCCTGGCGTAGCTTTTTCCTCAATGGCCTTTTCAATGATGTCATCAATCTTTCGGAGCGAATCAATATGCATACCTACCTCAGCAGGAAAGCCGTAGCTTAATCTGGAGGTGGTCAATGTTTCTATGCCGGTTCCTGCTTTGAAATGCTCACCTGCTGAAATTGGTAGTTTGCCTTCTGACTTAAGTGCTCCAAAAATGATTTGGGGAGTGATATTTTGGGTGATCTCATTATTCTCGTAGGTACAAATGATATTTTTTACTCCTTTGAAATATTGCAAGCTATAGGCATTGCCGAATGCAACAACAATAACATTGGTCTTTTGCTGAAGGGATTTGATAAATTCAACTTCAGCGCTATTTACCCCATGCTGTTTTCCTGGTGAGTTAGTGATGCCATGATAGCCAACTACTACATAATCGAATTGTGCAGCTGACTCGAGGGTTTCCTCTGTCAGTGAATCTAACTTTAAGTGTTTGAATCGTGCATACTTATCCAGCATGTTTGTGAATTCTGCACTGTTTCCTTTTCCAAATTGGATCGAGGCAAACTTTTGTTCACTCAGTTGAATTACCGGAAGCAGGTTATCCTGATTGTCTACTACTGTGATTGCTTTTTGATAAAGAATTTTGTTTAATAATTGGGCATAGTCGTTGTTTATCCTTTTGGTGAGGTTAGCAGTTTTGATTGGTTGATAATTGTCTAAACCAAACCAGTATTTAGCTCTTAATATTTTTTTAACCCTTTCATCAATCGAATTCTGATCCAGTTTTCCTTTCTTAAGCGCTTTTTTGACTTGCCTGATCGCCTTAGGAACATTTAGAGGAAAAAGAATCACATCATTACCAGCCTGTAGTGCTTTTACATCAGCTTCTCCAGGATCATAATACTTGGCAACACCTTTCATATTCATGGCGTCAGTAAATGCCAATCCATCAAAGCCCAATTCATTTTTTAAGAGATCCGTTACCACTTTGTTAGATAATGTGGTGGGCATGTTTTCCCGATCGTCATAAGCAGGAACTTGCAGATGAGCCACCATCATGCTCATCAAACTGTCCTTCATTAGTTGTTTGAAAGGATAAAGCTCTGTTTCACTCATTCTTTGAGAGGAATGATTGATTACTGGCAAGTCGTGATGAGAATCGGTGTCTGTATCTCCATGGCCGGGAAAATGCTTGGCATTGGCCATGATTCTATGGTCCTGAAGCCCCTTCATATAGGCAATTCCTTTTTCAGAAACCTTGAATTTATTCTCTCCAAAAGATCTGTAACCTATCACCGGGTTGTTGGGGTTAACATTTACATCAACTACTGGCGCAAAATTGATATGCATGTTGAGTAGATGGAATTGGTTGGCCACCTCTTTGCCCATTTCATATATCCACTTGTTGTCCTGAATTGCACCCAAAGTCATCTGTTTTGGGAAATCCATTACACTGTCTAGTCGCATCCCAACTCCCCATTCTGCATCCATGGCAATTGTCAAAGGAACTTTTGCCTTAGCCTGGTATCTGTCATTTAGTTTTGCCTGACGATATGGGCCGCCCTGAAAGAAGATTAGCCCCCCAACATTATACTTTGTAATTAACTCATCAATCTCCTGATAGTGCTTCTCATCTCTGTTGGAATAGGTAGCAACCATAAATAACTGCCCCAGTCGTTCTTCAGGAGAAAGTGCATTGAAAACGCTGTTTACCCATTGCTCTTGAGCCTCGGTATCCGATTTTTGGTAGATTTTCTGTGCGTAAAGGCAATCAGTTCCTACCCAAAGCATCAGCAGCATCACAATAACTTTTTTGATCATAGAAGCGTAAGATTTTTAATAGAAACAAATAAACTATATTTTTAGGACATTATCAGAACGTTAAAAAAAGAGCATTGATATTATGAAACTGCCAAGTTTAATGAAAAAGCCGAAATATCAGCGCTTTCACATTGCTCCAAGATACTATGACCCAATCAAAGAGGACATAGAGAATAGAACCTCCAGAATTAAAGCGGAGTTGGGTATGGGAAATGAGGAAACTGATTTTGGTTATCGTTCTCAGATTTCAGGTTCTTTTCGAAAAAACATGAAACATGCTACTGGCAATGGGGTAGACCAGACAACCATGCTGCGTCTATTAATTATGGTAGTGCTGGTGATGTTTGCTGGTGGATTTGTTTTTATTGGTTCGGAAGTTTTTTATCTGGCCTTACTGTATATTCCGTTCTATCTTTGGAAGAGAATCAGAAAGTAAATTCCAAAGTACAGAATGTCCGACCTCATAAAGTTATTACCTGATAACATTGCAAATCAGATTGCAGCAGGAGAGGTAGTACAGCGCCCCGCTTCAGTTGTAAAAGAGTTGTTAGAGAATGCAATTGATGCAGGAGCTACAGATATTAAACTAATCGTTAAAGATTCTGGAAAGACACTTATTCAGTTGGTAGATAATGGAGTAGGTATGTCTCACATAGATGCCCGAATGTGTTTTGAAAGGCATGCAACTTCAAAGATCAGAACTGCCGAAGACCTTTTTTCCATTAAAACAATGGGATTTAGAGGCGAAGCTATGGCTTCAATAGCAGCTGTTGGCCAGGTAGAGCTGAAGTCGAGAAGAGCTGAAGACGAACTTGGTGTTTTGGTGCAGATTGAAGCTTCTGAGGTTAAAAAACAAGAGCCAGTATCTACACCAGTTGGTACATCGACTTGTGTAAAGAATCTGTTTTTTAATGTGCCGGCTCGAAGAAATTTCCTGAAGTCAAACCCTGTAGAAATGCGTCATATTGTAGACGAGTTTCAAAGAGTAGCTTTAGCCAATACCGGAGTAAATATGTCACTATATCAAAATGATATGGAGGTATATAAACTGTCTGCCGGAAAACTAAGCAAAAGGGTAGTTGGTATTTTTGGCAAGAAGTATCAGGATCAAATGGCTTCATGCGAAGAGGAGACCGATTTGATGAAGGTTTACGGCTATGTTGGCAAACCAGAGTTTGCTAAGAAAACACGGGGAGAGCAGTTCTTCTTTGTGAATAATAGATTTATTAAGAGCAATTATCTTGGGCATGCTGTAATGACTGCGTTTGAAGGCTTGTTGCCAGATTCGAGTTATCCTTTCTACACACTTTTCATAGAGATTGACCCGAAGCATATTGATATTAATGTGCATCCTACAAAGACTGAAATTAAGTTTGACGATGAGCGTACGGTGTATGCCATTGTAAAAGCTGCAGTCAGACAGGCCTTAGGAACTCATAATATTGCTCCGACAATAGATTTTAATCAAGATGTGAACTTTGCATCTTTTCAACCGCCAGTGTCAAAGCCTACTTCGGGAATGAAGAAGACTGACAGTGACTATGCCCAATTCAAAACCTTTGATAAGAAACAAGGCGTTGGACAATGGGAAAAGTTGTACGAAGGCCTTCAGCAGGAAATTGCAGATCAGGAAAGGGAGAATAGTCAATTGGAAATTCATCCAGAAGCGCAGAGTACAATTACACTGGGAAGCGCGGCAAATTCTTCAGAAAGTGTGGCTCCGCAAATATCAAGGGAGAAGAAACCATACTTTCAGATTCACCAGAGGTATATCGCTACACACGTTAAGTCAGGGCTGATGTTGGTGGCACAACAGGAAGCACATGAACGCATTTTGTACGAGAAATTTCTTCTTCAATTACAAAATAGGTCTGGAGCCTCTCAGCAAGCCCTGTTCCCTCAGACACTTGAGTTAAACCCAGCTAACTTTTCTCTGGTTCAGGATATTAAAGGCGAACTGAATGCAATAGGTTTTGAGTTTTCGGACTTTGGTAATAATGCCATTGTAATCAATGGAGTACCAGCTGACCTAAAAACAGGCAATGAAAAAGTGCTTTTCGAGGGTTTTATTGAGCAGTTTAAGCAGAATAAATCGGAATTGAGTATTTCTAACGATGAGAATATTGCAAGGGCAATTGCAAAAAGATCCTCTATAAAATTGGGAAATGAGTTAACCCAAGAGGAGATGTCATCGTTAATTGATCAGCTATTTGCTTGTAAGAATCCGAATTATTCGCCTGAAGGCAGGAAAACTACCTTTATTCTCGAATTGGAAAAGATAGCTCAGTTTTTTAATTAGCATTTATGTTTGGACGCCTGACCCCTCTTGTAAAGAATCTTCTTTTCATAAACATCGGTATAGCGGTGATACAGGGTTTAATGAAAATTGACCTTGGAACCACTTTTGGCCTACACTTCATTCTAGCCGAAGAGTTTAAGCCATATCAGTTCATTACCTATATGTTTTTGCATAGTACAACAAGTATGATGCACATATTAGGAAACATGATAGCCTTGTTCATTTTTGGTCCAATGCTTGAAAACTTTCTTGGGCAGAAGAAATTCCTGATCCTCTATATGGTTACAGGGATTGGCGCAGGGCTATTTTATACTACAGTAAATTACATAGAAGTAAATGGTGTTCGTCAAGATGTTAGAGCTTATGTAGAAAACCCAAACTCTCAAGATTTCAATAGATTGTTAGTAGACCATGGCAATGGAGTCAATCCCATGATATATGAGTTTGTAGATGACTATTCGAGAAATGAGAATAACCAAAGGCTAAAGGAGCAGTCTGTTAGTTATGCCTGGCAACTATATGACCTCTATGGGAGGTACAATATGGTTGGTGCCTCCGGAGCTATTTTTGGCATATTGGCTGCTTTTGCGTTATTCTTTCCAAATACTGAACTATACCTGCTTTTTATGCCTTTCCCTATAAAGGCTAAGTATTTGGTAGGAGCCTATATTTTATATGAGGTATTCTCCGAGTTACAAAGAGCCCCTGGCGATAATGTTGCTCACCTGGCGCATATAGGAGGTGCATTAATAGCCTTAATACTGGTTAAACTAGTTTGGAAACAGAATCGTAAAGATTTCTATTAAAAGATAATGGGTAGCATTCTAGATGATTTCAAAATGGCTTTTAAGACTGGCAATGTCTTAAACCAGATTATTGTGATCAATGTGGTCGTATTTGCATTACTTCTTTTGTTAAGGGCTTTTTTCTTTTTTGGAGAACAAGATGACACTCTAAGTTTGATAAATAGTTTTTTTGAATTCGACCCGAGACTAGAGAATTTACTATATCGTCCATGGACTGTGATTACCTATGGATTTACTCATTTTGAGCCTTTTCACATATTATTCAATATGCTTTTTTTGTTTTGGTTTGGAAGGATTATAACAAGTCTATTAGGTCAGAATAAACTATTGGGTCTTTACATATGGGGTGTTATTTCGGGCTCATTAGCTTATTTGTTAATATACAATACTCTTCCTAGAGGGGCACTTTTGGCAGGAGATTACCCTCAGATGATAGGAGCTTCAGCTGGGGTTTTTGCCGTTATGGTAGGGGCTGCTGCGTTTCAACCTAATACGACTTTTAACTTGATTCTATTGGGTTCAATTAAAATCAAATACATTGCCGCTTTCTACATTCTTCTCTCGCTCTCAGGTGTTACGGGAGGTAATTCTGGGGGAGAAATAGCCCACCTTGCAGGAGCGCTGGTTGGTTACTTAGGTATGACTCAACTTCAGAAAGGAAATGACTGGAGTAAGCCTGTTGTTGGGTTTGTTTCCTGGATTAAAAACCTTTTTAAGCCACAGCCAAAAATCAAGGTGAGTTATCGTAGCGAGAATAAATCAAAAACGAAAACTACTTCATCAAAGAGGAGAACCGCTAAGCCAAAGCCTACAGAGCAAACTAGTCAGCAAGAAATAGATGCCATTCTGGATAAAATCTCGGATAAGGGTTATGATGCATTGAGTAAAGAAGAGAAACAAAAACTCTTTAACGCTAGCAAGGACTAGCGTCAAAGAAATCTATAGTTCTCTCACGCTGTTCGAGACGACTGCAGGAGTGTATAGAGTTGTCTATTGTGTTGATATTCAAG
>CANLOY010000019.1 GCA_947493005.1 uncultured Roseivirga sp.
TCTCCTTTGCAACTCGCATTCACCTGACTGGTGGATAAGCTTAAAGCCAAAGGCTCAGTGATCGTTACTGAAGTGTTCGCCATACATCCATTGCCATCGGTTACGGTTACTGTATAAACTCCGGCTGAAAGAGCACTTAAGTCCTCAGTACTTGCCCCATTATTCCAACTATAGCTATATCCTCCGGTGCCGCCTGTTACACTTAAGTCTATACTCCCTGTTGTTGCTCCATTACATAAAACATCTACCTGGCTGGTGGATAAATTTAAAGCCAAGGGCTCGGTGATCGTTACTGAAGTGTTCGCCATACATCCATTGCCATCGGTTACGGTTACTGTATATGTTCCGGCTGAAAGAGCACTTAAATCTTCAGTACTCGCCCCATTATTCCAGCTATAGCTATAACCTCCTGTGCCTCCTGTTACACTTAAGTCTATGCTTCCTGTTGTTGCTCCATTACATAAAACATCTACTTTACTTGTGGACAGACTTAATGCCAAGGGCTCGGTGATCGTTACTGAAGTGTTCGCCATACAACCATTGCCATCAGTTACGGTTACCGTATAAGTACCGGCTGAAAGAGCACTTAAATCTTCAGTACTCGCCCCATTGTTCCAACTATAGCTGTATCCTCCGGTGCCTCCTATAACACTTAAGTCTATGCTTCCTGTTGATGCGCCATTACACAAAACATCTACCTGACTCGTGGATAAACTTAATGCTAAGGGCTCGGTGATCGTTACCGAAGTGTTAGCCATACAACCATTGCCATCGGTTACTGTTACTGTATATGTTCCGGCTGAAAGAGCACTTAAATCTTCAGTACTCGCGCCATTGTCCCAACTGTAACTGTATCCCCCGGTGCCACCGGTAACACTTAAGTCTATGCTTCCTGTTGATGCGCCATTACATAAAACATCTACCTGACTCGTGGATAAACTTAATGCTAAGGGCTCAGTAATCGTTACCGAAGTGTTAGCCATACAACCATTGCCATCGGTTACTGTTACTGTATAGGTACCGGCTGAAAGAGCACTTAAATCTTCAGTGCTCGCGCCATTATTCCAGCTATAGCTATAACCACCGGTGCCACCTGTTACACTTAAGTCTATACTTCCCGTTGATGCGCCATTACATAAAACATCTACCTGACTGGTAGATAAGCTTAATGCCAAAGGCTCAGTGATCGTTACTGACAGAGTGGAATTACATCCAGCATTGTCTGAAACAGTTACAGAATATGTACCGGCTGACAAATTATTAATATTCTGACTAGACATTCCATTACTCCATGAATAGCTATATGGTGCAGTTCCTCCCGAAACACCCAGATTGATACTACCAGTACTATTTCCTTCACAATCAACATTAACTTGAGTTGATGAAAGCATCAATGAAGAATCTTCATTAACACTTAAGGTTTTATTGGCAGAACACCCATTGGCATCTGTCACTACCACGGTATAATTTCCAAATGAGAGAGACGAAATATCTTCAGTTGTTGCTCCGTTGCTCCATGAAAAAGTATAAGGTGCAGCACCTCCAGCTATTGTCAGGTCAATACTGCCCGCTGAGCCTCCAGCACATCCTGCATCAATAATGGTCTCAGAGATAACAATAGGCGTAGGTTCATTGATGGTTACAGAAGTATTCGCCACACATCCATTGCCATCAGTAACGGTTACTGAATAGGTACCAGCCGAAAGAGTACTCAAATCCTGTGTCACAGCACCAT
>CANLOY010000020.1 GCA_947493005.1 uncultured Roseivirga sp.
TGACCCGTCCTAAAATAAGTTGACGGTTTTATAAAAGATTAAGAAGAGTTGTTCAGGCTATCCTGAACAACTCTTTTGTTATGTACAAAGTTAGGTGTTTGGTAATTAAGTGAAAGATGAGGCCTTTGATTATTATAGATATGGATAGATTGATCTATGAGTTTTTCTAAGTCTGCTTTGTTATTGCACTTCTCAATGAGGAACTCATTTTTCAAGATACCATTGACCCTTTCAGCTAATGCATTCTGGTAACAATCATACCCATCAGTCATTGATGAGATAATTCCATTTCTTCCTAACTCATGTTGATAAACTGATGAACAGTATTGTAAGCCTCTGTCTGAGTGATGAATGAGTTGTTTGTTGTTTACTCTATTCTTGACCGCCTGTTGTAGCGCTTTGACTACTTGTTCTGCTGCCATGTCATTACTAAGGTGGTAGCCCATGATTTTTCTACTATAGGCATCGGTTACCAGAGAAAGGTAATGTGTCTGTTCTCTGGTTTTGATATAGGTAATATCGCTAACAAAGACTTCTTCAGTTCGTAACACCTTTTTGTCTTTGATCAGATTGGGGTATTTTCTCAACCAATGTTTACTATGAGTAGTCTTGGTATAGTTCTTCTTTGGTATTATCAGTAACCGTTCTGTTCTCAAATAATCGAACAGGGCGTCCCTACCTATTTTTATACCTTCCCTGATAAAGTCTTCTTTGAGTAAGTAATAAAGTTTCCTTGTACCTATGCGAGGCATTTGCATCCTAATGGCCTGGACAAGCGGCTTTACCCTGGAGAGCTCATCAGCTCTGAGCAGTGCCCGTTGCCTGCCCTGGTAGATCGCTTGTCTGCTGATCCCAAACAGCCGACAGCTATGTGATAAACTCACTTGCTTTTCTTCTCGGATGCGCCAGATTGTTTGGGCAATACCTTTTTTCTGATACAGGTACCATGTTCTTTATCAGAAATATCAATGGCCATACTAAGAATCTGATTCTTTAATCGCTCATCAGATAGTTCTTTTTCAAGCCGTTTGATCTTTTGGGCGGGGGTTTCTTTTGATCGTGGCAAAGCTGTCATTGGGTTACTCCAATCTAAGCTACCATGTTTTCGCAACCATACCAAAACTGTACTCCGCCCTTGGATACCATAAAGCTTCTGAGCCTGTTTATAGGTCAGTTCGCCCTTTTCTACTTGACTAATTACTGAAAGTTTAAAGCCCATGTTATAATCGCGCTGGGTTCGCTTATTTATTGATCCTGAATCTGTTGACATAATAAAGCTCAATTGTGTCAACTTATTTCAGGACAAGACA
>CANLOY010000021.1 GCA_947493005.1 uncultured Roseivirga sp.
CCCGTTGATGCTCCGTTACATAAAACATCTACTTTACTGGTGGATAAACTTAATGCCAAGGGCTCAGTGATCGTCACTGAGGTACTTGCCATACAACCATTGCCATCGGTTACTGTTACAGTATAAGTACCGGCTGAAAGAGCACTTAAATCTTCAGTACTCGCCCCATTATTCCAACTATAGCTATATCCTCCGGTGCCACCGGTAACGCTTAAGTCTATACTTCCTGTTGTTGCTCCATTACATAAAACATCTACCTGACTCGTGGATAAACTTAATGCCAAAGGCTCAGTCACTATCAGGTTCGATACTGTTATACATCCAGTCGCATCAGTTACCGTTACACTGTAATTTCCAGGCGATAAACCACTCAAGTCTTCGGTGGTTGCTCCATTACTCCATAAATAACTAAAGGGTGCACTACCTCCTGTTATCGTTAAATCTATTGATCCATCATTAAGACCATTGCAACTTACCTGGCTAATGGTACTGCCTACTGTCATGGAGGTAGCTGGCTCGGTAATCGTTACCGAAGTATTTGCCATACAACCATTGCCATC
>CANLOY010000022.1 GCA_947493005.1 uncultured Roseivirga sp.
GGTGCAAACGGTACCGATGGTACTGACGGCAAAACAATATTAAATGGAACAACTGACCCTGCTGGAGGAACTGGTGCCGATGGGGACTTCTACATCAATACTACTACCAACACACTTTTCGGGCCTAAAACCGGAGGTACAAACTGGGGAGCTGGTACCTCACTTGTTGGACCTACAGGAGCAACTGGGGCTACTGGAACTAAGGGGGACAAAGGTGATCAAGGAGATACTGGGGCAACTGGGGCTACAGGAGCTGCTGGTGCAAACGGTACCGATGGTACTGACGGCAAAACAATATTAAATGGAACAACTGACCCTGCTGGAGGAACTGGTGC
>CANLOY010000023.1 GCA_947493005.1 uncultured Roseivirga sp.
ATGGTACTGCCTACTGTCATGGAGGTAGCTGGCTCGGTAATCGTTACCGAAGTATTTGCCATACAACCATTGCCATCGGTTACTGTTACTGTATAGGTACCGGCTGAAAGAGTACTTAAATCTTCAGTACTCGCACCATTGTCCCAACTATAGCTGTACCCTCCGGTGCCGCCTGTTACACTCAAGTCTATACTTCCATTTGTATCTCCTTTGCAACTCGCATTCACCTGACTGGT
>CANLOY010000024.1 GCA_947493005.1 uncultured Roseivirga sp.
GGTGCAAACGGTACCGATGGTACTGACGGCAAAACAATATTAAATGGAACAACTGACCCTGCTGGAGGAACTGGTGCAGATGGGGACTTCTATATCAATACAACATCCAATACCCTATTCGGACCTAAAACAGGTGGAACTAATTGGGGTGCTGGTACCTCACTTGTTGGACCTACGGGAGCAACTGGGGCTACTGGAACTAAGGGGGACAAAGGTGATCAGGGAGATACCGG
>CANLOY010000025.1 GCA_947493005.1 uncultured Roseivirga sp.
CTCGGAGTCACACTGGTGTAAACAACATTCTCTGCTACACTCACATCAGCTATCGCATCTATAGTGAAGTTGATCGCTTCCACCTCATCGGTAACTGTTACTGTCCAGCTTTCGCTTGCAGTGTTACTGTTACTGTCAGTAGCTGTGATCGTCACTTCATAAACATTATCCGCATTTGCATCTGCTGGAGACTCGAAGTTTCTTGCCACCATGCT